>NZ_CP174320.1:0-2500 GCF_052467695.1 Microbulbifer maximicatervae (SeqCode)
GTTACTAACAGAAAGTCTGGATAGAGTTGTGTATAACTTTAATAAACGGGCTGCAGGCCCCGTGTTACAAGGGATTACTGCAGAGACTAAAAAATCACCGATATTTTTACCGGCTAAATTTAATTTTTGGCGGAAGTGGTATGGGTACTTTTCTGGTTTTTACGAGGGTTATTTTTGTTGGATTATTTTTTGAGTGAACACAAAGGCGCTTGCTACGGAGGTAGGTAAAGACCTATTTTTATAGGCTTTTTAAGAGAGCGTCTGTTTAAGGTGCTCAGGTAGTTTTAGGTTTTTCTTTTTTTAATTACTGACTGATTTTTTAAACAGAAAGTTGAGCATAAAAGTTTTTCAGAGTTACTTTTATTTTTTTCATTTAATTTCTGCCAAGTATTTTCTGCTTTCTCTTTCTTATTTTTTTGTTTTTTGTTTTTTGTTTTTTGTTTTTTTAAATATTTTTAGCCATAAAAAAAGGGCCACCCTATTGGGTGGCCCTTTCGGATTAGAAGCCTGACGATGACCTACTCTCACATGGGGAAGCCCCACACTACCATCGGCGATGTTGCGTTTCACTTCTGAGTTCGGCAAGGGATCAGGTGGTTCCACAACTCTATTGTCGTCAGGCAAACTGGCTTGGGTTGACGTTGGTCTTATAAGCAAAGTGCTTGGCCTGCCGTGTTATCGCTGTTTGCCTCGGTCATGTTATTGACCGGCGATAACCCCAAATAAGTCGGTAAAACAATCTGTAGTAATACACCGCAAGCGATCGTATGTCTCTAACTCACAATCCGCTAGCTTAGCTAGTCGTTAGTAACCATCTCTGTTGTATGGTCAAGCCGCACGGGCAATTAGTACTGGTTAGCTCAACGCCTCACAACGCTTCCACACCCAGCCTATCAACGTGGTAGTCTTCCACGGCCCTTCAGGAGGCTCAAGGCCTCAGGGAGATCTTATCTTGAAGGAGGCTTCCCGCTTAGATGCTTTCAGCGGTTATCCCGTCCGAACATAGCTACCCGGCAATGCCACTGGCGTGACAACCGGAACACCAGAGGTTCGTTCACTCCGGTCCTCTCGTACTAGGAGCAACTCTTCTCAAATCTCCAACGCCCACGGCAGATAGGGACCGAACTGTCTCACGACGTTCTAAACCCAGCTCGCGTACCACTTTAAATGGCGAACAGCCATACCCTTGGGACCGGCTTCAGCCCCAGGATGTGATGAGCCGACATCGAGGTGCCAAACACCGCCGTCGATGTGAACTCTTGGGCGGTATCAGCCTGTTATCCCCGGAGTACCTTTTATCCGTTGAGCGATGGCCCTTCCATACAGAACCACCGGATCACTATGACCTACTTTCGTACCTGCTCGACATGTCTGTCTCGCAGTCAAGCGCACTTATACCATTATGCTCATTGCATGATTTCCGACCATGCTGAGTGCACCTTCGTACTCCTCCGTTACTCTTTGGGAGGAGACCGCCCCAGTCAAACTACCCACCATACACTGTCCTCGATCCGGATAACGGACCAGAGTTAGAACCTCAAACATACCAGGGTGGTATTTCAAGGACGGCTCCACAACAACTAGCGTCATTGCTTCAAAGCCTCCCACCTATCCTACACAAATAGGCTCAAAGTTCAGTGCAAAGCTGTAGTAAAGGTTCACGGGGTCTTTCCGTCTAGCCGCGGGTACACTGCATCTTAACAGCGATTTCAATTTCACTGAGTCTCTGGTGGAGACAGCGTGGCCATCGTTACGCCATTCGTGCAGGTCGGAACTTACCCGACAAGGAATTTCGCTACCTTAGGACCGTTATAGTTACGGCCGCCGTTTACCGGGGCTTCGATCAAGAGCTTCGCCGAAGCTAACCCCATCAATTAACCTTCCGGCACCGGGCAGGCGTCACACCCTATACGTCCTCTTACGAGTTTGCAGAGTGCTATGTTTTTAATAAACAGTCGCAGCCACCTGGTCACTTCGACCGGCCTCAGCTTAGGGAGCAAGTCCCATCACCAAAACCGGCGTACCTTCTCCCGAAGTTACGGTACCATTTTGCCTAGTTCCTTCACCAGAGTTCTCTCAAGCGCCTTGGTATTCTCTACCTGACCACCTGTGTCGGTTTAGAGTACGATTCACTATTACCTGAAGCTTAGAAGTTTTTCCTGGAAGCAGGGCATCAACCACTTCACCCACTAAGTGGGCTTCGTCATCAGTTCTCAGCCTTAGGGACCCGGATTTGCCTAAGTCCCCAGCCTACAACCTTAAACATGGACAACCAATCGCCATGCTGGCCTAGCCTTCTCCGTCACTCCGTCGCAGTAATAGCGAGTACAGGAATATTAACCTGTTTCCCATCGACTACGGCTTTCGCCCTCGCCTTAGGGGTCGACTAACCCTGTCCCGATTAGCGTTGGACAGGAACCCTTGGTCTTCCGGCGGGGAGGTTTTTCACCTCCCTTATCGTTACTCATGTCAGCATTCGCACTTGTGATACCTCCAGCAG
>NZ_CP174320.1:7500-1170000 GCF_052467695.1 Microbulbifer maximicatervae (SeqCode)
TCAGCGCCGACCGGTGCCAGGATTCGGCATGCAACCCCAGGGGTATCCGGCACTCCACGAATTGTCAGTTTTGCTTCATCGCGATTAAACGCGATACCGGATACAACTGGCTGTTCCATATCGTTATCTTCCTCATCCAGGCTAATCAGGGTTCCGTTACCCTCTTCAAAAGTTGAGAGCACGCGCAGGGGAACCTTGTATTTACCGGCGAACTCTACGGCGCGGATCTGCAGAACCTTGGAGCCAAGACTGGCCATTTCCAACATTTCTTCAAATGTGATTCGATCGAGTCTGCGTGCACTGTCGACCACTCGAGGGTCAGTGGTATAGACCCCGTCCACGTCGGTATAAATCTGGCACTCGGTAGCATCTAACGCCGCAGCTAACGCCACACCCGTCGTGTCAGACCCGCCGCGCCCAAGTGTGGTGATATTGCCGTCGTCATCCACCCCCTGAAAACCAGCCACAACTATGACTTTGCCTTCATCGAGGTCGGTGCGCATTCGCTCCACATCGATACTTTGAATGCGAGCTTTGGTATGAGCATTATCCGTAAGAATTTTTACCTGCCCACCCGTGTAGGAACAGGCGTCATAACCACGCTTCTTCAGAGCCATGCTCAAAAGGGCAATTGTGACCTGCTCTCCTGTGGAAACCAGAACATCCAGTTCTCTGGGGTCTGGTTTTTCCTGGATTTGATAAGCGAGATCAATCAGGCGATTTGTTTCACCACTCATGGCAGACAATACGACAACCATGTCATGTCCCTGAGCGCGAAACGCGGCGACTTTATCGGCCACAGCTTCAATTCGCTCAATTGAGCCAACTGAAGTCCCGCCATACTTCTGCACGAACAAACTCATAACTTACTGTGTTTCCTTAGCTCCACAATAAGTACGCTTCCTGCCCAACTCGTGCAGGCGCGCACTTAATCACCAAACCTCTGCGAAATCAACTCAACTACGAATTCAGACCACGAATTTGACAAAACTTAACTAGTTTAAGGATTGCTCAATCCAATTTGGCACTTCTTTCAGCATATTAGGGAGCGCGGACACATCGGTTCCACCACCCTGGGCCATGTCTTTTCGACCGCCACCCTTGCCGCCCAGCTTCCCGGCAGCAAAGCGCATAAGGTCACCCGCAGAAAGCCGATCTGTCAGGTCTTGGGTAACTGCGGCAACCAAAGCCACCTTTTCATCGCCCGGGGCCGCCAGCAACACCACGCCGCTGCCCAGCTTGTTCTTCATCTGATCCGCCAGATCTCTCAGTGATTTGGGGTCAGCTCCGTCAATAGAGGTTGCCAGCAACTTAAAGCCAGCCAATTCAATAGCCTGAGTGGAAAGGTCTCCGCCAGCATCGCTGGCCAACTTGGTTTTTAACTGGGCAATCTCTTTTTCCAGCTTTCGATTGTTAAGCAGCAGCTGTTCAACTTTGTCAGCCAAGGAGTCCGGACGCGCCTTAAGCAGAGTCGCTACATGCTCCAGACGCTGCTGTGCCTGATCGAACAGAGACATTGCGTGAGCGCCAGTAACCGCTTCGATTCGACGCTGGCCGGAAGCAATGCCGCTTTCCCCAACAATGCGAATCAAACCGATATCACCGGTGCGCTTCACGTGAGTACCGCCACACAACTCAACGGAAAAAGCCTTGTCATCGGATTTGCCCATGGAAAGTACACGCACAGTATCGCCGTATTTTTCGCCAAACAGAGCCATAGCGCCCATCGCTTTTGCAGACTCAATATCGGTTTCGTGGGTTTCAACTGGGGTATTTGCGCGAATTTGACTATTAACCAGGGACTCAATCGCGTGCAGCTGCTTTGCCGTTACAGCTTCGGGGTGGGAGAAGTCAAAGCGCAGGCGCTCCGAGTCCACCAAGGAGCCCTTCTGGGTGACATGCTCGCCCAGCACTTTGCGCAAGGCGGCATGTAATAGATGGGTTGCAGAGTGATTCAGGGCGGTGGATTGACGAACATCTGCTGATACGACTGCCTCAAGGGTTTCGCCCACAGCGATACTTCCCTTCAACAACTTACCAGTATGCAAATGATGCGCGCTCTGCTTGGTGCAGTCGCGCACTTCAAAGCGGGCATCACCGGAACTCAAATAGCCACTATCACCTACCTGACCACCGGACTCTGCGTAGAAGGGAGTCCGATCCAGAACAATTGCACCCTCTTCACCTTCTTCCAAGCGTTCAACCTGCTCACCACCTTTAACGATGGCCAACACTTTGCCTGTTGCCTCAGTCGCGTTGTAACCGAGAAACTCTGTAGCCCCTTCCAGTTCGAGGACATCGGTATAGTCCTGTTTAAATTTGCCGGCAGCGCGAGCTCTCTGGCGCTGGGCTTCCATAGCAGCTTCATATCCATCCATATCCAGGGATAGACCGCGCTCACGGGCAATATCCTGGGTTAGGTCTGTTGGGAAGCCGTAAGTGTCATGCAGAGTAAATACCAACTCACCGGGGATCTCACTGCCTTCGAGGGACGCCAGGGCATCCTCTAGCAGCGCCATTCCCTTATCCAGAGTCTTCGCAAACTGTTCTTCCTCTTTGCGCAGCGCATTCTCAATCACCTGCTGCTTTTCACGCAGCTCCGGGTATGCGTCACCCATCTGCTCGGCGAGCGCTTCTACCAGCTTGTAGAAGAAGATGTCTTTGTGCCCAAGCTTGTGGCCATGGCGCACTGCGCGGCGAATAATACGGCGAAGTACAAATCCACGGCCTTCGTTGGAAGGCATTACGCCATCGGCAATCAAGAATGAACAAGAGCGGATATGGTCGGCGATCACTCGCAGGGATTTCTCTTCCAGGTCGCTGCAGCCAACCACTTCTCCCGCCGCTTTCAGCAGCGCTTGGAACAAGTCAATTTCATAATTGGAGTGTACTCCCTGCATTACGGCGGCAATACGCTCCAGCCCCATGCCGGTATCCACTGAGGGCTTGGGCAGTGGGTGCAGTTCACCATCAGCGGTGCGCTCATACTGCATAAATACCAGGTTCCAGATCTCGATATAGCGATCAAGGTCGTCATTATCGGAACCGGGAGGGCCGCCGGGCACATCGGCACCGTGATCGTAGAAAATCTCAGAACTTGGACCGCAGGGCCCAGTATCACCCATCTGCCAGAAGTTATCCTCGTCGAGACGGGAGAAGCGCTCGGCACTCACTCCCATTTCCTTCAGCCAAATATCAGCGGCTTCATCATCGCTGATATGTACGGTTACCCAAAGACGCTCCTCTGGCAAATTCAATACTTTGGTCAGGAACTCCCAGGCAAAGCGAATCGCTTCGCGCTTGAAGTAGTCGCCGAAGCTAAAGTTACCGAGCATTTCAAAAAACGTGTGGTGCCGTGCGGTGTAACCGACATTTTCAAGGTCGTTATGCTTGCCTCCTGCACGTACACAGCGCTGTGAACTGGTGGCGCGATTGTAGGAACGCTTTTCCTGCCCCAGGAAGGTGTCCTTAAACTGCACCATGCCGGCATTGGTGAATAACAGCGTCGGGTCATTGCCCGGAACCAGGGAACTGGAGGGCACAATGGCATGACCCTGCTCAGCAAAATAATTCAGAAAGGCGTCGCGAATCTGTGCGCTTTTCATCCGGCGTAATTCCACTTCGTTAGTTGAGTTTTATTTGATTGGCGTCAGTGACACGGTGTCACTTCTGTTCCACTACTGTGCCAGCCCCTGTTCGGGCATTCTTTTTTGGGCAAGCAGGTGAACATGCAGGTGAAAAACGGTTTGACCTGCGCTTCGACCGTTATTAACTACCAGTCGATAGCCCTCGAGCCCCAGCTTGCGCCCCAATTCTGCCGCCAGCCACATAAGGTGGCCGAGCAGGGATTTATCCTCAGCCTGAGCCGCGGATAAATTCACTAGGGGTTTGCGTGGGATAATGAGGAGATGGGTCGGCGCTTGTGGCGCGCGATCCTCAATAACGACACACTGGTCGTCCTCGTAGATCATCTCAGCAGGGATATCTCCCGAGATAATTTGACTGAAAACGCTGGGTTCACCCATTGGTTTACTTTTCCAGCTTTTCCTCGGCTGTCAGCTGCCGCGCTTCAGATTCCAGCATTACCGGTATACCGTCTCGCACCGGATAGGCTAGACCACTGGCCTTGCAAACCAGCTCCTGTGTGTCCTCCCGGTATTCAAGCGGCGCTTTACTCACCGGACATACCAACAGGCTCAGCAACTTTTTATCCATGTTCCACCCCACTATTTTCCCTCGGTAATACTTCCGATGGGCAAAAATGACCGCGTATCATACAATGCTTCATACGCTTTTACACGGTATTCGCCATAGCTTCTGCTGCGCCACCTGCTGGCTTTGCGCTTTTTTACCCTTATATGACAGAAGCAGTCTCTACTGAAACAGAATTGAGATGGCTAAGTAACAGCTCCCGGGCTAAACGCCCCTCCTCTATTTCATTAAATACCTCGTGGTAAGACCTTGAGAAACAGTGCAACTGCTTGTTTTTTGACCCCACCTGTCCAAACCACTTGCGGCTGAGTTCCACATCGACAATATGGTCTGATTCCGGCAATAACAGAAGGCAAGGCATGGATATCCCATTCAACCGGCCAGATAAAAACTCCCGCTCCTGCAAAAAAGTCTTAAACCAGCGTAGAGAGATACTGTGATGCACAAGTTCATCACTGACATACCGCTTGACCACATCCGGACTACGAGATATCCACTGACTATTTATCTGGCTGGAAAGAGCCAACCCCGGAAACCAGCGAGCCAAAAATAGCGCGAGCCATAACAGAAGGCCTTTTGGCTCACTTTTGCCGCGAAAGCCCGGCGCGGAAAGATTTAAACTGTCGACAGACTTATATCGAATAGCACAGCCACAGGCGATAACAGCTCCCATACTGTGGCCAAGAAGATGCATCCCAAGTCCGGAGTTTCCACTTTTTACCAAGGAGATAAATTCATTTAGATCCTCACTATAAAGTGCAAAATCCTCAATATCCCCACGCTTCCCATCCGACAATCCGTGGCCATAATGGTCTAGGGCATAAACACTGTACCCTGCTCGATTGAGGTCCTCCGCCAGCTCACCGTAACGCCCACTGTGCTCTCCCAACCCGTGGGATATAACTACTACACCCACGGCTTCTTCTACCCACCAGCGCCGGTAATACAGCGTCACTCCCCTGGTGACAAACTCCATTGCAATCTCCTTATTGATTATTATTTTGCTAGCTAATCGCTATTCCAGGGTTTCGCGGTACCTGCCCAGCATGGCCAAATGATTCATGCGGGACCGTTTAAGTAGCGCTTCCTGGGCTGCTTCAACATTCTCCGGGCGCCCCTGCCAAGCAGCGAGTGCTGGCTCTTGTAGTGCGCGCCCATAGGAAAAGCTCAACTGCCAGGGGCCACCACCTTGCTGATTCATTGCATTGAGATTGGCCGTGGCCTCTTCTGGTCCCTGCCCCCCGGAAAGAAAATTAATTCCCGGCACTGCTGCGGGGACCGTTCGCCGCAAGCTGCGCAGGGTGTATTCGGCCACCTGCTCAGGATCAGCCGTTTCCGCCTCCGCACCTGGGGTTACCATACTGGGCTTGAGCAACATCAGTTCCAGTATTACCCCGTGCTGGTGGAGGGCGTGGAACACATAGTGCCAAACCCGCTCATTTACCGCCGCACTGCGCTCTATATCGTGCTCACCGTCCATCAGAACCTCTGGCTCGACAATAGGAACCACCCCTTCGGCCTGGCATACCGCTGCATAGCGGGCCAACATCTCAGCATTTGCGGTAAGCCCCAGGCGCGTGGGGTTGTGATGGCCAATAGGATAGACTTCACGCCACTTGGCGAAGCGAGCTCCTTGCTTTTTATATTGCTGCAAGCGCTCAGACAACCCGTCCAGCCCGTAGGTGATCATATCCCCAGGCGCTCCAGGCAGCGGGCCCTTGCCCTTATCCACCTTAATGCCCGGCACTATCCCTTGTAACGCAGCGACTTGGGGCAAGGGCTGGCCCTCAGTATCTTTTTGCCCCAGAGTTTCCTCGAACAAAATAACGCCACTGATACATTCACCCAACCCCTTACAGGACAGCAGCGCAGCACGGTAGTCGCGCCGGTTTTTCTCAGTGGAATCCACTCCAATCGTGGCAAAGCGCTTTGCAATAGTGCCGCCACTCTCATCGGCAGCCAGGATGCCTCTTTGACCATCGACCAATGTTGCTACAGTTTCCTCCAGCATATCGATATGTGACATCTCTACCCCTCCCTTAGGTTATTACGCTAAGAGGATAGGCGGTCCAGCCTAAAAAGCTTTACAGGCTTTTACCGCCCTCCGCCAACCAGCCAACAACTGCTCCCTCTCCGCCTGAGTCATTGCCGGCATAAAGTCCCGTTCAATTTCCTGCAAACACTCCGGTAATTCCCTTGGTCGCCAAGTTCCACTGCCAATACCAGCCAGCAACGCAGCACCAATAGCCGTCGATTCAATCTGCTGGGGCCGTTCAACACGCAAAGAGGAAATGTCCGCCTGGAATTGCATCAGGAAATTATTCGCGCAAGCACCCCCATCCACACGCATATGGGTAATCGGCAAGCCCAGGGCCTGCTCCATCAAGCGGGCCAGCTCATCACTCTGGTAAGCTATAGATTCCAAAGTGGCACGCACCACCTCAGCTCGACCAGCCCCCCGACTCAAGCCGCAAATAGTCCCCCGTGCCGATGGGTCCCAGTGCGGCGCACCCAGCCCACTAAATGCAGGCACAAGATAAACGCCGCGGGTATGAGGAATACTCTGGGCGATAATTTCGGTATCCACCGCCTGCTGGATCATTCCCATCTCGTCCCGCAACCACTGTATAGCGGAGCCCGCTGTGAAAACTGAACCCTCTACGGCATAGGCCGGATTACCCTGGGCATCACAGGCCACTGTAGCCAGCAACCCCGGGGGTAGCTCCGGGCGATCCTCGCCGGCAAAAGCCAGCATAAAGCAGCCAGTTCCGTAGGTGTTTTTTATACTACCGGGCTCGGTACAACCCTGGCCAAACAGTGCTGCCTGCTGATCCCCGGCAACACCACAAATCGGAGCCGATGTGCCGAGAAAAGCGTGGGGGTCTGTATCGGTAAAGTGGCCAGCCGACGGTAGAATTCTGGGAAGAATGGATTCAGGGCACTGGAAAAAATCCAGCAGCTCACTATCCCAGGCTTTATCTTTTATGTTGTACAGGAGGGTACGACTGGCATTGGTGTGATCGGTGAGATGGGCTTTGCCACCGCTCATTTTCCAGATCAACCAGCTATCTACGGTGCCGAAACACAGGTCGCCATTTTGAGCTCGGGTTAGTAAATCCGGGTTACGGCGGAACAGCCAAGTCAACTTACTTGCGGAAAAGTAAGCATCCAGCAATAGGCCACTGCGCTCTCGCAACCAATCAGACCTGCCGAGTTCCCCCAACTCCCGGCATACCTCCGCCGAGCGCCGGCACTGCCACACAATCGCAGGAAAAACCGGCTCGCCGGTATACCTATCCCAGACGATCGTGGTCTCGCGCTGGTTAGTAATTCCCACTGTGGTGATATCCGACGCGCGAACACCAGCGCGCTGGAGTGCTGCGGCACAGACCCGGAGAGTTACCGACCAAATCTCTTCCGCATCCTGCTCAACCCAGCCAGGCTGGGGATAACGATTGGGAATTTCCGAGTAACTGCGACCAATCAGGTGGCCCTTACTATCGAAGATAAAAGCTGTGGTACCAGTGGTGCCCTGGTCAATAGACAGGATCATAGGGTTCTCGCGCTTATTCTTTTAGTCTCTTTCTGTACCTGAAAAATGGCCGAAACCTATCGACCAGTCATTCAGGTAGTAGTCAGAGTATAAGCCCGATTAATTGCCGTCCAGCGCCCAGCTAATCGCGTCCGTGGGGAAGCCCCGGTAAGCCAGGTATCGCTGGCGCCGCGCTCGCTCCTTCATCCACTGATCACGTGGAAGCTCTGCGCTCATAGGGGCCCGGTATTTTCTCTGAAGCATTTCCGCAGCTAACTCAAACCAATCCACTTCCAACTGATCAAGCGCCTGGGCAATTAGTTCACCGCGCACGCCGCGCTGCTGTAGCTCCTGGCGAATACGCATCGGCCCCTGACCGCGCTGGACACGGGAGCGGGCAAAAACTTCGGCAAAGCGTTGATCGGATTGATAGTTGAGTTCGTGTAGGCGCTCAAAAAGCGTGTCGAAATCGGCGCTGGGGAATTTTGCCGCGAGCTTTTGCCTCAATTCATGGCGGGAGTGCTCGCGGCGGGTCAACAGCTCAAGCGCCGCGCTGAAAAGCGCTTGAGCTGGATCAACGGAAAAATCCGCTTTTGAGTACGGCATTTACTCTTCCGGTAATTCCGCAGCCTCTTCAGGGGTCGCAGGCACTAAATCACCGAGCAGCTGCGCACGCAGCTGACCTTCAATCTCGTTGCGAATGTCGGGGTTATCGCGCAGGAACTTGGTAGCGTTCGCCTTGCCCTGGCCAATCTTGTCGCCCTTGTAGCTGTACCAAGCCCCCGCTTTATCCACCAGCCCCATCTTCACGCCGTAATCGACGATTTCACCAATCATGTTAATGCCTTCGCCATACATGATCTGGAACTCGGTCTGCTTAAACGGAGGAGCTACCTTGTTCTTAACCACTTTCACTCGGGTTTCGTTACCCACCACCTCATCGCCATCCTTAACGGAACCGATACGACGGATATCCAAGCGCACAGAAGAGTAGAACTTGAGGGCATTACCACCAGTGGTGGTTTCAGGGCTGCCGAACATAACACCGATCTTCATGCGAATCTGGTTAATGAAGATTGCCAGGGTGTTGGTGTTCTTGATATTACCAGTGAGCTTACGCAGAGCCTGGGACATCAAACGAGCCTGCAAGCCCACGTGGGAATCACCCATCTCACCTTCGATCTCAGCGCGCGGGGTCAGGGCCGCAACGGAGTCCACTACCAGCACATCAACGGCACCGGAGCGCACTAGCATATCGGCAACTTCCAGAGCCTGCTCACCGGTATCCGGCTGGGATACGATCAACTCATCGACGTTGACACCCAGTTTTTCAGCATAGATAGGGTCGAGGGCGTGCTCAGCATCTACGAAAGCACAAGTACCACCATTGCGCTGGGCCTCGGCAATCACCTGCAAGGTGAGGGTGGTTTTACCGGAGGATTCTGGTCCATAGATTTCAACGATACGGCCACGCGGCAAGCCGCCTATACCCAGGGCCACATCCAAGCCGAGGGAGCCGGTGGAGATCGCAGGAATACGCTCGCGCTCCTTGTCTCCCATACGCATCACAGTGCCTTTACCGAACTGACGTTCAATCTGAGATAGCGCCGCTTTTAATGCCTTGTCTTTATTGGAATCCATGACCATTCCCGTATTTCTGAGCTGAATTGAGTGGTGGCAAGCTTAACGAAGGATTACTGTATAGGCAACCAGTAATTCCTCATACTGAGTACCAGCTTCAGGCTGAGCGAGCCTCGCTTCAAAAAGAAGTCTGAAGCTGGAGCAAACGAACAAAGATTGACCCGGCGGACAGGTTCAAACCGGGTGCTCACGGACAACCTTTAACATTCCCTTCAGCGCCTCAACGACCGTCTGCGATTGCACCTCTGCCCGGTTACCACTGAACAGAAAACACTTCGCATCAATCTGCACTGGCTCTTGCCCCTCCGCATGGGCCCAGGCGATCCAAACTGTACCTACCGGCTTCTCGGCAGTGCCACCATCAGGCCCTGCGATACCACTGACCGCAACGGCGAGATTGGCATCCATCATCGCCAGAACCCCACAAGCCATCTGCCGGACGACCGGCTCACTCACTGCCCCAAACTGCTTGAGATCATTGCTGTCGACACCCAGAACACCGTTCTTGATACGATTCGCATAGCTCACGATCGATCCATCAAACCAATTCGAAGCACCCGCTATAGAGGTAATAGCCGCCGCAATCGCACCACCGGTGCAAGATTCTGCCGACGTCACACGCCAATCTCTCTTTTCCAGCTCCCCGCCCAACTCTCTGGCAAGCTCAATTATCTCTCTGTATTCCACCGTTTCTTCCTATTCAACCGCTCCTGGGCCACAACCAAATATTACAGCACAGAAGTGGGCTCTTATTCTGGGTGCCGACCTGCAGCAAGCTTACAAATTCCACTTTAAGTAAGCTGCCCCATACCAAATATACAACCGCCTCTCAGTGGTGAAGCCACAACCCCTTCAAAAAATCAATCCACGCCGGCTGCACACTGGTGCCGACACCAAAAGATAAATCTCACGCTGCCGAAGCGCTCGCAAGCGGCGGCAGCACTCTAGAAAAGTAAAACTACCTATGGGAACCAGGTTGCCAATTCTAATTTCCGCCGCCGGCCCACCTTTAAATTAGAATTTAAATTTTAAAAGGGGTCTTAAATCAGCAAATAATTTCAAGCGGGCAATCCAATAAGCAACAACAAATTTAAAAATAAAAACGTAAACAATGTAAAAACACATTAATACGCACTGGCTGATTCTAATTTTAAAGCAGAAAAATTTTGTATATGCGATAAGTTGGACCAGTCTCACGATAAAGGGCCCGGGCTTTCCCTATGCAACAATCGGCTTTTTGTTAGTCTGTTACTGCTGTACTGAATATATAAATATCACAATAAAAAAGCAGATAAATCCCCAAGCCCAACAAGCATTAATCATCGTGGCAGATCACCGCCATTATAAAAATACAATGAAGTTGGCACCCCCATAGATAATTAAAGAAAGACAAAATCATGAATTTAAAAAAATCAGCGATCGCGGCTGCTATTGTAGGCGCCTGTGTGTCCTCACTTGCCAATTCAAAAACTTTGGTCTGGGAAGATAATTTCGACGGCGACAGTATTGATAAGTCCGTTTGGACTTACGATGTGGGCAACTCAGGCTGGGGTAACAATGAGCTGCAAACCTACACCGATGATAGCGCCAATGCCTATGTCGAAGATGGCAACCTTATTATTCAAGCACTGCAAAACGACGACGGCAGTTTTACTTCCGCCCGCCTGAAATCCCTGGGTCGTATGACTTATAAATATGGCACCATTGAAGCCCGCATTAAATTACCTGACCTGGATGCCGGATTGTGGCCTGCCTTCTGGCAGCTGGGTGGCGACTACGGCCAAGTGGGCTGGCCCGCTTGCGGCGAACTGGATATTCTCGAGGCGGGCATGGCCGACGCTCTCAGTGCCGGCACGGTCAACTCAGAAGTTTCCGGCGCTTTCCATTGGTGGCATGAATCCGATGACTACACAGGCCAGGCGGACTACGGTCAATCGAAAAACCTTATTGATGACTTCGGCTCCAGCACTGACCTCACTGAGGACTACCATATTTTCGGTATGACCTGGACACCGGATAGCATCGTCATGTGGGTCGACGACGAAGCCAATGAAATTATTAGCATCGGCAGTGAAGACCCCGCATTTGACGAGTTCCGTCAACACCACTTCCTGATCCTGAACTTAGCGGTAGGTGGCGTCTTCCCAGAGATTTACGCTAACAGTGAAATCACCGCACCGATGCCCGCCAAAATGTATGTGGACTATGTTCGCATCTACGATAACGACGACAGCAGCTACAGCACAGAAATCTCCCTGGCTGAAGACACCGCCAAAACAGGTGATATCGGCGTATTTTCCGAGGGCAGCAACCTCTCCGAATCCTTGGAGCTTGGCACCGATACCGAGCTGTATGTCTGGAACCAAAACAGCATGTCAGCTACTGTCAGCGCCGAAGCTGCCGAGGGTGATGAAGCCCTGGAGTTTGATATTACCGCTGGTGAATGGTTCGGCATGGGCTTCTGGATGCACTATGACCTAAACCTAATGAACTGCGAAAACGGTCATCTCAATTTCAAAATGAAAACCACCAGCAGCCAAACTATCGGCATTGGTATTTCCAGTACTGGTGGCGGAGATGCCTGGGTAGACCTGGTGGATGGTGATGGTACCTACGGCCTGAAGCGCGATGGCGAATGGCATCAGGTAAGTATCCCCCTGAGTAAATTGGGAGTGGACTTCAACACTATCAGTCAGGCATTTATGATTCGAGGTGATGCCGCCGCTGAAGATTTTGTCCTATCCATTGACGACATCTACTTTAGCGAAAGTGTGGAAAAAAGAGCCCCGACCGATGTCTTTTCTCTCTACACCGAAACTACAGAGGCCAATTCAACTTTCACACTGGGAACTGATGGCAACCTGTATATTTGGGGCGACACCCTGCTGGAGGCCACTCAAACCCCATTTGAAGGTGAAGAATCCCTCTCCTATTACTCCTCCGGGGCCGGCTGGTTTGGAATGGCATTTACTGCCGACAGCTACTACGATCTATCCGCTTTCGATAATGATACTGCAACGCTGAATTTCGCCCTGAAAACCAGCTCAGAAACCACCTTTAAGATTGGCATGAAGAGCGGTAGCGTCAGCGATATTGGCCAGCAGTGGATTGAATTTGCTAGCGGCTCCGATCCTTATGAATTCGCGCGGGATGGCGAGTGGCACCAGATATCAATCCCCGTTACTGATTTCAGTAGCGAGGTAGATATGTCAAATGTTATTCAGTTATTTGAACTACTGGGCGTCGATGGAGATATCAGCGATATTGAGATTGACGATATCTATTTCTCTGGCGGAAGCTCAGACAGCGATAGCAATGGCAACTGCCGTCCTCACTCTCACAAGTGCCACCCTCATCATAAAAGGCACAAGCATCGCCATGGAAACTGCACCCCACCTGCACGATGCGCACAGGGACCCCGTAGACATTAAAAATACAAGGGCGCCGCTAAATAGCAGCGCCCTTTTCTTTTTTACGCCACCCAATTTTTTCACCAGCATCAAAACCCGCCCTGTCTGCCGTCAGATATTATCTTTATAGATATGATCCTGTGTGAGGGAAAGCGCAACAACAATAAATCCAGATTAAATTTGCTTGCACTTTTGCCCAACACAGAAAGACCAAAAACAGAATTCCCGCACAAAACACTTGCAAACAAAAACACAAAAAGGAATTTATTTTCTTGTAAAAAAATTACAAGGAAATAATTTTTCAAGTGTATGCGATAAGCAGGACTACAACTGCGATAAGGGGTCCAGATTCGCTTTCCTGTGGAACAATCGTTTTGCTAGGCTTTGCCCGTGACCAGCACCTGTTTTTCGCGTGAATTTTAGGCAATTACAATTTAAGTAATCTGCATTCATTAAATCCACAAGTAACATTTGACTGAGTCACACCATTCCTATCAGGCATTTTATTCTTATAAATAATTAACAACGAAAGAAAATTATGATTATTAAAAAATCAGCGATAGCCGCAGCTATTGTCGGCACCTTTGTGTCCTCAATAGCCAATGCAAAAACTTTGGTCTGGGAAGATAATTTTGACGGAGACACTATCGACACCTCCGTCTGGACCTACGATGTTGGCAACTCCGGCTGGGGTAACAACGAGTTACAAAATTATACCGATGACAGCGACAACGCTTATATCGAAGACGGCAACCTGATTATTCAGGCCGTACAGGAAAGTGACGGCAGTTTTACTTCTGCTCGCCTAAAGTCTCTCGGGCGTCTGTCCTACAAATACGGAACCATTGAAGCTCGAATTAAATTGCCGGATTTGGATGCGGGACTATGGCCAGCATTCTGGCAACTGGGCAGCGACTACGGTCAAGCCGGCTGGCCAGCCTGTGGCGAACTGGATATTCTCGAAGCGGGTATGGCCGAGGCGCTAGAAGCCGGCGTCGTAAATTCTGAAATTTCCGGAGCCTTCCACTGGTGGCACGAGTCCGACGACTACACCGGGCAAGCAGATTATGGTGTATCGCAAAACCTGGTTGAGGACTTCGGTTCCAGCTCCGACCTCACCGAGGATTACCATATCTTCGGTATGACCTGGACGCCCGATAGCATCGTTATGTGGGTGGATGACGAGTCCAACCAAATCGCAGCTTTGACGGATACCAGTGATTCCGCATTCGATGAATTTCGCCAGCATAACTTTTTAATTCTCAACCTGGCAGTAGGCGGCATCTTCCCGCAGATCTATGACAACAGCGAGATCACTGCCCCAATGCCCGCCAAGATGTATGTTGACTACGTACGTATCTACGACAACGATGACAGCAGCTACAGCACCGAGCTCTCACTGGCTGCCGATACCGCAAAAAGCGGCAATCTGGGCGTGTTCGGGGACAGCAGCGATATTTACGAATCCCTGACGTTTGGCACTGATATCGAGCTCTACGTCTGGAACAATATGGAAAGCCAATCCAGCGTCGACGAGAGTGATGCCCTGGAGTTCCAAATCGATACCGGCGAATGGTATGGCATGGGTGTATGGATGCACTACGACCTGAATTTGATGAACTATCAAAATGGTCACCTGAACTTCCGCATGAAAACCACTAGCGAAGAGACTATCGGCATCGGTATCAACAGTACCAGCGGTGGTGAGTCCTGGGTGGATCTGAGCGTAGAAGGCGATACTTTTGGCCTGGAACGGGATGGGCAATGGCACGAGGTGAGTATCCCCCTGAGCAAATTTGGGGTGGACTACAACACCATTAGCCAGGCATTTATGGTACGCGGCGATGGACCGTCAGAAGCCTTTACCCTTTCCATTGACGATATTTACTTTAGTGAGAGCGTCGAAAAAACCACGCCAAGCGGCACCTTCTCCCTATACAGTGAAAACACCGAGGCCGACTCCAGTTTCGAACTGGGCACTGATGGCAATCTGTATATCTGGGGCGAAACCCTGATCGAGACTTCTCCTTCCCCTTACGAAGGCTCTGAATCCCTGTCCTACACCTCCGCAGGTGCTGGCTGGTTTGGTATGGCTTTCACTGCTGACTATTACTACGACATGTCAGCCTTCGACAACGATACCGCCACGCTCAATTTTGCTTTGAAAAGCAGCTCCACCACGACCTTTAAGATCGGCATGAAGAGCGGCAGCATTGACGATGTAGAACAAAAGTGGATTGACTTTGCCAATGGCGCCGATCCCTACGGTTTCGCACGGGATGGCCAGTGGCACCAGATATCTATCCCCGTAAGCGACTTCAGTGACGAAGTAGACATGTCTAACGTGGTTCAACTATTCGAGCTTCTAGGCGTAGATGGAGAAATCAGCGATATCGAGATCGACAATATCTACTTCTCTGGCGGTACTGGCGGCAACGATGACTCCGGTGACGATTCCGATAGTGGAGGCGACGAGGACGACGGCGAAGGCTCTGGCGATAGCGGTGAAGCTGGCAGCCAGGACCTGATTGCACAGGCTACCGTCACCGCCAGCAACGAAATCCAGCCCATCGCAAATGCAGTTGATGATAACAGCAGCACCCGCTGGGAAAGCGCCCATGGCGGTGACTCAGTATGGGTATTACTGGACCTGGGTGAGGCAGAAGCTCTGAACACCCTGACAATCGACTGGGAAACAGCCAACGCTGCGATCTATACGGTACAAGGCAGTAACGACACTATTTCCTGGACCACACTGGCCAACTTTAGTGGTGGTAGTGCTGGAGAGAGAACCGATGAGCACTCCCTGAGTGGAAGCTATCGATATGTGCGCCTGTACTTCACTGAGCGCAGCACAAGCTATGGCTACTCCATCTGGGAGCTGGGCTTAACTGGTGGCGACGGTCAGGCTTCAAGTATCTCTGCAACCTCTGAACTGCAAAGTGCTGAACTGGCAATCGACGGAGATAGCAATACCCGCTGGGAGAGCGCCCACGGTGTGGACAATGTCAGCCTGACTTATGACTTGGGCTCTGTACAGTCCATTGGCACCCTCAATATCGACTGGGAAACTGCCAATGCGGCTGCCTACACTCTGCTCGGCAGTACCGATGGCAGCAACTGGACAACTGTTGAGTCATTTTCTGGAATGGGAACCGGTGAACGCACCGACGCAATCACCGTAGAGGGAAACTACCGTTACCTGAAAATTGACTGCACCGAACGCAATACCGTGTACGGCTACTCCATTTGGGAAATTAGCACTTACTAATAGCAGCTGGTAGTAGCAACTCGGGCAGCACTTTTACAGTGCTGCCCTGCCTATAATCTGTCCCCGAAAGAACTAAAATTCCAAAGCTAGAGGTACTACACACCTTTGCACAGTAATTCGTTCTAATTCAAAGCCAACCTGAAAATAATAACCTTCCCAAGGCTAACGGTAGACCATCGCCAGAATCGAGCGACCCTGCTTCACGTAACCGCGGAATAAATCCCCAACAGGACCACTTAACTCATTCACTTCAACCCTCTCAAACCCCAAAGAGGAGTAAAAAGGCTCTAGGTGGTCGTAGGGAAATGTATAGGTGTCACTATCAAAACGTTCAGCAAGGAGCATCAACAGCTGCCTTGCAACACCCTGCCCTTGATGATCTGGTGCAACAGCAACTCCGGCCAGGAGCTTAAAGCTCTCATAGCGCCGCAAATAACCGCAGGCAATCACCTCCCCCCGTTCGCCGCGCACTATCCCGCAGTCCTCATGGCGTTTGGCTTTGCCACGAAATCCATACATGCGATAAAATTTGTTCGCTAGCGGAATCTCTATATCTGCCAGCCACTGAACACTATTAGAAGGCTGCGTTTTCGCCATAAACCTGCCCCTGTACCCCTGAAGTAGAAAAATGCCCAGAGAGACCTGTAGCACTTGCCTGCGCCCGCCCAATGTCTGCTACTGCAGTGCGTTGGTGAGCTTGGCTAATACCATAAAAGTGGTGATCATACAGCACCCACAAGAAGAGAAGCACCCGTTCAATACCGGGCGTATGGCGAACCTGTGTTTAAATAACAGTGAAATGCTTATTTCTGAAACTCTTCCTAATCAACAGCTGGAAAGGCTACTCGATACACCCAGCGTTCTACTCTATCCGTCACTATCATGGCTACCCCAAACACCCCGATTAGCTGAAGGGAACAATACCCTTAGCCACCAGAATCAGCTGGAAAAGATTGAACAGCTAATTGTTATAGATGCGACTTGGAAAAAATCTAAAAAGATTCTTCACCTGAATCCCAAGCTACAACAGCTTCCAAGAGTCAATCTCAGTGGGGACTTGAAATCCAACTACGCTATTCGGAAAACCACCGTTGCGGATGGTCTGTCAACCATTGAAAGTATTGCCTTGGCTATGGCTCAACTTGAAGATAAAAATGAGTATTCCAAGCTTCTGCAACCATTTGAAAAGATGATTAGCCTGCAACAGCAGAGCTATTCAGTAGAGCCAGCTTAGGGCATTTGATTGTCACAGTCAGTGAGACCTCAAACAGAGAACCTAAACAATCGCACCATCAGGAAATACCAAATTAGAAATTCCCTGATAAGTCAGCACACACATAAAAATTGATAAAGCATACCGAATAATCGAACGATATCGTTCTTCATCAATCCTCGATTGAAGCTTAAATCCGATAATTAGTCCAAAATATGCAAATACGGTAATTGCAGATAGCGACATCAACTCCAAATCATCAAAACTCAAGTAAACTGAAAGTACAGAAAGCTGTATCAGCTTGCCAATCAAGAAACAAATATTGGAAATAAGGATTACTTCCTTTGAAGACTTGGCAACTTCCAATAAATAAATCATTAGTAGAGGCGCAATCGCATTAGTCGCGCCACCAATCACCCCAGCCAAACCGCCCATAATGATAGGAAAAAATACTGGCCGACTGGAGAATTTGGACAGATAACCCCTTAAACGATTGGAAAACAGGTAAATCAAGATTGATACCGCCAGTAACAACTTGAGAATATCCGGATTTGCCCAGGTTAACAGCCATGTTCCGGCAAGGCTTCCAAGAGACACCAATAATATTACTAAACTATATTTAGAAAAATTAATCCTATAATCTCGGCACTTATAAAGACTGGATATAATTACCATAAGCGACGGCAAGATGGTTAACACCACCGCCGTTTTCAAATCATAAGCAAGTGCCAGAATAGGCGTCGCAAGCATTGGGAAACCAAATCCCAATGCTCCGTGAGCCATACCTGCTACCAGAATAAGCAACAACCCAACTATAACTATCTCTATGACCACCCGTTAAGCAACCCTCGATATAGCAGGCATATTAAAACGTATTCGTTTAAGGTGCCTTTTCCTATCCTTTATTCCAGTTCTTGCGTGAAGGTATCGTCGATTATCCAATAACAATATCTGATTATTATTCAACCTAACCTTAAACATATTATGTGGCAACGATATTTTTAGCTCCAGCTCACGTAAAGCATCAAGCTCGTCTGAAGAGCAATACTCACGCTCGATAATATCATACCTGTATCTGAAACCATGGCTCTCATCAATTAAGGATGCCTCTATAAACTCAGACGACTTCCGAAATTCTTCAGGAACACGCAGTTTAAACTTACTATGTGAAAGCACCTGGAAGGTTTTATCGGAGAGGCTCTCGATTATCCTGTCGGCACAGACAAGAATATTTTCTCCGCCTCCATGCATATCAGCGTGCACAACGAAGAGACCAAAGTAGCCAGGCATCTCCGATTCAAAAGCACCGTCATTGTGCAAGAAGAATTCTCTATCACTATGAGATATAGCCAATGCCTCATCGCCTGTCTCACCACCAATCCTCACATCCCAAACCGTTCGCCCCATAGAATCATGCTCATGTACCAACCCAATGGTATTGACAATATCCTCCATCACTTCAGCAGAATCATCAGAAAATTTGAGATGGATAAGCGCAATCCCCTTTTTAAACAAGGCTATCTTATAACTTTCATACTCTATGTCCGAACAGGACCCAAGTTCAAAGCAGCAGTAACTTGGGACTCTAAGTGGCATGGCATGCGATGAAAAATAGAGTGACGACATTTTCAGCTCCCTTGATGAACAATTCCTTTACGATTCCCACAATATGAACTTCTACCCACAAGATAAAAGGAGCAATCTTTATGCCAAATATCACATATGTACCAAACTCATACGTCTCCAACTTTAGTCCCTGATGGCGTTTAAAGCTCTTTAACACCGAAAAAGTAAGTGTCCCCGTGGAAACTCTCTGAATCGTCTATCACAAAGTAACCCAGGTCATCCTAATTAAGGCCCTGTTTATTTCACAAAACAGCAACAATCCCCGGTTCAGGCCAAGATAACCTACCTCCAAACAGATAAAATTTATCGTAGTACGGCAAAACCACAGCGAAATAGCTCTCTAGTCATGACCATTTAATAAAACCACAACAAATACCCCTTAAAAAAGAAAAGAAAGCGTCGCAAGATAAGAGCCAGTATCGGAGACAAGCATGCCCTATTAATTCTCCAATCAGGTGGAATAATAAAAAGTCAGGCGCTAACAATAAAATATATAAAGCGAACTAAGGTCCCACCTATAAGGACCAATTCTGCTTTCGAGCCAAGCCGAGGGGAAAAGTATGGAAGATTTAAAGACACGGGAGCCATTTAAATGCCGTTACCAAACAGCTCCCAAGGAAATATCTAAACAAACCCTCCCCGATGGCAACCATATAAAGTTGAGCGCCACAACTAAAGTACTCGTCAATTATTCAGAGACACGCAGACGCATACGTCTATTAAATGGGGAGGCCCAAATAAGCATCTGTGAAGAGGTAACCTGGCCATTTATAGTAGAATCACGACAAGCATTGATCCGTACACATAAAGCCACTTTCAATATTGACCAGCGATATGGAGTAACAGAAGTCACTGTTCTCGAAGGGAATATCACTGTCAGCCCAATAAAACAAAATAAAAATCGCGCCGAAATAAAGAAAGGGGAGATGCTCAAAGTAACTGAGCACAACACCGGTGCAATCAAAGATTTTGAGGTTTCCAGCTATAAGGATTGGGGAAGTGGATTTACAAAGGCTGATAACATCAGATTAACAGAACTCCTAATATCGCTAAATCGCTTTACAAATACCCCACTTGTGACGAGAGACCAGAACACTAGTAGACTACTTGTTAGTGGGGTTTATGACCTGAATCATATAGAAGATACCGTCCTCTGTCTGAGCAAATCTTATAACCTGAAAGTCACAAAAGAAGAGTCTCACACAGTGCTAGAGTTGCTTCCAGAATAATAACCTAGCTTGTTAAATACCAACAAAAGTGGTCCTGTGTACCTAACAATAAAGATAAAACAGTACTTTTCTGTAATTCTACCAGCAAATACGGTCAATCTTAGGGGCTCAGTATTACTAAAAATACGTAATTTGCTAGCCTAGTACCCTCAGCTGGCAAGGGGTACCAGGAATTCTCTTTCTGGTCCAGAGACTCCGAACCTTGCCAGCTTTTTTTATCACTTTCACTCAAAGTAAGTGACAGTAGAGCCAAAGAAAAGGCTGTAAATCCTACTCAACCGTGTCCTTATCTTCTTGCCTCAAATAACCAGCCGCATTTTCATCCTGAGCTAATTGTCCCTGTTCTGTCATTGGCAGAGCGCGACTTTGCTGATTAATAGCATGAATATTCGAAGTGTTTTCCAAGTCTCTGCTGCTTGTAATGGAGGCAATAGACTCTCTATCTTTCAAGAAACTAATTACGTCATCCCTGATTTCAGATAAGTCGCGTTCAGACTTGTGCATTTCAAGTATATGCCTTGGATACTCCAAGTTTCTCATGCCAGATGCGGCAAATGTACTTGAGACAACCCTGGTTACTATCACCCAAGGCGTAATCGAGCTTCTGACTAGTACATTTTCAGAACGAGTACTGTCGTGTATTCCAGTGCCCGTTGAGATCTTAGATTCAGTGAATGTCCCTTCGCATTTAAAATACACCAATAGTGATTCAAACTGCATCTCAGCAAAGAAGATATGTGCCGCATTGACCAACAAGCGAGCAAATGTATTAAGAATAAATCCTATCAATAGCAGGTGAATTAGCGTCATACAGAGAGCGCCGCCTGCTGAAATATACTGTTCTAGCAGAGCTAAGCGGCCAGCTTCCTCATCTAAGGCGCCAAACTCCTGTTTAATGGCTGTAAGAGATTCCGGCTGAAAGAAGTGAATAACATCAATCAAAGAGTATGCCAGCCAAATAGCTAGCGCAGTAACAACGATATAGAGCCCATTACCTGCGAAAAGACTAATATCGCGAATCAGCTTGAATTTATCACCCAAATTAACAGGACGAACGGTAGGTTGTACTTCCTGTATCATTTCCCCATTGAATGAACCTTTACCATCCACTTGCTCTTCAAGTTTAGGGTCAAGCTCTCTGTAAATACGATTGGGCACTTCCTTATAACGACGATTTGCCATCACAAGGTTATCCAAGTTTATAAAGATTTCCTTCGGGTGAACCGATTCCTGCCAGTTATCCCTTAATTCAGAAACCTCAGTGACCGGGTTTGCAATTTCGCTTCTAAAGCGCAGCATATAGACAACAGCGAAACTACAAGCAGCGCCTACAAATATAACCCCAAGAATATACAAGAACGGGCTAAAGCTCGGTAAAGCCTCAGTCAATACACTGGACACACTGATTATTTCATCTAGGGAAGTAGTACCTTCTCCCTTAAAAGCCTCAACGCCTAAGCTTAACCCCAATCCCAGTAACAGGGGCACCACAATCGAAAATAATATCGTTTTTGCAATACTTCCCCCCGTAAGACTCGCTACACTTTTCTGGGCTTCCCGCGAAATACCTTTACTCGCAGAGTGCCATACAATCAATGTATAAAGTAAAGCGATGGCAGAGTACATCGGGAATAGCTTTTCCCCCATATCACCAGCAAAACCACTGAGACAAATAAAAGCGACAATGACATAAGAGAGCAAGACAGTTAACGTACTTACCCATGCGCCAAACTGTGCCTGAGCCATATTTCGAATGGGGTATGGCATATAAAGCAATTTAGGGAAGATACTGTGTAATACCCGAGCCAAAAAGCCCTTAGGCTCTAGAAAGGTTGGATTCTTACGGCCAACTAACATCTCTTCTAAGCCGGAAGCGGTATAAGCCACTTCATTTTTCTCTTCTGATGCCGTACTCGTTTCAGATTTAGAATGATTAAAAGCTAATGATACCGGATGATTTCGACCAACAAAGAAGCGCAATAAGGCCAAAATGCCGCCTGATAGAGCCCTGATACCGCCGACCAGCAGGATTGCCCCCATTACGACAAGCACCCAACCACTTACGGGGTCCGACTTTACTTGGCCAGCAGCGGTAAACAGCAAGGTTAGGGCAACAAGAAACTGAACTCCCCCCCTAATTGCGGTAACCCGGCCTTCTTTCTTAAAAGGGTTCTTCAGGCCCAAATCAATCGAGCCGTAATCAAACGCCATAGAGTATCCCCTTAGTACTGGTACTTATGCCTAAAGCCTTAATCTGCTAAAAGAAGATGTACTTCTCAACTCAACGCAGCTTAAGGCTTTCCTGACTATTTTTCACTCACTTTCTATAAAGATACTTGCTATGCACTAGTAAGCTAATTGCAGCCCTCTATGTATTGCATGAATTTCTGTATAATTGGATATTCTTGAAGGCTTGGATAAGGAGTTGTAGGCTGCTCACATATGGCCTGTACAACGCCTAGCCGATAAGTTACCTATACCTGTTCCCAGGCCAGGACATAGAATCGAGTTAATTCTCTCCGGGGAGTTTGATCGATTAAATAGCTGCACAGAGTTTAAGATTGCTCGAAAAACGTAATATGCATTTAGCGTATTGGAAACATCTTCCGGTACGCGCGTAGTTGGAGCTGATATTAAATATGGCCAATTTTCATGGGAGGTAGCTACTAATACAGCTGATCCTATCGGGAGTTCTACATGAAAGTCGGATTTGATCCGTGCTTGCACCCGATCCTCTACTTGAAAACCGAGCCTACCCATAATTGGCAGATCCAACCCTCCATCCCTAATTCCGAAGCTATTGGCAGGGCTAACCATTGCGTCAACTGGCTTGGAAAAAAATTACCCTCGAAAACGCCTACAATTTCAATATCTTCAAATACTGGACTCCAAGCTTCCACAAGCTCCTTGGACTTATCAATTAAATAGATTTAATCTGGCAACATAGGTATCTCGGCCTTCAGAAGAAAAGAAACTTGTAGCAACATATAATCAAAAGTATCTACAAATTCACAACTCTCTCACCTGATAATCAACTGTAAAATCCTTTACCCATGTAATTCCGGAGCCACTCATAACTTCATTCCCAAGTTCTATATCGGCAATAAATAGACCCTTGGGGATTAAACTATTTCGAACTGCGTAATTCAGTAATTCCAAACCAGGAATAGAGGCAATCATGGAAGGTTGCTTGGCCCTAAATGATACATACACCCAATTATTATCATTTACTCCCGACATATCCTTCCAATTTTTATGGTACCAAACCTCCCATGCTGAATCATTAATCGATACCTCACTATGTTTTATCCCCGCAGGGTTGAAATGTCCGTCAGTAAAATATGTCCAGATCATAATTTCAGCAGCTATTACTGAACGATTTGGTTTACGCCCCCTATAAGCTTCAGAAATTAACCACATCGTCGTAGCCGTATTATAATCTCCGCTCGACTTGCTTTCTGTATGATGTGAAATATCAAGATTCGCCAGACTGGATATCTTTAAGGGGAATGCATCATCAAACTTAGGTTCCGGCGCCCAGGGGGAAGATCCTATTTTTATTTGTGGCTGGGAGTAAATTACCCGTCGACCCACAGGCCAAGACCATGACCAACCAAATTGTAACTCCCCCTCTACCATTCGTTTCTCCAAGCATTGGGACCAAGGGTCATCTTCTGCAGCATATTTATTCCAGACGTTATTAGTCACGATACCCAGCTT
Source organism: Microbulbifer maximicatervae (SeqCode) (assembly GCF_052467695.1). Classification (NCBI taxonomy): domain Bacteria; kingdom Pseudomonadati; phylum Pseudomonadota; class Gammaproteobacteria; order Cellvibrionales; family Microbulbiferaceae; genus Microbulbifer; species Microbulbifer maximicatervae (SeqCode). Next base: position 31,355 of record NZ_CP174320.1, read on the forward strand.
CGTAGGTACATTGTGAAAGTCTTCACAGCTGATAGCTGTAGATTCTGGCTTTACCCAATTAGGATCATTACTAACTTTAGTAACACAAGAAGCAGTCATAACAATAAAAAAACACAATATAAATCTCAAAACTTCACTCCCCAGTAGGTTACCAAATAGCATTTTAACTCTTAAACTACTCAATTCTTTATTCTTTATTCTTTATAAAAAAACAAGATATTTTTCATCCAATATTAGCTCCAATATTCATATTTGCGGCAACTGGTACATAACGTATATTGTCCAGCTATAATAGAGAGAAACAGTATACGTTTATATACTTATTCTTACCTAACTCCAATTTTGAAAACCCGTTCCACTCATGGATAAATTGAGCCGCATCTTCGGCGGTCACCGAAGGCCTTGTTTGCCATATTTCGCTGCTGAGCCGGTTTATAAAGACCGTAAACAAGTATGAATGTGACAGGCACTCACTAGGCATAACCCGAATTGTAGGTTCAACCTGTCAAGGCAACACCCTGTTTAATAACCTGCTTTGGTGTCGCAAAGTTCAGAGTTTTTCTTGGCCTGCTATTAAGCTCGTTAGCAACTTGATTGAGTTTCCTCTGAGTATGCTGTGCCAAGCATGTCCTTTTTGGGAAGTACTGACGGATTAAGCTGTTGGTATTTTCATTCGTTCCCCTTTGCCAGGGGCTCTGAGGATCGCAGAAGAAGACAGGAACACCTGTCTTTTCTGTAAATTCAGCGCGCTTCGCCAGTTCCATTCCTCGGTCCCACGTCAGTGATTGGCAAAGCTCTTTTGGAAGTTTTTTAAACTTAGCAACAAGCGCCTGGTTCACAGAAGCTGCATCTTTCCCTTTCAACTTAAGAATGATCGTATACCGCGATTTTCGATCAACAAGCGTGGCAATATGAGTGTTGTTTGAACCTGACACCAAGTCACCCTCCCAATGACCTAAAACACATCGTTCTTGTATCTCCTGAGGACGCTCCCTTATCGATGTACCGTTGACGATGTTGATAGTACCGCGCTCGCCTTTACGTGAATGTTGTTTGCTGTGACGAAGACTGTGAGACCGTCGCAAATGCTTTACTAGCTTATGATGAAGCGCTGAACGCACACGGAAGTAAAGTGTTTTATAGATAGTCTCTGCTGATATCTTCATTGATTCATCAGCCTGATATGTCTTCCGTAACCAACCCGATATTTGCTCTGGTGACCAGTTCAACTCCAATTTTTCCAAAACAAGCTTCTTTAGCCTCGGGTTTTGCTCTAGCAAATACGGCTTGGGGCGCCTTGCCATCCGCTTTGCACGGTTGTTTGCGTCTACTGCTTTATAGTATCGTCGCCCCCGATTTCTCTGAATCTCGCGCGAGATTGTGGATGGGTTCCGTTTCAAGGAGCGAGCGATTGCTCGAATACTTTGTTTTGCAGAAAGACCTGCACGTATTTCCTCGCGTTCGGCTAATGTGAGGTGTTGAGGAGATGGCTTTCTGGGTATTGGTTTAATTCCGCCAGTATCTCTCAAAACAGTAAAAATGGTTCCAGGCTTAGAATCTATGGCATTGGCAATTTCACTAAAGCCAATGCCCTTTTTCCAAGCATCGAAAATCCACTCTTTTTCTTCTGCTGTAAATATACGCTTCATTCAATGATCCCCCGATAGGCCATATTCCTACAGGGGTGTTGCACTGATCAATTAAATCTACAGCTGCCTTTTTTAGAAACTCAACCTCCTGACGAGCTTCATGCAGCTCCTTCTTGAGCTTGCGAACTTCAGCGCTTTCCTGTTTGAAATAGTCGACACCGTCTAAACTATTGAACTACTTCTGCTGTGTGCTGACTCCTAGTCCTCGTGCGACAGAAGCCGTTGTTATTCCAGGCTTTTCCGCTCTCTTAACTGCTTCTCTGCGGAACTCCTCCGTTTACGCCTGAGTTCTTTTTTTACCCATGATACACCTCCGTGTTAGGCCTAAACCTAACTATACAGGGTGTCTACTAAACGTGGGTAAGTCTTATTGCTAACGCTCAGCGCAGGCGCAGCCAGCGCTGAGCACCTTTTGTGTTAATGCTTGAGCGCCAGCGAGTAACACAAAAGGTGCGTAGCGTTGGCTGTCGCTCTGCCGCTGATTGTCAGTACCTTTAACGGGCTAAGGGGCCAAATAATTTGTGATAGTAACACTTTGAATATCAACCAAATCTGAAGAACCATCATAGTCACGGAGATTATCATTCAGCTCCCCAAGTTGATCAGTAAACTCATTTACCTGTGGGTAGTAATCCCTTGATAAAACAGTTTCTTTATCGCGCCCAGAAAAAAGAACCGCCTCTACATTTGTTAAGACGTTGCCTCGCACCAAATTATCATATGTACTCTTGGTGAAATTTCCATGATAAAGCATAGTCAACTGTAAATACCCTTCCACATTGGTGAACTCATACGAAAGATCGCGTCCTTCAATAGTACAACACCAACCCACAGTATCCCCATAGCTATACCTGAAGAAATACTCTGTTTGGCCGCAAATTTCAAAGTCAATCACAAGCCGACAGCCCGTACTATAAACGAGCGAAAAGTCCTGCCCCATGACATCACCACTTCCATCTGTAGCCACTACAACATTTACTCTGATATTGTCGGCGTCTTCTCGTGACACGTTATTTGCAAATCGCACAACGACCTCAAAAGAAGGGGAGGTCAATTGAAAGTATTTCGGAGGAGGTAAAGCTAGGGGGGTTCTCTACTGTATCAGGAGCGTCTTCGCCGCTACTGCTGCTATTGCCGCCGCCGCATGCGAACAGTAGGCCCGTAATAGAAACGAGAGCGATCAAATTTAGGATTTTATTAATCATATGTTACATCTAAGTTTTGGTTAATATATTTCGGGCAACACTAAGCACTAACGCCGCGTTCAGGGGCTACCAATGCGGCGCACCCTTTTGTGTAAAATGTGAGCGCAGCGAACTACACAAATAAGGTGCATAGCTTTGGGAGTCCCACTACAACGCTTTGTTAGGAGTTGCCTGGCCACTTTGGGAGAGCCTCTTCAATTACAATCCCGTTTTCAGTGCTTATCTTTAGTTTTAAACGATCTTCAAGCAACTCAATTGAGTACTTCCCTAAAGGACACTTACTCCCTTCATATGATGTGTCTACTTCGAAGGAATAGCTCCCAGCATCCGCTTTCAAAACTGCATACCTGAATTGGCCTTTACCACACCGAAATATGAGTGCCAGCCCTCCGTTAGCGCGCCTTGCCCAATGAAACTCTCGATAGAGCTCAGCACTTTCTGGAGCTTTAGACAATGATCCATACACGGCGATTGTAGTTGCCTGATCCTTCTCAGCGGCAGCAGCTGAATCAACCATTGCCCAACATAAAGCTATCAAGAATAAAGCACGCAATACTCTAAACTCCTAACACCGCTAGCAAGGGCAGCCGAAGTAGCACGTAGTCTGTCCAGCCCAGCCCCGAAGGGGTTGGGCGAGCTTGTCTAGCCTGATTATGGCTGGCGCGCTCGGGACTGCCTACTAGCACCTTACCAGCTACATTTTGGCTGGCCGCTGCCCAATATTCACGAGGAAAGAATACCGCACTTTCCCCAACCAATTCCTATCTTACTGGCACTCCACGAAATTGCAGCGGACTGCCCCTTTTTACAGCAGCTGAGCGAACACTCTAGGAGTGAAACTGCCGAAATAATAATCAATAAAATTGCTCAATACCGAGTGCTATTTAGTGACGCTAAAGTCCCAGTTACTGCGTAAAATCAATAAAGCCGACCGCCACAATAATGCCCATCGCAGGCGCAGCCAGCGCGGAGCGCATTTTGTGTTAATGTTTGAGCGCCAGCGAGTAACACAAAAGGTACGTAACGTTGGCTGACGCTCTGCCGCTGCTTGTATGGTTGTTCTTGATCGATTCTAATGTTGAAAATCCTTTTCACTAACGGGTAAATTGAAACTCACCTTCGGCGGCCACCGAAGGCATTGTTTGTCACAGTTCGTTGCTGCGCCGGTTTATAAAGACCGTTAACAAGTAGGAACGTGACAGACACTCACTAGGCATAACTCGAATAGTCATGTGGGCCTCGAGCCCGAATAGCAAGGCGGAGATAGCTTATCTTATGGAACCTCAAGAGATCAATGTCGGTATCGATACCAGCAGTAAACAACTCGATGTCTATGTGAGACCTACTGGCCAATTCTTTAGTGTTGCCAATGATAAAAATGGCATTAAGGATGCCATTAAACAATTACAACCTCTTAAACCTCAAAGAGTATTAATAGAGTCTACAGGAAGACTCGAATTAGAGTTTGTTTGCGCCGCTAACAAAGCAGGATTACCTGTTGTTGTTTGCAACCCTTCACAGATAAGAAGCTTCGCTAAATCCGCAGGGCGACTCGCCAAAACTGACAAGCTAGATGCAATGGATATTGCACATTTTGGTGAGGCCATGAAGCCAAGACTATCGGAGCCAAAGCCAGAACCGTGATAGCCGCAGCTTCCAGGGAAAGAGATATATTCGGGGTGGAAGGCATCGTGTGCGAACGGTTTTGTTTGTTTCCATCATGTCGGCCATACAGCATCATCCCAAACTAAAGCCGATGTATAAGCGATTAGTCGACGCTGGCAAACCTAAAAAGGTCGCTCTGATTGCCTGCATGAGAAAGCAGATTACGATCCTGAATACGATGGTAAAAAATAACACCTACTGGGATGAAAGTATGGCTTAATAACTTGACGAACAACCATAGTCACTTGTTATGTGTTTGATTTAGCGGCAATAACCTTACCTAAAACAACTAAGCCAGCCCCTAAAATTAATGTAGCCAATACATAGTTTTGGCCACCCTATGTAGCTACAACTTTATAGTAAGTGTGACTATCCTCGCCGGTAAAGAAATTACTTATTGTTATCCAAAAATCTACCGGCAAGAAATTGCTCATAAAAGCCAACCCTGAATATGCAATAAATATCCAACCAAACCTTACAAACCACTTAGAGATATTTTTCATGGATTACACATAACGCCCAATTCAGTGGCCCGATGCGGAGTGCTTTTAATTATGTTGTAATGTAATGAAAGCAAAATTAAAAGCGCGGAGTATCGGGTCCGACTGCAATTTCTTGTTATGTGCTCTTACTCCGTTTTTTTGAACCAACCGTTTTCTCTTGAACTAAGTTCCTGCCAGGACTCTCTACTTAGAATTTCCATATTTGAATGCTTAGTACCTACTAATACTTTTTCAGAATCCCAGGACAGTACTTCTTCTAGGTCTTCAGGAGGAACACCACCAAATTTCGGGAAATACTCCGGTTTAAATGCCCATACTCCACTTTCGATAGCTTCGACCAATTGCTTAACATTCTTCGGTTCAGCGCACAATATTGGTAAAGTACAAATTACTTTAGATAATTCTTCCGGCTCATAGTAATCATCATCGAGAACCCAACCCTCATCTCGCCATAGATAAAATGTCGAGCTAGCTTGTGATACTACAATTGCTGTTTCAGAAATATTTGGACCGCACTGGTAGAACACAGAATATCTAATTTCATTAATATCAATGACTCTAACAGAAATTTCAGAGGAAATGGGAACCTCGTCGATTATCTGAGATAGCAAATCTGCAATTAATGGGTGCGCAGCCCTAATGGAGCTTTGAGTCTCCAAAATTTGAGCTAGGCGCTTCTCGATACTTTTTCTTAAATCTATGACTCTCATCCTCTTGTCACATAACGCCGCAAGTAGCTGCGGCTTTGTAGTGGATTAGTTTGCGGTAGCGTAGCGTTAAACCGCAAAATAAGGAACGAAAAAACCGTCAGGCTGGCTTGTATTGTTATGGCCTAGCATATTCGAACTTGGATACATCTAGCTGTTGAGATTCCAATTTTATTAAAACTGTGTAGTAATCAGTGTACCAAATATTGCCCCTAGAAAAGCCTTCAGTCGAAGAGATCTTTACTATGAATAGATCACTGGAAAGGGCATCCAATTTGTCGAAAGGCGTGTTTTCTGATCGATATATCTCATGGCCGACAAATACAGAAGAAAGATCTACACTTTTTAGTTTTACGAGCTGCTCTTTCGGCACCGAGAAAGTAAGAGCACCGACATTTATTTCAGCTTTTGAAACACTGCGATTACCTTCGTGTAAAGAAATGCTGACCTTAAATGAACCGTAAGGCATAGGCAGCGATCCACTGAGATAGTTTTCATGAACTTCAGCAACTTCAGTTTCACTAGATATAGCAAGTTGTGAGAAAACCAGTAAAACTATAGCGAGATATTTGTTCATAGTTACCTTAGCCATAACGCCTAGCACACGGGCGGCCGAAGCAAAGCGTAGGCCGTCCAGCCCACATATTTTGTGGGCAATCGTGCTGCTTTTTGTTATGCATTAGCCTCTCCGCCAGTCTTTAATAGTTGCAATAAGTAGGGCTATGAAAATTACTAGAAGGAAAAAGGCAACACCATAGCCCACGGCACCATCTACTTTAGCTCCTTTGGCCTCCCAATGCCCATAGGTTATAAGCTGATATAGCATTGCAAAAGATATGAAGCCACTAGTAAATACAGCTAGTAACATATGCCGCAAATTGAAAAGCTTTTTCCCAAAAGCAAGCTCCCCCCATGAAGGAGTCTTGATTTTTCTATCGAGGCCTTTTCGACGCCATCGGCGGTCTTTGAGATTAGACATAGTTTTTATTCATAACGCCCACAGCAGGGGCAGCTTACTTTGTGCGCGTTTTGCGCGAAAATGGGAGCGTAGCGACCCGCGCAAAATGTGCACAAAGTAAGCTGTCCCGCGGAGGGCCGGAGCTCTACTGCCTGTGTTTGTTATGGTGGCGAGAGTTCATTGTTTCTAGACTCTCTCCTCTCGACAAGTAGATACTTTGTTTTGGATAAACTGAAGATCGTTAAATCCTTCAGGAATCTTCCGCCTCTTCCGGCTGCCACCATCTGGTAAAGTCCTCAAAAGCAGAATCATCACATGCTGTTTGGCAGCGTCCCAGGATGTAAATATCTTCCCACCAATTGAGACTCCATTTTGGAAAATTTCATTGGTACATTGATCTAAGATCGACTTTAACTCCGGATCTGAATCCGGAGCAGTTGGATTACCATCCGGTGTTAGATAAAAAGGTTCGGAGCCTTCATGATTTTGCAAAGAGTGCTTGTCGCTGCTTGCACAAGAAGCCAAAAAGCACGTACAAAAAATTACTATGGAATTTTTGATCATTCTACTTCCATGAACCATAACGTCTGCAGCAACGGCCGCAATGTAGCAGCGAAGCTGCGAAATGGAGGTCCAGCCCCGTAGGGGCAATGTTGCCTGCACTTGGTACGCCCAGCATGGGCGTGAACTAATGGGGTGAAAGTCCCCTGTAGGAGGATCACCGTTTAATGGATTCCATTAAATGCTAACTACTAGCGAATGGCAACTGCAACACCGTGAGGTCTTGTGGGGAGGAAGCCGCTAGCAAAACTACGAGCTGACGGACAGAAACATCATATAAGGCTTAGCCTGGAGGCGAGGTGGCCAAGAACACCGAAGCCATGTGATCTAACGGGTAGAGTAAATGATGCTGTTGTGTAGTGAAAGTTCACGTTCTTATCTGGGGAGATCTGTTCAACCTGCTGCTGTAAAGCTGTCAGCGTGGCCGCTGACTCATAAGTAGGCCCAGCCCGCTAGCCACCATCGCGGGGGTAAACAAAATTGGTGGAACACAGCAGCGCCTCGGCCAGTAATGGCCAAGGTGATTGAACAGAAGTCAGCCGACGGCATAGTAGCCTAATGCCAAGATTAATACCTTGGATACGGTGAAGGCCTGAACCCAAAATCCACGAGTTAAAAGACAGGGCTAGCCTACCGATGTGTTGCCAGCCGGATATAAAATTGACGTAGCGCACTGCCATGACACTCAACTCAAATGAAAATCTGCTTGAAGCCATCCTCAGCAAAGAAAATCTTAATGCTGCATGGAAACACGTGCGAAGCAACAAAGGTGCCGCAGGCATTGACGGGATTACTGTCGATAATTTTGTGCAGCACTTCAAGGCAGTTGGCGACGACCTCATCGAGACTATTCGACAGGGTCATTACCAGCCGCTTCCCGTCAGGCGCGTCTACATTCGCAAGCCAGATGGGGGCCAGCGTGGGCTCGGGATACCTACGATCTTTGATCGTGTTATTCAGCAGGCTATCGCCCAAATCATCGGTCCCAGTTTCGATAAAACCTTTTCGGAGTTCAGCTATGGGTTCCGCCCAAAGCGATCGCAGCATCATGCGGTGAAAAAGCTGCGAAAGTATATCGAGGGAGGGAAACGAATAGCAGTGGATGTCGATTTATCTAAATTCTTCGACCGGGTAAATCATGATTTCCTCATGAGTTTACTTGGCCAAAGAATCAGCGATAAGCGCTTACTCAAACTGATCGCAAGCTACATGCGTACAGGAAGTGTAGAAGATGGATGCTGGAAAGCCTGTCATGAGGGGGTGCCACAAGGTGGCCCTTTATCGCCGCTGCTGTCCAATATTGTACTCGACCTGCTCGACAAAGAGCTGGAAAAACGCCAACACCTTTTTGTCCGCTATGCGGATGATTTTGTGATTGTAGTTTCCTCTAAACGCGCGGGTGAACGGGTTATGGCGAGTATTAAGCGCTTTGTTGAGCGCAAGCTTAAGCTCAAAGTTAACGATACTAAAAGCCAAGTGGTTCCTGTCAGCCGTTGTAAGTTCCTAGGCTTCTCTTTTCGGGGGGCAAAGCTTGTCTGGCATGATAAGTCACTGCGCCAATTTAAATACTGCGTCCGCCAGATTACAGGGCGATCTCGTGGTATTTCGATGGAGAAGAAAATGAAAGAGCTTACCGTATTCCTCCGTGGCTGGATTAATTATTTTGGTATAGCACAAGGCTATCAAAAATGTATAGATCTAGACTGCTGGATACGTCGGCGATTAAGAATGAGCTATTGGAAGAATTGGCGCAGAGTGAGAACGAAAGTTCGAAATTTACTGCGTATGGGTGTGAGTGAGTCGCTGGCAGTTACCTGCGGCTCGTCCGGTAAAAGTTACTGGCGAAGCGCAAAAACTGAGGGTATTCATATTGCGCTCAATAATGGGTTCTTCGAAGAGATGGGGTTGATTTCATTGCGAGATCGTTGGGTAGAGATTCATTACGGATAGGGAACCGCCCATTGCGGACCCGCACGATGGGTGGTGTGGGGGCCGGTAGCTAGAAACTACCGGCTACCCGATTATGGTTGTTCTTGCCTAATTCTGATGTTGAAAATCCTTTTCGCTAACGGGTAAATTGAGACCCACCTTCGGCGGCCACCGAAGGCCTTGTTTGTCACAGTTCGTTGCTGCGCCGGTTTATAAAGACCGTTAACAAGTAGGAACGTGACAGACACTCACTAGGCATAACTCGGATAGTCATGTGGGCCTCGAGCCCGAATAGCAAGGCGGAGATAGCTTATCTTATGGAACCTCAAGAGATCAATGTCGGTATCGATACCAGCAGTAAACAACTCGATATTTATGTGAGACCTACTGGCCAATTCTTTAGTGTTGCCAATGATAAAAATGGCATTAAACAATTACAACCTCTTAAACCTCAAAGAGTATTAATAGAGTCTACAGGAAGACTCGAATTAGAGTTTGTTTGCGCCGCTAACAAAGCAGGATTACCTGTTGTTGTTTGCAACCCTTCACAGATAAGGAGCTTCGCTAAATCCACAGGGCGACTCGCCAAAACTGACAAGCTAGATGCAATGGATATTGCACATTTTGGTGAGGCCATGAAGCCAAGACTATCGGAGCTAAAGCCAGAAAAGCTTAGGGAGATCAGTGACTTACTGGCGGTAAGAAGTCAGTGTTTAGAGATGAGCACAATGCAAAAGAACCGGCTTCAGAGGATGCCGAAATCGGTACACAAACCTATCCAGACCATTCTAAACACCATAAAGAAAGAGTTACAAGGTATCGACAAGCAACTGGATAAACTGGTTAACAGTGTGTCTGAGTGGCGGCAAAGGCGCGACCTATTGTTGAGCGCTAAAGGGGTTGGAAATGTATTGGCTTATACATTGATGAGTGAACTTCCCGAGCTAGGAAAATTGAACCGTAAAGAAATCGCTGCACTTGTCGGTATCGCCCCGATGAACCGTGATAGCGGCAGCTTCCAAGGAAAGAGATATATTCGGGGTGGAAGGCATCGTGTACGAACGGTTTTGTTTGTTTCCATCATGTCGGCCATACAGCATCATCCCAAACTAAAGCCGATGTACAAGCGATTAGTCAACGCTGGCAAACCTAAAAAGGTCGCTCTGATTGCCTGCATGAGAAAGCAGATTACGATCCTGAATACGATGGTGAAAAATAACACCTACTGGGATGAAAGTATGGCTTAATAACTTGACGAACAACCATAGTCACTTGTTAAATGCTGCTTGCACTTACTTGCCTTATAATTTTTTGAATAAAACTACGGCCTTGTGACAAAGGCTTGTTAGTAAAATAAGTTATGACATATACCTTATTATTTATATGAAACACATTATGGTAATAATTTAACCTACTTTCACCCGATTCTCGAGCAGCCTCAGCAACTAGAAGAGTACACTTATTATCACACTTTGCCTCACCTAAGCTTTCACCGTACTCTGATAATATTTCATTACTTTCTTGGATTACTGCCTCAAGATTATCAGTGCTAGCCATGTGAATAACGATCATCTCATACGGATGGCCAGTTTTTTTATTAGGGACAAAGGCTGCGAAATCTATTGAAGAGCCTGTTTCTTCAATGTGATAGTTTGAAGGCAAAGAAATCTCAAAGAACTCACTCTTCCAAGAAGCAGAGAACGCTGTTTGTGCGAGAAACAATATTAAAAGTGGTATCAGACGCATAACGTTTTCTCTAAAGACATTTAACGTTGCCAACAAGGGCGGCCGAAGCGTAACGTAGGCCGTCCAGCCCAGCTCATAGCTGGGCGAGCTTGCTTGGCCTGGTTATGTGCTGCTGTGTCATCCATGGCTTCCAGACTTCAACATAGATTCACCTAATTACCACTCTTGCTAAGTCATGTGTAACTGTATATAAATACAGTTATCTCGTTGATCTACAAGGGAATACGCCATGGCTCGCAACAAGGTACAGTTTCAGAAGGGTATTAGTTTGACCCAATTCCTCAAAATGTACGGCAGCGAGGAACAGTGCTTCGATGCACTGTCGCAGTGGCGTTGGCCCAATGGCTTTAGTTGTCCTCACTGCGGGCATGACAAGCATTGCGACCTCGCTTATCGCAAGCTTAAGCAATGTAACCATTGTCGGCGTCAGACATCGATTACCTCTCGTACAATTTTTGACTCCACGAAGCTCCCCCTCACCACCTGGTTTCTCGGTATTTTCCTGATTACTCAGGATAAGAAGGGCATTTCCTCTATGGAGCTATCTCGACATCTAGGTATCTCTTACAACGCAGCATGGCGTATGAAGCAGAAACTCATGCAAGTGATGATGGAACGAGACCAACGATACAAACTGTCCGGTTTTATTGAGCTAGATGATGCCTATCTCGGTGGTGAGCGTACTGGATGCAAGCCCGGACGCGGAGCCAAGGGTAAAACTCCCTTTGTGGCGGCCGTTGAAACAACCAAGGAGGGACGTCCAACCCGTATTAAGCTCTCAATTATCAAGGGCTTCAAAAGCAGTGAAATTTCAACCTGGAGTAAAAAGTCCCTTTGCAGTGGCAGCACAGTCATCTCAGATGGCCTTCCATGCTTCAATGCCATTAAGGAGGCCGGTTGTGTACATGACAAAGTTGTTTGTGGTGGTGGCCGAGCTTCTGTTGAAGAGCCTGAGTTCTATTGGGTAAATACAGTACTTGGTAATTTAAAGAGTGCGCTACGTAGCACTTACCATGCTATTAGGCCGAAATATGCACAGCGCTATTTGGCAGAATTTCAATATCGCTTTAATCGGAGGTTTGATTTGTCGGCACTCATTCCAAGATTGATTTACGTCTCTCTTCGGACACCACCGATGCCAGAAAGGTTGCTAAAAATTGGCTTAGCATAAGTGGTAATTAGGTAGATTCAAATAAAATTATTAAAAAAGCGCCACTTATAACTGGTAAAATTATTCCGGCGATAAGAAAAATAACAGCCAATGAGTGACTACCCATCTTATAGCGTCTATAACCCTCTATGAACGGATACAAGAAGAATCCTATCAGCACGCTATACAAGATGAACTCCGGGACCTTCAGTAAAGCTCCGCCCCCTAACCTTTCTAGGCCCAGGAGATAGATTATTGGATAAAGCAAGCCAGCCACGACAAAAACAACTATTAGGTAAAGCCATTTACTCAAAGTTCATATCTCTTCGTTGAAGCACATAACGCCTGGCCTGTGTTTTATACACATTATTTAAATCCATTTAAAACCTCTGCTGCTTCAACATAATGGAGCAACTTAGCATATCCTTGCCAAACAGTTTTAACCCCTGGCTCGCCATCGCCTTTACGCCCTAGAAATCCTCCTAGACCTGCCAGCATACGCGTTATATCTCTCATGCTTGGAGGTATATTCGGTGGGGAACTTTTATCTCGCATCATCCATACCATGCGCCATTCTTTTTCAGAGTAAGCGCTCGTACATGGTTCATCAGGAAGACTTTTTGCTTGTGTAGTTATCGAATGTAGTCGCCATCCAATAATCATATAGATCGCAATACAGTTCAACATTCGCTGCTCTGTTCTAAAACGATTACTTTCTATCTGGCATCCGCCTTTTACCACCCGAAAATAGGTTTCAATTTCCCACCGGCTTCGATACCACTCAATGATAACTCTCGCCTGTTTATAGTCTTCAACTGGAAGATCAGTTAACAGCATCCACTCAATGCCTTTTTCACCCTCTGGTGGGTTTAATTCTTTAGCCAATACAGCATAGAGAGAAAGTGGTCGTTTAGATTTTCCTTTTCCAAGTAGCCGTATCTCAATAGTGGATACGCTGACTTTGGCTTTTCTTCCAGGTTCCCCATTCCGTTTGGGAATGTCTACCGTGTATAGACCAATAGATTTCTGCTCATTCATATGATCCCAAAGCAAAACCGTTTCTTCTCCATCGAGTTCTAAAGTGCGATTGGCCTTAGCTCGAACGATATAGCTCGCCCGCCGCTGTTCACTTTGCTCTTCAGCCAGCTGAAACCACTCATGAATATCACCCTCTCTATCAGCAATACTCACAATTGTGCTTTCAGGGCAGTGCTCTTGTATCTGACAAGCCGTTTCGTAATGGTCTAGCCAGCGTCGACTCTCCTTATCCTTTATCGACTTGGTATAGCGGGAATTAGAACTTGATTCCTTATCTCTCTGCCACATACTACCTTCAACAACACCCAAATTAACTCTGGATGGTGTTATTGCGATGGAGGTGTGCAAGAGTTGTTGGTTGGTCTCTTTACGCCTAAGAGTTCCCATCTCTTTACTTTCTAGGTCAGTGGCAAAATTTAGAAAGGTAGTATCTTGTGGGATAAGAACAACAGGCTGCGCTTTGATTCTCTCAAGAGTTGCCGATTTATGACCGCTCATAATAGAGTCAAAGTTGACTTTATCATTTTCGATAAAGCGATAAGCTGCAAACGTTTCTGCCCAAGTTTTGTTTGCACAAGGAATGCTATTGTTTGGGGCTGAACTTAAATTACTGAGAATATTAGACAAGCGCTTATTCAAGCGTGTATTCAAGCGTGTATCACCCATAACCTGATTTTTTACTTCGTCCATGACCCAGTCCTGCATAATTATCCAGCCAAATCTGTAGTTCTTACTGGGCTAAACTGTAACTTATTGATTTACATAATAAAACTTAAAAAACTTGTGTATAAAACTTAGCGCCAAGGTAATGGGCAGCCTTGTGGCGAAGCCACGCTTAAGGCTGTCCAGCCGAAGGCGACATTGACCGCCTTGTTATGTTTATGGGTAGGTCATACCCTCTCATTGTGTCCCAAACTAACTTTCCTTGGCACTCATAGTAAGAAAAATATACAGCGCTAATGCTTAGTGTTTCAATTTCAGATGGAGCTGCGTAAAAGTATGCTTTGGAAAAACCTCTTTCGTTTTCTAAGGCTAGCCCTGACGCTAGCTTAATCTTTCCTTGTTCTTTTTTATGCAGATTAATACTGCTCAAATCTCTTGAGTTGTATTTTTGAGGCAAGGAAATAGACACATAATATAACTCGCCATCAAATTCACTTTTTATTGAGTAAGCGTCTATATCCATTTTATACCCATGCTCAGTACCTTCTACTCGACTAGGGCATGGATTGGGCTCTTCGACAGCAAAACAGCTAACCGAGAGGAAACTTAAAATCACGAAAAGAACTTTATTCATAAGTAAACATAACGCCTCAATAACCGGCAGCTGGAACGAAGCGTAGCGTAGAGTAAGCTGTCCGGCGCCGTAGGCGCGTAGTTAATTGATTTGTTAAGCCTTCTCACTACCATGCTGCGATTAACCCTAAACCAAAAGCCGGCCCAAGAAGAAACCCAACTATATACCGCCAGCGAAGACCTACCGTTTTTGGTAAAAATAGTCCCAGGAGGAAGCCTACACCTGCCAAAATACAATATATAAACAAACTCATTGCAAACGCAGCCATGAACATTGAAGGCTCTTCTGAGGGAAACACGTAATGATCGATAGTGCCAACAATTAGAAGCAGGACCATAGGAGTGACTGCCCCAAGAACAGGAACTAGTAAGCTACGTTTAGCTGGCTTCTTCAATATGAGATAAACCAAAAGAGCCGGAAGGCCGAACTCTATTAGCATTGACCCAATTGTTAAAAACGTATCCATACTCTCCTAGGGGCTTAACGCTTAGATAACCTGCACTGCAGGCGGTAAAAAAAATGACCTGGCATTGAATTTAGGCCGAACTAAAGAGGCCCATTCCTGCAGTGTCTGGTTCATCGCCATGTTGTACATTCCCGCCGGCACTATCTTGCCGAGCCGCCCCCTTTATAAAGGAAATTCCTTTTTTCGCCTTAGACCACACTCTGCCAGTCAACTTTGTAGATTCATGGCACTGCCCACACTCTACCACCAGATCTTGGATTTGCAATCCAGCTGGGAGTCGTTGATCTTTCATTAAACCCACTTGATTACTACATAGATCGTGCTTTTTCTTATTACACCCAGCATATAATCCATAACTCCGTACCATGTGTTTTCCTATTGGAGGTATGTGCTGCAAGACACGTCTTAAGAACTCTTCAGGCTTTAACCTTAGTCGCTTGCGTCGCTGGTCACGGTGATCAAAATAACGAAATTCCAACCCCTTATGATCCACGTTTAATATCTGCTTTGGCTTCAGCGGGCCACCTTTGATATATCGTGAAAAATACAGAAGCACTCCTTGTCCATGCTCATATCGATCCTGAATACGAACTGACCATTCTTTGCGATAGCAAGCTTTAAAGAGAATATCAAACTGGCCAATGGGCCAACTGGGAGGGAGCTTGATTAACCCAGCACGATACTGCTCTAGTAACAGCGCTTGAAACTTCCCCCTATAAAGACTCTTAACCACTCGAACAGGTAATAAATACTCACCTGTTTCTTTCCACTTTTCCCTTAAGGTCAAACCACCAGCGGTTATCAAGCAGTGTATATGAGGGTGTAAAGTTAACTGTCTTCCCCAAGTATGCAGAGCCATAAGCATCCCGGGAGTTACTCCGTGATAGTCTTTACTCGCCATTAATTCAAACAGGGTTTCTTTGCTCGACAAAAAGAGTATATCTGTAAGCTTCTCTTCGTTGTATTGCCATAACGGCAGATACTCATGAGGTATAGTAAAGACCACATGAAAATGTTCTGTATCAAATAATTTACGACGCTGCTGATCAACCCACTGGAGCTGTTTTCTGCCTGAGCAGAGGGGGCAACTTCTATGCCTACAAGAATGATGCTGTTCTGTGACATGGTTGTGCTTACAACGATAATAACTGCTTCCCATCGATTTTGTACGGCATTCTTGTATCGAGGAGATAGCCTTTAAATTTTTTAGTGGCTGCGCAGTTTTAGATAAATAACCACTGTACGCAGAAAATATATTTTGCAATACCCGGTTATGCATTTTCTAAAATGCCTCTTATAATTTAAAAGTAGCACCACTCCCGCGCAGCGGGTTTGTACAAACGCCTTGCTCACCGGGATAAAAAAGCGAAGCTTTTTTTGATCCGGTGCAGCAACTTGTTAGGTGACTCTTGCTCTGAGCCACCTCTCATTGATTCGGATGTATTTTGACCGAGAATACAATAGAAATAGATCTCATAATCTTCGTATTCGCCTAGAAACTCCCATTCTTCAGATTGATGAATAGGCATATGCATCATTACAATGTAATTTGACGCCTTCAGGACTAACTTAATCTGAAATATCTTCTCATAAACTTTAGCTTCGTCATCCACTACTTGATGTTGCGTACTAACCATATTCCTTTCTGTACAAAAGCATTCATCAAAGGCATTGATGCCAAAAACGTCATACTCATCTCCACTTTTGAAAATCTTAAATTGGACTTGCATATATCCAATTTCATCCCTAGGTATTTGATCCATGCATTCACCTAACGAGGGTGTAGAAAAACAGATTGACCAAAACCCCTATCCAATCAATCATCGCCCATCTAAAATTCTAGAGATTTCTTCTGAAGAACTAGAATTATATCACTACATAGAATTTTGGCTTCTTAAGTCCATATTACACCCTCAATCAGTGGATATTGCCATATCTCATCAACTTTTCAATGTTATGTACTAAGCAAAACATCTGCCATTGGCCTTGAACCTTGCTCTTCCCTCGCAAGGAGAACCGATTCAACCCTTTATTGGTACCAATGTTCCCAAACACAGGCTCAACAACCGACATACGGTGCGCATAAATGGTTTTACCTTTTATGCTATCAATTCGCTTTTTCATCCAATCGGTAGCAGTACGCCCGTTTGTCCAAGTTAGTGATACCTGCCGACCATGTCCCTTTCTCGTATCTGCTGAATCTGGGCTTCGCATGCATTGATGTTTCAGGTCACAATTTCTGCAATCCGTTAAACGCCCCTCAAAAAAGAGCTTTCTTTTACCCTCGCTAACATATTCCTCTCTTTGAAGAGACATCTCTTTACCCGCTGGGCAAATGCAGGTTTTCTTTCTTTTATTAAAGGTAAAATCTTTGGCCGGTATTATCTGGGGAACTCCAACCTTTTTTCCTTGATTACGTTTACCATATTTCTCTTTTTGCTCAGAGAAGCTGCTATCTCTTGACCTGAATTTATTGTCAGGAATGTAGGCATTGATTCCATTATCTCTCAAGTACTTATAATTAGACTCATTTGAAAACCCAGTATCAGCAGTGATAATGACATCTTTGTCTAAGATATCTTCATCAATCTCGGTATTTTTATAGCGTGTACTAATACCATTCAAAATAGGCTTCAAGGTATGGTGCTCTTGCCCCTCACCAAAAGCTTGTGCTTCAACGACTATTTGATGTTTCTTATCCACTGCCGCAATACCGGTATAACCTTGAATAGTCCCCTTGCTAGTAGTCATCTTCGCTGATTCATTATCTGTGATATTGCTCTTTACTTCTTTCGGTCTTTTGCCTTGCCCCATCCTTGGGGATGACTCTTTAGGAACTGATCAATTTTTTCAAAGTGCTTTCGTAATGTGTCAGCAGCCTTAGCAACAGCCTGTTTTCGCTCCCTTTCTTGAGGTTTTCTTCCATCAAGCCTTTTGTGTTCACTGAGACAGGATTTGATCTTCTTACGAATTTTCTCCCGCTTCTTTTTAAGCTCTTTAAAAGTGCCAGAATGCGCTTTGCTAGCATTTGATGACATTTTACAGCCATCTATCGCAAAGAGCTCATTGCCAAGAAGCCCCTGTTCACTACACACCATCAAGACCTGTTCAAATACAGACTCAATTGCATCAGGATAGCTACTAACGAAGTTCGCGATACTGGTGAAGTGTGGAGTGCTATCACATGAGAGCGCCTTAAAAATGATGCTGTGTTCACACTGCCACTGAATCTCACGGCTAGAGGTGATGCCTTTGGAGTAAGCAAATAAAACGATCTTCAGAATAATCGCGGGATCATAAGCTGAGCGGCCACCACCATCATTTTGATACTTATCATTAAAGGCAGATAGATCTATGTGATCATTGATCAGATGGTGGAGAGTAAACTCAAAAGTTTGAGGCTGTAACTGCTCTTCGAAGTTAATTACAACCATGGCATCTTGGTTGTAATCATAGTGCTTAAAGTTGGGCATGTTGAGGATCTCAATAACGAGATCCCATTTTATCAAAAAATACTATCTTTTAAGAGTTTTTCTACAGCCTGAACGCCGCCGGCAGGGGCAGCTTGCCTTGTGCGCGTTTTGCGCGAAAATGGGAGCGAAGCGACCTGCGCAAAAGGTGCACAAGGTAAGCTGTCCCGCGGAGGGCCGCAGGCCCGGAGTAAATTGCCCGGCTTTGTTAAGCGCCTTCACCGAACAGCCAATCAGGGTATATTTCTTTTGCCTTATTCATAACCGATTTTTCCGAAATACTTATTTCCTTGTCAGTGATAGGCACGCCCAACAGCCATTTTACCGACTGTCCATTTGATAGTTTTAAATCAAATGGAGACGGAACATAAGCCATATGCCTGTAGGCACTCTTCCCATTTATTCTAATCACATCTTCACAAACCAAAGGCCATTCATCGGAGCTACGCTCAGCTAACCAGTATATAGAGCTTGCCAACGAATTCGGTAACCATTGTTCAGAACCCACCGCAGTAAACTCAAAATTACCTGCAGGTAATGACAGCCCCATTTCAAATGCACCAATTGTCGAGAAAAAAACCTCCCCGAAGTGACCAATTGGGATAGGTCTACTACCACTGTTATCACGATATGCAGTAACAGTAGGAGTACCTCCAACTATCTCCTTCAAGAAAATTGCTAATTCTCTATGGTGGCTCGGTGGCATTTAGTCTCCTTTATCGCTTAACGCCGAGCTCTGGGGCAGCCTACTATATGCTCCTTTCTGTGTGAACGTGTGAGCGCAGCGAGCCACACAAAAAGGTGCATATAGTAGGCTGTCCCTCAGCAGCGAATTGTTATGTGATTTCTAACTCACCGTAATATGGTGTCGTCTTCGAGAAAGGCTATGCTTTAATTTTTATAGCGCCCATTTTGCATCCCCACTCACTCCCTGAATCGTCTGAATATATTGCCACCTGTTTTCCAGAAACTTGAGCGGAAAGTGCTGTCGAAAGCAACATCGATACACCTTCGGGGATCTGTGAAATTCCACCGGCAGCTTGATTTGGGTAAACATACCCCGTTTTATTTACCTCACTAGCATCACATAAGTCATCCTCAGCGGTAATATAGAATGCTCCATTCTGTAGAACAGTTACATCTTTGATTTTGGTAATTATCCCGCTGTTGTCCCATGCACTTGCTGTTCCTGAGGCAAGCATAGAAGCAACTAATGAAAAGCGTAAAATTAATTGTTTGTTCGTAATTCTCATGTATATCCTCTAGTTTTTATCTGCACTCATATAACGCCCGCAGCACACGCGAGCGTAGCGAGTCGAGGCCGATAGGCCGGTGTGGCTGCGTTTGTTAAATTCCTGCTCATACATCAACGCATTGACCAGTGTATGTCATGAAATTCATACAAAAACAAAGAAATGCGATTTTGTATTTTTGTCTATCCTTACGGTGAAATAAGTCATGACATTTCCGCTAATAGACTTATAGTAACCGTTAGATCCATCACTCACCACTTTCGGTGTGTATGAATCCAGAACGCTATTATCTAGTCCGCCATATATTCTTCCCGTTGATCGGTTGACATGAAACTCTGTTCCAATCGCGTCTGTATAAAAATCTTGAGTTAAAGGACCCGCGTTAAAATCCTTGACGGTACACCAAAAGGAACTCCCATAGGCACTAATGCTCATGCTTATAGCAGCAAGAATAGTGATGTATTTCATTCGTGGCTTATCTCCGAGTGGAATTTAACGTTGCCAACAAGGGCGGCCGGAGCAAAGCGTAGGCCGTCCAGCCCAGCCTGAGGCTGGGCGAACTTGCTTGGCCTGGTTATGTGTTTGCTTAATCATCTAGCTGCCCGAATGCCCATGGCTCGTTTTCATTATCCCTTTCTGCATACATTCCCGGCTTTAGCAATGTGAGTTCATTAATTGATGGATCACGCTTTATTAAGTGGCCTACTCCAACAAGGTGAGGTCCACCCTCATCAGTGCATCCGTCAATGCCACAGAGAAACTGCCAAGATCCATCGGTGTCTCGTACAGAATCAAGAACTGGCCGAGAGTTTTCAAGCACATGAGAGCAAATATATACACCGTAGTCATTGCGAAACTTCATTATCTCTCCCAACACATAACGCTGCTAGCAGGGGCGGCCGGAGCGGAGCGTAGGTCGTCCAGCCCAGCCCCGAAGGGGATGGGCGATCCTGCCTAGCCTAGTTATGGCTGGCGCGATCAGCACTACCTACCTGCACTCTGCCCGCCATTCTTGGTGCAGCGTCTTGTCATGTCTTCTTGGTTACTGACTCAATAGCTCTGGTGTGGGCCAGCTTGGCTATCAGGCTTGAAATATATACGCACCACGCTGAGATCAAAATATACGCCAAGTATTCAAGAAGAAAAAATGGAAATTCCCTTTTCATGCCTGGAGAAGATTCAGTGGCGTGCTTGTATAAACTAATAAATTCTTGAAAGTGAGTGTATGCATAACTACCACCTAAAAACGCTATTCCGAGAGCGATAGAGGCTAGAGTCGCCCACGCCATAAATATAATCCATTTTTTCATTTTTTATACTCACTAAACAGAACATAACGCCTTGCCTGTGTTTTATACACATTATTTAAGTCCATTTAAAACCTCTGCTGCTTCAATATAATGGAGTAATTTAGCATATCCTTGCGAAACAGTTTTAACCCCTGGCTCGCCATCCCCTTTACGTCCTAGAAATCCTCCTAGACCTGCCAGCATACGCGTTATATCTCTTATGCTCGGAGGTATATTTGGCGGGGAGCTTTTATCTCGCATCATCCATACCATGCGCCATTCTTTTTCAGAGTAAGCACTCGTACATGGTTCATCAGGAAGACTTCTTGCTTGTGTAGTTATCGAATGTAGTCGCCATCCAATAATCATATAGATCGCAATACAGTTCAACATTCGCTGCTCTGTTCTAAAACGATTACTTTCTATCTGGCATCCACCTTTTACCACCCGAAAATAGGTTTCAATTTCCCACCGGCTTCGATACCACTCAATGATAACTCTCGCCTGCTTATAGTCTTCAACTGGAAGATCAGTTAACAGCATCCACTCAATGCCTTTTTCACCCTCTGGTGGGTTTAATTCTTTAGCCAATACAGCATAGAGAGAAAGTGGTCGTTTAGATTTTCCTTTTCCAAGTAGCCGTATCTCAGTAGTGGATACGCTGACTTTGGCTTTTCTTCCAGGTTCCCCATTCCGTTTGGGAATGTCTACCGTGTATAGACCAATAGATTTCTGCTCGTTCATATGATCCCAAAGCAAAACCGTTTCTTCTCCATCGAGCTCTAAAGTGCGATTGGCCTTAGCTCGAACGATATAGCTCGCCCGCCGCTGTTCACTTTGCTCTTCAGCCAGCTGAAACCACTCATGAATATCACCCTCTCTATCAGCAATACTCACAATTGTGCTTTCAGGGCAGTGCTCTTGTATCTGACAAGCCGTTTCGTAATGGTCTAGCCAGCGTCGACTCTCCTTATCCTTTATCGACTTTGTATAGCGGGAATTAGAACTTGATTCCTTATCTCTCTGCCACATACTACCTTCAACAACACCCAAATTAATTCTGGATGGTGTTATTGCGATGGAGGTGTGCAAGAGTTGTTGGTTGGTCTCTTTACGCCTAAGTGTTCCCATCTCTTTACCTTCTAGGTCAGTGGCAAAATTTAGAAAGGTAGTATCTTGTGGGATAAGAACAACAGGCTGCGCCTTGATTCTCTCAAGAGTTGCCGATTTATGGCCGCTCATAATAGAGTCAAAATTGACTTTATCATTTTCGATAAAGCGATAAGCTGCAAACGTTTCTGCCCAAGTTTTGTTTGCACAAGGAATGCTATTCTTTGGGTCGGAGCTTAAATTACTAAGAATATTAGACAAGCGCTTATTCAAGCGTGTATCACCCATAACCTGATTTTTTACTTCGTCCATGACCCAGTCCTGCATAATTATCCAGCCAAATCTGTAGTTCTTACTGGGCTAAACTGTAACTTATTGATTTATATAATAAAACTGAAAAAACTTGTGTATAAAACTTAGCGCCTTGCTTTGGGGCAACCGGAACAAAGCGAAGCGGCGAGTAGGCTGTCCCAGC
The DNA here is from genome assembly GCF_052467695.1 of Microbulbifer maximicatervae (SeqCode). Lineage (NCBI taxonomy): Bacteria > Pseudomonadati > Pseudomonadota > Gammaproteobacteria > Cellvibrionales > Microbulbiferaceae > Microbulbifer > Microbulbifer maximicatervae (SeqCode). The sequence continues at coordinate 53,826 of NZ_CP174320.1, forward strand.
CACGTAGTGGCGACAACAGCAACTTGTTACGTGTTGGGCTTACCAATACCAATTGTTTCAAAGTACTTACCTTCCGGTGATTCTGTTACAGGGCGCCACAGCCATAAGCCTAAATCCGGTATTTCAAAAGTATACCCATCATCTTCGGAATGTGGCACCAAACCTGTTATTTCTTGTATTTTTTCTAGGGACTGAGGTACCGGCAAGTTAAGTACCTTAATACCCGACATTAATATTTCAAAACCACTATCCCGTGACAACTCTATGCTTTCTACTTTTGGAGATGAACCCTCATAGAATATTTGAAAGCCTGAAGAATAGAATGCATCTGTGGCATGCACAGAAGTAGGAGTTTTTATGAAGCTCTCTGGTTCTACACCCATGAATTTAATGGCTTCGGAACGGTTCATTCCCAATTTTACAGGACCAATTCCTATTTTTGGTTTCACTTCAAATTGCATGACTTTCTTCTTTAGTGCTCACGACTTAAGACACGTAACGCCTGGCGCATAGGCCGGAGCACGCAGTGCGTAGGTCCAGCCAGCTTTGCTGGCGATTATGCCGCCACTTGTTAAGTTTCAGATTCACCTTGAAAAATTTTATATACCCAATGAGCACCAACTAAAATTGGAAAAACCCATAGTGTAGTAACCAGATTGAACACTTGATTAATACTGAATTCACCCACTAAAAATAAGCAAACAATACTGAGAACTCCAGCAAAATAGTAATAGATATATTTTTTTGACCTTAAACCTACTGCAAACTCAAGATGCAAAAACATTCTCCACAGTGAATATACTCCAACGATACCGCCAATGTAAGCTGGAATAATGAGTTCAGGGCGGAGTAATGCTCCAAACGGGAAAAACAAAGTGGAAAACAAAACAATGCCCGTAGATGGTAATACGACCACGATGAACTCAATCCAGTGTATAAAGCGCTTGATCATAAAAAACTTAACGCTTCACTCAGCTGCGTTTTTGGAGAAGTCCGTTTGTGCTATAAGCATAAAAAGGAGCGCCGGAAAAAACGTCAGCTGGAGTGACTTGTTAGCCATGTAATTCGCCGATTCTATTTAATACTTTTAATTCGATACGCTGCCATTTAGCAATACCATCCTCTTGAGACAATATTCTTTTTCTTACTCCCCGAAGGTAGTTTAACTCTTCGAAAAAGACAATTTCTGATTCTTTGCCCTTATAGGTTTCATCCTCCCCAAGACTCCAAATTGCCTCTGAAGTATCGATATTATCAAGCAGTAAAGTATCTATATCAACGTAATAGCGTTGTAGCCCTTGACTAGTTTCAACGGGACCAAGTAATACCGCTTGAATCAACCCGTCTAGACTATCCAGGGATATAATTCCTTCTAAGTAATCGCCTATTAATTCTTTAATCTCGTATTTATCCATGAGCTACTTCTTACGGCTAACAGTTAATTCAAAAGAAGCGTCTTTATATCACCCTTCTATATAATTCTACTCACTTCTTTCAAGATAACCTAAAAAACCCAATAATATCAAAAAGTTAAGAACTTTGGCATATTTCTCAACAGGTAGATATATAGCAGGCGCTATATATCTACCTGCTTTTTCTGCTCTTTATAACATTACCAACCCTATTAAAATCAAAGAGATAGATCGTCACCTCCAGAAATAGGAGAAGCTTCTCTTGAATTCTGATATTGACAGCAGGACAAAAGAATAAATACTGTATATAAAAACAGTCTAAGGGCAATATCATGGACGACATTCGCCACAAAATCCCAGGTAAGCCTGAACGATTTATGGACAATCTGCGATTTCATATTCGAAAACAAGGACTATCGTACCGAACAGAGCAAACTTACACCCATTGGATTAAACGTTTCATTCATTTCAATAAAAAGAAGCACCCTAACGATATGGGAGCTGTTGAGATTGAGACATTTCTCTCTCACCTTGCAGTTCAAGGTCTTTGCTCAGCAAATACACAGCGAATAGCCCTGAATGCTTTGATATATCTGTACAAGAGATTCTTAGGCAGGGATATTCAGGCTCTGGACTTTAAACTGGCAAAACAACAGAAGTACTTGCCTGTGGTTTATAGCCGTAGAGAAATATCAGCAATTTTGGATCACCTTGAAGGCACCTACAGATTACAGGTTGGGCTAATGTACGGTAGTGGCCTTCGCAGCGCCGAACTGCTTTCTTTGCGTATAAAGGATATAGACTTCGACAGCAATAATATTTTTGTTCGAGGTGGTAAGGGGGATAAGGATCCAGGGCTGTCCCATATAAATCGGTGTAAAAACGAACAAAATAGACCTAGAATAGCTATCTTTTTTGATAAATAGAGTGTTTTTCAGACAAAATGGATAGCGTAAGCCTTTTACATCACTTTGACGACATGGAAGATCCTCGAGTTGATCGGCACAAGCTGCACGCCCTGCCCGATATTTTACTTATCATGTTTTGCGGTGTTATTTGTGGTGCTGAAAGCTGTAGAGATTTTGTCGATTTCGCAGAATCTAAAATAGATTACCTAAAACGATTCACCCCGCTAAATAGCGGAATACCCTCAAAAAACACTTTTAGCCGTGTTATTTCAAGCTTAGACCCCGAACAATTTAAGCGCTGCTTTCTGCAGTGGGTCCAAGGTATTCAGCAAGAACTCGGTAACGTAATTGCGATCGATGGCAAGGCGCTAAGGCGCAGCTTCGATCAGGCCAGCAAGCGATCTCCTATACATATGGTGAGTGCTTTTGCGTCCGAGGCGCGACTTGTCCTTGCTCAGCAAAAAGTAGAAGAAAAGTCGAATGAGATTACGGCCATACCGAAGTTACTGGAGGTTCTTGATCTTAATGGTGCGATTATTACGCTTGACGCCATGGGCTGCCAGAAAACGATCACCCAGAAAATTATCGAACGAGGCGGCGATTATGTGATTGCTGTGAAGGGCAATCAGGACAAACTGCACCAGCAAATTACCACGCATTTTAATAATTTGTTCGATATGCAGTACCACAAGGATGTCGATACTGATTGTGTGGAAGAGGTGAGCCGAGGCCGAATAGAATCCAGAAAATGTCTCTCTACTAACAGTATTGATTGGCTCGGAGGTAAAGAGCAATGGCACGGTCTAAGAAGTGTTATCGCAGTCCAGGCGAAGCGAACTGTAGATGGGCGAACTAGTTGCGAAACGCGCTACTATATCAGTAGTTTAGAGCCGTGCTCAGCAGAACTTAATCATATTATTCGCTCTCACTGGGGTGTTGAAAACTCGTTACACTGGATTTTAGATGTGGTTTTTCGTGAGGATGATAGTCGCTTCAGATCAGGAAATGCACCAGAAAACATGGCGATCTTGAGGCATTCGGCACTCAATCAGTTGCAAGCGGCAAAGCCCAGCTTTAAAAAAGACATGAGCATTAAAAGGCTTCGGAAAAAGGCTGGCTGGGATAATGAAACCTTGGACAAGATAATTACAGCCACCATTTAGACTGATTTATATGGGACAGCCCTGGATAAGGATCGCACTACGATATTACCTAACGGGTTAATTGTGCAGCTACATAGGCAGGTAGAGACTGTTTCCCTATTACACCAACAAGATATTTTGGCTGGTTTTGGTTCGGTTTATTTACCTAACGCTTTGGAAAGAAAGTATCCAAGTGCAAGCCGACAACTGGCTTGGCAATACCTTTTCCCTTCCAGCACCATCGGCCAATGTCCTCGCTCCGGTGAAAACAGAAGGCACCATATGCACGCGTCAACTTTAGCGCGCCAGGTTCGTATAGCTGTCAAGCTAGCGGGAGTCAACAAGCCGGCTCGTTGCCATGCATTTCGCCATAGCTTTGCGACTCACTTGCTCGAAGCAGGTTATGACTTGCGTACGATTCAGGAGTTGCTAGGGCATTCGGATGTTAGTACTACTGAAATTTATACCCATGTCGTAAATCGGGGAAATAAAGGCGTTTTAAGCCCCTCAGATCGACTGCGCAACATTAATAAAATTGAGGAGGATGGAGCTAACTATTTTGTTGGGAGTAAAGTTGGGGAAGTACAGGGGCTTAGCTTATTGGCTGCATCTTAGTAGTGCGGAGACCGGATACCGGCTCCCGCCGGTATCTAATAGAAAAAAGCCGATCGAATTATCCCGGTGTTACATCGCCATTCTGCGCGCGATGGCGCAGTGCGTGATCGATCAGAACCAGGGCCATCATGGCCTCTGCGATAGGCGTTGCTCGAATACCAACACAGGGGTCGTGGCGGCCTTTGGTAACGACTTCAATGGGATTGCCGGAGCGGTCAACGCTGCGGCCGGGAATACGCAGACTGGAAGTCGGCTTCAGGGCGATATGAGCAATGATATCCTGGCCACTGGAAATACCACCCAACACACCACCGGCATTATTCGACAGGAACCCCTCTTCTGGAGTGATCTCATCTCGGTGCTCAGTGCCCTTTTGCTCCACGCTGTCAAAGCCAGCTCCAATTTCCACGCCTTTTACCGCGTTAATGCTCATTAAGCCGTGGGCCAGATCTGCATCCAGGCGATCAAAAATAGGTTCACCCAGTCCGGCTGGGACGCCGCTGGCGTGTACTGAGATACGCGCACCAATGGAGTTCCCCTCTTTGATCAGCTCCTGCATATAGGTCTCCATTTCGGGGACCCGATCAGCATCCGGGCAAAAGAAGGGGTTTTGCTCTACTTGGCCCCAATCCAGCTTTTGTACTTTGATCGGGCCCAATTGCGAGAGATAACCGCGCACTTCAATGCCATATTTTTGTTTTAGCCATTTTTTGGCGATGGCCCCAGCGGCAACCCGCATGGCAGTTTCACGGGCGGAGGATCGACCACCCCCACGGTAGTCGCGAATGCCGTATTTTTGCCAATAGGTGAAATCGGCATGGGCTGGCCTTACCTGTTCAGCGATATTGCTGTAGTCCTTGGAGCGCTGGTCGGTATTTTCAATCAACAGACCAATAGGCGTGCCGGTGGTTTTTCCCTCGAAAACACCGGAAAGGATTTTTACCTGGTCGGGCTCGCGGCGCTGGGTGGTATAGCGGGAAGTGCCCGGCTTGCGGCGGTCCAGCTCTCGCTGAATTTCTTCTTCACTAATCTCCAGACCCGGAGGGCATCCATCGACGATACAGCCGAGCGCGGGGCCGTGGCTTTCGCCAAAGGTGGTGACACAAAACAGCTTGCCAAAGGTATTGCCCGACATAGACGACTTTTCCAGCTAGTAGGTGGTAAAACAGGATGGCCCACAATAGGGGCGCGCATTATAAATGATCTGCCCGCCCCAGTGCGCAGACTGGGGCAAAAAGCACAAGTGTCCGCAGAACCGGGCTTGTACCCATAACCCGGCAACCGAGATGGCCGGGGAGGCAAAAGGAATTATTCCTTTTCGAAGTAGGGTTGGTAGGCGAGCAGTTCTTCCCGGCTGATGGCAAAAACACCGTGGCCACCATCCTCAAACTCGGGCCACATAAACGGCACCTCCGGGAAGGCTTTTTCCAGGGCTTCCCAGCTATTGCCCACTTCGCAGATCAACAGGCCGTCGGGCTGTAAGTGGTTGGCAGCCTCGCGCAGCAAGCGGCGGGTAAAATCGAGACCGTCATCGCCAGAGCCCAGGGCTATATCCGGCTCAGCGTGGTATTCCTTGGGCATTTCGGCCAGATCGCGGGCATCGACATAGGGCGGGTTGCACACGATCAATTCGTAACTCATACCGTGCAGGCCGGAAAATAGGTCCGACTGCACTGCGCGCACGCGTTCGTTCAACTCGTGACGATTGATATTGATCTGTGCAACTTCGATCGCGTCCTCGGAAATATCACTCACATCGACACGCGCTTCCGGGAAGGCCTCGGCACAGGCGATACCGATACAACCGCTACCACAACAGAGGTCCAGAATCGCCAGGGGCTCAACATTGAGCCAGGGCTGGAAATTGTGGCGAATCATCTCGCCAATCGGTGAACGGGGTACCAGTACCCGCTCGTCCACATAAAATGTCATATCGCAGAAATGCGCTTCCTTCGTCAGGTAGGCCGCCGGTACCCGCTCGCTAAAGCGCCGCTCCAGGATAGTGAGTACGTCGCGGCGCTCCTCCATGGTCAAACGGGCCTGGAGTATCTCCGGCTTACTGTAAGGGGGGAGATGCAGGGCGTGGGTTACCAGCAAAACGGCCTCGTCCCAGGCGTTGTCGGTGCCATGGCCGTAGTAGAGGTCGGCCTCATTGAATCGGCTGGTCCCCCAGCGGATATAGTCCAAAACCGTGGTCAGTTCGTGGAGGCTTGTTTCACGCCTTTCTATCATCAATCTATCCTTAAGTGCTTTGTATCTCGTCGGGGCCCACTGTCACTAGCGGGTGTCCTCTGTTGTTGCTGCAGAGGGGCCAATCAATGCCCGGGGAGTGTAGTTTGCTCACACCAAATAAGCGACGAGTAAGGTTAAGTGGCCATTTTACAGCTGCTACCTAAAGGCCCTAAGCCATTTTTCCGCCCAACTTCCTCTGCCCTGCTAACAAAACAGCCTTCGCCAGTGGTCGTCAAATAACAGCTAACAGGCTCCTGGGGCCGCGTGGATCTTTACTCTCGGGTTACAAACGCTTAGGGTAGCGCACCCGCCCTTCGGGCTGAGATGTTGGAAAGAGCAGCATGAACGAACATTACGCGCGAATTATTGAAGCAATCGGCGAAGATCCGCAACGCCCTGGGCTCAAAGACACCCCGGAGCGCGCCGCCAAAGCCATGGAATACCTGACACGCGGCTATAAACAGACCGTGGAAGATGTAGTCAACGACGCGCTCTTCCCGTCCGACTGCAGCGAAATGGTGTTGGTTAAGGATATCGAACTCTACTCCCTGTGTGAGCACCACCTGCTGCCGTTTATCGGCCGCGCCCACGTAGCCTATATTCCCAATGGCAAGGTCGTTGGCCTGTCCAAGGTAGCACGCATTGTGGATATGTTTGCGCGCCGCCTGCAGATCCAGGAGCAGCTGACCGTAGAGATCGCCGAGACCCTGCAAAACGTTACCGGTGCTGCCGGTGTCGGCGTGATCATCGAAGCCAAGCATATGTGCATGATGATGCGCGGTGTGGAAAAACAGAACTCTGTGATGAAGACTTCGGCTATGCTCGGTACTTTCCGCAGCAACCAGGCCACCCGCAACGAGTTCCTCTCCCTGCTGCGCCAGTAAACGCCACAGGTACCCAGCGGCCGCCAGGGCCGCTTTGACCGAGGAGTGACCGCTATGCCTCACCTGATCATAGAGTATGCGAAAAATCTGGAAGAGAAGATTTCTGTCGCTGCACTGGTCAGCTCGGCTCAGGAGGCGATGCACCGTTCCGGTTTGTTCGCCTCCCACAATATCAAGACTCGCGCCAAGTCCTACGATCAGTTTATCGCTGGGGACAATGGCAACAGCTTTATCCACGCAGAGATCCGCTTGCTTGAAGGGCGCTCTACGCGGGAAAGGGAGGCATTGAGCTCGGCGGTTTTTAACAGCCTGTGCCAATTTGCCGAGGGAGTTCCCGCAGTCTCGGTAGAGGTGCGGGAGATGGATGCCAGCTGCTATTCCAAGCGGGTTCCCTTCTAAGCGGTTTCACCGCGCAAGAAAGGCCCAAACCACTCTGCAATCGCCCGGGCACCACTCTCCTCCAGGTGTAAGTGGTGGCTTCCGGGAATCTCACGCGCCTCAATACCCGGAAACTCTTGCAGTACAGGGCGCAGGCGCTTGAGCATATCTGCAATACCGTCTTCAGCGAGAACCAGCTGCACCGGCATCTTCAATCGGGATAAGTAAGCTTTAATCTGTGGCTCATTGAGCTTGGCCGTGGAAGCCGCCATCAGCCGGGGGTCATTACTCCACATATAACCCCCCTCCACTTCCCGGGTGCCCCGCTCGGTCAATACCTGCGCAGCCCACTCAGTTAGCGGGAACATGCCATTTTTGCGCGCTTCGACCGCCTCTTCGAAGGTACCGTAAACCCTCAGCTTGCGCGTGCCGTAACGGGCTCTCTGGGCAATGGCCTTGGCCAGATTCTCCGGAGCTTTTTCATCTTCGGTGGAGGGGGGCACCAGGCCATCGATCAGTGCCAAGCGCTTTACCCGATCGGGAAAAGCACCAGCGGTTATCACCCCGGCGATAGCGCCTCGAGAGTGCGCCACAATGGAGAACTTGCGCCAGCCGAGCGCGTGTACCGCCCCCAAAATATCTTCCGCCTCTTCCCAGATGTTGTAGTTGGCATCGAGTGAGCGGTGATAGCTGCGTCCGTGGCCCGGCATATCTATCGCTACCAGATTAATTCCGCTGAGCAGGGGAGCCAGCCGACTGAAGGTGGCACAGTTATCCAACCAGCCGTGAAGAGCAATTACCGGCTCTCCCTCTGGATCGCCCCACTGGCGTGCAGCAATCGACTTGTGATCAAACTCAAGGGTGATTTCACGGGGAGTTATTTGATTTATCGCCAAAGTGATATCCACCGGATAGTGACTAAAACAGGTGGTGAAATGGTGCGGCCCACCAACAACATCCGCAATGACAGTTGTGATCAGCGCAATAGGGATTTACTGGCAGACACAACCGGAAAAGTTACTCTGCGTGCTGCAACCACTCCAGGTCAGCGCAGCCATTAGCCCATACATCCGCACTGACGCAGGCGAGGCTGGAAGTGCCCATCGGATGCTCGTTACCGCTGCCACAGAGGCCATTGAGCAGGCTGCCCACCAGAGGCTGGTGACTAACCAGCAGAAGCGGAAAGGTATCCTGGGTTTGCAAATGATCGAGCAGTTGCTGTGGGTAAGTATTGCCGATGAGCAGCGGCTCGGTAATAACGGGCAACCCCAGTTGAGCGGCAGCAATCTCAGCGGTTTCCTGGGTGCGTACAAATGGGCTGGCCCAAATAGCCTTTACCGCCGCCAGTTCCTCGGCGCGCTTTTTACAAACCTGTGCAACCTGCCTGCGCCCGCGCTCTGTCAGGGCTCTTTCTGCATCATTGGCGAGCATGGGCTCGGCTTTACCGTGACGCAAAATAAACAGCTGCATGGGGCTTCCTCAAGGGTAGGTTGTGACTTTGTTGATATCTGCGGGAATATTCACAGGGAGGGCAGCAGATATTTATCCGGTGCCCACGGATAAGGCACCGGATAAATTAGCGATAGGAAAAGCGATCAGTTCTTGTCGACAGGTTTGTCGGCGTCGTCGGCACTTTCCTCTACTAGCTCGGGCTTTTCACTGCTCTCGGGCTCGGAGCTACCCAGGATAATGGCATCCTCGGCTTCGTCTTCAGCCTTGTCCTTTTCACGCTTTACTTCCGTAGAAACCACTTCTGCAGAAACATCTTCGGCGCCCTCGTAACCGGACAAATCTTCTACTTCAGATTCAGGCCACTCGGCAAACGGGAAAGGTTTTTCGTCGGAGTTGTAGATCAGGAACTGGATCGCCTGGTAAACATAGGAGGCGAGCTGATCGCCAAAGCGACGCAGATTATCGTTGGATTTCCCGCTGATAATCGAAAACAGGAATTGCAGTATCACTACCGCCATCAGTAACCACGCGGCAACCTGAAGGCACACTGCAAACAGCACCATATAGATAAGGCGCACCCACTGGTTGCCGGAAGTAAGATTGCGCTTTAGATCGTCATTTTTCATATGAGGCTTCCATTTAAGGCTTGGCCGAGTAGGCCACATCAAAAGTTTGTGCGCCCGACATCAAATTACGAATCACCTCAGGAATCGGCCGCTGTTCAAATAATATGGCGTGAATCGCGGAAACCAAGGGCATGTAGACACCCATTTCGTCAGCTTTCTGTTTAATCAGACGAACCGTATTCACACCTTCGGCCACCTGACCGATTTCTGCGACAGCCTGATCGAGCGGCTTGCCTTTACCGACCATATACCCCACCCGATAATTTCGGCTGAGGTCTGAGGAACAGGTCAGAATCAAGTCGCCGACACCGGCGAGGCCGATAAACGTCATGGGATCGGCACCCATCGCTTCGGCAAAACGCATCATTTCTGCCAGGGAGCGGGTGATCAATAAACTGATGGTATTTTGCCCGCGCTCCAGTGCCGCAGCCATACCAGTGATGATCGCGTAGATATTTTTTAGCGCACCGGCAAGCTCGACTCCAAACACATCGCTACTGGAATAAACCCGGAAAGTCTCCGAGTGCAGTGCCGATTGAATCGCTTTGCAAAGTGCCTCGTCTTCACTGGCCACCACCGTTGCAGTGTAGTGCCCCGCAACAATTTCTTTTGCAAAATTTGGTCCGCTCAAGACCCCGACACGCATGTCGGTGGTTTCCTCGCGCAGGATATCGCTCATTAAGTGGAAGTTGTCGTGCTCGATTCCCTTAGTGGTGGAGATCAGCATGGTGCCCGGCGCTAACAGCGGGGCTACTTTTTTTACCACCTCGCGAAAGGATTTACTGGGTATCGCGACAAAAACGATACTGCAACCATCGACCGCTTGCTCCAGGTCGCTGGTAAGTTGTAATTCCGGGTGCAGCGGCACGCCGGGCAGGTATTTATGGTTTTCTCGAGTGTCGCGACACTCAGCCGCCGTCTCCGCGTTGCGCATCCACTGGCGGGTGTCGTGGCCGTTGCCCGCCACAATGTTAGCAATCGCGGTTCCGAAACTGCCGCCGCCCAATACGGCAATAGCGAGGGGGTTGGAAGTTTCTTTTTGCATTGTCACACCGATAAAGCTTCTTATAAGACTTGCGGATTATAGAGGCATGACCCGCTGAGCCCAATGGGGTCAATTTGTTTTAAACTTCTGCCAATTGTGCGAAACGGCACAGTAAATAGCAAAAACGGCCCTCTGCCTTGACCAACCGATAAAACACCGTTCGATCCGGCAGGGGCCGCTTCTGGGACCAGCAAAGTCTAAAACAACTCCGCTGGCCATCGCTTAGCACCAATCAATAGCGCTGACTTAACCGTGCATTTCCAGCAACAGCGTGTTCAGGCGGCGCACATAATCCGCCGGATCTGCCAACTGGTTACCGGCGGCCAGGTTAGCCTGGTCCATCAGGATATTGGTGAGGTCCGCAAAACGATCTTCATCCGCCTCCTGGTCCAGACGCTTTACCAGTGGGTGGGACGGATTGATTTCAAAGATCGGCTTGGCATCTGGCAGGGCCTGGCCGGCCTGTTCCAGGATGCGGCGCATTTGCGGGCCCATATCCTGTTCGCTCACCACCAGACACGCTGGGGAGTCCACCAGGCGAGTGGTTGCGCGTACGGATTCAACGCGACCTTCCAGAACTTCCTGTACCCGCTCAACCAGGGCACCGGACTCCTGCTCAACTTTTTCGCGCTCAGCCTTGTCCTCATCGCTCTCGGCTTCACCCAGATCCAGCGCACCTTTGGCCACGTCTTGGAACTGCTTGCCGTCGAACTCGTTCATATGGCCCACGAACCACTCGTCCACCTGATCGGTGAGCAGCAGCACTTCGATACCCTTCTTGCGGAATACTTCCAGGTAGGGGCTGGACTTGGCCGTAGCGAAGTTGTCGGCACACACGTAGTAGATCGCCTTTTGGCCATCCTTCATGCGACCCACATAGTCTTCCAGGGATTGATCCTGCTTCTCGGTATCGGTATGGGTGCTGGCGAAGCGCAGCAGCTTGGCAATTTTCTCTTTGTTGGAGAAATCTTCAGCCGGACCTTCTTTCAATACATTGCCGAACAGATCCCAGAACTTCTGGTATTCATCGCCATCTTTCTTCGCCAATTTATCCAGCATATCCAGAACACGCTTGGTCAGCGCACTCTTGATCGCATCGGTATTGCGATCTTTTTGCAGGATTTCACGGGATACGTTCAGCGGCAAATCATTGGAGTCCAGAACACCTTTCACGAAACGCAAGTACAGCGGCAGGAACTGCTCCGCATCGTCCATGATAAAAGTGCGCTGCACATACAGCTTGAGGCCGCGAGCGGCATCGCGCTGGTACAGATCAAACGGTGCGCGCGCAGGGATGTAAAGCAGGCTGGTGTAATCCTGTTTGCCCTCTACGCGGTTGTGGCTCCAGGTTAAGGGATCGTCAAAATCGTGGGAGATATGCTTGTAGAACTCCTTGTACTCCTCAGATTTCACATCGGAGCGGGGACGAGTCCACAGAGCCTGGGCAGCGTTTACTGCTTCAAACTCAGGCGCCTTCTCTTCTTTCGGCTCTTCGCCCTCTTCCGCCGCCGGCATCTCCTCTTTCAACATCTCCACCGGAATGGCGATGTGATCGGAGTACTTTTTAATGATGGAGCGCAGGCGCCAGTTATCGGCAAACTCTTTCGCTTCTTCTTTCAGATGCAGAACCACTCGAGTGCCGCGCTGGGGCCACTCTACAGTCTCTACGGAGTATTCCGCTTCACCGTGACACTCCCAGTGCACGCCCTGGTCGGAGTTCAAGCCGGCGCGACGGGTGAATACGTCCACTTTGTCGGCAACGATAAAGGCGGAGTAGAAGCCCACACCGAACTGGCCGATCAGGTGCGCATCTTTTTTCTGGTCACCGGTCAGCTGCTGCATAAATGCAGAAGTGCCGGAGCGAGCGATGGTGCCGAGGTTTTCGATAACTTCATCGCGGCTCATACCAATACCGTTATCGGTAATGGTGAGTGTGCCCTCTTCCTTGTCAAACTCGATGCGAATGCGCAGGTCTGCATCTTCACCCAGTAATTCGGGCTTGGACAGCGATTCAAAACGCAGCTTGTCGGCGGCATCAGAAGCGTTGGATACCAGCTCGCGCAGGAAAATCTCCTTATTGGAGTAGAGCGAGTGGATCATCAGGTGCAGTAGCTGCTTGGCTTCCGTCTGGAATCCATGGCTCTCTTTTTGGGCCTCAACGGTCATCTATTCGGTCTCCCCGTAAACGTCAATCGGAACAGGGAGCAAATATTGGGATCAGCCAGCAGGTTTCAAGGGGGGGAGGGACAATCACTTACCAGTGGAGATCAGCGATCTCCACTGGTTTGAGCGGTAGCGAGATTGCCTTTGCCAGTAATATCGATCACGAAATTGGCAGTGAGATCTGAGATCACACGGGACTCCGCATTCATCAGGATGGCAATACCCACTTTCAACTTTTCCGAGTAGGCCACCGCCGCACGGAAGCCCGCAACCCAACCGCCGTGGTAAATAATGCGGTCATCACCAATGGTATAGAGGCGCCAGCCCAGACCATAGCCCGCGTGAGACAGGTAATCTCTCCAGATACGATGGCGCATATGGCGCTGGGTAGCGACTCGCTCAGTAGTCATATCGGCGATCACTTCCGGTGACAGCACCTTCGGGTAGTAGCCCATCTGCGCTTTCAGCCACTGGGCCATATCGGAGATACTGGCATTCACTCCCGCCGCCGGTGCAGCAAAGTAGTATTCCTTCTCCACTTTTACCGGGCGCCAGCCGCTGCCTGTCTGAATATGGGGTGCCGCACGGTTATCGGAGGCCATAAAGCTCTCCCAACCGACCGATGCGTTCTGCATTTTCAGCGGGACAAAAATTCGCTTTTTCAGCTGGCTGGCAAAGGAGACCCCGGTCGCCTCAAAAATCACATCTTCAATAAGGCTGAACAACACATTCTGGTAGCCGTAGCATTTTCCCGGCGTGCAGCGCGGATCGATATTGGCAAACTTGGGCAATATCTTGCTGAGAGGCTTGTTGTCCTCAAGGTAGTTGTCGTAGGCGTTGGGGGTCAGGCCCGAGGAATGGCTGAGCAAGTGCTCCACCTGAAGCTGGCGAGACAGCGAGGGCGTCTTAAAGCTCAGGTCCGGCACATAGTTGACCACCTTGTCATCCCATTTGAAGCGATCTTCATGCTCCAACATAGTGGCCATACTGGCAGCGAAGGTCTTGGATACCGAGGCCAGACGGAACACCGTGTCCTGATCCACCTTGCCGGATTTACCCCTGACCCTGACGCCATAGGTATCCATCGCGACCACCCGGTTGCCATCCACGATGACATAGGCGCCGCCGGGTATAGATTTACCCGCCATCATCTGTTTGAAGTATCGGCCAAACTGTTTGGCCCTGTCGTCTATATCAGCCGCTTGCGCAGGCAGGGACAGACTCCCCAGAATCACCAGGAAGAGGAAAAAACGTGCCATAGAGGCGCGCATGCCGTAGACGATATTTGAAAGAATTGCAGGTCTCATAAGCAAATCGAGCCGCCAAAGCAATCCGGTAGTTGCAGATAAGACTAGCAGCCAGCGGGCAAAAACTCTATTTAGGCGCCACGCAGGACTGACCGCTGAATTCTAGTCTGCACTTTTCTCCGGCGCGGGGACGGCCATGCCAATCAGCGCAGATCAGCGCAACAAGGCTTGTACAAACAAAAAAACCGCCTTGCGGCGGTTCTTCTTTTGGGGCCCGGGGACCCCAACGCAAAAAGCGTCTTACAGCTTCTCAGCGTTCTCGCTCAGGTAAGCCGCTACACCTTCCGGAGAAGCGTTCATACCTTTGTCGCCTTCCTGCCAGCCGGCGGGGCAAACTTCACCGTGCTCCTGGTGGAACGCCAGAGCGTCAACCATGCGCAGCATTTCGTCAACGTTACGGCCCAGCGGCAGATCGTTAACTACTTGGTGACGTACAGTGCCTTCTTCGTCGATCAGGAAGGAACCGCGGAAAGCAACACCAGCGTCAGCTTCTACGTCGTACGCCTGGCAGATTTCGTGCTTAACGTCTGCAACCAGAGTGTACTTAACCGGGCCGATACCACCGTCGTTGACGGAGGTATTACGCCATGCGTTGTGAGAGAACTGGGAATCGATGGATACACCGATTACCTCAACACCGCGCTTTTCAAACTCAGCGAAACGGTGGTCGAAAGCGATCAGCTCAGAAGGACATACGAAGGTGAAGTCCAGCGGGTAGAAGAAAACTACAGCCTTCTTACCTTTGATTGCTTCTTTCAGGTTAAAAGTATCGACGATTTCGCCGTTACCCAATACCGCTGCAGCGGTGAAATCCGGAGCCGGCTTGCCTACCAGAACTGCCATGAAAACCTCCTCAATCCAATGATGGGTTGTTGATGATACGTAGAGTGTTCAATTTATGAGCAACAGCTATAAATCGAATGGGAATTAATAGTGGGCCGCTATGATACACACCCACTTATTTCAGGCCCATAAATTTTTTAAATCAGGCTGATAGCAGAACGGCTATGCGTGAACTAACACCCAAAATAGGATGACCTACCCGCAAAAATGTACAAATAGCAAACAAAGAGGGCGAAATGCGACCATTCCGGAATCTTATTGACACTCATTCTCAATTGCAATAGGATTCCTACCTGACTACTATTGATTAAGAGTTGAACAGAGCCACCGCCATGTATGTATGTATTTGTAAGGGCATAACTGACCGCCAGATTAAAGAGGCGATCTATGATGGCTCCACTTCGGTGAAGGCGTTGAGACGCCAGCTGGGCGTTTCTTCTCAATGTGGACGCTGTGCCGAGCAGACCAAGGAGATCATTGATGAGACCATGAGCGGTGGGATGGTATCCTCTGCCAATAACGGCCTCTTCTACTCCGCCAGCTGATTTTGGCTTTTGACCTGCGATCGTGTCCCTGGCGATCGCCTCCCCTCTTCTTATATCTCAGCTTTCACTCAACACCTGCTAGTTATGTCAAGCTCCTTCCTTTAACGGCTTAGCGCGGTTCAACTGAAATTCAAAAACGGTGCCGCAGTTTCCCTGCTACGCACAAAAACGATTGTATTTAGATATAGCAACATTCCTAATCCATACATTTTTGTACCGCCCACTGACAACAACAAGTGCAGTGAACTGAACCAGAAATATGTATTTGTAAGTGCTTAGCAAACCGCCAGATCAAAGAGATAATCTATGGTGGCGCTATCTCGGTAAGGGCCTTGGGGCACCAGTTGGCGGTCTCATCCCTGTGTGGGAGGCCGAATAAACAAATTAGCTTATCGAATAGACCATGAACGGGAGCATGGTCTACTCAGCTAACTACCGCCGATTCTACTTCACCAGCTGACCCCGAATCCCGGCAACCACAATCTATAACCACTAAGTTACCTTCCCGAATGCTCCCTCTAAAGCTCATAGGCTAAGCTGATAGCACGCTGGCGTGCCTTTCTCCATCTATGAAGCAGTATCTTATACACCTCTATGAACGCCTCCACTCCAGTTTCTGGAGCGTCCCGCTGATTATGATCCTAGCGGCGCTAGCGCTCTGCGCCTTTACCGTTCACCTGGACACAGCGCTTCCTGCTCCTCCCCTTTTATTCCGGGGCAGTTTGCAATGGTTTAATTTGGGTAATATCGAAAATGCTCGAGCCCTTTTGTCAGTCATTGCTGGCTCCACTATCACGGTAGCCGGAACGGTATTCTCAATAACAATGGTTGCCCTCTCCCTCGCCTCTAATCAATTCGGCCCCCATTTGATCAGAAATTTTATCCGGGACCGAGCGACCCAGATATCCCTCGGGATTTTCCTGGCGACCTATGTCTATGCCATTGTCACTATGCGTTCGATTGGCACAGCGGAAAACGAAATAGCTAGCTATGGCATTAGCGTGCTCACGGCTTTGGTGCTGACTTTAATCAGTGTTATCTACCTTATTTACTTTATTCACAATGTCGCACAGTCAATTCAGGTCGATAACATTACCCACCGTATTAATCTCGAGTTTCAGCAGGCGATAGAGCGTGAATATCCAGATTGCCATGAATCTACGAACAAAAAAGTATTCGATGCTAAACGCCTGGACCTCGGCTCAAGTTGGATCGACATCCCCACCCCAAAGGGCGGTTATGTCCAATTTATCGATAAGCAAAGAATTACTCGCACAACCCAGAAATTCCAGTGCTGCCTAAAGCTGAACTGCCACCCGGGAAGCTACCTGCATCACTGGGAGATGATCGGCCAGGTTTATCCGGCAAATAACCCAGAAAGAATAATTCCTGCAATTCAGTCTGCAATACAGATCGGCACCCAGCCAACGGCAGAACAAGATGTGGTCTTTTCTATCCAGCAGCTTTCACAAATTGCTGTGCGGGCTTTATCTCCAGGCATTAATGACCCATTTACTGCTTATTCCTGCGTTGATCGCCTGATTGAGGGGCTTGGTACTGTATTATATCGACCTGAGCCCGCAAATTGTTTTACCGACTCATCGGGGGAATTGCGAATAATTTGCAGTAAGCTTGAGTTTTCTCAACTGCTCCAAGCTTCTCTCGACGAAATTGTCGAACACGGCAGATCAAGTAGTGTATTTATGTGCCATTTACTCAACGCACTAGAAACACTTGTTGAGGTTTGCCATAGGAAAACAGATAAACAGGCATTAAAGGACTATTTAAAGCGCCTGAATGACGACAACTCAGTTTTTATAAAAAGCAAAATCGATCAACAAATCATTAATGACAAATTAGTTTTTATTAGAGAAAAACTAAAAAGCTGAAATATTGCCCTGCAACCTAAATGAGAATTATTTTCGTTGCTATTTTCGGCTAAATTTGCGTTAAAACCCTTGTTTTTCCTGCATTCTGCAAGAAAAATTTTCTCTTGACTTGCCGCAAATCGCAACGCAAACTCGGCCCCGATTGCAGCTGAAATCCTAAAATAAAATTAGGTAAATCAGGCAGCCGCAGACTTTAGTGACTAATAAACTTTAGTAACTAAAAATATCAACTAATCTCTAGCGACTAACAAATAGGAACTCTCTGCAAACCTTATTGAGTTGGCAGGGCTTCAGGAGCACAGGCTATGAAAGGCGACCCCAAGGTAATTGAGCATTTAAATAAAGTACTGGGTAATGAACTGGTAGCTATTAACCAGTATTTCCTACACGCCCGCATGTACGACAATTGGGGTTTAAAAGAGCTGGGCAAACAGGAATATCACGAATCCATTGATGAAATGAAGCACGCCGATTGGCTGATCGAGCGCATTCTTTTCCTCGAAGGTATTCCCAACCTGCAGCACCTGGGCAAACTTCTGATCGGCGAAAATACCGAAGAGATGCTCAAGTGCGACCTGAAAATTGAATCCAAGGCCATTCCCGACTTGCGTGAAGCCATCGCCTATTGCGAGTCCGTTCGGGATTACGGCAGTCGTGAATTGCTGGAGAAAATCCTCGAGTCTGAGGAAGAGCATGTAGATTGGCTGGAAACCCAGCTGGAGCTGATCGACAAAGTTGGCATTCAAAACTACCTGCAAACTCAAATGGAAACTGCAGCCGGCCACTCTGGCAAGTAGTTTAAGTCCTCTCACAGGCATAAAAAAACCGCAGCTTCCGCTGCGGTTTTTTTGTTTCTACAGTATGCCTACCATCTATAGCAGCAGACATATTGGAGCAAAAGCGGAAATTAATCCTCGCCTTCGCTCTCCGCTGATGCCTCATCAATCAAGGTTTTCAGCTCACCGTTCTCATGCATTTCCATAATGATGTCACAGCCACCGATCAGCTCGCCCTTTACCCACAGCTGGGGGAAGGTCGGCCAGTTCGCATACTTAGGCAGCTCAGCGCGGATGTCCGGGTTAGCCAGAATATCAACGTAGGCAAAGCGCTTACCGCAAGCCATCATCGCCTGGGAGGCCCGCATGGAAAAGCCGCACTGGGGGGCATTAGGGCTACCTTTCATATAAAGCAGAATGGTGTTATCAGCGATCTGCTGCTTGATGTTCTCCAGTGTATCCATAAGCGTGAAAAACCTCAGGTGGTCGAAGCAAAAAGTAAGTGTACAGGCACCATACCATCATCTGGTATAGCGCGCCGGCATCCATTGTACCCCAGTGGGGCCGGCAATAAGTACACCATCCCCTCGATGAAAGCAAAAACCGCAGATCTGCAATACCGGATACCATGTTGAAAATTCAGCCAGCCAGATAGCACACAGCTTATAAAGGCTGTGTTACCATTGCTCCAATCGATATAAAGTGCAGATTAAAAAGCTTAAACAGAATTTTCTGCGGAAAATAAACAGTCCAAATAGTCAATATTTAAGGAGATGCCCCGGTGGCCACCCCGACACTCATGCAAAACTATGGCGATCGAACCCTCACACTGGTGCGGGGTGAAGGCAATTATGTATGGGATGATCAGGGCCGACGATACCTGGATGCAATCTCTGGAATCGCCGTCTGCGGCCTTGGCCACTGCCACCCCAAAGTGACCCTGGCCCTGCACGAGCAGATTCGGACCCTGTTACATGTATCCAATCTCTACAATATCCCTGCGCAGGAGAAACTGGCAGACAAGCTGGTACAACTATCCGGTATGGACAATGTGTTTTTCTCCAATTCTGGAGCTGAGGCCAATGAAGCAGCGATTAAATTAGCGCGGCGGCTAGGCAATAGCCGCAACATTGAAACCCCTCAAATCCTGGTAATGGAAAGCGCTTTCCACGGCCGCACCCTGGCTACCCTGACAGCAACCGGCAATGAAAAAATCCAAGAGGGCTTCGGCCCTCTGCCCGAGGGTTTTTTGCGTGTGCCGTTTAACGATACCGCAGCCATCGAAAAGCTCGCAGGTGAGCGCAACGATATTGTCGCAGTGCTGGTTGAGCCGGTTCAGGGAGAGGGCGGTGTACGCGTGCCCACTTCCAACTACCTGGGGCAATTACGCGAACTCTGCGATCAATATAACTGGCTCCTGATGCTGGATGAAGTGCAAACCGGAAACGGGCGCAGTGGCAAAATGTTTGCCTACCAGCATGCAGACATATTGCCCGACGTGGTGACCACTGCCAAAGGACTGGGTAACGGTGTCCCTATCGGAGCCTGCCTGGCCAGGGGAGTTGCCGCACAATTATTTTCTGCGGGCACCCACGGCTCCACTTTTGGCGGCAACCCTCTAGCCTGCAGTGCCGCACTGGCAGTGATCGATACGCTGGAAAGTGAATGGCTGTTAGAGCGCGCCGAGGCATTGGGGCAACGCCTGCTGCATCAACTCAAACAACAGTTATCCGATTGCGACCAGGTCAAAGAGGTGCGGGGCTTGGGGCTGATGATCGGAATAGAATTGCAGCAGCCCTGTGCCAAACTGGTGGACATAGCCCGCGAGCGCGGACTGCTGATTAATGTTACCGCCGGCAATGTAGTACGCCTGCTCCCCCCACTCACACTCAGCGACGACGAGTGCCATCAATTGGCAAACGATGTCAGCTCACTGATTCACCAGTTTGCACTGCAAGCAGTCTGATGCAAAAAAAGGAGAACAGCTTATGGCGATCAGACATTTTCTCACCCTGACAGACTTGTCCTCGGAAGAGCTCAAGCAAATTATTGAGCGCGCGATCGAACTCAAAACACTGCGCACTCAAGGAATAAATACTGACCTTTTTCGCGGCAAAGTGCTGGGGATGATTTTTGAAAAATCCTCTACTCGTACCCGCGTTTCATTTGAGGCCGGTATGGCACAGATGGGAGGCAGCGCCCTCTTCCTATCTCCCCGCGATACTCAGTTAGGCCGCGGGGAGCCCGTTGAAGACAGCGCCCGAGTAATTTCCAGCATGGTGGATATGGTGATGATTCGCACCTTTGGCCACCAGGTACTGGAGCGCTTCTCAGAATATTCAAAGGTACCGGTGATTAATGCCCTCTCCGACAGCTACCACCCCTGCCAGCTGCTCGCAGATATCCAAACCTTTGTGGAGCACCGCGGCAGCCCTGAGGGCAAGGTGGTCGCCTGGGTCGGCGATGGCAACAATATGTGCCACTCCTATATTAATGCTGCCCGCCTGTGCAATTTTGAGCTGCGTATAGCCTGCCCGCCCGGCTACGAGCCCAACGCCAATATCCTCGCTTCGGCAAGTGATCGGGTCACCGTAGTACACGATCCGGTGGAGGCTGTTAAAGGGGCCGATTGGGTGGCCACCGATGTGTGGGCTTCCATGGGACAGGAAACTGAACAACAGATCCGCCTGAAAGCCTTCGAGAGCTTCCTGGTGGACCATGAGCTGATGAGCCACGCCAATAGCGATGCCATCTTTATGCACTGCTTGCCCGCCCACCGTGGAGAGGAGGTGAGTGCCGAACTTTTAGAGGATGGCAACATCTCGGTGGTATGGGATGAGGCTGAAAACCGCCTTCACGCGCAAAAAGCCCTGATGGAATTCCTCCAAGACCACAGTCGCTAACCCCTGAAAGGGTACAGCCACTCCTACGGTTGTACCCTGCTACCTGTACCCACTCTCCCGCGCCTTTCCCCTACAATGTATAAAAGATGCGATTGGCGACAAAAAATCCAAGAGATCGCTAAATTTAGCAATCGGCGCCAACGACTAATTTACAGCCAGCCAAGATGTCAGAATTAAATAAGCGTCAGTAAATTGAGCAATTGAGTACCACTTTGCTCAAAGAGCAGCCATTTGCAAATGGTTATTGCCGTTGTTAATTTACAGCGCTCTAGCTATTAAAAAAAATTGTAAGACACTGTACCCAGCGTTCTTTCCCGGCACCCACTCCTTTGCAGCCCAGGGCTGGCGGGCTCTGCCGCGAAAGTGGCTACTGACTCAGCACCTCTACCCACAATTTATCCACAAACAACTACATAGTTATTCGCCTTGAACTGACCCGCCTACCGCATTATCTTGTAGCGCACTCGAGGCCGACCCCCTATATATTGGGGTAGAGGCTCAAGAGCACCCCCATTATGTGGGGCAAATTCCGGCGCACCACCACACTTTTTGGCGGTGGGCGTCAGGCGCTGCTTTTTTCAAAGCAGAATCAGAGGTAAGCGGGCGGAATGGAATTTCCGCCACAGGCAGCAGCTGGCAAACCTTTTCAGATAGCCGGTGACAAGCCGCCTGTTTCCAGTGTCCACAGCTGTGGATAAACACTGGCAAAGCGAAGGACACGCTCCGCCATGCCACACAGTCATGTGGCCGCCGTTCTTTTGAACGCACGCGGACAGACAACAGAACAAACCTTTCGGAGATTTACATGCACACAGAGACAGGGCGCTCTCAAGCCGTGCCTGCGGAAAAATCAGGCACCTCCAGCGACCAGGCGACTGGCGGCACGACTCTGGCCGCTACTGCACCGGGCCAGATCCGCGTAATCAAGCGCAATGGCACCGTTGTACCCTACGACGACAGCAAAATCGCCGTCGCCGTAACTAAAGCCTTCCTCGCTGTTGAAGGCGGCACCGCCGCTGCTTCCAGCCGTGTCCACGAGCAAGTTGAAGAACTGGTCGGCCAGATCAGTGCCACTTTCAAACGCCGCATGCCCTCTGGCGGCACTATCCACATTGAAGAGATCCAGGACCAGGTAGAGCTGGCCCTGATGCGCGCCGGTGAACAAAAGGTTGCCCGCGACTACGTACTCTACCGTGAAGAACACGCCCGCCTGCGCGCAGAGAAAGAAAAAACCGCTCAAATTGCCGAGCAAGCTGTCGATGCCCACCCCAGCATCCGTGTAAAGCAGGACGATGACAGCCTTGCACCCCTGGATATGGAACGCCTGCGCACCGTTGTCAAAGAAGCCTGTGAAGGCCTGAAAGATGTCGACAGCGCGGCAATTCTTAACGAAGCCCTGAAAAACCTGTACGACGGTGTTTCCGAAAACGATATCAATACCGCGCTGGTAATCACTGCGCGCACCTTGGTTGAGCAGGAGCCCAATTACACCTTCGCTACCGCCAGCCTGCTGCTGGACAAGCTGCGCTCCGAAGCTCTGCGCTTCCTCGGTGTTGCCGAGCGCGCCACCCAGCACGAGATGGAAAAGCTGTACGCCTCTACCCTGCCCACTTACGTGAAAAAGGGTATCGAGCTGGACCTGCTGGACCCTGCGCTGGCCACCTTCGACCTGGAAAAACTCGGCGAAGCTCTAAAAGGCGAGCGCGATCACCAGTTCACTTATCTGGGCCTGCAGACTCTGTACGACCGCTACTTCCTGCACAGCGACGATATTCGTTTCGAGCTGCCGCAAATCTTCTTTATGCGCGTCGCCATGGGCCTCAGCATCAATGAAGAGAACAAAAACGATCGCGCGGTAGAGTTCTACAACCTGTTGAGCTCTTTCGACTACATGAGTTCCACCCCGACCCTGTTCAACGCCGGCACCCTGCGCCCGCAGCTGTCCTCCTGCTACCTGACCACGGTACCGGACGACCTGCACGGCATTTACGGCGCTATTCGCGATAACGCCATGCTGTCCAAGTGGGCAGGCGGTCTCGGCAATGACTGGACGCCGGTGCGCTCCCTGGGTTCCTATATCAAAGGCACCAACGGCAAGTCCCAAGGTGTCGTGCCCTTCCTGAAAGTGGCCAATGACACCGCAGTAGCCGTCAACCAGGGCGGTAAGCGCAAAGGCGCTGTCTGTGCCTACCTGGAAACCTGGCACCTGGATATCGAGGAATTCCTAGAGCTGCGCAAAAACACTGGTGACGACCGCCGCCGCACCCACGATATGAACACCGCCAACTGGGTCCCCGACCTGTTTATGAAGCGCGTGTTCGAAGATAAAGAGTGGACCCTGTTCTCCCCGGCCGATTGCCCGGACCTGCACGATCTGTTCGGCACCGCATTCGAAGAGCGCTACAACCACTACGAGCAACTGGCTGCCGAAGGCAAGCTGCGTCTGTTCAAGAAGATCCGCGCACTAGACCTTTGGCGCAAGATGCTGGGCATGCTGTTCGAAACTGGCCACCCCTGGATCACCTTTAAAGACAGCTGCAACCTGCGCAGCCCGCAGCAACACGCCGGTGTGGTTCACAGCTCCAACCTGTGCACCGAGATCACTCTCAACACCAAGGCCGACGACGAAATCGCCGTGTGTAACCTGGGCTCCGTCAACCTGGCTCAACACATCGGTGAGAACGGTGAACTCGACCGCACCAAGCTGGCTAATACCGTAAAAACTGCGGTGCGTATGCTCGATAACGTTATCGACATCAACTACTACGCAGTTGAAAGTGCACGTCAGTCCAACATGCGTCACCGCCCTGTGGGCATGGGCCTGATGGGCTTCCAGGACGCACTGTACAAAGCCGGCATCGCCTACGCCAGCGATGAAGCCGTCGCCTTTGCCGACAACACCATGGAAGCGATCAGCTTCGAAGCCATCTCCGCTTCCAGCGACCTGGCTGCCGAGCGCGGCAAGTACCAGACCTACGAAGGCTCCCTGTGGAGCAAAGGTGTTCTGCCGCTGGATTCCATCCAGATCCTGGCTGAACAGCGCGGCCAGCAGTTTATCGAACAGGACACCAGCTCCACGCTGGACTGGGACGGCCTGCGCGAGAAAGTAAAAGCCCAAGGTATGCGCAACTCCAACGTGATGGCGATCGCTCCTACTGCGACCATTGCCAATATCACCGGGGTTTCCCAGTCGATCGAACCGACCTACCAAAACCTGTATGTGAAGTCGAACCTGTCCGGCGAATTCACCGTAGTAAACCCCTACCTGGTACACGATCTGAAAGATCGCGGCCTATGGGATCAGGTCATGGTTAACGACCTGAAATACTATGAAGGTTCTGTACAGAAAATCGATCGCGTACCGGAAGACCTGAAAGCAAAATACCGCACCGCGTTTGAAGTGGAGCCGCGCTGGATCGTGGACGCTGCCAGCCGTCGCCAGAAGTGGATCGACCAGGCCCAGTCCCTGAACCTGTATATTGCCGGCGCCGACGGCAAGAAGCTGGACCTGACCTATCGCATGGCTTGGTTCCGTGGCCTGAAAACCACTTACTACCTGCGCGCACTGGCTGCCACCACCACAGAGAAATCTACGGTAAATAGCGGCACCCTGAACGCGGTAAGTGCACATGGCGGTAGCAACGGAGTGGCTTCGGCAGCACCTGCTGAGCAAGCTGCACCTGCACCGGCCGCAGTGCCTCAGGCCTGCTCACTGGACGACCCGGATTGCGAGGCCTGCCAGTAAAATTTAAGCCCCTTTTTTATAGGGGCTGCACTGACTCTCGGGGGAGAGCGTCGTAACCGCAAGTGCGGGCATGACCATGCGCAGCGACCCCGGTCCACCCATTATTTTAATAGTGGGTAATACCATAGGGACCGGGGATCGGCTGCGGCTTATTTTCCCGAGAAAACCCAGTGCAATTGCCAGCGAAAATTCAGTGCAAATAACGCAGCAAAAATTGATCTGGCACAGGATTTTCTGTGCCCAGGCGAGTTAAAAATACGAGCCTGTAATGAATTATTACCGGTAAAAAATATCACCGGTATGTCATCCCTGGTTGCACACAATTAGTGAGTAATACACCAGGAAGATTTAAGAATTTTTTATCGAACTTTCGATAGTGAGACCGATCAAAAGGGCCAACTATGCTGAGCTGGGACGACATCGACACCAAGCCCCAACAACCTGAAAAAGCAACCGAACCGCGACCGACGCCGGAGGCCCAGGCAAAATCCGTGCAGGAGCCCAGCGCTTCCTACACAGCCGCTCCGGCGTCGCCTGCGGCCCAAAGCGGCTCCACTGCCGTTGATGCCGCCCGTGCCGCAGTTGCTAATATGGACCCGGCTCCCGGCCTGGAAGAACTGGAAATGGGTGCGGCCCGTATCCAGGTAGATGAAAAGCGCATTATTAATTGCCGCGCTGACCTCAACCAGCTGGTTCCCTTTAAATACGACTGGGCCTGGCAAAAATACCTGGACGGCTGCGCCAACCACTGGATGCCCCAGGAAATCAACATGAACAAAGACGTGTCCATGTGGAAAGACCCCAACGGTCTGACCGAGGACGAGCGTCGCATCGTGGAATACTCCCTAGGCTATTTCTCCACCGCAGACTCCCTGGTTGCTAACAACCTGGTATTGGCGATCTACCGCCATATCACCAACCCTGAGTGCCGCCAGTACCTGCTGCGTCAGTCTTTTGAAGAAGCCATTCACACCCACGCCTACCAGTACTGTGTAGAGTCCTTGGGTATGGACGAAGGTGAAGTCTTCAATATGTACCGCGAAGTGCCAGCGGTTGCCAAAAAGGCGGCCTGGAGCCTATCCCACACCCAGGCCATCGGTGATCCCAACTTCAAAACCGGCACCGTAGAATCCGACCAGGAGCTGCTGCGCAACCTGATCGCCTTCTACGCTGTCACTGAAGGTATCTTCTTCTACTGTGGCTTCAGCCAGATCCTGTCCATGGGTCGTCGCAACAAAATGACCGGTGTTGCCGAGCAGTTCCAGTACATCCTGCGCGACGAGTCTATGCACCTGAACTTCGGCATCGACGTCATCAACCAGATTAAGCTGGAAAACCCACACCTGTGGACAGCGGAATTCCAGCAGGAAGTCACCCAGATGATTCTCGAGGGTATGGAGCTTGAAGTAGCCTATGCCCGCGACACCATGCCCCGCGGCGTACTCGGCATGAATGCGAATATGATGGAGGAATACCTCCAGTTTATCGCCAACCGCCGGCTTAGCCAGCTGGGCCTGAAAGAGCAGTTCCCAGGCGCCCAGAATCCATTCCCGTGGATGTCCGAAATTATGGACTTGCGCAAAGAGAAAAATTTCTTTGAAACCCGCGTTATCGAATACCAAACCGGCGGCGCACTGCAGTGGTAAGCGCTTCCTGGTTAGCGAATTACTAAAAAGGAGAAAGTAGTCGCTCACAGGAAGAGAAGTATTGAAAACGGGCTTAATGCCCGTTTTTTTTATTTTGAGCATCCCAGTTTACTCTTCACTCTAACCATAGACTTAAGTTCTATAGAAACTCTTTCTCTCCCCCTGGCGCTGACCATCTCGGCAAAGCATTTGGATAGCGGCTTGTATTCGCGCATAATGCCCCGCATTAATTGGTATAACAGCTATGCCTCTAGATGAGCAGGCCTTCAGTTATCCCTACTCGCCTATTACCTAGCTACAATGAATTGATATATGAGCACCCCAGATTTAAGTGAAATAACTAATCTCAGCTGTGAAGATCGCTACGAGTATTTTCTGAGCATAGCCGGAGAAGAGCGGGAGATCTGGATACTGATCGATAGCCAAAATTGCTTTCTTAAAATACATACCGATGAAGATGGTGGCTTTGAATATCTGCCAGTATGGCCAAGCGCTGAATTTGCCCAAGCCTATGCTGAAAATGAAGCGGGCCTCACCCCTAAAAGCATTCCCTTACCACAGTTTTTAAAGAAGTGGCTTTCTGGCTTAAAAGGTGACGGCATTGAAATAGGTGTGTTTCCTGCGCCGGATAAAAGCGTATGGATTACTAGCTCAGAGGAACTAGAGATCGATCTACGGGAAGAGCTGAACAACTTCTAAATAGGCTATTCACGTTGACGCTACCGCTTCAAAAATCCGACAAAGAAAGTTCAGTTCTATTGAATAAAAGTGAGATAACAGAGTAAACACCTGTTATCTTACTTGGGTAATATACAATTACAGATTCGCCGCCTGATATTTATATATACTATTCACTTGAGGCGTTGCAATGAAAACCAGGAATAAAATAAGTTTCGACGCCACCAAAAACTATAAGGAAGAGAAAGATATAAAGCCGGCCTTGCCCGCTTATAGCAGCACAGTCGCCAGTGCAAAGCATTCGGAAAAGAAAAGCAAATAGTATCCGGTTGGATAACTTTCACGTCATCTAAATCTCCCCATAAGTCGATATCCGAACTCAAAGCAAAATCCAAAATTCTTCCTCTAGAGAGCAGGTAGATATTAACTCCCTGATCCAGAGACCACCAATCATGTAGGATAACTAACACTTTATCGAGAAATTGGTATTGAGCAACAATCTCTCTACCATAAACGGGTATAGCTCTTTGGTTGGAGCCATCAATTAATACGACTTTACTATTATCAATTGGATTAAGCTTGAAGTTATTCACCTCAGAGAGAAAAGCGTTCGTCACTACCCTCCCCCCTTAAATTCCAGACCTCTAACTTTACTACAAACTTATGATCCAAAATATAGCTCCCTGAATTAGCAGGGTATTTAAAAAAACCTTAATATGTTCCCCTAATTGGGTAATGGTTATCAGGATTTCGGATAAACTCGATACCCACCAATAGCGTTTGCAAGTCAGGCCTCGCAAAAGGTGCATTGGAAATGTCGACTATTTGCAGCCTTCCAGATTCGTTGATGACAAAAACACCCGGTTCAGCAAAGGGCCTATCTGTTTCTTCAGGGGAGCGGGGTTTTGAAATATAGAGCCCAAGCTGCTGCATTTGGGGTATTGATAAACCGTAACCGATAGTAAATCCCGGCTGAATTGTTTCCATATGCAGAGAAGCTTTTTCCTCCGTATCGGCAGAGACAGCGACCACATCAATACCCTCCGCGTGATAGCGGGGTAGTAGCACACTCAATACACGCAAATACTTGGTACAAAGAGGGCAGTGCTTACCTCGGTAAACGACTACCATCTGCCAAGGGAAACTACCTTCGGGCTTCCCCAGTACCAACTCACCTCCACCAAGTCGCTTTACTTCTATAGCAGGAAAATCGATACCAGCAGCAAGCTTTATATTGCTCATTAGCACCCCACTTGAGAATATAAGAAGAGAATTAGTCAACCAATGAATCCCACCGTTAGTATAGGAGACTCGATGAAAAAGCCCCTTATTCGTTTTCTATCAACGCTATTAGCAGCCGGACTGCTAAGTGGCTGCCCTGCTAACCACCAAAGTAACTCTTCTCCTGAAAGCCATTCCCAGCCTCTTGAATTTTTGCCTGCCCTGAAGGGGGACTACTTTAAGCTGGATTCAACAATTATTGGGCGCCCCTACCATATCTATACTCGCCTGCCTGAGGGCTATAATCCAAGCGAAGGTACAACTTACCCGGTCATTTATCTCCTTGACGGGGATTCCCTGTTCCCAATTTTGGCTACTAATCACTTATTTATGCATTACGATGATTACGCCCCCGAGGCGATTATCGTAGGTATTACTTACGGTTCATTTAAACCCGATATCAATCATCGCAGTTTTGACTTTTCACTACCCGGTGACAGTGACACACTTAAGTATGGCGGTGCACCGCAGTTTCTCAACTTTCTAGAGCGGGAGCTCTTGCCAGCAGTTGAAAGCCGCTACTCGGTAGACCCTCATCAACGAGTTCTCTTCGGTCAAAGTCGAGGGGGATATTTTGTGCTTTACACGGCATTTTCTAAGCCCGACTTGTTTAAAGGATTGATAGCCAGCAATGCCACCTTCCTACCACAACAGGAATTTTTCTACAGGGAACCTGTACAAGCGACAAGAGAGGATCTGACTCTGATAGTAACCAGTGGCTCCAAAGACATGCCAACCCTGCGCAAAGATGCACTCTCCTGGCATAAGCACTGGAAAGAACGAGAGAACACTCCCTGGCGCATTGCATTTACAACGATTCCAGGCGGTACCCATGCGGCAAATAGTACTGACAGTTACCGTTTCGGCATCCACGAGATTTTTGCAGAAGAGATCGAAATATCTCGTATGAAAGCAGAGAACAATTTGCAAGTGGTAGAGGATCACTAGAGCTAAATATTAATAGCAGTAGATATGTGATTCCCGCAAACTAAAAAGCCCACTTTTAAGCGGGCTTTTTTAAAACGATGAGCTAGTTACTCTGTACAGGCAGCAATACGACCAGCCGTATTTTTACCGGCACCACAGTTCAGGCCATCGGGGATACCAGTGTAGTCTGGGGCCATAATACCGCCGTTACGCTGAGCGTCATGATCGGTATAAATACTCGCCAGGTTATAGGAACGCGCTGTCCCCTTATTGTCATTATCGCAGGAGAAGATAGCGCTTCCGTAAGCGATACCCAGGAAGGTCTTGTATTCCTTCAGGTTTGACCACAAGTTGCGCTTAGCAGAACCAGAGCAGTTCATCTGGGAAGCCAGATTGATGTAACCATCGTCCTCACCGCCCAACAGCAAAGAGCTAGCACTCTCAATACCAGGGAAACCGGCGTAGCCTCCAATGGTATAAACCGGTGCAGCCAGGTTGGTGCCGACATAGTTGCGCACAGCATAGACATCATTAGTCTGCAGGTAACGTACTGCTGCGCACTCGCGACCGATAAACCAATCGTTGATCAAATCTTCGATCCAGCTACCGTTACACAGTCGATCAACCCCCTCAGTACCGGTGATTGCACCACCAGTAGTAAAGATTGCCGCGATACCGCTAATGGCAGTGTCAAAGTCCACTTCAACCGCGTAACTATCATTCAGGCCTGCGACATTAACGGTTTCGGTTTTCGTCTTACAGCTTTTCCAGAACCAGGAGCCAGTACAAACCTTCGAGGTTTCGGTCACAGTATTGGAATCCAGCTGGTTGTAAGCACGGTTATAGTAAGGGGACCCCGGTACGGCATTGCCTGCGAGGTACATCATCTGGGTGGCACCCTGACTGTGGGCAATCACGTAGAAAGTATCATCGGCAGCACACTGGTTTTCATGCTCATAATCATCGCCTTCGCCATTGCGAATAGCGATTATCTGCCGAGCGATTTCACCCGCTGTGCCGTCATGCCAGTAGGGCATCTCGCCCTCATCGGTTGAGTTGTAACCAACCACACCGTAATTGCCACCATTTACACGTAATTGTTCAATAAAGTCACTACCCGCGTATTCATCGAAGTAGGCCTCACTCCAATAATCTAAAGCCGGCTGCTCAAGATTACCCTGGGAGTTAGTACGCTGCTTGATATGGCCCTCAGTACCATGGCCATGAACCAGGATGTAGCAGTTATCCGCACTTGCAGAGGCTGATCCCAAAAGCCCCGCTAATAGTAAAGAGAAGCTCGCACCCAATCGTTGATAAAGTGTCATTGTGATGTCCTTTTATTTTTGCTCAGGCTTGGTCCCAATTTTTTAAATTGTCTTTTTATGTTGCCGAGACTGTTTTATGGCTTGCGAAAGGTATCCGGTTAATAAGTGCCAAGAATATGACTAATAGCGCCAAATAGAATCTTAGGGCGACAAGCAATATGACTTTTTAGTCATAAAGAGAAGGAGGCTTAGATGAATGTGACATAGTTCGCAAAAACTAAGAACCGCGACTTCGCTCTAGGTCACAGTATTGATGAAGCTAAAGGTGAGTGAGCACTTCTAAAAAACTTTTGGAGCAAGCTATCTTTTCGAAGAAATAACTTACGTAAAGAAAAGGTTGAAATCGTTTAAATTTTAATCAACCCCTATCGTAGCACACAAGTATCGTAGCCACTTTTCTATCGATATACCTATGACACGTTATGCACCCTTTCCATAAAAAATTGTGGCACTAAATTAAAACATGCAGCAAGAATTACAAGGTATAAATATATGAGCACCTCTACGGAGATAATTTTTAGAGTCTAACGATTCGGGAAATATACTACATACACTTAAAATCAAAAGATAACCATCTAGTAGTAGGTTATCCACCGATCGAATGCATACTCATTGAACATCTACGATAGGAAGGGAAAAATGATAGAGCCAAAAAGGTTTTGGGATAAAACTGCAGCGCGCTATGCCAAAAGCCCTATAAAAGATTTAAAAAGTTACAAGAGAAAACTGGCTATAACACAAGAATATTTGCAGGCAGACTGGTCTGTATTGGAATTCGGATGCGGTACCGGCAGCACCGCTATTCAGCACTCTCCATATGTGAACAGCATCATAGCTACAGATATTTCTGGGAAGATGCTGGATATTGCCAAACAAAAAATAAAAGATGACTCTATAAAAAATATTAGCCTCCAGCAAGGATCTCTGTGCACGTTAAAATTTGAACCTGAGAGTTTCAATGCCATCTTAGGGTTAAACATTCTGCATCTTTTACAAGATATAGAATTAACCATAGACAAAGCCTACAATTTATTAAAACCCGGGGGTATATTTATTTCCAGCACAGTCTTGCTGAGTAAGAGCAAGTGGAGATTTGTATTACCATTTATGCAGCTCTTAAACTTAGCACCATATGTACACCTACTCGACAAACACAATTTATTAAGTAAACTCACCCAAGCAGGGTTTACAATAGAAAAAGAATGGCAGCCGGGAATAGACTCTATTTTTATTGTTGCGAAAAAACAGTCTCCATATCTTTCAAACCTACAATTACAGACTGACCTTTTGCCCACTTAAACATCCTTATAAGTCATGCATAAAAATACTTTACATAGAACTAAATATTGAACACACACAAACACACCGATAAAATACATTAAAGATAAAAAATCAGCTAAACCAATCAGGCTTAAATTTAAACTCAAAAAGGACAAATACCTATGAAAAAAGTACTTTCTTGTCTGCTCATGTTAGGCATATCCAGCACCGCACAATCATTTACTGAGTGCACTTTCACACCAGAGCACGTTTGGCTTGGGCTTGACGGTGAAAACGTTTGGATAAAGTTCACTCAAGGAAATGCTGTATTTAAAACAACTGATACTGCAAGTGAACGCCAACTTAATTCCATATTATCTATGTCGATGGCGGCTATCAGTGCGGATAGGAATATAGTGGTAAGATATAACGATGATGATGTAATCTGTAGCGCTTTAACTAATGGCGACCAAACAAATAACATCCTTGGTATTAAATTTAAGTAGGAGTAGTCTTGGGCAGGCTTGGGGCTATATTTAAATTGTAGCCCTACCAACCTGGCGGCCGTGTAAAATCGACACATTGAAAACCACAACTCAGAGAATACCTTTACCTCAATTTTCAGCCCCAAAACTAACAGCTAAAATTAAAATACAGCTAACAATTCTTATCACCCATGAGAGGTAAGAATAAAACCCCTGAGAAGGAAATAAATTATATCTCGCAAAGAGTCCCTAAAGAACCCCGAAATTATTTAGAGTTTTATTATTTTAAATAGACTGCTAAAAATTACATTAATCATAACGTTCAGCAGTCACAAAAACACTTAGCAAGTATACAATTAACTATCTGATATCATCCAAGGAGAATTGGAGTCAGACCAAGTAGGCTGCTCAGCACAGGCTCCACCTTCATTATACTGCACCTTGATGGCCGACTGCTGTGCAATTGATGACAAAATCAATGAATACCAGCCTCTACAAGTTTCCGGAGCAACACTATTCCAGGAACTGGACATATTACAAATAAGCCGCCCTTCAGATGATCCGTATAAGTCATTAGAAATCAACTCGACGTTGCCAACACGAGTTAATTGCACCCTATCAACTACCCCCTCACAGGTAGAGCTTGCACCGACATTGACTGCGGCCAATAAAAGGAAAAAACCAAGTATATTTTTCATACTAACCTTTAAAATTTATCAATTGACTAACCTCATATATAAAAAATAGATAGCGTGGGATATATATTTTTTATACCATCTCCCTACCCCCACTTGGTGTATTGCAACTACATCAGGGAAAGGATCTAAGTATCGATTATATCACTGTGAGGCATCAAAATTAAAAGCTACAATCTTGCACTAGTGATATAAGGTATCCAAAGGTTAAGAAGTCAAAGCCCAGGCGAGAGTTTGTACGCTTATACCTTGCAGATGAAAGAGCCCTTGCTGCCTAAATGGTCTATGTCGACCTTAAGCCTATCCGTGCCAATATGACAAAAATACCAGAAGATCCTGATTACATCTTCATTCAGCTGCGTATTCGCCCAGCAAGTTCAGATGGACTACCCAAAGACCTGCTGCTACTTGTGGGCGGCGCGCACCTAAATATGCCGAAGGGACTGTCCTTCCAGTTAGACCAATACTTGGGACTGGCGTGACCGACATTTAGACACAAGAAAGCACGATACTATTTATCAAGGCACCTTCCCTACCCTCAAATGGCTGGGCACTTCACCAAAATACCGCTGCACCTCTATCGAAAATTTAAATGCCGCTTATAGGCCTAGTGAGCACAGAAGAGGCTGTATCCAGCTCGATAAACGTTAATTGCAGGGTATAAGCGATTGCAAGCGTTTCTTTTCTGCTAAAGTCTGCTAATTCCCATACAGTTTTCCAATGCTATCCTTCTACTTTTATCCAAATTCACCATTTCGAGCCCCAAGTGAAACTCAGCATAATTTCATAGCTCTTAGCTCTAAACTAGGTTAAAACGATCGCTTGAGATACCCGCCAGTAATACCGCTAACGCGCCTCTCTAAGCTACGGAAGTCGAGATTTTCTCTTGGATTTGCGGTGCAATAATATATAGCTATCCTAGATAGTTAATCAAAGTGCTATTTCTCTCCAAAATATATCATTGGGCAAATCTGCGTCACTTGCAAAAGCTACAAAAAGTTCAATTGCCTTTTCAATATTAAACCACTCATCATTCCGAAGCGGGATGTCTCCACCAGAAAAAGAAAGTATTGATCCATCAGGAAAAGGCACACTGGGACTATTAGAATAGGCTCTGTATTGAGCCCCATCGCTTGATCCACGTTTTTCCAATAAACAAGTAAATCTACCACCACCAACCTGAACATAACTTCCTGACGGTGACGTAAGTGATGCGTAAGAGCTTGGGCCTTCAC
Organism: Microbulbifer maximicatervae (SeqCode); assembly: GCF_052467695.1. Lineage (NCBI taxonomy): Bacteria > Pseudomonadati > Pseudomonadota > Gammaproteobacteria > Cellvibrionales > Microbulbiferaceae > Microbulbifer > Microbulbifer maximicatervae (SeqCode). The sequence continues at coordinate 88,223 of NZ_CP174320.1, forward strand.
TTTTAAGTGACCTCAAAGCACGCTCAATATCCTTTCGGGTTGGACTTTCTATCTTGGCTCTATTCTCGACTTCTAATATCATGATTATTCCCAATCTATGGTATATAAACCGTATTCACACTTTTTACAGTCTGACCACTTATAGCACCAGTACCTCGCGCACCAAAGAGGTTTATATATTGATCGGTAAAACGCTGATAACCTGTCTTTGTCGCACCGCCACTTTTCACCTCTATCCCATGTAAATTTCCTTTGGCATCACGAGTAACAATATCTAACCTTCGCTTGCCTACAGGGCCCCTAACAGTTAATTCTTCACCTACAACATCCATGCCATTCTTGCGTAAAAAATCTGCAAACTCAGTTGATTTCTTTGTTCCCGGAGATGGCGATCCAGACCGGCTAGCAAATTTACCATCTGGTGTGCGAAGACTTCCATCAGAATATTCCTTAACATTGACCTTTGCTGCCTGCGTTAAAGAATCCTCAAGCTTCTCCTCCTGCTTCTCAAGCTTCGAGACCATATTAACTGCTTTCAGAGGCTTTACGACAGTCTGTGCTGCCTTAGAAAGGGCCCCCCCTAGATTTCCTGCTGCCGCTTCATCTACCGAATGCAAAGCATCAGCAATAAACACCTCAAATATCGTGGTTGACCCAACATAGGTAAATGCCCCTAAGAGCCCTCCTTGTTGAACACCATAATCCTGGATCTTCTGGAGGTTGCGCATGGCCGCTTCATAGGCGCCAAGGTTATCGATCCAAAAACTTCCATTCTTAGGTGGATGACCAACCACTATGATTTCGCCATCATCAAGAACCCCAGGGTCATTGAAACGATGAGTAGACTGCTCGCTATTACCAACTACATAGTAGCCACTGGGATCAACAAAGCTGAGCGGGTTATTAAAGGTATAGGTATACCGGTTGAAGCTCTGGCTATTGTAAGGCGACTGAATAAACAGATCCGTGCTCATAAAGCGGCCAATGACTGGATCATAGACCCGCCCATTCATATGCACCAAAGAGAGCTGATCCAGCATTTCATGGCCGGTGTAACCCTTTGTGGTCGGTAGAGTCTCTGGGTCACCATTAGTTGGATCGCCATCACTCCAATCATCCATACGGCGCAATCCAAATGGGCTGTAAGCTAACCGCTCCACCAGGTTGCCATCGTCATCGGTAATACTCTCTACAGACCCCAGGTGATCCAGGTGCATATAGAGTATTTGTGTATCGCCGGAATCAGCTTCACTGTGCAAAAGGTAGCTACCCAGGTAGCTCTTTTGGGTGGTGCCGTTCTCCCCAACCACTACCTCATACTGGCCTCCCGCCAGGTAGTAAGTAGTTACTGAATCATTGACCTGCTTATAGCGAGCGCGGTCCGGGCCATAACTGAAGTAGGTGCTATCAATACGGGTGGGCTTATTAAATACATCGTACTCCGCAGCAACATCTGCCCGACTAGTCATATTGCCGTAAACATCGTACTGGTATGAAAGACCGCCCGCTTCAGTTACTGCATGGACGCCAGCATTACCGCTACGCTCGTACTTAAGGGTCCCCACATCGGTACGGGAGGTCAGATTACCCAGGTCATCATAACCGTAATTGATAACCCGACTGCCAGAGGAAAGGCCGGTGGTACTCGCTTTGGTCAGGCGGTTAAGGTCATCAAAAGTAAAGCTCTCGACAATCGCTTCCTGCGCTGAACCCGCACTGTCCTCTCTGCTACTCGCCCGATTCAGCAGGTTGCCCATGCTGTCATATTGATAACTTAGGGATTGGATATTGCCGGTAACCGCCCCCCCCAGGTTTCCATCTCCGGTAATAATTCCGGTTAACAAGCCACTGTCGCTATCGTAAATACTTTTACTGACCAGGCCATTGCCGTACTGCTGATAAATCAGGTTGCCCCGCTCATCCTCAGTATCATCCGCCTGCCACAGCAAGGCTGGGGCACTGAGATCGGTAATATCGTAGGCGTACAGCGGGAAACCTTTGCTGTCATAGCTATGCTCAACAGCAAACCCTCCGGGATAAGTAACTGATTGCTCCCGACTGAAAGCATCGTAACTATAAGAAAAACTCTTTGTGCCCAGCCCAGTAATTGATGTCGATATCTGGTCAACTCGTGTCAGGCTGTCGTAATGATAGGATTCACTAAAGTCCGCCTTGGATTTACTACTGAGCAGACCGTACTTGGTTGTATCGTAAACCCAACTGCTGGTCTCAGACGTATTATCTGCCGCAGTATCTATACGGGAGGTAACCCGGCCCAGTAAATCAAACTCCTGGGTAAAATACTTTTCATTAGCCGTTCCCTGCGCCCAAGTCTGCCTGCGCAACTGACCCAGCCCATCGTATTCAAAGTTGAGCTGCCCCGAGTCGGGGTCTTGTATCTGAACTTTATTGCCAGACAAGTCGTAATCAATAGAAATCCGACTATTCGAATCACCATTAACTTCAGTTTGCACCAGGTTACCCTGGCTATCGTACTCATAGGAGATAGGCGTGCCGTTGGCATCGACTACACGAACAACCTGCCCCAAACTATTTAAGTAGGTGTAGTGCTCTTGCTGGCTACTGCCTCCATCACCATCTTCTACCGTCACCGTACGCTTTATTTTTTGTGCGTAAGTGCTGTCGCTACTGTAACTAATTACAAGGCTGCCACCTGCATCACGCTGCTTGGTCTCCATCCGTAACAGCTCGTCATAGGTATAAGTCGTCCAGGCCGTCGCTGAGCTTCCAGTAAAAGGCTCTGATTCACGGTAGACTTGGCCAGCCGTATTGTATTCAGTATCCACTTTAATGCTGCCGCCACTCATGGTGAGTTGCTCACTGCGCACCTCTCGCCCCAGCATATCGTAGTAGACCGCTGAGGTCGGAGCGCCGAGATAGCCTGGCAAGGCATCATTGGTTATCTCAGAAATTACCACATATACAGCGTCTGCAGGGCAAGACACCTCAACAGAGTCACAGAAGTAACGGAAAATCTCTGTGTAGGTGCCATCTGCAGACTGCTCAACCTCAGCACGGCCAAATGCGTCATACAGCGTAGTTTGGGTCAGCCCGTTGGCATCGGTAGTAGAGTTAACCAGGCCATACCGTGTGTCATAGGTTAAGGTGACGGTATGGTCCAGTGCATTTTTTACAGTCTGGGGATAGAGCTGATCCAGGAAATCACTGAGCGTTTCAATGGAGCGGCTACTTAAATTACCGCCATCGATATCGCCGCCGGTAATCTTGGTATTGGTCACCAAGCCCTGGCTATTGCGTGTGTAAGTGGTTTGCAGCCAGTTATCCTCGCCCACAAACTCCTTGCTGACCGCTACCGCAAGAGTATCCGGTTCTGCAGTGTAGGTATGGGTATAGGAACGCTGATCAGAGCTACTACCATTATTAGTAGTTACCGTACGGCTATCTACAAAGGAAATCAGCCAGTCACTTTCATTGGGAGATACACTACTAACTGTTTTCTTAGTGCCCTCCACCCCTGTCACCGTACTGCCAGAGAGGCCTGCACCGGAGGTTAAAGTAACCGTTAGCGGGTTTCCGTAGACATCAAAACTACTCTCTATTTTGCTAACTTTTAGAGGAGACGATGTACTACTCGTTGTTAAGCCGTATTCACGGGTAATACTATCGGCCAAATAGGGGAAACGATCATTACTGCTATGTAGCTCGTAGTTATTGTCGATTATCTCTACCAGCTTACCGCTGGAGTTTTTAATTGTTTTGGAAGACAAAAATCCAGTATAGGGAAACTCTTGCAAGTATTCGCTAGTAGTTACCAGGCTGGAAACAGCATCTTCAACTATCTGCTCTTCAAAGCCCAAGAAACCACGACCGTGTAGATCGCGCTTGAATCCCTCGTAGTGATAATAACGATTTCTATCTCCTCCTAAGCCATCACTGGTTTCCGTTTGGTAAACCACATAGTGGCCACTGACATCATTAATAACTGGGAAATCAGAGCCCTGTACACTGGTATATACGTTATCGCCATTCACTGAACGACTAGATATCAGGGGACTGTATGAAAATTCTACGCCAGCTCCAAGACTGTTAGTGGCACTCTTTAAGAGATCAGTCCTACTCTCAGCTCCCATTAATAATTGAACAGGGTCTCCAGCTCCTCCAACCTCAGGTGGAGCCGCCCTACTATAGTAAACATCTGCTTGGCCATCGCTATTGATATCAAATATCACTGGAGGGTTATCTTCAGAGATATCGTAATCCAACAGGTGCTCCAGAATTCCACCAAAGGGGTCAACATCGAGCTCTACAAAAGCTGGAGTTGCCTGCCCCTGCGAATCGGTTACTTGTGTCGACAGCAATACTCTCCAGGCTGAACCATCTGCCTTCTGGGCGACGATATCCATTAACCCATCGCGGTTATAGTCCATTGGGAAGGACACCTGATTTTGATGATCACCAGTACTAATACCGGTGTCAATTTCATCACCAAATGTACCGCCCTCGTTTAAATAGATCCGCCAGCTACCGTTTGTTGCACCATCATCTGTAATTCGGACCAAGAAGTCTTGCAGTCCATCACCATTAATATCGGTAAATATACCGTTATAGTTAGTGTCGTAATGCTTGTGTTTCGTCGTTTTTATATGCCACTTATTAGTCCTAAAAATTGATCGGTTTGTGCCTGACAATTCGGAAACCTGCACAATATCTACATCTTCACCATCACCGCGCGGTAAAATCGGTGTGGAATCATATTCAAGAGCTCCATCGCCCTTGTTTCTGAGAATGTAGCGCCCACTACTGCTATGAACAGAAAGATCTAGCAGACCATCATTATCTACATCAACAAGCAAGGGGCTTCTTGTGCTGAAACGATCCGAACTCCCGTACATGGAGCCATCACCTTTATCTACAAAATTATCCCCGCCATCATCCCATTCAGCGTCATTTCTCAACCATACAGAACCACCAAACCCAATGCGACTTAGGAAAAAGTCATCGCGACCATCGCTATTAAAATCCGCAACTATCACAGTAGCCTGGGGGGAAACCATATTGGCACAACAGTCATCATCCTTAGGGAAAACCTTGGTAATTGTAGAGTTACCAGAACCATCGAGATCAAATCGGACTACATATAAAGCTAAATATGCTTGGCCTGTAGGAGCAACGGACCGGTCTCCCAAAAGCATCCCGTACTCACTACCAAGCCTAATGGGCTGAACGATATCCCCATCATCGGTGCCCTCTATAATGACACCATCTGCCGTGGTTACCGCTGTAGAAGTAAAACAACCCTCCTCAGTCCCCCGGGCAACAAACCAACTATCCCCCTTAAAAACAATGTCCTTAATACCATCATTATCGACATCCATGATCAAAGGAGATACAGAACGGAGGTAATCAGCTGGATCATTTTCACAGTGACTAAAATCTGAGCTCTCAAAGCCCATTTCACCATCTTGCCAAGCAAAAGTAGCCGGGCGCGCGCAATCCTGGGTCACCCCATCATCGCGATACCCACACTCGGTGATACCCGCCAGGCGATATCGGTGAGTAATACCACCGCGCTCATAGTGCAGGTTATATACCCGCACAGGGGTTCCACTGGTGGAATTTGAAGGATTGGTAACATCAATATAGGTGGTTACAGATTTAAGTAGCTTGCTAGTGACGATACTGCCACCATCGTCATAACCCCAGGGGCGATCTGTCAGGTAGCTGGCACTATCAGTTTCGCGATCTTCATATTCAAAACGAACAGCTGAATCGGGACCATAATCCACTCGCTGAGGATAAAACTCACCAGAAGAATTATTCTCGTAATAGGTAACCGTATAACTATTACCAAAACGGTCTGTTACTTTATTGACAGCCCAGGTACCTATAGGACCGCTGGATTGGCCCGGAGCTTCTACCCGACTATCGGAAGTATTACCAAATTCAAGAATTAGGCCACTTCGGGTCCAGGCTTTAAAATACTTGGGGCCATTACTTTGTGAACCACTGGAAACAATCTTGGTAAATACATCAATCTCAGTGCGGTACTCTGTACCGCTTGCCCAGTATTGGCTATTGGTTGCAGGATCACTAGAAGCACTGATAGCAATCAGTTTTTTCCCATCCAGACAAAGACGCTCACTGGTGCTGTAGCGCTCCGCCCCCGATTGGGCAGACGTGCCCTCTGTTGCCAGTGTAGGCTTGCAGCGATGAATGTAGGAAAGGCCGTTTAGTTGCCACCCCATTCCCAGCAAACCATTACCACTTTGACTGCTGTATCCTAAAGAGAGCTTGGGCTCAATCCCGTTAATGCCTGCAGGGATCTCAAGGGGCATATTGTATGAAGCTGCCCCAGTAGGACCCACTCCAGCATCGCCTTTGGAGAGGGCAACAAAACTACTACTGTTGTCCAGGTAAGTTTTAACTGCTGATAGCTCACCATTGCTATCACCATAAGCTACTTCATGAACACCATTAGAGCCCTCCAGTAGCAGATCATCTACCCCATCTCCATCGACATCCGATACCGACACAGATGCCCGATTAGATGCAAATAAATTGCTGTCCAAGTAATCTGAGATAACTAGACTGCTCCCTGATAATAAGATCAGGCTGTCATCACTGGCGCTGGCGCCTTGCAGGAAATAGTCAGTATTACCATCCCCATCAAAATCGCCCGTCAAAAGTGATTGGCGCGCACTGGACCAACTGACACTATCGAGCGTTGACTGATTGGGAGAGGCGACTACGCTATAAGTCCCATCACCTTTAGAGAGCAGTACAATTGCCTCGTACAACGAATCAGTAACAATAGGGGTAATTACATCTCCGTGAAGCAAGATGTAATTGGGATTTGGTGACAGGTAGAGGTCATCATTACCATCTCCATCATAATCACCCGTTAAGATTTCATGGCCAATACTTGTCCACTCTGCTTCATCAGCGTTTGCCACTCCTGAAAAAGCTGCAAAAGTCAAAAACAATGTTAATTTAATTGGTTTTAGAAATCCCAGAAGACGACCCAACATCGATTTCACTTTTAACATATTTCTTCATTCCCCAGAATGATGCTCTTGTAGGCTACTTACACTTCTTTAGCTTAAAAATAGAGACCAAACTCTTACTATTTTAAACGCGGAATTAGAAGGTGTACCCCCGAGACAACCGCACTCATAAGCATTTGTGAATCGTATAAATTTGGCGAAATACTATTCCGTAAAAAAGAAATTTACAAGGAAACCCTAAACCAACAAGATCAAATTTGGGAAAAACATTAATGCATGAAAAGTCACATCTTAATTTCGTATATTTACTGAGATTTTTATAGGTGTGCACAAATAGCAATCCCGCAATCCCGCAATCCCGCATTACCGCATTACCGCATTACCGCATTACCGCATTACCGCATTACCGCATTACCGCATTACCGCATTACCGCATAAAGCGTCCGCACCACCTTAAATACAGAAATGGCACTTGACATCAAAAGAAAAGAAAAAACAAAGGTCACTATCAAACGAAAAGAAAATGAGAAGTCGAAAAAAAACACTAAAAAATTGCAATTTAGCCCAAGAAGAAGCTGGGAACGACAAAAACTGTAAAGAACACCTATATTCATCAACAAGGGGGAGACATAGCTCCCCCAATATGATTAATTCACACTATTCGAATGATACACCATCGCCTGCCAAACATTTTGCTGACCACTCACATAGTTATCGTGAGTGGGGTTTTTAATATAAGTCCAAGCTACTTTTCCATCACCTAAGTACATAGGCTCATCCAAACCACCCCATCCATAATTAGGTAACTCGATTGGCCCTTCAAGTACGTTTAGATCTGCATCAACTTCCATTACATAATAGGCTTTTGGCACTAATAATCTTTTAGAGCCGCTGTCGGCATAAATACGGTTATAGGCTAGGTTATCAGAAATACACTGGAACTTTGCATACCCAAATAAGTAACGTCCATTTTTTAAATCAATAAGTTGTGGATCACTAATTTGGCAATCATCATCCTCAACCAACCAATTAAAACCCTGGCCTTCCATACTACCGGTAGAGCTGACTTTAGCGATGCCAATACGGGTTAAAGAGCTGGAATCTAGTGCATCACCGGAATAAAGTCCCTGCCTTGTTATTGTGGAGAAACTATCATCATCTTCCCAATAGTTATAACTCATATAGGACAGGAAACAGTTTGTGGTGTCGTAATCTGCACAATCTTCATCGAACGGACCTTCCCCAGACGGATCAATACCGACTTCATCCTGGAGAAAGCGATCCATATCCGCATCCTCAATATATTTAGGCGAGACGATCAAAGAAAGGTTCGTATTGGCATCCACTGGTACAACAGTATGACCACCACCATTAGATACCATCGCAGACGTTGATGGTACGAAGTGATTAAAGCGCCCTTCTGTAGACGAACTGGAAGTTTCCATTTTCACTGCAATGGTACCCAGTTGCCCATGAGTGCTACCTATCCAGTCGTTCCAATCACTGGTGCAAATTGCACCAAACATCTCATTGTCTGGATTATAGAATGAGCGAATGTTTACTACGTGACCATCGCCGCAGGCCCAATACCAACCGCGATTATCTGAGCTGCTCATATCCAGGGACCAATTACTACGGTCAATAACCGTTAAGCCCGCCGAATAGTGAGAACTCCCATTTCCATCAAATACCCGTGCAGAAACTGAGAAACCATAGCTACTACGACCCTGGCTGTCATCCTCAACATAAATCAGCTCTTGTGCGCCAAGATGAGTTCCACCGTGCATTTTATTTACTACGTAAGCATCAGGAACTTCACTTAAAGGCTGATTTTCCCACTCTAGCAGCCAAATCTGCTCGTTATAGCTGTAACTGGCATCTCGAATGTGCTGCAGTAAATCGTCATAGTCGCCAGAGGAAAGACTGGAAATAATATACTCCATCTCCTCTTGCATATCGGACCCTTTAATAGTGGTAAAGGATGGCGAGTCCCCAAAATCAGTATCCGGGAAGTTTGCCTTCAAACCAGGAAGGAAATCGTCAAACGTCAGCGTAGGGTGTTCAGTAAAAAAGTCGATATATTTACCGTGATTGGTCGCAACCAGAAGACCAATTTCATTCGCAATACGGGATTCAATGGTGTCAATGTTATCTTCCATTTTCATCCACGTTGAACCGTATTGCTCAACAAGGTCAGCTTCAACCTCATAACGCTCATTGGCTTGATAATCTGTATTGCATAGAACTGCTACTGTGGAGCAATCAGAGCTTACAGCCACACCGTGGGATTCATAACACTGATTTAACAGCGTTGCATTACCTGTTGGCTCAAAACTGGAAGTATCCGGATCATACTGTAGCTCATAAATAGAACCGTGAGTTGTATCCGCAGCAGTGTCCCCCTCTGACAAAGTAGTGGAAACAAACATTCTCGGAGTATCAGTATCTGTTGCACAGGTCGCAGTATAACTACGAATCGGGATATCAATATCCTCTTCATCCTGCTCCCCGTCAGTTCGCGCTATATAGTGTGCCATCTGGTAAACCTCACGGGCATTGTTCATACCTTCTGGCAACGTTACGTCAATGGCAGTCAATGAGGCGAAGCCTAAATCTGTATGCTCTACGTCTCCCACCACAACTGTAGTGCCCACATTATCCGAGATCGGATTATCATCGCTGCCGGACGAACCCTGATCGCTACCGCCACTATTATTATCACTACCGCTATTATCTGAGGAGGGGTTATCCGAATCCGAAGAGGAGCTCCCTCCACCACCTCCACACGCGGCCAGCAATGCCGTCAAAGAAAGCGCTATTAACTTCTTATTTATCAGTAAACCCATCAGTTCTGCCCAACTCGTATGTCACTAAGATAATTTGTTATTGCTTGCTGTCATCCATTGAATTTTTATACTCAATTGATGACCAAGTGCGCACTTTAAAGTGATGCAATCGATTGTCTGTGAACTGGTTTTAGAACCTGGCTGAGACCGATAAGTGGTAATTTTGCAGCGATAAACGGTACTAAAATACCAAAGCAGTAATAGTCATATCATGAATGGTAATTGGGCGATATTTTGCGAATATACAACTACAACGAACGGTTTCAGCTGCAACAATTGGATAGAAACTAGGAAAGCCGATATAGTGCTATTGATCGGCTATAAGCCAGTTTCCTGATAGATTGTCATTTATTCACAGTTTGGAAGTGTCAATATGAAAAGACTTGCTCTTTTAGCTTCGCTACTCATTCCCAGCCTTTCAATGGCAACCCCAGAGATTAAAGGCTCCCCCCAGGACTTACGTGACCTAATTTACCCAATATCAAGAGTTGTGACTCTCCACGGCAGTGCAAAAGAAACGGCTTATTCAGACCAAGCTATAGTCAATATTATTGTCACCACTGAAGAGTCTCTCCTATCAGACGCCATTGCCAGCAATAGTTCTTTGCGTGAACAAATAACCGAGAGCTTAATAAAGGCTGGCATAGACCGAGCTAAGATTAAAAATTCAAAATTTTCATCTTCCCCACAATTTGGTTGGCTAGGCAAAAATCCTTCCAGCTATAAAGTTATTAACAGGGTCGCAATAACTATTAACAAGGAGGGACATTTACAGTCTATCGCAAGGCTAACCGATGAAAATAAAGAAATAGAAATAGTGAGTACTTCTTTTGAGCATTCAGAAGTATCTGAATATACAAAAAAGGTCCGATCTAAGGCACTAGCCAAAATCATGGAACAAAAAGCTGACTATGAGAGAACCCTGAGTATTCAGTTAACACCAGTTAATGTCCGTACAAATAATATCGGCTATCATGGGACAGCGGGAGCTGGAGCAATAGAAGAGGTTATCGTTACTGCTTCCAGAACTCGAAACAGTAAATTTGAAGATAGCTTTTCAGAAGCATATATAGAAACAGAGGTTAGTTCCTTCGACGAAGTTCAGTATGAGGCTTCGTTGTCCGTGGACTTTCAGGTTGTGCCGTCAGCTACAACCGATTAACTTTCGATCAAGTATTCAGGTTGGTAGGAGTGAAATAGATACTTCTACCAACTAAATACCCCAGTTGATTAACCTACCGAAAGTGATAATATCTGGCTAATCTCATTCAAACTACGACTTGACTGGGACTGCCAAGTTTCGATGGCTGCTTTTAGTGCAGCCCAGTCTTTCTTGGAGGAGGGAGACTTGTCGACTACCCCTTCTCGGATTAGGGCTCGAATGGTATCACTTGCAAAAACCAAAGTATCAACTCCCATTCGTCTTAGAAATACTTGGGCAGTCTTACCGCCGAGTCGATCACCACCTTTACGCAAGTAGAGAAGATTCTCAATATAGTTGCCTGTATTCCAGCTAGAGAAATACGCTCCCAAACTTCCATGCTCATTAGATAAATGCCAAAAGAAGTCTGCATTTCTCTGAATGGAGCGAGTTTTAGTCCAGTGCTTGATCATTCCTTCCTGCCGCATTAGGTCATCTAATGCCTCCTCCGGTAAGTAACGACAGAATGAAACATCAAAGCCATAAAAGATCTTCTCTATATCCGGCCACTTTTTTTCAACAACCTTCCAACTAAAACCGGCTTGAAAAACAGCCCGGGATGCCGATGACAACCACTGACTGTCATGTATCTCTCTCAAGAGCTGCGCAGGCTTTGGCTTAACCAGCTTCGACTGAAGTCCGTCTAACCCTCCAAATCGATCAATCACAGGTGCCTCAATGGCGGCGAACTCACGCATAATTCAGACCTTCCAGTAAATCTATCTCCATTCTACGCCTATAAATAGAAATTCAAAGCATTTGGAGTTTTAGCGGAATACTAAAAAGGTGGTGCGTGTTTATCCTGCCCAAACAACACGAAAAGCCAATTGACTCTAGAAGTTAATATTTCAGAAAGCTGAAAAAGAAAAGGACATTTCAACTTCCCCAACAAATAAAGGGGAGCTAGCTCCCCTTTATTTACATGATACTTAAGTAGAGATATAAAGAATAATTAGCTACCCATAATCAGACCTATATCTCTAAAATAAGCATAACATATTTATTACTTAACCTTCTTATCAGTCTCTCCATTTTTATACCCAAGTAAATCGAGGTAAAATGCATACTGTAAAGCGGTCTCCTTATAGCGACGGAAACGACCCGAAGAGCCACCGTGACCTGCTTCCATATTGGTATTGAATAACAACTGATTTTCATCGGTCTTCAATTCGCGTAACTTTGCCACCCATTTCATTGGCTCAAAGTATTGCACCTGGGAATCATGTAGCCCAGTGGTTACCAACATATTGGGGTAATCCTGAGCTTTCACCTGGTCATAGGGAGAATAGGAAAGCATATATTCATAACTATCCTTATTATTAGGATTGCCCCACTCGTCATACTCATTAACAGTCAGGGGAATTGACTCATCCAGCATGGTAGTTACCACATCAACAAATGGCACCGCCGCAGTAACACCCCGGTACAAACCCGGTTCCATATTGACTACCGCGCCCATCAACAGCCCCCCAGCACTACCACCTGAAGCAAAGATCTTATCAGGGGCCCCATATTTTAATTTCCCCAACGCCTTGGTAACGTCGATAAAATCAGTGAAAGTATTCTTTTTATTGAACATCTTTCCATCTTCGTACCAGGCACGTCCCAGTTTTTGGCCGCCACGAATATGGGCAATAGCAAATACAAAACCTCGGTCAAGCAAGGACACCACTGAAGAGCGGAACCAGGGGTCTACGGTACTACCGTATGAGCCATAGGCATATTGCAGTAATGGATTAGAGCCATCTTTCTTAAATTTATCTTTACGATAAACCAAAGATACCGGCACCTTAACGCCATCTCGTGCCGCTACCAGGATACCCTCGCTCTGATAGTGCTCTGGGTCAAAACCACCCAGAACTTTGTCTTGCTTAAGCAATTCCAAATCGCCACTATCCAACTTGGCTTCATAAACACTATTTGGTGTCGTTAAACTCGAATAAGATACTCGAACACTCTCTGAGTCCAAGTTTGGGTTTGAACTCAAGCCCAGCCTGTATACTGGATCATTAAACCCGACTTGAAGGTCCTTATTATTCTCTAAATTAATAATTCGGAGACCCGTTTGCCCCGCTTTTCGTTCTATTACTGCCAGATGATGATCAAATAAAGTGAAATCTTCCAACAAAACTTTACTACTATGAGGTATGACTTCCTGCCAATTAGACTTATCTTTTGCGTCGTCCATGGCAACCTTCATAAGGCGGAAGTTTTCAGCTTGCCAGTTGGTCATGATATAAAAATCATTCCCTAACTTTAGCGCTGAATACTCATGATCCTCTTCCCGAGGGTATAAGGGAGCAAAATCCGCGAGAGGGGTGTTTGCGTCCAGGATTGACTGGCCACTGCTAGTTGTAGAGCTGTGGTGAATGCGTATCAGCTCTCCATCCCGGGATTTGGAAATCCACGTATAGAAAGCCTTATCCATCTCTTCGTAAACAACAACATCTTCACTCTGTGGCGTGCCCAGCTTATGGCGCATTACCTGATAGCCGAGCAGAGTTTGATGGTCTTTATTGATATAGAAGACAGTCTGATTATCATTTGCCCACACGGCAACTGGTGAAGCATTCTCCAATTTATCTGGCAGCATCTCACCAGTCTTTAAGTCCTTGAAGCGAATCGTGTAAACACGGCGCCCAACGCTATCTTCAGGATATGCTACCAACTGATTACTGGGAGAAACCGCCAGGCGCCCTACACTAAAGTAGCCGTGGCCTTCAGCCAGCGTATTCACATCCAGCATAACCTCTTCAGGTGCTTCCTGGGTGCCTTTACGTCGCGCGTGGATCGCGTATTCTTTCTCGGGAAGATAGCGGCTGTAATACCAGTAGCCATTATAATAAACGGGAACCGTTGATTTATCTTTCTCCAGACGGCCAGTCATTTCCTCAAAGAGTAATTCCTGTAACTCTTTGGTGTGGTGCATTACCGAATCGGTATAAGCATTTTCTGCTTCGAGATGAGCAATAACATCTGGCGCTTTACGTTCATCATCGCGCATCCAGTAGTAATTATCGATACGCTCATGGCCATGCATAACCATTTTATGAGGCACTTTCTTGGCTACAGGAGCGGAAGCCTGCTCGCTAAACAAGGTTTTGTCATCTGCTACTTGGTTATTTTCTGTCTCGCCACACCCTACTAAACCAAGGGTGAGTAACAGCGTTGCTGTGGTTTTATTCATAGAGCTCTATCTCTCCTACCTATTTTTCTTTGTTCCATTGATATTTTATTATCTGAATTTGATCCTCAGAGACTCAATCAGCGTGTGAATTCCAAAGCCCAACCGTTAAATACATATTCTAACAACTATTTAAGCCCTACTTTTATGGCCTTGGCGAACACTAACCAGCCAGGATCAACCAACTCATCCCCGCTATTATCAGCGATGCCGTCACACTAAGTATCGCGCCCTCTCGAACCATATCCTGTATACGTACTTTACCGGTTCCATACGCAATCGCATTAGGCGCTGTAGCTACAGGCAACATAAATGCACAACTGGCACTCATCGCCGCAGGTATCATCAGCACCATGGGCTCAAAACCCGCTGAAGTGGCGGCTACAGCTAAAATTGGCATAAGTAGGGTTGCCGTAGCTGTATTGCTGGTTATCTCTGTCAAGAAGGTCACACTAAGGCATAGAATTACCAACAACAACCACAGTGGCATCGCCGTCAGGAAAGAAAGACCGTTGCCGAGCATATCGCTCAGTCCGGAACTGGAGAAACCTTTTGCTAGCGCTATACCACCAGCAAACAGTAATAGCATTCCCCAGGGGATCGTCTCTGCCGTCTGCCAATCCAGCAAGCGCCCTCCCTTACCGTTGGGCACTAGAAACATAGCGACAACGGCTGCTAGAGCCACGGTTCCATCACCGGCAGCATCAATACCTATCAATTCGCTCCAACCACCAAACGGTGCATTGCGAGTAACCCATAGGAGAATTGCCACACCGAAAACCATTAAGGTTCGCTTTTCCTCTTGCCTCCACTCTCCCACTTGAGGGGGCTCAATATCATTTTTCAGATGCACATGACGGGTCAGCCAGAGGGCCATTATAGGCAGCGTCACCAAAGCAACTGGGACTCCTATTTTCATCCAGCCCAGGAAGCTAAACTCTCGTCCGGTTACTTCCTCGTATATTCCCATAAAAATAACATTGGGCGGCGTGCCCAGAGGAGTACCTACCCCACCCAGACTTGCGGCATAGGCAATACCCAGGATCAGGGCAATACTTAAGCGCTCGTTGTCGATCTTACTGAGAATTGCCAGGGCTATAGGCAGCATCATCAATGTGGTAGCAGTGTTGGAAATCCACATGCTCAGGAAGCCTGCTGCCAGCATAAATCCGAGCACCAGCCTGCGGCCGCTGGAGACGCCCACAATACGCAACATATACAGGGCAAGGCGCTCGTGGGCCCCACTTTTCTCCAGGGCCTTGGACAAAATAAAGGCCCCCATCAGCAACAGAATGACATGACTTCCCAAGGAAGCTGCCA
Organism: Microbulbifer maximicatervae (SeqCode); assembly: GCF_052467695.1. Classification (NCBI taxonomy): domain Bacteria; kingdom Pseudomonadati; phylum Pseudomonadota; class Gammaproteobacteria; order Cellvibrionales; family Microbulbiferaceae; genus Microbulbifer; species Microbulbifer maximicatervae (SeqCode). Next base: position 103,760 of record NZ_CP174320.1, read on the forward strand.
CCTCCCGATGATCCGCTACTCCAAATAGAGGCAAGAGGACAAAAGGCACCAGTGACGTTGCGGGGATTGGCAGTGCCTCCGTTATCCACCAAATCACAGTTAACAAGGTAATTGCAGCAGTTACTGCCGGTAGATACTGCATTCCCAACGCTGATACAAAGAAATAGAAGGCCACAGCAAAAAGAGGCCCCAAAACTATAAAGCGCTGTCGCGCGATTGACATACCTGCCCCCAACTACTCAAGGGTTTATTTTTTTAGTTTGAATCTTAGGAAGGGTGTAAACCCCTCGGTCAAGATGGACAATAAAAATACAAGAAACTTACCCTTTTGCGCAGACCTATAACCAAGAAATTATTCAAAATTCAAAGCACCCACATCTTCTCTTATCCTTACCACCATCCAAAGTTGGCGCTCACTTACTAGTAGATCCTTACTAAAACAAGGTTAATAACTTTCAGCTGAGGCGGTACAAGTGTAAAATAAGCAGATTGGTACAAACTACTTAAACTCTGCTGTATGTCCCATTTGAATACAGAGATATCGCGAATCTATGACCAATCGTTAGTTTTCTTTTATAGAGGTACCCCTTGAGACGCATCACTCCCCTATCCCTGTCCATTCTCGCATTGGCATCAGGTGCCAACACTTACGCTTCAGAAAAACCCTTTTATGCCAAAGCTACACTGGGCTATATGAGCTTTGATACCAGAGCCCGCTATACAGAGAGTGAAGACCTTAATTCAACTGGATATAGCTTTACTCTTGGCTATCGCATAAATAACTATTTAGCTGTCGAAGGTGGGATGGTGGATTTGGGAGAGATTCGCCAGGAGTATAAAGGTGATGGGGAGTTCTATTATTCGGACTATTACCAAGGCCAGGATGTAAATGTAGTTGATAGCTATACTTACGATTCGAACATTAAAACTGACTATAAATCCTACAGCCTGGGACTTGCTCTCACCCAAAAATTCCAGCAAAACTTCAATGCAATTGTTCGCTTAGGTGTACACCAGTGGTGCGCGAATAAAAGCGGGCAAAGACAAATTACAGGCACTCGTAGCTACTACGAAAACGGCGGTATTTATGATGTCTATATGACGTCGGAACCCTACGAAATCAGCTACAACCCAGATAGCGCCACAGACGGCTCAGACCTCTACTATGGTGCTGAGATATCCTGGTCTACCGGCACTTGGGATATTGGCCTTGAACACACCATCTATGAAGTCGAGGATGAAAAGGCCGACTTTACTGCACTGGGAGTAACTTACAACTTCTAGCCCGGGTTGTAAGGCCCTAGCTGTAGGTAATCACTTACATTTAGGGCCTGCTTTGGAACATCTAGAGCCACCCCCGTAGTCCAAACTTTCGAATCTGGTCATCTCCCCTGTACATCTCGCTGGCATCCGTCAAACTATCGCCCACAATAGCTAGAAGTAGAATGAGGGCGGAAAGGAATCATGAGCACTATACCCAATACCGTGGAAGTCCTGGAGAAGCTCCGCTGGAATGCTCACCTGTGCAAACACAGCCACTTTCGAGCCTCTATGAAGGGGCGCAATTTGCATGTGCTTTGCGGGGTGCCCATCGTTGTCGTCAACTTATTCCTCGGTTCGCTTTTCTTCTCCTTGATCAATGCGGAGCTGCCTGATTGGACCAAGTGGAGTGGTGCGGCGCTGGCCCTGCTGGCCGCGCTATTGGGCGGTGTGCAAACTTTCTTCAATTTTAAAAAGAACTATGAGGGACACCGGCAGGTAGGCAACGAGTACCTTGCAATCGCCAGGGAGTGCGAGCGGCTGATCGCCCTTTACTTCGACGATATCCTGGATCTTGAACATCTATCCAAGAAGATCTCAGAACTGAATACACGCTACAGCGAAATCAACCAGCGAGCGGAAGAGTTTATTGTGTCAGATAAGGTATACAGGCAAGCGGTGCATATCCAGAATCAAAAGGCCAACCGAGAGCCCTCTCTGGTAGAGCAGATGCGTAATCGCCAGGCTGCTGCGCAAAGAGTCGCCGAGGAGGCTCTCGAAATCGCAGAGAGCAGCCACTAACTCCCCCATCAATACCGCAGTACTTTCCTGGGGAAGTTGTGACTTCCCCACTTCCTATAGTAACAAACCGAAAAATGCAGACAGATCACAGTAGTCATCAACCCAGCACAGACACTTACCCATTATGCTATTTAGCCACCGATATCGGTACACCGAGCAATGTCGGCGGCCTATTTCGTATCGCCGATGCACTCGGCGTAGAGAAAATTTATTTAACTGGTGAAAGCCTGGTTCCACCTAATTCCAAAATTCGGAAAGTTTCCCGGTCTACAGAAAAGTACGTTCCCTACGAATATCACTCATCTGCAGTCAATATCGCGCAAACCTTAAAAAATAAGGGCTATCGATTAATTTGCCTGGAGATTGCCTCAAATAGCGTCGAACTCAAAGATACCCCCGTTTCCAAGGGGAATAAAATATGTTTGGTATTGGGTTCTGAAAAAGATGGGGTCAACCCTGAACTTCTGGAACTGGCAGATGCTGTGGTACACATACCTATGCAGGGTATCAATTCCTCAATGAATGTTACTTCCGCCTGCGCTATAGCGACCTATGCTTTGTTGGAAAAAATTTAATCGGGCACTTTGACCATTATATTTTTCTGATTAACATAATCGGGATCACCGCCCAACCTTTTATTGCAGTTCAATCCATTAATTGCCTGGATCTCCGCATTGCTCAAATTAAAATCAGATAATAAGAAGTTATTGCGTATGTGATCCAGGCTTTCCGCCTTGGGAATAACTATGCGATGCTGCTGGATATTCCACTTAAGGATAACCTGCCCCGAAGTCACCCCGTGATTTTTCGCAATATCCACAATTACTGGATCTATGAGAGGTTTTTCATGAGCCTCGACACCGCTCCATGTAGATCCCGACCCCAAAGGAGACCAGCTGCAAATCGCAATTTTATGGAACTGGCAATAATCTACTAAAGGCTGCTGAGTGAAGTAGGGATGCAGTTCAATTTGATTAAAAACAGGGCGCACTTCCGAGAAAGTCGCCAGTTGTTCAATATCAGATTTACGAAAGTTTGACACTCCCAGGGCCCGCACTTTTTTCTGCTGGTAAAGCGCCTCCATTGCACCCCAGGTCTCCCGGGTATAGGCCGGCATGGGCCAATGGATCAGATATAGGTCCAGGTATTCCAGCTGCAAACGCTCCAGACTACGGGCAAAAGCATCGTGAGTTTTACTGGTTCCCTGCTCCGTATCCCAAACTTTACTGGTAATAAAAAGCTCTTCCCTCGCTAGGCCGGATTCTTTGATCGCTCTTCCCAGCGCTCGCTCATTTCCGTAGACAGATCCTGTGTCAAAATGACGATACCCAACAGACATGGCTTTCAAAATAACTTCTGTTACATACTCATCATCCTGCTGCCAGCTGCCAATCGCAGCCATTCCCATGCCGAGCTGAGGTATCTCTACACCGTTATTCAATTCGAGAAAATACATAGTTAATATCCTTTCAGACTACTGAGCGGAAAATCAGCAAGGACCAAGAGGGAATAGAACCGGGGTCACATTTATTTCGCTGAGTGTAGGCCGTACAGAAGTCAACGCGTAGAAAACGGCGAACTCACGCCAACTCCTGACTGCTATTCACTCACCATGCAATAAAAAAATTAATTTTCTAAGTTCAGTGAATATAAGCGATTATTTTGGAGGAAGTGAGCCCGCAAATATCGCTCCACGACTGACCCAGTTATCCAAATCTTCTGCGACAGCATCTTCTTCCACATACACCATGCCTTTTAAGGGGCGCCCGGTGTAATCCATAGGCCGGGTATAGCGTTCGGCCAACGCAGTTTGATACTCATCGGGCCCAACCCGGACCATCAACTCCTCTCCAACAACCCCACAGGCCATATTGCCATTCAACATAAAAGCGAGACCTCCAAACATCTGCTTTTCACTGAGGCCTTCATTTCCCTGAAGTAATTTGCGCACTTTTTCAGCCAGAGTTTCGCTGTACGCCATAGTTTTCTCCTTAATCACTTTTACCAGGCAGGAATACCCCCTCAGAGACTGCTTTTTTCTGAAAAGGTTAAAAACGATGAAATTTGAAAAGAATCGAGCGGAATTAAATGTGAACCCTAATCCCAACAAGACATTGGATGGAGCAATGAGCAAGTAAACTGCAAATACAACAGATAACTGCACCATAGCAAAAACGTTATTTCGAATAATCGTTTAAGTATAGCAGTAGCTGAAGTTTCTACTTTAAGGAAGGGAAAAAATACGCCAAGAAATGAAAGGGCTGAAAAATATTACAGAAATATTTCTATTTTTACTAAAGAGTGTGGTGACCTGAAACGGCCACCACAATCTTTACGCGTACCTCGGCAGGCAAAAACCGAGGGAATGACTTGTCTTAGTCGACAAACACCCGCGCGTTGCGGAACAAGCGCATCCAGCCGGAATCTTCTTTCCACTCATCTGGATGCCAGCTATTGCTGACAGCTCGAGCAACACGCTCAGGATGCGGCATCATAATAGTCACGCGGCCATCCTCAGAACTCAGGGAGGTAATACCATTTACCGAGCCGTTGGGGTTGGCCGGATAAGTTTGGGTGATTTCCCCTTTGTTATTCAGGTAGCGCATCGCGATAGTGCCGGAAGCTTCACACTTCTCCAGCGCCTGCTGGTCAGCAAACTCTACGCGCCCCTCACCGTGAGCAACGGCAACCGGCATATAGGTACCCGCCATACCTTTAAACAACACGGAAGGTGAGTCTTCAATGCCTACCAGTGCGAAGCGCGCTTCATACTGCTCAGAGAGGTTGCGCACAAAGCGCGGCCAGTGATCAGCACCTGGAATCAGCTCTTTGATCACCGAGAACATCTGGCAACCGTTACACACCCCCAAGCCGAAGGTATCGTTGCGATTGAAGAAGCCCTCAAATTGATCGCGGGCACGATCGTTAAACAGGATGGTTTTAGCCCACCCCTCACCAGCACCCAGTACGTCGCCGTAAGAGAAGCCACCACAGCCCACCAAGCCTTTGAACTCATCCAACGCTACACGGCCAGACAGGATGTCACTCATATGTACGTCGACAGCGTTAAAGCCAGCGCGGTGGAAAGAGTGCGCCATTTCCACTTGGCTATTCACGCCCTGCTCTCGCAGTACAGCAACTTTCGGGCGAACACCTTTAGCGATATAAGGTGCGCTGATATCGTCGTTGATATCGAAAGTGAGGTTTACTGTCAGGCCCGGGTCTTCCTTGGCAATTGCAGCGAATTCCTGCTCGGCACACTCGGCGTTATCACGCAGGGACTGGATACGGTAGCTGGTTTCCGACCAGATCTGCTGCAATTCAGCACGGGAGCGCTTGAAGATTTCAACACCGTTATTAGTGATGCACAGGTGTTCGTTATTGTTCAGGTAACCGATCTTGTGGGTGGGTACACCCACAGCGGCAAAGCGCTGTACCAGCATATCCGCTTCACAGGCGGGAACCTGCAATACCGCACCCAGCTCTTCACTGAACAGCGCCGCAATCGGGTCTTCACCCAATTCGTAGATTTCCACATCCATACCCACGCGGCCGGCAAAGCCCATTTCCGCCAGGGTTGTAAACAGACCGCCGTCAGCGCGGTCGTGGTAGGCCATGATCAGGTCTTCATTCAGAGCCTGCTGTACCACCTCGAAGAAACCTTTCAGCTTCTTGGCATCGTCCAGGTCTGCGGGCTTGTCACCCAGCTCGTTGTAGACCTGCGCCAGACAGGAGCCGCCCAAGCGATTTTTGCCGGCACCCAGATCGATAAACAGTAACTCACTCTCACCTTTATCGGTGCGCAGCTGCGGTGTCACTGTCTTGCGAACATCAGTTACCGGAGTAAAGGCAGAAATTACCAGAGACAGCGGTGCAGTAACCGATTTCTGCTCGCCCTCTTCCTCCCAGGCAGTGCGCATAGACATGGAGTCTTTACCCACAGGGATGGTAATGCCCAATTCAGGACACAACTCCATACCCACCGCTTCTACGGTGCGATAAAGTTTTTCCTCTTCACCCGGATGGCCCGCTGCACACATCCAGTTGGCGGAGAGTTTGATATCGGACAGTTGCTTCACTGGGGTACAGGCGATATTGGTAATTGCCTCACCCACTGCCAGGCGGCCCGAGGCCGGTGCATCCAGCAATGCCACCGGGGTGCGCTCACCCATAGACATGGCTTCGCCTGCGTAGCTGTCATAGGCAACGGTAGTTACCGCGCAATCGGCCACCGGCACCTGCCAGGGACCAACCATTTGGTCGCGGGAAACCTGACCGGTTACAGTGCGGTCACCGATAGTGATCAGGAAGCTCTTGCTAGCCACTGTGGGCAGGCGCAGCACCCGCTCAGCCGCTTCATTCAGGTCGATATCCGCTGTGGAAAATGCCTTGCTTTCCACCTGGCGAGTCGCTGCTTCACGGTGCATGCGCGGCGGCTTGCCGAACAACACCGACATCGGCAGGTCTACTGGCTTGGATTCGAATTGCTTGTCATTTAACAGCAGGTGCTTGTCTTCGGTAGCTTCACCGACAACGGCGTAAGGCGCGCGCTCACGCTCACAGATTTGCTCGAAGCGCTCCAGATCTTCCGGCATCACTGCCAGTACATAGCGCTCCTGGGACTCGTTACACCAAATTTCCAGCGGGCTCATACCCGGCTCATCACAGGGCACATTGCGCAGTTCAAAATTACCGCCGGTACCGCCATCTTTCACCAGCTCAGGGAAAGCATTGGACAAACCGCCCGCACCCACATCGTGGATAAAGGCAATGGGGTTGCTCTCACCCAACTGCCAGCACTGGTCGATCACCTCTTGGCAGCGACGCTCGATTTCCGGGTTTTGGCGCTGTACTGAAGCGAAATCCAGATCTTCAGAGCTGGAGCCGCTGGCCATACTGGAGGCTGCACCACCACCGAGGCCAATCAACATCGCCGGGCCACCCAGCACTACCAGTTTGGCGCCAGGGGAAAACTCGGGCTTGTCTACATGCTCTTCGCGGATATTGCCGTAACCACCAGCCAACATGATCGGCTTGTGATAGCCGCGACGCTCGCCATCGAAATTTTCTTCAAAGGTACGGAAGTAACCGCAGATATTCGGGCGGCCAAACTCATTGTTAAATGCTGCACCACCGATCGGGCCTTCGATCATAATATCCAGAGCGGTAACAATACGCTCAGGCTTGCCATAGTTGGCTTCCCAAGGCTGCTCCCAGCCGGGAATGCGCAAGTTGGAAACCGTAAAACCGGTCAGGCCCACTTTTGGTTTGGAGCCACGGCCAACTGCACCTTCATCACGAATTTCACCACCGGCCCCGGTACCAGCACCGGAGAAAGGAGCAATCGCGGTAGGGTGATTGTGGGTTTCCACTTTCATCAGCAGATGAATGGCTTCAGTGCTGAAACCGTATTCCTTGCTGTCAGGATCCGGGTAGAAACGCCCCGCTTCGCTACCAGTAACGACGGCTGCATTATCCGCATAGGCGGACAACACATTGTCACCACCCTTCTGGTAGGTATTCTTAATCATGCCGAACAGGGAGTGCGGCATTTCTTCGCCGTCGATGGTCCAGGAGGCATTGAAGATCTTGTGGCGGCAGTGCTCGGAGTTTGCCTGGGCAAACATCATCAGCTCTACATCTGTGGGATTGCGCTCCAGCTCTTGGAAACTGGTGAGCAGGTAATCAATCTCATCCTCAGCCAAGGCCAAGCCCAAGGTGACATTGGCATCTTCCAGAGCTTCGCGGCCGCCCTCGAGAATATCCACACCGCGCAACGGGCGCGGCGCTTCTTCCACAAATAATTGCTCAGCTTGAGCAAAATCGGTGAATACCGCTTCAACCATACGATCGTGTAAGCGGGAGGCCAGCACAAGGCGTTCAGCTTCAGTTAACTCGACACCGGTAACGTAGTAGGCGATGCCACGCTCCAAGCGATGAACTTTGTTCAGGCCAGTGTTATGAGCAATGTCAGTAGCCTTGGAAGACCAGGGAGAAATTGTGCCCGGACGCGGCACTACCAGGATCAACTCGCCTTTCGGCTCGTGCTTTTCCTCGGTTGGGCCGTATTGGAGCAGTCGCTCCAGCAGGGCCATCTCCTGGTTATCCAGTGAGTCGCTGTCTGCAAAGTGAACGAACTCAGCGTAGAGATCGTCGATGGTCGGTTGCAGCGCGCGCAGTTGATTGAGCAGGTTTTTATGGCGGAATTTCGACAGTGCAGGAGCACCACGCAGAACTAACATTGCGGGAGATAGCCTCTTGTCTAAATGAGAAAGATTGCGCGAATGGGATTTCGCACAAGGCCCCGGAAATTTGAGAGGCGCAATTGTACCTGAAGCATCGCCACTCCAACACACCCGCCCAACACTTGGGTACACATGAACTAATTAGTAACCTGAATGTTCAAAAGACCAGCAAGCTTGGCTGTAAATAAACCAACTTTGTATCAAAGTCAGGTTCGCCTACCTAAGTCTGTAATGCTTTGCAAGCGCGCAGATCACAGTGTTCAAAAGACAAACTGGGCAGATTGTCGTCAAATAATGTAAAATTGGCGGACTGCGTCAAATTTTGCCCTCGTATTTGAGAGCGAAATCGACATACAGGGCCTTAGGCACAACAGCAAATAAACCAACGGACTAGCTAGAGAGGACAGCCTATGATGATGAAAAGCCGTATGCTGCGCTACGTCCGCCGTGTGTGCAAAGGGATCGCCCTGTCCTGCTGCGCCTCCCTGCTGGTTGCCAGTAAAGCACCGAATACACTCGAGCGTGTCAAAGCCACCGGTGAATTGGTTGTCCTGTCACAAAACGGCCCCACCACTTATTACGAAGACGCCTCCGGCAACCCGACAGGCTTTGAATACGGCATGCTGCGTGCATTTGCTGAAGAGCTGGGGGTGAAATTGGTAATTCGCGACGTGCACGATCTGGACGAAATGTTCGATCAGCTGCGCGACCCGGAGGGTGGCGCGCACTTCGCAGCTGCCGGCCTCACGGTAACTCCAGAGCGTCGCGAACAAGTCCGCTTTACCCCATCCTATTTTGAAATTCGCCAGCAGGTTATCTACCGAGTTGGCGAACAGCGGCCGCGCAAAACTAGCGATCTCGAAGGAAAAAAGGTCGCCGTCATTGCCGGTAGTGCTCACGCAGAAGAAATGAAGAAACTCTCCACCCGCTATACCGAGTTGGATTGGGAGGAAGTCTCCGACGTGGACGCCATGGAATTGGTGGAGATGGTGCAGGAAGGAAAATACAATTATGCAATTGTCGATTCCAACGCCTATGCAGTTCACCGCGGCCTTTACCCAAACACCGCGGTTGCGTTCAACCTCACCCAATTCCAACCGGTTTCCTGGGCCTTCCCACAAAGTGATGACGACAGCCTCTATCGCAGTGCGCGTCGCTTTATGTTGCGCGCCAATACCAATGGCATGATTGCCCAGTTGCGGGAAGAGTTTTTTGGCCACGTCAGCGACCTAAATGTGGGCGGCGCCAAGGCCTTTGCCAAGCGCAGCCGCGAGCGCCTGCCCCAGTGGCGCGGCACCATGCAAAAGGTTGCCGACCAATATGACCTCGACTGGCACTTACTCGCAGCCCTCAGCTACCAGGAATCCTATTGGAATCCGCGTGCCCGCTCTCGCACCGGTGTACGCGGCCTGATGATGCTGACCCTGAATACCGCAAAAGATCTCGGTGTAAACCGCCTAAACCCCGAAGAGAGCATTGAGGGTGGTGCCCGCTATATCGTACAAATCCGCAACAAACTGCCGGATCGCATTCGCGAACCCGACAGAACCTGGATGGCACTGGCTGCCTACAACGTAGGCTATGGCCACCTTGAGGATGCCCGGGTACTGACAGAACGAATGGGCGGCAATCCAGATCTTTGGCCCGATGTGCGCGAACACCTGCCCCTTCTGGCCAAGCGTCAGTATTACAAGACCACCAAACACGGCTATGCCCGAGGCTGGGAACCGGTGACTTATGTACAGAATATCCGCCACTATCAAGCCCTTCTGAGCTGGAGTAGCCGCATTGAGGAACAACGACTGGCCGCAGCCAATGATGAAAACGGCGGGATCCTTGCTGAGAACAGCGCAGTGAATTCCGAAGCCAGCGCCGCCCCCGCTCTCTAATCCCCCTCTAGGCCAGCTTAGCCTGGCCGAAGAAAGCCCCAAATATCTCCACCTTAATCTATATTCATCTGGTCCCGGTTGGAGTGCCTGAGCGATGGATAATCCAGATACGGTAAGAGAGATCGAGCAGTTTATTGACTACCTCGTGCAGGCCGGGGTGTACTGCAGAGAAGATGAACTGGAAAGTGTCTACCACCGGGAAATGCAGGTCTTCATACTAGACCCTTCGGACCGGGTCACAGTGGCAGACAAAACGGCCTTCATCAATATGTTTAAAGCCAAGCGTGACGCGGGTGAACTACCTCTCAACGACTGGAAAAAAATTCACCACATAGTGGCAAATGAAAACAGTGCTTTAGTAATCTTCTCGCGAAAAAACAATTTGGCTGGCCAGGAGCAACTGTTAAAACTGGCGATCGATTTGGTTCATGAAGATGGGCGTTGGCAGGTCACGCGGGAAGTTATATTCCTAGAGCCAGCACTTCCTGGTTCAAGCTAGAAATACTCCTTACTCTCGATTACTTTTAATCTGCTTCCCGAAAACCTGCCAGACGCCTCGAAAGAACTCCAGGTAAAAACTGCAAATCCTCAGGATCATCAATATCCGCAAGCACATCCAATTGCTGACACTGCATATCACATTCCTGTAATCGCTCCAGGGTTTGCTGGGCAACGACTTCAGTACTCCAACATATATCTTCAAACAAGCGAGAATGCAGATACTTCAATCCCAACAGGGTGTAGCCTCCATCATTTGCGGAGTACATAACGGAGTCTGTATGCACTAGCGCCACAGCTGCGGCTCGGAGTCTTTCTGCATTTAATGCCGGGCAATCTGTCCCCATCAAAAAGAACCCCTGGCCAGCGGCGTAAGAACTTTTCGCAGCCCGCCACAAGCGCTGACCGAGATCACCTTCTGACTGGCTGTAAAGCTTTACTCCCTGAGGCAATTTGAACTCCTGCCAGAAAGGATGCCGGGAGTTGGGCGCAGCATGCAGCTCGACAGGACCTAGATCCGCCTTCACCGCTTCTGCCAATGTATCCTGCAATAACTGTAATGCGAGAGCGGCTGCGCCCTTCTCTCCCAAAGTAGGAATTAGCCGAGTTTTTGCATACCCTGGCAACGGAGCCTTAGCCATCACTACAAGACGCATGGGCGGCAATAGAAAACTACTCATAGCGCTTTGCCAAACTCTCTGCTGATACGCCCCGCCAGTAATCAAAACGCAATCGCCACATCAATAAAATAGTTCTCAATACGCCGTACTTTTCCCAGCGACGCCCTGAGGTTTCTACTTTTTCCCGAGAACAATAGGGCCAGTAATAACTACGCAAACGACGACTCAGCTCAATATCTTCCATCAACGGCTGCGCAGGGAATCCACCGATAGCTTCGAACAAACCACGGCGCACAAAAATGGCCTGATCCCCTGTAGCAATACCACTAAAACGAGAGCGTAAATTAACTAAAGTCGCAATCAAGGGAAACCAAAAACTGTGTCCGACAATTTGAATATTAAAACGCCCCCAGTGGGCATTCTCCTTTTCGAGGTTTGTGATGGACTTGAGGGCATCTGCGGGTAGACGGCTATCGGCATGCAAAAACACTAACCACTGACCTTTAGCCATTAACGCACCGGCATTCATCTGAACCGCCCTACCCCGAGTGGCGTGGACCAGCTGCAAACCAGACTGCTCTAGGGTCTCAACACTACCATCGGTACTGCCGCCGTCTACGACAATAACCTCACAATCTTCCTGCACGCTCAATTGCTGCAAGTGCTCCAGTAAAGAGGCTATGTGTTCCTTTTCATTTAATAGAGGAACTATCACACTGAATTGCATTAGTTGCGCCTCCAGCGGTTAAAAACCTCTAAGAAACATAAAATAGCTGCTGGTGCGTGAGCACGTTTCCAATTGCCCGCGACAAATTTATTGGCTTCACTCATGGTCGGATAGATATGGATGGTTGAGAGAATTTTATTCAACCCCAACCCATGCTTCATCGCTAAAATAAACTCCGCAATTAGTTCTGCAGCATTTTCCCCAACAATAGAAACACCTAGTATTTTATCTTTTCCCGGCACCGTAAGGACTTTGACAAATCCTCGCCGCGCACCATCGACTATAGCTCGGTCCAAATGCTCGATATCATAGCGGGTTATCTCGTAATTCACTCCCTGCTCACTAGCAGTTTTTTCAGAAAGGCCTACAGTCGCCACTTCCGGATCGACAAATACAGCACTGGGAACCAGAGAGTAGTCTACGGCAAATTTTTTAATGTCACCGAAAAGGGCATTTACCGCTGCATACCAAGCTTGGTGTGAGGCCATATGGGTAAATTGGTATGGCCCTGCCACATCCCCAGCTGCAAGGATATGTGGATAGCGAGTTCGCAGGTAGCCATCAAGTTTCAACCTGCCATTATCCAGCAAGTCCAGGTTCTCGAGACCTTCGTCGGTTACTTTCGCCTTTCTGCCGAGAGCTAGTATCACCTCATCAAACTCGAGCTTAACCCTATCGCCCTTATTTTCTACAATGAGTATGCCTCCTTCTCGATCAGGAACACCTTCAAACTCAACAGCTTCGTGGTCTGTCAAAATTTTAACGCCATCCAGAGTAAGCGCCTCAGCGACGGCCGCAGATACGTCAGCATCCAACTCCAATAATATAGTGTCGGACCTCTCCACCAGAACCACTTCCGAACCCAACCTGGCCATGGCTTGTGCCAGCTCACAACCAATAGCTCCCCCACCCAGTAATACCAGCCTGTGGGGAGGGGTTTTTAACTGAGAAAACCGCTCCCATAAAGTATCACTGGTGAGGTAATTCACTTGATCGAGCCCAGGAAAAGGCGGAACACTCGGCTCGGCGCCAGTGGCTAGTACAATAGCCCTTGCCGTCAGGGTTTTCTCCCCTCCACTATTTAATTGGGTTTTAACTGTCCAGGGATCGATAAGCTCTGCAGTTCCCTTGAGCACTTCAACCCCCAGCTCGTTATAGCGCTCCACACTATCATTGGGTTCAATAGTTTTAATCGACTCCTTGATATGTTGCATAACCCGGGGAAAATTAATTGTTGGCTCATGGAGTACAACCCCAAACTCACCCGCACATCTTGCCCTATGGGCCTGTCGCGCACACATAATCAATGCTTTACTGGGTACACAGCCGGTATTGAGACAATCTCCCCCCATTTTACCTGCTTCGATCAAAGTGACTCTTGCTTTTATCGCCGCAGAGATGTAAGCCGTAACCAGGCCCGCCGCACCACCACCAACGACAATTAAGTTACGATCAAACTTCTTAGGTTTCTGCATAATTAGATCATCCAGCCTGACGCCTGCGCTTAAGCCAGTTGAGCGCATATTTTGCAATTAAGGGAAACACACCCAATAGAACAAAAGACAATAACAGTGGCAAAGATAAAATATCCTTGAGATTTTCCACTCTCATCAACTGGGTGCCGGCATTTACGTAAACTATCGTACCCGCCAGCATTCCGAGCTGACTAACCCAGTAGAAAGTCCAGGCTTTAATATGGGTGAGCCCCATCAGGATATTAATTAGGAAAAAAGGGAAAGCCGGCACCAATCGCAGCGCAAAAAGGTAAAATGCCCCCTCCCGCTCAATTCCCTTATTGACGACTTGAAGCCGCTCGGAGAAACGCCCCTGAATATAGTCCCGGAATAAATATCGAGCCATTAAAAAGGCCAGGGTGGCACCGATACTGGAAGCAAAAGAAACGATTACAGTACCCCAGAAAAGACCGAACAATGCGCCGGCTGCAATAGTTAGAATTGCCGCCCCGGGAAGTGATAAGCCAGTCACCAAAATATAGAAGACCAGAAACAAAAACTCGACTAAAAGCGGTGACGACATCTGCCAGCGCTTAAAGTCCTCCGCTCCATCCTTTAACTTTTCCAGGCTCAACCAATGGTGTAGATCAAGCAAGTAGAAAGCCACCACCAATACGACAATAGCGGCTACCAGCAGGATTTTTTTACTCATCGTTTTCAGGTTCCATCTGCGTTAACAGAAAGTTAGAGAGCCCCACCACAACTACTTCCCTGCCCGGCTGTACAACCGTAACAGTGATCTGCAACGCAAATTGCCGCCCCCTTTAGATCTATCTCGATTAAATCTCGCAAATGTAATCGGCCGGGAATAGGCATGTTGAGCTGTTGGTTAAAATCGCAATCAAATAGGTTTCCCTGCCAATCGACACTAACCAAGCTACGACACATAACATCAGCGAGATTATCCGCACTGTAACTGTCTTTAAGTAGCGCCATATAATCGTGAAACTGCCCCTTGGAAACCAACATGGAACCAAAACGCTTGATTGGCATATTGGCGAGAGCGAACAAATGATTAAATTTAATGGAAAAGTGGTTCGCCAACTCTCTTCGGTAGTCCGCCTCCAAAGCACTTTGCTCCGGGGGTAAAAAGGGTCCTTGGGGGTTATAGACCAAGTTGAGCTCTAAGCCACTGCCGGGCTTGCCATAGCCCAATGCATTTAATTTTTGTAGCGCCGCAATGCTCTTATCGAATACTCCTTTACCTCGTTGCTTATCGACATTATCGATTGAGTAACACGGCAGGGAGGCAACGACCTCAACCTGGTTTTCAGCGAGGAATTCAGCGGTATCTTCCTGGCCCGGCTCAAAAAGAACTGTCAGGTTACAGCGATCAATTACATGTACTCCGCGCTCTCGCGCCCCTCTTACAAGGGATCGAAAACCCCAGTGCAATTCCGGGGCCCCACCAGTCACATCCAGCACACGGGGTTTACGGACCGTAAGAACTTCCAATAACAGCGCCAAATTGTCGTCCGACATCATCTCGGTTCGATTAGGCCCAGCATTGACGTGGCAGTGTAAACAGCGCTGATTACAACGGTAGCCAATGTTGACCTGCAAGGTCTCAATGGCCCCTCGGTGCAGAGAGGGGAAGTCCGATAGCTCCAGCAGAGGTAAGGTCTCACGCATCGATATCACTGCTCCATTTCTTCAAGCTCCGGTTCTGTCGGAGCGAGCAGTGGTTTTATTACAGCTTGTGTTTCCTCAGGCATAGCTTCGAGGGGAGTCACCAGACCGCTCAACAGTGCTGTATGAGCGGAGGACTCCGGTTGCTCAGCCCCTAAAATACGTATGGTTTCCATCGCAATTTGCTGCGCGCGCGTGGCATTTTGCTGAAGATTCGCAATCGCTACCTCTGCGGTTACCGCCTCCTCACGAGGGTGCCAACAATCATAGTCAGTAGCCATAGCCAGCGTGGCGTAGGCAATTTGTGCCTCCCGGGCCAACTTGGCCTCAGGCATATTGGTCATGCCGATAACCGACGCCCCCATACTGCGATACCAGTGGGACTCGGCACGGGTGGAAAACTGTGGGCCCTCGATACAGATATAACTGCCGCCTCGGTGTAACTCAATTGGCTGCCCTGCCTGGGTCTGCGTGAAAGCACGCGCCAAACTATCAGCGACAGCAGAGCATACTGGATCGGCCATGGACACATGGGCAACCGCGCCATCTCCAAAAAAGGTACTCTGCCGCCGGCGAGTCATATCAATGAACTGATCGGGGATTAACATATCCAGCGGCCGTACCTCTTCCTGTAGGGAGCCCACAGCCGAGAGAGACAGGATGTAGCGCACGCCGAGCTGGCGCAGGGCATGGATATTTGCCCGATAAGGCACTTGGGAGGGGATCAGGTGATGATTGCGACCATGACGGGCCAGGAAAGCTACTGATACACCTGCGAGCTTACCGCAGACAATGGCGTCCGAAGTCCTGCCAAAGGGAGTGTCGATATGGACCTCCTCCACCTCAGTCAGCCCCGGCATATCGTAAAGACCACTTCCTCCAATCACCCCAATCAATGCCCTGGTCATATTCGCTCCTAAACAATTGGTTTTCGGCAGTATAGGAGTGGGGGCAAGTCGTGTATATCACCAGCTACGAGAAAGGAAAATTAGAAAAGCAGTGGCACCTATATTAGCTATACCCCAGGCCGCTAAAATTTTACAGGTGAGCTAGAGTTACTCTTCAGAATTTAGATCAATAGGGCGCCACGATTTACGGCTTACGATAATGAATTTTTATCCACCACATTAAGAGCTGACAGTTAATAATCTGCCCACACCGAAAAGACAATATTTTTTAGCAAAACCCAGCAAAGTCTTTTCTTAATTAATAGATATGAAGTTGAACTTTAAAGAGGCCGCTACAGCTCAGCCCGAAACCATGTAGCAACATAAAAAAGGGAGCAAAAAACTCCCTTATTTTTATTCTAAAAAAATAACCGCATCGCATCCTAGTTCTTTCGGCTACATGAAAGGCCCGGCAAAAGAACTCAGCAGAGTCTGACACTTGCCGTCATAGAGATAAGAAAGCATATCCAAATCTCCAGCGCTGGGATTCCAGGTGGAGCTATTCACTTGATTGGCCGATATTTTACAGCCCCCCTCACGAGTGTTTTTTACAATCCCCAGTGCCCTTGCCTGGTCGTCATACATTATGATGGAGTTTCCATCAAAAGCAGAATAAAGGAGCATCAACAGACATCTACTCGTAGACAAAATCCAGTGTGTATAGGATTACACAGGGAGGGGAGGAGAAGAGATCGCGCCCCGTTTAGCTCACCTAGCTACATTGATGTATTGATTATTATTATCAGCAGTCCCAATTTCTGCTCTCAGGATACCCTCAACATCATGGAAGTAGCTGAGTACGGATGAGCCCTGTCGACAATCAACTATAACTAAACCCTCTATTCTTAATTACTTTTTTTCTTACAAACTGATTGTTAGCAAATTAGACGAAGAATAGAATGGGCGAAAGTTACAATATATCAAACAGAGATTATTTAAATGAGCAAAACGAAAGTAGTGCGCTTTCATCAGGCTGGTGATGCTTCAGTATTAAAAATTGACACGTTAGATTTACCTGAACCCCAAAAGGGAGAAGTCAGAATTAAAGCTGCCGCAATTGGCTTAAATCGTGCTGAAGTTATGTTTAGAAATGGCGCCTATATTGAGCAGCCTAAATTTCCCTCTAAAATAGGGTATGAGGTTTCTGGGGTAGTTGATGCTGTAGGTGAAGGAGTTACCGAATTAAAATGTGGTGATATTGTCAGCACCATCCCTGCTTTTACCATGGGTGAATACGGAGTCTATGGCGAGCACCCTATTGTGCCAGCTTTTGCAGTCGCTAAATACCCAACTAATTTAACGGCCATAGAAGGCACAGCCATATGGATGCAATATGTCACAGCATATGGAGCACTGTGTGAGGTAGGGAAACTTACTGACAAACAGACCGTCTTGATTACAGCAGCAAGTTCAAGTGTAGGCATCGCTGCCATCCAGATTGCTAACTGGATTGGCGCAAAAGTCATAGCCACGACTCGGGGTTCATCAAAAGTTGCCAGTTTAAAAGAGGCTGGCGCTCATTACGTAATAGAAAGCGATGTTGAATCCATTAGCGAAGCTGTCAACAAAATTACAGATGGGCAAGGCGCAAACTTAATTTTTGACCCTATTGGTGGACCCTTATTAAATGAACTGGGTAACGCAGCAGCAAAAGCTGGCACAATCATCGAATATGGCGCATTAGACCCAAATCCAAGTATTTACCCTCTATTCAAGGCACTGGAAAAAGCATTAACCATTGTTGGTTATACTCTATTTGAGCTAACTCAAGATCCAACAAGAATAGAAAGAGCCAAAGAATTTATTTATCGAGGCCTAGAGCAGAAAAAATTAGTCCCAAAAGTAGATAAAGTTTTTGCTTTTGAAGATATCCAGGCAGCACATCAATATATGGAAGCCAGTAATCAAGTTGGTAAGATTGTCGTAAAAATTTAATCGGCCTCATAGTAGTCATAAAAAAAGCCACCCAATGGGTGGCTTTTTTGAAAACTAAAAGTTGGCAACTACTTACCAGCCAGTAATTTCCTTCAGAGCATCGCCAATCTGAGCCAGGGAGCGCACGGTTTTAACACCAGCGTCTTCCAGAGCAGCGAATTTCTCGTCTGCGGTGCCTTTACCACCGGAGATAATCGCGCCCGCGTGACCCATACGCTTGCCGGGAGGAGCAGTTACACCAGCGATGTAGGAAACTACAGGCTTGGTAACATTTTCCTTGATGTAAGCAGCTGC
Source organism: Microbulbifer maximicatervae (SeqCode) (assembly GCF_052467695.1). Lineage (NCBI taxonomy): Bacteria > Pseudomonadati > Pseudomonadota > Gammaproteobacteria > Cellvibrionales > Microbulbiferaceae > Microbulbifer > Microbulbifer maximicatervae (SeqCode). The sequence continues at coordinate 122,119 of NZ_CP174320.1, forward strand.
TTCTTCTTCAGCAGTGCCACCGATCTCACCGATCATAACGATTGCTTCGGTCTGCGGATCGTTCTGGAACATTTCCAGGATATCGATGAAGTTGGAACCCGGGATGGGGTCACCACCGATGCCCACACAGGTGGACTGGCCAAAGCCGTAGTCGGTGGTTTGCTTAACCGCTTCATAGGTCAGGGTACCGGAACGGGAAACGATGCCCACTTTACCCGGCTTGTGGATGTGACCTGGCATAATACCGATCTTGCACTCACCCGGAGTGATAACACCCGGGCAGTTCGGGCCGATCAGGCGCACGCCCAGCTCGTCGCACTTCACTTTAGCGTCGAGCATATCCAGAGTCGGAATACCTTCGGTGATACAAACAATCAGCTTGATACCAGCGTTGGCCGCTTCCAGGATGGAATCCTTACAGAAAGGCGCAGGTACGTAGATTACGGAAGCTTCAGCGCCGGTCTTCTCTACCGCTTCTTTAACGGTGTCGAATACTGGCAGGCCCAGGTGAGTCTGGCCGCCTTTACCCGGAGTTACACCACCAACCATCTTGGTGCCGTAAGCAATCGCTTGCTCGGAGTGGAAAGTACCCTGGGAGCCGGTGAAGCCCTGGCAGATTACTTTAGTGTCTTTGTTAATCAATACTGACATGATTATTTACCCTCCGCAGCTTTAACCACTTGCTGAGCCGCATCGGTCAGACTGGTAGCCGCGATAATGTTCAGGCCACTGTCGCTCAGAACCTTGGCGCCCAGATCTGCGTTGTTACCTTCCAGGCGAACAACAACCGGTACTTTAACGCCAACTTCTTTTACTGCGCCCACAACGCCTTCGGCGATCATGTCACAGCGAACGATACCACCGAAGATGTTGATCAGTACGGCTTTTACGTTCTCGTCAGACAGGATGATCTTGAACGCTTCAACAACGCGCTCTTTGGTCGCGCCGCCGCCAACGTCCAGGAAGTTAGCTGGCTTGCCGCCGTGCAGGTTTACGATGTCCATGGTACCCATGGCCAGACCAGCACCGTTTACCATGCAGCCGATGTTGCCATCGAGAGCTACGTAGTTCAGGTCGAACTTGGCAGCGTGCGCTTCACGGGAATCTTCCTGGGAAGGATCGTGCATTTCGCGCAGGTCAGCGTGGCGGTATAGCGCGTTGCTGTCGATTACCACTTTGGCGTCCAAGCAGTGCAGGTTGCCTTCGGTGGTGATTACCAGCGGGTTGATTTCCAGCAGGGCCAGATCTTTTTCCTGGAACATTTTTGCCAGGCCGAGGAAGATCTTGGTGAACTGCTTAACCTGAGTCGGGTTCAGGCCCAGTTTGAAAGCCAGCTCGCGCGCTTGGTAAGGCTGAGCGCCTACCAGCGGATCGATAGTGGCTTTCAGGATTTTTTCTGGAGTCTCTTCCGCTACTTTCTCGATCTCAACGCCGCCTTCGGTGGAAGCCATGAAAACGATACGACGGGTGGAGCGGTCAACAACGGCGCCAAGGTACAGTTCTTGGTCGATGTCAGTGCAGCTTTCAACCAGGATACGGGAAACCGGCTGGCCATTTTCGTCTGTTTGATAAGTTACCAGACGCTCGCCCAGCCACTTCTTGGCAAACTCTTCAATCTCTGCCTTGGAATCTACCAGCTTTACACCGCCAGCCTTACCGCGGCCACCAGCGTGTACCTGGGCCTTTACTACCCACTTATCACCGCCAATTTCGTCAGCCGCTGCTGCTGCCGCTGCCGGGGTTTCCGCTGCAATGCCTTTGGAAACCGGCAATCCGTATTCCGCAAACAGTTGTTTGCCCTGATACTCATGCAAGTTCATAGTCAATACCAATTCACATATAAAATGTGTTTACTAATTGCAGATCACTCTGCACCTGAAAGAGAAATTTAAAATTTCCGTCGTTGCAAATTTCAAATTCCACAAATGAAACCGGGGCGCTAATTAATCAATAATTAGTGCCCCGAAATCGAAAAATATTCTTACTTGCGCTTCTTGCGATTTACGGTGTGAATCGCATGGCCGTTCACTCCCAGCGCCGCTTCTTTCACAGTTTCGGAAAGAGTCGGGTGCGCAAATACCGTCATACCGATGTCTTCAGCACTGGAGCCGAATTCCATCGCGATCGCCACTTGCTGAACCAGGTCTGCGGCAGACGGGCCAACAATATGGGCACCCAGTACGCGGTCAGTTTCCGCGTGAGCAATGATTTTCACGAAGCCCTGGGTATCGTTGGCGGCCATAGCGCGGCCGTTGATAGCAAACGGGAAGCTGCCTACGTTGTAGGGCTCGCCATCGGCCTTCACCTGCTCTTCGGTGCGACCAACCGCAGCGATTTCCGGGTGAGTGTAAATAACGTTGGGGATCACGTCGTAGTTCATCATCGGCTTCTGGCCAGCGATGCGCTCGGCAACCACAACACCTTCTTCTGAGGCCTTGTGTGCCAGCATTGGGCCGCGTACCACGTCACCAATCGCCCATACGCCCGGTGCAGAAGTCATGCACAGGTCGTTGACATAGATGAATCCACGCTCGTCCATCTTCACACCGGCATCTTCAGACAGAAGGCCTTCAGTGTAAGGACGACGGCCAACGCAAACGATCAGCTTGTCGAAAGTTTCCTGGTGCTCTTTACCATCTTTGTCCTGGTAAGTAACAACCACTTCTTCGCCTTTCACTTCGGAGCCGGTTACGCGGCAAGCGAGACGGATATCCAGGCCCTGCTTCTTGAAGATCTTCTGGGATTCCTTGGCAACCTGTTGGTCCATGATCGCCAGGAACTTGTCCATCGCTTCCAGAACAACCACTTCGGAGCCCAGGCGGTTCCATACAGAACCCAGCTCCAGACCGATAACACCGGCACCGATAACACCCAAACGCTTTGGAGTTTCAGCGAATTCCAGTGCACCGGTGGAATCGACAATAATTTTGTTGTCTACCGGAGCGGGCGGAATATTTACCGGTACAGAACCGGAAGCCAGAATGACATTTTCAGCTTCGTAGACGGTGCTGTTGCCTTCGTCGTCGGTTACTTCCACTTTCTTGTTCGCCAGCAGTTTGCCGGTGCCGAAAATGGAGGTCACTTTATTGGCGGTGAACAGACCTGCTACACCACCGGTCAGTTTCTTAACGATCTCGCCTTTGCGCTCGATCATCTTGCTCACATCCATCTTGACCTTGCCGACTTCAATGCCGTGCACGTCGAGAGCATCTTTGGCTTCGTGGTATTTCCAGGAGCTGTCCAGCAGTGCCTTGGAAGGAATACAGCCAACGTTCAGGCAGGTACCGCCATTTACGTATTTACCTTCCTTGTTTTTCCACTTTTCGATACAAGCCGTTTTCAAGCCCAACTGAGCGGCACGGATGGCAGCGACATAACCACCAGGACCGGAGCCAATTACGATTACGTCAAATTTTTCGGACATGATCAGTTCCAGATATTTCTAATGCAGTGTGATCGAGGGGGCCCGCAGGCCCCAAGATTTATTGTTTAAACTTCGAGCAAGATACGCGCTGGATCTTCGATCATTTCCTTGATCGCTACCAGGAAGCCAACCGCTTCCTTACCGTCGATCAGACGGTGGTCATAGGACAGCGCCAGGTACATCATCGGCAGGATTTCCACCTTGCCATTTACCGCCATCGGGCGCTCCTGGATTTTGTGCATACCCAGAATTGCAGTTTGCGGTGGGTTCAAAATCGGAGTGGACAGCAGGGAACCGAATACACCACCGTTGGTGATGGTGAAGGTACCGCCAGTCATCTCTTCGATAGACAGTTTGCCATCGCGGGCGCGAACACCCAGATCGCGGATATTGTTTTCCATATCCGCCAGGCCCATGTTCTCCGCGTTGCGCAGAATCGGCACAACCAGGCCTTTCGGAGAGGAAACCGCTACACCGATATCCTGGTAACCGTGGTAAACGATATCGTTGCCGTCGATAGACGCATTCACTGCGGTGTAACGCTTCAGCGCTTCTACTGCAGCTTTTACGAAGAAGCCCATAAAGCCCAGACGAGTGCCGTTGTGGGTCTTCTCGAACAGGTCTTTGTAGTTCTTGCGCAGGTCCATAATCGGCTTCATGTTCACCTCGTTAAAGGTGGTGAGCATGGCGGTGGACTGGGAAGCGTCCAGCAGGCGCTCAGCGATACGCTTGCGCATACGGGTCATGGGTACACGCTTCTCTACGCGCTCACCCGGAGCAACCGCAACTTCAGCAACAGCGGCGGCAGGTGCAGCAGCGGCAGCCGGCGCAGTGCCCGCTTTCATTACGTCTTCCTTGAGAACGCGACCACCCTTGCCAGTGCCTTCAACACCGGCCAGGTCTACGCCCTTCTCAGCAGCCATTTTCTTGGCAGATGGCATGGCAATTTTGTCGCCAGCCGCAGGAGCTGCGGCTTCGGCAGCCGGAGCTTCTGCTTTTTCTTCCGCCGGGGCAGCAGCTGCGCCAGCGCCCGCTTCAAACTTGGCAATCACCTCATTGGAGAGAACGGTATCGCCCTCACCCTTGATGATTTCAGTCAGGGCACCATCGGCAGGTGCAACAACTTCCAGCACAACTTTATCGGTTTCGATATCCACGATCAGTTCATCGCGGGACACAGCTTCACCTGGTTGTTTATGCCAGGTGGCGACAGTTCCGTCCTGAACTGATTCAGGGAAAGTTGGCGCTTTAATCTCGATCGTCATTTTTTCTGTTTCCTGAGATTGACTCTTCACTTATTACTGCCGCCGGTTATTTGACGGTCAGCGCCTCGTTGATGAACTTATTCTGTTCTTCAAGGTGCGTGGACATATAGCCCGCCGCAGGTGCTGCGGATGGGGCGCGGCCCACATATTCCAGATCCAGCTTCGGATGGGTTTCCGACAACAGGCGACGCAAGTGGTGCTGGCTGGAGTACCAGGCGCCCTGGTTCATGGGCTCTTCCTGACACCAGGCAACACTCTTGATCTTCTTGAATGCGGAAACCGCTTCCACAAACTCTTCGTCCGGGAATGGGTACAGCTGCTCGATTCGTACGAACGCCACATCTTCCTGTTCGCGCTCCATACGGGCTTCCAGCAGGTGGTAGTAAACCTTGCCGGAACACAGAACCACACGCTTCACTTTGTCTGGATCTACGCCCTGGTCCTGGATCACGTTGTGGAAGCGACCTTCTGCCAGCTCTTCCAGGCTGGAAGTGGCCAGCTTGTGACGCAGAATCCACTTTGGACTCATAATCACCAGAGGACGGCGCATTGGGCGCACCGCCTGGCGACGCAGCAGGTGGAAGATCTGTGCCGGGGTAGTGGCGTTACACACCTGGATATTGTGCTCCGCACACAGCTGCATAAAGCGCTCAAGACGCGCAGAGGAGTGCTCTGGGCCCTGGCCTTCGTAGCCGTGCGGCAACAGCATTACCAGGCCGCACATACGGCCCCACTTGTGCTCACCGGAAGTGATGAACTGGTCGATTACAACCTGGGCACCGTTGGCGAAGTCACCAAACTGGGCTTCCCACACCACCAGGGACTTTGGTGTCGTGGTGGCGTAGCCGTATTCAAACGCCAACACCGCCTCTTCGGACAGCAGCGAGTCGTAGATATAGAAAGGCGGCTGGTCTTCAAACATGTGCTGCAAAGGCACATAGCTCTGACCGTCTTTCTGGCTGTGAACCACCGCGTGACGGTGGGAGAAGGTACCGCGACCCACGTCTTCACCGGTAAAGCGGACCATAAAGCCCTCTTCCAGCAGAGTGCCGTAAGCCAAGGTTTCCGCCATGCCCCAGTTCAGAGGCAGGGCGCCACCGGCCATTTTGCGGCGGTCTTCATAAATTTTGGAGACCTGGCGCTGCATTACCACGCCATCGGGCACGTTGGTCATGCGAGTAGCGACATCCTGCAGCTTCGGCAGCGCATAGCCGGTATCTGCAGGCACCTGCCAGTCGTGGCCCAGGTAGGGGCTCCAGTCAACAAACATGGAGGAGTCCGGCTTCTTCACAAGACCGGTAGCAACGTCTTCACCGGCATCCAGTTTGTCGCGGTAGTCGTTGGCCAGCTTGTCTGCGGCAACCTTGTCCAGGATGCCCTCGCCCACCAGCTTCTCGGAATAGAGCGTGCGGGTAGTCTTGTGCTTGCGGATAGTCTGGTACATCAGAGGCTGGGTACCAGAGGGGTCATCGGTCTCGTTGTGGCCGCGACGACGGTAGCAGACCAGGTCGATAACGATATCTTTCTTAAATTCGTAGCGGTAGTCCACCGCCAGCAGCGCGGCCAATACGACCATTTCCGGGTCGTCGCCATTCACGTGCAGCACCGGCGCATCGATCATCTTAGCGGGATCGGTGGAGTACTCGGTGGAGCGGGCATCTTCGCGCTTGCTGGTGGTAAAGCCCACCTGGTTGTTCAGTACGATGTGCACAGTACCGCCGGTGTAGTAACCGCGGGTCTGGGACATCTGCAGGGTTTCCTGCACCACACCCTGGCCGGCAAAAGCCGCGTCACCATGGATGTTGATCGGCATTACTTTCTCACCGGTCGCATCTTTGCGGCGATCCTGGCGGGCGCGCACGGAACCCACTACCACGGGCGCACTGATTTCCAGGTGCGACGGGTTAAAGGCCAGGGCCAGATGCACTTCACCACCGGGAGTCATCACGTTAGAGGAGAAGCCCTGGTGGTATTTCACGTCACCAGAAGTATCGAGGGTCTTCTTGCCTTCAAACTCCTGGAACAGATCCGCAGGGTTTTTACCGAGGATATTGACCAGGGTATTCAGGCGGCCGCGGTGGGCCATACCGATCACCACTTCCTTCACCCCGTAGGTGCCGGAGCGACGGATCAGAGCGTCCATCATCGGGATCAGGCTCTCACCACCCTCTACACCGAAGCGCTTGGTGCCGGGGTACTTGGAGTCCAGGTGGCGCTCCAGGCCTTCAGCGGCGGAAAGGCGCTGCAGGATTTCAATCTGGATGTCGGTGCCGAAGTTGGCTTTAGACTGGCTGCGCTCAAGGCGCTGCTGGAACCACTGCTGCTCTTCCAGGTTGGAGAGATGCATGATCTCCGCACCCAGATTGCCACAGTAGGTATTCTCCAAACCCTCGACGATTTCACGCAGGGTCGCCTCTTCTTTACCGAGGAACAGGCTACCGGTATTGAAGGTGGTATCGAAATCACCCTCAGTCAGGCCGTGGTAGCTCAGTTGCAGGTCGGGCACTTGTTCGCGAGCCATCAAGCCCAGGGGGTCGAGGGTCGCTTTTTTATGGCCGCGATGGCGGTAGGAATCGATCAGTTGCAGAACTTTAATCTGCTTGCGCTCGTGCTCAATATTGGCAGAGCCGGCCGCACCGGGAGCGGCCACCGGACGCGCGCGGTGTTTGCTGAGCAGCTCAAAGTGCTGGCGAACAGCAGCGTGGGAAACATCGCTGCTGCCCTCAACGCGGGGGAGGCTATCGAAATAATTGCGCCACTCCTCGGGGACACCGTTGGGGTCGTGCAGATAGGTCTCGTAAAGCTCCTCCACGTAGGCAGCATTGCCCCCGGAGATATGGGAGCTACGCCACAGCTGCTCCATGGTACTTTCGTGCATGTTGATGCCTACCTCAATTGCAGTGTGCTTATTTCTCTTGAGCCACTGCGCTTTCCTTTCACTCACAAAAGGGGAGGCGCACAAAGCCACCTCCCCTTTTCAGTTTTTTACCGGTTAGAACCGGCTTTTTGTCGTTTGCTTGGCACCCTACCTGGCACCGGGTTCGCAGAGCGCGAACCCCAGCGGGCCGATAACCGGCCGCAGTATCCCCTACACGGCGCGGGTCAGCAGCATATTGCGGATATGGCCGATCGCGCGCGTCGGATTCAGTCCTTTCGGGCAAACATTGACACAGTTTTGAATACCGTGACAACGGAATACGCTGAAGGGGTCATCCAGATTTGACAGGCGCTCATCAGTAGCCAGGTCGCGGCTATCTGCCAGGAAGCGGTAAGCCTGCAACAAACCAGCTGGGCCGATGAACTTGTCCGGATTCCACCAGAAAGACGGACAGGAAGTGGAACAGCAGGCGCACAGGATACACTCGTACAGACCGTCGAGCTTTTCGCGATCTTCCGGAGACTGCAGACGCTCGATGGCCGGAGCCGGAGTATCGTTTTGCAGGTACGGTTCAATCTTCTTGTACTGCTCGTAGAACTGCTCCATATCCACAACCAGGTCGCGGATAACAGGCAGGCCCGGCAGCGGACGCAGAACCAGTTTACCCTTGGGGGCAGCTTCAGACAGTGGCGTAGTGCACGCCAGACCATTGCGACCGGAAATATTCATACCATCGGAGCCACAAACGCCCTCACGGCAGGAACGACGGAAAGACAAGGTCTGATCTTCGGCTTTCAGCAGTTCCAGAACGTCCAACACCATCAGGTCCTTGCCCTTGGTGTCCAGTTCATAGTCCTGCATATAAGGCGCTTTGTCGGTTTCCGGGTTGTAACGGTAAATGCTTACTTTCAACATACTCTATTCCGCTCCCGAATCAGTAAGTCCGAGCTTTCGGTTCAAAGGCTTCCATAGTGTTAGGCGCGAAGTTTACTGCACGCTTGCCAACACGTTTTTCCGTGGGGAAATACATAGAGTGGCACAGCCAGTTTTCATCATCGCGCTCCTGGAAGTCCTCACGGGCGTGAGCACCGCGGCTTTCAGTGCGGGTCTCTGCAGCAACTGCAGTGGCCTCGGCAACTTCCAGTAAGTTTTGCAGCTCCAGCGCTTCAACACGGGCGGTGTTAAACGCACGGCTCTTGTCTTCGAGGCGCACATTTTCAATACGCTCGCGCAGATCTGCAAGCTTCTTCACACCTTCGGCCATAAAGTCGCCGCGACGGAATACGCCGAAGTGGTTCTGCATCACGCCCTGCAGCTCTTTGCGCAGGTCGGCAGCCTTCTCACCCTTCTCATTGGTTTCCAGGTGATTCAGGCGGGCCATAGCGGCTTCGAGATCAGACTCGGAAGCTTCGCGGTGCTCGATACCTTCGCGCAGGGACTTCTCAATAAACAGACCGGAAGCGCGACCGAATACCACCAGGTCTAGCAGGGAGTTACCGCCTAAGCGGTTGGCTCCGTGTACGGACACACAGGCAACTTCGCCACAGGCGTAGAAGCCATCAACAATCTGATCGTTACCCGCAGCGTCCTGGGTCAGAGCCTGACCGTGAACGTTGGTGGGAATACCACCCATCATATAGTGACAGGTAGGTACTACCGGGATCGGCACCTTAACTGGGTCGGCGTGAGCGAAGGTCTTGGACAGTTCACAGATACCGGGCAGACGGCTGTTGAGCAGCTCTTCACCCAGGTGATCAAGCTTCAGGAATACGTGATCGCCTTCCGGGCCACAGCCGCGGCCGTCGAGAATCTCGAGAACCATAGAGCGAGCCACAACGTCGCGGGAAGCGAGGTCTTTGGCGTTGGGCGCATAGCGCTCCATAAAACGCTCACCATCTTTATTGATCAGGTAGCCACCCTCACCGCGACAACCTTCGGTCACGAGTACACCGGCACCGTAAATACCAGTGGGGTGGAACTGCCACATCTCAATATCCTGGACCGGCATGCCAGCACGCAGGGCCATACCGACACCGTCACCGGTATTGATGTGTGCGTTGGTGGTGGAAGCGAAGATACGACCGGCACCGCCGGTAGCGAATACAGTCGCTTTGGATTTGATATAAACCACTTCGCCATCTTCGATGCACATGGCGATCACACCGACAACAGCACCGTCCTGGTTCTTCACCAGGTCAATCGCAAACCATTCGTTCAGGAATTCGGTTTTGTGCTTAACGTTGTTTTGATAGAGGGTGTGCAGCAGTGCATGGCCGGTACGGTCAGCAGCAGCACAAGTACGTGCAGCCTGGCCACCGCGGCCGAAATCTTTAGACTGACCGCCGAAGGGGCGCTGATAAATACGACCTTCCTCAGTACGGGAGAAAGGCAGGCCCATGTGCTCCAGCTCAAATACCGCTTCTGGACCTACGGAACACATATATTCAATAGCGTCCTGGTCACCGATATAGTCGGAACCCTTAACGGTATCGTACATATGCCAGCGCCAATCATCGTTGGGATCTGAACTGGCAATTGCACAGGTAATGCCACCCTGGGCAGATACTGTGTGAGAACGGGTCGGGAATACCTTGGTAATAACCGCAGTTTTATAGCCGGACTGGGCCATCTGCAGGGCAGCGCGCATACCGGCACCGCCTCCACCAATTACAATCCCGTCAAATGAAATAGTACGCATGTTCGCCATTGCTTATACACCCCAAAGAATTTCAATGCCCCACACCGCGTACAACACGGCAACGGCAGCCAGAATCACTTCTACGAACAAGCGCAGAACAGTGGCTTTACCGCCCATCATCCGGTTGGTGATGTAGTCAGTTACCACGGACCAGAGGCCAATCCAGGCGTGAATAATGGTGGACAGCAAGGCAACCAGGCTGAAAACACGCATCCAGCGCTGGGCGAACAGTTCGGACCAGGCTTGGTAGCCGAAGTCTTTACTAAAAAAGATAAAACCCACTATAAAGAGGGTATAGGCGAGCAATATTACCGCAGTGACTCTCTGGTAGAGCCAATCGAAAGTACCGCTACGGCCAAAGCTTGTTACTGTTTTTACCACAACCATACTCCCGCCAGAAGAATAAGGATTACAGCCAGCACCAGCACTGACACAGCGCTGCGACGGCCGCCTTCGAGACTTTCACCTACTCCCATATCCATAAACAGATGACGAACACCTGCCAGAATGTGGTAAATAAGTGCCGCCAGCGATGCCCAGAGAATGAGCTTGGCAGGGATACTGTTAAATACCGCTGCAATTTCGGCGAATCCCTGCTCGGATTCCAAACTGACATCGAGCATCCACAGTAGTAGTGCAACAACAACGAAGAGCACTACACCGGAAATACGATGCAAAATGGAAACCACAGCGGTAGCGGGAAGCTTTATAGTGGAAATGTCTAAATTGACAGGTCTGTTTTTGTTCACAGGAAAAACACCTTGTTGCCCTGAACGACCGGGCGCCCGTTAGCTTTTCAATGGAGGGACGAGCTGCTTGCTGATTACTTTGCACTCGACCTGATGAAGCCTTATACAAAGTAGCCGTACCATGGCGCAAGCCGCGCGGATTATAGGCATTCACTAGTCAAAACACAACGAACGCCTGCGATTACGCCGGGTTCCCACCAGTATCGCGCAGTAAATCGGGAATCGCGGGATTTCCTCAGACTTTCCTGTGCATTATCTAGACAAATACTCTACGAGTATGGAGCGGAACCGGATATCCTGTCGCCAATAGACTGGTCGTCCATTCCTTTTGGTTTGACAATTTACGGCGCGGCACTTAAGTTTGGCCCCGCTCAAAAGGCCGCTAGCTCCCGAAAACAGCGGGAAAAGGCCGGCATAAGAACATTTTTAGGAGTCCGCAATGTCCGATAAAAAAGCGCACCTCACAGTCGATGGTATCGACGGCGCCCTTGAGATGCCAGTTCGCTCCGGCACCCTCGGCCCCGATGTTATTGATGTCGGCGGTCTGACCAGTAAAGGCTTATTTACTTACGACCCGGGCTTCGTATCTACCGCCTCATGTGATTCCAAGATCACCTTTATTGATGGCGGCAAGGGCCAACTGCTGCACCGCGGCTACCCCATCGAGCAACTGGCAGAAAAATCCGATTACCTGGAAACCTGCTACCTGCTGATGAATGGCGAACTGCCCAACGCAGAAGAAAAGAAGAAGTATGTAGACACCATTATGTCTCACACCATGGTTCACGAATCCCTGGTGAGCTTCTTTAAAGGCTTCCGTTACGATGCCCACCCAATGGCGATGATGTGTGGCGTAGTCGGTGCCCTCGCTTCCTTCTATCACGACTCCCTGGATATCACCAATCCGGAGCACCGCGAGATTTCCGCCCACCGCCTGATTGCCAAGATGCCAACCCTGGCAGCGATGTGCTACAAGCACTCCCAGGGCATGCCCTTCATGTACCCGGACAATAGCCGCAGCTATTCCGAGAATTTCCTGCACATGATGTTTGGCAACCCCTGCGAGCCCAGCAAGATAGACCCGGTTGTCGCCAAGGCAATGGACATCATATTCCTGCTGCACGCAGACCACGAGCAGAACGCCTCCACCTCCACTGTTCGCCTGGCTGGCTCTTCTGGTGCCAATCCGTTCGCCTGTATTTCTTCCGGCATTGCCACTTTGTGGGGACCCGCTCACGGCGGTGCCAACGAAGCGGTATTGAACATGCTGCAGGAAATTGGCGACGAAAGCCGTATCGACGAATTCGTGAAGCGCGCCAAAGATAAGAATGACCCCTTCCGCCTGATGGGCTTTGGTCACCGCGTCTACAAGAACTTCGATCCTCGCTCCCGCGTAATGCAGGGCATCTGTGATGAAGTTCTGGGTGCCATGGGTGCAGAAAATGATCCTCTGCTGAAGATCGCCAAGAAGCTGGAGAAAATCGCCCTTGAGGACGATTACTTCGTAGAGAAGAAACTCTACCCGAACGTAGATTTCTACTCCGGCATTATTATGAAGGCTATCGGTATCCCCACCGATATGTTCACCGTAATTTTCGCCACCGGCCGTACTTCAGGCTGGATTGCACACTGGAATGAAATGATTTCCAATCCGTACAAAATTGGTCGTCCTCGCCAGCTGTATACCGGCTACCCTCAGCGCGATTTTGTACCGCTCGAGCAACGCTAAGCTCAAAGCAATTAAAAAAACCCGGCTATGCCGGGTTTTTTATTAATTAGATATTTAAATTTATTTTGATTCCACTGGCGATAATCAACTGCATTTCGATAAAAATTAAAAAGCAAAGATCTAAAATGTGACACAAGTCCCACTTTGAAAATTTTGCTTTACTCGCCCCTTCCATAACAGTTAAACCAACTGTCATCCAATGTAAAATCCGCCACGCCCGCCGGGACCCAAATAGCTTTGCTTTCTTTAAGTTACCCCCAACTTCGCGGCGCGATCAGACCTAATAACAAACCTTTAAATTTACTGAGACTAAATTCATGCTTAGTTTTATTTCTGGAATGTTCCGAAGTAACAAAACAGAAGACGCGGCGGACCTTGAGGAAAAATATACTCGCAGCTCTTATGCAGGAGCTAAAGGTGCCCGCACAATCTCTTACGATCCCACTCTAATCAAAGCCCTTGAAGACGATCACCGCACCTTGATCAGTATTTTTCAGCGCATGTGGTCAGAGGGTTATGAGAAGCAGAACTACCGCCAGCTGTCGCAGCTACTGACCCAATTTAAATCTGGCTTCCAGGCCCATCTAATCAAAGAAAATGTACGTTTTTACGTATACCTGGAGCAAGCACTGGCTGGCGATGCCCACACACTGCAAGTAGTTAAAGATTTCCGCACCGATATGAATGAAATTGCAAATGCGGTTGTGCAATTTTGCAAACGCTATAACCACGAAGCCTTCACTCCTGAAATGGTTCGCGATTTCAAAATGGATTATCAGAAAATCGGTGAAGCGCTAACTCGTCGTACTGCCCTAGAAGAAAAAGAACTCTACGTCCTTTACCAACCCTCCTAAAAGCAACGTTTAGTTTTTTTATCAGGAGTAGTGAGATATTTAACCTAGGAATGCCGATAAGAAACAAATCTTTACAATAGGCATACTATTTTACAGTCCGCAGCCCACAAGGACGGGGCCGCATATTTTTTGGCCGCTCAGCGGTCACAAAGTAACTGGAAAGCACTCCCCTCACCCCACCAATTTTTCACAGCCAAATTAAATTTAAGCACTGAATTTGGGCAAGATACATTTAGCCCCCCAAAAAAACTGTGCGCATCAGTTAAATCCAGCCTTATTTTCCGACCTGACCTTACTTTACACCCAATTCTCTATCGTCATGTTCTAATCGGTACTAGACGTTTATTTAATTTTGTTTAAACATATAGGGATTAGAATTCAAAAAAACACCAAAGAGTGGGATATTAGTCTAAGAAAATTAGCAGGCCATCTGGCAGACAAATTAAAAATACAAAGACTAATAGAAAATCAAAGCAGTCGGGGGGAGGTATGACTGAGCTAGACGACACACTTGTCGAGCAATTACCAAGCGGCATCCACACTAATGATAACAGTTACCCAATTTATGTAATTATCGGTACTGGTCCGGTGGGTGTGCGTTGCGCACAAAAGTTATTAGAATTCTGTGATGAAGCTCAAATTGTTATCTATGGAGCAGAAACAGAGTCTCCCTACAACCGGGTTAAACTTTCTCAATATCTATCAAGCCATGTAGAGTTGGAGGAGCTTGATAACCCTATTCTCAGTCAAAGTGACCACCGCCTGGCAGAATATATTGACCGTAAAATAGTCTCTATTGATCGCTCCAAAAAAACAGTCACCGATGCTGCAGGGAATATACAACCTTATTCCAAGCTAATAATAGCGACTGGATCAAATCCTATTATTCCGAAGATTCCGGGTGCGGATCTGCCTGGTGTTTACCCTTTTCGAAGTCTGCGTAACACCAATGATTTACTTGAGTTAAGGGAGCAGAATGCAGACATCTGTGTTATCGGTGCTGGTGCTCTGGGCCTTGAAGCTGCAACCGCGTTAAAAACACCTAAAAACAACATCACTTTACAATCCAGAGGACACTTACTCAGCGGGCTCCTGGGTGAAGAAGGAGAGGAGTTCCTAAAGTCCGCACTCACTGCACTGGGTGTAGAGTTAAAAATTTCGGACTCCCTAACATCTATTGAAGAGAGCGATAGCAAGCGCCTACTCACTTTTGAAAGTGGCGAAAAAATTCCTGTCGACGCTATCGTGTTGTGCACTGGGATTAAGCCGGAAATTAGCCTGGCCGAACAGAGCGGACTTTCAACTAAACGCGGAATCGTAGTCAATGAATGGATGCAAACTTCCGACCCGGATATTTACGCCGTAGGCGAGTGCGCTGAGTTTGACAAGAAAGTCTACCAATTGGTCCGACCGGGCTACGAACAAGCTGAAAGCTGCTGCTCACATATTCGTCGCAACCATAGCGGTAAATCTCTCTCGCAGCCCTACTCCGGCACTTATACCGATATTCAGCTGAAAATTGCCCATATTCCCTGCGGAATAATGGGAGAGGTAACCCCGGAAAACCTCAATCAGCAAGAGGGCGTTGAGAGCCATGTCTATCGCAATCGTTTTAAGGGGATCTATAGACGCTTATTTATCAAAGGCGAATACATCGTTGGGGCCATTTATATTGGCAGCTGGGATGAAGCCAATGAATTGCGTCAGACCGTAGCACAGGAACAAAAAATCTCTCTGCGCACACTGAAAGACTTTGAAAGCGAAGGGCGAGTGTTTGCCAAAAAAAGCGGCAATAGCATTAAAGATTTTCCCGATAGCTATCTAGTCTGCCAGTGCAACTCTGTCACCAAAGGGGAATTATGCAAGGCTATTTCCGCTGGGAAGCGCAATTTAAATGAGCTGCAACAAGCGACAACAGCCGGGTCTGTTTGTGGTAGTTGCCGCCCACTAATGGCTGAGCTTCTGGATGTGCCAGCTCCCAACTTGGTAATGCGGCACTCCAAGGGGATATTGATAACTTCTGTTCTGTCATTAATCCTGATAGCCCTGGCTTTCCTGATGCCGCCAGCTCCAGTTTCCCCCTCAGTACAGACTGCACTTTTTTGGGAAAAGCTCTGGTACGACAATTTTTGGAAGCAGGTTACGGGCTATACCATTCTCGCTATGTGCCTGTTTACTGCCGCTCTCAGTATCAGGAAACGTTGGAATAAACTTAGCCTTGGGCATGTCGATCACTGGCGCTATGCACACAGCGTTACAGGTTTAATCGCTCTACTTGCTCTCGCTGTACATTCAGGCTTCCGCCTTGGTGAAAACCTGAATTTGGCATTGATGCTGGTATTTCTAACTGCAACCGCAACTGGTTCTCTCGTCGGCGTTTTTATGGCGCGCAACCACCACTGGACTGACCTGAAACTTCGCGAACACCGAAAATGGTGGTCCCGAGTTCACTATGCCCTGCTCTGGGCCTTACCGGTCCTTCTCGCCTACCATATTTTTGCGGTTTATTACTTCTAGATGAAATCATATCAATTTAAATTCTGGCATTACGGTGTATTGCTAACGCTGGCTATCGGCTCTGCGGTGGCATACAACCTTAACGTTGACGATAAATCTCTATTTATCAGTGGAGATGCCACGCACGGTCACCATCAAATTGAGCTGGCTTGTACTTCCTGCCATACCGATGGCTTTGCCGGTGAGGATGCTGTTCAGCAAGCTTGCCTGAATTGCCATGCAGAAGAACTGGAGCTTGTAGACGACTCACACCCCCGGCAGAAATTTTTAGATCCGCGCAATGCTGTACTTCTGGAGACTCTTGACGCCCGGCTATGTGTAAGTTGTCACACTGAGCACAAACCACAAATCACCGGAGAGATGGGAGTAACCCTGGCGGGCGACTTTTGCTTTCACTGCCACAGCGATATTGCCGAAGAGCGCAGTAGTCACAAAGACCTGGGATTTGAAACCTGCGCAAGTGCGGGCTGCCACAACTATCACGATAATGGCTCCCTGTATGAAGACTTCCTTATCGCCCATGTTGATCAACCTGATCTATTGGAAACTGCAAAGCTTCCCGCTCGTACAGCAGTTCAGTCCTGGCTAAATGAGCATTCAGATAAAGCCCCTTTAAAAGTTAGCGAAGCAGACATTAGTAGCTCTAGCCAGACTGCAGAAATCGCAACGGTCTGGGCACAGAGTATTCACGCACAAACAGAGGTGAACTGCAGCAGCTGTCACGTCGATGGGCAAATGCAATTCAGTAGTGTTGAGATTGTCGAGCAATGTGCTAGTTGCCACAGCGATCAAAAAGAATCCTTCACTCAAGGAAAACATGGAATGCGCATGTCCAACAAGCTGGAAGAGGGCTTTATCCAGCAGGTCGGCGCCATCTCCCCACAACAGGCCCGCCTTCCCATGAATACCAGCGCAACGGATGAATTGAGCTGTGTCAGTTGTCACGGGCCCCATGAAGTAAATCTGCAATTTGCCGCTGTAGAGGCTTGCCTGGGTTGCCACAGTGATGAGCACAGTCTCTCTTACAAAGAGTCCCCTCACTTCGATACCTGGAATTCAAACCCAGAGGGTGGCGTAAGCTGTGCCAGCTGCCATTTACCACGGGAAACCCATGGCGAACAGGTTGTAGTTAACCATAATCAAAATCATAACCTTCGCCCCAATGAAAAAATGATGCCCGTTTGCCTGAGCTGTCATGGAGCCGAATTCTCCCTTGCTGCCCTGGCTGACAAAACTCTGATTAACAATAATTTCAAGCATAAACCCGCAGAGAAGCATGAAACCTTCGAGCTGATCCGCGAGCGTATTGCAAGGATTACCAAAAGCAAAAACAAGCAAAATCAATCCCAATAGGAGGGGAAAATATGCGTATTGCCGCTTGTATTATCGCTGGACTGGCACTGCTCACCGGCTGTGAGAAAAACCAGGGAGTTGCTCCGGAGCGAATGGCGGATGCCATCTTTGCCGTTATCGAGGCAGACAGGGCCAACTACACCAACAAGGTTGTAAACCGCCTGCAGAACGAGGAGAAAATCCTTGACGCTGATGAGCACTGGCAAGATAAGAAATTGCTACCACTCCCCGCGCAGATGATGCGTATGGGAGCTGAGCGTGTTGCCGAAAATGAGTCTGGCTTTAACTATGCCCTGCTCTCTCTGTGGCCAATCAATAAGCAAAACAAACCGCGCACTGAGATGGAAAAAGAGGGCTTGCAGTACGTAATCGACAACCCAGGGAAAAACTTTTACGGCCGCGAAAAACTAGGTGATACCGAGTACTTCACTGCAGTATATGCGGATGTAGGTGTTTCACCTGCTTGTGTGAGCTGTCACAACGATCACGTAGACAGCCCGCGCACTGACTTTGAGCTGGGCCACACTATGGGTGGTGTTGTTATCCGAATCCCACTCTGATCAGTTAGTTAGTAGATAGCTGCGTCCGACTTTCGAGTCGGGCAACTCTCTCACAAAATATTGCCGGCGGATATTAGTCGGAGGGAACTGAGTTTAGAATAATTTAAAAGAGTGGCGGCCGAATTCGTTTCGACCGCTCCCTCTTTTAAGCTGACTGGCTCTACTCCCGCTACTACCTCGCTGAAATCATTCAGACCAGTGGTTACCCGCTGTGGGCCTATTTCCGGGTCAGTCCAGTCTCCATTACGGCCCGCTTTTTCTTGGGCTTCGCTCCGCAAAGCACACCTAGGCATTACTATATTAATGTCAAAGTCCCGCAGAGCAAACCGACCAAGGTGATTGCAATACTGGGAAAACCTGCTAAAAGGTCAGCGCAGAGGATCAATAAGCCCCTGCAATCCCTCTACTTTTATCTCCAAGGCTAATGCCATTAACTGTCCTAGACGCCCCTCTGGAAACCCCTTTTTTGCGAACCAAAGCAGGTACTCCTCAGGCAAATCTATTAAAACCCGGCCCGAGTATTTTCCAAATGGCATTTTGAGTCGAGCCAGTTCTACCAAGTCTTGTTTTTCGAACACCTTAACAACCACCTAAATATCGACAAAAAAAGGGAATGAAACTCCCAATTTGAATTTGTTGCCAGTGCATGCGGACTCTACACTGGCTCCGAAATAGTCGGCCTGCGCCGATTCTTTATACCTCAACCTTCCAGTAACAGAGGTGTCTATGCGTATCAAAGCTATCAAATATCTCAGCTTGGCCGCAGTATTGACTGCAAGCCTTGGAGGTACGGGCTGCGCCAATATGAGTGATACCGACCGCCGAATCGGCACCGGTGTCGGTATAGGCGCAGTAACAGGTGCCTTGATTAGTGGCGGACGCCCCGGTGGCACTGCCGCAGGTGCGGTTATTGGTGCAGGTGCAGGCTACCTCTATGATAGGGAAAGAAAGCGCAGGGATTACTATCGTTATCGCGGTCGCTACTATCGTTATTAATTCGCTGCTGTTTTTAAGTATTTAATCAGTATGTTGCGAGTGTCATTGTACTCCGATACTCGCACTACTGAGGCAGGCAGGGAAGCCGACTCCCAATTAAACTGGTTCCTATAAGACAAAATTGACACAATCCTCGCTTTCGTTTTACCACAGCATTCATAACGATATTCAGTAACCATCTCTCAGATAAAGGCATTGCGCTTGAGCAGGAGCAATAAATTTGTGCTGAGTATTTCCCTACTCCAGGAAGCATTCCCAATACCCCCCCCTTAGACCAACGTGCATTGAGTGGCTACCTGATATAGGGTGAGAGGAAATTGAAGATAGGCTTTTCATCTGGCGGAATACAAAGCCCTTTATGTAATAAGGGCCCTAGAGTATGAATCTTCCAGGCTTTGAATGGAAAACTGTACTTTTTCTCCCTCAAGCAAATATAAGATAAGCCTAACCTAGGGACCTTGCTGCGCCCTCTCAATTTTCGCAGGAAAAGCTAGTATATTGATAAGGTCAGTCTGACTCGGG
The DNA here is from genome assembly GCF_052467695.1 of Microbulbifer maximicatervae (SeqCode). Lineage (NCBI taxonomy): Bacteria > Pseudomonadati > Pseudomonadota > Gammaproteobacteria > Cellvibrionales > Microbulbiferaceae > Microbulbifer > Microbulbifer maximicatervae (SeqCode). The sequence continues at coordinate 141,664 of NZ_CP174320.1, forward strand.
CCGGATACCAGGTCTTCCAAGGTGTATTGCTCCAAGCAAATAAAAAAACTTTCCATAGCCTCGGCGAACATTTTCTTCAACCTACACGCAGGAGTTATGACACATTGATTATTTGTCCCAAAGCATTCTACTAACACGGTATCTTGCTCCAATAATCGAACTAGCTCTCCAACATTAATGTCTTCAGGAGCTCGGCTTAGCCGAATGCCACCATACTTACCCCGGGTTGCAATCAAGTAGCCTTTGAGATTCAACTCTTGTACCACCTTCATTAGGTGGTTTTTAGATATTTGGTAGCGCTCAGCAACTTCTCTGATGGTTACTAACTCTCGATCCTGTATAGCAAGGTACATCAACACTCGCAAAGAGTAGTCGGTAAATTGCGTGATCTTCATTGGCAAAGTCCCTCATTGTGAAGCCAAGAATTTTCATCCCTTGAAAATTTAAAGATGCATCTAGTTTACATCATTGGAATTTAGGTGTAAATTGCCACGCAAAAGATGTATCTCATATACATGTATAGATAAAGGGGTAGAGAATGCTCAGTCTCAAATGCTCGTTCAACCTAGCCCTTAGGCTACGGTTACAGCCGAATGTGCTATTTATGACTGCCCCAAAAGCTATTAGAGGAATTTCGAGCGAAAGCGCTCTGAAGTCAGGGGCTGCTTTCCTGAATTTAAGGCCGCTAATTAATTCAGGAGGCCAAGAAGTGAACTTCGATATATTCGCTTACACAAACTCTACCCAGGGGCGGCAGGTTAACAACGATTATTGGCCATTTTTCACTACCTAAATACAAGGTATCGGTCACCTAAAGATTCAATGTCTTACAAGGCCAAACATTATTTTGAGAAGCCCATTCTCAATTTGATTTATTCAAGCAACACAAGGAAAAGGAGAGTTTATGTTTTTTCTGTTGCAACTTAACGCCTCTACTGGAGGCCAATCTCATGAGATCAACGCAGCTAAGCAAGAACGCGAAAAGTCAGGCTTGAAACCTATTAACACTCAATCAGGCATCATAGATCCACTCCAAAAAATTAGAGATACCCGATGTTTACGATGTTTTGTTTTACAAGCAGCCTAGGGAGATATACGAAAATTAATAGTTTAAATAGCATATTGCTAAAAAAGCCAATTTATATTGGCAAGGATAACTCTGATGAGAACTTACAAATCTCTTTGGTGGACATTGATCGGCGTTTTAACTGTAACCTTTTCAATACTCGGATATTTTGGCAGTGAAATATATCGGAAGGCACCTCCGATACCTGACGCCTTTGTCACAGAAAATGGCAAAATACTGACCACTAAAGATAAAATTTTAGATGGTCAAACTTCTTGGCAATCCGTTGGAGGAATGCAACTGGGATCTATTTGGGGGCATGGTGCCTATCAAGCCCCAGACTGGACCGCTGACTGGTTACATCGAGAGCTAATTAATTGGTTATCAATAGCGGCAAAAGAGGAATTTGGTCTCCCATATGAATCCTTATCCAAAAGAGAAAAACACAAACTTCTGTATGACCTTAAATTAGATTATAGAACCAACACCTATAGCAGAGAATCTGGAATTGCCACTTTATCCAAGCGAAGAATCACAGCTATAGAGAAAACTGCAAAATATTATAATGCACTTTTTGGAGGTGACCCCGCTTTACAACCAACCCGCGCAAATTACGCAATGAAAGAGGTTACACTGCCTGATGCTGATCGCCGAGCACGACTTACTGAGTTCTTCTTTTGGACATCCTGGGTAGCTTCAACCGAGCGTTCACCAGGTGGCGCAACCTACACTAACAATTGGCCCCACGAACCATTAATTGACAACAAGCCAACTAGCGAAAATATTATTTGGTCTATTATTAGTGTGGTCTTATTGATTGCCGGTATTGGCGCCCTAGTTTGGGCATGGGCGTTCCTACGTACTGAAGACAAACACCCAACTGCCCCCAAGCAAGATCCAATCAGCACCTACAAATTAACTCCCTCACAGAAAGCTCTTGGAAAATACTTACTAGCTATAGTAGGACTATTTACTTTCCAAGTTTTTTTAGGTGGTTTTACTGCCCACTATACTGTCGAAGGACAAGGATTCTATGGGATAGAGACATCGGAGTGGTTTCCCTACAGCCTGGTACGCACCTGGCATATACAGGCTGCTCTATTTTGGATAGCTACAGGATTTTTAGCTGCCGGGCTATTTCTTGCTCCAATCATCAACGGTGGTAAAGATCCTAAGTTCCAAAAACTTGGTGTTGATATATTGTTTTGGGCATTGATAGCAGTCGTTATTGGATCATTTGTCGGCAATTATCTAGCCATTGCACAAACTCTACCACCAGAGCTCAGCTTTTGGCTGGGCCATCAAGGATATGAATTTGTAGATCTTGGTAGACTATGGCAAATCGGTAAATTTACCGGCATCGTATTATGGTTGGCATTAATGCTGCGCGGTATTGTTCCAACATTAAAGCAAAAGGGTGATAAAAACCTGCTAGCCCTGTTTGCCGCCTCCGTAATTGCCATAGGATTATTTTATGGTGCAGGCTTCTTTTATGGCGAGCGCACACACATATCGGTCATGGAGTTTTGGCGCTGGTGGATAGTGCACTTATGGGTAGAAGGTTTCTTTGAAGTTTTTGCTACAACTGCGCTTGCATTTATCTTCTTCAATATGGGCCTTGTATCTAAACGCATGGCTACTGTGACTTCTCTAGCATCAGCGTCATTATTTCTACTAGGGGGTGTACCGGGAACTTTTCACCACCTATATTTTTCAGGGACGACAACACCAGTTATGGCGGTAGGGGCCACATTTAGTGCGCTCGAAGTGGTCCCACTTATCTTATTGGGTTATGAAGCCTGGGATCACTATAGCTTAAAAAATCGTGCACCCTGGATGGTAAAAATCAAATGGCCTTTGATGTTTTTTGTAGCTGTTGCTTTCTGGAATATGTTAGGAGCAGGCGTACTTGGCTTTACCATTAACCCACCGATAGCGTTATATTATCTTCAGGGCTTAAATACCACGGCCACACATGCCCATGGTGCATTGTTTGGAGTATATGGGTTCTTGGCTTTGGGCTTTAGTTTACTCGTTCTTAGATATATTCGCCCCCAGTTTATATTTAGCGAGAAATTGATGAAAACGGCATTCTGGTGGATGAATATAGGTTTGGCTTTAATGTTGTTCACCAGCCTTTTACCTGTCGGTATTATCCAGTTTATGGCGAGCGCTTCAGAAGGCCTTTGGTATGCCCGCAGTGAAACCCTAATGCAAAGTGGAACGCTAGTTACTCTAAGATGGATACGAACTATTGGTGATGTGGTGTTTATCGTCGGTGCACTGGCTATCACATGGCAAGTAATACAAGGTGTGCTGAACCTAAAGAGACACAGTTCAGTAGACTATCCATCAGGGCAAACCAAATCAGTCTCTTAATCTACTTATAAACCTATGCAACGTTACTGCGTAACTCAACAGTAACGTTGCATTATTTGCTGCCCCCAAAATATCTTTTCTCAGTAATCACCCGTATTAAAGACACAGTGTTTTGACAATTTTCTTAACAGGGGAGAGTAAATTACCTAACTATTAATTGAACTGCCCCATGAATATCGGATTTGGAGAGAGAAAATTTACAAGTGTTTAATTTTCGTTTTTCCACAGCGTTCACAACGATATTCAGTAACCAACTTTCCCTGCTTTACGTCAAACTTGCGCTCGGTGACCACTTTCCATTTATGAAAACCTTCCCTGCACAGGGTGCTGCCCTTGTGCTTTTGCCAAGCGGTTTTTCTTTTGAAAGGAATAACATCTCCCACTAAGCCACCTCTCCTGCAGCATGACCTGAAGCCCAAGCCCATTGGAAATTAAACCCGCCGAGCCAGCCGGTTACATCGAGAACCTCACCAATAAAATAAAGCCCCTGCCGGGTTTTACATTCCATAGTACGGGAAGAGACCTGTGCAGTATCGACTCCACCTAATGTTACCTCAGCAGTGCGATAACCCTCAGTGCCCGCCGGTACCAATTTCCAGCTTTGTAACTTTTCCCCAGCTTGCTGTAACTCCCCCTCCCCAAACTGTTTTAAGGGGCGGCTAACAATTTGCGCTCGCTGCAGGAAAAACTGTACTAACTTTTTGCTCCAAACCTCAGCCAAAACGCTGTGTAAGTGGCTATCCGGGCTCTGTTGTCGGCGCAGCGGTAACCACTCTGCCAGATTTTTCTCTGGAGCCAAGTCAAATATTACCGTTTGACCTTCTCGCCAGTGGCTGGAAATTTGCAAAACCGCTGGCCCACTCAGTCCCCTGTGAGTGAATAGCATCTGCTCCTGGAAACTACCTTCAGCGCAAGAAGCAGTCACTGAAAGAGAGGCTCCAGGCAAGGTACCCTGAGGCTCCAATTGCCGTTTATGCTGGGTGAATGGCACTAGCGCTGCTCGAGTTGGGACTACATCAAGCCCAAACTGCTCAGCGATCTCATAGCCAAACCCGCTCGCCCCCATGGTGGGAATAGAAAGGCCTCCAGTAGCCACGACCAAGGATTCACAGGTAACCGTCCCCATACTGGTTTCGACCTTATACCCCTGCCCCAGAGCTCGAATTTGAGTAATGCTGCAGCGCGTGCGGATCTGTGCCTTGGCCGCACGGCATTCCGTTAGTAACAAGTCGACAATATCCCTTGATTTATTGTCGCAAAAGAGCTGACCGAGAGTTTTCTCGTGATAGGCAACCCCGTGCTTTTCCACCAATGCAATAAAGTCCCACTGGCTATAGCGAGCCAAGGCGGACTTACAGAAATGGGGGTTATTACTGTAGAAGTTCTCTGCACTGGTGTAGAGATTGGTAAAGTTGCAACGACCACCACCAGACATCAGGATTTTCTTTCCGACTTTGTTGGCGTGGTCCAGGACCAACACGTTGCGCCCGCGCTGGCCCGCTGTAGCCGCGCACATTAGTCCAGCTGCCCCAGCGCCAATGACCAATACATCGACGCTTTCAGGTAGCTGGCTGGTAGAAACCTCTGTCATAGGTAGGAAATAGTACTGCAGTGAGTCCGGTGATCAGGTGCGAGGCAGGGTAACGCCGCGCTGGCCCTGGTATTTGCCACCGCGATCGGCATAGGACACATCACAAACTTCATCGGATTCGAAGAACAGCATCTGTGCCACACCCTCGTTGGCATAGATCTTCGCGGGCAAGTTAGTGGTGTTGGAGAACTCCAAAGTCACATGACCTTCCCACTCCGGCTCCAGTGGCGTCACATTGACGATAATACCGCAACGGGCATAAGTGGATTTACCCAGGCAAACCGTCAATACAGAGCGCGGGATACGGAAATACTCCACCGTACGCGCCAGGGCAAAGGAGTTTGGCGGAATAATGCAGTGGTCGCCTTCAACATCCACAAAGCTGTTTTCATCGAAGGTCTTGGGATCAACTGTCGCTGAGTGAACATTGGTGAAAATCTTAAATTCACGAGCACAGCGAACATCGTAGCCATAGCTGGAGGTGCCATAGGAGATGAGTCGATCGCCATTATCGTTATGACGCACCTGACCAGCCTCAAAAGGCTCAATCATACCGTGCTGCTCTGCCATGCGGCGAATCCACTTGTCGGACTTGATACTCACTCCGTCCCCCTGAATAGAATAATTAGTGCTCAATTAAAGAGGCGGAATCATAGCCGGTTTAGGCTGTGCAAAAAAGTGCCTATCCAATGAATTCTCACTTGTTGCCACTGGATAGATACTGTATAAATTAACAGTATAACTGTATACGCATACAGCTTAAGACGAAGACAGTGGCCAGATCGGACTAAAATTCAGTGGTGGAATCGTGGGCAGCGCAGAAAACTTCATAGAAAACAATCAGTTAGAAAGCCAGGCAAAACACCAGAAACTGGCACAGTTACTCACCAGAGCCGACATCTGGCAGGCAGCGAATGAACCCCGACGACAGCGAAACGGCATCGCCAGTGGTTATCCAAGCCTCGATGCCCTCCTAGCGAACCACGGCTGGCCAAGAGGAGCCACTACTGAGCTACTCATGGAACAGATGGGTATCGGTGAACTCACCCTATTACTTCCGGCCCTGGCAGATCTCACTCAGAGGGGGCAAATGGTTATAATGGTCAATCCACCCTATATCCCCTATGCGCCCTCATTAGCCAACAGTGGTATCCGCCTTGAGAACCTGCTGATGCTGCACCCCCGAGGCCCCAAGGATACTCTCTGGGCGATCGAGCAGTCCCTACAATCCAGAAGCTGTGGTGCCTTACTCAGCTGGCAGGGGCGGCAATCCCTGAACCATAAAGATCTTCGTCGCCTGCAACTCGCTGCCCGCAATGGGGACTGTCTGCACTTCCACTTTCGCCCTCAGTGTGAATCAGCAACCCCCTCACCCGCGAGCTTGCGCCTACAGCTCACACCCAGGGAAGGAGAGCTGGCACTAAGGCTTTTAAAGCAATTGGGTGGAAATTCAGGCCAAAACCTCTATTTGGCAAGAACAGCAAAACTGGTCCGACGGGACCAACCAATGCACTGAACGGTTTCAAGGGGTAGCTCCATGCTATGGCTTTGTATTCAATTCCCCAGGCTTCCGTTAGAAGTTCTGACCCGCGCTCAGCAACAAGGAGAAGAGGCTCTACCCCAAGTTGTGGTTGAAAAACAGTTGGTGATTGATAGAAACCCAGCGGCATCCCAATGCGGCGTTGAGACCGGACTCAGTATTGCCACTGCGTCTGCTCTCTGTGTAGATTTACAGCTGCTACAACGCGATTCCCAGCGGGAACAACAAGAGTTACAGCAACTGGCCCAGTGGGCATACAGCTTTACACCACTTGTATCACCTCAGTCCGCAGGGCCTTTGAGCAATGGAGAGAGCACTCCCGCCCACCTATACCTGGAGCTGAGCGGCTGCCTAAAGGCCAGCGGTGGCTTCAAGGCATTGATACAGCAGCTGAGCGATGAGCTTGAACAGATGGGAATCCACAGCCTGATGGGCCTCGGCCACAGTCCCAGTGCAGCTCATATGCTAAGCCAACTGACAGAACACCGGAACTGGCTTGCGAAATCAGATTCTCCGCCCAGCCCTCAGCAGTGGAGACAGTGGATTAGCTTTGCCCCATCCAAGCTCCTTAATTGCGACAAAAAAACTATTTCCAAGCTCTACGCATGTGGTATCAAGCGAGTAAGCCAGCTGCTCGCTATTCCACTCTCTGAGGTAGGCTCTCGTTTTGGTCGTCCATTTGTGGACTACCTGGCACGCCTGAACGGGACTCGCCAAGATCCAGTCTGTAGTTATCAGCCCCCAACGCAATTCCGCAGCGAGCTATTTTTCCCCAGCCCCTTGGATAATAGCGAACAGCTGCTATTTCCTATCGGTCGCCTACTAAGGGAATTATGCTCCCAGTTGCAGCGACGCCAGCTCTACACACAACAGTTAAATTGGCATATGGATTTCTGCCAAAATAAATCTCAGGAAATAACCGTAGAACTCTCCACTCCGCAGTTGGACCCTCAACGCCTAATAGCACTAACCAAGCTGCAAATGGAAAGAGTAACTCTTGATCAGCCAGTGCAGTCCATCAGCTTAAATTGCAAGCATTTACTCCCCTTGGAGCAGGGATCACTGGATGAAGATTTATTTGGTGAAGGCAGTCAACATAAACGCAGTCAACAGCTATTAGACAAATTAAAAGCCCGCCTCGGTCATCAAGCACTCTCGGGAATTGCCCTAAAAGAAAGCTACCTACCAGAGCAGGCCTGGCAAAATACAGATACCCTGATAATTAAAAGTAACGCTAAGGGACAGCAAATTAAGCCCATCCAAGCACCGCGCCCCAATTGGCTATTAGCTCATCCAACCAAACTGGAAAGTAGCGAGCACAAATTATTTTATCAGGGAGAGCTACAACTATTACAGGGGCCAGAGCGAATTGATGGCTATTGGTGGCAGCACGGGCGTCATGGGCGGGATTACTATATCGCAAGAAATAAAAGAGATGAGCTCTACTGGGTCTTTCAGGATCTTACAACCGAAGAGTGGTTTTTACATGGCGTTTATAGCTAAGCCTAAACCCCTTTCTTAATACTGATCTTCACCAAAACCCAAATCCCATCACAATCAACAGATAGACGCCGAGAGAATCAGCATGAGGTACGCCGAACTCTATTGTCAAAGCAATTTTTCTTTTCTCCAGGGGGCATCGCATCCGCAGGAATTAGTCCACACTGCTTACAACCTGCAATATACAGCCCTTGCTATCACCGATGAATGCTCCCTTTCCGGAGCCGTTAGAGCCTATAAAGAACTTGAAACCATCAAGTCTACAGACTCTAAAAATCCCGAGTTTAAACTAATTTTTGGCAGTTATTTCCGGCTCCATAACAACATAGAAATAGTTCTACTGGCTCCGGACAAAACTGCCTACAGCGAGCTATGCCAGTTAATTTCAAAATCACGCTTAAGGGCGGAAAAAGGAACCTACATTACTTATCAAAGTGACCTGGTAGAGTTATGCAAAAACCTAATTGCCATCTGGATTCCAAATTTTAATGAGATAGAAATACCTGAAGAAATCAAGAAAACCTTCAGCGAACGGCTTTACATTGCCATTAACAATCACCTACGCGCAGAGGAAAACCTTAAGTCTAATAGAATTACTGAGCTTGCAAGAAGAGAGAATATTTCCTTGGTTGCAACCAATCATGTGTTGATGCACTGCTATAGCCGAAAGCCACTACAAGATGTACTCAACGCAAATTACCATAACTGTACCCTGGATAATCTAGGGTATCGTATTGAGCAAAATGCTGAACGTTACCTTCGCAGGTTAGGTGATATCCAGTCGTTACACTCCAAAGAGTCTATAGACAATACCAACTTCATTGCCAAACAGTGTACTTTTTGCTTAAGTGAACTCAGCTATGAATACCCATCAGAAGTTATCCCTCAAGAAAGTAATGCGAGCAGCTATTTAAAGCAGCTAGTTCAAATAGGAAAGGCTGCTCGCTGGCCACAGGGCCCTGAAAAGCGAATTGATGAGATTATTAATAAAGAGCTCGCAATAATAGCAGAGCTGCAATATGAGCATTACTTTCTAACCATTTACGATATAGTCCAGTTTGCCCGGAAAAATCATATCTTGTACCAGGGCCGCGGCTCTGCAGCCAATTCAGTAGTTTGCTACTGCCTATTCATCACAGAAATAGACCCTCATAAAATTGGTCTGCTATTTGAACGGTTTATCTCACGGGAACGCAATGAACCCCCAGACATTGACGTAGACTTTGAGCACGAAAGACGTGAAGAAGTTATTCAGTATATTTACACAAAATATAGCCGGGAAAGAGCTGGACTTACCGCTAGTAAGATCACCTACCGCTTTAAAAGTGCCGTAAGAGATATCGGCAAAGCCCTTGGTATCAACGCTGCCACAATAGAACAACTTATTGCTGAACGCGCCTGGTGGGACACTCTAGATAGTTTTCCCCAGCAGATGCAAAAAGTGGGAATAGATCCGAGCAGCGCAATAGGAAAAATGTTCCCACAGTTACTGCAGCAAATATATGGTTTTCCAAGATATCTGTCGCAACATGTGGGTGGTTTTGTTATTACAGAACAACCATTATACCAGCTGGTTCCAATTGAAAATGCCGCTATGGAGGATCGCACCCTAATCCAATGGGACAAAGAGGATATCGAAGATTTAAAACTAATGAAGGTCGATGTGCTCGCCCTGGGCATGCTAACTGCACTGCGTAAATCCCTGAATTATATTGCTCTATACGGCCCCAAATTGCGATTGCAGGATATTCCCGCCGAAGATCCACAGGTCTACGAAATGATGTGCAAGGCCGACACCGTTGGAGTTTTTCAAATTGAATCTCGCGCTCAAATGAGCATGCTGCCAAGATTACAGCCTCGAAATTTTTATGAGCTTACTATAGAGATCGCCATTGTCCGCCCTGGGCCAATTCAAGGCGGCATGGTTCACCCCTATTTGAAACGCAAGCAGGGGTTGGAGACCGTGCGCTACCCTCATAACAGTTTACGCCCAGTGCTTGAGCGCACTCTCGGTGTTCCTATATTTCAAGAACAAGTTATTCAACTTTCGATGGTCGCAGCAGGGTTTAGCGGCGGTGAAGCTGATGAGCTTCGCCGAGCCATGGCCAGCTGGGGAAAAAATGGGGACTTGTATAAATTCAGGGATAAGCTTGTGCGGGGAATGCAAAGTAATGGCTATAGGGAAAATTTTGCTGAGCAGCTCTTCAACCAGATGAAGGGGTTCGGCTCCTATGGCTTCCCCGAATCTCACTCCGCAAGCTTTGCGCTTTTAGCCTATTTTTCTGCCTGGATAAAACATCATCATCCTGCGGCTTTTTACTGTGGGCTGCTCAATAGCCAACCGATGGGATTCTATGCGCCGGCACAGCTGGTTTATGATGCTCAACGCCACGGAGTTAAGGTTTTGCCTATTGATGTACTTTATAGCTATTGGGATCACAACCTAGAAATCCGAGACATACTCTATCCGGGCCAAGAAGCATCCAAGAAAAATTACAATATAAAAATCAGCCAGCAAACCAGTCAACCACTATCACCACTTCAGAAAAAACCAGAATCCACCACCAGAACTCCAAGCCTACGCTTAGGCATGCGCTTAATAAAGGGATTAAAAGAAGCTACCAGTAAATCGATTTTAACACTCAGAAAAAAGATGGAAATTCAATCGCTAGCACAATTTCAAGAGTTATTAAGTGTTAACAGCGAACAACTCGCTCACCTAGCCCAGGCCAATGTATTTGTCAGCCTTAGTCGAAACCGCCTGCAAGACAACTGGACATCCATAAAAAGCAACTTTAATTACCAACATACTGCATATTTACCAAATTCTTCTATAAAGGACAATATAACTGGTGATTATACGAGTACTGGACTCACACTAAATATGCATCCTATCGCCATCTTTCGACAGCAGAAAAACTGGCGCCACTGTATAGCAGCAAGAAATCTTGCATTCTGCGGCAATAAAAGAAGTGTTACCGTTATTGGAATGGTAACCTGTAGACAGAGACCAAGCAGCAGCTCAGGGCTGCTATTCCTAACACTGGAAGATGAAACAGGAAATATTAATGTTATTGTTCATAGACACATCCAAGAAAGATATAGACAGGAAATCCTCAAAGGAAAAGTACTTGTAGTTAGCGGGTGGGTTCAATTGGCCAACTACAGAAGCAACAATAAATATAATGTTACTCACTTAAAGGCATTTGCAATGAAACAGGTAGACATAGGCTTAAAACAAATGATCCGGAATTTTCATTGAAGCCTATTTCCCCGATTTTGGAGAAACAAGTCCAGCAAGAGAGATGCACATAAACCTAAAGCACGTCACGGGCAGCTGCTAGGTTAGTGAGAAATAATGCTTGTTCTAAAATAAGCGCAAAAATAAAGGGCCATGCTAATGCATAACCCTTAAATAAAACCCTATGCGGAATACCAGGGTAAAAATTAATAAAAACCTTTACAGATCTTATCGGTTACACAGGTACCGGTGTAAGTCCAGGTAACTGCATTGCTAGTGATCTTGGGAGTCGCGATGAGAGTCAAGCCGCCCTGGCCAGCGCTACCAGTCAAGGTTAAAACGCCTGTGGCAGCTGTAATTACCGCTGTTTTAATATTGTCGTCTACCTCTAAGGTAGCTGCAGTAGGAACACCAGAGGCGGAGCTAATATCCTTTATATCGGCAACCTCACCGGTTTGTACTGCTACGCCCACCGCAGTCGTGTAAGCGCCAACTGCAGTAGTCATGGCTACTCCTCGAGCTGACTTCTGGTAGTTCTCGTAAGCAGGCAGCGCCACGGCAGCCAAAATACCAATGATCGCTACTACGATCATCAATTCAATAAGAGTAAAACCCTGTTGCTTTTTCATTGTAACCGTCTCCATACAGACTTAAGTAAATATGAGTTCCGTGAGGAAATATATCCTGTGAGGAAATCGCAGAATACGATACAAGGTTTGTGCCAATTCTTGCAAGCTACCGGTGGCCCTGGCCTTTGCGATTGAGAAGTTAATCACTCCACGAATCACGCCAGTACTCGAAGTGAACACTATATGACACTACTGATCCAAGAGTGACAAAAATTGTCACTATGAATTTCCCCCAAGGTTGTGAGCCGCACACAATATATCTGATTTGGCTCACTTCGGCTAATTCGCTATATTGGCTCAGACTACGCCCTCAGCAATGGTTCAGCTCAGCTCCAGAAAAGAAAACATGTAGGCGTAAACTCTGCAATAACACTATGTGGCATCCCAATCCATGACTACTTCCCCCCTTAGCGGTTTGGCAAAGCGCTTGGTTGCAGACCAAGTGCTCGACGAAACCACAGCAATCTCGGCACTCAAAGCCGCTCGTAGAGAAAACCAGACTTATGCCCAACATATTGTCGAGGCCAAACTGGTCTCAGCAAAAGAGCTTGCCAGCATCGCCTCCCTTGCGTTTGGTACACCCCTCTTAGAACTGGGAAGCTATAACTTTGAGCTAATCCCCAGAGACGTTATTGATGAAAAACTGATCAGCAAACATTTTACACTCCCCCTCTACAAGCGTGGTAGCCGCCTCTTTGTTGCCGTAGCAGACCCCACCAATCTCGCCGCTTTAGATGAAATCAACTTTAACACTGGCCTAAACACCGATGCAGTTCTAGTTGAAGCCGATAAGCTTGGGAAAGCTATCGAAAGCTACCTCTCCCAAAACGACAACATAGGTGCCGGGCTCGAGGGTGTTGACGATGAAGAGTTGGACGGGCTAAATATCGACGACAGTGAACCGGATACCGACAATGACAATGAGCCAGGAGGAGATGAAGCGCCAGTTGTACGATTCGTGAACAAAGTACTACTGGACGCGATTCGAACCGGTGCCTCTGATATTCACTTTGAACCTTATGAGAAATCTTACCGAGTACGCTTCCGAACTGACGGTGTACTACATGAAGTTGCCAAGCCCCCTATCCAATTAGCCAGCCGCCTCTCCGCTCGCCTAAAAGTTATGTCCAGGATGGATATCTCTGAGAAGCGCGTCCCCCAAGATGGCCGCATTAAGATGAAGCTTTCCAAAACCAAAGCCATCGACTTTCGTGTTAACAGCCTGCCCACTCTTTGGGGTGAGAAAATTGTATTGCGAATTCTCGACCCTTCTTCCGCCAAACTGGGGATTGATGCTCTTGGCTATGAAGATGAGCAAAAAAGAATCTATATGGATGCCTTAGCTCAGCCCCAAGGTATGATCTTGGTTACTGGCCCTACAGGCTCAGGCAAAACGGTATCACTCTACACCGGCCTGAACATCCTCAATACACCAGAACGCAACATTTCTACTGCCGAAGATCCGGTGGAGATTAATTTAGAGGGAATAAACCAAGTTAACGTTTCCGCTAAAGTGGGCCTTAACTTTGCCGAAGCCCTTCGCTCATTTTTACGCCAGGACCCTGATATCGTTATGGTGGGGGAGATCAGGGATTTGGAGACTGCTGAAATTGCTATTAAAGCAGCTCAGACTGGACACTTGGTACTTTCAACGCTACACACCAACTCTGCACCTGAAACCCTAACTCGCCTAATGAATATGGGTGTACCCACTTTTAATATCGCGACCTCTGTGAGTGTCATTATTGCCCAGCGCTTAGCGAGAAGATTATGCAATGAATGCAAAAAGCCAGCCTCTCTACCGCAGGAAGTACTTGATGCAGAGGGCTTTTCAGCAGTTACAATCCCACAAACTGAATGGGCTATCTTTCAGCCCGTAGGCTGTGAGCACTGCTCAAAAGGCTATAAGGGGCGGGTGGGCGTGTATGAAGTGGTTCGCATTACTGATGGTATCTCCAGAATTATAATGGAAGGAGGTAACTCCATTCAAATTGCAGACCAGGCAAGAGAAGAGGGCTTTAATAACTTGAGAGTTTCTGCCCTACGAAAAGTTGTAATGGGTGTTACCAGCCTTGAAGAAGCCAATAGGGTAACTAAAGATTAACATCTACCTAACTGGCAGGATTTTGGCTTCGCATGAAGAATACAAAGGCAGTAGAAGAAATCTGTACGCATCTTAAAAGTTGAGCTTTATGCTCCCATACATCGTTAGAAACCAATTGAAAGAATGAAGAGTCGGATCTTGTAAGTTTAGCAACTGTATGCAAGAGACAGAGAGCAGGAAGAGCATTTATGGCTAATGCCACAGCAGTTGAATATATCTATAAAGGTGTAGATAGCAAAGGCACCAAGGTTCAAGGGGAAATCAGCGGTACTAGCCCAGCCCTAGTCAAGGCCCAGCTGCGTAAGCAGGGAATTATTGCGAACCGTGTTCAAAAAAAACCCAAGCCTCTCTTTGGAGGAGGGAAAAAGAAAGTCAAACCCGCTGATATCGCGTTATTTACTCGTCAGATGGCTACCATGATGAAGGCCGGAGTACCTCTGGTACAAAGCTTTGAAATTGTTGCCGACGGTTTGGATAACCAAGGGGTCAAGGAGCTAATCTTTAAAATACGCGATGAAGTTGCATCAGGCACCCCATTTGCTGATGCACTTCGTAAACACCCTCTCTATTTTGATGATTTGTTTTGCAACCTGGTTGCATCAGGTGAGCAATCTGGCGCACTTGAAACCATGCTTGACAGGATTGCTACCTATAAGGAGAAAACAGAATCCTTAAAGGCAAAAATCAAGAAGGCGATGACATATCCCATTGCGGTTATCATAGTTGCTATTATTGTAACATCCATTTTGCTAATCAAAGTAGTTCCCCAGTTTGCTTCAACATTTGCCGGTTTTGGAGCAGACCTGCCCGCATTTACACAACTTGTAGTCCGCATGTCAGACTGGATGCAGGATTATTGGTTTATTGCGCTTATTATTACAATTCTCACCATTGGCGGCATTATAGAGGCCAAAAAACGCAATAGAACGGTAGCAGACTTTTTTGACAGGCTAATTTTAAAATTACCAATTTTGGGACAAATTACATATAACTCTATTGCAGCACGCTTTGCTCGCACACTTTCCACAACCTTTGCTGCAGGTGTACCTCTAATTGATGCCCTGAAATCTGTTGCTGGAGCCACAGGCAACAGTGTCTACACTGATGCAACATTAAAGATTAGAGATTCTGTTGCCACTGGTATCCCACTAAATACTGCACTTCGAACATCAGGAGTTTTTCCCACAATGCTGGTGCAAATGACAGCTATCGGTGAAGAATCTGGTGCCCTGGATGAAATGCTAGGTAAAGCCGCAGACTACTACGAGGAGGCTGTCGACAATATGGTCGACAACCTCACTACATTGTTGGAGCCGTTAATTATGGCAGTACTTGGCGTTTTAGTCGGCGGCCTAATGATCGCCATGTACCTACCTATTTTCCAGCTAGGTCAAGTTGTTTAAGACAGATGATTGAAACCCTAACCTTTTACCCGGCGCTGCTCATAGGCAGCGCCTTTATTTTGGGCCTACTTATAGGCAGCTTCTTAAACGTCGTGATCCTGCGCCTCCCCGTGATGATGGAGCGGGAATATAAGCGGGACTTCTATAGTTACTTTGATAAAAGGCCTCCTAGCGAGGAGCAGAAAGAGTTAGAAAAGCCTTTTAATCTGGTACTCCCACACTCCCACTGCCCCAAATGCCATGTTGAGATCAAAGCCTGGCAAAATATCCCCATTGTTAGCTACCTATTTCTTCGTGGTAAGTGCGGTTCCTGTGACACCTCCATTTCCAAACGTTACCCAATGGTGGAACTGATTACCGGCATTTTGACCGCTATCGTTGTCTGGCAATTGGGCTTCACCTGGCAGGCACTGGCTGGATGCTTTTTTACCTGGGCCTTGGTCGCCTTAACAGGTATCGATTTTGACAAGCAACTGCTTCCAGACAGTATTACCCTGCCGCTACTCTGGGCCGGTTTAATCATCAATATTTGGGGAGTGTTTGCTTCTCTGCAGGACGCAGTAATCGGTGCTATTGCCGGCTACCTATCTCTTTGGCTGGTGTTCCACATCTTTAAGATTGTTACCGGCAAAGAAGGTATGGGGGCTGGTGACTTTAAAATCCTGGCAGCTATCGGAGCTTGGTTTGGCTGGCAGGTGCTACCGATGGTCATCCTACTTTCTGCCGTCGTAGGGGCTATCGCGGGAATATCCTGGAGCATTGCCGTAGGACGGGACCGAAACCTGCCCATCGCTTTTGGTCCCTATCTCGCTGGTGCCGGCTGGATCGCTATGCTTTGGGAGGATCACATTATGAACTGGTATTTCAATATCTCTGGACTTACCGGTTAAGCCGCCAGCTACCTACTCTCCATCCAATTGCATTACCATAACCCCGGGCAGCTATCTGGCCGGGGTTTTTATTTATACCGCAACCTATTTATTCTTGGGGAGGGCAGCCATTGTTTACCGTAGGTTTAACCGGCGGGATCGGTAGCGGAAAGTCAGCAGCCGCTGGGTATTTCCGTGACCTGGGCATTAATGTAGTAGATGCAGACTGGGCAGCAAGGGTCGTGGTACAACCGGGAAAGCCCGCTCTGGAACAGATAGCCCGTCACTTCGGAGCCGATGTCTTACTGGAAAATGGTGAGTTAAACCGGGGCAAACTACGCACACTGATATTTGACAATCCAAGTGAGCGGCAATGGCTGGAGAGTCTATTACACCCACTGATAAGAGAGGAGATAATTTCCTCACTAAATGCAAGTCAGGGGCCCTACGCAATATTGGAATCCCCCCTCCTGATTGAGTCAGGCCAATATGAGCTCGTTAACAGGATTTGTGTAGTCGATCTACCCGAGGCTTTGCAGCTTGAGCGCGCCAGCACGCGCGATAACAGCCAGCAGGAACAGATTCGCAAAATCATGACGACCCAACTGACAAGGGAGAAAAGACTAGAGAAGGCGGATGATGTGCTGGATAACGCTAGTGACTTAGCCTCACTCAAAGCTCAAATAGAGCAGCTCCACCGGGAATACTTACGGATTGCTCGGTTGGAACAATCGAGCTAAGTTAATTAGAGTACAATTCCGATTCAGATCACTTTAGAGCCCAAGCTAACTTATGCCTAAATCCAGCGTAACGCCGACACTCAACTGCCCTACCTGCAAAAAGCCCATTGAATGGAGCGATAAGTTTCCCTTCAAACCTTTTTGTAGCGAACGTTGCAAGCTGATTGATCTCGGCGAATGGGCTAGTGAGGGACACAAGATTCCCGGGGAGTCAGTGTATGATGATGTGCTGAGTGATGTGCTGAGTGATGACCTGGACCCGAACAAGCCCCGCCATTAAGGCCATCCAACTCACTTGAACAGCTGCCTGCAAGCAGCTGTTCAAGATGAAGCTTAGGAGAAACTCCCTTTTACCGCTTCAATAATCGCTTGATTGGCGTCGGGGAAGTGGAAGTTGTCCAGCTCCCCAGCAGATACCCACTTGATTTCCTGCTGCTCTCGCCCGAGGGCCTCACCCGTAAACCGCGTTACCTGCCAGGTATCCAGCAACACGGTTTTTTCAGGGTAATCGTGACGAATTTCCACCAGCGGCTGCAACTCCTGTACTTCAATGGCCACTTCTTCAAGTAGCTCCCTATAGAGCGCCTCCTGCACAGACTCACCAGCTTCCACCTTGCCACCGGGAAATTCCCAGCGCCCTCCCATATGCAAATGGTCGGGACGGCGGGCAATCAGGATCTTGCCATCCCCTCGGGTTACTACACCGACAGCAACATGGACAACCTTACTCACTCTACTACCTCAAGTCCGATATTCTGCGTTGATGGTGACATACTCGTGAGAGAAGTCACAGGTCCAGATGTGCTCACTGCTGGCACCTCGACCCAGCTCAATACGGATTGTAAATTCAGGTTTTGAAAATACCTGCTCTCCAGCCTGCTCTTGATATCCAGATGCGCGCCCACCGGCACTTACCACCTGTACATCATCGAGGAAAATTTCCACCTTATCGGTGTCTAATTCGCCTTGGATAGCATTGCCGATCGCCATAATCAGCCGACCCCAGTTGGGGTCTGAGGCATAAAGTGCAGTTTTCACCAGCGGAGAATCACCGACTTCAAAAGCTACCGTCAAGGCCTCTTCACTGCTGAGCGCGCCATCCACTTGTACGGTAACAAACTTGGTCGCCCCCTCACCGTCCCTAACAATAGCCTGGGCCAGCTCTATATGTATTTCCGAAATTGCCCTATACAGCTCCAGGTAGCCAGTGCTCTCACAGCTGCTGATCATCTCCCCCCGCGCACCTGTGGCCATCAAAACACAAGCATCATTCGTCGAGGTATCTCCATCTACGCTAATTCGATTAAATGAAGCCGCGACAACTTCGCGCACCATTTGATCTAGCAGGGGCTGCATCACACCGGCATCAGTGGCGACATAGGCGAGCATGGTAGCCATATTCGGCTGGATCATGCCGGAACCTTTGGCTATACCAACAACGGTGATCTCTTCACCATTAATCATTAACTTGCGGCTCGCAATCTTTGGCCGGGTGTCCGTAGTCATAATGGACTCGGCCGCCAACTCCCATCCGGCGGGATCAAGCTGTCCAACAGACCCTGGGATAGCAGTGAGTAACCTCTCCATCGGCAAGTGCTCACCAATGACACCAGTACTAAAAGGCAATACTTGTTCAGCAGAAATCTTCAGTGCATCTGCCACCGCCTCACAAGTAGCCCGGGCATCCGCCAGCCCCCTTACCCCAGTAGCAGCATTGGCATTGCCGGCATTAACCACCAGGGCTCGCACTTCTCCTTTGGCGATATGCTCTTTGGCAACCGTTACTGGCGCCGCACAAAAAGTATTCTGTGTAAAAGTGGCTGCAACTGAAGTTCCTTCAGCAAGCTCAACCAACAACAGGTCATTGCGTTCCCAGTCTTTGATCCTGGCGGGTACACTGGAGAGTCGAACCCCTTCGACAACGGGTATGGATAATTCAGGCATAAGAATAATGACTTTGGGCTATCACAGCTGCAGGTAAACCTAGACCCCAGTTCACCCAAACGGAATAGCGGAAATAAATGAGCGGCCGACATTATCAAAGCCGAACTTCAGTAAGGCAAGCCAAAAATAAACTTATCTGCGGAATGGGAATTTTTTTCCGCAGATAATTCTTTTACCGGTTAAAAAAATACCCCGCTAAGCGGGGCACTTTCTGAATTCAAGCAGTAGAGAATTAGCTCTGGGTAGAGGAAGCCAGCTTGCCGTGACACTGCTTGTACTTTTTCCCGGAACCACAGGGGCAGGGATCATTACGCCCGACTTTAGGACCGCGACGCTCCGGTGCCGGGGCAGCCGGCTGCTGCTCCTTGGACTCACTTTCTGGAAGCGCCGAAGCTTGAGCGTGTTGCAGCTCAAGCTGCTGCCTGCGCTGCTCTTCCAGGCGACGCTGCTCCATCTCTTCCGCTTGCTCACGAGTCATCGGCTCTACGTGGGCAAGAATACGCACCACTTCATGCTTGAGGTTCTCCAGCATGCTCTGGAACAGGTGGAAAGACTCGCGCTTGAATTCCTGCTTGGGGTTTTTGTTGGCGTAAGCCCGCAAACCAATACCCGCACGCAAGTGGTCCATGCTGGAAAGGTGCTCCTTCCACAACTGATCCAATACTTGCAGCATAATCTGACGCTCGATAGTCGGCATCAGATTGGCATCACCGGAAGATTCACCAATACGGGAAACTTTTGCAGCATAGGCTTCCTGCGCGGCGACAGTAATCTTTTTCCGCAGGCTCTCTTCGTGCAGAGTGCGATCTTCATCGAGCCACTGCTGAACCGGCAACTGGATACCCAATTCGCCAGAGAGCTGCTGCTCCAGGGCTGGAATATCCCACTGTTCTTCCACGCTCTGGGGGGGGATAGAACCGGAGACAATGCCGTCAACCACATCTTCGCGAATGGCAGAGATGGTATCACTGATAACCTCAGCTTCTAGCAGCTCATTGCGCTGGCCGTAAATCACCTGGCGCTGGTCATTGGCCACGTCATCGTATTCCAACAACTGCTTGCGAATATCAAAGTTGCGGCCTTCAACACGGCGCTGGGCTTTTTCGATAGCGTTGGAAACCATGCGGTGCTCAATCGCCTCACCGCGCTCCATTCCCAGCATCTGCATAAAATTCTTCACCCGGTCGGAGGCGAAGATGCGCATAAGGTTATCTTCCAGGGATAAGTAAAAACGAGTAACACCCGGGTCACCCTGACGTCCTGCACGGCCTCGCAGCTGGTTATCAATACGGCGGGACTCATGGCGCTCAGTACCGATAATATGCAGACCGCCCGCAGCGATCACCTGCTCGTGGCGCTTATTCCAATCTTCCTTGACTTGTGCGAGCTCCGCTTCGGTCAGCTCACTACCCTTCTCCTGGGCCAGGGCTGCCGCTTCAGCCTCCCAATTACCGCCGAGAACAATGTCGGTACCGCGACCAGCCATATTGGTAGCGATAGTCACTGCACCCGGGCGACCCGCCTGGGCGATAATCTGTGCTTCGCGCTCGTGGTATTTCGCGTTGAGAACCTGGTGCTTAATTCCCGCCTTTTGCAACTTGCGGGACATTTCTTCAGAGGTTTCGATAGAAGCGGTACCTACAAGGATTGGAGCCTGCTTTTCGCGACAGTGCTTCACATCCTCAATAATCGCTTCCATCTTCTCTTCCTGGCTTAGGTAAACCAGGTCATTGAGATCTTCACGTTGAATTTGCTTATTGGTGGGGATCACCACCACGTCCAGGCCATAAATTTGCTGGAATTCAAACGCTTCTGTATCCGCTGTACCGGTCATTCCCGCAAGTTTGGGGTAGAAGCGGAACAGGTTCTGGAATGTTGTAGAAGCGAGGGTCTGGCTCTCACTCTGAATCTGCACACTCTCTTTTGCTTCCAGCGCCTGGTGCAGGCCTTCGGAGAGACGGCGACCCGGCATGGTCCGGCCGGTGTGCTCATCAATTAACACCACCTGGCCATTCTGCACGATGTAATCCACATCGCGATTAAACAGTACATGCGCGCGCAGGGCGGCGTGCACGTGGTGCAACAGGCCCAGGTTCCCTGGGGCGTAAAGGGACTGGTCTTCCTTCATCAACCCGCTGCGTGACAACAGGTCTTCGATCAACAAGTGGCCCTGTTCCGTCAGCTCAACCTGGCGAGTCTTTTCATCAACGGTGTAGTGCCCCTCCCCACCTTCTTCGGCACGCTCCAGCTGGGGAACCAACTTATTCATTGCCATATAAAGGTGGGACGAGTCTTCGGCGGCTCCAGAAATGATTAGCGGAGTACGCGCCTCATCGATCAGGATGGAATCCACCTCATCGACAATAGCGAAGTTCTGAGGGCGCTGGGTACGGTCCTCTTTGCGCAACACCATGTTGTCACGCAGGTAATCAAAACCGAATTCGTTATTAGTGCCGTAAGTAATGTCAGCCTCATAGGCCGCTTTCTTTTCTTCCGGTGGCTGCTGGGAAACAATAACTCCCACTGTCATGCCCAGGAATTCATACACCGGGCGCATCCAATTGGCATCCCGCGAAGCAAGGTAATCGTTCACCGTAACAATATGAACGCCCTTACCTTCAAGTGCATTCAGATAGGCCGGCAGGGTTGCAACCAGGGTTTTACCTTCACCGGTACGCATTTCTGCAATACGTCCTTCATGCAGGGTCATCCCGCCGATCAGCTGAACATCGAAGTGGCGCATGCCCATGGCCCGGCGACCCGCTTCACGCACCGCCGCAAACGCCTCAGGCAGGATTTGATCGAGTTTTTCCCCGTCAGCGAGTCGCTGCCTAAACTCATCCGTTTTAGCCTGCAGGCCTGCATCGTCAAGCTTCTGGAAATCCTCTTCCAAAGCGTTGATCTTTCCCACGACGCGTCGCATGCGCTTCAGCTCGCGGTCATTTTTTGAACCAAAGACCGATTTAATCAGTTTGCCAATCATTATCTAGAAACCACTTATCTTATTTGCGCTGTCGGCGCTAATATCGGGCAGATCGATGCACCGACGCTCCTTTATGCGAGGGGTGCAAGTAAACAGGAAGGCGCAAGCGCTGGCAACTCTTATGCCAAGCTACCAACAATTACGCGTAAAGGAAGGATAGTTCTTATCTGCCTGTGCGGCGGATATAGCTAGCAGGATCAACCGTGCGGTTGTTCTTATATATCTCAAAGTGAACATGGGGCCCGGTAGAACGGCCACTGGAACCCATCAGGGCAATAATTTGCCCTCTCTTGACCACGTCACCCAATCCCACTTTCAGCTCACTATTGTGCCCATAGCGGGTTGAATAACCATTGCCGTGATTAATTTCTACCAACTGACCATAGCCATGGCGCTCATCAGCCCAGGTGACAACACCTGCGGCTACCGAAACAACATCGGAGCCCATCTTGCCAGCAAAATCCACACCCTTGTGCCAGGTCCTACGGCCAGTGAATGGATCGGTGCGATAACCATAACGGGAAGACATCCATCCCTTGCTGATCGGGCGGCCCGCCAAAAACTGCTCGTCCTCAAGTTTGAGGTTGGCCATCAGGGATTCGAGTGTGTTCAGCTGCATCTGGCGATCTTCAATCTGATGAGAGAGATCTCCAATAACATCCAGGAATTCCGGTGGCTGATACGGCAACTCCGATGCACCTGCGATTCCGGGGTCTTCCGGCCCACCAATAGCAGGTGCACTGCCAAACTCAAACTCTCCTTCATCGAGATTGGCAACAGAGGTTAAACGCTCACCCAGTGCATCAAGGCGAGTTAAACGTGCCTGCAACTCCGCAAGCTTAACGGTAAGAGCTGCCAGCTGCTCCCGCGCCTCTCTATCTGCTTCAGCAATTTCTTCCTGCTGTTTGCGCAGTGCGCGACTCCAGGCCTTGGCCGTTCGGGAATCAAATAGGTCAGTTTTAGTAACCGGTAAATTCGCCCCCAGCAGAAATGCACCCACAGGGAGGCTCAGCAAGCACAACCCCAACAGGGCTTTGCTCAAACTGCCAAAATTAAAGCTGCGAGTCGCACCGCGCTCATTAACCAGGATTACTTTCATAGGAGCTGTGAGAAGTTCGACATTTTTAATTTTCGTTAGTCCCCAGCTCACAAGCCGAGGTGCCAAACCAATAAGGATACCAAAAATCTATAGGCTTTCTCTGTGAAACAATCATACAAAAAAGCCGGCACTATAATGCCGGCTTCTTGCGAAAGTATCAAACTGCCAAAATAGGTTTGATATAAGAGATCGGTGCTTCTTCCTGCTCACCTTCAAAGGTGACCATTTCCCAAGCATCCTCCTGAGCCATCAGGTTGCGAAGGGATTTATTGTTCAACGCATGGCCAGACTTAAATGCCTTGAACTCACCAATCAGGCTAGTCCCCAGAAGATAGAGATCGCCAATCGCATCCAGAATTTTATGTTTCACAAATTCGTCTTCATAACGCAACCCGCCTTCATTCAGAATGCGGTACTGATCAATCACAATTGCGTTATCAACGGAACCGCCCTGAACCAGGCCCTTGGAGCGCAGGTACTCGATTTCGTGCATAAAGCCAAAGGTACGGGCGCGACTCACTTCCTTCACAAAGGAGGTACTGGAGAAGTCCACGGATGAACTCAGGTTACGCCCCTGGAAAACCGGGTGGTCAAAGTCGATTGTGAAGGACACTTTAAAGCCATTAAAAGGCAAGAAGCTGGCAACCTTATCGCCATCCTCTACAGTTACTGGCTTCTTGATTCGCAGGAATTTCTTCGGAGCTGCTTGCTCTTGGATACCTGCAGATTGAATTAGAAATACAAATGGGCCGGCACTGCCATCCATAATGGGCACTTCTTGCGCGGATAACTCGACAACCGCGTTATCAATGCCAAGGCCCGCCATTGCCGAGAGCAGGTGCTCTACCGTAGCAATGCGAACATCACCCTTTTCCAGGGTGGTTGAAAGGAGAGTGTCGCCGACATTTTCCGCACGAGCCTCGATTTCAACTACCGGGTCCAAATCGGTTCTACGGAACACGATACCGGTGTCTACGGGCGCTGGTTTAAGGGTAAGTACAACTTTCTTGCCAGTGTGCAGACCTACGCCAGTGGCGCGAATAGCATTCTTAAGCGTGCGCTGTTTGATCATGAAACTATCTTTTCCCCGTCGGTGGACTACGCCCCTAAGGCGCAGCAAGCCATCGATACTAGCACAATTGCGACGCCAATACCAATTCTGGGCGAGTGGTCACCACAACTGTGCACCACCTACCTATATGAGGATAGATCAAGCAAAGATTGCAGCGCCAACGCATGTCGCTATGACAGCATTCTAAGATCCTAAGCTCCGCAAGCGCTGTTAATAATTGTTAATTATTTTAGATAGTTATTGCGACTCACCAGTTCTGATCAAAATCTACACAAACGGGGCAAGGGCCCACCCATTCGACAAGGTAGACCCGAGCAAAAGCCGCACCGCAGCGGCAATACCCAGCCGGAGCCGGGCAGACATGAGCGGTGTTCTGCCTCTGCGGTACCGTTTCCTAGTCTGCCTGACGGCGCAGGAAGGCTGGAATATCCAGGTACTCCATATCCGCATCAGCGGGATTCAGGGCAGGAGCCGGGCGCTTGGGGCGCTCCGCTTCAGCACGAGGGCGCGGATCAATGGCCTCGCGGCTTGCCAGTCCCGCAGAGCTGTGGCCAGCGTGAGCGCTGTGATTATCGCGAACCTCACGGGTTTCACGAACAGGCTCGCGAGGCTCTGGGCGGCGGGTATTATCCACCACCTTCGCCGGACGCGCTGCAGGAGTACCCTCGCCAAGACCTGCGGCCACAACGGTAACCCGCATCTCATCACCGAGCTTATCATCTACCGCTGTACCGATAACCACAGTAGCTTCATCGGAGGCGATTTCCTGGACAATCTCACCTACTTCAGAGTACTCACCCAGGGTCAGTTCCTGACAGCCCGCCTCTTCGCTACCGGTGATGATATTCACCAGGATACCGCGAGCACCTGCCAGGTTGACGTTATCCAGTAGCGGGCTTCGCACGGCTTTCTCAGCCGCTTCGCGCGCACGGTTTTCACCGACGGCAGAACCGGACCCCATCATCGCCATGCCCATTTCAGACATTACAGTGCGCACATCGGCGAAGTCCACGTTCATGATGCCCGGACGAATCATCAGGTCGGCAATGCCTTGTACAGCACCCAATAAAACGTTATCTGCCTCTTTGTAAGCAGATTTCATTGTGATCTTGCTACCGAGTACTTCCAGCAAACGATCGTTGGGGATAGTAATCAGAGAATCAACTTTATCGCGCAGCTCGAGGATACCCTCTTCAGCTACAACTGTGCGTTTGCGCCCTTCGATCTTAAATGGGCGAGTAACTACCGCAACGGTAAGGATGCCCAGTTCTTTTGCAATCTCAGCGACAATCGGCGCACCACCGGTACCGGTACCACCGCCCATACCGGCAGTGATGAATACCATATCCGCACCGGTTAATACCTCAGCAATGCGATCGCGATCTTCAAGTGCGGACTGACGGCCAATATCCGGGTTTGCCCCTGCGCCCAAACCGCGTGTAATTGTGTTACCCAGTTGCAGGATAGTGCGGGCCTCAACATCTTTGAGGGCCTGTGCATCTGTATTTGCACAGATAAAATCTACACCCTCAACATCATTGGCGATCATATGCTTAACAGCATTACCACCACCGCCGCCGACACCAATCACCTTGATGACAGGCTTATCCTGTACGCTATCAACTAGTTCGAACATTGCTGTTCCCCTTTCTTGCTCATGTCGAATTTTACAGCCATGCCTAAAAAAAATCCTTCACCGGATGGCTAAATCTGGTTGCACTCTATTACAAATTTCCGCGAAACCAGTGCTTTACCTTGTCCCACCACTGATTATCGTTGCGCACAGGCTGTATTTTGCCCTCTCGAGCCTCTTCCTGCTGCATCGCATACATCAATAATCCAACTCCAGTGGAATAAATTGGGTTGCTGACGATATCCGTCAAACCTGCAATACCCTGAGGCACTGCTAGGCGAACCGGCATATGAAAAATTTCCTCAGCCAGTTCAACCGCGCCCTCCATTTTTGAAGAGCCGCCGGTAAGTACTACACCCGCCGCACACAAATCTTCGAAGCCGCTGCGACGTAACTCCGCCTGTACTAATGTAAACAATTCGTCGTAGCGCGGCTCAACGACCTCGGCCAATGCCTGTCGGGATAAATCCCTGGGCGCGCGATCACCAACGCTCGGTACCTTAATGGTCTCACCTTCGCGAGCGAGTTTTGCCAACGCGCACGCATATTTGATTTTCAAATCTTCTGCGTGCGGTGTCGGTGTGCGCAAAGCCATGGCAATATCATTGGTAACCTGGTCTCCAGCAATCGGTATCACACCGGTATGCCGAATAGATCCACCAGTAAACACAGCAATATCGGTGGTTCCCCCACCAATATCTACCATGCATACTCCCAACTCTTTTTCATCTTCGGTCAGGACTGCGTAACTTGAAGCCAATTGTTCAAGAATGACATCTTCTACTTCCAGACCACATCGACGAATACACTTTTCAATATTCTGTGCAGCATTCACTGCACCGCTGACCAAATGGACCTTTGCTTCGAGGCGAACACCAGACATTCCGAGAGGTTCTTTTACCCCTTCCTGATTATCAATCAGGTATTCCTGCGGAAGCGTGTGCAAAATCTTCTGGTCCGCAGGAATAGCGACAGCCCTGGCAGCATCAATAACACGATC
Source organism: Microbulbifer maximicatervae (SeqCode) (assembly GCF_052467695.1). Lineage (NCBI taxonomy): Bacteria > Pseudomonadati > Pseudomonadota > Gammaproteobacteria > Cellvibrionales > Microbulbiferaceae > Microbulbifer > Microbulbifer maximicatervae (SeqCode). The sequence continues at coordinate 168,457 of NZ_CP174320.1, forward strand.
GAGATCCTGCTGGGTAACCTCTCGATCCTTAATCGCAACTATACCGTGAGAGTTCAAGCTGCGAATGTGACTTCCCGCAATCCCTGCGTACACAGAGTGAATTTCACAACCCGCCATCAACTCAGCTTCTTCCACAGCGCGCTGTATAGATTGCACGGTTGATTCAATATTAACCACTACGCCCTTTTTCATTCCAGTGGAACGATGAGAGCCGATACCGACAATATTAAGTTCCCCATCACCGGAAGCTTCACCGACAATAGCGACTACTTTAGAGGTGCCTATATCCAGTCCAACAATCATGCGCTGATCGGATACCTGTGTCATTTTCGTGCCAACCTCGCTGAGCTGCATTCTGTTTCAGGTTCTGCTATCGGACCAGAACACAGCATTCGCTTTTAAACTTTTATCTATAAAACAGCCACCCGGGCTGCCTCGATGTTTACTTTTCTTCGTCTTTCCACTGAACCGCTACCGCATTGCTGTAGCGCGTATCGACGCTGACAACTTTTTGCAAGTGCGGCGCCAGTACACCCCGACTCAAATACAGAAAACGGTGTACCCGCTCCAATAAAGCATCATGGCCAAGTTTTAATTCAATTCCCGACACTAACTCCAGATGCCAACCGCTTAGGTCGTCAAATGACAACCGTTTAACCTCCATATCCCGCGTGGTCAGTAACCCCGCAAGCGCGCGGTATTGCAGCATAATCCGCTCTACCAATTCTTCATCCCCGGCAAGCTCGGGCAGGGACTGAACCCCCATATGTGACGGACGCGGTAGCAGATCCCCACTCGCTACCAACAATTTATCTTTACCCCAGGTGGCGAGAGGTTGCGCTTCAGTGATATCAACCTCAACACCCTTCGGCCAACGCCTGCTCACCGAGGCGGAAGTAATCCAGGGGTTAGACAGTAATGTCTGCTGCATCGCCTGAATGTCCGCTGAAAAAAAGCCTGCTTTCAAGTGAGGAAGAAGCACCTCTCTTAACTCTTCTTCAGTTACCGCATTAAAAGCCCCGCGCACCTCAACTTGCTCCAGGGCATCAACATTACTCAGCTCAACCGATGGCGCCCACCGCCACAACCAGACTGCACCATAGAGCAAAGCCGAAAAGCCTGCGAACATCACCAGCAAAAAAAAACACCGCCCCCAGTTCAGGCGAAGCTTTTCAGAATCGCTGGCCCCTAAGGGGCTCGCACCGCGAGCAGCTTTTTTTTTCCTGGAGGTTGATTTCGTTCCAGCCCCTTTCACTCGCTACCTAGCCCTCACAGCTGCGCTCACCCAAGCGCCAATCAGCCAACCTTTGCGAAAGTGCTCCGACGTTGCCAGCTCCCTGGGTCAGGACAATATCACCTGGCTCCAACAGATCAGCTAATACAGGGGGAACCTGATCGATAGTTTCCATAAAAATCGGATCTACCTGTCCCCTGTTGCGTAAGCTTCGCGCAAGCGTTCGGCCATCGGCACCAGCAATTGGCGCTTCACCGGCACTGTATACATCCAGCAAAATTAACTTATCCACCTCAGAGAGGACCTGGACAAAGTCTTCAAACAAGTCCCGCGTACGGGTATAACGGTGGGGCTGATAAATCATTACCAAGCGACGATCCGGCCAGCCATCTCGAACTGTCTTTACGGTAGCCGCTACCTCACGTGGGTGGTGACCGTAGTCATCTACCAACATCACCTTATCAGCTTCGGTATCATCGCTAACTGCATAATCACCGTAGATCTGGAATCGACGACCAACGCCCTGGAAGCCTATTAGACCTTGGCGAATTGCTTCATCACTAACGCCTTCATCACTAGCTACAGCAATTGCTGCAGTCGCATTGAGAACATTATGAATACCCGGTGTATTCACAGAAACCTGCAATAGATCACCCTTGGGTCTCTGTACCGTGAAATGGCTGCGCAGAGGTTCTTGCTTTACTTCAACGATGCGGTAGTCATTACCCTCATCAAATCCATAGGTCAGAACCGGGCGGGAAAACTTGGGGATGACTTCCTGAACATTGGCATCATCCCCGCAAACTACCGCCAGACCGTAAAATGGCAGGTTGTGTACAAAGTCGATAAAGATCTGTTTCACCTTTTCGAAGTCGCCACCATAAGTTTCCATATGGTCCGCATCGATATTGGTAATCACCGTCACCATCGGCTGTAAGTGAATAAAAGATGCATCGCTCTCATCAGCTTCAGCCACTAGATAGCGACTTTCGCCCAAGGCAGCATTGGCACCGGCAGCGTTGACCAGGCCACCGATAACAAAGGTCGGGTCTTTTTTATCTGCCGCAAAAATTGAGGCGATTAAGCTGGTCGTGGTGGTCTTTCCGTGGGTTCCCGCCACAGCAATGCCATAGCGATAGCGCATTAGTTCACCGAGCATTTCGGCACGGCGTACAATAGGGATTCTCTTTTCTCTCGCTTCAATCAGCTCCGGGTTATCGCCATGTACGGCAGAGGAATTAACCACAACATCAACGCCGCGAACATTTTCCTCGCTGTGCCCGATTTGGACCTTAACGCCCAATTTGCGCAATCTATCAGTAACCGCAGATTCACGCAGGTCAGAACCTGAGACTTCGTAGCCCTGGTTCTGCAATACCTCAGCAATACCGCTCATACCCGCACCGCCGATACCGATAAAGTGGATACGGCGGATACGGCGCATAGCCGGTACCGCATAACTTTTATCTTCGTTTGTCCGCACTGAAGACATTACTTTAACCTTCGTCCACTTATTCTGTGTTACCTGGCCGAGGCCAGCTCTTCTCTGCAAGCGTTAACCACTTGCTCAGTCGCATCAGTTTTTGCCGCGCGCCGCGCGGAGGTCGCCATTTGCAATAGTTTCTGGCGATCTTCTAACAGGCTTTGTAACAAGCCGGATAACTTCTGCTCGTCCATTTCCCGCTGCTGCATAACAATCGCTCCGCCAGCATTTTGCAACCACTCGCCATTACGCGTTTGATGATCATCAATTGCAAAGGGGAAAGGCACCATGATTGCACCGACTCCCGCCGCTGAAATTTCAGAAACAGTCAAAGCCCCGGAACGGCAAATAATCAGGTCCGCAGAGCGGTAGGCCTCAGCCATATCCGCAATAAAAGGGACCACCTCAGCTTCTACTGCCGCCTCTTTATAGGCGTCTTTGGCAGCCTGAAGGTGGCGCTCTCCAGCCTGGTGGACCACTACCGGGCGCAAGGAGGGTTTCAGCAATGCGATTGCCTTAGGAACCAGTTCATTAATTGCTACAGCACCGAGACTACCGCCCAATACCAAAAGGCGCAGAGACGACTGGCTGCCAATTCGTGTTTCTGGCTCAGGCAATTCTGCAATTTCTTTGCGCACTGGATTACCCACTTGCCTGGCACCGGGTAACCCACTGGGAAATGCTTCAAGCACTTGGCTGGAAATCCGCGCTAACAAGCGGTTTGTCGTTCCGGCAACAGCATTTTGCTCGTGAATAATTAACGGTATCCCCCCGAGACGGGCTGCAACGCCCCCTGGGCCGGTCGCAAAGCCACCAAAGCCGAGCACTGCATCAGGTTGTACCTGCTTAACAACTGTCCTGGCCTGAGCAATTGCCCGCAAAATTTGCAACGGGGCTTTAAGTAAGGCCAACTTTCCCTTCCCCCGAATACCCTCCACTTTAATGCAGTGCAAAGGAATATTCGCCGCAGGTATTAATCGGGATTCAATCCCACGGGCAGTACCTAACCACTCGACAACAGCTCCCTGCTCTTGCAACGCTTTAGCCACAGCCAACGCTGGGAACACATGACCACCGGTACCACCGGCCATCAGCAAAAACTTCTTTCCAGAAAAACGTTTATTTACTTCAGACATCAAACCGTTTCTCCGTTGCTGCCCTTCACACTGGACTTGGGTGAATGGAATATTGGCAGCTGACGCAAAAGCTCAAGCCCCCCGCTTCCGTTTTCAGCAGGCTCTTTTAGTTCAGCCCGAATCCGCATCGCCAAGCCAAGTAATGCACAACATACAATCAGGCTGCTGCCACCAGAGCTGACAAATGGCAGCGTTAGCCCTTTAGTCGGCAACAGGCCTGAAGCAACGCCCATATTCACGAAAGCTTGTCCTGCCAATAACACTGCCATACCAAAAGCTAGAAGTGCAGCGAAAAATTTCTCCTGCACCAGGGCCTCTTTTACCAGGCGGAGCAGTGAGTAGGTGAGAACAACAAAAAGCCCTACCAGCACTACGCCACCCAACATTCCCCATTCCTCTGCCAGAATGGCAAAAATAAAATCCGTATGGGCCTCAGGCAGGTAAAACAGTTTCTGCACACTATTGCCCAAACCAACTCCAAACCACTCTCCGCGACCAAATGCAATCAGGGACTGGGTAAGTTGGTAGCCACTGGCAAACTGATCCCCCCAAGGATCCAGAAACGTCAGCAATCGCTGTAAGCGATAGGGACTCATCAGTGCCATTAACGCCAGTCCACTCGCAGCCGCAGCTACCAATAAAAAAGTATGGGGAAGACGCGCTCCCGCCAAAAAAACCATTGCCAGCACGGTGCCTGAAATTACAACCACCGAACCGAAGTCCGGCTGTAAAAGCAGTAACAAAGCAACCGTTGCGAGAATCACCACTGGCACCATAAAGCTGGTCCAATGGCGTAGTTGCTTATTTCGACGTGTTAAAAAACTGGCAAAAAAAACTAGCAGACAGAACTTAGCCACTTCCGCGGGTTGCACAGTTATGCCTGCAAATACCAGCCAACGCCGGCTACCGTTCACCTCCCGCCCAATCCCCGGCACAAGCACGGCGATCAATAGCAGGCAAGCAAACAGTAATAATGGCCAGGACAGTCGCGACCAAATTGACAGGGGAATCTGACTAACGACAAATCCAGCTAATCCGCCAACCATCAAAAAAGCCAAATGACGCCTGAGGAAATACCAGGGGTCACCATAAATATCCGTAGCAAAGGCGATAGATGCTGAAGCAACCATCACCACACCAATGCTAGCCAGAACCAGAACACTGAGTAGCAGCAGCCCATCCTGCCATTCACTACCTTGAGCCTTGATTACCTGGGCACTCACTGGGAGCCTCCAGCGGTATCGCCTAATTCCAAAACGGCCTGGCGAAAATCATCACCGCGGGCTTCAAAATTCTTATACATATCAAAGCTGGCACATGCCGGTGATAACAATACATAGTCACCGCCATTGGCTAATTGTCTGGCCTCAGCGACGGCCTCTGCCATTGTGCTAGCCCCGCGAATCTCGCACAGGCCATTAAAGACACCGGCTATTTTCTCTCCATCCACACCGATACAAACCAGGGCCCGGAGTGCTCCTGCACTTTTTCGTAAGGGAGCAAAATCAGCACCCTTGCCATCCCCTCCAGCAATAAGCACTATTTTACTGGTTGCCGTAGCCAAGCCATCCAATGCCGCCTGGGTTGCTCCTACATTGGTGCCTTTTGAATCGTTAACATAAACAACGTCTTCAAAATCAGCCACGCGCTCACAGCGATGTTTCAGCCCGCGAAAGTTGCGTAAAACTTTTAGCATCGCCTCAGTGGGTAGGCCCAGTGCATAACCCATTGCCAGGGCTGCCAAACCATTGGCAATATTATGCTTACCCACCATAGCCAAATCGGCCACAGGCATTAAAACTTCTGTGCCTCGAGCCAACCAGTTCTGCCCCTCATGCAAGCGCAGGCCAAACTGATTGAGATCCGGCTGATCAAGCCCAAAACTCCACTCCCGTCTCTCTCGGGAAAGGGGCCCCTGGGATAAGGGGTCCGCGCGATTTATCACGAACTGATCCGCTCCGCGATAAATGCGCTGCTTGGCCCGGTGGTACTCCACCATACTGGGGTAGCGGTCCATATGGTCCGCACTCATATTTAAAATGGTGGCTACGGTAGGTGCCAGCGAGTAGGTGGTTTCCAATTGAAAACTGGAAAGCTCCAAAACAAAGATGTCCGGCAGAGGTTTCTCAAGTAAATCCAGCACCGGCACACCGATATTGCCACCCACACCAACTGTCAGCCCTGCCTCTTCAACCATCTCCCCCAGGAGTGTGGTCACTGTACTCTTTCCGTTGGAGCCTGTGATCGCGGCGAGCTTTGCTGTCGATTGCATCCGAGTCAGGGCCTGGGCAAATAACTCAATATCCCCAACCACAGGAATCCCATCCGCAATCGCCTGCTGCAATACGGGTTCAGCAAGCGCAACTCCCGGACTGGCAATAATCAAGCTCGCAGCGAGTATTGTCCCCGGGCGCAGTGGACCTGTTTCCACCGCAACCTCAGGGAACTCCTGACGGAAAGCTTCGAGCCCCGGCGGGTTATCGCGACTGTCTGCCACGACCGGCGTATGGCCGTGACGCAGCAGGTAGCGCACCACCGACTTTCCGGTAGCGCCAAGACCTATTACCACTTTCTGCTGTGAAGAAGTCGCGATCAGGCTCATTTATCTATTTATCGAATTTTCAGTGTTGCCAAACCAGCCAAGACCAGAATGACGGTAATAATCCAAAAGCGCACAATGACTCGAGGCTCCGGCCACCCTTTTAACTCAAAGTGGTGGTGCAGAGGCGCCATGCGAAAAATTCTCTTCCCCGTTAATTTAAAGGATGCCACCTGCAAAATTACGGAAACCGTTTCCATCACAAACACACCGCCCATGATGAACAGAATAATTTCATGACGGGTAATTACCGCAATAATTCCCAGCGCCGCCCCCAGTGCCAGAGCGCCCACGTCCCCCATAAACACCTGGGCCGGATAAGTGTTAAACCATAAGAACCCAAGTCCGGCACCACCGAGGGCAGCGCAGAACACCGCCAACTCCCCAGCTCCTGGAATTGCGGGAATATGCAGGTAGTCAGCAAATTCCATATGGCCGGATAAATAAGCAATCACCCCAAGTGCTCCACCCACCATCACAGTAGGCATAATCGCCAAGCCATCGAGGCCATCAGTCAGGTTAACCGCGTTACTGGAGCCAACAACGACAAAGTAGGTCAGCAATATAAAAGATATCGGTCCCAGGTTTATCGCAACATCTTTAAAAAAGGGAACAAAAAACTGGGTCTCTGCCGGGCTTGAAGCACTCATATACAGATAAATAGCTGCACCCAACCCGGCAACGGATTGCCAGAAATATTTCCAGCGAGCAATAAGGCCACGGGGGTTTTTATAAACGACTTTTTTATAGTCATCCACGAAGCCCACAGCACCGAAAACAAAGGTAACTAATAAAGTAACCCACACGTAACGATTGCTGAGGTCAGACCAGAGTAGGGCTGAGGCAAAAATTGAGGCGAGAATCAAGGTGCCGCCCATAGTCGGGGTGCCAGATTTACTCAAATGGCTTTGTGGACCATCATCGCGAACAGCCTGCCCCACCTGTAAATGGTTCAACCAGTGAATCATGCGCGGACCCACAAGTAGTGAAATACCCAGAGCCGTCAACGCAGCAAGAATTGCGCGCACTGTCAGGTAGTTAAATACCGAAAATCCGCTGACATGTTGTTGTAATAGCTCCGCTAGCCAAAGCAGCATTACTTCTCCCCTCTGCTATTGCCAAGCAGTGCCTGCGCTACCAATTCCATACGGGCGCTGCGTGATCCTTTAACCAAAACTGTGGTTTGTTCATCCAATTGTTGAGTGAGAGCAGTAACCAGGGGTTCTCTCTCGCGATAATTGCGCAGCGACCCTTGCCTCCCCGCAGAAAAGGCCATGCTGGCGGCAGTACCCAGCGGCCCCAATGTAAACAGTGCATCCAGGCCCCGCTCTCGTGCCAAAGCTCCAACGCTTCTATGCATTTCCTCTGCGTCCGGCCCCAACTCGGCCATATCCCCCAGCACCAGAATTTTTTTACCCGAACGCTGTGATAACAATTCAATGGCCGCACCTACTGAACCCGGGTTCGCGTTGTAACTGTCATCAATAACGGTTGCACCGGCTATACCTGCCTGCTCCTGCAAGCGCCCAGCAACCCCGGTTACCGTGTTAAGTCCGCTGATAATTTCAACTGCAGGTATTCCCGCAGCAAAAGCACATCCAGCAGCAACCAGAGCGTTGTGAACGTTGTGCTCACCAAGCAATTTCAGGCTAACAGGGTGGGCAACGCCTTCAATTACCAAGTCAAATGAAGGGCAACCATTGGGATTCAATACAATATTATCCGCATGGATAGCACACTCATTAGATAAGCCAATACCCAGAGTCTTTACCCCCTCGGGCATATTCTCCAACCAGTAATTCGCATAGCCATCATCGGTATTGATCACCGCCGTCGCCGATACATCCAAACTGGTATAAATTTGGCCCTTGGCTTTTGCGATAGCATCAACAGAGCCAAAGCCCTCGACATGCGCTGGCATTACGTTATTTACCGCCGTCACCTGCGGCTTGCCGATACTACACAGGTAGCCAATATCGTCAGGGCCGTTAGCTCCCATTTCGAGAATCAACACATCGTGTTGCACTGTCAGCCCAAACAAAGTCATAGGTAAACCGAACTGGTTGTTCAGGTTTCCCTCGGTTACACAGGGTGTATGACTCTGGGAAAAAATTGCAGACAGCATCTCCTTAACGGTGGTTTTTCCGCAGGACCCTGTGATCGCGACAACCGGACCGTCAAACTGCTCACGGCACAGTAAGCCAATTTGCCCCAATGCGACCGTCGTATCTTCAACGCGCCACTGCGGTAAACTGCAACTGGGCACTTCACGATCGACGACCAACCCCAATACCTGGCCATCCAGCTCACCGACAAAGTCGTGAGCATCAAAATTTTCGCCAACCAGAGCAACAAATAAAGATTTGGGGTCCAGCTTGCGGGTATCCGTACAAACCAGTTCAAACTCCACAGAGCCATTGATTAACTCACCACCAAAACGGCTCTGCAGTTGCTGCAACGTAAGGGGATTAATCACCTTGGCTCTCCTTGCCTTCACTTGACTGGCCCGATTCATCCACGCGGGCTTTGAGAGCTGCAGCAGCTTGCTCACGATCGCAGAAGTGAATTTTTTCACTGCCGATAATTTGGTAATTCTCGTGCCCTTTACCGGCGATCAATACAATATCCCCCGGTTGGGCTGCAGATACCGCCTGAGATATCGCTGTCGCGCGATCAATTTCAACTTCGATATTACTGGCAGCCCCTTCGAGAATATCGTCGATAATTTTTTGCGGTTCCTCGCTACGCGGATTATCGCTAGTCACAATGGCACGGTCCGCCATCTCGGAGGCAATACGCCCCATCGCCGCGCGCTTACCCGTATCCCGGTCACCGCCACAACCAAAAACACACCACAAATTACCGCGACAGTAAGGGCGCGCTGCTGCTAAAGCCGCGCGAAGAGCATCTGGTGTATGGGCATAATCCACCAATACACCCACATCATCGGAACCCTCAACCAGGACACGCTCCATACGCCCCGGCACCGCTTTAATAGTGGGGAAAGCGGCAAGAATATCTTCAAAAGGCATGCCCTCTGCCGCTGCAGCAGCTACCACAGCCAGAGCATTGTGAATATTAAAATCGCCGATTAAGGGTGCATGCAGCTCACCGCTGCCCCAGGGGGAATTTAGCTTTACAGAAAAACCGCGCTCATGGCGACGCAGGTCAGCAACATATAAATCACCCGCCTGCAGCCCATAAGTAATAACGCGCAGGCCACGCAATTTGCAGCGCTCTGCCAACTGGGCGCCAAACGGATCATCCAGATTGATGACTCCTCGCTTCAATTTTGGCAGTCCGAAAAGTTTCTCTTTGGCTGCGCCGTAAGCGGCCATATTGCCGTGATAATCCAAATGATCGCGGCTCAAATTGGTAAAAATTGCCGTATCAAAAATCAGCCCATGCACACGTCCCTGAGAAAGGGAATGCGAAGAAACTTCCATTGCGGCAGCGGCAACGCCACTATCGCGATAATTTGCAAAGTCCGCTTGTAAGCTCACCGGGTCAGGCGTTGTTAAACCCGTTTCCTGCAATTCGATTTGGTTATCTTTCCAGACACCATTACCGATGGTGCCTATCAATGCTGCACTGCCAAAGTGGCGAGCCAGTAATTGGGAAGTCAAATAGGCGCAAGTGGTTTTACCGTTGGTGCCAGTCACTCCAACCAAGTGCATTTCACCACTGGGATTACCGTGGAAGCGCGCGGCAATTTCCCCTACCCGCTTTGCCAGACCGGGAACACTGACCACCTGGATATCACCACGGCTTTTACATTCCAACTTGTCACCATCGGCAAGCACTACCGCAGCACCTGCAGTAATTGCCGCATCAATATATTCCCGGCCATCAACCACAGAACCGCGCAAGGCCATAAATGCATCGCCCGCTTTTATCTTGCGGCTATCCAGGGCAATACCAGTGACAGAAATATCGGGAATACCGGCGTAACCCGGCACTAATTCTTTGATAGAAACAAAATGTTGTTCGCGCTGACTCACGATTTTGAACCCCTCTCGCTTAACTGCGCGGCCAATTGCCCCTCCGCCGATTCAATTTTTTCCGGCGGAACCTGCAACAGGCGCATAGCACCAGTCATCACCGCACCGAATACCGGTGCAGCAACTTCACCACCGTAATATTTGGCGTGACTGGGATCATCAATAACAACTACCGCGGCAAGGCGCGGATTATCAGCGGGGATAAAGCCCGCAAATACTGAGCGATAGCGATTATCCGCATAGCCACTACTGCCAACTTTGTGCACAGTACCGGTCTTGCCGGCGACACGATAACCTTCTACAGCGGCAAGGCGTCCGGTACCCTTAGCACCAATCACCGTCTCCAACATCGCAGTAACCTGCCCGGCCAAGGATTGCTCAATAACCTGCTCAGGCTCGCCCGGAACTTTGTTACCGGATAAAACCAGGGAAACAGGACGCTTAATCCCTTCATTCGCCAGTACGCTGTAGGCTTGTGCCAGTTGCACAGCGTTAACTGTTAAACCGTAGCCGAAGGCGAAATTAGCCCGCTCGATTGGGTGCCAGCGGCTGCGACTGGGCAAGATCCCCTGTGCTTCACCGGGGAAGCCGCTGCCCACTGCCTCGCCTAGACCCAAGCGATAAAAGAGTCCCCGCAGAGAATTTGGTTCCAAATCGAGAGCAATTTTTGTAATTCCCACCTGGCTCGACTTGGTAATAATCTTGGTGAGGTCTATTTTTCCGTAATTAACCGGGTCCACCAGGGTTTTTCCCGGCACGCGAATATATCCAGGGCTGGTGTTAATTTCTGTTCTTGGGGTGTAGCGCCCGGTTTCCAAAGCCGCCAATACTGTTAAGGGTTTCACTGTAGAACCCGGCTCAAACTGGTCGATCAGCGCACGGTTGCGCATAGCCGCCGATTTAACCCCTTTGCGGTCATTGGGATTAAATGAAGGCTGGTTGGCCATGGCCAACACATCGCCACTGTGAGTATCGAGAATCACCATAAAGCCGGAAGCGGCGCCGTTTTCCGACACCGCTCGCTTTAATTCCCGGTAGGCCAAATATTGCAGGCGCATATCGATAGACAAACGCAGATCCCTGCCCGGTTGCGCTTCCTGACGAATTGCCAAATCCCTTACCGTGCGCCCTTTCAGATCTTTAATTACCTGACGTGATCCCGGCTGTCCGGACAGCCAATCGTCGTAGGCCAATTCCATCCCTTCCTGGCCGCGATCATCGATATTGGTAAAACCGAGAAGCTGGGCTACGACCTCCCCAGCAGGATAGAAGCGCCGATACTCTTTTTTACTGAAAACACCTGTAATACCCAGGTCCAGCACTCTCTCAGCCTCTTCTGGAGACAGGTGTCGACGCAGGTACATAAATTCTTTATTGCGGTATTTCTTCAAGCGCGTGCCCAGCTTGGAAGACGGTAAATCCAGCGCGCGAGCCAGGCGCACTAAATTCTCATCGCTTATTTCACTCAACAACTTGGGATTGGCCCACAGGCTGTGTACCGGTGTACTGACAGCGAGAAGCTCACCGTTTCGATCGACTATTGAGCCCCGATAGGCAGCAATTTCTTCGGTGCGTAAGGTGCGGGCCCGGCCCTGGTCTTGCAGGAAACGATATCCGCGCTCAGCAGCGGGCACTACCTGCAGTTTGGCCAAGTGGAACACAAGGGTAAGAGCGAGCAGGCACAGCAGGACCGCCACCAGCGCAAAGCGCCAGCGGGCTATACCCGGCTGAATATCCTTTTTTTTGACTGCGCCCATGTTTTCCCAGTTGGCGTTATCTATTTATTTTGCATCCCGGCTGAGCATGCCACTCTCCAGGGCCTGAACTCCAAAACTCAATTAACGCAAAATTCTTTATAATTATTTAAAGGCCAAAGCCCCCAAACGCAGAAACCCCACCGGGCAAGCAGTGGGGTACTTACGTCTTAATCCAAGGCGGTTAAAACTTAATCCGCCACTACCAATACCTGTTCCGAAGGTGCTGGCATATGCATTTTTAATTTTTCTCGGGCGACCTGTTCGACCCGGCTATAGGCAGACCAGGCACTTTTCTCCAAAAGGAGACGCTCCTGCTCATAGCGCAATTCATCGTGGGCTTTTTGTGCCTTACCCAGCTCAGCAGTTAACTCTCGGCTTTGTTGGGTGGTATGAATAACGGACAGCGACGACAGTATTACCGCTATCCACATTACCCCCACTCCAAGTAGAGCCTTTCCAGACATAAACTCAGCTTCCCGCCAGCTTTTCTGCCACCCGCATTACTGCACTGCGGGACCGCTGATTTTCATCCACTTCAACCGTATTGGCTTTCACTGCCTTGCCCACCGAGCGCAGTGACTTGGCTATCTGACTATCCATAACCGGAAGGCCACGAGGCAACTGGGGACCGCGCTCTTTTTCCCGAATAAAACGCTTCACCATTCGGTCTTCAAGAGAGTGGAAACTGATAATCACCAAGCGCCCACCCGGTGCCAGCAACTGCAGGGATTTATCCAATGCGCTCTGCAGATCATCCAACTCGCCATTAATATGGATACGAATAGCCTGAAAGACTCGGGTAGCGGGATGTTTACCTTTTTCCCAAGCCGGATTCGCCTCTTTCACAACCTCGGCAAAATCGAGGGTGCGCTCAAATGGTTTTTCCAGCCGGCGCTTCACAATGGCAGCAGCCATTCGACGGGCAAAACGCTCCTCGCCGTACTCTTTAAACACCCGGGCCATTTCGGCCTCAGCTTCAGTGTTGACCCACTCCGCTGCACTGATACCCCGACTGGTATCCATACGCATATCCAGGGGGCCATCCTGCATAAAGCTGAAACCGCGCTCGGCCTGATCCAGTTGCGGCGAAGACACTCCCAGATCGAGTAATATTCCACTGACCTTGCCGGCAGCTTGCCCGGCAGCCTTATCCATATCGGCAAAAGACCCATGCCAAATGGAAAAACGGGATTCACCGGAAAACCGCTGCTCTGCAAATTCAACAGCCTGGGGATCTTTATCCACCCCTACCAACTGGCCATTGGGCCCCAAGTGCTCAAGGATTGAGGCGCTGTGCCCACCCCGGCCAAAGGTGCCGTCGATATAAAACCCATCCGGCTCAGTCACCAGAGCGTCTACGGCCTCGCGTAACAACACACTGCGATGCAATTCTTGAGACACCCGGTACTCCCCTTATAAAGAGAGGGATGCCATTTCCTCAGGCATACCCTCTTCGTCTTCACTATCATCGAGCCAGGACATCCAGCGCTCCTCACTCCAGAGCTCCAGCTTTTTCCCCTGACCCACTAACATCAATTTCTTTTCCAGCCCCGCGTACTCTCGCAGAGTTGGCGGAATCAATACCCTGCCATTGCCATCCACCTGCAGCTCACAGGCATACCCGATCAGCAGGCGCTGAGCGCGCCGAGCCACTTTGTTAAAGCTGGGCAATGCTTCAATCTTCGGGAGAATTTGCTGCCACTGGGGCGACGGATACACCAACAAACAGCGTTCCTCTGTATGGGCAGTCACCACCAAGTACCCCGCACACTCATCCAACAGCCTATCGCGGACGCGTGCCGGTATTGCCAGACGCCCCTTGGCGTCCATATTGATTGCATGGCTGCCCAAATACACGTTTAGTGGTTCTCGCTTTGGAGATCGCGCCTTTCGCGACTCACTCCCATATGGCGGGTCAATGGAGAAAGATGTTCGACTTTAACCTGGCGGTGTGAACACCCACTTACTTATCGCGAATAAACCACAAATTTCCACGATTTTCCACTTTTTCCCACTCTCGACACTATAAAACTGGTCGACACAAAGTCAAGGAATTCGACCCCAAAGTCCCCATAACCCCTTGTAAAATCGCGGCCTCCAGAGAAGTGGCGCATATTGGCACATTGAAACTAGTCGGAACAGCCCTATCTGGCACGATCGCCCCCTTAGCAGTTAATCAATTTTTTTACGCCAAGAAGAGGCTTTAGCCGAAATTAAACGAGAAGAAATAGGCGAATACAAAGAGGGCTACCGGAGCCGGGACCACCACATCAGGCAAACAAAAAAGCCCGGCGAATGCCGGGCTTTTGAAATTGTTGAGCTGGCCTGTAAGCCGGGTTCTGTCGAGGACAATCATTCATCTGGGATGCCTGTCACCAGACACCTCAAGCGACCTACCCGCCCTCAGTGCGGGTCACACCTATAGAGGGCCTATTTGGTCTTGCTCCGAACGGGGTTTACCATGCCGCGGACTGTTACCAGCCGCGCGGTGCGCTCTTACCGCACCCTTTCACCCTTACCTGTACTCCCCAAAAAGGAGCCATCGGCGGTCTACTCTCTGCTGCACTTTCCGTAGGCTCGCACCCCCCAGGCGTTACCTGGCGTTCCACCCTATGGAGCCCGGACTTTCCTCCATCGCACAAGGCGACAGCGATTGCCCGGCCAGCTCGCGGCGAAGAGTAAAGAGGCGACAGACGGATTGCAACAGGCAATTGCAGCAATCAGTGCCTTATTTTTGCTCCAGGCTCCAGTTGTACAGGACTTTCTTTTTCACTCCAGTAATTTCGGCAGCGATCGCCGCCGCCTTTTTCGGCGGTAACTCCGCCAGCAACAGCGACATTACACGCTGTGCCTCCCCATCCAGCTCACTTTCGCGAGAGCGCTCTGCACCACGCACCATCAAAACAATCTCACCGCGCTGCTGATTGCTGTCAGCTCGGACCCACTCAACCAACTCAGCCAGAGGCATCAACTGAAAAGTTTCAAAGGCTTTGCTGACCTCGCGGGCTATCACCGCCTCTCGATTACCGCCGAATACGACAGCCATTGCTTCCAGAGTATCAGCAACCCGATGCGGGGCCTCGTAGAACACCAGGGTACGGGTATCACTGGCCAATTCCTGCAGGGCTCGCTCACGGGCACCGGACTTGGCCGGCAGAAATCCCTCGAAACTAAACTTGTCACTGGGGAGTCCGGCGGCACTCAGTGCAGAGACAAAAGCACAAGCCCCCGGTATCGGAGAGACTTTGATTCCTCGCTCCCGGGCTTCACGCACCAGGCGATAACCGGGGTCTGAGATCAGTGGGGTGCCCGCATCGGAAATCAGGGCAATGGTCTGGCCCTGCTCCAAACGCTGCAAAATCTGCTCTGTGCGCTTGTCATCCGAGTGATCGTGATATGCCATCAATGGCGTATCGATATTAAAATGGGAAAATAATCGCTGACTGTGACGTGTGTCCTCCGCCGCAACCAGATCGGCACATTGTAGAACTTCGATCGCTCGCGGTACCATATCGGCCAAATTACCAATGGGCGTAGCGACAATATAAAGCAGCGCCTGATCCGGCCCCATAGCTGTTCACTCCAAATATAAATATTGCGGGAGAAGATTATGTCCGCCTCTTCCCGGCGCACCTCTACTGTAATCACCAGAATGGCAGCTGCCTCACTGGCAGTCGCACTGGCTGCTTGCCAGACACCGGCTTCCCGGCCAAACGTTTACCAGCCGGATTATTCGGCCGGCCACACCGCAAGCCGCAGTGAAGCTGTACGTATGCTGCGCAGTGCCGACACCCTGCCGGCACCGGCGCGGGATCAACAGCGCCTGCAAGCGGCCGCTATTCTATACGAGCTGGGAGATAAAGAGACGGCAAAAGAGGCGGTAATCAAAATTACGCCCGAACAGCTGGACGACAACCACTTCGCCAGCTATGCACAGGTCTATGGCAGCCTACTTGCCGCAGACGACGACTTCTTTGAGGCCCTCGACCTGGCAGCCTCTCCACGCCTGGAAAATGTGTGGTCGGAGTTGCCACAGAAGACTGCCTTACCTCTACGCAGCCTGCGCGCTGACCTATGGGGACTTCTGGGAAATCTCGACAGCGCTATTAGTGAGCGGCGCGAAATCTCCTATATCGCCCAGTCCGACGAAGCGATCACAGAGAATAACAACGGCTTTTGGCATCTCTTGACCCAGCTGCCCTCCAGTGAATTGCAGGCTCGCGCCACCCAAAGCAATGACACCCAGATGCGCGCCTGGTATCAACTCGCCCTGCTGGGCCGCGACACCCAGACGGATATCAGCTCACAGCTGACCGCACTCAGCCGCTGGCGCGAGCGCTGGCCCGCCCATAGTGCCAATTCCCATCCGCCACAGGCATTGCAGCTGTTAGAGCGCTTGGCCGCCCAGCGGGCAGACCGCGTGGCGCTGCTCCTGCCACTGTCCGGCCCCCTGGGCAACGCCGGCAGGGCAATCCGGGATGGCTTTATGGCCGCCCACTACACCGCTCTGAATGCTGGCGGCGCAACTCCGAAAGTGATGGTTTACGACACCGGTTCCGGTCAGCCATTCGAGGAAATTTACCAGAGCGCCGTAGATGCCGGTGCGCAGATGATTGTTGGCCCACTGGATAAGAGCAAGGTAGCCAACCTGCTTGCCACAGAAAAACTGCCAGTGCCTACTCTCGCCCTCAACTACGGCGATGAGGGGCGCCTGACCACAGACCTGGTCCAGTTTGGTCTGGCAATTGAAGATGAAGCGCGGCAAATTGCCCAGCACGCTTACCGGCAGGGCAAGCGACAGGCAATGGTCCTCACCGCTGACAATAGCTGGGGGCAGCGCGGCGCTGAAGCATTTGAAGAAGAGTGGCTGCGCCTCGGTGGCTCAGTCAACATTCGCCGGACATTTAAGGACAACAGCAAGTTCTCAGCCCTGATCAGCGATGCCCTGTTAATTCCCGCCAGCAACGCGCGCAAGAAGGAATTGCAGAGTCGCCTGGCGGCAAAGCTGGAATTTACCCCCAGACGCCGTGACGATGTCGATATGGTATTCCTGGCAGCACAACCCCAACAGGCGCGCCAGCTCAACCCCATGCTGACCTACTACTACGCCAGTGACCTGCCCGTATACGCTACCTCTCATGTCTTTGGTGGCAGCATCAACCGCAATCGCGACAGGGATATGAACGGTATTCGCTTTACCGCCCTGCCCTGGCTGTTTGAAAGCAATCAAACCAAGCAGGATATCGAGGAGCAGGCGTCGCCCGCACCGGCTTTTGCCAGACTGTATGCCCTAGGTGCCGATGCCTTCCGCCTCTACCCGCGCTTGCCGATGTTGCGCCAATTCCCGGAACAGAAAGTACACGGTCTCACCGGCGCATTGAGCCTGAGCGCTGATGGCCGCATAGTGCGCGAACAAATGTGGGCGCGAATCGACAAAGGGGTGCCGGTGCCCATCACTACCGTCGAGCCCCAGTTGCCGCAGCGGGAGCCGATCGAATTAAGTGGGAATCGTGAGGCTTTTTAAGGGCTCAAGCGGCACTATCGGCAGCCAAATGGAGGCTGCCGCGGCCCGCTATTTGCAGCGCGCGGGGCTCACCTTATTGGAGCGCAATTATCGCAGTTCACACGGAGAGATAGACCTTATCGCCCGTGAAAGCGATACTGTCGTGTTCGTGGAGGTGCGCTTCCGCCGTAAGAGCCAGTTCGGCGGGGCCGCAGCCAGCGTGGATTCACGCAAGCAAGCTAAGCTACTGGCCACTGCCAGCCGCTATTTGCAGCAACATAAACTGGACTGTCCGTGCCGCTTCGATGTCCTTGCCATAGATGGCGATGCACAAAACATCCAGTGGATTAAAAGCGCCTTCGAAACCTGAGGCAAAACCGAGATTTACCCCGTCAAGTTATGGTGAGTTCGAGCTCACCTGAATTAAGGACACAATGGAACAGCGAGTCGTAACCCTTTTTCACCACAGCCTTGAAGCCACAATGAACGCTGGCGAGATACTGGCCCCGCTGATTGCAGAAGCCAGCGAAATGGTGGTGCATACACTCTTGGCAGAGAGCAAAGTCCTGCTCTGTGGCAATGGTGTCAGTGGCGCATTGGCGCAAAGTTTTAGCTCGCAACTGACCGGCGGCTTCCAGCGCGAACGCCCCGGCCTACCGGCTATGGCCCTCAACAGCGACGGCGTCTCCATGGGCACCGTTGCCTCGAACCACGGCGGTGCAGACACCTTCGCACACCCGGTTCGCGCCCTGGGGCAGCCCGGTGACCTTCTCGTAATTATCAGCAGCGATGGACGCGACTCAAACCTGGTTCAGGCCATGCGTGCGGCTCGGGACCGGGATATGGGCATACTCGCACTGACCGGCGGTGATGGCGGCGACTGCGCCGCCCTGCTCGATACCCATGATATTGAACTACGGGTGCCATCCGATGTCGCAGCAGAGGTACACCAAGTACATCTTCTGACAATTTTTTGCCTGTGCGACCTAATCGACAGTAGTTTGTTTGGTGGCTACGAGGAATAAACGATGAACAACAAAAAGTTGACCCTGGGGAAATATCTCCTGGCTGCCCTTGCGGCAACCACCTTGTTAGCGGGATGCAGCACTGTATTGGAGGCCACCCATGACGGCCCCATACAACAGGACCCCGGCGAGCGATCTTTTGGCACCTATATTGATGACCAACGTATCGAGACGGTGACCACAGTCAATATCAACAAAGCTCACCCGGACCTGAAAACCTCGAATATCAATATCAATTCTTTTAATGGTGTTGTACTGCTCACCGGCCAGGTGCCCAGCCAGGAACTGCGCCTGCTCGCCGGACGCACGGCGGAACAAGTACAAAATGTTCGCCAGGTCTACAACGAAATTCAGGTGCGCGGTAAAGTCACTTTACTGGCTAGCACCAGCGATACCTGGCTAACCACCAAGGTGAAAAGCAACCTGTTTGCCAATAAGGAAGTAGACAGTGGTCGCATCAAAATCGTGACCGAGAATGGAGTTGTTTATTTGATGGGACTGCTAACTCCTGCCGAAGCGGAACGGGCAGCCGAAGTGACCCGCTCGGTAGGCGGGGTACAGAAGGTTGTAAAAGCAGTGGAATACATCAACTAATAGTTCCCGCACTACACAAACAAAAACGGAGGCAACTGCCTCCGTTTTTGTTAGCGCTCAAGTCTGTAACTTATACGCGCTCGATAGCAACCGCTGTAGCCTCACCGCCACCAATGCACAGGCTTGCCACGCCCTTCTTGGCATCACGCTTTTCCATCGCTGCCAACAGGGTAACCAGGATACGGGCACCGCTAGCACCTAACGGGTGGCCGAGGGCACAGGCACCACCGTTAACATTGACCTTTTCCCAGGGCAAATCGAGCTCACGCATTGCAGCCATAGTCACTACCGCAAATGCTTCATTAATCTCGAATAGGTCCACATCCGCCGCAGACCAACCGGCATTTTCCAGCAGCTTGTGCATAGCGCCGACCGGAGCCGTAGTGAACCACTCGGGCTCACGGGCAAACTGGGATTGCCCCTTGAGAACAGCCAGAATTTTCAAGCTGCGCTTCTCAGCTTCACTTTTGCGCATCAACACCAGCGCCGCAGCACCGTCAGAAATAGAGCTTGAGTTCGCTGCAGTTACAGTGCCGTCTTTACGGAACGCCGGTTTTAGCTGAGGGATTTTGTCTGGACGGGCATTACCTGGGGCCTCATCGACGCTCACCTCAATCTCACCTTTGCGAGAGGCAATCGTGACCGGGGAGATTTCACGAGTAAAATCACCACCTTCAATCGCGGCCTGGGCACGCGCCAGAGATTCCAGGGCAAAAGCGTCCTGCTCTTCGCGGGTGAAATCGTACTTATCGGCAGTAGATTCGGCGAAAGTACCCATCAGCTTGCCATCTGCAGCATTTTCCAGGCCATCCAGGAACATGGAATCTTTGACCTCTCCATGACCGAGGCGCATACCAGAGCGGGCCTTGGCCAGCAGGTAGGGGGCATTGCTCATGCTTTCCATACCACCAGCAACGATAACCTTACCCTCACCCACCAGCAGGGCATCGCGGGCCATCATCACAGTCTTCATTCCGGAGCCACACACCTTGTTAACAGTGGTGCAAGGAGTGCCGACAGGGATGCCTGCACCCAGTGATGCCTGGCGTGCCGGAGCCTGACCGACACCTGCCGGGAGCACACAACCCATGAGCACTTCATCCACATCGGCAGGTGCCACACCCGCGTCCTCAAGGGCTGCGCGAATCGCCGCAGCACCCAACTGCGGGGCAGTGAGGGCTGAAAGGCTGCCCTGCATAGCGCCCATTGGCGTACGCGACATTCCGACAATCACTACAGGGTCCGAAGTTACATCACTCATTCTGGCTGCTCCAAGTTCTGTGCCGCCATCACTGTGGTGGCGGCAATTGTTTTAATGTCGCCGCATTATAGCCGAAGCCCCACCCCGCTCCGCCAGGGGTGCGACCGGTGCGTATCAGTATCAGCCCATCGTGTTACTATTTACGCCACCAACAGGGATAAATAGGGGAGCGTTATGGGGTCTACGGGACTTATTGTGCTGGCGGTGGTCATCGCACTGTTCTTTTTCATCATCAGTATCTTTAACAAACTGGTTTCACTGAAAAACCACAGCGAAAATGCTTTTGCGCAGATAGAGATACAGTTAAAGCGACGCCACGACCTGGTACCAAATCTGGTAGAGAGTGCCAGGGCATACCTAAATCACGAGAGGGAAACCCTGGAAGCGGTAATCAGTGCGCGTAATACCGCAATTTCAGACCTTAAATCTGCCGCTAAAAACCCTACCAATCCGGCCGCTATCGATAAGCTCGGCCGCGCAGAAAGCCTTCTCAACAGCGCTCTGGGTCGCCTGAATATGGTGATTGAGGCCTACCCGGAATTGAAAGCCGACCAGACCCTTCGCGAACTCAACGAGGAGCTAAACAGCACCGAAAACCGCGTGGCATTTGCACGCCAAGCTTTTAACGACTGCGTCACCAGCTACAACATCTACAAGCAGAGCTTCCCCCCAGTATTTCTGGCCGGCTTTTTTGGCCACAGAGCCAACGCCCAACTGCTTGAGTTCGCAGACTCAGAAACCTTTCAAGTCGCGCCACGTATCGAGTTTTAAATATGAACTTTTACGTTCATCAGGACAAAGCCAAGCACAGCAGTCGTTTGCTGGTTTTCCTGTTCAGCCTGGCCCTCATTGCCCTAATTAGTTTGAGTACCCTGGCTACGGCGGCCATGGTGTCACTGTCTCGCGGCCAACCATTTACTCCCTTTGAAGTTGTGCAACTTCTGGGCTGGGAGACCCTTGGCTCAATAGCCTTTGTCATCGGTACCGTCGTTATCCTGGGCAGTCTGTACAAGTTCCATCAATTATCCCCTGGGGGAAAGGCTGTGGCGGAATCCCTAGGAGGGCACAAGCTTAATACTTCCGCGCGAACTGAGCGGGAAAAGAGAGCACTCAATGTTGTGGAAGAGATCGCTATTGCAACAGGTATTCCGGTACCCGATGTCTACATCATTGAGGACAGCACCATCAATGCCTTTGCCGCTGGCCAAAACCCTACCGACGCCATTATTGGCCTGACGCGGGGCTCCTTGGAAAAGCTTACCCGGGAGGAGCTACAAGGAATTGTTGCCCACGAGTTCAGTCATATTCTCAATGGAGACATTCGTCTAAACACCCAGATCACCGGGCTGTTACATGGAATCTTAATTATTGGACTTTTGGGGCAGCTCCTTGTCAGAAGCCCGGCACCCCACAGGCGCATAACCCCCATAAGATATCCTCTACTAGGCCTGGGAATAACTCTGATTATCCTCGGCTACACCGGTACGCTAATCGGCAACCTGATCAAGGCCGCTGCCAGTCGGCAACGGGAGTTTCTTGCCGATGCCTCCGCAGTACAATTTACTCGCAACAACCTCGGTATTGCCAACGCACTGAAAAAGATCGGTGGCCGCGATTTAGGCTCAGAACTCAGCAGCCCCAACGCAGCAGAGTTTAACCATATGTTGTTCGCGGTTGGGGTAAAACACTCGCTGCTCAGCCTTTTTGCCACTCACCCTCCACTACCGGTGCGTATAAAGAGGTTAGAACCCGCCTGGAACGGCCTATTCGCCAATACGGAAGAACAGGTAAAAAGTGAAGCCCAGACTGTAAAACCCAGTGAATTGCAAAATCCTCAGTTCGCCATGGCCGCTCCTACAACGCCTTTCCAGGCTGCTCTGGATGCGGTGGACAACAGCATTGCCAAACCAGATACACACCAAGTTGAGCTTGGGCATCAACTGCTGGGTTCTATTCCACCTCTGATCCAACAGGCTGCACACGAACCTTTTACCGCCCGGGCACTGGTTTACTACCTTCTTCTGCACAAGGATAAAACCGAGCGAGACAAACAGCTTAACCTCTTGGAGAAAATTGCCCATCCCGCTGTTATCCGCGAGATGAAAAAACTCACACCACATATGGAATCACTGCCGAGCAACGCCCGCCTCGCATTGATTGACCTATGTATCCCGGCCTTACGTGCCCTAGTCCCTCAGCAGTACCAGATCTTTAAACGAAATCTTATCAAGCTTCTTCACAGCGATGGGAAAGTTGAAGTTTGGGAATGGGCCCTGTACCGGGTATTAATGCACGCGCTCGACGGCGCTCCAGATCGACAGCGCCTGTCCCACAGCAAACATGCCAACAAAGATGCTTCACGATTTATCATTGCAGCCATCGCCCATGCGGGAAACAGCCAATACCTTCCAGCAAAACGTGCTTATGAGAAGGGACTCAGTGCTCTCAGGCTTGAAATAACCCCGCTACCAGGCATCGCTGATATCACCCTGCCACGACTGGACAAGGCCATTGCAATCGCCAGCCTTATACCGCCCCTGGAGAAACCTGACTTACTGAAAGCGATTGTGATCACCTTGAATCACAATGGGGTAATTAAAGCGGAGGAGATCGAACTGTTAAGGGCCGTCGCTGACAGCCTGGACTGCCCTATGCCACCGATTATCGATAAGTCTAGGTAGCCGCACAACGCCAGCACAAATGCTGGCGTTGTGAAGCCTTAATAGGCGTGGTGCTGATAAACCGGCCCGATGCCCACACTCCATAAAATGACGGAGCCAATAAGCACCGTAACCATCATTACCAGGGCAACGGTTAATACTGCACAGGCATACAGAAATGCTCGATCCTTATTCATATTCATCAGGATCGGAATGCCGGCAAAGACCAGGTAAATAGAATACATCCCGGCAATGCCTACCGACGCCATCGTGAGCCAGGGGTGCGGATAAAGGACGACGATACTCGCCAGGAAGATTGGCGTAGTAATAAACACCGCAAGTGCCGTCCCTTCATAATGGCGCGTGGGCTCATCGCCCTCAACCCCGTAGGATCGCGCCATCCAGTTAATAAACTCTCCGAGGCAATAGACGCCAACCAGCAATGCAAAGTAAGTAACAACCGACAGAACAGCTGCACTTTCAGGTGTCAGCTTTGCTAGATGTCCCCCAACCTGAAAGCCTACCCGGGTAACCCCAAAGTAACCGGCCACAGTAGGAATCAACGCCAGAAGCGGCACATGAGTTACAAACACCTCAAAAAAAGAATGGCGATCAGCGCGTATCGCTTTCCACTCTTTTTCCGGGTTGGTAAGAATACCTATTGTATGACTGAGTATCCGCACACCAAATCTCCCTTCCAATACCCTGCTTTGCAGTATCGGTGGCGCACAACAGATTGACCAATGCCAAAAGGGAATTAAGCGTCACTTTCAAATTTACTTGATTTATATCAGCTGTGGACCGACAGGCAATTTCGCCCGCTGCGCTTTGCTTTATAAAGCGCTTGATCAGCCGCTTTAAGGATATTCTCGGGTTTCTTTAGTTTTTTATTGCGGTGGGCAACGCCAATACTCACAGTAACTTTTACTGGCCTCCCTCCGCCCTTCCCCCTTAGTGAGGCCCCTGCGGCAAGACGCCCCGATGACCTTAGGCGCAGCGGGTAGCTTGAGATTTTCTCCCTGATTTTTTCCAATAAAGCTTCTTTCGCCTCGCGACTGCGGCCCGGAAGGTAAATAACAAACTCCTCGCCACCATAGCGAAACACGGCACCGTGAGAGTGGCGCGCGAGTTGAGCCGCAACCATTTGCAAAGCCTGATCACCCACTTGGTGCCCATAGCGATCATTCAGCCTCTTAAAATGATCGATATCAACCATGGCAAGGCTGTAATTCCATGTTGGCGTCAGCATCTGATAGCGGAAGGCCCGCCTGGAATGAAGCCCAGTCAGCTCATCGCGAAACGCCAATTCATAACTGGCCCCAAGCAGCGAAGCGACCAACAATATTCCCGCTACAGACCCGGTAAACTCGAGAGGAAAGCCCAACCAAACACTGCACAGCAGCAAAATAGAACAACTAAACAGACCCATAGCGGTGGGGCCAGGGTAGAGAAAAAGTAAGGCAAAAGCACCGAGAGCGGAGACACTGCCGATCAATTGTGGCAACGAAAATGCGTCGGGTAAAAACCCGGACAACCCCCTGGGTAAATTCTCGACCGGAAATGCCAGCCTCAGCGGCGCGCAGCAATCGTAGAGCAAGACAAAACCCACCCCCTCAGCCAGCAAAAACAGGCCCCACAGCAGCCCAAAAATACTGAAGACACTGCGATCACGACTGCAAGTAAAGAGAACAAGATTTACCGCTACCAGTGAGAGATATAGCGGGAGATCCCTGTCCAAGCTGGGGAGCAACTGGGAGTGAGCCGCGATGTATAGGGCCATGATAAGCAGCGCTGAAAGCGCAACCCGGCTTGAGCGAAAACCAAAACTGAGCAATGCTGCCATAGCCAATAGCAACACAGGCAGCTGCGGACTGTATAAGTGGGTCAGATCGATCCAGGGAAGATACTGCGCAACGAGAAGCACCAGAAGCATCCCTGGCAGCCAAATAAAGCGCAGCCATTGAAGGTACGGCGGCATGACATTCGCGGCAATAAAAGATAACGCGACATTATACGGACTTGGGACAAGCGTATACCCGGAACTAGATCACAAAATTGAAGCAGGGGCGGGGGGGACTGGCAGGGCTTCAGAAATCTGCCCTACCAGCGAAAAGGAGCACTATTTAACGACACGCAGAGCCGGTTTTTTCACCGATTTTTTACCCAAACTGGTGGGTGGCGTCGGTTCGGGCGGCTCTGGAGTTTCCTCGGCCTCAAATACCATCCCCTGCCCATTTTCCCGCGCGTAGATTCCGACCACAGACCCCACAGGAACTTGGATATCTGTCGGAACCCCGCCAAAACGGGCGTTAAACCTGATGGCGTAATTATCCATAGTCAGACTGGCAACCGCTGATTCCGAGATGTTCAGCACTATCTGACCATCGTCGTTCACATGTTGTTGCGGCACCAAAACACCGGGGAGGTGCGTATCAACCAGAATATAAGGAGTGCACCGGTTATCGGTTATCCACTCGTAAAACGCCCGCAGAATATAGGGACGATTGGATGTCATGGCCGGCTTGCTCACCAGTATTCCCTCAACGCATTTCCCGTTCGTATTCGGTCAGACTTTGCTGGAATGCCTCGCGGGCAAACAGGCGGTCCATATAATCCAGCAACGGCTTAACCTGCTTGGTTTTCGGAAGGCTGATCTCAAACTGCTCGAGGCGCCACAACAGCGGGGCCATGCAGCAATCTACCAGAGAAAACTCTTCATTAAAGAAGTACGGCAGGTCGGTAAACATCGGAGCGATACCAACCAGGTTGTCGCGCAGTTCTTTGCGAGCGGAGGCCGCGTCCTTACCACCGGCAAGGATCTTGTCCACCAGAGGACACCAATCGCGCTCGATACGATGCATGATCTGGCGGCTCTGCGCGCGGGCAACCGGGTAAACCGGCAGCAGCGGCGGATGCGGGAAACGCTCGTCCAGATACTCCATCATCACTTTGGTCTCGAACAGAACCAAGTCGCGATCTACCAGGGTTGGCAGGGAGTTGTAAGGATTGAGGTCAGCGAGTTCAGCTGGTTTATCATCGGCGTCCACATCGGTGATATCGACGGAAACCCCTTTCTCTGCAAGTACGATACGTACTCGGTGGCTATAGTGGCTGCGACCATCGGAGAAGAAGGTCATCGAGGAGCGCTTGTTGGTAGGCACACCCATGTTCAAACTACCTCAAACTTTAAGCCGGCTAGAGCCGACCATTTATTCAAAATATAAAAGGGCAGTGAGTAAACCCACCACCCATTAGAGACAAACTAGCGACGGCTTTAGTGGTGCACGTCTTTCCAGTATTCGCGGTTCAGCAACCAGGCGAAGATAAAGAACACAAAAATAAACGCCAGCACATAGAAGCCAACACGTTTGCGATCTTCAGCCATCGGCTCAGCAATGTACTCCATAAAGTTGACGAGGTCATACATTGCCCCATCAAACTCTTCAGGTGTCATAGAGCCTTTCACCTTACCGACCTCCAGGCTACCACAGGCGGCATCCATAATCGGGTTGCCCAGCTCATCGCGGACAACTTTACCGTGGTCGCGCTTGGGACCAGGGGCACACTCCTGCAAGCCTTGCAGCTCCATCAGAACGTGAGGCATGGCCACACTCGGGAAGACCTTGTTATTTACCCCGGTAGCACGACTGTCGTCCTTATAGAAGCTGCGGAGGTAAGTGTAGAGCCATTCCGGTGAGCGAGAACGAGCAACCAGCGTCAGGTCCGGCGGCGCGGCGCCGAACCATACTTTGGAATCATCTGGACGCATGGAGATCGTCATCAGGTTGCCGATTTTGTCGTCACCCAAAACCAGGTTCTCCATCATCAACTCAACCGGGATATCCAGGTCAGTGGCCACACGCTCCCAACGGGAGTAATTGGCACTGTGACAACCCATGCAATAGTTGACGAAGTACTTGGCACCACGCTGCAGAGACGGCTTGTCCCGCAGGTCGATATTGATGTGATCCAGCTCCACTTCAGATTCTGCACCTACCGCTTTAATCGGGATAAAGGTCAGCAGGCCGACAACGATAATACCGATAAACAGGATGCCGAAAGTTTTACCACCAGACGGGCTGGTTACACGCTCAGGCTCAGGGTAGACCTCATCGCGATTGGTAATCCAGGGCAGCAAAGTAAAGAAGGCAGAGAGCAGCAGAGTTACAACCACCATGAAAGTATTCACGGAGTAATTAGCTACCGCCATCCACAAGAACAGCACGCCGAAGATGACACAAACAGCCCAGGAGCCAATGCCTTTCTTACTCTTCGGATTCGTCCAAACCGGCATGGTCAGGAAGAAGGCGAAGTAGAACAGCGTCGCTACCTGAGACAGGAAGTTACGATCCGGGGTCGGAGATTTAACACCCAGGTAGCCAAGGATAATAAATACTGCAGCAAACAGAAGCAGCAAGCCCTTCGGCAACCAACCCTTGTAGCGGATCGAGCGAACCGGGCTCTTGTCCAGCCAAGGCAATACAAACAGCACAGCAATAGCGGCACCCATGGCTACCAAGCCAAGGAATTTCGCAGTAAGCGGACCGATATCCATGGTAACCGCACGCAGGATTGCGTAGAACGGCGTGAAGTACCAAACCGGAGCAATATGCGGTGGTGTCTTCAGCGGGTTCGCTTCTTCGAAGTTAGCGTACTCCAGGAAGAAGCCGCCCATTTCCGGGAAGAAAAACACAACAGTTGCGAAGATAAACAGGAATACCGCGATACCTACCAGGTCGTGAACAGAGTAGTAAGGGTGGAAAGCAATACCGTCTTTGGGGATGCCATTCTCATCCTTGTTCTTCTTGATCTCGATGCCGTCTGGGTTGTTGGAACCCACTTCGTGCAACGCCAGGATATGCAGAACTACCAGCAATACCAATACCAGCGGCAACGCAATAACGTGCAGGGAGAAGAAGCGAGTCAGGGTAATACCAGAGATCAGGTAGTCTCCGCGAATCCACTCAACCAGGCTATCGCCAATGCCGGGAATTGCTCCAAACAGGGAAACAATTACCTGGGCACCCCAGTAGGACATCTGGCCCCAGGGCAGTACGTAGCCCATAAAGGCTTCTGCCATCAGCACCAGGTAGATACACATACCGAAGATCCACACCAGCTCGCGGGGCGGCTTATAAGAGCCGTACATCAAACCGCGGAACATATGCAGGTATACCACCACGAAGAAGGCAGACGCACCTGTGGAGTGAAGATATCGTATCAACCAACCCCACTCCACATCGCGCATGATGTATTCAACCGAGGCAAATGCCTCCTCGGCAGAGGGGTTGTAGCTCATAACGAGCCAAATACCGGTCAACAGCTGGTTGACCAGGACCAATAGGGAGAAAACGCCGAAGAAATACCACAGGTTAAAGTTTTTGGGCGCGTAGTACTTGCCCATGTGCTTATCCCAGGCCTGGTAAATGGGTAGTCTCTGATCTACCCAATCACCGAAATCTGCGAGCCATTTCATGCGGTGCCCTCCTGGTCTACGCCAATCACGATTACATCGTCGTTTTCATAGGAATAAGGCGGCACCTCCAGGTTGGTAGGCGCGGGAACACCGGTATAAACACGGCCAGCCATATCGTATTTGGAACCGTGACAGGGACAGAAGAAGCCACCCATCCACTCATCGCCACCCAGATCGGCAGCACCCACTTCCGGGCGGTACATAGGCGCGCAGCCAAGGTGCGTACACAGGCCAACCAACACCAACAGCTTTGGCTTGATAGAGCGGTTTTCCGGATCTACATAAGCTGGCTGGATAGACTCCTCGGAGTTAGGGTCGCGCAGTAGAGGCTCCACTTTCTCCAGGTCTTGCAGTATTTCATCGGTACGGCGCACAACATAGACCGGCTTACCTCGCCACTCTACTGTGACCATTTGGCCCGGTTCAACTTTGCTAATGTTGTATTTAACCGGAGCGCCCGCAGCTTTCGCCTTGGCACTCGGCTTCCAGGAAGCGACGAAGGGAACGGCAACCCCCACCGCACCCGCGCCACCAACAACTGAGGTGGCAGCGGTTAGAAAACGGCGCCGTCCTACATTTACACCGTCATCACTCATGACGTAGTTCTCCCATCACAGCGACCCCGATAACCCGGAGATTCGCTGGCCCAAACCCAAAAAGTCTTGAAAGAAGTCCCGCCCCGGCAGATTGCCCGCGCGAATAAACCCCACAAATCAAGCGGATACAAATCGGCGCAATGTTAAAGAAAATGCCAATTTGATACAAGGCAATGCTATGGGGAACGTCGGGAATCACGCGGCGAAACCGCGATAAATCCAGCAAAAGTCATAAGAGCGCTGGATAACCACAGATACGGGAATATAAAAAAGCCCGGCAAAAGCCGGGCCAAAAAGAAAGCTTAACGCTTGGAGAACTGCGGCTTCTTACGCGCTTTGCGCAGACCCACTTTCTTACGCTCAACCTCACGGGCGTCGCGGGTAACATAACCAGCGGCGCGCAGCGGTTGACGCAGCGCTTCGTCGTACTGCATCAGGGCACGGGTCAGGCCGTGACGGATAGCACCCGCCTGACCAAAGGAACCGCCACCTTTAACAGTAACAGTGATGTCGAATTTCTCGACCATTTCAACCTTTTCCAGCGGCTGACGCACGATCATGCGAGCCACTTCACGGCCGAAGTATTCGTCCAGAGTGCGACCGTTTACGGTGATCTTACCTTCGCCTGCTGCGAGGAATACACGAGCAGTAGAGGTCTTGCGGCGGCCGGTACCGTAGTATTGAGTAGTTGCCATCAGATTTATTCCCGTTTAGATCGCCAGTTCAATCGGCTGTTGAGCCACATGAGGATGTTCACTGCCGCTGTATACTTTCAGCTTCTTGAACATGGCACGACCCAAAGGACCTTTCGGCAGCATGCCTTTAACGGCGCTTTGAACGGTGCGCTCGGGCGCTTTTTCGATCAGCTTTTCGAAGCTGATGGATTTAAGACCACCAGGGTAGCCGGAGTGGCTGTGGTAGATCTTGTCTTTGGCCTTGTTACCGGTCACGCGAACCTTTTCTGCGTTGATTACAATGATGTAATCGCCAGTGTCCACGTGGGGCGTGTATTCAGGCTTGTGCTTGCCGCGCAGGCGGGTTGCGATCTCGGCAGAAATACGGCCGAGGGTCTTGTCCGCAGCGTCAACAATGTACCAGTCGCGTTTTACCGCCTCTGGCTTGGCACTGTAAGTCTTCATGTTATAAACACCTGTAATATGACCCCCAGAATTAGGGGCCGTCCCACAAAAGAGCGCGGATAGTACAAAAGGAGTGTATGCTTTTCAAGCGGAATTTACCCCGACTCGACAGACTTATTCGGGGCGATGGGGCCGCTCCAGATATTCGCGGGACTGCATCTCCAAAAGCCGACTCACCGTGCGCTCAAACTCAAACTTAAGATTCCGGCCGACGTACAACTCCTCAGCTGGAACCTCCGCAGAAATCACCAACTTCACGCACCGGTCGTAAAATTCATCTACCAGATTAATGAAGCGACGCGCCTGGGCATCCATACGCTCATCAAACTTGACCACCGACCCCAGAAGCACCGTATGGAACTCCCTGGCCAGCTCGATATAGTCATTTTGCGATCGCGGCCCATCGCACAGATCCACAAAATCAAACCAAGCAACATCATCCGCTACTTTCAAGGCTCGAATTGGGCGCCCCTCCACTTGCAGCTGAACCTCGCTACGAGCTTCGCAGCCGCTGACACTCAGCTGTGAAAAACTCTGCTCCAGACTGTTATCCGCCTCAGGTCCCAGCGGAGAATGATATAATTCCAATATCTCCAGGGTGCGCAGCCGGTAATCGGTACCGCTATCGACATTAACCACCTTGGTGTACTTCTCCAGCAGATCAATGGCCGGAAGAAACCGTACCCTCTGCAACCCATCCTTATATAAGCCTTTGGGCACAATATTCGAGGTCGCCACCAGGGCCACCCCCCGGCGGAACAACGCATCCAACAGGCCGGCCAATATCATGGCATCGGCAATATCTGAGACGAAAAACTCATCAAAGCAGAGCACCCGAGCGCGGCGGGCAATCTTATCTGCCACCTTCTCCAGCGGATTCTTCTCCCCTGCGTACTCCTTTAGATCCTGGTGAACTCGACGCATAAAGCGATGAAAATGGGTACGCTGTTTTTCCGCGAACGGCAGGGACTCAAAAAACGCATCCATTAGGTAGGTTTTTCCGCGGCCTACCCCACCCCAAAAGTAGAGCCCCTTCTCCGGCTCATTAGCGCCACTGCGAATACGGGACCAAAAACTGACGATCGCACCGCGCTCAGACCGAGCCACCAAGCGTCGGTGAAGATCCTGCAACTCCTCAACTGCCTGACGCTGAGATTGATCCTCAACAAAGTCAGGGCGCTGAAGGTCACTCTCATAACGCTCAAGAGGGGAAGAAAATAGTGGTTTGGCGGGCAACATAGAGGAAAATTTCTTCGACTACTGAATAACTGGCGCGCACTCTATCAAATTCAACCAATCTACGCATAGACCGCAGAGCGACGGGGTTGGCATCCTTTACAACAGTGCAACCACCCGAAATAGCCAGCCCTCCCCGCAAACTGGAACCAGGCACTAACCATTCTGTCGCAATTGACCGACAACATTAATTGTCAGCGTAATAATCGCGTATACTGGCCTCTCTATTATGAGGGGCAATAGCCACGAACGCGGGCTACCCAAAGTGCAGAAACCGGCTGGGCCAAGATTGGCAGCCTCATCTCTCCACGAGGCGATCTGTACAATAAAAAAGCAAGTTGAGGAGGTAGTAAGTGCACTCTACATCGGTATTAATTCTAGTCGGCGTCCTCGGTATGACCCTGGGTGCATTCCTCGCATTCCTGGCTGTGCGCGGGCGTACCAGTGTGGAGCGCTCAGAGGAACTGGAGCAGAGACTTCGCGAAGCCAACAACAAACTCGAAGATTTCCAGTTGCAGGTCAACGATCACTTTGACCAAACGTCACAACTTGTTCACAACCTCACCGAGAGCTATAAAGAGGTTCACGAATACCTATCTAATAGTGCGCTGCGCTTATCCAGCCAGGATATTGGCCGCCAGATGCTAAAAGCCGGCAGTGGAAAATTAAAAGACAACGATGAGAAATTGCAGGATATAGAGCCGCCTCGCGACTGGGCCCCTAAAGAGCCTGGCGCCAAAGGTACCCTCGCTGAGGACTATGGGCTCGAAAAAGAGGCCCATGAGAGCAGCTAATAATTAACAAGCTGTACGAGATGATGAAACGCAGATTTCCAAGAAATAAAAAAGGCGGGTAATCACCCGCCTTTTTTATTCAGAACTTACAGGCTCTGATAGTAATCCATCAAAATCTGCGCCACTTCAGGGCGAGAAAACTCTGGGGGCGGCGCAATACCATCACCCAACATTTCACGCACTTTAGTACCTGAAAGCAGAATAAAGTCTTCTTTCGTGTGATCAGGAACATCACGCATCATCACCACCTTATTCAGTTTTTTGGAATAAGCAGTGTGGTCAGCACGGAAAATCTCAATCTCTAGAGCGCCTTCAGGCACCTTTTCATCGAAGATTGTCTGAGCATCGAAAGCGCCGTAGTAATCGCCAACGCCGGCGTGATCGCGACCGACAATCAGGTGACTACAGCCACAGTTCTGGCGGAATACCGCATGCAATACCGCTTCGCGCGGGCCCGCATACAGCATATCGAAGCCGTAGCCGGTCACCATCACAGTATTCGCCGGGAAGTACAGCTCTACCATCTTGCGAATGGAAGCATCGCGCACCGGAGCGGGGATATCACCGGGCTTCAGCTGGCCAAGCAGCATATGAATCAGCACACCATCGGCCTCTACCCCGTCGAGGGCCATCTTGCACAGCTCTTCGTGCGCGCGGTGCATCGGGTTGCGAGTCTGGAAGGCTACAACCTTATTCCAGCCACGCTCCTTGAATTCATTGCGAATCTCTACCGCAGTGCGGAAAGTATCCGGGAAGTCATTCTGGAAGTAGCTAAAGTTCAGCACTTCGATCGGGCCCGATACTAGAGTTCGACCCGCAGACTTAAAGGTTGCGACACCGGGGTGTTTCTCATCCAGAGTGCCAAACACCTGCTCAGCCATGGTGTCCATTTGCTCTTCTGAAATGGTTTCGATCGCCTCAACATCCATCACGGCGAGAACCGGATTACCCTCGACATTTGGGTCACGCAGGGCAATACGGGAGGCACCCTCAATTTCACTCGCGTCTTTAACAACATTAACAACCGGCACCGGCCAGAACAGGCCATCTACTGTGCGCAAGGTTTCAGCAACACTCATGGCATCTGCCAGGTTCATATAGCCGTGTAACGGATTGAAGTATCCTGCCCCGAGCATCACCGCGTTGGCGGCAGCTGCCGAACTGACCACGATTGACGGCAGGGACTCCGCTTCATGCATCAACTGGTGATGCCTCTCACTGTCATATACAAAGCGTGGCTGAAGTTCAACGCTGCCATGGGGGCGAACTAGGGACATTTAGGTCTCCAAAAACAGTAGTTACCGGTTAGTCTTAAAATTTCGATTGGCCATTATACGCATCTATCGTAAGCGACCAATGTCATTGCCATACAGGAGTTAGATTATACCTCCCAAATTCCACTCCCTGAGCAACTCCAGGGTCTCAATAACCAAGTAAGCAACCCGGGTACTGGACAATCGCTATATAGTAGAGTGAGAAATACAAGCGCCCTCCATTTAGGCTCACAAACTACCCCTCTATTCAAGCTATTTTGTAGAGCCCTTACATGCTAATTGTTGTGACGTGAACAACCACCCCGCCAAAAGAAACAATTTCCTCTAACAAACGCCATGTGCAGCGATTCCGCTTGGAGACGTGTGTATAATCAGCGCAAAGAGGAGTCACGAGTGTCCCAAAACCGATTTTTACAAGATTGGATCCTACCAACCCTGGTAGGCCTTGCCATGGCTGCCCTGCTCTTGGTTATATTCCCACAACTGCGCGGTGTCGCCCCCGAGGCCAATGGAAATAATACCCAAGGTCCGGTTTCCTATGCCCACGCTGTCAATGTGGCAGGCCCAGCTGTAGTCAATATCTACACCCGAATGGCCATGCCGCAGCGCCAGCACCCCCTGTTTAATGACCCCCTTTTTAGGCGCTTATTCGACAACATGGATGTCCCACAAAGACAGAGGATGCAATCCAATCTTGGCTCAGGTGTCATTGCCAGTGACAACGGTTATATCCTGACTAATCATCATGTGGTCGACCAGGCAGATGCCATTGTTATTCTTTTAGCTGATGGGCGGGAAGCGCAAGCAAGACTCGTCGGAAGCGATACAGATTTTGACTTAGCCGTCCTCAAAATTGACCTCGACGGCCTGACCTCCATTTCTGTTGGCGAGCCCGACAGGGCACAAGTGGGCGACGTCGTCCTAGCAATCGGCAACCCTTTTGGAGTTGGGCAAACAGTGACTCAAGGTATTATCAGTGCGAAAGGCCGCCACCTTGAAAACTCAGGTACCGGCAGCTACTTACAGAACTTTTTGCAGACAGATGCTGCGGTCAACCCTGGAAACTCTGGTGGCGCACTGGTTGACTCACAAGGGCGCCTACTCGGCATCAACACCTCAATTCTCAACCAATCCGGCTATTCAGGCGGGATCAGCTTTGCCATTCCCGCCAATATTGCCTTCAAGGTAATGCAGGATATTATTGCTTATGGCCGCGTCGTACCCGGCTGGCTGGGCATTGAAGCTACTGGCATTAGCCCTCAAATGGCCAAGGAGTTCAATTTAAACTCTACTGGTGGCGTATTAGTAACAGCTATTTACAACGAGGGCCCCGCGCACATTGCAGGTCTTCAGCCAGGAGATGTCATCACGCATATTGACGGTCTCCCTATCGGCGATGGCAAACAGGGCGAGGCCACTATGGCCACTCTGCGCCCCGGTGATACCATCTCAATAACCTTCATTAGAGAAGGCACTTCCCATACGGTTAATGCCACAGTTTCAGAAGAGCCACAGACAAAAACAGCAATAGAATAACCCCTCAAGGAGGAGCCTCCATGCGCTCAATGGTTTTAGCTCTGCTTTTTACAATAACTGTAACTCCCGCAGTAGCGGAAGATAAAGAAGACTTACAAAAACTGCTGATTGATTTTATCAGCAAAGCTGCCTCTGATCCCCTGGCCCACCAACGCTTTTGGGCCGAGGACCTGGTATACACCAGCTCAAACGGAAAGCGCTTTGGCAAAAGCGAAATTATGCAAGGAATGCAAACACCTCCCACTGAACCAGTGACAACGAGCTATGCCGCCGAGGAAATTGACATTCGATTGTTAGGAGATATCGCTATTGCTGCATTTAAACTATCGGCTAAAGACAGCAGTAAAGGGGAACAAAGCTATTACTTCAACACCGGCATGTTTGTTAAACGAGACGGTGAGTGGCGCGCCCTAGCCTGGCAGGCTACCCGCATACCCCCTACAGAATAAGTGCACTATGTACACACCCCGCATAGAGGAATCTGTCGGGGTGTATTACTCAGAAATCCTTGACCCGAAAACCCGCAGAGCGGGCATGAGCTTCTAACCCCTCCCCGAGCGCAAGAGTATGCGCTACGCGCCCCAAGGTATCAGCACCTTTTTCAGAACAGTAGATCACCGAACTGCGCTTCTGGAAGTCGTAAACTCCCAGCGGTGAGGAAAAACGGGCAGTGCCACTGGTAGGAAGGACATGATTAGGACCAGCACAGTAGTCCCCCAATGCCTCTGCCGTATAGCGCCCAAGGAAAATGGCTCCGGCATTCCGGATCTCAGGAAGGTATGCCTCAGGGTTATCTACTGAAACTTCCAGGTGCTCCGGCGCAATCCGATTAGAGATTTCGATCGCCTGCTGTATGGACTCCACTTGGATCAACGCTCCACGATCAGCAAGGGAACGGGAAGCAATCTCAGCCCGAGGTAACTCGACCAAAAGCCTTTGCAGCGAACTCTCAACCCGATCTAAGTACTTGGAGTCAGGACACAACAGAATTGACTGCGCCTGTTCATCGTGCTCAGCCTGTGACAACAGATCCATGGCAATCCAGTCAGGATTTGTTTGCCCATCACAAATCACCAGAATTTCAGAGGGGCCAGCAATCATGTCGATAGCAACATGACCAAAAACAGCTCGCTTGGCACTGGCCACAAAGATATTCCCCGGGCCAACTATTTTATCCACCGCGGGAATAGACTCAGTACCATAGGCTAGCGCCGCTACTGCCTGGGCACCACCAATCGTAAACACCTGGTCCACTCCAGCTATTGCCGCTGCCGCCAACACCAGGTCGTTCAGCTCCCCCTTCGGAGCCGGCACCACCATATATACAGTATCTACGCCAGCTACTTTTGCTGGAATTGCATTCATAAGCACGGAGGAAGGGTAACTAGCCTTCCCGCCGGGAACATAAATGCCAACACTTTGCATAGGGGTAATCTGCTGCCCCAAGACAGTCCCATCGGCTTCCGTATAGCGCCAGGACTCCTGCCTTTGATGCTCGTGATAGCGCCTCACCCTATCAGCGGCTGCCTCCAGGGCCTCGCGCTCCTCGATACCAATACGACCTAGAGCTGCGGTAAGCTCAGCGGCCGATAGAGCAAAGTCTTTCGCGCTTTCCAGATGCCGATGATCAAAGCGGTTGGTGAACTCGATAACAGCCTTATCACCAAGGGAGCGAACACGCCGCAATATTTCTGCAACGATACTTTCGACCTCTTGATTCGCCACTGCCTCCCAAGCCAATAGCTGCTTCAATTGGCCATCGAAATCTCTATCGACCGTATTTAGCCGACGAATTACTTTGCTCGTCATAATGCTTCGGGTATCTATTTGGTTTGTGCCACAGCCGATGCCAGCCTCTCAATCAAACTATTGATTGGCGCATATTTCATCTTCATGGCTGCCTTGTTGACGATCAATCGACTGCTGATTTGCGCAATAGTCTCTCGGGCTTCAAGGCCATTGGCCTTTAGCGTATTGCCACTATCAACAATATCGACAATCTCGTCGGCCAAATTCATTAGCGGAGCAAGCTCCATAGCCCCATACAACTTAATAATGTCAACCTGACGGCCAATCGAGGCATAGTGCTTTTTGGCACTCTGTACAAACTTGGTAGCGACCTTAATTCGGCCACTGGGCAGTTGCCCCCCCTTAACACCAGCGGTCATCAGGCGGCAGCGGGCAATGCCCAAATCGAGAGGCTCGTATATACCATCAGAACTATGCTCAAGTAGAGTGTCTTTCCCCGCCACACCTATATCTGCGGCTCCATGCTGCACATAAGTGGGCACATCCACTCCCCTCAGGAGGAGGAGATGCACCCCTTCGCGATTCGTCGGAAATATCAACTTTCGACTTTTAGTTAGGTCTTCAGCAGGCTCCAACCCCGCCGCCTTAAGAAGCGGTAGGGTCTCCTGAAGAATCCGCCCTTTTGTCAGTGCGATTGTAATTTGTGCAGTCATTTCGATTTACGCCAGTCCGTCATTGGCTCTTGGGATTAACTTCGTAGCAATCAGCCGGGAACACGCCGAATATTCGCGCCCAGCTGTCGGAGCTTCTCTTCAATACACTCGTAGCCGCGGTCAATATGGTAAATACGATCCACCATAGTAGTGCCCTCTGCCACCATACCAGCAATAACCAAGCTAGCTGACGCGCGCAGATCTGAAGCCATTACTGGAGCGCCCTTAAGCTTCTCCACCCCGGTAACAATTGCCGTATTGCCTTCCAGGGTGATATCTGCTCCCATTCGATTCAGCTCATGAACCTGGATTAAGCGGTTTTCAAAGATTGTCTCAACTACAGTCCCCTTTCCTTCGGCTACAGCATTCATTCCTGTGAACTGGGACTGCATATCTGTAGGGAAGGCTGGGTAAGGCGCTGTACGGAAGCTCACCGCTTTAGGGCGATTGCCTTTCATATCCAGCTCAATCCAATCGTCGCCACAACTGATATGAGCTCCGGCCTCCTCGAACTTAACCATAACCGCATCGAGGATATCGGCACGAGTATTGAGCAGGCGCACTTTGCCCCTCGCCGCAGCAGCTGCCGCAAGGAAGGTTCCGGTTTCAATACGGTCCGGCATAACAGTGAACTTGCAGGGGGTAAGCTTAGGTACACCGTGAACACGCAGGGTGTCAGTGCCAACCCCTTCAATCTGAGCCCCCATAGCAATAAGGAACTCTGCCAAATCGACGATTTCAGGCTCGCGAGCGGCGTTGTGCAGAGTCGTAGTTCCCTCTGCCAGTGCCGCTGCCATCAACAGGTTTTCAGTGCCGCCAACTGTCACTTTCTCCATGACAATATTGGCTCCCTTAAGACGACCATTGGAGCGCGCCCGAATGAAACCACCATCGATGGTTATCTCAGCACCCATTGCCTCAAGGCCCTTCAGGTGAATATCGACTGGGCGGCTACCAATTGCACAACCACCAGGAAAGGAGACATTCGCAACCCCATGCCTAGCCAACAGGGGCCCAAGAACCAAGATTGAGGCCCGCATTGTCTTAACCAGCTCATAGGGAGCGGTCAGGTCATTGACTGAGCGAGGGTCAATCTCAACTCCCAACTTTTCATCAATAGTGACATCACACCCCATACACCGGAGCAAGGTGATCATGGTGGTAATATCATTGAGATGCGGCAAATTATCGATTTGCACAGGCCCGTCAGCCAATAAAGCAGCAGCCAATATCGGCAAGGCTGAATTCTTAGCTCCAGAAATCCGCAGAGTCCCGGAAATTGGGCTGCCGCCCTCTATTATCAACTTATCCATTCAATCTCTTTCTAGATAGCCAACACCTCAGTGGCAATGGCAAGTTAACGACTGGCTTCTTCTGGGGTCAGAGTCTGCATTTGCACGGCATGCAAGGTGCCATCGGCGATTTTTTCACCAAGAGCGGCATAGACAAGCTGTTGCTTTTTTAAACGACTCAGACCCTCAAAGGAACTGCTCACTACAGTGACCATCAGGTGACTACCTTCAAAAGCCACTTCAACAGTACTATCGGGAATTTGCCCTTCGATTAGGGCCTTGATTTCGTCTGGTTGCATAGGAGGGACTTGCGATTGGTTAAAAACAGCACGCAAGTGTACTTGAATCAAGCGGAGTGCGCAGCTACGCACTCCAAAGTTCGCGGATCAACTCACTTTATTTGCGGCATCGTCTGCCGCTGACCAATTAGAAATCACCTTGTCGATGTCCCCATAAGTCTGCATTGACTGCGAGAACTGACTGCGGAAAGTCTTACCCAGGTTGACCCCATTCAGAATCACATTGATCAACTTCCACTGGCCTGCCCGATTGCGCACCAAGGTATACGAAACTTTTGTTATACCCTCTTTGCTGCGAACTTCCTGCAGCACATTTACACGATTACCTTGAGGTGTGGTGCCGGGATTGACCACTTTTACATCCAGGTCGCCAAAATTTGCCACGCCGCGAGCAAATGTCGCTACAAGATCGCGACGAAAAGCATCCGTAAAGCGAGAGCGTTGGTCGGCAGTCGCCTGCTTGGCATAGCGCCCCATTACACCGCGAGCGATAAAGTCAAAATCAACAACCGGGGTCAGCACCCCTTCAACAGCACTGTAGTATCTTTGTGGGTCTGAATTTGCATACTGAGCGTTGGTACGAATTACCCCCAAAAGCTCATCGGAAACCCCTTTAATCATTACATATGGATTTTGGGCCGCATTGGCTGCAGGCACCACTGCAGAAGCAAAAACAACACAAAGCGCAAATCTAATCCACCGCGACAAACCGTTTCGGCCAAGCCAAAATGATGCGTTCACAAATTATCTCCAGTTAGCAAATCATTCCTTGGACGCATATGACAGAATTTAGTGCCATAGCAATACCACATATCAACCTTCCCGCAGCCCAACTGAGAGTGTGTCGATCATCCATTGAGTGACATAGCTGACAGCGGAGACGGCAAACTATACCATGGCCACACCCGGCAATGTGGCGGTGTACGAGCGTGTCATTTGACACATCTAAAGTGCGCACTGGCTTTTTCCGCCACCAGCAGCCCGCTAATATAGATTAGCACGACAGCAAAAGATCGAGTCGCCTTTAAATATTGGACTCATATGACAAAAATTATCCACGCTGTCGCATAAGTAAATATCGAAACTGTCGCATAATAAGACAGTTTTACGAGAACTTGTTAGAGCACTAGTAAGCGATTGAGGCAGTTGATGACACAGGATTTGATTTTGGAAGCTGGGCGTCGCACCGTCCGCATGGAAACTGAAGCGGTGGCGGCACTGGAACACAGGGTTAATGGCGAATTCCAGCGAGCCTGTGAAATGATCATGCAATGTCGCGGCCGCACAATTGTTACCGGCATGGGGAAATCTGGGCATATTGGCCGCAAGATCGCCGCTACCCTTGCCAGCACTGGCACACCGAGCTTTTTTGTTCACCCCGGCGAAGCGAGCCACGGTGATCTCGGCATGATCACTCGGGATGATGTTGTCATAGCCATATCCAATTCTGGCTCATCCGCTGAAGTCCTCACCCTGCTGCCTCTGCTAAAACGCCTGGGCATTCCACTAATTAGCATGGCAGGAAAAACCGACTCCCCTTTGGCTCAAGCTGCGGAAGTCAATTTGGATATATCGGTAGCCACAGAGGCCTGCCCCCTCAACTTGGCCCCCACCTCATCAACAACAGTTACCCTGGTGATGGGAGATGCACTGGCAGTCGCCCTGCTCGAGGCCAGAGGTTTTACTGCCGAAGATTTTGCCTTCTCTCACCCCGGCGGTGCCCTCGGGCGCCGGCTTCTTCTAAAGGTTGAGGATGTGATGCATGCGGGCGACGAACTCCCCCAGGTAACTCCAGAGACGCTGCTATCAAAAGCCCTGCTAGAGATGACCAGCAAAGGGTTCGGCATGACAACAATTGTAAATAGCGACGGTGAATTACTGGGCGTCTTCACCGACGGTGACTTGCGCCGAGTAATAGATCAAAAAATCGAACTCGATAAAGCATTAATGGAAGAGGTCATGAGTCGCCGCCCTAAAACGGTTTCTGCTGACACCCTCGCTGCAGAATCCCTGAGGATTATGGAGGACTATAAAATCACTGCATTAGTGGTAGAAGATGAAGCCCACCACCCTGTTGGCGTACTCCACATGCACGATATTCTGCGCGCCGGAGTTATCTGAGATAATACTGGACAATTGATACGCAGGTTTTGCCCTCACAATCAAAGGCGAAGAGAGATTACTCCGGTGATGCCCGAACAAAAATTAAATGACTCCCTGAAAAATATCCGCTGGCTTGTTCTGGATGTGGACGGTGTTCTGACAGATGGCAAGCTTTATTTTGACAATAGCGGCAACGAGCTCAAAACCTTCCACACACTGGATGGGCACGGCATTAAAATGCTGCAAAACTCTGGAGTACGTGTAGCAATCATTACCGGCCGGCGCAGTAATGTTGTAGAGCGCCGAGCGCACGACTTGGGTATCAATAAATTGATTCAGGGCCGGGAGGACAAGTTTGCCGCACTACAGGAGCTACTTTCTGAAGAGTCATGCCGCCTGGAAGATATCGCCTATGTCGGGGATGATTATCCCGATCTACTGGTAATGACCAAGATCGGGTGCCCCATCGCACCACCTAATGCAGCCCCCCCCGTACGGGAGCGAGCCCTTTGGATCACAGAGGCTCGTGGCGGCGAGGGTGCTGTACGCGAAATCTGCGACCGCATTATGATTGCACAAGGGACCTTTGACGCGGCGCTCGCCCCCTATATCGGAGAAAAATGATGCGCTCGTGGTTGCCTCTCATACTGGTCATTCTGCTTATAAGTGCCGGGCTCTGGTTTTCCGAGAGTCCGCCAGAACAGTTCTTAGGCAAAAGGCCCACTCCTCAGCAACAAAATCGGGCTGCGGACCTTATTATCAAAGGGGCTGAAACTCGCCATTTTGACCAGGCAGGCAACCTAGCTTATCGAGTGGATGCAGAGCAAATCACCTACTTTCAATTTAAACGCCGGGATCGAGCCAACCTTAAAGAGCCGCGTATGCTGTTCTATACGGACGACCAGCCCAAGTGGGCAACTCGGTCCAAAAGGGGTGTGGCCTTCAATCGAGGAAAACGTATCGTACTTAGTG
Organism: Microbulbifer maximicatervae (SeqCode); assembly: GCF_052467695.1. Lineage (NCBI taxonomy): Bacteria > Pseudomonadati > Pseudomonadota > Gammaproteobacteria > Cellvibrionales > Microbulbiferaceae > Microbulbifer > Microbulbifer maximicatervae (SeqCode). Next base: position 210,889 of record NZ_CP174320.1, read on the forward strand.
GCGACGTTCAAATTGATGAACTCCCCGGCCCGAATGGCATCCAATTGGAAACACCGCGAATCACAATCTTCCCTGACAGGGAATTCGCCGAGACCGACAAAGTTGTTACTATTAGCTCCGGCCCCAACCGCACTGAAGGAACGGGGATGCGCGCTTACCTGAAAGAAAACCGGATGGAAATTCTATCCGACGTGAAGAGCAGCTATGACACCCAATAACCCCTATCCCTCAATACTTAAAACCTTCACTGCAATTACGCTGGCAGCTATTGCCACCGTAGCACAGGCTTTACCTGACGATAGAACCCAGAGAATCTCTGTGGGCTCGGAATCTATGTCAGCCGACCGCGCCAATAATTTAGTGGTTTATAGTGACAATGTGGTCATCACGCAGGGCTCCCTCCAAATCAGAGCAGATCGCGTGGAAGTGTACTTTACGGCTAGCGATGAAATCAGCCGAGTCATTGCTGTGGGCCGCCCCGCGCACTTCCAACAAAAGATATTGGAGAGCGAAGAGCCTGTTAAAGCCCGTGCTGAGCGCATCGAGTATGTCATCAGCTCTGAAGAACTGCAGCTCACAGGGCAAGCTTATATCGATCGCGATGGCAACACCCTAACTGCCGAGAAAATCGACTACGATCTCGCCACTGAGCAAATGAGCGCTCGCAGCCAGCCTGGCCAAGGCAGAGTTGAAATGATCTGGAAACCTGAGAGCACCGAATCCAGCGAGCCTGCTGAAGCAAATACCGACACAGACCAGTAGTTCATCCAAATTTCAGTGCCTGTAAAACAGCGCTACTTACAATGATGTAATCCGCTGCCCCTCTCGGCCGCGGTTAGATTTCAGGACTCATTATGCCAACGCTACAAGCGTTACACCTCGCCAAACAATATAAGAAAAGAAAAGTTGTCCAAGACGTCTCTGTCAGCGTCTCAAGTGGACAGGTCGTTGGCTTACTTGGCCCCAATGGAGCTGGGAAAACCACCTGTTTCTATATGATCGCTGGGCTGGTGCAGGCCGATGCAGGGCAAGTCCTAATCGACAACGAAGATATTACCCGCCTATCAATGCACGGGCGCGCCCGCAAGGGAATCGGTTACCTGCCCCAGGAAGCCTCTGTTTTTCGACGCCTGTCAGTGCGTGACAATATTCTCGCAATCCTCGAAACCCGAAAAGGACTCAATCGTGCAGAGCGCGAAGAGCAGGCCCAGGAGTTGCTCGAAGAGTTCAATATCACACACATTGAAAACAGCCTAGGAATGGCCCTATCCGGCGGAGAGCGGCGCAGAGTGGAGATTGCACGAGCCCTGGCTACAGACCCAAGCTTTGTCTTGCTCGATGAACCCTTTGCTGGTGTAGACCCTATTTCAGTTAACGATATCAAACACATTATTCGCCACTTGCGGGACAGGGATATCGGCGTTTTGATCACAGATCACAACGTAAGGGAAACCCTGGATATCTGTGAAACTGCTTATATCGTTAGCGAGGGACATATTATTGCCTCAGGCACGCCCGATGATGTCCTCGCTAATCAGCAAGTGCGCGAAGTCTATTTGGGACACGAGTTCACCATTTAATGGTAAATGATGACAAGCGTAACAAAATAGGCAAAATCTCGAAAAACATATCATATCCCACATAGAAATTGACCTTCTGGCAGGCAATAGTCGGCACGCTTATTGCTTGTAATAGTTTGAGGGCCAAGGTAGTCTGCGCCATCTCGGGTTAATTTTGACGAACCCTTTGTCGCACTGGCCTGCAACTTTAAATTATGAAGCAGTCTCTCCAGCTCAAGCTCGGCGCACAGCTAACCATGACCCCCCAGTTGCAGCAGGCAATACGCCTCCTGCAGCTCTCCACACTAGATTTACAGCAAGAAGTCCAGGCAGCCCTCGACAGCAATCCAATGCTGGAAGCTGAGGGTGAAGATCTGGCTCAACAAGTAACCGCCGATACTGAGAGCAACGCACAACAAGAGCCGCCAGCCGCTGCAGGGGAGGATTTAACCCACACAGCCGCTGAGGAAAAAGAGCTTGGTGATTCTGAATGGAACCAGGATATTCCAACAGAGCTGCCGGTTGATTCTCACTGGGACGACATTTACAGCAGCTACAGTGGTCCCGCCGTGGGCGACGACCCCAATTTTGAGCGCAACTCTTCCACCGACACACTTCAAGACCACTTGCGCTGGCAATTAAACCTGACAGCACTTTCCAGTCACGATAAATGGATCGGCGAGCACCTTATTGACGCCATCGACCCAAACGGTCTCCTCAATACCACCGTTGATGACGTGGCCAACTCCCTTCAGCTCGAAGAAGATGAGGTAGTTGCAGTCCTTAAAGCTGTACAACAATTCGAACCAGCTGGCTGTGGGGCCAGAAGCCTCCAAGAGTGCCTTCAACTCCAGCTCAAGCAGCTACCAGCGGAAACTCCGTGGCTAAACGAAGCGCAGACCATCATTGAGCGCCACTTGGAATTACTTGGAAAAAGGGATTTCAGGCAACTCACCCGACGCACACGTCTCAACGAAGCCCAGCTCGGCGAAGTAATCCGCCTTATCCAGACACTAACCCCCAATCCAGGTGAGGAGTTCAGCGGGGAACAGCCCGCTTATGTCATTCCCGATATTATTGTGTCCCGCAAGGATCACCGCTGGCTGGTCGAACTCAATCCAGAAATCACTCCCAAGATCCGGATTAATGGCCACTACGCCTCCTTGGTAAAACGGGCAGACAACTCCCGAGAAAACAATTTCATGCGGGATCACTTGCAGGAGGCCCGTTGGTTCTTGAAGAGCCTGCAGAGCCGCCACGACACACTGCTAAAGGTCGCTACGTCCATTGTGGATAAGCAGCAAGGCTTTTTTGAAGAAGGCCCAGAGGCAATGCGACCAATGGTTCTGGCAGATATTGCTGAAACCATTGGCATGCATGAATCAACCATATCCCGAGTGACCACTCAAAAATATATGCTGACTCCACGGGGAGTTTTCGAACTCAAATATTTCTTCTCAAGCCACGTCAGTACAGATTCCGGTGAGGATGCTTCATCCACCGCCATTCGAGCCCTGATTCGCAAGCTGATTGACACGGAAGTACCTCGAAAGCCGCTATCAGATAACAAGATCACTCAGGAGCTGGACAAGCAAGGCATCAAGGTTGCGCGCCGAACGGTAGCGAAATACCGTGAATCTATGGGCATCCCCTCCTCAAGTGAGAGAAAGAGGCTCATTTAAGCCACAACCCAAACACAGCCAATTAATCTGACCCCTAACCCACCTCCAGTCATGCGCCACTGGCGCCTTCCGCCCCCAACCTGCAACCAAAATCCAAAATTTGAGTGTATCCTTCCATTCTGGCCCACTTCCTAGTAGGGTTGCGACCCGATAGGGGGTGAGCGCCGGCTTGTGATGCACCTTTAAGGAGAAATCCATGCAGATCAATATTAGTGGCCACCACGTCGACGTTACCTCACCTATGCGCAGCTACTGCGAAAGCAAAATGGAGAAGCTGTCCAGACATTACGACAACATCACCAACGCGCAAGTAATTTTATCCGTCGAAAAACTGATCCAAAAAGCTGAGGCGACGGTACATATAAACGGTCACGACCTCTGTGCTGGATCCGAAGACAGAGATATGTACGCGGCAATTGATGCGCTCACCGATAAGCTGGACCGCCAACTGAAAAAACACAAAGAGAAGTTGCAGAACCATCGCTGAACTATGACACTGGAAGCATTACTCTCTCCCCGCCTTAGCCTTTGCCATCTGGCGGGGAGCAGCAAAAAAAAGCTACTGCTCAATATTGCCCAGGCCATCGCCGAACAATATCCTCAACACGACTCCGATACAGTTTTTAATCAACTGATCGCCCGTGAGCGCCTTGGTTCCACCGGTATCGGCGATGGAGTTGCCATTCCCCATTGCAGGCTGCCCGGCTGTGATAGCCCCATTGGGGTTCTCTGTACCACCCAGCCCGCCATTGATTTTGACTCTGCCGACCGTCAGCCTGTCGATTTGCTATTTACTCTTCTGGTCCCCGAAGATGCTGAACAGGAACATCTGGATACACTAGCCGAAATCGCCGCTCTGTTTTCCAACAGCCTGGTTAGAGATAAGCTAAGGCAAGCACAAAGTAGTGATGAGCTATATGCCCTCGCTATTGATAGTACCGCAGCCGCCTAGAGGAGGTTTTGTTAGTAACTGAGTCTCAGAGCTGACATTCGCCTCATTGTTCAGGTAGTGCAACAAGCGAAATAATAAAAACTTGATCAAAGAAAAGGGCTCTCCATGCGCTTGGTGATAATTAGTGGACGCTCCGGCTCCGGAAAAAGTTCTGCACTGCAATTACTGGAAGATGTCGGCTTCAATTGTATCGACAACCTTCCCACCAGCCTGCTCCCGGAGCTGGTTAAGAGGGTCAAGGCACAACCGCCAAAAGAAAACACACCTCTGGCCCTGGGTGTCGATGCCCGCAATCTCTGGCAAGACATAAGACAGGCTCCCAGTGTTATTGAGTCCTTGCGCGAGACAGGGGTTCAATGTGATGTTATCTATCTCGATGCCCGCGAGCCGGTTTTAGTACAGCGATTCAGTGAGACCAGACGGAAGCACCCTCTCAGCAATGATTGCACCCATTTGCTAGAAGCTCTCAATCAGGAAAAAGAGCTTCTCACCCCTATCTCAACCATCGCAGATATGGTTATTGATACCAGCACCCTGAGCTTGCACCAACTGCGCGAACTGATTAAAAATCGTGTTGTTGGTGAACAATCAAACAGCATGGCGATTCTTTTCCAGTCCTTCGGGTTCAAGTATGGCGTGCCTGTGGATTCAGACTTGATTTTTGACTTACGCTGTCTACCCAATCCCTACTGGGAACCAGCTCTAAGAGAAAAAACCGGTAAGGATATCGAGGTCGCTGAATTCTTGCGCTCTCACCCAGAGACCGCAAAGATGGAGGCTGACATCACCAACTTTTTGGAAAACTGGCTGCCCTCCTACCAGAAAAGTAATCGCAGCTACACCTGTGTCTCTATCGGCTGCACTGGGGGCCGACATCGATCAGTTTATATGGTTGAACAGCTGGTAAAGAAATTTTCCAAAGAGTTTGATAACGTCCAGATACGCCACAGGGAGCAACAAAAATAGATTTTTGTCGAGCAGCGCAATGCAGAAACACCAACTGACCATCATCAATAAACTCGGCTTGCACGCCCGCGCTGCAAGCAAGTTCGCGCAGACTTCCTCCAAGTTCTGCTCCAATATTAAAGTGCATTGCCAGGGTAAAGCCGTAGATGGAAAAAGTGTGATGGCCCTAATGTTACTAGCTGCAGGCAAAGGCACGGAGCTGGAACTAGAAATAGAGGGGACAGATGAAAGTGCCGCCCTGGAAGCTATCAGCACACTGATCTCCGATCGATTCGGCGAAGCTGAATAGAGGCCAGTATACTATTGCCACGAAAAGCTCACTCTAAACATTAAATCGCTAAGCTTTTACATCGCCTCCCAAATCCACCACTAGCAGTAAGGACTTGTTGTGCCCAGCTCTCCCCAAGCCGAAATCAAATTCCGCGCACAGAATCAGCTGGGTGAGCTGTATGCCGCGCTGGATAGCGGTACGGGACAAGAAGTCCGGCGCATGCTCAAGACCCTGACTCCCCAGAGTGTTGCGCAATTGCTGGAGAGCTCTCCACCGCGTATTCGCCAGGTACTTTGGAATTTGGTGGATAGGGAAATAGAGGGTGAGGTCCTGCAGGAACTCACCGACGATGTGCGCAGCCAGATCCTCGCCACTATGGATACCGAGGAGATGGTGGAGGTGATGGAAGGCCTGGATGCCGACGACATCGCCGATATACTTCAGCAGCTGCCGGAGCGAGTTGTTGCCGAAGTGCTCTCATCGATGACGGAAACCGACCGTCTCCGGGTTGAAAGTGTTCTCGCCTATGATGAGAACACGGCCGGCGGTTTAATGGATACGGATACTATCTCTGTCCGCCCCAACCTGACTCTCGATGTGGTACTTCGCTACCTTAGGCGCCATGAACAACTACCGGAATCTACCGACAGCCTTTTTGTGATTAACCGGAGGGGCCAATATATCGGTCTCTTGCCACTATCCAAACTTCTCACCACAGACCCATCGGTGACAGTTCGCGAAGTGGTCAATACCGATGTGGAACCAATACCCGCAGATATGGCCGACACAGAAGTCGCGCGCTTATTTGAGAAATATGATTGGATTACCGCACCGGTAGTCGATGAAGATAACCGCCTGCTGGGGCGAATCACTATTGACGATGTAGTAGATGTTATCCGAGAGGATGCAGATCACTCCCTGATGAGCCTTGCCGGCCTCGATGAGGAGGAAGACACCTTTGCCCCAGTAGGGCGCACTGCGCGGCGCCGGGCCGTTTGGCTGGGTATTAATCTGCTCACAGCTCTGCTTGCCTCCTGGGTGATCAGTTTGTTCCAAAATACCCTGGACAAGGTGGTAGCCCTAGCAGTCCTAATGCCCATCGTCGCCAGCATGGGGGGCGTGGCCGGTAGCCAAACGCTGACAGTGGTCATTCGCGGTATGGCCTTAGGCCAGATAGGACGCAGTAATTTGAGCTGGCTACTTTCCCGTGAGCTGGGTTCAGCGGCACTCAATGCTCTTTTGTGGTCGCTTGTGATGGGCTTGATAACCGCCATGTGGTTTGGCGATATATGGATTGCGGTAATTATCCTTGCCGCCATGATAATCAACCTATTAACCGCCGCACTCGCTGGAGCGATATTACCAGTAGCATTGCGTGCCATGAATATAGACCCGGCACTGGCCGGCGGGGTAGCGCTTACTACAGTCACCGATGTAGTAGGCTTTATGTCTTTTCTGGGCTTGGCCACTTGGTACTTTAGCTAAATCACCTCTGGACCAAGCCCCCTTATTTACCGAAAGCGAATCAAAGATGTACGAATACGACGATTACGATGACGACCTGCCGAAAAGTAAATCTCAGGTCAAAAAAGAAATGCACGAGCTGCAGGATCTCGGCAAGCAACTAACCGAGCTCTCCAAGGCCCAACTGGCTGAAGTCCCCATAGATGAGGACTTACAGGAGGCTATTGCTACGCTACATCGGATCAAATCCAATGAAGCTCGCCGGCGCCAGATGCAGTACATCGGCAAGTTGATGCGCAGTGCCGATCAAGAGGCGATAGAAACAGTGTTGAACCGTTTTAAAGAGCGAGACCACCAATACCTGCGTTTCGATAAAATGGCCGAAGACTGGCGCAAACGACTACTGGAGGAAGGCAGTAGTGCCCAGGGGGAGTTCTTTGACCAGCATACAAGTGTCGACCACCAACAGCTGCGCCAACTGATTAGGGACTCCCATAGGGAAATCAAAAACAATAAGCCACCAACCAATCAACGAAAATTATTCCGCTATCTTCGCGACTTCTTTATCCAGGAAGCGGAATAAGACCTCCGGGCGCTCCAGCGTAAACTGGCTGGCAGCGCCCGCAATCTAGTCATCAGAAGTTATTGCGCTTTCTTATCCCCTGAGGCCGGCACAAAGTCCAAGGCGAGAGAATTTAGGCAGTAGCGCAAGCCAGTAGGCTCTGGACCATCTTTAAAAACATGCCCCAAGTGTTCCCCGCACTTTGATAGCACCTCAGTCCGCTTCAGCCCCCAGCTGTAATCGTCCTTCAAGACAATATTTTGTGGGTAGGCAACATCCCAAAAGCTGGGCCAACCAGTTCCCGATTTAAACTTCTGCTCAGAGCTGAAAACCGGTAGACGGCAACCCGCGGTGACATAGACCCCCTTCTCTTTGTTATACAGAAGCTTGCCACTAAAAGCGGGCTCAGTACCTTTTTTCCAGAGAACCTTGTAGCGATCCTCTGGCAGAATCTGCTTCCACACAGACTTAGGGATCTGATCGAGATCAGTACCCTCTGCAATATGCTTTTTAGCTTGAGCGACCGTCATATTTTGGTCGCGCTGGTGGTCATCTGCCTCAGAGCATGCCGAAAGGGTGACGACGGTAAAAAGAAGGAGGGGCAATAATGAGTGCAACGCCATCTACAGTGCTCCTTTTACAGGGGATCATCACTAAGATTAGATGGCTATTGCACACTGCCTCTGGATATTAAAACTCAAGCTGCAGGAGGGGACCTCTCTTCAGAGCCGACCCCAACCTGTGTCTTGTTCCCCTCATGGTCCAGAACCGCGCCCTCACGTTTGGCGCCATCTCCATCAAACAATTTCTCAAATCGCATTTGTGGGTCTGACCAGCCGCCACTAATTCGGTAACTGACACTGGCGACCTTTTTAACCTGCTTTTTAAAAGCCTTACTGATCAGGTAGACACCCGCAGCCGCAGGCAAGCCACCGGCTAGGGCTGCAACCAGAGCCAGGTTGTTGCCCACCGGCAAAGTAGCCACCAAAGTTAAGTCCAGATCCTCCCGGACCAAGTTAACCCGCCCCGCCATCTGCAGTTCACTGGTGGGACCCTCCACCTGAATGGGTACTGCAATAAGAAGCTGGCCATCACCTTCAAAGACCACTTCTCCACGCACCCTATCAAAAGCCATACCACTCTTGTAAAGGTCGGTGAAATCAAGACGCAAGCGTCGCGCCCAGGTATCAAAATTAAACAGTGACAATAGGCGCAGCACGGTAGAGCCTGTCGCACCGGTTGATCGCAGGAAACGGCCATCGCGAATATCGATCTTAAGCTCTCCGGAGAGAAGACTTCCTTTTACCTGGGTCGGGGCCCCCTCCCACTTCAAAGCAGTCTCAAAGCTCGCCGATTTACTCTCAATCAACGGCTCATGGCCCATGTTCCGCTGGATATCTGCAAGATCATCAGCCACCAATCGACCGATAAACTGTGATGATTGCTGCCCCTCGGCATCCCTCATCCACACCAATTCTGCACCTAGCTCACCACTGTGTTTGCCCTGCCCCTCGATGCGGAACCCTCTCACCGTGCCGTGGATATCACTCACCACCAAACGATCTACAGCTGTCCTCAACTTAAATGACCAGGGGCCCAAGACCTCTTCACCTATTTGAAGGTTATCAGTACTAAAATCGATCTGCGGCAAGCTAGTAAAATCAAACTCCGCCAAAGGGTCCGCTACCACCTCCTCCGCAAAGGGGTCCAAGGGAAAAGCTTCATCACCGATTTCAGCCGGTTTCTCTGGCTGAGGCAGACGCAAATGAGCCAGCTTGAGGCGTAACGGTGTACTGCCATCCAATAGGCCTGTTAGATTTCCTGCAACCATTTCACTGTCAAATTTGAGCTTCCAATCTGTCCCCACTCCCTCACCGGTAACATGGATATGCTCAATTTCTGCAGAGCCCAGCCGAAGCTGATCTGTACTGAGATCCAGACGTATCGGAAGTGGCTCAATAACACTCTCAGCAGCCTCTCCCGGGTTTTCTGCGGTACTTACAACAGCGCTGCTTGGCTTCGCTGGTTCAGACAACTGATAAATATCCAGCAGAGACTGCCAGCGAGGCAAGTCAACAGTAGAAATATCTCCAGTGACCGTCAACTCCCGCTTGGAGGGCAATTTTGCCTCAGCATTCAAGGCGATTGCAGCCCGATCTAACTCTCCATCAATCAGCCAGAATTGACCCTGCAAATGTTCTCCATAGTCCAAGTGGAACAAGCTGCCCTGCTCTCCAATCGGCACTCGCAATACAAAATTGGTTTCTGTTTCCGCCGTCTTGCCAAGTGGGTCAGGCAGGTTCACAGCCACACCGGCCAGGTTGGAAGTGAGCTCAAATACTGCGGCGTAAGGGGTTTCCGCTGATTTTGCAGGAATGGTCACCAGGGCTTGATAATCCATTTCTCCTTCCAGCCACTGCAGTTCTGGCCGCGAACTCCAGGCGTGTACCGACTCAACCAATGCATTGCCGTCGATAACCACCTGGGTATCCCGTGCATCCCCCTCGCCAATATGTTGGATACGAGCAGTCAGCGGGCGGCCCCACAATTTGCCGTTCAGTTGGGTCCCTTCAAGGCCTGTCACACTATCGTATTTCACCAAACCATTTAACGCGGTCGCATCGAGGCGGAGCCCTTTCAGCTGCAGGTCGCCGTGCTTCAGGTTGACTTCAACCTGTTGCTCGGGAACTACTGATGACTGTCCCAAAGGTAGAGTTAAGGATACAACGCCATCCAAACTCCCGGTCAGGCTCCAATCATCAAAGGCACTTCCAAGGTGGTCCCTGAGTGGTGATTCACGCAATAGTCGCAACCCATCAGCAGCGGGTCCAACCACCTCAGTTTGTACATCAAGGCGTGAGCCTCCACCCTTCTTCTGAGGGGTTACCGCAACCAGAATATTTCCAGCATCCATATTCCAGAGCTTGGCTTTATCGGCATTGACCCGCACAGTTTCATCATCAAGCAACAAACGGCCATCCACATCCCTGACCTCAGGCCACTCACTGGCGTAGTCAAGGCTCGCATTTGAAAAGTCGAGCGCCAACTGAATCGTTCTGCGCTTCTGGTGAGTCGCGAATGCTCTAAGGGATTCTTCTTTACCCTCTTTGCTATAACTGCTGCCGCGATAGATAAAGGCCGCACTCTCAACGCGTCCTTGATTGTTCTTACCCAGGCCAGTTTTCAACCAGCTGCGCAAATCATCGCTAACCACAAATGGCACCAGCTCTTCCTGGGTAATAACCCCCGCATCTTTTATCGATAGGGAAAGCACCAGATCCACAGGTCGTGTTTGGGCGTGGAAGGGTAGTGACAGCATAAACTGACCACCGACCTGACCAAGTTCACCGCCAAGCATCAGCGGGCCCGACAATACGTTGACTTCGTTCAACGCCTTATCGACATCCCAGGCTATGGTGCCGCTGGCTTGCTCGAACCCAAAAGCATTCTTATACAGACTGGGAAAGTGCGCCCCGAGGGAGGTACCGTCGAGTTCAACCCGGCCACTGGCGCCCTTAACCTGAAGATAACCACTCAACTGGGTAATTGCCGGGGCTCCTCGAAACGCCTCGACCGCAATATCTTCCAAGTTTGCACTGATCTCTAACTGCCGGTCCGCACCAGCTCGCAGACGCAGGCTGCGCAACTGACCTTGGGGTTTTAGTGCACGCAACCAGTCATCTGCAGCTCCCTCTAGTAACGACAAGCGATTTAAGATGCTGCTCCAACCAGCGAGATCAACCAGATCAGCCATCAGGGCTATACCCTCTTGGTCACTGTTAACCTGCAGGTTCAGCGACGGCATTTTCAAGCCCTGCCAATCGATTTCAATATCCTGCAGCGCTAATCGCCAGTGCTCTCCCGGCAACCAGCGGCCCGACAAGTTGCCAGAAAAAGCGCGCAACGGAGCCAGTGTATGCTCTTCTATATCTTCTCCTGCCCTTTGCATATCGGTCAGGCTTTCTACTTGGGCCAAGTCCACCTGGCCCACTATGCGATAACCACTTACGGCATCACTATGCAACCACAAGCGGCCGTCTGCCCACTTCTTCCCCTGCCAGTGAAACCGGTCGGGTAACGGGGTGAGTTCGTGAAGCAAGCTGACAATGTCTTCATCCAGTAGCAACTCATTAAGCTGCATATAGCCGCGCAGTGAGAAGTGCTCTTTATCTTTGGGATTGCCCCGCCCCTCTAACACAACCCGTAGGGTCTCTTCATCAACCTGGCTACTCTCCCCTTCACGGGAAATAAAAGCCCGTGCAGTCAGTCGGTGAAAATCCCCGCTATTTTCCAGCTGGATTTCAGGCAAATTGATTTCTGCCAGCTGCTCATCGGGAAGGCGCACAGTGATCGCTGCATCACTGATTTGAATTTTGGGGCTCAACTGGAATAGGCGGGCCGGATCTGCCGCTTCGGGATTGGGTGCAGTGCTGCCTTCAAGCTTAAGCGGGGCATCGGGAAACCCCTGTAGATACCAGAGGCCATTTTCATCGCGGTTGAGCCCGGCCGAAAACTGATTCATTTGCAGGTCTTTCCAGACCAATTCCCGGTTCCAGAGACTGGAAAGTAGATCCAGCTGGAACAGGCCGTGCCCCATTTTCAGCTCACCGTGTTCCCCCAGACGCAGTCCATCCAGCTGCAATGCAACTTCAAGGGCCTCCCAACGCAGGGAAATACGATCCATCTGTACAGGAACGCCTAGCTGCTCACTAAGCCAATGACTAATCTGGGGACGATAGTTCTCTACCTGCGGGGACAGCAGTCGGCCTGTTTGCACGATGATTGCCAGCGCAATCACCAAGCTTACCGACAGTAACCAGAACTTTCTTGCAATCCAGCGTATTACAACCATCGCTATACCCTCACCACCAAACAGGCATCGACCGAGCGCTGACAATAAGCTCTCTTAGCTTGCTGGCGAGTGAATAATGGATTACACAAGAACAATGTCATATTGCTCCTGGTTGTAAATGGGCTCTACCTGGAACTGAATCGGCCGACCAATAAATTCTTCAAGATCGGCGACATTAGCCGACTCTTCATCCAGCAAAAGATCTATTACCACCTGACTGGCCAGTACCATAATTTTTTCACTATCGTAAGAGCGCGCCTCTCGAATAATCTCGCGGAAAATCTCGAAGCAAACTGTCTCCGCACTCTTTAAGGTGCCCCTCCCACTACAAACAGAGCAAGGCTCACATAAAATCTGCCCCAGTGACTCACGGGTGCGTTTGCGAGTCATCTCCACCAACCCCAGTTCGGAGACCCCGGTGATACTGGACTTGGCATGATCGCGCTCCAGGGTCTTTTCCAGGGTGCGCAAGACTTGTCGCTGGTGCTCGGGGTCTTTCATATCGATAAAATCAATAATGATAATCCCACCCAGATTCCTCAAACGCAGCTGGCGGGCAATCGCTGTAGCGGCCTCCAGATTGGTCTTGAAGATAGTCTCTTCAAGGTTGCGATGCCCAACAAAAGCACCGGTATTGACATCAATCGTACTCATCGCCTCTGTCTGCTCTACGATCAGATAGCCGCCAGACTTCAAGGTGACTTTGTTGTGTAGTGCCCTTCTTATTTCCTCTTCAACACCGTATAAGTCAAACAGTGGGCGCTCACCGGGATAGTGTTCCAGGCGACCGGCAATTTCCGGCGCATATTTACCGGCAAATTCTGCCGCACGGCCGTGGGCCTCTCGGGAGTCTATACGAATCTTCTCGGTATAAGGGCGCGCAAGGTCACGCAATGCGCGCATAAATAGTGGAAGGTCCTCATAGATAACCGAAGGCACTGGACGCTCCTTAATGCGCTCATCCAGCTCCCCCCATAATTTGTACAGAAAGGGGATATCTCTCAGCAGCTCTTCCTCACTCACCCCCTCGGCAACGGTACGCAAAATAAAGCCTCCATCGGCCGACAAACCATCCTCTGCAAGGCGCAGAGAAGCTGCTTCAACCAACTGGCGCAATCGCTCGCGTTCGTTCTCGTCTTCAATTCGATTAGAGATACCGATATGGCGCGTCTGCGGCATATACACCAGGTAACGTGCAGAAACCGACAGATGGGTAGTCAGCCGGGCACCTTTACTGCTGATAGGGTCCTTCACTACTTGCACGATCAGTGACTGCCCCTCTCTGACTAGCGCGCGGATATCCGCCACCTCGGCATCCCGTGCCTCCATACCTTCTTCGTCGAGAGGTGCAATATCCGAGGCATGGATAAAGCCCGCACGCTCGAGGCCTATGTCGACAAAAGCGGCCTGCATTCCGGGCAGTACGCGAATCACCTTTCCCTTATAGATATTTCCTACAATCCCTCGCCGCGCACTCCGCTCCAGGTAGACCTCCTGGAGCACACCATTTTCTACCAGCGCAACCCGGGTCTCAGTCGGCGCAACATTAATTAACAGCTCTTCGCTCAAGATTGGCCCTCCTGCCAATAGGGAATGCCCGCATGATCCAGCATGGGGACTACAGCTTCCAATGGGAGCCCTACAACATTGCTGTAACTGCCACTAAAAGCTTCTACCAAGGCGGCACCAAAACCCTGAATACCGTAACCGCCAGCTTTATCGACAGGCTCTCCAGTACTCCAGTAATCCGCTATTTGAACTTTGGACAAGTGGCGGAACCTGACTCGAGTTTCCACTACTCGGCTAAACTGTCGATCCTGCGAACGCAAGCACACTGCCGTGAAAACAGAGTGCTCTCCTCCCGATAACGCCAGCATCATGGACTCAAAGTCAGCAAAATCTTGAGGTTTTTCCAGCAGCCTCTCACCTGCCATAACCACCGTATCCGCTCCCAAAGACCAGAGTCCCTGCGGGCTGTCAGCGGCTTGAAACCCGGCGACAGCCTTGTCGTGGGCCAAGCGCTCTATGTACTCAAGAGGGCTTTCAGCAGGTTGGCGTTGTTCTACAACAGCGGGGGACAATTGGGAGAAAGGCACCCCAATCTGGGCCAACAGTTCGGCGCGGCGCGGCGAGCCAGAGGCCAAAAGAAGTCGATTTTCTGAAGCGCTTGTTGTCACTCTATTACATATTCCCTGTGGGTCAGCGGCTGATTATAGCGGCACTGTTCGAAAAATGATCGATTTTTTACACTGATTTACAGTGCCGACGAGACGGTCAACGAACGTGTAAACGCCCGGAAAGCCCCCTGAGCCACGGGGTCACCCAGGGCCAGAGCAGGGCTGTAGTCAAGGCGGGCCACAGGAAGGTCAGCCCGGGTACCGATTTCCCCTCAAGGCCGTGCACCCAGTTGCCCACCACTTGATGAATGCCCACCAGAACAAATACCCACAACAATTGCTGGGCCGGATTAAATGCCCGGGTGCGCTGGTAAGTCAGTAAGCTGAAATAGGCGAGTACCGATAGGGCCAGGGCATGGGTTCCCAAGCTCGCCCCCGTAGCCAAATCCTGGACAATACCGATCATCCAGGCGAAACCCACCCCGAAGGTCTGGGGCATTCGGGTAATCCAGAATATCACCAGCAAAGCCGGAAATGCCGGCCGAAACCAAAGCCACTGCTGTGGCAGGGGCATAACCGAGAGAAGCAGTGACAGCAGAATAGTGACCGCGATAAACCAGCGGTTATTCGCTTGCAACAGAATGTCCTCCACTGCCAATGACCGCCAATACAAAGCGGCTGCGATTCATCCGCCCCCTCGGCAACACTTCAGCCTCCGCAAAAGGTTTACCCGGGTCTCTCTGCACCGAGATGACCTCCCCGACCGGATAACCTGCGGGAAAGCGGCTACCCAAACCGGAGCTGAGCAGCAAATCGCCCTCCCGAATATCACTGGTATTAGCAAGATGACGTAACTTCAGGCGATACAGGTCACCTGTACCCTCGGCGACGGTGCGCATACTGTTGCGCAGAACCTGGACGGGAATGGCATGACTGGAATCAGTTATCAGCAGGATACGACTGTAGGAGTCGCCAGCTTCAATCACCTGCCCCAGCAATCCACTGGCATCCATTACCGGGGTACCGATATCAATACCGTCATCGCGGCCTTTGTCAATCAGCAGCACATGCTCCAAAGGGTCCGGGGTAACGCCAATTACCTGAGCCACCAGTACTCGGTCATCGACCATTTCTGCTGAGTTCATCAGTTCTTTGAGCTGAGTGTTTTCCGCTTTTACGGCCGCCAATAGCTGGCTGCGCTGCTCCAGCAGTAAAACCTGGCGCTTGAGGCGGCTATTTTCCTCCTGCAGTTCTTCGCGCGAGCGAAACTGCTCATCGGCCCAATCACCCACACGCTCGGGGGCTCCTGTAACCCAGTACAGTGGAGCAATAACCCCTGATAAGCGTTCTCTGACAGGCTGAAACCAATTGGTGTAATGATCGGAAACGATCAGCGAGATCGCGAGTATGATGAGAAAGCCCAGGCGGTATTCGGCAGAGGGACCGCGGGTAAATAGCGGTTTCACAGGCAATCCCCTCTTAACAGGTCAATCAAAGATGGTGAGAACAGTACAAGCCATAAAAGATGACTTGCATTTTTTTTTATTACAAGGAGCTTGCGGATATAGCCACAAGCTCCCTCGTAGGTCACATAATACCGATGTCTACTAGTTAGACATCAGGTAGAGGCGGCTGCGATCCAACATATCCAGCGCTTTGCCGCCACCCCGCGCCACACAGGTCAGCGGGTCATCGGCAACAATCACCGGTAAACCCGATTCTTCCATCAACAGACGGTCCAGATCGCGTAACAGAGCACCACCACCAGTCAGCACCATACCGCGCTCAGCGATATCAGAAGCCAATTCGGGAGGGGATTGTTCCAGCGCACTTTTAACAGCCTGCACAATACCAGTCAGAGGCTCTTGCAGGGCTTCGAGAATTTCGTCGGAGTTCAAGGTAAAGCTGCGAGGCACGCCCTCGGCCAGATTGCGTCCGCGCACATCGATTTCGCGAACTTCACTGCCTGCATAAGCACAGCCAATTTCCTCTTTGATCCGTTCAGCAGTTGCATCACCAATTACGCTGCCGTAGTTGCGACGCACGTAGTTGACGATAGCTTCATCAAAACGGTCACCACCGATACGAACTGAATCGGAATAAACCACACCATTCAGGGAGATAATAGCGATCTCAGTGGTGCCCCCACCGATATCCACCACCATGGAGCCGCTCGCTTCCTCGACATTTAAGCCTGCACCTATGGCAGCGGCCATGGGCTCTTCGATCAGTGACACTTCGCGAGCACCTGCACCCAGGGCCGACTCGCGAATCGCGCGGCGCTCCACTTCTGTGGACTGGCAGGGAACACACACCAGCACTCTCGGACTCGGGCGCATCCAGCTATTTTCATGCACTTTCTTGATAAAGTGCTGCAACATTTTCTCGGTCACTTGGAAGTCGGCGATAACACCGTCCTTCAGCGGGCGAATAGCGGTAATATTGCCAGGAGTCCGGCCGAGCATACGTTTGGCTTCTACTCCGACAGCCTCAACGATTTTCTGGCCATTGTAGTGACGGATTGCGACGACAGAGGGTTCGTCGAGTACTACGCCGCGATCGCGAACGTAAATCAGCGTGTTGGCAGTTCCCAGGTCGATGGAGAGATCACTGGAAAACATACCCCGCAAACGTTTAAACATGGAATTCGATTACCTTGTACTAATTATCAGCCCCCAGGTCGGGCACTGCGGGCGCGGCTTCTTTTATGGATACAAATCCTAATTAGTCCGCAAAAATAATTCTGAGTTCCGAGCCGCATTTCGAATCGGATTCTACGCAAAATACCGGAGTCTCTCATCACTCGGCAGGATTCGGCAAACTCTAACAACCGCTAGGCATCAGGGCAAGGCTGAAGGGAGGTCATTTGAGGCTCACTATCCATTACTGCCGGAGCCGGTGAGAATATAACCCCAATGTGCTAAATTTGCCGGTTCTGCCCGCACAATAATCCGGGCAGCTTTTGACTCGCAACTCAAGCTGGAGGAGTCCATCACCATGGCAGTGGATACGCAAACTGTAGAAAAACTCGCGGAACTGGCCCGTATCGCCATATCCAAAGAAACCATCGAAGAAGTCAGCAACCGTCTCGGCGATGTATTGCAACTGGTCGACCAGCTGCAATCCACCAATACCGATGGTATCGCCCCGATGGCCCACCCACTGGATGAAGTCCAGGAGCTGCGCACCGACGCAGTGACAGAGACTGACAAACGCAAAGACTTCCTAGAGTTGGCCCCCCAAACTGAAGAAGGCCTCTACCTGGTTCCCAAAGTAATTGATTAGCCGGCCCAACACTGACGAAGTTCACCTAAATACCCAGCCCTCAGCCCGTCTAGAGCCTTTAAGGGAATAATATGCATCAGCTTACTATCGCCGAGATCATCCGTGGATTGCGGAGCAAAGAGTTCTCGAGTACAGAGCTAACCCGCCATTTACTCGGCCGCATCCAGCAACTGGACAGTAACTACAACAGTTTTATTACCGTCACTGAAGAGAGTGCCCTAGCGCAAGCCGCGGCCGCCGACCAACGCCTGGCCAACGGGGAGGCACCGGCACTGTGCGGTGTGCCCATCGCCCACAAAGATATTATTTGCACTAACGGCGTGCGCACCAGCTGCGCCTCAAAAATGCTGGATAATTTTATCCCTCCCTACGATGCCACGGTGGTAGATAACCTCAACGCTGCCGGAACCGTCTCCCTGGGCAAGACCAATATGGATGAATTCGCCATGGGCTCATCCAACGAAAGCAGCTTTTACGGCCCGGTAAAAAACCCTTGGAATACCCGCTGTGTACCCGGCGGTTCCTCCGGTGGTTCAGCTGCGGCAGTTGCTGCACAACTGATACCCGGCGCCACAGCTACCGATACCGGCGGCTCTATCCGCCAGCCGGCAGCGTTGACAAATACCACCGGGCTGAAACCCACCTATGGGCGCATTTCCCGTTACGGTATCGTTGCCTACGCCTCCAGCCTGGATCAGGCCGGCCCTATAACCCGCAATGCGGAAGACGCTGCTTACTTGCTCTCCGCCATGGCCAGCCACGACCCGAAAGATTCCACCAGTCTGAAGCAACAGCCCACTGACTTTACCGCCGAACTGAATAACCCGATCACCGGGCTGCGGATCGGAGTACCCCGAGAGTACTTTGGGGAGGGGCTTAACCCAGACACCGCAAGCCGGGTTCAGGAGGCTTTGAGAGCGTTTGAAAAGCTGGGGGCTCAACTGGTCGATATCAGCCTGCCACATACCGAGTTAGCGATACCTGCTTACTATGTGATCGCCCCCGCTGAAGCCTCTGCCAACCTATCTCGATTCGATGGGGTGCGCTATGGCTACCGCTGTGAAGAGCCCAAAGACCTGCGCGATCTCTATATGCGCTCCCGCGGTGAGGGCTTCGGCGAAGAAGTGCAGCGTCGAATCCTGGTAGGCACCTACGCCCTGTCCGCCGGTTATTACGATGCTTATTACAACAAAGCCCAACAGGCCCGACGCCTGATCAAGCAGGACTTTGTCGAAGCATTCGAAAAAGTGGATGTGATTATGGGCCCCACGACCCCCTCCCCCGCTTTCGAGCTTGGCGCAAAGAGCGCTGACCCGGTAGCTATGTACTTGGAGGATATCTACACCATCGCCACCAACCTGGCCGGACTACCGGGCATGTCTGTACCCTGTGGCCTGGTGGACAATATGCCGGTGGGCCTGCAAATTACCGGTAATTACCTGGAAGAGGCGCGCATGCTCAATATCGCCCACCAATACCAACAGGTAACCGACTGGCACAAAGCCAGCGCCGTATAAGGAGATAAATTGTGGAATGGGAAATCGTTATCGGGTTGGAAATTCACGTCCAGCTCTCCACCCAGTCAAAACTCTTTTCCGGCGCTAGCATCCGCTTTGGCGCCGAGCCGAATACCCAGGCTTGCGCTGTGGACCTGGCTATGCCGGGCACCTTGCCGGTACCGAATGAAGAAGCATTTCGCTTTGCGGTAATGTTCGGCCTGGCGATGAACGCGGAGATCGGCAAGCGCTCCGTTTTTGAACGCAAGAATTACTTCTATCCCGACTTGCCCAAGGGCTATCAAACCACTCAATTGGAACAGCCGATTGTCGGCCCCGGCGAAGTGGAAATTCACCTGGAAGATGGCAGCAGTAAGAAAGTGCGTTTGCATCACGCTCACCTGGAGGAAGATGCCGGTAAATCCCTGCATGAAGATTTCCACGGGATGTCCGGTATCGACCTGAACCGCGCAGGTACGCCGCTGATCGAGATTGTCTCTGAACCGGACATGCGCAGTGCCGCCGAGGCTGTGGCCTACCTGAAAAAAATTCACAGTATCGTAACCTACCTGGGCATTTCCGATGGTGATATGTCCCAGGGCTCACTGCGCTGTGATGCCAATGTATCCGTGCGCTTGAAAGGCGAAGAAAAACTCGGTACCCGCACAGAATTAAAAAACATCAACTCTTTCCGTTTTGTCGAGCGCGCAATTAAAGTCGAAGCTGAACGTCAGATCGACATCCTGGAAGACGGCGGCACCATTACCCAGGAAACCCGCCTCTACGACGCAGACAAAAATGAAACCCGCTCTATGCGCAGCAAAGAAGTGGCCAATGATTACCGCTACTTCCCCTGCCCTGACCTGCTGCCAGTTGTACTCACCGATGAATATGTCGAGCAACTGCGCAGCATCCTGCCAGAACTGCCCGATGCAAAAGCAGCCCGCTTCCAAACGGAATACCAGCTATCTGCTTATGATGCAGACCAGCTGACACAGGAGCGTGCCAGTGCAGACTATTTTGAAACTGTGAGTAAATCCTGTGGCGAATCCAAGCTTGCCGCCAACTGGATTAACGGTGAACTGGCAGCGCTGCTCAACCGTCGTGAACTTACTATTTCACAATCTCCGGTTTCTGCCGACCAGCTAGCTGGACTAATCGCACGGATCAAAGACAACACCATTTCCAGCAAAATCGCCAAACAGGTATTCGAGGCTATTGCCGACGGAGAGGGCAGTGCCGACGAAGTCATCGAAAAACGCGGCCTGAAACAGGTTTCTGATACCGGCGCTATCGAAAAAATGGTGGATGAAGTGATCGCTGCAAGCGATGCCCAAGTAGAAAACTACCGCAAGGCCGATGAATCAAAGCGCCCCAAAATGATGGGGTATTTCGTCGGGCAAATTATGAAAGCGTCCAAAGGGCAGGCAAACCCGCAGATGATTAATAAAATCCTCAAACAAAAATTGGACGCACTGCTTTAACCCTCAACATTTCAAGACCTGGGCCGGGCTTCGCCCGCCCCCTATTTATGTAGCAAGGATATAGTTTTGAGCCTGAAAAAAGACAAACAGAAAGTACTCGGAGAAGTTTTTGACGAGGAGCGTATTGCTGGATTCTTGATTGGTGAAGCCCCCGCAGGCGTAAACCGGGATTTTCACCTGCTCGAGCGCGCCTACCGAAGCATGAAAGCAGAGAGTTTTGCCACATTTGTTAAGCTGTTTCTCGCTGAAGGCCTGGATCTGAACAGTCCTGGTCCCGATGGGAAAACTCTGCTGGCACGTATTGCTGAACACCGCCAGGGCGCAGAATATAGCGAGATTTTAAAAGCCGCTGGCGCCAACTGAGAACTCTGGAAATTTAGGCATCGTACCAGCGAAAGGTGAGAGTATGACTTCAAATCCCGTTCACGGTATCGACGCATTGGTGCGCGGTATCCACTTGATTACCCGGCGTGAGTTACGCCCATTTATCCTGGTGCCATTACTAATAAATCTGGTGCTGTTTATTATTATCAGTAGCATAATGATTTCACAGCTCGGAGGGCTTACCGATTATATAAGTAGCCTGCTTTCCCACACGCCGGTAAATACGGAGAATATGTCTTGGTGGGAAGCCATTATGGCCAAGGGTGCAGCATGGACCGCCAGTGTTTTTCGCTGGCTCGCCTGGATTATTGCACTAATAGTGCTTTTCCTATTTTTCCTTGCTTACGGCTATTTATTTAGCGTCATCACCAACATTATTGCCGCCCCCTTTAACGGTTTGCTCGCTGAGAAAGTAGAAGAATTGCTAACCGGTAAAGCTCCTCCTGCCGAGCCGATAATGCAAATGGTATGGCGTACCCTGGGCCGGGAATTGCGTAAGCTGGGTTACTTTATATTTTGGGGTTTGATCGTATTTATAATTGCCACCATCACCAGCTGGACCATTATTATCCCCGCAGCGCTCACCGCAGTTTGGGGCGCTTGGTGTATGGCTATTCAATACGTTGACTACCCACTGGATAACCACCAACGGCCATTCGATGAATTAAAAACGGTACTGCGCCGCCGCAAACTCACTAGCCTTACCTTTGGTGGGACCGTGATGCTTGCCAAAATGGTGCCGATTTTAAATATCTTTATTATGCCTGCGGCAGTTGCTGGCGGTACGGCTCTGTGGGTTGAAAGATTGCGTATTGAAGGGGATCTGGGAACTGAAACTCCTATTCTTCAGTAATCTAACTTCAAATGCCCCCCAAAAAAGCCCTCAGGAATAGAGGGCTTTTTATATTAGCGGCCTGTAGCTTTTTTCTTTTTCAGCCAGCGATACCAAGGTTGCCTACCCTTAGAAACACAAGCTGTAGCCGACAAGCATTTTTCCAAGTACTCCAGCTCACTGTTAAGCACCTCGCCCGAGAGACTCTTGCTCCGTATTTGTCGAATCCTGTCAGCCAGTAATGCATCGCGTAAACCCTCTGGTTTTTGAATTCCAGACGCCAAGATTTGTGGGCTCCAACTGAATAAATCCTGCGCTGTAATCCGGTCATTTCCCCACTCAGGATACCCTGAAAAATCACTATCAAATGCCAAGCCAGATTGATTCTTCAAAAAGTGATCATTCAATTGGCGATTTGAATCGCTAAAGTGCATAAAGAAACTTTGGGCATCCTTTTCAGAAGGTACCAACCGAGTATTTTCTTCCAACATCATTGGTTTCAGCTTCAGCAGCTCCGACTCAGCCACTCCCAATTCCAATAACTTGTGAGTCAATAGGAATTCCCTTCTTCCCACCCCCTCATTGACCCGCCTTCCTGAAATGTCTATGTCACCTCCCAGCAATGCGAGAAAGTCACTGACAATATCTCCCCCCTGAAGGGCGTCACGGGTAAAAGAGCGAACGCTTAAAGCAGCCTTGCCGAATACAGACTCCCACAGAATTAACTTGGAGAAATAATCATAGTAAGTCTCGATATCCTTAGTGAAAGCTGGGAAAGCACCTTCACTATGTCCAAACAATTTACTGGAAGAGCTGCGGTAAGCAACAGCTCCTCTGGCTCCTTGCTTTTTAAAGGATATCGCCTGCAAGTCCTGTCTGCGTAAATACACAATCACATTAATTTTATCGAAATACTTGGCACAGGTACGCTGAACCAATTCGACACTTTCACGTTGATGCAAAAAACAGAGATGCTCTGCCGATATTATCGCTTTCTCACCGCTACTTGATGCGAGCAATTCATCCAGTCTTGTATTCAACTGAAATCTGAGCTGACCAGTACAGCTAGAGACTTCCACACATCCCGAAGAGTTACCCTTTTTTCCCAAGGACAAAAACTCATACCCGGCTTCACTCAGAGTTTGTTCCTGCTCTTTCATCGCTAACTGAAGAGAACTTGAGCCGGTTTTATGGAAACCTATATGTAGATAGAGGGTACGCATTATTCGAGTATTTACTAACTTTTTATTGAATGAGGGCTACCAAAGTAAACACTAAGCCCAACACTACAGAGTTAGCCTCAAACTGCTGAGCTTTGATTCTAATCAACTATATCTTTTTTAATTTAGGGGGAAATAAAACCACTAACGTAATTATTTTATATATTCCAAATCCCAGAATAAGTTAAGACATTAAAAAGTAAGAGTTAACAATGACTTTCTCTGGTAAATTGGGGGGCTGCAAGGGACACAAACTCCCTTGCAGCATAAGAAAAAATCAGTGCCGACGTGGACGACGGTGGCCTCCAGAGCCACCGCGACGCCCATCGCGATCGCCGTGACTGCGCTGAACTTTCACTTTGGGTGGCTCAACCAAAAGCTCTTCGGGCGGAACTTCACACTTGAGCTTGCCACCGAGCAACTGCTCAATAGGCTCCAGGCGCATCGCATCATCTTCACAGGCAAAACTGATAGAGGTGCCCGTTTTACCCGCTCGGCCAGTTCGGCCAATGCGGTGAACGTAATCCTCCGGCTCTTCAGGCAAGGTGAAATTCACCACATGGCTGATACCATCAATATGGATGCCACGCCCGGCGACATCGGTAGCCACCAGTACCTTGGTTTTGCCAGACTTAAAGTCATCGAGGGTGCGAACCCGCTTGTTTTGCGCCACTTCACCGGAGAGCAGGCCCGCAGAAATACCGTGGGCCAGAAGCTGCTCGTGCAAGCGGCGGCATTGGTCACGACGGTTGGCAAACACAATCAGGCTGTCCACCTCTTCCCGCTGCACAATGTTGTAAAGCAGGGTGTACTTTTCTTCGCTTGCGGACAGGTAGACATGCTGCTCCACGGAATCTGTAGCAACCCTCTCCGGCTCAATCTCCACAACCACCGGATCATCTGTCCACTGCTCCACCAGATCATCAACTTCAGGAGTGAATGTGGCGGAGAAGAACATGGTTTGACGATGGGTTTTACGCGGCGTCTGGCGAACAATGCGACGCACCTGGGGAATAAAGCCCATGTCCAACATGCGGTCCGCCTCATCAATCACCAGGACTTCCACCTGATCCAGGAAGCAGTCCCGATTACTGACGAAGTCCAACAGGCGACCCGGTGTCGCCACCAGGATATCCACCAACCGCTCATTCAGGTTTCTCTGCTGCTTGTCGTAATCCATACCACCCACCAGAGTGTGGATTTCCAGGTCGGTATGCTTACACAGAGCCTTGGCGTCATCGGCAATCTGCATCACTAACTCGCGGGTCGGAGCGATAATCAGAGAGCGGGCCTCGCCTGCATAGCGCTCCCCCTCAAACGGATGCTTGAGCAAGTCATCAATCACTGTAATCAGGAAGGCGGCTGTTTTACCAGTACCGGTCTGTGCCTTGCCCACCAAATCATGGCCATTGAGGGTGTGGGGCAGAGAGCGCCCCTGAATCGGCGAGCAGTACTGGAAGCCCAGGTCGTGAATTGCGTGCATCAACTCGTTGGGCAGGCCCAGGTCGTGGAAGCGGACCTTGCCCTCCTGTTCTGGAACCTGGAATTCATCCAGGGACCAGGGCGCTGCGGGTGCCGCTGGCTTTCTGCTACGCTGGCGCCCTTTTTGAGCGTTTCTGCTACCGCCCCGGCGCGACTTCCCCTCCGCCTGTGCGGATTTTGTACGCCCCTTGGCAGCCTTATCAGACGGCTTTTGCCCTTCTTTTCGGCGTCCGGAGCTGTCTTCTCCCCGGCGGGAGCCCTTATCCTCTTTGGAGGAGGAACGGCGGAACAACTTTCCTATCAAGTGAAATACTCGCTCAAATGTTCAAATAATCGGCGAGTATACCATCTCTAGGTGGCACTCGGCCCGCTATAGTGACGGCACAGCCAGTAATCCACACTGAAAAACCGCCCTGCCCCACTACAAAATAGCGCTAGCAGCATAATGAAGTAGGTAGCAGCGAACTCAATACCATTTTTCAGGATGGTCACCCCTCCAGTTTCCACCAACCACTCATAGTTGCCGTGCTCCTTGAGCAAGCCGACAATCTTCTCTTTACGCACCGAGGCTTCGTCAATAAGGTCCTTGCGCCATTCCCAGGGCACACTCAGTGTTTTATCCGGTAACGCTGACCAACCGTTCTCCCAGTGGGCCGTAAATGCTGCCACTGCCATCACAAACATCAGGGGAATCGCTACCAACCGAGTCGCTACGCCCAGCAAGATGGCGATACCACCAAAGAATTCCACCAAGGCAGCTATCCACGCCATCAACATCGGCGCTGGAAGCCCCAAGCCCCAATCGGGATTGCCAAACCAGGCAGCGACATCTTCGATGTTATTCATCTTATTCATACCGGCCAGGATAAAAATTGGCGCCAAATAAATCCGTAGTAATAATGGCCCCAGCCAGTCTATTTTGCGTACATAATGTACAAAGCAGTTGTACCAACCGCTCAGGCTATTCATAGCTCCACTCATTTAGCTCACTCTCTTATCAGTGTCTTTGTTCACTTTAGTCGAGTGATATCGCCAACTCTTACACAGCCCGATCTCAGCGCCCCACAAAGCACATCTATGCTTGCAGAACCCAAGTAACTTGAGAGCAACCTGGTGGGGAAAACTTACGTACTGGTCCACGGGCTATTTCATGGAGGCTGGTGCTGGAGCAGGGTCGCCAACCTCCTGCAGCGTAATGGGCATCGAGTATTCACCCCCACCCACAGTGGTCTGGGGGAGCGTAAACACCTACTCTCACCCTCCGTTGGCCTGGATACTTTTATCCAAGACCTGATCAATACAATCCTTTGGGAGGAGTTGCAGCAAGTCACCCTTGTGGGCCACAGCTTTGGGGGAATGGCCGCAACCGGTGCCGCCGACGCTCTACCCGAGCGGGTACACCGATTAATCTACCTGGATGGCGCTGTTCCTGAGCCGGGGCGTCCATTTAGTAGACAGCTCCCCAGCGGTATAGAGGAGCAGCGACTAAAACAAGCGCAGAATATTGACGGCACTCTGTGCATTATGCCGCCGCCACCAGAAGACCTGGGGATAACCCACCCCGATGATATTCGCTGGCTAAACCGCCGTATGACCCCACATCCCATCAAAACACTACTGGACCCGATCCATTTGCAACGCCCCCCAGAACAGGGCCCTCCATGCACTTTTATTCACTGTACCCAACCCGAGTACCCGCCAGCCATCTACAGTAGCCGCAAAGCAAAGCGGATAAGCGGGTGGGTTTATCGGGAGGCAGCAATAAACCACGACTGCATCATTAATAAGGCAGAAATTGTGGCCAAACTACTTGAGGAAAGTCCGTAATCAGCACTGGGCGCAGGCGCCGTTTGTACCGTAGAATGTCGAACCTTTTTGCAGTACTACCCCGCCTTCTCCCGGCAGACTGAAAGCCTCTCAGATCTTTGGCCCGCCGCCCGTTTTCAGCTGTATTTGCGAAGGCCAGGGCCTGTTAACAACCCCCCGCAGGATTAATTTTTTGTCAAAATTAGCCCAGACCCCAGAACCCTCTATCGAGACCAGTAACAAGAGCTCAGGTTTTTCTTTGTTCAAGCTTTACCGAAATGCCACTAAAACCGAACTGTCGCACCTAACCACCTTGGGAGGCCCTCTGGTGGTCAGTAACCTGGCTGTGGTGAGCATGGGAGTTGTCGATACTCTGGTAGCAGGACGCGCTGGAGAAGTAAGTCTCGCTGGGCTCGCCTTGGGAGCCAGTATTTGGGCTGTTTGCGCAGTGACACTAATCGGCCTGCTCGCTGCTATCTCCCCGGTTGTTGCACACTTGCGCGGTGGTCGCGATGAAGCCGGCTGCGCCAGGCAATTACACCAGGCGCTGTGGATCGCACTGAT
The DNA here is from genome assembly GCF_052467695.1 of Microbulbifer maximicatervae (SeqCode). NCBI lineage: Bacteria > Pseudomonadati > Pseudomonadota > Gammaproteobacteria > Cellvibrionales > Microbulbiferaceae > Microbulbifer > Microbulbifer maximicatervae (SeqCode). The sequence goes on from NZ_CP174320.1 coordinate 237,867, forward strand.
CGGTGGCATTCTGGTGTTTTCCGCCCTGCTTGCGGTTCCTATCTGGAGTCACTGGATAGACACGGAAGAGCCGGTTCGCAAAGTGATGGAGGGCTATGTACTGGCCCTGACTGTCGGCACCCTGCCTTTTGCACTTGGCACGGCGTTGCGCGGTTACTGTGAGGGTATGGGGCAAGTGCGCCCGGTAATGCGTATCTATATCACTGCCGCTATTTTAAATATTCCCCTGGACATTCTTTTGGTATTTGGTGCCGGCCCCATACCGGCGATGGGAGGAGCGGGATGTGGGTGGGCTACCGCAGCGGTCAGCTGCCTGATCGCACTGGCACTCTTCTGGCACGCGAACACTGATCCGGTCTACCACAAGCTAAAACTTAGGCTGTTACCGCCTCGCCCCCACTGGCCAACCCTGCGCCACTTGCTCGCAGTTGGCCTGCCAATTTGTGTGGGTGCGGCCAGTGAAGTTACTTTTTTTGCCAGTCTTACCATTTTGCTTGCCCCCTATGGCGCAGCCATTGTCGCCGCCCATCAGATCAGCATGAATGTGGGCTCGATTTTTTACTTGGTCGCACTCGCACTGGCCCAGGCCCTGAGTATCCGCACCGCCCAACTACTCGGTCAGGGACGGCCAAAGCGCGCGCGCTTCTGTGGCAAAGTGGGCATCAGTAGCGGCCTAATCTACGCACTGGGCACCGGTGTACTTTTGATTACCCTGCGTACCCTGTTTGTTCAGGCCTATACCAGCAATGAAGAAATTATTGCGGTGGCCGCCAACCTGCTATTGCTGTGTGCTGCATTCCAGCTGGTGGATGTCACCCAGGCAATGACCTGGGGCGCACTGCGCGGATATAAGGACACCAGTGCTCCCATGTTTATACAGCTATTTTCCTATTGGCTGGTGGGGCTTTCTACCGCCTACTGGCTGGGAGAGAGCTTCTGGGGGGTATACGGTTATTGGACCGGTGTCTGTATCGGCCTGGGAACGGCTTCAATCCTGCTGGGAATTCGCTTTTGGCGAACCAGCCGCAAAGCCATCGAGCGAACCTACGGATACGCGTAATTCGGCGCGTATCACATTCCTCGGGAACGTATTGACTATACTGGCGCTCCAAAGTCCCAATCTGTGCCGGACACAAGGCTCTCCGGCACACCCAGATATACGAAGTTGACCGGAGTGCCGAATGATCCCGCGCCAATCCTCCCGAAGGACCCGACACCTGCTAAGCCTGGCTTTACTGCTTTCATCCACCCAGGCCCTGAGCGCCGATGACAGCACTGGAGAAGAGACAGAAGCGGTCCCCCAGGCTGCCAATATGCAGCTGGACCAACCGGTGATCACAGAGCTGGGGCCACCCACCAACGTTGCCCCTACTGAGGAGCAATCCCAGTCGACAGATGCTGGTTCTGAAGAAATCTCCCTGCCCCAAGCGGAAAATCTGGAGCTGGACCAACCTATTCAGGAACTGGATAAACCGGCAGCTCCCACCGAGACTGCTCCCACTGCCGATAAAGAAACCGAAACAGTTAAACCTCAACCCGAATTACCGGAGCCCGGCACCATCTCCCTGGTTCCGGGAGAGACTGCCAAGCCTCTGCGATTATTAGGCTCAGAGGTTCCCCCTGCGACTTCTACGCGCCTGGCCTGGTCTCCCAGCCAACACTTCGAAGGGGTCTATAGCCCCACCGCTGTATTGGTGGTTAACGGCGCCAAGCCAGGGCCGGTTCTCTGCCTTACTGCGGCGGTGCACGGTGATGAGTTGAACGGTGTGGAAACTGTGCGGCGGGTTATGTACGACCTGGATGCAGACCATTTAAGCGGTGCGGTAATTGGCGTACCCATCGTCAATCTGCAAGGCTTCCATCGAGGCTCCCGCTACCTGACTGATCGACGCGACCTGAACCGGCACTTCCCCGGCGATCCCAATGGCTCTTCGGCTTCGCGAATTGCCAATTCATTTTTCCACGAAGTGATCAGCCACTGTAACGCCGTGGTGGACTTGCATACGGGTTCTTTTTATCGCACCAACTTGCCACAGTTGCGCGGCGACTTAACCAATCCCAAGGTAGTGAAAATGACCCAGGGTTTTGGCTCCACTGTGGTACTGCACAGCGCCGGAGCCAAGGGTACCCTGCGCCGCGCCGCTGTGGAGGCTGGTATCCCCACCGTCACTCTGGAAGCCGGAGCACCCATGGTGCTGGATGAGCTATCGGTAAGTCACAGTGTGAAAGGTATACGCACTCTGCTCAACCAGCTGGGTATGGTGAGTAAATTCCGCCTCTGGGGCGATCCCGAACCGGTTTACTACACCTCCACCTGGCAGCGGACATCGACCGGCGGGGTTATCTTTAGTGAGGTACAGCTCGGTGAGTTTGTGCGTAAAGGCGATTTACTGGGAACAGTAACCAACCCTATTACCAATGTGCGCACAGAAATTCGCTCTGAGCACAACGGCCGTATTCTCGGCATGGCATTAAACCAGGTCGTGCAACCGGGATTTGCCGCCTACCATATCGGTATCCAGGCTCCCCAGGAACAAATCAGCCAGCCCCAGGAAGTAGTAGCGGAAGAATCGGTCGCTGACAAATCAGAGAGCAAAGTACCAGCCACCCCAGAAAACCGCCAGCCGCCGACAGAAGGTGAGGAGTAAATCCTCACCTATTAATCACTGACTTTATCGATCACCGTCACTTCGGGCATTGCCAAAGGTTCCGGTTGAAGGGTGATATGGTCGATATCGAAGCGCTTGACCAGGGTTTCCCGCAGGCGCTCCAGTACGCTGGGCCAAGCCTGTAAGTCATCCACCACAATATGGGCCGATAGGGAAATAGTGCTGGAATCCAAGCGCCAAATATGGAGATCGTGCACTGAGCGTACCCCGGTTACCGCCGCCAGTGTCTCACCCACAACCGGAAGGCTCAATTCCCTGGGTACCCGCTCCATCAATACATCGATCGCATCCCTGAGCAGTCGCACGCAGGAAACCAGGATTAACAGGCAAATAAGCAGTGACAGCAGGGGGTCGATGGGTACCCAACCGGTAAAATAAATCACAGCTCCGGAAGCCAGTGCCGCGACAGAGCCCAGCATATCGCCCATCACATGCAAAAGCGCACCGCGAATATTGAGCGTGCGCTCGCCTTTTAATAAAACCCAGGCCGCCAGAATATTAATCAGCAACCCCATGGCCGCAATCAACATCACCGTACTGCCGTGCACCGGCTGGGGATTACGCAACCTATCAATGGCCATAAAAGAAATACCGACCACGATCAGTAGCATAATCAGGCCGTTGGTTACCGCAGCTAAGACCTCCGCTCGCCCCCAGCCAAACGACAATTCCCGATCGGCGGGTTTTTTCGCCAGTACTGCGGCAATAGCCCCCAGCGCCAGGGCAAAAGTATCAGTAAGCATATGGGCGGCATCGCCAAGCAATGCCAGTGAGCCAGATAGCCAACCACCTATGGCTTCAACTATGGAAAAACTGAGAGTGAGAACCAGTGCAATAATTAATGGGCGCAAAGCCCCATTGCCGGTTCGGTGGTGGACATGATCATGCATAGGCTCCCTCCTCAAATCCCTGTGGCAGCTCCGCAGGTATCACTATTTTTGCCCTAAGGTAATTCGCTCCCAACCGGAATAATCCCTGCGACTTGAAACTTTATTCAATCCCGCCGCAGAAAAAATATCCCGCACGCTCTCGGCTTGCTGCCAACCGTGCTCCACCATTAGCCAGCCACCGTTTTCCAGGTAATCACTAGCGGTTGTGGCGATATGTTCAATATCTGCCAAACCCTGTCGCTCTGCCACCAACGCAGTGCGGGGCTCAAAGCGCACATCGCCCTGCACCAAGTGCGGGTCAGATGCATCGATATAGGGAGGGTTGCTGACGATCAGGGAAAACGGCTGTGGCTCCAAACTGGAAAACCAATCGCTCTGGATAACTTGCACATTTTGCAACTTGAGGGAGCGCCGGTTTTCCTCTGCCAGTGCTACAGCAGCCGGTGATTTCTCCGCTGCAATAATTTCCCATCCCGGTCGCTCCGATGCCAGAGCCAGTGCGATAGCACCAGTGCCAGTGCCCAGGTCCAATGCTCTCAACCTACCCTGGGGGAAAAACTCCAGCGCGGTCTCCACCAACAATTCAGTGTCCGGGCGGGGGATCAAGGTGGAGGAATCCACCTTTAGCGGCAGGGACCAAAATTCGCGCTCACCGATAAGGTGTGCCACCGGCTCTCCCGCTTGCCGGCGCTGGAGCAACTGCTCATAGCGCATTTGCTCAGCTTCATTTAATTCATATTCCGGCCAGGTATAGAGCCAGGTGCGCTCGCGCCCCAACACACTGCCGAGCAGAAGCTCTGCATCCAGGCGCGCACTGTCGCTATCGGTTAATTGGGCACAGCGTGCGATATTTTCCTTGACGCTGGTCATGGAGAAAAACCTATAAAAACGCCGCTCGAGGCGGCGTAAAAAATCTGGATTTATTGGGCCAGGGCCGCCAACTGGTCGGCCTGGTACTCCGTGCGCAATGGCCCGATCACCTCCCCCAGAGACCCCTGCATAATCTCATCGAGTTTATAGAGAGTGAGGCCGATACGGTGATCGGTAACCCGGCCCTGGGGATAGTTGTAGGTACGGATTCGCTCAGAGCGATCACCACTGCCCACCAGGCTGCGGCGGGCATCGGAAATTTCCTGGGCCGCCGCCGTTTCCTGCGCAGTATTGAGCTTCGCTTGCAACAGTGCCATCGCCTTGGCTTTGTTCTTGTGCTGGGAGCGCTCATCCTGACATTCCACCACAATCCCCGTGGGAATATGGGTTAAGCGCACAGCGGAATCGGTTTTGTTAACGTGCTGACCACCGGCACCGGATGCACGGTAGGTATCCACACGCAAATCCGCTTTATTAATTTCAATCGCATCGCGCTCATCCGGCTCCGGCATCACCGCGACCGTACAAGCCGAAGTGTGAATACGACCCTGGGATTCTGTTTCAGGAACCCTCTGTACCCGGTGCGCACCGGACTCAAATTTTAATTTTGCGTAGACATCTTCACCGGCGACACGGGTGATAATTTCCTTATAGCCGCCGTGCTCACCGAGATTTTCGCTGACAATTTCTATTCGCCATCCCTGCTTCTCCGCATAGCGAGAGTACATGCGGAACAGATCGCCGGAGAAAATAGCCGCTTCATCACCACCGGTTCCTGCGCGAATTTCCAGGAAAACATTTTTTCTGTCGTTGGGGTCGCGCGGCAACAGCAAAGTCTGTAGCTCTCGCTCCAGCGGCTCCACTTGACCTTCAGCCTCGCGTAGCTCTTCCTGAGCCATTTCGCGCATTTCCGGGTCATCTTCCCCCAGCATCTCCCGAGCCGCGACCATATCTTCCTGCAACTGTTTGTAAGCGCCGTAGCATTTCACCACTTCTTCCAGCTCAGAATACTCGCGGGAAAGATCGCGGAATTGACCCTGATCAGCAATTACGTCGGCGTCGCCCAACAGCGCAGATACTTCCTCGTGGCGCTCAAGCAGGGTTTCCAGTTTATTCAGTAACGATTCTTTCATTGATGCTTTTTCTCTAAATCGATATCGGTGAGATCATCCAACCCAACGACCTCGCGAGCGATACGCAAACGCTCAATATCACCCTCCGCCGTGGCTTTTTTCAGACTGACGGTGGGTGCATGAATTAATTTATTAGTGAGAGAGCGAGCGAGCTGCTCCATCAGTCGACGAGGGTCCTCGCCTTTTTCCAGCTGCAAAAGTACCCGTTCAAGTTCGGAAGTGCTCACTTCCTGGGCTCGCTGCCGGTAGCTGCGAATACTATCCACAGCCTCCAAAGAGCGGCTCTCTTTGGTAAATTCAGCCGCTGCAGCATTTACTATTTCCTGAGCGGCCTCCGCCGCTTTCTCTCGGGAGCGCTTGCCCTCATCAATAACCCCGCGCAGATCGTCCACTGTATACAGATAAACATCATCCAGCTCGCCAACTTCCGATTCGATATCACGGGGTACCGCAATATCCACCATAAACATGGGGCTGTGCCGACGCTTGCGCAGCGCCGATTCGACCGCTCCCTTACCCAGGATCGGCAGCTGGCTCGCGGTGGAACTGATAACGATATCCGCGCGCGCCAGATGCTCGGGGATATCCGCAAGCAGGATTGCCTCGGCACCAAAGCTCTCTGCGAGCAACTGGGCCCGGCTCAATGTGCGGTTGGCAACAATGACCTGCTTGATTCCCTGATCGAGCAAATGTCGGGCAACCAGCTCCACGGTCTCTCCCGCACCGATCAACAGGGCAGTCTGCTTTTTCAGGTCGGTGAAGATACGCGAAGCCAGAGAAACAGCGGCGTAGGCAACAGAAACCGGGTTTTCACCGATTGCAGTTTCGGTGCGAACCTTCTTGGCGACGGTAAACACCCGCTGGAAAACCCGGTGCAGTTCACTGCCCACACTGCCGGATTCCCGCGCCACCGCATAGGCGGACTTAATCTGGCCCAGGATCTGCGGCTCACCCAACACCAGGGAATCGAGACCACAGGCAACGCGCATCATATGGCGTACCGCTTCTTCATCGCTGTACACATAGGCACAGCCCTTGAGCTGCTCCAGGGGCACCTGGTGGTATTCAGATAGCCATTGCAACAGGGCTTCTGACTCCACATTTCCGTATATTTCGGTGCGATTGCAGGTAGACAGGATGGCCAGCTCGCGGCACCCCAGTGCTTTTCGCGCATCTCCCAGTGCGCCGGGCATCACCTCGGGGGCAAAGGCCACCCGCTCGCGCACTTCGACCGACGCGCTATCGTGGTTGATACCCAGGGTAAGAATTGGCATAGACTTCCGTTAGCATTAAATCTTAAAAGGCGGAAACCGCACTGGGAGCGCATTTTCATAGGCAGCCGTCTCCCTTGCAAGCGTAAGAGGCAGTAAAATTGCCCGCCGATTTGGCAAGAGCCCCTGCCCACTACCGCTCCAAACCCGATTCACGACTAGAATTATATGGCGATAATCGTTTAAAACACGCCAGTAATACCCAGCTTTCAGCGACAACGTAACGTATGGACACGATCTATGCTCCCACCTCGCGCACATCAGCTTCCAGCCCGAATTTCCAGCCACTTGCTCAAGCTTGCCGCTTTCCTTGTAGCATCCGTAATGCTTGTTTCTTGCACCCAGCACCAGACGCCGGCGGCTCCCTCTGCAGAGATCGCGAGCACAGCACTGGAGCCGAGCAACCTTAAGGGTAAGGAAACCACTGAGTCAGGTGGGCCGGAAGCTAAAACTTTCCCTATTGATACCTTTTACACCCTTCTGGTGGCCGAAGTCGCCGGTATCCGCGAACAGTACGATGTCGCACTGGCCAATTACTACCACCAGGCGGAGGTCACCAAAGATCCCGGGGTTGCCGCCCGCGCTACACGCATTGCCCGCTTTTTAAATGCCCGCCAGGCCGCCTTGGATTCAGCCCGGCTATGGGTAGAGCTTGAGCCACAAAATGCCGATGCGCAGTTGGCCCTCACAGCCGAGCTGACTCTTTCCGGCGACTTACACACAGCTCTGATTCACGCCAGTAAAACCCTGGAACTCGGCGGCAACCCGCCCATGCAATCTCTCGCAGCAACCGCTATTGGGCACGAGCAACTCACAGATCAAGCCAAGCGGGAGTTTGCCCGGCTGGCAAAAGTCTATCCCCTCGATGACGAGGTCGTGCTCGCCTATGCCATGGTACTGCGCACCGAAAGGGAATTCGCCCGCGCTTTATCCCTGGTGCGCCGCGTTCAGGAGCACCATCCAGATCAACTGGATGCACCACTGCTAGAAAGTCACCTGTTGGTTGATCAGGGCAAGCGCAAGGAAGCCATTTCCCTTCTCGAACGACTCGTCGGCATCCATCCCTCCGAGAGCCGCCTGCGCCTTCAGTACGCCCGCCTGTTGATTCGGGAGGACCTGGCCCTGGCTCGCAAGCAGTTTGCCGAACTGGTTAAGCAGCGCCCTGAAGACGGCAACCTGATTTTGTCGTTGGCCCTAATTCAGTACGAGACCGAGCAAACTGACGAGGCCAAAGTCCTCTTTACCCAACTACTTGAATTACAGCAGCACGAATCCGCTGCTTATTTTTACCTGGGCAGCATTGCAGAAAAATCTGGAGATTTTTCCCATGCAATTAAATATTTCCGCGAAGTGGGGCCCGGTAGTGATTACGTAGAAGCCATTACTCGCGGTACGGAATTACTGGCGAGCCTCGGACAGTACAGCATTAACCGGGAGTGGTTTGCTGAACTGAGAAAAAAACACCCCACTCAGGAAGAACATTTTTATCTGATGGAGGTCGAATTACTTCGCAAAAGTGGTGAAGCCAGTATGGCTTTGCAGCGAATAGACGAGGCACTACAAACCAACAGCACCAGCGGTCGCTTGATGTACACCCGCGCGCTGCTGCATGACCAACTCGGCAACGCACAACAATTCGAAAAGGACTTGAGAAACCTGCTGGAAAGAAATCCCGATAACGCCACAGTTCTCAACGCGCTCGGCTATAAACTGATTGAAGATAAATCCCGGCACACAGAAGCCTACCAATTGATCAGCCGCGCTTTGGAACTCGAGCCTGAGGACCCGGCAATAATCGACAGCATGGGGTGGATAGAGTACCGTCTCGGCAATCACGAAGCTGCGGAAAAGTATCTGCGGCAGGCGATGGAAAAGTTGCCCGACCACGAAATTGCCGCACACCTCGGTGAAGTACTCTGGGTTCAGGGAAACAGAGAAGCCGCCATGAAAATGTGGAGAAAAGGTCTTCTGCTGAATCCCCACAGCAAAATTATTCCGGCTGCCATGAAGCGCCTACAAATCGAAGAGTCACTGGAACAACATGCATCAGATAGCTGACAAGACAACCGCGCGAAGATTCTATCTGTTATTTCTGGCATGTCTGGCAATAATGATTTCCGCCTGTGCCGGACAAAAAACCAAACAGGAACCGGAGCCAGGCTCTCCCACTGAAAATCAAAATCCAGTACCGCAAACAGTAGCTGAATTTACCCAGTGGAATCTCAAGGGCAAGCTGGGTGTTCGCTCCCCCAAAGAAAACGGCAGCGCTAACCTGGCCTGGCTTCAGGGCGGCGCGGAGAATTTTCGCCTGCATCTCAGCGGTCCGCTCGGAGCGGGCACTACCGTCATCACCGGCTCAGCCGGTGGAGTCAGTTTGGTGCGCGGTAGCGAGCCGCCAATTTATGCGCGCAACCCGGCACAGCTAACCCAGGAAGCACTGGGCTGGCCCCTGCCCGCCCGGGAGATGTTCTACTGGGTGCGCGGTCTTCCCGCGCCCGGCGCCAAAAGTGGTGAGCAGCGCAACGCCCAGGGCCAGCTGCAAAGCCTGCAACAATCCGGCTGGGCCTTGAGTTTCAGTGAGTATCGCAGCGAAGGCTCCTTTATGCTGCCAACCCGGATCAAAGCACAAACCAACAGTCCCACTGGCCCGGTATCCGTCACCCTGGTGATTAAAGACTGGGGGTTGTAGAGAGTTTCACATAACTCTGCCAATGCCCAAATCGCAGCATGCAGGTATTATGGCGATCCTGTAATTGATTGACTCCTTTTTGCCTCATGCTGCTAACCCTGCCCGCTCCAGCAAAACTCAACCTGATTCTGCGCATTCTCGGCCGTCGCCCGGATGGCTACCACGAGTTACAAACCCTGTTCCAACTGCTCGATTTCGGCGACTTATTGGAATTCAGTGAGCGCAGCGATGGCATTGTCAGTGTCGATGCCGGCCAGCTGGATGTAGCTGAAGAAGACAACCTGGTTTATCGCGCAGCTCAATTGCTGCGCAAACAAGCTGAGCCGGACCGACAAAATTCTCTCGGCGCCTCTATTCGGTTGATAAAGAAGTTGCCTCACGGCGGCGGCATCGGTGGAGGCAGTAGCGATGCCGCCACCACTTTGCTCGGGCTCAACCACTTATGGCAGTGCAATTTATCGATCGATAAACTGGCAGAGCTGGGACGACAATTAGGCGCCGATGTTCCAGTTTTTGTGCGCGGGCGCACCGCTTGGGCGGAAGGGGTTGGTGAAAAATTAACCCCAATAACCACCGAGCAACGCCACTACCTGGTTGTCTCAACTGGTTGCGAAGTGAGCACTGCAAAAATTTTTCGCGATTCACGTTTGACAAGAGATTCAGTCGCAATTACATTAGCGGCCCTTCGCGAGGAGCAGGCCAACGAGATGCGACTCGGCAGCGAAAAACTGGAAACATTTTCCGGCAATGACTGCCAGCCATTAGTTGAAAAGCTCTACCCTGAAATACGCGATGCCAGAGAATGGCTCGAGCAATTTGCTCCAGCACAACTCACCGGCACCGGGGGCTGCATTTTTGCAGCATTCCCTACGGCAGAGGCAGCCATTGAGGCACACGCCAAACTGCCTGAAGCGTGGCAGGGTTTTACAGCAGCGGGTGTATTGGTTTCACCAACACATCAAGCGCTAGCGAAAATCTCCTCAGATTTTTGAGGAAACATTACTGGGGCGTAGCCAAGCGGTAAGGCAGCGGGTTTTGATCCCGTCATGCGAAGGTTCGAATCCTTCCGCCCCAGCCACTTTCTTTATATGCAATGGCACAGTCAAAAACCGGTTCCGACATGATTCAGTCTACGCTGATCCAGCCGGCCCAGGCCATTCGCACAGGGCTTTACAGAGCCACCCCCCAATTTTTAAAGAATCCTGAAGGCAGGCTTGAGTGCAAGCGCCCGATGGTTGTGCGAGCACGCACCCAGAGCAACCCGTTGAGCAAGGAAAAAAACTGTGGCCAAAACCCTGTTTTTATCCGCGCAACAGTGCGCCGCTCAACACAAAAGTGTTGCAGCAAAAACCCTGACTGCTAGCAAATATGCAGGCATCTACACTTCAATTCACTTCAAGACAGAATTAAAGGAACTCGCAGTGGCTGACTTAATGGTCTTTACCGGCAACGCAAACCCGGAACTGGCACAGAAGGTTGTCGACCATATGGCGATCCCCCTGGGTGAAGCCACGGTCAAGCGCTTCTCCGACGGCGAGATTGCAGTAGAAATTACCGATAACGTACGCGGCCGCGACGTTTTCGTGGTGCAATCCACCTGCCAACCCACCAACCGCAACCTGATGGAATTGATCCTGCTGGTAGACGCCCTGCGCCGCGCCTCCGCCGGCCGCGTTACCGCTGTAGTCCCCTACTTTGGCTACGCCCGCCAGGATCGCCGCGTAAGATCCCAGCGCGTGCCGATTTCCGCAAAAGTGGTTGCCGATATGATGGTAAGCGTAGGTATCGACCGCGTATTAACCGTCGACCTGCACGCGGAACAGATCCAGGGCTTCTTCGACGTTCCTGTGGATAACGTTTACGGCTCCTCTGTCCTGCTCGACGATATCGAGCGCCAAAAGTACCAGAACCTAGTGGTGGTATCCCCGGATATCGGCGGCGTTGTGCGCGCCCGCGCCGTGGCCAAGAGCCTCGACTGCGAACTGGCTATCATCGACAAGCGCCGTCCGGCCGCCAATGTTGCCGAAGTCATGAACATTATCGGTGAAGTCAGCGGCCGCACCTGCCTGCTGGTAGACGATATGGTCGACACCGCCGGCACCCTGTGTAACGCCGCCAACGCCCTGAAAGAGCACGGCGCCGAGAAAGTTGTCGCCTACTGTACCCACCCGGTACTGTCCGGCAACGCCATCACCAACCTGAACAACTCCGTTCTGGATGAGCTGGTGGTTACCGACTCCATCCCCCTGGGTGACAAAATGGAGAAGGCACCAAAAATTCGCCAGCTGACCCTGTCTGCAATGCTGGCCGAGTCCATGCGCCGTATCAGCAATGAGGAATCCCTGTCCGCAATGTTCCGCTAGGAGCTTGCCGGTCAAGGTATCCCAGCGCCCCGTATACCGGGGCACTTTGCCTTTAGCGCTGATTCCCGTAGAATACGCGCCCGCCCGGCACTGCCGGGCAATTACTTTTGGGCCCAGTGCCCATTTAACATCCATGCCAGAGCGGTCCGGTCGCAGGTCACTCTGGACAGACAACCCGAGGTTTATCCCATGTCTGATATTAAATTGAACGCCATTGCCCGCAGCGATGAAGGGAAAGGTGCGAGCCGCCGCCTGCGTCGCCTGGAAGGCCGTGTACCCGGCATCATCTACGGCGGTGAAGCAGAGCCTGCTTCTATCTCCGTGCTGCACAAAGACCTGACCAAAGCTCTGGAAAACGAAGCTTTCTTCTCCTCCATGCTGACTGTTGACGTAGACGGCAAAGAAGAGAAAGTTATCCTGCGCGACCTGCAGCGTCACCCGGCTAAAGCCCTGTTGCTACACATCGACTTCCAGCGTGTATCTGCCAACACCAAAGTACACGTTAAAGTACCTCTGCACTTCCTGAACGAAGAGAGCAGCAAAGGTGTTAAGGCTGGCGGTATCGTTTCCCACACCCTGACCGAGCTGGAAGTTAACGCTCCTGCCGGCAAGCTGCCTGAGTTCATCGAAGTGGACCTAGCCGACCTGGAAATGGACGGCGTACTGCACATCTCCGACCTGAAACTGCCGGATGGTGTTGAGTCTGTGGCACTGAGCCACGGTGCAGACCACGACCTGGTTGTAGCTTCTATCCACAAGCCTCGCGGCGCTGTAGAAGCTGAAGCCGAAGCTGGCGAAGGCGAAGAGTAATCGCCTTGGCTGCGGCACCGGATACTCCGATCCAGTTGATTGTCGGCCTGGGAAACCCCGGACCGGAATACGATCGGACGCGACACAACGCCGGTGCCGACTTTGTTGTCGAGCTGGCCCGCCAACAAGGCACCCAGCTCAGCCTCGACAGCAAGTACCACGGCCTCACTGGCCGTGTGCGAGTCGGCAGCCAGGATATCCGGCTGCTGATTCCCACCACCTATATGAATCGCAGCGGCCAATCTGTCGGCCCACTGGCGAACTTCTTCAAGATTCCCCCGGAAGCCATTCTGGTCGCTCACGATGAGCTGGACCTAGCCCCCGGTACCGCGCGCCTGAAAGCCGGCGGCGGTCACGGCGGACACAACGGCCTGCGGGATATCATTGCCGCACTGGGCAACAACCGAAACTTTATGCGCCTGCGACTCGGCATTGGCCACCCCGGCAGCTCGAGCGAAGTGGCCCGGTTTGTACTCCAGCGAGCCCCCAGGGCGGAACAGGAAACACTGGCTGATGCGATCGATCGCTCGATCGACGTTCTGCCCACCGCCGCTTCCGGCGACTGGGGCGCAGCCATGAAAACGCTGCACACCAACAAATAGATCCCACCCGCCGGCTTGCCTTTTGCCGCGGAAATCTCGATAGTGTGCTGCGCTAAATTGCCGGTATTTTCCCGGCTGGCCCGGACCCTGTGGTGGCCGAGACATCCCGCCCATCCAAAATCCCGCCAGCGCAATCACTACCGGACCTCAAACGCAATTAGCAGAGCGCGCTGTATGCGCCTCGGGCAAACGGAAAAATATCACCATGGGTTTTACTTGCGGTATTGTCGGCCTACCTAATGTGGGCAAATCCACCCTATTCAACGCATTGACCAAAGCGGGTATCGATGCGGAAAACTTCCCCTTCTGCACCATCGAACCCAATGCCGGTGTCGTGCCGGTACCAGATCCCCGCATCGACAAGCTGGCTGAGATCGTCAAACCGGAAAAGGTCATTCCCACCACCATGGAATTTACCGATATCGCCGGTCTGGTTGCGGGCGCCTCCAAAGGTGAAGGTCTGGGTAACAAGTTCCTCGCCAATATCCGCGAGACCGACGCTATCGCCCACGTTGTGCGCTGCTTCGAAGACGATAACGTTATCCACGTCGCCAACCAGGTACACCCGGTAGCGGATATCGAGGTGATCAACACCGAGCTGGCCCTGGCCGACCTGGACACTGTGGAAAAGGCCCTACAGCGCTTTACCCGCGCCGCCAAGGGGCAGGACAAGCACGCGATCAAGATGAAAGCGTTGCTGGAAAAAATCCAGCCACACCTGGATGAAGCCAAGCCGCTGCGCTCTTTCGAGCTTTCAGAAGACGAACTGGCGGACCTGCGCGAACTGAGCCTGCTCACTATCAAGCCCACCATGTATATCGCCAACGTGGACGAAGATGGTTTCGAGAACAATCCGCACCTGGATGCTGTAGCTGCCATCGCTGCTGAAGAGAACGCGGTACTGGTACCTATCTGCAACAAGCTCGAAGCGGAAATTGCCGAGCTGGACGACGAAGAGAAGCAGGAGTTCCTGGAAGAACTGGGTATGGAAGAGCCGGGGCTGAATCGCGTGATCCGCGCCGGCTACCAACTGCTGGGCCTGCACACCTACTTCACCGCTGGCGTGAAGGAAGTTCGTGCCTGGACCATCCCACTGGGCGCCACCGCTCCCAACGCCGCCGGTAAAATCCACACCGATTTTGAAAAGGGTTTTATTCGCGCAGAAGTGATCAGCTACAGCGATTACATTGACAACAACGGTGAGGCCGGTGCTAAAGACGCGGGTAAATGGCGCCTGGAAGGCAAGGACTACATTGTCGCCGACGGCGACGTAATCCACTTCCGTTTTAACGTCTAACCACCTCTCCTTTTTTACCTCCCCTCCCCGGGGAGGCACGCCCACCCGTGTAAATTCCATGGCTCAATCAAACTGGAAAGTCGGCCTGCCCCTGGCACTGATTACCGTATTTATGTGGGCAACCCTGCCCATTGCCCTCAAAGGGCTTCTCGAATACATCAGTCCCGGTACCGCCACCTGGTATCGCTTTGCCGGTGCAGCACTGTTAGCAGGCGTCTACTACGGACAGGCGCGTAAACTACAGCTCAAGCCACTATTCAGTCGCGGCTTGCTGCTTTTCACCTTCCTCGCCGTTGCCGGCCTCCTGGTGAACTACCTCGCCTACGCCAGTGGACTCAATTACATCACCCCTGGTGCCGCCCAGGTTGTGATCCAGCTGGCTCCCCTGCTTCTACTGATATCCAGTGTGCTTTGGCTGGGAGAGCGCTTCTCGCCGCGTCAGTGGAGCGGCGTGGTACTGGTAGTAGTTGGGCTGCTGCTATTTTTTAACCAGCGCCTGGAAGAGCTGACCAGTGGCGCCGGCGGCGAATACCTGCTGGGGCTCGGCTATATCCTGATCGCCGCTGTCACCTGGGCGATTTACGGCTTTTTCCAGAAAAAAATATTGAGCCGCGCAACACCCCAGGATCTACTGGTAGTAATTTATATCGCAGGGACCCTGCTCTTCCTGCCCATGGCGGAGCCAATGAAGGTTTCCCACCTGGGCTGGCTCGAGTGGGTGCTATTGGCATTTCTCACCGCCAATACGCTGATCGCCTATGGGGCTTTTAGCAAGGCACTAGCGCACTGGGAGGCATCCAGTGTCAGCGCAACCCTGTCATTAGTGCCAGTCATCACCCTATTGTTCAGTACGCTGATCAGCTCTATCTGGCCCGACTATATTGCAGTTGAGCCGCTCAACTGGATCAGCTGGGCCGGCGCCGGCGCCGTAGTATTCGGTTCCGCCCTCGCCGCAATCAGTTCCAGGCGCGGTTCTGAGCAGTCCCGGGCATCAGATGAAAAAAATCGCTAACTATCTGAAAAGAATACAAAAAAAGTGTTGACACCCCCGGCCCATCGTTTAATAATGCGCGCCCTCGGGACAGCCGAGACAACAAAAGAAATGGCAAGGTAGCTCAGCCGGTTAGAGCGCAGCACTCATAATGCTGAGGTCGGGAGTTCGAGTCTCCCCCTTGCTACCATTTCAAATCATAGAGACTATTCTTTGTGAAACTTGAAACTGGGGCGTAGCCAAGCGGTAAGGCAGCGGGTTTTGATCCCGTCATGCGAAGGTTCGAATCCTTCCGCCCCAGCCATCTTCCCAAATTATCTAGCAGGCCCAAGTCTGGGCAGCAATCAAAAGCCCAACCGTTTTTTATCTGATTCTGCGAATAGTTCGCCAGAGTTCATCCGGCGAACACAATCCAAAAATCAACTACTCCGGCAGCACCACATCATTCGCTTCCACAACCGTCACTCCGGCTCTATCGGGCTCAAGGGCAGTAGTACCTGAAGTTGCTGCAGGCATTCGCACTTGCTCCCTGCGCAAACCCAGTGCCCGCAGCCACTCGAAACCCGCCAGGCAGCACAGCAATGCCAGCAGCACTAGCGGGCCGCCATATCCCTTCATAGCCTCACTCTCGGATATACAGGTCCACACAAGCTGCACAACGCACAGGAAGGCCACAATCAATAGGGTCGGCTTGCGTCCCAGCAAGCTAACGACAAAAACGCCCAGAGGCGCCCCCAGGGCCACTACCGGTGCTGCCGCCAGCCAATTCCCAAACACCCCAGGCTGCCAATCTCCCGCCAGCGACTTCACTATTACTCCGAGTACCGAGCAAAATGCCATGATCACCACGGATGTAGGGATCGCCACCTTGAGATCCACCCTGCTCAATAGCACAAGAGCCGCATACACCAGCATGTCCACACCCACACCGGTAACTGCCACCACGCAAAAGCCGGCAAAAGCACCCAATAGCAAGCCGACACGAAAATCAGTCGGGCACCGGGGGTCCCCCGCGTGCTCACAATCAGTAATTTCGCTGAGGCGATACAGATGGAAAATGCCAAAACTGCCCCAGAGAACGGCAAAGGAGAGTTTCACCCAGAGTTCGGGTATCAGAGGGGCAAACAGCAGGATACCGGCGGGAGTCGCCAATAGGGAGCCAAGCAGCGCCCCCCGCAACATCGACCAAGCCAGCTGCTGGCGTCGGCAGAGAATAAACAAACTGGCGCTGACCATCCCTATCGACTGAACCGCAAAACTAAAGTCGCGACCCAGGCTTGCCGGCATATCAAAAAACAGCACCAGCACGGGAAACCCAACTGTCCCGCCGCCCATCGGCGTAGAACCTGCGGCATAGCTACCCAGCGCCATCGCCAGCGCCATGGACCAATGCTCGAGCGCCAGGGCCAGGTTCTCGCCCTGTAAAATCAGGAACAACCAAACACCGTAAAACAGAACCAACCAAGCGAACCAATAGCGAAGAGAGAATCGCGCCACATTTTTCATTTTATTATTTGTGAGCTAAAGCGTCAGAGGGAGACAATAGTGGTACGAGTGTGAGGTGGGATCAAGACAAGATTTGGCGAACTCGCCTATTCCAGTCAGGAGGGTCGCCCGACAGCCGCAGCTGCCGGGCAAAGCGCGATTAGTTCAAGCGCTTCTTGCGAATCAGGTTTTGAACCTGCATAGAGGACATCATAGAGGCGTAGATTGCCGGCAGCGCGCCACGTTTACGCAGTTCCAGGAAGTCTTCATCAGACAGCTTGTTAAGCTTCTCTTCATCGATAACAAAGAAACCTGTCAGATCGTAAGGCTTGTCATCTTCGCTAACACGGAGAGTCAGCTTCTTCTGGGTCAGCAAGTCCTTGGAGACCAGGAACTCGATAAAAGACTCAGTCACTGCAACACGCTGTGCAGTTTCAACCACTGCCTGAGCACGATTCTTCAGGAAGTCAGTTTGCTCGCCTTCCCCATCAAACAGCGCTTCACCTTCAGAGTCGCTCAGCATCTTGGAGTCTTCGTCGATGCAAAGAACAGCCTGATCAGCGTTGTCTGGATTCTTCACCAAAACAAACGGGTAAGTGCGCACTTGCACTGGAATGTAGCTGCCATTCCAGCCATCAGCGCCAGAGAACAGGTTTTCACCGGGGCGCAGACCAGTAAGCGCCACAACTTTAAACTGGTCAGTATTCTGGTCTTTAACGAACAGGATCGGGTAGCTCTGGGCTGCCTGTACGATTTCCTGAACCACCAGCGGCAAAATGTGATTACCGCTTACATGGTCAAAAGTAATGTCCTGGGTGAGTTTCAGGTTGGCATGTGCCTTTTTATCCAAAGCTTTGATCTGTGCCATAAGTACAACTCCTAGCTACTTTTATAGTTACTAAATTTTCAGAGATACCCTAACGTACCACTCTTCTACGCATCTACGATGACAAGTGCTTCCCGACAGTCGCCGGAAACCAAAGCCAGCATTAAACAGGGAAGAAGCCCAACTGGCAAACAAAGTCCACCAACAACAACCTAAAGACAAATTTATTTGGTTAAATTCACACAATTCAAGACTGTCGAACCAATTAAATTCACTGCTCCCCCCTTAAAATGACCCGGCAACCTTCAAAATCAACGAATCGAGTATTAGTTAGCCTACCCTGACAGGTAGCGCATTACCTGTATCACCCCTCCCCCACCTCTACAGCTATCGTAACAAGTGGTGCTTTTTTATACGATTGAAGAAGTGGTTGGAGTGAGTTCGATGCAAAAACCGAGGGGCGCCTCATTATGATGAGCCTACTATTTCTCTTCTATCTCCTTGCAATGGCTCTAGCCGTGAAGAATTACCACACCCTAGCAACCGCAACATTCATTTTTGCCTTGATATCAAGCATCGCCTGGCTGGGCTATCACACCGGTGACAATCTCAACTTAGCCTTATAGAGGAGGGTGAATGGGGCAAACATTTCGCGAGCTTAATGCACTGGGCATACTCGCCGTATGTGCCGTACTCGTCGCCGCAGAGTACTTTCAATTAGTGAATGGAGAAATGCCCTGCCCTCTCTGTTTACTTCAACGAATTGGGCTCACAGGAGTCTTATTTGGCCTGATGCTAAATGTACTCTATGGCAACCGCCCTCTACACTACAGCTTGGCAACATTCTCAGCGCTATTTGGTGCCGCTACCGCACTGCGCCAAGTCAGCCTACATGTTATTCCCGGAACACCAGGTTATGGCGATCCATTAATGGGATATCACTATTACACCTGGGCACTAATTATCTTCTATATGACAATTATTGGCATCGCGATTATCGGTGCATTTGATAAGCAATATGGAAAACCCATATTTATCAGTTTCCGCGATCAGGGAGCTCTCGGAAAAATGGCCATAGTAACTGCATTTTCAATTACCGCACTTAATATATTTATAACTTTCGCAGAGTGTGGACCTACTGTCTGCCCGGATAATCCAGACAACTATTGGCTCTTTGGCGCTATCGACGGAATTTAAAAGCAAGCTGAGAAAAGAAAAGGGGTATGGCTATACAAAAGACAGCTTGCCAAGCATATATCCATAGATCAACAGAATAGATGGAGGCCAGGACCGGATTCGAACCGGTGAAAAACGGTGTTGCAGACCGTCGCATTTCCTCTCTGCCACCTGGCCATAAAAAAACCCGGCGCTTCCGCTCCGGGTTCTTTGACTCTCCGGAAGCAAAAAACGCTTCCGAATAAATTTACAGAAGCACGCAGGTTGCCTGGCAGCAACATATAGAAAGAAGTTCTTGCGCGTATTTCATAGTAAATTGTCTTGTTCAAGTTGCCGCCAAGGATAATGGAACAAAAACTCCATTTCAACTCTTTCTAGGTAGCCCCAGAATACTGCCCAACCCTAATCTCATTACCGGGCAACGGCTGCTCTGGAACCAGCTGTGCCAACCCAAGAGAAATTAAGGCCATTAAAGACCCCGCAAAGAATACCATAGGCGGAGAGACAAGCCACAGCAAGCCAAATACTACAGGGATAACTACTGCGGCAATATGATTAATAGTAAAGCTGACTCCAGCCGAAGCCGCGATATCCCGCTCGTCGACTATCTTCTGGAAGTAGGTTTTAATCGCAATTGCCATAGAAAAGAATAAATGGTCAACAATATATAATGCCGCTGCCAGCGCAGCACTTTCTACCAGCGCATAACCCGCAAATACCAGTATCAGGCCAATATATTCCAAAGTGAGGATACGGCGCTCGCCAAACCGAACGATAAACTGTCCGATCTTCGGTGCGATATACAAATTAAGTAAATGGTTTACCGTATAGAGAGCAGCAATCTCCCCCACGCTGTATCCAAATTTCTCCACCATCAAAAAACCAGCGAATACTATAAAGATTTGCCTGCGAGCCCCACTCATCATCGTGAGCGCATAATAGAGCCAATAGCGTTTTCGCAGAATAAGCTTCTTATGCTGGCTGTGGGGCTGAGCAAACTGAGGGAAAAGGACCCAGGCACCTAAAGCAATGACAATGGTCGCGCCACCACCAATTAGATAAACCCAGGAATAATCCAAATCTGCGAAGTTCATTAAACCCCACACCAAACCATAAGCCAGAAGCGCAGCAAAGGAACCTGCGGCAGCCATGCGTCCCATCCAAACTGCTGCTGTTTGTTTGGGGAACCACTGGAGTGCCAGGGACGTCTGCAAGGTCTCATAAAAATGAAATCCGGTAGACATTAAAAGTGTAGTGAGTAACAACCCGGTCAATGATGGATACAGTCCCGTTAGCATCACTCCAAGGCCAGTTGCTACCAGGGAAATTATCGCCAGCCTCTGCTCCCTAACAAAAAGCAAAACAAAGACTACTAGAAAGGCTAAAAAGCCAGGTATCTCACGCACACTTTGCAACAAACCAATATCTGCACCGGTAAATGCTGCCTTTTCAATGACAAAGTTATTAAGTAGCGTATTCCAAACAGCAAATGAGAGCGGCATCGAAGCTGCCAGAATAAGCAAAAGAATTTCAGGCCGGCGAAGACGTTGTAGCATAAATGACCTCCTATAGCTAAGGCCCGCAATATACGCCCTCAATATACGCCCTCAATATCCAACTGTAAAATCATATAAATAGTACCGATAAATATCTCTTTTCATTGAGAATATTGCGGCTCATGTAAATAAATACTGATAATATCATTAAATAGTGATAACACTTTCCAATAGCTTGCTCAACCGCCTGTAAAATCGGTGCATAAGAAGTACCAATTGGCAAAGTAGCAAGCAATCTACTTGTGTATAAATTCCCGCTAACCATGTATTTTTAATGAGGCTAAGACGCTTAGTCCACTATATATAATAACTAGGGAACCTCTGAATAATTCTGAGTCAATTTGGTAATATTCACCTACCCATCAAGACTACGATGAATCATGCACCAAGTCACCTTTGCCGAAGCAGAATATAAGCTAAAGCGCCGTATAACTCGGCGAGAGAAGTTTCTTTCTCAAATGGAAATCCTCATCCCATGGCAGCGACTAGAAGCTCAGATCACTCCTTGTTACCCACAAGGCAAACGTGGCCGACAGCCATATCCATTGAGTGTCATGCTTCGTATTCATTGCATGCAGCTATTTTACAATCTCAGTGATCCCGCTATGGAAGATGCACTGTATGAAATTGAATCCATGCGTAGTTTTGCTGGATTGACTTTGAGTAGCCCAATTCCCGATGAAACAACGATTCTTAACTTTCGCCACTTACTGGAGCTCAATCAGCTAGGTGCAGCTCTTTTTGATGAAATCAACAAACATCTTGCTGAGAATGGCATGGTACTGCGTGAAGGCACGATTGTAGATGCCACTATTATCTCTGCGCCAACTTCAACTAAGAATGAAAAGAAAGAACGTGATCCGGAAATGCATCAAACAAAGAAAGGCAATCAATGGCATTTTGGGATGAAAATGCATATCGGGGTTGATGATGTGCTCGGAGTAATACATAGCATAGATACAACAGCAGCGAATTCGCATGATGTCACAACCACAGAGCGAGTTCTCCACGGGGAGGAGAAAAGAATCTGGGGAGACTCTGGGTACATTGGTGCGGAGAAACGTGAAGAGTTGAAAGAGCGGGAGGCGGATTGGTATATAGCAATGAAGCCGAGCAAGCTAAAAACTCTTCCAGGGCGTGATGCACTCCGTAAAGCGGAAAAGATCAAGGCGCAGATAAGAGCGAAGGTCGAGCACCCCTTCCGCTACATCAAACAGGTATTTGGTTATGACAAGGTCCGCTATCGGGGACTGGTAAAAAATACTGAGAGGCTGTGCTTACTGGCAGGCTTTACCAACTTATTAATAGGGAGAAAATACTTGGCTACCTAGGGGGGGCGCCTGAAATCCGCCTATTGAGGATTTCAGATGAAAAATTAGGGGACTATTACGCGAAAATTACGCGTTTGAGCGTAATAAAGTGAATTTTTCAAGCAGTGTAGCTTAATTCTAGAAAAATGCTTCGTTGATCAGAGGGTCCCTAGAGTCAGACAATTATAACCTTAATTCACCTATGCTTTAACTGCTACATGTCTAGGCGCCTTACACCACAGCATGACTAATTACCGACATAGACAAATCTTGGAGAGAAAAATGCGTATTCATTCCTGGCGAATTTATCATCTCACCTTAGTCATGCTACTTACCACACTCTCTTTTCTACTGACGAACGCCGCTGCTCAAGAAGATAACTTACCTGACAAACTTAAATTAAACGAATGGAAGGTGCCCTGGAAGGGACTCCCCAGAGACCCGCATGTAGACAGTAAAGGTAATGTCTGGTTCTGTGGACAAGCGGGTAACTACATCGGAAAGTTTACACCGACCTCTGAAGAGTTTAAGCAGTATGAAATACCTGAAGGCACTCACCCTCATAACCTGATTGTGGATTCAAACGATATTGTTTGGTATGCAGGTAATCGAAATGCGCATATTGGGCGATTAGACACCAATAATGGACAAATTAAACAATATCCAATGCCTGAAGGTATCAAAGACCCACATACGCTAGCCTTCAATCGAGAGGGAAATATCTGGTTCACAGCCCAGCAAAGTAACCGCATAGGCCTGCTAAATGTACAGAGTGGCAAAGTTCTAAGTGTCACCCCAACAACCCCTAATGCCCGCCCCTATGGTATTAAGATTGATGCCCAGGGAAACCCCTGGATAGCGCTATTCGGCACCAATAAGTTAGCTCGCGTAGACGCAAAAACCATGACCATAAATGAGGTTAACCTGCCACGCCCAAATGCTCGCCCTCGCAGACTGGAAATCGATCCTACCGGCAATATTTGGTACGTTGATTATCCAGAAGGCTATTTGGGGCGTTATACTCCGACGACCAAGGAGTTTAAAGAGTGGAAGCTACCCAGTAAGAATCCACGCCCCTACGGAACAGCACTGGACAACAATAACCAACTTTGGCTCGCTGATACTGGAGAGATTCCAAATATCATTTTTGCCTTTAACACAGAAAAAGAGAAATTTACAAGCAAGACCCCAGTTCCAAGTGGTGGAAATATAAGATATATGTATTTTAACAATATGGATGGAAGTTTTTGGTTTGGTGTTGATTCTGGGTTTATCGACCAGGGAATACCAAAATAGAAGTATATATAGCTCTATTGATATCAATCGATGTATGGCGTCACTGCAATAGTTCTATATATCCTGATACAGGACAAACTATTCAAATACAGACTTCCATTTAGAATTCTAATTTTTTCAGCTCTACTAACAGCCATTCACGGCGCCCTAATGAGGCAACCATTGATGGATTACCTTATTGGCAACCCACTACAAGTTACACTAGCTTAAAATGGCATGAAGTGGCTCGTGTGGATACTCGTGGCGACCGTTATAATTATAGGTGTTGAAGTATTCGCCTCAAATAAATCAAACTCTAACGAATCTACAAAACAAAAAGCGTGCAGCAATCATTAAATAAAACTCATAAACAGAATTTACAATTATGGAACCGAAACAAACCGGGATAGCATACGATACCATCACACATCTATGGGAACGTAAAGAGTTCAACAGGAACAACGGTATTAGCCAGTATAAGCGGGCACTTGGCTTTGTAAAAAATAGAGGCTCCGCACTAGATGTAGGGTGTGGCTGCACAGGAAGGCATATCGAGCTTCTGCTAACTGAAGGATTTTCTCCCGAGGGAATTGATGTTTCTGAGAAAATGATAGAGATCGCCAGGGATAAGCACCCTAATGTCAACTTCTATCTAGAGGATATATGTAAGTGGAAAGCCACAAGAAAATATGACTTTATAAGTGCGTGGGATAGCATCTGGCATATACCAATTGAAAAACAAGAGGAAACAATAAGGAATCTAGCGTCTTACTTAAACAAGGAAGGCGTTCTAATATTTTCCTTTGGTGGAACAGATAAAGAGGACTATCATACGAATGATGCGATGGGACCGGAATTATATTACTCCACCTTAGGCACAAATAAATTTGTACAACTCCTTATTTCATCTGGTTGTATTTGTAGACATCTGGAGTACGATCAACCGTCAGAATTACACGCCTACTTGATTGCTCAGAAGATATAATTATTTAGACCCCGCCCCCTAAATCATGGATAGCCTATATGTTAACCGGAGCAATGCTTGTTTGGTTTATTCTTACCAGTCTCAGCCTAGTTTTTGTTATTTGGGACTCAATCACTAATGCGCCAACCAGCTGGGTTCAGCGCCTGGCTTGGGTATTAGTAATTCTTTATACCGGTGTTATCGGCTTAATCTTCTACCTACTCACCTGTCGCCGTCCTTTTCCTGGCGGCCACGATCAATTCACTAGGGCCACATGGAAGCAAAGTGTAAATAGCGAAATGCACTGTCTAGCAGGTGATGCAACTGGGATCCTTATCGCAGCATCTATTGTACCCACACTGGGCCTCACCAATGGATGGGACTCCATAATTGAGTACTTGGCTGGCTTTGTTTGTGGTTTGTTTATTTTTCAGGCATTGATGATGCGAAGTATGTATCAGGGAAACTACTTAAAAGCAGTGGGTAAAACTTTCTTTGCTGAAACTGTATCGATGAATATGGTTATGGCTGGAATGATACCCGCTATGGTGATACTGACTTCCATATGGCCACACTCTGAAGACCCAACAAATGCTACCTTTTGGTTTCGTATGAGCTTGGCAACCATTGTTGGGGGTATCATTGCTTACCCTATTAACTATTGGCTGGTAAAAAATCACTTAAAACATGGCTGTATGACCCTCCCAAGAAAAGATGGAGTCGCGCCCAATCTTGGTCATTGCCCCCATGAATGCGCCCCAAATTCAGTACCGCACACCTATGGTAATTCACAAGCAGAAACGCCTAAAATGGAAATGCATTCTTTATCTTTAGTGGAATCGAGTATATGGATAGCGGGCACTTTTATAGCTCTTTTTCTTGCAATTTATGTCACAGATAAAATCACACCAATATACTTTTGATCTCAGAACTTTATGCACTCAAAATAATCGCTTAAGCATAAGATTCAAAAAATTTCTTTCTCCGCCTATAGTAAGATTTCATTCTGAGGCTGGTTGCCAATTGATTACCGGGCTTACTCCTTCAGTATTACATAACCAAACAATCGCTTTTATGCCAACCTTAAGCTTCCCCTTAGTATCAATGAGTTTTTCCCAATCGCTGGAATGAAAAGAACGGCCATGGATGCGGAACTGCCCGAGAACCTCCTTCCAATTTGGCATAGTCAGGTTTAGAAACTCATTTGTTCCATGGTCAGTAGCAACCCAAAGCTTAACTCCATCTTTCACCCGCACAAGTTTTGTAATCTCCCCTTGCCATGAAGTTAATTGGTTTCGATCACAGGTCACGTACTCTGGAACAGCTAGCCTTTGAGCCAAAATATTCGGGCTAGCCAAAACAAATAAGCTCAGCACTAAAAATAAATAATGTTCTTTATTCATAATTAAAGAAGGGGGGCAAGCCCCCCTTAACAATTAAAGACCACGATAAGTCGCGCTTTGTTCATCCGCGCGAGTGGCTTGACCTTCAGTGAACTCGTACATACAGCTATCGTCAGTATAATCCATAAAGTTAGTTACCGGATCTTCTCCTTCAGCATTTCTTCCCCTGGTACAGGTATCCCGACCAACAGGGCAGCCATAAGCAGCCGATCTCTCCGCAGGGGTATCTGAGACGTAGTCTCCCCGGCCAAAACATCCACCTTGGAACGTGTGATATAGACCCAACCAGTGGCCAACCTCGTGAGTTAAGGTATCCCCCTCATTGTAGGGCGCAGCATCACCTCCAGGCACAGAACCAGTTAAAATTACCACGCCATCATCAAGTGGATCAGAGGAGTAACTACTTGGGAATGTAGCCCACCCAAGTAGGCCATCACTAATTTCAGCTACATAGATATTCAAATCCCCGGCATCGCCAACTCGTAAGGAAGATTTCATTGACTGCTCAGCCGAAGAATTGTAACCAACGTTATACCAAGAATTATTTGCTGTAACAGTGGCTGAAACTAAATTAAAGGTAAATGGAGTATTTGCGTAAGCATCATTCAATACATCCATTTGCGCATTAATCTCACTATTAGAAAGCGCTCCATTATTAGCAGTGTCAGTAATTACATGAAAGTAAACATCAACTTCTACAGAACCTGCGGGGCGTAATGTGTGCGCCACACTTCTATCACTTGATACACCACGCAGAGTAGAAAAATGCTGCTCTTTTAATGCGGCTTCCTGAATTGATGGGTGGTCTGTACCGCAGCGCTTTAGCCCAACACCATTGTTGGCAGCCTCAACCGAAGAAACACTTTGAGCAAAACCTATAGTTGATGACGCAAGTACGCACAATGATAGAGCAGTTTTTATCGAGATATTGGAAACAGTCTTTCTCATAACCTAAGCCTTAATTTTATTATTTATTTACACTCCCATAAGAGCCCGCCAACTTTCCACGCTTCCATAAACTTTTGTCAATAGCACCAATTCTTAAATTGATGATAATGACATCAAACTCTTTAATAAGGCGTAACGTTCAACAAGAAAAATTTAAATCTAAAAAAATAAAAACTCAAAAAAACAAAATGTAGATACATTTCTCCATGAAATTAGTTACATATGAAATTTTTTCACGAAAAAAACAGGGTGCAACTCACTTAAAAATACGAATGAAAATTCGCGAACCCTGAAATTACTGATAGGTAAAATTCCAACAAAAAAATACCGAATTTTATTTCAATAAAGCGGACAATTACATTTTTTATGATACATCATCGCAAAAATAGCTCGCACCAACTGGGGTTGATAATAAAAAGACATTCCAATCACTAGAGTATCTAACTCAAAAGGCCAATCACAAACAACAAAGGCCACTCACCTCCTGTGGTCATGGAGGTAAGTGGCCTTTATAAATTTTGCAGCTTTTAAACTAGAGTGAACACTCTACTCTGAATTAGCCCCACTGTTTTTGAGAGCTAAGATCATTTCCGCTGCTCGGCGAGCGGCAGGCGGTAAAGTGAAGCTTGTTATAACCTAGCTTATTTTCAGTAATGACTTTTAGAACATCATCTAAATGAATATGGGCCCCCTCTTCAACCAAAATCAAATCATGATCATGAAGACCACTTTGCCAAGCCTTCTTAATATTATCCACATGACCAGGGCTTTTTTCATTATATGAGAGATTATAATTATAAATACTCGCACCACCACCAGCTATCGAGTGAACTTTTCCTGACCCCATATTTAGGAACTCTAAAGTTCCAAATTTTTCTTTACTATTTTCCTCATTGGCAGGCTTACCTGTTTTTGTCAAACTCCTGACTGCATGATCAGAAGACGCCGAACCATGAAATGAGTAGAAGTATAGAGCCAAATTCTCTGGCAATTCAGTCTTACCAAAAGAGCCGTTATCAAATGAACCATGTGCGTAAAGGATCGCCTCATTACCACTGGCTTGTTCTTTTTTATGAATTATTACTTTTCCAAAGTGAACAGTTTTCATCACATTCCTTATCGATCAAAGGTTGGAGAATCTATTTTTTTGACCACACCATCAAGATGCGGTCACAAATTTAAGATTATTCTTTTCAAATAAAACCCACCTGCTTTTAATGGTTGCAGATAAATAAAATTAGATCAACGAAAATAAAATCTATGTAAGCGACTAAAATCCAATCCTCATTACCACCCTCTCATTCGAGCAAAACCGTAATCAAGACAAGTAAAAAAACTATGGACTGCGAAACAAGCGTCATACAAAACCCAAAAAAACCACAAAATCTCAATTAAGGAATTTTTCATCCACATTTCAAACTAGGAGTAAAAGGATTTAAGCTAAATGAAAAACCTCACAAAAAAATGGTTATGTAACCTTCGAAACTGAGACTAAATTTTGCACGACAAAAAGTTCTATCACACATAAAAGACAATATTTTTACCTGTTACAACCATCATATAGTCAAGCACACCTAGCAAACTCTTTGTTCAATTTTTCTTGACTAAAGTTAGAGGTGTAGGGCATGCCACCCCTCATCATTGCTCTAGGAAGAGAGGTCAATAAACTACAAAAACCTAGATTGACAACATAAGCAGCACTATATGAAATGCAGAATTATTTTTTTACAAACATACTAGAGAAAAATCTCTCACAGACGGATAAGACTTAAACAGCTTGACGGCCTACCCTTTCAGTTGGATTACTATTTTAAGCTGATAAGAAAGAATTGATGAGCTGTGGAGGAATGTCTACTCTGAAAAGAGTGGCATATGGCATGGATAAAAATCCCTCACCAAATTAACCTCCAAATATGAGAGATATAAATCGTATGCAGGTTGAAACTGGAAGCTTTCTGGGGCGAAGAAGCGGTGGTGAGCCTCGCATCAAAACTGTTTGGCAGGGACACACTAAACTGCTTTATTACTTGGAGGCAGCGGAGACTTTAAATCGATTTAAAGGGTCTGTATAAAATGTAGTAGTTCAGACTTGTTATGACAATTATCAGCTTTTAAAAAGGTGCCTCATCAGGTCAAATTCAGGTTACAAGTTTTTCCTTCCTGATACTTTTCTATCTTTAAGTGTTGCCATCTGTGTGCTGCGTGCATTTCTTTGTGTCAGAGATGCTGAATCCGGAAAAGATTACGAGCATCGACACGAATGGATTGAAAGCCATATGCATAAGTTGGTCGAGGCGTTTGCGCTAGATATTGCTGCCTATGCGGTAATAAGTAATCACTACCACATAATGCTATACATCGACACAGATTCTGATGATAAGGTAATTACTCGTTGGCAAAAGCTCTTCAAAGCCTCTAGCTTAGTCCAGCGCTATATTCAAGGCGATACCCTCGATCACGCTGAAGTAAACAGACTAAAAGAAGTCGCCTTCCTATGGCGGGAACTCCTAATGAATATCAGCTGGCTTATGCGCTGCCTGAACGAGTCCATCGCCCGCCAGGCCAATGCCGAGGACAACTGCACCGGTTGTTTTTGGGAAGGGCGTTTCAAGTCTCAGGCCTCGCTGGATGAAAGGGCCCTTGCCGCCTGCCTCGCTTACGTGGACCTCAACCCTATCCGTGCCGGTATCGCTAAAACTCCAGAAGAATCCGATTGCACTTCGATCCAGCAACGCATTCACACAGCCATCTCAGGCCAGCAGCCGAAAAGCCTACTGCCACTGGTGGGCGGGGAGCGCCGGGATATGCCTAAAAGCTGGATCACTATTTAGAGCTGGTAGACTGGAGTGGCCGGCAGCTGCACCCTAAATAGCGCGGCGCTATTTCCGAGAACATCCCACCTATTTTAAATCGGCTGGGTATTTCGCCAAAACACTGGCTCTATCTAAACCACAACTTTGAAAGCCGCTTTAAACGCTTGGTGAGCTCGGCGGAAGCGGTACGCCAGGTCTGTGCGCAGCAAAATAAACGCTGGGTACACGGGCTGCGCGATTGCCAGCGCTTTCTTAGCCCCACCCCCTGCTAAATTACAGAAATCCGCTTATCAGCTGCCCCTAGATTCCATCGCTCCCGACTCTACATCCCGCCTGATTCCCTATGGACTCCCCAAATGATCTTTTAACGCCAAATTGCCATCTATTTTGAGACAGATATACCGGCTACCAAGTGGTGGCGTAAAAATTCTTGTCTAGCTTCCGACTCTCCATTCTTTGGATGTCCTGGATTGATTATTTTTACCGGGTAGAGGGCTTTCACCTCCTCTGCCGATTTATCTCGGCGCACTGGATGTCCAGGATGATCTCACTACCCGCCGGGCGGCGGAGTTGAAGTCCTAAATCTATGGGTCCAGAAATGTTCCTATCACATGGGCCACTAACTATGTTTTGAATATTTTAAATTTTTCATGATCTGTAATGGCTAGTCTTCCACCAGAATTATCTACAGTAATATTTTGACACTCACACTCAGAGAAATATCTTGGTTTAGACTCAACTACACCTCCACAAATCAGACATTCATAATAAATAGATTTCCCCGCCGGATACCCTTTTGGTTGGTTAGGTGTGAAATCTATATATTCTCGTTTTCTATTCATCAATCAACCTTCGTGGTTCTCTTAATTTTTCCAGATTTCAAAAGTCCATCTGTTCCGCCCTCAGACTTCGGGACAAAATATTGCATTGCCCCTCCTGGCTCTCCAAACCATGGAGCGATCGGACCAGCTTCAACCTCGAAAGGCTCAACAACTTCATACTGGTGATATGGAGAGTTCATAGTCTCAGGAGGTAGAGCCCTATTCTCGAACGGAGCTCCTACATCTGAAAAATAACTGCCCTTATCATTGAAACCATTATCGTCATACCACCCTCCAAAGCGATCTATTTTCTGACCTGGAGTCATTATAATTTTTTCTCTTATAACCTGATCATTAACACTTCCAAAGCCATCATTTGGAGGCCAGCTCTGAGTTGTAAATTTACCTTTCTTGTCGTGCCAACGACCGTTCTGATCCTTTTTATAAGGTGCATTATCTGGTTGAGCATCAAGTTGTTCTGTGACTGTATTAGATGGCGGGCAATCCTTACTTTTTAAACCGTAAGGATCAATCCACCCAACCGGATTAGGTGCATACCGATAATTATTAACTCCACCTAAAAGTCCAATAGGGTCCTGCTGAGTAAACTCCCCAACCTCTGGATCATAATACCTAAACCGATTGTAGTGCAGCCCAGTCTCTTCATCAAAATACTGCCCCTGAAAACGGATAGGCTGCTCTATCTGATTCTCATGAGCTAATGCAATATTGCCATAGCTCTTATAGGCAACACTCCAAACCACCTCACCTTCCTGATTGGTAAGGGTATCAGGCGTTCCCAGGTGATCCAGATGGTAGTGGTAAACCTGTTCATCTTCTTTCAATGCAACCGGCTTAAAAGTACCCGGTTCAAAATAGTAGGTCCGAGTTTTCAGATCTTGTTGGGTGCGGATATCGGATTTGTTTTCACGAAGCAGGATATCCCCATCCCAGAGGAAGCTGGTTTGTTCACTGTTAGTTACCTTACCAATACGACGGCCGAGCGGGTCGTACTGGTAGTGAATCTCTTGCTGAAGCTGTTCTGCCCCATCTTCCACCTTGAGCTTTTCAACCCGCACCAACTGCTGGCGACTGTTGTAGTGATAGCGGGTTTGCAGTTTCTGCCCTTTACCACGCAGTTCGGCGATACGGTTGCCGTGGATATCGTAGCGGTAGTGGGTATCGCCACGGAAGGCTAGGCGATTGCCCTTGACTTGAGTGGCACTGGCCTGCTGTTTGGCTTCATCTTCTGATCTAGCGGCGGCCAGAATATTGTGGGCAGGGTCGAGCACAAAATATTCGGGGCTGGGGCCATCAACCTGGGTGAGGCGATCCAGGGCGTCGTAATGGTAGCTGCGAGTACCGCGCAGGCTGTCCTCGATTTTGGCAATCTGCCCAGTTTTATTGTACTGGTAGCTGCGCTCCAGGATTGAGTTAGATTCCTGGGTCGGATCTGACACTGGACCACCGGCCTTGCCCAGGCTCAGCTTTTGCAGGCGCCCTTGAGGGTCATAGTCTCGCTGGCTTTTCAGTCCATTACCGTGCTGGCGTTGACTCTCCCTGCCCTGCTCATCATGATTGATATTGGTAATCAGCTGATCGGTGTTGCTGCCTACCGGGCGGCGGTGCAGGCTCTCGAATTGGCCGGCGGGGTTAAAGGCGAAGTTGAGCACTTCACCATCGGGCAAGGTCGTGGCGATGCGATTGCCGGCAGCATCATAGTTATGGGTGAGTTTATCTTTGCCCTGCCAATCCATGGTTTCGCGGTCATTGGCTTCATATCCCTAGCGTCGCTTGCAGTAAGTGTTTTCCCCCTGCGATAAACTGGCCTTTGCAATAACGGCGGAAGCCGGCATTCTCTTGCTCAAACTATTATCCAGTCTTTGCGTCCCCTAGATTTCTCTGACTTCACTTTTTAGGACTGTAATCTATAGGAGTCTAGACATGTGTATCCTGTTGTTGGAGCCACTGCCGGAACCACTACTGCTGGAGCTGGAGCTGGAGCTGGAGCTGGAGCTGGAGCTGGAGCTGGAGCTGGAGCTGGAGCTGGAGCTGGAGCTGGAGCTGGAGCTGGAGCTGGAATTATACGAGGATAGTCTGCCGTCATCCTTAAGCAGATAGCTTTTTGTAACTTCTCCCAACTCGATGTAAGTAAAGGGAATATACAATAACTGTCGTAAAGATAGTTTACTGGAAAACTTTCTTGACTACATCTTAATGAGCATTAGTTGGATAAAACCTGACTTAATATTAAGCACTATTGATGTTTAAATATGGTGGATAGATGCTTGGCATTCACTGCTGAAAAATAAATTGTGGACTACCAAAAAAATAACCCAATCGACTGACTGGGTTATTATTAACAACTAAATATTCTATTTCAAAGAGCATAAGAAATCATTAAAGCTATTCGCAAGGCACCTCAGATTCTTTGCGCCTTCAGCTTCATGATTCCAAAAGTAAATTTTTCCAAAATTAGCTTCATCAACACCAATGCAAAGATTATTCCCTCCTCCGGCCACCGCTATAGGGAAGTACCCTTTAGGTATCCGGGAATTATCTACATAGACCTTTTTTACCCAATCTAAACGCCGCTCTTCTTTTTCAGTGAATCCATAGAATATTCCAAGCTCTCCCTTTGGCCTATCTTCACTACCAATTTCTGAGGTATGTTTATAAAAAAATCCATAAGGATCTACAGAGCAAACATTATTCTCAATTAAAAAGTTTCTATACTCTCTTGGAAATTGATACCCCAGCTCACCCTCAAATTTAGACACCAAATCTTCGGAAGCCTTTTCAGACATTGAAAAAATTTTCACTAAAATTCTCCTCTCCATCTAGCGGTCATATGCTGGCCCAGGCAAATGCCCCAGTCTAACAAACTGATCATGAAGACTCACACCTCCTGTATGGGTAACAGGTCCATGAATTGATCTAGGCACAAGTTGCAACACTCCTAAGTCTTGATGATGATGCCATGTTAAATCATGTTCATCCCTAAAAGCTTTATTAATTCCAGCCAACTCATCCGCTGCTCTAAAGTCATCTAAGTCACTTCCCGTTAATTTGATTTTAACTGTATTCGCAGTCAAAGATTCATGTATGAATACGTGATCATTAAATACAGGAAAGCCTTCGGAATCATATCGAACCACTGTACCATTACCTAATTTTACTGAATTTGTCCAGGGAGTTTGGTTATCTATCGCATCCGCTGGACTACCACTATTAACTTCTATTATGCGGCCACTAGCAGCACTAACATTACGCCTTTGCCATGGTCTATTTAACTCACCATTTTCTAGTAGCTGTGCCCGCTGCGAATTCAGAGAATTATATACATTGTTGGTTTCATCATCGAGATTAGAAGCAAATCTAACATTTTCACCATCTAAGGGATTTGTTCGCACAGACCTGTTTGCACCTTCGGAACTACTATCGGCGATGCTGCTGCTTTGATTGGAGCTAGATCTATTAGAAGTAGCAGAGCTGGAATTGCTCGAAGGCGGTCCACTGGACCTTTGCGGCACCGTAACCTCCGAAGAGCTCAGGTCGGAGAAACTTGCACTGCCGCCTTTTGCTTTACCGCCCCTTTTCTTAAGTACCCGCTGTTGCAGCTTCTTCAGTTTAGCGAGCTCCATCATCAGCTCACCGATCTTCTTAAAGGACCTCAGTAAGCGTGCATTTTTGACCATAGATACAGCTGCACCGACGCCCCCAGTTATCGCTGCGAGGACGATAGTAAGGATAATTTCAAATGTTCCGCCACCGGCTATTTCGGTAATTTCCAGACTGTGTTGGGCTTTTACATAATCCTGGGCAAAGCGGAAGATAACCCCGCGCAGGGCCGGATCATCGTAAATAATTTGAGCAACGTCGAATGCCAAATCCAATTGCTGCCGAGTAACCTTTGAAGGGTCAAAACCGAGTACATCCACCACTTCTTTTTGCAGATCCGTAACGTACTCCTGGCCAGATTCTGTAAAGCTCTTGTCATTCCAGAAGTAATTTGCTGTGGCAACACCCAACCTATGCGACTGACGCAGAGGATTCAGCATTTGCGCCACTTCAAGCACATCTTTTGTCCATACCGCCAAGCCCCAGGCGGCATTGCCAAAACCGGTCGCGCCACTTTCAATATAGGCACCCACTTTTTCCAGCGTTGAGCGCTTCCCATGCTGCTGCTGGATTTGGGCCGCTTCTGCCCTCTCCTGGGCAATAATTTGCTGTAGGCCAATACGAATCTTGGCAATCAACTCAGCCTGTTTGTCAGCAATTACGGTAGCTGCTGTTGGAGCTTCTTCAATAATCAGACGATTCTGGATTAAAGCGCGATAAATCTCTCGTTCAGAAGAGGACAAATGGCCGGGCGGCTCAGATAGGGGCCCCAGGAAGATTGTGCCCGAGGTACCCGCTTGAATACTGGTACTGAGCAAATTGCAGGAGCTACCTCCCAGGCTGAAAAAGTGCTGGTAAATTTTCTCAATAACCGCATCGTCGAACATCGAAAGCAAGTGGCCGGCATCGACCTGCATAGGGATCCCCAGCGGGTACGTCCACCCTACTCTCACTTCGTACTGGATGCCTTGCTTATTTTCAACACGTAGCTGCATGATAATCCTTTAAACACTTACGCCTATCTGGACCTAGTGGGGACCTAATTCAGTTAATTCTCACCCGCGAACATTAGGGAACCCCCAAAGAACTCCGGTAAGTTTTCGATTCCGTCTATTTTTCGAGCAAAATACCCTTAAGCTGAAGTCAACCAGACTTCAACTGGTGATTCCTCCGAGCTTTGTCGGCGTCGATTAAAATCGAAATCGCAAGACCAGCCAATACCACGCCATTACACAACGAAGCCGCTGAGAAGAACATTCTCTATCCAAAAAAGGGAGCTTAAGGGCTGCTGTGCTAGAAGAATACTAACGACTAGATTCTTATCTTCCTTTTCACTCTTAAGAAATTAAGAATCTAGGTGGCGCCAAATAAAACATAGGACTGAGATCTACTTCGCGAGGTTACCGCAAATTAGGTAAATACGGTAGATAGCAAGTGTTAAGCTGAGTAGCGAAGCTTTCGGGAGCAGAAATTAAAACTTCGATAACACAAAACCGAGCCAAAGTTATCCTCGATTAATTTTTAATAAACCAATAAAAATAGTACCCGTGTATTAAAAAAATATCCCGTAATACAAACCCTATGAACAATTATTATTCATTTGTTTACCGTAATTGGATAATTTCTCTACAGCGAGTATCAATATTCCGTTATTGATAAAAGTAACTAATTGGATAGCGTTTGGCAGGCTGTGAAATTGGATCTTTAAATTTGTGACACTCATCACAAGGGTATCCCAGTTACAAGCAGGGTGAACGGGGAAATCAGCGGACGGGATTGCCTGGAACTGCAATAAAGCGCGGTATGGGTTGAAGAAGGCCCAGTAACCTCATTATCAGGTGCCCGGGCCTTTTTTCAGAAAGCCTATTCGATCTCTTTGATCCGCATGGAGTTGGTATGCCCACCCATATTGAGGCGCTCCCCCTGGGTAATCAGTACCCGCTGCCCTTTCTGCAAATCGATTCTAGAGCTTAATACCTCGATAACCGCTTCGGTTAAATGTCCCAGGGGAACTGAAGCCGGATCAAAGCTCACTGTCTCTACTCCCCGTAACAGCATCAGCTGGCGCGCGATCTTAGGATGCCGGGTTAGTGCATAGATCGGCAAGCGAGTATTTGCACGGGACATCATTCTCGGTGTGCGGCCTGACTCGGTCAGTGCGGCTACAGCACAGAGATTCTCCACTCGCGTTGCAACATCAATCGCCGCTTGGGCAATCACAGTATCGATTAAAGCTGAAGAACCGTGGTCCTCTGCAGTATAGGGAACACTGCCCAAATACTGTTCAGCGCCGATAATCACTTCACTCATAGATTCCACGGCGGCAACCGGGTAATCACCCGCTGCTGTTTCCGCCGACAACATAACTGCATCAGTACCGTCCAGCACCGCATTGGCAACATCCATCACCTCGGCACGGGTGGGAGTCGGGCTGGTAATCATCGACTCCATCATTTGTGTTGCAGTGATTACGGCGCGATTGAGAGCATTTGCGCGGTTGATCAGTTTTTTCTGCACCCCGACCAGAGCGGGATCACCGATCTCTACCCCTAGGTCACCTCGAGCTACCATAATCGCATCGGAAGCCAGGATTAGGCTGTCCATTTGCTCGTCATCGGCAACAGCTTCGGCCCTTTCAACTTTGGCGACGATCGCCGCTTGGCTACCAGCCTCTGCCATGGCTTTGCGAGCAGTATCCAGATCTTCTGCACAGCGCGGAAAACTGACCGCGAGGAAATCCACTTCGAGATCTGCTGCCAGCTTGATATCCCGGTAGTCTTTTTCTGTCAGAGCCGGTGCAGACAGGCCGCCGCCCAGCAAGTTGATGCCCTTGTTATTCGACAGCTTACCGCCCTGTAAAACTCGGCAATAGAGCTTGCTTGGCGTAGTGCCGGTTACTTCGAGACGAATCTTGCCGTCATCCAACAGCAGGATATTGCCGGACTGGCAGTCGCTGATCAGGCTTGGATAATCCACTCCAACGCGGTGCTCATCCCCCCCTTCAACCGGGCAATCCAGGTCGAGGGTAAATTCGTCATTGTTTTCAAGCTGTACACTGCCCTTGGCAAAACGGGCAATGCGGATTTTGGGACCCTGCAAGTCCCCCAAAACCGCAACAATTTTTCCCTGCGCTTCGGCGGCGTTGCGCACCTCTGTAACGCGGCGTCGGTGATCCTCTGCCGATCCATGAGAAAAGTTCAGACGTACAACGTTCACCCCTGCGCGAATCATTTCATCAATTACGCGAGGCTTGTCCGTACCCGGGCCTAAGGTTGCTACGATTTTTGTATGGCGAATCATAAGATCCCGTCATCTAATAATTTGAGAAGGAGGTTCAGAGGGCTATCAAATAGGAATTCTATGTCCATTTAATGGCCCTCAGTAATTGAATTACCAAAATATGGTAAATGAGGGGAATCAGGCGGATTCAGCAACAGGCTGCTTCAACTGAAGCGTTTCAGCCATCGCCAAACTGGTATCCAACATGCGGTGGGAGAAGCCCCACTCGTTGTCATACCAAGCCATGACCTTCACCAAGTTACCATTCACACGGGTGTGGTTTGCATCAAAGTGACTGGAGGCACTGGTGTGATTGAAGTCTACAGATACCAAGGGCTGATCGCAGTAGGTCAGTACACCGCCACTGGCCTTAGCAGCTTCCTGCATGATGCGGTTAACTTCTTCGGCGGTGGTGTCACGGCCAGAAATAAACTGGCAGTCCACCAGAGACACATTGCTTACCGGCACACGGACGGCCATACCGTCGAGGCGACCTTTTAACTCAGGCAATACCAAACCTACCGCTGCAGCCGCACCTGTTTTGGTAGGGATCATATTATCCGCCGCCGCACGGGCACGATAAATATCTGCGTGCACCGCATCTTGGGTATTCTGGTCATTGGTATAGGCGTGCACGGTGGTCATAAAGCCGCGCTCAATACCCAATTCACGATGCAGTGCTTGAGCTACAGGTGCCAGACAGTTGGTGGTGCAGGATGCATTGGATACCACACGGTGATCCGCAGTGAGATTGCTGTCATTTACACCGTAAACAACTGTGAGATCCGCATCTTTTGAGGGTGCAGAAATCAGCACTGCGGCGGCACCGGCTTCAATATGGGCAGAAGCGGAAGCGCGATCGGTAAAGCGGCCAGTACACTCCAGGACTAAATCCACACCCAGTTTCTTCCAGGGCAATTTGGAAGGGTCGCGCTCCTGGCAAACCTGAACTCGATCACCGCCAATAACCAGAGCATCACCATCGACTTTGACGTCTGTACCAAAGCGACCGTGAATAGTATCGAAGCGAGTCAGGTGAGCATTAGAAGCTACCGGAGCGAGATCATTAATCGCGACCAATTGAACACGATCGCTGTAGCCTGATTCATAGATAGCTCGGGTGACATTTCTACCGATACGACCGTAACCATTAATGGCAATTTTAATTTTCATCTCGCTTTACCCTCTTTATATGCTTCTGGTTTTTCAAGTGGCACCCGCTTGCGAGTGCACCATACCGAGTGTGTGTTATTTCAATTCCGCAGCTTGTTTTGCCAGACGAGTAATCTCTGCCCAGTTCTTTTCACGAACCAGAGTACTACTCGCCATCCAGGAACCACCGACACAGACCACATTGTTCAGAGTCAGAAAGTCCGGGGCATTTTGAGGCCCTATACCACCGGTGGGACAAAAGCGAACGTCCTGTAGCGGACCGCCAATGGATTTCAGCATTGGCACTCCCCCTGCCGCCTGGGCTGGGAAAAATTTCTGGTAGCGATAACCACGCTCGTAGAGGCGCATCACTTCTGAAACACTGGCAGCACCGGGCAGCAGCGGTACTTCACTGCCTTCAGCAGCATCCAGTAAGCGGTCGGTTGCGCCGGGGCTCACCATAAAGCTGGCGCCGGCTTCGATAGAGCGACGCAGATCATCACCATTGAGCACCGTGCCAGTTCCCACATGGGCTTCCGGCAGGTGTTTTGCAATTTGTTCAACAACTTCCAGGGCTGCCTCAGTGCGCAGGGTTACCTCAAGTACTTTCAGGCCACCTTCAATCAAAGCGCCGGCAAGAGGGAGGGCATCTTCAACTTTATCTACAACCAGTACTGGGACAACGCCAGCTACCTGCAAAATCTCGGCGATATTTTTCTGCATCAGATAATTCCAAATCTTTCGTTAAGGCGCCCAGTAAACAGTGACTGGTTTCAGCCCCTGCTTAAGAATACTGCGCACCGGCATTTCTAACTCATCACTGCCGAGCAACGCCTCGCGATAAACTTTTAGCTTCTCTTCGCCAGTGATCAATAACTTGATATTGCGCGCTTGCAAAATTGCACTCAGGGTCAAAGTCATACGCTCGGTATTGGAGCCGGTAACTTCACTTTGATTAGCAGTAATTGCCTTGCACAACTTTTGTGATTCAGGATTTAGTGCATCCTGTAAGCCCTGTGCATGGGGGAATAGTGATGCGGTGTGGCCGTCACTGCCCATACCCAGCAGACAAACATCAAACGGTTTCTGCAACTCGCTATATGCGCGCTCACAGGCCTCTTCACCTTCAGCGGCTGA
Organism: Microbulbifer maximicatervae (SeqCode); assembly: GCF_052467695.1. Lineage (NCBI taxonomy): Bacteria > Pseudomonadati > Pseudomonadota > Gammaproteobacteria > Cellvibrionales > Microbulbiferaceae > Microbulbifer > Microbulbifer maximicatervae (SeqCode). The sequence continues at coordinate 277,218 of NZ_CP174320.1, forward strand.
TGCATGTGAATTTTTCATACCCAGAAAATTGGCTTCGGCGCCAAAATTCTGTAAAAGCGACTTTTCAATAAAAGCTGCGTTACTACCGCTTTCGGTTTTTTCTACCCAGCGCTCATCAACGAGAGCCGCTGTAATTTGCGACCACGGAAGCGGGCGTTTGGATAGCTCGCGATAAACTGGTTCCGGTGTACTGCCGCCTGATACCAGGAAACTTGCGTGATTATTTTCTTTAATACCTTTTTGCAGTTCGCAAGCACAATCGTGGGCTAGAGCCTGCACCAGGCGCTCGCGATCTTGGAAAAATTTTTCTTCAGCCATGGATTCTTCCATTTCTCTTAGTGGAAACCGGCGCGGTAAAATTAATAGCTGCGCCGGCTTTCCAAATTATTACTGCGCGTTAAACCAATGACGATCACTGCGTGACAGCAGTTTTTCTGCCTCTTCTGGCCCCCAGCTACCTGCAGGATAGGGCTGCGGCTGATTAGCCGTTTCGCGCCAATGCTCAATAATTGGATCCACCCACGCCCAGGCAGCAGCAACTTCGTCACGGTGGATAAAAAGCGCGGGATTATTTGCTGCAGCATCCAACATCAGGCGCTTATAAGCGTCGCTGCGGAAGCTGTCGTAAGTATCAGAAAGGGTTAAATTCAATTCAGCCGGTTGCAACTCGGTGGTGAGACTGTCCATTTTCTTCGCCATCAAAACCAGTTTGATACTTTCTTCTGGCTGTAAGCGAATAACCAAACGGTTGGGAACAATCTTTCCGGCTGACTCATCGTACACATGATGAGAAACATTTTTGTACTGCACTACAATTTCGGCACAGCGCTTTTCCATGCGTTTACCAGTACGCAAGTAAAACGGCACCCCTGCCCAACGCCAACTATCGATATGCGCTCGAATGGCAACGAAGGTTTCGGTTGAACTGGTTCCACCGTCGAGCTCATCGAGGTAACCAGGAACATCATTGCCATTGATTTGCCCAGCTATATACTGGCCACGCACAACGTTTTTATCGACCAAGTTTCCGGTAAGCGGGCGCAAAGCCTCAAGCACCTTAATTTTTTCTGCACGGATATTCTTCGCCGACATACTGTTGGGAGATTCCATGGCGATAAGGCACAGCAGTTGCAGCAGATGGTTTTGCACCATATCCCGCATAGCACCAGTTTCATCATAAAAACCCGCACGCCCTTCCAGGCCTACGGTTTCTGAAATACTGATCTGGATATGATCAATGGTTTTTGCATCCCAAAGATGCTCAAACAATACATTGCTAAAACGCAGTGCAAGAAGGTTTTGGACAGTTTCTTTACCCAGGTAGTGATCGATACGGAAGATACTATCTTCCGGGAAATAACTGGCAATTTTACTGTTAATTTCATCAGAGGTTTGGGCGTTATAGCCCAGTGGCTTTTCCACTACGACTCTGGAATTTCCAGTAATCAGGCCTTTTACGGAGAGGTTTTCACAACAGGGGCCGAATACCGCGGGCGGTATTGCCAAATAGAAAATACGAACCCGCTCTGAGTCGGAACCGAGAATTTCTGCCAGGTGATCCCACTGGCTATCCGGTACGGCAATGTCCAGTGCGATCGGACAAAGTAATTGGCTAAATTGGTCCCAGCTCGAAGCACTGTACTCACCCTCACGGAGATATTTTTGCAGTGCCTGGTGGGCTGTTTCGATATATTGATCAACATCTGATTGGCGGCGACACACCGGAAGGATGCGACAGCCCTCAACCAAGCTGCCCTCTCTAAATGCTCGGTAAAGTGCCGGTAGTAACTTGCGCAGTGCAAGGTCTCCGCCTCCACCAAATAACACCATATCAAAAGGGTTAATCATAAATTTTGCTCTGAGATCGTTCTTTTCTCGGAGCCTGTTTGGCTCCGTAATAATCAATAAAGAATACTTGCACCGGTCTCTGCACCGCTGGCAAGCCCGCGCATATTAGCGAAAAGTTCACGGCCCGTACCACGGGCACTTTCAGACAGATCACACTGGGCCGGTTGGCGGGCATTAAATTCAGCTTCATCTACCAGCACGCGTAAAATACCGGCCTCTGAATCGAGCTCAATCATGTCGCCCTCTTGCACCTTGGCAATCGCACCGCCTTCTACGGCTTCCGGTGACATATGAATGGCAGCAGGGACTTTCCCGGAAGCGCCGGACATACGCCCATCAGTGACTAACGCCACTTTAAAGCCACGATCCTGCAGCACCCCCAACGTCGGTGTTAACTTGTGCAGTTCCGGCATACCGTTGGCACGAGGTCCCTGGAATCTCACTACAGCTACAAAGTCACGCTCTAGCTCACCGGCTTTGAATCGCTTGAGCAGGTCGTCCTGGTTATCCAGAACAATGGCCGGAGCCTTCACTTTGAGGTGCTCAGATTTAACCGCAGAGACTTTGATTACACTGCGCCCAAGATTTCCTTCGAGCAACTGCAAACCACCATGCTGGGAGAAAGGGTCTGTGGCTGGACGAATGACCGTCGTATCACCGCTCTCTTCTGGAGTGGGTTTCCAAACCACACCACCGCCAGCATCACTGTTGAGGAAGGGGTCTTCACAGTAAGGTTCGAGACCGGAATTACCGAGTACTGTGTGCACATCATCGTGTAAAAGGCCAGCGGAGCGGAGTTCGCGAATCAGGAACTGCATACCGCCGGCTGCGGCAAAGTGGTTGATATCCGCAGTACCGTTCGGGTACACATGACAAAGCAACGGCACCACTTCAGAGAGGTCGGCCATATCCTGCCAAGTCAACTGAATACCTGCTGCACGCGCCATCGCAATAAGGTGCAATGTGTGGTTTGTGGATCCGCCGGTAGCGAGCAGTCCCACCACTCCGTTGACGAATGCTTTTTCGGTGAGAATTTTAGCTACCGAAGTGTGCTGGCTAGGTTCAGTAATTTTTACCAATTGCGCCACGGCAGCTTCATTTAATGCCGAGCGCAAATCAGTACCGGGGTTTACGAAGGAACTGCCGGGCAATTGCAGCCCCATAATTTCTACCAACATCTGGTTACTGTTGGCAGTGCCGTAAAAGGTGCAGGTGCCGGCACTATGGTAGGAAGCACTCTCGGCTTCCAATAGTTCAGACCGCCCTACTTTTCCTTCAGCATACAGCTGGCGAACCCGGACTTTTTCCGCATTGGACAGGCCTGTGGGCATTGGACCCGCAGGAACAAAAATTGAAGGCAAGTGGCCAAAAGAAAGAGCACCAATAACCAGGCCGGGGACAATTTTGTCGCAGATACCCAGGAATATGGCTCCTTCGAAAACATCATGCGAAAGCGCGATTGCTGTAGACATGGCAATCACATCCCGCGAAAACAGGCTGAGTTCCATCCCTGCACGCCCTTGAGTCACCCCATCGCACATTGCCGGAACGCCACCGGCAACCTGGGCCGTTGCGCCATTGCGCGCAGCTGCCTCTTTCAATTGAGCAGGGTAGGCACCATAAGGCTGATGAGCGGACAACATATCGTTGTAGGCGTTGACGATACCCAGGTTCGGTCCCCGACCAGAGGCGATCAACTGCTTATCACCCTCTGGAGATGCGGCTATTGCGTGGGCCAAGTTTCCGCAAGACACATGTGCCGCTGCCCGCCCTTCAATATGCGCTTTCTCAACCTGCGCCAGATATTCTGCACGAGTTTCTTCACTGCGCTTTATGATGCGTTCGGTAACGGTCTGAAGCTTGCTGTGAACCATGACTATTCCGTAATAACTCTGTTGAGGTGGTCTCTAGTTACAAAAACCACCAGGGTCACATTTCAGTGGCATCAGCCACCTGTGATTATCTTTCCGTGGAGCGCCTTTCGGCGGAATGGCTCCCACTGCAACCCTTTGGTTGTAGTGCCATCAATGTCCTATTGCCCAATCGTAAATCTGAAGCAGGAGGAACAAAGTTGCTTTTATCAGATCGCTGGAAACCCAATCATTCCAGCGGACAACCTTTCAGCCCACGGCAAGACTGCTTATGGAGACACATGGGAAATCCTGTTATCGGGTAGAAATCTCACTTCCGAACCTCTTCCCGCTCTTAGAGCTGAATGTTAGTGATCCAACAATGCCGGAACCTCCTCCCCACTGAGGTGGTAGAGACTTTGGACGCCCGGCTTGAGTAATTCACCCAATCTGTAGCCACTCAATCTTATTGATACGCATTATGTAGTAAAACTACAAAAATTTTCAAGAGGCTTTAAATAGTGATTGAAGATGTTGACCAGGGGAGACAGGCATACAGGAAGTATTTAGCGTAAAAGCCATCATTTTCTTTAATACTTGGAAACTTAATGCCTTCATTCAGTCACAAAGTGAAAGATTGGCCTTACTTAGGTGTAGGATTTTTACAGGCAAACGATAAGGTCTAGGAATCTCAAAGAATTGGGATAAAAAACTACAAATTACCCACAAATTAAGAAAGGAGGCGCACCCCATAAGCTAATTGCAGACTCATAACTGTTAAAATCCCACCTTCCAGCAATACTTACTTGTCGATGCCAGCAAGGGCAAGGCTCAGATAGAACTAGTTGATGCATGAAAGTCACAATTAACGATGTTGCCGAGCGCGCCGGCGTATCTATCAAAACAGTGTCCAGGGTGATCAATAATGAGCCCTCTGTACGCGCAGCCACTCGGCAAAAAGTGCTCGACGCAGTCAAAAGCCTGAACTACACACCCAGTCTGGCAGCGCGGAATCTGGCGGGCACACACGCCTATTCCATCGCATTTATTTATGACAACCCTAATGCCCACTACGTTATCGATATGCAAAACGGCATATTGGAAGCCTGCAGAGCAAAAGGGTATGAGCTACTTATCCATCCTTGCAATTCGAAATCTCCAGTTATCCACAGCGACCTAAATAAACTGGTCGAGCACGGCAAAGTAGCCGGATTGGTCCTGACCCCCCCTTTTTCAGAGTCACCTTCTTTTATCGATATGCTCCAATCCATGAATGTGGAATTTGTGCGAATTATATCCTCCACCAATACAGAGAAAGCAAAGGGAAAGTCTATACAGATTGACGACCGCCAGGCCGCCTACAATATTACCCAACATCTACTTTCACTCGGGCACAAGCGTATCGCTTATTTAAGCGGAGGCGAGGAGCACCTTTCCACATTGGGGCGCCAAAATGGATACCGCCAGGCACTCGAAGATGCAGGAATAGCAGTAGACCGACATTTGATTGTTGAAGGGAAATATTCATTTGAATCGGGCGAGATCAATGCAAGAAAGATCCTCGACAGCGACAAACCTCCCTCAGCAATATTTGCCGCTAATGACGAAATCGCAGCGGGCGCTCTATTTGCCGCCCGTATGTTAAAGATTGATGTTCCCGGGCAAGTCTCTATCGCAGGATTTGAAGACAGCCCATTTTCTCGACAAACCTGGCCCAAACTTACAACCGCACACCAACCCAATCAGGAAATCGCCCGCTCGGCAGCAGAATTACTGCTTGAGAAAATTCAGTGTAAAAGTTCAAAAGAACTTAATGGTTCTGGGCAAGAGGGTGAAACGTACCGCAGCTTCACCCCCGAGTTAATTATTCGACAATCCACTGGCCCCGCGCCCAAATAACCCCTTCAGCTTAAGAGAGATCTGGAAAGTTAATTCCGTCGATAAATTTCACGCCCCAGGCTCCAGGTCCTATTCACTTGCAGATCCTCACCTAATAAAACCATATCCGCTCGGGCCCCTTCAGTGATTACACCTGCTCCCAGACCAAGGAACTGCGCCGGATACAAACTTGCCATGCGCAGTGCTTCCGGCAATTCAATCCCACACCAGTCGCGGATATTTTTAACCGCGCCGATCATATCCAAGTGAGAACCCGCTAATTCTCCGGTACTGGAGGTCAGTTTATCCCCTTCCCGTGTAACCACTCGATCAAATAGGGGAAAACTGGTGGCATCACTGCCCACTAGCGACATTGCATCGGTTACCAGTAACAACTTACCGCGAGGTTTTGCTTTCAAAGCTAACGCCATAGCGCCGGTACTGACGTGGTGGCCATCGGCAATTAATCCACACCAGGCATCATCCCGGATCAGGGCTGCCCCCACCATACCCGGCTCACGCGAATGAAGCGGGGACATTGCATTGTATAAGTGGGTAAATCCTGTCGCACCAGCATCCAACGCAGCTTCAACAACTTCAGCACTCGCATTCGAATGGCCGAGACAAACATGAACCCCCAGGGAAACCAACTTTCGGATATCGGATACCGATACACACTCTGGCGCCAGAGTGACCAAGCGGATTCCCAGGTCTTCCCGGGCGTAGAGGGAGAGTTCCTCATGACTCAAAGAGCGGATAAACCCTCCTTCATGGGTACCCTTTTTGGCCTCACTTAAATGCGGCCCCTCAAAATGTACTCCAATCACACCCGGAACACCGCTGGACAAGGCCCCACTTACCGCATCAGCTGCCTGCTGCATCACTGGAAAGCTATCCGTAATCAAGGTGGGCAGGAAAGCACTGGTACCAAACTGACTATGGGCTTCGCTTATTTTCTGAAGCGCATTAACTGAGGGCTCCTGATTAAACAGTACACCACCACCACCATTGACCTGGATATCAATAAAGCCCGGCACCAACAAACCCGGTAAGCGCTCAGCATCGGAACTCACACCCCCACCCACTGCGGAAATCAGTCCGCTATCTCCAATGGTGATAGCAACATCTGCAAGTATGCGCTCGCCATCAAATAGCTTTTCAGCAATCAGGATAACCCCCACTTCCCCCTCCCAAATACTATTTTCTGTTTTATTCAGACTGTCTGAGTAACTTTCTTTAAACCCGCCGGCTCATCGGGATTAATCCCCCGACTTACCGCCACGTGGGCCACATCGATATAAAAACGCTGCAACAGCGCCAGTGGAGCCACCCTCGGGTGAACCCCCTTACTCGGCACATGCAAATTAATCAGAGCCGCCCCACGCCGTCGAATTTCATCGATCTGTTGGCTGTGTGTGGGGAATGACTCATCCTCGATTGGAACATTCACCACTGTCAATTTCCCTTCCACCAGCGTAACGGGGCCGTGCAAAAATTCCGCACTGGAATAGGACTCCGCATGGATATTGCAGACTTCTTTTAACTTCAGCGCCAGTTCCCGGGTAATCCCATAACCGGGACCCCGCCCCAAAACTACCAGATTTTGCACCGAGGCCAGGTTTTCCGGACGCAATTGAATTTCTGCCCGCACCGCAGATCTCAAAGTTTCCGGCAACTTTTCCAGAGCATTACAAAGAGCGGGATCCTGCGTCCAATTGGCGACCATCTGCAGTATCGCAGATAGGGTCGCCAGATAACTTTTCGTAGCTGCAACCGCCTTTTCCGGACCAGCCTTTAAGGGAATTACCAGGTCAACCACATCTTTAATCGGCGCATCTTCATCGTTAAGCAAAGCGACTGTATAAGCCCCCTGCTCTCTCGCCATGCGGGCCTGGGTCAGAATATCTGGGCTTCTCCCAGACTGGGAAATGACGATAACCAGGGCCTCATCGAGCTTTAATTTGCGACCATAAACACTGGAGACCGACGGTGCGGCAGCAAAAGTAGGGGTACCAGTTTCAATCTCTATCAGATACTTGGCAAAGACGCCCGCATGATCAGAAGAACCCCTCCCCACAATCATCACAAAACGAGGAGGCTTCTGGCGCAGCCGCTCTCCCAGATGAGACATTATATTGGCATTGGAATGCAGCTGTTCAGCAATCCTATCCGGCGCCTCACGAGCCTCAGCCTCCATGACCGTGGTAACCATAATACTTCCTACCTGACTCACTCAAAATATGAACCCAGTTCTCATATTAATACCGAGCTCCATCAATCAGTCTATGCCCAGCAGTAGTTCACCTCGGTTAATTGACGCCATTAATCGTCCTGCTTTGTTTTCAAACGTCCACTAGCTCGCCAACCCGAAACCCCATGACTGTCACAACAAAACTGGAATTGGGTATACCTTTTTAATCTATGCTTAAGGCACCCCTATCAGTCGCTGCCGATCATATCTACAGGAAGGATCAATGCCCCAAACCCCGGGCAGTTGCACCACACAAAAATGGCGTTTAATCATTCTCCTTGTAGTTGCGAGCTTACTTAGCAGCTGCTCCAGCATTCAATTCGTCTATAACAACATTGACTATTGGATTCGCTGGAAGCTTCGTGACTATGTCGACTTAAATTCCCAGCAAGAGCTGGAGTTTCAAGGGGCTCTAAACAGCTTCTTTCACTGGCACCGCCAAACACAGCTACCAAAATATGCCGATTTCCTGAGCCAACTGGCAGATAAAGTAGATCAAGGCCAACTTGAGAATCCTCAGCTGGCCCCAGTTGAAAAAGAGGTGTACCACTTCATCGAAAGCGCCAGTAACAACGCCTTCAACTTAATGCTTCCTATTGTGGCGCAGTTAACACCACAACAGATTGATCGCCTGCAACACAACCTGGCCAAAAAGCAGCAGAAAACACTGGAAAAATGGCAGCGCTCGCCGTGGAAAATACAACGACACCGCGACCGGCAAATTCGCCGGGAGAGCAGGCGATGGCTGGGAAGTTTAACCGAGCAACAAAAGCAGCTGATCGCAGCCTGGGTAAAGCAGGTAGAGTACAACCCTGTTTTACGTAACGAACAACATATGATTTGGCAGCAACATGCCATTGAGCTTCTCCGAGAGAAGCCTGATGGATACCAACAACAGTTGCGCGGCCTACTGGAAAAGCCTGACCAACTTTGGTCCGACGAATATCGCAAGGCGCAAGAGCAGCGCAAAACCCAAGCTCGCGAACTGGGAGAACAAATTCTGTCCAGTACCAGCCCCACACAACGTCGTCACCTAAGCAAAACTCTGCGCGACTATGCCCAGGACTTCCGCTCTCTAGCCAGCCAATAATCAGATGCCCAGCCCCCAACACCACCGCCGAACTAATGAACGACATGACACCTCAAAAAGCTAGCGTGTTCAGGATAAATTCCACCCAATAGATTCAAGAGAAACTAATAATCATGTGTGATTTCCTGCTGACGAAAGCGACCTAAGGCTGATAAGCTCGCCAACTCACATTACCAGCCAGGGGAATTCAAGTGCATATCGAATCCGCCACACAGGAACAATTGATCGAGTGGGAAAAAGAATTAAGCACCCACTACAACAAGATCTGTCAACACGAGTTAAGCCTGGATATCACACGTGGAAAGCCCTCGGCGGAGCAATTAAAACTTTCCGATAAACTTGATGGAATCCTCTCCGGTGACTATCGAGCGGCAGACGGTACCGACACTCGCAACTACGGTGGCCTCATCGGTCTGACCTGCGCAAGGGAGCTAGGAGCCGAAATGCTTCAAGTGCCGGTCAGCGAAGTGATTGCCGGAGGCAACAGCTCTCTCACACTGATGTATCACGCCCTAGTCACCGGTTACCTGTTCGGCTTTGCGGGCACTACCCCCTGGCGCGAATTAAAAGCTCCCAAATTTCTCTGCCCTGTTCCCGGCTATGACCGCCATTTTACGATCTGTGAGCAGCTGGGTATCGAGATGATTAACGTGCCGATGGGAGAGCAGGGGCCCGACATGGAGCTTGTGGAAAAGCTCGTGCGTGAAGACGCAGAGATTGTTGGTATCTGGTGTGTGCCCAAGTTTTCAAATCCAACAGGAGCCACTTACAGCAAGGAAACTGTAGAAAGATTGGCACAGTTGGGACAATTTGCCGGCGCTAGCTTCCGGATATTTTGGGACAATGCCTATTCGGTGCACGACATTGGCAACTATGTAAATCTGCCAAATATTCGCACAGCAACCCTGGAAAATGATACTGCAGACTCCGTAATACAGTTTGCCTCAACTTCAAAAGTCACCCTCGCTGGCGCAGGCGTTGCGTTTGTGAGCGCCAGCCAGGCAAATCTCGATTCCCTCAAAGGCCAAATGCAGGCAATGACCATTGGTCCTGACAAAGTCAACCAATTGCGTCACTCGAGATTTTTTACCGAACACACCAGTCTGACAGAACACATGCATAAACATGCAGATATTCTTCGCCCGAAGTTCGAGTGTGTTCTGGAGCATTTACATAATGCCCTCACCGATGCAGATATGGGTACTTGGGAAAAACCTGAAGGGGGTTATTTTGTTTCCTTTAATACCCTTCCCGGTTGCGCAAAAGCAGTGGTTAAAATGGCTGCGGATGCCGGAGTAAAATTAACACCTGCCGGCGCTACCTTCCCTTATGGTAAGGACCCTGAGGACAGCAATATTCGTATTGCACCCAGTTTCCCACCGCTGGAAGAACTGGATACCGCAATGTCTGTTTTCGTCCTCTGTGTCAAACTGGTGAGTCTACGTAAAAAGCTTGGCAAAATTTAACCATCCAAAATGTCAGGTGAGATTTCCTGAATCATCAAAAAAGGCAGCTTTACGCTGCCTTTTTCATAAAGAGCCGCTTCTAAGTCAGCTGGATAAATAACGTTTAGCAAACTTCTCGTCCACTTTTGATAAATCAACAACGACCAGCCCATCCACAGCATCGCAAAAATCCGGGTCAATATTAAAGGCGTGGAAACTGGTCCCTCCCGTTTTAGTAACAGAGGCATACTTTTTAAATAGGGGAGGTAGCATAACGCCCTCCTCACGCAAAATATGCTTCAATTGACGCATATCTGACACCGAATCCCCAAGTAATTCAGGCAGTTCAGATTGTGCTTCCGGAAATGGCAGTCGAGCATCCCCCAAGGAGTTTTCAGGAGCAAAATAATGGGAAAAATAGCGCACAATAACGGACTTCGCTCTCACGGAAAATGTACCGGGCATAGACACTGGGCCAAATAGGTAGCGTACCTTATTGCGCAATACCCACTGTCCAATAGCACACCAGAGCAGGTCCAACCCGCGCCCTCTCCAATATTCCGGCAGTAGGAAGCTACGCCCTAGCTCAGCAGAATCTGGCAGGCACTGCCGAGGAGGCTGCGGGTAATTAAATAGCGTACTGCTGTATATCTGATCATCCGAGAGCGCCTCGGTCGCTGCTATGCGGTAAGCTCCTGCAATCTGTCGATTTTCTGCATCCCACAACAATAGATGGTCGTAATGAGCATCAAACGCATCCCAATCCCGACTCTGGCCGGTCCCCTCCCCCACTGAGCGAAAGGCAATCTCCCTCACTCTGGCCAATTCCCGCATGACGGGGCAATCTGCTTTCTGCCGATATAAACGCACAGAAAAATTACCCAGTTCAGAGAGTGATACACAGGACTCAACCACTCGCGCTACATCGACTTTTGGCTCAGCTTCAACAATTAATTCCGGCCCCAGAGGGGCGGGCGAACGATGTAACTGGTAGACATGTTTACGCCACAGAGCAGCCTTGGCGCGGGGTGTTAGCGGCCAGCTACGAAAGTGTTCCGCTTCCAAGGGACGTCCTATACGAATATCGATACTGCGGCTGGCCTGTTTAAACATCTCCCTGATCAACCATAAAGTCGAGAGGGGCTTGTTCAACATGGAGAGGCCATAGAACCACCAGGAATTCCTCCCTAAAACCTGCACCGGCAATATCGGCGCATTGGTTTTTTCCGCAAAACGGGCAAAGCCTGAATTCCAGCGTCCATCCCGAACCCCATGGGGGGTGAGCCTGGATACTTCGCCCGCCGGGAAAATGATAATCGCTCCCCCGTCACCTAAATGGCTATAGATACCTTCAATATCGGCTCGACGGGTACGCCCATTAAAGTTATCTACGGGCAATAAACAGGGGCGCAGGGATTTTATGTTCCATAATAATTGGCTTGCGACAGCTCGAACATCTTTCCGTACCCGCGCCACCATATCGATCAGAGCGAGACCATCCAGGCTTCCTAAGGGGTGATTAGACACAATCACCAGCGGCCCACTAGTGGGAACCCGAGCCAACTCTGATGGATTTAATTCGTAGCGAAAATTCAAGTCATCGAATACCTGGCGAATAAAATCCAGGCCGCCAAGGTGGGGGTAACTGCTGGTAAATTCCTGTAGCTGCTCCTCACAACAGATTTTCTTTACTGTGGCAGAAACCAATTTTCGCGTGGTTTTTTGTGGTGCCGCGCTGTACCAGGCGTTTTTCTGCAAAAGAGTCTCAAGATGAATCATGCCGCAACCACCTCTGTCATTATGCTGGCAATTTTTGGAGTCCGATACCAATGTAAAAGATCTAAATTGCCATCTTGTTGTTCTACAACCGCACTCATAGAGTCGACCCAATCACCACAATTCGCATAGGTCACAGCATCCCCACACACTGTTTTATTTCTAAGGGCAGGCCTATGGATATGGCCACAAATAACACCATCAAATCCCCGCGATATCGCTTCACGGGTGGCGACATCCTCAAAATCACTCATCATTTGTCGAGCGGCACCCACACGATTTTTTATCTGGCTGGCCAGCGACCACCAAGGCTTATTAAATCGATTGCGCCAATAATTGATCCAGCGATTAAAGCGCAACATCAGGTAATAACTGCGATCGCCGATATGGTAACTGATTGGATTTATTTTAATTCGGTGTTCAAACTGATCGCCGTGGGTCACCCAAAAGCGGCGCCCATTGGAAGCGGTGTGGATATAGTCTTTTTCAATTCGGATATTGCCGAGCCGCTTTCCGGCCCAGCTGCGCATTGGAGCGTCGTGGTTTCCAGGAATATAAATGACTTCAGGCGTCAGGCTACTTAATTCGGAAAGCATTTCCAGTAGCAGCGAAGAGGCCTGGCACCATGTACCTCGTCCTTGAGCGAGTGCCTGCATATCAAAAATATCCCCAACCAGATAGACCGTATCGGCGCGATTCTGAGCCAGAAAATCTGCAAGTCGATGGGGCTCACTGTCTCTGCTGCCCAAATGGACATCGGAAATCCACAGTGCGCGATAGCGATTGCTCATAGCAAAGTTCCAGTCTGTACCAGTTATCAACCCATAAAAATCAGGGCAGATACGCGGCAAAAATGTAGGTCGTCGCTTGAGCTAACTTGAGAAAAATCGATAAATCCGTATTTGCTCTCTTGCTAGCAAATTGAGATCAACTAAATACAGAACGTCGTTGATCGTCAGCGCAACCACTTTGCAGCGATTTGATGACAGTCAGGAGGATTTTTATTGAAGCTTATATTGCAGAGGAAAAAAAGGTGCAGCGGATGATTTTGGCGCTAAAAACCGGGCATAGAGCCCGGCCTGATTCAGAGTAAAAATAAAGCTTACTCTGTGTCCTGGGGATGACGGATAGGCGGAGCAAAAGGAAACTTGGCAACTTTGTCACCCTTTACTTCAACAATCTTGCCGGTGCCCTCTTTTTCCACTTCATCGATACGCACGATGCTGTGCGTCGGAATATAGGAACGGGTTACCGAAGCAAATTCGGTTTTCAGCTTTTCCTCACTGGGATCGACCACAAGCTGAGCCTTTTCCCCAAATACAAACTCCTCCACCTCGATAAAGCCGTACATATCACTTTGATAGATGGCCCGAGCGTAGAGTTCGTACACTTGGTTTTGATTGTGGAAAATAACTTTATAAATCGGGTTGGCCATAAGTCTCTCAGGATGGGGATGACCCCGAAGCTCAAATTGATCAAAGAACGGGCAAAGCCCGAAAAAGCGCGCAAGAATAGCACAGGTTCGCAACAGCTAATATAGCCATCTATGCAGTGCCGGGTCGTATCGCTATAATGCCCCACCCTAATTGTTGACCAGTTTTTAACCAGGCGCGATATGTCCGAAACATCGGTGAAAAAGCTATATATTAAGACCCACGGCTGCCAAATGAATGAGTACGATTCCGCGAGGATGCGCGATCTGCTCGGCGAGTCCCACGACATGGTACCTACCGACGATCCCGACGAGGCGGATGTACTATTGGTCAACACCTGTTCTATCCGCGAGAAAGCCCAGGAAAAGCTGTTCCACCAGCTGGGCCGTTGGAAGCACCTGAAGGAAAAAAATCCCGACCTGGTGATTGGTGTTGGCGGCTGTGTAGCCAGTCAGGAAGGCGAGGCGATTGCCAAGCGCGCACCCCATGTAGACTTGATCTTTGGTCCCCAGACCTTGCATCGCCTGCCGGAGATGATGGAGACCAAAGAGCAAAAAAGCGGCGCAGTTATCGTCGATGTGAGCTTCCCGGAGATCGAGAAGTTTGATCGCCTGCCCCAGCCAGAGGCCGACGGCGCCACCGCATTTGTCTCTATTATGGAGGGCTGCTCCAAGTACTGCACTTTCTGCGTGGTTCCCTACACCCGTGGCGAAGAAGTCAGCCGCCCTGTGGCCGATGTACTCGAAGAGATCGCCCACCTGGCAGACCAGGGTGTCCGCGAGGTGAACCTGCTTGGGCAAAACGTAAACGCCTACCGCGCTACTGGAGAAGATGGCCACGAAGTGGATTTCGCCGAGCTGATCACTTATGTGGCAGCGATTGATGGAATCGACCGTATCCGCTATACGACCTCTCACCCGGTAGAGTTCTCCGATGCGCTGATCGATGTCTACGGACAGGTGCCAGAACTGGTTAGTCACCTTCATCTGCCCGTACAAAGTGGCTCCGACCGCATTCTGATGGCAATGAAACGCGGCCACACCGCCCTGGAATACAAATCCAAGATCCGCCGCTTGAAGAAAATTCGCCCGGATATCTGCCTGTCTTCAGACTTTATTATCGGCTTCCCCGGCGAAACTGACAGGGACTTTGAAGCGACCATGAACCTGATCCAGGACGTGGGCTTCGATATCTCCTTCAGCTTTATATACTCCCCCCGCCCAGGCACCCCGGCTGCCGACTTGGCCGATGACACCCCGGAAGAGGTGAAAAAGCAGCGCCTACAGCTGCTGCAAGCGCGGATTAACCAGCAGGCTGCAGCTATTGCCCGCCGCATGGTTGGCAACACCGAGCGTGTACTGGTAACCGGCGTTTCCAAAAAGGACCCCGGACAGCTGCAAGGCCGCACCGAGAACAACCGGGTAGTCAACTTCCGTGCGGACGACCTCGCCCTGATCGGCAAATTTGCCGATGTTGTGATTGAAGAGGCCCTGCCAAACTCCCTGCGCGGTATTTTAGTCACATCTGAGCTGGAAGAAGATCTGTTCTAAGACTTTGTGATTACCTCAAATAGCGGCAAGATGTACTTCGAAAGCACATCCTGCCGCCAAATTAGGCTCAACTTACCCCCCAAATTACGCCCCGTAATTAAAATCAGGTAAAGTTAGAACCTATTTGTAGGAATCACCTCTTTCCCCTTTAGGGAAAATGGGTATACCCTAGCAATATAACCCCTGGATTA
Organism: Microbulbifer maximicatervae (SeqCode); assembly: GCF_052467695.1. Lineage (NCBI taxonomy): Bacteria > Pseudomonadati > Pseudomonadota > Gammaproteobacteria > Cellvibrionales > Microbulbiferaceae > Microbulbifer > Microbulbifer maximicatervae (SeqCode). Next base: position 292,530 of record NZ_CP174320.1, read on the forward strand.
AAGGTGCCGGAAACCAATTTGGAAACACAAACCCTCGCTCACAGCATCACTCTCGAGCCCAACGACGCACGCCGTCTCGCCAATCTCTGCGGTCAGTTCGACCAACACCTACGCCAAATAGAACAGCGCCTGGATATCGAAATTCGAAATCGCGGCAACCAGTTTTCATTTTTCGGCGATGCCAAATCGGCGCGTGCCGCTGGCGAACTACTCAGTAGGCTCTATAAGGAAACCGGTACTAAGGACTATCTCACTCCAGATGAGATTCACCTGGCTCTGCAGCAAGCGGGAGTTGAAGAACTCACCGGCCAAGATGGTAGCGGTGATTCCAACGAAGCTGACCAAGTAGTACTGATTCGCACTAAGAAGTGCTCGGTACGCCCCAGAGGGCTCAATCAGCGTAAATACGTTCGCGCTGTGCAGACCAATGATATCAATTTCGGTATCGGACCCGCCGGTACCGGTAAAACTTATCTGGCGGTAGCCTGTGCTGTGGAGTCTCTGCTCAAGGATGAAGTTGAGCGAATCCTCCTGGTCCGCCCCGCCGTTGAAGCCGGCGAGAAATTGGGCTTCCTGCCCGGTGACTTGAGCCAAAAGGTAGACCCTTACCTCCGCCCACTCTACGACGCCCTCTACGAAATGCTCGGTTTTGAAACTGTTGGCAAGCTGATCGAGCGCAACGTTATCGAAGTGGCTCCCCTTGCCTATATGCGCGGGCGCACCCTGAACAATGCCTTTGTTATTCTCGATGAGAGCCAAAATACCACCCGCGAGCAGATGAAAATGTTCCTCACGCGGATTGGCTTTGGCTCCACCGCCGTAATTACCGGTGACCCCAGCCAGGTCGACCTGCCCCGTGGCCAAGCTTCCGGTTTGCGCCATGCTGTTGGAGTACTGGGGCGAGTTAATGGAATCAGCTTTACCCACTTTGGAGCCAAGGATGTGGTTCGCCACCCCCTCGTGCAGCGCATTGTGGAGGCCTACGATATTCATGAAGCTGAGCTGGAAATGGCCTCAGCAGATCGAATTTCCAATAAAGCCGATGAGAATGCCGCTTAGAGTCCGCACCTGAGTTATGACTGATTTAACAATCGATGTGCAGCGGGTCAGCCGCTGCCACGACATCCCTTCCGATGAGGCTATCAGCAACTGGGCATCCAAGGCTTTGACCGGCCACCGCAACGAAGCGGAACTGTCGGTGCGAATCGTGGACGAAAGTGAGAGCCAGGAACTTAATCACCAGTACCGAGGCAAGGATAAACCCACTAATGTTTTATCCTTCCCTACCGATTTCCCTGCGGAGCTGGATCTCCCAATGCTTGGAGATCTTGTGATCTGTGCCCCAGTAGTTGAACTGGAAGCGGAGCAACAGAGCAAATCACTATCGGCGCACTGGGCACATATGGTGGTCCATGGCACACTGCACCTTCTAGGTTATGACCATATCGAAGATGCAGACGCTCAGGTTATGGAAAGCCTGGAAACGAAGTTGCTCGCCAACCTCGGCATTGCAGACCCCTACGCCCCACTGGATGAAGTGGGATGATAGCCGCTGTACCACCGAAGTAATGGCAAACTGCTACTGAATTTTATCTACAAACGAGAGAACCCCGGAGCATGGCCACTTCCATGACCACAGACGAGCCCCCAAGTAGTCACTCAGCGAGCAAATCCCGCGCGAGTGAAAAAAGTTGGCTGGAAAAGCTGTTCAGCGCCTTTTCAGCTGAACCCAAGTCTCGCGACGAATTATTGGACATCATTAAGGACGCCGCTGAAAATCAGCTGGTAGATGCTGAAGCGCTCTCTATTATCGAAGGCGCACTGGACGTTTCCAGCCAGCAAGTCCGCGAGATTATGATTCCACGCTCGCAAATGGTTGTGGTAGGCCTTCACGATAAGCCGGAAGAGTTCCTCCCCAAAATTATTGATTCGGGGCACTCCCGATTCCCTGTCGTCGGCGAAAGTGTTGATGATATACGCGGGATATTGCTCGCCAAAGACCTGCTCCCTCTCCTGTTGAAAGGTTTCGACGGATTTCAGCTCGAAGACCTGATCCGCCCAGCCAATATTATTCCCGAGAGCAAGCGCCTCAATATCCTGCTGCGCGAGTTCCGTGAGAACCGCTACCATATGGCGGTCGTGATAGACGAATACGGCGGTGTATCCGGTGTTGTGACTATCGAAGATATTCTCGAGGAAATTGTCGGTGAAATCGAAGACGAGACCGACGAGGAAGAAGCGGATAGTTATATCCGTAAAGTTGGGGAAAACGATTTTATCGTTAAAGCTCTGACTCCCATTGAGGAGTTCAATGAATTTTTCGAGAGCGCCTTTAGTGATGAAGAATTCGACACTGTCGGCGGTCTTATTATGCAGTCATTCGGCCATTTGCCAGGCCGCGACGAAGTCACCCGACTGGGTGACTTTATGTTCCGGGTACTCTATGCAGACAGCCGCCAGATACACCTTTTGCGGGTTGCCCATATGCGCAAACCGCCAGAAGAAGACAGCTGAGCACTACAAGCTTTAACACACTGATACCCTTAGAGAACGGGGTATCCTGACAACAACTTTATGCGTAGATTATTTTCTCCTCTCGCCAGCGTTGTAGCTGGCGGGTTGATGACACTTTCATTTGCCCCATTTAACTATTGGGTATGCGGCCTGCTGTCCCTGACACTATTCGCCTGGATTCTGCTCTCCGCAGCCAAAGGGCAGGTGCTACCGGGCCGCAAAAGCTTCTGGCTCGCCCTCTGCTATGGATTGGGCCTCTTCGCCAGCGGGGCTTCCTGGGTCTACGTTTCGATTACAAGTTTTGGCAACTCATCGGTGCCATTAGGACTAGCCCTCACCGGAAGCTTCGTCGTTATTATGGCGCTGCTGTTAGCCGCGCCCTTCTACATTCTGGGCCGCTTCACAGATAATAAATTCAGCTTCGCCCTGGCTTTTGCCGCACTGTGGTTTATCAGTGAATGGCTGCGCAGCTGGGCCTTTACCGGTTTCCCCTGGCTCTTCGCCGGCTATGGCCATACGGAAACCTGGCTAGCGGGCTGGGCGCCGATGTTGAGTGTCTACGGCATAGGCCTGCTATTGGCATTTACCGGCGCAGTGCTGGCCCTGGTTGTCAGCGGCCGCCTATCCCCGCTCAAGCGTCACAGCCATATCATTCTACTCACTGCGGCACTGGCCCCCTGGCCAATAGGAGCTGCCCTCTCCCAAGTGGAGTGGACCTCCGCAAAAGGTCCTCTTATCAGCGTTGGGCTGGTGCAGGCTAATATTCCTCAGGAAAAGAAGTGGTTGCCAGAGTTTCGCGGGGAAACTATCAGTCGCTACCAGGAGGGCACTCGCGCCCTTAGCGATCAGGATGTAGACGTTATTATCTGGCCCGAAGCCGCCCTGCCCATGCTCTACGGGCAAGCCCCCAACCTTATGCAGGCGCTGCAACGCAATGCTGAGACTACCAACATCGATTTGATCACCGGTATTCTCTATGACACCCGGGGTTCGACACAGGAGGGGCGGAGTATTCACAACTCCGCCGCAGTTTTTGGCCAGAGCCCCAGCGTGTATCACAAGCGCCACCTGGTCCCCTTTGGTGAGTATGTACCTCTGGAGGATTTTATTCGGGGCACTATCGAGTTTTTTAATCTCCCCACTTCCTTTATCCGCTCAGGCCCGGACGAACAATCGCCGCTCAATGCTGCTGGTGCAAGCTGGGCGCCGCTTATCTGCTATGAGGTTGTCTATCCCAGGCTGGTTGCCGACTCAGCACTGTCTTCCCAGGTTTTGCTGACCATTAGCAATGATGCATGGTTCGGGACCTCTATTGGCCCCTTACAACATATGCAAATGGCGCAGATGCGCGCTTTGGAAACTGGTCGCTACCTGGTGAGAGGGACAAATACTGGTGTGACGGCAATTGTGGACCCCAAGGGGAGGATTATTAAAAAACTCCCCCAATTCGAGCGCGCGAATATGACCGGGGATATCAGAGCGATGAGTGGCGCCACTCCGTTTATGCTAGCCGGCATCTCATTGGTATTTGCCTTGGCGCTCCCAATGCTGGCCCTGGCCCTGTTTTTACGCCGTAGGGTGGAACCCCAATCCAACTCCCCTCTCAGTGGCGAGCTACCCGATTAAAACAAGCCCTCTGGCCACTCCCTGCCGGGGTGGCCATCGGTAAGCTACCGCCACTGAATATCACTGCTATGCTCCATTCAATTTTCTAGCGAATATAAGGCAAGGTGATTCCCCATGCATTGCTTGATTAGCGGTGGCACCGGGCTTATAGGCAGACTCTTTTGTCGGCGCTGGCTGGAGCGAGGCCATACTATTACGGTATTAAGCCGACATCCGGACAGGGTTCGAAACTTATGTGGCGAATCAGCCAACGCCTGCCGCGATCCCGCAGAGGTAAACCAGCCCGTAGATGTTATTGTGAACCTTGCCGGGGCCCCCATCTCCCGTCGCTGGACAGAAAAATATCGCACTGAAATTCGCGGTTCACGCCTGGACACAACAGAGAAGCTGGTTCGCTGGACCCTGGGCCAAAGAGACAAGCCATCCTACTTCTTGTCCGGCTCCGCAATCGGCTATTACGGCAATCGCGGAGGGGAGTTACTGAAAGAAGACAGCGCTCCAGGGGGGGGCTTTGCCGCACAGCTGTGTCGGGACTGGGAGGCCGCCACGCTCCCGCTGCAGCACTCTGGCGTTAAGGTAGGCATTATCCGCACAGCTATCGTTCTCTCCATGCGCGGTGGCGCCCTTCCCCAAATGCTGCCACCATTTCGGCTCGGGCTTGGCGGCCCCATGGGCTCGGGCGAGCACTGGATGAGCTGGATTCACGAAGAAGACGAAGTCGGGCTGATATTACACGCCATCGACAATCAACTTTGCCGTCCATTTAACGGAAGTGCACCAGAACCTGTAACCAACAACAGCTTTGCCCGGATCCTGGCCAAAGAGCTGCATCGCCCGGCGTTTTTACGCTCACCGGCCTGGGCTTTAAAGATAGCTTTTGGAGAGATGGCTGATGAATTACTGCTAGCCAGTGATAGGGTCGAGCCCTGTACAGCATTGGAAACCGGCTATACCTTCCAATTTCCAACTCTGGAGCAGGCCCTCTCAGACCTGCTCAAGGGTGACGGCGCTGCCACTAAAGCCAGCGCCTGAACAAATGAATTTAAGCGGCGGCCATATCGCTTTCGAGTGCCTGGGCTAAGTAGCGTCGGCTAGATTCACTGGTCACCAGGTCGCCATGGCACTCCATTGGCGCAGAACCCACCCATTGGGCATGCCAGCGATACCAATGGGACTCCTCGGCTTTTGAACGCAGCTCGATAAACTCCACTTCGGCGGGAGCAAAACCGAACTCCCGAACAATCTGCCCGGCAAAGGTCTCAAAATTTTTACTGAGTTGGGCGCCGCTATCGCCACCAGCACACAGAAAAACCAGTGTGCGGCCATCTTGCTCAACCCGCTTGAAGCCAATCCAAACAGCCCGGTTTAACCGGTTATGTAACTGTATCGGAGAGAAAGAAAGTGGGATGCCCTTCATCATAAGGTTATCTCGATTATTGTTATGTTTCTTATCCACAGCCGCTACTCCATATAAAAAGATAATCAATGGGTATGTCCTGTGGCGCCAGTCATCCTAAGCCCGGTACAACTAGCAATCAAGAGCTCTCAAACATTTGGGCTCGACGCCTGATCCCTCAAATCCTGTAGGCCTCTGAGATTACATTTATCAAAAAGTTCCTTATCCATCCTCAACATTTTCTGATGGACGGTAGCGAACTCCACCGATACCAGATCCGTGCCAGTATTTCCCGCCAGTAGACCTGGGTCCTTAGCTGGGAGACAGCATTAGGCAGCCAGCGCCCCACACCTGTTTGAGCGCGGGGCATCAATTCTCCGGCACTCCCAACCGGCAGGGGTTGTACCTCTAAGCCAGCGCGGGAAAAAATTTCCGCTGCGCGAGGCATATGCCACCAGTGAGTGGCCAAAAAAACCGACCTCACATTAGCTCTGTGCAAAATATCAGCACTATTTACTGCATTCTCTGCAGTAGTACGACTGCAATCTTCACGCCAAGTGACCGGAGTGGAAAACTCCTCCTCCAACAACGCAGCCATTAAATCAGACTCTGACAGCCGCTCTCCGCTGTGAACCCGACCGCCAGATACCAGAATCGGTAACTTTTCTGGTGCTTGCTCGACAGCACCGGCAACTCTTTCAAGACTCGCCGCAGAGAGTCTCTCCCTATTCGAATACCTGTCGCGATAACGCCCTGCACCAAGGATCACAACGGCCTCAGGCCTTATATGGGGTTGATAAGGTACCTTGCCCAATCGATCCCCAAGCCAGGATGAGAATGCCGGGGTCGCCCCTAACCAAAGCACACAAAAGGAAATCACAGCCAAGGGTAGAGAACATCTCTCAAGCAGGGACCCTGATGAAGAGAATCGCAAAAGGAATGCAACCAGCAGCCCCAACAATGGGGCTGCTGGAGGCATCAGAAGCGTGGCCGCCGCCGTATAGAACCCATTCAATACTCGAGACCACCCTCAATCTGGCGAAAGCATCCATAACCACACCGGTGGCAGGGAGTGATCTGGGTATTTGCCGGTGGCATAGCTCGGTATCCACAGCCCAAACACTGCAACTCCTCATCCGGCCCTACAAACTCGCCGGCCAAAGCCCAGGGCTTGCCCTCTTTGATGCATCGCATTAAGTTTGGCCAGGCGGTTTCTGTGGGGTCCGCCGCATCCAGCAGCCAATCACCGCTGCGCTCCTCCAGGGTCTTCAATTCCCCACCTAGTCCCCGGATATAGTCAGCAGCCCGATGCAGGTCATCTTTCAGCCAAGCCCGCAAAAATGCCATCTTATTGGCGGTGAGATTCTCAACAGCCAGCTCACCTTCGACCAAATCTTCAAAGTCTTCGCGAAACTCATTAATCAGATCGTCCTTCGGCGGCAACTTTGGTTCCTTCGTCACGGTATCCCTCCTATAATCCCGCGTTTACGCATCGTAAAAGATGCACTGGGAGCGAAACTTGATCGCGATCAATCTTTACCGATTGACAAGCGTTCACATCCCCCAATAAGCACTGAACAGTTTCCCGCAAATTTTGATCACAGAGTATAGGTCCCGAATCGATGGAAGAGCAGTACAACCCCTCCGCAGTCGAAGCTTCCGCCCAGGAATTCTGGGAGGCCGAGAAGAGCTTTGAAGTAAAGGAAGACGCCGGCAGGGAAAAGTTCTACTGCCTATCCATGTTCCCCTACCCCAGCGGCAAGCTACACATGGGGCATGTGCGCAATTACACCATTACCGATGTAATTACTCGCTATCAGCGCATGCAGGGCAGAAACGTGTTGCACCCGATGGGCTGGGATGCTTTCGGTCTGCCGGCAGAGAATGCGGCCATCCAGAACAAGACCGCTCCAGCCAAATGGACCTATGCCAATATCGAGTACATGAAAGGCCAGCTCAAGGCTCTGGGTTTTGGCTTTGACTGGTCCCGCGAACTGGCCACCTGCCAACCCTCCTACTATCGCTGGGAGCAGTGGTTCTTCACCCGCCTCTACGAAAAAGGCCTGGTCTACAAGAAAAACTCTGCAGTGAACTGGTGCCCCCACGACCAGACAGTACTGGCCAATGAGCAGGTAGAAGATGGCGCCTGCTGGCGCTGTGGCACTACCGTTGAGCGCCGCGAGCTGGCCCAGTGGTTTATCAAGATCACCGATTATGCCGAAGAGCTGCTCGAAGACCTGGACAAACTGCCCGAGTGGCCCGAGCAGGTGCGCACCATGCAGCGCAACTGGATCGGCAAGAGCCGGGGAGTAGAGCTGAGCTTTGCCCTGCCCAAGCCTATTGCGGGCATGGACCACTTCGATGTGTATACCACCCGTCCGGATACACTGATGGGCGTTACCTATGTTTCCCTCGCCGCCGAGCACCCCATCGCTCTGGAACTTGCCGAGTCCAACCCCGAACTCAAAACTTTTATCGCCGAGTGCAAAAAGCAGTCCCTATCCGAAGCCGATATGGCCACGATGGACAAGAAAGGCATGGATACCGGGCTCAAGGCGATTCACCCCATCAGTGGTGAAGAAGTCTCCGTATGGGTGGCTAACTATGTTCTGATGGATTACGGCTCAGGCGCGGTGATGGCAGTACCGGCACACGACCAGCGCGATTGGGAATTTGCGCAAAAATACCAGCTGCCCGTTATCCAGGTTATCGAGGCTGCCGACGGCGAGTCCATCAACTTGGAGAAAGAGGCCTATACGGAGAAAGGCAAACTGGTGAATTCCGGCAGTTTTGACGGCCTGGATTTTGATGGCGCCTTTACTGCGATCTCCGAAGCGCTGATTGCTGCAGGTAAGGGTCGGGTTAAGATCAACTATCGCCTGCGCGACTGGGGTGTCTCCCGCCAGCGCTACTGGGGTGCGCCCATCCCCATGTTCAACCTGGCCGACGGCGGAGAAATACCAGTACCCGCAGACAAGCTGCCGATCCTGTTGCCGGAAGATGTCGAGCTCGACGGCGTTCAATCACCTATTAAAGCCGACCCCGAATGGCGTAAAGACGAACTCAACGGCACTCCCGTAGAACGTGAAACCGATACCTTCGACACCTTTATGGAGTCCAGCTGGTACTACGCCCGTTATACCTGTCCCGATTTTGAAGAGGGCATGCTGGACCCGGACCGCGCCAACTACTGGCTGCCAGTGGACCAGTATGTCGGCGGTATTGAACATGCCATCTTGCACCTTCTCTACGCGCGCTTCTTCCACAAGCTGATGCGGGATGAGGGCCTGGTCAATAGCGATGAACCCTTCAAGAAGCTGCTGTGTCAGGGCATGGTGTTAGCCGAATCCTTCTACAAGGAAGAACACGGCCACAAGACCTGGATCAACCCCGCCGATGTGGACGTCGAGCGCGATGACAAGGGCAAGCCGACCAAAGCGATTGAGCGAGCCACCGGCGAAGAGATTATTGCCGGCGGCGTGGTAAAGATGTCCAAGTCCAAGAACAATGGCATAGACCCTCACGCTGCGGTTGAGGAGTACGGTGCCGATACCGTTCGCCTGTTCACCATGTTTGCCGCCCCTCCGGAGCAGACTCTGGAGTGGCACGATGCCGGTGTGGAAGGTGCCAGCCGCTTCCTGCGCAAACTCTGGAAGACCGTTCACGCCCATATTGCAGCGGGCTCCAGTGAAGCACAGATCGACCAGCAGTCCCTCAATGACAAGCAACAGCAGCTGCGCCGCAAAACCCACGAGACCATCCAAAAAGTGGGGGATGACTATGGCCGCCGCCAGACCTTTAATACCGCTATCGCAGCAGTAATGGAATTGCTCAATGAAGTCGGCAAGCTGGCAGATCGCAACAGTGATCAAGGACTGGCTGTAGAGAGAGAAGCCCTACAGACCGCCGTCTTGCTGTTGGCTCCGGTTACTCCTCATATCTGTCACCAACTGTGGCAGGTGCTAGGGAATACCAGTGCCCTAATCGATTCTCCTTGGCCAATGGCAGATGAAAAAGCACTGGTGCGCACCTCGATTACTTTGGTCGTCCAGGTCAATGGCAAGGTACGCGCAAAACTGGATGCGCCTGCTGATGCAGACAAAGAGAGCCTGGAAAAACTCGCCCTCGCCGATGAGAACGTTCAGAAATTTATCGGTGAAGCTACGGTGCGCAAAGTAATTGTCGTACCTGGCAAGCTGGTTAATATTGTCGCCAAGTAAAGACCCGCAATATGATGCCGGGAGTTTCACTCCCGGCTCACTTAAGTCAGCTCGCTGTAGCCGACAAGACCATGGCAAGTAGTTTATGAAAACAATCGCAAATCGAGCCTTTATTTTTCTTCTCGCTATCACTATTGCCGGTTGCGGCTGGCATCTAAGAGGCGCCCCTAAGAATTTTCCTCCCGGTAGTACACTCTATATATCCACAGTAGACCCTCGCAGTGATATCGCAGATCAATTAACTCGACTGCTCAATAATGCGGGTGTGCCTATGGCGGAATCACCTGCAGAAGCTGACTATACACTCATCATTCACCAGGAAACCGAGAGAAAACTAACCGTAGCTGTAGACTCTGAAGGGCGAGCATCTGAATACGAATTAATTACCAGTGCAATCTATAGCGTACGCACAGCTTCAGGCCAAGTCCTCCTAAATAAAGCACAGGCAGATGTTTACCGCACCTTGGAGTGGGATGTCGATGAAATTGTCAGTAAAAGTGAAGAGGAAAATACCTTGCGCGCGGAGATGCAGCGGGAGCTTATTGGGCGCATTATCGATCGCTTACGGCGTATCGATGTGAATGCTTCATTAGAAGAAAAGAGCTACTAGGTTAGTTTTATTAATGCGCGTTAACCCCCATCAATTATCGCAAAATCTAAAAAAGGGCCTATCGCCAATTTTTATTATCACTGGTGATGAGCCCTTAATAGTACAAGAGTGCTGCGATTTAGTCCGCTCAACAGCGAAAAAGCACGGTTTCACCGAGCGAGAACTTATTCACGCAGAGCATAATTTTGACTGGAACACGCTGGTTGCTTCAGCCGGAAATATGTCTCTTTTCGCAGAAAAAAAACTTGTCGAGCTGCGTTTACCCGGAGGTAAACCCGGGGATAAGGGCAGTAAAGCCCTGCAAGAGTTTGCTTCAATGGCGAGTGAAGATCTTTTGCTTTTACTGGTATTACCGAAACTTGATAAATCGCAACTCAACAGCAAATGGGTCAAAGTCCTAGAACAATCAGGAGTACTGGTTCAGGTATGGCCTGTGACGATTCAGGAAATGCCCCGCTGGATCAACCAGCGCCTTGCATCTGCAGGCCTCTCAGCCGAACCAGAAGCAGTACAAATCCTGGCAGAAAGAGTAGAGGGTAACTTGCTTGCCGCAAGCCAGGAGATAGAAAAACTTAAGCTTTCCAGCCCCCGGCAAGAAATCACCCGGGAAATGATGGAGCATAGTGTCACCAGCTCCGCCCGTTACAGTGTTTTTGACCTAATTGACACAGCACTCTCTGGCAACTCAGCCAAAGCAGTCAAAACACTCGACGGATTGAGGGTCGAAGGTATTGAACCACCCATTGTACTTTGGGCAATAGCAAGAGAAATTCGCACTCTTCTCGACATTATGGAAAAACTGGATCAAGGCCAACCTCTAGCGAGATTGGTTCGGCTGCAAAAGCGACAGCCATTGGTCCAAGGAGCCCTACACAGACTTAATAAGAAGCAACTGGAAAGCTTATTAATTCGCGCTCGAGCTATAGATAGCTCTATTAAAGGTGGTAGTGGGCAGCAATCTCCATGGACAGGGCTATTAGAGCTGACTCTCAATTTTTGCGGGCAGAGAACCATTTAGTCAATCTGCTCTTAGATAAGGATTAGCTTCTACCTTTATATAAAAAAACCGCCCAATAGGGCGGTTTCTTCATACCTGAAACTCTTCAGAATCAGTTCTGAGTGATGGTGGCAACGTTGCTTGCACCAACCTGCTCAATGCTAGCCATATTATATGCACTGTTCTGGCTAACAGTGGCAACATTTTCATAGCCACCCTGTCCAACGTGAGCGGAATGCTCGTAGCCAGTTTGGGCCACAGTAATCAGGTTATCGCCGCCAAAGTCTTGGTGAACTTCTGCCAGGTTCAACTCACCCGCTTGATCAATATCTACGATATTTGCAACACCAGCACTGTAACCATAGGCGTAGTTGCTGTTGCCTGTCTGATCAATATTTGCCAGGTTAGCATCGCCATACTGACCAAAGTCAGCACTATTCATGTCACCGGTTTGTACAAGGTTAGCGGTATTGTCATTGCCAAATTGAGCCATAGCACCAAAGTTATTGGTCTCATTCTGGGTGATATTGGCAACGTTGTTAACACCGGATTGGTAACCGAAAGCAGCGTTAGCATCACCTTGCTGCAGGATAGTCGCAGTGTTGCTGAGGCCGGATTGAGACAGGTCGAGCAGGTTAATATCACCACTCTGCATCAGGTTTGCAGTGTTCTCAGCACCTGACTGAAAAACAGTACCTACGTTGAAGTCACCTACCTGACCACCAACAAAACCATCAAATGAGGAGTACCAGGTGCTGTTCCAAACACCGTTATTGTCTCCAACCTGGGTGCTGACGAAGTAGTTACCGTCACCTTCCTGTTGCAGAACGCCCATGTTGTCGCTGCCGTCTTGATACATGTCGGCATAGTTAAAGTTAGAGTCGGTATACTGATCCAAATGAATCATATTTTCACTACCAAACTGCGCAGCGTAGGCACTATTGTAGGAACCGGTCCACTGGTGGATAGTTCCATTGTTACCTTCCCCATCCTGGTAGGTCAAAGCTTCACTGCCCATTTGGCTGGACTGACTGGTGTAAGCAGCATTACGGTCACCGAGTTGGGTCTGATCAATGTAGTTATCATCAGCATAATCCTGAGCTGCAACAGCTACGTTATCATTACCCTCCTGCCACTGATAGGCAGCATTATTGTTAGCCTCATATACTTGGGATACATTTGCAGAGTTATTTTCGCCGAGCTGAACCTGATCACCGTAGTTATTATCAGCTACAGCCTGACCTGCGCCAGCAATCAAAGCAATAGCAGCAGCAAGTGTAATCTTTTTCATTTATCAATCTCCCTCAGAATAAAATTATAAATACAAGTAAAATAGTGCAATGCCTTAATCGTACTGCACCAGTTGCACCGCATGGTCGTCACCGAACTGCGCGACATAACCAAACAATCCATCACCATTTTGAATAATGTTTGCAGAATTTCCGTAACCAACCTGGCTAATTAAAGCCACATTATCTACGCCATTCTGTATCGCTGTAGCTTGGTTGTAGGCTCCTGACTGCGATATCGCAGCATAATTAGAATCGCCTGTTTGTTGCACCAACGCTGCATTGGAGCCACCCTCCTGGATCAGGACAGCCTGGTTGTAAAGACCAGACTGGGTAACTTCAGCAAGGTTGTAATCACCTACTTGTGAAACCTGGGCCAAGTTACCCGTAATTGAATCTTTTCTTAACAAAAGAAGATCCAGAGCACCCTGCCCCGCAGACAATTCATTGTGGTCATCTAAATCAGAAGCCCAGCACACCGAAAGCGGTAAAACCAGAAACAGAAATAAAATTGCCGTTACTCGTTTAGCTGTAGCAATCACCAACCACCTCTCCAATAAGAACGGTTAACAACTATAAGAAACAACATGGACACTATAGGTAAAAAAAAATATATCTTAAATCAGAAGAAAGATTACATTTAACCGGAAAGAATAAGAAGAACGTAAAACTTTTGTATTAAGGTAGTGATTTAAATCAAAACACACAAAAAATAAAACAGTTCAATTCCACCAAATTACACACACAAACATGAAAATACATAGATATAATTTAATAAAATTCCATTTCGCTAAATTACATATACATCTAAATGAACATGCCAATAAAATTTAATATCCGCTAAAGATTTATAATATTTTTACTGGTGTCGCAGAATATTCACTGAGGACAGACATAGGGTATTGGCTATTATCTTCCAATGCCCACAAATTAGCATTAACTCCCTGGGATATAAGATGAATTACCGCCGACTCTATCGCAGAAAGAACACATAATTGAGCTGGATCGTTCGTGGTCATCCCAGCCTCTATTTCAAGTAAGCGCTTATATTCCACAAAAGTGTAAACATCGCCTTGAACTTGCCTCGACAAGATTTTCTTGCTCGTTAAAACACTACTTAGAACTCGTCCACTTCGGACATCTACCGCACGCAGGTTTACAGTAACCTCATCTACACGATATTGTTCAGAAATACCGATACCGAAGTAACGTGCCCCCGCACCCCCTGTTTTGATGTTTGTATCGTAACCGACTATCCCACCCTCCAACATAATATTGGCTGACATAAGAGAAGGCAGATCGAATACAGGACTGGCAGGATTGTCCTGTTCTTTCAGTGCAGCTCTAATTATTTTTCTTTCGGTTAAGAGGTTTTGTAAACCCTCCCGCTCAAGAGTCACAAACCATCCAGATTCATTTAGAACCTGAACCAGCATAGCTGCAGCCCCTTGAGTCACTGCGGTCGAGAATGAGCTGGAGGGCGCTGGCCGATATTGTCCAGTTTGATCACTAAAACCGTACACTGCTGCAACTATTTTCCCTCTAGGAGCAGGCAAACTGACTAAGTCAGAATAGGTGCTCATTCTATCCGTCAAAGTTGCCTTTTGCTGTCCAGGGCCGAACAACGCCTCCTTAACAGAACTACACCCACTAATGCTAAAAATAATAATTAGAATAAATATTCTCGATAACATCGCACCACCCCACAAAACCTAAGCTTGCAAATATAATTTTATTAGTTGCTTGGATTAAGACCTACAACTACAATTTCAGATATCTCACCCGTAACAGCATCGGTAATGGTGATCGTCAATTCACCATCAATATCAACAATATTTACGATATAGTCATCAGTTACCAAAGTACCGTCATTACCATTTCCCACATCTGTTAGTAGCTGTGAGAGCAAACGAGATTCTAACGTGTCAGTAAATCTATCCAGGGAAGAAGAGTCAGAGTACGGCGAATCCTTAGCATCAGGATCTTTTTTACTGTTCTGTGCACTAGCATTATTCAGTAAATAATTACCATTAAGAGGATTGCCCCCAAACGATGGATTCACAGGCGTGTACACCAGTTCTGTTGCAAACACCGAGCCAGATAACAATAAAAAAGCCGTTGTGAATAAAAATTTCATTATATTTCATCCCCCGCCAAATCAACATTTTGAGATAAAAGATCCTGCAACCGTTGCTGCCTCACATTATTATTTATTTGCGAAGCAGCCTGCTCGACAATTGCACCGAACTTTCTCCGCCCAGGATAAATGACAGTTTTAAAGACTTGCTTGCTATCAAAGGTTACCCAAACAACACTGCCCCACCTTGCCGAAGGCCTTTCATGCACGGTCAGGTTGTAGTCGAATCCTGTCAAATTAGTTGTTATATAAATTGATAGCGATCTAGCGAACTCATGACCTATACCGCTTACCGTATTATCAATTACCAATCCAGTAAGCAGGGATTCCTCAGAGCTTTGATCACTTGTTTCTTGAGCGTGACTTTTGTGAACGATACACGAAAGCGCAACTGTTAACACAGTTGCGCACAAAAATATTGATTTCATAATATTACAAGTTTTGACTGGCCCAACTACTTGCTTCTAACCGGTTCTTACAGCCTATTTTTCTATAGATTTTATACAAATGACTTTTAACGGTATGCTCGCTAACACATAATGTTTCGGCTATATTTGCATTGGTATTACAGTCACAGATCAACTGTAAAATTTGCCGTTCTCGCTGCGTGAGGTTTGAAGCCTTATCGCACCACTTTTTAGGCTTTCTGTGTTGCCTGAGAAAATTATGGAGAACATCCCTTGGAAACCAGTATTCTCCCGAGAATATCCTACCCAACCTCTCCATAATGACTTTTGCTTCGCATTCGGAGGGTATTAACCCCAGAACTTTTTCCCAATGCAGAACAAAATCAATATCGGCCTTCTGATCGACATTGATCAATACTATGTTGGGAGGTGTGGGCAGGGAGTGTATCTCCCTCAAAAGATTCTCGAGATCTGAAGAGGATACATCGGCACAATCAAGAAGAAGGTATTCGGCCTTAATACCACTTAGGGATGAAAGTGTCGAGCGCTGAAGGATAGCGCAGGTAGTCTTAAACTCATCTTCAATTCGCCCGGCAAATATTGAGGATTGAAGATTGACGCATGCAGTTAAAAAGGCAACTGTAATCCCTGTTTTTTCTGACTTAGGGCTAACAACCTTTAGTGGTGCATAATCCTTATGCAAATTCATCTGGGTTCCCCCAATGTGCAGTCCTTTTATGTTTCAGCCTGTTACCAGCCTAACTATTTTTTATCAATTTTCCGCGCTCATCTTACGCTGTGAGCTAAATCTATTCGATCAACTCATTAACTGCAACCGGTAGTGATCTAGATATCAAAAATTCAATCTTAAGTGTGCCAACTTGGTTCTCTAATACCATTTTGTAATACAAAGGTATCATGGATCAGTAAACTAAAAAGAAAAATCAACATGCTTTGGTATAGATTTCCTATCGGCAATAGAGCTCTATAAATATCAATTTTTTTGTACTGGTCCACATTATTAATAAATTTATTTTGAATAATTTAAGATAAAAAAAATTGCTACCAACAATAAGACGACAAACACAAGATGATTCGAGCCTCATCGGAGACAGACTGACAAAACGGTATTCGATAGCAATAAAATATAAATTTCACCTCATTACTTTTAAGCCATATTTGATCGAGTAAAATCACCTGAGAATTCATAGGATCAGGCCCTGCAAATAAAAACGGCAAAATCACGACTTAAAATTAAACAGCTTAAATAGTAATCAGGAAAAGCTTGTTTTATGCTCATATTCGGCTATGCCTGAACTATTCCCCTAGGGGAATTGGCAAAACCGTACAAGTTAAATTACAGCATCAAATAGAAATCTACATCCTCCAGGGTGAAGTTATGAACAGTGAGATCCACACATCAGATTGCAAAACCAATTATCAGGTTGCCAACCAGCCCAGCCCGCTTTCTGGTCATAACCTCTATATTGCTGATCAAGCGTTAAAGGAAGCCGTACATATTAATGGGGCCCATTGGGCTGAAGATGACCTGGAGCGGTATGGGGAGGTGTGTGGCAGGCCAGAAATGATTGAGCGGGGTTATGCCGCTAATGAATTTAAACCTATCTTCGAAAATCACGATCGTTCCGGCCACCGCATTGATTTGGTTCGATACCATCCCTCTTATCACCAGCTAATGCAGCTGGCACTTTCAGAAGGTTTACACAGCTCTCCCTGGACCGACCCACGCGCAGGTGCCCACGTGGCCAGAGCTGCAAAAAATTACTTGCACACTCAGCTTGAAGCCGGTCACGGGTGTCCTATCACTATGACCTTCGCCTCAGTGCCCACTATCGAGCTAAACTCTGAAATCGCCATTGAATGGATCCCCAAAATAACCAGCCGCACTTACGATGGAAGTAATCGCCCATATTTTGAGAAAAACTCATTGACGATCGGTATGGGCATGACCGAAAAACAAGGGGGCTCAGATGTCAGAGCAAATACCACCGCTGCAATTCCCCTCGCCGATGGAACCTATGAGTTATTAGGGCACAAATGGTTTATGTCCGCCCCTATGTGCGATGCCTTTTTAATTCTTGCCCAGGCGCCCGGCGGCTTATCCTGCTTCTTGGTTCCAAGATGGAGACCGGATGGATCGAAGAACCAGCTGGAGATTCAACGCCTGAAGACAAAGTGTGGCAATGTTTCCAATGCTTCTTCAGAAGTTGAGATACGCGGCGCATTGGGCTGGCTAATCGGCGAAGAAGGGCGTGGGGTCAGCGCCATCATCAAGATGGTAGCGATTACGCGGTTTGATTGCATGATGGGCTCATCTGCAGGGCAGCGGCAAGCTGTGATCCAGGCAATATACAACGCTAGTGAGCGTAAAGCATTTGGCAAAAAGCTGATTGATCAACCACTGATGCAAAATGTGCTTGCCGACCTGCAATTGGAGGTGGAAGGCTCAATTGCCTTTACCATGCGCATAGCCAGAGCAATGGATCAAGAGGACAGCGAACACGAAAAGATGCTACTCAGACTCGGGGCCGCGGTGGGAAAATACTGGATATGCAAACGCAGCCCTCATCACGCCTATGAGGCTATGGAGTGTCTGGGAGGCAATGGAGCTATTGAAAACTTTATTACGGCACGGCTGTACCGAGATGCTCCGATAAATGCAATCTGGGAGGGCTCAGGGAATATTCAAGCGATGGACGTGTTACGTGCCATCACTAAAACTCCTGCAGTAATTAGTCACTGGTTTGATGAATTAAACATTAGTCGAGGCATAAACACACAGTTTGATACGGCAGTCGACAAGTTAAGAAACGACCTTTCCGACCTAAATCAATTTGAATACCGTGCACGTCATATTATTGATCAAATGGCCCTGACCATGCAGGCGCACCTTCTGCTACAGGGGAGTAGCCCTTGTGTAACTGATGCCTTTATCAAATCAAGAATAGGGATTAACGGCACACACAATACTGGAAGCCTACCCACCGGGATTGACATCGCCACTATTCTGGAGCGGGGAAACCCTCTTATAACTTAAGATACGAAAACAGCTACTATCGCGCCTATTTCACGCTGATCGCTACCAGGGTATAAGACTTCCATCCCATGATAGTAATTTTCCGGTGTCTGACGATGCCAGTTGGCTCAAGACATCCACAATACGATTCGCGCTTAATTCAGGGGTGTAGAGTTTATCTGGGGGCAAATTAGACTGAAAAGGTTTGGATAATGAAGTATCTGTCGTACCTGGGTGAATCGCCACCACACAACTTTCCTCCAGTTTCCGCGCCCACTCAATAGACAGATTCTTAACCAGCATATTTAATGCGGCCTTACTACACCGGTAGCTGTACCAGCCACCGAGCTGGTTATCCGTGATACTTCCCACCTTTGCCGAAAGCGACGCCCACAACAAAGGGCGTCTGCGCTTCAAGAATCCATCCAGTGCGCGCGCTAAATGTAAATGGGAAAGTACGTTGACCTGAATCGACTGCAATAACCAGTGATCATCACATTGCGATAGGGACTTCTCCGGTCCATGGAACTCATCATGTAAAATGCCACAGCAGTTGATTACCCAACCTGGAGGCTCAGAGTGTTCGGCCAAAAAATTTTCAACAATATCGATGGACTCGGCTTGCTCTAAACAAACGGATAAATGGTGTCGCTCACCGACATGGCCAGGAATCATATCAACTGTGATTCGACTCAAGGTCAATAATGTAACTTGAGGATAGCGCCGAATAATTTCGGCGCCAATGGCCTGCGCTATGCCACCGGAAGCACCGGCTATCAACACAGATTGTGGACTTTCGAGCATACCGGCCTCCATGCCGGATTATGGAGTTTTACTATTTTCCTTTCTTTTTCTCTCCAGAAGACTGCACTTTCTCAGCTTTGCCCTTGGAGGCTTCCTTAACGACCCTTAGCATCGGCTCATCAGAGCGGAAAATAAGACCGTGAATTTCTGTCGTATTCTGCCCCTGAAGTAGCTGCTGTAAAAACTGTACTATTTGGGCTGAAATTTCCTGTCCCGGCACAAGGACCGGAATACCTGGCGGATAGGGAACAATTTCATCTGCACTGGTCCGACCAACCAGGTTCTCAATAGCTTCTGTGCCATTATCCATCAGCGGCAATTCTTCTGCTTCCGAAAAATAAGCATCTGCCGGTAGACATGTAAAACGGGTAAATTCTGGCAAACGCCTCGGCGACCCGATATGAATACGCTTGTGAGTATTTCCTGCCAATTGCTTAAGAGCATGAATCAAGCGAAGTAATTTGCTCTCTGTACTACCAAGGGTTACAAGTACAGTAATGGTATTGTAGGTGGTCTTTTCCACCTGGATGCCATACTGATCAAACAATTTAATCTGCATTTCATTGCCAGAGTAGCCACTCTTGGAAATATCAATAGTCACCTTGGTGGGATCAAGGCGAATGTTATCACTGGCAAGTGGGTCAGCAATTAAGTCATCACGTGTTAGCGCGCGGAACACACCTGTCTCATTAACGGCATTACGTAAAATTTCCACCATCTTTAGACATTGCTTCAAACGACCATACCCCTCCATCGCCATTTGTTTACGCGCCACATCTAGGCTCGCAATCATTGCATACTGAGGACTGGTAGAGGCGTGCATATTCAGGTTTTCACGAAAACGGAATTCATCAAAGTCCGGGTCTTGCACGTGGATCATACTGGCCTGGGAAAAGGCCGACAGCATTTTGTGGGTGCTTTGGGTCACATAATCTGCCCCACATTCCAGTGCTGTAGGCCGCAACTCGGGATGGAAGAAACCGTGGGCAAACCAGGCTTCATCCACCAGCACTTTCACTCCACGCTCATGGGCGTAGTCGATAATTGGCTTAAGGTCGTAACGCAATCCATCATAGGTGCAGGAGGTAATTACCAATAGGCGCGCATCACTATGCTCATCCAGGGCAGCTTCAATATCCGAACGCTTTACCGGCCCGTAAATTCCAAATTCTGGATGCAATACAGACTTCAGGTAAACCGGCTCACAGCGATTCATCACAATCGCATGGTGAACTGATTTGTGACACGCTTGGTCAACGATAATTTTTCCGCCACCGCCAAGAATTTGCTGAATAACCACTTTATTCGCGGTAGAGGTGCCGTTGGTCAGGAAAAAGGTATGGCGAGCCCCAAAAGCCTGAGCCGCTAGATCCTGAGCCTCCTGAATAACCGAGTGGGGCTCGAGTAAACTATCTAAAACTTGAACAGATACAGACAAGTCTGTATTGAAGATATGTTCACCCATAAAGCGATAAAAATCCCCCACCCAGGGACTATTGCGCAAACTGTCACCACCAGAATGACCAGGTGTATGCCACGCATCCCGAGCTGAGAATACGTATTCTTTCAGGGTGTCGGCAAAAGGAGTCGAAGCTCGTCGAGCAATAAACGCCTGCACCAAGCGGAACATATGGTTGAAATTGCCCTCACGGCGGTCGAACAACTCATCGAAGCGGCGACGCAAATTTGCCAGGGATTTTGAACCGGATTTGCCCGGCTTGGAGGTTGTTCCAGCAAAACCACTGTGAGCTACGAGGAAGATATTAAGCTGGGAACGCAAAGCGTGAATTCGGTCAGCGAGTTCATCTGCAGCATCCAGCCCCTGCCCGTCACTGCCACCATCGACAATGACCGCTTGCAGGGAATCCTCTTCTTTTGCCAACCTTTCAGCATCTGCGGGCGTTACGGCTTCAAAATGAAGACCAAAAGGATTGTCGTGTACTGCTGCCGTATTATTGAGAGCGGTAATCCACTCATTGGCCAATTTGCTATCAGAACTGACCAGAGCGACCCGGCACTCTAATTCAAGGCTGTTTTCGTTTAGGTTGCCCAAATCAGGCATCTTCAATTCCAAACCCATAATTCTTATCCATCAGCATAGCTTGCAGGTGAGTACAACTTGCTGTATCAATTATTCAACTATTTGATTTTATTAACTTTTATAAGGCCTCCGCGAGTTGCGGTGGCTCTGGAATTCCAGGGCAATAAACACCAGGGGGCAAATACTAATGTAGGAGGGAGGGGAATTCTGCGACTACATTGCATTTGGCGATTTTCGCCAAATGTACCCAGGCATACCAGATCTATTGCCAAGGAAGATAATAAAGTTAGAACTTTGCGCTACGCACAATACCATTAAACGTGAGGCAATCCTCGACCCTGTGACGTTGTACCTGGGATAATTGGTGAAGCGGAAAGTAAGCCCATTGGGAATGTTCATCAGAGAGAATATAGTCACCCTCTTTAATGAAATGGGCTCGAAAAATAAAAACATGTGAATTGAAAGCGTTGTGGTAATAGATGCCACTGAGATACTCTATTTGAACTTCTCGTCCAAGTTCCTCATGGCACTCCCGCACCAATGCCTCATGGGCAGTTTCACCCGGGTCTAATGCTCCGCCTGGCAAGCCCCAGCTACGCTCAGCATAAGTCGCTTTCAGCTGCAGTACTTCTCCGCCAGTATTCGTGATTACCGCATGGGCACTCAAGCGGTAACTATCATCAAAGGCCATGAACAAACCCTGATAACAAGTGAGGTTAAGAAGGGAAAAACGAGAGCCTATTCATTGCGAGTACGCCCTCGTCGTTAAGGTTAAAACCCCTGGGCTAATACAAATCCAAATCCTAAAGTTTGCACTGATTCATCATAATCAAGGAGGCTCTCGCCGTAACCATTGAAATAGCGGATATATCCATCGACGCGTTTCCCGAGAGGGAAGCCCCAGGTCAGCTCCACTGCACCACGATTATCTGAGCGCAAATTGTTACGTAACATCAGTGAAACCGTGTGATCTCCATCGCGGTATCGCCCACCTAGCTCAAAATGCCCCAGGTAGTGCTCAATATCCGGATTATCATCATCATCCTTATCTTCAGGAACCCTGTACCAGGGCTTTAGGCTGATTGAATAATTATCCCGCTCAAAAATGAAATTCGCATATATTCTATTCCAGCTACGGGAATAGGGTTCACTACGCCCATTTGACTGGTGGTTAATCGCTACCTGGTTAGCTACATTATTCCAACCAAATAGACTCCAGTCATTGAGCCAACTCAGAATCAATTCCGGCTCGTGGTTTGTTTCACGGAAGGGAGCGGAGTCATCGGAGTTGTACGCCTGCCAAAAGCTGCGATTTGTATAGGCGACACTCAGTACAGAAGCCTGCCCCAAAAAACCCCGCCAAATAGGCACCTGCACAGAAAGCTGGAATTGAACTTCGACGTTATCCAACTCTTCTGCCTCAGCTAGGCCTTCAATGTCTGCCAGCCCTCCCTCTTCCGGGGCTGGATTGTAGACCATTGGCAGCACGTAGTTAGTTTTATGGGAAGCTAAAGTAAAAGGGTTATTGGCAGCATCCCTGATAGCCTGAGCCCTCCCCCCTAACAATACTTCATCTGTCGGAAGGTCTTCCTCATACTCGTCGACAATAAAGTCCGCTATCACCGGATCCTCTTCAAGAGTCAGTTCAGCTCTGACTCTTTCAGCGCAGATACGTCGAATTTCCCTTATCGTGACATCGGCATCCGAAACAAGAATTTGCTCGTTCAAGCAGCGCTTATGGTGGGTCTGCAGGTTTTCTCCCGCATCCATAGAAAAAGTTGATTCTGGCGCCTCTTCAGCTAAAGCTGTTGGCAACTGTGCAACTAACCCAACAGAAGAAAGTAATGTGAGCCCGGCAAAAACCCTTCTTCGATAGTAGGACAAAACGCTTTCCCCCAGTCATTTATTGCAATCGTGATGCAAGCTTACACTGGAGAGGATTACAAGTCCCACTACATAATTTTGCGATTATCGTGACAAGACAGCCAATCAGGCTAGATAAGCTCTAATTTCAGCTTAGATAGAACAGAAAACTAAATAGTGACAGGTATAGAAACAGGAATCTCCATTTGAGCCTATTTGTGTGACCAATAGTGGTTATAAAGTTTCCTCAAGCTGGGCTAAAGTAGTCCTTTTAAGCTCGACGACCACTCCAAGTCCCTCAGCCGAACCTGCCACAGGCGACCAGTACTAGATGGCCAATCGTACCCCACTAACAGGCTCCGACTATCAACATAGCAATGGGCATCTCTTTCAGCTTCATCACCCTGGTAAATGTAAGCAATAATATCGGAACCCAGTTCCTGAGCCTTCTGGCTCGAAACATCCCCCGCCATTGATCTTGCCGTGCGATGGCTCACCCTAGGAGAGAGCAACTTACCCCGCTGAGATGGATCGACGATATCAGGGGATACAACTTCCAGGCCATTTTCATGTTGTACCAACCTCGACAAGACAGGCCCCATAAAAACCCGCATCAGTGGAAACAATAGCCGCTCTTCCCCTTCGATGTTGAGTTGCTGAGGGCCATTGGGGCCTGTCCAGCTGGCTTGAATATCATCACCTATCGCAGGACTCTTTCCCTCTTCTGGAATTAACTTGTAGTGGGCGCTCACCTCATCAACTTCATCTCGCCAATGCACAACACACTCACTCACTAGCCCCCCTTCCAAAAGAGCAAATACTTCGATACCAAACCCCTGGTCCCCGACTAAGCGCCGACTGACAAGCGAGCGTCGCCCCTGCTCATCATTCCCTAACTGCCAACTATCTTGCACAGGCATTTCCCTGCCATCACAACTATAGTGATAGCGACCCTGAGCCAAAGTTGAATTTAAACGCATCGCAGGTTCCCTCCTTGCTCGCTGTACATCAGACCGGCGGTCCAGTACCCAAAAAGTATTGCACATGGAGGGAGGCTAACCTCGTTTTTTACGCCTCCTTTAGCCAAACACTATGGAGACAGTGACCAACACAAGGATTTAAAAATAGGGGAAAACTATGAAACAGCTGAAATACCTCCAAAGTGAATGACTTAACCTGAAGTAGTTGAAGAATTTTCCAGCCGGATGCACCAATAGAGTGAACGTTTTATATAAAGCACTACTGAGGTTCATTTAAGGTATCCAGAAATTAGGCTCGCCAAAATTCCAGGTAACTCCTGACCTAGAACCAACTATCAATCATTGGAAAACCTATATCTACAAAAGTACTTACAGCCTCTTCTTTTATTCTCATTCACCCAAAAGAAACTTAAGCTATTTAAGCGGAATAACGTCAAGCTGGCGCAATAAACATCAAATAACTTTTCCCACATCACATAAGCACAAAATTCCAGCTAGCAGCACAGGATTTCCGGGGGAATGATCCAAATATATTTGGTAGCCTTTAATTCTTGAGCATGACAAAAGAGAAAACTCTCGAATTTTATCATTATCCATATCACTCATCGAAACCAGTAACTTGCTGGTACAGCAAAGTGAATGACTTTCATGGCGAGTAAAATTAGACGCAACAGCATGTCAGAAATTTGTTTGAATAGAGGATCGCTAATTCAACTACTAATTCTCTTAGAAGAGCTACGGAGACAATATCTTTAGGTATCCATGATGTTGCTGGAATACAACCATTAGATCCCTATAAATATCGCTTTCTCCTACCAGCTTTCACGTACTAGCGTCACCGAAGTCAAGAAATATGATATTGGTATTTAGGACTCTTAAAACACCCAAAACCCCAAGAAACATCCCCTTACAAAAAGCTTCTGCGTATCTACTGCTACCACCGTTTGTATGGACATTATTTTTAATATTATCAATCAGTAAAGTCTCAGGGCTACAGACCTAATCTATGGAACTAATAATTGGGGTACATCGCACTTCAGCAGCTACCAATAAAATATCTAACAGTATTGGTCAGCCGTAGCTTTCAGATCACAGCCACGGCTTATCGGAAGATAGCCCCATACAATGACTACAAATTTGAAAAGGTGAATATTAAAGATATCGCTGCCAAAATTCGGCCTGACCGAACTCCTCATCCATGGCGTACGGTTTAAACCCAGTCTTACGGTAAGCAGCCTGCGCAGTGTAATTTTTTTGTAGAACTTCCAAGGTTAACTTACAACAACCTCTGTCTTTTGCTTCTTTCTCAAGAAAACCCAGCATAGCCGTACAAACGCCCAAACCTCGTGCAGATTCACTAACAACAACATCGTGAATATTAATAAGAGGTTTACATAAAAAAGTGGAAAAACCAGTAAAGCAATTAATAAGACCAACAGCTCTACCATCTCGATATGCTAAAACACTAAAAGCTCCAGGAAATTCATTTAGTGCCGACACCAACCCTGTTCGACAATGATCAGAAAGAGCTTCACCACCACCAAATGGATGAAGTGCATACTCTTCCATTAAAGCAATTATGCTTTTTGCATCATGCAAGTCATCATAATTCGCCAAACTAATTTTTAAATCAATATCTACATTACAACCTGACAACACCATATGATTCTCTTTTTACTTTTCCATTAGCTCAACTGCTTTATTGAATGTAATTTATTAACCACTTATACAGCCAACTTATCCACCTCACTTATAGATCTCTGATGCAGCGTGGACAACAGAGGGTACAATATCGGATTTACTCCGTAACTTCAGCACCCTTCTTTTCCAGTACCGCCTCGATATTGGCTTTTTCATCCACTGGGAAATGCTGTAAATAGCTACGCAAACGCGTCCGTCTTGCAAGCAATTGACGCACTCTCAAGCGATGCCGCCCCACTGAATTCGAGTGCCTGGAAACCCTCTGCCGCCTTCTGGGAATGGCGCTTTTCTTTCTTCCCATGATCTTAGATTCCTTTTTAGACCAGGTTTTAGGCAATAGTCATCTTTTTAGATTAGACCAGATACACTTGGCGCGCACGAACAAAGTCGCTATCCTGCTGACTAATTGTCCAAACGGTCACATCAGGATAGATTCATTGCACCCGCTTAATCATTTAATAGAGAACAACCAACATTGGTCAGAGGCAACTCGCGAAGATAAGCCTGACTTTTTCCTTAAACTGTCTGAGCAGCAGAGCCCTGAATATCTCTGGATTGGCTGCGCTGATAGTCGCGTTCCCGCGAATGAAATTGTCGGCCTATTACCCGGGGAGCTTTTTGTCCACAGAAATGTTGCCAATGTAGTAGTCCACTCAGACCTGAACTGCCTTTCAGTACTGCAGTACGCTGTAGAAATCCTAAAAGTAAAACATATTATTGTCTGTGGTCATTACGGCTGCGGCGGTGTCCAGGCTGCACTTAATAACGAGCAGCTTGGCCTGATCGATAACTGGCTAAGACACATTCAGGATGTCAGGGATAAGCATCACACCTTGATAGATCTTTTCCAGCAACAGCAACGCACAGACTTACTGTGCGAACTCAATGTTCTGGAACAGGTAATACACGTTTGCCAGACCACCATTGTCCGCGATGCCTGGCGTAGGGGCCAGGAACTGACCGTCAATGGGTGGGTATATGGACTCAAGGATGGCCTGGTGCACGATTTGGGTATTTCAATCAAGCACCCGGGGGAAATTGCTGATATTTATCAAAGTGCTCTCAGCAAAATCGCCCAGCGCAGCACGGAATAATACCGCCCAACCACAACTCCTTTCGTTTTTACCGCTATAAATGGGAAAGCCCCGGTATTTATTTATCGGGCTCGACCCTGCTTGGTGGAAAAACATGTCGACATACAGAAAGTGGCAGTGCCAGAACTGCGGCTGGATATACGATGAGTCCAAAGGTTGGCCCGAGGATGGAATTCTTCCCGGTACTCGCTGGGAAGATATACCTGAAGACTGGTACTGCCCGGAGTGTGGTGCAGCCAAACAAGATTTCTCCATGCTGGAGATTGGCGCCGATACCACTCAAGCCAGCTTAGCTAGCAATGATGGCTTCCGGATCTGGGAGTGTATGGTATGTGGCTGGACATACAATGAGGCCGAGGGATGTCCACAAGATGGCATTGCTCCTGGTACTCGGTGGGAGGATATTCCCGACGAATGGAATTGCCCTCAATGCGGCGTTAGTAAACAAGAATTTGATATGGTCCTCGTGGGCCAAGCTCCCATAGCCCCGTCCCCTTCAGCCAACCAAAAAACAACCACTACAACCTCAGCACCTTTAGTTATTATTGGCACAGGGCTAGCCGGGTATAATCTGGCGCGAGAGTTTCGCAAGCTTACCCCCCAGTCTCCTCTCCTGTTAATCACTGCCGATGATGGAGCTTTTTACTCCAAGCCTTTGCTGTCAGCCTCTTTCTCTCACGGCAAGACTGCGCAGCAACTCAGCACTTCCAGTGCCGAAAATATGGCTCGCGAACTCAATGCACAAATTCTGGTTCACACGCGGGTAATACATATAGATCGCCAAAACAGAACTCTGACGATTCAGCAGGATGGTGCAGAGCATGCATCCAAGATTCCCTATGGAAAGCTAGTTCTGGCAACCGGGGCCAAGTGCCGCAAACTTCCCCACTATGAGGGGGATGCCCAATCACATATCTTTCGCATAAATAATCTCAGAGACTACCACCGTTTTCGCACTGCCGTGGTGGGGCGCAAGCGCATACTACTCCTGGGCGCTGGTTTGATTGGCTGTGAATTTGCCAACGATCTGGTACAGACCGGCTTCGCAGTGGATCTGGTTGACATGGAGCAATGGCCACTGGCGACACTGCTGCCGGAAGTCGCCGGACGCGATCTGCAGACGGCCCTGGAAGACTATGGCGTTCGCTTCCATGGGGGCTCATCATTAAAGCGTATCGAGAAATTGAGTACCGGTTTCCGGGCCCAGCTGAGTAATGGAGAGCAAATAGAAGCGGATGTCGTTCTCGCCGCACTCGGACTTGAGGCTAACACCGGCTTAGCCTCCATGGCCGGTATAGCCGTGCAAAGAGGTATTGCTGTAGATCGATATCTGCAAACAAGCGATCCCGATATCTACGCCCTGGGGGATTGCGCAGAAATAGACGGCCATCAGTTACTCTTTGTCGCCCCCCTAATCAGCTGTGCGAAGAGTCTGGCACAAACTCTGTCAGGAAATCTGACTCCCGTTTGCTTTGGCGTTATTCCTGTGGCCGTAAAGACAACCCTGCACCCAACTACCGTTTGCCCACCAAGCCCTGATACCAAGGGGACTTGGCAAATCAACAAAGAAGATTCAGGGGTTTGCGCCGAATTTCGCGACGAAAAGGGCAATTTACTCGGTTTTGCTCTTACCGGTAGTACGATCGCCCTCCGGGAAAGGCTCAGCCAAGAGTGCCAGCCAATTATGAACGACCAGTCAAAAAATGACTGTTAATCATACTTATTTTAATAGCTATTCGAGGTAAAGCGCGCAAACCGTTAACTTTTGCCTTAAAATGGCGGCCCTTCAAAGTTTTGGTACAAGTAGCCCTAGTATGACGACAGAGAAAAGCCGTACGATTTCCCCGTCACCCGAGCAAAGCCGGCTACTGCGGGACACCCTCGGCCACTTTGCTACCGGTGTAACTGTCATTACCACTCAGGATACCAATGGCCAACCTGCCGGCATGACGGCTAACAGCTTTAATTCCGTTTCCCTCGACCCCGCCCTGGTTCTATGGAGTATCGATAAGCAATCCATGGGCTATAAAGCATTTACCACCCGGGAGCACTTTGCCGTGCATATCCTGCGAGCAGACCAACAACATGTCTCAAACCTATTTGCTGGTCGAGGGGCAGACAAGTTTGGACAGGTCAACTGGTATGAAGGCCCCAATGGTATACCTCGCCTAGAGGAGTGTGCAGCCTATTTCCATTGCCGCCGCGCGCAGTGCATTGATGGTGGAGATCACACAATATTGCTTGGAGAGGTGCTGGAATTTGCCGCTTTTGGTGGTGAACCCCTGGTCTTTCATCAAGGCTGTTATCGTGCACTGGCTGGAGAGTAGCAGCTCACTTTTTGGAGCCTAATCACTACCCAAAGGCTATAAAAATAATTTTTTAATGCCAATTAACCAGTATTTGGCAGAAACTTTGGTGTTGCATTAGTGACCTCGTAATAATTCAAGGGCAGTCTGAAGCAAACCATGAAAATGGACTGATAAGCCATGACTTCAACTACGCTCTTCTGTTTCGCCCACCGGGGCTATCAACAGCGAGCCAGTGAAAACACTCTCCAAGCAATCGGGCATGCGTTGGAACTCAACGTCGGGGGTATCGAAATTGATGTGTGGAATATTGGTGGGCAGCTTCTGGTCAAGCATGACCGGCGACTCGGACGCCTAATCGCGGGCTCTGAACTCATCACTGAAATGCATCCCGATGCCCTGAAAGAGAGACCTCTCCCTTGCGGGAATAAGGTCCCTACATTAAGGGAAGTCCTGGAACTTGTGGGAAATAGTGCCCAACTCAATATCGAGCTGAAAGGGCCTAACTGTGCAGCCCTTTTCGCGGATGAAATCCACACCTTTACGCAGGATACTGGTGCAAGCTATGAGCAATACATCGTCTCCTCTTTTGATCACCGCCAGTTGTACCAGTGCCTGCAATTAGCTCCTGAGGTTCGGCGGGGAGTGCTGGTTTCCGGTGTTCCCCTCGATCTTGCAGCCTGCTCTGCTCCATTAAAGGCCTATTCATTACATACGAACGTAGATTTTATAAATGCAGATTTAATAGCCGATGCAAAACAGCGCGGGCTTAAGAACTACGTATTTACCGTCAACGACCCCAACGATTTGATACTGTTGGCAGCTCAAGGTATTGATGGGGTTTTCACTGATGAACCTCAAATCGTATCCGATTTTAATGCCCGTGTTGAATTCACAAAAACTGGCACTTAGACGTTGGAGAAGATCCTCTTCACCAATTAAGAAAACAGACAGTAACCCGGGACAATTACCGGGCTACTGCTGTGAGTTAAAGCAGGAAAAGACTCGAGGCTAAATAGTCTCCCCTATTTATACAGCTTAAAACTCTGCGCTAGCACGTAAATACCAATAACCACCATTAAAGCCAAATGGTGATGTGAGGGCATGGCGTACCCCGAGATATCGCAATGTGGGCTCCTGCTCATCATCAGGCATTACGTCAAAGATATTCTCGCCCCCCAACGACAATTTATAATTTTCATACAGCGTAAACGTCGCTTCGATATCAACGAGAATTTCACTGCCATAACTATAGGTATCATTGGCATCCCCAGCACCAAACAACCCGCCTGTTGATTCCCAACTGCCATAGCGATTAAAACGCAGGTACCCTGCAAATAAATCACCCGTATCGAGATCAAAAGTTAAAGTCGTTCGATCACTGGGAACTTGGTTTTCCAGGTCAAATACCCGTGAGGCATTGATGGTATTTGGCGTAACACTGGTAACTTCCTGGCGATTGTGATTGTGGCGTAAATCCACCACTAATAAACTTTCAAAAATCTCGAAATCACTGGTAACTGCCAGATCTATACCTGACACTTCCGAGTCATAAGCATTGACGAAATAGTTTGCATTGCTGCCGTTGAGTAGTGCTGCATTTTCTATACCGGCATTTTGCAACAGAATCACTTCGTCATCTCCGATGGCATTGTTGCGCAGAGCCAGGCGATCCTCGATGTCGATGCTGTAGTAGTCTATTGTCACACTGGTATTGTCCAGTGGAGCAAAAACCGCACCCAAGGTAAAACTGGTGGATTCCTCCGGCTCCAGCTCAACGGCTCCGAGCGCTGATGCTACCGGATGAGCCACAGGGTAGGTTCCATTGGGTATCAGGTTGCCACTGGAGTCTGTCGTAGTAGTAACATTTAAGGTATTCACCTGTCCGGGTGTTGGCGCCCTGAAACCAGTATTTACCGTCGCTCGAAATGCCAGTTGTTCATTCACATCATACCGTGCTGACAATTTCCAATCCGATGTCGAGCCAAACTCATCATATTCCTCTAACCGTAAAGCCGCTCCCAAAGTCAGAGCCTCAGTCACATCGGCTTCAAGGTCAATATAAGCCGCAATACTCTCGCTACTGAAACTGCCCAGCGCTTCAATCGGGAAACCCTGAAAACCATCTGAACCCACACCAAAGTACGCAGCAGTTGGACCTACCTCAGTGGACGCTGCATCCCCCCTACCAATTGAGTAAGTCTCTTCACGCCACTCAGCGCCGAATGCAAGGTTCAATGGCGAAGCAAAAGCCATGACATCAATGGGGTAGACAAAATCCGCATTGAGGCTGGACTCTTCCTGCGTGAGGGTTCCCGGCTTGAAGGAAGTAGGAGACAAAATACCCAAGCTTGGATTGATGGAATTTTTCAGGACATAGTCCACTTCATTTTCAGCCAAGCGTCCGCGTAGATCCCAGGAGAGGCCATTGGCAAGCTCTCCACGCGCCCCGAATACAGCCGCGATATCATAAATATCTGCACCAAATTCAGGGTTGTAGCCGCCGGGAAACTGAGTATAAATTGGGTTTCGCAACACGTACCCACTGTCGCTGGAAGTATCTGCTACCAGGTAATCCGAGGGGTTTAGGCCCTGCGCCAAAATAGAATCCACTAAAGACTGGGGAGCTGGGTCGGGCATGTAGTCGATACTATTCGGATCAAGGGGGTCATTGGGGCTGTCTACTTGCAGGGTACCTCTCGCAGTAAACTGGTGTTCTGGGTCGAGCACCGGTCCACGATAGAAAAAGTCAGAAATTGTTTCATTTTGTGAATAACCGAAGTTTCCATAGAGCTCTACCGAATCAGAGATATCCAGGCCGCTGTTAATAAAAAACTTCAGGGACTCAACATCGGGATCACCCCATCTCTGACCCAAGCCATCCAGTGGTACTAAATTATTTCCCACAACTGATCCTACCTGTTGCGCATCTGGCCGCGCTTCGCTGCGCCAGGTTTTATCTGCGCGGGAGAATTCAACGGTGCCATTAATAAATCCTGCATTACCCAGCGCAAATCCCGTATTTGCGGCAATACTCATCCGGGTTCCATCCCCTTCAAAATACTCCCCTGTCTGAGCTGATAAGCTAAATCCCTCTGCATCATCCTTCAGGATAATGTTAACGACACCAGCAATCGCATCGGAGCCATATTGTGCTGAAGCGCCATCACGCAAAACCTCAACTCGCTCTATAGCCATAGAGGGTAGCGCCGAAAAGTCGACGGCTTGGGCACCCTGGTTAACTGTGCCCAGGGGGGCAAGCTGCAAGTTAACCAGCGCAGAGCGATGGCGGCGAGTTCCATTGACCAGTACCAAAGTTTGATCTGGGGATAAATTACGTAAAGTCACCGGGCGGATAAAAGCGGTGCCATCAGCAATTGGAAATCTCTGCGTATTAAATGAAGGGGCAATTTTTGCCAGGGACTCAGTAAGATCAAAGCTCGCTTGATCCGCAATGTCCTCTCCGCCAACCACATCTACCGGAGAAAGAGTCTCGGTGGGAGATACACCCTCTTTGCGTGTACCTGTGGTTATCACTTCCTCCATTGCCCGATCAGCAGTATTAGAGGCGCCCTCTTCCTTTTCCTCAGCAATCGCATACCCACCAGAATTAAAAATCGCAACTGCCACCGCCAATGACAAAGGTCTCAACAAGTAACGCTTCATATTCACCACCCTCTCTTCTCATTATTAACATCAAACAGAACATCACCGGATAACTCATCAAAGCAATGCACATCAAATTAGATCCGTGCAGGGGTTAAACAAAAAAGCGGCATACTGACGTTCCGTTAAATTGCATTCATGCCAGAAATTAGTGCACGCCTGGGGTAGATCTTTTACGCGATTAAATGTCAACTTCCAACAAATCAAAAAATTAATGTCGCGATATTTATTTTAAAAGGAGGGGGTACACGTTTAGCAAATACCAAAAACTGCCAAACGTGACTTTTAGAAAGGCTGAAGCAAAAGTGACAGCAATGAATTCACTTAAAAAAATAAATAGGTGAAATCAGCACCGTCTATTGAGGTGTATAAGTAACGTCAACTTCATAATCCGATCCAAGGCGACTGTAACCCCGCACCATAAAATAGGCTTCACTCTCACCACTTGGCACGGTTAAGGAACAGTTCTCAGAGCTATCTCCCTCATAGGGACGACAATCGTAATAGCGCCAAGTAGGTGCCGCACCAAAACGGACATATAGATCGGCATCATTAGTACCGGTCATATCCGCGATAAAATCTGTACCGGGCGTTACACTGAGAGGTCCATAGTGATCCTCCGAACCTCGACCCACATCACCACTAAAGGTTTCTGTTTGTTCCTCACCGGGGTCTGGATCGGGATCGGGGTCCGGATCGGGGTCTGGGCCCGGATCATCCCCTATATAACCCTTGGCCAATTCAGCGACATAGGCAGCAGCAAGCTTTCCAAACTTCACCGCATGACTGGCATCTCCACCACTATTAGCGAGGGTATCACTTGAAGTGTGGATATAAGGGTTTGAGCCATTAAAAGTCGCCTCAAAAGGAAAGGAAACCGGATACCCCTGGTTATACCAAGATGCGTGATCAGAACACGCATAACCACAATAAGTTGTTCCAACAGTGAGGCCGCTCAGGTAGGTCTGGGCCAGATCCTCAAGAAAGCTATTCTGGGCACTATTGGTGTAATCTCCAATAATATAGATATCACTATTTGAGCCATAGTAATTGGTCATATCCAACTGCAAGGCACCTATCACATTTTTATTCTGTGACTTGTAATCGCTGGCAATATCATCTGAGCCCCGCAGCCCCACTTCCTCAGCAGCGTACCCCATAAAAGCCAGCGTTTTATCCGGCTTATAATCTGTAGCGACAATTGCATTAATGACATCAGTCAATGTTGCTATGCCAGACGCATCATCGTCAGCCCCCGGCGCTCTCGTACCTTCACCAGTGCCAAAACCGACCGTAGAATCCAGGTGCGCCCCCAGCACGATAATTTCATCCGGGTCAGCTTGCCCCTGAATCGTCAAAATTACAGAGGGTTGCGCCCAACTATGGCTATAAAGTTCGACTGAGGCATCACTTCGTGAACTCGTTAATGCCTGCCACTCATCCCTTATCCACTCAGCACCATCCACGCCGGTTGAAGTGGTGTAATAGCGATTAGTAAAATTCGACAAACTTTGAATAGTTGACCGTATATTAGACTCTGAGATCTCTGCTTGCAGGGCGTTAACCACATCTGCATTATCAATAGAGTAAGCGATCACGTTATTCACTGTTGTCGTCAGCGATGAAATCTGGGCAGCTTCTGCTTCCTCCAATGAGTCATGTACCATAAAGCCGCCACAACGGTTATGGTTGATATGCATCAGAGTCGATATTTCGGAAAGATTCTTTTCATTAACTTTTAGAATAGTGACTCCGTTACGTTCCTCACCTTGAATCGAGAGTGGTTGCTTGGCAACCAGGCTACTGTTTTGCTTTAAGGTTTTATAACCATCACTACCTATAGTTATCCACAGCTCTTCTGCCACAACAGCGCCGGGGAGTGCAAGAACCCCAACTAAAGACCTACTAATAATTTTTTTCATTATCTTCTCCACATTAAGTTAGCCCCCTGCGAATCCCTGATATTTCAAAAACACAGGCAGGCAATAAACACACATGCAAGAAGCCTGCACAAACAGCAGTTTTGAATCTCAATAATATTCAAATAATACAAAAACCAATGAGGATGGAACTACAGGCCATACCTATAAACAATCGCGGACAATCCAGAAATATTTTTATTATTCGAATTTCGAAAAGCGCAGAGAGAACAAACAAAACCGGATTGACCAATCCGGCAAGGAAAAACTAGCACATTCAAATAAATACTAAAACAATTTGGCATCTTTCAGCGTAAAAGCCGCAATAAACTTTAAGTGGATCACAAATATACAAAAAACATAGAATATAAAAACACTATTAATAGCAAATAGAACTAGGAATAATTTCTGAACTAAAGGGTTTTTCAGCCCTTTATTTTAATTAGATCTACAAGAAGAATTTTAAGATTGCAACTCACACAGAATCTACCCAACCAGGAAGCCTCCTTTTTAATCCCTGCTGGTTTTGTAAAGCAGCGGCTGCACATAAAACGGTCTCATCAGCATATTTTCTGCCTACTATTTGCAGACCTACTGGCAGACCACTCACTGAAAAACCACAATTGATTGATATTGCCGGATGGCCTGATAAATTGAAGGGGTAGGTATAAGGTGTCCAGGAATACCATAGAGATCCTGGATTATTATCCGGTACATTGACCCCAGCACTAAATGCGGTAATAGGTAAAGTTGGGGTCACTAACAGATCATACTTCAGAAAAAATTCCTGTAATCGCTCAACAAAATTATCTCGCCACTTCAGCGCGTCGAGATAATCAGGTAAGGATAATTTGTCCGCTTGTTCTGCGACCTCCAACAATTGGGGCTCCACCAGTTGGCGCCTGGTACTATCCATCGCCCTAAAGATGCTCGCTATTCCCGCGCAAAACAGACAGCCAAAAGCTGCACTAGCATCATCAATACCCGGGTCAACCTCTACAACTTCAGCACCCAATTCCTGGAAGTGCATTACACTAGCAGAAACGTTGCTCACCACCATGGGATCAGGTTCTACGTAACCAAGACTGGGGCTGTAAGCAATACGCAACTTTCTTGTTCTTTCAATCAACCTTCCCTCTGTAGCTGCAAGGAAATCAATGTTCCGGCGAGGTATTGCGCGGATATCCCGATGATCCGGTTCACTGATTACATTCATCATCAGTGCACAGTCTTCCACCGTCGATGCTAAGGGCCCCACATGCACCAGGGAGGAGAAGGTACCTAATGGCCAATGGGGAACCTGTCCAAAACTCGGTTTGAACCCAATTGTGCCGCAAAAGCTGGCCGGAATCCGGATAGATCCACCACCATCAGCCCCCACAGCCAGAGGGCTCAATCCCAGTGATACTGCAACCGCAGCCCCGCCACTCGAACCACCCGATGTCTTATCCCTATCCCAGGGGTTTCTCGTAATACCGTCTATGGCGTTATCCGTCACCGCCTTCCAACCAAACTCCGGTGTCGTGGTTTTCCCTATTGGCGTGTACCCGTTGCGCTGTAATGCCGCAATGCAAGGGGCCGCACATCCCAGCGTCGTCTCTGGATCAATTATTTGGGAGCCGAAAACCGTTGGCCACATCGGTGTATAGAAGACATCCTTTATTGCCACTGGCACCCCATCAAGTAATCCCCGCACATTACCAGACATATAGCGGTGTTCAGCTTCCCGCGCATAGGCGAGGCTTGTCTTTCTGTCAATCAAACAAAAAGCCTTAACATGCCTATTAAGTCGCTCAATTTGGTTGAGTAACTCCTCGGTAACCTCAACCGGTGAGAAAGACTTCTTCCTGTATCCATGCAACAGCTCAAGAGCTGTCATCCCAACGAAATCGCCCATCGAGTAAGCCTTCCAATTACTGATCCGTTAACTTCATCAGACTAGTCGTCGGTAGCTAACTACTTGCTCCACCTTCTCTTAATAAGATCCGATGGAATAATTTCACGCAATACAGAAAGTTCAGCTTCCAGTCAGGAAATTCACAGTAAGCTTTGGTGAAATCACCGACACGGATAACCGCTGTGAAATTTCCCTCTCAAATTGCACTCCTCTTTCTTTTAGTTTCATTGATCTCGGGATGTGCCACCATGAGCGAAGATGAATGCTATGTCGCAGACTGGCAGGCAATCGGGTATGAAGACGGTGCAGCAGGTCGAGACATTTCTTATTTAGGGGGGCGTCGTGAGGCTTGTGCAAAGTACGGTGTGTCAGTCAATACAATGGCTTATCGCAATGGGCGAACTGAAGGGCTGGAGCTTTTTTGCACCGAGCTGCGCGGCTTTGATCAGGGTCGCTCTGGCAACAGCTATAACGGGGTCTGCCCCGCAGACCTCGAAGGGTTATTCTTGCGGGGATACAATTCAGGCCAGGATATTTTTCTTGCCGAATCTGCTGTCGAGGAACTGGTATCCGCAATTCATGACCTGGAACTGGCAAGAGAGCATATTCTCGATGATATGACAGAGATCGGTGCTTTATTGGTAGATGAGACAGTCGACAACTCTGAGCGGGTGACATTGCTCGCTGATATTGCTCGCCTAAAGGTCAGGCATTCAGAACTGGGGATGGAAATTACTGGCTTGCAGTTCGAACTAATGCAGCGAGAAGCCGAGTATCAGGAAGTATTGGCCCGTTCTCCCTACCTGTAACCCTGCTCTAAAATCCCATAAGAGCCAAGATTACCTCTGCGGGCCCTAATCTGCAGAGGTTAATTCCTGTCTCTATCTATTGTCGTGAATCAACCATTTCTAATCCCGGTCTCCATTACTACCAAACTGACACCATATGATAAATAGAAAAAGTAGGCCTCCTACAAAAGGCAGGCTTGCAGCGGTTGCCCCCTATTCGACTTATAGACCACCAGGAAATTTGCACCAAAGAACCAAGTAAAAAGACAGTTTCAAGAAAAATTATTCTCTATATTTCGGGCAATTGGATCAGTGCTGGTCTTTTATCCTACCCCGCATTGACTTCACCTGAGAGCGACGACTTTTTGCTTGCAGGCGACGCTCCTTGACACCACGACTGGGTTTTGTGGCCACGCGGAATTTTGGCTTAAATGCAGCTTTATCCACCAGTTCCTGCAGTCGCTCCAGGGCATCCTGGCGGTTTTTCTCCTGGGTTCGGAACCTCTGAGCCTTGATAACCACCACGCCATCAGAGGAGATTCGACGATCTTTTAACTTTAAAAGACCATCCTTAATCAACTGTGGAAGTGAAGAAGCCCGAATATCAAACCGCAGATGAATTGCACTGGAAACTTTATTTACATTTTGGCCACCGGCGCCTTGTGCGCGTATCGCACTCATTTCGATTTCTTCTTGAGGGACAGACACCTTCCCTTTTTCATAAACCATAAACACCCAATGCCCGAGTTACATCATTTTACTAAAAATACAAAATCTAATGACCATTCTGCCCAAATAGTGCAGCTATTAACCAGCCCCACCACACAGATACAATTCGCCATTGACAGAAATCAAATTATAAAAAAATGCTTCCTATAAAATGAGTGTATCTAGGGGTAAACCTCATTTACCGGGAAACCCTCATTAAGTAATATTGCGCCAGCCGAATAAAAGCTATTAAAGGGGCCTTAAAGGCCAACCAGGATTTGCGGAATGATTTGTGACTTATTTTCAAGTCATAGTCAAATCCGCTAAGATTGCCCGGCTTCCTAGAAGTACTGGAGCAAAGAACAATAAAGACTCGCGCCCTGTAGTTTCCTCTGGACTGCTCCCGATGTCTCCGCGGGTGTGAGATTACCGCGACAAGGAGAAAACCATGCATAACGCCAAGCGTAGCCTCGCAGCGGCCATAGCACTCGCAACAATGACAAGCTCTGCGGCTTTCGCCAAAGAGGCAGCCTTTTCCCAGGTTATCGCCTTCGGTGACAGCCTGACCGATGTCGGCAACTACGATGTATTCACTAATGGGGGCGACGATCGCGAAGTAGCCATTAGTCTTTTATCCCAGAACCTGGGCCTGGGTGCCGTAACTCCGTCTTGTGCAGGTATGGAATCTTCCTTTTGCCTACCCACCGTAGACCCCTCACTGAGTGCAGAGGAACTTGAAGCTTCCGTTACTGCTCAGATTGCTGCTGGCTTGAGCAATGCCGGTACAGGCTGGGCCGTAGGCGGACACAAAGCAGCTGATGTTCTGATGAATATCATCGGTCCCGACAACTATGCAGCCTACCTGCAGGCATATGGCCTGGAGGCTGACCCGAGCCGTCATAACCTGTTAAGCGCCCTGATGCCAACCACTGGTGACGAAGGCTTAACTCCCAGCTACCCGGACTCCGAACTCCTGACCCAATTGCTGGTACAACAGGCCACTGCAGCCCAATTAGTAGCCCAAGCCGAAGCTGCCCTGGCAGAAGGTGATACCGCAACTTATGCTGACCTGATGACCCAAGCTTCTGCTATGGGCGACGCCATTGAGGGCACCTTTGCTGATCTTATAGCCACGACTGGAACTTCCGGTAACCCACACCCACTGGGAATGGGCTACCTGGAAAGTACTCTGGGAAGTGCTGATCACAACGCTCTCTATTGGGTAAACGGCGGTGGTAACGACTTACTCAGCGGTTTCGAAGATGTCGTCGCTGGCACCTCAACCATCGAAGAAGTCACTGCGGACCTGGACGTTGTATCAACAATGCTGGCAAGCGCAGCTGGCGCTCTATCCGATGCAGGTGCCAATTACATCCTCGTATCCAATGTACCGGATGTCAGCAAAACTCCTGGCGTTTATGCTGCTGCATATGAAGCAGTTTACTCCAGCGACAATGCAGAGGCTCTGCAAGCTGCAGTTGATGCTGGACTAGTGAGCCAGGAAGAGGCGGATGCCCAGCTGGCCACCGCCTTCGAAGAGATACTTTTCGAAGCAAGTAGCACTTCTGAAACCTTCAACTCAGCACTGTTAGCTAAGGCCAAGGATATCGACGGCGTTCTGATGGTTGACCAGGCAGGTATCCTGAAAGTCGCCCTCAATAACCCGACCATCTTTGGTTTATCCTCCTCAGAGAACCAACTGTTTTGTTACGACGGCAGTGGCAACGACTGTATTGAGCATTCCGTTTATGGCATTAACGGCACCGACCCCGATGCAGACAAGCTGATCTTCAACGACAGTGTTCACCCCACTCAAATTGGTCAGGAAATCCTCGGTGACTACTACACCGCAATCGTGAATGCTGCTCAGGTTGCCGGTCAGCTGCCAGATATCGCAATCCAGGCTACTCGCACCCACACCAACAGCCTTGACGAGAGCCTGGCCAGTGTTCGTTACCGCTCCGCTCAGACTGGCGTTTTCGCCGGTAGCTCCCTGGGTAACGTCGACTACGATACAGATTACACCGCCAATGTCAGGGGAGATGGCTACTCCAATATTCTCGGCATGACTTTCGCCGTGCGCGACAATGCGGAAATCGGTTTTGCAGTAAGCCGCTCCAATATTGATGTGGATAATTCACAGCTTGCTATTGATTCCACCTCAACCAACTACAGCGTTTTTGGCCGCATGCACTACGACATTTTCTTTGTCGAAAGTAACGCGACCCTGACCGATGTAGATTACGATGACGTCAGCCGTTCTGTCTCTCTGGGCGACACTTATAACGGTAACCTGACCGGGAATACCTCTGGCGAGAACTTGTCCTTGGGTATCACTGCCGGTGCCAACCTGCTCAACAGCGAAACCTTCCAGTTCGGTCCATTTGTAAGCTTCACCAAGGTAACTACGGATGTAGATGGCTACACCGAAGATGCCATCGAAGGCTTTACCTATACCGACCTGAGTGGCAATGAGCTCGACCCGCTGGGTATGCACTACGGTGATCAAGAGCGCCGCCTGAGAAATATGCGTTTTGGTGCTTTCGCCAATAAAAGCTGGGATACCATTAATGCCTATGCAGAAATTTGGTATGAAGACACCAACGGTACTGAAGAAGACACTATTGAAGTGGGTGTAAAATCCATGGAAGGCAATATGAATGCCATGCCTAGCTATGCCAGTGTCGACGAAGGTATCTTCAACGGTGGTATGGGTATGATTGCCGGTATTCGCTGGCAAGCAGCTGACGCTATCGCAGTCAGCGCAACTGTCGCTTCCCGCCCAACGACTGAATCTGCTTCCGTCAATTTAACTTACCGCTTCTAAGTGGTAACTGTGCCCCCTACCAGGGGGCACAGCCTCCCCTTTTATTTAACTACGATTCTTCTCGCTTCAGAGCCTTCCCTCATCAGTGAAACTGAAAAAACAGGGCCCGTCCAAATGCTCCGATTGGAAACTGACAACCTGGTTATTCAAGAGCTTAATGAAGACAGGGATAACGGTTTAATGCTGGCACTACTCAATGATGCCGATTTTCTAAAGAATATTGGCGATCGCGGGGTTCGCACAAAAAGTGAGGCTCGCAACTATATCCTAAATGGTCCCATTGCCATGTATCGTGAGCACGGCTTTGGTATGTACAAAGTGTCCTTGAACAATGGCACTGCAATAGGCATCTGCGGACTGGTTAAGCGAGAGGGGCTCAATGGAGCCGATATTGGCTTTGCCTTTTTACCCGATTATCGTGGCCAGGGATTTGCTTTAGAAGCTGCCAAAGCTGTAATGACGTACGCCAAGGATACACTGGGATTAACGCGAATCCTTGCGATTGTACAACCAAAAAATAAACCCTCTATCCGATTACTGAAAAAACTCGGCCTAGCCCATGAGAAGCAAATTGTATTGCCAGGCGAGACTGAGAAACTGATTTTAATGGCCTGGCACAAAGACGCAGCTGAAATAACAAACTAGAATAAAAACTATTTCTTAATAAAATTATTCTGATATACAACGTCGCTGCACCTTATAATAAAAATACCACACAGACCCTGTGGTTTTTCATTGACATGCAACCATGCTGGTCTAGTCTCCAACTTACTATTAAGGAGAGGACTGCCATGATTATCGCAACCGATATGCCAGAAGTCAGTCGATGTGCCGCCAGCCAGTGTGCTTATAACGCCAATGATGCTTGCCACGCCAGAGCAATTACCATTGGTGACGGTGCCGATCCCGACTGTGATACTTTCTTCACCAACTCCCGTCATACAAGCAGCTCCCGTACCGCCGGCGTTGGTGCCTGCAAAATGGAAGACTGTAAATTTAATGATGACTTCGAGTGCTCAGCAGAAAGTATTCAAATTGGGCTGACAGGAAAATCCCAGCACTGTCAGAGCTACACTCACTGACTAGGCAACCAACAACCCAATAAAAAAGCCCGGATCAATACTCACCGGGCTTTTCTATTAATCGGGGGCGATTAACTCACAGGTTCAAGTGAAGCCTCTTTTGAGCCCTCACTCACCGCAGTGCGAGGCTCCCATACAATCCCCTTGGTATCCACGTGTTGTTTAAATAAAGGCTGATAATGAGCTTCAAGTACCTTTCGCTTAATCTTTAGTGTCGGCGTTAGGAATTCATTGAGGGGAGTCCACTCTTCTTTGGTAATAAAGATGGTCTTAATCCGCTCATGTTGCGGTAACTTATCATTTACCGAAGTCAGTAGCTTCTGCAAATGCTCATTAACTTCTCCCCGTGGTAATTTCTCAGCGGACTCGGAGATAGTCACCAGCATTACCGGCTGATCCATACCGTGCCCCAGAACACAGAGCTGGGCCAGCATTGTCTCATTACCAAAAAATCCTTCGAGTCGGCTGGGCTGAATAAACTTGCCTTTACTGGTTTTGAAGGTTTCTGAAATACGCCCAGTGATATGTACCAGGCCGTCCTTATCAATAAATCCAGAATCACCCGTGTGGTAATAACCGTCCCGTATTACCTCCGCAGTTTTTTCCGGTTCAAGATAGTATCCCTTCATCAAGGAACCGCTCTTAAAGAGTATCTCCCCTTCCTCAGAAATCTTAACTTCACAGCCGTGATAAGGCTTACCAACCGTCCCCGGCACAGGATCTTCCCCCGGCGGAGCAAAGCAACCATAAATAAAATTCTCGGTCATACCGTAGCCATCGGCCACCTTCATTCCCATGCGGTGGTACCACCGCAGTAGTTCAATGGAAATAGGGGATGCGCCGCTAACCAATATTTCTGCATCATCCAACCCCAGACCATTGCGAACTTTCTTTCTCAACCAGGTATTGATTCCAGGAATACGTAGCAGTACTTCTTGCAGTGACGGCGGGATTTTTTCATCAATTCCCTCTTTAAACTTGGTCCAAAGACGAGGAACCGAGAAGAACATCGTCGGGCGCGTGCGCTTTAAATCTTCCAGGAAAGTATCCAGAGACTCGGGGAAATGAATTGGGGTACCAGAATACAAACAATGGAATTCAACCAATATCCGCTCTGCAGCATGGGCTAAGGGCAAATAGGAAAGAACACGGTCATTCTCATCCATTCCATAACCGCGAATCATATTTGGGGAGACAAAAACCACCGAAGACCAGCTATGCATAACCCCTTTTGGATTACCTGTAGTTCCAGAGGTGTACATGATCGTAAAGATATCATCCAGATCAAAAGTCGGCTTCTCCTCAAAGCGCTCACTCTCTTTGATTAGGGTTTCCAGATCCTGGTCACAACGGATCTCACAGCGCTGGATAGCGACCGAGGGCAGCATGTCAGCAACTTCCTGTAGAGCCGCATTATTGTCGGTGGCCCCACAGAAAAGCATCTTCGATTCAGAGTGCTGTAAAACATAAGTCATCGAGGAGACAGATTGACCTGGGTAAAGCGGCACGCTGATCATTCCCGCCAGCAT
Organism: Microbulbifer maximicatervae (SeqCode); assembly: GCF_052467695.1. Classification (NCBI taxonomy): domain Bacteria; kingdom Pseudomonadati; phylum Pseudomonadota; class Gammaproteobacteria; order Cellvibrionales; family Microbulbiferaceae; genus Microbulbifer; species Microbulbifer maximicatervae (SeqCode). Next base: position 335,968 of record NZ_CP174320.1, read on the forward strand.
GATACCCACATCCACAATAATCCAGTCCGCACAATTTTTGCCGTGAATAGCGATGCGATCACCGGGCTCGTACTGAGCGCGCAGGTAGCCAGCAATCCTGCGAGCCCGATCCATTACCTCACCCCAGGTATAGTCTCTCCATTGCCGCTGCTGCATTTGGCGAAGAAAGACCGTATCAGCCTGCTGCGCCTCCCTCTGATAAAGAAGCTCTAAAGGTTGCAGGCCCTTCACCTTCTCGTACTTTTCTTCCGGGGTCATCGCTAGTCCTCTCTGATTATTGTGTTTTTTTTAATTATGAGCAGTATCATTTGTCCGGGCAGATTGCACCAATATGCAGCACACCCTGAGCGGAGTTACCAAGATAACTAAGCAGTAAAGCCACTAAATAACGACTTTTACCCGGCTTGGCTAGATCCGCCGAATGAATATGGCAGATGAAACACCTAAAAAGGCAGAATTCCTGACAGTTATTGTTTTACCTTAAGTTACTGAAGATCAGCTATTAGTGCAATTATTGTTATCAACCATAAAATGCGAATGGCCGGTCACAAAGGAGCAGGCTCTTTGCTGCTTAATTGGGACATCAGGTCTAACAAAAGTATCCCTTTTATCAGGACGCTACTTACTAATAGAACTAAAAACTAGTGCATTGTGGTACACAGTGTCACATGAATGTAATTCGAAATGACTTTTGATTTCTTAAAAATTTAATCCGCACTAATTTCTAATTTGATATCAGGCTTACAGAAAAACAACCTGAGACAACAAGCAAAAACAAATAGCAACACCCAACTTAAAAGCCCGAAAACTACAAAGACTTTCTTTTAGTAAGTGCAAGCACTCAGGTAAACAAAAAAACGACAAAAATCCACGGAGACTTAAAATCTATTTAAGGCAATTAATACATTAACCTTAATTTAATTAAGAGCATTAACAGCTCTTAAACATTGAAAATAGCCGCCTCAATACTTCAGAGAAAATAACTTTAATTTCTCAATCAAGAATATACTTTCAGAGCTCGCAACAGCGAAAGCACTGTCAGTTTTGTTTAAAAATAGATGTGTTTAACTGGGCGTTAAAAGCGAGATTGAGGAGGGAGAAATGGGGAGAGGGATGTGAAAAACACCCCCCTCTCCTACAAATTGTATTAACCTACCTTTTCTCCGTGAGCCTGCTTATCAGCATGGTAAGAAGAACGTACCAAGGGACCACAGGCCGCGTGCTTAAAGCCGATTTGCTCGGCGTAGCGGCGATACTCTTCAAACTCATCCGGATGGACGTAGCGTTGTACCGGCAAGTGTTCTTTACTCGGTTGCAGATACTGGCCGATCGTAAGCATATCGATATCATGCTCGCGCATATCGTCCATTACCTGGAAAATTTCCTCTTTCTCCTCACCCAGGCCAACCATCAACCCGGACTTGGTCAGTACGTCAGGGCGACGCTTTTTGTATTCCTGCAGCAGCTTTAAAGACCACTTGTAATTGGCACCGGGACGAGACTCTTTATACAGGCGTGGCACAGTTTCCAAATTGTGGTTAAACACATCCGGAGCTTCTTTCTCCAGAATGTCCAGCGCTACATCCATACGGCCGCGGAAATCCGGAGTGAGAATTTCCACTTGCAGGTTCGGGGATTGCGCTCTCGATTCACGAATACAATTGGCAAAATGCTCGGCGCCACCATCGCGCAAGTCATCCCGGTCAACAGAGGTGATTACCACATAGCGCAAACTCATTGCAGCAATGGCATCCGCCAGGTTCTTGGGCTCTTCCGGGTCCAGTGGATTGGGCTTACCGTGGCCTACGTCGCAGAAAGGACAGCGACGGGTACAGATTTCACCCATGATCATAAATGTCGCGGTACCGCCACTAAAGCACTCTCCCAAATTAGGGCAGCTCGCCTCTTCACAAACCGTTGACAGTTTTTGTGAGCGGAGAATATTTTTGATGCGATCCACTTCTTTTGAAGCGGGAACCTTTACGCGAATCCAGTCAGGCTTACGCAGCAGGTTATCGCTGGCAATTACCTTCACCGGGATACGCTCTACCTTATCGCCATCGCGAAGTTTCTCCCCCTGCTGGAGGCGGCGAGTGCGCTTAACGGGCACCAGGTTGGGTTTATCAGCCATTACTTAATTCCTGCTGTTCTGCGCTCAGCTGCGCAAATACTTTTTCATCAATGGGTTGCCACTGGGCGTCGGGCAACTGAAGAGTGTGGAGCAGCTCGCGTACAAAAATCTCGGCGACCTGGCTCCAACTCGGGGTTGGTTCCAATATTTCTGCCATCTGCACCATCTGCATCCCCGCATAGCCACAGGGGTTGATCCGCAGGAATGGAGCCAGATCCATATCGATATTGATGGCGATACCGTGGAAACTGCACCCCCGCCGAACTCGCAATCCGATAGAGGCAATTTTACTCCCCGCACCTGGGCCTTTAGTGAGGTAGACCCCAGGCGCATCGGCCCTGGGTGCCGCTGCAACACCAAAGGTTTCCAGCATTGCCACCGTGGCAGTTTCCAGGGCAGTGACCAGATCACGCACGCCGATTTTTGCTCTGCGCAGGTCCAGCAATGGGTACACCACCAACTGGCCGGGGCCGTGATAAGTCACCTGTCCCCCACGATCCACCTGAACCACGGGTATATCACCGGTATTCAGCAGGTGCTCGGCTTTGCCTGCCTGCCCCTGGGTGAAAACCGGCTCGTGCTCTACACACCAGATCTCGTCGACACTTTCGCCATCGCGACTATCGGTATAGCGCGACATGGCCTGCCAGACACTCTTGTAATCTCGCCGCGCAAGATCGCGAACAATGGTCATCAGAGCACCATATGCACAGCGGGGTGCTGTTTCAGTTCTTCAAATAATGCTTTGAGCTGCTCCTCACCAGTGGCGAGGATAAAGAAAGTCATTGAGGTGAATTTACCAGTACTACTGTCACGTAAGGTAACGCGCTCTTCATCCAGGCCGGGGGCATGGCGACGCATCACATCCAGTACAAATTCGTGCGCCTCATCATTGGCATCACGCACGACCTTGACCATGTAGTCTTCGCAGGGAAATTCAATTTTCGGGGCTTTTTGATTGGGATCTTGACTCATACCACTCTCCGGGGCCGGGCTGTTAGATATTGAGAAAAGCTTAGGCACAGCCGGGCGGCGATTATACAGCGGCTAAACAGCAGTGGACAGTGAGCAAAAGGGGAAGTGGACAGAGAGTGGGGAGGGATGGACAGGGATGGGAATCATTCCCATCCCTAAATCAGCAATTAGCTAAAAAAGCCCATTACAAAGCGCTTGATGGAGTCCCACATGCGCTTGAAGAAACCGGCACGCTCCACATCTTCGGCAGCAACTGCTTTAACATCGGCGACAGTCTCACCATCCAGGGTCACAACAACTTTACCTACTGGCTGGCCCTTTTGCACAGGCGCTTCCAGCTCGCCATCCACAATCAGGTCGGCCTTAATGCCTTCCTCACCGCCTCGGGGGATGGTAACGAATACATCTTTAGCTACGGCAATACCCACGCTGGGCTCTTTACCACCCCAGACACGCTCCGTCTGCAATTCTTCACCCTGACCATAGACCTTGTGGGTTTGGTAGTAGCGGAAGCCGTAGGCGAGCAGTTTTTGGGTTTCAGAGGCGCGCTTCTCATCACTGTCGGTGCCGACAACAATAGCAACCAGGCGCATGCCGCGCTTCATTGCAGAAGCTACCAGGCAGTACCCTGCTTCTTCCGTATGGCCGGTCTTAATTCCATCTACAGAGGAATCGCGCCACAGCAAACGGTTGCGGTTGGGCTGGTTAATGCCGGAGTAGCTGAAATACTTCTCGGAATAAATATCGTAATGCTCTGGGTGGTCCATTATCAGCGCGCGCGCCAGTACACCCAGGTCATGGGCAGTCGTTACATGCCCCTCTGCAGGCCAGCCAGTGGCGTTGACGAAGTTAGTATCTTCCATTCCCAGCAGCTCTGCCTGCTGGTTCATAACTTCGGCAAAGACCTCCTCACTACCGGAGACGTGTTCTGCCAGGGCGATACTCGCATCGTTACCGGATTGAATAATCACACCGCGCATCAAGTCGATAACCGGCACCTGGTCACCCACTTTAACAAACATCTTGGAGCCACCCTTGCGCCAGGCCTTTTCAGAGATACGAACCATATCGTTTTCTTTGATGCTTCCCTTAAGGATCTCCTCAGAAACGATATAGGCCGTCATCATCTTGGTTAGGCTTGCCGGCGGTACCGGAGTATCCGCCTCGTGCTCAACCAGGACCTGACCGGTATTGGCATCTAAGAGCAGGTAAGACTTTGCCGCCAATTGAGGCGGTGCAGGGATAAGAGATTGCGCCTGGGCCAGGCCCGCACATAACAACAGGAAAGAACAGGCGATAATCCGTGTGATCATAGGTATATGTCTCGTCATTCCTCGTTTTCGTTGGCTTAACCTGCAACGAAATCTACAAGGTTAATCAGCGGCACTAGAGCTTGTCACCAAACGCCGCCTATCATTACAAAATTACAAAATACAAGAAAAAACGCGTCAATGCGCACTATTTTGTGAACGGGTATTCAAATGACTGCCACCGATAGCATCAGTCACAATCATTTAAGGCAGATATCACCCTTCCCTATTGATACCCAAAAGCCCACAACACTATTCGTAAACTACTTGTGGCTGTCCAAATTGCTTTTGCTCAACAGTTTCCCGCGCTGTTGCCAAAGCTCTCTGCTGGGTGAGTGGGCCAATTCGAACTCGATAATAAGTCTTGCCGCCACTCTGAACAGAACTAACAGCAACAGGATAGTCAATGGCCGCTGCCAATTGGGTGCGAATTTCCTGGGCCTGCGCGGAACTGCTATAAGCACCAACTTGCAGATAGGTATTGTCGGGCAACTTGATAGTTGTATCTTCCGCCAAACCAGCGGTGCCATCACTATTGGCCAGCACTTCATTGGCCGCCGGCAACGCGGCCGGATCCAGAGCCTCTACCTCAACCCGAGCAATGCCTTTATCAATGTATCCGAGCTTTTGCGCAGCAGTATAACTGAGGTCGATGATGCGCCCGTGCACAAAGGGCCCCCGATCGTTTACCCGCACGATAATACTGCGGCCATTGTCGAGATTGGTGACCTTGGCATAGCTGGGCAGTGGTAGCGTTTTATGGGCAGCAGACATGGCATACATATTGTAGACCTCGCCATTTGCAGTGCGTCGGCCGTGGAATTTTGTTCCATACCAGGAAGCCTGCCCCACCTCTTTATAACCCTTGACGTCATTGCGTACACGATACGTGACACCGTTGACCTTATAGGGGGATTTATTGCCGGCGTCGCCGATCGGCTCGCGGACAGGGATCGGCTCAGGGGCTGCTTGCATATTTACCGGAGCAGCAGGGCCACTATCCTTGATGCTATTAAAGTCCGGCTGCTTGGTATTTTCGGTTTTCTGTGGTTTTGGCTGCGGGCCACTACAGGCCGCTAATATCAGGACCGCCAGGGCCACTCCCCAACGCGCTTTGCACTGAAACATAATCCCCCCGGCGCGCGACAACTTATTGCTGCCGTCTCCAAGCCGCTATTATCTGGAACTGCTAAATAAAATAGAAAAATATGAACGCTAAAAACCGAAATGGTTCCCTCCATTTGGGTTAAATTTAGCTGCGGGACTGAAGCCGCCTTAAGACTTGCCGCCTCTCGCTTTAACGATCTCTTGGGCCAGGTCATTGACGGCCATAGCGTAGAGACGACTGCGGTTATAGCGGGTGATAGTCGCGAAATTATTCAAACCGAGCCAATACTGTTTACCCTGCTCAGTTTGCAGGGAGAATACGTTGGCCGGCATTTCCGGAGCCACCTGGCTAGTAGCGTTAAAGCCTTTGTCCGCCAATTCTCCAACGGTCCACTGCGGCTGCAGAGTATCGTTGACGATTGTCATGTCCGCATTCGGGCGGGGGCTGGCCAGTACCGCGACCGGTTCACCGGGCTTCCATCCATGTTTAACGAAATAGTTAGCCACACTGCCGATCGCATCGGTAGGGTTGTTCCATATATCCGCCTTGCCATCGTCGCTGAAGTCCACCGCATAAGAGCGGTAGCTTGACGGCATGAATTGACCGTAGCCCATAGCCCCGGCATAAGAGCCCTTGAGAGCCAAGGGGTCCATATCCTGCTCACGAGTCAGCAGAAGGTAGTTTTCTAACTCTTTGGTAAAAAACGCAGAGCGACGGGGGTAGTTAAATGCCAGCGTGGAAAGTGCATCCAGAACCCGGTAGCCGCCCATATTACCGCCGTATCGGGTTTCGATACCGATAATGGCAACGATCATTTCAGCGGGCACACCGTATTTCTTTTCAGCCTCAGCCAGGGCCTCGGCATTTTGATCCCAAAAGTCTACCCCACCGGCAATGCTCTGCGGGGTGAGAAACATTTTGCGATATTCATGCCAGGGCTTGGCTTTCTCGGCTGGCCGTTTGATCGCCTTTAGGATGGAGTCTTTGCGCTTGGCCTCACGCATCAGAGTCTGCATTTCTTCGCGATTAAAATCGTGCTCTTCCACCATATAATCTACGAATTCTTGCGCTTGTTTATTATTTCCATGACCCGGTTCCTGCGCACAGGCGGCGAGGGCCAGTCCCATCCCGATTAATAATCCCGAGGTCCACTTCAAAACGACCGCTCCTGTCTTCATCTCGCGTCTCTAAATCCGGTTATTGTCCCTATGCAGTGCTCCTCAAAAGTGAACTCTGCGCCGCTCAGTGCCAACAGCCATCAACAAGCCAAATCCGGCCATCAATGTAATCAAGGATGTCCCGCCGTAACTAATCACTGGCAAAGGCACCCCCACCACCGGCAACAATCCTGTAACCATACCAATGTTTACAAATACATAGACAAAAAAAGTGAGGGTAATACTCCCCGCCAACAGTCGGCCAAATACGTGCTGGGCCATAAAGCTGATGTAAATGCCGCGGGAAATAATCAGTACATATAGCAAAAGCAGCAACAGGGCGCCGCGCATACCCCACTCCTCCGACAGTACCGCGATAATAAAATCGGTATGGCTCTCCGGCAGGAAATCGAGCTGTGACTGGGTTCCCTGCAGGTAGCCTTTGCCGTAAACACCACCGGAGCCGATAGCCGCTTTGGAGTTAAATATATTCCAACCAGCACCAAAACGGTCATCATCTGGGTTGAGTAGGGTCAAAATTCGCTGCCGCTGGTAATCGTGGAGCCCCCAGTGCCAAATTGGATAGGCAGCAACCAACAGCGCCATTGCTGCCGCACTGATCATCTTCCAACTCAACCCCGCTAGATACAGGGCAAAAAGACCGGACGCCGCAATCAGGATCGAAGTCCCCAAATCCGGTTGCCGTACGATAAGAGCTGCGGGAATCGCCACAATTGCCAAAGCTCCAATCACTGTGGTCAGTGATGGCGGCAAACGGCGTTGATGCAGGTAAGCTGCCACTGCCATGGGGACACCGAGCTTCATCACTTCCGATGGCTGGAAGCGAAATCCGCCTATCTCCAACCAGCGCTGTGCCCCCATCGCCTTGGTGCCAAAAAACAATACCCCAACCAATAGCGCACAACCGGCCAAATAGGCCCAGGGGGACCAGCGCCGATAAAAATCCAGAGGAATTTGCGCAACGATAAACATGCCCACGAAGGCCACGCACATAAAAATCGACTGGCGCCGCACATAGTTCATATCACCGCCAGAAGCGCTGTACAGCACTCCAAGTCCTACGGCGGCCAACACCAACAACAGCACCAGTAGCGGTATATCAATATGCAGGCGGCGTGAGAGACTGGCCGGTTTGCGCAGACTGCCGTGGGCATCTGACAAACGGTGGGAGAAATCGCGACTAGCCATTGCCAGCCCCCTCGCTCAAATAAGTGGTATCCGCCGTCTTCTGCGGTTCCAACTGCGGGCGTGACATCCACTCCGCAAATAGCTCTCTTGCCACCGGAGCAGCAACCTTGCCGCCGCCCTCGCCATTCTCGACCAGCACCGAAACAGCGATACGGGGGTTATCCACAGGCGCGAAAGCCACAAACAGGGCGTGGTCTCGGTGGCGCTCTTGCAGGGCCTCTGAGTCATAGCGCTCCCCCTGGGCAATGCCGACCACCTGAGCGGTTCCGGACTTACCCGCCACGCGGAAATCCAGATCTTTACCAGCCCGTTTCCCGGTACCGGTACGGTGGTTGACTACAGCCTCCATTCCCTCGAATACCAAATCCCAGTGATCAGGGCGGGCCTCGAGGTTGTGCAGTATCTCGGGGGGTTGCTCCACCCCGTTGATCGACTTGACCATCTGCGGGCGGTAGTGGGTACCGCGATTGGCAATCGTGGCAGTCATTACTGCAAGCTGCAGTGGCGTCGCCAACACAAAACCCTGTCCCAGCACCGCATTCAAACTGTCACCGGGAAACCAGGGCATACCGCGGGCACCGCGCTTCCAATCTCTAGAGGGAAACAACCCGGAGCGCTCCATGGGCAAGTCGATTCCGGTCTTTGTCCCCAGGCCAAAATGGGAGGCGATGCTGTGCATATCATCAATATCCCAGCTGTGCGCCATATCCCAAAAGTAGACGTCACAGCTCTGCGCCATGGCCTGTATCAGATCCACTTTCTCACCGTGCCCCCAGCGCACATGGTCACGGTAGATGCGCGGATCGTTGGGCAGCTTGTAAAAGCCCGGGTCCTTGACCGTACTCTCTCGGGTAATAATGCCCGCCTGGAGTCCACCCAGCCCCATCAAGGGCTTTAGAGTCGAGCCCGGTGGATACTGACCCTGCACCGCCCGATTAAAAAGTGGCACGTCGAGGGAATCGCTGAGGGCGCGATAGTCGGCAAAGCTGATGCCGGTCACAAACAAGTTGGGGTCGAAGGACGGCTTGCTGACAAACGCCAACACACCACCGCTATTTACATCGATCGCAACTACTGCACCGCGGCGATCTCCCAGGGCATCAGAGGCGACTTGTTGCAGCTGAGCATCCAGGTTGAGCACCAGATCCGAGCCCGGTTTGGGGTCCCGGCGCTCCAGTACTCGTAAAACCCGACCACGAGCATTAATTTCGACATTTTCATAACCGACCTCTCCGAGCAGGAGATCCTCGTAGGAGCGCTCCAACCCCACCTTACCGATGCTGCGGGTACCGCGATAGCGGCGCACATCATCCTCGGTAAAGTTACTCAGGTCGCGGTCACTGATTCGCCCCACATAGCCCACACTGTGGGCAAATAAATCCCCGAGGGAGTAGTAACGCACCAACTCCGCCTCCACTGACACCCCAGGCATACGGAATTGATTAACACTGATCCGTGCGATTTCATCTTCGTTCAAACGAAACCGGAGAGGCACTGGCTCATAGGGGCGCCGGCGCTTGAGGCGTTTCTGGAATTTGGTGACATCATTTTCATCGAGTCGCACCAGGTTACCGATCAGCTCTAAAGTGGCATCCATATCGCGAACGCGCTCGCGAACAATCGACAAGTTATAACTGGCGCGGTTATCGGCTAGCAAAATGCCGTTGCGGTCATAGATCAATCCGCGGGTCGGCGCGACCGGGCGCACCTGGATACGGTTCTCATCAGATTGAGTGCGGTAGTCTTCGTAATTAACCACCTGGAGGTTGTAGAAACGCGCTACGAGAACACCCAGTAAAAAGATAACCCCCACAAGCGCCACCAACATACGATTGCGAAACAATCGCTGCTCGGTATGGGGGTCCTTGAGATGGTAATCGTGCGGCATCAGAATTTATTCGATGGTTTTTGACTGGCGTGCAAAAAATCTAATTCCCTACATTAACACAGAGCGAGTCTGGAGAGAGAACCGAGTCGGCAAATCTCTCCGCGACTTATCGCAAATGCTTTATTTGTGGTAGGGATGGCCGGCCAATAATGTCCAGGCCCGATAAACTTGTTCAGCCAGAACCACTCTCACCAGCGGGTGCGGCAAGGTCAGAGGGGACAGAGACCAGCGCTGGCGCGCACGGGCGAGGCAGTCTTCGGATAAACCGTCGGGCCCGCCAATTAACAGGCTGATATTTTCCCCGAGCATTTGCCAATCACTTAATTGCGCCGACAACTGCTCGGTACTCCAGGGCTTGCCTTTCACATCGAGCGCTACCACGTGGTCCCGCGGTCCCAAAGCGGCGAGCATCGCCTCGCCCTCTTTTTTTCGCGCTTTTTCAATCAGGGCTGCAGAGCTCTTTTGGCCTCGTTGGCCGAGTGGAATTTCCACCATTTCCAGAGCAATTTCCCTGGGCAGGCGCTTAGCGTACTCGGCGTAGCCCTCCTGCACCCAAGCCGGCATTTTTCCACCGGCGGCAAGAATGCGGATTTTCACAGCAATTAACCCTGGTGCGGATCACTGCCATCGGCATCGTCACGGGTATTCGGAGTCATAGACCAGAGTTTTTCCAGGTCGTAGAAACCGCGAACATCTGCGAGCATCACGTGAACAACCAAGTCACCGTAGTCGACTAATACCCACTCGCCCTGGTCAACACCTTCAACACCAATGGGGCGAATACCTTCTTTTTTCAGCTCGTCTACAACGTTCTCTGCCAGGGACTTAACCTGGCGGCTGGAAGTACCAGTACAGATCAGCAGATTGTCCATTACATCTGAAAGCCCGGAAACATCCAGGGAAACAATATCCTTACCTTTCAAATCTTCCAGCGCATTGAGAGCGATATCTTTAATATTTGTCATAACACCTTGATTCATTGCGGGTCGCCTGAAGCAACCTCTGTATAAAGTCGATGATCTTCTATGTACTGCAACACAGTTGCGGGCAGTAAATAGCGTGGCGACTGGCCACTTTTAATTAATTCGCGAATTTGCGTCGCGGAAATTGGCAACATGGTCTGCTCCCGCAACAGCAGGCAACCACATGCTCGTGTATGCAAGCCTGCAACCGTGCCCCGATGATTCTCCAGCAGTTCTGCCAGAGGGCCATGCTCTTCGCTATCGCGATCTGGCAGGTGCCAGCCCGGCCTTGTTACCACCACCAGATGTGCCAGCTCCAAGAGGCGCTCCCAGCGGTGCCAGCGGTGCAGACTCAATAGGGAGTCCAATCCCATGCAGAAACTGATGGAGGTTTCACCTCCCAGTTCACTGCGCAGCTCCTCCAGGGTATCTACCGTATAAGTAGCTCCGCCACGATGGAGTTCTCGCTCATCCAGGGTGAGCTCATCACACCCCTCAAGCGCCAGAGCCAGCATTTCGCTACGCTGGCGGGACGATACACCTGGCGTCTGCCGGTGGGCAGGCTGGTGGCTGGGTAGCAGGCGCATTTCATCAAATTCGAGCACCTGGCGCAGCTCCAGCGCCATGCGCAAATGACCGAGATGAATCGGATCAAAGGTTCCGCCAAACAGGGCCAACTTATGCCTTTTGCTCGCCACAATTATTTCTCGTACCCCCCGCACTCGCTGCCCCAAAGGGAAAAGTGCTTATTGCCGGATATGGCCATCTCCGAACACAATCCATTTTTGCGAAGTGAGCCCTTCCAGGCCAACCGGGCCGCGGGCGTGGATTTTATCAGTACTGATACCAATTTCCGCCCCCAAGCCGTACTCGAAACCGTCAGCAAAGCGGGTTGAGGCATTAATCATCACTGAGCTGGCATCCACAGCACTCATAAAACGGCGGCTGCGACTGTAATCCTGGGTGACAATTGCCTCGGTGTGGCCGGATCCGTAACAGGCAATATGGTCCATAGCCGCTTCCATATCCGCAACAACACGCACAGCCAGAACCGGGGCAAGGTATTCCTCACTCCAGTCATCTTCTGTCGCCGCTACACAGTGAGCAATGATTTCACGGGTCCGGTCACAACCGCGCAATTCAACCCCTTTGTCTTCGTAGGCACCAGCCAAGCGCGGCAGTATATCCGCCGCAACCATCTCGGCAACTAAAAGTGTTTCCATGGCGTTACAAACACCATAGCGATGGGTCTTGGCATTGAGGGCGATATCGAAAGCTTTGTCCAGGTCAGCCCGATCATCGATATACACATGACAAACACCGTGCAGGTGTTTGATTACCGGCACCCGGGCTTCGCGACTGACCCTTTCAATCAAGCCGGTTCCGCCCCTGGGTACAATCACATCCACATATTCCGGCATAGTGATCAGGGCACCCACCGCCGCTCGATCGGTGGTATCGACAACCTGCACCGCCGTTTCCGGCAAACCCGCTTCGCGCAAGCCGGCGGTAATACAGGTGGCAATTGCCTTGTTCGAGTGCAGCGCTTCACTGCCTCCACGCAAAATTGTGGCATTGCCGGATTTTAAGCACAGGCTCGCTGCATCAATGGTCACATTGGGCCTGGACTCATAAATAATGCCCACCACCCCTAGGGGCACACGCATTTTGCCCACTTGAATACCGCTGGGGCGATAGCGTAAATCTTCAACTTCTCCCACCGGGTCGGGCAGCTCTGCCACCTGCACCAAGCCCTCGATCATGCCATCGATGCGGGCATCGTTAAGCTCCAGACGATCCAGAAGAGCCGCATCCAGGCCGCGCTCGCGACCGGCCTGCATATCCAATGCATTGGCCTTCAGTAAAGATACTCGCTGTGTCTCCAGTTGGGCAGCGATGGCTTTAAGAGCATTATTTTTGGTGGAGGTATCCGCAGCAGCTATCTGTTTGGCGGCGGTACGGGCTGCGCGCCCCATTTGTTCGAGCTTGGCGCGAGTGGATTGCTGATCAGCGGTGTCTGTGGCGGTCACTTGGCTCTCCGTGCAAAATCCGGTCGGCCGCGCAGTATAACCCAGCGAGACCCGGTTGAAAGTGCCGATTACCGGGCCCCACAGCTTTATATCTAGCTATTCCCGCGCCCAACGGTCCAGGTTCTCGGCAATGGTTGCAAGCCGAATAAGAGGATCTTCTACCGCTAGCAAGTCGGTGCGAACCTTATCTTCCAATGGCAGAAGCTGAGCCAATTGCCAGGATAGTGAGTCCGCAGACTCCACCGGCTCAAATTTAAGTGATAGCGTCTGTGCCCGCTCCTTCAACTCCTCCAACACCGACAGAAGACCATCGCAATCCGCTGGAATCGGCTTTTCATCTTCATCTGGTATCCATTCCACGTCCCCCAGAAGCAAGTCATCTTCTGCGCGACGGGTGTGGACAATGCGAAAGCGACGCCGACCTTTCACCTCCACATTTAGCAGCCCTCCCTCGCCCTGCCCCCAATCCACGATGTCGACATAAACACCGAGAGGCCATACTGAAGCGCGCCCCACTTCGCCCCCGGAGCGAATCAAAACAATGCCGAAGCCACTATTGGTTTTCATGGACTCACTGACAAGGTGAATATAGCGCTGCTCAAAAATCCGCAGGGGCAAAGTCACGCCGGGGTATAGAGGGACACTCAGGGGAAAAAGGGGTATCTGTTGCAAAGTCATCACTCATTATTTTTTGTGTGCCCTAAAGATAACATCGCCCTAGGGAACTCTGCGGCAGGTTAAGAGACTTTTTACCGCCAACCGGTTGGATTGCGAGCAAGTTTTTCCACTTTGCGGTAATTGTCGCTGGCAAGCCCAACACCCAGCCTTTAAGCTGCTGCGGTAAATTGACCAAACGGAGATTTTTCATGCCTACAGCAACCGCTCGCCATATCCTGGTTGAAAATGAACAGCAGTGCCAGGACCTGAAACAGCAAATCGAGAACGGCGCTGACTTCGGTAAAATTGCCGAGCAGTACTCCCAGTGCCCCTCTAGCCGTTCCGGCGGTGACCTGGGCTCTTTCAGCAAGGGAATGATGGTTCCCGAATTTGACAAGGTCGTATTTTCCGAAGAGCTGCATAAGGTACATGGCCCAGTCAAAACCCAGTTTGGCTACCACTTGCTGGAAATTACCAGCCGCCAAGACTGAGTCCCGACTGTTAAGCAGACATAAAAAAGCCGGGGTTATCCCGGCTTTTTTTATATTTCAAATTCCTTCGCTTCAGGCGCTGGGCGCCTCCTGCATCGGTGCCTCGGGCTCAACTTTATCAGCTTGCCTCTGACGACCGAGGGGCTTGAACATCACCAGCAACAGGGGCAGAAGTGTCAGGGAACCCAACAGTGCGGCGGACATCGCCAGCGCGGTGAGGAGACCGAAATAGATCGACGGAACAAACTTCGACAGCGCCAAAATTGAGAAACCGACAATAATCGTGATCGCAGTGTAGAACATGGCACGACCAATCGTCGCATGGCTGCGATGCATGGTCGCCAGATAATTGCCATCTTTGGCAAACTCCGCGCGGAAGCGATACAGGTAGTGAATCGCATGGTCCACCCCGATACCCACGGTAATCGCGGCGATAGTGATGGTCATCATATCCAGCGGAATACCCGCGAGCCCCATACCACCAAGTACCACACAGGCCGCCAGCATATTTGGCACCAGTGCAATCAGAGCAATCCACAGAGAGCGGAATAGCACCAGGAACATCAGCAGGATTCCGACAAAAACAGCACCCAGGGTCAGGATCTGGGATTTAAACAGGCTCTGTAACATATTGTTGTACAGAACCAACAGGCCGGTCTGATGAACATTCTCTGGAGCTATGCCCATCTCATTGTGAGCGTAGTTGTAGATACGCTGGATCAGCTCATCGCGACGCAGGGTGGGGTCTGTCTCCATCACTCGCAGGGTGATACGAGCCTGGTTGTTCTCCACAGATAAATAGGGGGCTACCAAAACGGAGCGAATTTCGGCCGGCAGGCTGGTATTGGCCACCGCCAGCTCAAAGTCATTGAGGGGACCGCCATTCAGATCCACGGCAACTTTATACAGGGTCGCCAGAGATTGAACCTTGCCTATCTCCGGCTGCTCCTCCAGGTAATCATGCAGCTGCTCCAGCTTTGCCAAACCGGCAACCGTAAACCAGTAGCTCTGCTCCACTGACTCCTCTTCACCGCCAAATGGATCATCGGAGGCAAAGGGGTCCTCTTCTACAGCGAAGGGATCTTCCTCTCCTTCCATCGCAAAGGGATCTTCTTCTCCCTCGAAAGCTGCCTCCTGCTCCTCGGGCTGATCCAAGATAATATCCAGGGTCACAGTGCCACCCAGGCGGCGGTCAATCACCAGCATGCCCTGATAAATTTCCGTGGAATCATCGAAGTAATCGATAAAGCGGTTTTCCACTTTCAGCTGGGATATGCCCACCACACTCACGACGGCTGCCAGCAGTGAAATACCTAGCACCACAAACTTGTGGCGCTCGGCAAAGCGGGAAAACTGCAGGGTAAATGCGTGGGAGTTATCTGCACTCACACTGCCCACACGCTTCGGCAGCACCATCAGGAAACTGGGAATAATCAGGAACGACAGCAGCAGAGCCACGGTCACACCCATTGTCATCATCCAGCCAAAATCGATAACCGGGCGAATGCCGCTCACCACCAGGGACACAAAAGCCACGATGGTGGTCAGTGCGGTATACAGGCAGGGCTTGGCCATAAAGCGCACTGTCTGCAACACCAATTTTTCAAGATCCCAATCCGGGTTCTGGGCAATATATTCCCGGTAGCGCACCGCCAGGTGGATGGTAATTGCCAAGGTAATAATTAACAGCAGTGCGACAAAGTTGGCCGAGATCACTGTCAGTCGCCAATCCAGCCAGCCGAGTAGCCCCAGCATCACCACCGCAGTGGTAACACAAGTCATCAGCGGCAACAGCACCCAGCGCGGCTGGCGGAAAATCAGCAACAGAGTAATCACGATAAAAGCGAGAATCCCCACACCGAATACCAGCAGGTCGCTCTTAATAAACGAAATCATATCGGCGGTAATCATGGTGACACCACCGAGGAACAGCTCCGCTTCGCCGTTGTAGCCAGCCAGAATTCCGCGCACGGTATCGACGCGCTGGTGGGCAATTTTCTCTTGCTCAGTACGGTGGGCCAGATAGACCGCGCTGATCTCCTCCAGGCGAACGGCCTCTTCCGGAGTCAGCCCCTCTGTATTGCGCTTGCTGCGCAAAGCATCCCGCTCGCGCACCATCTCGATGCCGCGGCTATCCAGTCTCAGGTTCGCCAGAATGGCGGTCGTCTGCCCGTCCGGACTCAGGATCAACTCCCGATAAATCGGACTGGAAAGGAACTCTTGCCGGGCCATATCCCGGTCGACATCGGGCCTGGAGAGCGTGCGCACCTCATCGCTGATATCGGTGAGAACCAGCTTGGGGCTGTACAGCAGTGGGACATCGAGAATGCTCTGCACACTGGACACACCATCTACCTTGGCCAATTCATCCCGCAACTTGCCCAGGGTTTCCAGGGACTCATCACTGAACAGGTCCCCAGTCTTGGAGCGGTAAGTAACGACCAGGAAATCGCCACTGGCATAGCGCTCGGAAATCTCGCGGAAATAATCCAGGGATTTATCAGCTTCCAGAGTGAGGGAATCGGCAGAGGCGTCGATCTTCAGGCGGGACAATCCGAGGGCTGCCAGCAGGGTTAACAGGCCGATAACCACCAACACCGCAGCGGGCCGCTTGGTCACCAAGTATTCATAAGACTTCTGTAAAGCTGACAGCATAAATTTCCGCTTCTTTCCAAACTAAAAACTGGCCGCATTGCGGCGCGCATATTGTTCGCCTATGCGATGAATTAGCAAACCTAAAATTTGCCACCGCACCGTTTTATTGGAACTTTTTTCAGGGATTGTCGATATGCCCCAGGTCGCGTTCGGGAAACAGGGTATCCCTGACGCGACGTTTGAGCTCCTTAGCACCGGGAAAGCCACCGTCACGCTTGCGCTCCCAGATCAAAATTTCGCCAATCCGAATCTCGAATACTCCCCCAGTACCCGGTTGCAATGCAACCTGATTGAGGTCATCGGCGAAAGTGTGCAGCAATTCCTGGGCCATCCAGGTGGCTCGCAACATCCAGTTGCACTGCACACAGTAGTGAATCGTAATACTCGGTTTTATCTCATTGCCCATCCTGATCTCCCCAGCTGGGCAACAGCTTCTGCTCAATGCCCAGTTGGTCGAGCAGTCGAGCCACCACGAAATCCACAATATCCTCCACAGAACTGGGCCTTTGGTAAAAGCCAGGGCTGGCCGGCAGGATCATGGCCCCCATGCGGGTGAGTTTCAGCATATTTTCCAGGTGAATCTCTGAGTAAGGCGCCTCGCGGGGAACCAGAATGAGCTGGCGGCGCTCTTTCAGGGCTACATCCGCAGCCCGCTCAATCAGGTTGTTCGATGCTCCACAGGCCACCGCAGACAAGGTGCCACCACTTGCCGGGCAGATCACCATACTGGCTGGCGCCCCGGTTCCAGAAGCCACCGGGGAAAACCAATCGCGCTTGCTGAAAAGGGTCAGCTGGCCTTCCTGCGCGGCAAAACGATCGGCGAGGAAATTCTGCAACTCGCGCTCATCGCCCTCCGGCAACTGCATATCAGTTTCGGTGTTGATGACCACCTGAGCCGCCTCAGACAACAGCAACCACACGCGCACATTCGATGCCAGCAGGCATTGCAACAGGCGCAAACCATACTGAGCGCCGGAGGCCCCGGTCATAGCCAGGGTCACGGTCTTTTCGAAAGAGGATTGATGCAAAGTCGATACCTTATTAAGCCCTGCGAGCATAGGACTGCGCAGGAAACATTAGTCTTCTGACTTAGAGATCGTATTTCTGTTCCAGGGCACCGATAAGGCGCTGGTGGATACCGCCAAAGCCGCCGTTGCTCATCACTACGATATGGCTACCGGAATCGGCTAGCTGCAACACAGATTCCACACCATCTTCAATCGAATCAATAGTTTTGGCCGGCACCGATGAGTGGTGGGCGACGTCTTCCAGGGACCAGTTAACTCCCTCAGGCTGATACCAGAGCACCATATCGGCTCCGGAGCAGGAGTCGGCCAGCTTGCCCTGGTGCACTCCCATACGCATGGTATTGGAACGCGGTTCAATCAGGGCAATGATTTTATCCTCCCCTACCTTCGCCCGCAGACCATTGAGGGTGGATTCAATCGCGGTAGGGTGATGGGCAAAATCATCGTAAACACGGATGCCGGCCACTTCTCCCAGGCACTCCATACGGCGTTTAACCCCCTGGAAGCGTGCCAGAGCTGCCGCACTCAAATCTGGGGTGACACCCACATGCCGCGCCGCAGCCATAGCCGCGAGGCCATTTTGCACATTGTGCTGCCCGGTCAGGTCCCACTCGACCCGCGCCACAGCTTCGCCTTTGAACTGAACCGTAAAACTGCTGCCATCGGCGGCAATATCCACTGCGCACCAATCACCCACTCGCACACCTTCGGCAGACTCGCTGCCAACCCGCTGCACTTCACTCCAGCAGCCTTTATCAAGCACCTGCTCTACATTCTCTTCGGCAGAGGCCACTATCAGGCCGCTAGCAGGCACAGTTCGTACCAGGTGATGGAATTGTTTCTGGATTGCCGCCAGGTCCTCAAAGATATCTGCGTGGTCAAATTCGAGATTGTTGATAATCACCGTGCGCGGGCGGTAGTGCACAAACTTGGAACGCTTGTCGAAAAAGGCAGTGTCATACTCATCCGCCTCAACAATAAAGAAGGGAGACTCTCCCAAACGAGCAGAGACACCAAAATTAGCCGGGACCCCACCGATCAGGAAGCCGGGCTGCATATCTGCCGCTTCCAGAATCCAGGCCAGCATACTGGCGGTGGTGGTTTTACCGTGGGTTCCGGAAACCGCCAATACCCAGCGGCCACCCAGGAAGTGATCGCACAACCACTGGGCGCCAGAGGTGTAAGCCAACCCTTTTTCCAGCACCGCCTCTACTGCCGGATTCCCCCGGGACATGGCATTGCCAATAATCACCAGGTCCGGGGCGGGCTCCAGCTGTGCGGGATCATAGCCCTCGGTAATTTGGATACCCGCCTGTTGCAACTGGGTGCTCATAGGTGGATAAACATTGGCGTCACTGCCGGTTACGCGGTGCCCTTCCGCCACCGCCAGTTGGGCCAAACTGCCCATAAATGTGCCGCAAATACCTAGAATATGAATATGCATAGCGGAAAAATGTACTCCTACGGGTTGCGGCGCAAGCTTAACACGGCAATTCGGGCCAGTAATTGCCAAATACCCCAGTTACCATGCAATTTACTCGCTATTCCATTAGACTCCGCCCCCGCATTGGTCGGCCTCATCCCCGGTACGGTGGTAGGAATTTTCCCGAAAGGGTCGACACCCGATACGAGCTCCCGGTTATCCCCACTGGCACAAATGTTTAAAACTAGATGCGAGGCGGACTACCGGATCGGGATACTTCTCTATATCTCTATAAGCACAGGATAACCATGTCGAAAAAGAACGCCTTTTATGCGCAGTCCGGTGGCGTTACCGCCGTGATCAACGCATCCGCCTGCGGCGTAATTGAAGCTGCGCGTGAAAACCCGGACCAGATTGGCAATGTCTACGCAGGGCTAAACGGTATTCTCGGCGCGCTGCGCGAGGAGCTGATCGACGTGAGCCAAGAGAGCGCAGAGGATATTGCTGCACTGCGCCACACCCCTTCCGGTGCCTTTGGTTCCTGCCGCTATAAACTGAAGAGCCTGGAAGAGAACCGCGCAGAATACGAGCGCCTGATCGAAGTCTTCAAAGCGCACAATATTGGCTACTTCTTTTACAACGGTGGTGGAGACTCCGCAGACACCTGCCTGAAAGTATCCCAACTGTCCGAGACCATGGGTTATCCAATCCAGGCCATCCATATTCCCAAAACTGTGGATAACGACCTGCCCCTGACCGACAACTGCCCGGGCTTTGGCTCCGTTGCCAAATATGTTGCCGTTTCCACCAAGGAAGCGGCCATGGACGTGGCCTCCATGTGCGCTACTTCCACCAAGGTATTTATTCTCGAGGTGATGGGCCGTCACGCGGGCTGGATTGCCGCTGCCGGCGCTCTGGCCCAAGAACAGGAAGGCGATGCACCCCACATTATCCTGTTCCCGGAAATCGCTTTCGATAAAGAGAAGTTCCTCGCCAAGGTACAAAAGACCGTAGACGAGAAAGGCTACTGCGTTATCGTCGCCTCCGAAGGCGCCCAGTACGGCGACGGCACCTTCCTCGCCGATGCCGGCACCACCGACGCCTTTGGCCACAAGCAGTTGGGCGGTGTTGCACCGACCCTGGCCAACATGGTCAAAAGCGAACTCGGCCTGAAGTACCACTGGGCCCTGGCAGATTACCTCCAGCGCGCCGCCCGCCATATCGCTTCTGCTACCGACGTTGAGCAAGCCTACGCCGTAGGTCGCGCCGCAGTGGAAATGGCTGTAGCAGGCAAAAATGCCATTATGCCAGCCATTATTCGCGCAGAAGGTGAAGAGTACAGCTGGTCCATCGCAGAGGCGCCACTGTCTGAAGTCGCCAACGTAGAAAAATTTATGCCGCGCGAATATATCAGCGAAGATGGCTTTGGAATTACTGAAGAGGGACGCAAGTACCTGCTGCCATTAATTCAAGGCGAGGATTACCCTCCCTACAAAAATGGCATTCCCCAGTACGCCACCCTGAAAAAGCAGCTGGTGGAAAAGAAGCTGGGTACTGATTTCGAAGCTTAATAGAAACGATTGCCAGTCTCCCAAAAGCCTCCGAGTAAAATCGGGGGCTTTTTTCTGTAAACGCCTCTACGCAGACTCCACATCAGACCAAACCGCAAATTCATTGCCGCAAGGTTCCCTAAAATGGAAGCGCCTGCCACCGGGAAACGGGAAAATTGGCTTGGCTATTTCGGCTCCGCATCGCGTGACCTTCTCCAGGGTACCCTCCAGGTCGCGGCTGTATAACACCACTAATGCAGATCCATTTTCAGTAGTGCTCTGCAACTCTGCCTTGAAAAAGCCACCATCCAATCCAGCATTTGAAAAAGCGGTGTACTCCGGACCGTAATCGGTAAAAGTCCAATTAAAAGCCTCGGTAAAGAATGCTTTTGTCTTACCCAAATCCCTGGAGGGCAACTCAATATAATTAATTTTCTCGCACTCTCTCATAAGCTCACCATTTTCCTTATTTTTCAATTTTCAGGCTGTAGGTCGCACAGGGGTATTCACCACCCGAAAACTGCCATTTGCCAGCGCTAGTGGCCGATCCTGATAGAGAATAATGGCGCGATCCATCATCTGTACAAAATCGAGCATCGCATAAAGGATCACACCTTTTCGCCCCTGATATATATCAGGCCGATAAATCAACGCCGCCATCCTATCGTCCATGGCTTCATAGGTATATGAAGCCTCCCCAACTAACTCTCCCGACGCCGTAACATAACAATGTGTCGCGGTTTCATAGGTTACCGTGTGGGTAGAAAGGTCGGGGAAATCACCTTGTTTTGAATAGTGTGTGCCGGTCCATTCCAGGCTTAAACCTTCCAATGTCTTAAATGCCTGCAAACTATGTCTCCCCCAGTGGTTTAATAGCTTCGCCGATCACTAGTAACTGATTTACCTGAAGCAATAAAACACACGCTGACTGAAAACGACACTCCTTGCATTAAATATTTATCTATTTTGATACGTCTCCGATAGTCCCCAATGATACCTCAATACTCCAGAAAGACATCTTAGGCACTTTGCTCAAGTCTTTTTCCAATTCAGGGATCGGGCACGCACAAACACTTTCCCCTCCAATGGTCCATATAAAAAAGATTTTAATGACTCGCAATGGAGCCTTGCCGGGCTACCAATATGAAAACGAGGAAGTGAAACACTCGGGCATATACCCACGAAGGTAAAGAAGAAAAATACGCAATTAACGCGGGGAGGAAAGAAAACGGCCGAATATCTCTTGCCTTAATATCCGACCGTTCAATATGTGGAGTTAATTATTTATTGTTGTTGATATCCATCTCAGTGCCAAAACGGCTTGCGAATCTCAATTTCACGGTAGGCTTTATCTTCATTACCGAAATCGTCTTTCACAGTCAGGGTAATTTCATAACTACCACCGGTGGCATAGCGATGCAGTGCCATGGGGCCGGAGCGGCTGGTGCCATCACCAAAGTCCCACTCATAGCTCAGGTTACCGTCACCATCGTAACTACTGCGCTCTTCAACCCACACCCAGCGCAGGAAACTGTGCACTTTAAAGTCAGCCTGAAGCTCAACAACTTCATCAACCTGTACAAGCTGCTCAACGGTGGAGATCGCTCCCCGGTCGTCCTCAACCTGGAGAATTACAGAATAAGTGCCTGCTGCATCGTAGCTATGACTGGGGTTTTGCTCAGTACTGGTAGTGCCATCACCAAAATCCCAGGCCCAGCTAACGATAGTGCCATCGGTATCGACGCTGCTGTCGAAGTAGTTCACTTCGAAGCCTTCAACACCCCACTCAAACCCGGCAACCGGCTCCTGGTTATCTGCCCCCAGGTCCAACTCAACCACAAGCGGATCGTGATCTGAAGCGCGGAATGCATCAGTCGAGTAGAAACTCTCCACCTGCTCATCGGTTTTATTCTCGATGTTGTAATCCAGCACCCGAGGCTCATCGGCATTGATATGCCAATCGGCCGCACCTGTTACCAGAGGAGCCAGTGATTCACTGGCGAGAGCGTGATCCAAGTAGCCGGACTCACCGCTGTAAACATAGGAGTAGGCTTCTCCTTCACCGAAAACCTCCAACAAATCAGCGTAGCCAGCGTCCTTTAGAGTGCTAATTGGGTTTTCGCGGGCATAGCTATTGAGGTCACCGAGCACCAGAACACGATCGGTGCCGCTACCTGTCGGGTCAGAATCAATCCATGAAACCAGGGCATCTGCGGCTTCGGTGCGCAGCGAGTTCCAGCAGCCCTGTCCATCACCCAGATCATCGTTCAAACTGCCATCGTCAGGACAACTTCCCTTTGATTTGAAGTGATTGACCACCACGGCCAGCTCTTCACCACTTGATAGTTCGGCAAAAGCTTGTAGCAGTGGTTGGCGGTTACCGTCATCAAAGGGATAGCTATCAGTTGTCGCAGCAGCGCCTACAGGCATTACCCGATCGCTGCGATAAATCAGCCCCACAGAAATTTCATCGGTGCCCAGTTGAGTCAGGTCTGGATTAATAAATTGATAGTTTTCACTGCCAGTAGCCGTGTTAAGGCCATTAATTAAATCCTGAATAGCACTTTCTGAACCGTAGCCATCGTTCTCAATTTCCATTAAGCCAACTACATCGGCATCCAGGTCTAAAATAGCGGAGATAATTTTATTTCTCTGGCGCAGGAATTCTTCTTCAGTATCAGCCCCACGGGAAGTAGGGAAACCGCCGCCATAACCATCGCCATTAAAATAATTCAGAACATTAAAGCTGGCGATCTTTAAACTGCCCTTACCCGGTAATTGTGGAGCGCTTTCACGCAGGTTGGCAGCAACAAATTCTGGCGCCTCCACGGGATGTACTCGGTAGGCGCTGTAGCTATACCCCATTACACCGCGCAATCCCTCTACCGTATCGCCATTGCGTAAGGTATTACTGGCACTGAGGCCAGAGACCGGGTATGGCACCGCTTCCGGGTTCTGCACACTGGAACCATCGTCCAACACAATCCTGTTAAGATCGTTTGCACTTTCCTGTGCTACGGCTGCAACCCCAGGCTCATTGTTGTGGGTGGGAATATAGAGACGGCCATTGGCCAGGGTGACTTCACCATAGCGCCCCAGGTTATAGTGGTCATTCACCATCAGGGCTTGCGGGAACTCAACCAACATCCCCTCGTATTGCTCCTGCTCTTCAGCAGAACTAAACGGCAGGGAGACTTCCTCGGCAGTCACACTGTAGCCGCTACCGCAAACCGTAACGCCATCTACCTCATCTAACTCGGTAAAGTCATAGTATTCAGTAACCACACCACCGACACGAACCAAATCCCCGACTTGCACATCTACACCGAAGCCTTTGTCGTGTACAAACAGTCCCTCAGAGGTATTGATCTGGCCATCCTGATCACTGTCTTCCTCTTGCAGGAAGAAGCCGGAAAGGCCGGTGCTGGTATCTTGGAAATCACCAACAACAACGGCTTCAATTTCGTGGCGCTCATTCTCCAGAGCGCTTTCAAACTCATCACCCTGAACCTGGCTGATTAACGTAGAAGTATCTCCGCAATCGCCGAGAACAACATCGTCATCACCGCCGTCATCTCCGCCACCAGTGCCGTCTTCGCTGTGCCAACCGAGGTTGGAAAAGTCGTCCTGGCCCAAGCTGGACCACTGCGCAGCAGGGTCAAAATCCGTGCTGCCATCAACACGACCTTCACTCACACTCCAGTTGCGAGTTAAGGTTTGGTTCTGGGTACCCAGACTGCTATCGCCCCATTGGCTACCGGGATCAACACCGATCTGGCCGATAACATCCACATATCCATTGGGGCCACTCAGGGCAACCGCATCATCCCCATTAAACAGGCCGCTGGTATAAATCTGATCGGCTACTGACAGGATTGAGGAGTCAGCACTGGCGTGGGCGAATACGTAAACATCGCCGTCTGCCAAGCTGCCACTTAGGGCGATGATTGAAGCCGCCGCAGAGGAGCCATTGAAGTAAAGTTCAATGCTGTAGCTACTGAGGTCAACCGCTGCACCCGTGCCATTGTAAATTTCAAGGGCCTTATTGTTGCTACTGCCCTCGATATATTCAGAAATAATGAGGTCGCTGGCTTGGACCTCTTCAGCCAAAAATGGTAACCCCAGGGCTGCAAGGGCAGCCAAGCCAATCTCTTTCATAATGTTCTCTTCACTCGTACCTGACACAGATCACGCGGCGCAAAGATTGGCGGTTAATTCCTAAAGTTCGATGAATGAAATATGAAATTTAAATTTCAGCTCTTTGTTCAAAAATCCATTTCACACAGAACCCGCCAAACTCGCCACACAATGCAAAAAAAGCGCCAAAGAATTTGTACGGGGTGATGAATAGCGGCAAAGAAGCTTGAAAAGTTCGCCAAAAGTTATATAGTCACTTATATAAGTGCTTATGGAACAGCTTTTATGAAATACAACAGCCAACTGGGGACTCAGCTTCGTCACATTCTGGAATTACTGGATGGCGATGTAGCAGAGAGCTATAGGGCCTGTGGCCTGGAGAATTACAAACCCCGCTACACCCCGATAATGCGTGCACTTATCCACAAGAGAGATATCACCATTAGTGAGGTGGTAGCGAGCACCCACATTTCCCAGCCCGCAGTGAGTCAAACTGTAAAAGACATGATTAAGCAAGGGCTGGTACAGACCTCTTCTGGAGAGGATGCTCGCCAGCGCAAAATACGCTTGACCCGCAAAGGCAGTGCGTTGATACCCAAGTTAAAACAGCAGTGGATAGCAACTCTGGAAGCTGAGCAGTCCCTCAATAGCGAATTACCGACAGAACTATCAGAGCTGCTCAATCAAGCAGTTCAAGCTTTAGAGAAACGTCCTTATTTAGAGCGGATACAAGAAAATCTATCAATAGAGGCTACATAAATATGAAACGCCAACTCAAGATGAGTTTAGCGGTATTAATCAGTTTTTTTTCCATGTCTATCGCGGCAAGTTCCGGCGCAATGAGTTCCTGCCAGTTTGAGACAGGCCCGGTTATTAAAGCTGCTGCAGTAGCTATTCAGAAGCACTATATATTGGAGGAAAAAGGACAGGCGCTATCCGCTCAACTCAATAGCCTGGCAGAATCCAAACACTTTAATCATCTTTGTAGTGACTACCAACAATTAGCCAGCGCACTTACCAAAGAAATTCGCACCCTTTCCGGTGATAAGCATTTCTATATAGAGCATATAGATAACCAAAAAGAAGCCCACAATTGGATTGAACAGTGGCAGGCTGAAGCGCCCAGCAATAACTACGGCGTTAAGAAAATTGAGATTCTTCCCGGTAACATTGGCTACCTTTCCCTCTCTTCTTTCCACACCTATAAAAATGCCCACCAAACCCTCGCTGCGGCTTTCACCCTGCTTCGCCACAGCGAGGGCCTAATACTCGATTTACGCAGTAATGGCGGCGGAGACGAAGAAACCGCCAATGCTGTTCTGCAGTCATTTATTGACCCCCATTCTCCCTTTCCCTTTGTTATTGAAAGCCGCAAGGGGAGAGAAATACCGAAACGTATTTCACCTCAACCCTGGCCCACCTATGGGAGTGACAGACCAATGGTCATTCTGATTGATGGGAGATCCTTCTCTGCATCTGAGAGTACCGCCTTCGCACTACAACAGCTGGGCCGAGCCACGATTGTCGGTAATGCCAGCGCCGGTGGGGCACATATGATGGAGTCCCCCAAATCCCTCCCCTATGGCTTTGAAATCGGTATCCCAGATAAACGCCCGGTTTCTACGATTGCCGGCAGCCGCCCCAATTGGGAAGGACAGGGTGTTATCCCCGATATTGAAGCCGGCCAGCAGGAGATCATTCAAATCGCATTAAAAGTAGTGGCAGAGGCCCTATAAGGCTCCCTTTACTTTGCTAAATTGAGCACTAGCGAAACGGGCACACAGGCTTGACCCCGCTCCACACAGGCAGAGCCGAATCCTCTTTATTATCGGATGGCGCGCCAGTTCGGCTTTTGAAAGCCCCCTCCTCTATGGTCAGGCGCATCAAAGCTGTTCCCTTGCGCTCCTGTAGGCTGGGGAGGCGCACCTGATCCCAGCGCCCCGGTTCTATATCGTCAATAATCGCTTTAAAAACCGCATCAAATTCCCGCTGCTCTTTGACCCTCTCACCTCGGCAAAACAATACCGCAGAACGATAATTAGCACTGTGATGAAAGGCTGACTTGGCCAGTACCCACTCATCATAACGGGCAAATGAAATACAGACCTGTTCTCCTGCCTCCAATAGTTTTTGTAGCCGACTCTTGTTAGCCAGGTGAAAATACAAAAACTCTCCCAGGCGCCAAATGGTTAAGGGAATAATGATGACTTCGCCGTCTTCAATAAAACCGACATGGCCCATTTTTAGCTCGTCGACAAGCTTATAAACATCCTCTCGCCGATAACTGGCACGCTTGGGGGCACGACGTACACGACTTTTCGCTGAGGTTGGCAATTCATCAGAGATTGGCGAATGTAAATTCATAAAACCTCCTTTAATTCACTCTGGTATGAAATAGATATCGCCAATGTAGGATCTTGCTGGTACGCTGATAAGCGCCAGTTTTAACTATTTTATGGTGCCAGTTTTGAGTGCCGCCGAGCTTACAGACCTAACTCTCGAATCAGGCCAGCCACTACAGGAACAGTTGTATCGACAATTGGTAGATTGGATCTGCAACGGCCGGCTGGCTGCTGGTACCAAGCTCCCCTCCTCGCGCCGATTGGCAGAATCCCTCTCTATCAGCCGTAATACAGTGACATTAGTTCTGGACCAGCTGAAAGCGGAGGGCTTCCTTACCAGCCATCCAGGGAAAGGCGTATTTGTATCTCCCGAATTGCCGGCCTACACAAAGAAAACACACAGGCAAGGTTGGCAAGCACAGAGGAATAGGTACTTACCATCACTTTCTCACTATGGTGATTTTGCACAGACTTTATCTTGGGGTAAGAAAAGTGAAGATCAATCTCTTCCCTTCACCCCCGGCCTACCGGATCTAAACACATTTCCATTCACTATTTGGAACAAATTATACCGCCGTCACCAATCCAGGTTAGCTCTCGCAGGTTACGGGCAAAGCCAAGGTTATTTACCTTTGCGTATGGCACTTACGGAATACTTGCGCAACTCCCGGGGAGTTCGCTGTAATGCTGAACAAATTATTATTACCAATGGAGCTCAGGAGGCCCTGAATTTATGTGCACTAGTCGCGATTAACCAGGGAGACAAGGTTTATATAGAAAATCCGGGATATCGCCGTGCTCGAGCAGCTTTCCAATCTGTTGGAGCAAAGCTCGTACCAGCGAACCTGAAAGATAAGCACTTGGATGTGGATAAGCTGGTCAGTAGTGCAACCGAAGCCAAGTTACTTTTTACCACACCAACACATCAGTACCCAATGGGTGGTGTTATGCCCGCAGGTGAACGGATCAAACTGCTGGATTGGGCGACACAGGCGAGCTGCTGGATAATTGAAGATGATTACGACAGTGAGTTTTCATTCCAACATAAACCCGTCGCGGCACTCCAGGGCATGGGAGAAAATACACCTGTGTTCTACATGGGGAGCTTTAGTAAGACCTTACTACCCAGCCTACGATTGGGCTATTTAGTGGTGCCTAAATCTACAGTAGCGGCATTTACCCAAGCAAAAGAAATGTTATCTGGCCACTCCCCCTTAGTCACACAAGCTGTCGTGGCAGACTTTCTCGATGAGGGGCATTTTGTGCGACATCTTCGCAAAATGCGTTCAAGCTATATGAAGAAATGGGAACATTTCTGTCAGCTTATTCGAGAAGAAATACCACCTCCAGCCGGACTAATTGCCAGTAGTGCCGGTATGCACTTGGTTATATCCACGCCGGGACACGACGACATCACCCTTTCAAAAAAACTACGCGAATACGGATTTGGCAGCACACCACTATCGCTCTTCTATTCCAATAAAAATGAAGATTCAGGGTTGGTGCTCGGGTTTGCCAATACAACTTTCGAACAGAGGGCAGATTGCGTAAAGATTCTCGCAAAAAATCTTAAAAAGTAGCCATTGCACACCCAAACAACGCTTATTTTTATAATGCCGGCTTCTTCATTTTTCGCACCAGCATTAAGCACCTCCACCTAAAATAAAAAAGTAAATATTTTAATAGAATAAAAACAATCTATTATCACCAAAATATCAAATAAAACCCAATAAATTAGGAAAAATTTCCTATGGTTCTTTCCCAAACCTAGGTCACAATCTCCATGGCTTTGGGTGTTCACTCTCTTTTTTAATTACTCAGATAATTAGGGAAATTTGATATGAAAAATAGAAATATGAATTCTATAAAAGCATCATTGCTCGCTGTATCCGGTATTGCAGCACTATCGCTCTCCGCCGTCGCATCAGCTGTCAGCTGTGGAGATACCATTACAACCGCAGAATCACTTACCGGCGATATTCTTGGCTGCGCAAGCCATCCTGCACTCGTGATAGATGCTGGCGGATCACTCGATATGGCGGGTTACCACCTCAGCTGCGATGGCAGCGGAATTGGCATTCAATTGAAAGACAGCGATAGAGTCCTTGAGGATACTGTTGGTGGAAGCACTATCACAAACTGTAACAATGGCGTATCTGCCGAAGGCGATGGCAGCCATCAAATCTTTGATATCACTGCTTCATCAAACTCTATTGCAGGAATCGCCCTTTGGAGTTCAGGCAATACTGTTGAAGCCTCCGATGCTAGCGGCAATGGGGGTATGGGCATACGCGTTATGGGTGACGGTAATCGTGTGAGATACTCTGTTGCATCAAGTAACGGTCTCCAAGGAATAAAGATCGTTGGTGACAATACTCTCATCAGATTCAATGAGACGATTCTCAATATGTCGAGTGGGATTGTAATTGATAGTGGGGATGGCGGCATTGTTGCCAACAATCTATCAGATAATAACGGCGTTAACGGCATTATGATGTTGGGACTGGGGCAAGTCGGATACTTGATCATTGGCAATACCGCAGAAAATAATGCTGGCGCAGATCTTGCTGACCACAACCACCCTGCTTGCACTGGCAATGTATGGATTAGAAATACTTTTGGAAGTGCTAACGATGCCTGTATTAATTAAATGATATAGCGACTTTAGTGGCGAGCCGATTAGTTTTAAATATCGGCTCGCTCTCACCTAAAACAAAACCCTTCCCCTCGCGGGCCATCAACTACCAATAGATGTTTTCTAGAATAAAATTGTTACTTATAACAGCAATTAATAGTGGTCCTTATAGCTAGTAGCGACTTCCCCTGAGAGTAAGGTATAGAAATCAAAAAATGATAAAGCTCAGTAAATACAGAGGTTGCTTTAAAGGAATAGCCATCGGCGATTCCTTTGGCGCCCCGTACGAAGGCGGCATTCTAGAAAGACAACTCTGGAAAATTATCGGGAAAACCGAACAGGGTAGAAAGCGTTACACCGATGACACGCAGATGTCTATTGATATTGCGACCTCCTTTCTTGAACATAATTACCTTGATCAGGACCACATAGCCAAAAAACTTGCCCAAAGTTATCGCTGGAGCAGAGGGTATGGTCCCAGTGCAGCGAAACTACTCAAAGGCGTCAGGGATGGTAAACGCTGGCAAGATTTAAACCGAAAAAAATTTAAGCATGGTTCTATCGGCAATGGGGCCGCCATGAGAGCACCTATTATTGCCCTCTGCCACCCCCAAAATGACTATCGCCTCAAGCAATATGTACAATCGGTGTCTGAAATCACCCATGCCCATCCAGTTGCTGTCGAGGGAGCATACTTGATCGCTATCGCCATCTGTGAATCCCTGCAAGACCGTTCAAACAGAGAGATATTGAACAAACTGGAAGTAAGTTGTAAGTCCGAAATATATCGCTACAAACTGGAAAAGTGTGCGACTCTACTGTTTAACCAGAAAATCCCACATCCGCAGCAAATCAAGCAATGGCTAGGTAATGGCATTACCGCGCCAGAGTCCTGTATCACCGCTATTTACTTTGGACTTAAGTATCGAAACTCTCCTTTAACGTCTGTATTAGCTAATATTTTTTCTCTAGGTGGTGACACAGATACCTTGGGTGCCATGGCTGCTAGCATCTGGGGGGCATTAAATGGAGAAGACCGAATGGAAAGCATGGCCGACAAGGTCGAAAACATCGATTTTATTACCGAGCTTTCTGAGAAACTCTATTTCACCCAATATCAGCATGAACAAGCCTTACAACCTGCATAGCCTACTAAAAAGGGAGAAGGGAAGAATACACCGCGCTTGGACCCTATGGTGATTCTTTTCTTCCACCCCAGTAGTAAGCCTTAAACAAGTAGAGCGGATCGTAAAATAACCAAAATGTTAATTTAAAAATCTCTGACAGCTTAACCAGAGCACCATGTGGCTATTAAAAAGTGCTTTATTAGGACTGGATACTTCTCACCCTGGCCAAAAGCTTTTCGATACTATCAACAGTAGTGCGCGCCCCAATAGCGCCAACAAAGAAGAAATGGTTACCTGTAACGGTCTGTGAAAAATAAGCGGAAGACGAGCGGATAATAAGCTGTACTAGCTCCCACCTTTCCCTTGGAATCTGCTCTGGAGATGCACCCCCTAAAAGTTTACTGGCAAGAATTCGATTGCGAATAAATGCCCAATCATCAATATTACACAGCACGTTTTCCAAATCCCCCATTGAATCACTCTGAATAACAACGGGAATTGGATAGTCCAAGAAGTCAAAGGTGTTTGCCGTTTTCAATGCCCTGGAAAGATCTTCCTTAAACCCTTGCCCATCATACATTAACCCAGTGCCAATAAGTGCGATGGGAATTGCTCCAAGGAACGCCTCCCGATAGATATCTTTGGGGATAATTGTGTGTTGGTTTAAGGCATTTTGCTCATCAAGCGCGGCCAAAAAGGCAGGATATATGCCCTTTCGACTGGCCATCCCATCAACTGTCATTTCGATGGCTTTGGCATTAGCTTCGGGAAGAAAGCCCGGCAACGCGGGTTCTGCGGCCATAGCCACAAAGCATTCAATCGAAAAATTCAAGGCTTTGGCCGCCCTCGCTAGAGCCCCAGCGATTTTCCCTCCCATACTCCAGCCGCACACCACTACCGAATTTGGAAGGTTATATTCAGACAAAATCTTGGCAATAATTTCTGCAGCCTGATCTCCCCAATCTTGAATTGTAAACTCCGGGTGAGTACTGCAAAAAACCGCATTTTCCATAGGGTAAGAAATAGCAAGGAAGGGAAAACCCGCTCGATTGACCCAGTGACTTATAAAATCATCTGAGCGGCCACCGGGATAGCCGTAGAAAATACGCGCTAGATGTGCTGTGCCTGGAATAAATACCATTAGCGGATTGGTACTAACCGCCGAAATATAACGGTAAAGCACTGGAAAATCATTGATTGTTTCCAGGACTTCCCCGTCAAACAAAGTGGGACTCGGTGCCATATTCACCCTGCGGAGAGGCAATCCGTTAACTTGGCGCTTTCCCCCAGACCTCCTCTAAGCGCTTATCACGCCCACAGCGGTAGCGATAGTACTTGTAACGCAGGGGATTACGTTGGTAATAGTCCTGATGGTAGGCCTCTGCGGGATAAAAGGTTGCAGCGGGTTTTATTTGTGTCACCACCTTTTTACCCAACTCCGCTTCTACCTTTTTCTTGCTCTCCTCTGCTAACACCTTTTCTTCTTGATTGCCGTAAAAAATCTCGGCTCGGTACTGGTCACCGCGATCGCAAAATTGACCACCGGAATCAAAAGGGTCAACGTTGTGCCAAAAAATATCCAGTAAGTCGGAATAGCTGACTTTATTCGCATCGTACTTTACCTGAACAACTTCCGCATGCCCCGTACCACCGGAAGATACCTGTTCATAGGTCGGGTTTTTGACATGGCCACCGCTGTATCCTGAGGTGGTTTCCAGGACGCCATCGACCTTGTCAAATGGCGGCTCCATGCACCAGAAACACCCTCCTGCAAAAATAGCCGTGCGAATATTCGATGAATCCTGAGCCAGGGAAATACTGGCCAATGAGAGGAACAAGAGAGCAATAATACTGCGCATCATTCAGTCCTTTACCGATTGTCGATGGAACACATTCTCTTCTGTCGTCTATTCGCAGGAATTTATTACAGGGTGACGGTACCTTCACAGGCGCGCAAGAAAATATCCCGATACTCTATCCCGTTAAAACGCATCGGGTTAGTACTAGCGGAAGGCTCCACCGATGCCATTTTCCCAACTCTGTCGGCATCAGTGTCATCAATTCCAATCTCCGACAGGCTGTGGGGAATCCCCAGCTGTTTGCGCAATCCGAGCAACCAGTTGAGTACCGCATCAAATCCGCTATCAAACATCTCATTACCGGCCAGTTGTAGATAAAGTGCCAGATGCCCCATAGGCACCTGGATGGCTGGACGGTTGGCGATCAGAACGTAGGGCATCAATATCGCATTTAACAAACCATGGTGCTTGTCATACAGGGCCCCCAATGGATGTGCCAGGGCGTGGATAGCGCCCAAGCCCCGCTGGAAAGCTGTAGCCCCCATACAGGAAGCTACCAACATTTGCTGACGCGCCTCGAGTTCTGCGCCTATAGCATAAGCTCGAGGCAAATACTCCTTGATCAGGCGCATCCCCTCCAGGGCGATTCCCTCGGCCATAGGATGGTATTGAGGGGAGTAAAAAGACTCGAGATTGTGTGACAGCGCATCCATTCCCGTCGCTGCGGTGAGGTCTGGCGGCAACCCCATTGTCAATTGAGCATCGAGAATAACGATGTCCGGCATCATGCGCGGATGGAAAATCAGCCTCTTAACCTGTGCTTTCTCATCGGTAATTACCGCAACCCGGCCAACTTCAGAACCTGTGCCAGCCGTCGTGGGAATGGCAATCAGCGGTAAAATACCCTCTGGGTCCACACGCCTGTAGTTATCGCCAATATCCTCAAAATCCCAAATACTGTGCTGCTGTCCCGCCATAAGGGCAATGGCTTTGCCCGCATCCAGGGCCGAGCCCCCGCCCAAGGCAATGACCCCATCGCACTTCTGCTCACGCAGCCTGGCTACCCCATCGGCGATATTTATCTCATTGGGATTACCTTTGATTTTGGAAAAAACGCTAACTTCCAGACCCACCTGTTGGCATGGGTTAATCGCACTATCGACCAGTGGCAATGCGGCGACTGTAGGATCAGTAACTAATAGAGGCTTGTGAATATTCAGCTCCAGGCAAGCTTCAGCCAATTCAGTAATGCGACCGGGGCCAACCCAAACGGTCGTGGGATAATTCCAATTGACATGGTATTTATCCACAATTTCCTCTCTGACGTTCTGTCACTTTTGCATATTCAAAATAGGCTGTGACCTTTCGGAAAACAGGCAGACAATTTCACTTTCTGCATCCGGCAACCGTTCCCGCTAACCATCATGTTTAAAATGAAATGACTTGGGGCGGGTTAAATTCTCAAATCCAATTTTAGAAAGCGTACATCCACGACCAGATTGCTTAACACCCGTCCAGGCCAATTCCGGATCCAGGTAATCACAACGATTTAAAAAAACAGTGCCGGCCTCTAAATACCCTCCCATCTCCATTGCTACATCTTCATCGCGGGTAAAAATAGCCGCAGTAAGACCAAATGGGCTGTTATTCATAAATTCTAGAGCTTCGCCATCATCATGCACTTTCTGCACCCCCAGCACCGGCCCAAAAGTCTCCTCGCGCATCACTCGCATATGGTGTCGCACCCGGGTTAACAGTTGCGGTGCCATATATTGGGTGCCCCGCTTGTCCATTGGGAATTCACTCACATCCAAGTGGACCTTCGCGCCCTCCGCTATCGCTTCATCCACCTGCGCGCGAACCCGGTCTGCAGCTTCCGCACGCACCAAAGGCCCCAAAGTGGTCTCCACTTGATCCGGGCGCCCCAGTCGATAGTCACGCAGTAAGTCGACCGTTTGGGAAATAAACTCAGAAAAAATATCTTCATGCACATAGGCCCGCTCAATACCGCAACAGGACTGCCCGGAATTAAAATAGGCGCCGTCGACTACCGCAGCCACAGCTTGGTTAATATCGGCGTCGGCGCGGACATAAGCTGGATCTTTTCCCCCCAGTTCAAGTCCCACTTGAATAAATCGACCGGCAACTGTGCGTTCTAGGTTCGCGCCAGCGCCAACCGAGCCGGTGAAGGCAACATGCTGGATTTCCCCCGCACAGGCTAATCGCTGGGTATAAGCATGATTTAAATGAAGAAACTGAAAAACACCGTAGGGCAGTCCCGCCTCGCGAAAAATCTCCACCATTCTCTCAGCACAAAGCGGCGTCTGTGCCGAGTGTTTTAAAATCACTGCATTGCCCGATAGCAGTGCCGGTACCACTGCATTAACCGCCGTCAGGTAAGGGTAATTCCACGGGGCAATTACCAGGGAGACCCCTAAGGGCTCGCGGCGGATAAACCGGGTAAAACCCGGCTTCTCAGGTAACTGAATGTCAGCGAGGGCTTCAGTAGCAAGCTGTGCCATGGTCTGCGCACGATCCATAAACCCGCTAATTTCCCCTCCTGCATAACGGATTGGACGCCCCATCATCCAACACAGCTCCCGCCCCAAACGCTCTTTTTTAACGGCAAATATTTCCACAGCCCGCTCGACAATGGCGATGCGCTCATTGAGGGGAGTTCGCCTCCATGCTTTTTGTGCTTTACTGGCCCGATCCAGCACTACACGGATTTCCACCTCTCCCGCCAGAGCGCGCTCTACATAAACACTGTTATCAATAGGGGAAATACACTGAAGGTGGTGCATGATTTTTGTAGTCTTCATCGGCATCGATACTCCCAATTAAATAATTTCGAAGTACCGCTCCAACTCCCAGTCACTCACATGGCGGCGATATTCCCGCTCCTCCCACTCGCGACTGGCAGAAAAGTGTTCAACAAAGTCGCTGCCAAATAATTCCTGTGCCGCTTCTGACGCCTTAAATTGCTGAGTGGATTCCCACAGTGTACCCGGCAACACTTGTTCGTTTTCCAATTCCAGCGAGTAAGCATTACCGGCGACAGGCTCACTGGGCTGCCACTGCTGCATAACACCGTAAAGACCCGAGCCCAAAGCTGCTGCCAGTGCTAAATAGGGGTTGGCATCGGCGGCCCCCAAACGGTATTCGACGCGCTGGGAAGTGTCGCCGCCGGGGATAGCACGCAGTGCCGTTGTGCGGTTTTCCACCCCCCAATTGGCTCCCGTCGGCGCCCAAAAACCGGGTACCAGGCGGCGATAACTGTTAACGGTCGGTGCCATCAGGGCAAGGAATTGCGGCATCAGCCTTTGCTGCCCAGCTATGAACTGACGCATTATCTGGCTGATACCATCTGGCTGGCTCGAATCGAGAAAGGCGGAATCACCGCTGCCACTATTGCGCAGTGACAAATGAATATGCCCGCTTTGCCCCGGGTACTCACTGGACCAGCGAGACATAAAAGTAGCCATCAAACCCATCCGCTGTGCCAGCACTTTTATAAAGGTTTTAAACAGGGCAGCTTTGTCGCCAGCGGCCTCAGCGCTATCCACTGCAATAGCCGCCTCTAAAACTCCCGGGCCTGTTTCCGTGTGTAAGCCCTCCAAGGGGAAATCCATGCGCTCGCTCAGCTCCAGGATTTCCCGATACAGCTCTCCGTGTACGGAATTTCGCAGTATGGAATAGCCAAACACATCGGGGGTAAAAGGCTTTAAATTGCGGAAACCCTTGTTCCGCACTGAATCGGGCGTTTCGTCAAACAGGAAAAATTCGTACTCCAGGGCGGCACAGGGATCAAATCCCAATGCGCGACAGCGTTCAATCACCCTGCGCAGAACTGCGCGGGGGCACAGCGCCTGGGCTCGACCATCAAACTCCGCGAGAAACAACAACATATCGCCTTCAAAAGGCACATCACGGCAACTATCGGGGAGTATACGTACCGGGGCGTCTGGATATCCGGTATGCCAACCGGTATAACGAGTGTTGTCGTAGAGCTGATCCTTAACATCCCAGCCCAGGACCACATCGCAAAACGAGAAGCCCTTTTCCAGGGATGAGAGGAATTTGGCGCGGCTCATATATTTGCCACGCATTACACCATCGGTATCGAATAAGCCCACTTTGACATGACTGAGGCCTCGTTCTTCAACAATTGCGCGGGCCTCCTGAGCGGTTTTTACCTCCCGTGCCTTTACCATGACTGGTCCTGCCCCGTTGTTGTTATCTCCGAGTTACAGGATAGACCCGCCAGACGAGCTTCGACGCCAAAAACCCGGCGCAGGCGTGACTTTCAGCCGAGCCCGTCAGCATATATAATCCGCGCTCCAGATTTTCAGTTACCTATTCATTCAGGACCAGCAATGAGCTTCGAAAAGATCCCGGCAGGTAAAGAACTGCCCAACGATATCAACGTAATCATCGAGATCCCTGCCAACCACGACCCGATCAAATACGAAGTGGACAAGGACTCTGACGCAGTATTTGTGGATCGTTTCGTTGCCACTCCCATGTTCTACCCAGCAAACTACGGCTACGTGCCCCAGACTCTGTCTGAAGACGGTGACCCCCTGGACGTGCTGGTTGTAGCGCCTTACCCGGTAATGGTTGGTTCTGTAATCCGCTCTCGTGTTGTTGGCGTTCTGAACATGACCGACGAATCCGGTGTTGATGCCAAACTGCTGGCCGTTCCGCACACCAAGCTGACCAAGCTGTACGATCACGTTGAAGAAATCAGCGACCTGCCCGAGCTGCTGATCAAGCAGATCGAGCACTACTTCGAAAACTACAAAGCCCTGGAAGCGGGCAAGTGGGTTAAAGTAGAAGGCTGGGCTGACGCCGAAGCTGCACGCAAAGAAGTTATGGCTTCCCGCGAGCGCTACCTGAAAGAAGAAGGCTAAGCCTCACTTCTTTCAGAAGACTCTGAGCAATAAAAAAACCGGCCTAGTGCCGGTTTTTTTATTGCCTGTTAGGAGAGACCCTGTCAGTTAACTTCCCAATTGGGAACAGGGACAGGAGACGGCTCCTCCCCCTTGCGCTCACTCTCATCCAGAAGCTGGCCTTCCGCTGCACGCAAACTGAGATGCTCTACCTCAACGCTGACCGGTTCCACCGACTTGCGTTCATGCTCCTTTACGAGGTTTCCCTCCATGGGTGCCAAGGTCCACTGCGGTTTGGCCGCAGCTTCCTCCTTGGGCTTGCTCTGCTCAGTAACAGCTGTTCCGCTTTCATCCTTAATGCTGACCTGTGCGCCTATTTTGGCCAGGTTTGCCTGAAACTGCTGTGCTTGGGGCAGAGACAAGCCTTTTTTCAGTACCAGCGGGCGCCCACTGAATAGTTTCTCTATCGCCTGGGGATTACTTTTAAACAGGCGCACCATACTGGCTTTTACATCACCAGCGGTAAAACCCGCCACCAAATCACCGCGAAAAACCAAGCTGTAGGTGGATTGCGACATCAATAATATTTCCCTGAGTTACTCTTCCGAATCCAGAGTCTGGTCCATGGTATAAGCCGGGGCCCCTTCAACACGCCCTCCTACCTGGCGGGCGGGAACACCTGCGACGGTTGTATGAGCGGGCACATCGTGCAAGACCAAGCTACCGGCGGCAATTTTGACGTCCTCTCCCACCTTAACCGGACCCAGTACTTTGGCCCCGGCGCCAATCATCACTCCGGGGCCAATTTTCGGATGGCGATCGCCACTGCCGCAGCCACTGCCACCCAATGTCACCGAGTGGAGAATCGATACATTGTCCTCTACCACACAGGTCTCCCCCACCACCAATCCAGTAGCGTGGTCAATCATAATGCCGCAGCCAAATCGCGCTGCTGGGTGAATATCCACCGAAAACTGCTCTGATACCTGGCTCTGGAAATAGAGCGCCAGGGTATGGCGACCTTGATTCCACAACCAGTGCGCTATCCGGTGGGATTGCAGGGCGTGAAAACCCTTAAAGTACAGGAAAGGCGTCAGGTACTGGTCACATGCCGGGTCACGGTCATACCAAGCGCAAATATCCTCGCCCATACAGCGGGAAATACTCGGGTCATTGGCCAGAGCCAGGGCAATCACTTCCTGAAGCGCGGTTGCCGTGAGGGCATTGTGCTCAAGCACCGAAGCCAGGTGATCAGCTATAGCATCATCCAAGGACTTGTGGCGCAAAATGGTATTGTGGAAATAACTTGCCAGGA
This sequence comes from Microbulbifer maximicatervae (SeqCode), assembly GCF_052467695.1. Taxonomy (NCBI): domain Bacteria; kingdom Pseudomonadati; phylum Pseudomonadota; class Gammaproteobacteria; order Cellvibrionales; family Microbulbiferaceae; genus Microbulbifer; species Microbulbifer maximicatervae (SeqCode). The sequence goes on from NZ_CP174320.1 coordinate 374,789, forward strand.
TAGGCTCACCGGCAGCTGCCTCTGAGGCTTCAGCCCGCATCGCCTGCCAGATATCCCGCTGGCCTTGAACGGCCGCTTCCTCACCCATAATTCATCTCCCTTATATTCCCCAGGGCACTCACTGCGGCGCAGCTTGGCAGGATCACTAGCCCCTTTCAAGAGGAAGCCTCCATCGCAAAGTAGCTTTCTTGCCACCCCCAATGAGGTGGTAATGAACTGTAACCAACCTATCTCAACAGGCCGCTATAGTTGCCCATTAAATGGGGGATAGCAGTGATCCGGAACCCAGATATAGCGCGTATAAATGTCCTGAAGGTGCTCGCAAACCGCAGTGCCCAGGGATAGTTCTGACTCTTGCAGCAGCTCGGACAGGCGTTCCACGCTGAGAAGTTCCTGAAGCTCTCGGGCCCTGGGGGCATAGCTCAGGTGCCAGCGTTCCGGTGCGACTCCGCCGCGATCCTCTGCATAGGGTCGGAACAGCCCATAACTATTACCCGTGCTGATTTGGTTATCCAGCCAACGGTGGAAGGCGCCAAAAGCTCCGTCGTCCGCCACCTCCTGGGGGGTAAGCTGGACTGCATAGTCAGCAGGGACCGCCGCCGCATCAATAATATCGAAATCGGTACCCCAGTGGTGACGGGATGCTCCCGGCAATGCGGACCAGCGCAGAATGGCGAAGATCAGCTCCCGCTCGCTTAACTGTTCAATATCCAGGGGAGTACCGTGACTATCGAGAACCGGGCGGTGACCCTGCGCTTTGGCATTCCAAATCAACAGTTGTCGATCAAAGGCGCGAAAACCGGAAACGATTTTGGGGGCAAACCCCTCTTCACGGGCATCCCGACTCAAGCGCTGGAAGGCGATCAGTGCTTCGGGATGTAAAAGCTGGTCAGAAGCTGGGTCGACAATGACATGCTCATCGCCGAGCCCAAATAACATACGCTTCAGCGGTGTCGATAACATTTGCATCTCATTATTAGGCGAACTCCAAAGGGCAGGCTAAATTATTCAACAGGCTATGCCTACTTTAACAGAGCGCAGACAGTCGCCCTTAACTATGGCACCAAAGCAGGGGCACCAAAAGCAGGCGCGCCGCACAATAATCTGGCGGTAATGTTTGTTAGCCACCTGTTAATTTATGTTAAGTTCAAAGCCGCAGTCGAGGGGTTGGCTGCGACAACGGACGCTCAAACTGGTAGGGAAAACCGAATGCACCCGAGTCAATCAGAACTATTAAAACTAAAAAACCTGGGCCTGGCCTCGGTCAATATTCTCCACTCTATTGGCATTCGTTCCCACGATGATCTGCGCAGGGTTGGGCCTGTCGAGGCCTTTATCAGCATTCGCAATCGGGGGATTAACGCCTCCAAAGTAATGCTCTACGCTCTTCAGGGCGCGCTGATGGACGTGCACTGGAACGACCTGGAGCCGGAGCTGAAACAACACCTTACCAGCGAGGTCGACCGCCTCCTTGCCACCCAAAACTCTGACTAGCAATTCCCCTCAAACACCCCGGAAAGAGTCGCAGACACACGCACTCGACGGACTCGGCACAGCAAGCCAAGCTGTGCCGATCTACAGTAAGGCAAGTTGCGCCAACCCTATCTAAACTTACCGGTGGAGCCGCGGAATAATTCCGTAAAGACACTCACTCAAAGGAGAGATCCGATGTTGCGCATTGGGCTATTCCTGCTGACCAACCTTGCTGTCCTTGTATTGGTTGGCATTATTTTCAATATTTTTGGAATTGGGGGAATTCTTCAGGCAAACGGTGTCGATCTCAACCTCGGCGCCTTGTTGCTGATGTGCGCGATTTTTGGTTTTGGCGGATCTTTTATTTCCCTGCTCTTATCGAAAACCATCGCACGGGTCAGTACCCGCACACAAATTATCGAGCAGCCCCGCAGCGCCGATGAACAGTGGCTGGTAGAAACCGTACGGGAACTCTCTCGCAAAGCGGGCATCGGTATGCCGGATGTGGGGATATTTCCAATGCCCCAGGCAAATGCCTTCGCCACCGGCTGGAATCGCAACAGCGCCCTGGTTTCTGTCAGTGCAGGTCTGCTGCAGCGCTTTAGCCGAGAGGAAGCCCGCGCCGTAATTGGCCATGAAATTGGTCACGTGGCCAATGGCGATATGGTGACGCTGGCACTGATCCAAGGCGTGGTAAATACCTTTGTGATGTTCCTCGCCCGCTTGGTTGGATTCTTCGTAGACCGGGTTATCTTGCGCAACGAAGAGGGATTGGGCATCGGCTATTTTGTCACATCCATTGTTATGGATATCATATTCGGCTTCTTCGCCATGATGATTGTCGCCTGGTTCAGTCGCCGCCGTGAATATCGGGCCGACCATGCCGGCGCCACACTGGCCAGCCCCCAATCCATGATTGCCGCACTGCAACGACTCAAGGTGGAGTCCGATCGCGGTCACGAGGAACCCCTACCCGGCAATATGAAAGCCTTCGGTATATTCGGTAGCATGGGAGCACTTATGGCCACGCACCCACCACTGGATGATCGTATTCTCGCCCTGCAAAACTTCCGTAATTAGTGTCTAATTGGATAGATAAGTGATCAGAGCTGTAGTTTCAATTTCTCACAGAGCTGCCACTAAAACGTAGTTACTTTCTATGTGGACAGATGCAAAGTAAAAGCATTTATGCAAAGAAGTGTCCTGAAGTACATCCCACTACTCATCGCCATATTTTTAATTGGGTGTTCTCCTTCATGGAGTGATGGCCCTTACGAGATTTATTGGATAGATGGCGAAAAAGCCCTTGGTTTTAATTTGGGGGACGATGCCTACATCCGCCGTATCGATGAACCACATCATATCAGTGCAAACGAGATGTTCGTCTCAGTCTACGCTTGCCCTGAGGGTGCCTGCGCTTACTATTACGTAGATCGACTTAAAGACCACAAATTCGCAGATTCTTCCAAGTTTATTTTTGGCCCCTACACAGAAAAAACCTTTGCCAAATTGCAACAAAAGCTACAACTACCAAAACTGGAGCAATAATAAAAACATGAGAAAAGCATCAAGATTTATGCCTAAATACAAGCCTGAAAGGGCAAGTAAATTTACACTATTTACTTTTCTAACAGCAGTGTTAGCTCTCCTTATTTACCATCCAATATACCTTTTAGCTTTAGTTGGCTTAGTATTATTGGCCATAATTTGGGGCTATCTCGAACAACCCAAAATTGATAGGCATTTCCAACATCTACGTGACAACCGCAAAGGTTTATCCATTTGTGAATTTGCCCGGGAGTTTGATTGCAAAATTGTAGATACATGGATTATTAGAGCGGTGTATGAGCAACTACAAGCGACACTTCCCACCAAACAACTGGTCCCAATTCAAACATCAGATGATTTCTTTAATACCCTAAAACTGGATGAAGATGATCTCTATCTGGACTTATTTGAAGAGATCGCACAAAGAACCGGGCGAACCCTTGAGGACTATCAAAGCAATCCCTATTTTGGCAAGGTAACAACGGTCCGGAACCTGGTACTGTTTTTTAATCACCAGGCCCGTGGCGAGTCAACCTGACAGGCCGTAACAGGTTTTGTACTGTTCGACAAAACTAGCGCATATGTCACCATTAATCCCACCGCAGAAATTTCATTGCTCCAGCAGCAGTCGGCGACGCTCAGCCAAAGTGAGTTCCGATCCATAGCCCCCAACTTTAAATCTCGCCAGCAGCCCCCAATAAACAGCCAACACCGCATAACGATTGCAAACAAGATACACTTTCAAAACAGCAACAAACAAAAAGGGAGACGACAGTTACAGACGTCTCTTCCAATCCGGTAGTTCAAAGGGAGGATTGTATTAATGACTCTACTTAAAACTCTACGCGCCAGCTTAATCTCAGTCTTTTTACTGCTTACGCCAGCAATATCTGCACAGGCAGAAACCTTTGCCACCGACGACGAACGCAACACCATGCAGGTGTTCAATTTTGCCAGTCCGTCGGTGGTCTATGTCACCAATGAAACCCTGGTGCGGGATCGCAGGACCCTGCGCCTCCACTCAGTGCCCAAAGGCGCCGGCAGCGGATTTATCTGGGACACTCAGGGCCATATTGTCACCAATTTCCACGTCATTGAGGGTGCGCGGCAAATCACTATTACTTTGCAGGATCGCAGCGAGTGGCCGGCCGAACTGGTGGGATCTGCGCCGGAAAAAGATCTGGCAGTTCTGAAAATTAACGCTCCCAGGGAGTTGCTAAAACCGCTGGTTGTGGGCACCTCCAGCAATCTCGCGGTAGGCCGCAAAGTACTGGCTATCGGCAACCCGTTCGGCCTGGACACCACTCTCACCACCGGGGTGGTCAGCGCCCTGGGGCGGGAAATTGAAGCCGCCAACAACCGCACCATTCGTAATGTTATCCAAACTGATGCTGCTATTAATCCAGGTAACTCCGGCGGCCCATTGCTGGATTCCCAAGCGCGTTTAATCGGGGTCAACACCGCAATTTACAGCCCCAGTGGCGCCAGTGTCGGTATTGGCTTTGCGATTCCAGTGGATACGGTCAAAAAAATTGTGCCGGAACTGATCAATCACGGCCGCCTGGTGCGCCCGATTATTGGTATCGAATCCGCCCCGGACCAGTGGAGTAGCCGCTACGGCTTTGAAGGGGTCGCCGTATTGCGTACCGCTCCCGGGCTTCCCGCAGAGAAAGCCGGCTTGCGCGGTATCCACCGCACCCGGGGTGGAGGCTGGGAATTAGGCGATGTGATTGTAGAAATAGAACAGCAGCCGATTCGCAGCTACGACGATCTGCTCAATGCCCTGGAAAAGCACAGTGCCGGTGACGAAATCACTATCGGCATATTGCGTGACGGGACAATTCGCTATACGTCCATTAGACTCGCGGCACCCGAATAAGCAGGCGCTTGCGCCCTGAACAAGAATTAGGCCGGGAGCCGATAATCTATGCAGAAGTACTTCCTGTGTCGCTATGACGAAATAAGCGAAGGTCAATCTAAAGGGTTCTCCCTCGGAGACACTGCCGCCGGCACTGACAATGTGTTTGCTGTGATGAAAGATGGCGAGGTCTACGCCTACAAAAATACCTGCCCTCACCGGGGCATCAATCTGGACTGGCAGGAAGACCAGTTCCTCGATCCCGATGGCGCACTTATTCAGTGCGCCTCCCACGGCGCGCTATTCCTGATTGAATCCGGGGAGTGTATCGCCGGGCCCTGTACTGGTGATGCCCTGACCCCAGTACCCGTGGAATATGCACAGGATGGTCTCTACGCATTACTGGCCGACTGACAGCCCCCTGCCTTTCCCTCACGGGAGAAAAGGCAGGGCCTCCGCCAGCTCGACGCCTTCAGCATCGAGCTTCGCGCGATATGCAAGCACTTGCACACCAGCATCGACAGCGGAATCCAGGGCATCAGCATAAGCAGAGTCAATTTCCCGCGCCGCCTGCACCGTCTCGATACCGCTGTGTTGGACGCAGTAAAAAAGTACCGCTCGCACTCCGCTCTCAGCCAACTTTTGCAGTTCGCGCAGGTGCTTGGCGCCCCGAGTACTTACCGCATCGGGGAAGTAACCCTGCACCCCATCTGCCAGGGTCACATTTTTCACTTCCACGTAGCAGTCCCCATCGGCGCCGGACAACAACAGATCGATACGGCTGTTTTCCTCGCCGTAACGCACTTCCCTGCGCAGGGATTCATAGCCCTGTAACTCGCTGACTACGCCAGACAGAATGGCCTCTTCAACCAGAGCATTGGCGCGGCCTGTGTTCACCCCCGCCAGGGCTCCATCCGGGGTCGTACAGATTTCCAGAGTGTGGCGATACTTGCGCTTGGGGTTGCCAGAATCGGAGTACCAGCAGTCTCCCCCCTCCACCCAACAATTCTTCATAGACCCCGTATTTGGGCAGTGGATGGTAAACACGTCACCACTGGCAGATTCCACATCGGCGAGAAAGCGCTTGTATCGGCGCAAAAGTGTTGCCTTTTGCAACGGGGGGGTAAATTTCACGGGCTGGACCACTTGGCTGTAATTTCAGGCGCCACAAAATAGCAGACAACTATTTGTGGCGCGAATCGCGCAGATTTGATAGCTTCCTCGCTCTCGGTCGCCAGGGGTATCGGTACCGAGAACAGGATTAGCCTGACACCGCAGCGAATTTGATAGGTGAAAAAAGCATCACTTAGAAAGATTCCGGTCTAGGCTAGATTGAATTTGGTGGTATCGCCCCCATAAAGGGGGGCCCGTATAGAAAGAGAGGCAACGACTATGCCCAAAACTGCTGCGAGCACCGAATCTCTGCACGGCTTTGAGCCCTACAAGGAGACGCAGGGCGAAGAGTACATGAATGAGAAGCAGCAGGAGCATTTCCGCAACTTGCTGTTGGCCTGGAAGGCCGAGCTGATGGCGGAAGTGGACCGCACCGTTTCCCACATGAAAGACGAGGCCGCAAACTTCCCCGATCCCGCAGACCGCGCCAGCCAGGAAGAAGAGTTTAGCCTGGAATTGCGCACCCGCGATCGCGAGCGCAAGCTGATCAAGAAGATCGATGCCACCCTGGAGCTTATCGACCAGGATGACTACGGTTTCTGCGAAGCCTGTGGTGTTGATATCGGCATTCGCCGCCTGGAGGCCCGTCCAACCGCCACTCTGTGCGTGGACTGCAAAACCCTCGCGGAAATCAAGGAACGGCAGATCTCCGGCTGATCCACAACCGATAGCGGCACGGCGTTCGCTTGCGATCGCCCTGCTCGGAGGGGGCGATCAATGTATCGCCCCTATTCATTTTGAACAGCACAACTCCCTATATTGGTCGCTTCGCACCCTCCCCGAGTGGACCGCTCCACTTCGGCTCACTGGTGTGCGCCGTCGGCAGCTACCTTGACGCCCTCGCCCATGGCGGACACTGGCTCCTGCGCATGGAAGACCTCGACCCTCCCCGGGAAGAGCCCGGCGCGGCAACCCGCATTCTGAAATCCCTGGAAGCCCACGGACTGCACTGGCACGGCCCCGTCGAATGGCAGAGCAAGCGCTACGCACTCTACGAGGAAACCCTGTCCACACTGCGCCAACGGCAACTGATTTACCCCTGCGACTGCTCACGCAGCCAGATTAAGAAAAATGGTGGACATGCGAACGACTTCTGTCGCCTTAAATACGATGTGAGCGAACCCTCAGCGCTGCGATTGCAATGCGCAGGCGGCGAGGAAAGCTTTGTGGATATTTGGCACGGAGAGCAACGGCAGCTCATCCGCGAAGACACCATTCTCAAGCGCCGCGACGGCCTCTATGCCTACCAACTGGCAGTCGTTGTCGACGATATCGACCAACAAATCAACCAGGTGGTGCGCGGCTCAGATCTATTGGATACCACCGGTGCACAACAGCGCCTGTTTAAAATCCTCGGCGCTACTCCCCCCCAGTTCGGCCATCTGCCGCTGGTGATGGGCCCTGACGACAGGCAAAAACTCAGCAAACAAAATCACGCGCCGGCTATCGACGACAACATGGCTTCCGGTAACCTGTGTAAGGCTTTACAGTTCCTCGGCTTCAAACTGCCAAACACTGCCCTAACAGAATCCCCCGAGCATATTCTCAAGTGGGCTACCGCACGCTGGCGCCGCCACCAGGTAGATATGCGCAACCGCCAATTGCACTGATTCCAAGCTGCACTTACCATTTCCGCGCCAGCCGCCCTTAGGGGTCCGGCTGATAACCCGCGTTGACGATTACACAGGGATGACTTCTCACCGGTACAGTGCGCGGGCAACAAATTTCTCTAGCGGGTTTTCAAGGCGATCTATGAGTAACCGCACACTATTAATTCTGCTGGTACTGGTGGGTTATGTATTCTCCCCCACCATCTTTACCTGGATGATCAATCCCGTCGGCGCCTGGTACCGGCCTTTTATCCTCTGGTTCGTGCTGATCCTACTGGCGATTTTTATCCAGTGGAGGCGCAAATCGAATGAGCTTTGATATTGCCCACATTGCCCTGGTGGGAGTGGCCTATATCGCCACCCTGTTTTTTGTCGCCTTCGCCACCTCCAAGGGCTGGCTGCCTTCCCGCTGGGTGCGCCATCCGCTGGTTTATGTGCTCTCCCTGGGCGTATCATTATCGGCCTGGACCTTCTACGGTATCGTCGACCTGGCCTGGCAATATGGTTACGGGGTACTCGCCTACTATCTGGGCACCGGCGCCATGTTCCTGTTTGCGCCAGTAGCCCTGGAGCCACTGGCGCGCCTGGCACAGCGCTACCAGCTGTACTCCCCGGCAGATCTTCTGGTGTTCCGCTATCACAGCCGCCAGGCGGGGACTCTCGCCACCCTGTTTATGCTGTTGGCGCTGCTCCCCCTGATCGCCCTGCAAATCCAGGCGGTATCTGAGACCCTGGCGCTGCTGTCGCGGGATAGTGTGGCAGCCCTGGCACTGCCGGACAGCGGTGTATCGAGCAAAAATTTAATCGCATTTTTTTACTGCGTACTGCTGGCGGTATTCACCAGTATGTACGGCGCCACCCGCGAGCGTGGCGAGGGCCTGGCCAGCGCCATGGCCCTGGAGTCCCTGGTAAAACTGGTGGCGCTCACCGCGGTGGGCGGCTATGCCATTTACGGAGTCTTCGGTGGATTTTCCGGCCTGGATGAGTGGCTGCTGGAGAACCCCGATATGCACCAGCTGCTCTACACCCCCATCAAGCAGGGCTCATCCCACACCCTGCTGCTGGTGTTTATCGCCACTGCCGTGGCTATGCCACATATTTTTTACCTGAGTATTGCCGAGCGCCCTACCGGACAGGCAATGCGCACCGCCAGCTGGGGCTTCCCCCTGTTCCTGCTGCTGATGGCCCTGCCCATCTTCCCCATCATGTGGGCGGGCTTTGCCCTGGATGTGGCCGGCCCGGTGCAGTACTTCTCCCTGGCGGTTCCCCGCGCCAGTGGCTCGGCCCTGCTCACCACCCTGGCCTTTATCGGCGGCCTGTCGGCAGCCACTGGCGCACTGATTATGATCACCCTGGCCCTCGCCACCATGGTGATGAACCACTGGCTGCTGCCTGGCACCCGCTGGCACTCTGAGGACAATATGTACCGGCAGCTGGTGTGGCTGCGCCGCGCACTGATCGCCGCTCTGTTTATTGCCGGCTTTGCCTTTTACCTGTTACTCAACAACCGACTCTCCCTGTCGGATCTGGCCCTGCTGGCATTTATCGGATCACTCCAATTTCTGCCTGGGATTTTTGCTGTAATCCACTGGCCGCGAGGCAATCGACGCGGATTTGTCGGTGGCCTGCTGGCAGGCATGTTGCTTTGGGGGGGCGGCCTGTTAATTCCGTCAATTTTTGGGATTACCGGCATCACCCTGCCCGGCACCTCCCTCCAAATTCCCCTGGGAATGTCTATCTGGACACAGATCACCACCCTGTCACTGGGGGTCAATGTCCTGTTATTTGTCGGTCTATCTCTGTTCACCCGCACCAGTAGCCTGGAGCAGTACGCCGCTGACCTGTGTAGCGACGACACCATCGCCCAGGCTCTGCGCCTGGGACTGGATGTGGAATCCGCCGCAGATTTTCGCCTGCGCTTGGCTGAAAGCCTCGGGGCCGCTACTGCGAATAAAGAAGTTAAACGCGCTCTCGCCGCCCTCAATCTGCCGGACAACGAGCGCCGCCCCTACGCCCTGCGTCAACTGCGCAACAAGCTGGAGTCCAATCTCTCCGGCCTGCTGGGGCGTGTTCTGGCGGTGCAAATTATTGATCGACACTTCCCGTTCCAGAACAGCGATCAGCCGGCAAACAAAGACATTCACCTGATCGAGACCCGATTGGGCCGTTATAAGCACCAGCTCACCGGCTTGGCCGCAGAACTCAATAACCTGCGCCTGTATCACCGCCAAATGCTGGAAGAGCTGCCGATGGCCGCTTGCTCTCTGGGGCGCGACGGAGAAGTCCTGTTGTGGAACTACGCCATGCAGGACCTCACCGGTATCAGTGCCAGCGAGGTAATTGGCTCGAAACTGGAATACTTGGCGGAACCCTGGCGCAGCCTGCTGGGGGAGTTCGCCCTATCCACTGATGCCAGCCGCTTTAAGCAACAGGTGAGCCTCGACGGCAATAGCCACTGGCTCAACCTGCACAAGGCGCGGCAAAAACGCAGCCGCAGCGACCGCTCCCGCGACGAGCGCGGCGATGCACAAATGTTGTTGCTGGAGGACATTACCGAAACACAGGTCTTGGAACAGGAACTTATCCACAGCGAGCGCCTGGCCTCTGTGGGTCGCCTGGCCGCCGGCGTAGCCCATGAAGTGGGTAACCCGGTAACGGGAATCGCCTGCCTGGCACAAAACCTCCAGTACGACTGTGACAACCCAGAGGTCCTGGATACTGCCGACCAGATCCTGAGCCAGACCCAACGCATCAGCCGTATCGTCCACTCCCTGGTCAACTTCTCTCACAGTGGCAGCCAGGAAGACAGTGAGCGGGCCCCGGTAGATCTCTATGCCTGTGTACAGGAGGCGGTCAATCTGCTGTCCCTGCAACGGGATAAGACCGAGGTCCAGTTTGAGAATCGGGTACCCGAAGACCTGATCGCCCCGGGAGACAACCAGCGCCTGATCCAGGTGTTTATCAACCTGCTCAGCAATGCCCGCGATGCCAGCCCCGATGGCGGCCAGATTCTAATTGAGGGCTATCGCAAGAGCGGCAGCGCCTGTGTCTCTGTCACCGACAGCGGACCGGGAATTTCAGCTCAGCATCGTGAACGGATTCTGGAGCCCTTCTTCACAACGAAAGAGCCCGGCGAGGGTACAGGACTGGGCCTGGCAATGGTTTACAGCATTGTCGAGGAGCACGGCGGCCAGCTGGAATTGGTCAGTCCCGCAAATCCTGAAACCGGGACTGGCGCCCGCTTTATTGTGCAACTCCCCCTGGGAGACTGAGATGGCTGGACACCCAAATCGATCATTATTTGTGCAAAAATAACCCGATTAACCGTTTTTGAGTTGCATCGAAACGGCGCCCGGGTAAAACTAGGCGCTTACTGAGCATTTTGTAACCAGGCGTAACATATGAGCCACATCCTCATCGTCGAAGATGAAGCCATTATCCGAACAGCGCTGCGCAAGCTTTTAGAGCGGCACCGCTACAAAATCAGTGAAGCGGGTTCGGTAAAGGAGGCGCTCACCAAGTACCGCCTCAATGAAGTTGACCTGGTTATTTCCGATTTGCGCCTGCCCGGCGCACCGGGCACCGACCTACTCAAGCACGCCGGTGATATTCCGGTACTGATCATGACCAGTTACGCCAGCCTCCGCTCTGCGGTGGACTCCATGCGTATGGGCGCCGCCGACTATATCGCCAAGCCCTTTGACCACGACGAAATGCTCGCAACCGTCCGCCGAGTCATAGGCAAAGCGGAGCAGAATCGCGCCCAGCCCGTCAACGAGAAAGAGAATACCGGCACTATCGCCGGCATGATTGGCAGCAGCCCTGTAATGAGGGAGCTCTACAGTCGCATCCATAAAGTTGCCCCCACAGATGCCACCGTCCTGGTCCACGGTGAAACCGGTACCGGTAAGGAACTGGTTGCCCGGGCTATTCACGAGGAGAGCCGCCGAGCCAACAAACCCCTGATCTCCGTCAACTGTGCCGCAATTCCCGACACACTGATTGAATCGGAGCTGTTCGGCTACGAGAAAGGCGCATTTACCGGTGCCCAGAGTTCCCGGGAGGGACTGGTAGCGGCAGCCGATGGAGGAACCCTGTTCCTCGACGAGATCGGTGAGCTGCCCCTGGAGGCTCAGGCCCGCCTGCTGCGTGTATTGCAAGAGGGCGAAGTGCGGCCAATTGGCTCGATCGAATCCCGCAAAGTGGATGTGCGCCTGGTAACAGCCACCCACCGCAACCTGCGCCAGCTGTCAGCGGAGCGTAAATTCCGGGAAGACCTCTACTACCGCATCAATGTGGTGCAAATGACGCTTGCCCCCTTGCGCGAGCGAGGCAGAGACGTCCTAGCACTGGCAGAGCACCTGTTGGAAAAGTTCTGCACCAAGATCGAGCGCCCCTTATTGCGCCTGTCACCGGAGGCCATCCAGGCTGTTACCACCTACACCTGGCCCGGTAACGTGCGTGAATTGGAGAACGCCATCCAGCGCGCTGTAATCCTGACGGATAAGAACAGCCGCGAGATCGACCACAAAACCTTGGATATCGATCTAGACCTGGTGCCGATCGAAGAGACCGACGGCATCCCGCGCCCCCGCAGCCTGCACACCGACCCCCGTGAGGACCTGTCCCTGGAAGACTACTTCGCCCGCTTCGTTATTGAGCACCAGGACACCATGAGTGAGACAGACCTGGCCAAGAAGCTCGGCGTCAGCCGCAAATGCCTGTGGGAACGACGCCAAAAGCTGGGCATCCCCCGCAAGAAGAGCCGTCGCAGCGCCGCCGCAGAAGCTTAAAACTAACGCTATCCCCAGGGGGCTTCGCCCCCTGCTCCCAATCCGTCCTCACCTGTCAAACTCCTTCGACCACTTTGTTACCCCACCCCCACAGGGGTTACCAACCAGAGTGTTACCCACACCCACCCAGAAGTAACAACTCTCGCACCTTCCGTAACGCAATAGCTCTCAGAAAAGTTCCGTCAAATTTCGTAAAGATCTTAACTTATTGATTTATAAAGGTTTTTAAAAGTTGGCATACTAAGTGCTTTACTCTTAGTACAAAAATTGAAAACAGCCAACAATAAAAATAAATGACTGTTAAAAGCCCTATAACAACTAACAATAAGTGGGGCGAAACATAATAAAAATAATGGGGCGGCCGACAATAAAAGCAATGAGTGGCCAAAACCGCAAGAACAACAATAAACAATAACAATAAAACTCAAGAAGAATAAGAATAACAACAAGCGCGTTGCAAACTGACTGAACTGTACCTGGGAGAGGGTGTTTGCTTGAAAGCAAATTGAGAGCGCAAGGAAGCCGCTGCCTTCATACTGGTAATAATAATTCCCATATTTCTTTTCCCCCGAACTTACAGGCACCCGCATATTGCGGGCGCATTCCTTTGCGTGTGTTAGAATCGCGCCCGCGAGTCCCGATCTCTGAGGATAAACAGCCGCTGAGGCTCCTTTCCGGACTCGCTCCTGGGGTAGCCCAGGTATAGAGGCTCCAGCAGTGCCATCGTGAATCTCCCCAGAGGGACCACCACTTATACAGGCCGCCAACTAATGCGTGGCCAAGCACAGCGGGGCTTTCCCGGCCATCCCTAAATGGCAGCAGTCAACATAGACAGCCGTATGCTCAACAACCTGATTAGTAGTATCAAACGCTGGCGCAGGCCGGCCAGTAAAGGCCCCAGGGTTATCGCCCGCAACGACCACAGCATCTCGCGCCGAGAAATCAGCCGCGCGGCCTTAACCGTTATGAAGCGCCTTCAGGATGCCGGATACCAGGCGTATATCGTAGGTGGAGGTGTACGCGACCTGATGCTCGGCGGTCACCCCAAGGATTTTGATGTGGCCACCGACGCCACTCCAGAGCAGGCCAAGGTGCTTTTTCGCGGCGCACGCATTGTCGGTCGTCGCTTTCGCATCCTGCACGCCCGTATAGGCCGTGAAGTTATCGAAGTGACTACCTTCCGCGGTCACCACAGCGATGGCGAGACCCACGAGGCCAAGCAGTCCGAACACGGTATGCTGCTGCGTGACAATGTCTATGGCGACCTAGAAAGTGATGCCATGCGTCGGGATTTCACGGTCAACGCGCTCTACTACACCACCAAAGGGTTTGAAATCCACGACTACACCGGCGGTGTCGAGGATATTGAAAAGCGCCTGATTCGAATGATCGGCTCCCCAGAGGTCCGCTACAAGGAAGACCCGGTGCGCATGCTGCGCGCGGTGCGCTTCGCCGCCAAGTTGGATTTCACTATTGAAGGCAAGACCGAGGCTCCCCTGCACGAGCTGGCGCCACTGTTACGCAATATTGCCCCGGCTCGCCTGTTCGATGAGATTCTCAAGCTGCTGATGAGTGGCCACGGAGAGCGCACCTTTGAGCTGCTGCGCCAGTACCAGCTCTGGCAACACCTGTTCCCGGATAACGCCGCACAAATTGAGGCCAACAACGCGGCCCTGAAACTATCCCAACAAGCCCTGCGGAACACGGACCAACGTATCCGCGCCGATATGCGTGTTACCCCAGCGTTCCTCTACGCCGCCCTACTCTGGCCTGCGGTGAGCACCGAGCAACAAAAGCTGATTGCCAAGGGCACCCCACCAGCGCCAGCGCTGGCCCAAGCGGCACAAAAAGTTACCAGTTCACAGCTGGCCCACACCGCTATTCCCAAGCGCTTCTCAATCCCCATGCGGGAAATCTGGGACCTGCAACAGCGCCTGCCCCAGCGCGGTGGCAGTCGGGCCCAGCGCTTACAGGAGCACCCCCGTTTCCGCGCCGCCTACGACTTCCTGTTGCTGCGGGAAGAAAGTGGCGAGATTGAAGCGGGCCTGGGCAAATGGTGGACCGACTTCCAACAGGCAGACGATGAGCAGCGCCAGCAAATGGTGCGCAAGCTACAGCGCACAGGCAGCGGTGGGCGCCGCAACCGTAACTCTCGCGGCCGCCGTCGCAAGCCGAGAGCAGAACAGTAATGGAAACGGTATACATCGGCCTGGGCAGTAACCTGGCAGAGCCCGGCAAACAACTGCGCAGCGCCCTATCGGCCATGGAACGAATCCCCAGTACAGAATTATTGGGGTGTTCGAGCTTTTACCGAAGCGCCCCGGTCGGCCCCGGCGATCAACCCGATTACATCAATGCCGTCGCAGCATTGAAAACAGCACTGTCCCCGCTGGCACTACTGGACCAGCTCCAATCTATCGAGCTGTCCCACGGGCGCGAGCGCTCCATCCGCTGGGGCGCCCGCACCCTGGACCTGGATATCCTGTTGTTTGGGGAATCTCAAATCGATGAGCCCCGCCTACAGGTCCCACACCCGCGCATGGCCGAGCGCAACTTCGTACTGCTACCCCTTTCTGAACTGGCTCCTGCGATGGAACTGCCCGGATTGGGAGCCCTTCCAGCACTCTTACAGGGCTGCCCGGAAAACCGCCTGGAAAAGGTTTGATCGACTGAGGCTCCCCAACTACTCGACGGGCGGCCCTCTCAATAGTACTTTTGCGTTTGCAACTCATCAGGGAAGACCCCAGACAAAGAGGAGTCGCTCAAGTGGTTATCGAAAAACCCGAGACCAGCACAGCTGAACTCAACCTGTCCAATAAAACACCGCCTAAATTTATCGCGGTGGAAGGCAATATTGGTGTGGGAAAAACCACACTGGCAAAGAAGCTGGCCTCCACATTCAATTACGACACGCTGTTGGAATTACCCGAGGAGAACCCCTTTTTGGAGCGTTTCTACCGGGACCCCCAAAATGCCGCACTGCCCACCCAGCTGCACTTTCTCCTCCAGCGATCACAGCAAATCCAGGCACTGCGGCAGGACGATATCTTTGAGCCGGTGCGGGTGTCGGACTTTTTGATCGAAAAGGACCAGCTGTTTGCAGAAGTCACCCTGGATAAGGATGAGCTGCACCTATACCAACAGGTGTACAAACACCTCACCCTGGAAGCACCCAAGCCGGACCTGGTGATCTATTTGCAAGCCCCCCTCGATGTGCTGCAAGCCCGAATCCGCAATCGGGGAATCCCGGCTGAGCAGGCGATAAGCAATGAGTACCTCGCCACCCTCAACAACGCCTACACCCGCTTTTTCCATTTTTACGATGAGGCGCCTCTACTCATCGTCAATACCGAGGAGATCGACATTGTCGATAGCCCAGAGGACTACCAACAGCTGGTCGAATATCTGTTCACGATCACCAGTGGCCGGCACTATTACAACCCAGGAAGTTAATCGTTATGTATGCACCCTCTGAATTAGAAAAGCTCGTAACCGTTCAAACCCTGCGAAAAATGAAAGCGAATGGTGAGAAGTTTATTACCGTTGCTCTCTACGATGCCCCTATGGCTGCGATGGCACAAAAGTCCGGGGTTGAGACACTGCTCGTCGGAGATTCCCTGGGCATGACCGTGCTGGGTTACGACAGCACCGTGCCAGTGACGATGGAGCAAATGATTTACCACGTCGAGGCGGTCGCGCGCGGCAATAAGAAGTCCCTGATTATGGGGGATATGCCGTTTATGACTTACGCCACCCCGGAGCAGGCACTCCGGAATGCAACCCGGATCATGCAGGCCGGTGCACATATGGTGAAGATCGAGGGAGGCGCCTGGCTCGCCGACACCGTGAAGATTCTTACTGATCGCGGTATTCCCGTTTGCGCCCACCTGGGCCTCACCCCTCAATCAGTACACAAACTGGGAGGCTATCGCGTTCAGGGGCGCGACGAAGAACACGCCAAGCAAATCCTCGAAGACGCCCTACAACTCGACGAAGCCGGAGCTGATCTGCTGGTGTTGGAATGTGTACCCGCCGACCTGGCAAAGCGTATTACCAAAGCCGTATCCATGCCCACCATCGGCATAGGCGCGGGCCGCGACTGCGATGCCCAGGTACTGGTAATCAATGACATCCTGGGCCTCACCCAACAGCCCCCCAAGTTTTCCAAAAACTTCCTGGTAGAGGCCGAGGATATTCCCGGGGCCCTGCGCAAATACGCCGAGGACGTCAAGCAAGGCGTTTTCCCCGGCGAGGAACACATATTTAAATAATACTCCCCTCATCCGGGTGCTTCTCACCCGGTATTTTTCTGCGGCAGGTCCCACCTGCCGCTCTCAAGCGGTAACACTATGACTTTCGACCAACTAATCCAGGATTGGCTCTCGACCAATGGCGCCACTTCTGTGCCCGAAGGCTGGACCCAGGGGCGAGCTACATTTGGCGGCCTTGTAGCCGCAATGCTGTATGAGCAGATGGCTTCAGAGCTGCCTTCTGAGAGCAGCTTACGCTCTTTTACCACCTCATTCGTAGGCCCGGTTACCCCGGGGGAGATTAACACCCGTGCGGATGTCCTCCGCGCAGGCCGCTCTGTCACTCAGGTACAGGGGCACCTCGATCAGAATGGTGCCGTTATGCTGGCGGGCCTCGCCAGTTTTGGTCGCGGCAGGGAGTCATCCGTTCTCGCCAAAGGTCCCTCAGCACCGGAGTACCCCACCCCGGATAAATGCCTGCCCCTGCCCTATATCGAAGGTGTAGTGCCGGAATTTACACAGAAGTTCGATTACCGTATCGCATGTGGGGGCCTGCCTTTCAGCGGCGCAAAAGAGAGAGTTTTAGGTGGCTGGGTACGATTTAAGGATGGCAGTGAGAGCCGTACTGGTATCAGCCACTTACTCGCACTGATCGATGCCTGGCCACCGGCGACACTCCCGATGATGAAAGAGCCGGCTCCCGCCAGCTCATTAACATGGACAGTGGAGTTTATGGAGCCACTCCCAGAGCGCACCGCTTCTGACTGGTGGCAATACGAGGCCGAAGTGGAACAGGCTGAGGATGGCTACGCAGTAATACAGGCCCGCTTGTGGGATGCCGATGGACGTTTAACCGCCCTCTCCCGCCAAATGGTCACTATCTTTGGTTAACCAGCACTCGTCGATCAACTATCCCTTTACCGCCACTCATTGAGTGCCTTGGCTCCACGGATGGAACCATTTAAGCGGTCCTAAAAAATTTTGTAACTTTTCTGCAGCCTTCAGATCACTCTAAATAATACTTCCCGATCCTGCTTAACCCGCCTAACGAATCAATTATTACCTACATAAAAATATACAACTTTCGTGATTTTTATTATTTTTTTATGGAAAAAATAATTCGCGCCGCCCTTACAGAAAAATAAAATAAAAAAAACCTCCTTTACTCCAATTTGTAATCTACGCTATCCATCATCCCCTCCATCGAAAACAAAGGGGCCGCCAGAGAAACGCCCCAATTTTCGACCCCACTACAAAACCGTCGGTAATAACAAAGTTGGAGAGCAATAATGATAAAAAGAATATTTTTTTCACTCACACTTCTATTCAGCCATTCCGCCGCAGCAGTAGATTTTGAAGACGTTTGGGATGCAATTACTTCTTGTAACTGGTTTGAATTTATTGATGATGTCGACGATACCGGTTCAAAAGACCTGGACGGCTATGAATACGGTGACACTGAATTTGCCGATGCCAATTCAGGCAGCTTTGACATGATCGTCTACAACATGGATGGATTTTTGGAGTGTATAGGCGGCAACAGCAAGTCTGACTTCAAACAAATTATTAACACTTTTGATAATAACCCCAAAGACCTCTGGTTGATGCAGGAGGCTTGGAGCAAAACCAAAGCCAATTATCTGGACGACGACGACAAGCTCGATAACGACACAGTCCCCTATCGCTCCAAACACTGGAAAGGCACTGGTACCAGCTTTGGCAATGGCCTGCTGACCTTTTCCAAGTTTCCGTTTGACCGAGATAATCGCGATGACGACGACTACACCTTCGCCACTTATGAGGAGGAAACTTTTGATAAGTGCGCAGGTAATGACTGTGATACCGAAAAAGGCTTTACCGTAGCAAAAGTTGAAGTGACCAAAAACTTCCATGTTCATGTGTACAACACCCATATGGATGCAGGACACCAAGACGATGATCTAAATGCCAAAGCCAAGCAACTCGACCAGATTGCCGATATGATCGTCGCCCACTCAAGTAATGCCACAGTCATTTTGGCTGGTGATTTCAATATGGCGTTTGATGAAAATGACGACGGCTGGCGCGGTACAAACTACCAAACTTGGAAAGCATTTTTTGCCAAAACCGGCGGCAAGCATGCCTGCCAATATATGCTATCTGGCAGCGACACCAGCTTGGAAGCCTGTGCTGATGAACTTCAGGACGATACCGATCATGTCGTCGTTATTAATAACAACCCCAATTACACGCTGGACGTAACCAATTACTACATTGGCTCCGCAGAGTACACAGGGCTGAGCGACCACGACCCAGTATTTGTAGACTTCTCATGGGTTAAACACTAAACGAGCGGCACACAGCCTCTTCCGCAGGGGATCGGAAGGGGCTTAACCAATTTACCGACAGAGTGAACGACACCGGACTGAAAACACAATCCAGCTACAATTTTGCTTATTGAGGAGAACTTTAACCCACGCATAAACCGCATGCTTGGCGGGAAGGGCTTTCAGTGGACAGGATTAAGAACCTAGTTGTCGGGAGTGGTCCTGCGAGTATCGCTACGGTTAAGGCATTGCAGGATATCGGGCAAGAAGTCGAAGTCGTTGATGTCTCATATGACCTTGAAGACGATATCAAATACCAAGTTAATATCTTATCCAAAAAAAACATTGATGCATGGACTCAGGAGGACAAAGATAAACTGTTTCCAGCTCCAGTAGCCTCCCGAAAAGGCCTGGAAAGAAGATATCTATTTGGGTCTGACTTTCCATACAGAGTACCAAAACCTCTCAGCATTACGACAAAAAACTGTAATACAGAATTTTCCCATGGCTTTGGTGGGCTTGGGAACGTATGGGGTGCAGCTATCATGCCCTACAGTGAAAACCAGCTAGCAAATTGGCCTATTTCCTTAAATGAACTAACGCCATCCTACAAAAATGTACTCCGCTATATGCCTATAAGTGCGGAGATAGACAATCTCAACAACGAGTATCCACTATTCCCTAACAACTTTACTGCCATCAAAAGAAATGCGCCGACAGATTTCTTATTGAAAAAATTGAAGGCTATTGAAAGTAATCTCCAGAGGAATGGCATTGAATTTGGTCGAGCCCGCTTAGCGGTAGATGCAAGCAAGGGGGAGCATGGATGTAGATATTGCGGCCACTGCTTTGACGGATGCCCATACCAATCTATTTTCAACCCTAAATACTTGTTTGAAAAACTACAAAAAGACAAACTCACCATACATAAAGGTCTTCTTGTCCTGGAGATTCATGAAACAAGTCAAGGCGTAGACGTGATTGCAGTTGATATAACCAATAGCAAAATAAAAAAAATTACCGCACAGAAAGTTTTTCTCGCAACCGGCCAGTTTGCCACCACTACAATACTGGCAAGATCCCTCAATCTATTAAATACTCCAATCAAAATCAAAAACAGCCAGTATTTTTTCTTCCCCCTCTTTCTCTACAAAGGGTATCGTTATGAGATTGAGTTTACCCTCGCAGAAATCTTTCTAGAAGTTGACAATCCAAACATAAGTCCTGAACAAATACACCTCCAACTTTATGGTCGAAGCCAAATTATTGAAGAACAATTAACATCTCTACTTCCCCCCCTTTTCCCAAAGCAAGTCGCCTTGGATCGCTTATACGTAATTCAGGGTTTTATGTCCTCTGAGGATTCTGATTCATTGGAACTAACTTTAACCGACAAACAAGCAGATAGCTCTTCAATAGAAATAAGAGGAATTGAAAATACGAGAGCCCGAGAAATCGCCCAAAGAACACAGTCTTTAATAAGGCGTTCACTGATAAGGCTTGGTATGGTCCCCCCCTTCTTTCTCACCGTACTACCACCAGGCAAAAGCTTCCACCTTGGTGGCAGTTTCCCGATGGGAGGAAAACATGAGATATTCCGCTCAGACCTCTTAGGAAGGCCGGCACACTTTAAAAATGTCCATATTGTGGATTCTGCCAACTTTCCCAATATTGCAGGCTCAACCATCACCTTTACCATTATGGCGAATGCTGATCGAATCGTAAGGTCTATAGGGTTTCGTGGCTGATTGGCAGCCCAGATAACTGAAATAACCTATTTAGCTAGGATACTTCAAAAGATAACTACAACCACTTTTTCCAGTAAAACAAAGCGATCTGCCCAGCCAATGCCACCACCAGCAAGATGCAAAAAGCAATAAAGCCCAAGGACGACTGTCCCCAGGGAATACCGCCGACATTAATCCCAAACAATCCAGTGAGAAAGCTCAGCGGCAGAAAAACTGCTGCCACCACTGATAGTACATACATACGACTATTCAACTGATCCGAAGTGCGACTCAACAATTCCTCCTGAGCGATTGCCGCGCGCTCCCTTACCGCATCGATATCGTCAACATGGCGCTGTAACCGATCATTTACCTCTCCCAAGAGGGCGTGGCTGTGCTCATCAAACCAGGATAGGGATTCCTGCTGCAAACGCCCGAGCACCTCCCGCTGCAGGCATAAGTAGCGTCGCAATACGATAGTTCTCTTGCGCAGCCGAACCAGTAGGGAAGAGAGCTCCGAACCTCCCTTATCTAATAACAGGTTTTCCAGGTCATCGATTTTTTCTTCGAAGTCTTCGGCCCGATCACACATACGCAAGACCAACAGATCTGCCAGGGACATCAAAAGAGCCGCAGTTCCACGGGGACCAAAGCCACTGCGCAAACGAGAAAGCAAGTCATCCTCTGAAAGCAACTTCCGTCGGCCGGTACTGATAATACGGTTTTCCTCGGCCCAAATGCGAATGGCGATCATATCCTTTGCACGCGGTTTGGATTTTCGCTCAATGCCGTACATAGCCAACATCAGCCCCTGATCCACAGTCATTACACAGGGGCGCGTTGTCTTCGCAGACAGGGTCTCTATCGCCGTAGCTGTGAGTCCACTATCCTGTTGCAGCCACTCGACGGTGTTGGTGCTGTCGTAGTCAAAATGCAACCAGAGAATTCCCTGATCAGGTTGCCAGGATTTCACCTCTGCCCAGGAAAGCTCTCGGCCCGAGCCTTTGCGATCGAGTAAGACAGCGTAGACCAGACCAGTTTCCATAAGCTCTCATATCACCTGATATTGATTGGAGCATCACTTTCTTTGCGCGACTTATTTACTGAGATGGGCCAGCTCTGCGGCGTTCTGCTCCCAGTTTTGACCATCGAAAGGTTCGACCTCCAAGTCTCCGGGCCTCTCATCAAAACAGCGCGCATTAAGACTATAGCCATCCGGGTTGGAGCGCGGCACATAAAAAGACTTAACGCCGCAATGGCGACAAAACAGGTGCTTGGCCACTCCCGTATTAAACGTATAACAATCCAGGTCTTTTTCCCCAGACTCCAGCTTAAAGTTTTCAGCGGGAATAATGACGTGCAGAAAACCCACTTTTTCACACATCGAGCAATTGCACGCATGGGCTACCAGTTTCTCCTCTGAGTCGCGCTCGTGCCGCGCCCGATAGCGAATAGCGCCACAGTGGCAACCTCCGCGAAGTTCAGTAGTAACTTTACTCATTTGAATTATTTTCCTTTTCAAATAACGGGCGGGCAGCCAACAGTGAAAACAGCGAAAGGCCCAGCAGCAGGTGGAACCAGTTTGTACGCGCCAAGCCCAGCACTCGCGGAGCGCCGGTACCCACAAACAATCCATCCATTGCAATGACTACTGCCCCTGCCCCCAGTAACAAAGGACCCGGTGGCGATAATCGTCGCGGTGACATCAATTCCATCATTGCAACCCACAACCACAATAGAAGCCCCAGGGCGGAAAATACCTCTGTCACTTCCTGCGGCGATAACCTGCCACTTTCCGAGACGCCAATAGACGAGGCCAATACCAGCACCAGCACTACATAAGCGGGTCCCCGGGCACTCTGTCCAATACCTATCTCGAAACGTGCCCAAACCAACCCTATTCCAATTAGCAACAGCGAACTAAACCCGGATAGCTGCAGTAAAGCCCGGTGTAATTGGGTTGCCCCGGGATCAATACCGTAGCGATAGGCACCGACAATCGCGGAGACAGCGATAAATAGAAGACCCGCCATCACCAAGAGTGCAGCTGATTGGAAGCGAGCATTGGTAAGACGCCAGTACTGATTGGCAATCAGCAGTGCGGCGAGGGTGAGGAGAATGTCGATCAGCCAGAAGTTGTCCAATGTTTTGCCCTTTTTTTCCAGAATTCTAATAGAAAACCGGTAATAAGCGACAATTCCGCTTCGGCAGATACAAAAAAACCCGGCTTAAAAGCCGGGTTTTTTCAGTCCGTAGACTTAAGCTTCGTCGGAAGCTTGCTTGGCTTCTTCAGCGGCAGCTGCATCGGCCTTGGCTTCCTTGATAGAAAGCTTGATACGTCCACGCTGGTCAACGTCGAGTACCTTAACCTTAATCTTCTCACCTTCACTCAGGTAATCAGTTACGGCATTTACGCGCTCTTCAGCGATCTGGGAGATATGCACCAGACCGTCTTTGCCCGGCAGGAAGTTAACGAACGCACCGAAGTCTACGATACGTACCACGGTACCTTCGTAGATAGCGCCAATCTCAGCTTCCGCAGTGATCTCCTCGATGCGGGTTACCGCCGCTTCCAGGCTCTCACCGTCTTCACCGAAGACTTTGATAGTGCCGTCATCTTCGATATCGATGGAGGCGCCGGTCTCTTCAGTGATGGAGCGGATAGTCGCACCGCCTTTACCAATCACGTCGCGGATCTTGTCCGGATGGATCTTCAGGGTCGCGTAGCGCGGTGCGTTCTCATTCACGGTGGTACGGGAAGAGTCGATCACCTTGTTCATTTCCGCGAGGATGTGCAGACGCGCGTGCAGAGCCTGCTCCAGAGCGGTTTCCATGATCTCTTCGGTAATACCTTCGATCTTGATGTCCATCTGCAGCGCGGTTACACCAGAGGCGGTACCCGCTACTTTGAAGTCCATATCGCCGAGGTGGTCCTCGTCACCGAGGATATCGGTCAGAACCGCGTAGCCTTCGTCTTCCTTCACCAGCCCCATAGCGATACCGGCTACCGGTGCCTTCAGCGGAACACCCGCATCCATCAGCGCCAGGCTGGAACCACATACGGAAGCCATGGAGCTGGAACCGTTGGATTCAGTGATCTCGGAAACTACACGCACGGTGTAGGGGAAGCTGTCCGGGCTCGGCAGAACTGCAGCGATACCGCGACGAGCGAGGCGGCCGTGGCCGATTTCGCGACGACCGGTAGCACCTACACGACCCGCTTCACCTACAGAGTAGGGAGGGAAGTTGTAGTGCAGCATAAAGTAGTCTTTGCGCTCACCTTCCAGGGCGTCGATGATCTGTGCATCGCCAGTGGAACCGAGGGTAGCCACTACCAGAGCCTGGGTCTCACCACGGGTGAACAGCGCAGAGCCGTGGGACTTGGGCAGAGCGCCAACTTCCACAGCGATCGAACGTACAGTTTTGCTGTCGCGACCGTCGATACGAGGCTCGCCACGCACTACAGCGCCGCGCACCAGCTTCTTCTCCAGCTTGCCGAAGTAGCTTTTTACCAGATCGGCGCTAATTTCTTCAGTAGCCAGGGCTTCAGCGGCTTCGCTGCGCAGTTCCGCCAGGCGGGTGCTGCGCTCTTGCTTGTTGGTGATGCGGTAGGCTTCGGCAACCTTTTCGCCAAACTGAGCGTCCAGGGCAGCTTTCAGCTCGGTGTTTTCCGCCGGAGCCTGCCAGTCCCACTGGGGCTTGCCCGCTTCCGCTTTCAGCTCTTCACAAACCTTGATAATGGCCTGCATTTCCTGGTGTGCGTAGAGTACGGCACCCAGCATGATGTCTTCCGGCAGCTCCTGGGCTTCGGACTCCACCATCAGTACGGCGTCTTTGGTACCGGCAACGACCATGTCCAGCTCGGAGGTCTTCAGAGCTTCGTAGCCCGGGTTCAGCAGGTAGCCGTCTTGCTGGGTGTAACCCACGCGCGCAGCACCGATTGGGCCTGCGAAAGGAATACCGGAAACAGACAGCGCTGCGGAAGTGCCGATCATGGCAGCGATATCCGGGTCCATGTCCTTCTCAGCGGAGAGAACAGTACACATCACCTGAACTTCGTTCATAAAGCCGTTCGGGAACAGCGGGCGGATCGGGCGATCGATCAGACGGGAAGTCAGGGTTTCTTTTTCAGACGGGCGGCCTTCACGCTTGAAGAAACCACCGGGAATTTTGCCAGCCGCGTAGGCTTTTTCTTGATAGTGCACGGACAACGGGAAGAAGCCCTGATCAGGCTTGGCTTCTTTAGCGCCGACAACAGTACACAGGACAACAGTCTCTCCCATGCTAACCAGGGCAGCACCGGTAGCCTGGCGCGCGATACGGCCGGTCTCGATGGTGACTTGGTGTTGTCCGTATTGGAAAGTTTTGCTTACTGGATTCACTAGTTTTTTTCCTATTTCCTTACGGTTACTGGCCCATTCCAGTAACCCCTACAGTGGTTGCCTGGATAGAAGTTCCAAACCTTCAATCCAGAGCGATACGGGGATGTACCGCTACCGACCCGGGTGGCCGGTGCAAACGCAGCACATCCGCCAGGATATTTGCCCCTGGGGTTGTGTTGCGAAACTGCCGAAAAGTGACAACAGCGCCACTTTTCAGCAAGCATTAAAGAAGAAAGCCCGCCAGAGGCGGGCATTCCAGGGTCTTAGCGACGCAGGCCGAGCTTAGCGATCAGCTGTGCGTAACGGTTCAGATCCTTGCGCTTCAGGTAGTCCAGCAGCTTGCGACGCTGGTTTACCATGCGGATCAGACCACGGCGAGAGTGGTGATCCTGCTTGTGCGCAGAGAAGTGACCCTGCAGTTTGTTGATGTTGGCAGTCAGCAGGGCTACCTGGACTTCCGGAGAACCGGTGTCGCCTTCAGATTGGCCGTGCTCTTTCAGGATTGCTGCTTTTTCTACTGCAGACAGTGCCATAACGATTAACCTCGTCGTAATATGCTTTAAAAGATTCGGCTGGCCCGTGCATATTTACAGACCAGCTACTCACTGTTGTGGACTTAGTCCACTGCAATACTCTCACATCAACCGCTATCGGCTCTCACCAATATAGCGTTTTCTGCTTAAGTACTACTTACCAGACGCCGAGGCGCTACGCACCCGTCGTCAGTAATTTCTCCTACGCCCAGAAAATCGCCATTTTCCAGGAAGAGGCGCACCATATCACCTTCTTCACCGATACGGTAGACCTGCAAATCCATTACCGGCTGCCCCTGACGCACATAGTAACCAGACTCGTCCGGAAGGGTGAGTTTGGGCAGCGAGGAGGCAGGAGAATCCACCGATAACAGGTGGTGATCCAACTCCTCCGCCATTCCCTCACCCCGCTCTGCGGTGAGCTCATCCAGAGTCACTGAATCGGCCTCGACGTAGGGACCGGCTGCGCTGCGGTGCAACTCTTCCACATAGGCACCGACACCCAGGGCTTGACCCAGGTCTTCGGCAATACTGCGAATATAAGTGCCCTTGGAGCAGTGAACCTCAACTTCTGCACGGGGCTGGGCGCCCGGTGTAAAGCTCAGCAGTTCAAATTCAAAAATCTCTACTTCCCGCGCCTCGCGCTCCACTTCCAAGCCCTGGCGCGCCAACTTATACAGCGGCTGCCCCTTGTGCTTGAGGGCCGAGTACATGGACGGCACTTGCTTGATGGGACCGCGAAAGGCTTCCATCGCTTTCAGCACAGCTTCTTCGGTCAAACCGGAAGCATCTTTGGTTTCCAGTACATCGCCATCAGCATCGCCACTGGCTGTAGTCATACCGAAAACAAAAGTACTGCGATAGCGCTTGTCCGCATCGAGCAGGTACTGGGAAAACTTGGTCGCTTCGCCGAAACAGATCGGCAACACGCCGGTTGCCAGGGGGTCCAGCGCTCCGGTGTGACCGGCGCGATTGGCGAAAAAGAGTCGTTTGGCTTTTTGCAGGGCGTCGTTGGCAGTAATCCCGGCGGGCTTGTTCAATAACAGCACGCCGTGAACCGGCCGGCCCCATTTTGGTCTGCGGCCCATGGATTAATCTTCGTTGGAGTCGCTATCGTCGTCTTGGTGTTTGCGATCTTCTTTAACCGCCTTGTCGATCAGGGCAGACAGCGCCTGGCCGCGCACCGAGGTCTCGTCGTAGCGGAAGTGCAAACGGGGAATAGTGCGAATCTGGATCGCGCGCGCGAGCTGCGTGCGCAAAAAGCCGGCGGCTTTATTCAGCACTTCGATAGAGGTATTAATTTTGCTGCGATCATCCTCACCCACCAGGGTGACAAAAACTTTAGCAACGGTTAGGTCGCGGCTGACTTCAACATCATTGACGTTGATCATACCCAGGCGAGGATCGCGAATCTCGTGTTGGATCAGCTGGGCCAGCTCGCGGCGCATGGCGTCGGCGACGCGGTCTGCGCGATGAAATTCTCTTGCCATTGTTTACCTATTGAGAATGGCGGTTTAAAGACAGGAAAACCCGCACGGCTAGGCCGCGCGGGTTTATCCTCGATCCGCTGCGGAACTCCTTAGAGTTCGCGAGCAACCTTAACGATATCGTAAACTTCGATCTGGTCACCGGACTTAACGTCGTTGTAGTCCTTAACCCCGATACCACACTCCATGCCGTTGCGCACATCTTGCACATCGTCTTTGAAGCGACGCAGGGATTCCAGTTCGCCCTGATAGATCACAACGTTGTCGCGCAGTACGCGGATCGGCTTGTTGCGGTAGACGGTACCTTCAGTAACCATACAACCGGCAATGGCGCCAAACTTCGGTGAGCGGAACACATCGCGAACCTGGGCAATACCCACGATCTCTTCGCGTATTTCCGGATCAAGCATACCGGACAATGCCTGCTTCACTTCGTCGAGCAGGTTGTAGATCACGCTGTAGTAACGAATCTCTACGCCTTCTGTCTCAGCAACCTTTCGGGCAGCCACATCAGCACGGGTGTTGAAGCCCAGAACGATAGCGCCGGAGGTCAGGGCCAGGTTGATATCGTTCTCGGCGATACCACCTACACCGCTGGACACGACGTTGACAGAGACTTCTTCGTTGCCGATATCCGCCAGTGCGCCCAGGATAGCTTCCAGGGAGCCGCGAACGTCCGCTTTGATAACAACCGGCAGTACTTTGCGCTCGCCGGCTTCCATGTTCGCAAACATGTTTTCCAGCTTGGCCGCCTGCTGGCGCTGCATGCGCTCACGACGCTCTTTATCACCGCGCTGTTCAGCTACTTCACGAGCTCTGCGCTCATCCGCAACCACCATGAACTCGTCACCAGCGTTGGGTGTGGTGTCCAGACCCAGCAGCTCAACCGGAGTTGAAGGGCCAGCTTCTTTAACCTGCTTGCCCAGCTCGTTGGTCATGGCGCGAACACGGCCGTAGCTCTGGCCTGCCAGTACGATATCGCCGCGCTTCAGCTCGCCGTTCTGTACCAGCAGGGTGGCCACAACACCGCGACCTTTTTCCAGGCGGGATTCGATCACAACACC
The DNA here is from genome assembly GCF_052467695.1 of Microbulbifer maximicatervae (SeqCode). Lineage (NCBI taxonomy): Bacteria > Pseudomonadati > Pseudomonadota > Gammaproteobacteria > Cellvibrionales > Microbulbiferaceae > Microbulbifer > Microbulbifer maximicatervae (SeqCode). The sequence goes on from NZ_CP174320.1 coordinate 402,993, forward strand.
TGTTGCCGGTACCTTGACCTTGGCCTTCAGCTCCAGCATCTCTGCTTGCAGGGAAATCGCTTCCAGCAGGTCGTCGATGCCTTCACCAGTGTGTGCAGACACATTGATAAACTGGGTATCACCGCCCCAGTCTTCAGGAATTACATCTTTCGCAGCCAGCTCGTTTTTAACACGATCGGGATCGGCAGCTTCTTTGTCGCACTTGTTGATTGCAACAACCAGCGGTACACCGGCAGCGCGGGCGTGGTTCACAGCTTCTTCAGTCTGCGGCATCACACCATCGTCAGCGGCCACCACCAGAATCACGACGTCAGTCGCCTGGGCGCCACGGGCGCGCATCGCAGTAAAGGCGGCGTGTCCGGGGGTATCCAGGAAAGCGATCTCGCCCTGGCTGGTTTTCACACGGTAAGCACCGATGTGCTGGGTAATACCACCGGCCTCACCTGAAGCCACCTTGGTCTTACGGATGTAGTCCAGCAGGGAGGTTTTACCGTGGTCAACGTGACCCATAACGGTAACTACTGGTGCGCGGGACACCTCAGTGCCTTCACTGGCCTGGGTCTCGGCAACCAGCGCTTCCTCCAGCTCGCTCTCAGAGCGGAATACCACCTTGTGGCCCATCTCCTCGATGATCAGCTGTGCAGTTTCACGGTCCAGGCTCTGGTTGATAGTAACCATCTCGCCCATTTTCATCAGGCGCTTGATCAGGTCACCGGCTTTCACATTCATCTGTTTGGCCAGCTCGCCAACAGTGATGGTTTCGCCCAACTGTACTTCGTACACCTGTTTCTCCGTGGGCCTTTTAAAGCCGTGCGTAGGTTTAACCTTCAAGGTCGGACGAGACAGGGAGCGCGTGCTGCGCTTGGATGCTTCGTCTTCCTCAAATACTTCCAGCGCCTGTTCGTACAGAGCGGTTTTGCTGGATTTTTTCGGGCCGGACTTGGAGCGGCGACCGCGACGCTTACGCGGCTCGTCCTCAGAGCGATCAGCTTCAGCGGGGGCAGTGGATGCTGCCTCCAGCTTGCGACGCAGAGCTGGCTTGACCTCAGTGGTCTTCTCAGCACTTTTTGCCGGTGCTGGCTTAGCCTTGGCTGTCTGTGCAGCTTGTGCAGCTTTCTCTTTCTTTTCCTGGGCTGCGCGTCGGTCAGCTTCTACTTTAGCTTTCTTCTCTTCAAGTTCACGCTTTTCCTGCTCAGCCTGCTGCTTGCGACGCTCCATCGCGGCAATTCGCATTGCCTCGATATCGTCTGAGTAGCTTGAGCGGATTGGTGCGGCGGGCTCTGCCTTTTTCACTACGTTTTCCGCGGTCTTATCCTCTGATTTAGCCGCATCTTGATCGGCTTTTACTTCATTGCTTGCTTTCGCTTCGGCTTCAGCCTTGGCTTTTGCTTCTGCTTCGGCCTTTGCTTTCGCTTCGGCTTCAGCCTTGGCTTTCGCCTCGGCTTCGGCTTTGGCTAGCGCCTCTTCTTCCGCCGCTAGGCGTGCAGCTTCTGCCTCGGCTTCTACGCGAGCGCGTTCGGCTTCGGCCTCCAGTCTTTCCTGCTCATTTTGCAGGGCATCGACTGCCGCTTCCTGCTCGGGGCTGCTCGATTCTTCGCCTGCCGCTACGGTTTCAAGCTCAGCTTGAGGGCGCTTCACATAAGTGCGCTTCTTGCGCACTTCCACATTCACAGTCTTGCGGCCGGTGCCAGAGCCAGTCTTCAGCGTGCTTGTGGTTTTGCGCTTCAAGGTGATCTTGCGCGGCGCGGCGCCCTGCTCCCCGTGACTGCTTTTCAGGAAACTGAGCAAGACCTGCTTTTCCTCGTCTGACACCACTGCATCCACAGAGGTGTGAGGCAAACCCGCTTCTTTCATCTGCTTGAGCAGACGGTCTTCGGTGGCACCAACCGATTTGGCGAGTTCACTAACTGTTACTTCGGCCATTCTCTCTCCTAAAAGTCACTTGGTCGGAGGGGGTTACTTATACGTAAGTTATTTTTCGCTGCATTTAAGCTTCTTCGCCGCTGTCATCGGCAAACCAGGGCTCACGCGCCTTCATAATCAGCGCTGCAGCGCGCTCCTGGTCGAGACCTTCGATATCCAGCAGGTCATCGACAGCCTGCTCTGCCAGGTCTTCCATCGTGGAAATACCACGGCTGGCCAGTTGGAATGCCAGCTGGCGCTCCATACCGTCCATATTCAAAAGGTCTTCCTGGGGCTCAGATGCATCCAGCTTCTCTTCAGATGCCAGCGCTTGGGTCAACAGGGTGTCCTTGGCGCGGGCGCGCAGCTCCTCAGCGATATCCTCATCGAAGCCCTCAATTGCGAGCATCTCTTCGATGGGTACATAAGCTACTTCTTCAAGAGAGGCAAAGCCCTCTTCAACCAGCACACCAGCAACGTCTTCATCGATATCCAGGCGATCCATAAACACCTGCATGATGGAGCTGGACTCGGCTTCCTGCTTGCTCTGCCACTCGTCACTGCTCATGACATTGATCTGCCACTGGGTCAGCTCGGAGGCCAAGCGCACATTCTGGCCGCTGCGGCCGATAGCCATTGCGAGGTTTTCCTCTGCCACGGCTACGTCCATAGAACCGGTGTCTTCGTCGACCACGATGGATTCAATTTCTGCTGGCGCCATCGCATTGATAACGAACTGAGCGGGGTTTTCGTCCCACAGAACGATATCTACACGCTCACCAGACAGCTCGTTGGATACCGCCTGAACACGCGCGCCGCGCATGCCCACACAAGCACCCACCGGGTCGATGCGACCGTCGTTGGTATTTACAGCGATTTTTGCACGCAGCCCGGGATCGCGGGCCGCGCCTTTAATTTCGATTACCTGCTCGGAAATTTCCGGCACTTCAATGCGGAACAACTCGACAATCATTTCCGGGCAGGAGCGGCTCAGCATCAGCTGGGGGCCGCGGGCTTCCGGTTGAATTTCCAACAGGATTGCGCGCACGCGATCACCGAGTCGGAAAATTTCGCGACCAACCAGCTGATCGCGGGGCAGGCGCGCTTCGGCGTTATTACCCAGGTCTACAGCGATAAAGTCGCGGGTCACCTTCTTCACAGTGCCGCTAACCATTTCGCCAACGCGATCGCGGTACTCGTCTACAACTTTGGCGCGCTCGGCTTCACGTACCTTTTGTACGATGACCTGCTTTGCGGTCTGTGCGGCGATACGTCCAAATTCTACATTTTCCACCTGCTCGCGGAAAACGTCACCTGCTTTCAGGTCAGCATCTTTTTCGTGGGCTTCTTCCAGGGTGAACTGGGTACCCAACTCAGCCAAGACTTCATCACCGACCACTTCCCAGCTGCGGAAAGTCTCGTAATCGCCTGAACGACGATCAATGATAACCTCAATGGTTGAATCTTCGTCGTAGCGCTTCTTCGTGGCCGTTGCCAATGCCGCTTCGATGGCCTGGAAAATAATCTCCTGGTCAACGCCCTTCTCGTTGGATACCGCCTCGGCTACCAGCAAGATCTCTTTGTTCATGCAACTGTGCCTCAAAATCGCCTGAGCTCAGGCTCCTACAGGTTATTTGGTAAATTGGGGAATGATATTTGCTTTTTCGATACTGTCGATCGGCAAAAGGTATTCGTTTTCACTATCTACACGCAGAACCACTTCATCACCCTCTACACCGGCCAGCAGTCCGCGCCACTTACGCTGCCCATCCAGAGGCATACGCAGACGAACTTCAATCTGGGCGCCGATAAAGCGCTCGTACTGGGCCAGCTTATAAAGAGGGCGGTCGAGCCCTGGGGAAGAGACTTCAAGTGTGTACTTACTACTGATGGGATCTTCCACATCCAGTACAGCACTGGATTGGCGGCTCACTTTCTCGCAATCCTCAACGGAAATACCGTTTTCGGAGTCGATATAAATGCGCAGCAGCGCGTTGCGACCGTGGGTTTGGTACTCAATACCCCACAACTCACACCCCAGCGATGCCACCACCGGCGCCAGAAGCTCTTCCAGCAATTCGCGTTTGCTCGCCATTCTCGTCACCACATACAAAAAATGGGCCTACGGCCCACTTCGAAAAATATCTGCAACTTTTCTTGCAGATACGAAAAAGCCCCTGACGGGGCTTTGACCGCACATTCGTGCAGTCAGTGTGCACGAATGCAAAATTTGGTAGCGGGGGCAGGATTTGAACCTACGACCTTCGGGTTATGAGCCCGACGAGCTACCAGGCTGCTCCACCCCGCAACAACGAAAGCGCAATCAAAGCTTCCCTAAGGAAAGTTGGTAGCGGGGGCAGGATTTGAACCTACGACCTTCGGGTTATGAGCCCGACGAGCTACCAGGCTGCTCCACCCCGCAACAACAAATGCGCAATCAAATATTTTACCCGAAGGTAAAATTGGTAGCGGGGGCAGGATTTGAACCTACGACCTTCGGGTTATGAGCCCGACGAGCTACCAGGCTGCTCCACCCCGCAACAACTCCAAGAAACAAAGCCTGGTTGATCTTTGTTTCCCTGCGGCGGGACCAGCCCAACCACTCAAGAGGCTGCGCATTCTATTGGTGCTGACCCGGTGAGTCAAGCCGTAATTGGCATTTGTTTTCACCGGGGGGTTAAAGCCGTCTCTACCATCTCGCAAATCAGTATAGAAAAGGAAGAAAATCCCGCAAGCAGGCCACCTTCATATACCGTCTTCTTTCTTGCACAAGTACTTTTTATAAAAAGAACGAAGAGCAAAACTCTCTTAACAAGCCTCTGGATAAGCTAGCGAGTTAACTGGTGCACTATTGCTTTTCGAATTGGGGGAAAGCGATCACTGACTCGCAACACCATTTTGCGCAGCAACTTGGCCGGCAGGCGATCGTCAGTAAACAAATCCACCACCCTATTAGTTCCAGAGTAAATCGGCTTGGATTCAACCCGGTGCAGCATCTGGTAACGGGCCAGGGCCCGAGTCAGCTTGGCCGGGTTATATAGACGGCTAACACTATCCAGTTGACGGGCCAAAGTATCCGCACCGGCCAAGCCCAAATTAAATCCATGCGCGGTCACTGGATGCATCCCCACAGCGGCATCTCCCACCAAGGCAAAGCGCTCAGTGAAAAAATGATGTGCATAAACCGCAACCAATGGATAACAGTGGCGCTCACCAAAAGCTTCGACACCGCCGAGCTGGGACGCGCTTTCGCGGGATACGTGCCCGGCAAACTCTTCATTACCCATCGCCATAATCTGGGCAGAGAGACTGGCGGGAACAGTAACCACGGCCGATGAAATATTTGCCCTGGGCAAAGGCAACAGCGCCAGTGTCGAGCCGTAGCGGAAACACTCCCGGGCAATACCATCGTGGGGTAATTCGGTGCGTACAGGGCCGACAATCGCCACTCGGCCAAAGTCGCGCATATCGGCGCCAATTCCCGCCATGCGTCGCACTTCAGAAAAACGGCTGTCGGCTGCAACCACCAGGGAAGCGCGCACGCCCTCCCCCTCTGCCAACTCAAGATGACGCATAGCGCCACTCAATGTCATCCCGGTAACGGTCGAGTTATCGAGCAGCGTTATATTCTCAGTCTCCAAAACTGCCTCATATAAGATTCGCCGGATTGCAGAGTTGGAGACAATAAAACCCAGAGGCCCCCTCTCTCCCGGGCTAAAGTGGAGTGTCGAAGGGGAATTGCCGTCGACTACTTCGGCAGCATTTAGCGGACTAATCTCTTCCGGGGATAATCTCTGCCAAGCCCCCAGTTCTTGCAGCAGCTTGTAGGATTTGTGTGTCAGGGCAATCTCGCGGCCATCGTCAACGGGAGCGGACAGCGCCGACTTATCCTGGCGCTCAATAATTGCCACCTGACACCCTTTGCGGGCGAGCATCACCGCCAAGGAAAGTCCCGCCGGTCCAGCACCTACGATAGCTACATCGGACTCCGTCATTTTCACACCCCTGATCTGCACGCAACAAATACAAGTCACTCTAGTGACTCACATCCGGGATAAACTGATCCAGATCAGGTTAAAGCCAATCCCAAGCCGCTCTACAGAGGTATAAATTGGTGAACTTTAGGGGTATAAAATATCACGCCCGCCACCAGCGCTTCTGAAAAAACTGGAGCACCATGGAGTTCAAATATGGAACTTGAAATTCATTTCATTAACGCCTTTACCGACAAAGTCTTTCACGGAAACTCAGCCGGAGTTGTTGTTACTGAGAATTGGCTGGATGAAAATTTAATGCAGTCCATCGCTGCAGAAAATAACCTTTCCGAAACCGCGTTCCTGGTAAAACGCCCAGATACCAGTTATGGAATTCGCTGGTTTTCACCGTTAACGGAAATTGATTTTTGTGGTCATGCCACCCTGGCGTCAGCCCATGTTCTTTTTTCTCAAAACCCTCAATGTGAGCAACTCCAGCTCCATGCTGCCGCTGTGGGCAAAATGACAATAAGCCGAGGGGAAAATGGAATTATTTCCATGGACTTCCCACGAAGGGAGCCACAACCCATAGATCGCATACCGCCGGAATTACTGGAGGGGCTTTCAATAACACCAAGCCAGGTGTTACTTAACAACCAAGCTTACTTTGCCATCTACGATAGTGAGCGAGACGTTTTGGATGTGCAGCAGGATGCGAGCAGCCTGCGAAAGCTCGCCCCCTACGATGTGGTCGTTACGGCAAAATCCGATAAGTACGATTTTATCTCCCGATACTTCTGGCCATCCAATGGTGGTGCCGAAGATCCGGTGACCGGTTCTATTCACACAGGGCTCGCCCCTTACTGGTCACAAATTCTGGATAAGAAAGAGCTGATCGCCTATCAAGCCTCTAAGCGCGGCGGCCTGCTGAATTGCACCATCGCCGGGGACAGGGTCATTATCTCAGGCAAAGCAGTACCCTATTTGAGCGGGACCATACGGGTTTGATACCCCAACGCCGGGATTTCCAAAATAAATCACAGTTTCCCCTAATTACGATAAGTACAGCTAAACAGAGGAGCATTAAGCAATGGAACAAAAAGGATCGTGCCTATGTGGCACTATTAACTTCGAAATTGAAGGTGACTTTGGCGGCTTCTTTCTCTGCCACTGTAGTTACTGCCGCAAAGATACCGGTTCAGCCCATGCAGCAAACCTATTCTTCGCATCAGCGAAACTTGAATGGCTATCCGGTGCAGAACAAGTCAAAACCTTTAAGCTGGCAGGGACGAGGCACAGCAAAAGCTTTTGCAATCAATGCGGTTCCGCAGTGCCACGAGAAGATCCTGAAATTGGCCTCTTAGCGGTTCCCGCTGGCAGTCTGGATCGCCCAATAGATGTAAGGCCTAATGCCCATATCTTTATGGCCAGTAAAGCCGAGTGGGACCGGGAACTGGAAACAGTACCTAAAGTAGACAAACTACCCCAGGTAGCTAGTGCGGACTCTGAATAGACCAGTTAATGATGGCTTTACTCGACCACAGTTGCTGCGATGATAAGGTTTCTCGCAGCAACTGAAGATCACATAGAGAGAATTAGCCGCGATGACCGTCAACGCGCGGCTGGAAAAGCACCGGGGTGTAATACAGTAAGAAAAGCGTGTAACCGACTACCCAGGCAATAATTGCTGCGAGCAAACCACTCGGGGCGGGTGCCCAAAACACACGTGCGAGAGCAGATAACGCCAGGGCCATAAAAGCCAGGGGCATCAAGCGCGGCGCCTTCAATATCCGACCTGTGTGGCCGAGACTGACGCGACTGGTCATAGACAAGATCAATCCGCCGATACCGCCAACGGCAAATGCGTGCAAGGCGGGACTCTGCCAGGAAGGGGCAATTTGGCTCCAGGCCAGAGCCGCGAGAAAACACCCCAAAATAACCAACCAGTAGCTCACATGCAGAGACCAAACCATCGGTTCTGCCCATATTTTTGTAGGGTGCCAGCGCACCACCCGGATCACCTGCAAAATACCCAGAGAGACCGCAAAAAAGGCCCAAACCATTTGCGGCAAACCAACAGCCACCGATAGCAACAAGCCCACCGCAGCAATATGGGTACCCCACTCTACAGCCGGTATCTTATCTCTTGGGCTCAAGTGAAAGCGGCGCGCCGTAAAGAAGGGTATAACCCGCCCGCCGATTATCAGAATAATCGCCGTCACCAACAGCAAAGCCAGCAAGGCGATTCGGCTCTGTGCCCCTGGCAGCAACCAGTGGCTAGCGGACAATGCAGCAAACATCAGCATCGCAGGCAATACAAACATATTTCGCCACTGCTTGGTTCGCAACACCCTGGCTCCGAGCAAAAACGCTGAGAACAGGAAAAAGGAGACTTCAGCAATCACCGGCATCCAAATAGGGACCGCCACCAACAGGTAACCCAAACGGGCCAAGAGCCACAGGCCGACCAAAGCAATAAGTTGGGTTCCCTTTGGCGAGGGGATACCAGTCCAGGTTTGCATGGCCGTGCCGAGAAAACCCACAACAACGGTAGCCGCGAACCCAAACAGCATCTCATGGGAGTGCCAGACTACCCCCATTCGAAAAGCCGGCATCTGCCAACCGAATAACTGCCCCTGCCAGATAACCAGGGCAACCATACTCCACAGAGCAGCTCCCCAGAAAAAAGGGCGAAACGGCATACGCCAAATAGGTGCAATAGACTCCGCGCGCGCGCGGTCAACGATAGGTATCAAAATCCATTCTCCTTACCAACTACGGGAACACCAGGCTCCCTACACAAATAATTCGCAGTACAAGACCACCCCGACAGGCCTGCTTTGCTTGGAGAATCAAAGGCGTCCTAAAAAAAGCAGGACACAGGGGTTTATCTGTCCGGCGGCGCCGCAACCTAGGCAAAAGCGCCGACTTTTCAGTCATCCGCATCAGTGCGGGATATCGCCCGAGATTCCATTTCCAGGGATTGGGAAAGAGCCCTATTCTCACTCAATTAACAAAAATAGTTAACAAAAAAATGAGTAGTCTGTGAATTATTCTAACTGGGGTGAAGAATCTTTTTCTGTGTAGATAGCCTGAAAAAAACCACACGTTTTATAGGGTTATTTCTATTTTCAGGAAAAACTGAGCAAAGGTGAAGTGGACTTGAAGTATCTCACAAGTTTACTCAAATTGGGAAGCACTTCCATTTACAGAAACATACACGGAGCCACCAATAAACAAACACTCAACCAGGAATAAAGCTTGAACCTATTTCCCTAGTAATTCAGTAATTATCTCTCATATACAAACCATTATATTTTCACCATAATTTTATATGGCAATCATTACACGGTGCCCAGTGCCGGCAAGATACAGCCTAAGTTAAAGATTTACGCCAGCCTGTGCAGTGGAGGAATTATGCTCATACCAGGCTATCTTATCGCGGCATCAACCTTACTATTCTGCTGCCAGGCCCTCGCAACCAACACTTATATCCTGTCACAACAGGGTATTGGCAATCTGGCTATAGGGGACCAAAGCGACCCAACCATCATTAACAATCTCATCATGCAAACACAAGATGGTGAATTTAATAATGTGGTGGCTCAGCAATCCAACGGCAATACTGAAGGATCTATTATCCAGTTGCAGAGAGGCGTATCAAACGAGCTAATGTCAGTCCAATCCAGCAGCCTGGGTAGCACGACATCAGTCTCCCAGCTTAATGTTCTCAACAAGGCCGAAACCTCACAGACAAGTACACTGTTTAGCACTATAAGCATCAGTCAGGAACAATCCCTAAATCAAATTACGAGCATACAAAACCTTTCCACTGGTACAACTGCTAACATCTCGCAGATAGGAACCCTAAATTTTTCGGAATCTATCCAAGATGATGTTGCTCTTAGTGATGTCTCTATTAGCCAGTTAGGTAATTTTAATAGAGCTGAGATTATCGATAAAGAAAGTGGCATAGCAAACTCTGCCAGTATTATCCAAAGTGGAAGCCAGAATATTGATACTAGAATTATCCTGATACAGTCTCTGGGAACCAATAATCAAATTCAACAATTTGGCAATAACAACACTGCCCGGATAACAAATACTAACGGCGCCTTTAATACCAACTCAATAGTACAACTTACAGATTCCAGTGCTACTAGCATCCAAACAAGCAACTCTATTCAGGGATTTAACAGTTCCATCCAGCAAGGACAGAGTAATCGCGCTTCTATAATTGTTAATCTTGCTCAAAACAACCAGGCCTTTACATCTCAAAGTGGAGCAAACAACGGGTCCACAATCAACCAGATAAACATCAATAATTTTTCCGAGATAACACAAACAGGAACAAGTAATAGCGCCACGTCAATACAACTCGCTATTGAAGGGGCCAGTAGTGTTGTCACACAAAGTGGATCGGATAATAGTGCTGATATTAGTCAAAGTGGATCAGCCTCTGAGGCAGCTATAGACCAGGAATTTGATCAAAATACATTAATAGCCATTCAAGATGGCTTTAGTGCAAGACTACAGTTGCTGCAACAAGGCCTACAGAATCAAGTAAGTTCAACGCAGTCTGGTTATATTGATGATGCGGATATCATTCAACTGGGTGAGCTAAACACTATCAATCTCACTCAAACCGGCAGCTTTAATAGTGCAGAGCTACTACAACTAGGTACAGACAACTTTCTCAGGGTAATTCAATTGAGTTTTGGTGCTACTATCTCCATTTCACAGATTGGCAGTAACAATTCTGCGATATACATACAGTAGAGAAAGAGGCTAAGAAAAACCATATTATTAATTGCTCAGATTTTTTCTTTCTGGGAAACATCCCCTTTCACAAACAGCAAACTTACAATCAGTGCTGCAGCAGCCAAACACGCATTAACAGTAAATGCCCGATCAATACCTTCAGATAATTCCGGAGCCATCGCAACAACCGTTGTATTCATCGCCAGACCAATAGCACCGCCGATAATTTGGAACATATAAATTAAGGCCGCCGCCAAGCTTGCCCTGGCAGGCCCCAATACCGTAACCGCAGTAGTCGTTATCGTAGGAAAATATAAGCCTAATCCTATACCGAGAGTGAGCATTCCCGGTACCAAGTGCAGATAGTGATCGCGAACCACTAGGCCAGAAAGTAAAAACATTCCCAAACCTAAAAAGAGTGCCGCTCCCGCTAAAATTAGGCGAGCCCCCAAAAATTCATATAACCACCCTGCTATATATGAGACTACCGCATAGGTAATCATCACCGGCAATAAACCCGCACCAGACCAAACTGCAGAATAGCTCAACTCCTTAATTAAAAATTGAGGAATATAAAGCAACATAGATACAAAAGTGACCGATAGAAGCAAAGTCACCAGACAGATAGAAAAAAAGCGCCAATTAGTAGCTACATCCGGGGGAATAAGTGGGTCAGAGCGAGTATGAGGCTCAACCCAGGCAAATACCAAAAAGAAAATCACCGATGTTACTAAAAGTCCAATCACTAAAGGACTTCTAAATCCTACATCGATAACAAAATCCAGAGATAACATTAAAGCCAAAAGGCTAATTGATAATGAGGCCATCCCCCAATAGTCAACCTTTTCATTGCTCTCATCGGGCTTATCATCCTCAATTACTTTCCAGCCCACCAACATTGCCGCCAAAGCGATGGGTAAGTTAATAAAAAAAATCCAGCGCCAGCTAAGAAAATCTGTAAAGAAACCACCCAACAGTGGCCCTACAGAGTTCGCAAAGCCACACACCGTCATTATCAAACCGCCTGCCTGACCGGCGCGGTCATCAGGCATGATCTGATAGGTCATGCCGAGCACAGCGGGCCACATCAGAGCACCACCAACACCCATTAATGCCCGGCTTCCCAGCAGCATCCATTCATTGACGGCCAGACCACCCAAAACTGAGAAAAAGACGAAGATTGAGGTTCCAACAAAAAATAGCCGGCGCCGACCAAACATATCCGCCAAGCGCCCGCCAGTAACTATAAAAATCCCGAACACCAATGCATAACCGTTAATCACCCACTGAAGAGTGGAGATATCTGCGTTAAAGTGTTTTTCCATTGCAGGGATAGCGACGGAGAAGGCCGTAAAATCATTGGCCACCAAAAAGACTGCCAACGACAATGCTGTTAAGCCAATAATCTGTGATCGCGATAGCGGGGTCTTTGAGGCTGCCATGAATGCCAAACTTCACACTTTGCAAGTTATGCAATGGATATATAAGCTTGGACCAATGAAGGACCAACTGCAGCGCAAATTATCAGGCAACACCAAGTAACAGCCTAGAACCAATGGGGTTCTCATAAACTTTATTACTAGAATCTCGGTGCTTTTCTCCTATATCCAGAATGACTTTCTTCCGCAATACTCTGATTAGGTCCCAGCTCAGGCATAGACAAGCATTAATGCCAACAACAATGGCTTGATGTCAGTGTAAGTCCGCAGTCTCACTAATCCTCATTCCATGTTAAGCAGATCGATCAACCCAAAAAGCAGTATCCGGTAGCAGAAGTATTTAAAGCTATCAGCCGATGATCAATCAGGATTGATCGACAGGCTTGAGCGGGGCCCCTTCTCCAATTCTTATAAATCAAAAATCAAAGACTGACAGGATTTTCCCATCAAGGTGCTATCTTTAGCCATTACCATTCTCTCGATCAATCATGGCCATCAGGCCCTGGCGAACAGTACTTACTCATCAACCAAGTAAGAACTGGCAACACTGCTACTGAATATCAAATTGAACAAACAACCACTAACAACTTAATAAATCAAGCTCAGATTGGTGACAATAATAACGTTGAAGCAACACAATTTAACGGCAACAACAATTAAATAATGCCCACGCAGGCAGGAATGAACGATAGCATCACCACTACTTAATTTGGTAATAATACCGCGATTTCTCTGCAGTAAAGCCATGTGCCTATCTCTAGAAATTGGTATGTTCAGACAGCTATCTCCCAGAATCTATCATCCAACCCTCCTCCCAGCAGCCACATCCTAACACACTGAAAATATCAGATATTTTCCGATTTTAGTCCCAGTATCTCAGTGCTTTTATCTCATTCCCCTGAGGAGTCTCATGGTCAATAATTTTTTCCAAGGCTCCAATATCTGAAACGAGCTGGATTTCGACTTTTGGAGAGCCCAATCAAACGGATTACAGAGGAGAAATATCTATGACAAACGGTGAGCACTTATGCCCACCAGAATTTGGAATCATTGAGCCTTTTAGATAAAGCCGCCAATGATCACCGCCCCGGCATAGCCAGGTATTAATGCCGATGGCTTGGAGCCAGTGCAAGTCAGCAGTCTCACTACTTCTCTCACCATTTAGGGCCGATCAAATAACCTCCAATGCCCGACGGATGGTAGGTCGACGTTCGATTACACGGGATTGGATATGGATTTCACCTGTGTTGTACAGGAAGTACTGTGGACGCAGTCAAAGCGCCATAGCGAGTTGAAGTAAAGGAGTTACTTGTGAAGATCTTACCTATAGCCGTTACCGCTCTATCCCTTGCCATAAGTGGCCTGGTTCATGCAGATGACAATGAATATATTCTCTATCAAGAAGGTACGGGAAATACAGCCTCAGGGGATCAAAGTGATCCCTCTATATTTAACAACCTCATCGAACAGACTCAAATTGGGGATAATAATGATGTTGAGGCCATCCAGTCTAATGGCAATACCAACGGCACTATTATTCAATTTCAAGAAGGGGATAATAACACTTCAGATGCCACTCAAGATGCCACCACTGACTCCATCATTGAGGTCATTATCTTTGGTGACGGCAATGATATGGATCCCACGCAAACATCAACCAGCAATTCCTTCATGCAATTGGATGTAACAGGGAATAATAATTCTGGAGGCGGCTCACAGGATGCCACTTCTGATACCTCATTAATATACATCATGGAAGGCAATGACAATCTTGGCTTTTCAGTTCAGAATAATGTTTCCAACAGTTCAATGAGCTTTACCTTTGTAGGTGACGATAATCTTGGCTCCTCTGTACAACAAGACTCCGATTCCGCAACTTTAGTAGCTGAAAGTTATGGTGACGATAATCTTGTTAGCACCACCCAGAATGTCAGCTCAAGCACTACGATAATGATCTTTCAAACCGGGGATAGTAATCTTGCGGCCGCTGGAGAGCAGATTGGCAGTGCGAATAATACAGCCACAATTACTCAAATTGGGAGCTCAAATATAGGTGGACTTGGTCGTTTTAATAGCTTTAGTCAAAGCACTACGTATGAGCAGTTTGGAGACGGTAACCTATTTGATAATGCAACCATTGACTCAAGCAATAGTATCGGAACGGTCCTACAGCAAGGAAATGGCAATACTAGTCTTGCCCTATTACAGACGGTATCTGATAACGCCTATTACATATCACAGATCGGTGATGGAAATATGGTATTTCTTACCCAGTCTGGATCAAGTCACACTGCTGAGATCATTCAGATGAGTGATTTAAATGAGATAAATGCAGATCAACAAAGCTTTGATAACGATCTGTACGCTCTACAAAACGGTGAGGACAACCTGATCAATTCACTGCAGGATGGGGACAGTGAAATGGCAACACTAAGTCAGGCAGGCACCCTGAATGAAATAGATCTCACCCAAAGTGGACAACAGGACACTGCCACTCTATCTCAGGACGGTAACAACAACTTTCTAAGTGTTACCCAAACCGGATTTAGCGATAGCATCAATGTTACCCAGTTGGGTGACAACAATAGTGCCACTTTTACACAATAACTAGTTAATGGAAGCCCATATACTCATATATGGGCTTCTTCTTACCATCCATATTCTATCCACTACCAAACATAAATATAAATCTGCAATGAAATTACTATATAAATCAGACTTTTTTACTAGTATCTCAGTGCTTTTATCTCATACCAATTATCTTATTTATTAACAATACTAAAAGCGATACCGTAAGTAGGGATCAGTCATCACTTCACCATAGGTTGATCAACCGACAAACCAAACAGGAGCAAATTAAATGAATAGTAAAATCACCCAATACAGGTAAAAAAACAGGAATAAATATTTTACTTTAACCGAAGCAAAAATGAACATGGCCTCGGCATCTCCAAGCATTAATGCCAAAAAATGGCTTGGGATCAGTGCAAGCAAGCATTCTCAATACTTCCCTCACTATTTTGGGCCTTTAAACTTCTTACCTAGCGCTCATTAAAATTTAACTGGGCTACAGAAGTTTCATGCGTTAATTACCTTTATAGAAGCAAGAGATCTACCGCTCTTAACGCCATCCATAACTCATTAAATGAAAGGAATCATTTATGAAAACATCAGCCTTTGCAATCACTGCCTTAGCGTTAGCCATTTCCGGTATTGCATACGGTGACAATACTTATATTGGCAATCAAGAGGGAACCGGAAATATGGCCATGGGGGACCAAACTGGTGCCACTGACAGTCTAATCTCGCAGACACAGATTGGAGACAATAACGATGCCGAGGCAATACAATTCAATGCCACCAGCAATGGAACCATTACCCAAACCCAGCAGGGCAACAACAATTCCGCAGATAGTGAGCAAGATGGAAGCAGCAGTTCTTCAGCCGTCATTACTTTGATAGGTGACAATAACAACGCAGGGACGGACCAAATATCAACCAGCAACAGTGTAATGCAGAAAACCTTTATTGGTACTGATAATTTTGGCGGATCAAGACAAGAAGCTACTTCCAATACCACCATGATATATACCATGACGGGAACCAATAATGGTAGTGGCTCTATTCAGGAAAATACAACGAGTACCTTAATGAGTTTTACCATTACGGGAACAGACAATATAGGTAGTTCCTTACAGGAAAATACTTCTAATACTTCAATGATTTACACTATTAGCGGCACAAGTAGTGTTGGCAGTTCACTGCAAAGAGACTCTACCAATAGCTCGATGCAATTTACCATGATTGGCACCGATAATATTGGTTCATCGGGACAGACTAATATGGATTCGGCATTTCTGAATGTAGTTTCTATTGGCGATAGAAACGTCGGCACATCGGGTCAAACGGATAGCTTCAATAGCAGTATCAGTGTTTTTCAAATGGGTGACGATAATAGCGGTGGAGGAGGAGATGATGACGGCAGCTCAAACACTACAGTTCAAGTAACACAAGTGGGAAATTTTAATGTAGGATTTACCGTACGAAGCCAAAGTTCTGATCAATTTACTACAGTTGAGCAATATGGAAATGACAATTCCTTTAGCTCCTCAGATGACAATGCCAATAACAGTGTCGGCTCCAACCTACAGCAAGGTGATAACAATGACATTTTTGTTAACCTGCAATCTGTATCTGATAATAACTACTCCATCAGCCAAATTGGTAATGGCAATGATGCGGAATTGACACAGACCGGTTCCAACCACTCGGCTGAGATAATTCAAATGAGTGAATTAAACACTATAAATGCGGAGCAAACCAACTTAAACGCCGATCTTTACGCCTCACAAGATGGTGAGGACAACCTGATTAATTCCCTCCAAGATGGTGACAGTATTTCAGCCACGCTTAACCAGAGCGGCAATCTCAACGAAATAGATCTGACTCAAAGTGGATCGTCAGATATTGCTACATTATCCCAAGATGGCAATAGCAATTTCCTAATGGTAACGCAGACCGGCTTTAGCGATACCATTAGTGTCACCCAGCTGGGAGATAACAACAGTGCGACATATCTGCAGTAGTTATTCAAGTAGGCATACTTTTTACACGGCTACTTGATAGCAACCTAAATCGATCTAAATATGGAATTATCATGAAGAATATACTATTAATCCCAACCCTCTTCAGCATTTGTATTAGCGCCTATGCCAACAATACATATATCGTTAATCAGGTTGGTGCAGGCAATACCGCCATTGGCGACCAGAGCGATCCAACAATCAGCAACAATTTAATTTCCCAGACTCAAATTGGAGACAATAATACCGCTGAAGCAGAACAAATCAACAGCAATGCTAATGGGGTCATTATTCATAGTCAGCAAGGTAACTTAAACAATACACTCAGTACTCAAGATAATAGTACCAATGGTACTGTTAACGCCACGCAGGTAGGGGACAACAACGAAGTTGTCACAAGCCAAATTAATGACAACTTTAATGGCAATATTATCTCACAGTTTGGGATATTAAATTCCACTAATATAATCAATAACACTTCAAGCTTTAATACCAGCATTGTATTTCAGCAAGGAACCGATAATTTCAGCTCGGTCGTCCAAAATTCAGGAGGAGCAAATAATAGCATTACAGTGACCCAAAACGGCATTCAAAATTCGGCCAGCGTAGCCAGTTTTAATAGTGCAGCAAATACATCTATAGCTATTCAGCAAACAGGTAACTTCAATTCAGTCGGCGCCTCACAGACAGACTCATCACAATTTATGAGTAGCACAATCATTCAAACTGGTGACGATAATCTTGGAAATATCTTTAGTGGAGGAAGTACTTCTGGTAGCGTGACAATGATTCAGTCTGGCAACGCCAATTTATCCTCCCCAGTGCATACCGATAGCACACTTAGCCAAGGTATTAGTAATCAAATAGGCAATGATAATATTGTTGGTGCACTTATTCAGGACGCAACCACCAATGGCTTTATTAATATAACTCAGATGGGCAATCAAAACACTGGAAGTTTTGTGCAAGTTAATAGCGTCAATGATTCCGCCATGCTAGTTCAGCTTGGCGCTAGCAATGAGGCAACCGGTTTTCATTTTTTTAGTAACGACAGTGATGTAAATCTCCACCAGATTGGAGACCAAAATTTTATCTCTAGTTTCCAGACAGGATCAACCAATACTGTGGATGCAGAGCAAACTGGCAATCAAAATACAATAGATTTAGATCAGGACGGCGATTTATTGATAGCCGATATAAATCAAGATGGTATGTTAAACACGATTAACTCAATACAAATGGGACAGGATAACGACGCTTTTTTCTCCCAGAATGGCAATAGTAACTTGCTGGATTCGATGCAACTGAACACTTCATCAATTGCTACAGTTTCACAAACCGGTGACAATAATAGCAGCACTATTTTGCAGTAAAATTAGATTTTGGGCTGATCCAGCGATTAGCCCACTCTCTCGAAATATCTATACTTCTGCAAGCTAGAAATTCATCAAGGGCATTAACAGGAGCAGATCATTAACACAACAACTCATACTTCTACTCTATAAATTCTCTTGACAGCCTTTACATCTAGAAGATAAATACAACCTTCTTCATTGATACATATTGCTTGCAAAACTTATCACGGCCCAGAATCAAGATATCCAAAATTTATACGGATACACCTTTCACTATTAACATCTGCATTTTCAATATTTTCTTCCCAGAATTTCAGTGCTTTACTCCCATATTCGATAGCAGTGACATTGACAATACTATAATAGGCCCTCAACGAAGGCAGCTTCATAGGGCTTATTAATTTCCGTTCAAATCAGAAATTCTACATAGGGAGAGCTTCAATTAAGCATGGGAAATGATTACATCACTACAATTGTTAGTAACCGGACTCAACTGTAATGGCTGCACTCTGGCACTTCAAACTTTCATTGCCAATGAAAACGTACTGAAATCTGTAAAGTAAGCAGCCTCAACGATGATACTCACACCTAAGTCACTTACTAAACCAAATCTCAACCAGAACCTGACTTGAAAAGGAATTCAACAATGAAATTCAAAGCCACAATTGCCGGATTATCCACCCTTGCTGTGATACAGCTAGCACAAGCGAGCAACACCTACATAGTCAATCAAAATGGTAACAATAACACCGCCATGGGGGATCAAAGTGACCCCACCGTTACCAACAACCTAATTATGCAAACCCAAAATGGTGATAACAATACTGCTGAGGCGGAACAAATCATAAATAGCAATAATTTAGTGATCAGTCAGACCCAGATTGGAGATGGAAACTTAGCCATAGCGAGCCAGGAAAATAGCACCAACACAACCTACTCAGTCATACAGATAGGTAACAATAACGAAGTTGATTCCTCTATGTTAAATGACACCGCGAGCACCAATTTCATTTTTCAAAGTGGTGAATTGAATTTCACCTCTACCAATAATTTTAATTCCATGTCTAATATTACCAATGTTATACAGATAGGAACAGACAATGAAACTTTTACTGCTCATGCCTTCAATTCAAGTAACAATTCCATATTGGTAAACCAAAGCGGATCTCAAAATACGAGTTCTCCAGGCGCAAGTTTCGATGCGGAGAACAACAGTATTGTCATCTTACAGGATGGATCGCTGAACAATGGGGGAGTTGGGCAAGTTAGTGGCTCTCAATTTATGACGAGCACGGTCATTCAAAGTGGCGATGATAATCTAGGGGGAGCCAGTAATTTAAATAGTAGCTTCGGCAGTACCTTTTCTAATCAAGTGGGAAGTTTAAATTTAGGAAGTTCAAGCCAAATTGATAGCACACAGAGCCATACATTTATCCAGCAAACCGGTACTGACAATTTAGGTAGCATATCGATAAACTCCAGCGATAATGTTAGCGCCTCCTTCACACAAATAGGCGACCAAAATATAGTTGGTGGCGCAGGCCATTCCTCTAGTAGTAATGGTACTGTAGAGGTCACTCAAATAGGTATTGCGAATGAAGCAATTGCCTTCCAAATTATGAGCGACTTGGGAGTATTAACTCTTTTTCAAAATGGTGAACAAAATATGGCCCTGGCGGGGCAAACAGGGATATCTAACATCCTTCTTGGCGTGCAAACAGGAATACAGAACGTACTTTCTATTATTCAGGATGGTGATTCAATTTCTGCCGATACCAATCAGAGTGGCACACTTAATGAAATTGACCTTGATCAGACCGGCATGAGTAGTGTTGCCACACTTACACAAAATGGTAACAATAATTTTCTACAGGCTATGCAGGCAAATCCATCTGCCTCATCCACTGTGACGCAGTTTGGCGAAAACAATAGTGGTAATATCATGCAGTAACTCACCCACTATTAGCTCAAAGTACACAAAGTAGCGGAATACATGACCATTCATAAAGGACATGCATTAGGAGAAATGCTCATATCATTTACTCCACTTAAGACGTGAATTTCTTTATATGTAGTCGATGATACCAAATGCTTCTGTTTGGTGTCATTTTTTCTGTTAAAAAAGGGTGTAAGTTTATCCCCGGATAATCTTCCTGGATAAATCAAGGCAACAGGGTTAGCCTAAAGCTTTCATAAGCTAGGACTGCAACCTCTATCTAGATTTAAAATTATTCACAACCAGATAAATTTTGATCCATTCTAGAAGAGAAAAATTATAGTGCAAAAAATATCAGTTGGCCTAACTCACTGGAAGTAAACTTTATTACTAACAGTTACACACTTATCTCTCATTGAAAAGACTCATGCTTCATCAATACTTTTACCAAACTTTCAACATACTCAGGGAAACCAAAGGCAGTAATCATATATAGGTAGGGTAGAAGATTAAATAGCTCTACCCGGCATTAATAGATTTCAGGAGGTTTAAAGGAGAATTAGACAGTAAGCATGCATTTAGTAATCGCACAATTTGTAGTCCATATTTGGTGATATCTTAAGCGTGTTCGGCTTTGATCAATAACAGGCATAGCTAAGTATTAATGCCGATTAGTCAGTTTCGGAAAATTTCTTTTGCCAGTTCTGAAGTTTCCCCAAGCAAATATTGATCTCTATAGCGCCAACCTGCTATCAGCTCCAGATAGAAATGGACATTAATGATATTCATTTAAGCTTGTACCTACTCAATTTAAATATGTAACAAGCCTGTTTAAAATTTTGTTTTAGGAAAATGACTACAGTAAAGAAGTCGAGGTTTTATCAATGAGAATGCCTTTTCATATTCCAGCAATCCCATGTATTTTAGCAATTAGCATCAGCGCTACAGTACAGGCTAGTAATACATATATTGTAAACCAAACCGGCAATAACAACATGGCCATGGGAGACCAAAGCGATCCCACCGTTACCAATAATTTAATTGTACAAACCCAGAATGGGGATGATAATACAGCCGAGGCGGAACAGATCATTAATAGCAGTGATGGCGTGATTATTCAGACCCAGATTGGAGATGGAAACTTAGCCAGCGCGAGCCAGGAGGATAGTACAGGCACAACGCTGACAACCTTGCAGATGGGTAATACTAACGAAGTTACATCCAGTATGCTTGGTGACTCTAATAACACCAACTTTGTCTCCCAAACCGGTGAAATCAATTTCACTTCGACTGTAAATTTTAACTCCAGCTCAAACAGCACAAATATTATTCAGATTGGTACTGACAATCAATCTTCGGCTTCTCATTTCAACAATTCAAATAACAACTCCATATTTATTAGCCAGGATGGATCTCAAAATATTAGTTCTGCATCTGCAAGCCTTAATACAGACAACACCACCTCCGTAGTTTTACAAACTGGATCACTTAACAACGGTGGAATTTCCCAGTTTAACAGCTCA
This sequence comes from Microbulbifer maximicatervae (SeqCode), assembly GCF_052467695.1. NCBI lineage: Bacteria > Pseudomonadati > Pseudomonadota > Gammaproteobacteria > Cellvibrionales > Microbulbiferaceae > Microbulbifer > Microbulbifer maximicatervae (SeqCode). Next base: position 424,466 of record NZ_CP174320.1, read on the forward strand.
GACTTTATGACAAGCACCGTTATTCAGAGTGGCGTAGACAACCTTGGTGGAGCCAGTAACTCGAGTAGCAGTTTCGGAAGTACCTTTTCCAATCAGGATGGTAATGCAAACCAAGGAAGTTCCAGCCAAATTGATAGCACGATGAGCCAGACATTTATCCAGCAAATAGGAAATGATAATTTAGGCGGTGTATCGATAAGTTCAAGTAATAATGTAATCGGCTCTATCACTCAAATAGGTGATCAAAATATTATCGGGGGATCAGGCCACGCCTTTAGTAGCAATGGTACAGTAGAGGTCAATCAGATAGGCATTGCCAACGATGCAATTGCTTTCCAAATTATGAGTGATTCAGCACTATTAACCCTTTCTCAAAATGGCGAGCAAAATATGGCCTTGGCTAGCCAAACTGGATCATCAAATAGCCTTCTAAGTACGCAAACAGGTACACAGAATGTGCTCACTATTTTTCAGGATGGTGACTTGATTTCTGCCGATACAGATCAAAATGGTACACTCAACGAAATTGATCTTAACCAGACAGGTATGAGTAGCTGGGCCACACTCTCACAAAGTGGAAATAATAATTTCCTACAGGCCATGCAGGCGAACCCATCTACCTCAACTACCGTGACACAGTTTGGAGACAACAATAGCGGAAACATAATGCAATAATATGCCTGGCTTCAAGCTCACTTTAATTTCATAGAAAAATATTTAGTGATCATAAATTGGGGATTCACTGAACTGATACAATTATTGAATATATATTATTCTGTTTTGTTATCATATCTATCGTCTCAGTGCATCCCCAAAACTACTATTTCTTATAGAACCAACCATCAGCACATTGAATATCGTGGTAATACCACAAAAAGAGGCAATTTAAAATTACACCCACACTTACTCACACTCTTCGGTTTGTTTGCGCCCCCCCAAATTACCGAAACACTACAGCATCGCTGCACTCACATAGTACTCTCCAAAAAAAGTCCCCTCTTGAAAATTTCAAATACCTGGCTACATATACGCCATCAGACATCCATCGTATTTTAAGTGGTGAACTTAGGAATATATATTTAACATTTAGATCATGCTTACTAACCGCATACCTGCTGTCCAACTCAACACCCTATTAATGCCTAATATTTAAAATACTCAACTAATCTTCCACATCAAAATCTTATACATGGAAACATATCAACATTTAGATGCAAATATTATTGAATTCATACAATAACATTTAATGTGAAAAATACACGCCTGAGAACCCTTTACAAGATACTCACCTTGGAGATATTTTTATTTTAATTAAACCCCTACCACATTCCACTATAATAGATATAAATATATTTATATTATGCTATATAAAGGAAGCTCATATATTTCACATACGAGCCCCTAATAGATTACTGATTGATAAATTTTATAAAAAATTAATTAAATCGGGCTATAAAATTCCACAAAACGTTACCACCAAATTTAACAGGCCATGGAAAAGAAATTGTCTAATAAAAACTTGTTAATCCAAACAATCTGGATCTTTAGTGAGATATTCATTGTTTACCCAAATATTAGTACCACTGCAATCAGGGTCAACTGTATCCCTCAGATCAAAAGGATCATTATCAAAAGAAGAGTTCGCAGAAATAATATTGAAGTTGGAATTAGTAAAAATAAGAACTATACCACCATCTTGGCTATCACCGTTGCCATTATCAGTAGTTGTGTTCTGTGATATCACATTATTTGACGATCCTTCTATTAGAATACCAGCCCCTCCATTTCTGCTTGAAGTGTTGTTAAAAACTCGTGAAAAACTATCATCCACCTGGATTCCATCGGCAACACTACCTGTTACGGTACAGCCAGAAAAAGTATTGTAGTCATCATCCATATCGACTCCGACTCTACCACTATCAGTAATAACACAGTCATTTATAGTATTGTAAATACTATCTATATCTATTCCATCATTAACGCTATTAACAACTTCGGTACCAAGTACTTTGTGATACCCCTCTCCCTCTAAGAAAATTCCATCAAAACAGCCATCAATAACGCCTCCAGTGAGGGTGGCGCCATTACCTTCCATTCGAATTCCTGCACCACCTAGGTCTCCTCCTGTAGTACAGGTCAGGGAATAGTCGCCCATATTTAAGCTGCCACTTGGGCCGACAATAGTAAGTGCATCAGGTTCATCGGTTGTTAGATCACAAGATAAGTCCTCAGTGAGCACTTCTGCAGTTGTAATCACATCGCCACAAGCCACTTCAGCCAAGGCAATTGATGAATATGAAGACGCCGATAAAGCCATTATCGCTAATAGTGCCACCTTATCTACAGACTGCTTAATTTTCACATCCAACTCCTATCAGTTCAGAATAAAGAATACATCTCAGCACAGAGATACTGAGTCCCCTAAGTTTGGATGCAATAATAGCTTCCACCATAAGAAAAATTGCCCAAAATAATTGACGTCCGAATGTATAAAAAACTACGTCATTCTTTTGAAGAAACTAGTGCAGCTATATCGATAGCAATGATTAAATACAGAAAATTAAGCTGGCGCAATTACTTTCTGATGATTACTAGCATTTAACCCTAAACACCATACTCTGATCCAACTTTGGAAAGTACGATTTTATTCGCCAGCTAATGTATGCAGCTTAATTATGAAAAACTTAGGTTGTTTATATAAAATTTACTCATGATAGAAGTACTAACTCCGGGAAACTGTTACTTAATGTTCGGTCATAAAAAGGAGTTATCATGTACACCAAGGCTGGTATTTACGTCGCTCTATCTTTATTTGTTGCCACAAATTCTTTGACTGAAGCAAATAGTACATCACTGTATCAGCAGGGTATCGCTAACAGTGCCACTACTGACCAAAGCGATATTACTAGTATTCACTACCAGATTGACGATAGCAACCAGGGAAGTTCACTACAAGACTCCATTACGAACAGCGATCTTAACTATATCCAGTTAGGCCATCAAAATAACGCCTAAAGTGTTCAAACCGACTCTGAAAATGCTTCTATTTCTGTCTATTAAAAAAGGACAGAAAATTCAGACACCAGTTCACAAGATAATATTATCAATGGAGAAATGCAAGTTCATCAGATAGAATTTAATAACAAACCAACAATAATAGATTTAAACAGTGGCTCTAATAATAATACAATTTCTGTCCAAAGCGGTGATATCAATCAAAATTATGTATTTATTAGCGCGACAAACTCTACAATAGACTATATCAAGTAAGTTGGTGCGGACAACCAGTTTTTCTAACTCACAGTGATAATGATAATGACAAAGTAGAGATTATACAAGCTGGGGCCAGGCACACTATCGATATTAGTTTTTTCTCTACAGCTAATAATGAGGTCATTATTAATTAACTCGGCAGTAGTAATATTGGAACAGTGAATTTAGGCGGCACAAGTAGCGAACTGCAACTACTCAAGGAGGGATATATTAATAGTGTAAACGTCACTCAGAGTGGAGAAGAGACTCATCTCTACGCTCACCAAATAGGTAACCTTAATGGGCTCAGTCCAACCCAGAGTAGAAGACAAAATACTGTCAAATTCTCTCCAGTTGTTAACAATAAATTTATACACATGATCCAAACTGGGGTTAGTAGCAGTGCCGACATACTACAAATAGGTGGTGACAATAGCACGAACTAGCAGCAATAATTTAGCCTTTTCAAGGTTGTCTCGATAGCTGTGCTGACCGGTGAGCTGACGTGATCATCAGGGCGCAAACTCGACTTTATTCCTAACTTTGCCAAACTAAATTCTCATAGCCACATACCAATTCATCGACAAAAATTAAAGTAGCCTTTGATTGAGCTGACGCTATAAATCAAGTGGCTAACAACCCAACCTATGGCTTTAAACCATATCATCGTGTAGTAGAGTGATATTTTTTATGTATTAGCCTCCACTTAAGATTTCCAATCATTATTGACCGCACATATTTTTTCGTAGAAACACGGAAAGTACTATGCCTTTATATGGATGTTAAAGGCAGAGTATATGCTTACCACCCAAAGTCCAAATTGGTAAAGGAGTTATCCAATGAAGACCTATTCGCTTATAGCCACGGCCTTATCCCTTATGATCAGCGGGATTTCCTATGCGGAAAATACTGTCATCCAGAACCAGATGGGTACAGATAATAACGCGACAGCAGATCAAAGTGATCCGACCGTATTTGATAACCTTATTGTGCAAACACAAATTGGTGATAACAACGACGCTGATGCCAGTCAAACTAATGGCAATGTCAGCGGCGCCATTTATCAAACACAGCAGGGGGATAATAATAGTGTCACCTCGACACAAGATGCCACAACCAGCACTACGGCATCAGCACTCCAGGTCGGGGATAACAATATCGTTTTAACCAGTCAGGAAACCGCTTCAAACGGTAACAGTGAAATCCTCCAGAATGGTGACACTAACTTTGCCAGCTCTGAACAAACCTCCTCAGATTCTGATTCTATTTCAATCAGCCAGTATGGCGATCAAAACCTGGCTACTAGTACTCAGGACACGAGTTCCAGCAATGTTGTAGTCATTACCCAATCCGGTGACTTAAATATTTCAACTACATTGCAAAACACAGCAAGCTCTGGTAACAGCGCTACCACAATTCAATTCGGGCAACAAAATGCTGCTGGGATATCTCACCTTAACTCCTTTACCAATTCGGACTTGATAAGTCAGGTTGGTGATTTCAACAATGCCTCAATTAACAGAAACACCTCAAGTTCCGATAGTGCTATCGTAGTACAGTCCGGAGACTCCAATTTTGCCAGTGCTACTAGTTTTGATACTGCAGACAATACATTATCCATCTACCAATATGGGGATAATCAATCAGCGGTTGCCACACAAAGTAGTGCTTTTGAAAGTAACATTTATATTAGCCAAAGTGATGACAATAATATGGCTTTGGCAACACAATCAGGAGCCAGTGACAACATTGAAATTTATCAGTCAGGCTCATCCAATATGGCTACAGCCTTACAGGCGTCGACTGACAATAGCTCCAATATTATTTCCCAGGACGGTACACAAAACGATGCTACTGTCACACAAAGTGGTTCATCGGATACATCCTCTGTTGAACAAATTGGAAATATGAATATGGTTTCAGCCAGCCAAACAGCCTTTAGTGGCTCCCTAGATATCATTCAAGATGGTGACGAGAACGATATTATTTCCACTCAAGATGGCGATATGGAAACTGCGTCAGTCCTACAGGCAGGCGATTTAAATACTGTTGAGCTAGCCCAGAGTGGTATGCAAAATAACGCCACCCTATCACAGGATGGCAGCAGTAATTTTCTTTCTGTTACTCAAACCGGCTTTAATGACACAATTAGTGTTACCCAACTAGGTGACGGGAATAGTGCGACCTTTATCCAATAGTTTCCTCCCAATGGATAAAGGCTACACCAAGCCTTTTCAAGTACCCTTATGTTTTTATGTAAGGAGCTACTTCAAATAACTTCCAGAAGTGCCTTCATTAGAGATTTTGCAGTTAAGGAGTATTTATGAAAATCTCAAGTTTAGCGCTAACTCACCTTGCATTAGCTATTAGCTGTACTGCAGTTGCTGACAATAATTTTGTAATCCAGGATCAGATTGGAATTGGCAATACTGCCACAGCCAATAATGCTCAAACAGATGTTAACAACAGCACAATTATTCAAACCCAAATCGGTTTCAATAATAGTGCAGACGCCTTACAAATTGACGGTACATTCCTTAGTACTATTATTCAACTCCAAATTGGGGATGCCAATGATAGTGAAACGGCCCAGGAGAATACGACCAGCAGCGAGATAAATTCTCGACAGCTAGGGGCCAGTAACAGCGTTAATGCCGGTCAAGGGACTGTTACCGACAGCATACTCGCCGTTAACCAGTTTGGCACATCGAACACTGCCAATTCACAGCAGGTGGTAGCTGACGCAATTTTTTCACTGGCTACACAGGTAGGTACACAGAACTCTGCTGTGATCTACCAGGAAAACCTAAATTCTGGATCTGGTACTTTACAGCAATTCGGAAGTTTAAATACTGGGAATATACTCCAGCTTGCTAGTGGTAACCCCAACGCATCCCTACTACAAATAGGTCTTCAAAATACGGCCAGGGTTGACCAACTGAGTGTCACTGATTCTTTTACCTTCATTAGCCAGATTGGAGAAAATAATGATGCCCAAATCAATCAAATAGATGCCGCAGCAGATAACGCCCAGATAGTTCAGGCTGGCGCAGAAAACTCAGCAGAGGCGACACAAGATATCAGCAATTTTAATACTGTTTTTATCGCTCAGGTCGGCACACTGAATACAGCCACAACCAACCAGAATATTTCAGAGAATGGTACTTTAATTGTAACCCAAGCGGGTTCGGCAAATAGTGTCGAAGCAGATCAGAATACCGATCTTAGCAGCGCACTTATTATTCAAGCCGGAGACCAAAACTCAACAGCTACAGATCAGGTGGGGGCTGATGTAAATCTGACAGTTACCCAGTTCGGCTCTAGCAATTCAGTCACTCTCCAGCAGGACGGCGCTCTCCTCGATGCGACAACAGCACAATTTGGCACAACCAATGAAGCCGTAATTGCTCAGAGTGGTTTAGGTAACACACTAACATTGTTACAAATCGGCGATGGGCACTATAAGGAAATATCACAAACCGGAGTAGACCAGTCATCCTTTACTGTTCAAATAGGCAGCTCAAACTTTGTCAGTGTTATGCAATAGTTTTAACACTGAGAGACTTCAAACAGGGGCAGTATTAACCCTGGTACTAATAAAAAAGTGACCTGGCTGCGGGGGAGAACCAGGTCACTGAAAGGGTTTGGGTGGGGGCTATTCGGCCCCCTGGTTTTTAGTCTTGGTAATCGATGGTCATATCAAAGTTGCCCTCAACACACTTGGCATAATCGCCCTCATTCAGTGCAGAGTAGGCAGTCTGATAATTCACCAACTGACATGCGTAGCTCTCATTATTTGGGGTATCCGCAGACCATCCCCAATCTTTATCCCAGTAAATATCCAGGGATGCTGCACCACCAGTCTGGAACTGCCCCATATTGGCACAACCGAGTTCTTCATCTGCCGGAATTTCTACACCGAAGTATTCCGCTGTGCTCTGGTAGTACTCGATCCGATACTGTGAGCGGTAGTCTTCAGTACCAGAACTACATTCGATCGCTCCATTAATAATATTGGTGGTAACACCGAATCCAGCAGTCAGGTTATTAGCCAGATCCACACTGTTCGGTTCCCAGGTGCCATCGATTACATGCAATATGCTTGGCTTGGGTGGCTGTGGATAGACGAAGAAGAAGATGGAGCTTGCCAGGTTCAACCAGGTATCCGCTACCAACTCCGGTGCTTCCAGCAGGGTGTAAATATCACCGTACATCGCCTGGGAGAAGGGACCGTAGTTATAGTTCCAGCTCAACTGCTTGGCGCCGCGGCCGAAGTAACTCTTGTAGCCACCATCACTATTGATCGCACAGGGCCATGCTTCAGCTGCCCAGCTGCTGCTGGCATCACAGGCGCCGTAGCCACCGGAAGTATCTTCAGTCCAGCCAATTTCCCGCAACCAGTAAAGGCCCTGGCGCCATTCCGGCACTTCCCAACCGGTTGCGTGGGCACCGGTTTCCTGGGCGTAGTGTGCAAACATGACAGCCATCGACTTGCGACAGATCGCTTCGGCATCGCGGCCATCGGTATAGTCACCACAGAAAGCTGGGAACTTGGCTACGGCTCGGAGGAAATTGGTGTAGGTGTACTCTTCCGCTCTGAGGGCGAAAAGGTAATCCCAGTCTTCTTCAGACAGGATACTCTCAACGCGGAGGACATTTTCGGGGTTTGCACTGCGGCCAGGTTGTACCGCCTCAACCACAGCGTTGTCCCGGGTTTCGACAGTATCCTTTACTTCCTGAAGCAGGGAATCACTGCTGGTAATCGACTCTTCCGCAGCTTCCAGTTCGCTGATGCCCATCACATAGCCATCGGCTGCGGCACAGCCATCCTGGCTAATGGAGACCTCGTCCACATCACTGGCTTGAGTGGAGTCAGAGGCCGTCAGCTGGAAGGTGTAGGTTACATCGCTATATACCTCAGACAGGGTCACTGAGGTAGCGCTGCCGGTATAGTTGGTCATCTTTACAACAGGGCCACTGGTTTGGCTCCAAATGTAAGAGATATCGCTGCCGCCGGTACTGCCTGAGCCATCCAGATTAACCGTTCCACTACAGCCTACATTGATACTTGAGGCCGAGATATTTGCGGTTACTGAGCTTTCAGAACCATCGGTATTATCATCATCGTCGTCTTCATCGGTATCGTCCACCGCGAGGTTTTGCACGGTTATCTGTGCTTCTTCAGTAGTGTCACCATCACTGACGATTAGGCTAAAGACATAGCTCACATCAAAAGTGCTTGATGGTAGGGTAACAGTGGTGGATGCGCTGGTCGCAGAAGCAATATCTGCTTCAGGAGAGGCCGGGGATAATTGGGCCCAGCTGTAAGATAAGTTGCCGTCGCCACCGGAGGCACTGGCATCAAGTGTTACAGTGCCACCACCGGTAATTTGTGTCTGCGACACTGAGGCACTGATCGTAATGGGAGTGCTGTCAGAATTATCGTTGCCATCGTCACTGTTGTCGTTATTGTCGTTATCACTGCCGCCATCATTGCCACCGGTGCCGGTGTCATCATCGGAGCCGCCATCACTGGAGCAACCATCCGCTTCCTTAAGAAGCCAAGGGGAACCCCAGGTATTTTCAGCCGTTAATGCATCGGTGGGGTGGTCGTCACCATTAGCCCACCACTGGGCAACAAATAAGTCGCCGTCGTAACAAACTTCTTCGCCTTTGCGATAGTTTTGACCGGAAATATAAGTATCGGAATCATCGGAACCACCAGTGCCACCACCGCTGCCGGAATCTGTATCATCATTGTTACCAGAATCCGTATCTCCGTTATTTCCGGTATCAGTATCATCATCAGAATCGGTGTTATCACCATCACCAGAATTGGAGTCATCGCCACCACTGGTATCGCACGCACCTGACTCCTCCAAAATCCAGGGGGAGTCCCAGCGGTTTTCTGCTGTCAGGGCATCCGAGGGGATTTGAGAAGCTGTTGCCCACCATTGAGCTTTATATAAGTTTCCCCCGTAGCAAACCTGGCTGCCACCGGAATAACTCTGCCCCGCAACGTAGTCGTCGGCGGGTTGTGCCGCACTCAAACCTTGAGTGCCCAGCATCAGCGCCGATGCTATGGCTGTGCGAATAAAAATATGGCTCATAGAATCTCCAATTGTCGTTTTTAGGGTTCTATTTAAAGTTTTACGCGATGAGGCAAATACCAAACTGCCAGGTATTATTTGCAAAAATAGAGATCGAGAGCTTGTGTGAATAACGTATAACGGAAGGCATTAATAAATAGAGCAGACATTCTTGGCATAAATATTTATACACTGCCAGGATGCTCTAAATTGAAAGGAGCCCACTTCCCTTCCCCGTCTTTATTTACTCAACTGGGTGCAACTGCCCCTACACCTTTAATAATTATCACAAACACTTACTTTATTTCTGTACGCTGTTCAGATAGCCCCATACGTACTCAGCAGTTTCGATAAATAGCAAACAGAATGGTTCCAGATTTAAACAGAATATTTCGTGACCATATCGACACAGGTCACGTGCGCCAGTGAGCAAATGTCTAAATTCAAGATCAAAGGCACGTAAAAAGCGGAAATTATAGGTTTTTAAATCTACATAAAACCATAAAAGAGAAAAATTTTACCAATAACAATACAGGATCAAAATGTAAGGATAATTACCTAGCCAACAGACACCAATAGATAAGTTCATGGCGCTTTACATCGTCTAAGTGAGAAAAAGTTCCCAATCTAACCAGGAACTACCACTGATAAATGCAGTTTTTCACAATTCCTATATCTTTCGTCAGTGACTTTTCTCTCAAAATAAAAGTACTTCTGGCCCATAGTATTTCCCTCACTCCATGGCGACACTTTAGATCGGCAATATCAGCAGTAATAAGCCGTAACTGACAGTCACTTATCCTTTGGCTAGCACCCCGTGCCCCAAGCAGGAAAGAACTCAAATTAGTTCAACAAAGGGAGATCTTTGTGAAGCCTTACACTATCCTTTTTTCATCCACAATTCTGTTGTTAGGTACTCTTAGCCACGCGGACACAAGTACTGCCACTGTAGAGCAATACGGCGATAGCAATCTGGCAACAGCCGAGCAAGCCGACTCAACCATTGAAAATAACTTAATAGAACAAAGGCAAACGGGTAGCTCCAACTCTGCCGAAGCGATGCAATCTGTGAATTCATCCTTGGGCTACATACTTCAAATGCAAACTGGAGACAGTAACAGCGCCATCGCCAGCCAAGAAGAAAGCACTTCAACCACGGTGCAAATTGTGCAATTGGGTGATAATCAGACCGCACTCAGTACCCAGATACTTACCACTACGACTAATGGGGAAATCTATCAGGAGGGGCTATTGAATAACGGTAGACTCTTCCAAAGTGACTCCATTGGCAATACAGGCTACTTGTTCCAATCTGGACAAAGTAATATGGGGTTTGTTCGCGCCACAAGTGGTGACTTCCACTCAGGCTCACTTCTCCAAACAGGAACCTTGAATGATGGTGCCCTAATTCAACTACGCGGTACCTTCTATACCTCTACCGTGACACAAAACGGAATAGGAAATGAGGCGACCAGCTTGCAGAACTTTGGCGAGTCCCTTATTAGTGAGCTCACCCAATTAGGTGATGGTAACAATGCCATTCTCTGGCAAATATTCAATGAAAACAGCTACGCCCAAACAAGTCAGATCGGATCAGACAATATCTCTTCCTCTCGACAAGAAGGTGAACTCATGAGCATCACCACCACACAGGAAGGTATGTTTAATGAGGCTGTTGCATTTCAGGAGGGTACTTCGAGTTTCGCCTTATCTCAACAAAATGGGCTGGATAATTTTATTGATATTTCACAGAGTGAAGTCAATGGAAATATCTCAGCCAGTCAAGTGGGCAATGGTAATATCGGGATGATATCCCAATAATAGAGATTAAGATTTTTAATCGAGAGTTTTGATTGTACTGGGCTTAGGGAGCCTCTGAATAACTCCGTGTTACCTCTGGCTTGCAGAGCGGTTCACAATCAAGGCGCGGCTTTGCAAGAATGTCTAGACCTTTCAAGAAGTCGCAACGCGGAGTGTGAATCGCTCTGCAAGCCCCGAAGGGCGGGCCTTGAAGGCCACAGCTGCTGCGTTGCAGCTCTTACAAAGGACTAGAGCCATTCGCGGCGAGCTGCGCCTAACATCTGCAGCCTTCAAGACTCGCAGAGGCATTACGGAGTTATTCAGAGGCTCCTTAGGAACCGTCCAATCGATAATTGCCCGTTAGCAACTGGCCAGCGGGCAATTGTTAAACTCTTGCTTAAGATGCAAACACCCTAAGACGTCCCTCACGCTTCTCCTCGCTAAAGTCACAACTGGTCAACCTAAACATCAATACATATTCGGAAAGGCAATGAGTATCGTGAATATCCCCTGGTAAGAACGCACTACAGTCACCGGGCTTCATTTGATAGCAGCCCCGGCTCACCAGTTGTTCACCGTCGTCTTGATTGAGCAAACCATAGGTAGACATCTCCACTTCACCATGTTGCACCGCGTAAAATACCCAGCCATTGCCATGATTATGTGGTGGACGATAGAGCCCACGAGGCTCCACATGAGCCAGCAAGATAAAACCCTTACCTTCATCCCGGTATAACTCTACACTGGGTTCTTGGCGACTGTGTAGATCAGCCAACCATGCCTCATTAGAATTTGATGCCGCCAATTTTCCCAGGGCTTCTCGACATCTCACAATTGATGAAGTATCAAGTCCCTGCCAATTCGCTTTAAGTGCTTCGACACACTGTCTCAAAGAATTCGTCACTGATTGGTCCTCCTAAAGCTCTCTCGATATCTTGTTGAAAATTACTGCGAATCCACAAATTCAAGATACAACTTGAAGCCAGCTTTAAGTCAACCAGATCTGTGCCTGTATTTTTTTGCTATTAAGGTAGTGGGTGAAGTGTAAAAGCGTTGGACTGGAAAATAGGAATAAATCAGGGAATAGAGATGGGTATTAACGGCTCCAGCAGTTATTAATACCCGCGAGTGCTCACTAAAACGAAGCACTCGCTAATGGGTTTACTTTATAGTTCTGGAGGCAATCTTTAATTTTGCGCTTTGGAAGCAAGCTTGCTGGCAAGAATAGACACCACCTGTATTGTTAATGCGGTTAACAAGAACATTGATGCCAGGCGATAAACGGCATTGAGACCATCCGCTATCTGCGATGGGCTCATGTCTTGCAGGGGCTGGCTGGGTACAAGCCCTACAAAAATCACACTCATCACAGAAGCTCCAGTCAATAAACCCAAGCCTCGTGAAAGGCTGAGAAACCCGGAAATACGCCCACGAACTTCGGCCCGGGCGCTATTCATGGTCATGGTATTAACTGTCGACAGGTAGGTTCCGTAACCCATTGCCATAGTGACGGAAAAAACCAGATAGCCTACCAAGCCCTGCTCCACCCTGAGCAGCCCCATTCCCAAGGCTCCACAAAGCAAAATTAACAGACCCAGTAATACGATACCTCGACTATTGAATCGATCCACGGCTCGACCGGCAAGATTTGAACAAGCAGCCACCATAAATGATCCGGTTGTCATCACCAGCCCTGCGATAAAAAGGTCCAGATCCAGTGCCAGGGTCAAATAAAAAGGCCCTACAATCAGGCTACTCATTACCGATGAAGCCACCAAAAAGTTTCCGGCCACATTCGCCAAGAATGTCTGCTTTCCAGAAGATTCCGTAAATCCTTCACGCAGGGGTTGTACTTTCTGCCTGACATAAAACAACCCCACACCAAATATCACCGATAGAGCGATAGCAATTCCATTAACTACGGAATATCCCTCTCCCAATGGCTTAATCGCCAGGGTATAAAAAACAATGTTAAAGAACAGGAATGCTGCGGCCAGGTAGCGTTTGAGTCGACTTCTGCCATCAACAACTTCGCCGACTATGTTTTCCGGTAGAGTTCGATATGCGAGGAAAAACACCCCCAATCCCACCGGCACTACCAACCAAAAGATAGCCTGCCAATTCAGGTTTTCGACAATCAAGCCGCCCACAATAGGACCCATACCAGTCCCAACCGCAGACAGGCTGCCCAGTAATCCAATTATCTTTCCCGTTTCACTTTTATCGAAAACGTCGCTGGCAATAGCCATAGACACAGCCACGAACATCGCCGCACCGACCCCTTGTATTGCGCGGAAAAAAACCAGAGTCCAAACATTAAAAGACAGCGCGCAAAGTAATGTCGATAAGGTGAATATCAATCCACCGCTTAGGAACAATTTTCTGCGACCCAGCTTGTCACTGAGGCTTCCGGCAATAGGCAGGGTCGCAGTCATACACATCATGTAGGCCACGGTAATCCACTGAGTATTACTGAAGGAAGCCCCTAAGCTTTCGATTAATACAGGCAACGCCATATTAATTGCGCTGACTCCCAAGGCTGCGAGCAAGGTCGCCAAACACAAGGTGACCAAGACTCCTCTTTTGGAAACCTGAGCAGCCTCTTGGGAAATTGGGTCTTCGGAATAACTTTTCGCGGTGTGCATAAGCTGAACTTTGACTTGCCAGTAATGACGCGTGAAACTAGCATACAACTTCAAGTGAGCTTGAGGTCAATGAGCGATGAATAACAGGGAAGAACTGGATATACGCGAAGTCTCCAAACTGTCGGGACTCCCCTCTTCCACACTTCGGTATTATGAGGAAAAAGGCCTGATAAAGTCATGTGGTCGTCGGGGAATTACCCGAATTTTTAAAGCCACAGTGATAGAACAGTTGTCCCTTATCTCCCTTGGCCGCTACGCCGGTTTTTCCCTGGATGAAATTGGCGAGATGTTTTCCTCTAATGGCAACCCCGCTATCGACAGGGAGCAGCTCCTCGCCAGGGCCGACGATCTGGAAAAGAATATCCGCCGACTCGAAGCTATGCGCGATGGGCTACGCCATGTGGCCAACTGTCCCGAGGTCAATCAGCTGGAGTGCCCCAACTTCCAAAACCTGATTAGGAAAGCGACCAAGTTACAGCATAAGGAAGACAGGAAACAGAAGCGACGCTGACAGAATAGCAGCGAATAAAGTCAGGAGACACTAAACTCTGTCATCATTCCCGAGTCCTCATGTTCCAAAACATGGCAGTGCACCATATAGGGCATATCCGGCATCGCCGGCAGCGGGAAACGAACAAATATTTCCGCTTTGCCGCCATCGGATATGGGCATCGTATCTTTCCAGCCGCGCATATAGAGTGGCGGTTCTGCATTATTGTATTTCGTGACTCGAAACTGGCAGCCGTGGATATGTACCGGGTGTAGCATTCTGTCCTGTCCTTCAGAGATCTCCCAGCGCAGGTCCTTATTCCTCGCAACCTTAAACCCGGGCTCGGTAAATGCAAAGGAAACCCCATTAATCGCATTCGCAGTTAATTGCTCTTTTAACGGCAATGCCGGCCCCTCAGTAATTAGCTTCAATACCTTGGCCACCACATCGGGGTTGGTCGTACCTCCGGCAACCATCTGCGGCAGCCCCGTTGCACCAATCACTGCTTGCGCCTGCTTCTGTCGGTTCATTTGCATCACCAGCTTCTGACTGATTGGTGGCAGGTTTTGGGGAATTGTCGGCAGGGATACCAGGCTCTCCGGCAACTGTCCTTTCCCCTCAGATGTTCCAGGCACCACACTGAGAAAACTGTGAGCCTGATCAAATGGCGGCAGGCGCATTATTGGCTGGGGCACTGGCAGTGTTTGGAAGTCGAAAGGCTTGCCATCGCGGGTATCGATCATTACTTCGTAGCGCTCTCCCGCAGCAATAGGCAGTACATCCACTTTCACTGGTTCCGAGAGAAAACCGCCGTCGCTGGCTATTACGTAGAGTGGTCGCTTGTCACTGGTGGCAAGCCGATAGTTGCGCCCGTTGGAGCCATCCAAAATACGAAAGCGCACCCAGCCTTTAGGTGGCCTGACCACCGGATTAATAACGCCATTAACCAGAAGTCGATCCCCACAATAGCCCGCCGCAACCGTCACTTCGTTAAAGCGATGGAAGAACTGACCATCATCGGTAAAGCGGCGATCCTGAATCACTAACGGAATGTCATCCACACCCCACCGCGAAGGTATCGGCAGTGCATCGCCTTCTTCATCATCGATAATAATCAATCCCGCCAAGCCTTTGAGTACCAACTCGGCGGTTGTCGGGTAGAGGTGGGGATGAAACCACAGAGTGGCGGCGGGCTGGATTATGTTCCAATCTACGGTCCAGGTTTCGCCAGGCTTCAATGGCATATAGGGGCCACCATCGGCATTGCCGGGTACGATCAGTCCATGCCAATGCGCAGTTACATTTTGCGGCAGATGATTGACCACGCTGACGGTTACTTTCTCGCCCTTACGCACCCGTATCACTGGACCTAAAAACGGACCATTGAACCCATAAGTACGCGTAGTCACCCCCGGCAGGAAAGACTGCTTGCCCGGGCGCGCTGCCAATTTAATCCGGCCTTGCCCATCTGCACGCAACTCCGGGGGAATCGGTAAAGCCTGACGGCGACCCTTCTGTGCCTGGGCAGCTTTGGAAGTCGACACCCCTGTTAGTAAAGCCGCCCCCAATGCGCCAGAGGCAAAACAAAATTCCCGTCGCGACAATTGAGCCATGGGCTCACCTCCCTATGTGCCATAGCTCCAAGTGTCTAAGGCACTGGTCATTTTTATCCCCAGAAATCTTAGACGGCTTATTCCCATGGCCCAGTAGTAAGTTGCGACAACAGTGCGCTCAATACAGAGTGGTACCCCGGTGCACAACTCAGTGATCCACAGCTCTTGTGTTCTAAGTGAACTCGGTTAACCTTGCCCACGAAAAGTTAGTAGCGAAAATAAGAAGAGTAATCCCTATGCCGTTTCTTATTCTATCCATCCTTATTCAGGCGGCTTTTGTAATTCACGTGCTCAAAACCGGGCGTAACACCACTTGGATTTGGGTTCTGGTGATGCTGCCCATGGCCGGAGTTATTGCTTACCTGGTCCTGGAAATTCTGCCGGAAGTAAACCAATCACGCAGTGCCAAAAATGCGCGCAGGACGGTACGGAAAACTCTAAATCCCAATCGGGATATCCATCAGGCTGCGCAAGAATTGTCCCGTTCCAATAATGTGGAAAACTCTATGCGCATGGCCGATGAATGCGTGAAACGCGGCCTTTATCACGAGGCAAAAACTCTCTATGAAAAGTGCCTCCAGGGGGTTCATCAGGATGACCCTGAGCTGATGTTTGGGTTGGCTCACTGTCAGTTTGCTCTCAATCTGTTTGAACTGGCCAAGGAAACACTGGACCAATTAATCGAAAAGAACCCCGATTTTAAAAATCAGGATGCTCACTTACTTTACGCTCGTACACTAGCGGCATTGAAGCAAGTAAAAGAGGCCTACCACGAGTATGAAACACTGTACCAATACTACAGCGGACCAGAAGCGACTTTTTACTTTGCCTTATTCTTGAAAGATCAATCCCAGGTGGAAAAGGCCAATGTATTGTTCAATGAAATCCTTGATAAATCCAAAACACTGGGCAAGCACTACAAAGCAACTCATAAGCAGCTGTTAAAGCAGGCAAAACTGGAAGTATCCTGAGACTCAATGGTAAAAAGGCTCCCAATATGATTTTGGCGGTAGATGTAGATTACCGGGACCCCGGAGCAATGGTAGCCGGGGTCGGCTTTGAGAATTGGTCAGCTCCTGAGCCCGAGCAACTCTATCTCAGTAAAATAGAGAGTACCCTGGCCTATGAGCCCGGTGCTTTCTACAAGAGAGAACTCCCCTGTATCCTCACCCTAATCGAGGAGCACAAGATAGAAGCAGAACTGATTGTTATCGATGGTTATGTATTTCTCGGAGGGGAACAAAAACCGGGTCTGGGTGCCCATCTCTACTCCGCTCTCCAGCAGGAAGTTCCCATCATCGGTGTCGCCAAGAAACCGTTTAAGGACACCCCTGTTGAGGCGGAGCTGCTGCGGGGAAAAAGTGTAAAACCGCTGTATATCAGCAGCCTCGGTCTCCCTTTGCCGGAAGCCAAAAATTTGGTGAAAAAGATGCATGGAAACCACCGTATCCCCACTTTATTAAAACGCGTGGACCGCGAGTGTCGAAAGTCCCCACGATAATTCCCGAGAGAATGAAAGGCGGTTATCCCCGCCATTTCCCAGTCACATCCCTGGGACTTTCTTCCTACATTTTCAATACTTATTTCTCATATCCTACCCCTTCGATGCCAGCAATAATTTTTCTATTCGGCGGGAAATAGCTACTGAAAGTAAAAGCTACCTGGCATCCGTTTATCCCATAGGGTTAATTTGGCGCTTAGATAGACGGCTAGCAGTAGCTAAGATCCCATACTGATGTATTCGGCTCGTAGTTTTTGATGTCTACTTGTGAAGTACGAGTGGGCGATGTTCATTAGCAGCCCCGAATGGGCTCCTTAGAAGTTTTGTAGTAAAGGAGTTACTCATGAAATTATGCGCCAGTATTGCGACACTCGCACTGGTTGCCTTTAGCGGCAATGCGCTGGGCACCAACTCTACTGACTTGGAACAAATCGGTTCAGGTAACTCAGCAAATTCCGATCAAACTGAAGCGGGTTTCGGCAATACTATTATCAAACGCCAAATAGGTGATACTAATACCGCTACCGCCACTCAAAGTGGCGGTGTTATTAACAGTAGTATTCAGAGTTCCCAGATCGGCAGTCAAAACGAGACCACGATATCTCAATCCGGTGGTGCTTCTCTAAGCGCAACCAATACACAAATCGGATCGCAAAATACTTCCGAGATCACCCAAGAACTCTCTCTCGATAGCCAGGTATCTATTCTGCAACTCGGTACCTCCAATGCTTCCACTATCGAACAGCGCTTTGGCAGCGGTAATACCATTACCAATATCCAGGATGGAGACAGTCACTTTTTTATTGGTCGCCAGGAAGCCAGTGCTAACGGCAGCATTTTTGTATTCCAGGACGGCGAAAGGCAAAGTGCCGTGGTAGAGGAAACCGCAGGCAATATAGGCAGTTCCGTTTTAATCTTTCAGTTTGATCGGGACGACTTCGCCACCGCCAGCCTGGTTTCCACAATCGATGGCACCTTGGACATACTGCAGGATGGCAGCGATATCTATGGCGGGCTCGCACAATTTGCCAGTGTCAGCAGCAGTATGACCTTACGGCAAACAAACAATCGCCACTTCGCGTTTGCGACCCAAGTAGACAGTCTGTTCAATGACCTTCTGATTATCCAAAGGCTCGGCGATGCCAATATCACCTCGATTACCCAAACCGGTGCCTTTAATACCCTTGAGTTGCGCCAAAATGGTGGGGGCAACAACGCGGCTTTAGAACAATCCGCACTGAGTAGCAGTATCGATATACGCCAGACCGGTACCACCAACCAGATTACGGGTTCCCAGCTGGGTGCCGAATTCAACTCCATGAACAGCGAACAGTTCCTGATTGATAATGTGGTTGTTATTAATCAAGGCGGCTTCCTGATCAGCGCGACCAATGAACAAACCGGGTTGCAGAATGTTGCCAATATCGAGCAGGCAGGAACAGAGGTAGATATATTCACCCGTCAGTTGGGTTTCGATAACCGGGCAACGTTCGAACAGGCTGGTGAGTCTCTTTCAATAAGCTCCCGACAATTTGGCGATAGTAATAACATCACCATCACCCAGAGCGGTGACTCCAACTCAGCCTTTAGCCTGCAAATTGGTAACAATCACACCAAGGAAATTACCCAGACAGGTTCTAATGGCCGCGCTTTTAACTTCCAGATCGGCGGCGAGAGTAATACCGGCGTAATCCTCCAATAATTTCAGCCAAAATTCAGAAGCCCCCGGTAATACACCGCGGGGCTTTCGATTGCGGTCGCTACAGGAAAAAGAAGAAGGGAAAAGTCGTTGTGCAGCCCCGCGAGAGCGGGGAACAACTAGGATGCACTCCGACAACTTCTCCATCGTCGGTTTATCCCCGAGTATTCAGGGAACACCTTGCGCAGAGCACAAAGGCCATGCCTTATCCGGTTTACCCCTGTACAAACAGGGAACAGTCGCGCAAAAGGAGCGCGATCATAGCACACCCTCATTACATCCCCGAGCCTTCGGGGAAACATTTTCAGAACTAATGTCCGTGCGCTATCGGCTACGGTCCAGCCCCGCCCAGCGGGGGAACAAACTCAGGTGTCGGCACAACCCAACCCCACACTCGGTTTACCCCCGCAGCAGCGGGGAATAGCCCGAATCATTACCGTGCAGCTTTGACGATTTTCCACGGTTTAACCCCGCCTGGGCGGGGAACAGCCTCAGTTAAGATCGCCTTATTGCGCAATTACCGGTGCAACTCCGCTTATGCGGAGAACCTATTCGGAAAGGAGTGTATAACAGGATACCCTCCGGTTTAGCCCCGTATATACGGGGAACAGTATGACGCTGGTTTGACCATCATCTCACCGGTCGATTTATCTCCGCTGATGCGGGGAACTCTCTAAATATGCCTATTTGCTATCCGCTAAAGTCTTAGTATCGTTGCCGATGCTTTTGAATCCCAGCCCTCGCTCTCAAACACTTCCAGCTGTATAACAACTCTATTTATCCCAATCAGATTCGGCGGATTAACATCAATCCACAACCAAATGCTTTGGCCGGTCCCATACCCGCAAAAATATTTCTTATAAATAATTCGGGTTCAGTAACCAAAAGCTCTCCCCGGTAATCCACTGAGCTGAAACCTGCACCGCGCTGCTTTTTATGTAACAAATTCCAGCGATAGCCATTGCAGTGTAGCTTTGGTGGGTAAATATCAAATCCGAGGCGTGCCCCCCGGTGAATTAACCAGCTGCGAGCGGCAGTTTGGCTGACATCCTGTAACCGGGTTTCAATCTGCCCCTGGTCAAACTGCTCCGGCTTTGCCTGCACCAAGCTCTGTTTGAGCTGCCCTTTGCCTCCTTCAACAGGTAAGCCATGCAATTCGCACTGCTCCCGCAACCAATGGTATTGGGCATCCATCAGAACATCGTGCCGCTTGCCACGCTTTTGCCCTTCGGTTTTACGAGCCACAGTAGGGTTCGCCCGCAAGCGGAATGCCAGCCGATCGCCGGGGTTTAAGCGGGGGTCGAAGATTTTAGTCTCTACCAAAAATATCGGATTATCCTGCGCAGGCCGGACTTTTGACAGCAGGTAATACACCGGTAGATTGCGTTTGCTAAGCAACTGCTCCCGCGAGGATTCCTCACGAAATAAAAAGCGCTCATCACCCTCAAAAAGATCCCACAAGATTTGATGGATACCGTAGCTGTTCTCGCTGAGCAATCGCGCCAGCTGCTTCTGCACCGCTAGCGAGGGAGATAGTTGAACTCTGGATAAATACATAGCCGGTCCCTTATAACTGCCAGAAGTTTTCGATACGCGGCTGGAACTGCCAGCGCTTGCGGGATAAGGGCTGATCGAGACGGCTGAGCCGCTGTACAGATCCGGCTGAAAACTCTCCATCTTCCGCAGAGAAATCATCCAAGCTGCCCTCCCAGTAGTAACGACAACTCTCTTCAATAGGCAACCAACGCTCCTGCCGGGCCCACTCCGGTTGGTAATCTAGCAGTTCCGGGGGGTCGTAATGATCCAGGGCACTGCGGAAATTGTCCGCACCGATCACCCGTGCGGCAGTGGGGGCTGAAAGGGGAAATGCCTTGCGCCCCAGGTAGAGGTGATACTTTGGCCGGGCCAGGGCTGCACACAGCTCCGCCAGAGTCCAGTTAGCCTCTTCACAGGATCTCAGGGCCACTATCGCCTGCGCATCCACCAGATACTCCCTGCGGGATAACAGGGTTCCCAGACGCGCTTTCCCTACAACCAGCTCATCCCGGCGCGTATGGTAGCGGCGCTTGCCAGCGGAATCTGGGACCTGCACCGTGTGGAAATCCTTTAGCAAAGTACCGACATTCAGCACCTTTACCGCCTGGCGATATTGCCGGGCCAGGTTCTGGTGTAAGTCCTCTCGCTCCCGGGGTATCCCTAGTGCCGCACCAAATAGTCCCGCAATAGCGGATTTACCCGGGTAGTGTGCGCTGTGGCGGGATTCCCCCACAGCCACTTCCCCCCAGGAAGCCATGGCACCGTAAAGACGAAATACTAGGTATTCCATAACGCCACCTATTCGCTGACAAAGGCCAAAAGTTCCTCGATATTACCTTCGCCAGTTACGGCATTGAGAACGAAGCGACTATCGGCACAATCCCCGTACACCTTATCGAAACTCTGCAATTGCTTTTGCAGTGCATCAATAGCGTCATGGGCGTAATCCTCGCTATAGCGATCAACCGGCTTCAGGTAGGCCGCAGAGAGAGAGCGCGGTTGCTGGTCACCGGCTTCGGCCACGACATAAGAGGCATAGGCACGGCTGGCATAGCTGTTTTGTTTACCGCTGGGAGAAACTTTAAGGATTGTCTCAGTTAGCGCAGCTACGGCTCGATCGGCCAGGGGTTTATCCCCGCCAAGGTTTTCAATTAGCAGCTCTTTGTTAATGCAGATATAGGAATAAAATAATCCCGCAGCAAAACCCGCCTCCCCCAAGTGAGCAGCACCGGCATCCTCGCTGCGATCATTCAGGTCGTCTACCGCAGTAAAATAATCATCTTCAATCACTACAGAGTGAGCCGAGAGTGCATGGGCCACCTGGCAGGCCGCTTCAACGTTATAGGTGGGCTTGGAAGCGAGCATACGGCCAAACAAGGCGATATCCACCGCCATGTTTTCCTTGCGCAATAAATCCAATTCTATCTTCTCCGGCTCCCGCCCCTCTTCTGCCAAGGTTTTCAGTAGTGTATTGATCCCGTTTTGCTCGGCACTACTGAGGTGAACTAACTGCTCGATTTCCAAATCGGCCAGAGGGTTATCTTTTTCCGGCTTTTTTAACTTACCGAATTGCTCGGCAACTTTCTGTGCCCACAATTTGGCCTTTTTCTCAGAGACACCCTGATCCAATAAAGTCTCATAGGCCAGTACCCCCTGACGCTTGGTTCTGGTGCCAATTAGGCTATCCCCCTGCTCCGTTGCCAATACCTGCTGGAACAACTCCGACGTTCGCCAGTGACGCTTAAGGCTCTGGGAAGAGATTCGCAGGCGATCACAACCTCCCATCTTCGCTGTTTTTGGCCGCCCCAAGTCATCCCGGTTCAGGTTCGCAGGGGGATAGGCGGTCAATACATGCAATTGAATAAAGCGGCTCATAAATCTCTCCTTGTTGCGACCGTCAGGCCATCACATTACTTCGATTCATTTCTCAGGTATCTGATCAACAGTCACTGTCAATCGGTCTGGCTTTGCTCTGTGCTTAGTGTTGTTATGGGAATAGCATTTAAAAATTCTTTAGGCCCCTAAGACCCCTTTAATTTGGAAACTTTTGAATTTTTATCAATCTGGTAATACGGCGTAGTAATCAGTTGCCCAACGCACAGCCAGGCGTTCCTGTGGATGCCGTGCTGGAATCGTGCGCATCTCTCTTTGCCAGTGCAGCAAATCATTGGCAAGAGAAGCTATATTGGCTCTGCCATCCAGCAGGGCCAGGGCCCGTACTATGCGGCGATAAAACTCAGCCGTATCACGACTTTTTTGTAACTGAAAAAAACGCAGCTCACTTAAAGGGGGGCGCCCACCTCTCTCCCGAGGCATAGCCAGGGACCGGGCAAAACTGATATCCATAGCCTCGCTGCTGTCAACATCAATTGTTTTGCTGGTGTTATCATTTTTTACGTGTGCAATTACGGTGGCTACCAGAGCCGCATCTTCGATACGAATTTGCTCATCTTTCTGCCAGCGCTCGGGCATATCCTTTAAAAAACGGATAAAGGCGGGAGTAGGCATTACATCCATGGGCTCTACCGCACGGCGCAAACGCGCTCGGTCGGCTCGGCCAGCTTTGTCATTGAGCCAGCGGTGCCATTCGCGCAGTCGGCTCACATCTGTATCGCTAAGATATTGATATCCGGCCATCACAATTCCTCCTGTTGTTGCTCAACTTTGGCTGTATTATCCAGAGTCTTTAAACTTGCCAAGCTGGCGAGCTTATTCCTTAAAAAACGTCGCGCCCGGATCACTCGCTGCAATTTCAAGTCTTCCGCAGAGCCCTCCATTGACCAATGGTCAAACTGCGCCAAGGCCGTTTTTTTCAGTGTGTGTACCCAGGCAATAGCCACCGGTGCAGGTGTTAATTGGGATTTCTTGGATTCGAGGGATAATTGCTTGAGCAAGCGATAAAACTGGCTTTCCGTCGCCTGCCAAAACGCCTGATCGACAAATGAAAAATCTCCTTTAGCCTCATTAGGGTTATTAAACCAGGCAGCCTTGACCCTAAAGCGCAGTTCTTTCAAAGTATCTTTTGCAGCCGTTAAAAGCTGCCCTGCCAGCTGAATAAATAGCGACCGGTACTCGGGGGAAATAGGCAGTACTGGCATTTCCTGTTCATACCAGCAACGTGCTTTCATATTGTCCATGTCATAGCCAAATCCCCACAGGCGTACATCGACATTCGAATCCAGTTCTTCGAGAATTTCCGCATATTCCTCATGGAACAAGCGCACCGCCCCGCTCGCTTCATCGCCATTTGAATGGTCATTCCACATAAGACCCAACCAATGCCGATAACCGAGACCACTCTGTTGACCTTTCAAACTCAAGGGTGGGGCTTTTTTCTTGGGATCACGTCGATAGGGCGTCAGGGGATGAATCCAGGGACCCTCGTAATTAATGCCATAATTCTTAGTGGTATATTCCCGGATTAATTGATTCGTCTGCTCTCCACAAAGGTCGCAGTAATCCTTGCCTTCTCTCGGGATTTGGAAACGTATCCTGCGCGGCATACCCCAGTACATTTGCAGAGGATGGGTATCATTGGGAGACGTAGAGGAACCTTGTTTGTCAGAGAGGCGGGAGGGAGCGAGCCAGGGGAAGATACAACTATCAGAGCTTTCAGACCTCGCCCCAAACTCCTTTTGTGGCAAGATATTGAGCCACAATTTCTGCCAAAGGTTGGCATCTTCTGCCTCTGGAATTATCAATGTGGTCAAAGGGCCACCACCACGCAAACTCGTTCTATGCCCCACTCCTCCGGAGGGGGCGTTAATTTGCAAGGTAAACAAGGCACTAGCGGCACAGCTGGGACATACACCCTGCACCCTACCGCCCTTAATAAATAGATCCTGATTATCTCTACAGGTTTTACTGCCCGGCGCCTCAATCAGTAGGGCAGCAATCGACTTTGATTCCCCCACACTCAATTCCAAGTCCTGCATAAATGCAGGCCCGGACTCTTGAAACAATTCAAAATTGGGAGCGTAGTTTTGCAGCCGTGATTTCAGTGTTTCCTCAGTAGGCGCCTTTTTCCAGTAGACTCCCCAATCATCGACACTTTCAGGTGCAAAAGCTGTTTGCAACAGGCCAATTAAAAACTGGAACAGCGCCCCGCGAAAATCCGGTCGTACCGTGCAAATATCCACGACAGGATTATCCACCTCGGCAATTTGCCAAGGAGCAATTCTTTCCTGCATACCGCATCGCCGGATAATTGGCAGCCAGGAATCTTCAACCAAATTCACCACGATCCTCCCTGATCCAGTCTCCGCCCTCTTACTCCGTTATAGCCATGCTTTTTTCAAGAGCTAAAGGGAACAGTTACACTCAGAGCAGTGCGAGCGCCTCTGCCTCATTTTTGAGTGCTCAATCTCTCAGCGTCACTGCCGGGACACTAATTCCGTTACCTTATGCCACTCTGACTGGGGAAAAATGATCTGGCTCAAGTCTGGGCATCTTTCTCACTTTCCGCACCGGAAATCAGGGTCGCGCCTACTACCTCACACAAAGAAAAGTGCTCAGTTATCGCATAGACCACACACAAGATAAGGGTATTAATCCCATTCGCCTCTCTATATGGGAATATTCCTGTACAGACAATTCCCCCACCCTTTAGCCTGCATCAGCTATTGACCTCAATTGTTAATCAACAGATACAAAAAAGCCCCTTGATGGGGCTCAAAACTAGCGACAGATTCTATTGTGAAGGAAATTTAACGAATCGGTATCCAGCTCAATATAAGTTCATCACTTTTAACCGGCCGGTAGCTATCGGCACTGAATCGCCACTACTAAGCCGTTCAACCCTTACCGACTTCAGATAAAAGAAAAGACTTTATTAACTGCTTCTGACTCTGCTACAGAGCTGACATCATTTCTATTAGGTGTGCGGTGATCCACTACTTTTGATTGTATGGATATACTAGATTGGAGTTCGACTGTGAAAGTGCCGGCAATTATTACCGACACTTTCATACTATTAACTAGAAAATTTCGTAGGTGAAAACTTTTAAATTTACATCTTCAATAGCCTCTAAATCACCCTGAATATCAACTGTCAAGGTATCGCACATATCCGCGGCAATTGAACCATTATCTATCGTTAAGACTACTTCATTGCGAAAATCTGAAATGGGCACATTCGTATAAATATTTTTATCGTCCCTATCAACCCCTATTGCAGTTTGAGTACCATCTTTGGCAACACAACTTGCCGTGATCGAAACGTCATACACATAGTCAAAAATTTTAGGATGATTTTTAGTGTAGCAACGCTCTCCCCTATGGGAATAACGACAAACGACATCTGGCCTCAACCGTCCCAAACCAGATACAATCGCAGTAATATCGAAACTGATTTCTTGCGCACTATCACCCAAGATATCAATCTCAGCAATTCGCCGAGTATCCGAAGTATAAGAGTACTCAGTAACATTATGCTTAACGCCGCTAATAAAAGTCATTTCTGCAAAAGACTGACTCGCTAACAACAAGGCAAACACCGGCAACATAGACTTCAAAAACTTCATTTTTCATCCTTAAAAAAATAATCGAGCAGGCAGTATAAATACCCAAATATTAACTAGCAAGAAGATCCAAACAAAAAATTAAAACTATAAATACTTCAGCAATTACAGCAAAAAAACCTATATATTCAGCCTGCATTCACACTCAGTATGCCTTACAAAAATCTCAAAAAAATATAAATCAAAACTCAAATTAACCGATTATTTAAATCTCCACTTATCTTTTCTCGTCACAAAATTGCAGATCACAACATCCCCATCAAACAACAGGAAACCACATAAAGACAAACTTAGCTTTTATTTGAATATTGCCCCGCGATTAAAAAGCAATAATTAACAAAGCAAAGGAAACATCTATCACATCGCAGACATCGACAACATGTTTAAGTGCCTTATGATATTAAAAAGCTAAAACAAACAAAGTAATAAAATATCAATTCAGCTAGCCTAAAGCTTATTCTCGATCGAATTACAGATTAAGTACTCTTTTATTTTACTTAAAGTACACCATCTCGATTACAAGGTAGCTCCTGGGTTATCTCAAACTGGTTAAGTTGATTTCACTCATTCCAACCACTTTTCTTTATTGCTGAATCTAGCATCAATACTCTTCAATCAATTTTCTGCCACCACTTGATCTACTGATGGAGAAGAAGTAGCAGATATTGACTCCAACTATCCACTCTTTTCCTTATGATCAGCTGATACCCTTCAGAGTCGAAATCTGGTGACCTACCATCCTAAAGAGAAAGCAATATCAGGAACCAGCTCCGTTTTTGAGAACTAAGTCTCTCAGCGTCACTTTAGGGGCACTAACTTTATTACCGCATGTCACCCTGATTAGAAAAAATACCTCACCCAAGTCTGGGTATCTTTTCCAGCTCACTAAGGAAGTGTATGTACGGTTGCTTATCAGCCAAAAATCGACTGCTATTATATAAACTGTAAAATATGCAAGGTAATTGCATCAACTTCGGTCATTATTTTGATACTTAAACCCTTTAGTGCAAAGTTATTAGAAACAAATATTAGCTAATTACTTTTAGCACCCCTGCATTTGAACATTAAAAAAGCCCCAAAATAGGGGCTTTACGTTTACTTACTAAGAATTATTTAATCTAAATTTGGCACCAAAATAAGAGCTTCATTTTTTATCTCACCTGCATCCACAGAGACAGCCTCACCATTACTTAGCCTCTCAACCTCAACTGACTCTAGGGTAATCGAAAAGGCCTTACTTACGGGCTTTTCTTCTGGCTCAACTATGTTATTCGAAGAATCAGCACAACCACCAACAAAAGCAGCGATAACTAAAACAAAATAAAAGCGCACATTGGATTTTAAAGGTTTCATATATCCACCAATTAATAGCAGTAATTCCGAAAAACTCTCTGAGGTTTTAAAATTCATACGTCACCAGAAACTGGGCCTCACCAACGGGCAACTGAAACTTTTTGAATAAATCTAATTTCAGATAGCCATTATCAATTGAAAAGAGACCATCGCCGATTAACTCCGAATTACTGGCAATTCCATTGTTATCCATATCCAAATACAAACGCACCCTCTGTATGTCCGATACTTCATCCAACTCACCATCGGCCTTGAGTGTGAGTGACTTCAGCATCGCATCAGCAGAGTCACTCTGTAGGGAGAAAGCCAACACCGGTGCCTCCTCCTCTAACTGAAACTGTGAATTCTCAAGTGCATAGGATTTTATATTTACAATAGGTTCTTTAACATTGAGGGTCGCGACAGCACCAGGATCGACAATAATGCCATTCATCTCTCCGTCATCATCATTGAGGCCACCATCTACCAAGCTAAGCTGGATACAAAAATGGCCCTCATGGAGCCCAGGCTGGTACTTCTCACTACCCGGCTCAGGACAATCACCCAGCTGCCCCAGTGCAGAAGATACACGGTTAAATTCATCCTCAATAAAATCCACCCATCCAACACTTTGGCGATATTTCAGATAACGAGCACCTTCGAGTAAAGCGGCATTTAAAGGGACAACAATGTTAGCGATTTCCCCAAAATCTGTATCGTAAATAACAAAGTCAAAAATACCATGCAGGAATTTATAGCTATTCTGTCCTGCCAAATTATCCTCAAAGAGATTATCTATATCCTCTAACGTAACCTGGCCCAATTGTTGACCGGCAATATAGGCACTATCACCAAGTCTCAAGCTTGTCCCTTCAGAGCTTTGCATCACTGCACCAGTTCTATTTACCGGCAGCTGGGAACGAACCGCTACCCTATCTAGATAGTCCGGTATTCGATCACCATCTAAATCTAAGAATCCCTCAACGCTGTCACTCAGCCCATCCTGATCAGCATCCTCATTATCGGACAATACAGGGGCACTGCCATCCACTCGCAATATCAGCTTCGCAGTATCTGACAAACCACCAGAATCTGTAACAGTAACAGTAACTTCGAAAGCTCCCGACAAACCTGCTGGATCAAAGGTAAATACGCTTTCACCAGAGTCGTTAAGCTGAACTAGCTTTGGGCTGTTCCAACTATAGGTAAATGGGTCCAGCTCATACTCATCTGTGACCCAGGCTTGAATCTCTGCCGGTCCCTGATCCTCATAAATTACAGCCCTGAACTGGCCAGCTTGAAATAGCTTTGCCGTAACTTTGGGGTAAAAGTTAAATGTAGCGCTAGGTATAAGTGGAATACTTGAAATAGCAACTAAACTGTCACCATCAGCCCAATCTTGGAAACTAATCGTTGACCCAATAACACAAAAGCTATCACTGTCCTCGGAGAAATCACTAGCACCGCACCCGTTATCAACTAAAGGGAATTTAGATAAATCAATAACAGATACTTCATTACCTTCTACTGGAGATTCGAAATTAATATAGGGTAATTCTATCTCAGCACCTGTTAAATCCAAGGTCAGCACTACCGAACTGAATACACATGTCGTATCGAAGTCTCCATTGGAAATTGTACTAGACTCAACCGCTTCGCCCGAGCATCCCTCACTAGGGTTTGCCGAGTCTTCTCCTGCGGGCATAACACCCATGAAAGAAACAACGGTATCAACTGTAGTAAGGTTATGTATTTCCGCCGATTGAGCATGTCCCAGAAGGCCTGAGTGTTCATTTAGAATTGTAAATTCCCCTCCATTGAAGTTTATATATAAATTACTGATGGAATAGCCATTACCTTCAAAGGTCGCAATAAACGGGTTTTCACTTGTACCGATTGGCTCCCAGCCCAAGCCCTCGTTCCAGTACTCATCATTCGCATCAACATAACTATCGCCATTGGTATCAAAATTCAGGTCTTTGGTCAGCTCAAAGCCATAACAGCCACTTTCTGGGCAACCATAGTTACTACTGTATAAAGTTGATCCGTCTAGGTTGTTACGAATCTCATTAAGATCTTTGAAACTGCGAATCTCAATCAGACCATCATTATCAATATCAAGATCAAGATCAGAAAGAGAGGCGTCAGCTGATACACCTTCCATGGACAGTAGCCCGACAAATATTACTAACCCCCGAAGTGTCGAAAGCTTTTTGTATTTAGTGGTATAAGACTTCAATCGAAAACTCCTTTTTCTATTTTTACCAAAAATCTCAGCCGATTTTTAATTCACTTTCAGAACTCGTGCCGAGAATAGGGATCGCGAAAGGGAAGCAAAATAGTTACTAACTTGATACCGAGCAACTGGAGTAATCCAGTATCCATCCCCCCAAATAAACCCGCAACCAAACCTCCCGGAAAAGCTATTACATAGAATTACAGGCCTACTAGTGAATGTTTCCTGCCTACAAAATCACATCAACCACCGGTGAGCTCTGCAGATGGCTTATAAATTATTGGAGAGGCACCTGGTCTTCAATGAGTGAGCCAGGAAGGGATATTCAAGGCTATGCAGGGCAACTCCTGACAAAGTGAAAGGTTAATATTTTTATTTTTTAAATAGTAAAAAGCCCGGACCAGCCGGGCTTTTTGGGTGATTCTGAGCTTCTTCGTTTCTTGATCAGTGCGGGACTTGAAAAATAACTTCTAGCCAGTGGTTACGGGACGTATAGGAAAGCACAACAAAAAAGTAACACCACTTTGAATCCTCCCTCTACTGAGGCGTCTCAACGACTGAGCGTGATGCTGAAATTCAAGCGTGACTTCACCTACTCCAAATCGACAAAGTGCGAGGTTACCTAATACTGAACAGGCAAGCCGGCTTTAGCAAAAGTGGTTCTCAAAAGACCCCAAAGGGAGTCCAGAATCGCCCCCCCTTACAACCCTTGGTGGTTGGCAAGGTCCAGGACTTCAAACAGTATGGACCACCAAGACCGCACTATTCAGCTATACATATGCGCGCTTGTAAAAATTTTCATTCGTCTTCGCTATACATACCAGAGTAAAGCCACGTTGAGAAACCGACGAATATTGCACCAACTACAAGATAGCCAATCACCCACAGCCATGGAAAGGCAAGAAGCCAATGCAGGACATAAATTAGGACGAGTATACTAAAACTTATAGACAAGCAACTGCGTAGGGTAGGCATAATTATTCCCTGACTTAGTCAAATAGCTAGTAGTCCATATCATTTCTTGCTGAAATGACTAGCTCTCTACTTGGCCAAAATTGAGATCTAAAGCTGATCTCAGGGCTCAAGCTATATTGATTACATTACTTTGCGTATTGAGCACTGAGCGGAAGAGCCGCATTCGGAGCTACCAGATATCCGCAAGCCAATGATTCTTGCCGCTTGGTTTGGCTGGCTTGTTTTGAGTTGAGTATCTATCTGTAAGGGCCATTGGTGCCTCTACCAGTTTCTAAATTGAACTAGGTAGCACCAAATGTAGCACCAGATAGCACCGGGTGACAACGAACGAGAACGGAGGGCTGTGTACCCTTCAGATAGCAAAAAGCCCGGATTTACCGGGCTTTTTGGATGATTCCGAACTTCCTCGGATCTTGATGTGGTGCCCAGGGCGGGACTTGAACCCGCACGAGCATAGCTCACTACCCCCTCAAGATAGCGTGTCTACCAATTCCACCACCTGGGCAAAAATCTTTTACTGCTGTTCCTCACTTTCCTGGTTAGCAGCTGGCTCTTCTGAACCGGTGCTGTCTGCAGGAATCTGCGGGATATCGCCAGTTTCCAAATCTGTTTCGAGCTGCGGGATATCGCTATCGATAGCCGGCAGTTCTTCAGCTGGGCCAATTTGCTGCACCGCTGCTGGAATTTGCGGAAGGTCCGCATCAACGTTGGTGCCTGCACCTTGCTTAGCCAGGATGGCCAGGCCGAAACTGGTGACGAAGAATACCGTCGCAAAAATTGCTGTCAAGCGGGAAAAGAAATTTCCGCTACCTTGACTGCCAAAAACTGTCTGAGACGCGCCCGCACCAAAGGATGCACCGGCTTCGGCACCTTTACCTTGCTGCAACAAAATCAGGCCAATAATGCCCAGTGCGGTCAAAACGTGTACAACTAATACCAATTTTTCCATCTTCTGGAAACTCTCTACCGGGGTCTAAACAACCCGTTATTCAGTATTCGCCAACCCGCGTGCTGTTAATTTAAACAGCAGCGCGACAAATCTCAGCAAACTCGCTGGCATCCAGCGAGGCTCCACCCACCAGGGCACCATCAATATCTGCCTGGGCAAAAAGCTCCCTGGCATTTGCGGATTTTACACTACCGCCATATAAAATCTGTACTTCAGCGCCCAAATCTCCCAACTGCGAGCGAATAAATGCATGTACAGCTTGGGCTTCATCAGGGGTAGCAGTTTTTCCGGTGCCAATGGCCCATACCGGTTCATAGGCAATCACGGACTGCTTCCAGCCAGCCGAATCAATGATGTCGGCAACCGCTTGAAGTTGTTCTGCAACCACTTCGAGAGTGCGCTCCTGCTCGCGTTCTTCAAGGGTTTCCCCGACGCAAAGTATTGGAGCCAGTCCCGCCTCTTGGGCCGCAACAAATTTTTTCGCCACTAACTCACTGGTTTCTCCGTAGAGACTACGGCGCTCAGAATGCCCGACAATAACGTAACGGGTATTCCAATCCAGTAACATGCTAGCGGAAACCTCACCAGTAAACGCCCCTTTGGGCTCCTGGCTAAGGTCCTGGGCACCCAGACTAAAACCTCCGCTCTTTTCCGCCGCATCAGCCACCAAGCCGAGGTATGGAAAAGATGGGCAAACAACAACACCGGACTTCACACCTTCGAGGTTGAGTTCGGTGAAAAAACGTTCGGCAAACTCGCGGCTGCCGTTCATTTTCCAGTTTGCTGCTACTAGCGGTGTTCGCATGTGTGCTCCTTCAAGGGGCGCAAATCTTAGCGACATTGACGCCAACATACAACCAAAATTATACGAGTTTCTTCTGCGCCCCAAGAGGACCGATTTACTACGGGTTAAATCGCAGCAGATCAGTTATTTCCAATTCGCTCCACCACGGAGGAAATATCTTTGGCCAGCTGTTCTACCAGGACGCTGTCGCGACCTTCAACCATTACCCGGATCAGAGGCTCTGTGCCAGATGGCCGCAGCAGCACACGTCCGCTGTCCGCCAGTCGGCGTTCCGCATCGACAACAATAGCCTTAACATCTGTGTGATCGAGCACACCATCGCGATGAGCCAGTTGCACATTAATCATGTGCTGGGGGAACATTGTCATACGGGACTTAAGCTGATGCAAGGGCTCATCAAACTCACACAGGCCACGCAGTACCTGCAGTGCGGCGATAATACCGTCACCGGTGGTAGACGCATCGGCACAGATAATATGGCCTGACGACTCACCTCCCAGCTTCCACTGATTAGCTGACATTTTTTCAAGCACATGGCGGTCGCCCACTTTGGCTCTCTCAAACGGGATTTTGTTTTCGCGTAATGCAAGCTCAAAACCGTAATTGCTCATCAAGGTGCCGACAACACCACTGCAACCGCCCAGGAATTTATGCTGGTGCATAGCGATGATATACAACAGCTGATCGCCATCGACCAATTCCCCATTGGCATCGACGAACAACACCCTGTCCCCGTCACCATCAAAGGCTATACCCAGGTCCGCACCGCGCTTAACCACGGCCCGTTGCAACTGCTGAGGTTTAGTGGAGCCGCAATCTAGATTGATATTGAGTCCATCAGGGCCCGCTCCAATTACGCTGACTTCTGCTCCCTGCTCACGAAACACCATCGGCGCTACGTGATAAGTGGCTCCATTGGCGCAGTCGAGAACAATCTTCAAACCCTCAAGGGAGAAACCCCAGGGCGTGGAAGCCTTGCAGAACTCGATGTAACGCGCGGCTGCATCATCAACTCGATAGGCGCGACCGAGATCGTCGGAAGTTTCCATCGGCAGCTCGAGAGCGGCTTCAATCTCCAATTCAACCTCATCCGGTAACTTGGAGCCTTCAGCGCTGAAAAACTTAATGCCATTGTCGTGGTAAGGATTATGGGAGGCGCTGATAACAATGCCTGCACCGGCATGGAAAGTCCGGGTCAGGTAGGCGATCGCCGGAGTCGGCATTGGCCCCAACAGGGCGACATCCACGCCAGCATTAATCAGGCCCGCCTGCAGCGCTGCCTCAAACATGTAGCCGGAGACCCGAGTGTCCTTACCGATAAGGATGCGGGGACGTCGGTGGTGTTTAGCTTTGGAAATTCTTCCCAGTACCTTGCCCGCTGCATATCCCAGGCGCAGCATAAAATCGGGAGTAATTGCTCCCTCGCCAACGCGACCACGAATACCATCAGTGCCAAAATACTTTCTTTCCATAACGCTTCTCAATTGTGTACTTCGCCGCTTTTCTGTTCTGTCGGAAAACCACAACAGGACCCTGCGGCTTAAGGTCTCTGTAAGACATCACTCATCAAATTTCGCTGCAAACCAATTGCTGCATGCGCAACACATCCACGGTTTCCGCAACATCGTGGACACGTAAAATTCTTGCGCCTTTTTGCGCAGCCAACATGGCCAGGGCCAAGCTACCGGGGAGTCGGCCATCTACATCTCGATCGAGCAGGCGGCCGATCATCGACTTACGCGACAAGCCTGCCAGTATGGGCATATCCGCCGGCGCCAGCTGCGACAAATTACGCAACAACGCTAAATTGTGCTCATCGGTTTTGCCAAAGCCAAAACCCGGGTCGAGAATGAGCCGGTCCCGTGTCACCCCCAGATCGATACAGAGATCGACCCGTTTCTGCAGATACCTGGCGACATCCTCTACAACATCAGTGTAAGACGGATCATCCTGCATAGTGCCGGGCTGACCCTGCATATGCATCAGGCAGATCGCCAAGCCACTTTCGACGGCTGCTTCCAGTGCACCCGGGCGCTCCAGGGCGCGAACATCATTGATCAGTCCCGCCCCTACCGCAGCTGACTCACGCATCACTGCCGGGGTACTGGTATCGACAGAGATAATCGCGTCAAAGTTCGCTTTGATTGCCTCCACCACCGGCACTACCCGATCCAGCTCCTGCTGCTCGGTGACCGGCGATGCGCCAGGGCGTGTCGATTCTCCGCCAATATCCAGGATTGTCGCTCCCTCAGAGAGCATCTGTTCCGCTCTCTGCAGAGCCAGGGTCAAGTCCAGGCTACCGGAGGCATAGTAATTGCCACCGTCGGAAAAGGAGTCTGGCGTTGTATTCAGAACCCCCATAACCACCGGTTGGGAGAGGTCTAAGGTGTGGTTACCACAGATAATTTTCATTGGCTGAAATAAAAAAATGCCAGATCGGAACAGGCTATCGCCCTATCCCCAACCCGGCATTTGGTTTTGTCCAGTTAGTCGCTTCGGAGAATCAGTGGCCGTTTAATGGGCCGCCGACGGTATTGCTCTTATCCGCCTCAGTTGAGGCCTCTGTGGTTTCAGTATCCTGGGTCGGGCTGTTTCCACCAGAACCGAAGTTATTGTCTTCCCAATCCCTCGGTGCGCGAACTTTGCGGCGAGCCATCAGGTCGTCCACCTGCTCCGCATCCAGGGTTTCGTATTCCATCAGCGCATCTTTCATCGCTTCAAGAATATCTCGGTTATCCTCCAACAGCTTTTGTGCTCGCTCGTAGCAGACATCGATAATACGGCGCACCTCCACATCAATTTCATTGGAAGTCTTGCCGGAAACCGGATTGCCCTGGCCGGGCTGACCGCTTTCATCTTCGCCGTAATGCAATGGGCCGAGCTTTTCAGACAAGCCCCACTTGGTCACCATACTGCGCGCCAAGTCGGTGGCCCGCTCGATGTCATTGGAAGCGCCGGTAGTAACGCCGTCGATACCCAGGGTCATTTCCTCAGCAATACGGCCGCCAAACAGGGAGCACAATTGCGATTCAATCGCGCGCTTGGACAGGCTGTACTTGTCTTCCTCTGGCAGGAACTGGGTCACACCCAGAGCGCGGCCACGGGGGATAATAGTTACTTTGTGTACCGGGTCATGCTCGGGTACCAGTCGACCAATAATGGCGTGACCGGCCTCGTGATAGGCGGTATTCACCTTCTCCTTTTCATTCATCACCATGGACTTGCGCTCGGCGCCCATCATGATCTTGTCACGGGCGCGCTCAAACTCTTCCATGGTCACGGTGCGTCTATTGGCCCGCGCAGCAAACAGGGCGGCTTCGTTGACCAGGTTGGCCAGATCGGCACCGGAGAAACCAGGGGTTCCACGGGCAATCGTCTGTGGGTTCACCTTGTCGTCCATAGGCACCTTGCGCATATGAACTTTGAGGATCTGTTCGCGGCCACGAATATCCGGGAGTCCAACAAATACCTGGCGGTCAAAGCGACCTGGGCGCAGCAAGGCATGGTCCAGTACATCCGGGCGGTTAGTCGCGGCAATAACGATCACGCCCTCATTACCTTCGAACCCATCCATCTCAACCAGCAACTGGTTCAGGGTCTGCTCGCGCTCATCGTGACCACCGCCAACACCGGCTCCACGGTGACGGCCAACAGCGTCAATCTCGTCGATAAAGATGATGCAGGGAGCCTGCTTCTTGGCCTGGTCAAACATATCCCGCACCCGGGAAGCGCCCACACCAACAAACATCTCAACAAAGTCAGAACCGGAGATGGAGAAGAAAGGTACTTTTGCTTCGCCGGCAATTGCTTTGGCAAGCAGGGTCTTACCGGTACCGGGAGGGCCACACATCAATACGCCACGGGGGATATTGCCACCCAGGCGCTGGAACTTGGTGGGATCGCGCAGGAACTCGACCAGCTCCTGTACCTCTTCCTTAGCTTCATCTACTCCGGCAACATCGGAAAAAGTTGTCTTGATCTGGTCTTCGCCCAGCAGGCGCGCCTTGCTCTTACCAAATGCCATAGGACCTGAGCGACCGCCGGCTCCGCCCTGCATTTGGCGCATAAAGAACATAAATACAGCGATAATAATCAGGATCGGGAAGCTGGCTACCAGAAGCTGCTGCCAGATGCTAGGTGACTCAGGCTCGCGACCAACAAATTGCACATTGCTGCGCACCAGCTCATTGGTCAGTTCATCGTCGATAATCTGTGGCTGGATAGTCTTGAAGCGGCTGCCATCGGCTTTTTCGCCGGTAATCACCAGACCGTCTACGATCACGTTCTTAACTTGGCCCGACTGCACATCCTGAACAAAGTCGGAGTAACTGAGAGCCTCATCCCGTGACTGTGGTTTAAAGTTTTGAAAAACCATCAGCAGTACCGCTGCGATGATCAACCACAGTACTAGGTTCTTTGCCATATCATTCAAAGGGATAGCCCTCTCGCTTTCGCAATCAAAATCCGTTCATTCCGGCAACGCCGGCCACATCAATACCGGATAAAACCAGTATAGGTGCGGGGGGTCAACAGCCTTCGCCCCCGATACAGGTATCGCTTATACCATATGGGGAGTCAGACTAGAAATACGCCGATGTTCTCAGTCGCTCTCAGCCCTTAAATCCTCGCGCCACCACGTATACTTCACGTGAACGGGGGCGGGAAGCACCAGGTTTGCGAGTTACGACACTGTTGTAGCTCCCACGCAAGTCGCGGATCAACTCGTCGAAACCCTCTCCCTGGAATACCTTTGCAACAAATGCACCACCGGGCTTAAGTACCTGCCGGGCCATATCGACCGCCAGTTCTACCAAATACATGGAGGCGGGCTGATCAACATCGCGTATCCCACTCATATTGGGGGCCATATCGGAAATCACAAGGTCTGCCAGTTCATCGCCCATGCGCTGTAACAGTTCACTGAGCACCGACTCCTCGGTAAAGTCCCCCTGGACAAAGTCCACACCGGCCAGCGGGTCCATCGGCAATATATCTGACGCCAAAACCTTGCCTTTGTGCCCTACCAACTCCATCGCTACCTGGGACCAGCCCCCTGGAGCCGCACCCAGGTCGACAACAGTCATTCCTGGCTTGAATAAGCGGTCCTTATTTTGTAGCTCCTGCAGCTTGTAGCTGGCACGGGAGCGATAGCCCTCTTTTTGGGACTGTTTGACGTAATGGTCATTAAAATGTTCACGCAGCCAACGGTGGCTGCTCTTAGATCGGCCCATCGGGTACAATGCCTACAATCACTACAGCTTAATTATAAGAGCGGCCACAGACCGCGATCGGGTCCGCCGAACAAACGCTGGCGACGATCGCGGTCTGTGGCCGCTCCCACATCGAATTCCACAAAGTGGTAATGGAGTATTGTATGCCTTTAACCGCCGACCGCAAAAAAGCTCTTCGCTCTCTAGGTCACAATCTGAAACCTGTTGTGACCGTAGCCGGCAATGGGCTGAGCGAGGGGGTGATGGAAGAACTGAACCGTGCACTCGAAGACCACGAGCTGATCAAGGTCAAACTGATGATCGCCGACCGGGAAGTACGCCACCAAATCGTTGGTGAGCTTTGCGAAAAATCCTCATCCGAGCTGGTACAGGAAATCGGCAAGATTGCCCTGATTTTCCGCGCGGCGCAGAAGCCGGATATTCGCAAGTCCAACCTGCTGCGTTAAACAAAAAGGGGAGCTAATGCTCCCCTTTCTTTTCTCAACCAGTGGAAACTGGCTTACACAGCACAGGCAACTCCCAGGATTCTCCATTGGACAGTCGCCTCAACCAGCATTTCTCACCATTGCCGACTAGTTGAAACTTGATCGGCCGCCCCATATCCCGGCCAATCAGAGCCATCTTTTGGGGATTACTCTCAATCACCAAAATAGTATCGTCCACAAACACCCCAGGGCCCAGGGTCACATTAACCCCGCCCAGCGCTTGCGAAACTGCAGCCTGCAACTTGCCCTGAATCTCCGGGCTCGTTTCCTGTAACAGTGCCGGTGCTGCAGTTTCAATACTTTGCTGGGAGGAGCAACCAAGACACATCAATGCAAAACCGCAAAGTTTAGCCAAAGCTGCCATTTTCATTTTATTTCACCATTATGCGGTTACTGCGAGAAACTTCCTTGGTCACTCGTGCATTGAAAATGGGGCCACCCTCGCTTTCACCGGAAATGGCGAATGCGCTAACGGCAATATCTCCACATTCGCCAGTCTCAATGTAATTCAACGCAGTGGCAAATCGCGCTTCATCAGCATTACCCAGGAGATTATCAAAGTCATCCCCGATCACACATCCGGGCAAATCAGCATCATTTCCATAATTACCATTGGGTACAAAGCCATCGGAGTAATCGCCAAAGCCTTTTGCATTCACACCGGAGAACTGAATTGTGAAGTAAGTAGTGCCACAGTTATCCAGGGGGTAAAAACCGTAAGGCTTACCGCAAGTAGTCTCACCGATCTGAATAACTTCTACATCAATTCCGCGCAAGCCATTGATAATGGCCTCACTGGCTGAGCAGGTATTTTCACTGGTTAAGACAAACAGTCGCGACAGGTTTAAAGTCGGCAATTCTTCCCCGTATAAAGACTCATCAACAAAGCCCAGACCGGTCGAGTAGAATGGAGTCCCATCCAATGGCGCTCCGGTAATTGGATTAGTTTCCGGATGCTGGTCGTTAAACTGGGCAATTTCAAATACCTGTCCCGCAGTATTATCACCTGCGATCATATAAGCTAACTCTGCAGCGATATCGAGGTAACCACCACCGTTATAACGAAGGTCTAGTACTAAATCGTCAACAGACTCAGACTCAAGCTCGCTGACAGCATCAATCAATTCCGCTTCGGCTGTCGCAATATGATCATTGAACAACATATATCCGACT
This sequence comes from Microbulbifer maximicatervae (SeqCode), assembly GCF_052467695.1. NCBI lineage: Bacteria > Pseudomonadati > Pseudomonadota > Gammaproteobacteria > Cellvibrionales > Microbulbiferaceae > Microbulbifer > Microbulbifer maximicatervae (SeqCode). The sequence continues at coordinate 463,796 of NZ_CP174320.1, forward strand.
TTGCGGCCCGAATTCGTGTCCACCGTTTTAACATATTGAACAGGATCTGATTGCACTGGTGATGCAACCAAAGTGACAGTCTCAATCGTTGAAGAACCCAAAGGTCTTATTTCAAATACATGGGACTCACCATCGTTTTCCGGCCACATACCGTAATTTAAGGTATCGACATCATCACCATAAGCCAGGTCAACGCCGTCCACACTGATAACTTCTGCACCGCGGGTGATAATATCCGGCAGATTACCACCGTTTTCCTCATCCAGATAAGCGACTACCGCTTTACGTGGCGGCTTATCGGAAAGTAGGGCCCACTGGACACCATAACCAACGTACACACCAGATTCAGTTTGTGAATACCACTCATCTGACGGGACCGTATAATGGAAGCGGTCCTTTTCTCGACCGGAGGGAGTTAGAGCGAAAGTTCTTAGCTCTTCGAAATAAGCTAAAGAATCATCGAAGCTCGCTGGATCCTGGTCTTCAATCTCGTCGTACCATAGGTAGAGCTCATTACTCATTGAGCGCAGCCAGTTATTCTCGTCCTCGCGGGTGCCCGCTACATCAGCATAAGCTGAACCCGTTGCTGGGTCTGTGCCACTGCGGGGAGCAACACACCGGCTCGCATAAGTTGAGACAGGCAGGAAGTTATCCTTTTCCCAAGTGCCGCCAACGGCAGTTGGCGTCTCAGAACCATCTCCACTATCAGAGTCAGAGCTACCTCCGCCTCCCCCACAGGCTGCCAAGCCTAAAGCTCCCAGAGTAACAACCCCTGCTAAAGCTAGCTTACGTAGACGGATTTCCATCCCCAAACTCCTATTAACCTTTTTATTAGTAAAGATATGTAAAGCGGTGGAGCCTACCACTATTTGAAAAAGGGTTCGATAACCAAGTTTTTCATCAAAAGAAATTGCTAAACCAAAATACAGAAAGGCCTGAAGAGGCACATCACAATTTGTACCCCACCAGGCCTTTCAGTACAAAACAGGTTAATTACTATTAATAACCCGAGTCAGCAACTAATTGCCGACTTTACCCAAAACCCCCTGCAAACTATCTTTTGCATCACCGAACAGCATGCGTGAGTTTTCTTTGTAAAACAGCGGGTTAGCAACTCCCGCATACCCTGAAGCCATAGAGCGTTTGAGGATAACAACCTTACCGGCCTTCCAAACTTCCAACACCGGCATACCGGCGATAGGCGAGCCCGGTTTTTCCACTGCATCCGGGTTTACCGTGTCGTTAGCACCGATCACCAAAACCAAATCTGTAGCGGGAAAGTCTGGATTAATCTCATCCATTTCCAGAACGATATCGTAAGGCACGTTAGCCTCAGCCAAGAGCACATTCATATGTCCAGGAAGACGTCCAGCTACCGGGTGAATACCAAAGCGCACTGTTTTGCCTGCTTTTCTCAAACGATCAGTCAAGTCACTAACCGCCTGCTGGGCATGGGCTACCGCCATTCCGAATCCGGGAACAATAATGATACTGTCCGCCGCATCCAGTTCATCCGCAAGCTCCTGTTGATCAATGGCAATTACTTCACCATCGACTTCCTCATCGGACACTTCACCACCATCAGAGCCAAATCCACCGAGAATAACGCTGATAAAAGAGCGGTTCATTCCCCGGCACATGATGTAACTCAGGATGGCACCGGAAGAACCCACCAGGGCGCCCACTACAATTAACAGATCATTGCCCAGCATAAATCCGGTAGCGGCAGCGGCCCAACCGGAGTAGCTGTTCAGCATGGATATAACCACCGGCATATCAGCGCCGCCAATAGCCGCCACAAGGTGAATACCTAACAGCAATGCAATTGAGGTCATTAACAGCAAGTTAATAACCGTACCCGCATGCACATCTGCCGGTACAAACAACACACCCAGAACAATACAGGCCAAAATGGCAATCAAGTTAAGCCAGTGCCGGGCCGGTAGCATTAATGGTTTCCCGGAAACCAATCCCTGCAACTTACAAAAAGCAACCAAAGAACCGGTCAGGGTAATTGCCCCAATAAATACACCCAGGTATATCTCAGTGCTGTGGACAACATGAGCAGCTCCGTGTAACTCCACAACCGGATCGAGGAAACCGCCCCAACCAATTAATACCGCAGCCAAGCCGACGAAGCTGTGTAGCAAAGCCACCATTTGTGGCATTTGAGTCATAGCCACACGCTTGGCCAGTGCCAAACCAATCACCGCGCCGACGATCATAGCGATGGCGACCATCCAGTAAGCCCCGGCGGCCACTCCAGCAATAGTGGCAATAATGGCAACTGCCATTCCCACCATACCGTAAATATTTCCCCTGCGCGCAGTTTCGTGACTGGATAAACCTCCCAGGCTCAAGATAAACATCACTGCCGAGAAGAGATAAGCCATTGCAATCATACCGTTCATCACTCTCTCCTCCCGTTACCGGCGAAACATTTTCAACATACGGTAGGTCACAAAGAAACCACCGAATATATTAATACTGGCCACCAACACGCCGATGAAAGCAAGCAGGCTCACCAAACCCGAATTGGCAATCCCAAGCTGTACTAATGCACCAACAACCACAATGCCGGAAATTGCATTAGTAACACTCATTAGCGGAGTGTGTAGCGCATGGGTAACATTCCAAATCACTTGCCAGCCAACAAATATTGCCAGGACAAATACGGTAAAGTGCGAGACGAAATCAGGAGGTGCCACACGCCCCAACCACAGCAATAAGATTGCCGCGATCGCCCAAAATGCAAAAATAGATACGGGAGATTTTCGTTTCTCAGCTTTCTCCTCAACAATTTTCACTTCTTCAGTAGCTTTCGCCGATGGCTTGGGCTGAGCAGAAATTTTTGGTGCGGGTGGAGGCCAGGTAATCTCACCGGATTTAACCACTGTGGCACCACGAATCACTTCATCATCAAAATTGAGATTAATCTCACCATCTTTTTCTGGAGTTAGCTCCCCAAGCAGATGAGCAAGATTGGTTGAATACAGGCGCGAGGATTGTGCTGCTGCTCGACTGGGCAGATTGGTATAACCAAGAATAGTGACGCCGTTCTGCACCACTTTTTCATGAGCCACTGTATAGTCACAGTTACCGCCCATTTCTGCTGCTAAATCCACGACGACAGAACCCTTAGGCATACTGTCGACCATATCTGCAAGCCATAATTTCGGAGCGGGTTTCCCCGGAATTAAGGCTGTGGTGATCACAATATCCACTTCTTTGGCCTGCTCGCGGAACAGTGCCATTTCAGCATCAATAAATTCCTTCGACATCACCTTGGCGTAACCACCGGAGCCCGAGCCTTCCTCCTCAATTTCTACGGTGAGGAATTCAGCCCCCATGGACTCCACTTGCTCACGTACTTCAGCGCGGGTATCGAAGGCCCGCACTATAGCTCCCATGCTTTTTGCCGTACCTATTGCAGAGAGCCCCGCTACACCAGCACCAATAACAAGTACTTTTGCCGGGGGAATTTTTCCTGCTGCCGTGATCTGCCCGGTAAAGAAGCGACCGAAATTGTGGGCAGCCTCCACAACCGCACGATAGCCGGCAATATTTGCCATGGAGCTGAGCGCATCCATTTTTTGCGCGCGGGAAATTCTTGGAATCGACTCGACCGCTAGCGCATTGATATCGCGCTCGGCAAGCTTCTGTAGGAACTCGGCATTTTGTGCCGGCTTCAGAAAGGCGATCAGCGTAGCCCCTTTGGGAATCAGGGCCAACTCTTGATCAGTTGGTGCTTGTACTTTTAATACTATGCCCGCATCAGCCAGGCACTGTTGCATATCCTCACGGACTTCTGCACCGGCTTCAGCATAAGCTTCATCAGTAAAACTGGCCCTGTTACCAGCCCCCTTCTCCACCGCTACGGAAAAACCCAAATCGCGTAATCGTCTTACGCTATCGGGAGTCGCTGCAACACGTGCTTCTCCCTCTGCGGTCTCTCTAGGTATGGCTATAATCACCGCCGTGCCCCTCTTAGTTGATTTTATGAACTTACAGCTACATCTACCTCAAAAAGTATTGGATTGCCCAATTTATAAACAGATCGAGTGTAAACGTCGTCAAAGGGGATGAAAAGAGGGATAACCTGATAGCCGTAATTGGCGAAATTAATAAGACTATATATCCTGAATTGGCTATATAGACCTGAGAGAAATCAGCCAAAATTAGTCTCGCTCGAAACCTTTTTCCCTGAAGTTAAATTGCTATTTGTTTATCCAAAATATAAGGAGTTGTCCTTTTTAAATGGCCTTACCGCTCAATTCACTATGAATTTTCAACCCAAGAAAATCCCCACAGTGGAGTGACCACCTACAAACAAACAAAAAACAACAAAAATTTAGGGGTAACTGACTATTTTTAATAACCGCAAATAGATCACCAAACACACCGTGTTAGTTAAATATTGTCGATAAAGACGACTATCACATTACACGTATAATAAAAAATAACGCGCCATGTGACAGTCTACTCACGCAAACCACAAATGTGCAGATGGTTTTGCTTCCATAGTACCAAGTCACACTTTTCTGCCTGAAAAATATGTACTAGCCCCCTACTTGTGCAAAAAAAACAATATCCGCAGAATGTCGCACCAGGAAAAAGCAGTAACATCAGATTTACCTCATGGAATTAGAGACATACATCCACTCCCCCACCTCTGCGTATTTGGCACAACTATTGATTAAAAGTTGGTAAAGCCCAATAAAAATTATTAGATGAGTGCCGCAGTAAATTGTGACTAATCCAAGCCCTGGAATCATGCTGGTCGATGACAATCCCGAGCGCGCCCAATTGGTTTGTGAGCGATTACGTGCTGCTGGCTACAGCATTCTCGCCCAGATCAACAGTGCCGAAGGCCTCCTCTTCCAGGTGGAAAAATACCGTCCAGATATTGTGCTGATAGACATCGAATCCCCGGACAGGGATATCCTGGAAAGCCTGGCCATAGTCAATCGTGAGGCGCCAACCCCAGTGGCTATGTTTTCAGGTAGCGGAAACGCAGACTTTATTAGTCGCGCGGTCGACTCCGGAGTAAGCGCTTATATGGCCGAGGGAATGACCCCTGAGCGCGTGGCACCGGCGATAGAAATCGCTATGGCACAATTTAAACATTTCCAGCAATTGCGTCAGTCTCTTGAGCGCACCCAGCAGCAACTCACAGAGCGAAAAGCGATCGAGCGGGCCAAAGGGCTATTAATGGCCAAGAAGAACCTCAGTGAAGAGGATGCCCATAAGACCTTGCGCAATCTCGCAATGAACAGCAACTCGACCATCCATACAGTTGCCGAGCAAGTAATCCAATATTTTCAGAAAGAGCATTAGAGTACCGATGTCAGCCCTTCTGTGCCCGGAAAAAAAGACCATCAAACTGCTTTACCTGCGCCTGACCGACAGCGCACCGCTGATTGTCGCCAAGGAGCTAGGCTACTTCCAAGAATATGGATTAAAGGTACAGCTGCAAAAAGAAACAAGCTGGGCCACCCTGCGAGACAAGTTAATTGCGCGCAAAGCAGATGCTGCAGCAATGCTCGCTCCTATGCCCCTGACACTGGAACAAGCGTTACCAAATTGCCACGAACACTTGTTAAGTGGATTAATTCTCAGCTGCAACGGTAACGCTATTACCCTTTCCGCAGAATTATTCGAACGTCTGCAAAATTACTGTGAAGGTGACTCACAAAGTGATATCGCCTTGGCGCTAAAGCGCTACCTTCACGACAATAAATACCCACCTACTGTCAGGCTCGCCACGGTTTATCCATTCTCCAGTCATAGCTTGCAATTAAGATACTGGTTGCGCTCTGCCGATATCAACCCGGACCGGGATATAAAACTGGTGGTATTACCGCCTGAACAAATGCTGGAAAACCTCCACAGTGGCGTTATCGATGGCTATTGTGTAGGCGAACCCTGGAACTCCCTGGCCGCCCACAAAGGGTCCGGCGTGGTTATTGCGGCTTGTAATACACTGCTGCCAGCTATGCCGGAAAAAGTGCTGACAGTCACTGAGAGCTGGCACCAAGCCAACCCTGCGACCCACTTGGCCCTAAGGGCCGCTCTTCTCAAGGCCTGTACCTGGCTTGCCGCACGCGCAAACAGAGCCGAAGCTGCCAAGCTCTTGTCCCTGGGGCAATACCTCAACTTGCCTGAGGAGCTGATTCAACGCTCCCTCAATGACCAGATACTCTACCACCGGGACCGGGAAATTCTCGCCAATCCCGGCTGGCACCTCTTTGCCCATATTGATAACGACTGTGGGCGTCCAACTCAGGAAAAAGCACGGCAGCTGCTGGAGATGTATTCAGACCTGGGGAGTTCAACGCTCCGTGCAGCAGAAGCCTATCGTCCAGACCTCTATCGGCAGACAGTGGATTTCCTGCTCGCAAAAAAATAGTGGCACATTAATTGAATGGAAATAATTCGATGATGCAATTGCCTTCCCTCAGGCGCATCAGCGCGGTGAAGCGGTTGTTCGCCGAATATAACGGGCAACGAAGTCCATCGTCTGCAGTCAAGCGGCTGCAGCTGTGGGCTTTTTTTGTGCCTGCGGAATTAGCAAACAAAGGAAATGCGCATGTCCAGTGACTCACTCAATCTATTCTCGTTCCGCGGGAAGATAAAAGTGCTCCACCTAACCTGGGTGGCCTTCTTTATCACTTTCTTTGCCTGGTTTAACCACGCACCACTGTTAATGGCAATTGCGAAAAGCCTTTCATTAACTCCAGACCAGGTCAAAACCCTACTTATTTTAAACGTGGCCCTGACAATTCCCGCGCGCATTGTAATCGGGATGCTAACTGATAAATATGGCCCCAGACTCACCTATTCGCTATTACTGGCAATCGGCAGTGTGCCTTGCTTTATTTTTGCCCTGGCAGACAACTTTGTACAGGCAGCCATTGGCCGATTCCTTTTGGGCTTTATTGGTGCAGGTTTTGTCGTAGGCATCCGAATGGTGTCCGAGTGGTTCCCGGCTCGACAGCTGGGTACCGCAGAGGGTATTTACGGGGGATGGGGAAATTTTGGCTCAGCTGCAGCAGCCATGTCCCTGCCCACTATCGCCCTGTTTTTTGGCGGTGACGACGGCTGGCGCTATGCCATTGGCCTCACTGGCGCAATCGCACTGGTTTACAGCGTAGTTTATTACTTCTCTGTGACTGATACGCCCAAGGGGTCAACCTATTTCAAGCCAAAAAAAATTGGGGCGATGGAAGTCACTAGCCCCGGGGATTTTATCCTGCTTCTGGTGATGAAAGTGCCCATGTATGCGGCACTGGCTCTGCTAACCTGGAAATTATCCAGCGGCGTTGCATTAATATCTAACCTTACCGCCAACCTGATCTATGCAGGCTTGGTATTACTCTATCTTCTGGACGCGTATAAAACCTACAGTATTAACCGTGAAGTACTCAGCAACCCACCGGCACCGGTACACCGCTATAAGTTTAAGCAAGTAGCAGTTTTGAATCTGCTCTACTTCGCGACTTTCGGTTCCGAATTGGCTGTGGTTTCCATGCTGCCCCTCTTCTTCTCCGAGACCTTTACACTGGACCCGGTAAAAGCTGGCTTGCTGGCCTCCGCCTATGCCTTTATGAACCTCATGTCACGCCCTGCCGGCGGATTGATTAGCGACCGCTGGGGCCGCAAACCTACCCTGCTGATCCTCACCGCCGGCCTGGCTCTGGGTTACTTCACTATGAGCATGATCGATGCCGAGTGGCCCCTGTACCTGGCGGTCGCCGCTGCCATGGCCTGTTCCTTCTTTGTGCAAGCTGGTGAAGGCGCTGTATTCGCAGTGGTGCCCCTAATCAAACGCCGCCTAACCGGGCAGATTGCCGGCATGACTGGCGCCTACGGCAATGTCGGAGCCGTTTTCTATCTCACCGTTCTCAGCATGGTGTCTTACCAGGCCTTTTTCCTGGTAATCTGCGCTACCGCATTGCTCGGCTTTGCCGCCCTGCTTCTACTGGAAGAACCGGAGGGACAAATGGCAGAAGTACACCCCGATGGCAGCGTATCCATGATCGATGTTGCCTAATAACGATCTACCCACTGCAGCGAGCACAATAGAATCTGGGCTCGCTGCTAGTGACAGTTCGCAGGACAATAAAGAAGATGCCCTGCAACTGTTCACTGCCTCCTGCGCCGGACTTCGCCAGCACAATGACGACGCCTGCGCAGTGCGGCTTCCCCAAGGCGCTGAATTACAGCGCCACGGCAGCCTTGCCGCAGTAGCCGACGGTGTTGCCAATGCAGAAGCCGGCGGTGAAGCAGCCCGCGCTGCCATCAATGGATTCTTTTCCGATTATTACAGCACCCCGCAAACCTGGTCGACAAAGCACGCTGTTGCGCGGGTTTTGCACTCGCTCAATAGCTGGCTATTTCGACAGAGTGGCGGCAGTGCCGAAATTAAACGGGGTTGGCTGACCACTTTTTCTGCCGTTATTTTCAAAGGCACCAGCGCACATCTGGTTCACATCGGCGACTCCCGGATCTACCGACTCCGCGACAGGAAATTACAGTGCTTGAGTAGCGATCACAGCCACAGCCTCGGACCTGGACGCACCTTTTTGAGCCGCGCCCTGGGAATGGATGCCCATATTGAAGTGGACTACCGCTGTGAGGAATTGCAACCCGGGGATATTTTCCTGCTGAGTAGCGATGGGATTCACGATTTTCTGCCTGAGACAGAGTTAATTGAGCTATTGCTTAATTTTTCCAGTTCAACCCCACAAGGGCTTATTGATGCTGCTCTGACAGCGGGCTCCACCGATAACCTGACTGCTGTCACTTGCCGGATAAATTATGTAGGGCTGCCCCAGTGCGATGAATTGGCTATGCGTAATCGCGAACTCCCGTTCGCACCTGACCTGCGCCCAGGCCAAAAGCTCGACAATTTCCTTGTTTTACAGGAATTACATGCCAGCAGCCGCAGCCATCTCTATCTGGCCCGAGACCTCAATACCGAAGTATTGCGGGTGATAAAAACTCCCTCAGTTAATTTCTGTGATGACCCCCACTACATCGAACGATTTATTGCTGAGGAATGGACCGGGCGACGAATCTCCCACCCAGGAATTATTAAAGTTTTTGCTCCGACTTCTGAAAGGCACTGTCTCTATCATATTCTCGAATATATCGAAGGACAGACTTTGCGTCAGTGGATGCAATTACATCCACAACCTCAAATTCCCCAAGTGCGGGAGCTAATGGCACAATTGGTTAGTGCGTTGCGAAGTTTACAGCGGTTGGAGATCGTTCACGGCGATCTCAAGCCAGAGAATATTATGATGCGCAACGACGGGCGCCTGGCAATCATTGATCTCGGTGGTGCCGATGGCCCAGGGCTCAGAGAGCAATTACATCTATCTGGTGAAACAGCGCCCGGCAGTAAGAATTATACAGCTCCGGAATTCTTTTTTGGGGATAGCGCCAGCCATCGATCAGACATCTTTTCCCTGGGAATCATTGCTTATGAATTGCTCACGGGCAAATATCCCTATCCCGAGCGCTTTGGCAGCTACCACTACCGTTTAAAGAACTATAACCAAATGCGCTTTACTCGCGCATCCGCACACCGCAAAGATATTCCCTACTGGATTGATAGCGCCCTACAAAAGGCTTGTGCTCCTGATCCTAAAAAGCGCTACAACGCATTGTCAGAATTTATCCAGGATCTGCAATCTCCCAGCCCGGAATTTAAAGCCCCCCAAAGCCGTCCCCTGCTAGAAAGAAATCCGGTTCTTGTCTGGCAGCTACTAACTTTAATTCTACTGCTCTCTCATCTGCTCTACTTCTTTTGGCGCTAATACATAAGATTTGAATAAGCACATTTACAGCGCAGAAAATTAATTAAATGCACCACTTTGTCGCAAAAATTGTGGACAATCAGGCCAAACCCCCTTTATTACTAAAAATAAAATTGGCATAGAGATTGAATGTATTTAATTACCAACAAATTATTCCCCCATTACGAGGCAACGGCGCCTGTACTCTTCGGCAGAAGAGGAGACGCCCTTGCCATTTCAGACGGGCCCTCTTCCTGCCGAATAAAACGAATTGAGACGGCAGGATTGTAAATGAAGGCAAATGTTAAACCTCAAAAGCTGATTGTGATTGGCAACGGTATGGTCGGGCACCATTTCCTGGAACAGCTCGCCAACCATCAATACGCCAACCAGTTTGATATCACCATATTCTGTGCAGAGCCCCGTCCCGCTTATGACCGGGTCCACCTTTCCGAATACTTTGCCGGACGCACAGCTGAAGACCTGTCCATGGGAAACTTGGAGCAGTATCAGCAGTGGGGTTTTAATATCCTGCTCAATGACAAGGTGGTGCAAATTGATCGGGACAATAAAACAATTACTGCGGCAAGTGGAGCCAGCCACTCTTACGACCAATTAATACTTGCCACCGGCTCCTACCCTTTTGTTCCGCCAATACCCGGTCATCAACACCAGCGCTGCTTTGTATATCGAACCCTGGAAGATCTCGATTCCATTCGCTCGATTGCCGCCAGTGCAAAAAGTGGTGTAGTTGTCGGCGGTGGCCTACTGGGCCTGGAAGCTGCCAATGCCCTGAAAGCCCTGGGACTTGAAGCCCACGTTGTCGAGTTCGCCCCAGGCCTAATGGCCACTCAGTTGGATGAAGGTGGTTCAGCCCTACTAAGAACAAAAATTGAAGCACTCGGGGTTCAGGTACACACCAGTACCGCCACGGAATTGATTGAAGAAGTAGACGGCCGCCTGCGTATGCAGTTCAAGGGAGATAAAGAACTACTTACCGATATGATTGTTTTCTCCGCAGGCATTCGCCCCCAGGATGAACTGGCAAAATCCAGCGGGCTGGAAGTTGGCGAACGCGGCGGGATCGTAATTGACAGCAACTGCCGTACTTCAGACCCGAATATTTTCGCTATCGGCGAATGCGCGCTTTACGATCAGAAAATTTTTGGCCTGGTCGCTCCCGGTTACAGCATGGCGCGTACTGCTGTCGCTCAACTGACCGGTGGAGAGGAGAGCTTTAACGGTGCTGACATGAGCACCAAGCTGAAACTCCTGGGTGTACAGGTCGGTTCTATTGGCGATGCCCATGGTCGCACCAGCGGCGCTGCCGCTATTACTTTTGTAGACGAGCAGAGCGGTGTTTACAAACGTATGATCACCGATAGCGAGGGCAAAAAGCTGCTGGGTGCGGTGATGGTGGGGGATACGGTTGACTACGATACCCTGCTGCAATATCACCTCAACGATATTGATCTGCCCGAACACCCGGAACAATTAATTTTACCGGCAACCGATGGCGCAGCTCCCGGGCTGGGTGCCGCTACACTTCCTGCGTCGGCTACCGTGTGTTCCTGCCACAATGTAAGTAAAGGCCAGATTATCGACGCCGTTGCCGGTGGCTGCCACTCACTGGCTGATGTCAAGGATGCAACAAAAGCATCTACAGGTTGCGGTGGTTGTGCTGGGTTACTGAAAAATATTGTCGATGAAGAGCTAGCGGCGCTCGGCATGGAAGTGAACAATCACTTATGCGTGCACTTCCCCTTCTCCCGCCAGGAGTTATTCCACATTATCCAGGTGGAAGAAATAAAAACCTTTAGTGAATTATTAAGTAAACACGGTTCAGGGCGCGGCTGTGAAATTTGTAAACCTGCGGCCGCATCCATATTTGCCTCCCTGTGGAATGAACATATTCTGGAGCAGACTCATGTCGGCTTACAGGACACCAACGATACTTTTATGGCGAATATGCAGAAAAACGGCAGCTATTCTGTAGTTCCGCGTATTCCCGGCGGCGAGATCACACCGGAAAAATTAATAGTGATCGGCGAAGTGGCCAAACGCTACGACCTTTATACAAAAATTACTGGCGGCCAGCGTATCGACTTGTTTGGCGCGCGCCTGGAGCAGCTACCGGAAATTTGGCGAGAGCTGATTGATGCCGGATTTGAAACCGGCCATGCCTACGGCAAATCCCTGCGCACGGTTAAGTCCTGTGTTGGTAGCACCTGGTGTCGCTTTGGGGTTCAGGACAGCGTTTCAATGGCCCTTCAAGTAGAGAACCGCTACAAGGGATTGCGCTCTCCACACAAAATAAAAATGGCTGTCTCCGGCTGTACCCGTGAATGCGCTGAGGCTCAAAGCAAAGATGTCGGGGTTATCGCCACTGAAAAAGGTTGGAATCTATTTGTTTGTGGCAACGGCGGCATGCGCCCCCGCCATGCAGATTTGTTCGCCACTGACCTGGATGACGAAACTCTTATCCGCTATATCGACCGTTTCCTGATGTTCTATGTGCGCACCGCCGATAAATTACAGCGCACATCTGTGTGGCTGGAAAATCTTGACGGCGGCCTGGATTACCTGCGCGAAGTCATTATCGATGACAAGCTGGGGATTTGTGCCGAGCTGGAAGCCCAGATGGCCCGAGTAGTAGACACCTACCAATGCGAATGGAAAACAGCCATTAACGATCCGGAAAAACTCAAGCGCTTCCGTCAATTCGTTAATAGCAACGAAACCGACGAAAAGATTGTTTTCGTTAAAGAGCGCGGGCAACCGCGTCCGGCGACCACTGACGAGCTAGTGGAAACAGCCGAATACGCCTAAAGCTTCTCCCGGCGGCGCAAGCCGCCAGTTATACCTTTATTAATAAATTGCTTTTGAATCCTTTCCATCCATTGTGAGGAAATTATTATGAACCTGGCTGCCCTGCAAGAAACTCCCTCAAATTCAGTTGCCATAACCCACCCCCAATGGTCTCCAATCTGTCAGCGATCAGATTTGGTCACCAACTCTGGGGTATGTGCGCTTTGGGGCGATACCTCCGTATACCCAACGAAGGCTTTGAATACAGTGACTAAAACTGTCTATCAAAGAAGCATCGCCCTGTTTTTTTTACCCGACCAGGAACAACAGCTTTATGCCGTTGACAACTGGGACCCAATCGCACAAGCTGGTGTGATTGCAAGAGGAATTATTGCGGAATTGGAAGGGGAATTAACCATTGCTTCCCCAATGTATAAAAACCATTTCCGCCTTAGCGATGGAGTCTGCATGGAAGACAGCGATATCAAGCTTGCCACCTACCCGCTGGCATTTAGTGGGAACACGGTTTACATCGGCAACAATAAGCTACAGTAATGGCAGTACAGGAATTTCTGAGCGCGCACCGCTCCTGCACTACCTGCCCCTATTGTGGTGTCGGTTGTGGGGTTTCGATTAACAGGGAAGAGCGCGCAAATACTACAGCGATTACTGTTAGTGGCGATTCCCAGCACCCTTCAAATTTCGGCAAATTGTGCGTTAAAGGTTCTGCGCTCGGCGAAACGCTGGGCGAACACGGCCGTCTCCTACACCCTCGCCTGCACGGAAAAGATTGTGACTGGGATACTGCGCTCTCTTATATGGCCGATGCCTTTAAACAGACAATTCGCGACCATGGCCCTGACTCTGTAGCTTTTTATCTGTCCGGTCAGCTTCTCACCGAAGACTACTATGTGGCCAACAAGTTAATGAAGGGATTTATTGGCTCTGCCAATATTGATACCAATTCCCGACTTTGTATGGCCTCTGCGGTGGTGGGATATAAACGCGCATTTGGTGCCGATGCGGTACCCTGTTCCTATGAGGATCTGGAACAGGCTGAACTTATCGTGCTTATCGGTTCCAATGCAGCCTGGACACATCCGATCTTATTCCAGCGAATGCAGGCAGGTGCTGCAAAGCTTGTCGTTATCGACCCCCGTGGCAGCGCTACCAGTGAAATGGCAGATCTGCACCTGGCAATTAAACCCGGCACTGATGCGGCACTATTCAATGGACTTCTGCGTTTTCTCAGCCGGCACTATTATCTAGATACCGACTACATAAAAAATCATACACAGGGATTTGCCGATACCTTAGCTGCGGCTCAAGACTGGTCACCAGAATTAACTGCGGCCACCTGTGGCATATCTATCGAAAAACTATTGGAATTTTTTCAGGCATTTGCAGCAACAGAAAAGACCATTAGTTTTTATTCCATGGGAATCAATCAGTCCAGCAGCGGCACTGATAAAAACAACGCAATCATAAACTGCCATTTAGCCACCGGACGCGTGGGCAAAATTGGTGCAGGACCATTTTCTATTACCGGCCAACCCAACGCGATGGGTGGACGCGAGGTGGGCGGACTTGCCAATACCCTCGCCGCGCATATGGAGTTTAACGAGCAGGATATTGACCGGGTATCACGATTCTGGAATTCCGATCAAATTGCTACCAAGCCGGGAATGAAGGCTGTGGATATGTTCCGCGCGGTAGAAAGCGGAAAAATTAAAGCCATTTGGATTATGGCTACCAACCCCGCCGTCAGTATGCCCGAAGCCGATAGAGTCAAAGCCGCACTACAGAAATGCCCGTTGGTTATTGTCTCCGACTGCATTGCCAATACCGATACCGCTCGCTGTGCCGATTTGCTACTTCCCGCAACGGGCTGGGGAGAAAAAAACGGCACTGTCACCAATGCAGAACGACGTATCTCTCGGCAACGTGGATTTTTATCCCCAGCGGGAGAAGCTCGCCACGACTGGCAAGCCCTGTGCGAACTGGCCCAGCATCTGGGTTATGGAGATCAGTTTAATTATTCACACCCCGCCGATATTTTTCGTGAGCACGCCCAGCTTTCCGGCTTCGAAAACCACGGCTCCAGGGCTTTTGATATCTCCGCACTCGCCAATATCAATCGCAGTGAATACGATGCACTGGCCCCGGTACAGTGGCCGGTCAACCAGGAGCATCCAGCCGGGTGCAAACGCTTATTCACCAGTGGACAGTTTTTTACCCCGGACAAGCGTGCTCGCTTTATCCCCATAGCGCCGCAGCCTCCGGAACAGCAGATCAGTGGCGACTATCCTATATGGCTCAATACCGGCCGTATGCGCGACCAATGGCATACCATGACCCGAACCGGGCGGGTAAGAAAATTACTCGATCACAGCGAACTGCCGGAAATACAAATAAACCCCAAGGATGCCGCTCGCTTCCAGGTTAACGATGGGGAATTAGTTCGGTTAAACAGCGGCTCATCTAAAATGGTCGGCCGCGCCGCTCTCAACGGCGGGCAAAAAAGCGGGGAGATCTTTGCCCCTATTCACTGGAGTGAAACCTTCTCACAGGATTCCAAGCCCAGTGCCCTGGCGGACTCCAGTATTGATCCCTATTCCGGCCAACCAGAATTCAAACAGGTTCCCGTCAATGTCAGTCCTCTGGCAGCTGAATACTTTGCCACAATGATCTGTGCCGAAGAGACTGCCGATAGAGTATGGGATTGGTTACAGCGGGCCAACGACAGCAGTATCCTGCACTGGTATCGAGTCCCCTTGGAAAATGGCTTTCGCTATGAAATTGCCGCAAACCAACTTATCCACGGGCGGGAACTGGCATCCAAGATAATGGACGAGCAGCCCCAATTGTTCTGGCAGGAATTGGTTACCCCTAAAAGTCAGCGCTGGATCGCCTACGATAATAGCTTAAAACTTCTGATTTTCTCTGGTAGAGACTGGCACCAATTACCCAGCCGACAACACCTGGAAAACTACCTGGCCACTCCCCTGCCTGAATCACCGGGGCAATTGCTTCATCCCATAAAGCCCGGTGTGAAGATGATTTGTACCTGCCTCCAGATATCCCGGCCACAGATAGAGGAGGCCATCGCCCAAGGCATTAACACCGTCGAAGCACTGGGAGAAACCCTTGGCTGCGGTACCAGCTGCGGTTCCTGCAAACCAGAAATCGCCAGTATTATTCGCACAGTTAATGTCTCTGAAGACACATCCATGGAGTCAACACCGGCAAAGCAAGATCCTGCCGAAATAAGCAGAAACCCCCAAATAAATATGGTTCAGGAATTTATTCCGCAGTAAGTTTTTAAATTTTCCCATGAATAAAAGAACCTCTGCCCGCAAGCGACCAACCTTGACGGCAGAGGCCTCTACCGAGCTATTGAGAACCTTCCGGGACAATCAATCAACCGCTTCTGCAGCTAGCTTTTGCGTTACATCGCGAGGATGGCAGGCAGCAAGCTGGGTATCACTATCGGCCAAATAATCAATCAGTTTCTGTATAGGACCTTCGGAGACTCCGTTTGAAGGTCTAACTGCATAGGCAGGTAAATTCGGAAGCTGCCAGTCTGGCAATAATTCTTGTACATCATCCTGTGCACTTAATAGAAATCTAGGTGGCGCCGATAGTCCCAGGCCGCAGCTCGTTAATCGATAAGCCGCTTCAACACTGTCGACAGTCGCTACCGGAGCGTAGCTAACTTCATATTCGCTCTGCTGCCGATGCAGAAATCGCCGGTGATTGGGCCGCATTTTCAGCCCAATCCAGGGCCAAACTGCAAGGTCGCGAGGATGACTCGGAAAACCATAACGATCCAGCATATCGCCACTGGCAATTAACACCCGCTCTAGTTCAAATATCTTACGCGCTTTCAAATTGCTGTCAGGCATATTACCCAGACGAATTGCCAAGTCAAAACCACCGCCAATTACATCCTCGTGCTGGTCGCTGCATTGAATTTGTAAATGAATACCCAGATCCTGCCGGACAAAGCCCACTATTTTGCTCAGCAAGCGGCTGTGGATCAAAACGGCGGGGATTGCAATTTTAAGCCGACTGATACTGCGTTCCTCTCGCGCTTTGTATTCTCCGAGACCATCGGCGTACAAATCCAATATCTTCTGTGCCGTTTTATAAATCTTTTCCCCATCTTCGGTCAGGGACAACTTGCGGGTATTGCGATACAAGAGTGCAACGCCAAGACTTTCCTCCAACCTCGCCACATAGGAACTAACGCTGGCGACAGAAATATCCAGTTCCGAAGAAGCGCCTCTAAAAGAGCCGCTTTCCACAACCTTGGCAAACACCAGTAAATAGCGAATATCCTTTAGCACAATAGCAACTCCCTATGAATTCTCTAAAGGTACTTCTGGGTCAACAGGAAAGGATACACCGCTCTTGCGAAGATCTGTGAATATATTGCTGTTAGCACGTAATCGGCACCCAGTCTCATGCAGCACACTCTTCCATACTTACTACTGGGGTGGAAGGATAGAATACACTGCACTCGAGACACGCAGTGAATACATCCCTGTAAGCTCCTAATCGGCATCCATGCCTCATAGGGTCCCAAGTGCAGTGTATTCTTTCCTTCTCCATTTTTAGTAAGTAAATTTTTATAAACAATATATTTCAGTTTTAAGTATCTAATCATTTTCCTACCAGGCCATTAAAGTCTCCAAACAATTGATAACTGCCAGGAGCAGCGAATGTCACTACTTCTTGCTATGTTTGGGTTTTCCCTGGCTATGTCCATTACACCGGGGCCGGTGAATATGGTTATCATTTCCTCTGGGGTGAATTATGGATTTATCCGCACCTTGCCCTTTGTATCAGGAGCCACAATAGGCTTTACACTGTTACTTGCAGCTATAGGCCTTGGGCTCTATCAGGCAATAGAAATTTATCCCCAGTTACTACGATATGTTGCGATACCAGGATCAATTTATGTGGCCTTTATCGGCTACCAAACAGCGGCTGCACCTACTAATCATGCGGATATTGAGCAGTTACAGAAACCACGCTTTTACCAGGGGTTTTTATTGCAATGGCTCAATCCGAAGGCCTGGATCGCCTGCCTTTCTGGAGTGGCTATTTTCTCCAGCAGCGATAACCACAGCAATTTACTCTCATTCACCCTGATTTACTTTCTGGTTTGCTACATCTCATTAAGTATTTGGGCTATTGCCGGAGATCGGGCTCGCCTATTATTAGAGAGTCAATACCGGCGCAAAATATTTAACAGATCCATGGGGAGCCTTCTGGTTATTTGCGCTACCTACCTTCTCTATAGCCAGGCTTTTACAGATTAACTAAAAAATCTCTAACATTTAATTCACTCGACAACTACCTTAGGGTCCACCTAGTCTTAGTAAAAACTAAGCTTGGGCAGCCTATGATTAAGCTCCACCATATTGACCATATTGTATTGCGTGTCCAATCTCTAAAACCCATGCTCGACTTTTACCAAAATATTCTTGGATGCAGCATTGTGCGCCAACGGGACGATATTGGCCTCTACCAACTCCGCGCAGGCACTTGCATGATAGATTTAGTGCCAGTTGATAAACCTATAGGCCAGAGAGGGGGAGCAGCACCAGGAAAGGAAGGGCGGAACCTGGATCATTTTTGCTTCCGGGTTGAACCCTTTAATCCGGAGAGCATTCAGGCCTTTTTAGCGCAGGAACAGGTAAAGTTTTCGCCAGCAGAAGAGCGCTTTGGCGCCGATGGAATTGGCCTGTCAATTTACATCTCAGATCCCGAAGACAATGTGATTGAGCTGAAAGGGCCACCCACTGGCAACAACTGAAGTTTGTGCCACGCTTGCGGAGTAGCCGGGCCCAAACCGGTTTCCCAACGACTCTTTCTCGATCAGCCAGGCGACTCACTATGGAAGCGGAAGTAATTGACTACACCGTAAACGGGGATACTTTTTGCGGATATCTCGCATGGGATGAAAATATCAGTGACAAACGGCCGGGGGTTTTACTGGTACACGAATGGTGGGGGCACAATGCCTTTGTTCGCGAGCAGGCGGAGAAACTGGCCAACTGCGGCTACCTCGCTTTTGCAGTGGATATGTTTGGCGCAGGCAAGCAGACCGATGATCCACAAGAGGCACAGCAGTTCAGGGATGAAGCCCTGAAGGACCCGGTGGCCCTTGAAGCGCGCTTCCGCACAGCATTATCACTGCTCCAGCAGCGGCCCCAAGCAGACCCGGACCAGGTCGCAGCACAGGGCTATTGTTTTGGCGGCGGAGTCGTACTCGCTATGGCTCGAGTCGGCGTGGACTTGCGCGGCGTAGTCAGTTACCACGGGGCACTGGCAAGAAGTACCCCCGCACAAAACAAACCTATTAATGCTGAAATACAGGTCTACACCGGCGGCGCCGATGTGATGGTTCCACCGGACCAGGTCGGCCAGTTTGTTACTGAGATGCAGGAATCCGAAGCCAAATTAACTCTGGTCAGTTACCCGGGGGTCCTACACGGATTTACCAACCCCTGTGCAACAGACCGGGGAGAAAAGTTCGGCCTGCCGCTGGCCTATAACCGTGAAGCCGCTGAAGACGCCTGGCGGGGAACACTGGCGTTTTACGAGAAGATTTTCTCCTGAGGTGAGCGCCGAAAAACCGCTATCAGCCTTTTAGCAGTGATAAAAGTACGCCTTGGGGGTTGGTAGCAGTACTCGTGTATTGCTACCACTTTCCTATTCGGTCAAATCCAAATAGCGAGCTCCCCCTCCCTGCTCCGCAGCTTCATCCCCGGGATTCCGTAAAGGGCATTTCTGCATAGACAAACAACCGCAGCCAATACATCCCTCAAGGTCATCGCGCAACTTGGTTAACTGCTGGATACGCTGATCCAACTCTTCACGCCAGTGAGAAGAGAGTGATGACCAATCCCCCGCATTGGGCGTGCGTTTATTGGGAAGCTCCCCGAAAGCCTCGCGTATTTCCGACAGTGGAATCCCGGTACTCTGGGCCACCTTGATAATGGCCACTCGGCGCAATACATCCCGCGAGTAACGCCTTTGATTTCCGGAGGTCCGCCAGCTGGCAATCAGGCCTTTGCTTTCATAGAAATGCAGGGCGCTGACTGCCACGCCGCTGCGCTCGGCCACCTCGCCAACAGTCAGCTCCCGCTTGATTTGCTTTGACTTTACCGCTCCTTTTTCGGCCGATTCTTCAGCTGCCATAAAAATGCCCACCAACCATTGACCTAAACATTAGTTGAGGTTTTACACTGCTGCACAACCTAATGCAAGCGAGGGAGAAAAGTGATGGAAAAGCACCAAGCAAACGGCGTTACGCAACCAGTCGGTCAAGCCAACCCAAACCTGTTCTTACTACTAGTGGCAGCTGCAAGCCTGAACCCCAAATTTGCTACTGAAATACGCGAGTCTGGAGATACCGCGAAGAGAAACCCTGGGACCTAGAAGCAGCGACTAATAATCATGAAGCACACGACCAGCGGGATACCGTCTCAGAGCCGTATCACATTACTGTGTCTGGCAGCACTCACTATCATGTCGGGGGCCACTGTAGCCCCGTCACTACCTGCACTGCAGCAGTATTTCTCAGGGACACCCAATAGTGATTTGTGGAGCCGACTGGTAGTGACCCTGCCCGCTTTGAGCATCGCCCTCTGCGCTCCATTAGCAGGCTGGATTGCTGATCGCCATGGCCGCCTGCAATTATTGAAAGCAGCCCTGGTACTCTATGGACTATCCGGTCTACTAGCCCTATTTCAGGATAGTCTCGCAGGTATCCTGACTAGCCGCTTACTATTGGGAGTTGCCGTGGCCGGAACAATGACCTCGGTAACAGCCCTGGTGGGGGATTATTTCAGCCGGGAGCAACGCCTAACTTATTTGAGCCAGCAGAGTACTTTTATCAGTATCGGTGGGGTCGTATTTCTAACCCTGGGCGGACTACTGGCCAGCTTACATTGGCGCGCCCCCTTCGCAATTTACTTGTTGGCCTTACTACTAGTTCCAGCAGTTAAAATTTTCCTTTGGGAGCCCATGCGAGTAAGGCCTTTCAAGCACAGAGACCCCAAAAAAGAAAAGCAGGATAACCCGCTTGCATTTTATGCACTACTGGCGGCGGCAACTTTAAATAGCCTGGCTTTTACCCTGATTCCAACTCAGATCCCGTTTTACTTGCGCGAGATAGAAATCTCCTCACCCAGCCTTATTGCTATGGCTATCGCCTCCAGTAATGTTATGGGAGCCATCGCCTCATTATTGATTTACCGGCGAGCCCGGAATCAACTGGGAGTGCTCGGCGTTTTTATCGCAAGCTTTACTATTATGGCCGCCAGCTTTGGGCTGCTCGCCGGTGCTCAAAACCTGACGGAAATAGTTGCTTTTATTGCCCTCTACGGACTTGGAATGGGTACCCTGATACCACATATCTTTTCTACGGCTCTCGAGTCTGCTCCGGAGTCAAAAAGAGGGAAAACTGCGGGATTTCTGACGACTGGAATTTTTCTTGGGCAATTTATTTCGCCTTTCATCAGCCAGCCCTGGATAGATAAAATGGGATATTCCAGTGCATTCTCATCCATGGCTTTAATTTTGATGTTCGCCGCCTCCAGCGCGGCTTTGATATACATCATTAAAATTAAAAAAGAATTCTCATTGGCATATACTTCCGGGCTGGGATCGGGAAACTGATCCGACAGGAAAGGTATTCCTCCTTTCTGCCCGATAAATCCACCTGACAACACACAGCCAAAGCCGTACGGTAATTTTGGCAAGGAGAAAAAGTGGAATCGATTATTTCCATCAAAGGCTTGGGAAAAACCTATGCCGAGGGGTTTACCGCCCTGAAGAATATCGACCTGGAAATTCAGCGGGGAGAACTCTTTGCCTTGCTCGGCCCCAATGGCGCGGGCAAGACAACCATGATCAGCATTATCTGCGGCATCGTAAATCCAAGCTGCGGTGAGGTCACTGTCAATGGTTACAATATTCAGCGGGGCTATCGCAATGCCCGCAATGAGATTGGTCTGGTGCCCCAGGAGATATCCACCGATGCCTTTGAAACCGTTTGGGCGGCAGTGAAATTCAGCCGCGGTCTATTCGGCAAGGCTCCCAATCCCGCCTACCTGGAGAAAATTCTACGGCAGCTATCCCTGTGGGAAAAAAAAGATAACAAAATTATTACGCTTTCAGGAGGAATGAAGCGCCGCCTGATGATCGCCAAAGCGCTATCCCACGAGCCCAATGTGCTCTTCCTCGACGAACCCACCGCCGGGGTCGATGTGGAGCTACGCCAGGATATGTGGCAAATGGTGCGCGAACTGAAAGAGTCGGGGGTAACCGTTATCCTCACCACCCACTATATCGAAGAGGCCGAGGAAATGGCCGATCGTGTCGGTGTTATCAATCACGGCCAACTGGTTCTGGTTGAGGAGAAAAATGCACTGATGAAGAAAATGGGGGAGAAAGAACTCAGCCTGCAACTGCCCACACCACTGCAACAAATTCCAGAGAGTCTTGCTGACCTACCACTCAGTCTCAGCAGCGATGGCAGCCAGCTGGTTTATCGCTTTGACATCAAAAGCGAAGACACTGGTCTTGCGGAATTTCTGCGCCGTTTAAATGCCGCCAATATTGAATTCCGCGATTTACACACCCGGGAAAGCTCCCTGGAGGAAATTTTCGTCAACTTGGTTCACGGTGCCCGCCTTGAACGGGAAGAGCAGCTCAGTAAGGAGGCACAGGCATGAATTGGTATGGAATTGGCGCCATCTATAAGTTTGAGATGGCCCGCACCTGGCGCACCCTGATGCAGAGCATCGCCTCACCGGTGCTCTCGACATCTCTCTATTTTATTGTCTTTGGTGCGGCGATTGGATCGCGTATGGGGGATATCGACGGAGTCAGTTATGGGGCCTTTATTATTCCAGGATTGGTAATGCTGGCACTGCTCAGCGAGAGTATTTCCAACGCATCTTTCGGAATATTTTTCCCTAAGTTTTCCGGCACCATTTATGAAGTACTGTCCGCTCCCATATCCTCCTTCGAAATCGTCACCGGATATGTGGGTGCCGCAGCTACAAAGTCCATTTTATTGGGGCTGTTGATATTGCTGACCGCTCGCTTTTTTGTGGATTACGAAATTGTACACCCCTGGTGGATGCTGACATTCCTCGCGCTGACTGCCGTCACTTTTAGCCTGTTCGGATTTATTATCGGAGTTTGGGCCGATGACTTTCAGAAGCTGCAAGTTATTCCGCTGATGATTATTACGCCGCTCACTTTTCTCGGCGGTGCATTTTATTCGATCAGTATGCTGCCGGAAATGTGGCAAAAAATTACCTTGTTCAACCCGGTAGTTTATTTGATCAGCGGCTTCCGCTGGGCTTTTTACGGCGTAGCCGATGTTAACCTGGGGCTGAGTATCGGCATGACTTTGCTCTTTCTGGTGCTGTGTCTCACCACCGTCTGGTGGATTTTCCGCACCGGATACCGCATCAAAACCTGATTCCTCCCCCACGCCGCTGTGCCAACCTTAGTAAAGGCGGTACAGCGGTGGACTTAGCATGGTGGAGGAATATCACGAAGGGGGCTGCGTTTGCGGGCAACTGCGCTTTCGCGCCCACGGCTCCCCTCGCCGGGTCAGCCTGTGCTCTTGTCAGTGGTGCAGAAAGCGCAGCGGTAGCCCCATCGGCTTATCGGTCTACTTCAAAAAGAAACAAATAGCCTTTCTTCAGGGCCATTTGCAAACCCACACTCTTTACTCCGATGCCGGTCGCTGGATAAAGAGCCAGTTCTGCCCCAATTGCGGCAGCACGCTCACCTGGACACTGGAATTCCTACCCGAATATCGGGGCTTCGGCGGCGGCGCCTTTGATGCACCGGAGTTTATTTATCCCGAGCGCTATGTTTACAGCCGCAACAAACCTGAGTGGCTCCAGGTAGCCTCTGATATTGTCCTGTGCCCCGCGATGGCGGAGCAGCCCAAGAATACAGGCAATAATCCCGGCGCTAGTGGTGGGCACACATAAAGGTTCTCACCGCCTTTTGTACGCGCTCACGGCGCTCTTCCTGTGTCGACATTTGTCGGCAGCCGATCAAGACCTGCATATGGTGGCAACCCAGCAACAAGCCGATAAAATCTTCCGCCGCTACGGCGGGATTATCCACCTTCAACATCTGTAACTGATTGGCTCTGCGCAGTAGCTGCTCTATCTCCCCCAAAATCCGCTGGGGACCTGCGTCAAAAAATAGCTGGGCCATTTCCGACTCCTGGGATGCCAGGGCACACAAAAGGCGTAACAGACGCACGCTATCCTCGCTCTCCACCATCCCCAAAAAAGCGTCGCCAATACGCTCCAGGACCTGCTCTACCGATTCCCCCTCTTCTAAAGCAAAGATGGGCAGGGGCATCATCATTTCGCAGCGAGAGGCAATAGCGGCGCTAAAGAGCGTCTCCTTATCGGAGAAGTGGCTGTAGACCGTAAGTTTGGATACTCCCGCAGCCGAGGCCACCGCATCCACGCTGGTAGCGGCAAAACCGTGGGATAAAAACAGGTCCCGGGCGGCATCCAGAATGGCTTGGCGTTTCACCGGATCCTTGGGGCGACCGCGCTGGGCGGCCGTCTGGGTCTGCTCAGACATAGCTCTCCATATACTAGACTCGTTAGTTCATTAAATATACTATACTCGCCAGTATAACATTGATGGCCGCCCGGCCATGCTTGACCCAGTCACGGATCTGCCTCGACGCGCCAGCGCCGGGGAAGGAAGCCAATATGTACCGAATGCTAATCCTCGCTGCGCTCTCACTCAGCCTTTTGCTGAGCGCTTGTGCCCCCTCTGAATCCCAGGAACAAGAAGCCAAACCGCGCCCCGCTGTTATGGTCCGCCCCACCCTGGCCAGCGCCCAAACCGATGTGTATCCCGGTGAAGTAAGAGCCCGCTTCGAGCCGGCACTGGCCTTCCGTATCGGCGGGAAAATCCAGCGGCGCCTGGTAAATGTCGGCGACCGTGTGGAACAGGGCCAGCCCCTGGCGGAACTGGACACTGAAGACCTGCTGCTACAACTGGATTCAGCCCGCGCCAGCCATACTTCCGCCGAGGCAGACCAACGCCTGGCTAGCAGTGAACTCTCGCGCCACCGCAAGCTATTGGAAAAGCAGCTGGTGAGCCTCTCCCAATTCGATACCGTAGAAACCCAATTCGAAGCCAGTGAAGCGCGACTACAGCAGGCCAAGGCACAGCTGGATGTTGCTCGCAACCAGGCTGCCTACGCCGTACTTAAGGCGCCGGAAAGTGGCGTGATTGCCCGCCGCATGGCCGAGGCCGGCCAGGTCGTTGCCGCAGGTCAAGGCATTTTTGAGCTGGCAGCCGATGGCGAGCGAGAAGTGCGTATCGACCTGCCGGAGCAGTCCATCAGCCGCTTTAAAGTGGGCCAACCGCTAACTGTCGAACTCTGGTCCCAACCGGGCCGATCTTTCCCCGCACGCATCCGCGAACTATCGCCGGCAGCCGATCCCATATCCCGCACCTTTGAAGCCAGGGTCGCTTTCGAAAATAAAGTGAGCGGTGTAGAAATCGGCCAGAGTGCACGGGCATTTGTCCCCAGGGCGGAAACAACTGATGTACTGCAAGTTCCGATGTCAGCAGTCAGTGCTGACGATGGCGCCGCATTTGTATGGGTATTAAATCCAGAGACAAAAACGCTGCACAAAAGTCCGGTCAGCCTGGGCCCCTACGGTGAGGAGTTTGTCTCGGTATTTTCCGGGTTGGAACGCAATGACTGGATTGTGGCCGCAGGTACCCATTTATTGCAGGAAGGTATGGTGGTGCGCCCTGTGGACCGTATGAACCGCCCCATCGAACAGGGGCCGTCTCTCGCCCATCAGGAATAAATTAAAGACGCGGGAACAATAAACCTGCCCGCGTAAATTAATTCCCAATAAAGCCTCGATAACAATTTCCAAAGTGCGGCCGCGAACAGCAGAGCCGCCCTTGAAACAGAGAAACTGCCATGGGTTTTAACCTCTCCGAGTGGGCCTTAAAAAACCGCCCGCTGGTGCTTTACGCAATGATCGTCCTGGGACTGCTGGGAACCTTTTCCTATACCCAATTGGGGCAAAGTGAAGATCCACCCTTTACCTTTAAGGTGATGGTGATCAACACCGTCTGGCCCGGCGCCAGTGCCGAAGATGTGTCCCGCCAGATTACCGAACGGATAGAAAAGAAATTACTGGAGACCGGCGATTACCAGCGTATCTCCTCTTTTTCGCGTCCGGGGCAATCCCAGGTACTGTTTGTTGCCCGGGACGATATGCACTCCCGTGACATTCCCGATCTCTGGTATGAAGTGCGCAAAAAGGTGGGAGATATTCGCCACACCCTGCCGCCGGATATCCAGGGCCCATTTTTTAACGACGAGTTTGGCACCACCTTCGGCAATATTTATGCCCTCACCGGCAGTGGCTTCGATTACGCACTGATGAAGGACTACGCTGAGCGGCTGCAACTGGCCCTTCAGCGAGTTAAGGATGTAGGCAAGGTCGAGTTGCTGGGATTGCAGGACGAAAAAATTTGGGTGGAAATATCCAATACCAAATTGGCCTCCATGGGCATTCCCCTGTCTGCGGTTCAAAACGCCCTGCAAGCGCAAAACCAGGTCACCGATGGCGGCTTTGTGGATACCGTCAGCGACCGGGTGCGCATCCGTGTGAGCGGACAATTCACCTCAGTCAATGAAATACGCCAGTTTCCTATTACCGCAGATGGCCGCACCCAGCGCCTGGGAGATATCGCCCAGGTCCACCGCGGCTTTAGCGATCCGGCCCAGCCCCGCATGCGCTTTATGGGAGAGGACGCCATCGGCCTCGCCGTGTCCATGAAGGAAGGGGGAGATATTTTAAAGTTGGGTAAAGCCCTCGACGAAACCTTTGCCCGACTACAGGAAGATCTGCCCATAGGTATGGAACTGCGCAAGGTCTCCGACCAACCGGCGGCAGTAAAACGCGGCGTTGGCGAATTCCTGCAAGTGCTGGCCGAAGCCCTGGGTATCGTACTGCTGGTGAGTTTTTTCTCCCTTGGCAGCCGCCCGGGATTGATTGTGGCGCTGTCGATCCCATTGGTATTGGCGATGACCTTCGCGCTGATGCACTACTTCAATATCGGACTGCACAAGATCTCGCTGGGGGCACTGGTGCTCGCCCTGGGCTTGATGGTGGACGACGCCATTATCGCGGTGGAGATGATGGCGATAAAAATGGAGCAGGGGCTCAGTCGGCTAAAAGCCGCCGGCTTCGCCTGGACCAGCACCGCTTTTCCCATGCTCACCGGTACACTGATTACCGCCGCCGGTTTTTTACCGATTGCCACCGCCCAGTCCGGTACCGGTGAATACACCCGATCTATTTTCCAGGTGGTCACCCTGTCGCTAATCGTTTCCTGGATTGCCGCCGTGGTCTTTGTACCCTATCTGGGCCACTACCTGCTGCCAAACCTGGCGCGACACGGCCACGGCGGTGAAGTGGCAGACCCCTACCAAAAACCCTTTTACCAGCGCTTCCGCCGCTTTATTACCTGGTGCCTGCGCAATCGCAAAACAGTGATCGCGGCTACCCTGGCGATTTTTGTCGGCTCGCTCGCTCTGTTCAAACTGGTTCCGCAACAGTTCTTCCCCTCTTCCGGGCGTCTCGAATTGATGGTGGACCTGAAGCTGGCCGAGGGTGCCTCGCTGAAATCCACCGAGCACCAGGCCAAAAGGCTGGAAACCCTGCTGGCGCAAAACGATCAGGTAGAAAATTACGTGGCCTATGTGGGCACCGGCTCCCCGCGCTTCTACCTGCCTTTGGACCAGCAACTGCCCGCTGCCAGCTTCGCCCAGTTTGTTGTAATGACCCGCAGTGTCGAAGAGCGCGAGCAAGTGCGCAGCTGGTTGATCAATACGATGAATGAGGAGTTCCCCACCCTGCGCAGCCGTGTGTCCCGCCTCGAGAACGGCCCGCCCGTGGGTTACCCGGTGCAATTCCGCTTGTCCGGCGAACATATTCGCGAAGTGCGCGGATTGGCCCGGGAAGTGGCCGAGCGCCTGCGGGACAATCCACAAGTGACCAACGTGCACCTGGACTGGGAAGAACCCAGTAAATCTATCAACCTCAATATCGACCAGGACCGCGCTCGCGCGATGGGCGTCAACAGTGCAACCTTGTCCCAGGCTCTGCAAAGTTCCTTGACCGGTATCACTGTGAGCCAATACCGGGAAGATAACGAGCTGATCGACGTGCGTGTGCGCGGTAATGAAGACGATCGCTATGCCCTACGCCAGTTGGGCAACCTCGCAGTACAAACCGACAGCGGCCGCAGTGTACCGCTGAACCAGATTGCCACCCTGGAATACGGTTTTGAGGAAGGTATTATCTGGCACCGGGATCGCCTACCCACCGTTACCGTGCGCGCTGATATTTATGGGGAAGAATTACCGGCGACCGTCGTCAATGCCGTGTGGCCTCAACTTCAATCCATTCGCGATAAATTACCGCCGGGCTACTTGCTGAAAGTGGGTGGTACCGTGGAAGAATCTGCGCGGGGGCAAAAATCGGTCAATGCCGGTATGCCGCTATTTGTGCTGGTGGTCTTTACCCTGCTGATGCTGCAATTGCGCAGTATGTCCCTATCCACCATGGTATTCCTCACAGCTCCCCTGGGTCTGATCGGCGTTACCCTGTTCCTGCTACTGTTTGGCAAGCCCTTTGGCTTTGTCGCCATGCTGGGCACCATCGCCCTTGCGGGAATGATTATGCGTAACTCGGTGATTTTGGTGGACCAGATACAGCAGGATATCAGCCAGGGCCTCAGCCCTTGGGATGCAATTGTCGAGTCGACGGTAAGACGCTTCAGGCCGATTGTTTTGACAGCGCTGACTGCGGTATTGGCGATGATTCCTCTATCCCGCAGCGACTTCTTTGGCCCTATGGCGGTCGCCATTATGGGGGGATTGATTGTCGCAACCGGACTCACCCTACTGTTCCTGCCTGCACTCTATGCCGCTTGGTTCCGAGTGCGAGAAGAGCACAATGAAGAGGCGGTGGAAAACAGCCCTGAATTTGGCGGGCCCATGACCCCGAACGCCGCTACAGATTAAAATCACCGGGTAATCCAACAAAAAAGGCGGCGCAGGTTTTCACTGCGCCGCCTTTTTTTTCTAAGATTGTGTCAGGGAGTCGTAAACAATCCCGGTCCAAATATCCGGTGTCATAAAACCCTGGCCATACTGCGCATCAAATTCCGCTGTGGGTTTTGCAGAAATCACTTCCTGCCGGGTTTTCCCCTCATCCACCATCGCTTTCACTTTGTCCCTAAGCCCTGCCAGTATATTGCGCTGCTGTTGCAGTTCTGCCCGATTACTGAGAGGACCGTGACCGGGAATAATTTTTGTATCTTCCCCCGCCATCGCCAATGCGGTGTCCATAGCTGCGATCATGCCATCCACCGAGCCGCCGGAAGAGAGATCGATAAAGGGATAGTTACCGTTAAAATAAATATCCCCCATATGAATCACATCGGCTTCGGCAAAATGCACGATGGAGTCACCATCCGTGTGGGCGGGCCCCACATGTTGGACCTTTACCCTATCGCCATTCCAGTAAAAGGTAGTGGCGTCGGTAAAGGTAATCACCGGTAATGCTTCTGGAGGAGACGGCTCAACCTTCCGCTTAAACGCCTCAATAAACTGCTCGGTACTTACCCGTTTGCGCACATTCTCGTGAGCCACAATCAGGGCGCCGCTTTTACCCAGGTTTTCGTTACCGCCGGTATGATCTCCATGCCAGTGGGTATTAATGACGAAGCGCAAAGGTTGCTTGGCTAACTCAGCTACTGCCTGTTGAATTTTTGCGGTCAAAGGCGCGTACTGGTCATCCACCATAAAGGTGCCGTCCTCTCCCACCAGTACTGCAATATTGCCCCCAGCCCCTTTGAGCATATAAACATTGCCAGACACAGCTTCACTGCTAATTTCCACATTGGCAAACCGATCCTGCGCAGAAGTAAAAGATGCAGCCAATACAGAAACCGCCAGGGCGACGGAACCTACCAAGTTCTTCATAAAAACTCCCAGTTGTTATTATTTCTTTCCAATATCATCGGCAACTGATTATTTAGCTCAGGCTGCCTGCTTCAATAAAGTTTCTCGCTGCTGCGCCAACATCTCCAACAGCAGATCCGGTCGGTCAGTCACAATGCCGTGTACGCCCAGATCAATATAGCGCCGGTAATTCTCCATACCATTCACGGTCCATACCGCCAAGTGGACTTTCTTTTTATTAGCAGCGCGCACCATACTTTCAGTAACTACGGGAATACCTTTTTGTTCCATCGGTAGCTGCATCGCGCTATAGCTTGGACGCAGCAGTTTCTCTGCTCGGAGTAACTGTGCAATATAAAATACTACCGCCTCTACGGTAGGCGTACCCGTCGCCACTTGCGGACAGAGTCGACGAAACTCATTAATCACCCCTTGGTGAAAAGAGGAAACAACGACCTGCTCGCCTTTTCCACACTTTGCCAGCACATCCTTCAACACTTTTGCAGCGCGATACTGGCGGCTTTTAATCTCCAGTATCATTGGCATATCCCCCACCATTGCCAGCGCCTCTTCCAGAGTCAACACTCGCAGGGGCTTTTCTCTATAGGGGTAATGCTCTCCATCCCGAGTCCAGAGATAGGCAACATTTAACTGACGCAGCTGCTCTAAGGTTTTATCCTCTACAAACCCCGCTCCATCAGAGAACATTTCCAGCTCCCTGTCGTGAATCAACACTAAATGGCCATCGGCGGTGAGCCACAGATCGACTTCAATAGCATCCACGCCCAGTTGCACCATTTTTTCAAGGTAAATCGCCGTGTTTCCTGGATAGAGGCCATTGCCGCAGTCATTACCATGTGCGATCACCATCGGCCCCTCCCCCTGAGGAAACCACAGGGGGCAAGGTTTGCCCGGTGCAGACCGGGCATAAAGAAATAGGACGACTAGGGCAATTAAAAAGAACGACAACCAAAACATGCTTCACCACACTTATTATTTTGTCAGTTTTCAAGCTGGATAGTGTTAGGCCTCTTCCGCTAATTTGGCAACAGAGTCAGTGTCAGCAAGCACGGTATTCTTTTTGGACTCTTCTTTCCCCGCCGGTTCTTTAGCCTCACTGCCAGTTCCCTGTTTCTGACGCACATATAAAGCCTGTAACCAGAGGGGAACAAAAATAACGATGTCGTAAAAACGATTAGCCAAAACACCTAAGTGCAGTGAAGCCATCGCCAAAAACCGCAGTATTATGGTCATTCCCCGCAGGGATAAGCCCACCCCAATACCAATTACTGTTCGCGCTGAACGGATAAACTGCTCCAAAGGAATTGCCAGAAAAGCCAGAATCAAGGGAAGCACAAACCCAAGTCCCATCTGTGCCAGAGGAATTGGCCAAAGCTGCTCAGAACCTAATAACTGCTGTTGCAGAATCAACTCACGTGAGAAAGCCAGGTTTCCACCGACTACAGCCAAAACCAATAAGAGTGTCAAAGCCACACCCAGCAATAACCTGCGCGTACTCTCACCAAGGGAACCTACCGCAGGAAACATTCGAGTAACCTGCAAGCATTCCATAATCAACAATCCGACAGTGATCTGCAAAAAGACAACCACTGCGGCTGAAATACTGGCGAGACTATAACTGCCAAGTGAAGCTTCAGCGCCCAGTACTGCCGCCATAGGCTGTGCCAGTAACTGGAAATTCACCATAGCGCCAGCTAAAGCAACCACTAATACCAGAGAAGCTGTCAGAAAGCGGCTGAAAGAGGATGAAGACAGCAAGTGAAGGCTTTTATCCGTTTCCTGCAAAATCTCTTCGTAGCGCTCCATATGGCCATCCAGCGCTTTGGCCCGCCGAATAACCGATTCTACATTTTTGTTAATACGTCCCAATGTCGAAAGCATTGCACGCCAACTGGGCAGCATACGTTTTAGTAATTGATGCCTCTCCCGGGTGGACTCACGATAGGACTCCAGAGCTTTGGACTCGGCCTTGCGCATAGACTGATTAATAGTATCGAGAACATCAGCTACCACTGGGTCCTCTTTACCGGGTATTTCCGAAACAGCCCGAATAGCCCTGGCCCAGTTTGACGGTTCCGGTGCTATTTCAGCACTGCGTACATAGTCTTCATCCAAGCTGCTGAGTTGTTCACAGAGCTTTCTATGTAAGGTTGGATACAGTGCCAAATCCCGCTGTACGGTTTGCTCAATACGTTCAAATTCTCTTTCAATCTGGCGCTCTGCCGTGTCCCTGCCTTCGACAAAAAGTACTTCTCGATTGCGCTCTACCAGTCTTTGTTCTGCGGAATCAATATTACTCGCCACAAAGCGCAACGCCCGATGGCCCAGACGCGCTATCGCATATACGGCACGATGCACAGGCTCACGGGCCAGGAACAAAACAATCAATCCCAGGATGCCCCAAAGCCAAAGTGGTAAACTTTGCATTAGTTGACTCATCTCTCCCCCCTTCATTATCAGCCCAATTGGCCTCTATCCTAACAGCTGCGGACAGCACATTCGCCCAAAAGTTCACAATTTGTACAGGAGTATGACGACAGCTTTGCCATTGGGATCAGGCCCTAATATGGGAAACACAGGGAAAGCTGATATAGACGCAGGGCCGTTAAGGCGACCCAACAATACGGAACCATACAGGTGACATCAATAAGTTACCTGAAAACAGTTGTTCTTTTACATCAATTTAAGTTTATCCCGTTAGAAATTAAAAAAATAAACGTCTACATCGAGTAGAGAAAATCAACAATAAAGCACAATAGTTGCCAAAGAAAAAAAACAGCACCATATGCGAGACACAAAATGCCAAAAAAATAAATTGCACGCATACCTTTCAAAACTTTGACTGAGAAAAACAATACATTTCCAAACTTAAAAACCACAGCCAAACCAAACCAAAAATATTCAAACCCCATAAATAAGGCACATTTTTTCCTAAGCCTTACCCCTCCTACGTCTACACTCCAAACTAAATTCTCATTGAGTGAGTGTTTTTCCCTAACACGGCAGAAACAATTTTACGCTGACTCCCACGTCGTCATGGCAGATAACGTGGGGTAATTTTGGGAACCTAAACGACAGGAGTCGATGGAAGGTCAAACTCTTATTTTAAGAGAGATCTATCTGTATCAAGGAGAGGTACGAGGTATATGCCGGTTCTTTTTTTTAGCAACTCCGGCCTTCAAGGCGATCTATTATTTTCACTGTTTTCACAAGCTATTCCCATACCCTGGGAAAAATCTAGCATTGGAAAACAAAAAAACTGCCTGCAGCATTATCAGGCTATCGTGATAGATTGCTGGCAAATTGGTGTGAGCTCTGACTCAAAGCAGTTTCTTTCAGATCTAAAGAAGATTAGTCATGCAAAAGCTTTACTGATTAATCTCCCAGCCAACCTACCCATTCATATATCGGAAAAGTTACGCCAGAAAGGTTTTCACCTACTTTGTGACAGCAATACCAGTCAGGAAAACCTTATTCACAAATTGGATACCGCGATTCACAGTGCCGAGGGGCGACAACATATCAGCCCACAAAACTCCCTCCCTCTTACCCGCAGGGAACAGGAAATACTCGGACAACTCACTACCGGTGAACCCAACAGTGTGATCGCAACAAAATTGCACCTTAGCGAACACACTGTAAAAAATCACATGTATAACATTTTCCGAAAAATTGGAGTTAAAAACCGGCTGCAGGCCAGTAATTGGGCCAAGCTCAATCTCCAGGAAGAGAGGATATGAGACTAACCCTGTTGATGTTGACACTGTGTGCATCCCTGGCCTTTGGCCAGGATGACACAGAGGTCCCTCCAGCAGATACCGATTCTGGAAAACTCGAAGACGAAATCAGTGGATTCAATATTGATCGAACAATAACCCGTACCGGGCACGATTTTGCCCGCTACATGAGCGAATACAGAAACCTTAATTATCCAGATGCCACTTACAACTTAACTATTTACGAGAGACCCTCAGCACGGTGGGGAAACCTCATCTGGGTTACCTATAACGACAAAATTGTTTTCAGGCGTTTTATCAGTCCAAGCACCAATAATATTCATCGCTTGGCCGATGAGGCCGCGCAATATATTCACCAGGAAGTACTGCAAGCGCGTGTTCGAAGCTCACTCACAGACACCTTTGATTTGGGTAAGGATGAATTCTAATGAAGATCAAATCATTACTGGGTACCGCTTTTTTTTCTCTGGCGGCGTTCTCATATCATCACGTCTCGGCCACCGAATTAATCTATGAACCGGTAAACCCCAATTTTGGTGGCAACCCACTCAATGGTACCTACCTTCTGCAAAATGCGCAGTCACAAGACACTCACGAAGATCCGGATAAACCAGACAGCCTTTATGAACAACCCAGTGCTTTGGATAGGTTCAGCGACTCGCTTGAAACCCGCCTGCTAAACCAACTTCTAACCGATGTTGGTGATGGTAATAGTGGAGAACTGATTACAGACGACTTTATCGTACAAATCGTTGATAACGATGGTGTCCTGACAGTACTTATCACCGACCGCAGTACCGGAGATAAAAGCGAAATCGTTGTAAGCGGGCTAAACCCGACAAACTAACGAACGTTTAAATTTCAAAGGATTCTTTGGCAATGCGTAATGCAATAAAAAAAGTGATAGCTTTGCCCATCGTAGCGACATTAATGACGCTAAGTAGTTGTTCCGCGGTCAAAGATGTGGGCGATGCACTTTTTGGTCCGGGCATCACAGATGCAATGCTCACCCCGAGGAAAAACACCTATCGGGACCTGATCAACCTTCCGCAACCGAAGGGTAAAATATTGGTGGCGGTATACGGTTTCCGCGATCAGACTGGCCAGTACAAGCCCGCACCAAACAGCAGTTTCTCTACCGCAGTCACCCAAGGTGGCGCGGCCATGCTCATGGACGTACTCAATGAGTCCGGCTGGTTTATCCCGTTGGAACGTGAAGGGCTGCAAAATCTGCTGACTGAGCGGAAGATTATCCGTGCTGGATTAACCAAGCCGGATATTCCCGTCAATAACAGTGTGCCACTTCCCACACTTGTGGCTGCAAATGTCTTATTAGAAGGCGGTATCGTTGCCTACGACCAAAATATTCAAACCGGTGGTGCAGGTGCTCGCTACTTTGGTATTGGCGCAGATGAGCAGTATCGCGTGGATCAGGTAACAGTGAATTTGCGGGCCATAGACATTCGTTCCGGACGGGTGCTCCACTCTGTATTGACTTCTAAAACTGTCTACTCCAAGGCAATCAGTGCCGATGTATTTCGCTACGTAAAATATCGGCGCCTGTTGGAATTAGAAGCTGGTACTACTTATAACGAACCCGCACAGCTTGCTATGCTTTCAGCGATGGAATCTGCTGTGATTCATTTGATCAGTGAAGGCATCGTGCACAACTCTTGGGCACTTGCCAATCCGGATGAGATTGAAAATCCGATATTGCAGTACTACCTCAATGACAGCACTGTCATTATGTAGAATCAATGACTGACAAATTAGATTTTTAAGCCCGGCTTAAAATTGGGATACTTGGAAAGATGTACCATAAATTCAGAATTATTTTTTCTGCCACCCTAGCAATGGCTGTTGTTAACCTTCCGGGTTTAGGCCATTGCTCAGACTTGGATTCCAGTAGTGAATTGGCTGTTGCGAGCGAATTAAGCGCAGCCAACCTTTACTCCGTCACAAATTTAACCGTTATCAACCAGGAAGGTGGAAACAACAACATACATACCCGCCAATCAGGTAGTAACAACTACACTTCTGCTCACCAGGACGGCAATAGAAATAGTTTATCGGTCACCCAATCTGGTGAGGATAATATTATCACATCGAGTCAGGTCGGGAATTACAACTATTCAATGTTGATACAAATAGGTTTTGAGAATTTTATAGATATCGACCAGTATGGAGTTGGCAATACTGCGGGCATATCCCAATTTGGAATACAAAATAGTGCCCATGTGGAAGAGATTGGCAGCTTTCATAACGTCAATATTTACCAAAGTGGGAATGGCCTTCACACCTCGGTCACTGTTACCGGAACCGCTACAACAACGTATATTAGCCAATATGACTAATAACTAATAATACTTCTCTGGTTTCCCTTCATCTGATTGGACTTCTTTACTTCAATTCATGTAAGCTTATTAAGTGACAATAATGATTACAGCAACTTAGAAAATTTATCAGAAATGTGATTATTTGAACCTCGCGCCGTATAAAAGAATTTTCTGACAAGCTTTATCACCCCACCTTAAAAAAAGAACTTTCTTCCTAAAGTTTCAAGACTTCTGCCCTATAGCCACAACCTCCAAAGACGACAAAACTCTATTCAGCATCAAGCTGCTGTTAAAAATGATATTGCTAGATGTTTCACAAGGAATGTGAAGGTTAGAAGCAGTCGGTTTCACTCCAGATAACTCACATACGCCTGACACAGCCGTATCGTGTCCTGAGACAAAACACTCCCAATATCTAATGGTGCTGAATTCTTTTATTTGTAAAAAGCTGTACAGCTATATTTGACATCCCTATGGAGTTACTGATGACTAAGTACACACCTATTGCCGCCAGTGTTCTTCTGGCGATCGCCAGTACCGGAGCCTTAGCTACCAACAATACCGCCATTCTCAACCAAAATGGCACTGGCAATATGGCCACGGCTGATCAGAGTGATGCCACTGTATCCAACAACCTGATCACACAAAACCAAACTGGTGACAACAACGTAGTTTATGCAGAGCAAACCAGCTTTAATGATTCCGGTGTAATTACCCAAACTCAAGTCGGGGATATGAATGACGCAGAGTCCTTCCAGAATGATTCCAGCACTGCGATTGTTACTATCACCCAAATCAACGACGGTCACTTTGCAACAACTACACAAAGTTTTGTAGATACCAGCGTTGCTACTGTCACCCAAAGTGGTAGTCCGCAAGTAGCAGCAGTAACTCAAGTTTCCAGTACAAATGATAATGCTGTAGTGACTCAGTCTGGCGACGGCAATGTAGGTAATGTTATCCAAACTAACGGTTCATTTAACACCGCACTCTTAACCCAAACAGGAACCACCAATACTGCAACTTCTACTCAAACTTCCAGTACCTCGAGCACTGTTAACGCCACCCAGGCAGGTACCACAAACTCTGTAATACACATTCAAACTTTGGCCACCAACAGTACCTCTGTTTCCTTCCAGGATGGCACTTCCAACACATTCACTACATCACAGACAGCAGGTGATGGGAACTACAGCGAGGGCTTCCAAAATGGTACTACTCAGGGCTTGACTCACATTCAAGTTGGAGATGATCACTGGGCTTATACTGAGCAAGTGGGCACCACCAATATTGGCGTGATCTCCCAGACAGGCTTTGATAACTATTCTGAAGGCTACCAGGATGGAACGTTCAATAGCTTGACCGTTACCCAGCCAGGAGATTTCAATACCACTGTCGCCTCGCAGACCGGTAATAACAACGTTATTGCCGTAACTCAGGCAACCGATACCAACATGGCTACACCTACACAGGTAGGTGATTTCAACATGGCAATTATCATTCAATAGTAAAGGGGGTAGGCCGGCTTAATTGGCCGGCCTATTTTCAACTTGGTGGGCTAAGTGCAAGCTTCAATTATTATTACTAGCCCTAAATTCCCATGAAACAACCATTTCATGCATTTAATGCCACCCCCCAAATCAGCTGGCATTATTTGCCATAGCTAGTTCAAAAAAGAACTTTATTCCTAAGGTTTCGGCACTTCCGTCCTATGGCTGTAACTCCAGAAGACGACAAAACTCTAATCAGCATCAAGCTGCTGTTTAAATGGTATTGCTAGGTTTCACAAGGAATGTGAAGGTTATTAAGCAGTCGGGTTCATCCCAGTTTCCTCACATACTTCTGGCACGGTTGTAATATGCCTGAGGATGAGACTCTTCCAATATCAAATGATGCTGTTTTCTTTTTGTTTGTAAAAGCTGTACAGCGATATTTGACATCTATATGGAGTTACAGATGACCAAGTACACACCTATTGCCGCCAGTGTTCTTCTGGCGATCGCCAGCACCGGAGCCTTCGCATCGAACAATACCGCCATTCTCAATCAGAACGGTACTGGTAACATGGCAACCGCTGATCAGAGTGATCCGACGGTAACTAATAACCTGATCACCCAGACTCAAACTGGTGACAACAATGAGGTTTACGCAGAGCAAACCAGTAGTAATAACTTAGGAGTAATTACTCAAACTCAAGTAGGAGACTTGAACTTTGCGGAGTCTTTTCAAAATGATTCTAATGTTCCTGTCGCTACTATCACGCAAATAGATGATGGACAGATTGCTACAACGGTCCAGAGTTTTGTAGACACCAGTGTTGCAACTATTACCCAAAGTGGTGGATCACAACTTGCAACTACCGCTCAGACCACTAGTGCAAATGATACTCTAGTCATTAATCAGTCCGGCGATGGTAATGTTGCTGCAGGCATACAAACCGCTACATCATTAAACTCAGCGGTTATTAGTCAAACAGGTACTAATGGCACTGCTTCAGCGACACAAAGTGGCACCACATCAAGTAGCATGACGATGATTCAAGCGGGAGACACCAATGTAGTCGCCCATCAGCAAGTCTTGGCCAGTAACAGTACAACACTCTCCTTCCAGGATGGCTCTTTCAACACCATCTTCTTCAGCCAATCTGACGACGGCAATTATAGTGAAGGTTTCCAGAGCGGTACTGGCCAGACTTTGGTACACAATCAAAGTGGTGGTGATCACTGGGCTGTCACCGCACAGGTAGGGACGTCTAACGTAGCTGTTGTTACGCAGGTAGGTTTCGATAACTTTTCATCAGCAGCCCAGGACGGCACGTTCAATAACTTAACTGTGACGCAGCCTGGTGACTTTAACACCACTACGGCATCACAACTTGGCAACTTCAATACAATTACCGTTACTCAGTCTACGGATCTTAATGCAGCAGCGCCTGCTCAAGTAGGTGATTTCAACATGGCAATTATTATTCAGTAGCCAAAATTAAGGCCGACTTTTAAAGCCGGCCTTTTTATCTGAAAAAATTTATCGGTTTATATTGTGCTAAACAAGTATTAACCCCTATATACACGTAGAATCAGCCCCACAAAATCCAAACCTATCCCGACTCAGCTTACCAAAAATGGCACGCTACAGTAGACCAGGGCGATCTCATTGCTGCGAAAAATCCAGCTGCCAAAATTAAAATTGGAGACCCCTACACATTTAATACTACCCAAAACAGTAATAATATGGGATTTATTTTTAAGCAACCCTGATTAGGGCTTTAAACAAGGGTCGCCCTATCGAGCCCCTAACTGAATTTCATTTAAGTCCACTTATCCAGCAACCTTAGTGCTCTAGCGTAAAAAACAACAACAAAGAAAATATTCCTATTTTTTAGGCACTAACTTCCCATAGCAATATTTGAGGCTTACGATAAAACTCATACCAGCATCAGGGTATTGTCAGGTACTCCAGAGATAATACCTATTAGGGATGGCAATAAAACAAGGTGTGCCAAACTCCTTGCGCAATAAATGCCATACCCTATCTATGGAGTCTTTTGTCCTTCCTAGGCTTGATGCTTCACCGCAACTGAAATCATGGGGATAAGAAAAATCCACCTTACCTTCAATCGGAGATATCGATGCGAATCCATACACCAATTTCCGTGGGCATCAGTCTATGCCTTGTCGGGTCAATTACTTATGCGGATGGAAATACAACTACCGTGGAACAAACGGGTAACAATCACCAGGTGACTGCAAACCAAGTAGACCCAACAGCAACAAACAACCTTATTGAGGTTATTCAGGCAGATGAAGCACAGGTTAGCAATAGCCTGCAAGACACTTCAACCAACCTGAGTATTATCAGACATGAGCAAGTAACATTGGGGAATGAAGCTGACTCGACTCAAACTAATTTCTCAGATGATGCAGAGGTAAATATTTATCAGGAGGGCGCTGGAAATTTCGCCTCTACTTTACAAGACAGTACTTCTTCCAGCCTTGTTGACATTTCTCAGTTCGACAATGCAAATGACATCATTTTTTCCCAAACGGACAGTAGTTTCGATACAGTCAACCTCTATCAGTCTGGCTTTGATAACCAGATGTTAGTGACTCAAACTACCACTACGTTTAACAGCCTAAATGTGTCTCAAACGGGTGATCAAAATAGCGCAGATGCCGAACAAACAGGGTTTGATAATCTGTTGACCTCCTCGCAAACGGGCAATCTGAATACTTACTTTTCTATACAAACGGGTGACATCCTGGTAGCAACAAGTACCCAGATAGGAGATGGTAACATTAGTACCCAGACCCAGACGGGAGATATTTTGTTGGTTTCTACGCTACAAGATGGTACTGGCAATATGTCCATCGTGGATCAAGCTGGAGCAATGCAAACTGCAAGCAGTACCCAGATAGGAACAACTAACCTTCATACTATTACCCAAAGCGTCGACAATCAAACGGCTATTGGCATTCAGAATGGTATGTTAAACCAAGGATTTATCATGCAGTAGCGGCATATTCGTTCCGGCCGAAAGTTATTATATTTTCAATATACATAGAGGAAAGAATGCATTTTTTAATGCCAGCTTTAATTTATGAGTCACTTACAAAGCTACCCAAAGAATGGCATTCTTTCCTTACCTGATAAAAATACTGCATCAATATTTTCTTACGTAGCAGTGGTTTCAAAATTCTTCGTCTACAGTTTTCCATGTAAACGATTTCTCACATTTTGACGTTACTCACTTCACAGGTAACACAGGCAAAAGTTTTAACGACCGGATTTACCACTAGACGGTAATACACAGGAGTTAGCCGTGCAGAAGATTACCGTAATTCCACTGGTACTGGCGATATCTGCCACCAGCTTGGGTTATGCTGCAGAAAATACTACATTAATCACGCAAAGTGGCTCCAGTAACTCAGCTGTAGCGGATCAAACTGACCCAAGCGCTATCGATAATCACCTGGAGATCAGTCAGGACGGCTCTGCTCATATTGCAGAGGCCGTACAGCAAAACGAAATTGAAAGCTCAATTATCCAAATACAAGAAGGCAGTCTTAACGACGCCTATAGCCTGCAAATGGATGGGATCGCAAATAGCGTAGAAATATTCCAGTCGGGCTCTAATAATCGTGCCAGTAGCTATCAATTAGCCACACAGCATGGGCAATCGACAATACGCCAGGTGGGGTCCGGTAATGAGGCAGAGATCCAACAACACCTCGGTAGCGATAATGTCTCTGTTATTGAGCAAATGGGCGAACTCCACGGCGCATTAATTGGACAATATGCAAGCTTTAATTCCGATGCGATGATTTTCCAGCAAGGCTCAAGTCATGAAGCCATAATCAGCCAGGAAGGCACCGGGCACTACGCCAGTATCCAACAGATCGGCGCCGCCAACAGCGCAGATGTCGCCCAGTCCGATATGTACAACGAACTGGACCTCTATCAGGACGGCGAGGGCAATATGGCCACCATCGTGCAAGTATCCTGGTATAACAGTGCCTACGTCACTCAAGATGGCTACTTAAATTCCGCCAATATTATGCAGGCCGGGAATGGTGGATTAGGCGGTGGCCATATGGTGATCGTCAATCAGTCTGGCAGTATGAATGACGCAACTGTGATTCAAAATGGTTTCTCCCAATCCGCCAATATTACCCAAACCGGTACCGGTAATACGGCAGTGGTTTTACAGTAACGAAGTTATTACCAGTCGGAGTAAGGTCAACTTATTCCGACTGGATTCCTGAGGTAAAAGCAGTCATTTCTTGATACTTATTTCTCATTAAATTGAGAATAAAGCCCTATAGAAACTTACTATACCGCCATCAACAATGAAAATAGCGGTAGTTGGGTCAATTCGCTTTTAGCGCTCTTAATAATTACTGTCCGGAATTTAATTTCCAGTGGTAATTTCCCTATGTTTGCTTGCCAACACCGCACTTTAAAGCCGTAATTTTCATGCTCCTTGTTATGTAGTCGTGGAGGTATTCGTGAAAAAAGTTATTTACTCGCCGGTAGTCATATTTATCGCATTTCTTTCCGTCAATTCCGCCTTTGGGAATGACCAAACCGTAGAGCAGATACAGGTTGGTATTGGCAACAATGCCGTTGCCAACCAGAGGTTTCCGCTTAATGAGGGCAACTTAATCCTGCAAGAGCAAATTGGCTTTTTTAATGACGCCACCGGCATTCAATCCATAGAAATCAACAGCACAATTTCCCAATTTCAAACTGGCCGCAATCATTTTTCCAGAGTCTCCCAATCTACTGGTAGCGACAATGCGGGACAGAGCGTACAGATTGGCTCTAATAGCAGATCGCTCACCCGACAAGTTAACCAAATAAACGGTTTCTCCCTGCACACTCAGGATGGCCAGGGACAGGTTGCCACCACGGTACAGATTTCCGGAGCCAATAACAGCGTCAACATTGAGCAGACAGACAGAGCCAATGTCGCCGCCGTGGCACAAGTATTCAATTTTACGGGTAATGCCTCAATCTCACAGGCGGGTTTGCTTAATTTAGGTGTCAGTGAGCAAACCGGCATCGCTCATGAATCTTCAATTACCCAGGCAGGCGCACTTAACTTTTCCGAAATGGAGCAGCTGGGCACGGGGAATTCATCATCAGCTTCACAAGAGGGTTTATTGAATTCAGCAAATTCTCTGCAAGCTGGTGTAAGTAATACCAACCAATCAAACCAAATTGGGCTTGAAAATACTGTCTCATTTTCTCAACAGGGCCTTAACCAGATGGCCAGCAGTACCCAGATTGGCTTATTTAACCAGGTCCAAGCCAGCCAGATGAGAGCGGGAGCATCCAGCAACACCCTACAGATCGGCATTTCCAACAGCAGCCATATTTCCCAATAGAATAAGTCCACCTAAATTCCTACGCTGTTCATAGCAACAGGCAAAAGCTATAGAGGGGGAAAAAGTAAATTCGGTACTGTGCAATAGCACTTTCTTCTCAAGGATTTACAACTTCTCTCCTATAGCGACTGCCTCAATTCCCAGCAAGAATATTGGGGACGGAACGAAATTTTGGACTCCTAAGCAGTATCAGGGAAGCCATCAAAATGTATCAGTCCTACCCTTCCGCTAACCTGTTTGACTGGCGGCAATGCCTTTGCGGCAACGCTGCTCCCCCTCTTTACAGTGATACCTGCCCCTCCGGCTAGGTGCACCTGCTGTAAAACCCTTGGCGCAGGATGACGTGCCACCCCCTTTTCAGCCATTTAGGCTGGTAATTCACCGTGTGATATTCATTGAAGTTTGTAGTAATGGAGACACTCATGAAGACTTTAACCCCTATCGCTGTAGCCCTAACCCTGGCCATCAGTGGAACCGCTTATGCGGGCGGCAACACTGCCACTCAGGACCAGAATGGCGGCCACAACAATGCCACCATCACTCAGACCGGGCCGCTGACCTGGGATAACAACGCTATGCAGGAGCAACACGGCCATAGCAATGATGCAGAGATCACTCACAGCATTGAACTCGGCAGCTATGGGTACCAGTACCAGGAAGGTGATCACCATTCAGCGGAGTTGCTGCAAAGCGGCGGTGCCGGCAACGAGTCGTTCAGCTTCCAGTCCGGCACCACCAACGTGTCTGAGACCTATCAGATTGGACAGCTGGGCAGTTACTCCGCCCATCAGCAATCTGGGGACAACCACTACGCCCTCACCTATCAGTTTGCAGGTGCTGGCAACATGGTGATGATTAGCCAGATGGACAGCCACAACACGGCAACCGCCACCCAGGTTGTTAGCGTTGGTTCTGAGACCGTTATTCGCCAGAGAGGAGAACTGCACAACGCAGATACCTTCCAGAGCGGCTTTGGCCACGATGCCGGCATGCGCCAGTCCGGTGAATCCAATGATGGTGATATTCGTCAGGTAGGTGGTGATCACTACGCCCGTATGCGTCAACGCGGCCACAATCAGGAAGCGGATATTTCCCAGGCTGGATATGACCACAGTGCGAGTGCCCGCCAGAGAGGCCACCACAATGATGTGTACCTGGGACAGATCGGTTCTGGACACAGCGCAACAGCACGCCAATCAGGAGACAACAACAATAGCCTGGTGGGACAATTCGGCCTCTATGAAACTGCTACGGTAATGCAGTCTGGCCACGCTAACCAAAGCCTCGTATTCCAGTAGAACGGGCAACAACAAAAAAGGGCGGCCCATGGCCGCCCTTTTTTTATCGCTTGTAATTTACAGGTGCTCAACCGCATCGATTTCGTACTCCACCGCACCGGAAGGTGTTTGGACCACCACCACATCACCCACTTCCTTGCCGATCAGCGCACGGGCAATCGGGGAGTTCACCGAGA
Source organism: Microbulbifer maximicatervae (SeqCode) (assembly GCF_052467695.1). Classification (NCBI taxonomy): domain Bacteria; kingdom Pseudomonadati; phylum Pseudomonadota; class Gammaproteobacteria; order Cellvibrionales; family Microbulbiferaceae; genus Microbulbifer; species Microbulbifer maximicatervae (SeqCode). Next base: position 507,942 of record NZ_CP174320.1, read on the forward strand.
TCTTGTGCTTTTTCACATCGGCTTCGTCGTCACCCACAATTTTGTATGTGACTTCCTTCTCATCATCCAGGTGAATAATCGTTACCGTAGTGCCGAAAATTACCTTGTCACTGGGCTCAATGCTTTTCACATCAATGACCAGAGAGTGGGAAAGCTTGCTTTCGATTTCCTGGATACGGCCTTCGATAAAGCCCTGCTTTTCCCGCGCCGCGTGGTATTCGGCATTTTCCTTTAAATCACCGTGTTCGCGCGCTTCAGCAATCGCCTGTACAACAGTAGGGCGTTCAACTTTCTTCAGATTGTCCAGCTCTGAGCGCAGCGCTTCTGCGCCTTCAACGGTCATTGGTACCCGGTTCAATGTGGGACCTCCATTATTGTTACGACGAAACCAGGCCCAGTGAGATCACGGGGCCCGGTTGGATTTCACAAGTTGGTTTTAAAGCTATTAAGACAGCTTTACGACACGCTGGTGAAGGTCTTGCAGGCGGCGAACCTGTAGCGGCTGCTCCTGACGCATGGCCATCGCCATGGCCTGGGCCGCCGCCAGGGTGGTGGTGTAACACACCTGGTGGTTCTCGGCACTGCGACGGATATCCGCAGAGTCGCGAATCGCCTGGCGCCCTTCGGTGGTATTCACCACCAGTGCAATCTCGTCGTTCTTAATCATATCGACGATATGCGGGCGACCTTCACTCATCTTGTTGACGGTTGTAACGGGAATATTGTTTTCTTGCAAGACCTTGGCGGTGCCGCGGCTGGCAATTACTTCGAAGCCAAGCTCCACCAGATCGCGAGCTACGCCCACTGCGTCGGCCTTGTCGAAGTCACGTACAGAGATAAATGCGCGGCCGGACTCCGGCAGGCGGTCGCCAGCGGCAACCAGGCCCTTGTCGAAGGCTTCTGCGAAGGTAGCGCCTACGCCCATCACTTCGCCGGTGGATTTCATCTCGGGGCCGAGAATCGGGTCCACTTTCGGGAACTTGTTGAACGGGAATACAGACTCTTTAACGGAGTAGTAGTCCGGTACGATTTCTTCGGTAAAGCCCTGCTCCTGCAAGCTGATACCCGCCTGACAGCGCGCAGCCACTTTCGCCAGTGAAGTGCCGATGCACTTGGAGACGAAAGGTACAGTTCGGGAAGCGCGCGGATTCACCTCGATCACGTAGATCTCGCCGTCCTGATAGGCCAGCTGGGTGTTCATCAGGCCAACTACGCCCAGCTCGCGAGCCATGGCTTTCACTTCTTCGCGCATACGGTCCTGCACATCCGCCGGCAGGCTGTAAGGCGGCAGGGAGCAAGCGGAGTCACCGGAGTGAACACCACACTGTTCAATGTGCTGCATGATGGCGCCGATCACAACGTCCTTGCCATCGGATACCGCATCGATATCTACTTCAATGGCAGCGTTGAGGAAGTGGTCCAGCAGTACCGGTGCTTCGTCGGAAACCTGTACCGCTTCTTTCATATATGTGAGCAGCTCGTCTTCTTTGTAGACGATCTCCATCGCGCGGCCGCCCAATACGTAAGATGGGCGCACAACCAGCGGGTAACCCACATCTTTCGCCGCCTGGATGGCTTCGGAGACAGAGCGCACGATGGCGTTCTTCGGCTGCTTGAGGCCGAGACGCATAATCATCTGCTGGAAGCGCTCGCGGTCTTCGGCGCGGTCGATCTGCTCTGGGGTAGTACCGATAATCGGCACACCTTCGTTGGCCAGGTAGCGCGCCAGGTTCAGCGGAGTCTGGCCGCCGAACTGTACGATCACGCCTTCCGGCTTCTCTTTGGCAACAATTTCCAGCACGTCTTCCAGGGTTACCGGCTCGAAGTAGAGGCGGTCGGAAGTGTCGTAGTCGGTGGAAACAGTCTCCGGGTTACAGTTGACCATGATGGTCTCGTAACCGTCTTCGCGCATCGCCAGTGCGGCGTGTACACAGCAGTAGTCGAACTCAATGCCCTGGCCGATACGGTTGGGGCCACCGCCGAGTACCATGATTTTCTTTTTGTCGGACGGCTGCGCTTCGCACTCCTCATCGTAGGTGGAGTACATGTAAGCAGTGGAGGTGCTGAACTCAGCAGCACAGGTGTCCACGCGCTTGTAAGACGGGAATACGCCCAGCTTGTGGCGGAATTCGCGCACAGTCTTCTGGCTCACCCCCAGCAGGTCCGCCAGGCGACGATCGGAGAAGCCTTTGCGCTTGAGGAAGCGCATTTGCTCAGTAGTCAACGCCGAGGTGGGCAGTGACTTGAGCGGCTCTTCGATTTTGATCAGCTCTTCGATCTGTACCAGGAACCAGGGATCGATACCGGACAGGTCGTAAACTTCGCCGACGCTCATGCCCATACGGAAGGCGTCGCCCACGTACCAGATGCGCTCGGCACCCGGAACGGAGAGTTCGCTGCGCAGGCGGGTCTCAGCGCCGTCTTTGCTCGGGTCAATCTTGCTTTCCAGGCCGAAGCTGCCCACTTCCAGACCGCGCAGGGCTTTCTGCATGGACTCCTGGAAGGTACGGCCGATCGCCATCACTTCACCCACAGACTTCATCTGGGTGGTCAGGCGCGCATCGGCTTCACCAAATTTCTCAAAAGTGAAGCGCGGAATCTTGGTGACAACGTAATCGATGGACGGCTCGAAGGACGCCGGGGTAGCACCGCCGGTGATATCGTTTTGCAACTCATCCAGGGTGTAACCCACTGCCAGCTTGGCCGCGACCTTGGCGATCGGGAAACCGGTAGCCTTGGAGGCCAGTGCGGAGGAGCGGGATACGCGGGGGTTCATCTCGATCACAACCACGCGGCCAGTCTTCGGGCAGACGCCGAACTGTACGTTGGAGCCGCCAGTCTCAACGCCGATCTCGCGCAGTACCGCGATAGAGGCGTTGCGCATCAGCTGGTATTCCTTGTCGGTCAGCGTCTGCGCCGGGGCAACGGTGATGGAGTCACCGGTGTGTACGCCCATCGGGTCGAAGTTCTCGATGGAACATACGATGATGCAGTTGTCGTTCTTATCGCGAACCACTTCCATCTCGTACTCTTTCCAGCCGAGCAGAGATTCGTCGATCAGCAATTCGTTGGTGGGGGAGAGGTCGAGACCGCGCTTGCAGATCTCTTCAAACTCCGGCCAGTTGTAGGCCACACCACCACCGGAACCACCCATGGTGAAGGACGGACGGATAATTACCGGGAAGCCGAACTCTTCCGGTACCTTCTTCGCCTCTTCCATGGAGTGGACGATCTTGGCGCGCGGGGTTTCCAGGCCGATCGCCTTCATCGCCTTGTCGAACAGGTCGCGGTCTTCCGCTTTCTCGATAGCGTCTTTGTCCGCACCGATCAGCTCGACATTGAATTCCTTCAAGACACCGTGCTTGTCCAGGTCCAGGGCGCAGTTCAGTGCTGTCTGGCCACCCATGGTAGGCAGGATGGCGTCGGGACGCTCCTGCTCAATAATCTTGGCAACGGTACGCCACTCCACCGGCTCGATGTAGGTGGCATCGGCCATGGCCGGGTCGGTCATGATGGTGGCCGGGTTGGAGTTCACCAGGATCACCCGGTAACCCTCTTCGCGCAGCGCCTTACAGGCCTGGGCGCCGGAGTAGTCAAATTCGCACGCCTGGCCGATCACGATGGGGCCTGCGCCGATAATCAGAATGCTTTGGATATCTGTGCGTTTTGGCATCTTTCTTCCGTTCTACTACCGGCAAAGACCGGCTGCGCTAAATTTCATTCGTTTCTTGTTAAGGAGACTCTAAACAACTCCGTGATGCCTCTGGCTTGCAGAGCGGTTCACAATCAAGGCGCGGCTTCGCAGGAATGTCTAGACCTTTCAAGAAGTCGCAACGCGGAGTGTGAATCGCTCTGCAAGCCCCGAAGGGCGGTCCTTGAAGGCCACAGCTGCTGCGTTGCAGCTCTTGCCAAGGGCTATGGCCATTCGCGGCGAGCTGCGCCTAACATCTGCAGCCTTCAAGGACCCGCAGAGGTATTACGGCGTTATTCAGAGTCTCCTTAAAACCGCCGCAAAAGCGGCGGTTAATTGCCCTACCCTGGGCGGCTACGCCCTTAGGCGCGCTCTTTCATCAAATCGATAAAGTGGTCGAACAACGGCGCCACATCGTGTGGGCCCGGGCTCGCTTCCGGGTGTCCCTGGAAGCTGAAGGCCGGCTTGTCCTTCAGGTGAATACCCTGCAAGGTACCGTCGAACAGGGACTTGTGGGTAACTTCCACATTGTCCGGCAGGCTGTCGGCGTCCACTTCGAAACCGTGGTTCTGCGCGGTGATCATCACCTTGGTGCTGTTCAGGTCTTGTACCGGGTGGTTACCACCGTGGTGACCGAACTTCATCTTGGCAGTTTTACCGCCCACCGCCAGGCCCAACAACTGGTGGCCCAGGCAGATGCCGTAGGTGGGAATGCCCGCGTCCAGGATTTCGCGGATAGCGGTGATCGCGTATTCGCAAGGCTCGGGGTCGCCGGGGCCATTGGACAGGAATACACCGTTGGGATTCATCGCCAGTACTTCGGAAGCCGGAGTCTCCGCCGGTACTACGGTGATGTCACAGCCACGATCCACCAGCATACGCAGGATATTGCGCTTCACACCAAAGTCGTAAGCCACTACTTTGAAGGGCTGTTCCGGCGCGGCCTTGTGGCCTTCGCCGAGAGTCCAGGTACCTTCACTAAAGGGGTAGGCTTCCTTGGTGCTCACTACCTTGGCCAGGTCCATCCCTTTCAGACCGGCAAATTCCTTGGCCTTGGCCAGGGCTTCTTCGCGGTCGATATTGTCACCGGCAACGATGCAACCGCTCTGCGCACCTTTGTCGCGCAGCAGGCGGGTCAGGCGACGAGTGTCGATATCGGCGATACCAACGATATTGCGCTCGCGCAGGTAGTCCTCCAGGGACTGCTCGTTGCGGAAGCTGCTGGCCAGCAGCGGCAGGTCGCGGATTACCAGGCCGGCGGCCCAGATATCAGCGCACTCTTCGTCTTCCTGGTTGGTGCCAGTGTTGCCGATGTGCGGGTAGGTCAGAGTCACAATCTGGCGGGCGTAGGAGGGATCGGTGAGGATCTCCTGGTAGCCGGTCATGGATGTGTTGAACACGACCTCGCCAACAGAACTGCCATGGGCACCGATTGCGCGTCCTTCAAAGACACTACCATCTGCGAGCACCAGCAGCGCGGGAGTTGTACTCTGCATAAAGTTGTGGGGCATGAAAGCCTCCGACGTAGGGACAGCTTTAGTCAAATTGAACTCCAATCTTCAGAACTGCTTCCGGGCGGGGTTTGCGGGCTTCGGAGCACGCGGGCTCCTGACTGGTGCGCGCATAAAAAAGCGAGATGAAACATCGCAGCTTCATCTCGCTTTAAAAATCTTTTCACGCGTGATTCTCACAAAGTGGCCGACGGTTGCCGCCAGCTTTTTAGTAGGCTCACGCTGCGCGATTCAGCTTCGCGGCACCGGCCCAAATCGGGCGCAGATTCTACGCGAATTCACCTCTGGACGCTAGTGCAAAAATACGCCAGGCTACTTTCCCTGAAAATCTCACTCCGGCTTGCGTCCCAACCGGAAAAGACTGCTGCCCATTTTCAGCTCCGCCTTCTCCAGCATGGTCTTATTCATACGCAGGGCCACCTCGCGGCCGCTGTCGGCAAACTCGATCATACCGCCAGTGGCGGCAAAGCGCTCGGCATCGCTCACCGTCAGAACCGGGAAAAACTCCAGTGCCACCAACGCCTTGAGCAGTGTGGGGCGATCCAGGGTACTCAGCACCACAATTTGGCACTTGCGCGCCCGCAGCATCTCCTTGACCTCAATTTTCTCAAGCTCCACATCCCGCCCATCAATACGCTGATTCTTGAACCGGGCCGCCAGTGGCTCACCGAGAGAGTCCCCACCCATCAGGCACACCTTGAACGGGGCACTGCTGTTGGCGAAGGCATTGACCGGCCACTGTAGGTGGTAGGCGAAGTGCACTATGTAATCCACCATTACCCGTCGCCCCAAAGGCGTATCGGAGAGCTGCACCGCAGCCTGGGCACCCACACCGGTGAAAAGTACTATCAGGAAAAGTATCAGGGCGGGAATAGTGCGAAGTGAACCTGGGCTGGATATCGTCATAGAAGCTCAAACCCTGCGGTTTGCATCTCCCGAAAGGAAGCTGCGGTGGGCTGTTACCCGCAGCGGCCAAAGCTCGCTGCGGCTCTATTTGCGCGCCAGCGAAAAGCCCGGCCACCTACTCAGATTAGCCCAACGCAAAGGCCCCCGCCGGGACCAGAGTTACAGCGCCTAAAGATCCTCCCCCGGCAATATCGGGCGCCACTTCAACGCCTTTTCGATAGATATGATCATGGCTCCAGCCACATCCTTGCGTGTAGCGCTCTCGATGCCTTCAAGTCCCGGTGAGGAATTTACCTCCAATAACAGCGGCCCCTTGCGGGAGCGAATAATATCCACACCCGCCACCTTGAGCCCCAACACCTTGGCAGCCTTGACCGCCAGGCGCTTCTCCTCGGCGGTAACTTTAACTACTGAAGCCGTACCGCCCTGGTGAATATTGGCACGAAATTCCCCAGGTGCCGCCTCGCGCTGGATCGAGGCCACCACACGACCATCGATAACAAACAGGCGAAGATCCTTTCCCTCCGCCTCGCGAATAAACTCCTGCACCAGAAGATTGGCCTTGAGAGACTTAAACGCATTAATCACCGACTCCCCAGCCTTGCGGGTTTCTGCCAAAACCACACCACGCCCCTGGGTTCCCTCCAGCAACTTCACTACCAGTGGCGCACCGCCCACCATTTCGATCAGCTCGTTGGTATCCACTGGGGAATTGGCAAACCCGGAGGTGGGAATATTTAATCCACTTTGTTGCAGCAACTGCAGGGAAAATAATTTATCCCGGGACTGACTGATAGCGGCAGAGCCATTCAGGGCAAAAATATCCAGGCTCTCAAAGTGCCGCGTCAGCGCACAACCGTAAAAAGTCTGGCTGGGGCGAATACGGGGAATCACCGCGTCCAGGCTATTGAGTATGCGACCATCCCGGTAGTGCACTTCCGGCTCATCAGGGTCGAGCTTCATATAGCACTGGCGGATATCGAGAAAACTCATGCGATGTCCGCGCTCGGCTCCCGCTTCCATAATGCGCCGGTTGCTATAGAGATCCGGGTTCGATGCCAGCAGCCCGATGCGCAGGCCGGTACCGGCAATATGGTGCTCATCCCGATAATATTCATCCAACTGGCTTTTCGGGATATCGCCAATACAGAAGCTCTCAGCCGGATCTACCAGCATTCGCCCAATCATGGCTTCGCGCCCCAACAACATGCGATAGCCCATACTGTCCCGATTGGTCAGGGTCAGTTCGATATCCCAGACACTGCCACCAATGGAAATAGAGGTACGAATTACCGGGCGTTTTTCGCTTTCTCCGGAGGAGCTGCGCACCAGCCTTTTATCCAAAAGCCGCGCCTCACAACGCACTGAAGGGCGGCGCTGGTGCTGCAGTGGATGCGCCTCAAAACTCACCCAGGGTTCGCCATCGCGCTTGAAGGTATGGATGTTGTAAGCGTGCAAACAGGAAGTTTTAGCCCCGGAGTCCACACGCACCTTAATCGCCGGGACGCCGAGTGCGGGAAGCCCGCACCACTCCTCGCTGCCGACAATCAGCTTTCTTTCCAATCGAGGTTCCTCAAAGGAAGGTTACAGGGTGACCGGTCGAACGAATGTTGCCGGCCTTTTAGTTTTACCCGCAAAAATGGCGGGCAAATGAAAATCGAAAATTTCTTTCACAGCGCCCCTGCAGGCGCTGAATTTATTTACTCTTTGTAAGGTTAGTTAAGGCCGAGCACATCGCGCATGTCGTAGTGCCCCGGCGCCCGCGTACTCCCTTCCTCTCCCATCATCCACAGTGCCGCGCGCACGGCACCACGAGCAAAAGAGAGCCTGCTGCTGGCGCGGTGGCTAATTTCGACCCGCTCACCTTCTGCCAGGAACATCACCGAGTGCTCTCCCACTACGTCACCACCGCGCACTGTGGCAAAACCGATAGTATCCCTATCGCGGGCACCGGTTTGACCTTCGCGGCCGTAAACTGCCACTTTATCCAGATCGCGCCCCAGAGTTTCCGCGATCACTTCTCCCATACTCAGTGCCGTGCCGGAAGGTGCATCCACTTTGTGGCGATGATGGGCTTCGACAATCTCGATATCGGCCTCTTCCGCCATTACCCGCGCAGCAGTTTCCAACAATTTAAAGCACAGGTTTACCCCGGTGGAAAAATTACTGGCGAGGCACAGCGGCACCTGATCTGCATAAGCCAATACTTTATTTTTTTCCTCGCTATCAAAGCCCGTGGTGCCGATTACAATGGGGAGGTTTTTCTCCGCACAATAGGCAGTATTTTCCACGGTCGCTTTAGGGGCAGTAAAATCAATAAGTACGTCAAAGTCCACCTTATCGAGGCTGTCCACAATAGCCAGGCCGCTGCGGCCCAGACCGGCAACTTCGCCGGCATCAGCGCCGACCAAGCTGGAGCCAGGCCGCACTATAGCCGCTGACAGTTCGGCCTTATCAGACAGGGACAAAGCCTCCGCCAACGCTCGTCCCATTCGACCACCAAATCCCGTCACCGCCACTTTTACCGCCATCACAGCACTCCAGTCCAAATCTATAAGGTTCTGGATTCTACAACGCACCCGGTAGAGCGCATAGATACCAGTAAGCCAGTATTAGCGTGCCTAAAAATCGCTAGTCACTCCGCAAAAGTAAAACAAAAAGAAATATCCACATATTTTTAAATTGCCAAGAGGATACTTGCGCAAAACGCGATATCAGCGGCCACTGCTACGCTTTACTGTGAGGGGTAAATGGAGCGCCAATATGCGACTGATGATCCTGTCCAACCATCTACCACACATCATGGCGGTAGTGATCTCTCTGAGCCTGGCTTTTGGCAGCACGCCGGCATCTGCCCAGCAGCAAAATGCCAATCCAGACTTTTGGGAGAAGTATGATGATATTACCGATTGGGTGACGCTGCGTTTGCAGCTCACCCCGGGACAGGAAAAAACCGTATTACCCATTATGCAAAAGAGCTTCGCAGAGAAAAAAGCGGTGCTGGAAAAATACGGTTTACTCAGTGGTAAAAAAGTCTCCCTAACCCCCAAGCAACGCGGCGAAATTGGCGCTCAATTCGCAGCTATCAGCCTGGAAACACACAAAGAATTGGAAGGTATTTTAAGTAAGGAGCAACTGCGCAAAGCGCAAAAAATCCAACAGGAATTCCTGAGCGAATTCGCAGCCCGCTTGAGAACCAAAACTTCCCAATAGAAGGCATTCTATTGAAGGAATAATACTCGCCTGGAAATAAAAAAGGCTCGAAAGCTAATGCTCTCGAGCCTTCTTGAATAGGCAACCCGCAAAACAATTTAAGGTTTTGCCGGTGCTAACAGCGATTAAAGCTTCATATCACCAAAGAAGTTTTTCACCCCTTCAAACCAACCGGTCTGACGCGGTGAATTTTTCTTTTCGCTGAGGGTATTAGAGAACTCTTGCAGCAAATCTTTTTGCTTGCCGGACAAGTTCACTGGAGTTTCTACAACAACGCGACACAGCAGGTCGCCAGTTGCACCACCGCGAACCGGGGAAACACCCTTGCCGCGCAGGCGGAACAGTTTGCCGGTCTGGCTTTCTGCTGGAATCTTCAGCTTCACTTTACCGTCGAGAGTCGGCACTTCCAGCTCACCACCGAGGGCAGCGGAAACAAAGCTAATCGGCACTTCGCAGTAGAGGTTCTTGCCATCGCGCTGGAACAGATCGTGCTCTTTCACCACTACCTGTACATAGAGGTCACCAGCGGGGCCGCCGTCGGGCCCGGCTTCACCTTCACCGGACAGGCGAATGCGATCGCCGGTATCCACACCGGGCGGTACCTTAACGGACAGAGTTTTGGTTTCCTCTACGCGACCGCGACCGTGACAGCTGCCACAGGGATCGGAGATAGTGGTCCCGCGACCGCGACAGTTGGGGCAGGTTTGCTGAACAGAGAAGAAACCCTGCTGCATACGCACCTGGCCAGCACCACCACAGGTGCCACAGGTTTGCGGAGAGGAACCGGGCTTGGCCCCGGAACCGCTACAGGTACCACAGGCTGCCAGAGTCGGAACGCGAATCTTGACCGTGGTGCCGCGCACCGCGTCTTCCAGGTCCAATTCCAGGTCATAGCGCAGATCGGAACCGCGAGCAGGGCCGCCGCGACGGCCACCGCCGCCACCACCGAAGATATCGCCGAACACATCGCCAAAAATATCGGAGAAGCCACCGAATCCACCGGCGCCGCCACCGCCCATCTGGCCTTCCACACCGGCGTGGCCAAACTGGTCATAAGCTGCGCGCTTCTCGGAATCCGACAAAACCTCGTAGGCCTCATTGGCCTCCTTGAATTTGTTCTCCGATTCCTTGTCATCGGGATTGCGGTCCGGGTGAAACTTCATTGCCACCCGGCGGTAGGCTTTTTTCAGCTCTGCATCCGAAGCGCCGCGCTCGACGCCGAGGACTTCGTAATAATCGCGTTTCGACATAAAACTATGTTCTCTGGTCCGGCATCAAGAACGGCCAAACTCTCTTTCTACTTCTCGGTTTCTAACTAAGCTCCGCGAACGGAGCACCACCAAAACTGCGAAAACTCGGCAAATATTGGCGGATACCTGAAACAACACAGGGCGCGGGCCTCTGAAAGTAAGGCGCCGCGCCCCTGAAGTTCTCCGGCGGCCACTTTAAAAGCTGCCGCCGGAATTGCAAGCGAACGCTTACTTACCTTCTTTTTTGTCGTCCTTAACTTCTTCGAACTCTGCGTCTACCGCGTCGTCGCCAGCGGAGGACTGCTGCTCGCCCTGGGCACCAGCGCCAGCGGCACCTTCAGCACCAGCGGCTTGAGCCTGCTCGGCGTACATCTTCTGGGCAACCGGACCGGAAGCTTCAGTCAGCTTGGTAGTTGCAGCTTCCATAGCGGCCTTGTCATTGCCTTTAACAGCTTCTTCCGCTTCGGTAACTGCTGCTTCAATAGCTGCTTTCTCTTCAGCGGTAGCTTTGTCGCCAGCTTCTTCCAGAGTTTTCTTGGTCGCAGAAATCAGGCCGTCGAGCGTGTTACGAGTCTGCACCAGCTCTTCGAACTGCTTGTCCGCTTCAGCATTAGCTTCAGCGTCCTGAACCATCTTATCGATCTCGTCCTCGGACAGACCGGAGGAAGCCTGGATCACGATGGACTGCTCTTTACCAGTGGCCTTGTCCTTCGCGTGTACGTGCAGGATACCGTTGGCATCGATGTCGAAGGTTACTTCGATCTGCGGCATGCCGCGCGGTGCCGGTGGGATATCGGCCAGGTCGAAACGACCCAGGGATTTGTTCTGTGCAGCCTGCTTGCGCTCACCCTGAACCACGTGAATGGTTACCGCAGTCTGGTTGTCATCCGCAGTGGAGAAAACCTGGGACTTCTTGGTGGGGATAGTGGTGTTCTTGTCGATCAGCGGAGTTGCAACGCCACCCATGGTTTCGATACCCAGGGTCAGCGGAGTTACGTCCAGCAGCAGTACGTCTTTAACGTCACCGGACAGTACGGCACCCTGGATAGCAGCACCCATGGCAACGGCTTCGTCGGGGTTAACGTCTTTGCGCGGCTCTTTGCCGAAGAATTCGGTTACTTTCTGCTGAACCATTGGCATACGGGTCTGACCGCCTACCAGGATCACTTCGTCTACACCGGAAGCGGACAGGTCGGCATCTTGCAGAGCGATTTTTACCGGCTCCAGGGAGCGGGTAACCAGCTCTTCTACCAGGCTTTCCAGCTTGGCGCGGGTCAGTTTAACCACCAAGTGCTTGGGACCAGTGGCGTCTGCAGTGATGTACGGCAGGTTGACTTCGGTCTGCTGGCTGGAGGACAGCTCGATCTTGGCTTTTTCTGCAGCTTCTTTCAGGCGCTGCATCGCCAGGGGGTCACCTTTCAGGTCGATGCCCTGGTCTTTCTTGAACTCGTCTGCGAGGTATTCGATCAGCCGCAGGTCGAAGTCTTCACCACCGAGGAAAGTGTCACCGTTGGTGGACAGTACTTCGAACTGCTTCTCGCCGTCTACGTCGGCAATTTCGATGATGGAGATATCGAAGGTACCACCACCCAGGTCGTATACCGCTACAGTGCGGTCACCGCCCTGCTTGTCCAGGCCGTATGCCAGTGCAGCGGCAGTCGGCTCGTTGATAATACGCTTAACGTCCAGGCCCGCGATGCGGCCGGCGTCTTTAGTGGCCTGACGCTGGGAATCGTTGAAATAAGCCGGTACGGTAATTACTGCAGCTTCTACTTTCTCGCCGAGAAAGTCTTCCGCAGTCTTTTTCATTTTCTTCAGGACTTCGGCAGAGATCTGCGGCGGAGCTTTTTTATCGCCTTTCACTTCTACCCAAGCGTCGCCGTTGTCAGCTTCAGTGATGGTGTAAGGGACCATCTTGATATCTTTCTGGACAACGTCGTCTTTGAATTTACGGCCGATCAAACGCTTAACCGCAAACAGAGTATTTTGGGGATTGGTCACCGCCTGACGCTTGGCAGACTGACCTACCAGAATTTCGTTGTCGTCAGTGAAGGCAACAATAGAAGGTGTAGTGCGATCGCCTTCGGCGTTTTCGATTACACGCGCTTTGTCACCATCCAGTACCGCTACACAGCTGTTAGTGGTACCCAGGTCGATGCCGATAATTTTTCCCATCTGTAAAATCCTCTTTTGATGCGCGCTGCCAGCTATGTTCTGTTTACACCGCGCGAATAATTCTTGATGTCAGCTATATTGGTGCCGGCCGCTAAATTTCAAGGCCGCTTTACACTTCTGCCGTTACGGCGCTTTGCTGACCACCACCATGGCCGGGCGAACCAGGCGGCCATTGAGGCGATAACCTTTTTGAAACACATCCAGAACCGTGTTCGGCTCCACCTCGCCGTTGGGCACCTGGGTCATAGCCTGGTGCAGCTCTGGGTCGAAGGGCTCACCGGCCGGATCGACAACTTCCACAGCATTTTTCGTCAGGGTTTCAACGAAAGATTTGTGGGTCAGCTCGATACCTTCTACCAAGGCCTTGTTGGCTTCGTCGGCCGTATCGATCGTCGCCAGTGCGCGCTCGAGGTTGTCCACTACAGGCAGCAAGTCCTGCAGCAACTTCTCTACCGCAAATTTACGCGCGCGCTCGATATCCTGTTGCGCGCGGCGGCGGGCATTCTGCTCTTCCGCCTGGGCGCGCAGGGCCATATCCTTGTGCGCTGCCAGCTGCTCCTGCAACTTGATAATTTCCTCGTGCAGGGCATCGGCACCTTCGGCCTCTTCCCGCAAGGCTTCCTCGGCAAGTTCGCTTTCTATAGAGGAAGGGTCTTCAATCTCTGCTGAAACGCCCTCGTCTGTAGCTGGTGCGTGCTCCGCCCCCTCTTTAATCTGATCTTCTTCGCTGCGCTCTCTGGCCACTGCTTTCTCCGTCGCGTCGACTCTGTCAGTAATGTGAGTTGAGCCCGTCTCTCGGGCACTGGAGCCTATATGGGGACATCCCCGCACAGTTCAAGTGGTTTTTCGCGCTAGCGCACATCCTCAGAGTAATGTGGCCCCGCCCCTATAGCTAACCGGGAACGAATACTGTATAAATAACCACTAATTGGGCCGGGCGCCCGCCGATTAGCAAGGACACAAGCGATCTCTATGCTGCTGCATCTGTCTATCAGCCAATTCACCCTGGTGGACCAACTGGAGTTGGAGTTTGGTCCCGGTACCAGCACCCTGACCGGCGAGACCGGCGCGGGTAAGTCAATCACCCTGGATGCCCTCGGCCTGGCACTGGGCGGCCGCGGCAGCGCGGAGCTTGTGCGCACCGGCGCCAATCGCGCCGATATCAGCGCCACATTTGATATCGTCGAGCACCCCAGCGCCGCCAGCTGGCTCGAGTCTCAGGAGCTGGACGCCGGGCAGGAAGTCATTCTGCGCCGCACTATCGGCGCCGACGGCCGCTCCCGCGCCTATATCAACGGCCAACCGGTCACTCTGTTGCAGCTACGCGCCCTGGGCGAGCAGCTAATCGATATCCACAGCCAGCACGAACACCAATCCCTGCTGAAGAAAGAAACACACCTGCGCCTGCTGGATGAATACGCCCAGGCCCAGGATCTCGCCGCAGAGACCCGCAGCCGCTTCAAAACCTGGCGGGATCACTATCGCCGTTATCGCACCCTGGCCGACAGCGCCGAGGAAGCCGAGGCCCGCCGCCACTTGCTGGAATACCAGCTTAAGGAGCTGGATCAACTTGGCTTGAGCGAAGGGGAAATAGAGTCCCTCGAGAGCGAACAGCAACAGCTGGCCAATGCGGGGGAAATCCTCAGTGGCAGCTACCAGCTGGCCGCTTTCCTATCCGGCGGTGAGGGCGATATCGCCGAACAGTTGCACCGCGCCCTGCAACTGCTGTCCTCCATGCCCGGACAGGCTCCGGCCTTAGTGGAAGTGGCACAGATGCTCGACAGTGCGCGCATCCAGGTGGATGAGGCCGCAGCCACCCTCTCCCGACATATCGATCGCTTCGAGATGGACCCGGAACGGCTCTCCGAAGTAGAAGACAGGCTCAGCGCCATCTACCAGGCGGCGCGCAAACACCGAGTCCAACCACAGGAGCTGCCGGCACTACAGCAACAGTTACAGGCAGAGCTGGACGATATCGGCAGCCCAGATGCCCTGGAGCGCCTTGCCGCAGATTGTGAACAACTGGAAAAACAGTACAGAAAAGTGGCCGGCAAACTCAGCAAGCTACGCAGTAAAGCGGCAGCTTCGCTGGCGGAGGCCGTGAACGGCCAGCTGGCCGACCTGGCCATGCCTCACGCTCGAGTAGAGCTATCACTACAAGAGCTGGATACGCCCAATAGCCAGGGACTGGAAGAAGCAGAAATTTTAATTTCCACCAACCCGGGCCAACCGCCTCGCCCCCTGGGCAAGATTGCCTCCGGCGGTGAACTCTCCAGGGTCAGCCTCGCAATCCAGGTGGTAACTGCGCAAACCTCCCGCACCCCCACCCTGGTATTCGACGAGGTGGATGTGGGTATCGGCGGTGCCACCGGTGATGTGGTGGGCCGCCTGCTGCGCCAGTTGGGGGAAACCCGCAATGGTCGCAGCGGCCAGGTGATCTGTGTGACCCACTTGGCCCAGGTAGCGGCGCGAGCCCACCGCCAATACCTGGTGGAGAAGCACAGCGATGGCGAAAGTGTTTTTGTGGCACTGCGCGAACTCACCAACGGCGAGCGCCGCGAAGAAGTGGCGCGCATGCTCGGCGGTGCCCCCACCGCCCAATCCCTGGCTCATGCCGAGGAAATGCTAGAGAGAATTTAACCTCCCAACCCCCTCTCTCGGGCTGGCTATGGAGTCAGCCCCGCCCCCTCCATACGGTTCCTGCGCCAAATGTCACCAAAGGGCAAAAATGATGCTTTTTGGTAAGCAATGTTATACCGTAGATCAATAAATGACCGCCACACAATCCGGTAAACCACCCCTTTCATCGGATATATGTGCCGATTTAGGACAAACGCACAAATATGACTGGGAGCGGCAGGTAAAGTCACCATATACTTGGCGGCTTATTTTTCGATGTATGAGTAGTCCCGGCCGAGGTTATGCAGAGAACGATTTTCAACACCCCTATTGTCACCCCAATCCTCCGCTTGGTTGCACGGGTGCTACTGAAGTTGCACGGCTGGCGTGTCAAAGCTGACGAGCAGTCTCTCAAACTAAAGCAGTACGTATTGATCGGCGCCCCCCATACCACTAACTGGGATGGCTATTACTTTATTCTCGCCGCACTCAAACTGAAGATGACCCCGCAGTGGATGGGCAAAGACAAGCTGTTTACCTTCCCGCTGGGTGGCCCCATGCGCTGGTTCGGCGGTATCGCCGTAGACCGCAGCAAAGCCAACAACCTAGTGGATGCCACCGCCAGGCAGTTCAAACTGCGCAAAGAACTGGTTATCGCTATTCCCCCCGAGGGCACTCGCGGTTTGGCGGAACGCTGGAAGACCGGCTTTTACCATATCGCCCGCAACGCCAGGGTTCCGGTAGTGCTGGGCTATATCAGCTTCCCCAAAAAAGAAGTGGGCATCGGCCCGATAGCGCAATTCAGTGAAAACCTGGAAGCCGAGCTTTTGAAGCTCAAGGAATTTTACGCTGATAAAATTGGCAAGTTCCCAGAGCTTTACACCCCACCCTGCCAGTCGTAACACTCAGCGTAAGCATTTGAAGGGTGCGGTGAATACCGCACCCGGAAGAATCACTTCTCTTTTTCTGTCACATACAGAACCAGGCTGTGGCCAGTCAGCTCATAGCCGTGCTCTTCAGCGATCTGGCGCTGTAGCTCCTCAATCTCTTCATTGTGGAACTCGATAACCTTACCGGTATCCGTGCACACCATGTGATCGTGGTGATCGCCACGGTCCAGTTCGAATACTGAGTGGCCGCCATCGAAGTTGTGGCGCACTACCAGGCCCGCGCTCTCAAACTGGGTCAATACCCGGTACACAGTAGCTAGACCGACATCCTCTCCCGCCTCCAGCAACAGCTTATAGACATCCTCAGCACTCAAATGCTGCTCACTAGTGCTTTCGAGCAATTGCAGAATCTTCACCCGCGGCAGAGTGACCTTGAGGCCAGCCTTGCGCAATTCCTGGTTTTCGTTCGACATGTATCAATATTTCCCGGCAGGATTTTAAAAGTTATCCGAAGTTGCCCAAACCCACAGCGGCCATTTATAAAGGATTCCGACCCTGGAGTCCCGTCTGTCAGCGAGCCAACTCTTCAGGTATTATCCCATGCCCTACGGAGTCAGAGAAACCCCGTACTGCTCACTTAGGGCAGAACTGGTAAGTGGAGGAACTTTTTTTCTCCACTTGAGACTAAACTGACTGTTTGTAAGAAATCAGCGTGAGCGCTGCCGTTTGAAACCGAATAATGGAGCAATGAATGCCGCCTAGTCTGAGATTTCTCACTATCGCCTTCCTGTGCAGCTTGCTGGGAGCTTGCACACTCGTAAAATTCCCCGGTGTACACCGTATTGAGGTGCAGCAGGGCAATATCATTACCCAGGAGATGGTGGATCAGCTAAAGCCAGGGATGACGCGACGCCAGGTACAGTTTGTTCTGGGCACTCCGCTGCTGGAAGATACGTACAACCCCAACCGCTGGGATTACGTCAATCGCCTTCGCGACAAGAAAGGCAATATCACCCAAAAGACCTTTAGCGTTTACTTTGATGAAGACTCCCTGGTAGCCACCAGCGGCGACTGGCAGCCCACAGGCTGGCCCTAAGCGGAAGTCCCCTCGGCGCCTTTCTTCTTCTCAGCCATACGCTTGGCTTTCTCGGCGCGCTGCTTGCGCGCCTCTTTGGGATCGGCGATCAAGGGGCGATACACCTCAACCCGGTCCCCGGGTTGCAGGACATAACTTTCCGCCGGCGGCAGCCCCTTACTCCCCAGCACCTGGGCAAAAATACCCATCTTTGCCGTATCCGGATCGACTTCAGGATACTCCTTGGGAATTCCCGAGCGAATTAGCGCCTCCCGCGCAGTAGTACCCTCAGACACCAACAAACGCATTAATCGCTGTTCGTGGGGCAGTGCGTACACCACCTCCACCGAGATTGTTTTCTCTTCTGTCATTGGGGTTTCCCGTAAACTTCTTCCGCACGCTCACACATAACCGCGACCATCTGGTTGGCCAGGTCACTGAAAATTTTTCCCGCAGCCGCCGCGATCAATCGATTTTTCATCGAAAACGAAAGGGTAAAA
This sequence comes from Microbulbifer maximicatervae (SeqCode), assembly GCF_052467695.1. Taxonomy (NCBI): domain Bacteria; kingdom Pseudomonadati; phylum Pseudomonadota; class Gammaproteobacteria; order Cellvibrionales; family Microbulbiferaceae; genus Microbulbifer; species Microbulbifer maximicatervae (SeqCode). The sequence continues at coordinate 525,772 of NZ_CP174320.1, forward strand.
CTCACCTTACAGGCATTTTCAGCCAGTGGAGTAAATTCCCACAGTCCCTCGAACTGCTCGAAAGGACCATCCACCAGCTTGAGCGTCATCGACTTGGGACGCACCAACTGATTTCGGGTTACAAAGCTCTGCTTTATACCCGCGCGCGACAAATCCAGGCGCGCCTCTAAAGTGGTGTCATCGCTGTGGATAATCTCCGCAGCGCGACAGCCGGGTAAAAATTGTGGGTAACTGGCCACATCGTTGACCAGATCAAACATTTGTTCCGCGCTGTACATCACCAGCGCACTGCGTTCTATTTCAGTCATTCCTACTGTCTAACCCAGTCCATCAGGCAAAATTACCTGGGATTACCGTTGAACGGCTAATTTTGCCAGTCGGCGCTACTCAAGCAAGACAATTCCTGCAACAATCGCATTTTTTACCGGTGGGCCACACTTAGCCCCAGCCGCAGTAACAAAAACTACAAGCATTCAAAAAATAATAGCGAGAGTACTTATGACCGCAGTGAGAGAGCATTTTGGGTCAAGGCTGGGCTTTATCCTGGCCGCAGCAGGTTCCGCCGTCGGTATTGGCAACCTGGTTGCATTCCCTGTAGCAGCCACCAAGAGCGGAGGCGGTGCCTTCTTACTGGTCTATGCTCTCTTCGTATTCGTGATCTGCCTGCCGGTGATGATGGCGGAACTCGCTATGGGACGCCGCTCGGATAAAGACCCTGTCGGCGCTTACCGAGAAATTTCCAAAGGTTCCAAGCTGTGGAGTATTCCCGGCTGGCTGGCTCTGATCACCCCATTTATGATCGCGGTTTTTTATCTGGTAGTCACCGTTTGGGTAATGGGATACCTGGTAGAAATCTTCTCCGGCAACCTGGATAAGCTCGCCACCCCGGATTTCTTTATCCACTTTATCAATACACCCACGGTATTTATTTACCTGGTAGTGCTGATGTTGATCATCAATGCCATTCTCGCTATGGGCGTTAAAGACGGTATCGAACGGGCCGCAAAAACCCTGATGCCCATGCTGTTTGTAATGTTATTAGGGCTGGTATTCTTTGTACTGACCCTGGATAACGCAGCCCTAGGCTTGCAGTACTACCTGGTACCCGACTTCAGCAAAATTGACGGCAACGTAATCAGCAAAGCCATGGCCCAGGCCTTCTTCTCCCTGTCTCTGGGAATGGGCATCATGATTACCTACGGCTCCTATATGAAGAAGAAGGACTCCATCCCCGGTTCTTCCCGTGCCGTAGCGATTACTGACACCTTGGTAGCCTTTACAGCCGGTCTGCTGATTTTGCCGAGTATTTTCCACTTCAATCCACAAATCGATCCGGCAGAACTGAGCGACTCCTCCGCCGGTATGATCTTCCTGTTCCTGCCGAAGATATTCCTCGCTTTACAGGACGGAATCGGCTACATAGGCGCTAGCGCAGTAGCGGCCACCTTCTTCTTCCTGGTACTGGTTGCCGCAATCACCTCGCTGGTTTCCATTATCGAGGTGCCCATTGCCACCCTCCGCGACGAGCGCAACATGGAACGTAAGAAGGCCATCTACATCGTTGCGGCAGTTCAATTTGTGCTGGCCATCGCTTGCGCCGTATCATTCGGTATGGCCACTTGGTTTACAGAGTTTGTACAACTGGCCGGCGCAAACAAGTCGTTCTTCGATTTGGTGGAGATCATCTTCTACGACACCATCCTGCCTTTAAACGGCCTGCTGGTATGTCTGTTCGTGATCTACAAATGGAAGAAATCCAATTTTGATAAAGAGCTGCAAGAAGGTGACAGCGACTTTGCAGGCTCGTTTTCGCAAAAATACGTTAACTTCTCCCTGGGCACTTTTATCCCATTGATACTGCTGCTTATCTTTATCAATACCGTGGCCCTGAAGTTTTTTGGACACAGTTTTATATAGTCACTCGTAGTTTTCATGGCCAAGAAAAAGAAAGCACAAACATCCAATACCATCGCCCTCAACAAGAAGGCCCGCCACGACTATTTCATTGAAGAAAAGTTTGAAGCGGGCGTTGAGATGAAAGGCTGGGAAGTCAAAAGCTGTCGGGAGGGCAAAGCCCAACTGACCGACAGCTATGTCATTTTTAAAAACGGTGAAGCCTGGCTGCTGGGTGCCAACATCCAGCCGCTACCCAGTGCCTCCACCCACTTTGTCACCGAGCCCGACCGCACCCGTCGCCTGCTGCTCACCAAGCGCGAGCTTTCCAAGCTGATCGCCGCTGTTGAGCAGAAGGGTCACACCGTGGTTGCCACAGCCATGTACTGGAAAGGGCATCTGGTGAAGTGCGAAGTCTGCCTTGCCAAAGGTAAGGCGAGCCATGACAAACGCGAGACTGAGAAGAAGCGCGATTGGAACCGCGAAAAGCAGCGCCTAATGCGCTCGGCGCACAAATAGTGCACAGTGAACTATTAGAAGAATAATTACGGGATTTACCATGAGTGCACCGCGAGGACAGTTCAGCTCGAATATTGGCTTTTTGATGGCCGCGGCGGGTTCCGCCGTTGGTCTCGGCAATATTTGGGGCTTTCCAACCAAGGCTGCCAGCAACGGCGGCGCCGCCTTTGTAGTCGCCTACTTATTTCTAGCCTTTGCGCTCGCCTATCCGGCCCTGATGGCCGAACTCACCATCGGCCGCCACGCGCGCCGCAATATGGTGCAGGCGTTACGCTCCATTTCCAATGGGCCCATCAGCCGCTTTTTCGGGGGCCTGACCGGCTTTGGCGGTATCCTGGTGGCCTCCCTGATCCTGAGCTTCTACGCCATTGTGGCGGGCTGGATGGTGGCCCACCTGGCCCAACCTTTCGCCAGCCTGTTCGGCGCCCAGGAAGCGGCCCAGTGGTTGGCCGGTAACAGCACCGATCGCAATATGATCATGACCGCCATTTTCAGTGGCCTCACCATGCTGATTATCGCCAGTGGTGTTGAGAAGGGGATCGAGCGCTGGTCCACCCTGTTGATGCCATCGCTGATCATCCTGTTATTGCTGTTGATCTGCTACGTACTCACCCAGCCCGGCGCCCTGACCGGCCTGGAAGTGTACCTGATGCCCAACTTCGACCACTTCACCCCGGATCTGCTGATCTCCGCCATGGGCCAGGCCTTTTTCTCCCTATCCCTGGGTGTAGGCACCATGCTGATTTACGGCTCCTACCTGAGCCAGCAGGAAAGTCTGCCGCGCCTCGGCGCCCTGGTAACCCTGATTGATGTGGGCATCGCCTTCACAGCCGGCTTGCTGATCCTGCCCGCCATGTACGTAGCTCAGGAGGCCGGTACCCAGATCTTCTCTGCCGACGGTTCCCTGATCGCCGGCCCGAGCCTGATCCTGCAAGTGCTGCCAGCACTCTTCGACACCATGGGTGAAGCCGGGATATTCGTCGCCATCGCCTTTTTCGCGCTGATGGTTATCGCCTCCCTCACCTCCTCCATTTCCATGCTGGAAGTGCCGGTGGCATTCTCTATCGAGAACCTGAATATCCCCCGCCGCATCGCCACCCCGATCGTTGGCCTGATCATCTTCGGCGTGAGCTGTGGCATCATCTACAACTTCGACGCCCTCTTCGGACTGGCAGTCAGTATCAGTACTGAATACGGCCAGCCCCTGCTCGGTATTGCCCTGTGTATCTTTGCCGGCTGGATCTGGCGCCGCGACCAGCTGCTGAGCGAACTCAAGAAAGGCCATGAAGATATCGAAAACACCCTGTTCTGGAAGATCTGGCCCTGGTACGTGCGCATCGTCTGCCCACTGCTAATCCTGACCGCTTTTGTACAGTCCATTCGCTAAACTGATCTCCCCCCGGCGGTACCTCACCGCCGGGAACTCCCTTCCCACCTAAGCCCTCCCTCAAAGCGCCTGACTAAAGCGACTCTGATCGCTCAAATGCCAATTACATAAAATTTATTGCTAACGTGAATTTTGAGGTATACTTAGGTGACACACATGAGTGTTTCTTATCGGGGATGACTTGGATTCGACGCCGGTTACGAAACCTTGGGTGCATGCCGAGATGGCAGCGAATCTCGTAAATCCAAAGCTGTATTTTATTAGTTGCCAACGACGACAACTACGGTGCCCAACTCGCTGCGTAAGCAGCTTGTGAAGCGCTAACTAAGGGTTCGTCCCTTAGCAGTCTTCAGCAAGGTTCCAGTATCGCGCTGTAGACTGTTATACAGAACTGGATCGCCGCAAGCCATACCCGTGGGTAAGCGGTTAAACAAATTTCGGGATCGCCCTATACGTCCTGACCGCCGGGCTGTAATGGGTTAAATCAATAGACGGAGCTAAGCATGTAGAGCCTCTGGCAGAGTGCTGACGGACGCGGGTTCGACTCCCGCCATCTCCACCAAATTGCTGTCTCAGACAGCCCACGAAAGCCCCGCAAACCTAGTGTTTCCGGGGTTTTTGTTTATCTGGGCCATCCCAATTAATCTAATCCAAATCCAGCCATTTTTAGTGGGGTTAATTGCGGGGGTGAGCAGGTTTGCGCCACTGCCCCACCAAGAAAAAGCACTTGGCAGCAATTGCAGACCCTACTGAAATCGGGCGCCTACTAACTGCCATAGACGACCCCAATAGTAAGAGCAGTCCTAAAACTCCTACTCTGCCCGATAGAGAATTGGGAAAACTTGAGTGGACGGAAATCAATTGGGATGCCAAGCACATAAAACTGCCCAACGAAAAAATGAAAATGGGCCAGCCACACATTAACCCTCTTGCTGAACAGGCTCTAGCCCTGGTCACTGGGCTATGACAATGAAACCATGACCGCCCCGGCTCCCGTGCAATGGCCCGTACTCTATTAGACCGCGACACTCGGCAGATTTAATTTAGAATTCGCGTTTTCATCAAGCAAAAACCTGAATGTGGCACATTCATCTCAAATCAGAGAGGTGGAACACATTCTTCAATGGATTTACGAGGATAAAGGGATATGTCCATCAACGAACATGCAACCAAGATACAGGTGAGTCGACTGGTTAACACCGCTCTGACAGCGATTAAGGATAAAGATCCGAGATTTGATCAGACTCTGGTTCGCACTCTGGATCAACTCAACTTAATCAGCCGGAACCTGAATACCGCCAAACATAACGTACAGCACTTTGGTGGAGTGATGGCGGCCGGCGCTCATGGACAAAACGCCTACCGAGTCAATCAATCCATGAACTCGAAGCTGAGAACCCTTTCATCACTTGAAGCCTTCCTCGCAGAAGAGTGGAAAAAGCTTGGTAAAGCAGTTGACGCATATAGGACACAGCTACCATGGGAAGGCAAGACCGAATTGGAACTCCTAGATATGCTTGCGGGAGAAATCGAGTCGTTCGATAAATTACTTAAGAAAAACGTCATTCAGGTTCCAAAGCACCAGACCAACCCACACCAAACGATGACCCTTCAAAGAGAAATCACGCAATTAAAGGCAATACCCGCTCATACAGCGCCAAGTATGCTTGTCTTAATTTCCATCGGCCTTCGGTTATTTGCAATGTACGTCGGTTCTAAAAGAGTGACTAACAATAGATAGTCTCGATTTCCCTTTTGGCAGTTCACTAGGCGCTGGACGTTTTTCATCTGACAGGCTCAATGCCTGTCAGAATCTTCTAAATAAGCGGGGCAGATCAATATTGTGTTAGGAATACCCATATTTCTACCCATTAACCTGCTTAAAAAATACCTTAAAGAACCTACTTAGCCACTCAATTCAAAAAGAACAAAGCCTTATCCATCGATCATGTGATGCACTCCTTGCAATACTCACGAGATAAAGGTTTTTTTCACATCAGTAAGAGCCCCGGAATGCCTGCTGAGCCATGGCGCACAGAGAGAGCCTAGGGCACGATTGAGCTAGATAAATCACGCTCCACATTGGGGGTTACTTTGCTCTAGCAGTGGGGTTATCTGTGTTTTTTTGATTAAGCCAAATAGAAACCGAGTAAACACGGTAGCTACAGCCAACTATTTAACTCCCGCCATCTCCACCAAATCGAAAAAGGCCAACTGCAAAGTTGGCTTTTTTTATTTCTCGTTCGGCCCATTTTCAGATACCCCCGCCCTTTAGACCAAGCCACACCAAACCTTCTTTACCCAATTTACAGTTGCAACTTAATAGTGAGTCCTAAGCTGGAACCTTTTGTGGAGGCTACATGGGCAACTCCCCAAGAATAGATCTGGTGACTTAAAGAATGGCTTTAGCTTACCAGTTGACCTTTACAGATGGGTTTTAGCAGAATTAAAGGCAAAACAAGCTAAGTAATATGCATCTCAAACCCATAATTACACTTTTCGATTAGTTCACTCCCCTAGCCCCTAGAACCTCATCAATGGCTGTCAGCACCTGCGGAAATCTTTTATATCCGTCTGACGCTAAGAAATGTCCTGAATTAGGAATCGATACAATTGTTGTCTGAAGCTTATTAGCCAACTCTTCTGTTAAATAAAACGGGACTATGGAATCTTGTGGAGAACCAAGAACGATTATCTTATCTACCATCAATCTTAATTTACTGAAATCTAAATTCGTTTGAGTAAAATCTCCAAGTTGCGGTAGGTTTGGAATATCAGAAACAAAACCTGACACGAGTATAAGCCCAGCAATCTGCTTCTCTTTTTTAAGAGAGTTAAGGTAGTTCAGTGTCGCAATACAGCCAAGGCTATGGGCGACAACGATACTATTACTATCGATCTCACCTAATTTGACTGAAAGGGCCTCCTGCCACTCCTCGGGGTTCGGAAACGATGGATTTGGTAGAGACAAAAATTTAGTAGAGATACCACGATCTTGAAGCTCATTTTTAAGCCAGGGAAACCAATGATCATCTGGTGAACTCATGTAACCATGAACAACAGCAATATTTAAGTCCTCGGTGATTGGGCCCGATTGCGCATTAGTGGATGCTGAGATGAATATTGTGGCAATTACGATCCGAGCAAATAAGAACACTGAAATGCTTTTAAAATATTTAGATCTCATTTAATTTTCCTCTGTCAAGGTTTAAGTTACACTATAAACCTTGGCAGCACTGTCAGAGTCAACTATCTAAAGAGAAAAAATGCGTATTGGCGAACTTTCAAAACTCACTGGCGTAAGTCAGAGAATGCTTAGATTTTACGAAGCTGAAGAACTTATCATTCCAACCCGATCTCAAGCCGGGTATCGTGAATACTCAAAGGAAGATATAAGGCTGATACAAAATATAAAAACATTAAACGAAAATGGAATTAAATTAAAAACAATATAAGAATTATTACCTTGCATAGAAGATGAACATTGTAGTGGTCTAATCCTTCCGGACACTTCGCTAAGATGGTAAAACTACCAAGCGAGGTGAAGTATGACAACAAAAGGTACACGTCGGCATTTCAAGCCGGAATTTAAGAAAGACGCCGTAGCGCTAGTCTCTGAGCAAGGGTATTCAATTTCTAAAGCAGCAGAGGCTGTAGGAACAACAGCCAATAACCTGCGACGCTGGATAAAGGAACTGAAGCAGGAAGAAGACGGTGTGAGGTTGGATGTAGGTGAGCGCGCAGAATTAGAGCGATTACGATGTGAAAATAAGCAGTTGCGGATGGAGAAAGAAATCCTAAAAAAGGCCAGCGCCTTCTTTGCGAAAGAAATGAAATAAAGTACAGCTTTATTGAAAAACAGCAAGGCAGCTTTCCTGTTAGGGTGCTCTGCCGGGTAATGCAGGTAAGTAAGTCTGGTTATTACGATTGGTGTTGCCGTGGTAATAGCTCAATAGATGCTCAAACATGGCAACTATGCCATCGTTTGAAGGCCCTATTTGCAGAATCTAGACAGAGCCTGGGAAGTCGTCGGTTAATGAAGCTGTTACGTAAAGAAGGCTTTGAAGTCGGGCGCTATCGAGTCCGCAAGCTCATGAAAAAGCTAGGCTTGGCAGTAAAGCGCAAGAAGCGATTTACACTGACGACAGACAGTAAACATCACCTGCCGGTCGCAGAGAACCTTCTAAATAGGGAGTTCTCACCGAGTGCTAAAAATCAAGTTTGGACGACTGATATTACATATATTTGGACTTCGCAGGGCTGGTTGTACTTGGCGGTAGTGATTGATCTCTATTCGCGCCGGATTATTGGTTGGCATCTAGATCGGAAGATGGAAACGGCCCTGGTAACTCGTGCGTTGATGATGGCTGTCAATTTGCGTTCGCCCCAAAAAGGTCTCCTGCATCACTCTGATCGTGGCAGTCAGTATGCCAGCCATACCTACCAAATGTTATTGAGTCAGCAGGGGATGGTGTGTTCAATGAGCCGTAAGGGAAATTGTTGGGACAACGCACCGACTGAACGTTTCTTCAGCAGCCTGAAGCGGGAGTGGTTAACGGGAAACCTTTATCCGACAAGGGAGGATGCGGTAGCAGATGTAAGAGCCTATATTGCTTATTACAACTCACGAAGAATACATACAACACTGGGAGACCTAGCCCCTATCGAATTTGAGAAATGTGCTTAAAGAAGTGTCCGCTTGGAGTTGACCACAACACATTCAGTTCCTAGATTTTATGGGTGCCCCGCAGTTAAAGCCTCGCTACAGTGTGAGTTAGAAAAGCTTGATGAAAAGATAACCCAGCTAACGCAGAGTCGAAATGCATTAGCTCTATATGTTGGCGATCTTCTACCAGACAGGGATTAGATTTTTTCTTTTATCATTTAGATCACGGATGTGCCCGGCTTCCCATCAGGATTATAGTCGCACATTGCATCTTTCTCCCATTCAAACCCCCTATCGGCTCCACTTCTCCGAGATTTGATAACAGATCTTTTGCGCGCCCTTTTTATGTGCCCAGTAATCACTACGAATGCTATCGCTAAAGCCCTTCCCGGCTTAATAGTCTCGTAACTTTTCGTTGACAGGCTCTTTTTAGAATACCCCAATAACGGCGCAAAAAATGTTATCAAAAAAAGACATCAACATTTTCCCTGATAATGCCTTCGACCTTATTGGCTGGTGCCCTTTTGAAGAGTAACTTAGGGCGGGTGGCAATTTTCTAGTAGGCCTGATGTTCGATTGCCGCATCAAAGAGGGCTCGTGGTGTTACTCGGCCACTCGCCTTTTCAAAAAAATCAAACTAATGAAGATTACGGAGCATCATCATGGAAGAGACTCTCACACTCTCTCCCGACAGCCTGCAGCGCCAACTCAAAAAGCAAACCGCGTCCCTCACCCTCTCTCCTGACGACCTGCAGCGCCTGCTAGGCAAGCAAGCCACACAATTAGATAGTTCAACCTCTCTCTCTTTCGAATTCACGCCAACATCTCAAACAGACCCACTGCGACGCGACCCCACCCTGGGCAACCTATTGCAACATGAAGCTCGCATGCTCGAGTGGCTCGGTGAATCTGAAGGCAATGCACGCCAATTCGCGCTCGACCCAATTTCGACCTTTCAGCGGGTATGCGACCCGAGCCCCGAGCTGGTTGAGGAGCTGCGCGGCCTGTTTGACAGAGAAGAACCAAGCGACTTAATTGAAGAAGAAATTGAAGAGCAGCAAGGCCTTCAAGAAGTTGAATCCTCGCCAGATCCAGACCTTTCGCAAGGCTGGGACTTGATCAGTGCCTCGACCCAAGGAGCGGTCAACAATTGGATTAGCGAGCTCTTCGAAGGCGACTCCGGCCAATGGTCCTTCAGCGGAAGTGTCGGCAAGGGCCCCGCCAAGGTTCGCTACGAATTCGCATTTGATTGTCCCGCCTTCATTGATCCCGAAGACCAAAAGGCGACGCTCGACCTGCCCATCACAGGGTTCATCAAGTTCCCAGGTATCACAAGCAACATCGAAGATGCGCAGGGCCAAAGCCCCGGTCACGCCCGGCTCGTTCTTGACCTCGACAAAATGCAAGCCAGCGCCAGCATCAACCACTATGGGCAAGTCACCGTGACCATCCAGAAGCCCAACTGGGACATGATGGAACTTGACCTCAGCGATATTCAACTCTCAAAGTCGGTCAAGGGCCTCGACATTACCGACGCGATGAAAGGAGCAGTCGACCAACTCATCTCAAGTTTTGATTGGCCCATCAAGTACACGGTTGCTCCACACACCCCCCTGCCCGCCGGAAACCTGGACATCGGGGTGATGTATACAGCCTTTGATGGCGACTCCGACTCAAACCTGTTCGGACTTGGGATATGCCGTGGGAATCGCCAGCCAATAGACGCGCTTCTACCACAGACTATCCCTAGCAACTGTACATCGGCACTCATCGTATCCAATGACATTATTTTGACTTCGGTTGCCGCAGCGATTGCTGAAGCAACGCCACTGACCTCTTCGCAGCTGACGGTGACCGATACCTACCCCGAAAAAATGTACCTCAACACAGACGTCGAGGATGTGATTGAGGGTGCGCATATCAAAATCAAAGAAAATAACCTCCAAGCGGCGTTCAACAACGACGGCGATCTTGTTATCAGTGCCGACATCAGAGTGAAGCGTGGGGCCATGACCCTGTGGGTCTACCAGACCCTAAAGCTTTCTGCGACGATAAGCTTCAACGCTTATGACGATGTGCTCAACATCCAGGTGAAAACAAAAGCGAAGCTCCCCTTCTGGTGGGCGTTCGTACCGCTTGGCTGGGTCCTTCAATTGATCATCTCGATTCTGAGTTCGAAGAAAGGGAGTGTCGACATCGCGATTCCCGGCTTCCAGGTCAAGAAGACGAATTCGCCCGCTTATCTCCAGGTTGGTGGTGATTGGGCCTATATGCCAATCAAGCTTCATTCCACCCCAACCGCGCCTCCGAATATTCAGATGATGCAGATCAATCAGCAGCTGGATGAAAACGGCGGAAGGTTCCGGTTTGACTTCAGCAAATACGGCTCAGAAGTGACGAGCTTTATCGTTGCCGCCACCTACTGGTTCTTCAAGTACGAAGGAAGCACGGACCACCAGACTCAAACGCTGGGCCTGTCACTCACCCAGGTTCACAACAAGAATGCCGTCCTAACCGTCACTCCTGACGCCACTTTGTACGGCCAGAAGAAAGGTTTAAGCCCCTCAGCCTCCCAATTGACATTGTCCTGCATCGCAGTGGTCGACGGCCCCAAAGACGGTGTGATCTTACCGAGAACCATCACCGGTATCCCCGATGAATCAACCAGCCCATACATCCCCCTCGATGAGCCAGAAGCTTATGCTGCCCTTGGAGGCTGGGCGTGCGAGTACCACAAGGACAACGACCCGAGCGAACCCCCAAAGGCTCACCATGTTCGCACCATTGAGCTCGATGCAACCACCGCGGTTCCGAACAACTACGAAGTGGGTATCCAATCGACTGCACAGATGCACGATGACTCGGGCAACAATGCCATTGCATCGATTGATGGCAATCTCATTGAGCTGAGCAAGAGCCCCCCTCTGATCGCAAAGTACGTGACAAACCTCCAAAAAACGAGTGATGACGCGTATGTTGAGATGGGCCAGCCTATAAGCGACGCGGCAGTGTTCCTGTCTGGCTATCGCGTCCACTACGACAGCAGTGACCACGACATCCGGCAAGTCGGCGGAGGTTCGGAAACCTATTCCACGTCAGGCTCGCAGGTCATACTGCACAATCCACACGCACTGATCGGCGACGGCGACTCGGGAAACAGCAAGCACACTCAAGAAAACAGCGAATCGCACGTGTCGTTTCTAATTATCGCAGTACCGGAGTAAATCGCGCGGTTGCTCGGGTGGCCATTGCACGCCCGGGCAACCCATGCGATACCTGGCGACCGCTAGGCTGGTATTTGGTGGCACTCGACTGCTAGGGAGCCTCTGAATAACTCCGTAATGCCTCTGCAAGTCTTCAAGGCCAGCCCTTCGGAGCTTGCAGAGTTATTCAGAGGCTCCCTAGGCATTCTCAAGAGGAAGGTTTACTCGTATCAGTAGCAGCTATCTATTCAGGTTGGAGTATCAGCCTAAATTTACACAATAATTTACCACTTTCTACCGGATAACTGATTAGGCTCCCCCGCATAATAAAGTTTTTGATCATCGCTATCCTCAGTGACATTGCGGAAGCAATCCACATATGTCTATAGCTTCTTTATTAATCATTCTAAATTTAAGGATGGTAAATGATTGATAATGCTTTTACATTTACAAGCGAATAGCTAAAGGACTTCTGGTTGACTATAAGATCGAATTAAAATCAGCAACTTTTAATTTGATAATTTTTTACCATTTCGAACAAAATTATTGAAAATAGCTTGACTGAATTATTCTGTGCTTTATTACCTACAGTTAAATAAAGAGACACTGTATAGGAAAATCCATGAATCATATCAATTTTACATAGCTTATTTGACTGAACATCCTCGGCAACCATGTGCACCGGCAACCTGCCATAACCAAGCCCCCCCTTTACAAGGCGATAGGCCTCGTTCAAGTTGGAAACGGAGCATTTCACATTTGGTGAAAGCCAACCGAAAGAAACATCCATCGACCCGGAGTCTGCTACTAGAACTTGAGTCTCTCTCTTCAGTTCATAATAAGAAACATTTTTTTGGTTAGATAAGCTATGTTCTGGGCTACACACTAAGATAAATTCAACATCTAGCAATTTATCGCTTAAGAAACCGGGGGGTGGAGTCATACCGATACATAAATCCACCGCATTATTAAGAAGTAACGCATTAGTTCCAGACATCGCTTGCTCCTTTATAGACAAGCGGACATTTTTTTGCTGGCTGTGAAACAATTTCAAAGTAGTATCGAGAATACTCTTTGGAAATGAAGTATCTACTGCAATACTCAACGTAGCTGCCGCCCCCTGTTTTAGCTGGCCAGCTAGATTCTCAATGTCATAATGTTGCCTCAATAACACCTCAACTTGCTCACTCAAAAGTAAACCGGCATGATTTAATTTGGTTTTCCTTCCATCTTTTTCAACCAGAGTTAAACCTAAGATATCTTGAAGTTCTTGTAGCGTATAACTAATTGTGGATTGACTCTTGCCAAGTTGATCAGCAGCTTTTGATACTGAGCCTTCCTTCCTTAAAGCATCCAAAGCTTCTAACTGTTCGAGCGTGGTTTTCACGGAAGTACACCATATATCGATAGATTCGATCCATATTATCTTTGCCGTAACTACTAAGCAAACATGATGTAGGATTTCTCGCGTTTTAATAATTACCGGAAATGTCTACAATGCTTAAATCCATTACTACACTGCTGGCTGGTGTAGCTTTTACTGTGAACGCGATTGCCCAAGAGCCCGTGTGGGATGGCAATACAGTCATCCTTGAATCTCAAAAGGTTTCAGATGGCATATATGCTGTAATACCTTCAGACGCCTCTGAAAAAGCTGGCAATGGCTATCCTATTGCAACAAGTGGCGGATTTGTTATCGGCGAAAACTCTGTTCTGGTGATAGAGTCAATGATAAATGAGCGCCTTGCCGAACAAATGATATCGTTGGTCAAGGCTGAAACAGATAAACCCATCAAGTATTTAGTTAATACAAGTTATCACGGTGATCACTCATATGGAAACTATGTTTTTCCAAGCAGTGTATCTATTATCCAGCATGAAAGTGCAAAGGATTATGTAGATAACTACTTCGAGCAAGATACTGCGTTCATGATTAGTAACTTCGGTGAAGGCAGGGGAATTGAGGATGTAATACCCAAAACCGGCGATATCTTAGTCCCCAAAAACGGAAGTATTTCTATTGATTTAGGAGGCAAAACTGTAGACATAGATGATTTTGGTTTTGCTCAAACTGGCGGCGATCTATTCGTCTCCGTTAAAGGAGAGAACATACTTTGGACAGGTAATCCCGTAGTCTCTACCAAACCTGCCTTACCTTGGCTGCTTGATGGCCATCTATTAGAAACATTAGCAACCATGAAATATGTATATGGAGCAATAAATGAATCTACATTAGTTATCCCTGGTCATGGCCCAATTACAAACCGTTCAGCAATAAAATGGCATATTGATTACTTGACTGCACTTAAAAATAAAGTGGAAAAGGCAATTGCAAGAGGACTATCCCTTGAGGAGACGGTTGAGAAAGTTCAACTGCCAAAATACCAAGGGTATGCCCTTCACGAGTGGGTTCACTCTGGATTGAATGTCCCCGCAGCATATAAAGAGCTTTCCTCTTCTAAAGTTAAATAACCCTCTGATCTCATTCCTCCATAAGCGCTTACTATACCTCCTGAGTAGGTAGGTAAGCGCTTTCAAATCTAAGAAATCTAGTATGTCATATTCAAAATATGTATGGCGAAAACGCCTAATCTTAATGGGTGCCGCCACGGTTTTGGCTGCATGTAAAAACGCAACCATCGCAAATGAGGGGGTGATAGAAAATTTCGACAGCGCCGTTTATGCGGATATGATCATTATAAATGCAAAGGTAACGACCCAAGATAAGAACAAGCCAGTTGCCCAGGCCATAGCGGTTAGAGACGGAAAGATTCTGGATGTAGACACCGATGAAATAATACATCAGTACAGAGGTAAAACGACTGAAGTTATTGATGCGAAGAATAGACGAGTTATACCGGGCTTGATCGACTCTCATTCACACTTCTTGCGTAGCGGATTAGCTTATACGAGGGAGTTACGTTGGGACGGTGTGCCCGATCTAAAGACAGCATTAAACATGTTATCGGAGCAAGCAAGTAGAACACCAAAAGGTGAATGGGTAAGAATTATAGGTGGCTGGTCTCCATGGCAATTCAAGGAAAAACGGTTGCCAACTATTGCTGAAATTAATAAGGCAGCTCCCGACACCCCAGTATATATCCAATATTTCTATAGTGTTGGAATGCTTAATCAAGTGGGTATGGATAAACTTGGAATCAACAGCAATACGGAAGATCCAAAGGGCGGAAAATTCGTACGTGACTCACATGGAACACCCACAGGGTTAATGCTAGCACAGCCACATCCTGGAATTTTTTACGGCAAGATCGCAGCTCTGCCAGACACTTCAGAAGAAGTAAAAGTAAATTCAACAATTCACTTATTTCACGAACTGGCAAAATTTGGTTTAACGTCTGTTATTGACGCTGGAGGTGGCGGGTTCGGTTATCCCGATGGATATAGTGTCGCAGAAAAACTGGCCACAGAAGGAAAACTACCACTGAGAACATCCTTCTATTTATTTGCACAGAATCCAGGGAAAGAGCTGGAAGACTACCACAATTGGACAAGGGGAAATAAAGCGGGGACAAACACTGACAGTACTAAAGAGCACGGCTTTGAAATTGATGGAGGAGGTGAGTATCTACTATGGAAAGCTGGAGACTTTGAAAATTTTAGATCCGACAGACCAGTGTTGGATGCCGATATGGAAAAAGATCTAACACCAATTATTGAGTTACTGGTAGAGCGTAGATGGCCATTTAGGATTCATGCAACCTATGATGAGTCAATTACCAGGATTCTAGACGTTATTGAAGACGTAAATAGCTATAAACCGCTACGCGGACTTCGATGGTCGATTGAACATGCCGAAACGATAGGCACGAATAATATCGAGCGTATAAAGTCACTTGGTGGCGGCGTTGCCATTCAAAGTCGTATGGTATTCCTTGGTGATGACTTTTCTGAGCGGTATGGAGCTGAAAAGGCAAAAGCTACACCTCCATTGAGATTGCTTGTCGATAAAGGTATCCCTATTGGTATGGGTACTGATGCCACACGGGGCTCAACCTTTAACCCTTGGGTAGGCCTACATTATTTAGTCACTGGTGAAACCGTCAGTGGCCGCAAGCTCTATGACTCATCAAATCTTTTAACGCGAGAAGAGGCGCTCAGACTTTATACAATTGGCAGTGCCTGGTTCTCAGGAGAAGAGCATATCAAAGGAAGGTTGTCTAAAGGACAATTAGCAGATTTTGCAATTTTGTCGAAAGATTACATGGAAGTCCCCCTGAAAGAAATCAAGTCAATCAGATCTGTACTAACTGTTGTAGATGGAGAGGTTGTATATGGAGATGGGGATTATCAGTCTTTATCACCAAAACTAGAGCCCCTTCTGCCTAGTTGGTCACCTGTAAAATTCTATGGCAGCTACTGGCCATAAATAGCTTCCACAGAAAGGCCACTTTAAGTAGTGGCCTTTATAAAGAGAGTTAAGCTTTGACTTCCCTTGCCCCATTCAAAAATAAACTGTTTTTGATAATTTGGACTGCAACATTAATCTCAAATACAGGAACATGGATTCATGAGATTGGTGCAAATTGGCTAATGATTTCACTAACCTCATCACCATTTTGGATCGCTATGGTTCAATCTGCAGCATCCTTACCTACACTATTTCTTGCGATTCCAGCTGGTGCCTTCGCAGATATTGTCGACAAGAAAAGATATTTAATAATATTACAAATATGGATGTTCCTGCTTACCTCCATACTATGCCTTCTTACTACAACCGGATCGAAATCAATTTTATCGTTACTCATATTAACTTTTTTAATTGGTATCGGAACCGCATTAATGGTGCCAGTCTGGTCTTCTATAACACCACTAATAGTAACCAAAGCAGACTTACCCCAATCCATAGCCCTAAATAGCATGGGAATTAATTTGGCAAGAGTGATTGGTCCAATACTCGGCGGAGTACTTTTGATCTATTTTAACCTGGAGGTACTTTTCGCTTTAAACGCTATTTCTTTCTTATGTGTCATAATGGCTCTTAGCTATTGGACACCGAATAGAAACGGCGCAACAAATCAACATAGTGAGAATTTCGTATCAGCAATAAAAAATAGCCTGAAATACATAAAGCGAGAATCAAAACTTCAATACGCACTGGTTCGAGCGTTGTCGTTTTTTATTTTTGCTAGTACTCTATGGGCGTTACTCCCCACTTTTTCATCTCAATTATATACAGACGATCCAAAAGCATACAGTTTATTAATGTCATTTTTAGGGCTCGGTGCGGTAAGTGCTGTGTTTTTCACCAATAAGCTCCGCACAATCTTTAAAGTAGATAATTTACTGTGTATCGCATCTATTGGCTATGCCACATCCATGTTATTACTGTCATTTCTAACCAGCTATATCCATGTATCAGTAGCAATGTTCACTGCGGGATTTTGCTGGTTACTCTTTTTATCTCCGCTTATTCTGGCTACTCAGGAAATGCTACCAAATTGGATAAGGGCAAGAGGAATGTCATTTTTTATGGCAACATATATGGGCGCTATGGCTATAGGAGGTATGCTCTGGGGAAAAATAGCTTCCTACGCAGGAATATCAAATACGCTGCTAATTGCTTCATGTTTTTTGCTTGTCGCAACAGTATTTGTAAGAAATCAGCTTGTAGGCCCTGCAGACCAGGAGGCCTTGAATATCCCCTAGCAGAGTAGACCTAAAACTCTTATTTTAATAACTTATGATACCAATAAGGAGCTCCCACTATAGCCTTGAAAAATCAACTGTCATTAAGCTTGAAAAAAGCAAACCCATAATAGCTATTCTCAAAGGCACAAAAAGCACCCATGGAAGGGATACAGGCTTTTAATCCCGATCGAGACAAAATACTCATAAATACCATAAAACTCTAATCCACAACCGCCAAAAAACCTAAAGACAAGCAACTCACTATAGTATTTATCACAAGAATAGTTGAGTCCAATACACATTAGTTTTCTAACTGTTATCTAATTTACCCTTCCTGGAAAGACAACTTAAAACTAATATAAGCCCACTTATTGGAACAATAAAACAGATACGACGTTGTAAACCGGCACCTCATTTTAACATCACCTCAAAATATAATGTTCCACTCTACTATTTTTGTATCAACATATCTAACAATGACTGTAATCCACTTAACCCAGCCAGCTTCCTCTGACCATTCTGATAAATCGAACGAATACATCTATATATTCATATTTTACCACTGTCGATATGGCTTTAAACTTCCCCACATGGGTCTTTATCTGAACTATGTTCGTCAATAGTCTTCCTTTGAAATTTAAAAGTGGAGCATGGATAGACACAATCAATCTGATGAAGCCTTTGATCCTACCCATCAACAACGAAACCGATTAATTCAAGGAATTTACTATGTCAAACGGTATTAGAGAATTAAAGTTCTCAACATCTGGTGAACAGGGTTCTGATGGAGCCGGAGTAAAGTTAACTCGCTTGATTGGGACACAAAACCTGGAAATGCTAGACCCCTTTCTTCTATTGGATTCATTCGAAAGTGACAACCCCAATGAATATATTGGAGGATTTCCAAACCATCCGCATAGAGGTTTTGAAACTGTAACTTACATGATAAATGGAAAAATTAGACATAAAGACAATATGGGAAATGAGGGCGTTATAGAGCCAAATGGCGTACAATGGATGACTGCAGGTAAAGGTGTCATACATTCGGAAATGCCTGAGCAAAAAGATGGATTGTTAAGGGGCCTTCAACTGTGGGTTAATTTGCCTAAAGATAAGAAAATGATAGATCCTGACTACCAGGAGTTTGAAGAAAGTCAAATTTCGTCTGAAGCAACTACAAAAGGCCAAAACATCAAAGTCATTGCAGGGACAACTAATTTAGGCACAGAAGGTGTTGTGGAAAATAGATACGTTTACCCCACCTATATTGATGTAACCTTGGCGCAAGACCATAAATTTGTACAGAATCTAGAAGAAACACATAATGCATTTATTTATGTAATTGAAGGTTCTCTAAATACGGGATCAAAGAAGTCAAAGTTGGTTGAGCGTCAACTAGGCATTTTAACAAAAGGAAGCCAAGTTTTAATCGAAGCCGGTGGTAAAGGTAGCCGCTTCATACTGGTTGCGGGGAAACCTCTAAATGAGCCGGTAGTTAGGGGCGGCCCTTTCGTAATGAATACAAAGGAAGAGCTTTTTCAAGCATTTTATGATTTTAATAATAACAAATTTTAGAATTATCAATTAGTTTTGCTGGCAAAGGGGGGAATATCCTAGATATATAACAATAAAAAGGGTACTTTTTAGAGGTCTGAAAAACCTGAAGTTGATTCTCTAAAGCTGACCGAGATATCACTAGAGGTGTTCTGTTAGATTTGGGTACAACATTTAAAGCTATCGATAGAGTTCGGAACCCAGCATTCGAGGAATTCATGCAATATTTTTATAGGCCGTAAAATAGCACAAGTACATGCCACTATATTAGGAGCTGACGAAATCAGAACATAAGGCCTACCTCAAGAAAAACCGCACCCACCATGAAGTACAGAGGTACCAATATATCAGCACTACGCACAAACCTTCCTTGCAGGATTACTGTGTTTTTAAATTAAGGTAAACTTATGAACGACCGGATAACAAAAGCGCTTAAGGATGCTGAAAAACGACTGGATGAGCTATTGCCTGATATAGAAAAGCGTCACAACGAATCAACCCAGAACAGTCTTGATGAACCAGACAACCTGAAAGAAGGTGTCGTAGACAACTTGGGAATCCCTAGAGTCGTAAAGAAACAATCCCAAATAGGTATCAATAGCCGAAGACAATTATGGAAACCCTAAACCTAAAACTCCCCCATTCCGATATAACCCTAATCCTGGACTCAATACGCCACTACCTAAATCATCACATTGAAACCCTTAATAAAAAGCCTGTCTGATTTACTCAACGACGCAGAGAACCTAAAGGGCATTGAAGAAAACTTGGCAGAACTATTCAGCGAAAAATTTGGTCCTTACTAGCATCAAGCCCAAAGACATTTGGATAGTTACAGATGCCCGCCACACTTATCCACCTGATACACACCTATTTCTGCTGCTAAACAACCATCCCCAAACTAACTCCCCCACTACATCCCCCTTAAGTCCATCCTGTGATAGATTTAGTCGCAATAATCATTCAAAAATCATAATAGGGCCCCATGGCCCAGCTGTAGGCCTGCATCATATGGATTAGAAGCAGCTTTCCGAAGCGGACATCATCACTAAATGCATCCTCCCTGCCATTGAGCAAGCCGGCTGGGATCGGCACAACCAGCTACGCCAAGAGGTAAAGCTAAAGCTGCGGGATGGCAAGGTTAAGGTGCGCGGGCAAGTAGGTGCGCGTAAAACCGTTAAATTAGCCAATATCGTCTCTACCTCAAACCAGGTATTCCGTTGGCCGTGATTGAGGCTAAAGCCAATAAGCACGAAGCCGGCAAAGGCATGCAACAGGTCCTCGACTTCGCCATACTGCTGGGTGCACCCTTTGTAATTGGCGGGTAGGATCATTTCCCTAGCAAACTGGGGGCGATTCACAAATTCCTAAGGAATCTCACACTACACCCCCTCGCTTTCGTTGCTGCCACTAGCACTCCGCAAGTACGGACTGGGTGTACCATGTGCCGAAATATAAAGCTTTCTGATAGCACGGGTCGCCGCCACATGGAGCAGTGCCCGCTCATTGAGATCCAGCTGGCGCATTTCCACCGGGTCGTCTGATGAGGAGGTCGCGTATTTCAGAGGGATAACCCCATCGTTGGCAGCGAGGATGAACATGTAGCGGAATTCCAGACCCTTTACTCGGTGCATGGTAGCAACACGGACACCGGGGATATTGCGGTTATCGTTCTGCTGCTTGAGCACAACTGCATCAATACCAGTACGTTTTAAAGCTTCCATAAACTGGTCACGCAGGCGCACGGTACGGGCCGTGATACAGATATCCCGAAGCTCCACTCCAGTTTCGGTCAACCCCTTGATTTTCTCTACCAGTGCGGTGCTCTCAGCCAGAAAGTCAGCGTAGCTCTGGATTTCTGGCTGAGCGCCTTGGATCAAGGAGCGGTAATCGTTGGAGGTGTCGGCATTACCGTCAAGATCATCCACTGGAGTGTTTTCCAGAACCGAAGTGGCAAACCGGCGAGTCTGTTCAGTAGTGCGGTAGTTGATACGGAGCTTCCGGCTACGCCCGACGATACGAATACCGCATTTGCCCATGACAGCCTTGCGACGATAGATACGTTGATGGCCATCACCCACAACGAAGATATCATCAGCCTGCTCCGGCACCAGCTTCCTGATCAGAGTCAATGCCTCAGGCCCCATATCCTGGGCTTCATCTACCACCACTGTGCGGTAAGGCAGATACACATTGGTGGAAGCCAGGATCTCTGCTGCATCTAATGTGGCATCCTCAAAGGTTCGCAACCCTTGACGCTGTAACCTCGCACGCACTTCTTCAAACACCGACCAGATATCGGCACGTTGTCTTCGACTCAGCGCTACACCACGGCCAGTCCGACTCGCTTTGAAGTACTCCATTTTTGTGGTTACGCGCTGAGGAAGAATGACTTTTTCCCACTCTTCCTTATAGAAAGAATCCGGCAATCCAAGGCTCGCCTCAGACAGCTGCAATGCCTCTTTCCAGATCGTCTTGTACTCACCATCGCGACTACCGTAGCGGTTGGAATCCAGGTACACGATATCGGATGGATATTTCTGCTTCTTCAGAAACTCGTTTACCCAACGGTCGATGTGCTTGACTTCAATGCGCTGCATCTCTTCTGCAGAGCAAATTTTCTTCAGGTTTGCTTCAATGTCCGTGGCCAAGTTGGCGGTGAAGGTAGTGAACAGAACTTTTTCATCGCTGCTCTGAAGTACATTTTTAACCAACCATTTGGCCCGGTGCATCGCAACCACGGTTTTACCGGTACCAGCGCCGCCCAGCACACGAACGGCGCCGTTCCAGTTACGATTGACCAAACGAGACTGAGACGGATGTAGAAATACCCGCCAGCGCTCCAATGGAGCCTCCAGCATCTCGATCAGTTCCAGCTCGTCTTCCACCACATGGAAGCTGCGCTGGCTTTCCGGGCGGTCCAGGGCTGCGGCGATGTCACTTGTATCGATGGCGTCGCTGCTCTGGCGAATATATTCGCTGTCGATTTCCTTCCACGGGGTACCGGCAGCCAGCAAGTAGAGTGCTTCAAATGCCTCTACCGGTAACCGATCTTCAATTTGCTCTAACTCTTCCTCAGTCCTTACAGTCTGCACGAGAGGCAGTAACTCAGTAGGCACCCCCACCTTGAGGCACTGTTCATCAGAGAGCGCCACCAGATACTGGTTTTCTACCGCTGTAGTAACTTCTGGCTGAACTTCCTGTAGAGATTCCTGCTCCGAGGGCTGCGACGCTTCGTGCACACTCTCGTAGGAAGACACGGGTTCCGGTTCGGCCGGCTCCGAAATAACCTCAGCGCTGGTAGCAAAGATCTGCAGAGACCCTGTATTGGGATTAATTTCACATTTATGCCGGCGCGCCCAGTCATAAGCCTCATCGTGTTTGTCTACCCACAACAGCAGGAACACATTGCCCGTATCGGGCTTCAGGATGATACCGCGGTAATTCTTGTCGATTCTTACAGACCGATAGTTGCCGTCCCTGCCATCGTTGATGGTCTCGTAATTGATACCCGGCGACTGAGGGTCCTGGCGGAATTTTGTTACAAACTCCATGACTTTTTTCTGCGCATTTTTGGGTACCTTGCTGAACGCCAGCATGAAGTCCTGAGAAATAGCTACCTTTACCTTACTCATTCTGAATCCCCCGCAGGCTCAATTTTCAACCACTTTGTGAGCTTCTCTAAGTCTGATTTTTCCAAAGCCGTAATTGTTCGCCAACCATTTGTAGCAAGCATGGAAGCAAAGTTTTCGTCTTCGTCGACAAACGCAATTTTCGCTTCGTGCCAAGCCCATTCAAGCTGTCCGAGCACTTCACCTTCGGCATTCTTCCAATCTATCCCCGTTTCAGGAGCGATGATGCCCTGTTGTGCAAGCACCTCCGCTTCTTTGGGATAGATTGTTAGCTCTAGAACTTCATTCCAGCTATCGTCGTAATCAGGCTCTGGCTCAGGAGCTTCTTTTGCTCTCCGGCGCTGCAATAGTTCATCCTGAATAGCGGTAGAGCCACTGGACTCGGCCATAAAGCAAAAGTCATTCAGGTGCTGGAATAAGTTAGTCGCAGCCCAATACTGCCTCCAGTTGGCTTCGAACTCATTCCCAGCGCGCTCCCGATCATCAATGGAGATAAACAAGGCAGCGCTCTGTATCAATTCGTCGAACTTACCCTTCAAGACGTAGATAGGCAGACTGGAAACAAAGCCGTTGACCGAAGCTCGCTCAGCTTTACCCACCCCCAAGACAGTTTCCCCTTCAACATGCTGATGGAACCAGGTTGGCGGCAGCCGGTGTTCGACTTCCGCCTGAAGTGACTGGCGCTGCCCAGAGTCTTGTACTGTAGCTAGGTTCAACGTGCAGAACTGCCGCGACAAGGCTATCCATCGATAGCGACCTGCGGTATCGCCATGGGCTGCCAGGTAATCCAGGAGCCATAAGAATGGCCCTTTTTGCAGTGCGCCGCTCATTTTCAGGAACGGCGGTCTATCCAGCCTCTCAGCCAGTTTGTCGAACATCGTCGCAGCCTGGGTATGCCCTGGTTGTAACAGCCACTCAATACAGGACGTATTCGCAGGTTGCCCTGGAGCAGGCAGGTCTTTCCAATTGAGACTCCACACCACAAAATTGCCCGAACGCATTACTGCCAGGCGCTTCTCGCTGTCATCTACACACTTGTCACGATGATATAAAAAACCATCCAGATATACGGCGATGGGCTTGATGCCATTACGATCACGCTGAGGCCAGAATACAAAGTCGGGGCGAGTGTTGATCGCCACACCCCTGTCCTGTCCCAGATTCACCTGAGGCTCAATTAGCCAGGTCATCACGTCGTCATCGTGCTCTACCGACAGGCTCCACCCGGGCTTGCCGTTTACTCTGGCAATCGAAAGTGCAGTGCCAGGCTGCGCGGTACCTAGCACTTCGATGAAGCGCTTCTCCAACTCGCTTTCGATCAGCACATTGAAGTCGACATTATCCAGCCCTTCGACTTCTTTGAGCTTATCGGCATTCTCCAGAATCCGTTGCAGCAACTCCTTTGCGGAATCGCGGGAGATTGACTCCAGATTACGGCTCTCACGATACGCATACAGGCATCGGTAACAGCCATCCTTTTCGGGGTCTTCATTGCAGCTACAGCGCACCAGCGTGTCGTAGCTGAGCTGTAGCATCTGCAACAGGTTCTGGGGCTCCCGCAGCAGTTCTTTAAGGTACCCGGTACCTCCAGGCACCCGGTCTAATATCACCAGGTAATGTTTGCGCTGGCTGCTGCCGCTCATATCCGGTAGCGGCTCAGAATAGGTTGTGATCTGCAGGTGACTTACATCGCCCTGGAAAAACTTCTGAAGCCCCAGATGCAATGCCGCCACTAAACTCTGCAGACGCACATCGGACGATACGACTTCTGCCAGCGGCAACAGTAGCCGAACAGCCTCAGATTCCAACTCCCGATACAGATAGAGCGCGCTGTGGAAATCGCTCTCTTTCTCTTCTGCACCAGGTTTGCTTAGCGGGCAGTTGAAGGCGTGGTGTTGTTTCGGGTTGCGGCGCCATTTTTTGACCTTGCCACAATGCTTACACAGCTTGAATCCTGGACGCTTCGCTACCTTGCCGGCGACTTCAATCTCCTGACCGTCATCCCCGAGCTTGCCAAAATTGACCTCGCGAAAGGTTGCACGACTCAGATATTCAAAACCGAAGGGCAGTGTGTCCTCGTCGATTCGATAAGCGGTTCGATTTGCTGATGGGGGAATATCGACCAATAGCTGGCGGTTGAAGAACACCGGCTCGCGCTGCTCGGAGTCATCGCCGATACGGCTTTCACGGTCGTTGGCATTGGCATATACCTGACGGAGCTTCAGCAAGGTCTGTTTCTGACTTACGTCAGGCCAGTAATTGCTGCCACAGCGTGGGCACGCGTTGTACTTATCGCCCGCTGCCAGGTTCTCCGCATAGTGACACTGATTGCACAGACGCCAGTTCTCCGCTGTAGACACAGCGAGGTCTACCTGATCTACCTGTACCTGACGCTGAAAGCCGTAAAACCGGCTTTCGGGAGCCAGCTCGCTGAGTGCTGACTGAGCCGGGCGGGTCAGTTCGAAGGTGAATTTTTCATACGGCTTATGATCGCCGCCATCCTTCTCTTTTTTCTGCGTCTTGCGGAAAATGACCGAGGTGAGCACGACACCTTCCTCCGGGAAGGCATAGTTAGGCAGCAGCCCCTCATCGGTAAAGAAATTCAGCGTCTGCTTGTGATTGATCGAGTAGATCAAACGGATCAAAGCACTCCGCTCCTGCTCCATGGCCTCGATCTCTTGCTCCGTCGCCTCATCCTTGGGCTTTTGTCGGAGCTTATCCAACTGTCGCTTAAGCTCCTTCTGCTGGTCTTTCAGGCTTTTGCGTTGTCTCATCATGTCGAACAGACGATTCAACAGACGGTGATTGATATCCGCCTCGCCATCGGCCCCATAAAGAAACGCCTTTAAGTGTTTTTCGCCGTCCTCATCAAAGCCATCAAACAGCGCCTTAAACTGCTGCAGTAGCTCCCCCCGGTGTCCTTCAATGTAGAGAATCAGGTTATAGGGGAAGCCCGATTTAACATCTGCTTCCAGGTTGTCCAGAATCAGCTTCAGGTTGCCAGGAATGGCACTCGCATCTATACCCGTTTGCACCCAGTGGTCGAAGCAAAACGCAATCAGCTGACGCTCCATTACGGCCATGGCAGCCAGGAAGATCCCCGGAGGCTGAACGTCGCCCGCCATCATTTCCAGCGGATCGGCATAGAAGTAGAGATCGTGCGCCTGTCCGTTGGATACCGCTACATTGATGGCATTGCCATCGGTACGGCCCGCACGGCCGATACGCTGCAGATAGTTGGCCTGCGCCGGGGGGACGCTGCACAACAGCACACTGGAGAGATCCCCAATATCAATACCCATTTCCATGGTGGGTGTGGCTGAAAGCAGGTTGATATCCCAGCGTTCTTTACCGTCTTTAAACGATCGCTCGATATTGTGGCGGATCTCTGAATCCAGAAGCCCAGTGTGCTCCGATGTAACCAGCCGCAGCGGTGCTTTCTGAATAGTGCTGCTGTGGCTGCAGGGCATCATGGAGCCATATTCGCCGTCACAGGTTGGCCGCTGGCAGGACACACCTTGCCAGGCATTGCCCTGCATCAGAGGCACTTGAACCCGGTGCCGGCACTTACAACAACTGAGCTCTGCCAGCTGCGTAACACAGGTCCAGCGCTCAGGGAGCAGCGACCAAACCTGCTCTCCGCGCACCTCATCCTCCCGCAAAATTTTGGCCGCGGTCAGAGCATTGAGCACGATCTGAAATGCCTGGCGCAGAGAAGCCGCGGCAAATTCACGACCATCTTTCGCCAGAGATTTAAGAAACCAGCGCTCGTACCAGGTGGCATTCTTCTTACCCAGTACAAACTCGAAGTTTTTGGACTGGCGCTCCATGGTGAGAAACGCCGGGGGCGGGGATGTCTTACCATAGGCCGGCATATACTGAATGCGGTTAATCAGGAACTCTTTGCCGCCTTCAAAAAGGTAGTGCTCCAGTACCGGATGAAAGAAGGCCCCTTTTACGCGCAGGTGCCACAACAGGCCTAGAACAAACTGCTGCACCTCCCCCTCGGAGATACCCTGCAGCTCTGCGATTTCCTCCGGTAAACGCAGCGCGGCCTGACTTACCGCCTCAGATACCGCTCCCATATTGGGCGCCACTGTAGCGTGGCCAGAGCGCTCTAGGGTTCTACCGATACGGCTGCCCAGGCCAAATTCCCGCAGTACTTCCCAGACCATTCGGCGCTCAACCCAGTAACCCGGAAGATCACTGTCTTTGGGCAGACGGCCGTCCTTGCGCAGCTCTTCCCAGTCCTGCAGCCACTCCAGGTTTGGCGCCAGGAAAGTGGCACAAAAGCCCGCATCCCCCAGCTGCTCGCGCCAGTAAGGTCCCAACTGCTGGGCCATCTGATCCAGCGGCATATTGTTAAAGCGCTGTTGCAAGGCCTGCAGCATGCCCTGGCGCATCACCTGGCGCCAGGTGCGGGCGCCGAAGAACCCAGCGCGGTGGGCGGCGTCCTGGACCGAATCCGAAAAGGCAATCAACTTGTGGTCATCGTTGTACACACTGCCAAACAACTTGCCAATCAGCACACTGCTAAGACTGGCTGCGCGGGAACCGACAATAGAAAGCCCGGCACTGGCACCGCAGCTGGGGCAGCTGTTATCGAATACCGTACGGGTTTCTTTGTTGCGCTCTGTTTGCTTGGTCATCTCCGGTATAACTACCCGGACAAAAGCGGTACCGGCACACTCAGGGCACTCCGCCTTGTCTTCGGTCACCAGATGTCCGCAACTACTACAAAGATTGCGGATCAGCTGTTTTTCCGGCTTATCCTCCGGCGCCAGAGGTACAAGTACACAGGTATCCGGTGAGCGGCCGAAGAAGGCGTTATAGATTTTGGGCAGGTCGGCATTCACACTGGGTTCGTTAGGGGCCCTCACCGATACCCAGGCGGTGGCATAGCACTCACGGCAGTGCACCGTCGGCAGGTGCAGAGGTTCCTTCGCATTCGGCAGATCATCGAAGAACTTAAACTGAGGCTCCGCATCCAGACTCGCCACCAGACGACGAAGCTCCTTCAACCAAAGCTGATAGCGCACCTGCAGGAAGGGTCCGGTTCCGATTTTTTCCGGCTGCGGCGCATCGGGCGCGCGCCAGCTGCGAGCGGTGGAGATCAATGCACAGAGGCTTTCGAGTAGTGCCCGCGCACCGGCTTCCGTGGTGCGGAAACTCGCCGCCCAGTTGGCAATCAGCGCCTGAGTGTCGGTTACCCCGCGACAATCCTTCAACAGCGAATGAAATACGTTGTGTGCCTTGAGCAGCTCCCCCAGCTGCACTTGGGCGCTGGCCCGATGCTGCTGATTGCGGCTTGCGAGCCCCGCCGGGGGAGTGGAGAACCACAATTGCGCATGGGCGCTGATAAAGTCGTCCACCGAGCTGTAGTTGTCTGCCGACATATTCAATACGGTTTCGGCGTCTGGCCGTCTTACCTCGGTAGCCACTTCCGGCAAAAACTCCTCGGCGGCCAGACGATCTTCGAGAATTACCGCACTGTCGTCCAGCTCTGTGGCAAACACCTTCTGAGCATATTCCACCAAGCGGCCTATGGACTCCTTACTGCCGATTGTGGCCGAGGTCCCCACACAGGCCATCTCCGGCCCCACATCCAGGCGGTGGCGCAGCCGACGAATCAGGCAGGCAAGATCGGTACCCTGAGCGCCATCAAAGGTGTGCAGCTCGTCCACAACCAGATAGCGCAGGGTGCCTAGGGTGTTATGACGCCATAAGGGCTGATCTTTTGGGCGGATCAGCAAGTAATCGAGCATTTTGTAGTTGGTGAGCAAAATATCCGGTGGTTCTGCGCGCAGCGTATCTTTGCAGCGGATAACGTTCTCCGGGCCCATCTCGTCTTCCGGGGAATCGTCGTTATCCCCCACAAACAGACCCACACGGACCCTGCCCCTCAGTTCGTCACGCTTATAGATCTCTTTGGCAAAACGCTTGGCCTGGTCCGTAGCCAGGGCATTCATGGGGTAGACGATGATCGTCTTGATACCCGCTTCGCCCGCCTGCGCACAGTGGTCCAGCACCGGCAACATGAAACACTCGGTTTTACCCGAGCCGGTACCAGTGGCAACGATGGTGGACTGGGGGAAATCGCCGCATAGGCGGCGGAAGGCAAGCAGTTGGTGTTGATACGGAGAAAAACCAGGATCGATCTTTACGAAAGGCAAGGTCTCATTCGGCCCGGCCGTTCGAAATGGCAAACCCAGACTCAGGTAGGGGCCTTTAAAGATCGACTTTGGCTCATACAGAAGGTCATCCATGGCACACCGGCCACTCTCCCGCAGAAAGCCCGGCGTAGTAGACGGAAATGTCGTCCGTAAAAACTCCCGAACGGCTTGCGCCAACTCCCCTGCAACCAGTGATGGCAGCACGTATAACTCCTTTTCCCTCTACACTACGTAAGCCAGTGCGAATTTTGGGCTGTTATTTTTCTTTGTTCTCTAATGGCTAGCTCAGAAGAACAATTTCTTGATAAACGCTTGATTGGTCAAATCTGGCCTACGTTTACCGGCTGACGAGCCCGGACAAAACGTTTAACGCCTCAGCGGAAAGTTCCTTGCCCTCCTGGGAGGTAACCAGACGTCCCGGGAAGTGTTTGTGATACCAGGCTTCCTTCTCGCTCCACGCCTGCTGATATTCCGGCAGATCCATCAAGCCGAGATGCTCCCAGTAGTACTCCTCACCCCGGTGCATAATGGTGAAATCCGGCAGATACATAGTGCCATCCGGCGCGCGCAAAGGCTTTTCATACCAAAAGGATATGTCCCTATCGTGCAGAATATTGGCGATAATCACCTCTGACTTGCTGCGCACCATATCTCCGGTCAGGGCACGGTGAATCTTGCCCGCCTCATACCATGAGGATTTATCCGCTATCGACGGATCGACCGGATTGAAGGAAAACATTGACGAGTTGATCGTCTTTAACGCTGAGTGTTCGGGGCGCATGGCATTCACCAGCGTCTCAACCGCCCCCTGAACAAATACCGTGCAGCGAACTTTTGCGCGTGTCAGCGCGGTGTAGATCAGCTCTTTAGCCTGGGAACCCCGGCTATTTTCGGGGAGAACAAAATAGACATGATCAAACTCACTCCCCTGAGATTTATGCACAGAAATGGCATAAGCCAATTCCAGATTTTCTTCTGGCCTGTCTCGACCGCCGAAATTTACACTAAGATGCTCTTTGCCCTTAAATTTGACAGAAAACTGGCTGAATCGATATCCCGGACTCTTAATCCCCTTCCACGAGCCGGTAGGCACCACAGTTCCGATCTCACCGTTGAAAGCTTCCAGGCGCTCCTTCTCTTTAGAGTGGAAATTATATCCATGCAGGGGCTTCGATGCCGTGCGATTCACCTTTTGAATCACCTTATCGAACATGGTTATGCCGTCTACATTGCCTTTCTTCAGCCAATAAGCACTTTTGAATTCCTGAATAGAAAGGTTAAGCCATTCCGTCCCATGGTTGGTTCCTCGCACTGGTGACAGAATTTGAAAAGCATTGATATTGTTTTTAAGCGTGCGCCCCCAGAGTTCCGCAGCGCTTAGATCTCGGTTCGTTTCATCCCGCAAATCCTTCGAAATTGTCTCGATAACCAAGTCTGGTAGTTTTTCGGGGTCTTCCCAATAGGCAATAGATAAATCTTCAGAGATATCTCCCGCTAAATGAAGATCCTGAATCAGTCGCTCACGTTCAGCTCCCTCTTCCGGCGATTCACCCTCTGCTCCCCTGACAGCATCATTAATAAATGTGCGGGCTAACCTTAGTAGTGCATCGCCTTTCCCGGAAACTCTGTTTTCCAGTTGTCGAAGGTTAATCTTAAGATCAACTAACTTATCAGGGTACTCATCCCTTAGGTAGGTCACGATATCTGCGTAGCATTTACCCACGCCAATCGGAGGCAGCTGGGCCGCATCACCCACTAAATAAAGCCGGGACACAGCATTCCAGTCAATAGCTCGGAATAGTGCCGCCATCAGTGACAAGTCAATCATGGAGGATTCATCAATAACGATATTCGCAATATCGTTAATCCGCTTTCCACCACTGCGCTTCAATGTCATGTTGGGATTTAGCCATCCATATTTCGCTAACAGCGAATGAATGGTAGCGATTTTTACATCATTAACTTCAGCACTGGCAAAGCTCTCACGCAGGCGATCTGTCGCCTTGCCTGTCGGCGCAATAATAGAAACGCTCGCACCTTCTCCATGCACAAAACGAATCGCTTTAATCACTGCAGAAAGAATAGTGGTCTTACCGGTACCGGCTCCGCCAGTAATCGCGCCCAAGTGTTTATTGAATATTTGAGCGCACGCACTTTGCTGAATCTCGACGGCTCCTTGATACTCAGACCTGCACTTTTCTGCCAGCACGCTCTCCTCACTAAAGAGTGCTTTTTGCCAGAAACCGGGAGAAACTGGCCGGGGTAGCGCAATATCGGGAGCCATCAAGAGGCCGTTTAATTGCTCCTCAACCAGACGTTCATCCTGCCAGACTTGCAGGTCGTAGAGATAACGCTGACCACCTTCTTCCCGCTGATAAATGGCTCCCGCATAAAAGTCCGAGTCAACTTTCAGATACTTCTCTGTAAGTAAATTCTGCTTCCATTCCGGTTGAGCAGCGAAACGTGCATTGACTTGCTGTAACAAAGCCTCTGCGGCAACGAAGGTTTGCTGACTATTCCCTCGGATTGTTTCCAGCAATAGAGCACGCAGGCGTTCAGGAGCGTCTTTGGAAAATCTCACCGGTGCTGGCAGCTCTGGAGAGGGCAACATACCGCGATCGATTATACTCCAGCGAATTTGATCCGTAACATCCATGCCGACATACTGCTCTGAAAGCAAGTAAGGGTTTGCTTCCACTTCCGCAAGGCTTGCGGATACCCCGACTTTAGCCCGGTCTTCGGCAAGAATGGCGTTCAACTGATCGAGCGAGAGAGAGCAACGTGCGAGCACATCAACCAATAGCGCTTCCGACTCTATCTTGAGCGCTATGCTTCTCCTCAGGCTTGGCAACTCTTCATCCAGAGGGTAATACCCAACCACATCATCCCGAGCACCAGCAATGAAAGCCTTGATCTCTCCTACAGCTTCCTGCTCCTTCCCGTCGTTAACCGCCTGTCGAAATCCGCTAACACCCTCATTCAATCCAAGGTATTGCAACACCGAAGGCATACCGGGATAGGCACCACGACTTTGCCAGAGTTCACCGATGAGTGACTCGAGCCACGCAATACGTTGCCCCCAGTTCTCGCTCTCATCCTGAAGATCTTCCCGAACAATTCTTGCGGCTTCAAGCAGCTGCTCCAACAGTCCTAATGCTTCGTCGTCACTGACATGTTTGGTGGCGTACTTACACAAGCCGCTGTTTTCTGGAACAACCACGAACTTGTTCAGCGTATCAGGGTCATTCAAATAACGATGATATGGTAAGCGAATCCCCTGCTCGGGATAGTGGCTCGTCACTCCCCGCTGCCAAATAAACCCCTTGTAACGCTCTAGTGTACGCTCCGAGCAGTTCTCGTAGTACATTACCGGCGCCACGGATTTAATTCGCGCTACACCGATCAATAAATAGGCTGGCGTTTCATCTGTACTTTTTGGGTTTGAATAATTCGCGTAATAAAAAACTAGACTCTTGTCAGCCTCGACAGGCTCGAAGTGCTCTTCCGCATACTTCAAGCGCTTGTCATAGTCGTAGCGGTTTCCCACCTTTAAATCTGGTTTGTTGTACATAGCCTCATAAGGCCAGGTACAAGCGGTTGCCGCAGGCAACTCCCAGTGGCGAATCTTGGTGTCATCATTAAAAAACGCAGGTGGTTCCGATGCCACCATGTTTGGGCGAATTGAAAATGCACTGGCGCTATACATGCAAGCAGGTGCTTTATCGAGTTCGGCGATCGGCCTCCCTGCATTTACCTTTTCCCACTCCAGATCTCTCTGTTCGCGGATCTGATCGCCAGGATAGGAGGCACACCCTACGCAATAGGTGTTTTGTTCCGGCTTCTCGCAAATACGGCCATTCCAACCATCATTATGCCAAGCCAAACGAAGGGTCAGGTGCGACGCCATCTCAATTCCTTTTTATTTTTTATTGATTCCGTTTACGTGCTTCGAAGACACGCCAGGCAATTTCGTAGTCTTTTTCCCGGTCGGGCTTGATAAACGGCGCAACATATTCAATAGAGCGCCGCTGCGAACCACCGGGGAGGGTGTCATCCATAAATGTCTTGATGACTTTGCTACCCGCAGGAAGGTCTTTGATGTCTTCCCAACCGAGGGCGATGCCTTCTTGTTTTTCGCCTTCAGCTGGTTTTAGCGTATAGGAAATGTCGTTCTTTAGTTCAGCTTTCTTCGCTTTGCGCGGCAGGCCAACACCGACCAAACCTTTGCTGGGGGTAAATACAATGCGGCCATTCTGGTCGTAGAACGTTTCGGCCTCGTATTGACGCATAACGGGGAACTGTACTCGGTAAACTGCTATCAACTCGCTTAATGACATTTTTAAAAGTTGAGCAATCAAAACATCAATTTCAAGTAACGCAAGTCTTCGCGCATAATCTCGTCTAATTCCAACGCCAATCTCCCATGAATCCAAGCCAATCTCTCCGCTCACCGAGTTCCACAATTCTCGATAATTTTCAGTAAGACAATTAAGCTGCAGGACTCTTTTTACAACCTCTTTCACACTTTGCAATGAAGTGGCAAATATAGGCATTAATGATTGCAACTCCTGACGAAAATTTGCCTTTCCAGTAGTTTTTACCCAGAAATCAAATGGGATTGAGAAAGATGCTCCTGCGAACGCGAGCAGATCCATGGGATTACTAAATACCAACGAAGTCGCTCCGTCAATATGCCCAGTCCATCTCGGAATAACAGCAGCGATCAATGTTCTTTCACCTGATTGGGAAAGCATTTTTCGTATAGCTAAGCGATAGTACTCCGTCGCAATTTTGGGTTCTTTATTACCGAGATCCACCCAAGGCACCTTCGGCGTACGTGCTCGATATTCATCCGGTGAACAAGCCGGCACATAGTTCGTGCGTGGCAGGTAGTCTTCCGGTAAATTAGTGAGATCAAGACTATCGTAAGCTTTATTGGTATTGCAGACCGCCTTTGGGGTGTTATAGAGAGGGTTTCCGACAAAGAAATGCGGGCCTGATAGTATCCATTCGCTCGGGTCTTTTGGAAAACGGGTTTCCCGCTTGATCGTGCCGTCTTTTTGTTGATTGGTCTCATGCCACATTTCCATTGAAATGTATTGACCCTTTAGATCCCCCAGGCGTTTTGGTTGCGCCGCAAATTTTTCCAACACACTTATTAGTTGTGTCGAATGAAGGGCAGGAAGCCTGGCTCTTAACGGTGGCGTCCCTTCCTCATCATATAATCGAGCGAAGAGTTCTAACTCCTCATTTGTAACGGCAACCACTCTTTCTCTATGACCTTTTAGGTTCCAGCGAACCTTAACAGCGCCTTCAACTTCGAACTCCTCTTTAATTCCCGGTGTAAGCCCAGCACCATCATGCTCAAAACTCTGGTCGATCGTTTGAGGGACAAAGAGGTTAGAAATATTGGAGAACGCCGCGTCTGGTTTCTTTGACGCGTAGATATTTACACTAAACAAAGTCTGGTTATGGACTTCGGCAAATAACTTCGTTTCATTAATAAACTGAAAATGTGATCTTAGTCGAGGATATATTTCTTCTCGAAAGGCTCCACCCTTTGGATCATCGTAAGTTCCTTCAGGATGTAAAAATCCAGAAACCCCTTTTACAGCTGTCGCTTTCCATGCCTGCGGTAAAAAGCATTTGTACAGATTTGTTTGCACACCCTTGAGCAGCGGATAATTGACCGATGCATTTAGGAAATTTTGTGTACCTTCCGCTTGTTGATATTCCGTTAACCAACCACTCTCTAGACTCGGTAAACGATCAAACAAATCATCGCGCAGCGCGTTCAACTTCGAAGCAGAGAATTTCCGCAGTACAAACAGCGGCTGCTGGTCACCGAGTATGCCGCCCTCTTGCCACTCCACCTTGAGCCAGGGAGGGTTACCGAGCATCAGGTCAAACCCACCAGACTCGGCAAAGATATCCGCAAAGGCCAGTTCCCAATGAAAAAATCGCTGACTGTTTGCAATTTGATCGGCCAGTTCTAAACGGGGGAAGTGCTTGAACAGCACTTTTAGGTTGACCACGCCGAATTTATTAACAAACGATTTACCCTCTTCCACCGGAGCAGTGTCAGAGAATAGATCAGGTACTTCGCCGGCGGGGCCAGCGCTGAGAGTGTCGCCGAGTAACAGGTTCTCCAGATCAAACAACCATTCATCCCGGCTGGGTAGCAGGTGCGCTTGATCAATAGGCCAGAACCACAATGCACACCAGTAATCCATCGCCAACTTGAGGCGACGGAAGGCGCTGGCGTTTTGTAGCTTTTCACTCAGTAGTTCACCGGATAGCGCATCATCTTTGTAGTTGATACTGGTGCGCTGGCCGGCGTGCTCGAAGCCATAGATCTGGTAGGGATCAGTGGTTCTTTCCCGCAGCTTTTTGAGTGAAGCGGTGTGCTCTGCCCAAAGTTCATCGACCTTACTGCTGATCTGCTGCAGGCGCTGAATCTCGTCTTTATCGAAGCTTTTAATGAACGCCTTGCGCCAATCGGTAATCACCTTGATATCGGCTTTATAGCGAGCTTTAACTACCTTATCGGTGTAGTTGGCCATACCACTGTCTGGCAACAGGAAGTGCCAGATTTGGTTGTCACTGCGAACAGTACCATTTTCGCCGTTCTCGCCATTGCCGCCCCCCAGAGGCACGCGTTTGGGGGTGGTCTTGAGCCAGCTGCCACCATCGTTCGGCTTTAGCGTGAGACTACTTACCGGAAAGACCTCCCGGCGGGCGCCGATCAGGGAGTTACCACAATTGAGCTGCAAGCCGAGCCAGGGGATAAATCGGTCCGCAGAGAGTGCATTCAGCCACAGGGAGACCTCAGCCAACTCCACCGCAATAGGGTTCAAATCCACACCGAATACGTTGTTATCGGCGAGGAACATTTTGACTTTTTGCTTTTCCGCCAGATATTGGCTCTGGGGAATACGCTCGTTGCGGGCGCTCTGGGCCAACTCCAGATACTTGTCGGCCAGTTGATCAATGGCTTCATTCAAGAAGGCTGCACTACCCATAGCGGGCTCACATACCCGCAGTTCCAGAATGCGCTTTGCACGGGCATCGTCATTCGGTAGCGGATCCAGTTGCTCTTTGAATAGCTCTTTGAGAGTGTATTTCACCAGTGACTGGGTGAGCACCTCTGGGGTGTAGTAACTGGCGGATTTCTCGCGGTCCCGCCCGGCGAGGCGATAAATAAAACTGCCCTTGCGGTGAATGCGCAGCTCTTTGTGGCCCTGGGCGTTGTTGTCGTAAACCTTTTCGTCGTCATTGTACTGCTCCAGTTCCTGGGCATTGACGAAGTAACCGGTATCCAGTGCATCGGGATTCTCACCGGCTTTTTTGACCTCATACAGGTCTTCACTGGCAAAGAAGCCGCGGTAGCTCAGCAGTGCTTCGTACACAGCACCCAGCTGGTTAATCCCCAACTGTGCATAACTAATGCGACCGCGACGTTTACGGCCCTTGCCCGGGCGCGAGAGGGACATTAACTGAATAATGCGCTGCAGCAGGTGGTTGGGGAACACCACTTTATCCAACAGGCGGGTGCGCTCGGGGTCGAACAGGTGGCTCTGCAGTGCGAACATCTGGAAGCCATCTGCCGAGGTGGCGAGCAAGTCGCCGGTGGGCTCGGGTTGGTAGCCCTTCTGGATCAGCTGGAACAGGGTATGCAGGGAGTCGTGGAAGTAGCGGCCGTTCTGCTCACGCTCGGAGGTTAGCGGCACCATTTCCAGCTCGCGCAGGGATTCCAGGCTGTAACCGGTCAGATAGACCGGGTTGTCGACCGGGGCATAGCCCAGCTCCGGGCGCGCCTCGATATAAAACAAAAACAGCAGCCGGTACATATAGCGCAGGCATTCAATCGACAGCTGGTCTGGGTCCAGCGCAGATTTACCGGTAAAGCTAATACCGCTGCGCTGTACCAGTTGGCTGGCGGCCTCATTACCGAGTAGCTCGATACATTCCCGCAGGGCGTACTTTAAATCTTCAGACACGCCATAGGCATGCTTGTGGGCATTTTCATCCAGGGTGTCCAGCAGGCACTGGCCACCACTGTCACCCTGCGTGCCGAGCAGGCTATCGCGGTGCAGGAGTACGCTGACGGCCTTTAAGGTTTCCGGTTCGCGGCGGGTAAACAATTCCAACCAATCAAACCGCAGCAGGCGGCCCTGGGCGAATTTGGTGCGATCCAATAGCAGCCACTGGCGGCCCGAGGCCAAAATCACCCAGCGCGGTGGTTTTGTTTGCGCGAACACGCTGCTGGCCAGAAGGTTTTGCCAGTCCTGCTTTTTTGCTCCCTTTTTCATCGCCGGAGGTAGGGACGCGGCGTTGAGGCTCTCCAGCTGCTTGGGGTGTACCCCTTCGCTCAATGGATCATCATCGGTCGCGTCTGCAGGCAATGCCTCCAGTACCCACAACAGTGGCGCGCCCTGAGTATCGGTGACTTGCGCGAGCAGCGGAATTTCGATGTCATCATCCACCGCGTAGCGTTCCGGCTGTTGCAGCCAGCCGAACACTTCCAGCAGCCGACGAGTCCAGCGGCGCTGCAGGCGCAGGCGCTCTTGCGGGGTCTTTTCCTGCTCGGCCTCTTTGAAGAACTGCAGGGCATCCCGCCCCAGCGTACGCAGCTGGGTGTAGGGCGCCTTTTCCAAGGTTTCGCCCGAAGCTTCTCCTACCGCATCTTCCGCCGCTTGGCTGGCCGCGTCTTCTTGCTCCTTCCAGCGGGTAATACGCTCCTGGATATCCTTGCTGAAGATCTCGCTCAGATAGTGTTCGGAGTAAAATTCGTTTTCGTTGCTAATACCAAACCAGGCCATTATTACCCCTCCCCTTCTACAACTGCGACAGCTTCATCCCCGGTAAGGACGGCAATAACCTGAATATAAGGCTCTTCTTCGGTGTGACGGGTTTCTTCCAGCCACTGTTTATATTCTTCAAACACCCGATCGATATGCTCCATGCGATCGCGCTTGCGCCGGTCCAGAAAAGCCTGTGGCTGGTGACTCCCTTGGGTCAAATCCAGCTCCAACTGATCCAGGTGCTTGTTGCGCAGGCTATCGAGCTTGTCCAGATGTTCGCGCAACTCGGTGTTTTTCTCTGCTTGCACCTCTGTGCGCCGCTCTTTCAAACGCTTGGTGACATGGCCGATTACCGCCGGCAACAGGCTTTGTAGTGCGGTGGTATCGCCATCTACGGCGCGGTTGGGAATGCGGTGCCCAGTCAGGTCGAACTTCCGCAGGATATCGATCAGGGCGGCATCCGCAGTAATTTTCCCGTTTTGCACCAGCACAGCCTGACTAGATTGAATCAGGGCCTGGCCACGCTTATTGGGGAAACCGCCCTGAATCACGAACCAGTGCTCGCCTGGTTCCAGTTGATTCGGCAGGCGAATGACCGGGGCGGTATGGCGGCCGAAGAAATCCTGCGCCCGGGTCATCAGCCATTCCATCACCGGGTGCTGGCCCCACAGGTACTGCAGGTTACTGAAAAGCGCGTCGTCTAGATCCCGTGCAGCGCCGATCACTTCCTGAATTTGATCGCGATCATCCGTTAGGAAAAAGCGATCGTCTTCCGGGCGCACTTCGCGCGGCAAGTATTTGAGCCGCTGGCGCAGATCCGAAGGGGCGGTAAAATCGATCTGCCGTTTATCATCGTTAACCACGTACTGCAGCTGGTCGTTGGATTCACGAATACAGCGCAGCGCGGCTTTGGCGAAGTCAAAATCCTGCTCAAATAGCGTGATGCTGTCACCCTGTGCAGCGACAAGATCCGAGTGCCCGGTGACACTTTCGGTACTGGTAAAGGCAGACAGGCTGGTTTCTGCCGATTCGGCAATATCGTCGCCGCCATCGGCAAACAGGCCCGCGAAGATATCGCTGATATCATCGCTGTTGGTAACGTCTTCACCGTGGGCCGCCTCTACAGCCTCACCGATTTTGGCCTCTTCTTCCTCTGGGCTAAAGGCGCCCATAAATTCGGACGGATCACCGATATTGATGCCCGCCTGGGCGTCCTTCTCGGTGAGTACTTCGTAGATACGCTGGTCACCAAAGACCTCTGGCTGATCACTCGTGGTCATCAGGTAGCGAATTTGCGGAGTTTTGGTCTGGCCGTAACGGTCAATTCGCCCGTTACGCTGCTGGAAAACCATCAGCGACCAGGGGATATCGAAGTGAATCATCCGGTGACTGAGGTGATGCAGGTTAATACCTTCCGATGCCACATCAGAACACAATAACAAGCGCACGGGGGATGTGCGGTTGTTAAAGTCATCAACGGTTTTGGCCAGCTCTTTATCTTGCATGGTGCCCTTGAGCACCGCGACCTGGTTTTTCTTCAGTTTCAGATCTTTGGCGATATGGTCTTTGAGGAAGTCCAGGGTTTCGAGGCTTTCGGTAAAAATTACTAGGCGGTCTTCGCTGTCTTTGGGGTTCCAACCCAGGGAGTCTGCCCCCTCTTTGGACAGCATGCGCAGCAGTAGTTGGTACTTGGAGAAGGCCGGCGCTTTCACCGCGCGCAGCGCCGAAGCTATGCCTTCCAGCGCGACCATGTCTTCTTCAACCTCGGGCTGATCGGCTTTTTTGACTAGCTTTTTCAGGCGGTTATCGACTGTGGATAAGCATGCTGCAGGGCTGGAGAACAAAGCCTTCATCAGTGTGGTACGGAATAGCTGCGCACCAGACTTGCCGCGACCATCCAAGGAGTTGAATGTGGCCTCTTTCAATACAGAGAAAACGGCCTCTTCTGCAACCGATGCCGCGATCTTAACGGTATCGATATTGCGCTCTGGAAAGTGCTTACTAAGCTGTGCAGCAACGTCTTTCTTAAAACGCCGGACCACCAGACCCTTATCGCGGAAGTCTTCGTGGGCGTAATCCTTGGGGTTCGCAATAGCGGTGGGGTCGAGCATGTTCACCAGGCTCGCGAAGCTCTCTGCTTTACCGTCGTGGGGCGTGGCAGAAAGCATAATCAAAGTGTCGGAGCGCGTAGAAAGTAGCTCTGCGAGCTTATGGCGCTGGGAGTTAGTGGAGCGCCGAGCGACATTGTGAGCTTCATCAATAATGATGATATCCCAGTAGGCCTGCTCAAGATGGTGACGATACTCCAGCGTGTGTTTGAGTGTATCGATCGAGATGATGGTGCGATCGTAGTAGTGGAACGGATTGTGGTTGGTGGGAATATCGTTTCGAACCCGCTGCAAACCGACCGAATCCAAGCGCACGAGCGGAATGGTAAAGCGTTGCCAGAATTCCCGCTGGAACTGACTCAGCATGGACTTAACGGCCAGCACTAAGATGCGCTTGCCGCGTCCGCGCCGAATAAGCTCTGAGACCAGAATACCGGCTTCCAGTGTCTTACCGAGCCCCACCGCATCAGAGATCATAATCCGCTGGCGAGGCTGCTTCAGCGCCTGCAGGGTTGGGTCCAACTGGAACGGCAGCAGGTCCATAGCGGCTTTGTGGCCCATATGAACCTTATCGTCTGCCGGCGGTGTCTGACGCAGCGCCGTGTCGATAAACAGCTGGCCCGCCAGATAGCCATCAGACAAGTCATCCACCAGCTCGGTGTGAGCAGGGTCCAGAATACGAGCATTTTGCTCGAGATTGCTCAGAAACTGTGCTGTGCGCCCACGTACCAGTTCTGATTGCCCGATGCAGGTCAGCAGGTAGCCCCCGTCGCTAGCCATGTCTACCCGCTGTACCCTCCATTCTGCATCACGAATTTCAACGCGCATACCTGGGATAAATTGTTGCACTACTACAAATCCTTCTCTCGGAGAAATTCAGAATTGGAGATACTAGGTTTTATCGCATACTACTGGAAGCTCTTCATGGCCTTACCGAGGCTGTAGATTTGCCAGCCGAGCGACTTGGCGTTTTGGGCTGCTTCGGCGTTGATGTAGATACCTTTCTTTTCTTCTGGCCAGGCGACTTCCAGCTCCGCCACCACCTCATGAGACTGATTGCTCACTTCATAACCAATCTCGGGAACTGCGCGCCCAGCCTTTTGGCAGTGCTTCAGCAAGCCATGTACAGCAGTATCCGCTAGAGCAAAAACCTCTTCCCAGTTACCCACGTTATCCAGCCCCTGATTACGGCGGAACTGTTTAATAATCTGGATATCACGATACTTGACGTGCATATGCTCGTGATGGGGCTCTTTCTTGTGACAGTCAGCGCATACAACTTTCAAGTTCTCCGGCCGGTTGTCACGCTTATTACCATTAATATGGTGTGCATGGATGAGAGATTTATGATCCGAAAGGTTTACACGACAGACCTGGCATGTGTAATTAGCACTTGCTCGGTGCTTATCGGAGATTGACTTCCAATCATCAGAATACCCCCCTCCCTCCAGGTACTTATTGTGCTTTGGAAGGTGTGTAAACAAGGAGCTGTAGGTAGAAAAGAACTCTTCAATTGTAAAATTCGAGAATACCTCTCCTTTACGCACCCCGCCGGAGGCATATCCCTGGTAGTTAAGGAACCGAAGGCAGAGCTTGCAAACGTTGAGTTCTGCATCACCCGACACTTCACCGCCTATGGCATCAACGCCATAGATACCGAAAACTCCTTCCAGGTTATTGGTGACTTTATATCGCTCAAATCGATTTCTAGCCTTCATTTCATCCAGCTTTGAGCAGTCCGCAACGTGAAACTTATTTCCTCTCGACGGGTCGCCAAGGGCATTTGCAACTCGATAGCCATGATCAGGGATATAGAGCAGCACCTGACGCCCCTGAACAGACAGCAGACCATTATCAATATCCAGCTCGTCAAGGCTAATTTCTTTGCCGCGCTCAAGCTCCAAATCGAGATCAAAGTCAGCGTCCGGAATCGACTCAATATCGAACTCCGGAGAAAAATCACCCATCTTCTGGGCCTCAGCCCGTAGGGCGAGCAAAACACCATCAACATCCAGTTTCATTAGTCTGCCGCCAAAATACGCTGGAACTGGATATCCGCATTGGTGATTACACGGAAACTTACTCGCCTGGAGCGCTCTCGATCCTCAAGGCCGGATTCGTCATAAATGGCCTTTGACGAAGAAAGCCCCACCGCAGCAAAGCTGGCATTAATCCACGGCCTGTACTCCTCTACCGCGGGGATATCGTATATGTATTGAAGTACTGCTCTGGTCCGACCTTGCGACAGCTCCATATTGTTGAAATAAGAATGTTTAGCGGAGGTATTCCGGTTCCAGACACTGCTCGTGTGGCCTTCAATACGTACTTCACCTACTGATGCCTTATAGGGTGCTAGTACCGCCATATACCTTGGGAAAAAATCATCTAGGATAAGTTTGTACTGTCCATTCAGGTCTGAACGACCAGTTTCAAATAGAACATCAGGAGATTTAAATGTGAAGGTGAGGGTTTCCTGGTCGATTTCTGCATCCCAGTGTTTGAGGTCTTCTTCAAACTCAGTCATCAGGGAGTCAAATATCGCGACTTGATTTTCTTGGTATGCAACAGCGATCTCTTTGATCTTGTCGCGCTCCTTCAAGGCCTCGATCATCAGAGCAATGGCGATCAGCAGGAACACCATCATTAGGCCAGCCATCAGGTCGGATACAGAGAGCCAATGGCTCTCTTCAACCTCATGACCTGACTGGGATACCATGAGTGTCATCAGGCAACTCCCTGACCGCGCTTAACGACATCGTTCATAGCGACTACCAGACGCTGATAGTCATCGGTAAATTTACCGCTAATAGTGGTGAGGGATTGCCCCATATGCTGCATTACACGTTGTAACTCTTGTGACATAGCGTCATCAAGGAGCTTGATTTGCTTCTGTACGGATTCGCCAGTTTGCGATAGTGCATCCTCAGCCGTAGTACGAAGGCCATTCATTGTCGATTGCGTGTGACGGGACTGCTCGTTCGCCAAATTTTCCAAGCTCTTGGATAGGTCACCCTGCATACTCTCAAGTCCACTGACAAACTTTCGACGAACATCGGTAAGTTGGACGATAAGCTCTTTGCCTAAGTTCTCAATTTCTCCGGTAGCAAATTTACTTTTTTCGCCAACCTCTTGGACCATATTCCTTACTTGGTTATTTACATCGGAAATTGAGTCTTCGAATTGCTTCTGAATCGCGTCACTCGATTGCATGACCACATCAGACGTTTGCTGTAATGAGCCATTTACACGATCTACTTTAACTTCGAAGTTCTCCACTCCGGAAACGATGGCGGTTTTAACAGCGTCCACGCTCTCTTGCATACCGGTAGCCAAGCGCTCATTGATGGCTTTTGCCCCCTCAAGAGTCTCATCGATTTGCTTACGAATTTCTGGGACGGATTCTACGGCACGATCGCGAATATCCTTGAATGCCTCTAGGTGACGATCCAGTTCGGAAATCTGGTGCTGATTGACCTCCATCACCGACTGCAGCTCACCCATGACTTTTGGAATCACCTCAGATTCGGCACTGATAGAGGCCACGCTCACCTCTGTCTGGGTGATAGCTGCTACACCTTGCTCATACTGGGCAATCATCTGTTCAAGCTGTGTCTGGTACTGCTGTTGCCAGAGCACAAGCTTCTCTACGGATTCGTTGAGAAGCTTGAAGTTACCGCCAAATTGTTCCGTAAGATCATTGTTGAAATCGCTGATCACTTCTTTCAGCGCATTGATGACCTGTTCAGTAGCGGACTTAGACATCATGTCCGCAAATTCTTGCAGCTTAATCCAAAGAGTGTCACCAAAGTGGTCAAAATTCACCCGCTGGGCATCAACACTTTCTTTGATCACCACAAGCGCTTCAGCGCTTTTCTCTTGAGAGCCTTGTAGTAACTTTGCACGATCGGATGATTCTGAGCGCATCAATCGTAATTGGCCCATGAGGCTAGATTCGTCGCTGTCTGAGATAGCGCCATTGAGTTTGTTGATTGCCTCCACCTGCGCTATTAATGCCGCATACATATCTTTGGAATCGACATCTTCCTTTTCCTTACCAGCAACCGGTCTGACCTTGGAGATCAAACCGAACGCAACGAGAGACTTGTATAGCAGTGATAGGAAGACGCCTAAGATACTGGTAATAAATGCCGTCTTCAGACCGCCCAGCAGTAAGTTGATACTGGCTTGAATGTTTTCGTGGTCGAAGTTCAGCAGCCCAGAAACAATCCCGGTGAAGGTGCCTAAAATTCCTATAGAGGTCAGAAGCGTGGGAGCATAATTTGTGAAACTTGCATGCTTGTCCTGGCGCTTGTGATAAAAGGCGATTGCGAAAACTGACAACAGCACGACAATAAACACATCCGTAATCGTTGCAGCGGGCAACTGCTTTAGTGCGGATTCAATAGGACTTGCAAGCATAACTTTACTACCGATTTGGGTGTTATTTGTTTAGGTCATCTTATTGGCCAGTAGGGCTTTATTACGTCTTAGAGATTTCTGTACGAATTTTTACCGCCTCAAAATCCCGTTGTAACCTCTTTCCTCGACAGCAATCACCGAGCCTCGCTACTACTGCCCCCTAGAGAAGCCTCAATTGATCACTATTCAGCCGAGCAAGCTGGTGCTCAAAAATGTACCAACGAAGGAGGCACGCTAATTACGTGATACTAATCATAAAAATGCCGCTTATCTATATCTTGTCCAGCCATCCCCCTAGATTGCCAACATAAGTGCAACGTTTCCCAAATTTTTTTTTGTAAGGTATTTGCCCGT
This sequence comes from Microbulbifer maximicatervae (SeqCode), assembly GCF_052467695.1. Lineage (NCBI taxonomy): Bacteria > Pseudomonadati > Pseudomonadota > Gammaproteobacteria > Cellvibrionales > Microbulbiferaceae > Microbulbifer > Microbulbifer maximicatervae (SeqCode). Next base: position 570,133 of record NZ_CP174320.1, read on the forward strand.
CGAGGCATTTTTTTTGGACCTTCGCTTGCTACCCATTTGTGACCGACGAATGTCTTCACTGATGATTTTACTAACTATACTGCCCCCTCTAAATCCTACTCCATTTGGATACTTTCGACGTATCAAGCCATTTAAGTTTTCATTGCTGCCGGGGCTGCATAACTGGTACGCCCATGCAAAATAGACCCGTACCACCTGTCAAGATCTAGTGTGCAGCATATTCTTAGTCGTTGTCCCCTGCGAGGTGGCGATATAGACTTTCGTGACTAACTACCTTTTGGGTAGATTTCAGAAAATACACAAAGGTAACTGCGCCTATTGGATTCTAATGGACTTCTCAATCATACCTAAAGGACTGAGATTCCAAATAGCCTCCAACAATAGCAACCCTTTACTTCTGGTTGTGACAGAAAAAACATACAACACAATTATTGAAATTTAAATTTTATATCTCAGAAAGTGGCCATAATAAATGATTCACCCTTTTAGGCTTACAAAAAATAATGAAAATCAGCAACCACCCGCATAGCGGGTGGTATGGTGAAAGCCCCCAGAGGGGGCTAGTTACAACCCTGCCAGTCGCATCTGCTCTTGGCGGCGCTCTTCAACCTCTTGATTTTTGATGTACTCTCGAATCACCCGCTCATCAAGCCCCTCTGTACTCACGCAGTAGCCCCGAGCCCAAAAGTGTCTTCCTGTGAAATTTCTCTGTACATGCTTGTACTTCCGAAATATCTGGATCGCAGATTTCCCTTTCAGAAACCCAATCGTATTGGAAACACTGAACTTCGGAGGAATCATTAACAACATATGGATGTGATCCTTCATTGCGTACCCCTCGACCAACTCAATGCCCTTTTGACGACATAAGTCTCGAAATATTGCTCCAATCTCCCGCCTTAATGTCCCAAATAACGCTTTCTTTCGATACTTGGGCACAAACACCACGTGGTACCTGCAATAATGTTTCACGTGAGCTTGGCACTGCCAATCTCGTATATGGCCTCCTTATAGAACTTGCCGGTTCATGGAGGCCATATTTTTACTCTGCACGCCGGAACGGCAGAGCCCTGTCAAGTCTCACCGCCAGAGGCGGTGGTTTACCTATGTGTTAATTAAATGAATACGAAATCACCGCCAAACAAGTTGCCATTCATTACTCTAAAAAATTGAAAAATCAATTTGCTGAAAACATAGTACTCGGTAAGGATGACATTACTTCAACCGAGGATGCAAAGCGGTTAACCCAATTTTTTTGGGACATGGCAGACCAAGCTGCTGAAGATTACCAGACAGACAAAGAGCTAGAATTTGAAGTAGACCTTGAGAGTTGCATGGAAAAGCTAATGAATAAATTTATCGGCCACACCAAAAAAGCCGGCTTTAACCAACAATGGGTTGAAGAATCCAATAGGATTAACGGCGCATAGAATTCATTGTGCTCATTAAAAGGGCCACTATTTTTGATTCTATTTTTTAATGAGCCCTTACCGTTCGGCAAAGTGAACCCGCAAAAAATATAGGCGCCCAAATAATCTTATTGGATTTTATTAAGTTTTCTTCAGCGTCAAAGCTGCGTAGAATCGATAGATATTTATCAATATTTTGGGCCGTGATCAAATCAGCTTCTACAAGCCAACAGCCCAAGATAAAACAAGAACACCAAAAATTTTCTAAAAGACCCACTCTCAAAGGAGAACGGTAGCGTGACGTAAGAGACAGTAAAAGGCGCTGACCCAAGGTGCGGCAACACCCGGGGCCAGCTAACCAAATTGATAGAGTAATTATCAAAGTGGCTCCATGAATGGTACGCTAGAAACCCACTCGTCTTCAATAAAAGGTTGCAAATTCAGTAGCCTGAGGCGATTCCCTAAGCACTGGGAGTCTAGCGCCCGCCTTTTCTTCTTTTACGCCTACCGCTCTCGCGCCCCTCCTAATACCTGCAACCGTTCTTACTTTCCTTGCCCTCCCGTTGCGGGAGGTTTGCCAATGCTTTGCGTCTCATTAGGAAACCAATATGTTGATTTTAAACCGCCGTACTGGCGAGAACCTCAGGATTGGGGAAAACGTCTCAATCACGATATTAGAAGTTAAAGGTAATCAGGTGCGGGTAGGTATAATCGCCCCCAAGACCTTGGCGGTTCACCGCGAAGAGATTTATAGGAGAATCAAAAGACAACAGAGGCAAGACAATGGGGATAAAAAGCAAATTTTCCCAGTAGAGTGAGCCCTAACAATCCTGCTTTGGTCCTACTACTTCAAAAACGATAACTACCGCACCCCTTGTGTAATCGAACAATCTGTCCAGCATTTAGGGCTTCCTTATTCCAGAGGCCCTAAATGCTGGACAGAAAACTTTAACAGTGCTTAGGCAAGGTCAATTAATGTAACAATTTAGCCAGCTGTACCACTTAATGCAGAAGATACAAAAGCCGGCAAAATACGTTGTTCTATCAAGCCCAGAGTTTTGTCATCATCTCTGTGGCCGGTGATCGCAATCACCAAATCAAGATCTTCAATAGAGATCACATACTGGCCACCACCGCCCCAGCCAAACTTTGCAATATATTTCTTATCGCCAACCTTCAGGGGCGTTCGCCAGAAGAAGTAGCCGTATGAAAAATTGGTATAGTCAAACTCATCATCTGTGGGAACAGCTACTTTTCCGGTGGCCTTAGCAATAAACGCTTCAGGGATTAACTGGTGGCCGTTCCATTTTCCCTTATTAAGTACCAAAGTGCCCCACTTAACCATACTGCGCGATGTCATCATGGCTCTTGATCCTGCCTGGGGCACCCCACTAACAGCTTCCTTCCAGTGATAGATATCTATCCCCATCTTCTCCAGCAGCTCTTCTTTAATAAAGTCACTCGCGGAGCCGGGAACTACAGCATCCAGAACCAGCATTGCAATCATTGGGTCTGAGCCTTGATATAAATAAGTTTGCGAATCAGAAGTGATCGGCTTACTGTGACTTAGATAGATTTGGGCTAGCTTTTTCCCGGTTAACTGCTCTTTATTTTCCAGTAAGGCATCGAGTTTTTCCTCTGCAATACGAATTCCAGATTGCATACTCATGGCATGGTTCAATGTCACAAGGTCTGCGCCTTTAACAAGCTTCGTCCTATCCAGCCCTTTCAGGAGGGAAGTGACAGGCTTGTCTAAGTCTTCCATGGTTAAATAGCCCAACTGTATCGCCCGCCCAATCGCCAGGGCTGTATAGGCCTTGCTGGCAGAGGCTTGTGGGTGCGGAAAATTAACACGACCAAGGGAGTAGTAGGATTCAAATACCAGTTTGTTATTTTGAGCAATTAGCAAGCTATCGTAGGGTGTATGTTGGTTATCTGCTATTTCTCGTGCCAGTTTTTCCAAGCTCTCTTTGATGGTATCTATCTCACCAACAGGAATACCGTCTTTTCTATCCGCTGGGGCTGTATCAATAAATGCTTTTTTAAGCTTGGGAATTGATCTCTCCAGGGCTGTGAGGTCACTACCATAGTCGGCCATATTTATTTCTGGAGCATGCAAATCTCCTGCGCCCGCAGTGGCGCTTATGCCATACATTAAGCCGATTGCGATTAGCTTTTTAATAGTCATCTTAGATCCCAAATTTAATTTTTAATTAATATGACTCGATATACCATTGATTAGTGTTTCAGCTTATCGGCAAGCCAATAAATACTGCGGACTGATGTCTTTGGGAATGCTGTAGTGTGATTCGCCGATTCGATAACCGCCGGCTCCAGAGTTAAGTTAGCCAATTTTTGTCCCTTTAACTCGCCAACAAACTTTTCTACCGTAGCGCCCAGCTCCTTCTCTAATTCTCCGTAAGCAATAAATACGTTTGTTTGCTTGGGTATATCCATCAATGGTTTGTTAGGCTCTGATTCAAGCCGAGAATCCATATAAGTGCCTATCAATCTTGATGGGCTACCGATAATGTAGTTTTGAAAAGTATCCGGTTGGCTTATTAAGGCATAAACCCCAAAGAGCCCCCCGAATGAGTAACCGAAATAAGTACGGTTATCTGGATTTGCGCGGTAATTGCTTTCGATATACTTAATAACGTCATTTCTTATAAAGGCGAGATGCTGATGGGCCTCTCCTTTATAGGTTTTTTTATCTTTATTATCTGAGGGTAGTGCTGGCTTAAAGTCCCGATATCGACTCGACCATTCATTTTCATCAGCTGGCATATCTTTCTGCCAGCCAATACCCACCAAAATGGCATCTTCCAGTGCGTATTCAGTAGTGGCCGATAGTATTTCAACTGCCCATAAAGCATCTGTATAGTAAATAACCGGGTGCTTCTTAGTATCACTCTCCTCGTATTTCTCGGGCAGCTTAATAAACAGCTCGTATTCTCTGTTACTGCTGGAGTCCTGAATGGGTATTACTTGGATTGTGGATAACTCCAGGGCCTTATGCTCACCTGCTTCAAGGGCAGCGATAGGTAGCAACAGGAGAAATGCGACTAGTAAACGCTTTTTCATATCAGTATTTATACCGTTACATGTGATCGGAGAAGCGCTCAATCTAAACAAGGAGCCAGTGAAACACCTGAAATGCTCCTGACTTTTGGATGACTTTGCGCTGCTGGTATAAAGTTCTTATTTATCAATGGGTTACAAGGCACGCTTTAGATGTAATCAGGGTTTATGCTAGTATCGACGGCAAAAATTCAGCTCAAATTTTGTTCAGGTAGATACATCAATGGCTTTACAATATTGGGTGGGTGACTTCTTTGTTGATTTATCCAGAAACCAGATCACCCGAAGTGAGCAATCGCAAACTATCCCCCCAAAAGCCCTTGCTGTCTTAACCCACTTGGCAAAGCATCAGCGAAAAGTGGTGAGCCAGGATGAGCTACTGTCTGAAGTTTGGCCCGATACAATAGTCACACCAAATACGCTGCAAAGAAGTATTGCGCAACTTAGAAAAGCCTTGGGTGAGGATCGAAAGCAGCAATCTTATATTAGAACTCACGCCAAACAGGGTTATAGTCTGGAATGCGATATTGTTTGGCAGAATGATGATTCTATTCCACAAGATAACACAGCACCGAGAGAGGAAGCGCCCTCCCCTTCTTCCCCCAAGCCGGAAATAGATATAAAACCGGTTAATCCAAGCCACCAAACCCAGACTATCAAACCAAATCGATTTCCAATCTTTGCACTTGTCGGATTGGTATTATTAGTATTTGTTATATTTAAATACTCTCCGCCCGAGCAAAACTCTCAGCTTGTATTTGATCGATTACAGGCAGTAACCGCAACTGACCGCAAAGAATTTGGCCCCTCTTATTCGCCAGATGGTGAATATATTATTTTTAATCGTTATCTAGATAAGCTCTGTGTTAATAAAATATGGGCCAGAAATATTCGTACCCAGAAGGAGACGGAATTAACTCCAGAATGGGGTACTTATGGCCGCCATACACTATCACCAGATGGCAAGAAACTGGTATTTATTTCTGAAGAAGACTGCACCATACCGCTAACCCAAAATACTTGTTACAACCTGGTAAGCCTGGATTTTCAAAAGGCATTAGCCAGCCCACAGCAACCAAATGTATTAATGCGCTGTAGAAATTCCGCGATTAAGAACCCGGTATGGCTAAATAATAATGATCTCGCTATTTTGCACAAAGAGACTGACCGTTGGCGGTTGATCAACTATTCAGTCAGGGATAATGCCAGTCGAGTCCTTTATGATCTGGAGAATGGAAATCTGGCCTATTTTGATTACTCAATAAGTGATGGATTAATAGCCGTAACCAGCCATCATCAAGATGGCCAGCTTTATATCGATATGCTGGATTCCAAGGGGGCGCTTTTATCCAGCCACCCGATAGACTATCCGGATGAAATCCCCCAGCGCAGGACCATATCCCCTAACTTTTCACCGCTTACAGATGAGTTAATCTTTAGCACAGGGCGGCGGCTCTTCTCTCTCACTTATGATGGAAAGGTCAGTAAGCTTGATTTACCCCTGGATCAGTCTGCCAGCTCGCCGGAATTCCACCCAAATGGGCAGAGGGCACTTCTGATTAAGGGCCGATACGATAGTGATATTGCATCAATACCGCTTAACCAACCCGAGTCCATCGATACGCCTTCGGAAGAGGATGTCAGCGAACTCTATCCAAGCACAACACGGTCGATTTTGGGAGAGGATGATGGCATTTTCCAACCCAATGGCAACTTGATTGCGTTTACTTCCAGGCGCTCTGGTGAAGACCAGGTGTGGATAACTGATGGCAGCGATTTACGGCAAGTCAGCCAGTTTCCTATGGATACCAATATCTACGGCATTAACTGGTCTGCCGACGGCCAAAGCATACTGGCGAGTGCCAATCAGATACTGACTAAAATCTCCCTGAACGGTAACAGAGAAGCCTTCTCATTAGTCCATCCAGTTGACCGGCTATTCCAGTGGGATAGTGTGAGTAACCTCGCACTGTTAACTCTAACGGTGAAAGGTGTTACAAAGTTTGCAGAAGTAAACCTGGATAATCTCGAAGTAAGTATTATCAACGATACCCAAGTTAACTGGGCCCAAAGAAGCGAGGATGGCCGGCTGATCTATATGGATCATATGAACCGCTTCTGGCAGCCCGGCCCTGCGGAAGACCAGCTTATTGAAGAGCTGATTAATCAGGGCAGTGAAAAAAGGTTTGTGATCAAAGAGAATTTGATTTACTCAATCAATCGAGATGACCAGCTGTGGTCTTACAACCTCGACACCGGTAACTTTTCTATTTTGAGAGCAGTGCATAGAGATATCGATTATTTGACTGATATTAATCAGGAAAACCTAATGATTACCTATGTTGTTGCCGCTAAAAAGGAAGTTGCTGAGCTTTTTTTAAGAGAATAGCTCTATTACTTATATGCTCTTGATATATAGATAAAAGTAGCCTCTTTTAGCATACTCAAGTGATTTATTATCGATTGAATCGTTTCAATTCAGTAAATTTAAGGGGCCTACTTCACCTTGACTTTTATTAATTTTTAGCACATTGAAGTAAAGATAAAAGCTTCTAACAATACTACATAGATAAATTAGGGCACTGACAGTACAATTACAACCCAACACAAAACCTTAAAGTCATTGCTTTTATTTATAAAATAATATGCACTAGATACTAGAAAATAGACTGGATTTAAATTTGAAACTACTTTTCAACTTATTAGCTTTCACAGCTCTAATTTTTACCACCGCAGCTAACGCTGACATTTCAGAAAATAGCCTGGTGCCTCAAAAAGAGGCAAATTTTGCCCAGAATTATCTTAGCCGGTTTATGCAGAGAGATTTTGACTATGTAATGAGCCTTATAGATACTGAAGTTGCTGGTACTATTTCCCCAGAAAAACTTGAGGAGATGCACGATTATCTTCCCTCTGGCAAGCTACTCTCCACTGAACTTATCGGTTCACAGGTGAAGGTTATCAATGATAATTGGGAGGGAAGCTTCACCTTCGAATATCACTTTGAGGATGGTTGGGCTCTGGCCAGTGCATACATGATACGCACCGAAGGAAAAATTTCTATTGCCGGATTCAGTGTTTACAACACACCTGAATCACAAAAGGAACTAAATCGTTTCTCGTTATCGAATAAACCGCTTGGTCATTATTTAGTACTAATGATGGCCATCATTTTCCCAGTTTTTATCCTTGTAACCCTGGTTACCTGCATTAGAACACCGGTTCAGAAGCGAAAATGGTTATGGATACTATTCATTCTATTTAGTGTCGGAGCTATCAAGCTTAACTGGACTACTGGGGCTTACCATATAAAGCTCTTCAGCTTTCAGCTATTTGGTGGCGGAGCGGTATCTGCAAGTGAGCATGCTCCACTAATTCTTACCGCAGGATTCCCATTAGGTGCAATAATTTTCTGGTTCAAACGCCGTAGTTTGATTGGCCCCAAAAACAAGATTCAAGATAGTCAGATGGAGCTTAAGGAATCAGATAATTCTGTTTGAGAGTAGCTAGTCCCACGCATAACTGTAGCAGACCTGCAGGAGTCAATTGAGAGTTCAGGGCTTTTCTACTACTGCAATGAACAGTTCTCTACTCCGCAGGGCCGCTACAGGGCCGAGAAGTCGACATTTTATTCTGGAGTCGAAAGATTCCAGAATATCACCACTTATTAAAAGGTTTCACTCTTAAATAATCTCATCAGCTGTTCAACCATCCACATATGAAGCTGGCTATGGTTAGATCGACTATGCCATGCTGCTATAACCTCAAATTTTGGTGTTTGCGTGTCCAACTTAAGGGGAATAACTTTTTTATTGGGTAGAAGTCTTGAGGGATAGAACGCAATTGTGTCTGTAGCTGCAATTATATCTGGGGCAGCAGAGAAGCTGGGTATCGACATAACAATATTGCGTTTTAGCCCCTGCATCGCAAACCATTCATCGTGTGATCCTTTGAGGTTTGCCCGTGACGGTGAAATGATCAGTTGCGGAAGCTCGGCCACGTCTGCCAATGTTAATGACTTACTCTTCAGTGGAGACTTTTTTCCCGCTATACAGACATGTTGCTCCTCAAATAGCAATTTGTATGGCAGGTCATCCGGAATGAAATCAGGAAAGGTAAGCGCTAAGTCGATCTCACCAGCCACCATTAACTGATTGAGATTATCTGTTTCAAAGTCCCTGACGATAACTTTAAGTTCCGGGGCAGATTTACGGACAACCTCTAATAGCTGGGGCAGTACCGATTGAATCGCGTAATCCGTGGCACTAATACTAAAAATCCCTCTATAAGTTGCCGGATCAAACGCTATTGGGGTTAGCAGTGACTCTACATCCTTCAAAATACTACTGATCCTGCCTCCCAGCTGCTCAGCAACAGGGGTAGGCACCATACCGTTGCCTTGCCGGATAAACAGCCGGTCATCAAACACTTCTCTCAGCTTACGCAACTGTTCGCTTATCGCTTGCTGGGTTAACCCCACCTTTTCAGCTACCCGGGATAGGTTTCTCTCTTGAAGCAGTGCTTCCAGTATACGTAGCTGTTTTAGGTCCAAGCGGCTTATACCATTCATATTTGTAACCAAGACAAAGAGTAGTTGTTTCAAATTGTATCCTTGCACCTCTAGTATTCCCACCATCACAAGGCACAGCCAAAACTGGCTGGGGCTATTCAGTTGCCCTTATCACCGCTGCTTTTTACCTGTGTCTTTTCAAACACTCACTGCAGTCAGTTTTTAACAGGAAGGTCATTATGAAAAACGAGTCACTATTCAGTGAGATCAACCTGGGCCCTTACACCCTGAAAAACCGTATTGTTCTGCCACCCCTGACCCGATCACGCAGTAGCCAGCCTGGAAATATTGCCAATGACTTGATGGCTAACTATTACTCACAGCGTGCTGGTGCTGGGTTTATGGTTACAGAGGGCACGCAAATCGAACCCAGGGGCCAGGGCTACGCTTGGACACCCGGAATCTATTCAAAGGAACAGATCGAAGGCTGGAAAAAAGTAACCAAAGCCGTGCACGATCAAGGCGGTATTATCTTTGCCCAGCTATGGCACGTTGGGCGTGTATCTCACACTTCACTACAGCCAGGCAATGCAGCGCCCGTTGCGCCATCTGCTATCCGTGCAGACGCAGTTAAGGTATTTATCGAGACAGGTCCAGGACAAGGCGCCCTGGCTGAACCCAGTGAGCCTCGTGCGCTGACAACAGAGGAAGTTAAAGAACTGGTTCAACTCTATGCCCAAGCCGCGCGCAATGCGATGGAAGCTGGTTTTGATGGTGTTGAGCTACACTGTGCCAACGGTTACCTTGTGAACCAGTTTATTTCAGAACATACCAATCATCGCGATGATGAGTATGGTGGTAGTTTAGAAAATCGTCTGCGTTTCCTTAAAGAAATTGTTGCAGCGGTATCAAATGAAGTTAGCGGCGAACGGCTCGGTGTTCGATTTGCACCGCTTTTCGAAAGTACCGATGAGGACAGAGTCTACCTTGGTCTGGTAGAGAGTGATCCCCACAAGACTTATATCGAGGCTATCAAGCTGCTAAACGAAGCTGGAATTGCCTATCTGTCACTGGCCGAGGCGGACTGGGATAATGCACCAGATTTGCCTGAGAATTTCTATCGAGAAGTACGTGAAATCTTTGGCGGACGCATCATGTATGCAGGAAAGTATTCCCCCGAAAAAGCTTTGCGGGTGCTTGACGCTGGTAACGGAGATATCTTTGGCTTTGGCCGACCTTTTATTGCCAACCCGGATCTTCCCACACGTATTCGCAATGAATGGCCACTCAATCAGGTTGATCCAAACACTATGTATGGAGGCACCGAAGTAGGATATACGGACTACCCTCTATACCAGCCATGACCTGGAGTAGGTTGGGCTCGATCATTATGAGCTGCTAGCTGTAAGTGGCATTTCTATAAATATTTCTAAAGTCTATCAGCACTACTCAAAAGACATAAGCGCTTATTGATTAGGAATAGGTAACCTCAGAGAACTCTATTCTCTGGGGTTCTTTTTCCAGACTACTCATAAGAGATAATATTTTTAAGCCTTAAAGCTATACCTTTATCTTATGCAAACACTAATTACCCTGGAAAAAAATAGGCTTATATCATCAGGATGATGAGTAGACCGAACTATCCTTAGGTAAAAGGTGAAACCTGAGAATTTAATAAGCCTCAAGTTTACAAGTATCTTGAGGCACCGCAAATGCATCAATATTACTAATTAGTTATATTAGTATAAGATCAAGCAGCCTTCTTTGATAAAGCTACCGCAATATTACTTATCGCAACCTCCATAGAAACTTTTCCATCCAAGTAAGGCTTCCAATACTTATCAAGAAGTACTTTGTAGTCCCAATGCCCGCTATACAGGTCACGTATTTCGGCATAAGGTACATACTCAGAGTCATCCTTGCGTATCACTTTCTTAACTATTTCTCCAACGGTATAGAACTGTATCGGATGCCAAATTCCTTTATGATTTTCCAATCCCAGCCGACTAAACTCTGTATTAATGACCCGCTGCAACTTACTATTTCGACCTACTCCATTAGCATGAGAGATTTCATGGAAAAACATCTCAAACGCATACCAGTCAGTATAATCTGAATAGGTACTATTAATAATCGTTTGAAAGCTTCTCCCAGAAGTAGTAGCGCCCTGGCGCATTCCAGGTTTGTAAACAATATTTATCGTATGCTCATCAAGAACCAGCTTTTCATCAAATAACTTTTCCAAGCTGCTAAAAACCCTATCTCCATAAACATCAAGTTTACTTTTCAAATTCAGGTACCAATTAAGATTTCTCGCCTCATGAACCGACCACAACTTAGCTTTATAAATGGTTGATAGGTTATTTATATGTGCATATAGAACATTTTCCACAGAACCTTGCTGAACGGCGTGATGTGATATTAAGAGTGCAGTTAAATCTGAAATCTCAGAATTAGACCTGATGATATGTATGTTTTTGTCAGCGCCATATTTCCTATACTCGCTAATTACAAGGTCAAAAATCTCTTGCTCCTCAACAGAAAGAGTTCCCCCTTTTTCAAAATCATTATGTAAATCTTTATCTCTCGCTAATTCATATAAATAGAGGTGTAAATTTAGTAACAGCTCATTTTTAAATTTAACCGAATGCCAATTTTTCACTCCATTGACAACTGGGCTCTCAGCAAGAACAGAACAAGACAGAGCGGAAATCACTAGAGCTAAGAATAAAAGTCGAAACATAACAATAGTACCATTTATTTTTAGTATATTTATATTTCAGAGATCATCAGATACTAATAAAAATACATAGTTCAATGTATTAGCCAATATATCAATTCTCTAGAACTTAATCTGTGTGGATATTCAAAAGCCAGCTTAAGCGAAAATAGCTTATATCCTGCAGTTAACACTTTTCAAAGCTATCTACTTTAACCAAAGAGGTACTTTCACCGGCAATACTTCGACTAGCAGGCTAACTTTCAACCAAAAAGATGATTAAATAGGCAGTTAATCGCTTACTCCTATTGTTATAAAGGCCACTTGCAGGACTCGTTGTTATTCCTCATGTAAAATACCTTAACCAAGTACACTGTACTGTTTTAAAGAAAACTACAATTTCCAGAGCCCAAAAAGAAATGAAGAATCTCTTGAGCATTATTACACTAGCCCTTGCTACCACTTCTTGTATGAAACTCGAGGTACAGCCTGGCAACGTTATCGGGGACACTGTAGATGCGGGTAAAGAGGCGTTCCAAAGCATCAAGAGAAGCCGTAATGGTGAAGAAGAGAGAGACTTTTCTCACAAAATCAGCTACGATCCGACTGCCTCTAATGCAATCAACATCACCAACTGCAAGAAGGAAATGATGGAGGTGATTTCTGCCTCTGAACTTACCGTCTCACAAATTTTGACTGAATCTTCTGAAGTTATTGGAGAGGAAGATAGCAAGAGCGTACAGTGCGCTGCAAAAGTGGTAGTCACTAAGAACGCTTAAAGCGCCGAGCTGCTGGCCTTGATATATAGTTCTGGCATAGAGCCCCTCTTGACCCTATGCCAGTTCTTGGCCCGCTAATGAACTCCCCTGATACTCCATAGCCAAGGAATGGAAAAATGGTTAAAAGTTTCTCAACTTTACTAACAACTATCTCACTAAGTATGCCCTCCACCCTGGCTCAAGCAGATACACCTATCAAGGAAATAAATCACCTAATAGAGTTTGTCTCTACCTCAGAGTGTACCTTTATCCGCAATGATAGTGAGCACACCAGCCAGGAAGCAGTGGAGCATATGGAGAAAAAATATAAGTATTTCTCCAACAAAATTGATAGCGCGGAAGATTTTATTAAGCTAAGTGCAACCAAGAGCACCTTTAGTGGCAAGCCATATCATATTCAGTGTACCGATAAGCCTAAAGAAGCATCCCAGCAGTGGCTTTTAGATGAGCTGGCACGCTATCGTGACTCAGTTAAGTTAACTCCTGATAACACTTAGACCATTAATAGCAAGAAGAGCAAATTAATTTAAACTGACAGCTTAATTTACCATCAAAATTTGGCTTAACCTAACTTCAGCCTACTAAACTTGCTGCCGAGTAGCTTTCGCTCTAAACAGTTAAAGCTCTTTCAGCTAAAAAAGAACTTCATCAATGAAAATGCAAATATGCTAAGAAGGACAACGGCAAGGGTATTCTTAATCACGCAGCTTACTAAAATAGTAAAGAGACCTGCAACAAGGAAGGGGTTAGCCAGATCGGAATTGGAAAGCTCAACCTCTCCAAATACGATTGGAGCAGCCATTGAGGTCAATATACAGGGTGCAGTAAATCTTAAAAAACGTTGAGTATTATTGTTTAGCTTTATTGGAAGATTCTTTACAAAAAAAGCATAACGCATGTAAAAAGTAATGGTAGACATTGCTAAGATTGTATAAATACTCATACCTCTTCCTCCTCGGCCTTGTCTTCCAATAGATAACCTATGCACATACCCATCAATCCTGAAAAGAGTAACCCATTGGGTACTGCAAAAATATGAAACATTACAGAACTTACTGCCGAAATCAAAACAGCTATAAGAGTAGTCCTAGATTTAATATTTGGAACTACCATAGCAATAAAAGTTGCAGCAATTGCAAATTCCAATCCAAGCGCTTCTAAATTTGGAATACTCTTTCCTGCAACAACGCCTACAAAGGTGGATAAATTCCATATTAAGTAGAAGGTAAATCCGGACATTAGCGCATATTCAAACGAAAAATATCCAAGTACTCTATTTTTATTCTCTGCAACTGCAAACATTTCGTCTGTAAGAAGAAAGGCAAATACAATTCGCTTGTATATTGGCAGCTTTAAAGCTTCACTTCTAAAAGTTGCTGAGTAGAGTAAATGGCGAGAACTTACAACTGCTGTACTACCAAGAATAGACGAAAGTCCACCGCCCACACCAATAATGGAAAGAGCCGATAACTGGGCTGCCCCGGCAAATACTAGCAAGGACATTAGCTGTGATTCTAGTGGACTCAAACCCATTTTAATCCCTAGAGAGCCACAAAGAATCCCCCAGGGAATTACAGCTATTGCTAATGGCAAAGTATCAAGTATTGCTGCCATTACAAGTGAATGCGGTCTTTCTGTGGGAATGGCTCTTTGAACATCCATAATAATTACTGACAACTTTTACAATTTGGGAATATCTACTGTTCTACCTGATACAAAATCACAAAGTTACTTGAGGGATACACAATCGAGCATATGAAATTGACAACAACAAATGATTAACAACATGCGATATCTAGATCTTTGAAACCTAGCTTTCATATTTTCCGTGAAATATTTAAAGATGTTTAATCTTTTATCTGGTGGAACTTATATATTTTGAATTACAGGGGGTCAAATGATTTTTCCACATTGAAATATTAAGTGCAAAAAAGTAAAAATATAGAAAAAGTAGTTTTGGTAAGCGCTATACAGTGAAAGAACTATCTTATCGAGACCTATCAAGTTTCTTGGTTGAGTGACAACAAACGATCTCCCCTGCCCCAATCACCGTAAAACAGACAGAACAAAAATAGCAATCTTCACTGTACTTAATCTTCCTACGATTTTACTAGTTGCCAATAAGGCAGTTAGCGAACACTTACCTTAAAAACAGTGATACATTTATCAAAACTAATTGAATAGATAGCCACAAACCTATAAATACTTGTTCCCTCAGTCAGGCCCAGGTAGCCTCGGAAAAAAGCATTTAGAGCAAGTTATGGAAAGTGAACTGCAATCACTTCGCGCGGAACTAGCCCTGCTGGAGAGAGACAATCGCCGTCGCATTGAGATATTCGAACAGCGGTTATCGGCTCTAGAAGCGCAGATACAGCAAGATACTGTGGATCAGTTGGCAAGTCAGCTCCCGACAGTGGATGAGCCAGAAGATGAGCTATCCCAATTGATGGGTACTCATCCCTCCAGATCCCCGTCGATAGAGCAACCTACTCCCCCTCCTCCTGAAACTCCAACCCAGCCAGCAAGCACTATTACCACTGCTTCTGACACAGCCAGGAAGCCTAGTAGACAGGCTAAATGGCTATCTGAGGAGCTACCGAGTCTATTGGAACCTGCTCTGGAACCCATTAGCCGAGTATGGGGCTCCCTGATGAGTTTCTACCGGCACTATCAAAGCCAAGGGAAGGCTCCTGTCTTCTTTATGACCGCTGCCGGCATCCTGGCGCTGGTGTTTGGCTTTGCTTACCTGCTGCAGTTTTCCTTCAATGCCTATTTGGGGCCTGTGGGTAAAGTGACTTTGGGCTTCCTGGTAGCAGCGGCGACTACTACTGGTGGGGTAATGTTCAGGCGGCGCATGCCCAACATGGCAGATTACGGCTCAGGACTGATCGCTCTCGGGGTCATACTGCTTTACTTATGTGGTTACTTTGCTGGGCCTTACTATCAGCTGGTTCCGATTCCTATCGGTGTGGGGCTGCTTATAGTAACTACCGGAGTTGCTTATTTACTCGCCCTACTATTCGAGACCCGGGTTGTTTCCATGGTGACTCTGCTGGGTGGAGCCACGATGCCCTTGGTGGCCAATCATTTTGATCCATCCGCAGTTATTTATCTCAGCTACTTGTTGGTACTCGCGCTCGCAATGCTGCGTTTGTCCAAGTTGATTCAATGGCCTCAGCTGGCAGTGGTCACCATGGTGCTCAGCGCAGGGATGTTCGAGTTTTCAGTCGCAAACTTGGGCGAGTCTAGCTCAAACTGGGGTCTGTTACTGATACTGCATGGTTTCTTCTACGGGTTTGCCCATTACATACTGGGTGGGCTTAGTGGCAAGGAAATGGATAGGAGGCGCCTCGGTTTGCTGGTAGCAACTCTGGTGCTATTTATTCATCTTAGCTGGTCTCTAGCACCCACTGCTAATGCACTAGGTGTGGTTTGGTTACTCAATCTAATACCCTGGGCCGCGCTCGCCATCTACTCACGCCACCTGTTCGGCTACGATGTTAATAGTGCTTCGGCCCGCAGTATCCTCGCAATAGCTTTACTCCATGGGGGCTTGTTAACAGGTCTGGCAATTCTGGCACTTTGCAGCCCTGAATTTTTGGGCATTGTGTGGTGCCTGGAAGGCCTCCTGCTGATTTACCTTGGAATACATTTTGGTTTTGTCAGCGTGCGAACTGAGGGCTATATCGCTCTAGCCCTCGCCGGCGTAACCATATTCTTGCAAGCTCTCATATGGGTGGCTGAGAGCTTGGTTCCTGCTCCACTACTATTATCCTTAGAGGTGAGTGCAGGCTGGACTAACTGGCTGACCCTCAGTGCTGGGGCCTTTGCGCTCACCCAGCTATTACGCCGTAGTGCCGGTAAAATCACTTCAGCAGAACAACGTTTCACTTATATCGCAGATAATGCTTTCGGACTGCTTTTATCTGCGAGCTTCCTGCTATCGGTGGGTATTATCTGGCCGCAAGGGATGTGGTTGCTGGCACCACTGCCAATGACTTTCCTGATCTGGCGAAGCCAGCGCATGAATTCAGCATTTAGCGAGTGGCTCGGTCTCTGGCATTACCTTCTGTTGTTTGTCCCACTGTTAGCCAGTGCATCGGTTGTAGGCAACCTTCATTTCTACGATCAAATCCCCTACGGAAAAATCGCCAGTATTGAAGCTTTCCTGGGACTTTGGTTGCTTGCGGAGCTTTATCACCAGCTGAAAATACAATCACCAGGGCAGAAGCTGGCATTGGCACTGCGTAAACTCTTTTACGCTTTACTACCCATTATTGCCTTACCTACCATACTGTATAAAGCCAGTGACTACTTCACTGTTGCTATGTGGTTCTCGTGTGGTATTGCCTTATTCCTCTACACATGGCTGCGGATGGAACATCTAAAACAAGAAGTTCGCATTTTGATTTCTGCTGCAAGCCTTATCACTATCGGCGGTTGTCTCCTACAGGAGTTTGTCGGCTGGCAGGGCAAGGCGATGGAGGGGCTATTACTGGGAGTCGCCAGCTTCATAGGGCTCATATGGCTTGGCCAGGGCTTAAAGCGATACCCCGCAGGTAGAGAGTGGCAGCATGCTATTCACTGGGCGCTGAAGCCTGTATTCCCGATGGCCTTCTACTATTTTGCGGCAGTGCTGATAGCTGTCAGTTACACTTTAACTCATGACTTTGTCCTGTCATTACTACTCACCCAGCTCTATTTTGGAAGCCTCTTTTTCAGCCAACCCAAGCTGGCACCAGTACGCAACCAGCTTACGCCCTTCTACATGCTGACACTGGGTATTTTTGAATTAATCACACTGATTCAAGTCGGAGCTGTCATTGTGAAATCGCACAATGCAGAGTGGATTGGAGCCTATAACCTGGTCTCTCTTGGCATCGCTGTCCTGCTGGTTTACCACAAAACCCTGCCTACAAGAGCCGTTTGGTCTGGTCATCGAATGGCAAATATGTGGCTGGTGCATGTTACCGCGATTATTGTTTACGTAGCTCTACTAGCACAGCTATTTGATGCCATGTGGCTACCAGCAGTTTCCTTCGCTCTCGTTGTCCATGCAACCCTACTATTGTTCCAGACATTAAAGCCCGAAACCCAGAAACTACTTAAGTTGTCACTAATTATCTACAGCATAGCTGCACTGAAGATTGTGCTCTGGGACATGCAAGACTTCTCACTAATACAGAAGATAGTCGTATGTATGTTAGTGGGATTGTGTATGCTGGGGGCGGCCTATCAATACCAGAGATTCCTACCAAATAAAAGGCTGCCTGAATAGGCAGCCTTTTTTCCTTATCGACATAAATTTATTCAGAAATCCCTTAGCTATTAGCAAATTAAGCTCCTTAAAAGAGGGTATTATTAGAGCAAAGAATATTCTTCAAACCTCAACCGCCAGCCAGTAGTCATTACACAACCCAAAAATGAACAACCCTATCGATTTCAGTAGTATTTCCAATCAACTTCCCACTAATAGCCTGTCTAGAGGGAAAAATTACTTCCGGAATGGTTTTGTCGAAAGATTCAATATTTCTCAGGATGGCAAAACGATCACCGGGAAAGTGAAAGGCTCCTACTCTAGTCACTACCATCAGTATATATCGCTAACTGAAAATCCAATTTCGGGAACCTTTGAAATTGATGGAGAATGCTCCTGTCCAGTAGGGTACAACTGTAAACATGTAGCTGCAGTGCTAATAGCGGTAATTGCTGAGCATAAACGTCCATTAGGGCAACCATCAGTCAGTCGTACTTGGGACAACTGGCAACAAGGTGTAAAAGAAAAATATCGTGACTCCGAGCAGGACACATCATCTAATCGCGACCTGCTATACACCTTGGACTGGAGTGATCAATATACCCCAGCTCATGCCCGAATTAGCGTATATTCAGCTCGACGCCTCAAGAAAGGCGGCTATGGAGCGCCTCAGCGAGAATACTTCCATATCAACAGTAGCCTCGCCACTTCAAAAGTCGACCAAAAAATATTCGGCCTTCAACAGCTGCTCTCCCAGTCCTCGTTCAAAAAGAGTATTTCAGGAGAAGAAGGCGCAATGCTGTTGAAAAACCTACTAGCCAGTCAGCGTTTCTTCAGCGATATCGATTCCCTAACCCCGATTCATTGGGGAGAGGCAGTTAAATTGGAACTAAGTTGGAAGGAAAGTAAGAGTAGTGCACAGTTGCAATTAGATGTACCTGACCTCCCCGATGATTGGAAGCTCATACCTACCGAACCACCTTGCTATTATTCACCACAGGAAGACATCATTGGTCCCATCATCAGCCCGGTGGATGGGGAAGCGCTTAATGACTTTACAACCATGCCCGCCATTTCTAAAGATGAAATAGGCAATGCTATTACTTTCCTCAATAAACAATATGGCAGTGAACAATTACCCACGCCAAAGTCGGTGCCCATCATACCTGTAGATGATTTGTTACGGCCGGTATTAACCCTTAACTCAATTTCTATTCGAGAAGGGGCTGAAAGTCTCCATACAGCAAGTTTTCTTATTAAATATGGTCCGGTAGTAATCCGCGCGGAAGAAATTCTTACAGAGAATCGTCCTGAGACTAATATCTACCCCCAAAAAGATAAACTATATAAAGTAGAGCGAGACTTCAAACATGAAGCCGCCGTACTGAAGGATCTCTTGCAGTGGCAATTTAGCTTGGGGGCGGACGAAACTGGTGAACCCGTTTTATTCTTCTCCGATAGTGGGCCAGGCCAAACTCCTATTGAGCGCTGGCATGAATTCCTCAATGAGGGTATCCCAAGACTTGAGGAATCTGGCTGGATAGTTGAATTCGAGGATAACTTTTCTTTAAAAGTACACGAGATTGAAGATTGGGAATGGCAAACAAAGCAATCTTCCAGCGACTGGTTTTCCCTTTGTGCAACTGTAGATATTGAAGGGCAGTCTATTCATTTAGCACCATTATTATTGCAATATTTGGAATCGGGGTATGTGGCTACAGACGAAGAAGACATATTGGTTCCTCTTGGTTCAGACCAGTATATCCGCCTACCCAGTGCTCTATTCCACAACTTATACGCAATTTTAGAAGAGTGGTATGACAGCGAATCCCAAAGCCTCAAGGTACCCAGATTTGCTATGCCGGAGCTGCCGAATGCCGATTCAGCCTGGCAGGGCAATAAAGATCTAAAAGCCCTGGCCAAGAATCTACAAAAGGGTCCGCAAAGTGTAAAACCCCCCAGGGCACTGAAAGCACAATTACGCCCCTACCAGCAAGCGGGTTTTGAATGGCTGCAACACCTGCGCAAGCTCGATATGAATGGTATTTTGGCCGACGACATGGGCCTGGGTAAAACCTTGCAGGGATTGGCTCATATTCTCAAAGAAAAAGAGAGCCGCCGCTTAACCGCCCCCGCCCTGGTGGTTGTACCCACCAGCTTGGTGGGTAACTGGCTCAACGAAGCCCTGCGCTTTACTCCAACATTAAAAGCACTACTACTTCACGGCAGTGACCGGCATGAGAATTTCTCACTCATTCCCGAGTCTGATCTGGTCATAACCACCTACCCGTTGATTGTGCGGGATAGTGAAATATTAAAAGAGTATGATTTTCATCTATTGATTCTCGATGAAGCCCAGGTGATTAAAAATCCCAAATCAAAAGCGGCACAATTACTCCGTACTCTAAGTGCAAAGCACAAAATGTGCATGACAGGTACGCCACTGGAAAACCACTTGGGCGAGTTGTGGGCACTATTTGACTACCTGATGCCCGGTTTTCTGCACAGCCAGAAAAGGTTTAATGGTCTTTATCGCACCCCCATTGAGAAGCAGGCTAATGAGCACAAGCAACAGATTCTGAACCAGAGAATCTCCCCATTTATTTTACGCCGCAGCAAACAAGAAGTGGCCACTGAACTGCCGCCGAAAACAGAAATTATCCAACGGGTGACTTTCGATACCGCCCAAGCCGCGCTTTACGAAACCGTACGCTCGGTGATGGAGAAGCGGGTTAGGGACCTGATGAAGAAGAAAGGTCTAAATCGCTCTCATATTGAAATCTTGGATGCCCTATTAAAGCTGCGACAAATCTGCTGCGACCCCGCACTGGTCAAACTGGACAAGGCAAAAAAGGTTAAGCAATCGGCCAAGCTGGAAGCGCTGATGGATATGCTCCCGGAGATGGTGGAGGAAGGCCGCAAGATACTTTTATTCTCCCAATTTACCGAAATGCTGGGCAAGATTGAAACCGCCCTTGAAGAACAGGCAATACCCTATGTAAAACTGACCGGGCGCACGCGCAAACGTCAGGAAGCGATTGACGCTTTCCAGAATGGCGATGTTCCTGTATTCCTGATTAGCCTAAAAGCCGGCGGTGTAGGCCTAAACCTTACCGCTGCCGATACGGTAATACACTACGATCCCTGGTGGAACCCTGCAGTAGAAAACCAGGCTACCGACCGCGCATACCGAATCGGCCAAGACAAGCCAGTCTTTGTATATAAATTTATCTGTGAGAATACCGTAGAAGAAAAAATAGTCGATATGCAGGCCCACAAGCAAGCCCTGGCTGATGCGATTTACAGTAAAGATGGGAAAGATATAACTATGGATTCAGAGCATTGGTTATCATTGTTTGAGGGGTGATTTACGCGATAAAAAAATGAGTGGCAAGGTATGTCGTAGATAGAACCCCATCAGTCATATAATTTCGGTTTTATTGTCGGCGTCCATAAGCTTATTTATAACCAGCCCTCACAATAGGGTAGCCTACAGCAGCTTTGAAAAAAATATTCAAGCGGAATTAGGGTAACCTAATCCCGCTATGCCTACTAATTTACAGTAAATTCGCTAGCTTACAAGTTTGGCTAAACCAGCTTCTTTTGTGCTTTCTTTACTCTTCTCGTAGTCCAAAAAATCCGTCACAGACTCTACTACCGAGGTATCCCAGACTATTTTCCGGTGTCCCACACCACTAATTTTGATCATCTCCGCTGCTGGCCAGGTTTTGTGAATTCTCTCTCCGTGAAAGATCGGCACTTCATCATCTTCAGTATCGTAAATCATCAGAAGCGGAGTCTCTTCCGGGGTATACATTTTACACTGTAACAATTCCTGCCAAGAGTATCCTATCTGGTCGGCAATCTTGTCTTGGCATATCTCTATAGTTTCAGAGCTTACCTTCAACAAATTTTTCATAATTTCAAGAATCGGCAGAGGTGCACTCGGTGAGCCGAGTACAGCATAACATTGAGCTTTAAGCCCAAATTCCCGTGCTCTCATCGTCATCATTCCACCCATCGAGTGGCCGACGACGGCAAATATTTCCGAAAACTGACTGGCCAGAGAATAAATATCTTTCGCCATAATATCGAAATTACAAACCTTTCCCTCGGAGTGACCATGAGCAGTAGCATCTATGGCCACCGCTTGGAAGCCTTGCTCGGCAATTGCCATCGCCATAGTGGCCATTTTTGCGGCTTTGGCCTCCCAGCCGTGGCAAAGAATCACTACAGGGCCCTCACCCCAGGACCAGGCCGTATTTTCTGTACCTAAAGCACCCCGGTAGGTAATCTTCCTGGCTTGGGCTAACTGCGCTTTCTCGCGTTCTGAATCTGGATAGTGCCTGGGCCGGGAGGCCATATACATCGCTATATTTGCTGATAATTTGGGGGATAGTCGCCCTGTGAGTTGCATTATTCCCTGTATTATCTTAAGCATATTATTAAATCTCTGATATCCCGTTTTATATGATCATTGATGGTGTTTAATACGCAATAGGAAAATTACACTGATCAATGGTCTCTGATGAGATTTCAACCTAAAAACATCCAATAATACAGGGCAATTTCATCCAACAGATTAACCGATTCGATGATTACTCTTCTTCTGAAATTTTTTCCTAACGAAATAGGAAGTTTTTCCCAGAAAAGATCTTTAGAGTTATATCAATAAAATATTGCGCCACCGCTTTTGTCATCTACATGCCCAATCCCCCAAGACATCTACACTAATAATCTGGCAGTAGATTAGGGTTCTCCTACCCCTATCAGTTCTCCTACTTATATTCCATCGAATCTCTGGAAAGTTGGACATGAAAGGGATCAATCTGACATTAGTTTTCTGCACGGTACTATTGCTTACCGGCCAGTCGGTTGCGGACTATAAAAAGGGAGATTTTATCGTTCGCGTTGGCGCTGCTGCGGTCGATCCAAACGACGACTCTGGCAGACTCCGCCTAAATGGCACCCCCTTGGACTACACCCGGGTCTACGTGGATACAGGCTACTCCGCTAGCATCACTGGTACCTGGTTATTTGCAGACCATTGGGGGCTGGAATTACTGGCAGCTGTACCTTTCCGACACGATCTTGATGTTCGCGGTTTACCGGACCCGGATACCGGTGATCCACTGGGTCGGGTATCCCTGGGTGACATCAAGCACCTTCCCCCAACCCTCAGCGTACAGTGGTATCCGGTATGCACCGAGTCCTGGGTACAGCCTTATATTGGTGTGGGAATTAACTACACCCATTTCTTCGATGAAGATATCAGCCGCACGGCACAAAACTACTTCGAGACGGCCCTGGGTGCAGACTCAAGAGCATCCCTGAGCCTGAGCAATTCCTGGGGCCTGGCAGGGGAAGTGGGCATAGATATTGCCTTTGGACGAGAGAGCAACTGGCTGTTTAATGCGGCCATCTGGTACTTGAGCATCGATACCAAGGCCAAAATTCGCTTCCGTACAGAAGATAACGACTACGACCGCATCAATGTCGATGTGGATATCGACCCTTGGGTTTACTCGGTGGGCATCGGTTACCATTTCTGAACTAAGGCCCTATTGCGCCTAATGATAAGATAGGCTCAACAACCATTCTATTTTTTCGAATGGTTTGGTCGAATTTAACCAATTTTCATTCTATCGATCCTCTGTAAACTGCCTCTTACTCACAGCAGCGACTACTGAGTAGCGCAAAATTCACAGTTTTAGGAGCGATACCATGAGCACATCCACTTTATCCACAAGCGCCAATATCGACGGCAGCTCCCTGTTTTCCGCAAGTGCTGACTTGGCTGGCCGTATCAGCTTGGCGGCGATCTTCCTGTTGGCGGGAATGAACAAGATCCAAAATTATGAGGGCAGTGCACAGTACCTAGCCTATGGCGGTCTGCCAGAATTTCTGCTGCCCCTTGTTATTCTGTTTGAAATAGGTGGTGCGCTCGCACTAGTCGCCGGCTTCCAGGTTCGCCTGACCGCCTTGGCGTTTGCTGGCTTTAGCTTAGTTACTGCCGCCTTGTTCCATAACAATCTGGGCGATCAGATGCAGTTTTTGATGTTTTTCAAAAACCTGGCGATTGCCGGCGGCTTTTTGGTAGTGGCAGCCCATGGCGCCGGGCGTTTCAGCTTGGATCACCGCAAAAGCACCAAGCAATAAATTCCTCTGGACCAGAAAATACCGATTGTGGAGTAAAAAATGGGACTGTTAGTCAATGGCCAGTGGCACGACCAGTGGTACGACACCGAGAATTCCGGTGGGAGCTTCAAGCGCGAAGCGGCGCAACTGCGCAATTGGGTGACTGCTGATGGCAGTGCAGGTCCCAGTGGTGACAGCGGCTTTAAAGCGGAATCTGGCCGCTATCACCTATATGTTTCACTGGCTTGCCCTTGGGCCCATCGCACCCTTATTTTCCGCAAGCTGAAGAAACTGGAAGAGCATATCGATGTTTCGGTAGTAAGCCCCGATATGCTCGATCAGGGATGGAACTTTAACGTCGGTGAAGGTAGCAGCGGGGACACTCTGTTTAGCTATCAGTTTATGCACCAAGTATACACTCGTAACAAGTCTGACTACTCGGGCCGGGTGACGGTACCAGTACTCTGGGATAAACAAAAAAACTGTATCGTTAGCAATGAGTCCTCTGAAATTATCCGCATGTTCAACAGCGCGTTTAATACCATTACCGGCGATACACAGGACTTTTTCCCCGAAGAGAAGCAGCAGGATATAGATACCATTAATCAACTGGTCTATGAGAACATAAACAATGGAGTTTATCGCTGCGGCTTTGCCACAACCCAGGAAGCCTACGAGAGTGCTTACTATAATTTATTCTCTGCTTTAGACCAGGTTGAGAAAATTTTAGGGGAACAGCGTTTTCTGGTCGGAACAGAAATTACCGAGGCAGATTGGCGACTGTTCACTACCCTTATTCGCTTTGATGCTGTCTATCATGGACACTTCAAGTGCAACCGCCAGCGACTGGAGGACTTTCCTAATCTGCGTAACTATGTACGCGAGCTATACCAGTGGCCGAAAGTTGCTGAAACAGTAAATTTCCACCATATTAAACGTCATTACTACTTTAGCCATACATCGATCAACCCAACCCAGGTTGTACCTGTAGGGCCGGAAATCGATTACAACAGCTCTCACAACCGCAGCTAAAAACCCTTGCCTATCCAGCCTGGGCCAGTCAGGATATTCAGGGCTGCCCCAGGCTCCTTAAACCTTGGAACAGCCCTTCGCAGCCTTCAAAGAGTACCCAGATGCAAAAAACCACTCTGGAACAGTGGCGAATGTTTAAAGCTGTCGCAGATGCCGGCGGCTTTAGTCAGGCCTCTTCCCACGTTCACAAAAGCCAGTCCAGTATTCACAATGCAGTTAGCAATCTGGAAGCTGCACTCGGCGTAAAATTGTTTGAAGTCTCGGGTAGAAAAGTGGTAATTACTGAAGCCGGTAATTTAATGCTACGCCGGGGCCAATACCTGCTGGATGAAGTCTCACGTATTGAGGATATTGCCGGCTCCCTTAACCAGGGAGTGGAATCCGAGCTGCGTATTGCCGTAGATGGCGCCTTTCCCCAAAGTGTCGTTTTTCAGGCTCTGGAGAGAGTTTCCGCAATTTATCCACAAGTGAATATTGATATCGTTGATACCGTACTATCCGGCACTAATGAGTTGATTCAGGAGGGGCTGGTAGATCTGGGACTTTCCGCCTTCCGCATGAAGAATGCCCTCAACGATGAGATTTGTCGTATCGAATTTGTGGCTGTAGCCCATAAGAACCATCCACTACATCAGCTGGGATACGAGCTGAGCTATGAAGACTTGAAGTCCTATCGCCAGATTATTGTGCGGGACTCCGCACTGCAGACCAATAGGGATTCCGGCTGGCTGGGGGCAGAGCAACGCTGGAAAGTGGGCAGTTTACGGGCATCCGTGGATTTAATTGTACAGGGGCTGGGGTTCGCCTGGCTGCCTTTGCCAATGGTCTCAACACTACTCGAGAATGGCACTTTAAATCGACTCCCCTTGAAAAATGGCGGAGTGCGCTCCAGCAGTTTTTACCTGAACTTTAAAGACCAGGATAAATTAGGCCCCGTGGCGAGGGAGTTTATTGGCGAGCTTCGATTACTTACTTTAGATATGCCCACCTCTGAGGAAGGCTGAGTATTCTATTGATACGAATAATAAGCTTCTTTTTATCCAATATTTCTTTATATCGCAGAAGACTATCATAGCCCTAACATTCTACTTACTGCACTAATAGGGGCTTGCTATGTATTACTTCAGACCATCACATGAACGCGGTCAAGCCCGCTTTGGCTGGCTGGACAGCAAACATACCTTTTCATTCGGACACTATTACGACCCAAAACACATGGGTTTTTCTGCACTGCGCGTTATCAACGATGACACAGTAAAAGCAGGAGCCGGGTTTGACGCCCATGGACATCGGGATATGGAAATTATTTCCTATATTTTGGAAGGTGCTATCGAGCATCGGGATAGTGAGGGTAATCACTTTGTCGTTCCCGCTGGCGAAATTCAAAGAATGAGTGCGGGTAAAGGTATTACTCATTCAGAATATAACCACTCAAAGACTAAAAACCTTAAATTCCTACAAATCTGGATTCAACCTAACCGGAAAAATATTCAGCCCAGCTATGAACAAAGGGCAATCACTCAAACTGGAGCATTAACTCCATTGGTAACGCCCAATGGACGCGATAATTCACTAACTATTCATCAGAATGCCAGCTTATTTCGTCTCCAATTACGCGCTGGTGAACGTTTAAAATTGGATACTCTAAAGCGACCAGGGTATCTGCATATCATCACTGGTAATGCCGAACTCAATGGCAGCCACCGGCTAGTGGCGGGAGATGGCTTGGGAGTTTATCGGGAAAAAATAGAATTAACCGCTTCAGAAAATGATCTTATCGCACTGTGGTTCGACTTGCCTCGATAATAGGTGATCTATCAACAGACTAATTCTTTTTGGGCTGTAAACCTGCTCTAAGATACCGCTTCTCGTAATAGGCATTAAACTCTATCTAACCGGCATGTTCATATTCACAAGCACAAGACTACTCACCCTAAAAGCGACAATCTCTGGTTTACACCTAAACTACTAACTTGGCAGTGAATAACTGCTGTATATAGGCATCGAGTCACCAGGGATAAAATAATGGAATCAGAAGGCGACATGGAAAGTCGCAATGGCGATAAAAAAACGCCAGGAAGATGGATCTCCCTGCTTTCTCCGATCCCTCCGGCCATTATCGCCTTGTCACTGCTTTTTCATCTGCCCGATATTTCCGCTGGTAGAGAGTTTTCTTTTGGCATTAGCTGGGTTCCAGAACTTGGCGTATCCCTACGCTTCTATATTGATGGCCTCAGCTTTTTATTTGCCTTATTAATCAGCGGTATCGGATTTTTTATCACCATTTACGCCGCTGCGTATTTACGCGGCAATCCACTATTGCGGCGTTTCTTCCTCTATCTCTATCTCTTTATGGTCGGAATGCTGGGTTTGGTATTGGCATCCGATCTCATTACTTTATTTGTGTTTTGGGAAGTGACGACGGTCGCAAGTTACCTCCTGATTGGCTTTAACCACTCCAGTGCTGTTGCACGACGCTCAGCTTTACAGGCTTTACTAGTGACCGCCTTAGGGGGGCTTTGCTTACTAACCGCTTTCCTATTAATGGGAGAGATTGTCGATAGCTATGATCTTGAAGAGTTGTTAATAAAAGGAGAACAAATTAAATCCAGTTCACTGTATCTTCCTATCTTGATACTGGTACTTATCGGAGCATTTTCAAAGTCGGCACAATTGCCCTTCCATTTTTGGTTACCCAATGCCATGGCGGCGCCAACACCTGTGAGCGCATATCTACATTCCGCCACTATGGTCAAAGCCGGTATTTACCTTCTTGCGCGCCTACATCCGGTACTGGCTCACACTGAATACTGGGAGTGGATTTTAACCTGCACCGGTATTGCCACTGCCGCAGTAGCGGCATTGGCCGCCCTGCGTCAAACAGACCTTAAACTGGCCCTCGCTTATACCACCGTTATTGCCCTCGGCACTATTACCATGTTTCTGGGTTCTGATGCTTCAGCTGCCGTCGCCGCTGCAATTACTTTCTTGCTGGTTCACTCTTTTTATAAAGCCGCACTGTTTATGGTGGTGGGCATTATCGATCGGCAAACAGGTACCCGGGATTTAACCAGGCTGCACGGTCTGGCAAAATTATTGCCCTTTGCTTTTATAGCTGCACTGGCTTCAGCCCTATCCATGGCAGGATTCCCGCCGTTCCTTGGATTTATTGGTAAAGAGCTTAAATATGAAGGTGCACTGGCGGTAGCTTCAGAGCCCGCACTGGTGGGCACAGCAGCAATTTTTGCCAATGCAGTAACGGTGACAGTAGCCGGCATGGTGGCCATCAAACCATTCTTTGGCCCTCCCCCCAAAGATGCCAGCCGTATTCGCCGGGCAGCTCCCGGTTTGTGGATAAGCCCAATAGTTTTAAGCGCCTTCGGCCTCACATTTGGCTTAGCCCCGGACTTAGTAGGAGGCGGACTGGTGGAACCGGCACTAACGGCGATACTCGGACTTCCGGAAACCATCGACCTAAAACTCTGGCACGGTATTAACATTCCGCTCCTGATGAGCATTCTTACTTTTGTGCTCGGGGTGATTATGTATGTCAATTTAAAACGTATGCGTGCCTGGTTAAACTGGGACTTTACCCATGCGCCAACTAGCGCCGATCTGCTGTGGGATAAATCCTTAGAGCTATTAAAAGCTTTTGCCGCACTGCAAACACGCATATTGCAAAATGGAATTATGCGTCGTTATCTCACAGTCATTTTTGTTACGCTCTCGATGGCCCTTTTTTATGCCTTTGTTCATACCGGCCACTTCTCACTGGAATACACTGCGCCACGACTTAATTTAAAAGAGTGGGCAGCCATACTGCTGACGGTAGGAGGTACATTTACTGCGGGTTTTGCGCGTAAACCTCTGACCGCCATTTGCGCTCTCGGCGCTCTCGGTGTGGGTATCGCTCTAATTTATCTCTTCTTTGGTGCACCGGATGTGGCAATTACACAGATTCTGGTGGAAACACTCTACCTGGTATTAATTGCTGCGATTCTTCCGCGTCTGCCCGTATTTACTCCCGGCAAGAAGGAAGGCTTTCGTCCCAGGGATGCACTGCTGGGTGCCACAGTTGGCCTTTTATTTACCATTAGCATTCTGGTGGTTCTGCAAACCCCATTCGAGAGCCCTGTGAGTGAATTTTACAAAGAAGCTGCTGTACCCGAGGCTCATGGGCGCAATATCGTCAATGTCATTCTGGTGGACTTCCGGGCCCTGGATACTTTCGGGGAGATTATTGTGGTGTTTACCGCGGCTGTCGCTGCGGTGACCTTACTCGGTCATCATTTAAGACGGGGCAAGCAGTGAATTCTATTATCCTACAGACAGCGACCCGTGTGTTGGTAGCCCTGATCTTGGTCTTCTCCATTTATATGCTGTTGCGTGGACACAATTATCCCGGAGGCGGATTTATTGCTGGATTAATTGCCGCTTCTGCTTTTGCCTTATTTGCCATGGCTTGGGGTATGGAGGCGGCACAAAGTGCTCTGCGCATACCTCCAGGGACTCTCGCCGCCTGGGGGGTTGTCATCGCCGGATTATCTGGATTGATGGCTCTATTTTGGGGAGACGGTCCCTTTTCCGGACAGTGGTTTGCCATAGTAGGCAGCAAGGAAGATGGCGGAATCATTATCAGCAATCTTTTGTTTTTTGATATTGGGGTTTACCTGACGGTACTCGGAGCCGTTCTCACACTCATTTTTGCCTTGGAAGAGGCCAGTTGATATGGAGTCTCCCCTCGCCGTTGTCGTCGGTATTCTGATTGCTACCGGCGTATATTTGATGCTTGCCCGCCATCTCTTGCACTATCTATTTGGCTTGGTACTAATTAGCAATGCCGCCAACCTGGCAATTTTTATCGCCGGGCGGTTGACTCGCGCCTCACCACCCCTGGTACCCGAGGGCCAGGAAGCCCCACAAATTATCGTTGCCAACCCCCTACCCCAGGCCCTGATCCTAACTGCGATCGTAATTGGCTTCGGCCTGCTGGCCTTTGCCCTGGCCCTGATCGCCCAGGCTTACCGTGAGCTGGGTACATTGGATGTGGATAGCATGCGTATTGCCGAGCCTGTGAAACCCAAGAGGAAGAAGACCACTTGAGTTGGTTATTGGCCCTGCCATTCCTAATCCCTATCGCCACGGCGTTAATCACATTTCCCGCTCGAGGCCGTAGATACCTTTGCTCTGGTATTTCGATATTGGGGTGCCTTACCGCCCTTTGCATTAACCTTTATATTCTTGTCCTGGTAGAAAGCCAGGGCCCTCAAGCTGGGCAAATGGGAGACTGGCAGGCTCCCTTCGGAATCACATTGGTCGCCGATCGGCTCAGTGCGGTAATGCTGTTGATCAGTGCCATCGTGGGTTTGTGTGTCTCTCTATTTGCCATTTCAGATATCAGTGAGAAACGGGTGAAACTTGGCTTTCACAGTTTCTTTCAACTGTTATTGGCCGGTGTTAGCGGTAGCTTTATCACCGGCGACCTATTTAATTTGTATGTGTGGTTTGAGGTGATGCTGATTGCCTCTTTCGCACTGCTGGTACTGGGGGGGGAAAAAATACAGCTGGACGGTGGCATCAAGTATGTAGCATTAAACCTTGTATCCACGCTGTTGATGCTGACCTCTATCGGGTTGCTTTATGGACTCACCGGCACCCTTAATATGGCGCAGCTGCATATTTCTTTGGCCGAGGTACAAAACCCCGTCGCGATTTCGACATTGGCAGTTATTTTTATCTGCGCTTTTGGAATTAAGGCGGCAATATTTCCACTATTTTTCTGGTTGCCCGCTTCATACCATGTTCCACCGGTCGCTGTAACCGCTGTATTTGCCGGTATTCTGACCAAAGTCGGCGTCTATGCGCTAATTCGCACCTTTACTTTAATATTTCCCAATGATTTGGAATTCACCCGGGATATTTTGTTGGGGGCTGCATTACTTACTATGCTGACGGGAGTTTTGGGTGCAGCGGCACAGTACGAGTTCCGCAAGATACTCGCATTCCATATCATCAGCCAGATTGGATTCCTGGTATTGGGATTAGCGCTGAACAGCCCTTTAGCATTGGCCGGATCGGTGTTCTACATGGTCCACAATATTGTGGCAAAGACAAATTTATTCCTGATCAGCGGTACTGCCCAACGCCTTACGGGTAGTTATGAGCTCAATGAAATTGGTGGTTTATATCGCGCCAGCCCACTTCTCTCTACTTTCTTTTTTATCGCCGCATTTAGTTTAGCGGGTTTCCCACCATTATCTGGATTCTGGGCGAAACTGCTATTAGTCAAAGCAAGCCTCGACCAGGCCGCCTATATCGTCGCTGCCGTCGCACTGATTACCGGGGCGCTCACCCTGTTTTCAATGAGTAAAATATGGGCAGAGGCATTCTGGAAGCCACACCCCCAGGAGCACTGCAAAAATTTATATAGCCTCAGCGGCGCAGAGCGCTTCCAGCGGCTGTTGCCAGTCGCGTTATTGGCATTAATCACTTTGGCTTTGGGATTGGTTCCCGAGCCTTTCATCGAATACTCTCTGGGGGCTGCCGGAGAGTTATTGGAGCCTGATGATTACCTGAATGCCGTGTTACCAGGTACCACTCATTAACTTTGGAATGGATAAATAGAAATGCGTATTTTTCTATTAAATTTATTGCTCGCGATCAGTTGGTCAGCCCTGACCGGCAATGCTTCCATGGCAAATTTTTTCTTTGGTTTTCTGATCGGGTTTTTGGCACTGCGAGTCTCACCTATATTACCCGGGGCACAGACTTACTTTACCCGCTTGCCCCGTTTGGCTCATTTATTCTTTTTCTTTATCGAGGAGCTTGTTTTATCCAGCCTGCGTGCCGCCTACGAAGTCTTTTCGCCCCGCTTGCAAAGCCGGCCCCTGGTAGTACGACTACCCATGGAGAGGCTCGATAGAAACCAGATTTTTATTCTCACTAACTTAATTTCGCTGACACCGGGCACTATGGTATTGGATGTCACGCCCAACAATGATGCCTTAATCGTACATACTATGTTTGTCAGTGATCCAGAAACCTTTCGCGAGGAGATTAGGGAGGGATTTGAGAAACGGGTTAAGGAGGCTGTTTCCTGATGTTTCTCACAATTATCGATATTCATTCGCCACTGGTCACAGTAGCAATCAATATTGCTTCCTTTCTATTATTACTCGCCCTGGTGATGTGCTTCCTGCGTATCGCTTTGGGCCCCACCTTAGCAGACAGGGTTGTCGCCCTGGATGTTCTCAATATTTTGGCGGTAGCCTACTGTGCACTACTGGCAATCGCCTCGGGACAACCCGTGTATCTGGACGCTGCCATCGCCCTGGCCCTGGTCGCATTTTTAGTGAGTGTGGCCTTTGCCCGTTTTATTGAAAAAAGCGGCTCGCGCACAGTCACCCACAGCCATAGGGATCATGATGACATTTGATGAAATTTTTATCGCTCTGATAATTCTGGTGGGCAGTTTTTTTGGGTTCAGCGCCGCTTTGGGCTTGCTGCGAATGCCGGACTTTTACACTCGAATGAGTACATCGGGAAAAGGGGCTACGGTGTGTTGCGGATTATTGCTGGCGGGCGTAGCAATTCTTTTTAGTGACGCTCAGGTAACAGCCAGGGCCATAGCCGCTATTTTATTCTTATTACTTACAGTGCCAATTGGTGTCCATATGATTGCCCGGGCGGCTTATCGAGCCGGCACTCCCATGTGGCGGGGTACCGGCTACAAACTCAAGTTCAAGAACCCGATGCGCAATATTCAGTAAGCACTAAATCTTTTCGCCGTAAAGTTCTTCAATCATATTTTCGCTGCGCTGGCGCAGGTGCTCCATATCCGGGTCCTGTAAAATGACATGCCCCATTTTGCGCCCAGGGCGAAGTGCTTTGCCGTACAGCCAAACACCATCGTTATCCTGCTTCGGAGCTACATCAACCCCCAACATATTGACCATCGCAACCGGCACCGGGCAGGCAGTATCGCCCAGGGGCATATCCAGTATCGCGCGGATATGATTGGCAAATTGGCTGGCCTCAGGGCCGACAAAGGTCCAATGACCGCTGTTGTGAACTCGCGGTGCCACTTCGTTGACAATCAGGCCGCTCTCACTGACAAAACACTCAACGGCCAATACACCCACATAGTCCCAGTCCTTCAGCAGGGTCGCCAGGTAACCCTCTGCGGCCTTGAGCAGCTCCGGGTTGTCGTAGGGAGCGGTGGACAGCAGTAAGGTGCCGTTGCGGTGGCGGTTTTCCGTCAGCGGATAAGCTTTGATTTCACCGGATGCCGAACGAGCACCGATAATGGAGACTTCACAGGCGAAATTCACCCCAGCCTCAACCACACACTCCTGATCTCCAGCTTGGGGAATGGCAGCATCCAAGTCTGCAGCACTCTTCACACACCATTGGTTCTTGCCGTCGTAGCCATTTTCACAGCTCTTAATAAACGCCGGATATCCCAGTTGGTCGACCGCTTCCCGCAGCTCTTTTTCACCCTGTGCTGCTGCGAAAGGTGCAACAGGCAGGCCAGAGTCTGTGAGTGCTCGCTTCTCACGCAAGCGGTGCTGGGCCTTCTCTGTAATATGCGGGTCCGGATATACCGGACAAAAGGGCTGAAAAGAGCGCAGCAAGTCCACACTCACTTGCTCCCTCTCACTGGTGATCACTTCCGGGCGTCCCAGTGCCTGATACAAGGCCTCAGGGTCCTGTCCCGGTTCCATCTTCACGATAGTCCCCAGCCCCTTCACACAGTCGGTGTTTTCACCGGTCTCAGCCAGGAAACTGAACTCCACTCCGAGGGGTTGCCCCTCTTGAGCCATCATCTGTGCCAACTGCCCACAGCCAATAATGGCAACTCGTCTCTTACTCACAACGATCTCCTATCACTCAACCGTGATCGGGACTTGCTCGGTCTGACGCTCACGCCATGCGATCAGGCGCTTCTGCAATTCCGCATCAGCCAAAGACAACATCTGCGCAGCCATCAAACCTGCATTGTAGGCACCGGAAGCACCGACCGCCTGGGTTGCTACCGCCACACCGCGAGGCATCTGCACAATGGATAACAAGCTGTCCATACCCGTCATAAAACGGCTCTCAACCGGCACTGCGATCACAGGCAGGGGAGTCAAAGCAGCGATCATACCCGGTAAGTGGGCGGAGCCGCCGGCGCCGGCAATAATCACTTCGGTACCGGATTCGTGGGCACGGCTGGCAAATTCAACCATACGCTGGGGAGTTCTGTGGGCCGAAACCACAGCAGTAGCAAAGGGAACTTCGAGCTCTTCCAGAGGCTTAGTCGCGTTGCTCATGGTGGCCCAATCTGAGCGGGAACCCATTACGATAGTGACTTTTTCAAAGGGAATCGGCTTCACTTGCGATTAACTCCAATATTGAACGAGCGCCAGATAGACGGGAATCGCCACCAGCACATTGAAAGGAAAGGTAACTGCCAGGGACAAAGTGATGGACACACTAGCATTGGCCTGCGGCAGGGCAACGGACATAGCCGCAGGCACAGCGATATAAGAGGCACTGCTACCGAGCACCGCGAGCAGAAAGATACCACCAGGCGACAAACCCAACAAACTCCCCAAGATACCGCCAGCGGCACCGCCAATCAGCGGCATAAAAATGCCGAAGCTGAGCAGGAAAGCACCCTGCCCTCTAACATCGGCCAACCGCGCCGCAGCGACACGCCCCATTTCCAGCAGAAAGAGCGCCAATATGCCATGAAACAGGGTCCCAAACAAAGGCATTACTGAAGCGGTGCGCTCTCCAGCCCAGGCTCCGATAACGATTCCCCCCAGGAGCAACAGTACTCCCTGGTTGCAGGTGACCTCGTGAAACACCCGGCGCTTGCTCGAACTGCCCATCGATTGCCGTGCCAACAGCATGCCGACAATGATTGCCGGGACTTCAAGAAGCGCTACAAATAGAGGGAAATATGCTTCGTATTCAATATTCTGTGACTGTAGCAGGGCCACCGCTACCGCGTAGGTGGCAACACTGACAGACCCATAGTGCGCCGCCGTTGCCGCCGCATCCACACGTGACCACTTGCCAATCCAGCGCAAGATAGGGAAAGCCACCAGGGGTAACAGAGCACCAAAAGCCACCACCGCCAGGGACTGGGGAACCAGGGTAGCAGCGGAATACGTACTTAAAGCAGCACCACCTTTCAAACCAATCGCGATTAGCAGGAAGATAACGCAACTCTGGTAAAGACCTTGGGGTAAACGCAGGTCACTGCGAACCAGCTGGGCAAAGGCGCCCAGCAGAAAGAAACCAACAACAATATCCAACTGCATCTCTATCGCTGTCCCCGGCGCTGTCTGGAGCGATTATTGGAGATACGTATGCGTTTCGGGGTTTGCTGCGCCATCATCCAGTAAGCAGCATTGGCCAGAACCACCACTAGGCCTACAGCCATCAAGGGAACCCCGTTCATACCGGCAAGATTTACTGATAAGCCTGCGCATAAAACTAACAAGCCGACAACCGCGCCAAAGAAGAGTTGTGATCTCTGCATTGATAATGCCCCCACTGGTTATTGAAATTGACGCATTATCGGAATTGCTATTGATAGATAAAAATAGATATTTATTATGTAAACTATAAACCAAAACCTATATAGGTGATTTTGTGCCCCTAACTCGTGCCCATGCCCGCATTGGAACCGTTCGACAACTGGAGATCCTGCTCTGTGTCTATGAGTTGGGCAATATCAGCGCCGCAGCCAGAAAACTGCACCTAACCCAGCCGAGCGTATCGATGCAACTGGCCAAACTCTCCGATGCGGTGGGTTTACCTCTGTATTACTCGGTGGGCAGGCAACTGCAATTTACGGAGGCCGGGCAAACCCTGGTAGAAAGTGCCCGGGAAATCCTGAAGAGTTACGAGTATCTGGACCTGAAACTGGCCCAATTGCGAGGGTTGGATACCGGCAGCTTACAACTGGCAGTAGTGACCACCGCCAAATACTTTATCCCCCACCTGATCGGGGAGTTTTATCAGCAGCATCCGCGACTGGATATCCACTTCAGGGTGGGCAACCGCCAACAGATCATTGATTACACCGGTGAGGATGAAGATGACTTCTACGTATTCAGCCACCCTCCAAAGAGCCAGGACCTGGAGCTGGTGGAGTTTCTACCTAACCGCTTACTGGCTATAGCGCCTGAGAAGCACCCACTGGCCTCCCGCAAGAAAATCTCCCTGCAAGAATTTGCAGGATGTCAGTTCCTACATCGGGAAGAGGGCTCCGGTACACGCCATGCCATTGAACAGTTCCTGCGCAAACGCAATGTAGACCTCAAGCTCCGCATGACCATTGAGAGCAATGAAGCCATTAAGCACGCGGTTATGTCCGGTCTGGGGGTCTCTATATTGTCGGAGCATACCCTGGCATTTGGCGGACGTGCAGGTTTGTCAATTCTCGATGTCGAAGAGCTTCCCATTGTCACCCACTGGTATTTAGCTCGACGCAAATCACGTCCACTATCACCAGCAGCACAGAAGTTCCTGGAATACGCCCGCAATCTGGAAAAAGTGCCCCTGGGTAATCTCCCGTAGCCCAGCCTTATCACTGGAAAAGAGGGAAAAAATACACTGCACCCAAGACTCGCAGTGGAAATTTCCCTGTAAACCCGAATAGACACTTATACCCCCAAAGGCACCAAGCGCATTATTCTTTCTCTCCTTATAAATTCCCTTCTCCCTGTAAACCTGGCTAGATAATTTAGGCCTCAAATTTTGAAAAATTCCCTGCGGCCTTTTTCAGTCCTGCTACTTTTTGGGGTACTTGGCCCATGCACTGCCAATAATTATCAACCAAAGCCACCTATGGCAGATAAGCTGTTTTGCCTGTGTCCGGATTTTCAAAGATGGATATCGAGATGACCGCAAAAGGAATTAATAAAGGAATTATTACTCTACTTCTCACTCTCTCAGCACTATCGACCCATGCCCAGGATGATTGGCGTGATATCGAATGGGGTGAATTTATTGTTCGTTTTGGCCTGACTTATGTCCAGCCAAACGATGAGGGCACAGCGCTTAAATATAGAGTTTTACAGCAATGGGATTTATACAACAGCAGTTGGCAAATCGACTCGACCCATGCATGGCAAATATCTGGAGTGTGGCGGCCCAGCGATCGCTGGGGCATAGAATTAATGCATATTAATGGCGCCAGCTATGGTACAAAACTGGATAATTTCACCGGCAACCCTGGGCGAAACCAAATCCAGCTCGGCGACTTTAGCACTACAACGACAATGGTCTTCGGCAACTGGTATTTCTTAGACCCATCCTATCGCGCTCGCCCCTATATCGGTGCAGGAATCAATTACACCAATTTCCACACCGTTGAAATCAGCCGCCAGTTTAACGAATACCTGATAGATTCAGAGCTCTCGGTCGCACCGGGATCATTTAATATGGGGCACTCGTGGGATTGGGGGCTGCAGGCCGGCCTGGATTATATCTTTGATTTCCGCGACTGGAGATATCCTCTACTACTTAACGCATCCGCGATTTATTACCTGGCAGACACCGATGCCACTATCGACTTCCCCACTGAATTGGGAAGGGATCGCCTCTATGCCCATTTTGACTACAACCCCTGGATCATAAATTTCGGGGTGGGTATTAAATTTTAGTTATCGGAGAAATTTCATACAGTTGGGCGACAGCGAATACGCTTAAAATTTGAAGTTATTTCACACACGAGCTGCGTTGTCCCCAACTATAACTTTGCCGCTAAAAACCTAATCGGTATTGCAACTATCTGGCACAATAAAAGGAATAACTGTGTCCCCCAAAAAAACTGGTTTCCAGCTTTCTTCTGTAGGATTCGTAAAAATATTCCTACTCATTATGACGCTTTCTGCACTGCTTATTTTTAGCCGCAACTCTCCAGCACAATGCAACCCCGGCAATAGTGGCACCTCTGCCGCAGATGAAATCACCTGTGACGAAGACAATGACCCCGATGGTGTGGACATAGAAACTTATGCCGGCAACGATACCATCATTCTTAACGGTGGAACGGCGGAAAATGTACTTGCGGGAGAGGGAGATGACGAAATTACTATCACGGGAGGAATTGTTACCTTATTTGCCGACGGTGGTGCTGGCAACGATACGATTACCCTTGATGAACGCTCCAGTGATGTAGGGAATTACCTGGGGGGAGGAGGCATTCATGGGGGCGATGGAGATGACACCCTGATTCTACTCGATGGACTGTCCTTTCACGTCTGGGGAGGAGAAGGCAACGATACCATCACCTTGGATGGAGGGTTCATTTTTAACTATCTGGATGGCGGAAACGGCGACGACTACATCTATTGGGATGAGGGCATCAGCAACGAAATTCGAGGCGGCTCCGGATCGGACACCCTCCTGATAGATTCACACTCTTTCGATGGAGACGTGATACTGGATGGTGGTGATGATCTAAGTGCAAATGATGGAGAAATCGACAATTTAATATTTAAACTGGATTATTCCGTTGACGGGACTCTTCTAAACAACTGGGAAAGAGTCGTTATCTGGGGTAGCTCCAAAATGACATTCACTGGGAGTTTAGCTGTCGGAGGAGGTCTCGATTCGGAAGGAAATTCCCTCGGCCTGGATATTCGCTGGGGTGGACAGGCATTTTTTGATAGCGACAGTTATGTAATTTCAGGAGATGTATCCAATAGTGGAACCATTGATCTATCCAACAATAGGTTCAACACCCTCACCATAGCCAAAGACGATAATGGAAATTATGGGCAATACCGCTCTAATAATGGGCGCCTATGGGTAGACGCCGTCCTTGAAGATGATTTTTCACAGAGCGATCAACTAATTGTGGAAGGAGACAGCTCTGGCACCACCACTATCTCTGTCTTTAACCGCTCAGGTAAAGGAAAGCGGACAGAGGGCAATGGTATTAAGGTGGTTTCCGTCAAAGGCGAATCAAATGCACAATTCACTCTGGCAGGGGACTTTGTCAGTAAAGATGATCAGCAGGCAGTGATAGGTGGAGCCTATGCTTACACATTGCACCAGAACGGCGCAGGAGGAAGTGATGATGGCAGCTGGTATTTGCGTTCAACTGTGGATAACTCTTCAGTATTTCCTGAAGGCGGAATGATCCGCTGGCAACCTACTGCAGTACTCTACGAAGCCCTCCCGCAAATTCTCAGAACACTCAATATTCCCTCTTCACTGCGCAGCCGCCTGGGTAATCGCTATTGGGTAGGTACAAGCTATTTGGACCTGGCCAGTAGCGAGTATAGCGATGCCCAAGAGCAGGCAATTGATAATCGTGGACTTTGGATCAGGAACTCTGCCCGGCATATTACCCTTGACCCCAATGAGTCCAGTACCCGTGCAAACTGGAAACAGACTTACTATCAAGTACAAGTGGGCTTTGATTTACCAATACAAGTCTCCGTATTTGGAAGCCAACTTATTGGCAGCGCCGCTTTGCACTACGGCGATTCAAATAACGATGTGAGTTCATTTTTTGGTGATGGCTCAATCGATGCGAGTAACTACGGCGTCAGCGCATTTGTCACCTGGTATGGATTGGATGGCATTTTTATTGATAGTCAACTTAAGCTAAATTGGTTTGACTTTGAAATGGATGCCAAATCACTGCGCGAACTCAATAATAGCGATGAAGCATTTGGTTACGCCTTGTCTATCGAGGGCGGCAAGAGTTTTAAACTGCATGATTACTATTCCTGGACACCCCATGCGCAATTGATTTACACCTCGGAGGAAGCCAATAACTTGCAGGATATCTATGCAGTACAAGCTACAGATATCAATAACAATGGCTTCCTCTTACGCTTGGGAACCATCTTTGAAAAGCGCAAGAGCCAGCGTAAGAGCAGTCGCAATATGTATGGCTCAATTCCCCTGGAAAGGTTCTCTCTGTTCGCAACTCCGAGCCTTATTTACAATATCGACCAGAGGACTAATTTACTCGTATCGGAAACCCGACTCAGTCAAAAACCTGATACCTGGTACGGTGAATTGCGCCTGGGCGCGAGCTACGATGAGTGCGGTGATCACTGTTCTATCTATTCAGAAATTTATTACAGCAGCAGTTTGGAAAACCTGGGGAATAGTTTTTCCGGAGGCTTGGAATTAGGATTTCGTTATAAGTGGTAGCAGTTTGAGATTAAACTGAAAGCCAAATATCAACCTTAGAGTGCGACAACTACATTACCTCTAGATAAAGCAGTGCCTATTCACTCTAACAGTAACTGAGATAAATTATATTCGGAGAATACTCTGTGTATTTTCTTATCGTTACCACACTTTCCCTTTAAATTTTGTTTCTTCAAGCCGCTAGCCTGACACCCAGGGATTGTTAAAAACCTATCCCTCCAGAAACGAACATCTGGCACTCTTGCACAACGGACTCCTTGCCTCATACTCATGGCTTTAAGCCAGATATCATCCGCACTAGGACATAACTCCAAAAACTTATCTTTATTCAGAACATCGGGATGTAAAGAGCCGGGATAATATAAAACACCACCAACTCCAGTAGGAAAAACGCGATAAGAAGGTTTGATATTCATATTGCACTTCCAAGTTTCCCGCGTTGTCCTCCATTTATTGTAAGGCAATATATTGCCTTTTTTATCAACACCTATCCTGTGAGCTCGATGACAGAAAATATGTGACGGGAACTTTAAATATGACTGATACAGCATATCGATGGTATCCATCGGGTAGAGGATATCGTCATCCACCGTGACTATCAGGCTATCAGGAAATTTTTGAAGCGCGTAATAATACTTTGTGTAAGGTCCTAAATCTTCATCAACAAATTCAACTCTCAACCCACGATCCACCTGCCTCATTAAAATATTGGGCAACATATAATCTGGAAATTCTTTGGTCGACAGCCAAAGTACAATTAAATCCGCTTTTAGCGACTGCTGAAATAAACTCTCGATACACAAATGGATATCATGGATTCGCTTTCCATAGCTAGTCAGAGAAACAACAATACTGTGTTTAGCCGCATTACCTACCCCAGAATCATTACCACTGAGAGTCGACTGCTCCAATATTCTCTTCCAAACCAGAGCATCTAATTTTAGGTTGTTATTGATTGTATTTTTCTTGCTGCGCTTCGCCGTAAAACCCTTGAACATATTGACTTTACAATCTGAGTTTGAGACAACTCAATACCTGGTTTAAGACATATACCTAAAAAGGACATTCCGTAATCCGTGGCCGCACATTAGAATTATTGAAATTCATAGTGCAGTAACAGAAATTGGTATAGGCGAGCACAATTTTCCGAGATCGACCACACCCTCATTAGTAAAGGTATGGTCTAATTTTCGGTAAATGCAACATTTACTACCCTACTTCACCTGCTCCTTCCGTCTCAGAGGCCAGTTTTTTCGTTGCGCCACGGCGGCCATATAACGCCAAAAGAACGCCAGATGGGAACATCAATACGCCGTAAACTGCTGAGGGCACGGACATCTCACTCGAGTGTAAGAGCGTGAGGGTTACCATCATTCCGATGGTACTGTTTTTAATACCGAGTTCCGTTGCAACCGCAACCCCTTCCCGCTTTGGCAGGCCAGCAACCCGGCTGATAAGAAGCCCCAATAGCACACCACAGAGATTCAATAGAATGACCGAGGGTCCAGCTTGAACCATCAAGTCTGCAAGGCGATCGCGAATTCCCCAGATAAGGCCTGCTACCAGTGCAAGCAATACAACCCCGCCAAAAATACTGACTATTCCCTCTGCGCGGCGAGCCAGGTGCGGTCTCCAGGCGCGAAATAGCATCCCTATCACAACAGGCAAGAGGACAATACTGGATAACATCACCACTGTACTGGCGAATGGCAGAGTTATAGTCTGGTCAGCGCCGAAATAAGTTCGAAGCGCATAATTTGCGAAAAGCGGTAAACTGGCAATAGTAATCAGGCTGGCAGAAACTGTTAATACAATAGAAAGCGCCACGTTACCGCGAGCCATCAAGGTAAACAGGTTCGATGTTGTGCCTCCCGGACAGGCGGCAATAATGACTAGGCCAACAGCAATGGCCGGTGGTAGATTTAATCCCCAGCAGAGGCCA
This sequence comes from Microbulbifer maximicatervae (SeqCode), assembly GCF_052467695.1. NCBI lineage: Bacteria > Pseudomonadati > Pseudomonadota > Gammaproteobacteria > Cellvibrionales > Microbulbiferaceae > Microbulbifer > Microbulbifer maximicatervae (SeqCode). The sequence continues at coordinate 612,177 of NZ_CP174320.1, forward strand.
ATTGCTATAGCTGGCATCAGGAGAATTTGGGTAAAAGTTCCGATAATAAGGCCAATGGGCTTTACCGTTACCTGATGGAAATCCCTGGCAGTTAGGGTCATCCCTATTCCCACCATGATGATAAACAGCGAGATAGGCAAGCCGATCGAAATAAGGGGACCTGATTCCATGATTTTCTCCAGTATCAGTCACTGTAAGAAAAATACCCGACCAAAATCAACTCCCAGAATAAAGCTGGCACTGGAGATGGATAACGAAATCAAGGCAGAAACTTCACTGCCAGGGGACTTATTTCGACATCGGTAATTCGCTGATTTTTTTGGTGCTCGGATCGATTCTTATAAGTGTAATTATTATTTTTAGTTCAGATGGTAAAGCAATCATAGATGACTTCACCAATCTGTCTTGTATTTTAGCAATATACAGAAGTTTAATGACTCAGGAAACGATACAGAAGGCCATGATTTCCTCCCTGAAAAGCGGACAGGTAGATAATTGGGACAACTTAATGTGGTCCGTGGGAAGTTCGGATATTCCCACTAGCGAGGACTCCGTTACAGCTTTTAGTGCAGCTAACCAACTCCCCTGGCTTCTACCCACGCGACGAAAGTCCCTACTGGAATACTTTTCCTGCCCGAAAGTAAAAAATGCACTTTCCCCTGAACTGGATAATTACCTACAGGAACTCAGCCTCAACAAACCCAACAACCGCTTGGGCACTTACTTTGAAAGGCTCTGGTCATTTGCCTTTGACAAACATCCCGACTACCAGCTGCTCTACCAAAACCTCCCTCTAAGGTCCGGCGGCAAGACACTGGGGGAACTCGACTTCGTCGTGCAACACCTGCCCAGCAACCAGTGTGAACACTGGGAAATTGCCGTAAAATTTTATCTCCAGGTTACCGATATCCATTGGGTGGGGCCTGGAATCAAGGACCGACTGGATATCAAACTGGCAAGAATGGCAGATCATCAACTGCCACTGATTGAAATGCCGGCAGTTCAATCAATGCTGAAAGAGTACGGCCTAGAGATAGATCGCCAGTGGGCGCTAATGCCCGGGAGACTATTCAAACCGCTGGATACACTTCACCGGCCCTCCAGTCATGATCTTTGGTGGGTATCGTTATCTGAGTTTCGGTCATTCTCCTTGAGCCAGGCAAACCGCAGTGCTCTCGAGTGGCTAGCGCTCCCCAAGCAAGCTTGGCTGGCGCCTCAGAGCAGCACCACCGGCATGACTGCCGATCAATTGCTAGAGGCACTGCTGCCCGAAAGTTTTACCCACCCCCTGTGCATCGCCGCCGTCGATAAAAATGGCGAAGCCAGCAGAGGCTTTATCGTGCCCGACAACTGGTACAAAAGAGCCAAAAGTAGCTTAAGCATATAACCAGCCTCTCCCCAGATCAGAATCAGGGAGCCTTTCGCTGGCCTCACATTATTTTCTAAATTGGTGATTGACATAGATCAATTTACATTTACAATTTTCAGAAATTTCTGAAACTTAAGAAGTAAATGAAACTATCGAGTCAAGCCCAGGCATTCGTACTGCACTTTGGTGAAATGGGTAGCCGCTGGGGATTCAATCGCACGGTCGGGCAAATGTTTGCCCTACTCACCATTCATCCCACGCCACTCAATGCCGAGCAATTGGCCCAGGCCCTGAAGATCAGTCGTGGCAATGTCAGTATGGGGCTCAAAGAGCTACAGGCCTGGCGCTTGGTTGAGCTGCATCATCAACCGGGCGATCGCAAAGATTATTTCACTGCAGCTGGGTCAATCTGGGACCTCGCTCGCACTGTCTTCGAGGAGCGCCGCAAGCGAGAGCTCGACCCTACATTAAGTCTGCTTCGCCAGCTGCTGCTCAATGAACCCCAAGATGAGCTGGATGCCCAGGCACAGGAAAAAATCCAGGAAGTTTACAGCTTGCTGGAGCTACTCGAAGAATTTGCCAACACACTCAGCAAACTAGAACACCAGGACCTGCTTAAATTGATGAAGCTAGGCTCCGGTATCGTCAAGCTACTGGAACTCAAAAGTAAGATGACAGGTGGACAGAACACCTCAAACTAGCGAAAAAAACGCTAGTACGAGGAATATACCGCTGCACTCAAAGCGAAATAACACCTTCATCTGAAGCACTTATTCCGGGGAGAAACCCATAGGGCCAAATCCATGGCTAAAAGCCCCGGCATATTTTTAATCCAGCAGCCCATAGTGCTGGATTAAAAACGGCACAAGGCTGTGCCGCTGCCGATCCAAAGTCGGCTCCTGCAGGATTGTATACGCGGGAACACACACCTGCCTCTATATTTTCTTGCAGTGCCGATTAGCACAGGAGGTGCTAATCGGCTCACTGGTTCAAAGATCTCAGACCAGCAGAGGCTCTCATGCTAGATACCCTGATCCTTTCCAGGATACAGTTTGCCGCAAATATCAGCTTTCATATTCTATTTCCAACAATCACCATCGCACTCGCGTGGATCGTTTTCTTTTTTAAATTACGCTACGACCAAACTAATAATCCGGTCTGGATGCGCGCATATCGTTTTTGGGTAAAAGTCTTTGCCCTGACATTTGCTCTCGGCGTAGTGAGTGGCATCACTATGTCATTCCAGTTCGGAACAAACTGGCCCGGCTTTATGGCCCAGGTCGGCAATATCGCCGGCCCGCTTCTCGGATACGAAGTACTTACTGCATTCTTTCTCGAAGCAACCTTTCTCGGCATTATGTTGTTTGGCATTAATAAGGTGCCAAGCAAAATACATACTTTATCTGCCTTTATTGTGGCAACAGGGACCACTCTATCCGCTTTTTGGATTATCGCTCTCAACTCCTGGATGCAAACACCTGCCGGATTCGATTTACAGGATGGGGTCGCCTACCCGGCAAGCTGGATGGAAATTATCTTTAACGCCTCTTTCCCCTACCGACTTACACATATGCTGCTGGCTTCGGGTCTGACGGCATCTTTCTTTGTCGCGGGGATTTCCGCTTATCGGATTCTTAAAGGAGACCCCAAACGCGCGCCCCGGCTCGCCCTTAAAACAGGACTGATTCTCGCTGCCATCTTTATTCCGATTCAAATCTATGTGGGTGACTTACACGGACTCAACACTTTTGAGCACCAGCCGCAAAAAGTCGCCGCAATGGAGGGGGTCTGGGAAACAGAGCGCGGCGCACCCCTACTGTTATTTGCGATACCTGACGGAGAAGAGAAAACCAACCATTTGGCGATCGGCATTCCCAAGATGGCCAGTCTTATCCTTACCCATGAGTGGGATGGTGAGATCAAAGGAATTAATGAGTTCCCCGATAATCACCCACCGGTAGCCCCCGTATTTTTCGCCTTCCGCATTATGGTCGGCATAGGCATATTGATGCTGCTAACCGCTTGGGGTGGGGTCTATCTATTGCGTAAAGGTGAGCTGCCTCGCTGGATGCTTAAAACCCTGGTCGCGATGACATTCTCCGGCTGGATAGCCACCTTGGCCGGTTGGTATGTCACAGAAATTGGACGCCAACCCTGGCTCGTTACAGGAGTACTGAAAACCGCCGATGCTGTTACTCCAGTGCCACCTTCCCATGTCGGTTTTTCCCTAACCCTATATCTGGTTGTCTATGTGATATTGCTCTATGCGTACATAAGAACCCTGAAAGTGATGGCCCTGAAGTCTGTAAAAGTCGAGGAGTTTGAAACTCAGGAACTATTCGCTGGCACTAGCTTAACCAACCGTCCAAAAGATACCGAGAAAAATGACAAGGGAGAGGGCAAATGACCGGTAGCGCTTCTGCAGCGGCCTATTGGCTGCCTGTCGCCTTTGTCGCCCTTATGGGCCTGGCGGTAATAGTCTACGCAATTCTGGATGGCTACGATCTTGGTGTGGGCATTTTGCTCCCCATGGGAGAAGAGGAGGAATCGCAGCGGGATACCATGATCGCATCCATTGGCCCCTTTTGGGATGCCAACGAAACTTGGCTGGTGCTGGCAATCGGTTTGCTCCTGATTGCATTCCCAATCGCACACAACCTGGTGTTAATGCATCTATATATACCAGCTGCCATTATGCTGGTCGGGCTAATCATGCGAGGAGTGGCATTCGACTTTCGTGCAAAAGCTGCCATCGACAAAAAGCTAACCTGGGATCGAACCTTTAAAGCGGGGTCTATTATTACCAGCCTTGCGCAGGGGTACATGCTGGGGCAGTACGTGATTGGCTTTAAGCCCGACTGGTCTGCACAGCTTTTTTCAGCGCTCAGCGCTCTGGGAGTTACCGCCGCATACGCCTATATTGGCGGCGCCTGGCTGGTTCTTAAAACCGAGTCGGAGCTGCAAAAACGAGCGACCACATGGACCCGTTACGCAGGGCGGGCCACCCTGCTTGGGGTGGTTGCGGTATCGGCCATCAATCCACTGGTAAACCCAACCGTATTCGACCGATGGTTTACCTACCCTCTGGTTATGTTTGTACTACTCGTCCCCACCCTGTGCTTTATTGCCTTTGTCTCCAATGATGTTCTGTTGGCGAGAATGCCTAAGCCTGCAGATAGACATAAAGCGGTTCCTTTTTTTACAGTCGTCGTTATTTTCCTGATGTGCTTTATCGGCCTGGCCTTCAGCTTTTTCCCTGATATTGTTCCCGGCGAACTAAATATTTGGCAGGCAGCCAGTGCCACCGCCTCATTAAAATTTATTCTTGTGGGTGCGGTAATAGTAGTTCCCGTCATCCTCGCCTATACCGTTTTCTCTTATTACGTCTTCCGAGGAAAGGCGACAGAGCTACATTATCACTAGCTGCATTTCCATTCGGCTGGCAGAAATACCTGCTAGCCGAATTTAATTAATTAAGGTGGAACTACCCCACAAATCAAACAAGTTCTTCTTGCTCGCCCGAATTTGGTACGATTATAATAATCAATTCCAAAAGACAATTTTTTACATGGAAGTAAAGCGTATGCTAGCCCATGGCCAGTACCGCTTGTCTAAAGGGGGAGGTAGTTTGAACCAAATCGATCGACGAGCAATCAGCCGGCGCGACACCGCCAGTCCGCGCAAACCACAACGCAAAAATGGTCGGGAGAAGTATGAAAAGCTTCTTGACGCCCTTGAAGTATTAATTACTGAACAAGACTCTACGGATATTAGCCTCGCAAACCTTAGTCAGGTTGCAGGTGTTCCAGCAGCGTCTGTTTATCATTTCTTTCCAAGTGTAGATGCCAGCTTAACCGCCCTGGCCGAGCGTCACTATAAGTCTTTCGGTGACGTAGTATTGGGCCATTCGGATTTTTCTCCGTCAGAAAGCTGGCAGGATATGCTGAATCAGCTGTGCGACCTTGTGCGCAGCTACTATGAAGAGAATCTCGCGGCACTAAAAGTACATTTTGGACCTCAGTCCAGTTGGGCATTACGCCAACTACAAATGGAAAACAATTGGCGCCTGGCAGATACTCTGATCAAGAACCTGTCTCGGGAGTTTGAGTTACCACCCTCTCAGGATTGGCGAGACCGGTTTATGTGTGCTATCAACATTAATGACTCTTTCTGCTCCCAGTCTTATTCCCGCTTTGGGAAAATAACAGAAGACTCCGCAGCAGAGGGGAAACGGGCCGCTGCAGCCTACTTAAAGCTCTACCTCGGTGAGCTTTTACAGCGGCGCCAATTGCGCTTTGCCCCACTGGAGGCTTCGGCCTAAGCCCAGTAGCAGAACCGCAACAAAAAAGCCCGACAAGTAATTGTCGGGCTTTTTTGTGCCCGTCACTTCCACCCAGCCCTCTGTTTAAGCCTCACCTGACTAACAATTACCGATAATCAAAAAAAAGAGGGTAAAAAATATTTGCTAATAAAATAGCTTCAACTTTTATATATATCAAATGGCTATATAAAGGCTTATATTAACTTCACTTTATAACTATGTTGATTAAGGGAAGCAGCGCTAGAATTGCATTTTTGTGACTGGCAAGACTGAACCTACACTTCATTAACTAATATCGATTGTGGAGGTCCCTTATGCCCATTGCTTCACACGAGCTCTCGGTGGATTTCCCAGAATATGCAGACACAATCAAGCAGCTCATCGAAGACGATATTCAATTCAAACTTGAAAACGACATCTACAGCAAACTGGATAAACAAATAAGAGGCCTTCAGGATAGTGGTATTGGCACCGACGACGATCACTATTCCAGCCTCAAAAAACAGAGAGCCTACTTAAAACAGCACCTCTATAACCGCATTACTTCAGTGATTACCCATCACTAAAGTACGCGTTAACAGTTGCTCGTAGCAGCACTGGCGGTCACTGCAGTTGCTGAAAGGGCACGCAGCCTAAAAGAGCTTGGCCTATGCAACTGTACTTGACCTTTTCCTCCCCCTTTGCGCGCAAGGCGCGCATTGTTGTGCAAGAACAGCGTCTGCACTCTGTGGTAACAGAGCATTTCTCTCACCCCTTTCACAATGACGACGAACTTATTTCCAGCAACCCCTTGGGAAAAGTCCCCTGCCTAACCCTGGATAATGGCTCCTCGATCATTGATAGCGAAGTCATCTGTGCGTTTCTGGATAAAAGCTTGGGGGATGGTCACTTATCTGCGCCACTGGATAACAATTGGGATCTGTATACTTTTCACAGTATCAGCTCTGGATTAATGGACGCAGCAGTGCATCTGCAAATGGAAAAGCTGCGCGCACGGGAAGAACTTAGGTCTGATTTTTGGTGGCAGCGCTATTTCAGTGCTATTGAGAGATCTCTAGATTACCTGGAAAAGCACCTGGATCGATTACCCGCCAGTCTTAGCTTGCCACATATTAACTTGTGCTCAGCACTATCCTATCTTGATTTTCGCCATGAAGATTTTGACTGGAGAAGTGACCACCCGAAACTTATGGCCATATCGGAAGATTTGGAGAAAAGTGAAAGCCTGAGTAAGTGTCAGCTGCATGAATAGTTACAAAATGCGGAATACCAACAAGAATAAGTTATCCCGCTATTTGTTCTGAACAGGTCAAAATACTGAGTAGTAAACTATTGTGTCAGGTGGAAAGGACACTCTACAACTGAGACTCGCTGTGATTACATCTCGGTAAGCTCGGAATCGGCATTCATTCTTAATGCGTTACTACAGCGCAGCGCATTCCTCATTTTAAGGCACCGTGACTCCATCAGCAGAATGTAGTCTATTTTAATTAATATAAATGCCACACTTTTTTACTAGCCTAAACCCTTTTGGAATACTCCCATGGCCAAACAACCGAAGAGTACTCTTTGGATAATTCTGCACAGTGTAGCCATTGTTGCAGTTTTATGTAGCCTGCTAACGGGGCTCCGTATCTCCACATTAACAAAGCCAAGTATTGGAAATATAGAAGAACTGTTACCCCAGGGACAGATTCATGATATTCACTTCTTTGTAGCAATTGTTACTTCGGCCATCCTTATCTGCTACTTATCCTATAAAGTAACAATTAAAATAAAAAATACAACCTCACAAAATAAACCTTATAAAACATCAATTAGCTACCATAGGGTAGTAACATGCATTGGCTCATTTTTTTTAGTGCTCATGGTCTTAAGTGGCTGGATTTTATTTATTGGTTCCGACAATGCTTCTATCTTTCGCCAGGCACACTTTTATAGTGCTTTTGCGATCTTACTCTATATATTCTTTCACGCTGGCGTTTACCTAATAACCTATGGTCTGAAGACTTCGGGCTATTTGCTTCCCAATACTCGATCGGGCTATCGAACTTCAATTTTTACCTACTTATCTGCCGGCTGTGTCACTTTATTACTTTGGATTATTGTTACAAATAACAGTTACCACGATCTTACAATTGAGAAAATAAGGCCGGAAACCTTTATAAACATAGATGGAATCCCCAAAGAATCCGCATGGTCCTCAGCCACACCACTTAAAATACATACTGACGGAGGTGCTAACTTTATTGATGGTAGCTCAACCGTCAACTTAAGAGCCTTGCATAACCAACAGGAAATATTTTTTCATATCACTTGGGAAGATCCCACTGAAAGCCTGAAACACCTACCACTGAAAAAAGTGGATTCTGGCTGGGAAATACAACAGCAAGGTTTTCAAAATTTTAATGAAACCCGTCACTATGAAGATAAGTTTGCCATCCTGCTCTCCAATTCCTGTGATTTCGGTGCTTCGGGAACCTCTCACCTGGGCCGCAAACCATCAGCACAGTTGCCCGCAAATTGGCATGGCAAGGGCTACCACTACAGCTCATCCGATGAAATACACGATCTCTGGCACTGGAAAGCAGTAAGAACCAATAAAATGCACCTGGCAGATGACAATTATGTTGGCAAGCCTGATATTGTAAGGCCAGGAGCACGCCGCTATACCGCAGGATATCTCCAGGATGGCAAAGAGTCCGGGGCATACTTAATGAACTGGAAGTGGTACTCCTCAAAAAACGTTACCCCAAAACGACTACCCAAAAGTCCCTCCAGCCTGACGCCATATCAAAACGAGGATACAAAGAGCGATTGGACTATTTCCTGGTTTGATTACCAACCATACACGGCTGAAGATGACAACTATCCTATCAATACGATTATGCCTTCAGTCCTCTATACCTCAAATCGCTTTGAAGGAGATCGTGCCGATGTAAGGGCCTATGCTGTTTGGCAGGACGGCCAATGGTCTATGGAGATGGTACGTAAATTAAATACTGGGTCAGCGTTAGATGTAGCAATAAAAGACGGTATTTGCTTCTGGGTTTCTGCCTTTGATCACTCGCAAATAGCCCACACTCGCCATGCCCTCCCCGTCAAAATCAAGTTGGCAGATCAATAATGTTTGTGCGTATATTTTGGGTATTCATTTTTCCTGCAATCACGGTCTGTGCAGTCATACTGCACCAACCATCACAACCTCTGCCAAGTGAATACCACTTAGTTAAAATTGATAAAAATGGGGAGACTATCGAGGCTTGGGCAGGCCCCTGGTCCTGTATCTGCGACACCGATACAGGGCTTCTTTGGGAAGTAAAAACCGACGACGAAGGAATTCACGATGGAAGGTGGACCTATTCATGGTATCAATATGAAGAGGGTATAGAAAATAATGGAGATTGTTATTTTGAAGAAGAGCGGTGTGATACCGAGGATCTGATTCGCAATACCAATCAACAGAAATTGTGTGCAACGCAAAATTGGAGGCTCCCCGATATTACAGAGTTACGATCCATTATCCTGCAGGAGAGTAAATCTGGCAGACCTCTAATTGCGACTGAATATTTCCCGAAAACTCAAAGGGGAGATTACTGGACCCGTAATTTTGACAGGCCTTTATATGGCATCTACCAATACCTGGGAACAGGTGCTGGCGCAATTAATTTTATGAATGCAAAAACCGTCACAATTCCCTACCGAAACGCCGCTTTCGTTCGTTTAGTCTCCAATCATTCAACGGCCTGTAATAAAGATCCACAATAATTCCGGCGCGCCGCACAAGTTTTTTGCGACTAATCTCTATAGCTGCTGCGCCTGAAAATAATAACCACTACTTACAGGAAATCCCCGATGAGACGGTTCTTAAGCACTGCTTTTGCTATCTCGACTCTATGTTTGGCAATTGATGCCAGTTCAGCAACTAAACACCACAGATTGGCCTGGGATGGTGATGCATCCACCAGTGCCGTTATCGGTTTTTCGCCAGACGGCCACACTAGTAATCCTTACATTAATTTTGGCTATTCAACCAATGAAACTAGCTGGAGCAGTCAAGGGGTTGATTCAACATCTACCTTCGATGGCAGCTTAGATAGCTACTTTGTCAGGTTGGAAAACCTAACACCGGATTCAGCAGTTTACTATCGTGTGTGTGATCAGGACGGCTGTGGCGACCGGTTCTGGTTTAAAACGGCTCCTGCGGAGGAATCTCCCTTCGTCATAGTCGCTGGGGGAGATACCCGCACGGGGCATACAACACGGCGCGAAGGCAATGCTTTACTAGCCAAAATTCGCCCACTGGCCGTTATGCATGGCGGTGATTTTACCAACGCCAACAGTGCGTCGGAAATGGATGACTTTTTACAAGACTGGACGCTGACCTACTCCAACGACGAAATTGATGGCTATAGCTATCAACGTATTTACCCTCTAATACCTACCCATGGAAATCATGAGGATGACAACTATTCAACCACCTGCCAGGTCTTTGGTGTGGACTTCAATGCGGATGGTAGTTGTAGCCCCAGTGATACCTACGGCGCAGTACAAATTTCCCCCCTATTGCGTGTCTATACACTAAACAGCCAGTTTCAAGAAAGCGGCTGGTCATCTTATGCTACCGCCATGAACAATTGGCTTGAGAGTGATTTAGCAGGGACTGGCGCCTACAGTCACTGGCGCTTTGCCCAGTACCACAAACCCATGTTCCCCCACTACAGCGGTAAATCTGACAACCCCACATTATTTAATTGGTGGGCACAACCCTTTTATGACTACGCCATGAATATGGTGGTCGAATCAGATACCCATCTCACCAAAGTCACCGAAGTCGTTGCCCCCAGTAATAGCGATTTTTCAACCAACGAAACCGGCGGCACCGTTTACGTTGGTGAGGGAAGCTGGGGAGCACCAGCTCGCTCAGCAAATGATGCCAAGTTTTGGACCATAGATATGGCCAGCATCCAGCAGTTCAAAGTTATCCAGGTCAGCTTTGACCAACTCACTGTACGCACAGCACAGTTCGATAACAGCGCAAGTACTCTAACACGAGAAGATCGAGCCAATAATCCTCTTGTATTACCGGAAAATATCAATTGGTGGAGCGCCAACCGAATTGGTGAAGCTATGGTTCTCGCACAAAATAACGTTGGCAGGAGCGTTATGCTTGAGGACGACAGTGGTAATGGCGAGTTATCACTACCAGTGACTGATGACACATTTATTTCATCGCGCTACTCTTCCAGTAATTTTGACAATGACTCAGATGGACTTCTCGCAGATGGCAGTGATAGCACCTATGGAACGCTTTACTCACTGATTAAATTTGATCTCTCCAATTTATCTCACTGCTCGACGATAAATTCAGTTGAAATCGAATTTAATATCACCAACCGGTCCAGTAATAGTTACGGTATTTACTTGGCTGAATCCAACTGGAGTGAGGAATCAGCCACCTGGGATTCTGTCGGTGGATCAACGGTGCTTTCACAGTTGTTCGCCAGCTTTACCCCGTCGTCTACTGGTACCCAAGTGGTGAACTTGAGTTCATCAGGTCTTCTGGATAGTTGGCTGGACAATGAAAATACTGGCTTGGTCATTGCCTCACTGAGTGGCAGTGATGGGGTAGATATCTCTTCACAAGAAACCGGTATTGCCCCAGCCCTCAGGGTAACCGCCGATTGCAGCGATTCTATTAGTGAAGAGGTATCTCAAGTTGCTTCAGACGATGTGTTTATTTCATCCAGAAAAGAGGATGATAATTTCGATGGTGATAGCGATGGACTCCTCGCCGACGGCAGCGATCTAACCTATGGAACTCTCTATAGCCTCATTCGCTTTGACTTATCAGATTTAAGCTGTCGCCAGTATATTGATGCGACACTCGAATTGAATGTAACCAATACTTCCAGCAATAGCTACGGCATTTACATGGCAACACAAAGTTGGCGGGAAGAGTCGGCCACTTGGGATTCTGTCGGGGGTAGTTCTATTCTCGGACTCCAGGTGGGCAGCTTTATCCCCTCCTCTACCGGCCGACATCTCATTGACCTGGGAGCCTCAGGAATCGTCGACAGCTGGTTAAACGATAATAATAACGGCCTGGTCATCGCATCGGAACGGGGCATTAACGGTCTGGATTTAAGCTCCAAAGAGAGCGGGCAGAGCCCTCTTCTTACCTTACAGACACTCTGCAATTAATTGCCTTCAGGGCTCTCTGTCCGGAGAGCCTTATTTATCCCGTTCTGTGTATCTTATTTCTCCAACAGTGGTTTAGATTTACAATCCAAATTTTTTGGCACGAACTTCTTCAAAATATAAAAATATCAACGTCGCCCTACCCCAAAACCATAATTCCTTTAAATAAAAGAACCAGTAATTAAGTTTACCAATCTACCTTATTAATTCCTTTTAAACCTGACGCTATAAAATTTATATACTATTAACCCCATATCCAAGACTACGCTTCAGCCAAAGGGCAAAAGAAATCAGCGGTAAGGAATAGAGTCAGGTATTTCATCATCAAATAAATAATGAGCCAAAGGATGTACCAACGATCGTACGGAGATACTGTAAATGTTAATGAAATATAATCGTAGTTATGTCGCTTTATTAATCTCAATATTTATAGTCGCGCCATTTAGTGTCGCAGATACCCATGAGGAAGTCGTCACTGATCCAGTAATTCTTGAGGGTGCAGTAGAAGGACAGCCAAAGTCCAATCGGTTTTGGTGGCCTGATCAGCTGGATCTGCGTCCCCTCAGGCAGCACTCTCCAAGATCCAATCCAATGGGTGACAGCTTTGATTACGCTGCCGAATTCCAAACCCTGGATCTTAAAGCGGTAAAACAGGACATCGAAACTCAGCTCAAAACTTCACAGGACTGGTGGCCCGCAGACTACGGTCATTACGGCCCATTTATGATCCGAATGGCCTGGCACAGCGCTGGCACCTACCGGATCGGTGATGGTCGCGGTGGTGCCCGTGGCGGCCAACAGCGTTTCGATCCCCTCAACAGCTGGCCTGATAATGCCAACCTGGATAAAGCCCGCCGTCTACTCTGGCCCATCAAACAAAAATATGGGCGCAAATTGTCCTGGGCTGATCTTATGGTGCTAACCGGCAATGTAGCCCTGGAGTCCATGGGATTCCCCACTTACGGATTTGCCGGGGGGCGACAGGATGACTGGGAGCCCGACCTGGTTTATTGGGGGCCCGAAACCAAGATGCTGGCGGATGAGCGTTACACCGGCAATCGGGAGCTGGACAAACCCCTGGGTGCTGTGCAAATGGGGCTTATTTATGTCAACCCGGAGGGCCCCAACGGCAATCCCGACCCGGTGGCTGCCGCCACAGATATCCGCGAAACCTTTGCCCGCATGGCGATGAATGACGAAGAGACAGTAGCCTTGATTGCCGGAGGCCATACTTTTGGTAAGGCTCACGGTGCAGTGAAAGCTGATTGCCTCGGCCCAGAACCCGCCGCCGCCCCAATTGAGCAGCAGGGGCTTGGCTGGAAAAATAAGTGTGGGAAAGGAAATGCCGACGACACAATGACATCCGGCCTGGAAGGGGCCTGGTCTGCCGCCCCGATCAATTGGAGCCAGCAGTATCTGGACAACCTGTTTAAATTCAATTGGGTGAAGACAAAAAGTCCAGCTGGTGCCGTTCAGTGGATTCCCGATGATCAGAGCGCGGCAAATCTGGTGCCCGATGCATTCGACAAGAACAAGCGCCATGCCCCCATCATGTTTACCACGGATTTATCCCTTAAGTTCGATCCCAGCTACAAAGAAATTGCCAAGCGGTTTCAGGAAAATCCGGAAGAATTTCAACGCGCCTTTGCCAAAGCCTGGTTCAAGCTGACTCATCGGGATATGGGCCCTCGCGCGCGCTATTTGGGAGCGGAGGTGCCCGAAGAAGATTTAATTTGGCAAGACCCTATCCCCAAAGTTGATCACCCTCTGATTGACAGCCGGGATATAAATTCTCTCAAAGCAAAAATACTGGCGGCAGGCATTAGCGTTCCCGATCTGGTGAGGACTGCCTGGGCCTCTGCTTCTACCTTCCGTGGTTCAGATTTTCGCGGTGGCGCCAATGGTGGCCGTCTTCGCCTGGAACCCCAAAAGGACTGGTCGGTAAACGATCCCACTGAACTATCACAAGTCCTGGCATCGCTGGAAAAAGTCCAGCAGGAATTTAACAGTTCCCAATCCGGGGGCAAAAAAATCTCAATGGCAGATATCATTGTACTTGGGGGCGCAGCAGCCATTGAAAAAGCTGCAGAGCAGGGCGGGCATAAAATTCAGGTCCCCTTCAAGCCTGGACGCACCGATGCTTCCCAGGAACAAACAGATGTTAATTCTTTTGCGGTACTACAACCTCTGGCCGATGGCTTCCGCAACTACTTTGGCGATGGTTATGGGAGAACCCCTACAGAGTTATTAGTTGATAAAGCCAGCCTGTTAACCCTGAGTGTGCCTGAAATGACTGTTCTGGTTGGTGGAATGCGCGCACTTAATGCAAATACCGACTCCTCACAGAATGGTGTACTTACTCAGCGCCCCGGCACACTGACGAATGATTTCTTTGTGAACCTGCTCGATATGTCTACTGTCTGGTCCAAGTCGGCAAAATCAGAGGGTATCTATGAAGGAAAAGATCGCAAAAGTGGCCAGGCAAAGTGGACAGCCACACCTGTAGATCTGATTTTTGGTTCAAACTCTGAATTAAGGGCAGTCGCAGAGGTTTATGCTTCCAGTGATGGCGCTGACAAGTTTGTAAATGATTTTGTGCAGGCCTGGACCAAGGTAATGAATTTGGATCGGGTTGATCAGCCTCAGTCTTAAGAATCATATACCTCAATAAAGAAAAAACCGAGGCTAGCCTCGGTTTTTTCTTCTGGGAGATTATTTAAGTTTTAATCCTTCCCCTTTAAATGCCGATCAAAAAATCGCTTGATCATGCTGTATTGGTGGATGCGAGTCTGCTTACCGCGCAAGCTATGCTTCTTGCCTGGATAAGTCATCAGCTCAAATTGTTGGCCGTTGTCCTGCATCTGTTTTATGAGTTTAGTGGTATTGGTAAACAACACATTGTCATCCGCCATGCCATGATAAATCAGCAGATCACCTCGTAAGCCCTTCGCATAGGGAAACACAGAAGATGCCTCATAGGCATCCATATCCTTGGTTGGATTGCCCATATAACGCTCAGTGTAATGGGTATCATACAGCGTCCAGTCCGTAACCGGCGCACCCGATACCCCCGCCTTAAAGTAGTCTCCGGCTTTGAACATACTCATCAGTGCCATGTAACCACCGTAGCTGTGGCCGAAGATACCTACTTTATTTTTATCAACGTAAGGCAGGGTACGCAGGAATTCAACGCCGGTAATTTGATCTTCCACTTCAGGAGATCCCATATTCTTAAAGATAGGATTCTCAAAAGTGGTACCGCGGTTTGCTGAACCACGATTATCTAGGGAAAAAACAATATAACCCTGTTGGGCCATATACTGGTTGAATAGTTTATCCCAGCTATTGGTAACCACCTGAGCGTGTGGACCACCATAGACAAACACCATTACCGGATAACTTTTCTTCGCATCAAAATTAGCAGGTTTATACAAGCGGTAGAAAAGCTCCTGGCCATGGGGCGCTTCAATACTGCCAAATTCCGGAGTGATCCATTGATCTTTATAAGGATAGATAGGGTGATCACGATTTACAGCGTTCTGCTCAAGCCAGGTGATTCTGGTCCCTGAGCTGCTGTGCAGACTCACCTGAGGGGGCGTGGTAACGCTGGAAAATTTATCAATATATCCAGAGGCATCCTCAGAAAATTCGATAGAGTGCATACCACTACGCTGTGAAATTCTCTTAATGTCGCTCTCCCCTTGCAGGGAGACTGTATAGAGGTGCCTCTCGATTGGAGTATCTTTCCGTGCGGTAAAATACAAACGGTTAGCCTGCTCATCAACAGCCTCTAACTCGTCAACCACCCAATCTCCCTTAGTCAATTGTGCCTGTAATCTGCCGCCAAAATCATATTTATACAGGTGTTTGAAGCCATCCCTCTCCGATGACCAAATAAAAGCATCTCTATTTTCCAAAAAGTGGAGATCATGGCTCAGGTTAACCCAGGTATCGCTGGACTCGGTAAGGAGCGTTCGGGTTTTTCCTGTATTGAGATTGTAAGCACGAAGCTCTAACTTTTGCTGGTCTCGAGATTGCCACTGGAAAGTTAACAGGTGATCACGGGCCCATTTTACTCGGGGAATATAAATATCCTGATTGTCTCCCAGGTTGATCCAACGGATATCCCCCGAATCAATATCTATAAGGCCAAGTCGGATTTTTGCATTCGCACGCCCAGCGGCGGGGTAACGCTGCTGTATCATTTCGATACGATCCGCATAGATTTCGCTACGGGTTACCTGATCAACTGGCGACTCATCAACTTGCAGGAAAGCAATATGCTGATCATCTGGAGACCACCAATAACCGGTCATCCGGTCCATTTCCTCCTGGGCAACAAACTCAGCCATTCCATTTTTAATATGATCTTTGCCGTCGCTGGTTAGCTGCTTTTCCCTACCGGTTTTCAGATCGACAATATAGATATTTTGGTCGCGAATAAACGAAACAAAGTGCCCCTCGGGAGAAACCTTTACATCGGTTTCAAAGGTTTCCGTTTCAGTCAGTCGACGCGAAGAACGGTCTTTGAGATCGTAATAGTAAATATCGCCGGCCAAAGGGAACAACAGAGACCGACCATCCTCTGACCAGCTGTACTCCATTATTCCACTACCATAAATTCGCTGGCGCTCCCGTCTTGCCTTTTCCTCATCCGAAAGAGTTTCACTACCGCTGTGCAGACTATCGGAATTGACTAAAATTCGGGACTGACCGTCTTTCAGGTTGTACTCCCAAAGATCGTAACGGTTGTAATCTTCAACTCTACCTTTGAGGAAAGTTACGCGCTGCCCATCAGGTGAATATTCCAGCGCTCGGGGAGCGGTACCACTCAGAGCCGGGTCGGAGAATAACCGTTCAATGCTGAGTGACTCTGCAGAACATATTCCTGCAAAAGTACATCCAAGTAATGCAAGCAGTGCTTGTTTCATAGGAAAACTCTTTATATTAAGTATTGTTGGCAATTCACGTACCACTTTGCTAGCAGGGGGATTATTTAGAAAATTCTGATTAATTCCATGTTATCTCCGGCTTCCTTAGGAGCCGGCCTAAATGGCATCCAGGTAAGCCATAGCTTCTCTTTGGGACTTGTTCTGATCACCAGAAGTATCTCAAATTTATCGGAAATCCTCTAAAAAATGCAGCTATATTGTGGATAGAGCAAACCGGTGAAGGATTCTACAACGGAACCTTCCGGGACATGCAGTACCTTACAGTTTTGGGTTTGCGCACAAACAATCCTGCTGCAATAGCCCCCCTTTACAAATGTTTACTCTGCTTAACCAACATTTGTGGTTAGCTAATGTCGGACTAAAGCTTTTATCAAAATATGGGGTAACAATAATGAAGGTTCATCTCTTTGCATCTGCAGCTGTGATTTTGATCGCTGCTGGCTGTAGCTCTACACCAGAGATCCCCACCACTGAATCGTTTGTCACTGACATCACCGAACTGGGCCATCGTCGCTTTACCTACAAGGCAACCATTGGAGCTGGCCCCAAGGGCCAAGGCGGTAAGCGTGGTGGTCCGGGTGGTGGAGGTCCAGGTGGCGGTGGTCCCGGTGGTGGTGGTCCCGGCGGCAGTGGTAAGGGTAGTGGTGGCCCAGGAGGTGGCGGTCCCGGCGGCGCCAATTCTGGAGATGTGAAGAAAGTTGCCCGGCAGAGAATGGAACTCTTGCTAGCCGAAAGTGGCTTCTGTCCCAATGGCTGGTTCCTGATCGAACAAACTTTTGACCAGAACAGAGCTGAAATTATTGGCGAGTGTCGGGCGGTTGCACGATAAGCTTACGCCTCTCACTTTGGCTCTATGTATTCTGCTCGTATCGCTTTATACATAGCAACTTGCCAGGGCAAAGCCCTTTGCCCAAACAGCCCCTCAACTGAGGGGCTAACTTCACTAGTCCGCAATTTACACTGCCTAATACCTATGTCTGCTCAACAATGAGTCTGCATGGAACCTTAAGTGCTCCTCAATAAATGAAGCGATGAAATAGTAACTGTGATCGTAACCTGCATGGTGCTCTATCCGAAGAGGATAATCACTGGCTTCAGCAGCTGTTTGCAGGGAATGTGGTCTCAGCTGTTCCTCAAGAAACTCATCCTGTTCCCCCTGAGAAACCAAAACCGGAGTTTTCTCTACAGCGCGCCCCATTAGCACTGTTGCGTCATATGGTTCCCAGCTCTTGGGATCAGCTCCCAAGTAAGTTCCCAGCGCCTTTTCTCCCCAAGGACAAGCAATAGGATTGCAAATTGGACTAAAAGCAGAAATTGATTGATATCGCTTGGGGTTTCGCAGGCCGATTACTAGGGCACCATGGCCGCCCATGGAGTGCCCGCAAATCCCGCGTCGACCATTGGTGGGGAAATGAAGTTCTACCAGGCTTGGAAGTTCATCCACGACATAGTCATACATTTGATAATGCTGCTTCCAAGGTTCTTGAGTCGCGTTCACATAAAAACCAGCCCCCTGCCCCAGATCATAACCCGGGTCATCCGCCACATCGTCTCCTCTGGGGCTGGTATCGGGTATCACTAAGATAATCCCTAACTCTGCAGCGACTCTCTGAGCACCAGCCTTTTGACTGAAGTTTTCATCCGTGCACGTCAAGCCCGAAAGCCAATAAACAACAGGATATTTCCTCTGTGTATTTCCCTCTGCATCCTGTGGTAAAAAAATGGAGAAGACCATAGAACAGTTGAGCGTGCTGGATTTATGTCGGTAACGCTGCTGAAAACCGTCAAAAGATTTAGTACTGCTAACCAATTCAATCGACATTTTAAGTGGTCCTATCAAGCCTGCTGGAAATGAATAACACTGCGAATACTTTTACCTTCGTGCATTAAATCGAAGGCATCATTTATTTGCTCAAGGGGCATTGAGTGAGTAATAAAGTCATTCAATTTAAATTCTCCAGCCAGGTAACGCTCTACGAAAGAAGGCAATTCAGAGCGCCCCTTTACACCGCCGAATGCTGATCCCTTCCAAACCCGCCCTGTAACCAACTGGAATGGGCGTGTACTGATTTCCTGTCCCGCACCTGCCACTCCAATAATAATGGATTCCCCCCATCCTTTGTGGCAAGACTCCAAGGCAGCTCTCATCAGGTTAACATTGCCCACACACTCAAAAGAATAATCCACTCCGCCATCGGTAAGCTCTACGATAACCTCTTGGATAGGCTTATCGTAAGCCTTGGGGTTAATACACTCAGTGGCCCCCAGTTTCTTCGCCAGCGCAAATTTGTCCTCATTAATATCGACACCAATAATTCGTGAGGCGCCAGCCATCTTGGCTCCGATCACTGCGGATAAACCAATTCCGCCCAAACCAAAAATTGCCACACAGGAGCCCGGCTCAACCTTGGCGGTATTGGTAACGGCTCCCATTCCCGTAGTAACACCACAACCCAGCAGACAAACCTCATTTGAGGGGGCTTCGGGATTAATTTTGGCCACAGATATCTCAGGAAGGACTGTGTACTCAGAAAAAGTAGAGCATCCCATATAATGGAAAATGGGTTTCCCATTCACCGAAAAACGTGTCGAACCGTCAGGCATTAATCCTTTGCCCTGGGTGCCCCTGATTTTTTGGCACAAATTAGTCTTTCCAGAGAGACAAAACTTACATTCGCCACATTCAGGGGTATACAAAGGAATTACATGATCCCCGACAGAGACACTGGTCACCCCCTCACCAACGGATTCAACAACACCCGCACCTTCGTGACCGAGGATTGCCGGGAATACCCCTTCAGGATCATCTCCTGACAAAGTGAACGCATCTGTGTGACAAACGCCGGTGGCGTGTAATTTCACGCGAACTTCACCCCGTTGGGGAGGCATAACATCGACATCCTCAATAACCAAACGCTCCCCAGGCCCCCAAGCTACAGCTGCTTTACAACGGATTGTCTCTGCACTCATTTTCAATTCTGCCTTTCATCATTCGTTCCAGTGGCGCCCAGCATAGTCCCCTAAGATTATTGGTGCAAAGCCAAGCGCCGCTGCTGAAGTAAAATCAGGAAAAATCTAAAAGCTCACCCTTATAGTAATAATTGGTAGCGCCGAACAATTATTCAAAATAATTCCTTTAATTGATTAACAATTAATAGCTTGTCGCTTCCTCCACTGCAGTGGGGAGCTTCCATGAATGGCTCGAAATGCTTTTGAGAAAGCACTGATATCGGTGTAGCCCAAACTTGCTGATAGTAATCCCACATCAATACTTGAGGCCCGTAGATGCCAGCGAGCAGTCTTCATTCGCGCCCCCTGTACCAACTGCTTAAAGGAGGTTCCCGCTTCATTTAAACGGCGCTGAAGCGTTCTCATTGGCATACCGAGTAAGCGAGAAATTTGCTCCAGGGAGTGCTGCTGGGCCCCGAGAGTTTGAAGGATTAAGACTTGAACCTGTCGGCTGATATCACCCTTGTGCTCTGCCAATAAGCACTTGGAAAACTCCTCAAAATATCTCATAAGACCGCTGCTGGGTTTAGCGAGGGGATAGTTCATCAATGATCCATCAAAAACCAAGCGATCTCGATCTTGCTCAAAACTAGCCTCAATGCCAAAAAATTTTGGTAACTACTCAGCGGAGATTGGGGCTTATGCCGAAATGAAACAGAGCGGGGAGATACTTTAGAGCCAACCATCTCCTGTATCAGGCGATAGGCAGCGCCTACTGAAAGTTCAGTATACTGTTGCGCGGGAATTGCGTCGGGGAAGTGATTAACTCTCTCTGCAATCAAGCAGTCATCGGTTTGGTAAATTTTCCAGTGGTCCGCCTGGTTGTGTAACACCATATACCGATGAGTTACTGTCAAAGCACTGGATAGATTCTCACTTTCCAGTATCAGCTTACCAAGGACGCCCAGCATACGTAGCCCTTGCTTCCCCGCCAATCGCAAGCCAAAGTCACTACAGGACAAGTCCCGTGAACACAAATTAAGGAGGTCCACCAGCGTTGCAATGGGGATCAAGATATTTGGACGACGTGTACAATCCGCAGGAAGCCCCACTTGCGCTAAAAAATCTGATGACTGACCACCGAGCTGTGGCACCAATAGATTAAACCCAGCCAGCGCACCACTGCGAATTTCATAGATAGGCTTCATGTTTTATAGCTACCATATTGCCAACCTCTCATTTGCACTATCACACAGTGTCTAGGAATAATGAGCATCGGACAATAGCTATATCATATAACATAGCTCTTCAACTAACTGGGACTACCCCTATCCACAAACGCAACTTATTTGAAGGCTAGTGCCTGACTATTGTGGCACTTTCCACTATCTACTCATAAAACTATCGGTTTATACGAGAAAGAACTGCAAGGAAATTTCACATGGAAACTGAAAATCTAACACTATTTTTAGGCTGGGCTTCGATTATAAACATATTGATACTACTGCTATCAACTATTGGACTTGTCTGCCTGAGGAAGTCGATCACCAGGATTCACGCACGAATATTTGAGCTTAATGAACAAGATTTAGGCCGTGCATATTTTCAATATCTAGCACAATACAAAATTGCTATTATCGTCTTCAATATTACACCGTATTTTGCTCTAAAAATTATCAGTTAATTGATAAAAGCGGAAATATTTTGCAAAAAATAAGAAAGGTAAACTATACCTTTCTTATTTTCATAATTAAGACGGACAGGGGAGTATTTCGGGTCCGCCGGCAGATACCCTTTTCAGAAAATGAAGTTATTTCTGAAATATTTATCAGCCACTCTTTTTCACAAACTTTGTCAGAATAACAATTCTCTGACCCTCGACCCGTCCTTCGATATGCTCAGGATTATCGCTTAAGCTGATACCGCGAACTGCCGTTCCCCGTTTTGCAACCAAACTGCTTCCTTTTACATCCAAGTCTTTGATAATAACTACATTATCTCCAGCTTGTAACTGGGCACCATTACTATCCCGATGAATCACCAACTCACCAGCCTCTGGTATTGCCCCGGCCTCTGCCCAGGCCAGCAAATCGCCATCCAAATACAACATGTCAAACAAGTCTTGGGCCCAGGTCTCGCCAGATAAGCGCTTTAGAATACGCCATGCCAACACTTGAATTGCCGGCTCGGTACTCCACATAGACTCCGACAGACACTGCCAGTGCGCACTTTCCAGCTGTGCAGGATTTTCCAGCTGGTCCCTACAGGTTTGACACAATAATACTGCCGCATCTGGATAGCCCTCTGACTGGGGTACGTCATAAACCGCCAAGCCATTTTCTGCTTTACAGAGCTCGCACTGATTTCCACTGCGTTGTGCCAACTGCTCCTGAGTCACAGCCATAAGTAACCTCAAAAAAAGTAGGGATTATACGACTGATTCTTCCTTCACGCCTCCCAAATAATCACATTTAACGGACATCGGGGTCGACCGTGAACATGATCAAGCTCAGGCAGGAAGTAAATAAGACTATCAACAGCCCATTAGTAGATGGAGCCATTAGGTTGCCGAGGGATTCACAGGCTTCAGACAAGACACTCTAGAGCACTAAAACTTCCAACAGCCGCCAATATAGATTGACGACTGTAAAGAGCATTATGCGTTAAGTCCCACACTCAGTGGTGCGAGGAGACCGCTGCTGCGAACTGCCCACCCTGCTTGCTGGCGATGGCACTGGTAATATCCCCTAAACTGAGAATACCGACCATACGCTTTTCACTATTGAGTACCGGCATTCGCCGTAACAACTGTTGCTCCATTTTGTGGACAGCAGACAGCAGATCATCCTCTTCCCAGCACCATTCAATCCCCTCTGTCATAACATCTCGGGCAGACAGAGAGCTGAGATTACCCCCCTGAACCACACCGCGACATACAATATCTCTATCAGTCACTATTCCTACAAGCCTGTCATTTTCTCCAATCGGCACTGCACCAATATCTTCATCTCGTAAAATTTTTGCCAACTCCTGTAATGGAGTATCCGGGGTGCACCAGGTAGCCCCCTCATGCATTGCGTGTTTAACTTTCATAGGTACCTCAAAACTCTTTAGACAAATGCCAAAGAGAGTGACGGGTAAAACCCATCACCCTTAACCCCTATAGATCAGTGCACTTCAATCCGCTTTCTTTGCGGGGGATGCCCCTCATGTTTTGGTACCGTGAGCGTGAGAATCCCATCTTTGAAATTTGCATCAATCTCACTTTCGCGAACATCTTCACCAAGATTGAAACTGCGCAAGAACTTGCCGTAACGTCGCTCCTGACGAAGCACGCGGCCATCCTTCTTCTCCTTAACCTCGCGGTGCACCTCAGCTTCAAGGGTCAAAACCCCATTTTCTAGGGTTACACTGATATCGTCCTTACCCACTCCCGGCAGCTCAGCGCTAATTTCATACATATTCTTGCGCTCACTCACATCGATACGCGGAGAAAAAAATCCCTCGCGTTCAGAGCCGATTGCACGGGTCGGTGAGAGCATTTGTTCAAACATATTATCAAGGTCCAATAGGGACCCTCTGGGGATCAGACTCATATCTACAACCTCTTTTTACGCTAAGCCGCAAAAGGCGCCAGAAAACTCAAGAGTCCGTCTTGCGCCTGTTACATCTTGAGTACAGTCTAGGAAATACTGCGACAAACGAAGGGATTAAGTGCCGATAAAAGCCATTACAAATTGAATATGAGAGCTGTCGTATATTTCTTTTGTACATATAAATATTAAAAACTTCCTTTCCAATTGAACCTAAAGAGAATTTCCACCTCCATATCCATCAATAAGCAACCAGGGCTCGTGGCCAATATGGCTATTTACTAGGATTAAATAAGGCAGTTAAACGAGGATATGTTCATGGCCTTAGCATGGGTCCTTGTGGCTAACCAGTCCCAAGCGCGAATTTTTGAAGCCAACAAACGCGCGGGAAATCTCAATGAAATCCAGGCACTACTCCACCCAGAATCACGGCTCTCTGGCAGAGACCAAGAGAGTGATGCACCCGGACGCACTTTCGACAGCTATGGTCAAGGAAGGCACTCAGTAGGTAATTCTGCAGGATTACATCGCCGTGAAGGTGAGAATTTTGCCAGAGAAATTGCACATACCCTGGAGAGGGGAAGACAGGAGGGCCAGTACGAAAAACTGTATATTGTTGCAGAACCCTACATGGTTGGCAGCTTGAGGGATGCCTTGAAAACTCCAACCCGCGCAACAATAGCGGGAGAAACAGGAAAAAATCTGGTGGCTTGTGAACCCGAGGAGATCCGGGCTCAGCTTCCTATTTGGCTATAATGACGTTCGGCCAGTAGAGAGGGTCACGAGTGAACCTCTCTACGAACCCCGCTCAAGCCCTGCTTTCCATTAAAAGCTTATCAATCAGGGCATCCTTTTCAGTCCATAACTCATTTACCCACTGATTAAACTCCACCCGAAACTCCTGATCGGTTGCGTAGTCTCTCTCAAAAAACCGGCTCGGCAACTGGACTTTCTCAATGCGAACAATCACTTTCTTTAACTTACCGGAAAGGAAATCTTTAAAAGTAGGTATACCATCAGGGTAAACAATGGTGACATTCAGTAACTGGTTCAGCTGCTCACCCATACAGTGCATTGCAAAAGCAATCCCTCCGGACTTGGGCTTTAGAAGATGTTTGAAAGGCGATTGCTGTCTTTGATGCTTCTCTTTGCTAAACCTTGTTCCTTCAAGGAAGTTCATAATACTGGTGGGTATTAGCTTAAATTTTTCACAAGATTTTTTCGTCGCTTCAAGATCCTTACCGCGCATCTCTGGATGTTTTTTCAAAAATTCTTTGCTGTAACGCTTCATAAATGGAAAGTCGAGTGCCCACCAGCACATTCCAATCACAGGAACTTTGATCAACTCTTGCTTCACAAAAAATTTCAGGAATGGAATTCTTCGATTAAAAATCGACTGCATAATAAAGATATCAACCCAGCTTTGATGGTTCGCTGTGACCAGATACCATCCATGTTTATCGAGATGCTCTATCCCCTGTACATCCACCTGGGTTCTTTGGGTCAGCTTCATCCAGCCTTTATTTAGGGTTATCCACATTTCTGCCCAAGAAATAAAAAAACCCATGAAAAGTTTTTGCAGAAAGGCAAAAGGGAGAATAAACCTAAAAACTGAAAACAAGAGTATAGGGGCTGCACAAACCAATGTGCTAACGGCCAGTAACACCGAAGATATGACCAAAAGTAAAAACGAGGGGAGAAAGTTAAACATCTAAAGGCTCTTTTAATTTTCCGGGTTTACAGGTCAGGCTGTCACGCCATATTTACAGGTTACCCGTTTCTTTCTTAATATCTTGAAATCCACTTATCACAAACTAAGCGGACTCTGCTCTCATCAGTGTATTTACATAATCCGGGCTACAGGCTGCCTATCGCAACTAACATGGCGGTGTATATTTATGGCTCATGCGAAACTGCTCCACTGCAATAAATTCATGCGCCGAGCACCTAGGCTAAAGCCGCGCCAGAGGCAATATCAAACCGCAGCAACTCTGCGAGAGTAACACGCATTTCAACCCCATATTTTTTGACTGAATAGTCTGAGTCTATCGGCGATACATCAGCGCAAACTGCACGGATAAACCCAGTGACAGTAGCCCGGTGAGCGGCCTCATTTTTTCAGCATGCCCTGGATATGAAAAGGCGCCATTGTACCCTTTCTATAACCATGAATTAGTAACTTTTATCTTCCCACGCCGCAAAGGCACGATAGTAACTGGAGCAGCGTTGCACCCTGCTAAACTTGAGGCTCCAGGTCGTAGAATTGCGCCGGGAGAATAGAATGGGAATTACAGGTAATAAGCAACACTTCCACCGCAAGCAATGGCTCAGCGTACAGCAAGCCGTTGACCACCTGAGTGCATTGTCTGAAGAGCCACTAACCAGTGCGCATCTTGCAGACCTGGCCGATGAGCAGCTTCTTAACCTGTACTGGTACCGTCCAGGCCAAAAACTGTCTTTGGAAGATCGCAAGGGGGTCCGTGAGCTGGTAGAGCCTGTCAGGCTCTGCTATGAAAGTGCCAGTGACTGGCACGCCATCGTGGATATTTTGCGGAACAATCCAGCGCTGCCTGCCTACGAACATGACACTCCGCTTCTGGAAGATGCCGACGGAAACCGGCTGCGAATCACCTTCGACTACCACCAGCGACCAGAACCGTTTAGCAGCCGCTGGTACCCTACCTATGCGGAGTTAGTGCTCAAGCGCAACGACTTGGAACAACTGGAACCCCACCTGTTTACCAGCCAGGCGGTTGAGACCGGGTTTGAGCGTGAGACCCTACTGAATGTTATCTGGCAGCTGGAACAACTAGCCCTTGGGGATGAAGAGCACTCCACCAGCTGGCTGGCAGACCAACTGGCACAGCGCTCTTCCGCGCTGGATCGGCTATCTTGTGAGCGCATCCTTCAGGCGGCCGAGCGCGAAAGCTCTCCGGGGCGCTCGATATAGCACGGCATTTCCTACTAACACCTTTGACTCCTTCCCCATACTCAGGAACTCCCCATTGGTGGTAGAGCCCAAAGGCTGTACCCTAGTGGCACTTAGCAAATCTAAGTGTGACGTACTACCAATAGGAGAGAGAAGTGCAGGCCAAAAACAGCTCCTCCAGCTACGGCTGGGTAGCCATCGCCCTCCATTGGATAATGGCCCCTGCGATCATAGGGACTTTTATTCTCGGTTGGTGGATGCGCCAGCTATCCTACTACGACCCCTGGTATCAGCGAGCCCCTGAAATTCACAAAGGGGTCGGCATCATCCTGCTTGTGTTTCTACTCTTCAGGCTGGCTTGGCGCTTTGCCAACCCATCTCCGGCGAGCAACCCCCAAACACCCAACTGGCAGAAATTTGCCGCCACCGCCACACATGGGCTGATTTACCTGTTACTACTGGCAATCATGGTTTCCGGCTATCTAATTTCTACTGCCGATGGCCGTCCTATCGATGTCTTCGGCATAGTGAGTATCCCTGCAACCTTACAAGGGATTCCCAATCAGGAAGACATTGCGGGATCTATCCACGAAATCCTTGCCTGGGGCCTAATTGGACTCGTAGCAGCACATGTCTTGGCAGCCCTCAAGCATCACTTTATTGACCGTGACGGCACACTGCGCAGAATCATCGGCATCCGTGCAAAGGGCTCTACAGACGATCACTCACACGTACAAACAACACTCTCAACCACCAAATAAGGAAAAAATGACATGAAGAAGCTCTCTGTATTTCTTATTGCAGCTCTGATGGGGACTGTAGCTCAAGCAGCGGAATACAAAATCGACACCAAAGGAGCTCACGCTTTTGTGCAGTTTCGTATCAAGCACCTTGGATACAGCTGGCTGTACGGCCGTTTCGATGACTTCAACGGCTCCTTCTTTTACGATGAAGAGCAGCCAGAAAAATCTTCTATCAATGTCGACATCGATGTAACCAGCCTCAACAGCAATCACGCTGAGCGAGACAAGCACCTGCGCAGTGATGACTTCCTTGATACCGCAAAATTCCCCACTGCTACTTTCAAGAGCACTAGCTTTGAACCTTTGGAAGACGGCAAAGCCCGTCTAAATGGCGAACTGACCCTGCGCGGTATCACTAAACCAATCACAATTGACGTTACCAATATCGGTGGCGGTAAAGACCCTTGGGGCGGCTACCGCCAGGGCTTCAGTGGAACCACTGAGTTCGAGCTGAAAGAATTCGGTATCAAATCCCTAGGCCCAGCCTCGCAGAAAGTTGAGATGATCCTGGATATCGAAGGTATCCGTATCTAACAACAAAAAAGTACACCCCCTGAGCCCGGAAATTCCTCCGGGCTCCCCCCTAACTGCGCTTCGCAACACTCCAATAAACAACGCAAGCAGCAGCTGCAGCCAATAGCCAGTCGACGCCTGCCATCAACCCTCTCGATAAGAAAAAAGCTAGCATTGTGATGACAATACATGTCCCCAATAAAGTCAGCAGTGCTCGCGGGTTCCAGCCACAGAAATAGTAATAACGCCCATCACTTTCGCTGTAATACAACTGCCCTACATCCATCTGGCGCTTCTCTACTAAGTAGTAGTGAGACAATATGACACCATAGGCAGGCGCCAGAAAAACCCCCATCCAGTTTACGAACGCCACTAAACCGAATTGTTTGATAACAGCGGGCCACAAAGTACTAATCAGAAAGGCCAGAAACAGCGTTATCAATGCCGCCCTGCGAAACCCCAGGTACTTTGGCAGAAGATTTGAAATATCGTTAACTGGAGCCACAAAGTTCGCCACCACATTGATGCCGGCCGTTGCTGTAAAAAAAACAACCGCGGCGATCAATGACAGTTCCAGATTCCCAAGCTTCTGCACAATATCAGTGGGATTTGCCAGGTTCTGGTGGAAAACTGACTGGGCGGCGATAGTGGTGAACAGAACAATTATCGCAAAGCCAGTCATATTTATAGTGATTCCCAGCCAATTTCCCCTTCGCATAACAGACACGTTCTTACAGAAGCGAGCAAAATCTCCATAACTTAGGATTATCGGCGCATAGAGAGCCAACATAGTACCTGTGACTTTGATGAGCTGGACCAAGCCATCGCCCCAGGATGCTATAGACCGATCAAAGAAAGTAGCAACAGCAAATGAAAACTGTCCGTCACTGCGAACCACTAGCATCCACAACAGCGCTAGCATCACTCCATAGACACAGGGTGCAGCCAGGTTGATAAACCAACGGATCGTATTGATACCTTTGAAAAATAGAAGAGCTTGAAATAATGAGACAAGTACGAGGGAAGCCCAATCGATCCGGTCCATTGCCAGCCACTGCCCTCCGACAGCTTGTGGCCACCACTCTCTCAGTAATAAAGACATGGCATGGGCAGCAAACCAGGTCTGCGCACCGTACCAAAATATTGCCACGCTCCCCCGAAGCAGCGCAGGGACGTTAGCACCTCGGATCCCCATACTCGCCCTGGCCAATACGGGAAACGGTATACCGCATTTAACACTCGGTTCACCGATTAAATTTAACAAGATGATAATTAAAATTGCTGCAATAGCGATCCCAGCGAGAACCAGCCAAGCATTCGTATTGGGACCGAGGAATAGGGTTGCCGCCAGGGTATAGCCAGCGAGACTTTGTGCAGCGTTGGCCCAAAGGTTAAATATCGTCAGAGTGCCCCAGCGTTTAGCTTCGGGCTTCACCACCGCTAAATTTTCATTCTTTAGCTGCAAAGTGTCACCTAAGTGCATCTGATAAATAGCGCGCCAAAGCAGCTACTTCAAATCAGCCTTTTCAACAATGACATACAAGCCGTCAAAAGTGCCAAATTTAACAGTTAATAATATATATTCTCTTTTACAATTGAGACTTATTTTCAATAACAGCAAAAGTGGTATCCATTTACCAAATTAGCATTAATGCCGCTAGCACTGGCGCACAACTGTGAAATATATTGTGTAGCCATCGATTAAAGAAGATCCGGTCGACAAAGATACAGGCAAGTATCCATTAAACTAGTGTGCAGCCGTGTATTTGGAGAACATTAACCAAGTCACAAGTAAAAGTATGAAAAGGTCTTTAAGATTTTTGACGGCGGCACAACTTTTCAGCGAAAATGGAAGCAATTACTGACAATTATTGCACTCCCTCTAGAGACAGTTATCAAGGGAGCGCAAAAATAGAACAATTTCCAAAAATCGTAGTGACTAAATCATTCAGAACTGGGGCAATCCTCTCCGAGACTATCAGTGAGACAGCGGCGCAGAGCAGCGCCAATCACAACAAGTAGTGTCTCAGCTCAAGGGAAATGATCGCCGCAGATGGTAAGCCAAGACTCCGTACTGCTGAGGTATTCGCAGGACAAGCACAGCGGGCATCCGCCAGTATGAATGAACTTTGTCGCAATCAGGCCACAACTTGAGTTGGCCACGGCAGAAGGGTAGGAATATGGCTTGCTTGCAGCATCCAGATAGGGAACAACCAGTTTACTTAATGGCACACCACACCATTGGGCGCCGGCAGGGTGCAGTAGACACAAGAATCACAAGTGCTGAAATATCGGGCATCCATGCCGCAGTGCAGTGGACCGGTACTCATTGGAATATCCGCGACCTGAGTCGCAATGGCACTTGGCTAAATGGCCAGCAGCTGGTACCAGCTAAGAGCTACCCACTCCAAACCGGTGATAAGATCGCTTTTGGTCGGGCTAATAACCCAGCCTGGATCGTCGAAAACCTCGACGCTCCCGAGAACTTGTTGATCGATATTCACTCCGGCGAGGCACAGCCACTGGAACAATACCACCTGCTGCCCGACGAAAATGAGCCTCTCGCCAGCCTTCAGTACAGCCCCCTAACAGGACAGTGGTTGTACGAGTTCACAGGCCCATCCGCTGAAGACGGCGATAAGATCCTGGTAAATCATGGCGATCGCATCGATTGCGGCCTGCATAGCTGGCAGCTATTCCTGGCGGACAACCAAGGGGCAACGAAAGAGTTGTCACTGCAGCAGCTGTCTATTGTCGACTTTGAGCTGAAGTTCTCTGTGAGTTCCCACGAAGAGCATGTGCAGTTACAACTTCAGCGGGAAGGCATGAAGCAATCCTTACCAGCAAGAATCCACAACTATCTCTTGTTGTACCTTGCTCGTGCCCGCCACAAAGATATGCAGAGCGGCATGGACACTGACTCCCAGGGCTGGGTTTCTATTCAGGTAGCCACTCACGAGCTGGGTATCACTGTTAACCACTTGAACACCCAAATCTTCCGCGCCCGCAAACAAATCTCTGAATCCCTACCTGATGCAGTGGATACATCGAGCCTAGTAGAGCGTCGATCCTGGGAAATCCGTATTGGTTGCCCGCAATTCGAAATTTATAAAGGCAACCAACTCGAGGCAAAAACAGAGCCGGAAACGGTATAGCCTCACCTCCAGAAAGGGGGCTTAAGGCTAAGCCCCTTATTATCTATTCAGTAATTATTTGCCAGGGTGGCGGAGCTGAATATCTTATCCCTCGGCAAGAATTACAATGTCAGCGCAACCACCCTCTTATATCGGTCGGTACAAGATCATCAGGCAGCTTGGAGCCGGGGGAATGGGAGTTGTGTACCTCGCCAAAGATGAGCGACTTAACCGAGAGGTCGCTATAAAGCGATTGCTCAACAACCCTGAAGACGAATCTGCCTCACGGCGAATTCGCCAGGAAGCATTACTGCTCGCACAACTAAACCACAACCATATCGTACAAATTTATGATGTTGTGGAGGAGCAGAACGATGTAGCCCTAGTTATGGAGTATGTTGATGGCCGCCCACTCACCTATTGGGCACGGGAGTTTAACCCCAGCCTCTGCCAGAAAATCCAGCTACTCAAGCAAATCACTACCGGTCTTGCGCGTGCCCATGCGGCTGGAATTATTCACCGCGACTTGAAAGCTGACAACATCCTTATTGACAGCAATAACGTCGCAAAAATCGCTGATTTTGGAATTGCGCGGAGCTGGCAGGATACGAAAGAAATTACCCGCGAGCAGCATATCGCTGGCAGCTGGTACGCAATGTCTCCCGAGCAGGCCCTCGGCGAGAAACTGGATAACCGCTGTGACTTATTTGCCCTGGGGATGCTCGCCTATCACCTACTGTGTGATCAGCCTCCCTTCGGCAAGCATGGAAGCCCATACGTTATTATCGATCGGATCATCAACAACCCGCACCCACCAGCAGGGGCCATAAACCCCGGACTTCCTACGGCGCTTTGCAAGTTACTGGATAAGCTGCTGGCCAAAAACCCGGACAAACGCCCCGTCAGTGCTGCCGTTGTAGCCACCGATTTGGATGTGATACTGAGCCAATTAACATCGGATCATGAAACCGCCGATGACCATGACATCACGATCACCACGGAAGACTTTCATGTACAACATCGACGTACAAACAAAGGACACAAACTTCTAGCCGGCATACTCCTGGCATCCGGTGCGATGTTACTCGGCTTAACCGCCGCTGTTTTTCCTGAGCTTTCTCTATGGGGAAGGAAAGAACCCTCGGCAAAGTACATTGCGATTATTGAGCCAGACTTATCAAACCTGCGCAGCCGAGAGGAAAAGCTACTGGCCAATAACCTTCTCAGTTCCATCAAACAGGGGCTTTCCGATCAACCAGCGCTACTACTTGTGCCCTATTCGGAATCCCAGCAACTAAAAGGCAAGCCTTTGCGGGAGCAGGCGCAAGCGCTCAACGCACAGCTGCTGCTCCAGTTTGCCCTAAACTGTGAAGCCACCGCCTGTGAAGCTTCATTTGCCCTTATAGAAACCGAGGGGTTTGCTGAAGTCGCCAACCGCAGTGCCATGCTGAACCTGGATGCACCGCTGGAGAGCCGCGCACGTGTTTTGCAGCAACTGCACTATCTACTTCCCAACTACCCAACAGGAAGCCTAAGAGTTCAGTTCAGCCTTAGCCCTGAAGATTACCAGCAATACCTCGAGATATTCGAACAGCGCAATAATGAAGCTAATGTTGCCGAGGCAATTACCAAAGTTGAGGCTCTGCTAAAAAGGAACCCCTACTTCCCCTCCTACTATGAACTGTTAGCGGATCTATTAGCCACCCACCTATATCACTCGCGGGATACCAAAATACGCGGCCGACTCACAGGGCTTCTCAACAACATACCAACAAAGATTTCCAACCACCCAACGGTGTTGATCACTAAGTTGCGTATTGCCATCTTCCTGGCAGATACAGAGCTTACAGAGTCCTTACTTGCAAAACTAAAGCTGCAACTACCTGATCAGGCTCTCTACTACTTCCTGCGCGCGAAAGCCTATCAGCGAGGGGGGAATTACAACCGTGCGCTGGAAGTCATTAACCAAGCACTCAACATTCGTACCAGCCCTCTTTATCTTCGCCAAAAGGCTCTGACCCTGACCCTGATGGGACAAATGGAAAAAGCGAGACCTTACCTTTTACAGGCTATCCGTCTCAACAATCAATATATTGATGCTATCTCCTTGCTTGCAGCCAATGAATTGGATTCCGGCCGCCCCAAAGCGTCTATCCGGCTCCTTAGTGAGGTGGGCTTAAAGCATTTAGGGGATCGGGATACCTTCAACCTTTGCTTGTCCTATTACATCGAACATCAGCTACAGGATACGAAAAACTGCCTGAGCCATGTTGCTGAACGAGCCCCTAACGATCCCCATGTATATCTGCTGCTGGCAGAGATTGCCCGCCTGGAAAATAGGCAGCTGCAATCACAAGAGTTTGCCCAGCGCGCTCTGACCTTGGCACAAAAGCAGGAGGACTGGCTTGGATTGTTACTGCGAGCAAGAGCCTATTCTGAACTGGGCCAGGGTGAGCAAGCCATTGAGACACTATTAAAGATGGATAACACCGCGCCAGACGGCCTATTTGTCAATTACAGCCGCGCCCAGGTTTATATGGCCAGCGGCGATATGCTTTCCGCCAAAGCCTATATACGAAAGACTTTAGAGTTAGGTATGGCTCCAGTGTGGTTCACAACAATTGGCTTTCAACCTATTTGTACTTTGGCAAATTTTGAAGATTTGCGCACTAATTATCCAACACTATGTTCTGACAGGATTGACAGCTAAACAGTCATAAGCAAGCCGAACAGAATGGAATAACGTGAACCATTTCCCTTTAAGAGGCGACAGATGCCTTCACGAAATTGTACTATCAGGTAAAATCCCCCATCCATCCGAGAAGAACAGATTACAATGGACGTAGTTGCGCTAGAGAAAACTGAGGAATATCAGGGCCGTTATAGGGTTGAGCGTACCCTCGGTGCCGGGGGAATGGGCGTTGTTTACCTTGCCGAGGACATCAAGCTCGGGCGCAAAGTAGCTATCAAACAATTGCGCTCAGATATGACTGGCAACTCTGCAGAAGCGCGCTTTCGCAGTGAAGCTCAACTTCTCGCCAGGCTCAATCACCCCAACATTGTCCGTCTGTACGATGTCCTTGAAGAAAAGCACAGTATTGCCCTGGTAATGGAGTTGGTTGAGGGGGTAACCCTTAAGGAGTGGATGCGAGAGAACTCCCCGACCCTGGCGGAAAAGTTAGACCTGCTAATGCAAATTTGCCAGGGCCTAGGGAAGGCCCACTGCCTGGGAATCATCCATCGCGACTTAAAACCAGAGAACATTCTTGTCACTATTGATGGCATCGCCAAGATTACCGACTTTGGTATTGCCAAAGCCCTGGACTGTGATCAACAGTTGACCCGCGAAGACCATATTGCTGGCAGTGTTCAGGCTATGTCCCCAGAACAACTGCAAGGGACGAAGTTGGACGCTCGCAGTGATCTCTTTAGCCTTGGAAGTATTGCCTACGAGCTGCTCTGCAACGAAAAACCCTTTGAACGCGGAGAGATGGGCGCACTCGCCTTTGCCCAACAAATTACCACAAAACCCCATATACCGCCTCAAAAGACCTGGCCGGAGATCCCCAAACCTCTAATCGCCCTTCTCGATCACTTGTTGGCGAAACGGCCAGACCAGCGCCCCGATAGTGCACAGCAGGTTTTTGAGGCCCTAGAGCTGGTGCACAAGCACGGTATTGACGAGGATACTCAGCAGTATTCGGAAACGGTTACACAGTTACTGATTAAGCCCAAGAAGCAACGCCGTCGCATTGTCTGGGCCGCAGCGGGGTTAGCGGCCATTAGCGGAATAGGTTTTTGGGTGTGGCATGCGTTTATGCAGCTGCCTCCACAATATGTTGCTGTCTTACCTGTGCAAATTAATGGAAACTTGAAAGGCGGTAAAGAAGCAGAGGTCTTGGTATCTACAATGGTACGACGCGCCTTGATGAGCACTCCGACTAAACTGAAATCAAGTGCCCTAGTTAGTTACAACCCTGCTAGAGGGATAAGTATTGACTCCCAATTAGAAATCTTACGCGATAGAGGTGCTACAGATGCCCTATTTGCACACCTGGAGTGCATGGAATTCCGCTGCACCATTGAGCTACAACGTATTAGCCCGATTGATAACCAAGTAAAACAGCAAGAAAGTTTTGTCTTTCTCAGTGAAAAACAGCAGGAAGCTCAATATTCAATTAGTAATACAGCTGTGGAACTATTCCCTCCAGCATATCGAGAGAGGTCAACAACCGAGATTCGAATGAGTCCAGATGATTATGCACAATACTTGGATATCATGTCGCTCATCAGAACTCCAACGTCAAGTACATTGGAAGTACTTGAAAGGCTTATAGGTAAGTACCCTAAAAATACAAATCTCTACACCACATACGCTGAAGCAGCAGCTGGATTGTTTACACAAACCAATGATAGTAAGGTACTTACATCCGCTCTTGCCATCTTAATAAATGGAAGTGATTCAGGTGCAGATAAAACATCACTTCTTGAAGCCATGCTTCAAATTAAATCCCTAAGATCCGATCGAGAAAGCTTCGAAGCAACACTCAAGAAGCTACCAAAGGGCTACCCTTCTGCCCATATATTGGCTCAGTTTGCTCGCTTCCACTACTCACAGGGTGACTATGAGCAAGGGCTGAACTATGCCTTACAAGCCGTTACCCTCAATCCCTCTAACAATAACCGCTACTTATTAGCAATTAATCAGTATGCCGTTGCAAATTATAAGTCTGCTAGAGAAAACCTTGAGAAGTTAATAAAAGAACAACCCAATTATTGGCCTGGCTATTCGGTACTGGCAGCTATAGAGCTTGAGCAAGGGGACCTTGTTGAGGCCGAACAAACACTAATTACAATCCCTCAGGATAATCGGACCTGGGGTATGAAGAGTAATCTAGGAACAGTATTATTTTTGCGAGGGAAATATTCTGATGCTCAGGCGATATATCTCGACTTACTGAAAGAATCTCCAGAAAATCTTGTAGTATTAAACCAAGTAGCTGAGACATATTTAATGCTAGAGCAGCAATCAGAGGCTAATGTATATTTTAGCAAAATACTTAAAATTACAGGTCATAGCTCTGATTTAAGATCTAAGCAGTATCGTGCAATCTCACTTGCCCACCTTGGTAAAACTGCAGCATCAATTGCCTTAGTGAACGAGCTGTTGCAAGAAGCCTCTGAAGATACATATATCAAGCATTCAGCCACTCAAATTTATGCCATGGCAGGAGAGTGGCAGTCAGCTAACTATTACTTAGAACAACTAC
This sequence comes from Microbulbifer maximicatervae (SeqCode), assembly GCF_052467695.1. NCBI lineage: Bacteria > Pseudomonadati > Pseudomonadota > Gammaproteobacteria > Cellvibrionales > Microbulbiferaceae > Microbulbifer > Microbulbifer maximicatervae (SeqCode). The sequence goes on from NZ_CP174320.1 coordinate 648,211, forward strand.
TAAACCAAGGGATGAGCGCCGATTGGTTTGCACTACCGCCGTTCCAAAAACTATGCGCTCAACCCCAGGCATCTCAAAAAGTGCTCGATCAAGCATGCCCGTCTAACTAGGTACTACCGTCCGAGCCAGTATTATTATCGTTATTACTATTTCCTCCGCCGCTAGCAGGGAAAGGATCAACAACCGCCTGAGGATCACCCGATACAAAATGCATACCAGTTTCAGGATCAACACACATCCAAAGGAAGTTAAAGCGGTCCTGAATATCTGCCCTATCCTTAATGCGGATAATCAGCTGGGTGTAATCCCCATCCACTTCACGTGCACGAGCGCGGAACTGGTGACGAAAATCAGGGGTCAATGCAATGAGACCGTCAAGCTTATGGCCCTGGCGGTAACGTACAAACTCAAGCTCACGTCCTGGCACATCTGACAGGTCCAGCTTCACTCGTAAGATCAGTTCAGCCTTCCGGTGAATTTTGAAGTGCATATTGCCAAACTCCTCTCCAGGAGTCCCCTCAATATGCAATGGCCAGTATACTGGCTCATTATTTTTCTGCTCCTGGGGCCGCAAAACCAGATCTAAAGTCATCCCCTCTTTAGGCACCTCAAGGTCCAGTGGGAGCTTTTTATCACACTCGCCCATTATTCATCCCTCTCCAAAAAATTGTTATTTGGTGTCATCAACGGACATTTTAATTGATATAAAATACGTCCGTGACTGTATCATCACAACCGGCTTATCCCCTAAAAAAGCCGGCGGTAATAAAACTGCCGGCCCGAAATGATGGTCCCAACCATCGACGGTTACAACAACACTATCAAGAGCAAAATTCGGCATCCGTGCCCGGGCAAGCATATCCAGTTGAATCGACCAAGACTCTGCACCTGCCGACTCCAGCTTGACCGCTCAGCTTGCGCTGAATCCCTTCACTCCCTAACGCGCAATGGGCGATAAGGGAATTAAATCCATCCGAAATTTTATTGTGGGAGCTACCCTTCCATGGCGAGGTAACTGTTCCCACAATCACCTGTACTCCCTCAACTGGACCTCAATGTACAGACTTAAGGACTACAGGTCGATCACACCTTATTACAGACAATCACACACCAAATATATAAAAGGGGCACATAGCGCGCACAGAGTCACCGTACGCCAAAAATAATATTTAATCAGCGCTCAACTTAAGAAGAACCGAGACGCAAGGATTATTCCTTTTCCACTATTGCGACACCGAGACCAAAATCAGGCCATATTTTTTAAAATAAATATAAAACTGTTCTTGGAACTTGTTGAAATCAATCGATGATCCCATTCGCCAATTTAATCTAATTTGAATTGCGTCACAGAACTTTATTGGGTGCTACACGGCAGGCTTGAAGACTGGAAAATATTGTATGGGTAATAGCTCTCAAAATGGAGTCCAAATTAAAAAAAGCCGGCAGTAATAAAACTGCCGGCCCGAAATGATGGTCCCAACCATCGACGGTTACAACAACACTATCAAGAGCAAAATTTGGCATCCATGCCCGGACAAGCTCATCCAAGAGAATCGACTAAGACTCTACACCTGTCGATTCCAGCTTGACCGTTCAGCTTGCGCTGAATCCCTTTATTTCATCGCACCACCTAAGGCTACGAGGAAATTAAATCCTGTTTAAATGTTGTGGGGGCTGCCTTTCCATGGCCGGCAACCATTAACACAGCCACCTACCCCCTCAACTGGAAGCTACTGTACAGATTTCCAAATTACAGATCGATCACGCCAAAACACAGCAAATTACATACTAATTGCCCGCCAAGTGTTTTATGCGCCGCACAGGACTGTTAGAGTCGCCATATAACAAAAAGCATCACGTAGTGAGGACACAATGGAAGCGAACCTAGAAGATGTAAAAATTCTCTCTCCCCGCCGCAACAGCACCGAGGCAAAAAATATTGATGAGCTGGCAAAAGAGCAATTGCAGCACTTTTGCATTGATAGTGAATCAGAACATGGAAAACTGTTAGAACAGACCGCAACCCTGCTCTACCAGGCACAGGGAAATCTGAGCCAGCTGTGGAGCCAGGTAACGGACACACTCCAGCGCTTGGACAAGTCTGACAAGATTGCCTATTTCAATGCCAAACGCTTTATGAGTTTCCAGCTGGCGAAATTATTGGACACCTTACAAAACCCATTGCGAGCCAGCTTTCAAAGCCTACAGGGGGACGACTTTAATATCACCACACGGGGTGGTTACCCCCTGTTCGATAATATTCCTGCTATTTTTTCTGCAACCCCGGTAATTGCCCGCACGGCAACTTACATTTATGCCTGCACCGAGTGGGTGGACGATGCTTTCCGTGGGCGCGAACCGAGCCACGATATTTATTCACGTTTACTCAACCCCACTTCCATTTCCCTGGCCAATGCTATTGTGGATTTGGAATGCGGGCCTGAAGCCAGTGAGTATATGGCCTGGAATTTTAATTCCGGTATGGCTGCAATCGATGCACTCCTGTCAAATCAATTGCGCCACGGGGATATTTTAATTGTTTCCAGGAATATCTATGGCGGCACTCACCAGCTGTTACAGGATTTCTACGCCCGCAAAGATAAACTGTCTATCAATCTGGCCTGGTTTGATGGCACTACCGGTGAAGAGTTCGAAAAGCTACTGGCTGATACCCAGCATGCATACGCAGACGAAATCAGTGCCGGAGCAAAAATACACGTCTATATTGAGTCTCCATGCAATCCCCACGGGATCATGCTGGATGTACCGGCTATTTGTAAAACCGCTCACCGGGAAAATATCCTGGTAAGCCTGGATGCCACCCTGGCAACCCCTTTCCTATATCAGCCACTGCGCCGCAAAGATAGGGAAGAGAGACCGGATTTTGTTGTTCACTCCTACACCAAGGATATCGGTGGCACCGGTGCCGCCACTGCCGGTGTGGTTATCGGCGAAAACCACCGCATGTTTATCCCTAAAGGCGACAGCGCAAAAGGCCTTAATTGGGATCAGTGCATGTTCTGGGATGTTTATTACATCAAGGGGGCTTTCCTGGATGCAGACAAGGCCTGGGAAGTGCATTGCGGTATGCGCACCCTGGAAATGCGTATGCTCACCAAGTGTATTAATACTTTGAGCCTCAGCCATTTTTTCGCCAGTCACAGCAAGATTCGTGTCAACAGCCATGCAGTGGAAACCCACCCCAATTCCGGGCTGCGAGAATCGCTGATGCGCTACCAGTTCCCCACACCATTATTCAGCATCGACATGGAAGCTGCGCAAATTCCCACCGAAGCCTTTAAAAGTTTCTTTGACGCGCTGGAGCCCGCTTTCGGGCAGATGGTGAGCTTGGGCCAGACAAATACCATGGTGCTCTGCCCTGCCCTGACATCTCACTCAGAGCTATCACCTGAAGCGATGGAAGCGGCGGGTATATTCCCAACCACCATCCGAATTTCTGTTGGGGATGAAAATATGGCGCAGATGGCCGCTCATGTGATCAACTGCGCGCGCCTGCATCTCGATCCAGCTAGCCCTGGTTTTAGCGAGGGCTTTATCGCTCCGGAAGAAGCCGACAAACTCTTCAGCCGCTTTTATCTCGAGTCGCACCAAAAAGTGATAGAGACACAGCCAAAAATTGTGGACTATCTCTAACCATCCAAAACAAACCCATCACTGGTAGATAGCGCCGGTGATGGGCGCTTGTTGCACTATCCTATATCCCGTAGTATCACGCTTCCTGTCCACAATTTAATCAATTCAAAATGCCGAAACTTTCCACGTGGCTCTTCGCCTGGATTCTGTGCTGCTTATCCACTGTTGCAATGGCGCAAGGCTATGAAAAGCTCTACAGTGATTATCGCGGCAGCCTCTATCAAATTCGACTTATCGAAAAATCCTCCAATTCAAAAGCCGGCCTGGGGTCAGGCTTTCAAATCTCCCCCGATGGATTGATCGCCACCAATTACCACGTAGTGGCTCAAGCGGTTAGCGAGCCGGACGAGTACTCCCTGGAATATCTTGCAGTTAATGGCACCCGGGGAAAATTAACTCTACTGGATATTGATGTGGTCAATGACCTGGCGCTGCTGCGCCAGGAGAAGCCGGGAGACGAATACCTGGAGTTGGCGACAGACACCCCCAAAAAAGGGGAAACCATTGTCTCCCTGGGTAACCCATTGGACCTCGGCATGACCTTGATTCCCGGGACCTATAACGGTATTGCCGGCGGTAGCTTCTACGATCGTATTCACTTTGCCGGATCTATTAATCCGGGAATGAGCGGCGGGCCAGCGATCAATACCCAGGGGCAGGTAGTGGGCATTAATGTGGCGACTGCGGGCAACCAGGTTAGCTTCCTGGTACCAGTGGATAAGCTGTCGTCACTTTTAAAACACTACCGCGCTGAAGGCGGCACTCTCAACCTGAAGCAAGTAACTTATCAACAGCTTTTGGATAACCAGCAAAAAATTATCGACTCAATACTTAGGGCCGACTGGCAGCGTCGCGCCCTCGGTGAGGCCCAGGTTGTCGGTGAAATAATTCCAGCCATTAAATGCTGGGGAAACACCCAAGAGAGCGAAACCAATCCGATCAAGCGAATTGATAAAGGCTGCACCGGACAAGATGTTATTTTCCTGTCCGACGACTTCAACACCGGGCGGGTAGAGTACGAATTTTTCTGGCTGCAAGCCGAGGATCTTCTGCCCGCGCGCTTTTATGCCAAGTACGAAGGGCAGATGGACTCCTTTTACCCAGGCAATAGCGCTGGAGAAGAAGATGTAACCAATTTCCGCTGCCAGCAAGGATTTACCTCTCAGGAGCGCGGCAATGAAACCTCGGTATCGAAGCCGGATCGCAATCGCGAGCCCCTGATCGCACGCACCAGCTATTGTGTCAGGCGCTACAAGGACTTCCCAGACCTCTACGATATTTTCTTCCTGAGCCTAAGTGTGGATCAGAAAAATCGCGCACTGGTCAGCCACTTTACCTTGTCCGGCTTTACCCAGGAGTCCGCCGACGCCTTTACCCAGAAGTTTACGAGCGAGATCCAATGGCCCTGATTATTGAAGAACTCAATCGCGCCCACCGGGTGCAGCTGCGCTACCGAATGGACGGGGATAAATTTACCCTGGGCCGCGCTTACGACAACGATGCAATTCTGGAGGACATCCATTCCGATGCCCACCATGCCGAAATCAAGCGGGGAGAGGACGGCCAGTACGTCTTACACGACCTCAATTCGACCAACGGCTGCCAGCTTTTGGGAAACCTGAAAGATAAGTCCGTTAAACCAGATACCATCGCTCAACACAGGATTTCCTCCGGTGACTTGCTGCAGTGTGGGAAGTCACGCTTCCGGGTTTTCCATACGGATGACCCGGTACCTGAAGCTACCCCTCTCCATTCACTGGAAAACCTGTTTTCCAGCTTGTCCCACCCCCTGGGAGCAATACTGCTGCTGTTGTGTTTTGGTTTTGCCAGCGTACTGATGAGCTACCTCGGTTACGCCCGAAACTATCAATGGACTATTGCCGTCAACATTCTTGCCACGGCCATAATTGGCATGGTGATTTACGCCGGAGTCTGGGCGTTTATCGGCAGGGTTGTCAGGCATGAAACGCACTTTTTCACCCATCTATCCATCGCCGCCATAGGTGCACTTACTTACACTTTTTGGGAATGGCTGAGGGGGCTAATCAATTTCAATTTTGCCATCGGCACTACTATTCAGGTCCTGGACTTCCTGGTACTCGCCATCATATTACCGGCAATGCTCTGGTCCGCCTGCTATTTGGCCACCAACCTCGCCAGAGGCTGGCGCTGGACAGTGGCACTGACACTGCCACTGGCATTCCTCGGCCTGGGTTTAGCTGAAAGCGTTAACAACATGGACGAATTCAGCGAGGTTCCGCCGATATCCACAGAGCTGAAATACGATAATATGCTATTCCGCAACCCTGTTCCCATGCAGGAATTTATTGGAAATTCGGCCGATCTGTTTGATATCCCCATCAAGAAAAAAGAAACTAAAGAAGGCGCTGAAGGCTCCTCCAGCGACAATCAAAGTAGTACCGCAGAGGTGGAATCATGAGCAAGATTTATTGGAGCCCAGGGCTCGACCAGCTGGAACCCTATACACCCGGGGAGCAGCCCAAGAGTGAAACCCTGATAAAGCTCAATACCAATGAGAACCCCTACCCTGCCTCCCCCGAAGCTTTAAGGCTCCTGGAGCAGCACGACTTTGCCGATGCATTGCGCCGCTATCCCGACCCGGAGTCCTGTGAATTGCGCCGCGCTATTGCCGATAAGCACAATCTCTCTGCCGAACAAATATTTGTGGGCAATGGCTCCGATGAAGTGCTGGCTCTGAGCTTTTACAGTTTTTTCCGCCGCAGCGAGCCCCTGCTATTTCCGGATATCACCTACAGTTTTTACCCGGTATATTGCCAGCTCTTCAATATCAAAAGCCGCGCTGTTCCCCTGCACGTTGATTTCTCTATCCAGCTTGAGGACTATGCCGCTCCCGCAGCCGGTGTAATTATTCCCAACCCCAATGCACCCACGGGACGGTACCTGCCGCTAGAGCAGATTGAGCAGCTATTGCGCTCACAGCCTGAGAGAGTGGTGGTTATTGATGAGGCCTATATCGATTTTGGCGGACAGAGTGCAGCAACACTCATCGATCGCTACCCCAACCTGTTGGTGATACACACACTGTCAAAGTCCTATGCCCTCGCAGGGCTTCGCCTCGGCTTTGCCATGGGGCAGAAACACCTGATTGAAGGATTGCTGAGAGCCAAGAACTCCTTTAACTCCTACCCCATTGATGCCATTGCCCAGCGTGTGGCCACTGCAGCGATCCGCGATACCGCCTGGCACAGCGACAATTGCGGCAAGGTCATCGCCACCCGCGAGCGCTGTGAGCGGGCGCTTACAGACCTGGGGTTCGAAGTGATTCCCTCCCAAGCCAATTTCCTTCTGGCCAAACCACCGGAACCCGGCGCAGAAGCCCTGTATCTGGCACTGCGGGAGCGTAATATTCTCGTACGTTACTTCAACAAGCCCCGGATCAGTGAGTACTTGCGTATCTCTATTGGCACCGATGAGGAAATGGAGCAGCTGATACGGAACTGCAAAGAGATACTTGCGTCACAGAGCTAGCACTCTGTCTGTCTATACTCGTCGGGCGCCACTTGAGGTGGCCCGACAACTGTGACTTATTGGTATCCAGGGACCTATGCACCCGAAAGCTCAAAATTCAGTATCCACTACCGAGACCGTTAGCCCCTTTAAAGCGGGATTTTTACGGCAACTAACCCACACCCTGATTCTCGCCTCGGCCCTGGCGAGCGGCGCCGCAAGTGCCAACGACTGGGATAAGGTCGAAGGGCCCAGTGCACAGACACCATCGAGTATTGGCACCTACACCAATGGCTGCCTGAGTGGAGGGGAGACCCTGCCATTGAGGGGAGAGGGCTATCAGTTGGTGAGGACTGGCCGCGATCGACATTTTGCCCACCCCCAGACCATTGACTTCCTGAAGGAGTTCTCCCAGAGCGTGGCGCAGAAAGATCTGGGCAGAATCCAGATCGGTGACATGTCTATGGCTCGAGGGGGCCCTTTCGGCAGTGGTGGGCACAACAGCCACCAAACCGGCCTGGACATAGACATCTGGTATTCCCAGGATCGGCGAGCCGCAGAGCGTCCCCTCACCCCGTGGGAGCGTGATAATATTTCTGCTGTTGCCTTGGCTGATGAGCGCAAACACCGCCTAATCCCTGAAAACTGGGACGACCGGGTTCCCAAAATCCTGCGCTTGGCCTCAGAGGACCAGCGGGTCGAACGAATTTTTGTACACCCGACCATCAAGCGCCACCTGTGCGAAATATCCGGCGAAGATAACGAGTGGCTGCGCAAAGTGCGCCCCTGGTGGGGGCACAATTACCATTTTCATGTACGCCTGGCGTGCCCAGAGGGAAGCACCAACTGTAAGCCCCAGGCTCCGGTGAGCACTGCAGCCTGTGGCAGTGACTTGGATTGGTGGTTTAGCGATGACTTCTATGCAATTCTCAATGGCACTAAACCCCAGCCGAAACAGAAAAAGCCGAAACCAAAGACCTTGCCCCAACAGTGCGAACAGGTATTAACCGCACCTTCGGCAGGCACTACGACGGAATAATTTTATGATTAACACCTTGCTTATCTGCGGCGGTGGCGGCAGCGAGCACGACGTATCCCTCAGAACTGCTGATTTTATCGAGGACAAGTTGTCAGCAGCAGAGGACATCGCCCTATTGCGGGTGGAAATGGATAGCAGTGGCTGCCTTACCGACAGCCAGGGCCGGGTTTACCATATCTTTTACGATCGCAAAATTCGCGATGAAGAAGGTAACTCCTGGGATGTGGACTACGTAATTCCTGCAATTCACGGCTACCCGGGAGAGACTGGCGATTTGCAGTCGCAACTGGATATGTTCGGCATCCCCTATTTCGGCTCTGCACCTGAGCCCAGCAAAATCTGCTTTAACAAAATTAAAACCAAGATGTGGCTCAGCGCTCTGGGTATTGAAAACACACCTTACGAGTTTTTGCACAGCACTGAAGTCGAGGAACTACAAAAAGCTCACGATGCCCTGGAGAACTGGGGCGAGGTATTTGTAAAAGCCTCCAATCAGGGATCTTCCGTAGGTTGCTTTAAGGTCCGTGACAAAGAGGAGTTAGAGGCCGCGATCGAGGATGCCTTTAAACTCTCCCCTTATGTGCTGATAGAAAAAGCATTGAAAGCCAGAGAGCTGGAAGTTGCGGTTTACCACTACAACGATGATGTGATCGCAACCCGCCCGGGAGAAGTACGCGCCCCAACGGATACTTTTTACACTTATAAGGAAAAGTATGCCGAGGGCAGCCGCGCGGTCACCTTTATCGAAGCTGCTGATCTTCACGAAGAACAGCTTCAATGGATAGCCGAAGTATCCCTGCGCACTTTTAAGGCCCTAAAGCTGAAGGATTTGTCCCGCATAGACTTTTTCCTGACAGAAACCGGCGAACTCTACCTCAATGAGGTCAATACTTTTCCCGGTATGACCCCAAACTCCATGTTCCCCAAAATGATGGAAAACCACGGGCACAATTTCACCGAATACCTGGCCGGTCTGATCCGCTCTGCGGTATCTTCACCTAACGACAAGACATAATTAAAAGGGGCTTATTGGCCCCTTTTCTTTTTTGCTCATTTCGATCCGACGGGCTAGTGCAACAACCACCCCTGTTGACGTCGCCGTGAAAACTGGCCGCGCAGAAACTCCATCTGATCGCCGCGAATCCGCTCACTGTTAATCAGGGCAAGGTATTCAGCTGCATTGGGGCAGAAGGGCAAGGCCAACAGCTCCATGTCGATATTTTCCAATAATTGATTGCCCTTATGCTGGTTACAGCGCCTGCAGGCCGCGACCACATTTTCCCAGGAATCAACTCCGCCTTTGGAAACAGGAATAACATGGTCCCGTGTCAAATCCACACTTTTAAAGAAATTACCGCAATAAAGACAAGTATGGGAATCGCGAAAAAACAGTGCTCGATTTGTTAGAGGTGGGCGCCGGCGCGGACGGGCCATACGTGCACCGCCACAGGCGATAATAGCGGCCAGATCGAGGCTGGAACGATCGCCATTGCGATTAAAGCCTCCTCTCACCCGCTGGACAACACCTCCCAGCGACCATGTAACCAGCTCCCGCACGTACAAACAGGATGCCTCTTGCCAACTCAGCCACTCCAGCGGTTGTCCCGCCAGATTTAAACGCAATATTCTCGCGTGCATAACCTCGCCTCCCCAAAGTCGAATAGAACAAGGCAGCCCCGGAACTGTTTCCGTGTAATCACAACGGTTTTTATAAAGAAGAAAAAAGAAGTTTTGGAGTGACAGATCGAAGGGACTGAATGACGATGACACAGGCTGACGCAATTCGCAGCTTTAGAAAAAACTGCCACTTTCGAAAGTAAAAGCTTGCTTCCAGACAAGATGAAGGAGCCTGAAAGCTTTTTTACCAACGAAAATAAAGATGCCCACAGGCGTAGTTTTGCCTTGGGTAATACGGGCACTTCTGCTGGTAAATTACTGAATGCGCCACCCTCCGCCGGCCCATGGGTAATTTGGCCGGCCTATCAACATTAAAGCGGATAACTATTACAAATTCCAGACATCGACATGCCGCTGATGGAATAACAGCAAATTACAGAAGAAAGGTGTAAATTGTGGAAAGCGTTGCAGGCAGGTTAAAGCAGAATGTAAAACACCGCCCAGGCAATCCGGCCCGGGCGGTGCGTCTCACAGGATGGTGCCCATATCCCTAGGGCGAGCGGCGCAATCCATTTATCCATTGCCGCAGTAGTGCAGTCCCTTTCGCGTCCTTGCAAGTTAATTATGGACATCAAGGGAGAAAAAAGTAGGGGAAATCTGCTGAATTTTGTGTAAGAGATATCTCACAAACTGAGCTACCTGTTACAAAAGGGAGGGGAGACAGGAAATTAATCCCGTGCTAACTATAGGGGTAAATAGATAAGCGCGGCAACTATAAACATCTTTATTTCAAGTTCAATCGATACCATGAAGAAAACGTTGAAATATACGCTAATATTTTTTATCGCCCTCGGCGCGGTGCTTTCTACCGCCTTAGCCACCTTTAAATCCAGCGTCAGTGTGCCTTGGCGCCAGCTGGTCGGTGGTGTCAAAACAACAGAAAAAGAAGTGACAGGCCGGCTGACCGCAGCAGATGGATACTCGGTCCAGTTATTCGCAGGGGATGTTCCCGGCGCACGCTGGCTCACAGTGACCCGCAATGGAGACATCATCGTCTCTCAGCCTAAACATGGCAAAGTTTCACTTTTATTACAAGATAAAGACGGCGACGGCCGCAGTGACGGGCAAAAGACCCTTATTGATAATCTTCAACGGCCCCACGGATTATTGCTACACGACGGTTGGTTATATATTGCCGAAAGTGACGCAGTTGGACGGGTTCCCTTTGATCATTCCGATGGGCGCCTGGCTGGACGCTACCAGAGAATTATTGAAAACCTTGAGGACAATGGACACTGGACAAAAACTATTGATATGAATCCCGATGGATGGCTTTTTCTCAGCAGTGGTTCCAGCTGCAACGTTTGTATTGAAAAAGATCCTCGCCGCGCAACCATCATGAGAATGAAACCAAATGGACATAATTTTGAAATATACGCCACCGGCCTGCGTAATAGTGTAGGGTTCGATTGGTCTCCAAAAGATGGCGGACTTTACGCAACAGATAATGGCCGCGATTGGCTCGGCGACAACCTACCGCCAGATGAGCTCAACCTGATTCGCAAAGACCAATTCTACGGATGGCCCTACGCCTACGGTGACCGGGTTCCCGATCCGGATCTTGGGGTGGATGCAAGCCCTGAAATCCAGCAACAGATTGCTGACTCAATTCCTCCCGTGTACGAATTTCGCGCTCACAACGCACCACTCGGGATTAAATTTTTGCGCAGTGTGGAACAGCCTAAGGATTATCGCCATGCAGCGCTGGTCGCCCTGCACGGCTCGTGGAACCGTAGCGTGAAAGATGGCTATAAAGTTGTCTCCCTACACTGGAGTGACGACGGGAAAATTCAACAGAGGGATTTCCTGTGGGGATTTCTCAGTAATGACCGCCAAACGGTTTACGGCCGCCCTGTCGCCATCGCCGAGGATAAACTGGGCAACATCTATATTTCCGATGACTACGCCGGTGCAGTTTATCGTGTGAGCCAAGGGGCCCCTCGCCAAGCTGTATTGACAACACAGCAGCCACAACTGCAAAAAACAACCACGGCCAACGCACTTTCAATAGATGCCGAGGTGGTGCAACTGGGCGCGCAGCTCTATCGGTCTAACGATTGTGCCCACTGCCATCAGGCCCAGTTTCCCCTGCGCAACCTGTCCGCTAAATACACAGCGCAGACCCTGGCTGACTACTTCGATGCCCCAACACCACCAATGCCTAACTACAACTTTACTGCGGTGCAGAAAAAAGCCCTGGCGCACTATCTTTTATCCCGGGAGTCGAGCCTCTAGGAATTGCACGCCTAAACGACACTGAGAAGAAGCTCCCGGATGAGGGGGCCATGGAATTGACCCCCGCAGCGCCAGCCGCTAAGGTTGCCCCGCAATTAAGAGGCGATGCTATGGCGGCAAAGAAAAAAACAGCAACTTTTGAAGAGAGTCTCGAGGCGTTGGAACAGCTGGTTGAGCGACTCGAAGGCGGAGATCTCCCATTGGAGGAGGCTCTCGCTGATTTCGAAAAGGGAGTGAAACTCACCCGGGAGTGCCAACAGAAGCTCGCCAAAGCCGAGCAGAAAGTGAAGCTGTTAATTGAAGAGAGCGGCAATATCCGCGAGCTCCCCTTTGATGCCGACGACAACTCCGGGGACCCAATTTAAGTGAGTTCCGCAAACCTGCCAGAGGAGCTGAAAGCCTTTCTACAGGCCTCCTCCACACGCGTCGAAAGCCGAATCCAGCAGGCGCTCAACACCCCGATCGACGGCTCAGAAAAGCTGTTCGAAGCAATGCTCTATGCCGCACTGGGCCCCGGCAAACGCCTGCGCCCCGCTCTCGTCTACGCTTGTGCGCAGGTTTTTCGGGGTGTCGATTTTGACCTGGCCTATTGCGATAGCACAGCGGCAGCCCTGGAGTGCATTCACGCCTACTCCCTGGTCCATGACGACCTGCCGGCAATGGATGACGACGACCTTCGTCGAGGTCGCCCCACCTGTCATATCGCCTTTGACGAAGCCACAGCCATTCTCGCCGGCGACGCACTGCAAACCCAGGCTTTCGAGTTGCTTCTCGCAGAACCGCTCGCGCCTCAATTGCAGTTACAGTTAATGCGTGAGCTCGCCACTGCGGCGGGGGCCCGAGGTATGGTCGCCGGCCAGGCTATCGACCTGGACTCCGTTGACCAAACCCTGACCCTGGATCAGCTGGAGCCCATGCACCGCCTGAAGACCGGGGCTCTGATTTGTGCCAGCGCACGTATGGGCGCACTGCTGGGGGGTGCCAGCGAGAGGGAGCTGGAGGTTATTACCGGCTACGCCCAAGCTATTGGCCTGGCATTTCAGGTTCAGGACGATATTCTCGATATCACTGCTGAAACCGCGGTTCTGGGCAAAACCCAGGGCGCCGATGCCCTGCGCAACAAACCCACTTATGTCTCTCTGCTCGGCGTCGACGGCGCCCGGGACAAGCTGGCAAAACTGCACGCCCAGGCCTCCCAGGCACTGCAAAGTCTCGATGGCGATACCCTGCTACTGCAGCAGCTCGCAGACTATATCGTGCAGCGCGGACACTAAGTCACAGCCTTGCCTGTGGGGTTTGGGATGCAATATGCCCGCCACGGGCATACAATCCCCCTCAATATCACCATCTGTTGCAACTGATACATTTGATGCTCGAAGAAATTCCACGCACACGCCCGCAGACACCGCTTCTCGACTCGATCGACGACCCGGCGCAGCTGCGCGCCCTCGATGAACGCCAATTGCCGGAACTCGCCAGCCAATTGCGCGAGTACCTGCTGTATTGTGTCGGCCAGACCGGCGGGCACTTTGGTGCCGGTCTCGGTGTGGTGGAACTGACCATCGCCCTGCATTACATATTCAATACCCCGGAGGACCGGCTGGTTTGGGATGTGGGCCACCAGACCTACCCCCATAAAATCCTCACCGGTCGCCGCGAGCAGATGCTGTCCATGCGCCAGCAAGGGGGCCTGTCCGGCTTCCCCAAACGCAGCGAGAGCCCCTACGATACCTTTGGTGTCGGTCACTCCAGCACTTCGATCAGCGCCGCCCTGGGTATGGCCCTGGGCTCCCCTGACGATCGCAAGGTAGTGGCGGTGATTGGCGATGGCGCCATGACGGCGGGAATGGCTTTCGAAGCCCTGAACCACGCCTCACATACCGGCAAGGACATGTTGGTTGTTCTCAATGACAACAGTATGTCTATCTCAAAAAATGTCGGCGGCCTGGCTACCTATTTCGCCAAAATCCTGGCCAGTAAAACCTACCTGAACATGCGCGAGGGCAGCCGTAAGATACTGTCTGCCATCCCCAAAGCCTGGCAATTGGCGCGACGAACCGAAGAGCACGTCAAAGGCATGATCACGCCGGGCACCCTGTTCGAAGAACTGGGTTTTAACTACGTAGGCCCCCTGGATGGCCACAACATGCACGACCTGGTACACACCCTGCGCAACTTGCGCAGCCAGCCGGGCCCGCAACTCCTGCATATTGCCACCACCAAGGGCAAAGGCTTCGGCCCTGCTGAAGAAGACCCGGTGGGCTACCACGCGCTGAACAAGCTGGAGCCGGAAGCCAAGGTGCAAGTGGCCGTACCCGGCAAGAAGAAACTGCCCAAGTACCAGGATATTTTTGGCCAGTGGCTGTGCGATGCCGCAGAACAGGACGAGCGCCTGGTCGCTATTACCCCGGCCATGTGTGAGGGCTCCGGTATGGTGGAGTTCTCCAAGCGCTTCCCGGACCGCTTCCACGACGTAGCCATTGCCGAACAGCACGCCGTCACTCTCGCTGCGGGCCTCGCCTGTGAAGACCAGAAGCCGGTAGTTGCTATTTATTCGACATTTTTACAGCGCGGCTACGACCAAATGGTGCACGATGTGGCAATCCAAAACCTGGATGTCACTTTCGCCATCGACCGCGCCGGCCTGGTGGGCGAAGACGGCCCCACGCACGCGGGTAGTTTTGACCTCACATTTATGCGCTGCCTGCCCTACCTGGCTATCGCCGCGCCCAGTGACGAAAACGAATGCCGCCAGCTGCTCTATACCGCCTACAAACACAACGGCCCCACTGCTGTGCGCTATCCGCGCGGAACCGGTATGGGTACCGCCATCAACAAGGAAATGACAGAGCTACCGATCGGCAGGGGGCGCCTGTTGCGCCAGGGCAGTGGTGTAGCCATCCTCAGCTTCGGAACCTTACTCGGCCCCGCTATGGCCGCGGCAGAGCAGCTGGGGGCCTCCGTAGCCGATATGCGCTGGGTAAAACCCCTGGACGAGACACTGATCGATGAACTTGCCGAGAGTCACCAACTCTTAGTTACCATCGAAGAGAACACCATTGCTGGTGGTGCTGGCAGTGCCGTACTCGAATACCTCAATAGCACTGCGCGGTCGGTACCGGTGCTGCAACTGGGGCTACCAGATCAAATTATTGAGCACGGCAAGCACAAAGACCTGCTGGCGGCCATCGGCCTCAATGCCTCCGGTATTGAGGAACAAATTCGCAGGCGCTTGCAACTGATCAATCACCAGGAGTTTGGCAGTCGCACAGCGGCAGCCAACTGACCCAGCCCGCCTTTGGCAGCCAGCTAATGCGGCTGGCTGCTCTTCGAATGCCCGGCAATAAATTGCCGGCAGTGGTAACAAACCACCCATTGACTAAATCCGGCCACTATTTGGGCCACACTTTTTCACTTGAGGGGATTATGTCGTTTATCAGAAAAGCCCTATTTACATCCCTGGGACTTGTTGTAAGCCTCAATGCCTCAGCGATGGACCAGGACACCTTCCGAAAAGCTTACAAATCCCTTCCTGAGCGCAGCGCCTCCGAGCGACTCACCGCCCTGCAGGATTTGCGCTATCGCTGGATCATGGAGAGTTATCCCAGCCAGGCAACCTACGAGGGCTATCCCGGGCAAAATCATCGCTGGGTGGATAACTCTCTTAAGTCTGTGGAACTGCGTCAAAAGCAGACCAGAATCCTTTTAGGGGCTGCACGTAATATCGATCAAAGCGATCTGCCAGCCGAACAACAATTGGATTACCAGCTGCTCTACCAGGACTTGTTGGGAGAAGTGAAAGGCTTCCAGTTCCCGGACCACCTGCAACCGCTTACCCATATGAGCGGCATCCAACGCAGTATACCGGAAGTAATCAACAGCATGCCCAAGCGCACTGCAACCGATTATGAGACGATAATCAGCCGTCTGGAAAGGTTGCCAATCCTGATTGAACAAACCCAGGGGCTGATGCGCCGGGGTCTGCGCAAAGGAGTCACGCCACCACAAATCACCCTGCGCGACCTACCGCGTCAAATACGCGCACTGGTACCTGCCGCGCCGGAGCACAGCCCATTGCTGACAGCATTTAATCAAATGCCTGAGGCCATTCCAGCAACTAAGCGGAAAAGCCTGCAGCAACGCGCCTATGCCATTTACAGCAAACAACTGGTACCGGCCTGGCAGGGTATGGCTGAATTTGTTGAGCGCAAATATATTCCCGAGGCCCAGATAGATACCGCTTTAACCAGCCGCCCTGATGGTCTGCGCTGGTACGCCCATAAAGTGGAAGAGAATACCACCACCGACCTCAGCCCCGAGGAGATCCACCGCATTGGGCTTGCGGAAGTGAAGCGAATTCGCGGGGAGATGGATAGAGTTATCCAGAAGACAGGCTTCCAGGGAGACTTCAAAGCATTCACCGAGTTTCTGCGTACCGACCCGCGCTTTTACCACACCAGCCGGGAGGGGTTACTGCGGGATTACCGCGATATTGCCAAGCGCATTGATGCAGAGCTGCCCGCTCTGTTCGGCACCTTGCCACGCCTGCCCTATGGCGTGAAACCTATACCCAGTTATTCAGAACAATCCCAAACCACAGCTTATTATCTGCCCGGCTCCAACGAAGCTGGCCGTGCAGGTATCTTCTTTGCCAATACCTACAACCTGCCCAGCCGCCCAAAATGGGAAATGGAGGCGCTCACAGTGCACGAGGCGATGCCGGGTCACCACCTGCAAATTGCCTTGGCACAAGAGCAAACTGATATTCACCCACTGCGCCGTATGGCTCTCTATACCGCATTTGTAGAGGGTTGGGGCCTTTACTCCGAAAGTCTCGGTTACGACCTGGGCCTGTATAAAAACCCCTACAGCGAATTCGGTGCACTCTCTTACGATATGTGGCGTGCAGTGCGTTTGGTTGTGGACACCGGTATGCATCAGCTGGGCTGGAGCCGCGAGGAAGCGATCGAATACTTTATGGAAAACAGCGCCAAACCGCTCCACGATGTAACCGTCGAGATAGACCGCTACTTAATTTGGCCCGGCCAGGCCCTGGCCTACAAGCTAGGGCAGCTCAAAATTAAAGAGCTGCGCAAAGAGGCGGAGGAAACCCTGGATAGCAATTTCGACATTCGCAGTTTCCATGACGCTCTGTTGGGATCTGGAGCACTGCCACTGAATATTCTTGAAGAGCGCATGGACAACTGGCTGGAAAGCCAGGCCTCTGTATCTGTTCACATCGACATGCAGCAAGCTGAACAACCCGCCACCAGCTAACGATTTTTTGCGGCAGGGATTGCCTGCCCGCCTATTTATTCTCAATTTTCACCTACCTTTTGCAATGGAACACTGATCCATTGCAAAAGGGTTTTCTATCGGTGAACACTCACTACGACCTCGCCGTAATTGGGGGTGGCAATGCCGCTCTGTGCGCAGCTATAACTGCTGCCGAACTTGGGGCCAAGGTGATTATCCTGGAAACTGCCCCCAAGCCCTATCGAGGCGGCAATTCCCGCCACACCAGGGATATACGCTGTATGCACCGAGGCCCCCTGGGTCCACTGGAAGGTGATTACAGTGAAGACGAGTACTATGAAGACCTGCTAAAAGTTACCGGGGGTAAAACCAATGAGCAGTTAGCTCGGCTGGTTATACGCTCATCAGAAAAAGCGCTTCCCTGGATGCAAAAGCACGGCGTTCATTTCCAGCCGCCTCTGTCCGGCACACTATCCCTCACGCGCACAAATGCTTTTTTCCTTGGCGGCGGTAAGTCCCTGGTTAACGCCTATTACCGAACTGCAGGCAAATTAGGTGTTGATGTGCTGTATCGGGCACACGTTAAGCACCTGCAGCTAGAGGGCAATCATATTACTCGTGTCGACTATGTTTACGAGGGACAGCAATACCAAATTGAACCCAGGTCAGTTGTAGCAGCCTCCGGCGGATTCGAAGCCAATCTTGAGTGGTTGGAAAAAGCCTGGGGCCCAGCTGCTGAAAATTTCCTGATACGCGGAACACCTTATAACCGGGGTGTGGTCTTGGAAGATTTACTGGAGCAAGGCGTGCAGTCCGTCGGAGATCCCACCCAGTGCCATGCAGTGGCAATTGACGGGCGAGCGCCGAAGTTTGATGGGGGCATAGTAACCCGCCTGGATTGTGTCCCCTTTTCCATCGTCGTTAACAAGGATGCCCAGCGCTTTTATGACGAGGGAGAAGATATTTGGCCCAAACGCTATGCCATCTGGGGCCGCCTTGTCGCACAACAGCCAGACCAGGTGGCTTTTGCAATTATCGACTCCAAGTCTTTAAAAATGTTTATGCCGTCAGCATTCCCTCCTACCGAGGCGAATACCTTGGAGGAACTCGCGGAAAAAACCGGTTTACCCTCTGAAAAACTGATCGATACCATAGCAACCTTCAATGCTGCTTGTGGCAGTAGTGACGCTTTTCACCCCACCGAGCTGGATAGTGTCGCCACTACCGGCCTGACACCAGAAAAAACTAATTGGGCCCGCCCCATCAGCGAGCCACCATTTTACTGCTATAGCTTGCGCACCGGGGTTACCTTCACTTATCTGGCGCTCAAGATTGATGAGAATGCCCAGTGCAGCACTGCCACAGGGCCGGTAAAAAACTTGTGGGCTGCAGGGGAAACCATGGCCGGGTCAATCCTTAGTCAGGGATATTTGGCTGGGTTGGGTATGATGATCGGCACCGTTTTTGGGCGTATTGCTGGAAGGGAAGCCGCTAACTATGCAAATGGATAATTTGGAAGAGGCACGGCGGCAAGCAGAAATCTGTAATGCCTGTCGCTATTGCGAGGGCTACTGCGCCGTTTTTCCAGCACTTCAACTACACCGCTCTTTCTCAGAGGGAACCATCACCCAGTTGGCCAATCTCTGCCACAACTGCCGAGGTTGTTACTACGCCTGCCAGTATACCGATCCCCACGAATTCAATATTAATATTCCCCAAGTCATGGCCGAAGCGCGACAGAAAAGCTGGGAAACTTTTGCCTGGCCGGGAGGTATTGCTAGAATGTTCCAAAAACGCGGCAGTCTGATCGCCCTGGCTACTATCATCGGATTTGCCATCATCTTTTATGTAATAAGAGTATTGAAACCCAGTGGTGGTGAGGGCTTCTACGCAATTGTTTCTCACGCCACTATGACCAGTATTTTTTTACCGGCCTTTCTTTATCCGCTGTTTAGCCTGGGGATAAGTTTACGTCGCTACTGGAGGAAAGTCGGCGGGGAAAAAATTACCTGGGGTCAATTTAGAAGTGCATTAATTTCAGCAGGAAAACTAAAGAATCTATCCGGGGGCCACGGAGATGGATGTAACTTCGAAGAGGAAGACCGATTCAGCAACCAGCGACGATACGCACACCAAGCTGTTCTATACGGCTTTTTATTGTGCTTTGCAGCCACCTGTTCGGGCACAGTAATGTATTACTTTCTGAACATGCCAGGGCCATACTCGATTTTTTCTGTACCCAAATTACTTGGTATCCCCGGTGGATTACTCATATTAGTGGGGTGTAGCAAGCTTATTCAGCTAAAGCTCAAGGCTGATCCAGAACTTGGCTCAGCAAGGGTTTGGAGCGGGGAGATGGGGTTTGTTGGCCTACTGTTATTTATCGCTCTCAGCGGTCTATTACTATTTGCCCTGGGGGGAACAGCTGCACTACCCCTACTATTGGATTTACACTTGGGTGCAGTTCTCGCATTTTTTTTACTTACGCCCTACACCAAAATGGCTCATGGTTTTTATCGGATGGCAGCTTTGATTCGTGATGCTCAAATGAAACCTGAAAATTAAAAGCAAGCCCTTTCTACATTACCAATCAAAATTAATTCCGAAGTAAATTGAGCGAGGCTCTCCGGGGAAATAGCGGCTACCACTAAAACTACTGTAATCCGCGCGCTCAGCATAGGCTTTATCGGTAATATTCAGTATTCGAGTAGAAATTTCATATTGTTTCCACTGCCAGGCCAAATGGAGGTTCAGTAAGTCATGTCCTGGATACCGATAAGCATTTTGAGGATCTGTAAAATAGCTACCCTGATGTAACCATTCAAGCTCCGCTGATACCAAAGAATTCGGGGACCAGTGAAGTCGATAACTACCAAAGGTCTTTGGCGCAGAATCTACAAGATTTCCATCCAGTTCTACACCTTGCAACTCCCTTTGATCTGCATAGCGATGTTCTGCATAGCTGGTACTCACCTCTAGCCGTAAGCTTTCAGTGAATTCATAATCTACAGCCAACTCAACTCCCCAGTGCCGGGTTTTGCCATTGGACTGGTTAAAATAGTCAGCATCACGAAATATTACATTCTCCTTTTTCATCGTATAAGCCACCCACTCATATGACAAAGAGTCGCCTATTTTCCTCAGCCCTACTTCAAAGCTATTAATTTCCTCTGGATCCAGCTCTGCTACCGTCTGCTCTCGCTGTAATCGATATAACTCTGTCGCTTGGGGTACACGATAACCCTGGGCCAATTGAGTAAAGAGTTGTAGTTCATTACTTAACCATAATAGCGCTCCCAACTTGGGGGATATATTGTTAAAGCTATCTTTTCGGTCATTTGGCCGGCTAAACCGACAGCCTCCAAAGTCACAGGGTAATCCATTTTCACCTGTGCGCCCGGGAAGCATTTGATTGTCGTAGTCATAGTGTGCAGATTCAATCCTGACTCCACCAGTGACTTCTAATTGATCATTAACCTTCCAGGTTGCCGATGCATAGGGGGCGATATTCCAGGCTACGACTTCATAATCGTAGTGCTTTCCCTCTGGTATGGTTGCCTGCAGAAATTCAGAGCCCTCGGTAACACTCTCTTGGGCTTCCAGGAGATATCCTTTACTTAATTCAGTATCTATACCGGTTAGCAGATTAAGCTTTTCACCCAGTTCCAGATAATAACCGCTTCTTATCCCAACACTCTCCTGGCCATTTTCCTCCATTGGTTGCCCCGGTAAATAATGCTGCAGAAAACGCATGTCAGTTTTACGGAGGTAAGGAGCCAAATGTAATTGACTAGTTTGATTCACAGGTATATCAATCAGAGAGTAAAATCTGAGAGAATTGGCATCTCGAAACGCCTCTGGATTAGGGTTGGTACGACTCAATCGACGATTGCGGTAAACTCCGTCACCCTCGAGGTAACCAGCCGTCTCCTGATTTAAGCTTGTCGCTACTAGACGAGTTCGAACTCTGCTATCACCGACCTGGTGGGTATACTGGATGCTAGCCTTTTGCTGGTCCAATCCTGACTGATCCCTATATCCTCCATCAGTCATCAAATACAAATCTGCACTGATCACATCACCTTCACTACTGTGGCGACGATCTGCTGATACACCCAGTCGATAGTAATCGTGGGGCCCCGCTTCAATGTTGAGAGATCCATTCTCTCCTTCTACAGGATCGCGGCTGATAACATTGATCAATCCATGCATTGCATTAGAGCCATAGAGGGTACCAGCAGGCCCTCTAACAACTTCGACATGCCGAGCTGTCTCGCTGAAGGATTCAAATAGCTCATTGATATTACAAAATCCATTTGCTCTCAGTGGAATCCCATCCTCTGCTGTCAACAAACCACCACAGGCTCCCGCACCAGTCAGTACTGGGGAACGTAGGGCTGGCAGGTATTCCTGTCCATTCCCTCTTGCTAGGTTTGCTCCAGGTACACTCACCAGGCTTTGTTGAATATGGGTATTACCACTTTTTCTGAGTACATCATTATCTAGAACAGAAATACTCTCCACCCGCTGTGAAATATCCTGTTCATATCTACCCGCAGTCACAACGATAGTTTCAATCTGAGTTTCACTGCTATGTGAAAAACTGATCGGAAGCAGAGCCAGTGCAATATAACCCAAAGTGATCTTATTTATGATCCTCAAGTCCACATCCCTATTCTTTAAAAGATAGAACATCTTATGTTGTGACCAGATAATATCAGAAAATCATATTCATAATCCTTATGAATATTAGCTAAACCTAGCTTCCTTACTAAATGGCGTAAAATTTAATATTTTACTTCTCGTTACTTTTTACGCAATAAAAAATGCAAGTAACAATCAGACAAAGAAACAAGAAAGATCAAAACTCTTAACAACTATTACAGAGAGGTAATATTTCAACTACAGGCACACTAAAATTTAAAAGCAAGTATATTCAGAGCTCTGCAATAGCAGGGCTGTCCCATATAAATCGGTGTAAAAACGAACAAAATAGACCTAGAATAGCTATCTTTTTTGATAAATAGAGTGTTTTTCAGACAAAATGGATAGCGTAAGCCTTTTACATCACTTTGACGACATGGAAGATCCTCGAGTTGATCGGCACAAGCTGCACGCCCTGCCCGATATTTTACTTATCATGTTTTGCGGTGTTATTTGTGGTGCTGAAAGCTGTAGAGATTTTGTCGATTTCGCAGAATCTAAAATAGATTACCTAAAACGATTCACCCCGCTAAATAGCGGAATACCCTCAAAAAACACTTTTAGCCGTGTTATTTCAAGCTTAGACCCCGAACAATTTAAGCGCTGCTTTCTGCAGTGGGTCCAAGGTATTCAGCAAGAACTCGGTAACGTAATTGCGATCGATGGCAAGGCGCTAAGGCGCAGCTTCGATCAGGCCAGCAAGCGATCTCCTATACATATGGTGAGTGCTTTTGCGTCCGAGGCGCGACTTGTCCTTGCTCAGCAAAAAGTAGAAGAAAAGTCGAATGAGATTACGGCCATACCGAAGTTACTGGAGGTTCTTGATCTTAATGGTGCGATTATTACGCTTGACGCCATGGGCTGCCAGAAAACGATCACCCAGAAAATTATCGAACGAGGCGGCGATTATGTGATTGCTGTGAAGGGCAATCAGGACAAACTGCACCAGCAAATTACCACGCATTTTAATAATTTGTTCGATATGCAGTACCACAAGGATGTCGATACTGATTGTGTGGAAGAGGTGAGCCGAGGCCGAATAGAATCCAGAAAATGTCTCTCTACTAACAGTATTGATTGGCTCGGAGGTAAAGAGCAATGGCACGGTCTAAGAAGTGTTATCGCAGTCCAGGCGAAGCGAACTGTAGATGGGCGAACTAGTTGCGAAACGCGCTACTATATCAGTAGTTTAGAGCCGTGCTCAGCAGAACTTAATCATATTATTCGCTCTCACTGGGGTGTTGAAAACTCGTTACACTGGATTTTAGATGTGGTTTTTCGTGAGGATGATAGTCGCTTCAGATCAGGAAATGCACCAGAAAACATGGCGATCTTGAGGCATTCGGCACTCAATCAGTTGCAAGCGGCAAAGCCCAGCTTTAAAAAAGACATGAGCATTAAAAGGCTTCGGAAAAAGGCTGGCTGGGATAATGAAACCTTGGACAAGATAATTACAGCCACCATTTAGACTGATTTATATGGGACAGCCCTGTCTGCAATAGCCACAAAGAAGAATAGATTCTATATAAGTGTATAATACTATCACTACAGAAAATTAGCTGACGCTAAATTAACCAATATAAACCTAAAACACTAAATCAGGATAGGTGCTAACATCATAACTATATAAAAATAAGGAATTTATTAACGTGGCTGGGAGCTAGCTTCACAGAGTAGGGCTTAAATATTTTAGCCAGATCGAAGATCTGGCATCGTCGACATACTTAGATTTAACCTTTCACATATACAGCTAAAGATTTAAACAGGTCAAGTCTCTCACTGCTTTCTACTCTATTCTAATCTCTTTCATAATAGGTATAACCTTGCATACTTGCATTGAAGGTCTTAATTATTTGCTGACGTTCACGAGCGCTAATACGCCCACTGCGAACAGCCGCTTCAACCTTATTACGAAAACGCGTCTTTACTTCATGCGGCTGATACTCGACATAGCTTAAAACATCCTCAATAGTATCCCCATGAACCTCTTTCACAAACTCAAAGCTGGCATCTGAATTCAGTCTCACACTGACAACATTCGTATCACCAAATAAATTATGCAGATCACCCAGAGTTTCCTGATAAGCGCCCACTAGGAAAACACCGAGATAATACTCCTCGCCGTGCTTTATTGAATGCAGAGGTAAGGTTTTTTCGACTTCCTGGTTGACTACGAATCGCTCAATTTTTCCATCACAATCACAGGTAATGTCGGCCAAGATAGCACGCCGACTTGGAGCCTCATTTAGTCGATGAATAGGCATAACAGGAAATAACTGATCAATAGCCCAGCTATCAGGTAAGGACTGAAATAAACTAAAATTACCATAATAGATATCAGCTAATGAATCTGCCAAGCCTTCCAGATCTTCAGGTATTCGCTCCATTTCTGAAAGAGTCTCTTTTATACGATGCAAAACATTGTAATAAATTGTCTCTGATACAGAACGAACACGAAGATCTATTTGGCCACGCTTGAATAATTCGCGAACTTCGTCCCGATAAAACTGCGCATCATTGAAGCACTCTTGCAATCTTTGAGGCTTCAAATAAGTCAGAATTTCACGCATATTTTGAAGCAATTGATGCTCATCTTCCTCAGCTTCTTTTAGCTCTTCTGAGTCGAAACTTACAACATCAAGGATATTAAAGAGCAAAATTGATGTGTAGGCTACAGTAGCACGACCAGACTCCGTAACAATTATCGGGTGGGGTAAGTTCTTGCTATCTAATGTACTCTTAATTGTATCAATAATATCTTCGCAGTATTCCTCAAGTGAATAATTGCGGCTTTGCCCGGTACTTGACTGTCTACCGGTGTAGTCAACTGCTAAACCACCACCTAAATCAATATACTTTAATGCCGCGCCCTCTTTACATAAATCGGAGTAATAGCGACAGGCTTCTAGTACACCACCGCGGATATCACGGATATTCGGAATCTGAGAGCCCAAATGGCAATGTAGTAACTCAAGGCAATTGAGCATTTGATGCTCTTTTAAGTAATCAACCACATGTATAAGTTGGCTTGATGACAGTCCGAATACACTTCTCTCACCACTGGTAGCACTCCAATGCCCACTCACTTGAGTCGTCATTTTAACGCGCACGCCAATATGAGGGAAAATATCTAACGCTTGACTTCGCTCTACAATAATCGGCAATTCGGTTAAGGTTTCAATAACAAAGATACATTTCAATCCAAGTTTTGTTGCCTCTAACCCCAATTCTATAAATTCTTGGTCCTTATAGCCATTACAAATAATTAGGCTATCAAGTTCTTCGATGGTGGATAAAGCTGCAATCATTTCAGCTTTACTACCAACTTCAAATCCATGTTGATAGCGAGAACCAAATTGAGCTACTTCATCGACAATTTGGGCCTGCTGGTTTACTTTAATTGGATAAACACCTTGGTATTTATTCTGGTAATCCAGTTTTTCGATTATCTGACGGAAAGTTTCATTAAGTGAGCTAATACTTTTATCAAGAATATTCTCGACACGCAGTAAAACAGGCATGTGTAAATCGCGGTCCCGCATACCCTCTATAATTTGCATCAAGGGAACAGCATCTGCCTCTTCATCACTAGGATTTTTTACGACAACATTACCCTGTGAATCTATATCGAAATAACCATTGCCCCACTGGTTAACACCATAAATATTCCCTGCCTCAGCTATATTCCACTGAGTATTAACTTCACTCTCGAGTTTATCTTTCTCTAACATCTTTTTACCATTAAGAATTCATTAGATTCCACTGAAGTGAACATTCCACACCTTTCGCAAATCGTAAGAAGTGGGAATCAATGCAATCTATGATCTCTTTTAACTCCGCATCAGAGTTAGCACCACAACACAAATCCAATTGATCTCCACTTCCGTTCATATCACAGAAACCCATATCAAACTCAATATGGCCGCACTCGCTGCTCCAGTGGGCATTAACTTTGTGAGCGAAGTGCTTACATAAACGCCTAATCATCCTCTCGCTGTCAATGTGAATTACCGTTGAAAAAGCTAAAAATTGGCTATCATGCTCAGCCTCAACTTTATTAATAGTGCTCATATCCCCACTTCTTAATTAATTCACTTTATGCCGAGCCAACTTTTAAACGAAAAGATGTATTCAGCAATTAACACCTTTGGTAATGATAATCATTATCAAAGATGTTAATTGCTTTCATGGCCGAAAAAAACCACTTTTACAATTGTTACGGGAGCATAATAGCTAATAAAAACCGTCGATAATTAAAACGTTTTGAACTCAAAGACAGCTTTAAGCTTGCTGATGTTAAACAAGCCTGATTAGAATTTTAGAAAGGAAAAAATACTTGAATAATGCCTAAACCGATACTTAGTACACCTAAATTTACCGTTTAACTTAAGCTAGTCTTTTATTATGAAAATCTATAACCTTTGCCATGAATCGTAGCAAAGCGGTCAGCCGATATACCAACTTCAATAAACTTTTTCCTGATACGACTAAGATGCATCTCAAGGCTTCGATCATAACGGGAAAATTGCCTGTTGAGTACCGCACGATATAAAAATTGCTTACTAACTACCTTGAATCGGTTCTCAGCGAGTATCCAAAGTAATCGAAACTGAATAGGTGTAAACGCTAAATTATCTCCCCTATAAAAAACCTGCTGCCTTGATTTTAATAACCTTAAATGATCGATATCAATCTCACCCTCAATGTTACTTTCCCCCTTGTGAGTCCTACGCAGTATTGCGTTTACACGCAGCACTATCTCAGTGGAATCAATCGGTTTGGATATAAAATCATCAGCCCCCTGCCGAAAGCTCTCTATCCTTTTTGCCGTTGTATTAACTGAAGAGAGAACAATTACAGGCGTTTGGCCCCAGCTACGTATAGCCTGTAAAGGTGATAAATCATCATTGGTGGGCAAAAACGCATTAACTAAAATAAGATCAAAATAGTCTGCGGGCATCACCATCAACCCATCACTAACATCTTGACATTGAGTGACATCAAATCCTTGCTTTTGCAAAGTGCCGCTCAATTGTCTGCTTATTTTAGTATCACTTTCCAATATTAAAATATGCGCAGTTGCCACAACAGCCTCTTATCCACAACCAAATTAAAACTTGAATTTTTTGAATCCAAAATTATTCATAGCGCAAAAATACTCTCGCCCACGGACGACCTTAATATGGGGGAACCCGACTGGAACCTACACATAGCTCTTACTTTTGACGTCTGACAGTAATTTTAATAGTACATTTTCTAAACTATTTTCAATGGATACACATATGACTTACCAGGACATTTAGCACTG
The DNA here is from genome assembly GCF_052467695.1 of Microbulbifer maximicatervae (SeqCode). Lineage (NCBI taxonomy): Bacteria > Pseudomonadati > Pseudomonadota > Gammaproteobacteria > Cellvibrionales > Microbulbiferaceae > Microbulbifer > Microbulbifer maximicatervae (SeqCode). Next base: position 675,573 of record NZ_CP174320.1, read on the forward strand.
CAAAACATCAATACTGCTGCGCACTTCCTGTACAACCATTGCCCGGGACACGCCACCAGCATGCTTAGTGCCCAACACAATATTGCATTGGCTATAACACAAATCTGTTCACATTTAGAACATCAAAACTTCACGATGCAGCTTTATGTATCAACCTAAATTCACCGATATTAATGATAATCACTATCATTTGCAACAAGTGGAATATATAATACTGCCTCAGAACCTATTTTCTCATGATTTGAGACACTTTAATGTCAGCCCAAAATCCAGCGCTTTCCGGTCGTATCGTCAAGACTTTTTTTTACTATGTACTACCTTCAATAGTCGGCTTAGTTGCAATAACAAGCGCCAACCTGATTGATGGCTTTTTTGTCGGCAACACCATAGGTACAGACGCTCTCGCTGCAATCACTCTAATGATCCCGTACTTCACCTTGTTGATAGCTATTGCCATCATGCTGGCAATAGGCGGGGCTGTGAGCGTAGGTAAAGCCATAGGTGAGAAAGATCCGAAAACAGCAAACGCCATCTTCAGCCAATCCCTTATTGCCGCTGTGGTTATTAACACTCTGTTAGCGCTGGGCAGCTTAGCCTTCAACGATTTACTTTTTGAAATACTCAATATTTCAGCCCAGGTTGCTGTATTAGCAAGGGAATATTTCGACGTCATTCGCTGGGTGTTCATTTTACAGTTAACCACAATGGTGCTGTATTATTTTGTACGTGCTGATGGCCATCCGATATTAGCCACATGTGCATTAGTAATCGGCGCTGTTCTCAATATTATTCTCGATGCCTGGTTTATCGTGTACTTGGAATTCGGATTAGCTGGGGCTGCTTATGCAACTGCAATAGCACAAGTTATACAATTTTTAGTATTGAGCCGTTATTTTTTTAGCAAGAAAAGAACACTTAAGTTCGAATTACAACAAAGAAACTGGAAGCTACTTCTTAACTCAGCTTATAACGGTATATCAGAGTTTATAAACGAGATATCTGTTGGTATTATTTTTTTCATTCTAAATACTTTAATGATAATGCGGCTAGGCGTAGATGGTGTAGCGGCATTTACTCTGGTCAATTACTTCATTTTCTTAAGTGTCATGCTTAGTTATGGTTTAGCTGATGCACTTCATATCGTTGTCAGTCAAAATTTTGGCGCTCGGCACTTAACTAGAGTGAAATCTTTTTTGTCAATTGCAATATTAAGTACCATCTGCCTGGGTATCATAATCGTTGCGCTGCTCGTTTTTTGGCCAGAAACTGTTCTGAGTTGGTTTACCAATGAACAAGATCAGGAAATATCCCGAGTCAGCATGCAATTGCTGCCATTGTTGCTTCCACTATTTTTAATTAATGGGACTAACATCGTCTTAACCTGTTACTTAACAGCAATACACAAACCAAAACCTTCAGCTTTAGTTGCTATTAACCGCAGCTTATTATTCCCCGCCGTATTTTTGATTGCCTTTTATTATATGTTGCCCAGCTGGCACTTATTACCAGCAGCAATAAGTGATTTATCATTTATTGTTGCACTGCCATTAGCAGAATGGTGCACCTTTTTGTTGGCCGCCTATTTTTGCTACCAATACAGGCCTACGAAGCTGAAAGTAAATCAAACTTCAGTCTAAGTAACGCCAAGTGAGATACAGCTCTAAAACAATAGTAACAATTGTAAACTTACTTGCTGGTGAGAATGTGTATCATTATCATCTGGGTAAGTTCTTTTACTTAGTATCTCCAGGAGAATATCGTCATGCCATTCACCGCAAAAGAGCTGGCGGAAAAGGCTTCTTTTCAGGCATTTGCTAATGCATATATAAGAGAAGTTGACCCCGGTGTTTGGCATACAAGCTCTGATTGGCAATTACAAACTGGTGTGGCCCTTGAAGAAGAAAATGGTTATGCACTAGAACTTTATTTGAACGGAACTGGAGTTACACTTGCTTTAGAGGCTTCTTATCGTTCAATTGTCGGCCGACATGTATTTACTAAAAGCTATCGCAAATTAGCAAATCAATGGAATTGGCAACCCATAGATTTTACTTCTGCGATTATGATGTTAATAGATAACATTTATGCAAAAGATAATAACCAAAACAATAAGCCAAATACTCCAGCCAACAAAATAGAACTATTAAATCGCACTTTAGAAAGTCTTCAAATCATGCAGGATTATCTTACTAAGCGACTAGATGATCCTACACTTAATAGCTCCGATTATATTTGTTCTGAACAGTCTCTGTTATTTGGACATTGGCTTCATCCAACACCCAAGTCACGCCAAGGCATTCACTCTTGGCAACATGAAAAGTATACGCCGGAATTGAAATCTAAATTTCAATTACACTTTTTTGCCGTGTCAAAAGATCTTCTGGAGCAAGATTCTTTACTCGACGAGAGCGTTGAGGAAATTATCAATAATATATTAGGGGCCGATATCGATATTGATATCGATAAACAACTAATACCTGTACATCCCCTACAAGCACAGTGGCTGTTACACCAGGACTATGTTCAGCATTTACAACGTGACGGATTAATTGTCGACTTAGGTCTTATGGGTAAGATGTTTACGCCCACTTCTTCTGTCCGCACTTTGTACTGCAGTGAGCTGAATTATATGATTAAGCTCTCGATCCCTGTAAAAATAACTAATTCGCTAAGAAAAAATATGGCTCACGAATTAGATCCGGGATTAAATGTTGGAAAGTTGTTCTCATTAAGCAACTTCAAGCAAAAATTTCCACAGTTTGTTTTAATTGAAGATCCTGCCTTTATTACTGTTAAATTACCTAATATGCAGGAAACAGGCTTTGAAACTATTATACGGCAAAATCCATTCAGTAGAGATACAAACAGTCTAGAACTACCCACAGTTTCAATCGCTGCATTGGTACAAGACCCTATCTTATCCGGAACTCAGTCTAAATTAGCGCAGCAAGTTTTAAGCTTGGCTTCCAAGCAGGGCATTAGCGTAGAGGAAGCAGCGTTAAAATGGTTTAATTGTTATTGGCAATGTGCAATTGAACCAACAATTAGACTTTACGATAGTCAGGGTATTGGTTTAGAAGCTCATCAACAAAATTCTCTATTAACTATTTATGATGACTGTCCAATTAGATACTACTACCGAGACAATCAAGGTTTCTACTTGTCAGAAAAAATGCAGGATAAGTTGCTCGAAGCTGTACCTGAGTTGAGGAATAATCCTGACTTATTTTATCCTGACAATATGATTGCAGACCGGTTTGGATACTATCTTTTTGTCAATCAGTTATTCTCAATTATTGGCCGTATGGGACAAGATGACCTTATTGATGAGAATAAACTATTACAATTAAGTTACAGCAAGCTTAATTTTCTAAATTCTAGGGTACTGACAAGCGTCGGCAAAAACTTTACAGATAGATTATTTAATAATTCTAGTATTCCCTGCAAGGGAAACCTTCTAACTCGCGTTGAAGATGTTGATGAGCTGGAAGCGGAAAAAGAATTAGCTGTTTACACTAATATACGAAATCCTTTCTTCGACCTGCATCAAGAAAGCTTGACTACCCATAAGCAAGTTAACGAGGTGACTCTTGCTCACAGTTAACCCACAGCAGCATTTATCTCAACAAGACTTAGAAATCTCTCCTTATAAAAATTCTGACAGCCACTTAGCTGAAGAAAAAAGAGTGATTCGCCAGCTCCTGGAAGCATTGTTGTTCGAGCATCTTTGTGATTACTCTTATCACGATGGTTTTTTCTATTTTACATTAGGAAGATCTTTTTATCGTGCTTCAGGAAGAATTTCTGGTTTTAGTCGAATTAGAATCAATGCAGAAGAAATGTTTTTTTCTCAAAGAGATGAAAAGCATGTAGATACAAAACTTCAGGCACAATGGATAAAAAATATATCTCAAAGCATTGATTGGCAACCAATAACACTAAATGCCCTTGTTGAGGACTTGCCTACTTCAGTAGTAGTAAAGAAAAAGCTCGCAATTGAGCTTGAACAAACTGTTAAACTTTGCCAGTGGAACAATAAGCATTTAAACCGCCATATAAGCCGTCGTGAATTAACATATACCCAGTTAGAGTCTGCAATTGATGAAGGGCACCCTTATCATCCATGCTTCAAGGCACGAACTGGGTTTAGTGAGCTTGATCATAAACTTTATGGTCCAGAGTTTGGCAATAATTTTCAACTACATTGGTTGGCGATTAGACGATGCTATTTGAAGCGTCGATTTAACTCTGTAACTGAAAAAATATTTTGGGAAACTGAGCTTGGTGAACAATGTTACCAGCAGTTAAATACACAAATTAAAAATCTAACTTCCGATAGTACTGCATTTTCATTGATGCCCATCCATCCATGGCAGTGGAAGTTTTTAAAAGATAAACTTGAGCCCGCTATTGCTGATGGACAAGTATTTTACCTTGGAGAGGCTGGCGATCAATATCAAGCCAGCATTTCTATTCGTACATTATTAAATATTAGCCATCCTGAAAAAGCTAATATAAAACTACCTCTGAATATAATTAATACTTCTTCACTACGCACTATAGAAAGTCACTCTATTTGTACTGCACCAGCTATATCAAACTGGTTAATACAAATTCTGGAGTCGGATAACTACCTGAAGCAAAATATGATTTTGCTGGCGGAGTACGCCGGAATAAGGCCTACAAATGATGGCACTGAACATCAGGAATGGATTGAGAATCTCGATGGTCAATTGGGTGTAATTTTTCGACAGAGCCTGCACTCATACTGTGATGAGAAAACTGTAATACCTTTTGTAGCCCTAAGTATAATAGAACAAGATGGCAGCCCTTTTATCGAGCCCTGGATTGCCGAATATGGTTGTCATAGTTGGCTGGAGAACCTGCTCGAAAAGGTGATTATTCCCATATGGCACTTACTAGTTCATCACGGTATTGCAATTGAGGCGCACGGGCAAAATATCTTATTGCAACATAAAGATGGTTGGCCTGAAAAAGTTATAGTGCGCGATTTTCATGAAAGCATGGAGTACGTTCACAATTACTTAGCACAACCGGAATTAGCGCCTACTTTTACTGACTTCGAGGAAAAATATAGTTTTGGCGGGCCAAACCAATATTATTGGATGGAAAGTGTCGAAGCTTTGCGCGAACTTTTAGTAGATACCTTATTGGTTTTTAATTTATCTGACTTGGCCGTATTACTTGAAGATTACTACCAATTTCCAGAAAGTGAATTCTGGAAATCAGTTTATCACAGCTTTAGAAAATATCAGCAATCAAACTTAACTGATCAAAAGCGCATAGCCCAAATCGATTTATTCCAACCGGAAATTAAAACCGAATCACTATTGGATAAGAAATTTCGCGGGAATCGTGAAACAGAATTTCATCATCACATAAGAAATCCGTTAGCAGACGCTGCTTTACATGATACCCAAAAGGAAACCTCCAAGACATCAATATCAGTGCCAGCAGTACCAGGAAAATCCTATGCTTACAATAAATGATAAGTTTTATAGTAAAGAAGACTTTAACGAGCAACAGCAGTCCTATGTCTCAATAAATACTATTAATGAGAGTAACGCTGTTGCGGTATGTGTTGAAGATAATTTTATTTGGTTGACTCTATGTTATTACTTAAAGTCAAAGAAAATATCTGCCATGCCTATCCACCCCAGTGTTCCAAAGGATACTGCAAAGCGTATGGCAGAAAAAGCTGGCTGCGAATTGCTGATTTATGGTGACTTAGCAGGATTAATTGAGCTACCGGCAACTAATTTGAATAAATCTGAAGCAGGTATTATTCAAATGAGCTCCGGCACCACAGGTGAGCCAAAATGCATATTGCGAAGCTGGGCGGATATTGATATTGAGGTAAAGAGTTATTGCCAGGCTTTCAGCGACCCGGACAGCATGACTCCAGTTGTCGCTTGTCCCGTTACCCATTCATATGGATTAATTTGTGGCGTAATGGTTGCTCTGAATCGGGGTCAGTCACCACTGATAATTAGCAATATCAATCCTAAATACCTTATCAAGAAGCTGCAGAGTTGTCAGCGTCCGCTTTTGTATTCTTCTCCGGTAATGTTGCAGGGATTATTACGTTTATGGCCGGCCAATAGCAAACTATTTGCTGCTATGACTTCAGGTTCCACTATGCCACAACAGGTATTTGAGCAGATTCAGGCACGTGTAGAAAACTTATATCAACAGTATGGATGCTCTGAAGCGGGCTGTATTAGTATAGGACAGGATTTATCTGCTGCTAACGATCAAGGAAAGCCATTACCTCATGTCGAAATTACCTGTGGTAATCTCGACAATAAACAGCAAGAGATAGTTGCTTATGTAAAAACTGCATCAGGAATTAAAACTGTTAAAACACAGGATGTCGGCTATTTGAGTGAAAATGGTCGGCTGCATTTTCTTGCACGAATGGATGACACAATCATCGTATCAGGGCTAAATGTATATCCTGCAGAAGTAGAAGATATCATACTTGAACACCCGCAAGTTAATGATGTAGTGGTATTTAAGATAGATGATCAATTTGCGGGCCAACGAGTTTGCCTACAGTATGTCGCTTCCCCAGCAATAGACCCCTCCGAACTACGCCAATGGTGCAGTCAACACTTAGCACTATTTCAAGTACCGCAAATATTACAGCCGGTCGATGAGATAATGCGAATGGCTAACAGTAAAGTGAACCGTAAGCAGATTGCGCTGAACTATCAACAGAACATACTAACCAGAACAAATAAAAGTAGTGAAGGAAAACAAGCTGAAAGAGCCAACTAGTAAGTAGGGGCTATCTATTGAGCAAACAAACAATATATTAATTATGCAAAAGACTGAAATAGTAGATTCGATTCAGAGCATACTTACTAATGAGTTGAATCTAACACATATAGAAGATGTTCAGCTTCACTCCAAGCTAAATGAAGATTTATACCTTGATTCCGTACTGATCCTGCAAGTACTTATTAGCTTGGAATTAAAGCTGGGAATTGATATACCCGATGAAGCCTTGAACTTGAAGGATTTTGATACAGTCGATAGCTTTAGTGAGTTTATATTAGGCCGGGTTAACTATAAGAGCGAGAATGGCGCTTCTCCCAAACATACCGATCCTCAAGAGAAATCAGGGGTCGAAATAGCTCCAGCAGAACAAGCTGAAGAGCAGACAGAAGAGTTTGAGGATATTAAAGTACATTGTTTTGTGAGTTGTCTATGCGAGTGTATCAAAGCAAATGATCATGTTGACCATAGACCATTTTATTTTGGTGTATGGGACGCCGATGTTGTAGTTGATAATGATTATTGTATCAACTATCACGCTGAGAATTTGAACCATGACTTCTTTCGAAACTGGTTCGAGAAAATTTATGGTGTCGAGGTAAAGTCCTGGTACAACCAAGGCTTATCCAAAAGCGACAATATTAACACCTTACTAACATTACTAGACAATAAATCTGCCAGTCAGAACATAATGGTAATGCTAGATATGTATAGGTTGCCAGAACGCGAAAATAAGTTTAACCAGAATCCATTCCCTCACTACGTAATGCTGGAAAATAGCCAAAATCCAGAAATGTTATTTATGTGGGATCCTGATTTTCGCTGGGAAGGAGAGCAAAATAAAAAACAAGTATTACACGCAATTGAGTCGGATGCTGTTGCTGGCGGTTATATCTTTGATAGCAGCCAAATTAAACCAAGCTCCAATCAGGCAATCCATGACTATTTTACTACCTGTTTGAACTTAAACAATAATCCGATGACGGATGCTGTGCGAAAAATTGTCAAGGCACATTTGGCTCCTGAAAGTCAGCTAAGCCCCTCTAATTTAAGCCGTGCTCTCACTCAGCTTCCCGTATTGGCTATTCGAAAGTATGCCTACGAACACGGCTTAGCATATTTTATGTTGCAGCTAAATTTGGATTTTGATGAATTTGAAACATGGTGCGACATTATTGAAGAGTTAGTTTCCACTTATAAGCAGATTCAATTTCGTTCTATGAAAATCGCGAATTACGCTACTGAAGGAAACTATCCATCCGAATCATCGACAGATATTAAAACAGAAATCATGCAGCTACTGGATCAACAAGATCAGCGAGAATTTAAAATCAAAGGTCAGCTACATACATTATTTCAACAATGGCAAAACCATGTAGCTATTACTAACAAAGAACGTTCCAATGAGGTGTGCATATGATTTTATCTATCTGTACAATCTCTTTTCGCCATCAACTGGTTTCAATTGATCATTTGGCAAAGTGGGCGAAGCATAATCATTTTCAGGGTATTGAATTGTGGGGAACTCACGCAAAAAACCTCGCCTCTCAACCAGAATATAATAAAGATTGGTTGGCGGACTACGGCCTAAAAATCACGATGTTAAGTGATTATTTAGCACTATATGCCACTGAAGCTGAGTTACATAAACAAGTAGAACATTTATGTTACTTAGCAAAACATTGGGGTGCTAAGAAAATTAGGACTTTTGCCGGCTCCGAGGCAAGCGCAAACACATCTGAGCATGGCTTTGCACGATTAACAAAGACGTTGCGCAAGGTCTGTCAATGGATGTCCCGACATGATCTCAACTTGATTATTGAAACACATCCCAATACATATGCGGATTCCGTCCCAGCAACAAAGCATTTATTACAGAGCGTTGCTTGTGACAACCTTCAAATCAATTTTGACGTACTCCATGTCTGGGAATCAAAAACTGAAGTGATCCCAGCTTTTGAGGCTTTAAAAGATAATATTAATCATATCCACTTAAAAAATGTAAGTTCTGCAGAATTCCTGAATGTGTTCTCGCCTGCTAATGTATATTCTGCTTCTGGCTCGCGGGAAGGTATTGTCCCGCTGTTTGATGGCGCTGTTAACTATCAGGAATTCGTAAGTCATATTAGTCAACATCCAGACAAGAGAGTCCGCAACATTGAAGCTTCACTGGAATGGTTTGGTGATGACTGTAAAGAAACACTAGCTAGAGATAGATACCTAATTCAACAACTTCAGCAGTGTCGCGAATCACTAGCCATTTAGTAAATTGGGTCTGCTAATTTCTAGGAAATCTGGCAGACCCAAACTATCAACTCTTAATCACGGTAAATTTTCGTTAAGTCTTGGTAATGATCGACACGTCTATCTCGCAAGTATGGCCAAATACGACGTACTTGTTCACTTTTCTCCATATCTATATTCGCAATTAGTATCTCACCATCACTTTCACTTGCACAGGCAAGTAGCTCGCCCTGTGGACCACAGATAAAGCTATTACCCCAGAAATCAATGCCGGCAGAACTTCCACTGGAATCACTTTCATGGCCCACACGATTACAACTAATAACTGGTACGCCATTCGCTACCGCGTGGGACCTTTGTACAATTTTCCAGGCTTCAAGTTGCCGTTGCTGCTCAGCCGCATCATCGCGCGGGTCCCATCCAATTGCGGTTGGGTAAATCAGTAATTCTGCTCCAGCCATTGCCATCAGTCGGGCAGCTTCAGGAAACCATTGATCCCAACAAACCAATATGCCCAACTTGCCAATACTCGTATCTATAACTTCAAAGCCCAAATCACCAGGCGTGAAATAAAATTTTTCGTAAAATCCCGGATCGTCCGGAATATGCATTTTTCGATACTTTCCGGCAATAGAGCCATTTTTATCCAATACCACTGCAGTATTGTGATAAATACCTGCAGCACGCTTTTCAAATAAAGAGGTCACTATGACCACGCCGAGTTCTTTTGCAAGCCTTCCAAAATAATCCGTACTGGGTCCAGGGATCGTCTCAGCTAAATCGAATAAACTCACATCTTCTGACTGACAAAAATATAGGCTACGATGCAACTCCTGCAGCACTACCAAATCAGCACCTTCACTCGCTGCGGCACGTATTCCCTGAGTTGACCTATCAATATTTTGTTGGCAATCAACAGTGTTATCTTGCTGAACAAGTGCCACTTTAACTATGTTACTCATTAATAAATTCGCTAGATTGTTTAATTTTAGATTAGATGCAAAAAATTTTTTTTAACGCCTAATTAGCCAAGAGGTTTTTCGGCAGCTGCATAGTTAAACAATGCAAACTACCGAACTGTTCGATAATGGGCCGGCAATTAACCGCAACTATCTGATGCTCCGGAAATGCCATCTGGAGAGTTTGTAACGCCTCAGTATCTTCTTCAACATCATATACAGGAGCTAGTACCGCATCATTGATAATTAGAAAGTTGGCATAAGTGGCAGGTAAACGCTCGCCACTTGCATTTGCTTGTCCGCTAGGCCATGGTAATTCCAGCAAATTAAATGGTTTCCCATCAAGCGAGCGCATTTGTACTAAACTCTGCTTCATTTTCTCAAGTTCATCAAAAAAACGATAACCACTTTCATTACAGCCCTGATAGACAATAGTTTGGCCAGGTGCGAACCGTGCAAGAGTGTCGATATGACTATCTGTATCATCGCCCTCTAATGCGCCATGATCCAGCCATAGAATATTCTTTGCACCTAACTCAGTTTTTAGCAGTCCCTCGATATCCGCTCTTGTCATGCGGTGGTTACGATTTTTATTTAGCAGACAGCGCTCAGTCGTTAAAAGGTTGCCCTTTTCATCAATATCTATTGCTCCACCTTCAAGAACGACGTCAATTTTCCGCCAATTACAGATACCCAATTGCTTAAACATTTCCTGGTTAATCTGATTGTCTAAATCAGCCGGGTATTTGCTTCCCCATCCATTAAACGTAAAATCGAGAGCAACAACTTCTCCTTGGCTGTTCACTACTGAAATTGGGCCATGATCTCTCGCCCAACTATCATTTGTGGCAACAACAACAAACTGAATATTTTGAATTATTACATTAGCCACATGTAATAGCTGGCTAATATGTTTTTTTAAAACCTCATCATGACAAACGACTACCAGTTTTTGTCGAGCAGTTATAGCTTCGCAAATAGAAACATAAACCGCTTCTACTTCGCTTAGTATCGGCTTCCAATCAGTATCCGCATGAGGCCAAGTGAGCATTATTGCATCTTGCTTTGCCCATTCAGGTGGCAATCTATTTGACATAAGTTTTAATTACTTTATCTGATAGTTATTTTAAATTTACAGGGGTATTGAACCAGCACCAAATGATAATAATTATCATTACAATAATATAGAAAAATTCATTTCGCGCAAGTTTGGGCTCGGATTTAAATAGACTTTCGCACAGTTTTATCGTTTTCCTGATTTCATCTGGAAAACAATGCAAAGCCCTCTCAGTAAAGATTTTATTTATTTAGCATGCTCCAACTTCCTCCGAAACAATGCACTTGGCAATGTAACTAATAGATTGCGTTTTAAGAGCTCAAACAGGTCCGGCTGCACTTTGAGATTAATTACTGGATGGGAGCGAGGCACAGCTATCCACCTGACTTTCAATAAAGCTATCTCAGCTATTCTCAACTATATCTGTTCTAATACGGGAAAGACTTGTTTACTGACATGTCAACATTGATTTCTCCGCTAGAAGCAAATCGCCGAGTCTCTTTAAAGGAATATCATGGCCTGGTTCTACTTAATACTCGCCGGACTATGCGAAATTGGTTGGGTGCTGGGACTGAAAATTTCACAGGGCAGTAACACCCGCCTTCTGGGTGTGGTTATGGCTGTGGTATTTATTGGGGTCAGTGGATTTCTTCTGTGGCTGGCGCAGCGAGAGATACCTATTGGTACTTCCTATGCGGTCTGGACAGGAATTGGTGCCGCCGGAGCCTTTGCGGTAGGAGTGCTGTTCTTTGGAGACTCCACCAGCCTTGGACGCTACCTGGGAGTTTTGCTCATTATCTTAGGCGTTGTCACGTTAAAACTCTCTCATTAATTGAGAAGCACCCGGGAAAATTCCCGGGCGCCAGTTCTATTAATCCTCTGAATATTTGTGTTTACGTGCCTGGTTTTGCACAGATCGATACATCTGGGATAGCGCTCTCTCCCCTGCCCGTTTCTGCGCGAGAGTTTGACCGTTACGGCTTAGTTCCTGTTGCAGTTTTTGCCAATTGCGCAAGCGCCGATCATCCAACGAACCGCCCGTTATTGCCTCTTGTACCGCACAGCCTGGCTCTGACTGGTGCTGGCAGTCAGAGAAGCGACACTCTCTGGACAAGGCCTCAATATCAGAAAAAGTCTCCGCCACGCCATCTTCAACATGCACCAACCCCAGCTCCCGCATTCCAGGGCTATCGAGTAACAGCGCTCCCCAACTCAGGGAGTGAAGAGAGCGTTTCCGTGTAGTGTGACGCCCTTTACTATCGGCTTCGCGAATGGTCCCAGTCTCAGCCAGGGGTTCGCCATACAGCGCATTTAGCAAAGTGGATTTACCCACTCCAGAAGAACCTAACAGCGCGATAGTTTCCCCAGGTAAGCACCACTGGCGCAGCTGTGCCACGCTTTCTCGATCCAGGCTATTTACCATTGCAGCGGGTAATTCGCCGAATGGACGCAATGCCTGAAGAAAAGGGGCTGTATCTTCACACAGATCGGTCTTAGTCAGTATCAGGTGTGGGCTGCAACCAGACTCCCGAGCCAGAGCCAAATAGCGCTCAATACGTGAGAGGTTAAAGTCATCATTCAGGGAGGAAACAATAAAAACACTATCGACATTGGCGGCGATCATCTGCACCTGATGCCCCCCAGGTGCCATGCGCTCAAACTGGCTGCTGCGGCTCAACAAACGCACGAAATATCCACTGCTCTTCTCTAACAACAGCCAATCCCCCACTGCGGGCAAATTAGCCACAAGACTCCCGGTTAGCGGAAGGGACACAGCCCCCTGCTCGCCGGCCAACTCCAGGCGACTGCGGTGTACAGCCATAACCCGCAGCGGCAAACACTGCTCGAGTTCTTCGAGCGTCAGCTGCTGTTGGAAAAAAGGCTTCCAACCGAGTTTTTGCAGCGGAGAAGCTTCCCGCTCAATTTTGATAGATGGGGATTTAGTGCCGAATCTATTAACAGACCGGCGGGTAAAGCGAGATTTACTCAAGATTGAAACCCTCTGGGCGCAATAAAGCACCAAGCGACCGCACATGCGCGGCCAACAGAGCTTTCTCAGGGAAAGCCCGACGTCTAGGAATCTATCGCCGGGCGTGGGCAGCTGGAGGCTGCTACTGGACCCGACGGAGGGTTGCAACAATCATCAATCATCCTCCGCAGTCATTGAGTTCTGGATTCCGCCAAAGTACCTGGCGGGTTATGGGCAAATTAGCACTACCCGGGGATAGGAGCAAGGATAATCCCGGGAAGCCTCTTAGTAATTGCCCCGCCATAAAAAGCAAAGCCGGCAAAAGCCGGCCTTCGAATCCGATTACAGCGAGTGCATCACCTTTCTCGACTCACCATAACCCGATCAGCTGAGTATAGATCCGGCTTTTTCTTTCGCCATCGCGTTTACTCGAGAAGCATCTTCTCCTGCGGGTATTTCCACCAAGTGACGAATCTATAAAGGTTTTATGACACCCCCAACCACCTCCCCCAGACCTCCACCTCCTCGGGGTGGGAGGCCGTCAATGCGTGACTGCGATTCAATACCAACTGAGAGAACCGCAACAAGTACAACAAAAAATGGGAAGCGCTATGCCAACAACAAAATTTACAGGGCCCGGCACAAAGGCCGGGCTGATTCTGGGGGCAGTCTTCTGCTCCATCCAAATACCGGTGTGGGCATCTGACACACCAGACCCCACAGAGGTCAATATTCCCGGCAACCTACAAAGCCAACTGGGCTGCGATGGCGACTGGCAACCAGGTTGTGTCGCCACCCTGCTCAGCTATGACAGCGAAGACGACAAATGGCAAGGCAACTTTTGGATACCCGCCGGCAACTGGGAGTACAAAGCCGCTCTCAACAACAGCTGGGATGAAAATTATGGCTGGGGCGGCCAGCGGGACGGCGGTAATATTTCCCTTAGCCTGGATGAGGCCCGCGAAGTTAAATTTATCTACGACCACGAGAGTCACTGGATCGCCGACAACCACAATAGCGTGGTCGCTACTGTAGCCGGCAACTTCCAATCCCTGCTGGGGTGCCCGGGAGACTGGCAACCCGGTTGCCTGCGCAGCTGGATGCAGGATGCCGATGGAGATGGCACCTACACCTTTATCACCTCAGCACTGCCTGCCGGTTCCTATGAATTCAAGGTAGCCTTGCACGAAGGCTGGGAGGAGAGCTACGGAAACAATGGAGCTAACGTCAGCTTTACCGTGGCTGCCGATTACGACGAAATCTACTTTGCTTTTGACTCGAATAGTAAAGAAGTCACCGTCAGTAGTGATGGCTTCGCCAAGGGTGACCTGAGCAGCGATAAAGCTCACTGGGTGGATACCAGCAGCTTTGCCTGGGATATCCAGGTGCAGGAAGGTATCGAGGTTAAATTGCACTACAGCAACAGCGCCGAGCTAAAACTGGAGGACGGTGATATCCGTTCCGATGGCACCATCGATCTCACCCCTCTCGCCACCCTGCCCGACAGCGCCCAACAAAAATTCCCGCACCTGGCCAGTTTCAGTGCCTGGCAATTGCCGGGGCAGGCTTCCACTAGTGATCTGGTAACCCAGCAACTCGCCCTCGCCGCTTACGATGCGGAGGGCACGTTACTGGATGCGACTGGTGTGCAGATGGCAGGCGCGCTCGATGATCGCTTTTACTACGACGGTGAACTCGGTGCCCGTGTCGGCGAGGAGAATATCCAGCTCGATCTTTGGGCTCCCACCGCACGGGCAGTAAAACTGCACCTGTTTACAGACTCCAGCAGCGACAGCGCCGATCAGGTGGTATCCATGCTGCGCGATGAATCTACCGGGGTTTGGAGTGCCGATATCGACAAGCAGTGGGACCGCAGTTTTTATCTCTATGAGGTCGAGGTGTACTCCTACTTCAGCCGTCAGATTGAAACCAACCTGGTCACCGACCCCTACTCCCTGAGTCTCTCCATCAATAGCGGCAAAAGCCAGATCGTCAACCTGGATGACCGGGACCTGAAGCCGCGCGGTTGGGATCGTCTGCGCAAGCCCAAGTTAACCCAGCCGGAAGACATCAGTATCTACGAGCTGCATGTGCGCGATTTCAGTATTGCGGATCAAACTGTCCCCGAAGCAGAGCGCGGCACCTTCAAGGCTTTCACCCGCAAGCACAGCGACGGCATGCGCCACCTCAATAAACTGGCCCACGCCGGCCTCACCCATATCCACTTGCTGCCGGCCTTTGACTTTGCCACAGTCAATGAGGATCGCACCCAGCAGCAGCAAACCCCGGACCTCTCAGACTACGCGCCGGACAGCAGCGAGCAGCAGGCCCAGGTAGATGCTATTCGCGATACCGATGGCTTTAACTGGGGCTACGATCCATTGCACTACACGGTCCCCGAAGGCAGCTATAGCAGCGCTCCCGATGGACCTGCGCGCATTCGCGAATTCCGTCAAATGGTGCAAGGGCTATCCCACTCCGGCCTGCGACTGGTGATGGACGTGGTTTACAACCACACCAGCTCCTATGGCCAATACGACAACTCCGTACTCGATAAAATCGTCCCCGGCTATTACCATCGCCGCAATCTGGAGGGTGGTGTGGAAATGAGCAGCTGCTGCGCCAATACCGCCAGTGAGCACGCCATGATGGAAAAGCTGATGATCGATTCCCTGGTCACCTGGGCCCGGGCCTATAAGGTGGACAGCTTCCGTTTCGATCTGATGGGACATCACAGCCTCGACAATATCCTCAAGGCGCAAGCGGCATTGCAATCACTGACCCCGGCAGCCGATGGTGTCGACGGCAAAGCTATCTACCTGTACGGCGAGGGCTGGAATTTTGGCGAAGTGGCTGACGATGCTCGCTTTGTACAGGCCCGCCAGGGCAATATGGCCGGCAGCGGTGTCGGCACCTTTAACGATCGCCTGCGCGATTCCGTGCGTGGCGGCAACCCCTTTGGAGGTTTTGAGGAGCAGGGCTTTGGTACCGGTCTGTTCACCGACAGCAACGGTAAGTTTGAGGGAGAAGATGAGCGTGCCACACTGCTAACCCTGGCAGATAAAGTCCGCGTTTCCCTCGCCGGCAACCTGGCGGATTATCCTTTTGAAGATGCCAACGGCAATATCATTACCGGCAGCGAGCTGGTCTATAACGGCCAGCCCACCGGCTATACCGCCGACCCGCAGGAATCCATTAATTATATTGCCGCCCACGACAACGAGACGCTGTTCGACGGAGTACAGATCAAAGCCAGTGACAGCGCCGACTTGGCTGAACGAGTGCGTATCCAGGCATTCAGTAATTCCCTGGTTCTGTTCGCCCAGGGAGTGCCGTTTATCCACGCAGGCCAGGATTTCCTGCGCTCAAAGTCGATGGATCGGGACAGTTACAACTCCGGTGACTGGTTTAATGCACTGGACTTCAGCCTCGCCACCGATAATTGGGCTGCGGGTTTACCTATCGCAGATAAAAATGAAGATAACTGGTCCCTGATGCAACCTTTACTGGCAAACCCGGAATTGGCTCCCGAGCGCCGGCACCGCTTGTGGAGCTCTGCTCTATTCCGCGAGCAGCTGGCGATTCGCAACAGCTCTCCCCTGTTCCGCTTGTCTGATGCAGAGTCCGTAGAAGCACATCTCAATTTCCTCAACACCGGACCCGACCAGATTCCTGGGCTGATTGTGATGGAGTTATCCGATTCCAGTGGCAGCATCGATCGCCGCTTTGAACGTATTGTGGTGCTGTTTAATGGCGATGACGAATCATTGGAATTTACCAGCGAAAACCTTATTGGTGAGTACCTGTTCAAGCACCCACGTCAGCGCCGATCAGTAGACTCACGCCTGCACAAAGTAAAATTTGATAGGAGCAGCGGCACCTTTACTCTGCCCGGCCGAACTACCGCAGTATTTGTGCAGCCACGCCGTAGATATTAATTCTTCATAAATTTTAAAAGGCCGGATTTTCCGGCCTTTTTTTCATTTTTTAGAAACTATTTCCCGGCTCTAACCAAGTAATCAACTCGCAATTGTCATATTCCGCAGATTGATTTAGCGTGTACCTAAATAATAAATAGGTGTACAAATCATGAAGCGTCTCCTTCTCTGCGGCATCGCAACTCTTCTCTCATCCGCGACACTGGCAAAAACTACTGTTATCCATGCAGGCACACTCCTCGCCGTTCCCGGTGAGAAACCTTTGCAAGAGCAAAGTGTAATTATCGAGGACGGCAAGATCAGTGCTGTCAGATCCGGTTATGTAAGCCCGGATAACGCTGAAGTCATTGATCTTAAGAATAGTTTCGTAATGCCGGGCTTAATGGATATGCACGTGCATTTACAAGGTGAGCTGGGCCCTAAAAATGATACCGAGGCTCTCAAGATGTCCATGCCGCTGACCCAGATGCGCTCGCAAATGTTTGCCATGCGAACCCTGGAGTCTGGTTTTACCACTGTGCGCGATGCTGGTAACAGTGGTGAAGAAATGTATGCGATGCGCGATGCGATCAATAAAGGTTGGGTAGATGGCCCGCGAATTGTTGCAGCCGGCAGGGTGGGAATAACTGGTGGCCACGCAGATATCAGCGGGGTCAGTCCAGAGCTAATGGAGCTGCATGATGACAAGACCAAAACTGTATGCGACGGCCCCTACGAGTGCCGACGCGCGACCCGCCATGCGATCAAATATGGTGCTGACTTTATCAAGATTACCTCTACCGGTGGTGTGCTCACCGATCGCGCTACCGGAACTGGTCAGCAGATGGAAATGGATGAGTTAAAAGAGGTGGTCCTTGCAGCCAAACGTATGGGCCGCAAGGTGGCCAGCCACGCGCACCAGGAAGAAGGCATTATCGCCGCACTGGAGGCTGGTGTAGACAGTATTGAGCACGGCACCTACGCAGGTCCCCGCGCCCATAAGCTATTTAAAGAAACCGGCGCTTATCTGGTTCCGACACTTCTCGCCGGCGATACCGTGGTACAGCTGGCAAAAAATACCGATGTCTTATCTGAGGCTCAGAAGGAAAAAGCCATTCGTGTTGGCACAGACATGCGCGGCAATTTCCGTAAAGCGGTCAATGCCGGAGTAAAAATTGCTTTCGGTACCGACTCAGGTGTATCCGAGCACGGCATCAATGCCCGCGAGGCGGTACTGATGAGTGAAGCCGGTATGGACAATATGGCCATCCTGCAATCCGCTACCGTTAACGCCGCCGACCTGATCGATATGAGCGATTCACTGGGCACCATTGAGTCCGGTAAGTATGCCGATATTATCGCCACCGATGGCTCGCCACTGGATAATATCGATGAGCTTTTAGATGTGGATTTTGTGATGAAAGGGGGCAAGGTCTTTAAGAATTAAAAGGCTCTGAATAGTTTAAAAGCGAAATTAAAATATTCGAACCCAGTTTTAATTAATTTCTACAAAATAAAAAAGGCCGGATAACTCCGGCCTTTTTTATTGGGGTGCTTAAAGAAAAGTGAAAGTTAGTTTTCCTCTTTTCCTTCTTCATCCTCATTTTCGATCAAGTGACCAAGTTTGCCTTTTTTGGTGGACAAATACTTGGCATTGTGGGGATTACGTCCGGACTGGTGCGGCAGACGCTCAGTCACATTGATGCCCAAGTCCTCCAGCGCTTTTACCTTACGCGGGTTATTGGTCATCAAGCGAATGGCATGAATACCCAGGTGTTCGATCATTGCTTTCAGAATTGAGTAATCCCGCA
Source organism: Microbulbifer maximicatervae (SeqCode) (assembly GCF_052467695.1). Taxonomy (NCBI): domain Bacteria; kingdom Pseudomonadati; phylum Pseudomonadota; class Gammaproteobacteria; order Cellvibrionales; family Microbulbiferaceae; genus Microbulbifer; species Microbulbifer maximicatervae (SeqCode). The sequence continues at coordinate 694,331 of NZ_CP174320.1, forward strand.
TATCGGCGCCAAAGCCCAACTGCTCATTGGCTTCCACCGTATCCGCACCACAATCCTGCAAGTGGTAAGCGCGAATCTTATTTAACAGACCGATACCGCGGCCCTCCTGGCGGAGATAGAAAATAGCTCCACGCCCCTCCATCGCTATGCGATGCATCGCATGTTGTAGCTGGGCACCACAATCACAGCGCAGGGAGAAAAGTGCATCCCCGGTCAGGCACTCAGAATGAATACGGGCCAACAGAGGCTCTTCGGTATCGAAGTCACCCATGGTGAGCACTACGTGCTCTTTTCCGGTTTCCACTTCCTCGAAACCGTGCATCTCAAACATACCCCAAGAGGTGGGCAGTTTTGAGGATTCCACAAAACGAATGGTCAACTTAATACCTCTTTAAATCAGTGTCGGGCGCGCAGTAGCAGCACACCGCCCTGCTGTTCCATATCAACCCGACTGAGAAAACTATTGCCGAGAAGCACTACGCTGGGAAAATCATCGGAGTGTACAGTCGCATCAACATTGTGAAGCTTGATTCCGCCAATGGTTACACTGTTCAAGCTCACTTTGTAAGCCCTGGTAACTCCATTGGCAGTGGAAACCCGTATTTCTTGTGCAGTATCCAAATTCAAACCGAGACGGCGAGCGGTGGGATAATTGAAGGCAATGCTGGTAGCACCGGTATCCACCATCATCGGCACTCTCATGCCATTAACCCAGGCATCCGTCATGTAATGACCCCGGCTATCAGCGGAAAGCCGTACTTCAGCTTTTGCCGCCTTGGCAAAACTGGTTGCGATAGGAGCCGCCAAGGTCAGCTTTTGCTCCTGCCCGGCAACACTGATCCGCGCATAACGAGTAGTTGCCTCCAGTAGGGTGACGCCCTCTGGGGATTTTTGTCCAGCCTTAAGGATTTTCTGGCGGCCATCAATCTCCAGCATGGCGCTATCGCCAAACAGGCCTTTTAGCTGCACCTGCTGTGCATTGACATTCAGTGCAAATAAAAAGCTAACTATAAATACAAAATAGCTGCGCATTGATCTTCCCTATCCAACCTAGACACCCAGTACCCATGCGGTTAATTGCAGCACCAGTGACGCGTAAACGGCGGCCAGTATATCGTCGAGCATAATTCCAACGCCACCTTGCACCTTGCGATCAGCCCAACCAATGGGCGGGGGCTTGGCAATATCAAATATCCGGAAGAGGACAAAACCGTATAGCGCCCAAGCCCAACCTGCAGGAGCCATAAACATGGTGAGCCAGTAGCCCACCATTTCATCCCAAACAATACCGCCGTGATCGTGAACTCCCATTTTCTTGGCAGCTGCACCACATAGATAGCAACCTACCACACCGGTAACAAACACAATGGCCAGATACCAGAATGGAGGCAAATCCTTCATCAACCACCAAAAAGGAATCGCTGCCAGGGTACCAAACGTACCCGGCGCTTTGGGTGCCAGCCCAGAGCCGAGCCCAAATGCCAACAGAAGAGTGGGATCGCGCAACAGCTGGGAAAATGTCGGGTTGTTAATGCTCATGTTATTGAATTCTCACAAAGGCACTATGGTCTACACAGTGACTTAAAAGTGCCTATAGCCTGGCGATTGAGCAACCCAGGGGTTCCCGTGATAGGAGCAGCGTACCTGCGGCCCCCCCTCAACGAGTTTCCCTATGGGTGTGAAACCCAACAGACGAACTTGATCAACAGCGGCTGCCGGTGCAGTAAAACAGAGCTGATAGTCATCCCCTCCACAGGCCGCCAGCTCTACGGCAGTATCAGCTGCCAATCGATTGGCCAGGGGTGCTATGGGCAGAGATTCCAGGTTTATTTCTGCTGCCACACCGCTCGCTTTGCAGATATGGCCCAGATCCCCCAATAATCCGTCGGAAATATCCAACGCACTGGTAGCAATGCCTGCAATCGCGTTGGCAGTTTCTAATTGCGGCTCGGGAAAATAGAAAACCTGCTCCGCTTCCCGCCGCACTGACTCAGTCACATTCCGCTCTGCCAAAACAACGGGCAGGGCTGCTGCGGCAGCGCCCAGTGGGCCGCTCACATAAATATTGTCGCCGACAGAAGCGCCATCCCGCCGGAGGGGCTTTTCGGTATGGCCGATCACCTGAATCGTAATGGACAAGGGGCCTGCGGTGGTGTCACCACCCACAAGGGAAACCCCAAACTTGCCAGCAGTTTCCAGCAGGCCACTGGCGAATTTCTCCAGCCAAACGGCGTCGCTATCGGGTAAGGTCAGGGCAAGGGTAAACCAGAGGGGGCGGGCATTCATTGCCGCCAGATCACTGATATTCACACGCAGTGCACGGCTCGCAACCATGAATGGGTCAGCACCTGCGGGGAAGTGACGACCTGCTACCAGGGTGTCCATAGAAGTGGCCAGCTGCCCGCTGACAGGTGCTTGCAATAGCGCGCAGTCATCGCCAATCCCAAGGGCTACACCTTTGCCCTGGGGAGCGCGGGCGAAGTAATCGCGGATGATCTCAAACTCCCCAGGCGCTTTAGACATAATTGCTGGCTCAGCCCTTCTTGTCTGCGGCTACCTCTGCCGAGCGCAGGTCCGCAGCGGTCTTATCCAAAATGCCATTGATAAACTTGAAGGCATCGGTGGGACCAAATTTTTTCGCCAGTGCCACCGCCTCATTAATGACAACCTTGTAAGGCACATCGATACGGTTTTTCAGCTCGTAAGTGGCCATGCGCAACAGCGAGCGGGATACAGGGTCCAGATCTTCCACTTTGCGATCCAGGTGCGACGTGTAAGCGCCCTCTACCTCATCAAGGTTTTTCGCTACGCCGTGGAAAATATCACGAAAATATTCCACGTCGGTTTTGCTCATATCATTATCGGCGTGAAACTCGGCCTCAATGGAATTAAGGCTGGCGCCGGCCATCTGCCACTGATAGAGCGCCTGCATGGCGTAGTGACGTGCCTTACGGCGGGCGGATGCAGTTACGGTCATTGTCTTTTCCGGTAGATACTTCACAGAATGGGCTGCACCGACACACCTTTTGTGCCGGCGCGCCGGCAATTAAATCTTGCCGAGTAGGGAAACCATTTCCAGGGCGGTTTCGGCGGCTTCACAACCTTTGTTGCCAGCCTTGGTGCCTGAGCGTTCAATAGCCTGCTCAATGGAGTCCACTGTCAGCACGCCAAAGGTGACGGGAATACCAGTATTCATGGATACCTGAGCCAGGCCTTTGGTGCACTCGCCAGCCACATACTCAAAGTGCGGGGTGCCACCACGGATAACCGCACCCAGGGCAATAATGGCATCGAACTTTTTAGTCTCAGCCAACTTCTGTGCCGCCAGGGGAAATTCGAATGCGCCCGGGGCGTAGTAGATAGTGATATCTTCATCCTTGATACCCTTGCGGCGCAGGGTGTCCAGTGCACCATCCTTTAGGCTTTCAACCACAAAGCTGTTCCAGCGGCTCACCAACAGTGCGTATTTGCCCGTACTGCCGACAAAGTCCCCTTCGATCACTTGAATATTGCTCATAATTTTCAATCCGTATTTCTTGTCCATCGCCGCCGCTATCAGGACAGTAGCGGCGCTTCAGTATTGTTACTCTTTTACTAGGGTTGCGGCGCTTCCACGTTCAGGTATTCCTCTACCTCCAGGTCAAACCCGGAAATAGCACTGAATTTGAACGGTGCGCTCATCAGGCGCATTTTGCGCACCTTGAGATCCCGCAGAATTTGCGAACCGGTACCTACCTGTTTGTACACCAGGTCCTGGCTGGGGCGCTGTTGCTTGCCGCTGATCAGCCAATCAATACTCTCTTCGATTTCTTCGGTGGTTTCGTTGTGGCAGATCAGTACCACAACACCCTTGCCCTCTTCTTCAATACGCTGCATCGCGCGGCGGAAGGTCCACGGGGTGAATTTTTCATCGCCGCGCTGAATCGTAAGCACATCGCGCAGAGTATTTCCCACATGCACACGAACCAGGGTCGGTTCTTCTGGGGTGGGGTCGCCTTTAACAAAGGCAAAGTGGCGTTCGCGGCGGGCCTTATCGAGATAAGTGCGCAGTTTGAACTCACCGAACTCGGTGCGCACCTTGCGCTCATTAACGCACTCAACGGTTTTCTCATTCAGGGCGCGATAGGTAATCAGGTCGGCGATTGTGCCGATCTTCAGGTTGTGCTCTTTCGCGAACTTTTCCAGGTCCGGGCGGCGGGACATGGTGCCGTCTTCATTCATGATCTCAACAATCACCGCAGCCGCCTCAAAACCCGCCAGGCGGGCCAGGTCGCAACCGGCTTCGGTGTGGCCTGCGCGGCTTAATACACCTCCGGGCTGGGCCATAATGGGGAAGATATGGCCGGGCTGTACAATATCGCTGGGCTTGGCATTTCTGGCCACAGCGGCGCGAACCGTGCGCGCGCGATCGGCGGCGGAAATACCGGTGGTGACACCCTCTGCCGCCTCAATGGATACGGTGAAGTTGGTGCTGAACTGGGCTCCGTTGTCCCGCGACATCAGCGGCAGGTCCAACTGCTCACAGCGCTCTTTGGACATGGGCATACAAATCAGGCCACGGGCATGAGTGGCCATAAAGTTGATGTCTTCAGCGCGAATCTGCTCCGCAGCCATCACCAGGTCGCCCTCGTTCTCGCGATCTTCATCATCCATCAGGATTACCATTTTGCCCTGGCGGATATCGTCGATCAGTTCTTCAACCGTATTTAGTTCCATGGTTAACTCTGGATAAATTTATCAATTGCAAATAGAGCGGCTATCGCTGCTGTTTTCGCCGTGGTGCACGGCCCATCTTTAGCGCTTGTAAAACCCGTTCTGGGCCAAAAATTCGAGGGTCATGCCCCCACCACTAGGCTTGGCTGCCTCATCACCGAGGAGTAGCCGCTCCAAGTAGCGCGCAATCAGGTCCACTTCCAGGTTGACCCGAGTACCGGCGGTATAGCCGGCCATAATCGTTTCCTGCAACGTGTGTGGCACTATGGTGAGTTCAAACTCAGCCCCATCCACGGCATTGACCGTGAGGCTGGTGCCGTCGACGGTGATAGACCCTTTATGGGCAATATAGCGAGCCAGATTTTCCGGTGCGCGCAGGCGGAACCGCTCGGCGCGAGCCTCGGACTTGCGCCATACCACCTCGCCAATACCATCCACATGGCCGCTGACAATGTGTCCACCCAGGCGGGTCTGGGGTGTCAGTGCTTTTTCCAGATTGACCCGGTCGCCTTTTTTCCAGCGGCCCACCGTTGTCACATCCAGGGTTTCCGCAGAGACATCCGCCCAGTAACCATCACCGGGCAGGTCAACAACCGTGAGACAAACACCATTGGTGGCAATACTGTCCCCCAGTTGCACATCACCCAGATCCAGCTTACCGCTGCGCACGCGCACACGCAGGTCGCCGCCCTGGGGTTTTAACTCTGCGATCTCGCCTAAGGCTTCAATAATTCCGGTAAACATCAGCGCTCGATATCGGTTGTTGCAGTAATGCGCCAGTCGTGACCAACTGCGCGCATATCGGTAATCGTAATCGGCAGCATCGAGCCCATACGCTCGATAGGCAGTTCAAACAGCGGCCGCCCGGTGCTACCCAGCAGTTTTGGCGCCATATAAACAATTATTTCGTCGACATGGCCACGACAGAGGAATTCACCAGAGAGGGTCGCACCGCTCTCTACCAAAACTTCATTGCACTGGCGTCGCGCCAACTCCTTGAGCAGGGCGAGCAGGTCTACGCGACCTTCTTTGTCATGGGGTAAAACCACGACTTCCGCACCCGTTTTCTCAATACGCTCGCGGCGCTCGGCCTCCGCGCGCTCTGTCGTGCACACCAATGTGGGGGCATCCCCCTGTAAAATAAAGGCTCTCGCTGGGGTGCGCAGCTGGCTGTCAACAATTACTCGCAGCGGCTGCACTTCGGCGGCTCGCTCTGCGGCCAGCATTTCCAGTGCCATTTCATCGGCGCGCACATTGAGATTGGGATTGTCGAAGCGCACCGTCTCAACCCCGGTGATCACTGCACAACTGCGAGCACGCAGGCGCTGTACATCGGCGCGAGCCGCAGGGCCCGATACCCACTTTGACTCCCCACTGGCCATAGCGGTGCGCCCATCCAGGCTCATGGCGGATTTGCTTCGCACCAGGGGCAGTCCCAGGGTCATACGCTTGATAAAGCCAGGGTTTAGAGCGCGACACCTCTCTTCCAGGATGGGGCCTTCCACTTCGATCCCAGCATCGCGCAATATTTGCAATCCGGCACCGCTGACATTCGGATTCGGGTCCTGCATTCCGTAAATAACCCGGGCCACGCCGGCCTTTACCAGCGCCTCGGCACAGGGACCTGTGCGGCCGGTATGGCTGCAGGGCTCAAGAGTGACATAAACCGTAGCCCCCTGAGCCAGGTCACCGGCATCACTCAGGGCTTCGATCTCAGCGTGGGGTTCGCCGGCCCGCTTGTGCCAGCCTTCGCCGACAATATTGCCATCCCCGTCAGTAATCACACAGCCCACTCGCGGATTCGGCATAGTGGTGTAGAGACCGCGCTCTGCCAACTGAATAGCGCGGGCTATCAGTGCTTCCGCACTGTGTACAACCGTTTGACTCATTCTGTCTTCGATCCCTTACTGGTCAGGCGTTCAATCTCTTCTCTAAACTCGCTGACATCCTCAAAACGGCGATAGACAGAAGCAAAGCGCACATAGGCCACCTGGTCCAGCTCACGCAGTTGCTCCATCACCAATTCACCAATAGCACGCGCCGGCAACTCCCGTTCTCCGGTCGCCTGCAGGGCGTGTTTTATTTGAGATACCGCCGACTCCACCCGCTCAATACTCACCGGGCGCTTTTCCACAGCGCGCTGAATACCCGCGCGCAACTTGTCTTCATTAAACGGCTCGCGCTGGCCGTTTTGCTTGATCACTCGCGGCAGCAGCAGCTCCGCAGTTTCAAATGTGGTAAACCTCTCGTGGCACTCCAGGCACTCGCGCCGGCGGCGTACTTGGTCGCCCTCAGCCACCAATCGGGAATCGACTACTTTTGTTTCTTCTGCGCTGCAGAACGGACAGTGCATGTGGGATTATCCCCGGAATGGAAAATGGGCCGCAGTTTACCACAGCCGTTGCACTGTGTGACCGCAGCACGCACAGCCACAGTGCATCGCAAATTCAACAGGGACACATAAAAAAAGCGGCTCTATGAGCCGCTTTTTTGTCAGTAGTGCTGATCAGCCTTTTTTATACACAGGAAACTCTGCGCAAATACCCAGAACCTTCTGCTTCACATCGGCGATAGTTGCTTCAACATCACCTTTCTCCAGTGCATCCAGCACGTCGCAGATCCAGTGAGTGAGCTGTTGGGTTTCCTTTACACCAAAGCCGCGAGTAGTGATTGCCGGAGTGCCAACACGCAGGCCGCTGGTAATGAAAGGAGAGCGCGGATCGTTGGGTACCGCGTTCTTATTAACGGTGATGTTGGCGTTACCCAGGGCTTCATCCGCATCCTTACCGGTGTACTCTTTGCCAATCAGGTCAACCAGCATCAGGTGATCATCGGTCCCACCGGATACAATGTTGATACCGCGATCGAGGAAGGTCTCCGCCATTGCGCGGGCATTTTCCACAACCTTCTTCTGGTAGGCCTTGTATTCAGGGGTCATGGCCTCTTTGAAAGAAACCGCTTTCGCCGCGATCACATGCATCAGCGGGCCACCCTGACCACCGGGGAATACAGCGGAGTTGAGCTTCTTCTCAATTTCTTCGTTGGCGCGCGCCAGGATGATACCGCCGCGGGGGCCACGCAGGGTTTTGTGAGTAGTAGAAGTCACAACATCGGCGTGGGAGATTGGGGAGGGATACTCACCAGCGGCAACCAGGCCTGCAATGTGAGCCATATCCACAAACAGGTAAGCACCCACTTTGTCAGCGATCTCGCGGAAACGCGCCCAATCCATCACTCGGCTATAAGCAGAGAAACCAGCCACGATCATCTTCGGCTTGTGCTCAAGCGCCAGGCGTTCAACTTCCTCGTAATCCACTTCGCCAGTTTCCGGGTTCAGACCGTACTGCACTGCATTGTAGATCTTGCCGGAAAAGTTAACGCGGGCACCGTGGGTAAGGTGGCCACCGTGGGCCAGACTCATGCCCAGTACAGTGTCACCTGGGGCGCAGAGCGCCTGGTAAACAGCCGCATTAGCCTGTGACCCTGAGTGCGGTTGCACATTGGCGTAATCAGCACCAAACAGCTCCTTGGCCCGCTCAATGGCCAGGGTTTCCACTTTGTCCACGTACTCACAACCGCCGTAATAACGCTTGCCTGGATAGCCCTCGGCATACTTGTTAGTCAGGCTGCTGCCCTGAGCTTCCATTACCATTGGGCTGGTGTAGTTCTCAGAGGCGATTAACTCGATATGGTCTTCCTGACGAGAGTCTTCCTCCTGGATGGCTTCCCAAATTTCCGGGTCGTAAGAAGCTAAAGTGACAGATGAATCAAACATGGTGTTCCCTCGGTAAAGCGGGCTTGAGTAGAGGCTTGTAAAACTCGATACCACAGCGCCCAGACTTATGAGTAGGACCAAAGGCTCCCAGCGTGGGATGGCCCTACTGCTCAATGCATTCTGGGCATTTTAGAAAGGCGCGCATTGTACACCAAGGGCAGCATGAATGCGCAAATGCAGAGACGTGGCGGGACCAACCCGTCCACCTTAAAAAGACGGTCAGAATTTGTACACCACAGAGCCAGACCAGTAATTCACGTCGGACTCAATGATGGTGTAATCCAGTTCCAGGGTCGCCTCGTCGGTCAGTTTGAAACCAGCCCCGAGCCCGGCAGATGCCCCGTTATCCGAGTACTCTTTCTCCCAATTATCTATCTCCAACTCCTCATGGAGGTAGCCGATACGACCTTTCAGATAAATGTTGCCCGGGCTGCGGTAGGTGGCATAAACAGCTTGTGTTGCCAGGGAGTAGTTGTAATCGTACCAGTAGTAGTCGAACTCACCATCAATGACAGAGTCGGTGACTTCTGCCTCGAATCCCCAGCCAGAACCCCAGGTATAACCGGCTCGAATCCCCCCATTTAAAGGACTCTCCCCCCTGGCATCAACATCCAAAACACCGAAAACGCCACCGATATACGCACCCTGCCCATAAGCGGTAGCGGAACACAACAGAGCGGTAACTGCAGCCATTGCCTTGAGATTAAAGCCCACCATCTTCCCCTTAAATCTCGAAGTCTGATCAAAGGGCAGGGATTATAGGGACATGATCAATTGGCACAAGTGTTCACTTAGACAAGTCAGAATGTAACCTGGGAGCTTCTAAAAAGAGATGTCTCCATTAGTTAAATTTAGGAAAGGGACAATTAAAATCTCAGGCTAAACCCGCCTGACCAATAACTGACATCCTTCTCTAATACGGTGTACTCAAGCTCCAGGTGATAAATTTCATTCAGGCTATAACCAATTCCAGCCCCTAAGCTGACACCCAAGTCATCACTACTTTCGCTGCCAACAGAAACGTCTTCATAGAGAAGGCCCAGGCGTCCTTTCAGGTACCAGTCCCCCTCTGTTCTGTAAGTCGCATAAGTAGCAAGAGTACGTATGTCTACATCCACATTCCGACCATAAGCCTCAGTCTCACCACTTAATAGTGAACTGGTATATTCACCTTCCACCCCAAAACCCGAGGCCCGCACATAACCTGCTCGCAGTCCCAAATTCAGTGGATTATCGACCCCCTTGAAATCAAAATCAGCTATTCCGGCCACACCCCCCCAGTAGACGCCCTCGGCAATTGCGCCCGCTGAAACAACGAGTGCCAGCACACCTATACCAGCCTTAACTATTTTCATTAACACTCCCATCCTGTTGCATTAACTTTGTCGTGACACACAAATAGGGCACTGCGGAATAATTCGATGACAACCTACGACTTCAACACCAATAAATTTATTGAACAACGGGAAACATCGCAGCATGCTTAAATGTGCAACAACACGTCATTAGAAATTATTAAAACATGAAGGATCAAACACACCCTTATCTAGGTCCGACAGAAGAGCGTACTTGTGGAAAAAACTGAAGAAAGGGCTACTCGAAAATAGGTTTAATTTATCTTGTGGTCAAATACAACGAGGTACAGATAAGAGTTGAACCAAGGAATTCAGCGGCATGGTCAGCCTCATACCTATTGATAACCCCAGCCCTCCCCTGAGTAGGTAGCGGTAAATTCCACCTTGAGTCCCACTAAGTCCCCCTCACTTGATCCAAATCAACTTTGGATTGGTACATATGGCAACAATAGACCCATCGACAAATCGCGGAGGTCTGGGATGAATGCCATCTACCGACAACTGTGCTGTGACCATAAACATATGCAAGAGTTGCTCAACGCCTTTGAGCAATTACTCCTGGATCTTTTTGGCTGCGGCGACCGCGATCCAAACACCTTGTCACTGATCCTTGATGCTTTGGATTATTTATCGGCGTACCCGGATAGATATCACCACCCAGTTGAGGACTTAATATTTTCCCGGCTGTTGACTAAGCCAGTACATGACAGGGAATCAATTTACGAAGCGCAAATGCAGCATGAAAATATAGCCGCAGCGACAAAACACATGTGCGCTTTATTTTATGCTATTGCCAATGATGCGACCGTTGAACGGAGAGTGCTGCAAGGAGCTTGCAACACCTACCTGAAGCTGCAACGCAAGCATATGGACTTGGAAAATAAATCTATTTTCCCACAGATCGAACAGTACCTGGGGACTACCGACTGGATTTATATTCAGAAACAGGTCAGTGAATTAAGCTGCAGATATTTCGACAGGGCAACCAGAAAAATTTACGAGTCCCTGCACGAAGATCTGACACAACATCAAATGCCCGCGCAGGCATTAGCTTAGGTCACCAAAACAGCAGGGAGGAAATGTTAATGCAGTTTAAACGCCACGGCATATCCATTGGCATGGAACGCATAAATGATGAGTTTTTCCTTTACATAAAGGCAATTGGTGAGTTAACCCATGAGGATTATGAGCATATAACACCACTATTAGAATATGCTCTGGAAGGGGTAAAAAAACCTCAGGTTCAATTGCTGATTGATCTTCGGGATTTCGAGGGCTGGGGGATGCACGCGATCTGGGATGAGTTCAAGCTGGCCTTAAAGCACGGCAATGAATTCTCGCATGTCGCTGTACTTGGGGATGAGGAGTGGCAGCAAATAGCCACAAAAGTCGGGAGCTGGTTTGTTAGCGGTGAAGTCCGCTATTTCAAACAGCAACAAGAGGCCATGGATTGGCTACAGGAAACAAGGAAGACGGGTATTGGTCACAAGGAATCTGAAAAGGAATTAGCTTTCTCCACACACTCCTGATAAGTAGTGGATTAAGGGGGCGTTTACGCCCCCCTTTTTTTACCCGTAAATTACTCAGTTACTTATTTCTAAGTATTCACCTTCCTCTTTTTACTGTCCCAGGAAGGCGTTCCCAATATAAGATTACCTACGCTCAACTCGTTACGGCAAAAAGAACAGTAAATATTCTCATAGTGTAAGTTGTTCCGATGCAGAATATTGAGCACATCAGCCAGGGTTGGACTCTTTTGATTGTGCCTATTTCGAATCGTCAAGAAGTTAGCTTCCATCTTTGTGGTGTACAAAGAAGCACCAACTTTTGCGTCATACAGAGACTTTTGAAAGGGATCATTTAAGTCATATTGCTGCAGTCTTGCCTGATTCCGAATAGCTTTCACATTGTGATTATGGGCTTCATCCACAACATTCTGAATCTGAGCGTAACTCTCACCATCATTAATAAATCGGCGCGATAGGCGACCAAAAATCTGTCCGGCTGTACTGCCGTGGTACCCCTGGAATTTTTTCAACATATAGTTACGGCATATCTTACCCTTGCCAATATGCTCATGAACTTTTGCTTTCCCATCTACAACATCTTGTAGTCCAGGATCTTCCAACGTGTAACCGTGAGGTGCAAAGAAAAGCAGGTTGTCGCCACCGTGGCCTTTATTATAAAAAACCTGCTTGGTTGCGGCACCGTGGGCAGAAATCACCAGGGACGGCGCATCCCCAACATTGGTACCTTCCGGTGCAAAAATTTTGACTAAATCCAATTCACGAACAGGCATATGACACCTATCTAACGTCGAGTACAGAAATAAGAGGGTCACCCCTCCAAACAAAACAACCGTACTAACAACCTACTATGACCAATCATCCATACTCAAGTTTTATTGCATGATTTTTGACATTAGTCACGAAGAGGAAAATTTTTTGGACTAAGTATTAGTCAAATAAGTGAGGTATGAAATAAATATGACAAAAATAAGGAGGAATTGAGGAAAACAGTTTAGGCCCGGCAAGCTCAAGGAAGTGAGCTGTAACAAATTGGTAGATGGTGACCCATAATAAAAATGCATTCACATTTCTAGCTTAACGGGCACCATCTTCTCTCTACTTAAGAATTGAATACGAAGTTAGAAGACACCGTTTAGGTGGTTGGTCGCTGCATTTTGCTGTCCCAGGATGGGGTTCCAATAAGGATATTGCTAAAACTCACTTCGCTTCGACAAAAAGAACAGTAGATATTTTCATAGTGCAGATTATTTCTATGCAGAATATTTAGAACATCCACTAAGGTGGGGTTATCCATTTTTACTCTATTGCGAATAGTCAATAAATCCGCCGACATTACCGGCTTAACCCCTTTCTTAATATAAGGTTGATGCATGGGATTATTGGGATCCAGATTTCGCACCATCTCATTGTGCTCATGGGCATTATCCACAGCCTTTTGCACATCAGCATAGCTCTCACCTTTTATAAAAGGCCGGGTAATACGCCCTAAGATCTGGCCAGTAGTTGACCCGTGATACCCCTGATATTTACTCAGGGTATAATTATGGCAAACCTTTCCCTTACCAATCCATTCATGATATTTCGCGTTGCCACTCAAGACACTACCAATACCTGGATCATTTAGAGAGTAACCATGGGGAGAAAAGAAAAAGAGGTTATCCCCTCCGTGTCCTTTGGGATAAAAAATTTGCTTAGTTGTTGCACCGTGAGCGGAAATTACCAGGTTGGGAGCATCTCCCACCTGCGTTCCTTCCGCTGCAAAAATCTTAACTAGATCAAATTCTCTGACAGGCATACTTCCCTTCCTCTCACTTCTTATTTTGTTGAGGCTTACTGACTAGCGCTCTGTGACAAAGGCTACTATGGCTTATTGGATATTTGCTAGAGGTGTGAAATACAAAAAATACCAGGCAAGGGAGCTACAAATATCCAAGCTATACAGCTAAACCCTCTTAAACAAAGGAGAAAAGAAAACGTTCCCAAAATAGCGGCATTTAATTAGAACCATCGTACCCTTTTTGAGCGGCAGTATTCGCAGTTATTTTGGCTGAAATGGCCCAAGTGCTGCCAAAATAGGCAGGTAAGAGAAACTAACCTCAGGAAGAATTATGCGCCAATACCCGCAAACCAGTCTGACTAAAAAGAACTAGCTTCAAGAAAATCAATTGGAAAAATGAAAGCCTTTACTACTGTCAATCGTAGCCGCAATGGGTTCCAGCCAATTCACTCAACGCCAACAAGTCAAGGATTTCAACCATTCGACCACTAACATTCACCAGGCCATCTCGCTGAAAACGCGAAAATAAACGGCTCACCGTCTCCGCTGTTAACCCCAAGTAATTGGCGATGTCCGTCCTCGGCATAGAAAGTACAAATTCACGGGGGGAGTAACCACGACATGCATAGCGACTGGAAATATTAATCAACAATGCCGCTAAGCGGGCATCAGCAGCACGCTTTCCCAGCAACATTAAGATTTCATTTTCCTGCCGCAACTCTTCGGAAAAAATGCTATAGATTTGCTGCTGCAGTGCTGGAACTTCCTGAGCTAAGGTTTCCAGTTGGTCAAATGGCAACAAGCACACACTGCTGTCTTCCAGCGCCTCCGCATAACTGGGGTGAACCCGACTACTATAAGCATCGAGCCCCAACAGCTCACCAGGAAGGGCGAAATGTGTTACCTGGATATTCCCATCTGCACCAATGACTACCGTTTTGACACTTCCAGAGCGAATCGCATAGAGATTTTGGAAAGGGTCACCTGCTCGATACAAGGTTTCACCCGCTTTAATTACCTTTTTCTTGCGGGTAACACGTTCAAGCCGATCAATATCCGCCTGCACCAGCCCTGCAGGCAAGCACAAACGCCTGACTGAACAGTTACTACAACTTACGGCCTGCGCTGACTTGGTCATAGCTAGGCAACCAAATTCTTTTACTGACAGTAATACTATTGCCGGCCATGAATCAGCTTTTTGACTCTTTCATAAACGGCTTGTCCTGGTAAATACACTCCATAATACTAAGCAACACACATGGTAGTTAGTAACTTGCCCTATGTGCTAAATTCGTAAAGTTAAAAGATTAAAATTCAGGTAAAAAGCTTTCGATTACCATTCGTTGCTGTTTTTTACCATCCTGATCCAAGCCGCTCTTAAAATTGCAAAGTTCATTGGCCCACTTGGATGTTCTGACCCGAATAGGTGGCTCCTCAGCCTGTACCACTTGTAAAACCACGTCGGCTACTTGGTCAGATGTCTGGTATATCTCAGCTGTCTGCTCTGGGCTTCGCGACCTCATACCACCAATATACTGATTGAAGACCCCCTGGTATTCATCTTCGGGATACCCCTGGCTCCGCTCCAACTGCGAAAGCACATTATTGGCAAACTCTGAGTGGATTCCACCGGGCTCGACAGCGGTAAAATTAATATTAAAGGCAGGGGTTATATAACTTGCCAGAGCCTCTGTATAACCCTCAACAGCAAACTTTGCCGCACAATACAGCTCATTGAACGGCTGCCCAACTAGCCCCCCCACTGACGAAATATTGATAACGTGTCCACTACGAGCTTCGCGCATATGGGGTAAAACTGCTTTAGTGCAGCAAACTACACCGAGGTAGTTCACATCCGTCACCCAACGTATCTCTTCTTCGCTGGCGTGTTCAGTGGTCTTTACAAAACCAGCGCCAGCATTGTTGATCAATAAATCGATACGCCCAGCATCCCGGGTAATGGTATCGACGCAGTTCTGAATACTATCAGAATCTGTTACATCCAATTCCATCACTTCGAGAGCCGCCCCCTGAGGAGCGGCATTTATCAGCTGGTCGGCCTTGGAGAGATCTCTCATGGTGGCAAAGACCCTAAACCCCTGCTTGGCCATTTGCAGCGCCAGACTCTGCCCCAGCCCTGTAGAAGTCCCGGTAATCAAGGCAACCTTACTCATTGCTCTCTCCTCAGTATCTGTTAGTCAATCTCAAAATGTAAACTACTCAGTGCAGTATACACATGAATAGCAGAAAGTAAACCGATCAGTATATTTTCTGGCAATATATCTGGCTGCGGCTAAACAATAGGGCTGGCGAGTCAGAATAAGCCGTAAAATAAGCTCCGCCAGCTTTATTCTCAGAGGGCGTAACCTGATACCATTAGCGCCCTTCTATAGCCCAGACAGTTTCTGTGAATCGGAATGTTGGATAGCCTCCGGCGCATTCACGTTCACAGGTAGTCCCGCAACAAGGTATTTCTATGTCCATTGCCGATTTGAACTTTTTGAAAGCACTGCCAAAAGCCGAGCTTCATCTCCATATCGAGGGTTCACTGGAACCGGAGCTAATGTTCGAGTTGAGCAAGCGCAACAATATTGAAATTCCCTTTTCCAGTATTGAGGAAATTAAAGCTGCTTATAAATTTCATAATTTACAGTCGTTCCTCGATATTTATTATCAAGGCGCTTCGGTCCTGATCCATGAGCAGGATTTTTATGATCTGACCATGGCTTATCTCAAGCGCTGTCGTGAAGACAATGTTGTCCACACAGAGATCTTCTTTGACCCCCAAACCCATACAGAGAGGGGCATTGATATCGGTGTGGTTATCAAGGGCATTAACAGCGCTCTTGATGATGCAAGAAATGAGTGGGGAATAAGTAGTCACCTTATTTTGTGCTTCTTACGCCACCTGAGTGAAGAGGAAGCAATTGCCACCTTGGAAGCGGCAAAACCATACCTCAACTTAATAAAAGGTGTAGGGCTGGACTCTTCTGAGCTGGGTCATCCACCCAGCAAATTTGAAAAAGTTTTTGCTATGGCCAAAGAGCTAGGGCTTGAGAGAGTTGCCCACGCTGGTGAAGAGGGGCCTGCCGATTATATCGTAGAGGCTCTCGATCTTCTGGACGTGAGCCGTATCGACCATGGGGTTCGCTGCGTTGAGGACGAAGCACTAATTGAGCGCCTGAAAGCGGAAAATATCCCCCTGACCGTTTGCCCGCTCTCCAATACCGCACTCTGTGTCTACGACAATATGAACCAACACCCCATTTTGTCACTCCTCGAGCGCGGCCTGTGTGTCACTGTTAATGCAGATGATCCCGCTTACTTTGGCGGTTACGTTAATAAAAATTATCTGGCCCTTAGCGAAAGTCTGGGCATGACTAAAGAGCAGGCGAAAAAACTGGCCCTGAATAGTTTTAAAGCGAGCTACATTTCGGAGGCAGATAAAGAAAAGTGGGCGGAGGCAATATCAGCAGTCGAAACGGTTGCTGAAGTTTAGTGGATTGGGTAGTGTCCTGACTGACTATAAAGCCAGGACACTATTTAAAAATTCAGTCTTCATCATAACCACAGTGAGTACCCGCTAGCTCACTGAGTTCAATTAAATTAATAATCTCAACTGATCGACCACTCACCTTAATTAATTTTTCTCGCTGAAAACGCGAGAAAAGCCGGCTGACAGTTTCCGCTGTCAAACCCAAATAATTGGCGATATCAGTGCGCGGCATCGATAAAACAAACGCACTGTGAGAGTATCCACGGCGAGCGTAACGGCTGGAAATATTAATCAGAAGAGCCGCCAAACGCGTATCGGCAGAGCGCTTACCCAACAACATTAAAATATCGTTTTCCTGGCGCAACTCTTCAGAAAAAATGCTGTAAATCTGCTGCTGCAGGGCTGTCACCTGCTGGGCCAAAATTTCCAGTTGAGTAAAAGGCAGCAGGCAAACACTGCTGTCTTCCAATGCTTCCGCATAACTCGGATGTACCCGAGTACTGTAGGCATCCAGACCGAGCAGTTCCCCAGGTAAAGCGAAGTGGGTGACCTGAGTGTCACCATCTGCAGCAATCACCACAGTTTTAAAACTGCCTGAGCGAATTGCATAGAGATTGGCAAACGGATCGCCAGCTCGGTAAAGGGTCTCCCCCGCTTTAATTATTTTCTTTCGACGCGTGATCTGCTCTAGCCGATCAATATCAGACTGACACAAACCAGCTGGCAAGCACAAACGCCTGACTGAACAGTTGCCGCAACTAACAGCTGTAGAGGAATCCATCATACTAAACCGGTCGGTAAACTAATTTGCCGCAATTGTAACGGCTGTCGAGCCGTTAGTCTCCTACCGGTAGCTATAGAACACGTGAATATTTCGCATCTGTTTCTTGACTGTGCAAATACATATCAAATGCAGCGGCAACATTTCTCACGAACCAGCGGCCTTCCTCGGTAACAATAATATTTTCGTTATCCTGATAAATTAGACCATCGTCAAACATAGGCTGTAAGCGCGCTAATTCCTCAGAGAAATACTCCTCAAAGGAAGCACCTATACGCTGTTCAACAAGGTTTTTATCCAGGCGCAAACGACACATTAATTCACTAATAATCCACTGGCGCAAACGATCTTCATCATCCATTAACCAGCCGCGGCAGGCTGCAGATTTCCCTTCTCCAATCGCCTGAGTATATTCTTTTAAGCGATGTAAATTTTGCCAGTAGCCATCGCGACTGTAGCTGATCGCCGATGCCCCCAGACCGACCAAAGCATCTGCCGGCATTAGGGTGTAACCCTGGAAATTGCGCTGCAGCATACCGGCATGGGCTGCCTTAGCCAGTTCATCCCCGGGACGGGCAAAGTGATCCATCCCCAAAAATTCATACCCCGCCTTACCCAGGTGCTCTACAGCCGCCAGCTGCATCGCCACTTTTTCTGCGGCAGAAGGGATTAAATCCGTATCAATCAGGCGCTGGGCCTTAAATCGGTGTGGCAGGTGTGCATAGTGATAGAGAGCGATGCGGTCCGGTTGCAGCTCCAGCACTTTATCCAAGGTGCGGTGCAGGCTGCTCAGCCCCTGCTTGGGTAGTCCGTAAATCAGGTCGTAGGAAATGGACTCAAACCCGCGCTCACGCGCCGCTACGGTCAACTCCGTAACTTGGTCGGCACTGCAGATACGATTGATTGAACGCTGAACTTCGATATCGAAATCCTGCACCCCCAGGCTCAAGCGGTTAAAACCCAGTTCTCGCAGGGTATCCAGGGTCTCTAACTCAAGGGTACGTGGATCGGCCTCAATACTGTATTCAACCCCGTCGCCTGGGCGCAAATCAAAAACTTCAGCCAACCCTCCCATTAAGCGACGCATATCACTATCACTCAAGAATGTCGGCGTACCACCGCCCAAGTGCAATTGGGTAACGGGGACATCAGCCACCTTATCCCGGTACCATTGGGCTTCCTGCAGCAAGTGATCCAGATAACTGGAAGCCAATCCATACTGGTGAGTGATTACTTTATTACAAGCGCAGAAGTAACAGAGAGAACGGCAAAAAGGAATATGAACATAAAGGGACAAGCTGCGAATATCCTGCAGTGCTGCCCAGGGCTCAATTCCATTTAATGTGTGAAAACGATCGGCGGTAGGATACGAGGTGTAGCGCGGGCAGGGTCCGCTATAACGGGATAAGAGTTCTTCAGACAACCCTCCCACGGGGCTTTTAATCTCTTGCTTCATATTCATTCACACCTCGTTCGGTAGTTTGCTTGGAAATCCGACACAAACAAAAAAGCAGCCACCGGGTCTTCGACCAGAAAACCACAGTGACTGCTCTACCCCAGACCTATTTATTGCTACCTTTTAGAAGCGGTAGCCCAGACCAGCCATGTAAACCAGCGGATCAATATCCACATTGGCAGTCACTTCACCCAGGCCAGGTACTTTGACTTTGGCGTCGGTCTCGATGTCCATCCAGAACACAGACATATTGAACAGCCAGCGTTGATCGGCGCCGAAGGTAAAATCGATACCGGCTTCTGCTGCCAGGCCAAATGAATTGTCCAGGGACAGTTCTGCATCACCGGTGGCGCCAAGGCTTTCGAAAGCGCTATCGGCGGTGCTGCTGATTTCTTCATCAAAGAAAGCGGTGTAGTTCACACCCAGGCCAACATACGGCTGAATGTTGGACTGTGGCTCCATCGGATACCATTGAACCAACAGAGTCGGCGGCAAATGCTTGGTTTCCCCCAGGTCGAAGCTGCCCAGGCCCTCGCCAACAACTTCGATATCGTGGCTGAACGGCGTTGCGGCAACCAGTTCCAAACCCCAGTGATCGTGGAACATGTATACGCCGGTAAGACCCAGAGCGGAGCCATCATCAACGTCAACGCCTGTCTGGGGAATGCTTCCCCCATTCAGGGACAGTGCGCTGGAACTGGTATCGGGTGCTACAGTGGCCATGCCACCGCGCAGAATTAAACTGCCTTGTTCATAGGCCAGTGCGGGTGCAGAAAGTACGGCGGTCAAAGCGGCTGTCGCACAAGCAGTTATACGATTCATTAACTTCTCCATAAAGCGATTAGGCATTTTTCCCGACTCAGGAAGGGCCCCCCTCCAGGCACAATCACAAGTCGCGGACAGGTTACTCGCTGACTGCCTGAGGCTGCTTGATCCAAATCAAGCTGCCGAATTACCTGGAAAAAAATCCATTGGAATGTGCAGCAGCAAGATAATTGCGCTGTTTAAGGGAGACCCGTTTCCGGGAAGGGGCGGGGAAGATAGCGGCTCAGAAAGTCCGAGGGAACCGAGCACTCAACTGTATTTGATACGATCTTGCCAAATTGAGAACTACCGCAAATTTTTTCTTTAGATGACAGAGTTAAGGGCAAACAAACCAGGCCAAAACTGCACCACTGCCGACATTGCCAGACTGTGGTGCAAGGCCTTTAAACAGGCGCTAAGTAAGGCTGCCCGCTGGACGCCGGAACATATTCTGAATACTGGAGAAATCCAGTTGCTGGTTTTCCTCACTAGCGCCATGCAGTTGGAAAAGATTTTTCGCCAGGGCTCCCATCGGAGTAGAGGATGCACTGGTTGAGGCGGCATCCATAGCCAGTCCCAGGTCCTTGAGCATCAATGCCACACTGAAACCGCCGGCATAACCCTTTGCCGAAGGCACGCTCTCCATAGTGCCCGGGTAGGGATTGTAGTTAGCCAGGGACCAATTATTACCCGAACTTTCCCGCATAATATCGCTCAGTACCTTGGCATCCAGCCCCTTATCCACTCCCAGCTGTAAAGCTTCTGCGGTACCGGTCATATGGATCGCGAGCAACAGATTGTTGCAGATCTTTGCCACCTGCCCGGCACCGGCAGCACCGGCGAGGAATATCTTACTGCCCATCACCTGCAGCGGGGCCCGCGCTGCATCAAATGCCGCTTCATCCCCGCCGCACATAAAGCAAAGCGTCCCCGCCTGTGCCGCAGCTGTACCACCGGATACCGGAGCATCTATCGCTCTCAACCCACGCTCCCCGGCAGCCTGGCTGACCAGGCAGGCATCCTCTGCAGAGATAGTCGAACAGTCGATAACCAGGGTATCGGCCGGGAGTTGCTGCAACAACCCAGCCTCTCCCAGGTAGAGCTCTTTCACCGCGTCGCCACTGGGCAACATGGAAATTACGATATCCGCGCCCTCAACAGCCTGTTGGGCACTGTCACAGGGCAGGCAGCCATCTCGCTGTGCCTGTTCCAGAGCAACAGGGCTCAAATCAAATGCCGCTACGGTATAGCCGGCCTTCGCCAAGTTGGCAGCCATGGGGCCACCCATATTACCCAAACCAAAAAAGGCTATCTTTTCCATAAAAGCCACTCCCTATTTTGTTGTTGGTATCCCTGGCGATTAACAGCCCGGGACGCTCGGTAAATACGATATCTACAGGTCGGCCAGTGGGTGCTCACCAGCCCAGGGTCCCTCAAAGCAGCTTTCCACCTGCGCAGGTGTAATCTGTTCCAAGCTGTTAGGTTGCCACTGGGGTTCGCGGTCTTTATCAATCAACAGCGCGCGCACCCCTTCCTTAAAGTGGCCACTGGCACAGAGGTTTACCGCGAGTGCCAACTCCATGCGGTAGATATCCGCCAGGGACAGGTGTCGAGCCCGCTGTAATTGCTCCCACACAATCCAGGGTGTCAGCGGAGAGCCACCTGCCAAAGTGGCAGCTGCCCGCTGCAACCACTTATCCACACCCTGGTATGCACTGATGGCGGCGCAAACCTCTGGCAAGGTGGCAAAATCGGTAAGCTGCTGGATTTGGTCATAATGCTCTCGCAGAGCAGACTCAGGCCGCTCCAGAAGGGGCAGCTCCTGGGATTTAAGGCAATTGCTAATTAACTGGTGATTGGCTTCCAGGTTTTCACCGAAACTGAGCTCCGCTAACGCAGACAAGACTGATTCCCGCTGATCCTGGCCTATCATACGGTCCGCCATACCGGTAAACAGGGCATCGGCACCATTAAACTGCGCACCGGTCAGCCCCAGGAAAAGCCCGAGGCGCCCGGGCATACGATTCAGGAACCAGCTGCCCCCCACATCGGGAAACAAACCAATCGTAATCTCCGGCATTGCCATGCGAGTGGTTTCGGTCACAATCCGGTGGCTGGCTCCCGCCATAATGCCGATACCGCCCCCCATCACGAAGCCACCGCCCCACACCACGACGGGCTTGGCGTAAGTGTGAATCTGGTAGTCCAGGCGATATTCGCGGGAGAAGAAGTCGGTGGTGAATCCGTAGTCCGGTGTCTCACCATAGGCGGCGGACTCCCGATACAGCGCCACCACATCGCCGCCAGCGCACAGCGCCTTGTCGCCACTGCCATCGATCCAGACTGCTGCGACTTCAGAGTCTTCAGCCCAGCGGTCCAACTGGGCCGACAACAAGTCGATCATGGGTGAATTTAAGGCATTCAGAGCCTTGGGGAGGTTTAACGTCGCGATCGCCAGGGCGCCGCGTCGGGAAAACAACACCGGGGAATCCTGATCCATTTTTATTCGTCTTATAGCTCTTGTACTAGATAGTGTCGCAGTTAAACACAGATCACATTTGACGTCAGCCACACGCGAGTACAGCGGGCTACCTAAGAGATGCCCGGTTGCACTTTTTACGCAAACTGATAAGTTGCGCGCAAAATCTGACCGATTCCAACACCCATTACGGAACCCCAAATGGCCGAATACGTATACACCATGAACCGGGTGGGCAAAGTAGTGCCCCCCAAGCGCGAGATCCTCAAGGACATCTCCCTCTCCTTCTTCCCCGGCGCCAAGATCGGCGTACTCGGTCTAAACGGCGCAGGTAAATCCACCCTGCTGCGCATCATGGCCGGGGTCGACCAGGACTTTAACGGCGAAGCCCGCGCAATGCCCGGCATCAAGGTCGGCTACCTGCCCCAGGAACCGCAACTCGATGCCAGCAAGACCGTGCGCGGCAACGTAGAGGACGGTGTACGCGAAGCCATCGACGCCCTTGCCGGCCTGGAACAGGTCTACGCCGATTACGCCGAGCCCGACGCAGACTTCGATGCCCTGGCCAAGAAACAGCAACAATTCGAAGACATTATCCAGGCCTGGGACGCCCACAACCTGGAGCACCGCCTGGAAGTTGCCGCAGACGCCCTGCGCCTGCCGCCCTGGGATGCGGACGTAAACAATCTGTCCGGCGGTGAAAAACGCCGTGTGGCCCTTTGCCGCCTGCTGCTGTCCCGCCCGGATATGCTGCTTCTCGACGAACCCACCAACCACCTGGATGCGGAATCCGTATTCTGGCTGGAGCGCTTCCTGCACGATTTCACTGGCACTGTGGTTGCCATCACCCACGATCGCTACTTCCTCGACAATGTTGCCGGCTGGATTCTGGAACTGGACCGCGGCCACGGCATCCCCTGGGAAGGTAACTACACCACTTGGCTGGAACAGAAAGAAAAACGCCTGGAGCAAGAGCAACGCGGCGAACAGGCTCGCGCCAAAGCCATGCAAAAGGAACTCGAGTGGGCCCGCCAAAATCCCAAGGGCCGCCAGTCCAAAAACAAGGCCCGTTTGTCCCGCCTGGAAGAAATGCAGTCCCAGGACTTCCAGGCCCGCAACGAGACCAACGAAATCTACATTCCGCCCGGCGAGCGTCTCGGCGACAATGTGATTGAGTTTAAAGATGTGAGCAAAGGCTTCGGCGAGCGCCTGCTGATCGACAACCTGTCTTTCCGTGTGCCCAAGGGCGCAATTGTAGGTATCGTCGGCGGTAACGGTGCCGGTAAGTCCACCCTGTTCCGTATGATCAGCGGCACTGAGCAGCCAGACTCCGGCGAGATCAAGATGGGTGAAACCGTTAAGGTCGCCTACGTTGAACAGGGCCGTGAAAATCTGGATGACAGCAAGACCGTATGGGAAGCCATCTCAGACGGCCACGATATGCTCAAGATCAACAACTACGAAGTGGGCTCGCGCAACTATGTTGGCCGCTTTAACTTCAAGGGCAGTGACCAACAGAAGCGCGTAGGCGAACTCTCCGGCGGTGAACGCGGACGCCTGCACCTAGCCTATACCCTCAAGCAGGGCGCCAATGTACTGCTGCTAGACGAACCCTCCAACGATCTGGATATCGAAACCCTGCGCGCCCTGGAAGAAGCCCTGCTCAACTTCCCCGGCTGTGCCCTGGTAATCTCGCACGATCGCTGGTTCCTGGACCGCGTTGCCACCCATATCCTCGCCTATGAGGGTGAGAGTGAAGCGGTATTCTTCGAGGGTAACTATACCGAGTACCACGAGGACTTTGTGCAGCGCAAAGGTGAGGATGCAACGCCCCATCGGATGCATTATAAGAAGCTTAAGACTTGATTTTAAAAGAAAAAAAGCCCGCTTAAGCGGGCTTTTTTTCTCGAAAGCGCTAAATAAAATACCGAAAAATTCAAAGCTTAGAACGCTGAGTTTGTATCAACATTAGTTCTTGGGTCTCGCAAACACACCTTTAAAGCGAGTATTTCTAAATAAGGATTTCTGCCCCCCAGGTAGCAACTTTCCCCTGGTGGTATGGGAACCCGAAGTATAAATCTTCTCTGAATATTCGATCATAACTGCAACCAATAAAAACACTCCTACAGAGCTTACCCAATTCCAGCTGGCTTCAATATCGTTATGATGTTATGAAAAGGTCACATTGATATTTCCATAGGAAAATCGATTTATATTATCTAGAGGGAAAATAGTGTCAACGAATAGAGTAGAGAATAAAAAGAGATGCTTAGTCAGACAAAAGCCAGAGAAAAGCAGCAGAGACTGCTTTGTATATATTCTCTGGCTCACGATACGTTTTACCGCATCAAGAGATCTATCTAAATCAATCTCAAATTTGTGATCAGTTAGGCGGAAGCTCAACAACCGCTTGTGGACCAGCCTGAATATCAGTTTCAGTATGC
Organism: Microbulbifer maximicatervae (SeqCode); assembly: GCF_052467695.1. Taxonomy (NCBI): domain Bacteria; kingdom Pseudomonadati; phylum Pseudomonadota; class Gammaproteobacteria; order Cellvibrionales; family Microbulbiferaceae; genus Microbulbifer; species Microbulbifer maximicatervae (SeqCode). The sequence goes on from NZ_CP174320.1 coordinate 718,940, forward strand.
ATTATGCGTCTCCTTTATCATTTCAATCTCTTAGGTACTTGGTTCGACTTACTCTCTGTCAAACACAATACAGCTTAACGCGATTACATTACATCACACCAATAATACTCAAATTTTTTGAGGAAAAGATCACAAAAAATGATCATTATTCTCAAGCCAATTTAGCAGAAAAAACTTTCAACCAAAACAGCAAGAATTGGACTGATAGCTGCACGATGGTACAGGTTAGCAATACGCTTTCTAACCAAAAAGTTAAGACACCTGAAAAAATCACCAACTAAAAAAGCCATACAATTATCTAATTAAGTTTCTTGACAAAAGAGGGAAACCACTCCATACGTAGATTATCACGCCATAGAGATACCCATGAAATCAATATAATTATGGCTACGTAAGCAGGAAAATATACTTTACATCTAAGGAGAGGAACATTTACCTGTAAAAAATTTTAAGTAAAAAGCTCCCCTCACAGTTTCAACTAGTTTGATCCGTCACTGCTGGACTGATTACTGTTATTAGCATTGCTAGCAGCTTCCGGGTCAGCATCTACAACTGCTTGTGGACCAGCTTTGATATCAGTTTCAACGTGCATAGCACACCTCCATTTTCACTTTGGGAAGACCGGAGACCCATACCTCCGATACAAAGAACCAGTATTCACCCTCACTTGGCTACCAGACACTAAAAAGGATTCTCATAAAGAATCTGATTAACTCAGCGAACAGGTTTAGCAATAGACAACTTGCTGCGGCGATAATGAGAAGTCAACAAATACTGCTTCCTGTCGACATTTTATAAAAGAGCTTAGTTAAAAAACAACTGGTTTCCGCACCAAATGAGTTGCGAAACCGAATAAATTTGAAAACCCCAATTAGAAACCACCAAACTTAAAAAAAGCAGGCGGCAAATTCATTCTACAGGGGCGCCAAAGGCCTCAAGAATTAAAATATGCCCCTCACTCTGGCACGATGGTACGTAATTAGGATTCCTACAGAGTCGATGTCGTTTTACCAAACCTCCATCAGTCACTTAGAAAAACTTATGATAATAAACCTATTCAAATCTGAATTAACCAACAACCAGGAGAAATTAATTAATTCTAGTCTACCCTGCTAAAACGAAGCCTAAAACCTCATTGCTGATGGTACGGCACCCTGTAGGTTTTACACTCCAAAGCACTAAAAAGGCTATTTTGTATACTATCTTGCCTAGAGTACTTGCAGAATAACCTTATCTAATAGCAACTTAGCACCCAGAAAAATAACTCTAATGCAAGAAAGCCAAGTGAGACAAGAAGTCAGAATGGATAGTTATCAACGGACGGGGTGCCTATTTTAGTTGAGCCATTACGCCACTCTCACCGACATAAGTTAGGTAATTTGATGCTAAAGGTTCATCATGCTGCGCATAACAAAGTGTGAACTCAGATATACTTTGAGATAATCTATTTAGTCGAGCAATTAATCTCACTTGTCCTCACAGGGCAAACAGGAGATGAAAGCCTTATAGATAGATTACAAAGTTTCAACTTCATAAAATCTTTTCAAGTGCCGAATCAATCTATTTAATAAAAACCAGAGAGATTATTTATTCAAGCGTGATGTAAAATACTCCATGGCAATCTTTACTTATGCTCCTGGAGTTAAGGCTGCACGAACAAACGCCTGAGTTTCAATTTTGTTATACACCTAACCCTGCCTTTTGCAACACACCTGTTTTCGAGATGTCTAGTTCAGGCTAATGATCTAGCTCTGGGGAATCTGACTAATTTTAATATGATGTCCAGCTTGTATATCAGTTTCAAGGTACATAAAACATCCCCTTCCTTTAACTGTTTAAGTAAATCGGGAAACAAATGATTCCCATGAAAAATTTACTACTTTATGGGTGGGCAATCACCATCAGGGTTTTTGCATTTTTTTGCACACAGGCTATCGCCATCTGCAGATTCTCCGGATCGAGTGCCGCAAAACTCTCGTCCAGCACCACTAACTCAGCATTTTGCAAAAGCGCACGGGCGATAAATAAACGGCTCATCTCACCATGGGACAACCTCCACCCCATCTCGCCCACCGTTTGTAAAATCCCCGCCGGCATTTTTTCCAATAGCGGGGTCAATCCCAACTCATCACAAATTGCATAAGCCTTGCGCAGACTCTCCTGGCGAGGTGGCCACTGGTATCCCATCAATAAATTAAAAAGAAATGAATCTCCCAACACATGATTTTCATGAAACTGGGGAGCTGATGCGACCATCCTGCGCCAAGGTTCAGCACCGATACTTGCGCGGTCGTAGCCATTGAGCAGCAACAGGCCATCATCCGGTTTCTGGATGCCGGTGAGAACATTCGCCAATGTGGACTTCCCTGAACCAGAAGTGCCCTGTAGTAAAAGCCGGTCGCCGGGATAAATGCTGAGGTTGCATCCCGCCAACACTGCTTGATCTTTTCCCTCGTAGGTGAAACGGATATCGCGTAAATAACACAGCGGCTGCGAGGAATCCTGCTGGCCGGCCGACGCGGCCATTGCCAAACCCGCACTGCCCCTTAAGTGGCGATCTTCCAGGGAAAACAGTTCACGTACTTTTTCCCAGGAAATTGCGGCACTTAAGGCGCTGGTAAAACCATTCATACACTTTAAAACTGCGCGATACCCCAACAACATGCCTCCAAAGGCAATTGCGAGTTGGGTGCTATTGGCACTGTCGCTAATAAATATTGGGGCCAGCCCCACTATCCCCAAAAGTAACCATAGGCGTGGCAAAAAAGCCTGTAAACGCACCATGGTGTTATCCATGCGAGAGGAACTCTCCAGGTAGTCATTTAACTCACTGTCTTCACCCTGGTGCCACTCGCCGGGTGCCTGCTGCGCGAGCCGGGTGCGGTGGCCGATCATTTTCTCAATCAAGCGATGGGTCATAGACAGGCGCTGTGCTGTCCACTCTTTGCGGCCGTAGTACTGTGCTCGCCCCAGGAAAAATGCAACCACTAAAAATAGGGGCAAAATTGCTGCATAGATAAGACCACCAGCTCCCATCAGCAAAATTGAGGCTGCAATTAACAGCTCTACAACACCGAGCAATAATAAAAAGGCACCCTGTAATGCACTGGCTTCTATATTCTCCGCATCGTAAACCCTGCCCAATACCTGACCCGAACCCATATGGCGAATACGACTGGGAATGACGCGCAACGCGCTGGCGAGCAATCGCTGTTTCAGAAGTGCGCCGGTCTCAACGGAGACCACACCGCGCAGCCGGGCTGTGAGCAGGGATAGGGGAACCTGAGTCACCAACAACAACACCCAGGCAGATAGCCAGCCGGTATCAATATGGCCCTCGAGCACAGCCCTACCTATCACCCACCAGCTGCACAGAAAAATAGCCATCTGGGCACTGTGACAGGCAAGCATGGCGGCAAAGCGCCAATACAGCCCACGCTGGCGAAGCTGTAAGCGGAAAGACCGATGAGAGGATTGACGCAACAACCAGAAATCATCCAAGCGTACGCCGGCAAGGTTTTCTCGCAGTAGGGCGGTCATGGCTTTCTTGCGCCGACGCCCTTGAATGTCTGCACTATCCAGCAACTGTTCGATACGCTCGCGCTGGGGCCCTTCAAGCTCGCGAGCCAGCTGCTGAATAACCAGCTCTAGGCAAACTTTCTCCAGGTGCAGTGCCGGTGTGAGCAGCTGTAACTTATGCCCCCTGCCACCACACAGTGCGATAAAATATTCCCCCTCGGGAAAGCGAACCCGCAATAGCGCCGGGGCGGCTCCCAACAGCATGGTTTCCAGCTCTGGGTAGCTACAACTCACCTGCTCCACTTGCAAGTCCAAAGCTTCAGCACCTGCCTGCAACCTGGCATTCAACTCCAGGGTGCTTCCAAGGGATTTGTGCTCCGCTACTTCAGGCTCCAAGCCGCTGTATTTTGCCAACGCTTGTAAGGCGGCCTCCAGCTGCGACACTGGCCAGCAATAGGACATTAATTCTTTACTACTCACTGGCAACCTCCGTAAACCGGGAGGCCGGTGTCGCCCCAGGAACTCCTTGTACTTCTGTCAATTGACCGCTGGCCATGCGCAAGTGACGCCAACTGCTACTCTGCCAACACTCTTGCCAGAGACTGCTTTCAGCTGCCAGTAGCTGCGCATAGCGCGTGTCGCCCTGGGTTTGAAGCTCACTGGGATTACCATCTTCAATAATGCAACCCTCGTCCACGACCAAAACACGAGGAAAGTCCCGGGTTTCACTGATATCGTGGGTAATACAGATCAGGGTGACCCCCTGCCAAACCTCCCGCACCCGGTTCATCAGGCGCTGCCGCTGTTGGCGATCAAGCCCCCTGAACGGTTCATCCAGAATCACACAAGCAGTTTCCTCGCGGCCAAGTGCGCGCCCCAGACGTACGCGCTGCCCTTCACCACCACTGACCAGGGCACCACTTTCGCCTAACGGGCTTTGCAGCCCCTCCGGTAACGCTGCTACCAGCTTGAGTAAATCCGCTTGCTGTAAAATGGGGTAAAGGGGAGCTCCGGGCTTATTGCCGTAACTCAAGTTTTCCAGAAGGCTGCTATTCCACAGCTGAATTGCGGGATCAACCCAGGCACAGTGAAGGCGAAAACGATGCAGTAACTCTCCCTTCAACTCTCCACCATTGAGCATCACACGGCCACTGGCGGGTTTGTGCCACCCCAGCAATAATCCGGCAAGGCTCGACTTGCCGGCGCCGGATGCTCCGACCACAGCAATTTGCTCACCGGGGCTGATTTCCAGATTTACCTTGTCGAGAATAGTACGACCGCTGGCATTAACGGTGACATTCTCAAACTTGATACCCACCGGTTTTGCCGGGGAAAATTCCACACTATCAGCGGAACTTTTATCTGTGTCTGTTTCAGTGACTGCTTGCAGCGGTTCGAGGGCTCTCAGTAAAAAATTCCGTTGCCGTGGATAACTTCGCATCAGTCCCGCAATATCTTCACCCAGCGGCGGCAGTGCCAATACCCAATAAATCAATAAAAGCAGATCGGGGCTTGCCCCTCGTGCATTAACACAATAAATCACCAATACACTACTGAGGGTACAATTAATCAACAGCTGTACCGCCTGGCTATTGAGCTGAAAACTCAGTGATGAGTATCCAGCCCTTATCCATTCAGTGAGCAGGTTTTCATGCTCACGCCGAACAGACTCACCGGCGCCGTGCGCACGGATTGGAATAACTCCCAGCAGCGCATCCATATAGAAGCGAGCCAGGGCTCCCGCATGAGTTTGTACTCTCATACTGTAATCAGTGAGTACTGGATGGAACATCAAGGGTACAGCGACTTGCAATACCGACATGACTAGCACCAAAGGAGCGGCAGCTGGAGCAAGCCAGATTATTCCGAGTGCAGTGGCGAACAGGGAGAAAATTTTAAAAATGAGACTCGTTCCGAGAACAGGCAAATCTCTCAAGGCGGCAATACGATGTGAGCGTTCGGCTGTATCAGAGGTGGGACGGCTCTGAAAGAAATGATCAGGTATTTTGGGTAGGGCCGCTAAAAACCGTATGCGGAAACGATTTTCCAAACGGCGCCCGACCACCATTTGGACTTTTCCTGCGGGAAACTGCAAAAGCATTAATGTGATCATAAAGAACAACAGCAATGCAATCGTGCCTGCTCGCTGTATCTCTGTCGCTAACTCGCTGTGGATATCAATCAGGCCACGGAAAAGCAAGGCTTCGAACATCAGCCCCAATACCGCTCCGAGCATAGCAATAACTATAGTGAGTGGCGCAATCAATCCATCTTCGCGCATCAACCCCCAGAGCTGCCTGAGAGGTTGAACCGGTGGCTCCCGCAAAGCCCTGGATAGCGCTTCCGATTTCGGTTTAACTTCACTGACATCGCGAACCCCTTTTACGCTCACTATGACCGCGCCACTAAACTCCAACTGCTCCGGCGACAGTTCAATTGTCTCTGCAGGCTCACTTCCACGGGGACGGGACGGTCGAGCACACCAGTAATTCTCTGGTACTAAAGAAAATGCTTGGGTGGTATCTGTAGTAAATTCAACAGACAGCCGCTGCAACATACCACTGATCTCAGTTCCGCGCTTTATCGCCCCGGACGTAACCAATGAGGTGAGCATTCGAACAGATGCATCGAGAAATGCCAACGAGAGCCAACTCTCATCCTTTAGCGCTTTTTCACAGAGCGTGGCGGCCTCTTTATTGCCAACCTTTAACTGAGCAATACGCTCTTTCAGCGGGGCAATAAAATCATTACCACCTGCCCAGTTTCTCCAGCCCTGAGGGGGCACCCGTGCGGTATGAACATGCAACTCATCCAAAAAACGACGCGCGCTGGGCCAGCGCCTACCACTGGCGGGATCCATCACCTGCACAATACCGCGATGATTTTTCCAGGCCACGACAAAATGAGTGTTACCGTTTGGTAGCCGTACCACAACCAATCCCGGCAAGTAGCCGGTGGAGCTCAATAAGAGATGATCCACGGGAACCACCATCTGGGCAGCTTCTAGCCCAAGCTCTACCGCAATTTTTTCCAGGGTATTTATCGAGGTTCCATCTACATCAGTCTGGCAGGCATCGCGCAAATGGCCGTAGTGTGTATTTACACCAAAACCTTCGAGCAGACACTTCAGGGAAGCCGGACCACAGTCCATATTAGAGGTCTGAACTACCTCTGGAACTAACCAGCGTCTTTTGCTTTCCACTGTTACGCTCCCTCTTCCACTGTCTCTGCGGGAGCTTTGCCCGAGAGTATCTCACCCGTCCTTTGTAGAAGCAGTTGGTATGGTGTTTTCTTGCCTGTGGCAATTTCTACCCTGGCCGGTAAATCATGCAGTAAAGGGAGATGGGGCGGTGCTTCACCTTGTAAGGATAGCTGTACAAGAACTTTGCCTTGCTGGACGGCACTAGCGACCCGTTCTACTCGGGCCTCCAATTGCCCATAACGGGCCCAGGAAAATCCATCCAGTTTTACTTGGGCCTTCTGTCCGGGCTGGATATGTCCCAGAGCTAATGCCGGAGGAAAAAATGCCTGAACCGAGATAAGGCCCTCTGCCTGAATAGTCGCTATTTGCTGACCTGCCGCAAGAACCTCGCCCTCCCTAATTTCTGCAAGGGCGGCGAGTTTTCCGGCAATTGGTGTCCGCAATTTTTGCTCATTCACTGCCAGGTGGCCTTGCTGGATACGGGTATCTACTTCTGCAAGCTTGCCATCTATATCTTGATTTCGTTGCGTTAAGCTACTCACTTCCAACTTATATTCACTGATTAACTGTGCTCTTCGATCCTCCAAAGCGCGAATATCCGCTTGTAGTTTAAGTGTCGCCATTGCCATTTGCTGGTAGGCACGCTTTGCGGCTAAATAATCCAACTCTGAACTTTGCTGTTTCTCCAGTAATCGCTCATAGCGATCAGCAACCTCCGCTTGAATTTTTTGATTGCTAACCTGAAGTTGGTACCTTTGCTCCAGAAGCTTCAACTGATCGCTAAGGGATTTTTCATCTTCGCCAAATTTTTTATCTAGTAACCGTCGCTCTCGCTGAACTGAGCCAAGTTGGTCCTTCAAGCTTTCAGATACTTTGGTATCGCCCTTTAAACTCAAGTCAAGTACGGACGTATCAAGTTGTACCAGGGTATCCCCAGCCTCAAGGGTATCACCTAGTTCAGCATCAACGGTGATCACACGACCAATCCTCTGGGTACTCACATGAATTGTGTTTTGCTCCTGCTCCAACCGCGCATCGTCACTTACGCTATAGATGGTGATATCTTTCGTAAAAAACCAAATTAACCAAGCAATCAGAATTAAAAATCCTAACGAGGTAGCAACAACCAAAGCGCGGATAGAGTCTGAGGCAATAGCTCGAGTAGTATGAGAAAAAGGCGTTGACAATGCAGTAAACCTATTAGTCAACCTGCAAGGCAGGTAAAGAATTAAATCTCTGTTTTTGCAAATTATTGTAAACTAACCGCCCCAAATTAGATTTGTTAAATTTAAATTTTTTACATTGAGGAGTCAATTAAAGTCTATACTTCATTTCTCGACAAATAACAATCATTTCACACTTTTAATCTACTCATTACAAGCGTGCTTAGCCCCCCTGATGTCACCGATATCAATTCATTCATGACTTCCCTACTAGGATTACCTAATAAGAAGCAAGGTATATCGATGTCGCACATATTGATATTAAGTTTGTATTAAGCCGCATAGGAATATAATTGCCGGACAGAAGTACCCTTGTCTTATTACAAGCCTTTGCCACCAAAAATCTTAGCTTTAAAAAGAAAACCGACTAGTCTGCATACTTCACGCTTGCATGAATCTTACCCGTATGACCAGTACATTAGCCGCCTTCCTTAGATAAGCTATACTTCTCGACAACTGAAAATTTCTTTCCGGTTTGACAGACCTATACAACGATATGGGAAATTAACTCAGCGATAGAACACTCTAAATCACAGCATATTTATTTTTTATACTAAATTTGAGTAACAGATATCTTTAACCCCCGACAAAGCCGAATTATAAATTATTTACGCATTGCGTATTTCGCAATACATTTCGCTGATAATTGAGCTTCCTCCAAATCGACACATCAATCTCATTGATCGACCAACCACAAACCACCACCCACTTTTCACATATAAAATATCGCTATATAAATGCACAGGCAACTAAAAGATTTTGAGTTACAGACATTAAAACCCTCTACTATGAAAACTATGATCAACTACATTATTCAACCACTTCTCTTTATTAAAAGCTAAAATTAAACCTTAAAGAATGACCAACCAAGACAAACTTATGACAAATACACTTTAGGACAGACACCAATTTAACTAATTCAAACCGGAAACCAAGTATGGCCAGCTGCAAAATTTATCTTGATGAGTCTAAGCTATCTCCAGATTCAACCCCATCCTTTTTAACAGAGCTACTAAACCGGGAGCTTGATGTAGAAGAAGATACTGCTGTTGTGATCATACCTGCCACCTTAGCAGTTCCTGCAGGCTGCTATATTGAAATATTATGCAAAAGGCAACCCAACAGGACTCATCAGGTCCTACAAAGTCTTGCCATTCAAATTGATGAATCCGCTCGTAGATTATTTCAAATCGAAGAGCCAATTAGAGTTCGAATTATTATGCTGGAAGAAGATTTTTTCTTTGGGGTAAATTAAAAAGAATAAAGCTTATAGCACAGACAAACAACCAAAGATTAAACCATATAAGTCCAGGCAAGTTTTTACTTGCCTGGACTTAATAAACATTAAGTTAAAAATCAAATCTAGTTAAAATCATATCTAAAACCTAAGCGAATACTGCGAGGAGTTTGATAATAATAAGCACGCCCAAAGTATTCATATGGCTCTGATGTCCCATCAAGATCACCTTGTTCCTCTACTTCTAAAACAGCATCATCATTAAATACATTAAAAACATCCAAACTAACCAACAACCTCTGATTGTCGGCAAGCTCAATCGGGTATTGCGCATTTAAGTCAAGGTTCCAGTAATCATCGGTTCTTCCCAAACTACCCCGTGAATTGAGCTCCCCTTGACAATAAAAAGATTCAGATCCATATGCTTGGGCAAAAACATCAGTGGGATGCATTCCAAAGCAATTTTTTGGGCGACCCGTTTGCCACATAAAATTAGTCCCTAATCTCAATCCCATATCAAAGCTGTAAGTACCAAATGCCTTTACCGTGTGCCTGCGATCATTTGGCAAGTTACCATACCCACCTTGTATCAATCCCGGTTGATCAAAGTTAGTTGTTAAACCTGAATCTGTTTGCCCATTATCTGAGCGAACGTAACCTTCATTATTACCCCAGCTATGCCCCCAAGTATACGAGGCATCTAATGACCACCTGCCATCAAATGGGCGCTTGAACGTAAATTCAACTGCACCATATTGTCGCTTCGCTTCTGGATACCTTAATTGAGCTGCCGATAAATTGATATATTCACCCTGTTCAGGGATATAAATCCGCATATTGTTGCCGGGGTTAGTCAATACGTACTGATGGAAGCCTCCAAATATATCTTCGACACTTGCTCCATCAACTTTGGATGCATCCCAAGTACCTGACGAGTTATAGTAGTCAATTACCGCAGCATCAATTGCCAAGTCTTCCAACGCGACTTCCAAATTGCGATAAATACCACGTACACCCAGCTGAATACCACTATCCATAATATATTCGTAGCCAAGAATATACTCAGACTGATACATTGGATCAATATTCTTATCTACAACACTTTCGGTGTCCTTTAAGCTCCCATCAGCATAGTAGCCAAGACCGTCAGATTCACCTAAGTTACACGGAGTTGCGTCATTATTCAGGCAAGAACCATCCCAGTCGAACCACTCAGTGGTATATAATTCTGTACCCGCAAGTCTTACATTCGTATTTGAAGCCACAGGAAGGTAATAAAGGCCAAAATTTGCAAATACCTTTTGCTTTCCTTCGCCAGTTGGGTCCCACACAGTAGAAAATCGAGGTGCCCACTGATCACTCACATCAATAAATTTCTCTCCAGCAGCATTTTTATTGGTAAAAGTCTCATTCCGTAAACCCAACTGAACAGACCAGTCATCTGTTATCTGCCAGGTATCCTGCAAATAAAAAGCTGTAGACTCTGTTTCAAAGCTGCCCACATTTTCATAAATAAGGTTGCGAGCCCGCCCTAGCTCTGGATAGAGCCTCCACACCTCTCCTCCTGAATATGTGGTATTTTCTGTAAGACTATTTGCCTCATTATCAATACCAACTTCAACAAAGTGATCATTAATAGCCCAAGAAAAATCTACACGGAACATTTCCCGTGTATCTTCACCAACTTCCACTGTCGATCCAACCCATTCACCGATTGATACTCGACCCGGGTTATACCAATAAACAGTAGAAGCATCTTTATTTTCCGGTATTTCACTTCGGTCCTGTGTGTTTTCGCCATAGGAAATACTTAAAGTCATATTATCATTTAAATTCCCGATGTAGGAAGCTATCCAATTAAAACCTCCCCTTCCATAAACAATATCTCCGATATATTCGCCTGTTTGCTCTGTGTCGGAATCATAGTTATAAATGCCTTCTACAATATCTCTTTCATCACTAAAGGCGGTAAGCTCTATTCGATGATCTTCAGTAATATAGCCATCTATTTTTACTCCCCAAAAATCTGATTCGGTTTCCTCTTTATAGCCACGACCACTGGTCATCCCATAGTATTCTTTGTTTTTTAAAACACCACTATAGAGAGCATAAAAGAACAACCTATCTTCTATGATTGGCCCTGAAGCATAAATATTTGCCTCCCGGGCATTTAGTTCATCCTGATCATTATCGTAAACGAAGGTATTTGGAGCGGTTTCAGTCTCCTCATCAAAATAAAAACTATTACCAAATTTAAATTCATTAGAACCACTCTTGGTAGTGGCGTTCATTACCCCACCCGTAGAGCGGCCAAATTTGGCTGAATAGCCACCAGTTTTTATCTGTATATTATCGTAAAATTCAAATGGAACTGTAGAGTAACCCAATCCGTTTCTAAAATTAGTAGTATTTAATCCGTTAATATAACTGACATTTTCTGCAATTGATGCTCCAGCAAAACTAGTCCCACCACCAAACTCATCAAAGGTACGATCGCCTCTGGAAACACTTGGCGCTAAAAGCGTTACAGAATCTAAATTTCGAGCTACAGGAAGCTCAACAATTTCATCTGATGAAATAACCAAACCTGATTCGGCAATCCCTGTATCCAACTGAGAAATTCTCTGCCCTTGAACAATAACTTCCTCCATTTCATAAGTATCGCCAAGAGCAATATTAATAGTCCCCCCCAAACTCACCGATACTGAACGAGATTCCGTAATTTGACCATCTGAATGAAGTTCTAGCTGGTACTCTCCAGGCGGCAAGCTCCCCACTCTGAACTCGCCTCCATTACCTATAGAAACATCCTTGGAAATACCTCGAGCAATATCTGTAATTCTTACTTTGTCTGCTTTTTCAGTATTTAACACAGTCCCCCTAATCGTACCCGTCGTATTGTCTGCCAGAACAATTGAGCTTATCGAAAGAGTGGCACCAATAGAGATCGCCAACAGGCTTTTAGAGAACCCCTTCTTAACTTTACATATAGAAACCATAAAACCCCCAGAAATTATCTTTATTTAAATAACTGGGACGCAATCTGGTACATCGAGATAAGCATCCCGAGAAAACTCATTCTCAACTTTGCAAATAAAAAACACACATAAAAATTGCAAATCAGTTCTCAAAAACAACAAAACCTTAAAGGGTTTTAATAAAAATCAAACAAAAGTCTGATATGCGTTATAGAGACCATGCACACGCTCAATAAAGAAAAAAATTAAAACGCCATTAAAGCAAATAAGACGAATGACAGATTCAGAAAGTGGTACGAAAAAGCTAACTGTGAAAGCTGAATATTTAACGCTTATATATTCCTCATAATATGAAGAAAACGAAATAAACTAATAAACAACAAGCCATTTCTACTTGAAAGGGAATGCCAACATCAGCCATCGAATTTAGTCTATTGAGTATTAATCAAATATTTGTATGAGGAGAACCAAGTATAAAAAGGTGGGCTACCCCACCTTAAAGTTTAGCTGGCGTAATACTACTTACGTAAAAACTCCAACATCCATCTGGCAACTGCATTTTCATGGATATCGTTCTTGAGCGACTCCTGCCCTTTATCAACCACAGCTTCACCAAAAGCCTGCCGTCGAAGCTCCATTAAGCTATTCGAGTAGGGCTTAGTGAATTCCGGATGCGCCTGGAAGCTAAGCATATGATCATCCACCTGCACCATTGCCATTGGGCAGAACTCACTGGAAGCCAGTACTCGCCCACCAAGCGGCAGCTGATCCACCTGATCCTGATGCGTTACTAAGAGACTAAAGTTGGGGGCGGGTTCAGACATCCAGCTAGGCGTCTCCTGCATTTCGTAGGTGTGCACCCCCAGCCCCCAGCCCTTATCTGACTTACGAGCCCGGCCTCCCAGTGCCTGGGCAATTAACTGGTGACCAAAGCAAATACCAATGGTCGGCTTTTTCTCACCATGTAACTTGCGTACAAAATCCATTAAGGGCGCAATCCAGGGTTTGTCGTCATAAACGCCTGTCTTGCTACCGGTAATCAGGTAAGCATCTACTTCATCTATATGGTCGGGATACTGGCCGTGCTGGACTTCGTAGGTGTTAAACTCCAAATTGGAGTCCTGGTCGCGCAACAAGTCGGCAAACATCTCCGGGTACTCCCCAAATTCGCCGACAAGCTCTTTGCGCACATCATCGGTTTTTAAAATTCCAATCTTCATTATTTTCACCGCTGAATTGACTACATAGTATTGGGATTATGGCATATCCAGTCATCAGAGACCGCAATCAGAAAGATTTGCCCCACTGTAACAAGCGCCATAACAGCACATCTTTCATCATAGATCTTTTACCTATCCGGGTCGCCTGATAGCTCTTTGGCCTACCGCCTAGGAGCAACATTTCTCTCTGGGCATTCTTAGCTGAAGTAGTTTTGTGTATGATCTCGGCTTTAGCACATTTTTCAGCCAACCCTTCGGCTACAAGGCGGCCCAGAGGCAATTAGGGTCGCTTGCAGTAACGACTGAGGACCAACAATGACCACAACAACCTCCCCGAGTGATCGGCAGGACAGTCCCCCAGGGCGCAAGACAGCCTTTATCCGCTTCTTAGATGCAGTGGAATGGCTCGGCAACCTTCTCCCCCACCCAATCACACTGTTCGCACTATTCGCCGTTAGCGTGATAGTCATTAGTGGTATCGCTTCTTACTTTGGCCTGTCTGTCCCCGACCCCCGCCCGGTTGGCGCTGCTGGCCGAGCGCCAGATGGCGTTATTGAGGTTTTCAACCTTATGAGTGGCGATGGCCTCAGGATGATCGTTACCAGTCTGGTTAAGAATTTCACCGGATTTGCTCCTCTGGGGACAGTTTTGGTGGCTCTATTGGGGGTTGCGATTGCCGAGCACTCCGGCCTGTTAAGTGCCGCTGTTCGCGGCCTGGTACTCCAGGCTTCCAAACGCACAGTCACTGTCATAGTGGTTTTTGCCGGTATCATCTCTAATACCGCCTCTGAATTGGGCTACGTGGTACTGATCCCATTAGCCGCAATGATTTTCCACTCCCTCGGTCGACACCCTATCGCTGGCCTGGCCGCCGCGTTTGCCGGTGTCTCTGGCGGCTACAGTGCTAACTTGCTGCTGGGAACGGTGGACCCGCTGCTATCGGGGATCACAGAATCAGCAGCCCATATGATCGACCCGACCTACTCCGTGGGCCCGGAAGTAAACTGGTTCTTTATGATTGTCAGTACCTTCCTGATCACCGGGGTTGGTAGCTGGGTGACCATGAAGATCGTAGAACCCAAGCTGGGTAAATATGATCCCAGTGAAGCATCTGTCGACCTGACTCAAGACAAAGTTGGCACCCTGACCGACGCCGAGAAGCGCGGCCTTAAGTACGCAGGTTTGGCTGTTTTGGGCGTATCTGCAGTACTCGCTTTGACGGTGGTGCCTGAGTGGGGTGTTTTACGTAATCCCGAGACAGGCTTGGTCGCGGGCTCTCCGTTCCTAAAAGGTATCGTCTCACTGATCCTGGTGTTCTTCGCTATCCCGGGATTTGTTTACGGTAAGGTTGTCGGCACCATGAAGAATGACCGAGATGTCATTGATGCCATGGCCAAGAGCATGAACAGTATGGGGATGTACATTGTCCTGGTGTTCTTTGCTGCGCAGTTTGTCGCCTTCTTTAAGATCACCAACCTGGGCACCATTTTTGCCGTTTTAGGTGCTGATGCGCTACAAAGCATCGGCCTCACTGGGCCACTACTGTTCCTGTTCTTCATCATGATGTGTGGCTTTGTGAACTTAATGCTGGGCAGTGCCTCTGCTCAGTGGGCAGTGACAGCTCCCATTTTTGTACCCATGCTGATGCTGCTGGGCTACGCCCCGGAAGTAATCCAGGCGGCCTACCGTATCGGTGACTCTGTGACCAACGTTATCACGCCGATGATGAGTTACTTTGGCCTGATCATTACTTTTGCTGCGCGCTATAAGAAAGACTTGGGCATGGGTACATTGATCGCCACTATGATCCCCTATTCCATCTTCTTCTTTATCGGATGGACAGCCCTGTTCTTCATCTGGGTTTTTGCCCTGGGACTGCCCGTCGGCCCCGGTGCAGCTACCTACTATGGTGGCTAATCCACTGATTAATCAGTAATCCTAGAGCCCGCTTATGCGGGCTTTTTTGTCTCCCCAAAATGACCGTACATTTGAACTGGTCATTTATATCCGCTGGTAACTACCCAAAAAGTGTTAAAGCGTTCCTGAAATCACCAGTCATTCAAGATAGCTTTAGGCAGGGGTAAAAAAGTGGATAAATTAAGAAAAAATTATTATTCCCAGATATGGAGTCACCATAAAACAAAAAAATTTTTTTGCTGTCATAAGGGAATAAAGTTTCAATGTATTAACTTTAATTGGTATTTTTTTTCATTAGGTGACATTTTGATTATAAGCAAAAGCCAAAAGCCCTTCGAATCCACAAAAAAAAACAAGTAATATAGGCCTTGAAATAATACTTAGCGGAGACTGATAGGCGGATTGCGCCAGTTTCGGCTGCCTTGTTTTAATCTCATATATTATTTTCTCAGGATGAGTCGTGTGCACTTTGTGGTAGTTAGTGCAGTAACAGTTATCCATAGCGCACAATACATATCAGGAATTCGAAATAAAACAGGCATTCGCCAATATGACGGTTTTGCAAATCCGTCAGACAATGCCCAGGAATGTGTAATCCTGGAATTTGCATTTATTTGTAGATTCCTAAAATTATCGGGCGCGCCTATCAGTTGAATATTTCCGCTCAAATAGAAGTTGCGACCCGGCACGCCTAATAATTAAATCAGGCTGGGTTCTTGGAAGGATTTGGAAGAAATTGACCCAACAAATAAGAGCTAAGCTGTTAACCGGCTTTTATGACCAAGTATCCCAGCTAAACGGCTGCCCGGAAACACTGCTTAATAGCGCCGGTATTAACCCCGAGCAGGTTGAAAAACTCGAGGGGTATCTCCCGTTGAGTAAAGTGACTGACCTTGTTGAAAAGGCCGCACGACAACTCAATTGCGCGGATTTCGGACTGAGACTGGCAAAAAGCCAGGGGGCTGCCGCCCTCAGTTCTCTTGGAGCAGCAGTATTGCAGTCGTTGACCCTCGGGGAATTCCTCAATGCTGCCGTAAAGCAATTCGCCGCCCCTCCTTATAACCTGCGAGTTGAATTGGAAGTAAAAGGGCTCCAAACGTTTATAACTTTTCATTGTTTAAATGATTTAGAAAGTTATATACCTTCGGACTCTCCATTACCTCTCGAGCTATTCCGGGAATTTCTCCTTGGGGTTTCTGTTGTCGCACTACAAATATTATGTGGTGAAAAGTTCAATCTGGAGGCGGTTCATTTAAAGTCCAAACAGCCGCTCCACGACCAATATGAAAACTTTTTTGGTACAAATGTACAGTTTTTACAAAATAGCGACACCTTGATTCTAAGTAGCGGCCAGTTAGCCCAACCGACCGAGAAGTGCAACCCGGTTTTAAGGCCTCTATTAAAGTCTTATATCGACAAAGTACTGGAACAAGGTGAGTCAAACCTGATTCACCAGGTAGAACAGCTGATCTATTGCCTGATGCCGCTAAAGCGCTGCAGTTTGCAGGAAGTCGCCAATCAGCTGGGGATGCACAAGCGCACCCTGCAGCGCAGGTTGCGAGATCGGGAATTGGTGTTTGAGGATATTCTCGACCGTATTCGCCGCGAACGCGCAGAACATTACCTCAGTAGAAAGTTGCCACCTATGGCCCAGATTTCCAATATGCTGGGGTATCGGGAGCAGAGCTCATTTAACCGGGCCTGCGACCGCTGGTTTGGTACCACTCCAATGAAAGTTCGCCGCAGGTTGTTGAGTGAAGCTGCGGCGAAAGCTGCACTGGAAACTGAAAGTTAAAGCCCCTTCAGAAAAATACAGAATCAGTCGTGAAACAAGCCAGATTTTAGCTTGTGCCACGACTGATTAAATACCCAGCCTTTCCTACTTACTCATCCCCTAATTCCCACCTCCACCACTGATCAATTAGAGCCTGTCAGATCTCTGGATCATTAGTCGTAAAGTGAGCTCTCCAGCCCCACACTTCTTTACAAGTGATCCACATTACTTACTCATTCCTCGACTATTTTCGATGGCAGTCCCAGGCCAATTCGAGAAGCCAGCCCTTCGCTGAGCGGTAATCGCCATTTCCCGAGTCTATAGTTTCGGGCGACAGCAATAACCTCTGTCAAAACCCAATGAGCAAAGTTGAGGCTCCAGGGACTCCCCTCAAAGTGCCTACGACAGGAGAACACGATGAAAAAAATATTTATCCCAGTAGCAGCCCTCTTACTGGCCACAAATGTATCTGCACAGCCGCGCCAGCCTCCGCAGGAAGCGATTGATGCCTGCAGCAGCTTGGCTGAAGGAGACGCCTGCACTGTCGAGACACCCAGAGGCACATTGGAGGGCACCTGCCGTATGCCCCCGCAGATTGAGCAGCTGGTCTGTGTACCTGCCGGCGGCAAGGGCAAAGGCGGCCCTCGCCCCATGGAAGATGAAGAACAGTAACTCCCAATAAATCGCAACCGGCCAGCGGTACTGTAAATCTTGAGATGTCATTATGAAGAAGTGGTTATTTGTGGGGCTTTGCAGTATTGCGCCTCTCTCGCTGGCTCACGTACCCGATAGCGCCCTGGAGGCTTGTCGAAACCTGTCCAGTGGCGCCAGCTGCTCAATGGAACTGCCCAATGGCCGAGCCAGTGGTCGCTGCCGCAACCACCCCCAATCACATGGCCTAGCTTGTGTTCCCGAGCGCAAACCGACTGCGCGCTCTACAGGAGGGGGCGCCACTGGTGGGCGCCACACCGCTCGCAAACACACAGTAGTGCAATCCGATGGTCTGCAGCACACTGTCCCTGCTACCGAAGCGCCGATTACCTTTAGTGAAGTGAGTATCAGTATCCAGGGACCCTGGCGCGTTATTGAGGCCAACGGTATTTCCGAGCATAAGACTGGTACCTTCCCCAATCGCGGCAATCCCCATGAAATCGAGGTGCAGCGCTACCGTTTCCGAGTTCCGGCTATCCCCCAAATTGCCGCTCAATCTACACCGGTTCCGTTGCAGAATTTTGGTATCGGACTGAACGGAGTGCCTTTCGACCCCAGTGCTGCGGAATGGTACCTGGGCAATCGGGGACGCTGGCGCTACGAAGCCCTATCCGGCGCGATTCAGCTGGGTGTAGACGATAACTACGCCCATGTTCAGCCCAATGGTGCCTATCACTATCACGGAATTCCCACCGGTTTATTACAGCGCCTGGGGGTATCGAAGGAAAGGCATTCGCCACTGATTGGCTGGGCTGCCGATGGATTCCCCATTTATGCCCTGTACGCCTATGCCGATGGTTGGGAACCGAAATCCGGGATTGCGGCAATGACTTCAAGTTATCAGGTGAAACCCGGGAAACGCCCCAAGGGCAGTAAAGAACCCGGTGGCTACTACGATGGTACCTTTGTGGATGATTACCACTATGTGGCTGGCTCCGGCACATTGGATGAGTGCAACGGCAGAATGGTTCGCACCCCGGAATTCCCCAAGGGCACCTATGCCTATTTTCTAACAGAGGACTGGCCCATTATCCCGCGCTGTTACAAGGGCACTCCGTCAGAGGATTTTCGTCGGGGCCCCGGTAACAACCGGCGCAAGGGTGCAACTAGGCGCCCCTAGCGCAGGAGGCTCTGAAAGCTCACTTCTCCAGGGGAATACGCAAGGTATTCCCCTGTCAAAACAGCCGTCCCCGGCTGGGCTGTCAGCTCATATCAATTACTGCCAGCGCTTCCGCCAGGGTTTTGACCGAGTGCATTTCCATTCCCTCGATATCGTTCTTCAGGCGGTTGGCTGCAGGCACAATGGCTTTGCGGAAACCGTGTTTGGCGGCCTCGCGCAAACGCTCCTGGCCCGAGGGCACCGGGCGAATCTCGCCTGACAGCCCCACTTCCCCGAATACCACCAGATCCCGGGGCAGGACACGGTTGCGGAAACTGGAGACTACCGCCAATAAGAGTGTCAGGTCGGCGCTGGTTTCCATCACCTTTACCCCGCCGACCACATTGATAAAGACATCCTGGTCCCCCACCAAGACCCCACCGTGGCGATGCAACACAGCGAGCAGCATGTTCAAGCGGTTCTGGTCGAGGCCCACCGCTACCCGGCGGGGGTTGCCGAGACTGCTATCGTCCACCAGGGCCTGCAACTCTACCAACAGCGGCCGGGTGCCCTCCCACACCGAAGTCACCACAGAACCGGCTGCGATCTCCTCGGCCCTTTGCAGGAAAATGGCTGAGGGATTGGATACCTCTTTCAGGCCCTGCTCTGTCATGGCAAACACGCCGAGTTCATTGACGGCCCCAAAGCGATTTTTATGCGCTCGCAGTGTGCGGAAGCGGGAGTCGTGGGTGCCTTCGAGGAGAATGGAGCAGTCGATAATATGTTCCAGCACCTTGGGGCCCGCGAGACTGCCATCTTTGGTGACATGCCCCACCAGGATCAGCGCCGTGCCGGTCTGCTTGGCAAAGCGGGTCAGGTAGGCCGCACTCTCGCGCACCTGTGCCACAGAGCCCGGTGCCGATTGCACATCGCTCATGTGCATCACCTGGATCGAGTCCACTACCATAACCCGAGGATTCACTTCCTTGGCCGCCAGGCAAATACGCTCCACATCGGTTTCACTGAGCAATTGCAGAGACTCCGTGGGCAGCCCCAAGCGCTTAGCGCGCATAGCAACCTGCTGGAGAGATTCCTCGCCGGTGATGTATAGCGCCGGCATTGAAGTCGCGAGATGGCACAGGGTCTGGAGTAAAACAGTGGATTTACCCGCACCGGGATGGCCGCCGATCAATACGACGGAGCCAGGCACCAGCCCGCCGCCTAGCACTCGATCCAGTTCCGAGGCCGTAGTGGGAATACGCGGCAATTCACTGAGGTCGATTTCCGATAGTTTTTGTACTTTGCCAGCACCAGCGGAACCGGCGTAACCACTTTGTGCATCGGTAAAATTCGCGGCGCGACTGTCCTTGTGATCCGGTCCCAGGCGTACTTCCGATAGGCTATTCCAAGTGCCACAAGCACTACACTGCCCTGCCCATTTGGTGTAGTCAGCGCCGCATTCATTACACACGTAGGCAGTTTTACGTTTTGTGGCCAAAGCACTCTCCCGAAAAGTCACAGAATTGATCGGCGCACAGTTTACCCCTTATCCGGCCGAGGCGGGTGGTGCTCAGCAGTCTAAAATGACTCTCCTACACGGATCCCTTCTATTGGCATCTTCTCCTTCTAATTGGTCTATCTACGCGATTGATCTAGATCAATTCACCCAGCCCCCTCCGAGATAACATCCGCCGCTGCCTCTACCCACTAATGGGGAGGCGCTGAACAACACTGACTAACCATCGAACAGGAAGTAAGTATGTCGTCTATTACTCTTCGCGGCGCGATTCTGGCGCTCGCCATGGCCTCGACCTCCGCCCTGGCTGCGGATCACGAAGTTAAGATGCTGAACCAGGGCAAGGACGGCATGATGACTTTTGAACCGGCATTTCTCGCAGTAGCACCGGGCGATTCTGTCACCTTCCTGCCCACTGATGCGGCCCACAACACTCACTCAGTTTTGTCCCCTGCCGAGGGCGCTACCTGGAATGGCAGCATGGGAGAAAAGGTGACTGTCACTTTGAACCAGGAAGGTGTCTACGTATACCAGTGCGACCCACATCTGCCGCTGGGTATGGTTGGGGTAATTCAGGTAGGTAAGGCAACCAACTTGGAAGAAGCTAAGAAGCATGTCGAAGGCATGAATGCCACCATCGCCATGAACAAGGAGAGGCTCACTCAATACCTCGGCCAAGTCCAATAAGAGGAGTCGCGGCGTGGACATCCTATTTGAAAAAGGTCACCACCTGGTTGCGCGGTTCGGCGATTTGGTTAAAGAGCAGAATGGCAGCGATGGGGTACAGGCCAATCAATTTGTTATTCGCCGCGGCACCAAAGGGGCGCTTATCGATCCTGGCGGCGATCTGACTTACACACACCTCACCATTGAGCTCAGCCGCCATTTGAACCTGAGCGAACTGGACCTGATCCTGGCCTCTCACCAGGATCCGGATATTATCGCCTCGCTGCCGCGCTGGATGCTGCATTCGCGCTGTAAGGTGGCCGTGTCGAAGCTGTGGTCGCGGTTTTTGCCACACCTGGTTTCCGGCTTTGTCGCCTCGCGTGCCGGTGCTGAACGCTGGCAGGAACGGATCATGCCTCTGGACGATAAGGGAGAAATTATCCCCTTCAGCGACAGCGAGATCTGGGCGCTGCCAGCACACTTTATGCACTCCTGTGGCAACTTCAGTTTTTATGATCCGGTCAGCCGCATATTATTTTCCGGCGATATCGGTGCCTCACTCGGTGGTGAGGAGGGCGAAGTCAAAGATTTCGACGAGCACCTGCCGTCGATGGAAGGGTTCCACCGCCGCTATATGGGCGGGAACTGGACCTGTCGTCTCTGGGCCAAGATGATTCGGGAACTCAACCCCGCAATGATTGTGCCCCAGCACGGCGGTTACTTTGCTTCGGGCGATGTCAAAGAGCGCTTCCTGGGCTGGCTCGAGCGCCTCGAATGTGGGCCGGACCTGTTGCAACACCAGGACTTCCGCCTGCCCCTGGGCCGCTCTTAATCCGCCATCCCGCAAGCGGGAAGTTGCACCGGCAGAGGCCAGCCCATACACTGCGGGCTGGCTTGTTTTCTGAATACCGCCATGCACACCGGGATCTTCCGCCTATTTTTGCTCATACTGCTACTGGCCTTCGGCGGCCAGGCAGTTGCGTCATCCTGTGCGGAAACACACGAACCCCCAGCGGCATCCATCGCTGCAGAAGAAAAAGGCCATTGCGACGAGGCAACCCTTGAGAACTGCAGCGACAGCCATCCCTCCAGTTGCACTGCTGAATGCAGCTGCTGTGCAGGGCCAGGCACCAGCTCTGCGGTAAACGCTCAATATAAAATCCTTGTATACAACCGCAATCTACTTGTAACTGCCTACCGGGAATTTAATTCCTCTCCAGATCCGGAAATGGCACTGCGCCCACCCATATTCCGCACTTAACGGGCCCCGTATGCCTAGGCATACGCGCACTCCCCAGTTTTACTCCAAATATTTTTTATAAATACTCGCACGCCTGTGTGCGCCCTAAATCTCATCATCGGAGTTCATATGAACCGTTCAATTTTGGTCGCTATTGCGGCGCTACTCACAACCCTGGCATTAAATGCCTGTGCCGAATCTTCAGACCCCAAAAAGGAATCTGTGAGCCTGACCACTTACAAATCCGCCACTTGCGGCTGCTGCAAAATTTGGGTTGAGCATGCCCAACAAAGTGGCTTTGACATCGTAGCAAAGGATGTCGAAGACCTTAACGGCGTGAAAAAGCAGCACCATATCTCTCCGCGCTACCAATCCTGCCACACCACAGTGTCAGAACAGGGCTATGTTTTTGAAGGGCATGTACCTGCAAAGCTGATACAGCGTTTCTTGCAGAATCCACCGCAAGATGCCATTGGCCTCGCAGTGCCAGGTATGCCCCTGGGCAGCCCCGGTATGGAAGTGGGCGACCGTTTTACGCCCTATCAGGTAATGCTGCTTAACAAAGACGGCAGCAGCGAAATTTACGCCGAAATCAATACGGCACAGGAGCAGTTTTAGAAGGGACATCGATGACAGAGAGCTTCCGCACCGACGCCGTATCGAGGCGTACTTTCGTCACAGGTCTCGGAGCGGGAGCCCTGCTGCTGGGGTTATCCCACAGTTCGCGCCCAAACTCGCCTACAGCTTCGGCAACAACCCTGCGCGGTAATCACTTTGATTTATCCATCAGTTACCGCCAGGTAAATCTTACCGGGCGCGAACGACAAGCCCTTACCATTAATGGCAGTCTACCGGGCCCCATTTTGCGCTGGCGGGAAGGGGAAACTGTCACCCTAAATGTCCATAACCAATTACCCGACAAATCCTCCCTACACTGGCACGGTGTTAGGGTACCCAGCGATATGGACGGCGAACCGGGGTTGAGCTTTAACGGCATTCAACCCGGGCAAACATTTCGCTACCGATTCCCTGTGCGCCACAGTGGTACTTATTGGTATCACAGCCAATCCGGGTTTCAACAACAGCGGGGGCTAATTGGGGCAATAGTCATTGATCCGATATCTCCAGAACCATTTTCTTACGAGCGGGATTATGTTGTTGTCCTATCCGATTGGAGCGATGAATCTCCCCAAACTATTTATACCCATCTAAAAAAAGACCCAGACTACTACAACCGGCAACAGCGCACGGCTACAGATTTATGGCGTGAGGTGCGCACAAAAGGTGTCGCACAAACCTGGCGGGACCGGCATCAATGGAACTGGAAACAGCTTTCCGACCGCAGTATCTCCCAGGTCACAGGCGAGACTTACACCTACCTGATTAACGGGCATACACCCGATACCAATTGGACTGCATTATTTAAACCTGGTGAGAGGGTTCGCCTGCGATTAATTAACGCAGCTTCGATGACCTTATTCGACCTGCGTATCCCCGGCCTGAAAATGAAGGTGGTGGCGGCCGATGGACAAAATATCGAGCCCATTAGCGTCGATGAAATTCGTATTGGCAGCGGCGAAACCTATGACGTAATTGTCGAGCCAGAGAGTGAACAGGCCTACAGTATATTTGCGCAGTCCATGGACCGCAGTGGCTATGCGCGAGGCACACTGACAAGTGATATACGTCTGAGCGCAGAGATTCCCGCGATGGATCACCGCCCAGTGCTCACCCGGCAAGATCTGGGACTAGGGAGAAAAACCGAAGAGACAGACACACACTTTAAAACAACCCAAACTGCTCACACCGAAAAACATTCCAATTTGCCCGATGCAACTGAGGGGGGATGGTTTTACGGAAACCTCGCTGCAGCGGGGCTCGGTAGTAATAGCCCTATCATTCACCAGCCAAGTGAATCCGGATTCAGGGTGGATCACCGCGCGCTGACGCCAGCAAACGGCATCTCTGACCCCGGTGTCGGACTCAGAAACCATAAGCATCGTTATAACCGCCGTGTACTGACTTACAGCGACTTGCACAGCAGTGAACCCACCCAGGATGAGCGGGAGCCACAGCGGGAATTACAGTTACACTTGACCGGCAATTATGAGCGCTATCTCTGGTCAATAAATGGTGAAAAATTTCGCGATGCCAGCCCATTATTATTTCGGCACAAAGAGCGCCTGCGCATTACACTGGTCAATGACACTACGCTTCCCCAACCCATGCACTTACACGGTTTTTGGAGTGAGCTGGAAACCGGCGACGGAGAGTATTTACCTCGCAAGCACACGGTGATCGCACAACCCGGATCAAGCATCAGTTACTTAGTCAGCGCCGACACCTATGGCCGCTGGGCTCTGCACAGTCAAATGCTTTACCAGAGGCCCGGTATGTATCGGGAGGTGCGCATTGTTTAAAAATGTTGCAGGGATAGCAGCAACACTATGGATACTTGCTGCCCAGGCCAGCTATGGGCAGGCAGAACCTCAGCATCAGCACCACAGCTACCAGTCCTCTGGCGAGGATAACGAAGGAGAACCCATGGCTGAAGTCAGCCTCGACTATGTGGAACTACGAGGTGATAACGGCGGGGAAATCGAGGGAGACTTCAGTTATGGCGGAGAGCAAAATAAGTTTGTTGCCGAAGTCGACTATGAGCGAAGCAGTGGGGAGACTGAAAAAAATGAACTCTGGGCGCTCTATAGCCGGGCAATTTCAGCAAACTGGAATTTCCTAATTGGAATTCGCCACGATTTTAATCTGGAGACTACCAGCCGGAATTGGGCTGCTGTGGGTATTACTGGAGAGTCTCCCTACAAATTCGAAATGGATGCAGTATTTTTCTATGGAGAACATGGCAGTACTGCATTTCGCCTGGAAGGCGAGTATGAAATAAAGTTGGCACAGGACTGGAATCTGGTCCCACGTATCGAGCTGAACTTTTTTGGGCAGAACGATGAGGCCCGAGGTAGCGGCTCTGGCTTATCGGAAGCGGAAGTCGGCTTTCGGCTCATGTATGAAGTCACCAGGAAATTCTCACCCTATATTGGCGTCCACTATGAACGGGAAGTGGGCAATGCCGCTGATTTCGCCCGTGAAGAAGGTGAGGATGTGGACTCAACCGTATGGGTACTGGGGTTTAGAGCTTGGTTTTGAGAAAATCCAACTTTTATATCTATACAAGTTGTACCACTTCGCATCAGCTGTAACCAACTTTACCACCCCCTCAATCTGTCATAGCATCTAATAGATCTTAATCGCCTTTTTAAGAAAATTTAAATTCAGCAAGGATGCCGGTGATATGATTTTTCCCCGAATACTGTTAATCGCAGTTTCTTTACTGTGTGTGGGACTATCAGCAGAACCTGAAAGCCCACAGAGCCACTCTTCTGTTAGCACGATCAAACACCTGAGTTATGGCAATGAAATTCTTTTCTCATCCAGAGTCTTGAGTCGTGAAATATCAATCAACATATATTTACCGCAAACGTTCCATCAAGCATCAAAGCAGCATAGATACCCGGTTATCTTTATTAATGGCACTCACGGCGAAGAATTTTTCCACGCCTTAACCGGGGTAGTAAAGCATCTAAGTAGCGTAGAACGTATGCCGGAAAGTATTGTAATCAGCCTTAATGATGGTGGTGATGAACCGGAAACCTACCTACATGGAATGTGGAAGCATACCACTGAGGAGAAGTTTAGCGCCCTGGGAAACCCTGAGACCTATAGTAAATTTCTAACTGAAGAACTATTCCCATATTTAGAAAGCAATTACCGCGCACTCAACAATAGAATGATTATTGGTGTCTCAACTAGCAGTATCTTTCCTCTCTACGCCCTAACTAACAAACCTGGATTGTTTCAGTCTTACTTCTTTTTATCTGCAGCTGACATATTTGGTATGGGGCCCACTTCAGAGAGTACTTTTATTAATGAAATAACCACAAGTATGCAGACCTCATCAAACAAGATCAATGCTTTTTATTTCGCGATGGCTGACAGTGATATGCGTAAAGATAAGCGCTATGAAAAAATCTTAAGTCAAATTAACACCAAACTTTCTCCTTACGCAAAAGAGAACCTCAAACTAAAAATAGAAATTATTAACAATGAAAACCATTACGGTGCCTTTATAAAAGCCGCGTTATCGGCTATCGAGCTTAATTATCCCCACGAAGAATGGTCCGCAAATTATCGAGAATTGATATCCCAGCCTGGTGACGCCTTACAAAATATCGATCATTTCTACCAATCACTCTCACAGAAATATGGCTTTCCTATTTTACCCAGGGCTACACGTTGGAGAAATGTTAACAAATTAAGCTATATCACCAGTTTGTTACTAAAGGATGGTCGCATCCAAGAAGCTATCAGTGTTGCAAGGCGGTGGGTGGAATATCGGCCAAATTCTATTGACGCCCACCAAAGTTTGGCCCGGGCGTTACAACAGAATGATGAAATTTCAGAGGCTTCTGATATTTTGAAAAAAGCACCAGAAATTTCTCGCAATCAGGATAAAAGTAAAACGGCGGCGATAAATCGGCAAATAGCTGAACTCAAGCTCAATTAGCATACGATTAAAAATTGTATTTACTTAAAATAAAAGGAGATAAATATATATGGATTTCACCAGTGCTTTTCAATATAAAAAATGGGCCAACTTAGAGTTATTATCAGCTGGCGAAAAGCAACTTCATCTTCTACCCAAGGAAGATGCGAGCTTCTTTATCCGTATACTCAATCATACTGCGGTGGTCGACAGCCTATTTATAAGCCGCATTACCGAAACACAGGAGCTGTTTTCTTCAGATAACACCATTGAGACACCTACGATTCCAGAACTAAGAGATAGAATGAATAACAATGATTCCTGGCTAATCAACTTCTCTCAAACAGCAACTTTATCCGATCTTGAGAGAGTAATTAATTTTCAATTTACGGACGGGGATTCTGGGCAACTATCAATCTACGAAATTTTTGTGCATTTATTGACCCATGGCAGCAATCATCGAGGAATGGCATCGCGGACGCTATCTGCGAAAGGCTTAGAGAGACCAAAAGATACTTTTACCCGCTTTCTACATGAAGTTGTAGCCTCAAAGACGAAAAATAGTAAGTACTCACAATGTTAAATCAAGGGGTAAATTATAGAAAGTTATTTTTAGGAGATAAAAGCAATAAAACAATGAGTATTGTGATGAAAAACTATTTTTTACAATCTTCAGATTTCCTCAAAACACTATCTTATAGGTTGCCACATAAAAAGCAAGAACAAATAACTTTAACATGTTAACATTTGCAAGCTGTAATAAGACATAAAAGATAAATAGCTAGGTAAGCGGATTAAGCCACTTGTCATTTAGTTCAGTCGTACCAATATTGAAAATAGTATTATTAAGAAAAACCTAAAAAGATCAATAAGATAGAATTGATACAACAAAGACTATAAACTGACAAGACTCTATAATTTTACATGCCGCAATGTAGGGTTAAGCACCAATTTCCAGGGGTAACAACTATTAAACGAAGCCCTAAATAAGACTTAGATAGAGCATCATATTGAGCAATAAAAGGAGTTTATCTTTGAAGTACCTTCAAATTTTATCTATTTGCACTGGCCTTTTGACTACAACTTCCATTCCTCTGGTAGCAGAAGAAGTAGAACCCACCCCGGCAATGGATTTAAAAGAGCCACCAATGGTGATAATCCATGGGCCTATATCCATCCCAGTCTTGGCTGACCCAAGAAATGTTGTTCCTGATCATCTAGAAGCATTTGGTTTCTATCAGTCAGGATGGGAAAAAGACGACATTCCGGATGCTGCGAAATTATCAACTTTTGTCAATATTGACTATGGAAAAGTTGACACATATATGGATGTTGCAAAAAGCAGTGGCACCAAAGTCTGGATATCACTTCAATCAATTTTCTTTAGTGGTTATGATGACGGCTATAAAAAGAACGATGATTATTATGAAAGTTGGTTAGAAGCCAAGGAAAAGCTAAAACCTTACGAAGACATGATCTATGCGTTTGATCCTCTTGACGAGCCATATCATCGCTCTGACATGGACAATGATGACTTAAAGGAGTACCTGGAGGAAATAGGGCTTCTACTCAAGGCGGATTTCCCCAATGCACGTAGAGGTATAACTTTTACAAAAGACACCGTCGGAGAAATGAAGAGTAAATACAAGGGAGAATGCGTTAGAATCTGCTCCAGATTACCAGCCCCCCCAAATAATTATGATTTATTTGGCGCGGATTACTACAAGCATAAAAATTTTCAGTCCGATGTTGTTAACGACCTTATGTATGCAACACAAGACATGGATGTAAAATACCACATAGTACCCCGTGCATTTAAAACCGACAGTCCAAGCTATAGTGTCATGACTGAAGAGGAGTTAGTTCTCCGTGCTTGGGATGCTTATGATTTTGCTGCAAGCAATGAAAAAATTGTAACAATCTTTCCCTTTGTCTGGCGCACAGCTGGGAATAATGAACATGATGAATACAGTTATTATGGTGTAAAAACTCTGCCACTTGTAAGATCACAGTATGAGATTCTTGGAAAAGCAGTTGCAATGTTTAGAGACTAAAAGGAAATAATATTTTCCAGGACGTCCACTTCTGAATAAAAAGTTGGGGTTACCGGAACTTCACTCTGGTAACCCTATGCTTAGCAATTTAAATTACACCCAACCTGAGCCACAAATCACAATACATTTGCCCCCTCCTTCGAGTATAAACTTCAAATCCGAGCTATTTAGTCACTAGGTTTAAATTATCAGCTGCCCTCACCTCATCTTTCCACCAAGCCTTTGTTGTTGTAGGAGATCGCAGGCGAACAGCCTCTCCAATAATAGGCGTTACCAAAGTGACACCCCGATCTTTGGCTGCCGCCTGTGCACGCTCTAAGGGTTCATACCAATCGTGCAGGGCAAGATCAAAAGTACTGTTGTGGATAGGTAACATTGCTCGCCCTCCGAGATCGAGATGTGCCTGCACACTCTCTTCGAGAGGCCTGAAAAGGCCAAAAGATACTTTTACCCGTTTTCTGCATATAATTGAGCCTGAGAGATTGACATCAACCAATACTTCCAACGAAGACAGATCTAAAAGAAAGAGAATCTGGGTTTAATAGTGTGACAACTGGGGTTAGCAGCCTACTTATTTTTAAAAGAAAAAATAAGGAAATCAAGATGATTCCCAAAACCTATAAAAATCTATTCTAATATAAATCTCCCAAAAGGCAGCCCTGGCATAAACAATCTAGGCTACCCTCAAAGTACTTCCAGGAAATCACTTAACGGCCTTTAACTATCTCTGTTTTTTATTATCCACTATCTTTTTAAATACATTCCCAGATAATTTTAATAACTTAGCGCGACTTAAGATTCGAGGCAAGATACTAAGTAATACCTTTTGCCTCCCTGAAAGCACATAGCTTCTGTTGGCAAGAAATCCATGTAACCCTACTTTGGCTACATGCTCCGCAGTTTCGTACTGTTTTTCATCAACACTTACATCATTATTTGCCACTGCCGCAAAGTTTGTCTTAGTTCCACTAGGACATAAACAAGTTACTGTGATACCTGTACCTTCCAATTCGTTATATAAAGCCTCTGAAAAATTCAAGACATAACTTTTGGATGCAGAATATACGCCTGCATAGGGCACTGGCATTAAGGCTGCACCTGAGGCGACATTTATAATTCCTCCAGATCTTTTACTTTTCATACCATCAAGGTATAGGTAACAAAGCTCTGTCAATGTACTAATATTGAGTTGCAGCATCCTTTTATAGGTTCGAAGGTCAAAATCCTCAAAATTGCCCCATTTCCCAAATCCAGCATTATTAATAAGAATATCTACATCAAGTCCTTTATCTTTCGTTTTCTGAAATAATTCCTGTGCAGCCCCCTCTACGCTTAAATCCATAGCAATTAAGGACACTTGGACCTGATATTTCTCTTTAATTTTCTTGCTGACTTCTGCCAAGCCCGCTTGAGATCTAGCAACGAGAACCAAATGAGCTCCCTTATTCGCACACTCATAAGCAAACGCCTCCCCAATCCCTGAAGAGGCACCTGTGATTAATACAGTTTTTGACTTCATAGTACAGCCACTTAAATATTTAGATATGGGAAAAATTTTAAATGAACAAAAGATGTATAACTTATATTTACCTAGCCACGACTTAAGCGATAACTTATTTAGTTTTTTCAACTAAAAGTTCCCGCCACCAGGGTTTGGTTGGCAATGGATTTCTCAACTTTACCGGTGCACCTATCACCGGTATTAACAGCTTTACAGCCCGATTTTCCGCAGCAATTTCTACACGCTCGAATGGTTCAAACCAGTCATGCAGAGCAAGGTCAAAAGTACTGTTGTGGATAGGTAACATTGCTCGCCCTCCGAGATCGAGATGTGCCTGTACACTCTCTTCAGGCATCATATGAACCGAACTCCAAAGCTTGTTGTAAGCACCCGTTTCCATCAGTGTCAGGTCGAATGGACCAAATCGCTCACCAATTTCACGAAAGCCACTAAAATAGCCACTGTCACCGCTAAAGAATATACGGCCCTCGCGCCCTTCAATTACCCAGCTGGCCCACAGTGTTGAGTCTTTATCCGTAAGTCCACGCCCGGAAAAATGCTGAGCCGGCGTCGCGGTAAAGTGCAAACTCCCCAGGGCAAAGGATTCCCACCAAGCTAGTTCCTCAATTTTTTCTGCTGGAATACCCCAGTTACGCAAGCGACTTCCCACTCCGGTAGGAACGACAAATTGCTCTACTTTATCCCTGAGCGCGCGAATACTATTTTTGTCCAGGTGATCGTAATGATCATGGCTGATTACTACTACCTTAATCGAGGGGAGGTCACGAATCTCTATGGGCAATGGATGAAAGCGCTTTGGGCCCATCCACTGAACCGGGGATGCCCGCTTGCTAAATACCGGATCTGTCAAAACATACTGATCATCCATTCGAATCAGTACTGTGGAGTGCCCAAGGCGATATACGGCACCCTCAGCGACTGGGGCTGCCAGCTCTGCAGCGGGAATCTGTCGCAATGGAATAGGCTTCACCGGTGCGGGGGCTGCACGATCCGCCTTAATGTAGGCGCCGATCATCTCAACTATATCAGCACTGCTGACTTGGTAGTCAGTGTCACTGTTGCGGAACTTCTCGGGTTGATTTGCACAGCTACCAAAGAGACCTACCGACATAACAATCACTCCTGCCAGAATCCACCAGCGCTTCTTCATTTCACTTACCATGTAAACTATACAGTGCAGTGTATAAACTAACTATATAAAAGTAAACTATATAGTGTAAAATTTGCGTAAGAAGTAACTCGCCGGCAATGGAATCCCCCGGCCCAGATTTCACAGAGATACCCATGACTGAAAAGAAACCAACCAGAAGTGAGCTGAAACGCCAAGCTATTATTGATGCCGCCAAGCAGGCTTTTCAGGAGCTGGGAGTGCAGGGCACGAGTATGGACGAGCTGGCAGCCCGAGCACAGGTATCAAAACGCACCGTGTACAACCACTTCTCCAGTAAAGAAGCCCTGGTTATGTATTTGATCGGTGAACTCTGGCAGCAGGCTACCCAGCCCTCCGGTTGTGACTACAACCCGGATAGTGATATGCAGTCACAACTCCGTACACTGTTAGAGCAGGAAATAAAAACGATCTGCAACCCTCAATATATTGAGCTCAACCGTATGGCCTTCGACTACTTCTTCCACCAGCCGGAAGCACTACAGAAGGAAATGGAAAAATATAAGGCCCATGAAACCGGGGTGCAGCGCTGGATCAAATCTGCCGTAACTGATGGGCGACTAAAGTCTCTCGACATAGAGGTCGCCAGTGGGCAGATTCACAACCTGATTAAGGGCGGTTGCTACTGGCCTCAGTTACTTCAACTCTCTGGCCCACCGAGCTCCGCCGAGCAAGAGGCACTGGCCGAGCGCACTGCTGCGATGTTTTTAAGTTATTACCAGGCTTGAATCGCTACCCTTAAAGGCCATTTTTCACCTACTAATTTACTCATAAAAAAGGCCCCCAAAGGGGCCTTTTTTTATCTTATCGGGAACAAATTACAGTCTTTCCCAGAGTATCTCCCAGTTCCCGCCAACACCCGGCTCGAACTGTTTTGCACCTCTTCTCACTTCCTTACAGTAGTGGGAGTAAGCAGAGTCCTTACACTCGTAGACATTACCATCACGGCCCAGGACTTTAGTGCCCGCAGCATAGTTTCTATGGCCTCTAGGGAAGACATAATCATAATCCTGATCACTCGAGGATTGGTCATCGTCATTGGAGCTATCATCGTCTCCGTTTGAAGTATCGTCGTCATCATTAGAGGTGTCGTCATCGCCGTTGGAGCTATCGTCGTCACCATTAGAAGCGTCATCATCGCCGTTGGAGCTATCGTCGTCGCCGCTCGAGGAGTCATCATCACCATTGGAAGTATCGTCATCCCCATTCGAGGAGTCATCATCACCAGAGGTGTCTTCAACCAGGTAGAAGTTCAGAGTGTTTTGATCAACCATGTTGCCATCGCGGTCTTTTACCACCACTACAACCATATGGTGCCCTGCTACAGTCTCTGAGAGAGTCAAGCTAGTACTGGCAGTATCACCATCATCAATGTTATTGCTATAGCTTGCTAGAGTATCACCGCCATGATTTACCACTGTAACCTCAACGCTGACATCTCCCGTAGCACTGAGAGCCAAGTCTAGAGAAATAGCACCGCCTGTAATTGTGTATTCACTTTCAAGGCCACTTACCGTTACTTCATAGTTGGGCTCTTCTTCGCTCAACTCGTAACCGATCTCGACATTTTCCAGGCCACTGCCATCTTTTAGATAAATGCGGTTGATACCGTACAGAGGCTCAAAACTATTATCACCATCGAAATCACCGGCGCGGATATCGGTCTGCTCTGCATTAATCAACTCAGCCAAATCGTGTGACCAGTTTTCAGCGATGCCCTGCTCTTCGGAGGCAATTTCCAAAACAGTGCTGTAAGATGAGTTTTCACCTGAGCCATCAAATACGCGGGTATATACTTTATCGCCAACGTTCAAGTCCTGCGTCGGATTGATGGTACCCGCAGCGCTCCACTCGGTATTAGTGACATTATCGCCATCGAACTCTACATCGATAACATTGTAGAAAGCGTTAACCGTATCACCTACATCCCAAACAGCCAGAATTACATGATAGCCCTCGCGATCCGGCACCTGACACTCATGAGTTGTATTTACATCTGGCTGTTCATAATTGCCATCTATCTCACAGAATGGGTCGAGATCAAATTGATCGCGAGTCAAGACTGAATTCGGATTCCAATCTTCTTTAGTAATATAGTATTTCCAATCACGAGTTACATGGTTGGCGGTGAAGTACCATTTGAAGGTTTGCCAACCGGAGCTAATATAATTTTTTACCCAGCGATCAGATGTCTGTTCATTAAGCTCAGACCAGGCACTGCTTCCTCCACTGGCAATTTGCCCATCGGCAGGGCCGCTATCGGGAAAGCCTTCTGGACCTTCAATACTCTGTGGCTCCCACTGAACTGCGCCGCAATTCAAATTCATTTCACCGGTATCTAATGCGTATTTACACAGGGTACCACGCGCAGAAGCTACACCACCGTCAGCGGCCTCAACATAACCATGACTGAAAGCATTAGAACTGGCACCGGCTAATACCACTGCCATTAATGTGCGATTGACTATCGGTTGTTTAAATACGGATGATAATTTTTTCTTACGTAGAATCATATCTCTGCCCATTTATTACTTTGCGCTCAACTTCCTTCCCCAGCTGAACACAAATTTTTACTTTTAGAGGATGTAAATCCTGCAACGCTAGCGACAGAGTTATGGACCACCACTAATTGGCACGGTTCCTATTATTTTTAAAATTTAAACAAACAACTTTTAGCGTGTCACCGAAAGATAATCCTAATTTTTAATAAATACCACCCCATTAAAAGTTCCATATAAACACAAAATAAAAACATAAATAATGACAAAATAATTTCTTACAAAATAGAAAAATGACGACCAAAAACAAAAAATAAGACCACAATTACGGGCAATTACTGCAACATAAAATCAATAAAGGCGACATCTAGTGGTATTTTATTCCAGCAAGGGAAGTCAGGTATAAATCCGAATATACCGCTTATAAAAATATAAAAACAAAATATGGAAGAACTATGAATTTCACACTTAAACCCTCCCGGAACTCAATATGAAACCCTAACTAACTCCACCTATCGCTTACCGGCAAAAATACACGGTGCACCCACGACAAAATAGAAGCAGAAAAAACCTAGAAAACAACGACCAATACTTCTTCTGTAACTAATCAAGCAGAGGGTTTTCCAATGAAAATTAAAAATATTAGTTTTTTAAAGCTATCACTTCACTGAATTCACGCCGGCCAGATATCCCTAAGCCCACAGAAAATGCCACCTTTCGATAACTTACAAATAGTATTCCCAATATATCAAATCTGGCATTTTGGGGGCCTCAGAGCAACTCTTTGACCCCATCAGTTTTAAGATTTAATCATGGAGTTTCTAAAGCCCAAGATTAATATCAGGTTTGCGATAAACCACAGATCTTTAATAATAAAAATACCGCTGGAGCTAAGTTGCCAGGGAGCTACCCAACTGCCTGGATAGGAGTAGAGGAAGGTCTGGGTTGTTATAAATACTGCGGCACAAAGCAATAGCCCCGGCCAAAACAGCTGCCGGATATAAATACCCAAGGCGAGGATAGCCAGCGCAATCAAGTCATATATACCGATAAGATTTGAGGCCACCTGCACGCTAAATACACTGTATAACCACGACATCAGTGGCGAAGTGCTTACCAGACCTTCAATCCCCTCAGCCTCAAGCGCTGTGAATTTCATCCCACCAATCCAGAGTAATACCAAGCCGACAGGGAAATAATTGAGCCATATCAGCTTTAGTGGACTCAACGAATCCCGATACAACCAGGTAATACCTAAGGTTAACAGGGCAAAGTACTTAATTATCCCCTGTCCTGAGCCAATTGCCGGAAAGCCGCCCAGGGAGTCGATCCAATGGCCGCGGCCAAGAAGACTCAGTAGGGGCACTAGCGATATTAAAATCAGAAGGATTGCCAGGGGCTTAACAACCCGCTCAAAGCGAAGGGCGAGTGCCCCCAAAATAGCGGCGACTGAAAAAATAATAGCGGTCAGTAAACGTATAGAGGAAAGCACCTCCTCATTAGTGACACCGTAGAATTCAAATACACGCTTGATACCACCCCATTGGCCGGAAAAAAGCGCCACCGTAATAAGCGCAAAGGCGATGGCCACCAGGGCGAAGGGAAGTTTTCGAAGAAGGAATGACATTTGTTGACGACCTCTTAACAAATTAGAGCTTAGTCACCAGCCTGACCAGAGCCCCTCTCTCCATACAGGTGAAAGGCGGCTCTGGGGTATTGGTTAAATCTATGTCGTCTTGGCCCGGGGAATTATTACACCCCCAAAGAGAATCACATTTACTGTTACTCCAGTATCAATGTGCCCCGATACATTTGCATCTGGCAGTTGAACGGGTATTCACCCGGCTCGGCTTTTGGTATTTCCACCAAGGTATCCTGGTTCAGGGCAAGCTGAGCGCTGACTTCCAAGTCTGGAAACAATACCCACTCGGAGCAGGGACTTGGGTCCTCCCGGTGAAAATGCAAAGTCGCTGTGCGACCGGCGGGCAGGCGGATAAGATCCGGTTCGTAAACTCCATCCTTAACCAGAATCTGTAAATTATCCGTGCTCGGCGTCGCCTTACTGGCACTTCGTTTTGGCCCCAACCAAAACCACCAGATAACAGCCAGAATCATCAGCACACCGACGATATTTACGAGAACTTCAGCCATTTAGCGAGCCTCCGATGGTTTAAAGAAGCGCAGGCGGTTGGCATTACTGACCACCGTCAGGGAAGAAAGCGCCATAGCACCACCGGCAACAATGGGGCTCAGTAACATACCCGTAATCGGGTAGAGGACACCGGCGGCGATGGGAATACCCAGAGTGTTATAAATAAATGCGCCAAACAAGTTTTGCTTGATGTTGTGCAAAGTGGCCCGGGACAACTCCACGGCATTGGCGACCCCGTGCAGAGAGGAACGCATTAGGGTGACATCGGCGCTCTCAATAGCAACATCGGTACCGGCACCTATCGCAAAGCCCACATCGGCCCGCGCCAGGGCCGGGGCATCGTTAATCCCGTCACCCACCATACCCACTCGCTCGCCTTTTTTTTGTAATTCAGCGACGATCCCCTCTTTATCTTCCGGCAATAGTTCTGCGTGAACTCGATCGATGCCCAGTTGCCGGGCAACCGCTTCGGCACTGCCGTGATTGTCCCCGGTAAGCATTTCAATGCGTAAACCCAGTTTGCTCAGTCGCTCGATTGCAGTTTGCGCATCAGCGCGAATCGGATCGGCTACGGCAATAATCCCCCGCAACTTGCCGTCCACGGCGGCGTACATCACCGTGCGCCCCGCCGCAGCCAACGTGGCTGCCCGCTCATTCCAGACATCCAGGGGAATGGCTTCCTTTTGCATTAACTTGGTATTCCCCAACAGCACGCGACTGCCACCGATATCACCACTCACACCGTGAGCTGTGATGGCTTCAAAGTTGGCTGGAGACTGCAATTCAAGGTTTTTATCGTGAGCGGCCGTCACTATGGCTTCGGCC
Organism: Microbulbifer maximicatervae (SeqCode); assembly: GCF_052467695.1. NCBI lineage: Bacteria > Pseudomonadati > Pseudomonadota > Gammaproteobacteria > Cellvibrionales > Microbulbiferaceae > Microbulbifer > Microbulbifer maximicatervae (SeqCode). The sequence goes on from NZ_CP174320.1 coordinate 756,016, forward strand.
AAGGGGTGCTCTGAGCCCTGCTCCAGGCTCGCCACCAAGCGCAGCAGTTCATCTCTGTCGCCATCACTATCGATATCTGTTAGACGCGGAGAACCCTCGGTGAGAGTCCCGGTTTTATCCACAACCAGGACATCCAGGGTGCAGGATTGTTGCAGGGCCTTGCCGTTGCGCACCAGTACACCATACTCGGCACCTTTGCCCACCCCCACCATAACGGACATGGGAGTCGCCAAACCCAAGGCACAGGGGCAGGCGATAATCAGCACCGAAGTCAGTACCACCAGCATATGGGCAACCCGAGGATCGGGGCCCAAGTTGAACCAAACCAGTGCGGCCACCAGGGCAATAATCATCACCACTGGCACAAAGATGCCGGAAATCTTGTCCGCCAAGCGCGCGATAGGTACCCGGGAGCTCTGGGCATTCTTTACCATCTCGATAATCTGCGCGAGGCGGGTGTCGGAACCCACTTTATCTGCGCGAAACAACAGGCTGCCATTTTTATTCAGGGTGCCGGCGGCGAGGCTGTCACCCTCCGCCTTTTTCACCGGCACTGGTTCCCCGGTGAGCATGGATTCATCTACCAGGCTGCGCCCTTCAAGCACAGTACCATCCACCGGAATTTTCTCGCCGGGGCGGACGCGCAGCTGGTCTCCCTGCTGCACCTGCTCGATAGGCAGATCCACCTCTCGGCCGTCTCTCAATACCCGCGCGGATGTATCCTGGAGCTCCAACAGCTTCTCCACTGCGGCACTGGTGCGCCCGCGAGCCCGAATTTCCAGTGCCTGGCCGAGGCTGATCAGGCCAATAATCATGGCACTGGCCTCAAAATACACATGTCGTGCCGCTTCCGGTAAGAGATGGGGGACCAATACTACAAGCATGGAGAAGAGCCAGGCCGTTCCCGTGCCCAGGGCCACCAGCGTATCCATAGTGGCATTGTGGTGGCGCAGTGCCTTCCAGGCACCGCTGAAGAAGTTACCGCCACAGAAGACCAGCACTGCCAGGGTAATCAGCCCCATAGCACCCCAGGCCAGCTGCTCCGCAGGGGTATTCACCGATACCTTGTCAGTGATCAGCCCCCAAGCCATCATTGGCACGCCCACGCCCAGAGCAAATGCCGAGCGCCACAACTGCTGGCGGTAGTGCCGCTGTGTCTGCTCCCGCTGTTCCGCGCGCTGCTCTCGTTCACTACTTCGCAGGAGTTCAGCGCCGTAGCCCGCGCCTCGGACGGCTTCGATACAGGATTCAGCCTCCGCCGGGCCGTATACCGACAGGATTTTATCGGACAGGTTTACCCGGGCATCAGTCACCCCGGCTACGGCCTTAACCGCAGTCTCAATTTTGTTGATACAACCGGCACAATTGACTCCACTCAAACGGAACACCGTTGGCGCAGATTGTTGCTCCTTCGTCATCTTGCTCTCCCGCAACACCAATTACAGCGACAAAGTTACAACCTTACCGCTAGGGGAAGGCAACAGTTGGCAGCGCACCGTCTGCCGAAATTTCGCAGTCAATTCATCCTTCAGCTTAGTGGTTGGCACCAGGGGCAGGAAAAGGCTGAGGATTCGCCAATGATCGCGCATGCGATGCGCCGGAATGTTATTATCGCGCCATGACACATCCCCTGCTTCCCGAAAGACCCCTGAGTATCTCTCCTTCTCTGGCTGCCACTGTCGGCCTGGAGGAAGCTGTGCTGCTCACTGCACTTGGCGACCTGGCTCCATTCCTTCCCCTGGAGCCCTACGGAGGCCGGGATTGGTATACCGCCGAGGGGGAGCAGCTATATCTGCTGCTGCCCTTCTGGCAGGCAGCGGATATCCAGCGGGTAGCCACCAGCTTGCGCAACCAGGGTGCCCTCCTGCTGGGGGCGGCACCATTCGGCAGTAGTGAGATTCTGAAGTTCGCCCTGTCCGGTGAGTACAAGCGCCCGGTGGCAACACCCCCTACCCCGTCCAACCGCAATGCCAACACTATTGCCCCCAGTTGGCAGCCGGATAGTGAAACCATGGCACGTATCGCCCAACTGGGTATTCCAGAGCACTTTGTAAGGGAGCAATTGCCAGAGTTTGTCACTTACTGGCGCGAGCGCGCCGAGCCCCGCCACTCCTTTGGCTCCCTGTTCCTGCGCCAGGTTAAAAGCAAGTGGGAGGCTTTTCGCGCAACGGCTCAGCGCAAGCAGCCACTGCCCAACGGCTGGCAACCCAGCGATGAGACCCTGCGCAAGCTGGCAGACGAGGGAGTCCCCAGCACTTTTGTCGGCCGCGGCCTACAGCGCTTTCTCGATTACCACCGCTCCAGTGGCAAGCAGTCCATTTCCTGGGATTTGGAATTCAATGATTGGATCATGGAAGACTGGGAAAAGCAGGACACGCCATTTATCGAAAAACGCAAGCCCACTGCTATGTCCCGCGACTGGCAGCCCAGCGAGCACACCTGGGAGCAGTTGCAGCGCCTGGCCATCAATCCGCGCTTTGCTGCCGAATTACTGCCGGAATTCATTTATAAATGGACCGAGCGCGGTGGCCACAGTGCCCGCTGGGGTGAACTGTTTATCGAGTATGCGCGGGAAGAGTGGGCCTATTACTGCCAGGGTATTGAGAAAAACCCGGTGGCCAAACCCATCTCCCGCAACTGGCAGCCCAGTGGTGACTGCCTGAGTCATTTGATGAACCAATGCGAGATAGATCGCGACTTCGCTCTATCCCTGGTTCCGGAATTTATTATTTACTGGCGCGGTCAAAATGCCGCACGTAAAAGCTGGGACGCCGTATTTGTGCGTCACGCGCGCCACCAGTGGGCGGAGCGCAACAAGCTGGCAATAGGAAACTCTTATGGCAATCCACAAGACTCCCACAACAACACCAACCAGCGCACCCGCGACCGGTCAATCGGCGACATACTCACAGACACAAACTGGTAGTGAACAGGGCCAGGAACTGCTGAACGAAAAGAAGCGTGCAATCAATGAAGTATTTGCGCTGTTTAAACTGAATTATCACAATCAGTTCAGCGCAGCGTTTCCAGACACTGAAACCCTTCACCACGCCAAGCGCCTCTGGCTGGAGGCCCTGCTTGCTTTCGCTCCCCAGGATATAATGCAGGGTGCCAAGCGAGCGATCCTGCAAAGCGAGTACCTGCCCACCGTACATAAAATGCTGCAGCTGTGCGCCGCTGGGGAGAATGGTTTACCGGAAGCACGCGCCGCCTATCGCGAGGCCTGCAATGCCCCCAGCCCCAAAACCAATTACAACTGGAGCCACTTAGCGATCTATCACGCAGGGCGGGAATCCAACTGGTTTTTTCTTGCCAATAACCCCGAGTCTATCGCCTACCCGGTCTTTGCTGAGCACTATCGAAAAATATGTGAACGAGTCCTGGGGGGAGAAAAACTAACCGCTCCAGAGCAATTAAAGCTGGAGGAAAACCCCGGCTCACCACTTTCCAAGGAAGAAAATTCGAAAAGACTCTCAGAGATGCGGGCAAAGCTTGGCATTTAGAAATTAACAGCCAACTGCTTACTCTGACTTTGAATACAGGGCCTGATATCTAAAGGCCCTCACGCCAATGACTTGTTAAGTAAAAGCCCTGATCTAGCTTTACTGTGCTTGAAATAAAAATAAACAAAGCACAGGACAGATCATGAATAATTTTAAGACCACCTTAAAAATAAGCTTTTTCCAGCCTTATATTCACTTTCGCTACAAATACCAGCGCTGACTTTGCCAATAGGAAATATATTGGGGCTACCCTCGGTGAAACCTCTTATCCTCAATTTTGCTCATCTGCAAACCCCCGGATAAAATCACAGATTCCTCAAGGATCTACAGACGGACGCTTTCATTGCAACAGTAGCGGCAGTACGATTAAGTTTTATGGCGGCTTACGCTGGAACAGATACCTCGCCCTTGAAATCAGCTATCTAAAACCTTCAGCTGCGCAAAGCAGCTTTTATACCAATAATGAAAATGGAGAGTATGCAAAGGCCGCATACCAGGTTGAAACACATTTATTGACCGCCTTTTTATTGGGTTTTTATCCTGTTAACTCCAATATAAATATGTTTGCCAGAGTCGGAGCTGGAGCTTGGAGAGGGAAATTATCAGAGCAACAATCCGCTCAATTTTATCTCCCCCAGCAATTATCCAATGGACAATTCACGGCACAACTTCAGACGTTCGATAAAGACAAGTCCCAAAACCACAAAGGCCCTCACTGGGGAGTTGGGGTCGGTATGAATTATGTCTATAGGAATCACTGGATTTGGAGACTGGAGTGGGAGAAACTGGAGCCCACTGGAGTAGACTTCAATGCAGAAACACTATCACTGGGTTTAGGGCGGCTTTTTTGAATTTTGTTAATTGACACCTATAACTTTATACAAATTAAATAGAGTTCCCACAAACTATTACTGGGAACTCTACCTTTAGGCGCCAAATCCAGTTAATAGAGTAGGTCCTAACTTCGACCAATCTAAAAGACGTTATTATTTTGGTGGTTGCCTTAATCAAATTTCACTCTAAAATCAGCTTCAGCGGTCTCCCATATAAGCTAAACAAGGTCAAGCCATGAACCGCTTTAGCCCCCTATTCATTATTTTTCTACTTTCCTTACCAGCCCTTGCTTGCGCCGATTTCTACTCACACAAATATGCTGGTATTTCTTTCGGTAACCAGCATGCCAATAACTTGTGTAGCGAAGCAGAAAAGCGAGTTCAACAAATTAGCGCCAGCTTAGATCAAGTGGATCTCAGTCGGTGTGATGATAAAAATAACGCCTGGAAACTATTTGCAGGAATTCGATGGACACCTTATCTGGCAATTGAAGCCAGCTATCAAAATTTCAATAAGTACCAGCTGGATACCCATATTTCATATGGGGGTGGTGAATACTTAAACTATTTCTCTAATTTTGATAGCCAGCTTTTCAATATATTTTCCCTGGCGTATCTTCCCCTGGGAGAATCATTTAGCTTATTCGGGAAACTTGGCACCGGCATCTGGTATGCGGAAACCAATGAGATTCAGAAGGGTGAAGTTTTTATCCTATACCAGCTTGAAGATGGCAGTTTAGTAGAACAATTAACTCCTGTCAGAGGTGAATTAAACGATAGCAGCAATGGATTCCACTGGGCATATGGTGCTGGTGTTAACTATAGCTATAGGGGCAAATGGAGCCTACGGATAGAGTGGGAACAGTTTTCAAAAATTGGGGGCGATACGTTTCTGGATGAAATAGATAGTGAAGCTATCACCATGGGCTGGAGTATGCATTTTTAATGATAAAATCCAGTTAAATACTGACAGAACTCCTCTCTATAAACAGCCATTAACTAACACATTCTAAAATGAACAACAAAAAGAATAAAATACTGAATGAAAAAGATCTGGAGGAATACCAAGAAGACTATCGAGCGAAAATAGATTATGAAAACACGCTAAAAGAAACCAAAAAAACTCATTCAATTATATACATTACAATAGTATCTATACTATTAATTTACTCAATCTTCGTTTCGAGAAGCTCTAGGCAGCTAGACAATTTTCAATGGACCATTCTTATAGTGTTTGTGCTGTTAATATTCGGAACAAAAAAACAGCTAGAGCAAGAAAAACTTGAAAACCCACCTTTTTGCACCGACTGTAAGAAAAACATGGAGCCCTATGAGTTTCGATCTAAAAGTAAATCACTAGATATTAATGGTATCGCCTACCTATGTAGGGACTGTAAGTCGAAAATAATTGATACTGAGCCATCACATTCTGGCTAATTCACATAGACAAATGGCCTATCTTTCCGATCCAATTAGATATCTATAAAATCAACAGCCAAGCTTCACAAGATTAGACGAAACTGTATCAATAAGTATTATGCCAAGATTTCTCAAGGCTTCAGCCCTACTGTTTTTTCTTTTTATTCTTTGGATTATCTATCTAGCCAATACCGGATCGAGTAGTATATTTTTTGACCTTGTCCGTGCTATCCCCTATGGCGATAAATTAGGCCATATCGCCTTGTTTGGTACTTTTGGCCTTATCCTGATACCTGCCACCCGCGCCACTTATTTTAAGCTCGGCTTTATTAGAATTTACTATGGTGCTATCGCAGTGCTTGGCTTTGCCCTGATTGAAGAGATAAGCCAGGCATTTGTTCGCTCAAGGACTTTTGACTTACTTGATCTGGCCGCCGATATCGTTGGAGTGATACTTGCGAGCTCTCTGGTTTACCTGGTTCAGAGAGCCCGCAACATTAACAATTTAAGCCAGCCTGAAAACCCCGATACCGCTAGTGAGACAACAGACGATTGATATCCCTCCAATCAACCAATTTAAAATTCTGGGCTGCGCTGGGCATTCGGTTGCGCCCATCCTGGACAACTAACAAACCTCGAGGATATTCCGCACCCAAAGCTGAACTGGTAACGGCCAAACCATCGGTCTCCGAACTGCCATCCACACCTAGCTGGGGATTCATACCAACCCGAAAATGGGTAATAAATTCATTCCCACTACGGCTGAATAGTGCATAGCTATCATTACCTTGACTGGATATCACTAGATAGCCCTTATCGCCATCCTGATAAAGTGCCAATCCCTCTATATCTGCCACCAGCTTTTCACCATCCACTTCTGCCACCAACTCTGGAGAGGCCTCTGATAAGGACTTTAGGTCCAGCCGCCAAATCCCCCGGTCTTCCTCAGCAAAAAACAGGGTTCCGAACTGGTCATCCACAACACAGCCTTCAACCTGTCCATAGTCATCAAACTGGATACCCTGCTCAATCTCAAACTCATTGGAGGACTCAGAGACATTGATTTTGAGCTGATGCAAGCTGGCCTCCTTATCAGAAACCCAGGCATAAAGCCCACTATCGTCCTGTTGCAGGCACAAGCCATAGGGATCATGAAGCCCTATACCCCGATATCCAAGATACTCCACTTCGCCCATTGCACTGATAGCAAATAGATCCAAACCGGGATTAGTACGATTAGAGGCAACGGCAATCGCATCAATATTAGGGTGGGAAATTTTACGGATATCGACATTATTGACCCTGCCCACTGGAAAATGCTGTTTTAACCCGCCGGACAGATGATAGACATTGAGCCCCTTTTTTTTATCTGTAGCAAAAATCAGGCTGTTTGCCGGCGAATGAGAGTTCACCCAAATAGCGGGATCATCAGCAGCATCACCATAAGAGTGAACGGGGTCAGTTTGTCCCCTGGCGGCAACAGTGGGAATAATTTCAAGCGGATTATCTGTAACGCTGGTCAGCTTGTTATTTATCGGGAAATAGGTTATTTCACTCTGCTTATCATTTAGCACGGCCAACCTATCACCAAAAACTGCAATAGAGGCAGGACTTTCTGCAGGCAATGTCCAAGACTGGTCGGGCCTACCACTTCCTGACAAGTCGAAAACCTGTACTCCCTGTTCCACAGCAATCCAGATTTGGTCCTGCTGATAATCCAGTTGCAAGCTGCCGAAATCATCACCGAGCTGTTTCGCCGAGATTAAAAACTCACGCTCCTCATCTCGCTCTGCATCGGCATTCAATGCCAATATCCCTATAGGCGGCTGTGATACCAGTAATCGCCCCCGACGGTTATCCACGCTACAACTATTAACCTCCTCCCCCAAATATATTGGGCGGATCTCGGTAAAGTCCCAGTGCTCATCACTGGGAGAAAGCAGGTACTCAAATCCCAGTCCGTCCTCTCCAATGGCAAACAGGTGATCTCTTCCTGCTTGTAGTGAAAAACAGAGTGCGCTCACAGGCTTGGCACTCTCAAGCTTTCCTAAAAGTTGAAGCTGCAAATCATCGTTTAGATCAGTAAATAATTGATATAGATGTAATTCTGCTTCCTGCTCTTCGTAAGCGGCCACCAGGTAGCTACCATCTTCTCTTGGCTGAATTACAAGTGCCTCTACTCTGCCATCCTTTTGAACTTGTATTTCTGCGGAATCATCTACAAGCACCAGCCCCTTATCTTTACTGGATAGCAACAAGTATTGCTGCTCAAGGAAACTGACCAGCTGAATCTGTTCAGCTATCACCCCCTTTAAAGATATGATCTTTTGCGAAGATAATCTTTGACTACCCTTTTCAAGATCGCATCCCAGTAATATAAGGCAGGACAAAACACCCACTATTGAAAAACGCATAATAAAACCTGCTCAGGATTTACCGGAAAATAACAGAAAATATTACTTTTGCAAAAAACAAAACCCCCACAATATTGCAGGGGCTTTATCAAGGTAAGAATTTACACTAACCAAAAAATTCCAGTTAAAATTTTAGAAAGTGCTGTAGCTCAACCCAATCGCATAAGTCGGACCGTATTCTTCGTACTGACCATTAAACCCAGACGTGTGAACATAGTAAGGCTCATCCGTGAGGTTAACCCCAGTAAAAGTGAGTTGAAGGCCATTATCAAAGCGGTAGCGGGCCGACAAATCCAATTGCAAATGGTCTTCTTCGTAGCGGTCATTGACCTCATTTTCAAGGTCTACTTCCAGCAGGCGTTCACTGCGGAAAGCTGCTGACAGGCGCATACTAAAGGCATCGCGTTCATAGCCTACAATAAAGTTGCCGACAAAATCCGCCTGGGAAGGCATAGATATTTTGTCACTGCGATCACTGCTATTGAGACCCAGATCAGCTTCTGAATCGGTTAATGTTGCATTAGCCCTGAGTAAGAACCCATTTTCAAAACCTTGGGTCCAGGCCAGTTCGGCACCGCTGATACGGGCGTTGTCTCCGTTAATCGGTTGCCATACTTCAGCATCATCAACCGCTAAATTCCCTACAAAACGGGTAAAATCGGTATTACTGGAAACCTCAGACATAACAATAAAGTTATCGATACTCTTATGGAAAAGTCCCACAGAGAACATACCCAGGTCGTCCGCATAGTATTCGGCAGATAGGTCGATATTGCGGGATTCATAAGGGTCTAATTCTGGATTTCCAGCTTCAACCTCCAGTTCCCCATCATCGTATTCAATTTTGGCCGGAGAGGGGTTCAAATAGCCAAATGATGGACGCGATAAGGACTCCGAATAAGCTGCACGGAGAACAACATTATCGTTGTAATCAAACTTGTAATTAATACTGGGGAAGAAATTGTCGTAGTCCCGCTCGTAGTTAACCTTAGTGGCATAAACCTCTTCTGCAATTAAATCGGCACCCGGCAGGGGCTCTTCCGACTCTGCCACATTCACTCCTTCAGCAGTAAATTCGGTGCGCTCATAGCGAACCCCAAAAACCAGCTGGGAGCGATCCAACTCAATAGAATTCATCACATACAAGGCCGTGATGTCTTCATTCATTGCGTAGTCACGGGCGGATGCCAAAGCGGTCTCCGTCTCATCTATGTCAAAATCACTGAGGTTAGCATTGATAAAACTATTCAGGCTTCCAACATTGACGCCAGGTCCAAATGCATCCAAACCATAATCGATACTATTGCGAGAAAAGTCCGCCAGAGTGTAATCCCCACCAAACCCTTCATATACAGTCGCATTTAAGTCACCAGCCTTTTCTCGCTGACGCTCATGTAATCCGAATTTAACTACTGAAGGATTGCCAGCCCAATCAATTTCTCTACTGATATCAATACGGAAGCTAATTTCTTCATCTTCAGTAAAGTTATCTTCAATGACCAACTCATCGAGTTGATAACTGGCCGGGTCCAATACTGCTTCAACATCCTCACTTCCCACCGCCATACGGGGAGTATCACCAGCTTCAACATACCCCAAACGCAAGGAGTCCAAGACAAAATCGGTATCGCGTCGATTGGGTTCAGATTCCTCTGCATGGGAATATCCCAAGGCATAGGACAATCCCCATTGCTCAAAATCATGCTCGCCACCAAATACCGCAGAAATAATTTCCTGTTCTTCCAGGCGGTCCTTCAGGGACTTCTCCAACGCGGCCTCTTCCCATTCTGCCGAGTTGGCTGAAATAGTCTCCGGCTCATCGCGCTCATCATCGAGTTTCCAGGAATTGCGCTGGCGAATTTCCTGATCAGAAAAATCGGAGTACAAGCTGTGGAGATAGATACTGGAGTCACTGCCCAGGTCCAGGTCGAAGTTGGCAGCAACGCCTGTGCGCTCCCTGGTAATGCTGTAATCTCGATGTTCTATTTCGGTCGCGCCCTTAGCGACAGAGCCATCTTCAGCCGTCAGCTCTTCCCAGCTACCGTCAGTCTCAATATTATCTGAGCCAAAATCCCGCTCCTGGTGACTTAGCGCCAGGGCCACCCCAAGACGGCGCTCGCCAGCAAGTTCAAAAATATTTGTCATTGTCGCAGCCACTTTGGGGCTGTACTCTTCCTGCAGCTCACTGTAACTATTCTCTACGCTGAACTTGTAGCGATTGCTGTCATAATCCAGGGCATTCAGACTTTTGATCTCAATGGCACCGCCAATAGAATCTGCGCTCATATCTGGCGTAAGCGTTTTAAACACCTCCAAACTCGCCAATAAGTCCGATGGAATAACGTCCAGGGCTACCGCCCGAGTGTTTGTTTCCGGTGCCGGCAGGCTCACTCCGTTAATTGTCGCCGCATTCAAATTTGGGTCTATACCCCGAACCCCGACAAAACGACCTTCGCCCTGATCCCTTGCAATAAATACCCCCGGCATCCTCTGTAACGCTTCCGTGACATTGGCATCGGGGAGTTCACCGATCGCATCAGATGTTTGCACCGCTACGACTTTATTGGCATCGCGCTGCCGATCCAAATCGCTGCGCGCATTACTCGCCTGAGCAGTAACTGTCACAGTTTCCATAGCCTGGTCATTCTCTGCGACAGTATTCGCGCTAATGATGGCAGTCGCCAGAGCCGCCAATGGCATTCCCAGTAACCGCAAGCCTGAAGTTCTGTATTTCATTGCGTCCCACTCCCACTTTGCCGGTGGCTTATTGAATTGGACGCAGACTAGAAGGCCGCTATGAACTTTACGTGACATTTTTTTTAAGCTTGTCATCACATAGTCAATTAGTACTGCGACGATAGATGTAAGCCCTGCTATTTACACAGATATCAATCGCCTTAAAAAGAACCATCAAGGCAATTAACAGTAAAAAGCGTCATATACTGAAGCCAAATATGGAGCAGTCATGAACGAAAGCCCCACAAACCCAGCACGCAGATCTCTATTTAAAGTCCTGGGTGGTGTAACCGCCACCGGTACTGTAAGCAGCTTACTACCCGGCTGTAGTGAAAGTGAAAATCCCACACGCAACTCCCTCACCTTTAAAGAAATCCCCCATGGCCTGGATTACCAACACCATCTACCAGAGGGTTATAAATCCACGGTTCTATTGAGGTGGGGAGATCCCTTACATAGAGAGGAAACATCTTTTCAGCCTGAAGAACTTAGCGCCAGTAGCCAGGAACAGCGATTCGGTTACAACAACGATTTTATTGCTTTTATGCCCTTGGCAGCGGGGATCAGTTCAACCCATGGATACCTGCATATACAAAGTAAAAATAGTGATCGCGGGCTTTTATGTGTCAATCACGAATACACCCAGCCCCATCTAATGTTTCCCGGTTATAACGACGAATACAGTGCCACCAGAGGAGTGAGTGCCGAGCATGTGGCCATTGAACAGGCCGCCTGCGGACACTCCATCGTGGAAATTCGAAGAAGTAAACAGGGCTGGAAAGTAGTGGCTGACAGTCCCTATAACCGGCGGATAACTTCTACGACGCCAATGGAAATCACTGGCCCGGCCGCAGGCGACGAACGTTTGAAGACCCACCAAGATCCCAGCGGAACCCAGGTCCTCGGTACCATAGGTAACTGTGCAGGAGGAAAAACCCCATGGGGAACCGTATTAATTGCTGAAGAGGGGTTTGGTGGCGCTTTTCAGGGAGACCCAAAAAAGCTCGAAGATTCCCTGGAGATCGAAAACCATCAACTTTTTGGTATAAAACCGGAAAATCGCAACTGGGGTGACCACGACCGCCGATTTGATATTCAGGTAGAACCCCATGAGCCCAACCGATTCGGCTGGATGGTGGAGTTTGACCCCTATAACCCCCAATCAAAACCGCGCAAACTGACCAGTTTTGGGCGTTTTGAGCACGAAGGCTTTACCCTGGTCTGTAAACCGGGACAACCGATCGTTGCTTACGGCGGCGATGATGATGAACATCAATTTGTCTATCGCTATGTATCCCAAGATAACTATCAGCCCGAAGATCCCGATACAAACCGAAAGCTACTCGTTAATGGCTCGCTCTATGCCGCGCGCTTTGCCGACGATGGCAGTGGCGAATGGCTGCCGCTGATATATGGCCAGGGCCCACTGACCGCAGAGAATGGTTTTCGCAATCAAGCAGATGTAATGATTGATGCGCGCCGCGCAGCCGCGCTACTGGGAGCCACGCCAATGGATCGGCCGGAGGACGTGGAGACTAACCCCCACAATGATTGCACCTATGTAATGCTGACCAAAAACAAGAAGCGCAGCGATACCGATGCCGCCAACCCCCGCGCCCGCAATACTGCCGGCCATGTATTGGAAATAGCGCCCCCCGGGAAGAAGGGAAACCGCGACCACACAAGCGCACAATTTCAGTGGCAGCAATTTCTACTTGGCGGAAATCCCAATGCTGAAAACCCCGCTGAAAGGGGCGCCTATGGACAGCAGTCCCCTTACGATATCTCTGAGCACGGCTGGTTTGCCAATCCCGATAACGTTGCTTTCGACCCCAGGGGCAACATGTGGATTGCTACCGATGGCTGTGAGAGTTTTGGTTTCCACGATGGTCTTTGGGCCATGGCTACCGAGGGGCCCCTGCGAGCGGCACCCAAGCACTTCTTTGGTTGCCCGCAAGGGGCTGAGGTATGCGGGCCGGAATTTACCCCCGACGGAAAAACACTATTTATTGCTGTGCAGCACCCCGCCGATTCACGCAACTCAACTTATGACAATCCCCTGCACCGGTGGCCAGATAATAATCCCCAGTTACCACCTCGGCCGTCGGTACTGGCCATCTACCGCGAGGACGACCAAATAGTCGGTAGCTAGGCAATTGATATGACGAACCAGGGACCCTGCTAAAATTTTAATCTAAAGCAGTTTTCGGCCTCTCATCCCGCCTATAGGCAGGTTGCCAGAGGCCTATAAGCCGAGGTCCCTATGATATCGAGGTGTGCAACCCTTTTACGCCGCCTTACCGCCGTGCTGGCAACTGCCAGTTTTATCCTTGCCGCCACACCGGGATCTGCCCAGGTACCGGAAAATCCGGTCAATCTCCGGGGCAGTGGCGCCAGTTTCCCCTACCCAATCTATGTAGAGTGGTTTCGGCAGTTCACCCATCGGGAAAACAACATATTTATTTTCTACGAGATGAGCAGTAGCGGTGATGGCATCAGAGACTTTCTCGGTCACACAGTCGATTTTGCCGCCTCAGATGCTGCTATTGAGATCGATGAGTTACGCAACCTAAAAGGTGGTGGCGTGGTACTGCCGGTTACTGCTGGGGAAGTGGTACTGGTATTTAACCTCCCCGGGATCGATAATCTAAAACTGTCCAGGGAAGCTTATGTGGGGATTTTTCTGGGGGAAATCACCCACTGGGATGATCCCAAGATTGCAGCTGTAAATCCCGATATCAAGTTGCCAAGGGATGAGATCACCGTTGTTACCCGTTCTGAAAGTTCGGGTACCTCCTATATTTTTTCTGGGCATATGAGCAGTGTGAGTCAAGAGTTTCGCGAAAAAATTGGTTTGGACAGAACACCCAGTTGGCCAAAACTGCCCAGATTTAAAAGAGCGCCGGGCAATCAAGGCGTAGCCGCTAAAGTAAGAAAGAAAGTTGGGGCCATTGGCTATGTGGAGCACGGATTTGCTCAACTGGTAAACCTACCTGTGGCTTCACTGGAAAACCACGCGGGAAACTATATTGCCGCAGGCCCCAAGAGCGGAGCAGAGGCTCTTTCAGAGATTGAATTTCCAAAAGCATCACTACCAATTAGTGGAGCTCCCAACCTAATCGCCTGGATTTGGGACCCCAAAGGAGAAACAGCCTATCCCATTACCAGTTTTTCCTGGCTGTTGCTCTACGCAGACCAGGATGATCAAAAAGCACAGGCATTAAGGCAAATGCTGGTCTTTATGTTGAGTAACGCATCCCAAAGCCAGGCCGGAAGCTTGGGCCTGGTGCCCCTTCCGGAGAATATACGTCAAAAAGTACTCAATGCCGTTACCTACGTGCGCTAATTTACGTAGCTTCAGCGCACTCCACAATACGATTACGTCCAGCGCGTTTGGCCTGATACAACGCAGAGTCTGCCCGTCGCATTAGCTCCAGGATATCTTCTCGCCCCTGCAGACGGGCTATGCCAATACTTGCGGTAAACTGGGCTTGCCCAACTGCACTTTTAATCACGATTTTAGCGATATCCCGGTGTATACGATTGGCAACCTTCATAGCTCCTTCGACATTGGAGCTGAGTACTAGCGCGAATTCCTCCCCACCAATACGCCCGAAGATATCCACATCCCGCACGTGTTGAGAAATTACTCGGGCAGTCGCACAGAGTGCCTGATCGCCGATTAAGTGGCCATGAATATCATTAACAGATTTAAAATTGTCGATATCCAGCATTAATACACACAATGGCATTTGGTTATTAATTGCCACAGCCACCAGATTACTGGCCTCTTCGAAAAAGCAGCGGCGATTAAAAATACCTGTTAGCGGGTCTGTGCGCGCCTCCTCTTCAGCCTTGGCTTTAGCGTACTCCAATTCCTGTGTGCGAAGTTTTACCTGTTGCTCCAGCTCAGTTCTCGAGGCTTCCAGGTGTAGTAGATACCTTTTTTCTGCAGTCTCTTTTTGTTGCCTTAAACGTTTTACCAGTAATCCGATAGCTATCATTATTGCCAACATCTCAACAAAAGAGGCAACCGGGGGCCAATAGTAATTAATTGGATTGTGCACCACATAACCGAGATCCCTCATCGCCTGCACCAAAAGCCCCAACACCAAAACGCTCCAGGCTAAAGCAAAAACGGCCGCAGAAGTATCCCCCTGTCGCCAACGCACCAATGCGACAACAACAACGCCAGGATAGAAAAACAGAGCGAGCATCATGGAAATGTGCGCCAGAGCTTCCCACTGCAGAACAACGCAAATAACCAGGAATAAACCATTGAGTAAAATTAATTTTAAAAAGTAATCCAGTCTTGGGGTGTACTTTGCCGTTTCAAGAAAGTATCGGGCAAAAAGAATTCCGGTCAGAATCGCCACAGCACTACTAATCGATTGATAGCGCCAATCAAATTGTTCTTGGAACAAATATTGATGGGTATATCCCAGCAGAGATCCCCACACCCAAATTTTCGTTACAGAATATAACGAGTATAGATACAGGATATTCTTACGCGCAGTAATAGCACCAATCAGCGCAAGAATGGCCATCAAAAAATAGCCACCAAAAAGAAATGACGTTAAAATAGCCTCAGCCTTACTCCTCTCTTCAAGTTGTTCAGGTCGCCAAATGCGCATACTGGGAAAGGCAACACCTAAAACTCCAACATCAAATTTAACCATCATTTCCTTTGATGCAAAGGGGGGGATTTTAAGTGGGAAAGCAAAGCGATGATGCTTGATTTCTCGACTGGAAAAAGTCTGATTCGCAGACAGGCTTGCCAGCTCCGTGTAAGGCTGACTGCCGCCCTGAATCCTGGAAAAGGCCGTCAGCCCATCGAGCTGGTTATCCACATATTCAATCGAGACATAAACTGTTTCACTACTGGAATTTTTTAATATGAAGTGAGACCAGAAGGCTCCGGATTTAAGCCCGGTAGATCCGGCAGTTCCCAAGGGAAGAAAAAATTTATTTTTGTAAGCTTTTTCAGCTTCAATAATGTTTCCAAACCCTGCTGGGTCATGCCAAATTGCATTTAGGCCACTCAGTTTACTTCCTCCATCCAACGAGGTGATATCCACAACTGTATGGGGGTAACTGGGCATAGAAAGAAGTATGGCAAACATCAGCACTGCACAACAAACCAAACGGTTGTGCCATTTAGGGCCGCCCTTTTGAGTCCACAGTTCAAACTCACCAATTGTTTTTTTCATTCTTACTATGTAGATACGCAACAATTTCCGTCTTCATAAAGACCAAATCAGTCATAATGGATACTGACTTCCAAAGTGAATTGATAATGCTTGTTGTATTTCAGAGAAATAGCTTCCATACAAGAAAGTCATCAATTCATACTTAAATAAAATAGCTATGTATGAATTCTACAAGTCCGCACCTGTACAAAAAACACACTAGTAAGGACTTTAAATTATCAGGTACAACTTTTTTCTACTCCCCCTATTTGGCAGTTTCACTCTTCATTTATCAAGCGCTTAAGTAATGTGTTTTATGCCTTTTAGCTTGAAATAAGGGTACACAGGCTGTTACGCCGTCTTACACCTTGGGACTAATCCTTAAAATCAAGTATTAATTAGGAGAGACAAAGAATACAAAATCTTAAATGCGCCAAAGAGAAAATTCCTGTTAACGATTACATTTGACTACCCACATCAAATTTAAATATTGTCTCTAGAACGCTAAATTTAGAAATTGTTGCTGATCCGGGGATCTCATCGTTGTTTACCAATCAGTACATATAGAAAATATGCCACTCTTAAATATTAAGGAGCCTCTAAAGAACAGCTGAATACAATTGGGCTTATCTCACAACACAAGTATTGAACCCTCCCTTAGACCAAACAATGAACCGCTAGTCATTCCTCAAGCAGGTTTCTGATATAAGGAGCCCGGTGAATTTCAGTGCAACTGGAGAGCTATCAAATAGCTAGCCTTACCAAACTAGACGCCACGATGTCGTCTACAATATCTAGGACCATCGCTTGATCTTCTTCCTGAGTAGAGCAGTTACTCCCCCTCTGGTATTTAGCGGCGGGTTGCTTATCAGTCAGCATGCTCCCAGGGTCTAAAAGTTGTTGCTCTACTACTTATGTCAAAGCCTCTTAAACCGTATTGGAGATACTTATGTTTAATAATGTTGGCTGGATTGTGGAGGCGAAAATAAAGAACGGACAGGAACAGGCCTTTAAGTCAATTGTTGATGAAATGGTAGAGATAATCTAGCAGCAAGAAACGGGGACACTGAATTATCAGTACTATATTTCTGATAGTGGAGAACTTATTGTATACGAGCATTTCAAAGATGTAAGTGCCGCGCATAAACATGTGGATACCTGGGAGAATTATTCAGAGCGCTGGCTCAAGACGGCAGAACCCACTCGCGTCATCTATTTAGGCGATCTTCCCAAAGATCTTCAGGCACGCCATGCAGGCCTAACCCCCCAGCAGTATCACACCTATGCAGGATTCGAGCGCAGCCATTAATAAACTGAATATAAAAAATTATACTAATTCTTATGATGATAGTATTGTAATTAGGAGTGCGAATTTTAATTCTTTGCTTTCCAAACGGTTAGTTTTAGCAATAAATTATAAATACTATCCCTATAAATCTAAGCCATGTCATAAAGCGCTTTTATCACTAGTACCAAGCCACACAAGAACATTACCAATAGAGTGTATTTCCTAAACTTTTTAAAGCTGACCTGATTCAATCTCCTTTTCGCGAGGGTTACACCAATAACCCCCCCAAGCCCAGCCGCCACACCATAGAATGCCAACTCTAGGGATACCGCCGAGAATGTAATATAAGTTCCCAGCTTTACAAGCTGCATTAACAGCCCATTAAAGGCCTTAGTGGCTATCAGGGATTCTTTCTCGAGGCCATAATTCAGCAAGAAAGGGTTCTTAAGCGGACCCATTGCCCCAATAAGACCGGAAGCAAAAGCGGTCACCAATCCCAAAGGTAAAAAATAGGGAAGTGACATGGGAAAAGATCTTTCCCTATGGCCAAAGCGATACTGAAGTATCGTGGACATTAAAAAAAGCCCAACCACTATTTGTATCCACTCTGGGGACATCTGTGTATAGGAATATGCACCTAGCAATGCCCCGACTAAGCTTCCTGGAGTAAGCCAGCGTACTACCCGCCAATCAATATAGGACCAGAAAACCAGTGCCCGGTAGGGCGAAGCCAGGCACTTGGCAATGGTTACCGTTGGTGCAACCAGGTGTGGGCCAACGATAAAGCTAATCACTGGAACAAGGAGCAGTGCCCCGCCCCCGGCCGCAAGCGTGCTGATATACCAAATCAAGACGCCAAAAAACAGCAGCAATAGCTCTATCATTTTACCGCTTCAGAAGTCACCAAAATCACAGTGAATAAAGTAGAAATTCAGGCTTGGGCGCAATTCCAACACTAACCGGCAATCCAATACTCTCTTCACTAGAAGAAACGCAGCCTTAGCTCAACCAGTACAATACCAAATGCCAGTAGCTAAATTGAAAAGAACTGCTGAATCCCGACAAGTACATTGGTTGTTGCTACGGAGGCCAGGATCAGCCCCATAACGCGACTTACGATACTGGCCCCGGCATCACCAATAAATCGATATATCCAGTTGGCAGTCAGCAACAGCAATATCACTATCGCCAACACCGCTATCATGGCAGATGCTGTACTCAGCTGATGAACCACATCAAATCGATGGTTATCTGTGAGTACCACAGCCGCGAGCATGGCTCCGGGTGAGGCAATGGAGGGCACCGCAAGAGGGAAAATCGCTGTCTCATGCCCCTCACGGATGATTTCTATCTCCTGCTCTGGCTTGCTCTCACCAAATATCATGGTTAAGGCAAACAGGAACAGGACGACGCCTCCAGCTACCTGAAATGCAGAAAGGGGCACGCCAATCGCCTCGAGGAAGAATTGCCCTGCGACCAAAAAGAACAACAAGATCCCGGTGGCAACGAGTACTGCCAGCCAGGCTATCCTGCGCTTTTGCCACTCTGCATGTCGTGAAGTGACTGCGATAAACACTGGCAGAGTACCCACCGGGTCAATCACAGCAAAGAAAAAGACAAAGCTACTGATCCAATCGTTCAATTGGGACTCCGACGTGCCGTGCTACTATCCGCTTAATTAGAGCCCCAGGCAGTATGGGCAGGACCGGAGCGAGGTGTGCTTAGGGGGTCCAACGCCGTTATCTACGGTAACTGCTGGCGCAAGCGTAACTTGTAACTTAGAAAAAAAGTCTAGTGCATGACGAATCACTCACCGACCGCCCGACGCATCGCTAAAACCATCCTCAATGGTTTTGACGCCTATTTCGCAGACTATCAGAACATCACTTTGGGCGCCAAGGCCCGTTTTGAAACCGCCTCCTGGCAAGCGGCACATGAGGCCAATAAAGCCCGGATCGATCTTTACAAAACCAAGGTCACCCAAGTGGTGGACCTGGTCCATTCGGTAACCAGCAAGGACACCAGCCAGCTGGAGCTGTGGCGTGATGCCCGCGCCACTTATGCACAGCTGATTGCCAATCACAGCAATTATGAGATCGCCGAGACCTTTTTTAACTCGGTGTTTTGCAGCCAGTTTCACCACACCAACATTCACGACAGCAATATCTTCGTCAAGCCGTCCCGAGCACCGGAAGACAAACCGCTACGGGATTACAGCATCTATATCAGTTACAGCGGCCGCCACGGCCTCGAGTGTATGGTCGAAGATATTCTCAAGGATTTCAGCTTCTCCACGCCCTGGGAGAATATGGAGCGCGACATTGCCCATATCTGCGAATCCCTGCGCAGCGCCCCCCTGGCCAATGTGGACAACGAGAAACACTTGCGGGTGGACATGCTGGAGTCGGTTTTCTACCGTAACAAAGCGGCCTATCTGGTGGGGCGCATAATCCTGAACGGCGAAGTTATCCCCATGATCCTGCCCTGCCTAAACAACGGGCGCGGCGGTATTTTTGTGGACACCCTTATCTACAATAACGACTCCGCCAGTATTATTTTCAGTTTTACCCGTTCCTACTTTATGGTGGATGCGCCAATCCCCTCCCGCTTTGTGCGCTTCCTGTCCACCATTATGCCGCTCAAGGAGAAGTCTGAGCTTTACAACTCTATCGGCTTCCACAAACACGGTAAGACCGAGTTCTACCGCCATATCCTCGCCCATATGAAGGTCAGTAACGACAAGTTTGTTATTGCACCGGGCATTAAAGGGATGGTGATGAGTGTATTCACATTGCCCTCCTACCCGGTGGTATTTAAAGTCATTAAAGATGAGTTCGACCAGCCGAAAACTGTCACCGAGAAGATCGTAAAAGAAAAGTACAAGTTCGTATCCCGCTCTGACCGGGTCGGCCGTATGGCTGACACCCAGGAGTACTCTTACTTTATTTTCTACCGCAATCGCTTCAGTGAAGAGCTGATCAAAGAACTGCAGGAAGTGGCACCATCAAAACTGATCATTGATGAGAAGCGGGTCATCATCAAACATCTATATGTAGAGCGGCGTATGGAACCGCTTAACCTCTACCTGCAACACGCCAATGAAGAGCAAACTAGAGAAGCCATGGAAGAATATGGCAATGCCATCAAACAGCTGGCAGCCGCAAATATCTTCCCAGGCGACATGTTGCTGAAAAACTTTGGGGTTACCCGTCACGGGCGGGTAGTCTTCTACGATTACGATGAACTCTGCCCATTGACGGAATGTAACTTCCGCAAGATTCCCGAAGCTCATACCTCTGAGCAGGAGCTGGCCGACAAGCCCTGGTATACCGTCGCAGAAGCCGACGTCTTCCCGGAAGAATTCCGCCTGTTCTTCTCTGGCAATCCCACCGCGCGCGCTGCATTCGAAAAGCAGCACGGCGATTTATACAACTATCGCTTCTGGAAACTCTTACAAGATCGTATTCGCGCCGGACATGTGGAGAGTGCTTTCCCCTATCGACGCAAGTGGCGTTTCCCGCGCCGTTCCCATAACCGTGCACAACAAAAGTAGACGACCAATCTATGACTATATTGGTAGGAGGACTTTTCCAAGGGAGCGGATAATCCGTGCATATTTTTCGCTGGGCTCTAGTTGCCGCAACTGTTTCCCTGCTGACGACCAGCGGTTGCGGCTATTTCCCCAGCGAGATGTCCATCCCCGGTAAGCTTCCGCCGGCAAAGCGCCCACCACCTTACGCACGAATCACAGGAAAACCCCACGTAGTTAGCTGCGCAACCCCCGCTCGGGGGTTTCCAACCCTGTCCTTTGATGAAGTGTTTACTTTTACCGAAAATCCGCGACAACCATTCGTAGAGTCATACGGCCTCCCCCAACAGTTCGACGTGATTGCCTATGTCTGGGGCGCGGAAAGGTGTACGCCAGCAGCCTTCTGTAACTACGGAGATTATTACCAGCTGCTGGGACGAGGACCCAGAGGCGACTTTGCGACCTGGATCTCAACACCACAATATCCCCGTATTACGATTCAATCCCCCTGCGGCCAGCGGCTGAATGTGGGCCAGGGCTATCGTTTTTCATTTAGTGATGGACAACTGGTGGGATTTAGCCCCAACTAAAGAAAAGAGTTGCCTCTAGCGTGATAGACAGTATTTGAGACATGCGGTGAAGACACCCAGTTAGGTCTGTAAAGCATCTATGCCCATACACCCTTGGGCACCGTACAATTCCCTTCTGCCTTTTTTAGTACCTCTGGGAATGCTTCTTCAAGTAGCGGTAAATAGCGTCCTGGGCCCGACAACCTCTACTCCCTTCATTAGCCAATCTGGTATTGGTTTGACCGGCATCAATTAAGCGGGCCTTCTGATTATCATGCCACTGTAATTCCATGATCTTCTTAATGGTTCGGAGGTGTCGAGAATTGGTCACCGGGTAAGTGACTTCGATCCGTTGATCCAGACAGCGGTTTTTCAGGTTTGCAGAGGACATCCACATCAGTTCATCGCCACCATTATGAAACACATAAATCCTTGCATGCTCCAGAAACTTATCCACCAAACTGATCACCTTAATATTGTCGGATAATCCAGGAGTGTCGCATACCAAAGAGCACTCACCGCGAACGAGTAATCGAATCTCTACTCCCGCAGCGCTCGCCCGATAAAGGTGGGCAATCAGCTTGCTGTCTATCAGGCTGTTGCACTTAAAGAATATGCCAGCTTTACGCCCAGCAAGGGCAGCCTCTATTTCCCGGTTTATGGCCTGCTCAAACGAACTTCTCAATGAGAAAGGAGAAACGATAATATGCTTGAAAACCTGTTTTGTATTGGGGAATCGCATAAATTCAAACAAGTTATAGATGTCGCGCCCCACTCCCTGATCATTAGTCAATACACTGAAATCACAGTAGACACGAGCAGTACTCTCGTTAAAATTCCCTGTTCCCAACTGGGTATAAAAGCGATTCTTTCCCTGTTCACGGCGAACTACAGAAATTAACTTCGCATGAACCTCCATTTCTGGAACACCGTAAACAACCAACACTCCTGCTTCTATTAATTTACGGGACCAATAAATATTGGCTTTTTCATCAAAACTCGCCCGCAATTCAACAACCGCAATTACTTTTTTATTATTTCTAGCCGCATTAATTAACGCCGCGATTACCCTTGAGTTTTTCGCCATTCGATACAAAGTAATACGTATCTCTTTTACCTGCGGGTCAATAGAGGCCGAAGCAAGGAAATTTGTTATTGCCCAAAAATCATGATACGGATAACAGAACAATCCATCATCGTCTTGCAATTGGTCAAAAATATTTTCACTGGTGGATAAAGCCAAGAGCGGTGCCGGCCTTCTATACCGACAACTTTTGGAGTCCGGGGCAAAGCCCATAAGATCTTTGGAGTTGTGATAACGCCCACCAGGGGTATAACTATCCCTGGATCCCATCTTCAGCTTTTTCTTAATCAGCTCCAACAGTGTATTAGGCATTTCCATGTCGTAAGCAAGACGTACCGGCTCTGCACGCTTACGCTGTTTGAGCGACCGTTCAACACGTTCGAGAATATCCCGGTTGACATACTCCCCCAGCTCAATATCTGCATCCCGACTTATCTTGAACATATATGCCTTGGCAGAAAGAATAGGCAGGACATTGCGGAAGACTTCTTCCAAGCACACTCGAATAATATTATCCAGAACGATGTAAACTTTCTCTTTCCTGCCTTGTCGCGATGGAATTTCCAGGAACCGGGGAAGAATAGCAGTAGGAATCTCCATAACTGCATATCTGCTTGGCTCCCCTTTTAAATTCAAAGTGATAGCGAAATAGATATTGTTGTCACTCAGCAATGGCATTGCTGATCTGCCATCGATAAAAAAAGGCTCTAACTCCGGTAAAACCAGACTATGGAAATAATTTTTTACAAATCCCAACTGATGGCTATTTAAACTATCTTCTCGAACAAGATAAATACTATGCTTTTTCAATCCCGATAACACTTTGACATAAGCTTCGGCATAGCGCTTTTCAAGCGTCAAAATACGATCATTAATAGTTTTCAATAGCTGGGAAAAGTGCTCCCTCTGCCCCACACCAGAATCAATACTCGCCAACCTCCGTACACCAGCAACCTTAATGCGGAAAAACTCATCCATATTCTGGGAGAAAATTCCGAGAAAGTGTACCCGTTCGATAGCCGGGACTGTTTCATCCTCGGCTTCCTGTAGTACTCGCTCATTAAAAGATAGCCAGCTTAATTCGCTGGGAAATAGAGGAATATCATTCAGCATAGATAGAGCACTTCACCAACGCTTCTACTATTGATCACCAAAATACAGATACCAGCCTCCCCAAATCCGCCCTACTGGTACAGAGCTTAAAATCTGGCTAACTATAAAATAATAGAACAAGGTGACAGCGTATTTTTGGATTCACTCCTTGTGATATCGGCTATAAAACCAACAGTAGAGCTTCTATCTTGGTAGCGGGATCAATAAATAAAGGAAAGATGCACTCTATCATGAGTGATAGCCTAAATTGGGTAGAATAATGATGTTAGCAGTGCAAATGGTATTTGTGACCCCACAGACAAACTGAAGGGTCACCTTTTTATCTAGGGAAGGTCTACAGCCCATTACTGACGATCTATACTACTCCGCCTCGCGCTGCTTTAAAAAGCGATAGATGGCATCCTGAGATCGACAACCTTTTCGTCCCTCATTAGCTAACTTGGAATTTGTTTGCCTGGCATCAATCAGCCGTGCCTTCTGATTATCACTCCACTGCAATTCCATAATTTTGCGAACTGTAGCCTGGTGCTCCGGATTCATAAGCGGGAAAGTGACTTCAACTCGCTGATCCAGGTTTCGTTTCATCAGGTCCGCCGAAGACAACCACATCAGCTCATCACCACCATTGTGAAAAATATAGACTCTGGCATGCTCCAGGTACTTATCTACCAAACTGATAATACGAATATTGTCTGATACGCCCGGAGTCTCACAAACCAATGCACACATCCCACGAACGATAATACGAATTTTTACACCTGCGGCACTGGCACGATACAGCTGCTCAATAATCTGGCTATCCACAAGGTTATTGCACTTGAAAAATAGCGCCGCTTCCTTCCCTGCCTGGGCGGCATCAATTTCACGATCTATCGCTGCAGTAATCGCATCCCGATAGAAAAATGGTGAAGTGATAATACGTTTAAAAGAAGGGCGCTTACGCGGTGCCTGCATAAACTCAAATACATTGTACACGTCCCGACCCAGCTCCTGGTTATTGGTCAATAAGCTAAAATCGCAATAGACCTTCGCTGTATTCTCATTAAAGTTACCGGTGCCTAGATGGCTGTAGAAACGGTCTTTGCCATCCTCGCGACGAAGCACAGAAATTAACTTGCAATGTACTTTGAGATTGGGCATGCCATACACTACATTCACCCCGGCATCGCTCAACTCATGGGACCAATGGATATTGGCCTTTTCATCAAAGCGCGCCCGCAACTCCACCACCGCAGTCACTTTTTTGTTATTGCGAACCGCATTTACCAGAGCCGCAACTACACGGGAGTTCTTTGCTACCCGGTAGAGATTAATCCGAATTTCTTTTACCTGAGGGTCTAGTGCGGCAGATGCCAGGAAATTGACAATCGCATGGAAGTCATAATAGGGATAATAATAAAGCCGATCCCCTGCGCATAGCTGTGAAAATACACTTTCATTTTTCGGTAAGGCTGGCAGTGGTGTGAGGCGCTTATAGCGAAGTCGGGCGGATTCTCCCGGAAA
Organism: Microbulbifer maximicatervae (SeqCode); assembly: GCF_052467695.1. Taxonomy (NCBI): domain Bacteria; kingdom Pseudomonadati; phylum Pseudomonadota; class Gammaproteobacteria; order Cellvibrionales; family Microbulbiferaceae; genus Microbulbifer; species Microbulbifer maximicatervae (SeqCode). Next base: position 781,196 of record NZ_CP174320.1, read on the forward strand.
TTTCATCAAATCTTTAGAATTGTGATAACGCCCACCGGGGGTATAGGTATCATAACGCCCCATTTTCAGTTTCTTCTTTACCAACTCCAGTAAAGCCTCAGGCATATCACCATCGTATGCCATACGCACCGGATCTGCACGCTTTCTCTTTTTTAGTGAGCGCTCCATTCGGTCGAGAATATTCTGGGTTACCTCTTCACTTAACTCCAACTCAGCATCGCGACTGATCTTAAAGGTATAGGCGCTGGCTTTAGCGATAGGCACCACATGGCGAAATATTTCTTTAAGGCATCCCCGGATAATATTATCGAGAACGATGTAGACTTTCTCCCGCTTCCCCTCCCGTGGAGGAATCTCCACAAAGCGGGGAAGTGTATCCGTAGGAATCTCCATTGCCACATAGCGCTCGGTACCATCATCCAACTCAAGTGCTATCGCAAAATAGATACTGGTTTCATTAATCAAAGGCATGGGCTTGCGCCCATCGATAAAGAATGGTTCCAACTCAGGCAGCACTTCCCGGTGAAAGTAACTTTCTACAAACTGGCGCTGGTTATCGCTAAGCGAAGTCTCCCTAACCACATGGATATCATGCTTTGCCAGATCCTTTAAAGCTTTGTTATAGGCCTTCGCATAGCGCAACTGTAACCTCAATACTCGATTATTAATCGATTGCAATAGATTACTGTAATATTCCTTCTTTTCTCCGCCAACGGAAAAGGCTGCTAAACGACGTACCGCTGCAACATGCACACGGAAAAACTCATCCAAGTTATTAGAGAAGATTCCCAAAAAATGTACGCGCTCAATAACAGGCACACTTTCATCTTCCACCTCCTGTAAAACACGCTCGTTAAATGAAAGCCAGCTCAACTCTTTGGGAAATAGAGGCACATCGTTAGACATTGCAAAACCATAAAACGCACCCAGTATCTGACGGCAGTTTAAAAATCCAGATTATTCTGGAAGCGGCCTTAACACGGGGCTGAGGGTCAAGATTAAGTAAAGAAATATGCCACTGAAATGTGGCTGTGAGCAAGCGCCTATAGCAATATAACGATCTAGTATGGCTTCACAGTTTTCTGCCACACTGTTTCAGTCCATAAATTGGCACAAATAAATAAAAAATATCTTTTATTTATAAAAGATATTTAATAATTTTGTAACACTTTTATAGGTTGCGCCTTTTTGGTGCGCTGTAAATTGACTGCACCCACTATTGGACTGAAAAGTGGCAAAATGAATAATAGAGCGTCCGGCTCCATACATTAGCGCTTTCAACGGGATATTGATGCAAGCTCCAAACGAACGCTATGCCGCCCTAGATTTGGGCTCAAACAGTTTTCATCTGCTCCTGGCGGAATTTCGCGATCAGCGCATGGTACGCCTGCACACAGACAGAGCCATGGTGCGCCTGGCCGAGGGGCTGGATATTAACCACCACTTGGACCCGGCAGTAACCGAACGTGCCCTGGCTGCTCTGCAACGCTTTCAACCAGTGATGGATAAACTGCCCCTCGACCATGTGCGTGTCGTGGGTACAAATACACTGCGTATGGCTGCGGCCAATGCCGATGGCTTTTTGGAAGAAGTGGAATCAATACTCGGTGTGCCAGTGGAAATTATCAGCGGTATCGAGGAGGCCCGCCTGATCTTCACCGGGGTTCTCGCCGCCGCCAATGGCCCCCCTCGCTTGCGCTGCATTATTGATATTGGCGGTGGCTCTACGGAGCTGGTTCGCGGTGGTGATACTCCACAGCAACTGGAAAGCCTGGATATAGGCTGTGTTTCCTACAGTAAACGTTTCTTCGCCGATGGCCTGATCAGCCGCAACACTGTAAACCACTTCCAGCGCGCGCGGCGAGCGGCGCGGGCCGAATTGCAGGAGCTACAGCATATTGCCGAAGGCGCGGAAGTTACCGGTTGCTCCGGGACTATCAAAGCGGTTGCCAGGATTTGCAATGATGGTGAAGTAAAGGCGATCAAGCGCGGGGATATCGATCAGCTTGCGCACCGGGTTTCCTCCGCCAAACATATCGCGGACCTGGATTTGCCCTACCTGGATGAAGAGCGTCGCCCGGTATTCGCTGCCGGCTTAGCGATACTGCATGCAATATTCTGCGAACTCGACATTATGCGTATGGAAGTCTCCCCCTATGCAATCCGCGAGGGCATAGTGCACGACTTGGCCGGGCGCTTGCACGGCGGGGATCGACGTGCAGATACGATTGCCGCCATGGTAGAGCGCTGGCAGGTAGATACCAACCAGGCTAAACGTGTCAGTTCCACCTCACTCAAGCTCCTGCAGCAGTTGCGCCCCCAGTACCCACCAGAAGGCAAGGTGCGACTGCACTGGGCTATCCAGTTGCACGAAACCGGCCTGGCCCTAACTCACAGCAGCTTCCGCAAGCTGGGGGCCTATATGGTTAAACACGCCGATATGGCCGGATTTGCCAAAAGTGAACAGGAGCACCTGGCCTATCTGGTGCACAACCAACGGGGAAGAATCAAACCGCCACGGGAGCACTATGGCTTCCACCCCAGCCCAGACCTTCTGTTATGCCTGCGCCTCGGATGTATTATTCACCGGGACCGCACCGAACGCAGCCTGGACGGCTTAAAGCTATATGACCAGGGAGACGCCTATCACCTGGAAGCCGATCAACAGTGGCTGGAGGATAGCCCGGCAATTGCAGAATTGTTGGAGCAGGAAGAGCAACACTGGCGCTCACAGAATCGGCCCCTACAGATAACGGCGGTATAAGAGCCAGGGGCCCTTGTGAGCCACTCTGAACACTGGCGTTTTACGCAAATATTCACCCTACAATCAAAAGCTATGAAACTGAGCGAAGTCACTCTCGAACACCACTATGCGGATATGGGGGAAGCCTTTGGCACCCCCATAGCACCCACTCCTTTCCGCCACCCCAAGGTAATCGATACCAACCCTTCAGTGCTGCAACTATTGGGAATAGATCCCAACGAGAAATCTGCCCCCGCCTGGGCCGAGCTGGGCTGCGGCGCCCGCCTGTTTAAGGGAAGCCGCCCATTTGCGATGAAATACACCGGTCACCAGTTCGGGGTCTACAACCCGGACCTGGGGGATGGGCGAGCACTGCTGTTGGGTGAAATCGAGAGTGAAGGCCGGCGCTGGGAACTGCATTTAAAGGGTGCAGGAAAAACGCCCTACTCCCGCTTTGGCGATGGCCGCGCAGTATTGCGCTCCACCATACGGGAGTACCTCGCCAGTGAGGCACTCTACGGCCTCGGTATTCCCAGCACCCGGGCACTGTGCATTGTCGGAAGCGACGAACCAGTCACCCGAGAGAAAATCGAAACCGGGGCCATGCTGATCCGAGTGGCGGAAAGCCATGTGCGTTTCGGTCACTTTGAATACCTGTTTTACACCAAGCAACTGGAGGCCCTACAGGAGTTGATCGGGGTTATTTGCCGGCGCTTTATACCGGGTACAGAGGGTATAGCAGTGGGCGACCAAGCTGAAGCACTGCTGCGCTTTACCACCCGCCGCAGTGCAGAGCTAGTGGCAGCCTGGCAGTCCGAAGGCTTTGCCCACGGCGTGCTCAACACCGATAACATGTCGATTATTGGCGACACCTTTGACTACGGGCCCTACGCCTTCCTGGACGACTACGACCCCACTTTTATCTGCAACCACTCCGACCACACCGGCCGCTACGCCTTTGAGCAACAGCCTGGTGTCGTACTGTGGAACCTGAATGCTCTAGCCCATTCACTGTCGGCCTTTGTCGGTGTAGACGCTCTGCGCGAATGCCTGGAGCAATTCCAGCCGGTGGTAAGCGAGGCCTATGCGCAACGTATGCGGGCCAAACTGGGCCTGGAAAAAGAAGAGGATGGCGACCAGGCCCTCTGCTCGGAACTGCTGAAGTTGCTTCAACACGGCGAGGCTGACTACAGCCTGTTTTTCCGCGCCCTGGCCCACTACCGGGGGGAGCGTCCGGCCAGCGCTTTACACGAGTTACTCAAACCCTCTCACCACAGCGCCCTGGATCAGTGGCTGGAGCACTATGATCGCCGCCTCACCCGGGAGACAAATAACTCCCGGGAGCGCAATCTAGCCATGCTGTCAGTCAACCCGAAATACATTCTGCGCAATTATTTGGCACAGAAGGTCATCGAGGCTGCTGAAGATGGCGACTATCATCCTTTGCGGACTCTGCGCCAGTTACTGCAATCCCCTTTCGCCGAGCACCCGGAGCGAGAAGTCTGGGCCAGTGCACCGCCAGAATCCGGCAAGCGTATCCCCTTGAGCTGTTCCTCTTGAAGGTGCCTTTGGATAACTCACAAAGGTCCCGAAATTGGGACAAATAGAAAGAAAAGGCAGGGATATGTGGCCAAATGCTACTTTTTGACTGTTAGATTTTACCTGATGACGACTAGCCCACTGCCCTCGTAGGTGACTTGATGTAATATCTGGGTCACCCTACTTTACATAGGAAAATAAGTGATGATTAGAAACCTGCTTCTGGCCACCTTTGGCCTGCTGTTCGCCCTGCAGGCCAGTGCTGCAGATATCCTGGGCAACTGGCGCACTATCGATGACGAGACCGGAGAGACAAAGTCCATCGTCAACATCTATGAAAAGGATGGGAAGTATTACGGCAAGGTAGTGGATCTTCTGATGAAGCCTAACGACACCGTTTGCGACAAGTGCCCAGGCGACCTGAAAGGTAAGCCCATTGTCGGCATGGATGTCATCAGCGGGCTGGAAAAGAAAGGGAAAAAATACGAGGACGGGGAAATTCTCGACCCGGTTAAAGGCAAGGTTTACGACCTGAAAGTCTGGCTGGAGGATGACAACACCCTTAAGCTGCGCGGCTACCTGGGCTTCCTCTACCGCACCCAAACTTGGCACCGAGTTCAATAAGCAACTAGGTGCAGCTCTCGGGCCCGAGTTCTATCGGGCCCAGAAACCTCTCTCTCAAGCCCAGTTAAAGCACCACCCTGCCGCTTTCACCGCTCGTTGCACGGGCCGACACCACTTTATCGTCTTCACTGGTATCAATTCGTACCTTGGCGCTCATACCTGCGCGCAGAGGCGGAGAATCCTTGAGGGGGTATAGACGCAATCGCACAGGCACCCGCTGCACGACTTTCTCCCACTTGCCACTGGCATTCTGCGGCGGTGTGGAAGCAAACTCACTGCCACTGGCGGGGCTCATACTGTCCACCTGAGCCTGCCACTCAAAATCCGGGTAGGCATCCAGGGTCACTTCCGCTTGCTGACCCGTGCGCACGCGACCCAGCTCAGTCTCTTTCAGGTTGGCCTCCACCCAAAGGCCAGTGGAGCCAATCATTTGCAGCAGGTTAATGCCCAGAGTGGCCATCTCCCCCACCTTGGGTACGGTATTGGCAATAGTGCCATCCACAGGAGCAATAATGCGCGTGCGCGATAACTGGTAGCGGGCGGTATCCAGTTGCGCTTGAGCCACTTTTAAATCTGCCTGCTCTTCCAGGGCAATACTGGGATCACCTCCCAGTTCAGCGCGCAAGCTGGAGAGCTTCTCAGCATTAATGGTGATCTGTGCACGGGCCCGCTCCAGCTGCTGGCGGGCGCTGTCCAGCTCCGCCTCGGAAAACGCCACCTTGCTCAGTTTTTCATTGCGCTCCAACTGGCGGCGATAAAAGTCCGCATCTTTGCGTGCCTGCTGCAACGCAGCATCTGCTTCAGCATATTCCGAACGACGAGCGAGCAATTCGTTGCGCACCTGGGCCAGGCGCGCCTCCGCCTCAGTCACCGCCAGTTCGAAGGCCGTGCGGTCGATCTGAATCAATAATTGCCCTTTCTCCACGACCTGGTTGGCACTCACCAGCACCTGAGTGACAACACCACTAACCTCGGGCGCCAGGGAAATCTTGTCCGCTTTCACGTAAGCGTTCTCTGTCTCGACAATATCGCTACCGCGCAACAGGTTCCATCCCCCTATCAGGACGGCCAGTACCAGGAAAAAGGAGAGTGCGAACTCTCGTTGTCCGGCGCGGTCTAGCTTAATGGACAGCTTTTCAGTCACATTCAATCTCTTCACGTGTCAAATTCTTGCGCAACCGCAATAGCAGCGACTGCAATTGATCCATCTCTGTGGCGGAAAAGCCCGCCAGTGCCTCACTGCGGATCTGCTGGGCTACACCGCCCAGTAACTCAAGGGCCGGCATTGCCTGCTCCGTCAGATAAATACGGAAACAGCGCCGGTCCTCGGGATCGGGCCTCCGCTCCACCAGTCCCTCCTGCTGGAGGTTATCCAGCTGGCGCGCCAGACTGATCGGCGCTAGGTCCAGGCGCTCGGCCAACTCTGCCTGCTTGAGGCCCTCCTCGCGCAGTAGATGCCAAAGCACCTGCCAGCGGGATCCACTCAGCCCATGGTCCTTGGCTCTGCGGTCAAAGTTTCGCCGCAGCAGCCGTGCTGCACTGTGTAGTTCAAAACTCATTTCAGTAACGGCATCTTCCCTGGACATATCTACTCTCCCTGTCTAAGGCCGCTCATTATAAGCCTGCTTATTATTTCATCAATGTGCGAGTTATCAATATCCCAAAACCCCATTAAAAAAGGCGGTCACTAGGACCGCCCTTTCGACCTGCATCCGGGATAGGCCTATTTCTCCAGAACCTCGATCTTATCGACCTTCTGGAAGCCCCGGGGCAGCTTGTTGCCGCGCCGGCCACGCTCGCCGCGATAGTGATCCATCTCCGAGATCTTGATCTTGGTATGGCGCTTACCGGCGTGAACGACCAGCTGGTCCCTGCCCTTCAATACGGCAACACCAATGACCACCTCTTCGCGGGCCGCAGCTCGGGCCGAAGTGATATTGATAATCTTGTTGCCCTTGCCTTTGGACAACTCCGGCAATTCGGTCACCGGGAATACCAACATGCGCCCCTCGGTGGTCACCGCTGCCAGCAGAACGTCATCGAGGCTCTCCAGCAATTGAGGGGAAAGCACCTGAGCCCCCTTGGGCAGGGTCAGCATGGCTTTACCCGCCTTATTGCGCGACTGCAAATCAGAGAGCTTGGCGATAAAGCCATAGCCCGCATCGGAAGCCAGTAACACTCGCTGCTCATCAGGGCCCATCAACAAGCCCTCAAAGGTGGCACCGGAGGGGGGATTAATACGCCCGCTGAGGGGTTCTCCCTGCCCTCGTGCCGAAGGCAAAGTGTGGGAGGCAATGGAGTAACTGCGACCGGTGCTATCGAGTAATAACGCGGGCTGGTTACTCTTGCCCCGCGCGGCAAAACCGAGACTGTCCCCCGCCTTATAACTGAGCGCTGCCGCATCAATTTCATGGCCCTTGGCCGCGCGAATCCAACCTTTTTCAGAAACGATAACGGTGATGGGATCTGAAGACAGCAGCTCTGATTCACTAAACGCCTTGGCCTCTTCACGAGCCACAATCGGGGAACGGCGATCGTCGCCAAACTCTTTGGCAGCAGCTAGAAGTTCTTTCTTGATCAGGGTTTTGAGGCGGCGCTCGCTGTTCAGGGTTTTGGTGAGGGTATCTCGCTCTTTTTCCAGCTCCGCCTGCTCGCCGCGAATCTTCATCTCTTCGAGGCGCGCCAACTGGCGCAGCTTGGTATCGAGAATGTAGTCCGCTTGGATATCCGTGAGCTCAAAGCGATCCATCAGCTCCTGCTTGGGCTCGTCACAGGTACGGATAATTTCGATCACTTCATCAATATTGAGGAAGGCAACCAGCAAACCTGCCAACAGGTGCAGGCGCTTCTCAACTTTATCCAGACGGAACTGCAGACGACGGCGGGTGGTAGTGGCGCGGAAAGTCAGCCACTCCCGCAGGATTTTATCGAGGGACTTCACCTGCGGGCGCCCGTCGATACCGATCATATTCATATTGACGCGGTAGTTGCGCTCAAGATCGGTAGTGGCAAACAGGTGATTCATCACCGATTCCATATCCACCCGATTGGACTTCGGCACAATTACCAGGCGCGTCGGGTTTTCGTGATCCGACTCATCGCGCAGGTCGCTCACCATAGGCAGCTTCTTCGCCTGCATCTGCTGGGCAATCTGCTCCAGGATCTTGGCCCCGCTCACCTGGTGGGGCAGCGCAGTAATGACGATATCGCCGTCTTCTTTGCCCCACAGGGCGCGCATCTTGATAGAACCGCGACCGGAGGTGTAAATCTTACGGATATCATCCCGTGGCGTAATAATCTCCGCCTCAGTGGGCATATCCGGACCGAGAATATGCTCACACAGCTCTTCCACTGTGGCCTTGGGATTTTCCAGCAGCTCTACAGTCGCGTTGACCACTTCGCGCAAGTTATGCGGGGGAATATCCGTAGCCATACCCACGGCAATACCGGTGGTACCGTTCAATAGAATATTGGGCACCCGCGCAGGCAGAACGCAGGGCTCATCCATGGTGCCGTCAAAGTTGGGCTGCCAGTCCACAGTGCCCTGACCCAGCTCCGACAGCAGCACTTCCGAATATTTCCCCATGCGCGACTCGGTGTAACGCATCGCGGCAAAGGACTTGGGATCATCCGGCGAGCCCCAGTTGCCCTGGCCATCAATCAGGGGGTAGCGATAACTAAACGGCTGCGCCATCAGTACCATCGCCTCGTACACCGCGCTATCGCCGTGGGGGTGGTACTTACCGATCACATCACCAACGGTGCGCGCGGACTTCTTATACTTGGCAGTATTCTTCAGGCCCAGCTCACTCATGGCGTACACGATACGCCGCTGTACAGGCTTAAGGCCGTCACCGATATTCGGCAGGGCGCGGTCCAGGATCACATACATGGAGTAATCCAGGTACGCCTTTTCGGTGTACTCCTTTAACGGCAGGCGCTCTGTGGCCTCATAAACAGAGGTGTCGGTCATACAGCACTCGTTATTTTGTTCGGAAGGGGCGGATTATGGCGGACTGAGGCGGGAGGTTCAAAGGGAGCTGACGGTAAAGGGCTATATCATTGGCTCGATTCGAAATTTGTCGCCTGTGTTTGGCCCATATGAGCCAGTTAGAGAGCATCATATAGAGCCAAAGGCTGCCATGCAGCCCAACGGGTATCTTTATCGCCAGGGACCATTTTGCAGAACATTAACATCAGACGATAAAACAGAACCACGATGATTTACTCAAGAAGAAGCTTTAAATAACGGATTACTTCCAGCGAAGCCCTGCTGTAAACCACTTGATTACAGTAAGAATTAGTTGACCCAACAGCTTAAGTGTCTCAATTTATATTAGCTATTACCTTTAATAATCATTTACATTCTGTTCAAAATATGTCTTGAAGAAATCTCTTTTCATAACCTCTTTGCCAAAATATTTTTCTGACTCAGCCAAGGCTCCATCCATAGGCATTCCATTTTCTACATGCATCAGGAAACTCCTCAAAAAAATCTGTGTATCAATACTTCTAAAAAAGATACCTTCATCTCTATCATTTACTATTTTTTTAAAATCTGAGTAAGATTCAATTTTAGAAAGTAAATCTTCAGCCAATGTATAAGCCAATTGTGCTACCTCACCATCAAATGAGCATCCAATACGATACTTTGCATCTATAAGCTCATCTGAATACAAGCCGACTTCAATTAGCTTTGGATAATCCGGGTTATATCGGCCCTGAGGAAAGCAAAGCCACTTATCATATATTGGGGAAATCACTTTATGATCTATACAAGCGTAATAACCCCAATTCCAACTCCTACTATTACGAATAATTCTTAAATATTTTGTAAGATGTAGAGTTGAACCTAAAGGAATTTCTTTATACTTAAACTGCTTCATTGCTGGCCGCCCCTACACAAAAAACTCAAACAATTAAAATTGGGAACTAAATTAAAAAAAGGGATTGCGGCAATTGCGCAATCCCCCTTTCATATTTACGTACCCTCAAAGAAATAGGACTTTTACAGAGGGGTCGTACAGGTAGAGTAATTGCGAGACCTGAGACGATGCGCAAAAATCAGCTCGATATCCTTGATTGCTTCAACATCTACCAGTGGACCGTAAATATCTTCTAATAAGAAGGATAAACGCCAGCCTGTTGCCGCAACACTGCGCTCTTTGAATAAATCCGTAACTGTATTGATAGAGCCTGCTCCAGATCCAAATACATCCAAAGCTGCACTCATAGATACACGATAGCTATTGTTAACAGCGGCCAGCTGGGAAAGCCCTGCAGTATCCCAGAATAATGCACTGTAAGTATTGAACTCTCCCTCAACACCAGCAGCGCCGTCATCCCTGGTTATTTCATAACCAGGGAACCGGTCCCGCACAACACTGGCACCGCCATAAGTGAGGTATGCAGGCGTTTGTGATTCACCACTGATGCTATACAGGGTGGGGATATTGAGGCCTATTGTTTCAATCTTATCCATATAGGACCCACCAACAAGTAAACAGCTCGATCCACCCTCCTCAAGGAACATCGGACCAGTAAAGAAGTTACTACCAACCGGTTCTTTCACTGTGCTGAACTCGATTGTTACCCAGGTGTCTGACCCGAAAGTGCGCGCCAGTAATTTCAGCTGCTCTTGGAAAGCCTCCCGGGCACTTAAGCGGGGACCACTTTGTTGATTTGGATCTGGGTGCAGGTAGGTTTGCGCAATACCATTAACATTATCGATGTAACCAAATACCTCTTCTTTTATCGAAAAGGTATCAGTTAATTGGTCCAAAGCGGCTGTACCAGGCCAATCAAAATCCATCATGATACCGTAAAGATCCCACATATCCTCAGCATTACGCAGATGGAATACAGACTCTTTACTAATATCTAAATTGCGAATAACAAATGGTCTTTGCCATTTGTACTCAAGGGCCTCAGCAGTATAAAGAAGCCATTTTTGTGCTTGATCGAAATCGTTGGCCGCTTTCAAGACCTCTTTTGGGACTCGACGTGAATGAATCAGGTCCGCAAAATAGCGCTGAGCTAATTCTGGAGCATCATTGATTATATCTGCAACCATGCGATTAGCTTGATCCAGAATCATAGGTAGACGCTTGGATTCCTGCACCAATGTCGCCTCACTTTGTGCAAGTTCCAGAACAATGGCATTTACTTCAAACCATAGGCTTTCCAATCTATAACGACTACCAGCTTCTAAAATTTTACCGCTGCTATCGTAGAGTTTTACACGGTGCTCAGCTGCCAGGGCAGTATTCGCATCCTCTAGCAAAATAAAATCACCCAAAGCATCAATGGTGCTGTTAAGCGTATTCACATGATCTGCGAAGTCACTAACAGCATCCCAGCTACCATCCATATAATCCTGGGCGGCTGTAGACAAAGATTCAAACAATACGGTACGGGATTCGAGCGCATCTTGCCTCTCGCGAAGGCGACTTATTTGAAGGCCAAGCGAGTCCTGTTGCGAACGATAATCCAGAACTATTTGCTCAAAGCCATCTTCAACACCGGCATCCAGTGCTAAGCGCTCCACTTCCGATTGGATTGTTTCCAAACGGTTATTTAGTCGCTGAAGACTTAGCTTCATTGAAGCTTGGATATTCGCTACATTTCGCGACCAAGAGGCTACTTCACTGCTATTCCGGGTATCATCAGTTACATACACACAGCTCTTTTCATAGCAGTTATCGATAAATGTGGCACCCAACAGGCTATATATACGATTAGATAATAGTTGGTGGCGCCCTGAATAGGCCTCTGTTAATGCCTGGGTATTATGGAGGTAGTTATCATAATCCAACTTGGCAGAAGCAAGACTACTGTCCGCCTGCACAATAAAACCTGTGTCTTCCCCATCGAGGAACTGACTCAATATATTGAAAGAATCAAAATGTGTATCGCTGCTAAAGCCATGTGGCACAGCTAACTTCGACATACCGAGGAAGTTGGTATCACCGGTAAGCCAGGACATAGCATTTTCCAGCTGATCAAGTTGAAAATGCCACTGCTCTACCGCCTGAGGTAAACCGGAATGCGAAGAGACTTCAGTAAAATCAGTGTCGGAGAATAGAGTGCGTAACTCAGCTTCCTTGGCTACCAGAGTATTCTGCAGAGATAAAATCTCATCGATCATTTGAGTAGACAAGGAAGAGTTAAGTTGGTCTGACTCTATCAATAAACCTGCCTGCTGTACTTTTACAGCCGCGAGATTACCCATTAACCGGTACAGCAAGGTGATATCTTTGTACTCGCCGGGCAGAACACCGGCTGGGGCGACATCGTTTTGGGTATTTGTTACCGAATCATAATATCGAGGGCTAACTTGCCCCCGAGAACTGGTCAATTGCTGCAGATAAGTGGGCGTATTCTCTACAAGAGCCACATACTCAACGAAAGCACTATTGAGCAGGGTAAAGGCATTCCCGACATGCTCAATTTCAATAGTAGCCAGCTCTCCATTCAAACGACTGGACAGCGCCTTATCCAGAGCAATATTGGCGTGAACAATTTCTGCGACCGCTCGATCGTAATAGAGATCCAGTAACGACTGTTGCAGGTCTAAATTCGTGGGGTATAACTCTAACTGTTCATAAATCAGAGCTTCAGCAACAGAAATACGTGCACGCTCAGGATCGCCATATAAATCAGAAAACTCTTTGGGAGAGACACTGCTAAGATAGCTATTAATGACCTCTTCAGATTTACCATCCAAGCTATACATTAAATCTAAATAACGGAATGCTGCATTATCGCGAGAATAAACCCCACCTTGCGGATCCTCTGCCTCAGCACTTACTGAATCAGCTTCGTTATAATAGAGCTGCTTACGAATAGCATCTACTAGCAGCTGACTTTCTACTTGAGTACCAATTCCAGTAGAAAACTCCAGTGCATTAGCTCCATCTAGTTTTGATGCAACTATCAATTCACTGCCAGACAACTTATCTGTGACTCCAGATTCGCCTCTAGCAGGAGAGTGCAACGACAGCCCAGCAACTAGTGCCAGTCCCATAACTGCTGTCGATTTCGACGAGTATTTCATTTATTCCCTTCCTATATTCTTATAATTTATCCCTTTAACCTGCTACATCTATCCACATACGATCATCGCAATAAAACAATACAACAATACAACAATACAACAATACAACAGGATAAAATTCGCACGCCTTCTAACATGGCAATTACTTTAATTCAACAACAAAAATTTTCCAACAACCCGCATTACCACCAAATTTATTAATTAAATAAATTCGCATATAGCAGGGGCAGATATACATGTTAAATATATTTACAGAAGGGCTCGCGTATAGCCCGAGAAACATCATTAAGAAAAATGCAAAATCTATAACTTATATCGCACAACCCACAAACTTAATTTAATGCTCAACAACTCACCACATAAGAATCTATATTATCCTGACTATAAACATGATTTTCATAAAGTCCATAATGGATAGTCTTAGAACATAAAATTTTCGATTCAGCTATGTTGAACAACTCAAAGTAGTGCCTATAAGAAATAATCATATTTTGGTCACAACTATATAGGAAAACATCAGAAAAATAATTAATTTTCTCAACATGGTTCCTTGTTAAGCAAGAAATACAATTTCTTATATTGATATTTTTTTAAACGATAGAACCAAATGAAGGTTTCTTATCCACGCAAAAATTATAAACATTCAATAGAGCTATAAATACTTCACTCAGAGCACCAATGCGGAGATAATTATTGGTATCCAATATCTATAAGGCTATCCATGCCGGACCTTAAAATCAAAGATCTTTCTATCGGCACCCTGCAAGGCGCGAGTTTTACCCTAAAACCCGGCTTAATTACTTGCATATCCGGTCAATCTGGTGCAGGTAAAAGCCGATTACTTAGAGCCATAGCAGATCTGGAATCTCACGCAGGTGATATATCCCTGGGTGGAAAATCTCAAAATGCTTACCCGGCACACCAGTGGAGAAGCCATGTGATGTTGGTTCCTGCACAGACTGCCTGGTGGGAAGAAACTGTCGGCGATCACTTCGCAACCCCCATGAATGATGCACTTAAACTTCTCGGCTTTCCTGAGGACGCGGTAAAGTGGCAAGTAAATCGACTGTCTTCGGGAGAAAAGCAGCGCCTGGCTCTTATTCGCGCAATATCCTATAAACCTCAAGCGCTTCTTCTAGATGAGCCTACGGCCAACCTAGACGCCAAATCTGCGCATGAGGTAGAGCAATGGCTGACAGGGCTCATTGAGGAGCACAAGCTACCTACGATTTGGGTAGCTCATAGCCAGGAGCAGATTCGAAGGGTAGCTCACCGCCACTTGGCCATTGTTGATAATCAACTGGAAGAACAGGAGATCCGTCGATGAGTGTAATCGACCTATCCTGGTGGCAGCTGTCTTTGGCAGCGGGGTTGGTATTGGCTCTAGCCGTATGCACTCATGTAGCGCGGCTGCAACTAAGTAGATCGTTAATTGTTGCCGCTCTGCGCACGGCTATCCAGCTCACCCTGGTAGGACTGGTACTGGAAACCCTTTTTGCAGTTGGCACCCTACTTTGGGTGGGACTTCTGGCTTTGGCAATGCTGCTATTTGCCGGGCAGCAAGTGGCAGCTCGACAAAAGTATCGTCTGCTCGGTGGCTGGAGTTTTGCCGTAGGCACTTTATCAATGCTGGTGTCCGCTTTCAGTATCACCATATTGAGTTTGGCCGTACTGATTGGCCCTACCCCCTGGTACCAACCCCAGTATTCCATTCCACTTTTAGGTATGTTGCTGGGGAATACAATGACTGGTGTTGCCCTAAGCCTGGACCGTCTAACAGAAAGTATGCACCGCTCCAGGGATATTATTGAGAATCGCTTGATGCTGGGGCATACCTGGCAACAAGCCAGCTTGGAGTTTCGGCGGGATGCGATGCGTGCAGGATTGATGCCGACAATTAATTCCATGGCTGCCGCTGGGATAGTATTTTTACCGGGAATGATGACAGGGCAGATTCTCTCAGGCACCTCCCCTACAATTGCCGTCAAATATCAAATCCTGATTCTTTTTGCGATTGCATCAGGCACCGGTTTCGGCACTTTTCTCGCTGTTGCCCTGGCCTCAAGACAGCTCTTTGATAAGCGGGAGCGCCTGCGCACTGATCGCCTGATTAAAAATGTCTAAAGTCTGTGGAGAGATGATTCGATCGAAGGAAGGAGCGCTGGACACCTGAGAACCAGCGCTCTATTAACCTTTAACGGCCAAAGAATAAGATAGCCCCGGCGATAATCAGACCTACCAGCAAGGCCCATACACCCCGCAGCATCAGCGATCGGGCATATTCCGCCTCTTTGTAACGCAGTGCATAAGGAATGCCGGTAATCGGCCCGAGGACGATCGTTACAATCCCCCAAACCCAGCGCTTGTTACCCAGGGCCGTCAACGCAGCCATCAGGCCACCAAACCAGCATAAAGTTACGCCAATTACAATTACCACCAACGCCAGGATGGACCACCATTGGTTGGCCAGGAAAATTTCTACAATTTGGGTTTCAGTCATGGAATTTAGCCAGTCCGTATTACCTTCCGATTACATCTTAATGCTCTCGGCACCTTAAAAGATTAGGTGCTTCCAGAACGAGACATCCGGATACCAACGCAAAGATGCTAAAAGAGCCGCCGCAGTGAGTGAAACCCATGCAGATGACCCTTTTGGTACCCTTCTAAGCTGAAATCACCATTGAGGAAAGCGGCGATACAGCCCTAGGACGCTATAGTAACCCTAAAGTGAATCCCGGGCGCATATTCCGTCTTGACTAAAAGATACCCATAGAGATAGCGAGCACTCACTATCATGAGTACTCAGTAACTATCTCCAGCCCCGTGATCTTCTGGGTATCGTTGGCAAATTCGTAGTAATCCGGCTTTTCATCGATAAAGATTTGATGGGTCATTGTTGTCTCGGCCGGAAGATCAAAGATCCCCGCTGGCACTGAGTATTGGGAAGTTTCCTTTAAGCGATAAAAGAGGTGCGAACCGCACTTTGAACAAAAACCCCGTTCAGCCCAAATTGATGAATCAAATACACTGACATGTTCCTCACCGGTAATCTCAACACTGGTTTGACAATCCACCGCCAACAGAGGACCACCGCCCCATTTTTTGCACATACCGCAGTGACAAACCCCCAAATTTGAAGAGGGTAAAGATGCGCTAATTGTCACTGAACCACAGAGGCAACTTCCGTGTACTTGAGTCATTTTTTTACCTAAGTATTTCTTACTTCAGAAAATCAATATCAAAATCGGGAGTGGAATCTACCATAGAAAACTAATCAGCCATTGATCAAAATCAGTAATATTGTAAGCTTCATATCGCAATGTGAAATAGTGCACAAACCTCCCAAGAAATAATCACTCCGCAATAAACAGCCAATAAACAATAAATCACTGCTTATTCAGCTCACCACACTAAACTCATCCTAACATCTAAAAAGTTAATGAAAATCCTATGATTTTTTTCAAGACAGCTAAATATGTGCACCTTATCAAGCAACATTAACGCTTATTTACTGGGATTCAGGCCAACTTATATATTCCCCGAGAGAACCCACTCAGCAACCAGGCATTACTTGAATTATTTTAAATAAACTCTAATTCGAAAATTCCACCCTTGGATCACCAAAATCCTTACCAATATAGTCAGGTGCGCAAGGGATTAATTCTGAAGCCTCTATTCCTGCATCAATCAAATACTTTTCGACATTTCGGCTTCGCTCCATTGCCAAATTTTCAAGTTCCTCACGAAGTTCCAGAGATGGGTTTCGGTAAAAAGCAACCTGGGCTCTTCCGCTTCTACTCATACCTGCCATGGAATAGGGGTATAGGGCTTGCCAGTCCCGGGCATTAGAGATGCCGCATACTCCTGGCCGTGCGTCAGGGTTCTTAAGTAAAACAAAGACCATACGCTGTAGTTGTGTCAGTGCTAAATTAGTTAATTTTGCACTGCCAGGTTCAAAGTCAATAGACGCAAATGATTTCGTCCTGAAACGCCCCCAGGCATAACGTGCTAACAAATAAACGCCATAGGGAGTCAAATAGCTTATCAAGGCATCTATAATTGCCTTTTGTAGCAACTCACTAAATACAAAACTAAAGGAGAACTTGGGATCGCGAATATTACCGCTAACAGGCATGCCAAACTTGATATCCCCCCGCCCGTCTTTTAGCAACCATAGAGCAATATTCAAGGGAATCAGCGTGGACTTCACCGGTAGCTGATCATCTTTCCGCACCCGGCGAACTTTTAGTTTTTCCAGTCGTATATCGGCAAAGCCATCGAGTTCATTTTCAAATACCCGAATATTAACTACCGCATCCCCCTGCCCTTGGAGAATTTTGTAACCCAACAACTTGGCCATATAAGGCGTAGCAGGTATCAAATTTACGCTGGTGAGATATCCGGTAAGATCAGCATTCCATTTTTTATCTCCCAAGTAATCTACAGTTCCCCCTATCTGGACCTCACCAAATCCGCCAGGCCTTCCATTAACAACAATCACCGCAGGAGGGTGTTCGGCCAAGTTACTTAAATCACTGAGATTAAAGTTGATATCCCGGACCGGTAAGCGGGCCCTGAATTCATCTTGATAGTCAACCCAACTAAAAGTGCCGTGTTTTAGGTAGAGGTCACCGAGATGATAAAGTAGCGGTGGGCTGCCCTCCTCCCTGAAAGCAAACGTGTCAATGCCACCAAAGCCTCGCAGCTCATTAATTTTTCGGGCTACCGGAAACTTCCCCGATAAATCCCTTAAGAGAATAAATCGAGGGCGCAGAAAGTCGATAAAACCTATAGTGAGTGTTTTCTTAGGGCGGTAATAGCTCAAACCTTCAACCCACAGGGACTTAAAATCAGCTATCCATCTATGGCGATCAAAATCCAAACTATCCGGGTTTCTCTCAAAAAAATGAAAGTGAATTGCTTCACCACTGGCAAAGCGCCATTCGGTATCGGTAAAGAGCAAATGCGACAAGGTTATGCTCTCACCGTGCACTAACTCTTCCCCAGAGGGTGAAAGTAAAGTGATGCCATTGACCCTTACAACAGCAAGTTCTGCCCCCTGACCACGGCGGTAGTTTCCCTCCAGCATTAAACTCGAGAAGCTGAAGCAATGATCTCCCTGATCCAGATAACCACTGGGAAAACATCCTGCAATTTCCTTAAACTGTAAATCCTTGAAATCAACCCCCTGCCGACTGATATTTAAGTGCCCGGCCCCCATACCGGATACAGATAAAAGTTTAAGTGGCAATTCCTGTGGAAAATTTTGCTCATGCAACTGTACATTACTTATTTTTATCCCAGAAAGGATAAGCTGCCTTCCGCCAGTGCCATTAATACCTTCTGCCTTGCCAATACTAAAGGCCCCAAATTCATAACAGGGCGCTATCTTTTCGTCTTTTAATAGTCCCCCTGGCATACATCCCCTCGCACCAGAGGCTTTCGCCAAAGATTCCCCTTGCAAGGAGATATTATCAATTTCAAATTTTGGTATTTTCAGTGGCCCCAAATTTTTCCTGGGTATTGATAGCCCAACCAATTCTACAGAACCTTGAACTGACCAGGGGTGTGACAATTTGATTTTCTGTAATCCCGGCATTGATAATTTGTCAACCCCAAAACAATGGTGGGAGTCACCTGCCCTGGCCCGACTCAGCTTATCGACAGTTACTGCAAGCCCCGAATCCCGCGTACACACCCGGATATTCTGCAAGCTTAGATTCGACACCGAGAACTCTGCACCGCTATCCCAGATAAATCGACTCCAACCCAAGCTCTGCACACCGGCTTCTAAATAGCCGCTACCCTTTTGCCAAAACGCGATAGGCTTACTCTTTAATGGTCCTAAATCCAAGCGGGGGGCGCCGGAATCTATACCCAATTTTACCCAGGAATCACCAAAGCTTATTTGTGGGGTCTCAATGCAATCGGCAAGCCCCATATCTTCATTATTTTCAGAAGAATAAGACCTCAACCCACAAAGCAGAACATCATCGACATTGAGCCCATAAAAATCGAGTGTATTGGAGGAAAAAGACGTTCTCTTCGTGAATACTCGCCCCAGTTGCAACATGGGTACAGTTTCGAAGTCCTCCTTAAATTCCACTTCTTCGATCGACCAACCGCTTTGCCCTAGCGAATGGATGTCTTGCCCAAATACACAGGTCGGTATCGATTTATACTTCTCCGCTAGCCAGGGAAGACACAAGGTTACTCTGTCAGCAGCAACATCCTGCAATGCAATTTTTGACTGGGTAGGCTTTTCCCGGGACCACAGCAACTCTAGCTTTGGTATAAGTACACCCCCAAGGTCAAAAACATTCTCGCCAGACAGGTTTTTCAGCTGCACGGATTGAATTGCTGAGTCATCCATATTGGCAATTAGATTGCGTTGGCTAAAATAAACGAAGGAGTAATCTCCCAGTGAAAGGCGCTCAACATCTACACAGTGAATATTTAGTGAACTCACTTGCCTACCGCCGGGAAAGCAGCCACTCAACTGCTCAGCATTTGCACCGGGCAAAGCGACATAAGATTCAGAGTCTGATGTACGTCTATGTCTTATCCTGGCAAGGGGTAGTTCTATCTTTTTTAAGTCAAATAATTTCCTGCCCCCCTTTGTCTTTGCTTCAGCACTAATCACGGAGATTTTTTTTACAGAGAGATCTATCCCCTGCTGCCAAGATATAAAGAGTGGCTCCTTTTGCTCTAATGAGCGGATATCAAAGCAAACTGGCAGATATTCGTGGCTTTTGTTGGCGCGATAAAATAACCTTTTCCAACCTTCAGTGAGACAGCCAGCCAGTTTCTTCAAAACAAGTTTTTTTAGCTCCAGGTTTGGGTTTTCTATGCTGGCCATCCCTAAGTCGTCAGGATTTTTATCCGCATCAATATTTTGTTGATCCAGTCTTCCTTTTTCGGTGCCGTAATTATCATCACCAACTCCTTGAGGAATACCCGGTAACTGACTGGTCGCCGCCCAAGGATTATTTGTAACCTTTCTTTTAAATAAGCTATCGCCACTTTCAAACTGCTGTATCAGTAAGCCATTTCCTGCACCCGCGGAATCATTTAGAAGTAATCGGTGAAGGCGCAGTTTTCCCAAAATGGCATAGCCATCTTCACCTCTCTGCCAAGCAAAATGTCCCCGCCCTGAAAAGCTGTTTAAACGTGCGCACAAAGGCTGCCAATCCGAGGGGAGAAAGTCCTGCGGCAAACACCCTGATAGTGACTGGATAAAAAAGTCCTGAACAGATAGCGGGCCGTTACGACCTATTGTATCAATGGCCTGCCAGCGTAGGTCCTGTAGCTTAGCTCTGGGACGGCCTCTGGCACCTATTGAAAATTGAGCCAATTGCAGAGGACCGCTGGAAAGCCCCCAATCAATATTGTGTTCAGCAGAGCCGAACTGAAAGGCAAACTCCTCTGTACTTTTGAGACCAACCATAGAGACACAGTGATCGGGCTTCTGCCACAGACCGCCCGGTACACACCCATTGGCTGTTTCAATCGCAAGGTGGGCAAAAGATAATATTCGCGTTTTGGCATAAAACTGAAGAGGACCAAATACACCATTATTAGCCCTGATGGGATGGCTGGTAGATCGAGCCATATCCAAGAGGTAGCCTCGATTAATTGAACTGGCTCCTGTATTTATTTTTAAGCGATCGTTCCAGTCAAAAACCGTTTTTTCCGGCAGGTCTAAATTAGCCGCTCGCAGACACAGGTGGGAATTGGCGTTACGCAGATGTCGTGGACACCAATCAAATGCCTGGGCAAAGCCTCGACTCCATCCCAAGCGCTTTTTCGGGCGCTCAAAATTAAACTCACTGATGCTAATAACCCCGGCCCGCCAATCCTGCCAAAGGCGATCACTGTGCCTCAGTACAACACTCTCACCATTGAGCTGCCGCCACTGGGCACGAGCTTTGCGGCCAAACCCGAATTTCATATCACCTTCTGCGGCAAGCCGGCGGGCGGAGGCGCAATGTCCAATCAGGCTTTGCAGCCCTGCTATTGCATCGGCCCAGCGCTGTGGCGGGCATCCTATAAAGTATTCCGCAGTAAACTTGTTAAGATCTGTATTGAGACTCGGCCAGGAAAAATTGACCTGGGTTCCTTTCAAGCTGCCTATCACCGTGTTGTATCGTGATTTACCTCTCTCCCAGGCCAATAAGTCACCGACCTGTAAATCCCCAATAGCAATATCTACATTCAGGGGAACATCACCTTTGCGCCATAATGCCAGCGTGAATTTATCGGTTTGGAGTTTGCCGATGGCTGCGCAGGTAGCTTGGCTCCAAATAGGCTTGTGCAGGTAGCAAAGTTCGCTATCTCGTATCTGGGCGCGACCGATAAGCAGCCTGAAATCGCGATCCTGCCGCGCTCCGCCTCCAAGATTCCAGCCACCCACCTCCCACTCCCGGTACAGTTCACCCGGGTAAGACTGCAGGTCCATATAGGCACCGCTCACCGATGCCTTGGGTAAATGAGCTCGCCCCCATAACAATTGCCACCAGCTGTAATCGAGCATTACCTCATGAGCAGAGAATCCCCGCCCTTCGCGATTCTCAGCTTTTACATCAATCGCTATAACACTTAGATTCAGCAGCGATACGCGCAAATGATCCACATGGAATTCAAGGCCTCGCTCCTCCATCCAGTCGCCAGCTTTTACCCGCACCCAGTTTGCTGCCCACCAGTGAAGAACTTCCACCAGCAATAGCCCAGCTAGCAGCCACCAGATTAAGCGGCGGAAAAAGGCACTCTGAGAAGCGGGCTCTGGGGGCATTAGAATTAAGCGCCAGAAAATGAATTTTATGCAGATTACAACTGCAATTAGGCCCATACAGTAAAGACCAGCACCTGGGGATTTTTTTGCCTTGGCGCTGCTATTCGCGATAATAAGCAGCTGCGTCGTCCATTCGCTCGCAGTCAAATGCGAACTGTCTACTATTTATCCAGGGGTGTATTTGCGCGGCGCGGAAGTTTGGGAAGCCAGTATCCTTACCGCCTCTCATTTTTTCTGTTACCCAGCCAGTGAGTAGACATGCAGGAGCATCCAAACTACCAGGACATCCTTTTGGTCGGCGGCGGCCATAGCCATGCTATTGTGCTGCAAATGTGGGCCATGAACCCTCTGCCAGGCGCGCGTCTGACCCTGGTCTCTCCCCAAGTGCAAACCGCCTACTCCGGTATGTTGCCCGGAATGGTTGCAGGCCATTACTCCCTGGAAGACACTCATATAGATCTTGCCAGACTCTGCCGGGCCGCTGGTGCCCGCTTTATACAGGCCTGTGCACACGAAATTGACATCGATAATCGCACCGTATCCCTATTGGGTAGACCTCCCATAGAGTACGACCTGCTCTCTTTGGATGTCGGCGCGACTCCCGCCCGCGAGTTACCGGGCTCCGAATTGGCAATCCCGGTAAAACCTATCGGGCATTTCTACCGTTTCTGGCAAAAGCTGCAAAAACAGGTTGGTGAAAACACCTCACCTTTCCGCTTGGGAGTTGTCGGCGGCGGTGCCGGAGGTTGCGAGCTGTCGATGGCAATGGCGCACGCTCTACAAGATGCCGTTAAGAAAAAGCAGGTAGAGGTTCACCTGATTCATGGTGCCGCCGCAATTCCCCAGGGCTATCCAATCAGAGCGCGCAAATTAATCTCAAAGGAGATGCAAGAGCTAGGGGTTCAGTTACACCATAACTGGACCGTTAATGAAATTACCGAACAGGGTGTCGTTAATGGGAGTGGTGACTGCCTGCCCCTCGATCAGGTAATACTCACCACCAATGCCTGTGCTCCCCCCTGGCTGGCCAACTCGGGCCTGTCCCTCGATGACAAAGGCTTTGTGGTGGTGGATCAAACACTCCGCGCCCAGGGGCGGGAAGACGTTTTTGCAGCTGGTGATGTGGCCAGTTTCGCTCCAGAACCTCTACCCAAGGCTGGGGTTTACGCCGTTCGCCAGGGGCCTGTTCTATTTCACAATCTGCGCGCCTCCCTGACCGGACGCCGCTTAAAACAATACCGGCCACAAAAAGATTTTCTCAGCCTGCTCTCCTGTGGTGGCAAGCGGGCTGTGGCAGTTCGAAATGGCTTCGCCGCTGCAAGCGGTCTGATGTGGCGATGGAAAGACTCTATCGACCGCACATTTATGCGACGCTTCAGTGAGCTGCCAATGGACATGGCTGATCACACTGCCAAAACCAAAGACATCGTCGACCAGCGCTCAGGCTCTTCTCTATCTCCTATGCGCTGTAATGGCTGTGGCGCAAAAGTTGGAGCCGACATCCTGCGCCGCACGCTGGCGACCCTTCCGGATCAGCATTCGGAATACCTGTTAAAGGGCGTCGGTGATGATGCCGCAGTTATGGACCTGCCGGCTAATCATTTATTAGTGCAGAGCTCCGACCAACTGCGTGCACCTGTAGATGATCCGTGGATATTTGGTCGCCTGGCGGCTCTGCACGCCCTATCCGACCTATTTGCTATGAATGCTCGACCCGCCACTGCACAAATCCTTGCAACCCTGCCTACGGCTGCAGAGGAAATTACCCGGCGAGACCTACAGCAGTTGCTCGCGGGAGCCATCCACGAGCTGAACCGGCACCACTGTGCCCTATCTGGAGGGCATACCGCCGAAGGTTCTGAAATGCTAATGGGCCTAACCGTCAATGGATTTTCCGAGCGGGAGCAACTCCTGGAAAAAACGGGTGCCCGTGGGGGAGACTGCTTGATCCTGAGCAAGCCATTGGGCGTAGGCACTATCCTGGCAGCAGAGGGCGCGGGTGAGGCTAAAGGCCTATGGTTGCAGCAGGCGCTGGAAACCATGTTGCATAGCAATGCCGACGCCGCAGAGATATTTGCCCGCCACAACGCCAATGCGCTGACAGATGTCACCGGCTTTGGCCTGCTAGGCCACCTATTGGAAATGCTCGGCCCTGAAGGGTTAAGCGCGACACTGATCGCTGAGAATCTACCACTAATCTCCGGCGCCGCCACTTGTATCGAGCGCGGATGGCTATCCAGCCTGCAACCGCAAAATGCCAATGCCTACGCCTTTGTGGAAAACCCCCAGGAGTGGCAGCGGTTACCCCAGTGGTCGCTGATTACCGATCCACAGACTTGCGGGGGACTCCTCGCTGCTGTTCCTATTGAGCAAGCCGAAGCCTGCGTGGGCGCACTGCTAGAGCGCGGTTACACCCAGGCGTCAATTATCGGTGTAGTGAGGGACTCACAGAATCCAGAAGTGAGCGTACACTTGCGCAGGTCAGCAGACTGGCGAGCGCTAATTTCACAGGACAACGAGACTGTACCAGGCCAGGTTTAAGGATTTTGCGAAACCGGAACAACAACCGGTTATGAGCTTTGTATGATTTCTATTGAGAGAGGCCTTCACCGACTCTGTTAACTTGTCATCTGTCTTTCAGCGCGACATACTGGCGCTAGAAAAAACATCGGTGACATATTTCCCGATACCAAAAAAGGTCTTCACAGATTGGGGAGTCGGCTTTTAGCAATCGACAGGAAGACCCCTATGAAAAAGATCGTCATTATTGGCGGCGGTGCCAGCGGCCTGCATTTGGCTACACGGCTCGGTCAATATTTTTCTTTTACCCCTTTCTTTAAGCGCCGCCGCAAGTCCCCCGCTGCACAAGTTACTCTGGTTGATCAAAATCGCACCCACCTGTGGAAACCACTGCTACACCAGGTTGCCTCCGGCGCATTGGATGCCAATATGGATGCACTGAATTATCAGGTGCATGCCCGCATTCACGGCTATGAATTTCAGTTGGGTAGCCTGCAGTCCCTGGATCGTGAACGACAAGTAGTCGGGCTCGGACCTGTTAATGATGAGGACGGTAGCGAGTTAGTACCCGCACGGGAATTGGAATACGATTATTTAGTACTGTGTATCGGCGGGCACAGTAACGACTTTCATATCCCCGGCGTCAGAGAAAACTGCTTTTTCCTGGATAGCAGCAACGAAGCACAAAAATTTCACCAAAACCTTCTCAATCGTTTCCTGCGGCTGGAGACACATGTTGATGATAAGTTAAAAGTGGCAATCGTTGGCGGCGGTGCAACCGGTGTAGAACTCTCTGCTGAATTGGTGGATGCCGTAAAACAAGTCGGCAACTATGGACGCATTCGTCCCAATGCGATGGAAATCACCTTGATAGAAGGGGGTGAGCACCTACTCCCAGCACTACCAAAACGAATTGGCAATAATGCTGAACGCGAACTGGCCAAGATGGGGGTTAATATCCTTACCGGCCACCATATTGCTTCAGCAAACGAACGTGGACTTACCACCTCCTGTGGCAGGGAACTCCCAGCCGCAATCCGAGTGTGGGCTGCCGGCGTCAAAGCTCCGGGATTCCTCACCCAGTTGGATGGTCTCAGTACCAACCGACTCAATCAAATCGAAGTGGAAACTACCTTGCAGACCCAAACTGACGCAAAGATATTTGCCATGGGGGACTGCGCCAGTTGCATTGACGGCAATCACCAGCGAGTGCCTCCGCGCGCCCAGGCAGCACAGCAAATGGCTACCCTGGTTGGCGACAATATTATTGCCCTATTTGAAGATAGACCTTTGCACCATTTTTATTATCGCGATCGAGGCTCTCTGGTATCCCTCAGTCAATACACTGCCGTTGGCAACCTGATGGGGGCGCTGGTTAAAGGCAGTCTTACCGTAGAAGGGCGCCTTGCTGGCCTTGCCTATCGCTCGCTCTACCGTATGCACTTGGCGGCAATCCACGGCTGGCCGAGAGCTATGCTGCTCTACCTAATCGGACAGGCGAACCGGTTTGTGAAGCCGAAGCTCAAGATGCACTAAAGGATCAATCCCATGAAGCTAAGGGAAAAATAGAAAGTTAGTGCAAAATTAACTAATAGTGCTACCAATAAACCCTGCACATGGAAGTGCCAGGGCGGTAACATTATGAGTCAGGCCAGCCCATCAATTAAGACCTCTGAGCTGAATGCGAGCTCCTCTGAAGATCCAAGCAAAGCCCTTGTGTGAAAATATAAAATGAAAAAACAGTATCAAAAAATCGTTGTACTTACCGGCGCAGGAATTTCAGCTGAATCTGGCATAGGTACTTTTCGCGGCGCCGATGGCCTGTGGGAAAACCATCGCCTGGAAGATGTCGCAACGCCAGAGGCATTTGATCGCAATCCGGCACTGGTACATAGATTTTACAATGAACGCCGCCAGCAACTGCTATCTGCAGATATCCATCCCAACCCTGCCCATCTCGCCCTGGCCGAACTGGAACAGAAATTCCAAGGGGATTACTTACTGGTTACTCAAAATATTGACAACCTGCATGAGCGCGCGGGCAGTGAGCAGCTAATTCATATGCACGGAGAGCTACTAAAAGCACGATGCCGTAGGAGCGGAAAACTATATCCGCTCAATTCGGATCTTTCGATAGCTGATACCTGTAGTTGCTGTCAGCAGGCGGGAAACCTTCGCCCCCATGTGGTCTGGTTTGGAGAAATGCCTCTGGAAATGGAAACTATCTATCAGGCGTTGTCCGATTGCGACCTATTTATCAGCATTGGCACATCTGGAAACGTCTACCCAGCAGCGGGATTTGTCGAATGTGCCAATCAGGCTGGAGCTCACACAATAGAGTTGAACCTGGAGCGCAGTAGTGTCGGCGATGCCTTCAAAGAACACCGCCACGGACTGGCGTCACAGGTAGTCGATAGTTTTATAAAAGAAATTATTAATTAAGGTGACTCTGAAACTGCATTTTCTGTCTGCGAGGATTTCATCGGGCCATAGCGCTGTATCAAAGTGGTTACTCCCTCATTATCACGCACAAGGATATAGAGTCGGTCAAACTCACTGGCCTCTCGAATGGGTCGCCCTTTTTCACCGCCGAGCAATTCCGCCAGTTTTGGAGTGGTATTGCTGTGCCCAACCACTAAAATTCTATTTCCCGCCTGCTGCAAAGAGTTAGCAAATTCTTTTAAATCTCTGGGGTTATAAATTTCCACTTCAAGCCCCAGCTCTTTTGACAGTGGCTCAACCGTTTCCCGGGTGCGGTTGTAGTCAGTGCTATAGATAGCATCTATACCCACTCCCTCAAGAATATAGGCGAGTTGCCGTGCACGCTGCTGGCCCGCCTCAGTCAAATGAGGGTCGCGACCCACCCCGGGCCCTTTCTCTTTTTCTGCATGGCGTATTAAGTAAATAACCTGAGACTCAGAAGAGTCGGCTAAAACCCAATTTGAAGCCCCAACCAGAACAAAAAGTGTACAGAAAATAAACAACTTAAGTCTTGAAAGCACAGTATAAACTCCCAGGTAAATAACGGGACAGACATATGCTGAATATAATAAGGTAAGTAAAGAGAGGATGCGGCGAAAATGCCAAATAATGCGATGAATTAAAATCGAACGATTTTTGAAAAAATATTTGATGCCGGATATCCGGCATCAAATTAGTGGTCATCCAGAATTAGATTTTCCACTCTTTTACGGTGTCCAGGCCGTACTCATCAATCCACTGGCTCAGGGCCTTAGGATTACGCTTTTTCTTTTCAACAGTAGCGCCGGTATACGGGTTGCGATAGTGACCAGTTTCCAGCTTGGGCTCTGCTGCCTTTGCTGCCGGTGCTGCACGACGGCCGCGACGGGGGCTGTCACCTTCCTTCTTGAGGTGACGGGCAACGCGAGCCTTCAGGGTTTGTACGTAGTCTGCAGGATCTTCATCGCCCAGCTGTGCTACCAACCACTCAACGATTTGCTGGCCACGGGCAACGAAGAACTCCTCTTCATCCATGTGGTATTCAGCAGCAAGGTTTACCAGTGCTTTATCATAGGCAATTACGCCATCTTTCTTGCGTTCAGCCTGAGCCATTTGCTCTTGTAACTCTTCGATTCTTGCCTGATGTTCGGCGATTTGTTGTTCAAGTTGTTCGTATTCCTGAAACATTCAATAAACCTCAACGACGGTTATTAAAAAACACAGAGATATATCTGTGGCGCTGGGCGACACAGATTGTTATTTCGGATATACCGTGTAAAAAATCAACAAACATCATGGCTGGCCAATGGCAAGCAATTTAGTGATGTTTAGTCCGGCATATTATGAATTGCCCGATATACATGAGTAGATACCACTACACATCGTGTAGTTCTGGTGTTAGGTATATTCGGCAAATACATTATTAAAAACTAGCCGATTTCAGCTCGGTTCGGCAAACACTCCGAATCACTGATTATATTTTTCGACTGAGGTCGCGAATAATAATCTTTCACCGGCAAATATCAACCATTTGTGTCCCTACCTTTGAATATAATAGGAATAATTCAAAATAAGGGCTAAAAAGTGTAACAAAGGCGGCCATATCTGCAATCTTAAAAGGATATCCCTAGGGAGCGCAATTAGCTATATTGTAGCTGCAGTCGTCAATTGCAAATTAGTCGCTGTGTAACGGTAATCGAGCATATTGCCAAATACAATTGGATACCCAGATCATACTATGTCCACTCACAATAATATCCACCATATACCGACTTTGGCCGCTCTGATGACGCCATTTCCCTACCATATCGATATCAATGCCACGGTAGAGGATGCTCTGGCAATGATGGAGGAGCACAAAGTACGCCACCTGCCGGTAACACGTGCGGGCGACTTGGAGACGGTCATTTCCCGAGGGGATATCGAAAGAGCCAATGCACCGGGACACCGCCTAGAAGAGCAGCAGCTCTATGTACATGACCTATGTGCCAGACGTCCCTTTATCGCAGATATCCACGACCCGCTGGATAAAATTCTCTTAGCTATGGCCGATACCAGTATTGGCTCTGTGCTGGTTATGCGGGAAGGCGAGCTGGTTGGAATTGTAACTGTGACTGATATTCTGCGCTTTTGTAGTAAGTTCATGGCAGAGTTGGCCCAGCCGGTAGACGATTCTATTGCTTAAGCTCACCGCGATTACAAGGGCCAAACCCAAAGCAACATAGGGATACTCACAACCAGTACCAACAATTCGAGTGGCAGCCCCATTTTCCAGTAATCACCAAACTCAAAGCCCCCCGGTCCCAGAATTAAGGTGTTATTTTGGTGCCCAACCGGCGTCAGAAATGCGCAAGAAGCTCCAATTGCGACAGCCATTAGGAAACTGTCCGGGTTCACCGCCAGTTGTTCTGCGGTGCTCATGGCAATTGAACACATCACAGCCGCAGTAGCGACATTATTCATAAAATCAGACAGGGTCATGGTAACCACCAGGATCAGCCCCAGGGCCAAAACAGCACTACCCTGAGCCAGGACATCCAATAAAACCTGAGCTATCAGGTCGGCAGCTCCCGTTGACTCCATCACATCGGCAACCGCAATCAGAGTGCCCAATAGCACTACTACGGACCCATCAACTGAGTCATAAACATTTCGCAACGGCACTATCTTCAACGCCATAAAAGCCAATACACAGGTGGCAAACGAGATCGCGGCTGGTAACAGGCCAAATGCTGCACCCGCGACACCAAGCACCATCGCCAGTAAGGCAATGGCCGCCTTCTCCTTGTTGGGGATGCTAATATCCCTTGAGGCCAGAGGCACACAGCCTTTTTCCCGCGCAAAGCTATATAAGTTTTTATCAGCCCCCATCATTAACAAAGCATCGCCGGCGAGTAATGGTGTCGAACGCAACCGGCGCACCGAGCGGCGCCCCTGGCGCGAGAGTGCTAGCAAGTGAATCTGGTATCTCGCTGCGAGGCGTGAAAACCTCATAGGGCGTCCCACTAAAGGGGAGTCTGGCATAACAACCAACTCCCGCAGCTGCATTTCGGTACGATCCGCCAGTGCTTTTATTGGGGGCTTATTCTGAGAATCACTCTCGGTATTATTGCTGCCCGATTGTCGAGCCTTACCCGATGAATCTGCCCCAAGGGCTCCCACTGTTTTCAAACTGAGATTGGACAAGCAGGTGGCAAGGCTCTCCGGCTCCGCCTCAATGACCAAAATGTCACCGCTATTTACTTTATGCCAGGGAGTCGCGGGAGACACCCTGGCATCATTGTGTACGACACCCACAACTTGGGCATCTTCTGTTCCCAGCATCTTGGAAATTTCACGTAGATTCTTGCCGGCAGCTACGCTTTTTTCCTCAACAAGTGCTTCTGTTAAATATGTGCCAGTTTCAAAGGAGGAGGCCCCCGTTCGGTTGCGCGTAGGCACCAAGCGCCATCCAACGAATGCGATAAACAAAACTCCGGCTATCGCAACTGCCAGACCCACCGGGGTGAAATCAAACATACCGTAACTACCGGCGCCAGAATCCGCCCGAAAACCGGAAACGACCAGGTTTGGCGGTGTACCTATCAGTGTGGTCATTCCCCCCAGAATCGTTGCAAAAGACAGGGGCATTAAAACCCTCCCCAGTGCCACTTTCTGTTTCTCGGCCATATCCACAGCCACAGGCATTAATAAAGCCAACGCGCCGACATTATTCATAAAGCTCGATAAAAACGCGCCGAGTCCAATGAGTAACAATATGGATACTGAGATACTCCCGCTTTTGCGGACAACTCGTTGAGCAAGTGCATCCATTGCGCCGGTATTTTGTAAGCCGCGACTCAGGATTAACACACAAGCTACAGTCACGACCGCTGGATGCCCAAAACCAATAAAAGCATTTTCCGGGGGAATCAGACCGGTAAAGACACAAGTCAATAAGGCTGCTATAGCAACCATATCGTGGCGCCACCGCCCCCATATAAACAGGGTTATAGTGACACTTAAAATAATCAGGATTAGTAACTGGTCAACAGTCATGGAGAAAGATATCCCTGAATATAAAAGCTGCTCAGATTTCTGTTCAGCTATCTATTCAGGGTATACCCGGGAAACTACATGGAGCGCACTTCTACGCCATAACCCCAGCTACATTAGGGGTACAAAATTCAGGAGAAAGTAACTGCCCGCTCTTCCAATGGATAAAACTGAGTACCTACTTTAATACAAACCCTGGCAGTACTGCAGGAGAACCAACCTCTATATCCAGTGACCTGAATATTTCTATAGGTGCCAACCATCGCCTGGCGCAAGCGTTGGGCCCAAGGTCTTAACTTTTCTCCATCGTAGCCGGAACCACAGGCACAAACATGCAAATTAACGAAATTAGCGGGAAGCCCCTCTTTAACCAAGGTATCTGCTAGCTGTCGAGGCGTGTAGGTTTTCCACTCTCCTCCTTGCCAGTTAGGCATGCCGTTTACATATACTTTTTTCTGCTTGTTGTTACTCGTGGAGCGCTCAGCACCAATAAATTGTCCATCCCCGGCACCCGTGCCATGGGTTACGATGTAAAGGGTATCGGCAGGGTTCAGCTTACTCAAACACTGGTTCACCCACCGATACATGGCTTTTCCAAAACCGGAGGTTACTTTATTGGCCAGGATTTGATTCACCGGTATGCCCCAGGCTTTCGCCAACCCCTCCGCATATTCCTGCATTTCATCACTATTTATCGGGATATAGATATATTTTTTAGCCACGTTTTTATCCTCTATACATGCAGGAGCAACCCGCCCATTATGTAATCCAAATGCTTCCAGGATTTTTAAATCCGCTGCAATAATTCAGGGAAGCTAAGATTTACCTTCTGTGACCTGAAATCGCATTAGGTTCAAAAAGTAAATGTAAACACTGAGCTATCGAGCAATAAATTAAAAAAGTATTCTCTCATACTGAGCATTAATTTCCGGTGTAAATATCAAGCTGTCATCTAACGCTAAGCACATCATATATTGCATATACAAGTAGCTTCTTCAGTTGCCATAGGCCTGGAAAGAAAATGGAGATACAATCAAATACCACCTACTTCCTAAATAAGCAGGAGTGCTACCTTGCGGACCGATACTGCGAATTACACGGACATCTTCCTGAATGATATTCCGCTGATGGACGTACGCGCCCCAGTTGAGTTTGTTCGCGGCGCTTTCCCTTCCGCAAGAAATCACCCCCTGCTTGACAATCACCAACGTGAACTGATCGGGACTGAGTACAAGAACAAAGGCCAGCAAGCAGCAATTGACCTTGGCTGGCGTTTAGCAACAGATGAAGTGCGAAGCTTATGTCTTTCACAATGGAGCGCATTTATACGTAAACAACCCCAAGGTTACCTCTACTGTTTCCGAGGCGGTTTACGCTCCCGAATGACACAAAAACTGCTACGCTCGAATAATATTGAATACCCGATAGTAGAGGGTGGCTATAAAGCCATGCGGCAGTTCCTGTTAAACAAGCTGGAAAAGCATTGTACCCAGCTGCCCTTTATCGTTGTTGCTGGTCACACCGGCAGTGGCAAAACAGAATTAATCCAGGCTGCGCGGCGGTATATCGACCTTGAGGGGATCGCAAAACATCGAGGTTCTAGCTTTGGACGCACCAGTAGTAGCCAACCTTCACAAATCGATTTTGAAAATCAGATCAGTATCGACCTGCTGAAGCTTTCCCAGCAGGCAGGTGCTATTGCGATTGAAGATGAAAGCCGTCTAATTGGACGCTGCGCACTTCCTCCAGTATTGCAAACCGCCATGAAGGCCGCTCCCCGGGTTCTTGTCGAGGAGCCATTGGAAACACGGGCACAGCGCATTGTGCAAGATTATGTTCACGAGGGCTTAGAGCGCTTTAAAAGCAGTGAAAAATCAGCAGCTGAATCTTTGGGGGAAGAATTACATCTCAATCTCAATAAAATCAGTAAACGCCTGGGAGGGCTGCGCTACAAGCAGCTCAACGAAGCCTTAGCTTCAGCTAACCAAGAATTACTGAGAACGAATAATAGTGATGTGTACATCCCTATCGTGGTGTCACTGTTGCAAGAATACTATGACGGCAGCTACGACCATCTTATGAAAAAATCGGAACAGAAAATTCTGTATCGAGGCAACTACAACGAAGTACAACAGTGGTTGAAGGAGTCCAACCACTCACTGCAAAAACCAGAATAACAATCCTCAGCTTTTGTGAGCGAGGCGATTTAATTTAAATCTCCGCATTAAAAACCAGTCCCTAAAACTGCGCGGCAGCCAGCGTGCCATCCAGGGCAACAGGCTGCTGCGGTTGCCAATACGCACCAAAGGACGAGCGCGTTTTCGCAGCAGCTCACGCACCAGCTTTTTGGCCAGTGTGCTTGCCAATGTAGCATTCTGTTGGGACTCCTGGGCACGGGCCCTAACCGCCTCTTCCTGCCGTTTATACAGGGAGTCCGGCGGCAAAAGACCGCGCAGGGATGTCTCAGCGTGGCGACCAAATTCCGATGCGATCGCGCCGGGTTGGACCGTCATTACCCGAATGCCAAAGGGTTTTAGTTCAAGTCGCAAAACATCAGAAATGGAGTGTAGGGCCGCTTTAGAAGCACAATAGGCACCAGAGAAAGGTGTGGGCATTACCCCGGAAACCGAGCCGATATTACACACAATTCCGCCCTGCTCCGAACGCATTAAAGGTACACAGGCCCTAATCAAAGCGAGAGGGGCAAATACATTGGTTCGGAACTGCTTTTCCAGTGCTCGCGTGTCCAGTTCCAGCAGCGGCCCCATCTGACCGTAACCGGCGTTATTGACCAAAATATCGAGCCGCCCGTATGCCGCTTTTACTGCGTGAACCACTCGATTGATATCCGCCTGGGAATTCACATCCAGAGCCTCTGTTGCAATTCCCAAGTCCGCCAGCTCCTGTAAACTTTCCGGGCGGCGCGCCGTGGCAATCACTATGGTTCCCCGGCGATGTAGTGCCAAAGCCAGCTCCCGCCCAATACCGCTTGAGCAGCCGGTAATTAAAGCCACTCGATCCGGAACCACATAACCCCGCCCAATTTGCGCAAGGCTTTCCGCAGCAAAACTTCGATTGGGAGAACGAAATCTGGAAATGGGCGGCTTATCCACAGGAACTGCTCCGTTTAATGGTCCTATCTCTCAATGGGCGTTTGCAGGTACTCAATCAATCCGAAAACATTGCCATAGGGGTCGAGAAAGCTCGCCATCAGCACACGTCCAGAAACTTCCTCTATATCCGTGTGCTGGCGCACCCCCATAGTACCGAGTCGCTCAATCTGCGCGGCCAAATCCAAAACCTGCCAGTAAGCAACTACACCATCGGCCCGGCTGATCGCACTGCGCGCATCGGCATTTAATCCGAGTTCGCAATCACCAATACTAAACGCCGCATAGCTATCGCTTTCATAGCTGGGTTTCTGTTCGAGTACCTGCGTATACCAGGCCACAGCCTCGGTAATGTTGGCAACTCCGTAGACTGTTTTGCGCAAGCCAAGAATCTGCCCCATTTGAGACACCCCGTTGAGTAATTTTTATCCACTGGGTGGGGCACTCTGGCGCAGTTTATTGCAGCTCTTGCTCCAATTGCTCCAGTAGGTCCAGGGGTTCCATCTCAACCCCTTCCAGTTCGGCGTTCCAGTTTATCCCCACCAATAAGACATCTTCATGCATGCCGGTGAGCCAGTCATCCATAAATTCTTCCAGGTCAATTGCCACGGCCTCATAGTCAGCCCAGTCTCCTTCGCAGTGGTCTTGTGCAAATTCTCTTTGCGACCAAAAGGGCATAACCTCGGTATCGGCCCGCTTTTCAGACTCACAAAGTGCAAAGCCCTCCTCACCCTGCAGGGCCCAGACGCAGCCCTGGCCTACAGCTTCAGGCAAAAAGCGCGCGCAATTATCTTCAAAATTATCGGTTAGGGTTTCGCTTTGCATAACAACTTCGCTTAAACGGTTTTACCGCAGTTTACGTTAGTTTTCCCGGCCTCAATAGGCCCTAAATTCTGTCGAATACTGCCATCGACTCAACATGATCGGTATGGGGAAACATATCCATGACACCCGCCTTACTCAACCGGTACCCCAACTTCACCAATTCACCGGCATCCCGAGCCAGCGTGGCCGGGTTACAGGAGACGTAGACGATCCTACTGGCAGAAAATCGCGCCAACCCGCGCACAGCCTCCAGAGCGCCGTCTCTCGGAGGGTCCAACAAGATTTTATCGAAACCTTCTTCTGCCCAAGGCGCACCTGCCATTTTTTCGTTCAGGTCGGCAGAATAAAATTGCACATTTTGTAATTGGTTCAAAGCGGCATTGTCCACACCCCGTTGAGTTAAAGCGCCGACACCTTCGACCCCGATCACTTCCGCTGCACGACGCGCCAATGGCAGGGTAAAATTCCCTAACCCGCAAAATAAATCCAATACGCGCTCGGAGGGTTGCGGATCGAGTAACTCAACGGCTCGACTCACCATCTGCCGATTTATCGCAAAATTTACCTGCACAAAATCCTGCGGTTTAAATCTCAGCGTCAGGTCAAATTCCGGCAACTGATAACTTAGATAAGCAGCTCCTTCTGTCGGCCAGATTCTCTCCAGGGAAGCATCACTGCCACCTTGTATATACAGGTGTATACTAGTGCTTTTAGCAAATGCTAACCAGAGCGCCAAGTCCTTATCTGACAGGGGCTTTAAATGGCGGAGCACCAGAGCTGTCACATCATCTCCAACCGCCACTTCCAGATGAGAAAAGTTTGCCCGGCCTTCACTTTCGCCAACAAGTTTTTTTAGCGACCCTAAATGTTCGGCAATTTTTGTATGTAGTACCGGGCACTCATCAATATCTACCAAATCATTGCTGTGCTTTTTTCGAAAACCAAAAAGCATCTCACCACCCTGGGATTTTTTCAATTTGCGAATGCCGATACGGGCCTTGCGCCGATAACCATAGGCATCAGCGGTTAACGGCGGCAGTATTTCTTCGGGTTCAATACCACCAAAGCGCGACAACTGATCCAAAAGAATTTTTTGCTTTTCAATAATTTGTGCCGATGGCTCCAGGTGCTGAACCGAACAGCCTCCACATGAATCCACATAGGCGCACTGCGGCGCGCACCGATCCGCTGAAGCCGATAGGATTTCCTCAACAATTCCCTCATCAAAACGGCCGCGCCGTGCGGTATAGCGGAATTTAACCTGCTCTCCCGGTAAGGCACTATCAATAAACACCGTTTTGCCACCCACCCGGGCAATACCGCGCATATCGTGACTAAATTTTTCTATTGTCGCTTCAGCGCGGCTCGGCAAGTTTTTTTTAACCGGCTTGCGGCCAGTAATAAAACGGGGCTTCTTACTCATAATTAATTGGGAGAATTCAGTACAACTAAAGAATAGAAAAAAGTTACAGGGTCAGGCGGTGACCGTTATCGCGCAACCAGCGGCGCAACTCTTTAAATCTGGGGCACACACTTTGGACTAAATCCCAGAAAGCGCGGCTGTGGTTATGATGTTGCAAATGGCAGACCTCGTGAGCCACCAGGTAATCCACCACCGGCTCAGGAGCGAGACAAACAAGCCAGTTAAACTGCAGCTCACCGCGGATACTGCAGTGACCCCATTTGCTTTTGGTGCGACGGACTTTTACTGATGAAATACTTAACCCCAGCTGCTCGGCCAACACATGGGATTTTTGCGTTAACAATGCCAATGCTTCCCGCTGGTAAAGGCGTTGTAAAGCGGTTTGCAGCTGTGTGTTATCGGGCTGGCGATAGCGGGTATAAAGCCTGATAGCACCATCGCCAATACCGGCACTTTTACTGCTCATTGCACGCTCTAAGGGAAGCTGCTGTCCCAGCCAGGGAAAACTCTCACCAAAAGCGTACTGATATTGCGGCACCTGCGCGGCGCGCCGGTCGGCTGCGAGTAATTGCGCTCTCACCCACTGGATATTTTCCTGCAGGAATTCATGCCCATAACGGGCTGCACAACGCTGTGGAATTCGCACTTCCACACCACCGGAAGACAGTACCAGTCCCAGTCGCTTGCGCCGGCTCGAGCGCACCAAGCGATAGGGAATATCTTCAAAAATAAAATCCTGGGCCTGTTTCAAGCGGGATCTCCACTCGCAACCCAGGAGCTAATACTAGGCACCATGAGCTACAACAGCCATGGTAATGCGAGAAATACAACTGAGTTTACCATTGGGCGCATAGATCAGAATTTCCCACACCTGGCTGCTGCGCCCAATATGCACGGGTTTTGCACGACCTCGAACCTCTCCCTCGGGGACAGGGCGCAGATGATTGGCGTTAACTTCCTGACCGACACAATAAAATTTATCGGTATCCACTAATAAGTTGGCACCTATGGAACCCAGTGTCTCCGACAATACGACATTGGCACCACCATGCAAAATACCGAAGGGCTGGCGAGTGCGATGGTCTACGGGCAAGGTCCCTTCCAGGTAATCATCGCCAATTTCCGTAATTTCCATTCCCAGGTAGCCGGGCATGCATTGGGATATTCCCTGGTTCAGTTCTTCCAGTGAAGGATCTAAATGCCAAATTGCCATTACAATAAATCTCTTGTGCGTGTGATACCGGAGCATTAACCCGGACTTCTTTACTTACATTCAGGACCAATAAATTTTTCTACTTACCAATAAAATAATCTGGCAGAAAAAAATCCGGGGGGATAATAGCCGGGCGTTAAATGCGTGGGGCCAAACAAGCCATAACGAAACAACTCCATATCCAACATCCGCAGCTCCCAGCGAAGGCGGCTGCGCTGCAAGTACAATGCCTGGGCCTGGGCTTCACTATCAGTGTTCCGATAGGCGTAATGCAGGGAAAGTAACTCGCGCTCTAAATTATCCCGGCGCCACAAAAGGCGCTGGTAATGCTGCTCTATACGGTATTCAGCGAGACCGCGCTCGTAATTCTGTAAAAACAAATCAGCAGTAGGGCCAGTGCAAACCCCTTGGTAATTACGTCCCCTACGCCCCTGGTGATAGCCATTTTCAGCAGTGCAGTAAGTCTCTACACCCTCTTCATGGCCCTGCAGCCATGCATCGCTATCCACATGCATATCGTAGCTGTCACACTCTTGGGCAATATCGTACACCAGCGACTGTGAGCGACCGCGAGCGCCGTCTTGCAGGCCCCGCTCATACCAGAGCCCCGCGCGGCACTCCTCTTCGGAAATTACTGCGCAGCCGCTTAACCCCAGCACCAGCAAGGCGAGAAAAAGACGTATTTTTCCTGCAAACATAAAATGGGACTCCCGGCCCGGCGCTGTACTTCCCGCCTGTTATTGGAATCCAGGTATCACTTAACCAAAGCGCTTGTCGGCGACAAAAGGATTGGTTTGGCGCTCCTGGCCAAAAGTGGACATGGGGCCATGCCCCGGTACAAATTGAACCTCATCACCCAGCGGCCATAGGCGCTCTTTGATAGAGCGAATCAGGGTATCGTGATCTCCCTGGGGGAAATCCGTGCGCCCGATCGAACCGGCAAACAAAACATCTCCCACCAGAGCCAACTGGCTGGGGCGGTGGAAGAAAATCACATGGCCGGGGGTATGGCCCGGGCAGTGGTGTACCTCCAGTTCCTGATCCCCTACAGTAACCGTATCTCCCTGCTCCAACCAGCGGTCTGGAGTAAATACTTCGACAGCGGGGAAACCAAACATCTGCGCCTGCATGGGCAACTGCTGAATCCAGAAATCATCGCCTTTATGCGGCCCCTCTATCGGCAGCTGGAGCTGCTTGGACAACGCCGCAGTGCCCCCTACATGGTCCAGGTGGCCGTGGGTCAGCAGGATTTTCTCCAGCTTGAGACCGCGCTCCTCCACCGCCGCCAGAATCTTATCGAGATCGCCACCGGGGTCGACAACAGCCGCGCGCTTACTGTCTTCACACCACAGCAACGAGCAGTTTTGCTGGAAAGGAGTAACCGGAACCAGGTGATATTGCAGCGACATAAGAGAGCGGCCCTTCATCTTTTACAGGAGACTGTTGAGGTAATTGGGGATTATACCGCGAGAGCCTGCTGAGAGGGTTGTGGATGCCGATGAGCGGGCTTATTCACTGTCTTGAGCAGGGAGCGCACATCCTCTATCAGCTGCTCAACAACTATCGGGTTCCGCCAGTAATCCTCAGGGGGCGAGGGAAAAGCCACTGGACTCAAAGCGCCGTGATCGCTGAGTGAACAAGTCTCATAATCACGGCACACCGCCTGGTTATAGGAGGGGCTCAGGGGTTTAAGGGGCCAGCCAAACAGGTCATTGGGGTGATAAAAATTCTTCCAGCGAAAATTGTATCCCCGGGAATTGGAGGTGACCGCCTGAATTTGCTCCCGGGGTCGATCGGCGCACCAGAGGGGCATTGTCGGCCCCAGGGTGTACCAATGGCTCAGGGTCTTGAGGCGCAAAAACCTCTCACGCGCCGACCCTTTGTGAACGCCTGCGGGACCACCATCACGCCAAACACCGCAACTGACATTGGGGCGCTGGGCATCCCAGAGGTAATTAGATAGGTTGATACAACCCACCGAATGGCTGACCAATATCACCGGGGCCCGCTCATCAACCTGATCAGCGGCCTTGGCCAGCGCCGCATAGATCTCGCGCTGGGTCTTTTCGTAGTTGCTATCCCGGCGATCCACACTGCCGGACTGCGCCGCCGTCTGCGACATCCCCAGGAGTAAATATTTTCGTGCACGCAGGAAGTCCAGCTCGCGTTTCTGCATACTCTCAAAGGTGCGTTCGATGTTACTCTGGAAGTGCTCCAGGCCGGGTAATTCAGCGCAGTAGAGACGCGACCACTCCTCCCCAAGCTCGGTTTCCAATGCCGAAAACAGTGGCTTTGCAAACGTGTTATCCACAGCCCCCATACCCGCAGCAGCAAGGATTACGATATCCGCCATGGCTTCCTCTTCTTATTATTCTATCGGCGCCTTCGCAGCGCTCGGCTTTTTTAATTGAATGAACATTGATGAAAACCCGCACAAGGGGCATTCTCACTGCCAAAGAAAAATCGAAAAAATACTGAAAGTGGCGCGAGGGGAAGCTGCACAATAATGCATCCCTTTACGAGCCGGTGTGGATACATCACAGTAAATATGAACTAACGTACCCACTAGTGAGCCGCAGAAACTGCATTGCGACGGGTTGAGATGACCGATTTAACCCGAATAGTAATATACTGCCCAAAGCTAAACCGGCGCCACTCCAATTTGCCACCCAAGAGGCAGAATCACCAGAAAGCTGGCCTATTACAGTGCTGTAACAATACCCGGGTCCTGGTGCATAATAGTGGCTGTACAAAAATCAAACATTTATAACAATCCCTCCCGCAGCGATGCTTTTAACTTCCAAATACAGCCTGCCGGATTGCCCCGAGCACGCCC
This sequence comes from Microbulbifer maximicatervae (SeqCode), assembly GCF_052467695.1. Lineage (NCBI taxonomy): Bacteria > Pseudomonadati > Pseudomonadota > Gammaproteobacteria > Cellvibrionales > Microbulbiferaceae > Microbulbifer > Microbulbifer maximicatervae (SeqCode). The sequence goes on from NZ_CP174320.1 coordinate 821,371, forward strand.
TATCGCGCCCGCGCCTGCTGTCGGTTTTGAACCAATGCCACAGCGATCAACTGCTGCTGGTGACGGCTCCTGCGGGATACGGCAAAACCACGCTGGTTACCTCCTGGGCCTCACAGCAGGACAACCCGGTCGCCTGGTATACGCTGGATGCCAGCGATAATGAACCGAGCCAATTCTGCCGCTACCTGGTGGAAAGTGTGCACAGGGCGACCGGCAATGGTGTCCCCCAGACTCACCAGTTATTGTCCGCACCCCAGCGCCCGGACCCCTCGACTCTGGTGAGCCACCTGCTGTCGGAACTGCGGGGCCTGCCCAGCGAACTGCGCATCGTGCTGGATGACTACCACCAGATCGACAACCAGCAGGTACACGACACAACCCGCTTTTTGTTGCGCCACGCCCCCGCCGGTGTCGGTATTGTTCTCACCAGTCGCAGCCAACCGCCTTTGGGCCTGGCCACCCTGCGAGTTCAAGGACGATTACTGGAATTGGGCAGTAATGAGCTGGGCCTCAACATTGAGGAAATCGCCACCCTGCTCAAGCAGCGCCTGCCGTTTAATCTCGACGGCGACCGCGCAGCCCAACTGCATCACCTCAGTGAGGGCTGGCCCCCCGCCGTACAGCTATTCACTTTATCGGTGCGCGACAGCAACGAAGTGGATCGCTATCTGGCAGAGCTGGAGCAGGGCCACAGTCATATTCTCGATTACCTGGCTGAGGAAGTGCTGGAGCGGCTGGAACCCCAACTGCGCCAGCTCCTTTCCTGCACATCGATCCTCACCCGGGTTAACGCCCAGCTGGCGGAGCGCCTTACCGGTCGGCAAGATGGTCAGCAGTTGCTGGAAGAAGCCGCGCGCCGCGGGTTATTCCTGCAGGCGCAGGATTCAAGCCGCCAGTGGTTCCGCTTTCACCCGGTCTTCGCCCGCTTCCTGCAGCGGCAAATTAATGACCGCGAACACTTGCTGCAATTGCACAGCACTGCCTGTGATACCTGGCAAGAATTAGACCAGCCAGTGGAGGCCCTGCGCCACGCCCTGGCCGGCGGCGACCGCGAGCGGTTAAAGCAACTGCTCAACGATCGAGGAGAACAGCTTCTGCGCGCGGGGCAGTCGCGCCTGCTGCGGGACTGCCTCGACTGGCTCGGTGACGAAGCCCTGCAACACAGCGCCCGCTTTACCCTCCTGTCCGCAAAAATGGCGCGGGAGAATTTTGAATACGACCTGTGCGAGAAAAACCTGGCGGCCTCGGAAAGCTGGCTGCAGCGGGAGGATCCGGCACAGTGGCGCGACTTTGAAGGCGCCTTTGCCACCATGCGCGCCCAGGTGGCCATTGCCCGAGGGCAGACACTGCAAGCCAAGGAGTATGCTGAAGAAGCCCTGGCCCTACTCCGCGCAGACCAGCTGGGCGAGAGAATCTCTGCTCTGCTGGTCACCGGTGAGACCAGCTTCTGCCTGGGTGCCTTGCAAGAGGCCAACCGCTATATGCAGGAAGTTGAAGCCCTGGCGATCGCCGAACGGGATATCCCCAGCGCCGCCTGGGCCATCTGCCAACAGACAGAAATCGCCTTTGCCCAGGGCCTGCTGAAAAAAGCGTCCACGCTGCAGGAGAAGGTCCAAACCCTGGTGCAGAAAAATCACCTGTCTACACTGCCCATCTCGGAATTTGTGTGCCGGCTGCGCGGCCAGCTGCAATGGGAGTCCGGCGATCTGGAAGGTGCCGAGCAATCCGCTCGCCGAGGTATGCAAATCAACCGCCGGGTCGGCGAGCACTGGCTGCTGCCGGAGTACACCCTGCTGTTAAAAATCGCCCAGGCTCGGGGGGAGAAAGAGGAGTCCCTGGAGTGGCTAGAGCGTATCGAGCGGCTGCTCACAGACGGGCGCTACCACCGGGACTGGATCGCCAACGCCGATGCCACCCGCATCCGCACCTGGCGCGCCCTGGGCAATCAGCAGGCCATCGCAAGCTGGTTGGAACAGGCTACTCCCGTCGCCGACAGGCCCAGCAATCACTTTGAACAGTGCCACGGACGCAACCATGTGCGCGCGATGATTGAGCTGCACCACTGGTCCGATGCCAACCGCCTATTGAGCCGCCTAAAACAAGTCGCCAACGAGTGCGGCCTGGAAACAGATCGCCTGCGTAACCGGGTGCTGGAATCCCACCTGCTGTGGCTGAGGGAGCAATACCCCCAATCTGTGGAGGCTATTAGCGAAGCCCTGCTTCTCTCCCACGAACGGGATTTTCGCGCCAGCTTCCTGCAGATCGGCAAACCTTTAATCGTTATCCTGAAAGCCGCCCTGGAAAATGGCCTGGGAGAGGCGGAGTCCAGCAAAGCCCAACAACTGATCAAAGCGGCACAGCAGCAGCCAGAGCTGGACGGTGGTATTCGCATCGAACTGGATGACACCATTATCCGCGAGATACTGGCCAGCGATGCCGTGCCAGACTTCCTGCGCCACTCCCCGCTCACCCCGAGGGAATGGCAGGTACTGAATGCGATTCACTCGGGGCTGTCGAACGAGAAAATCGCCCGTCACTTTAAGGTGGCGCCGAGCACCATCAAGACCCATATTCGCAGCCTCTACCAAAAGCTGGACGTCAAGGATCGCCAGGAGGCCATCGCCCTGGCCGAGCAAATGCTTCGCTCGGTCCAGGACAAACCCTAAACAGTCCTGCTCCAGCGGCACAGGGACGTGCCCACTATGCTCCTCATCCCCGCCTGCCGATACCAAGCCACCCAAGGCCAGTCACCCTTTACCCCCCTCTCCCCCCTCGCCGGGGAGGAGGAAGCCCGCCAATGACTGCTCCATACTCACCCTATCCTTTAAAGGTGGACTATCTCCACATTTCAAATAATGAAACAAGGCAGTAATCCATGAGCGGCAACAGCTATGAGTGGTGGCGCAATAGCGTTATTTATCAGATTTACCCACGCAGCTTCTGCGACGCCAACGGAGATGGCATCGGTGATATTCCCGGAATTACGCAAAAACTGGATTATGTAAAATCCCTCGGCGTAGACGCCATCTGGATCTCACCCTTTTTTAAATCGCCGATGGTGGATTTTGGCTATGACGTTGCCGACTACCGCGATGTAGACCCTATTTTTGGCAACCTGGAAGATTTCGACCGGATGATCAAAGCGGCCCACGAGCGCGGCCTGAAAGTGATTATCGACCAAATCCTCAGCCACACCTCAGACCAGCACCCCTGGTTCCAGGAGAGCCGCGCCAACCGCGACAACCCCAAAGCGGACTGGTATGTATGGGTTGATCCCCAAGAAGATGGCACCCCTCCCAACAATTGGGTCTCCGTATTCGGAGGAGGCTCCTGGCGCTGGTGTACCCGCCGCCGCCAGTACTATTTGGCCAACTTCCTCAAGGAACAGCCGGACCTGAATGTGCACAACCCGGAAGTCCAGGAGCAGTTGCTCGCCGATATGAAGTTCTGGCTCGATCGGGGTGTAGATGGTTTCCGACTGGATGCGGTCAACTTTATTTTCCATCAGCAGGCCCTGGCCAATAACCCGGCGCGCCCGCTCAAGCTCGACGAGAAAGGCCTGCCACCAGTCAATCACTACGACTACCAGTGGCACCAGAATGATAAATCCCAGCCGGAAAACCTAGTGTTTCTCCAGCGGGTAAGACAGTTAATGGATCAATATCCCGGCACTGTGACCGTGGGCGAAGTTGGCGACGACAACACCCACAAGATCATGGCTGAGTACACTACGGAAAAACGCCTGCACATGGCTTATTCCTTCGATCTATTGACCGAGGATTGCAGTGCGGGCTTCCTGCGCGAAACCCTGGAAAAAAACCGCGACGTAATCGACAAGGGCTGGCCCTGCTGGTCGATCAGCAATCACGATGTACCCCGCTCAATAACCCGCTGGAACAAAGGCTTTAACGACGATCAAGCCGATGCCAGAGCCCCGCTGTTCCTGCTGATGCAATTGGCACTGCGCGGCAGTGTCTGCCTCTATCAAGGGGAAGAACTGGGCCTGCCGGAAGCGGAAATTGCCTATGAAGATCTAGTGGACCCCTACGGCATTAATTTGTGGCCGGAATTCAAAGGCCGCGACGGCTGCCGTACACCGATGCCCTGGACCAATACCAGCGAAGACAACGCTGGCTTTTCTACAGCAAAACCCTGGCTGCCCGTTTCAACGGAGCACCAGCTGCGAGCGGTAGAAGTGCAGCAAGACACTCAGCGCTCCATGCTCAACCGCTTCCGCGCATTGATCGATTGGCACCGGGAGCTACCCCAATCGTTGGCGACAGCAGAGCAGGAAGTGATCGACACGGGCAGTGATTTGTTTGCTTTTGTAAGGCGCAGCGACAGCGAAGAAATGCTGGTTGTTCTCAACCTGGGGCAAAACAGTGGCACCCTGGAACTACCTGCCGAGTTCTCCTGTGCGCACAATATTACCCCGGCATTATTTGCTGGCAATGCGGAAGGAAATAGCTTAGAGCTAGCTGCCGCAGACGCCTGTGTGCTGCTGCGTAAAAAAGCCTGATTGATTAGCAATATTTAAAAGATGCCCAGCTCATATTCGAGCCTGGGCATCGAGTAAGAATTACAGTCTCTCTGCAACGTCTCCTCCTTTCGACGTCTGCTTTCCCGCCGGCACAATGCCGGCTTTTTTCTCCTTAACTCCAATAACTCATCATCTATTGCCTGCAATACAAAAAGCCAGATAAAAATATTCGATGTGACTCCCCTCTCAACGTAAGTCTTCGCTATTGGAAATAACCAAATGCAAGGCCAAAATCATCAACTAATGAAAAATACCAACTCATCGAGTTAAGAATCCTTCAATCTCAATTTAAAGCACTACCACTGGAGAGTCACGTCATATGATTTTTCAAATTAAAAATTGAAAAATTCAAAACGTTTATATAAAACCGATAATAGGACTTATATTTTAGCTACTTCGAAATGGGACTGTCCTTCCTTGAAGTACAAGGTGAGAGAGGCTTCTCGCAACCTTCCCACCCTATCAGTGAGACTAGTTTCCTTAACAAAATATATGAATTGCTTCTCCCAGTGAGTATAAGTTTACCTCTTCTTTCTAAAACAACCGTACTTAATTTCAAATATGCTACCAGGAGACTCCCGTGAAGCATTCAGTCTTACTTGGTACTTAACCGCGAATATCTTCCATAACATTGCTATTCAAACTGTCTTATATACAGCATTTCATATCTTGTTCTACTTTCAATATAAGAATTCAAGAGAAGCTTCTCCTATTTCTGGAGAGAGCGGGCTAAGTCATTGACTTTAAAGGGGGTGGCACTATTGTCACGAGCAAGAAAAGCAGGTAGATATATAGCCGCTGTTATATATCTACCTTTTGAGGATTGCGCCAGAGCCTCTAACCTACTGATATTGTTATATTTTCTGGTTAATCTTGGATGACTGCAGCAGAAATATATAGAAGGGTGATATAAAGACGCTTCTTTTGAATTAACTGTTATGTGTAAATCATGAATACTGAACTTCGAAAAATCATCTCTGACTTCAAAGAAAAAGTTGAAGAGGCCAATGAGCTACTAAAGAGGTATCTTGAGATTGATGAACCTCATAATTGGGGGCCGCCTATTGAGCAGGTTGGCATGCTTGGAGGGAAGCATAAGTACTTTTTTCACGGTATTGGCTGTAAAGTTCATATCAGTAAAAAAGACATTGTTGACTTCGACTATGGAGCCAATGGTCGTATTGATGGTTTCGATGAGTGGAGACTATGTGGCTTCGTTCGTACTCGTAGCAAGCAATATCCCAATGTAAAAGAAAGTGATATTAAACAATGGTTTCAAGAGGCTATTGAAGCCAAAGAAATAAAGAAAGCGGATCCGAGAGAATATGGCAATTTGTACTATCTCGTGCAAAACACATAACAAAGCAAGGCAAAATCGCCCTGCGGGCTGGACGCGCTAACGCGCGCCTTTGCTTGCGGCGTTATGTGTAAACCATGATTGACCGAGAATCTAGAAATAAACTTGCTGAGCTTATTCGTCGCTTGGTTGCTGGCATAATTACAAATGACGAGTTTGAAGATGCTTTACCTCAGTCAAAAGATGATGCTGTATGGGAGGTTTTTCATCACGGGGTTTGGTGTCTGTACAGCGATATGAAAGAGTATAAACTTAGAGGCAAAGAGGCACTTTCCAATGAAGAGCGGTCTGTTGTAGCGCGTTGGATTCTTTTCCTAAAGTCAGATATTGAGTATAAGTGGCCCTCTGCTCGTTTCAGAGACAGATTTCTTAACTCAATCAGTTTCGGAGCTTTCGGGCAAAGCACTCTCGAAAAGTGGCAAGAACATGGTGAGTTGGCATATTGGCCTTTCACTGATATCGCTCAGTACAACAAGGCAAAACTGGGTAAAGGGTATCTCGGTGCCAAAAATACATAAATCGGGTAGCCAGTAGTTTCTAGCTACCGGCCCCCACACCACCCATCGTGCGGGTCCGCAATGGGCGGTTCCCTACCCGTAATGAATTTCTACCCAGCGATCACGTAACGAGACCAACCCCATCTTTTGGAAAACCTCATTGTTTAGTGCAATATGAATACCTTCTGTCTTTGCATTTCGCCAGTAACTTTTACCGGACGATCCACAAGTGACAGCCAGTGATTCACTCACACCCATGCGTAGCAAATTTCGAATTTTCGTTCTTACCCTACGCCAATTCTTCCAATAGCTCATTCTTAATCGCCGCCGTATCCAGCAGTCAAGATCAATACATTTTTGGTAGCCTTGTGCTATACCAAAATAATTAATCCAGCCACGGAGGAATACGGTAAGCTCTTTCATTTTCTTCTCCATCGAAATACCACGGGATCGCCCTGTAATCTGACGGACGTGATATTTAAATTGGCGCAGCGACTTATCATGCCAGACAAGCTTTGCTCCACTGAAAGAAAACCCCAGAAACTTACACCGGCTAACGGGGACTACTTGGCTTTTAGCATCGTTAACTTTGAGTTTAAGCTTGCGCTCAACAAAGCGTTTGATGCTGGCCATAACCCGTTCGCCGGCACGCTTAGAGGAAACGACAATCACGAAATCGTCCGCATAGCGGACGAAATTGTGTCGGCGTTTTTCCAGCTCTTTGTCGAGCAGATCGAGTACAATATTGGAGAGCAGCGGCGATAAAGGGCCACCTTGCGGCACCCCCTCATAACACGCTTGCCAACATCCATCTTCTACCCAGCCTACGCGCAAGTAGCTTGCGATCAGTTTGAGTAAACGCTTATCGTTAATTCTTTGGCCGAGTAAGCTCATGAGAAAGTCATGATTCACTCGATCGAAGAACTTGGATAGATCGACATCCACCGCTATTCGCTTGCCACCCTCGATATACTTTTGTAGCTTTTTCACCGCGTGATGCTGTGATCGCTTTGGCCGGAAGCCATAGCTAAACTCTGAAAAAGTCACATCGAAAATAGGGTTGATGATTTGCGCGATTGCTTGCTGAATAACACGATCAAAAATCGTAGGTATCCCTAGACCTCGCTGACCACCGTCTGACTTGCGAATGTAGACGCGTCTAACAGGCAGCGGCTGGTAATGACCTTGCCGAATGGCTTCGATAATTTCATCGCCGACTGCCTTGAAGTGCTGCACAAAATCATCAACGGTAATCCCATCAATGCCTGCGGCACCTTTATTCGCTCGAACGTGCTTCCATGCAGCATTGAGGTTTTCTTTGCTGAGGATAGCATCGAGTAGATTTTCATTTGAGTTGAGTGTCATGGCAGTGCGCTACGTCAATTTTATATCCGGCTGGCAACATATCGGTAGGCTAGCCCTGTCTTTTAACTCGTGGATTTTGGGTTCAGGCCTTCACCCTGTCCAAGGTATTAATCTTGGCATTTGGCTACTATGCCGTCGGCTGACTTCTGTTTAATCACCTTGATCATTACTGACCAAGGCGCCGCTGTGTCCCACCATTTTTGTCTACCCCACGATGGTGGCTAGCGAGTTGGGCCTATTTATGATTCAGCGGCCACGCTGACAGCTTCACAGCGGCAAGTTAAACAGATCTCCCCAGATAAGAACGTGAACTTTCACTACACAACTGCATCATTTACTCTACCCGTTAGACCACATGGCTTTGGTATCCTTGGCTACCTCGCCTCCAGGCTAAGCCTTATATGATGTTTCTGTTCGTCAGCTCGTAGTTTTGCTAGCGGCTTCCTCCCCACAAAACCTCGCGGTATTGCAGTTGCCATTCGCTAGTAGTTAGCATTTAATGGACCCATTAAATGGTGATCCTCCTACAGGGGACTTTCACCCCATTAGTTCACGCCCATGCTGGGCGTACCAAATCAATCAACTTCGCGCCTACGGCGCCGGACAGCTTGCTCTACGCTTCGCTTCGTTCCAGCTGCCGGTTATTGAGGCGTTATGTTTTTAGGAGATTGATGCGGTGACATGGATGATATTGGCTGCACCGGCAGCTATCGCGCTCATCGTTCTTCTTATTATTCGATTGTTTAGCAAGGTTGGAGGATACACCCTTTGTTGTCTGCTCTTCCTAGTCGGAGTCGCTCTATCTGTGTATGACTTCTATGCCAGTATTCTGAGTACGGAGCACTTGGCTGGTGACTGGGATTGGATTGGTATCGGGATCCTACTAGTAATGGGGCTAAGCGTGGTGGCTGGTTGCATTTTGTTTTTGGTGTATTGCGCACTCCATGCGGCACTTTCACAGAAATATAACAAAACCCAGTGGTAAAGCCAGCTTCGCTGTCTGGACAAATCAATGCGGCTGCGCCGCTATGGATGGCGTTAAATGAAGAAAGGAATCAAGACTACAGGAATACAATTACTGATCTTATTGGGCTTGTTTGTTGCTTCTATCGTTTGGTGGAGGCTTTGGTTTTACCAAGGCTTCGTTGGCCCCATTCCTTTCTTACATTGGTTTATCAGCGTGAATGGTGAGGCCTCGTATGACTTAACCTATTGTGAAATACTTATTCAACTTATACTGATTTGGCTATTATCTAATGTGTTTTACTATATAAAAAAACGTTATGGTAAGAGTATTTAACCACCTCAGGCACGCGACTCACTTTTCGTTCCGCCTTTCGGCTATACAAATAGTGCTCGCATGCTAAAGGCGTTCTGTGTCAAAGGAGTTATCGTGAGTATACCTAAAAGGGGAAGTAGAAAAATTGTAGTAGAAGGAAATTCGTACCGTTGGATCGTACGAGACCGGCCGACTTACACACAAGCTTGTCAAGGTGGGAAAATGCTTGCTGCTATTGAATTAGATAGCCAAAAAGGTTCTACGTTATCGGTTGAATTCAAGTGGCTGCGTCCAGATGTTACAATAACTAGCTATCCAAACTCTGTGACGCCAAAGTTAATTGAGTCATGTATTAAGAGTGCAATAAACGAAGGCTGGAATCCAATTAATCCTGGTCCAGCTTATAATTATTATTGCGAACTAGATCAACACAGAGCAAATGTATCAAATTGATGCCTACACTATCGCTTCGGCACAGTTTATACAGACGTATTGTGTAAAGGGATTTCATGACACTTTTCATATTAGGCATTCTTTCGGTGACAGTATTTTCCCCATTAGTATTGCCTTGGGGTCAAAAACTACTGATTTATTGTACTGTCGTATGGTTTTTGTTGTGGCTTATCTTTTTCTTACAAACTGAGCGTGAAAGTAACCCAATTTATGATGTAGGTATAGTTGGCGATAGTGCTACTTTAGGTATTTCAATTTTGGCCTTTGCTATCGTAGTATTTGCACGTAGCTTTATTCATTTTGTCATGAATAAAGCTAATCATAATCAAGTATGATAAGCGTAGGTAGAATTGCAAATACCACATATTTGCTGGACCTCCGCCATTTGGTGAATGTTAACTATCTAAGGGCTTTCGATGCAAATTAAATCGGTACATCCAGTAGTAAAAGCCTTCCTGATTTATCTTTTAAGTGTTATAACAATTGCGATGCTCTTTGCCCTATTTGATGATTGGATAAAGGAAAAAACCAACTACTCGCTCATTTTGAAAGGATACATTGTTGGCCCCCTCGTTTGGCCGGTAGCTTATTTGGGGCTGATTTATGGTAAATCGAGAAGTTCAGACAGTAGTTAGTGATGACAACTCCAAATCTTACCAAGGTTACAAGCTGATAGAGAGGCAGCCACATAACAATCACAGGCACATCGACGGCTTTTCCATTTCGGCCTCGCCTTGATTTTAAAGCCCTGCATATTGCGGGGAGTATGAGGCATAAGAGTGTATACCTACGAACTTGAAAAGAACATTTGGTCTGAGAAAGACTTCTCCCTAATGGGGTGGCACGACTCCAAAATATGGGGTTTCCTGGCTGATACGGAGAATTTCGAGTTTATGATAGATCTCGATTACATTTTTCAATGGATTCATCCAAGGGAAGGGGAAACGTATTTTAAGTTCTGGGTTGCTCCAGTTACGATGGTATTTGAAAATGCTTGCAATATTTTACTTGACATTGAATCAAGGCAAGGTGAGCTAGAAATCGCCGATCTGCATATGGTGAATGAGAGAAAAACAAAGAATGGTCGCTTCGATGAGTACGATTTTCGTTTTGACTGCCAGGAAGGGGAATTTAAAATAAGCGCCACAGGTTTCAAAATGTACGTTCGTAAAGCACCAATTTTACAGAGTGGGAAAGCTTTGAATTACAAATTACGCGGAGGTATAGATTTTAGCCGAGAGTACAGTAGCTCATAATAAGTGACTATGGTCGCTCATCAAGTTTTTAAGCCATACTTTCATTCCAATAGGTGTTATTTTTTACCATCGTATTCAGGGTCGTAATCTGCTTTCTCATGCAGAAAATCAGAGCCACCTTTTTAGGTTTGCCAGAGTCCACTAATCGCTTATACATCGGCTTTGGCATGGGATCGTATTGTATGGCGAAGAGTTTGTAGTTGTTTAATGGTATCCTTAATACCATTTTTATCACTGGTAAAACTAAAGAATTAATCAGTAGGTCTCACATAAATATCCAGTTGTTTGCTACCGGTATCGATACTGACATTGATCTCTTGAGGTTCCATAAGATAAGCTATCTCCGCCTTGCTATCCAGGCTAGAGGCCCACATGACTATTCAAGTTATGCCTAGTGAGTGTCTGTCACGTTCCTACTTGTTTTATAAACCGGCGCAGCAACGAACTGTGACAAACAAGGCCTTCGGTGGCCGCAGAAGGTGGATCTCAATTTACCCGTTAGCGAAAAGGATTTTCGACATCAGAATCGATTAAGAACAACCATACAAGTCGCAGCAATCGCTCTCTTTGTGCGAAGCGTTACTTACGGAGAAACTCTTGAAAAAAACAACCTTTTTTTTATTCGCTCTATTTGCCACAAGTAATACCATCGCTCAGGAAGACAATTACTACTTAAGAATATCTTATGGCAGCGTTGACACAGATATTGAAGCCCAAGAAGTTATAGATAGTTATGATTATTCACTGTCAGATTCAGAAGGCTGGAGCTTTTCAGCCGGTTACCGGATCAATAGGTTTCTCGCTTTAGAAGGTGGATTTAGCGATTTAGGAAAATCTAGTGGAATGTACCACTACTCAAGTACAGATACTAACTTTAGCATTACAGAAAACCTCAGCTCAGAGATTAAGTTAAAGACACTAGGCTTATCTATTTCTACTGATACGAAAAAAGCATTATATACAGGGCTTCGATTTGGATATCAGCGCTGGGATGTTAAATATAAATTCAAAGGGGAGTATTTGGAGTACCTTGCGGCCCCAACTGTTATTGGTGCTCCAGGTAGCGGGGGACCTGTTGAATACTCAGAATCAAGCAAATGGCGCAACGATGGTTACGATTGGTACTATGGGATAGCAGCAGGTTGGAATTATCAGAATTGGGCCATAATCCTGGAACACACAATCTATAACGTCGATAATGAAACCCCATCTTTCTCTGCATTAGCGCTTAGCTATAATTTCTGAATAATCAGTTTACAGATTCGAAGGCGGCCTCATCGAGGGCCGCGCTATTTTTAAAATAGTATCAGATCCTTGATACATCTCGATCTAGAGCCAATACTCACGGATAGATCGAGTGGTATGATAACAGAGCAACCTAAATGTCCATCGTCATCGCTGTGAGTCCTCACTTAACGGCCAGTGGTTCAAGCAACCGAGATGGGTACGTGGCATCCTTGATTTAATATCGCTCTTGAAAAGTAGATGCTTAACAAATTAGTGCTGTTCGCCTAAACACTAGGGGTAGGACTTACCTACTAATAGTAGATACCCTATATAGTTGGGTTTTGGCCTATCATGAAATGCACTATAAGCTAAATAGAACTTAGGCATATACTGAAAGCACCTGCATATGGCCTATACCTTAGGCTTGTTGGCCAAGTACTACAGCACGGATTGCTATTCGAAACCCCGTAGAAAAACCGCGACGTTATCAATATAGGATGACCCTGCAGCTTAATCAGTTGTCACGGATATATCCCTTTCAATAGCCCGCAGAAATAATGGTTTTTCACGCCAGCTTAATGCCGGCTATTTTAGCTTTAACTCTACACCTTCAAATTTCTCTTACCACCGTCACCAATGTCCACATAGCGAGTGGCGCAAACTGCTAAATTGAAATATCCAGTGCTGGAACAGACTCCACAGGTAAACCTTTGTCATTGGGAAACCCAAAGTGCAAGGTCAAGAATCATCGCCAAATAATCAAAACAACAGCGGCCAGCAATCGCTGGATTTGCAGAGCGCTGATATTGGCGCGGTTTACACTGAATTAAACACGTCACCCGCCGGCCTCACCGAGAATGAAGCCAGCGCCCGCCTGAAAAAATATGGTCCCAATGCCATTCAGGAGAAGGAGCAAAGCGCACTCGCTAAGTTTTTGCGATTTTTCTGGGGACCCATTCCCTGGATGATTGAAGCGGCCGCATTGCTCTCTGCATTAATTGGCCACTGGCCCGATTTCGCCATCATTATGGCCCTGCTGTTGTACAATGCGATTGCTGGGTTTTGGCAGGAACACAAAGCTGCCAATGCGCTGGCAGCACTGAAGGCCAGTATGGCCCCCAAAGCCAATGTATTAAGGGATGGGGAGTATCAATCCATTGATGCGGCGATGGTGGTCCCAGGGGATATAGTACGAATCAAGCTAGGGCAAGTCGTGCCCGCTGACGTGCGTTTTACTGAAGGGAAATCCATCAGTATTGATCAGGCCGCCCTTACCGGAGAATCTCTACCCGTCAGTAAGAGCATCGGTGATATTGGCTATTCCAGCAGTATCGCCAAACGGGGGGAGATGACCGCTGTTGTCATTGGTACCGGGCACAATACATTCTTTGGGCGCACCGCCCAACTTGTTGCCGGCGCAGGGCAAAGTGCCTCACATTCGCAGAAAGCCGTCACCCATATCGGTGACTTCCTCATCGTGCTGTGTTTGGTGCTGGCCGTTATTCTGGTGGGCACAGAGTTATACCGCGATATCGTGGTCGCGGAAACATGGCACTGGTCAGATATCATCAATATTCTTCGCACTGTACTGGTGTTGCTGATCGCATCGATTCCCGTTGCCATGCCTTCGGTCATCACTGTGACCAATGCTCTCGGTGCCCTGGCGCTATCCCGTAAAAAAGCGATCGTCTCGCGGCTGGAGTCCATCGAAGAGTTGGCCGGTGTTGATATCCTCTGCTCAGATAAAACTGGCACCCTCACCAAGAACCAATTGTGCCTCGAAGAACCTACCTTATTCAGCGCGGAAAACAACGACCAGTTAATTCTTGCCGCCGCTATCGCATCTGAAGCAGGCGCCAGTGATCCAATTGATCAAGCAATTTTTGCCGGCCTGAAAAATAAGGAAAAACTGAAGAAATATAAGGTTGAGGAATTCACTCCCTTTGATCCGGTGAGCAAACGCACAGAAGTCAAGGTACAGAATCAGGATGGGCAAACCCTATATTTCAGCAAAGGGGCCCCCCAGGCTATTGTCGACTTATGCAACTTGAGTGGTGCGAAGGCCGACAAAGCCACTGCATGTGTGCAACAACAGGCCTCCAGGGGGTTGCGCTCCCTGGGCGTTGCGCAGAAGGCAAACGCCTCTTCGTGGCAATTCCTGGGTATTCTGTCTCTTGAAGACCCACCTCGGGATGACTCCAAAGACACTATTCAGCGCGCACGGGAACACGGGCTTCAAGTAAAAATGATTACGGGCGACGATGTGGCTATCGGCAAGGAAATCGCCACCCAAGTCGGTATTGGAACAAATATTTTCGCTGCCAGTAGTGTGTTTACAAAGTCCCAGGATATGGACCACCTGCCATCTACTATCGTCGATACCGTTGAGCGTGCAGATGGATTTGGGCGAGTGTTTCCCGAACATAAATATGCCATTGTGAAAGCATTGCAAGGTAGGGGTCACCAGGTTGCCATGACTGGCGATGGTGTAAACGATGCGCCGGCCCTTAAGCAAGCTGACTGCGGTATCGCCGTTAGCGGAGCAACCGACGCCGCACGCGCGGCTGCAGCCATTATCCTGACCTCTCCCGGACTATCTACCATCGTCGATGCCATCGATGAAGCCCGAAAAATATTTGAACGTATTATTAACTACGTACTTTTCCGGGTATCCATGACCCTGGACATTATGGTGGTGGTTGTCTTTGCTACCATAATGTTTGGCTTCTCGCCCCTAACCCCGGTTATGATCGTACTAGTGGCTCTTCTTGATGACATTCCCATTATGACCATTGCCTACGATAATACTCTGCTTCCCAAGGAACCTGTGCATTGGCAAATGCGAGACCTATTACTGGGCTCCAGCATTATCGGCCTTTTTTCTATTGCTCAAACAATGGGTATTCTCTTTATTGGAATGGGATGGCTCAATAACACCAACTGGCAATCCTGGATCGCATTAAATAAAGAGCAAATTCAAACTATCGTATTTTTACAGATCGTAGCGGGTGGACATCTACTGTTATTCGTTGTGCGTTCTCGTACAGCTTTCTTTTCCAAACCACTACCCGCTTTCCCTCTGTTTATCGCAATTGTTGGCACCCAAGCATTTACCGTGCTGATGTGTGGATTCGGCTGGCTGGTGCCGGCAATACCCTGGACTATAATCGGTCTGGTATGGCTATACATGATTATCTGGATGTTTTTCCTAGACCTGGTCAAGAAACTTCTTTATCGAAGATTAAGTGATATCTGAGCCATCTACAAAAGCCTAAAAAGGTAGGCAGTCGAACTATGAATTGTTTCGAAGATTTCAGGGTAAAGCCTGACAGCAAGATAAAGCTCTCCGAAATAGATCCGGGCTTCAAACATTGTTACGAAAGTCGTGAAGAGGCACTCCCAGATACCCAGCGTATAGATGAGCAGATACGTTCATTCACTTACAAGCTTTACGCTGAGCGTAAAACATCTCTACTTATCTGCTTGCAGGGAATAGATGCCTCGGGGAAAGATGGCACCATCAAGCATGTATTAGGCGCAACAAATCCACAAATGTGTAGAGCGATTTCCTTTAAGGAACCTTCAAAAGAAGAGAGCGAGCATGATTTCTTATGGCGATATCACAAAGTAACCCCTGCGCGAGGGCATATATCAATCTTTAACCGCTCTCAGTATGAGGGCGTACTGATTGAACGAGTGCATAGCCTGGTTCCAATGGACATTTGGAGTGAACGCTATGAACAAATTAACAACTTTGAAAAATTACTCTCTGAAAGCAACACAATAATACTGAAATTTTTTCTTTATATCAGCCAGGATGAGCAGTTAGAGAGATTCAAGCAGCGTATTGACGATCCCGCCAAACAGTGGAAAATCAGCGAAAGTGATTATACTGAGGCAAAATATTGGGATGAGTATATCTGTGCTTTTGAAGATATGCTAAATCAATGTAGCACCGAATCCGCACCCTGGTTTGTTATCCCCGCAAACCACAAATGGTTCCGGGACTTGGCCGTAGCTTCAATTATTTCTGAAGCATTAAAGAAATTAAACCCCCAGTTTCCTGCCCCCACTGTTAACCTGGAAGAGATAAAAACGAAGTATCATCAACTTAAGAATTCGCAATAAACTAAAACCCTAAAAAGCAAGGGAAATGATAAATTTATTTACCATCTCCCTTAGCTATAGTTACAATCTAGTCAAGTCAATCTAGAAAGCACTACTGCGACTTAAATACCAACACCCTATTGTTCCTTGAGTCAGTAATAAACAGATTATCTTTATAACCAAAGATTCCTGTTGGAGAACCTAAAGTAGACGCACTGGGTAGTTCATCGGTATCATTAACTCCATTTTGGTTAGAATCATTATAAGCAGATTTCACAAAATCACTTTGCCCCAAGACAGAATCCGCAGCAGCATAATTTTCTTCAGGCCACTGATTCCAAATTAACACTCGGTTATTATCTGTATCAGTTACGAATAGCTGAATTCCATTTGACCAAATTCCAAACCATGGATAACGTAAATCTTTCTCCGTTGCATCATCCGGCCATTCCTCAGCACCAAAATTTTCCTGCCCGAGTACAACATCTGCCGCAACATAGTTTTCTGTGGGGAATTCATTCCAGAGCAAAATTCGATTGTTTTCAGAGTCTAAAATTGCAAGCTTATCTCCATCACTCCAAACTGCACTAGGGTAAGCAAGAGTTTGAGCTGTTGGCCCCCCACTATTACCATCCAAACTGTTATTAGCAGAGCAGCTCTCCATTGTAGGCTGACCAATAACTAAGCTTGCAATTGTATTATCTTCTGTGGGAATACTATTCCAAACCAACGCGCGAGAGTTAACTTCATCTACCGCTATAATTTTCCCGTCAACTAAAATGGCAGATACTGGTGTGTTAAAGCTATTACACCCATCGTCTCCCTCGCCCCATGGTCCTAAAACCACTTCAGGGGCTGCCGCCCCCTCCATAGGGATTTGATTATAAAGCGAAATCCGTCTTTCCCCCTTTATCTGAGAAACAACTAACTTACCGTCATTAATACTAGCTTGAACTGGCCATTGAAGCGTCTTTCTATCATTAGATGAATCGGAGCTATCCAGGCTATCGACACCTAGAGCAAAATCAGCAGAAGCCCCGTTCGAGGAAGGTATTTCATTAAAGACCAAGACACGATTGTTTTCTCGATCCGTTATAAATAGTTTTCCATCAGAACTAACGGCAGGACTACCAATAGGAAAGTCTCCAATATTTTTAGCACTTAGCCCTGCGTCTATATCTGAAAAATTATCCTGGCCAATCACCACTGACGCCGGAGCAAAGTTCTCGAAATACATCGGCACAGTAAAACTGCTGTTTACTGTAGGAATGGGATTTCCTACTAAATCCATTACATCAACATTGATTGTGCGTTTCTGCCCAGCGATCCAGTATTCTTTTGGAGTAATAGTTAGCGTATCATTTTCAACGGCGGTAGCAGACCAAACAACCTTATAGTCATCTTCAAGTAATATCCCACCTAATTGAAGACTATCTATATCCATAGTCTCAGAAAATTGCACTTCGAAAGAATCATTCTTTTCCAGGCGAATATTCTGCGGAAGTATACTATTTACAGTAGGGGCAATGCTCTCAACTTGATACTTGACGGCAATCTCCGTCATTTGATTACCAGCGCCGTCCTGGGCATTGATTACTAGGGATAGCTCTTCCCCTTCTCCCCAAACATCGTTCGGCCTCAGTTCTAGTGAATCTTCACTAACTTGGTATAGTTCCCCAAATTCCTGCATAGAACCAGACAGTGAGATATCACCTAGCTCTACAGGTTCATCAAAATTCAGTAACACCCTGTCACCTTCTTCGATAGTACTGCCACCTGCAGGAATAAGGGTTAAAGTTGGTGCAGTAATATCACCTGTCTCTTCAGGAGATTTGCCTCCACTTGATCCTCCGTTACAACCGTATAGTGATGAAACAATAGCAAGGCAGAGAGTTGCTTTTAAAAACTGAACTTTCATTTCTTCCCCAAGAAAATATTTACTTATCAACACAGGAACATGCTAATTTATTTCTCACGAAGAAATGACACGTGAACAAGCAATTTATATCGATTGTCAGAAGTAACGCGTTTTATGGCGGAAATTGGCGCAAAACCTTAAGTAAATATTTCTAATTAGTACCAGTGCCTCACAACCATATTTGGCTTTTGGTGAAAGGATTTCTCCCAGAGTGAAAAGGAATTAATTTCAGCTCACTGATGTCAATCTAAGCGTGATCAACTCAAGACAATTGTTAGGCTTGATTTCGCCACTATTAAAATGGGAGCAGCATTATCTACTACAGATCTGTCACTTCAAATAACAGATCTAGAGTTTGCCTTACCGACAAAGAAGATATTTTAAATTACATTTATCACTGCCAAGCAAGAAAGGAAGATATTTTTCATACACAACGTGTCTCTTACACACTGACTTTTCCCGAAACCTGAGCTATAAAAGAAAGATCTCTAGAATAGAAGTATATGGGGGATAACCACTTAATAACCTAGCCGCTGATCTGGCTATAGAAATCTGGAAGTTCTATATGATTTTTTCGGTCAGTGTTAATTGAGATAATACTAAAAGAAAAAACCAGGCAGCATACACTACCTGGCAGAGAAGGATTTGACTTGGTATCAAACGATCAGACCAAATTAAAGCTGTGCAATTTAAGCAAAGCATCGAAAATTTTAACAGGCCTCTACGGTATATGGAGATAAGCACAATCTGACCTGCCAGTCAGAAAACTATCTACCCTTATAATTAAATCCACTAAATAGTCTGTGGACTTTAGATCCGACTTACATTGATAGATAAAGAACCCTCGATAGGAGTTCACAACTCAATGTTTAAAGATTTATACCTTAAAAGATAACTGCTTCACTGAAAGAAAACTGCTAACCATATAGTGGCCTCATCTGCAGCTGTCTCCACCACCCGGTGCCTTTGATTTGCCCTAATCAACAAGTTATCCCCCTTCCCCAGATGGTGCCTCTCACCATTTTCCATTTTAATAACACCATAACCGGAAAGTACTAACACCCACTCATGCTCATCTTGATCATACCACCCTGTTTCAGGCGAGGACTGCCCGTAAGATACAATCCGCTCAACCCTGCAGCTTTTCCCCTCTAGCAAACTCTCAAAATGCTCCCTAGAGTGATCACCTGGTAGCTGAGTGAAAAAATTACCCATAAGTCTCCCCTAACATTAAATCGGCATGAAAAAACAATTTACAAAAATACAACTATACTAAAACCAATGGACTCTACAACTGGGATTAATATAGAAAAACATACGCCAATCGAAATTAAAATGAGCCCAAGACCAGAAAATAGAATATCTTTTGCTAAACCATCAATATTGGCTCTTTGACGCCCCCAATAACACAACACTCACATAAAATATAAAATAGATCATTCGAAATAGATATGAGCACCTATTAAAAAGCAGCAGATACCAGATCACGACCTATAAAACACAAAGAACATATAATGACTATATATTTACACTCAGGGCTACATAAAACCGGCACCACAGCAATACAATATTATGCCTATAAATATAGAAAGCTATTAAGAAGTAAAGGTATTTTATATCCCATTATTCATCGAAATTTAATTAGCATAGACAAGGGTCACCATCTTTTTGCACACTCATTTTCCGATCACCCTGAGAGCCCGCCTATATCCAGAGGAAAGTTGCTAGCATATGATTGGAAGTCAAAGTCGCAGAAAAATAACCTTGATCTATTAATTAGTGCAGAGCCTATTTGTCGACATACTTATAAAACAAAAGATTGCTCCTGGATTGAGGCTCGGCACCATTATTTAGAACAACTCTCCAACACATTACCCCCAGAGCAAACTAAAATCATCTTAACCTTGCGCAGACAAGATAATTTTGCCCAGTCTCTATACAAAGAACATATTATGAAAGGAGTATCTCCACTAGCGAAACTGCCATTCAAGGAGTTCCTATCAAAGATAGAAGGTAGAAACCTGAACTTTTATAAAAATATAGCAGCATTCAAAAAGTTCTTTCCCAATATACAAATACTCATTTACGAGCAGCTATGTAATGGCGACCTACCAGTTAATTTCTTTCGTGCTCTAGGGATTTCCGGCCTACCAAACTCTAACAAAATTATAAGAGAGAGCCTTTCAAATGAAGAGACCACTTTAAAGCAGATATTAAACCAGCAAATACACTCAAAAGCTGAAAATGCAAAACTATTGAAATGGATAAAATCTGGCAATACACAAAATATAATCAAGCGAACACTACCAAGATCATCACACCTATGGAACTCCGATGAAGATAGAGCTAATTTTTTAGATCGATATTCACAGGAAAATAAAAAAATAAATGATGAGTTCCTCGAAGGAGGTGAAGAACTTTTCCCATCAAATCATACACTTCCCCAAAAAAAGGCTAACATTATCACGCTAAAGCCATATTTAATTAAAACACTTCAAGCCCTATCTAGTGATATTCAACAGTTACTGGGAGAATACCGCTTTAGAAACATAATCAATGCTATAGAGCACTGATTGCCAAATCTGGTTAGAAGTCCTTTAATAAGAATAGCCAGCAACAAAGTATGTTACTGGCGCCTAACTATTTAGAGGGTCTAAAGTGATAAATCACTTACCACTGATATATCATTCCAAGAAAAACGCTCAGCGCGATATACACTCGTATCATTGACTTTCATCTCCCAAACCGTCTTTGCAGCCTGATCGCCGGTGACTTCAACAATATATGCATCTCTATTGTTGCCGGTACTAGCACTGGATGGGCCGCCCGCGCAAAGTAGAATATTCCCTCCGGAAAGTTCATCTACATCCCCTAAAGAATTGGTGTACTTTGGTGCAACGTACTCCCAAGTTTGCACTGCCACCATTTCCTCTGTGTTTAAAGAGAATTTCACTGCGCGGCTATTATAGACCTCACCACTGTATTCGGACTCATTCCTATTATCGTAAATCAGAATGTCTCCGTCTGACGCAAGCATAGCTGCATGCTGAGAAGCCATCCAGGTGCCATCTTGCAATGAAAATAATTTCTCAAGAAATCCCTCGGAAGCATCCAAATCCCTACCCATAATCCAGTTTACTTCGCCACTATTATGATCAATATTGACCACCCAGCTTTGAGAGCGACTTGACAGTAAAATCGAATTATCGGCAGAAATATAGTGTAACGAGTTAGAGTGAGTCCAATCCAGCGCACCATTGCTCGCTTCTCGACTGGCTAACTCACCGGGGAAACGCTGAGTATCGAGATGATCGAATGCAGACCATTCCCATACAGTATTGCCCTGCCCATCCACTTCAAGAATCGCATCTCCTTTTATCAATTGACCATCAATTGTTTCATAGGCGTTTGTTAATACCAGTAGGTTTCCATTTTCAAGAAGAATCGCATCGTGGTGATAGGCTGGTAGCTCAAATGATTGCAGCGTTTCACCGGCAAAGGAGATAACTCTTGCTTCCTGATCCAACAGCAACATTAAATTGCCATCCTGTAAATTGCGCACTACCGGAGCTCCGGTTAGAGGAACATCTCCGTGAAGGTACCAGACAACCTCACCTTCCTCATCGAATCCCCAAAAGGTATTATCCCTGTCACCTGAAGGTGCAAAAATAGTTACACCTCCTTCGCTTTGCTCTGTAAATGTAGTTACCTCAACTGGGGGAGCGCCTTCAGGTAACGAACCAGTCTTGAAAGAAATAGTCGAGCTCTGCACAACGTCTCCACTTTCCAGCATTGCCAGTGCAGTAAAACGGTAAGTGGTATCGGCCCTTAAACCTACTAGGGTCATATCATGCTCTGTGCCCCAGTCGGTATAATTTGTTCGCCGACGGTCGGTTATCGCCGAATTGATTCTGATCGCCACTCGCGACTCACTGCTAGTCGATACTTGCGCATTAACCATTAAACTATTTAGTGGATGCATCGAAAGGGTTAATTCTACTTCGTCATCCAAAGCAAGCAGAGCTTCATTCGCTTGCTCTACCTCAACACTCACGCCCGGATTGCTGTAAAGCATTACAATAAATACTAGAAAAAATATGGGTAACGTCGATCTTCCAGTCATAGCCAAATCCTATTTAATAAATATTAAAAGTAATCATCCCTACCCTGGTATTTCATTTTCAGGGGAGCTTCCAATAATCAGCTATCACATAACGCAAAAAGGGTGGGTTCGTTTACTTGGCTTTCAAACCAGAAAGAAATATTTTGGGCGATCCCAAAAAGAAAATTTCTTTATTAAATTTTCTAATGCGCAAAGGCCTGCACAATAAATATGAGAAATGGGATAAATGTGGATAATGGTATAGTCGCGACACTTACTAAGATGAAATAAATAATAAAAACTTTTTGAACGCTATTTCTATTATTCTGGTGTGGTTCAAGAACGCTGGAAATTGACTCGCAAGTTACGGTAGATAACTCATAAAACCTTAGCAACTAAGACAAAATTCCTCAAAATCACTAACAAATAGAAGAGCATCCTCTAAGAGAACCTCAGTATATTCCTTTTTGTTGTCACCAGCCCTTAAGACCCACCTTACCATCCCTTGGACTTGTAGTGGTTCATGCCGCCGCAGTACCAACCCGCAGCCGAGGCCGA
Source organism: Microbulbifer maximicatervae (SeqCode) (assembly GCF_052467695.1). Classification (NCBI taxonomy): domain Bacteria; kingdom Pseudomonadati; phylum Pseudomonadota; class Gammaproteobacteria; order Cellvibrionales; family Microbulbiferaceae; genus Microbulbifer; species Microbulbifer maximicatervae (SeqCode). The sequence continues at coordinate 844,030 of NZ_CP174320.1, forward strand.
GTATACGGTTATCTGCTTTGGGGAAATCACCAGCTATGGACTTGTCCCTGTAGTAGGGCAGAAATACTTGCCCTAAGACAAACTGTAGCTGGATTCAAAATCCACGGTTGTTTACACGGCCCACTGGTAGTAGAGAGGTGTGTAATGCATAGCCGATCTTCGCTGCAAAATCATCAATCCATTTCCACGAAACAGAAGGGATCTCTACGCAAAAAATCATCATTCGCCGCTGCCGTAGTGATTGTGGGATCTGCAATTCTTGCCCCACTGACCTATGCCGTGGATTATTCCAATTCCCGCTATAACTCGCGATACAGCGCTCAACATGGACATGGAAACTACGGAGCACACTCCAGGTATAGCAGGGACTACCGAGCAAATTCACGGCATAGCAGGAATTACAGATCGCACTCAAGGCACAACCGGGACTACAGAGCACACCCCCGATACAACAGAAATTACAGGGCGCATTCCCGATACAACAGGAATTATCGGGCTCACTCCAGATACGGAACACATTCCAGATACGCAGCGAATCCACGGCATAGCCGCCATATGTGGTTTAAATCCAATATTCAGGGAACACCGCGTATTGTGATCGACCTCAGTGATCAAATGGCATACTTCTATAAGGGCGGGCGCCTGGCCGGTATGTCCCCGGTATCTACCGGCAAACCCGGACACCGCACACCTACCGGTAACTTCCGTATTTCACAGAAGAAATACAGCCATCGATCAAATCTGTACGGTCACTACATCAGCCCACGGGGCTATGTAATGCGCAGCAATGTGGATGTGCGCCGCCACCGCAAACCTGCGGGTTCTCGATTCCGCGGGGCATCTATGGATTACATGATGCGTATCAATGGCCCCGTTACCATGCATGCCGGCCACGTCCCGGGATATCCCGCCTCTCATGGCTGTATTCGTATCCCCTGGCATATGGCTAAGATTTTTTATGCCCACGCCAAGGTTGGTACCAAGGTGTCCGTGGTGCCTTAAGTTGGAAGTAACAGGTAAATTTTTACCAACCATAAAAAAGGCGGACTATTTAGTCCGCCTTTTTTAATTAGGAAGCCTCGGCCTCTTTTCTCTTTGTTAAATCCATACGGGTAAAATAATCGTGGGCCGCTCGATTAACATGCCTTGCCAGCAATAAAGTAGACACCATTGTTGGAATCGCCATTACCGCATACATCCCGATGATGATGCTGTTTACGGCACTTAAAGAAGCCACCGCACCCAATATAATCAGCACCATGTAGAGTCCGGTATAAAGACCCTGCCAGCGGCCACCGAAAAGAAAAACATAGCATTTCATGCCGTAATACCAGCAGGTAACGATAGTGCTGAAAGCCAGCGGAAGGACCATTAGCAGTAGCAAAATTGGGCCGAACTGCCCAAACACCTGAGAAAATGCCTGTGCAGTCAGGGTAACGCCGGCAATATCCCCTTCCTGCTGCCAAGCGCCAGTCAGTAGTATCACCAGGGCAGTGCAAGTGCAGATAACCAGTGTGTCTACAATGGGGCCCAGCATGGCAACCACGCCTTCTCGAACGGGCTCACGGGTTTTCGCTGCACCATGGGCCAAAGACTCTGTGCCTATACCCGCCTCATTGGAAAATGCGCCCCGGCTCACCCCTACTGTGATTACCGAACCCAGAGTACCTCCAGCAATAGCTTGACCGCTGAAAGCATCCGAGAAGATCAGCGCAAATGCTGCCGGTACCTGCTCCCAGAAGCTGACAATCACCACAAGGGTCATGCCCAGATAAAATAGCACCATGCCCGGCACTACTCTTGCGGAGAATTTACCGATACGCTGGATACGACCGGCTATAACATAGGCCGATGCAACAGCAATTAATAAGCCAATAACAAAATCAAAAGTGAATGAACCTCCGGGCGCTACCCAACCCAAGGGCTCAGCAAAAGACTCGCGCAATAGCTGCGTGGTTTGATTGGACTGAAACACCGGCAACATACCGCAGAGTCCCGCCACGGCAAACAGTACTGCGAGCGGCATCCAGCGTCGGCCCAACCCCTCGCGAATAACATACATAGGACCACCTTGCAGTTCCCCGGAGGCATCGCGACCGCGAAACATCACCGCCAGCGTTGCTGTATAGAACTTGGTAGCCACCCCCACCAGGGCGGTTACCCACATCCAGAAAATCGCCCCAGGCCCACCAATCGTAATTGCGATGGCAACCCCGGAAATATTGCCAAGTCCCAGGGTTCCCGAAAGCGCTGTGGAGAGTGCTTGGCTGTGATTCACTTGTCCAGGGTCATTGGGGTCATCGTATCGGCCACTTAAAAGCCCAATACTGTGCCCAAGATGGCGGTAGGGACGGCCACGAGAATAGATTAATAGCGCGAGGCCGCCACCAACGAGTAGCACCAATAAGGGCGGACCCCAGACAAAACTGGCAAAAGCCTCTAATGCCTGATCAATAGCAGGGAATATCGACATAATTTAATTCATTTCCGGTGAGATTCGCCCAGTCTAGGTACGCTCACACCAGGCTGTCAAAATGCCGCCATAAAACTCCGCAGCCTCATAAATGCGAAAAATTTGGGAAAACCTGGAATCCCGGCAATAAAAAAGCCCCAAATAGGGGCTTTTTTAACAATCTTTTACAACTTTTTATCAAGCTGTAGTAGTTGCCTTTAATGCGGGCTCGGGTTCTGAACTCTCCCTCACCAGCGCCACCGATATAGCGCCAAGCAACATACACACCCCCGCCAGAACAATGATGTAAATTGCCTGGTTTTCGAAAACTGTTTTCAATATCAAGCCAGCTACCAGGGCAGAAACAATTTGTGGTGCGGCGATAGTGAAATTAAAAATCCCCATATAAACACCGGTCTTATCCGCCGGCAGCGAGTCGGAGAGGATCGCATAGGGCATGGCCAAAATAGCGGCCCAGGCAATGCCCACACCCACCATCGGTAGCAATAATCCCAGGGCTCCACTGGGTACGGAAACTTCTGTAATCAACAGATTCACCTGTGTGGGATCGCCCCCCTGGAAGAACAGGAAGCTGATGTATCCCAAACCGCCCAGTGCCAGCGATAGGGAATAAGTGAGCTTACGCCCCAGCACCTGAGACAAACGGGCCAGGACAATAGAGAAGATCGCTGCAAACAGGGAGTAAGCAGCAAAAATAATTCCTACCCAGTCACCGGCAGCACCCTTAGCGGCAGCGATATGTGCGGGAATTTCTTTGACGCTTTCCAGATAGGCGGGATCAAACCACTTGGCTTCCACTCCCCAAACGTGCTGAGTGATCGCAGGCGTGGTGTAAACCCACATAATAAACAGGGCAAACCAGGAGAAGAATTGCACCAGGGCCAGCTGGCGCATAGTGCGCGGCATTTTAATTAGCAGCTGGAAAAAACCGATCAAGCGCTTTGCCAGTGGGACTTTTTGCTGTCTCTCCCGCTCAAGTTGCGCGGAGTCGAGACCTTTATAGGCATTGTACTGCTCCGGCGGATACTCCTTGGTGCGCAGCACAGTCCACAACACACTACCCAGCAGCACTGTGGCGCCGATATAGAAAGCCCATATAACGGAGGGCGCCACCTCTCCCGCACGGGCAGTATTTTCCAGACCAATCACATTAGTCAGGATGAATGGCAACATGGAACCGAAGATGGCGCCAATGTTAATCAGCAAAGACTGTATCGAGTAACCCAGGGTGCGCTGCTCTGATGGCACCATGTCGGATACCAGGGCGCGGAAAGGCTGCATGGTCACGTTAAAGGCCGCGTCCATCAGGGCCAACATAACGCCGCCAAAGATAATGGGGGCCACTATCGCCACCACAATCCCGGCATTGGGCATAAACGCCATCCCCAGGGCTGCGGCGATGGCACCAAAAAGGATAAAGGGGTTGCGGCGACCGAAGCGACTCCAGGTCCGGTCCGAAGCTGAACCCACGATCGGCTGTACGATCAGTCCCATGAGCGGCGCTACTATCCAGAACAGGGATAGAGAGTGAAGGTCCGCTCCCAGGTCAGACAAGATTCTACTGGCATTGGCATTTTGCAGAGAAAAGCCAAATTGCACCCCGAGAAAACCGAGACTGACATTCCACACCTGCCAAAAGGGCAAGCGCGGTTGCTGGGCTTGCGGCGCAACGGCGCTGCTTGCTGATTGGGTCATAGAGGTCACCGCATCACTAGTTATGCTTATTCTGCCATTCTCACACGCACTCCCGGAGCATCCATCCTCCCCCATAGGGGAGGATGCGGGCCAGATCCTTCGCTTTAGGATAAACTCAGGCCCATGCGTATACGCCGGGCCAACACAAAACAGTGAATCCTAATCAAGCAACTGAAGTCCCGCGCGATGATCCTAAAACTCCCACTCCTGCGTCTGGTGTGCCTCGCAGCTACACTCTGCCTGAGCGCTCAATCCCTGGCCGCTGAACAGCGCAACTACCGCGATCACACCATGAGCGAAGACTCACTAACTGTACAGACGAGTGAGGGCGAGGTCACCCTCACCCCGGTTGGTCCGTCGGCGCTATCGGTGCACTATCGCCGCGAAGGCCTGAAGCAGTTGCCCTCATTTGCGTTGGCCAGCGATTCTGCCGGCCGACCCGAGGCGACGCTGGAGCAAAAAGGAGACAAGCTCGTTTACCGCACTGGCTCACTTACTGCGGTCATCCACAAGTCTCCCTTCCGAATCGAGTACTTGCGCGGTAACGAACAAATCCTGAGTGAAGAGAGTGGCTTCTTTGCCACCGAGACGATGCGCGGATTCCGTTTCGTACTGTCGCCAGAGGAAAAACTGCTGGGTGGCGGAGAGCGGGTTATGGGGATGGACCGTCGCGGTCAACGCCTCCCTCTGTATAACCGTGCCCATTACGGATACACCACCGAATCCAACCAGATGTATTTTTCCCTGCCAGCAGTACTGTCCAGCAACAAATACATTCTGCTGTTCGACAACTCTGCCACCGGCACCCTGGATCTGGGCGCAAACGAAGAAGATATCCTTCAATTTGAAGCCGTAGCCGGGCGCACCGCTTACATCGTGGTAGCCGGTGAGACTTATCCACAGTTGCTGGAAAATTATGTATCCACCACCGGCAAACAGCCCCTGCCACCCCGTTGGGCCCTGGGTAACTTCGCCTCCCGCTTTGGCTATCACAGCGAAACTGAAGTCCGTGCAACCGTGGATAAGTTTGCCGAAGAAGATTTCCCCCTGGACGCCCTGGTGTTGGACCTCTACTGGTTTGGCCCGGATATCAAAGGCCATATGGGCAACCTTGCTTGGGACAAGGAAGCCTTTCCCGAACCAGAAAAGATGATGGCCGACCTTAAAAAACGCGGCATCAATACCATCCTGGTGACCGAACCTTTTGTTCTCTCCACCTCCGAACGCTGGCAGGAAGCCGTGGCGAATAATGCCCTGGCCAAAAACCTGGCCGGAGAGCCCAAGCGTTTTAATTTCTATTTCGGCAATACCGGCCTGATCGATGTCTTCTCCGAAGATGGCCGCGACTGGTTCTGGAATATTTACGACGGGTTATTGGAACAGGGCGTAGCCGGCTGGTGGGGCGACTTGGGTGAACCGGAAGTTCACCCCTCCGATACCGTTCACGCAATCGGTATGGCCGATGAAATCCACAACGCCTTCGGCCACGCCTGGGCGCAATTACTGCACGAACGCCAAACGGCAAAGCACCCTGAGCGCCGCCCCTTTATTATGATGCGCTCCGGTTTTACCGGCTCCCAGCGCTACGGAATGATCCCCTGGACCGGCGACGTCGCTCGGGAATGGGGTGGCTTACAGCCCCAGGTGGAATTGGCACTGAGTATGGGCTTGCTGGGTTTTGGTTACACCCATTCAGACCTGGGTGGCTTTGCCGGCGGTGAGAAATTTGACCGCGAACTCTATATCCGCTGGTTACAGTACGGCGTATTCCAACCGGTTTACCGCCCGCACGCCCAGGATCATATTGCTTCCGAACCGGTTTTCCACGACCGCCGCACCCGCGATATCCTGCGCGAATATGTAAAACTGCGCTATCGCCTGCTGCCCTACAACTACACCCTCGCCTTCGAAAACAGCCAGACCGGCATGCCACTGTTGCGCCCGCTGTTTTTCGAAAACGAAAGTGACCTATCTCTCCTGGACTACAAGGATGCCTACCTGTGGGGTCAAGATTTCCTCGTTGCCCCAGTCGTGGAAGAAGATGTGGATGAGGTCGCGGTAAAGCTGCCCGGCGGCACCTGGTTCGATTACTGGACTGATGAACAATATTCTGGCGATCAGGCCCTGGTAGAAGTGAACCTGAAAACGATTCCTGTACTGGTGCGGGCCGGCGCCATTATTCCCACCATTGACGATGTCCACAGCAGTCGTGATTACTCCAGTAAAAACCTGACCCTGGACTACTACGCGCACTCATCAGCAGCAAAGTCCGAGCGCTATGTTTATGAAGATGATGGCGCTACCGCACAGGCTTTTGAAAAAGGCAAATACGAGAAGCTGCATTTCTCAGCTGAAAACAAACAGCAGGGTTTAACCTTCGCCTTTAATCGAGAAGGAGACGGTTATACCGGTATGCCGGAATCCCGCAAGGTCAATTTAAAGATCCACAACTGGCAACAAGTGCCTGCGCAGCTTGATGTTACCGGCGAATCCCTGCCTATTTTCGACAGTGAAAAAGACTTTGCTCAGGCACCCCGTGGGGCCTGGTACAACAAGCGCAAGCAGCAACTGCTGGTTAAATTTGACTGGCACAAAGAACCGCTGGATTTAGTGCTCAAAAATCAATAATTCAGCAAACCGCTGTTCACTGACAAAAAAATTTAAAGTCATCAGGAAACAATGAAGAAGTTACATTCCCTGTTTATTGCCAAACTCCTTTCGGCTTCCCTACTGGGCGCTGCTCTATTCGGCACTGCCGGCTGCAGCCAGGAGAGCAGCCCGGAAGAAATACAGCCCGCTGAAAAAGTTGCGGAGAAAAAAGCTGTTATCTACCAAGTGCTACCGCGCTTATTTGGCAACACTAACAGTACCAACAAACCCTGGGGCACACTCGAAGAGAATGGTGTGGGCAAGTTCTCCGACTTTACCCCAAAAGCACTGAATGAAATCCACGCGCTGGGCGCCACCCATATCTGGTACACCGGCGCCCTGCACCACGCGCTCGTTGGCGACTATACGGAATACGGTATCAGTAACGATGATCCAGATGTGGTCAAAGGCCGCGCCGGCTCTCCCTATGCCATCAAGGATTACTACAGCGTAAACCCAGACCTGGCCAATAACCCAGCAGAGCGATTACAGGAATTCCGCGCACTGGTGGAACGCAGCCACGCGGCCGGCCTGAAAGTAATTATCGATATAGTGCCTAACCATGTAGCCCGCGCCTATCATTCTCTCGATAAACCCCAAGGCGTGCAGGATTTTGGAGCTGGCGACAACACCCAGGTCACCTACGCCCGCAACAACAATTTCTACTATGTGGTGGGCGAAGACTTCCGCGTGCCGGTTGCAGAAGACAGTTATCAGCCACTCAATGGCGAAGCCAATGATCTTGTCGATGGGCAGTTTGTAGAGAGTCCAGCTAAATGGACCGGTAATGGCGCGCGCAGTGCACAACCTGCCATGCACGACTGGTATGAAACCGTCAAAATTAATTTTGGCGTTCGCCCCGATAACAGCAAGAACTTTTCTGAGCTACCCCAGGAGTATGCCGAGCGCGACTACCGGGCCCACGCCCAGTTTTGGGCAGACAAGAAAGTCCCGGACACCTGGGAAAAATTCCGCGATATCGCCCACTACTGGCTGGACTTTGGCGTGGACGGATTCCGCTATGATATGGCCGGTATGGTACCGGTAGAGTTCTGGAGCTACCTGAATTCCTCCATCAAAATGCGCAACCCCAACACACTGTTACTTGCCGAAATCTATACTCCAGAGCGCTATCGGGACTATTTGCACCTGGGCAAAATGGATTACCTCTACGATAAAGTCGGCACTTACGACGCTATTCGTGCGGTCATGGAGAACAAGGGCGGTGCAGATAAAATCGCAGAGGTACAGGCAAGCCTGGTAGATATTTCCTCTCATATGTTGCGCTTTATGGAGAACCACGACGAGCAGCGTATTGCCAGCGCACAATTTTCTGGCAACCCAGAGGCTGGTAAACCTGCAATGCTGGTATCTGCCGCGCTCTCTCCAGCCCCTACCTTGGTTTACTTTGGCCAGGAGTTGGGAGAGCCCGCCAACAAAGATGCCGGCTTCGGTAAAGCCAGCCGCACCACCATTTTCGACTACTGGTCAGTACCCAATGTGCGCCGCTGGAACAATGAGGGCGCTTTTGACACTGCACTGCTGACAAAAGAAGAAAAAGAGCTGCGCAGCTTCTACCAGCGCCTGCTTAATTTCTCCAAACAGAGCCCGGCCTTACTTGGCGATTACCTGGACTTGCACAGCTACAACCGCAAGCAAAACTCTGGCTATGGGGAAAAACAATTTTCCTTTGCCCGCTGGAGCGAACATGAAAAATTGTTGGTAATCGCCAACTTCGATAACAGGGCAGTGGAGTTTAATTTTCAGTTGCCTACAGCACTTCTAGAGGCCTGGAAACTACAACCGGGCAGCTACCTGGCTGAAAGCCAGATATCCAATAAGGTGGCAAACCTTATCTTGGAAAAAGACCAAGCCTCCACAAAGATCCAGTTGGCACCCTACGAAAGCCATATCTTTGCAATATCCACTGTTCCCCAGAAATAGCCACTCAGCCCTGGAGGGGACTACTCCCCTCCAAGAACGCTTAAGCACAGCAATTTATACCCACCCTACCCCCTTTCTCACAACATAATCCCGACAATCCCTAACCATACTCATCAGGTAACTCGCTTGACATAAACACTACCTCATGTATATTGCCTGCAATTATATTGTGCACAATTTAAATAAAAGCCGAAATTGATATACAAGGGGAGATTATGAACCGACAACCTAGCCACTATTTTTCACTACTAAACCTAATTTTGGCTGCACTTTTATCATCAGTAACACTTCCTACAATGGCTAAAACTAACAAGGCTGAACAGAGCGAAGCACCTATCCAGGTGACAGACGAGACTTTTAACTGCATCCGAGATATGACCAAGGTGCGGGGGTTTTATGTGGATAATTTACTGGGAGATCTGGATGGGACTCTAGAGGTCGCAAACTCCAACACTGGAGGTGTTTATCCTCCTGGATCAGTGGTCCAGTTAGTCCCCGGGGAAGTGATGGTCAAACACCAAAAAGGCTTTAACCCCGCCACTAAAGATTGGGAGTTTTTTGAACTGGATGTTTCTGAGGGAGGCAGCAAAATCCGTAAGCGAGGTTTTGTTGATGTAGTTAACCGTTTTGGAGGTAACTGCTTTGCCTGTCATGTCCAAGCCAAACCGCAGTGGGATTTAATTTGCGAGACCGGACACGGCTGTGAACCCATACCATTAACAAAAGAAATACTGGCCTTGCTGCAAAAAACCGATCCTCGTTGTGTATCGAACCCAAAGTTAAATCAAGAAGAGATTGCAAAATTGCAGGCGCTACAACAAGCTCTGCTGGCTAAAGAAAAAGAAAATAAATAACTAAAGAAGCCTGCAGACCAACTTCCTCGCCTGCAGGCTCTTATCAATTACAGTGCAATCACACTATAAATCATGGTTTGATCATTCACCTGCACCTTGTAGCTTCCGCTTACAGAAGTGTAGATATCAGATCCACCCTGCTCCAAGTCGCCATCGGAGTCGCTATCGCCGTAGTTTTCACTCCAGTCAGCATTAACATCGAATTTGAAACGCTGCTGGGATTGACCATCAAAATTTACCTGGATTTCCCAGGTATTGTCGGCAACTAATTCCATAGCGTCAGAACCCCAACTATTTGGTGTGCCACGGAAATAAAGTGAGGAAAAGTTGGATGCGTAACTACCACAGTCTGCACAGGTCAGGCTGTAGCTCAAGGTTTCATCATTTACCTCAACAATATAGGTACCTGATACCTCGGTGTAGATATCATCCCCACCCTGCTCCAGAGAGCCGTCCGCATTGTTATCCCCGTAGTTTTCAGCCCAGTCACTGCTAACATCAAACTTAAAGCGCTGGTTACTGCTGCCATCAAACACCACAGTGGCACGCCAGGTATTATCTGCAACCAGGGTCATCGTCTGAGTGCCCCAGCTATTGGGCGTACCGCGGAAATTTAATGCCGTAAAGTTTTGAGCATAACCAGCATTGGGATCAGTCACGGTAATGGTTGCCGTAGCACTATCGGTCAGGCCATCGTTGTCAGTAACAGTGACTGTCTCGGTATAAGTGCCCGCACTGGCGAAGCTCAAAGTCGTCGAGGAAGAACTACCACCACTGCTCCAGCTATAGGAAACCACACTACCGTCGCTATCAGTAGAGCTGCTGGCATCCAGGGTGACACTCTGATTGACTTCTACTGTGCTGGATACTGGAGTCACACTTGCAGTGGGTGCTTGCTGGGAAGAGACCTCGGTGATCGAATAGGCCAGAGTCTCATCATTTACTTCAATGAGATAGTTTCCGGTTACTGAAATATAAATATCTGCTCCGGTTTGATCCAATGTGCCATCAGCACCATCGTCACCGTAATTTTCGGTCCAGTCACCGTAGATATCCAACTTAAAGCGTTGGTCTGCCTGGCCATCAAAATTGACCACCAATTGCCAGGTATTATCTGCTACCAATTGAAAAGCCGTCGCTTCCCAATTATTTGCTGTGCCACGGAAATAAAGGCTGGGGAAACCTGTACCAGAACATTCATCACCACAGGGACCAGATAGCTGCCCACCGTGAATGGCAGCAGCGGAATAAGCTGCAACATTGAAAGTTGCATAGCCATTGCTGCCTACGGAAATAACATCGCCACTGCACTCATCATCTCCCGCCAGGACATTGCAGTAGTCCCCAGCAGGAAGGCCTGTATACAGTGTCTGGCTGAAAGAATTACCCTCGTTATTGATAACGACATAGCCTTTATCACCGCGTCCAAAGGCAATCTGGTTATCTCCGTTATCCCACCAATTTTCCATACTGGTGCCGTCGGTGTAGTTACGGAAACCCACCATATTGGCAATATTGCCCCATCGGTGCTGACATACCCATTCGTTGTTTTCACAACTCTCCGGACCAGTATTGGGGGGACCAATATCCGTATCGGTAAAGTCATAACCTGACATTACCTTCGGATAGCCATAGGGGTGTGCCAACATAAAAACATTGGCCAGGTTATACTTGTAGCCATCGTGATAGGTCAGGTTACCGCCACCCCCGTGGCCACGTTCACGATCGTGGTTGTCAATAAAGTGAACTGCATCGCTGGAAGATAAAAGTCCCCAACTCTCGCCAATACTGGCGAGGTTTTTAATTTGTCCGTTAAAATTACTCGCTACATCAGTGCCGTACTTAAATTCAGTCACACGGCCCAGGAATGTATAATTTGATGGCTGGATTTCAGAGGCTTCGCCAGCTGCGCCGATAACTTCAGAAAAGATCCAGGGATTACCAGCTTTACTCATGATGCTGTACATATCGCTGGGAGACATATGCTTAACCGCATCTACACGGAAACCATCAACGCCCATACCCTGTAATTTATTTAGGTAATCGGCCAGGGTCTGCTGAACATAACTGGAACCAGTATCCAAATCTGGAAGTCCACTCAAGCGGCAATTCCAGACATTATTTGCATCGCTATAGTTATCAATAGTGCAATCGGAGTGATAATCCCAAGAGGAAAACTCACCGGGGTGATTCAACAGTGTCCACTCGGTACCGCCCCAACCCGTGCCTCCACCATTCCAGGCCGCCGTATGGTTGATGACTACATCTGCGTAGACTTTTACACCCGCCGCATTACAGCGGCTGATCATGCTCTGTAACTCAGCCTCGGTACCGCTGCGGCTGGTCAGGTTAGTGTAGGAAACCGGCTGGTAGCGCGCCCACCAGGTGGAGTGGCTGATATGTTCATGGGGCGGGGAGATCTGCACCGCATCAAAACCTTTCGGCCCCAGGAACTCCTCACATTCACTGGCGATATCATTCCAGCTCCATTCGAACAGGTGTACAAAGGCAGTGCCTGCGCTGGCATGGGTACTGGACATGGCTCCGAGTACGATACTCGCGCCTCCCAGAAGCCCTTTTAGTGGAAATTGTTTTTTCATTTTAGCTTTCCTTTTTCTCTCATCTGTAGTCGTTATCTTTTTTGTATAAAGAGAACCCCGGAGGCAGTTGCCTACCAATGATTAATGACTCTCCATTTCTACATAAATAGGGTCAACCTATAAGCACGCCTTTTCCCAGGCACTTGCAAATACTTAGATTGCATTCGCCCCACAGTAGGAGCTAGAAATATTCTCCTCAGGCGACACAACCAATAGGCATTCGCTCAAGAAAAGAATTTGTGGGAAGCACCACAAGCGGCGAAGAAAAGTTCAGGCTTATCATCACAGGTGACCATTTATTATTTTTTGCAATTCAAGCCAGATATTTGGAAACCCCAACTATGCAGTATCTAAACTGCTGGATTTCAATACCCGGCCAATTGATCACTCATCCTGAGATATCCACAGACCACCAAAGGCATCAATAAGCCGGTAGTGTGTGAATAGATACCGAACAGCAGCGGTAATATGCACCTCCTGTGCTACTGCAACCCCGAAATTACAACTATTCGGGCATTTGGAAGGCTAATAATCAGTGCTTGAGAGCACATCCTCCCTATAGGGGGCGTAGTAGATATTTGTGCTACAGGTCTAAATAGCGAAGATAATTTGGCTTTTAAGACCAAAATTTAAACAGACGGGAAAACAGAATCACTCACAACTCTAGCTTTAAATGCTTGAAGTAATGACGGTATGTGAGCACTTCTTAGCGATGACTCTAGATAGATAGAAATTAATACCCCAGATATTTCTTAGTTATTCCATGAGCATAATCGCAGTGTTCATCAAACTCACTTACAGGCCAATCTCGAAACTCCAGTAGATCCTGACCTATTTCTGATATCTCATCAGATAGCTCAAGTTGAGCCAACCAGTTTGCAAGAATTGCACCCACACCCTAATTGGCACCAATCAGGATTCCGCTAATAGAACCTGTAGAATCTAAATCGCCATCGTGATTAACAGCCATCAGCAACGCTTCTTTGAAGCTTGGAGCTTTAAGGGCACAGTAAACTGAAATAACAAGAGCCTCTTCAGCCACCCAACCTTCCCCCACCTGTTCAATCGCCCGACCTCAAGGTCTATCTCCACGAGCAAGCTCTTCAGCCAACTCTATAGCTATAGCGTCTCCATATGATTTGGATGTTTACACAGCTCCGTTATAGCTGTAGTAATGCCTTATTTACCGTAGTCTAGAGTAATATTGCATCCAGGATATCGAGAAAATCGACATAATCCTGCATTATGTGCGCTGGGCTTACAAGAAATTACTCGACTGTTCGAAAAGTGTAAATGGAGGCAGTAATTGAAATTTAGCAAGCGGCAAGTAACTTTTCTTTCACTTGCCTTATTATCTGGATTTGTTGCATGGTACGCACTCGGTGCTGCATCTTCTTGTGCTCATTTTGATATTAAAGATTTTTGCAAAGGCGTATTTACTGTTGCACAAGATGAAATGGTGCTAAGCGAAAAGTTAAACTGCTTCCGGCTAGCCGAGTTATCTAGTTCGCTATGCGACTACACTTTCAAACTGGGTATAGGTGCGCTAGCCCTGGGTATATCGACGTTAATAATTAGCATTAGAGAATTAATCCACTCAAATGTCGTAGACAACTGGAATATCGAAAATTCATAATAAATTAATGAAAGTCACTCCGACAGGGCTGGAGCTTCACTTCGCAGTTTCTCTGTAACGCTTAAACCTTTTATAGCGCGTTATGAGCCAAGTAGAATGAATAAAGAAATTGCTAATTGATAAACAGCATATAACTAGCCAATGAACTACACCTCTGCGACATTTCAGGGCTTACATTTTGTTTAACTACGTTTTAGGTACCCAGTACGGCTACCTTAATGGTCGGGAACTGGATTTGTGTCAGTTCAATCAGTAGCTAAAAATATATAACAAACGACGGTACAAACACATGTTTTGCGTTTTGATCTCTCTACCAGTCGCTAGCAAGAGGGACGGGCGTTAAACATAGAACCTTTCTAAAAACACTTCAATTTGTCACTTAAACACCCAAATCACTAAGTTTATCTACCTACCTCCTACAGTAGATGTGGCAATCTGCCATACAAAACCTGCTATGCATCTAAGCTATTGCGGTAGACAATTTTGATTAGTTCCTCAGACTGCAGGCTCAAGTTTTGGCATAGTGTATCTGAAGGAAACTGCCTTACAACTTGGCACCATAGCTTCATTCAAGTGTGATCTCACCTTATCAGTAGAGAAAGTAATGTATTTTCCTTGTAAACTTACCGGGCAGTGAACATGTAGTTCATTCCATCTGCACTAACTATAAAACCGCTCAGCCGGTAACTGAAATAGACAGCTAGGCTCGATCTTTACTGTGAAGCTTCAGCTTTTATATTCAAATTAAGGGGAAAAGGATGAAATTTTTCAAAGGGATAAAGGTGTTTTGCCTTGCAGTGACACTTTCAGCTTTATACGGATGTGGTGTCGCACACGTAAAAACAGACGTTCAAGCGCAAAGTTTTGAAGACTATAAAAATATATTAATACAAGATGTAAGGGTGTACTCAAATGAAAGTGCAGCCAAAAACAATAGTGCCCTACAGGAAAAAATGAAAAGTTGGGAGCTCCATACCCGCAGTGAACTCGAGGAATTTGCCAGAGAGAGCGATTATCAACTCGTCAATTCCTTAGATGAAGCTGAAGGCAAGACTTTGCTCGTTGATCTTGATGTGAAGGTTCAATACGGAAATCGCGCATTGCGCTGGGCTGTTGGCTTTGGCGCAGGAAAGGGAGGCGTTGACTCTGTCCTGACTGTTAAGGACTCCGAAACCGGTGATGTTAAATACAAGGCTCACGCCGATAGTGATCTGTCCGTGGGCGGTGCAGGTGGAGATATTGGCGCTGTACTTAAGAAAAATATCAAAGCGCTCATTGACCAGTATCGGGAAGTCTAAACCTTACGAATTGAGCACTAGGGACGCGCGTATAGTGCGCGCTCCCTCTTCACCGAGTAAGTTTCTTTGGGAAAGACTAAAAGAACCGATCACGGCTTAACTCAAAGAGCCTGTAGCCGATAGTTACTTATGGTGTTGTAGTTAGCCCCCCACTCTCTAGGTAATTCCAATCCCAACATACTCCAACCAGCTCTCAATAACGCTACCAGGCAAGAATACATTTCGAATTCTGGTCACCCGCATTTTGGTTGTAGTAGGGCTTGCACGCGCTACCTATAAACTTGATCTACCTCAATACCCCCACCCCCAACTTCGCCATTATGCGCAACAAAATTATTCGATGAGATAGGCGCCAAATTCGACAAATGGGACAGTCAGGTACTCGGGCTGACCACCCCATCATGATAGATTAGACCTCTTGGTCAACTGCAGGTCGCACTGGCCAGTAACACGCTTAGTTGAGGAGAAAAAATGGAGCAGCAAAGCACCGTATTCGTTGTAGTGGACCCTAACGATGAGAAGCATGTAGCTCTGGAGCGAGCCCTGATCACTTCACGTGGACGCAATCCTCAGCCGCGACTGGCTGTATTCGTCGCAGTTGATGGTGAAGCGGTGGATACCCGTGCAGTTAACGACCACCTATTTCGCGATGAGTCGTGGTTCCGTGAACAAATTCGTGAACCCATCTCAGAAGCTGGTCTTTCCTGTGAGATCACTGTTTGCTGGTCCAGTGATTGGCAGGCGGCCATCGTGCAGGAATCAAAGCGTTGCAACGCAGAAATGATCTACCTACCAGTACACGCGAAGAGCAGCCGTCGCTTTACTTTCGCCGAATCCAAGTGGCGAGTCCTGAAAACAGCGCGCTGCCCGGTAGTATTGATTCGCCCCGGCGCCAAGGACGAGCGCAAAGTTGTATTGGCTACCGTTAACTACCAGGCAAAAACCCTCGAGCAGCGCGAGCTCAATCGCCAGATCAGCGAACGCGCGACCTATATCGCAGGTCATTACGGGGCAGAGCTACACCTCGTAAACGCTTTCCTGGATTCCATGCTCTACCCAGATCGCGGTGCTTTGGCCAAGCTTGCCGATAAAACCGGTGTCCCCACCCATCGCATTCACGTAAAGCGCGGCTATACCAGTGATGTTGTTGAGGAGGTGGCCCGTGAGATCGATGCAGACTTGGTCGTGATGGGAACCATGAATCAGTACGGCGAGACCGGCTCATTCCTGCGTGGCAATACTGCCGAGCGTGTAATTGGCCAGTTGGACGTTGATGTGATGGTATGTAACCAGTTCACCACAACAACAATGAACAACGATTAAGTCATCCCATTTTCAAGGATGCTGAAAGCCCCAGCAGTGCTATCTGCAGGGGCTTTCTTTTTTGGATTTACTGCGATTTAGCAGATAGCAGTAGCAGAGTTCCCTCTGTATCGAAATTCACCCTGCCATCCTCAACTTTGGCTCGCTTACCCGAGTAGTAATCGGTCAGTTCGATACCATCGGCAAACACACCTTTAACTGATACGCTCTTCTCACCCGCGGACAGTTCCATCGCCACAACTACCGGCTGCTCACCAGATAAGGTGCGGGAGAATGTATAAGGCTTATCCTCCAGCTTCTGGTGTACACCAGCGCCAACTGCCGGGTGCGATCGACGAAACATCCCAAGCTTCTGCCAATGAGCCAGCAATGCACGGGTTTCCGGCTTTTCCAAGTCATCCCAGTTCATATTGGTGCGCATAGAGGCGTCGCCAAATGCGCGATCATCAATCATGGGGCGCGCCAGTTCATCACCGTAATATATCTGCACTGCACCGGGCGCCAACATCAGTTTACTTGCGGCACTCAGTGTGTGCTGACGCTCGCGGTCAAATGAGTGATGGTCATCGTGGGAGCCCAGATAATTCAGGACACCGAACCCTTTTAGTTCACCACTGTTCAAGGAGGAGGAATAGCTGGAGAAAATATCCTCCGCTGGCTTGCCCGCAACCTGGGCAAAATCGAAGTTAATCAGGCTGTCAAAACCGTACTGATAAAAGTCCACTTTCCGATCGCTATAATCGTAAGAGCGACCAACACTGGGACCAAAGTTGTTAACGCCGAAATGGTAAACCTCACCCACCATAAAGAAATTGCGATCGTCCAATTTCTTCTTCGGGTTCTCAGCCTTCCACTCCGCCAGGGCTATATCCGCTTCGTTTTTCAGTATTGCCCAGGCTTGTGGCTCTACGTGTTTGACGGTGTCCACACGAAAACCATCGACACCGTATTCACGCACCCAGTCGGTTAACCACTTGATCAGGTAATATTTGGGGGCGCGGGGATAGCCAGTGCGCTCGAAAAAGGCATCCAGTTCACGCTGCTCTTGCTGCAGGCGGCCTTCTTTTTTCCACTTTGCCACCAGTTGCGGCGGCAACTCGACATCTTTCTCGCTCTCCGTGAGGATATCCGTCAGGTTCGCGTGAATTGCACACTCAACATTGCCGGCATAGTCAGACCAGTCGCATTGCTGGCTATTGCGCAGCCAACTCGAGGGCCATCTGGAATCCTGTTCAGTGACTGGCCCGGTGTGATTGAGAATTACATCCAGCAATACGCGAATCCCCTGGCTGTGAGCTACCTCAATCAATTCTGCCAGTTCTGCTTCGGTGCCAAAGTTGGCATCTACGGCAGTCCAGTCCTTAGGCCAGTAGCCATGGAAAGCGTAGGTGCGTTTATCGGACTCATTGTAGCCATGGATGTTCTCAATCACCGGGGCCATCCAGATAGCATCGACTCCGAGATCATTAAAATACCCCGCTTCAATTTTCTCGATAACGCCGCGCAGATCCCCTCCCTCAAAGCCACGCAGGTATGCCGCATCGTCTTTGCGACCGTAGGGGAAGTCATTGCTGCGATCGCCGTTATTAAAACGGTCCGGCAACATAAAATAGACTGTCGCATTGCGCCAAAAAGGATCTACCGGCTCTGCAGCCACGGCAGCTTGTACACCACCCAGCATCAGGCCAATCAATAAGCTGGTGAATTTTCCCATTGTTCTCTCTTTTATTCGCCGCTCAGAATTATTCAGAAGCTCCCCAGGCCACTCTAATAGGCCCAGTAAATCAAACATCCTCCCGCGCGGGGGCGTAGGTGCTGCGCAGGGTATAAGACCGGCAATAAGGTTGTGCAATTACCCCATAGTAAAACTATTTTGCGAGCGGCGCTTTTGCAGAGTAATGTAAAACCAGCAGATCGCGAGAAACCGCAGCGCTTTGTCGTGGTCCAAGCGTCACATTCTGTTAGCAGTCAAAGGAGGCAGGGAATGTCGGAACAACAATCTAGGCAAGGGTGGATCATCGGCATTATTGTGGTGGTCGTTGTCGCTGCAGCAGCCTACTGGCTCTGGACCGGCGAGGAAAAGAAAAAAGATATTCCCACCATCGGTGTTGTCGAAGAACCCCAAACTGCTCCCGAGCCAGAAGCCCTGGCACAACCTGAGAGCCAGGAACCAGCCCAACCGCCCGAGGAGCCGGTCATTGAAGAGGAGCCCGGCAGAGAGCCGCCTCCCCCCCTGAACGATAGCGATAAGGCCGCATATGACGAATTAATGTCCTTGGCACCCGACGGCGCCCTGTCCCGCTGGCTGGTACCCGACGAAGTAATACGTAAATGGGTGGCCGCTGCCAACGCAGCATCCCGTGGTGAGCTGATTCACAAGCATCGCCCGCTGAAAACCATTCGCGGCCCCATCACCGTTACCGGGTCATCCGCTGAAGGCTACCAGCTCTCCCCGGAGAACTATCGCCGTTACGACCAACCAGTACGATTGTTCGCACTGGCTAACACTGATGCAATCATCACCTTGTATCAGTACTGGTACCCCCGTTTAGCCCAGGCCTACAGCGAGCTGGGGATTCGTAACAAGTCATTCCACCAAGTGGTGATTGGAGCAATCGACAATGTACTGGCAGCGCCAGATGTTGAAGGCCCTATTCAATTGATACGCCCGTCGGTGTATTACAAATTCGCCGATCCAAAACTGGAAAAACTCCCTGGAATACAAAAGCTGATGATCCGCATGGGCCCCGACAATGCAGCCCGGGTTAAGGAAAAGCTGAAAGAGATAAAGGCTAAGCTCGAAGAAATGCCCGTTCAGGAGCAAACCCAATAAACAGGTCTCAGGTCACTCAGCTTTCAAGCTGGGTGGCCTCCCACCTTCAAGATTCGGTTGTTTTTTAACCATTTTATCGCCTGGACACAACAATCCCTGCCTTCATCAATTTGAACCGCCGAAAAACTTATTCAAAACGCCAGCGGTCATACCCATCCGATACTCAGCCCATAGCCATTGGGGTATATTACCGGCTGTTCACTAAACGATCCCAACACCAAGCGGTAACGGAGCGCCGCAGCCAAACGGCAACAGGCACTGCCCTATAGGGAAGATCCAGGGTTCAACAGGAGCGAATCAATCGTAGGGTGCCCTGCGTGCCCCTTCTGCTTACTCCCCACCCAAGATCTATTCTGTCTCCGCCGGTATAGGCTGTAGATAACAATCGAGGCTCATTTTGAAATATCGTTCCTTCGGCCAAATTCTGGCTGTGACTCTCTTATTTGCTGTGTCGCTGGCCCAGGCTACCCCTGAAATTAACATAGCCCCAACACCCACTTGGGTGGATGCCGTCGACCTCTCGAGTAGTGTTGCCACACCCGAAGGCAGTGTTAGGTATCACCTGAGCAACTCCCAGATATCCCATACGAACGAACAACACCAATACTATTTTCAGTTGGTGATGGAGCCCCTCAATCAGCAGGGGGTTAAACAGGTATCGGAACTGAACATTAGTTTTTACCCCGCGTTCCAGCAGCTGGTCGTTCACGAAATTACCGTCACCCGCAATGATCAAGTGATTGATCGCCTGGACAAACAGGACTTCAAGTTATTCCAGTCTGAGCAGGAGCTGTCCAGCAAACTCTACTCTGAAATGTGGAATGCGCTTTACATTCTTGAGGATATCCGACCCGGTGACAAAATCTCCTACGCTTATACACTCGAGGGAAGCAATCCTATTTTTGAACGCGGGGATTTTGGTACTTTCTACTTGTCATGGCCGGATGCCATCGACAGGCGCTATGTGAAAATTACCAGTGACAACAAGCTCAACTACCGTTTTAACAATGAAAAAGTACCGGTGAACGTTACCCGCAATAACGACACTTACCAGTACACGCTGGACCTGAAGCAGGTATCTCCGATACTTCAGGAGGGGGAATATCCTCACTGGCATGACCCATTCAACTACATCCAATATTCAGGCTATAACAGCTGGGCTGAAGTAAACGACTGGGCAATGACACTCTACGATATTGACCTCTCCCTGCCACAGGAACTCACCCGGCAATTGGATCAATGGCGCGCAGAGGAAGGCCTTGAGGGAGCTGTCAGCAAGGCTATTGCCTACGTTCAGGAGGATATTCGCTACTTTGGGATCGAGTTTGGAATCAACTCACACCAACCGCGAACGCCGAGAGAGACTTTGGATAAGCGCTATGGCGACTGTAAAGACAAGGCCATATTAATAACCGCCATGTTGTCTCACCTGGGGGTTAACTCTTACCCCGCTTTAGTGTCTTCAGGACGCGGTCGTGACCTTGCCAATGATATCCCCTCTCCCAGTTCATTTGATCATGTAATCAGCGTCATTGAGCTCAATGGACAAGATTATTGGGTTGACGGCACCGCTTCCGGACAGGGCTCCAATATCAAGAGCAAAGGCTTCTTTGATTATGAATTGGCGCTCCCCATTCGAAAGGGAACCCGAGCATTAAAACAAGTAACCACGATTTATCCCGCCAACGGCACTCTGCAACTGGATGTCACCGAAAATTTTGAAATCAATGCCGGTGCCAATACCGCAGGGCTAACTGTTGAGTCCACCTACAGCGCTCTCAAAGCGGAGCAGATGCGTCAATTTTTCCAGTCAGCAGACTCTGAATACATAAAGAGTAATTACGCAAACTTTATGGCAACTTACTACCCCGGTATTGAAATCACATCCAATATCAAGCACCAGGACAATCGGGGTGAAAATGTACTTCAGGTATCGGAGCTATATGAGATCAGTGATTTTGCCGAGTTGAACTCTGCTCGGAAGATTTTCTCACTGTATGGCTCCAGTATCGCCTCTTATATTACCAGCCCCCAGAAGCGTATTCGCCAGAGCCCATTAGCGCTGGCACATCCTGTGGATATCAACCACAAAGCAGTAGCCAAAATTACTGGAGAGGTTTTGTGGAGAGAGGAATCCCAGGATCTACAGATAGACAATCCCTGGTTCACCTTCTCCAGAACCTCCGATCATATTGGCAATAACATCTCGGTGAACTACGCCTTTAAATCCAAAGCGGACCATGTCCGCAATACGGATATTGCCGAGTATATGGAGGAACTCGATAAACTGGATGAAGCACTTCAATATCAGTTCTGGGCCAAGGGCGATAATTCGAATACTCAGGAAACCAGCAAGGCAATGAAAAACCTGGTTAAGTCACTGATCAGGAAGTAAATAATGAAAAAATTCCTTTTTGCCCCCGTTATTTACTTACTGGCCTCTTGTGCGGCCCACACTTCCATCGAACCCGGCGATAGCGAAATAAGGCTGCTAACCGAACAAATTGCTAGCGCTCCAGATACAGTTGCTTATGAAGATTTCTGGGTTGCCTATCTTGAGTCTCAGCAACCCCTGAATAATATCGCGGCCAGAGAGCGCTACCAGGCGGAGCTATCCGCGATTGAATCTGGGGATAAATCTTGTGAAGCCGTGGACTGGAAGGCCGTAACAAACAATAACATCCTGTCACTGACGCCCCATCTCAGCGCTGCAGAATGCTATGAGTCTGTGGGACAGTTAGAAGCAGCCAACTACCATAAAAACCTATTTGAATTTATTGCTACTGGTATCCTTTCCGGACGCAGTGGTGAGTATAGCTACAGTGCCTTTGAGGTCGGGAGCTGGGCAGATGCAGAAGACCTGCTCACCATATCCGGCTATGAAATTATTGATAGCTATTTTGAATTTGCAAATAGTCGCAATGCTATATACCGCGTTTATAACGTAAAGGAAGTAGGCGGCTATCAGGTATCGAAAATCTACTTCGATAATGCCCGCTTTCTACATCGACTGCTCGCGATCCGGTATCCATTTGCCGGCACATCAGATCAGCTCTATACAGATGTGATCCAGGTACTAGCCTCTACAGATTATGCCGCTCGACACGCCGAAGGCATTGTGTTTCATGCGGAGGGGCAGTATCCACAGGCTGAACAAGCTTATCTGGACGCTATTGTTATGGGGTCCATTTCCGCCAATATCAGTTTAGGGCGGCTGTGTCTCAGTGGCAAAACTGAAAAATTCGCAGTTAACGAGTGCGCACAATTATTTGTTACTGCTGCGGACCTGGGGCTCGAAGAGGCGAAGGTTTACCTAGCCTATATAGCCTTTATGGGCCTGGGAATTGATCCGGACAAAGAATTAGCAACTTCACTACTCTCCAGTGCCGAACAACACCTGAAAAAGGGCCAGGCGGAGTATGAACTCTACTCCCTTTTTGCGTCAGAGGAATTTAACTCAGCTAACGAATCCGGTGCTGCACAATTCTTGCAAGCCAGCGCTAATAAAGGTTACCCCGTAGCCCACTTTACCCAGGCTATTGGTTACCTTGAGCAGAATAATTACTATCAATTTGAAAAGCTTATTCAAAAAGCTTCCGATAGCGGCTTTTCACCAGCCCAGTTTTTTTACGCCAGCTACCTGCTGGAGGAGAAAAAAGAAACCAGTGGGGGCATGGCACTTCTCAATGAGGCCGCAATTGCAGGAAACCCCGCCGCACTCTTTGAGAGAGGGCGTATCACACAACTAGGCGCCCATGACCAACCGGTTAATATCAAACAATCTATCAGGGACTATCAAGCTGCGGCATATCGCAATCATCTTCCTGCACAATTAAAAATGGGGATCCTGCACTCCAAGAATATTATTGCAGATGCCAACGCCGATATTGCCTATGCCTGGTATTTATTGTGTGGACGGGCCGGCCACCTGGAGTGTATTACCAATATGGGTTACTCCGCCGAAAATGGTTATGGAGTGGAACAAAATCCGACCCATGCAGCACAACTTTATAGGCTCGCAGCTGCGGAAGGTTCAGCCAACTCCAGTGCCAGGTTGGCCGGACTCTACGAGGCAGGTAACGGAGTAGAAAAGGACCTGGAACAGGCAATCTATTATTACACTCAAGCAGCAGAGAGGGGATTAGCAAGCGCTATGAATAAGCTGGGGCTCATATATTTGGACTCCGGTAGTGATTCTTTCAACAACTATCCCGAGGCTCTTCATTGGTTCGAGCAGGCAGCGAATCAAAATTCAAAGTATGGATACTTTAACCAAGCCCGTATGTATGAACAGGGGCTTGGTGTAGAAGTTGATCTAGATCGAGCAATGTCACTCTACGAGGAAGCCTCAAAGAGAGGGCACGGCATAGCTTCACTGAAAATTGCTGAGGCCTATAGTCAAGACGATAATCCAGGCAAAAACCTTGATCAGGTACGTTACTATTTGAAATTAGCTACTGAACAGAGTGACGACCAACAATTGAAAAAAATCCTGGAAAACTGCGCTGACACAAAAGATTGCAATGTCTCACACTTAAAACAGTTTCTGAGTGGACTCCCTGCAGAATAAGATTATTTTTGCGGTCGACTATTCACAGCGAATAGTTGACCGCGTTCAACTTTATTTTGCCAACAGGCTCCCAAACCACTCTTTTTCCTACCTTAAAATCCTCAACTATTTTCCGACCTATTTTCTTTATTTTTATTGAAAAAATTTCTAGGTGCGACCGATAGCACCATTTTTTGCTCAAGCAAAAGATCAGCCTCAAAAGCAAGCCAGCCATCACAGAATATGACTGACAGCTCTTTATACTCCGCGCCAATTACATTTGGTTTAACGGATCTATCGAGGCGATATGACCTATTCACTGAAGTTACTCACGGCTATCAGTTTATCTGTATTTCTTACTGCTTGCGGTGGGGGCGGAAGCTCCGATGACAACGAACCTGACGGCACTCCAGTAAGCAGCGATAGCGATTCAGGGGCAAACTCTGACGGCGATGATGACGATGGCAATACTGGCTCTGATGATGACAGCTCCAGCTCTGATGATGATGACAGTTCAGATTCGGATGACGACGACGGCGATGACTCCCCTAGCATAAGCGGTGACAGCGGCAGCGTCAGTGAAGATGTCGAGACAACGGTTTCAGGGCAACTGGTCGATAACTCAAACAGCAATCAAACCTTTGAATCCGGAAATTTTCAAGGGACTTACGGAGAGCTTGAAATATCCAGCGATGGCAGCTGGACCTATACCTTGGACAGTGAACTATCCGATCCAATTGCTGGCTCAGAATTAGTGACCGACGCATTTAATATTGGTATCGGCTCCAGTGATTCAGAAGCCACTATATCCATTTCCATAACCGGTTACGACGATGCCTACACGTTCAACCCCGCCAGCCCACTGGCCACTTTGATTGTTGAAGGTAAGGAATTTTCTTCAGGAACATTCCTTTTGGAGGATGTCGATGGCAATACTCCGGAGTTTGTCGAGGAAACTCTTAACGGATCCTACGGCGATTTCAAGTTATACAGCAACGGAGATTGGGAATACAGCCTGAATGATTCTGCAGACAGTTTAAAAAATGGTGAAACGACAGAAGATACCATTTCATTCCAACTTAGCGATGGCATTACTCAATCGATTACCTTCTCTGTCGTCACTTTAGAGCCTGATGAAAGCAGTATCGTATTCATTTTCATGAACTTCTCTGATGCTGTACCTACAGATACCACTGATATCTCTGATATTGCAAATATGGTCTTTAACGATGAAGACTCTCTCGATAATACCTACCTAAAGAATTCATTGGGACAACTAAAATTCCTGCGTCATCGCATCAGCGACAGCTCCCTGGAACATTACTGCTATGGAGAAGGTAGCAATGAAGATAGCTCCATCGACTGTATCAGTTACAACATTCCGGATAACCAAGACGGTGGCACTCTAAGTGTTGACGATGCGGCAGCCCGCTCCAGCCAGGGAGGAGAATATACAGACGGAGGATACACTTGGCGTGACAATGCAACAGAATGGGCGGAAACCAATTTAGTTGATAACAATAACAACCCTATCAACCTAAGCGACTGGCGCCACCGTGTTTACATCTACCCACCAAAGGCCAAGAGTGCTGGGCTGGTTGGGGCTGGTGTCGCCTCTGTTGGTGGTAAGTGGAGCATCGTTACCGCTTATACAGACCAGATAATAATGGGCCATGAACTTGGCCACAATATTGGACTCAGCCACGCAGGCAATGATGACAACAATGATGGCGATACCTTCGATAGTGGCGAAAGCGAGTATGGAACAGATGGGAGCTTTATGGGGAATGCCTGGACTTCGCGCTTATTTGGCAGTGGTCACCGAGAGTACATGGGCTGGTATGATTTATTCCCTGAATATACCCAAACGGTAACCCAGAACGCCGGCAGCACCGAAGAGGTGGAGATTGAGGCTATTGAGCTGACTGCGGGAGAGCTCTCAGGAAACCTGCCCCAGCAGCTGAAAGTTGAGAGTGCGGGTAGTCAGAATGGAGAAGACTACTACTACGTGAACTACCATGTAGGCCATGACATACTGAACCCATCGTCTCATATGGAAAATTCAGTATCCGTTCATTATCTCGATAATAGACTCTTTAACCATGTAGCAGAACTCAAGGAGCCAGGAGATAGCTTTAGCGACTCAAATATTGGCTTAACCATTGAGTTTCAATCTATGGCCTCAGACAAACAGTCGGCCACTATCTTAGTCAGTTACAGTGATTAGACTATAAATCCATTACCGCAGGATAAATACTATGAAAAAGTTCATTCTAATAGCGTTTGCATTGAGCTTCTCCCTGTTTGTACAAGCAGAGGAGATTGTAACTGGCACCTTGGAAGAAATTATCTCTGAAGATTTTGAAACGGGAAAATCCGAGCGTAAGTTTTCCCTGAAAGATGAACAGACTGGCCGCTACTTTTTCCTGGATGCCGATGAGGCCAAGCTCAAAGGTATGAAATCTGGAGATCGGGTTAAAATTCGTGGTGAGCGTGGGGAAAAGCACATACTACGTATAAAAGAATCAGAGAAAATAGAAGTAAAGGATAGCGAATAGTCATTTATTAATTTAAAACGATTCACCTCCCTATCTTATTAAAGTGGAATAGTGCTCAGAGATAACCCGAGCACTATTCCAGATTTTCTTCTACCCCACCCTTAATTGATTTAACTGATCCATGTGCGGCATAAAGTTCAGAGCACAGCGGCGGTTAAAATCCTTGATTTCTTCCAGTTTATATTTGTGTGCAAACTCATTACCTGGACGCAACTGTTCCTGCCCCGGGTAAATCCCCTTGCCAGTCAACAGACAATTCCAGGATACATTCGGGAAATAGACATCCAGTTTTTGATCCAGTAGTTCATCAGTAATATTCTTGCCTGCCATCCAAGACATCAAGATTGAACGCAGGGAGGGAGATATCTTTTCATTAGTGCCATTGGCAATCCAATAATCCGTATCTGTTCTCGAACTAATACGATAGTGACAGACGATATAGTCCCGCACCGCATCAAAACGAGCGCTGATACGATTATTAAAGTCATCCCTATACTTATCTGTATGATCACCACTGTTATAGGCCTCTATAAAGCGCACAACAGTCTCCTGAACCATATCCAGCGCCGTTGCCTCCAAAGGCTCAATAAAGCCTTGGGAGAGCCCCACCGCCAGGCAGTTCTTGGCCCAGTGTTGGGCAACCCGACCCACCTTGAAATTTAATCTACGCGCCTCGACATCACTGTCTAGCAAGCCCAAGTGAGCGCGAAATTCCGTTTCTGCCTTGTCATCGTCGACAAAGCGAGAGCTATAAACATAGCCGTTGCCATTGCGATTAGTCAGTGGGATTTTCCAGGCCCAGCCATATTTCATCGCAGTAGAAATAGTGTGCGGTGCATACTCCCTTTCTTGGTCCGTAGCAAATACAACCGCAGAATCGTTAAACAGACTATCAGCGCTACTAATAAATGGAACCTTCAAGGATTGTTGTATAAGACTTCCACGGAAGCCGGAACTGTCCACATACAGATCCGCTTTGAGAACCTCACCATCAGTAGTTTTCAGGTAATCAATATTTCCCTGTGCATCGAGCATGGCGCCAGCCACTGTCGCCACCTTATAGCGAACGCCTTTCTGTTCTGCAACACGACGCAGGAACTGGCCCAATAAACCAGAATCAAAATGGTAGCCATAGGCAATTTCAAAAGGGAAGTTTTCTGGCGCGACCGGGGATAATTTTTGCCGAATCATCTCAGTTGCCAGAAAGAAGTGATCCGGATGCCCCTCCAGGTCAACGCCCTTCCTGCGCAGGTAACTATTATGAAAAAATGCCGGGATAGTAAATTGGTCAGGCTGGCCAACAAAGGGATGAACATATTCGGTAAAGCCCGGTTTAACCGACCAATCCCTAAAAGTAATTCCCACTTTGTAAGTAGCGTTACAAGCTGGCATCCACTCCGATTCGCTAACCCCTATAGTTTCCATAAAACCTTTTAGCGGCGGAGTTGATCCCTCCCCCACACCGATAATTCCAATATCAGGTGATTCCACCAGGGTGATTTCAAACCCTTTATTCTGCCAATGGGTCGCCATCAGATTGGCGGTTATCCAGCCAGCGGTACCCCCGCCAAGAATAATTATTTTTTTGCGTTGATTGCTCATGGCGACTCTCAAAAATTCGGCACCGCACTTATTGCCGGCCCCTTTAATATTTTAAAAAAAAACCGCCCGGCAAGCGTAGCTCAGCGGGCGGTTTCTTATCACACCTTCAGTTTTACACCGAAAGAACCAGCGATACTTAGTAGCTATAGTTCAAGCCGAGGTAGAATTGACGCCCAAACTCAGTATATTCACCGAGGACACCATCTACTCCATATGATTTCACATCAGCCTCATCAGTAAGATTGTTCGCTGAGAAAACCACATCGATACCATTATCAAATGCATAGGATATCTGAGCATCAACGGTAGTGTACGCCTCAGCTAAGGCCGGAGTAGAGCCTCCCGGTATCGGCATAATCAGGATAAATTCATCCCGATAGCGAACATTGACGTGGGAGCTGAAATTACCGATGTCCCAGAATACTGTAGTGCTCCAGACATTTTCAGAGAGGCCCGGCAACGGCAGGTTTTCACCATAGAGGTTACCGCCACTCACTTCGGTTTCACTCTCAGTATATGAATAGCTGGCGGTCATACCCAAGCCAGCCCAAATACCCGGCAACTGATCAAAGGTTTTGGTACCCGCAAGCTCAATGCCTCGAATATAACCACCCTTGTCGTTGTTCAC
This sequence comes from Microbulbifer maximicatervae (SeqCode), assembly GCF_052467695.1. Classification (NCBI taxonomy): domain Bacteria; kingdom Pseudomonadati; phylum Pseudomonadota; class Gammaproteobacteria; order Cellvibrionales; family Microbulbiferaceae; genus Microbulbifer; species Microbulbifer maximicatervae (SeqCode). The sequence continues at coordinate 872,672 of NZ_CP174320.1, forward strand.
GTAAGTTTCGAAAGCGCCGGCTTCCAGACCAACGGGAATTTCAATGCCCAGGGAATCAAACAGCGCCGTTCGATCTGCCTGGCTATCCAGGTAGATATACTGCTTTTCTACCAGGCTTTCGATATCTTTCCAGAAAATGGCTGCAGTTACCGCACCGCCATCTTCAAAATAGTGCTCATAAGCCAGGTCAAACTGGTTTGCACGGAAAGGATCGAGGTAGGGAGAACCTTTGGTCCATACATTGTATTCAGTATCGTTCGTTTCGTTATTAACGCTGTTCCAGGAACCAGCGCCGCCTTTCAGCTGCCCAACCGGTGGACGACCCATCACTTTAGCTGCAGCAAAGCGAATGTAGTCCTGCTCGGTCAGCTCAAAGTTCAAGTTAAGGGAAGGCAAGGTGTCTGTGTATTCGGGGCCGTACTCAACATAGTCGAAGCTATCTGAAGTTACACCCACGTCATCAGTAATTTCGATACCATTGCCGGCACCCACATTTTGGATACCGCTAGACTTCACATCGGTTTCAACAACCCGTACACCGAAATTACCAGTTACTGGAATGCTCCCCAGCTGAGTATCGATATTGGCCATCAAGTAGTAGGCAAAGACTTCCTCTTTCATCGTCCCGGACTCAACGAAAGTCCAGTCCTGGCTAAATACCTTTTTACCTTCGTAGTTACCAGCTCCAAAAATACTGGAAGCCAGGGCATCCATATCGTTGACTACGAACTGTGGTATCCCGCTGGTGGATTCAACACTCACATAGCCGTCCAGTAGTTGCGGCTCACAATCGATGTCGGACAGGTTATCCGCACAGTAGCCATTGAATTGGCCATCGCGGCTACCGTAAAGGAAGGCTCCACGCTCAGAGTCAAAAGTGCGCTCAGAGACACGGAATCCTGCCTCAATAGAGGCAATGGCTCGCCACTCCAAATCGAACTTGTAATCGAACTTGAAGGCTTCCACCTTATCGGTGTACTCGTGGGGGTATTCTTCGTAGCGCGACAAACGCATGGTATCCAGATCGGTAAAATCTACACCGGAGAAAACGCCTGAGGGAATACCATCGCCATTGAGGGAATAGGCAAAGCTCTGCCCAGCAGCTTCCTCCCAGGTATCTAAGTTACCATCGTCATCGTAGGTCAGGTCGTAAGCGTGCATGGACACAATCTGGTCCTTGCGCGTCTTGGTGCCCTTACTGTAGGAGTAGTCAACGGCCAGGGTGTGGCGATCACCTAAATTCCACTCCAGGTTTAGACCAATACTATCGCTGTCCGCCTGGGTGGATTGATCCTCAGAGCGGGATTCAAACCAGGGGCTGGAATCATCAGTTGTCTTAGGGTCGGTAATAATTACCGTACCATCGGTAACCACACCGCCATTCACTTCGGTATCGGAAAGGGTGTAAAAGTTTGTATTGGCCAGGCCACCAACCGTAATACCGTGGCGAGTATCAACACGCTCAAAGTCAGACTTAAAATAATCTAACTGGGCCTTGAAGCTATCGGTAGGCTCGAAAACGACGCTGGCCAGGTAACCATTACGAGTATCGGTACCATCACCGGATTGCCACTGGAACGCTCGCGGTAAAGCATCTTCACTGCCATCACCATCGAAATCGTTCCCTGGCTCATAACCGATTTGGCCGTCTGCACCCGTGCGGGACTTTACAAAGCTGTTCGGCTGCTCAAGGTGAGAATAACCCAGGGCTACGCCCACCTTGTCATCCATAAATTTACCCATGTACGACAGGGTGACGCGCTCACCGAATTCGTCGGCACCGACGTCGTCTGCTGCATCGTTATACGACATACGCACATTGGCATTAAAGTTGTGTTCTTTGTCGGCGTCGAGAGGATTGGCTGTTTTCAGCTCTACAGAGCCCGCTACACCACCTTCAATATGAGAGGCTTTCGGAGTCTTGTAGACCGCTGCCTGATTAATCAGCTCAGCTGGGTACTGGTCAAAAGACATCCAGCGAGTACTTTCGGTATAACCACTGGTAGAGGCCTGCTCGCGACCATTCAAGGTGGTTTGCAGGAAGTCGCCGTTCATACCGCGGATATTTAGCTGTGAGGACTGACCGTTGGATCGCACGGTGGTTACGCCGGGCAGACGACCCAGGGCATCGGCGATTGATTGGTCGGGAAGAGATGACAGAGCGCCCGCATCTACCACATCGGCCACAACATCGGCGGCGCGCTTGGCTTCAACTGAGTCCAAAACGCTGGTGCGAATACCGGTAACTGTTACTTCTTCCAGTGTTTCCTGCTCCTGCGCATAGGCCCCAACCGAGGTGGACACGGAGGCCGCGATGGCAGCAGATAGCAAAGTGGGTCTGAGCGCCCCTTTACCTTTATTGGATAGACTCATCATCTTCTCCCTGGACTTATCGTTATGTTGAGACCCTGCATCCTAGGGCGGCCCCTAATCCATAACATCCTCCCCCGAGGGGGGAGGAGACGGGAAAAAGTGTGAGATCAATCACAGGTGTAATTTAATACACGTTTGTCAGGCCATAACCCAACAAAAGTACCGAGTAATTACCCCTCAAGCTGTACTGCAGCGCCAATCAGAGCCTGATAACCCGCATTCAACGCGTATACCGGAACGGCCTCCATCCATTGAGCGACACGCCCTTTCGTCAGGAAACGCTGCTCAAACTCGCTCTCAGGTAGCAGTTCAGCGATCCTGGGCAGTATACCACCCCCCAAAAATACCCCGCCACGAGCGCCCATATACAAGGCCGCATCCCCGGCCGCACTGCCGAGGAAATTGAGGAAATCTATCAGAGCTTCACGGCACAGCGGATCTGAACCTTCAAGGCCTCGGGCGCTGATATCGGGGGGCGTCAAGTCCTCAGCGATCTCTCCGTTCAGCTCGCAAACTGCGCGATAGAGATTAACCAGCCCATTGCCCGACAAAACCCATTCGTTGAAAACGGGTAGCTGGGTTTTCATCAGGATTTGCAGCAACTGCAATTCACGCTCAGTGGAGACTGTCAGGTTGGCATGCCCGCCCTCTCCCGCCAGCACATGGTATCGGCCATCGGCTTCAGCCAGTCCGGCAACACCGAGGCCGGTTCCGGGACCGAGCACCGCCATAGGGGCACCTGCCTGCCGGGGAGTATCGCGCAGTACCTGGTAATCTGATTCGGCCAGACGGGGCAGAGACTGAGCCAAGGCGGCAAAATCATTAATCAGCTCTAGGTGGGGAAAGCTAAACTCTTGCGCCAGCTCGCCGGCGTCAATAGTCCAGCCCAGATTGGTCATATAAACCTTTCCACCTGTTGGAGTCATCTCCAGCGGACCGGCTGCTGCAATACACGCCTTCTCCGGGCGCGGCTGGTTTAACCCATCGAGCCAGTGCTGTAGTGCTGCATCAAATCCCTCGAAGCGTTGGCAATCAACGACTTTGAGTTCTTCCAGCTGGTAACCCTCTGCTACAGGCTTGGCGATGGCAAATCGGGCGTTGGTCCCACCGATATCCGCTACGATACTCGTCATAGTTATCCTTCTAACTTCCCCCTAAAAAAGGCGATATAACTTAAGGCGTCAGACAAAATATTGCCAGCCCCAAAGCTTACTACAGAGGACAACTCACCCTAGAAAGAAACCGCATGGCCCCAGTTTGACCCAGATAGACCTGCCGAAATACATTGCTTGAAACTACCTAAATGCTTTCAGTCACCTTTTTACCGGTCCGCTGGCGGGATACTTTTTACTTGCTGAACGAATACTTGGATCTCTTCCTGGCTGTAAGGCGTATTCACCCGCTTTTTTGAAGCCGGCTGATATTCGATGCTCACCCCATTGCGCCGTGCACTTTGCGGGCGAATCGGTCGTGAACAAAAGTTACCCCCGCAGTTTGGGCACACATTATTCAACAGCATCTCAACACAGAAGCGACAGAAGGTACATTCGTAAGTACAAATCATCGCCTCTTCTGAACTCGGTGGTAGATCCTTATCACAGCTCTCGCAATTTGGCCTTAATTCCAACATGAATTACCTCCCCTAACTTAAAATTTTGATCCAAACCGATAATCTCCATCAGCCCCTGAACCTTATACCGTAGAATTTAATTACAATACTTCGGGCAGTTTACTGAATTCACTATATTCAGGTACAGATTTGGATTTCAACCACAAGGCCATAGCTGCCATAGGCTTCATTGGGCCTTTAACCAGCAACCTATAACGCCACAGCCACCATGCGGAGCACTGCCCACAAGAGCGATAAATAATGGCTCAAAACCAGTTTAAGCTACTCGGTACGCGGCGTTTCCTACCGCTGTTTGTAACCCAGATTGTTGCAGTTTTCAGTCGCAATATGTACAAAAATGGGTTAATAGTTCTACTCGCATTCCGCATGGCTGAAGAGGAAGCTAACACACTGATCAATATTGCCTTTAGCCTAATGATTCTGCCCTACTTCCTCTTTTCCTCCTTGGCAGGTCAAATCTCCGATAAGTTCGATAAAAGCAAGCTCATTAGAATCTACAAATTGGCCGAAATAGGCATAGGTATCGTGGGTATTATCGCGATGTTTACCCAACATTATGCCCTGAGCATGGTGGTCTTTTTTTGCTATGGCACTTCCTCTACACTTTTCAGTGCGGCAAAATTTTCCCTGATACCCCAGCAATTAAATAGAAGTGAGCTACTCGCTGGTAATGCGTTGATCCAAATGGGGGCCTTTATTGGTACCCTGGCTGGAACAATTGTCGGTACTATATTGGTCGGATTCACCCATCCCGGACAACACGGATTGACATTTATCGCGGTCATTTTGATATTCATGGCCCTCATTGGTTTTCTGGCAAGTTGCGCAATTCCCAAGGCCCCGCCTTCATCCCCTAAACTGCACATCAATTGGAACCCGGTGGCACACGTCATACGTGTCATGTACTTAGCTTGGCAAACACCTCCAGTGTTTTACTCCATTTTCGCTATTTCCTGGTTCTGGCTGACAATCACAGCATTCCTTGCGCAGATTCCCAACTTTACCCGCGATACTCTTGGTGGAAACGAAGATGTTATTACTTTTTTGTTGAGCAGCCTCACTGTAGGCACTGCCTTGGGGTCGTTGCTGTGCAACTGGCTATCTCGAGGTCGTATCGAATCGGGTTTAGTGCCATTGGGTGCTATTGGCATCACTTGCGCTGGATTGGCGCTGGGTCTCCAGTCCAATAGCTTTCAAACACTTCCCAACGCAAACCCGACTCAATTTTTTAACCATCATGGCTCCTATTGGATCCTTCTCAATATGGCGCTCCTTGGTATTTTTGGCGGTATTTTTACTGTTCCTTTGTACGCAATGATCCAAGACCGCTCAAGTGTAAAGATCCGCTCGCAGATTATCGCGATCAGCAATATGGTCAATGCACTGTTTATGGTGGCCGCTACTCTCGTGAGTATCACTTTCCTGGATATCCTAAAGATCTCTATCCCCACATATTTCATCATTATCGCTTTACTAAACCTGATTGTGGTCGCCCTGATTTTCGCCAAGCTACCAGAGTTCATCATGCGCGGGCTGCTATTGCTGCCTGCACGAATCCTCTATCGGGTCAGCCTAAAAGGATTGGATCAAATCCCCAGAGAGGGACCCGCCCTCATTATCAGTAACCACATCAGTTTTCTAGATCCAGTAATATTAGCGGACACCATCGAGCGTTATGTGCGCTTTATCGCACACCCTAAAATCTATAAATCCCGCTTACTGCGCTGTATATTGCATATGAGCGATGCTATTCCCATAGGTTTGGATCTCGATGATCCAAACAGCCGTGAACGCACTTACAAAACCATAGTGGAGAGTTTTGAAAATGGGGAATTACTCTGTATTTTTCCTGAGGGAAAAATCAGCGAAGATGGCGAGTTGCAGCCATTTCTGAAAGACCTTGAGGAAATTTTAAAGCGCAAGTCTGTTCCGGTTATTCCCATTGCCTTACATGGAGCCGGTTCCCAAGCCGAGAATTCAGTGCAGCAGTTTAAAAAGAAAAGAAAACGACGCTTATTTCCCGAAGTTCTTGTTATCGCAGGGCAACCGGTAGAAAGTATTAATACAGATTCGGAAAGCCTACAAAAACAAATGCGAGATCTTAAGGAAAATCAGCAACCACCCGCATAGCGGGTGGTATGGTGAAAGCCCCCAGAGGGGGCTAGTTACAACCCTGCCAGTCGCATCTGCTCTTGGCGGCGCTCTTCAACCTCTTGATTTTTGATGTACTCTCGAATCACCCGCTCATCAAGCCCCTCTGTACTCACGCAGTAGCCCCGAGCCCAAAAGTGTCTTCCTGTGAAATTTCTCTGTACATGCTTGTACTTCCGAAATATCTGGATCGCAGATTTCCCTTTCAGAAACCCAATCGTATTGGAAACACTGAACTTCGGAGGAATCATTAACAACATATGGATGTGATCCTTCATTGCGTACCCCTCGACCAACTCAATGCCCTTTTGACGACATAAGTCTCGAAATATTGCTCCAATCTCCCGCCTTAATGTCCCAAATAACGCTTTCTTTCGATACTTGGGCACAAACACCACGTGGTACCTGCAATAATGTTTCACGTGAGCTTGGCACTGCCAATCTCGTATATGGCCTCCTTATAGAACTTGCCGGTTCATGGAGGCCATATTTTTACTCTGCACGCCGGAACGGCAGAGCCCTGTCAAGTCTCACCGCCAGAGGCGGTGGTTTACCTATGTGTTAATTAATAAGGAAGGAACGATAGAAACGAGAATGCGTACAGAGGCTTAGTTATTCTTAGCTCAGAAAATCAATAATTCCTTTATATTACCTGAAGCCAAGTTGTATATTTAACTGACTCATACTCACAGTAGGAAGCTACGCGCGCTCCTTCTATAGCATTCTCATGAGAGAAAGTGCTTTCTAGAGTTCGCCAATTTTCTATGTCTCGATCACTCTCATCACGGTGAAGCCACTTATAAAACTCCTGGGGTGAATCGCTCAAATATCTACATAGGTACCTGACACCAATGCCCTACGGATTAAGGGCTGCCCACGCGAATCTTTCAGAAATACTTCCCACTTTTTAGGGAAGCTTCCTCCTTATATAATTTCTTAACCTATTTTCTTAAACATTTTATCTCATTATCACCATTTTGAGATTGAGATTGAGATTTCGCTGTCTTTGTCATACTTATTCTACGGCTGGGCCTCTCGACCAATTTGCCTTCTCTACTTTCAGTTGATTAATGAGAACTACCACTCTAACTTTGAAATCTCTTGTGTATTCAATATACATGTTCTTCACTCTGTATTTTCACCATTTTTTTCCTACCCTATCCAAAAGGTTGGCGTCTACTCAATAGAGATAGATTTCCCACGCCCACGCCATAGCGTTGTAAATGTGGGCTACTAATCCGTTGCCGGGCGCGCACCTGTATCGCGGCTTTTGTATAAAACCTGCAAGAATGGCAATCCCTGCGACATTGGGCCCTGTTCATAGATCCATAGGACTGTGGTGGCCTGTTCGCTGCAGAGGCGGCAGACAAAGTGGAGCCCTGTGTGTGCGCACTACCGTAGAGAGTTGCAGCCAAGCCTCTATCATTGATGTGATCAGTAGCAATGAGAAGCCACACCCAAAGGTAAACCTGCGTAGAAATGGCTAATGACGGCAGTTACTTACCCGCGATAACGAAGCGGAACACAGCCAAGTGTGATAATCCCGTACTAGCCTAAATTACTTTATCGCCGTTAATTCTGAGTTTTATGACGTCAAAATTGACGCCGACAAGCACCTATATACAACAAGAGTTATAAAAAGATTAGTGAGTCAACTTTTTAAGTAATAAACAGGATGACCAACCTTCATGAAAAAGATTGTGATCATCGGTGGCGGAGCCAGCGGCCTTCATTTAGCAACTCGACTTGGACGCCATTTCAATTCTACTCGGATGTTTGGGCTTAAGCGTAAGGCCCCATCTGCTCAGATCACTTTAGTCGATAAGAATCGCACCCATATCTGGAAGCCCCTAATCTATCAGGTGGCCACTGGCATATTAGATACCAGCATGGATGCTCTTAACTACCAAATTCACGCCAGCTCTAATGGCTATGAATTCCAGCTCGGCTCACTACAATCCCTCGACAGGAAGCGCCAGATTTTGACCCTAGGGGCGGTGCTGAATGACAAAGGCTGCGAACTAATACCTCCGCGCGAGCTAGAGTACGACTATCTAGTGATCTGCGTTGGCAGTATAAGCGATGACTCCAATACACAAGGAGTGCGCGAGCACTGCATTCCTCTCGACAGCATTGAGCAGGCACACAAATTTCACAAGCAACTGCTCGATTACTTTTTATGCCTAGAAACACACCCCGATAGAACATTACAAATTGCCATTATCGGCGGTGGCTGTACTGGGGTCGAGCTTTCTGCCGAGCTGGTGGTGGCTATTAGACAGATTGGTCAATATGGGCGTATCCATACCGGTGCCATTGACATTACCTTAATCGAAGCCGAGCCTCATCTACTACCGAGATTACCGGTAAAATTGGGCAAAAGCGCCGAGTGCGAACTATGTAAAATGGGGGTTCGTGTACTTACTAACTCCCATATTACCAGTGTCAGTGCCAACAGCCTCACTACCGATGACGGCAGAGAAATACCAGCAGCAATTCGAGCCTGGGTCACCAGGGTTAAGGCACCGGAGTTCCTCACTCAGCTGGATGGTCTCTTCACCAACCAACTCAACCAGATAGAGGTGAAAACCACCCTGCAAAGCAAAAATGACCCCAATGTCTTTGCTATAGGGGATTGTGCCAGCTGTATCGACGGTAACAAGCAGCGTGTACCATCACGTGCACTAGCTGCGCAACAGATGGCCAAGCTCTGTTCCAGCAACCTGATCGCCCTGATAGAAAATAAATCCCTGGGGCACTTCTATTACCGGGATCGTGGTTCGCTTGTTTCTCTTAGTACAAACACTGCTGTAGGAAACTTAAGGGGTCCTTTTGTAAGAAGAAACCTTACTCTTGAGGGCCGTATTGCCAGTTTGGCCTACCACTCCCTTTACCAAATGCACTTGGCGGCGATCCACGGCTGGCCCAAGGCCATACTGCTCTATTTACTTAGCAAGGCCAACCGTGCAATGAATCCCCGTCTTAAATTGCACTGATAAGGACAAACAAAAAACTAACACGATAAAAAAAATGGCTACACACCGAGGCCGCCTTGTTTAAGGTTAATCCCCACCGGGGGGTCACTGAAGTAGTGCCAATGCATAGGATACTGACGCGCCAGCAGAGCAAAAGGTCTTCAGAGATCGGGGAGTGGGCTCATTAGTAATATCGACAGGAAGACAACCTCCCCATGAAAGAAATTATCTCCATACACAACTGCTTTACCTCACGTCGCAGGTTGCTGGTATTGGTTCCTACAGCCTCTGCAGTCCTAAAAAATGAATATCCTTGCTCAGAGACTAGAGCTCAGACACCTTTCTTGAATTCCAGCTTGAATTTCTTTCGTGTACTTTTTGTTTTCATACTTAACCTCGCTTGACAGTTTTACTATCTTAGCGAGGTACCCGGAAGGATCGAACCTTATTTTCCTCAGGGCCTACCCAAGGACCGACCTGCTTTACCGCCTAAAACTGCGCAAAATTTTTAGGATATGGCAAGCTATTCGAAATAGTTTAGACAGAAAACTATATTCAAGATAAACCAACTCTAAAATATTGTTTATGGCGAGCCATGTGATACCCCCACAAAATACAAAATCTTGTGGTCAGCGATATAACCATAACCATCTTTAAATATTGAAAGTGCATGCTTAGCAAGCTCACAATTGGCACTCCAAACAGCATCTTCCAAAACATACGTCTTGAAGCGAAATGAAGCACTTTGCGCAGTAGCCAGGACACATATGTGTGTTTCCACGCCAACAATAAAAACCGTATCAACCTCTAAACTTAGCAATTCCTCTTCCAGGGAGGTACCAACAAAGCCGTTATAAACATGCTTATCAACTACAACTACACCCTCTTCTGCCATCTGCCAAATAGGCTCTATTATTTCCGCACCCCAAGTACCTAACTTACACGGGTAGTGACACCTACCTCTATTTTCCTCGCCACGAAGAAAAGAATTACGATATTTATGATCTGGCTTAATAACTGTCTTCAACAGAAGAACAGGGATCCCTCTCTCTTTGGCAACCCTCATAGATAAAATAATATTATTAACTACCTTTTTCAGATCATCACCTTTGCGGATGATCCGCGGACTCCAATCTCTACTTGGTGACGGAGTTTCAAGCTCAATATTGCTGGAACCCTGTCGCCTACGGTCGTAATAGCCCCCCGCGCAACAAAAATCGTTTTGCATGTCGACAACAACCAGAGCCGCGCTGATATTTGTTGACAGGTAATTTACCACATTGCCATCTCCATCATCAGCCATACTCAAGTCTTAGTTGTTAAGGTTATCGATGAAACAAAACTGTTATAGCAGCCCCTCGGAACCACAGCAGGACTATCTTCTTAGTCTTAAATCGTGATACTTCGGATCGCGCTATCCGCCTATAGCCCCGTAATCACTATGCAGTTCGTAAATACTGGCAATTTTTTCACATCTTAGCCCCAGATCTAAGTCGTTGAAAATTATGTCCATGAGATGCCAGTTAAACTTATGGCGCTTCCAACAGGCAATTTAATAACCGTTGCTTCGTCTATTTCTTCTATTTTATTTAAATTTAGGAATGTCAATGCTGCATTTACCTGTAGATTGATAGCCTATTTTCGTGATGACTGGCAGTAGATTAGACCTGGATACTGTCTGGCATCTCTAAATGAAAATTCTATTTGAAATCTTGACTTGCAATAGGTCATCCAGTTCTGCGCCTGTCGAATACAGCAGTGAGCGATCATCTTTGTCGCCATTAATAAACTTTAGCATCACAACCCGAGTAGCTCTTTTCAATAAGCTGACATAGGAGTCTTTGCGTAAACCTCAATTATATTATTCGGAGCGCCAACATGTTTAAAACGACTCAAATTGGCAACAAAGTCAACCGTTCCATCGTATCTTCTTGGTCAACCTGTGCTGCTGTAAGCACTTTCATACAGCTACCGCAAGTCAGCGTCAGATCGCTACTTAACAACGAGATTTAACCTGACTGAAATAATGACCAAAATATATTTCGCCCTGGTGTAGAAAGTATCTGCAGCAAGATAATTAATATTTAGATAAAGGAATTTTGGTATATATTAGAAAGTATGGTGAGTATATAGCTCAATTTGAGATAAACCTTCTTCGTACAGTACCTGCTGGGCATCCATGGCATTAACAGTATTCGACTTCAGGTCAGTGACGCTAATCATAGAGATTTCAAGGCCACGGTGTGAGGCTCCGAAACCATCATTGTAATACCTGCCTGATTTCTCAGTCGTGTTTTCTGATTTACAGATAAAAACGACATCTTTAACAACCATATATTCATGGTTGCTTGGGAACGTCTGCCTGAAAAATTCTACATTGAACTTACCGAAATAAAAATTACGACGAGGCTATCGACGATTGCATTTTCTCATTAGCTAAACTGTACCGTTTCACGTTCAGAAATATCACCTTTCCTGAAAGTACCATCGGTACAGCAAGTAGCGTGAGTATGACGTTTCTTTGTAGTTTTTAATTGGAAATTCGAACGAAAATAACTTTCACTACATCTTCCATGGGCAGGAACTGCACCAAATAGATCTAAGAGCCTTATTTTCTCAATATCTGTTCATAACTCCGACCCATTTCACCTCTTAAAACTACCTGAAGTATTGTAATTAGTACCATCTAATAAAATCTGCAGACGAGCAGTATGAACCTCATATCGGATAAGCTGGATATTAAAATTAGCCCAATTGATATTTTTCAATTTATCGTCTATTTATACCTAGCCCTATACAGTCTACAGTCACTTTCCAATATTACTGATTCTACCGCTTTACATTCAGTAATATTGGTATTTAAATGACAAGAAATCGACCTATACAGTCATCCTGAAAAAGCAGACACCTTACGCTAGAGATCGCTTGAATGCAGATCCCAATTGTGAGCCGACAGGGATGCTTTCACAGTATATTTCGAGTGTAATGTCTTCTTTAAGGCCCAGCAGGACATAAACATCCCCTTAAATACTACCCTCAGACTCGACTACTAAAATGCGGGCCTCTCCGATAGGGTGTGCAACATGCTCGGTTCCTTCAGAGGCATAAAATATATCACCAGATTCCAACAGGGTGGACTCTGTCCTCCCCCCAGTTTTAAAAAACATCTCCACGCAGCCATCGAGTACAGCAAAAACCTCTTTTCCATCGTTGACATGCCAAACATAAGGCTTATCACTCCAATGCAACCTGATGGTAATTCCATTCATATTGGCGATTAATTTAGATGCCCAGGGATTTTCACCTGTAAAATCCCTACTTCGAAAAATATCCACAGCTTCAACTCTAATTATATATTTCAATTTATGATTCAAGAATAACTATTATTCTCTGTCAGCCTCCACTGGCACCTGTGAATTTTCACTGACAGCTTCATCACAGGTCTCACCGCCAAATTCATCCACTCGCCTTACGCCAAAAGTTACCGTCGGCGGTATTCCCATTCCCAGGTCAATATCGGCAACCCGGTAATTACAGCCCTTGGCTTGCAAAATAGCATTGACCTTTTCCTGCTTTTCAACGGCCTTAATCACAGTATTTGCTAGGACTTCATCGCTGCTGAATGCAGTTACTGACTCGTTAACTTTTTCACCAAGCTCCTTAGCTTTTTCAAAAATTCCCATAAGGCTTCCTCTCTCCCCTAATTATTGAACGGAGAAATCATAGGTGAAATATCAAAGAGAGGAAACTGGATAGTATCACTCCATACGGTAACTCACCCCTACCCTAAATGCTTAACATACCTTTGCTCCAAATTGATCTGCCACCATCGACTATCTTGCCCTCTAATTCAGAAGCCTTGGTCACGCTCTCCCGGCTCAAAGACTGCCAAGCTCTCTGACTAACCATCCACATGTGAAATATCAATCAAAAACCTGCCCTGTCTTGCCCACCCCAGATTGATGTGTCACTATCATTTTTTTGAGGTTTGGTAACGATAAATGAGTGGGCGCAAGCAGTTCGATGAGTCACAAGTACTAGACAAGGCCATGCGCGTTTTCTGGGAAAAAGGCTACAAAGCAACTTCCTTGTCGGATCTTGAATCGGCCATGGGGCTGAATAAATCCAGTATCTACAACACCTTCCAAAGCAAGGAAGGGTTGTATGGCCGCTGTCTGGAACATTTCCACACCCAATACGCCTGCGATGCTATGGATACCTTGAATCACCCGGACTTCCGCACAGCCATGGGCGGCTTCCTGGAAATGCTTCAGTCAGGTATGGAGAGCTCTGAAACTCCAGAAGGCTGTATCGCTACTATGGCAGCTATGGAGGTGGGTGCCAGTGAAGGATTTCTCGCTGACCTGGTAGCCAAGGGTACCAATGATATGCTGAACCGGATCGAAACCCGTATGCAGAAGGCTATTGACGATGGCCAATTGCAGGCCGGTGTCGATTGTGCCGCCCTCGCCGCGATGGTTATGGCGGTAAGCCGAGGCGTAGTGGCCCTGAATAAAGGCACGGGCAGTACCACAGCAGGCAAAAACAGTTACCAACAGCTATCCACAATTCTGGACCAGTATACACTTCCCTAAAAAAAGCCCACCCCAAAACTTCTTGCCTCTTTGGGGTGGGAATGGGGGTATTCCTGTGAGAATTAACTTTTAAAAATAGCGACGTAATTCCAACTGAAAATAGTCGTCGTTGCGCAAATTGTAGGTAGGGTCTTCTTCATCGGCATTACCGAAAAAACGCGCCTCTGCTTCCATTAACCAGCGGTCATTTAGTCGGTGGGTCAGTTCCAGATTGGAAAAACGACTACCGTTATCCAAATCGGTACTTACGGCAAATAAAAGCTCCGTATCCTGGGTATTATTTAGGGCGTATCGCGCACCTATCGCAATGTCATTTTGACTGGCCGTAGACCAAGGTCCGGTACGATCATCAAATTGATACTCCATTAATACCCCAAGATCTGAGACCGTTTCACCAATACCATAAAATGTATATTCGAAACCGCCGACAGCTGCTGTCTGTCGATCTTCACCGCGAGGTTTAAATGAAATAGCTTCAAACTTCCACAACCAATCTCCACGGGTAGTTTGGATGTCCACACCCGTCTGATCGATCTGTGCATAGTAAGGCGCAAGCAAGCCATCTTCCGTAAGCAATAATAATGGATCCCGATTAGTGCCGGAAAAATGGCTGAGGCCCAGGTCCCAATCCCCAAGTACATGGCTGTAACGCAAGGCCCAATCTATGTGCTTCTCTTCCCGGCCAGATTGATAGACCGCAGCATCCTCATCCACCGGCAGCGGAGCACGCAATCGCCCTTCCCGGCCAGCAAACTGACGCTCGCGAAAGCCCAGTAAACCGTACACCTCCAGTGTTCCCCAATCGCGCTCCATCAGGAGGTTAATCATGGGTTGGCCAAGCTTGTCTTCACCATCGATATTTTCCAGCGCATCATCCTGGTTAATCACATCCACCAAATGCACGGTTTCAGTAACTCCCCAAAATACTTTGCGCACCCCGGCGTAAAGCTCGAAACTATCGTAAGCTTTCCACCAGTAAAGCTCGCCGAGATCCGCGTGACTGCGATCGTTATCCTCACTGTCCCAGCGCCCAAAGACACTGGCCACAACACGCTGGTTTCCATCGTCAAAATCCCGGTAGTACTCGAGATTTAAAGACGCAGAAAGACCAGCATCACTTTGTGCTGAATCCAAAGGGGCTGCGGTGAATGCGCGGGCCTCCAGGCCCGCATAACCGCTCAACTCATTTGCTCCAGCCATATGACTCAACGCCGCCAATAGTGGCAACAAAGTGAGTATTTTTCGGTTAACCATGGACGCAATCCCTATTTCGCCCTGGAGAGACTATTTTTGGTGAAGTCGCGATCGGTAAAACCATTGCTAAATACCCAGTCGCCATACAACAACTCCGTGGATTTACCAGTCTGGTGATTAACCATTTCCATTTTATTGGCTCGCCAGTATTGATCGCCGTACTGGTTGTAGTCGGAAATCGTGAGGGTCTTCATCAGGTCCCCTTTTCGATCATAGTAATCCGTTCTCCATGCGCGGTACTCCTCTGTATCAACCCAAAGGTGTTGAATGGAATAACCGGATTTAGGATCAACCGGGTCCAGCTCCAGAACAAAGTGATCGCGGCCATCGAAAGACTCGTTGCGCAAATATTTGTAGGTGTATTTCTCCACCTCCTGTGAGGCGATATCTTCATAGGAGAATTCACTACCCATAAATGGTCCAGACTTGTTACTGGAGGAAATACGCTTTACTCGCTTTAAAGCAGGCAAATAGAGCCACTGGTCATCGGAGCCCACTTTATGAGTAAAGGACAAAAATGCTGTGCCCTTTACATCCCGAGGGTTGTCAAAAATCACCAGGGATTTATCTCCGTCATTTTCCTGCTCCAGAGTTTTAGTGCGCATAGCCCGCACACTCTCCTCACCATATTTATTGCGCAGGGTCATTGTAAGGCTGTTGCTGAGATCGCCGAATCCCAAGTCGCGACGGTCCGCCTCCTTAGCAATTTCCAGACCTTTTTCTGCGGCCAGGTCCAGTTCACTGGCAGAAACAGAGAAAGCTGCCAGAGCCAGGGCACCTGCTAGGGCCCGCGTCAAAAACTGTTTTTTAGAGCGGCTGGGTTGCATAGTTTTGCTCCTTATTTTCAATAGAGGTAATAGCGGGGTCGTATGCCTTGGCATCGAGCTTCATCAAGAGAATCGGAAGAAGTAGGAAATCCGCCAGCAAGGCCATCAAAATGCAAATTGCGGTCAGAAGTGCCATGGAGGAATTCATACCGAAGGAGGACTGGGCCAACACCATAAATCCGGCAATCAGAATGACTGAGGTAACAACTATCGCTACCCCCACTGAAGAGAAGGCGTAACGCAGTCCGTCCTCCACGTTGTAGCCTGCACGGCGCTGGCGCAGGTATTTACTGAGGAAGTGCACTGTATCATCTACCACAATACCCAGTGCCATACCGGTCACCATAGTGACAGCCACATTGACTTCAGCTACCAGTGCACCCCAGAGGCCAAAGGCCAGGCCGGCCGGCAACAAGTTGGGAATTAAGCTTAAAAAACCGAGTTTGACACTGCGCAGGGCAATACCAATCAGTGCAGAAATTAACACCAGCGCAACCAGAGTGCCCACCAACATACCCTCCATATTGCGCTCAGCAATATTGGCAAACATGATCGCCGGACCTACACCATAGGCAGTTACACCAATGTTTTTCTCCAGCCAATTACTGCCGGCATCAGCTACCGCTTTGAGTTCTTTCGACTTGAGATTATCGAGAGTTACAATAATCTGCGTTGACGACTTAGCCACATTCAGCTGATTATTTAAATCCAAGCCATAGGGGAGAGACAGCTCGTACAGTAATAAATACTGGGCTGCCAATTCCTGGTCTTCGGGCAACCTGTAGTAGGACGGATCGTCAGCATGCAGATTTTTGTTCAAGCGCTTGAAAGTATCGCCAATGGTATTGACATGGCGCACCCCGGGCTGGGCCTGCATCCACTCAGTGAAACGCTCCAGATTGGCAAGAAATTCCGGATTGCTGACACCATTGTTGTCACCGGATTCGATCGAGTAAATCAGCTGGTAAATACCAGAGAGGTTCTCATTGATATAATCTGAATCGGTTCGGAACTCCACAGATTCATCAAAGTAACCAACAAAGTCATCATTAATCTCATTGTTTGGAATCATTGCCAGTAATCCCAACGAGACAATGACTCCCACGAGTAATATCGGGCGCTGACGGCGAATCACAAAATCTCCCAGAGTATCCATGGAGCGTCCAATTTTGGACTCACTGGCGCGGCTCCTGGCTGGCAGTATCGCCATCAATGCAGGCAGTAAGGTAACCGATAAGAAGAAGGCCACCATCACACCCATCGCGGTAATATTTCCCAGATCGTGGAAGGGAGGCGCATCGGAAAAGTTCATCGACAAAAAGCCAATGGCGGTAGTGATCGAAGTTAAGAACACAGGCCCCATGTTGAGCTGCAAGCTCTCTTTAATTGCATCGTGCTTGCTGAGTCCACGGCGCATTGCAGCAAACAGACTCACCAATATATGTATCGAATCCGCCACTGCGAGAGTCATGATAATGGTGGGCGCAGAAGCGGAGGGCGGTGTCAATTTAACACCTATAAAACCGGCCAAGCCCATGCCTGCAGCCATGGAGAAGACGATAACCAACAGCGCTGCAAAAGTCGCACTGAAGCTCCGCACCAACAAAAATACAACTGCAATAATCACCAGGTACATGAGCGGAACTAAGGTGCTCATATCTGACTGAGAGGCTTCAAAAAATGCATTACTCAGTAAAATAATACCGGTCGCATAGACCTCTACATCGTATTTTGCTTCAATCTCTTCCATCAATGCCTTTGCAGCTTCAGCCGCTTCAGGGGTTTCATGCATGGATTTTTGTGGAAGCTGGAAGGTGATATTTATCCCTGTAACGGAACCATCACTATTTACCAGGCGCTCCTTCAAGGTGGGATCTGCCAGCGCTACAGCCTTGATAGAGGCCAGGGTTTCCGCATCTAAACTGCTGGCATTTTCCACCAAGTCCTGTACTAGTAGGTCATCTTCTTCGGCAATGGTGTGCTGGAAGTTGGTAATTGAATCCACCCGCAGCGCATAGGGTAACAACCAGGATTTCTCGGTCATCTCCTCTACGGCTGCCAGGGCATCATTGGAAAAGGCATTGCCATCTTTAGGCACTACCGCAAACAGAATATTGTCATTCTTGGTGTAAGTGCGCTGGATTTGCTCATAAGCTTGTAGTTGAGGATTAGCTTCACTAAAGAATGCCCGGTAATCATTGTTGAAACCCAGGAATCTTGCTCCACTTACCGCAAAGAAGGCTAACAGTAGTGCGCCAATGGCTACCAGCCATCGATATCGAATAAGCCAATCCGCATAACGGCTGACCCAATTCGAAGGTAATTGGGGGGATGACATTAAATCAGCTCCTTCAAACAACTTGATAGAAAAATAATTAATCAACAACCTAAGCAAATGGGTATTTACTTACGGCCACAGAATCCCGTAGTAGCCAATATAAGATCAGCTACAAAATTTGATAAAAAGGCACACTAATGCCATCAGCCAAACCGTAAATATGGCCGAGACATCAATAAAAAGTTATCGCTTTTGGCGCTATAAGAGCCACTTTTTTGTAATTAATGGTAGCCAACTATCAGGCAAAGCTTACCTTTCTCCAACACAGGGGCGACCACGAGAGAGCCGCCTAGTTAAGAGAATACCTAATTTACAGTGTCGTAAATCTAACAATAAATATAATAATTATTTATATATATCTGAGACATACAGATATATTAGTAACCTGCCTATTATTATCACTATAAATTAACTCGTTAATTATCCTCTAAGAGATAATTAGAGGGCTCGACAAATTAAACATCTCTAATTGTTTCCAACCATTACTTTAATCACGCATTAAGGCCCAAAGTGATTGGTCAGCAATACCAATAGCCTTGGACTTCATAGATACTTCTCGACATTCCATTGTGCCTACTAAAACAGCTTTCCCAACCTATGACCGATCAGTATCACCTTCTGTGTCACCCAGCTTCGTGAAAACCTAGAGAGCCTCCTGCAGCCCTCATTATTCTGTGGTTATAGCTCTTTCCACAATCTATGCAAAACATCTTGAACCGTTCGGTTCATTATGTCAACAGCGGAAATTCAAAATATATAAATGCAATCCAGCCTGAGTGAGTCTGCTGTGCAGAATCTGGGGTAGAATCGGCCGACGATAATGAGAATGAAGGAATTGTGCTGTGAAAAAACTGCTCCTGCCCATCGCAATCGGTGCATCGCTGCTAGCTACCCATGCTTCTGCAAGCGACCCTAAGCCTCAGCATTTGCTGGAAAATACTGAGTCCAAAGTGATTGAGTGGCGCCGCCACCTGCACCAGAACCCAGAACTGGGCAATCGCGAATTTGAAACAGCCAAATATATTGAAAAACACTTACGTGCACTGGATCTTGAAGTTGAAACCGATATTGCCCATACCGGCCTTGTGGGCTTTTTGAGAGGCGGCAAACCGGGACCAACTGTGGCCTTGCGCGCAGACATGGACGCTCTGCCAGTCACCGAGAGAACCGATGTGCCCTTCGCTTCCAAAGCGAGAACCACTTACCAAGGTAAAGATGTTGGCGTTATGCATGCCTGTGGCCACGATACCCATGTGGCCATGCTGATGGGCGCTGCCGAGGTCCTGGCAGGCCTTCGCGATGAGCTGGCTGGAAACGTCTTGTTTATATTCCAGCCCGCAGAAGAAGGCGCACCGGACAATGAAGAAGGTGGCGCGGAGTTGATGCTCAAAGAAGGGATCTTCAAGAAGTACAAGCCGGACGTGGCTTTTGGCCAGCATGTCACTTCATCACTACCCACCGGCGTCATCGGCTATCGCTCGGGCCCGCTTATGGCCGCTGCCGATGAATTCCGTATTACCATCAATGGCCGCCAAACCCATGGCTCACGCCCCTGGGGTGGAGTGGACCCTATTGTCGCCGCGGCACAAGTCGTAATGGGTACCCAAGCCATAGTCAGCCGCCAGATCGACATCACCAAAGAGCCCGCAGTCGTTTCCTTCGGACGTATTGACGGTGGTGTCCGCAACAATATCATTCCCGATAGTGTCTATCTGAATGGCACCATCCGTAATTTTGATATGGATAACCGTGCAGAAATTTTCAAACGCTTAAAAACCACTGCGGAGTTAATTGCTGAAAGCTCCGGTGCAAGCGCAGATGTGGAGATTCTAGAGGGCTATCCGGTAACGATAAATAATGCAGAGCTGACAGAAATGGCCCTGCCTGTTCTGAGATCTGCTGTCGGTGACAAGAATGTTGTAGAAGTACCCAAAATCACAGGGGCAGAAGATTTCTCCTACTACGCCAATGAGGTCCCTGGCTTTTTCTACTTCCTGGGGGTAACCCCTAGAGATCAGGATGCCAGCCAAGCTCCAAGCAATCACTCACCGCTTTTCTATGTGGATGAGGACGCTTTGCGCAAGGGTACTGAAGCGCTGACCCTGTTAACTTTGGATTATATGGCGAACTATAGAAAACAGTAATTATAAAAAGAGCCCCTTTTGGGGCTCTTTCAATTAATTTGTAGGAGTCAAATCATAAACTCTAATTGATGCGTTAAAAGTACTACTTTCTCCATCGTCATCGGTTAGAGTTATAGAAAAAACCAAACTGGTATTTTCAGAAGGTGCTGTAAATGTTGCCATAACGCTATCTGGATTAAAAATAGAGACAGAGGGACCAGATACCTGTTCCCAATGATAACTTACTACTTCACCATCCATATCAAAGGCTCCTGAAGCATCAAGGCTTACAGTGGAGTTAGCCTGAACCCCCTTTATTAGCTCTTGAGGTATCATAGGAGGTCTATTTTTTTCCACAAGGACACTAACCAAAGCTGTAGATTTCAAGCCATCATTATCTTCCACCTCAACTTCAAACAACAAACCAACTTTGAATCCTGGAGAAACCGTAGGTGCAATAAAACTAGCAGTACCATTTGGATAGTTGATTACTGGAACATTAGAAAGTGAACGCCAGTTATAACTAACGATATCACCATCAGTATCACTAGATTTCCTGCCATCTAGAAGTACCTCTTCCCCAGAAGTTACTGTTTGAGCAGTGCCTGCATCAGCAGTCGGATAAATTAATCCTTCAACTAAAACATAAGTATGTGATGTTCCTATTACTCCACCATTGTCTTCAACTTCCAACTCGAAGCCTAAAGATTCGATGAATGCTACGGAATTTGCAAAAATTGGGGCATAAAAAGTAGCGATACCATCGCCCAAGTCTTCTATTTCTACAGGAAGACCAGAAGTTTGTTTCCAACGATAGCTAACAATAGTGCCGTCTAAATCAAAAGATCGGCTGCCATCCAGACGAATTAAATCGCCCGGTCGCGCCATAGAGTGGGTACTTGGTACAGCAAGTGGCTCAGAATTTTCACCAACACTAATCGTTATCGTATCAGAATTTATAGACCCGATATCATCTTCAACTTCAAGATGAAACACTAATTTTTGTACTAAACCAGTAATTTCTTCCGGAGTAACAAAGCTAGCTAAGCCATCAACCGTACTAGTTAAAGCAACCGGGGTTCCCGAGATCTGTGCCCAGCGATATGTAACAATGCTACCATCTGAGTCAAAGGATTGAGTTCCATCTAGCAATACCGCTGTATTTCCTCCAACACTTTGCGCCTCACCAGCGATAGCCGTAGGTTCGCGATTAATATTTTCAGCATTGGCTTTTAATACTATTAATCCCTGAGAAGGGTTTGCTATTACAATATCTGAAGCTCCATCTCCATTAATATCACCAATAGCAACACTTTGAGGGTTTTGATAGCTTCCTTCTGGAATATCCACTTCTATCATTTGTTCCGAAGATTCACCATTCTGTAAAAGGTAGACCTTTACAGAGCCCCCCCTCCTTGGCAATAACAACAAATCAACAGAACCATTATTATCAAAATCTGTCGCCCGCACTTCTCCCGACAAATTTCCAGTAGCCACAATTTGTGGCTCCTGCAGTAGGTTATCTTCTCCCTGAGAATAAATCACTAGACTTGATTTTTCCGAACTTTCACCCACTGATACAGCAATATCATTACGGCCATCGCTATTTAGGTCTACGATTGAAATACCTGCAATCTGGGTATCTTTACCAACTTGTGGATCATCAGTTAAGTCATAACTGTTAAACCTATTCCATCCTAATTGACCATCATTGGGAAGTAGAGTCAGGCGATTATCAGGATAAGAAGTGGTGATCACTGCGATATCAGTTGTGCCATCACCATTCCCATCCCCTACGCTAAACTGCCCTGGGCTATCCATCAACAAATGATTAAGTATTCTCACATAGCCAAATGGCTCTCCAGCTTGTCGAAAGACTTCCAATCCATAACTTTCCCAGCCAATCCCGAAGATATCGTTTTTACCATCATTATCGAAGTCAGCAATTGCTACTCGAGTAGAATTAGATGATTCAAACGAGTCTGTAAGAACAAAAACACCGTCAAGATCCTGCAGGAACGTATCAATTCGGGAGCCATTAAACCCTACCACCACATCCTGAAGTCCGTCATCATTCAAGTCTCCAACAGCGATAGACTTGGGAGGGTTAACATTACTCCCATCCAGCGAGTAATCTATAGACTCCAGCAACTGTCCATATTCATCCTGTAAAAATATCTTCAACTTAAAATCGTTTTCAGGATCAGAATTGCTAGAAGTACTCACTACCACATCATCACGACCATCATTATTCAAGTCCGCAACGGCGACAGCCTCCGCTCTTGACCCTGTCGAATAAATCTCTGCTGGCTGAAATTGAACTTCCCCGCTCACAGCACTTGCACATAGTAAGGTAATAGAGGGTAGAACAAAGAATTTCGAGAGTAACTTAAGCTTCACAACATCTCCTTGTATAAAATCGCTTCAAAAGCGGAAGCAACTTAGCACAAAATATGAAAATGAAGTGTGATCAATTATGAAATAAAATATCAAGAAAAAGACACAAAAGCAGACACTAGTACCGAAAAATAAATTTGAAAATTAACCTTCAAAACGAAAAAATATATTTCTTTAAGTAAATTAGGCGGTAAATAGATAAAGTTAAAAGGGACCTCCTAGATTTTTTTCTAAGAAATAAAAAAACGGCCTAAGCCGCTTTTTTATTTCTTTTAATTAAACACGCTAAGCGCTTTCCGAACGTCCTCTACTAGGACGCCGTCTCGGAGCTCGTTGCGGTTTCTGTCCATCACTGCGACCAGCCTCAGCACCACGCCCTTTACCGTTACTGCCCGCGCGCTTAGCTGGGGCCCCTTTACCCGCAGAGGCGTTACCACTGCGGCCGCCAGAATTTCCACGCCCCTCAGGCTTACCGCGTCCATTACCGCGGTTGCCCCGACGCTCCTCGCTATTGCCGCGCGCTTCACGCCGCCCTTCACTCTTCTGTGAGTTACCCGCTGGGCGCTTGCTGGAGCCGGGCTTTTGCAACCCACCCCGCTTTGGATTTCCGGATGCGGGCACCTGGTGGTCTGGCTCAAACTCTTCGATTTCCTCGCGCGGAATTGGCTTGCCGATCAAGCGCTCAATATCGCGAAGCTGCTTAATCTCATCAGCGCTAACAAGGGATACCGCTTGTCCCTGAGCGCCCGCACGCCCTGTGCGGCCAATACGGTGGACATAGTCCTCAGGCACATTGGGCAAATCAAAATTTACTACCTGGGGCAGCTGGTCAATGTCGATGCCTCGGGCCGCGATATCAGTCGCCACAAGAATCTGAACCTTGCCAGCCTTAAAGTCCGCCAGGGCACGAGTTCGTGCATTTTGACTTTTATTACCATGAATGGCTGCTGCCAGGATGCCGTCACCTTCGAGCTGCTTCACCAGCCTGTTGGCACCATGTTTAGTTCGGCTAAAGACCAAGGCTTGGTGCCAGTTATTCTCCCTAATCAAATGACTAAGCAGTTTCGTTTTTCGAGCCTTATCCACAGGATGGAGTTTCTGTCGCACCGTTTTAGTAGTGGAGTTGCGTGGACTGACATCAATTTCCAGCGGATCTTTTACCAAGCCTTTCGCCAGCTGACGAATATCTGGTGAAAAAGTTGCGGAGAATAGAAGGTTCTGGCGCTTGGCCGGTAAAATCCTCAATACTCGTTTGATATCGTGGATGAAACCCATATCCAGCATGCGGTCTGCTTCATCAAGTACCAGGGCTTCTAAGCGATCGAAGCGAATTGCCCCCTGATTGTGCAGATCCAGCAAGCGCCCAGGGGTAGCTACCAAAATATCCGCTCCGCCTCGCAGGCGAGAAATCTGGGGGTTGATCTTCACACCACCAAACACCACCGCATGGCGCATAGGCAGGTACTGGCTGTACCCCTGCACATTATCGAAAACCTGAGCCGCCAATTCACGGGTTGGAGTGAGTACCAATGCGCGTACTTGCCCTTTTCTAGCGCGCTCCCCCTGGCTAAGACGATGCAGCAGCGGCAATGTGAAGCCCGCCGTCTTACCGGTACCAGTTTGGGCTGCAGCCATAATATCGCTGCCCTTCATTACCGCAGGAATAGCTTGTGCCTGGATTGGCGTAGGCGCAGTGTATCCCTGCTCTGCAACGGCACGGGCAATCTCCTGGGCAAGGCCCAGATCTTCAAACAACATAAATAAACCTCGAACTGCGCCGCAGGCGCAATCAAACACACTCACTCCCCCTTAGGGAATGAAGAGAGAAATCGGAGTCGACATCGGGAGCCTGTATTGCTCCCAGCGTGTACAGCCGTCTAATCGCCAGTCCTCGTAACCGGCGCGCGGCATTCAGTAGAAATTTCCTGGAAGAATTTTTGAAAAGTTCCGGAGGGGCTACCGGCGGATCACCGGCCTACAAATGACGCAGCTGAGAAAAATCAGCGGCGGTACTATACCACACAAAGGCTGACTGTATAGTTTCACCCAGCCAAACTCCTTTCCTTTATAGGTTTATACAGAGCAGTTGTTGGGGAGGTCATCTTCAGGACCGTAACATAGTTTCACGTTCGCAACGCGAGCGTCTATCTTTGAGGTACCCCATCCCGTTGCGAACTTGTAAAACAAAGCTGCTCAAAGCAGCCAGGATAGGAACCGTTATGTCACCCAACAACAGTGTGAATACTGAACACCAAGTTGAGCTGATCACCCTCGGCAATGGACGCAAAGTCTCAATACGCCCCATCTGTCGCAGTGATGGCCAGCTTGAGAAAGAACTAATTGAACAGTTGTCTCCAGAAACTCGCCGCGATCGCTTTATTGGCGGAAGCTGTAAAGCCAGCCAAAAGCTATTGGAGTTACTCACCGATAACGACCACCATGTACATGAAGCTTTTATTGCACTCTGCAGTAGTGACAGAGCACAGAGAGCCGTTGCTATAGCACACTACGCACTTGACGTTGACGGGCGCGCTTGTGAGTGTGCCGTTGTGGTGAGCGATGACTGGCAGGGGTTAGGTTTGGGACGCTTAATGTTAAAGCGACTCATCAACTGCGCTCAGGATCAGGGGCTTGAACGAATCTATTCGATTGAGTCAGCACAAAATAGACGAGTGGACAGTTTCGCAAAATCCATGGGCTTTACCTGTAAAGCCGATGCCAAAGACTATACCCTGCTCACCTATACACTAGAGTTGAAAACTAATCTTGAGACTAATGGCTTTAGTCACAAAGAGGAAGTTTCCCGAATAAATTTGGAGTAAGTGAGTAATTTAAGAATTTAAGTCCATATTTATATTTATTTATCTATATGAAGCAGGTGCCCTTGGTACTTGCTTCACCTATTTTCTACTTAACTTTACATCGTTTTCCTAATACAGCCTTGGCGACCTCAAAATTTCTTACAGTTATTGGTCTTTTATAATACGACCTCAAGAAAAGTTGGATCACCACCGTCCGCCAAATTTCCATATACTTATTTTGTATTTATACGCTCCACACCAGGGTACCGCTCACTTGCCCATTCATGGCAGATATCTGCCAAGTATTGGGCTAAATCTTTCTCACTAATTTCTGAAGGTATTGATATCCCGGCACTGCGACGCTTACCTTCATTGCCCTGATAGAATGTGGCCCAGCTATTCGACTGCCTTTCGATCAAAACCTCTCTACCAAAAACATTGAATTTAAGCTTTTTCATAAATAACTATGTACAACTAAAATGCCTCAAAGCTTTGCAATTGCTCACACAAATTTCGAAAACCTATTTTCTTTGCATGGATACAATACGCTCTCCATCAGATACAATAAAGTATTTGCAGGAGTTAATTTAACTCCTGCAAACCCAATAATTTCTTCTTTTATACCACTCTTCTTAATCAAAAAAAGCATCACACGCCAATGGCCCACTAAATTCGAGCAAGGCCTGAGGCATTTGAATTTGCTCCTTCAACTGTCCAAATTGATACAGATAGAAGTTGACATCTGCCTGCATGGATTTCATATAACTCTGCTCACCACCAAAAATAATTACAGAGGGAAACTCCAGTGGATAAAAGCTGGCAATGTCTGCCTTTGCTTCGACAACTAACTTGTATGAAATTTTGTTAAGTTCAACTTGTAGATAACCAGAACAGGCATCTGCTTCCCGCTTAACAGAGAAGCCATTAAAAGCCGGTAAAAAAATCAGGTCATACTCTTCAGAAACATATCGCCCCGCCCACATTTCAATCTCTGAGTCACCCAGTTTAGCTCCGGTAATCATATAGTAGAGGTCATCTGTTAGCCCCATTGAATAGATCATACCGGCACTGGATTCTTTGTCATACCAGCCCTTATCCAATTGCGCATAGCCAGCACCGGCTAGAGACATAGAACCATCAAAATAACTGTAATTGACTGGGGTACCGACCGTATAAAGGAACCACTTTCCTCCTACCCCAGGTATCTCAGGAATAAATCCAAAAGGGGTTTGACCGGGGTTTAACCCATGCCAGTAATGGTGGTGTTCACCAGCCCACTCCATATTAAACAGGAAATCTGGATGTAAGACCTGTACACCCTGCTCATCGGCCACAACTACTCCCGGTACTTCATAATAGAACTCATCAATACCTTCGGGGTGCTTCAAGATCACTTCATCAAAAAAGAGATCATACTTCGTGGTAGCTCCGGTCTCTGAAGAAAAAGCTAAATGGATATAGGCTTTAGGCTTGACAACTGCAAAGTCAGGTGCAATATAGGTTTGTAAACTAACTTTGAAATATCCTACATCGGGAATTGCAATGTTATAGAACCATTGCTCGGCCCAGGTTTCGTCAGAGCTAGGCTCATGTGCACTTAAGTCACTTAGAGTGGTAGCACCAACAAATATGGGAGATATCATTAATCCGATTACAATCAGTATTCTTTTTATCATAAAACACATTGAATAATCCTCTTTTACTCTTCACTAGTTACATTACGACAACAACATTTAAGCTAGGCATTAATCCAAAGCCGAATTGCCAGCCACAAGATACTAGCCGTACAGTGCAAGATTATTTTTTCATTTCTTATGGGTGTTAATTATTTGCGATCTATTCTACAAAGATAATCAAATACATTTATTTTAATTTTTTGGTCAATCAACCTTCTGCTCAGCAAAAGTGAATAGTCATAAAAGCAGCGTGATATTCCTCTTTAATCGCGAAAAAACACCTAAACTGTTGGATAAAATCCCCTCCTCTCGGCGCTTTAATTAACATGAATAAGAATATTCCTTCCAAGTTACCAATAATGATTGGTGGTGAGTGGATTCAGTCCAAAAGTACTGAGTGGCTGGATGTAACCAACCCCGCTACCGGCGATGTTCTTACACAGGCGCCATTGTCTACCCAGACTGAACTGGAGAATGCAGTAATTTCCGCCAAAGAAGCATTTGACCAATGGCGAAATACGCCGGTTACTGCAAGAGCACGGATTATGTTGAGGTATCAGGCGCTTCTGAAAGAAAATCAGGAGCTGCTGGCTGAAATCCTCAGCGAGGAAACAGGTAAAACTTTTGAGGATGCCAAAGGGGACGTCTGGCGCGGTATTGAGGTTGTTGAGCATGCAGCCAATATCGCTTCACTAATGATGGGTGAAACCGTAGAGAATGTTGCCAACACCATCGACTGTTACTCCTATCTACAACCTATTGGAGTTTGTGCGGGGATCACACCATTTAATTTCCCCGCAATGATTCCACTATGGATGTTTCCAATGGCGATTGCCTGTGGGAATACTTTTATTCTGAAACCTTCTGAACAGGACCCTGTCACGCCTTGCAAACTGGCCGAATTATTTGCTGAAGCTGGGGCTCCTGCAGGTGTTTTACAGGTAGTACATGGCGGCAGGGAACAGGTGGATTTTCTTCTAACGCATCCCGGCATTCAGGCCATTTCATTCGTTGGTTCAGTCCCCGTAGGGCGGCATATTTATCAGACGGGTACCCAGCACCTAAAACGAGTTCAAGCTTTTGCCGGTGCAAAAAACCATATGGTCGTGATGCCCGATGCCAATAAGGCTGCGGCTATAAATAATATTGTTGGATCATCCATCGGAGCTGCCGGGCAACGCTGCATGGCGATTTCCGTCGCTGTACTTGTTGGGGAGACACAACAGTGGGTAGACGACATTAAAGACGCTATGTCAGCTATCAAGCCCGGTCATTGGAAGGATACGCAAGCGGGCTTCGGCCCACTAATATCACCCGCTGCTCGTGAGAGGGTGCTTGGGTATATCGCCCAGGGCAAAAAGGAAGGCGCCCGCTGTGTGTTAGATGGCTCTGAAATTACTGTCGAAGGGTTTCCCAATGGGAACTGGGTTGGTCCCACCCTATTTGCCGATGTTACCTCGGACATGTCGATCTATACCGACGAGATTTTTGGTCCCGTACTTTGCCTGGTAAATGCCGACTCCCTGGAAGAAGCAATCCAATTAATCAATAACTGCCCCTATGGCAATGGCACCTCAATATTTACGGCTAGTGGCGCTGCCGCACGTAAGTTCCAACACGAAATATTAGTGGGGCAAGTCGGTATTAACGTGCCTATCCCAGTGCCGTTACCTTTCTTTAGCTTTACCGGCTGGCGAGCGTCTTTTTATGGTGATCAACACGCTTATGGAAAACAAGCTGTACGGTTTTACACCGAAACCAAAACTGTTACAGCACGCTGGTTTGACAGCGATATAGAGCATGCAGAGCACACCAATTTAACCATACAGCTCAAATAATGTTAACCGGAGAGCAGCATGACTAAAACAGTCGCATTTTTAGGATTGGGCCATATGGGACTGCCTATGGCCACCAACCTGGTCAAAGCAGGCTTTGAAGTTAAAGGGTTTGACCCGGTCACTGAAATACTGGATGCCGCTGTAGAAAGCGGTATCAAAAAGTGTTCCTCTCCCCAAGAGTCCGTCGAGGAAGCAGGTTTTGTGGTAAGCATGCTGCCTAATAGCGCGGCGGTTGAGTGCCTGTATATTGATACCGACAAACTGCTCGACAGTATTTCTCGCGACTGTTTGATTATCGACTGCTCCACTATTTCTTCCAACAGTTCTAAGCGCCTTATTCGTGAAGCCAGAATCAAAGGCCTGCAAGCCATTGAAGCCCCGGTATCCGGGGGAGTGTCGGGTGCTAGCAAAGGAACTTTGAGTTTTATGTGTGGGGGAGAGGCCGGTGATGTCGATAGGGCCCGGATAGTTCTAGAGCCAATGGGTAGCAATATTTTCTATGCCGGAGCAGCGGGATCTGGCCAAACAGCAAAGATTTGTAACAATATGCTGCTGGCTATTCATATGATTGGTACCGCTGAAGCCCTACAAATGGGGGTAGATAATGGACTCGACCCCAATGTGCTCTCCGACATTATGTTAAAAAGTTCAGGAGCCAACTGGTCCCTACAAAATTACAATCCCTATCCCGGAGTAATGCCCGAAGTTCCAGCGAGTAAAAACTATAGCGGTGGTTTTATGGTAAGACTTATGTGTAAGGACCTGGGGTTAGCCCAGGAAGCCGCCACTCAGAGTAAGAGCTATACGCCTCTCGGCTCAATGGCGCGCAATCTCTATGGAATTCTCAATTTGCGGGGAGGTAGTGATTTGGACTTCTCATCTATTCAAAAGCTATTTCAAGAAGTGGATTAGCTGCGTAGCAGGCTGGGTATCCCCAACCCCAGCCACAGCTCCACTTCTCTCCAGCGCCAGTTACTGGCTATGGTTGCATGACTTTACCGAGAATTCGGATTTCACGCACTTGATCCCACTCTATAGCAAAGTAGAACTTTTGTTTGCGTCCAGCATTACTGGGAATCGTGAGTTCTTCAGGGTTTCCTTTTCCCCTAAACAAGTTGGTTGCATAGCCATCCTGGTCAATAAGGATCACTGCCTCGGAGCTATCCAGGTCGATTAACCTCACGGGGAAGTCATTTTGATTTTTAAAACCAACTTCAACATAGCAACCACTCTCCGCATGGGCGGTCACTGCGATAACGTCGGTTTCCAGATACTTATTGAGATCTTCCAGCGTATTGATAAGTACAGCACCATCAGTACTCTGCCCTGTTTTACGTCCATCAACCACACCTTCACTGGCACCATCCATCAGGTTTTTACCAAATCTGACGATGTTAGACATCACTGATTTTGCCGTTTCCGCTACGCCACTCTCTTGCTCATCTGTATTTTGCTGTGCAAACGCAGAGGAACATAAAATCAGGCCGGCAATTAAAATCGTTCTTCGCACTGATATCTCCATATCCTTTACTATCCATTCCAGCCTAAGCCAGCTCCGGTTAGCTGGCTTAAGTTGGGAATATTAGCAAAAGAAATATTGCTTGGAAAAACGATTAGTGTTTGCGCGGTACAAAATCAGGATTACTGTCCCTGCCCTGTTGCTGCAATTTGAACCTCGCGAATATTTACATGCTGGGGCTGGGAGTACATGAACATTGCTGTACGAGCAATATCCTCTGCATTAATTGCACCACCAATGGATTCTTTCCATTGTTGATAGGCCTCAATAATTTCTGCTGAGGTAGTGTGGCTTAGCAGCTCTGTTTCCACCGCGCCAGGGCATATGGTCATTACACGTACTCCGGTAGGTGCCACTTCCTCACGCACGGTTTCACCAATAGCAGAGACAGCATACTTGGTACCACAGTACGCAGCATGATTGATAAATGTTTTTACTCCAGCAATAGAACTGATATTGATAATGGTCCCGGAATGACGAGTTTTCATATCATCCAAAACCGCCTGCATACCGTTAAGCAAGGCCAATACATTCACATCAAACATTTGCCGCCACTCATCGGGGTTCTGGGTTTCAATATTGCCCAGTAACATTTTGCCAGCATTGTTAATCAGACAGTCAACCGGGCCGAACTGAGTCTCAGCCTCACGAATTGCCTCGCGCAAGGCTGCCATATCAGTCACATCCACTTTCCTGCAAAGAGTATTTGGCAGATTTAAAGCTTCCAGTTTGTCCACACGCCTTGCCAACAATAATAGTGGGTGCCCGGCAGCAGACATATGTTGGGCAATGGCAGCACCAATACCTGAACTGGCTCCAGTAATAACAACGAGTGGTTTGGACATGGGCTCTCTCTCCTTCAATGAGTTATCCCGGCGGATAGTTTTGTTTAAGTAGACCCAGTATAGGAATTCCGACTAATATGATTAGCCCAACCAATTAGAAAACATTGTTTGGTTTTTATGAACAATATCTCATGGCGCGCTATTCGTGCATTTATTCAGGTGGCCGATGCCGGAAGCTTCACCGCTGCAGCGCGGGACAGCGGCTTTTCCAAGGCCAATTTGAGCCAACTGGTCACTGAGCTGGAAACAACCCTGGATATACAGCTTCTCTACCGCACGACAAGACAACTGCGTCTTACCGAGATTGGTGAGGGTTACTATTTGCGTTGCAAGCAAGCGATGCAGCAGTTGGATTCAGCCGCCGATTGGGCCAGTGAATCAAAGGGGGGACTGGAGGGAAACATCCGCATAAACGCTGTTGGTGGCGTTATCGGGGAGAGCTTAATTGCTCCGCTGGTGATCAAGTTTCAGCAGGCCAATCCAGGAGTTAGAGTTCATCTGGACTTTTCCAGTACCCGAGTAGATTTGATTCAAGACCAGTACGATTTGGTTATTCGTATGGGCAGTTTGCCGGACTCCTCTCTAATCGTGCGTAAACTTCACACTATCAAAACCCGATACGTAGCCAGCCCAAAGTTCCTTCAGGAATATGGACCTATAGAAAAACCTGCTGACCTAGCATCTGTACCGCTAATTTCCGGCAGTGTGGATCAATGGCTGCTAACACGAGGTAAGAATCAACAGGTTGTGCAAGTTGAAAACAGCACTAAATTGATTAGCGGAAGGGTAATGCATCGCGCTGCAATTGAGGGACTTGGAATTACCCGGCTAGCAGATATCTATGTCCAGGCAGATATTGCCAGTGGACGCCTGGTTGAAATTCTGCCCGGCTGGTCTGAGTCTACCGAGCTCTCGATGGTATGCCCGCCCCTACGCCACCAATTATTACGGGTGCGCAATTTGATGCAGTGGCTCAAGGAGGGTTTTGCAGATATTTATTTACAGGCTTTAACTGTTAGTCCTATTGAATAAAGTACCTCAAATAAACGCGAACAATTTGTCTCTGTGACTAGCTTTTCCTGATTATCGTCAAAGTTCACCTTCTGATTTTTTTATTGCCTGTAATTCCACCGGTGACAAAGCCTTGTAGCCACGCAAATAGGGCCAGCCATACCCCCAGCGAAATGGGGTGGGTAAAAAAGGCGTACCGCCAACCCGAACTCCAAGTAACATCATTAGTGCAACTTCTTCTTCCCCGGTTCCAGCTACACAGACTTCAAGATCTTTATCCGCCTGCTCGCGTTCATCGTATGTGCCCCCTTTCCAGTAGGCATAATCATGGGCAATACAGCAGTCGAGCCACAACTCCTGTTGATCAAAAGTTCCATCGGGAAATGCGCTACAACCATCAGTAGTAAATGGTTCTATTTCCTGCGCAAAGGCTTCCAAACTCAATAAGGAAATGAACAACAACCAGCGGCACATCAGTTCTACTCACACACTCGAAAAAAGTAAATCGGCTCGAACACTGGAATATAACCCCACCTCTTCGATAAACCACTAAAAATTGAATTTAAGCCCACTTGCCATTAGTGTCTATTGGACACATAATATTTCAAGACCTATTATTCAAGCCCTGGAGAGACCGGGGTTTATTCACAGCAAGGAGCTTGCTGCTATGGCCCAGCACTACGATTTTGCCGTTTTCATCGGTCGATTCCAGCCATTTCATTCCGGACATCTAAAAGTAGTCCAGTGCGGATTAGCTCAGGCCCAGCACCTGATTATCCTGATTGGCTCCGCCAACCAGCCCCGCAACCCTCGCAACCCCTGGACTCATCGCGAGCGGGAACAATTTATCAGGAAAAGCTTAAGCGAGAGTGACAACAAGCGCCTGACCTGCCTACCTTTAATGGATGTGCCCTATAACGATGAGCTGTGGGTACGCAATGTACAAAACTCCGTTAACGGCATAGTGACCGCTCATCACACCATTCCCCACAAGCCACCTCAAATTGCATTAATCGGGCACCAGAAAGACCAGAGCGGTTTTTACCTCAACCTCTTCCCCCAGTGGGAATCCCTTGGGGTGGAGAATCACAACGAAATCAGTGCAACCCCCTTTAGGGAGGCACTATTTACCGACAGCGCCGATAGCTTGTTGAATTCACTCAGTCAGGAAATGCAATTGCCAGAGGGCACTGTTGGCGCTTTAAGAGAGTTTGTGGAGACCAATCCAGCCTACGGCGAGATGCGCGAAGAAATGGCATTTATCCAGCGCTACAGATCCTCCTGGGCCACCGCTCCCTATCCGCCAACTCACGTTACTGTCGATGCTGTAGTGGTCCAATCTGGCCATATCCTGCTGATAGAGCGACGAGCTTTTCCCGGGCGGGGTTTATGGGCGCTGCCCGGTGGTTTTGTCGACCCCGGTGAGCGACTGATCGATGCTTGCCTGCGAGAATTGCGAGAGGAAACACGCCTTAAAGTCCCGACACCAGTGTTGAAAGGATCTATACGCCGGCAGGATGTATTCGATGAACCCTATCGCTCGGCCCGTGGAAGGACCATCACGCACGCCTATTACATAGAACTGGCTCCCAGCCAACAGCTTCCCAAGGTAAAGGGCGGTGACGACGCTCGCCATGCCCGCTGGGTTCCCCTCGCTGATCTGGACCCTCAGCAGCTATTTGAAGACCACTATTACATCATTCAATCCCTGATTGGCGGTGCCTAAAGCTTATAAGAGGTGGCCAATTGCCGCCTCTTGCACATTCAACAACTCGCATTACCTCCACCAATACCCAAAAAAACACGCCAATACTTGACAGCTTAGTATCGAAAAGACACTATTAACTTAGTTAGTGTCCTTTGGACAATAATTGGCAAGGCCCGCACTGGAGAGACCGGTGCTAACAACTACTCACGGAGGATTTCCGCGATGAACCAGTACAACCCAATCCTGAATGTCGACAGCTATAAAACCAGCCACTACCTTCAGTACCCAGAGGGAACCCAGTATGTCAGCAGCTATATCGAGAGCCGGGGCGGCCAGTTCAAAGAGGCTGTTTTCTTTGGCCTACAGGCATTTATCAAGCAGTACCTGACTACCCCGATCAACGCAGAGCACATCGAAGAGGCAGAGGAGCTCTGTCTGGCCCATGGCCTGCCATTTAATCGCGAGGGATGGGAATACATTCTCCAGGAGCATCAGGGTTACCTGCCCATTGAGATTCAAGCAGTTCCCGAGGGCAGCGTTATCCCGACTAGGAATGTCTTAGTCCAAGTAGTCAATACAGACCCCAAGTGCTTCTGGCTAACCAGCTATATCGAAACCGCCCTGCTGCGCGCAATTTGGTACCCCACCACAGTTGCCACCCAAAGCCGGGAAGCCAAAAAGGTCATTCAACGATATTTACTGGAAACTGCTGAGGGCCTCGACTCACTGCCCTTCAAGCTACATGACTTTGGCGCACGCGGTGCTAGCAGCGAAGAGACAGCTGCGATTGGGGGCCTGGCCCACCTGGTAAATTTCCAAGGCACAGACACCATTGCCGCCGTACTCGCCGGCCGCCGCTACTACGCAGCCCCAATGGCCGGATTTTCAATACCCGCTGCAGAGCACAGCACCATGACCAGTTGGGGACGCGAGCAGGAAGCCAAAGCCTATGAAAATATGCTGACGCAATTCAGCGGTGACAATTGTCTGGTCGCCGTAGTGAGTGACAGCTACGATCTTTGGAGTACAATCGAGAATATCTGGGGCGGTGAATTAAAAGAGAGGGTAGAAAATAATGGCGGCACCCTGGTAATTCGCCCGGATAGCGGCGATCCCGTTGATATAGTCACTCAGACTATTGAGCGCTTGATGAGAATATTCGGAGCGACCATTAATAGTAAAGGTTTCCGAGTACTTCCTGACTTTATTCGGGTGATCCAGGGTGACGGGATTTCTCTACACACCATTGAGGGCATCCTCAGCGCAATGAAGGCCAGAAAACAGAGCGCTGAAAATATTAGCTTCGGTATGGGAGGTGAGCTTTTACAAAAAGTTAACCGGGATACCATGAGGTTCGCCATGAAAGCCAGTGCGGTTCGAGTCGATGGCCTATGGCGGGATGTTTACAAAGATCCCGCCACCGATAGCGGTAAGCGCTCCAAGAGAGGGCGCTTGGCATTAATAAATCGTACCGACGGAACGCCCTACACTATTCGTGAGCAAGATATTGGCGGCCGTAATAATCTGCTAAAAACCGTATACCGCAACGGGAAATTACTCATAGAACAAGACCTGGATACTATTCGAGGGCGGGCAGTTATTGTTGAGGGTAGAGATATATTGGCTGTTGCCAGTTAATATTAACTAATCGGTAATCTTTTAGGGGGCTTTGATGTTATTGGAAATTGCAGTTGGAGATGCCTACGGAGCCGGATTTGAGTTTTGTAGCCGTGAGATTATTAACAATAACAATCATGCTAACGGGTATATCTCTCATCCCCTTGGCATCAAACCCGGTTGTTATACCGACGATACTCAGATGAGCTTGGCTATTGCTGAGCTCCTTCTTGAGAATTCGAATCCCCAAGAGTTGGACTTTGCACAAGCTTTTATCCACACTTATAAGCGTGATCCTCGCCTTGGATATGCATCAGGCTTTCAAAGCCTTCTCGATAGCTGTGAAACTGGAAAGGATTTAACTCGCAAGATAAGGCCTCACAGCAAACGTAACGGTGCTGCAATGCGCTCAGTACCCCTTGGGCTTATTCCCGATATTGATCAACTACTAACAGTGGCTAAATGCCAAGCTAGCGTTACGCACAATACCGAAGAGGGGATCTTATCTGCTCAAGCAGTTGCCCTAATGGCACATCTATTAATCTACCAAAAATCAACTCTAATTGAGTTGCCCAAGCTTATTGAGAAAAAGCTCAACCTAAAATTAATAGGAAGCTGGTCTGGCAAGGTCAACTGTGATGCCTTAGAAACCTTGGCTGCGGTAAATATAGCACTACAAAGTAATCGAGACTTCCTTGGACTATTGAAGACCTGTATAGATTTTGGTGGTGATACTGATAGTGTCGCCGCAATTGCCTGCGGGCTTGCAGCACTTACCAGAGAGTACGATTTGGAACTTCCTTTCAGTTTACTCTCTGGCCTGGAAAATAGTACTTATGGATACCAATACTTGATTGAGCTAGATAAAAAATTAGTTAATAATTTTTTATCTTAAGAAGCTAAACTATTTTTCAGTTAAAGCTCTAAATTTCTTATAAATTTATGATCAGCGGAGCTTTCACTCAAACGATAAAGCACTGCAGGCCGACCTTTTTCGGAACGTTTTTCACCAGTATCCACTAACAGATTTGCCTGCTCAATTCGCCTGCGAAATGATTTTTTCTGTATTGGTTTCCCAATTATTGCCTCATGTACTTGCTGCAACTCCGGCAAGGTAAAAGTTTCCGGTAATGCAAATGCAGGCACAATAGTATAGAGCGCTTTTTGAACCAAACGCTCATGGGCACGACTAATAATTTCCTGATGATCAAAAGCCAGAGATAATTGAGATATCTGAGAGTAAGGCAACCAGGCCACACTCGACACAGTATCGATTGCACTTGCACAGCATTGGTGGGCAATCAAGGCAGTATAGGCAACCGTTACCGACCACCCCCGTTTATCCCTGCTGGGCCCTCCAAAAGTATAAAGCTGCTCTAAATAGGGCGGTATAACTGATGTCTTTTCTTTTAGCTTTCGGTTAGCTGTCGCCTCCAGACTATTATCTTCGGTTTCAGAGACAAATCCTCCAGGCAAAGCCCACTTCCCTTTCTCTGGGTGAGCAGAGCGCTGCACCAAGAGCACCTTGAGTAGCCCTTCGTGATAGGTAAATAGAACTGCATCCACAGTAACTAAAGGAGCGTCAAAATTACGCTTCTCATAGCGAGCTATGTAGTCTTTTTCATTCATAAGGATAGACAAATATCATTTAGACACTTAGTGTAACTCGAAGGTATTGGTGGGATAAAGTTATTTACTTTCAGGTAATTCTGAGCTGTCAATTTCCTCTTGTAGCTTTTCCAAGTCGTCCAGAATTCTCAGGAATTTCTGTCCAAATTCTGTAACGTTATATTCCACCCGAGGAGGAATCTCTGCATAGCTAATCCGCTCCAGTATCCCGAACTCCATATTTCTTCGTAAACATTCATTCAGGACCTTGGTAGTCAAACCCTCAACGCTGCGAACCATCTCCCCCGGTCGATTTACCCCTCTAGCCAGAAGCTGATAGACAGTAAGGGACCATTTACAGCCATAGATAGTCTCAACCATTCTGGAACTTCTCTTGGGCGGGCGCTTTCGCGTGAGCATGTTTTTCTCTGATTTCATCAATACTTACCAAAAAGTAACTAGTGCACCATTTTGTGCTTACTTTTCAACCTATCCGATTCTTTTCTAAACTCCACTCACGTAATGAGCATATCTCAGTGAGGAAATAATATGAGTGACTCCACTAAAAGACCAGATTCTGCTGAACAAAAAGAAGTTGCCTTAATCGTTGGTGGTTCCAGTGGTATGGGACTCGCCATTGCAAACCTGCTGGTGAAACAGGGAATCCACACAGTTATTATTGGCAATAATCTCAACAAACTTGAAAGAGCCCACAACGAATTAACTCAGATGGGCTCTGCAGAAGCACTTCAGGCAGACCTCTATCAACAGGCTGATATCAGCAATATTATCGAATACATAAAATCCAGTAATCATCATTTTAAATACCTGGTAAACGCCGCTGGATATTTTAATCCTACTGCATTTCTTGAACATACCCAGGAAGACTACGACACTTATCTCGACCTCAACCGTGCCACCTTCTTTATTAGCCAGGCCGTAACAAGAAACATGGTAGACAACGGCGGAGGCAGTGTAGTGAATATTGGCTCCATGTGGGCCAAGCAATCCGTAAAGGCGACACCCTCCTCAGCCTATTCAATGGCCAAAGCCGGTTTACATTCGCTCACCCAACATATGGCGATGGAACTGGCCGATCACAATATTCGTGTTAATGCAGTATCCCCTGCGGTGGTTAAGACGCCTATTTATGAATCTTTTATCGATCCGGGGGAAATAGACCAAGCACTTGCCTCCTTCGATAGCTTTCACCCTATTGGCAGAGTTGGTACTCCCCAGGACATCGCTGATGTCGTAGATTTTCTTTTAAGCGACAAAGCAAGTTGGGTAACTGGAGCCATTTGGGACATTGATGGCGGGGTAATTGCTGGGAGAAACTAGAATACCAAAACGCCCGGATAGAAGTATTTTATTCGGGCTCAATTTAGATAAATTCCTGCACTGCAAATCCTGCTAAAGAATTGTTATTTTAGCTTTTATTTAAATATCCAGAGTAAACCATCAAAACCATCTGAAGTATAAAATTAAATCCTAAGACATAACCAATCGCTTGTGCAACAAAATACCACTCACGATAAGGTATTTTACAGCATCAACAACATTCTGATCGGCTTGCAATAAGCTATCACTCTTCTCTAAAAATCTAATTGCCTTCTTATGATCCAAAAACGGCATATCCAAAGTTGCACGGCTATGAACAATATCCTTCATATATTCATGAAGTTTCCTGTTTTTCTTATCTGTAAGTGGCGGAGTCCAAAGAGGCTGTTTTTGCTTCTTGTATACTTGCTCTATTAATACAGGCTTCATGGCTTCTCTGAGTATATATTTCTCCGTTAACCCGCGAATCTTGTATTTATCCGGCAATACTGAGACATACTCAACCAGGTGATGATCCAGAAACGGTAGGCGCCCTTCGATAGAGTGAGCCATTTCTGTTCTATCCCCCATCATTGTAAGAACATAGTGGGGCAGCATAGACTTGGTAAAGGTATATAGACTTTTTGATAAAATAGACCTGTTCTTAACTGAAAAGGCACCTCCCAAGTGTTGCAACAGGGTTTCTGCGGGCTGTAAGTGCTGTATATACTTGGCATAATCCTCACAAAACAATGGGAATATCTTTGTGCCCATATCCATAAAGCTCTGCATCCAGTTTGGAAAGAAGCCAAGGGCTGACTTCACCACCTGTGACTGATGCATTCTTGTAGAGGCCATAAAAACGCCTTCGGAAACAGGATCACCAGACTGCAATT
Source organism: Microbulbifer maximicatervae (SeqCode) (assembly GCF_052467695.1). Lineage (NCBI taxonomy): Bacteria > Pseudomonadati > Pseudomonadota > Gammaproteobacteria > Cellvibrionales > Microbulbiferaceae > Microbulbifer > Microbulbifer maximicatervae (SeqCode). The sequence continues at coordinate 912,174 of NZ_CP174320.1, forward strand.
TCTGCAAGATAGCTTGCTTTTCTTTTTTTGGAATTGTATCTAAATAATTTTCGATAAAATCTTGCCTGAACCAACCGTAACCAGAAAATACCTCATCTGCTCCATCCCCAGTAATAACCACTTTATAACCGTGCTCTCGAACAACTCGGCTTAGAACATATTTAGTGATAGCGTTACCGTTAAAGAACATTTTTTCGCCGGTATAAGCAGTATCCTCAAAGCAAGAGATCAGTGTGTCACAACCAATTTCAACAGGGTGATAATTACTTCCCAAGTAATCAGTCATGGATTTTGCGTTAGAGGACTCATCATAGGCCGGATGATCAAAAGATAAGGTGAATGCATCGATCGGCTTATCCACCATACCTTGCGCTATACCAAGCACGGAAGAGGCATCTATACCACCACTCAAATAGCAGGCAACAGGTACATCAGCTTTGAGCCTTAACTTAATCGATTCAGAGAAGCGCTCGCGCACCTCACTAATAACCTCTTTCTCATCGAAAACACTACTTCCTTGTTCCGCAATAGTGGGGAAGTGTAAATTCCAATAAAGATGAGCCGAAAATTGTAGATCATCCAAATAGGCCAAACCATAATGACCAGGAGGAAGCTCATGAATATTGTTAAACAAACTAGAGGCTGGAGCATGCAAGAAGCTAATTTCTTGCCAAAAAGTATGTGGATTCCAATCTATCGGCAAGCCAAGCGCTTTGAAAGCCTTAACTTCTGATGCAAAACACAAGCATCCATCTGCCCAATAATAAAATAGAGGTTTTATTCCAAACCTATCCCGAGCAGAAAATATTAAGTTTTTTCTTTTATCGTAAAGTACGAAAGAAAATTCCCCTCGTAGATATTCCAGGCAATAAACACCAAACTCTTGATATAGGCCGATAAGTATTTCACTATCCGATTGTGTAAGAAAACGATAGTTCCGCCTTATCAAATCATCCTTTATCTCTAAATAATTATAAAATTCACCATTAACAATGCAGACTACCTCTCCATCATCACTCAAGAGTGGCTGCTGACCACCTTCCAAGTCAATAATACTGAGGCGCTTATGAGCCAGCCAGGCCCGTCCATCTCCTGATGACCAGAACCCTTCACCATCAGGCCCTCGATGGGAAAGGGTCTGTAATGCTTGATAAATCTGTTCCCGATTGTATGCAACGGTATTTGAAAATACAGCTAGTAGCCCACACATTTTGCTGCCTCCCCAATATCGATAGAAGGACTGCCTCAGATTAGCAAAAAAGTACTTCGCGCCATCTACTCAAAAAAAAGCGAACAAATACTTATGCATTAAAGAATTGAACTAGATATAAGTATGTGATTAAAGTTTAGAACCAAACTCACATTTCACTAGCTGAGCTTGATTACAAGCTCAGACTTAAAGAGAGTTATAAATTTTAAAGATATCCTTTTCTTTCACTATCCAGCTAAGCTTTAGCAAAAACTCTAGATATATTGCTGCTCTAGGAAAATCTTTTGATTTACCTGAGCAGCCTAAAATCTATACTTAGAATAAAGATCTCTAAAATTTACATTGTACGTATTCCGATCGGTCTAGATTAATGATAACAATACCATTTAAACTCAAACAACTAACTTTATACGTAAATACAAATTATACAGCCCAATTAATAAATATAGACCGCTCCTGCATTTTCAGCTTCATTGCTCTCAGGGTTTGCGAACAAACCGCTATCCGTTCCATCCTCACCGTTCGCCCCTACTGCTAAACTAGCTCCATCTCCACTTAGCGCAACAGAGCCACCAAAATGGTCTCCCGAGTCTGTGTTGCTCGCCTTAATATAAGCTTCACTAGACCAGTCTACGCCATTAAATATATAGGTATAAACTGCTCCTGCTCTAGTTGAAGATTCGTCTGTACTATCTCCGAACAATCCTTTGCTATAGCTTTTCTCTCCCCATGCTCCCACGGCGATAAAACTGCCATCATCACTCAGCTTTACCGCCTCTCCAAAGTTAGAAAATGCATGAGTATTGGAAGCTTTCAAATAGGCTGTTTGCTGCCAAGCGTTTTCTTTTCGAGAAAAAATGTAGACAGCGCCACTAGAAGCTACATTTCGATCATCCTGATTTTCATTAGACCCATCTTGATATGGGGCACCTACAGCTAGAGTTTTCCCATTACCACTTAAATTAAGTGCAAATCCAAACCAATCACCAACATATGTATTACTAGCCCATATCTTGCTATCTTCTACCCAAGATTCACCATCCAACTGGTATAGATAAACGGAACCTGCCTCTGCATTGTCAGCATAAGCCCCAACTGCGAATGAAGCCCCGGCATCATCAATGCTTATCGAAGAACCAAAACCTAACCCCTCAGAACTATCAGTAGCCTTAATGTAGGCATACTGTGACCAACTTCCCTCCTCATTACGGAACACATATACCGCTCCAGAATCTTCAATAGAATCGCCATCAAGACCACCATCTTCACTGGGTGCGGTTACTGCTAAAGTAGAACCATTCCCACTAAGGCTAAGGGCATAGCCAAATAGGTCATTATTTCCTTGATTGTCTGCTTGAAGTCGGGCGCTATGGACCCAACCTTCATTACTTCGGGAAAAAATATGAACAGCGCCCGCAGAAAAATTATCATTTTCCCCGTTCTCCTTGAATGCCCCTACTGCAAGCGTATAACCATCATCACTAAGACTCAATACAGTTCCAAACTCTGCAGCTTCTTGAGGGTCTGGAGACTTAAGATAGGCTTGCTGTGTCCATTCGCCATCTTCCCGACTAAAAATATAAACTGCACCTGAATCAGGTGTCAGGTTATCCTCTTGGTCACCACCGCTATCTTCGAGAGGAGCACCTACTGCAAGCAGGTTGCCATCATCGCTAATTGCTAGATTCCAACCAAACTGATCGTCAGCATCCGTATTACTGGGTTTAAAATAACCGATACTGCCTATCACATCCTGATCAATCGCTACTGCATCAGAATCGATACATCTCTGATCATCGCAGGTTTGCAATAAGTATTGGGCATTAATCTTTTTGAATAAAGGCACCACTAATTCAATGTGCTCTTCTTTTGGCGCAATGGGGTTTCCAATAGGTTCAAACCCCAGGGCTGTCCCATATAAATCAGTCTAAATGGTGGCTGTAATTATCTTGTCCAAGGTTTCATTATCCCAGCCAGCCTTTTTCCGAAGCCTTTTAATGCTCATGTCTTTTTTAAAGCTGGGCTTTGCCGCTTGCAACTGATTGAGTGCCGAATGCCTCAAGATCGCCATGTTTTCTGGTGCATTTCCTGATCTGAAGCGACTATCATCCTCACGAAAAACCACATCTAAAATCCAGTGTAACGAGTTTTCAACACCCCAGTGAGAGCGAATAATATGATTAAGTTCTGCTGAGCACGGCTCTAAACTACTGATATAGTAGCGCGTTTCGCAACTAGTTCGCCCATCTACAGTTCGCTTCGCCTGGACTGCGATAACACTTCTTAGACCGTGCCATTGCTCTTTACCTCCGAGCCAATCAATACTGTTAGTAGAGAGACATTTTCTGGATTCTATTCGGCCTCGGCTCACCTCTTCCACACAATCAGTATCGACATCCTTGTGGTACTGCATATCGAACAAATTATTAAAATGCGTGGTAATTTGCTGGTGCAGTTTGTCCTGATTGCCCTTCACAGCAATCACATAATCGCCGCCTCGTTCGATAATTTTCTGGGTGATCGTTTTCTGGCAGCCCATGGCGTCAAGCGTAATAATCGCACCATTAAGATCAAGAACCTCCAGTAACTTCGGTATGGCCGTAATCTCATTCGACTTTTCTTCTACTTTTTGCTGAGCAAGGACAAGTCGCGCCTCGGACGCAAAAGCACTCACCATATGTATAGGAGATCGCTTGCTGGCCTGATCGAAGCTGCGCCTTAGCGCCTTGCCATCGATCGCAATTACGTTACCGAGTTCTTGCTGAATACCTTGGACCCACTGCAGAAAGCAGCGCTTAAATTGTTCGGGGTCTAAGCTTGAAATAACACGGCTAAAAGTGTTTTTTGAGGGTATTCCGCTATTTAGCGGGGTGAATCGTTTTAGGTAATCTATTTTAGATTCTGCGAAATCGACAAAATCTCTACAGCTTTCAGCACCACAAATAACACCGCAAAACATGATAAGTAAAATATCGGGCAGGGCGTGCAGCTTGTGCCGATCAACTCGAGGATCTTCCATGTCGTCAAAGTGATGTAAAAGGCTTACGCTATCCATTTTGTCTGAAAAACACTCTATTTATCAAAAAAGATAGCTATTCTAGGTCTATTTTGTTCGTTTTTACACCGATTTATATGGGACAGCCCTGGTTCAAACCCAGAGTGCCCATCAGCATTTTCAAATAACTGATAATAAGTTGCCCCAGAAACATCGCTCCATCGAAAGGTTAGCGTTTTAGGTTTCTCATAATGGACCGCCATGGTAGCAGCTGTAAGCTCGCCACCTGTGTCTGGATCATCTCCCCCACTCGAAGATCCATTACAACCTGAAAGATATACACTGAACATCAAGATTGCTAGGTTAATATTAAATTTCACTATATGCTTTCCTTATAGGTCATCGTATAATTTTTCAAAACTCTCTTATCCTTAGCTCTTAATTAGATATAATTTTTATTGTCAACACGAAAATACAGACTATTCTCGCATCGCCTTAGCACTAAAATATCTCCAACAAGAACCACTGCGAGAGGTAAAATTAGAATAAACTTCGAATATATTCGTAAATAAACAACCCCTTTCATAGATTTAGGTTTAATTCTCTTTTAAAGCCTTGACAGGATTAAGGGCTAAGACTGCTTTATTAATTTTCCAGTTAAGACTTAGAAATTCACTTCTTGAACTCACAATAGCTAATATGAACTTTAAGACTGAAATAACCAGCATAAAAAAACATATAAAGCAGACGAGTAGACATTATTATATATATTTTATTTGCTCAGCAGCCGGCAGTAATAACTACTAAACAAAGTGTAAAACTCTAATAAACGTCTACACTATTTATCTTTTATCATTGGGTTTGCGCCAATTATCCTGCACACCAAATGGAACAACCGACCAATACGAAACCAATAGTAATGTCTATAAACATAATTTATTAATTTAACCTATAAACTATCACTCTTCACATTACATCCGAGACTGTATAAGGCACTTATAATGAAACGACCATCTAAACACACTGATACTTTTAAGCAGCCTACAAGATTCAACTGACAGAGTGAACTTTTTTTAATAAATATATTATTACCCTCCGAATTAGAGCAATAGGTCCAACTAAAAGTCTTTAATGGCTAGATATCTGTCCGAACTTGAGGGTACGTTTTCATAAAGAAGTGTGACTCAAAACCTCTTAGCAAGCCAAAATATGGATAGCTTTTTAGCAATTTGAAGCTAGATAGCCCATATAATTACACAAAATAAATCAATAAAGAGATGGCAGCTTAAAAATTTTCGCGCATCAAAAATAAGAAATTTGGGCTTCTAGCCATTTGGATAATAGAGTATTATTTTTATCGTATCTCATACCTTTTATGCATGAAAGCAGTTTAAAAAGGTGTAGTAGTAATTTCTTGTAACAAAAACCTGTGAGTATTCCAATATTTATTTGGAGCTCAAACTATTGGATACTCAACTACTCTTCCAGCTCGCCCTGTATGTAATTTTCGAATTCACGGCTTCATCCTGGATTTACTAACTCCCATGACCTCACAATATTCATTCATTATATATTTTGCCTGACTATCGGTTATACAACCTAATATTGGTACTCGGAGAGAGAAAATACCTCTTTCACAACTTGATCATTATTGATCTTGTTGAATGTAGTGCGACCAGTGGCCAAATTTAATATGACGATTCCTTTTACAACATCTAGATAAATCACAGCCCTATTAAGGCATGATTTAAGATTAACCTTTAGAATCACCCCTATTACTAATTGAATTTGGTAAAACCAAATCTACTGGTTTTCTTGAATTAACATAATCACGGAACTCGGGAGCTACATATTCAGAGCGCAACTCCCATATCCTTTTAAAAGGTGCCATTGATAAGTATGCTGTATATTGACGAGTCATTGAGTCCCAAATAGTAAAATCGAGTCTGTTTGCCTTGTATTGGAAATAAGCTTCTTCCCAGATCTTAAAAAAACGATATACAAAACCAATGACTCTCAAGGTGTCAGCACTAGATAACGAATCGAAATCCTTCATCGCACTCGCAAAAACATCTGCCATTGGACCTTCACAAATTGCTGCTACAGCTTCTCGATGAGCAATAGATATCTCATGCATAGAAGCAATCTTGGATTCTTTATTCTGAACTCTTATTAAAGCAGCAAGATAGACCAAGGATGCGACAACCGCGAAGGCTCCAACAAGCTCGCCAACAGCACTTAATGTATCCCATACCATAATCCGGCTCTACTCCTTCGAACAAGACGGTAATTTGCATAACTTTTAGTGCCAACTCTTATATTTTACAGATTTACCAACAGATAACGTTCTATTACCAAAATTATATAATCACCTACCCTGTAACGTTCATTTCCTATTTCTAGGCATCTGGAAGACTGACGACCTAAGAAAACAAGAAGAAGGTTAACGTATCCATAACTCTAATATTATTGTCATCTAATAGATCTCACCAAGCAGAAACAAATACTTGCACGCCTGAATACCCTATATACAATCAGCCAACGACATAACCTTTAGATAAAAGCAAAAACAATTCCTCTGCAATTAAATTTCAGAAATTTTAAATTAGTAAGTGAATGCACCCGCCAAGATTAAACCGAGAAGGAAGAGATGACGTATATCAACCTAAAGAAAATCGCGGCCATATGTGTTAAACATATTTCTATGCCAACAGAAAACAGGAGAGGAGGGTGAAAGATGAGTTGTGAGCGAAATGAAAAAGGCATTTCGCTCAGTTATAGCTACCTAGCCGAGAATTTTCTTAACGTGTCTTCTGATTTTTCTGTGTACATTTCTATCATTAGCGATAGAGTTCAGAAATTCCTTGTACTCACTTTTATTAACCGTACCTAGTGCTTTGCAGTACCAAGCGAGTGTATCGATATGCAGTTTATCTATAGGCTGTCGAACATCCTTCTCTACCGCCTGGTAAAACCACTCCTGAATTGCAACTTCAGCAGTTCCGTCACGGACAACTTCCTCAGCGGCAAATCGCTGCATAATCATATCGTTACTATTGAGCAAATTTAATAACCGTGTAGTATGCAAGCTATTAGTGGCTACATGGCCTTCCATATTCTGCATCAATGCATTGCGCTTTTGATAAAAACTAAACTTGGTCAGCACATGCTTCGCTCGATTTCTAATCGCACGATTACCACTTTCGCGCATTATCTTATTGATAGTGGGGGAATATTTTGTATTCCCAGATGACGAAAGTGTACGTAACAAATTAACGATTTCACTAATCACTTGTTCATCACGTTGAGCAACTGTCATATTCGCCTGGTGTTTTTCCAGGAGAAGCTGTTCAGCCACATCAAATAAACGTTCATCACTTAATCCAGATCCTGTAATACGATTAGCAGCTTTGGTTAAAGCTAAGTTATCTTCACCTTTTAATTCAGCTATAAAGTTATCTACTTCCTGATTTAACAAAGACTGAATGTCTTTGGCCAATCCGGTTAAAGGAGAAACTAAAAAAACAAATAAGATAAATAAATGGCTTAAATTCACAAAATACCTTCCATAGAGCTTTAAATTGTTGCCCTAGTAAACTAAGGCAACCTAAGAAAAATAGATCTGAGATTAATTAGAATTTAACCTACTTCAGCCAGATTCCCTTTACTTTCCAGCCACTGCTTGCGGTCTCCGGCACGCTTTTTAGCCAGGAGCATATCTAGTAGTTGATTACTGTCATCTCCTGAATCTATGTAAAGCTGTACGAGACGTCGGGTATTGGGATCCATCGTAGTTTCACGCAATTGCATAGGATTCATTTCTCCCAATCCCTTAAATCGGGTTACCTGAATCTTGCCCTTTTTCTTTTCTGCACTGATACGATCAAGGATGCCCTGTTTCTCAGATTCATCCAACGCATAATATACGTCTTTACCGATATCAATTCGGAACAGTGGGGGCATGGCCACATAGACATGACCGTTAGTAACCAACGGACGGAAATGACGTAAGAAAAGCGCGCATAACAGCGTAGCAATATGCAGCCCGTCTGAGTCGGCATCGGCGAGGATACAGATCTTGTTGTAACGCAAGCCTTCCAGGTTATCGCTGCCCGGGTCCACCCCGAGAGCTACAGCAATATCATGCACCTCCTGGCTAGCAAGAATTTCCCCTGAGTCAACTTCCCACGTATTCAGGATTTTACCGCGCAAGGGCATGATAGCTTGGAACTCTCGGTCTCGCGCCTGCTTGGCAGAGCCACCGGCTGAATCTCCCTCTACCAGGAAGAGTTCAGAGCGCGTGGTATCGCCACTGGAGCAGTCTGCCAGTTTGCCAGGTAAGGCCGGTCCCTGAGTAACTTTTTTACGTGCAACTTTTTTCGCGGAGCGCATGCGCTTCTGTGCATTGCCAATACACAGTTCCGCCAGTTTATCGCCCTCTTCCGTATGCTGGTTCAGCCACAAGCTGAATGCATCTTTGGCGACACCGGAAATAAATGCGGTCGCTTCACGAGAGGAAAGTCTTTCTTTTGTCTGGCCAGAGAATTGAGGGTCAGCCAGCTTGGCAGAGAGAACGTAAGAACACTGGCTCCAAATATCTTCTGGTCCCAATTTAATTCCGCGCGGTAGCAGATTGCGAATTTCACAATATTCGCGCATTGCTTCCAGCAGGCCAGCCCGCAAACCGTTGACATGGGTACCGCCCTGAGCGGTGGGAATCAAGTTTACGTAGGACTCAGCGGTGACCTCTCCACCCTCTGGCAACCATTGAACCGCCCAGTCTGCCGCCTCAGTAGTAGCTGCAAAACTGCCTACAAATGGCTCTGCTGGCAGTACTTCCCAACCCTGATTTGCAGCGGCCAAATAGTCCTTGAGGCCATCTTCGTAATACCACTCATCGGACTCGCCATCCTGCTCATTGATAAACGTAACCGTGAGACCCGGGCAGAGCACCGCCTTGGCACGCAGAAGGTGTCTTAGGCGCACCACTGAAAATTTGGCGGAATCAAAATATTGGGGATCTGGTAAGAAGCGAACACTGGTGCCTGTTGTGCGCTTGCCGCACTCACCTACTACTTCCAGATCTGAGGCCTTTTCACCATCCTTAAAGCCAATGCGATGAACCTTGCCATCTCGCTGGATAGTAACCTCCAGAACTTTTGAGAGGGCGTTAACCACCGAAACACCGACGCCGTGAAGGCCACCGGAGAATTGGTAATTATCATTGGAAAACTTACCGCCGGCGTGCAAAGTGGAGAGGATAACCTCTACACCAGGCCGTCCCTGCTCAGGGTGAATATCGACAGGCATACCGCGGCCGTTGTCGCTGACAGAAAGCGAGTGGTCCTTGTGTAACACCACTTCAATTTTCTTGGCATGTCCGGCCAGGGCTTCGTCGACACTGTTGTCGATTACCTCCTGAGCCAGGTGATTTGGGCGTGCGGTATCGGTATACATCCCGGGGCGCTTACGCACCGGATCTAGTCCCGTGAGTACCTCAATATCTTCGGCGGAATAATTAGCCATAATTCTTATTGATTACTGCTCGTTAAATAGAAATTCGGTGATAGGGTCGCAATAGCGTGCGAACTCCTGAAAACTATGATCGCCACCGTCTTCAATGGTCTGGCGTTGCCCTTGGTAGAAATCCTGCGCATCGCGATAATCCAGAACTTCATCCCCGCGCTGGGCGAGTAACCAGTAGCGACTCTGTAACGGCTTCTCCAATTCAGCCTGTACCCGCTGCATGGCATCTACATCAACCTGGGTAAGACGGAATTCCTCTTCTTCACCGCTATAGGGTTTTAAAACCTTCCCCACATAGGCTGGAATAAAGCGCGCGGGGCGCACTGCGGGATTTATCAGTACAGCGGGCAATCGGAAGCGCTCACCAAGGTAAGTGCACCAAAATCCCCCCATAGAACTCCCTACCAGTCCAATGGGCCCCCTATCGGACTGCCGAAGGAGATCCTCCACAAGAGCCACCAAAGATTTCTGCGCCTCCTCTGTATAGGGAGGAATCTGCGGTGCACAGAAGGTAACATGCGGGTATTGGGCCTGGAGCCGTTCTCGCATCAACTGGCATTTGAAGGACTGTGGTGATGAAAGGAAGCCGTGCAGATATATCAGCACCGGCCTTCCCTGAAGATCATTAGTTTGCATAGGCGGTGATTATAGCGCCCATATCGTCAATCGGGGGCGCTATGTAACCAGAAGCCTCAAACCGTGTGGGAATCACAGCAATGTGCGATTCAAACTGGCAAAGGCCCGCCCCATATCTACACGCATATCAGACCAGAAAGTAACACTGGTAAAGCGCTCCATGCGCCCACCCGGGCCATAGGCACCAAAGTTCTCACCGATATCGCGGCGATCCCGGAAGCGCATCACTGCATTGCCCTCTCGATCATAAAGAGTTCCAACCAGTACCCCATAGGCACTCTGCTCGGTGTAGACGCGCCAGGTCCAGGGAGAGGGGTCCAGTGGCGCAGCTACCGAAAATTTCTCCAGGGATAAGGACAATGTGTAATCTGCCTCTTCCTGCTCCTCTGCTACCACGCTGTTACGCGGTTCGAGAAACTTCTCGGCAAACGTTTTGACCAACAGTGCATTCATCTGCTGTAGGTCCCTATCATCCAGCTCGTAATCTTTCTCTCTGTAGCGGGTGCGCGGCAACGAAGAAAAACGCTTGGTGTAGTCAATTTGCACAGGGGCAATAAACACTTTGGAGCCGCTCATATCAAAAGCAAAGGCTGCGGCAACTTCATCCAGCGAGCTGGATCTGGGAACCAAACCTTGGCTATCCTCCTGTTCAGCCAACTTTGAGTCCCCCACCTTACTGGGATCATGAGCACAGGCACCGACTAATAACGCCAAGCCAATGAGCGGTAAAACAAATATTCTGTTCATTATTATTCCTCACTTCCCGATGTTATCCACTTAGCGGACGGAGTAGCTGCAAAATACGCATGAAATGAGGGGCAGTAGCGCAAATAAAACCCCAGTACCTATTAGCGTATTTTATCAACTGTCAAATACTACTATTGATTCTGGTATGCCCCATTAAACAAATATCATCAATGATCATAAGTCTGGGGAAATTTCATTGTACGGTCAGAAGACAAAAAAGATAATGGTAAGTTCGTAAAGGGAGGCTTTACAAATAAAGGCGAGCTAGAAACTCTCAAATAAAACGATAGAAATCCCACAAAGTGGGACTTCAAAAAAGCAGGCACACCTCAAGGAGAAGTGACTCAGTAGCCGGAAGATGCAAAATCGACAGAGTATTTTGAAACCTCAACCCGTTCGACCCCGGTTTTATAGCTACCGTCATCATATAAATCGAACCAACGATATCCCGGCATCTCGTCGTCTACAGCAAAAGGCCCACTACCCGGAGTAAATTGTACAGATGTGGAAGGTGTCGCATGTAAGCCGACCCGACCCTCATGATTATCAAACTGCTGGTGTACATGGCCCCACACGAGCGCTTTGACTTGGGGCGCTTTGGATACCATTTGCAAGAGTTGCTCACGTCCATCGCGCAGCATATGGCCATCAATCCACTTACTACCCACCTGTACCGGCTGGTGGTGCATCATGATCATTACCGGGTGTTCCCGGGTTTCCCAAAGCAGCAGCTGCAAACGCTCAAGCTGAGCTTCGCTGAGACCGCCACATATCTGGTTTTCAACACTGGTATCGAGAAGCAAGAGGCGCCAATTTCCTAGGGCAACCACTTCTGTACAGCGTTGTGGGGCCAGCTGTTTCATACGAGAGCTTAAGTCGTGATTCCCCGGTAGCCAATACCAAGGTTTCTGCACCCTGCGCATTTTCTGAAGAAACCGGCGGTAAGAGGCCTCGGCCCCATTCGCGCTAATATCTCCTGTCGCCACCAGCAGCTGCGCTGCCTGCTGCCTGGAAACGATTGCGGACAGTACCTCATCCAAAGTATGACCGGTATCCAAACCCAGTAGTTGATAATCCGGCCGGCTGCCAATGTGTGGGTCTGTTATTTGGATCAGACGATATGAATTGGTCTTATCGGACCTGCTAGGCTCATTGTGCTCGCGAATCACTTGCTCACCTTGTAATCACATCCATGTGTTCTACCGCAGAATTAAATTTTTCGGCCATCCAGCACTAATTGAAATTCTGCGCGACCATTTGCAAGACAGTACTCAAGCCACTCACCGAGAAAACGGTTGGCCTGAGGCCTCTCATCTGCGCGCTGCATACGGGAATTTGGGTAAGCGATATCCACTCCTTTACCACCTACCGGTCCACAGCCATTAACTGCTATCACCTCTGCCATCCGCGCATCGTGATAGAGACGAGCGGTCAGGTTGGGAGATGCCAGCCAGTGGCTTTCACTGAGATTTACCTCTGCGTCCAGTGACACTTCTGTGGTGTACCTGGATCTCGCTACCACTCTCAGCTTTAAGCTGCCACCAGGGATTTGATAGCACCATTGCTCTCTCTCTGAAAGCTCAGGTAGCAGCCTCAGTAGACGTAGGTAGTTAGCGTCGCAGTCGGCATGATAAGACGGTAAATCGACGCGATATACTGCTTTACCGTTGCCATTTGGCGACATTTTCATCTGCCTGCGCTGGCGCGCACCTACCTCACGTACTAGAGCCATTATCAACACTCCAATTCATTTGCCGCCGTGACTTACATCTCAGTTTACCTTTTGTGCGGGTAAAGTAGCGCAAAGAGCTGTGACCGCTCAGGAGGGTGGCGTCATATGAGTAAACTGCTTCCGATTTAACTCTAGCCACTGCACCGAAATCAGTGTGGTGGCATTGTCTATCGGGTTTTCTCCCGGGCCGTAATTCCCCCGCATCGCATCTACGACGTTCTGCCTCGGGAATACCCGCAAACGGATATCCTCATTTTCTTCAACCAAGCCGAATACGCCCTCGGCCTGCTCCAAATCTACCAGGGCACAATACAGATGTATCCGCTCCGAGCTGCCCCCTGGGCTGGGGATATAACTGTGGATAAAATGCAGGTCGCCCACAGTGCATCCAGACTCTTCCAACACCTCTCTGCGCGCTACATCCTCCAGGCTCTCCCCTTTCTCCACCATACCGGCTACCACCTCAAGACACCAAGGCCCTGCTGGGCGTCCCAGGGCACCTGTTCGGAACTGTTCGGTTAGTGCCAACAAGTCCCTGACAGGATCGTAAAGTAGGACTCCAACAGCCTCACCGCGCTGAAACAGTTCCCGCTCTATTTCATTGCTCCAACCCCCGCGAAACAAGCGGTGGCGCAATCGCAGGCGCACCATAGTGAAAAATCCCTTAAACACGGTTTCCCTGGAAATTATGTCTACCGAATCAGCGGTGAACTCCGGGTTTAAATCAGTTCGACTGTTATGTTGTGGCATGGTTCGTCTTTCCCTAGGTTTCGGTTTTGCTGCGCTGCTTCCGCGACAAGACCGGGGTACCAGCTGTTATACTCTGCGCCCACCGTACCAGCCGCTGACTGCAGAGGCTATCCGGGTTTCCGTGTTGAATTTCGAGAGTACACAACATGAGAGTGCTGAATATCGCCTATCAGCAGCTACGGCGCTATGGCAAGACAAGGGTTAGCTGGGCACAAAAGCTCACCTTCGGCCTGATTAAAAATGACCACTACACCCAAGTGTTCAGCGACCGCGATATCGCCGCATTTGAGGCACCCTTTGGTATTCGCGACCTGGGTGTAAAAAAGGCGAACCGACGCTTGATGGAAACTGTCGAGGCCTTTGAGCCAGACCTGATCATCGCAGGCCACTGCGATATGATCACTAACGACACCCTGAAGGCCATTAAGCAACGCCTGCCCAATTGCTTTATCGCTCACTGCAATAATGATCCCCTCTTTGTTCCCAGCAATGTCGAGCGAATCAAATACCGCGCGGAAGTCGCCGATGCAGTTTTTGTATCCACCGGGCGAAGAGAACTGAAAATATTTGAGGGCTTTGGTGCTCGTGTTTACCACATGCCGAACCCGGTTGAACCCTCGATTGAAAACCTCAATAACGCTGAACGCACAGATTTAGCCATCGACCTGCTTTTCTGCAGTAACAGTAATAATTTCACCAAGCGTCTGCAAATGGTTAAAAACCTGAAAGATGCCTTGGGGGATTCGCTGAACTTTAAAACCTATGGCAGCTTCGGCGAGGCACCCGTTTGGGGCCGCGACTACGACCACGCTCTATCTCAAACCAAAATGGGATTGAATTTCAATCGCCAGGATACCCATTACTGGTATTCCTCAGCACGTATGGCGCAGTTGGCGGGCAACGGTATTTTGCAGTTCACCAGTGATAAATTACATTTTGACGACTTGTTGCCTGCTGAGAGCGTCGTTTATTTCTCCGATGAGCAGGACCTATTAGAAAAAATCCGCGAATTTAACGGTGACGATGCCAAGCGACGCGCCTGGGCCGCACGGGCCAGGGAGTTTTTCCACAATGAAATGAACTCGAAGCTCTACGCTCAGTACATTGTCGAAGCCACAAGCTTACAGCCTTTTAGCCACGACTATGCTTGGGCTCAAGATATCAATCTGGATGGCACACTCAGGTAGTGTTGCACCCACCCTATTCGATCAGATGCAATAGATTATGAGTAATAACCCAATTCGAGTCGCACAGATACTCGCCGGTGCTGAGCACGGTGGTGCTGAGAATTTCTTTGTGCGTCTCGTCAGTGGATTAAATCCCCGCAGCGAAATTACAGAAAAAGCGTTTATTCGCAACCACGATCACCGGGTACAGGCACTGCGTAGCAACAATGTTGAAACCGAAGGTTTTAAATTTGGTGGCAAGCTGGATTTTCTCGGCCGAAAAAAATACCGGGATGCCCTGAACCAATGGCAACCGGATATCGTGATGACTTGGATGGGACGTGCAACTTCAATCACCCCCAACTCTGAAAAATACCGATTGGTAAGCCGCCTAGGGCACTATTATAACCTGAAGTATTACCGTCACGCAGATTATTGGATCGGCATCAGTGAAGGTATCTGCCAGCATTTAAGGGACGGAGGCATCCCCAAGGATAAGATTTTCCATATCCCCAATTTTGCCGATGAGACACCAGTTAATCCGCTGCCTAGAAATAGCTTCAATACTCCGGAAGACCGGCCCCTGATCCTGGCTGCAGGCCGCCTACATATCAATAAAGGGTTCGACACCCTCCTGCATTCACTCACCCAGGTACCCAACGCCACTCTGTGGCTTGCAGGTAGTGGCCCTGAGGAGAGCAAGTTGAAATCCCTGTGCCACCGACTCGGCCTGGAAGAGCGGGTTCGCTTCCTCGGTTGGCGCAATGATGTCACCACCCTGATGCGCACTGCGGATATGTTCGCGTGCCCTTCTCGACATGAGGGCCTGGGCTCTATTGTGATGGAGTCCTGGGCCCATCGCTGCCCTATAGTAGCGACAGACTCTCAGGGCCCTGGAGAAGTGATTACCAATGGCAAAACCGGTCTGATTACCCCTATCGATAATGCCGATGAACTGGCCAAAGCCATGAAGTCCGTTATCGAGTCGCCGGAATTGCGCCAAAGCCTGATCGAAAATGCGGCCGAGGAGTACGCAACGACTTATGCGAAACAGGTTATCGTCGACTCCTATATCGATCTATACGAAAACCTGATGAAGAAAGGGCGCTAGCGGTGAATGGCAGCCACCGAATACCCGGTGGCTGCTAAATCGTATTTTTCGTTTCGTGCCAAATCGTACTTATTGATAGGCCGGGGGCAAATCCCGCAAAAGAGCGCTAACCCCATTGGAGATCAGTCGTTGACGCTGCTCAATACTATCGGGGCGTGTTAACAATTCGCTGGCTCTCCCCCCCCAAATCACAGCCCCGCCCGGGCGCCCAATACCCACACTCATAATCACCAAGGGGGCATCTGTCAGGGGCGGTAGTTCCACCACATCCTGTGGCGCATTGCTATCAAACTGTTTGTCCCAGCTGGGATCCCGGGTATCACCGGAGAAAAACTCATCGACTACCGCAACCTGGTAATCCACCACCATATCCGCATCCTGGTCCTGGGAGACTTGGCGATATCCTCGTTGCTGTAACTCTGCGGCAACGGTATCCCGCATTTCTTCATCCAACTCCACCAGCTGGGCAGAGGCATCTTCTGAGCCACTCAACGGCGCTACCCCCCATTTAAACGTGGCAAAGGCAACCGGTGGCTCCCCGGTAGCGGCTTTTTCAACCTGTATCTCCTGGCAACCCGCCAATACCAAGATACTCAGCAAGCCTGTTAATAAATAGCGCATAAAAACTCCTACATTCCCGTACTTATTTTACTGGTTCGACCGTGCCGTAAAGTTCTATCTTAGGACTCCAGGTATACCACTTGGGTTCAGCTTTCGGGTAGAGAGGGAAATGGCTGCCCGACTCCACTTCAAATCCCATAAAAGGGGCTTCTGGCGTGGCAAATGCGATCCCCCCCTGCAACAGGGCCTGAGCCGATTCTGTGTTGATATTAAGCCCACTTTTCAGACCGAAATTCACATCGACGCCACTGGCATTCCAAAACACCGTGTACTCTCGCACCAGGGGCTGGTATTGGGGTTCGATATGAACATAGATATACACTCGATCAGCATACTCCCCCAAGGAAAAACCTGTAACCTCTCCCACTTTTACCTGGCGATAATAAACCGGACTCCCTGCTACCAGAGATCCTCGCCTCGCAGCATCCAGGATAATTCCCAGTCCAGGGCGAGTAAAAGTTTCTGCAAGATCCTCTTCCGGTGCCTGTTCCAAAGCGTAAAACTTTGTCTGTGGATCTCCTAAGCCAGGCTCAAGCGCCAGGTAGCGCCCTGTAATCAGGGTATCCAAATGGGCAATCTTATCGATGCTAATTTGCGGGGAAACCACCCATATACGTGTGCCCTCCCGAGCAAACTGCTCTCCGCGATGATAAAGCTTGGCCCTGGCCCACACCTCGCCCAAAGAGCGATCGAGTCTCAGGCGAGTAATCTCTCCAACTTGTACCCCGCGGTAGCGCAGCGGTGCTCCAACTCTCAGCCCCTCGGCACTGACAAGGCTGACTTGAATTTGTATTCCCCCCTCCATAGCCGCTTCCCGACTGCTGAAAAGAGGGAACTGGTCTCCATTTTTTGCCTGCCCGCCTTTTCCAAGGTCTTCCCGGCGTATGCCAAAGGCGATACCGCCACGCAGAAGTGACATCAGCGAATCTGCCTCCACTTCCACCCCCTCGGTCAAGCTTGCTGTAGCCCGCAATCCGCTCACATTCCAGAACCGAACGCCTTCCTGCACAAAGTGGGCATAGCGGGGCTCTATCACCACATAAACCTCTACCCCCTCGCCATCCCTACGCAATTCCATTCCCTGCACTTTTCCTACCTCTATACGGCGAAAATAAACCGGCGCGCCCCGCTGCAAAGACCCGGGATTGCGTGAAGTGAGGCGTAAATGCAGCCCCGGCACACGGGGGTCCATCGGTGGCGCAGAGGTTCGCGCAGTGAAATTGCGCTGGGAGCGCTGTCCTTTGCGCAAATCTACTTCTATGCGATTACCTTGGATTAAATCGTTTAGTCCGCCAGTAAAATCGAAGCTCGGGGGGGCTAGCCAAAAACGGGTATTTTCGGTGAGCAATTCATCCGTTGTAGGATCCATCAGAACTTTGACTTCCATACCATTCAAACGGCGGTTTGCCTTGGTCCCACTGACTTCCCCTACCTGGATGCCCTGATAGTAAACCTTCGTAGAATCCGGAGTAACATTCACCCCCTGATCGAAATTTAATGTCACAGGAATTCCCGCATCTGCTGCGGCAAAATTTTTATATAACTCAAACTCACTACCATTTACAGCAAGTGGAGACTGACGTTGATTTTCCGGGGTATAAAAACTTACGCCTCCGGCAAAAAGTGCTGCCAGGGATTCTAAATTGACACTGATACCGCTAATACCGCCTTCAATAGATATCCCTGAACTATTCCAAAAGCGGCTGCCCCGATGAACCAGATAGGCATATTCACGACGAATAAATAATTCGATACTGACTTCAGTTCCGTTTCGATCCAAACGGTAATCCGCTACCTGACCGACTCGCAACTGACGATAATATACTGGCGATCCTCGACTTAAAGAGCCCAAACGACGGGACTGCAAAACAACACGCAAACCATCCCCACGGATAAATGCAGGAGGCTGATCCAGGGCAACAAAGTTGCGCTTGCGCTTTCCACTACCTGATTCAACGGCAATGTAATTGCCTGAAAGTAGAGTTTCCAAACCGCTAATACCGGTAATAGATAACTCGGGTTTTACTACCCAAAACTCAGTGCCCTCTACCAATAAATATTCGGCACTGCGATTTAAACTAACTTCGGCCAGAACGCCATCGGCTCCATTCAGCTCTTTCGCATTAGGTACAAGGCTCACATCCTGGACCATACCAATATCGACCCCGGAATATTTGACCACCGTTTTTCCTTTTACCAGGCCATCGCCAGAATGAAATAAAATAGTGGCTTTAACGTCTCCCTCTGACAAATCCTGATAGAGCAACCAGAGAGCAATCAGCCCCGCGATCAAAGGTAAAATCCACACTAGGGGTAACCCCCTACTTGCGCGCACTACTCCCCGCTGAGCGCCTCCATCCAAGCGAGACGCATCACTCGTATCCTGCGGGGGCAGCTCATCAGCCATTTTCTGCGGCGCTCCTATGAGCCGTTTCTGGCTCTACTGCAGACTCATATAAATCTCCGTCATAGGCATCCCAAATTAAACGGGAATCGAAAGTTCGTGCCGCCAACATGGTTACCACTACCACAGAGGCAAAAGCTGTCGCACCAGCTCCAGCAGTTACCTGGGAAATAAATCCCATATCCACTAGCGACACCAGAATTGAAATCATAAATAAGTCTAAGAGTGACCAACGCCCGATGCCGGAAACTACTCGATATATTTTCATGGACTGAATGGGGTCGAAGGACAGACGCAACTGAATTTGAATCAGGAGCACTCCCAATCCCAGTAGCTTCATCACAGGAACTGCAATACTGGCAACAAAGACAATTAAAGCTATTCCCCACATTCCCGAGTTATAGAGTTGCATGACCCCGCTAATGATAGTGCTGGGATCACCGGCACCTAAATAAACAACCGTCATTATCGGTAACACATTGGCAGGTAAAAGCAATAAAGTGCCAGTAATCGTCAGAGCCCAAGTTAACATCAAGCTTCCTTCGATTCTGCTGTGTACTCTCGCTCCACAGCGCGGACATCGGCAACGACCATTTTGGGGAAGAATAATTAATTGATGACAGCACAGGCAGCTGGTTAAGCCTTTTTTTAAACCTTTATTTGGTACGCTATTCACAAGCTTGTCCCTTAAGCGCACGACGCTGTGCCAAGCGGTGCCAAATTTCTGTTTGGTCAAAACTCAAGGAAGAGAGATTTGCCAGTAGCATCATGGCACCAAAACAGTACAGCCCCGGTTCTACCTCCATCTTGCCCAAATCCCTTAATTTAATCAGGGCCACCAAAATTCCGAGCATATAGACATCGAGCATGCCCCACTCTTTCAAGTGCTGGTAAAAACGAACAGCATTGGATACCGGCCGGTCAAGCCAGGCCCAAGCACTGCCCCAACAAATAAATAACAACAGGGCAAATTTACCTACCGGAGCCAGAACGCTACAGAAAAGCACCAGCGCCGAGAGCCAAATAAACCCCGCCTTGAAAAGAGAGTAAACGCCATTTAGCAATGTACTTTCTGCACCAAATGAGAACAGGGAGAAGTCGAGCAATGGCAAGCTGACAGAGGGAATAAACAGTAATAGGCCGGTTAGACTGAGAGCCAGTGTGTAGTAAATACTATGATTGCCATTGCGATGCAAAGTACAGCGACATCGTGGGCAAATTAGCTTTTGTCCCGGAGGCGCCAAGCCGCCGGTTAAAAGTAGATCGCATTCGTGACAGACCCTCTGCCAATTGGTCAGCACTGCGTTGCGCCCCTCATTCATGGACAGTCAGTCCTTGCCTTATTCTGCACAATTTTTGCCGCATCCAAATGCTTATGAGGCGCGTCTATTGAAATATAGGCCCTCAACCTTATTCAATGGGCCCTAGTTATTGCCAAGAAATTACCGATAAACGCACATAGGTGTCGGTTTAACGAAGATATAGCAAAAAGCCGATTGCCGTCTCGACGGTCGGTTTGACCCCGGGTAAACTCTCGCGACTGCTATTGGGGAGACTGGCAATATTAGTAATAACCGCAAGCTGGAGCCCTCTATATCCCCACTACATGACACCAGCTCCAAATAACTTGCAAAAGCTTGAAGACCGTACCCTCCACAGGAAGTCGAAACAGATGAAAAGAAGTAACCGCACAGAGCCGCAAGGCCGCAAGTTGCGTCCGCTGAAAAAACTAATCGCCGCTACGCTGCTGGGCCTGGGCGCCATGCAGGCGCAAGCCGACACCCTGTGGGATATCTATACACAGGCCCTGGAGAATGATCCTCAATTAGCAGCTGATCGCGCCGCTTACCACGCGGGTATCGAGGCCAAATATCAGTTCCGCGCATTCCTGCTTCCTCAGGTTAATGCTACTTTCGAAGCCGCTAGAACTCACTCTGATAGCAGCCGGAATTCTGCTCAGTTACTGGATTTGACTGATAATGACGACGACAATGATGTCGAACTAGTGGATTTTAGAAGCCAAACTAGCAATTCCTTACAGGAAAGAACCTATAGTGCCAACCTGACCCAGGCTATTTTTGACGCTCCAGCCTGGTTCGATTATCAACAGGGCAAGAGATTAACAGAGCAGGCGACAGCAGAATTCAGTGCTAATCAGCAAGAAATGATGATTCGTGTCGCCACCGCCTACTTTGATGTATTGCGTGCTTATGACGTCCTCGAGGCAGCTGCTGCCGAAGAACAAGCCCTGGCTAAACAGCTGGAACAGACGCAACAGCGCTTTGAAGTCGGTCTAACAGCAATTACTGATGTCTACGACTCCCAGGCTGCCTATGACAGTTCCGTTGCCCGGCGCTTAACAGCTCAAGACAACCTCCTCAGTAACTTTGATGCCCTATCAGTATTGACTGGAGGCTACCATGATCAAGTAGCTCCTTTGGTAGATGACTTCCAGGTAGCTCCGCCGGTGCCTTCAGATCGCGCCGATTGGGTTGAGTTTGCCCTCGCCAACAACTTTGTCCTTAAAGCTGCACGACTTGGCGCCGATGCCGCCCGCTATAACGCTCGGGCAGAAGCCAGTGAACACCTACCCACTGTCACTGGCTCGCTTTCTTATAATAAACTCACTCAAGATGGTAACGAGAAAAATCGATTCAGCGACATAACGGGCAGCCAATTTGTACGTTACCCGCAAGATATTGACCAATGGGGAACAAGTGCAGGGGTAACTGTAAATGTGCCCATCTTTACTGGTGGCCTTCTCAGTGCCAACCGTCGCCAGGCTAGAAACCAAGCCTTCCAGGCCCAGGACCTTAGCGTCCTTGCAGAGAGAGATACCATACAAACCACGCGCACCCTGCACCGCGCTGTTGTCACCGATGTATCGAGAGTAGCGGCCCGAGAGCAAGCCGTCGTTTCTGCCAAGAGTGCATTGGATGCCACTCAGGCAGGATACGAAGTAGGCACCCGAAATATTGTAGATGTGCTCCTGGCTCAGCGGACCCTGTTTGACTCACAAACTGACTACGCCAACTCGCTGTACGACTACATTCTAAACTCACTGAGCTTGAAGCAAGCTGCAGGACTCTTATCTCCTAAAGACCTTCAGGATCTGGATATGATGCTGAACCCTGCAAGTAACGTCTCTCGCGTGGAGGAAACTGGCGGTACCAGTCTTCCAGCACCTTCGAAGTAACTGCGTATACGCGTCTACCAGAGAGCAGGATTTTTATTCTCTCTCTGGTCTTCATTTTGTGTAGCCAGCCGCTCCACCTCGCCCAGTAAGCGCTGCAAAGCACCACTATTTTCTGAAGCTACTTTTTTCCCTCTCTGACCGGCGGCTTTTCTTTGCCCCACATCTTCCAGCCAAGCCTGAACTTGTAAAGCCATCGATTCACTGTCTTCGACTACAACCATGGCTCCAGCCTCCTGCAACAAACTGGATACAGTGGCGAAGTTATGCAGGTGGGGACCGGAAATAACTGGTACACCCCAGGCAGCGGGTTCAATCATATTGTGGCCACCAACAGAGACCAGGCTACCTCCCACAAAAGCAATATCACTGGCCCCATAGAAGCGCAGCAACTCCCCCATGGTGTCTCCCAGAATAACCTCATCACTAGCTTTAACGGCTGTGCCTTCACTCCTTCGAGCCAAGGTAAAGCCACGCTCCCGACACAGGCGGGCAACACTATCAAAACGCTGTGGATGCCTGGGCACTAGAACGAGCAATAGATCTCTATATTTTTTCTTTAAAATAGAGAAAGCTTCCAGGATAACCTCATCTTCACCCACATGGGTACTAGCCGCCAGCCATATAGGCCTGGAAGACTCCCCCCGCCACTGGTGCGCCAGCGCCTGGGCTTCACTGGCCAGTCCCATATCAATACTGAGGTCAAACTTGATATTGCCGTTAGCTACTGCTCTCTCCGTTGGTAATCCCAGATCGATAAACCGCTGCATATCCGCAGGGTATTGCGCAACAACACGATCCAAGTTGCTCAACATTGTTCGACTCAAAGAGGGAAAACGCCCGTAACCTCGTGCAGATTTTTCACTGAGACGTGCATTGGCCAATAAAATTGGGATCTTCCTGCTCGAGCAGAGCTTGAGTAGGTTGGGCCAAAGCTCAGTCTCTATAATCACCAATGCACTCGGGCTAAGCGCATTGAGAAATGGCACCAGGCATTCAGGGAGATCATAGGGAAGGTAATAGTGAAGTAAGCGGCCACCAAGAATTGGCTGCAGGGCTTCCTTCACCCGCTCAGACCCGGTTGGAGTTGTAGTCGTTACCAGCCACTGCCAGTCTGTATGTCGCGCAGCCAATTTAGAGATCACTGGAACGGCGGCTAGGGTCTCCCCTACAGATACAGAATGGACCCAGATTAACGGTGCCCGGCTATGCCTTTTTGGAACCTGACCCAGACGCTCTCTTAAGCGCAACCGATAGGCCGGCTGGCTACGCCCTCTCCACCAGAGACGTAGAAGGACAACAGGTAAAAACAGGCGGAAGAGCCAGGAATAAAATATTTGCATGAAGCAGGGGTCACCTAAAGATCAATATTGCCACCAGAGAAAACGTTATGATGACGGTTATCTCTCCCAGGTAAAACACCCCCCACAAGGAAGACCTCAGGCTATTAGTGATCGACCACCCGGTAAAACTCAGAGCGCACCCCAAAAACACCACAAGCCATGCCGGCTGAACGGCAGGCGCGGAGCCAAGGCCCAGAACCCAAGCGCTTACCACCGAAAATCAATCCTAAAATACAGCCTATGCTGGAGATCAAAAGTTGCCCCAGAGCCGATACAAAGATACTGGTATGACCGCGACCTTTGGCAAGTTTATGCTTTGCCAGAGTGATACCAGCGGAGAATTTTCTACGCGACAACCAACGCATATTGGCGCGACTCTCCGGTACAGCCTCGTAAACCCTCGCCTCCAGGCAGTAAACAATCTTTCCGCCCTTGGCCTTAAACTCTGTGAAAAAAATCACATCTGTACCGGCACCAAGAGGATCCTGCTCATTAAACCTCAGTCCTAACGAGCGAATACTGCTCATCGGTATTAATACATTGCTGGTCGCACAGTAGTTGAGCTGATCTCCAGTCTTTCGTTTCTGCCGATAAAAAATACGTGAATAATAGGCAGGTACAGAATCCGGCCAACGCCGAACAACACTGCCACAAACCACGCTACTGCCCCCCAGCTTCTGCGCGTAATCATATAGCTGGATTAACCAATCGGGCTCGACCCACTCATCATCATCGATGAAAACCAGATAGTCAGCCCCCATGTTATCCAGTTCATTGATACAGCGATTGCGTGCACAAGGGATTCCCCGCCGCTCTTCTACGGCACAGTTGAGGGAGAAGGGAAAGCTTCCCGACAACTCCTCCACAACTTCTCTACCAGCCTGAGTGTCCGAATCATTATCGACAACCAGTGCAGCCACATTTAAACCTGAAGGTAGCTGCAGGTTGGCCAAGCTTTGCAGAGAACTGCGAAGCCGCTCTGGTCGCTGATAAGTACAAATACAGATCACTAACAAAGGGTGCAATGTAAACTCCAGATTACGACCAAGGACAAATCGGATAAAAGCTTTGTGAGCTGGGTTAAGCAAGAATCAGCCTATACCCTTAAGAATGACCTGTCTATAATACCACTTTTGCCAAACGCTTTATCAGGGCATCTATGCTCTGTATCATGTACTTGTGCCTGACCTTCCCTGCTGAAACACAACCCATTAGTCAAATTAATTAAAAAACTGAACTCATAAGCCCTGGTATATCTCCCCATGAAAATTATGCAGCTTTTACCCGCCTTAAATTCTGGGGGGGTTGAGAGGGGGACCGTTGATCTTGCCCGCTACCTAGTAGCAGGCGGTCATAAGTCAATCGTCGTTTCCAGTGGGGGGAGCATGGTCGAGCAACTGAAAGCTGAAGGCTCAGCCCATATTGAACTTCCAATCCACAAAAAGTCTCTCTTCAGCCTGTTACAGGTCAAACCACTTCGAGAGGTTATCTCTCGTGAGAAGCCCGACATCATCCATGTGCGTTCCAGGGTTCCGGCTTGGCTAGCCTATCTTGCCTGGCGAAACCTTGACCCAGCTGAGCGCCCCTGCCTTGTAAGCACGGCTCATGGCCTTTATTCGATAAATCGATACAGTGCGATTATGGCGAAAACTGAACAGGTAATCGCAATATCAGAGTGTGTGAATAGCTACTTACTGGAGAACTATGCAAACGATCTAAAGCGTCCCCCTCAGATCGTTTACCGGGGAGTAGATACAGATGAGTTCAATCCCGATGTCCAGCCATCGGAGTCCTGGTACCAAAAAGTTCACCAGGATTTCCCCCAGCTTGCTGGCAAGCGCTGGCTCCTCTTACCCGGCCGGCTGACCCGCTGGAAGGGACAAGAAGACTTTATCGATCTAATCCATCAACTAGTCAGAAACCGTTCTGATATTCACGGCATCATTCTCGGCGGAGCGGAGAAGAACAAGCAGCACTACGCCGATGAATTGGAGCAAAAAATTTGCTCAATGAAGCTTGAGAACCACCTTACCCTGGTTGGTCATCGTAGTGATATACGCCACTGGTATAGTGCCTCCAGTTTGGTGTATAACCTATCACGTCGGCCTGAGCCATTTGGCAGAACCGTTATAGAGTCCGCAGCAATTGGCACACCTATCATCGGTTATAACATTGGGGGCCCAGCAGAATCGCTGAACGCCTGTTTCCCTCAAGGGCTAGTTGATATCAATGATCCAGAAGCTTTATTCACGCGTACTCAAGAATTGCTCGACAGCCCGGGGCAAAAGCCTCACTTATCTACCGATTTCACATTGGGGAGGCAGGCCGAACACACTATCGAAATCTACAAAAGCCTACTCACAGAGCGTACCGGAGCGAACCCGCGTGATTAATTTGAGCCAGAGCGAGCCGTTTGCCAGCGGAGGCAATCGCTTTTGCTACCGACACCCGGAGCGGTCTGAACTCTGTGTCAAGGTGATGCGACCCGGCCGAACAGCGGAACTATTGGGACGAGCTCCCTGGTACAAAACCTGGCGAGGGGAATCATATTTTGATGACAACCTTCGCGAACAGGAAGGTTATAGCCAGCGAGCCATTGCAACTAATCGAGATGGACTTTGGCAACATCTGCCTCGATGGTTTGGGATACAGGAGACCAGCTTAGGTCCCGCGGCCGTCACTGATATGATTCTTGACGCTGATGGCAATCCGGCACCTACTCTTCGCCAATACCTGAACAAATATGGACTCAATGCCGAGGTACGCGCATCTTTACAGCATTTTTCTGAGTGGCTGCTTGAGTATGAAGTACTCACCAAAAATCTGATTGCCCACAATCTGGTCCTACGAAAAGAGCAGGGAAAACTACAAACCTATTTGATTGATGGATTGGGTTGTTCCTCTTTCCTGCCTCTGCCAAAAATTTCTAGCTACTTTGCGAAACGCTATATCCATCGCCGCATCGAGCGCATGTGGCTGAGAGTCGAGTGGGAAATTTCCGACAAGGAAACCCCCTGGCGAAAATATGAAGCTGAGGGACTCAAGCGCTAACGGCTTGGCAATCCTGATCGACGCAACAATGCTTGGGCACACAATAAGTATTGATCCAGGGGGTCACGCTGGCCTCCTGCCTTCACCTCGAGCTTTTCACTAACCAAACCTTGATCCAAAAGTCGTAATACCGCTGAACGCACTTTATTGGATTTTCTGCGACTCGGAACCCGAATTACACCGACTTGGGCCCGACTTTGTAACGACTCGAATAGCATGGAGATACTGTCCTCTGTGACCCAGATTGTCTCCGCTTCCGACAACTGCTTCTGAAGCCAGCCCGCCGGACAAGAACGCCAGTCAACCAACTCAACACGGCTTTTCTCCAGCTGCTCCATGGTGCCTACCGGTGTTCTCCGACTATCAGAGATACACCAATTCAAGGGTTGAGCCAATAATTTCTCAACCTGCTCCCGGATTGAGATTGTATCCCAACTGTAGTGCTTGCTGGGTCCACCCAATAAGATAAGCCCCCTTCCGGGCTGCAGCACATCGCTCTCAAGCGGTTCAGTCAGCGCACCCTGACTCACAATCACATTAGGTAGAGGGGGCGGACGATCGTGTTCGGGGACGACCGTAAAATCAAACCAGCTGTAGGGTAACAAAGGGCGGTTAATTGCCACCGTGCGACCACCAAACCGGCAACGGGCAGATAGCATCGGTAGTCGGCTGCGGCGACCTGTGCCAATCAGAAAGTCGGGGAGTGGGAACTCTTCCAGCTCCTCTCCCGCTTTTAGGAGAATACGGCTGGCTGTATATTCTGGCGATATATCAAAAGCCTGCACTTCTCCGATATAGCTCCTGCGCAACCCTTCAATCAGAGCTGCGCTCTGCTTTTCATGGGCCCGGTTGCCATCTAAAAAACGCCAAATAGTAAGTTGCAAGATAGGACCCTAAACTACTAAAACACCGGAATACAAGGCAGTGTACCTAGCGCATTCCAGTGGAGCTACTGTAACAAGGCTATGGGAGCCCCAAAACATCCAGTATACTCCTTCCAGGGAGTTCCAAAGGGTGCCCCAGGTGAATCCATGCCTCTCAGGAGACCCCGTTAAAGCGCTCAGCCAAACAGGCATCCGCTACTACTTTGTGTAAAGCCCCACAATTATCACCAAAAAGCAAAATTAGAGCGTTCATGGACAACAGACTTTTATATAGTACCCACCCACACAGCCTATTTCCGCGCATCTAAATACAAAATTTTCTGAATGGCCGACAGTTGCACCTATGCCTGAACTTGGAAGTACTCTAAACAAGCTTTCCCAGCCCGTTTATCGCCATCAAAGCTCACTGTGGATTTCAAGTCTGCTCAAATGGGCCTTTCTTGGGTTATTTCTGCTGGTATGTGGCTACTATGTTTCCCCCAAAGTTTCAGGGGTACAAACCAGCTTTTATCTAACTTTACTACCCACAGCCTTTCTACTGCTGGCATGGAGGAAGAGCTATCACTTCTTAATTTCCTGGCAATTCCTAACCTTTTGTAGCCTGCCAATCACTCTAGCGCTATCAACACTGTGGGCCTCTCCGGATACCGCAGATGTTTATAGGCAATCTGATTACTACTGGAAATTGGTATTATACCTAGCTCTATTTTACTGCGCTGTTTTCTTCCTGTTGGAGCAGTACGGCGACAACATCCTCCATAAGCTATTACTCTCGCTTATTGTGATTGGACTGCTATCCGGTATTGCCTCGCTAATTGCTTATTCCCTTGATGGCGGTCTCCAGGATCTCCGCCGGATTGGCGGTATATCTCTTGAGGGCAATATTGATAAAACAGGAATGCTATTTGGCTTCCACGCTCTTTTTTGTTGCTATGGTCTCTACCAAAAGCCCCGTATTTGGCGCTGGTTATCAGGAGCAGGCTTACTCACTTCCTGTATCTACATAGTTTTGTCACAAACCAAAGTCCCAATTGTTATGGCGGGCTTTTCAATTTTCTTGGTTGTATTCGGCAACCTTTCGCGCCTGCTGAAAATTTTAGTTGTTGTGGCTATCGTCTGTGTTTTGCCATTGACTTATTTTGCCTTGTATGGTGACTTGCCCCTCCTACACCGGGGTAGCGCTTACTCTATACGTCTGACACTCTGGCAAAAAGCCTTTGAGGAGTTCCTGCAAGCGCCACTATTTGGCCAGGGATTAGTGCATAAGAAATTTATTGCACTAAACAGGATGGTGCCCCATCCACACAATTTTCTTCTGGATATCGCGCGTTTTAGCGGGCTATTAGGGCTGGCAGCCTGTATCTGGCAGGGGCTTGCAACTCTGTGGACCGTGAGATCCAAAGAAAGACTTTTGAGTTGGATTCCTGGTTTGTATTTCACTTGGTTCCTGTTCGGTGTACTGGCAATGCTGATATACGCCCAGCAACCTTTGGCTAAGCCCAATTATATTTGGTTCTTTTACTGGATCCCCCTGGCTATCCTGCTGGCGCGAAGCAGCATTGAAGACCGGGGTTTGAGCCAATGTAAAACTATTCAGGAAAGTAACCCTCAAAAACAGTAACCGCTGAGAGATAGAGTCACACTGATGAATGTAACCGTATTTGGCACCGGCTATGTGGGCCTGGTGCAAGCAGCAGTCTTAGCTGAAGCTGGGAATAAAGTAGTTTGTATCGATATAGACTCGGACAAGATCAACTGCCTCAAGCAGGGAATTATCCCTATTTATGAGCCCGGCCTGGAGCCTATGGTGAAAAACAGTATCACCACAGGCAATCTATCTTTTTCAACCGATGCCGCCTTTGGTGTAGAACACGGTGAGCTAATTTTTATCGCTGTGGGCACTCCTCCAGATGAGGACGGCTCAGCAGATCTTCGCCATGTGTTAACTGTTGCAAGAACCATCGCCAAATACATGGAGTGCAAGAAATATATTATCAATAAGTCCACAGTACCTGTGGGGACTGCCGATAAGGTGCGGGCTGCCGTTGAGGAAGAACTCACCAAGCGGGACCGGTCTGATCTGCCATTCGATATTATTTCCAATCCTGAATTCCTCAAGGAGGGGTCGGCGCTCAATGACTGTATGCGCCCGGATCGAATTATTATCGGCACCTCCGAAGAGGAATCAGAGCAGAAGCTTCGCCACCTGTACGCACCATTCAACCGAAATCACGAAAAAATCCTGGTGATGGACGTAAAAAGTGCGGAGCTGACCAAGTATGCCGCCAACTGCATGCTGGCAACCAAGATCAGCTTTATGAATGAAATGGCAAATATTGCCGATAAAGTGGGCGCTGATATTGAAGCAGTTCGGGCCGGAATCGGCTCAGACCCACGAGTTGGCTACCAGTTTATCTACGCAGGTATCGGCTACGGTGGCTCCTGTTTCCCGAAAGATGTGAAAGCCCTGATTTCCTCGGCTCAACAGCTGGGCATTGCTGCAGATATCCTCGCCGCCGTGGAATCCCGCAACGAGCGCCAGAAACACTATCTCGCCGAAAAAATACAACGTCATTTTAACGGAGATATTCAGGGCAAAACTTTTGCGCTCTGGGGCCTGTCATTCAAACCCAATACAGATGATATGCGCGAAGCCCCAAGCCGTGTGCTGTTGGCTCGATTGTGGGAGCAGGGTGCGAAGGTGCGGGCATTTGACCCTGAGGCCATGGAGGAGTGTCAGCGAATTTTTGGCGATCGCGAAGACCTGACCCTTTGCGACTCCAAGACAGAGGCTTTACAGGGTGCCGACGCCCTGATTGTCGCGACCGAATGGCAACAGTTCAAATCTCTTGATATCGATGAAGTAAGCAGCGCTCTCAGTGCCCCGGTTGTGTTTGACGGACGCAACCAGTACGAACCAGAGGAAATGCGCGAGGCAGGCTTTGATTATTACTGCGTAGGGCGCCCGGACACCACCAGCTCTTACTAAGTAAACCTTACTTAAAATAAAAACCCGGCATTTGCCGGGTTTTTATTTTCCGTCATGCTATTCGCATTTTTACTTCCGCCTGGCCCGCCACATCACTGAGCCAGCCCCGATGCGCGGCACTACGCCCATGTACCACATCAAAATAAAGGTTTTGCAAACGCCCTGTGATAGGGCCGCGACGACCACTGCCGATAGAACGCCCATCCAATTCACTAATGGGCAATACTTCCGCCGCTGTGCCAGTAAAAAACGCTTCGTCAGCGATATAGACTTCGTCCCGGGTGATACGCTTCTCTAGCACCCTATAGCCGCACTCCCGTGCCAGCTCAATAACTGTATCGCGGGTAATTCCATCCAGGCACGACGTCAGCTCCGGGGTATATATAGTCCCATCGCGAACAATGAAGACATTTTCTCCACTACCCTCAGCAACATAGCCCTCGGGGTCCAGTAATAGCGCCTCCTCGCAGCCATTGCGCACTGCCTCCTGTAACGCCAGCATCGAGTTTATATAGTTACCATTGGCTTTCGCCTTACACATGCTGATATTCACATGGTGTCGGGTATATGAGGAGGTATTCACCTTAATCCCCTGCTCCAGCGCCTCGGGGCTCATGTAGCTGGGCCACTCCCAGGAAGCGACAATCACATGGGTTGAAAGATTTTCTGCGCGCAACCCCATTCCCTCTGACCCGTAAAATACCATTGGCCTTAGATACGCTTGGCGCAGGTTATTTTCGCGCACCACAAGCCGCTGAGCTTCATTCAGCTCATCAGTGCTATAGGGCATTGGGATATTCATTATTTTTGCAGAGCGAAACAACCGACGGGTGTGCTCTTGCAAACGAAAGATACTGGTGCAGTTACCGGTTTCATAAGCCCGTACGCCTTCAAACACCCCCATTCCATAGTGCAGGGTATGAGTGAGGACATGCACCCGGGCATCGCGCCAGGGAACCAATTCACCATCAAACCAGATAACGCCGTCGCGGTCGGCAAAAGACATGGGTAACTCCTACAAATCCTGAAAAACAGTTTAATCGGGCAGCAGGTAGAAACCCGGTGTTAACCGAGTAATTGCTGCCAGTTTGTTTGAACGGTCTTTCTTTCCGCTGTGAATTGGTCATCGCTCACAATCCCTGGCAGTTGTTGTAGTGCCAGGCGATGACCTTCAGATCGGTAGGCTTTGTAGGCGTCGATCAGATGTCCGGCTTGTTGGGCCGGCATCAGGCCTGCGTCAATTAGACTTTCGAGAATGCGAATATTATCGGTATACCGCACGATCGAGGGCGAAGTTTTTGCCCAGGCCAGAGCAGCATATTGAACCATAAATTCAATATCGACAATACCGCCCTCACCGTGCTTTAGATCAAACTTTTTATCGTTGCTCTTATCGAGGTGCGCACGCATTTTATTGCGCATTTCCACCACCTCATCACGCAATTTATCGCTCTTTCGCGACTGGCAAAGCAATTGCGTACGCAACTGTTGAAACGACTCACTCAGGCGGAGACTACCGGCGACAGATCGAGCTCTCACCAGCGCCTGATGCTCCCAGGTCCAGGCACTCTCCCTCTGGTATTTTTCAAAGGCAGCCAATGAAGTCACCAAGAGCCCTGAATTACCCGAAGGGCGCAGTCTTGTGTCTACCTCATAAAGAGGCCCGCTCAATGTACGGGTTTGCAATATGTGGATAAGTCGCTGTGCTAGTCGGGTAAAAAAGCTCAGGTTATCAATACTGGTTTTACCGTCGGTAACCTGCATCGCATCTGCATCGTGCACAAAAACAATATCCAGGTCAGAACCGTGGCCAAGCTCCAATCCCCCCAGCTTTCCGTAGGCGATAATGGCAAAGTGCATATCCTCTGCCGAGGCCCCCGCAGGCGCACCGTATTTATCCACCATCTGTGCCCAGGCGAGTTGCAATGACTGCTGCAATATCGCCTCTGCCAACCAAGTAAGGGAATCACTGACTTTCATCAAAGGCAGGGCACCATTCACTTCTTGTGCCGCAATGCGCAGGCTTTGACTCTGTTTAAAATATCGCAGCGCCTCCATTTGCAATTCCAGATCTTCGGGATCAATCCGCAACAATTCGAGACGCAACTCATTGGCAATATCTGCCGCCGTAGAGGGTGCCAACAACCTACGCGAATCCAGCAGCTCATCCAGCAGAATTGGATGGCGTGCCAGTTGCTCAGCAATCCACGGACTGGCACTACAGAGGCGCACCAGCTGGTTGAGCACGGGGGGATTTTCATTAATCAGGACGAGATAGGCACTGCGACGCAGTACTGAGCGCACTAAAGGTAAAACACGGGTTAGCACTAACAAGGGATCAGCCTGTAACCCTGCTGCGGCCAGTAGCGTAGGCATAAATTGGTCCAGGCGCGCACGGGAAGAAGCAGGTAGTGCCGCAACCATTGTTGACTGGCACAGCTCCTTTAAGTGCTCGAGTGCCTGCGGTGGAGGAAGAAACCCTGCACTTTCCAAAATCTGCAAATTCTCTTCATTCGCAGTTTCATCGGCGCAACTTGCCCAGAGTCCCTGCCACTCTTCAGCCACACTGGGGGCGGCCATCTCCTCTGGTGGAGCGATTACAGTATCGAACTCCCGCTCAACTAAGGAACGAACATCGATCAGCTCAATCTCCAATTGCACCCAATTGTCGCGGCCCAGGGCAAATGCCAATTTTTCCCTTTCACCCTCCTCAGCTGGGAGCGCCTGTGTCTGCTGATCCCGGTAAGCTTGAAGTGCGTGTTCAACTCTCCGCAATAGCAAATAACAACTGGTCAGTTCACTGGCCACTCCCGGTTCAACATGGCCATCACTTTCCAAGAGGGGCAGTAGCTTGAGCAAGCTGCGCTCGCGCAGCGCGGGTTCGCGCCCTCCGCGAATTAACTGGAATGCCTGGGCAATAAATTCCAACTCGCGTATGCCGCCCCGCCCAAGTTTGATATTGTCCGTTAAACCGCGAGCGCGCACTTGCCGCTGTATCAGGGCTTTCATTTCACGCAAAGCATCAATAGCACTGAAATCGATATAGCGGCGATAAGTAAATGGGCGCAACAGCTCCATCAACTCTTCAGCAAACTCCTCCCTGCCGGCAACAGGGCGAGCTTTGACCATGGCGTAGCGCTCCCACTCACGCCCTTGAGTCTGGTAATAGTCCTCCAGAGCGGCGAAATGGCTTACCAAGGGGCCACTGTCACCGTAGGGGCGCAAACGCATATCTACACGGAAGACAAAACCATCCGCATTGATTCCATCCAATGATTTAATCAAGCGCTGGCCAAGCTTTTGGAAAAACTGCTGATTCTCTATGCTCTTTCCACCATCGGTATAACCGGGCTCTGGGTAAGCAAAAATCAGATCGATATCCGATGAAAGATTGAGTTCCCGGGCTCCCAATTTGCCCATTCCCAACACCACCATCGACTGACTATCGCCAGCTATACTACGAGGCTCGCCATAGCGCTCAACTAATTTCTCATGGTGCCATTGCATCGCCGTACGAATGGATAGCTCAGCCAATTCACTGAGCCGCAGACATGCCTGGGGAATATCCCACTGGCCGGCAAAATCGCGAAATATGACTTCAGCCGTTACCCGGTTACGCAATAAACGCAATTGAAGATCCAGTTCCTCATCACTTCCTATGATCGGCAGGGAGAGCCCAAGATCTTGTTTAAGTAACAAATCCCGGAAAAACTCTGGGCGGCGACAGCACTGTTGATAAAAAAATTCTGAACCGATAAAACTCCGGGCCACTCCTTGAGCAAGCCGTGAATCTGACAGCAAACTTTCCACCTCAACAACAAGCGCGGCCTCCGTCAGTTCACACCAGTCATGCCAAAGCGACTGAAGTTGAGCGCGGATGGGTTTTGGGCACGGAATGTTGTCAAACATGAGGGTCAATCCTTGGTGCGAATATCAGCGGGCAATTCTGCCTAGCTATCGGCATTCCGATAGCTAGCGGTGGTATCGGATAATGATGAGTGGCCGAGCAAGCCCTCCTATAAGGTCACTTCACTGGCCTCTACATCTTCAAACAGTTATCTCAGAGAGGCCACCCAAGCTAGAAAGCGATATCCGGCGGTGGGGCCACCCTCAATACCTCTGCCACAGTGGTCAAACCCGCCGCTACTTTTTTCGCACCGGAAAGCCTCAGACTATTCATACCTTCGCGCATCGCCTGGCGCCGCAGTTGCTGTAGATCACAATCGGAGGTGACAATAGCTTGTACCGACTCGCTAAATGGCAGGATTTCATAAATTCCCTGACGCCCACGATAGCCCGTATTACGACATTCCAGGCAACCTTCCGGCCGGTAGACTTTCTCCGGCAACGGCGCTCTCCAGGGTTTCACCAGAGACTGCCAATCGGCCTCTTCAATTTTGTCCTCCTGCTTGCAACTGGGACATAGTGTCCGTACCAAGCGCTGGGCCATCACCCCGAGAATGGTGGACTTCAATAAATAATGCGGCAAGCCCAGATCCAATAAGCGGGTAACCGCTGTTGGAGCGTCATTAGTATGCAGGGTTGAGATAACCAGGTGGCCTGTCAGTGCCGCTTGAACCGCCATCTGAGCGGTTTCCAGGTCACGAATTTCACCAACCATGATGATATCGGGGTCCTGACGCATCAGGGTTCTGATACCTGCAGCAAAATCAAAGCCAATCGAGTGGTGAACCTGGGTTTGGTTAAAGCTCTCTTCCACCATTTCGATAGGATCTTCAACCGTGGAAACATTCACTGCACTGGTGGCCAACTGCTTAAGACCAGTATACAAAGTGGTGGTTTTACCCGAACCGGTAGGGCCGGTGACCAGTACGATACCATTGGGTCGTGACAGCATCGCCTGCCAGCGAGCCAAGTCATCACCACCCAGTCCCAGATCGGAATAAGATCGCGCGAGAACCTCTGGATCGAAGATCCGCATTACCAGCTTCTCGCCAAAGGCTGTGGGAAGAGTGGAGAGGCGCAACTCCACTTCGCTGCCGTCGGGCCTTTTTGTCTTGATGCGGCCATCCTGGGGTTTGCGCTTCTCCGCCACATTCATGCGCCCTAGAATTTTCAGGCGACTGGTAACCGCAGCATTCACTTGATCTGGTAACTCATGGATTGGATGCAGTACACCATCAATACGAAAGCGAATACGTCCCACTTCCCGGCGCGGTTCAATATGGATATCACTGGCACGCTGATCAAAGGCGTGCTGCAACAACCAATCGACGATATTGACGATGTGTTGATCGTTAGCTTCAGGGTCCTTTAAGGCGCCCAACTCCAGCAACTGTTCAAAATTATTTGCCGCTGAGGTTCCCTGAAGGCCGCTTGCACCAGAGATTGAATTGGAAAGGGAGTAAAACTCGACGCAGTGTCGTTTGATATCGGCCGGATCAGCCACCACACGGCGTACTCTGCGGCCAGTGGTATGTTCCAGCTGCTCCTCCCAACCATGGTTAAACGGTTGAGCTGTCGCCACCAGAAGTTCTTCGGTACTCGCCTCAACACAGAGAATTTGGTGTCGCTTGGCAAATTGGAAGCTCATCACCTCGGTGACAGCGCTCACATTAACCTTCAGAGGATCAATATGATACAAGGGGTGGGAGGAGCTCTCCGCTAACCAGGCGCTAAGGATTTCACTATTGAGCAGACTACCCGGTTGCTTGCGGTTGGCCAGGTCACAACTGGCGATATAGCTGAGCGGGTGCATCTGGGCCTGCTCTGCTGTCCGCGGGGTCCCGACAATACGGTTGGCATCCTCTCGGCTAACAAAGCCCTGCCCCACCAAATCTTCCAGTAATCCGCGCAGTTCCAGTATGCGGTCTGCAACTCTACTCTCTGCCATTGGTAACCCCTTTATTCTCATATGGCGACGTCGCATTGTAGCCCTATCATCAAGCTGTGAAAGTGCGCTGTTAACGCACTGTTACGAAGTTGCCCCGATTGGGGTACCATGCCGCCGTTTTCGCATTCTGAGCAATGGAGCTAACCATGGCCCTGTCGAATATTGCCAACTTATTTGGCCGCTCTCCGATTAAGCCAATCGAGAAGCATATGGCTACGGCCCACGAGGCATCGGCTGACCTGATCCCCTTCTTTGAAGCACTGATCAAAGGTGACCTCAAAGAGGCAGAACAGATCCAACTGCGCATCTCCGCCTCGGAGAACCGCGCTGACGATATCAAGAGAGACCTGCGCCTGCATCTGCCGGACAGCCTGTTTATGCCAGTGTCCAGGACCGACTTGCTGGAATTGCTGCATGCCCAGGATGAGGTAGCCAACACTGCCCAGGATATCGCTGGTCTGGCTGTAGGCAGGAAGATGCAGATTCCCGCACCTCTCCAATCCTTGATGACCACCTTTGTGGAGAGCGCTGTCGCCACCTCTGCACAGGCACTGCGCGCGATCAACGAACTGGACGAGTTGCTGGAAAGCGGCTTTGCCGGGCGCGAGGTGGATATCGCCAAACGCATGACCGAAGAGCTGGATGAACTGGAGCGCAAGTCAGACAAGCTTGAAGTCGAAATTCGCGCGTCGTTGTTTGCTATTGAGAAAGACTTACCTCCGGTGGACGTTATGTTCCTCTACCGGGTTATTGAATGGATCGGTGAACTCGCCGATCGCGCCCACAGCGTGGGCAACCGATTGCAGTTGTTGTTAGCACGTTAGGGGGTTTGGCGTGGAAATTATTAGTCAATACGGCCATATATTATTGATTTTGGCCTGTGTAGCAGGCTTCTTTATGGCCTGGGGCGTCGGTGCCAACGACGTAGCCAACGCCATGGGTACCTCCGTAGGTTCCCGTGCACTGACTATCAAGCAGGCGATTGTTATCGCCATGATCTTTGAGTTTGCCGGCGCCTATTTGGCAGGCGGAGAGGTTACCGCAACTATCCGCAAAGGCATTATCGATTCTGAAGTCTTCGCCGCCCAACCGCAGCTGTTGGTATACGGTATGCTTTCGGCACTGCTGGCGGCGGGCACCTGGCTGCTGGTTGCCAGTATTCTCGGCTGGCCGGTGTCCACCACCCACTCTATTGTCGGCGCAATTGTCGGCTTCTCTGCGGTAGGTATATCCCCAGATGCAGTGGCCTGGGGTAAAGTGGGCAGCATCGTGGCTAGCTGGGTGGTCTCCCCGGTTCTCGCGGGCACCCTGTCTTTCCTGTTATTCCGCAGTGTCCAGCGCCTGATCCTAGACACGGAAGACCCCTTCAACAATGCCAAGCGCTACATCCCCTTCTACATGTTTGCAGTGGGCTGGATGATTGCCATGGTGACCCTTACCAAGGGCCTCAAGCACGTTCTTAAAGATGCCAATATCCAGCTCAGCTTTATCCAGGATGCCGGTATCGCCGCCCTGGTGGGCCTTGCTGTCGCCGGTATCGGAGTCACCATGCTCAAGCGCGTCCAGCGCGACCCGGCAGCTGAAGCTGAAAACCGTTTCGCCAACGTCGAGCGCGTATTTGCAATCCTGATGGTCTTCACCGCCTGTGCCATGGCCTTCGCTCACGGCTCCAACGATGTCGCCAACGCCGTTGGTCCTCTGGCTGCCGTAGTTAACACCATCCAGAGCGGTGCTATCACCGTTAAATCCACTATGCCTTCCTGGATATTGCTGCTCGGCGGTATCGGTATCGTGGTGGGCCTGGCGACATACGGCTTTAAGGTAATGGCCACTATCGGTAAGAAAATCACCGAGCTGACCCCGAGCCGTGGCTTCGCTGCCGAGCTGGGTGCGGCCTCCACCGTCGTACTGGCTTCTGGTACCGGCCTGCCAATCTCCACGACTCACACTCTGGTGGGCGCGGTATTGGGTGTTGGCCTGGCGCGGGGTATTGGCGCCCTGAACCTGCGTATGATCACCACTATCGCCGCCTCCTGGGTAGTCACCTTGCCGGCGGGTGCTGGTATTGCGATCTTGTTCTTCTACTTCTTTAAGGGCTTGTTCGGCTAGAACTGTAGAATCATTGATAAATCAAAAAGGGGCCCAGGCCCCTTTTTTTATGTCTCTCACTCACCCCATTCTCAACTAAGCTGTGCCAGTAGCAAAACAGATATCTGGCACTTAAGGATTGCGCCTCAACTTCAATTCACTCGTGTAAATTACATGACTGTTAGCAACTGGACAGTGGGAACCTACCTGGCACAAAGATTAAAAGACGCAGGCATAGAGCACTACTTCGCCTTGCCTGGCGATTACAATCTGGTGTTACTGGATCAATTACTACTCCACCCAGATCTCAAAATGATCAGCTGCTGTAACGAGCTAAATGCAGGCTATGCCGCCGACGGCTATGCCCGCGCAACCGGTGGCCCCTCAGCGGCAGTAGTCACCTTCTCCGTCGGCGGCCTCAGCATGATTAATGCAGTAGCCGGTGCTTTTGCCGAAGACCTCCCTTTAATTGCAATCTCTGGCGGACCAAATACGAACTCTGAGGCTGAGTGGGAGTATTTGCATCACACTTTAGGTAAGGTCGATTACAGCTACCAGAGCGAAATCTATTCGCGGGTAACAGCCGAAACCGTGGTTATCCACCATCCATCCCTCGCTCCTGCAGCGATAGACAGAGCAATTGATACCGCCATGCTGCGGCGTAAACCGGTCTACATCGAAATTGCAGCCAATATTGCTAACGCACCTACATCGGCCCCTATCCCCCGTGGATTTGCACGTAGCGCCACTAGTGACCCGGATTCCCTCTCTGCTGCGGTAGAGCATATTGCCGCATTCCTCAATGCTGCCGAACGGCCAGTTCTGATTGCGGGAGGAAGGGTACGCGCTGCCTGTGCGGAAGAATCCCTGCGCGAACTCGCCGCCAGCAGCCGTTACGGTGTGGCCTGTATGGCGGATGCCAAAGGCCTGCTGTCAGAGACCCACGATAACTTTATGGGTATGTACTGGGGACCGGTCAGTACACCGGGCTGCAGCGAGATAGTTGATACCGCCGACGCTTTGCTCTTCGCCGGCCCACTCTTTACTGACTACACCACAACCGGGCACCAGCTTTGCTTCGATCAAAGCAGGACCGTTATCGCACTGCCAACTTCTGTACAGCTGGGTGAGACCTGTTACAGCAATGTACACATGAATGATTTGTTGGAAGCGCTGGTAGATAAACTCACTCCCAACACCGGTGCAGTACAAGCCTATCGCAGGGTCAGCAGTCCAAAACATATCCCCCAACCGGGCAAGCGAAGCGACAATTTGACAGTCCGTCAGCTGTTTGCGCGAATTCAAAAAATGCTTAAAAGCGATACCGCTCTGCTGGTGGAAACCGGGGACTCCTGGTTTAACGGTATGGAGCTGTCGCTACCAGATGGAGCCCGCTTTGAAATACAGATGCAATATGGAAGTATCGGCTGGTCTGTAGGGGCAACTCTAGGTTATGCCCTGGGTATGGGTGAGGGGCGGATGATTGCCTGTATCGGCGACGGCTCCTTCCAGCTGACCGCCCAGGAAATCTCCACCATGATCCGTTATAACGTTAATCCAATTATTTTTCTGGTGAATAACGGTGGCTACACCATTGAAGTGGAGATCCACGACGGCCCTTACAACAACATTAAAAACTGGGAATACGCGCAATTAATCGAAGTTTTCAGTGCAGGAGAAGGCAAAGCCTGGGGTTGTAAAGTCACCACTGAGGGAGAGCTGGACAAAGCAATCAAAGATGCCCTAAAACACGATGGGCTTTGCCTGATAGAGGCAATTATCGATCGCAATGATTGCAATGTGAATTTGCTCAGATGGGGAAACCAGGTAGCTCGGAACAATAGTCGCCCAAGCCGCAGTGTTTAATTATTCCCTCACCTTGCTTGGAGGGCCAGGCTAACCCACAAAAGAGATTTGGAATTCCAAATCCATATCTATTTATTACAAGCAACAGTAATATTCAGTGTCATTACTTGGGCCTGCCCCACCAGTTTACTGTTGCCTGCGAATTTTTCCAGATGCCATTATTGTTGTTTGTCACACTGCTGTGGGCCTTTTCTTTCAGCCTGATAGGCGTCTACCTGGCCGGACAGGTGGATAGTTACTTTTCAGCAATGACACGGGTTCTCCTTGCCATGGCGGTATTTCTACCCATGCTGAAATGGAAGGCTTGCCCTCTCCGCACCGCGATCCGTTTAATTGTGATCGGCGCTGTACAACTGGGGCTGATGTATTTGTTTTACTACCAGTCATTCTTACTGCTCAGTGTCCCCGAGGTACTGCTATTTACTATTTTCACCCCTCTTTATATCACCGCCCTTGAGGACTTCCTTAATAGGCACTTTTCTGTCTGGAACCTCACTATCGCAGCCGTAGCTGTATTGGGAGCCGCCACTATTCGCTGGGACTCCCCCAGTAGCGACTTCTGGATTGGATTTGCAGTCGTCCAGGGTGCCAACCTATGTTTTGCTGTGGGACAGGTAACCTACAAGCGTCTGATGTCCGTCGAGCAAGGCCTCCCCCCGAGGCAAACCTTCGCTTGGTTTTTTATCGGCGCCAGCTTGGTCACCGTTATCGCCTGGCTCCTACTCGGAGAAGCGCAGTACCCACAAGGCTCACAACAATGGGGTGTTCTACTCTGGT
This sequence comes from Microbulbifer maximicatervae (SeqCode), assembly GCF_052467695.1. Taxonomy (NCBI): domain Bacteria; kingdom Pseudomonadati; phylum Pseudomonadota; class Gammaproteobacteria; order Cellvibrionales; family Microbulbiferaceae; genus Microbulbifer; species Microbulbifer maximicatervae (SeqCode). Next base: position 953,117 of record NZ_CP174320.1, read on the forward strand.
TAGGGTTGGTGGCATCAGGTCTGGGATATTTTTTGTGGAACAAGGGTGCTACGCAGGTTTCTACTGGCACCCTGGCCGCGATGAACAATGCACTGATTCCCGCTGGTTTATTGGTAAATCTGTTAATCTGGAATCGGGATGCCGATCTAACCCGTCTCGCCCTTGGGGGAGGACTGATCGGAGCCGCTGTTATCCTGAATGAATGGCGTAACAAAAGTAGGGAAAGTCACCATGGCGAGTATCGCAGTACCTGACCTGAAGACCCAATTACATCAACTGATCGCCAGTCCCAGTGTCAGTGCAACCGATCCTTCCCTGGATATGGGTAACCGCCCGGTGGTTGAGCTACTGGGTGGATGGTTAGAAGGACTTGGTTTCAATGTAGAGATAATGCCTTTAAAGGGCTCTCCCAATAAAGCCAATATGATTGCTACTCTCGGTGGTACAAGTGGTGACAAAGGCGGGCTCGTTCTATCCGGACATACTGATACAGTCCCCTTTGATTCGGGGCGCTGGCAATCGGACCCCTTTAAGGTTTTAGAGCGCGACAACCGCTTATACGGTCTCGGCACCAGTGATATGAAGGGGTTTTTCCCTCTGGTTATAGAGGCTGTGCAGACTTTTCTCGGCAAACCTTTACAAAAACCATTGATTGTTTTGGCAACAGCCGATGAAGAAACAAGTATGAGTGGTGCCCGCGCCCTGGTCGAGGCTGGCAAACCCCAAGCCCGCTACGCGGTAATTGGTGAGCCCACCGGGCTTCGCCCGATACGTATGCACAAGGGCGTTATGATGGAAGCTGTGCGTATTACCGGCCAGTCCGGCCACTCATCAGATCCAAGCTTGGGGGCCAACGCTCTCGAGGCCATGCATAAAGTTATCGGTGAACTATTAACACTGCGAAAAGAGTGGCAGCAAAAGTACAACAACCCCGGATTCGCCGTTCCAGTACCCACGATGAACTTAGGCTGTATCCATGGGGGTGACAATCCCAATCGGATCTGCGGCCACACAGAACTCCAGTTTGATATTCGTCCGTTGCCCGGAATGCAGCTTACGGACCTACGGGAAGAACTAACCAAACGTATCCTTACCATTCCACAAGACACTAAAATTCAGGTGGAAGTGGCCTCTTTATTCCCTGGCACTGCGCCCTTTGAACAGGATTCCCATTCAGAGTTAGTAAAAGTTGCAGAACAACTTTGTGGCCATCCCGCTGAAAGTGTTGCCTTTGGTACTGAAGCGCCCTACTTGAAGAGTTTGAATATTGACACTATCGTGCTCGGCCCCGGCGATATTGACCAAGCTCATCAGCCGGATGAATTTCTCGCCCTGGATCGTATCAACCCTATGGTCAACATTCTGCGCGACTTGATTGGCCGCTTTTGCCTTTAATCTGCCTGCGACAGCCTCCGGGGCTTTAACACCACAAGACTTGCACACGGTAAGAATTAGTGAGCGACGATAACGCTTCCCTGAACTGGTTTCGCCACGCGGCACCTTACATCAACGACCTGCGCGGTCGCACTTTAGTAATTGGTATCCCCGGCGATGCTTTAGAGCACGCCAATTTCCGCAATCTAGTACACGATATGGCGCTGCTTGCCAGCCTTGGGGTTCGCCTGGTTGTTGTGCACGGCGCGCGGGAACAAATTAATCGAGCCCTGGATGAGCGCGGCATAGAAAATCGGTTTCACGAGAACCAGCGTATTACCAATCGAGAGACATTGGAGATTGTTAAGTCCGTCGTGGGTAAACTGCGCTTCGATATTGAAGCTGCTTTTTCCCAAGGACTGCCAGACTCACCGATGGCGCGTTCGGCCCTCAAGGTGGTCTCAGGCAATTTTGTTACCGCCCGTCCCAGTGGCGTGCTAGATGGCGTGGACCTGGGCTGGACCGGCACCGTGCGACGCATGGACACCAACACTCTGGAGCAAAACCTAGATCAGGGTTCCCTGGTACTCCTTTCTCCCCTGGGCACATCCCTGACCGGGGAGCTTTTCAATATCAATTACCTGGATCTGGCCGCTGAGGCTTCCAGAGTATTGCGCGCTGAGAAACTAGTGCTATTCCGCGAACCTGAGCAACTTCAAGTGGACGGAAATCCGGTACACGAGTTAAGTATTTTGCAGGCAGAGCAGGTTTCACCCAAAGTGCAAAGCGCAACCCTGCGCTGCGCCATTCGAGCCTGTAATGCAGGGATCGCCCGTACACACCTACTTAGCTTTTGTAAAAACGGCGCCTTAATTCAGGAGCTGTTCCGCCGTGAAGGGGCCGGTACCATGATTTACCGGGACAGCTACGAAGTTGTGCGCAGAGCGCGAATTACCGATGTGGGCGGCATTCTTGGGCTGATCCGCCCGTTAGAGAAAGATGGCGTTTTGGTACGGCGCTCCCGCGAGAAGCTCGAGGCAGAAATTGAACACTTCACGCTTGTGGAAGTGGATGGTACTCCAGTTGCCTGTGCAGCTCTGTATCCCATTAAGGATGATAAGGGCACTACCACAGCAGCCGAAGTTGCCTGCCTTGCAAGCCACCCGGAATTTCGCGGTGGCGGGCGTGGTGCCAAGCTGATGCGCCACCTTGAGAGACAGGCGCAAACAGTCCAGGTTGATGAGCTCTACGTCCTCACCACCCAGACAGAGCACTGGTTTATCGAGCAGGGCTTTGAACAAGTCGGTATCAGTGAGCTGCCTACCGCGCGAAAGTCCCTGTACAACATTCAGCGCAATTCGAGAATCCTGCGTAAACGCCTGGGGAAAAGTCAGTCCACTTAGTCATAGAAATTTGAAATATCTATCCTTATTACTCCTTTGATGGGTAGTTTGGGCGCAAAAACATCCCAGGAAAGTCCATTTTTTGCTAAGCTGGCGCATTCATTGTTGCCAGCTGGAATCTGTGACTATGCCCCAATACCGCTCCCGCACCTCTACCGCCGGTCGCAATATGGCCGGAGCCCGCGCCTTGTGGCGTGCCACCGGTATGACGGACGAGGACTTCCATAAGCCAATCATTGCCATCGCAAACTCTTTTACCCAGTTTGTCCCCGGACACGTACACCTAAAAGATATGGGTCAGCTTGTCGCAAGGGAGATTGAACGCGCCGGCGGCGTGGCCAAGGAGTTCAATACGATCGCTGTGGATGACGGTATCGCAATGGGTCACGACGGCATGCTCTATAGCCTGCCCAGCCGCGAAATTATCGCTGACTCAGTGGAGTATATGGTCAATGCCCACTGTGCCGACGCCCTGGTTTGTATCTCCAACTGTGACAAGATCACACCGGGAATGATGATGGCAGCCATGCGCCTGAACATTCCAGTTATCTTTGTCTCCGGTGGCCCCATGGAGGCCGGCAAAACCAAGCTGGCTGACCACAAGCTCGACTTAGTAGATGCTATGGTGATCGCCGCTACAGATACGGCCTCCGACGAGGAAGTTGCTGAGTATGAGCGCTCTGCCTGCCCGACCTGCGGCTCCTGCTCAGGAATGTTTACAGCGAACTCCATGAACTGCCTGACCGAGGCCCTGGGGCTTTCACTCCCTGGTAACGGCACCATGCTAGCGACTCACGCCGACCGCAAGGAGCTATTCCTCCGCGCTGGCCGCGAGATCGTAACCCTGACCAAACGCTACTATGAGCAGGATGACGAAACTGCCCTGCCGCGCAACATCGCCAACCGCACAGCCTTCCGCAATGCCATGGCTCTCGATATCGCCATGGGAGGCTCCACAAATACCATCCTGCACCTGCTGGCAACTGCTCAAGAGGGTGAGATTGACTTTACCCTGGAAGATATCGACAGCCTCTCCCGTGAGGTTCCACAGCTGTGCAAGGTTGCCCCCAATACCGAGAAATACCATATAGAAGATGTACACCGCGCCGGTGGTGTAATGGCCATCCTCGGGGAGTTGGAGGCCGCAGGTCTTATCGACTCCTCGCTGCCAACCGCCTACGGTGGTTCACTCGCCGATGCCCTGGCGCGCTGGGATATTTGCCGCACGGACGACCAATCTGTACTGGAATTCTATCGCGCGGGACCCGCAGGTGTTCCCACGCAAACAGCTTTCAGCCAGGATTGCCGCTGGTCCACTTTAGATGCCGATCGCCAGCGCGGCTGTATCCGTTCTGCGGAGCACGCCTACTCCTCTGAGGGAGGGCTCGCCGTTCTCTTTGGTAACCTGGCCCCCAATGGCTGTGTAGTGAAGACTTCCGGCGTCGATGAGTCGCTGTGGAAGTTCGAAGGCCCCGCCCATGTAGTAGAAAGCCAGGAAGAGGCGGTTTCCAATATCCTCGAAGGGAAGGTCAGTAAAGGGGAGGCTGTTATCGTTCGCTATGAGGGTCCTAAAGGTGGACCTGGAATGCAAGAGATGCTTTACCCCACCAGTTATTTAAAGTCCAAAGGACTCGGTGAGCACTGCGCATTGATTACCGATGGCCGCTTCTCAGGAGGAACTTCGGGCCTCTCTATTGGACATGTTTCACCGGAGGCGGCGTCTGGAGGTAACATCGCTCTGGTTCGCAATGGAGACCTTATACGTATTGACATTCCAGGGAGGAAAATTGAAATCGCTATTGAGGAAAGTGAACTCGATAAGCGGCGCAGGGAAATGGAAAAAAATCCCAATGGCTGGAAGCCAATCGAAAAGCGCCCTCGTAAAGTCAGCAAGGCACTGAAAGCCTATGCCATGCTTGCCACCAGTGCAGACCGTGGGGCGGTGAGAGAAATTGACTGATTAAAACGTCTCTACAAAAACGGCCCCTAAGGGCCGTTTTTTATTCCGCTATTTTGTAACTGATTCGATTGCGTACCCCGTAGCGCTCCACTGGCTGGCCATTCTCCATTTGGGGTCGATACTTAAACCGTTCTGCCGCGGCTACAGCGGAGCGATCAAATACGCTCGTGGGGTTACCATTAGAGTCATAGCCCCCAACCACACGAGCATCACGTACCGCCCCCGTTTTGGTTACCGTAAATTCTACAACGGCATACCCCTCTATCCCCCTGCGTAGTGCCGCATTGGGGTATCGCGGTTTAGCTTTATAAACTGGTAAAGGGTCGCGCGATATTTGCACCCCAGTAGAAGTGACAGGAGTGGGCGTACTAATCACCACATTCATCGTAACCGGTGCTACCTCAGTTTCCTCAACCCGCATCGTCGGCTGCTCCAGCACAGCTTGCGGCGGTGTAGGCTCCTCATAAGTTTGGGTAACAATCTCTTTTTTTGGCATATGTACCGGTTTTATCGCAGGCAACAAGCTAACTTTGGGCTCATCGATATCAGTAGCTACTAGTTGACTCATCAAAAAGATCAATCCAACTGTGATTGCAGCGGCAAAACCCAGACTCTTTGTGTAACCCGCGAGTAAATGTGGGGGGAAAAATAAGGGGTTGGAAATCGACTGGCAAGCTCTGTCCATAACACCTCTCCTATTATTGTTAGGGTGCGATAAGCGGCATTCATATGCCGAAAATGGAAAAGCTGATCAGCTACCATTAATCATTAGTCAATTTACAAAAAAATGCAAATAGTCTGTTAATACAGGTTGTTTCAAAACTTTGTGTCGGCATACCGCAGAAGGCAAGCATAAAAAAGGCCGCACATTTCTGTGCGGCCTTTTAAGAAACCTGGAAAGCGGGCCAGCTTTAGATGGCTAACTGCTCTTCACGCTTCTTTTCACCCTCAACAAACGTAATCCACTGTTTGGCGAACTTCTCAGAACGTTCATCTTTCAGTGCAAGCTTGAGGCTCTTTAACGATGAGTCATAACGCTTCAGGTTGGCATTTGCCATACCCATTACGATATGCAGCTGGTCAACCCGCTTGATACCGCCTTTTGCCAGGGCTTTTTTACCCATAGCGATGGCTTTTTCGTTCTGATCCAAATCCAGGTAAATACCGGCCAGGCGTGAATAGATCTCACCTTTATCGGAAAGCTGTGCAGCCGCTTCCAGCTGTGGAATCGCCTTTTGCAGCTCCTGTGCCATCTGGTATGCCTGGGCCAGGGTTTCCAGGTTTTTAGCCGTGCGCGGGATCTTCTTGTCTTGAATACCCTTGGCAATCACCTTGGCTCCTTTATAAGGCATTTCATGCCCCATAAAGAGATACCCCATATTCAGCAGATCTCTATCTTTCTCCAGGGCACCGGCAAGGTAAGCTGCTTCCATCATATGCAACTGGTCCTTGTCACGCTTGAGCTCACCGTACATGGCTGCCAGCGTTTTGTAGTACACCGGCTTAGGGTAGTACTGCACCAGTTTTTCCAGGACAGCGGCTACGCTCTTGTAGTCGTTACGCTCGAAATAAACATACTGCTGCAATCCGTACCAGCTTTCCTTGGGTGTTTTACCCTCTTTCTCGTACATGGACACCGCGATATTAATATTCGCGAGAGCCTTGTTCTGTTCACCAGTCTGATTGTAAGCCTGGGCGAGAAGGGCGTAGGAGTCGGCAGTGATGCGATCGGAAACCTTAAACCACTGGTTCAGATAGTTAATCGCCTGCTTGTAATCCTCAGTGACAAAATAGAGCTGAGCCAGTGTAAACAGGGTGCCCACTTCTAAAGCTACCGGCAGGTTTTTTTCACCCTGATCCAACACCTTTTTAAAGTAGGGAATCGCCTCTTTGTAACGCTCAGTGCTGTAGTAAACAACACCGAAGAAGTTATACATCTGGGCAATTTCATAACCGTTGAAGCGCTTCTTAGCCGCATCCATTTCCTGCAGTGCAACTAGTGCGGCCGCCCAATCCTCTGCATCCGCAGCTTCCTGGGCTTTCTCCAGCTTCTTATACGCAGCTTCACGCATCGCCGGAACTTTACGGGTTTTTTCTTTGCTCGGCTTCTTTTGTTCCTGCGCCTGCGCAGAGGCGAAAGGTGCTGATACACCCACCGCATCCAACACGGTAACGCTGACCGTCGGTGCCAGAACCAAGGGTAGCGCTACTGACGTGCGCAGAGCGAACTTGGACAAACCTTTAGTGATGGTCGTCAACTTCATAGTGCTTCCCCTTTTTAGTCCTTAGCCATGTTAAAGCTAATCTTAGTCCTAACATTAGGAACTTCAGTCGGCTTGCCATCGACTACCCGCGGCTTGTACTTGTACTTCAGCGCGGACTTTAGGGCAGCCCGATTGAAAACCGTGGTCGGTTTACCTTGTAGCGTAAAAGCCTCAATTACAATCGGGTCGCGTACAGAGCCGTTAGTCGTTACGGTGTACTCAACGATTACGTAGCCTTCCATACCGCGCTGCAGAGCGCGACGGGGATATTGTGGCTGTACTTTTACGATTGGCAGGTAATCACCTTCACCAAAGCTGAAACCTGACAGCTTAACGCCGCCTCCGGCCTTCGGAGCGGAAATGTTGATGTTGCCATCAATATTCGGCTCTTCAAACTCGGGCTCAGGCATCTCTGGTGGCGGAGTTTCCGGCTCATCAGGTTTTACCGGCTTGGTGGTGTCGTACTGTGTTTCAATCTTCGTATCAGGCATCACCACATCGGCAACTTTGAAAGTTTCCGTATCCTCAGGAGCTTTCATGTTTGCCGCGATCAGCTGATGCATGGTGAAGATGAGGCCAAAGGTCGTGGCTACCGCCAGCGTACCTGCCCCAAGAAGTCTTACCGGATTCATAGCTGTTAACTCTTCTCTGTAGCGACGGAAACTTTCTTGATACCAATCTTCCTGGCAGCTTCTGCAATCAGGGCAATCTTCTCAATGCTTGCTCCCTTATCGGGCTGAATTACCAACCACCCTTTCGGGTTTTCCGAGTAGAGACGCTCCAGGACAATTCGTACCTGGCGCTCATCAACCTTCTCTTTAGCAATCCAAACCTCGTCACTGTCGTTGATCGCTACCAGGATAGAGGCGGCCTTGAGTTCAGCGGTCGTCGATTCCGGCTTCTCAATATCAGCACCCGGCTCCTTGATAAAGGTCGCGGTGACGATAAAGAAGATCAGCATGATAAACACCACGTCCAGCATAGGCGTGAGGTCAATTGCGCCGGCTTCCTCTTCTGCCGTATTTTGTCTTTTGCTCATAGCAACTCTCTTAGCGAACTTTTCCAGCGGGGGCTCAGGGAGCCCCCGGCGAAAGTATCTGGCTTGGCTAAACCTTCACAGTAAATAAGCAAGCTTATTAACTGGTGTATGCTTAGTGATCCATCGTCAGATGATCTTCCAGCAGCTGGGTTTCACGCTCAGCTTTACGGGCAAGGTAAGTGTTGGCAAATACGCCTGACAGCGCCGCAACCATACCCGCCATTGTCGGGATAGTTGCCATGGATACACCACTGGCCATCTGCTTGGCGTCACCACCACCTGTAATCGCGAGAACATCGAACACGTTGATCATGCCCCAAACCGTACCCAACAGCCCAAACAGAGGGGCCAGGGCGACACAGGCTTGGATCATGTCCATATTGTCCTGAATTTTCTCGGATACCCGGGAAATCATTGCATAACGGATCTGGTGCGAAGCCCAGGATTTGCGCTCGCCGCGCCCCTCCCATTGGTCTACCGCACCTTGAACGTCACTTTTCAACCCTTTGTTAAAGTAGAAAACACGTTCAAAAATCAGCGTCCACATAAAGAAGGTCAGGCCGGCGATCAGGAACAGTACTGGCCCGCCCGACGCCATAAAGGCGTTGACGGCGGCCCATGCGTCATTTAATGCGTGCATGTTGCCGCCTCCTCTTATTTGCGCTCAGCGTTTTCTGCCACGATACCAGCACTCTGCTCTTCCAGAATGTGCAGGACACGCTTGGCACGACCATTAACTACGGTGTGCATCAGAACGGTTGGGATAGCCACAACCAGACCGAGAACAGTGGTAATCAGGGCCGAGGAAATACCGCCTGCCATTGCCTTAGGATCGCCCGCACCAAAGATAGTGATCGCCTGGAAGGTGATGATCATACCGGTAACGGTACCCAGCAGACCCAGCAGCGGAGCAACCATCGCGATGATCTTCAGCAGGTTGAGGCCGGATTCAATCGCCGGACGCTCTTTCAGTACCGCTTCTTCCATCTTCAGTTCGAGAGTTTCACCGTCTACACCTTTATTCTCTTCCGCAACAGCCAGTACACGACCCAGCGGGTTATTGGTGTTCGGAGTAGAGGAGCGCAGCTGTGCATTCACTTTGGCGCCAACGCCAGTCAGAACGATCAGGCGGAAGATAGCCAGCAGCATCGCGAAGGCACCAACAGCGGAGATGATGTAGCCCACGATGCCACCCTGGTGCCAGCGCTCTACGATGTCCGGGCTATTAATCATGGCTTTCAGGTAGGAGCCGCCGGTAGGACCAGTCGGGTCTACACCGAAGGCACTGAAGCCACTGGTAGAAGCCTGTAGAGTTTCAGCCATGCCTTGGAACTTGGCGTCAGGCTGACGGATCAGCTCAGCCATTTTGTAGGCATTGTTCATTTCCAGGTATTTACCATTGGAAACCAGGTTGAAGTTACCTACGCGAACCACTTCCTGATCAGCCTGCTCACCATTGGGCTTGATCACGGTTGCGTTAAACTTAACGATCTTGCCAGATTCAACAGTTTCGCGCTGAATTTCAAACCACAGACGCTCGATTTCTTCGATAGTCGGCAGCTGGGTAGCACTGTTCATCTTAGCCAGAAGACCATCGATGAATTCAGTACGGTTAGGATATTGAGCGGAAACCAGAGAGGAACCGATATTGGCACGCAGGTCAGCAGCAGTAGAGGACATATGGCCGAACAGTTCCTTCAAGGAACCCAGACGCTGGTCCAGTTGCTGACGCTTCTGATCAACAGCAACTTCCTGCTCCTGGTATTTCTTTTCCAGGTCAGAAGAGCGCTTTTCTTCAGCTGTGCGAGTATTTTTGGCTTGGTTTAGCAGAGCATTCTGGTTCGCTTTCTGACGGCGGAACTCAGCTTCACGCTGCTTGTGTTCTTTGGACTCGGCAACTTTGGACTGCTGAACCATTTTCAACAGGTCGTCCAGGGAAGCAGCCTTCTCTTGAGCAACTGCGGAGAAGCTGATCAGACCAGCTGCTGCCGCTACTAAAACGCGTTTGGCGAAAGAGGTTTTCATTGCGCTGCCTCCGGAGCCGGGATCGGCATGGTCATGATGTCGATAGTGGCCTGCTTCTTGGCAATTTTCAGACCGTTCATGAGAGCGCGGCGGTATTCACCTGCGTCGATCTCAACCCACGCTTTTTGCGCTTTGTCATAAGCGAGGGCAATTTCTGCATCAGTAGTCTGAGCCAGTAGGGCGATACGGCCGATTTGCAGAACGCTCACCTCGCGCTCTTGACCAGCAACGGTCAGAGTATCGCGGTAAGAGTCGATCTTACGGGCGTATTCCGCTTCGAAGTTGTACAGTTCCAGTACCTGGCGGAATTTCTCCGCAACACTTACATCGGAACGGTCCATGGTGCTCTTAACACCGTTGAGGTTCGCCATACGCTCTTCGAGCTTGAACGGTGCGTCCAGCTCAATGAACTGCTCCAGACCTTCCAGCATACGCAGGATCAGCGGCTGAATCTGACGTTCAATGACAGTAACGTTGGCAATAGACTCATCCAGCTCATTGATAACTTCGAGCTGATTGGCCAGCTGCTTTTCCAGCTGACGGTTGTATACGCGCAGACCATCGATTTCTTTATTAACCACCTTGAAGTCCTGCAGCAGGCTGCTGGTTTCGTCGGCAATCTTGTCGATGCGTTTTTGCGATGCCTGGGCCGCAGTGGTTTTCTGCTGGCCGACGGCGAGTACGTTATCGAGAGTATCCGCAGTGGCTACGCTGCCGTAGAGCGCGCCGGCAGACAGCGCAGTGGTCAGCGCCACAGCCATGAATCGCTTGGTTTTCATTAGACCCCCCAGTGGGTTCAATATTTCACAACATGGTCGCGATGAGTTAGCTGCCACAACGCGGTGTCCTTTTGTTTTAAAAACATTGGTTAGAAGACAGCTAAGAGCCGCACATTGTAAACAGCCGATTTGATTATTCAAATGCCGATTGCCAGCATCGGCCCGCTTGGGTAGCAAGGTAACACTCGGGTAACATCCCCGGGTTACTTGCACACATTAGCGGCGACGTTCCTTGTGTAAGCTGTTGGAGAATTTAACAGATCGATCAACTTTTGATCAAATTGTTTTTATTTAAATCTGTCATATTGGACTAATGAGTAGTTGTACTCATTCCTGTCCGAGGCCGGGTAACACTCTCGTGCCGACTCGACCCACGAGTCATCCATGTCGGGAAAGTATGCATCCCCGTCGATATTTGCGTCAACTTCGGTGACATATAAGCGGGCAGCCAGAGGCAGTGCCTGGCGATAAATTTGTGCTCCCCCAATAACCATCACTTCAGTGGCACCGCTGTCCTTAGCGCAGCTTTGGGCCAGACTCAGGGCTTTATCCAGAGACTGGACCACCTCAACGCCATCCGCAACCCAGTCAGCATTACGCGTAATGACAATGTTGACACGCCCCGGAAGTGGGCGACCAATAGACTCAAAGGTCTTTCGTCCCATTACTACTGGCTTTCCCATAGTGGTCCGCTTAAAAAACTGCAGATCGCCGGAGATGCGCCAGGGGAGTTCATTATCCTTGCCGATAGCACCATTGCGGGCAACTGCCGCAATCAAAGCAATAGAAACCGTCATTACTGCCCCTTAAACCGCTACAGGTGCCGGAATATGTGGATAGGCTTCGTAACCTTTGAGTTCAAAGTCCTCGAAGCGGAAAGAAAACAGATCTTTCACATCTGGGTTCAAGTGCATTTGTGGCAGAGGCAGAGGGTCGCGCTGCAATTGCAGTTCGACCTGCTCCATATGGTTGGAGTAGAGGTGAGCATCACCAAAGGTGTGGATAAAATCGCCGGGCTTCAAACCGCATACCTGTGCCAGCATAAGGGTCAGCAGGCTGTATGAGGCGATATTGAAAGGCACCCCGAGGAAAATGTCTGCGCTTCGCTGGTACAGCTGGCAGGACAACTTGCCATCAGCGACATAGAACTGGAACAGGGCATGGCAGGGAGCCAGGGCCATACGCCCTTCACGAGCATTATCAGCTGGTGAAACACCTTCATCTGGCAGATCCGCAGGGTTCCAGGCACTAACCATCAGGCGCCGGGAGTCCGGGCGGGTTTTCAATTGGTGGACCAACTGCTCAATCTGGTCGATCTGGCGACCATCAGAAGTGGGCCAGGAGCGCCATTGATGGCCATATACAGGACCCAGATCACCGTCCTCTGTCGCCCACTCATCCCAAATCCGCACCTTGTTGTCCTGCAGATAGCGGATATTGGTATCCCCCTGCAAAAACCACAGAAGTTCGTGAATAATCGAGCGTAAATGGCACTTTTTAGTGGTGATCAGCGGAAAACCCTCCGCCAAATTAAAGCGCATTTGATAGCCAAACACACTGAGAGTACCAGTGCCGGTGCGGTCACCTTTAACGGTGCCGTTATCGCGCACATGGCGCATTAGATCGAGATACTGCTTCATCTACTGCTATGCTCCGCCTTTAACTCGGGAAGACCCTGCTTTCTTACCTTTCTGCTCAGTTCGCCCCTCGGGAAGCGGCTGAGTTTTATAACTCCACACCAGCAATGCGATGCCGGCAATAATCATTGGCAGACTCAAAAGCTGCCCACGAGTCATCCATCCAAATAAATCAAAACCTATATGCCCATCGGGCTCCCGGACAAATTCCACCAGGAAGCGGAATACACCGTAGAGCGTCACGAACATACCACCCACCGCGAGTCGAGGGCGCGGCTTGCTGGAGAACCACCAGAGCAGCGCAAAGAGAACCAGCCCCTCAAGGAAGGCTTGATACAGCTGGGATGGGTGCCGGACCAGAAGGTCCGGGTCCTTTGGAAAGACCATGCCCCAAGGGCCTTCAGTTTCACGCCCCCAAAGCTCCTGGCCAATAAAATTACCGATCCGCCCAAGCCCAAGACCGATGGGCACCAGAGGAGCAACGAAATCAATTAGAGCCGGGAAGGTTGTACCAATTTTACGCGCGTAGAGTGCCGTGGCCAACATTACCCCTATCAGCCCGCCGTGGAAGCTCATCCCCCCTTCCCACAGCCGGATCAGTGATATCGGGTCTTCGAGCAACTGGGGGAAGTTATAAAAGAACATGTACCCCAAGCGGCCACCGATAACGACACCAATGGCACAGTAGAGAATCAAGTCCTCAACTTCGGATTTAATAACCGGTGACCAGGGTTTGGCACTTCGGCGCAATGCCAACCACCAGGCCGCGACAAAGCCAGCCAAATACATCAGCCCATACCAGTGCACTTTTAAGGGGCCTATTGCAAAGGCTACCGGGTCAATTTCGGGATAGGTCAGCATGGGGGAATCGCGATTGCTAATAAAGGGCGTATTATGGTCGTAAAGCCCCCCGCTGTGGAAGGGCAGCTTGCCCCTAGGGAAGATCCCCATGTGTCTACTACTATTCGCCTATCAATGCCACCCGAAATACCCTCTGCTGTTGATCGCCAATCGGGATGAGTTCTATCAAAGGCCAACCGCAGCAGCTGAGCACTGGCCCGGGACCGGGCTAATTGCGGGTAGAGACCTTGAAGCTCAGGGAACCTGGGCCGGCGTATCCCCCGGCCGGGTCGCGGCTGTAACCAATATCCGGGAGCCTGGGACACCGGAATCTGAAGGAGCGCTTTCCCGCGGAGAAATACCGCAGAAATTCCTCAGCCAACAAATTAGCCCTGAGCATTTCATCCACTACCTGGAATCCCAGCAATATCGAGGCTTTAACGCCCTGCTGTTTGATATTCAGAATCAAAACACTCTCTTCTGTGCCGGGAACCGGCACAAGCCATTTACGTTTGAACCGGGCATTCACGGTATCTCCAACGGCGCACCGGACGAACCCTGGCCAAAGGTGGAGAGGGGCAAAGCGGGGCTGGCAGAAATAATACCTGCGGCCGACCAACTGGTAACAATCGATAGCTTTGTGGAGCCAGCACTGGCACTGCTCAAAGATCGCAGCCAAGCGTCGGACCAACAACTCCCTCATACCGGGCTACCACTGGAGATTGAGCGGGCACTCTCTCCGATATTCATTCAAATTGATGCCGATAGCTCGGCGACAGAACCAATGCTTCGCAATGGAGGCTACGGTACCCGCGCGAGTACCGTGATCACCATCGACCAGAGGGGATGTGGCCAACTTTGGGAGCAGACTTTTATAAACGGCAATCAAAGTGGCCCCCTGCGCTACTTCACTACCCAGTCGCCCAATTAAGCAGGCTCAATGCGAATGGCAAACAAATTGTGCATAACTTTTTGTACAAGCCTCTGCACCATATTTAAAAAAGCCCCAGTAAACACGCCCCATTTTCACCCACGGGCGAAAAATTTGACGCAAAACTCATCATTCGCAAATCCTTACTCTAAAAAGAATGAAGCGCCAAGCAAATTTTGCATTTATTGCCATACTTACTTTCACAGACTGAAGTTGGTTGAGTTTCGCGCAAGCAGGACACCGACATCAGTCTTAATAAAAGGAAGTCGCGCGGGACGCATGACACGTGCGAGTCACCGATAATATCCCTGAGTATCTGGATGGGCTCGCCACAGGTTGGGAAGGTATGAACGATCTGGCGCCCGGCATTTTCCAAAATATCGCACCGGGCCCCCGCAGAATCGCTGAGGTACCATGTCGTATTTCAACCCCGAGCATCGTAGACGCAAATCTGTACTTCCACTGCTGACACTGGGTAGCCTCTGTGTCTTCATTCTTTATTATGCTTTCGCAGCAAACCAGAAGACCGTACCCGTTTTACCGGAGAATGCTGTTCGCCCTCATTTAGTACACTGGCTTGAGGAAAACCCCGATGCCTGGCCAGCCCAGGACCCCATTTTTAACCCCGCCGCTGTGCGCAAGATCTACCAGCGCACGGATTACCGCTTGCTTTGGTTCGATAACTACAGCCTAAGTGATAGTGCCAATGACCTGCTGAAACAACTCACAGCTGCCAGCTCCGGCAATCCGAGCAGCATGGTCGACTACCGCTACCACCTGGGATACTTCGATCGCACCCTCCGCGATACTCCACAACGGCTTCAGATGGCTGCAGTATTGGATATCTTACTGACCGATGCCTTTGTCTCCTACGCGCAAGATACCCAGCTGGACAGGCTCAAGCCCAAAACCCGCCCGCGCCGGGGTGTCACACCGGTTCTGCGGGATAGCGAAGGTTTCCGCTTGGTTGCGACCAGCACCGCTCAACAGCAGGCTTCCAGTGAACCCAGCGGGCGCAAGTACTTCCGCGGATATGATCGCGCAGCCAATCTCGGCAGCAATGTTCGCAGCCGCTATTACTCGCGGGAATACAATGCGGATACTTCCGGCAATTACTCAGGACGCAATTATTCCGGTAGCACTCGCACCTATGAACGCAGTCGATACCGTTCCTATCGGGACAACAATAGTGGCTCGGGTTCCGGCAGTCGCGTTTATTACAATCAGGGGCGGTCAAATACTGCCGCCCCACCGGTGAGATCTGAAAACAGTGAGGGGCCTTACTACGAGGAAAACCGGCCCTATGGCAACGATGTAAGAGCGCTGCGCGGTGAGCTGCAACGACTGCGCAAGATTTCTTCCAGCGGTCGCTGGCGTCCGATCCCGGCGGGCCCTGCCATGACCATGGGTGCACGCCACCCACATGTGGGCCTCCTGCGCAACCTGCTCTCCCTATACGGTGATTACCAGTCTTACTACAGCTACGGCGGCACTGATCGCAATCGCTTCGATCGGGGCCTTCACCAAGCGGTGGTGCGCTTCCAAAAACGTCACGGCCTGAGGGCAGATGGTATTGTCGGTCGCTCAACTCGCAAGCGCCTGAATTTATCCCCAGCTGCACGCGCCCGCATTGTGGAAATGAATATCAAGCGCCGCGAAGAATTGCCGGAACAATTGGGCAGCCGTTTTATCCAGGTCAATATTCCCGCGTATCGTCTCAAATACGTGGAAAACGACCAGGTCAAACTGGCGATGAATGTCGTCGTCGGTAAGAAAAAACACGCAACGCCTGAAATAACCACCCGTGTCAGCAAGGTAGTCTTTAACCCCACCTGGACAGTACCGCGCAGCATCCTGGTGAATGAGATCCTCCCCAAAGCTCGTAAAAACCCTGCAGGTATGGAAAAAATGGGATACCGGGTGATTAGCGGTAGGGGTGAAAAACTGCCTCTGACTCCGCAAAACCTATCTGCTGCAGGTGCGGGTTCCTACCTAATGCGCCAAATGGGCGGTGAGGAAAACATATTGGGACGTGTCAAATTTGAAATCCCCAATATTCACGACGTGTACCTGCACGATACGCGCGCGCGCAAACTTTTTTCCCTGACCTCACGGGGCTATAGCCATGGCTGCATCCGCCTGGAAAAACCCCGCCACTTGGCCGAAGCGCTGCTTCGTCCCCAAGGGGATTGGGATCAGTGGCGTATCGATCAATTGACCACAGGAGAGGAAACCACGGAAGTGGATATGTCCCAACTGGTGAAGGTTTATATCACCTACTGGACTGCCTGGGTCGATGGTCAGGGCAACCTGAACTTCCGCCCGGATATTTATGGCAAAGATGGACTGACCGATAATCAATTTTAAAAGAAACCGGGGCGGCTATACGTCGCCCCGGTTATAACCAGGGAATTATTGAGCGTGTTATTCCATTAATTAGACTTTCTTAAGCAGCACCATTCCTGAAAATTATTTAAAGACTATCAGTCACAAGTTATCAATGTGAGCACAGTGATAAATCTCAGTGCTTGCAGGGGTGACTTATGGGTGCTGCCAACAATTCACTTTGCGCTTTTTTGCCACGCAACCAACTAACCTCCCTCCGGGCGAGTGCCGCTGCGATTGCCATAGCAATATCGGTAGGCATTCACTCACCACAAATACTCGCCGAAGCTAAAGATACCGCCGAACCTGACCTGATCGGCAGTCGCGATCCTTTTTTACCTCAGGGCAGGCAATTTTCCCTACTCAGCGAAGCGTTAGCACGCTATCAAACCCTGGCACAAGGTAATTACTGGAAACCGCTCAGTGCTGGACAACCTATCGCACCGGGCAGTCGCAGTCCCCGGGTTGCGCAATTGAGAAGCCTGTTAATGCTCTATGGTGATCACCATCCCGAAGAGTACGGAGCAGATACTTCTAAAGCAGATGTCTACGACAAAAAACTGCAGCAGGCCGTTAAACGATTTCAGAAACGTCATGGATTAAAGCAAACGGCACTGGTTGATGAGGGAACCCGGAGTCGACTCAATACCCCGCCAGATAAAGTTGCCAAAATTCTGGCAGCAAATATTGAACGCTGGAAACAACTCCCCAAGGATTTAGGGCCTCGCTATATCATCGTGAATGTCCCGGAATTTAATTTGCGCCTAATTGAAGGCGATAAAGAGCAGTTCCGTATGCGTGTGGTTGTGGGAAAACCAAAACACAAAACACCGCAAATCGCTACCCGTATGACGCGACTGGAATTTAATCCTGTATGGCGTGTCCCGCCCAGTATTGCGCTGCGGGAACTTTTACCCAAGGGCAGTTCCGCCCTCAGGGCAAAAGGTTATCGCCTGATGAATCATCGGGGCAGATCGGTGCCTTTTACTCGTGGAAATGTGGCTGCAGTGCGTCGAGGGCAAGTTTCGCTGCAACAAAAAGGCGGACCGGGGAATGCTTTGGGAAGAGTGAAATTTGTTATCCCCAATCGGCAGGCCATTTTTCTCCACGACACAAATAGCAAGCACTTATTCAAAAAATCCCAAAGGGCCTTTAGCCACGGTTGTATTCGCCTGGAAAAACCATTGCAGTTTGCCCGTATGATGTTAGCCCAGCAAAACAAGTGGAGTGATGCTCGCATCAATCGCGCGCTGGGAAGTGGTCGCACCCATGGCGTTGCCCTTAAAAATCCCCTGCCGGTTTATATCGCTTACTGGACTGCCTGGATAGATGAAAATGGGCAGCTTCAGTTTCGGCCGGATATCTATAACCGGGATCAGTAATAGGAGGTAGAGAGTGAAACGGATAAAGAGCTATAGGGACTACTGAGTTATCAGTATGGCAAATGGCCCATTCCAGCTCGGCATCGCCGCACTGATAAGCCTCGTAATTACCTCGGCCAGCCCTTTGAATGCTTCATTTACTGGGCAGACCGATGTCATTATTGAGCCAATCAGTTCAACCCAGCAATTGCGCGATACCGCTCAGGCTTACCGAGTTTTAGCGAAAAACTGGCGACCTATCGCCCAGGGAAAAACTTTACAGCCTGGAGACAAAGGCCCTCGTGTCCTGCAACTACGTAATTTGCTGGCACTTTATAAGGATTATCACGGTCAGCCCGGGCCGCTTTCCGCTCCGCAAAAAGACCCCCGAAGATTTGACAGTGCGCTCCAAGCTGCAGTGGAGCGCTTTCAGGAACGCCACGGATTGAACGTTACCGGTATCGCCGATGAAGACACACTTGCAGCCTTGGCTATATCGCCAATGGAACGCGCTAAGCAAATGGAATTAAATGCATCCCGATGGGAGCAGCTAAAGCTCCCAGAGGATGATCGCTACGTAATCGTCAACGTGCCCGACTATCGATTGCAGCTTATTGAAGATGGTTCGGTCGCTCTCAATATGAAAACCGTCGTGGGAAAAAGCAGTACGCGCACACCAAATTTACGCACGCGGATAACCAATATTGTTTTCAGCCCAACCTGGACTGTCCCCCGAAGTATTCTTGTCACCGAGCTTTTGCCCAAGGCACGACACAACCCAACAGCCATGCACAAGCGGGGTTATCGAGTAGTGCAATATCGCAGCGGTAAATCGTCCCCTATTACAGAGGAGACTATTGCCAAGGCAGCCGGTGGGCACGCTACTTTGAGGCAATTGAGTGGCCCTGAGAATACCCTGGGAAAAGTGAAATTTGTTATCCCCAATAAGCAGGCTATTTTTCTCCATGACACCCAGGCTCAAAGCCTGTTTAAACTTCGCCAGCGGGCATTAAGTCACGGATGCGTAAGGCTACAAGCACCAGAAGAATTAGCTTATTTTCTTCTTCGTGACCAGGGGTGGGACAGAACCCGGGTAGCGCAGGCAGCCAATGGGCACGATGCTCTGAATGTAAAGGTTAAGGGATCACCCCGTATTTACATCGTTTATATGACCGCCTGGATAGATAGGGATGGGCGCCCCCAATTCCGGCCTGATATTTATCATCGTGACAAAGAGCTGCCTTATCCAAATTAGGGAGCCTATCGGCAAGTGAAAAATATTAAGTATCGCTAAAGGATTTTGCCTGTTCTCATTTTCGCTGGCAGCGCTCTATAACGCTAAAGCTCCCCAGGAAATAGAACTTGAAAGACACCGGTCAAAATAACCACCTAAGCAAGTTTGATTTAATTTTCAAAGCACTACTCACACTTCTATTTAAACCCTGGCTTTGGTTTGGAAACTACATCCTTGTCATCACAAAATTAGAGCTTTGCCATATTCACAACCGTGGTAGCAATACTGGCCGGATCTAATTTTTCCAGGTTTCTTTTTATCGCCCGCCGCTACTGGCGGGCTCCAGGAAATCGAGATCAATACGCCCCCCAAATATCGGGCGGTCCAGAGTCTGCCGGATACCCTAAACAGATGTATGCCCGGAGAAATACTACGCTGGCAGCACCTAAGCTGCATGTATATACATGTACACACAAGCTCCTGCCTTCTATATATCTAGGGTGTCCTCTGTCTATAGATGGGTAAACCATCCACTAATAAAGAAGGCTATCAAGCTCATGACCGAAGAGGTGATCGGATAGCTCCCAAGTACACTGACGAAACAGCCCGATAAAACTTATAAGTCGCAGAAAAATAATTTTTTAGTGATTAGCGCGCAATGACAACGCTGTCTCCTCCCTATTCAACACCGTCGACTGATCAGCAATAAAAATTCCGGTTTCAAGTAGCAGAAAAGAAAAAATATACCACCCAGGCTATCTAATTATTTCTGAATTAGCAGCTTCAGGTTTGTAACAACTGGTTATTTTTTGTACATTTTCCGCCGTACCCGGTTGCGCCAACTAAGGCAAACCGACGAGAGATTTAACGACGAGGCGGAATTATGAAGAATCCATCCAGACGTCGATTCCTGGCAGTGACCTGCGCAACTGCGGCGGCCGTCAGCGCCGGACCGACTTTCGCAAAAGTAGGTAGCTCCCGCACCCTGAAAATGCGCAACCTGCACACTGGGGAGAAGCTGGAGGCCGCCTACTGGACTAACGGAGATTACAGCAGCGGAGGCCTGAAGCAGTTCAACAAATTGCTTCGCGACCACCGCGCCAACGAAGTGACCCGAATGGATCCCAAGCTTCTAGATATCGTCTACAAGCTGAAGGAGAAGTTCAATTACAACGGCACCATTGAGATTATCTCTGGATACCGTTCACCTAAAACCAATGCCAAGCTGCGTGCAGCTGGCCGAGGCGTAGCGAAACGCAGTTACCACACTCGTGGTATGGCCTTGGATATCCGTATGCCGGGAGTGTCCCTGTCGAAGTTGCGCCAGGCAGCACTCAACCTGAAAGCGGGCGGTGTCGGATACTACCCGAAGAGTAACTTCGTACACGTGGATACTGGCCCTGTACGTCGCTGGTAATCCCCACCCAACAGATACAAAAAAACCCGGCAGTCGCCGGGTTTTTTGTTATGCCTGTGAGAGCAAGATTTATTCACCATCAACCGGTAGGCTAACCGGCATCACATCCTGATCGGATACTGGCACTTGGGTAGTACCTGCCATCAACCCGGCGATACGCTCGAGAAGTTTGCGTGCCTGGGCCAATTGGGTCAGCTCCGCCAGTTCAATCGGGTCTTCCATTTGCAACAACAAGCTCTCGAAATCCACAAAAGCCTGCTCTAAAGCCGTCACCTGATGTCGATCCAGCAACAGCTCCGCTAAGCCGCCCCCACCAGTGGGAATCCAGTTTGACTGGAGAGTTGCCATAATTGCCAATATCGCCTGCTTTGAATCGGCAGCGCGGCTACTTTCCACATCGCTCTCGGAACTCTCCGGCAACCTGCGCAACAGCTGCTCATCAATCACCCGGGTGTGCGATGCACGGATTTGCTGCAATCGGGCAACCGGTCCAAGGGATAGATAGGGCCGCGAAAGGCTGTTGGCCGCCGTCGGCCAACGACGGGCCAAGCCTGCCATATCCTCTTCCACACCTTTGACGATCAAGCGGGTTAGTTCACGACGCCGATTGACGGCCAGGGCCTCGGGTTTTTCCCCATCGGACTTAGCCAAAAACTGCTCCGCAACCCGCTCGCTGGTGGGCCCCCAGAGCATAATTTCCAGGGCGTGAAAACCAGTGCTGGCCTCTTCATGAGCCGTCAGGCGGTGCTGCTTGCGCAGGTTCGTTAAAGTCAGATCAATGGCCGTATCGTTAACGATACCGCTCTCAGAATAACCCGGCACTGTATCCAGATAGCCCGCCTGGGCCGGCCAACTATCTACTGATAACAGTAATTTTCTACCCTGGCTGCGCAACTCTCCCGAAGAAAAAGCCAACTTTATATAAGGCAGTGCAGCGGCAAATTCCCTATGGGCATCCAGCCAAGCGAGCCTGGCATTCTCCAGCTTATTTTCATTCGGCTGAGCCAGAAGGCCATCCACTTCACGCTGCAAAGTTTCAACAGCGGCATGGGCGTGGATAACCTGGGCCTCACCCGCCTGCCAAATTGCCAGGGATAACTCGGTCGCAGCCTTTTCATTCACAGGTTGCGGCGCAATACTTTGTTGCGATACCTGCTGCGGTTTTTCTACCGCTTTTTGTTCACAGGCAGAAAGTCCGGCCAGGGCCCCGATTAAAACAGCCAGGGCCCGGTACTGGATAATAGATCCGTTCACTCAATTCCCCATCTTGTGCATTTCACAAATACTGGCAAGCACCTACTCACTCTCTTCCCGCAAACTGATCACCGGCCAGCCGCGAGCCTCAGCTTCTACGCGCAGGCGATCATCCGGGTCCACCGCAATTGGGTGCTCAACTTCGCCCAGTAAGGGCAGATCATTGATGGAGTCACTGTAGAACCACTTTTCACTGTTGGCGTATTCCGGGTTGTGGGCCAGCCATTGTCGCAACCGGACAACTTTCCCCCCCTGGTAACAGGGTTCACCAACGACCTTTCCGGTGAACCGCCCCTCATCCTCCTCTGGCTCAGTGGCCAGCAGGGTATCGACACCGAGGCGCGAGGCAATGGGCTCAACCACAAAGCGATTGGTCGCAGTGATAATCATGATGTGGTGGCCTTTGCGCCGGTGTTCGCCGATCAGCGCCTGAGCCCGAGGCAGCCACAATTCACTGATAACTTCCTGCATAAACTCGCTCTGCAAGTTTTCCAATTGGCCACGGGAAAGCTGCGCCAGGGGTTCCAAGGCAAATTCCAGGTAGGCAAAAATATCCAATTCACCGCGCTGGTAATCTTGATAAAAGCGGTCGTTAGCCGAGCGGTAACGGGTCCCGTCGACATGTTCACGCTCCACCAGAAATTCGCCCCAGGCATGATCGCTATCACCACCTATCAGCGTGTTATCCAGATCAAAGATTGCCAAGTGCACTGTCGACTCTCCCATAACTATAGGTTCCCCAAAAGCATTTGACCGCCAGGAAGCCGGAAACGTCCCCTGCGCGGCCGCTAATTTTACCTTGCGCCGCACGACAGCACACGGACTGCGTCACTGAATTGCTGTAAACCCCCTGCTGTGGAACAATGCAGAACAAGTAAGTGCAGCGCACGGCCGCACACAACAGTATTGAGGATGGTATTTTGGGCGACGGCAAGCCGGCACAGGCCGGACGAAAGAACCGCCGTAAGCCCGCCAAGCATTCGAATCGCAATGATAAAGCTCCGGCCGGTAACAAGAACCGGGGCACGAGTGGCGAGAGCAGCAATATCGATGCCGAGGGGTTCCGCCCCAATGTCGGTATTATCGTGCTCAACGCCCGCGGTCAGGCACTGTGGGCGCGGCGGGTAGGTGGCAAGGACGCCTGGCAATTTCCCCAGGGTGGTATTAATCCGGGCGAAACCCCTGAACAGGCGCTATATAGGGAACTGTACGAAGAAGTAGGCCTTACTCGCGATCAAGTCAGTATGATTGCCTGTACCCGAGGCTGGCTGCGCTATCGCCTGCCACAAAGGCTGATTCGACGTCGCTCCGAACCACTGTGCATCGGGCAAAAGCAAAAGTGGTACCTGCTGAGCCTCGAGGCAGATGAGGCCTCCATCAGCTTCGACAATGGTTACAAACCTGAATTCGACCACTGGCGCTGGGTAAGCTACTGGCACCCACTGAGTAAAGTGGTGACCTTTAAGCGTGAAGTATACCGGCGCGCACTGACCGAGCTGGCCCCACAACAAATACAGCTGGAGAGACGCTGGCTGCGCGGACAGGACAGCTGACCGCACAGGGTAGTTAGCAGCGTATCTTCACAAAATGGCCCCGATCAGCATCGAACTTCTACTTTCCGGGGTCATCGAATTTCTCCGTTGATTGGCGAGGACAGGCCATTGCTCGGATCTCTGCGCAGTATCGTTCAGGAAGTAAATGCCGCCCGGAATCTCACCGCGGTGCTGGAAATCATTGTGCATCGCGTGCGGGAAATCATGCACACCCGCGTCTGCTCCGTATATCTGCGCGACAAGCAACACGGCAACTATGTCCTTATGGCCACCGATGGCCTCAACCCCAAAGCGGTTGGCCAAGTCCACCTGGCCCCCGGCGAGGGACTGGTAGGCAATGTAGTCACCCGCGAAGAACCAATTAACCTGGAAAGAGCTGAAGCCCACCCCGCCTTCCAATATTTCCCCTCTACAGGAGAAGAGCGCTTTAGCGCCTTTCTCGGCACACCGATTATTCACCACCGCGCCGTACTGGGTGTCCTGGTTGTGCAGCAAGAAGAGAAGCGCCGATTCGACGAGTGGGAGGAAGCTTTCCTGGTCACACTCTCAGCGCAGCTCGCCGGCGTTATCGCCCACGCTGAGGCCACCGGTCTTCTCGCCTGTATTGGCAAGCAACAACGGGAAACTCACTTCTCTGGCATTGCCGCATCCCCCGGTGTGGCTATCGGGCGGGTACATATTGTCACCCCGCATGCGAATCTCGGCACAGTGCCCTACTCCGAATGCGAGGATGTGGACACTGAATTGGCCCTGTTTCAACAGGCCCTGAGCGCTGCCCAGGAGGAAATTCGCGAAGTCGGTGAGCGCCTGAAGAGCGACCTCAGCCCTGAGGAACGGGCGCTATTCGATGCCTATATCAGCATGTTGGATGACAGCTCCCTCGCCGTCGAGGTATGCGATCGCATCCAACAGCAGCTCAGTGCCCAGCGGGCCTGGGCCGAAGTCATGTTGGAACATGTGCGGCGCTTTGAAGCCATGTCCGACTCCTACTTTCGCGATAGGGCCGCCGATGTTCGCGACCTGGGCGCCCGAGTGCTGATGCACCTGCGGCAACAGCAGCAGAGCGACCGGGACTTCCCCGATAACACCATCCTGATCGGCGAAGAGCTAACCGCAGCGGTATTGGCAGAAGTGCCCAGGGAAAAGCTGATCGGAGCCGTATCCGTTAAAGGCTCCTCCAACAGCCATGTGGCTATTATTGCCCGAGCCATGGGACTGCCCGCTGTCATGGGAGTCCAGGACCTACCTTACGAAACCATCGACGGTGTCGATATGGTGGTGGATGGCTACCGGGGCGACTTACATATTCACCCCGGCGCAGAACTCAAGCGCCGGTACGACGATATTGTTGCAGAAGAGCAGCAACTGGCCCGCAACCTGGACCACCTGGCTCAACTCCCGGCAATCACCTCCGATGGCCATCGCATTCGCCTGATGGTAAATACCGGGCTGATGGCCGATGTTGTTCGCTCCCTGGAGCGCGGCGCTGAAGGAGTAGGACTTTTCCGTACCGAAGTACCTTTCCTATTGCGAGACCGTTTCCCCTCCGAGGAAGAGCAGCGCGAAATTTACCGGGAGCAACTGGAAGCCTTTGCCCCCCTACCCGTCACCATGCGCACCTTGGATATCGGCGGCGATAAAGCACTGGCCTATTTCCCTATCGAGGAAACCAATCCCTTTCTGGGATGGCGCGGTATTCGCGTAACTCTCGACCACCCGGAAATATTCCTGGCGCAAGTACGCGCCATGATGAAAGCCAGCCTGGGACTAAATAACCTACGGATTATGCTCCCCATGATCAGCGGCCTAAACGAGCTCGAAGCCGCGCGCAAACTGGTGGAAAGAGCCTACCGGGAGCTGCTTGAAGAAGGTTACGAAATTGTTATGCCCCCACTCGGGGTAATGGTAGAGGTACCCTCCGCCGTCTACCAAGTGCGGGAACTCGCCGTACATGCAGACTTTATATCGGTGGGCAGTAATGACCTCACTCAATATCTCCTGGCGGTGGATCGTAATAACAGCCGCGTAGCCAATATTTACCACGCCCTGCACCCAGCGGTATTGCGCGCTTTGCAGGAAATCGTAACGGCAGCCCATGCCGTTGGCACCAAAGTGGGGATCTGTGGAGAACTAGCAGGAGAACCTAGCGGTGCATTGTTATTAGTAGCCATGGGCTACGATATGCTATCGATGAACGCCACTAACTTACCGCGAATAAAAGCTACGCTACGCGCCGTTAGCCGAGCTGATATTGAGCTGCTCCTGCAACAGGTTTTGCAGATGAATAGCCCCGAGCAAATTGAAAGTACCGTGAAAGGGTTTCTTAATGAGGCTGGATTGAAGGTCTCTTTGCAGCCGTAAATGATGAGGTATTTAAATCTAAATTTACCCGATTTTATAAAGCCTGCGCTCAATAGCTAACAACCAGACCGTTAGCCCCTCGCAACAGCAAGATATTTGCCCAAGCGACTAATGAAGAGCTATATCGTTCAACATTATTCTGACCCACTAAATAGCTTCTCAATATTTCCTAATCCTTAAGCTGCTTTTCAGAAATGGCAATCTCACTTTATTTTTAAGTGTGCCAATGGAATAGCAGAATATCCCCCACCCAAAGAAAAAAACAAATAACCACTAAATACGCGTGATACTCAATTAGTACACTCAAACCAAAAAAATATCTAACCCTCCACAACACTCAATCCTGAAGCCTTGGCCTCATCACACTTCTAAATTCCCGATAATTCTGACAAGTTAGTGAGTGCCAGCTCAGGTAATTATGATCATTTTGACCGTTATTTTTGAGCTTTACATAGAATGTATAAAAATACCTTACAAATCAGTTAGTTATAAGTTGAGTTAAAAACTGGGATAGTAGTCAAAGTGATCATTTTTGTAGTTTGTACTTTAGCACCAAATACATCTAACCCTATGATTTTTATTTAAAATTTCCGTTATATCGGGAAAGTTGATTCCGAAATAGTAATCATGATAAAAGTGGTCAGAATGATTACTGTATAAATGTTAGCCATATGATCATGAAAAATATATCTAGACAAGAATTTGTAAGAGGAAGTGGCGGGTTCATAATACTGGCCATCTTTTCCTACGTTACTTTTCTATTTTTGCGGGGGATTTTCAATATCTCTGTAGAGGGGTGGGTGTTCCTTGGATATATCGCCATTATATTTTTAGGTTTCTACACAACATCGCTTTTAATCAATCGTCTGGTAGAAAGATACCAATCTGCACATGGCGACAAAGCGAAGAAAACTATAGCAGCCTTATCGCTCACCATTGATGCAGTCATGGTCGGTATTTGTTCTGCCATGGCAGTAAGGGCGCTCTACGAAGATCGCTTTGATAACATCGTTATGTGGTTTTGTATGGTCGCATATAGTATTTACTATATGTATAAGCATTCGAAGGAAAAATTGGAAAATGGCTAACAAGGTCAAATGCTAACGGCGTTAAACATCTAATGGATATTATCGAGTTGCATGATTTGATCTCTGAGGTTGTTGAAAGTCTCCCCGAACAAGAATCTAGAGAGCTGATTGCCCTTTGTGATTCTTTAGAAGAGCTTGGCCCTAATGAATGGAGTATTAGGATTGCGAAATTCTCAAACAAAATGCTCCTAAACAATATTGGCGATACCGAAAAACTACTGAAGCTAGAGGCTGAGGCAGAGAATGCCGGCTCCATCGAGATCAAACCAATCTACCTGTTGTTAATTTTAGTTCTAGTGGCACTGGTGGTGTATTATGTTTAAATCGGGTAGCCAGTAGTTTCTAGCTACCGGCCCCCACACCACCCATCGTGCGGGTCCGCAATGGGCGGTTCCCTACCCGTAATGAATTTCTACCCAGCGATCACGTAACGAGACCAACCCCATCTTTTGGAAAACCTCATTGTTTAGTGCAATATGAATACCTTCTGTCTTTGCATTTCGCCAGTAACTTTTACCGGACGATCCACAAGTGACAGCCAGTGATTCACTCACACCCATGCGTAGCAAATTTCGAATTTTCGTTCTTACCCTACGCCAATTCTTCCAATAGCTCATTCTTAATCGCCGCCGTATCCAGCAGTCAAGATCAATACATTTTTGGTAGCCTTGTGCTATACCAAAATAATTAATCCAGCCACGGAGGAATACGGTAAGCTCTTTCATTTTCTTCTCCATCGAAATACCACGGGATCGCCCTGTAATCTGACGGACGTGATATTTAAATTGGCGCAGCGACTTATCATGCCAGACAAGCTTTGCTCCACTGAAAGAAAACCCCAGAAACTTACACCGGCTAACGGGGACTACTTGGCTTTTAGCATCGTTAACTTTGAGTTTAAGCTTGCGCTCAACAAAGCGTTTGATGCTGGCCATAACCCGTTCGCCGGCACGCTTAGAGGAAACGACAATCACGAAATCGTCCGCATAGCGGACGAAATTGTGTCGGCGTTTTTCCAGCTCTTTGTCGAGCAGATCGAGTACAATATTGGAGAGCAGCGGCGATAAAGGGCCACCTTGCGGCACCCCCTCATAACACGCTTGCCAACATCCATCTTCTACCCAGCCTACGCGCAAGTAGCTTGCGATCAGTTTGAGTAAACGCTTATCGTTAATTCTTTGGCCGAGTAAGCTCATGAGAAAGTCATGATTCACTCGATCGAAGAACTTGGATAGATCGACATCCACCGCTATTCGCTTGCCACCCTCGATATACTTTTGTAGCTTTTTCACCGCGTGATGCTGTGATCGCTTTGGCCGGAAGCCATAGCTAAACTCTGAAAAAGTCACATCGAAAATAGGGTTGATGATTTGCGCGATTGCTTGCTGAATAACACGATCAAAAATCGTAGGTATCCCTAGACCTCGCTGACCACCGTCTGACTTGCGAATGTAGACGCGTCTAACAGGCAGCGGCTGGTAATGACCTTGCCGAATGGCTTCGATAATTTCATCGCCGACTGCCTTGAAGTGCTGCACAAAATCATCAACGGTAATCCCATCAATGCCTGCGGCACCTTTATTCGCTCGAACGTGCTTCCATGCAGCATTGAGGTTTTCTTTGCTGAGGATAGCATCGAGTAGATTTTCATTTGAGTTGAGTGTCATGGCAGTGCGCTACGTCAATTTTATATCCGGCTGGCAACATATCGGTAGGCTAGCCCTGTCTTTTAACTCGTGGATTTTGGGTTCAGGCCTTCACCCTGTCCAAGGTATTAATCTTGGCATTTGGCTACTATGCCGTCGGCTGACTTCTGTTTAATCACCTTGATCATTACTGACCAAGGCGCCGCTGTGTCCCACCATTTTTGTCTACCCCACGATGGTGGCTAGCGAGTTGGGCCTATTTATGATTCAGCGGCCACGCTGACAGCTTCACAGCGGCAAGTTAAACAGATCTCCCCAGATAAGAACGTGAACTTTCACTACACAACTGCATCATTTACTCTACCCGTTAGACCACATGGCTTTGGTATCCTTGGCTACCTCGCCTCCAGGCTAAGCCTTATATGATGTTTCTGTTCGTCAGCTCGTAGTTTTGCTAGCGGCTTCCTCCCCACAAAACCTCGCGGTATTGCAGTTGCCATTCGCTAGTAGTTAGCATTTAATGGACCCATTAAATGGTGATCCTCCTACAGGGGACTTTCACCCCATTAGTTCACGCCCATGCTGGGCGTACCAAGTAAAGACACCCGACGTCAAAACCTTCGTTTTGGTTTTGTCGCAGGTGCTTTAAACGTTATGCAGCACAAGGAATTGAGTAATGTTTGAAATTCTTAGTCTTTTACTATTTTTTGTATGCGTAGTTCTTTTACTTACTTGTTTAAAACTTGTGAAGATTAATAAAACGCTAAAGAGCGAGAAAATGTTCTGGAGGTATGCTGCTATAGAAATCTTTGATAAGTCTTTTGAAGTTCTAGAAGATATCCGAGAAGCAGCGAAACTGGAAATCAACGAAGGAAATATAGAAGCTGAGGATATGCCATTTATTTTTCTAGGGGGGAAGGAGCTCGCAGACTTTCTCGGCAAACCATACGAACCAGTTATAGAATCCATCGAAAAATCTGCTTATGAGCTATTCCAAGATCAAGTTAAATCCATTGCCAACGACTGTAGTAGAGAAGGCTATCAATGGTTAACTAATGATGATTCATCTTGGTTGGTTAAAAGGGCGCTCAAACATGCATAACCAGTTTGGGCAGTACGCCCAGGCGCACTTCGTGCGCTACTGCCAAAGGCATTAGGCGCTTCTTGCCATGAGATATCTCATTGTAACTCTTCTAGTCTTATGCACGCCGTTAATGGCTAATACCTCTTGCGACAACGCAATACTAATCCCAGGAAAACAGATCTACCCTAGCAAGACTGCTGCAGGTGTAGACATACTCTCATTTGGCCCCTGTGAAGTTTATGTCTCTTTTGACCTTGAAAGCTCAAAGCCTGTAAATATTGACACAAGTACAGCCACTGACCGCTGTGCACTATTCTATCGATCAGCATCTAAATTCGTTGAAACAACCACATACGTTAAAGATTCAAATATTAAAGGCTGCAACACTAAAGTCATATATGTTGAAGGTGGTGGCACCTAAATCGGGTAGCCGGTAGTTTCTAGCTACCAGCCCCCACACCACCCACCGTGCGAGTCCGCAATGAGCGGTTCCCTATCCGTGATGAATCTCTTCCCAATGATAGTATCAAGCAGATCTTCATCTCAGTTGAGTGTCACAGATCTCCCCAGATATGAACGTAAACTTTCACAGCACACTGCATCATTTACTCTACCCATTAGGTCACTTGGCTTCGGTATCCTTCGCTACCTCACCTCCAGGCTAAGCCTTATATTATGTTTTTGTTCGTCAGCACATAGTTTTGCCAGCGGCTTCCTCCCCACAAGACCTCGCGGTGTTGCAGTTGCCATTCGCTAGTAGTTAGCATTTAATGGAGCCTATTATATGGTGATCTTCCTACAGGGGGCTTTCACCCCATTAGTCCGCAGCCATGTTGGGCGTACCAAGTTTAGGTTGCGGAACCAGCTGATGCTGTTTCGGAAATAAAAACGTTAGGTCGTAGAATTCAAGTGGAGAAGTTAATAGTGAATAAAATTATTAAAGTAATAGTATTGTCCTCATCCCTCATCGCTACTGGTGCGGCATATGCCAGCCAAGAGGCGCAGCAGCTTAGTATATGCCTCACAGACTCAATGAACGGTAAAGAAAGGAAAAATTTGGCCAAATGGATTTTTTTTGGCATGTCCTCGCATAGCTCGATCAAACCTTTTTCAAAGGTTACCGAGTCAGATATTGGCGATTCAAGTAAGTATGTTGGGGCATTAATTACCCGGCTTATAACTGAAGATTGCCCCAGTCAAGCTAAGGCGGCTTCAAAAGTACTGGGTTCAGCTGCCTTTGATCAAGCATTTAAGGTTGTTGGAGAAGTAGCAATGCAAGAACTAATGGCTGAGCCCTCGGTTGGTCAGTCGCTAGGAGCATTTGAGAAGCACCTTGATAAAGAGAAATTTAACGCGGTATTTCAGTAGTGTATCCATTTTATCAGGGCAAGATCACACAAAAAGACTAACGAATTTTCTGTCTGCGACTAAAGGCGTTATATCCAAGACTTACCCACATTTAGTAGACGCCCTATATAGTTAGATTTAGCCATAACACAAAGGTACACCTAAATTACGTAAGGTAAGGAAAATTTTGAAATTAAAGCTCACGATATGTTGATAGTCACATCTTACGGTGTTTAACATATCGATGAAATTTAATTAAAATACAAAAGGATTTGCTTTGAATATTTTCAAAATTCTTCTTTCAATAATATTCATACTCATCAGCTCCACTGCTTCATCAAGCATAGTAAAGATGAAGATATCTGAACAATTATATATCTTAAGTGGAAAAGAGTATGGTACTAATATCGGTTTAATAGACGTAGGAAATGGCTTGGTATTAATAGACCCGATGCCGGGAGATAATCATCTGAGTGAATTAGACCAAGTAATTCATTCGACCTACGATAAGCCTGTTATTTTTATCTTAAATACACATGCACACTCTGATCACACTGGAGGCAATAAGTATTTTGAGAATAAAGGTGGAAAGCTTCTAGAGGGTGACCTTCCCCTAGAAGGGTTTACTCACATAAGAGTTAGATCTCATTCATCGATTGACAATATATTTTATCATAAGGAGAGTAACGCAATATTTGTTGGTGATATTTTCGATACTAGCTGGCATCCCACATTTTATGCTGGTGGAGTTAAAGGCTTCAGCAGCGCAGTTGATACTATTTTAAATATGGGTGATGATCAAAGCTTAATCATACCCGGGCATGGTGTTACTGCCAATAAATCATCTCTAATTGAATTTAGAGAAAATACTTTTTCATGGATAAATAGAGTTCGAGAACTTTATCATAAAGAATCAGATCTAGAGAAAATAATGGCGGATACACAATTAAAGAGTATTTTACAGAAATTCAACGCGAGCGATAAAGCCACATTTATACCTGAAAAGACTTACAAAAGATTCATAGAGAGAACAATCTCCGTGATAGATAATGAAGAGAGCTTGCAATAGGCTCATTGATAGGGGGATTTAGCACTCATCTTTTGTTATTATTCTTCTGAGGAAGAACCCTTCACTGTAAAACTTGTTAACTACAAGAGCCTACGCTCTATTGAAAGTCTTGGTATTTGATTTGAAGAAACTATTGATTTTTACCATTACACTCCTACTTGCACTTGCTGCATATTATCTTACTTTTACAGCTTTCTATGAGTCATGGTTCCCTTATTATTATGAGGAATATCTTTCATACTTCTTCTTAGCTGGACTAGCAATAGCTGTATTATTACCATTCGCCATTGCAGCCACTTCAGGCCAAAAGAATGGCCTGGGTTATCTTTCTAAGTACGCCAATTCAGCAACGAAAGTTCATTTAGCTGTAGTTATCTTATCTTTGTTAATTTTTGCTTATATGATGTCCAATGGCGTTTTACTAGATGAGGCCGGTATTTATCAAGTGGTACCATCAGGTGAATAGACGTAACTAGCAACGGCACCTGGCACCAAGACCGCGGTTCTGCTAAGGTTTTGATACCGATGCTTTGGATGCTCCACAATTAGGACCAAGCTCTCAACAGTTTCTATTCCCCTGCACCCTTCCCTTCTGGACACGTTTGTAAATTTCTTCACGGTGAACTGGAAGTGATCTGGGAGCTTGTATTCCTATCTTTACCTGATTTCCCTTAACTTCCAATACTGTGATTGAGACATTGGCTCCGATCCTTAGGTTTTCACCAGTTCTGCGCTTTAAGATCAACATATTTCTATTCTCTGCTTTTCAAGCTATGGGTAGACTTTTTATTGATGGACGGCTGAGAAACAAATCTGTTGAAGAATGCAGGGGGAGCGCGAGAACGATAGGCATAGAAGAAGAAAAGGCGGACGCAACGCTGCCAGAGCTTGGGGAGTCTCTCCAAGCCGCTGGATGTACTCCAATTTATTGGAGACGAGCGGGTTTCTAGCGTATGATCCATATAGCCATTTTGATAGTCTAGTTATCAATTTGGTTAGCTGGCCCCTGGTGTTCCCGCACCTTGGGTCAGCGCCTTTTACTTACTCTTACATCACACTACCGTTCTCCTTTAAGAGGGTGGTTCTTACAGAAAAATCTTGTTCTATTGAATCTCTTTGGTTATAGGCCTTCAAAAGCGACTCATTTACGACCAAAATACCAATAAATATCTATCGATTTTACGCAGATTTGACACTGAAACAAACTTAATAAATTTCAATAAGATCATTTTTGTGCCTATTTTTTAGGTTATCGCCTTGGAAAATATCGGAGTATGTAGAAAATAGCCAATTAGATTTGCAATCTTTAATGGTCCTTATATTAGAAGCTCAAGGCACTTGATAATAAAAAATAGCTACGTGAACGCACTCCTCATTTCAAAAGAATAAGGCGAAATATATTGCAAACATTGCCATGGATTTTATGTGGCTTACCCATTGGTATTGGCACTCTGATTTTCCGCCAGGAATTTAGGGGAGACATCCTGCATGATCGTACCTATTTACAAGTTCAGTGCCCCTGAAAACTCATTAATTACTCTTCTTAAGCCGTCTGTTTTGGCTGGGTGCTACTTATCATACATTCTGATATTAAAAATACTGCACCAACCATCCTAACCCACTGATTTATTACGGTTTTTGTGTTTTCTAAAAGAGGACTCAAAGCGAATATACTGTACGCGTGATATGGCCACTGGAATTTTATTCAATCGATACTGGTTAGTTTATTAGTGAGTATCTTTCCCTGATTTGAGTCATTTTCCATTCTCTGGGCATGCTGATAAATGATATGATTTCGTCCACTTTCGAATATACGAATAGACCAGCCAAGGAGAGTAAATGGTCAGTCAGAGAATTAACTATTTGCAGGTAGCAGGGATACTCACAGTGTTGGCTGCTTTAGTTCATATCGGGTGTATAGTATTTGGCGGTGATTGGTATCGGTTTCTTGGTGCCGGTGAGCATATGGCTCAACTAGCTGAAAGTGGCCACCCCTACCCAACTATTGTAACTAGCGTAATTTCAGCCGTTCTACTGCTTTGGGCTAGCTACGCTTTTTCTGGGGCGGGTTTAATTATTAGGTTACCGCTGATTCGGCTTGGTCTGATACTAATTTCAACGATATTTTTGGCTCGTGCGCTGGGTTTTTATTTTATAATGCCAGCCTTCCCAGATAATTCGCTAACTTTCTGGCTAACCAGCTCTGGCATATGTTTAATTCTCGGCTTAACCTATTCGCTTGGTTTAATACAGAGGTGGAACCTAATTAGCGGAAAGGCCTAACAATGGGTGTGTTACTAAAAACTTTTATTCGTGTAGAACTCTCCGAGCGCTTGATTGGGCGTATTGAAGCCACTATTGAAGAAGCTAAGCTTAACCCATCGATAGCTTTTAGAGAGTTTAATGGAAATGTTTATGACCTTGTATTTAATTTTGAAAAGTCAGAAGTAAGTGTAAATAATGTCTTAGATGCTAAGTTCAACCGGCACTGAGAACTTGTCAATAGATGTATTTTTATTAGCAATAGGGTCCAATCTCAATTGCCACGTAAATTTGTAAAATTCAAATTTCTAGTTTTTGTGGTATGTACAACTTTAATTATAAGTTGTGGTGAAAGCGCGTGCACAGCACAGTCTGATAAAGTGGTCGCAGCAAAGAGTTTGACTAATAAACAGTTAACATCTCTTTATCATTCAGCACTAGAGCTTATGGATAGCTCTGAAAATATAATACTTACAGGCGATCAGATTCCAGCTGTATTTACAGATATAATTAGTCCAACTCTTATTCGGGTGAAGTCGAAATCTATCTGGCTGTACCTGGAGACATGTAGCTTTGACAATAAAGTGGTTATCTTTCTTAATGCTCCATCTGTACTCAGTAGGGGTAATATCACTATAAGGTGGGGAGAAGGCCCAACCACACAATCTATTGAGCTTTGGCATCAGGTGTAACAGGTAAAAGCATTATCTTTCCCTCTATCATTAAAGATTATGATTAAGAAATTGATATTAGTATTCGTGAGCAGCATAGTTATTGGCTGTTCCACAGTAGTTACAGAATATATTGAGCGGTCTAATAGCTTTGATTTTAAAGAGATTGTTTCTTTCGATAATATTGAAACTTATGGGTTTAAAAACAACAGATATTGCTCTACAGAGCATAAAGTATGCACAAACTACCTTCTAGGGGAGCCACTTGAAAACAAGAAGCTTCGCTATACGGTTTCCCTGGAATCATTTAGCGGTGCGGAAAGCACTGTTAGTTTAGACATTTTAAAAAGCTCACTACCTGAATTACATTCAGGAACAGTTGTTCTTATACATGGTTTTAGGGCATCTAAAGAGTTTATGCTGAATTCGGCTCTGTACTTCAGA
The DNA here is from genome assembly GCF_052467695.1 of Microbulbifer maximicatervae (SeqCode). Classification (NCBI taxonomy): domain Bacteria; kingdom Pseudomonadati; phylum Pseudomonadota; class Gammaproteobacteria; order Cellvibrionales; family Microbulbiferaceae; genus Microbulbifer; species Microbulbifer maximicatervae (SeqCode). The sequence continues at coordinate 988,545 of NZ_CP174320.1, forward strand.
ATGTTAGGCTTTAGAGTTATAGTCCCTGACTTATTAGGGCATGGTGAGTCTGATGAGGATAAAGAATACGGTGTTGGTGATAGTAAAATAGTCAACGAAATTATCAACAAATATGAAAATAAAACCCTGTATATTGTTGGTAACTCTATGGGTGGTACAACTGCAATGCACATTTCTACTTTAAGAAATGACATTGATGGAATAATACTACAAGCTCCAATGCTTCGATTTGATAAGGCAGTTTTAAATTATACTAAAGCTAACTTTCCGAGTATGACAATGCTTTTCTCAGAGGAAAGCATCAAGCAAGGAGCGTTAGATAGTTTAGTTAGAGCCGATATCACCCTTGAACAGACGGACATTAAGCCAATTATTGGATCTTCTAGTGTACCTATAATTATTTTTGCATCATCTTCAGATCCTATTGCTCCACACAGAAGCTATAGCAATCTAGCATCGAATGGTGTTTCAATTGTAAAAGTTGACGACCGAAACCACCCAAGTATGTCAATAATTGGTGACAATGAAAGTCGGGAGTTAATTCACTGGTTTGGTAAGCTAACACACAAATCCAAGTGATGCTTACAATCTGACTGACTTATTAATAAGATTCTTATAACTTGCATGAGGTATTAAATTTTGTCTGAAATTGATTGGGAGAAATATTGGGAAGAGTTAAAAAGCAAACTCAGCCCCTATAGAAAAATCGCGTGGGAACCTCAAACACAAGAGCAAGTGACTGAAATATCAGATTCTAAATTTTGTGGAATGCCACTACTTACAGCAGAAGGCTGGCCTGAGTGTGGAAATTGCAATGAACCTATGCAACTCTTTGTACAATTGAATTCTAAAGATCTCCCAGAGGCTTCAAATACCCCTTTTGGAGATGGAATATTACAAGTTTTCTATTGTGTTAACGAAAATTCAAGCTGCGAGGCTGACTGTGATACGTGGGCTGCAAATTCAAAAGCTACACTATTAAGGATATTGCCACTAAATACTCCGGCTCAAACAGAAGTTACATTAACCCCTTCTTCAGATTATCCAGAATTAAAAATAACTGGTTGGGAAGAGTTAGAAGACTACCCAGATACATTTGAGCTCGAGGAGTTAGGTGTAGAGCTATCAGAAGATGAAGAAGATTTTCTATGCGAAGGCGAAGTTCCATTCTCAGGTGAAAAGTTACTGGGGTGGCCGCATTGGGTGCAGGGAATTGAATATCAATCCTGCAAGATATGTAATAAACAAATGCAGTTTATCTTTCAAATAGATTCCTCAGGAAATATTCCTTATATGTTTGGAGATTCTGGATGCGCACATATTTCACAGTGCACAGAACATAAGGAACAATTGGCAATGGCATGGGCTTGCTGTTAATAATGGAATTAATATGATGCCCTTTATACAGAGCTATTTACAAAAAATTATTATAACCTTACTGGAAAGACCAGAGTGTTTTATACAAAATTGAACAAGAAAGCTATAGCCTGGGGATTGATTAGTTTCAGTATTCTTTGGGTCATGCTGACTCTGATGATAAATTTTCTAGACGTTCCACTTAGCGCTACAGGGGTACTCCTAGTTTTATCGTCCATTCTCTCAGGCATAGTGGTGGTAAAACGTGGTGCTCAGGCCTCTTTAACCAACGCTGCAATCTCTGGTGGCATTGCTGGATTGCTTCTATATATCTTGACTGTTCCATTTTTTGGTATGGAGCTGTGGAGCCTGATTTATTCTTTAGTAGTTACTACGGGGGGATTTGTGGTAGGTGCTACTCTTTGGCTAGGCGCCTCTTTTTTTGTAAAGCTACGCAACTAAGCCTCCTCTTTACTAGGGAATAGCACATAAAACAAGTTTGTCCCAAGACAATTGAAAATTTAGGTAAGTAATAAAAACTGATGTCGCAGAAAAAACTGCTTTGATAGTTCAGCAATCAAGTATGATTATGGGTTCACACTTGTACTATCTCATAGAAGTTTTAGATGAAAAAGAATTTATAAGTATATGTAAAAAATTCGGAAAGGTAATGAGAGAAGCTCATTTGCAAATACTTGATCCAATATGGAAAGCCCACCCTGAGCTATTAGCTGAAGAACTGGGTGGAGAATACAAAATTGATAAAAATATGTATACAATGACTCGGAGTCCTAACTTGAAAAACCGTACACACGCCACTCTGAACTCCCAGTAAACTATTTGCCGTTTATCACTACACTATGCCGCATGGAACACATGACTCCACATGAATTTATCAATAGCCTTTTAGAAGCCTGCCCTGATATCGACTCGGAGTGGCAGGAGCACCTTGATTTTTGGGATGGTGATATTCCTGGATTCTATAATGACATAAGCGTAATCGTTCATTACGTGCTTTCAAAATATAGAGATAATGACTTTCAGGATCTTGAAAATGTAGCCTTAGTTGTTGACCTTGGTCTTAACTCAGGGAATCCAGAAACATCGGAGCTTGCATTAATTGGGTTTCTTGAAGGTATATTATTCGTCGGATCACATGAAAATCTATCTCCCATAAATCATAAGCACTGGTTGCGTGAACGATCCTATTGTGCGCTTGTCAATTTGAGCGAGGCGTTCGAAAGTCTAAATAACAAGTAATGAGCAATATTTACTATACATATTAGGTCTAACGTACCAGATTCTTGCCAAATGATTTCAAATAATTATCTAGGGAACCTCTGAATAATTCTGAGTCAATTTGGTAATATTCACCTACCCATCAAGACTACGATGAATCATGCACCAAGTCACCTTTGCCGAAGCAGAATATAAGCTAAAGCGCCGTATAACTCGGCGAGAGAAGTTTCTTTCTCAAATGGAAATCCTCATCCCATGGCAGCGACTAGAAGCTCAGATCACTCCTTGTTACCCACAAGGCAAACGTGGCCGACAGCCATATCCATTGAGTGTCATGCTTCGTATTCATTGCATGCAGCTATTTTACAATCTCAGTGATCCCGCTATGGAAGATGCACTGTATGAAATTGAATCCATGCGTAGTTTTGCTGGATTGACTTTGAGTAGCCCAATTCCCGATGAAACAACGATTCTTAACTTTCGCCACTTACTGGAGCTCAATCAGCTAGGTGCAGCTCTTTTTGATGAAATCAACAAACATCTTGCTGAGAATGGCATGGTACTGCGTGAAGGCACGATTGTAGATGCCACTATTATCTCTGCGCCAACTTCAACTAAGAATGAAAAGAAAGAACGTGATCCGGAAATGCATCAAACAAAGAAAGGCAATCAATGGCATTTTGGGATGAAAATGCATATCGGGGTTGATGATGTGCTCGGAGTAATACATAGCATAGATACAACAGCAGCGAATTCGCATGATGTCACAACCACAGAGCGAGTTCTCCACGGGGAGGAGAAAAGAATCTGGGGAGACTCTGGGTACATTGGTGCGGAGAAACGTGAAGAGTTGAAAGAGCGGGAGGCGGATTGGTATATAGCAATGAAGCCGAGCAAGCTAAAAACTCTTCCAGGGCGTGATGCACTCCGTAAAGCGGAAAAGATCAAGGCGCAGATAAGAGCGAAGGTCGAGCACCCCTTCCGCTACATCAAACAGGTATTTGGTTATGACAAGGTCCGCTATCGGGGACTGGTAAAAAATACTGAGAGGCTGTGCTTACTGGCAGGCTTTACCAACTTATTAATAGGGAGAAAATACTTGGCTACCTAGGGGGGGCGCCTGAAATCCGCCTATTGAGGATTTCAGATGAAAAATTAGGGGACTATTACGCGAAAATTACGCGTTTGAGCGTAATAAAGTGAATTTTTCAAGCAGTGTAGCTTAATTCTAGAAAAATGCTTCGTTGATCAGAGGGTCCCTAGCTCCAGTGATACACTATAAAGGCGCCCATTTATTTAAAACTCACTAGAAGTTTGTGCGCAATGATGAACCATCGCATATAAAACAAGGAATGAAATCGTGCTAAAAAAGATAGCGCTTCTCGCACTAGCTACAATGATCACTGCCTGTGTTTCACCTATTCCGTTACAGGAGCAGTCCGCAAAAGCAGAGTACACAACTAAAGAACCTGTTTTAATTTCTGTTATTGATCAGCGCAAACGTGTTCAAGAAGGGAAAGATAAGAATTTTATTGGTAAAGCCCACGTTTCATTTGGCATCCCCGTTGATTGGCATGTTAATCAGGTGCTTGCAACAGAGCCGGGAGATAAAGAAAAGAATCTGGCTCAGTTTCTACAAAGCCGATTGACTCACGGCTTGAATGAAACGGGCTGGAATACCACAGCAGTAGATTTAGATGAAGTGCCGAGTGATGAAGCCATCAAAGCCTTGATGGAAGAAAATAACACCGAAAAAATGATTAGCCTTGTGCTTAACGAGTGGTATTTCAGTGTTAACTTGAACTGGGTTTCAGCATTCAACTTCGACACGAATACCGATATTCTCGTATACAGCCTGGAAGAAGGGAAGTTACTTGCCAAGAATATTGCTGAAAGGGATGTCGTTGATGAGCAGGCTAGTGAATCTCCACAAAACAATATCTTGCGGGCCTATAAAGCTCAGCTAGATCAGATTGTGAATGATGAGGAAGTTCGCAACGCAGTATCGTTTGATCAATAAGCAGAAATTGATTTAGGCGCTTATAAAACAAAAAAGGCTGTGGGGATTAGCCACAGCCTTTTTTTAATATGCTTTTCAGCACATTCGCTCTATTAGTCTTCAGACTCTGAACGATATGTGTCTGCATCCAGCATATTGTCTAGCTCGCTCACGTCGGAGGGCTTGATGCGGAAGAACCAGCCATCGTCGTAAGGAGAGGAGTTTACAGTTTCCGGAGCTTCTTCCAGAGCTTCATTGACAGCAACTACTTCACCGGAAACCGGGGAGTAGATATCGCTGGCAGCTTTAACGGATTCAACTACACCTGCCTCGTCACCAGCAGCCAGATTGGTGCCCACTTCTGGAGTCTCAACGTAAACCACATCACCCAGGGCATCTTGAGCGTGATCGCTGATGCCGATGGTTACGGTGCCGTCCTCTTCCAGGCGTGCCCACTCGTGGCTGGAGAGGTATTTCAATTCATTGCGGATTTCGCTCATGCTGTTATCCCTTGATTAAGCATCTAAGTTTATTGTCTTAGTGACGCGTACACCTCTGGGCGACGCTTAAATAACTGACTTGCCGTTGCGTACGAAGCAGGGCTTAACCACCTTGACTGGCTGCAGTTTCTTACGGATTTCCACCTGTGCGGTATCACCAACACTCACCGGAACTCGCGCCAAGGCGATAGAGTAACCCAGTGTGGGGGAGAAAGTGCCGCTGGTAATGATACCCCGGTCATCACTATCGTCTACCACTACCGGTTGACCTGCGCGCAATACACCGCGCTCTTCAAGCACCAGGCCTACGAGCTTGTGCTTAACGCCATCGGCTTTTTCCTGCTCCAGAACACCACGGCCGATAAAGTTGCGGCTCTCCGGTGCCCAGGCAACCGTCCAGGCCATGTTGGCAACCAACGGAGAGGTCTCATCGTCCATCTCATGCCCATACAGGTTCATACCCGCTTCCAGGCGCAGGGTGTCGCGTGCACCCAGTCCACATGGAGAAACGCCCGCTTCGGCCAAGGCGCGCCAGAAACCACTGGCGTCTTCACCCGGCAACATAATTTCCAGGCCATCTTCACCGGTGTAACCGGTGCGCGCTACGAACCAGCCACCCCGGGCAACGCTTTGGAAAACTTTTAGTGCATCAATCGCGGAAGTCCAATCAATGCCCAAAACCTCTTTGGTTTTCTCGATGGCATTGGGGCCCTGGATAGCGACCATCGCTACATCCGGGCACTCTGTCAGGGTCACATCGAAGGACTCTGCCTGCTTGCGCATCCACGCCAGGTCTTTCTCGCGAGTTGCACAGTTAACAACCACTCGGTAGCCGGGATCGCGCAGGTAGACGATCAGGTCGTCAATCACGCCGCCTTTGTCATTGAGCATGCCGGTGTAAAGGGCTTTACCCGGGTTGCCATCCAGCTTGGCCACATCATTGGCCAGCAGGTAGCGCAGGTAGTCGCGAGCTTGGGCGCCATCTACGTCGACCACGGTCATATGGGAGACATCGAACATCCCCGCATCGGTGCGCACCTTGTTGTGCTCATCCAGCTGCGAACCGTAGTGCAGCGGCATGTCCCATCCACCGAAATCCACCATTTTGCCGCCCATAGCGACATGCGTGTCATACAGAGGAGTTCTATTTCCCATTTTTAAAATCTCAGTCCGTCAGGTTCCGAAGCGGCGTATTCTAGCGGCTTGGGTACCGGCCTTTCCAGCGGGGCAGGCGCGGCAATATATATGCTCTGCAAGCCTAGCAGGCATTGGTAGTAAAACCTGTCCAGGTTCACAGAGGCCGTCAAAGATTCCGCTGGCGCTCTATCCTGCATTCGCCCGCGTTTGGGAATCGGGCAATACCCAATACCCGCTGTATTGGGCTAGTGCAGAGATGATCATTTTTTGATCAGATAAATTCTTAATCAGTCGCTGCCCCGGTCGCGCCCTTGACCAGCCTCTTCCGCGTTCTCTTCTGTGTTTGCAGATTCGTCGACTTTGAGGCCGTACTTCTTCGATCTCCAGCGCCACAAACGCTTAGCCAGCTCCTGGCGGTCGGGTGTTTTATCTGCCTCGTCGACAATTTCTTCGCCGAGCAGGGTCTCCAGCAGATCCTCCAGGGTCACCAAACCTTCGAGACTGCCATATTCGTCCATAACAGCACTAATCTGCACGCGGCGGGACAGCATTTTCTGGAACGCTTGGTAAATAGTGGCTGTTTCCGGCAGGATCAACATTTCACGGCGATAATCCGCCAGAGTTTTCTGGTGCTCACCTTTGGCGTAGGCCAGCAATAGCTCCTGTCGCAATACAAAACCCACCACACAATCCGGGTCGCGATTTTCATAGACCGGGATTCGGGAGAAACGCCCTTTCTCTGCATCCTCGTAGGCCTCTTCCACAGTGATGTCCTGCGGCAGGGAGAAGACCACTGTGCGGGGAGTCATCACTTCGCGTACGGAGTGGTCTCGCAGGGTGAAGAACAGGTTGCGCAGGATGCTGGACTCCCGCTGCTCCAACTGCCCTTCGGCCTCGCCAATTTCCGCCATAATGGCGAACTCATCGCGGCTGAAGCCCGTCAGGGTTGGGCCGTGGGACAGGCCTTTGGTCAACCACTCGGACATTTTTACAAACGGGTGGAGTAACCAAACCAGGCCGCGCAATACATAAGCGGTGCTTGGGGCCAATTGGCGCCAGTACACGGCTCCCAGGGTTTTGGGGATAATTTCAGAAAAAACCAGGATCAGCAGGGTCAGGATCGCTGAGGCGATACCCAGGTACTCATTGCCAAAAACCGCTGCTGCCTGGGCACCGGCACCTGCAGCACCCGCTGTGTGCGCGACGGTATTCAGGGTGAGGATAGCGGCCAGAGGGGCATTAATATCGGATTTTAATTTGCGCAGCAAAGACCCCGCTTTATGCCCCTCCCGCTCCATCAAGCGTACGTATGGCGTTGTTACGCTGAGAATAACTGACTCTGCTATCGAGCACAGAAAAGAAAAGCCAAGGGCAATAAAAACGTAGGTTATCAGTAAAATCATAAAATTCAGGTTGAAGCGGGATAAGAGTTAAATTTTCGCGCACCACCAGCAACGCAGTAAACCAGCGCAATCAAAAAACCAGCAAAAAAGCCTCCTAAATGCGCAGCATTGGCGATGCCGATCCCAGTAAAATAGGTAATCACTCCAAGAACACACAATATCATCCACACAATCGCCAGGGTAATAATACCCGGGGGTATATCTCTCCATGCCGGTTGCCAACGCTGCATTACCACAGTAAATCCGACCAGCGTGTATACAACACCCGACATTCCAGCGAATATCACCTCGGGCTTCCAGGCATATTGGGATAAATTAGCTGCAATCCCGCCGAGCAACACTAGAAGGCTATAAATAAATGGCCCTCCGCGTGCTTCCAATGGACGCCCAAGTATCCAGATAGCCAGAGCATTGAACAGGGCATGCTGAAAAGACAAGTTGATGATTGCAGGGGTCCACAATCGCCAAAACTCCCCTCTCTCCAAGTGCCACATTAAAGACGACTGTGAGAAAAGTGGGCCACCACTGGTATCTGGATATATTAAAAGCGGTGCAGACAGATTATTGGAATGTAAAAACCAACCAAAAAAACACAGGCCGATAAGCAGTAAACTAATCGGTGTTTTATCCATTGGGAAAGTCGGTAAAAATGAGGGGCTTACAGGTGTTTTCTCCTTTGGTGCTTGTCCCTCTTCACCCGGTAAATGGTCGCCGTCCTCTGGTTCCGCCTTTGTTAGCTGAACTCTGTCCAGATCAACTAATCCCCGCTCCCAATCTTGCAAAAGCGGCTTCAGCAATTCAGCTATACCTGAATCTGTCGTCAGCAACGCCTGCTGATTTTCTTCCTCAGCAATTCTCAATGGCAATTGGTAACGCTGTATTAAGCGAAAAAGCGCGCTGAGATCCTTTGATATAGGAAATGAGTAAACAGTAATCCAGTGACTCAATTGAAATTAACCTTTTTTACCGACGACAAGGCTTTTAATTCCCCTCTGCCTCAGGGAAAAGCCACTTAGTAGATAGGTAAACACCAGCAACTTCTCTGACACCCCCACTGAGCACTTTCTCCCGATCCATTTTTACGGGGATAGCAAATTTAAACCGCCATAGCCCGCATAATAATCCGCTTCTTTAACATGGGGCTGGCATCTACCATGCTCAACCCAGTGTTACGCAGCCAGCGCCAGTGCACATCGCCAGCACCGAACAAAGACTTAAAGGCGCTCATCGCTTTCATAGTTGCGGCGTTGTCGCCGCGACGGCGGCGTTCGTAGCGGGCCAACACTGAAGAGTGAGAGGGCTCCAGGCCGCGTGCCATAGCGCGGTCAATTTCATCTGCCAGCACCCGTACATCCTGCAGCCCAAGATTTACACCCTGGCCCGCGAGGGGGTGGATACTGTGGGCGGCGTCTCCCACCAATACAGCGCCAGGGCCGCGATAACGTTCCGCATGGCGCGCGCGCAAGGGGAAGGAAAAGCGCTCACTGACGGATTCCACTTTGCCCAAACGGCTCTCAAAGGCTTTTTCCAGGTTCAGGGCAAAGGCCTGGTCATCCAGCATCAATAGCTCTTGCGCCAGCTCTTCATCCGCAGACCAAACCACAGCGCAGTGATTGTCATCCCCCAACCCCGCGAGAGGTAAAAATGCCAGTGGGCCCGTTTGTAAAAAACGCTGCCAAGCGGTGTGACGGTGAGATTTCTCACTGCGCGCGACACACACCAACGCAGTTTGATGGTAATCGGTATCCTGGGAGCGGATATGCAGTAAGTCTCGCACTTTAGAGCGGGCGCCATCGGCACCGATTAACAGGCGGGTGCGCACTATCTCTGGTTGCTCACGGAGGCCATCCTCTTCATTTAAGCGATCTTCACCGCGAGGCTGTAAATGCCAGAGTCCGCAGTCGCGCCACCAGCTCTCCAGGCGAAAACCATTGACTAACTCCACGTTGGGTAGGGTTTCCAGCCGTGCTCTTAACGCGGCGACAATGACATTATTCTCAACGATATGACCGAGATTCGGCAGCTGCACATCGCGGCTGTTAAAGCTTACTGAGCCGGTTCCATCTGCATCCCAAACCCGCATTTCCACATAGGGGCAGGCGCGGCGGCTGGCAATATCATCCCAGGCTCCCACCTCTTCGAGCAGCTCGCGGGAGGCCTGTGTCAGGGCCACCACGCGGGGTTCATACTGCGGTGACAATTGCGGCGTTGTTTCCGGGGACGCCTCCAGCAAGGCCAGACGCATGCCCGGGTGCCGAACTGCCAGCAGCGCTGCCTGGGCCATGCCCACCATGCCCGCACCCACAATGGCAAAATCCAAACGATGTCTGTTCATAGAAGCCAATTCCGCTGAAGTGGCAGTAGCCGTCCCCGACCCTGCACCTTTTAAAGCCCAAATCCCGCCGCTTGACTGACAAATTCCCGGCGCAGCGGCGGGACCATTGTAAGGCCGAGCATTCCCAACTGACGAATTCCCTGTTGCAGCCAACCGGAAGAGGAAAACAGTGTGGGAATACGGTCACTGAATCCAATCGTCAATTGCTGGTCCAGCTGGCGCATTTCTCCGTATTTCTGCAGGAAATCGAGCCGCCCTGGCAATGTATCCGACGTCACTGTCGACAACGCTTGTGCCAATCCATAACAGTCCCGCAGAGTCAGGTTAAAACCCTGCCCTGCTACTGGGTGCAGAAAGTGGGCGCAATTGCCCATCAACACCACATTCCGGCGCCACTGTTCCTGGGCGATCGATAAACTCAGTGGATACCCCTGAACAGCTCCAACCTTAATAAAACGTCCGGCACGCCAGCCAAATACCTGCTGCAGTTTTTTCAGGCGTTCAGCCTCGGACATTACACCGACGCGCTCAGCCTCTGCTTCCTCGCAAGCCCACACTAGTGCCGCGCGGTGCTGCCCTTCTCTATCTGGCAGCGGTAAAAGTGCCATGGGCCCCATTCGGGTGAAGCGCTCGTAAGCCACACCTTGGTGAGGCTGTTGCAGAGCGACCGTAGCGACCAGCGCTCTCTGAGGGTACTTAACCGAGCTGATTTCTATTCCCAGCTGGCGGCAAAGGGGAGAGTTCACCCCATCGGCAACGACCACCAATCCGCAGGACAGTGCCTGATCGGGGGAATTATCCTCGGATCGCCACAACAGGTTTGCGCCCGCAGAGGTCATGGTAATGTCAGTAACCTGCGCCGGCGCTAATAATTGGGTGGAAGTGCTAGTCAGTGCGCTGTGGAGAATCGGGCCCAGCGCTGCATTTTCTATTACTGCGCCCAGAATGCCCTCAAAGTTGACTCCCTGTCCCTCCCGGGTCGAGAGGGCGGCGCCAAATGCATGCCCCCGATCACTCACATGAATACGATCAATCGGGGCGCTATAGGCTTGCAGAGCAGGCCAGAGCCCAAGCTCCGCAAATAACTGCAAGCTGCCTGCGGCAATGGCCGTGGCTCGCGTGTCGAAACTCGGCAACTGAATACTGGCAGCGGCATCCGGCAGTGCTCTCTGCTCCAAGAGCGCCACACTGAGTTGAGGACAAAAATGTGACAACATTAATGCCAGGCTGGCTCCCGCCATACCGCCACCGACAATGGCCACATCTACTTTACGCGCCGACTCACCCATCCCAATTCCCCCTTTGATTATTCGGCATTGAAATATTATTGGCCGAACAATCCAACAATCACTTCTAACGGGTCAGTAAGTCCCGCCCGTGAAGCATGGTGTATTCAATATCTTCAATCGCTTTTGGAGCCGCTGCTGAGAGGATCTGAGGCCCTCTATTGGTAAGTGCGACATCATCTTCGATTCGAATCCCGATCCCGCGAAATTCTGCGGGAATACTCTCATCGTCCTCCGGGACATAAATTCCGGGTTCGACCGTCATTACCATTCCGGCTTCCAGCTGGCGCCAGGCTCCATGAATGCGATAATCACCCACATCGTGCACATCCATGCCCAGCCAATGGCCAACCCGGTGCATATAAAACTGCCGATAAGCGCCAGACTCTATCAACCCCTGGGTGTCGCCTCGCAACAATCCTAAATCGACCAACCCCTGAGTGATTATCTCAACACTGGCAGCGTGGGGATGGTCCCAGTGATTGCCCACTGAAGCCTGTTCAATCGCCGCTTGCTGTGCCGCCAAAACGATCTCATAAAGTGCGCGCTGCGGTCCGCTAAATGAACCATTAACCGGATAGGTGCGAGTAATATCGGCCACATAACCACGGTACTCACAGCCCGCATCCACCAGCACCAAGTCCCCATCGCGCAACTGGGCATTATTACTGCAATAGTGCATCACCAACGCATTGCCGCCACCCCCAACGATGGTGGGATAGGCTGTTTCCCGGGCTCCGGAGTCGACAAAGGTATGCAGGAGAGCAGCCTCCAGCTGGTATTCGTAAAGGCCCGGCTGGCATCGGGTCATAGCCCGGCTGTGTGCCTCGGCACTGATTTTGGCCGCCTGCTCCATTAAGCGAATTTCCTGGGCCGACTTAATCAGTCGCATTTCCCGCAACTGGTAATCGAGGTCGACCATTTCCGGTGCCCCCCCGGTATCCGGCGCTGCGGCAATCCGCTCCAGGTAATTACGGATTCGCTTATCCAAATGAGCGTAGCGGCCCATGGGGAAATAGAGCAGCTCGCGCCCTTCTAGCAGCCCCGGCAAAATATCATCGAGATCACCGATGGGAAATGCATCGTTCAAGCCGCACTGCTGCATCGCGCGCTCCGGCCCCAGGCGCGGGCCATCCCACTTTTCTTTTTCCGCATCGCGCTCGCGACAGAACAGCAGGGTTTCTCCCTGTGTTCGTCCCGGTACCAAAACCAGCAGCGCTTCCGGTTCATCAAATCCAGTGAGATACAAAAAATCACTGTCCTGGCGAAACGGAAAAAAAGTATCCCGGGAACGCAGTTGCTCCCCAGCAGATGACACGATTGCCAAACTACCTGCGGGCAATTCTGCCATCAGGCGGTTGCGTCGGCGGGCGTACTCAGATCGACTGATTCCCGCTGTGGTTTTCGGGGTCTTAGACATCAGTGAATGGTGGGCTCGCTATTGGAGTCCTTACCCTTTACCTCAGTAAATATATTGAGTACGGCTACGCGCACGTATTCCTGCAGTTCCACCAGTTGCAGCTCCGTCTCCTCACCCTCTTCAACATGTTCGGCATCCAATTGGGCGATGGCACTTATATCTTTTAAAGCTTCGTCACTGGTGGGCATCAATTTTTCCCGGGCCCCGCCGACGCCAAAGCCATGCAGGAATCCATCGCACCAATGACCCAGCGCCAGAGCACGGGAGACAACATCTTCGTCATCGCACAGCACCAACTGAAAATCGAAGTTAGAGCCGTCGAGCTGCTTGTGACTTTCCTCAGTCAGCTGGAAAAAATCCCGATTGAGATCTGTCGGCACCGCCTCCACATCGAGCAATCCGGCCAGCTCATTCTGCCAACGCTGTTTGTCCGGTCGCTCGCCCGCCGCCAAAATGCCACAGATAAAACCGTGCAATTCACTGGGATCAGCCTGCCCCCCAGCTGAGAGAATGGCGTTGGCGAGGAGTTCAAATCGGCTAGCTTCAGAAGTCATGGTTACCGTACAGCTTTTTGTAAATTAGGCTTTTCAATCCGGCCGTCACACTGGTGTCAAACCGGGAATTTGAGGCATTAAGAGACAATTTTGTGATTGTCCGCGCAGGTGCAGCGATTGACCCACCAATACGCCGGCAATATAGTAGCGGAATCCCTCGCAGTCTGTCGTGTTGCGAACTCAGACGTCGACCTCAAATGCAGGAAATATGGATAAGCTGCAAGCGCTAGAAAGCACCGTGGATTCACTCATTGCCCGCTGTCAACAATTGGCGGATGACAATCGTGAATTACGCCGGCAGGAAGCCGACTGGCTGCGTGAACGCCAGCGCCTGATAAAAAATAACGAGGCCGCCCGCTCGCGGGTAGAAGCTATGATTAACCGTCTTAAGGGGCTAACGCAAGATACCTGATGTCTGAAACCGCATCACCCTCCGAAACTGTAACTGTTTCTATTCTCGATAAAGAGTACCGTGTCGCCTGCGCGGAAAGCGAGCGCGCCGGACTACAGGCTTCGGCACACCTGCTACACGAACGCATGTCCCGCATCCGCGCAACAGGTACTGTCATCGGCTTAGAGCGTATCGCCGTAATGGCAGCGCTTAATATTGCCCACGAGCTTATCCAAGCGAAAGCTGAACTCAGCTCCATTCCCCTGCAAGAGGAAATGTTGGAGCGGCTTACTGATAAGGTGCAAAGTGCACTGGGCGAAATAGACTCGGAAGAAAAACTTCAGGAGTAAGGTGACAAGAAGCCACTTTCTGCTACCGGTCACTTCATTTAAATTTCTGGTTAACAGCCCCCCGCTCTACAAGTTATAATTGGTTCATACCCTGGGGTGTTGGCCAGCAGACTATGTCCTTGAGCCGATAATCTTACCCCGGTGGTTTCCAGCGGGTGCTGGTGAGCAAGTCCGCCTTGTAGCGGAAAGCCTTATGTACTCCGGATCCCACCACCTTGAACCTTACGGTTCAAGGCTCCGTCTACAGCCGCACACTCGGGGTACCCTATTTCTTCACGCTCTTCTCTTCCCACAATGACTGAAACCAAAACGCAACTGCGCCGCCGTATGCGCGCGGGGCGACGGGAACTCAGCGCCTATCAACAGCGTTTGCATGGCCGTGCAGCCATCACTCTCCTGAGCCGTATCCCACAAATGAATCGAGCAGCTCATGTCGGTATCTATTGGCCGACTGATGGCGAGCTGGATGTCCGCTACCTGCTGCAACGTTTTCCACAAAAACATTTTTATTTGCCACAGCTGCCGGCAGAACCACACCCCCACCTCCGGTTCAGGCGTTGGCAAGGCGAACCCCTGGCTTTTCGCAATCGCTATCGCATTCCGGAGCCTGTGCGCACAACTTACCGCGCTCCCAAGCTCCTGGATCTTGTTTTGGTTCCTCTGGTCGCCTTCGACCCCAGCGGAGCGCGCTTGGGTATGGGGGCCGGTTTCTACGATCGGACTTTTGAGCGCAAACAGTTATTACCAGGCACTGGACCACAACTTATCGGCGCGGCGCACCATCTACAATGTGTGGATAACCTGCCCACAGACAATTGGGATATTCCACTGGATATGGTGGTTACAGAGCAAAGGATTTACCGCTGCCGCTAAAAAGTGGATAGTGGAGCACAAAAAAAGCCGGACACCTAAATGTCCGGCTTTTTTTGTGTTTGCTCGTGGGCAGAGCGCCCCCCCGGCATCAGCCTAACGGGTAACCACTCCCTGTTGCAGAGCAGCCGGCGGTTCAGCTTCGGAAGAAAATACCTCAGATAAACCACTGGTACTCAACAGAACGCCCGCGACAAAGACAACCACAGCGATTGTCAGCGCATCGGCTTTCATTGGGACCATCCTGTACGATAATTTTGTTTTTATATGCGTTTCGCCCCGCTTATGACCAGAGCCACAGCAAAAGTTCCACGCGAATAGACAATACTCAAGAAGCGGCGTAATAGTAACCGTTTATTGGATATTTTATGAGTTTTTTGTCTCAAAATTAGACAAGCAAGTTCGACAAAACAGGATTTGCAGTCTATACACGTTTCGATAAATGAGACGTCTTTCTCAGGTATCGGGAAGCGATGGTTTAAGCGCCCAAAAATAACCGATAAGCCGGATTCTGTGTTTCATCCCAAAAACGAAATTGAAGCTGGTGTAATAGTGTCTGTAGTTCGTCCCTCGCTGCCGGCTCCACCTGCAATCCCACAAGAACACGCCCATAAGCTGCCCCGTGATTGCGATAGTGAAACAGCGTTATATTCCAACGCCCGGCGAGATGCTCGAGGAACTTGCGCAAGGCCCCCGGGCGCTCGGGAAATTCAAAGCGGTAAATGACTTCGTCGGGCAAGCCCGGCACTCTACCTCCCACTAAATGGCGAATATGCAGTTTCGCCATTTCGTTATCGGTAAGATCGGTAACCTGATAATCTTTGGACTCAAGCTGACTGACCAATTGGCTGCGGTCTTCCTCAGATACCACCTGCAAACCCACAAAGATATGCGCTTCGTTATCACTGGCAAAACGATAGTTAAACTCAGTAATTGAGCGGTCCCCTAAATCCCGGCAGAACTGCAGGTAACTTCCCGGTTGCTCAGCAATTTTTACTGCGAGGACCGCCTCGCGCTTTTCACCGATCTCAGTGCGCTCACTAATGTAGCGCAGGCGATCAAAATTAATATTGGCTCCACTGCACACTGTGGCGAAGGTGCCATTGCGATTGTCGTTTTGCTCCAGATATTTCTTCAGCCCCGCCAAACCGACGGCCCCGGCCGGCTCAGCGATAGAGCGTGTATCCTCGAATATATCCTTAATGGCCGCACAGATTTCATCGGTACTAACAGTGATAACCCCATCCACGGTTTCGCGCAGAACCCGGAAGGTCTCCTCACCGATTTGTGCAACGGCAACACCATCGGCAAACAAGCCCACCTCCGCTAGCCGAGCGCGCTCGCCGGCTTTCAGCGCGGCCTCCAGACAGGCAGCATCCTGCGGCTCTACACCGTAGACTTTGGTTTCCGGACGTACATATTTGATATAGGCGGCCATACCCGCAGCTAAACCACCCCCTCCGACCGGAATAAACACCGCGTCCAGGTTACCCGAGTGCTGTCGCAGCATCTCCATAGCCACGGTGCCCTGGCCGGCGATTACATCGGGGTCATCGTAGGGGTGGATAAATACCAGCCCCCGCTCTTCAACCAGCTCGCGAGCCCTCGCCGCCGCTTCATCAAAAGTATCCCCATGTAGCACGACTTCGGCACCGCGCATGCGCACAGCACTCACCTTAATTTGCGGGGTGGTTTTGGGCATCACTATAGTGGCGCGCACTCCCATTTGGGCAGCGCTCAGGGCAAGCCCCTGGGCATGGTTACCCGCCGATGCAGCAATCACTCCCCGGGCCCGCTCCTCGGCGGGCAACTGCAGGAGCTTGTTGTATGCCCCTCGAATCTTGAAGGAAAACACCGGCTGCAGATCTTCGCGCTTCAACAGAATCCGGTTGTTAAACCGATGGGAGAGTTGGCGCATTTGCTCCAATGGCGTCTCGGTAGCGACATCGTAAATACGTGCGTCTAAAATGCGCTTGATATAGGACTTGGGCATGACGTGTTTGACGGCCGTAGCGGTTAATTACTGTGCGCGACTCAGCGTAGACTAATAGCAGGGTTACAAAGGCCCTGTGTGAAGCGCAGCACCGGCATGACAGTCTAAGCCTTGAGAAGCACATTTGCCACAAAAAACAACCAGACGCGCTTTTTTTTATCGTCAGATACAAATTAAGGCGAAATAATTGCAAAGGAAACTATCCAGAGTATGACCCAGGATGAATTGAAACAGGCGACAGCTCGCGCCGCTATCGACTATATCGCCCCGCGCCTGGAGGACAATTCCATTGTCGGCGTAGGTACCGGTTCCACAGCTAACTTCTTTATCGATTACCTGGCGGAGATCAAAGGTACCTTTGACGGTACTGTGGCCAGTTCTGAAGCCTCCGCACAGCGACTCAAATCCCACGGCATTCCCGTTTATGAGCTTAATGCCGTCGACAGCATCCAGTTCTATGTGGATGGTGCCGATGAAGTGAATCCGGCCCTTGAAATGATCAAAGGTGGTGGTGCTGCATTGACTAGAGAAAAAATCGTGGCGGCCTGCTCTGAAGAATTTATCTGCATTGCCGATGAGAGCAAGTGGGTAAAAGTCCTGGGAGAGTTTCCCCTACCGGTTGAAGTTATCCCCATGGCACGCTCGCTGGTTGCCCGGGAGCTGGTTAAACTGGGCGGTGATCCGGTTTATCGTCAAGGTGTGATCACAGATAATGGCAATGCCATTCTCGATGTATACAATCTGCGTATCGAACACCCCACTGTCCTTGAAGAAACCATCAATAACATTACCGGTGTGGTGACCAACGGTATCTTTGCCAAGCGCTCCGCCGATATTTTACTGCTTGGCACCAGTGCCGGAGTGAAGACCATTACCGTTTAAACATGTCGTAAATAGTTATGCACAAAAAAAATAAAAAATGCGGACTGCTGGTTTTGCTCAGTGCTGTTGCACTGAGCAGCGGCTGTGCAACCGCACCTCCAAGTAATCTCGACAACGTCTGCTCTATTTTCCAGGAAAAAAAGAAGTGGTACGGCGAAGCAAAAGACGCGGAGGAAAAATGGGGCTCTCCAATTGCAGTGATGATGGCAATCATGCACCAGGAATCCCGTTTTGTGCATGATGCCAAGCCCCCGCGCACCAAGATCCTGGGCTTTATCCCCGGCCCGAGGCCTTCCGATGCCTACGGTTATCCCCAGGCTCTGGGAACCACTTGGCGCCACTACCAAAGGTCTTCCTTTAACTACGGTGCCGATCGGGATGATTTTGGCGACGCCATCGATTTTATCGGCTGGTATAACAACACCAGTGCACGCCAGTGCCAGATACGCGCCAATGACACCTACAGCCTTTACCTCGCCTACCACGAGGGGCACGGTGGTTTTAATCGGCGCACTTTCCAGAATAAAGCCTGGCTAAAGAATGTATCCCACAAGGTATCTGCCAGGGCGCAAAAATATCAGCAACAACTCAATAGCTGCGAACAGTCGCTGAAAAAACGCAAGAAATTTCTCTGGATTTTCTAGCTGATCACAACGACCGTTAGTCGCAAGGCCCACCTCGGTTTAAATCCGGTGCAGTTTTCCTGCATTATGAGCGGCGATAGCCGCTCGCTAAATTTTATGACCTCACAACCACTCCAGGAAAAATTCTCCTTGCTGGCGGAAAAAGGCGCTACAAGGCGCCAGAAACTGACTACGCTGAAGACTAATAGCTACCCGCTTTAGACTTGGTACAGGTCACTAAAGCTCCGCCACAAGCATAAATTTACAGCCCCAACGTGACGCTGGGTGCTCCCTCTGAGAAGCAAAAGCGTCCTTATACTTTTTGGAGTGCCCGATGAAGCTCTTTTTGAAATACCTGGCTGTATTGGCAATATCACTCAGCGTGCCGATGACCTTCGCACAACCTGCTACCAGCCAAACAACCGCCCCCAAAGCTTCGTTTAGCGAACCGCAGCTCAAGCAATTTGCCAACGCCTATCGCTCTATCGTGATGCTGAGTCGAGAATACGCTCCCAAACTGAAAGCGGCTGCCGATATCAAGGAAGCGGAAGCGATCAACAAAGAAGCACAGGGAAAAATGATCGCCGCAATTGAAAAAGCCGGCCTTTCCAAAACCAAATACCAGGAAATTGCCAACAGCATTAAATCGAATCCCGCCCTACTGGAGAAAGTGAACAAAATTCTTCAGCAAAGCCATGCGCCACAGCAGTAATCCAACTTTGTGAGTGGCGCTCTGATCAGCTCATTGCGTCACTCAAATCCAGCTTTACATCTAACACCTGGCAAATAATCGGCAAATTGGTTTTCACCCAATTCTTGTCAAAAGACCCCCAATCACGCAGCAGGTAGTAGCCGTCATTGTGGCGCACGCCCTCCTGAATGAACTCTACAACTGTGCCATGCCCCGGCAATCCTTTCGCAATAATGTCCTGCACCGTACGGCGAGGCCATCCAGTTGCCTCCTCCAAAGTAGGATTATTAGGACGCGGAATATGCTCGATCAGGTAAGCAATCAACATTCGCCGGCAGATGGTCGGGTTTAACAGACTTGCAACAGACGTCGGTGACATTTGACCAGTCCTTCACTAACGGAATTTTTCCTATTGTTGACGAATATGACTTACAGGTCGAGGAAATAGTGATTCACTATCGCTATCAAACTTTAAAAGAACTGTCAGTCCACAGAGGAACAAGCATAGAAAATTGTTGAGAGCAAAACTGGGATTTTCAGTCGTTAACGCAAAAAATACACATTAAAAGACAGAAATAGACAACTTTTATTCCATAAGCCCATCAAGTTCGAAACTGTCACCACTAATAAAAGCACAGGCAGTTGCATATAAATTAAGCAGAAGCCTGACTTTCTCTCTCTGTTTGCGCATAATCCATACCGTAATACAGCAGCAGACAGAAAATAATTGTGAGGCTGAAAGAGTGGACAATGAAAACCCCAAACTCCGCGAAGCGGGGCTAGGTATTCCCGCCGCTGCGGTAAAGGCCCATCTGGTTGGTGCACAAGCGACCGGACTGGATTGCCAACAACTACTCATCGATAGCGGAATCGCCCCCGCCCAGCTAGATGATCCCGATAGCCGCGTTGGCCGGGAGCAGATGGCCAACTTGTTACGCCTTGAGTGGGATTTTCTGAACGATGAGTCAGGAGGATTCCTGGCGCGCCCTTGGCTGCCGGGCACTTTTGCCATGATGGGGCACGCTTGTATCACCTGTCCCAACCTGCGCCGAGCTCTGCTTCGCTCTAGCCGCTTTATCAGCATGGTGAGTGACGACTTGCACATCAAGCTGGTCGAGGACGGTGAAGAAGCTCGACTGATCATTCACCACACCAATGAAAAAAAATTGCCCAACCAAATTTTCGTCGAATCTATCGCGGTAATCTGGTTGCGCTTTTTTAGCTGGCTGATCGACCGTACCATTTTATTAGAGCGCGTTCTTCTGGCGTTTCCCCCGCCCGACTACAACGAAGACTACAGCGATATGTTCCCTTGCAGGCACTACTTTAACCAAGGTGAAACCTGCCTGGTATTTAACACTCGCTATTTGCAAATGCCCCTGGTACGCGATGAGCAACAGCTGGCAGACTTCCTGTCCCGCGCCCCCGAGTGCCTGTTGACCCAATACAAATCCGACCACAGTTTCACCGGTCGTATTCGCCGTATGCTGCAACAGCAAAACAGTATCGAAAATCTGTCACTGGATGATGTCGCCGCACGTTTATACACATCTCCACAGACGCTGCGCCGCCGCCTCAAAGAGGAGGGCAACAGCTGGCAGGATATTAAAGACTCTGTTCGGCGGGATATGGCGGTTTACCAGTTGAAGCAGCAGGAAACTGCTGTAGCTGAAATTGCCGAGCGCCTGGGCTTTTCCGAACCCAGCGCTTTTAATCGCGCATTTAAAAAGTGGACGGGGCTAGCCCCCGGAGCTTACAGGGATAAGTTCCGTAGTTAAGGCGATACTAAAAATCCCGGTCAAAAGACCGGGATTTTTTATAAATGAAATCTACCTTGGAAAATATCCTTTAAAGGGATTCCCGTATCCCGGCTACTCCTGAGAGTTTGTCACTACCCGGATACTAACTCGCTCAACATTGAGGGCTTTTTGGTCCCTCTTCTCTGACATATCTTCCGCTACAGGCTTAGCTGAGCCCATTCCTGTTGCGGTGATACGATTTGCCGCTATCCCCTTCTTCAGTAGAAGTTCTTTCACTACATCCGCGCGTTCTTGGGAAATTTCCTGCTCTGCAATTTCATTGCCCTCACCTTTAACATGCCCTTCAATCGCAATGGTTAAGTTGGGGTTGTCCTGCATGATTTTTGCCAGAGCATCGATATCCTCAGCTGCAGGGTTAGTGATTTTTGCGGTTCCCTTTTCAAAGTTCACCCGCATGGGGAATTCCCGGTCGGGATTGTCAGAAAAGCTCTTGAGATAATCACGCAAATTACTGGAAAAGTTATCGGGACCCAGCTGCGCTTCCTCTTCCGCTTTCTCAAGGGGGGAATCCCCTACCGGCTGTGAAGCGGACTCCATAAAGCTCGCTTCCTGGGAAGTCATGGAAGGATTGCTTACTGAATTTTCCTTTTTCCCTTTCAACATACACATATTCAATGCGTAGAGAACCACAAGTACCAACAGCAAAGGAAAAAACCAGCTACTGAAACTAACCGGTTTACGTTTTTCTTCGGGCCCTTGAATTGCTGTAGCCCGAGGCTCCTGGGGTTTGGCGTGGCCATGGGTAACCAGAGCGTCTCCCAACTTTCCAAAATCTGGAACGTCGATTGCTTGAAGAAGGTTATCCGGTATATACCCCTGTAAATGCTCCCGCTGCCCAATCAGGAATGAGGCCAAGTCGGAAACATCCATTTTTTGAGCTTTGGCCTGGCTTTGCATCAACGAAGTAACTATCGGTGCGGATACACTCAATAGATCTCCGCCCTCTTTACCCAGATTATTCGCTGCAACTTCCAGGACCTCTTTTTTACGACTGCTGAAAATTTTTCCCAGCATTTTCTCACCGATGTCTGTAATTGACTTCAACTTTTCTGGTGAGGAAATAGCGGTGGCGAATTTAGACAAATCCAGCGCTTCACTTTCAGAAATTAAATTAAATAAATAACCCATTCCTGTTTTACTACTGGCCCTGTTCAACATACCAGCCAGTATGTAAGCAACGCCTGAGCAGAGTGCAGCTTCACCTTGCCCTGCCGGCAAATTCAAAGCCTTTGTCAGCGCATCAATACCCCCGGAGCCCAATTGGCCGGTAGCCATATCCAAAACATTATCCGCCATAGCCAAACCTCGCTCACCACCTCAGGGACCGTCAAAGTACATTTATTTGTCCGGGGCCACCCGTGTGTTACCCATTCAAATTTTTCTCAGCTGCCCTGAATCCCCATTACCCTGCCTGACATGGAATTCCTCCAGCCGCAAAGATAATTTAAGTGCCAATTTACCGTGCCAAAATTTCAATAGATTTAGGCGCCTTACTTGAGTGTACGGCAGTACCTCCACATGGTTAGGTTAATTTGGAATAAATAAAAAGATATTTGACTAGGAATTTTCGGTAGTACCTGGAAGCTGAGTCATCTTCCGTGGCAATTTTTATCATTGAACCCAAGCTGCACCGCACTATGGTAATAAGCGAAACCATAAAATAAAAAGAGGCTAAAACCGTGCCAACCGAAGCCTACATCTACGATGCTATCCGCACCCCGCGGGGCAGAGGCAAATCCAGCGGTGCCCTTCACGAAGTCAAACCTATCACCCTGCTTTCAGATCTCCTGAAAGAATTACAGACCCGCAATAGATTCGACACTGCCAAAGTGGACGATATCGTTATGGGCTGTGTTACACCGATCGGAGATCAGGGTGCCGATATCGCAAAAGTTGCAGCTTTAGCTGCCGATTGGGACTGGGATATCGGTGGCGTAACTCTAAATCGCTTCTGTGCCTCCGGTGCCGAAGCGGTCAATCTCGCCGC
Organism: Microbulbifer maximicatervae (SeqCode); assembly: GCF_052467695.1. Classification (NCBI taxonomy): domain Bacteria; kingdom Pseudomonadati; phylum Pseudomonadota; class Gammaproteobacteria; order Cellvibrionales; family Microbulbiferaceae; genus Microbulbifer; species Microbulbifer maximicatervae (SeqCode). The sequence goes on from NZ_CP174320.1 coordinate 1,011,381, forward strand.
TACCAAAGTTCGCTCCGGGTGGGAGCATCTGGTAGTGGCCGGAGGCGTAGAGTCCATGTCGCGGGTGCCCATGGGCAGCGACGGCGGCGCCTGGGCGATGGACCCACGTACAGCAATAGATACTGGATTTGCACCCCAGGGCATTGGCGCGGACTTGATCGCTACACTCGGCGGATTTTCCCGCGAGGATGTGGATAACTTTGCGCTGGACTCTCAGCACAAAGCGGCAGCCGCCTGGAAGCGCGGTGCTTTCGAAAAATCTGTGATTCCCGTACGCGACCAAAATGGCCTGACCATTCTCGATCACGACCAGCTGGTGCGCCCAGATGCGTCCATAGAGGCCCTGGCACAACTCAAGCCGTCCTTTGCCGGGATGGGTGACCTGTGCTTCGACAGCATTGCCATATCCCGTTACCCACAGGTCGAATCAATCAACCATGTTCACACTGCGGGAAATTCCTCAGGCATCGTCGATGGCGCAGCCGCCCTGCTGATCGGCAGTGAACAGGCCGGGCGGGATCTGGGGCTCAGCCCCCGCGCCCGTATTGTCTCCGCTGCGGTAGTGGGCACTGAGCCTACTATCATGCTCACAGGCCCCGCGCCCGCCACTCGCAAAGCCCTGAAGGCCGCAGGCCTGACGGTGCAGGATATTGACCTCTTTGAGGTGAATGAAGCCTTCGCGGCAGTGGTGATGCGTTTCCAACACGAGTTAGACGTGGACCCACAAAAACTCAACGTTAACGGCGGCTCAATCGCTATGGGCCACCCCCTCGGCGCGACCGGTGCAATGCTGATCGGCACAGTACTGGATGAGCTGGAACAACGGCAACTTCGCTACGGCCTGGTCACACTATGTGTGGGCGGCGGTATGGGTGTAGCAACCATTATCGAAAGAGTTTAGGGGGCAGACTATGAAATCCATTCGCCTGGAAAAAGACGATCACAATATTGTCCACCTGATCATGGACAACCCCAATGCCTCAGCCAATGTGATGGACCGGGATTTTACCGAGTCACTGAGCGCAGCGGTTGAACAACTCAAGCAGCAAGAATTTTCTGGAATTATTGTTCGCTCCACAAAAAATACCTTTTTTGCCGGCGGCGACCTCAAATCTTTATTTGCGGCAAAAATTGAAGAAGCTAAACCTTTCTTCGAATCCTGCGAATCAATGAAAGCCAACCTGCGCTGGTTGGAAACCCAGGGTAAACCCGTCGTTGCTGCGATTAATGGCACAGCTTTGGGCGGTGGCTGGGAAATCGCCCTCAGCTGCCATCAGCGTATTGTTATCGATAGCACCGCAATAAAACTGGGATTGCCTGAAGTCACATTAGGCTTACTACCTGGTGGTGGCGGCTGTGTACGTATGCCCCGCCTTTTAGGCATCCAGGAGTCTCTACCCTACTTACTGGAAGGAAAACAGGTGAGGCCGCAACAGGCTCTCAAAGCCGGTCTGGTACATCAGCTCGTTACCAGTGAAAATGAATTACTAGAGAAGGCTGTCACTTATATTCGAGAGAATAGTGAGCAACCTGTTGCTCAGCCTTGGGATCAACCGGATTACCGGATGCCGGGAGGGGACGCAAAGAACCCTAAAAATGCGCAGTTACTGATGATCGCCCCAGCAATGCTGGAGAAAAAAACCAAGGGATGTCTGCCGGCCCCAGAGTCGATAATGGCAACCGTCGTCGAAGGGTCAAGGGTCGACTTCGAAACTGCTACGCGAATTGAGTCCCGACACTTTGTAGGCCTCGCTTGCGGGCAGGTTGCCAAAAACATGATTGGTACTTTCTGGTTTGCACTCAACGAAGTCAAAGCCGGAGCATCGCTGCCCGCCGCCGCCCGCGATCATAAAACGTCGCCCATGCAAAAAATTGGCATACTCGGCGCCGGCATGATGGGCTCAGCCATTGCCTACGCCTGTGCCAGTAAAGGTGTTGATGTCGTATTAAAAGATGTATCCATGGAAGGTGCCTTAGCCGGCAAACAATATGCAGAGAAATCCCTGCAAAAACGCTTACAGCGGGGTCGCATTACCGAGGACAAGGTCAATCAGATCCTCTCCCGTATCACGCCCACAGACAGCAATACCGACCTGGCTGATTGTGAGTTGGTGATAGAAGCAGTTTTCGAAGACCGGGAACTCAAGCGTAAAGTTACCCAGGAAGCCGAAGCACAGCTGCCGAAAAATGCAGTATTTGCTTCCAATACTTCGACACTGCCGATCACTGGGCTCGCTCAAGCTTCCGACCGTCCCCAGCAATTTATCGGCCTACATTTCTTCTCCCCTGCCGACAAGATGCCACTGGTGGAAATTATCTGTGGGGAGCAAACCAGTGATGAGACTCTCGCCCAAGCCTTCGCCTTTGTATTGCAGATTGGCAAGACTCCTATCGTTGTTAACGACAGCCGTGGCTTCTTCACCTCAAGGGTATTCGGCTGCTTTACCAATGAAGGTATCGGCATGCTTAGCGAAGGGGTTAATCCCGCCACCATTGAAAATGCCGCAGCCCTAGCTGGCTTCCCAGTCGGCCCTCTAGCTGTTAGTGACGAGGTCTCTCTAACGCTGATGAGCCGGATACGCCAGCAGACCATCAATGACCTGCAAAAAGAGGGTAAACCCGCCCCCACGCATCCCGCCGACGGAGTGATCGACCGAATGCTTGAAGTTGGTCGCGCTGGTAAGGCCGCAGGTGGCGGCTTCTATACTTACCCTGAGGGCGGGAAAAAGCACTTATGGAGTGGCCTTGAGAAGGAGTTCCCCGCCAAAGAGGCACTGCCGATAGAAGATGTGAAGGAACGGCTGCTGTTTATTATGGCTCTGGAGACACTTCGCTGTTATCAAGAGGATGTGCTACGCAGCGTACGCGATGCCAATATTGGCTCTATCTTCGGTATCGGCTTCCCACCCTGGACCGGTGGTGCATTGCAATACATCAGCCAGTTTGGCCTGAAAGCGTTTACCCAACGCGCCCAGCAACTGGCTGATGCCTATGGAGATCGATTTGCCCCGCCAGCAATTTTGCTGGATCTGGCAGAGTCAGGAAAAGCTCTGGCGGACAACCCTTAACCCAGGGGTTTGAGCGATGTAAACAGGCTTTTAAAGTCTTGCTGTTTACATCGCCAATCAAAACACTGGTTCAATTTTTCAGTAATAAAATGCGGTGGTGTAAGGATGGTACCAAGAACTGTTTACAACGAAGATCACGAACAGTTTCGAGAAACTTTACGTAAATTTTTAGAGAATGAAGCTGTACCCTACCACCATCAGTGGGAAAAAGATGGTCAGGTAGATCGTAAACTGTGGAATAAAGCTGGAGAAATGGGCTTTCTGTGTCCGCAAGTTGACGAAAAGTATGGTGGCTTGGGGCTGGACTATGGCTACAACTCCATTATTGATGAGGAGGTAGCCCGAGCGGGACTTTCCGGTATTGGCTGGGGCCTGCACTCTAATATTGCAGTGCCCTACATTATTAATTACGGCACGGAAGAACAGAAGAAAAAGTACCTTCCCAAATGCATTAGTGGTGAGATGATTACCGCTATCGCCATGTCCGAACCTGGTGCCGGATCGGATCTCCAAGGCGTGAGAACCACAGCCGTGCGCAAAGGGGATCACTATCTGCTCAATGGTTCCAAGATTTTTATTACCAATGGACAGCAGGCAGACCTGGTTATTGTCGTGGCCAAAACCGACCCTCACGAGGGGGCCTCTGGAGTCAGTTTGCTGCTTGTGGAAGCAGATAGCCCTGGATTCAAGAGAGGCAGTAACCTAGAAAAAATAGGCATGAAGGCTCAGGATACTTCAGAGCTGTTCTTTGATGATGTCAAAGTCCCTGCGGAAAACCTTCTCGGTGGAGAGGGACAGGGATTTATTTATTTAATGCAGGAATTGCCTCAAGAGCGTTTAAGTGTGGCAATTTATGCAATAGCTAATGCAGAAGCAGCCCTGCAATGGACGATTGATTACGTACGGGATCGCAAGGCTTTCGGCAAACCCATCTCTGCCTTCCAAAATACACAATTCAAGCTGGCTGAGCTGGATAGTGAGTTAACCGCTCTTCGGGTATTTATCGATCGCTGCTTGGAGCTTCACTATAAAAAGGAACTCGACGTTGCAACTGCAGCGAAAGCCAAGTTATTGAGTACAGATTTCCAATGCAAACTTTTGGATGAATGTGTTCAGTTACATGGCGGCTATGGCTATATGTGGGAATACCCCATCGCCCGGTCTTGGGCCGATGCTCGTGTAGCACGTATTTATGCCGGAACCAATGAAATTATGAAATTAATTATTTCCCGAGACCTCCTGCGCGATGACTAAATTAAAGTGCTAGATTGAAATTTCTGTTTTCAATTAAAATAATGAAATAAAAAGTGAAACAGCAAACGAAGAATCACTGCGCCCCTCTTGAGGGGCTAAAAGTACTCGACTTTTCTACCCTACTTCCCGGTCCCTATGCCACTATGTTATTGGCAGACTTGGGCGCAGAAGTACTAAGAATCGAGTCTCCCACACGGCCAGACTTACTACGGGGCTTTCCCCCTTTAGTCGATGACACGGCTTCCCTATCCGCCGCCCACGCAACCATTAACCGCAACAAACGCTCCCTGGCGATCGATCTAAAAAATCCAAAGGCGCAAGCGGTGATTCACCGACTGCTTCAGCAATACGATATTGTGATCGAGCAATTCCGCCCCGGAGTGATGGATAGGCTGGGCCTTGGCTACCAAAGCTTAAAGCAACAGCGCGCAGACATTATTTACTGTTCGATCACCGGATATGGCCAGACTGGACCATTAAAGCAACGTGCCGGGCACGATATCAATTATCTCGCACTATCTGGCCTGGCCAGCTATTCCGGCAAGCGCGACCATGGCCCCTGCCTGAGCGGCACCCAGATAGCAGACATCGCCGGCGGCTCACACCATGCGGCTATGTCGATACTGGCAGCGGTTTATCATCGCCAGAGAACCGGTGAAGGCAACTATATCGATATCAGCATGACGGACTGTAGTTTTGCATTAAACGCAATCAGTGGGGCCAATGCACTGGCTTTAAATACCGATCCCAAGCTGGAATCCGAGTTGCTAAACGGTGGAAGCTTTTATGATTACTATCGCACGGCAGATAACCGCTATCTCTCTGTGGGAAGCTTAGAGCCACAATTTGCTGAGCAATTTTTTACAAAAATAGGCCGAAAGGAGTGGCTGACTCGTGTTGTCCAAGACGGACAACAAGAAACACTTAAGAAAGATATTGCAGAAATTATTGCCACAAAAAGCCGGAAAGAATGGATTGATATATTTCAGGATACTGATGCGTGTATTGAACCCGTACTTAATTTTACGGAAGCTGCTGATAGCGATCTTATCCAGTCCAGAGAGATGATCTGTTCTGTGAATGGAGACCTTAAACAGATCAACACACCCTTTAGATTTAACGGCCAAAAGCCCCACTTATTTAACCGAGGGGCAGCTCTGGGAGAGCACAATCACGCTGTGCTGGGTGAACTCGGCTTTAGCGCTGAAGAAATTGAAGAGCTTTGCGAAGTTCAGGGTGTCACTCATTAATCACGTTGAACAAGGTTGCTAGAGCAGTGATAGCTGCCTCTAGCTGCCACCCCCCCCACCACAACTGCTTCCAGAATCTGAAGAGGAGCCGCCACCCCAAATTCCAGAGAAGACACTGCCGGAAGTTCCGCCTTGACAGCTCGCGGCACAATCAATATGACTGGCACAGTGAGCCGCAGTGGGACTATTTCTTGATAGACAGTTTAACGAATAATGGTAACCGCCTTTAATTCCCAACTTTATATCAATTGAGAAAAAATGCTTTATCTCAATGTAATATCAATAATACTCATATACCACTCTATTTTAAGAGTTGAGAGTAGCAAGTGAGTGCTTATAGGTTGGGACTTGAAGTATTTTTGAATCTTTATTAAGCTAACACTTAACAACTTTTCTTTTTGGAGCTATCTACGCCAATGAATTAAGCCTTGCACACACTGGAGATAAACCGGTTTCTTAAGAGGCCATCAATTCCCGTGCAAGTGGCGTACTCCATTCTCTACAACTTTCTCTCAAGATCATGGTATTGCGCCACCCATTCCGACTACCGGAGGGTGACATGCAGAGCATTTGTTCTATAAAAAATCTTTACTTAAACGTCCCTGAGAAATCTCTATTTAAGGGGATCCATCTTGACTTCCATTCTGGATTTACTGGCTTAGTGGGAAATAATGGCAGTGGAAAATCGACTTTTTTAGAGGCTTTGATTGGGAAACTAAAGCCTGAACAGGGAAGTATTACTTGGTATACGGACTACCTTAAAGTGGATCAAGTGAGCAGCAATTCCAACAAGAGAATTGTAGATATATTCGACCCTACGGGCCTCTATGACTGTTTTTCACGTATTGAATCTGGCAATCAGAGTGACGAAGATCTGATACGTGTCTCAGATTCATGGGAGCTACCTACAATTTGGCAACAGCATTTATACAGCGCCGGAATAAATCTCACGTTAGACACTCCTATCGGCAATCTTAGCGGCGGTGAGAGAATCCGACTGGCTTTAATCAATGCCTTCTCTTATAAAAACTACTATCTGCTACTGGATGAGCCTAGTAATCACCTAGATTCAGACGGTAGAAAATGGTTACAGCAGAAAATTAGAAACCATTCTGCCGGAATCCTAATGGTCAGTCATGATCGAAGCTTACTCCAACAAGCTGACACGATAGTGGAACTAGATTCAGGAAAAATACGCACATATGGTGGCAACTATTCACACTACAAGAAAGAAAAAGAGATACAGAGACAGTCTGTAGAAAAGAAAATTGAAAGTACCAAAAAGAATATAAAAAGCCTAAACAAACTTAAGCAAAGTTCTGCTGAAAAAACTACAACCAGAAAAAACCAGGGTAAGAAGTTAAAAGGTTCCCAATGTAAATCGCTACTAGATGCGAAAAAAGATCGTGCAGGGCAAAGTTTAGGCAAGCTGACTAGAAACCTGGATCGTCAGCACCATAAGTTAAAGCTAGATTTAGAAAGTTGCCAAAAGGACTATAAGAGTCATAAGCTCCCAAATATGCAACTTAGCAAAACAGGGCTAACGGGTGGTATTCGTCTGCATGTTGAGGATCTCAAACTGCCCTACGGTATTCAGAGTGATCCCATATCACTTACCATGCACAGTGGCGATCGCTGGCATATTTGTGGCGCCAATGGTAGCGGAAAGACAACGCTACTAAAGATCATTGCTGGTCGAGTTAAACCTCGCAGCGGTTTGTGTAAAACTTTTGGCAGCTGTTTTTATCTGGATCAGAACCTAAGACAACTAAATGGAAATCTATCTGCCCTGGAGACTTTATCCCGCCTGCACCCTGATAAAGATACCAACTTCTGGCGCACAGCCCTGGCCACAATGAATATTCGAGGTGATTCTGCACTTCGCTCTACCAATACTTTAAGTGGAGGGGAGCGACTAAAGGTTGCTTTACTTGCCGCTACTCGTGGCACTGAGGCACCAGACCTGCTACTACTGGACGAACCGGACAATCATTTGGATCTGGAGTCGCGTATAGCGCTAGAAACTGCGCTGGTAGAATACCCCGGAACATTTTTATTGATCTCCCATGACTCTACTTTTGTAGAAAATGTGGGAGTGAATAGAAGGATCTATCTATAGGCATATTAAGACCTAAATAAAGGAAGTGAGATGTGAAAACGCTGCGCTTGCTATTAGGAGATCAATTGAACCAAAAACACTCCTGGTTTAGAGGTAACCAGGAGGATAAGATTTACTTTATGGCTGAAATGCGCCAAGAGACCGATTACGTTGTTCACCATATCCAAAAAATCGTTGCCTTTTTTGAAGCTATGCAGATTTTCTCAGAGTGGCTTAAAAATAGGGGCTGTAATGTCATCTACTATCGAATAGACAATAAAAACAACAAACAAAACCTTACAAAAAATATCGAAGATATTATTAGAAAACACAAAATTGAAAAATTTGAGTACCAACTTCCCGATGAGTACCGACTAGATCAGCAACTATTACAACTAGAGAAGAGACTATCAATAGAGTTTCAAGCCTACGACACTGAGCACTTTTTGACCACCCGAAAAGAGCTGGCAGACTTCTTCCAGGGGAAAAAATCTCTACTTATGGAAAGCTTCTACCATTATATGCGGAAGAAGCATGACATTCTGATGAACAATGGAAAACCTGAAGGAGGAAAATGGAATTTCGACCAAAGCAATAGAAAGAAATGGAATGGAAAGCTGGGCAAACCCAAGCAGGGAAAAATAACAAGCAATGTCACTTCAACTTTATCCCGTATAAAAAAGTCTGGAGTTAAGAGTATTGGAAAGATTGATCCAGAGAATTTTATGTGGCCAACCAGCAGGGAGGAATCTATAAAACTACTTCGTCATTTTTGTAAACATCTACTTGCTAATTTTGGCGATTTTCAGGACGCAATGGATCCAGATGAAGCCTTTCTTTATCACAGCCGAATTAGCTTCTCCCTAAATAGTAAACTCATATCTCCAAAAGAGGTTATCGATACAGCGATAAAATCTTGGGAAGATGGAAAAATTCCAATAGGACTAAACCAGATTGAAGGTTTTGTACGCCAAATATTGGGCTGGCGAGAATATATGCGCGGTGTCTACTGGATGTCTATGCCCAGTTATGAGCATCAGAATAAGTTGAAGAATAAAAATAATTTGCCAGATTTTTTCTGGGATGCCAAAACGTCCATGAACTGCCTTCACAACACCATCAGGAATAGCTTGGAAAATGCCTATGCTCACCATATCCAAAGGCTTATGATTACCGGTAATTTTGCGCTATTAACACAAACTGACCCTGACCAGGTGGAAAGTTGGTATCTCGGTATTTACATAGATGCTATTCAGTGGGTTGAAATGCCTAATACCCGGGGAATGAGCCAGTTCGCCGATGGTGGATTGGTTGCAACAAAGCCCTATATTAGTAGTGGCTCCTATATCAACAAAATGAGTAACTATTGCAGCGACTGTATTTATGACGTCAAACAACGAACTGGAGAGAAGGCCTGCCCATTTAACAGTCTCTACTGGAATTTCTTAATTGAAAAAAGAAAAGTGCTAGAGGGCAATCATAGAATGACAATGATGTTCAGCCTTCTGGATAAGCTTGAGAAGAGTGAAGTGGCAGCAATAAAAAAAAGGGCAAAGCAATTTATGACGAAGAAATCGTAAACCCTATATAGATCATAAAATCCTTTATCGAAGGCTTCCTTAATCATTACTAAACTAAGCCAATACTCCCCTCAATAGACTCTGGTCATGAAGACTTCAATCATTACCCTCGATTTTATCAACGATATTTGTCATCCAAAGGGACAAATATCAGCAGCGGCCCCAAGAGTCCATAAGAATAGAGTTATTGAGAACACCAATAAACTCCTTGCGTGGGGAAGAGCACGACGTCATCTTATTTGCCATATCAGGGTCGCTTTTTCCACCGACTACAGGGAATCTTCCTCTAACTCTCCCCTCTTCAGCTATATCAAAGATATAGGCGCCCTCCGTCAGAAAAGCTGGGGCACTGCTTTTATTGATGATCTCAATATCACTGATAGCGATATATCTATTTATAAGAGGCGTGTCAGTGGCTTCTATGGGACTGAACTCCCAGTACTTATTGCTAGCCACAATATAGAAAGGATTATTCTCTGTGGGGTATCAACACAGAATACAGTCGAACTGACGGCCAGGGAAGCTCACGATAGAGACTTTTCAGTACTCATTGCCTCAGATGCCTGTGAGTCTGACACGGAAAACAATAAACAGAATAGCCTGAACTTCCTCACGAAGATAGCCAGTGTAAAAACAGTCGATGAGATTATTGCTAGTGAGGGTGCTGGTAAACCATGAGTACCCGCATTTCCAATAGAGAATTTGCCCTCAGTGTCATTACCGCAATTCTGGCGGCCAGCTGTATGTCGCTAACCGGGCTATTTGGTAAAGAACTAACTACTTTTAGCTCCTTATCCCTGGTGGTCTTTATTCGTTTCTTTGCCCCATTTTTACTCCTAACCTGGATTTGCCTCGTTGTTTTTGATGAAAACCCTGTGACTCATCGAATAGACAGGATTGATGGTGCAAGGGCGTTATTCACTTGTCTCGCTCAGTATTGCCTGTTTTATTATTTGTCCAAAGGCTCTCTACTTGTCGCCGCCCTTCTATTTTCAACGTCAGGTTTATTTCTCCCTTTTATTACCCGGTTTGCCAAAAAGGATCCGATAAAAAAGAAGACATTAGCGGCCTGTTTAATCAGCTTTATCGGCGTTGCTTTTATATTGAAGCCAACTGCTGGCTTTGATAGCTATATGATAGTGGGCCTGCTATCGGGCTTCTTTGGAGCTTGTTCACAGTTTGTAATGCACCACTCATCAAAGAAGCAAAATACGATATCTTCAACCACCAAGATGTTCGGCCTATCCAGCCTCTATATGCTTGCCATTTTATTGATTGAAGGAAATCTTGGGGAGCTTACGAAAGTCGCGGTATCTCTATCGGACTCGGTAAGTTTTGTGATTGTGATTATTGCTTTTAGCCTGGCGACAATCAGTAATCAATCCTTGCGCACTAAAGCCTATCGTCGGGTAAACAGACCTGCCAGCCTATCTCCCTATTTATATACAAGCCTGATTTTCTCCGGCATATTGGATTGGTTGGTCTATAACACACTCCCTACCTGGAATACTTATGCCGGCAGCTTACTGATAGTAATAGGAGGCATTATTCAGGCAATCAGAACTCAACCCCAGATTAAGGCATCTCATTCTTAGCAAAGATAAGCGAGGACAGGGAATAGCGGGAGAAACTCAGCCCCACAGATTCAATTATCTGCAGGGCACAGACGATTACTTGAACATCAGTTCAGGATTAACCATCGTTTTCATTTCCAGAACGTTGCCATTTGGATCTTCGATAAAGAAAGTTTCCTGTTCATATTCATTGCCGACAAAGCGACGGTAGGGCTTGTCCAGGTATTCCAGCCCGGCATCTTCGATACGGCCTTTTAGTGCCTGAAACTCATCTTCCGGCAGGTGAATGCCAAAATGAGGAACAGCCACTTCTCCCATATCCACCTTGTGGCGAACATTGGGGAGCTTCTCCTCACTCTGGTGCAGGGTGAGTTCGTTACCCCAAAAGTCGATATCTACCCAGCGACCTTCTTCACTGTTGCCGGTCTTGCAGCCTAAGACATCGCAATAGAATTTCTTGGCGGTTTCCAGATCCCCTGCCGGAATCGCAAGGTGCAAACAATTCGATTTCATATAGCCTCCAGCCTTTGCTAGCTCCTCATAGAGATCAAAAATTGATTGACTGACATCTGCTAGTCATTAGCCCTTCAACCCTCCCCCCTAACAGCATTAACATTTACTTTGCCGTCGGAGCCACCCAAAGGATACAAATAAGATCAAGTGATCCCGTTAATTATTTAAATAAAAGTGGCCGCTTTACGCGCTGGCAACTTATACCGGGAATATTCCTAATATTAGGGCCCATAGCTTTAGCTAAAGAGCCCGAATTCAGGGAGTATACAGATGCATATCATCGCACCCTACCCCGAAATGGAATATTCTCCTAGCCTAGGAGTATACTTTAACATATATATTTCAATCTCTAATATCGAACCCGCGGAGAAACTGCTTAGTTATTGAACGTACTCCTCGACACTTCAGCGCCAAATCCTTATAGTGCGGCCCCCACATCACGCCTCCTATTTTGGCGAAACTGGCTTACCAGAGCCCATTTGTAATCCTCAGGAATACGCTCTTGATCTCCACCGCGAATATCACCATGCAGTTTGGTGCCCAACCACTGTTTGAAAACATTTCTGTAAAGTTCGGCAATGGCAACCGATATGGCCTTATCGGGGCCAATGGATGTGGAAAGTCAACCTTTATGAAGATCCTGAGTGGTGCCTTGGCGCCCTCGGCCGGCAACGTATCCATTGAGCCTGGATGCACCTTGGGTACTTTGAGCCAAGACCAGTTTGCATTTGAAGAGTACACCGTCGTCGATGCGGTCATCATGGGAGATGTCCGCCTGTGGGAAATTAAACAGGAACGTGACCGTATATACTCGCTACCGGAAATGAGCGAAGAAGACGGCATGCGTGTAGCCGAGCTTGAAGTCCAATTTGCTGAGCTGGATGGCTATAGTGCAGAGAGCCGTGCGGGAGAAATCCTGCTTGAAGCTGGCATCGACGAATCCCTACATTTTGGCCTGATGAAACAGGTAGCTCCCGGCTGGAAATTGCGTGTATTACTCGCCCAAGCGCTATTTGCCGACCCGGATATTTTATTGTTGGATGAGCCGACCAATAACCTGGACATCCACACCATCAAGTGGTTGGCAGATGTACTGAATCAACGCAAAAGCACCATGGTCATCATTTCCCACGATCGCCACTTCCTGAACTCTGTCTGCACCCATATGGCCGACATAGATTATGGTGAATTGCGGGTTTTCCCCGGCAATTATGAGGACTTTGTTGCGGCCTCCACGCTAATACAAGAACAACTTCACGCAGAGAATGCCAAGAAAAGTGCCGAACTGGACGAGCTACAGAGCTTTGTGAACCGCTTTTCTGCCAATGCATCCAAAGCCAAGCAAGCCAGCTCCCGCGCGAAGAAGATGGAAAAAATCAAGCTGGACGAAATCAAACCCTCCAGTCGGGTCAGCCCTTATATTACGTTTAACCAGTGTAAAAAATTGCACCGTCAGGCGCTGACTCTTGAGGGGCTTACCCATGGTTTTGACAGTGAAACGCTATTTCAGGGTGGCGAAATGCTGCTGGAAGCCGGTGCGCGCCTGGCAATTATCGGTGAGAACGGCGTTGGTAAAACAACCTTCCTGCGCTGTCTTGTCAATGAGATCCAAGCAAACAGCGGAGTCGTCAAGTGGTCAGAAAATGCCGCTATCGGCTACTGTCCGCAAGACAGTAGTGCAGATTTTGATGGTGACCTGACAATATTTGAGTGGATGTCCCAATGGCGCACCCCCAAGCACGATGATCTGGCCGTGCGGGGTATTCTGGGCCGACTATTATTTACCGCAGATGATGCCAATAAAAAGGCAAAGGTCTGCTCTGGCGGCGAGAAAAATCGCCTGCTGTTTGGCAAGCTAATGATGATGGACACCAATGTGCTCATCATGGATGAGCCAACCAACCACTTGGACATGGAAGCCATCGAAGCCCTAAACAAGGCACTGGAGAAATATGAGGGCACACTTATTTTTGTGAGTCACGATCGTCAGTTTGTCTCATCCCTGGCAACCCGAGTTATTGAAATCAAAGACCAAGCACTGATCGATTTTCAAGGCACTTACGAGGAATACCTGGCGCACCAGTCAGGTACAGAACAGCAGGTAGCCTGACTCCAAACTCGAATCGGAAAAGGCATATTGGGGCGATAACAATACTCGCCCCAGGTCTCAAAAGCTGCAAGTGTAACCAATCACCACCAGATAATACGGGGCTCGGTAGGCATTACCTGCGTCCCCCTAAAGTCGCCCCCCGCTACTGCAATCCATCCAGATTCCTTCCTGGGCCAATTTCCTACGAACTAGCAAAAAAACCAAACAGCCAAATAATTTTTATACAGGTTAAAAGTCGATTTACTTTTCCCAACTATAACCATCGACCTCAGGCCGATGCCTGCCTATATAAGGAAGGCGCTCAGAAGATACATTTCAACCATCCTTGTTCTGCTACCAAGCGGATGACTTCCAGTGTCATCAAAGTTAAACAACATCTATCGCGACCCCTTAAAGCACCAAAAGTATTCATGTTGCCTGTGCAAGCACCACTGGAGAGCAGATGCCGACTTTCTGGACTATTTACCTAATTTGCCCCTGCAATATAGCGATTCCCTACTATCAAACCAATCAAGCAATACTTTTTTGCTACACCAACCCATCGCTAACCAACAAATGAGTATCTCGTTTTCCCCAAGCGTGTTTTTTTGGTGCAGAGTTACTTAAAAAGCTCGGAAAAAAGCGTAAATCCCGAGAAAAAACACTGGAAAACAGGGGTTAAGTTCTGGTACATTCCGCGACTATTTTTTAACCAACTGCCGATTTTCTCATCGGCCGCCAGTGCGAAATTCGCCTGTCGCTGTAACAGAGGTAATAGAATGAAACCAACCAAGCCCCTGCTACTGCTGGCCTCTAGCCTGTTGTCCGTAGCTGCCCAAGCTGAGATGACCTGGAGTGACAACAGCCTGAGCCTTCTTTACGGCCGCGATTACGAGGTTAACTACAGCCTCAACACGGATGACTCTGAAAGATCCGTAGTAACTTTCGAGCACGCCAGTGGCCACAGCTGGGGTGACCTCTTTATTTTTGCCGACTACCTGGACTCGGAAGATGGCTCCAATGAGCTGTATAGTGAGATCTCTCCCCGCCTGAGCTTAGGCAAGCTCAGCGGCAGTGAGCTGGCTTTCGGACCGGTTACCGATGTGCTTGTCGCCACAACTGTGGAGATAGGCAATATGGATGACCCGGATCACCTGACGGCCACAGGCCCCCACTTCACCAATTACCTGACAGGTGTGGGCTTTGATCTCGCGGTTCCCGGTTTCTCCTTTGTACAGGCGAATGTTTACCACCGCGATAACGATGACAAGGCCAGCAACGAGCAGCTGACCCTGGTTTGGGCCATGCCTTTTACCCTGGGTGATGCCAGCTTTGTCTACGACGGATTTATCGATTGGACCAGTGCTTCTGAAGATTCACATCCGAGCACTAACTTTACCTCCCAGCTGAAATGGGATGCCGGCGCCACCTGGGGTGAACCCAAGACCCTGTACGCGGGTATTGAGTACGTACACTGGAACGACAAGTTCGGAATCAAAGATGGCACTTATGGTGTCGATTCCAACGAGCGCAACGTTAACCTGCTAGTAAAGTACCACTTCTGATATGAAACCCACTGATATCCAAACATCGGCGACCCCAGGGTCCGACATCCCGCAGGTGGGAGGCAATGCCTCATTCCTGGAGAAGTTGTTCAAGCTCTCAGAGCGCCAGACGAATGTTCGCCGGGAAGTGATTGCCGGCGTTACCACATTCCTGACGATGGCCTACATCATCT
Organism: Microbulbifer maximicatervae (SeqCode); assembly: GCF_052467695.1. NCBI lineage: Bacteria > Pseudomonadati > Pseudomonadota > Gammaproteobacteria > Cellvibrionales > Microbulbiferaceae > Microbulbifer > Microbulbifer maximicatervae (SeqCode). Next base: position 1,026,545 of record NZ_CP174320.1, read on the forward strand.
TTGTGAACCCCAATATCCTGGCTGCAGCGGGTATGGATAAGGGCGCTGTGTTTATGGCGACCTGCCTTGCAGCCGCTATTGGCTGCCTGATTATGGGGCTCTACGCCAACTACCCCATCGCATTGGCGCCAGGTATGGGCCTCAATGCCTTCTTCGCCTACGTTGTCGTCGGTGAAATGGGCTACAGCTGGCAAGTAGCCCTGGGTGCGGTGTTTATATCAGGGGTAATCTTCCTGCTGCTCAGTATCTTCAAGCTGCGAGAGTGGATTATCGATAGTATCCCCCTCTCCCTGCGACAATCCCTGGCAGCGGGTATTGGCCTGTTCCTGGCGATCATTGCCCTGAAGAGTGCCGGTATCGTTGTGGCCAGCCCCGCTACTCTGGTAACCCTGGGCGACCTCAAGTCAATTGAGGCGATCCTGGCAGCACTGGGCTTCTTTATTATTGTGGCGCTGTCCTACCGCCGTATGCTGGGCTCAGTGATGATCGGTATCCTTGCGGTAACCGTCATCGCCCTGGCAATTGGTAAGGTAGAGTTCACCGGTCTGGTATCCGCACCTCCCAGCCTGGCACCGACTTACCTGGAGCTGGATATCGCTGGCGCCTTCGAAGTAGGCATGATCAGCGTGATCTTTGCCTTCCTGTTTGTCGACCTATTCGACACCGCAGGCACCCTGTTGAGTGTTTCTGATCGCGCCAAACTGCTGGATAAAGATGGCAAGTTGCCTGGAATGGGCAAGGCCCTGATGGCCGACAGCTCCGCATCTGTCGTTGGTTCTGTGCTGGGCTCCTCCACTACTACCTGTTATGTAGAGAGTACTGCGGGAATTACCGCCGGTGGTCGCACAGGCCTGACCGCTGTGGTTTGCGCCGGGCTATTCCTGTTGGCGACCTTCTTCTCGCCCCTAATCGGTATGATTCCGGCCTATGCAACCGCAGGTGCTCTGCTGTATGTTGGCGTCCTGATGACTTCCGGTATGTCATCTATTGATTGGGATGACATTACCGAGGCCGCACCGGCAGTAATCGCCGCAGTGATGATGCCTTTGTCGTTCTCGATCGCGCACGGAATCGCCCTGGGCTTTATTTCCTACGCAGTTATTAAAACGCTGAGCGGACGTAGCAAAGACGTCAGCATCAGTGTCTACGTGTTAGCGGCACTCTTTGTTGCCAAGTTTGCCTTTTTCTGAGGGGTACATTGATGAAAAAGCACTTTATTAGCGCACAGCAGCTCCTGATAGACTCTTATGCTCTCGCCGAGCAAATCTATAAGGACGGCTTTCGCCCAAACTATATTGTCGGTGTTTGGCGCGGTGGCGCTCCTGTGGGCATCGCTGTACAAGAGCTGCTGCACGTGATGGGAGTGGATGCAGACCATATCGCTATCCGCACTTCCTCCTATCTCGGTATCGGTGAGCGCGACAAGAAAGTGCGCGTGCATGGCCTGAACTACCTGATCAAGCGCTTGGAGTCCCACGACTCCCTGTTGATCGTGGACGATGTGCACGACTCTGGCCTGAGTATTGAGCAAACTATCGAAGACCTGCGCGCTGCCTGTAAGAAGAACACGCCGGAGATTCGTATCGCGACCCCTTACTACAAGCCGAAGAACAACAAGGCCAAGCGCGAGCCGGATTACTTTATCCACAAGACCGAAGAGTGGTTGGTATTCCCCCACGAGATCGACGGTCTGTCCCGGCAGGAGATTCTGGAGAACAAACCAGAACTCGCCCCCTATGTAGACAGAATCGCCACTGCTGTTTAATCGGCAATATTACCGGGGGCTAATGCCCCCGTTTCTCTTTCTCCTCTCATCTCCCTCTCTCCCTCTCTCCCTCTCTCCCTCAGGCCATTCCGGCAAACCCTCCCCCGGCACTCAACTCCTGCCATAGGCAATACTTCAATACTCTATTAATAAATCCCACTTATGAAACTAAAGTTAGTGAGAATCAATTTATAAAGTAGAAAAGTTGGTCCAAAATTAATGCGATAAGGCCAAATGTCGGAAAATAAAAATGAACGACAAATCAGCGGGACTTAGTAAATCGCAGCTCGATGCTTACTGGATGCCTTTTACCGGGAATCGCCAATTCAAAAGAGATCCCCGTATTATTACCTCAGCCAGCGGCTGCTATTACCTAAGTGCTGATGGCCGCCCCATATTCGATGGTCTCTCTGGCTTGTGGACCTGTGGTGCCGGACACAACCGCCCGGAGATAATTGACTCCATTACCCGGCAAGCAGCCCTTCTGGATTACGCCCCCGCTTTCCAATATGGCCACCCGGGAGCCTTCCAACTAGCGGAGCGTGTCAGCCAGATGATGCCCATGGGGCTCAATCGTATTTTCTTTACAAACTCCGGCTCTGAATCCGCAGAAACCTCTCTAAAAATAGCTAGAGCCTACTGGCAGAAGATGGGCGCTCCAGGGAAAACAAAATTCATCGGACGCGTGAAAGGCTATCACGGAGTTAATTTTGGCGGTCTTAGTGTGGGCGGTATTAGTGCTAATCGAGCAATCTTTGGCTCATCTTTAGATTCTGACCACCTTCGCCACACCCTTTTACCCCACAACCGCTTTGCTAAAGGACAGCCTGAACAGGGAAGTTTCCTGGCAGACGAGTTGCTGGAACTTATCAAACTGCACGGTTCTGAAAACATTGCCGCTGTTATTGTCGAGCCCGTAGCGGGGTCTGCAGGGGTATTGCCCCCACCAAAAGGCTATCTCCATCGCCTTAGGGAAATATGTACTCAATACGACATATTGCTGATATTTGATGAAGTCATTACCGCTTTCGGACGCATGGGGAAAGCCACCGGAGCAGAGTTTTTTGGAGTGACCCCGGATATGCTCAATACAGCCAAACAGCTTACAAATGGCGCTGTTCCCATGGGCGCTGTGGCTGTGCGTCAAGATATCTACGAGATATTCATGGAAAATGGAGGACCTCAATACCAACTGGAGCTTCCCCACGGCTATACCTACTCTGGGCACCCACTAGCCTGCGCAGCGGCATTGGCGACACTGGATATTTTAAAGAAAGAAAATTTATTTGAGCGATCTGCGGAGCTTGCCCATATCCTGGAAGACCATATCCATCAACTCAATGGATTACCGTTAATAGAAGATATTCGTAATTGTGGACTCGCCGCAGGCCTGACAATCGAATCAGCTCCGGATGAGCCATTACTCAGGCCTTACTTAATTGCTATGAAGATGTGGGAAAAAGGCTTTTATATTCGCTACGGCGGCGACACACTGCAAATCGGCGTCCCATTTATAGCACAGGCAGAGGAGATTGACGGAGTTATCAACGCATTAGCAGAATCAATTACTGAGGTCGCAAACGGCCAGTAGCCAGAACCTATTCCTTCTCACTCTGTATAAAAGATTCCCCCTCCTGATACGGAAATTTATATCGCCACCTAGCTATCTTTAATGATACAAAGTAAATCGCAAATAGTAATTCAATAACTCTATATTAAAAATAGCACCATGAACAAATATATTCGCCTTACAAATGTATTACTAAAGTACAAAGTGGTTATAGCGATTCTATGTGGTATTTTATTAAGTTCCTGTGAGCAAAGAACTACTAAGCAAGAAATAAGCTCACCAGCAAAGAAAATTTCATCTCCTATTAGAACCACAGCCCCAGGACTTTCAGAATCTTATGCTGACATTCGTCGTCAGCAAATTGCTGAAGTGGACTATCGGCTGAGCATCAATCTGGATAGTCAAGCTAAGAACTTCTCCGGAATTATGCACGCAGATATCAATTTTAGAAAAATACTTGAACAGCCGCTCACTATCGATTTTTCCGGTGGTGCGGTTGATTCAATCCAGGTCGATGGAAGATCTGTTCCATTTGAGTACAACAACCACTTTATTTCTATTGATTATCAAAACCTACCGGAAAAATCCCACACGATTACGGTGAATTATCAACACCCGTACTCTAACAATGGCTCAGGATTACATCACTTTAAAGACCCCAAAGATGAAAAGGTCTATTTATATACGGACTTTGAACCTTATGATGCCAATCGCCTATTCCCACATTTTGACCAACCCAATTTGAAAGCACGCTACACCCTGGATGTAAAGGCTCCAAAAGACTCGGTAGTAGTTAGCGCGGAAAGAGAGGAGAGAGGAGAAGAGAAAAGAAAATCAAACCACTGGTTTTTTCCTCAAACCAAGAAATTCTCATCTTACATATTCTCTTTACATGCAGGTCCTTACCACATCTGGGAAGACAAGGCAGGAGATATTCCCCTTCGCTTAATGGCAAGACAGAGCCTGGCAAATTACGTAAAAACAGAAGACTGGTTTACCTTCACCAAACAATCCTTTGAGTTCTTTCAGCCCTACCTTGAAATTGATTATCCATTTAAAAAATATGATCAAATACTAGTACCTGATTTTAACGCCGGCGCTATGGAAAATGTTGGGGCTGTAACATTTAACGATTCTTACATATCCCGAGGAAAAAAGACCCAGGCCCAGCGGATGCGCCTCGCCAATGTTATTGCCCATGAGCTGGCCCATCAATGGTTTGGTAATTTGGTCACCATGAATTGGTGGGATGACCTTTGGCTCAATGAGAGTTTTGCCACTTATATGGCCAATCTGGCTCTAGCCGAAAATAGCGAATTCACTACCGCTTGGGAGAACTATTATTTAGGCGCCAAGCAATGGGCTTACCACACTGATCAACGCCCCACTACCCACGCTATTCAACTACCAGTCAACAATACTGACGAAGCCTTTGCCAATTTTGATGGAATTACTTATGGCAAAGGCGGCTCAGTACTCAAGCAATTGCCCTACTATTTGGGCAAAGAAGAATTTCGCAAAGGCGTCAGTAATTACTTAAAGGCTTTGTCTTATAACAATTCAACCCTCAATGACTTTATCAACCACCTGGGCAAAGCTGCGGATAAAGATCTTAATTCCTGGCAGCAACAGTGGCTTTACCAGGCCGGCCTCAACACAATTTAGGCCAGTTTCCAGTGCCAGGGCATCTTTTCTATACTCCTCTGAGTATTGTTTACGAGCGTTTTTGGTTGGTTTATTTGATCTTGTCTAGAGCACCTCTGCTGCATAGTTTATCGCATAAGAGTGTGTCCGTCGTTGGTGGGTAGGATCAGGTCGTTAGTGAGGATGAACAATTTCTTTAAATAACATTACCTTCCGGATGGACCATTTGGCTGCTATATAATATCAGGGATTTTCATAACAAACTTAATAAGTTATCGAAATAAATGGAGCCAATTTATTTAAAATCGATACTTTTGAAGAAGATTCAGACCTGCCAGAATCTTTACATATTGACCCCTGAGTGAAATTTTATCTACATGGATTTGTAGTAATTAGTTCTAGATTTTTTCTGTTATTTTTTTATTTGAGCTTTGATTAATGTTTACAGCTATCCATATCACTACAAGAACGTGAGTGAAAACTTATGAAAAGTACAGCAATGCATCTTACCTCAGTGACGATTTTAATTGGCACATTAGCCGTCCCCATAGTTGCCAGTGCCGTTAGCTGTGGCGACGTTATCACAACCTCGGAAACTCTCACAGAAGACCTATCCTGTGATTCAACTATTTTTAACCCATCTCTTACTATTGAGGGACCTTCGGGCCGCCTTGATATGGGTGGTTACACTTTAATGTGTGTAAACGCGACAGGTGATGGGATACTTTTAACGGGTACTGCAGCCAGGCTCAGCAATGGTGATATTCAGGAGTGTTTTGACTCCATACAGATAGAGGGTACTGGAAGCCATAGAGTATCTACAATCAATATAATTGACTCAGATGATGATGCCATTGTTATCAATAGTAGCTTCAATACAGTAACCGATACCTCCTCTTTCAATACCGATGATGATGGAATAGATATTGGATCCAGTTCAAATTCCAACATAATCACTAATAATATTATTGATACGGTTGATGATGAAGGTATCGAACTTGATGGAGATGGTAACTTTATTTCTGGTAATGAAATACTAAATACTGAAGATGGGATTGATCTTGATGGATCATTTAATGTCGTTGTTTTAAATACAATAGATTCTAATGACGAAGCAGGGATTGAGCTTAGGGGTGAATTTACTACAGTCGTCAATAATTCTATAAACAATAATAACGTGGGTATAGAAATATACGATGCTGACAATAATACTATTACTGGCAATGAAGCTAGTGACAATACATCTTATGGCATCTATCTGCTCGACTTAAATGCTACTCAAAATGTAATTGTGTCGAATACAGCAATTGATAATGGTATTTTTGATTTATTTTCACCTCTGGATCTAGACTGCAGTAGTAGTAACGTATGGGCGGGAAATATTTTTGTTACTTCAGATCCAGCCTGCTTGGATTAATTAAAGTTTGGGCATAGTGAGTGATCGCTCTGCTCAAACTCTAATTCTCCACTTTTTAACGAATGCATTAATTAATACATAGCCTCTGGCGGTAGTGTTCAGAATTCTGTATCACTTCTTTACTATTAACCCGGAGGCCCAATAGTTCATCTATGCTGCATATTAAATTTCCTTATGCTTAGAGTAGGAAACTACGCGCGCAGGCTTCTTCTGTAGCGTTCTCATGTGAGAAAGTAGTTTTTTCTAACTTTTTTTGAATTGTATTGGAATCCCACTATATACACCCCCTTTAAGATCGAAGTTCAAATACTCATCTGGGTTCAATTCAGGTGAATACGATGACAAATAAAATTTTTCTATCTCATCCTCATGCTCTGACAGCCAAGCTTTAATCACTCGGGCATGATGTACCCTAAGGTTATCTAGAATGAGGTAAACCTTTCTGCCTGCGGTTTTAATTAATCGCTTAAGAAAGCCAATTAATCTGTCGGCATTCATGCTTCCTTCGTAAATTTGAAAGCGCACTGTCCCTTGATTTGTAATCGCTAAGATCATGTTGAGTGAAGCTCGCTTTGCGGTTAACTTCACAATGGGTGGTTTTCCTTTTGGCGCATAGCCGCGTTCATGCTGACAATCACTGCGAATGTCCGTTTCATCACCCCAGTAAATTTCTGCACCTTCCTTTTTGGCACGTTGTTTAATATATGGATAGTCTTCTTCCATCCATTTTTTAACTACTTTGGGGTTTTGCTCATAGGCGCGTATGGCGGGCTTCTGAGGTGTAAAATCCCAGCGCTTCAGATAATCACCGACCGTTCGAATTGACATTTTTATGCCAAACTCACGTTCGATTAGCTCCATGAAAGTCTTACAAGTCCACAGAGCATAGTTAAGTTTGAGCTGTTCAGCTACGATTTTTTTGAAGCTGCTTTTCTTGCTCTGCCGTTAGGCTGCGATTCACCACTTTCAAATAGCCGCGCTTTTAAGCGGCTAATGCCTCGAATCCGTCAAATTTGTAAGCCTTAATCCAATTTTGCACAGCACGGCTGGAAACATCCAGTGTTCTTGCAATTTCTACTGTAGGCTCCGATTTCTTCCAAAGCTTTACCGCAGTTCGACGTTTCTCCTCCTGAGCGGAAGCGGGTAATCTTCATGCATCAATAATATTCATTCGAACATTATACAGAACTATAAGGTCGCCGAGCTAGTGAAAGAAAAACCACAACTTAAGCCCACATTGGTAAAAGCATTAAAAAATCATCGCTACTCCGGTGAACGCTGTATCAATATCGGGAAGCGATTACTCTAAATCTTCTTTAAACTAGCTATTAATGTTGAACTAAGTGCAATATCCAGCCCTTAGTTCCCCTTGCCAGGCTTTTGGCAGGGTATTACGCGTAATAAAACGGTGCAAAAATTATATATTTTATCTCAATGCCCCCTAATAAAGCATATCTATTGCACCAGCCAACTTATACTTATCCTTCTCTAAAAATCTTGTTACAGTGACATTTCAAAGCCTAAAAAATTAACGGGCGTTCCTGCTTAAGCCATTATTTTAAAAAGAAAGACAATCAAATAAAGATGTATATATCAGTACAATTAGACGATCTGTCCGACGGTTCCATTAACAATCTTCTCGAAACTCATCTACGGGAAATGTACCGACATTCCCCACCTGGAAGCGTTCACGCACTAAATCCTGATGAGTTAAATGACCCCATGATTACCTTTTGGGGGGCAAGAATTGATGGAGTTTTGGCCGGATGTGCTGCTCTAAAAGAGATCGACCCTAACTTGGGTGAAATAAAATCCATGAAAACTCATCCTCTGTTTCTGCGCAAAGGCGTTGCCCGCGCCTTGATAGAAAGAATATTGGAGGAGGCAAAGCAGCGTAAATATAAAGAGATAAAGCTGGAGACAGGCCGCACTGAAGCTTTTGCTCCCGCAATCGCTCTCTATCGCCATTATGGATTTGACGATTGCGACCCTTTCAGTCACTATAAAAATGACCCTTTTAGCCTATTTTTAGGTAAAAAATTATAATCAATAGGTATTCTTTATCAGTCAGTGTGAGAGTGTTTGTTACTATGACGCTATCCAGAAGATCCTTTATTAAATATTCCAGCTTAGCTTCCCTTACTTTTGGTGGAGCCAATCTAACCGCTAAAGAGGCTATTTCCAGTCTATCTATATCAAGTCTTCCCAGCCTGGAAATGCCTTTACAGGAGATTTACCCCGCAGTCTTTTCTGGCGAGATCTATGTAGCAGGGGGATTTATCCCATCGGATACAGCAGTTTTCTTCGGTCTCTCTCCAACTAAACAAACACATATCTTTTCTCCGCGGGAACAAAACTGGAGGCCAGGGCCCAATTTACCTGAGTCAAGACATCACCTCGGCATGGCCAGTAACTCCAACAGTCTATATGGCATAGGTGGATTTTTTGGCGATTCGGATAGCGCTTGGCAAGCCCGAAATACCGTTTATAAACTTTCCAGCGAATATAAGCATTGGATAGAAACCAGCCCTCTCCCCCGGCCCTTGGCTGAATCTATTTACACCAATATTGGGGAGAACATCCATGTCATTGGCGGTAAGGCCCCCAACGAACAGTCTAAAAATAGAGATACCAATTCTCATTATGTGCTTACAAGAGGAGATCATTGGGAGCAAGCAGCACCAGCCAGTATCAAGCGAAAATCCGCAGGTGGGGTAACTTTAAATAACAGAATTTATGTTGTTGGTGGCCGCCAGGTTAGCGACAATGGTCGCAAGGCCGGGAATCTAACTTATGCCGAAGTTTATGACCCCAGCCTGGATAAATGGGAAAAGATCCGCCCCCTTCCCCAAGCTGTTGCCGGGCTCACAGCAACCCCATTAAATAATAAATTAATAGTTACCGGCGGTGAGGCATTTGGCCCCAATGGCAACTGGAAGACTGGTACAGCATTTAACAATATTTGGATTTACGATCCAGTCACAGATGATTGGAACAATCAGGGTCAGTTGCCCCAGGCACGGCACGGTCACGGAGCAGTAGCCCTAGGAGAAAGCCTCTACTTGATTGGTGGAGCCTCTAAAGTTGGGCCGCAAGAAACTCTCGCCTCCGCAATACAGCTGCGCTGGAGCTAAAGGGCAATCAATAAAAACCCACAATGCCTCTGGCTTGCAGAGGCCCACTGATGGGATGCATTAATTAATCGGGAGCAATGCCGCCATCAATATCTGTATAGTTCTGATGGCGCTCAACTCCTAAATATCCAATATATCTATCCCGTATCTCACGCACATAATTAACTGGCTCCCTGCCGCGCACGTAACCAAAACGACTATCGCGATAGTATTCAGGCTGGGACAACAGCAACATGGCCTCTTCAACATGGCCAAACCACTGGTTAGGGTCCCACTTCAGTCGTCGGGCTAACGTTCTGGCATCCCTGACATGGCCGTGACCCGCATTATATGCAGCCAGGGTAAAATAGATCTTCTGCTCTAGGGGTATATTTTCAGGAAAACGTTTATCCAACCACCCCAGATAAGATACACCTGCGCGGATACCGTTTTCAGGATCATACAAATTGTTAACTCCCATCTGTCGTGCAGTCCGAGGTAATACCTGCATCAAGCCCTGAGCACCGGCAAAGGAGCGAGCTTGGGGGTTAAATTGACTCTCCTGATACATCTGCGCAACCACCATACGCCAATCCCGATCGGTAGCCTCAGTATATTTCTTTACTATGGGATCAAAGGGCGATAGTTCATCAGTGCTGCGCAGGCGCTGCCCTTGATGTTGTAGGATACGCTTTTGCTCCTTGAAATATTTATTGTAAGTAACGTTAAAGAACAGGTCCCGATTGTGCTTGTTCAGAAAGTTATTCAGTTGTTCCAGTAATTCCGGTTGGCCAGTTCGAACGGCCCAGGCGATATCTCGCTCCCCTGGCAACTCCCCCACTACAGTAAAGTCATCCCGGTAAGTGCTTTCAATGGCGGCCAAGTGTGAGTCAACTACGGTATAGGGAAAAATACCCCTGGCTACTGCATCAATAAGAAACTCACTGGTAGCGCTTTTTAGACGATGGATCTGTAGCGGCACCATATCCTGCCCGTGCTGCTTTTCCATTATTTTGACCAGACTCTCGTGATAGCTCGTGGTGGGATTAACCACTACTGTTTGCCCAGAAAGCAGGTTCTCTGGAAGGGGCAGCTCTTTATCAGGCACATTTGATTTTGCGGCTACTACCTGTTCCGTAACTGTCATATAAGGCTTGGAAAATACCAATCCCTGCTGGCGGCGAGCCTCGGTAACAGTTAGGGATGCAGCAATCATGTCTCCCATTCCATCATTCAATGCCTCGACCAAATCCTGGTCTTTATCGGGCACAACCATGCTCAGACGTAATTTATGGTCACGGGCAAACTTCCTTAGCAGATCGTAATCAAACCCCATCAACTCACCGCGCCAGATAAAGTAGGAAGCGGGGTGATTGCGAGTAAGCACCCTTAAAGTTCCGCTCTCCTTTATCGCCTGCCAATCTCTCAGTGGCTGCTCTCGGTTTTGACTGGCCAATACCAATTCTGCTGTAAAGAACTCATTCAACTCACGCCTCAAAGCGATAGCATTTTTGCGTACAGCCCAAGCGATAGGCCTGCGGGAATCGAGTTCTGTGGTGGCTGTGAGTTGAGGGTAATCAGTTAGAAGTACATCGGCCAAATTACTATCAATAATTGTTGCGGGATATTCACCCGCTGCTACAGCCGCGATAAGCTCGCTGGTTGCAACCGGCTTATCGAGGTAAGTGATTCTGTAATTTTCCGTATCGGCTCGCTGCTCCAGGGTTTCAGCAAATGCACTGCCCCGCCGCAGCACGACTTGTAAGGGCACAGCCTCTTCCACCTCGAACTCTTTATGAGTAATTAGCAACTCATCAACATATTGTAATGGGCGGGTAAAACCCAGTAATAACTTGCGTTCTTCGGTACGGGAAAAATTGGTGGCGATTACATCCCCACGTCCATCAATAACCGCCGGAATTAAATCGGAAAAGTTATCTACGTAAACCCACTGAGGCTTTAATCCGCGGCTACGAGCAAAATTTTCCGCAAGTTTTCGCCACTCTGTTGCAGGTAGTCCTTCTCGTGGTAAGGCGCTCTCCTGGGGGCCCCTTGGGGCCAACAGGCGCAATACACCTCTCTCTAACAGGGCTGGCAAATCTCCTTGCTCTACATAATTTTCAAACTGTGGCTTTGCGGGCTGTTTATTCTGCGGCGTTGGTATCGGTTGTTGGGGAGATTCCGTTAAAACCTTTGAGTTTTCTACAACAGGATCTCTATTACTTTCGCATGCGGCAAGCAGCAATATTAAGACAAATAGCGGAAATATAACGAAAAACCGTTTTCTGCTCACAGTGCACCCTTTCTTATTCTATGAGAAGCATTACCCTTAACGCGCACGCTATGCTTCACAATATGGAATTGCCGCTGTTACAGAAATCGTACCAGTTTGCTGGGAAATTATCCCCTAAAAAAAAGCCCGGCAAAGTCAATTGCCGGGCAAATATACGTTGGCGAATGTCGGATGTCTCTTACACAGAGTGACAAGCCTTTTTTATTCAGTGAGCGCTCTTATGGTTGCTATGATGACTTGGGTTTGCCCTTCAGCTCTGCCAACCTCATTTTTATTTCTTTGTTCTGCTCCTCGTCTGGGAGCTCGAACATCAGCGGCTTCGCCACTCGGGCAAAATACTCCGCATCTTTCTTTTGGTAGAGCTCTTCTGCCAGCCACTGGGCAATATGCAGCTCACGGGGGGCACGCTTGTAAGCCTGCTCCAGCTTTTCCAGATATTCCTCTCGGGGGTAATCCAGCATCTCCATAGCCATCGCCAGGCCAAACCAGTGAGATGCATTTCTCGGTTCTTCCTTCACCAGAAAGTCGAACTCTTCCCGCGCCATTTTCAGGCTGCGAAGGTCCCGCTTACTACCGGGCGCCACCGCCTGCTGATTAACCGTTAACCAGGCATGGGCACTCAAGTACCAGAGCTGGCCTCGGTCCTTAGTGGGGACACTGGCCAAAAGGTGGCTAGCCTGGGGGAAATTACCCAATCGCAGATCGGCACTCGCTTTAATCGCAGCCAGCTCAGTACTGTAAATACCCGTGCTGTAGGCATACTCAATCAACTCATCCAAGGCCAGCAGGTTGTAACCGGACTGGGCGATAAATCCAGCCAGGATACTCACCGACTCTCTTTTGCTGAGGCGTTTAATCGTAGGGCTGGCCTCTTTAAAGTCCGCGGGGATAGCGCCACTAAAATGTTCAAAGCTATCCGCCTTATAAGTGGCTACATAGGCCTTTTCGATTTCTTTCACCGACATCCCCAGCGCTTCTTCCAGGGCAAGTACTGGGTCGGCACCATCGTTATAGGCTTTGACGAAATTATCGAAATTATCCTGCTTGCCACTTTTCATCATCAACCAGTGAGACAGAATCCAACCTCCGGCATAGACATCCGCCTTTTCGTCTGCATCGGTGTTGTACACCGTCGCGCGCAACAGGTCTTCCAGCGGCATAAGCCCGGTATACATCAGGGTCATGGCCCGTTCGCTGGGAATGGAGCCAATTTCGTAGGTGCCTTTTTCCGGGAATGACATGGTTGCCATAAATTCAGCAAACCCTTCGCTATACCAATAGGGGTAGTGGGTAGTGTTGCCGTTATAGCTCAGAAAATGGGTGTATTCGTGGAACAGGAATTCGCGCGCTTTGAGCTGCCTCTCAACGCTGCGACCATCCAGGTTTACCAGGGCATAGTTACCCTCCGCAGAGGTATCGAACAAACCGTTGGTCATATCCGCCAGCTCAACACCCACCAGGTTTGCATAGGTGTCCCGGTCTGCGGCCGCATAAATAGTTAATCGCTCGCTTTTTGGATCTGCATCGAGTAGCTCCAAGGCCACTGCGCGATAGCGCTCCAGGTCTGCTACCAGACTTTTGACTGCGTTGGGATCACCGTCGGTAATCACGCGAAAATTATCACTGTCGACTTCATACCAGGTCACCTCCCCCAAACCACGCGGCGCGGCGTAAGCTGAAGCGATAAATCCGAAACAAAGTACTAATAGAACAACTGAACGAGAAACCATAGTTCGGGCCACCGAGTCATTGTTGCTGAAGCCCTCCCTAGCTGATTAGCGAAGACGACACAGTACCGGTTTTCACTGATCAAAAAAAGATCAATTTGATCACAAAACGGCTTTTCGCCTGTTTTTGTGTGACCGGAAAGACACAAAATAGATAGCTGTTCACAAACAGTTTTCTGCAGCAGATTGCGACATGAAGCGAGACAAACGTCTCAAATTTAGCCCTGTTTACGTACAAAACTAGGATGAACTCCTATAGTACGGGGTCGACCAAGGAGGGAATCCTGGTCAAAAAAATAATAATGATTTCATCAGATGAGAGAAAACTAATGAATACCAAGCCACTACTGGCGCTGCTTGGCGGCGCCCTAATGTCTGCTCATGCCTGGTCGGCACCGGAATATATCGCCGACGTGGATATTACTTCTTTTGACGGTACGGTCCTGGATGCGAACTTATTTATCCCGGAGACGCCTGCACCAGCAGACGGTTACCCCACCGTTATTTTTACCAACAGCTGGGGGCTGGAGAAGCACCAGTACCACTTCCAGGCCAAAGAGCTGGCAGAAAACGGCTACCTGGTGCTCAGCTACTCCACCCGGGGATTTGGGCACTCAGGAGGACTTGTTGACGTCGCAGGGGATAACAGCCTTAACGATGTGGGAGTCCTGATCGACTGGCTGGAAACCAATTACCCGGTGGGCAAGCTGGGTATGGCCGGAATTTCCTACGGCGGTGGAATTTCACTACTGAGTGCTGCCAAGCACCCTCGCGTCGATGCAGTAGCTGCGCTATCCGGTTGGGCAGATGTAGTAGAAGCTTTGTACCCCAATGAAACCGTCAACCTGGTTTGGGGCACGCTGCTTGTTACTACGGCCTTCCAGAAAGAGGCCGAACTCGAGCAGGTATGGAGCAACCTGCGCGACGGCGAAAATATGGAACAGGTAATTAATTTCGGTGCTGAGCGCTCCGCAATGAGTTACGTGGACGAAATCAATCAAAACGGCACAGCGGTATTGCTCTCAAACAATTTCGCCGACTACCTGTTTAAGCCAAATAGCATGACCGATTTCTACTCCCTGCTCGAAGGGCCCAAGAAACTCATGCTAAACCCCGGCACCCACGCGATTACCGAGACTCTTACCGGTAACAATGGCCATATCTGGTCCACCAGTTTCCGCTGGTTCGACCACCACCTTAAAGGCGAGGACAACGGGATCGACACCGAACCCAAGGTGGATATGACTGTGCGTATCAGCAATGAGCTGGAGCAATTCGAGGACTACCCGGTAACAGACGAAAGCACCACCTGGTACCTGCAGCCACGCTTTACCATGTTTAACAATGCAAAAATGGAGAGCGACAAGTACGACGGTTGGAGCTGGAGTAATGAATTCCACGGCGGCTCAGATACCTTTGCAGGCACAGGTATCCCGCTGGTTTCCGATGCACTGGAGGGCTTCGGTATCCCCGTTTACGCGCCCATGATCGCTATCAACGGCTACTACGCCATCGAGTACAAATCACCGATTCAGTGGGAAACCCTGAAGATTCGCGGCGAACCCAAACTCGAAATGTGGGTGGAACCCAGCAAAAAAGAAGTGCAACTTAACGTGCACCTCTACGATGTGGGTCCGCTGGGATTAGGGCGCCTGATAACTCACGCCCCCATTACCCTGCATTCAGACAAGTCTGGGCAAAAACAAAAGTTCGAAGTGGACTTTTTCACCACCAGCTACGATGTCCCGGTTGGCCACCGTGTAGTATTGGCCATCGATACTCAGGGTTATATCTACCAGAAGCCGGAAAATACCAATTACACCATCACAGTGCCCTACAGCAGCAGCAAGGTCTCTAGCCTGACCGTACCGCACCTGTAGGTCTCCCCACAGAAGCCCGGCGTTCACTGCCGGGTTTCCTCCCACCTTCCCCCCAGTCCAACTATTTGCATCGCGTAATTTTTCTCCAAAGCGGTACAATCAGCCTTTTGGCTGAGTGCTCCCCCTACCATGAAAAAGAACATCCCGCTCGCCCTGCTAACTGCGGCCCTGCTCTCAGTAGCAGGTTGTAACCCCGCAGAAAAAGCATCGGAACCAGCAAAAACCAATACTGCCCAGGAAGTCGAGGCTAAAGGCCTCGATTTTGATAAGGCTCCCGAAGGGCGCCTACCCGAGGGCACTACCCCCTTGGATTACCAGCTGGAGCTGGTGTTGGACCCGCGCAAAGACACCTTCACCGGCAAGGTGGATATCGATATCCAGCTGGCGGAAGGTGCCCGACATATTTGGCTGCATGGCAAAAACCTGGATGTGCGCGAAGTCTACGCACAGCTCGATGACGGCCGCCAGATTCCGGCCGAATACCGGGAAGTACTGGACAGTGGTGTTGCCGCAGTAGAGTTTGCGGAGAAGATCGATGCGGGCAGTTTCAAACTGCACATCGACTACAGTGCTGCATTTGATCGCAACCTGGCCGGGCTTTTTAAGGTCGAGGAACAGGGCGATGCCTATGCCCTGGCAAAATCCGAATCGATCCAAGCCCGCAAGTATTTACCCGGTTTCGACGAGCCAGGCCTGAAAGCGCCCTTTACCGTCAGCCTGACAATACCCGAAGGCTACGCAGCGATTAGCAATGGGCCCGAGCTGAAGCGCGAAGCGGCAGGTGACGGCATGGAGAAAGTCACTTTCGCCACCACACCACCGATGTCAACCTATTTGCTGTCCCTGTCTGTCGGCCCCTTTGACCAAGTTGAGCGCCCAGCCATACCGCCGAGCAAGTACCGCAAAGACCCCATACCCCTGCGCGGCTTCGCCCGTAAAGGTCGCGGTGAGGATATGAACTACATCCTCGATATCACCCCCAAAATGGTGGAGACCTTCGAGACCCAGCTGCAACGCCCCTACCCATTCAAGAAGCTGGACATTATTGCCGCCCCCCAGTGGCCCAGTGGCGCTACTGAGTTGTCTGCGGCAATTACTTATCGCGAACAGCGTATCCTGGTGGGCAACAACCCGGCTCCCGGCACCCGCCTGGCTCTCGTAGAAGTTCATGCGCACGAAATTGCCCATATGTGGTTTGGCAATCAGGTCACCCCTCCCTGGTGGGACGACCTGTGGCTGAAGGAAGGTTTTGCTACCTGGGGGGAGGCGCTGGCCCTCACCATTATGGAACCTGAAGAGGGGCACGACCTCAACGCAGCGACTTATGCGATCGGCGCCATGCAGCTGGACTCCCTGGCCAGTACCCGCGCCATTCGTGAGCCCATCGCGGACAACAACAATATTCGCAACGCCTACGATTCGATCACCTACTCGAAGAGCCTGGGCGTTATCCACATGGTGGACACCTATTTCGGAGCGGAAAACTTCCGCCCGGCACTGGGGCGCTACCTGGAAACCTTCTCCGACAGCGTGGCCGACTCACCACCCTTCTACAAAGTGATCGGCCAGGAAACCAACACCCCGGAACTGACCGAGACTTTCCGCAGCTTTGTCGAGCAAAAAGGGGTTCCACAACTGGATATCGCCATGGACTGCAATAGCGACGGCAAGGCCTCGCTAGTGGTTCAGCAGAGCCGTTACAAGCCACTCGGCTCCCCTATCGCCGACGCTAGCGATAAATGGAGCATCCCCTTCTGCTTCAGCACCAATAGCGGCGTGCAGCAGTGCCAGATCCTGACTGAGCCAAAGGAAACCCTGGAGATTACCGACGGTGCCTGCCCAAATTGGGTAATGCCCAATGCTCAGGGCAGCGGCTACTACCGCTGGAACCTTCCCAAGGCGCAGTGGCAGGCACTAATTAAACAATTTGCCCAGTTCTCTGCCACTGAGCAGCTGTCCATTATCGACAGCGCCTTCTCAGCTTTCGAGGCCGGCAATCTCACTGCGGCACCACTGCTGGAAGTAGTGCGCAAATCCGCAGCGGCGGACAAGCGCCAGGTTATCACCATGCCACTGCGCTACCTGCAGAAGTACCGGGATAACTACCTGGTTGAATCCCAGCGCTCTGCATTCCTGAATTTTGCCCAGAACCTATACCTGCCGATACTAAATCGCAGCGCCAATAGCAGTGATAGCGACCAGCAGATGCTGCACAGCGACCTGCTAACCTTTATGGCGCAAGTTGCAGAAGATCCTGACTCGCGCAAGCAGTTACAGGAAATGGCAACCGCCTTTACCGGCTTTAAACAGGAACGGGATGCGAAGGCGTTAAGCTCTGACCTATACCAGGCAGCCCTGAGTGTGGCAGTACAGGATGCAGGGGAAGATTTCCTCGCACACCTGATCAAAGTCCGCTCCGAGCTGGATGATCCCCGCTTTGAAAATGCCAGTGCCAATGCCATCGGTACCAGCAACAATCCCAAGCAAGTGGAAACCATTCAAGCATTAGCGCTCAGCGACGAAATGGGGCCGAGAGAATCATTTGGCCTGATCCATTACGCCCTGGCCCAGCCCAGGGTTCAGGAACAGCACTGGGAGTGGCTGCAACAGAACTTTGACAAGGTAGTAGATAAGATTCCGGCCCAGATCCGCCGCCGCACCCCATCACTTGCCGCTGCCTTCTGCGATAAACAGCACCTGGGCGAACTGCAACAACTCTTTGCCCAGCAAGGTGATTTAGCCCCCGGGTACCAGCGCAGCCTCGCGCAAGCCGAGGAGCGAATCCAGCTGTGTATGGCACTGGAGAAAAAAGGCAAAGCGTTAATGGGGGCATTGCCGAAGGCAGTCAATCTCGCCGCTAAGCAATAAAAAACAGAAGTTGTTATTTAAATAGCAATTCGAAAAGGCCGGTATTACTAAGTCATACCGGCCTTTTTTATTACTGAGCGTATTTGAGTTAAACGGTTATGAAGAAGCGGATTTATTATGCTTGCGCAGTCGGAAAGATAACCAGATCAATGGCAGCCCCAAAATAATCGCATAGGCACCGATTACCCAGAGCAACGCCAGAGCACCGGCCCCGGGGCTGACTAAAATTGCAATTCCGAAAATCACCGAGAGAACACCAATGGCGATCAGCAGCCACTCGTTATCAATTTCCTTGCGCAGGCGAACAGCACCGACAATTTCAAAGATACCCCGCACCAGGGCCCAGGCACCGATAAAAATCACCAACACTAAAGCGGTAACCTGCGGGAAAATAAAAGTCACAATTCCCGCGGCCAAACTGATCAGCCCCGAGACAATCAACCACCACAGTGGAGTGGACTTATGCCGCCCCATCACCGCTGCAACCAGGGAAAAAATACCATCCAGAAAAGCGTAAACCCCAAAAAGCAGCACCAGGGTCAACAGGGACAATCCCGGCCAGACAAAAGTCAGCACGCCAAAAATCACCGCGACAATACCGCGCAGCAGGAGTAGCCACCAGTTTGCAGACAACACCTGCAAAATGGGTCCGGTCGCCAGGGGAGGAGTGTCAGCGGGCATAGAAAAGTCCCCAGGTTGAGTAACTTTCCATATTGAAGAGTCCCTTACCACCAGGGAATTGAATTTTCCCCCGGCGGTTTTTAAAGGCAGCCTACGAGCGCGGCCAGGCAGTCGACTCTGCAAAGACTGTGACCGCGCCGCAGGCCACTATTTTCAGTGTAGCTCTAAACGACAATTGGGAAGTTATGCAAACTGCCCTGCGGGTCATGAAAGGAGAGGAAGGGAAAAAAACTAATAAGGCAGGAAGGAAAGAATACACTTCGCTCGGGGGACCATATGAGGCATATGGATGGCGATTATGAGCTTATAGGGGTGTATACACAGCGCATCTCGAGAGAAGTGTATTCTTTCCTTCTGACCCAAGAGTAATTTGGAGAGAACGGCAGCCCGAACGGGCTGCCGCAATAGTATAATCAGGCCAGAGCGCCGATCACACCACGCAGTTTATCCACAACAGCATCGATCTCGTGCTTCTCGATAATCAGCGGTGGGGACATACACAGGGCATCGCCAATACCGCGGGCCATCACTCCAGCTTCCCAGGCCATACCAGAGACTTTAGCTCCGTATTTCCCTTTCAGATCCTGCGGCGCGCGCAACTCAATAGCGCCCACTAAACCGTAATTGCGCACATCGATCACATTGTCCAGGTCAGCCAGGCTGTGCAGGGCATTTTCCCAGTGCTGACCAATTTCACCGGCAGCGCGGGTCAACAGGCCTTCGCGCTCGTAAATATCCAAAGTCGCCATACCCGCAGCACAGGCAACCGGATGTGCTGAGTAGGTATAACCGTGGAAGAATTCCACCGCACCATCGGGAGCCGCATTCATCACGGTTTTATAAATTTCATCGCTGACAAATACCGCACTCAGGGGCACTGTGGCATTGGTAATCCCCTTTGCGGAGGTGATCATATCCGGGGTCACACCGAACTCCGTGGAGGCAAATGCAGAGCCGGTACGGCCCCAGCCAGAGATGACTTCATCAAAAATCAGCAGCAGGTCGTGCTTATCACAAATTTCCCGCAGGCGTTGCAGGTAGCCTTTGGGAGGCAGTACCACACCGCCTGCACCGGCAAACGGCTCAACAATCACAGCGGCAATCTGGTCGGCACCGTGGAAAGCTACCAGTCTCTCCAGGTCTTCAGCCAACTCAATACCGTGCTCCGGCAGGCCACGACTAAATGCATTGCGCTCAATGTCCAGGGTATGACGCATATGGTTGGCTTTCACCGGCTGGCCGAAACCCTGGTAGTTGGGAGGAATACCGCCCACAGAAATACCGCCGAAGTTTACGCCGTGATAACCCTTCTCACGGCCGATAAACATAGTGCGAGTGCCCTTGCCGCGTACACGCTGGTATTGCAGGGCAATTTTCAGGGCGCTCTCAACTGCCTCGGAACCGGAATTACCGAAGAACACATGGTCCAGGCCATCGGGAGTGTGCTTTACCAGACGCTCGGAATATTCGAAACCCAATTCGTGGCCGAAATTAAAAATAGAGCTGTAGTCGAGTGTTTTTGCCTGCTGGTAAATTGCCTCTGCAATTTCAGAACGGCAGTGACCCGCATTACTGCACCACAAACCCGCAGTCGCATCAATAACCTGGCGACCGCCTTTCTCCGTGAGATAAATCCCCTCGGCGTGCTCTACAATTCTCGGTGCAGACTTAAAGGTGCGGTTGGGGGTAAACGGCATCCAGAAAGCATCGGTTTGCATCTCAGACATAGTATTAATCTCCGCAAGTTCCCTGAAGTTTCAAACTCTTAAGTAGGGGAGCCACAGGCTCCCGAAAATCGGTTCGGGCGCTTGTCACCTAGGACAAGCGCAGGCCAGTTGTGTTCAGACCGGGACTCAGGCCCCGAAACAGCAATATTTGGTCTCGTAAAATTCGGCCATACCCTCGACACCGCCCTCGCGGCCAATACCGGACTCTTTAACACCACCGAAGGGTGCCACAGTGGTGGAGAAAACCCCGGTGTTACAGGCAATCATGCCGTAATCGAGCGCCTCTACCACACGATTGGCTCGGCGAATGTTTTCACTCATCACGTAAGCCGCCAAGCCGTAGGGCGTTTCATTCGCACGGCGAACCACATCTTCCTCATCGGAAAACTTCTGTACCGCCGCCAGAGGGCCAAAAATTTCCTCCTGGGCGATACGCATGGTATCGGTAACTCCAGTGAGGATGGTTGGCGCAAAAAAGTTATCGCCATTGGCCAGCTGCTCACCGCCAATTTCAATTTTTGCTCCGGCCTCAACCGCATCCTGTACCAGCCCTTGAACCCGGTCCACAGCCCTGCGGAAGATCATCGGGCCCATATTGACCCCTTCCTCGGTAGCGTGGCCGATCTTCAGGGCGGCAACCTGCTCGCGCAGCTTTTCCACAAACTCATCGTGCACGGATTCGTGCACGTAAATACGATTGGTGGCCACGCACACCTGGCCAGCATTGCGGAATTTGGTCGCCATACAGGCGCTGACTGCGGTATCCATATCCGCATCGTCAAATACGATAAACGGCGCGTTGCCGCCGAGCTCCATGGACATTTTTTTCACGGTGCTGGCACACTGGGACATCAACAGCTTGCCCACAGCAGTGGAGCCGGTGAAGGTGAATTTGGCCACACGGGGATCTTGGGTCAGAACCTTGCCAATTCCCGGAGAATCACTGCCGGTAACTACATTGATAGTCCCCTTGGGCAGGCCCGCTTCTTCCGCCAATTGACACAGCGCCAGAGCAGATAGTGGCGTCTCCAGGGCCGGTTTGATCACCACAGTACAGCCCGCCGCCAGTGCCGGACCCGCCTTGCGGGTGATCATGGCGTTGGGGAAGTTCCAGGGAGTAATACAGGACACCACGCCCACCGGCTGGCGGATGGTATTCAGGCGCATGGCCGGGTTGTGGGTCGGGATTGTCTGGCCGTAGGCCCGGCGGCACTCTTCCGCGAACCACTCAATAAAGGAAGCCCCGTAGATAATCTCACCTTTCGCTTCCGCTACCGGCTTGCCCTGCTCCAGGCTAAGGATCATTGCCAGGTCATCGCTGTTATCCACGATCAGCTGGTACCAGCGCTTGAGCACCGCAGCTCTCTCACCAGCTGTACGGCGGCTCCATGCCGGGAAGGCTTCACTGGCAGCCGCCACTGCCGCCTCGGCATCCTCTGTGGTACCGTCGGCCACACGGCCCAGCAGCTCGCCATTTGCCGGGTCACATACATCTACAGTGGCGGCAGCGTCACGCCATTCGCCCGCTATATAGTTCTGAAATTTCAACAGGTCCGAATTTGCAAGTTTCACAGGAAAATTCCTAGTAAATAGATGTTATTAGTAGTATGCGGCGATTCTGGCCGCAGCTGACTGAGGAGAATAGTAGTATTTTTCCAACTAAAGTTTATATTTATCAAACTTTAATTATATCTACAGCCAGAAACCATCTCAGCGCCCCAGGAAGTGCAGCTATGAGCAAAACCAAAAACGCCCTGGGAGGCCGCCTCAGCGATATGGATTTGCGCCTGTTGCGCGTCTTCCGCGAGGTTGTGCACGCCGGAGGCATCACCCCTGCCGAAGTCACCCTGAATATCAGCCGCTCCACGATCAGTGTGCATATCTCCGACCTGGAGACACGGCTGGGTATGCAGTTGTGCTTGCGCTCTCGAGGCAGGGCCGACTTCAAACTGACCCCGGAGGGGGAGGCCTTGTATCGGGCTATTTTGGAGCTCGATGGGCACCTGGATACCTTCAAAAGCCAGGTCAATGCAATCCAATCCCAACTCACCGGTACCCTGCGCCTGGTAATGCCCGACGATGTATTGGAAATACCGCAACTGAACTTGCCCGGAACTATCACCCAACTGCGTGAGAAGGCCCCGCAACTCCACCTGGAAGTACAACTGGCCGCCCCTCAGGAACTCGAGCTGGAAATCCTCGCAGGCCGCGCCGATATCGGTATCAACCCCCTGCACTCACGCCGACCGGGGCTGGAGTACCAACCCCTGTTTTATCACCAATCGATTCTCTATTGCAGTAACAGCCACCCCTGTGCCCAGGTGTCAGCTATTGATGAGGAGCTACTCACCCTGCAGGAGTTAGCTGCGCCCAGTCATACTGTTCTCTCTGGTGCGGCGCACCTGTATCGATTGTTTCCCAAGCGATCCACAGCCAACCATATGGCGGCCAGGTTGGCGATGATACTTTCTGGATGCTTTGTGGGTTTCCTACCGGAATACCTGGCCCGCAGATATGTCGGGGAAGGAACCCTGCTCCCCCTGCTACCGGAGAAGTTTCACTACCAAATACAAAATGCTGTCACCTTCAAAAAAAGTGCAACAACTCATCCCGCTGTGCAGCTTTTTTTGGAAGCCTTGCAAATCAATAGACAGATATAGCCACTGCTGTTTATCCCTGGTGATACTGAAATAATCGAGTCAAGAATCCAGTAAATAGAGAGATAAGCATTTTAAAAATTACCAACTACTTATGATCGGTCCTTTATTGTGGAAATTGTCATAATAATTAAATAAATTTAAACATAAAAACACAACCAAAAAGTAAATCATCTGTAACTTAATGCGCCACAGTGGTAATCTCCTCCTCCAATAGAATTACAGGGATAACCCGTGATAGATTTTAAAAACTCACCAGTATTTAAACTCAAGCCTATAGATATCTCTGAATCCAGGGATGACTTTAATAAGTTCCTGATCGAGGGGGAATTTATTTTTGCAGGTTTTAAAACTATTCGCGATCAGGTAGTTTTCACCAACAAACGCATTATTGCCGCCAATGTTCAGGGTATCACGGGCTCAAAAGTAGACTACACCTCTTTGCCTTTCAGCAAGATACAAGCATTTTCTGTTGAGACCGCTGGCACTTTTGATCTGGACTGTGAAATAGAAGTTTATTTAAGCGAGATCGGTAAGGTAAGGTTCGAAATAAGAGGTTCTTTCGATCTTATTCAGTTCAACAAATATATCAGCCAATACATATTGGACTGATATCAACCCTTAGTAAATATACAAAATAACTGGGGCTCAGCAGCCCCCACAACTTTATCAATCAACCCGATAGCAGAGAGGGATGTCCATGTCGCAAATCTGGTTAGAAAGCCTAATTACTGAAAATGCACAACAAGGCTTTGAACTTGCAATGAAACTATCCAGGATGGGAGTAAAATACACCCAGCCTTCAGATGAAGTACGGGGTAAGCTAAGGTCCGCCTATGAGGAAAATGCAGACAGCCTGATCGCCTCCTCTCAGGTTGTTGCCATTAACTTCCAAACCGTTGCAGCAGCCAATAATTACTGGCGCGGCTAAATGATTAAGAATGCGTTATCTTTATGGAACGGGTAACGCATTCTAGATCTGTAAAGCTTCGAACAATCCCCCTTCATCTTATCCTCAAGAATTTATGGCTTTTAGTACTACAAGCACTCTGATTTTGTACTAAAAATTAGCCATCACGATAGATAGCTGCAAGATCGTCATATTCACTGTTGACGCTCTCGACCTTATTGATATTTATAAACATTGCGATACTGCCTTTGGCACAAGATAGATTAACTCAACGATTAGTAATATTGCGCCTCAAATGGGAAGGTGAATGAGATGGAATACAATGACGATGAAAAGTACTTAATTCAACTTTGGGAATCCCATACCGAGGCCGAATTTGATCTAAAAGATGCCGACGCCGCAATTGCTACCATGATAGAAAATCCCGTATTAATTCATGTACCGGTTAATACCGGCGCAACGGGAAAAGAACCCCTGCGAAAATTTTATAGGGAAATATTTATTCCTCAAATGCCAGCAGATATAAATTTACAGCTTCTTTCCCGCACCGTGGGCAAAGACAGCTTAGTCGATGAGTTTATTCTTCATTTTACCCATTCTATTCGTATGGATTGGTTCGCACCTGGTATCGAAGCAACAGGGAAGAAGCTATCAGTCCCCCATGTGGGAATTATTAGCTTCTCCAATAGAAAAATCAGCTCTGAGCATATTTACTGGGACCAAGCGACTGTCTTGGATCAATTGGATATATTGCAGTCAGGTCTACCGGTAACAGGAAGTAGTCAATGTCATCGTTTGCTAAATAGTAATGCTCCGGCAAATGAGCTGATACCGTAAATTTTATACCCAACGGGTAAAACCCAAGCCGGCAACCAATCTGACTAATCAGTCACGCAAGGGTCGACAAAAATACCCATAACTGAATCCAAAGCGTGGGCATTTGCGTCTAACTACTGTAATTTAAAGAAATGATATAGCGATTAGGATTTGCGGTAACATTTATAGATTACCGTTTTCACTAATATATTTTACCGAATTGGTAGGGGTAGTTATGCGAACACTTGGAAATTTCCTCTGGTTTATCCTTGGCGGTGTCTTTATGGGACTCTGCTGGTGGTTTTGCTCGCTGATTGCCTTTATCAGTATTATTGGTATTCCCTGGGGAAGAGCCTGCTTTGTAATCGGCAAATTTTCCTTTTTCCCTTTCGGCAAGGAGGCAATTTCCCGAGAAGAACTCACCCTGCGCGGTGATATTGGGACAAGCGGCTTTGGTTTAGTCGGAAATATTATCTGGTTCCTATTGGCTGGTATCTGGCTTGCTATTGGCCACCTTCTGCATGCTATTGCCTGTTTTATTACCATTATTGGTATACCTTTTGGTTTGCAGCACCTTAAGCTTGCGGCAATTTCACTCTCTCCGATAGGAAAGACTATTGTCAGCAAGGAAGTAGCCCATTCCGCTAAAATGCGTAATGCAGATGTTGAAGTGACCAGATTAAGAAGTGGTACTTAAGTAAACATACATTAACAATGATATCGTACCAACTTGGGGCTATTACTAAAATAGCCCTGAGTTCTCAAGCCTCATCGTATTAACTCGATCATAAAAACTTTCAGATCAGAAAAATCACTCTATTAATTTTGTTATAAGTAGATACGATTAATTTATGGTATTCAATTTTGAATCCATCCATTAATATCAAATTCAGAGCTATTCATTTCGTACGGCAATTAGGCAACCTATAGAAACTAAATAATAAAATAAGGATATTTAATGAAAAACATAGCAAGACAAATCTCTGGCTCAATTATACTTTCTTTGGGGCTTATTGGCCTGGATGCCTATGCGGATCCAGTAAAAAATACAGAGCCCGCACAGGTTATGCTTTTTGGTAGTTTTCATTTTAGCAACCCCGGTAAGGATATGGTGAAAACACAAGTTATTAATGTTTATACCGAAGAAAATCAAAACTATTTGGAAGACTTATCCTCACGGATTGCCACTGACTCACCAACACATGTTCTTCTGGAATGTCACACCAATGACGAAAGCAAAATGAACCTTCGCTTTGCCAAATATATTAAAGGTGAGCATAAGTTAAATATAGGAGAAAGCGAACAACTGGGATTTAGGGTAGCCAAGAAGGCGGGCCTATCAAAAGTAAATTGCTATGATTCGGATCAGGATCTTCCTTACGGCGAGCTTTTATCCTATCTGGAGAAGAGTTCTCCCGAGAGGAAAAAGTTGATAGATGATTACCTTGAAGCCTGGGGAAAACGCTTCAATGACTTGTATGCCTCATCAACCTTGGAGCAAGCTCTTGATAAACACAATGACCCCGCCGAAGACAAAGTAAACCTAGGCTCCTATATAATGCTCAATGACGTTGGCCAAGGTGATAACTTTATAGGGGCCGATCTATCCTCCAAATGGTGGTCCAGAAACTTCCGTATGTATGCCAATATCCAAGCCGTCGCCCAACCGGGTACCAAAGTTTTCGTTCTAGGTGGACAGGGGCATAGCTCTATAATGAGACCGATGCTCGAATTGGATGATAAACGTGAAACCTGGGATGTCCGCAGTTATTTCTAAAGAAGGCTCAACACCAAAGTCAGCCCCTTAGGGGAGGAGCCCTGCCACTGGTTTTATAGATAGAGTAGAACTTTATCTACACCCCAAAGGCAGGGCGCTATGGATATCTATAAGACCTTATTATTCGGTATTCTTTTCAGTCTAATACCACCGTGTACAGCTGAAGAACCCCCTAAAGAAGTACAGGTATCGGCAGGAAAGCTTGAAACACTTCCCTCCCTGACACTGGAAGGACTTGCTGAGCGCCCAATTCATGTATGGCTGCCTGATCAATATCCTACACAGAAACCCTATGCCGTCCTTTATATGCACGATGGACAGATGCTGTTCGACAGTAAAACCACCTGGAATGGTCAGGAGTGGGGCATGGATGAAGTCGCCTCTCGGTTAATAGCAGAAAAGAAGGTACGTCCCTTCATAGTTGTCGCTATCGATAACATTGAGACACTTCGCCACGGTGACTACTTCCCCCAGAAAGCTCGGAGTTTTTTACCTAAAGAACCTTCACAGGTCCAACATCCATTTAACCAAGCCAAATTGCGCGGGGATCTTTACTTACAATTTTTGGTGGCCAAGGTTAAACCCTATATTGATAGTCATTACGCTGTGAGTAGTGATCCCAGCGACACCTTTATTGCCGGCGCGAGTATGGGGGGATTGATATCACTCTATGCGGTCACAGAGTACCCCGAAGTGTTCTCTACGGCTGCAGCTATATCCACCCATTGGCCAGGGATTAACCCTAACGACAAACTACCGATAGCTGAGGCTATTCGCGACTATCTAGAGGCAAATTTACCTAAGCCTGGAAGTCACCGGTTTTATTTTGACCATGGTACAGAAACCCTGGATGCTTATTACCCGCCTCTGCAACGGGCTGTGGATAAAATCATGCGCCAGAAAGGGTATTCCTATTCAAATTGGCAAACCCAAGTATTTGAGGGTCATGCCCATGATGAGAAATCATGGAATTCTAGACTCGATGAAATATTAATATTTCTATTTGGAAACCCTCAAACAGACGCTTGAATTACTTTTTTATTTCAGATGCCGGCGTCTATATAAATAAAAGACATGGTTGCCGGCATTCCAACTTATCCCTTAAGACTACTTTGCTACTTTGTGGCATCCAACAATAGTTCTGCAACTACACTTCTCTATCAAGCTCCCAATAGTTTTTGGCAGACAAATAACTATTGCGATTGAAGCTTTTCCTAACGCATCACTTCTTCTGCGACAAGAATGAAACGTAAAAGCCGAACTGTTCTTTTAATACCTGGAATTTTTGATCGAGGAACCTCCTTACTTAGAATGCAGCACGAATTAGCTGCCGAAAATTATGACGTACACTATATCCACCTACGCTATAACTCCGGCTGGCATGGTATGGAACACCTTTCGTCCCAGCTTCTCGCAAAATTGGAGCACATCGTAGATAAAGAAACTACCTGTACCCTGGTGGGATTCAGCATGGGAGGGATAATCGCTCGGTATTATTTACAAGCCCTTAATGGTTTGGAGCGGGTGCATAAATTTATATCAATTTCCTCTCCCCACCATGGTAGTTACTGGGCAAACTTTCTTCCTTACAAAGGTGGGAAACAATTGCGGATCGGCAGTGATTTTTTACGCGCGTTGAACTTAGGCATTCAAAAATTGGAGGTTACCGAGCCGGCTTCAATTTGGACACCCTATGACATAACCATTATGCCCCATAGTAGTGCTATCCTGGGCTTGGGAACATCCTACGAAGTTCCAGTGATACTACATCGAATGATGCCGCTAAGTAGCAAGGTAATTTCATTACTAAAACAGGAAATTAAATCAGGACTGGATTAAGAAGCTCACTGACAGAAACTAGCTTTAATTTTATGAGTTTAACGAGAAGTAAGGCATGGACAGCCCAGAAGAAAAAACTTCGATTACAGATAAGGCAATTCACAACTACTATCGAAAATTTGAAAGCCTGATTGCCTTAATTTTGACTTTTATTATTGTTGTAATCGTAATAGTCGCGATCAGTCGATTGGGATATTCTGTATACAATATGTTACTGGTGGGCATGCAGGACCCTCTGGACCACAAAGTATTTCAAACAATATTTGGCGAGATTATTACTTTACTGATTGCACTGGAATTTAGCCATACACTTCAATATGTAGTTACACGTCAACAGAGTATTATTCAAACCAAAGTTGTCGTACTTATTGCTATTTTGGCTTTATCCAGAAAATTTATTATTTTAGATCTGGATAAGGTCAATGCTGGCGAACTTTTGGGATTATCTACTGCCACTCTCGCGCTGGGCCTTACTTACTTAATATTGAAGCTTAAAAATAGTAACTAAGGGTACTATTGCAAACCAGACAGTAATCCGGGGTGGAGGAACACCTCCACCCTCTCACTATATTAACTATCTTCACGTAGAGCGTGATGTAACCTTACCGGTGGGGTCTTACGGGCTTTCTTACTGCGCATACGTAAATTGAGGAACTCCACAGCCATTGAAAACGCCATGGCAAAGTAGATATATCCCTTAGGTACATGGACATCAAACCCTTCAACCACCAGAGTTAAGCCCACCATAATTAAGAAGGATAGTGCCAGCATTTTAACGGTAGGATGACGATCAACAAAATCCCCGATTGGTTTAGCCGCTACCAACATAACGATTACCGCCAGAATAATCGCTATTGCCATAATTGAAATCTCGTCGACCAATCCGACAGCGGTAATTACAGAATCCAAGGAAAAGACAATATCCAATAGTGCAATTTGTAGTAGCACCATCCAAAATCCTGCACTGCCGAGCGAGGATGCACTCTCCTCCTCGCCCTCGAGACTATTGTGAATTTCATGGGTAGCTTTAGCGATTAGGAACAGCCCTCCGCCAACCAAAATAATATCGCGGCCTGAAATTTCCATGCCATAGATGCTAAATAGTGGCTCGACCAAGCCCATAATCCATACAATAGAGAAAAGCAGAGCCAACCGGGTCACCATTGCCAGGGTAAGACCAATAAAGCGCGCGGGCTCTCTCTGTTTTGGAGGCAACCGTCCAACCAAAATGGAGATAAAGATAATATTATCGATGCCCAGCACTATCTCCAGGGCCGCCAATGTGGCCAATGCTATCCAGGCCTCAGGACTGGCTATCCACTCAAACATACGGTCTAATCCTTATATCATTTATTATTTAATGAGCCTTTAATGGACAAATATTTTATTTTTCTACTCTGGCTTTATCACCTCAAAATCTAGGTATCTTCCTCCAGCCAAGCTTTCGCCTCAGTTTCTGATTCAAATGTTCGATATTCACCACCAATAAACCAGCTACCTACTTTTCCGGCGACTTTTAGCCAGCGCTTATCTGAAAGTACGGCAACCCGGTTAAACTCCCGGCCGTATTCAATACCCAACTTAAAATCATCCCAAGCCGCCCGAGGCTCCCACCCCTCCAATTCTCTAGCATCCATAAATACGTTTATTTTTGGGTGCTCAACTTTTTCTATTGCTGCGGTCAACATTGGCACCATGGTTTCGTAATCATCATGGGTCAACTTACCACGGGCCTTCACAGTAAGGAAAATATACTCGGATTTCTGTTCCAAACCGATAGACACACCATGAGGCGTAACAGTCATAAGACACCTGTAAATTTTTTACCAATTATCACTACATAATCCATACTTTAATCATCGAAAAAGCCATGAATTGATGAGTTAAGATAACAAGAACATATTAATTGAAAGGCGATAGATTTAAGTATTTGAATGGCTACTCTCTTACAAGCTAATAGTATCAGAACCACTGCCATCAAACTGTACCAGACAGAACTCATTTCCAAAGGGATCAGTTAATGAAGCCTTAACTCCCCATTCTTTTTGCTGGATTTCACCCTGTATCTGTCCACCAGCATCGACCACCTGCTCTATTACCAGAAGCAAATCCTCTACAACAATATCCATATTTACCGGCGTCCAGTGCCGATCATAGCTACCTATATTTTTTTTACTGTTTATCGGCCAGATCCCCGAATCCCTTTGCTGTAGAAATATAGGCACAGTGCCACCGAGCATCTCAATCATATCCGTTCCCAGGCGGCGACCTTCGTAGAGGCCAAATGCATCTCGATAAAAATTGATCGCCCGGTTTAAGTCATCGACATCAATGTTGAGAAGTACTTGCATTGTGATATGCGACCCACAAAACTCCGCTTTAGTCAGCTCCTGCTGGCTTGGGTTCTCCACATTGCCAGCAGTAATCAAAAGCTGCACCGTTATCTTCCCCACATGCCTGGCAGAACCAGCTATTCGAATCCACCTCAGCCTCAGCCAGGACCTGTCGGGCTCGCTCCAAATCGCGGTCACGCTCTAACCATAATTCTGGCCAAACCTGGTTGGGGGCTAATTCACCAGTAGCCCCCTGGGCATATTCATTTTTTAATCGTGTTTTTATTCCCGCAACTTCAAGTCGACTCTTTGCCAACTCAACCAACAAGCGGTTTTCATGGGTATAAATAAGTTTCATAATTGGGCCGCACAAATATCAGGAATCCCCAGATTACACAGCTATTAATCTGTAAACAAACCCGGTTTCTGCCAAGCCGGCAATCCCTGAAAATTCTCAGCGCACACCGATCAAACCACAATTTTCATATTCACAGTATTTCTCTTCTCCAACCGTAATGATCTCCAGAATAGACTCTACGGAGTCAACTGCTGAACGGCTGTTCAATAGAATTCTGCCTGAGCGATTGGCAATATATTCAAGGACAACTTTTCCTTTTCTATTGCGATGCTCAGCAATTTTCTGCCCTTTTCTGACTTGATCACCACGATTGACAAATAGCCTGATCCACTCTCTTTGCCTCTGCTTGAGATTGTTATTGTGAGACATACTCGTATAAATTTTTTCTGCGCTAACAAGCCCTGCTATTTCGCCAAAAATTGGCGCTTTTTCAGCATGGGCATAGGTCGCACCAATGGCACTTAAAGCCACGAATAGAACGGTAGTTTTGTTCAAATCAGCACCCCTGCACGCTATAAAACTCGTGAACTGGAATACTCATATCCTGAAAATGTCGCCCCAAACTTTTCTCAGGGCAATAAGTTAGGTATAGCTGACTAGATAATTCACGCCAGAAAATCCACTGCGCGGCGATCCGGCAGCTGGTATGAAGGTAGAGGGAGATAAATACTGACTACACCGGAGCCCTGTATGTCTAGTGGAAATTCCGGGGTGAGTGGGAAAAATGCATGAGGACCGGGAATCCGGCCCTCAAAGCTGAGAAGCTAACTCAAATCAATCCAGGTGGACTTGAGTTCACAGTACTTATCCAGCGCGTGTAGCGACTTATCGCGGCCATTTCCAGACTGCTTAAAACCGCCAAATGGTACGGTGATATCACCGCCAAAATAGTTATTTACCCAAACAGAGCCGGCGTATATATCCCGGGCCATACGGTGGGCACGCCCCAGGTTATTGGTCCAGATACCCGCCGCCAGGCCGTAGATTGAGTCGTTGGCAATGGCGAGTGCTTCTTCCTCTGTCTCGAACTCGATAACAGACAGTACCGGGCCAAAGATTTCTTCACGGGCGATCGTCATGTCACCGGTGACACCGCGAAATACCGTTGGCTCATAGTAGTAACCGCCTGCTACTTCATCTACCGGTTTGCCGCCGCAAACCAATTGGGCACCCTGCTCCAGGCCCTTGGCCACGTAAAATTCAACCGTATCAAACTGGCTGCGATCGATCAGGGCACCCATACGGGTACTTGGGTTTTGCGGATGCCCGGGCTTAAAGCACTCTGCCGCTTTAGCCACCTTTTGAATAAATTCATCGGCAATAGATTTTTCAACCAGCAGACGCGACCCGGCGGTACAGGTCTCCCCCTGGTTGTAGAAAATGGCCAGGGCCGCTGCTTCGGCCGCCTTATCCAGATCTGCATCGGCAAATACAATATTCGGGCTTTTACCGCCGAGCTCAAGGAAAGTACGCTTGAGGTTGGACTGACCTGAGTATTCGGTCAGGGTTTTGCCTACTTCGGTGGAACCCGTAAAGGTCAGGCAATCGATATCCATATGCAGGCCCAAGGCCTTGCCCAAGCTACTTCCCGGCCCCGGTAGCACATTTAACACACCATCTGGCAGGCCCGCTTCCTTAGCCAGGCCCGCCAGCTTAATCGCGGTCAGCGGTGTGTTAGACGCGGGCTTCAGGATAACGCTGTTGCCGGTGGCCAGGGCCGGCCCCAGTTTCCAAGCGGTAGTGGATAAAGGGAAGTTCCAGGGCACAATGGCGGCCACCACCCCCAGGGGCATACGGGTAACCAAGCCCAGCTCACCGGGGCCGGTCGGGGCCACCTCATCGTAAATCTTGTCGATTGCTTCACCGCTCCAGCGAATCGTAGTGGCCGCTCCAGGGACATCCACGGCCATGGTATCGCCAATCGGCTTACCCGCATCGAGGCTCTCGAGCAGGGCAATTTCCACCAGATTTTCTTCAATCAGCTCTGCAAAGCGCACCATAATTTTTTTGCGCTGCATTGGCGGCATTTTCGACCAAACGCCAGACTCGAAAGTTTCCCGAGCCACCTTTACCACCAAGTCCGCGTCATTTGGACCGCAACTGGCAATTTGCGCCAGCTCTTCACCATTTGCGGGATTAAAAGTGGCGCGAGTTTCACCGGAGAGAGCATCGACATAGCTGCCATTGATAAAGGCACGACCCTCGATCTTCAGTGAGGCCGCCTGAGCCTGCCATTCCTGCAGGTTTTGGGGGATATTATTTTTCGCTGACATGACACACCTCATTTAATTTGGAGATAGTTTTCCCGGTTATATCGAAAATGTGATCACAAATCAAAGAGTCATATCATAGTTGCGAATTAAGCAACCTGCGTTTCCACACGCAGCCAATCATCTTCCAACTGCATCGCCAGATTATCGCCGTGGTGTAATTCGCCCACTCCCGCCGGTGTGCCCGTCAAAACCACATCACCGGGTTCGAGCGTAAAGTAACTGCTGACATAGGCCACCAGATCGAGAATTGGTGTCAGCATATTTTCGGTTTTACCCTGCTGGCGCAGTTCACCATTTAGCCATAGGGAATAGCTGAGCTTGTCCCAGTCCGGCAACCAATCGAGTTTCACAAAGGGAGAAAGAGGGCATGACTTATCAAACCCCTTGGCCTTTTCCCAAGGATGTCCCGCTTTTTTCAGCTTCGTTTGGAGGTCGCGCAAAGTTAAATCCAGGGAGAGGCCCAAGCCTGCTATTGCCCCGGGGACGTCTGCCACGTTGGCATTACTCAAGCGCTTACCAATCAACAGGGCAAGCTCCCCTTCAAAGTGGCAACTGCCGCGCCCCGCTGGTAAATGGATGGTTTCTACCATAGGTACCGCAGCTGTTGCCGGCTTGATAAATAGTAGGGGTTCTTCTGGCACCGGATTATTTAACTCCGCCGCGTGGTCTGCGTAATTGCGTCCCACACAGACAACCTTCCCCAAACCAAACGGTACTTCACTGCCACAGGTAAATTGATGTTGGTACATAGATAAACAAGATAGTTAGGATAGAAATTTCGAATAAAGCCTTGGAGGCTGCATGTGCTATGATCGCGCCTTCGCCAAAATTGCGGCACCCCCGAAGAAGTGATCTAAGCACTTTGCACCTGTTATTCGCACTCAGTGAAGAGATAGTTTATGGCTCCGCACAGTTCCGATCAAAAGAAGTCCCTGCAAAAAGATAAAATCCGCATCCTGTTGCTGGAAGGCGTACACCAGTCCGCCGTCGACTTACTCAGCTCCCGAGGCTACACCAATGTGGAGTACCTCAAGACCTCCCTGCCTGAAGATCAATTGATCGAGAAAATTGCCGATGCGCACTTTATCGGTATTCGCTCGCGTACCCAGTTAACCCGCAAAGTGTTGGAGCATGCGTCCAAACTGGTAGCTGTAGGCTGTTTTTGCATCGGCACCAATCAGGTGGATCTACAGGCGGCGACAGAACTGGGTATCGCGGTATTTAATGCGCCCTACTCCAATACTCGCAGCGTTGCCGAGCTGATTATTGCCGAAACTATTTTTATGCTGCGCGGTATTCCAGAGAAAAATGCTGTGTGTCATCGCGGCGGCTGGCAGAAGTCAGCGGTGGGCTCATACGAGGCCCGGGGCAAAACCCTGGGCATTATCGGCTACGGCGCTATCGGCTCCCAGGTTTCTGTTATGGCCGAAGCTATCGGGATGCGAGTCAGATTCTACGATGTGATTACCAAATTGCCGCTGGGCAATGCCACCCAAGTAAACTCACTTCCGGAATTGTTGGCAGAATCCGATGTGGTCTCCCTGCATGTACCAGAGTTGCCTTCCACCAAAATGATGATGGGCGCCGAGCAGATCGCGCAGATGAAGCCCGGCAGTATTCTCCTCAACGCCTCTCGCGGCACTGTGGTAGATATTGATGCCCTGGCAGAAGCACTGAAGAGCAATCACCTGGCCGGTGCGGCGATCGATGTCTTCCCGGTTGAGCCCCGTGGCAACAGCGACGAATTCGTCTCTCCCCTACGCGGAATCGACAAGGCGCTGCTGACCCCTCACGTAGGTGGCTCCACTGTGGAGGCCCAGGAGAATATCGGTACAGAAGTATCGGAGAAACTCGCTCACTACTCCGATAACGGCACCACCACCAGTTCTGTGAACTTCCCGGAAGTGGCACTGCCCGGTCACCTGGATACCCACCGCCTGCTGCATATTCACAAGAATGTGCCCGGTGTACTGAGCGCTATCAACCAGGTGTTCTCAGAAAATGCCATCAATATCTCCGCACAGTTCCTGCAAACCAATGAGACAGTGGGCTATGTAGTGATCGATGTGGACGCAGAGTATTCTGATCTGGCACTGGAAAAATTGAAGAGTATCCCCGGCACCCTGCGCTGCCGCGTGCTTTTCTAAGCCTTTCGGTCGTTGGCGGGTACCCACAAATACCCGCCAATGACACGCCAATCGGAGCCTTCCTCGCGGTAAAAAAGATTGATCCCCCCCGGCCACCGCTTCTACAATGGCCAGACCTATTCTTTTGCTTCAGGCCCAGGTGACCACATCCACGTGCCACCCCTGAATCAAAGCCAGAGTTATCCACAGCAGGTGCTCCCTTGCGTAGTAATGATTCCGCCTCAACCGGCCTTCTCGCCGGGATTTCCGCCTTCCTCATTTGGGGGCTGGCGCCACTGTACTTCAATAAATTACAGGATATTCCCGCTGCGGAAATCCTTGCCCACCGCAGTATCTGGTCGCTAGTACTCGCTATTGGTATTCTGTTGGTTGTACGCAAAATGCCGGACTTTCTGGCAACCCTGCGCGACGGCAAGAAGATGCGGATGCTGGCCCTGACCACGGTATTGATCGGCGGTAACTGGCTGGTGTTTATCTGGGCGATCAATAACGGCCATTTGCTCGAAGGCAGCCTGGGTTACTACATCAATCCACTGATCAATATTTTGCTGGGGGTCCTGTTCCTGGGTGAGAAACTGCGGCGACTACAATGGATCGCTGTGGCACTGGCAGCTACCGGCATTGCCTATGAGCTTTGGCAGTTTGGTCGCATACCGATCATTGCCCTGTTCCTGGCCTGCTCCTTTGCCCTATACGGTTTGGCCCGCAAGCAGGCCCCAGTGGAAAGCCTTACCGGCCTCGCGGTGGAAACTCTCTTTATATTGCCAGTGGCCGTAATCTACCTGTTTTGGAGCGACAGCCCCACCAGCAACTTGCTGAACAACAGCCTGGAGTTAAACAGCTTACTGCTCTTTGCCGGCCCCATTACCCTGGTTCCCCTGCTGCTATTCACGATCGCCGCGCGCAGGCTCAACTTATCCACATTGGGTTTCCTGCAATACATCGGCCCCACACTGATGCTGGTGGTCGCCACCCAGGTATTGGGCGAGTCTTTCAGCGAAGAAAAGCTCACCACCTTTATGTTTGTCTGGCTGGGTCTGGCACTCTACTCTGTCGATGCGTTGGCACAGCGGAGAAAGCTGCATCTACAAGGTAAGGCAGCGCTTTAACGGTAAGACCTGTGTAAGAATGGCCGCCTAAATTAACCGAAGGCGGCCATCATGAATTACTCGCCGACAGCCAACCCACCTCAAGTGCGACTGCTACCCAGCAGGCAGCGGTCGCTGACTGTTTTGCTCGCTACGCTGCTTTGGACCCTGCTACTCAGCTTCGGCTGGAAAGGTACTTATACAGAGCTCCTACTGCAAACCAGCACAGCTGCCATATCAGCACTGGTTACTTTTTGCCTGTTCGAGCAATGGCCGCGCAACTTGCCTCAACGATTACCTCGCTGGGTAATACAGGTGGTGGGTGTGGCAATCTCTATTCCACTATCGCTGCTAATCCTGTCTCCTGCCTTGACAGAACCGGAGGCACTTCCACTTTGGCAGGACCACAGCCGACACTGGAGTTTTCTCCTGATAGCGGTGACCGGCATGTTATTCGGGCCCTGGCTCGCTATGTCTGCGCTGTTGCGCCAGCGGGATATTACTGTGCGAGAGCAGGCGCAACTTTTTGAACGGCAGCGGGGCGCCCTGGAACACCAGGCGCTCAATGCGCGGCTGCGTTTATTGCAATCCCAGGTGGCCCCACACTTCTTATTTAATACACTCGCCAATGTACAAGAGCTGGTAGAGTCTTCATCCCCTCAGGCACCCGCACTACTGAACAACCTGATTGCCTACCTGCGCGCCGCAGTACCGAAACTTGAGTCGGAGCAAAGTACCGTCGGGCAAGAGCTAACTCTGGTGCAGGCTTACCTGGGCCTGATGAAAATGCGTATGCCGGATCGCCTGGAATTTTCTATCAAGGCTGGTGACAAGGTGCGATGTCAGTCTTGCCTGCCCATGTCTCTGATGTCACTGGTTGAAAATGCCGTCCGCCATGGCATAGACCCCAGTGAGGAAGGGGGACGTATTGATATTGAAATAAAGCTGGAACAGGGCCTCTGTATTGCCACCGTCACCGATAGCGGTATCGGCATCCAGGACAATTCCAACAGTCTCGGGACAGGGTTGGCAACTTTGAGAGAGCGGCTACAACTGACCTATGGCGATAGTGCAGGCTTGCGTTTGATCGACCAACAGCCCACAGGTCTTTGTGCCGAATTGCTATTCCCTGCCGAGGAGCAAATATGAGTGCCACGCCCACCACCGCCCTAGTAGCTGACGACGAACCACTGCTGCGCCAGTCTTTGGTCCGCAAACTCAAAAGTGTCTGGCCGGAGCTGAAGGTTGTTGCGGAGGCCCGCAATGGTCGTGAAGCCGTAAAACTATTT
This sequence comes from Microbulbifer maximicatervae (SeqCode), assembly GCF_052467695.1. Taxonomy (NCBI): domain Bacteria; kingdom Pseudomonadati; phylum Pseudomonadota; class Gammaproteobacteria; order Cellvibrionales; family Microbulbiferaceae; genus Microbulbifer; species Microbulbifer maximicatervae (SeqCode). The sequence goes on from NZ_CP174320.1 coordinate 1,064,717, forward strand.
GAAGAAAAGCAGCCCGATATCTGTTTTCTGGATATCCATATGCCGGGCAAGTCCGGTATTGAGGCAGCCCAGAGTATCGGGCGTCGGGCCCATTTAGTTTTCGTTACCGCATACGACAACTACGCCGTGGAAGCTTTTAGCCAGGGTGCACTGGACTACCTGGTAAAACCGGTAGAGATTGAGCGGCTCGCCGATACCGCCGAGCGGCTTAGGGAAAGGCTCAGCAGTTGCAAACCCGTCAATCATCAACAGGAGTTACTCGAGCAATTAGCGAGACAGCTTCAATCCAAGGAAGACAAACCATACCTGCGCTGGATTCGCGCTTCCATAGGCCAGCAATTGCGGATGATACCGGTAGAAGATGTGCACTATTTACGTTCAGATGAGAAGTATACCCTGGTCGCCTGGAGCGAATCCGGCAATAACAATCTCGAAGCCTGTATTCGCACGCCATTAAAGGATCTAACCCACCAACTTGACCCCGAACTCTTTGCCCAGGTTCATCGCTCTGTTGTCGTCAATTTAAAGGCCGTTCGCCATGTAATAAGGGACGGAGATACCGCTCAAATTACCCTGCTAAATAGGGAAGAAATACTCCCCGTAAGCCGGCGTTACTTGCATCTATTCCGCCAAATGTAATCAGTTTTTTAGTAGGGGGCATTTAAAAGCCAATTTTTTCTCCGACGTAGGTCCGTAGAGATTATCCCGAATTTATTGGACAGCATTAATTCTTGAACGAGAATTACATAAATCTCCATAAGATTGCCGGAAAGTTCAATGAGCCGCCACCTGCTTTTCCTTGCCATTCTGACACTTGCATTTATCTCGGAAAATATATTTGGCCAGGACAAAACCAACGACGTAAAGTTTGAAACTCTAGTTTCCTCTACAAAGGACTGGGAAGGACATTCCCTACCAAAAATGAAACCGGGGCAACCGGAATTAACGATTGTTAGCGTTACTATCCCGGTGGGCGAACAGATGCCCGTACACAAGCATCCAGTGCTAAATGGTGTCTATGTAGCAGAGGGCACTTTAACCATTGTACTTCCAGGACAGAAGGAAACGCTTACTCTGGGGGCAGGTAAGGCATTTATCGAAGTTACCGACAAATGGCATTATGGGCGTAATGATGGTGATACTCCGGTAACTATTATTCTCTTTTACTCCGGCCTGGAAGGACAGCCAACCACCATCTATAAAAATCCTGATGACAAACTAAGTTAATAGCAGCCTAAATCCTGATCCTTTACAAGGCATGAGTCCACGTCATCTACATACTTGACCCAAATTGTTAATCATTTTTTTGTACGTTTAAAAATGTCTGCATATCCTTGGTATGTATTTTCCGCACCGACTGGAATCTATAAAACCATGCGACTGATCGTTGATATATTTGCCACTCTTGCCCTCGGGGTGTTTTTCGCGATTTCAAGCCTGGCCGAGCAGCCTGAATCTCTGAAGCGTTACCCACCTTATGTGGAAGATGATGGCAAAATGCACATCTACTTTTGTGGAACTGGCACGCCAGATCCGGGCTATCAATACTTGCGCCATCCCGCCTGCGTTGCTATTCGCAGCAGTGGGAAACTATTCCTCGTCGATGCGGGCGAAGGAGCTACAGCAAGAATTGGCCAGCTCGGCCTTAATCTCGCCCAGCTGGACCCCATTTTTATTACCCACTGGCACTCGGATCACTTTGGTGGTTTGGCCATGGTGATCAACGAGTCCTGGTTTGTTGGTGCCGACTCGCCTATTAATGTCTACGGACCCTACGGCATCCATCGCATTTTGGATGGAATTAACAAGAGTTTTGGGCCGGACATCCTTTTTCGATCGGCAAATAGGCAGGGAATTCTCGATCCAGTCCTAGCGGTCGCCACTCCCCACCTAGTGAATATTGCCGGGGATCAAAGCGAGGTCGTACAAGATGTGTGGCACCACAGGGATACCTATGTCTCTGTGTTTGCCGTACATCACGAACCGGTTTTTCCCGCATTTGGTTACGAGATACGTTTTGGCCCCTGTAAAGTCATCATTACTGGTGATACCCATGTTTTCGATGCGCTAGAGCCAATTGAACGGGATGCCGATCTACTGATTTCTGAGGCTCTCAGCTATGCCCAATACATCAGCAAGCTGAAGCAAACCGGGGATAACCGTCGCGCTCGTTTGCGATATGAGAAGGCAAATCAAATTATCCACTACCATTCCAATACTCTGGACATTGCCAAGATGGCAACCAAAGCGGGAGTAAAATCGGTTGCCTTAACACACCTAATACCACCCCCCGTTACTGAAGCTGACAAGATCGGCTTTATTAAGGGAATGCGTAAATTCTACTCGGGCCCAATTCGGGTAATGGATGACCTGGATGAAATTGTGCTATCGGACAATGGACAGGGTACCTGTAAGGTTGAATACCCTACTAACAAAGTTCCCACAAGTGCAAAACAGACTTCGGAGAAAAGTGATAAACTCCGCAAGAAGCCAGCCTCCACACCGAGTCCCTCCGAATCCAAGAAAGCCAGTCAACAACCCGATTAACAGCAGGCTAAACAGTGTGAGCCGCATACAGTTGGCGGCTCACAAATCTTCTGGATGGCCATACCATCCCAAATCACTTATCTCACTATTCCGCACTTCAAACCATGCTTTCCGCAGCCCATGCCTAGCTGGGTAGCGCACAACTCAATATTCCAATAGGTTTCTTTGCATACAGTGACTCTAAAGAGACCACCATGGTGTCAATAGCTAGTACCCCACACCCAATAGTCTCAGTACCGTTAGCGATACAGAATCTTTACCTCTATTCACAACGGAACAACACCATAAGTACGTCTTTGCTGACCATATTCTTCTTATGAAATTCCAGCTGATTACCGTGGTTGGAATTTCATCGCAGTCCCCTTTATATGGGTACCGCGACTAGGACCTAACCGACTATTGGCTCTCTATCTGTCAATTTGATTTTACAAGGATATAAAATGACTCAAAAAGAATATGCCAGACTTTCTGGGCTTATTTATTTACTTACTATATTGTTGGGAATATTTTCTTTAGTATATGTGCCTTCTAAAATTCCCACAGCGTGGGAAAATGCATCATTAACAGCGCAAAACATCCTGGAATATGAATTTCTATATAGATTAGGAATTTTAGGCGGGATACTTCTCTATATACTATTTTCAATACTGCCACTAGCTTTATATCGCACACTTGCACCTGTAAATAGAGGATGTGCGTTGTTAATGGTTATTTTTGCTCTCACCAGTATTCCATTTACTCTACTCAATATAGTTAACAAAGTTGATGCTCTCACACTTCTTAGCGGAGCAGAATATCTCCTAATTTTTGAAAAAGAACAAATTTATACCCAGGTATTATTGTTATTAAAATCGTATAGTAACGGAATCCAAATAATCCATGTTCTCTGGGGATTATGGTTACTTCCTTTCGGATACCTGGTCTACAAATCAAACTTACTACCAAAAATACTGGGCATACTGTTAATGGCAGGATGCCTTAGCTATTTAGTAAGGTTCTGCGCAAATTTACTTTTCCCTGAATATCAAATCCCCGCTTTTATTAGAGTACCCGCCTCTCTAGGGGAGATCGGAACCTGTCTATGGTTACTAATTATGGGCGTTAGAACTCCACCAACTATTACCGAATCAAATCAAAAGTTATCTACCAGTAAGATCGAGGGAATGTCATGAACGATAAAGACAACTTAAAGAGCACATCGACCAAGCTCACTGACAGTCATATAGATGTTAAGATTAAAATAGCCGGGCTATGGGCTTCAGTAGTACTACTTTACATCTATGGGGATTTCTTTGGGCTATTTAGGACAGGAAAAATAGATAGAATAATTGAGGGGTTCGGGCCATTTGGAGCGGTCACACAAGAGTCACTACTTACTGTATCAATCATTGTGTCACTCCCCTGTATTATGGTTGCCCTTACTTTATTACTTAAACCATCTATCTCTCGCTGGATAAATATTATTACATCCTCAGCTTTCATTATTTTCTTATTTGTAACATTTTTAATGTCCACCTGGTATTTCTACTTCTATCTGGGATTTATCGAGATTATTCTAAAATTAGCTATTATTTGGCTGGCTTGGCGCTGGCCTCATGAGGAGTATTAATAGAGTTTTTGACCAAAGGAGAAGGAAAGAACATATTGTACTTGGGCACCGCCGCATAAGGCATGGATGGCGTCTTCGACCTTATCGGGGAAATTTACAGAGCGTTCATTTCTTCTAACTAAGGAGCCTCTAAATAACTCCGTAATGCCTCTGCGGGTCTTGAAGGCTGCAGATGTTAGGCGCAGCTAGCCGCGAATGGCCTAGTCCTTTGCAAGAGCTGCAACGCAGCAGCTGTGGCCTTCAAGGCCCGCCCTTCGGGGCTTACAGAGAGACTCACACTCCGCGTTGCGACTTCTTGAAAGGTCTAGACATTCCTGCGAAGCCGCGCCTTGATTGTGAACCGCTCTGTATGCCAGAGGTATCACGGAGTTATTCAGAGGCTCCCTAAGTAGATTCGCTAAGGCTTTTCGAGTGAAAAGTGCAAGTCAAAACTCTGCGAGTTGAGCGATACAAGTTATCGCTCACAGCCTATTTGGTTAACCACTCATCCATCGCCGCTAATATTTGATGGCGATAAGGTTGGGTTTCGTTAATCATCTGGTGCCGGGCACCGCGTATCAATACCCGGTGGCAATTGGGAAAACGATTCCGAACAGCATGAAGACCATAACGCCAATCAACGGTTTTATCATCCGTTCCCTGAACCAAAAGGATCGGGCGCGGGTTACGTGCCGTGCGGGGAAATGTCTGCAACCAATCCACCATCGCCCTGAGCCAGCTCATAGAGATTGATTGAGATTGAAGGGGGTCCCTAAGTGCCTGACGTCGAGAAAACTCCACATCGTGGGTATTTATCGTAAAGGCCCGGCCGGGTTCGCGGATAAACAAGCGGCCCACATAATATTTCCAGCGATTTAGCCAGGCCCAGTTTGACGGCCTTACCAAGGGAGCCAACAAAAAGACCTTATCCAGAGGCTGCCAGCGGCTGTATTGCAGATGGGCCAGTAGTGCAGCGCCACCGGTGCTCTGGCCCATTGCATGCCAGGGCCCGGGCAATTTATTTCGCGCAATTTCCAACAGTCCATCAAACGCCTGGCGGTATTGCAGGAAAGTATGGATAGCTACACGCTCACCACTGGATAAACCATGTCCGGGGAAATCAAAAATCACTACATTGAGATCCCGCTCCAGGCCAAAGCGGATTGCCGGACCATAAATACCCGTATGATCAAAATAGCCATGGCAAATAAACAAGGTGCCCTTGGGATTCTCGACCATCCAATACTGTGAAACCAGTTCAAATCCGGCAACTTTAAAAGTGCCGACTCCGGTCTTATGGGCTCGGGGAAAATGCAAATCGTAAAAATTACGATAATCCCGCAGCTCTTTGCACAGAGGGGTTTCGTCAGCGCCGAAATCCAGTTCAGGCAACTTCTGACGCAATGCCGAGTAGTCCGGGCGCTTTATTACCGGGCTATTATCGTAGGTGCTGAGGTCTTGCAAAGTATCCATTAGTGCAATGGTACTGCATTTTGGCGGTAGGGGTAGTGATATCGTAGCGGGAAAGACAACCTGAAAAGAAAAAGGTGGGCATAGAGCCCACCTCTTCGCAACAGTGGAAGACTGTTACTTGATTTGCGGCTCCAGCTCACCGGCAGCGTAGCGTTCGCTCATAACATCGAGGCTAACAGGGCGAATCTTGCTGGCATTACCAGCAGTGCCAAACGCCTCATAACGAGCGATACAGATTTCCTTCATCGCCTGCATAGCGGCTTTGTAGAACTTGCGCGGGTCAAACTCGGATGGGTTCTGAGCCAGGAAGCGACGTGTGGCACCAGTCGAGGCCAAGCGCAGGTCGGTATCGATATTGACCTTGCGCACACCGTACTTGATACCTTCACAGATCTGCTCAACAGGAACGCCGTAGGTTTCCGGGATCTCACCACCAAACTCATTGATTACAGCCAGCCACTCCTGGGGTACAGAAGAGGAACCGTGCATTACCAGGTGGGTGCCTGGAATACGAGCGTGAATCTCTTTGATACGGTCGATGGCCAGGATGTCCCCGGTAGGCGGACGAGTAAACTTGTAAGCACCGTGGCTGGTACCGCAGGCAATTGCCAGGGCATCCACCTTGGTTTTCTGTACGAAGTCAGCGGCCTCTTCCGGATCGGTCAGCAGCTGGTCGTGGGACAGCTTGCCCTCAGCGCCAACACCGTCCTCCTCTCCCGCCATACCTGTTTCCAGGGAACCCAGACAGCCCAGCTCACCTTCAACAGAAACACCACAGGCGTGGGCCATATCCACCGCGCGCTTGGTGACATCTACGTTGTATTCGTAAGAAGCCGGGGTCTTGCCGTCTTCCTCAAGGGAGCCGTCCATCATCACTGAGCTAAAGCCCAGTTGGATAGAGCGCTGGCAAACGGCGGGGCTGGTGCCGTGATCTTGGTGCATAACTACCGGGATCTCAGGGAACTCCTCAATAGCCGCAAGGATAAGGTGGCGCAGGAAGGGAGCGCCGGCGTACTTGCGGGCGCCCGCAGAAGCTTGAACGATTACTGGAGAATCGGTCTCTTTGGCCGCTTCCATAATCGCACGCATCTGCTCTAGATTGTTTACATTAAATGCGGGTACACCGTAGCCATGCTCTGCGGCATGGTCCAACATTTGGCGCAGGCTGATAAGAGCCATAATTAATTCCTTTCTCGTCTACTCGTAGTATTTGTATTTTTGCTTTTATGACCTGCCTGCAAATTGCGACAGGCCTTATTTTTCGTTATTTAGTCTTGTGCGCGGCTTTCCAGTATAGCGACCGCTGGAAGCTTCTTACCTTCAACATATTCAAGGAAGGCACCGCCACCCGTGGAGATATAGGAAACCTTGTCGGCAATGCCATACTTATCCACAGCTGCCAGGGTGTCGCCGCCACCAGCTATAGAAAACGCTGCGCTCTCGGCAATGGCTTTAGAGAGGTGCTCGGTACCGTTGCCAAACTGGTCAAATTCAAACACACCTACAGGACCATTCCAGATAATGGTTTTCGCACTGCTGAGAATATCTTCCAGTTTCTCGGAGGATTTCGGACCGATATCAAAAATCATATCGTCTTCAACCACAGCATCGGCACTTTTGGTTTCCGCTGCGGCGGATTCACTGAACTCTTTACCTGTGACGACATCAGTTGGCACAGGAATATCACACTTCTGCATCAGGGCCTTGGCGGTATCTACCAGATCGTGCTCGCAAAGGGACTTGCCCACTGGCTTGCCGCTGGCTGCCAGGAAGGTATTGGCAATACCACCACCAACAATCAGCTGATCGACTTTGTCAGCCAGGCTTTCGAGTACCGTCAATTTTGTAGAAACTTTGGAACCACCAACAATAGCAACCAGCGGGCGCGCCGGTTCAGCCAGGGCTTTCTCCAATGCGTCCAGCTCAGCAGCCAACAGAGGGCCGGCGCAAGCAACCGGGGCAAATTTAGCCACACCATGGGTGGAAGCCTGGGCCCGGTGGGCAGTACCAAAGGCATCCATCACGAAGATGTCGCACAATTGCGCATAGGCCTTTGCCAGAGACTCATCGTCCTTTTTTTCACCGCTGTTGAAACGTACATTTTCCAGCAGGGCAACTTCCCCATCGGCCAGTTCAACGCCATCGCGCCACTCTTTGACCAGCGCCACATCACGGCCCAACAGCTCACCCAGGTGTGCAGCAACAGGGGCCAGGGAGAATTCTTCCGCGTACTCCCCCTCTGTGGGGCGCCCCAGATGGGACATCAACAGCACTTTAGCCCCGGCTTCGATGGCGGCTTTTATCGTCGGTAGTGCCGCGCGAATACGTGCATCGGAAGTTACACGACCGTCCTTAACCGGTACATTCAGGTCCTCACGGATAAGTAAGCGCTTACCAGCGAGATCGAGATCTGCCATCAGTTTGACCGCCATTAGCCAATCCTCTTCTACTTCGATTAACTGAAAAATGTGGGCGGCGATTATATCAACTGGAACCTATCGATGCCGATATTAAAATCAGGGGAATACGTTGTTATAACAGCCAATCTACGCATTATTAGCGCAGTTGTTACTGTCTTAGGGGTCATCAAGCCAAAAGCGACCTTAGTTGATAGCTATTCGCCCAAGGGGTTAGCGAGTAGTTACTTCATGCGGGATTGACACCTAACGCCAACTAACGGCAATGCTTTCAGGATCAATCCTCCAACCTCCAAAGGACTACCTAAGCCAGTTAAATAAATAAAAGGCCATGTAATTGCGATTCAAGTAGCAATCGACACCAGACAATGTAAATAAAGCCTTATAGAACTCAGAGTATCAGCCCTGAATCAGCCATTCACACAGAAAGTTACTAATTAATTACGCCAGATAACAAGCAGACACAGCCAAATTGTACTTCCCGCTTCTAAATTCGATCGCTAGAATCGCCGCCCCCCTTCCAAATGCATATTAGTCACAGAGGCCGCTTAAAAGTAAAACTGAGGGTGGCCAACATTAGAGGTAACCAAAACGATGCAACCAACGGATAGTGATATCGTTTTTCAAAGCTATGGACGCTGTTGCAATAAAGAACAGTTTTTTGTGGATTTTTATGATCGCTTTATGGGAAGTTCTACAGATATTCGCCAGCTCTTTGCCAATACAGATATGAAAGCCCAGCGCCATCTTTTGCGAAACGGCATTATGCAGCTGGTACTTTACTCACGCGGCATGCCAGACACCAAGCTGCGCGCTCTGGGTAAAAGCCACGACCGCAATGGCTATAATATCCGCCCAGAATGGTATCGCCTCTGGCTCGACGCCCTACTCGCCACCATTAGGCAGCACGACGAGGAATACTCGCCAGAAGTTGATGCTGCCTGGAATCGAGCAATCCTTCCGGGTATTGAAATCATACGCCAAGCCTACTGAGTCGTACGCCCCAAAAAGTACAACTTAAATTTGCTAAGCCCCAAGCCAGCCATTTATTATCAGACTTTCTGGCAGCTTTTCTCTGCTTATATCAATGCAGGGTTTACCAATGCTGGTTTGGTGCTCCAAATCTAATTTAAAGGGAGCGCAAAGAAAATCACCTAATGCCAGTTTAGAACTATAAAAAATTAAAGCCATGGAACGATAACTCTCTCCTACAGGAAAAAGGGACAAGGAAACTATTATGAAAACGGTACGAAAGTACAGCATTCCATTAGCGCTCGCTATAGCGCTCTCAGCTTGCAGTGACGCTCCCCAAAATAATAAAAACCCCGAGGCCAAGAAAGAGCTGTTTGCCTCCGAGAATTTAGAAAATAAGTTTGAGTCCCTAAAAATAGGTTATGAGAAATTTACTCTGCCCAATGGCCTACGTGTAATCGTCCACGAGGATCGCAAGGCTCCTATTGTTTCCGTGGGCGTTTGGTACCACGTTGGCTCAAAAGATGAAAAACCTGGAAGAACAGGGTTTGCACATTTATTTGAGCACCTGATGTTCAATGGTTCAGAAAACTATAATGATGAGTTTTTTAAACCGTTTGAACTAGCTGGTGCAACTGGTATGAATGGTACCACCTGGCTGGATCGCACAAATTACTTCGAGACAGTACCCACCAACGCCTTAGACATGGCTCTATGGATGGAGTCTGACCGAATGGGTCATCTATTGGGCGCAATTACTCAGGAAAAACTCGATGAGCAACGTGGCGTTGTGCAGAATGAGAAGCGCCAGGGCCAGAACCAGCCCTATGGGAAAGTATGGGAGCGGATGCAGAAAGCAATTTATCCAGCTGGGCATCCCTACTCCTGGACCACCATCGGCTCAATGGAAGACCTGAATGCAGCTTCTCTTGAAGATGTTCACGAGTGGTTTAAACAGTATTACGGCGCAGCTAATACCGTACTAGTACTTGCCGGTGATATTGATGTAGAAACAGCAAAAGAAAAAGCAGCCCATTTTTTTGGCGACATTCCCTCCGGCCCTCCTCTTATCAAGAAAAAAGCGTGGATTGCCAAGCGAGATCAGTCCAGCCGTGAGCAGATGTTTGATCAAGTTGCTCAATCGCGTCTTTATAAAGTCTGGAATACCCCTAATCTAGCTCACGACGATGCTGGAGCTATTGCTCTAGCAGCAGCAGTTTTGGGGGATGGAAAAAACTCCCGGCTCTACCAGCGCCTCGTATACAAAGATCAAATCGCTACCAAAGTTAATATTGGGCTGCATGAATTTGAATTGTCTTCCATCTTCCCTATTGTTGCCGATGTAAAGCCCGGGGTTGAACTCGCAACAGTAGAGGCCGCCATTGAGGAAGAACTACAACGTTTTCTCAAGGAAGGGCCAAGCAAAGAGGAACTAGCAAGGGTTAATATGAGCCACTATGCATCCCAAGCACGCAACCTCGAGCAGGTAGGTGGCTGGGGCGGTAAGGGCGTAATTTTGGCTCGGGGTGAACTCTACCTCGACAATCCCAACGCTTACCTGGAAGCGTTAACCAAAATGCAAAACACCAGCCCTCAAAAGGTAAAAGAAGCCGCAGTAAAATGGCTTTCCAGTGGTGATTATAATCTGGAAGTACACCCTTTCCCCAAATACACTACTTCCGAGACTGGTGCAGATAGGTCTAAATTACCCGATACCGGTGAATTCCCCAGCATCCCATTTCCAGAATTACAGACCACGAAACTCTCTAACGGTCTAAAAGTGATACTTGCCCAACGCGACTCTGCGCCAGTAGTCGATATTCGCCTTATGTTTGATGCCGGTTACGCTGCAGACCAGGGTGCTAAATTGGGAACCTCTAGCTATGCCATGTCCATGCTAAAGGAAGGGACTACAAAATTAAGCGCCTTAGAGATTGATGCCAAAGCAGAAATGTTAGGGGCCAGAATCTCGGCTGGTTCGAACATTGATACTTCTTCTGTACGGCTCAACGCATTAAAAAACAATCTCGATAGCTCCATATCCTTGTTTGCCGATATCGTAATGCATCCAGCCTATTCCGATGAAGAGATTGAGCGGAAACGTGCTCGGTGGATAGCAGGAATCCAGCAGGAAAAAACCCAGCCGGTAAACATGGCTTTGCGGAATCTGCCACCTCTTTTATATGGTGAAGGACATGCTTATGCAGTTCCTCTCACCGGTTCGGGAACAGAAAGCTCTATCAGCTCCCTGAACCGTGAAGATCTGGTAAATTACCACAAAACCTGGATGCGCCCCGATAATGCCACTCTGGTTGCAGTCGGAGACATCAGCATGGGTGATCTGACAAAAAAATTAGAGCAGCACTTTGCGGATTGGAAAGCACCCGAAGAGCCGTTACCTACAAAGAATCTACAACAGGTTGCGCACCCAGAAAAAACCAGAATTTATCTAATTGATAAACCGGGAGCTGAACAGAGCATAATTATTGGCGGTCTCCTGGCTCCGTCGGAAACGATGCCACAGCGAGAAGCCTTACATATGATGAATGATATATTTGGAGGCACTTTTACCGCGCGAATTAATATGAATTTGCGGGAGGATAAGCACTGGGCTTATGGAGCCTATTCATTTATGACTGGGGCCAAAGGACAGCAACCGCTCTTAGTCTATGCACCAGTTCAAACGGACAAGACCAGTGAATCTTTAAAAGAGCTTTATAAAGAACTCCAAGCCTATGTCGGCGATTCTCCAGCAAAAGAAGACGAGCTGCAGAAAATTAAAGACAAGCGAATCAATGAATTGCCCGGCCGTTTTGAAACAGTTCGAGCTGTATCAGGAGCTATTTCTGGAATGGTTACCTACGATCGACCTTTGAATTATATGGAAGGTTATGCAAATGAAGTTCGCAATGTCGATCTACCTTCGATCCATTCACTTGCTCGAGACACTTTAAAGGTTGATCAATTTACCTGGATTATCGTTGGAGACAAAACCAAGATAAAAGATAAAATTGGTAAACTTGGTATGGGATCAGTTACCGAGCTCAAAGTAGATAAGGATTTACCTGGCGCAACTTCGACCGAAGAGGGATAAAAGCTAGCGATAGCGGCCAGCCTGTACTCTCATGTATGACTGGCCGCCTTATATCGTTCCAAACGGATGAATACCAATGAAAAATAGAAACACACCTTAATGCTACTCATCTAGTCAATAATAATTGACATACTGCATTCAAACTAGAATTCTTTGCTCCGATTCACAATTTCCATTATTAGGTATCAAGATGATTCTCGGAGCTTCAACTTTAAAACCCCAATAACTCCCCCAAAAATAGAAACAGCCTAAAAATCTAGCAAACAAAAAACAATAGCTACGACCACACTTAAAAAAAATTAAAAATATCCTTAAAAAGATAAAAATAAAACAAAATATAAATTCAATAAGAAAACAAAAACAACAGCAATTAAAAAATAATTATTCATACGACAAGAAAAGCCTGATAAATTCCCCTCTTCGACGCTCAAGTAAATATCAACAACTAAAAAACTTGAAATTAGAACGTCGACAAAAGCAACAATAAACATAGAAATCTTCAGGAGCATCCAATGAATAAATCCTTGTCTGTATTTGCAGCCAGCATTTTAGCGCTCGCCGTAACCGGCAACGCCACTGCTGAGGACAAGCGTTATATCGTGACTTTCAAGCAGGGAAAAGGCGAATCCGTTAAGTCTTTTATGAAGAAGAGAGGCGGAAGACAGGCTCTTGAAATACGCCGCCAGAATGCGATGGCAGCACATATGTCTGCAACCACCCTAAAAGAAATGCGCTCGAACCCGGATGTTGCTTTTATTGAAGAAGACGTTAAGCGGTATCCGATGTCCCAGGAAACCCCCTACGGGATCACCATGGTGCAGGCAGATCAACTAGGTGATACTCAGGCCGGCAACCGCACAGTCTGTATTATTGATTCCGGCTACGACCTGGTTCACGAAGATTTGTCCGGAAACGCCGTCACTGGTACCAGTGACCCAAGCGGCGCAGGTAACTGGTATGAAGATCAAAGCGGTCACGGCACCCATGTAGCCGGCACTATCGCTGCGATGAATAATGGTACTGGTGTCGTTGGCGTGATGCCCAGCAGTAATATTAACCTGCATATTGTAAAAGTGTTTGATGGCGACGGCTGGGCCTACTCCTCCTCCCTAATGGCAGCCGCAGAGGTTTGTGCCGACAATGGTGCCAACATCATCAATATGAGTCTGGGCGGTGAAAGTGCCAACTTCCTCGAAAGACGAACCTTTAACAATCTAAATCGTCAGGGAATCCTGTCCATCGCGGCAGCCGGAAACGACGGCAACACCGCACACTCCTATCCAGCCTCATACTCTTCCGTTGTATCCGTCGGTGCTATCGATAGCGATAAAGCTATCTGGTCCTCCTCTCAGCAGACTGACCAGGTAGAACTTTCCGCCCCCGGAGTACAGGTTCTATCTTCTGTTCCCACTGATACTGGCAGAATCTCTAGCTTAACCGTCGGCAGTGTTGACATCGAATCAGCCCCAATATCAGGCACCCCAGCTGGTGCAATCACCGGTTCAATGGAAGACTGTGGTACGGCTGAATCCGCTTGCACCAGTGCAGCGGGTAAGATTTGCCTAATTGCGAGAGGCAATATCAGCTTTGCGGAGAAAGTTTTAAATTGTGAGTCCGGTGGTGGTATCGGAGCGATTATTTACAACAATGAAGAGGGATTACTCTCCAGCGCAACCCTGAGCGATACTGTAACCACTATTCCCTCGGTTGGTATTTCTGACACTGACGGTGCAACTCTGCTCACGCAGCTGAGTGCCAGCGTAGATTTGGAAAATGAGGCTACAAGCTACGAATATTTCAATGGCACTTCCATGGCTACCCCACACGTTGCCGGTGTTGCCGCATTGGTATGGAGCCACTTCCCCAACTGTAGCAATACAGAGATCCGCAACGCCCTTACGGCCACAGCGGAAGATCTCGGTGATGCGGGAAGAGATAATGCTTACGGCTACGGCCTCGTCCAGGCAAAAGCAGCCTATGACTACCTGGATACCTACGGCTGCTCCGGCTCCTGATTCCATTCGGATTAACTAGGGCTTAAATAAGAAAGGGGAGCAAAGCTCCCCTTTCCTTTGCCAGAACCGAGAAAAACCTGTTGAGAGTTTTTATAGATAGCCACAGGGTTAAGAAACTATTTGGGACTCAAGATATATCCACCCCCGTACTGAAATCGCTCTCAGAGAGTAATCCCTCAGCGTGCAGCTGCTTTAAAACCCCCGAACACCGTTCTCTCAAAGTGTCGCGCACTAATCGTACCGTCGGTGTTATTGACTGCCTCCCCGGAGATACCAACCATAGCTCCGTTGCCTTGGGTTTATAGTCTCGCATAGTGGCCACTACCTGACCGGAAAGTAAATCCGCAGACATATCCAGACATGACTTAATGGCAAGTCCATAGCCAGAGGTACACCAACGTCGCACCAGGTCACCGTCATTTGACGACCTGTTCCCAGACATACGTATCTTGTATATCTCTTCGCCCCGAAAAAATTCCCAATTATTGTGCACAATCTCGTGAAGCTGATAAAAAAGGCCATTATGTGCGGAGAGATCCTCCGGTGTTTTCGGGGAACCCTTTTCCTGTAAGTAGGCCGGGGTTGCACACAATAAACGGGGCACGTCACAAATCTTAAAACCATACAGGTTGGCATCCGCTGGGGGGCCGTAGCGCAACGCGATATCCACAGGATCCCGGTAAAAGTCCACTTGGCTATCACTGATATTCACTCTTAGACTCAGCCCCGGGTGTTCCTGCAACAATTGATCTAACCAAGGAGTTACGAGGTTCCTTCCCAGGTCCGAGGATGCACCTATGCGAAGCTCGCCATCTATCTGACCACTGTCTTCCTTGAGATTTTGCCGGGCGAGGTCCAAAGTCAGGAGGGCCTCCTCACATTTGGGAATAAACCTTTCCCCAGCACTGGATAGCCGCAATTGCCGCGTAGTGCGAATAAACAAGTCCGCTCCTAGCGCGCTCTCCACACGCTTGATCGCTGCGCTGGCAGTTGCAGTGCGTAAGTCGAGACTGGCGGCGGCCGCAGTGATACTGCGAAACTCGGCCACTTTAAGAATGACCCTCAAGTCTTCAAGCTGCATATTTTCAATATATTTTTGATAAAGATTCAAAGATTATAGTGTTTCTAGCAATGCAATCTAGATCTAGAATGACTTCATCAGCTCGACATCCCAGTCCTTACCCAGGAGGCAGCTAAGCTGTTCACTAGGTCTCCTCTGAAAGGATCAAGGAAAAGAGTACAAACCTTAATCCAACACATATTGAAACAAAGAGGTGTTCACATGAGCAGGCTCACTATCGTTGCCAACATTAAAGCCAAGGCCGACAAAATTGACCTGGTGAAATCTGAATTGTTAAAACTCATTAATACAACACGAGCAGAAGCTGGTTGCATTAATTACAACCTTCATCAAGACAATGACAATCCTGCACACTTCCTGTTTTATGAAAATTGGGAAACTCGCGATCTGTGGCAAACCCACATGAACAATAAGCACCTGGAAGACTATATGAAGGCAACCGAGGGCGCCGTTGAAGAGTTTGTATTGAATGAAATGACCGAGATTGATAACTAATCAAACTCGGTGTGTTATCCAGGTTCCCGCCTGGATAACACCGAGCTAATAAATACACTTCTTCAAAAGGCTTTCCCGGTAAATTAAGCGTAAAATCTCTTCGGCGGAGCAACTCTTCGTCTAGAGCTATTCCCTAATAGCAACCCAGCCAAATCAAACACTAATCAAAAAGTCCGGATTGCCGATTAAGGTTGATAATCACCTGTGAATTCATCTGCCGGTTTATCTGGGTCGGCCATCCTTTGCACTCAATCAGACCCTATGCTTAAATTATTCCATTAACAGTCACTAATAAACATAATTAACCTGAAGGATTTATGGAACTGGAATTTTTAACGGCAACCTTGTTTAACCTGGGCATTAACCTGATTTATACGCTGCTAGCGTTATTTATTGGTATCACCGCACTGATTACCATTGATAAGAAACTGCTTCGCTCTGTAGATATCGAAGGCGAGCTAAAAAATGGCAATATCGCCGTATCTATATTTGCATCAACCATATTGATATTTGTTGCCATCATTATTTCGTTTGGCCTCAAGGGATAGCACTATGCGCAAGTGGCTGGCTATCACACTGATACTTTCCCTCGCACTGATCACCCCTGAACTTGTACGGCGAGCGAATACACAGGAGCCGCCAACTAAAAGCACACCGGAAATCCCCCTTTCCGATAATTTACGGAGCTTTGGTAGCAGCGGCAGTCAGTTAGCCAGTATTGTGGACTCACAACAAGGTGTAGTGCGAGTGGTGGGTACCCGCTACCCTCTGGAAGAAAAAACCATCCAGAAAGTAGTCGACAAACGCTCACTGGAAGAGAGCGCTCATGTCTCAGTGTGGAACTGGCAGGGAATTGAGGCGGCGACAGCGTCCGCCCGGGGACTGGACCAGCAACACCACTTTGCCAACAGCTACCTGGTGGGGTTCAAGCCCTTTAAGACTCAACAGCTTTGGGTGCCTCTTTATACACTGGCTATGAATAAAGAGTACCAATACGATCACCTGCAATACGCCGGTTTGTCAGACATTTGGCAAACATCCCGGCAGGCCTATTACCAAAAGCGTGGTGACTGTGAAGACCACGCTATTTTACTGGCAGATTGGCTGATCGAATTGGGAGTTGATGCGCGGGTGGCACTCGGAACCCATAAAGGTCAGGGTCACGCCTGGGTAGTGGCCATCTTGAACGATCAAGAGTACCTGCTGGAGGCAACCAGCAAACGCCGCCAGACCAGCTGGCAAGCCATGCCCCTGGCAGCGCTGGCGGAGGGTTACGATGCGGAATTTCAGTTTAACCGCCACTTTTTCTGGGCGAAGAAAAACCCAACCCCCACTCGACAATACCGAGGAAATCACTGGGTAAAGAAGTCCCAGTTTATTCGCGGTTAATGCCCAAAGGGGGTGAGCGTTTACAGCCCACCCCTTTTATCCGTTTCAGATCAGATCGGAGATCCTGGCGGCAACGCTTTAACCGCACCAGGTTTTACTTCCAGCTTGCCCTGCTTAAAGGCATCGATGCGCTGTGCCTCATAGTAATAGTGCGCACTATAGCCCTCAGGATCATCGCCAAACAGCCGCATAGAACCAATTTCCTGAAGAAGTTTTGCCAGCTCCAAATGCGCTTTGGCCCGCACTGATTCGTCTGCCTTTGCATTACTGGCCAGTAACATCAACTGCTCGATATAGGCGTGATTAACCCGCTGGTGCACACTCGCCTGCAGACCGGTATAACCCTCACCCTGCAGAGCCAGCGCGCTCAAGCGCTGCAATAGGCTAGCAAACCCCGGTACCTCACTGCTGCGGGCACTCTGTTGATTCATTCGCGCCGCGCGCTGCGGGTCCATCAGGATTGATAGCGTATGCCCAGCAGCCGCTTCCGCCAGAGCCACCCCATCAAAAGCTACCCCCGTATATGAGGGGAAGCTCTCGATAGTACGTTCGTAGCCATAGGACTTGGGCGGAATCAGCTGCAAGACCTGCTCCGGCAAGGTGAGAAACTGCGGCGAAAGTGTATCCAACAGTGCATCAATTGCCCGCTGTTGTCGCTCTGCGGGCACCAGGGTATAGCTATTTTGATCGGTACCGTTGTAGACATAGTCATAGTCCAAGCCACCAATCAATTTGCCCACAGCCTCCGCCTGGTAGCGATGACCGTAGTACACAGGCACCAGGGTCTCTTCCAGGTCAGAGCGGGGCGCGGATAACGGCGCTGCCGCCGCAGAGAAGTTATCCAGGGCATGACGCCTCAAGTCGACCATCCGCTGGAATTCCATCAATGGGTCGGTGCCGTTGTCCCAAAGGTGTGAGACTGCGTGAGCATTATTGATGGTGCGGGAGTCCGGGTCTGAAATAAAGCGCAGCTCTTGTTCCCCGGCCTCAGCGATAACACTGTCGAGATAACTTTTTTCATCATCGCTCTCGCCATAGCCGTAGCGAACCGCCAACTTATCCCAACTGCCGATGCCAGTGGCGTAGGCATCTGTCAGGTCCAACTTACCTCCCAGCAGAGAGACCAGCGGAGCCGGGTAATCCATTACTGAAGCGCGCTCTTCGCTACTGGCAGCAAAGTTGTGCGCCAGCCCCAGGGTGTGGCCTACTTCGTGAGCGGATAGCTGACGGATACGGGCCAGGGCCATATTCTTTAGCTGCTCAGTACTGACGGTGTGGCCGCGGTAGGGCTGTACAAGCCCTTGAGCAATCAGAAAGTCCTGGCGAACACGCAGGGACCCCAAGGTAACATTGCCTTTTAGAATTTCGCCGGTGCGGGGATCGTAAACCGAATAACCGTAGGACCAACCGCGAGTGGAGCGGTGTACCCAATTAATCACGTTATAGCGAACATCCAAAGGATCGACGCCCTCCGGCAGAATCTCTACGCGAAACGCATTTTTAAATCCTGCTGCAGCGAATGCCTGGTCCCACCAGCTCGCCCCTTCGATCAGGGCGCTGCGCACCGGCTCAGGAACTCCGGAATCTACGTAGTAAACAATCGGCTCCACAACCTCATCGCTACCCGACTTCTTCTCCAGTCGATGACGGTAGATATAACGCTGGTCCAGAGGCTCTTCAATCGCCGTAGCGTAATCTCGATAAGCGAACGGGAAGTAGCCACTGCGGCTGTGAAAACGGCGGGGCTCATAGTCGTTATCCGGCAATTCAATCAGGGAGATATGCTGGCGCAGGGACACCAATGTAGGGGTCGGAACCACTTCGCGCAGATAGTTTCCCGGAGCTGATCCAGCAAAAGTTAACTGGGCCTCAAACTCACTGTTCTTGGGAAAGTTTTTTGTGCGGGGCAGATAAACTGCTGACTTGCTCTTATCCACACTGTAACTGCCCTGCTCTGCGCCCTTGAGACGTGTAGCAATGCCGTGCTGATCGCTCAACAGGAAGGGCGTAAAGTCCACCAGTACCGCCTTATCGCTCTGGGCAAGCACCTTGAAGCCCCAGAGTACGGACGAAGCGAAAGCTTCCTCAACCGCGCGGCGCTCAGCCGCATTTGCTGATTGGGCACGGTATTTCAGGTTCACCTGATGCAGTAAAACCTTGTTACCCGACTGCTGGAACTTCACCAAGCGGCTCTCACCCACTTGGTTGCGATCCAGGCCCACTGGGTTTGAGCCCAGTCCCTGGGCCAGCCCGGTGAGCAAGAGCAACTCGCGCTCAAACTCATCGATCTCCAGCAACACCCGGCCGTTAGCCTCGTCCCAGTAAAAGTCGTGGAAGCCGCTGTGCCTATGCATGCCTGCGGTGTACTCCGCGATGCTCCCGGCCTGTGCCATTGTGCTGACTATCAAGAAGCACAGTGCGGCAATGTGCCTGCTTATGAACATTGAATACCCTCAATTTATTAAGTGTTATGGGCTAAAAATACAGAATACCCACTGGAACATCCACGCCTGGCCATCACTCCCCGGGCCTGCGTCAGGAAAAAATGAAAAATATTTCTAGCTGCCTGCATCTGTCCGGCTACTCAGACGCGTCACATTGAAAAGACACACAATAGGAAACCGGCATATGTGGAAGCCAATCGCACTTTCAACCTTGATAGGCCTCGGTATCAGTACCCAGGCAATGGCCCACGATTCTTTTCATGTCGATACCAGCACCTGCACAGTGTCTACGAATTACGCTATTGAAGTAGGCCCGGACTTCTTTACCGTCGATGGGGAAGACGGAAAACTGGTGACATTTCAGCTGCCCAACCAGCTATCAGTGGATGGTGAGTTGCTGTCCCTCAATTCTCAGCAGGAGCAACTGCTTCAGGAATACCGCCAACAGCTACACATCGCCGGTCGCGACACACTGGTACTCACCCTTGAGGCGGTCGATATTGCAATGGATGGCCTATCCATTGCCATCAGCACCCTCGCCGGGCCGGACCACCCGGATATCCTCGAACTCCAACAGTTTTCCGCCGACCTGATCCAGCGCACTGAGGACCGCCTCAATCGAGAGGGCGAAATCTACCAGCTGGGAAACGAGGAAATGGGTAACTATATAGAGAAAACCATCTCTGAAGAGTTTGAACCCCGTATCGAACGCCTCGCTATGGAGTCCGCGGGGACTATTGCCTGGCATGCCTTCAAAGCTGCCTTTACCGGCGGGGAAAGCATTGAAGAACAGGCCACTGAAGAGGCGGAGCGCTTACTGGAACAGCGCGGTAAAAGTATTGAGCAGTCTGCAAACCGCTTGTGTACACAATTGGAATCCATCGATCGACTGGAAAGCGACCTACACCAGCAGGTACCAGAACTCAGTCACTACGACATAGTGAAAGCCGGCCTGGTTGTCATCAATTAGGCGCTCTTGATTTTCATCCCCCCAAACTCGGCCGCACTGCGGCCTCTTTTTTAAATTTTTCACAGTATTGTCACAGCCCCTGACGCTGCAAAAACTCCATTGCGTCGGTGACACTTTGTTCAGCATTTTCGACATGGGACATATGCCCCATCTTCTGATACACGATTAACTCTCCATTAGGCAACTTGTCAGAGAAATACTTTCCTACGGACAAGGGAATAATTTGATCTTCTGCCCCCCAGATAAATAAAACTGGAATTTTAATAGTCTCCAAGTCCGGCAACGGCTGGAAATTGATTGTGGCATTAGCAACCAAATTGATCGCTGTACCGCGGTTCTTCTCATAGCGGGAAAGCAAATAGATTCGTTCCAGCATTTCCCCCGGCAGAGCCTGCGGATTGTAGAAAAATTTGGAAGCCAGCATTTTTCTCAATAATCCACGACTACCAATGTGCGCAACCATTTTTCGCCCCCAATGGCTGGTGGCAAATCGAGCAATACCAGCAGGCATTTCCAGTCCCTTGCCACATTTATAACCACCGGGAGAGACAAGAATAGCGGCCTTGGGTATATTCGGATGTCCTGTTAAATAGCGTAAAACCCCATTTCCACCAAATGAATGGCCAGCGATCACATAGTCCCTAAGTTTCAGGGTTGCGACAAATTCTGCAATAAAATCGGCAAAATGCTTAGGTGTATAAGTGCCTCCTGGTAACGGGTCGGTCAATCCATGCCCAGGTAAGTCCACCAAAATAACATGATATTTTTCTACCAATTTTGTCGCCCAGGCATTCCAGGCGCTCAGTGAATCACCACCACCGTGAAGGCAAAGTATATTAACGCCATCAATTGGCCCCATCTCGCGATAATTAACGGATAAACCACCGGCTAGCGTAAGTTGATTAAAAGAGAATTTCAGTAGCTCATTGCGACTTAAACTGGGACTACAAAACGCCATCCACAGAAGCCAGAGTAGAATTAGAAAAAGAATTAAAACCAGCCAAAAAGTCATCGTTCTACCCGAGCCCCTCACCTTTATGCGCTGAAAAAGTGGCTGAGTTGGCGGAAATAGTAATACCGCAAGCAAAAGCTTGAAAATAATGGCCCAGATCCGCGCCCATTCAACAAGGATAGACGGCTCTCGCCACTGAAACTGGCTGCTACCGCCAAAGGTGGAAACAAGAGGGCCTCCAAATAATTCACCAACTACCCCAGCCTGACCTAAAAGACGTAAACATTAAGTGCTATTTACTTTAGAAGGCCCCCTAGTACTTCAAGTCACACAAAGGGTTATCTGGACATCTGAGCCTCCGTCGCCCGGCAAATAGCATCCAGGGTAAGGGCAATATCATTATCGGTAGTCGCCCAGGAACAGACGCTAATACGCAGGGCCGCTTTTCCTCTCCAGGTAGTCGTTCCAAACCAGCAAACGCCCTCCTCCTGTATGGTCCTGACTATCTCTTGAATGTCTTCCGCAGTGCCAATAGTTGCCACCACCTGGTTTAACACTACATCGTTAAGGATCTCATAGCCCATTTCTGCCAAGCCTTCGCACAGATGCTGGGCATGGATACAGCAGCGATCAATCATCGCCGCTACTCCCTTCGGGCCCATCTCCTGAATCGCCGCCCACACTTCCACCCCTCTGGCCCGACGTGAGAATTCTGGCACCATATCCTTGGGGGGCACCAGCGATCCCACTTGCAAGTATGGCGCCTGGGTTGTCATCACATTGTGTACAGCCCCCGGCTTTCGACAAATTGCCAAACCGCAGTCATAAGGCGTATTTAGCCATTTATGAGCATCTACAGCCCAGGAATCTGCTTGTTCTACTCCAGTAGTCAACACTGATTTCACTGGAGATGCCGCTGCCCACAAACCAAAGGCACCGTCGACATGTACCCAGGCACCTTTGGATTTAGCTTCGAGAATTATGTCTGCAAACGGATCAAAACTGCCGGAGTTTACGTTGCCCGCCTGAAGGCAAATAATGGTGGTTTCATCAACCTCGGGAAAAGTATCTGCTCGCACCCTCCCCTGTTCATCACAGAGCGCTTTAATCACCTGATCCATACCAAATCCAAGAATAGAGAGCGCCTTGTGAACTGTGACATGGGACTGTTCAGAAACAACAATACGCAGTGGCGGCGCACCGGCTAGCCCGCTTTTTGCCAGGTCGATATTTAATTTTTGATAAAGCGTATTTCGCGCAGCAGCCAAGCACACCATATTGGCCATAGATGACCCTGTGGTGAAACCCACACTACTTTCCATCGGCAAGGTTAACAATTCCAATATCCAGTTTGCCGCAATACGCTCCAGATAAATTGCAGAAGGCGCCGACGCCTCCAGAACCGCCACTTGGTCCCAAACGGCGTTCATTACCGCCGCGCCCATAGAAGCTGGCGTAGCCCCACCTACCACCAATCCGAAAAATCGCCCACCGGTACTGGCAACTGTTGCCGGAGAACCATAACGATGCAGGCTCTCGACAACAGCCTCTGCCGGTTCCCCAGCCCGGGCCAAGTCGCTGTTAAAAAATTGCATTTGATCAATATCAAAGGCGGACGGACTTACGCGGCGATCGCGAATATCGGAAACATACTCCTCAGCGTACCGCGCTGCCAGGGATAGTACTTCTATGGCATTAGAAAAATTTTTGCTGTCATTATTATCCATCTTCGCCCCCTCAACTCCTTTTCCAGTACCTGATCTAGTATAAAAAATTAATTACTCTATTAGACTTAAACTAATAAAAAATTAATTAAAACGATACGAACAATAAGGACAAAAACACCTATCTTTATGGCAAGAATCGCTTTTAGATAAAGTTGAAATAACAATAAACCTGGCACGTTTGAAGACAAGGATTAACTTGAAAGGACTTTTTATCTAGTGCTATCTTCTGCCCCAACATAACCAGTCGGGGCTCATACAGTGTTTGCTTACTTGGGGTTTATCTCGCTGGTATGGATGGTTGTAGGTGTTACATTGGCAGGAGCAAAATACTCTGGCTATAGCCATTCAAGACAATTCTGTAGCGAACTAGGAGCCGTTGGAAGCCCAACCCAGAAGCTCTCCCCCCTCATTAACAACTACCCACTTGGCATATTATTCTTCTTATTTGGCCTGCATATAATTCAAATTGAACAGGCCCCAGTTGTACTTACCATCATTGGAGTTTTAATTATCATCCACGGTATTGGAACCTGGGTTGCGGGTTATTTTCCTATGGATGCAGATCCCTATACAAAAACCCCTAGTCTTGAATGCCAGATACACTCCTGGGCGGGGATGCTTATGTTGTTGTCTTTACTCATTGCGCCATTGCTAAGTACTTTCAGTAGTTACTTCTCAATAGAATTCAGGCTATTTAGTACAGCCTGCTTGCTCGCTTCTATCTATTTTACTGTTACCTTAAAAAAAGCCTACGAAGAAAAAACCAACCCCGGTCTGCACCAACGTCTCAGCTATGGAGCACAGTTGATATGGTTAACGGGGCTTTCCTTTAATCTGATAACGAGCTGACAAATAATTTATAGCAACTTGGAGTGATCAATCTGATAACGCTTCGAGAACAGTAAAAGCCCCTTCTGGGAGAAAGTAATCGCCCTGGAGTCCGCTCTTCTTACCGCCCACTGCTTTGCCAAGGCATCTTCGAGTATCCATTGACCCAAGCTGCCTGCAAGGTGGCTTTTTCGTTCGCTCCAGTCTAAGCATGACTTGCAAACAGGGCGCTTACGCTGCTTAAAACTAGCTACGGCTGCCCCTCGCTCCTGAAAAAATATTTCACCCTCTCTAGTCAAGGAAACTTGCTGTGATTGCTCGGAGAGCAACTCACTAGCCAAGAGGGCCTCGTACAATAGTACACCAGCCATTCCTGCTAAATGGTCATAGCAGATGCGGGACTTCCTTAAATCTGGATCTGCGGGTCCAGTGGTAACTTTTTGAGGTACCAGGGTGCTACTCAGATTGAGCAGTGCCTCTAGCGCTTCGGCAACTTGATGACTCGCCAGCTGAAAGTACTTGTGCCTACCCTGCTTGCGAACTATCAGCAGCTTGCTATCTACCAGCTTGAAAAGATGGTTACTTGCAGTCTGTGCAGTCACATCAGCCTCACAGGCTAACTCTGTTGCTGTCAGTGCTTTTCCACTCATAAGCGCCATCAATATTTTTGAGCGCGCCCGATCCCCAATCAAACTGGATATTACCGAAATGTCAGGTTCCATGGTTATCCTCGCAACAGTTCGCTGAACACCGAAGTATAGAAAATTAAACCATCTAGAATGCCAGCAAATTATGAATAGAGGCAACTTAGATGACTGTTACCTGTTTTATTGAATACAAGATCGATCCGTTTAAGCTTGATGCTTTCCGGCAGTATGCTGAGAACTGGGGCAAGATCATTCCCAATTGTGGCGGACGACTATTAGGATATTTTCTGCCTTCTGAGGGCACCAACTTTCAGGCCTTTGGTATTATTAATTTCGATAGCTTGGCTCATTATGAACAATATCGAAAACTGCTTAAGCAGTCTCCTCAGGGCAGTGAAAATTTTCAGTTTGCGACGAGAGAGAAGTTTATTCTTGAAGAGAAGCGAAGCTTTTTAAATGCTGTGCCAGAAACCTACCTGAAGTTCCCACAGGAAAATCACTGATGATCGCCGTCATATTTGAAGTTACACCAAAGCCTTCAGGAAAAGACAAATATCTGGCCGTTGCAGCCGACCTAAAAGAACACCTAACCAGCTTCGATGGATTTATCTCTGTCGAGAGATTTCAAAGCCTCAATCAGCCAGAAAAAATTTTGTCACTCTCTATTTGGCGGGATGAAGAATCTGTAGTGAGCTGGAAAAATCACAAGGCTCACTGTGATGCACAACACCTAGGAAAAAAACAACTATTTGACACCTATCGTATAAGGATTGGAAAAATTCTTCGGGATTACTCTATGCAATAAATCAACAGTCAAATTTGACTCAAACTATAAAGCCTCTGCATCTTGTTCTTTTACTGAAAAACAGAACGCAGAGGCCCCCATTCCTAAAAACGTACCGACCAAAATAATCGAATTACATTGGCAGAGAAACTATAAGCGGGTTCGTCACCGGGACTGATAGATGTAGCTGAACCGTGTACTGTGACATCGAGAAAGTCATCGTAGTCAAATAGAATATGATCCCAGTAAAGATTAATTGTATTCCTGCGATTTAATAGAGACCAGCGCCGTGGCAACTCATAGGACACTCCCAGGCCAAGGGCCAAGGTTGTGAAATTGCTCAACTCCTTATCACGAGCACGAAAGTTGGTAGCGTTGAGATAGGGAAAAAGGTCGCTGTAAAAATCTGCACTACTCTGCTGATAGTAACGGATCTTTCCTTCAAAAACCCACTCGTCTTGTTCTTTCCAAGGATGGGTATAGCGAAACTCTACATTGTCTGCAACGATTCCCCAACTATCCGCATAGTGTCGATACTCCCCTTTAATCGCTGCGCGATAGGGCAATCTATATTTGGCCCTTAGGGCAACCGCATCACTGTTTCGAGTTCTGGGGTAAACCTCGGCCTGATAGCTAAATCCTGTTCCAGATGCTTCATCGAGATACCTAACACTGCGATAAGGGTTGTTGAGATACCCTTCATCCGATACAGTTTCGACACTCACCTCTGCAATCAGCTTTTGCGTGAGAATCTGATTCCAACTAAATGCGTAGCGACGGTGTTGCGCTTCCTCGGCAAAATTATCGTCGCCATTGCGGAACACATCATCACTTCCGTAACTAACCCGCAGGTCGATAGTACTTAAATCGCCAAAGAAACCCTGACTGATGCCGAAAGCAACGGTTTGTGCCTCGTAGTCATTCTCAGAACTGTTGGTGTACCCCACGCTGATCGTAGTTTTATCCACCAGGTAGTCAGCGCCCAAAGAGTACTCATCCCGTTGCTCCGAATACTCACTGGCCGTGGCCTCCACATCAATAGAGGCCCCGGAAATCATGTCCACATAGTAATTGGCAGACAGGGAAACATTATTGCCAACATTCTGGCGAATCAATACTGAAGGCCCATCAATGGTCACTCCACCACCGCTATAGGCGTGATACATATTGTCTGCCCGCTCTTCGGGAAGCACTGCGGCCACGGCAGCGAGCGGTGCCAAAAATGCCAACCCGCCCCAGCGAGATAGAAGCTTAGTTACAACCACATCCACCTCCACTGCCTCCTTCAGCTCCACGCGCAGCTTCGCGAGCTTCATACACGTGATTCATATAGCGAGCAGCTACCGGATCCTGCTCAAAGCCCATAATAGGATCCGCAAGAAATTGCCGTTCGTAGGGTGCAATCCACGGGTTAACAGTGCAACCTGTACTCATCAAGAAAGTGCAAACTAGCAATAGTGCACGCATGACACTACTCCCGAATCAATTCCTTAATCATTTTTTTATAGGCAGCTTCATCCCCATCACGATAACCTTTATGGATATAGCGAACGTTGCCATCACGATCAATAAATACGGTGCTGGGCATAGCGGCAACACCATACATTTTGCTCACTTCCCCTTTGCTATCAAAAAGAATCGGAAAATCCACTGGAATTTTCGCTAATAGCGAGTCCGCATCCTTACGCTGTGCATCCACATTGACTCCCCAAACCTGGAAGCCAGCAGCTTCATAGCGAGCATGTAGCTGATCCAACAGCGGCATTTCCTGACGACAAGGGCCACACCAGGAAGCCCAGAAATTCAGCATAATGACATCGCCGCGCTGCTCTGCAAGCCTCAAATTTCCGCCTTGGTTGGAACTCAAGGTAAAATCCTTAGAGGGCTCTGCGGCGGAAGCCTGTGACATCGATAAAAGCAGCGTCAGGAAAGCAGCCAGGTATTTCATGGAAGAGTCCTTGTTATTTTTTGATGATCAATTAAAAAAAGATGGTAAGTCCCAATTGGGCAGACAGATTATTGGTGACTTGGGCCTCGCCAAATAATTCATGCTCAAAAACATGGTCGCGAACATCCAGGCGCACTGCGAGCCAATCGTTGGCAAGCATTCTCACTCCTGCACCAAAGTTGTAAGTGAAGTGCTCCTCGTCAGCAAACGAGGTATTTCCCACACCTCCCGCAACATAAAAATTGGCATTAAAAGCCCAGTCATCAAATACAAAGTACTCACCCTGGAAAATATTCCAGCCCACAGAGGTATTGTAATAACTGAGTTCACGCTGCTCATCAGTCAACAGCGGTGCTGCACCGCTCAATCTTTCAAAGCTGGATTCTCCCAACTCAGTCTGGGCATAGGTGGCCTCAATAAAGAAATCTTCGCTGATATGGTAGGCCGCTGAAGTGCCGTACAGGGAGTTTGAGCCAAAATCCTCGACATTGATAACACCAGCAAACAAACCAATTTCTATATTTTCACTATCTATCAGGGCGTCACGTATCTCTCGCCGCTCCAGTTCAGGTGCGACAATATCCGCAAGTACTTCATCATCCTGCTGAGCACTGCATACCTGGGTCCCCACCAGTGCGGAAAGCGCCGCAGAGCCTACAGATATACGTCGAAACCAAGTTTCCACTCGACTATCTCCTGATTATTTTCCTGCGTAGTAAGCAAGTAGTGATTTGTGTATTCAGCCCTGATGGCAAAACGGCGCGATAAGTAAGTACGCAACCCTACGCCCGCCAACATCGTTGTATCTTGCCGATCTTCGGTGGCAACGATAGTTGCGTTTGGAGAGGTAACATTTATCCCGGCTCCCAAAACAAAATAAGGGGATATTTTCCAACGTGGAAATGGCTGGTAGACCATTGCCACCTGATAGACTTGGCTGTCTGAATAGGAACCTACCGCCTGGGTTGCACGTATTTCAGTAGCCAGATTGACAGTAAATTGGTAGCCCAGGCTAACTCCCAGAGAGTCCGCTCCAGCAAAATCACCGTAATTCATACCTAGGTAAAAGTAACCGTCGTCAACATCGGAAAAATCCGGCAGAGGAACTCGAACAATTTCTCCATTTTCTCCGTAGATTTCACGTAAGTCGTCAACTTTTACCCAGCCACTTTTATTGCGTGAAGTAAGCACTTTTACCCAGTCGGTGCGGCGTTTAAGCAGCCAAATTTGTTCACCATACTCAGCGACATAGAATATCGGGTAACCGCGCCCCGGGCCTCGGTAAATATTAATAAATGCATTACCGACTGTAACCGGCTCTGCATCCTCAAGGCCTTTATATTTTTTCTCAGTCTCAGTCTCAGTCTCAGTCTCAGTCTCAGTCTCAGTCTCAGTCTCAACCAATTCTTCTTGTGGGGTATCATCTGAAGAATCAGATTCCATCAAAGTTTGTCCAGAAGAAGCCTGCCCAGAAAAAAGTAGCAGCAATACAAATACCGCGAAACTGCCAATAGAATTTTGGTGTAACTTCAACATGCTTTAATCTGCCGGCGCCGCAAAAGGATCGTTATAGTATTGAGCGCCAATATCAAACCACTCGGCAATCAAGCGCAACTCGGCATCTTCTAAGTACCCTTGATGTGCGCCACCACTTTCAAAGAGAGAAAAAAACGAGCTCTCAAGAGCAGAGCTCGTCAAGGGAGAGGAAATATTGACGGTAACCATTACCGGAATCGGATCACCGTTACTGTCGAGAACTAATTCACCATCCTCATCAACCTCGTAAACAGGATTTCCATCATCATCAAATTCCTGTACAAGCCGCGGTGTTAGCACTCCACTGGATAACTCCAATTCAGGACGATCGGCCACCAGCTCGGAATAGGAAACAAACCAAGCATCATTAACAGAGGAAGCCGAGGTTGTGAGATCTAATTGCCCATCGGGTATTTGAGTTGCTCCAGCAGCATCAACAGGAGAGTGACAGCCTGTACAGGTATAATCAGCTATTACTGCTCCTGTACTATCCAATACTTCACGGGGGAAATCCCAGAGCGGCTGAATATGTTGTTCATAGTGAATGACGATTCGACAATTACTTTCCCACTCTGTTAAACAGGCGGATTCCACCGGTGCATCCGTACTCAAATCACCATATGAAAGCAATAACTCATCATCCTTAGTCCGTACCGCAGGATCAGTCCATAAATCGGTAAAGTGCAGATCTCCTTCAAGTTCAGCCTCACCAATATACCGGGCCAATAATTGAGCCATAGTCTCGCCCATTTCCGCTAGTAGCGCGGGCTCAGTATTGGCAAATGGTGCTGCCGAGGTCGGCGCTCCAACCCAAGCTGATTCCAGCTGCATATCCGTGCGGCCATGAGGAGCTTCGCTATCGCTAGTATGACAACCGTTACAACTGCGCACTTCACCCGCTTGTAGCTGTAACCAGTTGTTATGACTATCGAAAATGCGTTTTCCATCCGCATCGACAACGGAAATTGCCAGGGGCATATCTGCGGGAACTTTTACCCTTACGGAGCCGTCGGGCTGGATTGGGGTATAACCCAATATTTCACGCATGCCCTGATTACCATTGCGGCCAAATGCTGCCCCATCAAAGTCCAGAACATCATCGTCGGGAATGCCCACGGCCTTGGAAATTTTCAGGAATCGTGCAGGCCGCAAATCTGCTGTGGTTTGGGCGGGATCCGCCAAGGTTTCGATTCCGGCAATATCTTCACCATCAAAATCATAAACACTGCGAATATCCAGGATTCCGACAGATTCCTCCACCAGATCCGCATCGACATCGACTCCCGGGACGGGGTCTGGAATATAGGTAGGTTCAGTGCGCGGCTCCAGAGTAACCCCTTCGGATATCATTTCTCCCTCTTCCACAACCACAATAGGAAGCTGGGTGCCGGCGATATAATCGTAAATCCACAGACCGTAGAGTGGGTCTGCCAATTGAACTTCTTCGTCTTCGGCAAGAGTATCCGGGCAGGTCTCCAGCAGCTCGGTTTCTTCATTGATAACCCGGCATTCACTCCAGGTTACCAACAAACGACTTGTCCCATCGTAGAATGGCCATGCGGAAGCAAAAGTACCGTGGGGAGAAATAGTATCGTCGGTAGTGACTTCTCCGACAGTGATAGAAGCCTGCCCGACCATTTCACCACTTTGCTCCGGCTCACTGTAGGCTTCGCTATAAACAATTCCGTCGATAGTAACGAGATCGCCGCCATAAGTGAGCCCAGATGGAGCACGCAACGTTACCAAAAGACGGCCATCGGGCATTTCGTGCGGTCTATTGAAGGCGGCCTCAGTCTCTTCTGTACCCGTATTTTGACTGTGATAACCGTAATAAACCGCCAGGTCAGAACCATCTGGCTTTACTGTATATAAGCTTAATTTATCGATACCTGCTGCATTGTCCCAGCGATTAAACAGAATCCGTCCATCGCTCAGTACAACTGGATTTAAATCATGACTCTGATTAAACGATATCTGCGTGATATCGGTTCCGTCCGCTTCCATTACATGGAGTACAAATGCCGGCTCTTCTCGATTTTCAGTCAGAGCTGAAAATTGCGGTTTACCGTCATCCAGTAAAAGAGCTCTGGAGCGTCGCTGGCGGGTAGAAGAAAAAATAATACGTCCATCGGGTAAAAAAGCGGGAGCGATATCCTGGCCTTCCTCAGCAGTTAAATCTGACTCAATTACCCGATTGAGTTCTTCTGTTTCGGTGTTGTATACCCAAATATTCCAGGTAGGCTGCTCATCGTCATCAGCGTCTTCTATTTCCGGTGCCCGCAGCGCAAATATAAGCTGGCTGCCATCTGCTGAAGTATTCAGGTCTTTTACATCGTAATCACCGTCAAATATATTTGCAGTAATGACAGTTTCTGCAGCACTGGCGGTTGCACGATCTTTTAAAATCAGTTGGGCTCCGGCAAAAAATTCAGCGGGCTCATAAATATTATCCTGAAGGAGACTGCCATCATCGTCACTACTTAATTGACGAAGTACAAAAGCAACAGGATAGTCCTCCACCACGGGATCTTCGGCTTGGTCTTCACCACCACTGGAACTGCCACCGCCACTACAGGCCGCCACCAATAGCAAAAGCGGTAGCGCACGCAAACATTTCATTTTTGTTATCCACCCGGGTTTGGCACGAGCAGCACACGCCTTTTTTGTGCTCTTAGCCTAAGAACTTTTTTATACGGCTTTGACCGCTGAGGCTAATTCTCGCAAGTTGCGCACAAAAAGTTTGCCAACTGGGACGCAAATATTGAAAGTCATTCTGACATTGTTGAAATCTGCTTTTAGACTGCTTTGCCACATCCCAGTGATCTCACCGACAAAAATAGTCCAATGAAAAATAATTCGTCTCGAGCGCGTGTACTCCGGCTCACCACGGTAACCGCACTGCTCGGAGTAGGTTTGTGGAGTAATTCTGCCCTATCAGCATCGCAGGACCAGGCTCTCCAAATTCACAGCCGCATCACCGGAACCATTCCCAGCGAGAGCGTATTGCTGGATATGGCAGAGGATATAGAAAACGGTGATCCCACCGCTGCGGCGTATACGGCAATGGAGAATGACGCCTTCTATAATGTCACTCTAAAAAATCTGGCCACTCCCTGGACCAATGAGGAGCAGGACGTATTTGAACCATTAAATGACTACACTGCGACGGTAATCGGCATGGTTCGGGACGATATGGACTTCCGCCAACTGCTCTCGGCGAATATTCTCTACACCGGTGATATTTCTGGCCTGCCCTCCTACAACACGGGAAATAACGACCACTACGAGACACTGGAAGCCGGGGGTTATTCCCTGCAGGACAATCTGGTGCAGGAAGCCCAATCCTCTCTCAATGGTCTCCCCGCAGATGCCACCGCCGGCGTTCTTACCAGCCGCGCCGCCGCCAAGGCTTTTTTTAGTGCGGGAACCAATCGCGCCATGTTTCGCTTTACCATGCTCAATCACCTGTGTAACGACATGGAGCAGGTGCAGGATACTTCCCGCTCACCGGATCGTATTCGCCAGGATGTAAGCCGCAGCCCAGGTGGCGACAGTCGGGTATTCCAAAATAACTGTATCGGTTGCCACAGTGGCATGGACCCCATGGCACAGGCATTCGCTTACTACGACTATGTATACGATGCAGACAATGATCCCGATGGAGAAGAGGGATCCCTGGATTACAACGCAGCCGGTGATATAGATCCAGAAACCGGCAGCCGTGTTAAGGCCAAAAACCTGATCAACAGCGGCAATTTTCCCCACGGTTTTATTATTCCCGACGACAGCTGGGTTAACTACTGGCGCGAGGGCATAAATATGCATCTGGGCTGGAGCGACACCTTGTCCGGCAACGGCAACGGCATCAAATCCCTGGGAGAGGAGTTGTCTAACAGCCGAGCTTTCGCCAAATGCCAAGTAACTAAGGTGTTTCGCCAAGTTTGTCTGCGCGAGCCGGAAGATTCTACCGACCGCAACCGTATCGAAACTATTACCGATGACTTCAGCAATACCGGCTACAAACTTAAGCAGGTATACGCAGATACTGCGGTTTACTGCGCGGGAGATTAAAAAATGAAAACCTATAAAAGTCTCCCAGTGATAGAAAATACACTGACAGCTCGCACGCTTCGTATCGCTTCACTGTTTTGTGCTGCCCTGGCAATCAGTGCCTGTAGTGGTGGCAGTGGAGAGGGCACCGAAAGTCAACCAGATACCAGTGACAACGATGGCACCGCTGCTTATTCCGGACCGGATCCTGAAACCGATGATGTCAATCAATATAAACAGTACATCTGGGATAACCTGGCGGCGACAAATCGATGTGGCAGCTGTCATATTGAAAATAACCAGAGCCCACATTTTGTCCGCGGCGATGATATCAATGCTGCCTACGATGCCGGGCGTGAGTTAATTAACTTATCAGTTCCCGATGAATCCCGTTTGGTAACCAAGGTTGGTGGTGGGCACAATTGTTGGCTTTCCAGCGATGATGCCTGTGCGGAAATTATTACCAATTACATCGAGGAGTGGGCTCGGGCTAGCGGCGGCCTAAGCAATACAATCACCCTTGTCGCACCTGTCGAGCGTGAGGTGGGTGCCAGTAAAAGTTTCCCCGAATCCAGCGGCAGCTTTAGCACTACAGTTTACCCTCTGTTGCGCAGCTACTGTGCCAACTGTCACAGTGAAGATGCGACAACGGCACAAACTCCCTACTTTGCCAGCTCTGATGTCGATCTCGCCTACGCATCTGCGGTCAGCAAAATTAACCTGGATTCTCCGGCCGACTCCCGTTTCTCTGTGCGCCTGGGCAGTGAATTTCACAACTGCTGGGATGACTGCTCAGATAACGAAGCGGAAATGACCGATGCGATCCAAGCCTTCGCCGACACTATCAGTGTCACCGAGGTAGACCCCGACTGGGTTATCAGTAAGGCACTGCGCCTCACAGACGGTATTGTTGCGAGTAGTGGCGGCCGTATAGAGAGCAATGCAATTGCTCTCTATGAATTTAAAACCGGCAGCGGCACCACTGCCTACGATACCTCCGGAGTTAACCCCGCAATTGATCTCGCCCTATCTGGCGATGTGGAGTGGATCGACTCCTGGGGACTGCAATTGAAGGGGGGTAAAGCACAGGGGGCTACTGCAACCAGCAGCAAACTTTACGATACACTCACAGCCACCGGTGAATACTCAATTGAAATCTGGGCGGCACCCGCCAACGTCTCACAGGATGGGCCCGCGCGTATCGTCACCTATTCCGGTGGCGATGATATTCGCAACTTCACTCTCGGCCAAGATCAATACAGTTACACCGTGCAAAACCGCAATGACAACACCGATGCGGACGGTATGCCTACCCTGGCAACCGATGATGCCGACCAGGTTGTACAAGCCAGTCTCCAGCATGTGGTGGCCACTTACGATCCAATTAACGGACGCAAGCTTTACGTTAATGGTGCAAATACCGGGGAGCCGGACCCAAGTGAATCCGGTTTACTCTCTACCTGGGACGATACCTTTGCTCTCGCAGTAGGCAGCGAAGTCAGTAACGGCAACAGTTGGGAAGGCTCCATTCGCCTTTTGGCAATTCACTCCCGCGCCCTATCGGAAGAGGATATTGCTACCAACTACGAAGTCGGCGTCGGTGAAAAATATCTGCTGTTATTCAAAGTTGAAGAGCACACAGGCATTGCCGAAAGCTATGTCATGTTTA
The DNA here is from genome assembly GCF_052467695.1 of Microbulbifer maximicatervae (SeqCode). Classification (NCBI taxonomy): domain Bacteria; kingdom Pseudomonadati; phylum Pseudomonadota; class Gammaproteobacteria; order Cellvibrionales; family Microbulbiferaceae; genus Microbulbifer; species Microbulbifer maximicatervae (SeqCode). Next base: position 1,099,343 of record NZ_CP174320.1, read on the forward strand.
CTGTGCAGCAATTTGATAATTATGCCTATCTGTTTAGTGAACCCACCTTTGTCAGCCTCGACGACAGTGTCGATCCATCTGGAATCGCCATTGAGGGAATGCGTATCGGTATTAATGGCCGCGAAGCGGAGGTGGGCCAGGCCTGGTCCAAGTTATCCACTGCAGTCGACAATAGCTACGTAGTAGGTGAAGGCCAGCAGATTTCCAGGCTCGGGACCATTATCACTCTGGATAAGGGCCCCCTCGATGATGAATTTTTCCTGACCTTCGAAACAATCGGCAGCGAAACCTATAACCGGGTTGAGGCTACTCCAGCAGAACCTTCGGATGCCGCTGATCTGGAAGCGCAATCGCGCATAGGTCTGCGCCGATTTGAACAAATCCATGCAAGCCTGTCCCAGGCGACCGGAGTCTCCATGTCCCACCCGGATATTTATGAAACCTGGGAAACTGTGAAACGCCAGCTTCCGGTTGAAAGTGACATTGAAGGATTCCTCGCTGCACAGCAAATGGGTATTACCCAGCTGGCAGTGAAGTATTGCAGCACCCTGGTGGACTCTAGTGAGCGCAGCAGCTACTTCAGTGGATTTGACTTCAGCGCTTCCGCAGACACCGCCTTCGACAGCGCCAGCAAACGCGCGCAGATAATTGATCCGCTCATGGAAGGTTTGCTTGGCCACGAGATGAACTGGCACGACGGCAGCGTCTCGCAGCTTGCCAGCGCCCCGGACCTGGCCTCTGTAGAGACAGAACTGGATACGCTTATCGACACCATGACCACCTGTGGCAGCAGCTGCGATTCAGGTCGCACAGAAACTACGGTGAAAGCCGTATGTGCTGCCGCCATGGGCAGTGCCATGATCCTGATTCACTGATCGCATAAAAAAGACTAGCGGCTTTGTCGGCAAAACTTTCGCCGGTAAAGCCCCTCCACAATAAAGAGCCGGCACACCGAAAACTCTATCCGGGAATATTATGAGCAAGAAAAAACACTTTGATCTGGACCAGCCCCTACGGCACCCGGACCACCACCGCCCGGTAACACGCCGCGACTTTCTCGCTCAAGGCTTCCGAGCGGGTATGGGAACAGTGCTGGGCGGCTCTGTCTTCAGCTTGTTTGCCAATCCCCGTAGTGCCCATGCAGCCCTTTCCTCGGACCTGGAAGCGCTACGAAAAACCAATGGCGGTCCCTGCGATGTCAGTGCATTCGGTGCCGGTAAAATTCCTTTTATTTGTTTCGATCTCGCCGGCGGCGCCAATATTGCAGGCTCCAATGTGCTGGTAGGCAAAGAGGGCGGACAAATGGATTTTCTCGGCACAGCCGGCTACAACAAGCAAGGCCTCCCCGGGGATATGGTTCCCTCCCTCGGTGATGAATTTATCAATACTGACCTGGGTCTCGCCTTCCATAGTGACAGCGGCATGTTGCGAGGCATCTTGGAAAAAATCGCTGCTGGCACAGCATCGGCGACCAACGGTGCAGTTATTCCCGCTCGCTCGGAAAATGATACCGGCAACAACCCACACAATCCCATGTACGGTATTAACCAGGCGGGAGCAAACGGTTCCCTGCTGGCCCTGATCGGCTCCAGCTCCAGTGATTCCGGTGGTAACTCCATGGCTCCTTCCGCCATGATCAACCCCGAAGTTCGCCCCACCAAAGTGGATCGCTCTTCCGACGTTACCGGCCTTGTAGATGTAGGAGACCTGGTGGGGCTGCTCAGTCAGGAGGACACTGTCGCAGTGATGGAGTCCATGTACCGTATCTCCGAAGCGAAACTCAGCAACGTAAATACTAAAGTCAGCACCGATGCAGTCATTAAAGACCTGGTGCGTTGCGGCTATATGAAAAGTGCTGACCTGGCTGATCGCTTTGGCAACCCTGCCGATTTAAATCCCGAATCCGATCCTGATATCGTCGGGCCATCCGGTGTTTTTACCAGTTCAGAATTGAGTGGAGACAGAGAGTTCCAAAAGACCGCCTCAGTGATGAAGCTGGTCGTCAATGGATATGCCGGTGCAGGCACTATTACCATGGGTGGCTATGACTACCATACCGGCGACCGCGCCACAGGAGAGATTCGCGATTTGCGCGCTGGGCGCTGTATTGGCGCTTGCCTGGAGTATGCCGCCCGCCGCAACCAGCCCCTGATGATTTACGTTTTTAGTGATGGCTCCGTTTTCTCCAACGGAATGCTGGACGACTCGGTAGAAGGCCGTGGCAAAGGCGTCTGGACTGGCGATGATCAACAGACAGCCGCCTCATTTTTCCTGGTATACAACCCGGCGGGCCGACCACAATTACTCGGTGGCACGGCGGACGAACAGGCGATCCACCAGCAACTCGGCTATATGCGCAGCTCCGGTGATGTAGAAACAACATCCACCCCCGCCGCTAACAACGTCAATTTATTGGTGGAAACTGTAGTACTCAACTATATGGCCCTGCACGGGGAGCAAGGTAATTTCTCAACCTTATTTCCGAATCACGGTCTCGGCGATAGTAACTTACAAGACAGTATGACTGCCTTCGCCCCCATTATTTAACTTGGATAAGTGATGTTCCGCTTTTTTAAATTGCTATTACTGTGTAGTGCCACACTTTGCGCAATTCCTTCGATGGCCGAATGGCACTACGCTGAACGTGCAATTATGGGAACTCAGGTTCGCCTACAACTTTGGCACGAGGACGGCATTGAAGCCGAGCACCTTATTGAAGAGGTCATGGCAGAGTTTCATCGACTTGACGATCAGCTCTCGCCCTATAAGGAAAACAGTGAACTATCACTCGTTAACCGCACAGCTGGCCGGGGAAACGTCAATATTTCTAAAGAGCTCACCAACCTGATTGATAAATCCCTTTGGTTTAGTCAGCTCACCGATGGTGCATTCGATATCAGCTACGCCACCCTGGGCAAGCACTATGATTTTCGCCAGCAGAAACAGGCAGACGCCCAGCTAACGGACTCGTTGTTAGAAGCGTTGAATTACCGTCACTTAAAACTGAATAAAAAGGCCAATACACTCCGTTTTGGCCACGAAAACACAAAAATAGATTTAGGGGGAATTGCCAAAGGCTATGCGGTTGATCGGGCAATTGAGATCCTCAAGCAGGCAGACATTTGCTGCGCCAGTGTCAGTGCCGGTGGCGATTCACGCATGCTGGGAGATAAACAGGGGCAACCCTGGTTAGTGGGTATTCGCCACCCCCGTGAAAAAAGTAAGAATGCTGCGGTTATCCCCCTGCGTGATATTGCTATCTCTACCTCAGGTGATTACGAGCGTTATTTTATTGATGAGCAGCAGGATAGAGTGCACCATATTTTTAATCCATCCACAGGAAAACCCTCGGAAACTTCTGCAAAAGACACTGATAAGTTGATTAGTGTCAGCATTATTGGCCCCCGCGGCTTTGATACCGACCCCCTTTCTACCAGTGTGTTTGTTCTGGGAAAAGAGAAAGGCTTGGCACTTATTAATCGATTGCCCCAATTTGAAGCAGTAGTTATAGATAGTAACCGGAAGTTGTTTTTCAGTCGCGGTTTGGAGAATCTTTGAGTAATCCGTTTTATCTTCATAGAAAATTTGCCAACAAGATCACATCAGATCGTTGATCCCCTGACATAATTTGCGCCGACCAAAGAATAATGCCAATTCCTATCAAAAGGTCTGCCATGAGACGCCCCTTTCAGTGCTTTATTTTATTTATCGGCCTTTTAGGCTCTGCGTTTGTGCAGGCTCAGGAAAGCGATTTCTCTGCGGAGAAATTGGAAGAATTAAAGCGCGATGTACTTAAATTAAACAGGGATTTATTGATTCTTGAAGAAGATTTGCTCTATCCCGCACAGAGCCAAATCGCCTTTTATGTGTCTATGGATGTAGGCCACTATTTTACTTTGGATGCAGTAAAGCTACACATCGATAACAAGTTAAGTGCAAGTCATCTGTATACGGAGCATCAGCGGGAAGCGTTGATTCGCGGTGGTATTCAACCGCTTTACAAAGGCAACCTAAAATCCGGTGATTACACTATTTCTGCTTTTATAACTGGCCTTGGGCCCGAAGGGCGCGAATACAAGCGGGCAGCCAAGTTGGAATTGAATAAAAGTGATGAGCCCGCCGTTATTGAACTGGTTATCTCAGACAACTCCGGAAAACAACAGCCGGAGTTTGAGTTGGTGCAGTGGCCAACGCCCTGATTAGCCATGTACTACCCATCTTTTACCCGCACCCTATCCCTGGCGCTCATCCTTGCCGCAAGTAACCTTTGCGCTCAGGAAGCTGATACTGTGGCCGAAACAAACGGTCCCAGCAATGAGCAGCGAGCCCCACAAAAATACCAAAGGGCTCAAGACCTGGCTTATGGCGCTACGCTTTACGAGTATTTTCAAGGGAATTACTTTGATGCCCTGAGCACACTGCTGGTTGCTCAACAGCGGGATTCAATTCAAATTCACAGGGATAACGCCGCATTGATAGAGGGCGGGATCAGCCTAGGGTTTGGTTTACATAGACGAGCAGCTGAACTTTTTGAACAGCAGAGTAATGTCGAGGCTGCGCCAAAATATCGCCGCACTGCCTGGTTAAAGCTGGCCGAATTAAATTACCTGAACGGTGATTTTGTCAGCGCAGCAGCACACTTGGAAAAGTCAGGGGTTGCCGAGGAGTCCTCTCTACCTCTCAACTTAGCGCTGCGCAATAAAGACCTCACCACGGCTCAAAAATTACTGGAAACCAGCGATTTATACCCTGCGGAAAAGTTATTGGGACATATCAACTTAGGCGCTGCCTTTGCCAGGTCCGGCCAATTGCCTGCAGCAATTCACGAATATCAAGTCGCTGTTGATTTTGCAGAAACAATTGATATTCCTTCATCTGAAATTCCCATACTCATTGATAAAGCCCATATTGGTATGGGGTACGCCCTGGCTCTTGCAGAGCAACACAGCGCAGCTAAAGAAGCCTTTTCCAGGGTTCGCCTCAACACGCCCTGGGCAACTCGCGCACTCCTGGGAATGGCTTGGTCCTCTATCAATGGTGAGGACTACCAAGCGGGCATAGACGCACTGCAATTTTTACTGGATAAACACCGCTACAGTCCCGCCGCACGGGAAGCGATGGTAGCCCTGCCTTATGGTTACGAAAAACTGGAAAATCGCTCTGTAGCCCTCAGAGCATATCAAAGCGCTGAAGCTTATTACCTGGAAACGCTTACTGAGTTACACCAGTTACAACAAGACCTGGCGACGGAACCGCTGGCCTATGATCCTGTTCAGCGCGAGGCTTGGCGCTATGGCTGGTTACAACTAGCCCAGGCCTCTCCCCTATTGCGCGATAACCAACACTTTCTGCGGCCAATCCTACAAAGTGACCACTTCCAATTGCGGCTCACCGAACTGCGCGATCTGCAGCAGCTCACCCAGGTCCTACAGACCTGGCAAGATAAACTACCCCAATTTGCTGACCTTATCGAAGAGCGTCACCTGCGCCGTACAACGATTATTGATAACTACAATAGCGCCCAGTTTGACCAGCAGTTGCAGATGGCAACACAGCAATATGATCATTTGAGGGCAGCTCTCGAGCATATTGAACAGGAGCGCGACGCACTCACTTTATTGGCGACCACCGCCACTCCAAATGAACAAAGTGAAACCCTCGAATTACTGGAAATTCTCACCGGCGCTCAAGAACGTCTTAAAAAAATCCAGCACAGCGGCAAGGCCAGCCAACAACAAGCAGAAACCCTGGCGAAAGCCCGGGGGATTTTGCTCTGGCAAGCCAGTGAACAGTATCACGAGAAGTTGTGGCAGCAGCAAAAATCCCTACAACTGCTCGAAGAGCAGTTACGCAGGGGGCGGGAACAACGCAAGAAAACAGATACCGAAGCACAGCGGGGGCCACAACTTCGCCAACTAGCCTATCGGGTGGTCACCGCCGGTGACGAAATTCCAGCTCAGCAAGCGGCGATTGGTCGAGCCAGCGAATTGATTGAAGCCGACCTACGCCGAGAGGTTATCGCCCAGCTGGGTAGGGAGCAGCAGCAAATTCACAATTATATGGCCCACACACGCCTGGCTATCGCACGTCTGCAAGACGCTGAAATGCAGGCGATCCCCGCAACCTCTCAGGCTAACAGTGACACGGATAATACCGGGGCCTCAGACAATGAATAACGCCCCTCACCCGGCAGCTGTGTTTGCCCTGCGCTCCCTGGCTATTGGTATTTGCTGTGCCCTGACAGCCTGTGGCAATCAACCGGTACAAACCCTGGCTGACCTGCCCCGCGCCAACCCACCCAGCCCCCAGGAAGAGGCACCGCAAAGTCCGCCCGTGCAAACCGTTATCGCGTTGGAAAACCTGGTGCAAAGTTACCGCATGGCACTGGAGAGCCACACCGATCCCAAGGTTCGGCAACAAATCCATCTGCGCCTGGCTGACTTGGAAATGGAACGACTGGAGCAAAAACAGTCCGACAATCCGGATACTATTGTCGACTACTCCAGCGCGGTCGATTATTACCAAAGCCTCTCTGCACAGCGCCCAAAAGATGATTACATTCTCTATCGCTTAGCCCGCGCCCGAGCACTGGACGGGGAAATGCCTGCGGCCTTACAGGCATTGGAAAAGATTGCCGGTAGCGCACCGGACTCACCGTTTATCGGCGAAGTCTTATTCCGCCGTGGCGAGGCGGCATTCAACCGCAAAGACTACCCCAGTGCCGCCCGAGATTTCCGTGCATTGCTCAAGCAGGGGCCGAGTCCATTTACGGATAATGCTCGCTATATGCTGGCTTGGTCAGAATTTAAATCGAGCAATTACCGCGCATCCACAGAAATTTTTCTCCAGTCGCTGGATATTTTGCACAGTGAGGAACAGGGGGAGGAACTCCCTGTTGGGCGGCAACGCCTGCGTGAAGACAGCCTGCGCGGGCTCGCATTAAACTTCAGCTACCTGGGAGGTGCTGAAGCCATTGAGCCTTTTAACCTCAATGGAGAGCCACGTCCCTATCAGCACCAGCTATACAGTGCACTCGGTACCTGGTATCGGGAAAAAGAGTTGTTCCGCAATAGTGCCGATACCTTTTTACAATTCGTCAATCACTACCCACAAACCCAGCAAGCCCCACAGCTTCATCTTCTCGCCGTTGAAACCTTGCAAGCGGGGAGACTACATAAGGAAGTTCTGCCCACGAAGCGGGACTTTGTGCGTCGCTATGGTGTGAACAGTGATTACTGGCAAGCAGCAGGTGAAACTCAACAACAGGAGTTGGCCAAAACCCTGCAACCATGGCTGTATGAATTGGCCCAGTTTGACCACGCCCGCGCTCAGGAATTGGCTCAGCAGGTCACAAAACTACCCGCGAATAAGGTGAAAGAACGTCGCCTTGTCAGCGCACAATCACTGGGTGCCTATCGCAGCGCCGCCGCGTTATATCAGGAATACGCGCAGACTTTTCCACAAGATCCACGCACGCCATCCATGGTTTTCCTGATGGCGGAGTGTCTTGAGCAGGCTGCAGATCACCCCGCCGCCTGGCGCGCTTACAGCCAGGTCGCCTGGGAATACCAAGATCCCAAGTATGCTGCCGAAGCCGGCTACGGAGCCATCCTCAGTGCAGCCAGAGTGCATGAACAAACTCCGGATCAAGAGTCGGAACAGAAAATCCTGTGGCTCGATCGCAATATCGAAGCGAGCCTGAAATTTGCACAGAGCTGGCCCCAAGACCCGAGAGCTCTGCCAGTACAGCTGGCCGCTGCCGATAAGTTGTTACAACAATCGCGCTTTGCCGAAGCCATCGCCGCTGCCGAGCACGCCGATCAATGGCAACCGCCAGCCAATAGGCAACAGCAAATAAGTATTGCAATAATACTGGCCCACAGCCATTTTTCCCTGAAGCAATATCCCCAGGCAGAGGCTGCCTATACCCGCGCGCTCGGCTACCAGCCAGACGATAAGCTGCGCAAAGACGCATTGCGCCAATTGCAGTTATCCATCTATCGCCAGGCAGAAATCATTTTGGCCCAGCGCGAGAGTGAGGATGCCGCTCCCAGTGAGGAAGCCCTCAATCACCTGCTGCGTATCCGCGATAGCGGGCGCACAGAGGTTGCGGCCACCGCCCAATATGATGCGATTAATTTTCTTATTCAATTAGGGCAGTGGCAGCGCGCCAGCACAGAACTCGCTGATTTCCGCCAGTTTTATCCCGCGCACACCTTGACGCCGACACTGGCTGCCAAAGCCATCGTTATCTTTGAAGCTCTGGAAATGCCGGCGGCTGCCGCCACAGAATTACTGCAATTAGCCGCTACAGATCCGGATCGGGAAGTTCGCCGTCAATCCCTGTTTATGGCAGCAGAAAACCTGCAAAAAGCCGGTGAATACAACAGGGCTATTGAAAGCTATCGCAACTACAGCAAATTGTGGCCAGAACCCGCCGAGCAACGTCTGGAAGCGCAATTTCAGCTGGTCGAAATCTACGCTCAGACCAAAAAGCCCACTAAGCGGAATTACTGGCTACAACAACTTGCACAGAACTCGCTGCAGTCACCCCGCGGGCGTTACCTGGCCGCTTATTCTCAAAGTGAACTGGCGGAACAAAGTTATGCGAAATTTGCTGAACTGGCACTGCGCTTGCCGTTAAAGACCAGTCTCGCTAATAAAAAGCGGGCCATGCAAACCACCGTGGCGGATTACCGCAAAGTCCTGGAGTTTGGCATCGCAGAATTCACCCCTCAAGCAAACTATCGCCTCGCGGAAGTTTACCGACAGCTCAGCCGTGACCTGATGGACTCACAGCGCCCTAAAAGCCTGAACGAGCTGGAATTGGAACAATACGAAATTCTGCTGGAGGAACAGGCCTATCCCTTCGAGGAGAAGTCCATAGAACTTCACGAGGCCAATATCCAGCGCACAGTTGAGGGTATTTACGACGACTGGGTTAAACGCAGCTTCCATTCACTGGGAGAGCTGTTACCCGCACGCTACAAAAAAGAAGAAAAAACCCTGGAGTGGAGTGATGCACTGCACTGAATCGAGCACCCAGAAATTAACTTCAATCGCACGGTTATTCACTACTGCGCTATTGGTTTTTTTACTCTCCGCATGTAGCGGTCTGCAAAAGACAATATCGCCCGCAGATAGTGACACCGCGCAACAACTGACAGAAAACCCCTACTTGCGGGATGGTAAAAGAGTACCGCAACAGGCCCGTGCGGCAATGGAACTGGCTCGCCAGAATTTTCAGGCAAATGATTTACCTGCGTCTGAATCGCAACTGCTCCAAATTACTGAAAAGTGGCCGGAGCTCTCTGGAGCCTGGCTTAACCTGGCAATCGTGCAACAGTCCGGCGAGAAATACGAGGAATCCGAGCGCAGCTTTCGCCAGGCTATTGCTGTAAACGATAACAATGTATTTGCCTGGAATCGTCTTGCCGCGCTGATGCGTGACCGGGGGCGGTTCGAAGATGCAGAGCAATACTACAACGCCGCCATAGAGCGTTGGCCACACTATGCCGATGCACACCGCAACCTGGGAATCCTCTACGACCTTTACCTGCAACAACCCGAGCGTGCCCTTCAGCATTATATGGCAGCGCAAGATTCCGGTACTGAACAGGATAAATTGCTCAGTGCATGGATACTCGAGCTGGAGCGGAGACTTTAACAATGAAATTATTTTCTAGCCTCATACTGAGCCTGTCTATCTTTGCATACGGCGCAACAGCAGAGGAAATAACAACGCTGGAGTCCACCGTAATTGGCAGTCAGGAACAACCTAAGGTTTTATATATCATTCCCTGGAAGCAAGCCGACAGTTTACAAAGGCTCGACAGCGTTCTGCCGCAAACTTTCTCCTCTGTATTTGAACATCAGGAATATTCTGAATTTCGGCGGGAAATAAAGCTGTTACAAGCTGAACAGGAAAAAACCGATTAGGCTGGCCCAGCAAAATTAAAAATAATTTTTTGCAGCGTATGGAAGCGGCACTGCTGAATTTATACAGCGAAGACATGGACCGCCGCAGCAGGCTTCAACGTCCCGCGGCCCTCTTTATACACCAAGGGTGGGAACTCAATCGCTCTCCCTTTGCACTACAAATTTATAACTTTATCTGTGGAGAATTAAATCATGGAATTCACTCAAGCGATGCTGCGTTTTTTCCAAAATGGCGGACCCTTCATGTACCCAATTGCAGTGGTCCTGGTTATCGGACTGGCAATGGTAGTAGAGCGCTGGATATTTTTATCACGCGCGCGGAATGCCAATAAAAAGGCGTATCAACAAGTATTGCCCATGTTGCAAAAACGCAGCTATCAAAGTGTCTTGCAGCTGGCCCGAGACAACGATGCAGCAATGGGCCGTATCGCCGCAGCGGGCATCAACACTTTGCAATTTGCCAAGCGCGAGGAAAATATTGCCCTGGCTATTGAGGAAGGGATTCTCGAAGCTGTTCCCCGTCTGGAAAAACGCACCAGTTACTTGGCCACTCTCGCTAATATTGCCACTCTGCTGGGCCTACTCGGCACTATTATGGGTCTGATTGCTGCATTTACTGCAGTAGCCAGTGCCGACCCATCTGAAAAAGCGACCATGCTCTCCACCAGTATTTCCGTAGCGATGAACACTACAGCATTCGGTTTGATTTCTGCCATTCCCCTGCTGTTGTTTAACTCAATGCTACAAAATAAAACCAATGAGATTGTCGATAGTTTGCAAATGGCCGGGGTTAAATTCCTTAATCTGCTGACCATGGGACGCCCACAGAAAGCGGAACAACGCACCGCTAACAGCTAAGGGATACCGCCATGCTGAACATAAATATTCGCCGGCGTGGATATGAGGAAGCGGAACTCGATATCACCTCGTTTATGAGTTTGATGACCATTTTGGTTCCTGTGCTACTGCTAAATATGGTGTTTTCCCATATCTCCGTGCTCAAGCTGAACCTGCCGGGTATCAGCGATGGAAGTTCCAGCAGTGTGGAGGAAAACCGCCAGCTCGAACTCGTTTTGCGCACGCAGTATGTCGATATCAATTATCCCGCTGGGCAGCGGGTTAAACGCATCCCACACGAAGAAAACTCACCGGATTTCGCCACGATATCTATCGTTTTACAGCAGATAAAACGGCAGTTGCGAGAAAAATCTATCGACAAAGATGATCTGGTGATCCTGTCAGAAAAGGGAACGCCTTACAAAACTCTGGTCACCGCCATGGATACTGCACGCAGCTACCGGGCTGTAGTGGCCGCATCTGTTGTTGATGCAGAACTGTTCCCCCAGATATCTCTCGGCGATGCACCGGAGCAGACAAAATAGCGGGGCCAAACTATGAAGATAAATGCAGCCGCAAAACTGCAAGAGCGCAGGCAAAGGCAAAAAAAGCAGCAGTCAAAACTGAACCTGGTATCACTGATGGATATCTTCACCATCCTGGTATTTTTCCTTCTGGTGAACTCAACCAGTGATGTTCAGGTTCTGCAGACTGATAAAACCATAAAACTGCCCAAGTCCACCTCACAACAGAAACCCGAGGTGACTACTGTAGTGCGGGTCAACAATAAACAGCTGTTTGTCGGGGACCGATTTATCGCCAGCATCGATGACATCGATCCCAGCGCAGAGAATATTGAAGCCCTGGTAACAGAGCTTAAATACCGTGCTGAACGAGCGGGAGAGCTGAGCGAAGCCCAGAAAACTCTGGGCCGAGCAGTGACTATTTTAGGTGATGAACAAGTTCCCTATGAGTTGCTGAAGCAGATCATGCACACCTGCGCAGCCGCAGACTTCCGCGATATGTCTTTCGCCGTAGAACAAACAGCGCCGGAAGATCCCTCGGGGGTGGAATCCTGATATGAGTACAGCAACCATTAGTTACGCCCCCTGGCAACTACAGGAAACAGTGCTTCCCTGGTCCGCCTCAAGAGAGGAGGATCAGCGCTTTATCAAATTGCTGCGCGGTGGCCTGATAGCCCTGGCCATCAGTGGCATTGCCGTTGCACTGGCGCCAGTACCCGAACTCACCCGGGAACAGGCCGAAAGGGTGCCACCACAGCTGGCCAAAGTGATTCTGGAAAAAAAGGAATTGCCAAAACCCAAGCCAAAGCCGAAACCCAAAGAGCAAAAGAAGCCCGAGGAAAAGAAAAAGCCCGAAGAGAAACCCAAAAAGAAAGCGGAAACACCCGACAAGCCCAAGCCTGTGGAGAAGCCGCGCAAGGTTGAAAATCCCCCGGTTGCCAAGGTACAGCAGGCCCGGGAGAAAGCGGCCAATAGCGGCCTGAATGCACTCGCCGATGATCTGTTGGATATGCGCGAGAGTTTTAATACATCGGATATTAGCCGGGGCCAGCTCAGCTCGGGGAATGCTACTGCCACTAAAATAGAACGCAGTATGATCGCGGATAAGTCAAAAGCCTCCAGCGGCGGCGTTGCCGCCGGCAGAGTGAGTCGCGATACCGGTGGTGTCTCACTGGCCGGGCGTGAGAACACCCGAGTGCAAAGTACCCAGGCAAAGGGTTCAGCCAATGAAGCGGTGGCCAAGGCCAGAGGGCAAAAATCCATACGTACCGACGATTCCATTCGCAGTGTTATGGAAGCCAATAAAGAGGCTATTATTGGAATCTATAACCGTGCGTTGCGCAGGGACCCAACTCTGCAGGGAAGGCTCACCGTACAGTTGGTGATCGCACCGAATGGTGCTATCGCGTCGATCAAATTGGTAGAGAGCGAGCTCAATAACCCGGCACTTGAACGCAAGTTGCTGGCGAGAATCCGCATGATCAATTTTGGTTCTGCCAACGTTGAGAGTACTACCAAGAACTACTCAATCGACTTCCTGCCTTCTTAAGTTCCGAGTAGCTATCTTGTCTGTAGCGTGGCGACACAGGGACGTGCCGCCATTTGAAGGGAGTTAATAGGTGGACAAGAAGCTGATCCACCCAATTAACTAAAGTAAATCCAGCGCATAGCGACGCAATGTTTGCATAGGAATAATTTCCAGCGCCTTCACATGTGTACTCTGTAAAAATACCCGGGGAGCCATATCCAATTTCTCCGCTTCGAGCCAGCGCGCGGCACAGAGACACCAACGATCCCCTTCCTTTAAACCGGGAAAATTAAACTCCTCTACCGGCGTACTCAAGTCATTGCCGCGACTGCGGGAAAATTCCAGGAACTTATCAGTCACGGCAACGCAAACGGTGTGAGAACCGAGATCCTCTTTACAGGTGTTACAGCAGCCATCGCGAAAGAAGCCTGTCTTCGGGTCCAGGCTACAAGGCACCAGTGGATCGCCAAAGACGTTGACTGAATTTTCTATCTCCATTCCTGACTCTCTCCACTTTTATCACCAATTAGCTGGATATCCACCAGTTGCCAGCGCAGACCATTGCGTTGCATCAACAGACGCAATTCAGGGCGGCCATGCTCACCATATTCAACACTCAGATGATTGAGGTCGGTAAAATGCCACCCCATGCGCTGCCAGGAATCTTCATCTTCTTCCGCTGCAGAAGTCTCATTCCCGGAAATATCCGGTGTTTCACTACCCTGTCGATAAATTTCCCGCTGAAATGCCTCCAGATCCTCTCCCCCACGAAGAAGGTCGGCAATGCCCTCAGGAGTAATAAACTGTTGTAAAAGTGGATCCATAAAGAAATTTGCACCAGCACTCAGTAATTCATCAAATTCCTGAGGAATAGAATTACTTAGGGAGTTCCTAAGTTGCTGCTGTATGCGGATCTTTAAATTGTCACGTAAAACAGGAAAATCGACATAATGCTCTAACGTGTCGATACTCTCAGTTCTAACCTGCGGCTGATCGGATTTAGCCATTTTCGCCGCACGTTGCAATTGCTCGATGGAATAAAACGGCAAGGCGACATATCCAGCGGCAATCAATACCAAAACCAGACCGCTCATCCACAGTATTTTTTTCATCAATTCTATTCCTTAGTCACTCCTCGGAGATTTTATGCTGAGAAAGATGTATCACCTAATTTGCCGATGTATTGGCGTGGCATTGTTCGCCACTCCCGCCTATGAGATATTCCCCTCCCAAGACTCTGCACCCCATAAATAATCTAAATCTCAATAAGGACAGCTAACAGGATGAGTGACATCTATAAGGCCCCTGAAGCAAATTTGGCCAATAGCCCAGTGAGTGACGACTCAGGCTCTATTGAAAAGGGCATTGCCGGGGATTATTCGTTTTCTATTGGGGAGACTCTTAGCGAAGCTTGGCAACGCACGAGTGGTAATAAAGGCACCGTTTGGGTGGGAGCATTGCTTTATTTCGTTGCCATTATTGCAATTACTATCGTCGCCACCTTAATTACTGGCGGCACTGCGGCTTTCAGCCCCGACAGCAACCCAGGCCCATTTGCCGAGGCTCTCTCTCAGCTGATCGTGACCTTTGCCGGCGCACCCTTGGCGGTGGGTATGACAATGATTGGTATCAAGATCGCCCGCGACGAGCAGACTTCTGGTACCGAGGTGTTTGCTCATTTCGACAAGATAGTGCCTCTCGGCTTTGCGACCATCGTTATGTATCTACTAATTGGGGTTGGTCTGATATTGCTGATAATTCCGGGTATTTACCTAATGATTGCTTATCTGATGACAATGCCCCTAATTGCCGATCGCAATCTGAGCCCCTGGGAGGCTCTGGAAACCTCCCGTAAAGCCATCACTAAGAACTGGTTTGCCTTCCTTGGTTTCGCAATTGTTATGATACTGATCTTTTTAGCTGGCAGCATTCCTCTGCTTATCGGCCTGATTTGGGCAATCCCCCTTTGTAGTATCGCTTTTGGTGTTGCCTACCGAAAAGTTTTCGGCGTTCCCAATCACAATTAAATTTCTCTACCAGACAGGAGCGGTGGCTTGCTGGATACCACCTATAACGTCGAAACACCTGAGGGGATCGATTTGCGCGCGCGGGCCGCTGGGCCCGTGCCACGTATCCTTGCGTATGCAGTGGATGTGTTTTATCGATCATTGATATTGGCCGCGATCGGCTTTGCCTTGCTATTTGCCGGCTTTGCCGGTGCGGGCATCTGGCTCGTCTGCGCCTTTCTTCTCGAGTGGTTTTACCCGGTGCTTTTTGAAGTTTTACGCGGTGGGCAAACACCGGGCAAAAAGGCCTTTGGCCTAATGGTGGTCAACGACAACCTTACGCCGGTATCCTGGGGAGCATCCATCGTTCGCAACCTGTTACGCTTCGCGGATTTTATGCCATTTGCCTACGCCACTGGCGTAATAAGCATGACACTGGGGCGTCACTTCCAGCGCCTTGGCGACCTGGCAGCAGCCACCCTGGTGGTCTATCGCGAAGAGGAAAAGGCACCAGTTACCCTGCCGGATACTACCCCGCTCCCACCACCGCAAAACCTCCGCCAGCAAGACCAACAGGCACTGGTTAGCCTTTTGGAGCGCCACCAGGATTTAAGCGAAGCGCGTCAGCAAGAGCTCGCAAATCTGCTCGAGCCGATTACTCGGAAAAGGGACAGCGATGCCTTGAGCTACCTGCGCTCCGTAGGCAGTTGGCTACTCGGTGGCAGGGGATAGGCAGAGTTACCTATGAAGCAGAGAGACTTTGAGAATCGCTACCGCGACAGCTGGGAGCAATTAGAAGCCTGGCTGAAAGCGGATCGGAACAAGTCCGAAGTTGCGGCCCTGGACCTACCCGTCGCCTATCGCAACCTTTGCCAGCAGCTGGCAATGGCTAAGGAGCGGCAATATACCAACCGCCTGATAGACCACCTCAACCAGCTGGTTATGGCGGCACATCACCGTGTCTACCGCCAGGAAACCTTGCGCCGCAAGGGATGGTTGCACTATTTGTTGGCAGGTTTTCCCCAAGCCGTGCGCGCTAATAGCCGCGCAGTACTGCTGGCATCCGCTTTGTTTTTAATACCTGGCCTGATCCTGGGAATCGGCACTTACAACAACGATGCCCTGGTGTACGCAGTAATGTCACCGGAACAGGTTATGGGTTTTGAATCCATGTATGATCCGGGCAACCGGGTACTGGGCCGCGAGCGCGGCTCTGATACCGACCTGTTCATGTTCGGTTTTTATATCAAAAACAATATTGGCATCGCCTTTCGCACCTTTGCCGGCGGTGTACTGTTTGGCCTTGGCTCAATTTTCTTCCTGGTGTTTAACGGCATCTATATTGGCGCAGCGTTTGGGCATATCACCCGGGTGGGCTTTGTCTCCACCTTCTACCCATTTGTGATTGGCCACGGCGCCTTTGAGTTGACCGCCATAGTCCTGGCGGGAGCAGCGGGCCTGATATTGGGACGCTCTCTAGTGGATCCGGGCCAGCACAGGCGCACGGTCGCACTGCGCTTGGCCGCTGTCGAAGCAATGAAGATTATGTACGGCACTTTCCTAATGCTGGTGATTGCCGCTTTCCTTGAAGCCTTCTGGTCCTCCAGTGCCAGCACACCGATTGCGATCAAGCTCGGGGTAGGCGCCCTGTTTTGGGTACTGGTCTTTGCGTACTTCATCCTGGCGGGACGCAGGGAGGGCGCAACTCATGCAAATTAAGAATCTGGCCGTGCGAGCCCGCTTACGCTCTCCCTGGGAGTCTGTCGATCTCGGTATCGCCCTGGCACGAAAATACTGGTGGCAACTTTTTATAGTCTACCTGTTGCCTGCAGCACCGCTATTTGCTTTGTGTTATTGGCTGTTTCCAGAGTCACCAACGCTCTCCATCTTATTTATTTGGTGGCTGAAACCCGTATTTGATCGGCTGCCCCTGTTTATGATCAGCCGCGCATTATTTGGCTCACCGGTATCCATTGGTGAGGCATTGAAGCATTTCTTTAGCCAGAATCGTCGCGACTGGTTAATGTGGCTTACCCTCCGTCGGCTGAGCCCCACACGCTCTTTCGATATGCCAGTTACCGTGCTGGAGCAATCCACGGGCAAGGCCCGTACCTCGCGCCTTGGGGTACTGCACCGCAAACACTCTGGGGCCGCCACCTGGCTAACACTAACGCTTTACCATATTGAGATATTTCTACTTGCCGCATTAAGTGTGATGGCATTTCTGTTTATCCCTGAACAGTATTCCGATGGGATCGATTGGATCCCTCTGCTCCAAGGGGACACTCAATGGCTGGAATGGATATATAACGGGCTCTACCTGTTTGTTATGGCAACAGTAGCCCCCTTCTATATCGTTAGCGGATTTTGCCTTTATATTGGCCGTCGTATTGAATTGGAAGGCTGGGATATAGAAATCCAGTTTCGGGACCTGCTGGAACGCCAGCAGCGTGAACAGGAGTCTCACCGCAAAAGAAAACCAAGCACTGCTGCCCTAATCCTGATCTGCGGGCTCACCTTTGGCTCATTAATTCCAGCGCCCCCCGCCAGTGCCGCATCCTTGGAAACCCCGCAGCAGGCCCAAGAGCATATTGACGAAATTCTCGCCGGCGATGACTTTCATCAAATGAAAGAGATCAGTGGTTGGCGCAAAAAAGACAAATCTGAAACAGAAGCCGTCAAAGAAAAGTTCCCCGAGTGGTTAATTAACTTTATCGAATGGCTTTTTGAGAACTCTAAAGATGCGCCTGAAGTTGACGATGAAGTTAAATGGGGCCCAACAATTGCGAAAATCCTGGAGCTGCTGCTTTGGATTGGCTTGGTATTCGGCCTGGGCTATCTGCTTTGGAGACATCACGATAAAATTCTTCAGAGCTTGAAATGGCAGCCTAAGCCAAAGAAAAAGCAGCCCGTCCCCGAAACCCTGTTCGGCCTGGATGTACGCCAATCGAGTCTGCCCGATGACGTTTGCGCGGAGGTCATGCGCCTGTGGACAGAGGGAGACAAGCGAGCCAGTTTGGGACTATTGTACCGCGCCACCCTCTCTCACCTGATTGAAGACTTCGAGTTTTATTTTGGCGATCACCTTACCGAAAGTGAATGCGCACAGCTGGTACAAGTAAGGCAACAGGAGCCGAATGAAGTACAGCGCCCAGTAAGTCCCGCCCTGAGTCAATTTGTACAAGAGCTTACTGCAAACTGGCAGCAGCTTGCCTATGCCCACCGGCCGCCAAAAAAGGCTCAGGTAAGCTCACTTTGTAGCCAATGGCAGGAGGAATTTGGCAATGACCGCTAAGAGAATTCTGTTGGCAGCTTTGGTCATAAGTGGCGTTGCACTTGTATGGCTATTCCTCACTTTCTACGAGCGCTACTCCAAGGAGATCGACAGCGGCTGGAGCATGGAAGCCAGACGAAATCCCTACCTGGCAGCAGAAAGATACCTCACCGATATCCAACTGGCGCCGCGTCAGGCAGATAATATATCTGTACTCCAAGGCCTCTCCTCCGATGCCACCCTGTTTATCAGCAGCTCCAGCCAGGTCTATAACCCCACCAAGGCCCAAGAGCTTCTCGAGTGGGTCGAGCGCGGTGGCCACGCCATCGTTGTAGCCTATACCGGCAACTTCGACAGCGACTCCGGGCGCAGTGAAAACCGCGATTGGCTACTTGAGTCCATGGACGTCTCCATCGAAGAGGGGCACAACAAGTTCGAACTGCAAGAAACCCTGGAGCAACTGCTCGGGGAGGATGCGGTACTCGAGCCTGAGCAGAGCCCCGCTGATGCCATGCGGGAGCACAATCGCAAACTGGACGAAGGCGAAACGGAAGATGAGCCGAAGGAACAAGAGGAGCCTCGCAACCCCGATGTGTCAGAAGAGGATCTGGTAACCCTGCCTGTTGAGGGCGGCAGCGAAATACAGCTATACCTCGATGCCAGCCACCTGCTCTACCATCCTTCGTTTAATGACGAGACTATCGACGGTGGGCCTGTTTTCTGGGCTAAGGTACGACGCGATGATGTCGGCGTACCGTTTATGCAGTTCGAGCGCGGCAACGGTGTGATTACCTTGATGACTGACAGTACCCTGTGGCAGTCCCAGCGTATTGGCCACTTCGATCACGCCTATTTCTTACAATTGCTGGCCGGCGAAGGAGAGTTTGTCTTTCTCACCCGCCCCCGCTTTGAAACCCTTTCTAAGGTTGCTCGTCAATACGCTGCAGAGTTTTTTCTCGCCGGCGCACTGGCCTTACTCGCTTGGCTATTACTACACGGGCGCCGCTTCGGCCCCTTGCAGCCGGAGCCAGAAGTGTCCCGCCGTTCTCTGCTAGAACATATATCCGCCTGCGGCCATTACTACTGGCAGGACGACCAGGGGGAAACCCTTCTGCGCGGCCATCGGGAAGAACTTCTACGTCGCCTTGGCGCCACCCATATCAACGCCACTAAAAAACGCAAACTGTGCGACAAGCTCTGTGCCTCCACCGGTATGGATGAACGGCTAATAGTTGAAACCCTGTGGGGCAAGCCCCCCACAACCGAAGAAACATTTACTGAACACATGCGTAATCTGCAGCGAATTGAGGCAGTCCTATGAACGAGACCACCCTTCAACCAGAACAACAAACCACGGGGCTATCACCTGACTGGCAGGCTGCGTCCGCCAAACTTCAGATACTGCGCAACAATATCAACCGGTTGCTGATTGGCCAGGAGCAGGTGGTTGACCAGGTACTCGTAGCTCTGCTGGCTTCTGGCCACGTACTGCTCGAAGGTGTACCCGGACTCGGCAAAACCCTTCTGGTGCGCACCCTGGCCAACTGCTTTGGCGGCAATTTCCGCCGCATCCAGTTTACCCCGGATTTGATGCCCGCCGACGTTACCGGCCACGCCATGTACAACATGGGAGAGAGCCGCTTTGAGGTGCGTCGCGGGCCGGTATTTACCAACCTGCTGCTGGCGGATGAAATCAACCGCGCCCCCGCCAAAACCCAGGCCGCCCTGCTGGAGGTGATGCAGGAGAAGCAGGTCACTATCGACGGCCAGGCACTGAAAGTACCCAGTCCATTTATGGTACTCGCCACTCAAAACCCCATCGAGCAGGAAGGTACCTACCCGCTGCCAGAGGCGGAACTGGACCGATTCCTGCTGAAAGTCCTCATCGATTACCCCAGCCTCGAAGCGGAACTGAAATTGGCCGCCGCCGCCAGCAGTGGCCGAATTGAGCGCAGCCTGCAGGAAAAGCTGGCCGGGGAAATTACTGTCGAGGGATTGCAACAACTTCAGGCCCTGGTGCCCCAGGTGGGATTGGACGAACAGGTATTGAATTACGCCGTGCGGCTGGTGCGCGCCACCCGCCAATCACCGCAGCTGCGCAGCCCCGCCGGCCCGCGCGCCAGTATCGGCCTGCTGCAGGCAGCCCGCGCCAATGCGCTGTTACAGGGACGGGAATTTGTACTGCCGGATGATATCAAGGCCATGGCCATCCCGGTAATGCGCCACCGTATCGGCCTATCTCCAGATATGGAAATTGACGGTGAAACTGCTGACACGGCGCTGGCAATGATTATCGACAGTGTTGAGGCGCCGCGACTGTGACACAGACTGTAGCTGCAACAGAGCAACAGGCAGCACCAGCGCAAAGCGGTCGCACCGGCCCGAGTCCGCGCCTGGTCAAACTGCTCGGCTACTGGTGCCTGGCGGCTCTGGCAATTACAGCAGCGCGAATTTGGTTTCCGCAAGCCAGCTCATTTATCGGCAACCTTTGGTGGGGAGCGAGTGCCCTGTTAATCAGCGCCACCCTGCTGGACTATCTCACCGGTTACCGTGTAACCGGTCTGCAGGGGCTGCGGCGATTGCCCGGCAACCTGGCCCTGGGCGTACGCAATACTGCGCGGCTAAAACTTCACAATACCGGCCCACGCCCACTATTACTCCAGGTTTCCGACTCAATCCCACAGCAACTGGGATCGACAGGGCTGCCGCGCTCCGCACAACTTAACCCGGACCAGGAAATCACCATCGAGTACGACCTGGTACCCCGTCGCCGCGGCAGCGCCTCTTTTGGGCGAATCGAGGTACTGGCCAACTCCCCCTGGGGACTCTGGCAGACAAGGGTATGGTTGGGACAGGAGCAGACCGTCAAGGTCTACCCCAATTTTCTCGGTATCTCCTCGCTGCAGTCTCTCTCCACCGAACAGAGCCTGCGCCTGATGGGATTGCACCAGCAGCAGCGTCGCGGTGAGGGCATGGACTTCCGCCAGCTGCGGGAATACCGCCAGGGAGACAGCCAGCGACAAGTGGATTGGCGCGCAAGTTCACGGCTGCGCAAACTGATCAGCCGTGAATACCAGGACGAGCGCGACCAGGAAATTATTTATATGCTGGATTGCGGCCGCCGAATGCGCGCTAAAGACGGCGAGCTGAGTCACTTTGACCACGCACTCAATGGCTTGCTGCTTTCAGCTTATGTCGCCATCAAACAGGGGGACGCGGTCGGCTTGCAGGCATTTGCTGCGGCACAGGAGAGCAGTGGTGGACAGCTGCCTCCAGTAAAAGGCGAAAGTGCAATCAACCTACTGTTGAATAATGTCTACGACCTCCACTCTGGCACCAGTAGCGCAGATTACACTAGCGCCGCACAACAGCTGATGGCCCATCACAAGCGCCGTGCCCTGGTAATCCTGATTACCAACTTGCGCGATGAAGATAGTGATGAACTCCTAGCCGCAGTCAAATTGCTGTCGCGCAATCACCTGGTGATGATTGCCAGTCTGCGGGAGACTTCTGTGGACAAATTGCTGCAACAGCCGATTCAGAGCTTTGATAGTGCAATAAACAGTGCAGCAGCGAGGGACTTCCTGCGCCGCCGAGAGCAATTACTTCAGCATTTGCAGGCACACAATGTCATAGTGGTTGACTCGAGGCCGGAGCTTTTGCACCAGTCTCTGGTAGAGGCCTATTGGCGCCTAAAGCGCAGCGGCAGAATCTGAATCGTCAAATTCACCGAGTGGGGACTCTCCGAGCCCCCACTATTTAAACCTTCTCTATAACCTTCCCACTAACCGCAATAATCCAGGGCTGTCCGGGAACTCTCCCCAATCCCGGGAATCTCTTATTGAGCGCGCTACCTCCTGGAACCTTTAGCTTCCAGCAAAGTTAGATTTATTTTTAGAATGCGCTGAAGAAAAGAAATTAAATTCCGACAAAACCTGATAAAGCTCAATTTACCTCGTATTAGTTCGCAAAAGTTAACTTGGGGCAGTGGCACTTTGCTGTATCACCCGTTAACCTCTTGTTACTCATCTCCGGGTATTTAAAATGGGCCCGGGAAAAGTACAGACCTTCTTATTTATGAGCGGTAAGCGCACCATCCAATACTGTTCCCGTCTGTCCCAGTGGCAGGCGCTATTGCTATTGCTGGTATTTCTCAGCGCGCGAGGCCTGGTTCCTGCAGGTTTTATGCCGGCAGATTTTGCAGCGGGAACGCCCTATGGGCTCTGCCATGGCGATAGCCGCAGCGCTTTATTGCTCAATGCCCTCAAAGCGAACTCTCACAGCGATCATCACGGCGACCACTCTTCAAGCCACAACCACGATACGCTTACCGCTCACTCATTTGCCGATAACCATTGTAATTTTTCCGCCGCTGCCAGTATTGCCAGCGCACCAACTACAGAACTGGAAATAGTCCTACCCGGTTTTACTCAACCGCCCTCTTATCCGGCTTTTTTCCGCGTTATCTCTAACGCTTACAGCCGCCCACTAATTCGCGCCCCCCCGGTTTAATTCCTTTTTTATTCCAACATCATCACTCCGCAGTTCGCTGTGGACCGCAAGTCTCATTGCTGTCTTAACATTTTCAGCGCTTTGAGCCTTGCCAAAATACGACCACTTTTTCAGGTGGGGATATGTCGCGTGCGCCAAATATTACTCAGGCCTGCGCGCTCACTGCTGCGTGTTCGAAACGCCAGCGAAAAGGATTGAAAACCATGCATCAGAGCATCAACGCAAAAATTTTTCTGAAAAAACCTCTCAGCCTGGCACTTGCTGCCTGCTGTACCTTTTCAGCACATCTCGCAGCGGAAGAATCCGAAGAGTCAGAACCATTAAAAGATAGTGAAATGGAACAAATGGTGGTTACTGGGGTAAAGACTGAACTCCCCCTCAATCTGGTAACCGACCCGAAAAAACCCCGTCAGCCATTACCTGCCAATGACGGCGCCGACTACCTGAAAACAATTCCGGGATTTTCCGTAGTGCGTAAAGGCGGTACCAGTGGCGATCCGATGCTTCGCGGAATGGGGGGCTCGCGCCTGGGAATGGTAGTGGATGGAGAAACAATGGCGGGTGGTTGTCCCAGCCGAATGGACCCACCTACAGCCTATATTTTTCCCGAGGCAATGGACGAAATTGAAGTTATTAAAGGGCCACAGAGCGTCCTCTATGGCCCGGGAAATTCCGCCGGCGTAGTTGTATTTAATCAGCAGCAGGAGCGCCCCACTGAAAGCGACTGGAATATGCATGCGAGCCTGCTCGGCGCCAGTGCCGAGCGTCGCGATGGTCTATTCGATATCTCCTATAGTTCGCCGCAGTTTTCTATCCGCAGCTCCTCGACCTCGGCATCTGCGGACGACTACGAAGACGGGGATGGCAATGAGGTAAATTCCAGTTATGAGCGCTGGAGCAGCCAGGTCAATTTGGCCTGGACACCCAGCGACGATACACGGGTCGAGTTTGATACTGCATTTAGCGATGGTGAAGCTGCCTATGCAGATCGGGGAGTCGACGGTTCCAAGTTTGCCCGTGAGAGCCACAAAGCGAAATATGTCCGCAGCAATATCAGTAGCTGGCTCGACTCAATTGAGCTCCAGGCCTACTACAACTATATCGACCACATCATGGATAACTACAGCCTGCGCGAGCTATCCAGCACCGCTACCCCCATGGTCATGAATCTCGATAGTGAGACCACAGGTTTCAAGGTGGCTCTGGTGTTTACGCCTATGGACGATGTGGAATTGACCAGTGGAATTGATGCCCGGGAAAATCGCCACACCGGCCGCTCGACCATGAACCAGTCCACCATGGACTACCGGGATATGAAGCGAGAGGCCGATGCCGAATTTAGCCAGCTGGGGTTATTTTCTGAGGCCAGCTGGCAAGTCGCAGCCAATCAACGCTGGATCGCCGGTGCACGAGTGGATGATTGGGAAGTAAAAGACCTTCGCGATGAAGTTGCTCTATCCATGATGTCCTCAGTGGATAACCCCACTGCGGGAGAAACTCGCTCAGAGCTATTGAGCAGCGGCTTCCTGCGCTATGAATATGGTCTCGAAAGCGGCCCCAATAGTTCTGCCACACTCTTTGCCGGGCTCGGCTACACTGAGCGCTTCCCCGATTATTGGGAAATTTTCTCCTACGAGACAGCAGACTCCTACAGCGCACTGGATATCGAATCAGAAAAGACCACCCAGCTGGATATCGGCTATATCTATCGCGGAGAAAAACTCTCTGCCAGTGTCTCCGGATTCGTCAATCAGATTGATGACTACCTGATGATTGAGAAGGATTACGAAAAAGCGGCAGTAATGAGTAGCATGGACTCTATGGGTAGTATGAATATGGATACTATGGACTCCTCCGATATTCGCACTACCTCCATTGTCAGAAACATCCAGGCGCGCTCCTGGGGTTTGGAGTTTGACTCCTCATATCAGCTCAACGAGCAGTGGCGCACTGAATTCACCGTAACATCTGTTCGCGGTGCCAACGAAACCGATGGCACTACCTTGGCACAACTGCCGCCTCTGGAGGGCCGCCTGGGACTCTACTATGAACAGGCCCAGTGGTCAGCAGGTGTTTTATGGCGCGCTATCGCAAGCCAGGACCGGGTGGATATCGGCAAAGGCAATATTGTTGGTCAGGATATTGGTGCAACCGACTCTGCCAACGTCGTTTCCATCAATGCCGGCTGGAAACCCAGTAAAAGTGTACTGGTAACTACCGGTATCGATAACCTATTCGATGAGACTTACGCTGAACATATCAGTCGCTCTGGAGCCAATATTATTGGTTTCGATCAGTTGACCCGGGTTAACGAACCGGGACGCACCTTCTGGCTGAAAGCCATTTATCGAATTTAAAAGCTATTGGGGCCCCAGGGCCCCTTTTCCATTCTATAAAAAAATCAGTATTTAATTAAGAAATTTCTACGAATAAATTATTGAGAAAAATAGGTTAAAAGGCGGAGGGCATACTAAAAGCGGTAGGAAAAATTCAAACTCAGGGTACGCAGATGCCCGAGGTTAACACGTTCTATTTTGCCAATATTATTGTAGTTATACTCTAATGAAGTATCGAAATCCTGAGTCCACATAATTCGGTAACCCACTCCGGCGTTCCAAAAGGTATCACTGCCACTGGCATCAATAACATAGATATATCGATCATCCGGATAAAATGGTGGGTATTCTCGATACCAATAGCCTCTTCTTATAACATTGTTCAAATCCACATCGGCATAATTATATCCCACCATCCAATAGAGACATTGAACGTGACAATTCAGGGTAAAATCAATTTTAAAATTTAAACCTACCTGATCTACTGTGACATGATTGTCATCAAAATGTGACGCCCGCAGCTCAACTTGCCAGACTCCTACCGCCGGCGTAATTCCAAGGCTGACATAGCCAAAAGAATCCCGCTGCTTATTTAACTGCTGCTCGCCACTCCCAAAACCAACGGTACCGATAATCCGGTACTCTCCCGTGGCTACACCATCAAAAGGATTATTCGCCTCGAATCCATAACTGGACGCAGCTATAAAAAAGGAAAGCAGGTAGACGGATAGCTTTATCATCGCCACTCACATCAAAAAGCCAGTCATCAAGTTCAAGCTCAGTGAATTATTTCAAGTTGTTTCTACATCAATAATGGCCCAGACGCCTCCTACAAAAGCCGGGTTTTTCTTCAGGTTGTCTACATCACCTGCTTGCGGCATTGGCTGTCCAGCCTGACGGAGCTCTTCCAACCGCTGAAAAATCGTTTCAGCCATTTTTTGCAGGGTCCCCTCAAGGGTATCGGCATAGCAGTGGCAATGCGGCAGATCCGGTGCAATGGCACCAAATCCGGCATATTCAATATTGTGCACCACAACCGGGTAGCGCATTGAAAAATACTCTTATGTATTAGCTTTCCAAAGCGTAGACTGCTTTACATTTTACGGGGGAATTTGGCAAGGAAATTAGCTAATTAGCTGGGAAATAATATTTCGCGCTGGCACAGATTCAACACTATAAGTGACAGCACTTAGCAGGAAGAACTGCCGTATTCAAATTAAAACCTGCAGCACTACAGTTTTTCACACAAGAAAATATTTGGAATTTAGTTAACGGGGCATTCTACCTAATAGGGCCCGGCGGGAAAATAGCATGCTGTTATAGGTGCGCCGCAGCGCAATATCATTTGCATCGACTGCATTGGAGAGGGCTTCAAAATGCCGCTGCAACCAGTTTATTTCCTCCTCCAGTTCCCGACGCAAACAGCGAATTTCACCTTTATCCTGGTTAAAGCGCAGATCGGGTCCAGACATCTGTGAGCCTCCTGAATTTGGAAATATCCAGATCCCCTTTAAAGCCTCCACCAGTGGTGGTGGAGGCACAAATATACTCTCTATATGTTTACTGGCGTCACACCCTAAGCAGCGGACTTATCCAGCAGTAGGGATTGCCAATCAAAAGAAGAATCGCCAATTACATAGAAAAAGGGATTCAGCAGAGAGTCTTTGGTGTTGTAGCGCAACAAATTAAACTCTTCGTCCACAACAATACCACCTGCTGCTTCAACTACAGCCTGAGCTGCCGCAGTATCCCACTCGCAAGTAGGAGCGAGACGCGGATACAAATCTGCTGCACCCTCAGCAACCAGGCATAATTTCAGCGACGAGCCCATATTTTTGCACTCGACAGCACCCAGTTCAGACTCGATACGTTGTACCAACTGGTCGACGGTGCCGGTTCCATGGCTGCGGCTGGCCACAAGCTCAACAACTTCACTATTATCCAGGCGCGGCCTCAGTGGACGCACCCGAATTTCAGTTTCGCCATTGGCATCGCGCTTAAAGGCTCCTTCGCCCTTGCAGCCGGCATAAGTGATATTCAGTACCGGTACGTAAACCACCCCCAAAACGGGCTCGCCATTTTCGATTAACGCGACATTTACGGTAAATTCACCGTTGCGTCGGATAAATTCTTTGGTGCCATCGAGCGGATCGACAATCCAGTAACGCTGCCACTGACTGCGCTCTTCGAACGAGGGCATTTCCTGCTCTTCTGATAAAACCGGTACTCCCTCGATAAGCTGTGCCAACGCCGGTTCCAGTACTTTGTGAGCGGCCAGATCTGCGGCAGTTACTGGGGAATCATCTTTCTTTGTCTCGACTTCCAACTCAGCGCTGCTGTGATAAACCTCGAGAATCGCCTCTCCCGCGCGTTTGCAGATCTCTATCACCTGCTCCAAAAGTGCTTTATCCATTACAACTCCATACTCTTTGAATTCACCATTATAAAATCTTAGGCGGAGAAAAGGTCCTGAACGGACAGATAGCGCTCACCAGTGTCATAGCTGAACACCAGTACCCGGCTGCCCGCATCCATCTCCCCCTCGCGCTTTTTCAGGGCCGCAAGGCTGGCACCGGAGGAGATACCCACAAAAATTCCCTCTTTTAATGCGCAACGACGCGCCATTTCAAAACTGTCTTCCTCACTCACCAATACAGTACCGTCGAGTACTTCCGTATTGAGTACCTGGGGTACAAAGCCGGCGCCGATACCCTGCAAACGATGCAGGCCTTTTTCTCCACCGCTAATCACCGGTGATTTCTCCGGCTCTACCGCATAGACCTGTAATTTTGGAAAGTGCTCTTTTAATACTTCACCACAGCCTGTGATATGCCCGCCAGTACCCACACCGGTAATCATATAATCCAGCCCCTCAGGAAAGTCTGCCAAGATTTCCTTGGAGGTAACATCCCGGTGCACCTGGGCATTGGCGCGGTTATTAAATTGTTGGGGCATCCAGCTATTCGCATGTGAGGCCAATAACTCCTCCGCCTTAGCAATAGCGCCGCCCATACCGCGCTCTTTAGGTGTAAGGACCAATTCTGCGCCCATTGCTTTCATGACCTGGCGACGCTCTACCGACATAGACTCCGGCATGGTCAGGATCAGGCGATAACCCTTCACGGCAGCAACCATCGCCAGTCCAATACCCGTATTACCAGAGGTCGGTTCGATTATTACCCCACCGGGCTGCAGGGCTCCACGACGCTCAGCATCCTCAATCATCGCCAAGGCAATTCGGTCCTTAATACTGCTGCCCGGATTAAAGCGCTCTACCTTCATCCAAACTTCTATATCGGGGCGGAAGAGGTGATTGATTCTTACGTGAGGGGTATTGCCGATTGTTTCCAGAATATTGGCCGCTTTCATCGGTGAGGCTCTCCATGACTAGTGCTCAAGGCAAACAACTGCCGGGCATGTATTTTCGATGTTCCATATTACC
Source organism: Microbulbifer maximicatervae (SeqCode) (assembly GCF_052467695.1). Lineage (NCBI taxonomy): Bacteria > Pseudomonadati > Pseudomonadota > Gammaproteobacteria > Cellvibrionales > Microbulbiferaceae > Microbulbifer > Microbulbifer maximicatervae (SeqCode). The sequence continues at coordinate 1,127,741 of NZ_CP174320.1, forward strand.
CCAGAAATGTCCCGCGGCCGGCACTGGAGAAAACTCAATTGGAATTAGAGAGTACAAGCTATCGATGATGCGGAGGAAAAGCGTTAAATTGATGGGGAGGTATACAAAATAAAAATAAGGTAAGTACCTATGTCCGTAGAAAATTCCGTACCCCAGCACAACTTTCGCAATTACCTGGTACCGATGTTCCTGGCCAGTGCCACTTTATTCATCTTTCTGGATACCTGGAAGCTAGATAACTTGTGGATGCCCGCGCTAAAAGCGCTGCCGATACTGTGCCTAATGATGATTGCCAGACTGGAGCTGCGGGGCAAAACCCTGCTTTTCACTTTTCTAGCCCTCAGTTCCTCCGCCATCGGGGATGTACTCCTCGAAATGCAATTCCCCCAACACTTTGTGTTTGGACTGGGTGCTTTTCTTATTGCCCAGCTAATCTACGCGCTGGGCTTCCTGCGTTTTGCGGAGCCCCCCAATCGGCGCAACCTTATTCGGACACTGCCTATAGTGATTGCCGCACTGCTTTTGGCTCAAATTATCCTCCCTGCTGCTGGGGATTTAGCCCCGGCGGTATTAGCGTATCTGCTGGCTATCCTCGCCATGGCAGTCGCCGCCGCAATGCACAAGGGTGACGCCACCCTGCTATTTGCCGGGGCGGTCATCTTTATGGCTTCAGATACATTGATTGCTATTAACAAGTTCATCACCCCTCTACCGCTAGCCGATGCCGCCATTATGCTCACCTACTACAGTGCGCAACTATGTATCCTGTACGGAATCCGCCGCGCCCAGGCATAATGCAAACGATCCGGGAAGGCAGTGGCAAGCCAACTAAACTTGTCTTCCCGCCCCATTTCAAAGAGGTACATAGCTCCCATGCTCGATTGGCGAAGTATCGATACCGTATTGCTGGACATGGACGGCACCCTGCTGGATTTGCATTACGACAATCATTTTTGGCTCACGCACCTGCCCAAGCGCTACGCTGAAGTCCACGGCTTTGACCCACAGGAAGCCCAGCAGAAGCTCGAGGCTGAGATCAATGCTCGCCGCGGTACGTTGGAGTGGTACTGCCTGGACTTCTGGGCGGAAAAACTGGAGCTGGATATCCTCAGCATATTGCGCGAGATTGAGACCCGCATCGCCCTGCGCCCTCACACTGAGGCGTTTCTGAGCGGCCTGCAACAACTGCAAAAGCCCACCTACCTCGTGACCAATGCGCACCGTCACGGGCTGGATCACAAGCTGGAGATCACCGGTATTGACCGCTGGTTTGACGGCATCATCTCCTCCCATGATTATGGACATGCCAAGGAGAGTGCCAATTTCTGGGACTCTCTGCGAGATAACCTGGAATTTGACCCGGAGAACACCCTGTTTGTCGACGATAACCAATCTGTTCTGAGCGCGGCCCAGGACTACGGTATCGCCCACCTATTGTGTATTCGCCAACCGGATAGCCGCGGGCCCAAACGGGAAATCACCAACTTCCCGGCGATCCATCATTTTGATGAGATCATGGCTTTTAACCGCAGCAGACTGGACACCGGGTCCGCCTGATTTCACAAGGAAACCATGGAAAAAGTACGTATCGATAAGTGGCTCTGGGCCGCGCGCTTCTTTAAGACTCGCAGCATTGCCAAGCAGGCGATCGAAGGTGGAAAAGTCCACGCCGATGGCCAGCGGGTCAAAGCCAGCAAGGAAGTCACTACCGGTGTCAAACTGAGCATCCGCCAGGGCTGGGATTTACTGGAAGTTGAAGTAATCGCTCTATCGGATCAGCGGCGCGGCGCCGAGATTGCGCGCACCTTATACCGCGAGACCGAAGACAGTATCGCCCGTCGGGAAAAAGAGAAAACCGAGCGACAGGCAGCCAATGCCGGGATACAACAGGAGCGGCCCAATAAAAAGCAACGCCGCCAGATACACCGCTTCCTGCGGGAACAAGAGTAGACTCAGCAGACAAAAGTGGTGAAATTTCCGCCATTTCCCACTTTAGCTGCTAAACTGCCCCCACTTAACCGGATAGAAAACAGCCATGTTGAAACGACTGATCGCCATTTCCCTGCTGGTTTTGCTCGGTACCCAAACCGCCCTAGCAGACAGCCGAGAACACGAGCAGCTCAAGCGCTCAATCATCAAGATTTACACCACCGCCGCCGCCCCGGATTATTTCAATCCCTGGGCCCTGCTCAACCCCAAGCAGCTGTCCGGTTCCGGTGCCGTCATCCGCAACCAGCAAATCCTGACCAACGCACACGTAGTGGCCAACGGCAGCTTTATCCAGGTACAGCGCCACGGCGATGCAAAGAAATTCCGCGCCCGAGTGAAATTTGTCTCCCACGATGCCGACCTCGCCCTGCTGACCGTCGATGACGAAAGCTTTTTCAACGATACCCGCCCTTTGGCCCTCGGAAAATTACCCGACCTGCAGGAAGAGGTCACCGTCTACGGCTACCCAATTGGTGGCAAATCCCTTTCGATTACCCGCGGAGTACTCTCCCGCGTGGAGCACCAATATTATGCCCATGCGGAAAGTTACCTGATGGCGGGCCAGATAGATGCGGCCATCAACCCGGGCAACAGCGGCGGTCCGGTTATCTCCAATGGCCGCATCGTCGGCGTGGCCATGCAAACCAACCAGAGCGCTGAAAACCTGGGTTACTTTGTCCCCCCCAGTGTGATCGCTCATGTCTTAGAAGATGCCAAGGACAATGTGCACCAAGGGTTCCCCGAACTGGGACTGGTAACCCAGAGCCTGGAAAGCCCATCGATGAAAAAGGCCGCCGGTCTCGAGGAAGACCAGGATGGTGCCATGGTCGTTAAAGTATTCGACAACTCCCCCGCAGCCGAAGTGTTCAAACCCGGCGATGTCCTGCTCGAAGTCGATGGCTTTAAAGTAGCGGCGGACCGGACTGTGGAGTGGAGGGAAAACCAGCGCACCAACTACCACTACGCCGTGGACCGCCACCATGTCGGTGAACGTTTACCGGTGCGCTTCTCCCGCGATGGTAAAGAGCAGACCGCTGAGGTCACGCTGGCCGCAACACCTCCCTCACGCGCTATGGTGCTGGGAGAGCAATTTGACCGCCAGCCCCGCTACTATATCTACGGCGGTGTTGTCTTTGTGCCCCTGAATATGAACCTGATCAAACGCTGGGGCAAAAACTGGCACTCCAAGGCGCCTATTGACTACCTCTATGCCCGCAATCAATGGAGTGACGAGGAACGCCGCGAGCTGGTCGTCGCCCTGAAAGTACTGCCTGCCAATGTGAACCTCGGTTACCACGACTGGAAGAACTGGATCATCGACTCAGTAAATGGCCACAGCATCAAGGACTTCGACGAGTTCGCTCAATTGATGGAAGGCAACAAGCAGGACTTTGTAGATTTGCGCGACCGCTCTGGATACCGGATGGTCTTGGATTCGGCAGAGGCCCAGGAACAGCAGCCTCTGATACTGCAGACCTACCACATCCCCCAGCGTCATTCGCAGGGGTTATTCAGCCAGCTGGCCAATAAAGAAGAATAGAAATATAGAAAGGCATGGAGTAGCCGTGAAATTACTGTGTCTACGTTCCGTAATAGGCGGCCTTATACTGGCCGCTAGTGCAACCGCAAGCAGCGCAGAGATGTACCGCTGGGTCGATGAAAATGGCCGGGTACACTTTGGCGATCGCCCCCCGACTGACGCCAAAGCCGAGGATGTTTCGGGGGATCTGGCCCCGATCAATTCTATTGGCTCCAATGGCAGTCGGCGGCCTATTTTAACAACCGCAACGAGATCGAGAGTTTCTCAAAAGGTTGATGATGAATACCGCGAGCGCCAATTGCGCGAGAAACAGGAAAAGCAGCAAAAGATGAAGAAAGCCTGCGACAAGGCCCGCAGTGACCTTGAGGCCATTCAAGGGCGGGTTGTGTTTCTCGACAATAACGGCAAAGAAGTGCGTCGCACCGAGCGGGAGAGACAGCAAATAGCTGAAAAGCTCCAGCGGGAAATTAAATACTATTGCGGCTAGTTACTTTCCTACTTGAGCGCTGACCCATTGTGATAAAGGGGTAGCGCTCTACATTCTTCCTCTACTGCACCAGCAATGATCAGCGACAGCTACCATTTAGGCATATCCACCTCTAAAATCCTGCGGTTTTAATACCGAGAGCCCCCGACCTATGTCCGATCAGCTGGAACGCTTTATTTTCTCCAAACACGATATTCGCGGACAGGTGGTGACACTTACTGATTCCTACCGCGATGTACTGGAACACAACCCGCTGCCTACGCCAGTGGCCCGCCTGCTGGGGGAATTCCTCACCGCAGCCAGCCTGCTTTCAACCACACTGAAATTCGAAGGTGTCCTGAGCCTCCAGGCCCGTGGCGAAGGCGATGTGCCGATGATTATGGCGGAGTGCACTCACCACAGCGACCTGCGCGGCATCGCCCGAGTTGCTGAGGGTGCACAAATCGACGAAAACGCCACCCTGCGCGATATGATCGGCCCCCGTGGAGCCCTGGCCATTACCCTTGAGCCAAAGCGCGGTGAGCGCTATCAAGGTGTGGTTCCCATGGAGCAGGACAACCTGGCCGGCTGCCTGGAAGACTACTTTAAGCAATCGGAACAGCTGGCTACCCGTGTATGGCTGGAAAGCAGTGACAATACCGTCGCCGGTCTTATGTTACAGATTCTGCCAGGCAATAATGCCGCCACGGAAGAAGAAAATCAGGACGCCTGGGAAACAGCGATTCACTTGGCGGAGACCGTAACTGACGAGGAGTTATTTACCGTTCCCCACCCAGAGCTGATTCACCGCCTATTCCACCAATTGGAGCCGGCAACCCTGGGTACCGACACTATTCGCTTCAAGTGCAGCTGCTCGAGAGAGCGCAGCGCCCGCGCGCTGGTTTCCCTGGGTGCAGAGGATGTCTACCGCCTGCTGGAAGAGCAGCAGGGTGAGATTATCGCGGACTGCCAATTCTGTAACACCCAGTACCGCTTTGACCGGGACCAAATTGAGTCGCTCCTCAACGCTCCCCCCCACACTCTTCACTGATCCTCGAAGGGCTGCGCAACCGCCGAATCCTCAGCGCAGCCCTACCACCTGACACCCCTAACCCCTCCATTAAATTCAAAAAAAAGAATAATTAGGGGTGTAGCCATAAATGGTGTGAATTTAGGTCGACATTATTTTCCATGACAGCGCTGTCATTGACTACAAAATAGCCATAGTTGGTATCCGCATATTTTGAATTTTGCAATAATGCGCCCCCAAAATTTTCTACGGCTGCCTAAACCTTGGGCAGCCCCATTTTATTTACTGTCCAACTTTCACGGGTATTCCACGAATGGCACAGATCGACGACTCCGCGATGGTCTTCAAGAACCTATCACCGGCACAATTGGTAGAGCAGGCTCTGACGCGCGGCGAGGGCAAGCTGTCAGATACAGGCGCTCTGGTGACTGAAACCGGCGCACGCACCGGTCGCTCCCCGGCTGACCGCTTTGTTGTAGAAGAGCCCTCCACTGCCGACAGCATCGCCTGGGGCAACGTCAACCGTCCTTTCCCGCAGGATAAGTTTGACGCCCTGTGGGATCGTGTAGAGGCTTTTGTTGCTGGTCACGATACTTTTGTTCAGCACCTGCATGTGGGCCAGGATGAAGACCACTACTTGCCAGTGGTAGTGACCACCCAAACTGCATGGCACAACCTGTTCGGCCGCAACATGTTTATCCGCGCCGAAAAGTACAACCCCAAGTCCAAGGAAGAGTGGCAAATCCTCCACGCTCCTCACTTTGTCTGTGAGCCCGAGCGCGATGGCACCAACTCCGAAGGCTGCGTAATTATCAACTTCGGCCAGCGCAAAGTACTGCTGGCCGGCATGCGTTACGCCGGCGAAATGAAGAAGGCCATGTTCTCCGTACAGAACTTCCTGCTGCCAGAAAAAGACGTAATGCCAATGCACTGCGCGGCTAACGTCGGCGAAGATGGCGATACCTGCCTGTTCTTCGGCCTGTCCGGTACCGGCAAGACCACCCTGTCCGCGGATCCCGAGCGCTACCTGATCGGTGACGATGAGCACGGCTGGACCAAGGGTGCCGTCTTCAATATGGAAGGTGGCTGCTACGCGAAAACCATCGACCTGAGCCAGAAAAATGAGCCGGTAATCTGGGATGCCATCCGTTTCGGTGCCATCGTTGAAAACGTGGTAACCAACGATCACGGCACTGCTGACTACTGCGACACCAGCCTGACTGAAAACGGCCGCTGCTCCTACCCGCTGGAACACGTCGAAATGCGTCAGCTGGAAAACCGCGCTGGCGAGCCGAAGAACGTTATCTTCCTGACTTGCGATGTATCCGGCGTACTGCCACCGGTATCCATCCTCTCCAAAGAGGCTGCGGCTTACCACTTCCTGTCTGGCTACACCGCCCGCGTAGGCTCCACCGAACTGGGCGCAGAGGCCGGTATCCACCCGACTTTCTCCACCTGCTTTGGCGCGCCGTTTATGCCCCGTGCACCGCGCGAATACGCAGACCTGCTGATGAAGCGCATAGAAGAGTTCGGCTCCAAGGTCTACCTGGTAAACACCGGTTGGACCGGCGGCTCCGGCGACAACGGCAAGCGCTTCCCGATTCCGGTAACCCGCGCTGTCGTTGCCGCTATCCAGAGCGACGCCCTGGAAGGCGTTGCCACTGAGCACCTGGATGCCCTGAACCTGGATATCCCGATGGAAGTGCCCGGCGTGGACAAGTCTTACCTGAACCCTCGTGAAGCCTGGGCTGACAAAGCTGCTTACGACGATCAGGCAGGCAAGCTGGCCAAGCTGTTCGCCGAGAACATTGAGAAGTTCAATGTCAGCGAAGACGTTAAAAATGCAGGCCCTAAAGCCTAAGTAGAGGTTGTCGGGCACAGTGCGCTGTCCGTGACCCAAAAGCCGCTGCTCCCCCAGGAGCAGCGGCTTTTTTTGTGGCTGATCCCAAGCCCGCGGCCCGTCGATTTTTGCGGCTATAGTGAGTAAACAGGCGCCGACGATTTTAGCGTCGGTGGAATAACTCTCTCAGCAGCAATCGGAGCACTATGTCCGCAGGTAACTCGTTTACTCGCTTCGAAACTCTGTTCCCACACAAGCCGCCCGGGCAAAGAGTCAATCGGGTGGTCGTCAGTGCCCTCGCTTTAATACTCAGTGCCATCCTGTTTACCCTCTGGCTCTATCTATTCCTCTCCTCGCAAGAGAAGTCCTATGTCGAGCAGCGTGGCTATCGCCTCGCCAACGAGGAGACCTTTAACAAATTCCTGCGAGAGGGCAGTAACCGCTCCAGCGTACAAGCACTCAATCAATTGCTTCGGGACCGGGGTGTCGCCGAGGTTTTTCCTATTCGTGATCTTCTGCGACAGGGAGGGGACTGGCTGGAACTGGGGGAACCCCCATTCGCCATACCGCCCAGGGACCAGTGGTCCAATATTGTGAAAACCCTCACCCTGGTGCGAGATCAGGTAATGCCGCTAATTGGCCCTGTCACTGTGGTTTCCGCTTACCGCACTGATGCCTACAACCGAAAACTTGCGACCGAAGACCAGCCCCGCCACCGTGACTTTTGCGGGCTGGACTTAATTCCGAATTCCAATATCGGTAAAAACGAACTCGCTGAAGAGCTAAGCACACTGGACGCACGCCTCGGTCCCGATAGCAATGTCGGGATGGGCCTGATTAACGATGTCCTGTTTCATGTCGATACCTGTGGCTATCGCACCTGGTAATTGAGGGAGCTGCCCGATGGTTATGCAAAGTAACAAAGAGTGCGTAGAAATCGGCCAGCGTCAACTGCGCCGGCGGATCATCATCATTGGGGCAATCGCACTGGCGATTCTCACCGGTCTATTTGTTTTTACTTACGAACGAGCGCGCGAGGCTGATGACCGGGTGAAATCCCCTATCGATATCCTACCGCTGCTAATGATCCCGGAGGTTTACGATATACAGGGCTATCCGGCAGCTTCCGAGAGGGCATTCAGCCGCTTCCTGAGCAAAGGCAATAACCATGCACGCTTTACTCAACTCAAAAAATTCCTGCGCTCCAACCGGGTTGACCAGGTTGTGCAACCCTATGAACTATTGCGTCAGGGCAGTGACTGGCAGGATTTGGACGAACCCGCATTCGCCATCCCTCCCAAGGAACTCTGGTGGGGCATCGTAAATACTCTGCGGGTAATCGAGCGGGAAATAGTGCCCCGCGTCGGCCCAGTAACAGTGGTCTCCGGGTGGCGCACAGTGGATTACAACCGTAAGGCCGGGGGTTCCAAGGGAAGTAAACATCTGCATTTCTGCGGGCTGGATATAGTTCCGAAAAAGAAGTTCTCCCGAGAGCAATTGGTACCCGTACTGAGGGATATCCACAAGCGCAACGGCCGCGAGTGGCAAATGGGCCTCGGAATCTATCGGGGCATTCGATTTCACGTGGATACGTGCGGATATAGGCGCTGGTAAAACCCCACCGCATCTGCTTAGATAGAGCAAAAATTAGGCGCCCTACCACTGGGCTGCCGAAAGAGAAGCAGAGGAAGTCGCAGTGCAAGAAAAACTGGAAAGGCGCTCATTTATATTGACCTTGTTATTGGTCAGCGTAGCTTTTTTACTCCTAATAAAACCCTTCTTTACCCCTATTTTTTGGGCTTGTGCCACCGCACTGATTTTCTACCCCGTGTACCGTCTGCTGATGCAGCGCTTTCCCAATTCGCCTAATTTAATGGCTCTGCTAACCCTGTTTATGTGTATCGTTCTATTGGTGATACCCGTATTGGTAGTGGCCACCTCTTTTATTAATGAAGCGGTAACTCTGTATCACCGGATCCAGGAAGGACAAATTGATGTTTCTAAATCCTTTGAGCAGATTCGCAGTGCTTTCCCCAGGGTTAACAGCACGCTCGAAAGTATTGGCGTGGATGTCGAGGAGGCCAAGCAGCGCCTGATGGGTGGAGTGATGAATGCCGGTAGCTTCGTCGCAAAAAATGCGATTGAGGTCGGACAGAATACTGTTAACTTTTTCGTTATGTTGGGTTTAATGCTTTACCTCACCTTCTTCCTGATTCGCGATGGCGAAAGGCTGGTAAACCTGATTATCCATGCCCTACCACTGGGTGATGAGCGCGAGCACCTTTTGCTGGCAAAGTTTGCTGAAGTCACTCGCGCAACCATCAAAGGAAATCTGGTAGTCGCTATTACCCAGGGCGGCTTGGGCGGAATTATTTTCTGGGTGCTGGGCCTACCGGCACCGGTCCTTTGGGGTGTATTAATGACCCTGTTGTCATTATTGCCCGCCGTCGGTGCCGCATTGATCTGGTTCCCCGCTTCTATTTACCTCTATGCTATTGGCGAACCCATGAAGGCAACGATTTTACTCGCCTATGGTTTCACCGTGATCAGCCTGGTAGATAACCTGTTGCGCCCAATATTGGTGGGCCGAGACACAAAACTCCCCGACTATTTAGTGCTTTTCTCCACTGTCGGCGGTCTGTTTATGTTTGGAATCAGTGGCTTTGCGATAGGCCCTCTTCTCGCTGCACTATTCCTCGCCTTCTGGGAAATTTTTATGCGTGAGTTTGTGCATCCCGAAGATGTCTTAATGCCACAAAAACCTGAAGATCTTTAACCTGTTCCCCGGGGCGGAAAAGCCTTAATTCCGCCCCACCCAATTAATATGCAAAGTCAGCTCGCACAACAGCTCAGTGGGCAGCCTCCTATAGCTCTTTCAGCTGCAAATTGAGATCGCTCATCGGCGACTGATCAACCAACAGTGCTCCCTCATTTGCCCGATCCAAATCCGCCACCAGTAAAATCACTGTTGAGAAAGTCAGGGCCAAAGCTATAACTACCTGGGCAGATCCCCCGCGACTTATACCCAACTGGTATCCAATTGCCAGCATCGCCAAAATGGTCATAAAGTACAGGGAGAGCCAGAGTGGACCCGGTATACGGTATTGCAGCCCAACCACAACCCTGGCGCGGTGCAGATCTACCATCCCGTTAACCTGCTCGGCAAACTGGCGTAAATAATCGGCGTTGTAATCCTGTGCGATGTGCGCCTCGATCATACGCCAAAGAGCCTGGTGAATTTCCTCACTGCGAGCTACATCTTCCGGAGTGACGGCGATTGATGGGTCAATATCCCTAAGATTTGCATATTCAGCTATTAGGTCTCGCGCCTTATCCTGCTTATCCAATTGCAGAAAGCTCGCATTTAAATATGCGGCCTGGATGGTATTGACCTCCTGCAACAGCAATGCCTTGCGTTCATTAAATCGGTCGGCTGTCATATTAAAGGTAAATGCCAAAACGAATGCGACCAGGCCCAAAGTGGCAGCTACCGCACTGCCCAGGGAAGAATCCTCCTTGATACTGGCATTCACTACCCGCCGCTGACCCAGATAAATCCCCACAGCTAAAGCGCAAAGCACTACGGCAACTGAAATGGTATAGATCAGTGGAAGTGGCAGAGTATAGAAAAGGCTGTCAAAGCGCATTTAAGCCCATGCAAAACGGCAAGTCCATAACGGTGCATTGACGCACCAATATTCTTACTTTGGCGCATAAAGCATAGCAGTTATAGCAGAGCTATTGGCCAGTTAGGCCTTTGGGCAGTAGCATAGGCGTATCGGTAAACTTCAAGGGAAATATTCGTGAAATATCTGCTGACCCTCTTAATTACGGCGTTTATCAGCCTTCCCAGCCTCGCTCTGGAAGTTGGTGAAATGGCACCAAATTTCACTTTACAGGGGTCTGATGGCCAAACCCACACATTGGCGGACCTCCAAGGCAAAAGCGCTGTTGTGATCGCCTGGTTTCCCAAGGCATTCACCCGTGGCTGCACCATAGAGTGTAAATCGCTCGCCCAAAACGGTCACTTGATCAAAGATTATGAAGTCACCTACTTTATGGCCAGTACAGATGATCTTGACGATAACACCCGATTTGCTGAAGAGAGCGAAGCGGACTTCCCGTTACTCAGTGACCCCACCGGTGAAACGGCTAAAGCGTACGATGTACTTATTCCCGTAATGAATATCGCCCGTCGCGTTACCATTTATATCGGTAAAGATGGACGAATTAAAAAAATTGACAAAGATATTAAACCGGCAAGCAGCGCAGAGGATATAGCGCGAACGCTTGGTGAATTGGGTGTTAAAAAGGAGTCAGCCTGAAAATAAATAGTCCGGAGTGACTAAATATATGGTGGAATAGCCCAGTGCTCTATTGGGCTATTGGGAATCAATGACAAAAGATATCCCAAAACAGCAATCCCGCCCTTCAAATTCATCCAACCACTTGCAGACATTCAACGTAACCTCTCCTCGGCTGGATTTATCGACATACTCTTGCAGGTGCTCGGGTTTCCCTGAGGAAAAAACCCGATCATCCGCAGCTTTTAATGCATCAGCATTATTTGACCAAGGAAGTTCCCGGTCTGTCTTACCAGTCACTTCACCACCGGCCAATTGACATATTTGGCGATTACCCCATAGATATACGCCTGTTTGATCTTTAACCCAAAATAAAAATGGAACCTCGGCAACTACTTTCAGTTCATCAGCAGTCATATCGTCTCAATCATTTAAATACCAGCAATTAACTCTAATTTTAGCAGGCAATAAGAATATCACTCAGGATTCTATACATAGCTGCATTTTCAAATTTATTCGCTGGAACAAAAAATACCTATCTAAATAAATATTAATAGATTACTGCTAGTAAAAGACTCAATCAGGAAAAAAATAAATTAAGAGCGGCCTGATAATGAGATATGAGTATATTTCAAGTAGGTCTTCCCATCGTGTTTGGTAAGACCTCACTGTTATTTACTCTCCACCAATTTCCAATTCTTTTAACTTCCGTGTCAGGGTATTTCTACCCCATCCCAACAGATCAGCTGCATCGCGTTTACGCCCAGCTGTATGCTTTAGCGCAATTTCTATTAACGCTTTTTCAAATGCGGGAACAGCCTCATTTAAGATTTCGCGCTGCCCAGAGGATAGGGCCTGGTCGGCCCATAGGCGCAGAGCTTTTTGCCAGTCTGCAGGTGTTTCTGTCGTCGCTCCCTGCTGATGCAACTCCTGTGGCAAATCTTCAATATGTACCTCGCGTCCGGAGGCCATTACGGTAATCCAGCGGCAGGTATTTTCCAGTTGTCGCACATTACCGGGCCAATCCAGCCCAGAGAGATACTCCTCAGTTTCCTTGGTTAGGATCTTTGACTCCACCCCCAGATCTTTTGCCGCAGCATTAAAGAAATGCCTCACCAATCGCGGAATATCCTCACGGCGATCCGCCAGTCTTGGAATATGGATGCGAATAACATTCAGGCGGTGAAACAGGTCCTCGCGAAATTTATGCTGACATACCAACTCTTCCAGATCCTGGTGAGTCGCCGCAATAATACGCACATCCACTTTGACCGGGGTGTGGCCACCGACACGGTAAAATTCACCATCAGCCAACACGCGCAATAACCGGGTTTGCGTATCCGCGGGCATATCACCAATTTCATCTAAAAAGAGGGTGCCACCATTGGCCTGTTCAAAACGTCCGGCACGCTGGGAGCTGGCACCGGTAAAGGCCCCTTTTTCATGGCCAAATAATTCAGACTCCATCAGGTCCTTGGGTATAGCCGCCATGTTCAATGCAATAAATGGCTTATCCCTGCGCGGACTGTGATTGTGCAGAGCCTGCGCCACCAACTCCTTACCGGTGCCGGATTCACCGTTGATTAAAACGGTGATGTTGGAATGAGACAAACGGCCAATCGCACGGAAGACCTCCTGCATCGCCGGCGCTTCTCCAATAATTTCTTTATTACCCTGACCATTTTCCGGCTCAACCCATTCTTCAGCACTCTGTTCGCTGGCGTGCATCAATGCGCGCCGGGTTACCGCTACGGCCTCATCAATATCAAATGGCTTGGGCAGGTATTCAAAGGCTCCCCCTTGGTAAGCAGCTACCGCGCTATCCAGGTCCGAGTGCGCAGTCATAATAATTATCGGCAGGCTCGGTCGTTCAGCCTGGAAACGCTGCAATAATTTAAAGCCATCGGAGCCTGGCATACGGATATCACTGATTACTACATCCGGTGAATCGCTATAGAAATCATCTAGGGCGCGGTCGCCACTCTCGTAGCACTGGGTATCAATCCCCTCACGCGATAGCGCTCTTTCCAGCACCCAGCGGATTGATCTGTCGTCGTCAATAATCCAAACGCGATTACTCATTCTCTAGGTTCCTGTATTTGCTAATTCGGTAGTCAGGGGCAGATAAATTTGGAAAATGCTACGGCCGGGTTGGCTGTCACACTTAATCAACCCCTTGTGCTGATTGATAATGTTCTGGGAAATCGAAAGTCCAAGACCTGAACCCTCGGCGCGGCCGGAGATCATCGGGAAGAATATCCGCTCGCGAATTTCCTCCGGTATGCCCGGGCCGTTATCTTCAATTTCTATACGGCAGACCAATGGGCAATTTCGGCGGCCAATGGTGAATTGGCGCTGGATACGCGTGCGCAGTACCATCTCCCCGCTACTGAGACCAATACTTTCATCGATAGCTTGCATGGCGTTGCGGGCAATATTAAGCAGCGCCTGAATCAATTGTTCGCTATCTGCGGGGACATCGGGAATAGACGGATCGTAATCCCTGCGAATTTGAAGCTCGCCGATACACTCTGCATCCAGCAACTGGGCAACCCGCTCCAGAACCTCGTGCACATTAACCGGTTGCAGTACTACCGGCTGGCGTGGTCCCAATAAACGGTCAACCAGATTGCGCAGGCGATCCACTTCCTCAATGATAATCTGTGTATATTCGTCTAACTCTCGGTCCGGCAACTCGCGCTGCAATAGTTGTGCCGCCCCGCGGATACCACCGAGGGGGTTCTTGACCTCATGGGCCATACCGCGAACCAGGTTTCGTGTCGTTTCCTGGGCACTGAGCAGCGCATCTTCCCTGGCAATTCGCAACAGGCGATCCATCGGCTGCACTTCCACAAGTAGCACAGAAAACTCGGGAACCGGGCTGACTGAGTAATCCACGGTCCGGGTTTCAAGATTGTTCAACCTCCAACTGGCCCGGCGCACTGTATACTTCTCATTTTTGCGCAATGCTTCCCGCATAGCCTCATAGGCAGTGGGAGATTCTCGCACCACCTCCTCCAACTTCGAGCCTTTAACCCGGGTACTGGAGGCGGCCAACAAGTCCTCAGCAGCATTGTTCAAATAGCAAAGCGATAAGTTTTCATCCAGCACCAACACTGCGGAAGTCAGGCTATCGAGTAATTGGCGCAACTGGCGATCATTCAGCATTCACAAAATTTCCGATTCATTCCGAGGCTCTGACCAAACTCCCTTTGATCACCCCCAGCAAACTAGCGCTGTATCTAGTCAGTGCAAAAAGCAAACCAAAATGGCGCATAAGCTGGCATTTGTAGGCGGAAGCAGCTTCAACCGGACACAATCAGTGCGCGATTAGCAACAACGGCATTGCGAGTATTCAGTCTCAGAAATAGGATGCCGCCGACCACAGAGAGAATGCACCATTAAGGTGCACAGGTCAAAAAACAGGCAGGCGGACTTTAGAGCGAAGTAAGGGGTAGCGGGAGCTTTGCACTCCCTCAAACATTCACCCCCGAGCTATCGGGCGCTTGACATGAATTGTGATCGTTTGCGACTGGGCCAATACTTGCCCTTTGGGCCCTAGCAGAACCGCCTTGAGCGTATGGGTACCGCGGACCAGGGCGGAGATATCCAGGGAGTTACCAGCCGAACTTCCCTGCCAGCGCTGCCCATCAATAACCGCATAAAAGCTAGCGCCCTCTGGATAATTGGGGGCCACATCCACCTGAAGCGCTATCAGTGTCTGCCCTGGCGGAATAGTCGCCTCATTAATTGGACTCACAATTCGAATCGATACCGGCCCCAACTCTTCATCATCACTTTTGGGCGACAGCTTTCTTGTGGGCAGCTGGCGGGGCAGCGCAATAGGCTGGATATTGATTGGGGCTAAATCCACTTTCTCTGAGTTGCCATTTGCCGGTGGTGTATCGCTAAAACTGACCTGGCCATCGGGCCCAACCACTTTGTAGATCGCGCCAGCCTCTTCATTCTCTTGAGAAGCCGCAACTGCCACCAGAGGCATTGCGAGTAACATGGCCTTTAATTGCCAAAACCTTGCCATAGTGTTTTCGACCGCAGGGCGGACGCTCCTTTCTTCCCAGATCGGGCCAATGTGATATTCCTGAGCCTCCGCATAGCGGCACTCAATTCACTTCCACTGACAGTGTACCCGCAATAAAAAAGCCCGCACCAGAGTGGCGCGGGCTTTTCGAGAACGGCTCGACGGCATCATCGTGATGCCGCTCGCCATTACACGGAGTAGTACATATCGAACTCGACCGGGTGAGTGGTCATGTTCAGGCGCTCTACTTCTTCACGCTTCAGCTCGATGTAGGCATCGATAGCGTCGTTAGTGAATACACCACCGGCTGTCAGGAACTCGCGATCCTGGTCCAGAGCATCCAGGGCGCCTTCCAGGCTGGAAGCGACAGTCGGGTACTCAGCCAACTCTTCCGGCGGCAGATCGTACAGGTCCTTGTCCGCAGCATCGCCAGGGTGGATCTTGTTCTTGATACCGTCGAGACCCGCCATCAGCAGTGCGGCGAAAGACAGGTATGGGTTGGCGGTCGGGTCCGGGAAGCGAGTCTCGATGCGCTTGCCTTTCGGGGAGGGCACGAAAGGAATACGGATAGACGCAGAGCGGTTACGCGCAGAGTAAGCCAGGATTACCGGCGCTTCGAAGCCAGGTACCAGACGCTTGTAAGAGTTGGTGGAAGCGTTGCACAGCGCGTTCAGGGCGCGAGCATGCTTAACGATACCGCCGATGTAGTACAGAGCAGCTTCGGACAGACCAGCGTAGGCGTCACCGGCAAACTGGTTTACGCCATCCTTGCTAAAGGACTGGTGAACGTGCATACCGGAACCGTTATCGCCAACCAGCGGCTTGGGCATAAAGGTCGCGGTCTTGCCGTAGGCGTGGGCAACGTTGTGTACAGCGTACTTGAGGATCTGTACTTCGTCCGCTTTCTTAGTCAGGGTGTTGGCGGCAACGCCGATCTCACACTGGCCAGCAGTACCCACTTCGTGGTGATGCACTTCTACGCGCAGGCCCATCTGTTCCATCGCAGAACACATTGCGGCGCGAACGTCGTGCAGGGAATCCACCGGAGGAACCGGGAAGTAACCGCCTTTAACGCCGGGACGGTGACCAATATTGCCTTCTGCAAAGTTGTGACCTGAGGACCAGGCTGCTTCTTCGGAGTTGATCTTGTAGAAGGCGCCGCCCATTTCGGCACCCCAGGTGATGTCGTCGAATACGAAGAACTCGGGCTCGGGACCGAACAGAGCGGTGTCACCCAGGCCAGTGGACTTCAGGTATTCCTCAGCGCGCAATGCGATGGAGCGAGGATCGCGCTCGTAACCCTGACCAGTAATTGGGTCGACGATGTTACAGCGAATGATAACGGTGCTCTCATCGGTGAAGGGGTCGAGGAAAGCTGTCTCGTCGTCCGGCATCAGGATCATGTCGGATTCGTTGATGCCCTTCCAACCGGCGATGGAAGAACCATCGAACATTTTGCCTTCTTCAAAGAACTCACCGTCAACTTCCGACGCAGGGATGGAAACGTGTTGTTCTTTACCCTTGGTATCGGTAAAGCGCAGGTCTATCCATTTCGCTTCACTTTCATTAATCAAACCGAGCGTTTTCGCTGACATTGCAGTCCTCCAGGTCTTGAAAAGTAATTGGTCGCTATGCCTTGCTGTCGCTGCCGGCATTCACTCTCTACCTGGCGTGAAATAAAGCAAGGAGTGTGCCAAATTAGGGCAATCGCCTCATAGTCCCGGTTGGCGCCGGTGCGAGTCCCAGCAAAGTGCTGACGCAGCCAGGATAGATGTATTGTGGCCGAGCAGCCACATAAATACGCACCAAAATAGAACATACTTGCTCTCGCTTCGCCCGCAAACAGTGCACAACCAACTTGGCTCCGGCTAGTTTATAATGCCGCACCTTCTATCAACATGCGGTACCCCACGGATTCCCATGCACTTTGTCGTCAAGTTTTTTCCAGAGATCACCATCAAGAGCAACCCTGTGCGCAAGCGCATGTCGCGCCAGCTCAAGGACAACCTGCAGCGCCTGCTGCGCCAGCTGGACGACCGTATCCAGGTGCGAAAGGATTGGGAAAAGATCGATGTGATCGCGCCCGATGCTGTGTCCCACCTGGGTGGACGTATCGAAGAGGTGCTCTCTCACACCCCCGGCATCGCCAACTTCTCCCGCGTGCGCCAGTTCCCCCTGGGCGACCTGCATGACATGTACGAGAAAACCCTGTCGGTATGGGGAGACGCCCTGAAGAACAAGACTTTCTGCGTCAGGGTTAAGCGCACCGGCAAACACGACTTCCAATCCCTGGATGTGGAGCAGTACGTGGGCGGCGGCCTCAACAAGAACACCGAGGCATCCGGAGTCAAACTGAAAAACCCCGACATCACCGTTAAGCTGGAGATCCGCCACGATAAGCTCAACGTGATCGAAGAGCAGCATCCCGGCCTGGGCGGCTTCCCCCTGGGCACGCAAGACCCGGTTTTGTCGCTGGTATCCGGTGGCTTCGATTCTACCGTGGCCAGTTACATGACCATGAAGCGCGGTATCCGCACCCACTTCCTGTTCTTCAACCTGGGCGGACGCCAGCACGAGTTGGGCGTGAAAGAAGTCGCCTACTACCTGTGGAACAAATACGGTGCTTCCCATCGGGTGCGCTTTATCACTGTGCCGTTTGACGAAGTCGTGGCAGAGATTCTCGAGCGGGTCGACGACTCCCATATGGGCGTCATTTTGAAGCGCATGATGCTGCGCGCCGCCGATGTGATCGCCAAGGAACTGGAGGTGGACGCCGTAGTCACCGGTGAAGCCATCGCCCAGGTTTCCAGCCAGACCCTAAAAAATCTGTCGGTGATCGACAGTGTTACCAATACCCTGGTATTGCGCCCACTGATCACCACCGACAAGACCGATATTATCCGCACCTCCCGGGCCATCGGCACTGAAGAGTTCGCCGCCAATATGCCGGAATACTGCGGCGTTATCTCGGTAAAACCCACCACCCGCGCCAAGATTGAAAAAGTGGAGTCCGAGGAAAACCGCTTCGATTTCACCGTCCTCGATCGCGCTATCAGCAATCGGGTGATGCAAAATATTGATCAGGTGATCGAAGAAGTCGATGGCGAAGCACCGGATGTGGAGATCCGCGAAGAGCCGGGCAGCGCTGTGGTTATCGATATCCGCCACCCGGATGAGGAGGAGCTGGATCCACTGGAGCTTGGCTGTGAGGTGCAGACTATTCCTTTCTACCGTCTCAACAACAGCTTTGCCCACCTGGACCAAGAGCGTGAGTACCTCCTGTATTGCTCCAAAGGCGTTATGAGCCGCCTGCACGCCTCACACCTGTTGGACGAAGGTTTTCGCAATGTGGGCGTGCTGCGCCCGCTGATTCCCCACAGACCGGAAACCATTAAGAAGTAACTTCTGCTCAAGGCGCGGGCAATCACCGCCCGCGCGGGTTTTAAAGCGATCAGCGCCCCGGGGCGGTGATTTTTTACTCAAAATCACTCCCAATTGTCATGCGGCCCCCCTATAATCGCCGCCTTTGGCCGGAATGCTGCTGTAGAAACCCCGCAGGCCCCCGCCCCGACTTACCAAGATTTAACGCCCAGAGGCCCCCAGTGATAGAGAATCTGCGCAATATTGCGATTATCGCCCACGTAGACCATGGCAAAACCACCCTTGTGGACAAGCTGTTGTCCCAGTCCGGCACTCTCGACCGCCGCGACGAAGGCGCCGAGCGCGTCATGGACTCCAACGATCAAGAGCGTGAGCGTGGCATCACCATCCTGGCGAAAAACACCGCTATCCGCTGGAATGACTACCGCATCAATATTGTCGACACCCCAGGGCACGCCGACTTCGGCGGCGAGGTAGAGCGCGTACTGTCCATGGTGGATTCAGTTCTGCTGCTCGTAGACGCAGTAGATGGCCCCATGCCGCAGACTCGCTTCGTAACCCAGAAGGCGTTTGAGCAGGGCCTCAACCCGATCGTGGTGATTAACAAGATCGACCGCCCCGGCGCTCGCCCCGACTGGGTGATGGACCAGGTATTCGACCTGTTCGACAGCCTCGGCGCCACCGACGAGCAGTTGGACTTCCCGGTTGTCTACGCCTCCGCCCTGAACGGCATCGCCGGTCTCGACGACACCGACCTGGCCGACGATATGACGCCGCTGTTCCAGATGATTGTGGACAAGGTTGAGCCCCCGAAGGTTGACCCCACCGGCGCCTTCCAGATGCAGGTTTCCGCTCTGG
Source organism: Microbulbifer maximicatervae (SeqCode) (assembly GCF_052467695.1). Lineage (NCBI taxonomy): Bacteria > Pseudomonadati > Pseudomonadota > Gammaproteobacteria > Cellvibrionales > Microbulbiferaceae > Microbulbifer > Microbulbifer maximicatervae (SeqCode). The sequence continues at coordinate 1,147,188 of NZ_CP174320.1, forward strand.
ACTACTCCAGCTACGTAGGCGTAATCGGCGTTGGCCGTATCACTCGCGGTACCCTGAAGCCGAACCAGCAAGTGGTAGTTCTCGATCGCGAGGGCAACTCGCGCAAAGCCAAGGTCCTGCAGGTTATGGGTTACCTCGGCCTGGAGCGTGTAGAAGTGGAGCAAGCCAGTGCTGGCGATATCGTGTGTATCACCGGTGTGGGTGAGCTAAATATCTCCGATACCCTGTGCGATCTGGATACTCCAGAAGCCCTGCCCGCCCTGAGCGTGGACGAGCCCACCGTAAGCATGACCTTCCAGGTCAACGACTCCCCCTTTGCTGGCCAGGACGGCAAGTTCGTTACCTCGCGCAACATCAAAGAGCGTCTTGACCAGGAGCTGATTCACAACGTGGCCCTGCGTGTAGAGCAAGGCGACTCTCCTGATAAGTTCAAGGTTTCCGGCCGAGGCGAATTGCACTTGTCTGTCCTGATCGAATCCATGCGCCGAGAAGGTTTCGAGCTGGGCGTTTCCCGCCCCGAAGTGGTGCAGAGAGAGGTCGACGGAGAAATCCACGAGCCTTATGAAGAAGTGGTTATCGATGTTGAGGAACCTCATCAGGGGCCCATTATGGAAGAGCTGGGCCTGCGCAAGGCCGATCTCACCAATATGGAGCCCGATGGCAAAGGTCGCGTGCGCCTAACCTTTATCGTGCCCTCGCGCGGCATGATCGGCTTCCGCTCCCAATTCCTTACCATCACCAGTGGTTCTGGCATTATGACCAGTATCTTCGACCACTACGGTCCGGTGAAGCAGGGTGAGGTGGCCAAGCGCATCAACGGTGTACTGGTTTCCATGGTCAAGGGCAAAACCCTCGCCTATGGTCTGTTCGCACTGCAGGATCGTGGTCGCTTGTTCATGGGCCACGGCGAAGAGGTCTACGAAGGCCAAATCGTCGGTATTCACTCCCGTGGCAACGACCTGGTAGTAAACCCTACCAAGGCCAAACAGCTCACTAATGTGCGCGCGTCAGGTACTGACGATGCGCTCACTCTGTCACCACCCATTCGTCACACCCTTGAGCAGGCTCTGGAATTCATCGAAGACGATGAATTGGTAGAGGTGACTCCCAACTTTATCCGCCTGCGCAAGAAAATTTTGCAGGAAAATATGCGCAAGCGTGCGAAGAAATAATTAGTATTTTCTTCAACTTTAAAAAGGGCCCTCTGGGCCCTTTTTTGTTTTTGCCATATCATGACATCTTCAATCCCTGAAGAGGGACAATCAAAAACTTCTCCGTAGCAACATTCCATAGTAAAGAGGTGATTGATTAACTCGACAGAAGCCGTGCTGCACTAAACTGCAGGGAGGCTGCCTGCAAGAGGCCGTAAATATCGCTCGCCAGAATCCGGTATTTTTTTCCGATCTCTTACCCCAAAAAGAAAATTTATTTTCTTTTGATATTAAATAATCGACCATTTTTATCGTTGATCTGCTCAAATATTTATTCCTGGAAGGTGCAATTAAATTTATGCCCGCACTTTTTATTGTCCCCATCATAAAATTACAGCGGAAATAAATATAACCACTCAGCCACTACCCTCCGTGGCTTGCACATTTATTCCACATTTCCTCGCGGAACTTTTACCTCTCCATTTATTCAAATTTTTCCACATATAACGACAAATTTCTTTATACATAATTAAGACCTATGGGAGGTCAATCTAATGTTTTCTTTCCTGCAATCTCAGGATCGAACAAGGATGTTGGTGGGCAGCCGCAGTGAACGCGGATCTAAATTTGGGTTTAAATTAAAAGCTGCGGCGGCACTCGCAGCAGCAATCGCCATTAGCGGAAACGTCAGCGCACAAGAAACCTCTAAACGTGTATCTGCCTATTGGGCCGATTGGGAATACTGGGCCGACTCATCCTTCACCCATGACAACGTGGATTTCTCCAAGCTCACTCACGTTCAGTACGCCTTTGCCTGGAATGACGAAGACGGCAACATCTACTTTACAGACCCCTACGTTTTCTACGGCCTGGGCGCCCAATCATTTTCCGGCGGCGCCGGTGATGGTCCCGTAAAATGCTCGCCGCAATTCTGGCACCCCTACAGCCAATACGATTCCAGTATTCAGCCTGCGGTCTGCCAGGGCTGGAATGACCACGAATCAGGTTTTGTAAAATCGGTACATGACGACGGTGCCAAGGCGATCCTGTCTATGGGCGGCTGGACCCTCTCCCACAAAGTCTCTGAGATGATGGAGAGCGACACCGCACGTGCAGCCTTTATCGAAAATGCAGTGACACTGCTTACTGACTGGGATTTCGATGGTCTCGATCTCGATTTCGAATACCCCGGCTATGCACCGAACGGCGGACGCTCGATCGACAAAGAAAACTTCACCACCCTGCTGCAAGAGCTGCGCGCGCGCTTCGATGAGGTTGAAGCGGAGACCGGCAAAAATCTGGAACTGACCGCTGCCGTGGCCTGTGGCCCCTCGATTGCAGAAGAGGGTTATGATTTTGCTGCTGTGGGCGAAGTCCTCGACTATGTCAACCTGATGACTTATGACTTTGGTGGCGACTGGGATACCGTAGCCCAGCATACCTCGCCGCTGTACCCCTATGAAGGCCAGGTCAACGAAGGCTTCGACGCAGACAGCTGCCGCAATATGTGGATGACTGAGGGCAATATTCCTGCTGAGAAGATCACCCTGGGTATGTCCCACTACGGCCGCAGCGTGGCTGGCGCCACCGCAATCGGTGAAGCCGCCTCCGGACAAGACGTCGCTCACTGGGGCTCTGACACCGAGACGCGCTACTACCAGATCGTTGAGAAAATGCAGAGCGACTCTTCATTCCAGACCGCTTACGATCCCGAGGCCGTCACCCACTATGGTTGGTTTGAGGATGGCGGTTTTATCTCTTTCGAAGATACGACTTCTATCGCCGCACGCGCCCAATATGTGCTCGACCAGGGCCTTGGTGGCGTGATGATCTGGCAGCTACGCGGTGGAATGCTATTGGAGAACAATGAATACCAGTATCCACTACTCGATGCCGCACTCGAAGTTTTCGGACAGGGTGGCTCCAGTGATAGCGATACCGGAGACACTGGCGATACCGGAGATACTGGAGACACCGGAGACACCGGAGACACCGGAGATACCGGAGATACCGGAGACACTGGAGACACTGGAGACACTGGAGACACTGGAGACACTGGAGACACTGGAGACACTGGAGACACTGGAGACACTGGAGACACTGGAGACACTGGAGACACTGGAGACACCGGAGATACTGGCGACACCGGAAGTGGCGGTGGCAATAATAATGGCGGAAGCAGCGCCTGCGTCGCGTTTGAGCAGCCCTATGCCGGCGACCCAGGTTATTCAGTCGGTGACGTTGTTGTCTTTGAAGGAGTCGCCTACGAGTCCACCCACGAGCCAAACTGGTGGTCTCCAGGTTCCGCGCCATCGCTGTGGACCGAAACCACCTGTCAAACTGAGGGCGAAGGCTCCGACAATGGTTCCGACAGCGGCTCTGACGATAGCAACAACAATGGCTCCGATAGCGGTTCTGACGACAACGCCAATAACGGTTCCGATGACAACACCGACAGCGATCAAGGTTCAGGTGAGACCGCTTCCTGCCCCGAATTCCAGCAGCCATATGCTGGTGACGAAGGCTATCAAGTTGGCGACCTAGTAACCTTTGAAGGCCAGGTTTATGTGTCTACCTTTGGTCCCAACTGGTGGTCCCCGGCTAACGCTCCCCAGTACTGGGAAGCGAGTTCCTGCCAGTAACCTGGATACACTTTGGCCGCCTTCTCAGGGAAGGTGGCTCAATGTTTGTTCTAATAGAAGGGCCCTTATCGGGCCCTTTCTATTTATTATTTAGTCCGCGCTTAAAATAATTATTACGGCGCACCTTGTAAGATATGCATCACTTCACCAAAGCCATCCTTTGGCAAATTATTTCTCAACCAACGAATTCCATCATTTGTCAGATTTTGCTCATACTTAATTTGATTTTGATCTCGAAGATAAATTCTGAGCCTGGTGTAAGAGGCAATAAATCTCTGCAGCTTGTAATCAATTAAACTAATTTTTTATCATCCATTCTTAAAATGTATTTTGGAACCCAGCGGCTAGGTGCCGGACCAGTGCCAGTAGCTGTTTCAACCGCCTGAATTTGACTCCAATTATACTCTTTAGGAAAAAGGGAAAATAATGAGTTAAATTTCACTCCATTGGAGCTGGCAACAAAATAACTATCTATCCCCAAGACTATCAAAGATAAAAAAACGATAGGATTCTAAAATTTTTACGAATTGATTGCCTCAACCTATAGTCCCCAATATCTTAGACTTAACTCTTTATCAAGTTCTATTTTGGCTTAGGGATTAAGTGTGTAAGCAGCTTAAAGAAGGTCGCAAACAATATTATAGAAACAAACATTACTGACCGCATTGATAAAATATATCCCTCAGTAGTAAGGCCTGCCAAGATAGCGTTCTCAGATAAAGACTGTTCTCGCTGAGATACTAAAAATTTAAAATAAGAAGTAACTATAAGAGCCACTAATGAAAGTGGTAAGCAGAATGACAATCCAGTCCTACTTACAGTGAATAATAACGCGCTGGCTATTCATAGGCGGCATGGGAAACTGTAAAAAAAGAGGATTTCTTTTCATTTTAGGGGGCACTCACCCCCGACACAAAGCACATCTATGCCCTATGCCTTCATAGATATTTTGTTCTTGTATGCAGACTTTGCAGTGGTCCATAGTTACTAAAATTTTTAGGCTTAAAAAATACATATAAAAATAATGCATATTTATTAAATTATTGACAACTATCTTTAGCGAATAGATGACTCATTACAACTAACGATTTCAATATTTAGCACGTTAGAACTAAATAGTTAGATGGAGCCATAGCACTTAATAATCAACGGAAGAGTTAGAAAAGACTGTATAGCACCTGAATAACTCTCAATTCATGAGATCAGAAGACGACTTGGTAAGTTATTGCTTGTTAGACTGGCATGCCGTGGTTCGATCTGCCTGCACCGCAGAACTACTGTATATACGCCACATTAGGTTATTGAAGGAACCATTAACTGCATGGAATCAATAGTGCTTAACTAAATAATTAACACAATAGGCTGTATCCCATTCAATTACCCGTGACACATCAATTATGGCCATAAAAGCGCTGCTCAACTTTCTGCCACTGCGCCAATGCAGTTTGTGAGTGCAAACAAACTGTGAGTCTCTCGAACCTTGAGGCATAAGCGCGTAAAACGGCCAATCCCTGATGTGCCGCAATCTCGTGAGGGAAGCGGTTAGTGCCAGCTCCCAGTGCTGGAAACAGTATCGTTTTGCAGCCGCGCTCTATCGCCAACTCTAAAACACTTTCATAGCAGTGCCTCAACAGCACTATGGCCTGGCTCCCCCATTGATCGCCACTGCTCCACTGGGGCGTAACAGTATGCAATAAGTAATCGACCGGTAAATCATAGGCTCGAGTCACGCGAGCTTCACCCACTGGGCATGCTCTTTGATTGGCACATTGGGGGGTTAACCGAGTCCCGCACTGGGCATAAATCTGCGCTGAAAGCCCCCGCCCCCGAATAAGATGCTTGTGTGCCGGACACACCAGAGCATCTCCACGCATCGTCAAGATATCGCCAGAAGTCAGTTGAATTTGTGTCACGATTTCTCAGTTCTAAAGTTTGAGTTACTGATACTGTAGCTTGCTACTTTGGTCGGTGACAGATTCCCCCTATACTCACCATTGCTTCACTCCGGTAGTGGCTACCAGCATAGTTGTATGATGCAGGACGGTCCCGAGCAAGCGGAAGGTTGCAGTCGGTATAGCAACGGGAATGACTATGAGCTCAGGGTATAACAATCAAAACCCCGCGATATCCACCTCTATTGATGAAGTGCAGCGCATAGATCTGCGCAGACGGATATTGGCCTCCTCTTATATGCTGATATTCGCTATGGCTATCACCGGAGCCATGGCGATCATCGCCCTTACTGCAACTAATATTCTGCAGGCATCGACGCTTTTTATCGTCGCGGTGGTTATTTTATTTGCGTATATCACTGTCAATATCATCGGTCCTACCGAGAAAACACCATTATTGGTGGGAATTCTTTTATTGGCGCTGTATTTCTACTTACTAATGACTGGTGGCGTAAACAATACCGGATTGATGTGGGCAGTTATGCTGGTCCCCGGATTTATCAACCTTTACGGCTATAAAACCGGCACCACTGCACTGCTCGGCATAGGTCTCGCTACGGCAGCAATCCTGTTTTATCCGGATTTCCCAGGACTCACGGCCAAATATGATACGGCCTATCGTGCGCGTTTTATTGCAGTATTTGGCGCACTCACGGCTCTAACTGCATTACTTGACAGTAGCCGTCACCAAACTCAACAGCTCCTCCAGCGATTAACAGGTGAATTGGAGACCTATGCTGCCACGGACACATTGACCGGATTAGCGAATCGCAGAGAAGCATTTCGCGCCATTCATGAATTAGAACGCCGGAATGATGAGCTGAAAGATCAATATGTCATCCTTATCGGAGACTTAGATAACTTCAAGACGATCAACGATACCTACGGACACTCCTTTGGCGACCGCGTATTACAAGATGTTGCCAAGATACTGAAAAGTAACACCCGGTCTGAGGATATTGTGGCGCGCTGGGGCGGCGAAGAATTTTTATTGCTATTGCCGAATACTGACTTGAAAGGCGGCAGTGTCCTTGCAGAAAAACTTCGTCGCAGAGTATCCACCCTCAGTCGCCGCTATACACGCCCGGTAAAAATCTCAATCAGTCTCGGAGTCGTCGAAGGCAGCACCAATGGCAAGCCACTCAATCAGCTATTGGCCGAAGCAGATAAACGTATGTATCGAGCCAAGAATGGCGGGCGCAACAAAGTGGTAGCCGCATAAATATTAAGTCACCAAGTGGCGCAGTAGATAGCCAACGACGAGTGCCAGGGCCGCTGCGCTACTGCCAAAAAACAGAGTTTTTAAGCCCGCCACCAGCAGGTGGTGGGAAAACACCAGTCCTTTGCACAAGCCAATAGCAAAAAAAGCGCAGACCGACAGAACGGCGCTCGCATAAAATTGTTCGGCGGGATTAAGGCTGTGGAAAAGGTAGGGCAGCAGGGGAATAGCACCTACACACAAAAAAGCCGCGAAGGTTATCAGTGCCGCCCCCAGAGGCTTATGCTCTAAGCGGCTTATACCGTACTCTTCCGCCAGCATTGTCTCTATCCACAGCTTTTGATTCGCGGTGATAGTGGCAACAATATTGTCGAGAACTTCACCTCGAAATCCCTTTCGATAGAAAATTTGCCTGATCTCTTCCCGCTCTCCCTCGGGAATTAAAGCAATATGCTGACGCTCTGTACGCATAGCCGCGGCTCGTTGCTCACGCTCCACACTGGCAGCTTCATAATTGCTTACCGCCATGCTGAAACCATCAGCGATAAGATTGGCAAAGCCCATCACAAGCACAACCGCTTCGGAGAAGCCTGCACCAAAAGCGCCTGCAACAATGGCAAAGGTAGTTACGCAGCCATCTATCGCTCCCAAAACAAAATCAGAGAGCCACTGTGACTGTGGACGACTTCGCAAGCGCGCCTCAATACGCTCCGGTCGATGCTCCTCAATTAGCGCTTCCCGGCTTTCCTGTTGGTGTTTTGGGTTTTGCCGGTCCATAACCAGGAGAACTACTGTAAAAACCGCTGCATAACATAAGCATCTTGCAACCTTCCCAAAGGATCGGTAAATGCTCTATCTAGCGTTTTGATAATAGTGAAGCCCAGCTCGGTATAAAGGGTTATTGCGGGCTCATTGTCGCTGGGAACGTAGTTGAACTGCATTTCCAAATAGCCGGCGTCCTGGGCCCTGGCGATTGCATGCTGGACCAGTGCACGATCTACACCGCGATCGCGCACATCCGTGTGCACGAGAAAGTTGGCTGTCGCGACATGGCTATGAATACCAGGGAAATTAACCCCTAATTTATACACCCCCAGCAAGTGAGGTAACTCTTCGGCAACATAAGTCTGTAAGTCGTCATTAAGCCACTGAGCAGAAAACACTTCTCGACTGATCTTATGTGAGAAAGGCAGATCCCCTCTGTTTCGCACAACACTAAAGAGGCTCCACATGCCTTCGAGGTCACTCTCTATAGCCTGCCGAATATCCATAGGAATCCATATCTCAGACAGTTTGCCGCACTTGCCTAGCGCACAATGAAGCTCCCCCGATCTACACCGGTATTTCCAGTCTTGGGATCATAGGCATATAGCACAATTTCATAAACACCTGGCAAATCCGTCGCAAAGGGCGCACTAAAGGTATTCATAGTCTCCTGTATCTCTAGCGGCACTCGAGCAAATGATTTGCCATCTCTTTTAACCAATGCCACAACTTCTATCTTACTGCCGTCCCAAAGCCCACCATCGGTAAGTGAACATCCGCACATCATTACCACATTAGCGCGAATCTCAAAGGGACTCTGGTCCAAGCCTGTATAGAGATGGGTCTGTGGGCTGAGTAAATCTACCAACATCCCCGGAATTTCCACAATCAGCCCATCACCAGAAATAGGCTTTCCCGGAACCAGCCAAGTCTGTGTCTGCGCCACCACTCGGGCCTGCTTTTTGATATACGGCGCAAGAACTTCCACCGTCAGAAACACCGGCTCACTGATATTCAGTGTAGCGGTAAAATGTGCAGCGCCATCGGCGATAGATTGGAACCGCTCTCGGGGCGTTTTCATAATTCTGGTGGTGTCACCGGTGCTCCCTTGGGTAAGCCCCTTGGCAAGAATTTCCCCAGAATCTGCATCGCGAATAATAACCATGGCACCACCGATGGAGGAGCCAATAAACTTGGCATCCATGGCCTTGGCGCGCACGGTAATTTCAGTGGGTGTTGGCTCCGCCCATAAAGCGGAAGGAAACAGTTGTAATAGCAGAGCGACGATAATAAATCCTGAACGTCTCATAGATACTCCTCTCTTATACATTGCCCAGCAGATAATAAGCCCCAAAAATACCCACTCCCCAAAACACAGCCCCTACAGCCAACCAAACAAAATTCCAGGGAGTAAATCTCGAGTTAGCCTGTCCTGAAATATCTCCATTAACCATATTGGCAGCTTTCTGTCCCTCATAAAGTGGCCACAATGTAAAGGGTAAGAGAAGTATGCTTACTATATCGATCAATGAAATTACATCGGAGTAATAGGAAATCCTGTCGACAATAGCCCCGGCAATCGCAAAAACTACATATAACGTAGCCCAAAGTGCCGGCACCCAGCGGTAATCCACCTTATCAATCTCGATACGGCTTTGAATCCTGGAAAAGAGGGAATGAGTAAAAAAGATAGAGAATATCGCCCGCATAACCGGCCACATATTCTCTCCACTAGCACGCTGATATTCTGCCCAATGACGGTAAAACCAATAAACTGAATAGATACCCACTGTACCTAGGCTCATTACCCAGAATTTGGTTGGTGAAACTATATAAAACTGCGCTTCATCTTCTGAAACAGTATCTAATTCAGCCTCTGGGGCAGAGTAAATATTTGAATCCATTGGGACTTTTCCATAAACAATTATTTTAGGGAAAACCAGCTTTCCTCTATACACAGACGATATTCACAGAAATAAGCCCAATAAAAAAGCCGGGCTGTGCCCGGCTTTTTAAAAGAGTCAGCTAAGAAGCTTATGATTGCTTCACCGATTCCACCCAAGAGGCTACGCGGCTCTCCAATACTGGCACTGGCAAAGCACCGCCACCCAGTACGGTATCGTGGAATCCGCGAATATCGAATTTATCACCCAACTGATCTTCAGCCTGCTTGCGCAGCTCCTGAATTTTCAGCATACCGATCTTGTAAGCAGTCGCCTGGCCCGGCCACGCCAGGTAACGACGCACTTCGGAACGAACTGCAGTCTCGGGGATTGCGGAGTTTTCCAGGAAGTACTCCACCGCTTGCTCTTCACTCCAGCCTTTGGCGTGCAGGCCGGTATCAACAACAAGGCGAATGGCTCGCCACATTTCAGCCGTCAGGTGGCCAAACAGGTTATAGGGATCTTCGAAGGCCCCCATTTCTTTAGCAAGCTTCTCAGAGTACAGCGCCCAGCCCTCTACATAGACAGTAAAGTGAGCTTGAGTGCGGAACTGCGGGATACCTTCCAATTCCTGAGCAATTGAGATCTGCATATGGTGACCGGGGTTGCCTTCGTGGTAGGCCACAGTTTCCATATCAGTCGTGGAATAGGCACTCATATCGGACAGGTGCGCATAGTAAATACCCGGGCGGGAACCGTCGGGAGTGCCGGGGTAGTAATGCTGGGCACCGCCATCCTGTTCACGGAAAGACTCAACCCGCTTTACTACCAACTCAGCTTTCGGCAGAAGGCCAAAGTATTCCGGCAATTTCTTGGTAATGTTGTCCAGGAACGCGGTTGAGTCATCCAGGTAGCCCTGGCGACCTTCATCGGTATTCGGGTAGTAGAATTGGCCATCTTCGCGAATAAACTTGAAGAAGTCCTGCAGGCTACCTTCGAAACCAACCTGCTTCTTGATAGTTTCCATCTCACCACGGATACGCGCTACTTCTTCCAGGCCGATATTGTGGATCTGGTCGGCAGTCAGGTCCGTAGTTGTGGTGTTGGCCAGGCGCTGATTGTAGTAGGCCATACCATTGGGCAAGCTACTAGCACCTTGAGGCTCAGCTGAGGCCTTCTGCATATCCGCTTTGAGCCAGGTAACCAGCCCTTTATATGCGGGGAAGAACTCAGTCTCTAATGCCTTGCGCGCTTCCGCAGTCAGCTTGTCTGCCTGCTTCTGATCAATAGTACCGGCTTCGAGCAGCTCAGCGATTTTCCCTTTGGCACCGGCCCACAGAGGTGCGTCTTCACCATCGGTAAACGGTGCGCCTTCAATCAATTTACTGGACTGATCAATTGCACCCTCATAGGCAAAGCGCGGGGGACGGATACCTTCTTTGGACGACAGCTTAGCGCGGTCAAGCAACTGGTTGATCGCGCGGGAGATACCACCGATACGGGTGATATACGCCTGCATATCTTCAACGTTGTCGACCTTGTGGAAGTTCAGCAGGAAGTTGGGCAACTGCGATTGTGCACCTCCCATCTGCTCAAAGATGTAGCCGTGACGGATAAACGGCGCAGCGGCCTTGGCCTGTTCAAACTGATAAATCCAGATATCGTAGGAGGTTTTCCCTTCCTGAGTCAGCTTGCTGTAGTCGAAATTCTTCTTGAGCTCTTCAACACTTTTCTCTTGCCAAACCAAGCGGCGAGCCTCTGCGGCTTCACTCATATCGTCGATTTGGTCATAGTGGTCTTTGCGACCCAGGTAGGACAGCTGAATCGGGCTGAACTGCAGCTGTTCCTCATAACGCTCATCCAGCCACTCAGTCAGGCGCTTGGTTTCGGCAACCGCATCTACAGTTACTGAGGCCTCGGCAACCGCATTTTGGGGCTTATCTACGTTGGCTCCAGCCTGGGTACTCTTGTCACCCTGACAGCCCGCAAGGATAGCGACAGCCAGCAGGCTGGGGATCAGTGGGTTGTTCAGCTTTATCGGCATCTTCCTATCTCGATCAAAAGTTGTACAAAAAAACGCCGCTAACTTTGACACGAATTCGGTGAGGTGTCGATTCATGCCCCCCAGAACGCCATATGTTTGCGTTGAGTTGAGGCAAATCGGAGATTTTGGACTAGGTGGACCCAATACCTGGAGCAGGATATTGCCACAAGTGACCCTGCGGTAATAGACTAACGCCGGCTTGTGACCCGGTCCACGATATGTAGCTCTCGCTGGGGAAAGGGTACCGTCAAGCCTTCTGCCTCCAGTGCAGGCTTAAGCTTTTGCATCAGGGACCAATAAACATCCCAGTACTGATCATTGGCAGCCCAGGCCCGCAACTGTAAATTTACCGCGCTGTCAGCAAGCGCCTTAACAGCGAAACTTGGCTCTGGCTCAGCGAGAATACGGGGTTCCTGTTCTACCAAGCGACGTAATACTGTTAGACCGCGATCAATGTCATCGCCATAGGCGATACCCGCCACAATCTCGATACGGCGAGTCTTATTGCGACTGAAGTTGGTGAGCACTTGCCCCCAGATAGCACTGTTGGGTGCGATAATACGCAGCCCATCCGTGGTATCCAGCTCCGTAGTAAATAGCCCTACCTCGCGAACAGTGCCCATTATGTTACCGAACTGAATCACATCCCCAACGCGGAACGGCCGCAATCCCAGTAGTAGAAACCCCGAAGCAATATTTTGCAGGGTATCTTTCAACGCTAAGGCTACTGCCACACCAGTAGCGCCGAGTAGAGCAATTAAGCTGGTAGTGTTAATACCAAATACATCCAATACCAGCAGTGCGCCAACAATATAAACCGCCCAGCTCGAAATACTGCGCAGTACTGGGCGCAAGATAACATCAAACCGGTCCGGCAGACGATCAACCGCTCGGCGGGCAAGATGGGCCACAAACAGCGTCACCAAAACTATCAGTAGTGCGGCCGCCAACTTTAGGGATAATGCAGTTACTTGGGGCCAATACTCATTGAGTAAGCTATTAATATTCATCGATCCCCGAAAATAAATCCCTATTTTAAATTCAAGCCAAACCTAAATTCTGCGCCTCATCGACACAACGCTGATGAGCCGGACAAGTTTCCAAGTGATCATTGACCATTCCAGTTGCCTGCATATGCGCGTACATAATGGTTGATCCCACAAAACTAAAACCCGCTTTCTTTAACGCCTTACTCATCGCATCAGATTCTGCTGTAGTGGCCGGCACCTGTTTCATGGAGCGGGGGCGATTAACAATCACTCTTCCACCGGTGAACTGCCAGAGAAAATCCCTTAAGGATATACCGCGATCGCGCAATTCGAGGGTTGCCCGTGCATTCTTGATGGCCGATTCAACCTTGAGCCGGTTGCGAATAATTCCCGGGTTGAGAAGTAATTTCTCTACCTTTTTAGGGGTGTACCGAGCAATTTTTTCAGCATCGAAATTATTAAACAGTTTACGATAATTCTCCCGCTTATTGAGCACTGTAATCCAGGATAAGCCCGCCTGGGCCCCCTCCAGCAACAAAAACTCAAACAGGATCTGGTCATCGGTAACCGGCCTACCCCACTCCTCATCATGGTAATTTTGATAAAGTGGTGTAGACAGGCACCAGTCACAGCGCTTTTCCGCCATCATTACTTCCTTTTTATGACTAGCTTGCGCCGGAGAAAAAGTAATACTGAATAAGCTGTAAAACCAAAAGCAAGGCAACTAACCCAAAAATAATATTATTACGATTCACTTCGACTCCAACAAATTGTTCTGTACTAACCAATCGCGACATTCGCATAACATAGTATCCAAAGCCACCCCCGATTGATAACCGAGTTCACGTTCAGCCTTAGCACTACTAGCAACGACTCTCCGCGTTACCAACGTGGCCTTTTCAGGAGTAATAACCGGCTCTTGCCCACTCACACGAGACCAGAGATCGGAAAACCAGGCGATAGATTGAATTAGAAATGCCGGTGTGGTGCGTTTTGGTACAGGTTTATGCAATAACTCAGCGATCTTTCCAAAAAATTCTAAAAAACTGGCATCCGTTCCGGCCAAGATATAATTTTCACCACACCGCCCCTTTTCAACCGCATCGATGTGGGCTCGCGCTACTGCACCGGCATGGCAAAAAGAACCCCAGCCCGGTGGAACACCTGGTAATTGATTTTTATCAATCAGAAAAAAGGTCTGCGCCCAGCTGGTGGTGTCGTATTTACCAACAATTGCACAAGGGTTTAGAAATACCGCATCCAGGCCCCGTTCAACTTCCTTGCGAACGGCAATTTCCTCTCTTTTTTTCGTGTACAGATAGTGATGATGAGGGTCATCTGCCAGCTTATCACTTTCTTCAGTAATTCTTTCCTTATGGTAGCCATAAGCAGAAATTGAGCTGGTCACCACCATACGCCTTACATTTTTCTCTCTGGCAACTTTGGCAATATTCGCTGCCCCCTCAACATTATCTTTCCACTGCTGGGCATTACCGCCACGCCACATACTGGTATTAGCCGCCATATGGAAAAGCGCATCGACATTATTTGGGATTGCAGCTTGAAGGGACTGAGGGTCATTCAGAGAGGCCTCAACCAGATTAACGCCCAGAGAGCGCAACATATCGGTATTAGAGGTGCGCCGATGCATGGCGGTAACTTTCCATCCATCACCAACCAATTGCTCTACCAAATTAGCGCCGAGAAAACCGGTTCCCCCGGTTACAAATGCGTGTTTCATAAATCCACCGGATGAGTTGTTATCGTTATTCATACCCAGTGATTAGCTCTATCGAAGCCACCTCCTTCCGGAAGGGCAGACCGGTTGGTGATACCACCACTCCGACAGAGTGGGCGGCACACTAACTTCATTAGTGACACCGCCGCAAAACTAAACCCCTTTGCAATCGTCCTACCGGGAGTTTTATTGATTGATCCCGCTATTACTTTTGTTGGGTTAGTTGGAAAGGCTACTCGATTTTCATGCCCAGCTGGTAGGCAAGGAAGCTCCACTGATTGGCGAAGTCTTCCACCTGCATCCATACCGGCTTGCCTGCACCGTGCCCAGCCCGAGTCTCTACGGCAAGCCAGACTGGTTTGTCACAGCCCTGATCTTTTTGTAGGGCTGCCGCAAATTTGTAGCTGTGCCAGGGAACCACTCGATCATCGCGATCGGCAGTGGTGATTAGCGTGGCCGGATAGCAGGTGCCCTCACGGGTGTTGTGGACCGGAGAATAGGCATGCAGCGCTTTGAACTCATCGCGATTTTCACTAAGCCCATAATCGCTCGACCACTGCCGGGCATTAGCGGAAGCGGTATGATATCGCAGCATATCCAGGACACCCACTACCGGTAATGCCGCCGCAAACAAATCCGGTCGTTGTACCAGCGTTGCCCCCGCCAATAGTCCACCATTGGAGCGACCACTAATAGCAAGCTTTTCAGGAGAAGTGACTTTCTCCTCGATCAGCCACTCAGCTGCAGCGATAAAATCATCGAAGACATTTTGCTTTTGCGTCTTGGTACCCGCCTGGTGCCAAGCATTGCCGTACTCGCTACCACCGCGCAAGTTGGCCAGTGCCAGGGTGCCGCCCATATCCAACCAACCGACAAAGCGGTTGTAGAAGCGCGGTAACTGAGCGGAGTTAAAACCACCATATCCATAAAGCAGCGTCGGGTTGGAGCCATCTCGCTTCATTCCCTTCTTATGCACGAGGAATAGAGGCACCCGGGTACCGTCCTTACTCTTATAGAAATGCTGACTCACAGTCAGATCGGAAAAGTCTGCTGCATATTTTGGCTGCTTGAACAGTTTGGTTTCACCAGTCAGTACATTCAGGTGGTAGATACTCGGCGGGGTAATAAAATTAGAGAAAGCGTAGAAGGTCTCAACTTCATTCGGCTCACCATAAAACCCCTTCACTGAGCCCACCCCTGGCAGCTTCAGCTCGTACTGTTTCTTACCGTTAGTACCGGTCACCAGCACTCGCGATTTCGCATCCTCCAGGTAGTGAAGCACAAAGCGATCACCGATATAACTGGCACTCTGCAGGGCACTAGTCGTCTCCGGCACCAGATCGCGCCAGTGTTTGCGTTGCGGCTTATTCAGATCAATAGCGATTACACGGCCCAGCGGCGCCCCCGCACTGGTCTCAAAGTAAAAGGTGCTCCCTTTATTTCCGAGATACTGGTATAGGCCATCCCAGTCATCCAGAAGCTTAATTACCTTGCCGCTTTCATCCCGTAAATCGCGATAGTAAAAGCCGTTCGAGTCATAGCCGTCGAAGATGCCAAACAGGAGATAGTTGCCATCGTCACTCACCGTCGCGCCTGGATTGCGGGTGGGATGATCAGTAATTTCATAGACCAGTTGATCACTTTCCTGGGCATCTCCCAGTCGGTGAAAATATACGGCTACCTGTTTGCTATCATCCGCCGTGCCATCTCTGTTAAACGGGTACCGGCTATAGTAAAAACCGGACTCATCCGGCGCCCAACTGGCATCACTAAACTTGATACCGGTCAGTTGTTCCTTCAGATCCTTGCCTGTCTTTAGGTCGCGAATACGATAGTCGGTCCAGTCAGTGCCACCATCCGAGATACCGTAAGCCAGATAGCGGCCCTTTGGACTGACTTTGAGGCGCTTGGCAGCAATAGTGCCATCTTCACTTAGGGTGCGTGGATCTAAAACCGTATCGCCCTCAGCAGACAGGCTAGAGGCCTTATAGAAAACATTCTGATCCCAATCACCGGTGTTGTAGCTGTAGTAATAGCTATCGCCCTTCTTGTACGGAACACCGTAGCGCTCGTAGCGCCATAGTTCTGCAAGCCGGTCATTGATTTTCTGCCACCCGGGCAGGTCCTTCAAACGCGGTAATGAATGATCATTCTGTTTGGCCACCCAACTCTTTACCTCATCGCTGGACATTTTTTCCATCCAGCGATAGGGGTCAGCCACCTTTTGACCAAAATATTCATCAATTTGAGCACCCGGTTTACTATCCGGATAGCTATCAGCTGCGTGAACACTCACCGCAGCAAGTGCACCGGCAACCAGTGCCACTAGCTGTCTCTTCATACCGTTATTCTCGGTTTCTCTACTGGGAACAGTCCGCTAATCTAGGCGATTTAGACGATCGGTTCCAGAGCAGCAGAGAGAAGTGAGATGAAAGGATTGATCCAAAGGGTAAGCCATGCCCAGGTTAATGTAGCGGGAGAGGCCGTTGGGGCCATAGATAAGGGTATCCTCCTGCTGCTAGGTATCGAAGCCCAGGACACTACCGATAGTGCAGATAAGCTGCTGCACAAAGTCCTGAATTACCGTATTTTTCCCGATGGTAAAGGGCGTATGAATCTCAACCTCCAAAAGGCGGGAGGTGGGCTCCTGATTGTCAGTCAGTTCACACTAGTTGCCGAAACTGATAGAGGTTTACGCCCGAGCTTTAGTCGCGGCGCATCACCAGAATACGCGGAGGAGCTCTACAACTATTTCGTTAAAAGTTCCAAAGCCCAATTTACGCCAGTGGCCACTGGAATATTTGCAGCGGATATGCAGGTTTCACTAGTCAATGACGGCCCGGTAACTTTTATGCTGGAAACCTAGAGACCTTCCACAGGCTCTTTCTGTTGTTTCACCTAATCAGGAAAACTCTACCAGTTAGTTAGGTTGCTAATGACTAAAAATATCGCTAAAAAATGGAGAGGCAAAAGGATGACTAAAAAGCCTATAGTAGTAAACAGTGATATCAAACTCGATCCACTTTTGGATAGTGACACAGAAATCATCTTTGCCTTAATTGAAAATAACAGACCACTGCTAGAGAAATATCTCTATTGGGCAAAGCTTGTTGTCGACCTCCCAACCACAGAAAAATATATTGCCGACAGAGTATTCAGCAATAGTTTCGGAGCATCCTGGTACAAGATCCACTATTCAGACAAGGTAGTCGGGATCTTTGGTATCAAGGAAATTGACCTTAAAAAACAAAATGCAGAAATAGGGTATTGGTTATGTAAAAGCTGCCATGGCAATGGAATCGTAACTCGAATCGTAAATAAAATATCTAGCTACTTGAAAGATCTGCACGATATTCAAGCGTTGAAAATTCACTGCTTATCTGAAAACAGTGCCAGCATAGCCGTAGCAGAACGCGTAGGTGGAGTGCATAGTGAAACTATTCCAAATTATTATTCGATTGATGGAATATTTCAGGACTTAAAAATCTACACAGTTCCTACCTGATTCATTATTTTAACAGTGGAGTTCAGGAATATTTATTGCTGAATATTTACTGGGCTCCACTCAATACCATCTGACCCTTGTCCCGCATTAAATATACGCTTAACTTTCCAAGTTGCGGCATCTATTTCAACAACTTTTCCGTCTCTCTGAGAACCGGCAAACAAAAACTTTCCGTCCGGAGAGAAAAATAGCGACGCTGGCTGTCTGGCCCCTGCGCTGCCGACATCAATCTCATGTAACTGTTTACGGGTCTTTGCGTCATACACGAGTATACGATTACCATTTAAATCTGCTACAGCTACCACTTCGCCATCAGGGTGAAATCTGATTCGGATAGGCAGAAAACCAACATCTATCGTTTCTTTTTGCTTTAACGTTTCAGTATCGAAAATAAAGATATTTTCTGACTGATTATTTCCTATCCATAGCTCGCTATTATCGGGGCTTACCCACACCGCCTCCGGCCCATCCCCTGCCGGTATTGTAGATTTCAACTCCATAGTCTCTGTATCAATTACACTGAACGTATCCGACCCCCGGCTAGTAACGTAGGCGGTCTTCAGATCAGGTGATAGTGCAAGCATATGGCTACCTACCTGATCAGTACGGGCAACTCCCAATACTTTTCCTTCAGCCACATCCACCTTTATCACGTCGCTGGTTTCTTCTGTCGTAACAATCACATTATTGCTATCGCCCAGCCAAGCGATACCGTGAGGGCCTTTGTGTGGACTGATATCAATTCTTTTCAGGCGCTTACCGCTCGCAATATCGAATACATTCAGCTCTTCTCCCACGTAGCCATCTTCAAGGTAAGAAACTACCACCACTTTAGATTTATCCGGCGACACTATTAATTCATGGGGCGAACCTCCAGTTTCCGGTTTCTTAACCTCTTGGCCGGAAGCCAGGTCAATAAAACTCACCGTGCCCTCATATTTATTTCCTACTACCAACGTCTGCGCCCTTAGCGATCCAGCAGCTAAAAGTACTAATGACATGGAAATTAAAAGTAGAAATCTCATTAGCAAGCCTCTCGGAGGAATTTGTCGCTAACAGAATGCTTCCTTAACAGCACACCCCAGCGAGCCTTTTAGAACTGAAAAGTCAGCCCTGTTTATCCACTGCAACACTGGATAATAGGTCGTAAAAATAGAACTCTTTAGATGTTTTCTTCATTATAGGGATGTTACTAACAGAATTCTTGGATAGTGCTGTGCATAACTTTTGGATAGAGGTCTGGAAGCCTTTAATTTCGTGCAATGAAATAATTCGATTAAAAAACCAACGAAAAAAGTGTCAGGTTATCCACTAAAAGTAAGACCAGAACGTTACTAACAGAAAGTCTGGATAGAGTTGTGCATAACTTTAATAAACGGGCTACAGGCCCCGTGGTTACAGGGGATTACTACAGAGACTAAAAAATCACCGATATTTTTACCGGCTAAATTTAATTTTTGGCGGGAGTGGTATGGGTACTTTTCTGGTTTTTACGCGAGTTATTTTTGTTGGATGATTTTTTATATAAGTGCGACGGAGGTAGGTAAAGACCTATTTTTATAGGCTTTTTAGGAGAGCGTCTGTTTAAGGTGCTCAGGTAGTTTTAGGTTTTTCTTTTTTTAATTACTGACTGATTTTTTAAATAGAAAGTTGAGTACTAAAGTTTTTCAGAACTATTTTATTTTTTCTATTTAATTTCGACTAAGTAATTCCTGCTTTCCCTTTCTTAGTTTTTTTATTTTTGTTTTTTTAAAATATTTTTCAGCCATAAAAAAAGGGCCACCCTGTTGGGTGGCCCTTTTCGGATTAGAAGCCTGACGATGACCTACTCTCACATGGGGAAGCCCCACACTACCATCGGCGATGTTGCGTTTCACTTCTGAGTTCGGCAAGGGATCAGGTGGTTCCACAACTCTATTGTCGTCAGGCAAACTGGCTTGGGTTGGCGTTGGTCTTATAAGCAATGTGCTTGGCCTGCCGCGTTATCGCTGTTTGCCTCGGTCATGTTATTGACCGGCGATAACCCCAAATAAGTCGGTAAAACAATCTGTAGTAATACACCGCAAGCGATCGTATGTCTCTAACTCACAATCCGCTAGCTTAGCTAGTCGTTAGTAACCATCTCTGTTGTATGGTCAAGCCGCACGGGCAATTAGTACTGGTTAGCTCAACGCCTCACAACGCTTCCACACCCAGCCTATCAACGTGGTAGTCTTCCACGGCCCTTCAGGAGGCTCAAGGCCTCAGGGAGATCTTATCTTGAAGGAGGCTTCCCGCTTAGATGCTTTCAGCGGTTATCCCGTCCGAACATAGCTACCCGGCAATGCCACTGGCGTGACAACCGGAACACCAGAGGTTCGTTCACTCCGGTCCTCTCGTACTAGGAGCAACTCTTCTCAAATCTCCAACGCCCACGGCAGATAGGGACCGAACTGTCTCACGACGTTCTAAACCCAGCTCGCGTACCACTTTAAATGGCGAACAGCCATACCCTTGGGACCGGCTTCAGCCCCAGGATGTGATGAGCCGACATCGAGGTGCCAAACACCGCCGTCGATGTGAACTCTTGGGCGGTATCAGCCTGTTATCCCCGGAGTACCTTTTATCCGTTGAGCGATGGCCCTTCCATACAGAACCACCGGATCACTATGACCTACTTTCGTACCTGCTCGACATGTCTGTCTCGCAGTCAAGCGCACTTATACCATTATGCTCATTGCATGATTTCCGACCATGCTGAGTGCACCTTCGTACTCCTCCGTTACTCTTTGGGAGGAGACCGCCCCAGTCAAACTACCCACCATACACTGTCCTCGATCCGGATAACGGACCAGAGTTAGAACCTCAAACATACCAGGGTGGTATTTCAAGGACGGCTCCACAACAACTAGCGTCATTGCTTCAAAGCCTCCCACCTATCCTACACAAATAGGCTCAAAGTTCAGTGCAAAGCTGTAGTAAAGGTTCACGGGGTCTTTCCGTCTAGCCGCGGGTACACTGCATCTTAACAGCGATTTCAATTTCACTGAGTCTCTGGTGGAGACAGCGTGGCCATCGTTACGCCATTCGTGCAGGTCGGAACTTACCCGACAAGGAATTTCGCTACCTTAGGACCGTTATAGTTACGGCCGCCGTTTACCGGGGCTTCGATCAAGAGCTTCGCCGAAGCTAACCCCATCAATTAACCTTCCGGCACCGGGCAGGCGTCACACCCTATACGTCCTCTTACGAGTTTGCAGAGTGCTATGTTTTTAATAAACAGTCGCAGCCACCTGGTCACTTCGACCGGCCTCAGCTTAGGGAGCAAGTCCCATCACCAAAACCGGCGTACCTTCTCCCGAAGTTACGGTACCATTTTGCCTAGTTCCTTCACCAGAGTTCTCTCAAGCGCCTTGGTATTCTCTACCTGACCACCTGTGTCGGTTTAGAGTACGATTCACTATTACCTGAAGCTTAGAAGTTTTTCCTGGAAGCAGGGCATCAACCACTTCACCCACTAAGTGGGCTTCGTCATCAGTTCTCAGCCTTAGGGACCCGGATTTGCCTAAGTCCCCAGCCTACAACCTTAAACATGGACAACCAATCGCCATGCTGGCCTAGCCTTCTCCGTCACTCCGTCGCAGTAATAGCGAGTACAGGAATATTAACCTGTTTCCCATCGACTACGGCTTTCGCCCTCGCCTTAGGGGTCGACTAACCCTGTCCCGATTAGCGTTGGACAGGAACCCTTGGTCTTCCGGCGGGGAGGTTTTTCACCTCCCTTATCGTTACTCATGTCAGCATTCGCACTTGTGATACCTCCAGCAGACCTCCCGATCCACCTTCAACGGCTTACACAACGCTCCTCTACCATGCTCCTAAGAGCATCCGCAGCTTCGGTTATCAGTTTGAGCCCCGGTATATCTTCCGCGCAGGCCGACTCGACTAGTGAGCTATTACGCTTTCTTTAAAGGATGGCTGCTTCTAAGCCAACCTCCTAGCTGTCTGGGCCTTCCCACATCGTTTCCCACTTAACTGATATTTGGGACCTTAGCTGGCGGTCTGGGTTGTTTCCCTTTCCACGACGGACGTTAGCACCCGCCGTGTGTCTCCCGCGATTGCACTCCTCGGTATTCGGAGTTTGCATGGGGTTGGTAAGTCGGGATGACCCCCTAGCCCAAACAGTGCTCTACCCCCGAGGGTGAGACGCGAGGCGCTACCTAAATAGCTTTCGAGGAGAACCAGCTATCTCCCGGCTTGATTAGCCTTTCACTCCGATCCACAGGTCATCCCCTAATTTTTCAACATTAGTGGGTTCGGTCCTCCAGTTGATGTTACTCAACCTTCAACCTGCCCATGGATAGATCGCCGGGTTTCGGGTCTATTGCCTGCAACTAAACGCCCTATTAAGACTCGATTTCTCTACGGCTCCCCTAAGCGGTTAACCTTGCTACAGACAATAAGTCGCTGACCCATTATACAAAAGGTACGCAGTCACCCCGAAGGGCTCCTACTGCTTGTACGTATACGGTTTCAGGTTCTATTTCACTCCCCTCTCCGGGGTTCTTTTCGCCTTTCCCTCACGGTACTGGTTCACTATCGGTCAGCTGGGAGTATTTAGCCTTGGAGGATGGTCCCCCCATATTCAGTCAAGATAACACGTGTCCCGACCTACTCGATTTCACTCTAAATGCCTTTTCGTGTACGGGGCTATCACCCTGTATCGCGGTACTTTCCAGAACCTTCCACTAAAACATAAAGAGCTTAAGGGCTAATCCCCGTTCGCTCGCCGCTACTAAGGGAATCTCGGTTGATTTCTTTTCCTCCGGGTACTTAGATGTTTCAGTTCCCCGGGTTCGCCTCCATAACCTATGTATTCAGTTATGGATACTCCTAAAAGGAGTGGGTTTCCCCATTCGGACATTCTAGGATCAAAGCTTGTGTGC
>NZ_CP174320.1:1172500-1175000 GCF_052467695.1 Microbulbifer maximicatervae (SeqCode)
CGGGAGGCGTATTCTACACATCCGTGCCGCTGAATCAAGTGATTTTTAGCAGCTTTTTTTCGGTGATTCGTGAAGCGAAACGCTTTCTCGAACCCCGGCAAGTTCGTTTCCGATCTTGCTTGAAGTGGCGCGCATTATAGCGACCTCTCCGTGCTTGGCAAGCTCTTTTTTCAAAAGATTTTTTTTAAGAAAATCAACGACTTAGAGCTGCCTTCCCGCTACTGCCTGAGCAGCGAGGAGGCGAACTATACGGACTTCAGGGAGGCTCCGCAAGAACTTTATGTAATAAATTTTCAAAATGGTTTTTGGTTAAAAATCAAACTGTAAATGCATCCCCTGATGGTGGAAACGGAAAATATAACTATGAATAAAGTCCTCACATTACTATCGGGGAATATGCGCGTAGTTTTTTAAAAGCACGGCACTATCCACACTATTTGGCAGCCAGATTGAATAACTATCAGGGATACTATGCTCTAGGGGATAACTTTCTGGGAGTATTTAGTAGCTTACTAACTCTGGTAGTTTTGAAGCCATTAAAAATACAAACCTATAGTTCATGAAAGTAGTTTTAAGTGTGTATCCAGCGGCAAATTTTTGCAGAAGCTCTGAAAAACTTGAGAAAGAAACGTAAAGATTTTTTAGGGGTTTAGTTTTTGGAGTGAAAACTGACTAATTTATTTAGAGCTATTTTTGCAAGTTATCGGAAACACTGGACCCACACCGTAGGCGGGCAGTGCTCATCAGCCTGCGGTGCATGGCTCCGGATTTGTGAACGGCTCACATAGCAGCGCAGGCACGCGAAATAGTGAAAATATTTACCGTACCCTAAAAAGAAAACCCCGGCAGTGCAGCTGGTGTAGGTTTTTTTATTAGAAACCTGACAGCTGGTGAAGGTTTAGCCTGCCGAAGGCCACTCCGAGGGTGAGAGCCACAGGCTCGAACCACTATGACTTTGCACGCAGCGCGTCTCTCTTCTTTCCCTTTCTTAGTTTTTTTATTTTTGTTTTTTTAAAATATTTTTCAGCCATAAAAAAAGGGCCACCCTGTTGGGTGGCCCTTTTCGGATTAGAAGCCTGACGATGACCTACTCTCACATGGGGAAGCCCCACACTACCATCGGCGATGTTGCGTTTCACTTCTGAGTTCGGCAAGGGATCAGGTGGTTCCACAACTCTATTGTCGTCAGGCAAACTGGCTTGGGTTGGCGTTGGTCTTATAAGCAATGTGCTTGGCCTGCCGCGTTATCGCTGTTTGCCTCGGTCATGTTATTGACCGGCGATAACCCCAAATAAGTCGGTAAAACAATCTGTAGTAATACACCGCAAGCGATCGTATGTCTCTAACTCACAATCCGCTAGCTTAGCTAGTCGTTAGTAACCATCTCTGTTGTATGGTCAAGCCGCACGGGCAATTAGTACTGGTTAGCTCAACGCCTCACAACGCTTCCACACCCAGCCTATCAACGTGGTAGTCTTCCACGGCCCTTCAGGAGGCTCAAGGCCTCAGGGAGATCTTATCTTGAAGGAGGCTTCCCGCTTAGATGCTTTCAGCGGTTATCCCGTCCGAACATAGCTACCCGGCAATGCCACTGGCGTGACAACCGGAACACCAGAGGTTCGTTCACTCCGGTCCTCTCGTACTAGGAGCAACTCTTCTCAAATCTCCAACGCCCACGGCAGATAGGGACCGAACTGTCTCACGACGTTCTAAACCCAGCTCGCGTACCACTTTAAATGGCGAACAGCCATACCCTTGGGACCGGCTTCAGCCCCAGGATGTGATGAGCCGACATCGAGGTGCCAAACACCGCCGTCGATGTGAACTCTTGGGCGGTATCAGCCTGTTATCCCCGGAGTACCTTTTATCCGTTGAGCGATGGCCCTTCCATACAGAACCACCGGATCACTATGACCTACTTTCGTACCTGCTCGACATGTCTGTCTCGCAGTCAAGCGCACTTATACCATTATGCTCATTGCATGATTTCCGACCATGCTGAGTGCACCTTCGTACTCCTCCGTTACTCTTTGGGAGGAGACCGCCCCAGTCAAACTACCCACCATACACTGTCCTCGATCCGGATAACGGACCAGAGTTAGAACCTCAAACATACCAGGGTGGTATTTCAAGGACGGCTCCACAACAACTAGCGTCATTGCTTCAAAGCCTCCCACCTATCCTACACAAATAGGCTCAAAGTTCAGTGCAAAGCTGTAGTAAAGGTTCACGGGGTCTTTCCGTCTAGCCGCGGGTACACTGCATCTTAACAGCGATTTCAATTTCACTGAGTCTCTGGTGGAGACAGCGTGGCCATCGTTACGCCATTCGTGCAGGTCGGAACTTACCCGACAAGGAATTTCGCTACCTTAGGACCGTTATAGTTACGGCCGCCGTTTACCGGGGCTTCGATCAAGAGCTTCGCCGAAGCTAACCCCATCAATTAACCTTCCGGCACCGGGCAGGCGTCACACCCTATACGTCCTCTTACGAGTTTGCA
>NZ_CP174320.1:1180000-1977500 GCF_052467695.1 Microbulbifer maximicatervae (SeqCode)
TAGTTCTTCGCAAGAATTACTCCTAGCAAATAGATAACCCCAGCTATTGCAAAAAGATATTCAAAAGCGACCACCAATCGCATTCGTCGCTCCTGGCGACGCACCCAATTCAGCACTGTAATTGGGATTTCTGCGCTAGTCTGCTGCCCCTTCCAGATACTTTCCAGCTCTAGCCACTGTTTTTCTGTGTCTGCTTCATTCATTTTTCACTTCCCAAAAGGCAGATATTGAGACGCTCTTTTGCCCGGTTGAGCCGCACTGCAATATTGGACTCGGTAATACCCAGAACTTCAGAGATTTCCGCATAGCTCAGGCCCTCCAGGCGAAGAGTCAATGTCTGCCGGAGTCCTAAGGGTAATTTCTGCACTGCACGAAGCAGCTGTTCGGACTTGCGTTCGGCTACCAGTCGCTCCGCCGGGCCCGGCTGGTGGTCCTCAAGCTCCAGTAATTCATCATCACTCCCATGATAAGGTTTCCTACGGGTCAGCTCGGTCACACAGCGGTTATGTGCGATACGATATACAAAGGTTTTTAAACTGGCATCACCGCGAAATGTCGGCAGGGCCCGCCAGAGTCCCAGCCAGATTTCCTGTAACAGGTCATCATGCTCAGCTTTTGATCGCACATAGCTATGCACCAGCCGGGAAACCCCTTCAGCATATTCCGTAGTCGCTTGTTGAAATAATTGATCCCGTAAATCCACCGGCCACTCCATCGTCTATGCAAATTACTGTACCGGCTTTAAAAAAAACCTTACAAATAGTTTTGCTGCTCTCGATTGGCAGTATGTGTCAGTTCTGGAACAATGAAGAAGCGTGGTAAGTCCATACTTGCGCTACACTGGCGCAAAACTGCCACCGGTAAGTAGGGTGTGCCTATGGCCAAGTCCATAAACGAAGACCAAAAACTCGATAACCAACTTTGCTTCAGCCTGTATTCTGCCTCCCTGGCAATGAGCAAGATGTACAAGCCTCTATTGGAGACACTGGGAATAACCTACCCCCAGTACTTGATGATGCTGGTGCTCTGGGAAGACGACGGAATCACCGCTACGGAGCTGAGTCTGCGGCTCGGCCAGGATAAGGGTGCCCTAACGCCAGTTATCAAACGACTGGAGAATCAAAAGCTGATCAACCGCCACCGAGACCCGGAGGACGAGCGTCGAGTCATTATCGAGCTGACTGATGCCGGTAGGTCGATGCAAAAAGAGGCTTCTTCAATTCCCACTCAGGTGCTGAATGCCTGTGGCTTGAATCCTCAGTCTGCACGGGCGCTAAAGACGCAAATAGAGACGCTTCGCCAATATTTAGCGAACCCTTAATCTTCCCCTCTTTTATCGCCCCGCCATTAGCGGGGCCCCCGCTTTGGCTCCATTTGTTATAGCTATCGTCCTTATAGCAACATTTAATTATCGCAATAATAGTTATCGCAATAACTTTATCTGGCGTCCAAGCTGACGCGCTGTTTAGAAGCTGACTTAGAAATCCGGACTACTACCCCCAGCTCAATAAATCCAGCGGGAAAAGGACTGGACTCCATTCCAGGCGGCTTCTGACAGACAAACACACATCAATGAGGACAGGTTAATGCAAACAGTTTACACCGCAGTAGCAACCGCAAATGGCGGCCGTGATGGCGAAGCTCAATCATCAGATGGAAAGTTAAGCGTCAAGCTCAGTATTCCCAAAGAGCTTGGCGGCCCCGGTGGCGATGGCACCAACCCAGAGCAACTGTTTGCTGCGGGTTACTCTGCCTGCTTTATTGGCGCTCTTAAGTTTGTCGCCGGTAAAGAGGAAGTAAAAGTTCCGGAAGAAACCACTGTGCGCGCTGAAGTTGGAATCGGTCCCCAAGGTAAGGGGTTCGGTCTGGATATTGACCTCTACATCGATCTTCCTGGCCTGGATCAGGCGACGGCAGAAAAAATTGCCAACACCGCTCACGATGAGGTTTGCCCTTATTCCAATGCAACCCGAGGCAATGTTGATGTGCGCCTGCACATATCCGCTTAAGCAACCGGTAGAGAGTTGAAGGTATCCGTTATGAATGGCTTAAAAATTTCCAAGCTGGCACTACCCCTTTTCTTTGCTCTTGGTATGGCTTCTGCGTCTGCTTCTATTTCCCCTGGTGTGGAGAAAAATACCCAGGGATTCCTTCAAGCACTGGCGCAAGGTGGCGGCAAACCCATTGAGCAACTATCACCAAAAGATGCCCGCGCCGTCCTGGTCGAAGCCCAAGAGGGTGCGCAATTGCCGCCCGCTGAAGTCAGCAAGAAAACCATTACGGTTAATGGCGAAAAGCTGGAACTGACTATCGTTAAACCGAAAAACACCCGGGGCCAGATTCCCGCCTTTATGTATTTCCACGGCGGAGGCTGGGTCTTGGGTGACTACCCAACCCACGAACGCTTGATCCGCGATCTGGTTCAACGCTCCGGCGCCGCTGCGGTATATGTGGATTACACCCCATCTCCAGAGGCCAAGTACCCGACTGCAATTAACCAGGCTTATGCGGCTACCCAGTGGGTCGCGGAGAATGGCGAAAAGATCGGTGTCGACGGTTCCCGTCTTGCCGTGGCCGGTAACAGTGTCGGTGGCAATATGGCAGCCGTGGTTGCCTTGATGGCGAAAGAGAAAGGAACACCGGATCTGCAATTCCAACTGCTGCTCTGGCCGGTTACCGATGCCAACTTCAACAACGCTTCTTACAAGCAGTTCGCCCAGGATCACTTCCTGACACGGGATATGATGAAGTGGTTCTGGGATAACTACACTACCGACCCCAAACAGCGCAACGAGATCTATGCTTCACCTCTGCGCGCAAGCAAATCCCAGTTGGTCGGCTTGCCTCCCGCTCTGGTGCAGACTGCTGAAATGGATGTGCTGAGAGATGAAGGCGAAGCTTACGCCCGCAAACTTAACGATGCTGGTGTGACCGTAACCGCTGTTCGCTATAACGGCATGATTCACGACTACGGCCTACTAAATGCCCTGAGTGACGTGCCCGCAGTGCAGGATGCTCTTGATCAAGCAGGCTCCGAGCTTAGGGAACACCTCAAGTAAAACTTAAAAGCCCTGCAATGCGGGGCTTTTTTATTCAGGTACTTAAAGCAGCGTTTTGGCCACTGCCTCAATTTCGATCAATGTCTCTGGCGACGCCAGGGATGTGACTCCCACTCCCGTGATTGCCGGGCGAGTAGTACCCAAATATTTAGATAGCACGGGGACTATTTCCCCCAGATGCTCACTAACTTCTCCACGCACATAGATACGTAACTGCAAAAGGTTCTCTACCGACGATCCGGCCTCATCCAATACTGTCAATAAGTTTTGCATGGCACTTTCCGCCTGAGCACCAACCCCTATGTTTTTAACTTCACAATTACTATCCCAATCCACCTGACCCGATACAAATACCAAGCCTGTTTTGGTATCGACTCGGGCGTGGGATAGGCAGGAAGAACTACCATCGTAAAGTGAAGAAGGATTAATATTCAGAATACTCATAACAGACCTGTACGCTTTCTAGCTTTTGAAAAAATCATAGTAGAAAGGCAGCTTTGCCAAAGCTATGGAGTAAAGCTTGTTACGGATACAATCAGGAAGCCATTGACTTAGAAAACCGTTGGTGCAGATCATTGAGAATCCAACTTACCAATGGATCATTTTCCACTCGGGGATGAAAGGCGGCTACAACTTCGTAGCCAGGTGGATACTTGTCCAAGGTAATTTCCACCAAGCCCTCACAAGGCATCAACCTAGAGGGAATAAAGGCCAGGGTATCCGTCCTTTTCAAGAACTCCTGGGCTATATAAAAAGAGGGCGCCGAAACAACAATCTCTCTTTTTAGATCTTGCCCCTCTAGCCAACGATCGGCTGAACCGCGCAAGCCTCCAACCCCTGGCGATGTAATCACAAAATCAGATTGCATCAACTGATCAATAGGGACCAACTCATCTAAACTATACATAGGATTAGCCGATATACAGACATAACGCTCATTAAAGAGCACCTGTGTATTAATTCCATCAGGCACATACCCTGCTGATGTGAAAGCTAAGTCAATTTCTCCCTGATGCATTTTCTGGGTGAGCGAGACGCTTTCAATATTAGTGACAATAAATTTCACTTTCGGCGCATATTGCCTGACCCTTTGGATCAACTCGGCAACAACCACTTTTTGCGCGTAATCTGTAGCAGAGATCACCAGGGTCCGGGAAGTCTGGCTTGAATCAAGAGAACCCGGGGCGGGAATCTCACTGAGTAACGTCAGCACCTGTCGAATCTGTGGCTCTATAAATTTTGCATAACTGGTGGGAGCCATCCCATGCCCAGTGCGCACAAATAGATCATCCCCAACTATTTTTCTAATCTTCTTCAGCTGCAAACTGACAGCTTGCTGCGAAACCTGCAGATGCTCTGCTGCAAGGGAGATACTTTCAACCCTGAATAGTATTTCCAGAGTTTTTAAGTGATTAATTTCAAGATCTTTGATCATATCAACTACAAAAGCGGAGCTTTCTGCCAGTCACTTACGGCTGTAGATAAAGATTAAAATAGTAGTTTCTAATACTGAAGTTAACGCGACCTCCAAAGCCATAGTGGCCGCGCTGTATTATTAAAAATACTCAGGGGATTTTTCTGGCCGCACGATTTGCAATTTGAAAACCTAAGCGGGCTGCGGTACGCGCACCATGATCCTCAATATCGAAATAGGGATTAAATTCAGCGATATCCACCAAACAAACTTTATTGGATTCCAAAACGGTATCCAGCAAGACTTCCAAAAACTCCATGGAAACTCCCCTGCCAGAGGGGGCACTCACCGCTGGCATTACTGCCGCCGGCAATACATCCAGACATACCGTCAGATAGACAAAATCCACCTTCTCAATAAAGTCGCGGATTCGCGCCTGAACCGTATTCAGATTCCAACTACTGATTTCACGATCCCGAATAACCTGGGCACCCAGCTCATCGGCTCTCTGGTAGAGAGCAGGTGTGTTGGCGTTATCCGCCGCACCCACACAGAGATAATTAAATTCGCGGCCATTTATCCTGCACTGCTCTGCGATCTGGAAAAATGGCGTACCCGATGACCCCTTTGGCGCAGGTGTGCGTAAATCCAAATGCGCATCAAAATTGATAATACCCAGGCTGCTCTCGCGGTGATGCTCGCGCATCCAGCGGGCAATCCCCTGATAACTGCCAAAAGCAATTTCATGGCCGCCTCCCAATACCAGTGGAAAGTGACCGGCACCGAGCAACTCATTGATACGGGCACCCAATAGCGATTGGGCAGACTCCAAGTCTTCCCGCTCTACTCTGACATTGCCCGCATCGTATAAGGGCGCATCGAAAGTGGCCGGCAGGTTAGCCATGGCCAAACGCAATATTCTCGGTCCCTTGGCCGCGCCAATTCGCCCTTTATTTCGACGCACACCCTCATCAGAAGCGAAGCCTAGAATAGTCAGGCCGGGAGGGTCATCCAATTGCAAAGGAGAAATCCGCTGGTGCCAGCGCTCACCTGCACGTCCATCCTCAGAGTCGGTGCGACCACTCCATAACTGCATATCAGCAAGTTGTAACATCAATACCTCCGAGGAAGATCTTTATTGGCTTCAAGCCCCCACTTTGTAGGCAAGTTGAACCGGAATATCCATTGGCCGTGCGCAATATGCGCGCGCAAACCTTCGCACAGTGGGCTGTGGGAACTGTAAAGCCCCAACGCGAGAGCTGCCGATACTTTTGGAAGTAGACGATCAAGCAATGCCCTCTGCGAGTACCTTAAAATATGTCACGAAAAAGAAGCATTTAAGTTGCGCTTCTACAATACTAACGTGCCGCATTTTTCAACAGCACGTGTTGCATGTCGGTACTATACCGCAGACGCTGCAGGCTGCTCCATAGCTTTCCCTTTATGGGAACGGAAATTAACCCAAGCTCGAGTCCCAAAATGAGAAAGCAGGAGTACGATAAACATTGCTATTAACGTACTGGCCATACCAAGCTGCTGGGAACCAACTAACATTAATCCCCATCCAATTATCAACCACTGAGCGATATAGAACGGAGTTATGTTTTTACCCCAAAACACCATTACGTCAATGAGCCTTCTGTTCTTTACTTTGTTTAAGAGGAAATTACTAATCCAAAGCCAAAGGAAAGTATAGCCAATAAGCAGAATAATTAGACCTGGGCCACCTCTCATGTTTTCGGCAAAAAAGTATTGCGTATTCAACATGATTAAAAGGCCACCTATGCTCATTAGGGCTAAGCCAATCCATATGCTGTGTGAGAACAATGCATCTATATTTTTTGTATTTTTAAACCAGCAGCCAACTGCCATGCCTGCGAGGGGATAGGCAAGCCAGGAAAATAACGGGAACATTACCCCTTCGCGCTTATTGCCAAAAAACAACTGTAAAATTTCGTCAATAACAACGGAGTTACTGCCGATATCCCAGACGAGTGAGGAGCCGAATGCTACGATAGCTGCCGCAGCTAGCCAGTATATAGGATGAGGCAAGAAGTGCCTGACTAGTGCACAAATAGCGAGCGCAAGGCCAGCAAACTGAAAAATATCTACCATAAGAAATTCACTCAGCGGTGTGTATTCTCCCAGTTGTTCTTGTGTGACAAGCCCAAACTGTAAAGAAAGCCACATAGGCACTGTGCCACGGGCAAAATTAAGTAAATACCCTATTGCAAAAAGACCAGCAGCACGAAACAAATCCTGTTTCAGGCTCGGCTTCGAACTATAGCCAATGAAAATACCCATAATCAGCATAAATGCTGAAGCAGCCGGAGTTCCCGCAGATACCTGGATAGCAACACCAATAGCACTGTCTGCCACGTCTGTTCGTCCATAATGATATAAGACGTGAATAGCAATCATAAATAGTACGGCAATGCCTCGGGTCAGATCAAAGGCCAAAATACGAGGATTTTCTTGCGGGAGCACCACTGCTCCTGAAAGACTGGAATTACTCATTTTCAAGAGTTCCTAGCTTTAGAGTAATGAATTTAGTGTGCATTAACTGATATAGAGATATTGCAAAGGCAAGATGCACTTCCTGTGAAAATGTAAGGTATACAAAAATCCTTATTACTTATTTATCGGTTACAGCCCCCTGATCATTAATATTAAGAGGGGACCGTTTATTTATTCCGATTGTAAATACAAAGCGGCACTCATGAACTAAAAATAAAGCCCACGATAGATGCTAAACAAAGATCAACATTCCAATTCTCAGATAATAATGGGCGCAAAAACCTTATAAAAATTGTTGATAATATTGTTGCTCATTTAGCACCAACTTATCCTTATTTCCGATGTACATCCACCCTAAGAATCAACTTACCCGATTCTCAGTTGCATATCAGCAAGCTGTAACATCGCGCCCCTCCAGGAAAATTCTTGCAGGCTTTAAAGCGCCAACTTCATAAGCGAGCTGATCCGGGGTATCCATCGGCCAAAGAACAATATCTGCTCGCAGCCCCTCGCGCAGTACACCGCGAGAACAGCACAAACCCAATGCCCGAGCGGCTGCACGGGTAACACCTGCGAGAGCTTCTGCCGGAGTTAAGCCAAACAGCTGACAACCCATATTCATCATCAAACGTAGGGAAGCGATTGGACAACTCCCGGGATTAAGGTCTGTAGCCAATGCCATACAAACCCCCGCCTCGCGTAATTTTTCAATGGGCGGAACCTGGGTTTCGTGCAGCGTATAAAAAGCACCCGGCAGGAGGACGGCCACGGTGCCGCTTTCCGCCATGACCCGGACATCCGCATCGCTGATGTATTCAATATGATCTACCGATAATGCCCCGGACTTTGCCGCCATTTCAGTAGCTCCTGTACGCGCCAACTGCTCGGCGTGCACTTTTACTGGCAGGTCCAGTTTTTTCGCTGCATCGATAACTCTCTGGCACTGATCGACAGTAAATCCAATCGTCTCGCAAAACATATCCACGGCATCGGCCAACTGCTCGCGGGCTACAGCGGGCAATATCTGCTCGCAGATAAGGTCGATATATTCATCGGCACGACCGTCGTATTCCGGTGGCAGAGCGTGAGCTGCCAGACAGGTCGTTACTATTTCCACTGAGTTGTGTTGCGCCAGGCGTCTCGCGGTGCGCAGTTGCTTTAGTTCAGTATCCAGGTCCAGGCCATAACCGGATTTAATTTCCACGGTTGTAACGCCTTCGGCCATCAGGGCATGCAGACGGGGCTCAGCCAACTTATACAGGTTCTCGGCACTGGCACCCCGTGTCGCCCGCACGGTAGAAATAATACCCCCGCCAGAGCGAGCCACTTCTTCGTAACTCTCTCCCCCCAGGCGACGGGCAAACTCCCCTGCGCGATGGCCTCCATATACGAGATGCGTGTGGCAATCGATCAGGCCCGGAGTTGCCCATTGACCTTCGCCATCAACAATGCGGTCTGGGGTGCACTCGGGCAGATCCCGGCGGGGACCAATCCAAACGATCCGACCTTTGGTTACCGCAATTGCAGCATCCTCGATAACACCGTAACCACCGGCAATGGATGGGTCCATTGTGGCGGCATTCAAATTGGTAATCAGCAAATCACAGCGTTCTGACATAAGCTTTTAGCGGCACGCTTTTCCTTTTAAACCATAGATGCTCGGCCCGATGACCGACAAACCAGTAACGGGCAGGATACAGCTCCCCTCTTCGACTTGACAGCCCGCAGCAGGGAAACCATAGTAGCCGTAACTACTCTTGTATATACAACAATATACAAGCCACGGAAGCACTGTACCTGAGTCTATGAATACTGCAAGTGAACCCCGATACGCGGCCATCAAGCGCCATATCCGCCAACAAATTGAGTCTGGCGAGTGGCCAATTCACTCCCAGGTGCCCTCGGAGAACCAACTGGCACAGCAATTCAGTGTGAGCCGGATGACCGCGAGGCGGGCACTCACCGAGTTAACCGATGAACGCGTTCTGATGCGCTCCCAGGGGCTGGGTACTTTTGTCGCCGAGCCGGTGCCCGCCAGCTCACTGTTGGAAGTGCGCAATATCGCCGACGAGATCTCGGCCCGGGGGCACAGTTACAGCAACCGCATTCTGTTAGCTCAGCCCTGTGTCGCCAGCGCCGATGTAGCCCTGGCACTGGAAGTGCCCGAACAGGCAAAAGTGTTTCACTCCATTATTGTGCACTGTGACAACGGCTTGCCGGTGCAGTGGGAAGAGCGGTTTACCAATCCAGCCTTGGCTCCAGATTACCTGGACCAGGACTTCGCCCACACCACCCCCAACGCCTATCTTTCCAAAGTCGCACCGCTGACCGAGGCCGATACAACCGTCGAGGCCATAGCTGCGGAAGCCGCTATCGCCCACGCTCTGGAAATTGCCCCCGGAGATGCGTGCCTCCAGGTTTGGCGGCGCACTAAATGCAGTGCCGGCACCGTGAGCTTCGCTCGCCTGGTTCACCCAGGCAATCGATACCGCCTCGGTGCACAACTGAGATTCTAGTTATTGATTTATCCCGCGCGCCCTGGGAAAAGAAACAATCAAATCCGGGACGTGTGAATTTTTTTACGAGAAAAATTGACGAGGAAGCTATGTCTACCGACAAACGCCACGATCCCAGCCGCAAAATCCGCGCGCCTCGCGGCAGTGAGCTCAATGCCAAAAGCTGGCTCACCGAAGCTCCCCTGCGCATGTTGATGAACAACCTGGACGCCGAGGTAGCTGAACGCCCGGAGGACCTGGTAGTGTACGGTGGTATCGGCCGCGCCGCGCGGGATTGGGAGTGCTACGACAAGATTGTCGAGGTACTGAAGCGCCTGGAAGACGACGAAACCCTGCTGGTGCAGTCCGGCAAGCCTGTCGGAGTCTTTAAAACCCACGCCGATGCACCCCGGGTATTAATTGCCAACTCCAACCTGGTACCCCACTGGGCCAACTGGGAACACTTTAACGAGCTGGATAAAAAAGGCCTGGCCATGTACGGCCAGATGACTGCCGGCTCTTGGATTTATATCGGCTCCCAAGGCATCGTCCAGGGTACCTATGAAACCTTTGCCGCCGTCGCACGCAAACACTTTAATGGCGAAGCGAAAGGCAAATGGATTCTTACCGGTGGCCTCGGCGGCATGGGTGGCGCTCAGCCACTGGCGGCGACGATGGCTGGTTTCAGCATGATCGCAGTAGAGTGCGACGAAACCCGTATCGACTTCCGTCTGCGCACTGGCTATGTAGACAAAAAAGCCACCAGCCTCGACGAAGCCCTGCAAATGATTGAAGCCGCGATGGAAAAAGGCGAAGCCATTTCCGTTGGCCTGCTGGGCAACGCAGCAGATATTTTCCCGGAAATTGTAAAGCGCAATATTCTGCCGGATTCGGTTACCGACCAGACTTCCGCACACGATCCTTTAAATGGCTACCTGCCCCAGGGCTGGACCATGGAATACGCTGCGGAGATGCGCAAGAAAGATGAAGCCGCAGTAGTAAAGGCAGCCAAACAGTCTATGGCGGTTCAGGTTGAAGCCATGCTGGAGCTGCAAAAGCGCGGAGCCGCAACCCTCGACTACGGCAACAATATTCGTCAAATGGCTCTCGAGGAAGGTGTGGAAAATGCCTTTGATTTCCCCGGCTTTGTACCCGCTTATATTCGCCCGCTGTTCTGCGAAGGTGTCGGTCCTTTCCGCTGGGCGGCCCTGTCCGGCAACCCGGAAGATATCTACAAAACCGATGCCAAGGTTAAAGAACTGATTCCCGATAATCCGCAGCTGCACAACTGGCTCGATATGGCCCGCGAGCGGATTCACTTCCAGGGACTGCCCGCACGTATCTGTTGGGTGGGCCTGAAAGATCGCGCGCGCCTGGCACTGGCATTTAACGAGATGGTAGCCAACGGTGAATTGGAAGCACCGGTAGTGATCGGCCGCGACCACCTCGACAGCGGCTCTGTAGCGAGCCCCAACCGCGAAACTGAAGCCATGATGGATGGTTCCGACGCTGTCTCCGACTGGCCGCTGATGAATGCCCTGCTGAACACTGCCTCCGGCGCTACCTGGGTATCTCTGCATCACGGTGGTGGCGTAGGCATGGGCTTCTCCCAGCACTCTGGTGTGGTCATTGTCTGTGACGGTACCGAAGCTGCGCGCAAACGTATCGAACGGGTTCTCTGGAATGATCCCGCCACCGGCGTAATGCGCCACGCCGATGCCGGTTACGAGATCGCAAAAAAATGTGCAAAAGAGCAGGGCTTGGACCTGCCCATGCTGAACGACTGATTTTTTACCGCAATAAAAATACCGCCGGCGGAAATCTTTTACAGCCCGAATAACTTTGATCGGGCTGCGCCGCCGGCGCCTAACAGGGTGTTGAAAAAGCCTACAGGCGACTTTTTCAAGCCATCTTTGCGGCACATGTCCACAAAGATGGGCACTCAAATCAAGCATTTGCAGTGCTTGATTTTGCGGCAGGCGCTTTCGCACCGCCCGCGCAGGCTGTTTTTCAACAGCCTGCTAAGCAGTAAATATTTTTTGGTGAATGAATTTATGTATCAATTGGAAATCGATCCCGGTCAATTGAGCCTTGCGCAACTGCGCCGCGTAGCCCGCGAGTCGGTGCAGCTGTCCCTGGCGAAAAGCGCCTACCCCGCTATTGAAGCCTCTGCCCACACTGTTGCCCAGGTTATTACCGAGGGGCGCACGGTTTACGGAATTAATACCGGTTTTGGTTTATTGGCCAACACCCGTATTGAAAAGCACGACCTGGAAAACCTGCAGCGCGCTATTGTACTGAGCCATGCCGCCGGTACCGGCAACTTTATGAGTGAAGCCACCGTGCGTCTGCTGATGGTGTTGAAAATCAACTCGCTCGCGCGCGGCTTCTCCGGCGTGCGCCCGCAGGTTATCGAAGCTTTAATGCAACTGGTCAATGCCGGTGTATATCCCGCTATCCCTGAGAAAGGCTCTGTCGGCGCTTCTGGCGATTTGGCGCCGCTGGCTCATATGAGCGTGGTACTTCTCGGTGAAGGGGAAGTATTTATCAAGGGCGAGCGCAAGAGTGCTCACGAAGGCCTCAAAGCCGCGGGACTAGAGCCCATTACCCTGGCCCCCAAAGAGGGCCTTGCCCTGCTAAACGGCACCCAGGCTTCTACCGCCTTTGCCCTGCTCGGCCTGTTCGCCAGTGAAGACCTGTTCGCCGGCGCCCTGGTAACCGGTGCTATTACCCTGGAAGCCGCTAAGGGCTCACGCCGCCCCTTCGATGATCGTATTCACAACGCCCGCGGCCAACAGGCTCAGCGCGACGTAGCGGCAATTTATCGGGACCTGCTCGGTGAGACCAGCCAGATCGGTGATTCCCACCAGTTCTGTGAAAAAGTGCAGGACCCCTACTCCCTGCGCTGTCAGCCCCAGGTAATGGGTGCCTGTCTGCAGCAGATGCGCTTCGCTGCCGAAGTATTGTTGGCCGAGGCAAATGGTGTTTCTGATAACCCGCTGGTATTTACCGACGAGGAAAATCCGGATAACTCCGACATTATTTCCGGCGGTAACTTCCACGCGGAGCCTGTTGCTATGGTCGCCGACAACCTGGCGCTGGCATTGGCAGAAATCGGCTCCCTATCCGAGCGTCGCATGGCGCTGTTGATCGACAGCAACCTATCCGGCCTGCCTCCCTTCCTGGTGGAAAATGGCGGGGTGAACTCCGGCTTTATGATCGCCCAAGTCACCTCAGCGGCGCTTGCCAGTGAGAACAAATCCATGGCGCACCCAGCCTGCGTGGACTCACTGCCCACCTCCGCCAACCAGGAAGACCATGTATCCATGGCCACCTTTGCTGGCCGTCGCCTGCGGGATATGGCCGACAATACCTGTGGCATCCTGGCGGTGGAGCTACTCGCTGCCTGCCAGGGACTGGACTTCCGCGCGCCGTTAAAATCCACGGAAAAACTGGAGGCCGCCAAGGCAAAACTGCGCGCCCGAGTACCTTTCTATGACAAGGACCGCTACTTTGCCCCGGATATTGAAGAGGCGAAGCAATTGCTGAACAGCGGCGCCTACTTAGAGTCAATAAACCCCAATCTCCTGCCCAGCAGTCACTAAGTTAAAGAGCCTTCACGGCTTGATTTGCGCATTGCGAGAGAACCATTTTTCTCACAATGCGTGAATTTTTAGTGGTTTCACCCGCCTGCCGACCTTACCTTTTTTGACTCCGAACAAGTGGGTCTATCAAATCGAAACTGAAGAGTTTCCATCAACCAATACAGACCTGCCTCGGTATACAGCTTTACTAGAACATTTACTCTGCCCCGTGATGATTTACGTGCCAAAAATGCTAGGCTGAATGTAGAAGTGTTACCCGCCAATAGGTGTGGAGGTCTTGATGAAACCGCTGCCCACTAGATTGCTGCGAGGCTCAGGTTGTGCGCTCGCCATCGCAGCAGGACTGGCTCTGTCGGCCTGTAATGGAACATCCGGCTATCCTTGCGGAGGCAACGATTGTTCCGCCAGTTATTACGGATACAGCCCTTATTACAACAAGACGTATTACAACCTGCGTGGTCGCTATGCCCACTGCCACCCGGATGGCACCTGTCACAATATGCAGCACTGTAACTTCTACTGGGACGGCAACTTTTATCGCCTGAGACCGCCTGCGGTTGTAAATACCCAGTATCAAATTGTCGATCCACCGCCGCGCGCAAGACCTTACTAAACCTGAGATTCTGTGCTCGCCTAGTTGGCGCGCCTAGGGGCTTGGCCCCTGCCGGGCCTCTCCGGGGGGAAATTCCACTTACCGGAGAAAGCACTATGAATAGAGCTGTTAAAACGGTGATTCTCACCGCCACGGTGTGCACAGCCCTAGCCCTGGGTGCCTGTGCCACCGATGGTTACTACACCACCTACACCAGTTACGGTGGCCCTAGTGGAGGGCAAGTCGCTTACACCTCCTCCTACGCTTATCCCTATGCCACGCCCAACTATTACGCTTCGAGTAATGTCTATTTAACTTCCTACAGGACACCGGTTTACCAAACCGTTGGTTTCACCCCGGTGAATACTTACTATTACCGCGGTGGCTACGCCAGTTACCGATCCGCATCATTCCGCGGCCACCCTCGCTACCGGGCTCGCTACTACTATCGCGGAATGCCCTACTACAACCGTTTCTATTACCCTCGGTCGCCCCACGCCCGCTACCGGGCCCATCATCGAGGCTATAGAAGTTATCACCGCGGCGGTTATCGCGGCTACCGGGGCCATAGAGGCCACCATCGCGGTAGACGCTAACTCCAAGCTTTATTAGGTAACTAGCCCCGCTGTAGCAAACCATCAAAAGACGCAGCGGGGTTAGTTAATCGCCAACCTCAATACAACCGTCCGTTAAATTAGCCTTCTCCCTCCAATATCACTGTCGCCACTTTTAACAAATTGGCGCGTTATACATCTCAATGACGGCTATTACCTCTACCCTGAATAAACAAGTTATTCGGGAATGCGTCACTCACACTACTCAAAGAGGTAACTGCGGTGCAGAAAATACTACTTATTCTGCTTGCCGTGGCCCTGGCGACAGGAGTTGCCGGTTGTTCGACAACCGCGCCCCAGGGAAGCCCAAAGTCATTAACCCTTGACGGTCAGAAGTTTCGCTGTGTTGAGCAGGAATTGGAGACCAAGGTACTGGTTAGATGTGTTCGTGCGGGGTAAGTTATTTGCACCGTGAGAATTTGTAATTTAATCGTTTGTATCAGGGCACGCGGACAATACGCAGGGTATCGGTGTGACCACCAATATCCTGTTGATAGCCCCGGGATATCAACACGAAGTCCCCTGAAATTAGCAGTTCCTGATCCAGCAAATAAGAAATTGCTTTTTGATCTCGCAGTGGGCCGTCCATATTGGAGACATCCATTAATACGGGGTCAACGCCGCTGTAGAGGGCTACACGATTGCAGCACTTTTGGTGCCGACAAAAAGCGTAAATAGGAATTAATGCACATACTCTCGACATCAATAACGCAGTATTTCCAGTTTCGGTCTGGCAAATAATGGCTTTAATTTCTCGGCAATGATTCGCGATGATCATGGCGGCCATGGCGATACACGCATCACCCGCAGGGTAATCGCCGCGAAGGCTTTCCGGCGTGGAATAAATTTTACGGTGTTTTTCTGCCCCAAGAATCACTTCAGCCATATGCTTAACGGTTTCAATAGGATATTCACCTGCCGCTGTCTCAGCAGATAACATTACCGCATCAGTACCATCCAGTACTGCATTAGCCACATCGCAGACTTCCGCTCGAGTAGGTACCGGACTCGAAATCATCGACTCCATCATTTGTGTCGCAGTAATAACTACCCGATTGAGATAGCGGGCATAGCTGATTAAATGTTTTTGTACTCCCATTAATTCTGCATCACCAATCTCCACGGCGAGATCACCGCGCGCTACCATAATGGCATCACTGGCTAAGATGAGCTTCTCAAGGCGAGCATCATTGGATACCGCTTCAGCCCTTTCAATTTTGGCAATAATATGTGCGGTGCCACCCGCCTCTCTGAGTAACTTTCTCGCTTTGTGAATATCGCGAGCATCGCGAGGGAAAGAAACGGCTAAATAATCTACCTGTAACTCGGCGGCAACTTTGATATCCCGATGGTCTTTTTCTGTCAGTGCCGGCGCAGTAAGGCCACCTCCCTGCTTATTTATTCCCTTTCTATCAGATAGCCAGCCACCATTTTCAACTTCAGTTTTTAACGACAGACCAATAATTTTTTTAATGCGCAAACTCAATCGGCCGTCATCCAGTAACAAGCAGTCTCCCTCATTACAATCTTCTGCAAGTGCTTCATAATCAACCCAGACACCTTCAGGGCTGCCACTTTCTTTATCCCAATCCGGGTCCAAAATAAATTCTTCACCTTTGCGCAGATATATACGCCCATCAGTGAATTTTCCGACACGAATTTTGGGCCCCTGTAAATCTCCCAGCAGGGCAATATGTCTGCACTGACGCTCGGCTTCCTCACGGACAAATTTTGCCCGGCGCCGGTGATCATCAATTTTTCCATGAGAGAAGTTAAGGCGAACCATATCCACACCGGCCTTGATTAATTGCCGAAGTGTTTCTTCTTTATCGGTAGCTGGACCCAGGGTGGCAACAATTTTGGTGCGCCTGATCATATCGACGACCGTCCTTTAATCGATGGCCAAATACTATTTTTTTTACATCAGTCCAAGCATAGCTTGTCACTGCTGTCGTCTCGTCACGGCAGCCAACAACTAAGCTTTTGTGAAAGCCGAAAAGTGGCTGGCTTGGGTGTGGGCTGGAGAAGGGTCTGTGTTTGGGAGTTATTCGTCGATGAGTAGGTTGGTACAAATATGGCTTCTGGGAGCCCTATTAGTTGTCGGCGGATGTCTAACAAACCGAATAGAAGAAGCCCAAGTTGTTCAATCCTCAGGCAGTATGGGAGCAGTCTGTGGTAAGAAGTGGCAGCTGGTACGCTTGCGCGTCAATGGTGGGGTGGTCGACATCCAGAGACCTGCGGACTTTACCTTTGTGTGCAATCTCCAAGGCAATGTCATGGGGAGGAGTGGCATAAACACCTATCGGGGAGAGGTGCAGGTAACCGATAACGGGCAGTTACTTTGGGATACCTCCAGCTTTGTCTCTACCAAGATGGGCGGCCCCGAACCCTTGCTGCGGCAAGAGCATGCCTACCTCGGTGCCCTCGCCGCCACTCGCCAGGCATTTACCAAATCGCGCGGGAATCGTTTGATACTTCGTGACCCCTCCGGTGATATCTATATAGAATACGTAAAGGCCGGACCTTGAACGCCGCCACAGAAGACCTGTAAATTTTTAGGTTAAATGTCGCAAAATCAATGAGAACGACATCATGCCACGTCGTGCTTTTTACTTACTACTGACTATTATCGTATGCAACCTGGTGCTTGCAGGCTGCAGCACCCCCAGTCCCCCTATTCCCCAACTCCAACGATCGGCTTGGTCTGCCTGCGAGCACGAGTGGGTGCTATCGAGCTTGTATTACTCCGGGCGCACTTATGATTCAACCCTGAGCTGGAGCAGGTTTTGGCGGGATAGACCCTTTTTCAAATGCGATCAATTTGGTTACGTTAGGGGCAACAGTGGCACCAACCCGTACCTGGGGCGATTTTCTCTCACTAGCAGCGGTGCTTTCACCTGGGAGCGGATTCCCGCTATTGCGCGCATGGGGGGGGCACACCCCAGCGATGAACTGGAGATCGATTACCTCAATGCCCTGAGAAAGTCTGATTTGATTGTTATCGTGGGTAACAAGATGATGATCAGCAATACCGATGGCAGTGCCTATATTGAGTTTGAACAAGTAGACCGCAGCTACCGCCAGGCCCAACCCTATAAAAAAGGCGACCCATTGGGTCGCCAGAATGACAATCAAGAAGAATCAAAAAGATGAGCTTTAGGAGTCTAAAAAAGCACTCTTGAGGGAAAGCCTCAGCGGCGCATCTTAATTTGCATAAGTGACAGAAAAGTTACAAAAGAACCTTAACGGCGTTTTTGATGTATCTCCAGATTCTCCTGCCGCTTGCGTTCACTCTTTCTCAGCAGCAGATAAGTCGCTCCCAAGCCCCCGTGTTGGGGTTGGGAGCTGTGAAAAGCCAGTACTTCGTGCAGCTGCGGCAACCAGTGATTGATACAGCTTTTCAATAACGCCGGTTGTTTACGTCCCTCACCTTTGCCGTGGGTAATCAGGGCACAGCGCACATCTGCTTCAACACAATCACGGATAAATTCCATCACGGCCCTGCGTGCCATCTCCACAGAGTGGCGATGTAAATCCAGGCGCGCATCCACGCTGTATTTGCCCAGGCGCAAATTGCGATAGACTCCGTTTTGCACACCATCGCGCTTGAATTCCAACGGATCCCATGGCTCTACCAGATCAATATATTCACCGGACAGGGGGTTCATTTCCCGCTCTGTCAGGCGCGTGGCAGCGGCGCGGCGCTCCCGCAACATAGACTCAGATTGCTTCGGCTCCTTGCGCAAATTGACGCGGCGCTCCTGTGCCAGTGGTTTAACGTCTCCCATTTCACCGAGAGCGTCTTTAAATAATTTGCTGTCGCTGCTCACAAATACCCCCTGCCAGCGTCAGTCGAGAAATAAATCCTTGGTTAAATTGTCTGCATTGGCTGGATTGTGGGCATAACCGGTGAAATCCTTCACACCGCGCTCTGCCAACAGCTCTTCATCGATTAGCTGGCGACCGCTCAAGGCGACATCTTTAGTCGTCAGTATCTCGTAGGCCGCATCGGCCATAATCGAGGGCTTGCGGCTCTGCTCAAACATATCACGACTACCCACCGCAAATTCAATCGCGGCGGTGGCCACCAGCGTGCGCGGCCACAAGGTGTTCACGCTGATCCCCGCCTCACGCAGCTCTTCCGCCAAACCCAGGCTGAGAATGGTCATACCAAACTTTGACAGGGCGTAAGGAGCGAAGGGCCCCAACCACTTGGGCTGGATATTCAGCGGTGGGCACAGGCTGAGGATATGGGCGTTGTCAGCTTTCTTCAGGTAGGGAGTCGCCAAGTGGGCGGTGAGATACACCGCGCGACTGTTGATACTCTGCATCAGGTCGTAGCGCTTGGGTGGTGTTGACTCAACATTGGTCAGGTTGATCGCGCCCGCATTATTAATCACAGCGTCGATGCCGCCAAATTTTTCGGCAGCCTCCGACATAGCCTGCTCTACTCGCTGCTCATCGCGCACATCCACCTGCAGGGCCAGGGCATTGCCGCCGGCTTTCTCCACTTCCTCCGCCACCGAGAAGATGGTTCCCGGAAGCTTGGGATGTGGCTCTGCCGACTTAGCGGCAATCACGATATTGGCACCATCCGCCGCGCATTTGAGGGCAATCGCCCGGCCAATGCCGCGACTGGCACCAGTGATAAAGATGGTCTTGTCCTTAAGCGCGCCTGAATTATTGGTCAGGGATACAAACTCTTCACTCATTTTTTTCAGCCTCCGGGGCAGTCACTGCCGGACTGTAAATTTCCTTGAAGATCGCCGGCATACGTTTTGGCTTGCCAGTGGAAAGCTCAATGCACACCATCCGCCATTCGGCCCGCAATACCAATGCCTTATCGGCGGCGCGAAACACCTGAAAGCGGCGAGTCATATTCAGACGCCCGTCCACCTCAGTGAGCCAGGTGCCAAACAGCAATTCCT
Source organism: Microbulbifer maximicatervae (SeqCode) (assembly GCF_052467695.1). Taxonomy (NCBI): domain Bacteria; kingdom Pseudomonadati; phylum Pseudomonadota; class Gammaproteobacteria; order Cellvibrionales; family Microbulbiferaceae; genus Microbulbifer; species Microbulbifer maximicatervae (SeqCode). The sequence continues at coordinate 1,199,225 of NZ_CP174320.1, forward strand.
CCCCCTCTCTGGCCGCCAGTATATAGTCATACTCGCCATGACGAATTGCCATTCCCCGGTCAAGCTGCTGATAATTCGTGACATCCAGACCCAGGGCTGCGCTGTGCGCCCAGGCGGTAGCCTCACACCAGCGCACATATTCCGCATTGTTGGCATGACTCAAACCATCCACATGTTTGGCGCCAACCGTCACTGTGGTGATAAATGGGTTTGGCAGATCCCACTGCATAAGCGGCTCCAGGTTTGTGCTGCGGTTGCGGAGGGATAGTCAGTAAAATGGACGCTATCCCCGGGGAGATTACAGATATAAAAAAAGGCCCCGCTAAGGGACCTTTTTATCGTGCCAGCTGGGCTAAAGCGAATTAAGCGTTCGCTTGAGCGCCCTCTGCTTCTTTCTGTGCCTTATCGAGGGCAGCAGCGAACAGAGCGTCGAAGTTCACCGGCGGCAACATCAGTGCCGGGAAAGAACCTTTAACTACAGCGTTATCGATCACTTCGCGAGCGTAGGGGAACAAAATTTGCGGGCAGGCAGTATTCAGGGCCTGGGCCAGCTGTTGACCTTCCAGACCTTTGATACCGAACAGGCCAGCTTGTTTTACTTCCACCAGGAAAGCGGTGTCTTCTTCCAGCTTTACGGTGATAGTCAGGGTCAGAGCCACTTCGTACAGATCGTCTTCGATCTTCGCGGTCTTGGTGTTCAGCTCCTGATTAACCTGGGGCTTCCACTGCTTTTTGAAGACCTCGGCACCCATCGGGGTTTCGAAGGAGAGGTCTTTCAGGTAGATGCGTTGCATCGCAAATTGTACTTGTGGAGCCTCTGCGTTTGCCGCTGCGCCATTTAATTCTTCAGCCATGTTACAGCCTGTTCATTATAAAAAGTTTATTGATGCCTTCCGTGAGAAAGACTCCGGTAATAACTCAACAGTTGGGGCCTCGATAAAACGTTTCAAGGCCCAGACCGGATAAATAGCAAAAATTGGGGACCGCATGTTGGCGGCCGCGTCAGTTTTCCGCTTATCCCGCTGCTTTCAGCAATTTGTCGAGTCGGCCACCACGCTCCAACGCCATCAGGTCGTCGCAACCACCTACATGCTTATCGCCAATCCAGATCTGCGGCACCGAGCGGCGCCCCGCCTTGTCAGCCATTTCTGCGCGCAAGCCGGGATTATTGTCCACAGGGATTTCGCGATAAGCGACACCCTTGCTATCCAGCAGCTGCTTGGCGCGAATACAGTAGGGGCAGAAACGGGTGGTATAAATGACAACATTCTGCATGACAAAACTCCGTCAAACTTATACTTCAGGTTAACCTTTGCCTTTAACGACAGGCAGGTTCTGGTTAGCCCACTCGCTCATTCCGCCCTGCAGGCGACGCACTTGGAAACCTTTCTGTTTCAGCATGCGCCCCACCGGACCTGCGTGCTGCCCCATCTTGTCAGCGACAATAATGGTCTTGTCTTTAAACGGTTCCAGCTCGGCAATGCGCTCAGCCACATCCCCGTGGGGAATATGCAGGGAGTCGACAATATGACCGGCAGTGAACTCGCTGCGATCGCGAATATCCAGCACCTTGGCCCCTTCGCTATTGATCAGCTTGGTCACTTCATGAAGTGATGCCGGCTCGCCAGACTTGAATCGCTCAGTCAAAACAAATGCGTAAAGCAATGCCACAAGCAGGCCGACCAACAGCCACTGCTCAGCTAAAAAGTCGAGAAAATCCACTTCGCCCCCAAAATCCTCAAGTGGTAATCAATAGGGCGCTACGGCGCCCAATGCCGGCGGGAGTATACACGATCATGGCGAAATTCTAATCAACCAAATCCCTCCGCCCCAGCCTCTTTGTAATCCGGCTTAAGCTAAATAACATGGTGAAATACCAGCCCCACAGGTTAAAATCCGCGTCCGCAATTTAACCCTTGGAAGAGGAATACTGTCGCTATGGCCGCTACGCAAGCCCCGCAAAAACGCCCCCTGGTCCTGCTGATTCTGGACGGCTTCGGCCACAGCGACAATCCCGAGCACAATGCGATTCACGCAGCCAAGTCTCCGGTTTGGGACAATATCTGGGCGACCCGCCCAAAAACCCTGATCCAGACATCCGGGATGGCGGTGGGCCTGCCCGATGGACAAATGGGCAACTCGGAAGTCGGCCATATGACACTGGGTGCCGGTCGAGTGGTCTACCAGAACTTTACCCGGATCAACAAAGCCATCCAGGACGGCGACTTCTTCCGCAATACCGCTTACACCACTGCGGTCGATAAGGCTATCGCCAACAACGGCGCCGTCCATATTATGGGACTCCTGTCCGAAGGCGGCGTACACAGCCACGAAGATCATATTGTTGCCATGATAACCCTGGCGGCACAGCGCGGCGCCCGCGCTATTTATGTACACGCATTTCTCGATGGCCGCGACACCCCACCGCGCAGTGCCGAACCCTCCCTGGCGCGCCTGATGCAGGTGTGTGACTCCGTCGGCAATGCCCATATGGCTACCCTGGCCGGGCGCTACTTCGCCATGGATCGCGACCAGCGCTGGGAGCGCACCGAGTCCGTTTACGACATGCTGACCCTGGGTACCGCAGAGCACCGTGCCAGTGACGCCCTGGCAGGACTGGCCTCGGCCTATGAGCGCGGTGAAAATGATGAGTTTGTCGCGCCAACGGTGATTGGCGAGCCCGCTCCCATCCAAGACGGCGATGCCCTTATCTTTATGAATTTCCGCCCGGATCGCGCGCGCCAGTTAACCCGCGCTTTTACCGAGCAGGACTTCAACGGCTTCGAGCGCAAAGCCAAACCGCAGCTGGCGGACTTTGTCATGACGACCGAATACGCTGCCGATATCCACGCCAGCTGTGCCTTCCCGCCAGAAAACCTGGTCAACTCCCTCGGCGAGTACTTGTCTGCAGAGGGCAAAACCCAGCTGCGCATCGCCGAGACCGAGAAGTACGCCCACGTTACCTTCTTCTTCAGCGGCGGCCGCGAAGAGCCCTACAACGGCGAAACCCGCGAACTGATCAAGTCACCGGATGTGGCCACCTACGACCTGCAACCGGAAATGAATGCGCCAATCGTCACTGACAAACTGGTAGCGGCGATTGAGAGCGGCGAGTACGACGCCATTATCTGCAACTACGCCAACGGCGATATGGTCGGCCATACCGGTGTTTTCGAGGCGGCAGTAAAAGCCGTCGAAGCCCTGGACCAGTGTGTAGAGCGCGTCGTAAACGCCGCTCTGGCTGCCGGCGGCGAGGTGCTGATTACTGCCGACCACGGCAATGTGGAAGAGATGTTCGACGCCAACTCCGGCCAAGTCAGCACCCAGCACTCCACTCTGCCGGTGCCTTTTGTTTATATCGGCGAGCGCAATGTGCAAATGTGTGACGGAGGTAGTCTGGCGGATGTAGCGCCAACCATGTTAGCGTTGATGGATCTGCCACAGCCGACGGAAATGACCGGCCAAAGTTTGGTAAAAATGGACTGATGAAAACTCTCGTACTCTTCCTGATCACACTGATTTCCCTACCCGCCTGGAGCCAGGCAGAGGGAGATGAGCAGGCGCGCCTGGCGCAAATCAAACAACGCATTGAGTCCCTGCAACAGGAACTCAACCAGGTGCGGGGCCAGCGCGACCAATTGCTCAAGGATTTGGAAGAGAACGAGAAAGATATTTCCGGGCTGCACCAGCGCATAGACAAGATCAAACAGGATATGCGCAGCCGCTCGGACAAGCTGCGCGAACTCCAGCAGGAACAGCAGCAACTGCAAGAGTCGCGACGAAGTATGCAGCGGCGGGTCGAGCAGGAGATCGCCGCCGCATACCGACTAGGCCGACAGGAGCAGATCAAGCTCCTGCTCAACCAGCAAGATCCACAGAACGTCGCCCGCCATCTCCGCTACCACGATTACTTCCTCCAAGAACGCAGCCGCATCATAGACACTTACCTTGAAACCCTCACCTCACTGGAAACCGTATCCGCCTCCATTGAGCGCGAGCGCGAGACCCTGAAAGCGGAGCGAGAGCAACTGCAGAAACGCCAGAGCAAACTGCGCGTCGCACAGCAGAATCGCAAGGACACGCTGGATAAACTTGCGGCGCGGCTCTCCGATGGCAGCGGTGAACTCAAGCAGCTCCAAGGAGATCGCACACGCCTGCAAAAATTGATCGACGAAGTAGGTCGCGCCATCGCCTCACTGGTAAACCCCAGCGAGCAAAAGCCCTTTGCGCGCCAGCGGGGCAAGATGCAGTGGCCTGTTGATGGCCGCCGCGCCAATGCCTATGGACAGCGCCGCGCCAATGGCATCACCTGGAAAGGTGTCACCTTGCGCGCCAATGAAGGGGAGCCGGTGCGGGCAATCCACCGCGGCCGCGTGGTTTTCTCCGATTACCTGCGCGGCCACGGCATGCTGGTTATCCTGGATCATGGAGAGGAGTACATGAGTCTCTACGCCCACAACCAGTCCCTCACCCGCAATATTGGCGAGTGGGTGGAAAGTGGTGACACCATCGCTCGGGTTGGCAATAGCGGTGGACTCAGCCATAGCGGTGTTTACTTCGAAATTCGCCACCGGGGTAAAGCGCAGGACCCTACAGTTTGGTGCCGCTCCTGATCGGAGCTGGCACAGAGGGCATAATACGAGGCGTAAAATCCCAGGCATTTTCCACGCACCCGTTATAGAGCCCCCTCGCAAATCACAGCGATCGGGATTACACACCCGCCTAATGCTCCCCACTTCATCTCACGACTCCCGCCGCTGTGCTAATTAAATGAGAAAGCACCACGACGAAAAGCTGCGGAGTATCGGCTTTTTTATCGCCAAAAGAGAATAAGAGCGGGAGCCAACCCAGGTGTAAGACCCCTGGGCTTATGACGACTAAGATCGTGACACTGTAGAATTTGGCGTCCGCTTAGAATCCCTGCCAATCTCTGCGGTCTACACTTTCGCAAAGCAGCGAAGAAATAAGGCAGAGGTCACAACAACATGTTTATCCCCAAGGCGCTGACAACCTTGATCGGCGCAGCCGCTCTGACAGCCCTGCCTTTAATGGGTTTGACCGACGGCGACAGCCATCCCCAGGTGGCTGCAGACACTGAAGCCCGCCTGCCGCTGGAAGACCTGCGCAGCTTTGCCAAAGTTTTCGAGCAAATTCGCCAGGGCTATATCGAGGAAGTGGACGACCGCACCCTGCTGGAATACGCCATCAAGGGCATGCTGCAAGGCCTAGACCCGCACTCCTCCTACCTTGATCGCCGATCCTTTGACGATTTACAAGCCAACACCACCGGTGAGTTTGCCGGCCTCGGGATCGAGGTGGGCATCGAAAACGACCATATCACCGTCGTCACCCCCATGGACGACACCCCCGCCTCCCGCGCTGGCCTCAAGGCCGGCGATGTCATACTGCGCCTGTCGGGCAAATCCATGAAGGGCGTGAGCCTGGATGAAGCGGTGGAGTGGATGCGCGGGCCCAAAGGAAGCAGTGTCACCCTGACCATCGCTCGCAAAGGTTTTAAAGAACCTTTTGATGTCACTCTCAAGCGGGACACCGTGCGCGTGCGCAGTGTGCGCAGCAAAGTCCTCGATGATGGCTACGGTTATCTGCGCATCAGCCAGTTCCAGCTGGACACCGGCGCCGATGTTGCCGACGAGCTGATCAAGTTGCAGAAGAAAGGCGCGCTTAAAGGGCTGGTTATCGACCTGCGCAACAACCCCGGTGGCGTGCTGCAATCCTCGGTGGAAGTAGCGGATGCATTTTTGGAAGAGGGCCTGGTGGTCTACACCGAAGGTCGCAATGAAGCCGCCAACCTGAGCTATTCCGCCGAGCCGGGCGATTTAACCGAAGGCGCTCCGCTGGTTGTATTAATCAACGCGGGCTCCGCCTCTGCAGCGGAAATTGTCGCCGGCGCCCTACAGGATCACCGCCGCGCAGTGGTGATGGGCACCGACAGCTTCGGCAAGGGCTCGGTCCAAACGGTGATCCCTATCAATAATGAACGCGCCATTAAGCTGACAACTGCGCTCTACTTCACTCCCAATGGCCGCTCAATCCAGGCCCAGGGCATCACACCAGATATCGTGGTAGAGCGGGTGAAAGTCACCCGCTTGGACGACTCTCCCAGACCCACTGAAGCGGATTTGGCCGGGCATCTGGACAACGGTAACGGTGGTGCCGACCGGACTTCTGAAGACCGCTCGAGAGAACAGGAAGAACGGGAAGACTGGATGGATCGTGACAACCAAATCTTCGAAGCCCTCAATGTACTCAAGGGCCTCAATCTCTACGCTCACAGGGACAGGGGTTTGCGCGAGCGCCTTGCCCGCGCAGACGAACAGCAGTAAGCAAAGTACGGCGGGCCCAGGGCCCGCCGTGCAAGACCTACACCTACCTACAAGCGCATTTCAATCCCTGCGCTGTGCATAAACGCTTTCGCTTCGGCAATGGTGTATTCGCCGAAGTGAAAAATACTCGCCGCCAATACCGCATCCGCACCGCCGTGCAATACGCCATCCGCCAGGTGTTGTAGATCTCCCACACCACCGGAAGCAATGACTGGCACTTGAACCGCCTCAGTAACCGCCCGGGTCAGGGCCAGGTCAAAACCGTTCTTGGTGCCGTCGCGATCCATACTGGTCAGCAGGATTTCGCCGGCACCGTATTCGGCCATCTGCCGAGCCCAAGCCACTGCATCAATGCCAGTGGGCTGGCGCCCGCCATGAGTGAAGATCTCCCAGCGGCCCTCTCCTACCTGTTTGGCATCAATGGCCACCACAATACACTGGCTGCCAAAGCGCTCGGCGGCCTCGCGTACAAACTCGGGATTTTTCACCGCCGCAGAATTGATTGCAGTCTTGTCCGCACCGGCATTCAACAGATTGCGGATATCTTGCAAGGTGCGCACACCGCCGCCGACAGTGAGGGGGATAAACACCTCGTGGGCCATTTTCTCCACGGTGTGCAGGATGGTATCGCGCTGTTCGTGGGTGGCGGTGATATCGAGGAAAGTGACTTCATCCGCGCCGGCTTCGTTGTAGCGGCGGGCAATTTCCACCGGATCGCCGGCATCGCGGATATCGACAAAGTTAACGCCCTTCACCACGCGGCCGTTGTCTACATCCAGACAGGGAATAATACGTTTTGCCAGAGCCATTACTTGTTCCGTTGGTCGCAAAGCTGCTGCGCTTCGCGCAGGTTCAACTTGTCTTCGTAGATCGCCCGGCCGGTAATCGCACCGTAGATTTCACCGGCATCCAGCAGCTGTTCGATATCCTCAATGCTGCTAACACCGCCAGAGGCAATAATAGGCACCTGCACTGCTCGGGCCATTTCCAGGGTCGCCTCAATATTGACGCCTTGCATCATGCCGTCGCGGGCAATATCCGTATAAACAATAGAGCTGACGCCACAATCGGCAAAGCGCTTGGCCAATTCTGTGGCCTTCAGCTCGGAGACCTCAGCCCAGCCCTCAGTAGCCACCAAGCCATCTTTGGCATCGAGCCCGACAATAATATGGCCCTCAAACTCGCGACACGCCTCTTCCACCAGCTTGGGATTTTTTACCGCCGCAGTGCCGATAATCCCCCACTGCACACCGGCATCCAGATAGCGCTCGATAGTGTGCAAATCGCGAATGCCTCCGCCAATTTGCACCGGTAAATCGGGAAACTGTTTGGCGATAGCAGTTACCGCTTCACCGTTCACCGGGTTGCCGGCGAAGGCGCCATTCAGGTCCACCAGGTGCAGTCGCTTGGCTCCCTCGTTCACCCAATGCTGAGCTGTAGCCAGGGGATCATCGGAAAATACAGTGGCGTCATCCATCTCGCCCTGGCGCAGGCGCACGCATTGGCCGTCTTTTAAATCTATCGCGGGAATTACAATCATGTCTTTTCTTACGTCGGCAGTAATTTCAGTGTGATCGGTGAGCTGGGTCTATTGGGCCCGGCCGTTCCAGTGGACAAAGTTCTTTAGCAGCTGCAAGCCAGCCTCGGCACTCTTCTCCGGGTGGAACTGGGTGGCGAAGATATTCTCCCTGGCAACTGCGGCAGCCAGGGGAATGCCGTATTCGGCTTGCCCGGCAATATCCGGATTTTCAGCAGCCGGCACATAGTAGCTGTGGACAAAGTAGAAACGGCTGCCATCGGCAATATCGGCCCACAGGGGGTGCGGCTGACGCTGCTGAACACTGTTCCAGCCCATATGGGGCACCTTGAGCCGTTCAGCACTCTGCGCCGGGGGAATGTTGTCGCCGAAGAACTTCACCGGCTCCGGGAAAATCCCCAGGCAATCAACGCCATTATTCTCCTCGCTGTGGTGCATCATAATCTGCATACCCACACAGATACCCAGCACCGGGGTACCCACACTGATAGCCTCGCGAAGCAGCGGCGAAAAACCCGCCTCGACAAACCCCGCCATACAATCCCGAATGGCACCCACACCGGGCACCACCAGGCGCTCTGCGCCCTCGGCCTGCTCCGGAGTTTGTGCCAGCACCACCTCGGCCTCCGGCGCCACCTTGTTCAGGGCGCTGGCCACCGAGTGCAGGTTGCCCATACCGTAATCGAGTACCGCAATCTTACCCATCACAAGACTCCTTTGGTGGAGGGCATGGTGCCGGCCATACGGGGGTCCGGGGTCAACGCCATACGCAGGGCGCGGCCAAAGGCTTTAAATACAGTTTCCACCTGATGGTGAGCGTTGTGGCCACGCAGGCAGTCAATATGTACGGTTACCAGCGCGTGATTGACGAAGCCCTGGAAGAACTCAAAAAACAGTTCGGTATCAAAGTTGCCGATCCGCTTCTGGGTGAAAGGCACATCCATAACCAGGCCGGGCCGCCCGGAGAAGTCGATTACGACCCGGGAAAGCGCCTCATCCAATGGGACATAGCTGTAGCCGTAACGGGTCATCCCCTTTTTATCTCCCAGCGCTTCGGTAATGGCTTTGCCCAGGGTAATGCCGATATCTTCCACCGTATGATGGTCATCGATATGAATATCGCCATCGCAGCTAATGTCCATGTCGATCATGCCGTGGCGGGCAATTTGATCGAGCATATGCTCCAGGAAAGGAACCCCAGTCGCGAACTTGCCATGACCTTGGCCGTCCAGGTTAACGCTGACTTGAATCTTGGTTTCCAGGGTGTCACGGGTGGCGCTAGCTGTACGCATCGAAAGCGATCCTTATTTGCACGATAAGACAGAGGGCGCAAATTATAGGATGAATGACATCTCCTGTGGCTCTCTAGTGTCAGATGAAACTTGATTCGTAATTGTTTAGCCCTATCATGCTCCGCATGGTTACTCTAAAGCGCCGAAAATCCCATTACTGGGCCAGCCTGTTCCTGTTACTCACCGTAGTAGCAGCTCAGCCGCTGTGGGCGGAGCACTTTCACCTGGGCAATACCCAGGTAGAGATGTGTGACCTGTGTTGCATGCATTCACCTGCAGCACTCGGCAGCGAGCCATTGCTCGTACAGGCTGAGCCCCAAAGTCACTATGAACGGCCCTCTGCGCCAACCGCGCGCGATTGCCAGCCAGAGCGCCAGAGTGCGCGCGCCCCTCCCTTCTTCCTGTCACTCAGCTAACACCCAAAAACCGATATTTTTTTAATGAATGCCCGCGCTGGAGCGCGTATGGCATTGTCCGCCTGTGACAGGAATAAAAAACAATGACTAAGTTCAATACTTTGGCCCTGGCTATTGCCAGCTTGGCCGTGCCCGCTATTTGCGCCGCAGAAGACAGCAACAAACTGGAAGAAGTTAACGTCACCGTATCTCCCCTGGATAAGCCCGCCGACGCAGTAGCTGCCCCGGTATCGGTGCTCTCCGGCGAGACCCTGCGCAAAGCCGCTTCCGCCACCCTGGGCGAAACCCTGAAGAACCAGCCGGGAGTGGCCAACGCCTCCTTCGGCAGTGGCGTGGGCCTGCCGGTTATTCGCGGCCAGAGCGCCAACCGAGTGAAGATCCTGAACGACAACCTGGATGTCTCTGACGCCTCCAACACCAGCGCCGATCACGCCGCCAGTATCGAACCTCTACTGGCGGAGCGCATCGAGATACTGCGCGGACCGGCGGCACTGCGCTACGGCAGCGGCGCTATCGGCGGGGTGGTAAATATTATCGACGGTCGCATCCCCACTGAGGTACCCGAGGAAGTTGAAGGCGCGGTTGAGATGCGCCACGACACTGCCAACAGCCAGGATGCCTCGGTATTCCGCTTTACCGGCGGTACCGGGCAGCTGGCGTGGTACTTCGACGGTGTCTATCGCGAAAACGACGACACGGAAATCCCCGGCCTCGCTATTGTCGAGCACGAGGAACATGAAGAGCACGACGAGGACGAAGGCGAGCACGAGGAAGAGTTCAACACCGACGGCTTCGTCGGCAACACCAATGCCCGCGCTCACAGCTACAGCGGCGGTGTTTCATGGATTACTGAAAGTGGCTACATCGGCCTGTCAGTAAACAAGCTGGAAAACAACTACGGTATCCCCCTCGGCACTCACGAGCACCACCACGATGATGAGGAGCACGACGAGGACGATCACGAGGAACACGAAGAGCATGAGGAGGAGAGCGAAGCCGAAGCTGTGCGTATCGATATGGCGCAGACTCGCTACGACCTCAAAGGCGAGCACCGCTTTAACAGCAACTATTGGGACAAGTTACGCCTGCGTATCGGCTATAACGACTATGAGCACGTAGAGCTGGAAGAAGGTGAACCCGGTACCCGCTTTACCAATGAAGCCTGGGAAAGTCGCTTGGAGATCACCCACGACAACGATAGTGAGTGGCGTGGTGCCTACGGTCTGCAGTTGTCCGATAAAGACTTTACCTCTGACGAAGGGGCATTTATCCAGCCCTCCCGCACCCGCAGCGCCGGCCTCTTCACTATGAAGGAACGCGAATGGGGCAACTGGCACCTGGACCTGGGCGCGCGTATTGAGCGTGTCGATGTCGACCCGGAGACCGCAGAGGATCGCGACTTCAACCTGTTCAGCACCAGCGCTACCCTGCAGTACTTCCTGCAAGAGCACCAGCATATCAGCGTCGGTGCCACCCGCTCCGAACGCGCCCCGGTAGCCGAAGAGCTGTTTGCCGACGGCGAGCACCTGGCCGAGGGCACATACTTAATTGGCAACAGTGACCTGGACAAAGAACGATCCATTAATCTGGAGTTGGGCTATCACCACCACAACGAAGCGGCCAGTGGCTGGCACGCAGCGCAGATTGAAGCCAGCGTCTTCTACAACCGCATCGGCGATTACATCTACGCGCAAAACACCAATGAGCTGTTTGAAGAAGAGCTGCCCATCTACGCCTATGGCAACCGCGATGCCACCTTCTACGGTGCTGAAGCCTCGGTGAAATTTCCCCTGCGCAGCAACTTCTACCTGACCCTGTTTGGCGATGTTGTGCGCGCGAGCTTCGACGAAGATATCGCCGGTGAGAGTTCCGATGTGCCGCGCATGCCTCCCCTGCGCCTGGGTCTCGCCCTGGGAGCAGAGTACGACCAGTGGGGTTGGGAATGGCGCACAGTCGAAGCTGCGGACCAAGATCGCGCCGGCGCCTACGAAGAAGAAACAGACGGCTATACCCGCATGGACCTGAGTGCCCACTACAACTTCAACATCGGCAGCAGCGACGCGGTGATCTTCGCCAGCGCCCGCAACCTGCTCGACGAAGAAATTCGCAACTCCACCTCACTACTGCGCGACTACGCTCCTGAAGCTGGTCGCAGCGTCGAAGCCGGTGTGCGGTTTATTTTCTAATAAACACCTGCTTCAATGGCCCCGCAGCGCTTTCCCAGCCTCGCGGGGCTGCATCTCCTACAATTCCGGCATAACCTATTTGTAGAAGTGCGCGGGAACATCGAGCCGCGCTGCGGCGTCATATGCGTGACACCACACGACAAATACACAGGGACAATGCTCTCCATGGCCTGGATAAAGCGCACTTTTATCGCACTTTTAATCGTTTTCCTGCTACTCGCTGGCGCCGTCGCCTGGCTGTTAGCAGGACTCGACATCAACCAATACAAACCCCAGTTAGAAAAACTCGCTGCCAAGCAGGGCATCTCCCTGCAACTAGAAGGTGATATCGGCTGGCAACTGTGGCCCAAGCTCGGCCTGCAACTTGAAGATGTACAGCTGGCACCATTAAAGCTGCCAAAACAAACTCTGGTGAAAGCAGAAAAAATTGCCATCGGCGTGGCCCTCAAGCCACTACTGCAACGCAAAGTAGAGGCTGAGGAGATAGTCCTAGTAGCTCCGCAAATTGAGCTCACCGTCGACAAAGAAGGGCGCGGCAATTGGGAGCTGATCAGCGAGGCCCTGGAAGCGCAGAGCAAGCAACCTCCCAAACTCTCCATCCCCAAGGAACAGGAAGAGCCATCACAACAACAGGTCGACCTGAGCCTGCAAAAGCTGCGTATCGAGAAGGGCGTGGTGCTTTACAGCGATGCCCAGACCAACAAAGAGTACAAAGTCCAAGACCTGCAGGTAAGCGTTAACAACCTGGTGCCGGGTGGCGAGCCAGGCAAACTCACGGCCGCAGCAGACCTTACCGGCAGCGACCTCAAACACCCGCTGAAGCTAAAAATTGACAGCACGCTAGCCCTGGATGAGGGCTTCAATGGGCTGCGCCTGCAACCGCTACAAGTAGACCTCACCTCTGAGAACAGCGCCAAGGCCAGCCTGCATATGCGCGGCTACCTGCGCAGGGATAGCAACACCCAACCCTGGCGTATACAACTAAACGTTAACGCCAATGCCGACCCTCTGCGCCCCTGGTTTGAACTGACGGGCACGGAAATCGATACCCGCGATAAAGCAGCACTGCAAAAGCTGAGTATTGAAGCGAGTGTGGAAGGTACCGAGCAAAAGCTCGACCTGACACCGCTGCAACTGAAACTGGACGACGTCACCTTTAGCGGCAACGCCCAATTGCGCAACGCAGAAATGCCAGGGCTAGACCTGAACCTGCGCGGTGGTGCCTTTAACCTGGATAACTACCTGCCCCCTTCGAGCGAAGATGAGGCTGGAGCCGCTTCGGCAGAACAAACCGAGGGAGTGGAAGCACAGAGTGCGCAGGCTCCTGCCGCTGAAGGCAAAAAGCAGGGAGAGCAGGCGGCACAGAGCGATCAAACTGAAACTACAGAAAAACCAAAGAGAACAGTAGCTGCCAAGCCGTCCGCGGCAGAACCCCTGCCACTGAGCGACCTGCGCGGCTTCAACGCCAATATCAGCCTAGCACTGGACCAACTGCAAGCCGCTGACCTGCAAATGGACAGCCCGGAAATCCAACTCACTGTGGATAACGGCCTCTACCGACTGCAAAAATTGAGCGCCGATATCTATGGTGGCCAGCTGAACACGAATGGCCAGCTCAACGCTCGCGCCCAGTCCGCCGAGGCGCAAATGCGCGGCGGTCTCACCAATGTGGATATCGGCAAGGTCCAAGCTGCCCTCTTCCCCAGTGAAGACGTCCAGCTGGCTGGGGAAGCCAGCGTTAACTGGAGTGCCAGCACCAAAGGTAAAACATCCACAGCCTTAGAGAAAAACCTGCGCGCCTCCGTTGAGGTTTCCAGTAAGGAAATGTCGATTTCTCCATTCAACCTGGAGAAAAACATGTGCCAGCTGTTCAGCTACGCGGAAAATACCGAAATGCCCACCCGGGACTGGCCCAACAGCACCGGACTGCAGGACCTTCGCGCCACCATCGCGGTGAAAGGCGACCAGGTAGATGTGAGCGAAATTCTCGCCGGTATCGAAAATATCGCCCTGACCGGTGATGGAGAGGTAGACCTGAAGAAACAGGACTTCGATTTCAAGCTCGGCCTGGCCCTGGTGGGCGAAAGCACCTCCGCCGATGGCTGTACTGTGCGCAACAAGCGCTGGCGCAATCGCCCGCTGCCGCTGCGCTGCAAGGGCGACTTCGACGATGTGAACATCAGCACCTGTAAACCCGACAGCCGCCGCCTCGACGACTTGCTGCGGGAAGAACTGAAGCACAAAGCCGAAAAGAAATATGGCGATAAAGTTGAAGAAAAGGTCGACGAACTGAAAGAAAAATTGAAAAATCTCTTCGGCCGTTAAGGCCCCGCTAAAGTGCACCGGGGTCCACCCGGTGCACAACTCCAGCGTTCAACCACAGATTCCAGCCCGCAGTATCCCCATGACCCCAAAGCAGTTCCAAAATGCCGTCCTGAAATGGTTCGACAAACACGGGCGCAAAGACCTGCCCTGGCAGCAGGACATCAACCCCTATCGGGTTTGGGTGTCAGAAATCATGCTGCAACAGACCCAGGTCACCACGGTGATTCCCTACTTTGAGCGCTTTATGCAGAGCTTCCCCACCCTAGAAAGTCTCGCCCGCGCGCCCCAGGACAAAGTCCTGGCTCACTGGAGCGGCCTCGGCTACTACGCCCGCGCCCGCAACCTGCACAAGTGCGCCCAGACGGTTCTGGAGGAATACGGCGGAGAGTTTCCCCAGGACGTAGAGGAACTGACCGAATTGAGCGGCATCGGCCGCTCCACCGCTGGCGCTATTGCCAGTATCAGTATGGGACTCAGGGCGCCGATCCTAGATGGCAACGTAAAACGGGTGCTGGCCCGCTTTCACGCAGTGGAGGGCTGGCCCGGACAGACAGCGGTTGCCAATCAACTGTGGGAACTAGCCGAGACCTACACCCCGAACCAACGCGTTAACGACTACACCCAGGTGATGATGGACCTGGGTGCCACCCTGTGCACCCGCTCGAAACCACGCTGCGAGGAGTGCCCGGTGAAAAAATCCTGTGTGGCTCACGCCCAGGGCAACCCACAGGATTACCCCGGCAAGAAACCGCGCAAGGAAAAGCCGGTGCGCAGCGCCACCCTGCTCTTGCTTGAACACAAAGGTGAAATCTACCTGGAACAGCGCCCGCCCAGCGGAATCTGGGGCGGACTCTGGAGCCCGCCTGAAGCCGACAATAGCAGCGACTGGCTCAAGGCAAAGCGCTGGCGTGCCAGTGACGTCCAAACCCTGCCGACCCTGCGACACACCTTCACTCACTTTCACCTGGATATTTCCCCGGTGTGGGTACAACTGAGCAAAGTCCCAGCACAGGTGGCGGAGAGCGGCGCTGGCTGGTATAAACTGCGGCGTTTAAACCGCCCTCGTGCGGCCCAGGAACTGGGGCTACCCGCCCCTATCGTCAAGCTGGCAAAACAACTACTGGCGCTGCAGGCTCCCCTGCTCACGCCGACCACTGCCGACTAAAACCAGGAGGAGTCCATGTCCAGAACCGTATTCTGCCGCAAGTACCAAGAGGAATTGGAAGGTCTGGATGCACCACCCTTTCCCGGCCCCAAAGGCATGGATATCTTCGAGAACGTTTCAAAGAAGGCCTGGCTGGAGTGGATGTCCCACCAGACCATGCTGATTAACGAAAAGCACCTGAACATGATGGAACCCTCAAGCCGCGCCTACTTGAGCGAGCAGATGATGAAGTTCTTAAGCGGCGAGGAATACGACGCAGCTGACGGTTACGTTCCGCCGGAACAGCAGTAACACAAGGCCCCGAAGCTTCCCCGGCAAAGAAAAAAAACTTTTTTATAATCAAGGGGTTGACTCTGACCCGGGGAAGGGCTTTAATACGCGCCTCGCGACGCAGGGGAAGCCCAGCAAGATCGCAAAGCCCGGATAGCTCAGTCGGTAGAGCAGGGGATTGAAAATCCCCGTGTCGGTGGTTCGATTCCGCCTCCGGGCACCATATTAAAAAGCCTCATCCGCAAGGATGAGGCTTTTTTTATGTCAAAAAATACTGAAGCAAATTCAGATGCCCTTAAATTTTACATATCTATATATTTAAAAAAAGACACTAACTCTCACCCCCCCCCAAATTATTCCAGTTTATCCTCCTTGCTGCAGACACCATTTCAAGTAACTTGCCCCCGTGTTACTGCATTAGAAAGATGCCTTAGCCTCTCCTAAAAATAAGAAAAAATTTAAGTGTAAACTTGTACGAAAGTGCAGACTTTAAAACCCAATGATTTTCCAATTATTTACTTTAGGTTTACTCAATCTAGTAATCAATGAATAATATGAAATTCAAATTTATATTTCATAGCAAGTCTTATATAGGGGGAATAAATGTTTAAAAAATCAATTACTGCCTTATGCCTATGCCTTTCCAGTTTCGCATATGGGGGAAATGACCAAGTATCAATAGATCGTGAAATATACTTAATAAGAACATATGAAGATTTTGCAGTTATTTATTTTAAACCTGGATTTACCAATACACAGGGCTGCCCAACTGAAACTGAGGAGCAAGTTATATTAGAGTTTGAAGACAGCACTTCTAAAGAAATGTATTCAGCTCTGCTTTCAGCGGCCACGGCAAATAAAAAAGTAGGCTTTGGCATTAGTGGCTGTACAATTCACTCTTTAGGTTATCCGACAATATATAGAGTAGATGTAGATTTTTGATAAAACCTTCACTACTAGAAAAACTTAATATTCTAGTAGTGAAATTCTCATAATTTAAAAACTTTTAATTTTAAGTAATGACTACAATTCCTTTATTCTGAAAGTATATCATCATGCAGCCCCACAAATAATTCATTCAGTCACCCTCCATCCGATTAGCTCTTGGTCTACAATTCAACCGACCCATTACAAACTGAACCTGCTCGCCTGACACTTTATTAAAATCAGTACCCTTTTGAAAAACACTGTCGAATTATATTGATTCACAGATCTCGATTGATCGTCGAGGGATACTGTCCTAACAGTATTGATATTGCCTTCTGAGAGTGTCCGGATTTTCTCAGGCAATAAATATGATATCGTTCGCTCTCGCTCAGCTCGCAATAGCTCATCAGCGCCTTTCTCTCAGTCGAGAGAGGTACTGACTCTACTAGCTAAGCCCTCGCTTACCAATTACACTTACTATCCAAGACCAAGGTATAAAAACTCGACTTCAGAAGAAAAGCGTCCTAAGGCACCCCCCATATCAAGGATGACAGAAGGATATATTAGGTTTATTCACAGATAGGATTATATAGACTCAACAATTGTGTCTTTCACCAAGAAAACTATGTCCACAAAAGAAGCATACATGAAGAACTATATAATAATTGGCTCCACCTCTTTAATGCTTATTTTATTCTCATCAATTTACAGCTTTCTATACGGAAAAGAAGGCAATGACAACATCCTCAATGAAACCCGAGCACTAGCTCAAGAACATGCAACCAATGAATTAAAAAATAACAATTTAACCTTGATAGCAGAAAGCTACATGGGAAGCAAAATAGCGAACATTCCAGGCTTAGATGAAGAAAAATATCTAAACTGCTTATCCACTTTAGTAAGCTTGAAATTTTATAAAGACAATGCTGACTTTGAGCCTAATCTTACAGAACTTGAAAAAATTCAACAATTAAAATACACCCCAGAAAAGTCGCGCCATTACGCTGCAACATTCAACGAAGTTAAACTTTCTGCAATAAGAAAGCACCCGAATGTTAATTGTATTTTTTAAAGGTAAATATCAGCTTAACAGTATTTTGAACCATTTCACTTCCCTCCCCTACTCATCTCAGCCTGTAACTTTTCGGCCAATACCATTTCAATCACAAATATCAATCGTAAGATAGATATTTAATTGGACCAACACCCTACCTACTGTAGAATGCGCGGCTTTTTGCACCTAAGCAGTGAACCACAAAAAAGTTATAGCTAAGTTTCAGAGGTATATATGCCAGCAGGGAAGCCGAATAAGAGTGTTCATTTCATTTATGGAAGTATCATTGCTCTTATTGTTTTGAGCTTTTGTTTTTTACTCTATAAAAGTGAAAGTAATGGTTCCCTACGGGTGAAAATAGGAAACAATGAGCTGGAACTACAAATTGATGATAACAACCAATCAGTTTCAATTCGAGCCTTACTCGATAAGCTGTTCCAAAATGAGGAAGCAAGTCGTGAATCCAAGGCCCTATTAAAGGAATTTGGTAATTTCTATTTGCCGACCGATCCTGAACTTATTGGAGAGATTGAAAAGCAGCCCGTCAAGTCGCAAGTCTCCCGACGTTTGCGAGAGCTTCTCTATGGGTTAAAGGGTCCATTCGATCGACAAGCTCACAGCTACTACGATGTTGAAAGCTTGCAGGTTATCGACGCAATTAGCGGTCTGGAGTTTAACCATCCAGTGTCTAAAGGACTACGAGAAATGTTGATCTATAGACGTGGCCCCTTTGAAGAAAGATCTAAAGAAGTACTGCTAAGCGTTCCCGCAGGCAATAGTATTCCATCAGGAAGAGCGGCATCCTGTCGCGGCAATGATTTTTTCAGGCGGGAAATTCGTATTTTTAATACTCAGCGAACAAATTCAATTTCCGTCTTTGTCAGCGGTAGTTTTCCTTGTACTGCTGACACTTCCAATGACATACATCGACTAATTCAGCTTTCCTATGCCGATATGAAGAAACTATTGGGAGATTCTCCTGTTGGAGCCAAGGAGCCCGCCCTTGCTGAGATCATGATGAATATCAATTAATTGGTGGAAGTTCTGCCGTCAGGCAGTTCATCCTCTCGCATTCATCCTTATTACTGCTAACCTTGGGCCTACAAAGGATTAAGAATAAAGGGAATCAAAGCATGGCCCAACCATTTCACCTTGAGCGTTTTGTGACGGCGCAGGAAAGCTCTTATGAAAGTGCCCTGAGTGAGTTGCATAGCGGCCATAAGCGCTCCCACTGGATGTGGTATATATTCCCCCAGATCTCCGGCCTGGGGCACAGCGCGACATCCGAACATTTTGCAATTAAAAACCTGGATGAAGCCCGGGCTTACCTGGAGCACCCTGTGCTCGGCCCCAGACTCAAAGAGTGCTGCAAGGAGTTATTGCAACTGAATAATTACTCCGCTTACCAGATATTTGGCTCACCGGATGATGTAAAACTTAAGTCATCCATGACGCTATTTTCTATCGCCGATCCCAAAGACAAGCTATTTGAAGAGGTGCTGGAAAAATACTATGAAGGACAGAAGGACCTTCGTACTTTCGAGATACTGAAAGTTCCTGTCCAACATTAGTTGCCTGCAATGGTGGGGCTTTTTTATGACCGAAAGGCTGGATGGCAATCATGATCTGAACCGCTATATTGGCGTACAAGCTGTAGTATCCATACTCACAGAATCTACTACCCTACCCGTATTAAATTGCCCTCACCATTATAAGCTGAACCGATAAGTACCTCTTTACCCCCCAAAGAAACTGTAAATCTGCTGCCCACCTTAGAACTCTCTCCATTTAATTTCTATTTGTTTCTTTACAAGGCTATTCCTACCCCAGCCTTGGACTCTCAACTTTTCGAAATCACGATTTGATACTAATACATACAACCTGGACCTAGTCGCTGTCTATAATGGTAACGGCAAATAAAATCCAAAGTTTAGTCAAATTAGTGACTTTCTATGGCACGAAGAGTCCCCAAAAAAATTGTCTTTATTGGTTCCAGTTCTATCTATGGAAAAGGTGATACAGAACTAGGCGGATTTGTTCAAAGATTTCGGTTCCGGTTCGAAACTTTAGATCCCCATAATATAGTTTACGCTCTGGGAATATTCGGAGAGAACGCGAACTCTTTAGCCATAAGACTTTCCCGAGAACTGCCTCCAAGAAGGCCACACTTAATCGGGATATATCCTGGTTTCAATGATATTTGCCGCATCGGGGGACCAAAGGCTGAGAATTCTGTAGCGCTGGACTCTTTCCGTCAAACAGTGCGACAGCTGTTACAAACGTCTAAAACCATCGCGCCGTCCTTCCTAATGACAGGCATTCCGTTCGATGAGCAACGAACTACTCCCTTTCGGAATAGTGATAGCTATTTCTATCAGGCTGATGCGAACCTTTATAACCAAGCTATGAAAGAATCTGCCACTGCCGAAATGATCCCCATACTGGAATTTGACAATTTATGGCGAGATCAGGAATTTATTACCCTTCTCTCAGAGGATGGCCTCCATGCAAATCCCAAGGGACATCAATTACTGTATGAACAGACTTGGGATTTTATCTCTAAAAATTACTTTTAGTATTTATAAATATTTTTCAATCAGATAAATTCTGAAAAAAATATAATGACTGTTACGATATTGAATAGTTTATATTTGTTTTTTTCATTTCATAAAGATCACCCATACTTTACATATGCCACTTTTTCTCTATTTCAAGCTTCCTTTAGATACACTAGAAGTAATTAAGATTTTAAGATGAAATTTTCTATGGCCTTATTTGCATTGGCAGAAGAGGGCAGAACTTTGTTTGATACAGTCCTGGAGAAATACTACGAGGGTCAAAAAGACCCTCGTACTCTGGAGATTCTAGTTATGCCGCAATAGAAACCGGGAACCCTCATTTAAGCCATCACTTTGACAGTCAAGCCGTTTGGGCGGATTCCTCCTCCAGGTTGTCGCTGCCTAACAAGCGGTCCATCACCAGACAGGCTGTCAGATCCCCGGTCACATTGACTGCTGTACGGCACATATCGAGAATCCGATCCACCCCCAGAATCAGCGCAATACCTTCCGGCGGTACGCCTATGCCAGCCAGAATTGTCGCCAGAATTACGATACCGACCCCCGGCGTACTGGGAGAACCTATTGAAGCGCCAACGGTGGTCACAGTCAGCCCCACTAGCTGCGCGGTTGTCAGGTCGATGCCATATACCTGGGTTAGGAACACCGCAGCGATTACCTGATAAAGCGCCGTGCCATCCATATTTACAGTAGCGCCCAGGGGCACAATAAATTTGGCGATGGATGGTTTTACTCCCAGAGGGCTCTCGGCAACACGCATGGATAGGGGCATAACAGCAGCGGAACTGGACGTGGAAAATGCCAGTAGCTGCACTCCGCTAATTCTCTGCAAAAATGTGATCGGGCCGACGGAGGTCACCAGGGAAACAATAATCAGGTAAAAGCTAAGAAGAATAAGTAGTCCCAGAATTACGGTGCCCACATACACAGACATTCCCAGAATTGCAGTGAGGCCGACGCGAATAGCAATATCTGCCAGTAGGCCAAATACGGCCAGGGGCGCAAACAGCATGGCCCAGCCAACCACCTTAAGTGCCACCTCCTGAATAATGCCAAAGGCGTATACCGCTGTTTCCCGCTGCTTTTGCGGCAATAGCATCACTGCAACACCAATAAAAATCGCATAGACCACCAGCTGCAACATATTGCGCATGGCGATACTTTCATTGAGGTTGGCGGGAATCAATTCAGCAATGCGCTCGGGGAGTGGCTTGGACTCCATAACCTGAGGGGCGCTCGCAGCCTGCAACTCGGTGGCGGCGCTGAGCAGGGACTCATCGATATAGTCGCCAGGTTGGATCAACTGGACCAGGATAATCCCGATAATCACCGCAACGGTGGTGGTACCGACAAAGTAGGGGGCGATTCGCAACCCGACACGTTTAAGCTGACTGACATTCCCGCTGCCACTGAGCCCCAGAATGATTGAGGACATAATCAGCGGTATCACCACCATCTGGATCATGTTCAGAAAGATGGAGCCCGGCAGCTTAAACCAGCTGGCCAATGCCGCACTGAGATCCTGGCTCACCAGCGCGGCCCCCTCAGGAGATAGCAGCAGGCCAACTGTTAACCCAAGGATCATGGCAATCACTATCTGCATCCAAAGGCGAGTGCGCACCAGCACACCGAGGGATTCAACCATTCGGATCAAATAGAAATTCGTACCATTGCTCATAGTTGGTATTCCGGTTTACCTGAAATAGTTAGAGGCATTATGTCCCAGGGCCATGAAGGAAACCTGACGGTCAGATCAAGTCCGGGGCTTAAATGACAGTTATTTGGCGCTATTTATTGATATCAATACCAAAAAGAGCGCTGAGACTCTCTTCGTCTTTCACTATTTGAAGCAACAATCGGGCCTGAGTTAACGCCTGGGTGGTCCGGGAGGTCCCCGATGGGAGAAATCGCATTGGCTTTGGTTGCCGGCCAGGGCACAACCTCTCACCCCTTTTAGGCAATGCAGGATATCGTTTTCTGCAGCGAGGTTGGCGTGGTAGTGGTAGCCCAGGTCGGCAAACTCATGGCCTCGGCATTCATCCAGGTCACCGGGCTCGCGGCCATCGGCATTCTCCCGCGCATAGATCAGGTAGCCATCTATAGCGACACCGACAATCGCAGCATGGCTTGCTGCAGACGGGTAGGCTTGACTGCAACCCAGGGCAGCGTGGTAGTGATAGCCCACATGGGGGTTTACATGACCACCGCAGGCATCCACTGGCGCTAAGGTGTGTGCGCCTAAAATTGCACCGATGGGCGCAGCGATATCAAATTTAACCCCATTAAAAGCGACCCCATAACCGGAAAAACCATCGGGATTCTGCTTTGACTTGGCCTTGGCAGGCTGCACGGGGATCAGGTAGCGGGTATGAAAATCCGGGCCCATATAGCTGGCCAGGCACTCCACGCAGTAATTGTTGTATTGCGGTGCCACATCAGGCCGCGCGGCCATCTCGCAGGCCTGCTTCGAATCGGTAACCTTTATCGCCCCGGTTTTGGGATCGTATAGGCTCCATTTTGGATCAGAGAAAAAGGTCGCGGCATTTTTAACGAAAGGTCCATCAATCGGCACTATCTGCTGCTTGATAAACATCATACCGCCAGACGTAATTGGGTCGACAACATTGCGTGGGCACCAAGGCCCCATTTTATGCTTGGGCTCTGCCTTTACCACGATCATCCAGCATTGGGTCTTGCGCCCCTCAGAGAGGGTGCAATCCACTTTTTTAATTTCCTCAACCAGTGCGTCTTTGGCAAATAAGTGGGGGATACCCATTTGCTCGGTAAAATTGGTATGAGCGTAAACAGAAGCGCTTAAAAATATCAGCAGAAAAAATGCTACACGCATGGCGACCACTACCGGAACACTTGGAATGCTCAAGTTTAGCAGCGCTACCTCTCTTACTAACTGCTGGGAAATTGTTGTGCCAATAGGGTGCGAATCCACTTGTGCAATGGGTCCTGACTGCTGCGAGTATGCCAGGCGGCAATCACATCAAACCCCGGGGGCTGTTCGACAATAGGCAGTGTTTTTAGTCGGGGATCAGGCAACAGTCGCGAGGGCAAAAAGGCAACGGTATTGGTAGAGGCAATGCACTCGGCTGCGGCGGCAAAAGAGGGGACAGACAGCACCACATTGCGCTCCAAACCAAACTGCTCAAACCAACTATCCGCCATGCCCCGCAGATCCCCCCTGGAAGGTGATACCACCAGCTGTGGCAAAGCTGCCAACTCTTCCATTCCCAAGGGCTGACTGGCGCTGTGCGGCATTTCGGTGTGCTGGCAGCATACGCAGACGTAGCGCTCTCGATACAACAACATGCTGGGACTGTTATCCGGCACAAATCCCGGCGTGCTAAACACCAGATCCACTTCACCGGTTTGCAGTTGCTGGGCCATGCGATCAATCTCCAACTTAAGCACCACGACTTTTATATCCGGGGCCTGCTGACGCAGTTGCTTGAGGAGAACCGGCAGTACCACCCGCTGCTCAAAGTCTGTTGCACTGATGGTAAAGATGCCCCGATGCTGTGCCGGGTCAAATTCATCCGTACGCAGCAGCGCCGCGACATTGTTCAGGATCTCATCCAATTTGGGAGCCAGGCGCTCGGCCAGAGGGGTGGGAATAACACCGTTGCTGGTGCGAATAAACAGCCGGTCATCAAAGATTTCCCGCAGGCGTTTCAATTGTTCACTGACTGTTTGCTGGCTCACACCCAGCTGGTCAGCCACCCGGGATAAGTTCAGTTCCCGCAAGATAGCGTTCATTAAGCGAAGTTGACGTAACTCCAGCCGCTCCAGTGGGTTCGCCCGATGATTTCTGCTCAAACCTGTATCACTCACAACTGTTACTTGGTTTTCATTGTATCCACGTAACCCTAGCATTGTGAGTAGATTGGCCCGTATGGCATCCACTTCGGTGGGGGGAGAGTTCACTATGCAAACCGCAGCCCGATCCTCCTTTCAGGATCAATTAGTTACAGCAATTATTCACTACGCTGATCCCAGTAGCGATCTGGTGTACGACAAGCGTTCAGAGGGCCCCGGGCCCGCCAATCTGGTCGAGAATGTTATTTCCCAGCAGGTCCACATCTACGATGGTCGCGCCCTGAAAACCGCCGGGGAGCGTTTTCGTCTCGATACCCAGGGATTTGAGCTGGTACGCCCTATGCTCGGCATAAACCTGCGCCAGCTGGATGATGCGCTACACGCGCTGGACCAACCCTCAGGGAGTAGCCCCAGCCCTGAGGAGCGCGACCAGTTGATTCGCACCCAATGGTATCCAGCTATTGAATCCTGGATAGGCGCTCACCTGGGTGCAGCAAAGGTACTGACCTTTGACCACACATTGCGAGCCCAACCATCGACTGATGCGACACCGGAGATGAGCCGCAGTCGCCGATCCCCGGTGAAATTGGTGCACAACGACTACACACCCTGGTCCGCAGAGCGCCAGCTAAAGGAAACCCTGGAGGCCCGGGGGTACAAGCCATCAGATTATCCGCGCTACCAGTTTATTAATCTCTGGCTGCCCCTATTGCGCCCGGTGCAGGAGTCACCGTTGGCAATGGTGGACCTGCGCACTGTCGCCGCCAGTGATTTCCACAATATGCGATTAATTTACCCGGAGCGAAAAGGGCAGATTTCGGTGTTGAGTTTCAACCCGGTTCACCGCTGGATTTGGTTTAGCGATATGCAGCCCGGCGAAGGCATTTTACTGCGGGTCTTCGATAGCCAGCATCGAGGCGATGTAACCGGTGTTCCCCACTGCGCTTTCGACCTACCGGGAAGTGCAGGGGCACCACGCAGAACCAGCCTGGAAATTCGCACTATTGCCCTGTTTGACCAATAACACCAACGCTTTAAAGAAAACACCCGGCCACTCAATAAAGTGGCCGGATTGAGTGAGACCTCATTATGGAAAATATACTTCGATCGATTGATCCACTAACCGGAGAGGCCATCGGATCGCTACCTGTCAGCAAGCCCCAAGATATTCAGGACATGGTGGAGAAAGCCCACAAAGCGCAGCGAGTGTGGTCGAGTAAATCTCTTCAGGAGCGGGTACAACTACTTCAGCAGGCTTACACAAAACTGGATGCGGAAGAGGGAGAGCTGGCACAACTTATCAGCCGCGAAATGGGCAAAGATGCCCGGCGTGCACAATATGAAGCCGGCGGCGTAGTCCAAGGCGGTGCCTGGTTAGCGGGGGATGCCGGAGAAGCCCTGCGGGCAAAACGCAGTGGCGGCAGCGAAATTCAATATCGGCCACTGGGCGTTGTTGCGGTTATTTCCCCCTGGAACTATCCACTGGCCATGGCCAATAACCTGATTGTTCCCGCCCTGGTCGCCGGCAACGCTGTGATTTTAAAACCTTCAGAAGAATCGCCATTGGTCGCTGACTTATTGGTGAAAACACTCAATCAAACCCTGCCTCAGGACATTTTACAAATTGCTCACGGCGATGGCGCAACCGGTGAAGCCCTGGTGAAATCCCCCATCAATATGGTCGCCTTTACCGGGTCGCGAATAACGGGCCAGAAAATTATGGCCAATGCCGCTCCGGCATTGAAACGCCTGGTTATGGAGTTGGGTGGCAATGACCCAATGATCGTGTTGCAGAGCGCCAATATTCCCCAGGCTGCACAATTTGCCGTTGGCTCCAGTTTTGAGAATTCAGGCCAGATGTGCACCTCCACAGAGCGTATTTATGTGGACGAAAAAATTGCCGATAAATTTGAAAATGCCGTGGTGGCATTGGCGAAGCAATATCGTGTCGGCGGGTGGCAGGAGCCACAGGTGGATATCGGCCCCTTGGTTAATCACCGCCAACACCAAAAGGTGGTGGAGCATATCCACGATGCCCTGAATAAAGGCGCAAAGCTTCTTCTAGGGGAGCGCGATCCACAGGTGCCGTTTATTCCGCCCACAGTTATCAGCGGTATTCGACCGGGCATGCTGGTGGAAGATGATGAGACTTTTGGGCCTATCGTAGCCATCGACCGCTTCAGCTCAGTGGACGATGTGGTCGAGCGGGCCAATAACTCTGTTTACGGTCTCGGTGCGGTTGTGTTTGGTGAAAGCAAACAGGCCGAGCAAGTCGCCAGCCAGCTGCAAGCGGGAATGATTGGCATCAACCAGGGCGCTGGCGGCTCACCTTGGGTGGGCGCCAAGCAAAGTGGCTTTGGCTTCCACGGCGGAGCTGAAGGGCACCGGCAGTTTGCCCAAATTACCGTTTTAAACCGCTAAGTCTTTTAAAAGTTTTTCTATAGAAGTACAGCAGATGTCCACGACTGAAAGTATTGATACTGTCACCCACTTGGATGACTTCTTTGTTATCGCCCGCGAACCCGGAGCAGAACACCCGGCTCTACCCACCTGGGCTACACGCAGTAAAAACCCGGCGGCGCTGGCCGAGCAAGCACCGCAACCGGTTTCACGACGAGATATCGCCGAGGTACCCGGAGCCTTCCAATTGCTCAATGTCTTTTCAAAAGACGAATGCCAACGGCTGATTGATATCACTGAAGCGGTGGGTTATTTACCGGATGCAGCCGTCTCCCTGCCCCGGGAGGTCCGTCATAACGACAACCTGACCTGGGTGGTTGACGAGGTTACAGAGCGGCAGATCTGGCAGCGATGCCGAAACCTGGCGCAGGACTTAAATGGTTACTTTGGTGGAAGAAAGGCTGTTGGCATAAATCGGCGTTTTCGCTTTTATCGCTATGGTGAGGGAGATTTCTTCCAGTTCCACACCGATGGCGCCTGGCCCGGTAGCCGCATTGACAACAACCAGTTGATCACCAATGGCTACCCCGATCGCTATAGTGAAATGACGTTTTTAATACTGCTGAGTGAAGATTTTGAAGGTGGTGCAACCCGATTCAGGGTGAATGCAGATGCCCCCCTAAAACAACCCAGTCGGGACTCTTTATTACACATCGATGTCCGCACACCTGCCGGAGCCGTACTGTGCTTCCCTCATGGAATGCATCCCTTACACAGAATTCACAGCTCTACTCCAATCACCCGAGGAATCAAATATATTATTAGAACGGATATTCTCTTCCTGCAGGAATAAATTCTCCAAGACCTGTTAAAAGGGAAAAGATGCTTCGGCTCACATCGAAGTATTAAGTGCTCCAGGCGCTAGAATTCCATTCGATTTCTACCTTGGAGCACATTCAGTGGAATTGCTTAATTATCTGGATAAACACTTCCTAACCAAAGAGCAGCTTATTCAGGCTACTCAAATCAGCGAACTACAATTGCAGCGCTACCAGGATGAGGGTGTTATGCCAAAGCCATCCTATAAGCTCAATATTAAATGGAGCTGTGAATCCTTTTTTGGAGCCCACTCCGAAAAACAGGCAGTTGAGTACTTTGCAAAAGGCTACGCCAGCTGGATTGGTATCATAGAGGCTAAGCAAGACTTTAACTCTATTTATCAATGCTTTGCTAATCGATATATGGCTAAAATAGCTCAATTGCAAAATTTAAGATACGAATCAAGAAACCCAAAATTTTCATCCGGAATTTCTCAACATATCGAAGAGGAATGGCAACACTTTATTGAGGGGACTTATGGATTATGTACTCGCAGTGGCCTGCCAGAAGATATAGCAGCAAAGGAGCTGGCTAGCACAGAAATCAATGCGCTTCTTGCACAAGATACTTTAAGCCAAAAACAAATATATCGGCTTAATCGCTTTGTAGATCTTCTAGATGAAACCAGCGCATATTTTGCACCTCACGAAAGAAGTATAAGTTCAAGAACGAAGCTAATTGATATGCCGCGCCGGGAGTACAATTTAGGCTGTGCAATTTAAATTTTTCTATACTCCGATATCCCAGGGCAAATAATTACTCAATTACGGGGATAGGGCCCCCGATATACTCCGTAGAAGTTGCCCTCAGCAAAGGATGAGCCGTAAGTATTTTCCCCGAGTACTCAATGGATGGTTTCAGGTATGGGCTAAAATCTTCTGTCGCCGCCGCACAATTTAACCAGGACTCTACAAAATCTGGGCGATTGGGCGCAATCATGGGAAGTGACTTTTCATGGTAGCGCTTAGTGGCTGGGTGGGAGTCCAAAGTAATGATTGAGCAACTGAGTAAATTTCCCCAGATTTTATACAAACCACAAAAGAAAAAAGGCTCACCATAACTGAATTCCACCGGGTGCTTGCCACCTTGGCTTTCCACCCAGGCTGTAGCGGGAATTAAGCAGCGGGACTTGCGATATTCCGGCCTGGAGTCCAGTTTTTTCCAATTACTGTTGATGGACCAGTATTTTTTATGGGGCCGCCAAGTATCACCATGCCTCTCAAGGTAGAGATGCCAAATGGCATTTTCTATTTCAGCAGCACCATTCCGTGTAGTTACGATAGACACCTGCTGGGTGGGCCTCCGGCGTCTACCGTAAATCATATGTCCGGCACCCCGAATACCATAAGTATCGAGAAAGCGTTCCATACCCGCATGATCACTGACATCAAAGACACTACACACCCAGAGCCTCCCACTTATCCCGCTGAACTGGTTTTTTCAGTATATTCGGACAGCCACCTTAAATTACTCTCGATCCCTCTCATCTGGCACAAGGTTAACTCCAATTCCTTGCGCAAATCCACTCCCACAGCAACAGAAAACCGACGTACGTACTTTTCATAGTTCAAAATACTAATCGCGTACATAGGGCGGCTGTCATAACTGGACCTATAGCGGCAAATTCTTATGGGTTCATTATCAAAAACTATAACTCTGGGGCGCATAACAACTCACCTATAATACTGTACAAAAATACAGTATATCTTGAGAAAGTACAGATCTGTCAAGCCAATAGCGAACTGGCACCGCTGCCAACTTCCAAAGGCGCCGAATAGCTTTATCTAATGATGACATCATCAAAACCTGGCGCGTAAATTAATAAAGATCACAATCAAATCTAGAATTCTTCTAAGAATTAGAAAACAGATTTCATTTGAGTATTATCCAGGCAAGATTAAATCAATTTAAAATTCTATAAATTTTGCGAATAGCAAAATCGTGCAAACCACCTTTATTTAGAAATCCACTTCGCGAGACATCCTGATGAAAAAATGTAAATTTCACGTAACGATTATATTTTCTGGATTACTTATTCCACTTTCAGCAGTCGCCGTTGAATGTGGTGATACGATTACTTCACCAACCACACTGACAGAGGATCTTATTTGTGAAGTCACAGAGCCAGACCAGATAGTTTTGACCGTAGATGGCCCCACTGGAATTTTTGATATGGATGGTTATCAACTCACCTGTATTGATGAGAGCAATCAAGCAGACGCAGCAATACTTCTTACCGGAACTGGCGCGCAGGTATTTGATGGTTCGATCACCGGTTGTGGAAGAGGTATTGTTGCTGAAGGGGAGGGAGGGCATGTCATTTATTCTATGAACCTTACTGATATGTTTGGTGATTTAATTTATGTAGAAACTAATAATACAGTTATAAGAGATAACACCCTTTCTACAACTCAAAGTGGGGATGGTGTAGAGCTTAGGGGGAATTCAAATATAGTACTTAGAAATACCCTTACCAATATTGACAATTCAGGTATTGAATTAAGGGGAATGTTTAATAGTATAACTTTTAATAATATCAGTGGTAGCGGCAATCAGGGTATCGAGGTGAATGGACAGTTCACCAATGTATTTTCAAATATTGTTACCGATGGCTTAAATGATGGAATTGCCGTAGGGGAAGGCGATGAGGGAGATAAAGCTGACTTCTCTACAGTCTCAAACAATCTTGTAACCGGAAATGCCGGCCTAGGAATTCCAATTAGATTTACTTCAAGTACTCTCATCACTCAAAATACTGTCGAGGATAATGGCGAGGGAGGAATTGGTATATTTATCGAGGGTAGTGAATTTAACAAGATTGTTCGAAATACCTCTCTCAATAACTCACCTTACGATTTGGAAGATGATACCGATCCGGGCGATTGCAGCGGCACCAATACTTGGGTCTTTAACACGTTTACCGCAGCAGAACCTGCATGCCTGGATTAAAATATCTATTGAAAACAGTGGGTAGCGAAAATATAAAGTGTCTCGCTACCCATTGCTATCTACCTAACGATCACTAATTGGCCGCTATTTAATCTTAGAAGATCTCTCTTCATCCCTAAGCGTTAGCACTTCATAACCGTCACAAGTTACCAAAATCGTATGCTCCCATTGGGCCGATAGCTTTTTATCCTTAGTTACTACAGTCCAGCCATCTTTCTTGAGTTTGGTTTTACGATTTCCCTGATTGATCATGGGCTCAATGGTAAATGTCATTCCCTCCTGCAAAACTTCACCGGAACCAGGCCGCCCAAAGTGAAGAACCTGAGGTGCTTCATGCATTTCCCGGCCAATACCGTGGCCACAATATTCCCGTACGACACTGAAGCCGTTGCGCTCGGTATGGCGCTGGATTGCATTGCCGACATCACCAAAAGTAACTCCCGGCTTTACCGTGGCAATACCGGCCCACATAGCTTCATAGCAGGTGGTTACCAGTTTTCTGGCAATAGGGGTCACGGTACCGATGCTATACATTTTGCTGGAATCCGCAATATAGCCAGATTTCTCCAGGGTAATATCCACATTGATGATATCTCCCTCCCGCAGTAGCTGCTTATCACTGGGCATGCCGTGACAGACTACTTCGTTGACTGAGGTGTTCAGAGCGTAGGGATAATCATATTGCCCCTTGCTGGCGGGGCGGGCATTGAGTTCATTGACAATAAATTCTTCTACCCGCTCATTAATTTGCATTGTCGAGACCCCCGGTTCAATAAAGGCGTCCAGCATGGCAAATACACGACTCAACAATTGGCCCGATTGGCGCATTAACTCCTGCTCATCAGGAGTCTTTATTTTTATTTCACTCACGTGTCAGCTCTTCCAGGGTTAATGCCTGATTGCGCAGCAACTTCTTACACAAGTCGCTGTAGCTTAATTCCGGGTTCAGCTCCGCCAGCATCCCAATCTTGATCCAGTACTCCGCCTGGGAATTAATTGAACGGGCCATCACCGTACTGGCCTTGCGAATCTCATCGTGTAGCTCATCGGATATCTTGACGATGCCCATAACCCAAACCTTGATATACTTTATATATAAATTGTATGCGAAACATATAAAAGTGCACAATAGATAAACAGAACATTAATATGCAACTTATTGCATAGCTCGATAGGGGGCGCTATGGTTGAGGAATAAAAACAATAGTGGCGAGGCCATCATGACAGAGACCCCTGAGAAGAAGCGCAGTGCCCCAAAACCAAGCCGGCTGCGTATTGGTCGGCGCTATCGCCCGAGCCGCCTGGAAGGCAATTACGACGCCATTATCATCGGCTCAGGCATTGGCGGTCTGACTTGTGCTGCGATGCTCAGTGCCATGGGCAAGAAAGCACTTGTCCTTGAGCAACACTACACTGCCGGGGGATACACCCACGCCTATGACCGCAATGGTTATGAGTGGGATGTCGGCGTCCACTATATCGGCGATGTGGGCGAACACCCCACCATGACCCGCAAGATCTTCGACTTTATTTCCAATAACCAGTTGCACTGGGCGCCAATGGACAGCACCTATGACCGCATCTGTATTGGCGATAAACAATACGACCTGAAAGCCGGCCGCCAGCAATTTATCGATGAGTTGGTCAGCCACTTCCCCGATGAGCGCGCGAATATCGAGGAGTACCTGCAACGGCTGAATGTGGTTGCCAAAGCCATGCAGCGACTGGCAATGGAAAAAATGCTGCCCTCCTGGTGTGGGCCTTTTATTCGCCTGTGGAGAAAGCTGCGCGAACCCGCCTGGCTCAATAAAACCACCCGCGAAGTTCTCAGTGGAATCACCAGCAATGAAAAGCTGATCTCTGTGCTGACAGGGCAGTGGGGTGATAATGGCATGACCCCATCCGAGGGCAGCTTTATTATTCACGCCCTGATCGCCAAGCATTATCTCTATGGCGGTTACTATCCTGTCGGCGGCGCCAGCAAAATCTCCGAAACGATTATTCCCCAAATCCAGGCCAGTGGTGGAGATGTATTTACCTATGCCAAGGTGGAAACCATCCTGATGAATGGGGATCAGGTTCGCGGTGTAAGAATGTCCGACGGACATGAAATCGAAGCGCCATTAGTTGTCTCCGGCGCAGGGGTATTTAATACCTTCGAGAAGCTGTTACCGCGCAGCACCAGTGAGCGCATGGGATATATCCGCGACCTGGACACCGTCAACCGCTCCATGTCTCACCTGTGTCTGTATATTGGCTTGGAAAAAACTGCGGAAGAATTAAACCTGCCCAAGACTAATTACTGGATCTATTCCAGCGATCAGTACGAAGAGGATATGCAGGCCTTTATCGACGATCAGGATAAGGAAATACCGTTAGTCTATATTTCGTTCCCGTCTGCGAAAGACCCCACCTTTACCCAGCGCTACCCGGGCCGCGCCACTATCGAAATTGTGGCACCGGCCAACTACGATTGGTTTGCCCAGTGGCACGACAAGCCTTGGGGCAAGCGGGGAGATGATTACGAGGACCTGAAGGAGGCATTTAGCCAGCGCCTGCTGGAGCATTTGTATAAGCACATGCCGCAGTTGCGTGGGGAAATCGATTACTACGAGCTTTCAACCCCGTTATCCACGGATTATTTCTGCTTCTACCCACGGGGAGAGATCTACGGACTGGATCACGATCCCAACCGCTTTGAGCAATCCTGGCTGAGACCCAAAAGCCGGGTCAAAGGGCTCTACCTTACAGGGCAGGATGTGATGAGCTGCGGCGTAGCCGGTGCAATGATCTCCGGTATGCTCACAGCGCAGAGTATTATTGGATTGCGTCAAACTGGAAAATTAATGAAGAAAATATTTTCCAACCAAGCCCCAAAGGCGCCGGTAAATTCCAGTGAGGAATTGGGTAATGCCTCTAGCTGAGACACTATCCTAAGCTAGCTCTTCACCTGCAAGCTGTTCGGGGTTAGCGCCTCGGCAGTTTGCTGGGAACACGATCAAAATTTAGTACCCGGATCATCAGGCGGCGGTTCTCCCGCTTGCCTTTCTCTGTCTCATTATCCGCAATCGGATCAGTATCGCCGTAGCCCTGGGCTTCCATACGGTCAGCGGAGACGCCCCGCTCTATCAGGAAATGCTTTACCCAATCCGCTCTACGCTGGGACAGGCTGAGATTCTTCTTCGCATCGCCGCCACTGTCTGTATGCCCCTCAATGGAGATTCGCATCTCTGAAAAATCGCGCATGATCACCAGCAAGGCTTCCAGATCGGCAATGGTTTCTATGCGGGGGGCAAAACCGCCGGGATCGAACTCCAGGCGCAGGCGGAATGTGTCCCCGATGGACCGGTTATTTCCCCGTAAAAACCTCACCAGCTCATCGGCAAAGGGGGCCGCTGCTCGGGCAGTCTTCTCACT
Organism: Microbulbifer maximicatervae (SeqCode); assembly: GCF_052467695.1. Lineage (NCBI taxonomy): Bacteria > Pseudomonadati > Pseudomonadota > Gammaproteobacteria > Cellvibrionales > Microbulbiferaceae > Microbulbifer > Microbulbifer maximicatervae (SeqCode). The sequence goes on from NZ_CP174320.1 coordinate 1,232,793, forward strand.
GTCACCTGACTGTATTCCATCGACAGGTTCGAGCGTATATTTCTTTGGGGATTCGGACTGGTCACAGCCCACCAGAGTAAAGGCCAATAAGAATAGGCAACTGGCAGACAAGAATTTACCCGCCATAGGTACAGCTTCCGGTTTCTCGACGTCAAATTCAGTGTAGAACAGCGAAAGCGCTGATCAACCGGAAGCCCCGGCCACTGAGGCCATTAAATAAAGTTCAGGACTGCCATCATGTCAGTGACTACCCGGGCACCCTGCTGTTCCAGCTGGGGGCCCCGCACTGGGTGAGCGCTGTAGCCAACCACGCGCATACCTGCAGAGACCGCCGCAGAGACACCGGCAATGGAGTCCTCCACTACCAGACAGCGCTCCGGCGCCACCCCCATGGCATCTGCCGCGTGCAGGAACAGCTCTGGCCAGGGCTTGCCCCGGGATACATCGTCGGCACTGAAAATCCGCCCGTCGAAATAATCGTACAAACCGGTCTTATTCAGTGTCAGCTGCATTTTCTGGTGAGAGCCCGAGGAGGCCACGCAGCTGCGCAGACCCAGCTGTTGAAGTTGGTCGAGCAGGCCTTCGATACCCACAACCGGCTGCAATTCCTGCTGGAACGCCTCGCGGATACGCCGCTCCGTATTGCCAAAATAATTATCCGGTAGTGGTCCGCCAAAGCGCTTCTCGATTTCCACCAAGCAGTCCCTGGCCGGGCGACCGCTGAACTGCTCGTCCAGCTCCTCGGCGGTGGTCTGCAAGCCCAGGCGATTCATTTCTTCTGCCAATATGCGACAGACGATGCTCTCGCTGTCTACCAGCACACCATCACAGTCAAAAATAATTAAATCGGTAGAAGACATGGGAACCTACATCGTTAACGCGCAGAGAGCAGCATCAGGCCGAGGATGACACCGATGACGCCGCTAATACGCAGGAAATTTTCATTGCCACGGGAAATTTTAACCGCTAATTCTTTGCCCCGCTCAAAACCAATTTGCAGCATATAGGCACCACTCAATAGCACCAGTACGCCGAGGGCATTGAACAAAATATACCAGTGGCGAGTGTCTGCAATTAGTAAAAGGATCAGGCCAATAATAATTCGCGCCCAGGCGGAGAGGGCATAGCCAGTTTCGTTAAGCCGCTCGCTGAGGCTTTGTGCCAGCTTCGGCTTGGCAATAATCGCCAGTGATAACACAACGATGACAATGCCCAACAACCAGATAAATGCTTTTATCATTCTCTTTTCTCCCTGAATACTCTCGAGTCCAATCCTTCAGTGACTTACAAATCACCCCATTGAAATTGCAATACCGACAATGCTGCTATCGGCGCTGTCTCAGTGCGCATCACCCTTGGTCCCAAGCGCAGAGGCATAAAGTCCTGCGTCAGTGCCGCATCGATTTCCACCTGCGATAGCCCGCCTTCTGGACCTACCAGCAGCAGGGCGGATTCCGGTGTACCGCGCTCCGCCTGCCATTGGCGCAGATCCAGCTCGGTGCGGTGATGCAGTACCAACTTGGCTTGGGGCTCAGCTTCAGCAGATTCACTCTGTAAATACTGCGCCAGCTTTATCGGTTCGGCAATCTCCGGCACCCGGTTGCGCTCACACTGCTCACAGGCACTGATAGCAATCTGGCGCCAGTGACCCAGTTTTTTCTGTAAGCGGTCCCCGGACAGCTTCACTTCACAACGTTCGGTAAACAGCGGCTGTATCGCCGCAACTCCCAGCTCAGTAGCTTTCTGTATCACCCAATCGAAACGATCGCCACGGGAAATACCGATCGCCAGGGTCAGTGCCAACGGTGACTGGCGATCCTCTGCACAGTATTCTCCCGTGTGCGCGCGCGCCCTTTTGCCGGTCTCGATCAACTCCGCCGTGTACTCACCGCCATTGCCGTCAAAAAGAACTAAAGGGTGGCCCGCATTCAAGCGAAGTACTTTTACCAGGTGACGGGAAGCCAGCTCATCCAGGTCTACTTTTTGATCGGAAGCCAGAGGCTGCTTGGAAAAAATACGCGGGATGCGCATGGGAGAATCCTATTCAAACACCATAAAAAAGCCGACAGGAATGTCGGCATTTTGCTGGCAGTTAGTTTAGGCATTTATACCCCAAAGGCGCAATGGTGAAGGCGATCCACCATTGCGCCTGGATACTCGCGCTACACAGTCTCCAATGAGACCGGGGTATCGTCTTCTACTGCAACTTTGTGCTTCGGGCGTAACTTCTCAATAACTTTGTACAGGTTGGGGACCAAGATCAAAGTCACTGCCGTTGCAAACAGAACGCCGAATGCCAGGCTGATCACCATCGGGATCAGGAACTGGGCCTGGATCGACCGTTCGAACATAATCGGTACCAGACCGATAAAGGTAGTAATCGAGGTCAGGATAATCGGGCGGAAACGATCCCGGCCCGCGTGTACTACCGCATCCATCACCGCCATACCCTGAGCGCGCAGCTGATTAATACGATCCATCAATACCAGGTTATCGTTCACAACCACACCCGCTGCTGCGAGGAAGCCGAGCATCGACATAATGCTGATGTTGTGTCCCATCAACAGGTGGCCAACTAAAGCACCAAAGAACCCAAACGGCACAGCAGTAAGGATCAGCAACGGCTGAGAGTAGGAGCGGAAAGCAATCGCCAGCAGCGCATAAATGCCGAACAGGGACAATACGAAGAAGGCCAGGATAGCACCGTTAAACTCTTCCTCTTCCTGCATTTCCCCAGCGGTTCTCAGGGAGAAACCGGGGAACTGGCGCTCCAGCTCAGGTACTAGGGTCTCGCGCATATCCTTAAGGATATCCTGCGCGCTGGAAGTATTCGGCGTTATTTCGGCAAATACCCGCACGGTGCGCTCGCGATCATTGCGGCGAATCGTGGTATAGCCCGGCACGTAAACTGCCTCGGCCACTGCTGAGAAAGGTACCTCCCCATCGTTGGTACGAATACGGATGCGGTCCATCTGCTCTTCGCTGGCGCGCTCCTCCATGGGGTAGCGAACCATTACGCGAACATCCTCACGACCACGTGGGATACGTTGAACCTCCTCACCGTAGAAACCCTGACGAACCTGCCTGGCCACGTCTGCCAAGTTAATACCCATCGTAGTGGCGTAGGGTTTCAGCTGGATCTCAATATCGCGACGGGCACTGGTCAGGTTATCCCGCACATCATAAACACCGACATAACTATCCAGTTTTTCCTTAACCAAATCAGCAGCAGCGCGCAGTTCACCCATATCCCCTGAGGCAGTGCTCAGGTTCAGGCTCATACCATTACTGCTATTGTTGATGCTCGCATCAATATTCATGTCCTCGACGCTAGCCGGCAACTCGCCAATCAATTCGCGCCAGCGCAACGCTAAAGACTCGGAGGTGACATCGCGCATCTCTCCATCGGTAAGCTGCAAGGTTACATAAATATTGCCACGCCAATTGAAAACCAGGGAGTTTTGCAAGAAAGACTCACCCTTGTTCTGCTCCAGCATTCCCTCATCGGTTTCCAACTTATCAGCGGCAGTGAGTACCTGCTCCATTACCCGTTCAGCTTCACTGAAGGGTTCACCTGAGGCCATAGAAATTCGCAATTGCAATAAATCGGAGGGGACCTGGGGTGAGAATGAAGAGCCCACATAACCACTCTGGAAAACAGCGATCGACAAACCCAGTGCCAACATAAAGCTCATCACTGTGGTGCGGCTATTGCTAAGGGACTTTTCCAGCAAAGGTAGGTAGTACTTATCTCCGGCCGTCTTCATCGCACCGGCAAAACTTCTACGTACGTTTTGTAATTTAATTCCCAAAGTCGATTTGGCAGGTTTCTCTGGCTTCATGCCCACCAAGTGAGCCGGCAGGATCAACAGGGATTCCACCAGGGAGAAGACCAGACACAACAGTACCACCACCGGCAGGGCCAGCATCATCTGTGCGGTAATGCCGGGTAGAAACAGCATAGGGATAAAGAACACCATGGTGGAGGTCACGGCGAAAATTACCGGGGAAGCTACCTGCTTCACCCCTTGCTCAGCTGCAGCTAAGCCAGATTCACCTCTATCGTGGGCAGCATGCACTGCCTCCCCCACAATGATGGCATCGTCCACCACAATCCCGAGTATTAACAGGAAGGCGAACAGTGACAGCATATTTAGGCTGACGCCGGTCACCGGCAACAGCCAGAAAGCACCCAGGAAAGCGACAACAATGCCCACGGTTACCCACATGGCCAGTGCCGGGCGCAGGAACAGCATCAGCATGATAAACACCATGGCAAAACCGCTCAGGGCATTGGTAGTCAGCAGATTCATGCGGCCTTCAAATGCCTTGGAGAAGTCGAACCAGACATCCAGTTCCATGCCCGGTGGCAATTGCTCGCGAGTCTCCTCCAAGAACGCTTTGATTCGCTCAGCGGTTTTCACCACATCCAGGGGCTCGCCCTGAATAATGCGAAGGTTCATGGCTGGATTGCCATTAAAGCGGATGACGTTGTTGTATTCCTCAAAGCCATCACGCACTGTCGCTACATCGCGCAGCAACAATACAGAGCCATCGGCACGGCTAACTACGGGGATACGCTCGAAGTCTTCAGCGGTATAGGCCTGGCCACGAGTTTGCACCTGAATATCACCGCGGTCCGAGCGCACCATGCCGGCAGGCAAATCCAGGGAGGAGCGGCGCACTGCGTCGGCAACCTGGTTAAAGCTCAGGTTGTAACGGCGTAAATCCAGCTCGGAAACTTCAATGGATAACTCGTCTGGTCGATCACCCCAAACATCAACTCTGCGTACACCGGAAATCAGGTTGAGCTTATCACGCAAATCCAGGGTGGTTTCCTTGAGCTGACGCTCAGAAACTGGCCCACCAATGGCGATCATCATTAACTCGGCGTTGGCTTCAATCAAGCGAATAACGGGACGCTCAATACCGTCGGGAAAGGTGTTGATACTATCCACCTGAACCTTAATATCGTTGAGCAATCGCAGCTCGTCGTAGCCATCCATCGCCTGGATTTCAATAGAGGCACTACCCCGTCGGGAAGCAGAATTTACCTCCTTAATACCCTTTACTTCAGAGATAGCCTCCTCAACCCGAACGGTTACCTGCTGCTCCACCTCTGCCGGACCGGCGCCGGGGTAAGAGATGTTAACCTCTACAATTCCCAGCTGCAGCGTGGGAAACACCTCCCGGTCGATACTCATAAGGCCAAAAATTCCGCCGATGATTATCATAATCATCAGCAGGTTTGCGGCTTTGCTATTGCGCGCAAACCACGGGATGATTCCGCTCATTACTTGCCTCCCTGGGAAGCATTGCTAACACCACCGGCATCACCAGCAGCGGATACTGTAGAGGGATCTGCTGAATCCTCAGGAAGACTCCCCAGGCCCGCTGGCCGCTCATTGAGGGGGTTAGCGGTAAGTACCATACCCTCACGGGAGTAGCCCAAGCTTGAAACAATCACTCGGTCACCCATAGCAATATCCCCGCGGAGCCAGATTCTGTCACCGATGGTTTGCAACAGCTCAACAGTTTTGTAGATCAGCTGACTTTCGTCATTCAGAACCAACAGGTGATCTCCTTCATGTAGTGCCTGACGGGGCAGCTCCACAACATCATCAAAGGTTCTACCGGCAATATCTGCCTCAACAAACAGGCCATTCATCAGCGGTACATCCCCTTCATAGGGTTTCTGTACCTGGGCAACAGCAAAAATAAAGCGGCTGTTGGGATCGATACTCGCTTCGGTTCGCACCAATTGCGCACGCCACTCGTGTTCACGTCCAGCCACAACAGCTTTCAGACGCACAGCGGGGCCATTCTCAATAGTTTTACCCAGGGGAAGATCGAGCAACGCCAGTTGCTGGTCGGTCAGAGGGAGGCGGACTTCAGCGATACCGGTGCTGTGAATTTTTGCCAGAGGGGTGCCGGGGGTAATGTACTGTCCCAGGTCGACAAAAGTCTCAACTACACGACCTGCAAAGGGTGCTTTGAGTGATGTGCGCTCCAAATCCAGCTTGGCCTGGTCGCGGTCAGCTCTCGCGGCTTCCACTGCAGCCTGGGCAGCTTCGAGATGGGGTTTGCGCAGGAACAGGGCATTGGCCGCTTCAGATCCCAGGTCACGCCACTCGCGCTTAGCTTGCTTGGCATGGCCCTGCTCCTGAGCCAGGGTGGACTTGGCATTTGCCAGTTGCGATTCCGCGCGAGTGACCTGGTAGCGATAGTCTGCTTGCTCAAGCTGTAATAAACGGGCGTCTTTATTGAAGAAGCCACCGGGAACAAATGCCTCATCCACGCTTTCGATCACACCGCCGACTCGCGCGATCACATCGATTTCATGGCGGGCATGAACGGTTCCCTGGCTGGGTACCAATAGTGTCTGGCGACGGGGTTCTATATAGAGAACATCGGCCATTGGCGGTACCACCACCTCTGGCGGTTTTTCCTCCGGCTTCGGTTTCAATACAACCACCGCAGCAATAACAGCCACCCCGACTAACAATACAATGAATAACAGCTTGTTTTTACTCGAGACTTTCACAGGTACCCTCTACCCCGTTCCCTGACCTGAATTGGTCAAATTTTAGTTAGTACGCATTCTACTGGAGTTCGACGCACATAAGAGGCAATTTGGATGCAGACTGCCGCACAAGTTTGTGTCCTGCCGCAAACCTTCCTCGCTGCGCTCGGGTAACGCATAATGCCGACCCCAAATTACTCCTGTAAGGGCCCTCTCGTTTACCCGCCAAATACCACGGAAACTGAAAGGCTACTTACTGGTCCAACATCGCCCTTAACGGTACGAAATTTCCCGGAAAACGGATGTAAACATCAAATGCTGGATATCAACGTTCGCATCGCCGAAGAACTCAATGTCAGACCACAACAGGTTACCGCCGCAGTATCCCTGCTCGATGAAGGAGCCACAGTCCCATTTATTGCGCGCTACCGGAAAGAAGTGACAGGGGCCCTGGACGACACCCAGCTGCGCACCTTGGAAGACCGACTGCGCTATCTGCGCGAACTGGAAGAGCGCCGCGCTGCCATCCTGAAAAGCATCGATGAGCAGGGCAAGCTGACCCCGGAGTTGTCACAACAAATCAACAGTGCCGACACCAAGAATCGCCTCGAAGACCTCTACCTCCCCTACAAACCCAAGCGCCGCACCAAAGGGCAAATCGCCATTGAGGCTGGTCTGGAACCGCTGGCCGATGCACTGATCAACAACCCCTCCCTCGACCCCGCAGCCGAAGCAGAGCAATACCTCAACACCGACAACGAAGACGCCTCCCTTCACGTCAAAGACATCAAAGCCGCTCTGGATGGAGCCAAATTTATCCTGATGGAACGCTTTGCCGAAGACGCCGAGCTGCTGGGCAAGCTGCGTGAATTCCTCAAGCGCGACGGACAGGTGAAATCCAAACTGCTCGAAGGCAAAGAAGAGGAAGGGGCCAAGTTCCGCGACTATTTTGAATACGCCGAAGATTGGTCCAAGGTGCCCTCCCACCGCGCCCTGGCTATTTTCCGCGGCCGCAACGAGGGCGTGCTCGCCATCAGTGTGGGCCTCGCTGAAGAAGAAGGGGCCTCCCCAACCGCCAGCCATCCCTGCGAAGCCATGATTGCTCGCCATGTGGATATCACCGACGAGGGACGACCTGCAGACAAATGGCTCGGCGAAGTGGTGCGCTGGACCTGGCGAATCAAGCTGCTGACCGCACTGGAAACTGATCTGATGGGTGAGCTGCGTGAGAAAGCAGAGGAGGAGGCCATCAAGGTATTCTCCCGCAACTTGAAAGACCTGCTGCTGGCAGCTCCGGCCGGGCAAAAGGCCACTATCGGCCTCGACCCGGGCCTACGCACCGGAGTCAAAGTCGCCGTGGTCGATGCCACAGGCAAGATACTCGATCACACCGCCATCTTCCCCAACCCACCACAGAATCGTCACCAGGAGTCTGCAGCGGTTATTGCCGCCCTGTGTAATAAATACAATGTGGGCCTGATCGCCATTGGCAACGGCACCGCCAGCCGCGAAACCGACAAATTCGTCGGGGAAACCATTAAACAATACAAGCTGACAGCTCAAAAAGTTGTGGTTAACGAAGCCGGTGCTTCCGTTTACTCCGCCTCTGAATTTGCTGCGCGGGAATTCCCGGATCTTGACGTTACTATCCGTGGAGCCATCTCCATCGCCCGCCGCCTGCAGGACCCGCTGGCAGAATTGGTGAAAATCGAACCCAAATCCATTGGTGTTGGCCAGTATCAGCACGACGTTTCCCAGACTCAACTGGCCCGCTCACTGGACGCCGTAGTTGAGGACTGTGTAAACGGTGTCGGCGCTGAGCTAAACTCCGCCTCTGCACCGCTGCTGGCTCGGGTTTCCGGCCTGACTGCATCTATTGCCAACAATATTGTCAGCTACCGCGACCAGAACGGCGCTTTCAAAAATCGTAAACAACTGATGGAAGTTCCGCGTTTAGGGCCCAAGGCATTTGAACAGGCCGCCGGCTTCCTGCGTATTAATAACGGAGAAAATCCGCTGGATAAATCCGGTGTGCACCCCGAGTCCTATATCGTGGTTAAACGCATTGCCGAGAAAAATAGCCGTGAAATTAACAGCCTCATCGGCGACTCCGGCTTCCTGCGCCGACTGAACCCGGCAGACTATACCGACGAGAAATTTGGTGTACCTACCGTTACCGATATTATCGCCGAACTGGAAAAACCCGGTCGCGACCCACGCCCGGAATTCCGCACGGCCAAATTTGAAGAGGGCGTAGAGGAAATAAAAGATCTGCGTCCGGCAATGGTACTCGAGGGGACAGTCACCAACGTCACCAACTTCGGTGCCTTTGTGGATATCGGTGTTCACCAGGATGGATTGGTACATATCTCTGCACTCTCAGAGAAGTTCGTTAAAGACCCTCACGAAGTCGTAAAAGCCGGTGATATTGTCAAAGTTAAAGTGATGGAAGTGGACGTTGCCCGCAAGCGTATCGGCCTTTCCATGCGTTTATCTGATGAGCCCGGTGAGCAGGGTAGTGGCGGTATCAAAAAGGGTGACCAACGCGAAAACCGCCAAGCCCAGCGCTACAATAAGCAACAGGGCAACCGCTCCCAGAAAGGGGGCCAAGGTAATGGCCGTGGCAGCATGGGTGATATTTTGATGGCGGCGATGAAGAATAAAAAATAACCGATAACAAGGGTGGCCAAATGGCCGCCCTTGTTATATCCCTCTGACAGCCCCTCTTGCCATATTATTCAATTAAAAACTCTCCGGGCAACTCGCTAGTAAAATGCAAAGCTTCTCCACTTACAGGATGAGAAAATTTCAGCTCGCTAGCATGTAACAGTAGCCTCGAAGCCCCCTTCAACGCACCAGGGTGGGCATAAAAAGGGTCCCCCAATATTGGATGTCCTATTGCCTGCATATGCACCCGGAGTTGGTGAGAGCGTCCAGTAACTGGCATAAGTCGAATCAAACTACTGTTTTCAGAGCTGGAGACTTTCTCCCAGCGGGTTAGAGATGGCTTGCCCTCGGCAAAATCTACTTTTTGCCTTGGCCTATTTGGCCAGTCACAAATAAGGGGTAAATTCACTTCACCATTTGCATTTTCCGGTACACCCCATACTCGCGCATAGTAGGTTTTCTCAACCTTACGATTTTGAAATAAAGTACTCAGCGCCTTATGTACCTCAACACTGCGCGCCATTACGATTAGTCCTGAAGTATCCATATCCAGTCTATGAACAGTGAGTGCATCTGGATATTGTGCTTGCGCTCGGCTGGCCAAACTGTCTTGGTGATCAGCACTCCTTCCCGGAACACTAAGAAGTCCACTGGGTTTTTCTAAGATGAGTAGTGCTTCATCCTTATACAGCACTGAAATAAACGGGTCTGCTGGAGGATTATAATCCCGCATTATTCGTACCTAATACCCTCAATAAATTAAGTTCATAGCCAGTTAAAAGAGTCTTTCTTCTGCTTAGAGAATTGGAAGACTTAATATGCAATACAGTTACTTTCAGAAAGTAGATGTTATATTCAAATATAATAAAGAATTATACCCAAGCCAATTACTCCCCGTTTTTAACTGGATACTCTTTAATCTCAAGAGATGCTTCTCTATGCAAAAGTCTGACGAAAGAGAATCTACAATAGTCACAAATGTCAGAAAAGAATCAATATCCTATTTTGTCCTAGTACTGCTGCCAAAAACAGATCAATTAACAGTCAACTTGGCACAAAAAAACTGCCGGGTAGATCAAAAAGAACGTTCTTTCCGTTAAAAAAACACTATGAAGGTCAAAAAAACAGGAAATACATCCTATTCGGACCGGCAAATTAGTGATAAATATTTCACCGAAAGGTAAAGTAAATGATGCTTAGTTTGTTTTGTTTAATTTATATTAAACTACTCGAGACTATCGAATCTAACAGTTAATATCTATCCTCCACTAATAATAAGTGGCAAAAAAGTCACAACATTATATTTAAAATATTAGGCACGTTTCTTTGGAGGGTTAAGTGGAACACAAGTTTAAAAAGAGCTTTTTAAGTCTAGCAATCGCTGGTACTTTTTCTTTAACAGCATTTCCAAGTTTTGCTCAAGAGGGGGAAGATAAGTTAACTCAAGAAGATGTTTCTGCAAAAGAAGTTGAAATTGCAGAGTCCAGTTCTCAGAATGAAGTTGAAGAGGTTATGGTTACTGGATCACGTATCTCTCGTGATACCTTTTCCAGTGTGTCCCCCCTTCAGATTATTGATACAGAAGGGACTAGAGCAGCGGGCTTAATTGATGCTTCGTCTATCTTGCAAAACAGTCAGGCCGCTTCAGGCCAGCAAATTGACTTAACTTTTTCTGGGTATGTACTTGATAACGGGCCAGGTTCATCAACTGTAAGCCTTAGAGGCCTTGGTTCTGGACGTACCCTTGTCTTGCTCAATGGTAGACGCTTAGCCCCTTCAGGTGTAGGTGGTGCTCCTAGTGCTCCAGACTTAAATCTGATCCCCTCTTCCTTAGTTCAGCAATATGACATGTTGCTTGATGGCGCCTCCTCTGTTTATGGCTCAGATGCGGTTGCCGGTGTAACAAATGTCATCCTGAAGAAAGATTTTGATGGCTTTGATTTCGAGTTTTTCTCGACTAATCCTACCCAGGACAGCGGCGAAGAAAACACTTTCAGCCTTAGCTGGGGTAAAAATTACGATCGCGGTTTTATAGGCTTCGGTGCTGAATATTTCGAAAGCGATGCTGTTACTTATGCTGATCGTGAATGGACATCAGGTTGTGAACAGAATATTGAAGTAGGTCGTGACGGAAACATCTATAAAAGTGATGCTTATTACAGCACTAATTATGGAATGGACTGGCAAGGCGGCTGTAATGTCGGGCTTCTCGCCGGTCGTGTAAGTGTACCGGGTGCAGGCAGCATCTACTATACACCAGGCCAAAGCAATGGAGGTTGGAGTAACTTCTCTGAGTCTAACCTTTATGCAGTAGGGGCTGATGGCAATGGGGATGGCGTTACTGACGTTTCCTTCCTGGACTATAGCTTGAACGGTCGCGAAAACTTTGCACATCTCTACCCAGAACAAGATCGTGCAAGCTTCATGGCCTTCGGTGAGTACACTTTCGATGGAGAAATGAACCTTACTCCATTTTTTGAAACCCTATACTCTCAAAGAAATACCTTTGTTAATACTGGAGCCTCCCAACTATTCCCTGATGTTCCAGCTGAGAATCCCTACAACATCTGTAATCCTGATGGGGTAAATGGAGTTGACTGCGGCCTAGCTTATGATGCCCTACTTACTAACCCAAATATCGTAGACGACTTTGCTGCATACTACGGTGGCTCACCAAGTGACTTTGGTCTTTTAAATGGTGCACTCGGTGCTCAGTCAACAACGCCTATCGTTGCGGTGCGTGGAGACAGAAATAAAACTGAAGTAAGCCTGGAAAGCCTTCGTTTTGTGACCGGTCTTCGTGGAGACCTGCCAATGCTTAATATTGGCACTATGTCAGACTGGTCGTTTGAAACTTATGCTTCATTTAGTAAGTCCGATGGTAGATCCACGACTTGGGGGATACGTGAAGACCGTTTGATGCATTCATTGAACACAACTGTAGAAGATCCAAATAATCCTGGAAACTATATTTGTGGTGATGGCACTGATGGCTGCGTACCCGTTAACCTCTATGCAGGTTCACTATACGACGGGGTTATTGGGGATTTTGCTACCCAAGAAGAAAGAGATTACGTATTTGGAGAGCGGAAGTTCCGTACCGAGTACTATCAGACTATTTTATCCGCCTTTGCATCAGGTAATATTTTAAGCCTTCCAGCTGGCGATATGGCTTTGGTTCTCGGACTTGAGTTCCGTAATGACCGTATTAAGTCAATTCCGAACGATGTAGCAGCTGAGGGTTTATTCTTTGGCTATACATCTGATAAGGGTGCTACCGGTCACAAAGATACTCGTGAAGCTTACGCAGAGTTAGAAATTCCTTTGCTAGCGGGTAAATTCATGGCTGAAGAGCTTACAGCTAATTTGTCTGCTCGTTTCACCGATGATGAGTACTATGGCGGCGACTGGACAGAATCTGTTAAGTTAGGGTATCGCCCTGTTAACTCCTTGCTCTTACGGGGTACTTTTGGTACTTCATACCGCGCTCCAAACTTACGCGAGAACTTCCTCAAAGGACAAACAGGGTTTAATGACGTTACAGACCCCTGTGTTATTCCAGAGGCAGCAATTGATAACGTAACTGGTAACGGCTATAACGCTGACTTGGATACACGCGCACCAGAAGTTCTGGCAAATTGTATTGCTAATGGTGTGGACCCCACGGCACTAGACAATAACGGCCTTGCCACCTATTCATCTGAAATTATTTCAGGTGGCTCACTGGAGCTAGAAGCCGAAACTTCTGAGTCTTATACGCTTGGATTCTCTTGGGAGCAGCCTTTCTTTGATGCCTTTGGTCTAACTATTGGCATGACTTATTATGATATTGAAATTGAGAACGCAATTGTTGAGCCATCTCATCAATATCTTGTAAACGACTGTTATACAAGTGCAGTTCAAAGCTCATTCTGTGGTCTGATAGAGCGCAATGACGAAGGCTTTATAACTTCTATTGATGCTGGCTTTATTAATCGCGATATAGAGGTGTCCAGAGGCATCGACTATAACATCCGCTATGAGCAACCAGTAACAATCTTTGGCGCTCCTATCGAGCTATCTGCCAGCATTAATGTTAACCGCATGCTGGAAAGATCATTTACCTACATCAATGATCAAGGCATTGAGGACTTTGAAGACTACTCCGGTGGATTTGGTTATGCTAAGTGGACTGGCAGCAGTCAGCTACAAGCAGAATATGATGATTTCCGCTTCACCTGGAGCTCACGCTATATCAGCTCTGTAGAGCAAAACGCATTATATTTGGATGAGTTTAGTGATATCTATGATACCAATGAAACAGGTTATAGCTCTGATACCTGTATTGGTGAAGCGAATGGTGGTACTGACTGTCGTGATGTTGGTTATGCTGATGATTACATAGTTCATAATGCATCACTATATTATTACGCAGACACCTGGACAGCAGGCATTGGTGTTAACAACATATTTAATGAAGCACCTCCTGAAGTAGATGGCGACGAAATTCTATCCATCAACAATTCACCAATTGGTTATGGCTATGATTTACAGGGCCGCACCATATTTATGAATATGCAAATGAATTTCTAATTTGCTTTAGTTTTTTAGGCCCGCTATGCGGGCCTTTTTTATTTGTATTTCGAGTAAACACCAGATGAATAAACTTAATTACAATATTTGTATATATTTCTCACTACTAACAACACTCTTATTTTCATCGGTCTCTCAGGCCAACTCCCCCTACCCTCTAGAGTATTGGGCACTTCGAGATGTAATAAGAAATGTAGAAATATCTCCTGACGGAAAGCACCTGGCATTAATTAAAATACCAACTAAGGACGGATCTCCAATAATTGAAATCTATGATACAAATTCAATGGAGAAAACGCCCTATAGAGTCAATTCTGACCCAATGGAAATCACACGATTCTATTGGGCCTCAAATGACGTAATAATCATGAACCTCCGACAACAAGTCAGAAAAAAAATCGATGGATTTAACCAGGGGGTCTATGAAGGAATTATTGCATCTCTGGATATTAAAAAGAAAAAATTGAAAAAATATGATCACATGGGGGCAAGAGTAGAGCATCTACTACCAGAAAAGAAAAATAAAATTATATATTCATTTTTTCCGGGCGGGGATAACAATAAGATAAAAGAGGCATTTAGACCACAAACATATTATGAATTAGATCTAAAAACTGGAAGTAAAAAACTTATTTTGCGCGGAAAGCTTGCTCTAGGGGCGGTAGAATTTGATGGGAAGGGAAACCCCTGGCTAGCTAGGGGCTTTGATATTTCCGAGGGTGAATATGTTTGGTATGAAAGAGTAACAAATAAAAAAGAATGGCAAGAAATTTATAGGCTTAGTGAAGACAGTTTTGAGACATTTGAAGTAAATGGCTTCGACGAAAAAAATCCAGAAATTTTTTTCGTAAGAGCAAATAACGGAAAAGATAAAGTAGGCCTTTGGGAATTCAATATTGCCAAAAAGAAATTTTCTGAAGCAATATACTTAAGAAACGATGTAGATATCGCTGGAGTTACTTACCATAGTAATAAATGGACAAATCCAGATACTATAGCGGGTGTATATTACTATAAAGATGGGGTGAAAACTGAATATTTAGACCCCATCAGTTCTGCAATGGCCAACCAAATACAAGGAGTTATACCTAATTCAGAATTCACAAGAATAACTAGCAGAGATCGATCCGGAAACTCTCTGATTATTACAAACACTGGTTCTCATGATCCCGGTTCATTCTATTTATTACATAAAGGAAAACTGAGAAAAATTGGTAGCCGCCAACCTCTACTCGAAGCAGACCAGCTTTCAGAAGTACGTTATATTGAGTATAAATCCCGTGATGGTAAAAATATACCTGCATACCTGACCATACCAAATGGAGAACCTCCTTTCCCTGCTGTCGTAATGCCACATGGAGGACCTTTTGTATCCGAAGTGGTAATTTATGACGAGTGGGCGCAAATGTTGGCTAACAACGGCTACTTAGTGCTCCAACCACAATACCGAGGCTCAATGGGGTATGGAATGGAGCACTACAAATCTGCATTTAAGGATGGCGGTCAGGGTGGCCACAAAATGCAGGATGACAAAGATGATGGGATGCTCTATTTAGTCGATGAAGGACTTGCAGACCCTAAACGAATGGCAATTTTTGGTTGGTCATATGGTGGTTATGCAGCTCTTATTGCTGCGAGTAGAGAGGATCAAATATACCAGTGTGCCATTGCTGGAGCAGCAGTTTCAGACCCTCAAATGCAAGTGAATTACTATCGCTATCGTATGCGAGGAGCTCAGAAAGAGGAACAGCTCACCATGTGGGGAGATAGTATATCCCCGATAGAACACGCTGCCGATGTAAATATTCCCTTGCTAATTATTCATGGAAGTGTAGATCAGCGCGTACCATTGATTCATGCAGAGAAGTATAGAAAGGCCCTAGATAAGCACGAAAAAGATTATAAGTACCTTGTACTAGAAGGTGCCGATCATTTCTCAAATACACTTTTCTTTAACCATCAAAAAGATCTTTTTGAGTCAATGATTAGCTACTTAAATGAGGATTGTAATTTAGCAAAAAAATAAATTCGTAGATACGAGGCCACTCATTATCTAGTGGCCTCCTCTTTTTTAGATATACGAAACCGATCTCATTACAATTGATGATAAAGCCTAGTCTCAAATAATTAAATTCTTTTAAGTCGAAAAGATAAAATCCATCATTGCACAATAGCTGGAGCAGCTGTTCCAGCCACCTTAATGCAAATGAACTAATATCGCTATCGTATACGTACGAAATGTGGGTAGACTGCATTTCGCTACTGGAACATGCAAAATATGTAAACATCCCACTTCTACTAATCCATTTCTGTGTAGACCAGTACGCGCCACCAATTCACGCGAAAAATACCGCAAGGCGCTAGAAAAATATATAGTAAAGACTCAAAATATATTGAACTAGATGGTGCAGATCGCTTTCAGATACTTTTTTCTTCGAGCATCAAAATAAACTGTTTGAGTCAATGATCTCTTACTTTAAGGATAAATAAGGCCCTCAAGACCTCTAGTATTTTGATAGTTTTTTAGATTTTTGCCCGAATTTTATCGGGCCTAAATCTATATTTTATTCTAAAGAAATGCTCAACGCCCTTAAAATTTCAGCGCTCATACCAGCCTGATTCATGGTATAGAAGTGCAGGCCTGGCGCTCCTCCCTCTAACAAAGTTTCGCAGAGATCAGTCACTACTTCCAATCCAAGCTTTCGAATATCATCAGAATTACGATAGCTTTCCATACGTTTAACCAACCATCTTGGGATTTCTGCACCACAATTGCGAGAGAAACGCACAAGGTTAGCAAAATTAGCTATAGGCATAATACCGGGGTAAATAGGCGCGTCTATGCCAGCCTTCTCACACTGATCAATGAAATAAAAATAAGAATCTGGATTATAGAAATACTGGGTAAGAGCACTATTGGCCCCCGCCTCGAACTTGCCTTTAAGATAACGTATATCATCATCATAGCTATTCGACTCAGGGTGTATCTCAGGGTATGCAGCTACTTCAAGATGAAATTGATCACCAGTATGTCGGCGAATAAAAGCGACTAATTCATTCGCATAAACCAGTTGCGCCACCGCCCCCATGCCCGATGGCATATCACCACGCAGTGCAACTATTCGATTAATTCCCGCCTCTTCATATTCATTTAACAAACCCAGTATGGTCTCTTCATTGTCACCACCAAACGATAAATGAGGGGCAATGGAAATACCATCACGTCGCATATTGGTCACAATACTCGACGTTGTATCTCTCGTGGTGCCACCAGCACCATAGGTAACAGAAAAAAATTCAGGATTAAATGCCTGGAGCGCTTCGCGAGTTTTGTATAGCTTCTCGCGACCCTCTGGCGTTTTTGGAGGGAAAAATTCGAAACTTATGCGAATGGAGTCTTTCATTATATTTCTCCAACCCCGCACAATTCAGGTGCCGGCGATACCGGCACCTTTTAGTTAGGGGTGATTAGTACTTATAACTTTCAGGTTTGAACGGACCTTCAACTGAAACACCGATATAGTTAGCTTGTTGCTCGGTCATACGGGTAATAACACCACTAAAACCCTCAACCATATAGCGTGCAACTTCTTCATCCAGGTGCTTAGGCAGCACTTTTACATACAGCGCTGAAGTTTTTTGATCTGCCGGTAAGTCAGCAAACTTTTCTTTGAACAAATGGATCTGGGCGAGAACCTGGTTGGCAAAAGAGCCATCCATGATGCGACTCGGATGGCCAGTAGCGTTGCCGAGGTTTACCAGGCGGCCTTCAGACAGCAGCAGCAAGTGATCATTGGTTTCGCTATTGCGAACCACCTTATGTACCTGCGGCTTAACTTCCTGCCACTCCCAGTTTTCACGCATAAAGGCGGTGTCGATTTCATTATCGAAGTGACCAATATTACAAACCACCGCGCCACTCTTCAGGGCGGAAAGCATGTGGGCATCGCAAACGTTTACGTTGCCAGTTGTAGTAACGATCAGGTCTGTATTGGCCAGCAGCTGTTTGTTAATACCCTCAGCGGTACCAGTATTAACGCCGTCGATGTAGGGGGAAACCAGCTCGAAGCCGTCCATACAAGCCTGCATCGCACAGATCGGGTCCACTTCAGAAACTCGTACGATCATGCCTTCCTGGCGCAGGGATGCTGCGGAACCTTTACCTACGTCGCCGTAACCAATAACCAGCGCTCGCTTACCAGAGAGCAAGTGGTCAGTGGCGCGCTTGATGGCGTCGTTGAGACTGTGGCGACAGCCATATTTGTTGTCGTTCTTGCTCTTGGTCACAGCGTCATTGACGTTGATCGCAGGAATCTTCAGGGTGCCTTCGCGCAGCATATCCTGCAGGCGGTGTACGCCAGTGGTGGTCTCTTCACTCACACCGTGGCAAGCATCGAGAAGTTGCGGGTATTCGCGGTGCAGCAATTCGGTGAGGTCGCCACCGTCATCCAAAATAATATTGGGTTGCCAGCCGGCAACATCGGCACCAATAGTGCGCTCAAGGCACCACTCGTATTCTTCTTCAGTTTCACCTTTCCAGGCAAATACGGGGATTCCGCGCGCAGCAATGGCAGCAGCGGCGTGGTCCTGGGTGGAGAAAATATTACAGGAGGACCAGCGAACTTCAGCCCCCAGTGCGACCAGAGTTTCAATCAGCACTGCAGTCTGGATTGTCATGTGGATACAGCCCATGATACGGGCACCCGCCAGCGGCTGCTCTGCGCGGTATTTCTCACGCAGGGTCATCAGTGCCGGCATTTCACCTTCTGCAATTTCAATTTCACGGCGCCCCCACTCGGCCAGGGAAATGTCTGCGATTTTGTAATCTTTAAATTCAGTGCTCATTTGATTCATCGTTTTTGAGTCCAAAAATTATCTGCTTGCCGAGTGGTACCCAGCATATTTTGTGTGCCCGCGCTTTTGGCGCAGGCATGAATATTTATTTCTGAAACTTAGAGGCCGGCTTGGGAGCGAAGCGCATCCGCCTTGTCGGTTTTTTCCCATGGGAAAGCAGTAAAGCTCTCACTGCGTTCCTGGCCATTGCTGTCGATCCAGTTGTAAGTGTGGGTAAACGGATCGCGACCAAAGTGACCATAAGCTGCGGTCAACTGATACATCGGGTGCAACAGGTCGAGGGATTTGGAGATGGCGTAAGGACGCAGGTCAAAGTTTTCACGCACCAGCTCTACCAGCTTATCCTCTGGTACCAAACCGGTTCCAAAAGTATTAATTGCTACGGAAGTCGGCTCGGCGACACCGATGGCGTAGGAAACCTGAATCTCACAGCGCTTGGCCAAGCCTGCAGCGACAATGTTCTTAGCCACATAGCGACCTGCGTAAGCGGCAGAGCGGTCAACCTTAGAGGGGTCCTTACCGGAAAACGCACCGCCGCCATGGCGAGCGGAGCCACCGTAAGTATCGACGATAATCTTGCGCCCGGTGAGACCGCAGTCCCCAACTGGCCCGCCAATAACAAAGTTGCCCGTCGGGTTGATATGGAACTTGGTGTCTTTATGCAGCCATTCCAGCGGCAAGGTGTTGTGAACAATCAACTCCATCACTGCATCGCGCAGATCTTTTTGGCTGACATCCGGGTTGTGCTGAGTTGAAAGAACAACCGCATCGATCGCACAGGGGCGACCCTGTTCGTCGTAACGGAAGGTCAGCTGGCTTTTTGCATCGGGACGCAACCAGGGAAGCAGACCGGATTTACGCACTTCAGCCTGACGCTCAACCAGACGGTGGGAATAGTAGATCGGTGCAGGCATAAAGGTGGGGGTTTCGTTGGTCGCATAACCAAACATTAACCCCTGGTCCCCAGCACCCTGGTCTTCCGGCTTAGCGCGGTCTACACCCTGTGCGATATCCACAGATTGTTTACCGATCACATTGATAACACCACAGGTCTCACCGTCATAACCCACGTCAGAAGAGGTGTAGCCGATATCGGTGATAACTTTACGCACCAGCTCTTCCAGGTCTACCCAGGCAGAGGTGGAAATCTCGCCGGCAATAACTGCAATACCGGTTTTCACCAGGGTTTCACAGGCTACCCGCGCCTGCTTGTCACGGGCCAGTAGAGCATCCAATACAGCATCGGAAATCTGGTCGGCAATTTTATCCGGGTGCCCCTCAGATACGGATTCTGAGGTAAACAGTCTGTATTCACTCATTTTGAGGTCTCCATTGTCCCGCCGCAGCGGTTGAATATCTTTTAACTTCAGGCTGTGCCTGACAAACCCCCGTCAGGGCTTAATAAACTCTCTTATCTGGATCTGAAAGCCATTGCGCAGGGCGCTGTAAATACTGCGCCCATCTTGCAAGCCGGCAGTCGCGGCCCAGTCACTCAACTGCTCTGGAGCAAAACCCAGCCATAAATCTCCGCAGGCCTCTCTGGCCCAGTCCTGGCTGTGTTCCTGCAATTCTGCAATTAAAAGCTGCCCGCCCTTTTTTAGGGCGCCGTGCAAATCATGAAAAATTTGTGCCGGGTCAGGAGTGTGGTGGAGCACCATGTTCACCACGATGGTGTCGGCACTGGCCGGCCGTGCCGCAGCAGCGCGAGTATCGCTACAGACAAACTCGATATTTTTAATACCCTGTTCATCGGCAAAAGATTGGGCCCGCTCCAACATTGCAGAAGACAGATCCAGTGCTGTCACTGTCGCGAAACGCTGAGCCAACTCCTGTAGAAATTCACCTTCTCCAGGCCCAACTTCCAAGGCATGACGACCAGGTTTGAGCAGCTGAGCCACCTGTGGTCCGTATACGTCATAGCTGGCAATCAATTCCTGCTGCTCGCGAAAGCGGTTGCCGTAATCGGCAAAGAAACGTCGCGATGCTTCCGCTCTCTCTTCAGAAATCCGGGATACCGCCTGCACCCGCACATCGGCCAGAGGCAAATGATCCAGGTTTGTAAATAGCTGTGCCAGCAGTGGAGTAGCTGCAGTGCGCCGGTAGAAAAGGTTATTACCTTCGCGGTGCTTGTTTACCAGACCTGCCTGGGCGAGCACTTTCAAGTGATGACTCAGGGCCGGTTGGCGCAAATCAAAGATTCGGCACAGCTCTAAAACACTGTAAGAATCCTGGCTAAGCAGGCGCAATATTTCGAGCCGCAGGGGATCTCCGGCGGCTTTCAGGGTCAAGGCCAGCTGAGGAATTGCCTCGGCTGGACTCAGTTCGGGTGCTGGCTCATTTTCAGACATGGGGCGAAGTCTAGCAGGGGAGCACACCTATATCAAAATGTTTTGATATAGCTTTATTAAATATTTTTGATATAGATGTTAATGGCGCCGCCTAATGCATAGAATTAGAAGTTTGTTGCTGCACTCAACAACAAATCCCCCACCAAAGCTTTGCGCGGGGCCGCCCTTTACGGGAAAATACGCCACCATTTTGTTGTTGCGGGAATCTGCCGGCAGAGCAGCGCCGCACCCTAGCTAAGAAACCAGAGAGCTCTTCTTATGTCTTCTACTCCCTCTCGCGCTGAAAAGGCCAACGCCATTCGCGCCCTGTCCATGGACGCGGTCCAGAAAGCCAAAAGCGGCCACCCCGGTGCGCCCATGGGTATGGCGGATATCGCCGAGGTGCTGTGGAATGACTACTTAAAGCACAACCCGGCCAACCCCAGCTGGGCCGATCGCGACCGCTTTGTACTGTCCAATGGTCACGGCTCCATGCTGCTTTATTCCCTGCTGCACCTGTCCGGCTATGATCTGCCGATTGAAGAGCTGCAGAATTTCCGCCAACTGCATTCCAAAACTCCGGGCCACCCCGAATACGGTTATGCCCCTGGTGTAGAAACCACCACCGGCCCACTGGGCCAAGGCATCACCAACGCTGTTGGTATGGCAATGGCAGAAAAGATAATGGGTGCCCAGTTCAATCGCCCCGGCTACGAACTGGTAGACCATCACACCTATGTATTCCTGGGCGATGGCTGCCTGATGGAAGGTATCTCCCACGAAGCCTGCTCCCTGGCCGGCACTCTGGGCCTGGGCAAGCTGGTCGCCTTCTATGACGACAACGGCATCTCCATTGATGGTGAAGTGGAAGGCTGGTTCACCGACGACACGCCCAAGCGCTTTGAATCCTACGGCTGGCACGTAATCCCCAATGTGGATGGCCACGATTCCGCCGCTATCAAAGCCGCTATTGAAGAAGCTCGCTCTGTTACTGATAAGCCCACCATTATTTGCTGCAAAACCGTGATCGGCTTCGGCTCCCCGAACAAACAGGGGCGCGAAGAGTGTCACGGTGCACCGCTGGGTGACGAAGAGATCGCCCTGGTTCGCGAAACCCTCGGTTGGGCCCACGGCCCATTTGAAATCCCCGAAGATATCTACACTGGCTGGGATGCCAAAGCCAAAGGTGAAGCCCAGGAAGACGAGTGGAAAGATATCCTGGCCGATTACCGCGAAGAATTCCCGGAGCTGGCAGCCGAATTTGAGCGCCGCATGAGCGGTGAACTGCCCGCAGATTTCCTCAGCAAAGCAGATGAGTACATCAAAGCCTGCCAGGAAAATGCAGAGAAGATCGCCTCTCGTAAAGCCAGCCAAAACGCTTTGAATGCCTACGGCCCGCTGCTGCCCGAATTCCTCGGCGGCTCCGCCGACCTGGCTGGCTCCAACCTCACTATCTGGTCAGGCTCCAAAGGCGTCAGCGCCGAGGATGCCTCCGGCAACTACATCTATTACGGTGTGCGCGAATTCGGCATGAGCGCCATTATGAATGGTATCGCTCTGCACGGTGGTTTCGTGCCCTACGGCGCTACCTTCCTGATGTTTATGGAATACGCCCGCAATGCTGTGCGCATGGCCGCACTGATGAAGCAGCGTGTGGTCTTTGTCTACACCCACGACTCTATTGGCCTGGGAGAAGACGGCCCGACTCACCAGCCGGTAGAACAGCTCAGCGCCTTGCGCGCCACTCCGAACCTGCACACTTGGCGTCCCTGTGACGCCACTGAATCCGCAGTGAGCTGGAAGATGGCTATCGCGCGCAAAGAAGGCCCTAGCACTATGGTCTTTAGCCGTCAGGGCCTGGCTCCTCAAGACCGCGACAGCGTACAGCTGGCTCAGATTGAGCGTGGTGGATATGTACTGTCCGACTGCGAAGGTGCTCCTGAAGCCATTATTATTGCCACTGGCTCCGAGGTAGAGCTGGCGATGGCGGCCCAGGAAAAACTGGTTGGCAAGAAAGTTCGCGTTGTTTCCATGCCCTGTGCCGAGTTGTTTATGGAGCAGGAAGAGGCTTATCGTGAGTCCGTACTGCCTTCTTCTGTACGTGCACGAGTAGCGGTAGAAGCGAGCCACAAAGACTACTGGTATAAGTTTGTCGGTTTCGATGGCGCTATTATCGGTATGGAAACCTTTGGCGAATCTGCCCCTGCCGGCGACTTGATGCGCTACTTTGGTTTCACTGTGGACAATGTGGCTGAAGCGGTAGAAAAACTGCTGAAGTAATACTGTTCTCTCCACTGAATATCATTTAGGTATCAACCCCCTGCGGCACTGGCTCAGCGCCGCGCGGGGACGCTGAGCTGACATTTTTTCTCCTGCCTGAAGTTGTGCTATGACCACTAGAATTGCCATCAATGGCTACGGCCGTATCGGCCGCTCCGTTTTACGCGCACTCTATGAGTCTGGCGCCCGCGATAGCTTACAAATAGTCGCCATCAATGAACTGGCTGACTGCGACACCATTGCACACCTGACAAAGTACGACTCTGTCCACGGCCGCTTCTCAGGCGAAGTTTCCGTGCATAAAGATGTCCTTGTGGTTAACGGAGATTCTATTGCCGTAACTCATTACGAGCAGTTAGAAGATCTGGATTGGCGACGGGATCAGGTAGATATCGTACTGGAATGCACCGGCAGCTTTAAGCAGCGACAAGGCGCGGAGTTGCACCTTACCGCAGGAGCCAAGAAAGTATTGTTTTCCCAACCCGCCAGCCGGGATGTCGATGCCACGATTGTTTACGGGGTGAACGACCATATTTTGACGGGCAAGGAACGGGTAATTTCGGCAGCCTCCTGCACGACTAATTGCAGTGTGCCAGTTATCGCCGCCCTGGATAAAGCCTTCGGCATTGAGGCCGGGGTCATTACCACTATTCACTCTGCGATGAACGATCAACCGGTAAGTGATGCCTATCACCATACTGATTTGAGAAAAACGCGTTCAGCGATAACCTCTGTTATCCCAGTTGATACGGCTTTGGCACGCGGTATTGAGAGAATACTACCCAATCTGGCAGGTAAATTTGAAGCCCAGGCCCTACGCGTTCCCACAGTCAATGTTTCTGCTATCGATTTATCAGTCTCACTACAAAGAGAAGTAAGTCGGGAAGATATTAATGCTTTATTAAAATCAGCTTCTGAGTCTGAGTTTAATGGTGTACTTGGCTTCACCCAAGAACCCCTCGCATCCTGTGACTTTAATCACGACCCCCGTTCGGGGATTATTGATGCAGGCCAAACTCGTGTAGCGGGGAATCGCTTAGCCAAGATTCTGATTTGGTTTGATAATGAATGGGGATTTGCCAATCGGATGTTGGATGTAGCGAAAATCTTATGAAAGTAATAGAGGGGTTACCCCCCTATTACTTCATTTTTAAAGCCTATTTAGAAATAGTTACTTCATCAGAATCTTCAGTTAAATCAAAGCTATGTTGAATAATTTTATATTTAGATGAACCTATAAGCTGATTTTCAGAGGTAAAACCAATATCAAAAACTGAGGAGATTTGAGATGCAGAGCACTCAGATGTTATCGGGTCAAGCTTTAGTAGCCTGCGAGCAACAACATATATACTGGCGTCAAATTCATTGAAAATAACCTGATCTAAACCCTCATAAGGATTCAGATAATCATCTCCATAAATCGAATTACATTTTTCAGAAAGAATTTTCCTATCACCCGAATCAATATTAACCTCGAAGACAACCCCCAAAGTATCATCTGACACATAAGCAGTGTTTTTTGATTTATCTATATCAATTCCAAGTATAGCTTCAAAACCCTCCCCTTCGCCTTTAACTTCACTCTTGGATATTAGTGAGCGCGTTCCGCTATTCAGATCTATCGCTATTATTGCATCGGGATAATTAACCGCGAATAATCGATTACCATCATTATCCAAGGCCGCACTTTTTAGTTCATAGATCAGAGGGCCAGTGGCTATAGAATTATCGGTTAAAACTTTAAACTCTTCGTCTTCAATATGCTTTTTTAAAATTTTATCGTTAAATATGAGATAGATAAAATTTGATTCTCGATCAAAAAAAACATCTTCTATTTTTAAATAACCATAATCATCTTCATCAGGATAAAGTTCCGCTAAAACCTCTCTATCAGAAGTATTAAGATTAACCTTATACAACCTCGCAGGATTACCAGAGTCAGTGCCAAATAGTGTATTACTCTCTACATCAAGATCAATCTCAGAAACAAAACCCAAAGGAGGTCCTGAACCTAGACCATTGGTAATAAGAGTTGACATTAACCCACTATCAATATCTATTTCTTTTATAGTATCAAAAGCTCTCCCAACAAGACTATTATTTCTTGCATTAAACTGTAGCCCCCATAGTGAGTGAACTAGAAATTTTTCATTAACAGCTTGCAAAGCTATACTTAAAACCTCATGTCCATCCACAAGAGAAATGGCTTTAAGATATTTATCTACTAAATAGTAAACCAAATTATTTTCTTCTGCATAAGTGAAGCTTAGAAATCCATCTTCTTCTAAATTAAAATATTTGAGATAACTATCGCCATCAAAAGACAGCAGCCCCATACTTAAATCTCTATTATTTCGAAAATAATAGTTATTTAATATAAGTAACCCATGAGGAGTATACCTAATAGATACAGGGGCAATATTCAGACCATCAATAAGAGCATTATTTACAACGACCTCAATTGCCGAGGAATTTGGTGCTAACTTGACGAGCTTATGTTCAATTTCTTCCCGTGAATTAAGATCATTAGGGATAGCCTGATAAGCAAAATAAATAGAATCTTCAGAAGAAGAATAAGTAAAATTATTTCGACCATTATAATTTAAATACCAGTTATCCGTATCGTACCCCAGAAGATAGTTTTTCACTACATCTATATTACCACTTCCCATATCAATAGAGTAAATGGTGGCAATATATTGATGGCTATCGTCATTTTCTATGATAGATACGGCATTTAAGGACCCTCTGATCAACGAAGCATTTTTCTAGAATTAAGCTACACTGCTTGAAAAATTCACTTTATTACGCTCAAACGCGTAATTTTCGCGTAATAGTCCCCTAATTTTTCATCTGAAATCCTCAATAGGCGGATTTCAGGCGCCCCCCCTAGGTAGCCAAGTATTTTCTCCCTATTAATAAGTTGGTAAAGCCTGCCAGTAAGCACAGCCTCTCAGTATTTTTTACCAGTCCCCGATAGCGGACCTTGTCATAACCAAATACCTGTTTGATGTAGCGGAAGGGGTGCTCGACCTTCGCTCTTATCTGCGCCTTGATCTTTTCCGCTTTACGGAGTGCATCACGCCCTGGAAGAGTTTTTAGCTTGCTCGGCTTCATTGCTATATACCAATCCGCCTCCCGCTCTTTCAACTCTTCACGTTTCTCCGCACCAATGTACCCAGAGTCTCCCCAGATTCTTTTCTCCTCCCCGTGGAGAACTCGCTCTGTGGTTGTGACATCATGCGAATTCGCTGCTGTTGTATCTATGCTATGTATTACTCCGAGCACATCATCAACCCCGATATGCATTTTCATCCCAAAATGCCATTGATTGCCTTTCTTTGTTTGATGCATTTCCGGATCACGTTCTTTCTTTTCATTCTTAGTTGAAGTTGGCGCAGAGATAATAGTGGCATCTACAATCGTGCCTTCACGCAGTACCATGCCATTCTCAGCAAGATGTTTGTTGATTTCATCAAAAAGAGCTGCACCTAGCTGATTGAGCTCCAGTAAGTGGCGAAAGTTAAGAATCGTTGTTTCATCGGGAATTGGGCTACTCAAAGTCAATCCAGCAAAACTACGCATGGATTCAATTTCATACAGTGCATCTTCCATAGCGGGATCACTGAGATTGTAAAATAGCTGCATGCAATGAATACGAAGCATGACACTCAATGGATATGGCTGTCGGCCACGTTTGCCTTGTGGGTAACAAGGAGTGATCTGAGCTTCTAGTCGCTGCCATGGGATGAGGATTTCCATTTGAGAAAGAAACTTCTCTCGCCGAGTTATACGGCGCTTTAGCTTATATTCTGCTTCGGCAAAGGTGACTTGGTGCATGATTCATCGTAGTCTTGATGGGTAGGTGAATATTACCAAATTGACTCAGAATTATTCAGAGGTTCCTTAAATTCCCACTATTTGGATTATAGAAAAAAGCATCAAATTCTTCTTGAATTTCAAGTGGTATAACCTTTCTCTCCCTAGAACTTATATTATAAATGACTAAATTAAATTTATCATATCCATACTCTCTAACGATATATGCAAGTTCGTTACCTTCTGAATTAATCACAAAATAATTAGGAATTTGAGAATCATCAAATGTAATTTGAGACTTATCGGCATATTGGTCAAAATTACCTAAAGAATCCAGGCTAGAAACTGTTATTTCTGTATCAGTTTCTTTACTGACCTGCACCCAAGCAGACCATTTGTAACTATTTAAAATCTCATCTGAAGAATTTTCACTAGTATATTTTTTTAAATCCGCTTCTACACCATTAACAACTATTGAAGTAACTTCATGTTTATCCGTTATAACTCCGCTAGTAAAAACCCAGTTATTTGCCGTTTTAGACTTATTCCACGGAAATATGATTTTGGCTATTGGAGGAGAGTGGTCCCCTGTATCTTTAATTTCTACACTGATTGTACAGTTTTCAAAAATTGATTCTATTTCATATTTAAGCTCCTCAAGATCACCATCACAACCGCTTATATCACTGATAATATGTCCTGGCTCAACAGAAATATTAAAAGTAGCCCGGCTTCCCTTTTGAAGAGTAATTGTTTCTGGTTCTATAGTGCCATTGCCGTCTATAATAGTAGATATAGTAAAATCTTGTATAACTGGCACATCCTCTTTGCTGGTTTTATCCCCACTTCCACCACCGCTGCAAGCAGCTAGAGCCCATATAAAAATAAAAGCAAAAAATAATTTTTGAAAATACTGCAAACTCATATGAATCAATTGAATTCCGTTTAAAAATACTAATGTTTTCCAATTTTAGGCTTAGACTCCCAAAAAATGATCACACTATAGTGCTAAATGAGCTGACTGAGCCTAAAAGAACAATATCAGATAAAAGACCTCAATGGGCATAACTATTACGCTCCATCTATCGCACTACGGTTTGATCCGCGAAATAAGATATCTCTCGCGAACTTATTATTTGCAACCCTTATGGTACCTTGAGTACCCTAGACACTACAAAGGTGATAAAGAGCTTCTTGATACATCAAGCTTAAATTTCCCAAGAAAAAATATATTAACCACCTGCTGAAGAGCTGTAAATCTCACATAAAACACTGGTCAATTGCTACTTAAGCAGAGTACAAACTCGATTTTCTTTTCAATGATTTACCATTAAATCGACAGATTTGACTGGAACCTTCAATTACTTTGAAAAAGCAAACATATAGTAAGCGGGCAGCTTCATAGATGGGAATAAAATTTTCCCAGAGCTCATTGATATTTACCGGAGACCGGCGATTGCTGATAAATATAGAGGTGGATCAATGAAATAGCGACACTATTTTTGGTTAAAATGGCTGTCTGGTTACATCAGTTAAGTAAAAATCCAAATTATTTCTCACTCATAGATTTTCAAACAAGAACAAGAACAAGAACAAGAACAAGAACAAGAACAAGAACAAGAACAAGAACAAGAAAAGTTAATTTGCATATTTTCAATTAACACAATATTAATCTTTTGAGGCGCCTCTTTTTAAAAGAAAGTGGAAACTTTCATGCCACCAAAAAATACTGACATATATTAGTAGGCATGATATACAATAAAAAGCTTTTAAAGTATAGAAAGTGCACTATAGAGATTTAGAAATAAACACTCAATTCCGTTTCTGCATACAGGTTTTGCTGACTTATTAACGAGAATAAATATCTACTGGCCTAACACCAGTGCATCTCTAACCCGAAGACCAAATACTTAAATTAGTAAAAATAAATAAAAGTGTCTATAGACGCTTAAATAGCGTAAAAATTATCGACTTTAATAGTATGAGACTACAGGATGACTTTTCACTCATACAGAAAATAATTTATTTATAACGAATAATTTCAAATTTGAGCGTCATTATGTATACAGGCCTCAGCATCAAAAACAACTACTTTGTTTTGTTCATTACTTGCCTGCCTATATTCAGCAGCCAACTGCAACAGGCTCTGCTCTCTATCTTCCTTGTCAAGCTCACCCAATCTTTCAGCCGCATTATAAAAATCTTCCCAACCATTACTATCAATATAAAGCTGACGAAAAGCTGGAACTAAAGATTCATATTCTGCAGCCAAAGCCAAAGTAGCATTATTGGTTTTCTCTATATAAGCCTGGTAGCGCGCGGGATAAGACCACTCTGCTGCCATACGCCAATAGCAACGCCTCAATCGACTCAGAATTTCCTCCTTTTCTTGGCGCTTTTCCTCGTCCGGCAAGTTGGATTGGTAGACTGGCTGAAGCTCTTTACGCGTCGCTGTCATTAACTGTCGTACCGCCAGTGCCTGAGCCTTAGTCTCCTCAGCAGAACTCGAGAGACCCTGGCTACGAAGCCAATCAGGTAAAGCAATTTCGGACACTGCTGTAGCAAAGCTCTCATTAAAGCGGGTATCACCCGGCACATAAACTCTTCTGTGGGCCAACTCATGAAATAAGAGCCCCGCTAGCCTCTCCGGTGTCCAATTCACAAAGCTTGATAACACAGGATCGTTAAACCAACCCAGGGTGCTATAGGCCGGAACGGCTCCCAGATAGACATCATAACCCTGGTTGCGCAGGCTATTTGCTTTGGCAATAGCCGCTGATTTGCGGAAGTAGCCCCTATAGCTAGCGCAACCGGCTATGGGGTAACACCATCGTTTGGGGCTCAGGGAAAACTCTGGTGCGGCCAAGACATTCCATATAGGGTACTCATCATCGAGCTGAACATAGGAGCTATAGGCTTGCCCCACTGGTAGTTTTAACTCCTGTGCTGCATAGGCACGGATCTCCTGAACGAGCTGTAATTGCTTCTGGAGTTGATCACTGGCATTGCCGTCTTGAACCAGCTCTTCAATCGGCTGCCGGGCAGAGAGTATCCGCAATTGACCGCTTGCAGCCTGGAAGTAATAGCCCGCAGTCTCGCACCCGTAGAGCCCTAACAATACTAATACGAGCAGCCAAACTCTGGGGCGCGCTAAAAACCTAAGATCAGAAATACTGATATACACTCTTTTTCCTATTAGTATTTTTCTTAGAGAAACCCACCAGTCAAACGATTCCATGTGCAAAAGGTTATTCCATGTCACCAGTGGCAGCCGTCTTAACAGTATTTGCGCTGGTTTTAGGTGCTGTTGCCTGGTTGCGACTGCTATTTATTGGTTTTAGTCGCGACCCCTTGTCGGGGCTGATAGCACTATTTATGCCACCTTTGGCGCTTTTGCTGCTTCTGCCTGACAGGCGAGAAAATAGTGATCTTTATTCTTTATGTGGCGCGTCCTTACTCTGCCTGCTAGCAGCCCTGACCCTGCGTTGACCAACCCGTCGTTCTTACAATAAGTCGATCCAGCTTGATTTAGGTCAAGAGATTTCCATTACAGCTCCCTAGACTGCATAGGTGAAGCATTAGCCTATTTGGAGAGAAAAATGGATGCTTTAATTGACCTGTTTACCAGCTTTTCTGGCCTTCTCAGCTTGGCCGTTATTGCCTTTATATTCCTGATGGCAGCGTTTTTCGTTCGCTTGGTTCGCAACAATGTTGAAAAAGCTGTTGCCGAGCAGGAACGCATCGCAGCACAAGCAACCGGTTCCAATAAATAGCTAGGCTTCCATCGTTGTTGTAAGCAACCAAGCACAAGCTAGTTTAGCGTTTATCTCTCGACCTGGTATCTAATAGCGGGCTTTCTACAGCCGGTAGGGTGGTCAACCTCCCTGCAGCTGGGAAATAACCGTGTCATCAAGCTTCTTGTCATGGAAGAGATGGAGTTGATGCTACTGAGAAGAGAGTGCGGCGTTGTACCCGTATAGCTAGCGCTCTCAGGTGAGTAACCCTATCGAGAGCGCAACTGCAATACCTCAAGCGCTGCCTGTGAAGCTAACCGCTGAAAACCCAGTGGTGACTTTTTTATATCTCAGGTAGCAGGCTTATCTTTGGGTGAAGACTTCATCCAACGCCCAAATAAAATGCCAATCTCAAACAATAGCCACATGGGGAAGGCCAATAAGGATTGGGAAATTATATCCGGCGGTGTCAGTAGCATCCCAATTAAAAAGCATCCCACAATCACATAAGGGCGCTTACTTGCCAGGGTCTTGGCATCCACTACCCCACTCCAGATCAGTAGGACTGTCGCAATAGGAATTTCAAAAGCAAAACCAAAAGCAAAAAAAAGCTTCAGCACCAGATCCAGATAACTGCGCATATCTGGCATTACCTTAATATCTTCTGGAGCAGTTCCAACAAAGAAATCAAAAAGAAGGGGAAAGACCACAAAATACGCAAATGCAATGCCGATATAAAAAAGTGCGACGCTACTAATTAATAATGGAATAGCAATACGTTTTTCATTTTTATACAGTCCCGGGGCAATAAATGACCAAACTTGGTAAAGCACAAAAGGGATTGCAATAAAAAAAGAAACTATAAAGGTCGTTTTGAACGGAGTAAGGAACGTGGAAGTCACCTCTGTAGCGATCATTCCAACATCACCCGCCAAACGCTCCTGTAGTGGGTGGGCAATAAAATTATAAATTTCAGACGCAAACGGCATCAAGCAGACAAATAAGACCAATACGACTAAGAGGATTCGCAGTAGGCGATCACGCAGTTCGATCAGGTGGTCGATAAAAGGCTGATGTTTATCTTGGGACTGATCGCTCATGACTGGCTATCTTTTTCCTGTTGCGATGTTTTCTTCTCGCCTTGTTTTTCTTCTTCATCTTCATCGATGTTTTCAGGATGGTCCGGGTTTAAATCCGGGTCCCCAAAATCATGCCAATGCTCCGGGTATTCCGGATCCTGTAACTCCTCGGCAGTTTCATCCTGTTCTGGCAAATAATCCTCCTGCTCTGCACGAGGATGAGCAGGTTCTTCTATCGCCTTTTCAGGCTTTGGTGCCTCAGGATGATTTACTCCAGCTGCCTGTTTTTCTACTGGTGTCCCTGCAACTTGTGGTTTTTCAGGCTGATTAAGCGCGTCGTGAACTTCCTTATTGGCTTCGCTAAAGGTTTGCTCCATCTCACGACGACTCTCCTCAATCTCACGCATAATGCGCTCGTTGTGAAGTTCACGCCGTATATCATCGGCTCCAACCTCTCGCTCCAATTCTTCGCGAGCACTATGTAAGGTCCGCTTCAAACCGGACCACCAGCGGGAAGTGGTACGCACCGCATCGGGCAGTCGCTCAGGGCCAACCACCAACAGGGCCACGGCAGCAACTACCAATAGTTCTAAAAAGCCGATATCAAACACAGAGTGACACTCGCCTTAGTCGTTGCCGATTATTTGTCCTGAGACTGTTTATCTTTATTTTTGACAGTACTGTCTTGGCCTGGCTTCTCTTCCTCATCGTGCTTGAGACGCTCGACATCTTTGTCTTCATCAGCATCCTTGGATTTGTCTTCATCCTTAACCGCTTTGCGGAAACCCTTAATTGCGCCACCCAGATCGCCTCCGAGGTTTTTCAAACGCTTGGTTCCGAACAGTAGTAAGACTATGACCAGGACAATCAACAACTGCCAGATACTAATTCCACCGAATCCCATAATTGTCTCCATTACATTCAATAGGATGGCTTGAGTTTCTTACCGGGCACTCCCGCCATCAGGGGTGGTGCCACAAGTGATTCAAATTTTACTTAGTTCGCGCAGCTTTCTCTTCCAGGCCAGAAAGACCAAATCGGCGCCCAAGCTCTCGAACCACGTCCTGAGAATCAGCGCCCAAGTGAGATAGCATGACCAGCGAGTGAAACCATAGGTCCGCTGTCTCGGCAACCAGGTCTCGATTATCGCCACTACTCTGTGCGTCTTTTGCTGCAAGAATAGCTTCAGTGGCTTCTTCACCGACTTTTTCCAAAATCTTGTTCAGGCCTTTGCTATGTAGACTGGCCACATAGGATTCAGAAGCATCACTGCTATTTTTACGGCTTTCCAACACCGCATCGAGCTGTTGCAGCACATCTTTCATAATTGTTTCACTTATAAATGGACTTCGGGTCCTGAATCACCGGCTGATTCACCTGCCACTCTTCATCTTGAAGGAGGTGATAGAAACAACTACTGCGTCCGGTATGACAGGCGATTCCACCTTCCTGCTCGACCAACATTAATACGGTGTCCCCGTCACAATCCAGGCGCAATTCACGCACCTTCTGCAGAAAGCCGGAGGTTTCTCCTTTGCGCCACAGGCCCTTGCGGGATCGGGACCAATAGACGGCGTAACCCTCACTGGCAGTGAGCGCCAGCGATTCCCGGTTCATCCAGGCCATCATCAACACCCGCCCGGTTTTGAAATCCTGGGCAATCGCAGGAACCAGGCCATCACTGTTCCAGCTGACTTTATCGAGAAAACCGGCCTTTGCTTGAATTTGAGTCAATGTCTAACAATCCTTAGAAGTTCCAGTGTAGGCCGAAGCGCCCTAGGGCCACAGCAGTAGCACTAGTGCAGCAACGCCCAGTACCCAACCAGTCGGCGGCAACTGAGCCAGCCATTCCGGTTTACTGACGGCGATGGCGCCAACGCCCAACACAACTCCGGCGACCCGCCGAATATATTGGCGCAAGCCTCGGCGTTGCGAGCCCGCCAACTGCTCGCCAATTACCTCTAACTGGGGCGCCAGTTCCCGCGACTGCTCCAGAGCTGAGTACACCAGCTGTGGCATCTGCGGGAATTTCTCAAGCCACTCCGGACCGTAGCGCTTTATCTCACCCACAATTGTTTTGGGGTGGATTCGATCGCGCATCCAGCGCTCTAAAAATGGATGAGCAGTCTTCCACAGATCCAGCTGCGGATAAAGCTGTCGACCCAAACCTTCGATATTCAACAGGGTCTTTTGTAACAGTACCAGCTGCGGCTGTACCGCCATATCGAATCGGCGCGCAGTCTGGAACAGACTGATCAACACCCGAGCGAAGGAAATCTCTCCCAGGGGTTTTTCAAAAATGGGCTCACAGACCGAGCGAATAGCGGACTCAAAGGCATTGATCGGCGTGTCGGAGCGAACCCAACCACTTTGCACGTGCAGCTCCGCCACCATACGGTAATCGCGGCGGAACATCGCCAGGAGATTGCGCGCCAAATAGTACTGGTCTTCCCGTGTCAGGCTACCGACGATTGCGGTATCAATCGCAATATATTGCGGGCGTTGCGGGTGCTCCCTGGAAACGAAAATGTTGCCCGGGTGCATATCCGCATGGAAGAAGTTGTACTCGAAGACCTGCTTAAAGAAGATCTCAACACCGCGCTCAGCCAGCCGCTGCATATTGGTGTCCTGGGCGCGAAGCTGGGCCAGGTCGGTGACCGGGATACCGTCGATACGCTCCAACACCAGGACATTTTCGCGGGTGTAATCCCAGTGCACTTCGGGGATATACAACAGTGGGGAGTTGGTAAAGTTGCGGCGGAGCTGGGTGCCGTTGGCCGCTTCACGAGTTAGGTCCAATTCACCTTCAATCGTGTGCCGATAGTCCTCAACCACCTCCACCGGGCGCATGCGGCGCCCTTCGGGCACAAAGCGTTCAATTCCACGGGCGATCACCCCCAGGAGTTTCAAAT
Source organism: Microbulbifer maximicatervae (SeqCode) (assembly GCF_052467695.1). NCBI lineage: Bacteria > Pseudomonadati > Pseudomonadota > Gammaproteobacteria > Cellvibrionales > Microbulbiferaceae > Microbulbifer > Microbulbifer maximicatervae (SeqCode). Next base: position 1,267,560 of record NZ_CP174320.1, read on the forward strand.
CTTCCTGGATTACCTCATCAATGCCCGGGCGCAGTACTTTGACGACTACCGATTCGCCGCTCTTTAATTCAGCCGCATGCACCTGTGCAACTGAAGCCGCTGCCAGTGGCTGCTGATCAAATTTGGCGAAGACCTCATCCACCTTGGCACCAAGGGCTTCTTCGATCAGAGCCGTGCACTGGTCACTGGGGAAGGGCGGCACCTTGTCCTGTAAATAATCTAATTGCTCGACAATATCTGGCGGTAGCAGGTCGGGACGAGTGGAGAGAAGTTGGCCGAATTTAACGAAAATGGGGCCCAGCTCTTCCAAGGCTCGGCGCAGCCTTTCGCCCCGTGGCATCTTGGGCTGCGGCAGCAACTTCACCGGAAGTAGCAATCCCCGCAACCACAGTGGGCGCTCCTCGGCTGGCAATAATTGATCGAGACGATAGCGCAGAAAAACCCGCGCAATTGTGAGACTTCGGCGAACAGGCAAAACTACTCGGCCTCCCTGCGGGAAAACTTTTCTTCCAGCAAGCGTACGCGCGCCTCGAGCCGTTCAGCAGCTAGAGAGGCCTCGGCCAGGTCTTCGACAAATGCTTCGAACTGGGCCTGGGGCGGGGTCAGCTGCCACTCCTCACTGATAGCCTCCGCCGCCACTTCAGGCGCCCGATTCAGGTTGCCTCCCAACCAGCGGGCAGCATCGCGCAGGACATTGCCAATTGAGTGGGCGGGAATATCGCCAACCACTTGTGCCAGCGGCGCTTCCCAATCGATATCCAAGTCACTCAAGATCCATTGCAGTTCTGCCAGCAGGGCACTGGAGCCGCTCACTGACACCCCCAATCCGGCAGGAGTTGCATCCGGGTCTTTGATCAGGCGTACAAAAGACAGCGCTGAGCCGCTCAATTGGGTGGTAACTTCCCCCTCCCAGTGCTGGCGCACCCGCACCTGGTCACCCTCGATACACAGGCAAAACTGTAGCTGCGGGGCGGTTAAATCCAGCGCCATGGTCTTTCCATCCAGTGCGGAAAGGCGCTCGCGTGTCGCCGGGTCATACTGGAGGGCAGCATTAATTGTGGTTTCCAGCGCGGCATCAAAGCCCGCGCGAAAAGTGGGGTCGCTCATGGCGGTTTACGGCCTCGTGCCTGCGCTCAGAGAAAAAATAGGCTTATGCAGTTTTTCAGGGCTTGATGCCCCGGTGCAAAGCGACAATTCCGCCGGTCATGTTGTGGAATTCACAATCGACAAAACCGGCATCCGCCATCATCCCCTTGAGGGTTTCCTGATCTGGATGCATACGGATACTCTCCGCCAGGTAGCGATAGCTGTCCGCATCATTGGCAACCAGTTTGCCCATAAATGGCAACAGGCGGAAAGAGTACTGATCGTAGACTTTCTCCAACAGCTTCGACTGGGGCTTGGAAAACTCCAGCACTAACAATCGGCCACCGGGTTTCAACACGCGCAACATAGAGCGCAGTGCCAGGTCCTTATCCGTGACATTGCGCAGGCCGAAAGCGATCGTGATGCAATCAAAGGTATTGTCCGGGAAGGGCAGGTACTGGGCATCCGCCTGCACCGGCACCACGTTGCCGGCGATTCCCCGGTCGAGCAGGCGATCGCGACCCACTCGCAACATCGATTCATTGATGTCCGCCAATACTACCTGGCCGCTGGCACCCACAATACGGGAGAAGCGCGCGGTGAGGTCACCGGTACCCCCGGCGATATCGAGAATACTTTGGCCCCGTCGGGCCCCGGATAATTCGATGGTGAAGCGCTTCCAGAGGCGGTGAACACCTCCAGACATCAAGTCGTTCATTACATCGTAACGGGCTGCTACAGAGTGGAACACTTCTGCCACACGACCGGCCTTTTCTTCCACCGGCACTTCCTGGTAGCCGAAGTGGGTGGTCTTGCGATCCTTCATGCTATGCCTGCTGAGCGAAAACTTTAAAAGGCCATTGTACATTGCCGGGGCCAGTGGGGCACCGCTTGAAATCAAGCAGAGCAGAAACCACTAAAATTTAGTGGGATCACCCGGGACTGTTCTATGAGCTACCAATTCCAATGTGACTCTCCTTTTCCCGAGCAAATCAAATCTATCGCCCAGGCAGAAGTAACGGCGGCAAACGGATACTTGCGCCACAACGGAGGGGAAACTGCCGTCCACGAACTACGCAAACGCTGCAAGAAAATTCGCGCGCTACTGCGCCTGGTCCGCCCACAAATCATTAGCACTTTTCAGCGTGAAAATACCCACTACAGAAAATTGGCAAACACTCTGGCCCACACCCGCGACCTCACAGCACTGCGCATCGCTTTACTGGGATTGGCACCACCACATCACTTTCACCGGTTACACCATCTCCTCGACGAACTGATCCAGGCAGAGCAAAACCACTCAGCAGTTCAAGAGGCATTGAAACTCCTCGATAGAGGTCAAATGAGAATTCCATCGTGGCCGCTTGAACAGCTCGGCTGGCATGATGCGGAAGCCGGTTACCTGCGCGGCTACCGAAAAGCCGCAAGCGCATGGCGTAAAGTACGCAGGCACAAAAATGCAAACCGCCTGCATCTATTGCGTAAAAGAGCCAAGGATCACTGGTACCAGAGCCGCTTATTGAGGAAGCGTTATCCGCTCACTGTGGGCGAGCGCTGCAAGTCACTAAAGGAGTTGGGAGAAGTTCTGGGTGACTGGCGTGATCTCCATTTGCTGGCACGGCTGGTAATCACTCAGGGAGACAAGCTGCAAAGTGAGTTTGGCACGGTGCTAAAAATTATCCGGCACCGACAAAGCCTACTAATGAAAAAGACCGAAGCACTCTGTGAGGCGCTCTTCTCCAAGCCTCAATTCAAGATCTGACCGGGGAAAGTGATGGTGTGGATGAACATGCCATCCACACCGACAGCTGATGGAATTACTGTTCCAATAATCCGCCAGCGCGCGCCATTACGTGAAACAGGAAGTTTTGTTCGTTGGTGCCGCTCACCAGGTGCGCACCCGGTCCGCGCGCCCAAACACCCACATCCTCACCGGCGTGGGATTCACTGCTCATGGGAACCAGGGCATCCTGCTGGTAATCCAGGGCAGCAGTATCTGTGCTCACCAGGCTCGGACGCGCTCCGCTATCACCGGCACTGTAGCCCGGGCCATTGGCATAGCTCAGAGTCGTGTAGGGCAGGCCATCTTCCGCCAGGGCATGAGAGGTTTCCGCTTCGCCATGGCCGTCATTGCCAATCACTTTACCGAGAATCGGGTTACCGCGAGTGGGGTAGCCGGCGATAGTCATCACGTGGCTGTGGTCCGCAGTAACAACAATCAGGGTGTCTTCTGCATTGGTATTATCCATGGCGTACTGAATCGCTTCGGCAAATTCTACCGCATCGGTCAGCGCACGATAGGCGTTGCCGGCGTGATGACCGTGGTCGATACGACCGGATTCCACCATCAGGAAGTAGCCGTCCTCATTTTTCTGCAGCATCTCGAGACCTTTAGCGGTCATCTCTGACAGGGAGGGCTCACCGGCTTTGTCGTCCTCGCGAACAGCCTCGAATTCCATATGTGAGGAATTAAACAGGCCGAACAACTTGTCAGTTGCGGAGGCGTCTACGGCTTCAAAAGCAGTGGTGTCTTCAACGTAGGCAATATTATTTACACCGTCGTCGTAACGGGCCTTCCACTCATCCACCAGGTTGCGCCCATCTTCACGGCGCCCTGCTTCACCTTCGATATCGGTAATATCGCTGGGCAGGAAGTTGCGACGGCCACCGCCCATCACCACATCGATACCATCACCGGCTTCAAACTCTATCAGTTGAGCGGCGATATCGGTGCAGCCATCCGGGGCTGCTTCCTCCCAGCCGCGCTCAGGCACCTTGGCATAAGTAGCCGCCGGGGTAGCGTGGGTGATACGCGCGGTGCTAATAATACCGGTGCTCTTGCCCAGGTCTTCAGCCAGCTCAATTGCCGTCGTCAGCGGGTACTCGAGGCTGGCAGCACAATCGCCGCGCGCAACATTTTCAGCAACACTCAATACACCCGCCTTGGTTTTTACACCAGTTACCAGTGCAGTCATGGTGCCGGCAGAATCCGGGGTTTGCTGGTTGGTGTTGTAGGTTTTGACCAGACCGGCAAACGGCATCTTCTCAAAGCTCAGCTGGTGTTCCTCACCATCGAGGCCCTGCTGCTGACCTGCCAGGATACGGGCGGCGGTCACTGTGGAGATCCCCATACCATCGCCAACGAACAGGATAATGTTCTTGGCGGCACCGGGGGTGTTGTTGATTTCTACAGAGCTCGCTTCTTCGATCGCCTGCTGGGCTTCCTGGAACCAGCTACTGTTGCTCTGAGCAGAGGAAACACCGACATGCTCCTCTTCGGGTAATTCCACTACGTCGTCAGAGTTTGAGTTATCGTCGCTACAGGCGGTGGCCAGTAGGGCGACAGAGAAAGCCAGTACTGTTTTCTTAAAATGTCTCATGGTGAATTACCCCCAGTTATTCTTCTGTCAGCGACAGGTCGGTCGCAGCAGTCATCACGTGGAAGACTGCACTCTGCTCCAGGCTACCTTGTACCCGCTCGGCGCCGGCGCCGATAGCGTGCAAGCTGATATCCTCGCCCGCATGGCTCTCAGACTCCAGGTGCACCATTGCTTCCTGGTGGAAGCCCGGCGCTTCGGTATCCACGCCGGAGAGATCCTTGCGTCCGGTATCGGCGGCGATATCGTAGCGCTCATCCGCGTCGGTATTTTCACCTAAATCGGCATAACCCAAGCCATTGGCATAGCTCAGGGTGGTGTAAGGTTTACCGTCCGCAGCAAGATCTTCTTCCGCTTCTGCGGCACCGCTGCTGTCATTCTCAACCACTTTACCTAATATCGGGTTACCGCGAGTCGGATAGCCGGCGATAGTCATCACATGGCTGTGGTCGGCGGTCACCAGGATCAAGGTGTCTTCAAGATCCACTTTATCCAAAGCAACCTGTACCGCATCCGCAAAGGCGATGGCATCGTGCAAGGCGTTATAGGCATTACCGGCATGGTGGCCGTGGTCGATACGCCCGGACTCTACCATCAGGAAGTAGCCATCGCTGTCTTTTTCCAACAGCTCGATGGCGGTATCAGTCATCTCGGCAATGCTCGGCTCATCGCTGTCCTTAGCGATGCGGTCCGCATCGTAACTCATGTGGCTGCTGGTGAAGAGCCCCAATAACTTATCGGTGGAGGCAATATCGACGCCTTCCAGCTCGGAGCCACTCTCCACGTACACAGCAGTCTGCTCGCCGTCATAGCGCTCCAGCCATTCACTAGTCAGGTCGCGGCCGTCTTCACGTCTACCGTCGTTGTCGGTGGTAACAAAGTTGCGGCGGCCACCACCGAGCATGACATCGATACCGTCGCCGGCAGACATCTCAACCATCTGCGAGGCGATATCGGAACAATCACCCTCGGCGGAATACTCCCAGTTGCGCTCCGGGCTGCGCGAGTAAGTGGCTGCAGGCGTGGCGTGGGTCAGACGCGCGGTGGAAACAATGCCGGTGGCCTTGCCACGGCTCTCCACCATTTCCAGGAAGGTATTTAATTCCTTACCCTCAGTGCTGGCGCAATTAGCTCGCAGTGCATCGCCATCGATATTAATTACACCGGCGCGGGTTTTTACACCGGTCATCATGGCGGTCATGGTACCGGCAGAGTCCGGGGTCTGCTGATTGGTGTTGTAGGTTTTGATCAGTGCGGTATACGGAAACTCTTCAAAAGAGAGTGCATTTTCTTCGCCGCTCTCACCGACTAGCTGGCCTTCAAGAATACGGGCAGCGGTTAAAGTGGAAATGCCCATTCCATCGCCGACGAACAGAATTACATTCTTCGCAGTTTTTGCCTCGCGGGAAAGCGAAGCGCGCTCTTCCAATCGGTCAACACTTTCCGTGTACCAAGCACTATTGGTTTGGTAGTCGGGCAGGGTTGCCGCTGAAACAGCGGAAGCGAGAGGAATCAGACAAAAGGCGCTCAGTGCGCGGACAATTGTTTTTGCCATGGGGGCCTCCGAAACTCGTTAATTTGGCGAGCATTAGAGTTCCAAAATGTGACAAAAGAATTACGCGCCGGTTACGTTGTTAATATCTTTGCTCTGAAAATCAATGAATATCAAAGAATTACCTAGGGGCGACAATATTTGGCGCAGCCGAACCAAAAATTAATTATTCCGGTAATAAATTATTGAGAAGAGTGGGGAGATATTAAAAGAGAAAAGGGTGAAACCGCCCCCTGGGGAGCGGCTGTCATGACCGATCAATTTGCCACTAGCCGATAAACTTCACCACACTCTCATCCGGGTCGCGGCCCTGGCCGGCATCGCGCAGGCGCTGAAGGTAAGCCTCCCAGTTAGACGAATAGTTTTCAGCTAGTTCGTGCAAATACTCCCAGGTAAAAATACCGGTGTCGTGGCCATCGTCGAAATCGATTTTTAGCGCATAGCGGCCAGCCGCCTCCACCGTATCGATACCCACATGCATTTTGCCACTGACCAGCACCGGCTCGCTGGCACCGTGGCCACGCACCTCAGCGCTGGGGGAGTAGACGCGCAGGTACTCTGCCGGCAAGGTAAATTCAGCATCGCCAAATACCAGGTGCAGGCTTTTCTCTACGCGATTTAATCGGATTTTTTGCGGTTTCATTGGTTTACAAAATAAAACGCGACAGGTCTTCGTTCTGGCTCAGCTCGCCCAGATGGCTGTCCACATAGGCGGCATCAATGTTCAGCGAAGTATTGCCATCGCCCGCATCAAAGGAAATTTCCTCCAGCAAGCGCTCTAATACCGTGTGCAGACGGCGTGCACCGATATTCTCGGTGCGCTCATTCACCTCGAAAGCCACTTCCGCGATGCGGCGAATACCGTCTTCACTAAATTGCAGTTCCAGCCCCTCAGTGGCCAGCAATGCTTTTTGCTGCTCAGTGAGGGAAGCGGACGGCTCGGTGAGGATACGCTCGAAATCTGCGGAGCTCAGCGAATTCAATTCCACACGAATGGGCAGGCGACCCTGCAACTCGGGAATCAGGTCCGAGGGCTTGGACAGGTGGAAGGCACCGGAGGCAATAAACAGGATGTGATCGGTTTTGATCATGCCGTACTTGGTGTTAACCGTGCTGCCTTCAATCAGTGGCAGCAGGTCGCGCTGTACCCCTTCGCGGGAAACATCGGCACCGCCGCTCTCCTGGCGCTTGGCGACTTTATCGATTTCATCAATAAATACGATGCCATTCTGCTCAGCAGCGCAGATCGCACGGGTCTTAACATCTTCGTCGTTGACCAGCTTGGCCGCTTCCTCGTCGGTGAGCTGCTTGAGGGCCTGCTTGACCGGCAGCTTGCTCTTGCGAGTCTTGCCCTGGGACATATTGGAGAACATGCCCTGGAGCTGGTTGGTCATCTCCTCCATACCGGGAGGGGCCATAATTTCTACGCCCATGGGCGCAGCGGCCAGATCCACCTCAACCTCTTTGTCATCGAGATCACCTTCGCGCAACTTCTTGCGGAATAGCTGGCGAGTGCTGGAATCCTTATCGGTGGGCTCGGTGGAGCGCGCCGGCGGCAGCAGGGCATCGAGGATGCGCTCTTCTGCGGCGTCCATAGCGCGCTGCTCAACACCAGCCATGGCCTGCTCGCGTTCCTGCTTCACTGCCATCTCAACAAGATCGCGGACAATCGACTCTACATCCCGACCGACATAGCCCACTTCGGTAAATTTAGTCGCCTCTACCTTGATAAAGGGCGCGTTCGCCAGTTTAGCCAGGCGGCGGGCAATTTCCGTCTTGCCCACGCCGGTAGGGCCGATCATCAAAATATTTTTCGGCGTGATCTCGGCGCGCAAGTCTTCACTAACCTGCATACGGCGCCAGCGGTTGCGCAGCGCAATGGCTACCGCACGCTTGGCCTCCTGCTGGCCGACAATATGGCGGTCGAGTTCGTGGACAATTTCTCTGGGTGTCATCTGGGACATACAAATTCCTGCAAAAATTCTTGCGGGGGCCTAAACAGCCCGCCAGCCGGTCACTCTAGGGTGTACCCGGTAATCAATAAGCCAGTTCTTCGATGGTGTGGTTCTGGTTGGTGTAAACACAGATATCACCGGCGATCTTCAGTCCCTGCTCCACAATAGAGCGGGCATCCATATCGGTATTGTCCAGCAGCGCGCGGGCCGCTGACTGGGCGAAGGGGCCACCGGAACCGATAGCAATCAGGTCGTCTTCCGGCTGAATCACGTCGCCATTACCGGTCACAATCAAACTGGCAGTGGAATCGGCAACCGCCAGCAGGGCCTCCAAGCGGCGCAGGGCGCGGTCGGTACGCCAATCTTTGGCCAACTCCACAGCGGCGCGGGTCAGTTGGCCACCGTGGGCCTCAAGCTTGGCTTCAAAACGTTCGAACAGGGTGAAAGCGTCTGCAGTACCACCGGCAAAACCGGCAATAACCTTATCTTTGTACAGGCGACGCACCTTGCGCGCATTGCCTTTCATAACGGTGTTGCCCATGGACACCTGGCCGTCGCCGCCAATCACAACTTTGCCGTTGCGGCGACAGGATAAAATAGTAGTTCCGCGATACTGTTCCAATGGAGACCTCTCGGATTGCGCGTGTACTCTGGCAGCGGGCATCGAAGTGCCCGCGCCGGGGAATTGTCTTCAGACTAGGTAAGTGAGGACGGTACGCGCCGATTTCAATAAGAGAGGTCACAATTACTGAGTGGGGCAACACACCTTAATAAACGGAATTGATGGTCACTGGGTCGCCGGGCGTTTTAGCACCAGCGGCATCAGGCGATGCTCAGCCAATGTTTGGCGCGCTTTGGCCATCCGGGAGCGGTTGCTGTAAGGGCCCACCAATACCCGGTGCCAGGTACCCCGGCTATCGGTGGCCGATTCCACTTTGACATCCAGGTTGGCCAGGGTCAGCTCAACGCGCAAGCGCTCCGCTTCAGAGGCATCGCGAAACGATGCCGCCTGCAGGATATATACCTGTGCTGGGGTGCTGCGATCGGGTTCCGATGAGCTACTGTTCTGGGAACTGTTGGTGGAGTCACTGCGGCGCGCCGGTTGTGCCACTTTGGGCGGGGGTACCGTGACTTCGTTTTCTTTTAATTTTGTATAAAAATCAAAACGCGGTTGAGGCGATGTTTCCTCTCGCTGCTGCACCGCCTTTGGCTTAATGCTGCTTATTCCCCGGCTGTCCTTGTCCATGCCCTGAAGAAACAGTACGGCCACCGCAAAGCCACCGACAAAATTCCCCAGGACAAACCAAACCCATGCGGGTTTGCCTGCGGCTTTTTTACTGCGGCGATTACTGGTGCGACGGCTCATCGAAAATTTCTTCCCTGCAAGGTTTTAGCGGTTTGTGAATTGTACCGCCAATTTAGTGCCAGGCGCGTAACCCAGCGCATATTCACGATAATTCCTGCGCATCCATATCCACGGCCCAGCGCAGGCGGCGATTTTTATTGCCCTCCGCCCAGGCACACACTCGCGCCAGCAACGGCTGTAGGTGGGCTCGGTTTTGTGCGGTGACCTGAATATAAAATCGGAAGCGCCCGGATTTGCGTTCCAGTAGTGCCGGCACCGGCCCCAGATATTGGATCTGTGGCGATGGGGGTGCCAGGGACTGCATAAAGAGTCGCGCATTTTGTAGAAACTCTTCGGCCCAACCGGGCTCTTCACACTCCGCTCTCACCAGCGCCATAGCACTCGCGGGGGGCAACTGTGCAACCGAGCGATCCCTCAGCAACTGGCGCGCAAAAGCGCCATAGCCTTTTTCCAGCAGCAATTGTAAAAGCGGGTGCTCGGGAAAGCGGCTCTGAACCAATACCCGCCCACTGAGACTGCCGCGCCCCGCACGGCCCGCCACCTGTTCCAATAACTGGCCGGTACGCTCTGGCGCGCGGAAATCTGCACTGAACAAGCCGCCATCGGCATCCTGAATCACCACCAAAGTGACCTTGGGCAAATGGTGCCCCTTGGCCAGCATTTGGGTTCCTAACAACAGGCAGGGCTCCCCCTCTCGCGCCGGTGCTAATAATTTATCCAGCGCCTGCTTGCTCGCCGTGGTATCCCGGTCCACACGTATCACCGGGTAGTCGGCAAAGCGACGGGCCAACAGTTCCTCGCTGCGTTCCGTGCCGGCACCCAGGGCCGAGATCGAACGGCTGTGACATTGTGGACAGCTATCAACCAGCGGGCGGCGGTAATCGCAGTGATGGCAGCGCAACTGGCGTTGCCGCCGGTGCATAGTCAGCTTGCTCGAGCAGTGTGGGCAATCCGCCAGCCAGCCGCAATCATCACAAGTCAATGCGGGGGCAAAGCCGCGCCGGTTGATAAACACCAGAGCCTGCTCACCTCGCTCGAGGGTATCACCGATATGGCGCAGCACCTGGGGAGAAAATCCCTCTTCCAGAGGCTCTCGCAGTGTCGGCACTACGTGAATTTGCGGTGGCTTGGCATCACCGGCGCGATAGCGCATACGCAGGTGTTGATAGCGCCCATTCAGAGCGTTGTGCAAGGTTTCCAGAGAGGGCGTGGCCGAACCCAAAACCACCGGCACATTATTATTGCGGCCCAAAACCACGGCCAAGTCCCGGGCCGAATAGCGCACACCGTCCTGCTGTTTAAAAGAGGCATCGTGCTCTTCATCGACAATCACAACGCCGAGCCTGGGCAGGGGAGTCATAATGGCTGAACGGGTGCCGATCACAATATCTGCCTGCCCACCTGCGGCCGCCAACCAGGATTGAGCGCGCTCGCCGTCGGCCAAGCCAGAGTGCAGCGCTGCGATACTGTGCTTGGGAAATCGTGCGGCAATACGCCTCAGCGTTTGCGGCGTAAGCCCAATCTCCGGCACCAGTAACAATGCCTGGCGGCCACTATCCAGGACCCGCTGCATCAGGCGCAGATAAACTTCGGTCTTGCCGCTGCCGGTGGTGCCCTCCAGTAGTGAGGCAGAGAAGCCGCTGCAATCGATACTGTCGAGCACCTGTTGCTGTTCGCTGTTCAGCTCCGGAGCCGGTGTACTCTCTGCTGCGGGTAGCGGCGCTGGTACGGTAGGGCCTGGGATCCACTCCACCAGGCCGCGATCCTGCAGGGCGCGGATCACCGGGGTATTGTGGCCGAGGGTCTTAAGGTGGGTTCGGCTCTGCTTGCCATCACTCAACAGCAACTGGAACAGAGCCTGCTGCTTGGGGGCGCGCGCCAGCGCAGTTTCCGGCAAGCCCTTTCCCTCGGTAGTGAGCTGGAGCCACTGCTCCGCCCAGTGATCTGCCGGCTTACCTTTGCGCAGCGCCACAGGCAACGCTGCGGCGTAGACCTCGCCGAGGGGCGCCTGGTAATAGTCGGCAATCCAGGCCAGCAGCTTGCGGCTGCCATCGCCAAACAAAACCTCCGAATCCACCAGTTCCAGCGCTGGCTTCAAACTGCTGTGCGGCGACTCCTGCACTATATCCAACAGTACTGCCACTAACTTGCGCCCGGCAAAGGGCACCCAGAGGCGCTGGCCGGGCCGCAGTGACTCCGGCGACAGTCCCTCTGGCGGCAAATAGTCAAACAAGCGCCTCAGGGGCACGGGCACTGCCAGCCTTAAAATGACTCTTTGTTGGACTGACTCCTGCACCTGGCCCCCACTCACTCAAACAAAAGGCGCTAGTGTAATAGCAGATGTAGCAAGTTGCAGGGCTTCGTCGGGGATAATGACTGTTAAGGAGCCTCTGAATAACTCCGTAATGCCGAATTGGCGACTTAGGCGTCACAGAGGAATTAGTGAGGTCAATTGTTATCAAAGCTATTGTGCAATGCTAACAAGTGGCCATCCTTAGTTATTTCGCCACCCAATTGTGCTTGAACCGCGACATTAATCTGATAGTATGCGCCGACTTTTTAAACAGCCTGGAACCATACTGGTTCCTGCACCAATGACGATGCCGTGCTCGGCAAAAGATCGAGTGGCGGTTTCGAAAAGAGGCAATCATGAAAGCAGATATCCATCCTAACTACACCGACATCTCCGCTACCTGTTCCTGCGGCAATGTTGTAAAAACCCGCTCCACTCTGGGCAAAGACCTGCAAATCGACGTTTGCTCCCAGTGCCACCCTTTCTACACTGGCAAGCAGAAGCAGGCTACCACTGGTGGTCGTGTTGACCGTTTCAAGAAGCGTTTCGGCAGCCGTATCGGCAAATAATCCGGGCTCTTCGCTCGAATGGACTCGCCACTTGCGGCAGGATCCATTCCAAAAAGGCACCTCGCACTGCGATGGTGCCTTTTTTGTATCTATTCATTCCCCATCATATCCAGCAGCCGTAAGCGTCTGTGTACAAAATCAAAATCGACTTGAATCGCTTAACCTTACCGCTATTGGCGACCATTTTATCCTTATAAATCAAAATATTGCGGCTATTTATCCCGAAAATTGTCGATAGGCACGATAAAAATAGAAGTCCGTACCACATATTGCAGATTTTCACGCTTGTAGCGCCAAGCTTCCCTCGGTTATTCTCTGGCCCCCGCAGTAACCGGGATAACACTTAAGTGTTGCCCACAGTATTCGAGAGAAAAGCCCCCAAATGACGGATTCATTGCGCCAGGCAGCGCTCGATTACCACGCGCTCCCCAGTCCCGGCAAACTTTCAGTAGAACTGACGACCCCTGCCGAAACCCAGGAAGACCTGTCCCTGGCTTACAGTCCCGGCGTCGCCGAACCGGTGCGAGAAATCGCCAAGGACCCAGAAGCAGCCTATCGATACACCGGCAAAGGTAATCTGGTAGCAGTCATTTCCAATGGCAGTGCCATTCTCGGTCTCGGCAATCTGGGCCCGCTGGCCTCAAAACCCGTGATGGAAGGCAAGTCTCTGCTGTTTAAACGCTTTGCCGATATCAACTCAGTAGATATCGAAGTTGATGCCAGCAGCCCGGAACAATTTATTCAGACCGTGGCCTCGATCGCCAACACCTTCGGCGGTATCAACCTCGAAGATATTAAGGCGCCCGAATGCTTCCATATTGAAGAGACCCTGATCGAACGCTGCCCGGTACCGGTTTTTCACGACGATCAGCACGGCACCGCCATTGTGACCGTTGCCGGTATGCTCAATGCTCTGGAGATTCAGGGTAAGAAAATCAGTGAAGTGCATATGGTCTGCCTGGGCGCAGGTGCCGCTGCGACCGCCTGCTGCAAACTGCTGCTGGCTGCCGGAGCGCGCAAAGAGCAGATCACCATGCTCGACAGCCGTGGGGTTATCCACTCAGGTCGAACGGATATCAACGCCTATAAGGGTGAGTGGGCGCGGGATACCGATATGCGCACCCTCGACGATGCCATCGCCGGTGCGGATGTATTCCTCGGGGTATCCGGCCCGGACCTGCTCTCCGCCGAGCAGCTACAGCGCATGGCCCCAAAACCGGTGGTCTTCGCCTGCTCTAACCCCAACCCGGAGATTAAACCCGAGCTGGCTCACAGTGTGCGCGACGACCTGATTATGGCCACAGGCCGCTCCGACTACCCGAACCAGGTTAACAACGTCCTCTGCTTCCCGTTTATTTTCCGGGGTGCCCTGGATGTCCGCGCTGCGCGAATCAATGAAGAGATGAAACTGGCAGCGATCGAGGCGATCCGCAAAATTGCCCACCTGCCGGTGCCAGATTCAGTGCGCGAAGGTTATGGCGGTATCGAACTCAGCTTCGGACCCAACTATATCCTGCCCAAGCCAACCGACCCACGTTTACTGCCTGAGGTGGCTTCGGCTGTAGCTCGAGCCGCCGTAGACAGTGGCTGTGCGCGCCTGCCCTACCCGGACAACTATCCCCTGGAAACCCTGTAAAGATCACAGATTTCCTCACTTAACCCGTTAGAGCAGGCATTTACCGCTTTCGCTCTAACGGAGTTCTTGAGCCATAAAGCCCCCGTCGCTAAACTGCCTTTCTGTCACAGCATCAAAGTTGCCCAACATAATGAGTCATGTGTACGTGCTGACCAATCAGCACCAGCAGTTCCTGAGTAAAAGCGGCGAATGGACCGATGGCCGCGAGCCGAACAAACTGTTTCGCAGCGAGCATAAAGACGTCGCTATCAACCAGATGTTCGAGGCCAATACTCGCAATGTGAGCCTACGCATTGAATTGCTGCTGTGCGAACTCAGCATTAAGGGGCACCCCCAGATCCCCGAGGAAGCTCTGGCACCGGTATCCAGTGATGAGAGTCAGGGTGACCCTGAAATCACCCCCTCAATACCTGAGGAACTGCCAGAGCAGGCCAACCCGGAGATAGAACCCCAGCCTGCGCCTGAAGTCGCACCGGAAGAAGCGCCTGAGGTTGCCCCGGAACCAGCGCCCGCTGAAACGCCCGCACAGCCTGACGAAAACAAATCTGAATCCGCCGCCTGAGCGCCAGAACATTCAGCACCGGCACAGAGAGTCGCCCGAGATGGCAGCGATAAAGAAGCGTTCCGGTAGTACCAAGGAGATTCGAGTGCCCATTTCCCACCTGGCCGCGCTATCGCAAGCCAAACCAGCCCAACTGCTCAAAGGCATCCTCCGCGGTGTCGAGAAAGAGAGCCTGCGTGTCGCTCCCGATGGCGCCCTTGCGCAAACGCCGCATACCACAGCACTGGGCTCCGCACTTACCCATGAGAGTATTACTACCGACTTCTCTGAGGCCCTACTGGAATTTATTACGCCGCCAGTAGCGACCCCAGAGGAAGCGTTACAGGTCTTGGACCGTATCCACCGCTACACCTACAACCAGATCGGTGACGAGCGCCTGTGGGTTAACAGCATGCCCTGTGCGATTGGCGAAGATAAAGATATTCCCGTTGCCCGCTACGGCAGCTCTCACAGCGGCACAATGAAAACTATTTACCGGCTGGGCCTGGGGTTGCGCTACGGCCGCGCCATGCAGACTATCGCCGGTATCCACTACAACTTTTCGCTTCCTGAAGAGTTCTGGCTGTGGCTGCATGAAATCGAAGGCAGCAGTGAGGATTTAAAAAGTTTTAAAACCCGTCGCTACTTCGATCTAATTCGTAATTTCCGCCGCAATTACTGGTTGCTGATTTACCTGTTTGGCGCCGCACCTGCGGTATGCGCTTCTTTTGTCGATGGCCGCGAGCACAGTCTTGAGCCCTTCAATGGGGATGACCACACTCTGCACGTGCCCCACGCTACGTCCCTGCGTATGGGCGACCTGGGCTACAACAGCAACGTGCAGCAGTCACTGGTGGTTTGCTACAATGACCTGCGCAGCTATTTATCGACGCTCTGTTCAGCGATCAGCAGTTCCTACGGCCCCTACCAGGAAATGGGGGTTAAAAATGAAGGCGGCGACTACCAGCAATTGTCCACAGGCATACTGCAAATCGAGAATGAGTTTTACTCACCGATCCGTCCCAAAAACCCCGCCAAACGCGGCGAAACAGCGCTGTCTGCCCTGGATAATCGCGGTGTTGAATATGTTGAGGTGCGCTGTCTCGACCTGAACCCCTTCGCCCCCTTGGGAATTGACGCCCAGCAGATGCGTTTCCTCGATAGCTTCCTGCTGCACTGCCTGCTCACTGACAGCCCCAAAACCAGTGATGCCGATTACCGCAGTACCCAGGAGAACCAACAACGTATCGTCTACCGGGGTCACGAACCGGAACTAACACTGCTGGATAACGGTGGCGAGCGTAAACTGAGCGACTGGGCCACCCAATTATTGGAAGAGGTCGACTCAGTGGCAGAACTGCTGGATAACGCCTGGGGCGGCTCGCAATACCGCGGCTCAGTGGGCGTGCAGAAGGCCAAGGTGAAAGGGGATATCCTCACACCGGCACAGCAGATACTGGCAGAGATGCGCGAACAAAACATTACCTTTTCCCAGTGGGCTATGGATAAAGCCGAACAGCACCGCCTCTACTTCCTGGAGCGCCCTCTGGACAGCGACTATCTGCAAGACTTCTTACAACAGGCAGAAACCTCACTGCTCAAGCAAAAAGAAATTGAAGCGCAGGATAGCGGTACTTTTGAAACATTCCTGAGCCGTTACTATGCCCAATACAACTGCTGCCAGGACTAGCGGCTGATACAGTGCCGCAGCCTGAGCGAGGCTTATGAACTATCTGGCACACCTGTTACTGTCCGGGCCCAATCCGCGCTGGCGACTGGGCGGGCTCCTGGGGGACTTTGTTAAAGGTCCCCTGGATGACAGTTGGCCAACGGATATTGAGCATGGTATTCGCCTGCACCGTCGCATCGATGCCATCACCGATGCTCACCCGGCCTACCGAGATGCCCTGTCACAACTGGACCCGCGCTGGCGTCGCTATGCCGGTATCGCACTGGATATATGGTTTGATCACCTGTTGGCAGAAAACTGGCAGCAGTGGCACTCTGAGGCGCTGGATGAGTTTTGCCGGCGCTGTTGGAGAGACTTTCATTTCGACAGCCGGTATATTCCGCCACGCGCAATGGCATTTATTGAGCGCGCCGAGCAAATTAAACTGCTGCAAAGTTACCGCGAGGAGCGGGTAATCGAGCTGACCCTGGAGCGGGTTGGACAGCGGTTGCGCCGCCCGGTAGCACTGCAGGAGCTACTGCCTGAACTTATCGCCGGGCGGAACAAACTGGAAAGCAATTTCAATAAACTATTAACCGACTTGAATCTCGAAGCGAACCGCTTTCGACAGCACTATTCAGGACCCGAATTACCATGACCTTACCCAACCCGCGTATCACTTTTCTTCTGGTCTTCCTAATGGTGGCCTTTTTACTCGGCTCCGCCTTTTATCTCGAGTACGTGCAGGGGCTGGAGCCTTGCAAATTGTGTATTACCCAGCGGGTAATGCTATTGGGTGTTGGCGTAGTTTCGTTGATCGCATTCCTGCACAACCCTGCCACCATTGGCCGTCGTGTCTACGGCCTGCTGGTATCCCTATGGGCAATGGGTGGTCTCTACTTTGCCGGTCGCCAGCTTTGGCTGCAAAGCCTGCCGGAAGACCAAGTGCCGGCCTGTGGTCCAAGCGTCAGCTATATGATTGAAGTTTTCCCGATGGCCGATGTGCTCAAGGCGCTGCTGAGCGGCGATGGCAATTGTGCTGAAGTACAGTGGACCATGATGGGCCTGAGTATCCCCGGTTGGGCCGCTATCGGTTTTGCCGGTCTGATCCTGTTCGGTGGCTGGCAAGCATTCCGCAGAGCTTAACAATCTCCGGCGGCTTTAACGGCCGCCATCTCCTACATGTCAAAATCCACGCTGCACAACATACTCCACTGGCTGGGTGGAGCTGCCATTCTGGTTGCCTGTACCTGGCTGGGCAATTTCACCAGCTCAAGCCTGTCACTACCCATTCCGGGATCTGTCATAGGGATGCTGATGCTACTGGTGATTCTCGTGTTCAATGGTGGTGCTCCCACAGGCCTTGCCAAAGTCAGCTCACAACTGCTTTATCTACTGCCGCTGTTATTGCTACCGGCGGCTGTCGGGGTATTTTTTTTCCAGGGCCTGACTCTATCCGACTGGCTAGCCTTAATCGCCGCTATTGTGATTGGCACACTGGTCAGTATCGCTATTTGCGCACAGCTACTAAAGAAATTGCTGATTCGCTCTGGGGGTAATCGGGAGTGAATGAATTTCTGGCGAGCCCAATCTTTGTATTGCCCTTGAATGTCATCGCTTTTCTTGTCGGCGTTACCCTTTACCGGCGCTACAAGACTGTTCTGCTGCACCCTATCATCAGCGCTAGCATTTTGACCGCAATAACATTGAGTGTTCTCCATATCCCCTATGAGAGTTACCAGGGCTCCAGTGCATTACTGTACAGCTTGCTAGGGCCAGCAGTTGTTGCCCTGGCTGTCCCTCTCAAACAAAATCTAGTGATTATCCGCAAAGCCGGCTGGCCGCTACTTGTCACTATTTTTGTGGGTGCGATTTTGGCCCCAGTTATAGCGGTATTAATCGCCTTGGTATTTGGCGCGGGCAAGTCAGTACTACTGGCGTTGAGCGGCAAATCTATTACCACACCCATCGCATTGGCCCTGGCGGAAACAATCCACGCTTCTCTCAGCCTCACTGCAGCTATTGTGGTCTTGACCGGGGTGGTCGGTGCTATCGCTGGCCCAGCTCTAATGAGTAGGCTCAATATTCACGATGAGCGCATTGTCGGTATCGTACTCGGCATCAATGCCCACGCGGTGGGGACCGCACGAGCATTAGAAATCAGCGCCCTGTGCGGCGCCTGTGCAGCGTTGGCGATGGGTACCTGCGGTGCGCTCACAGCGCTGATTTTGCCGCTCATTATCAGTGGATAAAACACCCTAGATTTGCTCCACCGAAGATCGCCGCAGGCATCGTTGTATTCTGGCGTAGATCACACTCTGCACCTTGCCGTCGGCGGGGGAATCTCCTATCTTCTTAGGGCCTTCGGGATCAGCAATAAAGCTGGCTATCACGGCAACAGTAACCAAAGGATTCTTGGAGATGCTGGAAAATTGTAAATCTGCGCGCGAGCGCTGGGGTGGTGTCAGTGAAATCATTGACCGCTGGCTACAGTCCCGACAAATCCTGCTGGTAAGTTACTACCATCTGTCTGAGAAGAAAGAGTTTAACGATGGGGATTCGGAGACCGAGAACGGTGTTCGTCATCTTTGCCAGTTGCTGGTGGACTACGTCTCTGCGGGACACTTTGAGGTATACGAACAGCTCATACTGGAAGGCCAGGCTTTTGATGATAAACAGGGGCTGCAACAAGCGCGGGAACTCTATCGGGATATTGATGTGACCACTGATGTCGCTGTCGATTTCAATGATAAGTACCAGGAAACCGACGATCTATCCAGCCTGAACCCAGATTTGTCACAGCTGGGGGAAGCACTGGAAACCCGCTTTAGTTCCGAGGATCGAATGATCGCACTTTTGCACACAGCCCATAAAAACCAGCTGGTCTAAAAAACTGAATTCATCTCTGTAAAGGCGATGGGACGCCGGCGCCTTTAATCGAATATTTTTGCTGTTGATTTTTCAAGGTAAAAAATAAAGGCGCCCATTGGGCGCCTTTATTGAATCCAAAGTAGTAAATTTAATTACTCGCTTTTGGGCTCTTCTTTTTTCTCTTCTTTTTTCTCGGCGCCATCTTCCTTGCCAACATTGGCTTTGTGCAGCTCCACTTCAAAAATCAGCGTTGCGTTAGGGCCGATCTTACCGCCTGCACCACCCGGGCCATATGCCAGCTCGGAGGGGATGTAAAGCTCCCACTTGGAACCCTCTTTCATCAGTTGCAACGCTTCGGTCCAACCCTTGATAACACCATTAACCGGGAACTGGACCGGCTCACCACGGGCGTAAGAGCTATCAAACTCTTCACCATTAATCAGGGTACCCTTGTAGTCCACTTCAACAGTGCTGTTCTCACTGGGCTGGCCGCCGGAACCCTCAGTAATCACTTTGTACTGCAGGCCGGAATCAGTGGTAACAACACCATCTTTCTTGGCATTCTCTTCGAGGAAGGCTTTTCCTTCCTGCAGGTTTTTATCAGCAGTCTCTTTGAATTCTTTCTCTTGCTGAGCCAGCATTTCCTGCTGCTTCTTCTGCATTTGCTCTTGGAAGGCAGCGATAGTTTGCTGCTTTTCTTCTTCAGTCAAACGGGATTCATGGCCGCTGGAGACATCCTTAAGAGCCATCATCACCACTTGGGGATCTAATTTCACATCCTGAGCTTCAAGGCGCTTCGCCATATCTTCGGCAATGATGTAGCTGACCTTCTTCTCCTGGGTGTCCAGGGCAACTTCTTTTTCCTGCTTAGATCCCTGTTCGTTACAGCCGGTCAGCGCCAGGCCAAGGGCAATTGCTGCAGCCAAAGGGTATTTATTCATGGGTGTTGTCTCTTTGTCCGTATTGCGTTGAATGATTCGCGCTTGACCCTGGGTCAATGCCTGCGGCGGCTTATCAAGTAATCCTGACTCGGCCCTTAGCCTCCAGGCGCACCTTTTCCGCCAGTCCGCTCAAGTCTAACCTAAGGCGACTGCAAGTGCATACCGATGACGCGCACACTGTGCAGGACACCACATTCCACCTTAAGGTTCCAGGGACCAGCGAGAAAAAAATACATTTACAGCACTATTTTCGCTGCTTACGGCATACATTTTTTTTAAAAACAGCGCTATTATCGACCAGTCGCCGGTTATTGTTCCGGACTGTTTGAGGTGCTTTTCAGTTTCAGAACAATTTACAGTGTTCAGATCCCCGATTTAAATATGTCTATTACATATAGATCTGATCCGTACACTGTCCGGATGTTCCAATTGATAATAAACGTCAGGACATTTACTCATGGCTGCCAAACAAAGAGCTGTCAATTCAGTCGCAGAACTGGAAGCACAAATTTCCAAGCTAACCGTCAAGCTGGACAAAGCCCGCAACAAGAAAGTTACCGATGCCGGCAAAAGTGTTTTAAAAGCCGGAAAAGCACTGACTTCCGCAAAAGAAAAATTAGCTAAAGCGAAAACCAAACTAGTAGACGCTAGAACTGCAGCCAAGACACGAAAGACAGCTGCCACTCAAAAGCGTGTAGAAACCGCCAAGGCCAATGTAGAAAAGCATAACGAAGTACTCCAGCAAGCAAAGGCATCACACGCCGAAGCAAAGGGTACTGAGTCCCAGGCAAAAGCCGAGCTGAAAGCTGCCGAAGCTGTACGTAAGGCCGGTGTAAAAGCAGAAAAACTGCTAAACAAATCCAAGCCAAAAGCCCGTAAAGCTACCACCTCAAAAAAAGTAGCCGCTCCTAAAGCAACCGCAGCAAAGAGCCGCACTAAAGCAAGCACTACCAGCACCACCAAAACAGCAAAAAAAACAGTGGCAAAAAAAGCCACAGAAAAGAAAACTAGTGCCAAGAAAGCCTCCACTACTGCGAAAAAAGCACCAGCCAAGAAAGCTTCTACTACCGAGAAAAAAACTCCAGCGAAGAAAGCTCCAGCTAAAACTACTGCTGCCAAAAAACCAGCGGCGAGCAAACCATCTACGGAAGCCAAGCCTGCAACAGTCAAGCCAAGCGCAGAAACTCCGAAGGTGAAGGCTGCCAGCAAGCCAGAAACCGTAGAGAAGCCCAAAGACGATTCAAAAACCATGGCTCCAGCTGAACAGCAGAAACCGATGGATACTCCGCGCCCAGCAGCAACGATTACTCCTAGCACCCCGGCAAACAGCCTGTTTTCTTCGGAGCAACCCAGCGGCGAGTAGTCTCGGGACTCCTCGCAGCCAAATACGCTGCTGCTTAATTGAGCTCTGTACTTTTCACGACTGTATTACCGGCGACCCCAGAAAAGTACAGTGCCCAGAGGGGTGTAACAGTGGCTTAACCCGCTGCCCCCCTGTGAGCCAAGTAGCTTTCGATCAGGCCCGCCCAGCGGGCCTGATCTTTTTGCTGCAAACCATATTGCTGGGATGCTAGCTCCAGTGCAGAACGATCCCCCGGCCAGTCCTCAGCATAAATTTTCCACAGCGCAGCCAACTGTAACTGCTCCAGCTTCAATTCATAGCGTTTACACAGTGCGTAGGCCCGCTGGGTATGGGGGCGCAAACTCCCCAACCAACGACGCAGGTGTCGCACACTGCGAATCATTCGCCTGCGCGGCGCAACGCCTCGATCTGCGACTCTCCATCCCTCTTCACTGATTTCCTTGCCACAAACGGCTGTATAGCTCGCCCACAGCAGAAGACACACGTCAGCGCCATTTCTGTCTTGGCAGTCGAGTAGGAACTTCTCAACATCCTGGTAGGCATAAAAGTCCAAGCTGAACTGCCAGAGGGGGTTTTCCTTGGGGGAAGATGGAGGTGAAGTATTTGTCACGTTAAAATCCCGACCCTTTGCTGATCGGCATAGTGCCCCAGTCTCTGTGGAGTCCGGGCCTGTTCAATAGCCTAGCATTCATCGGCCTATTCATATGAGGTTTTTCCAGTGATCAATTTACAAGGGGTTTCTCTGCACCGAGGTGAGCGCGACTTGCTTGACAGCGCAGATTGCAGAATCTTCCCCGGCCACAAAGTGGGAATTATCGGCGCCAACGGCTGTGGCAAGTCAACTCTGTTCAAACTGCTGCTTGGACAACTGGAAACCGATGCAGGGCAGGTAGACCTCCCCAGCACCTGGCGTATCTCCCATATGGCTCAAGAGGTAGTAGCTAGTGAGCAGTCAGCACTGGATTACGTTTTAGACGGCGATAGCGAGTTGCGACTATTGCAAAAGCAACTGGCAGAGGCCGAAACAAGCGACGATACCGACGGTCACAAACTGGCAGAACTGCACGAACGCATGGCCAGTATTGATGGCTACAGTGGCCCGGCGCGCGCCGCGCAACTCCTCGACGGGCTCGGCTTTTCCCACGAAGAGCAACAGCGCCCCGTTCGCAGCTTCTCAGGTGGCTGGCGTATTCGCCTCAATTTGGGCCGCGCCCTGATGTGCCCCGCAGATCTTATGCTGTTGGACGAGCCCACCAACCACTTGGATCTGGATGCCACCCTTTGGCTGGAACAGTGGCTGCAACGCTTCCCCGGTACCTTGCTGATTATTTCCCACGACCGCGACTTTCTCGATGCAGTGGTCGACGGCATTGTCAGTTTTGAACAGCAAAAACTGGTCTTGTACAGCGGCAATTACAGTGCCTTCGAGCGCGCTCGCGCTGAGCGCCTGGCCCAGCAGCAAATACAGTTTGAAAAACAGCAGGCCGAACGCGCACATATGGAAGACTTTGTGCGGCGCTTTCGCGCCAAGGCGAGCAAGGCCAAGCAGGCACAAAGCCGCCTGAAAGCCCTGGACCGGATGGCTCTGATTGCCCCGGCCCATGTGGATTCCCCTTTTCATTTCACCTTGCCATCTTCCGAGAAAACCTCTAATCCGTTAATCGACCTGCGCGAGGCGGATATCGGCTATGCCGAAAAAATAGTGGTGAAGAACGTTCAGCTGGGCATTCAACCGGGACGCCGTATCGGCCTGCTCGGCCCCAATGGTGCGGGCAAGTCTTCTCTAATCAAAACCCTGGCTGGCACACTCGCCCCCCTCAGCGGCGAGCGCCAATGTGGCGAACACTTGGCCATCGGCTACTTCGCCCAGCATCAGCTGGAAGCACTGGATAGCAACGGTTCCCCATTGCTGCACCTGCAAAGGCTGAGCCCCGATGCCTCGGAGCAATCGCTGCGGGATTTTCTCGGCGGCTACGGTTTTATCGGCGATCGGGTTTTCGAAACGGTAGGGGGCTTTTCCGGCGGTGAAAAAGCCCGTTTAGCCCTGGCACTACTGGCCTGGCAAAAACCTAACCTGTTGCTTCTCGATGAACCGACAAACCACCTTGATTTGGAAATGCGCCACGCCCTGACCCTGGCGCTGGCGGAGTTTCCCGGTGCCGTCATATTGGTTTCCCACGATCGTCATCTACTGGCCAATACTGCCGACGAATTTATTCTGGTGGCCAATGGCCGCGCCGAACCCTATAGCGGCGACCTTGATGACTACAAACAGTGGCTGCTCGGCTTTAACCGGGAAAAGAAACGCAAAGAGGAGAGCCCCTCCACTGTTACTGGCACAGAGGAAAAAGCCCCTGAGGATAAGAAGGCCCAAAGGCGCGCCGCCGCCGCTCTACGCGAACAACTGAAGCCCCTGACCAACAAACTCAAGAATATTGAGCGACAGATGGCTACGGCAGAAAAGGCATTGGCCGCAGTACAGGAAAAACTTGCCGATGAAGCGCTATATAGCGGCGGCCAGCAGGAAGAAATAGCTCGACTTAATAAAGAGCAGTCGGAGCAGCAGGAATTAATGGAAGAACTGGAAATGGAATGGCTGGAAATTTCTGAGAAGCTCGAAGAAATTCGCAGCGAGTAATTTTATAGAAAATCATTTTAAACAATATCTTCAGCGGGCTTCAGAACTTTTCTGCCGCCCGCTGAAGAAATCGATTTTAGTTGCCCTTAACGAATACAACCGTATTCATCCACTGCAATACCAATCGGTGTATTTGGGCATTGATCGATATAGCTGGGTACACCATCAAAATCTGTATCCAGCGGGCAGCCATCTAATTGCACATCGATTCCCACTGGGGTCTGCGGACATTGATCAGTGGCATCAATAACACCATCGGCATCTTCGTCATACCAAAAATCCGGATATTCAAGCCATTGATAGCCGACCGCCAAGCTGGCAAAACCATCGACACCACCTTCTTCGACCCCCTGGAAAAGCCGTATATCTGCGCGGGCCTGCCAACGGGGCCCCAGGTGATATTTAATTCCCATTCCCACATTCACCATATTTTGCCGGTCATGCCAGTCACAATGGTAAGGCGGGTAGGGATAATGGTGGCCGTCTGGCCGATCCTCAGGGACATAGAATTTCTTACGACAATCCCAAGGATAGGGATAGTATGGGTCGTAGGGATGATCCGGATCATAGACATACTTTGGGTCATCTGGATGCCAGTGTTTTTTACGGTAACGCCGGTCGTAATTAATACGCATTTCACCCAGGCCAAACGCGACATAGGGCTGCCAACAAAAATTACCGCAGAACTGCCCTCCAAATTGATATAGGAGATCTATGCGGTAGTTATACACATCTACTTTCTCGGGCGTATCCGCAACACTCACGACGAAATAGTCGACAACCCCTTCCATCGCCCAATGATTTGTCATGTTAAAGCCAAAACCGGCACCGACACCTGAGGTATCTCGCATTTCAAAACCGCGAAATGGCGTGCCTTGTAGGCGGTCACCATCAAACCAATGCTTACCCCCATTAACATAGAGGTTTAAAGTTCCAACAAAATCAGCACGGACTTCAGAAACTGTAAAGAGTAAGATAAACGGCAGGCTATAGAGAAATGAAAGCAGAGGGTCACGCCTTCTCATTAGAAACACCAAGATTCCTTCCTTGATCAACCCCCCAAATTATTATTAACATCAATATCTATTAATAAAAATAATTCGGTTTTGTTTTCGCGATGCTTCCTGAATCCGGTTCTTATTGGAAATAAAATTCGATAATCACAGCACCACTAGAAGCATAGACGGCTAGTGGCGAAAAACAGTAATAAAGACAGGAGAGTTAACCCTTGCTGGCACCCAATATCGATAACTATGTTAGGAACTTGGTTCACCCACAAAACATACAAACCACCTGCTATGTCCCCAAAAGTATCCGTGAGTACGCACAGGATTTCCAAAATAATTCCAATAGCAACAGTAAGTGGTATCACAAGCGCAGTAGTGATGGACTAACCCGGATCGACCAATTAGTAAGCCAGGCAGTACAAATTCAAACAAATGATTATGGAAGGATTACCCGTGTCGCCAAAGTACTAGTAGAAACCCTATATACCTGGCTTGCTGGATTTGATCCCTCTACACCCACCAAGCTACTCGATAGCGATGGAATAACACGCCGTAAAGATGCCGTTTTAGCTTTACTCGGTGGAGCTTACTGCTGGTATCGACAGGCCAGTGAAGCTTTCAGCTCTGAGAGGAGAGCAATATCCAACATCGAGGCCCACTTGGACGTCCCTTTCTCACTATTTAATTACCGATTTAGCCGCAGTGGTTTTAACCTGCACACAGTGACAACACTGTTATACCGTGGCGATACCCGCCCACCACAGAAGCTGTGGCAAGCCGGGGGATTCTTTCCCTGGATGAATCAAAATGGCCGCTTTGATCCGCACCTGGGTACCGGAGCATCTAACCAAGTCATCTCAACCACTACCAATGCAAATATTGTTGCGCGCTTTGCCTGGCACAACAAAACTTATTGCCCAAAAAGGTATTATTTTGTGCATGGAACAAATGAGGGTGACTTAGCCACTACCGGTTTTATCTATGAGCTCGATAAAAGAAACCACCAATGCGTAGAGGTTTCCACTGTCACCCAGGGACGTGAAGTTGCCTTTATGGCTATTCCCAACCAATTTATTCGCCGCTTTCGCATGCGTTATTTTGCGGGCACCCAAAATAATATTGAACTGTCGGACTGGATGCCCTATGACAGTAACACCATCCGCAACCTGAATGTTGTCGAAGACAAGCGCCGATGGGAAGCGGCCAAGAAAAACTGGAATGAGTTTTTCTAACAATAGAGGTGGGCTGTTGCATACCACTGGTGCCATGTTAGCACCGGTGGCAAACATCGATCGTCAGTGCGAATTATTCGCCTTTGGACTCTTCAACAGTTGACGCATCTAGGTCAGTGGTAGTTAGCGGCAGCGCTTCACCAGGTAACCTGCGGTATACCAGATCCCAAACACCGTGCCCCAGCCTCTGCCCTCGACGCTCAAACTTGGTCTCTGGGCGCCATTCTGGCCGGGCAACATAATCACCCTCACCGGCGGTATTTTCTAGCAGGTTTTCACCCTGCAATACTTCCAGCATATGCTCGGCATAATTCTCCCAATCTGTCGCCATATGCATAAGGCCGCCGGTTTTTAACTTGCTGCAAATCAGGCGAACAAATTCCGGCTGCACTATCCGGCGCTTGTGGTGCTTCTTCTTGTGCCAGGGGTCAGGGAAGTACAGCTGGAAACGATCCAGACTCCCATCGGCAATACAATCGTTTAGGACATCGACCGCATCGGCCATGTAAACACGCAGGTTTTTGATACCTGCCTTGCCGGCATTATTGATCAACCGGCCAACCCCCGGCGGGTGTACTTCAATACCAATAAAATCCTTATCTGGCTCGGCTTCAGCCATGGCCAACAGGGAATCCCCCATACCGAAACCGATCTCTAACGCCAGTGGCGCCTCGCGGCCAAAGACCTGTTGGCGATCCAGAGGTCCATCAAATAGGGAGAGTCCATACTGCCCCCAATAATTGTCAAAGGCATTGCGCTGCCCCTCTGTCATTCGCCCCGCGCGAATCACATAGCTGCGGATAGATTTCTTCTTAAATTCTGTGCGGTAGGGAAAATCTTCCGCAGATTCGTCTTGCATTATTCGCGACCTCTTATGCGAAACGGTTTATATCTTGATGTTTTGTTCGGGCTCGGTATCTGAGTGTAAGCCCAGTAAAAGTGGCTACTTAGAGAAATTAAATGCGGCAAAAAACAGGGCTACCCAACCGGCAATCATCATCAGCCCACCGAGAGGAGTGATTGGACCTAACCATCGGGGGCCTCCCAGTGCCAAGACATAGAGACTGCCGGAGAAGAAGATAATACCGAA
This sequence comes from Microbulbifer maximicatervae (SeqCode), assembly GCF_052467695.1. Taxonomy (NCBI): domain Bacteria; kingdom Pseudomonadati; phylum Pseudomonadota; class Gammaproteobacteria; order Cellvibrionales; family Microbulbiferaceae; genus Microbulbifer; species Microbulbifer maximicatervae (SeqCode). Next base: position 1,294,746 of record NZ_CP174320.1, read on the forward strand.
AGTAAAAAGAGCACCGCTCAGGGTCAGCGATAATCGGTTTCCCCAGTTTTGCATTAGCAGTACCACACCAAACAGCGCCAGGGCATGGATCATCTGGTACTGGACTCCGGTTTTATAGGCCTCTAACAGGTTCTCTGCCACTTTACCGCGCAGGCCGTGAGCCCCAAACGCCCCCAGAGCCACACCACTAGCGCCAAAGAATGCACACAGCAGCAGATAGAGTTTGGCCATTACCTTCCCTTTTTGTTTTACCCAGTGGTGACAGGTATGCCTGTAACAGGCGGGACAAAAAAAACCGCGCTACTGCGCGGTTTTTTACCCGTGTACCAGAATGCCGATTTAGGCTTCCATAGCAGCACGCACTTTCTTCATGGCATTTTTTTCCAGCTGGCGAATTCGCTCAGCGGAAACACCATACTTATCAGCCAACTCATGCAATGTGGATTTCTCCTCACTGAGCCAGCGGGCCTGAATAATATCGCGGCTGCGATCATCCAGTTGTGCCATGGCACTGGCGAGGCTGGTCAAGTTGGTTTCCTGCCAGTTATCCCGCTCAAGCTGGGCGGCCGGATCAAAACTGCGGTCTTCCAGGTAGTGAGCCGGTGCCTGCCAGGCGGTATCGTCATCGTCATCGACACCCGCATCAAAAGCCGCATCGTGTGCAGCCAGGCGGCCTTCCATTTCATGGACCTGGGTAACATCCACATTCAGGTCTTTGGCGACGGCTTTAGCTTCTGCATTGGTCAACCAGGCGAGTTTTTTCTTCTGACCGCGCAGGTTGAAGAATAATTTGCGCTGCGCCTTGGTGGTGGCAATTTTGACAATACGCCAGTTGCGCAGGATAAATTCGTGGATTTCAGCTTTAATCCAATGTACCGCAAAGGATACCAGGCGCACTCCCTTTTCGGGATTGAAGCGTTTGACGGCCTTCATCAAACCGACATTACCTTCCTGAATCAGGTCGGCTTCATTGAGCCCGTAGCCGGAATAAGATTTGGCGATATGCACTACAAAGCGCAGGTGTGACATGACCAGCTGGCGTGCAGCATCGAGATTTTCGCGGTAATAGAGGTCTTCTGCCAGGTGCTTTTCCTGTTCAGCGGTCAGTACGTCAAAACCACTGACGGTCTGGATATAAGCTCCCAGGTTGGCGCCCGGAGACAGCGTATGCACTGGCTGTAGGCTGGTTCCCATTCAGGTCTCTCCTGTCATTATTAGTCGGCCGATCTTACCGGCCGCTGCCGGCGGATACTGTATCCGGCGACAAGCTGGACTCAGTGTAGCACTTGCACGGGCAGATAAGAAAGCCCGCCAACAACTACCGTATTCTGTTGTATTTCGCGGAATTAGAGGGGCTTTTTACGCCTCAGGTTCCCTTTGCCAGAACACTTTACCCTTCTTGATCAGACTGAACGGTCAGCGGGGTTCTATCTTGCGAGTGTGTCGCGCTACCGCAAGCCAAGCCCCTAATAGGCCCAGAGAGGAGGCCCCCAAAGTTAATTGAAAGAAGTAACTGGCGCCCGGCCCTCTCAGTTCGAAGCTACTGCCATAACTTGATGACAGACTCTCAACTGGACCAGACAACATAGCCACACCACCTGCAAGCAACAGCCACGCCAACAGCCCGCCAAATAGTCCATAACAAATGCCACTGTAAAGGAACGGCCGTCGCACAAACGCATTAGTGCCGCCAACGAGCTTTACTACCAGGATCTCCTCCCGACGACTTTCGATATGCAGTCGTATGGTATTGATCACCACCAATACCACTCCCAGTGCCAATAACAGGGCTAGACCTGCGGAGAGACGCTGCCCCAGTTCGGTGATCTGGGCGAGGCGCTGGACCCAGGCGAGATCCAAGACCACTGAATCCGTCAGTGCCTGGGCTCTCAGGTTCTCCACCAAAGCCTGAAGTTTATCGCCGTCCTTCGCATCCCTTGGCCGCAGCAACAGCACTGCCGGCAGGGGGTTGGCATCCAGGCCAACCAATACATCCCCAAGCCCCGAGGCCTGTTCAAACTCTGCCAGTGCATCTTCCGGGGAGACATAAGTTACCTCCGCGATAGCGGGGTCACTGCGCAATTTGTCGGCCAGGGAATTAACCGCAGCCTGTCTCGCATCTTTGTGTAGAAAAACAGAAATTTGTGGCTGCCCATCCCAACCGGCCACCGCGCGCTGGAAATTCAACAATCCCAATTGCAATGCCGCCGGCAGGGCCAGGGCAATAGCAATCACCAGCGCCGTCATTGCACTGGCCATGGGTGCGCTAAAAAATCGACTGACAGAGTCGGCAGCCATCTCACGGTGGTGCCCCAACCAGCTATTCCATCGATCGCCCAGCCCTGTTTGCGCAATAACAGCACCGGTGCTGCGCACACGCTTGTCTGCGACAGGGTTGGCCTGCCGTTGCGCTTTAGCTTGGGTGTACTTCACGGCTCGGAACTCCGTCGTAAATCAATTGGCCAGCCTGTAGGGTCAATACCCGTCGGCGCATCCGTGCAATCAGCTCCAAGTCGTGGCTCGCCACCAGCACAGTAACTCCCACTGCGTTAAAGTCCGCGAATAACTGCATGATTTCCTGCGAGAGAGTTGGGTCCAGGTTGCCGGTGGGCTCATCGGCAACCAGTATCGCGGGCTTGTTGACGACTGCGCGGGCAATCCCAACTCGCTGCTGCTCACCACCAGATAACATAATGGGATTTTGCTTTTCCTTGTGCAGCAAGCCGACCTTATCCAGAGCTGCGCGAACCCGACGCCCTACCTCGCGCTTATTGCAACCAGCAACAGACAGGGGCAGGGCAATATTGTCAAAAACGCTGCGGTCGAATAGCAGCTGGTGATTCTGGAAGACAATACCCAGGTTGCGGCGGTAGTAGGGGATCTGGCCATTGCGCAGGCGGTTGAGATTCTGTCCGGCGACAAGAATACTGCCCTTAGTAGGGCGCTCAATCGCGGTCAGGAGTCTCAGTAAAGTACTTTTACCCGCACCGGAGTGACCGGTGAGAAACACCATATCGCCACGGGGGATTTCCAGGCTGACTCGCACCAGGGCATCCTGCCCCGATGCGTAACGCTTGTTCACATTATCGAAAGTGATCACGGCTTCTGTGTTGTTCTTGTTATTTCCTAGGCGAACTATCAGGCCTTATCGCGGCCAAACAGGGCGGATACGAACTCGCGAGCGCGGAATGGCTGTAGATCTTCCGCCTGCTCACCCACACCGATAAAACGCACCGGGATGCCGAAACGACGAGCCAGGGCAAAGATAACGCCGCCTTTGGCAGTACCATCCAACTTGGTCAGCACCAGGCCAGTAACGCCGGCCGCCTCACGGAACTGAGAGGCCTGGTTAATCGCATTTTGGCCAGTGCCAGCATCCAGTACCAACAGCACCTCGTGGGGCGCGCTGGGGTCCAGCTTGCCCATCACCCGGCGCACCTTGGACAACTCCTCCATCAAGTTGGATTTGGTGTGCAGGCGCCCGGCGGTATCGGCAATTACCACATCGACGCCGCGCGCCTGGGCAGACTGAACCGCATCGAAAATAACTGACGCACTATCGGCACCGGTATGCTGCGCTACAACCGGTACATCGTGGCGCTGCCCCCAAACCTGTAGCTGCTCAACTGCTGCGGCACGGAATGTATCACCGGCAGCCAACATCACCGACTTACCTTCACCGAGAAAGCGGTGGGCCAGCTTGCCGATTGTTGTGGTTTTACCCACACCGTTTACGCCCACTACCAGAATGACGTAAGGCTTCTTGCTAATATCGATTTCCAGGGGAGCATCAACACTATCGAGTAAGTCAGCCAGCTCCTGCTGCAGTGCCTTGTAAAGTGCATCGCCATCGGCCAATTCCCGACGGGATACCCGTTCGGTCAGGCGCTCGACGATCTCGCTGGTGGCCTCAACTCCCACATCTGCCATCAACAGCTGTGTCTCAAGTTCTTCCAGCAGATCTTCATCGATTTCCTTGGCCCCTAGGAACAGGTTTCCCATCCCCTCGACAAACTGGTTGCTGGTGCGGCTGAGGCCGCGACGAATACGCGCAAAGAAGCCCTCTTTCTTTTTGGCTTCCGGTTTCGGCTGCTCTTTAGCTCTGGGTTTTGGAGCTGGCTCGGGTTGAATCGGGGCTGGCTTCTCGGCCTCTTCTTTTATTACAGGCTCTGCTGCAACCACCTGGGGGGCTTCGACAACGGCCTCCGGCTCGCCCGCCGCATCAGCATGCTGCGCCCAGCCGGCACTTTCCTCTTGGGGGACAGAAGCTGGGGCAGTGGGTTTATCGATAGGGGCCTTTGCCTCCTCCAGTGCGGAGGTTTCTCCCTGGGCAGACGACTTTTCCTCTATGTCTGAGGGCATTTTGTCCAGCGCCGAGGGCTCTTTATCTAGCGCTGAAGGCTCTGGGCTCTGCGCCGATGATTCCTCTTCAGACGCAGCAGTGACCTCCGCCTGGGATTGCTGGGGCTCACTTTGTTCGGGCTTGCGCTTCTTCTTTTTGCGCAGGAAGTCAAAAATCATTCGTATGTCCGGATGTACCGCTTGCAGAAAGACGCTAATCTTAGCATCGCTAAGCCCCCAGTAGAGAGTTACCTTGGCCAGAAGTTCATCCCGAAAGCAAAGCCCGCAAAACCTTTCACAGTTACGCATCATTGGCGGACAGTGGCGCGGGCGAAAATTACAGTTTGCCCCAGTGGAGGGCTTGAGACCTACCGGCGACCGACTGCGGGAGGTTCTGTTTAACTGGCTGCAGTTCTACCTGCCCGACGCCCGCTGCCTGGACCTCTTTGCCGGTTCAGGTGCCCTGGGTCTGGAGGCGCTATCCCGAGGCGCCGGCTCGGTAGATTTTGTCGAGCTGAATACTCACGCTGCGCGAACCCTGGCGGAACAGTTAAAACAGTTAAACGCCCGGGAAGCCAAAGTCCATAACTGTAGTGCAGAAGAGTTCCTCGGAAGTAATGGAAGTAAATACGACCTCGTATTTATCGATCCCCCTTTTGCCGACAATCTTTGGCAGGCAACTCTAGGCGCCCTGTCCGGCCATCTTTCGCAGGATGCATTAATCTATGTGGAAACACCGCGAGACACAGTGGTCGCATCAGTACCTGGCTGGGAACAGGAAAAAGAAAAACGTGCGGGACAGGTGTGTATGCGCTTGTTTCGCCGTGCTGGCCCGGCAGGTTAGGAAAGAATAAAAAGATTCGGTTTTGACCTTAGCCGTAAATTGTTTACCATTCGCATCCCATTCGGCCCGCATTTAAGCCCTGGCGTATGAAAAAAGTCGTCTATCCCGGAACCTTCGATCCCATCACCAATGGTCACTTGGACTTGGTGGAGCGCGCATGCCGCTTGTTTGACCACGTTATCGTGGCTGTGGCTGCCAGCAACCGCAAAAACCCCCTGTTCACCTTAGAGGAGCGGGTAGAACTTTCACAAAAAGTTCTCGGCCACCTGCCCAATGTCGAAGTCATTGGATTCGATATCCTGCTCGCCGACCTGGTGCGCCAGGTAGATGCTTATGGCGTACTGCGCGGTCTGCGCGCGGTGTCCGACTTTGAATACGAGTTCCAGCTGGCCAATATGAACCGCCAGTTAGCGCCCAATATGGAAAGCCTGTTTCTGACACCGGCAGAACATTTGTCCTACATTTCATCCTCTTTAGTGCGTGAAATTGCCTCCCTGGGCGGCGATGTCACCAAGTTTGTTCCGGCTGCTGTACAGAGCGCGCTGGAAGAGAAATTTCGTTAAGCCGGAATCTGGCTATTTCTGATACACTCGAGCGGATTTATCCAAAATCCGCGGAGTGTTACGTGCGCAACTTTCTCGCCGCCTTTGCACTGGTTCTGAGTCCCGCTTTCGCTTTTGCCGATGAACCTCAACCAGAGCTTGATACCGGTCGCACAGCCGTTAAGTCCTCAACGGCCAACTTCTATATGGCAGTCACTGCCAACCCCCACGCCAGCCGGGCTGCCGAGCAGATTCTCGCCCGGGGCGGCAGCGCTGTGGATGCCGCCATTGCCGCTCAGATGGTATTGGGATTGGTAGAACCACAATCCTCCGGGATTGGTGGCGGAGCATTTATGCTCAGCTATGACGCTGCGGCAAAGAAGCTCAAGTACTACGACGGGCGCGAGACAGCCCCCTCTCAGGTAGACGAAAATTACTTTATCCGCGACAACAAGCCGCGTTCATTTTTTGAGTCTGTAATCGGCGGCTACTCGGTCGGCGTTCCCGGTGTTGTGCGAATGCTGGAAATGGCTCACGAGCGCGATGGCAAGTTACCCTGGGAGCAGTTATTTCAGCCGGCCATACACCTGGCCAAATCCGGCTTTCAGATATCACCGCGCCTTCACCAGCTGTTACTGCGCATGCCGAAGGTGGCTGCTCGACCGGAAATTGCCAGCTACTTCTTCAACAGTAACGGCAAGCCCCTTCCGGTGGGTCACAACTTGAAGAATCCAGCTTACGCGGAAACCCTGGAGGCCATTGCCCAGGGCGGTGCGGATGCCTTCTATCACGGCGACATTGCCAAGGCTATCGTCAAAGCTGTGCGCTATGACAGTGCCAACCCAGGGCTCCTGAGCCTCGAAGATATGGTTAGCTACCGGGCCAAGGAGCGCCAGCCCCTGTGTTCGGAGTTTCTCGAATATCGTGTGTGCGGTGCGGATGCCCCGTCGTCCGGAGGTACCACAGTAGGCGGCATTCTGGGCATGCTGCAACAATTTCCACTGGAGCGCTTCGAGCCTGGCAGTGATCTGCTCACCCACTTATTTATCGAAGCTTCGGAACTGGCATTTGCCGATCGCAACACCTACTCCGGTGATTCCGACTTTGTCCAAGTACCCAGTAAATCACTGGTGTCCAGGGATTATTTAGCTCGCCGCGCGCAGTTAATCGACCCGGACTCCGCCACAGCTGCGACTCCGGGTACCCCAGCCGAACTCGGGGTGAAGCGGGTGATGGCCCAGTCGCCAGAGTTGCCCAACACCAGTCATTTAGTGATTGTCGACCGCTACGGTAATGGTGTCAGTATGACGACCAGTATTGAAACCGGCTTCGGGTCGCGCCTGATGGTGAAGGGCTTCCTGCTCAACAACCAGCTCACCGATTTTTCCTTCACTCCAAAAAACAGTAGTGGGGAGCGGGTGGCCAACCGCATTCAAGCGCGCAAGAGACCACGCTCTTCCATGTCCCCCACCATCGTTTTCAACAAAGATGGCAGCATGCGCCTTCTGGTGGGTTCCCCCGGCGGTTCACGAATTATTGACTACACCGCGCGCACCATTCTCTACCATCTGGGCTTGAATATGCCGATTGCCGAAGCGATTTCTGCGGGAAATATCGGCGCTATTGGTAAGAGAGTCGAATTGGAGCCCGGCTTTTTCAGCCCCGATACTATCGAGAAACTCGAAGCCCGTGGACACGAGGTTGTCGAAAGGGGCCTCAACAGTGGTATCCATGCCATCGCTTTGCAAAATAACAAGCTGTACGGTGGAGCCGACCCCCGCCGCGAGGGCAGCGCAGTGGGCCGCTAAATGGCCCACCCTCGTGGTGATTAGCCTGCCCACTCACGCTCCCAAGCAAAAACCATTGATCCCCCGCCAACCCTGCCATTAACCGAGTCCACCTTAGTCCATACTTCTTTTTGCTTAATCGAGTAAGAGAGCTTGGCAAGTGAAAAAACCAAAAACCGAGTTGGGGGGACTCAGACTCCTACACAACCCGATAACCAACAAAGGCACAGCCTTTACTGCAGCAGAACGACAAAAATTTGGTCTCACAGGCTTAATTCCAGATGCGGTTGAAACCATAGAAACCCAAGTAGAACGGGTAATGATGCAGTTGAGTCACAAGCATTCAGACATTGATCGCTTTGTTTACCTCACTGGGCTATTGGACACCAATGAAACGCTTTTCTACCGCGTGGTTATGTCCGACCCAGAGCGCTTTTTACCTATTATTTATGACCCTACCATCGGTGAAGCTTGCGTTAAATTTAGCCATATCATACGCCGGGTTAGGGGCGTTTACCTTTGCACTAACCACCGGGGCAAAGTCGCCGAATACCTGCACCATTGGCCGGATCAGGAAATCCGTTTTATCTGCGTAACTAACGGTGGACGAATTCTAGGACTGGGCGATATCGGAGCCAATGGCATGGCCATTCCCATTGGAAAATTACAGCTATATACCGTGGCGGCAGCTATACCACCAGAACATTTACTGCCGCTCTTTTTAGATGCGGGGACGAATAACGAGGCTATTCTCAGTGACCCCTTATATATCGGCTTACGAGAAAAACGTCCCACCAGTGAAGTCCTATATCCCTTTGTCGATGAGTTTGTTGCTGCTGTTCAGGAGCAATATCCCAACTGTTGTTTGCACTTCGAGGACTGGACTGGCAGTGATGCTGTACACCTGCTGAAACGCTACCGGGACAAAGCTTGCTGTTATAACGATGATATTCAGGGAACCGCCGGAATAGTTCTCGCAGGCATGCTCAATGCACTGAAAATCAAAGGTAGTACGCTAAAAAATGAGCGAATATTTTTTGCCGGAGCAGGGTCGGCAGGCATAGGTATAGCTGACTTACTCGTCAGTAAAATGATCGAGGATGGGCTAAATGAAAAAGATGCCCGAGCTAGAATTATTATGTTTGACCAAAATGGCCTATTGGTTAAAGGTCGGACAGATTTATATGATTTTCAGCAACCCTATGCGCATGATTTACCCCCTACCAATGACCTGTTTACCGCTGTAAATACACATAAGCCAACTACTCTTATCGGCGTCAGTACTGTTGGGCAGCTATTTACGCGGCAAGTAGTAGAGACTATGGCAAAATTTAATCAAAAACCAATAATTTTTGCCTTATCCAATCCAACCGAGCACGCTGAATGTACAGCGGAGCAAGCTTATCAGTGGTCTCAAGGCACAGCTATTTACGCTGCTGGAGTTCAGTTTCCAAATTACAACTTTAATGGGAAAAATTATTTACCTGGACAGGCAAATAATTTCTACATCTTCCCTGCAGTTGCTCTTGCAATCTATGCGACCAAAGCAAAAAGAATCCCAGATGAGCTATTTATAGAGGCGGCTATTGGTGTTGCAGAACAGGTCGCAAACGAACTTCTTGATCAAGGCTGCTTATTTCCACCACAAGCGGACATACTTAAAGTGTCATTGCACACTGCTGTCAGGGTAAGTGAAAAAATATTCAAGCTTGGTCTGGCCGAAATACAAGAGCCCAAGAATCTATATAAATTCATTGAAGAGTTAAGCTATAAAGCAGAATATAGGACATTCACATAAGCTTCATATTTTACTCTAAAGTGCAACCACCAATTTATTAATGGATTTTTTAGTATACCTGCCTACCTTTATAGTAGGTATTTAACACTCTAACTTTATCAATTTCGGCTGATTTTATTTTCAATAAATTTCCATCCAGAACGATAAAATCAGCCCACTTTCCCACCTCTAAGCTTCCTACTTCATTCTCCAGATGAATAGCATAAGCCCCCCTAATTGTGAGCAACCTTATCATAAGGTCAACTGGAACCTTATGCTTAGCTCCTGTGTGTATAATGGAAATCGGATCTCGTATCACATTTAGGCTATTCATCTGCCCTTCTAGCTTCCCATCACCTGCAAAAAATAAAATTTTATCCCCCATATAAGAACCTGTGCCTTCTGTTAATTTATCGACATTAAAGGTTGGCAACTTACCCTCATAAACAATTGCTGCCGCATTATTTTTCTCCAACAAATCAACCAGTAAGAATTCTGGAATATTTGATACGATATTACGGACCCCTTGATACTCCGCATTAATTAACTTTTCAACTTGGCCCCTTAATATGCCACTTTCATAACTCCCTTCAGGAAGGCTAAAATGCACCTGAAACTTATATAAATTTGCCTGATGAAAAAGATCGACAAGCCATGCAGAAGTATCTTTTACACTTTCTCCCAGCTCGTCTTGAATTAGATAATTATAATTTGAAATAGAGTCTGGAATTACGAAACTAATAGCAATCACTTTAAAATCATCTGAAGAAATTTTATCCGCATAATTCCTAAGGGATATAAATCGATCAGAAGGCATGTTCATAGGAACCGTTAAAAACGCTCTAATACGAACATCACGATTTTCCAAAGAATTTGATTTTTTAAATTTTTCAGCTTTATTTTCACTTTCAAAAAAAGGAATATGAAATGAATGTAAAGTCGTGACCCCCATGGAAAGGGCTACATCCTTTAGCTCACTGAGATTATGAAACTCTTTGCTCACCTTGTCTTCAGGAATTAGACTACTAAAAACACTTACTGCTCCCCTACCTTGAAATAGGCCAATAGGAATTCCATCATCACTTCTTTTAATAAAATTCTCAGTCGAACTATTGGTGCTCATATCTATTCCAGCCGCCGCTATAGCTTCAGAATTAGTCCACACATATGAGTGATCCGCTGAGAACATAATAATTGGTACTAGATCATTAATCTGATCAAGCATTGCTTTATGGGGCTCGTCGTCACCAAATACTTCCATTTTCCAGCCACGGCCGACGACAATTTGGGCCTCAGGATTATTGAGAATGTAATCTTGAATCTTATTTTGATAGGCTTCAACTGATTGAAACAGAGACAAATCCAGACCGCTATAATCGGTATTGTTTGAAATTGACTGGATGAAACCGGGAAGTACTAACCTTCCTTTCAAATCATTAACCTGAGTGTGAACTCCGACATACCTATTCACTCCATTTTCATTCCCCAAATAGACTATGCGCCCATCGCGAATTGCCATTGCCGAGGCAATACTACGGGCCGGGTCGACGGTATAGATATACGCATTCCTTAAAACGTGCTGGGCGGGTTCAACACTGGCGGCCGGCAAGGGGGATTCAGCTCGTTCATAAGCAATTAACAATAGTGAAATGAGCAGGCAGGCCAGACGCATAGGGACTCCTCACAGTTTTCCGTAATTCCCCGGGACTCGGGTCTTATCAGGAAAAGTGTAGAAAGCTCGGACACATTTGTGTGCCTAACCTCGAGACCACAACCAGTGATACCCAAATGACCCACTGGTGCAGGGACCCAGACCGCACTCGAGGAGAACCGCGACTAAATTGGCCAACACGACAGTGAAGAAAGAGATGGCAATGCACTTTTCAATCAAAGTTAACTCTCTAGTGGCAAAACTTCGTCGCTTAAAGCCAAACATTAATGCAACGCCACAGTAGATCAGTAAGACAAAGAAAATCAGTGCAGACCAAGTGTATAAATGCAAGCCCAAGACTGGGCTGCCAAACCCTGGATCGCCAGGGGTGATATGCAGCAATACCTGCCTTACAGCAGCAGCCAGACCGGCTAGACACGAAAGAATAACAACGCCGTAATGCTCTGCACGAATACTAAAGCGCAGGTTCAACATCAATCCCATGCCAATCATGGCAAAGGCAACACGTTGTAAGAGACAGAGAGGGCAGGGGTGTTGGTGGGATGCCAACTCCATGATCAAGGCAATCCATAGGATTATGCTTACCGCTAACAGCGCCAAGCTATCCAGCCTTCTGACCATAAACACCATCATGGGCACGGCCCCTAGAAAGACAGCGACAGTGCTCGCGTCATATGATATCCACACCACATAATGAAGATCAGCAAGGTCAACAACCACCAGCCCATTGCAGAGCGGCGACGACCATTCCAAACGGCCCAAATCGACAGGGTGACCGTAAGAAAAGGCAATATCATGACCACTAAGCAGCTCCTTATCGACAATACGATGATATTAGTATTGTCTAAAGCTGCCAGAAGGATGCGATTTAACGTTGGCAGCTAGAGCAGAAAAAGGTATTTCTCTGGCCCAAAACCATATCTTTGACTGCTCGGCCACAAGAGGGACAGGACTCACCCGCACGGCCATAAACATTTAGCTGTTGGGCGAAATAGCCAGGTTTTCCATCACCGCCAATAAAGTCCCGCAAGGTAGTCCCACCTTGGGCGATTGCCTGACTGAGAACCTGCTTTATGGACTCAGCCAAGCGCTGGTGTCGGGCTTTGGAAATAGAACCGGCCTGTCGATCTGGGCGAATGCCCGCCAGAAAAAGAGATTCACTGGCGTAAATATTACCCACCCCCACAACGATACGGCCATCCATGATGAAGGTTTTGACCGATTGCTTACGTTTGCGCGAGGTTTCAAACAGATACTCACCACTAAATTCTTCCGAGAGAGGCTCTGGGCCCAGATGGCTGAGTAAGTCGTGGGCCAGTGGGTCCGCCACTGTCCACAGTAGGGCACCAAAGCGGCGCGGGTCGCGGTAACGCAGTGTGAGACCACTATCCAGGCGCCAGTCGATATGATCATGCTTTTCCGGTGCCTGTGCAGCCTCGACCATACGCAGGCTGCCAGACATTCCCAGGTGCCAAATAGCGCAGCCCTTGTCAGTATGTACCAGTAGGTATTTAGCCCGACGCTCCAGTTTCAGTATCCGGGCATTGCGGACACGGCGCTCAAAGTCTGCTTCCACGGGCCAGCGCAACTGATGCTGGCGCACTTTTGCGGAGCGAATTTTATGCCCCTCCAGGTGAGGTTGCAGGCCTCTGAGAGTGGTTTCTACTTCTGGGAGCTCTGGCATCGTCTGGAGTTACCCTGTGTAAACTGGCTGCTCAATTTCCAATACGCACAAAAAAGCCCGGTTAAAACCGGGCTTTCTGTACAGTAGCGGTAGGCAATTACTTAATTTTGCCTTCCTTGTACATTACATGCTTGCGTACAACGGGATCGTACTTTTTGATCTCCATTTTCTCAGGCATGTTGCGCTTGTTTTTGGTAGTGGTGTAGAAGTGGCCAGTACCGGCGCTGGAATTCAGACGAATCTTCTCACGCATTGCTCTATCTCCAATCTATTAGCTGGGCTACAGCCGTTACACTTTTTCGCCGCGGGCGCGCAGCTCAGTCAGGACAGCGTCGATACCTTTCTTATCGATAACGCGCATGCCTTTCGCGGAAACACGCAGCTTCACAAAACGCTTCTCGGATTCAACCCAGAAACGGTGGCTGTGCAGGTTCGGCACGAAGCGACGCTTGGTGCGGTTCTTAGCGTGGGATACATTGTTTCCGGTGACCGGACGCTTACCGGTTACCTGACATACCTTGGACATCTGTTGGCCTCTTCAAAACGCTTGTGCCCGCATGGCGCCAATCCTGAAGAGGAAAAGGTAGTGCGGGAACATAAAAATCGGGATTCTAATCCGGTTCCTGGATGGCGGCGGAACCTGTGCAGAATCTGGCCCGGCCGCAAAGAGCGGCGTTTTATACCAAAAGAGCCCGTAGGGAGCAAGTTTTGTACAACATTTCAACGCCGGGAACGACACCTTTACATCAATCCCTGCTCTGCAAAGGATAGCGCCTTGCCCTCACCGACGATCAAATGGTCCAGAACCTTGATATCCACCAGCTCTAGTGCCTGGGTCAACCGCTCGGTAATCCAGATATCTGCCTGGCTGGGCTCACTGACACCAGAAGGGTGGTTGTGCGCCAAAATAACCGCCGCAGCCCCCTTCAACAGCGCTTGCTGTACTACTTCGCGCGGGTAGACATTCGCTGCATTCAGAGTCCCCTCGAACAGCTCCTCAAAAGCGATCACCCGGTGTTGATTATCCAGGTAGAGGCAGCAGAACACTTCCCTGCGCCGGTGCCTGAGCTGGATTGCCAGGTAATCCCTGACCGCCCCGGGACTGCACAGTGCGCTGCCGTGCTGTATCGTCTCCGCCAAGTGCCGCTTGGCCATTTCCAGCGCCGCTTGCAACTGAGCAAACTTGGCGTCGCCGAGCCCTCGCGCGCGGCAAAAGTCATCTCGCTCGGCCTCTAATAGAGGGCGCAAGCCACCAAAGTCATTGAGAAGTCCCCTGGCCAGATCCACTGCTGAGAGGCCGGGTAGCCCCACACGCAGAAAAATTGCCAACAACTCTGCATCCGACAGGGCTTCAGCCCCTCTCTCCAACAGCTTTTCCCGAGGCCTCTCACCTGCCGGCCAGTCCTTTATTTTCATTTGTAGCCCAGTTAGTCAGTGTCTTATCTATCGCACATCTACTGAACACCTTTTCCATGCTGCCCCTGTGAGGCGCTACTGCAGTCTTATAAGAAACGACACAGAAATGCTAATCTTACCGGCTCGCACCAAATCGGAAACAGCATTTATGTCCTCTCTGGCCGACAAACGCATACTTTTAGGTATCAGCGGTGGAATTGCCGCCTATAAGAGTGCCGACCTGGTTCGCCGGCTCAAAGAGCGCGGTGCCGATGTCCGAGTGGTAATGAGCGCCGGAGCACAGGAGTTTGTACAGCCACTGACCTTCCAGGCGCTATCCGGTAACCCGGTGCATACAGACTTGCTGGATCCCTCAGCAGAAGCCGCCATGGGTCATATCGAACTGGCGAAATGGGCTGACCTTATCCTGATTGCTCCAGCCAGTGCCCAGGTAATGGCAAAGTTGGCTGCCGGTATGGCTGATGACCTCCTAACCACCCTTTGTTTGGCCAGCGAAGCGCCCCTGGCCCTAGCACCAGCCATGAACCAGGCCATGTGGCGCCACGCAGCTACCTCAGCCAATGCTCAGACCCTAAAGGAGCGCGGAGTCATATTCTGGGGCCCGGGCGCGGGTAGCCAGGCCTGTGGCGACGTGGGCCCCGGCCGTATGTTGGAACCAGAAAACCTGGCGGAACACTCTGGGTCCCTATTTCACACAAGCCACTCACTGCAGGGCCGCAAAGTAGTAATCACTGCCGGCCCTACCAGAGAAGCCATTGACCCAGTGAGATTCCTCAGCAACCACAGCTCTGGAAAAATGGGCTTCGCCCTAGCTGCGGCGGCGCAGAGTGCCGGTGCCGAAGTGACGTTGATTGCCGGCCCCGTAAATTTGGATACGCCGCCAAAGGTCAATCGTATCGATGTTATCAGCGCCCAGGATATGTATGAGGCCGCCAAAAGTGTCGCCGATCACTGCGATATCTTTATCAGTGCAGCAGCCGTTGCTGATTTCCGCCCGGCCCAAGTCGCTGAGCAGAAAATCAAAAAGAAAGACGGGCAAGATGATGATGCAATTGCCCTCATCAAAAATCCCGATATTGTTGCAGCCATAGCCACGCGTACTGAGCTACGACCTTTCACTATCGGGTTCGCCGCAGAGACAGAACAGGTTCTCGCCCACGCCCAGAGCAAGCTGCAGCGGAAAAACCTCGATATGATCATTGCCAACGATGTGAGCCAACCGGACTCCGGATTTAACAGCGATCACAACGCTGTCACTGTGATAGATGCGGATGGTCAGAGCCGACTAGCTCCCGCATTAAAGACCGACCTAGCCCGACAGCTCATTGAACTCATCGCCTCCAAGGCTCAGTGACAACATTTACGCTCAAATCAGGGATATCTGTGGGCTCCAACAACAAAAAGAAACCAGGCGGTACCATGCAGAAAGGGTTATTTTTACCGTTATTATTAGTAGTTGTCGCTTGGCTGGGCGGTGCCTATCTGTTAATCCAGCATCTTGTAATACCCCACAATCATTCGCAGATTGAGCTAGCCGCCAAGCAAAAAACTGCCGAACTAGCTGAAGTCGTGCAGTCTTACGTCACAGACTATTCGAAGCGCCTGCAGGCCCTTGAATCAAGGAAGCTCCCTGCAGAATCTACCAAACTACCTGAGCAGGTATCCCTCCAGGCCTTTTCTTCCGAACAGGTTCGAGTGGGCTCAGGGCAAAATCCCTCCCTGAACTTTGCCTTGGTCGATCTGTTAAAGCGCAGCCAGGAAGCACCTGAGCAACCGATGGAAGTACTGCGTACAGGTGTGGAAAATAGCTGGCAACTGCATAGTGTTATCACCCTGGAAAATGAACAACTACTGGCTACCCAACCCTTTTCCGTGCTGGAAAACATTTTAAAAAGTCTGGGCGGTAGTCATGGACAAGTTCAGTTAATGCAGAAGTTTCCCGATGCCCACCGACAAACTCTGTGGCGCGCAGGCACAGGAAAAGGCCACAACACTGTGGAGCAACTTGAGGACAGCTATTTAAGCCTCCACTTCAGCCCCTCCAAAACCTTTGTCGAACAGCACAGTCTGCCCACATCCTGGATTTATATCGGAGCCGGCATTGGAATATTAGCGAGTCTACTCGCCCTACTGAAATTCCTACCTCGCGATTCGAGAGCCCCATGGGAAAGAAGTAAGGATACTAGTGGCAGCGAGTTTAATAAGGCGCACCCACAAGCCTCTGATGGAGGAACTACACAGGCTCCCAATACAGATTTTCTGCCGCAGAGCTTGGCCTCAGCACCCAGTATCTCGGACTCCGATTCGGAGAACTCAGAAAGCGAAGAAAAAGAAAATAGTTCAAAGGACTTGCCAGAAAGTGACGATGACAAGTCCGAGCTGCCTCTTACCTCTGAGTATCCCCAGCATGTTTTCCGCGCCTACGATATCCGTGGAATCGCCGGGCAGGAAATCAATGAACCTTTTGCCTATCAGCTAGGCAGAGCGCTCGGCACCCTGGCACAGCACGCTGGAGAACATCTCTTACTAGTTGGCCGAGATGGACGCAATAGCAGTGAAACACTTAGCCAGTGCCTGATTGAGGGAATTCTAGATAGTGGCTGCAACTCTATTAATCTCGGCCTGATTCCATCACCACTTCTCTATTACGCTTGTGCGAAAGGAAAAAATACCAGTAGTGGGGTCATTGTTACCGCAAGCCACAACCCTGCGGAATACAACGGCTTTAAGATCGTACTGAAAGGTCGCGCCCTGGCGGAAGACAAACTGCAGGGGCTCTACCAGTTGATGAAAAAAGGCCCATTCAAAAGTGGGGAAGGCGCCAATCGGGAGCAAGAAATCACCGATAAATATATCGATGAAGTTTTCAATAATGTCGCCCTCGCCGGGCAACCGCACTTGGTTATCGATGCTGGCAATGGCGCCACCTCTAACCTGGCTCCCCGCCTCTTTGAGCAGCTCGGCTGTGCGGTAACACCGATCTATTGTGAGGTGGATGGCAACTTCCCCAATCACGCACCGGACCCCTCCAGACCAGAAAACCTCGAAGCCTTGACTGAAAAGGTTCTGGCTACAGGAGCAGATCTGGGCGTGGCCCTGGATGGTGATGGTGATCGTGTTACCCTGATTTCAAGCAGCGGCCGTATCGCTTGGGCAGACCAACTGGTTATGTTGCTGGCAAGGGATATCCTCGCGCGCAATCCGGGAGAAAATATTGTCTTCGACGTTAAGAGCAGTCGCAGTTTATCCCAGCTAATCAGCCAGTATGGGGGCCGCCCCATTATGTGGAAGACCGGACACTCTCCGATGAAAGCCAAGATGTTGGAGACCAAAGCCATTTTGGGCGGCGAGCTTTCCGGACATATCTTTATTAAGGACCGCTGGTTTGGTTTCGACGATGGTATCTACGCTGCTGCGCGGGTACTAGAAATTATGGCACTGCGAGAACAAAGTCTTGATGAGCTTCTCGACACCTTGCCGAAAATGCACAGCACCCCTGAGATCCTGCTACCAGTAGAGGAAACTGAGAAGTTTTCACTGATAGACCAGCTGCGCGATAAGGGGAATTTTGGCAATGCCGATATCAATACTATCGACGGCTTGCGTATAGAGTTTCCCGATGGCTGGGGGCTTGTACGTGCCTCCAATACCACTAGCGCACTAACCCTGCGCTTTGAGGCTGAAAATGAACAGGCCCTGGAGCGCATCCGTACAGAGGTGATGGGACAGCTCAGAAAGATTGCTCCCGCAATTACTGTACCAGACTGGCAGCTGCTCGATTAAGATTAAACGGCGGAATAGACTGCGCCGCCATCGGGCCACTGCCTCTATTGCTTAGAAAACAACCCACCACATTTGCTTTAAATCGTTGGCGACTCAAGTCAGGACCCCAAACCTAATTGCCTGTCGCCCTGTGTAAGGAACTGCCCATGTCCCTAGATCTAAACTCTGCGCTGAAAAGTGCCCAGGTCCTCAATGAAGCACTGCCCTATATCCAGCGCTTTACGGGCAAAACTATTGTGGTCAAGTTCGGTGGCAACGCCATGGTGGATGAGCAACTACAAAACAGTTTCGCTCGAGACATTATCCTGATGAAGCTGGTAGGTATGAACCCAGTGGTGGTGCACGGCGGCGGACCTCAAATCGGGCAGCTGCTAAATAAGCTCAGTATTGAGTCCCGCTTCGTAGACGGAATGAGAGTCACCGATAGCGAAACCATGGATGTTGTGGAGATGGTGTTAGGGGGCACCGTCAACAAACAGATCGTCAATTTGATTAACAAAAATGGGGGCCGCGCGGTAGGTATCACCGGTAAAGACGGATTACTGGTTAAAGCGCGAAAGTTGACCCGAAAAAATGAGAGCGCGGGACTACATGCCTCTGAAATCATTGATATTGGCCAGGTTGGGGAAGTCGAGAAAGTTAATATTGATGTGATCAATATGCTGGTCCACAGTGACTTTATCCCGGTTATTGCGCCCATCGGAGTCGACGGCAATGGGGTTTCATACAATATTAATGCCGATCTCGTCGCTGGAAAAATCGCTGAGGAATTGAAAGCAGAAAAGCTGATGTTACTTACCAACGTCGCCGGTCTGCAGGATAAGGAGGGGGAGGTTCTCACCGGACTGACTACCAATGAAGTAGAGGGCTTAATTCAGGATGGCACCATCTATGGCGGCATGCTGCCAAAAATCACCTGCGCTCTGGACGCTGTTCAGGATGGGGTAAATTCCGCTCACATCATCGACGGCCGTGTGCCCCACGCCATATTGCTCGAAATATTTACAGATCGAGGCGTGGGTACCCTGATTACCAACATCGAAGCGCAAACTGTGGACCACTAGGCCCTTGGCAATTGAAGACAGCCCGGCGAATCGGTAGGATTCCGCCGCCGTCAAAATAAGACGACAAGAGCAAAACTAAATTCCGCCCCCCAAGCGGACCAAAGGCAGTCAATGAGCAGCGAAAAAATCAATCGGCGTCAACAAATCCTGGAAGCTCTAGCACATATGCTGGAAGTCAGTCCCGGCGCACGTATTACAACAGCAGCACTGGCCAAGGAAGTTGGTTTCTCTGAAGCCGCGCTATATCGTCACTTCCCCAGTAAATCCAAGATGTTTGAAGGGCTGATCGAATTTATTGAGGAGACCATTTTCAGCCGTATCGCAATGATCCTGCAGGAGGAGCCCTCGGCTCTCAATCGCTGCCAGAAAATTCTGCAGCTTCTTCTGGCGTTCTGTGAACGCAATCCAGGAATCACTCGCCTGCTTACAGGCGACGCGCTTACCGGTGAAACTGAGAGGCTGCATGGACGAATCCTGCAGTTGTTTGATCGACTGGAAACCCAAATTAGACAGATCTTGCGCGAAGCCGAATTGCGCGAACACCTGCGCCCGACTCTTCCTCTCGGTGGTGCTGCCAACCTGCTTTTGGCGAGCGCGGAGGGGCGCATCGTCCAATACGTGCGCAGCGGTTTTAAGCGTAAGCCTACAGAGTACTGGGCAGAACAGTGGCCCGTATTAACGGCTGGTTTCTTCCGTGAGACAGTGGCTGCAGCCAGATAACCATTTCCTCATGAGGGCTGTTTAGCGGCAGCCCTCCGAAATTATTCAGGCATTGAGAAATTAGCTAGCTCTCAGCATTAAGTTCGGTATAGCGGGCTACCGCCTTATCGAAATCAACCCCTATGGTATCCGCTTCAGCCGCACGCCGGCTGAGGCGCTCCTCAAGCACTTCCATTTCTTTTTGTAGATCAGCAATTCTCTGCAACAATTCGGGAGCCACCTCACGGCCGCCCCGCTGCGTGCGCGCAGCAGAGGCTTCTTCCTGGGCAATTTGCCGGCGTAGACTGCTGATATTTGACCGCATGATAGCCATATCCTGCTCTACGACAGCCAACTTGCGCGACCGAGCACTCTCAATATCCGCAATACTGTTATAGCGCTTGAGCAACTTACGATCCGCTTCCCGCTGGGCCTCTAGCTGAAGTTCGGCTTGGTACTCTTCGGGACTGAGCTGCGGTGCAACTACTTCAACTACACGACCGGTAAGAGTGAGAATCTCATATCCATTTGGAACAAATTCCGGTGGAATAGCATCGTTGATCACCAGGACTCCCTGGTGATCAGTGTATCGATACAAAACCCGGCTATTGTTGCCATAAGCCTCTACAGCCAGCATCAAAAGGGTGCTGACCAATAGAGGTACTAAAGGGGCGACTCGCATCGCTCTTCTCTCTAAATTAACCGGCCCACGGCTAGGAGGGACAAAATTTATTGACCCGCGACACCGTAGCGCTGCCGGTAGTCCACAATTTTCTGCAGAGTATCGCTGTCATTCGACTCCTGCTCGAGAAAGCTAATCACATCGTCTAACTGCACGATGCCGACCACAGGAATATTGTACTGTCTCTCAACTTGCTGAATAGCGGAGAATTCACAATCTTCGCTAGCCTTTTCCTGGCGGTTGAGACCAATCACAACTCCCGCCGCCTCTGCGCCATGAGATTCGATAATTTGCATCACTTCGCGCACGGCTGTGCCCGCAGTAATAACATCATCGATAATCAAAACCTTGCCATTAAGCGGCGCACCCACTAAGGTTCCGCCTTCACCGTGATCCTTGGCTTCTTTTCGGTTGTAACAGAAAGGCTTATCGATCCCCTTTTGGGCTAGAGCCACAGCAGTCACCGCACCCAGCGGGATACCTTTGTAGGCCGGCCCAAAAATGACATCGAACTCCACTCCCGAAGCGATTATCGCCTCGGCATAGGCCTGTCCCAGCGCTGCCAGTGCAGCACCGGTGTGGAAACGGCCGGCATTGAAAAAGTAGGGGCTTTGACGGCCCGACTTCAATGTGAAGTCGCCGAAACACAAAACCTGATGATCCAGGGCAAGTTGGATAAAATCGCGCTGATATTGCTGCATGGAAAATTGTTAACTATTGGCTAAGGTGAAGGGAGACCTCCCCGTAGCATTCCCGGGGGTAGGCATGCATATAATGTTTCTAATGATACACAGTCCGCTGGTAAGGGGCTAATAATGCGAATAGTAAGCTTGTCGGTAGACGGCGTTCATCAGGCCGCCCAACGCGGTCTCTACGATTGGTTGGCGGAGCAGGACGCAGATATTATCTGCCTTCAGGACCTGCGCTCTCTCGAGCCTGAATTGGACCACCCAATATTTCACCCCGACGGTTATTACAGTTACTTTTTCGACTCGGGAACTCCCCACGAAAACGGTGTGGCTATCTACACCCGAAGCCAGCCCAAAGCCATCATATTCGGCATGGGCTTCGCCAATGGTGAGGATATGTACGGCCGCTATCTACAGGCGGATTTCGAGCGACTGAGTGTTGGCTCCCTGCTCGCGCCAGTCGCCTCAGATGAGACGTCGTTAGAGAAAAAAGTCCAATTCTTTGAGGACATGCAGGCGCACTTGCTAAAAATAAGCCGCAAACGCCGCGACTTTATTTTCTGTGGTAACTGGGGCATGGCTCACCGTCGTGCAGACGTACAGAATTGGCAAGATCACCAGGATTCTCCCGGCTTTATGCGTCACGAACAGCGCTGGCTGGACCAGCTGTTTAATGATGTTGGCTATGTCGATGCTTTTCGCCGTGTAGTAAAAGATACCGACGAATTTAGCTGGTGGCCCAGCGGTACTGTCGGAGAAGGAGATGGCTGGCGTACTGATATGCAGATCGTTTCTCACGGTCTGAAAAATCGCATTGAGTACGGTGCAATCAATAAGAATGTGAAATTCTCCAGCCACTTGCCGGTAATCATGGACTACGAAATCGAAGTCTGAATCGCATGGAGTTCCGGCCCCTTCCCTATTGGGAGAGGGCCGGATACAAACCAAGGGGCGGCTGCTTTACTCGTCCAGCGCCCGCTTTTGCAAAGCGATCAATTCATCAATACCCGCCTTGCCCAACCCCAGCATCTGAGCGAACTGCTTTTCGGTAAATGGCTCACCCTCTGCAGTGCCTTGAACCTCGATCATGCCGCCATCTTCGGCCATCACCAAATTCATATCGGTATCCGCTGAACTGTCTTCCGGGTAATCCAGGTCCAGTAACGGCTCCCCCTCATAAATTCCCACTGATACCGCCGCTACCATATTCTTGAGCGGATCATCGGCTATGATTTTCTCTCGCTGCATATGACGCAGGGCATCAACCAATGCCACACAGGCACCAGTTATTGCTGCAGTTCGGGTACCACCATCGGCCTGGATAACATCGCAATCGACGGTGATTTGATTCTCACCCAGCTTCTCCAGGTCTACCGCCGCTCGCAGTGAGCGCCCGATCAAGCGCTGAATTTCCACGGTGCGCCCACTCTGCTTGCCCTTGGCCGCTTCCCTGAGCATACGAGAGCCTGTGGAGCGTGGCAGCATGCCGTACTCTGCAGTAATCCAACCGCTGCCCTGGCCGCGTAAAAACCTTGGGACTTCACTGGATAGAGAGGCATTACACAAAACCTTGGTATCACCAAACTCCACCAACACAGACCCCTCCGCATGACGGGTATAGTTGCGGGTAATTTTTACCGGGCGCAATTGCGCAGGGGCGCGGCCACTGGGACGCTGCATAGTCCACCTCAAATATTGAATGAAAGCCCCGCATTATATACCCCAGCATGGCGATCCAAACGCTGTGTTATTATGCCGGGCCGATTAATACGCCTGTAGGGGATCAGCTATGGCCAGTCAACGGGAACAGAACAAAGTGCGCAGCATGACAGCCTTTGGACGCGCCGAGGCCAATTACGCAAACGGCACCGCTATCTGGGAACTGCGCTCGGTCAACCATCGCTACCTGGAACCACATTTCCGTTTGCCCGAAGCGGCTCGCTCCCTGGAAACACAACTGCGCGATACGCTACGCAAAACACTGTCCCGCGGCAAAATTGAACTGACCCTGAGTCTGAAGACCAATAGCGCCGAAGACACTGGGCTGGAAATCAATCAACCCCTCGCCCAGGCACTGATTCAAGCGGCAAAACAGGTAGCGGGTGGCGAGGATGTTCAACCACTCAATCCCTTGCAAATTCTCCAATGGCCCGGTGTTATCAGTGAACCGGAGGCGGATACCGATCAACAGTCGGCAACGATATTGGAGGCTTTTCGCGAGGCACTGGGACAGCTGCGCGCAAACCGTGAACGAGAAGGCGCTGAGCTAGCCAAATTTATTGAGGCCCGACTCAAGGGAATCGAAGAGCAGGTGGCCAAGGTTCGAGAACTGCTTCCCCAAATTCTTGAGGCACAGCGAGACAAGCTGCGCAGCCGCCTGGAAGAGTTGCAAGTGGAGCTGGACAAGGACCGGCTCGAGCAGGAGATCGTCCTGTTGGCCCAGAAGGCTGATGTGGATGAAGAGCTCGATCGCCTCAGTGCGCACACTTCTGAAACACGTCGGGTTTTAGCCGGCGGTGGATCAATCGGCCGGCGGCTGGATTTCCTGATGCAGGAGTTTAATCGCGAAGCCAACACCCTCTCCTCAAAGTCTGTGGTTACCGACACAACCCAGGCTGCGGTAGAGCTCAAAGTATTGATCGAGCAGATGCGCGAGCAAGTACAAAACATCGAGTAACCCTCTGGGGCATTCTCACCGAGACTGCGGATGCCCCTCTACCACCAGACAGAGGGATTTGTGATAGCTCACCCTTTAAGGAATATTTATGCGACAAAACCTGAAGTGGGTCGGCGCTATTTTTATAGTGCTTGCTGCAATTGAGATTATTAATATTCTGAGCGGCCGATCGCTTAATTACTTTGGTATTGTTCCCCTCTCAATCAACCACCTCCCCCATATCTTTTCTGCACCATTACTGCATGGAAATAGCTGGCACTTCTTCTCGAATATATTCACTCTATGCATCTTCAGCTTCTTAGTGCTGCAGTACGGGGTAAAAACTTACCTGAAAGTGACCCTGTTCGTTGTGATCACCACCGGACTGGCCGTTTGGCTTTTTGGTGGCAGGGGTAGTAATCACTTAGGAGCTAGCTCAGTAATCTACGGCTACTTTAGCTTTTTGCTTCTTGCGGGATTTATCAGCAGGAAATTTAGCCGTTTATTAATATCCATTGGGGTAGCCGTTCTTTATGGAGGGCTTATTTTCGGTGTCTTGCCACGGGGTGGTTTTATCTCCTGGGAGTCCCACCTATTTGGATTTATCTTTGGGTTGCTGGCTGCAAAGCTGTGGGCCAAAGTTCCCAGTTATAGCAAGGCCAGATAAACACAAGTCCTAACACCAACCTTTCAACCTCAAACCCCAGTAGTAGCCAGCAAAGGTTTTCATTACTGGGGTACCCTCAGGAAACAGGCCCCAAAGCCAAGCTACGTAAATGCTACGTACACGTCACTAAGAAGCGTTTAGCGATTCATCTTTTCTACGCACGATAATTCTTTTATCTGAAAATATTTGCTTATTATCCAATTTCCCCCCTGTGAACCCCTCCACATCTCTCCCGTAGATAAATTCTCACTATCAGATTTTTTTCCCAAAACTTATAAATTTGTCGCCAAAAGCCACACAAATTTAAAGGCTTAAGCTGAGGATAATAATTTCACGAACGTTATAAAGAAGTACCATTTTGAAACTTTGGTACCAATTTTGGTCAAACTGACTTACCGACTGTGAGAAAGACAGTTTCTAGGCCTATCCGTTAAGCAAATTTATTTTGTTAGTGCGGAGTTTTTCAGGAGTCTCCGGCCTATCGGAATACTGATAGCCGGATTTAAAATATCTCGGAGATATAACAATAATGAAATCATCATTGAAAAGTCTTTTGCAAAAGACGACTCTGGCGAGTGCGTTTTCGTTACTGTGTGCTACCCCTTTCGCTACTCACGCAGCGGACGCGGAAAAAACACTGCTAACCGACCGCATCATCGTAAAGTACAAGGAGAGCGCTAAAGTTGGGAGGGCGGCCACCATGGCCACAGAGACGGTCGAAAAAGCTTCCCGTCGCGCCGGCCACAAGATGCGCCACCTCCGCCGTATGGCCACTGGCGCCCAGGTAATGCGCCTGGAAGGCCGTAAAAGTAGAGCTGAAGTAAACGCGATCATCGATCGCCTGAAACAGGATCCGGATGTGGAATACGCAGAGCCGGACCTGATTATGAAAGCGATGGCCGAGCCCAATGACCCGAGCTATCTCAGCCAGTGGCATTACTACGAGTCCACCGGCGGATTGAACCTGCCCTCAGCTTGGGACGTTACCCAGGGCGATGGCGTAGTGGTTGCCGTACTCGATACCGGTTATCTCCCCCACGCCGATCTGGTAGACAATATCCTGCCAGGCTACGATATGATTTCTGACACTTTCGTCTCCGTAGATGGAGATGGACGTGATGACGATCCCACTGACCCAGGTGATTGGTATGAAGCCGGCACTTGCGACGATACCTCTGAGAGCGATAGCAGCTGGCACGGCACCCATGTAGCAGGCACTATCGCCGGGGTTACTAACAACAACATGGGTATCGCCGGTGTTGCCTACGATGCGAAGATCGTGCCCGTGCGCGTACTTGGACGCTGTGGTGGCTATACCTCGGATATTGCCGACGGAATCATCTGGGGTGCCGGCGGTTCTGTCAGCGGATTACCGAGCAACCAAAACCCGGCCCAAGTATTGAACCTGAGCCTCGGCGGTAGCGGTAGCTGCGACACTACCACGCAAAGTGCTATCGACACTGCGCGCAGCCTCGGCGCTACCGTGGTTGTCGCCGCTGGTAACAGTGGTGCCAACGCAAGCCAATACTCGCCCGCCAGCTGTGATGGGGTTATTACCGTTGCGGCAACTGACCGTACCGGCGGCCGCTCTTATTACTCCAACTATGGCAATGTAGTTGATGTCGCTGCACCCGGTGGCGCACAGAGCTTCGCAAACGATTCCGACGGTATCCTTTCCACCTACAACAACGGCTCTACCGATGCGGGCAGCGATAGCTACTATTACAGCCAGGGTACCAGTATGGCGGCCCCCCATGTCGCCGGCGCAGCTGCGCTGATTTATTCGGTTAACCCCGACGTTACTCCGGATGAAGTTGAGTCGATCCTCACCAGCACTGCTCGCAGCTTCCCCTCTTCTTGCAACAACTGCGGCTCCGGTATTGTGGACGCGGCAGCAGCTGTAGCTATGGCGAGCGGCGACGATAGTGGTAATGGCGACGACGACGATGACGACAGTGGCAGCAATGGTTCAGGTTGGACAGAAACTAACCTTTCTGGCAGCCAGGGCAGCTGGAATGACTTCACCATTGATGTTGAGTCTGGGACTTCCACCCTTACTATAGAGATGTCCGGTGGCTCCGGCGAAGTTGATCTCTACGTGCGCCACGGTAACTATCCTACCCTGCGTCGATATGACTGTCGTCCATACCTCTGGGGTAACGAGGAGAGCTGCACCATTAGCAACCCGGATTCCGGCACCTGGTACATCAGTGTCTATGGGTATGAATCCTACAGCGGTGTGACTTTGGAAGCGGAAGCTAGCGAGTAAATAGCGACCCGTTCAGAGTAAAAAAAGACCGGCATTTGCCGGTCTTTCTATTTATAAACTCCAAAGAAAATCCTTTCACGAAGAAAACCATGATTAAACATCGAAAGTCGCACCTAGCCGTGGTACCAATTCGACGTATCGCATGCTCTTGCCAATCTTTTGGTTAGTGCCAATCAGGCACCACTTTTGTAAACCTGAAAGTTAATTACGTCAAAATCCCTTCAGCGAATACTGACTGATTTCAGAATCCATACATCACTGGCATATGCGGCCCAGTAGCCGTGTGGCAGAGTTCAATAGATACGCTATCTAATAATAAAAATATGGGGTTTCTGTGGACCTGCTTACTTTCTCTATTCCATTTTTTCTGACCGCCATGCTTATGGAGTTCGCCCTAGATCGCTGGAAAGGCTGGGGGCTCTACAGGCTGAATGACACTATTGGCAATCTCAGCACGGGGATTCTCAATCGTATTATCGGGCTTACCTATAAAAGCTTATTCCTCGTTATCTATATCCCGCTGTTTACGTTGCTACAACCCTACTATCAATGGGTTGGTTTCAACTGGTCTATCGACAATGTCTGGCACCTGGCCCTGGCGGTTCTCGCATACGACTTCTGCTACTACTGGAAGCACCGTATCTGTCACGAGGTAAACATCTTTTGGGCAGAACACCTGGTGCACCACCAGAGTGAGGACTACAACCTGAGCACAGCATTGCGCCAGTCTTCGGGGGGGCTACAGCTGGATTGGATATTTTATCTACCGCTTCTATTGATTGGTTTGCCGGCAGAAATTGTTATTGTCGCCGGCGCAATTGATCTTATTTACCAGTTTTGGGTTCACACACAAAAAATACCCAAGATCCGCTGGTTGGAGTGGTTTGTCATTACCCCCTCGAATCACCGGGTACACCACGCCCAGAACGCTGTCTACGTAGATAAAAACTACGGCGGAATATTAATACTTTGGGATCGCTTATTTGGCACCTACCAGCAGGAACTCGAAACTGAGCCCTGTCTTTACGGTGTGCGTAAGCCCCTGAATACCTTTGATCCTTTAGCAGCCAATTTACAACACTTAAAGCGCATGGCAATTGATGCCTGGCATACGAAAAGCTGGTGGGACAAGTGCACTCTTTGGTTACGCCCCACAGGCTACAGACCCGCAGATGTAGAAAAATCCATGCCAGTAGCCTCTACCGATCTGACAAACTTTAAACGTTTCAACCCTGAAATTAGCCCTGGTTTGCGCAACTACGCATTCGCACAACACCTCTGTTACACCGCCACAACCTTATCTCTCCTCTGGTTCACCAGCGTATTGAGTTTCTGGCAACTTATGGGCTCGGTTATTGCCTTGATTATTTGCCTGGCAATTAATGGAAGGATACTGGATGGTCATCCTATTTCAGGGCGCCTCGAAACTTTGAGACTCGCAGCACTCATCTGCGCTATTCCGCTACTAAACAATACATATGTACCACTCTTCATATCCTACTTGCTCGCAAGCTCTTTGGTATGGTGGTGGTTGGCAACCCGGCGCAAAGAGGATAGAGTCACTTTCGTTAGCGATTAACAACAGGGAGATCCCCTTAATCACAGGTGGTTGGCGGTGATTGAGAAACTCCCGCGAGGCTATCCCGGCCGGGCCCAGGCGCGCAGGTGGTAACGCGCCCTGAATCTCCCAACAGATACCCCCACCCCGGTCGGGGGCTAGCCTTGTCCCTTCATGACACTCTTTCATCTCCAGACGCAAGCTTCGGTTATAATGGGCTCTTTGCTCGCGAACAGGATCAGTTGTGCAAACAGGAACCCTCTACACCGTCTCCGCTCCCTCCGGTGCAGGAAAAACCAGCTTGGTCAAAGCGCTGGTAGACAGCGACAGCCAGGTTACCGTATCGGTTTCCCATACCACTCGTGCCATGCGCCCAGGCGAAACTCACGGCGTTGACTATCACTTTGTCGAGCGAGAAGAATTTTTGGCAATGTTGGAGCGCGATGCTTTTTTTGAGCACGCCCAAGTTTATGGCGATAATTATTACGGCACCGCCAAAGCTGAGATCGAAGAGACTCTTGCCAGTGGTCGCGATGTAATCCTGGAAATCGATTGGCAGGGGGCCGAACAGGTTCGTCGCCTGCGCCCTGATGCAGTGGGTATTTTTATTTTGCCTCCGTCCCAGGAAGCCCTGCGTGAGCGCCTCACCGGACGCGGTCAGGACGATCAAGCGGTCATTGATCGCCGTATGGACCAGGCCATCGACGAAATGACCCATTATGTCGCCGCAGATTACCTGGTAATCAACGATAACTTCGAGCAAGCGTTAACAGAGCTGCGTGCCATTATCGTTGCCCAGCGACAGCGCTTAGAGCTGCAGCAACTGCGCCACGGCGATCTACTTCAGGCACTGTTGCGCCACTGAACCAATTGATCGAATTGCATACATTTCCCGGTCCGGTAAAATAGCCGGTCCCCTGTACAGAATTTGCCTTCGGGCACAGCAAATGGAAACGAAAGTTTATGGCACGTATTACCGTTGAAGATTGCCTTGAGCATGTGGACAACCGCTTCGAGCTCGTTATCGTCGGCAGCAAACGCGCCCGTCAGATCGCTACAGGCGGCAGGGATCCATTGGTTCCCGAAGAAAACGATAAGCCCACGGTAATTGCCCTGCGCGAAATCGAAGAGGGCCTGGTGGATGCCGCCATCCTCGACGAGCCGGAACGCGAAGAGGCACCTGCTCCTATCGTTGCCCCCAACTACCTAACAGATCAGCAAGTCTGATCAGGTCTCTTACTGGGTACTTTTTGTGTTTTACGAGAGGCGCGCGCGGCATTGCACACCATAGATAGTTTGGCCCACCGCCTCTCCTCATACCTTCCTCCCGACCAGATCCAAATCGTCCGCCGCGCCTATTTTTACGCGGAGCAGGCTCACGATGGTCAGCAGCGCCGTTCCGGCGAGCCCTATGTCACCCACCCGCTGGCAGTTGCCACTATTCTCGCGGGCATGCATATGGATCACGAGAGCTTGGCGGCAGCCATGTTGCACGATGTGATCGAGGATACGGGTATCCCCAAGGCAGCTTTGGCCGAGCAGTTTGGTGGAGAGGTTGCCGACCTGGTCGATGGGGTCTCCAAACTAACCCAGTTCGAGACCGACAGCCCTGCAGAAAAGCAGGCGGAAAACTTCCAGAAGATGGCGCTAGCCATGGCCCGCGATATCCGCGTGATTCTGGTCAAACTGGCCGACCGCCTGCACAATATGCGCACTCTTGGTGCACTGAAACCGCAGAAGCGTGCCCGTATTGCCCGCGAGACGCTGGAGATCTACGCACCCATCGCCCACCGACTGGGTATGAACGACGTTCGTATCGAGTTCGAGGATCGCGCTTTTTTTGCCATCTACCCACTACGTGCCAGCCGCTTGCGCGCCGCCCTGGTCGCCGCCCGCGGCAATCGCAAAGAGCTGCTGGAACAGATTCAGAATGCTATAGAACTGCGCTTGCAGCGGGAGGGCATCAGCTCTCTGGTGATTGGTCGGGAAAAGCACCTATTTAGCATCTACCAAAAGATGCGCGCCAAGAAGAAGTCCTTCAAGGAGATAATGGATGTCTACGCTTTCCGCATCATTGTGGACAGTGTGGATACCTGTTACCGGGTTCTCGGTGTTATGCACAGCCTGTACAAACCGGTAATCTCCGAGTTTAAAGATTACGTCGCTATCCCCAAATCCAATGGCTACCAGTCACTGCACACAGTGCTGCTGGGTATGCACGGGGTGCCCATTGAAGTTCAGGTCCGCACCAAGGAAATGGATGAAATGGCCAACAGTGGCATTGCCGCCCACTGGCTGTACAAAGCCTCCGGCGATGAGGTGATCAATACCGGTGGCACCAGCCAGGTGCGCGCACGGCGCTGGGTCCAGGGACTGCTGGAGATGCAGCAGCGCGCCGGCGACTCGTTAGAGTTTATTGAAAACGTAAAAATTGACCTGTTCCCGGATGAAGTTTACGTCTTTACCCCTAAAGGGCAGATCGTTGACCTCCCCGCAGGAGCCACTGCCGTGGACTTCGCCTATTCCGTACACACGGATATCGGCAACTCCTGTGTTGCCGTGCGTATCAATCAGCGCCTGGCCCCTTTGTCCCAACCTCTGGAAAGCGGGCAAAAAGTCGAGATTCTCACGCGCAAAACTGCACAGCCAAACCCTAACTGGCTCAATTTTGTAGTAACCGCCAAAGCGCGCAGTGCTATCCGTCACTTCCTCAAGCACCAGCGTCACCACGATTCCATTACCCTGGGCCGGCGCCTGCTGGAAAAAGCACTCAGTAAGTTCGACACGAGCCTAGACGCGCTATCGCCAGAGCAATTAGAAGCGGGCCTCAAAGAGGCGAAATGCGCAACTTTGGACAAGCTGCTGGAAGAGATAGGTATGGGCAGTAAAGTGGCCTTCTCTGCCGCTAAATTACTCGCGCCCGTCACCAGTGAAGAGACTGAAGCCAGCAATATCTCTTCTCCCTTAACGATCGATGCCCAAGAGGGCATGATGATCAGCTTCGCTCGCTGTTGCCGTCCTATTCCCGGGGATGCCATTATCGGCCATATCAGCTCGGGCAAAGGCGTAGTAGTACACCGCGACACCTGCCGCAATACCGGTGATTTTCGCGAGCACCCAGAAAACATCATGCTGGTGAACTGGTCACCGGATGTGACAGGAGAGTTCCTCGGTGATGTGCGGGTAGAAGTCGAGTCAGAGAGAGGGATTATTGCCCGACTGGCTACTCGTATTACGGAAGAGGGCGCCAGTATCGAGCAGATCAATGTGGATGAGAAGGATGCTCACAACAGCGTGATCTCCCTGACCCTGGAAGTCAGTGGCCGTGTACATTTGGCTCGGGTTATGAAGCGCCTGCGCAACCTCCCTTCTGTCATACGCATCGCCCGCCCTTGAGGAACACAAGGGAATCCCATTGGGAACTGCCATTAGGCTTCAAAGCGCGATATATTTAACCGACTTCTGAAAGCCCCGCAAATAAGTAAGGGATTAATCGGAAGTTCCGTATAGGTCTTCCTTTTCAACAATATTGATAAGTAATGGAGTACCCCATGCCCAATCGAGCCGTTATTAAAACCGACCGGGCACCCGCCGCAGCTGGTACCTATTCCCAGGCAGTAAAAGTGGATAATACTGTTTACCTGTCGGGACAAATCGCTCTGGACCCAGAGACACAACAGATGATTAGCGGAGGTTTTAGCGATGAAGTCCACCAGGTCTTTCGCAACCTCAGCGCAGTCTGTGAGGCCTCTGACGGATCGCTTCAGCATATTGTGAAACTCAATCTCTACATTACCGACAGCAGCAACTTTGCCGCTGTAAATGAGATAATGGCAGAGTTTTTCGAAGAGCCTTATCCCGCCAGGGCAACCGTCGTCGTCAAGGAGTTGCCGCGGGGAGCCCTTTTTGAAGCCGAAGCGATTATGGTGACCTGAAGCAAGAAGTTCTCGCCGATGCTGTGGCAATAATTGAGGAGGGCAGCTCAGCCCTCCGACTCCAACAGAGCGCTATAGCCCACCTTGTAATCTGGATATTTCAATTCGTAACCACTGGACAGCATCAACTGATTGCTGAGCTTTTTCGAGCGGCGCTCGCTCGTTTGCACAATCTCGCGCAGGTGGGCACTGGTATATCCCATCGCTTTTACCAACCACTGTTGCAGCTCGTACATCGGCACAGGCTGGCTATCGGCGCCTATATAAAGGGGCTCCGGGACCCACCCCTGTTTGTGCCTTTCAATAAGGTGCAATAAAAAACCAATACAATCATCGACATGGATGCGATTGCTATATTGCGGTGGCTGGGGAGGAGCGCAGCGACCAGCGCGAACCTGCGACAACAAGCGATCTCGACCAGGCCCATAAATTCCCGCAAAGCGCACAATGCAACTGTTGGGAATTGCGTTGCGAATGATCTCTTCAGCTGCCAGCAAACTATCTCCCTGAAAACCACTGGGCAGGGGTAAGGTTTGCTCATCGATAAAGTCGTCACCGCTTTGGCCATAAACACGAGTAGATGAAACCCAAATAACCAAGCGCGGTGGGGATGGAAGGTGCGGAACAACTTCAGCGACTGCCTTTGCCGTTTCCACATAGGCGCGGTGATAGCCGGTTGGTGTGTGCTCAGTGGGGGTAAATGTCGCGAGAATGACATCCGCCCCCGTAGACAACAAGCGTTCAATATCTTCTTTCTTAGTGGCATCCCCCCGGCGCCAATTCACCACATCTGCCCGGCGCTTACTCGCCAGAGCTACCAGGGGATTGCGCCGCATTCCATAAACCGCGTATTGCTTTCGGTCTATATGCAGTGCCAGTCTCGCCCCGAGGTCACCACACCCAAGGATCCAAAGCTTTTCTTGTTGTGTCATATAGTTCCCGGTGAACAATCTTTGCTGTCCACCTTATTCCCTTGATTCAGTGCTATTCAGTCCTAAGGTGCTGGGGTCATTTGGGCAAATATCAAATTCGGAATGCTTATAGTTCGCCGCCGAGGCTCTCCCCAAAGGCGGACTAGTTGCCACGCCTTTTGAACATGCGATAGATCGCAAGAAAAATTATCGCACCAATCGTAGCCGTTATTATGTCGCCAATTCCGAAACCAGTCACTGGGCCACCGAACCCAATCAAGGCACCCAGCCAGCCTCCAATAAAGGCACCGACAATGCCGATGACCATAGTGACTATCCAACCACCAGGATCTCTCCCGGGCATAATCCACTTTGCCAAAGCGCCGGCAATCAACCCGAGAATGACCCAGGACAGAACTCCCATGACGTATCTCCGTTCGGTGTGCCCCTTACAGATATAGCAAAATTTTGCGCCTCAATCCCACCTGAATTCCCAAAACTAGTAAATTTTCCCAATATTCGCTCTCAGCTTACAGATTGAGACAGGGTATTGGCCAGCGGCGATTATTTATGAATAATTACTATTACTAATGGCCATCTAATTGCCTCGACCATGACTCTCAATGAACTGCGCTATATCGTAACTCTCGCCCAGGAACAGCATTTTGGCCGTGCCGCCGAGCGCTGTTACGTCAGCCAACCGACACTCTCTATCGCGGTAAAGAAACTGGAGAAAGAGCTCGGTGTCGCTCTGTTTGAGCGCTCAAAAACTCGAGTGCAGGCAACCCCATTGGGCGAGAGAATTGTCGCCCAGGCCCAGCTGGTTCTGGAACAATCAGCAGCCATCAAAGACATCGCCAGCGCCGGCAAGGACCAGCTGGCGAGCCCCCTGTCAGTTGGCGCCATCTTTACTATTGGGCCCTACCTGTTCCCACACTTTATTCCCCAACTACAGCATTTGGCACCAGAAATGCCACTCTATGTTGAAGAGGGATATACCGCCACGCTGAGACAGAGGCTGCGCAAGGGTGAACTGGATGCCATCATTATTGCTCTCCCCTTTACCGAGCCCGACGTTGTCACCCAACCCCTGTACGACGAGCCATTTGTTGTATTGATGCCCGCAGGCCATCCACTTACAAAGCAGGAGGTTATCTCCCCGGATCAACTCACTGAAGACAATGTGCTTCTGCTGGGTGAGGGTCACTGCTTCCGCGATCAGGTACTGGAAGCTTGTCCGCACCTGCAGCTAACCATGGAAAAAGAAGCGGGCGGCGGCAGCATACGCACAGCCGCAGATGGCAGCTCACTGGAAACACTCCGCCATATGGTGGCCTCAGGGCTTGGAATTACCGTATTGCCACTCTCAGCCGCCACCGCATCACAGTATGCCAGTGGCCTGCTGGAGACCCGCCCCTTTACCGCACCGGGCCCACGCCGCACTGTAGCACTGGCCTGGCGGGCAAGCTTCCCCCGACACCGCGCAATCGACATACTGCGAGAGGCCATCAGCCAGTGTCACCTGACCGTGGAATAGATAACAACCTGGCCGAGCTGCCCGTTACCACCCTCAAAGGCGTGGGGGATAAATTTGCTCAGGTGTTGGCCAAACTCCATATCAACTCCCTACAGGATTTGGTTTTCCACTTGCCCCTACGCTACCAGGACCGCACCCGGGTGGTACCTATTGCCGGCCTCACCGCCGGTATGGATGTGGTAATCGAAGGGGAGGTCAGTGCCGCCGATGTCGTATTCGGCCGCCGCCGCAGCCTGGTGGTCAGATTACAGGATGGCAGCGGCACCTTAACCCTGCGCTTTTTTCATTTTTCTGCCGCACAGAAAAGCCGCTTTGCCCGAGGAACCCGAATACGCTGCTTTGGGGAGGCCCGTCGCGGAGCCAACGGCCTGGAGCTCTACCACCCGGAAACGGAAATCGTCGGTATCGAAAACGCGGAGACCGCAGATACCCTTACGCCGGTTTACCCACTAACAGAGGGTGTGAGCCAGGCCCGTATGCGAGGATTGGTGGAGCAGGCACTGGTTCTACTGAAAAACGGCGCTGTTACCGAGTTCTTGCCGGCAGAGCTATTACCCAAATCTCTGCGCTACCCCCTCAGGGACGCCTTGCTGTATTTGCACGCCCCTCCGGCTGGCACCCAGCTAGATCAACTGGCAGCAGGTACTCACCCCGCCCAGCAGCGTCTGGCCCTAGAAGAGTTACTGGCACACCATCTGAGTCTGCTGGAGTTGAGGCGCAATAGCGCTAGGGTAGCGGCACCACCTCTGTCCGTTAACCGATCCCTGGAGCGAGACTTTTTGTCGCGTCTGCCATTTTCCCTCACCGGAGCACAGCAGAGAGTTTGCGAGGAAATCGCTGAGGATCTGGCTCAGCAAACCCCGATGATGCGCTTATTGCAGGGAGATGTGGGCGCGGGAAAGACCCTGGTCGCCGCTATGGCTGCCCTCAAGGGTATCGGGGCCGGCGCCCAAGTAGCAGTCATGGCACCGACAGAAATCCTGGCAGAGCAGCACCGAATCAATTTTTGTAACTGGCTGGAACCTCTGGGTATTGAAGTTGCTCAGCTAACGGGCAGCTTAAAGGCTGCCGAGCGGCGTAAACAGCTAGGCAAAATAGCCAGTGGCGAGGCCCAGTTAGTGGTGGGCACCCACGCACTCTTCCAGGAGGAGGTGGCTTTCCACAACCTGGTGTTAGTGATTATCGACGAGCAACACCGCTTTGGTGTGCAACAGCGCCTGGAACTGCGTGAGAAAGGGGCGGCAAGTGGAGCTACCGGCAGGCTGCAACCCCACCAGCTGATTATGACCGCTACACCGATTCCCCGCACCCTCGCGATGTCCGCCTTCGCCGACCTGGATTGCTCGATCATCGATGAGCTGCCGCCGGGACGCCAACCCATCAACACCGTTGCCATTGCCAATGATCGGCGCGACCAGGTTATGGAACGGGTGCAAAGCGCTATCGCCGAGGGCCGCCAGGCCTACTGGGTCTGTACCCTTATCGAGGAATCGGAAAGTCTGCAGGCCCAGGCCGCAGAATCGACCGCCGAAGAGCTCGCCGAAATGCTCGAAGGCGTTCGCGTAGCCTTGGTACACGGCCGCCTGAAGCCAGAGCAAAAAGAGCGGGTGATGAGCGCCTTCAAGGCCGGGGAAGTGGATTTGCTGGTGGCCACCACGGTCATTGAAGTGGGCGTCGACGTGCCCAATGCCAGCCTGATGATTATCGAAAACCCCGAACGCCTGGGCCTGGCCCAATTGCACCAGTTGCGCGGCAGGGTCGGTCGCGGCTCCATCGCCAGCCACTGCGTGCTGCTGTACGGCACACCACTATCGCAGAATGGCCGCGCCCGCTTGCAAGCGCTGCGTCAACACAATGATGGTTTTGCTATTGCAGAGGAAGACCTGCGTCTGCGAGGTCCCGGGGAAATCCTCGGCACCCGCCAGACAGGGGAGATCCAGCACCGCATCGCAGACTTGCAGAGGGATGCTGAGCTGCTGCCGCAAGTGCAAAAAATTGCTATTTCCCCTCAATTGACAGAGGGCATGCGACAACAGTTGATTAAACGCTGGTTACAGAACAAGCCCCGATTTGCCGAGGCTTGAGGAGAGCGCCCTAGTGGGCGCCTACTGTGTTGTTGTCGTTAATGCTGACACTCTTGTAATTGGCATCGTAGTAAGTCTCTTCGTCCAGCGCACCTTCACTCTTCGCCACCACACTACTTACTACCGCATCACCGGTAATATTGACCGCCGTGCGCACCATATCCAGCAGGCGATCTACGCCGATCACAATGGCAATCCCCTCGAGCGGCAGACCCACCTGCTGCAATACCATACCCAACATAATCAGGCCGACGCCGGGCACTCCAGCAGTACCAATAGACGCCAGAGTTGCTGTCAGGATCACCGTCAGAAAGCCGGTCAGGCCGATCTCAATTCCAAAGAACTGGGCAATAAAGACCGTAGCCACACCCTGCATAATCGCGGTGCCATCCATATTGATAGTCGCGCCTAAGGGAACTGTGAATGCAGCAATTTTATTATCCACACCCAGGCGCTTCTCTACCGTCGACAAAGTCACCGGGATAGTGGCAGCAGAGGAAGCGGTACTGAAGGCGAAAACCATGGTCGACCACATTTTCTTCAGTAGCTCTAAGGGGTTGAGCCCACTCAGCAGCTTCAGAATTACCGAGTAAGTGCCCAATGCATGCAGAAGCAGGGCACAGAGCACGACCAGGAAATACTTTCCGAGTTGTATCAAACCCCCAAACCCAAGGTCGGCAAAGGTTTTCGCCAATAGCGCAAAAACGCCATAGGGGGCAAATACCATCAATACACCAACCATGCGCAGTACAACGGAATTGAGGTCATTAAAGAAAGCGGCGATACGCTGGCCCGGCTCCCCACAGCGGGAAATCGCATAGCCCATCAACAGGGCAAATACGATAATCTGCAGCATATTTCCCTCAGCCATAGCGGCTACAGGATTGGTCGGGAATATATTGACCAGCACCTCGGAAAGCGGTGGGGACTCCTTCGGCACAAATGTTGAAGCGGCTTCAGCTGCAGTCTCATTAACACCAACTCCGGGCTGGAAGATCAATGCCAGGCACAATGCCAGAGTAATGGCGATGGCCGTTGTCACCATATAGAGAAGGACGGTTTTACCCGCCAGCGGCCCAATTCGGCTGCCTTCCGACAGGGCACAGGCTCCGCTGATCAGAGAAACTAGCACCAAAGGCACCACCATCAACTTCAGCGACGCAATAAAGATACGGCCGATAACATCGAACAGGCCTTCAGTCAGATAGAGATTAATAGCACTGTTCACACCAGCACCAAACAGCTGGCTCATATTCAAGTAATTAAATAAACACCCCACGGCAATGCCCGCAAGCATTCCCACTAAGATTTTGGTAGTAAGCCCCATAACAAGCTTCTCTTTATGAATCGTTGTTTTCATTGCAGTGAGCACTATATCCATTGCCGTGCTAGGGAGCAAAAATGCAACAGGGAGAGACCTGTTGCCACCGGCCGGGATACAATGGGGCCTTTATCCAGACTGCGGAGTTATCGTTGCACCAATCACCATTTGTGCCCTCTGGCGATTGGCAGAGTTTGCCTCTTGAAACCCAGCTGCAACCACCCAAAAATCTGGTGCCCTGGCTGACCTATTCCGGATCACTCACCGCCGCTCTCAAGCAGCAAAGTGACGGGGACTTTTATGTTCGCGTGCTGTATCAGGGTTGGCAGACACCCCGCCCTGAAGAATGCCTTGTACTGGGATTGCACAATGGTAACCGGACCCTGATTCGGGAAGTTTTGCTCTACGGTTGCGGACAGCCCTGGGTGTATGCCCGCAGCGTTTTACCCGAGCGCAGCCTGCAAGGAAAATCTCGCAATCTGCGCAGCCTGGATACTCGCCCGCTGGGGGAGTTGCTGTTTAGTGAGCCGGGCATTCGCAGGGGGGAGATCGCCCTAAATTTGCTGCAGAAATCTCCTGGCTGCGCCGATCGTGAACTTGGGGAAAAGGATTCTGAAGTCTGGGGTCGCCGCTCGGTATTCTGGCTGCGGGACAAGCCTTTACTGGTGTCAGAGGCTTTTCTTCCCAACTTCACACCGACAAGTGACCCCATAGCGCAAGAAACTGCCAAAACTATCGCAACTGAGGATTCACTGTGATCAGCCAACAGATCGCACAACACTGGCCCACAGCGCTGCCCTACTGGCAATTGGCGAGGATGGACAAGCCCATAGGTTCACTCCTGTTACTCTGGCCCACTTGGTGCGCACTATGGCTAGCCGCTGGGGGATGGCCGGGCTTCCACTTGTTTATCGTATTTACACTTGGGGTGATCCTGATGCGAGCGGCTGGCTGCGCAGTCAATGACTTCGCCGATCGCAAAATTGACGCCCATGTAAAACGCACCGCAGAGCGCCCCCTGGCCACCGGCGCACTGACTCCCAAGTCTGCATTGGCGCTTTTCGCCGGGCTCAGCGCTGCCGCCTTCCTACTGGTACTCACCACCAACACACTCACGATTCTCCTCTCGTTTTTAGCTCTGGCTCTGGCATTCGGCTATCCCTTTGCAAAGCGCCACACACACCTACCCCAGATGGTCCTGGGCGCCGCCTTTAGTATGGGAATCCCCATGTCTTTCGCAGCGGTTACAGGAGAAGTACCAGCGGAGGCCTGGTTGCTCTATACCGCCAACCTGGTTTGGACCCTGTGCTATGACACTTTCTATGCGATGGTGGACCGCGATGACGATCTTCAGATCGGCGTTAAATCCACCGCCATTTTGTTTGGGGAAATGGACAAAGTCATCACCGGAACTTTACAACTTTTAGTTCTAATAGCCCTGCTGCTTATTGGGTCAAGGTTCTCACTCGGTATTTTTTACTACTTGGCGCTATTGCCGGTTTGCAGTTTATTCGTTTATCAGCAGTGGCTGATTCGGGACCGAGGTCGAGAGGGCTGTTTTCAGGCTTTTATCAACAATAATTGGGTAGGATTTGCCATTTTCGCCGGCATATCGCTGCATTTTCTGCTGAATTGAAAGATGAGTGGGCCCCAGAAGTGGAGCGTCATATATTTGTCATATAAATCCCGTTTAATCCTCGGCCATAACTGGGGAAACCCTGACAACAGAGCGGGTATGGCAGGCAAATGCACAGTAAAACGATCCTGATTGTCGATGACGAATCCGCAGTGCGCGATATGCTGCGGGTCGCACTGGAAATGGCGGATTACCGCTGCCTTGAGGCGGAAAACGCCCAGGAAGCTCACGCCCTGATTATCGACGAGAAGCCAGACTTAGTGCTGCTCGACTGGATGCTGCCGGATGTTTCCGGGGTAGAGCTAGCGAGGCGCCTCAAGCGCGATGAACTCACCACCTCGTTGCCGATCATCATGCTCACGGCAAAAGGTGAAGAAGACAATAAAATCAAAGGGTTAGAGACCGGGGCCGACGATTACATCACCAAGCCTTTCTCCCCCCGGGAGCTGGTTGCACGCTTAAAGGCCGTACTGCGCCGTGCGGGCCCGGCAACCCCGGAAGAGCCGCTCAGTGCCGGCGCACTGATATTGGACCCACTGAGTCACCGAGTCACTATCAAAGGGCAGCCGGTGGATATGGGGCCAACAGAATTTCGCCTGCTCACCTTCTTCCTCTCCCACCAGGAGCGCGCCTATACACGCACCCAACTCCTCGATCATGTATGGGGTGGGAATGTCTATGTGGAGGAGCGCACCGTGGATGTCCATATCCGCCGTCTGCGCAAAGCCCTGGCCATTGATGGCCACGACCGCTATATCCAGACAGTTCGCGGCACCGGGTATCGGTTTTCTGTGCAAACCGCAGAAAAAGTGTGACAATCCTCTCTGGATCGGTACCGATCCCTGCAGAATCAAACCTCCGCACTTAACGGGTGCGGGCCTGGTTCCATGAGGTATTGAATGCGGGCGGAAGAGGCTGTGCCACTGCCGCCATCTATCAGGCAACACGGCAACTCTATGTTGGATCGCAGTATTGGCGAGTTCTCGCGTTTCGTAATTATCGCCCTGGGGTGCACCATTCTCGGTGTCACCTCCGGCAGCTGGTCTCTCGCCCTGATTGCGGGATTGGCCAGCTACCTGATCTCAGTGCTGTGGCAACAGCAACGTTTCAACCGCTGGCTGGCAAACGGCAGACGCGGCCCAGCCCCAACCGCCTTTGGTATTTGGGGCGAAATCTACGACGACTTTTACCGTATGCAGCGGCGCCACCGCCGCGAGAAGCAGAAACTGCACGTGATGTTGCGCCGGGTACAAGACAGTACCAGCGCCCTGCGCGAAGGCATTGTAGCCCTGGAAGACGGCGATAACCTGGCTTGGTGGAACCCTGCAGCGGGTGAACTCCTTGGGTTGCAGGCCAGTGATTCCGGCCAGTCATTAGTCAACTTTGTCCGCGACCCTGGCTTTGTCAGCTATATGCACGGTGATAACAGCGGAGAACCCCTCACTCTGCCCGCACCTGGCAATGAAGCCCGCATGTTACAGCTGGAAGTCACCCGCTACGGTAAAGATGAGGCTTTGGTCATTGTTCGCGACATCACCCGTTTACACAATCTCGAGCAGATGCGCCGGGATTTTGTCGCCAATGTTTCCCATGAGCTGCGCACCCCCCTCACGGTAATTGCCGGCTACCTGGAAACACTACAAAGCAGTGATATGGCACCGCCTCCCTGGAGGAAACCCCTGGCTCAAATGGAGGAGCAGACTGGCCGCATGAGTACGCTGGTCAATGACCTGCTGCTATTGGCTCGCTTAGAGACCTCAGAGCGCAAAAGCGGGGATATGGCTGTAGCTGTGCCAGAATTGATTGAGAGGGTGGCCCAGGAAGCGCGCAGCTTCAGTGGCGATCGGGATCATCATATCGAAGTTGATTGCAAAGGGGATTGCTACCTCAATGGAGACCCCGGCGAATTACACAGTGCGTTTGCCAACTTAGCTTTAAATGCAGTGAAATACACTCCCGAAGAGGGCAGAATTCAATTGCGCTGGTGGCAGGATGACAAAGGCGGGCACTTTTCCGTAGAGGACAATGGTATCGGTATCGATTCGATCCATATTCCCCGCCTGACTGAGCGCTTCTATCGAGTTGATCCAGGCCGCTCACGGGACAGTGGCGGCACAGGTCTCGGGTTGGCGATCGTTAAGCATGTGTTGCTGCGACACAATGGAGAAATGAGTGTAGAAAGCACGCCCGGGCAGGGCAGTCTCTTCACGCTTCACTTTCCGCCAGCAAAGCTGGCTCAAAAGCCAGCATCCAGGTTGAGTTCTGAAGCCGCTAATTAAAGCGGCTTTCGATTACTCCAGTTCCTGCAGTTCTACTTCTTTACCGTCTTTGACATAGCTGGCCGTGCCCTCTTTACCCAGAGCGTTTGCTTCCCGGCGCAAAACCAAATGGTGCAACTGCAAATCCCCATCGCGCAGCAGTAGGTGCTCATTGCCCTCATCATCGGTAGGCAGGGCCTTAGCACCAATGAGGGCATCTCGCAGAGCGCGCAGCTTGGGCACATCGCGATAGCGATTCAAGTCATTCGACAAACGGGCTTTCATGCGCTCACTCTCATGCAGTGCCGCCGCTGTCTCACGGTACTTGGCAAAAAAGAATACGGCTCCAATGGCAAAAGCTACGATCACCGCTATTTCAAACCACTCAGGCATAGTTACTCCTTATTATCATTTTTGCGCCAAACAATTAATTGATTATTGGCCGGCAAGAAATTTAGTTCTGTGCGACTGAACCCCGCACTCTCTGCCAGCTGATCGAGCCATTCGAGATCGCGAATCCCCCGCTCGGGATCATGCTCCTTCAACTCGATATCAAAATCCGCATTAGTAGGGCCAATAAACTCTCCTGCAATTTTCACTGGACCGTAAACGATCAACAAACCTTCCGGCTCCAGAACATCGGCACTGTGCAGAAAGAACTTTTGTACCAGTTCAGCCGACATAATATGTAAGGTGTTTGCAGTGAAAATAGCATCAGCCGAAATCTCGGGCCAAAATTCGCCAACATCGAGCACTAGCGGCTGTGGCAGGTTGCTATTGGGGACCTCCGCCAGCCAGGACTTTACTACCTCCAGCTGTTGCGATCGCTCTGAAGTTTGCCATTCAAGATGCGGTAAATGCGGAGCAAAATATACTGCGTGCTGACCAGTACCACTGCCAACCTCAAGCACTTTGCGACTTAAAGCCAACAGGCGAGTCAGTTGTTGGAGAATCGGCTCGCGATTGCGCCCGCAGGAGGGCGCATTCGGCAATTCAGTACTACTCACTGCGGTTCATCCCGGGTAAATACCCAATCCCACTCAGTGGACATATTCAGGTTATAGACATAACCGGCCACATCAAACCCTTTCAGCTCTTCAGCCTTCTTTACCCTCTGGTCAATGGCCCAGCGACTCATCATGCCTCTGGCTTTTTTAGCGAAGAAGCTAATCATCTTATACTGACCATTTTTCAGGTCCTTAAAATGCGGGGTGATCACCTGAGCATCAAGCTGCTTGGTTTTGACTGATTTGAAATATTCATTGGATGCGAGGTTTACCAACTCGCGACTCTTCACGCCCTGCAACTGCGCATTCAATGCTTCGGTAATCTTATCTCCCCAAAATTCATAGAGATTCTTACCCTTGGCATTTTCAAATTTAGTGCCCATCTCGAGGCGATAGGGTTGCATCAAGTCCAACGGGCGCAGCAAACCATAAAGGCCAGAGAGCATACGTAAGTGCTTTTGCGCATAGGCAAAGTCCCGCTTACCCATAGTCTCCGCCTCCAATCCAGTATAAACATCACCTTTAAAGGCGAGCAGGGCGGGGCGGGCGTTGTTATCGGTAAACGGGCGCTTCCAAGTGTGGAAGCGATCGTAATTCAAGACTCCCAACTTATCTGAAATCTTCATCAAGCTGGAAACCTGCTGCGGGCTCAGTTCGCGCAACTCTTTGATCAGGGCTGCTGACTCTTTCAAAAAGTCCGGCTGGGTGGTTTCCAGTGAGGGAATATCACTTTCATAGTCCAGGGTTTTCGCCGGTGAAATAACTATTAACATCGGGTGCCTTCTCGCTTCTCTATCGCCTCAACCACACACTACCAAGCTATTGTGGCTGGCCCAAATATATCGCGGATGTTTACTCCGGCTTTAGAACGTCCTGCCACCAATTGAGTGGAGTCTGCCCGTCTTTAGGGTCATAAACATTGCCGTAATACCAAACGCTGTTAGCCCCATCGCAGGCACTGTTGAGGATCTCCTCAATCTTATCGAATCCACAACTGACATGAATGCTGTAGACCAATACGCGCGGTGCCTCAAGATCCAACTCACCCCCGAGCTTTTCCAGCTGTGGGGTCAACTTATCAGACATTTCCGTGCTATCGCCGCGACAAAAAATACGCACCGCCAAATTGCCCGAGCGCTTTACCAACTCAAATTGCTGGGTGTCTTTATCGACCTTAATGTAATCCCCACTGGCGATTCCCTTAATAAAGACAGGGGATCGCACCAGTTGGCAGCTATCATCCTCGCTCACACGAACCTGTAGCCGTTCCACAACGGGCTCACCTTCGGGGTTGTTGCCCGCAAATAACTCAATGACTTGAAGTGCCGTCATAAACCTCAGTTCCCGTACTGTGTACAATGAGTAACCATTCTAATGACTCAACATTATACAGGGAGGGAGGCAATGATCTCGCGTACCCAAGCGCTTACGGCATGTGTCGCGTTTTGGACAACCACGATTCTCGGAGGATGCGTTGTCAATCCAGTCACCGGTGAGAAACAGGTTTCGCTGATATCTCCGCAGCAGGAAGTTCAACTGGGGCAACAGCACTACGCTGCCAATCAACAGCAGCAAGGCGGCCAATACACCATTGACCCAGCCTTGCAAAACTACGTCAGCCAGGTTGGCCAAAAGCTGGCGCGGGTCTCAGACCGCCCCCAGCTACCTTACGAGTTTGTGGTTCTGAACAACTCGGTTCCCAACGCCTGGGCCCTGCCCGGCGGCAAAATTGCCATCAATCGAGGCCTGCTGGTGTTACTCGATGACGAAGCTGAGCTCGCTGCCGTACTGAGCCATGAGATAGTTCACGCTGCTGCGCGACATTCCGCAACTGCAATGTCCCAACAACAATTACTGGGCGCAGGCCTGGCAATCGTGGGGGCTGCCACCCAGGACTCTGGCTACTCTGACTTGATCTCCACCGGGACTCAACTGGGAGGCTCCGCCTATATTGCCCGCTACAG
The DNA here is from genome assembly GCF_052467695.1 of Microbulbifer maximicatervae (SeqCode). Lineage (NCBI taxonomy): Bacteria > Pseudomonadati > Pseudomonadota > Gammaproteobacteria > Cellvibrionales > Microbulbiferaceae > Microbulbifer > Microbulbifer maximicatervae (SeqCode). Next base: position 1,339,529 of record NZ_CP174320.1, read on the forward strand.
TCGCGGCAATGAGTTAGAGTCAGATCAGTACGGCATGAAATATATGGCCGCTGCAGGATATGACCCCCAGGGAGCCGTACGCCTGCAAAGAAAGTTTGTTGAACTGTCAGAGGGGCGGCAAACCAGTGGATTGGAAGCACTCTTTGCCAGCCATCCCCCTTCCCAGTCTCGTGTCAGCGCTAATATCAAGCACAGTCAATCTCTACCCAAAGGGGGAATCACCAACCGGGCCGCCTACCAAAAAGCCATAGCGCAATTAAAGCGCGATGCCGATGCTTACAAGAATTACGACGATGCGGTTGCCGCAACCAATAGTAAAAAGTTTGACTCTGCACTAAAGTTGGTGAGAAAAGCTCAAAAACAGCAACCCAAAGAAGCTGCCTTTTTTGCGCTAGAAGGCGATTTACTCAGCCAAAAGAAACAATATAAAAATGCCCGAAAGGCATACGACAGTGCCATTCAAAAGAATCCGGCGCTATTTTCGTATTGGCTAAAACGGGGAGTCACTAATATCCAATTAAAAAATTATAGCTCTGCAGAGGTCGACCTAACCAGATCACTACGCTATCTGGATACCGCTTACGCTCACTACTATCTCGGCCAGACCTATGAGAGGCAGGGAAATAAGCAAAGTGCTTACAAGCACTATCAAGAGGCGGCTGGAGCTGGAGGGGAGGTTGGCACCATGGCGCAAAATAGAATTAAAGTCATTAGTGGAAAAGGATAAAACAGGCAATTTAGTTTTTTTCTCGTCACATATACAAATTAAAAGGGCTATCTTTGATAGCCCTTTTAATCAGTAAAGTTACAGCTGAACAGTCAAACCCAGTTCAAACTTATCTACATCGATATCAGCACTACCACCAACGCCATAGGTATTCAATCCAAAGCTACGGATATTGAGTCCATCAGCAAACATAGTGCTGTAAGCAGCTTCAACAGCAACATTGCGACTAAAGAAGTGCGAGAACCCTACCTTCACATCTTCATTCTCATCAAACTTCGCACCAAAAGAAGTATTCTGAGAGAGGAAGTAATCTGCACCCACCTGCCAGTAGTCACTACCACCGTCATAATCGGCATAAGCAAATTCTGCTGTTAAATACTGATCACCAGCCAAGTTACCGAAGTACTTGGTAGAAAAAACACTCGCATCATCTCCAGCGATAAAATCAAACCCAATATAATCAGAGCCATTCAATTGGTGATTGTAACGAAGCTCAACAAAAGTCTCATCAACCCCATCAAAATCAGTGTGAGACAGCTCCACCAAGAAATTGGGAGTAAACAAATAACCTAAAGAAGCTGTATTAACACCCTCATCATCAACTTCAGTTAGGCTCGCACCTAAAACCAAACCAAAGCTAGTGAAGTACTCACCGGCAATAGCAAAGTTATCTAAATCTTGACTGGATACGTCGTAGTGAGTGTAAGCCGCAGATATATTGCTAGCTTTATTGATATATTCAAACTCTTTCAGAGGACCCAGGGCCTCTTTACCAGAAAAATAATAAGTTGTTTCAGCGGAAAACTGATTACCATCAGTACCATCAAAATCCAGGTTAGAGTAACCAACAGTAGTGATAGAATTGTATTCCTCTGCACCAGCAGTAGCGGCAACAAGCATCAGGGGAAGAGCAGCAAGCTTGAATCTCATTTGATAAATCCTTCGTTAACGTAGCGATCCAAATTGGGCTGCGGATTGTAGCAAAAGTTTTTTGGTGCGCAACAACAGCAAATTACACGATAAGCAATTAGAGCCAAATTTGCGGTAAAGCGAATATTTTTTTTCGACAAAAAAACGTATCAACAAGAAAAACAAATACTGTAATTGGCTGTAATGTACCAAATGAATAAATTCCAGCTAAAAACAATAAAATAAAAAGTTTTATTTTTTTATTCGAACACATATTTATTCAGGCTGTGTTCAGGTTCAGTTGATTAACATCAATCACTATTAATATTTACGACCCATTGCGGGTCATAAAACTCCCCTATTAGATTAATTTTTACAAAAGGGGACACGCTGGCAATGATTTCATCAATTTTTTTACTGTGCTCAGCTTGCATAGCATCCCGATCTTTTTTACATCGCCAGCTAGCAATGGCTATCAATACATTGGGGTCATCAATTTTTCGATGAAGTTCTGTGCCCATCGCTCCCGGGGAGCGCTGTATAATCTCGGAAGCGCGCAACCAAGCATCGGCATAATCCTCAGCTTTAAACCCATCTTGTAGATGAACTTCGAAGATAAATTTCATTCCCTGTATTACCTAACGACTAAGAAAGTAGATTCCAGCAAAAAAAAAGGCCGCACTAGGCGACCTTTTTAAATTAGCAAAGCCCTTTAGGACTTGCGCAGATTTTCCTGGTGTCCGTGCCGAATGTCAGCACCCTCCACCAAGTAAACAACCTGCTCACAAATATTCTTCGCATGGTCACCGATCCGCTCCAGTGAGCGCAGGGTCCACAACACATTAATGACCCGGGAAATACTGCGCGGGTCCTCCATCATGTATGTTACCAGTTCACGTACGGCCGTACGATAATCCATATCAACCTGCTGGTCCTCAGCAAGAGTTTGCAGAGCCGACTGCACATCGAAACGAGTATAGGCATCCAGGGCGTCATTGAGCATTTTGCGCACAGCATTGGCAATATGACGGATTTCGGTATACCCGCGCGGCGACGTACCTTCATCTGTCAGTGCTATGGCCATCTTGGCAATCTTGCTCGCCTCATCCCCAATGCGCTCCAGGTCGCGGGCAATTCGAATGACAGACAGCACCATACGGAGATCGGATGCCGCCGGTTGGCGCTTGGCTATAATTAGCGTGGCGTGCTCATCCAGGGCCATCTCACTCTTATCGATGACTTCTTCAATACGCAGTACTTCCTCGGCCAACTCACTGTCCGCATTGGCCAGGGCATCGACCGCATCGGCAACCTGGCGGGCGACCATGCCGCCCATTTCCAGCATCTCTGTCTTTAGGCTTTCCAGGTCTTCATTAAATTGGCGTGAGATATGTTGATCGAAATGCATTTCCATAGTTTTCCCTCCGAGCAGGAACCTTAGCCGAAGCGGCCGGTGATATAGGCTTCAGTGAGTTCGTGCTCGGGGTTGGTGAACACCGTTTCAGTATCGTTAACTTCCACCAAATGCCCCAAATGGAAGTAAGCCGTACGCTGACTCACCCGCGCAGCCTGCTGCATCGAGTGAGTAACGATTGCGATAGTGTAGTTCTGGCGCAGCTCATCGATCAGTTCTTCGATTCGCGCCGTCGCAATTGGGTCCAGGGCTGAGCAGGGCTCATCCATCAGGATCACTTCCGGGCTCACCGCAATAGCGCGGGCAATACACAAGCGCTGCTGCTGGCCACCGGACAGGCCCGTACCCGGCTTGTCCAAACGATCTTTAACCTCATTCCACAGACCAGCGCGGCGCAGGCTGTTTTCTACGATCTCATCCAGATCGGCGCGGCGGCTGGCAATGCCATGGATTTTTGGGCCGTAGGCAACATTCTCGTATATGGACTTGGGGAAAGGGTTTGGTTTCTGGAATACCATACCGACGCGGGCGCGCAGGGGTACAACATCTACTTTGGGGCCGTAGATGGGGTCACCATCCAGACTTAACTCGCCCTCAACACGACAACCTTCAATGGTGTCATTCATGCGGTTGAGGCAGCGCAAAAACGTCGACTTACCACAACCGGAGGGGCCGATCATGGCAACCACTTCATTTTTGCCAATATCGAGGCCGACCGAGTGGATCGCCTGGGTTTCACCATAGAAAACATTCACATTGCGCATACGCAACTTGGCGGTGTCACAGAAGGGTTGGCCAACTGTTTCTCTAACATCAGCCCGATCATTCATCATTTGCCTACCCGCAACATCGGATTGCGCCGCATCAGTTTGGCTGGCGGCATCCAGGGTCATGGTACTCATATAATATCCCGCTTTCTGATATTCCGCGCTCTGTTACCAGCGGCGCTCAAGTTTCTTGCGCAGCAATACCGCGCTGGTATTCATCACAATCAGCACACTCAGCAACACCATAATGGCTGCGGAGGTGCGCTCGACAAAGGCGCGCTCCGGGCTGTCTGCCCACAGGAAAATCTGCACAGGCAGCACGGTGGCCGGGTCGGTTACCCCAGCAGGTACGTCGACAATAAAAGCGACCATACCAATCATCAATAGGGGTGCCGTCTCACCGAGGGCCTGGGCCATACCGATAATCGCGCCGGTCAACATACCCGGCATCGCCAGGGGCAGCACATGGTGGAAAACCACCTGCATACGCGAAGCCCCCATACCCATTGCCGCCTCGCGAATTGAGGGTGGCACCGCCTTCAAAGCCGCGCGGCTGGAAATAATAATCGTGGGCAAGGTCATCAGTGTCAGTACCAAGCCCCCTACCAGGGGTGCCGAACGCGGCAACTCAAAGAAATTAATAAATATCGCCAGGCCCAAAAGACCGAAAACAATAGAAGGCACTGCCGCGAGGTTATTGATATTCACCTCAATCAAATCGGTCCAACGGTTTTTGGGCGCATACTCTTCCAAGTAAATCGCCGCCGCCACACCGATGGGAAATGACAGTGCCAGAGTTACCAACAGGGTAAACAGGGAGCCCATCAAGGCTGCGCGGATGCCCGCCTGCTCTGGTTCACGGGAGTCGCCATTGGTAAAGAAGATGGTATTGAACCGCTTCTGCAGTTCACCGCTGTCCAGCAGCTGTTCAATCCAACCGGCCTTCTGGTCCGAGGTACGACCACGGAATCCCTCTTTGGAGTCCTTCAGGCTTTTGACGAAAGTATCCACATCGTCATCGACTGACAGCCAGACTTTCTCGGATTTACCCAACAGTTCCGGATTCGCAGCTAAGCGATCGCGCAGGGTAAAAGGTGCTCCGGAGGAGACCAGGCTGTAGAGCTCGCGCTTGTCACTGCGACCAGTCACAGTGGGAAAGCGTTCGCGCAGGGACTGGCGAATAACACCGGTGAAGTTTGCCCAGGTCAGACTTTCATCATCGACCTTCTCGATGCCCAGAACCTGCTCGTCGTAGTGCACCTCCAGTTGGATAGCTGTCTGCACAAAGGCACCACTGCCTTTGCTGATAATGTCAGTGAACAAAATCAGTACGGCGAGTACACCAAAGGCAATACTGCCGATACCCAACCCACGAAACAGCTTTTCTTTGCGATGACGGCTGGCGAGGCTTTTTTCTATGCGCTCGCGAACCTGCGCCTGAGTAAGATCAGTCATACTGCTCCCGGTATTTTTTCACTACGTGCAAGGCAATAAAGTTCAGCACCAAAGTGGAGATAAACAACATCAGGCCCAAAGCAAAAGCGGCGAGGGTCTTGGGACTGTCAAATTCCTGGTCGCCAACCAACAGAGTCACAATCTGCACCGTCACAGTCGTGACCGATTCGAGCGGGTTTGCGGTGAGGTTCGCCGCGAGTCCGGCGGCCATCACCACAATCATGGTTTCACCAATTGCGCGGGAAACCGCCAACAATACACCGCCAACGATGCCGGGTAGTGCCGCAGGAATCACAACTTTGCGCACCGTCTCGGACTGGGTGGAACCCAAGCCCAGGGCACCATCGCGAAGGGACTGGGGCACCGCATTGATCACGTCATCGGACAGAGAGGAAACAAAGGGAATGATCATGATTCCCATCACCAGGCCAGCGGCCAGTGCGCTTTCACTGGAGGCCTGTAGGCCCATAGAGGTGGCCAACTCGCGAATAAATGGAGCAACGGTTAAGGCAGCAAAAAAGCCGTATACCACGGTGGGTACACCGGCGAGAATTTCGAGTACTGGCTTGGCCAGGGAACGCACGCGCTTACTGGCGTACTCCGCCAGATAAATAGCCGCCATCAATCCCACAGGTACCGCCACAAACATGGCGATCGCGGACACCATCAGGGTTCCGGTAAACAGCGGGACAGCACCAAAAGCACCGCTCGATCCCACCTGGTCTGCGCGCAGGGCCATCTGTGGGCTCCAGTGCAATCCAAACAGGAATTCACTCACCGGCACTGACTGGAAAAAACGCAGGGATTCAAACAATACCGATAACAAAATACCGACAGTGGTTAGAATCGCGGCGCTGGCACAGGCAATCAGCACCGTGCGCAGCACTTTTTCAACTTTTTCGCGAGCGCGCAGCTTGGGAGAAAAGCGCAGCAGTGCAAAAGCGGCAAGGCCGCTGGCCAACACCAAACTCAGGAAGGCCTGTAAATTATTGGAGCTGGAACGCAACTGACTGAGGTAGTCCGCAGCACTCTGCAATTGTGGCGACTTTTCACCTATCAGGTGGCCCGCCGCGAGATTCTGGATCTGCGCGTAGAGAAGGTTCTGCCCGGAGATACTCTCCGGCTTATCGGCAATACTATTCATGACCATCGCACGGATGATCGAATCGTCAAACACCAACCAGCCACAGAGTAATATCAGTGCTGGCAAACCACACCAAAGGGCGGTGAGTAATCCGTAGTAACTGGGCAGGGCGGCCAGATTGCGAACGCCGCCAAGACTGCGAGCAGCGTTCACTGCACGGCGAAAGCCAGTGCCGTAGGCCACTAATATCAGGAGCAGCAAAAGTGCGAACAGTGTGGGGGTTTGCATTGAATTACCGTACTAAAAATATCGTCGCTGGCATTATCCAGACTTTATCCCCGCGTTCCATCACAGGGGGGCGACAATTTGTGAGTCTTCTTATAAAGAACGGCCAAGCCCTTTCGAGCTTGGCCGTCAATTCCCTTTGACAGTACAACTCCAGAATTTTTTTACTTGGCTGCGAGATTACTCAGTGCGTTCAGCTTGCGCACATCGGTAGCAATCTTTTGACGCTTCTCGGTGGGCAGAGGAATCATGCCTTTGTCAGCCAGGTAGCCATCTTCACCCCAAGCGCGCTCATTGGTGAATTCAGCCAGGAATTGCTTAACACCGGGAACCACGTCAGCGTGCTGCTTCTTAACGTAGATAAACAGCGGACGGGAAACCGGGTAGCTCTGGTCAGCGATGGAGTCGAAAGTGGGGGCCTGATCTTCGATCAGGGAGCCCTGTACCTTGTCAGCATTCTGGTCGAGGAAACTAAAGCCGAAGATACCCAGGGCGTTCGGGTTGGCAACCAGCTTGTTCACGATCAGGTTGTCGTTCTCACCGGCCTCAACATAAGCGCCGTCTTCGCGAACGTTGTGACAGATCGCTTTATAAGCGCTCTTGTCTGTTTTCTTCATGGCTTTGATCCAGCCAAACTTCTTACAGCCACCTTCCATTGCCAGCTCGGCAAAAGCATCGCGGGTACCGGAAGTGGGAGGCGGACCCAAAACTTCGATTTTGGTGTTGGGCAGAGCTGGATTTACGTCCTTCCAGGTCTTGTAGGGGTTGGCTACCAGAGTTTCAGAACCGTCTGGGTTAGGAACTTCCTTAGCCAGGGCCAGAAAGATGTCCTTGCGGGTCAGCTTAAAGGGAGCCGCTTTCTTAGCATTCGCAAGAACAATGCCGTCGTAACCGATCTGTACTTCAACAACATCAACACCGTTGCTGTTACACATTTCCAATTCGGATTGCTTAATGCGACGGGAGGCACCGGTGATATCCGCAGTGCTTTCTCCAACACCCTGGCAGAACAACTTCATGCCACCACCAGTACCAGTGGACTCAACGACTGGAGTTTTAAACTGGGTTGCGCGGCTAAAACGCTCCGCCACAGTCGTAGTAAACGGGTAAACAGTAGAGGAACCTACAACACTAATGTAATCGCGCGCTGCCATAGCAACCTGTGAAGTTGCCAGGGTCAGGGCTGCCAGAGAAGTCGCCAGAATTTGCTTGTTCATTGTGTAACTCCGATGAGTGTTTTTTATTTCACGCGGCGATGCTAGGAACAACGGGTGACGATTCTATGAATAAAAGATTACAAAAAGGTTACAGCTGTATTTTTACCCTGCTGGCATGAGAGCGGGCAAAGGGTTAACCTTCGAGCAACATAAATAACAATAAGATGTAAAGAGAGAAGCCCCCATGCGTTTTCTGCTGTGCAGCGCGCAGGCACTCGAGCGCCTGACCAGTCATACCGGGCAACTGCTGTCCTGGTTCACCTGGGCCATGGTCCTGTTACAAAGCTGTGTTGTGGTGATGCGCCACGGCTTCAATACCGGTTCTATCGCCCTACAGGAATCTGTGATTTACCTGCACGGTGCCTCCTTTATGCTGGGGCTGGCCTATGCGTTACAGACCGATGCCCATGTGCGGGTGGATGTCTTCTACCGTAGGATGAGCGCCAGGGCCAAAGCCTGGATCAATGCAATTGGCTATCTGATATTTCTCTTACCGCTTTGCGTCTTTCTATTTATAAGCAGCTGGCACTTTGTACTGAATAGCTGGTCAGTTTTTGAAGACAGTGCGAACGCCGGCGGCCTGCCCGGGGTATTTTTACTGAAGAGCCTGATTCCTCTGTCTGCGGTCACCCTGGCTCTGGCGGGGCTGGCCCAGTTTATTCGCGCCCTGGTGCAATTGATGCTGCCCCAACAACAGTCCATTCCAATGTCGTCGTCAAAAGCAGTACTGAAGCAGGTAGAAGGGGCCGAGGTATGATTGAGCTAATCCCCTTTCTGATGTTTGCAGCCGTCTGCGCTCTACTTATGTTCGGCTACCCAGTAGCTTTTACCCTCGCGGGTACCGCCCTGCTATCAGCGGGCCTGGGTATTGTGTATGGCGTATTTGATGCTGAGTTGCTGCGCGCCTTCCCCGATCGCCTCTACGGCATTATGCAAAACGGCACTCTGGTTGCCGTTCCACTATTTGTGCTGATGGGGGTAATACTGGAGCGAGCCAAGATCGCCGAGGATTTATTGGTTAATCTGAGCAAAGCCTTTATGGGGGCTCCCTCGGGACTCGCCATTTCTGTGGTGGTAGTAGGCGCGCTGCTCGCCGCCAGTACTGGCATCGTCGGTGCAACTGTAGTCACCATGGGGCTGATGTCACTGCCCACCATGCTAAAAAACGGCTATTCGCCCAACCTGGCCACCGGCACTATCTGCGCCACCGGTACCCTCGGGCAAATTATCCCTCCCTCTATTGCCTTGGTTCTATTGGGAGACACCCTCTCCAATGCCTATCAACAGGCACAACTGTCTGCAGGCATTTTTAACCCCAAGCCAGTCAGCGTGGGGGATCTGTTTGTCGGGGCAATTATTCCCGGCTTACTGCTGGTGGCCGCCTATATCATTTATCTATTATTTATTGCCCGTCGCCCCAAACCCACGGAGAGCAGCGAGCCTCCAGAAGTGGATAAGGCCCAACTGCTTCGCAGTCTTTTGCCCCCGATTGCCTTAATGCTGATTGTGCTCGGATCAATCATTGTTGGCGCTGCCACCCCCACAGAAGCGGCCGCCGTCGGCGCACTGGGGGCGGCGTTACTGGCGTCCAGTCGCGGAGCATTGAGCTTTAGGCGCGCCGGGGAAATCGGCCGCAGTACACTTCAGGTCTCGGCTATGGTTTTCGCCATATTGATTGGCGCCTCATTGTTTTCTCTGGTATTTCGCGGTTACAACGGCGAAGAGCTGGTGACAGGATTTTTCCACAGCCTGCCCGGAGGGGTAATCGGCGCGACCCTGTTGGTGATGCTGGTAATCTTCCTGCTGGGCTTTATCCTCGACTTTATCGAAATCACCTTTGTAGTGGTACCAATTGTGGGCCCGGTACTGCTGGCAATGGGCGTCGATCCGGTGTGGCTCGGCATTATGATTGCCATCAATTTGCAAACCTCTTTCCTAACGCCTCCATTTGGGTTTGCTCTCTTTTACCTGCGCGGGGTGGCCCCCAGTTCTGTGGCCACATCGGCCATCTATCGCGGGGTAGCGCCTTTTATTGCCATCCAACTTTTACTGCTGTGCCTGCTAGCGATATGGCCGGGCCTGGCCACTTGGTTGCCGGGGATGGTTCAGCAACAGTGATCTGCGCATGTGGAGAGCCGTCCATAGACTGAGAGGCAGCACCAACGGCCAAAAACGCGCCTACGGTCGACTAAAGGCCGAAATTTATTCTGGTCAATTACTGGCCAAATTGTGCTAGAATGCGCCACCATTCCAGTAGTGGAAACCAATAACTCTAACAATCTGTGAGTACCCGATGTCCGCACTGTCAGCTCTCGATGAAGATCCGCAACCCACAGGCACGCTAACCCTGCAAACCCTGGCTATGCCCCGCGATACCAATCCGCAGGGGGATGTTTTTGCCGGTTGGCTGATGTCGCAGATGGACCTCGCTGGCGCCATTCTCGCGCAAACCATGGCGCGCGGCCGTGTCACAACCGTTGCAGTGGGCAGCATGGTTTTCCTGCGCCCAGTTCCGGTTGGCTCAACAGTCAGCTGCTATGCGGAGGCTATCGAAGAAGGGCGCTCCTCGATTCGTACCATGGTTGAGGTTTGGCTGACGCGGGTGGATTCTGGTGAGCAAGTCAAGGTCACCGAGGGCGAGTTTGTATTTGTCGCTATCGACGATGCCGGCCGTACCAGACCGCTGCCCTGATTGTAGGTTTCGAGTTCGCCGGCTGTAGAGCAACACAGCCGGCAATATCATCGGCCCAGTAGTTGGGCGCTAATCTTCCTTTAACTCTCTCGCCTGGTAGTAAGCCTCTTCACTGATCTCGTGGTAGGGCTTCACATCCCGTTCAAATTCTTTAAAAGCTTTGTAAACACGGGCAAACTCCGGGTCCCGCTGCGCCGTCTCCTGCATAATTTCGTTGTTGATCTTCTTCAGGTGAGACAGAACATCCTCCGGCAAGCGCTCCACTTTTACCCCGTGCTCTTCTACCAGCTCCTTGAGGGCCCGGTTATTGCGTGCCGTGTATTCGTCCAGCATATCCTGGTTAGCTTCACGGGCGGCGACTCGCACTATTTCCTGCAAATCAGCAGGCAGTTTTTCGAACGCCTTTTTATTAACGATAAATTCCAGGATAGAGCCCGGCTCATGCCACCCGGGGTAGTAGTAATACTCAGCGACCTGGTGGAAACCAAAAGCGAGATCGTTGTAGGGCCCCACCCATTCGGTAGCATCGATCACTCCAGTCTGGAGGGCGGTGTAGAGTTCTCCACCGGGAATGGTCACCGCAGTGCCGCCTGCGCGGTTTAAAACCTCACCACCCAGGCCGGGAATACGCATCTTTAGGCCCTTTAAATCCTTCACCGACTCAATCGGTTTGTTAAACCAGCCCGCCATCTGTACACCGGTGGAGCCCCCCGCAAGTGGGATCAGGTTAAAGGGCTCGTAGATCTCCTCCCAGAGTTCGAGACCACCGCCGTGGTGCAACCAACCATTCATTTCCTGGGCGTTCAATCCGAATGGCACTGCGGTAAAAAACTGGGCTGCGGGCACCTTGCCTTTCCAGTAATAGGCCGCGCCGTGTCCCATTTGCGCCGCGCCTTCCGAAACAGCACCAAATACGCCCAGGGCAGGTACCAACTCACCGGCACCGTACACTTTGATCCTGAGACGCCCGGCTGACATCGCCTCGACTTTCTTGGCAAAACGCTCCGGCGCACTGCCGAGGCCAGGGAAATTCTTGGGCCAGGTAGTAACTAATTTCCACTCGAACAGCTCTTTATTGCCCTCTGCAGAAAAGTGCTGGGCAGGGCCCATTGCTGCACGGGAAGCTACCAGGGCGGCGAAGGTAATGGCGAGCAGGGCTAAGAGCCCGAGAATGATAGCCGGGTACCAATTGAGTTTTTTCATTGCCACTAATTTATCGTTATTTTTGTATTGTACAAATTATCGGCAGACGCTTTGGTCGCCAACTTAGGTCTTCAGAAGAAGTCCGCTGTGATTTTACCTTGGTATTTTGAATGGATTCCCGCTATCGCTGGAATCCATTCACCACTATCTAACTTTCAATTCTGCATGCCTTTCGGTACCGACATGCTCCGGCACTCAGTATTTAATGCTTAGTGCCAGCTCAAGCCATCACTTAAAGCGGCTGCAACTTGGCCATTGAAAGTATCAACCTCTTGTCGCCAACATCGTCAAAATTAACCAGCACCCGCATTCGAGGACCCGTTCCCTCAAACTCAATGACAGTTCCTTCACCAAACTTGGCGTGGTCCACTCGCCCGCCCAGGACCAGCGGGGGCAAATCATCGAAGTCTGGCGCCGGGTCGGAAAACTGGCCTACCTTGCCGTAATCCGCCTGATAGAGCGGGCGGGAAATTTCGGTCTTCAGGCGCACTTCTTGCACCAAATTAGGTGGAATTTCGCCGATAAAGCGAGAAGGGCTGTTATAGGTTTCGCTGCCAAACAGACGCCGGTTTTCCGCGTAGGTAATGTATAGCTTGCGCATGGCGCGGGTGATACCCACGTAGCAGAGGCGTCTCTCCTCCTCCATGCGGCCGGGCTCCTGCGCCGACATCTTGTGGGGGAACAGGTTTTCCTCCACACCCGCCATAAATACCAGGGGAAACTCCAGACCTTTGGCGGAGTGCAGGGTCATCAGCTGGACGGCATCCTCAAACTCATCCGCCTGGCCTTCACCGGCATCGAGGGCAGCGCTGTCGAGGAACTGGTTAAGAAGCGGGATTTCCTCCTCATCTTCCTCTCCCTCGGGCAGGCCTGCACCGGTAAAGCCGCGACAGGCAGTGACCAGTTCCTGCAAGTTCTCCACTCGTGTTTGGCCTTTCTCGCCTTTCTCTTTGCCGTGAAACTCCAGCAAACCGCTGTTTTCGATCACATCCTCAGCAATAGCATCTAACTCTTTATCTTCTGCATTCGCTGCCAGCTGGTTAATCAGGTCCAGGAAGCTCTGCAGGGCATTGCCGGCGCGAGCAGCCAATACCCGCTGCTGCAACATCAGCTTGGCCGCCTGCCACAGGGAGCATCCCTGCTCCCGGGCATAAGAGCGAACCATCTCTACAGTGCGCGCGCCGATGCCACGAGTGGGCGTATTCACTACCCGTTCAAACGCAGTATCATCATCGCGGTTGGTAATCAGGCGTAGATAAGACAGGGCATTCTTGATTTCCAGGCGCTCGTAGAAGCGCTGGCCGCCATAGATACGGTAGGGAACCTGCTCGCGCAAAAGCCCCTCTTCAAGTACCCGGGATTGGGCGTTTGAGCGGTAGAGGATGGCGATGCTGTCGCGGCGGTTGCCATCGCGCACCCAGTCATTGATTCGCTCGACAATAAAGCGCGATTCATCCTGTTCGTTGTAGGCCGCGTAAACGGCGATGGACTCACCCTCTTCACCCTTGGTCCACAACTCCTTGCCCAAGCGACCACTGTTATTAGCGATCACCGCATTAGCCGCATTTAGAATGGTGGAGGTGGACCTGTAGTTCTGCTCCAGTCGCACCGTCTGCACTTCTCGTAAGTCTGTGGAAAAGTGCTGGATATTCTCGATCTTGGCACCGCGCCAACCGTAAATAGACTGGTCATCGTCACCCACGGCGGTGATATGGCACTGCTCACCGGCGAGTAAGCGCAACCAGGCATATTGAATCGTGTTGGTATCCTGGAACTCATCCACCAGGATATGGGGGAAGCGCCGGCGGTAGTGGGCCAGAATAGCGTCGTTATTTAGCCAGAGCTCGTGGGCGCGCAACAGCAGCTCGCCGAAATCCACCAATCCACCGCGCTGACAGGCCTCTTCATAGGCGAAGTAGATTCGCACCATGGTCTGCAACCAGGGATCGGCGCCGGCGTTGATATATTGCGGGCGCAGCCCTTCATCTTTCTGCGCGCCAATCCACCACTGAGTTTCCCGCGGTGACCACTTTTTATCATCCAGCCCAAGATCTGCCTGTACCCGCTTGATCAGGCGAAGCTGGTCATCGGAATCCAGGATCTGGAAGTTCTGCGGCAACTTGGCTTCTTGCCAGTGAGCCTTGAGCAGGCGGTGAGCCAGGCCGTGGAAGGTGCCCACCCACATGCCAAAGGTATTCACCCCCAGCAGCTCTTCGATACGGGCGCGCATCTCGCGGGCCGCCTTGTTGGTAAAGGTTACCGCCATAATGGAGTAGGGCGAGGCGCCCTCCACCTGCATCAGCCAGGCGATGCGGTGTACCAGCACCCGGGTCTTGCCCGAGCCGGCACCGGCCAGAACCAATTGATTGCCGGGCGCGGCAGCTACTGCTTCGCGCTGGGCGTCGTTGAGGGGGTCTAAAATCTGAGATACGTCCATGGGCGAAGATTGTACCAGAGCTGATGCACAAGACCTGTGTAAATAAACAGGATTTTGCCCTGCCTGACAATGTAATGTGATGTCGCTCGCCAGCAGAGGGCACAGCGGCTAAACTGCGCCATCTGGCATAGAGAAGGAAGTCCTGTGAAACCGGCGGAAGTAACGCAACGAATCAGTGAACAACTGTCATCCATGCGCAAATCAGAGCGCAAGGTGGCGGAGTATATTCTCGCCAACCCCGATGAAATCATTCATATGCGCATCGTCGACCTGGCTACTGAAGCCCAGGTGAGTGAACCTACCGTGGTGCGCTTTTGTCGCGCCGTGGGCTGCTCCGGATTCCAGGAGTTCAAGCTGAACCTGGCGCAGCAGCTGGCTTCCAGCCCCAGCTTCGGCCAGATTGCGGTTACGGAAACGGATACCATTGCCGAGTATAAGCGCAAGGTTTTCGACTCCACGGTGGATACCCTGCTGAAAGTCCGCGATAGAATTGACGACCGCGCCCTCGAGGCCGCTGTCACTGCGATGGCCGCTTCCAAGCGGGTGGAATTCTTCGGTTTTGGCGCCTCCGGTGCCGTCGCCGCCGATGCCCAGCACAAGTTCTTCCGCCTACAGTTGGCCACCGCTGCTCACTCAGACCACCACATCCAGAATATGTCGGCCATGTCCATGCAAGCGGGGGATGTAGTAGTAGCTATCTCCCAGAGCGGTCGCACCAAGGCGTTACTTCGCTCCATGAGCATGGCAAAAGAGCAGGGCGCTCTGGTGGTTGGTTTGGCACCCAGCGGCTCGCCGGTGGCACAACAAGCCAGCATCCCACTGGAAGTGGATGTGGAAGAGGATATTGAGATCTATACGCCGCTGTCCTCGCGTATCGCCCATCTGGTGGTAATCGATGTCCTCGCTATCGGTGTAGCCCAGCGCAAAGGTCCTCAGCTACAGGAGCACCTGTTGAAACTGAAACAGGGACTGTACACATTGCGGGAAGACAAGCACTAAACTCCCTGATATCCAAAGCGGGCAAGGGACAATGTGCCCGCCCGTTTCTACCAAAGCCATTTCCCGCCAATTGGGCTTTGCCGGGAAGATCCTTCCAGGCTGTACCTGAGCAACATAATGACATCCATCGCTTCTAACCCGGACGAGAAAGCCCCGCGCTGGCTAGTGGTGTGGCTGGCCGCACTCGTTTCTCTGACACCTTTTTCCATCGACAGCTACCTGCCGGCCATTCCGGCGATGGCGGCAGCCCTGGATACAGAAGTCGAGCGGATGCAGTACTCAGTGTCCAGTTTTCTGCTGGGCTTTGCCCTCGGACAACTGTTTGGCGGACCATTATCAGATCGCTGGGGACGGCGCCTTGTAGGAACTATCGGCCTCAGTATCTATATAGCCAGCTCCCTGTTAGTCCTGTTTACCGACCATGTAGACCAACTGATTATCCTGCGCTTCTGCCAGGCAGTTGGCGGCGGCTTTGCCACAGTAATCTGTGCTGCCATAGTGCGCGACCTACACAGTGGCCGTGAGGCGGCAAAAATTATTTCCCTGATTAGCACCATCATGCTGATTGCACCACTGATCGCCCCGGTGATCGGCTCCGCACTACTAGCCGTTGGCGGCTGGCAGAGTATATTCGTCTTTTTGTTACTGTACGCTCTGGCAATGCTCGTACTAGTACAGTTGCTTTTACCGGAGACCGTCTCCCGCTTTACCCGCGCACGCCGCCAGATGATGCCGCTAAAGTCTCTCGTGGGCAGCTACGGCCAGGTTTTGCGCAATCCCCGCGCTATTGGGTTCCTGATTGCACAGGCCTGTGTCAGCGGTTCGATGTTTATCTACATCACCACCGCGCCCTTTGTGTTTATGGATTACTTCGGTGTTAGCGCGAATCAGTTCCCACTGTTTTTTGGTATCTGCGTACTCGGGCTAATTTGCATGGTTCAGGTGAATATCCGCCTGCTGAACTTTTTTGAGCCGCGCAATATCCTGCTGGCGGGTATTGTGTTGCAGCTATTGGGTTGCGGCCTGCTGCTGCTGGGAACTATGACAGGAGTCAAAGAACTGACCCTGTGGATGATTCCCCTGGTACTGGTGATGAGCTGTATCGGTATTACCGGCCCCAATGCCGCCGCCTGTTATTTGGAGTTCTTCCCCAAAATCAGCGGTAGTGCCAACGCGCTATACGGCGCCGCTCTTTTTATTACCGGGGGGATACTGGGTGGACTGGCGAGCAGCCTGCACACCGGAACCCTGACACCTATTGCAGGATCTATGGCGGGCTGTGCTTTTGTGGCACTACTCTCTGCACTATTTATCGCGAAGGTTCGCCAACCGATCGAGTCCGATATCCCTGCGACCCGGCGCTTTACCCCGCGTTAACGACAGCTCTTTACACCGGCTCTAAACTTTCCTCCTGAAGCGCCCGCTGCACTGCGGGCCTTTCTTCCATTCTCTTTTGGAATGCTTGAAGCCGGGGCCACCGGGGCATATCAAACTGCTGATGTTTCAGCCAGCGAGAGAGAACATACAGGTAGGCATCGGCAACCGTGAAACCGTCTCCCATTAAGTAGTCTTTATCAAGCTGCCCTTCGATATAGTCAAACCAGCGGATAAGCCTAACCCGGGAATCCTCCTGTTCTTCTTCTGTACCATGCCAAAACAGTGGTTTGAATAGCTTGTGGACTTCAGCACTGAGGAAGTTGAGCCATTCGAGAAGCCGGTAATGGGCCAGGGTGCCCACTGGTGGCACCAGTTGCGCGTCGGGCTTTTGCTCCGCCAAAAACTGGACGATTGCCGGACCTTCTGTCAGTACTTCTCCGCCTTCCAGTTGCAGTGCCGGCACGTACCCTTTAGGACTAATCCTTGTAAAGTCGTCGCCGTTTTCCAGCTCGTGGGTTTTTAGATTGACCTTTTGCAGGCCCAGATTGATCCCTGCTTCACAAGCGACAATATGAGGCGATAGAGAGCAAACACCCGGTGCATAAAAAAGCTTCATGGTAATCCTGTTGAGTCATTACCTATATCCAGGCAGTATAGGCCCGGCTAATTTCTCCCCACTGAAGCTCGACTGAAACTGGCTTCAATTCCTCTCTACAACTGTTGCTGAAATCTACTTACCGCGTATCCAATGGTCCAGGCTAAAGCGACCGGCACCGGCACAGGTCAGAATCAGGAAACCACCGGCAATCGTGATATTTTTCATAAAGCTGGTCATTTCTGTTGCATCACCAGGGGACAGGTGTACCAGGAAGGCCGAAGCGAGACAGAACAGGAAAAGGACAAAAGCAGAAATCCGGGTGAATATCCCCAGTAACACCGCGAGTCCTCCCACCAACTCAATAACGATGACTAGGGGCAAAATGAAGCCGGGTATCCCCATGGAAACCATAAAGGCCTCTGTCATTTCGTAGCCGCCAATTTTATTCCAGCCGGCAAATATAAAGATCAGCGACATCAGTACCCGACCGATCAGCTTTGAGGTGTCGCACAACATCGAATGCTTCACTACTACTTCCTCAATTGCGCATTTATGGGTATGGACTATCAACCAGTGTAGACACTGTCGTGAAAATTCATGAGATAGTCGGTAGCTGCCTTTACTCAGGAGGGATAAAAACCACTAGATTGGCGTGATAATCATCCTTTTTATTTTCAATAGTCAGTAGAAATCTACTAATTGGCAGTTAGAAAGTAATGAAGTAATGTTTAAAAAGCTAAGGCGTTAATGAATTTTAGTGGGTAGGGGAAGTCGATCCGTTTGAGCGCAAAACTGAAAAATGCAGTTGTGTGGCGCCCTAGAGCCGCTACAATTGCGCGCCCATATAAAAGGGAGTTGGCCGCTTGTGCCCGCGCGACCCGCCCCGGTGTAATCCTGTTGCCCTAGATCCACTCCAAGGGAAATCGAGCAGCCTCTGCACGACTACAATAACGGCACACTCACCATCATATAAATTGCCGCCGGGGCGCTCCCCAAAATGGCATTAAACCATCCGAGAATATTTCAGCGCTGGAGTCCACACACGGCATGGAAGTTTATTACACCTTTTGTTTTCTTGCCGCCGTATCAGTTTTTCTGGGCTTCTTGAACCAATACGTATTGCGCGCCCAAACCACAATCGCTATTACCGCCGGTGCCCTGGCCCTATCACTATTGGTCACCGCCCTGGGCAAGTTGGGGGTGGTGGAGTTGCGCACCTGGGCAGATCAGCTTCTGCCGCTGCTCAACCTCGAGGATATTCTGCTCAAGGGAATGCTCGGGTTTCTGCTTTTTGCCGGCAGTTTGCATATCGATCTGTTGGAGCTGCGCAACCAGAAACTGGAGATCGGTCTTCTCGCCATTGTCGGTACCCTCATTTCCACCTTTGTGGTCGGGGCCCTTCTTTACTGGTTCCTGATGCTGATCAATATGCCGGTAGCTTTTGTTTACTGCCTGTTATTTGGTGCATTGATCTCTCCCACCGACCCTATCGCCGTACTGGCAATTATGAAAAACCTGAAGGCCCCTGAGCAGGTTTCCATTCAGGTGGAAGGTGAGTCCCTGTTTAACGATGGCTTCGGTATCGTGATCTTCGCGGTGATTTACGCACTCGCTTTCGAAGGCGGCCAACCCACGGTACCAGCAGTGGCTGAGCTATTCGCCATCGAGGCGCTAGGGGGCATATTATTGGGACTGATCATTGGTGGCGTTTTCCACTGGGCCATTTGTTGTACCAATGATCACAGCCTGGAATTGATGCTGACCATGGTTATCCCCACCGCCGGTTTTTCCCTGGCCAATGTACTCGGAGTCTCCGGCGCCCTGGCAATGGTGGTCAGTGGCATTATTATTGGCAACTTTACCCGCGAGCGCGGCTTTTCCCGGGTGAGCCAACACGAGCTGGATAATTTCTGGAGTATCACCGAGGACTTCCTCAACGGTTTGCTCTTCCTGCTGGTGGGCCTGTTCCTGATTACTATCGACCTGCGCCCCTCCGACTACCTGCTGATGGCAGTGGGCATTGTCATTGTTCTCACCGCCCGGGTTTTCGCTGTCGGCATACCCTTCCTGTATTTAAAAAGTCGCCGCAAGTACCACCCCTATACCAACCGGATTTTGATCTGGGGAGGGTTGAAAGGTGGTCTGGCATTGGCGCTGGCGATGTCGATTCCCGCCGGCAGTGCCTTCGTCCAGGGACAGGACCTTCGCTACCTGTGGGTGGTCATGACCTATGGCGTGGTGCTCTTTTCTATCGTCGTACAGGGCTCTACCATAGCGCCATTGATTCGTCGCAGCCGGGAGTTTTCTGAGCCCGAACGCGACGAGCCCCAGCAACCGACAGCCAAATAGCGATAACGATTAAATGGAACACTCCGGCTTCCTTATTGAGGCAGTAATTTTCATGGCTGCCGCAGTGATTGCGGTACCCATTGCCACCCGCCTGGGCCTGGGCTCAGTCCTCGGTTACTTACTCGCCGGTGTGGCCATAGGCCCAAGTGCCCTAGGCCTGGTCGGCGATGCCAGCGATGAGATGCACGTTGCCGAGTTTGGTGTTGCACTCATGCTGTTCCTGATCGGCTTAGAACTGCAGCCGAAGAAGTTGTGGAAAATGCGCGGTGCTATCCTCGGCACCGGTAGTGCCCAACTACTGTTTTCCGCTGCGGCCATCGCTGGATTGGTTCTCGCCTTTTCCGAGATGGATTGGCGCTCTTCGGTGGCTATCGGGCTGATCCTGGCACTGTCCTCAACTGCGATCGTATTGCAATCCCTCAGTGAAAAGGGCCTGCTGAAAAGCCAGGGCGGGCGCGCTGCATTTGCGGTACTTTTGTTCCAGGATATCGCGGTTATTCCCATCCTCGCGCTATTGCCACTGCTGGCAGGTACCGCTGCCAGCCCCCATGAAAGTGGCTTGAGTGGTTGGTATTACGCATCGGCAGTCATCGGCACCATGCTGGCTTTTATTTTCGCCGGGCGTTACCTCCTCGGTCCCTTACTGCGTCTAATGGCAGGCAGCCAAGTGCGCGAACTGTTTACCGTGAGCGCGCTACTTATCGTATTTGCCGCAGCTGCGGTAATGACCTGGCTGGACCTATCGCCGGCACTGGGTACTTTCCTCGCCGGGGTACTGCTGGCCGAGAGCGAGTTCCGCCATGAGCTGGAAGCGGATATACAGCCTTTTAAGGGCCTGCTGTTGGGTCTCTTCTTTATCGCCGTGGGTGCCAGCCTGAATTTCTCCCTGATCGCGGACAACCCGCTGGTGCTTATCGGATTAGCATTGGCGATGGTGCTGGTTAAATTTACCGTGCTGTTTGCCCTGGCGCGCACCTTGCGAATGTCAAAGGGCGAGGATTGGTTGTTCGCTCTGTCATTGGCGCAAGCCGGTGAATTCGGTTTTGTATTGGTAGCGTTCTCTACCCAGCTTCAGGTCCTGAGTGCGGACATCGGCAATCTGTTAGTAGCTCAAATTGCTCTGACCATGGCCCTGACACCAGTGCTGCTGCTGATCTACGAACAGTTTATCCAGCCTCGGTTTGTCACCGGCCCAGAGGTTCCCGCCAACATAGATACATCACCGCCTGTGGATTCGGGCTCACCGGTAATCATTATTGGCTACGGGCGCTTCGGGCAAATCGCCGGGCGACTTCTAAATGCCTGCGGTTTCAATACCACTTTACTCGAACGCAATGCAGAACAACTGGACCTGGTGCGCCGCTATGGTATCAAGGCTTACTACGGAGATGCCTCGCGAGAGGATCTGCTGCGCGCCGCCGGAGCCCAAAATGCAAAGCTGGTTATCCTGACCTTGAGCGACCAGGCCGCCTGTTTGGAAATTGTGGCCCAGCTGCAAAAACACTTCCCCAATGTGACCATCCTCGCCCGGGCCCGCAACCGTATGCACCAATATGCTTTGATGGAAGCCGGGGTCCGCTATATCTTCCGCGAGACCGTGGACTCGGCCCTGACCATCGGCGAAAAGGCGCTGGAACTATTGGGACTCAGTCCCATACAGGCGCGCCGCGCCGCCTTGAAGTTCAAGCAGCACGACCAGCGTATGCTGGAGGCACTTTTCCCCTACTGGCGCGATGAGTCCCAGCATATTGCGCAAAGCCGAATCTATCGCGAGCAGCTTTTGCAGGCGTTACAACAAGACCGCCGCGACAAGGACCTGCATCTGGATCACTACTGGGAAGAAGCCAAGCCCGAGATGGAAAAACAGTAAGCCGGTTATTCGCCCTAGGGGTTGTCATTAAGCACGACAATGGCAGCCCTGCCAGGACTCAGACTCTCGCTGATATGCCCCTTTCCGTGTAAATCATTGGCTAATAAGATATCTCCGGGAGCAAAGATATATTGTTCACCGGAGCTGGTTGTGAGCTTCACCCTGCCTTCAAGATAAAGAATAAACTGCGCCTGCGGGGCACAGTGCCAATCAAAACGCTGCCCTTCTCTAAACTCCCGGAACTGCACCTGCTTGGCGGGATAGGGGATTGAGTAATTACCCAGGGGCTCGCGCTGGGGACTGTCTATTTTTCTTTTCTGAAAACGGGACACCCCATTAACTGAACACAGCTCTACAAACTCCATATCAAGTTTTCACCAATTTAAGCGTATCTATTACAAGAGAAAATTTATTCTTTGTTAATTAAGCTCGCCTCTACCAGATCGACCTCCAAAACCAATTTGCGGTGGAGCTCATCATCAATCTTCCTGGAGACACGCAATTCCAACAGTTGTTCGCGCTCAGCAGAAAGTGCGGCAAGGTGGTAATGACGCTCAACCCTGGAACGCATCCAGATAATATCCTCGCTTTCATCTTCTCCTAGGGTTATGCGCCGCCGATAAATAGCCAAAAGGTGATCCACCGCCTCAAAAGCGAGATCGCGATCTTTTTCGCCTCGATCAATATCATGACGCATATTCATTAGCTGATTCACTGCTGCTGTGGCAGCAGATATTCGCGCACCTTTTTCATCACCGATAGCGGCAAAATTGGGGGCTTCGGGTAAACGGCGCAGTAGAACAGGCAATAAAAAACTTGCCAGCAATAAGGAAAGCAAAATAACGCCCATTGCAATAATCAGGGCTAAATCACGGCCGGGCAACGGCTTTCCATCTGTCATAGCGAGGGGAAGGGAAAAGGCTCCCGCCAATGTAATCGCCCCTCTTACCCCGGCGATGGTCAACACGCTAACCAATAAAAAATGGGTACCAAAAGATTCTACTTTCTGCCCAAAACGTGAGAGATATAGGGAGACCCATACCCACACAAATCTCAGGAGAAGTAGTACAACAAATATTGCCAGGACATAAAAAATTATTGTTAAGTCACCAGTGTGGCGCGCGCCGGAGAAATCCGCTCCGGTAATTCGAACCAATTGCTCTCCCAACAAAACAAAAATAATACCGTCAAGAACTGCTTGTACTGTTTTCCATACTGCACGACGGTCCATCCGTGTAGTCGACATTTCCGCACCGTGTAAGGTGGTATAGTGAGTCGCAATTCCAGCACTGGCAGCCGCCAAAATACCCGATACCTGTAAAGTATGGGCGGCGATATATGCCGCAAAGGGCACTAATAAGCTCACTAGAACTTGTACAGTAGTGTCCTCACCGCCAATTCTGACCAGCAGACGCAAAATATATCCACAGGCAAATGCCGCTCCAGCACCAATAACCACACCGCCGATAGCGACCCAGAAAAAACCAGCCAGTGCGTGGGGAAATGAAAAGGTCCCGGTGAGGGCAGCAATCACTGCAAAACGGAAAATATCCAATCCCGAGGCATCATTAAACAGGGACTCTCCGGCGAGGATATGCTCCAGCCGTGGTGGCATAGACGTTCCACCGTGGACCACCGATACCGCCACAGGATCGGTCGGTGCCAAAATTGCCGCTACTGCAAAAGCCACCGCCAGTGGCATGACAGGCACCAACCAGGAAATAAAATACCCCATACCCACAACGGTAAAAAGCACCAATCCAATAGCCAAGGTAACAATGGCACCGATATCTCGAAACAGAGCGCCTTTCGGTATTCGCCAACCGGCAATAAACAATAAGGGCGGAACAAACAGCAGGAAAAAAATTTCTGGCTCGAGGGGTATTTCTATTCCCAAAAAGCTACCCAGTATTGCTCCCGCAGCAATTTGCAATAGAGGCAGTGGAATAGGTAAAGGCAACAGGCGCGCAATAACCAGGGTAATGGCCACAACTAACAACAGCACCAGCGCAATAACCAGATAGTGCATTACTCGCTACAGTTCCCTGTGACGCCTTATTGAAATAGATCTCTATCGAGTAACTAGGGAGCCTCTGAATAACTCCGTAATGCCTCTGCGGGTCTTGAAGGCTGCAGATGTTAGGCGCAGCTCGCCGCGAATGGCCGTAGCCCTTTGCAAGAGCTGCAACGCAGCAGATGTGGCCTTCAAGGCCCGCCCTTCGGGGCTTGCAGAGGTATCATGGAGTTATTCAGAGGCTCCCTAGTGCTGTTCACTCAATATCAGGAAGTTTATGCGAGAATAGAAAACAGGGAATAAATTCTGAGAAAAAGTGCCGGCGCTTTGCAGCGCTCCAAAAAATTACTCTGCAAATTTGGCAGAGTTTTGGAGTTTCTTTACTCAAACATATCCGGCTGTTCTTTTGCAATTACATTGTAAAGAGGCTGAAAGCTAAATAATCCCGCCAGTTCAGTTCCCACAACCGCCCGGGTTCGTATTGCCACCTCTGGATCGATCAAAATAGGCTGCCCAGCTGCTTGCGCCAGTAACTGAGCCTGGCAGCTTTTTTCCATAGTGATATACCACCAGGCAGCTTCATCGACGGATTTACCCACCGTCAGTAAGCCGTGATTCTGCAATATCAGTGCTTTGTGGTTACCCAAGGCTTTAGCAAGGGCCGCACCTTCTCCCATTTCCAATACCACGCCGGAAAAAGTATCCAACAAACCGTGGTCCTGATAAAAGGCACAAGCATCCTGGGTAATGGGATCCAGAAGGCGCCCGAGAGTAGACCAACTTTTCCCATAAAGGGAATGAGCGTGCGCAGCGGCTATCACATCCGGGCGGGTTTTATGGATGTGAGAATGAATAGTAAAGGCTGCGCCATTAAGGTAACCATCCCCCTCAACCACCTCTCCTTGATGATTGACCAGCAACAGTTGTGACATCGTCATCTGTTTAAAGGAAACCCCCATGGGGTTGACCCAAAAATGATCGTCATATTCCGGGTCACGGACAGTGATATGACCGGCTACGCCTTCATCAAAACCAAATTTTCCAAACAGCCGAAAAGCCGCCGTCAGCTTTCTCTTGCGCTCTTCACGAACTTGTTCTGGCGGCTGGGTTGGCTCGCCAAGCAACATATTGATGTCGCCATTCATAACAGCAGCATCAATACCGGTTTTTGTTTTATTTTTTTCTGTCGTAGCCACCTAGCGGCCCTCTCATCTTTGAAAAATGCCGAGGCATGGTTATAGCATGACTTTTATTTTCTATGCGAGGATTAATAACTTAATAAAATGGTGACTGCATAATGCGGAAAAATATAAAAGTGACTTTGATGTCTTTTCTATCAGTTTATTTTCGCCCTGTAGAAATATAAGCAAAAATTTACTGCCAAATAATGAAAAATAAGTATCTTGCACTTAGTTTCTTTTATCGAATAATTAGGACTGCTTACTCAAAGTAAATTCCCACCCAGATGTCATACATATGACCCTGAGTAGGAGAGAGTTTACTCTATCAAAAACCTTCCAGGACTATCTTTCCTTTTGCAGCCTGGGATTCGATAAGCTGATGCGCTTTTAAAAGATTATTTGCGTTTATTTTCCCAAAATTCTGCCCCATAGTGGTTTTAATTAATCCCTGGTCAATTAATTCCGCAAGTTCATTCAACAGAACATGCTGGGCAACCATATCCTCGGTAGAAAACAGCGCGCGAGTAAACATAAACTCCCAGTGAAGAGACACACTCTTCTGCTTCAGTGCCATAACATCCAAGGAGGCGGGGTCGTCAATCAAACCAAACTTCCCTTGAGGTCTGATACTTTTGATAATTTCCGCCAAGTGCTCTTCGGTATTAGTGAGGCTAACGACATAGTCGACGCCATCGATGCCTTCGCGGCTTAACTGTTCGCTAAGAGACTGCCGATGATTGATCACATGGTGGCTTCCAAGCTCTTCAAGCCAGCTTTTGGTTTCGGGGCGGGAAGCAGTACCTATCACAGTCAAATTGGTCAGACGACGGGCCAACTGGATCATAATCGAACCCACGCCACCAGCGGCACCAATGATCAGCAGTGACTTGTTGTTTGCCCCTTTACCCACCGCAACTTGCAGGCGGTCGAATAGCATTTCCCAAGCGGTAATCGCAGTGAGAGGCAGCGCCGCTGCCTCGGCACAGCCAACCGTCTTGGGGGCAGTACCAACGATTCTCTCATCCACCAGCTGGTACTGGGCATTGCTGCCGGAACGGGAGATATCGCCCGCATACCAAACCCGATCGCCAACCTTAAAGAGTCCCGCTTCCGGGCCTACCGCTTTCACTATGCCCACAGCATCCCAGCCAAGTACTTTCCACTGACCGCTATCCGGGCTGGCCCGCTGCCTCACTTTAGTATCTACCGGGTTAACTGAAACGGCCTGTACTTCTACCAGCAGATCCCGGCCGGAGACTTGCGGTATGGGGAGGGTTATATCCTGTAGCGCTTCTTTATCACTGCTTGGCAGAGACTGTTGATAACCGACGGCCTTCATCATCAGTTTTATCCTTTTCCAATGGGGTAACGGGTGTGAAGGTATCTTAAAAAGGAATATCCACAGGAGAAACTGCCTTCTCGCAGAAGCTGTTTCAATTATTTTTTTAAATTCCAGTAACTATGGATAACTCTATCCACAGTTATCCACAAAGCTGAACTAGGGCACGGGGAAATGGCTATCTGTGGAAAACTTGAGAAGGAATTTACTCACCAGGGCATTAAATCTGTGTGGCGCTTCCAGAAACGGGAAATGGCTTCCTCCTTCCGCCACATCAAAGATCTCAAGCCTGGAACCCACAATTTGCTGGTGAATCCACTGCTGGCACTCTATTGGGTGTGGACTGGCACGACCGAAAGCCACTAGCGTCGGCTTATCAATCCTGGGGATAAAATCCCGCCAGTCCTTTGTTACGTTATCCACAAAAAGCTTTGCAGCCCAGCGACGGGGACACTGCAGGTTAACCGCAACCAGCTCATCCCGTTGGGTTTTCCCCATTAAAGGCGTGACCATAGACATAAGAATTTGGCGGGTGGCCTCAGCACCTTTTTTTCCAACCAAGTTATCCACAAACTGGAAGAGGCTCTCCGGGGTCAGTATGCCTCCAGCGGCCAATCGCTCCGCTTCACTCCAGGCGGGATCTGCCAGTAGACAGGGGGGTTCATCGATTAGCACTAGTGCACTGACCCTATCCCCACCAAACATTTCCAGGTAGCTCCATATCACCGAGCAGCCGGCGGAGTGGCCGAGTAAATGAAGGGGTTCCTGTTGCAGACTTGAGATCAGCTCTTGCAAGTCCTTGGCGAGGCGGGAAATTCGATAGCCATGATTGGGCTTGTCAGACTGACCATGACCACGCATATCCAGCGCGATCACACGAAACTGATCGCTGAGCCCTGCGAGCTGATGTTTATACAACACCGCCCCCTGGGACCAGCCGTGTAGCATCAATAATATGGGGCCGCTGCCGACCTCTAGATAGCGCAGGGTGACGCTATCAGAGGTAGTAAATTCACACAGCTTTACTCGCTTGTGCATAAACCTTTTGCGGCAGGTGAACGGTTATTCAACCGTGACTGATTTAGCCAGGTTTCTGGGTTGATCCACATCCGTACCTTTTAGCAACGCCACATGGTAACTCAATAGCTGCAGCGGCACGGTGTAGAGAATCGGCGCCAGACTCTCTGGGGAATCTGGAACTTCCACCACGGTAACACCTTCTTCACTGGTAAATCCGGCCTTGGGGCTGGCGAAAACAAACAGTTGCCCACCCCGCGCACGCACTTCCTGTAAATTGGATTTGAGTTTTTCCAGCAGCTCATCATTGGGGGCAACGACAACCACGGGCATATCGCCGTCCACCAGTGCCAGGGGGCCGTGCTTCAATTCACCGGCGGGATAGGCCTCTGCGTGGATATAGGAAATTTCCTTCAGTTTTAGAGCGCCCTCCAGAGCAATGGGGAATTCGACACCACGCCCCAAGAAAAGCGCGTGGTTCTTCTCTGCAAAGGCCTTGCTGGTGTTTTTAACCACCTTATCCAGACCGGTAAAACTCTCCATTAGCTCAGGTAACTGGTGCAAGGCGCTGACCAGCTCAGCTTCACGCTCCGCCGACAGTCCATTGACCTTGGCGAGGGCGATACAGAACAGTTGTAATGCTACCAATTGGGTCGTAAAGGCTTTGGTCGAGGCCACACCAATCTC
The DNA here is from genome assembly GCF_052467695.1 of Microbulbifer maximicatervae (SeqCode). Lineage (NCBI taxonomy): Bacteria > Pseudomonadati > Pseudomonadota > Gammaproteobacteria > Cellvibrionales > Microbulbiferaceae > Microbulbifer > Microbulbifer maximicatervae (SeqCode). The sequence goes on from NZ_CP174320.1 coordinate 1,367,150, forward strand.
AGGGCCCGCCTCGGTCATTAGCGATAGCTCAGACTCTCGCACCAATGAGCTGTTGGGCACATTGCAGATGGTCATGGAGGCCAGGTAGCCCAGGTCCTTGCCCTGGCGCAGGGCGGCGAGGGTATCGGCCGTTTCTCCGGATTGGGAAATACTCACAAACAGGGTTCCCCGGCGCACCACTTTCTTACGGTAGCGCAGTTCACTGGCCACCTCCACCGAGCAGGGAATACCGGCCCAGTCCTCCAGCCAATAGCGGGCTACCATTCCCGCATGGTAACTGGTGCCACAGGCTACTATCTGTACCTGCTCCACCTTGGGCAAAATCTCCTGGGCGCGGGCACCGAGGGCCTGGGCCAACACTGAGCGCTCACCGATACGGCCCGCCAGAGTGGCTGAGACCACCTGGGGCTGCTCGAAAATCTCTTTCTGCATAAAGTGGCGGTAGCGCCCTTTATCGGTAGCTTCATGACCGCCGGTCAACTTGTGCACCGGGCGACTGACTTCCTCTCCCAACTTGTCTCGAACTGCGATGCCACCGCGACGCACTTCCGCCACATCGCCCTCTTCGAGGAATATAAAGCGATCAGTCACCTGGCGCAGGGCCATAGGATCAGAGGCAATAAAGTTCTCTTCAATACCCACTCCAAGGACCAGCGGACTACCAGAGCGGGCACAGGCCAAAACTTCCGGCTCTTCATGACTAACCACCGCGAGGGCGTAGGCACCTTCCAGTATATGCGTGGCTTCAGTCACAGAGTCGACCAGGCTGCGGCCCTCAGAACTTAATGAGTGAATAAGGTGAACCACAACTTCAGTATCGGTTTCAGACTCAAACTCATAACCTTTTCCCTGAAGCTCTGAACGCAATTCCTGATGGTTTTCGATAATGCCGTTGTGAACCAGAGCGATATGGCCTGACAGATGGGGATGGGCATTTTCATCGGAGGGAACACCGTGAGTAGCCCAACGGGTATGGGCAATGCCAATATGGCCCTCGGCGCTTTCCTCACTTAATTTGGCTTCCAAATCTGCGACCTTGCCCAGGCTTTTGCGCAATTGCAGCTGGCCATCTCCACTGCTTAAGCAGACTCCGGCTGAGTCGTAACCGCGATACTCCAAACGGCGCAGCCCTTCCAGAAGAATCCCCGTCACATTGCGCTGTGCCAGCGCACCTACGATTCCGCACATAATTATTTCCTCATTAACCCGGGAGTCTCGCCGCCCATTAACATTTCAGGCTGAGCGCCTCTGCTCCTGTCTTCAGCGGCACAAATGAGCTGGATACCCAGCTGCTCCAGTTTTTGGCCCACGGCGTCCGCCAGGCCATCATCAGTTACCAAGATATCGACCTGCTCCCAGGACAATTCCAGATTGGGAATCCGCTTCCCCACTTTACTGGACTCCGCCAGTACAACCACTTCCCGCGCAACTTCCGCCATTACGCGGGAGAGGCCAATTTGTTCATTAAATGTACAGGTGCCGCGTTGCAAATCGATTCCATCGGCACCAATAAAAGCGCGATCGAAGTCGTATCCTCTCAGTACCTGTTCTGCAACCTGCCCCTGGAAGGCCTCAAAGTGTGGGTCCCAGGTGCCTCCGGTCATCAACAGCGTCGGTTCGTTTTCAAGTTCGCGCAGTGCATTGGCCACATGCAGCGAGTTAGTCATCACCACTAGGCCGCGCTTGCTTTCAAGCTCAGGAATCATTGCCGCCGTGGTGCGACCGTAATCGATCACAATTCGGTGGTGATCCGGTATCAGCTCAGCAGCGGCTCGACCAATGGCCCGCTTACTCCCAGAGGGCCCTTCTTCATTGACCAACTCCCTCGGCACCGGGATAGCACCACCGTGGCGGCGCAGCAACAAGCCGTGATTTTCCATTGCCGTCAGATCCTTTCGAATCGTAACTTCCGAAGTTCCGAACTGCCGCGCCAATTGCTCGACAGTGGTCTCTCCTACTTCATTTAGCAAGTGGAGAATACCGTGGCGGCGCTGTTGGGTGTTGCGTTTGGACATAGGCAGATAAGTTTCATTTCGAAACTTAAAGATAGCAAAACGAAACTAAAGTTCCCACAACTTTTATCAATAACCATTACTCAACTGATTAAATACCGGTATAGGACTCACTCAGGCTGTTAGAGGGACAAAGTTTCCAACATTGTCTGAAGAAAGCGCGCCAACTCTCCACCGGTAACGGCCCGGTGATCGGCACTGATAGAGAGAGGGAGTAAGGGGCGAAGTGCCGGCCATCGATTGACCACCACAACTCCCTGGCACACCCTCCCGGCACCGACAATGGCAACAGTGGGCGGCATGACTACTGGGGTGGCATAGCGACCGGCTATGGAGCCGAAGTTGGAGAGAAGTATGCTTGCCCCCTGAAGGTCTCGCTGGGCGATTCCGGTCTCGCGGGCCTGGTGCTTAAAGTCCGCCACCTGCTGGAGCAGATCTTCATCAGTACGCTGGGCGACATCCCTGAGTACCGGCACATAGAGTCCTCGTGGAGAATCCACTGCTAAGCCAATATTGATACTGCCCTGCGGCGCCAGCTTCTCATCCTGATACAGGGCATTGAGGGTAGGTTCCGCCTCACAAGCTTCCTGTACTGCACGAATCAATCTCAGCAGCGCCGGAGCACTACCCCACCAGTTGGAAATATCCGCATCGTCACACAGCGTTATCTGCTTTACCTCATCTCGCGCTCGGCTCATGGACAAACCCATTGCGCGACGTGCAGGCGTCATGACTTCGGACTCAGAATCGAATTGGGGTGCAACGGCTGTAGTTTGTACGGCAGAAGCGCGGGCAGGTGATGGATGCTGCCCCTTCGCCACAGTTTTGGGCTTTGTTCCCGGCCCCACCGCAGTAAGTACCTGGGCTTCCGTTACCAGTGCACCCGCTGGTGATATTGACTGTAAATCTACCCCCAAACGCCTGGCCAGGGCCCGTACTCTCGGGGTGGCCAGGCGCTTTAAGCCCACCTCCGGCCCCCGCTCAGCCCCCAATACACCTTGCCCTTGCTCTATTTTTCCCACCACCGTACCGCTGTCGGCCCGAGGACTAGTCTCTTGTTCCGATTCTTCAGCTTGAGTGGGCGGGCTTTCATCTGCGACTTCTCCCTCGGCCATAAATCCCACCAGGGGATCGCCAACATTCACGGTCTCATCCACTGCCGCAAATAGCTTCTCAATAGTGCCGCCCCAAGGAGCCGGCACTTCCACCAAGGCCTTAGCGGTTTCCACTGTCACCAGAGTTTCATGGGCAGCTATGGTATCTCCCTCTCTGACATGCCACTCCCGCACTACCGCATCGGGCAGACCTTCACCGAGATCCGGAAGGGTAAAAGTCTTCATTGTGGCCCTCCGTTGGCGTAGTCCAGCACTTCCTGTACGGCCGACAAAATACGCGGCACTCCGGGTAGATACTCATCCTCCAGTTGATAGTAGGGCATCACTGTATCGAAACCGGTCACCCTCTGTACCGGTGCCTTTAAAAGATCGAAGGCATACTCATTAATCTGTGCGATCACCTCGGCACCCAGGCCACAGAACCTGGCCGCCTCGTGCACAACGACACAGCACCCGGTTTTCTCCAGGGAGTCTATTACCGTGTGGATATCCAGGGGTTTCAGGGTGGCCGGGTCGATAACCTCAGCCTCTACCCCTTCCTCTGCGAGCTGCTCTGCGGCTTGCAGGGTCTCTTTGAGGGAAGCGCCCCAAGCGATAAGCGTTATATCGCGGCCCTCCCGCAACACAAAGGCGCGATCCAGTGGCAGAGCCTCGCCAGTGTCGGGCACTTCCTGGCGAACGGCTCGGTAAATACGTTTGGGCTCCAGGAAAATGACCGGGTCCGGGTCTCTAATTGCCGCCAATAGTAAACCGTAAGCCCGTGCAGGAGAGGAGGGCACCACAAGGCGCAGACCTGGAATATGGGCGAACAGGGCCTCAGTGCTCTCGGAGTGATGCTCCGGTGCATGGATTCCACCTCCATAGGGGGCCCGATAGACAATCGGACAGGAGAGGCGGCCGCGAGTGCGATTGCGATAGCGCGAGGCGTGGCTGAGGATCTGATCGAGACCGGGATAGATAAAACCCATAAACTGGAATTCAGCCACCGGTCGCAGGCCCTGCACCGCCATACCGACAGCCATTCCGGCAATCATGGTCTCGGCCAGGGGGGTATCCATCACCCGGTCCCGGCCAAACCTGGCCTGTAACCCCTCGGTTGAGCGAAATACGCCACCGTTCAGACCAACATCTTCACCAAATAGAACCACCATCGGGTCTGCTTGCATCTCGTAAGCCAGAGCCTGGGTGACAGCCTCGACCAAAGTTATCTCAGCCATTAGCTATCTCCCTGCAACTGTTGATACTGCTCCAGAAAAGGCTCCGGCAACTTTGCATAGAGGTGGTCGAATATTGCTGTGGCGGCATCTCTGGGGGTTTCCCGGTAGATGTGGACCGCTCTCTCCAGCTTCTGTGTCAGCTCCCGTTGCATCTCTTCTTCCTGCGCATCATCCCAGGCACCGCAGTTTTCCAGGTAGGATCGCAGGCGCCGCAAAGGCTCTCGGGACCAGGCTTCACTGACATCTTTTTTGGGCTGGTAGCGACTGGCATCATCGGCGGTGGTGTGGTCACACAGGCGATAGCTGATCGCCTCGATCAGAGCTGGGCCAGCACCACTGCGCGCCCGCTCCACGGCATCACCCACCGCCTCACGAACGGCAATCACATCGTTGCCGTCTACCTGCAAGCCGGGTATGCCGGCGGCAATAGCCTTCTGTGCCAGAGTCTTACAGGCAGTTTGCTCATCTCGCGGTAGGGAAATGGCCCATTGATTGTTGTTGATAACGATCACTAGAGGCAGGTGCCAGTCCCCAGCCAGGTTTATCGCCTCGTAAAAGTCTCCCCGCGAAGTAGATCCATCGCCGCCGGTCGAAACAGCGACGCGCATGGGTTCACCGAAATGCTCATGTTTATATTTCAGAGCAAAGGCTACACCGGCACCGTGCAACATCTGGGTGGCTATAGGCACACTCAAGGGCAAATCTTCGCGGCTATGGCGAAAGTTCTGCCCCCGTTCATCGCCCCCCCAGATCGCGTAGATCTCTTCGATAGTGACGCCCCGCTCCAAAAGAGCACCGGTCTCCCGGTAATTGGGGCAATAGATATCCTCTTTGGCCATGGCGGCTGCGAGACCAACACCAATAGCTTCCTGGCCGAGGCTGGAGGGATAGGTACCAAGTTGACCGGTACGCTGCATTTTTACCGCGCGATCATCCACCATACGAGCCAACGTCATCTGGCGGTAGTAAGCAATCAGGGTATCCGGGGTGGCAAATTCCGGTAGGGCTTGGGTCGTCTGTCCCTGTTCATCCAAATATTGCAGCGAAGCAATATCAAAACTGGCAAGCAGCTGTAATCTGGGCTTGTGCATCGGGCCATTCCTTTTGTTCCCGAAGCGCAAGTTTAATGGATAGGGTGGCTATCAACAGGCGTGGAGAGGAAAGGCCCGCCGGAATTACAGTTTCCGAGGGGCAATCCAATTACGGTAAGGGTTATTTAGCTTTTCTTGGTCGGACGCTGCCAGCCGTTAATATTGCGCTGCTTGCTACGCGCTACCGCCAACTCTTTGCTCCCCACAGCCTGGGTAATGGTGGAGCCAGCACCCACTGTGGCTCCGGCGCCCACAGTTACTGGGGCTACCAGAGCTGTGTTAGAACCTATAAAGGCATTGTCGCCGATCTCGGTCAGGGACTTGTTCACACCGTCGTAATTACAGGTAATGGTGCCAGCACCGATATTGACCGCTTCGCCCACCAGGGCATCACCGACATAAGAGAGATGATTAACCTTACTGCCCTCACCAATTTTGGCTTTTTTGGTTTCGACAAAGTTACCCACCTTGGCACCAGTGGCCAGCTCTGTGCCCGGACGCAAACGTGCAAAGGGACCAATAGTGCAAGCCTCACCAATCTCAGCGCCTTCGATAATGGAATTGGCCTCTACCTTGGTGCCATCTGCCAGGCGACAGTTTTTTAGCAGGCAATTAGGTCCAATTTGTACCCCCTTACCCAGTGAAACTGTCCCTTCGAAAATGCAGTTAATATCGATAGAGACATCGGTATCGCACTCCAGGCTGCCGCGAACATCTATACGCATGGGGTCCAATAAAGTCACCCCCGCATTCATAAGACTGGTCGCATGGTTATGCTGCAAAGCGCGCTCCATCTGTGCCTGCTGCGCACGGCTATTTACTCCCGCCACTTCCAGCGGATCACTGGCAATTACTCCCGTTACAGGAATCCCCTCACTGACCGAACGACCGATAATATCGGTCAGGTAGTATTCACCTTGAGCATTGTCACAGGACAACTCCGGTAACCAGCGAGCCAACAGTGCTCCAGGAGTCGCCAAAATGCCGGTATTGACCTCACGGATAGCCAGGGTATCCGCATCGGCATCCTTTTCCTCAACGATCGACTGCACACAGCCGCTGTTATCCCTCACAATACGCCCGTAACCGGCGGGATTGGCCATTTCAACTGACAGCAGGGCAGGTCCGTGATCCGCTGCCGATAGCAGTGATTGCAAACTGCCGGCCCTGACCAGAGGCACATCACCATAGAGCACCAAAACGGTGGCTCCTTCGCGGAAATAGGGCACCGCCTGGGCCACGGCATGCCCGGTACCCAATTGCTGTTCCTGCTCCACAAACCTGACACCACGATCAGCAAAGCGGTCACGTATCAGGTCTGCGCCATGCCCGATTACCACGGTAATCTGTACCTCTCCCAACAACATGGCGGTATCAATTACCCGCTCAAGCATGGGAATACCGCCAATAGGATGCAGCACTTTAGGCAGGTCAGAGTGCATGCGGGTGCCTTTTCCAGCGGCCAAAATCACAACATCGATAGTCATAACGGGTCGATATTCCAATCGTCTACAAAATTTGAGTGCATTGTGGCCACTAGACCCGGTTTACTCAAGCGAACAACAGTTCGCCCCGGGGCCCTGGTATTCAACGCATTAAGATTGCTGCGCCGCTTTGATCCCGGTAATTTACCCCCTGTGAAATCAACCGGTTACTCAACCCAACAAAACAAATATAGCCGCCAAACACAGAATCGGGCGGAGGGATATTTCAATGAACACCACCAAGCAGAACAAGCCGCGCCACCATTTGTTGGCTCTGGCTGTCCTGGCACTGACCCTGCCGATGGGTGCTGCGGCAGAAGCCGAAAGCGCTCTCGAAGCTACCAAAGAAAAGGAAGTAGAAAAGGCGGAAGCCCAATCCTGGGATATCAACAAGCCACCCTACGAATTCAAACCGATCCAGTTGGACACCCGCGAGACCACCTGGAGCAACCTGGATATCAGCCCAGATGGCAAAACCATCCTGTTCGATATGCTCGGCGATATCTACACAGTGCCGGTAGCAGGCGGCGAGGCGGTAGCCCTGACCAATGAAATCGCCTGGAATATGCAGCCGCGCTTCAGCCCGGATGGCAAGACCATCGTGTTTATCAGCGACCGTGACGGCGCCGACAACATCTGGTTGATGGATCGCAATGGCGACAACCTTCGCCAGCTCACGACAGAAAAGGAAAACTTGCTGCACTCGCCCAACTGGAGCCCCGATGGCCAGTACCTGGTAGCGCGAAAAGGCTTTATGTCTGGCCGCAGTATCCCCGCCGGTGAAATCTGGATGTACCACTACGGTGGGGGTGAAGGTCGCCAACTGAAAGAGCGCATCGGTGGCGATATCGCCCAGAAAAATATTGCCGATCCAGCTTTCTCTCCAGATGGACGCTATGTCTATTACTCCATCGATACCACCCCCGGCACCGTGTGGAAGTACAACAAAAACTCCACCCAGGAAATTTTTGCCATCAACCGCTATGACCTCCAGGATGGTGAAGAGGAGACCTTTGTCTCCGGTCCCGGTGGCGCAGTGGCACCTGTACCATCCCCGGATGGCAGTAAACTGGCCTTTATTCGCCGCCAGGACAACCAGACCTCCCTGTTCCTGAAAGATTTGGACACAGGACTGGAAACTCCGGTTTACTCCGGCCTCGAACGCGACCTGCAGGAAATCTTTGGGCCCCATGGCAACTACGTTCAATACGACTGGATGCCCGATGGTGAGTCATTGGTCGTTTGGACTGGCGGTAAATTCCTGCGCATCTCCATCAACGGCGACAGCGTCGCACCGATTGCGGCCCATGTGAAAGTTGAGAAACAGGTAGCGGATGCGGTGCGCTTCCCGGTAGACGTAGCGCCGGAAACCTTCGATGTGAAGATGATTCGCTGGGCGCAGAAATCCCCCAACGGCAAGCAGGTCGCTTTCCAGGCATTGGGCAAGATTTATATTCAGGATGTCGCCAGTGGTGAGCGTCGTCGTCTGACCCGCCAGGACGACCACTTTGAGTTCTATCCCAGCTGGTCCCGCGATGGTCGCGAGATCACCTATGTCTCTTGGGACGACCAAAACCTGGGCCATGTGAGGGTAGTTTCCGCTCGCAACGGTCGCGGTAAAAACATCACCAAGCAGCCGGGCCTGTACGTTGAACCAAGCTTTTCTCCAAGTGGTGACTCTGTGGCCTACCGTCGCTTTACCGGCGGCTATCTGCTCAGCCCCGAGTACTCCCTGGAACCGGGCATTTACCTGGCAGACGCCGACGGCGACTGGCAACGCCGGGTCGTAAAGTCTGGCTATGAGCCTCATTTCGGCGCCAGCGAAGATCGTATCTACTTCTCCGAGTACCAAAACGCTGACGGCGGCAAGCGCGTGCTGAAGAGCACCAACCTGGAAGGCAAGGATGAGCGCGAGCACCTGCACGGCGCTGAGATTACTTCCTTCCGCCTGTCTCCGGACGGCAAGTGGGTTGCCTTCACCCAGGACTTCAAAGCCTTTGTCGCGCCCTTTATGCATACCGGCAAATCCGAGGTTATCGGCCCCGATAGCAAAGCAGTCAAAGTCACCCAGGTATCCAAGCGCGCCGGTGAAAACCTGCATTGGTCTGCCGATAGCGATACTTTGGGCTGGGCACACGGCCCCAAACTGTTCGAGCGTGAACTGAAGGATGCCTTCGAATTTGTCGCCGGCGCTCCGGAGGAACTGCCAGAGCCAGTTTCTGAAGGCATCGACCTGAGCTTTGAACAGTCCTTCGACAATCGCGCAGGTCTCGTTGCCCTCACCGGCGGCAAGGTTGTCACTATGCGCGATGCGGAAAACACCCGTGAAATTATCGACAATGGTGTGGTTCTGTTCCGGGGCAACCGCATTGTCGCCGTGGGACCCGCAGCGGAAGTGGAGATTCCCACGGAAGCGAAGCGTATCGATATCACCGGCAAAACCGTTTTACCGGGGCTTATTGACGCTCATGCCCACGGTGCTCAGGGTCGCGAAGAAATTATCCCGCAGCAGAACTGGAACCTGTTCTCCAGCCTGGCATTTGGAGTGACTACTATTCACGACCCCTCCAATGACAGCAGCGAGATCTTCTCCGCCGCTGAAATGCAAAAGGCCGGCCTGATTACTGGGCCGCGTATTTTCTCCACCGGCACCATCCTCTATGGCGCCAAAGGTCCAGGCTACAAAGCCAAGATCAACTCCCTGGAGGACGCTCAGTTCCACGTGAACCGCCTCAAGGAAATGGGCGCCATCTCGGTGAAGAGCTACAACCAGCCCCGCCGCGACCAGCGCCAGCAAGTGCTGCAGGCAGCCCGCGAAGCCGGCATTATGGTAGTGCCCGAGGGCGGCGGTAAGTACCAGCACAATATGAACATGATTGTGGACGGGCACACCGGTATCGAGCACTCACTGCCGATCGCCAATGTCTACGGCGATGTGGAGCAGCTGTGGAGCCAAACCCAAGTGGGTTATACACCGACCTTCGTCGTGGCCTACGGCGGTCTCTGGGGTGAGGAGTACTGGTATGACCGCACGGAGGTATGGAAGAACGAGCGCCTGACCCGCTTTACCCCCGATTTTATCGTTAACCCACGCTCTATCCGTCGCCCCACTGCGCCGGATGCCCACTACAACCACTTTAATGTGGCCCGTCAGGCCAAGCAGCTGCGCGACGAAGGTGTCACCGTACATATCGGCGCCCACGGCCAGCGCGAAGGGCTTGGAGCCCACTGGGAAATGTGGATGATGGAGCAGGGCGGCTTTACTCCCTGGGAAGCCTTCCGCGCCGGTACCATCGATGGTGCCCGCTACCTGGGTATGGACGGTGATATCGGCAGCATTGAGGCTGGTAAGCTGGCTGACCTGATCGTGGTTGACGGCAACCCCTTGGATAACCTGCGCCTGTCAGAGAACATTACCTACACGGTAATTAATGGCCGTGTGTTTGAGGCGGAAACCATGAACGAAGTAGGGGCTGGCGAACGCTTGGCATTCTTCCACGAACGCCTGCCTATCAGTGCTATGCCCGCTCCTACGGCGGAAGCGGTACAGGAGAAGATGGAACGACACCACTGGGTACACTAACCTCAGGCACAAACTGAGATGCAAACAAAAGGCCGGGGACAAACCTCCCCGGCCTTTTTTGTATAAAGCCCTACCTGGTCCGGCGACGTCCTCCCAGCTTATGCCAGAGAATGGCGCGATAGATTGCGACAGGCAGTCTAAAGATTCCCGTAACCAGCCACCAAAATGACTCATAGATGGCAATCGTCTGATCCACTAATGGATGATCCTGGTCGAGCCTTTCTGGATAGTGATCGTGTCGCAATATGCCCCGATGAAACAGAAATCTGCGTAAAGGCCGGCTCAGTCGCCAACTAAAAGACTTGGTTATACGGTTTAAGTTATCGGCGAGAAAGCTCTCCGAGGCTATCTTTTGCTGTGTGAGCAGTTCGAAATAGTGGCTTTTGGACTTATTTTCATTCTGCCAATCAGTATCAAAATCCATCTTTGTTAGCCAATCGCTTTCCCCGAATCCATCTATCTTGCGCAGATCCGATGTGTATTGCGGGATAGTTATCTGATTTTTAATGATGGCCTTGGAAATGCGATATACATCAGCATTCATCCGGTCAGGGTTCTGCAATTCCCGACTAAGCCTTTGCTGAAAGCCGGACCGGAATTTGAAATGGAGAAGATGAGCGCAATTTTTACTGAGAGGAACCGGCGTACATGAGTGGGTTGAACGTAAATATTGAAAACCCGTCCGCCAATAAACCAACGGAATTTTATAAGATTTAACAAAATAATCAGAAATGCCAGATATTTGCGCTCTGGCTTTGGAGCGAATTTCAAAAAAAGGAAAAGCTAATATGCTTTTTTTCTTAAAGTTTTTATAAGATACATAGTTAGGCGTTGATTCCATTAACTCAGAAAGATTTCTTATGTCATATGCATTCCCTTGAAGGTTGTCACTAAAGAAATCTATTAGTGGAGTATATAGAGCAAAAGCTAATTCACTCTGCATAAGTTGAGTCGTAACCTTCAGTGAAGCTTTACCTAAAATTTCAGGTAACCAGAGAAATTCATCAGCATCTACCACAAGAGTCCATTTTCCCTGACAGTAGTCCCGAGCAACTCTGTTAACCCAATCTACACCTGCGTTTGCCTGGGGGTAGCCACAATCAACTTCGTATAGCTGGACATCATTCTGCTTCAGTAGATAGCTTACCGAGTTATCGCTACTTCCCGTATCCACCAGGTGGAAACATGTCACACCTAAAGACCGGTAGTGGTCGAGAAAAGCCGGGAGAATATCCAATTCATCACGGAAGATACAAATAAGGGGGAAGCGTGTTTCACTAGCACTTTCAATGTACTTAACTACTTTCAAACTTTCACCCTAGCGAATTTACGCAGCTTTCGAATCGTTCGCTTTAAAAACCCTGGCTTATATTTTTCCCCTTTATTTTTTTTGGCATCTTTTTGCTGTTTTCTTAGTAGTAGAAGGCTTTTCTCTTCCGAGTCGAGCCCTTCAAGGTAAGGACTTATTTGCCTGAAATCCCCTTCTTCTTTAAGGTGATTTCTGGATTTCATAGAGTTGTCACCGGTGCGATAGTAATATAAAGGATCAGGATAATAGGATACATTTTCCTTTGCTAAAATTAGCTTGCTATAGAATTCAATATCATCCTTACCTGTTCTATATCTCTCTGTATAACCTCCGTGATCTCTAAACTTAGAAGCTTTTATCAGACACGTCGCATCACCGACTATATTTACTTTCGTTGCCCAAGCTCTAGCTGGCCCCATAAAACGAATTTGAGTTCCGAGCTTACCTTCTGGAGTATTAGGTGCCCCCTTGCCGCTGAATCGGATAGAGCTGCAAGTCAGGCAATCAATATCTGCAAAAGTTGCCGCGCTTACCAACTTATCTACCATTTCCGGCATCATGACATTGTCATCGTCAAAAAAAAGTAGATAATCTCCACTTGCATTTTGTGCTGCAGTATTTCTAGCAGCCCCTACATATCGGTTTTCCTGGTATACAAACTGCCATCCATTCTTCTGATAGTGACTTTCTATAATTTCCAGCGCGTGTAGCGCTTCTTGTGAATGGCTACCATCATCAACCACAATAACTTCTATGTTCTTATAAGTCTGATCTTTAATGCTTTTTAACGCTTGATAGAGAAAGTCTGGACGCTCAAAATGAGTTACGCATATAGAAACCAAGGGATCATGTCTATTGGAAGATCGGGCGTTTTTAATAATTGAATGCTCTTGGCCATGCCATTTATTCCATACATCTAACGACTTCTTAAGCCTCTGGTGTTTTATACCCGGCGCAGGCAGTTTCTTTGCATGTAATTCTAACTTTTTCGCTAAAGCAATATGATTTGGCTTAAAGAGGATTTTTTTTCCATTTTCGTCATCAAGTAACTCTCGAGTACCACCAGTATCAGCAGCAATAAATGGTACTTTAGTTGCAAGGCATTCGTAGACAGAAATCGGGGAATTCTCTAACAAAGCTGGGATCACAGCCAAACGTCCTTCTCCACTCAAATACTCTACAGCCTGTATAGCATTACAATCACTTATAAATGAGACTTCTGTACTCCAATGCTTCTGGTTTTCCTCTATGAATTTTCGCGCATCAAATCGATAAGAGTGTCCTCCCAAAAAAGTAATCGATGGTAATCTAACCCCTCTTTTAGCAAGAGTGTTTAATGCATTCACAAAAAGAATAATCCCCTTACGAGGTTCAAGACGCCCGAAAAACACCCATTCTTTTGTCTCTAAGTTACTATTTTTTATGGCTTCATTATCAGGTAATAGATCGTCCAAAAATACATTTGGCCAATAGTAACTGCGCTCAGGCAGGCGGTATTTATTATTTTTCATCCAGCAGACTAAATGCTGACTCCCACAGATCAGAGTATCTGCCATCTCAGCACTTCTACGCTCCATAAATACCCACCCCAATTGCCGTTCCTCTTTAAGGAATTGTTGATTACCTTCGGCAGACCAGAGTGTTGGGGAAGAACCTTTAACAGCAAAATGTATATCTTGGAATGCAATACCAAGACTCTTGGCAAGTAACGCTATATAACCCATTCCACGCCATTCTGAAACATGGACAATATCAAAGCGATCATTTCTCTTGAGCCACTCATAGGCTGCATAGGGCATTGCCATAGTGCGAGCCATTGTCGTTTTAGCTAGTGCCTGCGGTGCAACACCATGAAATTCAACATTAAGTTTTGCAAAAAAATTTTTTGTGATTTTCATTTTCACAGGATTTTTTGCTAGACCATTAACGAAACAGATGGTGACTTTGTGACCAGATCTCTGTAGAAAAACAGCCAAATGAAAGTAAGCCGTTCCAATGCCACCATTTTTTATTGGACCAAACATATCCTCCGTTAGGATGCATATACGTTTAGGTTTCTGAACAGCTTCAAGGCGTAAATCCTCGTGAAGCTCTTTCATTATTCAAGCCACCTTAGATCGCAACTAGCATTTGTTTAAGATAACGCAATCGACCATTTCGTAAGACAAGTCCATTTTCCTTAACACGTACGGTAATCTCTGAGTTTTCCTGCTTTATTTCAGGTGTTAATGAGAACCGGAATCCATACCAAGCTAGTTTCGGGTTTCGAGTACCGAAACGTTCCACATAGCGATTCGCCGTGGCTTCAGCTACAATGTTTCCGTTTACCTCTAAGACAATCACTAAATTTTTAGCTATATTGCTTCTATCCCATGCCCATCCCTCAAGAACCCGTGGATCGAGTGCAAAAAGCTCTCGTGGTGGAATTGACCCCTTAATAGGTGAGCCAGTATATCCCTTAAATATACGTTGCAAGGTAGTACCTGATTTTTGAATCACAGCCTGAAAACTAAACTTGGGTTTAAATTCAGTTTCATTGATTTTTCCCTGCTCATGGATAATTTTTGCAATATCATGTTCAGGCTCATCCTTACCTTCTACTGTATAATCCTTGTCTACAAACTCTCCTACCTCTGCGTGATCTTGCCCATATAAAGTGGTATCTTCGGTATCTATCCCTTGAATGTTTTCAGGTGTGTTATTTTCTGTTTTAGAGAAGAAACTCCAGGTATATTTTTGGTTAAATATCTCCTCAACAGCTACCTCATTAAGTATTGGACTTCCAGAGATAGCTGCAAATACATTTTTAGATAGTTTTATAACCCGTATAAAACGGGTGTAAGTCATTTCTTGATCTTCTAACAGAAACTTAATATTAAATTTTTCACCTTCTTCCCATTTATCTGGAATTGGGAATCTATGTAAAGTAAGTTCATTATCTTGTAGCTCCAAAGAAATTGATTGGGGCTCGCCATTAACAATTAATTGCCTATTTCCCGGACCTTTGGCTACACAGAGCAAATGGGAATTTCTCTCGTCCAAACCAACAACTACCCTCGGATTACGATTTTTCATTTTACGAGGCCGGTCGGCATGTAAAAGCCACACAGGTTCCTCATCCAAACGATTCTTATCCCGATAAAGTGCTGGTCTTAATTTAGCTCCAATAGGCTGAGCTGAAGGAAGAAGGGCTAGTTTACGATAGGCAATATTATCATTTTCAATCAACGACATTGAGCGAAGGTAGACAGAGTTAGCGTTATTTCGAGATTCTTCCAATTCCTCTAAATAGTAATCACTACGAAGATGGCACTCAGGAATAACCATCAATTCAAACCCAAATTCTTTGTTCGCCCTTAAAATATATTCTTGTACCAAACCGTAGCGAATATCATAAGGGAGTATTGACCCCACCTTGCTTGATACCAGTTTTGGGATACAAATAATATTTGTGCCTATTGCATTTCCAAAGCTGATCTCAGAGACGATATCTCCACCTATCGGCATTACCACCTTGTTTTCAGGTAGAGATAAAAAGCTAGTGATTATGAATTCATGATTTATTTGAAGAGTTTTGCGTAACTCACCACAAAATTTTCCACCTAATCGAGAGGATGTACCATCACAGAGAATGCAAGCATCTAGAGTACTTTCAGAAAGACTTTTTGCCAGTGCAATCCCTGCTGGAAATCCAATGAAATCCACCAAACTACAATTGAGACCGGCTTCCAATAGAAAGTTAGAAGCTCTCTCAGCAATATTTTCAAGATAGGGATCAATTAATAAAAATTTGATGGAGTCGGGTCTATCAACTAAAAGTGCCTCAGAAAACTCCATAACACTCTCAGTATCCCGCAATAGAACAACCACTTCTAGGGTCGGTAGCTCCATCTCATTAGAAGCTGTTAAGGTGGGAGAGCCTGTAATCTTGGTGATCGCTTCAGCGCCACTATACTGCTTAAAAAGATCTGCTAAGTAGGCATGAAAACCATACCAAACTTGAAGGTTATAATTGTTATCAAAACTGGAATGCGCAATCTTATGCCCATTCTTCAGTACCTCTGCTAGCCTTTTCGCAAGCTCAAATGCGTAGGGTGCGATAAGACAACTTTCATGGTCTTCTTTTGCGATAAGCTCTGGAGTTCCCCCTACTCGCGTTGCAATAAAAGGAATATTATTCTCTAGTGTTTCATATACTGCCATGGTGGAGTTTTCAATCAGGGAGGGCATTACCGCTATCATATCCCTGGAACATAAAAACGAGAGAGCTTCCGGCTGGTTATAATCTGTGATGCAATTGACTTCAAAACTCCAAGTAGATGCTTTTCGCTCAATATAGTCCGCAACCTTCTCATTGTTTTGATTAGGTAAGGCTTCACCATATTTACCTAGGAAATTAACTCTGGTAGGACAAGTCCCCGTCCGCTCAAGTAAATCCAGAGCGGTACAAAAGAGCTCCAATCCCTTCCGCATTTCCAAACGACCAAAGAAGGTCAATTCGTTAGTGCGAACTACATCACCAGGCTGTCGATTAATGCGTTTATCATCAACGGGAACTTCAGAAAAATCGAGAATATTTGGCTGAACATAAGTTGATGTTGGCAGCTTATAGCCGACATAGCGCATAAAGCAAAGTAGATGTGCGCTACCACCAATTACCATATCGGCAAATTCAACACATTTCTGCTCAGCAAAACTCGCTGGTAACAGCTCCCTTTTTACCAATGGCTGCATTTGATAATGGCGATTCCAGAGGTGCGGGGACGATGTCTTTACAATAAATAATGTATCTTTAAACGCCAATCCCAACTTCTTAACCATCAACGCATAAATTAATCCACCTCGCCATTCGGAAGTGTGGATAACATCAAAACGTCTCTGTTCAATTAACCAGCGGTATGCCGCACTATATCGTCGCTGCCAACCCTGTGAGGGGCCAATTATTGTTTCATCCGTGTGCACCAAATAGTGCAGTGAAACACCAAAATTGGAATATTCCTCAACCCAATACTCAGGTGTTTCATTCTCAACTGTTTCACCTTTTAAGTAGAGCACATGTACTTCATGCCCATGTGCTGCCAGTCCTTTCGCTAGGTGATAGTAGGTTGAAGCAATCCCTCCATTTCTCACCGGACCTAGGATTTCTTCTGTGGCTATACAAACTCTGAGCTTCTGGTCCGACTCAAAACCTGCATAAGCATTTAAATCAGGGAATGATTCTACTGAAAATTTGTCAATCTGCATTCTGTAGGGCCCTCTGCGAGAGGCTAGGCTTCAGAACATCCTCCTTATTGACAAAGTAATCCCATGTAATTTGAATACCGTCCCTTAATGATACCTCCGGCCTAAAGCCCAAGTACTGTTTTGCTTTAGTAATATCCGTATAGTTATGGCGCACTTCACCTGCCCTGAAAGGGTGGTTAGCTATTTCAAGATCTTCATGGCAGCCCGAGACATCCCTTAGTAAACTAATTACTTCGTTAATTGACGTCGGCTGGCCGCTACCCAGCTGAAATACCCCATTTTCTCTCTTTTCCAGAGCCCTAATTATTCCCTGGCAGAGATCGCCTACAAAAATAAAGTCTCTAGTCTGATAGCCATCTCCGTAGACATCACAGACCTGTCCTTTCAGAATATTTTTAATAAAGGCTGTTATCACACTTCCTTTGTGAAAGGAAAGCGGACCATAAACATTAGAGAATCGTAAAGAAGTTATTGATAATCCATAACTTTGAGAATATGCAGAACAGTAGGCCTCTGCTGCAGCCTTAGACGCACCATAAGCCGATGCGGGATTCACTGGCATTAATTCGTGTACTGGTGGATCAGCTTCTCCAATGATCGCCCCACCTGTAGAAGCATTAATGAGATGTTTAACCTCATACCTTCGCATCGCTTCCAGAAGATTGACTGTCCCTTGTACATTTACTTCAAAGTTATAGACTGGATTATTTATTGAATTAATAACACGTGTATCTGCAGCTAAGTGTATAACAGCATCAGCATGCTTTACTGCCTCATCTACATCCCGCTGATTTCTAACATCTCCTCTGATAAATTGATGAGGTATTCCGGCTAATGCTGCAGTAGTGCCAGTGACCTCATTATCTAAAACTAAAATTTCGTCATATAAACTCAAAGCATTGAGATATTTGACTAAATTTGAACCTATAAATCCACATCCACCAGTAATAAGGATTCGCGTAGACATAGCTAAAGCTACTCACTAAGAAATGGTTTCTGTAACTTCACTAGTTTTTTCCCGATAGGAAATATCGGCTAGTTTATTACCTTGTGTCCAATAGGAAACGCAAGGTATTTTTGTATGATCAGCCCGATCTTGATATTGCATTGTTATATCTGTAATTTCTTGCAGAAGGCTATCTTTAATAAGAATCGGCTGCCATCCAAATGAACGAAGTAAATCATTTTTTACATTGAGATCATTTCTCTCTGCCTCCTTCCTAGGGTTTGGCAGATAACTTATTTCACAGTCTGTCAGTGATTGAACTAATTGTGCAAGATCGGAAAGTGTTTGCGTTTCCGCCATCTGATTGAGAATCAGTGGCCGTTCACCGAGTTCCGGTGGATGTAAAAGTGCCCGCTCAATACATTTGCAAGTATCAGAGATATGGATAAATGCACGAGTTTGACCACCTGTGCCATGAACAGTCAGTGGGAAACCGACAGTCGCTTGCATTAGAAATCTATTTAGGACTGTGCCGTAGTCCCCGTCATAATCAAAACGATTTATCAGACGCTCATCCAGACTAGAGAGTTCAGTCTGCGTTCCCCAAACAATCCCCTGGTGAAGATCGGTAATACGAAGCCTGTCATTTTTCGCATAATACTGAAACATCTGCGAATCCATCGTCTTGGTCATATGGTAAATGGAGCCGGGATTAGGCGGGTAAACGATGGAGTCTGAAATTTGACGATTATCAACTGTCTCTATTTTTACATCCAAGTAACCTTCAGGTATTGGTATGGGCTCCTCATGGCCGTAACCATACACTCCCATTGTACCGAGGTGAACCAAGTGAATATCAAGCTGCGTCTCTACAATCGCATTGAGAATATTATGAGTACCACAAATATTATTAGCGATCGTATAATTTTTAGTAGCGCTGCTTTTCATCGAATAGGGCGCAGCGCGCTGCTCACCAAAATGAACTATACTATCTGGCTTTTCCTCCTCTAGGAGATTTACAAGATCGTTAAATTTCTGGGAAACATCCAACTCGACAAAGCGAATAGCCTTTCCCGTTAATTCAAACCAGGTATCAATACGCTCTTTCAGTTCTCGAATCGGTGTCAATGATTCTACATTGAGCTCACTATCAATTTTTCTTCTAGAAAAATTGTCAATAATAATAATTTCATGACCTAAATTACTCAGATGTAATGAGGTTGGCCATCCACAAAAGCCATCGCCACCGACTATTATCAGTTTCAAAGAGCCACCTCCACAAGTTTTGCCAACCAGGCCGTTGGCAGATCAATTTATTCAGGATTGAGGTGTTATCGTCTGCTGCTTAATTGGATAACGTGAATCTTACAAAATCCAATTTATAACACAGGCTTTCCAGCTTTACCGATTATACGAGTTAGCATCCGCGCCAACTTTTATAGATTGCACCTTGAATAGTTTTCTCAGAGAAAATAAATTTATTATTTGACAGCTCCAACTTTCACATTTATGAATATTTTCATAGCTTAAGAAAATCAGTGCTAGCTGCGAGCATGTACTCAATAATAAGCAATCTTATTATATTTGATTTAAATCGAGCGCAACTGCACCTATTTGCAGCATGCAAGTCAATATCCACGCCAAAAAACCTGGTTACCATTACTTGGAAAATTAAATGTCTACTTTAGAAATCAATCAGCTGGATAACTTTGAACAAGGGAAGCAAGCTGCATTAGCTGGAGAAATAGACCTGGCGAGAGAGTTATTGCGTCCAATTGCCGATCTCAACCCTTTTCATCCGGCTACTTATTTTCTGTGCTATGCCGAATCAAAAAATGGTTCGATTCTAAATTGTGATAAGTATGCGCTGACCTTCATCTCAAGACATCCACACCATGTAGGCATGAGAATAATCTCCGCTATGCTAAATATAGCTAAAGGAGACATAGATCAAGCTGAAAAAGATATAAAAATAGCAATCAAGTGCAACCCAGAACATAAACGAGCTCTGAAAGTCTTTGACCAAGTCAAACTGATACGAATCGAAAATAACGCCAGGGAAGCGATTGAAATTTTAGACACTTCCCGTTCTCACCCTGCATTTTCAAAACTTTCCCGCTCAAAGGCAGCAAAACAACTGAAGAAAATAGAACCTTTAGAAGATTGGGACAATCATGAATTACAGGCTAAAATCGCATTTTTCCACAACTGCACTAATATACGCCACGCACTGAAGAATTTTGATTCGGATCTCATCACTAGTGCCGTTGAACTCGGCTACTGCTCATGGCCAAGAAAATTACATAAATATGTACAAGGGTGCAATGTTTTAGATGTCGGTTGTGGTTTTGGCGGCTATGCCATGGGCTACCTCTGTGCTGGAGCAAACAGTTATACCGGTGTAGACCCAGCAATGTCTTTAGACTCCAGGAGGGTTCGCAATAAAAGGATAAGAAAGTGGGTTAACGCTCCAATGTCCGGCCAGGACATCATGGATTTGATCCCGGATATTGATCTACGCCAGTGCTCTACCCGCGATCTCGTCGGTATAAAGACCTTTGATACGGTTTGCCTTCACAATGTCACTGAGCACCTATTGGAAATTGAGGGTGTATTCGAGGATATTGCGGGGCTGTTAACCAAAGGAGGGAAAATTATATTTCTGCATCACAACTTTTATGGCTGGAGTGGGCACCATATGCCTCCTCATAATCCATCAGTTTTGGATGAAGGGAATCCAGATCATCTTAAGTTTTGTGATTGGAACCATATTAATATTGTCCGCCATTTGCCACATGACCACTATTTACACACACATCTAAATCGCATTCGAATCGATGAATTACGCGCATTAACACGTAAGTATTTTAATATCGAAACCTGGGAACTACAGCCTTCCCATAGTAATGTTTTAGAGCGTTTAACTCCGGAAATAGAGACCAGGGTAAGAGAAGAAATTCCTGATATTACACTGGATGAAATGAAGACAAATGTTGTTTTTTGTGTAGCTTACGCTAAGTAATCAATTATTTCCGGAGCAAAATAATGTACGAAATTGATGATGCGGAAATTGCAAGGGGTTGTTATGTACACCCAGAAATTTCATTCTCTAAAACTGAAGTCCCCCAGAGCGTATTTGAGACACCAGGGATGGTTTCGATTGCGGAACGTAAATTACTCTATTCATTGGCGTCAAAAAATTTTCAGCAAAAAGGGTATATTGTTGATGCCGGAAGCTTTATGGGAGCATCTGTGGTTTCTCTCGCACATGGGTTGATGAGTAACTCAGATTTTTCAAACAACAGAAACTCAAATATATTGGATAGTAAACCTATTAGTAGTTATGAATTGGGTTTTCTACCTAAACCTGCAAATGGTTCGGATCGTGTTTGGGAGTGTGACTCACTAACCTATAAGTTTGGTGAATCTTTTGTTCCAATACTAGAAAATAGTATTTCTCCATTTCAATCATTGATTGAACTAAATATCGGTGATTTTAATGAGTTTTCCTGGCCTGATAATCCAATTGAAATTTGTTTTATTGATGTATGTAAAACTCAGGACCTAAATAAACATGTTTCAGCAGAGTTTATGCCAAAGCTTATTGAGGGCGAATCATTTTTCATTAATCAAGATTTTTTCTTTGATCGTTTACCATGGATTAAAGTAACCATGGGATATCTTGAAGATTATTTCGACTGGTATGGGCAAGTATTCTCAAGTTCAATCTATAAGTGTAAAAAACCAATTCCTAAGGAAGTAGCTGAATACGACCCATTCACCGAAGCTAGCCTAGAGGAATGCTTGAAGCTACACGATAATCATCCTAAAGAACATCTAACAGATGCTCACAAATTAAGAATGTGCTTATCTCGCTCATACCTTATTGCAATGAAAGGGGATAAAGATGAAGCACTAGATTATCTCAAAGTAGTTGAAAGTGATTATGAGCATATGATGGATGAAAATACTTCTATAGACAGAAATGATCGTTTTCGATTCAACAGAGCTGTTCGGCAAATAAAAAGCGGAATTTTTAGTTGAAAACTAGTATTTGGGATAAATTAGAAAGGTCAGAAGTATAATTTCTGACCTTTTAGTTCAAACAAAATATATTTAAATGTATTAGTTCAGAACAAATCTGACACATCCTCTTGAAAAAGAGGGGTTTACCGGTTTTGATGAAGGTGCCTAAACCTAAAAGCAAAACCAAGGATAAACCCCATGATCCATACTAATGATCGCATCATCAAACACAAGACCGGATTGCTAAATCTGGCAGAAGAACTCGGAAATATCTCCAAAGCATGTAAGATGCTGGGTGTATCGAGAGACACTTTCTATCGGTACAAGGAAGCCGTTTCAAGTGGTGGCGTGGACGCCCTTCTTGAGAAGAACCGGCGTGTACCCAACCACAAGAACCGTGTTGACACAGTCATTGAAGAGGCAGTGTTAACTTATGCCCTCCAAGAGCCTGCCCATGGGCAGGTTCGAGTTTCCAATGAACTGCGTAAACGCGGTGTATTTGTGTCCCCTAGTGGCGTTCGGAGTATCTGGTTACGGCATGACCTAGCTAACTTCAAATTGCGATTAAAGGCACTTGAGGCCAAGGTCGCTGAGGAGGGACTGATCCTCACGGAGTCACAGGTTCAGGCTTTGGAGAGAAAACGGCATGATGATGAAGCCTGTGGTGAAATTGATACTCAACACCCTGGTTATCTGGGCTCGCAGGATACCTTCTATGTAGGAACCTTTAAGGGCGTCGGACGTGTCTACCAACAAACCTATATCGATACCTATGCGAAGGTGGCTCATTGCAAGCTGTACACCACCAAAACGCCAATCACTGCGGCAGACCTCCTGAATGACCGTGTACTACCGTTTTATGCCTTACATGATCTACCGGTGCTGCGTATCCTAACTGATCGCGGTACAGAGTATTGTGGCAAATTGGAACAGCACGACTACCAGTTATATCTAAGTGTGAACGAAATAGAACACACCAAGACAAAAGCCAGACATCCACAAACTAACGGGATCTGTGAGCGCTTCCATAAAACTATTCTACAAGAGTTCTACCAACCTTCATTACGCCGCAAGATCTATGGATCAATAGAAGAGTTACAAAAGGATCTGGACGAGTGGCTCACATATTACAATAATGAGAGAACCCATCAGGGTAAGAAGTGTTGCGGTCGAACACCGTTAGCCACTCTTGAAGATGGAAAAAGCATCTGGAAGGAAAAGCTCGTAAACTGAATTTGACCTGACAGAGCACCTCCTGAAAAACCGGTAACTGTCAGATCAAGTCTGAACTACTACAATTTAAATTTAAGCGGGACTTATATTCATGTCTTTTCCCAAAGCTACATCAAGTTCATGAGCTCGCTGAAATGCTTTACGGTGAGATAAACGAGTTACATACTCCTGATACTCTTCACGTTTATCTATAGTTCCAAACTGTAACCCCCACCCCAGCTGTGCACCAATATATACATCTGCTGCTGTAAAACGTTCTCCAACAATATACGGGTTTGATTTAATCGCACTAGATAACGTATCTAGTGCCAATTTATAATTACCGTAACCCAACATTTGCTGTTTATCTTTAGCCACATCTTCATCAAAGATATATTTATTCACAATGGCGGACTCCAGAGGTCCAGCCGAATAAAACATCCAACGGTAATAATTGGCACGCTCTTCGTTATTTATCGGAGACAAACCTGAACCGGAAAACACATCTGCCAAGTAGACACATATTGCTGCTGCTTCAGTTATTATTTTGTTGTCGTGCACTAGTGTTGGAACTTTCCCCATGGGATTCAAAGCAAGATACTGTGGCGATTTCATGTCTTCGCCATATTCAAGTACTTTAGTTTGATAGGGTACCGATATCTCCTCTAGCATCCATCGAACAATACAGCCTCTCGATTGAGGGTTCGTATAAAAGATTATTTTATTTGCCATTTTAATATCTCGAATTTATATGGAGACATAAATTTTAGCTAGGCTAGTATCATTTATTCGAGAGATTTACATGTCAAGTTGTTTAGTAGAAGTACTATCTATTTGCTTGGACAATTCACTCGGCTAATTCCACAGTTATATTCTCTGGCCCCAAGATAAATGCTAATTTTTTATTTTGATATTCCAATATTCCACTTCTTGTGCTAATTCCTTGCTTCGATAAATACTCTAAAGCCTCATTCAAATTATCTACCTTTAAACACAAATGGTTATAACCGGGCCTTGCCAAGTCAATTAGTGATGGATTAGTTTTAACCACTGGATTTCGGTAGTGAAGTAGCTGTATCTCAAATTTCGGAGATGACTGCTTTAGTACCATCGTAAAGTGATCTGCTTCTACATTATCCACCTGGAGATACCGTGACGCTTTCTCGCCAGTTAGAAAATTTTTGAGTAGAAGCTCAAAACCCAGCAATTCAAAAAAACTGACACTTTCCTCTAATTTCGTAACAACTACTGTTACGTGATCTGGATGTTTAAACATGGATTGAGAGCCTTCAATCTAGATTTAAGTACAAGTTTAGATGGAATTTATTAAGTTTTTTCCAAATACAAAATATACAAATCAAATTTCTGTATTTTTAAGTAGGTTATTACTCAATATATAATTTAATTTGTTGTTTTGTATTCCAGCTCTTCTAGAGACACCCGAAATAAATTTGTCACATTATCTTTCAAATGCTAAATATATAGGTTTGCTTATTGTTTTAACGGAGTGAACTGGTGGTCGAAACTTTATCCTTAAGCAGCAATATAAAGTCCAATTTAGCTAAATTATTTCTATTACTCTCAGCCTCTAGCAACTTTGTTTATGCAGAGACAACTATATATCAAGGTGACATACTTCATTTTACTGCCGACCCGGCGAAGACTAGTAAAGCTTATGAATATATTGAAAATGGTGGATTAATTGTCAAAGATGGAATAATTGCCGGGATAATTTCTGAAGAAGAAATTTCGGTAAAAAAAAGAGGCGCAGAGATTGTAGATTATCGCGGCAAGTTAATACTTCCCGGCTTTATCGATTCTCATATTCACTATCCACAGACGGGAATGATTGCGGCTCATGGCGAGCAATTACTAGAGTGGCTTAAAGAATACACCTTTCCAACTGAAAGGAAATTTTCCGATAAAGAACATGCAAAGGAGGTTGCAGAGTTCTTTATTAGTCAGTTACTAAAGAATGGCACAACATCAGCACTTGTATTTGGTACCGTTCACCCAGAATCTGTAGATGCTCTCTTTGAAGTTGCTCAACGGGAGAACATGCGACTAATTGCAGGTAAGGTACTGATGGACCGCAATGCCCCAGAATACCTGCAAGATACACCCGAAAGTGCCTATTCCGATAGCAAGAAGCTGATTGAACATTGGCATAAAAAGGATCGATTGAGCTATGCCATCACTCCAAGATTTGCCCCTACAAGTACTCCTGAGCAGCTTAAGCAGGCAGCTAAGTTACTAGATGAATATCCCGATGTGTATATGCATACCCATGTTTCTGAAAATAAAGATGAAATTAATTTGGTAAAATCATTGTTCCCAGAAGCAAATAGTTATCTTGATGTTTATAACATATATGGATTAAATCGCGACCACTCAGTGTTTGCTCATGGTATTTACCTGGATGACCAAGAGATGGAAAGTTTGGCTTCAGTAGGTAGCGCTATAGCTTTTTGCCCAACGTCTAATCTGTTTCTAGGGAGTGGATTATTCCCGCTTAATAAAGCTGAAGAAATCAATGTTAGTGTGGGCCTGGGAACCGATGTGGGGGCCGGCACCAGTTTCTCGATGTTAGAGACTATGGATGAGGCCTATAAGGTAGTTCAGCTACAGAAGTCGATTGGAATTAACAACAATATAAAAACACTCTCTCCGCTAAAAGCTTTCTATCTTGCAACCTTAGGATCTGCAAAAGCATTGGATATCGATGACAAAGTTGGAAACTTTGAAGAAGGAAAAGAAGCAGATTTTATTGTCATTGATTTAGAATCAACCGATTTAATGAATTTTAGAATGAAGTCTGTAATGACACTTGAAGAAAAGCTATTTGCCCTTCAGGTTCTTGGTGATGACAGAGCTATATACAGCACTTATATAATGGGTGATAAAAAATAATTTATCTAGAGTTTGATATCGCAACACCTATTTTTTGATACTCTTTTCTTACTCGCTCTAAGTGATCAGCCCCAAGGTAGTAGTCGCCCTTTCCAATAAAGCTCTCCCAAACAAAAGGAAAAATTGCGACAACCTTGGGGTTTGCAATCGCAAAATTATAAGCCTGTCTTGCTCGATCAATTAACTTCTCTTCCTCTATTGTACCAAAACCTATATTTGACGTCTTAAACGCTCGTGGAATTAAGTAATACTTAACATCTATATGAGATGTTTTATTCATTAATTCTTTTACAATTTTATACTGGAAGTTAATACCAACATAATAGTCAACTCCAAATAAGTCATAGTTCTTCGGTATTATTTTTTTAAAATTTGATTTATTTACAGTCTTGTTAGTAAATGTAATAGCTCCTTTAACACTAGGAAAATCTTGTTTTATTAGCTCTGAAATTTCTTCTAAAAATAATTTAAGGTCTAGATCAGACATGCTTGATCTATAAAAAGGCTCATCCAAAGGATCAAATGCTAAAATTATATCCTCGTATGGTTCTAATTTTTTCTTGGCCCTTTGCCATCTTTCATAATAATCATCCATTCTTTTAAGCTTATTTGATCCATCAAAAAAGATCGGAGCTACTTGTACCCATAGCTTTAATCCGTGTCTCCTAGCTGCTTCCATAATATGTACGTCACTGTTATATACATCCACGAATGTAGAGAATTTTGCGACTTCAGGAATTTCATCTATTGTCCAGCCGGAATGGTAGAAACCAAATTCAACTAAGTGTTCAGGCACTACATTGCCTGGATCTAAGTATGCTACGGAAGCTATATTTCCATGAATTAGTAGCGGCTTATGTGGCTTTAGTTTTTCAGCTACCGTAGGCTTGTTGCTGGCTTTGATTAAAGTTGTAGCCACAGCATTGTACGTAGGTAAACAGAGAGCAAGAGTGAAAAGTAAATAAGCGACAGTTAACATCCATTTCATAGTTGAATACTTCTTCAATCCATAAACATACAACCATCGCTTGTAACTATAGTCGTTAGAAGATGTGAGCAGGGTAGGGGGTGGTAAGAGACTTTTGAAGTTTTCCAGAAAAATAAAAAAAGCAGCCGAAGCTGCTTTTTTGTCACCTGTAAACAGGCCTTACGAGTAGGTAAGAACTGTTTACTTACCGGCCGCCTTGCGAATTGCCTGCAGGGTACGCAGACGCGCTTCGGCTTCGGCCAGCTGGGCTGAGATGCGCGCGTAGTCGACTTCAGACGGCGCCTTGTGCAGGGCGTGTTCCGCTTCTTCGCGGGCCTTCTGCGCGGCGTCTTCATCGATCTCACGTTCGGCTACATCGGCGAGGATAGTCACCATATTAGGTTGTACCTCGGCGTAGCCACCGCTGACGAACAGTACTTCCTCTTCACCACCGGGCTTGATGATGCGCACCGGACCGGCTTTCAGAGCGGTGAGCAACTGAGCGTGACCGTAGGAGAGACCCAGCTCACCCTCGATACCACTCACAATCACCATCTCTACCAGTCCGGAGAAGAGAGACTGCTCGGCGCTGACAATGTCACAATGTACTGTCATGGCCATAGTATATGCCTCTCTCGATTAGCCCTTGGCTTTGTTGGCTTTTTCCACAGCTTCGTCGATGGTTCCCACCATGTAGAAGGCCTGTTCCGGCATGTGGTCATATTCACCGTTCAGGATGCCCTGGAAGCCACGGATGGTTTCTTTCAGGGAAACGTATTTACCTGGTGCACCGGTGAAGATTTCCGCAACGTGGAACGGCTGGGACAGGAAGCGTTCGATCTTACGGGCGCGGGCTACGGTCTGCTTGTCTTCTTCAGACAGCTCGTCCATACCCAGGATCGCGATGATGTCCTTCAGCTCTTTGTAGCGCTGCAGTACAGACTGTACGCCGCGAGCCACTTCGTAGTGCTCCTGACCAATTACCTGTGGGTCCAGCTGACGAGAGGTGGAGTCCAGCGGGTCAACAGCCGGGTAGATACCTTTAGCGGCGATATCACGGCTCAGTACTACAGTGGAGTCCAAGTGCGCGAAGGTGGTCGCCGGAGATGGGTCAGTCAAGTCATCCGCCGGTACGTATACCGCCTGGATAGAGGTGATAGAGCCAGTCTTGGTGGAGGTAATACGCTCCTGCAGAACGCCCATCTCTTCCGCCAGGGTCGGCTGGTAACCTACCGCAGAAGGCATACGGCCCAGCAGTGCGGATACTTCGGTACCGGCCAGGGTGTAGCGGTAGATGTTGTCGACGAACAGCAGTACGTCTTTACCTTCATCACGGAATTTCTCCGCCATGGTCAGACCGGTCAGGGCTACACGCAGACGGTTGCCGGGCGGCTCGTTCATCTGGCCGTAAACCATCGCCACTTTGGAGTTGGCTTTGTTTTCCAGGTCAACAACGCCGGATTCAGCCATCTCGTAGTAGAAGTCGTTACCTTCACGGGTACGCTCACCAACACCTGCGAACACGGACAGACCGGAGTGCTCGGTAGCGATGTTGTTGATCAGTTCCATCATGTTTACGGTTTTACCTACACCGGCACCACCGAACAGACCAACCTTACCACCCTTGGCGAACGGGCAAACCAGGTCGATTACCTTGATGCCGGTTTCCAGCAGCTCGGTAGAGCTGGACTGCTCTTCGTAGGTCGGTGCAGCGCGGTGGATAGAGGAGCGCTCTTTCTCACCGATAGGGCCACACTCGTCAATCGGGTTGCCGAGCACGTCCATGATGCGACCGAGGGTTTCCAGGCCAACCGGTACAGAAACCGGAGCGCCGGTATTGCGCACGGACAGACCGCGGCTGACACCTTCGGATGAACCCATGGCAATAGCGCGTACCACGCCGTCACCCAACTGCTGCTGCACTTCCATGGTGAGGTTCTTGTCCTCAACCACCAGTGCGTCGTATACATTCGGAACTGAATCGCGTGGGAATTCCACGTCGATGACCGCTCCGATCACTTGCACAATTTGCCCGTTACTCATTTCCGGATCCTCAGCTTTAAATTCTTTCTAGGCTGACCATTACTGGCAGCGGATTAAACCGCCGCCGCACCGCCGACAATTTCGGACAGTTCCTGGGTAATGGCCGCCTGGCGCGCCTTGTTGTAGACAAGCTGCAACTGATCGATCAGCTCACCGGCGTTATCGGTGGCGCTCTTCATCGCGATCATACGCGCTGCCTGTTCACAGGCTTTGTTTTCAACTACTGCCTGGTATACCTGGGACTCGATGTAGCGAGCCAGCAATCCATCCAGCAATTCAACCGGATCCGGCTCGTAGAGGTAGTCCCACTCGTGCATGAGTTTTTCATCTTCGTCCTTCGGCAGCGGCAGCAATTGCTCAACCTGCGGCTTCTGGGACATGGTGTTGATAAACTCATTGGATACCAGGAACAGGCGATCGATATCGCCTTCTGCGTAACGGTCCAGCATTACCTTAACTGAGCCAATCAGCTGGTTGGCCTGGGGCGCATCGCCCAGATCGCGTACCGCTGCGACAACCTTGCTGCCGATGGCATTAAAGAAACTGGCCGCCTTGTTACCTACCGCGCAGACTTCGACGTCGACACCCTTTTCGGACCACGCCTGCATCTCGCGAATAGCGGCTTTGAACATATTGACGTTCAAGCCACCACAGAGTCCGCGGTCAGTGGATACCAGGATAAAACCGACCCGCTTGGCCTCGCGCTCTTGCAGGTAAATATGCTGGTACTCGGCCGAAGCGTTGGCGACGTGGCCGATCACTGCGCGTATGCGCTGGGCGTAGGGACGCCCCAGTGCCATGCGATCCTGAGCCCTGCGCATCTTACTGGCTGCAACCATTTCCATTGCGGCAGTAATTTTCTGCGTGCTCTTGATGCTGGCAATTTTTGTGCGTACTTCTTTTCCGCCTGCCATAGTGATTTACCTTGTTCGCTGGAAGTTAGATTCCGAAAGAGCGGACACGCCGCTCTCTCGCGCTCTCCAGGGAGTTCTTACCAGCTGCTAGTAGCGACGAACTTCTCGATAGCGGCTTTGAAAGCTGCGTCGATTTCGTCGTTGTAGTTACCAGTGCTGTTCACTTTCTCCATCAGCTCTGCGTGTTCGCTGTTCATGTAAGCGAGCAGGGCGGCTTCGAAATCGAGAACCTTGGCAACTTCTACTTCTTTCAGGTAACCCTTGTCGGCGGCGTAAACGGAAACAGCCATGTCCGCGATAGACAGCGGAGAGTACTGTTTCTGCTTCATCAGCTCGGTTACGCGCTCACCGTGATCCAGCTGGGCTTTGGTAGCTTCGTCCAGGTCAGAGGCAAACTGGGAGAATGCCGCCAGTTCGCGGTACTGAGCCAGAGCGGTACGGATACCACCGGACAGCTTCTTGATCACCTTGGTCTGCGCTGCACCACCTACACGGGATACAGAGATACCCGGGTTGATCGCTGGGCGGATACCGGAGTTGAACAGATCGGTCTCGAGGAAGATCTGGCCGTCGGTAATGGAAATCACGTTGGTCGGTACGAACGCAGATACGTCACCGGCCTGGGTTTCGATGATCGGCAGGGCGGTCAGAGAGCCGGTCTTGCCTTTCACTTCACCGTTGGTGAACTTCTCTACGTAGTCGGCGTTTACACGCGCGGCACGCTCCAGCAGACGGGAGTGCAAGTAGAAAACGTCACCGGGGTAGGCTTCACGTCCAGGCGGACGCTTCAGCAACAGGGAGATCTGACGGTAGGCCCAAGCCTGCTTGGTCAGGTCATCGTATACGATCAGGGCGTCTTCACCGCGGTCGCGGAAGTACTCACCCATGGTACAGCCGACGTAGGGAGCCAGGAACTGCATCGCTGCCGGATCGGCGGCGCCAGCGGCTACTACGATGGTGTGATCCATAGCGCCGTGCTCTTCGAGCTTGCGCACTACGTTGGCAATAGAGGACTGCTTCTGGCCCACGGCAACGTAGACACACTTAACGCCGGTGCCTTTCTGGTTGATGATGGCGTCGATCGCCACAGCAGTCTTACCGATCTGACGGTCACCGATGATCAGCTCACGCTGGCCACGGCCAATCGGGATCATGGTATCAACCGCTTTCAAACCGGTTTGTACAGGCTGGTCAACGGACTGACGGGCAATAACGCCAGGCGCTACTTTTTCTACCGCGTCGGTCAGCTTGTTGTTCAGCGGGCCTTTGCCGTCGATCGGGTTACCCAGCGCGTCTACAACGCGTCCAAGCAGTTCCGGGCCAACGGGGGTTTCCAGGATACGGCCGGTACAACGGCACTTCTGGCCTTCAGCCAGCGCCTTGTAGTCGCCCAGGATTACAGCACCAACGGAGTCGCGCTCCAGGTTCAGCGCCATACCGTAAACGCCGCCTTCGAACTCGATCATCTCACCGTACATCACATCGGCCAGGCCGTGGATGCGGATGATGCCGTCGGATACGGAAACAATGGTGCCCTCATTTTGGGCTTCAGTGCTCACATCGAGATTTTCGATGCGGCTCTTGATGATTTCACTGATCTCAGAGGGATTCAGTTGCTGCATGCTCTGTTCCTCAAGTCCCCGCCGGCTAACACCAACGGGGAGAGTAATTTAGGAGTTCATCGCCTCGGCGAGCTTGGCCAGACGGCCGCGTACGGTACCGTCGATGACTGTATCACCGGCGCGGATGATCGCGCCGCCCAGCAGGCTCTCGTCCACCGAGCTGTGCAGATGTATTTCGCGTTCAAACTTCGCGCTGAGCTTTTGGCCCAGTGCTTGCGCCTGTGCATCGCTCAAGGCGTGCGCGGAAACAACTTCCACCTCGAGGGTGGCTTCCGCTTGCGCTTTCAGCTCTTCGAACAGTTCGGAAATTTCCGGCAGCAGCTGCAGGCGGTTGTTTTCCGCCAGCAACCGGATGAAGTTCCTTCCGTGCTCGCCGAGTTCGTCTGAACAAATCGACAGGAATTTATCTGCGCGCTCTTCACTGGTGAGCTGGGGATTATCCAGCAGCTCACGCACTTTTTCGTTCTGGCTGACCGCTGCCGCAGTGCTCAGCGCAGTGCTCCAACCACCTAAGTGGGAGGCTTCCTGCGCATAAGAGAATGCAGCTTTAGCGTAGGGCCGGGCCAGTGTGCTGAGTTCCGCCATTGGGTTCCTCGCTTACAGCTCGGCTGCCAGTTTATCGATCAGGTCGTCGTGCGCCTTAGCGTCGATATTGACCGCGAGAATCTTCTCCGCACCCAGGACAGACAGGTCTGCCACACGGCTGCGCAGTTGCTCTTTAGCGCGATTCACTTCCTGGTCGATCTCAGCTTTGGCCGCAGTTTTCAGACGATCGCCTTCAGACTGAGCCGCTTGCTTGGCTTCATCGAGAATCTGGTTGGCGCGCTTGTTGGCACCATCAATGATCTCGTTAGCCTGATCTTTGGCTTCCTTCAACTGCTCGGCAGCTTTACGCTTGGCCAGTTCCAGGTCTTTCTGTGCGTGTTCGGCGTCAGCGAGACCATCTGCGATCTTCTGCTCACGCTCTTTCATCACGCCCAAAAGCGGCGGCCAAACAAACTTCCAGCAAAACCAGACGAAAAACAGGAAAGTAATCGACTGGCCGATTAGAGTCAGGTTGATATTCACTCCGACACCTCTTGCTCTTTAAATAGGGTTAAGGGCAATTGGAACGGCGTAATTAAACCAGACCAGGAGCTACGGCGAAGATCAGGTACATAGCGATACCAACACCGATCATCGGAACCGCGTCAAGCAGACCAGCCATCAGGAACATCTTGCCCTGCAGAGCCGGAGCCTGTTCAGGCTGACGAGCGGAACCTTCCAGCAGCTTGCCACCCAGAGTACCGAAACCGATTGCGGTGCCCAGGGCGCCCAGACCGATCAGCAGTGCACTTGCGATGTAAACCAGACCTAATGCTTCCATTGTGTTCTCCAAATCAAAGTTAAAGAGTTGTTGTAAAGGTCGAAAAAAGGGTTAAAAACTTATTGATCGTGCTCGTGCTCATCGTCACGATGGTGTGCCATCGCCATGTACACGGTGCTCAATACCATAAATACGAACGCCTGCAGCACGATTACCAGTACGTGGAAGATCGCCCAGCCCATGTGCAGGAGGCCTGCACCAATAAAGCCGAGAACGCCAACGCCAAAGACAATCGCGATCAGGATAAAGATCATTTCACCGGCGTAGAGGTTTCCGAACAGACGCAGGCCCAGGGAGATCGGCTTGGCGATCAGGGATACTGCTTCCAGCAGGAAGTTCACCGGGATCAGCAGGATGTCAAAGAACAACTTACCGGTATGGAAAGGGTGCAGAGTCAGCTCTTTAAGGAAGCCGATGGCACCTTTTTCGCGAATACTGAAGAAAATCATCAGCGCAAACACCGCCAGGGCCATACCCAGGGTGGCGTTCGGGTCGGTAGTCGGAACCACTTTAAAGAAGAGGTGATCGTTGCCGGAGATCTTGGCGGCAGCCATCGGCAGCCAGTCCACCGGTACCAGGTCCATCAGGTTCATCAGGAACACCCACACAAAGATGGTCAGAGCCATCGGGGCAACCATAGTGTTGCGGTGGGGGAAGGTTTCCTTAACCAGCTTGTCGATAAAGTCGGTAACCAGCTCCACAAAGCTCTGGAAGCCTGTGGGCTTGTCCACACTGGCCTTCTTGGCTGCGCGGGCAAACAGGAAGCAAAAAATCAGACCGAGGCCGATAGACCAGCCCAGAGTATCTACGTGCAGGGCCCAAAAGCCCATATCCGCAGCTTCCTGGGAGGAATGCGCCATAGTCCAAGTAGACTCATTCAGCACAGTACCGTCGGCGCGGGTATACCCGGCCGGCAGCTTGCCGTAAGTCATATTTTGCAGGTGGTGTTGGATATACCCCGTCGCGGTTTGAGCTTCGCCTGCCATAGTTCCTCAACAATCGTAAAAGTAAGAATTCTTTTTTCTTATCCACCGGCTAGCGGACCATGCGCGCTACCAAAATCCACTGCACGATTACACAGAGGACGTAGCTGATAAAAAGCGCCGCGGCATTCAGTGGCTTGACGGTGGCAAACACCGCTGCAAAACCTGCCATGGTCAATATAAATTTGCCGGTTTCCGCGCGGTAGAAATTGCCTACCACGCGATGGGCCGCGCGCGCACCGCTATCGCGAAAGGCGCGCCTGCCAAAATATGCTCCGGGCAGTGCACACAGGGCACCGCCGATAAATACGGAGAGCGCAGTCACCGGTTTACCGCTCAAGTGCAGTGCCGCACTGGCCACCGATATCAGCAGAAGCTGTACCGCGGCTATTCGTAATACCGGGGGTTTTGTCATAGACGGGATAAGCCGACTTTTTTTGCGCTGTCCGCCCAAAATTTGGGCGTGCGAATTATGCGGCAACAGCATCGCCGATTCAACCGGCAAATGTCGTCAACTTATTTGATTTTCAGGAGGTTTTGCACGGAATTACTCGCCGCAGTGAGTATTTGCCAACAGTTATTGCGCGCGCCACTAGGACGCGCATTTCCCTGTGGCCTCAGTCCTCGGCGTAACCCAGGTGGGCCAGGATTCCATCCAGCTCTTCCAGAGTGGTGTATTTGAGTACCAGGCGGCCATTGCCTTTATCGTTGTGATCGATAGATACGGGCACTCCGACTTTTTCTGCCAGGCGCTCAGTCAGGCGACGGATATTGGGGTCGGGCTTCGGTTTTTCCGGTGCGGGGGCAGCCGGCTGTTGTAAACGGCGCACCAGCGCCTCTGTCTGGCGCACGGTAAGGCTGCGCTCGACCACTTGGCGCGCAGCAGAGCGCTGGGTGGCACCGGATAGACCGAGCAGGGCTTTGGCGTGCCCCAACTCCAGATCGCCACGCTCCAGGAAAGTCCGTACCTCTTCACTGAGACTCAACAGTCGCAAAAGGTTGGTTACTGCGGTACGGGATTTGCCCACCGCATCGGCCACTTCCTGCTGGGTCAGCTTGAACTCATCCTGTAAACGCTTGAGGGCTACAGCTTCCTCTACCGGATTCAGGTCTTCACGCTGGATATTTTCAATCAGCGCCATAGCGATGGCAGCTTCATCGGAAACGCTGCGCACCAGTGCCGGCACTTTCTCCAGTCCCGCCAATTGGGCCGCGCGCCAGCGCCGTTCACCGGCGATGATTTCATAGCTCTGCTCACCGATACCGCGCACGACGATCGGCTGCATAATGCCCTGGGCGCGTATCGAGTCCGCCAGCTCCTGCAAGGATTCCTGTGGAAAATCCCGGCGTGGCTGGTAGCGGCCGCGCTGCAAAAACTCTATCGGCAACTCCTTCAGCTCACCGTCGACCACGGCGGTTTCGGTTTCAGCTTCACCGGTAGCCTCGGCGATCGCGGTGCTGTTTTTATTGCTGATCAGGTGGGATAAACCCCGGCCCAGTCCTTTGCGTTTGGCGGCCATAGTAATTACCCCTTATACGGCTTCCGCCACAGGGCGGCTTTTCTTATTGGAAGATTGATTGGCGGGATGGCGGCGATTGATTTCGCAAGCCAGTGCCAGATAGGCAATAGCCCCTTTCGAATGGCGGTCGTAATCCAGCGCCGGCTTGCCGAAGCTGGGAGCCTCTGCCAAACGGACATTGCGCGGGATACAGGTTCGATACAGACGATCGCCGAAAAACTCCTGCAACTGCGCCGACACTTCGCTGGTGAGGCTGTTGCGCGGATCGTACATGGTGCGCAAGATACCCTCGATTTTCAGGTCCGGATTGGCGGCCTGCTGGATCTGGGTGATGGTGTCTACCAGTGCTGACAACCCCTCCAGGGCATAGTATTCACACTGCATGGGAATCAATACGCCGTGAGCTGCACAGAGGGCGTTTACGGTCAGCATATTCAACGATGGCGGACAGTCGATAATCACGTAGTCGTAACGATTACTCACCGCAGCCAGGGCGCGGCGCAGGCGGGATTCGCGGCCCTCCAGATTCAGCAACTCCACCTCTGCCGCAGACAGGTCACCGTTGCCCGGGATCAAATCAAAACCGCTCTCTGTGGATACAATGGCCTGCTCAACGGGTAATTCAGCGGCCAGCACATCGTAACCGGACACCTCAAGGTCACTTTTATCCACACCGCTGCCCATGGTGGCATTGCCCTGGGGGTCCAGGTCGATCAGCAATACGCGCCGCTTGTTGGCAACCAAAGATGCGGCCAGGTTGACGCAGGTAGTGGTCTTGCCAACCCCGCCTTTCTGGTTGGCCACAGCAAATATCTTGCTCAAGATTCTTGTCCTTTGTTGTTTCCGGGTGCGTTTGCCCCGACGCCGGCTCGGCTTCGGGCGGCGGCTGTTGTGCCCCACGATAGGGGAGCAGGATTGGGCGGGCGACAAACCCGCCAAACTATCATCTTATTCTGTGCGACAGAGCTGAATCATATGTCGCTCACCGTCGCAGCCGGGCACCGACAACCGGTGCACCTGCTCGACCTTAATGCCTTTTGGCAGAGCGCTCAACTCATCCTCAGGCAGCTTGCCCTTCATGGCATAAAAACGACCCCAGGGTGCCAACATGTGCTCACTGCCATTGACCATATCTTCTATGGAGGCAAAGGCGCGGGACACCACACCGGCAAAAGGCTGTTCTGGCACAAAGGCTTCTACCCGCTCATTGACTACCGTGATATTGGGCAGGGGCAGGGTGCTGGCGACTTGGAACAGGAAGCGGGTCTTCTTGCCATTGCTGTCGAGCAGGGTGATGGCGCGCTCCGGATGCACAATTGCCAGGGGAATCCCTGGCAGGCCGCCACCGCTACCCACATCGATTAAAGAGCCTTCGCCACAGAGATTTACCACACTGAGGCTGTCGATAATATGGCGCTCCAGCATCTGCTCCGGGTCGCGTATGGCGGACAGGTTGTAGGCACTGTTCCAGCGGGCGAAAAGCGCCAGGTATTCCAGTAGCTGATCCTGCTGCCGGTCACTGAGTACCACCGACATCTGTGCCGCCGCCTCTAACAGGCGCGGACGAAACTGTTCCATTGAGTGAGAAATGGGTCTATCCCCCAGTAGTCCCGCGAAATTCAAACCCCGCAGGGCCTCGCGGGATACCCTGTGGAAAACCGATTTATACCGCTTTTTTGCGCTTCAGCAGCCCGCGCTTTTTCAACTGGATCAACAGCAGGGATATGGATGCGGGCGTCACGCCCGGTATTCGCGAGGCCCGCGCCAGGGTATCTGGGCGGGTCTCTCCCAGCTTTTGCTTAACCTCATTGGACAGACCAGAAATACCGCTGTAGTCGAAGTCCGCCGGGATCGGGGTATCTTCGTAGGCCTGCAAACGCTCAATTTCCTCGCGCTGGCGATCGATATAACCGGCGTACTTGGCCGAAATTTCCACCTGTTCGGCAACCTGCTCGTCGGTTACCGCCTCCCCTTTGAGGCCCGCCACATCCTGATAGCCCAGTTCCGGACGGCGCAACAGGTCCATCAGGCTATATTCCCGCGCCAATGGCTGCGGCAATTTGGTTTCTACAGAGGCGGCCTGGGGCGTCTTTGGGTGCACCCAGGTATCTTGTAGTCGCTGGGTCTCCCGAGCGATCTCCTCGCGCTTTTCACTGAACGCTGCCCAGCGGGTATCGTCGACCAGGCCCAATTCGCGACCTTTTTCGGTCAGGCGCAGGTCAGCATTGTCCTCACGGAGCAGCAAGCGATATTCCGCGCGGCTGGTAAACATGCGGTAGGGCTCTTTAGTGCCGCTGGTGATCAAATCATCCACAAGCACGCCCAGGTAGGCTTCATCCCGACGCGGGGCCCAGGCTTCGCGCTCCTGGGCCTGTAGGGCGGCATTGGCGCCAGCCAGGAGTCCCTGGGCAGCCGCTTCCTCGTAGCCGGTGGTGCCATTGATCTGGCCGGCAAAGTAGAGCCCCTGGATAAATTTGGTTTGCAGGGACGGCAAAAGGTCGCGCGGGTCGAAGAAATCGTACTCAATTGCATAGCCAGGGCGGGTGATATGCGCCTTTTCAAAGCCTTTGATGGAGTGCACCAGCTCAATCTGTACATCGAAGGGCAGGCTGGTGGAAATACCATTGGGGTACAGCTCGTTGGTGGTCAACCCTTCAGGCTCGATAAACACCTGGTGGCTATCTTTGTCCGCAAAGCGGTGCACCTTGTCTTCGATGGAGGGACAGTAGCGCGGGCCAATCCCTTCAATCACGCCGGAATACATGGGCGAGCGATCGAGCCCCCCCTGGATAATTTCATGGGTGCGGGCATTGGTGTGGGTAATCCAGCAGCAGACCTGGCGCGGGTGCTGATCGCGGCTGCCCAAATAGGACATCACCGGTGTGGGGCTATCCCCCCACTGTTCCTCCAGCTCGCTGAAATCTACCGAGCGGGCATCAATACGGGGAGGGGTGCCAGTTTTGAGGCGATCGACGCGGAAAGGCAGTTCGCGCAGACGATCTGCAAGGGCAATCGAGGGCGGGTCTCCAGCGCGGCCGCCGGCGTGGTTATCCAAGCCGATGTGTATACGCCCACCGAGGAAAGTCCCTGCGGTCAGTACCACTGTCTTGGCGCGAAAGCGCACCCCCGCATTGGTGACAACGCCCACAACCCGTTCACCTTCGACAATCAGGTCATCCGCCGCTTGTTGGAAGATCTCCAGGTTTTCCTGTGCTTCCAGGATTGAACGGATAGCGGCGCGATACAGGGCTCTATCGGCCTGGGCACGGGTTGCCCTTACTGCGGGGCCTTTGCGGGCATTGAGGACCCGGAACTGAATTCCGCCCAGGTCTGTTGCCGTTGCCATAGCGCCACCGAGGGCATCGACTTCCTTCACGAGATGACTCTTGCCGATACCGCCGATCGCCGGGTTGCAAGACATTTGTCCAAGGGTCTCGATATTGTGGGTCAGCAGCAGAGTGGAAGCTCCCATACGTGCCGCTGCCAGTGAGGCTTCGGTACCTGCGTGGCCTCCGCCGATCACGATCACATCATAGGTCTTAGGGAATTCCATAGTGGCTGCTACTGGTTACAACTGGGGGCGCACATTTTATAGGCAGTAGGTGTGAGTCAGCAATTGGCTACAAGCATATTCCTGCACTCTAGTTGGTAGACGCATGTAAAGCTGTAAAAACGGAGACTATTCAGTTCCATGCATATCGAGCTCTTTCTCTAAGGAAATCATTTTTTGGACTCTCTCAAGTTTATATAAATGAATAAATGTATTTCTTAGAGAGAGGTTTTTGATTTAGTTGTTTTTATTAGTGCCCGGCAAATCATGTATAAGCAAAAAAAAGTCTTATAAATCAACATGTTACATTAATGAAAACATGGGCAATAACCCCTTGGCTGAAGGGGGGGCAACCCCGGTAGACGATTGTGGAAAGCCGGGACAACTTTGCGCGCCTCGTGCTGGCGGGAAAGTTATCATCATAGCATTCGTTGCTTACGCAGGTGTTTATCCCCTTTTTTACTCACACCTGGCAATTTCAGGTTTTAGCTTGTGCGTAGATGGTGATAAGACTTGGGGGTTAATTGTGCGTAAGAGTGAATATTGTATAAGTCTGTGAGTTTTGTTGCTGTATCTATGTGATTTATAGGTGATTGGAGCAAGTGAAAAGATATCCACGGGAAATCCCCGTGGACATGTATAACTCGATCGGCGCCATATCTTATTTTGCAGAGTTGTTTGCCGGATTTTTTCGCGAATCTATTTAATAAGATCGGGAAAAATTGGGGATTTAATTTACCCGCCCTGAAAGTCGGGGTTAAGCCTGTGTAAAAGAAGTGAGAAATATGTTGGGAAGCTGGAAGGAGAAAAGCGGGGGAGGATAAAGTAGCCTCCCCCTTGGGATAACTTGGAAGTTGGGATGGGGTGTTTACTTACCGATACAAAAACTGCCGAAGATCTTGCCGAGTAATTCATCGGCACTGACGGTGCCAGTAATTTCTCCCAGAGCCTGCTGGGCTTGGCGTAAGTCTTCGGCGAGCAGTTCGCCTGCACCGCTAGTGTGAAGTTGCCGCTGGCCCTGATGTATAAAAGCTTGTGCCCGGCCCAGTGCGTCCAGGTGTCGGCGCCTGGCACTGAATGTTCCCTCTCCAGCGCCGCTGAAACCCATACTCTGTTTTAAATGTTCTTTTAACGCATCGAGCCCGGCACCTGTTTTTGCACTGATGGCAATCACTGGCACGCCTTCAGTGTGTGCCTGAAGGCCAGCGCTGTAGTCGGTGAGGTCGATCTTGTTCAGTACCAATGTCAGTTTGTTGAGATCTTTTAGCTGACTGGTAAATTCTGGCCAAACTTGTGTGGGGTCCAGGGAGTGGAGTTGCTCTGCATCCATGACTAGAAGTACCCTATCTGCGCCGTGGATTTCCTCCCAGGCGCGTTCGATACCAATTTGCTCGACTCTATCCGGGGCATCCCTTAATCCCGCAGTATCGGCAAACTGGAGGGGCATACCGTCGATATGAATATGTTCGCGCAGGATATCCCGAGTGGTACCGGCGATATCGGTGACAATAGCGGCGTCGTGTCCGGCCAGTGTGTTGAGCAGGCTGGATTTCCCTGCATTGGGGCGTCCTGCGATAGCAACTCGCATTCCCTCGCGCATTATCGCGCCCTGACGCGCCTGGGTTTCCACACCCACCATTTGTGCCAGTAGGGTTTCTATATCAGCTGCCACTTTGCCATCGGCGAGGAAGTCGATTTCCTCTTCGGGGAAATCAATGGCGGCCTCCACGTAGATACGCAAGTGGGTAAGGTTTTCCACCAGGTCTTCGATTTTCTCGGAAAACGCGCCCTGCAGTGAACGCATGGCATTACGCGCTGCCTGGGCACTGCCGGCGTCGATTAAATCGGCGATCGCTTCGGCCTGAGTTAAATCCATTTTGTCGTTGAGGAAAGCCCTCTCGGAAAATTCTCCGGGTCGGGCTTGTCGAGCGCCCAACTCGATAGTTGCTTGAAGTAACTGATCGAGAATCACTGGGCCGCCGTGTCCCTGGAGTTCCACCACATCTTCCCCGGTAAAGGAGTTGGGACCGGGGAAAAAGAGTGCCAATCCCTGATCGATTAACTGCTCTTTGTGGGTAAAGTTCCGGTAGTGGGCAGAGCGGGGCTGGAGGGATTTTTCCCCGCAGATTTGTTGGGCAATTTGCAGGGCTCTTGCGCCCGACAGTCGGATAACGCCGATGCCGCCGCGCCCGGGCGCGGTGGCAACAGCGGCAATAGTGTCGCGATTGAGGCTTTCTTGTGTCATCGGCTGAGTTTACTCGACAGAACGGAAAAGGGCCGCATTAGCGGCCCTTGTTTATTGTGTTGCTGCAGATCGGTACTGGTTAGTACTTACCGGCATCCACCTGTTTATTGATATACCAGGTTTGCGCAATGGTAATCAGGTTGTTGGCGATCCAGTACAGAACCAGACCCGCTGGGAACCACAGGAAGAATACAGTCATCATTACCGGCATCAGCTGCATGATGCGGGCTTGGGTTGGATCAGTCGGCGCCGGGTTCAGCTTTTGCATAAACCACATAGACAGGCCCATCAATACCGGCAGGATAAAGTAGGGGTCCTTCGCCGACAGATCGTGAATCCAGAAAATCCAGGGCGCGTGGCGCAGCTCAACGGTTTCGGTGAGCATCCAGTAGAGCGCGATAAATACCGGCATCTGCAACAGGATCGGCAGGCAGCCACCCATCGGATTGATCTTCTCGCGGCGGTAGAGCTTCATGGTCTCTTCCGCCAGCTTTTGCCGGTTATCCTTGTACTGTTCCTGCAGCTTTTTCATCTGCGGCGCAAACTTGCGCATACGCGCCATGGATTTGGTGCCAGCGGCGGACAGAGGCAGAAGCAGCGTCTTGATAAATACGGTGAGCAGGATGATCGCCCAGCCCCAGTTGCTGACAATATGCTCCTGGATAAAGTGCAGGACACCGAACAGCGGTTTTGCGATCCACCAGAGCCAGCCGTAGTCGACGGTCAGGTCGAGGCCGGGGGAGATTTCTTCCAAACGGTAAACATCTTTCGGGCCAGCGTAGAAAGAAGCGCTCAGCTCGCCTTGGGTGGCAGCGGGGATTTGCACTTGAGGTGCGGTAAAGCCCATGCGGAAGAGGCCGTTGGATAGCTCCTTCAATTCAAAGGTATTGCGCTCGTCCTGGGGGGGAATCCAGGCACTGATAAAGTAGTGCTGAACCATAGCTACCCAACCACCTTCGATGGTTTCGCGGGTGGGGCTTTCAGCAATCTCCTCGAAGTCCTGCTTGAAGTAGTTCTTTTCGTTGGTGCGGATGGCGGCGCCGAGGAAAGGCGACATGCCGAAACCGGTGTCGGTTGCGGGTTCACTGGCATCGCGCTTAATCTGACCAAACATGGCCGCGGACCAGGGCTTGTCACTGGTGTTATCCACCAGGTAGGCCACTTGGATCAGGTAGTCTCCACGCTTGAAGGTGAAGCGCTTGGTGATATTGGCGCCTTCCTGTTGCAGAGTCAGGTCTACTATCAGGGTATCGTCGCCCTCAACCATCGCATATTCGGTTTTTGCCACCTTGAAAACCGGGCGGCCAGCGGCGCTGTCGGTCCCGTTTTTACCGATAAGGCCACTTTGGGCAATATAGGTATGGTTGCGGGTCTGGTTCAACAGGATCAGGGGTTGGTCCGGGGTATCCAACTTCTCTTGTTGTTTGCGCAGCGCCACTTTGACGATATCGCCGCCACGAGGATTGATGAGCAGATCAAAAACGTCGGTGGTGACACTGATCAGCTTGCTCTCAGTACTGCTGCCCTCATCGGAAGCGGGCACCTGGGAGCGAAGTTGGGGAACATCACTGTCGCCGGTGCTCGCGGGTGTTTCGGCGGGTATTTGGCTGACAGTCTCGCCGCCAGTCTGCACG
Organism: Microbulbifer maximicatervae (SeqCode); assembly: GCF_052467695.1. Taxonomy (NCBI): domain Bacteria; kingdom Pseudomonadati; phylum Pseudomonadota; class Gammaproteobacteria; order Cellvibrionales; family Microbulbiferaceae; genus Microbulbifer; species Microbulbifer maximicatervae (SeqCode). The sequence goes on from NZ_CP174320.1 coordinate 1,410,143, forward strand.
ACGGTTTCGCGGTCGAGTTCAGGAGTGTGTTGCTCTTGAAATGCGTTCCACTGGAAGATAAGTGCCAGGAGAACCGCGAGAATTCCGCCGAGCAGCGTATAGCGTTGCCAATCCATCTTATTACCTAGAGCGTGTTCTTGTGTCTGGTGGGGGGAACCGGGTCCAATCCACCAGGGTGCCAGGGGTGGCATTTTATAAGGCGGCGCAGAGTTAAATAACCCCCTTTTATCGCTCCATGAGTTTCAATGGCCTCTTCAGAGTACCGGGAGCAGGTGGGGTAGAAGCGACATTGGTTGCCTACCCAGGGGCTGGCCAGGTAGCGGTATACATGGATCAGCTTGATCAGTATCCACTTCATGGTCGGGGTTGCGGCTGTCGAGCCCGCTTGGCCAGTTTACGCCAGAGTTTATTCAGTAGTTTCGCCAACTCGGCCTTATCCAGATCTGCGACCCCAGGGCGCGCGAGCACCACGGCATCCAGCGGCGGCAAATCGTATTGCTGCAGACGGAAGGTTTCCCGGGTTATACGCTTGATTTGGTTGCGGTCGGAGGCGTTGCGTACATGCTTTTTAGCAATAACGAGACCGAGACGCGGGTGTTCCAAGGAGTTTGGACGGGCGAGGATCAACAGATGAGGGTGTGCGGCGCGCACCTGGTTTTCATTGAATACCAAGCGATACTGCGCCGCATTGAGCAGGCGCAGCGTCTTGGCAAATCCGAAGCTGCTGCGCACCTGCTGCATAAAGAGATATCTCTAAAAGGGAAGAGATCTTATGCAGACAGTACTTTGCGGCCTTTAGCGCGACGGCGGGCCAGAATCTTACGGCCGTTTTTGGTTGCCATGCGAGCGCGGAAACCGTGAGTGCGCTTGCGCTTCAAGTTGCTTGGTTGAAATGTGCGTTTCATAGTCTTGCTACCTGAGACTTTGTGTTCAAAATTTCTCGGGACCTTTCCCGGCCGCGGCCTGGACTCCGGTCCGGCACAAAGCCGGTGCAGACGGAGCTACGCGCTGCGAAGGCCGCGGATTGTATAGAAAGCCAGCAGCGAAAGCAACGCGCTAATCAGGGAAATTCTTTTTATTGGTGCGCGAGTTTACTGTAATTTTTTACGCCAACTAAACAAGTCGTTGAGTCATCAGGGGTATCTCTGAATGCCCACTGATTGACCCCAAGATACCCACAGCCCCCTGTGGGTAACTTTCGAAGGGTTTCCACCTCAATTGTCTAATTGTTGTGCAAATCCTTGATTGTGTGGATCTTTTTGCGCAGTTTTTTCAACAGATGCAGTCTTTCTTGTGGATAACCTAAAGGTGGAAAGGTATACTGCGCCGATCTTATTTGACGGCCCCGGGTGATTCCTAATCCGGCCTTGCCGTCTCTCCTTGGTCTTACCATTTTGGGGTTTTTTGGGGGGTTTCTTGACTGAATCCGTATGGAAGCAGTGCGCGAGCTGTTTACAGGACGAGCTGCCGTCTCAGCAGTTCAATACCTGGATCAGGCCGTTGCGCGTCAATCCCGTTAGTGCGGAGGGCGAGTTGCGCCTGATCGCACCGAACCGCTTTGTGCTGGACTGGGTTGGCAATAAATTCCTGAACCGCATTCGCGAGTTGGTGCAACAGTTTGCACCAGGACGCCCTCTGCAAGTGGCGCTCGAGATTACCGCTCGCCGGCCGGCTCGCTTCCAGCGCGGCCATGTAACAAATAATGCCCCTCCGACTCCGGTACCGACACCCGCGCCATCGGCGCCAGCTCCGCCACCACCTCCGGTGCAGCCGGCAGTGGCACCGCCACCGGTATCAGTGCCACCTGTTGCCACTACGCCACCTCCGGTGACTTCACCGCTGGGATCTGGGTTTGGTGCCAGCAGGCCGGTGCCTCACCCCGCTATGGCTGAGGAGGTGACTGCCGAACAGATGACGACAGGCGAACTGGCCCTGACAGATTTGCGACCACCGGCTATGAATGGTATAGCTCGCTCCGTACCGGAGCAGCCGGCCAGGCAGGTTGAGGTGGAGGGGGCCATCAAGCACGGTAGCTCACTCAATCGCAACTTTACTTTCAAATCCTTTGTTGAAGGTAAGTCCAACCAGCTGGGCCTCGCTGCGGCACAACAGATTTCTGACAATCCGGGTGGCGCCTACAATCCCCTCTTTATATATGGGGGCGTGGGTCTGGGGAAAACTCACTTGATGCACGCGGTTGGCAACGCACTGTTGGAGCGCAACCCCAATGCTAAGGTGGTGTATTTGCACTCCGAGCGCTTTGTTGCAGATATGGTGAAAGCGCTACAGCTGAATGCCATCAGCGACTTTAAGCGCTACTACCGGTCTGTTGATGCCCTTCTGATTGATGATATCCAGTTCTTTGCCGGTAAGGAGCGCTCTCAGGAGGAGTTTTTCCATACCTTTAATGCCCTGCTGGAGGGTGGTCAACAGATTATCCTAACCTGTGACCGCTATCCGAAAGAGATCGACGGCTTGGAAGAGCGCTTGAAATCCCGCTTTGGCTGGGGATTAACGGTGGCTGTAGAGCCTCCGGAGCTCGAGACCCGGGTAGCTATTTTGATGAAGAAGGCTGAGCAGGTGGGTGTGGATTTACCTCACGACTCCGCTTTCTTTATTGCGCAGCGTATTCGCTCCAATGTGCGGGAGCTCGAGGGTGCACTGCGCCGCGTAATTGCCAATTCGCAATTTACCGGCCGCGCTATTGACGATGTCCTTGTGCGCGAAGCACTAAAAGACCTGTTGGCCCTACAGGATCGACTGGTCAGTGTGGATAATATCCAGCGGGTTGTCGCTGAATACTACAAAATCAAGGTGGCGGATTTGCTCTCCAAGCGGCGCAGTCGCTCGGTGGCCCGCCCCCGCCAAGTCGCTATGTCCCTGGCCAAGGAGCTGACCAATCACAGCTTGCCGGAGATTGGCGATGCCTTTGGTGGTCGCGACCACACAACAGTACTGCATGCCTGCCGCAAAATACGCGAGTTGCAGGAGTCCGACGCGGATATTCGCGAGGACGTTAAGTTGCTGACACGGTCGCTGACCACTTAATCGAATAACTGACAAAACAAGGCGAAACTACCGATGAAATTCAATGTGAGCCGGGACGCCCTTCTGAAGCCGTTACAACTGGTGGCCGGTGTTGTTGAGAAACGCCAAACACTGCCAGTCCTGGCCAATGTGTTGATGCAGTTACAGGGCCAGGAACTCTCCCTGACCGGTACTGACCTGGAAGTGGAAATTGTCGGCCGTCTCGGTGTAGACGGTGTAGAAATGGAAGGTGAGGTGACCGTTCCCGCACGCAAGCTGCTGGATATCTGTCGTTCTCTGCCCGATGGTGCTGAACTAAAGTTTGAGCGCGATGGTGAGCGCCTGATACTGCGCAGTGGCCGCAGCCGTTTTCAGCTGTCGACTCTGCCCGCAGCGGACTTCCCGAACCAGGAAGAGGCCAGTGCACAGACTCGTTTCGATATCTCCCAGCGCGAGATCCGCCGCCTGATAGAAGCCACCAGTTTTGCTATGGCTCAGCAGGATGTGCGCTATTACCTGAATGGTTTACTGCTAGAGTGTCGCCCGCAGCAGCTGCGCGCGGTTGCTACTGATGGCCACCGCTTGGCACTCTGCGATCGTGATGCTCCCGGCCTGGATGTCGCCACGCCTATCCAGGCTATTGTGCCGCGCAAAGGCGTACTCGAGCTGGGTCGTTTGCTTGAAGACAGCGATGCACAGGCACAGGTCGTGCTGGGTAACAACCATATTCGTGTGGTTAGTGGTCAGTTTACTTTCACCTCTAAATTGGTAGACGGCAAATTCCCTGACTACGAGCGCGTGTTGCCGCGAGGCGCGGGCAATGTGGTCTATGCGGATCGCCAGGGGTTGCGCCAGGCCTTCTCCCGAGCGGCGATTCTCTCCAACGAGAAATACCGTGGGGTGCGCCTTCAGGTTTCTGAGGGGCTGCTGCAAATTGTTGCCAACAACCCGGAGCAAGAAGAGGCGGAAGAGCAGATGATGGTGGATTACGTAGGTGAGCCAATGGAAATTGGCTTTAACGTTTCCTATCTGCTGGACGTCACTGGTGCTATTCACAGTGACCAGATCCGTATCAGTTTGGCGGATGCCAATAGCAGTGCTCTGCTGCAGCAACCTGAAGAAGGTGATGCGCTGTACGTGATTATGCCTATGCGCCTGTAAGGCAGCCCACCCATTGCTCTTTTCTGAATGGATTGAGGCTACCTCCCCGCTCGGTGGGGTAGCCGATAAACAAAGCGATGCCTGTGCATCGCGCTCTTCGCTCTGGGGGAGGTGTCTGTGGCGCTGACCCGTCTTCTCTTATCTAATTTTCGAAATATCTGCTCTGCCGATCTCAAACTGGGTCCTGGTGTTAATGTGTTTTGTGGTGCGAATGGCAGTGGCAAGACTTCACTGCTAGAGGCGGTACATATGCTGGCAACCGGTCGTTCCTTTCGCTCTCGTCAGCACAAATCGGTTATTCAGCATGATACTGGTGGGCTTACGGTTTTTGCCCAGCTCGATACAGGTCTTAACTTGGGGGTAGAGCGCCTCGCAGATGGCTCGGGCCGAATCAGGGTTAACCAGGCTCCAGCGGAATCCAGCTCACAGCTTGCTAGTTGCCTGCCACTTCAATTGATAAACAGTGAAAGTTTTTCCGCACTTGATGGTGGCCCCGGCGTTCGGCGCCGGTTGCTGGATTGGACAGTGTTCCACGTGGAACATTTATTTGCCCAGGAGTGGAAAAATTATCAAATCGCACTGCGGCAGCGAAATGCTCTCCTGCGTCGTGGTAAAATCGATGAGGCCAGCATCGGCGTATGGGAAGAGCAGTTGGCCCTTAGTGGCGAGCGTGTAAACGATCTGCGATTAGCTCAGTTTTCTCAATTGCAGACCGCTGTTTCGCAACTTCTCGATGAGTTACCACAGAGCCTATTGAGCCGTGTCGATATGAGTTACCGTCGCGGTTGGCGTAAAGAAGTTGACCTGCGTAGCGCTCTATCTGAATCACGGGAATCAGATGTTTCACAGGGGCATACGCGTATTGGTCCCCATAGGGCAGATATTCGTTTTACCGTAGCCGGTGAGTCGGCCCACAATATCCTATCTCGAGGCCAACAGAAGATGTTGGTGTGTGCAGTGCGCACGGCCATGGCGGAGGTAGTCTGTAGGCAGGGGGATATGCCAGTATTCCTGGTAGATGACTTGCCGGCAGAGTTGGATGACAGTAACCAACAGATTTTTGCGCATTGGGTTGGGCGTTGTGCCTGCCAGGTGCTTGTAACCGGAATTGAGGAGGGCACTACAAGCCGCCCCTGGCGGCAACTAGATGCCCCTTGGAATTGCCCGAAAGTGTTCCACGTGGAACATGGGAAGATCAGTGCCGAAGCTTCGGCCGCACAATAAGTTTAATGGAGCGAATAAATGTCAGAGCAGCAAAGCTATGACTCAAGCAGTATCAAGGTATTAAAAGGCCTGGATGCGGTGCGCAAGCGCCCCGGAATGTATATTGGTGATACCGACGATGGCACCGGTCTGCACCACATGGTATTCGAGGTGGTCGACAACTCCATCGATGAAGCGCTGGCCGGCCACTGTGATGAGATCCGTGTAACCATCCATCCGGATGAGTCCATTTCCGTATCGGACAATGGCCGTGGTATCCCGACAGAGATTCACCCGGAAGAGGGGGTTTCTGCAGCAGAAGTGATTATGACCGTCCTTCACGCGGGCGGTAAATTTGATGACAACACCTACAAGGTCTCCGGCGGTCTGCACGGGGTAGGGGTATCGGTGGTAAACGCTCTGTCCAAGGAGCTGAAGCTGACTATCCGTCGCGGTGGCAAGATTCACGAGCAGACCTACCACCACGGTGTGCCCCAGGCACCCCTGGAAGTCGTGGGTGACAGCGATACCACCGGCACCACGGTGCACTTCAAACCCTCAGAGAACACCTTCAGCAATATCGAATTCCATTTCGACGTGCTGGCCAAGCGCCTGCGCGAGCTGTCCTTCCTGAACTCTGGTGTGCGTATTGTCTTGAAGGACGAGCGCAGTGGTAAGGAAGAGGTCTATGAATACGAAGGTGGTTTGAGTGCCTTTGTGGAGTTCCTCAACCAGAACAAAACCCCGATTAACAAGGTTCTGCACTTCCAGAGCCAGCGTGAAGACGGCATTGCAGTAGAGGTGGCATTACAGTGGAACGATAGCTTCCAGGAAAGCATCTTCTGCTACACCAACAATATTCCCCAGCGCGACGGCGGCACCCACCTGGCGGGCTTCCGTGCAGCCCTGACCCGTGGCCTGAACAGCTATATCGAGCGGGAAGGCCTGGGCAAGAAAGACAAGGTGAACACCACTGGCGATGACGCCAGGGAAGGTCTCACCGCGATTATCTCTGTGAAGGTTCCGGACCCGAAATTCTCCTCCCAGACCAAGGACAAGCTGGTTTCATCCGAAGTGAAACCCGCAGTAGAGCAGGAGATGGGCCACCACTTCACAGACTACCTGATGGAGAACCCACAGGAAGCCAAATCTGTCGTCACCAAGATGATCGATGCGGCCAAAGCCCGTGAGGCGGCCCGCAAGGCCCGCGAAATGACTCGCCGCAAGGGAGCGCTGGATATTGCTGGCTTGCCCGGAAAATTGGCAGATTGCCAGCAAAAAGACCCGGCACTATCTGAAATTTACCTGGTGGAGGGTGACTCCGCCGGTGGTTCTGCCAAGCAGGGCCGCGATCGCCGCACCCAGGCGATCCTGCCGCTGAAGGGTAAGATCCTCAATGTGGAAAAAGCGCGCTTCGACAAGATGCTCTCAAGTGCCGAAGTGGGTACCCTGATTACCGCACTGGGCTGTGGCATCGGCAAGAGCGAGTTTAACCCGGACAAGCTGCGTTACCACAGTATCATCATCATGACCGATGCTGATGTAGATGGAGCCCATATCCGCACCCTGTTGCTCACCTTCTTCTTCCGTCAGATGCCTGAGCTGATCGAGCGGGGTCACATCTACATCGCCCAGCCGCCGCTGTACAAGATCTCCAAGGGCAAACAGGAACAGTACCTGAAGGATGAGGGCGCTCTAACCCAGTTCCTCACCAACGCCGCCCTGGAAGGCGCCACGCTGTTTGTGAACCCGGACGCCCCAGGGCTTTCTGGTGCCTCCCTGGAGAGCCTGGTAGGCGAATACCGCAGCGTACTGGCGACAATCGACCGCCTGTCGCGTCTGTACCCCGAGGAAGTGCTGCGCAGCATGATCTACCTGCCCAGCTTGTCTCAGGAAGACCTGCAGTCCCAGGAGAAAGTCGCAGCTTGGAGTGAGAAGCTCCAGGAGAAACTCGGTGACGAAGAAAGTGGTGGAACCCGTCGTCACGAAGTGACGGTTCAGGAGAACACCGAGCGCGGCCTATTCCTGCCCCATATCCATATCGTGGCTCACGGTGTTGGCAGTGACTACCTGATTAACCACGAGTTTTTCGATTCCGCTGAGTACACGTCTATCTGCGCTCTGGGTGAGAAGATGGTGGGTCTGTTGGAAGAGGGTGCCTTTATCCAGCGCGGCGAGAAGCAGCACCCTGTTGGCAGCTTCCCTGAAGTGATGGACTGGCTGATGGGCGAGAGCCGCAGAGGCTACGGTATCCAGCGCTATAAAGGTCTGGGAGAAATGAACCCGGAGCAGCTTTGGGAAACCACCATGGACCCGGAGAGCCGCCGTATGCTGCAGGTCACTGTGGAGGATGCTATCGCAGCAGACCAGATCTTTACCACCCTGATGGGTGATCAGGTAGAGCCACGCCGTGACTTTATCGAGACCAATGCCCTGGCGGTAGAAAACCTGGATGTTTAAGTCTTGCAGACGCTGTAGGGTTTCAGAAGCTTTGCCCCTGCGTCTCAACTTCATGCTCTCCAGTCTCAGAAAGATACTCTGCGGCGGGGGAGCCCCCCTCCAACTGAGTGACCAAATAAAAAGCCATATCCTGACTGAGTATCCATACTAGATAACGCCACGTAATATAGAAGCTACTGGGGTAATTTCGAGCTAACGCGTGCGAAATAGTGATAAAAAGTAGGCAACAGCACCTATGAGCCGTCCAACCTTTAAAATTCGCCCTGCAGCACGACTGATCAGAACCATTGGTCAGGATTTAATAAAAGATGTATATGCGGCCATCGTTGAACTAGTTAAGAATTCATACGATGCCGATTCTCCTGATGTCGTTGTTTCTTTTAACTACGAAGAAAAAAATAGTCGTTTGACGATTGGTGTAGAGGATCATGGTCATGGAATGAGCGAAGATATCGTTACCAATCAGTGGTTAGTACCTGCGACCGATGACAAGTTGGTAAGGAAAAATAGCTCTAGAGGGCGTGTTCTACAGGGAAGGAAGGGAATTGGCCGATTTGCTGCCGCAATTTTGGGACAGCGAATCCTGCTAGAAACTACACAAGATGGCGTCACTACATCGCTAATCTTAGATATGGAGCAGCTCGAGTCCACCCGGTACCTGGATGAGTTTGATATTCTTATCGATGTTATAAAAACAGGAAAGCCTAATGGTACAAGGCTAGAGATAGAGAGAGATGGTGTCTCTCCTCAGGAGGTCCTAGATATATGGACCCCAAAACAACTCCATAAACTACTCGTAGAGTTACGAGGCCTCACTGCACCAGCCGAAGTATATGAGATGGCGCATAGCCAAGGCTATGAAATACACCATGATAAATTCGAAATGGAGTTGCAGTTCGGTGAGTTTCCACTAGAAGACTACTCTCACCGTAACATTGAAGTTGAACCATTCCCTGTCCTTGACCTTTATGATTACAAAATCTCCGGTAAAGTTGATGCGTCCGGAAAGGCTGAACTTGCCTTCGAAAATCAAAATGTACCTGGATTACCGCCTGAAAAAATTCAGCTAAATATTCCTTTGGATACTAGTGCAGGCGAAGTGTACCCGGGTGAAATATTTTTAGATCTTCGAGTTTACGATCGCGATCCAGATAGTATTGAGCACATAATTAAAAGGGGATTGAAAAACCCCACTTCAGGAGAATACGTAGGGAAGCAAGAAGCTCGGAAAATTCTTGATGAATACTATGGTGTAGGCCTTTATCGAGAACAATTCAAGATAAGACCCTACGGTGAGCAATCCTTTGATTGGTTAGAGCTAGATAAAAAGAGGGTGCAAGATCCTTCTCATAAAATTGGCCACAATCAAGTCATCGGTTTTGTATATGTTCGGCCCGAAGAACAGTCTGGGTTACAAGAAAAAAGTGCGCGAGATGGGTTGGTCGAAAACGGCGCATACTATGGCCTAGTCACAGTTGTATCCTTGGCAGTAAATGAACTTGCTGCGAGAAGGAGTCGTTACCGGGAGAAAGCAAAAAAAGGTGGGCGTAGTAGAAGACTAGACGATGAAGTTAATACTCTATTTGATTTCGACGATACACGTAAACGGATTAGTAAAGGTTTAGATGAACTCGGCATTTCGCAAAAAGAGAGAGAACGGGTTGGTGCGGTTGTTGAAAAAGTCCTAGATGACGAAAAACACAAGAAGGCTGCGATAGCAAGAAAAATCAGGGACACAATCGCAATCTATCAAGGGCAGGCTACTCTTGGCAAAATCACTCATGTACTGCTTCATGAAGGTCGGAAACACATTAAGTATATCTCTGAGACTGTGCCGAGGATAGCAAAGTGGTCATCTCATATGCGAACTTTACCCAGTGAAGAGCTTGCCTCAAAAATAGAAGAGCGTGGAGATAAAGTTATATCTCATAGTAAAGGATTGAGATATTTATTTAACAAAATTGAGCCGCTGGCTCGTACTCGACGCTCACCAAATAAAAATTTGATAATAAAGACCGAGGTACAGAATGCTTTTGCAATTTTCGCCTCCGAGTTGGATTCAGCACGAATTTCTTTCGAAGTGAACACGGTAGATGACAAGCTTTATGTCACCGGAAATGAGATGGACTTTATTACAGTCATTTCCAACCTCATAGAAAACAGCATTTTCTGGCACAGTCATTCGAAATCAACAAACAAAAAAATATCTGTAAATGTGCTGACGGAAGATGACAAAGTTTTGATCGAATATTCAGATAATGGTCCAGGGTTCCAAGGTGGGAATCTGAGCTTAATGTTCGAACCAGGCTATAGTATGAAGCCCGGTGGAACAGGACTAGGACTGGCACTAGCTGGAGAAGCGATGAGTCGTCTTGGTGGATCGATAGAGGCCAAGCATGATGACCGTGGAGCAGCATTTGAAATCGAATTTAAAGGACCGCAGCAATAATGGAAAACAACTATAAGCTCTTGATTGTCGAAGATGACGACGATATGTTCGAAGGCTATCAAGAGACTGCAGAGGAGCTCTCTAACAAAGATAGTCAAATCGAAATCGAAAGAGCGGATACCGCAAAGAAAGCGATCGAAGCTTTATCATCAAGTAATTTCGATGGAGCTATTGTCGACTTAAACTTATTAAACGATCCAGATCAGCCGACAGGAAATTTAGTTCTTCATGAAATAGTTGATAACCAACGTTTTCCCGTATTTGTAGTTTCGGGGAATTTGAACAATCTTGACCCCGAAATTGTAGATCAAAAATCAAATGTACTCCGCTTCTATAGTCGCGACGAACCCAATGAAAAAATATTCAATACATTACTAAGCCTTATACAGACCGGCGTAACTAAGTTTCTTGGAGTCAGAGGGGAAATTGATCAATATTTGCATAAAATTTTCTGGAAACATCTAGCCCATGATTTAGATACAGAAAACCCGGAAAACTCGCTATCCGATCGAGCACTAGTTAGATATACCATAAATCATCTAGGAGAATATCTACATCTCCCTGAAGATAATGATCGACATTTTCATGAGGCGGAAGTCTATGTAAGACCGCCAATTAGACAACATATCGCTACAGGAGATATTGTTAAAGCAGAATGCGGAGCTACGTACATCGTACTGTCTCCCGCGTGTGATATTGCAGTAAGGAATGTAGTCGAAGGAAAACCTGAAATAAATGCAGGAAGAATTATTATTGCTCCACTTATTCAAGTAGAGCGCCAAAAATTTCTGGATCACGGTATTCTAAAACCTGATCAAGACACATCAGCTCATCGAGAAAAACTGTTGGAAACCCTTGTTAAAGGGCAGAGGGAGAAGTTCGCATTCCTTCCGGGGCATAATGATCTAAGTCCTTCGCTAATAGACTTTCAGAATATACTTACTTGGTCGTACGACGAATTTTCAAAGACCTCGAGAGTTGCCACGGTCTCAGGTTGGTTCTTGAAGGATATTCAATCACGCTTTTCAGCTTACGTGGGGCGTCAGGGTCAACCAGATCTCCATAAATCGAAAATTGTCAAAAATACTAAAAAGCTATTGTCTCCGGAGAGTTAACCGGAGTGGCTGATGTATTAAGCACGAAACAGCGACGACGTTGTATGTCGCGGATACGTGGAACAGATACAGGGCCAGAACTGCTACTTAGGAAAGCTATTTGGATAAAGGGTTATAGGTACCGGGTAAAAAGTACGCTACCAGGAAAGCCTGATATGTGTTTCATCGGTCAAAGACTAGCTATATTTGTTGACGGCTGTTTTTGGCACAAATGCCCAAAACATTTTGTAACGCCAAAAACTCGCACTGAGTTTTGGGTTGATAAAATCAATAAAAACTGTGAGAGGGATAAGAGGGTCACAAAAGAACTACAAGAGTCAGGGTGGCGGGTTCTCAGGATCTGGGAGCATGAGATAAAAGAGGATTTACCAGCCTGCGTGAAGCGTGTTGAAGCTCTCCTGAATCAGTAATTTTTCTCCAACCACCTCTGAACATCCAAAGGGTGGCCCAGTTTCTTAAGCAGAAGCTTGGCAATATCAATAGCACTCAAAATAACAACTGGATGTTCATCACTTTTAAGCTCCTTGTAGGCTTGGCTTGCAAGATAGGAAGTGGTTACTAACACCCCAAACTGACGATGGCGCAACCGGGAAATCAAACGTGAAATCTCTTTTACTCCAACGCCATTGTTGATTGCATAGCATTTCGCCTCCATTGCGAAATCAACATCAATTCCACTAGCTCCCCGACAGATACGGTACTTCCCCGTTGCGTCCTTACCCCCATCCCGCCAAGGTCTGGTTATCTCAATATTGTGAGCATTTGGCATCGCGATACCGACCAAATCAGCGGCAAGGGACTCAAACCCGGTTGGAGAATCCTTAAAGCGATTGTAGATGGATGAAATAACTGATTGTTCGTCGGTGGAAAGATTCGTTTGCTCTTTCGTAGACCGGATACCGACTGTTCTTTCTGCGACCAGCCGATCGTATTCACGCTTATTTATCCAGTCGAGCCATGGCTTCGGAGCATGAGGGGAAGTTAGGGCCAAGCCGTTTTGCGCATCCCGTATCCAGCTTCTCGAAACGACAGGCACATTTAGTATTGTGAACGTCGCCCGATAGTTCTGAAACCGGATACCTTCAGTTGATGTTCTCCAAATCGCAGTGAGATCCTCGTCAGAACTCATGCTCTTGGCACCCGGGACAGCCAACCCTAGAAACTTGGTATCGCGGTATGTACCTGTTTTCCCAAAGAGAAGGATTGGGGGGAATGCCGTGATGGGTGAGGGCTTGCCGTGGCAGTACTCAAAAATACTGCGAAAGATTTTGTTTCCGTCACGTTTCGTATCATGCAGATCGCCAGGCCCGCGCTTGTCACCATAGTAAGTGAACAAGCCGTTCTCAATATCCAGCTCATCCGGCCAGTCAAGATTCGAGAAATCAGTCTGAAGCACCAGCAACTTAAGAGTGTCGACTTCCGTTCTCGGGCTCCCGAGACACCGGAATCCCGCTCCGTTATCAACACTTAGCAGTGCTGGAAGCGGGTCATCAGAGTAGTTGCCCTTTCTCGACCCTCCGTAAACCGCATCAACGAAGAGATCCTGGCTGGAAAGCTCTGTACTGATAATTTCCGTCATGCAACGTTAAGCTCGAGCAGCGCAAGCTCATTAAGCTTCTTGAAGATAATTTCTGTAACAGGTGAACAGACTCCATTACCACAAAGTTTGACTTTATCGCGGCGATTACCCACAGGCAGTTTGTGTTTGCTATTGCCGCACATTGCTTTAAGCAGTTCCGGTGGTTGGAGCATTCTAAGCTGAGGCTCACCTTTCTCCCATGTGACCAAGCCGAAGCGGTCTAGTGTCGTTACCGTACGCAAAGGGTCTTCAAGCCTTTGCCAGCCACCGGCATAGTCGGAACCGTAATAGACAATAAGAAAGTCTTTGTTTCTTCCCAGTTCGGCAATAGCGCGTTCGGCCCGCTCGATAGTTGCCTTTGCTCTATTCGGGCTGTATAGAGGCTTGGATTTGTACTGCCCTGAACGGTCAATAATTGATGCAGCCGTTTTTCTACGGCGTCTATGAAGTTTGAAAAGATCCTCTTCGGTTATTCTTGTGCCCATCCTGTCACACACAAGAAACATACGCTTTCTGGCCTGCGGAGCTCCAAAGTCAGCAGCATTCAACTCCAGTGGGCTGACTTCATATTTTTGCCCACGGATGTCCCGGATGAGATTTTCCAGGCCATCCCACTTCTTCATCTGTGGTACGTTCTCCACGATTACCCAACGGGGCTTAAGGGCCCGCATCCACGGAATTATTCCCAGGGCAGTTTCTTTGCTCTGTTCACAGCCGGGGCGGGCACCACGGGCGATGGAATGGGACGTGCATTCAGGAGAGGTGAGCAGTACATCTGGCTGATACTTCTTGGCATATTTTCTCGGAACCACATTCTCAATACGCTCGGTAAGAACCTCCGCTTCGGGAAAGTTATGTTGATAGGTCTCTGTCGCGAGATCCCAGGCATCCACAGCAAGAAGAGGAGTTGCTTCTGCACTGACTGCACCACGCGCACCAAAGCCCCCGCCGCAAAAAAGATCTACAAAAGTAAGCATCAAAAAAATCCAATCTATTTACGCCAGGTTAAACAAGCCGGCAGCCGTAAACAAGAGAAGATTATAACCCGCCCCTTTAGATGAACCGTCTTTATGTAGATCTAGTGATCTTCGGATCAGTTCTTGGTATTAATATAACCCTGCTTTCCATCAAGCTTGTCTACAAGACGACTAAACAACTCCACGATAAACTCCCTAAAAACCTTAAAACGCATAACATTGCGGTGCTCTGGATTGGAGACTAGCCACAGTTCATGCAGGCGGGATGGAGCTGCCCCAGGGACCCGAATGACTCCTTCAGCACCATCTGCAAGAAAGCAGGGCAGCCTAGCCAGCCCCAGTCCACTCTTAACTGCCTCTAGCTGTATCAAGCCGTGATTAATCTGGTGCTGATAAGGCATCTGTGGATAGGGTGTGTCTTTGGCCCAATTCAATATGGCGTCATCGCCACTCCAGCCGAGCCAGTGACCATCGTCAGGTACAGATTCCTCGATATACCTTGGAGAACCGTAACAGCAACTGGGTAGGTCGGCGAGCTTGCGAGCAACAAGTCGATCCGAAACATTTACGCCGCCTTTGGGGAGAATACGAAGTGCTATGTCGGCTTGGTGACTTTCCAAATCGAGAACGTGGCTAGTAACCAGTAGCTGTACGTTGATCTCTGGATACGCACGTGAGAAGTCATTTAGGTAGGGGAAAATTAAGTGCGATGCGACTACATCCGGCATCGTGATGCGAACTTCCCCGGAGAGCTGGTTACTCCCTCCCTGTAAATGCTTTTGCGCGGCATTTAGATACTGCTCTGCCGATTGGGCATAGTCGAGCATCGCTTTGCCATCCTCCGTCAGCTGATAGCCTTTGGAGCTGCGATAAAACAGCTTGGCCTGAAGCTTTTCCTCCAGGGCATCAATACGGCGAGAAACTGTGGAATGGCTGACTTTAAAGTCGTCAGCAACGCTGCGAGCACTCTTACTCCTGGCTACCGCGATAAAGAACTGGATATCTCCCCAATCTATGGACTCTTTATGCAACACACTGTCCTATTTTGCTGTATTCCGTTGCATATAGTGTCCAGTTAATCTGTCTCCCGTCAATAGCACTCCCGTAGAGAAACCCAGGAGATCAGAGATGAAAGAAGCCCAAGTAAACCGAGAAATCGCAATCGACCGCCCAATTGATGAGGTTTGGAAGGTCCTTGCCGTTGATTTTGACACAGCCTCTGAGTGGATGACTTTAATCCCTCACTCCTTTGCTAAGGAAGGAAAACCTGTTGAAAATGCGAGTGTAGAAGGCCGGGTTTGTGTGCTGACAAATAAGGGACCGTCGGGTCTTGTCGCAGATGAAACTATTACAAGGTTTGATGAGAAAAACTATGAACTGGATGTCTCGGTTGAAACCAAAAATACGCCACCGGGATTCCCCGTTAAAAAGAGTTTATCCCAATTTAAATTAAGCCCCTCTGTTGGTGGAGGCACAACAGTGAATTTCACTGCAAATATGGAGTTAAATACTTTAGGAGGCGTGTTGAGTCCTGTGGTGAAGAAGATGACTGGCTCTCAATTTGAGCAAATGCTGAAGGACCTGAAAATTTACATGGAAAAAGGAGGTCATCTTGCAAAAGGGGCAGTCGCCTAGCCTATCGCATGATAAGTAATTTAAGGACTCTTCTGGATTTACGCGGAAGTAAATAGAAGAGTCTCCTTTTTGAAAAAAATACAGCGAGTCGAGACTCGCCTATTTGTAATAGATTGTATTATTCGGTAAATACGTAAAAAGCATTTACTTTATAAACGGCTGGGATAGAGGGCCTTGTTAAAGAGATAGGCGAAGTACGCTAGTCCTCGCCGAGTAGTCCATTCTATTTTTCCAACAGCAATCCGCACTCCCGGTGCTCCTCACCTTTAGTTGGATCAAAATAAATATCGTTATCGGGAAGATCATTCTCGTAAACATACTCTTCCACATCGATTTCCTTCAGGTGGAACATCGGTGCCACTCGAATAGTTCCGTGGTTGCCCTGGGTGAAAATATCCAGGTTTTTGCGGTGCGAGTTCTGGTCGTGGCGGATACCGTTTAGCCATACATCCGGCTGCAATTCCTGCATAGCGCGGTTAAACGGCTCCAATTTAACGGTCCTGGAGAAGAAGTCATGCTCAGGGGTATCCAGCTGCGGGATTCCCCCGTAAACGGCGTTGTAGTGGGCCGCGGACATCTTCGGTGAGTAGGTGCGCAGGTTCAAATCGAGAGATTTGACCACGTTTTCGATATGGCGATAGGTTTCCGGGGTGTTATAGCCGTGGTCCACCCAAATTACCGGGATATCCGGTTTAGCGCGGGTAACCAAGTGAAGAAAGGCTATTGCCAATGGGCGGAAATTAGTAAAAACCACCGGGTTCTGAGCGTGTTCCATGGTGAACTGCATAATTTCGCTTGGCTTGGCGCCAGCGAAACGAAGGTTCATGGACCCCAGATCCGCATCGTGATGAAAGGTGCGTTCTGGAATAGGCTGTAAAGTTTGGCTGGAAGCGTTGCGTCCCATAAAAATTCAGCGCTCAGGAAAATTATGATGGGAGGCATGCTACCCGGTTCAAGAGTCGCGTAGAAACAATAAAAAGAAGTGATTCAATAAGCTTCAGTTATAAGGGAAAGTCTATTCAATGGGCATAATGCTTCAAATTTTATCTTGCAGATGCCCTGGGGCACTGCATGGAGATTGAATGCTGGCCATACTCCACGTTATAGCTGCGCTCCACCTCTACAAAACCATGCTTTTGTAGAAAGTATCGAGTGCGAAGATTCTCACGAAGTACTTCAGCCTTTAGTGGGTAACGCCGGTCACGAATTGAAGAAATGAGGTTAGTGCCGATTCCACAACCGCTAAATAAAGGACTGACACAGAGGTGGGTGACGGTACCGTCACAAAGCAGCGTGATAAAGGCTTCCGCGACAGCATTGTTGCGATCGGTATAAACCAGGCATTGAGTGGCATCACGGCAGTCTTTACGAAATTGAGCTATACGGTCCACCCAAAACTGGCGGGGTATGGAGGGGTGGGAGTTCGCTGATGCATGTAGCCAAAGTTGCTCCAACCTGTCCAGCTCTTTGAGTTTTGCCTTTCTAATCATGGGCACACCCGAAGCGGATACGTGAGCCCAATGCTAGTCAGATCGAAGAGTAGATCCTAGAAAACATCTGCTTATAAGAAAACCTTAAAGTTGCAGGCACTCCAATGAAGTTCGTGGCGCTAAACAACAAAAATAAGAGTGTAAATAAAGTGTAATGGGAATGTTAAAATACAATCATTCGTATTTATAAAAACAATGACTCAAGGTTACTAATAATCCTTGGAGGGTTCATGAAGCACATTCCATTTACACCCCTGGCCTTTACGATAGCCACTACTATTGCTGCGCCGACCTTAGCCGAGCAACAGTTGGAGAGCATAACAGTAATCGGCGACTCCTCATCTATTTCCAAATTGCCTGGCTCTGCACACTTGGTTGATGCTGATGAGTTAGCCGAGTTCGAGTTTGTAGATATAAATCGCATGATGCGCTCAGTTCCTGGGGTCTACATTCTTGAAGAAGATGGCTACGGATTGCGTCCGAATATCGGGATTCGCGGTGCCCAAGGGGGACGCTCCGCCAAAATTTCCTTGATGGAAGATGGAGTGTTAGTGGCTCCGGCTCCTTACTCTGCACCAGAAGCTTATTATTTCCCTAGTGCGGGCCGTATGAATGCAATTGAGGTGTTGAAAGGCCCCGGATCTCTGCAATATGGCCCATTCACCGTGGGTGGTGCAGTCAATATGCTGAGCACACCTATCCCCACTGCCAGTGAAGGTATGGTGCAACTAGAGGCCGGAGAATTCGGTGAGAGCCGTATGCATGCTCATTATGGCGCCAGTACAGAAAATACTGGCTGGCTGTTGGAAACACAGCAGCAGTATGCAGATGGATTCAGAGAAATCGATAGTGCCGGCAGCGCAGATATTGCTAAAGAAGACTATCTGTTAAAGGGTCGTATCAGTTCCGATAGAGACGCAACTTATCGCCAGCAGTTGGATATCAAGCTTCAGTACTCCGAAGAGGAGTCTGGCATGAGTTATCTGGGCCTAACGGATGCCGACTTTAAGAAAGATCCGAACCGTCGATACGGTATCAGCGCCCTGGATGAAATGCAGAATCGCCACAGCACTATCCAGCTGAACCACAGTATCGAACTGAGTGACAGTTTTACCCTGCATACCCAGGCTTACTACAACAAGTTTAAACGCGACTGGTTTAAGGTCAGCGAGGGTGACTTGATAGATGCTGTTAATACCGGCGGCAGTGTTGATGGAGTTTTAGACCCTCAAGCGGTTTTGGATGGCACTGAAGATTACACCTTCGGTGTTAAGCACAACAATCGTGAGTACGAGGCTAAGGGCCTGCAGATAAGTGCCGATTGGCGCTTTAATACTGCTTCTGTTAGTCATGAGCTGTCCTTTGGAGTGCGCCAGCATCAAGACGAAGTGGATAGATTCCAGCCTGTGGAAAACTATGAGCAGGTTGATGGCAAATTGGTGTATCTGAGCACAGATATTCCCGATACCGCTGAAGAAAGCAGCAATAACCGTGTTGAAGAAGCGGATGCAACTTCGTTCTTTATCTACGACGATATCCAGCTGAACGATAAGCTGACTCTCACTGCTGTTCTTCGCTACGAGGATATAGAGACCGAGCAGCAGCGTTATAACGACGCCGAGCGTACCGAGAAGGGCAATTATCGCACCAATCAGGTGGATGAATGGCTGCCAGGTTTGGGACTTGTTTACCAGGCAAGCGAACAGTGGAGCCTGCTGGCAGGTGTGCACCGTGGCTTCGCCCCTCCCGGCGCAGGTGCAGCCGATGGCCAGGGGCCGGAGTTATCCACAAACTATGAATGGGGTGCTCGCTTCGATAACGGAAGCCTGAATGCTGAATTGATCGCCTTCTACAGTGACTATGAAAATGCTGTGCAAAACTGCTCGGTGGCGGTGAAATGTCCCAATGGTGCCGAGAGTGGTACCTATCAGTTGGGTGAAGCAGAAATCAAAGGGCTGGAAGCTACGCTTGGAAGTGAGTGGGTGCTCACAAACGGTTGGATACTACCGGTGCGGGCAACCTATACCTTTACTGATGCAGAAATCAGTGAAGATAGTGACGGTAATGACCTGCTTGCCGGCGACAACCTCGAATACCTCCCAGAAAATGTCTTTGCGATATCTGCGGGTCTGGATAGCGGCGCTGCTTGGCGTTTGAACCTGACTGCAGCCTATCAGGACGAGATGTGTGTTAATACCCAATGCAACCGGGGAGACACCGACCAATTTGATTATACCGAGTCACTTTGGGTTGTAGATGCTGCTGCGCATTATGATTTCATGGCTGACCTGACCGGTTACCTGAAAGTGGATAATCTGTTGGATGAGCAGGTTATTATTAGCCGCAGCCCAGATGGCGCCCGTGCAAATCGGCCCCGCACTGCCACTTTAGGCATGAAGTATGTCTTTTGACCTGAAGTAGGCTCATCGACCTGAGAACAATGCCCCGGTCATTACCGGGGCATTGTGGGGTTCATGAGCACCTACTTATTGGTGTTTCCCCCTAGATGTACAAAATGAGCTTTTAGGTAGTTGGTTTCCGGAATTGCTGGATGCACAGGGTGATCGGCCCCTTGACCACCACTGGCCAGAATTGAGGCTGGGCGCCCCAAGCGGTGAGCGGCGCCACGGATACAGTCGAGAAGCTCATCGGATTGCAGATGCATAGAGCAGGAAGCGCTTACTAACAGCCCATCCTTCGCCAACAAACGCATTGCGAGTTCATTGATATGGCGATAGGCCGCCAAGCCGGCTTTATGATCTTTCCTCCGCTTAATAAAAGCGGGTGGGTCGAGCACAATCGCATCAAACCTCTCCCCCTCTGCAACCAACCCTTTGAGGACATCCAGTGCTTTACCCTGGATGGTTTTGAGCTTGTCGGCGAATCCATTGTGATCCGCATTGAGTAAACACCAGTCCAAGGCCTGTTGTGAGGCGTCTACGCACACTACTTCTGCGGCACCATTGGCCAGTGCCTGAATACCCCAACCGCCCGCGTAGGAAAACAGATCTAAGACTCTTTTGCCGTTGACCCAGCGATTCAAGAGCCTGCGGTTTTCCCGGTGATCGTAAAACCAACCGGTTTTCTGTCCCTGGTGTACCGGGGCCAAAAGTGGAACGCCGTTCTCCTCGAACGGGACCATCTCGGGTACATCTCCAAAGGCTACGGTGTGTACCAGCGGCATATCTTCAACTGCGCGCCCCTGATGATCATTGCGCAGCAGGATGCCTTTGGGGTTAACCATCTCCACCAACTTATCCACAATCGTTTGTTGGTAGCGCTCCATTCCCCAATTGCTGACCTGGACTACTAAATAATCCCCAAACCTATCCACTACCAAGCCCGGAAGCCAGTCAGAGTCACCGTATACCATCCGGTAGCTGGGGTGGGAAAAGTACCGTTGGCGCTGTTCAAATGCAGTTTGTATGCGCTCACAAACAGTATCTGTGGAAAAGTCAGAATTGCGACTGACTATTCGTCCACAAATAAGTTGGCTCGGATTTACAAAGGCTGTGCCGAGCAGCTTGCCCTGGCTATCGTGAACTTGGCACTGACTACCCGCATCAATTCCCTTTAATGGAGAGCGCTTAGTGTCCACCTCATTGCTGTAAATCCATAGGTGGCCACGCTTGAGTCGGCGCTCTGCGCCTCGATTCAGTATTAACTCCACCAAAAGGGGATCTCCGTTGATGTGTACAAATTAGGGGCCAATTGTGCGGACAGCTAAGTGAAGGTCAAGCCTGCAAGCTGATGTATGGCTCGTTCGGAGCTTTGAGAACTAATAGTCACCCGAGGGTTACTCATATCCGTCAAAGTTTATACGTCAGTACCGGAGAAAATGACTATCAATTTGGGGTAACAGGGTGTCTAAGCTGGCTATAACTGGCAGAATCTGGCGCCTGTAAGTCATTCTTATCCCCAGCCGTTGTGGAAAACTGCCGAGATGAATAAGCACCAACAAACACAAAATGGAGCTAGGAAAGTCGCCATGGTGGTCTGCCCGGGTGCTACCAGCCTGGATATCACAGGTCCCCTAGAGGTTTTTGCCTTGGCAAATGACCAGTTGCGCAAACAAGGGCGTTCCAACCAGGATTTCTATGATATTCAGTTGGTGGGACTTGAGTCTGGTCCGGTTACGACTTCGACAGGGGTTAAGGTTTTTATAGACCTCCCGTTTCATGAAGCCGAGGGGATTCACACCCTGTTGGTGAGCGGCATGCCACCGGACTCCTGTCAGCGCGCATGTGCCAATAGTTCTGTTCTGGAGTGGCTGGCTGAGCAGCAGAAAAAGGTTGCTCGTATTGGTTCAATCTGTAGTGGGGCCTTGATGCTCGCCAACGCAGGCATTCTCAATGGACGGCGTGCTACAACGCATTGGGCGGATGTTCCTGAGTTGCAGGGATTCTCCCAGGTAGAAGTGGATCCGGATGCCATCTTTGTCCGAGACGGTAATGTTTATACGTCGGCCGGAATTACTGCTGGAATTGATTTGGCTCTATCGATGATCGAGGAGGACCATGGGAGGGGCTTGGCACTCAACCTGGCTCGAATTCTTGTTCTCTACTTAAAGAGAGATGGGGGGCAGCAGCAATTTAGTGTGCGACTGGAAAATCAGATAAACAGCGATCGTTTTGCAACTTTGATTGAATGGATGTACCAGAATATTAAGAAACCTATAACGGTGGAGAGGCTGGCTCAGGAAGCGGCTATGAGCCCACGGAATTTTGCCCGAAGCTTTGTGCGAGAGCTTGGTGTAACGCCTGCTCGTTTTCTAGAGCAAATAAGAGTGGAACGAGCTTGCCAATTATTTTCCGAACAAAATCAGTCACAGGATAAAGTGGCAAAACTCTGTGGGTTTCAATCCCAAGAACAATTGAGAAGAGCCTTTAAAAAGCACAAGGGTATTTTGCCTAGTGAATATCGAAAGCGTTTTCACTAAAAATATAGTTACTAATTACTTGCAGACAATTGTTAATATTTAATTTGGGAGATTTATATTTAGCGCAGTAAAAAGTAATTGTTGTTTTAACTGTATATCAACTGAACTTACTCATTCTTTTTTACCGAAGCTTATTTTTTAACATAGGAAAAATTTTCCGGGTTGATGATACTACTGGAGTGTAGGATTTCTGCTGCTGTGAATATCAATCGAAAGACAAAAACTTTTTGGCACTTGGGTCGATTATCCCCAGACATAGCGAGCGCTTTTATTCATCAGCAGAATGCACTCAATTGCGAATAAAAAACCGGCCAAACTCCGGCCGGTTTTGACTTTCACTTCCTACCATCAATTATCAGCGTGTGAGGCCTATTGAGTATTAATCATGACCTGGGTTTCGGAAAAATCTTTTTCTCCGTCACCATGAGTCAAAATACCAAGATGGCGGGTATTGGGAGTAATGTTCATCCACTCCAAAGAAACTACCCCAGTTCCGCCAATCTGTGCTTGAGCCGGCGCATCCACTGCGGTATTTCCATTGTCCCCGTTCAGATTAAAATTGAATAAGCTGAAATTGGTGGGGCCGGCGGATGTCGCATAATCGACAACAACAGCTGCATATTGGCCGGGAGAGGGGTTAGCCAGGGAAACTGACTCTGCGGAAGTGGCGCTGCCGCTGGTACCGACTTCGGGATAGTTTGGCGCTGGGCCATAAACTTCCAGGTCCAGGTCGTCACTTCCGCTACCGTCGCCCACATCGGCATCATACATAGCGATATGCGCAAGCTCTGTTCCCTCAGGTATATCAAAGAAAATTACTTGAACATCGCCATCTTCAACAGTGGTTGTAGTGGCCTCACCCTCCGCCAGGCCAGTGACATTCACCTGGAAATCACCGTTGTAGCCGAAGCCCACATTAAGTTCGAGGTTGCCATCGGTGCCGCTGCCAGTTAATTGCTGTGGTGCAACTAGAGGAACAGGCCGAATAGCAATTGGGCTGCGCACACTGATCTGGGAGCCTACGGATTGCCAGGTGAGGTCACCAAAGACCCAAGTATTCATTTCGGCGGACTCTGTGGCGGTGAAGGTCACCTCAAACTCAGCACTCTCTCCCTCCCTGAGGCGTAGCACTTTCGGGTTGATATCTACATCGATACCGAGTGGCGCGTTGATGGATGCCCAATACCAACGCTGGCCGGGGGCGACGCTAGTAACCCGGCGTTTGATGGTCTGGCTGCCGAGGAGGTCGGCGACCCCCATAGAAGCGAGGTTCAGGTCGCTGGAATCGCTAGAGTATCCCAGGGACGTCAACGCATCACAGGTTGTGCTATCGACCATCTCGGGCTGGAGTTCAGCGCCACATAGGAAGGCGAGATAATCATTGAAGCCCGCATCGTAAACCAGCCCCGGTTTAAAGGCGTCACGGGGCACTATGGCACCGGCACCAATATCAAATGGTGTTGCATCCGCTGGTCCGTAAGACTTGCGCAGGTCATTGCGCGCACTCGTCATCAATGCGGACTTGGCCATTGCCGGGCTCCAGTGCGGGTTAGCCTGCTTTAGCAGCGCCATCACACCGGCCACATGGGGACTCGCCATAGAGGTGCCACTCAGAGCCCCAAACAGTTCTCCTCCACTCTGTACCGGAGAAATTCCCGCGATAATGCCAACCCCCGGGGCACTGATATCCGGCTTGATAATATCCGGAGCTCCACCGTTCCGGCCGCGAGATGAAAAGTTTGCGACGCGGTCTTCCCTGGGGATCAATTGAGACGGATCGATAACTCCAGAAACTTCGCTACTGGCTGCGAGAGTTTCACCCTCGTAGTACGAGATCATCATTCCGGGGATACGGGTATCAGGGGCAGACATGGTGATCGGGTTGATGCGATCGTCCGCGGTACCATCGTTGTAAACAACAATAGCCAAGGCGCCGGCATCAGCAGCATTATTATATTTATCGGTAAAGGAGCAACCCCCACGTCTTACCAGAGCAATACTGCCCTCCAAAGACTCGCTGTTAGTGACTTCGCTACAAGCTTCTAACGGCTCGCTGAGAACAACCTCAGCAGAGACTGCTCCAACCTCTTCAAGGCTCACTGTGCCGTTGCCTTCACGCCCTTCGTAAGTGCCGGAAATGGATTCTGGCGAGGATACTTGTAGGGCTAAACCGAAGCTTTGGTCATCCTCTGAGGCACCGACTGCGGTTATCCAGGGTACTCCTGAAGGAGTGCCCATGGTCTCGGGTCCGGGTCCGTTGTTACCGGCAGATGTGGCGACAAAAACGCCGGCATCGGCGGCAAATAAAAATGCGATGTCATCGGCACCACTAAAGGTGGTGCTGGCGCCACCTATCGAGAAGTTAATAACATCTACACCATCGGCCACGGCTTCATCAATAGCCGCCATGGAGTCGGCCGATGAGCAACCACTATCGTCGGGATCTGGAGCATCCCAGCAGACTTTATACACCGCGATGCGGGCTCGTGGCGCCATTCCGGTAAGGGTTTTTCCATCCGGGGTAATAACGCCATAGTTACCGGCGGCAGTGGTCGCGGTGTGGGTACCGTGCCCGTCTGCATCCCTGGCTGACAGGAATTCGTAATCTGCCAATTCGTTGTTGGTCAGGAAGGCATCGGAAAAAGACTTGGCTTTAATCAGCTTGTTATTACAGGTAAATGCGGCGTCGCCAGGGTTGTGGTCGCTGTTGCCGAATTCACAGCCGTTGCCTGTAAATGAATCGGGAATAGAGCCGTAGGGGACATTGGGTCCCAGGTTGCCCTGTAATGGGGTGGCGATATCGGCGACACTCTGGTGCTCTGGATGGATTCCCGAGTCGATAATGCCCACCACTATATCCTCACCAGTAATCCCCCAGAGCCATGGGCTGGGCATATCTGTGATGCCGAGGAAATCTGCGGTGGAGTCGGTATGGGGCTTTAGTAATTCATCCTCCCAAACACCTTTAACGTCGGCGCGACCGCGCAGAGCTGCCGCTTCCTTTTCGCTCATTACCGCCGCGAAGCCATTAAAAGCGGTGTCGTATTCATGAACAGTGCGTGCGCTGGGAATGGTGGATAGAACTTGTTCCCGCCGCGACCGAAGGAAATTGGAATAGTGTCGGTAGCTGCTGCTTTGGGGATCGAGTTTGCCACGGTTGGATGGTTTGGTGGCCGACAAACCGGGGATGGTACCGCTATAGGAAGACAGAGGCTCGCTGTCTAATTGAACAATATAAACTTTTTTTGGTTTTTCCGGATTGGGGGCAAACTTACTTGTGGCTGACTCAGCAAATAGGCTGTTGGAAAACAACATACCGGCTGTCAGGGCAGTAAGAATTTGTCTTTTCATTGGAGTATCCCTTTTATTGTTTTGTGCAGGCGGCAACAAAAGGCTTAAAAGAGCTCGTCGCTGGGGCATTACTCCTTTTCCCCGACAGGAATGTTCAGAGCGTCATTCAAGCCTCACCCATCCCTGGCTTGGCACGAATCGCTGATACAACAATGGGCTCGCCCTCCCGCTAGTTGCTTTTAAAGGAATGCGCCATACAGCTCAATAAGTTGGCGCCTGGGTGAACAACTGATCGCAAAAATAGTGCGCCAGGTTAAATATTGGACGCTCGAATCATCTAGCGAAAAGAGAGAGGGAGCGGTTTAGGGGGATAATAAAAACTGAGAAAAATGTGAAAGATCAACAAATACTGAAGTATTAGCCAGGCGGGGGTCGGGCTGCTCGATTAGGTGCTGTAACGTCTGATCACCTGCACCGGTTTTTACCAGAACGGGTTTACACCCCTTCTCCAACGCCAGATAAAGATCTGCCAGCTTGTCTCCGACCAAATAACAGTCGTGCAGGCTGGTATCAAATTCAGCCTCGATGGCATCCAGCAGACCCGCCAGGGGTTTGCGGCAGCGGCAATTATCTTCAGGGCCGTGGGGACAGTAGAAAATAGCGGCGATTTCGCCACCGGCATCCTCCACCTGAGTACGCATTTTAGCGTGCATTTCTTCCAGGTCATCCAGATCAAATTGGCCCAGCGCCAGGCCGCTCTGATTGGTGGCTATTACCAATTGATGGCCGGCCTGACTGAGCGCTGCCAGCGCTTCAATACTGCCGGGCAGGGGCTGCCATTCGTCGGCGGATTTGACGAATTTATCGGGATTTTCGTTGATCACCCCGTCGCGGCCGAGAATGATAATTGCCATATTCGTATCTCCCTGATTTGCGAGGCGGGGGTTTAACACCCCGCCTCTGCAAGTCATTACTTGGCAGGAACCAGTAGGGAAATATCGGCAACTTCGAGGAACAGTGCGCGCAGCTGGGCCAATAGGGCCAGGCGGTTGTTGCGCAGTTGCTCGTCGTCACTCATTACCATCACGTGGTCGAAGAAGCTGTCTACGGTTTCACGCAGGCCAGCCAGACCGGCGAGGCCCTCGGCGAAGAGCGCATCGCTATACAGAGGCTCGACTTCTGTGCGGGCAACCTGTACTGCGGCGAACAGAGCCTTTTCCGCCTCTTCCTGCAACAGAGCTTCATCGACACTGCTGGGTACAGCACTGTCTAACTTGGCGAGGATATTGGAAACGCGCTTGTTGGCGGCGGCCAAAGCACCGGACTCCGGCAGCTGGCTAAACGCGTTGACCGCGTGCACGCGGTTGTCGATATCCAGCGGGCGCGACAGCTTGCGCGCGGCAACGGACATAAATACTTCGGTGGCGATACCCTGGTCTTCGTAACGGGCGCGGAAGCGCTCCAGTACATACTGCAGAGTTTGCTCCACCACCTTGTCATATTCACCCAGGGCGGTGCGCGGGTAGTTGTCGCGGGCCAATTCCAGCAATTCGCGCAGGTCCAGGTCGAGGCGCTTCTCTACGAGAATGCGGATGATCCCCAGGCTGGCGCGGCGCAGGGCGAAGGGGTCGCGGGAGCCGCTGGGGGGTTGGCCTATGCCGAAGATGCCGACCAAAGTATCCAGGCGATCCGCCAGGGCGATTACAGTGCCGGTGTCGCTGGCGGGCAGCTCGTCGCCGGCAAACTTGGGCATATACTGCTCGTACATGGCCTTGGCCACATCCAACGGCTCGCCGTCATTTTCGGCGTAGTAGTAGCCGGCGATGCCCTGCATATCGGCAAACTCGAACACCATCTCGGTAACCAGGTCCGACTTGCACAGGCGGCCGGCGCGCTCGGCCCAGTCGCCGTTGCTTCCGGTTTTCTCAGCGATGGTGCGGGCCAGGGCGGCTACCCGTTCAGTCTTGTCGTAGACGCTACCCAGGTGCTGCTGGAACACGATTTGGCGCAGTTTCTCGCGGCGTGATTCCAGGCTGGTCTTTTTGTCGGTCTCAAAGAAGAAGGCAGCATCTGCCAGGCGCGGACGGATTACGCGCTCATTGCCGTGGATAACCTGGGCGGCATCCTGGCTCTCGATATTGGACACGGTGATAAAGAAAGGCAGCAATTGGCCATCTTCATCTACCACATGGAAATATTTCTGGTGCTCCTTCATGGAGGAGATCAGGGCTTCAGCGGGTACTTCCAGGAAGCGCTCTTCGAAGCGGCCGGTGAGGGCGACAGGCCATTCAACCAGTGCAGTCACTTCGTCGAGCAGATCGTCATCGATGACCGCTTCACCATTGACGTTGTTGGCTTCGGCGATCACCTGGGCGCGAATGGCTTCGCGGCGCTCGGCGAAGTCAGCCATTACGTAGCCGGGTTCGCGCAGAACCTGTGCATAGTCGTGGGCGGAGTGGATCTCCAGCTCGCGATTGCAGTGGAAGCGGTGGCCGCGGCTGGTGTTACCGGCTTTTAAGCCGAGTACTTCACCGTTGACTACCCTGTTGCCAAACAGCATGACGAGCCAGTGCACCGGGCGCACGAACTCCTCGCGGCGCGCACCCCAGCGCATTCGCTTGGGAATTGGAAGTTGCGCCAATGCCTTCTCGACAATGCCCGCTAACAGGGATTCGGTTTCAGCGCCTTTTTGCTCGCTGATAAAGGCCAGGCGCTCGCCTTTGTCGGTCTCTTTGCGTCCCAGCTCTTCAACAGTTACGCCGTTGCTGCGGGCGAACCCCTCAGCGGCTTTACTGGGCTTACCCTCTTTATCGAAAGCGGCTTTGACAGCCGGGCCCAGCTTTTCAATTTGTTTGTCTTGCTGCTTATCTGCCAAACCGAATACTGCTACGGCCAGGCGACGGGGGGCTGCGTAGGTTTTAACTTCGCCAAAAGACAACTCGGCGCCTTTGAGGCCCTGGGTAATACCATCGGCGAAAGCGCTCATTAATTTGTGTAACGCCTTGGGCGGCAGCTCTTCGGTGCCCAGCTCTACCAGAAAATCCTGAGCCATTACTGCTTCTCCTCTTGCTCGATGTCTTCCGCCAAAATATCTGCCCGCAGTGCTTCATCTGCCATGGGGAAGCCTAAGGCGCGGCGCGCATCGTAATAAGCCTGTGCCACGGCGCGGGCCAGGGTTCGTACGCGCAGGATATAGCGCTGGCGCTCAGTCACTGAGATGGCGTGGCGCGCATCCAGAAGGTTGAAGGCGTGGGATGCCTTCATAACTTGCTCGTAAGCGGGGAGCGGCAGGCCCAGCTCAATCAGGCGTGTGCTCTCGCGCTCGCAGTGATCAAAGGTCGCGAACAGGAACTCCACATCAGCGTGTTCAAAGTTGTAGTGGGACATTTCCACTTCGTTCTGATGGAAAACGTCGCCGTAGGTGACGGGGCTGCCATCCGGGTTGCGGGTCCACACTAAATCGTAGATAGACTCGACACCTTGCAGGTACATGGCGATACGCTCAAGACCGTAGGTGATCTCGCCGGTAACTGGGTAGCACTCGAGGCCGCCAACCTGCTGGAAGTAGGTGAACTGGGTAACTTCCATACCATTCAGCCAAACTTCCCAGCCGAGGCCCCAGGCGCCCAGGGTTGGGGATTCCCAGTTGTCCTCAACAAAGCGAATATCGTGGACAGCGGGATCTACGCCCATGGCGCGAAGGCTATCGAGGTACAATTCCTGGATATTGTCCGGGGATGGTTTCATTACTACCTGGTATTGGTAGTAGTGCTGAAGGCGATTGGGGTTCTCGCCGTAGCGGCCATCGGTAGGGCGGCGGCAGGGCTGTACATAGGCCGCATTCCAGTTTTCCGGGCCTATGGCGCGGAGGAAGGTCGCCGGATGAAAGGTGCCGGCGCCCACTTCCATATCCAGAGGCTGTAGAATGACGCACCCTTGGCGCGCCCAATAATCCTGCAGGGCAAAAATGAGTCCCTGAAAGGTACTGAGATCGTATTGCTTGGACACCGCTATCTCCGGATCAGTATCTGCTGTGGGCAAAGGGACGCAATTATAGCGGTAGCGGCTCCTGTGCTTAAAGCGCTATAGCCGCTTCGGAGGTGTCAATGTTCATTCTCGAACTAGATAGCCGTCTCAAAATGGCTTTTGTGGATAGGAAGTAATTCAGTGGATATTAAAGGGCGCCTTGCAGTAGGGGCACTGAAAATCATTGGCAAACTGCCGTTGTCTTGGTCGCGACGCCTCGGTTTACTCGTTGGCAAAATTGCTGTGTGGACGCGCTCCGAGGGGCTGCGTCTGAGCCGTATAAACCTGGAGTTGTGCTATCCGGCCATGGACCCAAAGCAGCGCGAACGGCTCGCCAGAGAGAGCGTTATCAGTACTGCAATGACCGGCTTTGAGATGGCGGCCCTATGGAACACCCCCTGGGCCAAAAGTAAGAATGCGATTGTGGGAGTGCGCAACCAGCACTTGCTCGACGGGAGTGAAGAAGGCAGGACCGGCACAATTGTACTGATGCCGCATACGGGCAATTGGGAAATTTTTGGCTTGCATGTAGGCACCCTGGCTCCCTGCACAGTGCTATACCAGCCTCCCAAAATTGAAGCTTTGGACCCGGTTATTCGCAATGGGCGGGAAGTGACCGGTGGCAAGATGGTTCCCACCAACGTACATGGGGTTCGCTCGCTACTTAAGGCTCTCAAAGTCGGTAATTTTGCCCTGATACTTCCCGATCAGGAGCCGGATATGGGCGGTGATTTTGCTCCTTTCTTTGGGCGCCCCGCATTGACGATGACCTTGGTTCACAATTTGATACAGCGCACTAATTGCCATGTGGTGTTTGGTTTCGGCAAGCGCGTTGAAGGTGGTTTTGAGCTGGTATTTGTTCCTGCGGAAAAGGCCATTTATAGCGATGAGCAGAAAGTTTCCCTGGCGGCGATGAATCGCGGTGTAGAGGCCTGTATTGCCCAGGCACCAGAGCAGTATCAGTGGGAATACAAGCGCTTCAGGAAACAGCCGGAAGGCAAGAGTAAAATTTACCGCAAGAAAAAGTAGGGGTTCTTCATAGAAGCCCCCACATAAAATTATTTAAGTCGCGTGCCGGAAAGCGACCACAACCGGCATGCGTGCCGCGCGCCAGGCTGGGAAGAAGCCGCTGATAAAACCGATCACCAGCGCCAATACGGCGCCCTGCACAAACAGGTCTGGGGACATCTCAAAACTGAACACCACCTGGGTAAAACTGCCTCCCAGAGTTGAGGTGTTGAGACCGTCGAAAAACAGGTATGCAGCCAGGGAACCCAAAAGTCCGCCGGCAACAGCTAAAACCATTGCCTCAGCAATAGTGCCGCAGAACGCGGAGAAGTTGCTGAATCCCAACGCGCGCAGCGTGGCGATTTCACGAGCCCGGTCCGCTACCGAGGTATACATGGTGTTGAGAGCTCCGGCCAGTGCGCCTAGCGCCATCACAGAGCTGATGATCCAGCCAAAAGTAGCGATATATTGCAGCTGTTTACCCTGGCTGGCGAAGTACTCCTGTTCGGTTTGCGCTTCCAGGTTTAGGCGGGGCTCGCGTTTGATGGTTTCCTGAATGGGCTTGAGATCGCCGTCATTCTCCAATTGCAAGCGGATTGACTGGTAGCTGTTACCCCGGTTGTAGTGACTTTGGATAATTTTGATATCTGCCCACAGCTCGCTCTCAAATATATTACCCCCTGTGGAAAAGACCCCAACAACTGTCCACAGGTTTTTGCCAAAGCGCACTTCTTTACCGATTTCGAAACCATTAAATTCACGCAATACCCCTTCACCAACAATCATTTCGTTAGTGCCGGGAGTAAACATACGCCCCTCCACCATACGCATGTTATTGCGCATGGCCATGCCGGTTTCATTGAGGCCGCGCAAGGGGATATTGGCTTCGGTGCCGGTGGATTTCTTCAGGCCATCGACAATAACGTAGAGCTCCGGTGATACCAGCGGGCCGTTCGTATCCCTGGCAACACCGGCCGATTCCGCAATCAGGTTGACCTGGTCCTGCAGGATTACAGAGTTGATTTCACTGGCAGACCCCTCTCGCATCAGGATTGCGATCTGGCTGGAGCCGGCCCCACTCATGGTCGCCTCAAATCCCTTGGCCATAGCGAGAAACGCCAGCAGGATTGCGACGACAACTGCCGAGGCAAATACCATGGCCAGTGACATCCACAGGCGCCGGCGCAGGCTGCCCAGATTCATCAGGGTTACCGAAACAATTTGTGCAATAAGAGAACCCATAATTTCTTCTCCTTTAAGGTTTCCCCAGTGAAAACCATTGTGTAGTTTCAGTGGGGCACCAGTTTATTGTTGTCGGTTAAATGCAGTTACTATGTTAAGTCGCAGAGCCTGAAAGGCTGGCATCAGCCCGGTAATCAGACCCAACAACAACATAAATAGAATGGCTTGCAGGGCGATATCCCCATCCAAAATCAAGTTGGGCAAAAAGCGGGCAAGGAAGGTTTTTACCCCTTCGACCAGCAGCCAGGCTGCGGCCAGGCCGGAAAGGCCGCCGACAAAGGCAATTAACAGGGACTCCGACAGCACCATTCGGAAAATACGAGTGCTGGAAAAACCCAAGGTTTTTAATACGGCGATCTCCCCGGTGCGCTCGCGAATAGCCAGTGCCATAGTGTTGCCAACCACTACCAATATGGTGAAAAAGGCAGTAAACACCACAGAAAAAATAATTAAGCCAATATTTCCGATTTGTTCAATAAAGGCTTTATTAAAGGCTTTCTCGGTACTGGTATCGGTTTCATTTTGCGAGTTGGCAAAATTGTCATCGATAGTTTTTGCGACGTTTTCATTGATGGCAGGGTCATCGGTTGTTAGTGCCATCCAGCCAATCCAGTCACCACCGAAAGTCTGTGTCTCCATAAAATATTTATAATGAAACAATAATTGGCGTGTATCGTACTGTTCCGTATCCCCTTTAAAAATCCCGGAAATCACAAATTCCCAGGTGTAGCCACCATCTTTATGCGAAAAAATATTGGAGGATAAAGGAATCCTATCGCCCACTTTCCAGCCGTAAATCTGCGCGAGTTTTTCCCCAACCAAGGCCCCTTGCCTATTGTTAAACCAAGCCTGCTTTTGTTCCTCGGGAATAACAATTTCTTCATAGACTTTTAAATAGGATTCTGGATCTACAGCCATTGAAACGACCTGCCGGCTGGGTTCCTGAAAATAACCGCCAAACCAGTTGAGATGAGTTACATGTTTCACTCCCTCGACGGCTGCAACCTTTTGCACATAGGCAATGGGTAGTGACTGGGTAAAGTTAATTCTATTGAATACCACCAGACGATTATCAGCGGATAATTCCACGCTGGAATTTAATGCGGACTTGAGGCTGGTAACCGAACCGAAAATCAAGAAGGCGATAAAAATAGCAAAGCAGGTAAGGAATAGCCGCAAGGGCTTCCTTGTCATATTTTTAAAAACCAAATAAAAATCACTCATGCCACTATTTCCCTCTGCACAAATTGTCCTTTATCCAGATGTAGGGTGCGCTTGGCGTATCTTGCAGCCGCGGGATCATGGGTAACCATCACGATGGTTTTGCCGTGGTCGCGGTTTAACAATTGCAGCATTTCCAGTATTTCATCTGCTGTGGCCCGATCCAGGTCACCAGTGGGCTCATCACACAGAATCAGTTTTGGATCGGAAACGATGGCGCGAGCGATGGCAACACGCTGTTGTTGCCCGCCGGACATTTCACTGGGCATATGTTTTGCCCGATCACTTAATCCTACCAGGGCCAGTGCGGTTTCCACATTGTGGCGGCGTTGAGATTTGGAGAGATTTGTCAGCAGTAGCGGCAGCTCTACATTGCGCTGGGCATTGAGCATCGGCATTAAATTGTAAAATTGGAAAATGAAACCAATATTTCTCGCTCGCCAGCGGGTTAGGGCGCCTTCATTGAGGGAGTCAATGCGCTCGCTGTCAAACCATATCTCTCCACCGCTGGGTTGATCGACGCCGCCCAACATATTTAACAGCGTTGTTTTACCGGAGCCCGAAGGCCCCATAATGGCAACGAAATCACCGCGATCAATTTCCATATTCAGGGATTCAAAAATGGAAATGGTCTCTTTGCCCTTGGTAAAACTTTTGCTGACATCCTTCAGCTGAAACAACACTTCCTCTGACATCTCAAATTCCCTCTTATAAATACTGTTGTGTTTTTATTGGTGTTTGCTAAGGAGCTGCGGCCTCGCCTGCGAGGAAGCCCACCTTAACGCCCATATCCGGCAGGATTCGGGCATCTTTGTCGTCGATAGCTATTCGCACTCGAACAGTTGCCTTGGCTCGATCGGCCGTTGGAATGATAGCGATAACGGTAGCTGGAATGTCCCAGTTCGGGTAGGCATCCAGGTTGGCGTTAACTTTCTGTCCCTTGGCAACCCGGCCGATAAAGGCTTCGTTCACATCCACTTCGATTTCGAGTGAATTCATATCCACGATGGTACAGATTCCAGTGCGGGTAAAACCTCCGCCGGCAGAGCTGGGGGCAACTATCTCGCCAGGTTGTGCATTTTTTGTCGTGACTACGCCGGCAAAAGGCGCGCGGATAATATGATCTGCCAGGCGTTCTCGCTGCCTCTCAGCTTCAAGAATGGCGACTTGAATATTGGCGCGGGCACTTTTTAAGTCTGCCCGTAACCCCTCTACCGAGGATTCACTTTGGGTGAGCTGCGCTTTGCTGGAATAATTTTTGTCTCGAAGTCCGGCAAAACGCCGATATTGGCGTTCAGCCTCTTTTAACTTCGCGTGAATACTCGCTTCCTTGGCTTGAAGCACTTGAATTTGTGCCTGGGCAAAATCCAGCGCGACCCGCGCTTTGGCATCATCCAAGCGGGCCAGAACCTGTCCCTCCTCGACCTGCATTCCCTCTTCGACATCCACACTACTGATCAGGCCCATTACTTCAGCAGAGACTGTAGCCATGCGCCTCGGTGTGATATAGCCGGAAGCATTAAGAATGGTCTCGTGAAATTTTTCCTCCCTGGGAATCAAGCTGAGAGTCTTGGCTTGAGGTTCGCTACTTTGGGGGAGCACTGGTGTACTGTCTTCTGCAAATAGAGAAGCGCCGGCAAGGCCTATAACTATGCCAGTAACTAGGCCGACAGATGCCGCCAATATAACTTTGCGCGATGGGGAACTGGGTTCGGGCGCTGTTTCCCGATCAATTTTGAGTTGACCGAGCAGCGCACTAGTATCTCTGCTCATACAGCCTGTTTTTATTAGTTACTTCCTGTAAACAGCAACTGTGGCAGAAATTAAAAAATATTGCCACGCGTTAGCGTGGCCATGACATTTTGTGTCGTTAGTGGCGCCAAAAAGCTGGGGTAAGTAGTACTAGCAGGGTAAATATTTCCAAGCGTCCCATCAGCATCGCCAGGATAAGAAACCATTTGGCGACTTCATTAACCGCGCCATAGTGGGCAGCGGCTTCGCCGAGGGCGGGGCCGATATTACTCAGGCAGGAGGCTACTGTCGTAACGGAGGTGACAAAGTCCTCACCGGTGGCGATGACGATAATGGCGAGGATAAAAAAGGATGAAACATAGACCGCAAAGAAGCCCCACACAGCGTCGGTAACTCGATCGGGGACAATTTTGCGGTTGATCTTGATAGGGATAACTGCATTGGGGTGTACCAGGCGATTCAGCTCGCGCATACCGGACTTCATAATCAGCATACCGCGCACCGCCTTAATGCCCCCCGAGGTTGAGCCGGCGCAGGCACCGAGAATACCTAACAGCAAGAGGACGTAGGGTAAGAATACTGGCCAGGCTGAGAAATTTTCCGAGGCGAAGCCGGCAGTGGTGCTGATCGAGACCACCTGGAAGAAACCGTGTAGCAGGCTGTTACCGGGGGAGAAGATATTCAATATCCACAGGTAACAGCTGATCAACAGGCCGGCACCGAGAATCAGCATAACGTAGAAGCGGAATTCTGAGTCGCGCCAATAGTGGCTGAGGGTCCTGTTGCGAAATGCGAAGAAATGCAGACCGAAGTTAATGGCAGCAGTAAACATAAACACGATACAAATAATCATGATCGCGCGGTTGTGGGCGTAGAACCCCATACTGGCATCGTGGGTGGAGAAGCCTCCATTGGCCACAGTGGAAAACGCATGGCCAACGGCGTCGAATACCGTCATGCCGGCCCACCAATAGCCGATGCCGCAGAGGATTGTAAGAATTACATAAATAACAATTAGTGCCCGCGCTGTCTCGGCAATACGCGGAGTCAATTTGGTATCTTTTACCGGGCCGGGAATTTCTGCCTTATACAGCTGCATACCACCGATACCCAGCATCGGCAGGATGGCCAGGGCGATAACAATTACGCCGATACCGCCAAACCACTGCAACTGCTGGCGGTAGTAGAGAATGGCAGGAGGCAGTGAGTCCAACCCGGTAATCACCGTGGCGCCGGTGGTTGTTAGCCCTGAGATGGATTCAAAAATAGAGTCGGTGATACTCAAGTCAGGCTGTGGGCTGATAATAAAGGGCAGGGCACCGAAGCTGCCCAGTACCAGCCAGAACAAAGATGTCACTACGAACCCGTCCCGGGTGCGCAGGTCTTCGCGCAAATCGTGCACTGGCAGCCACATGAACAGGCCGGTGATCAGAGTGATGATGAAAGCTGCGACAAATGCGCTGTGAGTACCATCTTCATACCAAAGGGATACGCCAATCGGCGGCAGCAGAGTCAGGCTGAACACCGTCAAGAGAATTCCAAAAACTCGCGCAATTACCGCAATTCGCATTGGCGCCTATCAGCCTATCGTTATTTGTTGCAATGTTATCTGGACGGCGGAGACCGTTATCGCCGGAAAACGAAAATATTATTTGCTCAGAAAAAGCCAAAACCAACTTGGAACAGTTGTTCAACATGGCGGGTCTGGCGGCGGTCGATAAGGAAGACAATCACGTGGTCATCGCTCTGCACAATGACATCATCGTGTGCCATCAAAACTTCGCTGCCATTTTCCGTTTCCCGTACTATGGCGCCAATCGAGGCGCCCTCGGGTAAGTCGATATCTTCGATCTTGCGCCCCACCACCTTGGAAGTGCGCTCGTCACCGTGGGCGATAACTTCAATGGCTTCAGCTGCACCTCGACGCAGGGAGTGGACGTTGACCATATCTCCTCGGCGCACATGGGTGAGCAGGCTGCCGATCGTATTTTGCTGCGGTGAGATGGCAATATCGATTTCACCGCCCTGTACCAGGTCCACATAAGCGCGGTTATTGATCAGCGTCATCACTTTGCGTGCGCCCAGACGCTTGGCCAATAGTGACGACATGATATTAGCCTCGTCGTCATTGGTCAGGGCAAGAAAAACATCGGTATCTTCGATGCTCTCTTCCAGCAGCAACTCCTGATCGGAGGCGCTGCCGTGCAGGATAATGGTGTGGGACAGCTCCTCGGATAAAAATACACAGCGCTCGTGGCTCTGCTCAATAATTTTTACCGAATAGCGATTCTCCAGCCGGGTGGCCAAGCGCAAACCAATATTGCCGCCGCCGGCGATCACCACTCGTTTATAACCGTGTTCCAATCGACGCAGTTCGCTCATTACCGCGCGAATATCTGCTCGCGCGGCAATAAAGAACACCTCATCGCCGGCTTCAATCACTGTATCACCCTGGGGAATAATTGGCCGGTTGCGGCGATAAATCGCAGCAACCCGGGTATCTACCTTGGGCATATGCTCGCGCAAATAGCGCAGTTGGTGCCCAACCAGAGGCCCGCCCTGAACGGCTAAAACAGTTACCAGCTGTACGCGACCACCGGCAAAATCCAATACCTGCAAGGCTCCGGGATGTTCCATCAGGCGGGAGATATACTCTGAAACCAGTTGCTCCGGACTGATCAGTACATCGATAGGGATGGCCTGGGTATCGAATAATTCCGGGTATTGCAAGTAGGAGGAGGCCCGTACCCGGGCGATTTTGGTGGGGACGCGAAACAGAGAGTGCGCAATCTGGCAGGCCGCCATATTGGTCTCATCGTTATTGGTGACTGCAACCAGGATATCCGCATCCTCAATCCCGGCTTCCATCAGAATATCCGGGTGAGAGGCGTGGCCCAGTACCACGCCGATATCGATGCGGTCGCGCAGTTCGCGCAGGGTTTTCTCGTCGCTGTCCACCAGGACAATATCATTGCGCTCGGAGGCCAGGGCCTCCGCTAGAGAGCCGCCCACCTGGCCGGCGCCGAGAATGACAATTTTCATATCGGATGAGACTCGCGACTAGCGACGTCGTTATTCAGCTTTGCTCAGCAGAGCGTAGTAGAAACCGTCACCGCCGCCGGTTTGGGGTAGAAGCTGCATACCGGCAACTTGTTTCTCGCCCCAGGGCTTATCGTTTAGCAGTTCAGGGGTATTGTCGCTCGCATCCTCTGTCTCCGCAATGAACGCTGCGACGACTTCGCTGTTTTCCGTCGGTAGGCTGGAACAGGTGGCGTAAAGCAACTGCCCACCCGGTTTAACCAGGGGCCACAGAGCGCGCAGGATCTTGCCCTGCAAAGCCACTAACTCGGCAATGTCTTCTTCCCGGCGCAATAGTTTGATATCCGGGTTGCGGCGAATTACCCCGGTTGCCGAACAGGGTGCGTCCAGTAGTATCTGGTCGTATTGCTGCCCGTCCCACCACTCATTCGGAGACGTGGCATCGGCACAAATAAGCTCGGCACTCTGCCCGTTGCGCTCGAGGTTTTCCTCGACCCGCACAAGGCGGTCCTCCTCAATATCCAACGCGCTCAGCTGAATGCTGGATTCCTGCTCCAATAAGTGGCAACTCTTGCCTCCAGGTGCCGCACACGCGTCCAACACCCGGGCATTTTCCTGCGGCTGTAACAGCAGCGCCGCTAATTGTGCGGACTCATCCTGAACACTGACCAAGCCCTCGGCAAAGCCCGGTAGCACTGTGACTGAAACCGGCTCAACCAGGGTGATACCGACCGGGGAAATAGTACAGGGCTCGGCGGAGAGGCCGGTTTCATCGAGCTGTTGTAAATAGTCCTCGCGCGAGATCTTGGCAGTATTTACCCGCAAGGTCATGGGTGGGTTGGCATTGTTGGCGCGGAAGATGTCTGACGCCTTCTCGGGCCAGGCGGCTTTAATCTGCTGCTGTAACCAGGCCGGGTGCATAGAGCTGAACTGTGGATTGCCGGACAGCTTGCGCTGAAGCTGCTCACTGTTGCGCAGGGCGTTGCGCAGCACCCCGTTGATCAGCCCGGTCGCTCTGTCCAGACCGAGGCTGCGCGCGGCATTGACGGTTGCAGATATGGCGGCGTGATCGGGTATGCGAGTGTACTCGAGTTGGTAAATGCCCAGCAGGATCAGTGCATTGATCTCAATATCCGAGACTTTTTTACGCAGTAACTTGGCGGCGATCAATTGCAGGCGCGGTGCCGTGCGGGCACTGCCGTAACAGAGCTCCCGCAACAGAGGGCGGTCGCGCTCCTCGACTTTGTCCTCGGCGGCAGGCAGAAGTCTTGCCAACGAGCCACGTTCTTCCAGCAGTGAGGCGATAACTCGGGCGGCCTCGGCGCGTACATCTCTGCTCATAATTATCCCAGTTTGGTACCCGGGGCGAACTGCTCCCGGTAGCCTTTCAAAATTTCTGCTGCGGGAAGCGCTTTTTTACCCGGTAGCTGTATTAATTGGAGGCGCAGGGCCTCCCGGCCGCAGGCCACTAAAATACCTTCGTCGTCACTGGAGAGAATGGTACCGGGCTGATCACTGTGGCAGCCCTGTTCGATGGCGGCGCTATAGATACGCAGGCGCTGCTCGCCCTTCTTGTCCCGATAAGTACTCCAGCACACTGGGAAGGGGTTAAAAGCGCGTATCAATCGATGCAGTTCAGCAGCGGGACGCTGCCAGTCGATCTGCGCCTCTTCCTTGGTAATTTTGTTGGCGTAGTTAGCCTGGGTATCGTCTTGTACCTGAGGGTTGGCACTGCCACTTTCCAGTAGAGCCAAGGCCTGGAGGAGGGATGGGCCGCCGAGTTCCGCCAGCTTGTCGTGCAAACTGCCACCGGTATCGGACTCAGTAATCGCGCAGCGGCTTTCCACCAAAACTGGGCCGGTATCCAGGCCCGCCTCCATTTGCATAATGGCGACACCGCTCTCGCTGTCACCCGCTTCCACCGCGCGTTGGATCGGTGCCGCACCGCGCCAGCGCGGCAACAAAGAGGCGTGCACATTGATACAGCCCAGACGCGGGGTATCCAGCACCACCTGCGGTAGTATCAGGCCGTAGGCCACCACCACCATAATATCCGCTCCAAGGGCAGTGAGCTCCGCCTGGGCCGTCTCGTCGCGCAGGCTCAGGGGTTGGTACACCGGGATATTGTGGGAGAGTGCCAGCTGTTTCACCGGGCTGGCGAGCAATTTCTTACCGCGCCCAGCCGGCCTGTCCGGTTGGGTGTAAACGGCAATGACATTGTGCTCGCTGTCGAGCAGCGCTTGCAGGTGCACGGCGGCAAAGTCCGGTGTGCCGGCAAAAATAATATTCACTGACTTGCTCTCAGGTAATGGGGGTGGGAGAGCTGCCGTAAGGCGGCAGCTCCAGGCTCCTGCGGCTGGCGCAGATCAGGCGCGGCGGCGCTGGGATTTTTCCAGCTTGGAGCGGATGCGGTTGCGCTTCAGTGGCGAGACATAATCCACGAACAGCTTGCCGTCCAAATGATCGACTTCATGTTGGATACAGACCGCCAACAATCCCTCGGCCTCAAGGGCAAAAGGTTCGCCATTGCGGTCCAGGGCTTTAACACGCACTTTGCGCGGGCGCTCCACCGTTTCGTAGAAACCGGGAACTGACAGGCAGCCCTCGTCGTACTGGTGGATCTCCGGGTCCAGCACTTCGATCTCGGGGTTGATAAACCCGAGTGGTTCATTGCCGTCTTCAGAGATATCCACCACTACAATGCGCTCCTGCACATTGACTTGGATGGCGGCGAGGCCGATGCCGGGCGCGGCGTACATGGTTTCAAACATGTCGTCGAGCAATTGGCGGTGGGCGTCGGTCACTTCAGCGACGGGTTTAGCGACCTCGCGCAGGCGCGGGTCGGGAAATTCCAGTATCTCGAGTTTAGCCATAACACCTGTGACAAACTTCTAGTATTCGTTGAACGTGCGCTGATAACATTATGATCGCGCTCAAAATTTACCGAGTGGACCCCTGTTTTTGCTGGCGCTATGCGCCCGGGTCCGGTCTCGCTCCCTTCACGGGAGTGGCCCGGCGCTGAGAATTATAGCGATAAAGAGCATAGGAATGCTTCCATGAAAAAAATTATCCTGGCCGCGATCTCGATGTTAGCGGTTGCCCTTGGTGTCGAAGCACAGGATCAGGTTCGCCTGAACCCCAGTCACCCCGACGCTTATGTGGTGCAAAAGGGCGATACGCTCTGGGATATTTCCAGTCAGTTTCTGGTGCAACCCTGGTACTGGCCGGAGATTTGGCAAGTGAACCCACAGGTGGAAAACCCCCACCTGATTTATCCAGGAGATAGCCTGCGCCTTGTTTACATCGATGGCCAGCCACAATTACAACTGCAGCGCGGCCCCCGGGCGTATCAACTGTCGCCGGGGGTTGATGGCAACCGCCTGTCGCCCTCGATCCGCCGCCAGGCAGTTGAGGATGCAATTCCTGCGATTCCGCTGGATGCGATTAATGCTTTCTTGTCCCGTACCCGT
Organism: Microbulbifer maximicatervae (SeqCode); assembly: GCF_052467695.1. Classification (NCBI taxonomy): domain Bacteria; kingdom Pseudomonadati; phylum Pseudomonadota; class Gammaproteobacteria; order Cellvibrionales; family Microbulbiferaceae; genus Microbulbifer; species Microbulbifer maximicatervae (SeqCode). The sequence continues at coordinate 1,451,227 of NZ_CP174320.1, forward strand.
ATTGTGGAGCCCGGTGCTTTTGAGGGGACTCCCTATGTGGTGTCTGGGTCAGACAATCATATCTTGATGGGCGCTGGGGATATTCTCTATGCTCGCGGTGATTTTGCTGCAGCTTTACCATCTTACGGGCTTTATCGCCCTGGCCCGGTTTATATCGACCCGGTATCAGGTGAAGTTCTCGGACGACAGGCACTTGGCATAGGTGCTTTAGATCTGTTACAGCTGGACCCAGATAGCAATCCGGATGACAACTCGAACTTTTCGATAGCGACAATGGGCGTGCGCAACACCTCTCGGGAGATTCGCCTTGAAGATCGCTTAATGCCGGTTGAGGAGCGCTCAATTGATGCGCTGTTCCACCCCAGTGCACCGACAGTCACGATTGATGGGTTGATTGTTGGGGTCGATGAAGGGGTAAGCCAGATTGCCAAGTTTGATGTGGTTATCCTTAATTCAGGTAATCGGGATGGCTTGCAAGCCGGCAATGTCCTGGCGATATACAAAGCGGGTTCAACGGTACGTGACCGTATTGCTGGTGACGTGGTGAAGCTTCCGGATACCCGCGCTGGTGAGTTGATGGTGTTCCGCACCTTTGAAAAAATGAGCCTAGCCTTGGTACTGGACGCTCGTCGCCCGCTGGCAGTGATGGATATGGTGCGCAATCCCTAAGCGATCCCAGAAAATCTCGCGGCAGGTGTTGCTGTTTGCCCTGCCGCACAACTTTCAAAACAGAAAATGGTAAGTTGCATGGATGCATTGACCGCTACTATGGCGTTGCTGCGTCTCGAGGGAATTGGCCCGGCTCGCTACTGGCAATTACTGGAGCACTTTGCCACTGCCGAAGAGGCTCTCCAGCAGTTTCCTCAACCTCTTCTGCAAAAATTATCACCGCGGGCCCAAATCCAGTGGCGGGAATTTTCCAGCCGATCTGCCGCCAGTGAGCTCGCTGATTGGGTTGAGCTTGAGCGAGCCCGCTGCGCAGACCTGGGCGTGCAGCTGATTTGTCACAGCGATCCCGACTATCCCGCCCTTTTATCGGAGACCTCGCGCCCCCCGCCTGTGCTTTATATCCGTGGTGAAAAAAGCGCTCTAAATCTACCGCAGGTAGCGATGGTGGGGGCCCGTCGGGCCACTGTGGCGGGTTTGGATAATGCCCGGGCCTTTGCCGCGGAATTGGCAGGTTCCGGATTTGCTATCACTTCCGGGCTGGCTCTGGGCGTGGATGCCGCAGCTCACCGGGGGGCGCTGCAGGGAGCGGGCTCCACGATCGCAGTTCTGGGTAGTGGAGTTGACCGCATTTATCCAAAACATAATCGCCCCCTGGCGGAGGATATTCTCTCTGCAGGCGGTGCTCTAATAAGCGAATTGCCTCTTGGCAGCAGTGCTGAGGCAAAGAATTTTCCTCGGCGGAACCGGATTATCAGTGGCCTTTCAATGGGGGTATTACTGGTAGAAGCAGCGATGCGCTCAGGTTCTCTGATTACGGCGCGTTTGGCGCTGGAGCAGAATCGTGAGGTTTTTGCGATTCCAGGTTCTATCCACAACCCAATGGCCAGGGGTTGCCACCACTTGATTAAGGAAGGTGCGACACTGGTCGAAACCAGTGCAGATGTAGCTAGCCAGCTGGGCGGTTTACTGACAGAGCCCACACCCACTGATCTTCCTCCCGCTAAACCACTGCCAGAGCTTCAGCAACAAGTCATCAGGGCGCTTGCCGGTGGGCCCCGAAGTATCGAACTTTTGTCGCGGGATACCGGAGTTGAGCCGGGTGATTTAATGGCTGTATTGATGGAATTGGAGTTAGAGGGCTTGATGGAGCAACTCACAGGGTCTTACCAGCTAACTCTGAAGGGCAGCCGTTACACGGATGGGGAAAAACTGGCTAAAACTTGTGAGGAGTTAGTGAGTCTCTAAAGGTCTTACTGGAAGTTACGAAGAGAATTAATCAGAAACTCCTTGTTGATGGTGTAGCCGCCGATCAATTCGCGCTGCTCTGGAGCAGCGTTAATACTCAGTGGATTCCAAAAGTGGAGTCTCATTATGGCGGATAAACCCAAACTCACCACTGATGCCGGCGCTCCGGTTCCCGATAATCAAAATAGCCTTACAGCGGGGCCAGATGGCCCGCTATTGATTCAAGATTATCAGCTTATCGAAAAACTGGCGCATCAAAATCGTGAGCGTATACCCGAGCGGGCGGTACATGCCAAAGGTTGGGGCGCCTATGGGGTTTTGAGGGTAACCGGTGATATTTCTAACTACACCTGTGCCCGGGTGCTGCAGCCTGGAGCAGAGACCCCACTGTTGGCTCGATTTTCAACTGTGGCCGGCGAGTTAGGTGCAGCTGATGCGGAACGGGATGTTCGTGGTTTTGCACTGAAGTTTTATACGGAGGAGGGCAATTGGGATTTGGTCGGCAACAATACGCCGGTCTTTTTTGTACGAGACCCCTACAAATTTCCGGACTTTATTCACACACAAAAACGGCATCCACGCACTCACTTGCGCTCCCCCACGGCCATGTGGGATTTCTGGTCGTTGAGCCCTGAAAGCCTTCACCAGGTGACCATACTATTCTCCGATCGTGGTTTGCCCATATCTCCATTGCATATGAACGGTTATGGCTCCCATACCTTCTCCCTGTGGAATCACAGTGGAGAACGCTTCTGGGTCAAATTTCATTTTAAGACTCAGCAGGGACATAGGTATTTCACCAATACGGAAGCTGAAGCTGTGATTGGACGCTCCCGGGAGAGTTACCAGGAGGCGATGTACAGCGCGATAGAAAATGGGGAATGTCCGAAGTGGATATTCCAAATTCAGGTCATGCCCGAGGCAGACCTTGGCAAAACAAGCTATAACCCCTTTGACCTCACCAAGGTTTGGCCCCACGGTGATTACCCACCTATCGAGGTGGGAACCATGGAGTTGAATCGCAACCCGCAAGACTATTTTGCAGAAATCGAGCAGGCAGCTTTCTCTCCATCCAATATCGTACCGGGTATCAGTTTCTCGCCGGATAAGATGCTGCAGGCGCGTATATTCTCTTATGCCGATGCACATCGTCACCGCTTGGGAACTCACTATGAGAGTCTTCCAGTGAATGCGCCGCGTTGTCCTGTCCATAATTATTATCGGGATGGTGAAATGAATAGTACGGGTATCCGCAGTGGCAATCCGGATGCCTTTTATGAGCCCAATAGTTTTTCTGGGCCAGAGGAGGACCCAAAAGCGAAAGAACCCCCGTTACCAATATCCGATGCTGCAGATAGATATGACCACCGCAAAGGCAATGACGATTACAGTCAGGTTCGAGCGCTCTTTGATTTGTTCGACGATGAACAAAAACAGCGCTTATATAACAATATTGCAGAAGCGATGGCGGGTGTACCGAATGAAATAATTAAGCGACAATTGGCTGAGTTCCACAAAGTACATCCCAGCTATGCCGTAGGGGTAAAAATGGCGCTTTGAAGAGCGGTCCGCAGGCCCTGTTTAGTATAAATTGCCACAGCCTTTGCTCAAATAGAAAGCTGGGCTGAGCAAGGCGGTTACATCTTGTGCGCAGTTGGGCAATCCGCTAGATTGCAGAGGTTTACCTCGCTCGGCAGTAAAGTAAGTCGAAAGAGAAGCCTTTTGGAGCGATCCTCGTGGATTTTGACTTCGATGTGCCTGTAGTGGAAGTTGCCTTTGGTGTCCGTTCCATATTCCCTTGCAGCAAGATTTGCAGCAGCGAAAAGATGAAGTAAAACCGGCATTAATAAGATGAAGTACTCACCGCTTTCCGTAAAACAGGCTGCCCGCGCTCTGGCAGCGGGTGGTGTTATTGCCCATCCCACTGAATCTGTATGGGGCTTAGCTTGCGACCCCAATAACCTGCTCGCTGTCAGACGCCTGCTACAACTCAAGCATCGCCCGCTTGAGAAGGGTTTGATCCTGATCTCTGGTGATAGAAAGCATTTTGACCCGCTCCTTAGAAACCTTAGTGATCAGCAGCAGGAACAGCTGGATTGCAGCTGGCCGGGACCGGTGACATGGCTCGTACCCCATCGGGGCTTAATTCCTGCTTGGGTCTGTGGAGTACATAAATCTGTGGCCCTGCGCTGCACCGATCACCCGTTTACAGCTGCGTTAACACGCGCCTTTGGCGGTGCTATCGTATCCACGTCAGCAAACCCGGCCGGGTCTCAGCCCGCCCGTAATAAATACCAGGTACTGCGCTATTTCGGCCGCGATCTCGACTTTGTCGGCGGCGGCTCGACCGGCGGCCGCAGCGCCCCCAGTGAAATTCGCGATCTGCAAAGCGGCCGTGTGCTGAGGGCGGGTGCCTAACCTCAAACAGAGACGTAGTTTTCGCCTATGAGTGATATCGATACCAAGGAAGTAAAGGCCTATCTACTCGGCCTACAAGACCGTATTTGCAATGCCCTGAGCGAAGAAGACGGCCAGTCATTTCGTGAGGACAACTGGGACAGGCCCGGTGGTGGCGGTGGTCGAACTCGAGTGCTGGAAGAGGGGAATCTGATCGAAAAAGGCGGAGTGAACTTTTCCCATGTTTATGGGGATGGACTCCCGCCTTCGGCCACGGCTAATCGCCCCGAACTGGCCGGTTGTTCTTTTGAAGCAATGGGCGTCTCCCTGGTCATTCACCCGCGCAACCCTTACGTACCCACTAGCCATGCAAACGTGCGTCTATTTGTGGCGAAAAAGCCAGGAGCTGAGCCCATCTGGTGGTTTGGTGGTGGCTATGATTTGACCCCATATTACGGCTATCACGAGGATGTTGTACATTGGCACCAAACGGCCAAGCAGGCCTGTGAGCCTTTTGGCAGCGAGGTATACCCTCGCTTTAAGCAGTGGTGTGACAAATATTTCTACTTGAAGCATCGGGATGAAGCTCGGGGAGTCGGCGGACTCTTTTTCGATGATTTTAACGAAGGTGGCTACGACAATGCTTTTGCGCTTATGCGCGCTGTTGGCGATAGTTACTTGGAGGCTTATCTACCCATTGTGCAGAAGCGCAAAGAGGCTGCTTACGGTGAGCGCGAGCGTGAATTCCAACTCTACCGCCGTGGGCGCTATGTGGAATTCAACCTGGTCTTTGATCGTGGCACTCTGTTCGGATTGCAAAGTGGTGGGCGTACAGAATCCATTCTGATGTCCTTGCCGTCACTGGTGAGCTGGAAGTATGACTGGCAACCAGAGCCGGGATCTGCGGAAGAGAAGCTATACACTGATTTTCTGCCACACAGAGACTGGGTATAGCCAAGCAATTTGTCACAATGGAGGTTTGTTGTGCACCCATCGCGATTGGAAGGAATCAACTCCCTGTTTCTCGATTACAGGCGGCATTTTGAAACGGGAGATGTTGAGCAGATTGCCGACTTTTATCGTTTCCCACTGCACTACTACCGGGAAGATGGCGTAAAGCTCACCGTAGAACGGGATGAGTTTATCCAGCAGGTGGTTAAGCTCCTCAATGCTTATCGACGCCTTGGTGTCTGTCAGATTCTCGGCACTGTTACCGAGGTGATAGAGCTGAATAATTACAGCACCCTTGCGAGCTTGCGCTGGACTTTGTTACACCCACAGGGGGAAGAAAAGGCGGTAGAGCTGTACAGCTCACAAACCCGCTATTTAGTCACCGAAGCTGCCGACGGCCTCAAAATTGACGGTTTAATAATTGTCGATGAAAGTGCCAAGATTCGTGAGGCAGCGAGAGAGCGCAAAAGGGCGGAATCATGAGTGACCGCTATGCGGTGGTGGGTAACCCTATAGAGCACTCCCTCTCACCGGAGATACACCGAGCCTTTGTCGCGCAAACAGGCGAGGATATCGATTACAGGAAACTGCTTGCCCCTTTGGATGGCTTTGTTGATTACGCGCGCACTTTTTTTGCTGAGGGTGGTTGTGGCCTCAATGTAACGGTGCCCTTCAAGCTGCAAGCATTTGAGATGGCGGATAACTTGACCGAGCGGGCTGCGTCAGTGGGAGCGGTGAATACCTTGGCACTGGCCGAAGGTGGAAAGATTCTCGGCGACAACACCGACGGGACCGGCCTGGTATTTGATATTTGTACCAACTTGGGCTGGAAAATCAAGGATCGGAAAGTTCTCTTGCTGGGATCCGGCGGAGCCGCCCGGGGAGCATTGCTGCCAATCCTTGCGGAAAAACCAGCACATTTACATATTGCCAACCGCACCGCAGAAAAAGCGGTACAGCTTGCGGCAGAATTTTCCCAGTTGGGCGAATTAAGTGGTGGCGGCCTGGAGGAATTGAGAGGCTGCTACGACCTGATTATCAATGCGAGTTCCGCAAGCCTTGGCGGTGTGCTGCCGCCGCTTCCTGAAGGCTGTGTCGCCAGTCATGGTAAAGCTTACGACATGATGTACGCCGCCGAGCCAACGCCTTTTTTACAATGGGCGCGTGGACAGGGCGCAGAGAGTGCTGATGGCCTTGGGATGTTGGTAGAGCAGGCCGCTGAGTCATTTTTACTGTGGCGTGGTGTACGTCCTGAAACAGCGCCGATCATGGCCAAGTTGCGCCGGGCCCTCAATCAGACAACCGATAATTAAAAGAGAGAAAGCGTTGTGCGTGATATTGTGCGAAACCTGTCGATTTGTTTTGCTGTGGGGTGTTTCGGTGGGCTCTGCTATGCCGTGGGGCTATGGGCCATGGGGCGGTATGGCTTCACCCAGTTTCTAGGGGTAGATTTGGCGCCATCCCTGAGCAATGCCTACCTGTACCAGCGCGTAGTTTGGGGTGGAGTTTTCGGGCTGCTGTTTTTGTTGCCTTTGCGCAACGCCTGGTTAATAAGGGGCTTCCTCTTATCCCTGGTGCCGGCAGGGTTGATGCTGTTGTATCTTCTGCCGCAGAGAGGTTATGACTACGGTGCTCTGGTACTGGGACAAATGACGCCCCTGGTTATCGTTCTAGCTTGTGCCATTGGCGGCATAGGTGCATCGGCACTGCTGCGGCTACAGGGTAAATAGTGAGGAGGCCTTGGTTGCCAAGGCCTGCCACATCACTGTTTAAATTCGATCTCAACCAGGCTGCAGCTTTGGGTATATCCCATAGCCCGCTTGATTGTGGGGAAGACCGACGCGGTAGCGACGCTGACCCCCAGCTCGATTCTCTGTCGGTTATCCAGTTGTGCACCTATCCGTTCATTGAGAACAGGATCGATCGTTTTGTAGCTGGCCACGGCTGTTGCAAAATCAAAAATGTCCTGCAAGTTCTCAGGCAGGCCGCTGCCGCCTTGGATACAAGCTTTCACCAAGTGGGGTTCAACACCAGCCTCTAGGGCCATACGCACATTCAGTTGCAGGCACATGCCGCAATCAGCTACTTGCATTGCCGCTATCTTACTCACCCAAAAAACATCAATAGGTAAAAACTCCCTGTGCATGGATAGGGGCTGAAAATTTCTAAATTTTTCAAAGCCTTCAGGAGAGCCCTGAAGAAACTCGCGCAAGTAGTCCATGTCATAGCGGTATTTTTGGGAGAAGGCCTCCATTTCCTGGAGGTATTGCTCTTTCGACATAGTTTGGCTCCTAATCAAGTCGGATTGAGTCACAGACCATCGGCCTACAACGCCAAGTCTTATGTAAAAGCCTGATAGGTAAAAATTAGTTTCTATCGGATATTTCGATAGGTGGGCTGTAAAAGTTACCGTAGAGTCGCCGGGCCTCTCGGGCAAACCATTGCGCAGCTAAGCCTTGTGGCGTCTGCTTGGACCAGAGCAGATCCACACCGAGGCTCCAGGTATTGAGAGAACCGGTTAAGTTGAGCTCAACCAACCTGCCGCTTTTTAAAAAGGGCCGGGCCAGTTCGTAGGGCGCATTGACCCACCCAACCCCCTTACATGCCAGATCCAGGGCCTGTAGCAGAGAATCACTCCGCCAAGTCTGTGCAGAGAGCTGCCAACGGTACCTTTGGGATTCTGGTGCTGTGGTGATCTGTCGGTGCTGGGCCGCTTCATTCAATGAGGATTGTTTTTTCTGGGCAAGGGGATGTTCCGGGCAGGCCAGGCTAAGTACCCGCTGTTGTCCCAGGTTACTGGTATCCAGCGAGCTGGGATAGGAATCCCTTGAGGTGACAAAGGCAAAATCGGCTTCACCCAGTGTCACCTGCTGGACTGCTTCCTCCCCAGTAACACTGCCGAGCTGAAGCTCAGTATGCGGAAAGCGCTCGCTGAAAGTTACCAGCATATCGTTGAGTCGATCTGGCATTACCAGCTCTTCAAATAATATATTGAGCTGGGGCTCCTCTCCCCGCTGGAAGGAAATTGCCGCTTGTTGGAAGCGCTGCAACTGCCCCAACGATTGACGTGCTAATGGTAGTAATGCCAAAGCGGCGGCGGTGGGTTGGGGATATTTCCCTTCGCGGTTAAATAGAGTCAGCCCCAGGTCGAGTTCAAGATTTTGAATCAAGCTGCTTACAGAAGACTGAGCCCGGCCCACTTCGCGAGCAACCGCCGAAAAAGATCCGACTTCACAGGAGCGCACAAAAATATGCAGCTGGTCCATATTCAGGTTAAGCATAGCGGGGAGCCGGCTGTCACTATGGTTGCTGCTTAAGGAGATACTGATCTTTCAGTTTCACGTAGTTTTCAGCGGAATACTTAAAGAAAGCCTTTTCCTTGTCAGACAGGGGGCGCGCCTTTTTGCAGGGGGCGCCTACGTAGAGATAACCACTCTCCAGGGTTTTACCGGGCGGAACCAGTGCTCCGGCTGCCAGTACGACATCGTCCTCAATAATGGCTCCGTCGAGAACAATAGATCCGATACCAATTAAGATCCGGTTGCCGATGGTACAACCGTGCAGGCAGGCTTTATGACCGATAGTGACATCTTCGCCAATGGTCAGCGGCCAACCGTCGGCGTTGAATGGTCCCGCATGGGTGATATGGAGAACAGCCCCATCCTGTACACTGGTTCGCGCGCCGATGCGGATCTTATGCATATCACCGCGCACAACGGCCATGGGCCATACGGAGCAATCATCCCCCAGGGTAACGTCACCAATGACTGCGGATTGCGGATCGATATATACGCTGTCGCCAAGTTCTGGAAACTTCTCGCCGTGGGAATCATCGTGGCTGCGCAGTGGGGACATAAATAAGCTCCTGTACAATGAATCCTCTATCATAGCTTTATCCTAATTCGAGCACAGAGTCTTATATGTCCAATCCACTGTTGAATATCCCGCTGCTGCCGCCTTTTGATAATCTCGAGCCCGAGCAGGTGGAACCCGCCATCGCCGAACTGATTAAAACGTGTGAGCAAACCCTTCAACAGGGATTGGAGACCCCCAGCTGGGATAATATGCTGGTGCCTCTGGAGCAGGCGGAAGACCAGCTAAATCGAGCCTTCTCCCCAGTCAGTCACCTGAATAGCGTTGTAAGTGGCCCCTGGCGGGCGCCCTATGAGGCCGCTTTAGCCAAAGTGACGGCTTACTGGACAAAGCAGGGGCAAAATCGTGAACTTTACGACCTGTACCTCCAATTAATGCAGTCGCCCGAGTTTGTAAACTGGCCACAGGCACGCAAGAAGTCCTTGGAGCTGGGAGTCAGAGACTTTGAACTTGGTGGTGTAGGCCTTGAAGGAGAGGCCCGTGAAAAGTTTGCCGTTAACAGTCAGCGTTTGGCGGAGTTATCCAGCCAATTTGCCAACAATGTCCTCGATGCAACCAATGCCTGGACCTGGCATACAAATGATGAAGCTCAGCTTCAGGGGCTTCCTCAAACTGCTCTTGCCGCTGCACGGAATGCAGCTGAGGCAAAAGGCCTGGATGGGTGGCTGATTACCTTAGAGGGGCCCAGCTTTCTCGCTGTTATGACCCACGCTGAAAATAGATCTCTGCGTCGGGATGTCCATTTGGCTTTTGTTAGTCGCGCATCCGAAGTTGGTCCCCAGGCAGGTGAATACGATAACTCCGAAGTGATGGAGGCAATTCTCGCATTGCGCGCTGAACAGGCCAGTTTACTGGGAATGAACAGCTATGCGGAGTTGTCATTGGCCAGCAAAATGGCTCCAAATACAGAGCGGGTTTTGGAATTTCTACAGGATCTGGCAGAACGAGCCAGGCCAGCTGCCCAACGAGAAATGGCTGAGCTGAAAGCGTTTGCTGCAGACCAACTCAGTATTGAAGAGTTGCAACCATGGGATGTGGCCTGGGCCGCAGAAAAGCTCAAACAGCAGCGATATGCCATCAGCCAAGAGGAAATGAGGCCCTATTTCCCTTACGCCAAAGTCGTTGACGGCCTCTTTACTGTGGTGGATAAATTATTCGGAATCACAGTTGAAGAAGATACCAACGTTGCTACTTGGCATGCCGATGTGCAGTTCTTTTGGCTGCTTAGAGATGGCGAAAAGATAGCTGGTTTCTATTTGGATGCGTTCGCGCGTGAGAAAAAGCGTGGCGGGGCCTGGATGGATACAGTAAGTAGTCGTCGCCACACGCTCAACGGACTCCAGTTGCCTATAGCTTATCTGGTGTGTAATTTCAGTCCGGCTGCAGGTGATATCCCCTCACTTTTAACCCACGCGGAAGTAACCACTTTATTCCATGAATTCGGCCATGGCCTCCACCATATGCTGACACAGATTGATGTGGCAGCAGTTTCTGGTATTAATGGTGTTGCTTGGGATGCGGTGGAAATGCCCAGCCAATTTCTGGAAAATTGGTGTTGGCAACCCCAGGCTATTTCCATAATTTCTGCACATTTCGAAACTGGAGAGGCCCTTCCCGAAGCTTTACTGAATAAAATGCTGGCAGCGAAAAATTTCCAGTCTGCCATGTTTACAGTACGCCAGTTGGAGTTTGCACTTTTTGATTTTCGCCTCCATGCCAGCGAAGAGGCATTGACCGCCGATAAAGTTCAGGTTTTACTGGATCAGGTACGAGCAGAGGTTGCTGTTGTACCTATCGCCGCAGAAAACCGCTTCCAAAATGCTTTTAGCCATATTTTTGCTGGTGGTTATGCCGCAGGATATTACAGCTATAAATGGGCAGAAGTGCTTTCGGCAGATGCTTTTTCTCTATTTGAGGAAGATGGTATCTTTAATAGAGAGACGGGAAATAAATTTCTGCACAGTATTTTGGAACAGGGTGGTAGCCGTGATGCGTTGGAGCTGTTTGTTCAATTCCGTGGACGAGAGCCACAAATTGATGCCCTATTGCGTCACTCTGGTATCGAGCAGCAAGAGCTGAATATCAGTCCTGTGTAACGGATAAGTCAATCATGAAATATTGAGTAGTAGTCATGATGAAGAAAGAAGATTCGGCTGAGTCTGGTAAGATCGTTAAAAAACGCTTTATTGCAGGGGCTGTGTGCCCCCGCTGTAGCGAAATGGATAAAATTATTAACTATCACAAGGATGGGAAAAATTATAGAGAATGTGTTGCCTGTGGGTTTAAGGATGAAATTCGATTGCAGTCAGCGCCAACAGAACTGTCTACTCGTGTTAACCAAGATACAGAGAAAGATATTCACGAGGAGCCAGTGAAACTTATCCAACCCACAAGTAGCCGTAAAAAGTGAAAAAAATATTTTTTATACTGGTGGTTTTTATTGCGGTTGCGATCATAGGTCTCTATGGCCTTGATCGCCATCGAAAAAATATAGAGCAGCAGAGAGAACAAGTTGCCTACCTATTGGCGAGCTGTGTGAATCAGGGGATACTTACGTTATTCCGTTTACAAGCTAATGACTGGAAAGCCCATCCAGATTTTTACATTGAGGAGGAAAATAGGTTGGGAGTGGCTGTAAAAGCTTTACCCGATCAAATCCTTAAAGGAGAATCTTTTGAAAAGTGGAGACATGCAATAAAGATTTGTGACAAGCTCACAAGGAATAGCAATTTGCAACATGTCACTATTTTTCGCCCCCTGGGCGATTTCTCCGAAAAGGAGATCTCCAATATATATACCTTGAAAGATCGCGGTGCTCTGCGGAAGCGGGAAAAGACTATTCACGCACTATATGAATCAGCAGAAGCTGCAGCTCGCTATATGAAAGACCTAAAGCGAGATATCAATACGCAATTAAAAGCCTTTCGTTTTTCAGATAAAGAGCGCGAATTAACTCTTCAAAAAATCAGTTCGCAGGTTTTAGATAATTACCAACAAGGTAATTTTTCCAAAAAGCAGGCAGATACCTATCTGGAAAGAGTATCCCTTTTTTACAAAACCATGGCTGAGAATCCAAAGTCCTATAGTGTCCGAAACGGCAGCCTATATTTTTATAGCCAAGAATTAAAGCAGAAGGTTGAAGACCTATATGGCGCTGTTATACAGGGAGAGGGAGCGTTTTATGGAAATTTTAAGCAAATTCTAGTGCAAAAACAGGTACAGTCTTCAAGCTATTAAAAATATGAGCGGGTTTTATTATTTGTTGCTTTTCCCGCTCATTATTTACCAACCTGAGATTATAGCTTTAAATGTGTTTGTAGCATCATAAGAGATTTACTATTTTGATAGTGAGTAATCCTGACTGAAATAGTTAATTTCTCAATCGCAAAACTTGTCATATTCTGTTATTTATACATTAAAAAATAACTCTAAATATCCTGCCAAAGTTTTACTGTAATTTACGTATCCAGGAATTGGTTACAGTGTAGTATTGAAAATATACTATGAGTCCTAAAGATCGTGCTCCGATCCACAAAAACAAGCTGAACCATATGCCTGTATTCCCCCAATCCCTTGTAAACCACCAGGCGGGAAAGAAAACCAATACTGAGGCTATAAACATAGTATTACGCATATCGCGACTTCTCCCAGCACCGATAAAAACACCATCGAGCTGATAGCTCCAAACCGCTAATAAAGGTAGTGCACAGAGCCACCAATATACTTGTTCCGCTTGGTGAATTACTGGTTTGATATCTGTAAATAAAGATAGAATGAAGGGTTTCCCTGAAACTAGAACCAGCGTAATCAGGACAGCGCTTCCCAGGGCCCACAAACCTGCACTGCGAACGGTATTTCTGAATAGAGCCGTTGATCTTTTTGCCATGGATTCCCCAACCAAGGCCTCGGTAGCATGAGCAAAACCATCCAGGGCATAGGAAGTCATCATTAATAACTGTATAAGAATAGCATTTGCAGCAAGTACATTATCACCTTGGGCTGCCCCTTGTGCAGTAAAAAAAGTGAGTGTTAGCAAGAGCAAACAGGTTCTTATAAATAAGTCTGTATTTATCTTTAAAAGATTGATCCATGGGGATGAATCGATCCAGGGGAGAAGTTTCTTCTGCCCAATTTCTTTGTGTATATAAGACCAGATATCAACATGAACCCTGGTAAGAAGATATAGACCCAGTAGAAATGCAAAAATATCAGCGAGTACGGTTGCCGCTGCTGCACCTTTTGCCCCTAGGCCCAGGCCAAGAATAAATAGGAAATCGAGGGCTATGTTCAGTAGATTGGCAGCGAAAAGTATATATAGAGGCGCACGGCTATCTTGTCGACCAATAAAAAAACCCAGAATGGCAAAGTTTGCCAGAGCCAGTGGGGCAGATAACAGACGTATTTGTAGGTAGGCCAGTGCGTGGGGTTGTGCTTCCTGACTGGCATTCATCCACTCAACGATATAGTAGATTAAAGGAGAGGCAACAATAAACAGAATGATTCCCAACCCCATGGCTAATACTAGTGCACGTACTAACCATTGAATCCCAAGATCTGTACTCCGAGCCACCAGTCCGGTAGTACCCATGCGCAGAAACCCAAATGCCCATAAAAGCATCGACATTACGCTAGCCCCGATAGCTACACCGGATAGGTACTCTGCAGATGGGAGGTGACCAAGAATTGCGGTATCTACTATCCCGAGTAAGGGCACTGAAATATTACTCAGTATCATTGGCCAAGCCAGATTCCAGACGCGAGACATGGGTTGGGATTCAAGTTTTGTAGAAGAAGGCATAAGTCATAACAACTAACGGATAGATTGGCTTCTAGCCGAAATCGGAAAAAGAAAAGCTGTGCAGGCGGATTCTACCAATGGTAACAGTACAGAGCTGATAAGATCCTTTTCCTAAATCGGTCTCCAAATACTGCTATTAGCAATTCATTTGGTAACGCTTACAAAATCGAAACGAAATATTTGGCGGAAAAATCATTTTGATTGAGTGTAGATAGTACAGGATTCTGTATTGATCTGCCTGATAATCCTCAAGCTTATTGAAACTAATCTGCCTTGGTTGTGTGAAGCAGTCAGAATTTAGTATTAGAGATTAAAAATCGTTGTCAACCTGTGTAAAAGCAATCAGGGGCACTTGAACCCGAGGATTTATACTTCTCTTGGCAGCATTATTAATGCTTGATTAGTTGTCATCTTTCACCAAATAAATTGCCATGTCTCTATTTGGAGCGACTTTTTTCTGCTTGTGAAAAAGTATCCTATCAAAGTGGTTAAATTTATTTGTTAATCACCGAATTTTTTCACAAAGCGACAACGTTATTCAAAAATGATCCCGATTGACTTTTTCGTGTCGATGTGTTCCTTTTGTACCTGCAGTAGTTGCGACAAATAAAGAAACTGGTTGTTGGTTGTACCTTTCCGGACGACGGCATCTGGAGTAAAAAATCTTTTACTAAGAATAACAAGTTGCACTGACGGCAGTAACGCGAGGTGGTCTCCTCGCCCAGTGTATGTAGTCTTGTGTTACTACAGTATGTCCACAAATTTTGTGTGGAATTAATCCTGTTAGGCAGTTGATACAGGTAAAATTCGCTTATCCGTGAAGGCCAGTGGCCAAAATAAAAATTACGGGTTTCCCTGAGAGACCCGCAACCACGGAGATCTGTAGGCGATGTTGAAAGGCTTTGATCGGCTGTTCGCCTTGCTGGCTACTTCGCTATCTGCACAAGCGGTGTTAGCGAATGAGCAGGACGTTGAGCGCTGGGGGGTTAATATGCCCCAGGGGGTGACAGAAGTCGCCCAGACCACCTACGAGTTACACATGCTGATCTTTTGGATTTGTGTGGCTATAGGGGCATTGGTGTTCAGCATCATGTTCTACAGCATGTGGCGTCACCGCAAAAGTAAGGGATACCAAGCGGCCCAATTTCATGAGAGCACGGTTGTGGAATTGGTGTGGACTATTATTCCCACCGTTATCCTGATTCTGATGGCGATACCGGCCACCAAAACGCTCTATGATATTTACGATACTGAGGAAGAAGATCTCAATATCGTAATCACCGGTTATCAGTGGAAGTGGAAATATGAATATCGGGGCACTGATGTTTCATTCTTTTCCAGCTTGTCCACTCCCAAAGCTCAAATTGATAACCTCCAGCCTAAGGGTGCTAACTACCTCCTAGAAGTCGATGAGCCCCTGGTTGTTCCTATCAAGAAAAAAATCCGCTTCCTGATTACTGCCAATGATGTGATACATGCGTGGTGGGTCCCAGATCTAGCCGTTAAAAAAGATGCTATCCCCGGTTTTATCAATGATGCCTGGACGCGTATTGAGGAGCCGGGAATATATCGCGGGCAGTGTGCTGAATTGTGCGGAAAAGACCATGGATTTATGCCTATTGTTGTGAAAGCAGTACCACAGGCTGAATACGATGCCTGGTTGAGTTCTCGTGCAGCAGAAGCCATAAAAATGCGTGAACTTACAGCGAAGACATTTACCTTCGAAGAGCTTTTTGCTCAGGGTGAAAAAGTCTATACACGCACATGTGCCGCCTGCCACCAGCCGAACGGGCAGGGAGTACCCGGAGTATTCCCGGCAATTGCTGGCTCAAAAATTGCTACCGGTCCCCTCAATGGCCACTTAGATATCGTTATCGATGGTTCTACGGTAAACCCCGCAATGCAGGCTTTTGGTGAGCAGCTATCAGAAGTGGATCTGGCTGCGGTAATTACTTACCAGCGAAACGCTTTCGGCAATGAGATGGGTGATACCGTCCAACCCGTAGATATCCTCAACTTTAAGAATAAGCAGTAAGCGCCCGGAGGAATTTAAGAATGGCACATGGTCCTCAGCCCGGTATAAAGCGTTGGCTCTATACGACCAACCACAAAGATATAGGCTCTATGTATTTGTGGTTTAGTTTTGCGATGTTCCTGCTCGGCGGATGTATGGCATTGGTTATACGCGCTGAATTATTCGAGCCCGGTTTGCAAATTGTACAGCCGGAATTTTTCAATCAAATGACCACTATGCATGGTCTGATCATGGTATTTGGTGCCGTAATGCCGGCTTTTGTGGGGTTGGCTAATTGGATGATACCAATGATGATTGGTGCGCCAGATATGGCACTGCCAAGAATGAATAACTGGAGTTTTTGGATTTTGCCCTTTGCTTTCGCAATGTTGGCATCGACCTTATTTATGGAAGGG
Source organism: Microbulbifer maximicatervae (SeqCode) (assembly GCF_052467695.1). Classification (NCBI taxonomy): domain Bacteria; kingdom Pseudomonadati; phylum Pseudomonadota; class Gammaproteobacteria; order Cellvibrionales; family Microbulbiferaceae; genus Microbulbifer; species Microbulbifer maximicatervae (SeqCode). Next base: position 1,467,590 of record NZ_CP174320.1, read on the forward strand.
GGAGCGCCTAATTTCGGTTGGACATTTTATGCACCACTTTCAACGGAATATGCGCCACCCAGCGTAACCTTCTTCATTTTTGCCATTCATATTATGGGTGCCTCGTCCATCATGGGTGCGATCAACATTATCGCTACCATTTTGAATATGCGTGCTCCTGGTATGACCTTGATGAAAATGCCGTTGTTTGTATGGACCTGGCTGATCACTGCTTACCTTTTGATTGCTGTAATGCCAGTGTTAGCCGGAGTAGTGACTATGATGTTGATGGACATTCATTTTGGCACAAGTTTCTTCAGTGCAGCCGGTGGCGGTGATCCGGTTTTATTCCAGCATGTGTTCTGGTTCTTCGGACACCCGGAAGTTTACATCATGATTTTGCCGGCCTTTGGCATTATCTCTGCAATTATCCCCACCTTCGCTCGTAAGCCTCTTTTTGGATACAGCTCCATGGTATATGCCACCGCAGCAATTGCATTCCTGAGCTTTATCGTATGGGCGCACCATATGTTTACTGTGGGAATGCCGATTGCTGGTGAGCTGTTCTTTATGTATGCCACAATGCTGATCGCTGTACCTACAGGAGTGAAAATCTTTAACTGGGTTTCCACTATGTTCCGGGGATCCATGACGTTTGAAACCCCGATGCTTTTTGCAATTGCATTCATCATTCTTTTCGCCATCGGTGGATTCTCCGGTCTGATGCTAGCGATTGCGCCTGCAGACTTCCAATATCACGATACGTACTTTGTGGTTGCCCATTTCCACTATGTGCTGGTTCCTGGTGCAATCTTCTCAATTACTGCTGGCGTTTACTATTGGTTGCCCAAATGGACTGGTCATATGTATAGCGAAGTCATGGGCAAGGTACATTTCTGGCTGGCATTTATTGGTCTCAATGTAACTTTCTTCCCAATGCACTTTGTTGGCCTGGCCGGCATGCCACGTCGGATACCTGATTACGCACTGCAATTTGCGGATTTCAATCAAATATCCAGTATCGGTGCCTTCCTGTTTGGCGCTGCACAAATAGTATTTTTGTTTAATGTGGTACGAACTGTAATGGGCGGGAAAAAAGCATCCGATCAGGTTTGGGATGATCCTGAGGGACTGGAATGGACGGTTGCTTCCCCTGCCCCATATCACACGTTTAGTACGCCACCGGTTGTACGTTGACCTATGAACGTTGGAGCAAATGCAAAGGTAACTATCAAGCTGCTGGCCGTGGCGACCAGCATGCTGGTATTTGCAATTTTCATTATGCCGCCTATCTACGATGTCTTCTGTGAAATCACAGGACTCAATGGTAAAACCGGTGGTCGTTATGAAGCTGTGCCAGCTGCGGTTGATAAAAATAGGCTGGTCACAGTGCAATTTGTGGCAAACAATAATGAAAATATGCCATGGGAATTTCGCCCGAGTGTGATGTCTTTGAAAGTACACCCTGGAGAAATTAAAGATACTGTTTTTATTGCAGAAAATAAGACATCTAGGGATATGGTTGGTCAGGCAATTCCCAGTATGGTTCCTTTCAAAGCTGCTGAGTACTTTCATAAAACAGAGTGTTTTTGCTTCAACCAGCAAGAATTAAAAGCGGGAGAGACTGCAGAATTACCACTACGTTTTATTGTGGATCCAGATCTTCCCGCAAGTGTTAATACTGTAACGCTTTCCTATACGTTGTTTGATGTAACGGAAAGGTTTGCCAATAAAACCGATAAGAATGATATCGACCCCGAGCGAGAGGGATAAAAATTATGGCTAGTGAAAGCAGTTATTACGTGCCCGAACAATCCAGGCTGCCAATTTTTGCAACGATAGGTCTATTCCTAATAGCGTTCGGCGCAGCAAATTGGATTAATGGAGGAAGCTCTTACATTTTTTTCACCGGTGCGTTAGCGATGGCCGCAGTTTTGTGGTTTTGGTTTGCTGCCGTAATCAAGGAGAATATGGCAGGGCTCAACAGCGAACAGTTAAAGAGATCATATGTTTGGGGGATGGGCTGGTTTATATTTTCTGAGGTGATGTTTTTTGCTGCATTCTTTGGAGCACTTTATTACATACGCAATTTCACAGTTCCCTGGCTAGGTGGTGAAGGTGATCGTGGAATTTCCAATATGCTTTGGGAGGGATTCGAAAGTAGCTGGCCCTTATATGTGACTCCTGACGCCGCAGCAAACGGAGAAACGGCGAAATTTATGGGGCCTAAAGATGTGATAGACCCATGGCACTTACCACTATGGAACACCATCATACTTCTCACCTCCAGTGTAACTGTACACTTCGCACATGTTTTCCTGAAAAAGAATCAAAGAAAAAATTTCAATATATTGCTGGCAATCACTGTGGCATTGGGTGGGGCGTTTATTTTTCTACAAGGTAAAGAATACTATGAAGCCTATCAACACTTGGGGTTAACACTTGAGTCAGGAATCTATGGTACAACATTCTTTATGCTGACCGGATTTCATGGTGCCCATGTCACACTCGGTACAATTATGTTGTTGATCATGTTGTTAAGGTCTGTGATAGCCAATCATTTTAGACCTGATGATCACTTTGGCTTTGAAGCGGCAAGTTGGTATTGGCATTTTGTCGATGTAGTTTGGGTCGGGCTGTTTATATTTGTATATGTTCTAGGTGCTTAATGTGGGCAAGGCTTTCTATCGTATTAATAGAAAGCCTTTATTTTCTTAATATTTATCAGCCCAAGGTGCCGTTTTTGCCAAAATGCCACTTTCAAAGCCGTACCAAATGGCAAGAAGTAAGAGTGACGCTAGGAGTATTCTAATACCTAATGCGTAGAGTGTGCGCTTGGATTGAGGTGTTCCCATATCTCTAAGCAGAAAAAAAAGTGCACTTGAAAGACTGGCAAGTACGGAAAGGAATAAGACAACAATAACAATCTTCAGCCACATTTTATTATTTTCCATTATTTATGTAGTTGCGCATGATAGTAGATATTCCATCAGCTTCTGCGAAAGATATCAGTTTACCACTGATTCGCAATTGGCCCATCACGATATTTTCTCTGGGTGCATTCATCCTTTTTATTTTTTTGGGATTGTGGCAGCTTGATAGGGCAAAGCAGAAAATCGAACTTATGCAAAGGGTAGAGAGTAGGCTCTCTCTTCAACCGCAGGAAATTTCAAATCTAAGTTCTTATCAAGAGTATGCGTCTGTAACTTTAGAGGGAGTTTTCCAGAAGGAAATATATTTTCTGGATAACCGGACCAGAAACGGTCGTGTGGGCTATGAAGTACTACAAGTATTTTCAACAGAAAATACTGATTGGCTTATCAATAGAGGTTGGATTCCCTCTGCTGGCGACCGAGATAGCTTACCTGAAGTAACAGCTTTACTTGATGTGAAATCACTTCAGGGCTACTTATACCCTATCGATACTGAATCCTACTCGAATGTTAGTATAGACCCGGTTTTTAAAAATAGAATTCAACAAATAAATTCAAATTTCATTGAGGCTATCGGTTTAGTCAACAATAGATGGTCGATCCGTTTGTTTGCGGATTCAGGTGCAGCTTTAATTACTGATTGGAATTTTTTCAATAGTGGCCCAGAAAAACACCAAGCGTATGCTTTCCAGTGGTTCACGATGGCAATAGCCGTCTGGCTTTTATGGGGTTATTCAGCCACAAATATTGTTTTTAGATTACGTCGTAGGTTGAGTAGAAGTTTGAAAAAGGAGTTTCAAAATGAAATCAAATAGTCAGCCAGTTTCATCTGAAAGAGATCTGAGTAAAAGGAAGCCAGGGAATAAGCTCATTCAAGGATTCTCAGTGCTAGCATCCGTCGTACTCCCAATTACGGCTGCCTATATCGTTTACTATACGGGCTTGGGCATGCCTAAAGAGACGATTAATCAAGGTGAATTATTACAGCCCCCATTTGATATCACTGAAATAAAAATCACCTTTCAAGGACAACAGCAGTCCCTGGCACAAGAGGGAGAATCAAAATGGCGCTATCTAATATTAAGTGACAGTGATTGTGGTAAAGATTGTGAAGATCTTTTGTATATAAGTAGGCAGGTTCATATTCGGCTGGGGGAAAAAGCTCATAGGGTTGAGAGGCTACTCGTGGTTGGTGATAGTTTGGATGAAAAACGACAAGAACAAATACAAATTGAGCATCCAAAACTAAAAATAGTTAATTTGGATGATGAAAACTTTAATCAATTGGTACAGAAAACTAATCATGACAGTGTGACTTCAACCAAGGCGTTGCTGGTTGATCAGGAGGGTTATGCAATGATGGCCTATGATCGGCATCATAGCGGAAACCAATTACTTAAAGATATTAAAAGATTATTGAAGTACTCCTACGAGCAATAAGATTAGTATTCGGAGATTTTCAGTAATGTCTAAACAAGAAACCCCTAAGAATTGGCGACATATCATTACCTGGGCGGCCTGTATACTAGCTGTCGTAGTTGTTGTTCTAGGTGCATTTACTAGACTGGTGGATGCCGGTTTGGGATGTCCAGACTGGCCTGGTTGTTATGGCCATTTCACCTGGCCGAACGATATAAAAGAAATTAAAACGGCCAATATGATTTTTCCGGACTCTCCGGTAGATGTTAGTAAAACTTGGCCGGAAATGGTCCATCGATACTTTGCGGGAACTTTACTTTTATTCGTTGTATTACTCACTTATCTTGCTTGGAGAGATCGACAAGCTCCAACCTTTAAGCAAACACATATTCTTTTAATTATTATTATACTGCAAGCTGCTTTTGGGATGTGGACGGTAACCTTGAAGCTTTGGCCGCAGGTAGTTACTGCTCATCTATTAGGTGGAATGGCAACATTATCTATGTTGTGGATTCTCTGTGAAAGGTTGGCTGATAAACCTAGACAATTACATGGGAGGTATTTACCAGGAATAAGGCGATTACGGCTACTTGCTCTGACTGCAGTTGCAATAGTAATTCTACAGATTGGACTCGGCGGTTGGACCAGCTCTAATTACGCAGCTTTAGCTTGTCCAGATTTTCCAACTTGTCATAACCAATGGTGGCCACAGGCAAACTTTGTGGAAGGCTTTAATATTTTTCAACAAATTGGCCCAAATTATTTAGGTGGTGCATTAGAGAATGATGCACGTACAGCCATACATCTTGCCCATCGTATTGGAGCACTGATTACAACAGCAATTGTACTTATTCTTTCAGTTTTAGCTTGGAGATATGGATTGAGAGGTTGGTCATTATGGCTTACCGGAGTACTACTTCTTCAAGTCAGCTTGGGAATAGCAAATGTTGTTATGTCTCTACCATTAGGGATTGCTGTGGCACACAATGCTGGTGCAGCTCTTCTACTTCTTAGTTTGCTAACTTTTTGTTATCGAATATACACAATGAATGCCGTCATTATAAGTAAACAAGAGGTAGTCGATGTGGAAGTAATAGAGCGGGGAGAAGGTTTAACTACCGTATCCAATCTTAATTAGATACTAAGCGTATATAAATATAAAAATAGGTGAGAATATGGCCATAAACTCCACGGGAATACATCAAATTCAATGGCGGGACTACTATGAGCTTACTAAGCCTCGAGTAGTTATGCTTATGCTGTTAACTTCTGTTATTGGAATGTTTTTAGCTGTTCCAGGAATGGTGCCGCTAGATATTTTAGTATTTGGTAATTTGGGAATTGCATTTTGTGCGGGTAGTGCTGCGGCAGTAAATCATTTAGTTGATCGTCATATTGATACAAAAATGGCTCGTACCAGTAATCGCCCGATTGCGAAAGGACGGGTTGAGCCAGTTAAAGCGGTTGCTTTTGCTCTTATCTTGGGTGTGACAGGAATGTTTATCTTGTTGATTTTTGTAAATGCCCTTACCGCTTGGCTAACCTTAATATCTCTTCTCGGATATGCGGTGATTTACACCATGTTCCTGAAACGCGCCACACCACAAAACATTGTTATTGGCGGGCTTGCAGGAGCCGCTCCGCCCCTACTGGGATGGACTGCGGTTACTGGGGAAGTGCATGGGCATGCATTGTTGTTAGTATTGATTATTTTTGCTTGGACTCCTCCACACTTTTGGGCCCTTGCCGTACATAGAAAAGAAGAGTATGCAAAAGCTGATGTTCCCATGTTGCCGGTTACACATGGAATACCCTATACAAACCTAAATATAGTTTTGTATACCTTTATTTTACTGGCCGTTAGCCTATTGCCCTTTGCCACCGCGATGTTTGGGTGGTTATATTTTCTGGGAGCTGTCGTACTTGGATTTGGTTTTGTTTATTGGAGCTTTGTAATGCTCATTGGAAAAACCCCCAATGCTGGTATGGAGACTTTCAAATATTCAATAATTTATTTAATGGCACTATTTTTTATCATGCTATTAGATCATTATTTAATTGAGGTGTGAGGGAAAAGTGGAAAATAAATATTCTGCCATCGATAAACAGAAACGTGGAATTAGAATTACGGTTATTGTTCTTTTAGTATTGATTCTTACTGTGCTTGCAGGATTTATACATAAGCTCGGACAGCCTCGTATTATTACTGATGAGGAACTTAGAATTAACGGCACTGTAAAACTGCAGAGACCAAGAATCATAGAAGATATACAATTATTGTCTGATGACAGTAGAGATTTCTATACCAAAGACTTTCAAGGTAAGTGGACTTTGGTATTTTTTGGGTTTACCCACTGTCCAGATATCTGTCCAACAACTCTATCTACACTTAATAATTTTTATAAAACTTTAGACGAAAGTACCAGAGCATCTACAGACGTAGTACTCGTATCGGTTGACCCAAGCAGGGACAAGCCGGAGCAGTTAGGGCAGTATGTCCGTTATTTTAATTCTGAATTCCGTGGTATTACCGGTGATTTTTTTAAGCTGAAGAAATTTGCCACTCAGCTAAATGTACCTTTTAATAAAGTTTCTCTTGCTGAGGGCGGTTATACTATCGATCATGGGTCTCAAGTTGTATTAATTAATCCTAGAGGGCATTATCACGCTTTTTTTAAGGCACCTTTAGATCCTGCAAAAATGAAGTTGACCTATCGTTCAATACGAGCGACCTTTAATGGATAGTGAAGGAATCGCATGAGCTATTGTTATCAAATAATATATTAATTCTGGGTCAATCGATGCAAAATGAAGTTGCTGCCTTAAGGAAAAGAGGAGATCAGACACCATCTGGTATGGTGAGTCCTTGGGCTGCACCTATCTTGCTATCACTTTGTATAATTCCTTTTGGCTGGAGTGGGCTTATAGCCCCTTTAATCTGGATTTTCCTGCGAGCAATAGAGTCTACTAGCAGTTGGCCGAGAGCGCTGTCTTTTCTTTCTGTAGCAGTTTTAATGCTGGTATCGGGGTTAAATTTGCTTCCCGGTAGTGAACATATCCAGGTATTGCCAGCCTATACAGATGCAAGTGGTAATCTTATCTATGCCAGCATAAACAGCGGTAAAGCAGTTATTGCTATTGCCTTATTGGCTTTTATGTTGCGCATGAAGCAGACCTTCCGTTTTACGGACTTACCCTATCTTTTATTGGCTATATTTACTCCCGTTGTATTGGGTCTACTCCTATATACGCCTTCGATAAAATTTACTGGCACTATCGCCGTTGCGGTAATGATAAACTTGGTAATTGTTTGCATTTCTGAAGAGGGGTTCTTCCGGTGGATATTACAACGGGGTACCGAAGAACTATTAGGGCGCTGGCGCTGGTTATCCGTACCAGTTGTAGCTACGGTGTTTGTGCTTCTACATGGAGGGTGGTCAACAGATATCTCCGCAGTTCTATTATTGATAGTCGCCTCAATCAGTTATGCATTGATTTGGACATTGCGGCAGAATTTTTGGATATGCGTAATGACGCATTGGGGGGTAAATCTTATGCATATGCTCTTGTTGCCTTACCCGTTACCCGGCTAGGCCATATATCATCTGCTTTGGATCATTGTTTTATTGTTACCCCTAAGATTCAGCCAATCTGCAGTTATAAGAAAGACAACGATTTAATCTTTGTAGATTAACAAATCAAAGTAATGTATTTAAGAAATGTGGTTCTAGATGAACACCATATACGGTAAATTTTCTAGATTTATTCATATAAATAGGGAGATTGTCATTTGAAAAATTATTTTTTAGTTGGGACATTATGTGCACTAACTTGCAACCCTGTATTTGCAGTTGAAGGTAAAAGTCTGGCTCAAGAGCTTGTTCAAGAGTATTTGATTGTTGATGGACATGTAGATGTTCCCTATCGTCTCGAACAAGCTGAAGAAGATGTTGGACTTAGCACGGATAAGGGAGACTTTGATTACCCACGAGCTAAAGCAGGTGGACTAAATGCCCCCTTTATGTCTATTTATGTCCCAGCAGAAAAGGAGGATGAGGGTATTGCCAAATCGTATGCAGATACTTTGATTGATAAAGTGGAAGCAATGGTCAAACAGCACCCGGATAAGTTTGCAATACCTAAGTCAATAAATGATCTACAAAAGCAAGTCGATGCCGGCTTAATTTCCTTACCTTTGGGTATAGAGAACGGGGCTCCTATTGAGGGGGATCTTGCCAATTTAAAGTATTTCTCTGATAGAGGGGTGAGGTACATTACCTTAGCCCACTCAAAGAGCAATCATATCTCTGATTCCTCGTATGATAAAAACAGGCCCTGGGAAGGCTTGAGTGCATTCGGAAAGCGCTTGGTACGAGAGATGAATCGGATGGGAGTAATGATCGATATTTCCCACGTATCAGATGCAGCTTTTTGGCAAGTTGTTGATTTATCTGCTGTTCCTATTATCGCTTCACACTCTTCGGCAAGGCATTTTACCCCGGGATTTGAACGAAATATGAATGATGAAATGATAAATGCGTTGGCTGACAATGGCGGCATTATCATGGTGAATTTTGGCTCTACTTTTATTAGTGGTGAATCACTGAATTCATATCGTGAAATAACTGATCAGGTTGAGAAATTTGCTAAAGAAAAGGGTTTACCCAAAGATAGTAAGGAAGTTGAGGAGTACTCCGATAAGCTTTCAGCTGAGAAGTTCATTTATGCAGATTTGGAAGATGTTCTTGATCATTTCGACCATATTCGTGATTTAGTGGGAGTGGATCATATAGGCATTGGATCGGATTTTGACGGTGTCGGAGATAGCTTGCCCGTCGGCTTAAAAGACGTCTCTCAATATCCTAATTTGGTTGAAGGCCTGCTAAAGCGTGGGTATAGCAAGCAGGACATTAAAAAAATTCTAGGCGGAAATTTAGTTAGAGTTTGGCAAGCTAATGAAGATTACGCCAAGCGCAATAAAGGATGAGACTCACACTCCTCTAACCAGCTGAGGCTGCACTATTCTGTTAATAATGTTCAAACGGGCAAAGCCCGTTTGTTTTGTATTATTAATGCAGAAATTACTTTTGGCCGGTTATTTTCGATCTAAGAAAGTACGATTGATAGTGGGTTGGACTGGATTGTCGATTGCCGGTGTATTCTTTCTGTGGGGAATTTTAGGCTTTCTTTCATTTATTCCCTCAATGTTAGATATTTTTGGCGTATTGTGGATGCGGATTCCAGCTGGTATTACAGTTTTTGGTTTGCTGATGGCGGCAATTGGATTCTGGGAATTTGATGAAGATTAGAGGATATGGTGTGTGCTCAAAGTATCAGATTTCTTTATCTTACTGGCAGTATTAATCTCTTTGATATTATCTGCAAGTTTGTGGTTTAGCGGTTATAAGGAGCAAGGCATTTTTACCGCACTTTGGGTTCCCTCTATTCTGACACTGGGTATCTATTTCAAAGTGACGGCTTTGCTAGCTCGCAGGAGATAGTTGTGCCAGAAATTTATCTTTTAGTCATTGGGGTGGCAGTCTCGCTTTTTGAGTTAATAGGAATTCTACTGGGCATTCGTGAGTTTCGAAAAGCAGGAAAAGAATTGACTAAACAGCGTATTTCTCTGGAGTCGGCAGCAATAAGAGTGCGGAAGAATGGCGTAGAAAAATGATTGTCGTCCTTAACTACTCTTAGTTAGGAAATACAAAGGGGAAGCCTGATACTTCCCCTTTGTAATTTTTATGGTTTACAAAAAACTTAGAAGCTATAAGTCATCTTGCCGTAGATAAAGCGACCACGGGGATCGTGTTGTGACTGTACATAACCATAGAGGTCTCCGTCGCCATCCCCGATAGCGAAGGGCGGTTCTTCATCGAAGACATTATCCGCACCCAGGCTCAACACCATATTCTCGAAGCCGGTATAACGGGCCTGCATATTCATGGTCAGGAAAGAGTCTACGGTGCGGGAGTTATTGCTGTCATAGTCGAGTGTCCCGTCGAAATCGATATCCGGAGTATCCTCGAACTCACCAATGTAGCTGAGCCCGGCACTAAATCCGAAGGTGTCAAAGGTCCAGTCAGCGGTAGCGTTCCAACGGTGTTGTGGATACTCGTATTCACCGGCCAGATCGCGGGTGATAAATGCGTCGCCGCTGGAATTCAGTTCAACACGCTCAAATTCTGCCAGGTAAGAGTAATCCAGGCGCAGGCCAAGCTCTCCGCCCACTAGCTCAAATCCGCTGTAGACAATACTTAGGTCAACGCCCGACACTTCCTGTTCACCAATATTGGTGAAGCTGCTGTCGATAGATTGCAGAGCGCCAAGAGTTTCACCATCAATCGGGGTATCGCGGCGGCACACGGTGCTGTCTTGATCCCAGCAATAGAGACTGTAGATATAGCCGAAGGGGACCTCGTCAATCTTACCTTCCTGGGTGATATTCCAATAATCCAGGGACAGTCGCAGGTCTTCTATGGGCTCGTAAACAGCGCCGATGTTAAAGGATTCTGACTCTTCCGCATCCAGATCCGGGTTGCCGGAGAAGACAATGGTGTAGTCGGTCTTTGCACAGTAGGCATCGTTAACTTCACAGCCATAGGTATCAGCGAAGAATAAGGATTCTTGTGACGGGCCTAAGCCGACCTGTGCCAGTGACGGCGCGCGGAAGCCGGTACCCCAAGAGGTTCGGAAGGATAGCTGGTCGGTTACTGTCCACAGCAGATTTGCCATTGGATTGGTGGTGCTGCCAAAGTCGCTGTAATCATCGTAACGGGCGGCCACAGTTAGATCGAACCTGGCAGGGAGGGGGATAGCAACTTCCACATAAGCTGAGGAGATATCCCGGCTGGCACTGGCGGATACGGATTCGGTACCGAAGATCAAACCGCGCTGGAACTGGTCATCAGGGATGTCGGAGGCTTTCTCCTCCCGATATTCCAAGCCTGCAGCCATGGCAATGGTGCCACTGGCGGTATCGACTAAATCTCCATTAACTGAGAAGTTATAGCTGGTCAGGTCAGACTTGCCTTGGCGGACCAGGCTGGTGGTGATGGCATCAATGACCGAGTCCGGATTTTGAACCCCGCCAAACGGATTGTAGTTACCGGCATTAATCTGCTCTTGTAACAGGTCCGTACGCACCCAGCCCTGGGAGCGGTCACCGGTCTGGGTTGTTTCACTGCGGGAGCGCTGCACAGAAGCCTCCCAGTCCCAGTCAGCGACAGAGCCGCGCAGGCCGAAGACACCGCGCAAGTTATCGGTTTCGATATCCCACTGGCGGGCGCCTGCATCCACGGTGCGATAGCGGTAAATATCCACATCTTCGCCGAATGGGTTATTGGGATGATCTGCCAGTACATAGAGACCCGCGTCGCCATCGAGGGGGGTGGGTGCACCCTGGGCTACGGAGGTATTGTGCTGAACAGCGACCTCGCTAAAGAACTCCACGCCTTCGGCCAACTGGGTATGGCCAAGCATTAATAGGCCAGTGCGTTCGGCTTCGGGTGTGATCAAAGTCCAGGGGCCGTAATCATAGACACAGACTTCACCGGTATCGCGCTCTTCGGGACAGTTGGGGTCGGAAACAAAGGTACCGCCCACATTGAAGCTACCGGGATAGCCCCTGGAGGAGCGGAAGTCCATACCGCCACGGCTGGATTGGTTAGCGGTATCCAAACCACTGCGTTCGGTGCTGGATAGGCGGCTGTTTTTATGGTGGTCAAAAATAACAGTCAGGTTTGAGTCATCCCCATTGATGCCCCAGACGGCGGACATGGATTGCTCGTCATAGCCATCGGCACCGCCGTAATCTACGGATACCTCAGTACCTTCAAAGTCTCTACGCAATACCAGATTGACTACACCAGCAACGGCATCGGAACCGTAAATTGCGGAGGCGCCATCCTTTAGGACTTCGACCCGCTCAATCGCCGCAAGGGGCACACTGTTGATATCCACAAAGTTGGTAGTAATGCTCTCGGCAAATGCGCTGATAGCCACCCGGCGACCATTTACCAATACTAGAGTGGCGTCGGCACCCATACCGCGCAGGCTCACAGCGGCAGCCCCGTTTGCGGTAGAGTCCTGGTTGTTACCCCGGGTTGAGAAGGTGCCATTACCTGCGGCGGGGTTTTTCTCAAAAAGTTGCTGCAGATTGGTGTAACCGGACTTTTCGATGGCATCGCGATCCATTACCTGGATCGGGGTAGCTGTTTCAAATTCAGCGTTTCGACTAATACGGGAACCCACAACTGCAACTTCTTCCATCGCCTGATCCTCGGCGGCAAAGAGTGTTTGTGGGCTAGTGGCAGCGGTTGCCGCCACTATGGCTGTAGTTAATACCTTGCGACGAAGAGAGAACTTTTCCATATCGTTGTGAGTCCATTTTTTTGTCATTATTGGTGACCGGCCTAATACGGCTGGTCGTCGGGCAACACTAGCAACGACGGAAAACTGACACAATTAGCTAGCGGCTAACCATCAGCTTATTGCGATAAACGGTGACGGGCATCTCACCAATAGGTAGATTTAAGCGACAATTTGCGACAAATAACGAAATAAAATAAGAAATTAGGATGAGATTAACCTGCGGGCTACCTTCAGCTGGTTCGCACTTGTGAAGTGAGAAAGAACAGTGCTGCGGCCAGAACAATGGACGGGCCCGCCGGTGTATTCCACAGGATAGAGGCAAGAAGACCGAGTACTACCGCTAAGCATCCCAGCAATGAGGCCAGCACCGCCATACGCTCTGGAGTGTGCGACAGTTTTCGCGCGGTAGCTGCGGGAATAATCAGCAGGGCGGTAATTAACAGAACCCCGACAACTTTCATTGCGATCGCAATCAGTATTGCCAGCATCAACATCAGAGCGATTCGCAATCGCTCGATAGGGACACCTTCCACTGAAGCCAATTCCTCGTGCAGGGTGAAAGCCAGTAACTGTTCCCACAGGAAATAAAGCAGTCCCAGGATTGTGGCGGCGGCAATGGCCATTAGTACCAGATCCTGGCCACTGACTGCGAGTAAATCTCCCAGCAACAGAGATAAGAGATCCACCTTAATCTTGAAGAAGCTGACGGTGACAATCCCCAGTGCCAGCATGGAGTGGGACAATATGCCCAGCAGCGTATCTACAGCGAGCTTTTGGCGCTGCTGTAAATACATCAGCAGCAGTGCCAGTACACAGCAAGTAATACCGACGGCCACCGTTGGCATAATTTGAAGTACAAAACCCAGCGTCACTCCGAGAAGGGCTGAGTGAGCCAGGGTGTCGCCGAAATAGGCCATGCGTCTCCACACGGCGAAGCAGCCCAAAGGACCGCTGACAACAGCGACCATAAGGCCGGCGGCGAGGGCGTACCAGAGAAATTGGCTATGCAGTAATTCGCCGAAATCGACCACTTATTTTTGCTCTTTGTTTTTTGTATTTGTGTGAGTGTGTTGATGATTGCAGCTGCTTGCGGGCGCAATATCTCCACTTAATTTATGTTGGTGGTTATGTTGATGGGTATAGGGGGCGACCTTGTCCCCAAATAATTCCAGATAGGCAGGGTGGCGACTTACTTGCTCCGGATGTCCGTGACAGCAGATATGCTGGTTCAAACAAAGGACCCGGTCGGTTGCAGCCATAACTAAATGAAGGTCGTGGGAAACCAGTAACACACCGCAGCCGAGCTCGTCGCGCAGAGTGGCAATTAACTGGTACAACTCACTTTGACCACCGATATCGACTCCCTGCGTGGGTTCATCCAGGACAAGCAGCTGAGGTTTGCGCGATGCGGCACGGGCGAGTAAGACCCGCTGCATTTCTCCACCGGATAGATTTGCCAGAGAGGCGCCTCTAAGCTGCCCTGCGCCCACCCTGTCCAATGCCGACTGCGCTTGCTCGGGCTTCATGGCCGGTTGGCCAAGCTGCAAGAAGCGTTCAACTGACATGGGCATTGAGCTATCGATATGAAGCCGTTGGGGCATATAGCCAATACGCAACCCAGTTTGTCGCCACACGCGGCCCTGGGTCGGCTGGCTGAGCCCCAGCAGAAGGCGAAGGAGAGTGGTTTTGCCGGCTCCATTAGGGCCTATTAAGGTGACAATCTCCCCCTGGGACAATTCGACTGTAATATCTTTAAGTAACTGCCTGCCGCCCACTTGAAGGGCGATATTGTCAGCTGTGATAAGCGGCTGGGGTGGATTCAGAATTCAATCTCCGCAGGGAAGTCTTTAAGATGTTTGCTTCCATACCTTCTTTACCGGATATGGACAACCAGGCTGGCAGCTTGGCGCTGGTTGTGATTATATCGCAATTTTTCGCCGCCTAATGTCTCTGATGTATCCCTTCAAACGTCTTTTTACAATCTCCACGGTGCTTCTATTCGGGCTCTTTCTCCCGGCTTGTAGCAAACCGGAATCCGACAGTGGTGGAGAGCTGGTCGTCAGCGTGCGCCCTTTAGCCCTGATCGCCCGGGAAATAACCGGTGAGGATATTCCTGTTCGGGTGCTGGTTGAGGGAGCAGATCCTCACCATTATGCCCCTACGGTTTCCGATCGGGCTGCACTTGAGCGCGCCTTACTATTGGTGTGGCTGGGACCGCAAATGGAGGGGGTATTGGCAAAACAGGCAGCGCTGTTACCAGCGGGCCGGCAAATGCAGCTGCTGGATATAGAGACCCTTGAATATGAGGGAGCCAGTGCTACCGACCCCCACCTCTGGTTGCGCCCCCGCAATGCGGCAATAGCTGCGGCACAGATCGCTGAGCGCCTGGCGCAATTACAGCCGCAGCAGGCTGAGCTGTTTATGGGGCGTGCACGGCAGTTTTCCAGTTCGATGGCCAACTTGCAGAAAGTACTCGATCGGGCCTTGTATGGATATCGCGAAGTTCCCATCGTTGTTACGCACGATGCCTATGGTCACTTTTTTGGTTCTGCAGGAGTGAAAACCCACGCCCTGGGCGACGGCAGTGGCGGGGGCTATGGTGCCAAGGCAATGCTGGATTTGTCACAGATTGGCGACGGCTGTCTATTTGGAGACATGCCGGCTAATGAACGAGATCAACAGTTGGCAGAAAATTTGGGGCTGCGTTACGCCGCTTTGGATCTGCTGGGAGATCAGTTGAGTGAAAATGCTGATTACAGGGAATTGATAGAGTCCCTCTTGTCTCAAGCCCGCACTTGCTTGAGTCAGGTTCCCGACCGCAACAAGGATAAATCAGAGGCTCCTTGAGCGTACCCAGTATCCCGCCTACCCAGGGAGGGGGCGGGATCTGGTAGGGTGGCTTCTAGGAACGATTGGTTATTTGCTGTAATTTCTCTACCCGGGCAGCATCTCTTTCCGCTTGTTTTTGCAGTTTCTCCAGCTGCTGTTTTTGTCTCTCCAGCAAATCATTTTCTCTCTCGCGGATAGCCTGCCTGAGTATTAACTCATGGCCTTCTACCTCAGTCTGCTGTGAGTGTATTTCATCAGTCGCCTCGGCTTCAGCGGTATGCTCTCCACTGCAATCCGAGCCGGCACTTGCCGAAATGGCAAAGATACTTGCGGCAAACAACAGGGTGGCACGCATCACTCCTCTCATCTTTCGAATCCTTCCTTCAACATCGGGTGGCACAGTTTTTTGGAAATAAAAGATCCCTGACTGCCTGGGGGCAGCCTGCGACAATTTGATTTCCGGGGAGTAGCGAACGCATAAGGTCGCTACCGGCAAGACTAGCCAAGCCTGGGGATTTGGTGAGATCGATGCGCCGATAGTTTTAATCGGCGGGGTAAGTCGAGTGGGCTTTTGTGCAGAGGTTGCCTACGGTGTCTGGCGGGAAAGAATCAGTAAGCGGAAAAACAGAGCGAAGGGCGTTATCCTATCGGCCTGCCGCGCGTCTTGAACGCCAAACTAAGCAAGCAAGAATTCATCGTCTATGAGTAAACAAAACACCTTAGCCGCCCCGTTGATTTTGGTGGATGGTTCCTCCTACCTTTATCGCGCTTTTCATGCGCTGCCGCCATTGACCACCAGCCAGGGTAAGCCTACTGGTGCGGTGCGCGGTGTGATTAGTATGCTGCGCCGCCACCTCAAGGAGCATCCAGGCAGTCCTGTAGTGGTTGTTTTTGATGCCAAGGGCAAGACTTTTCGCGATGAGATGTTTGCCGAATACAAATCCCACCGCCCTCCTATGCCAGATGACTTGCGTGAGCAGATTCAGCCCATTCACGACATCATCGACGCTATGGGATTGCCGCGCTTGGTGGTCGACGGTGTTGAAGCTGATGATGTGATCGGCACCCTGGCGCTGGAGGCCCAGAGTCAGGGGCAGCAAGTCATAATCTCCACCGGCGACAAAGACATGGCACAGCTGGTGCGTCCGGGCGTTACCTTGGTTAATACCATGTCCAATACCGAAATGGACAGCGAGGGCGTGACTAAGAAATTTGGTGTAGGTCCAGAACTGATTATCGATTTTCTCGCCCTGATGGGAGATAAATCAGACAATATCCCCGGAGTTCCTGGTGTGGGCGAGAAAACTGCTCTGGCACTGTTACAGAATCTGGGAGGCTTGGAGACCATTTATTCCGACCTGGATGCCATTGCACCGCTGGGGTTCCGTGGCTCCAAAACCCTCGGCAAAAAGATGGCGGAGCACCGCGAGGCGGCAGAACTCTCCTATAAGCTCGCTACTATCAAAACCGATGTGGAGATGCCTTATCACCCCCAGGAACTGCACAATTCAGAGCCCAATACAGAGGCACTGGTTGAGCTATTCACGCAGAATGAATTTCGCGGCTGGTTAGAAGAGCTAACCAGTGAAGAGGCTGAAGAAGCCATGGCGGAAGCCGTTGAGCGCGATTACGTCATCGTCACAGAAATGTCGGAGTTCGATGCCTGGCTGGAACAACTGAAGAGTTCAGACATCTTTGCCTTCGACACGGAAACCACCAGCCTCAATTATATGCAGGCAAAATTAGTGGGGGTGTCCTTCGCGGTGGAGCTCTATCGTGCAGCCTATGTTCCCCTGGCCCACGACTATATGGGTGCACCAGAGCAGCTGCCGTTTGATGAGGTGCTGGCCAAACTCAAACCCCTGCTGGAAGATCCACAGCACAAGAAGGTGGGGCAGAACCTGAAGTACGACAGTCATATCCTGGCCAACTACGATATTGAATTGCGCGGCATCGCACGGGATACCATGTTGGAGTCCTATGTTCTGGACAGCACTGGCAGCCGTCACGATATGGACAGTCTCGCACTCAAGTACCTGGGGGAGAACACGGTTCACTTCGAGGATATTGCCGGTAAAGGCGCCAAACAGCTGACGTTTAACCAGATCGAGCTGGACAAAGCGGGCCCCTATGCGGCTGAAGATGCAGATATCACCCTGCGTCTTCACAATGAGTTGAGTGCGCGTCTGGAGCGAGAGCCAACTCTGGTAAAGGTACTCGATGAAATTGAGATGCCCCTGCTACCAGTTTTGGCACGTATGGAGCGTAACGGTGCTTATATCGATGCCAAGATGTTGGCGGAGCAGAGTGCTGAACTTGAGCAGCGAATGCGAGAGCTGGAACAGCAGGCTTACGAAGTAGCCGGCGAAGAGTTCAATCTGGGCTCCACCAAGCAGCTGGGAGTGATCCTGTTTGAAAAGCTGCAGATTCCAGTGATCAAGAAGACCCCCAAAGGTGCGCCCTCTACCGCTGAAGCTGTATTGCAGGAATTGGCCCACAACCACGAGCTGCCCGCACTGATAATGCAGTATCGCGGCCTGGCCAAACTGAAGAATACCTACACCGATAAACTGCCAAAGATGATCGACCCGGGGAGCGGTCGTGTACATACTTCTTATCACCAGGCAGTAGCGGCTACCGGGCGCCTGTCCTCCAGTGACCCTAACTTACAGAACATTCCCATTCGTACAGAGGAGGGGCGCCGTATTCGTCGGGCCTTCACCGTTGACCCAAGAATCAATGGTGGCAGTGAGATCATCGCTGCGGACTACTCCCAAATTGAGCTGCGTATTATGGCTCACCTGTCTGGGGACAAAGGTTTGGTGGATGCATTTGCTCAAGGCGCAGATATTCACCGCGCGACGGCGGCAGAAGTCTTTGAAGTGGCTCAGGATGAGGTGACTGATGAGCAGCGCCGGCGGGCCAAAGCGATCAACTTTGGTTTGATTTACGGCATGTCGGCTTTTGGCCTGGCCAAGCAGTTGGATATCCCCCGGGCTGACGCCCAAACTTATATCGACCGTTACTTTGAGCGCTACCCGGGTGTATTGCGCTATATGGAGGATACCCGTGCACAGGCCGCAGAAAAGGGCTATGTGGAAACCCTGTTTGGACGCCGTCTCTATCTGCCGGAAATTAACTCACGCAATGGTATGCAGCGCCAAGCAGCAGAGCGGACCGCAATTAATGCGCCAATGCAGGGCACTGCCGCCGATATTATCAAGCGGGCCATGATCGCTGTGGATAACTGGCTCAGGGAGAAGAAGCTGGCGACCCGGATGATTATGCAAGTACACGATGAATTGGTTCTTGAAGTACCCAAGGATGAGGTCGAAATTGTGGCCGATGGCATTGTTGAATTGATGCAAGGCGCGGCAGAACTGCACGTTCCCCTGATTGTGGATCTGGGGCAGGGCCGAGATTGGGATCAGGCGCACTAATTTGACTGAAGAAACCATCTAAGAATTGAGGGTAGGGCGCGCTGCTCGGAATGATTTGGCGCGCTCTTGTTGGTACGGATGAATAAAATGCCAATTTTTGTGTTTTGTTAGGCGTTTTTACAATCTTTTTGAAATTCCGTGGAACTGTTCCGGCGACAGCCCCTCTAAAAAGGCAAGATCGTTGGAATGCGTCATCATCCCCCAAGGAAGTCAGATGTTTGCCCCGGTACTCCCCCAAGTCCGGGGCATTTTTTTGCCTGTCTTTCAGCTCTGATCCTCCCTATCTACGCAAGCCGCAACAACTGCAACACCCGCAGTACTCCAGATCCTAAATTCCACTGTCCATACTTCTATTAAAACGTGGGCAAGGCGCTTAGCGAGTGTGAGGCGCCAGGCAGGGTACTGAGCTTATGAGCCGCATTAAGTTATTCAGTCTCGATGTGGGAGCAGACTTCGCAGGACGTGTCGCCGCGAGTCTCGGTGAACCGGTATCTCGCCATGAAGAGCGTCAATTCGATGATGGCGAACACAAAGTTCGGCCACTGGATGACGTGGAAGGGGCGGATGTTTTTCTGGTCCAATCCCTGTACACCGATACCAGCAGCTGTGTTGACCAGAAACTTATGCGCTGCCTGTTTTTTATTGGGGCGCTTCGCGATGCCGGTGCCGCGAGAGTGACTGCGGTCATCCCCTACCTTTGCTATGCACGAAAAGAGCGGCGAACCAAATTGCGCGACCCCCTGCCGAGTCGCTATCTAGCCAGTTTTCTGGAAGCCGCCGGAGTGGATGTAGTCGTGACTATGGATGTTCACTCCCTGGCGGCCTTTGAGAACGCATTCCGCTGCCGCACCGTTCACCTGGTTTCCAACCCCCTGTTGATTGAAGTAGCGCGAATGCGCCTGTCCGGAGACCCGGGTCCCCTGGTTGTTTTGTCTCCAGATGAAGGAGGGATAAAGCGTGCGGAAAAATTCCGTTTGGCCCTTGGGGATCAGTTGGGGGTGCCGGTGGCTAGCGCATTTGTGGAGAAGTATCGCAGCGGTGCTCTGTTGAGTGGGGGAACTTTGATTGGGGAAGTTAAGGATGCCACGGTCATTATCGTCGATGACTTACTTGCTACTGGCCACACAGTTACACGGGCAGTGGACGCGGTGATAAAAGCGGGAGCGAGGCGGATTTTGGTGTTTTGTGTCCACGGACAATTTAGTCGCGATGCCCATACAGCAATGGCGCGCTTGCCGGTGGAATCAATTGTGGTGACTAATTCTCTTCCTCAGTCGCAGCTGCGAGGAAACTGTGAGTGGATAGATTGTGCGCCGTTGATTGCAGATTGTATTCGCCGCCTGCACAGCAATGGGCCAGTGGCTGAGTTAACAATTTGATAAAAATCGACCGCCTTTACTTAGAAGAACGTATGAGGCGCCAAAACACGTATTTTGTTTACACTTATTTACCAAAGGAGCGGGAACCATCGGGCTTAAGAGCCTATCCAAGTAATCAGTTCATTGTTGCTCCCTAACCCCAAAGCGTTTAGCTTTTTCTACCCCGGATGGTCCCCAACTCCGGGGTTTTTTTATGTCTTTCGTGAATTTCTGTAATTTCATTCATCGGGGTATCTGTCCTTTCCTTTTTGAATTAAGCGCTTAAATCGTTTTGTGAGCCGCTCAGCTACTTTAAGTTTTCGTATGCGGCGAGCAGGCCCTTAGATTGGCTCTCCCCAAAACTCCCGCAGAGGTTTTTCACAGTTACCCCTGGGTCCCACGACTAGATTGCCTGTTATCCACTTCCGGCATAATCGATTTTGGGGCATGGCATAGGTCTAACCCAAAGGCTCAAACATGCGCTTGGGAAGCATGAAAGTTCAGCCTACCATCGAAGCATGAAAAGAAATTTTGGGATGAAAAGAACCCTCAGGCGTACCCGTCCCCCTGGGTGCGTCTGACAAGTGCCCCACCCCAAGGGCACTGTCCCCTAGCCGGCAGCCCCCATCTGCCGGCTTTTTTTATTTCATTAAATGACTCCATCACAGAAGAAAACAAAAGTTGCTTGTGAATGCGCTTGCAAATGATAATGGTTCGCATTATCTTTAAGTTAAATCAAATATGGGGGGGTATCGGTGAATTTACGTTACTTGTGTGCCAACCATCGCCAATGGTTGACCGCTGACACGGATCGTGCAGAAAAGGCATGGCTCGATTGGATTGAGCGCGGCAAGCTTTTGCTTGAAGAGTGCAATTACGCCGAAGCAATACCTTATTTGGGATGCGCCTTCGATCTGGCCAGCTTTCTTCTGGAAAAGCAGTGGCCAACTTATGCCATTTCGGCAACGCGTTTTAGTGAAAGCGCTATCTGGTTAATGGCTGCCTACCGGGAGCTGGGTGATGAAAAACTTCGAAACTACATACTTGCCGGCGCCAGCTCAGTACTCGCCCGCGAGTTGGGCGATAGCCATAAGCAAAGGGTTGCGGCGGATTGCATCAGCTCACTCTACCCCGGAGAGACACAGCAGCAGGTACGCGAGTTCTCCACAGCCAGAATATCCGCCTGTATCAATGGCGGAAACAGAGTGCACTGAGGGGAATGAAAAGATGAATGCCGATGGCAATTCCCGTCTGTTGACGATTGCCATACACGAAGAAACCCTTGCCGCTCTTCTCGCGCAGAGGTACTTACATGCAGAGGAATTGCATTGTTTAACTCCGGGGGCACGCCGACGGCTGCACCGGGTACTGCTTCGCTCCCTGATCCCCGAACAGAAGCGCAAAGCAGCGGCAACTGGTGTGCCCGGAGTTCACTTTTAGGAATTTTCTCCGGTGTGAGAAAAATTGAAGTGCTTGTGTTGCTCGGGGGGCGCTGCCCCCGGGCTCCCAGCTCGTTCAATCGTCGGTGGGTGCGGCTTCCTCTGGGATTTCCAGCCACTCATTGAGCTTGCGCTCGAGTTTGTCCAGGCCTGTTTTTTTGGTCGATGAGAAGATCTGCAGAGTGACCCCGTGATTGAGTCCCTGCTCCTTGAGGGTCTTCTCTACGGCAAAGCGAGTGTTGTTGGCTGGACCGTTCTTCAACTTGTCGGCCTTGGTTAGCAGGATGTGCACTGGGAGCTCGGCCTCTACTGCCCAGGTGAGCATATGCAGATCGAACTCCTTGAGGGGTTGGCGAATGTCCATTAGTAACACGAGTCCACGCAGGCACTCTCGCTTCTCAAGGTAGGTGGCCAGATGGCGCTGCCACTCATCTTTCATACTGCGGGCGACCTTGGCAAAGCCATAGCCGGGCAGATCCACCAGGCGCTGCTGGTCGGAGAGGCGAAAGAAGTTGATCAACTGGGTGCGTCCCGGTGTTTTAGAGGTACGCGCCAACTTGTTGTTTTCCGTGAGCGCATTGATGGCACTGGACTTCCCCGCATTGGAGCGACCGGCAAAGGCCAC
Organism: Microbulbifer maximicatervae (SeqCode); assembly: GCF_052467695.1. NCBI lineage: Bacteria > Pseudomonadati > Pseudomonadota > Gammaproteobacteria > Cellvibrionales > Microbulbiferaceae > Microbulbifer > Microbulbifer maximicatervae (SeqCode). The sequence goes on from NZ_CP174320.1 coordinate 1,489,985, forward strand.
CTCGGCACCAAAGTCCTCCGGACACTCAGTCAGGGTGGGGGCACTGGTGAGAAATTGTATGGAACGGTAGTTCAGTTTTGGTGGTTGGGCTTTAAATTCTGAATTTGACATCGTATAAGTCTGTTTATTCGGTACACTCGCTTGGCGCGCAAGTATATAATGCCGCCGTTTTCGCGTCGCAGGACTATCGGGGGCGGTGCGAAACGCCATCTCTCAGCGCGCAACGGGACGACGTATGAACAGCATTATCAAGAACACTGCTCTGGCACTCGGTTTAGTTTTCGGCTTGGGCGCCGTGCCCTTGGCGCTGGCTGCGGGCGACGCTGCTGCGGGCAAGGCAAAAGCCGCTCAATGTGCAGCCTGCCACGGTGCAGACGGTAACAGTATTGCTCCAGCTTTTCCAAAGATTGCCGGACTCGGCGAAAAATATCTGTATAAGCAGCTTAAAGATATTAAAGGTACACCTGACGGTAAAAAGGCCCGCGATGTGCCGCAAATGATCGGTCAGTTGGACAACTTCAACGATCAGGACCTGCAGGATATCGCCGCTTACTTTGCCTCGCAGCCAATGCAGCTGACCGGATCTGAGGCTATTTCCGTGATGCTAAACAACGGTGAGAACGTCGACGGCCTGATGCTTGGACGTAAAATCTACCGTGGTGGCAATATGGAGACTGGTGTTCCCGCATGTATGGGATGTCACTCACCTGCTGGAATGGGCAATGCACCGGCCGGTTACCCTCGTCTGGGCGGTCAGTATCCAGAGTACATCGAAGCCCAGCTGAAAGCATTCCGTGCGGGTACCCGCAACAATGACGGTGAAGTTCGCACTATGCGCACCGTGGCCAAGCAACTCTCCGATGCAGAGATCAAGGCGCTGGCCAACTATATCGCAGGCCTGACTGACTAATAGTCACAGGGTTTGAGTACACTGAGGCCGGTCTGCAACCGGCCTTTTTTGTGCCTGTCGCCTGAGCATAAAGCCGCTTTCCATAGACGTACTAGGCAGTTTTTGCAGTGTTTCCTTGCACGAGGGTCCGGGAACTTAAATAATCTGCGTTGTCTATTGTGTCCTCAGTGGCTCGACAGCCCGCCGCTAGATGGCGTTCGCACCACTAAATAAAAGTTGGAGAAGACTTATGAGAGCATTTCTCGCCCCGATCACGATGGTTTTTGCTGTAATGTTCAGCCTCGTTGCCTGCGCCCAGGAAAGTGGCGAGTTCAAAGCGGGCCAGCACTATGAAGTATTGCCGCAGGCTGTACCACAAAAGAGCAACGACAAGATCGAAGTGACTGAGATGTTCTGGTACGGCTGTGCCCACTGCTTCACTTTTGAGCCAACTCTGGAGCGCTGGAAAGAAAAGATGCCCAGCGATGTTGCGCTGCTGAAATTGCCAGCAATTTGGCAGCCAGTTATGGATGTACACGCTCGTCTTTACTACGTAGCAGATTCCATGGGTGTTCTGGAAAAGATGCATACCCCTATCTTTAACACCATCTACACTCAGCGCCAGATGCTGGCTGTCCGCGAAGGTCGCAACTGGGTGCCTGACTTAAAGGCTATTGAGGCTCTGTTTAACAAGCATGGTGAAGATGGTGCCAAAGCTGCGAAGCTGATGAATTCCTTCGCTATCAACAGCAAAGTTAAGCAAGGTATGGCCAATCAGCGCGCTTACAAAATGACTGGTACCCCGGAAGTTGTTGTTGCGGGTAAATACCGCATCAGTTCCTCTTTCCCGGGATATAAAGGTAAGAGCAATGGCCAGGAGCTGATGCTGCAAGTGGCGGATTACCTGATTGCCAAAGAGCGAGCGGATCGCGGCTAAGCTTTCCGATTGAAGAAACCCCGCCTCGAGCGGGGTTTTTTATTTCTACCCTAAGAAAGGTGCCCCCGCAATCTGTCGAGAGGCTCCTAACATCGATCAACTCTTGCCCGATCCGGAAGCCACTAATGGGATTCAAATGGATTTTACTGTTTACCCTCCTAGCTGGTTTAATCCCACCTGTTTCAGGCCAGGACACTTCAAGCAGCAATACTGTGGCCGCTCAGGCCAGCAATCTTCTCTCCTATATAGCGGTAGACTACGGCGATGCAGTAGAGAACGGACAGCGACTGGACACTCCTCTGTATGAACTACAGAAGCAACAGGTAGAAGAAGTACTGCGCCTGGTCACTCAACTCCCCGATCGGCCTGGTCGGCAGGGTTTGCAGAAAAGCCTCTCGGACTTGCGTAAGGCGATTGAGAATAAGGATTCCGGCGCAGAGGTGCGTCGTCGAGCCAATGCAATCGCCGATCGCCTTGCTGCTTTGTATCAGCTGCAGCGGTCACCCAGTTACTCTTTGCCCTCGCCGGGCTTTATGATGCCTATTTATCAGCAGCGGTGTGCCATCTGCCACGGTATTGACGGTGAGGGTAGTAATGAAGGCCCAGCCCTCAATGATCTTGAGAGAATGGCGGGGTTCAGTCTCTATGATCTTTATAACACCCTGGACCCAGAAACTGACTCTATTCACACAGTCGACATTGATGGAGATCTGACCGGCCTACAGCGCTGGGCATTAGCGGTGACTGTCGCTGCTTTTCCAGTGGCGAATCAGTTACCACCCTCTTCCGATTTGGCGACCCGTTACCCCGGCTTACTGGGACTCCCGGGAATGGCGACCACTAAACCGGCGGAACTTGAGCCAACTCTGCAACAAGCATTGATGTGGTGGCGCGGAAACCCCCACCTTGTACGCACTCTGATCCCCCCTCTTATCAGCGCAATTGGCTTACTGCAGCTGGCGGAGACGGACTATCGAGGAGGAGATATAACAGCGGCATACGGTAAGTTAATGCTGGCTTATCGTGATGGGTATAGGCCGTTACGACAGGAGCTGCTGATTCGTGACAAGGTACTGGTGGAGCAGCTTCAGGTCCAATGGCAGCAATTGAGGGGTGACTTGATTGGTGGTGCCAGTTCCACAGAAGTTATTGCCGCGTTTCAAAATCTGCGGGCGGATCTCAATCTGGCCCACTCCAAGTTGGAGCCACCTGCGATGGGGGAGGGGCGATACCTATGGACTGCCGCTCTGTTTGCTTTGGCAATCGGTTTGGGGGCGCTGCTCTGGTGGGGACTGCGAAGACAAAAGCGAACTAGACTTTAAAAAGTTTTGTCCGCCATTTCCCGGCGCAGTAGTGAGGCCATACCATGTCAAAATTAGTTGCCACTGCCTTCATGTTGTTACTGGCCCTGGATTGCCACGGTTCTGAGCCTCTGGATGCATTTCCAGAGGAGGTTGAAGGCAAGTTACGTCACGTTATCAAGCTGCCCAAGGTTGTCGATGAAAGTCGCTTCAGGGTTGAGTTGATACCGGGAAAAAGCCAAGTCGCGGAATGCAACTTGCAAAGCTTTAGCGCCCCATTGCGTAAGGACATACTCCCAGGCTGGGGTTACCCCTTTTATGTCCTGTCCGATTTGACCCCGACCACAGATACGCAAAAGGTCTGTGCCCAAGGCAGTGAATCCCGGCGATTTATCACCGTGCGCGGTGATGGCTTGATGCTGCCTTATAGCAGTAAGTTGCCAATGGTTATATATCTGCCACAGGGCGTGCAGTTAAAGTATCGGGTGTGGAGAGCAGACAAGAATTTTTCCGAAGCAAAATCCAGATAGTTGGACTACCGGTAAAAATGACTTGGCATTCTTTTTGTGAATTTGTCGTAAATTTGAATATTTTTAACGTTTAACCTGCCACCGTTGTAAATTGCGTCTAGCCTTACTTTTCGAGGGATGTGAAAAATAGCGCCGAAGCGTTTTTTCATGCCGATAAGTGAGGCTTTAGCCCCGTAATCGGAAAGGAAAATTGGCGACTTCCCCAGTCGTCTTTTGAATAACCCGCCCCCTGTAATGCACTGGGGCCGATACCGTAGGGCAGCGCATGAAGTTTTTGCGTCTTTTACCAAAGCGGCATTTTATCAAGCCGGTTGTTCCATTTATCACAGCAATTTTCCTAGCGATACCAATGTGGGCCTCGGCGGAGTCCGCCCAGCAAAAGTGGGCGGGAAATTGGCTGGTTGTGAGTGAAGGCGATGATCAATTAGTGTGGCAACTGCATGCCGATGGCTCCGGATATGCCTATGGATTTAATGCCAAAGGCCTATTGACCCATGGTTTTGCCATTAACTGGCAATTGGATGGTGACCGGGTGCGAGTTAAAACGGGAACCTCGGTGCGCTGTAAGGGCGGGGTTGTATCTGTCGCATTTCGAGATTGGAGCCGTGCCACCCTCCTCTTTGCAGTGATTGATGGCCGTCATTGGCTGCAGGCGGGCGGTGGACTTCTGAGCTTTCAGCGTCGGTTGGCTGATTGGCGAACCCCCAAGGCCGGTGCAAGTTGCCCGGATATTGTCAGTCGCTAGCAGCTTAATTCCGTGCGAACGATATTTAATCCGTGCGTGGAAAAGATGAGTAGTGGGTGGGAATGGATAAAATTCTATCTCTTCCTGCCACTGCTAATTTTTGTCGTAAGTGCAAATGCCAGTGAAGAGAAACGAAAAACAGTCAATGAAGGCTGGCATGCAAAATCACGCTACGATGCCAGTCAATGGGTTGGGGCCTGGCTGATTTCCCGCGATGGTGAAGCGCGGCATGTCTGGAGTCTCAAGCCCGATGGCACTGGGAGATCCTACGCTTTTTTAAGGCAAAATGGAGAGATGCAATTCGTATTTGGATACGATATTAATTGGTATTTTGATCCATTTACTCAAATGGCCAATATAAAGACCGGACGCAGAATTATTTGCAAGCGAGGGAAGATTTACCCCTATTTTCTCACTTTAAAATCCTACGAAAGTGACTATGCGGTAAGGGGAAAGTTTGCCTGGCAAACAACATGGACAGAAGTGAGTATTGGGCGAAATCGCCTGCATAAATCCTACGTAGTTTTTGTAGCCCCCCTATCCGCATGGCATGATCCAGATAGAGATTCACCCTGCCCCAAATTTCCCCGTGTGCGACTGGAAAAGGATATTGATGCGGTGCTGAAGAGCTGGGAGGTTGAACAGGATTCGTCGGAAGTGGATACAACTCCGGCACCCAATGAACCGGAATTTGATGGTGAAGAGCTGAGAAATCCGTAACTTCTCACAGTCATTGGGTCAACTTCTCTCAATAAGAATTAATCCCATCAATATATTTTTAACTTTCCACCAGCTAAAATCCGACTTCTCTAAGCTTCAGGAAAACTCTTAAAAAATATTTAGTTATTAAACTGCCAGCTCTATTCGGAAAATAATTCTAAAAAAATGCGTGATCTTATTTTTTCCAAATTAAAATATGCTGCCGGGTAATAGAGAGCCCACAAAAGGTAGTTTTAGAGTTGGACTATTTTCACCTGAAGACAGGTATTAATCAGAAAGATTGATCCAAAAGCAGTGCGACCGTGTAGAAACCGGTCGTATTAATCAGGTTGGAGAAAACTTCCAGACGGCAAAGAAAGCATGAAAGCTGATCTATCCGTAGTGAGAGCATTGAGAACTTTGTATCCCAAGCTGCACGATGAAATCTATGTGTTTTGTCAGGTTTCAGATAGTCGGTTTACAGATATTTTGTCAGAGAGTTTGTGTTTCTTCCGAGAAGGTGAGGGAATGAGTGTGATACTGCCTCAACGTTCGGCTCGGCAATTAGATATTGCCGCAAGCGCCCCCTTTCGCCAAATCACTTTGCAGATCCTGGCTGGTCTTGATGCGGTGCGGGTTATTCCTGTGGTCGCCCAGGAATTAATGGAGGCTGGAATAGATACCAGCGTGGTATCCACACTACACCGTGACCACATTTTTGTCCCTGATGAGCGCGCGGAATTTGCAGTAAAAATTCTGCGCGGTATTCGAAATCGAGTTCAATATAGCTGATATGTAGCCTGCCAGTGCGTATCAACTATCCCCCCACAGAGCCCCACGGCGAGATTCGCCAACTTTTGCCTAATTTTTTTTATGTTCCCGGAACTATCAAACTAGCGCCGGGGGTCACTATCAATCGCAATATGGGAATCGCTCGCTGGCAGGATCACCTTACCTTGATTAATCCCATCAGATTGCGTCCACAGCAGGAGGAAAAGTTAAAAGATCTTGGGCGTGTGAGTCACGCGATACGGCTCGGCTATCACCATGGACGTGATGATCTCTACTACAGAGACCACTTTGATCTTACCTTTTGGACACAGCGCGGCTCAGATTTTTATCCGCCAAAAGCAGATAAGGTGTTGCGACAGGAGGATGTTTGTCCAATACCGGGGGGGCGCTTTATTGTCTTTTCCCAAAGTCAGTTTCCAGAAGCCGTATTGTGGCTCCCGTTTAGTGGCGGACTACTGGTCAGTTGTGATGCCCTGCAGTACTGGCAGTCATGGAATGGATGTACCTGGTTTGGTAAAAACCTGCTGAGGTTTTCTGGTATCCGCCGAGGTATGCAGATTGCTCCCTCCTGGAGAGCAAGGGTGACACCAAGTGATAAAAATCCCAGGCTGTGGTTGAAGTATGACTTCGAACAAATCCTAAGGCAGCCATTTTTGCACTTTCTTGCGGCTCATGGAGATTTTTGTGCGGATAATGCCTACGAGAAAGTAGCTTATGCGGTTGGACAAGCGTTCCCCGGTTTGGGGAAGGCTGCATAGATGAGTTTAGCGAGTACAGTCAGGGCGCAGCTCACTGGGCCTCAGCTTAGATTGCCCTAAATCGTGGTAAGATGGGCAATTGCTCGACGGTCCACAAGCACCTGTAGTGGTGCGATTTCAAATGACCTGTCCGTATCAACAATCACGCTTTGTATTCCTGAGAAGTAGCACTCCCCATGAGAGTTAAAAGTCTATTGGGTGCCCTGGCTATGGCACTATTGGTGGCTTGTACCACCTCCAGCATTAACAGCACTGGCCCCATTGCAGATAGTGATTACATCCGTAGAGATATCAATTTCCTCGCATCAGCGGAACTAGAGGGTCGCGATACCGGTAGCGAGGGTTATCGCCAAGCGGCACAGTATGTGGCTGGCCAATTTAAAAAGATGGGGCTGATTCCAGCAGGGGAGCAAGGTTACTTCCAGGAAGTGCCTTTTCGCAGTGCCAGTTGGGATGGGAGTGATCCTGAATTTGTCTTAGAGGGCCAGAACGATGAAATCGCCATGCAATTTGGCGAGGACTTTCTAGCATCGCCCTCCGCACTGAGTGAGCGCTCGCAGATCAATGCCGAGTTGGTATTTGTCGGTTACGGTATTGAGGCTCCGGATTTTGGCATTAATGACTATCACGGCCTGGATGTACAGGGAAAGATTGTCGTTGTGTTAGCAGGCCGGCCGCAGAGCTTGCCCAGTGAAGTGGGGGCTTACCACTCCTCTCCTCGCACCAAACGCCAGGTTGCCGCAATACATGGCGCTGTGGGTTTTGTTCGCCTGTATACGCCTGAGCGGGAGAAACGCCGCCCATTTGACTACTATGCGAAGCACCGTTTTGACGACACTTTTGACTGGGTGAAAAAGACTGGTATGCCCGGTAGTGCAATCCCGGGGATGCACCCGGGAGTTATGTTGAGCATCACTGCAGGCGGCAAGCTGTTTGATGGCGCTGAGCGCAGTCTTGAAAGTATTTTTGCCGATATCGAGCAGGGAAAAACTCCAGAAGGCTTCCCCCTTAGTTACCGTGCAAAAATGAGCAGCAGCTCTAACCACAAGCGCGTAACCAGCCCGAATGTAGTGGCCGTTTTACCGGGAAGTGATCCACTCCTGAAAGATGAATATGTTGTTTTTTCCGCACACCTGGATCATGTTGGAAAGAAAGAGGACGGCGAGATTTACTACGGAGCCCAGGATAACGCTGCCGGTATCGCGGTGATGTTGGAAACCGCACGTCTTTTTGTTGAATCTGGGCAAAATCCTCGAAGATCACTGCTGTTCGTTGCTGTTACCGCAGAGGAAAAAGGTTTGCTGGGATCGGATTATTTTGCCGAGTACCCCACGGTGCCACTGGAATCGATCGTAGCCAATATCAACCTTGATATGCCCATGCTGCTCTATCCATTCCGCGATATTATTGCTTTCGGTGCTGAACATTCATCTTTGGGGCGAGTTGCGGAGGAGGCTGCAAACCGTTCCGGGCTTAAACTCAGTCCCGATCCTATGCCGGAGGAAGTTATCTTCGTGCGCAGTGACCACTACAATTTTGTCCGTCGCGGAGTGCCCTCAATCTACTTGATTACCGGAAGGGAGGCAAAAGACCCCAGTGTGGATGGTACTGCTGCACAGATGGCTTTCTTCCGCGAGCGCTACCACAAGCCAGGGGATGCTGCGGACGAGCAGATTAATTATGAGGCGGCTGAGCAATTTACCAAGGTAAATTACCTGATTGCCCGGCAAGTTGCCGATGCCGACAGTCAACCATATTGGTACGAAGGTGATTTCTTTGGGGATTTATTTTCCAGGGATTGAGCGGTTTGAACACCCTGGGAGCAAACCTAACTGAAACCATTGATTGGCTTCAGGATAGTACTATCGCTTGTTCTCCCGCAGTGGCTAGCTCTAAATGTGCCTATTGGGTTTACGACAGAGGTGGCTTGATTGTGTTTAACCGCAAGGCTTAGGTAGGCTCCAGGCCTCGGCTGTCCTGTCCACAATAGGTAATTCTTGTACGGATGGTTCAATTGCTGAGGTCGATTAATTATAGGAGCTGAGGCCAGCAGCTGCCCCAAATCGACACCAGAACATTTAGCTAATGCTTCTTTGGCGGTCCATTTAGTGAGGAAACAAGCAGCTACTTGCGATGTCGGGAGCGAGTTTAGTTCGGTTATCTCCGCCTTGTGGAAGTATTGCTTAGCCATGGCCAACCAATTCCTTTGGCGGGACTCATTTTCGCAATCAATACCTACTGGAGTTTCCGCTATTGCTACGGCAACAAAGTCATCGGAATGGCTTATGGAAATATGACAAAGGGGTTTTCCTCTAACCATAGCAATGGTCGGTGCTTCAGCCTCAACTGTAATTTCCCAAGGTGAATACTCGTATTGCTCCGCAATTAAAGTGCGCAGTAATATTCGCCCGGCCAGGAACTGGGCTCGGCGTTTAATACTGTGTATTTTCTCCAGCCGTGAGAGCTCAGTGCTTCCCAGCAGGTGAATGGAATCTCCCTGCCAGTTTCCTGACCAGCTATTGAAGGAAGAGCAGGTAAAGTAAGGCATTTGATAACCCCTAAGAATTTGTTCCCTTTGGAAGCGATGGAATCTGGTCGACTTAAAAAACCTTCACTTTAACGGCTGGGGGGCTGTGCAATACAAGTTTCCCATGGCAAATGTGTACCATAGTACGAGAGAATAAGTGGCCGGAAAAGCCCGTGTATTTCACTGTAATCTAAGGCCGCGCATCGACCTATAATTCAGCGCTTTTACTGGCGGCTATTGGTCATTTTGTGTACCATTCCCGCCCTGTCTCTGGTCGCGCAATACCTATTAGCCAACTAAAAATAATGGTGGGAAAGGCCAGCTTCAGCTTTTTGATTTTGGGGGATGGAGCTCTGCTCCAGAATTAATGTTTGGTTATGGAATTTGTTGTCAGTAATTGGCGAGCATGGTGCTCGGGAATATCAGATCAATCGGATTGGCAGGGTTGGCGTAGAGGAGAAAAGCAGCTTGGTGGAAATAGCCAGGCGGATGTGTCTTTTCTTCCTGCAATGCAGCGCCGTCGTTTGAGTCCGCTGGCTAAAGCCGTTTTTAATACCGCTTTTCCGCTATTAGAGCAGGAAGATATTCCTTTACTGCTTTGCTCAGTGCATGGCGAAGCAATGAGGACTTATTCCTTGTTACAAGGCGTTGCAGCAAGTGAAGACCTATCGCCAACTGCATTTGGACTTTCTGTACACAACGCAATTGCAGGACAGTTCTCTATTGCCTGTAAAACCAGGTCTCCAGCACTTGCGTTAGCTGGGGGGGATTTTCCTATGCAGTCGGGTTTTATAGAGGCTGCTGGACTACTCCAAGAGGGTGCTGAGGAATTGCTTTTAGTGTTCTGTGAAGAAACACTACCTGAGATGTACTATCCCAGCGCTGAGAGCTCAACATATATTTGCGCAACGGCTATGCGCTTGGCGAAACATAAATCTAGTGATACAGATATAAAACTATCGTTAACTGCCAGTGAATGTGCTGGAGCTGAGTCAGTATTTGCAGAGCCTGATTACCAGCTTCCGTTGATTAGATCTTTGATTGATCGCGAGGGGCGTATACCTGTTTCAGAGAGATGGGAGCTACAGATCAATGCCAGTTAACTTATTGCCGGCAAAGAAAAAAGACAAGTATTGGCTAAGGTTGGTCGCTACGGCGATAGCATTTAGCCTGTTCGGTATCGGTGGATTGATACTGCGGTTTGTTCTGTTCCCACCATTAAAGGTGATCTATCGGGACACAGAAGTTCGAAAATGCAAGGCTCGTTTGTGTATCCACAACGCTTTTCGATTGTTTATTGGCTTTATGCATATCACGGGAATCTACACCTATCAATTTCGTGATGAACAAAAGTTAGCTAAACCAGGCCAATTGATATTGGCAAATCATCCATCGCTTATTGATGTGGTATTTCTAATATCCCGAATACCGAATGCCAACTGTATTGTAAAAGCCAGTTTACTTAGAAACCCGTTTATGCGCGGCGCAGTAGTGACTGCAGGCTATATACCTAATGATGACCCGGAACAGATTATCGAACTGGCTTCGAAATCACTACAAAAAGGGGAATCAGTAGTTCTCTTTCCAGAGGGAACTCGCTCTGTACCAGGACAACCGTTTAGGTTTCAGCGTGGGGCAGCCTACATGGCGTTACGCTCCGGGGTGACCCCAACTCTGGTAACAATACGGTGTAATCCACCGATGCTGATGAAAAATATTCCTTGGTACAGTATTCCTCTGAGTCGACCACATTTTCAATTCGATGTGAATGAATCAGAGAGTTTTATTCAAGTAAAAGAAAAAGATGAAACACCACAAGTAGCCCGAGAGGTTACTCAAGAATTAAAAGCATTTTTTACCGAGGAGTGTGCTGCGTGAAAGAGTTAGTTGAAGAGCTTAAAGTTCTGATTATTGATGTATTAAATCTGGAAGATATTAATCCAGAAGAAATCGTAGCAGATGAGCCCCTTTTTGGAGAGGGCTTGGGGCTGGATTCTATTGATGCACTAGAGTTAGGTCTTGCTCTGCAAAAAAAATACAACATATCAATAGATGCAGAAAGCGAAGATACAAAATCGCATTTTGCTAATGTGAATAGCCTGGCAAATTTTGTCAGCAGCAGCCGCGCATAATAGAGGTATTTATGTTGAATAGCAGAGAAGAAATTTTACCAAAATTGACCGAAATTCTGGTTGAGATGTTTGAGGTCGATGAGGCAGATATAACAGAAGAAGCCCACCTCTCTGATGATCTTGATATAGATAGTATTGATGCTGTGGACCTAATTGTTCGCTTGAAAGAAGTAACAGGAAAGAAAATTGCACCTGAAGAGTTCAAAAGTGTAAGAACTGTTGGAGATGTAGTTGGTGCAATTGAAAAGGTAATGGCAGAGAAGTGAGTCGATTCGCGCAGCTAATATTGGTCATTATTCTGACACTGTACCCTATGGCAATTTACTTTGGCATAGAATACTTGTCTTTAAGTAGTATTCTGTTACTGCTGTTGATAGTTGCGGTTTTAAGGGTATTGTTTGGCGGCGCGAATAAGGCGATTGGCACCAAGTTAATGGCTGTGGCCTTGGCTTTTGTTGTTGGGGTTTCCTGGTTAAGGGGCGACTCAAACGGACTTCTTTGGTATCCAGTTCTTTGTAATCTGATTCTATTTTCACTGTTTTTTTACAGTTTGAGTCAACCGCAAACATTAGTAGAACGGCTTGCTCGCCTTACGACTCCAGATTTACCACCTGAAGGTGTCCTATATACACGAAAGGTTACCAAGGCATGGTGTCTATTCTTTTTAATTAATGGAAGCCTCGCACTGGCAACTGTTTTAAACGGCGATATGAAAGTCTGGACTCTTTACAATGGCCTTGTTTCATATGTGCTAATGGGAATTATGATGGGTGGTGAATGGCTACTGCGTCGTCGCATCCAAAATAAGGTGTGAGTTAAGCTCGTGGACAAAGTACAGTTTGAACAGGTGTTTGGTTACTCGAATGACCAAGCAGTAGTTAGCTATTCAAGTCGTGGGGAAATTTCATTCGCACAATTTAAGCGTGAATTGGCATTTGTTGAGCGAAAGCTAAAAAAATCCCTAAGCGAAGCTGGGATCAAAAAAGCTGCCATTTTCTGTGAAGATAGTTACGAGTTTAGTTTACTTTTTTTTGCCGCTATGTCTTGTTGTGAAGTCGTTGTTATTCCGGCAAATAACAAGCGATTTACCCAGCAAAAACTGGGTGAGCAAACTCTATTACTGGGCAGCTGGGAAGACAGCTCGGCATTTAGTATAAATATTCCGGATCAATATAGCGAAGAGCTTTTTGTTCCCAGTTATTTTGATGCTGGTATTCAATTATTCACATCAGGAACCAGTGGTGAACCACAAATCGTTGATAAAACCTTATATCAATTGCTCAACGAGGTTAAGGCCCATAATCTGAAGTGGTCATCCCGGGTGGTTAATACAGCTACTTTGGCAACAGTAAGCCACCAGCATATATATGGCTTACTGTTTAAATTACTGTGGCCGCTAGCCAGCGGGCGTCGATTTGTTAGTAAGACTTATGTGGATATTGTGGGATTACTCCAAGACGCCCAGAAATGGGGGCCTGCCGTGTGGGTTGCAAGCCCTGCACAATTAAGCCGCCGTATTTCTTCCTGGCCATGGGAGTTAGGAAAGTCCTTAGTGGATATCTTTTCTTCTGGGGGGCCTTTACTGGAAGTAGATGCAAAGGCGATTGATCAGTTGTGTGAAATCCAGCCCATAGAGGTCTATGGAAGCACTGAAACCGGGGGGATTGCCTGGCGTAATCAATTGCGTCAGAAAAGTTGGATTCCACTAAAAGGAGTGAACATTGCAAAAAATAGCGATGGGTTACTCAAAGTCTCTTCTCCGTGGTTACCCAAGGAGTTTATTTGTCAGGACAAAGTACAAATAAGTACAGACGGTATGTTCGAACTTAAGGGGCGGGCTGATCGCATTATTAAGATTGAAGAGAAAAGAATTTCTCTTACACAGGTTGAGTCCCTACTAGTTGGTAGCTCATATATTGTAAAAGCCAATGCACTTGTCCTGGAGCGTAAAAGAAAAGTAGTTGCCGCTGTTGCCACACTTACGGAATCCGGGAAAGAACTATTGCAAAAGAAAGGAAAGGCTTCTCTTGTTCGTAAACTTAGAGAAACCCTGGCCAAGGATCTTGATGGCGTGGCTGTGCCACGTTCTTGGCGTTTTGTTGATGAAATTCCCACTAACTTACAGGGAAAAATAACGAGAGACCTGCTAATGCAACTTTTTGATGAAATTCCGGCAGCAATGGTGCCACAGATTATTAGCAGCGAAATATTAGATAATACTCGTCAAGTTAATTTTACGGTTAATGACGATTTGCCTTGCTTGGATGGTCATTTTGAAGGCTCACCGGTAGTGCCGGGAGTGGTACAGCTGGATTGGGCTATGCATTTTGGCCGCCCACTTGTAAAAGCCGGCAGTACGTTTACCCAAATGGAAGTGATTAAATTTAAGCAGTTAATGATGCCCGGTGATGCTGTCACTTTATCTTTGGAGTTCAGCCAGGAAAAGAACAAATTAAATTATTCTTTTCGAAACACTCAAGATGGCAATATAGAATATAGCAGTGGTAGGTTGTGCTTCAGCCATGTCTAACTTTTGTTTTGTAATACCCGTTTATAATCATGAGGGGGCGATCGCACAGACGCTGGCATCTCTGGATGGCTTTAACCTGCCTTACATTCTGGTAGATGATGGCTGTGATAAACCCTGTAGAATTGAACTACAACGCTTAGAGCAGAGCTATGGTCCCCGGGTTCACTTGGTTGTTCGCCAGGCTAATGGTGGAAAAGGTGCTGCGGTAAAAAGTGGTCTGCGAGCTGCGAAAGAGCTTGGATATAGTCATGGAATTCAAGTCGATGCCGATGGTCAACACAGCCCCGCTGACATACCTCAATTCCTAGAGAAAAGCAGAAAGTGCCCTGATTCACTGATTTGTGGCTATCCGCAATACGATAAATCAGTACCTAAAGTTCGTTTGTGGGGACGCTATCTAACTCATGTATGGATCTGGATTAATACTCTTTCTCTGGAGATTAAGGATTCCATGTGTGGGCTGCGTTGTTATCCCTTATCTCGAACTGTAGATTTGTTAGATAACGAGTATACCGGTGATCGAATGGATTTTGATCCAGAGATCTTGGTACGGTGGTATTGGAGCAAAGGCGGTCTTTGCCAGGTACCTGTTAATGTGAGCTACCCAATAGATGGCGTTTCCCATTTCCGGGGATTTGAGGATAACTTCCTTATATCGGCAATGCACACCCGTCTATTTTTTGGCATGTTGGCCAGAACTCTGCGTATTTCGACAGTAGGGCGAAAAGCGTGAGTAATTTACACTGGTCAAAATACCGGGAACAAGGCTTTTTCCTGGGCATCAAGTTCTTATTCTGGTTGCATCACTGGTTGGGTCCGATTGCCTTTAAAGTTGCGGTATACCCGGTAGTTTTATGCTATTACCTAAAAAATCAGAGTGGCCGCAATTCGATCCGTGAGTACTTGGAATTATTCACCAAACGCTACCCATCTAGCGGTATAGAACCGAATTGGAAAACCGGATTTAGAATTTTTCTTAATTTTGCTAACAGCGCTAGAGAAAAGCTTGAAGCCTGGTTTGTGGGTATCCCGGATAGTCAGGTAAATTTCCCAAAAAGAGCGGGTCTTCATCAGTTGGCGGCTAGTGGCCAGGGTGGATTAATAATTGGCTCCCATCTCGGGAACCTGGAGGTTTGCAGAGCGCTTGGCAGCCTGACAAAGGTACGGGTAAATGTGCTAGTGCATACAAAGCATGCGGTGAAATTTAATCGCATGATGAAGATGCTCAATCCCCTGAGTCAAGTACGGCTTATCCAGGTGACAGAAGTAACTCCCGCTCTAGCGATGCGACTCTCCGAGGCTGTTGAAGCCGGGGAGCTGGTTGTTATTGTCGGTGATAGAACACCTATTAACTCTATGGGGCGCACCTGCGAGGCAGAATTCCTAGGGCGAAAAGCGCCTTTTCCCCAGGGGCCATATATTCTTGCTGCGCTGCTCAAATGCCCGGTGTACACGCTTTTCTGTCTGCGCAGTACTTCCGGATACGATATTTATATGGAAAAACTCTGCGATCGCGTTGTGATGAAACGCGGTGACAGAGAGGGGCATATTCGCTCTCTTGTCGAGGAGTTTGCACGACGGTTGGAACGCTATTGTCATATAGCACCTTTGCAATGGTATAACTTTTACCCGTTCTGGGATCAGCAAAAATGAATTCAGCAGTACTACAACGAACCCAAATAGTCTTTGATGGCACAGATCTATCTATTGATCAGGTAAACACCATTGCAGCTGGCCGTGGCGATATCTCTCTATCTGATGAAGAGGGCTTTGTCGCAAGGATAAATCGCGGTGCCGAGTTCCTGGATAGCCTTTGGCAGAAGGAAGGTGTGATCTACGGAGTAACCACTGGATATGGTGATTCCTGTACCGAAAGTATTCCAGCAGACCTGGTGGAAGAGTTACCTCATCGGTTATTTACCTTCCATGGTTGTGGAATGGGGGAAGTCTTTACTCTTGAGCAAAGTAGAGCGATTGTTGCTGCCCGGATTGCCAGCCTTGCAAAGGGCAGTTCAGGGGTCCGATATCGGCTGTTGCAGCAATTGGTTTTGTTACTTCAGAAAGACATTATTCCGGTAATTCCCCAAGAGGGTTCTGTGGGAGCCAGTGGCGACTTGACCCCACTGTCTTATGTTGCTGCGGTTTTGTGCGGGGAGCGCAAAGTTTGGTACCGAGGCCACCAGAGAGATACTGCTGAGGTATTCGATGAATTACAGATTGAGCCATTAAAGCTACATCCAAAAGAGGGTTTAGCAATAATGAATGGCACCGCCGCAATGACTGGCTTGGCGTGCTTAGCCTACAAACGGGCAGAGTATCTAGCACAGCTGAGTGCTCGTATTACCTCCATGATGAGCATTGCACTGGATGGCAATGCCTATCATTTCGATAGCGCGCTTTTTGCAGTGAAGCCTCACCCCGGTCAAAACCAGATTGCAAAGTGGATTCATGACGATCTCAATGTTGGTGCTGCTCCAAGACAAAATAGCCGATTGCAGGATCGCTATTCACTTCGGTGCGCTCCCCACGTAGTGGGTGTATTACAGGACTCTCTGCCCTGGCTCCAGCAGTTTATTCATAACGAACTAAACAGTGCCAATGATAACCCGATCATCGATGCTGAAAACGAGAGGGTGCTTCATGGTGGGCACTTCTATGGTGGGCATATAGCCTTCGCCATGGATAGCCTGAAGAATGCGGTAGCAAACCTCTCTGACTTACTGGATCGACAAATAGCCCAACTGGTAGACGTTAAGTTCAATAATGGACTCCCGGCAAACCTATCAGGTGTAACCGGGCCTCGAAGATCGATTAACCATGGCTTTAAGGCTGTTCAAATTGGTGTGAGTGCCTGGACTGCTGAAGCACTAAAGCAGACCATGCCCGCAAGCGTTTTTTCCAGATCAACGGAGTGTCATAACCAGGATAAGGTCAGTATGGGCACCATTGCTGCCAGGGACTGTATCAGGGTATTACAGTTAACGGAGCAAACAACCGCAGCGGCACTGATGGTTGCTTGGCAGGGCATTCAGCTTCGAGTTCGTAGTGGAGGAGTGGATTTGGAAAAATTATCTACCGCTCTTAATACCACAATCAGGCAGATAGGAGATGAATTTTCTTTTCTGGAGGAAGATAGAGAGCTTGAACAGCCATTGAGAAAATTCGTTTCGTTAATTCAGCAAAGACATTGGCGCTTATATGAAAACTAATAAACCTATGCGCCCTGAAAAATGGACAGCACAAGTTGAACTACAAATTCCTTTCCACGATGTGGATATGATGGAGATAGCTTGGCATGGGCATTATGCAAAGTACTTTGAAATAGCCCGATGTGCATTGTTTGATCAGTTGGAATATAACTACCAACAGATGAAGGAATCAGGTTTTGCCTGGCCGGTCATAGATTTGCGCGTACGATATGCCAAGCCTTTGCGATTTCAGCAGTGGATTGTTATTCGCGCTGAGGTTTCTGAATATGAAAATCGATTTAAGATCAATTATACGATAACAGATAGAGATACCGGTGTACGCTTAACAAAAGGACATACCGTACAGGTAGCTGTCGAAATAAGCAGTGCCGAAATGCTGTTTGCATCGCCTTCAATTTTGCTGGAAAAATTGGGGGTAAATTAGTGATGACTGCCAAGCGCTTGGTTTTATTTTTTATTTGTTTTCTATTTTCCACAGTAACTTCTGCTTTGACTTCGGAGCAGCAGGCAGTTTTGCGGGAGATAGAGAAAAATATTGTGTCATCTCCACAGATGCTTGGCACTTTTTCCCAGACAAAGAGGCTGCCCCAATTGCCCAGGCCTCTGGTTTCTTCAGGCATCCTGGCTATTTCTGAAGAGTTAGGATTAAGCTGGCGAATAGAGAATCCAATAGAATCCCATCGAATATTTAAGCTAGATGATGCTGATTCTGGGAATCGGGTCAATAGCAATATTGTAGGAAATCATGTGGCTGATCCTCTATTAAAGATTATCAGTGGTGATTTTAGCGAACTGGATCAGACTTTTACGGTGGGACCACAGATCGCAGAAGAGCAATGGAGAATTAACTTAATTCCCAAGCAAGAGGCTTTTAGAAAGGTTATTGAATCAATAGAAGTCGTGGGAGACAAAAAGATTCGGAAAATAGTACTAGCTGAAGCCAACATGGCAATTACTGAAATAGATATTTTGAATTTACATTCAGTTGAAGCTAATAACAGTCAACTACTGAGTGAATTCTCAGAAGATAACCAGAAATAATCTCATGTCACGTCGAGTTGTTATTTGGCTTTCCTTTGTTAGTGTAATTATTGGGATAACTGTATTACGCTATCAATCCAGCTGGCTACAAACAGATATTTTGTTATTAGCTGAAAATAACTCCGACTCGGTAAGTAGTGCTGGCATCCAGAAAAAAGTCAGTCAGCAATTACAGGGAAGTTTAATTTGGGTTTTAGTTTCTGAAGGAAAAGAATCACAACATCTGGCCAGGCATACCCAAGAGTTGGCGCAGAAACTAAAGGCCGCTAAATCTTTAGAGTCTGTTGAATATCGTTGGGCCGATTCTGAAAGCTATAAAGAGGAGTGGGAGCTGCTCTTTCCTCTGCGCCAACAGCTACTCAGCCCTGAAGATAGGGCGTTATTAGACGCTACGCCAGAGGAACTTATACAGCGTCAATTGAGTAAATTATACGGGCCTGACGGCGCTGGAATTGATTTGGAGAAAGATACTTTCTCAACTTTTCGCAATTACTTTACCGCTGATATTGAAGTTACTCCACAAGTCTTTGATGGAATTCCGGTACATACAGAAGGACATAAAGTTTTTACCCTGCTTTATACGCTGGCCGCACCAGTTGATTTGACTGGAGAGAGCGATATATCACTTCTTTCTTTACAGTCAGAATTAAAGCAATGGGCTCAAAAAAATGGTTATTCGCTGCTGGTAGCTGGAGCCCCCCTGCATACAGAGTATGCTGCTGCTATGGCACAGGATGAAATACGCCTGATTGGCTCCCTTTCGATCCTTGCTATTTGCTGTCTATGTATTGTTGTCTTTCGCTCATTAAAACCTCTACTAGCCTGTACATTCGCAATTCTATGTGGCGTGGCCAGTGGTATATCTGGTGTTATTATTATTTTGGGCCAAATTCATATACTGGCTTTTGTATTTGGTACAACGGTTTCTGGATTGGCGATTGACTACGCATTTCACTTTATTTGTAATAGATTGAGGCTGGGCAAGCCAAAAGATAAGGATATATTACCTGGGCTATTGCTGGGCTTGATATCAAGCTGCTTGGCATTTTTCTCTCTTGCATTAACACCTTTTCCGCTTTTACAACAAATAGGGGTTTTTGTCGGCTGTGGTTTAATAGGGGCTTGGTTGACTGTGATCCTGCTATTCCCACGCTGGATTAATATTAAGCATAGGCCTTTATCGTTTTCCAGTCAGTTTCCTAAACTCAATATTAGGTACTACCTGTTTCCATTGGTTGGGCTGTTGATGTTTGGATCTGCGGCGCTTCAGAAAATTCAATTTAATGATGACCTAAAACTGTTTTACCAGCCTCCAGAATTTCTTACACAAGATGAAATAGAGCTAAATTCTCTGATTAAATCCCGGCCAGACTCCCGTTATTTTTTGGTTTTTGGTGAAGATGAACAACAGGTATTAACACGAGAATGGGAACTTAGAAATCAACTAGGCTATTTAGTAGAAAAGGAAATTATTAGTGGTTTTCAGGGGGTAACTAACCGGATACCTCCAAAAGAGGTTCAAGAAGCTGACTGGAAGTTATTGTCGAAGTTTTACAGTGGGGATGCTGTCAGGTCTTTTTATCAGCAATTGGGTTATTCTGAACAAGATATTAACCAGCAGTTAAGTTCTAAAATACAGCCATTCAATACCTTTAATTTCTCTGAATGGTTGCCAGTTGCAGGTCGGCAATATAAAGGACTATGGTTGGGTTGTGAAAATAATCACTGTTATTCTGTGGTACGTATTTATGGCTTAAAAGAAGATTTGTCATCTTTAGAGTTACTGCCTGGAGTAACCTATGTTGATACTACCAGAAGTATCTCTAATGTTATGTCACAACAGCGTGATCTGTTGCTGCAATTACTGCCATTAATATTCATTGTTGTATTTCTGGTAACTGCAACTAAAACAGGAATAAAACAAGCCTTAAGTATAGTTGCACTTCCATCCAGCGCAGTACTAGGCACCCTGGCGATAGTGATTTTACAGGGATCAGCAATTAATTTATTTCATGTTGCGGCTTTATTACTTGTCTTTGGTATTGGTATAGATTACGCAATATTTAGCCATACAAGCAGGAAGGCTGAGCAGCATTATACCCTGCTGGCGATAGCTATGGCTGGGTTAACAACTTTTTTAGGGTTTGGTTTGTTAGCATTGTCTGGCACACCGGCGATAGCAAATTTTGGGTTAGTCCTGGCTGTGGGCACAGTATTAACTTTGTTGTTGGCATTTTTATTTTTTTGTACACGGGGTAAGGGATATTAGCCAATGAAAGAAATTAAGTCTGACGTTGTTATTATTGGTGCCGGTCCTGCCGGAGCTATCGCAGGTGCGTTATTGGCTAAAAAAGGTTGGCAAGTTTCGATAGTTGAGCGGGAAGAATTTCCTCGCTTTTCTATTGGTGAAAGCCTACTGGCTCAATGTATCGAGTATCTTGAAAAAGCAGATATGTTAGAAGCTGTGAAATCAGCGGGCTTTCAATATAAAAATGGTGCTGCTTTTGAGTGGGATGGTGCTCGTACATCATTTGATTTCCGGGAGAAGTTCTCCCCTGGGCATGGCACCACCTTCCAGGTACAGCGAGCTAAGTTTGATAAAATCCTGGCTGATGAAGCAGAGCGCCAGGGTGTTAAGGTCTATTATCGCCATTCTGTAGTGTCAGTTGATATTGCTGAGAATAACGCAAAGTTAATTGCCGAGAATGACGGCGAAAACCTGGTTTTCCAGGCGCGCTTTGTATTGGATGCCAGTGGCTTTGGCAGAGTTTTACCGCGATTACTTGATCTCGATCGTCCGTCAGAGTTTCCTGTTCGAGAATCCGTATTTACACATGTTGAAGACAATATTGATGATAGCCATTTTGACCGGGATAAAATCTTAATCACTGTGCATCCCAGTGAGCGGGATATTTGGTACTGGTTGATTCCCTTTGCAGATGGAAGAGCTTCTATTGGGGTTGTAGGTGAGAAAGAAAAGATTTCGACCTGGGGGCAGGATCCGGAACAGATATTGAAAGGGGCTATTGCCTCCGCCCCCGAGTTGGCAAAAACTCTGCGCAATGCCAAATTCGATACGGAAATACAACGTATTCGTGGATATTCCAGTGATGTGACCAAACTGGCTGGCCCTGGTTTTGCGCTTTTGGGGAATGCCGGAGAATTTCTAGACCCGGTGTTTTCATCCGGTGTTACCATTGCAATGAAATCCTCAGAGTTAGCAGTTGAGTGCCTGCATCGCCAGCTCTCAGGGGAAGCGGTTGATTGGAATGAAGGGTTTGTTGAACCCCTGAAGCATGGTGTGGAAGTTTTTAAAACCTATGTCAAAGCTTGGTATGACGGTCGTTTCCAGGATGTAATTTTTTATCAAACCGACCAAAAAGAAATAAAAGGCATGATTTGCTCAATCTTGGCTGGTTATGCATGGGATAAAAAAAATCCGTTTGTTGCCGCTGCTGAGCGTCGATTGAATACGCTGGTAGAAATATGTTCCGCCAAGTAATACTGTTTTTGAGCTTTCTTACTCTGGTGGGGTGTATGTCCACAGGGGGGAGGAAAGAAGAGCTGCAAAGTTGGCCTTTGGCCCCGTTATTGAGCGAGGGACCGCGCCAGCTCAATCAACATTTACGCATTGTCTATCAAGGCGATGAGTATGAATTGATGGCGGCTACTTTCCACACTATGGAGAGTTTAAAGCTATCTCTTCTCAGCCCTGAAGGGATAAGCCTGCTGGATGTTACATACGATGGTAATGAGGTCAGCACCCATTACCACATGAGTAGAGCAGAGAGAGTGCCACCAGAGAAATTGCTGGCAGATATCCAGTTTGTATACTGGCCAATTGCCCAGCTTCGTGAAGTATTGCCCGTAGGCTGGAATTTGGACGAGGCTATTGTCGAGGGAATTTACACGCGAAAACTCTCACGCAATGGTGAAGTGAATTCAGTGGCTCGCTATAGCAGTAAAGATATTTGGAAGGCCCAAATTGAGCTGGAGCACAAACTACTGGGTTATAGGTTAAGCATTAGGAATTTCTAAGTATGAAAAATTTCTATCTTAATCATATGGGGATCATCTGCACTCTGGGAAATACTGCTGAGGCAGTAGCTAATTCCTTGTTCGGTGATGAGAGTTCTCATATGCAGGTCGATGAAACCTATTTGCCACAATACCGGGGGAATCTGGGTATTGTGCAGGGGAAGCTGCCTGATTTACCGAGTTCGTTGCAAGATTACCACTGCCGCAATAACCAGCTGGCTATGGCTGTACTGACTCAAATTGAAAGTGCAGTCGCTGAACTAATAGAAAAACATGGTGCGGGCCGAATTGGCGTTGTGATGGGAACCTCAACCTCGGGAATAGACTCAGGTGAGGCCTACTTAAGTGGTGAGCAAGAGACCGGATATAATTATCGGCTTCAACAGCAAATGGCTGGTTTGAGTACCTTTGTTGCGAAGTACCTGGGAATCCAAGGCGTTCAGCTCACCGTCTCCACAGCTTGCTCGTCCAGTGCCAATGCTTTTGCCAGTGCCCGGCGCCTTATCTCAACCGGTACTTGTGATGCCGTTGTTGTTGGCGGTGTGGACTCCCTCTGTGGCATGACAGTCCGGGGTTTTCATAGCCTGGGGGCACTTAGTGCCGGCCAGACCAATCCTTTCAGCGTTAATCGGGATGGTATTAACCTCGGGGAAGCTGGAGCAATGTTTGTGCTGAGCAAAGAGCCTGGTCCTGTGGTTCTATCCGGTGTTGCTGCCACGTCAGATGCCCACCATATGTCGGCCCCAGACCCAGAAGGACGTGGTGCGGAAGCCTGTATGCGCGGGGCTCTGGAGAATGCTGGCTTGGATACCGCCGACATTGATTATCTGAATCTTCATGGTACGGGAACGCCACATAACGACTCTATGGAGGCTCTAGCCGTTGAAAGAGTGTTTGGAAGCCAGCTACCGTGTTCTTCCACAAAACCTCTCACCGGGCACACACTCGGTGCTGCAGGCGCTCTTGAAGCGGCTTTTTGTTGGCTTGCCTTACAATATGATCAATTTCCCCGCCATCAGTATGATGGCCACTATGATCCGGAGATCGTGCGACTGAACCTGTATCAAGGCCACGAGGCTCCTGGAAAATTGCGCTATGTAATGAGTAACTCTTTTGCCTTTGGTGGGAGTAATTGCTCGGTAATCTTGGGCAGTCAGAGGTAGAATAGATGCACAAATATACTGCTGAAGAACTGGTTCCACACAGTGGAAATATGTCACTTCTCGATGAAGTGATCTCTGTAGGCGAGGAGCAGCTACAGGCAAAGTTGCGAGTTCGTGATGATGGAATATTTTCCCGCAACGGTCGTGTTCCCGCTTACGTGGGTATTGAATATATGGCCCAATCCATCGCAGCTTTCTCCGGATATCATGCAAAAGAACAGGGAAAAGACGTTCGCCTGGGTTTTTTACTGGGTACTCGCAAGTTCCTGTCAAATATCGAGAGTTATCGCTGCGGGGAAGAATTAACAATTGATGTCCAGCGCATTCTCCAGGCTGAAAATGGCATGGCGACATTTGAGTGTGTGATAACCGGCTCATCTATCGAGCAGAGCGCGCGGCTTAATGTTTATCAGCCGGATAACGTAGAACAGTACTTGAAGGAAAGAAACTAAATGTCAGAGTGGGTTTTAGTTACCGGTTCCAGTCGTGGTATTGGCCGGGCGATTGCACTTCAGTTAGCTGAAGATGGCTACGATATTGTTTTACATTGCCGCAGCCGCCGTGATCAAGCAGAGGAAACAGCAGAAGAGATTGCTAAGTTAGGGCGAAAAAGCAGAATTTTGCAGTTTGATATTGCCGACCGGGAGCAAGCACGGGATGTCTTATTGGAAGATGTCGAGAGTAATGGCTGCTACTACGGCATTGTGTGCAATGCTGGTGTTACTGCTGACAATGCTTTCCCTGCGATGCCTGCAGAAGATTGGGATTCTGTTGTACACACCAATCTGGATGGTTTCTACAATGTTTTACACCCCTTAACCATGCCAATGGTCAGGCGCCGTGCGCCCGGCCGTATTGTCGTGATGACTTCTGTATCCGGCATTGCTGGAAATCGCGGCCAGGTAAATTACTCCGCATCCAAAGCGGGTTTGATCGGTGCGAGTAAGGCATTGGCGTTGGAGTTAGCCAAGCGAAAGATTACCGTGAATTGTGTTGCTCCGGGCCTCATTGACACCGATATGTTGGATGAAGACTTGCCCGTTGAAGAAATTTTAAAAATGGTGCCTGCCCGCAGAATGGGTAAACCAGAAGAAGTGGCGGCAACTGTAGCGTTCCTGATGCACGAACGTGCCGCTTACATCACCCGTCAAGTTATCTCAGTAAATGGTGGTCTCTGCTAATGAAGCGCGTGGTTGTTACAGGAATGGCCGGAATATCCCCTATCGGCCAGGGTTGGGACTCGGTTAGTCAGGCTTTACAGAGCGGTCTTTCAGGCATTTCCTACATGGAAGACTGGGATAAGTATGAGGGGCTTGAAACCCGACTGGGCGCGCCGGTAAAGGACTTCGAAAAACCGGCTCACTACAACCGTAAACGTGTGCGTAGCATGGGGCGCGTTTCATTAATGGCGGTTCGCGCCAGTGAGATTGCGCTTGAGGATGCGGGATTGTTGGATGACCCCATTCTCAAAAGTGGTGCTGTCGGAGTCTCCTATGGCTCGTCAGCAGGCACTCCGTCAGCAGTGGCTGATTTCGGCAATATGTTGATAAATCACCGCACCGACGGCCTCAATGCGACCAGTTATATAAAAATGATGTCCCATACGGCGGCGGTCAATATTGGGGTATTTTTCGGTTTGTGTGGACGGGTTTATACCACAAGTTCCGCTTGTACCTCTGGAAGCCAGGGGATTGGGTATGCCTATGAGGCAATTCGCAATGGTAGCCAAACCATTATGGTGGCCGGTGGTGCAGAGGAGTTGTGTGCAACTGAGGCTGCGGTCTTTGACACCTTATATGCGACTTCAACAAAGAACGACACCCCTGAATTGTCTCCTCGTCCCTTCGACCGCAACCGGGATGGATTAGTTATCGGCGAGGGCGCCGGTACACTTATCTTGGAAGAGTATGAGCACGCGATTGCCCGTGGAGCCAGGATTTATGCAGAGGTCGTGGGGTTTGGAACCAACTCTGATGGCAGCCACGTTACCCAACCTCAATCGGCAACTATGCAGGTGGCATTGCAGCAGGCAATAGCACAGGCTGGGGTAGAGACTAGCGAAATAGGTTATGTCAGTGCGCATGGCACAGCTACGGACCGAGGCGATATTGCGGAAAGTCACGCAACCCGTAATGCATTTGGGCGTGCAGTACCCATAAGCTCACTTAAGAGCTATACCGGTCATACATTGGGTGCCTGTGGCGCATTGGAGGCTTGGATAAGCATTCAGATGATGCGTAACGGTTGGTTCCATCCCACGATTAATTTGGCAGAGGTTGATTCTGATTGCGCAGAATTAGACTATATCCAGGGCAGTGGAAAGCACATCGATACTGAGTATGTGATGAGTAATAATTTTGCCTTTGGCGGAATCAATACATCTTTAATATTTAAAAGACGTATTTAATTTTTCTCTTAGAGAGCTTTAACCTAGGGATAGCATATGAAGTGGGTACTGGCTGTAGTTTCGACAATTCTTTTGGCTCAGCCAGTTACTGCTGATGAACTCTTAGTGAGTTTTGGCGGTGGCCCGCAACCTGATTCAAGTCAGAATAATAAAACCTACGGGATAGATTATTCCTTTAAAACATTTAAAAAGAGTTACCGTCAGCATATTGATATAGGTGTTAGCTATACTGAGCTAACTACTGATGCTGATGAAAATAAACGTATAAGAGCGTTTTCCATCTATCCTCAATTGAATCTATATCCCAGGCAAAGAAGTTGGGGGCAACCTTATTTCTTTGTTAGAGCGTTGGGTCCTAGCTATATTTCCAGCAACCAATTGGGAAACCGTCGTCAGGATAATAACTTTTCTTTCCAGGCACAGGTTGGATATGCTGCGCGAATTAACTGGAGAGGGAAAGAAGATCTGGTGCTAATGGTTTCCTGGAAACACTTCTCCAACGCCAACCTGTTCAGTGACAATGATGGAATAGATATTCCGCTTGTTGTTAACTTTGGCTTGAAGTTCTAGGGAAGCTCTGAATAACATCTGTGATATTTCAGGCTTACTTGTCAATAATTGTTTATCTGTAATCTACGTTTCTAGCCCATTGATGATAGGCAAGCCTATTTTAGGTAAAGTGAATAGGGCTAATATGAGAGTTTTATTCTTGGTTTTCCTTTGGATTATATAATCGCCAGCGTTAGTTATTTTATGTTTTCGTTTTATGTTTGAATTTTATGAGTGTTAAAATTATTGGTGCGGGATTTGGACGTACAGGAACTTTTTCACTAAAGCTGGCTTTAGAAACTCTGGGTTTTAGCTCATGTCTTCATATGAGTGATTTTGCAGCTTCTCAATCTCTTAGTCAGCACTGGCTAATGGAGATGAATAAGGAATTTCCTGACTGGAAATCTCTTTCAGATAAATATGAGGCAATGCTGGATTGGCCGGTTTGTCTTTTTGTAGAAGAGTTTACTTTAGCAAACCCATCAGCAAAAGTGATCATGACAGAGAGAGATTTTGATGGTTGGTATTCCAGTATGAGTAAAACGGTTTTTCCCGCTCTGTGCTGGGCTAATAACGTTGATTACGAAAGAGCATCATGTTTTATTAAACTTGTAAAAAAATATATAGTAGATAAAACATTTTCTAATGATTTTTCTAAAGATCACGCTCGTATTATATATTATTCCCATATGAATAATATTAAAGAGATTATTCCAGAGAGCAACATTCTGTTTTTAAATGTAAAAGACGGCTGGGAACCTCTTTGTGAATTTTTATCTTGTGAGAAGCCAAATTCTGAATTTCCGAAAGAAAATAAGGCTGCCAATTTCACAAGTCTGTTAAAAGGTCAGGATGAAAAATAAAATGGCTGCTGGGCATAACCTATCTAGAAGATCAGTAGGGCTATAATAAGCTCCTTGGAATTGCTAGATGGAGTTTATTGGTTACTTACGGATAGCGTATTTTAATATCAGTGAAGTAACTTCTTCTCTTAAAGAGCAGGACAAGTGGAGAAGGCCGAAGTTGCGATGTTTTCTTTGAAACAGTGGGAACGACGTGGTTATTGCAGATTAAGGAAACTGAGCATTGATAGTTTTTTAGCGTGGGGTGCGGGCAAATCAGCACATATCTCATGAAGGCTAGGTAAAAGTACTGTCCTTTACAAGGCATTACCAAATAGATACTTTAGGGGCTTTGGGCTGCCAGAATTGGCAGGTAGAAAAAATTGAACTGTCATAGTACGTGCCCCGTATGCTTGATGGTGTAGGAGGAGCACCGAGAGGTGCCACTCCATCTCGATAATGCTGATTACTAAAGGAGAAGTCACTTTGATTTCAAGAGCATTTACCCTCTTTCTAATATCATTCTCAATAATGGCATGTTCAAACAAGCAAACCACTCCGCAAGTATCAGAGTCAGAGATTTCGCCAACGAAAGTACATGATATTTACCTAATGCCAGTGATATTTAGTGATCCGAGCAACCTAGATAAAGTAAAGAATGAGTGTTCAATGCTAGAAATGCTTGAAAATTCAATAATCAATTTTGCCTCGGATCATCAGCTCAATTTTGAATATCTAGAAAGTGAAGCAAAGATAAGTACAGACGCGATAAGAGTAAAGGTTGAATTTACAGAAGTTATTCCTCATAGATGGACTTTTATGGCAGTTAGACCTAGCTCAACTGCTAGCTTTCGTATCTCTATCTATCAGAATGGAAAACTCTCAAGTGAAATCACAAAATCCATTGGCTCAGGCATGGCATTTGGAGCTTGTGACAGGCTTGAAAAGATATCTACGGCTACAGGTCGTTATGTAAATAAATGGGTTTCTAGGCAAATTTAGGGCTCGCAATCGAGCAGCTGAAGGTATCTAACCTACAGCCCCCAACGCCCTGCATGCGGATTCGCACAGGGCGTTTCACTCAGGATATGATCCTATCATCGCGAAGTGCATACAATCCTTCGGATCTTAAATGCGTATCAGATAATGCTTGGTTGATCCCCGGAGTTTTTAAACTACACTACAGTTCTTTGCTTGTAATGCCACTTACAACTGCGTCCTCTATCTTCATAACAGCTTTAATCATCTGCAACCAAAAATTGAATGCAGGGATTGAATATATATTCTTTACTCTAATAATAAAAAGTTAGACATTAGAGCATTGAGTTTGAGACTTTATAAAGCGAAATTGGTTACTGAAAGGGCTATATCAATCTTCATTCTTACACAGTTCTATCCACCGCTTAATCCCCGCACTTCTATACTTTTGTCTCTGCAAGGCAAAATAGAACTCCCGCTGAAAGTTTCTTTGTGGCACTGACAGCTCAATTAAAGAGCCCCGCTTTAAGGCGTCGGATAAAGACACCCGGGAAAGGCAGCTGATTCCCAATCCCGCTTCTACGGCTCGCTTGATCGCTTCTGTATGCTGCAATTCCAATAGGATATGTAGTTGTGGCAATAGCCCTGCCATGGCTCTTTCAAAAGTCTGTCGCGTTCCAGAGCCCGATTCCCGGGTGATCCAGGTTGCACTGATCAGGTCTTTATCGGCGAGGCGCTTGCGGCCTGCCAAAGGGTGGTTTGGTGCACAGAAAACAACCAGCTCATCATGGCGCCAGGGGATGATTTCCAGATCCGGGTGATTGATCTCTCCTTCAATTAATCCCAGGTCCAATTCAAAATTGAGCACCCTCTCGGCAATCGCTGCGGTATTGGCAACTTCCAGTTGTACTTGAGTACCGGGCTGCTCTTCCATATAACGAGCCATCACGCTGGCAGTCAGGTAGTTGCCAATGGTCAGGGTGGCTCCGATCTTCAGGCTTCCCAGTTCCCGGTGAGTGGCCAGTGTCTGCTCAAGTTCCTGGGCTCGCTCCAGGAGTTCTTCCGCCCTTGGCCACAATTGCCGTCCCAGTTCATTGAGACGCAATCGCTTACCGGTGCGCTCGAACAGGCGCAACTCAAACTGCTGTTCAAACTCTTTCAGCGCTGTGGAGGCTGCGGACTGGGACATACTCAGGCTCTCCGCAGCACGACTGACATTTTCGTGATGGGCACAGGCAAGGAACACCTCTAACTGGCGGAGCGTGTAGCGCAAAGGGATATCTCCAGTTGATCGTTAAAATAGATAAGGAATATCGAAATATCCCACTTTGCCAATAGATCTTCTAGGGCTAAAATTCAACTATCAAGAGACTCGTGGAATAACCGGTTTTAAGTTTATGTCCAAATTGAATATAGAGAAGGTGTTGGAAGTCCATCACTGGAACGACACACTGTTTAGCTTCAAGACCACCCGGGATTCGGGTTTTCGCTTTGAGAACGGACATTTCACGATGATCGGTTTGCAGCAGGACAATGGCCGTCCACTGCTGCGCGCCTACTCTATTGCTAGTGCCAACTACGAAGATGAGTTGGAATTCTTCAGTATCAAGGTTCCCGATGGCCCCCTGACCTCCCGCCTGCAGAAGATTAAGCCGGGCGATGAGATCTACGTGAGCCAAAAACCCACCGGTACTCTGGTGGCGGACCACCTGCTGCCGGGCAAACGCCTGTGGTTGCTGTCCACGGGTACTGGCTTGGCACCTTTCATGAGCATCATCAAAGATCCCACGGTCTACGAGCGTTTTGACCAGGTAATCCTTACTCACGGTGTTCGCTATGTTTCTGAGCTGGCTTACCAGGAGCAGATCGAGAACGAATTGCCGGAACACGAGTACTTTGGCGAGATGGTACGCGAGCAACTGCTTTACTACCCAACCGTGACCCGTGAGCCCTATCGGAATACTGGCCGCCTGACTGATCTCATGCTGTCCGGAAAGCTTTTCACCGATCTGGGTGTGCCCAAGCCGAGTGTTGAGGAAGATCGCTTTATGCTGTGCGGCAGCCCGGCAATGCTGAAGGATCTCACCAATATCCTCGATGACTGGGGATTCAAGGAGACCCGCGCAGGTGTACCTCACGAGTATGTGATTGAGCGCGCTTTCGTCGAAAAATAAGTTGGTCAGTCCAGCGATAAAAAAACCACCCTGGCGGTGGTTTTTTTATGGGTGAAATACAGATTCCCGAAACTATCCTGATCTTGTGAAACCCCTGCCTTCTATTCTGACTTGAGGGGAGCTTGCTGGGAGTGGCTAGATGAAGCTGTTTTCACTGGGTGTATTACTGATTTCCTTTTTCTGGCTGGGTGCCTGTACCCGGGTGCCGGAGGGGGTTGAGCCTGTCCAAAACTTCCAGCTTCAGCGATATTTAGGTCACTGGTATGAGATTGCTCGATTGGATCACTCATTCGAGCGCGGCCTGACCCAGGTAACTGCCGACTACAGTCTCAACCATGATGGTTCTGTCGCGGTGATTAATACCGGCTATTCAAAAGCGCGTGATGCCTGGCAAATGGCGGAGGGGAGGGCCGAGTTTGTCGGCCCGAAAAATGTGGGCCATTTGAAAGTCTCTTTTCTTGGCCCCTTTTACTCATCTTATATCGTGATTGCTCTATCGGATGACTACCAATACGCGATGGTATCTGGCTACGATAAATCCTATCTGTGGATATTGTCCCGCACCCCAACCATGCCCAAGGATGTGTTGGAGCAGTTTTTACAGAAGGCCAAAGCTTTGGGGTATCCCGTCGACCAGATGATATTTCCCAAGCAAGAGGCTAAGCCCGGAAATAAGCCCTCGGTGCAGCCCTCAGGGTCGTGATCTGTTCAAAAGCCTGCGTTCCCGCCACCAGCTTATACACACTAGTAACAGCAATATAAGGGCCGGCCATTGGCGCCCCAACAAAACCCTGTTTGCCTGATTATTTGCTTCTGGCCCCAAACGTGCGGCAGCCATTAGTTGGGTTTCCCTGGCATTCAGGGACTGCTGCCATAGAGGCCAGTCCTCTTTGGCAAAGATATAGAAGTCTAGTACCGACTCCCCTTCCAATTCAGTCCAAAGCTGGTGCCAACCTGAATTTTGGGGCCAGAAGCTGTAGCACTGACCCTGGGAACTTCTGCTTGCGGCGATTCCTTTGGTAGAGCGGGAGCTATCTTGAAACTCTGATAAGAATGGACTCTGATCAGAAAAAAGTGGGCTGCATAGGGTGATGCGTTCTTGTGTACGCGGTAACTCATTGGAGAGGATTACTGGCTGCTGACTACCCAAATGCTTGAGTTGGTAATCAATAATGGACTTCCACAGGCTGGCGAATTCAGTAGTAAAGCCACTGGTTAGCCAGCGATGGCTGTCACTAAATAGGATAAACCCCAGGTGTTGTGTCTCAGTCGAACGCCCCCAGAAATGTGGGGACTCTCCATTGCCCAGTAAAAAGTCGTAGGAGCCGGGCTGTGTGACTTTGAAGCCAAGATTACGCAGTGGGGGAATCTCTGGATTGTCCGCTTTTTGGTAGCCAAAGCCGGAATGTAAGTGGGTGGCTTCTTCCTTTTGTAGAGGCATGGATTGGGCAGCAGCGTACTGGAGAAACTCTTCAGAGCTATCGCTAGTGACTAACCACAACAGTGACTTTGTAGTGGCCAGCTCGTTGAGCTGACGCTTTTGCAGAGCAGAAAATTGTGGCCACAAACTGCTGTCGAGTATCACTAAATCGAAGGGACTTTCATTCGTGAATAAATCTGCAGACCCGGTAAGTGGAAGGCCGTTGAGAGTTTCTTTTCTACTAATTTCAGGTGCCAACTGGGTCATCACTTGTGCTGTTACACCGGATTGGCGCAGCCAGCGAGAGAGGGCTGCCGTCTCAAAAGAGGGGCGTGCCAGCCACAGTAATAATTTGGGTTGGAGCGGTTCTCGCACCAGGATGGGTAAGGGAACTGTATGGGTTTCGCCGGCTTCGCTTTCCGTCCGTACCCGGTATAGCTGGGGGCCCGCGAGTTTTGGAGTGGCAGTGAGTTGTGCCTGAATTGTTTCTCCCACTTTCAGCTCAAGACTGTCTTCAATATGGCCGTAGGGATTGAGCAGGCTAATTTTTACGTTTTCAGTCAGTGGCTGGTTGTTGTGAACCTTTAACTTTAAAGAATCACCAAAGGTAATTTGCCGCTGCCAGTCCAATTCCCAGCGGCCATCAGATTCCAGGATCTTCGATAACTCCAGACGCACCGGTGCCAGGTCCCGAAGTTTGTCGCGGCCGAGTGGCTCCCCATTGAGAGAGATATTTTCCACACCATTGAGATTTATTGGATGTGAGCTCGCCAGCTGTTTGCTGTTGATAGAGATATTGCGCTCGGTGGGAATGATCGCCGGCGGCTGCCAGAGCATCCAGGCACTCAGCCAAATCGCCAGTTGCAGGCCATAGTCGAACGGCTTGGTACCTCGGCGGCGCAACAGTACGAGTGATGTTAAACAGGCCAACAGGCACAGGCCGGGTATCAAGAAATCAATCACAATGATTTCTCCCCTTGCTGGTGTAGCCAACGGCTGAAATGGCCGTCGGCCTCAGTTTGCAAAGGCAGTGAAGGCGCAGACTCCGGTGCTGGCAGTAGCTGATAGAGCAGCTGATTCAGGGAGTTCGTGCAATCGATGCAATTCGGTTGCTGGTGGCGCTGCTGGTATAAACGCAGCTGTTTGGACAGTTCCAGGCCGAGATCTAATGATTGCTCTGCAGCTAGCTCATTTATCTGCACCAGCAGATCGGTATCGAGTTCGGCGCCAGAGTCTACTTGGGCCATTAGGGCGAGTACCTGTGCTCTTTGTTTTTGTTCAAAGGCACTGTCGACAGTTTCTGGCGCTAC
Organism: Microbulbifer maximicatervae (SeqCode); assembly: GCF_052467695.1. Classification (NCBI taxonomy): domain Bacteria; kingdom Pseudomonadati; phylum Pseudomonadota; class Gammaproteobacteria; order Cellvibrionales; family Microbulbiferaceae; genus Microbulbifer; species Microbulbifer maximicatervae (SeqCode). The sequence goes on from NZ_CP174320.1 coordinate 1,522,956, forward strand.
GTCTTCCCGTTCACCGCTAAGCCGGCGGCTTTCGTCTATGGGGGGCGCCTCGAACCCGACTCTTTGTAAGTAAATACGCGAAGCCTGCTGTACCTCCTTGATAAAGCGCAGAGCCCGGTGCTGGTGGGGCAGGGAGGCTTGGGGCTCTATAACCGACAGGTCGCGCCAGGAACTCCACATGGCATTCAGCGCGTTGCGCAGTAGCTCCTTGGTTTGGGGATCGAACAGGGTGGCATGCTCTGAGCTGTCATGCCGGTGTCCGGCAGAAGCAGCTATGCGCTCTGCCTGTTGGAAATGGGAGTCTCGCTGTGCAAAGGGAGTGGCATTTTCTTCGCCATGTGATTGGTGCTCACCTTGTTCTGTATGATCGTGGCTATGGCCGTGTTCGGATTCTTCTTTATCATCGTGCTTCTCGCTCTCTGCGCCAGAATGCTCCGCTTCCGAATCCTCTTCGCCGAGAAAGCGGCCGTAGCGCATGCGCAGCAAATTCTGTTCATAGGCTAAACCCTCAGAGCGTTTGCGAAACTCCTGTGGATGCAGCTGCTCTCGCTCTGCTAGTAGGGCCTCGGTGTCAATAATCAGCTGGCGTTGGCTGCGGAAGTACTCCGGTAATATCTTAATCGCCATCCCCTCGCTGTCACTCAGCCCGAAAATCTCTTCTTGCGGCCAGCGCAAGATAAAGTGTTGGCTCTTGGCAACGTTGGCGCTGGGCTCGCGGTTATCCCTGGCCTCCAAATACCAGTAAAGTTCATCTCCCGCTTCCATGGAAAACTGGTGGATGGGCAGGAGGAAATCGTAGCGAGCTGCTTTCTTATCTTCCGAGGAGTTTGTTAATAAAGCAGTGGGTTGCAAACTGGTGAGAGCAATACGCTCTTCGCGAAAGCGTAAATTTTCCCCGGTGCCGCTGGCGAGGGTGACCAATAAATCCGCAGAACTCACCTGGTAATCATCATTAATGATTACTTTCACGGGAATACTTTGAGCGCTGCCTTGAATCGTATCGACGCGCAAGCTGGGTGCCTCAAAGGTAAACTCCGGAGCATTGTCTTTTTGCACCCGAATATTATGAATTTCCGGCAATAGCATTTGGCTCTCCGCGAGTTGCACTGAGAGCTGGTAAAAGTCTGCTTTAGCGATTGTGCGTTGTAATTGCCATTTTTTACTGGGTAGATCACCTAGTGGAGAAAAGGCGAAGCGCTCAGTTTCGGCCAGCATTTCCAGCCCTTGCACCGGTTGATTCAATTCAAGTTGCCACTCGACCGCAGACTGCTCCGGCACGTCGACTTGTAGGGATTGGCTGTCGGCTGCGAGCCCAGTGTAGGCGGGCGGCTGGATATGGGTTGCCGCGCGGGTTATGGCGAGCTTTTCGGCAACGGGAATAGCCGTATTTTGTTGCGTGGTCTCAGTTTTATCCCCGGTGAAGTGAGAATCGCTCAGTACAAATAACAATAGTCCCAGGCAGGCACCAAAAGCATTTGTCAGGGTACTGCGGAGTTTTTTTGGACCGAAAAACGACCGGTCGCCACTTTCCAGCAGTTGTTGCAGCTCTGTTTCGATACGCGTGCGCTGTAATTGCTGCAATGGACTTAGGTTGGTTTTCTGTTGGCTAAGCAACTGGCTGCTGTCTTGCAGCTGTGGATATTGTCCATCCAATTGTCGACATAGGCTTTCAGGGCTTGGGCGCCAGCTGCGATCCAATAGAATTGCTACAACAATAATTCCGAGCCAGGCGAGCAATAGCCACTGTGGCCAGCCGAATACAAAAATGCCCAAGCCCGCCAGAAGGCTGAGGCCAGTGGCAAGCCAGAGATAGGGCCACAGGGCTGTCAGTTGCCAGCGCCTGCGCACAGCGTTAAGGGTGGACTGGTGCTTATGCATGGTCGGCCTCCCTATTACTATCGATTGCCATGATGGCTGGGGGACGAGATAGGGCAATTAGGCGTTCAAAAGCCAGAAGTAACAGTAGGGCGGCTATTAACCAGGGTTGCAGTTGTTCAATACGGCGGTTTTCTACCTCGCTGTCTTCTACAGGAAGGCCTGCCCCAGCTATGTCTGCCACTACTTTATTGGCAGACCAGTGGCCACGATTTTGGTGTTGCAGAGCCCAGTCTTGCCCAGACCAGTGCTGCCATAAACGTTCAGGTAAATCTGCGCGGCGATAAAAGGCCTCGCTGTACCAGTCACTTTCGTAGCGCAGCCAACTTCCCCGTCCCACTGAGGCCGCTTGAGCTGACTGGCTGTTATCCACAGCAACGAAGTTGAGATTATCGGCAGGGGGGATGCTGTTGTCGGTGATTAACAGGCTGCCATCTGAAACAAATTCCAGCACGGCTTGTGGCAGGGGAGCGGGGCCCGTGTAGATCAACCAATCTGCCTGCTCGGCATTGGGTGTCTCTTCTTGTTCCTGAATATGCACCGATAGTCTCGGCATATTGCTTTGCCAGTCTTCCAGCACTGGCGCCCACCAGCTGGGTGGTTTGCCCATTAAAGCGATACTCGGTAATACCGGGCTCGGAGCTATGGATGTTTTGTCGAGGCCGTGCCACTGCCAATGGGGACTGACTCTTAGTGCCTGGTGGGATGCTGGAACCCCGTTGTTTATCAACAGGATATGAGCCCTGCGCAAATCCGCCCGGCGTGATAGTACTGATAGAGTTTTCCACAGGTCCACATTTTGTGGTGGGGGTGAGGTTACGGAAGGTGTTTCTGGGGATAACCACAGTACTTTATAACCTTCCCCGACAAGCTGTGGCAGTGAATTGTGGATAAATGTATTCGCTTCGCCCGCCCCAATTCTGGGGTCTACCAGTATCACGCCCTCTTGGGGATAAATTTCCCGTTTAATCAGCGGCTGTGCCAATAAACCTGCCAGCAGTACGACGATTAGCAGGCGCAATAGCAGCAACCACTTGTTATCCACAATAGGGCGGCGCGCGCGACTCTGTGAATATCTTTGTACCCATTGCAGCGCAGCAAAGGAGATCTGCTGTGGATTACTTCGGCGCAGCAAATGAATGGCGATAGGGATAATCAGGGCTGTGAATAGCCATAGCCACTGTGGGGATTGAAATAAGTTATTTATCCACAACATCTCAGCACAACCTGCCGTGCAGCTGAATAAATTGCCGCAGTGACTTTTCCACAGGCTTCTCGATAAGGTCGGTCTGCAGTGAACACTCCTGTGCGGCAAAGCGTGCTTTTAACTCGCTCTGTGCTTGAGCAAAAGTATCCAGGTAAGACTGGCGTTGCCGCTCGGCGTCTACTTCTAAAGTTGCGGGCGTACCGGCGCTTACTTCTGGATTGAGCAGCTTTAGCTCTCCGACAAAAGGAAAAGTCTGCTCGGCTTCAACTAACAACTGCAGTGGCAGGCAGGGGCGGCCGGCGGCATGCAGGCGTGCGGCAAAATCGCCGATCTCATTGCCCTGTTGAAAAAAATCACTCAGTAACACCACCTGACAGGGGCGTTCAAAGTATTGCCACAGCGGCGCCAGTTGAGCGCGATCTGGCCAGTGGCCGCTGGCGTCGAGTTGTTGTAGCTGAAGAGCGATTTGACGCTGGTGGCTCTCGCCCTGGCCTTCGGGCACATAAACCGTTCTGCTACTGTTAAACGCCAATAGGGAAAAGCTGTCTCCCTGGGCGTTGAGCAGCCAGCACAGGCTGGCGATCCAGCACTTGGCGTAATGCAGTTTATTCAGGCTGGGTTCGATAAAACTTGCCTGGCCCAGGGAGGCGCTGCTATCGAGTACAAAGCACACGTGCATACGGCTCTCCTGCTCGGTCTCGCGCACATAGTAGCGATCGCTGCGGGCGAACAGTTTCCAGTCGATATGGCGGATGGAATCACCCGCTTGATAACCTCGGTATTGGTGAAATTCCAGGCCGGTGCCACGGCGCTGGCTGTGTTGCACACCGAGCATTACGCCCTCGGCGATATGCCGCGACAGCCATACCAGATCGCGACAACTGGCCAGGGTTTTGGGGGACAGGTATTCCACGCTGATCAGTCCCGGCCCGGTTCCGGCACCGCCGTCAGTAATTCATCAATCAGCTGTGGCATCTGCACGCCATCGGCCTGGGCCTGGAAGCTGAGCAGCACCCGGTGGCGCAGCACTGGCAGTAACAGGCTGCGGATATCCTCGCGGGTGATGGCGAGGCGTCGTTGCAAAAGGGCGCGGGCCTTGGCGGCGAGAATCAGAGCCTGCCCCGCGCGGGGACCGGCCCCCCACTTGATCCATTGTTGCAGGGTATCGCTGCCGCTGGTTTCTATACGGGTAGCGCGCACTAGTGCCGCCACGTAGCGGTATAAATCGTCGCTGACATGAATTTCCCGCACCAGTTGCTGCATTTCGCGCAATTGCTCCGCATCCAGGCTGGGGCTGGGTTTGACCCTGCTGGCACCGGTGGTGGAGCGCAGGATTTCAACTTCATCCCGCTCATCGGGATAGTCGATATGAATATTTAACAGGAAGCGGTCCAGCTGAGCTTCCGGCAGCGGATAGGTGCCGGCCTGCTCGATGGGGTTTTGTGTGGCCAGTACGAAATAAGGATCGGGCAATTTCAGTGTTTTACCGCCCACGGTTACCGAGCCTTCCTGCATGGACTCCAATAGGGCTGCCTGGGTTTTCGGCGGTGTGCGGTTAATTTCATCGGCGAGCAGGATATTGGTGAAAACCGGGCCCTGCTGGAATTTAAAAAAGCGCTTGCCGGTGCTGTGATCCTCTTCGAGGATCTCACTGCCGAGAATATCTCCGGGCATTAAATCCGGGGTGAACTGTACCCGCTTAAAATCCAGCGCACTGGCATCGGCGAGGGTTTTTACCAGCAGGGTCTTACCCAGCCCCGGCACCCCTTCGAGTAGGGCGTGGCCGCCGGCCAATAGGCAGATCAACATCTGCTCCACTACGGGTTTCTGGCCGACAATCACCCGCGCAATCTCCTGTTGCAGATTGTCGAGGCTGTGCAGTTGTTGTTCGATACTATTTTCCAGGGTGGTCAGCATAATCAGCTCGTCAGTGCGTAAATAACAATGTTCACCGCAAATTTTGTGTTATCGATGGCGAGCCAGCGTTTGTTGCGGTAGTCGTAGTCCCATTCGCAGCCGAAATCTTTGTTGCTGTAGAGCACGGCGATACGGCCGTTTACAACAATGGCTTTCAGGTAGTCGTGTACCAGATCATCACCCCAGCCATTTAATTCAAAGCTGGTTACTGGCAGTTCATCGAATTGAAAGAAACAGCGGTAGAGGCCGTGATCGTCTGGGAGCTTTTGCAGGCAGTCTTTGCCAAAAAGCTCGACCATTTGCGCTTCGAAGGATTTGGCAAAGAGACCGTCGATATCGTGGTTGCAGTCGTCGACAAATACAAAGCCACCGCGATTGACGTAATCGCGGAAATTCTTTGCCTCTTCCGTGGTGAACTGCACCAGCTTGTGTCCGGCCAGGTAGCAGAAAGGCGCCAGCAGCATTTTCTTATCGGCCAGCGGCACTATGTGCTCTTTGGGATCAACCCTGAGATTGGTGTATTCCACCAGTGAATTGAGCAGGTTGGAAGGCATGCGCTGATCCACATCCCAGTCACCGGACTCGTACATCAAGCGGGTGAAATAAAAATCGTAGTGCTCCTGCGCACTACCCGGTGCGGTATTTTGTGCGCCTGTGCCCAGCGGCAGCGCTGCGGCGCAGCTACCCAGGATCAGGCGCTGAAGAAAAGCCTTGCGGGTGAGGGACACGGGATAACTCTGTTACTGCGTTGGTTTTTATTGTTGAGAGCAAAGGAAAGAAGGTGCTCCGTTCGAGACACGCTGTAAATACATCCCTGTACGCTCGTAATCGGCATCCATGCCTCATACGGTCTCGAACGGAGCACCTTCTTTCCTTCTGCCCATTTATTTTCAATGCTGGGAGCTGACTGGTTTGCTGGCCAGTTCCCGCCTGGATTAATGGCTAGCCCAGCTTGCGCTTGGTGTTAATCACATTGATCCCGTCGAAGCGTGCAGTGGAACTACCGTGAGATACCGCACTGGTTTGCATCGGCTGTCCCTTACCGTCAAAGAAGGAACCACCCAAGCGGTAATCATCTTTGTCGCAGACTTGCGAACAGGCATTCCAGAATTCCTGGGTGTTGGACTGGTAAGCGACGTCCTCCACCATGCCGGTAATCTTGCCGTCTTCAATCTCGTAGAACAGCTGTCCACCGAACTGGAAGTTGTAGCGCTGCTGGTCGATGGAGAAGGAACCGGCACCCACAATATAAATGCCCTTTTCCACATCCTTGATCATATCGTCAACACTCAGCTCCTCCTTGCCAGGCAACAGTGAAACGTTGGACATGCGCTGGAATTGCACGCTGGACCAGCTGTCTGCGTAGCAGCAGCCGTGGGATTTCTTTTGCCCCAGCATATGTACCTGGTCGCGGGTGGCCTGGTAGTTCACCAGTATGCCGTCTTTTACCAGATCCCAGTTGCGGGTCTTCACGCCTTCATCGTCGTAGCCGACGGCGCCGAGAGAGCCGGGCTGTACCTTATCGGCAAACAGGTTGACCTTGTCGCTGCCGTATTGGAATTTGCCGCTGCGCCATTTATCGATAGTGGCGAAAGAGGTACCGGCAAAATTGGCCTCGTAGCCGAGCACGCGGTCCAGCTCCAGTGGGTGGCCGACGGATTCGTGGATGGTGAGCCAGAGGTGGCTTGGGTCCAGCACCAGGTCGTACTTGCCCGGTTTGACCGATTTAGCCGTGAGCTTTTCCTTGGCTTGTTGCGCCGCCAGGCGTGCGTCTTCGGCCATATCGTAGGAGTCGCGGTAGAGCACTGTCTGCGCTTGGATCTTGTCTTCGGCGCGGCCATCCAGGTATTCAAAGCCGCGTCCTACCGGCTGGCTGAGGCCCTGGCGGGTACGGAAGCCGCCAGTTTTCTTGTCCACTGCGGTGACCGAGAAGGGCGCCCACAAACGGTGGACATCCTGGTCGATATAGGAGCCGTCGGTAGAGGCAAAATACTTTTGTTCATTCACCAGGTACAACATGGAATTGATATAGCTGGCGCCGGCATCCATAGCGGACTTGTTCACGTCCATTAACAGGTCCACCTTGTCGGCCAGGGGGATCTGCATAGCGTTTTTCTGGATCGGTGTCTGCCAGCTCACCTCGCCGTGGCCTTTTACCGGAGCCAGCTGTACTGGCTCCTGCTGGTACTTGGAGTTGGCCTTGGCGGTAGCTACTGCCTGGCGGGTGGCGCGAGCGACGCCATCGGCTGTCAGGTCATTGGTGGCAGCAAAGCCCCAGGTGCCGTTGGCAATAACCCGAATCCCCATGCCGATAGATTCGGTGTTCACCACGTCCTGCACTTTCATCTCGCGGGTGATCACGTATTGGTTCAGGTAGCGACCAATACGCACATCGGCATAAGTGGCGCCGAGTTTAGTGGCGGTATTCAGGGCGACATCGGCAAATTCTTTTTTTACAGAGAGATCAATACCGCTTTGTGTCAGTTTGCTCTCGGCGACCAGATTGCCGGACAGCGGCAACATGGAAACACCCAGGCCGGCACCGCTGAGCTGGAGAAATTTTCTTCTTTCCATTTCGTTATCCTCGATGGGTGCTGGCTGTTATACGGCGTCGGAAAGGCTGCTGAAGGTGAAGTCGCGCACTTTCAACGCGGGAATCATGGCGGACATGCCCCACATACCCACTCGCTGGGGGACGCCCATATCTTCGATATTGTTGAGCATGATTACCGGGCTCTCGTTGAAGCGGAAGTTCTTCACCGGGTATTTGATCTTGCCGTTTTCGATATAGAAGGTGCCGTCGCGGGTGAGGCCGGTGAGCAGCATGGACTGTGGATCGACCATACGGATATACCAGGTGCGGGATACCAAAATACCGCGGCGGGTATTTTTGATCAGTTCTTCGGTGGTTTTATCGCCGCCGATCATAATCAGGTTGTTGGGTTCGGGGACCACTTCGCCTTTGCTTTGCTCGGCCCAGTAGCGGCTGCGCGCCAGGTTTTTCACTACGCCGTCTTTCACCCATTCGGTGCGTCCCAGCTGCATAAAGTCACCGTCGGTCCAGGGTTGAGCCGGCACATCGAGACTGGTGGGGTCGGAGTAGAAATTTACGCGCTTGTCGAACATCTTCTCGCCGGTCCGGTTGCCGCCGCCCTTTTTGCTCATAAAGCTGCGGCCTTCGTCGGCACTGCGCGCATCGAAGCCGCTCATCATGTAACCCACCAGGCCGGACACCGCATTGGGCTCAAGGATCACGGTGTACTTGCCCGGTTCCAGGGCACGGGCTTCCTGGGACAGGACCGCTTTGTCGATGGCGACAGAGGAGGTGCTGCCGGTATTCATTGCACCGAAATCGGTAACGTCACTTTCGGCCCAACCAGAACCCAGGCCATTCTCGGTGCGCATAGTTACAGTGAAATTGGCAGAGGTAGAAGCGTGGTAGCCGAACAAGCGTTTACTGGTGGCGACTGCAGCAAAAGAGCGCTGGTCTTCCAGGTAACCTGCGGCAACCACTTTCTTTTCCTTGGCTGCAATAATGGAATCTGCCGCAGCCTTGGCGCGCTGGTCTGGAGTGATATCTGCAGTGGACTTGGCGAAGCCGTCTACGCTGACATATTTCTGCGGTCCCAGCATCGGCATGGCTTCCGGGTTTTCCGGAGATAGCTTGGCCAACTCTTCGGCGCGACGCATCACTTTTTCCAGGGAGGCATCACTGAATTCATTGATAGTGGCCACACCGGATTTCTTGCCGAAACGGGCTTCTACGGCCAGCTCGATATCATTGACGATACCACTGGTGGAAACGCTGTTGCGCGCGTAGCGAATATTGCCGGTTTCGCTGCCGGCCAGCTGCGCGCTGGCTTCATCAGCGCGGCTGTATTTTAAAACCTTGTCGAGAATACGCTTCGCTTCACTTCTACTCAGAATGGCCATTGCCTTTTCTCCAATTACTTATTCTTGTGCGCCGCTCAGGAAATCTTGCGCTTGGTATTGATTACATTAATTTGGTCAAAACGAGTGGTGGAACAGCCGTGGGAGACTGCACTCACCTGGCTCGGCTGGCCCTTGCCATCGAAGAAGGTTCCGCCCAAGCGGTAATCGCTGCTGTCGCAAATCGCCGAGCAGGAATTCCAGAATTCCTGGGTATTGGACTGGTAGGCGACGTCCTCAACCTGGCCGACGATCTCGCCGTTTTTGATCTCGTAGAACAGCTGCCCGCCGAATTGGAAGTTGTAGCGCTGCTGATCGATGGAATAAGAGCCGCGTCCGACAATGTAAATGCCTTTTTCCACATCGCGGATCATGGATTTTGCCGAGTATTCTTTTTCGCTTGGCGCCAAAGAGACATTGGGCATGCGCTGGAACTGCACACTGGACCAGCTATCGCCATAGCTACAACCGTGGGATTCCTTTTGGTCGATCATATGCACCTGATCGCGGGTAGCCTGGTAGTTCACCAGGATGCCATCTTTTACCAAGTCCCAACGCTTGGTTTTTACCCCCTCGTCGTCATAGGCGACGGCACCGAGGGAGCCCGGTTGCACCTTGTCGGCAAACAGGGTGACCTTATCGCTGCCGTACTGGAATTTACCGCTGCGCCACTTATCCAGGGTGGCGAAGGAAGTTCCCGCATAGTTGGCCTCGTAACCCAGCACGCGGTCCAGCTCAAGAGGATGGCCCACAGATTCGTGGATGGTCAGGCACAGATGTGAGGGTTCCAGTACCAAATCGTACTTGCCCGGATCGATGGACTTGGCTGACAGCTTGGCTTGGGCTTGCTCGGCTGCGAGCACTGCATCCTCGGCCATATCATAGGAAGCTTTGTAGAGCGTGGTCTGACCGCGAATCTTGTCTTTGTCGTGACCGGCCAGGTATTCATAGCCTCTCCCCACTGGGTCACTGAGACCGTTGCGAGTCTTGAAAGCACCGCTCTGCTTATCAACAGCGGTCACCTGCATAGGTGCCCATAGGCGATGGACATCCTGGTCAATATAGGAGCCGTCGCTAGAAGCAAAGTACTTTTGCTCATTCACCAAATACAGGGAAGAGCGGATATAGCTGGCCCCAGCTTTGAGTGCCCCATTGTTAACATCCATCAGGAAATCGACTTTTTCACTGATGGGGACCTGCAGGGCATTTTGTTCGATAGGTGTCTGCCAGGAAACCTCGCCCACGCCTTTTACCGGTGCCAAACGCACGGGCTCGGTTTGGTACTTGGCATTGGCCTTAGCTACGGCAACTGCTTGGCGCGCGGCAAGGGCGACGCCATCCGCTGTAAGGTCGTTGGTGGCGGCGAAGCCCCAGGTACCATTGGCGATCACACGAATACCAGCGCCAAGGGATTCTGTGTTGACGATATTCTCCACGTTGGTTTCGCGGGTCATAACGTACTGGTTCAGATAGCGGCCGATACGCACATCGGTATAACTGGCCCCGGCTTTGCGCGCGGTATTCAGGACTACATCAGCCAGGTGTCTTTTATGGGAGCTGTGCATGCCCTCATTGAGCAGCTGCTCCGCGCTGACCTGAATGCCCTGTAGAGGCAACAAAATACCACTGGAGCCGACGCCGGCGATCTTGAGGAATTTTCTTCTTTCCATTGGCTACCTTTTCCCACGAGAGCACGAGCACTCTCTCGGGTACTTATTGTTATTACGACTGACGCTGGAGGCCTTGTGTGCACGGAGGTCAGACTTTGGATACGCACAACTAACAGGACCAACCTAAAGTTGTAAAGTACTCGCTCGGTAAAGTGAAGTTTCGTAGGGGTAAGACGTTGTGAGGGTGGAACGGGAATCAGAGGGCAGCATTTCTTCGAACTTTGTCGAAAGTAATGTCCTTAAGCAGAATACCGTTGCGGTAAACCGGCCTCAGCAGGTTAGCTTCTGATTTTAGATCGCTCTGTGCAATAGTTCGAAGTGCACCATCATCGCCGCGAATCAAGGCAAGGCGGCCACCCTTGGACCTTTTCTCGGGCCCGGTTCTCGGATTCTTAAAAATATCGTACCAACTGCCATTGATACAGATAGCGCTGGCCTTCATTGCAAACCCCATCATATCGCGGTCAACTTTTTGTAGTAATCCTCCACCCATACCAAAGGTCAGATTTTCTGTGCTTTGATTGTTTTCTTTCATTGCTTGGAGAATTTTCGGGATTACAAAGCGGGTGATACCATCTCCTTGTATAACTCGAATAAAGGGGGGTAGTAATCGATACCCTTTTTTATTCTTCTGCGAGCCAAATATTCGCATCAACCTTTCTATTGCTTCTATCACGACTTTCTCTGGGTTGCCGGAGTCAGGCCTTATTACTAATGTGCCGCCACTTTGAGTAACTTTATCCTTTAATTTTTTCCCCCAGATATTCTCTATAGCATTCCACAAATCGTAGCTATCGCTGACAACAGCCACAGTTTTTCCTTCCCCAGAAAATTGCTCAAGTATATTACGGTAAGCATCTTCCTCATGCTGCTGTCCCCAAGCGATAATTGTGCTGTGTTCAGCGGCGGGAATGGAAGCTCCAGGTACAGCGGCGTTGTAAAATCTTTTTGCGGCTAATATTCCGGATATCGTATCAGTCCCCTTAAAATTAACTAAGTGAGCCATGCCTCCCAGCATGGCTGTTTCGAGACTGCTGGCTCCCCGAGCCCCGAAATCATGTAAACGAAATTCCAGCGTATCCAGATTTTCCGCTGTTTCAAATAAATACTGTGAGATAATTTTCTTTATTTCGCGGCTCTGGGTAGCTACGGTTGATGGATACCAGATACTCCGTAAAAGTGCAGTTTCAATATAAGTGGTGAGCCAAAAGCAGGAGGGGCAGGTATTAACAACCTGAGCTAAAACATTGGTTACTGGAATAACTTGTCCTTCTTCTATCGCTGTAATTTCAAGGGGCATTAAACCATTGTGGTCGTTTAAAATATGATTCCATCCATCACGGTTAAATGGCAGTCCATGGGGTTTTAAAATATTTTCAGCTTCATTAATTTGATGAAAACTGATGGGGGTGCTTAGGTATTGCTTGATAAACGCCTGCAAGCCAAAGAATACCGTCGACGCAAATTCACCGCCACGACACTCTACATAACTACTAATATGTGATGTTCCTGGGGGGTACTGCAGATAATGACTAGTTTTATAGCTATCGACATTGAGAATAGGATTTCCCAAGCACTTAAAGGATGAATTAGAGCCGGGCGCGTTCATATTTTCAAAACCATAAGTTGGCGTTGATTTTATGTCACTATTTGCCTGCTGTTATAGCGTGTAATTGATTTTTGAATTGTATACCAACCACAATGTTCAGTTTTACAGCGCTAATAGCTGCTACTTAAGCAAAGCATAAAAGCAAGCGACCCACGTTTAAAAACTTGTCATCCACTCATTTTACCTCCTATTGATTGACCTACTCTATTGGTATGTGTACATTTATATGCATGTGAGGCAAAGGAACGTCATGCTCAATGAACTCCAGTAAATTTCGGCGTGTTTACCGGCGGATGACTATGCCTACCATGGTGTCGATCGATCACAGTAGCGCTGTCACACAAAGTAAAAAATGCGTAAATTGGTTGCTGTAGAGAGAGGTTCGGCAGAGCAAAAAAATCTGCCCGGTCATAACTTTCCTGTGTAGAAGCGTTCCTTCCATTAATGACTTATTGTTTGGGAAAAAGTCATCGCAGTTTACTAATTTGAATGATATTGGAATTGCTCGTAGAGAATACGGCATTGATATAATTTAGTATTGATTCCAATCCTATTGCGCTACTTATAAAAACTCTGCTGCAGACTCGTAATACTTTGCGGAAAAATTGTCTTGCCGTCATAGCAGGAAAGCATAAACAGTATCTTTGGTGAGAGATTGGACACTGTTTCGACATCATTTGAAGTTTGTAGCCAATAATAAGGTGGATTTTTCTATTTGGGAGCAGGAGATAAGTTATGAGTGAAGGGTTTATAAAGCGCATATCACGTTTAATCTCTGTGTCCGCCAATGCCGTCGTGGACTCGGTTGAAGCCGCTGCACCAGAGTCAGTGATGGAGCAGGCAATTCGGGAGGTGGATGATGCAATTGCAGATGTGCGAGATCAGCTAGGGAAGGTGGAGGCATCCAAGTATCTAAACAGTAGAGCGTTAAGCGATGAAAATGCTCGTCATAAGCGTTTAGCTGAACAAATTGATATTGCTATAAATGAAGGTCGTGATGATTTGGCTGAAGTCGCCATTGCCAAACAAATGGATATTGAGGCGCAACTTCCAATTTTAGAAAAAGCGATCAATGAAAATGAGATAGAAATAAAGGAACTAGGTTCCTATATTCTTGCCCTGCAAGGTAAGAAACGTGAAATGCGTGAGCAGTTACAAGATTTTATTGCAGTCAATAAAAAGGTAAGTAGTAGAGTTACTGCGGATGAATATGGCAGGGATAGAAAGCCAAAAGCCCAGGTAGAACAAGCTACCGATGCATTTAATCGAGCAGTAGGTAATACAGCTATATCGACATTTGACTCTGGGATAGATGCCAGCAAATTAGCAGAACTTGAGGAGTTCGCGCGAAATAATCGTGTGAAAGAACGTTTAGCCAAGATTAAATCGGGGGGCTGATGATATTTTTATTGCAAGACCAAAACCTGATCTTTATCGGTGCGCTGATTTTAATGTTTATGATAGCGCTTCTTGAAGGCATCATGACATTGATTGGTGTTGGTATTTCAGATTTACTGGATAATTTATTACCAAATTTTGATGTTGACGTGCCAGATACAGGGTTGTCTGGGGGGATGACTAAGCTGCTTGGGTGGTTGCGTTTCGGTGAAGTTCCTGCACTTATACTGCTAGTAACTTTTCTGGTTAGCTTTGGGGTGACGGGCCTAGTAGCCCAAATGCTCATAGAGTCTCTTGTTGGGTATTTATTGCCGAGCGGTTTACTTGCTGTGGCAGTCTTTTTTCTTGCGCTACCTCAGGTACGTTTTGTTGGCAACATTATGCGGCGCTTTGCTGTGGGTGATGAATCCGAGGCAGTTGAGAGAAATTCCTTTATAGGCCGTGTAGCGATTATTACGATCGGTAAAGCAGAAATCGGTTCACCAGCAGAAGCGCGTTTTAGTGATGAATACGGAACCACACACTATGTAATGGTGGAACCGGATGAAAGTGAAACATTTAATCAGGGGGATAAGGTGTTACTGGTTGAAGAGCTGGGAGCACATTTTCGAGTAACACGCCCCACCAGCATACATCTTATAGAGAATAACTAAATGGAGAAACTAGCAGTGATAGGAAATTTTTCGTTTTTATTATTTATTGGCGGTACCATATTAGTGGCCTTGATTGTTATCGGGGCTATATTTGCACGCCTGTATACCAGAGCCTCGAAAGAGCGCTCATTTGTACGGACCGGTATGGGCGGGCAAAAGGTTATTATGAATGGTGGCGCACCTGTATTTCCGGTTTTGCATGAAATCATTCCGGTAAACATGAACACTTTGCGTCTGGCGGTTTCCCGTAAAGAGCATCAAGCGCTGATTACCAAGGACCGCATGCGTGTTGATGTACTTGCTGAATTTTATCTGCGAGTAAAGCCGGATGTAGATGCGATAGCTAATGCTGCACAGACTTTGGGGCTGCGTACTTTAGACCCCGAAGCGTTAAAGGAAATGATCGAGGGTAAATTTGTTGATGCATTGCGCTCGGTAGCTGCAGAAATGGAAATGGCGGAGCTACACGAGCAGCGCAGCCAGTTTGTACAAAAAGTTCAGCAGGTAGTTTCCGAAGATCTATTAAAAAATGGATTGGAACTCGAGGCTGTATCTTTGACCGGTTTGGATCAAACCCATAAAGAATTCTTCAATCAGGATAATGTGTTTGATGCCGAGGGCCTCGCCAGCATGACCCGCTCTATTGAGGTGCGCCGTAAAGAGGTCAATGATGTAGAACAGGAAACCATGGTGCAGATCGAGAAGAAAAACCTCGAAGCTGAACGCCAGAAATTAGAAATTGAAAAAGAAAAACGTTACGCACGTCTGGAGCAACAGCGCGAGCTGGAAAATCGCGAAGCTGCCCAGAAGGCGGATATTGCCCGTGAACTAGCTGAGCAGGAGCGCGCCGCACGCAAGGCTGAAATTGAAGCCCAGCGCGAAGTGAGCCAATCTCAAATTGCTGCGGAACAGGCAACTAAGTTACTGGAAATCGAGAAAGAGCGTCGCTTGAAAGAGCAAGAGATTGAAGGTGAGCGTATTCTCGATGAGCAGCGTATTTCCAAAGAGAAATCAGTGGAAATTGCCAAGCAGGAACGTGCAATTGCTGTTGCAGAAAAGTCCAAAGAGCAATCTCTTGCGGACCAACAGGCCAACGTAGCTCGAGCTGAAGCAGTAAAAGCCGAAGAGCAAGTTCGCACGGCTCAGGATGTTGAAGTTGCAGAGCGTGATAAGCGCATTGAAATTATCGAAGCTCAAAAAGTAGCGGAGCGTCAGGCCACGGGTATTAAGGTAATGGCCGATGCAGAGAAAGCAGCTGCAGAGGATAAGGCTGAAGCATTGCGCTTGCAGGCTGCAGCTGAAGCTGAGGCTATTCGTATTAAAGTTGAAGCTGATCGTGAAAAATATGCGGTGGATGCTGAGGGGCAGCGCCTGATGAATGAAGCTTTCAATAGCCTTAATGAGGCCCAGATCGCACTTAAGAAGGTGCTCAGTCTGCACGAAAATCTTCCCAATATTATCCGTGAAAGCGTTAAGCCGATGGAAAGTATTGAGGGAATGAAAATTATCTCTGTTGAAGGCTTAAATGGTGTTGATGGTAGAGCAAGCAGCGGCATTTTAGATGGCGAGGCTGAATCCAAAGGACAAAGCTTGCCTGAGGCTCTGGTGGGTAGTGCTCTAAAACACCGAGCTATGGCGCCGCTGGTAGACTCGCTCTTAAAAGAAGCTGGAGTTGGCGACCTCAATAAGACTACTGAGATTGATAGTTAAAACAACGTACATTTTTTAAATTATATAGTACAAAATTAACTATTGTTTTTAGAAATAAATGATTCTTATAGCCCGGTTCTAAATAGGTAGATCCGGGTTATTTTTTATTAAGGTACAAAATATGAAGCGCTGTACCAGCTGTAAAGATGGTGTTCTTAAACCAGGATCTATCGAAGAGTTATTTCGTGGATATACTTGTTCTTCCTGTGAGGGTAACTGGATTCTTATTGAAGATTACTTAAGCTGGAAAATACAAAATCCTGAATACAAATTTCCAGAAGATATTAGTAATCTGAATGATGTGGTCGCCGAAGATACTAAACGAGCTATCTTGTGCCCGGTGTCTGGCTCCATAATGCAAAAGATAAAAATTATTGCTAGTAGTGAGCACCGTATTGATTACAGCACTGTTGTCGGTGGAGTTTGGTTAGATAAAGGCGAGTGGGATTTACTAAAAGCTGAAGGACTTGCTGGCTCACTTAACTTTTTAGTTACTCATGAATGGCAGAAAAAGATCAGGGAGAACAAGGCCCAAGAGACTTTTTCTGAAATGTATCGGAGTAAATTTGGCGATGACTTATATGATAAAGCTAAAGAAGTTCGCAAGTGGCTTAATTCAACCGAACAGAAAGCAGATGTTTTGGCCTATTTAAATGCGGAAGATCCTTACTCTGCTGAACGTTAACGCCTAATCAATATGTCCTGTTCCAGGGAGGCTGACTAACGTGGCTTCCCTGAAATATTAGCTCCATTGTACTCTCATGTAAAAACAGATTTATTTTCAATCGATCATATCCGGAAAAATTACAGATTTAATTTGGTTACATTGTTTTTTTGAATTAATGGAATTTAATTGTCTTGATTTGATAACTGGTTAGCTTATTTTTATGGCGTATTTTTGGAGTCGTATAGGAAGCGCAACTGTTCAATGATAACCTCAATTTCGTTGTTTACTTAAAAAAATAATAGAGACATTTAAATTTAAGGTTAGGTATATGGATATCAAAAAATTATTACTGGCAAGTTTACTATTAGTGGGTGCATCTATTTCGTTGCCTGCGCTATCTGCTAATCTTGTGTGTCAGCTCAATGTAAAGTCTGGAGGTCAAGTTTTTGGCAATGGCACCTCTAGCTGCACGGGGATAGACTTTAGTTTTGGAAATTCCACCTCTGGTAAATGGACTATTACGAATATAACCAAGTCTATTGATCGAATAAATTGGATAAAAGGTTGTAGTTCAGGCCTCTCATGCAGTGTGACAGTAAGAGCCTATTCAACAAATCAAGGCCAAGCATATATTCACTATGTTGATGGCAGTATTGAGTATGTGAGTGCTGATATGTGGTATGAAACAGGTCATTAACCTGTGGTATTTGGCGCCGAATTTAATTCGGCGTCAAATATAATATATGTATTGCGGTATGCCTGCTGGACTTAAAGTATAAATGCGCCATATTGAAGTTTAATAATTATCCTCAGTGTCTTCACCCTAATGCTGTTTGTTCCGCATCCTAATGACTCTTAAATTAGGTTGGCAGATTTACTCATCACTGACATATTCTTCTGCTAGTTAATTAAATTATGCATGGCAAAATGGACCATCTTTGGCTTTTATTAAAGCCATGGAATACAAGGACTATTACAAAATACTCGGCCTGGATCGGAGTGCGGATCAGGCACAGATTAAGCGTGCCTATCGAAAATTAGCACGTAAATATCATCCGGATGTCAGCAAAGAGGAGGGCGCCGAAGAACACTTTAAGGAAGTAAATGAGGCCTATGAAGTATTGAAGGACCCAGAGAAGCGAGCTGCTTACGATCAGCTCGGCAGTGGTTTTCAGTCTGGCCAGGATTTCCGACCACCCCCCAATTGGGACCAGGGTTTTGAGTTTCACGGTGGTGGATATACCGAAGCTGATCCTGAAGCTTTTAGTGACTTCTTTGAAAGCTTGTTTGGCCGCGGCGGGTTTCGTCAGGCTTATGGGCAAGGGCAGCGCCGCTCTTACAGTGCCCAGGGTGAAAATACCTATGCCCGCATCACAGTAGATCTCGAAGATAGTTATCGTGGCGGTACACGCCAAGTAACCTTAAAGCACTCGGTATTGGGTGCAGATGGGCGACCGCAACTGCGTGAGCGCACTCTTAATATAAAAATTCCCAAGGGGATCACTGAAGGGCAACAGATTCGCTTGGCTGGACAGGGTGAGCCTGGCATTGGAGAAGGTAAGCCTGGTGATCTCTACCTGGAAATTGCTTTCAACTCTCATCCCCTTTTCCATACAGAAGGTAAAACGGTTTACCTGGATTTGCCTTTGGCTCCCTGGGAGATAACGCTTGGAGCCAAGGTTCAGGTACCCACTCCCGATGGTCCCATTAAAGTGACCATTCCAGCAAACAGCACCAATGGTAAAAAACTGCGCCTCAAGGGCCGCGGTATCCCGGCAAAGCAGCCGGGGGATATGTATATAGTGATGCAAACTGTTACGCCGCCAGCCACTACTGATAATGAACGCGAGGCATACCGTCAGTTTGGCGACGCATTCAACTTCAATCCCCGCCAGTCCATGGGAGGATAATTGTGATGCCTAAAAAGGTTGAGCAGCTTAGCGGTGTTCTCCTGGATGAAGAGAGTGAGTTAACTTTGAGTGAACTGTGTCGGGCTTGTGGTGTACCGGCGGAGCGCATTATTGCCTTGGTTGAGGAGGGAATTATTGAGCCGCGTAGCAGGGAAGTGCAGTGGCGCTTTAGCGGAATTTGTGTGCGCCGTGTGCGCCGGGTTTACAGCCTGGAGCGAGATCTGGGGGTAAATCTTGCCGGCGCTGCATTAGCGATAGAGCTGCTGGAAGAAATAGAGCGTCTTCAGGCGCATCTGGCACGGCTGGAGAAAGGTCGAAAACGCTAAGGTTATCTATTGTCTTGATTTTAGATATGGGCCAATCAGCTCGATCTTCTCAATCCAAATAGCTCCGCTATATCCTTCGGGTAGAAAACTGAGCTCTTCCAGTGTGTAAATACCGGGCAAGCCCCGCTTGCCATTTTTATGGTCCACTGCCATCACCAAGCTATTGGCTTTGGCCACTCGTTCAGAGTAGCGATTGGGCCAGCCCCACAAAGCCCATCGCCAGGTATTGGGTGCAACAACAATACTGTTCCGGCAAGACTCGGGAAAGTAGCCACTCCAACCGAACAGTGCATATTGCAAAGCACATTGTTTGGCGCTTGTCTTGCTGAAGGCCAATGCATTTGGCCGCAACTGCCGTATCCTTTTAATTGGGCGATCGCCACCGTAGACCATGAGCCGGGAATTAATAGGCAATTGGTGTTGCCGAAGATAGTTATCCAATCGTTCTGCTTCTGTTAGATCATTACTCTTAATATTGATCAGAAACTGCTTGCCGGGAAAGTGCAGCAAGACCTCTTTTAAAGTGGGAAGTAAACCCACCCCCTGGCCACGAAAGGGAAATGTCTTGCCGCCATCAAAGGTATAGCCGTAACCAAGATCCAGCTTCTTTAAGTCCTTTATGGACTGTTCCCGGGTGACACCTGTTCCATCCGTGCGGCAGTCTAGGGTCCAGTCGTGAAATACTGCGAAGTCGCCATCAGTGGTGGGATGGACATCGATTTCGACAATGTCCGCGCCATGAGAAAAGGCAGCTTCCATAGAGGGAATTGTGTTTTCCAGATAGCGGTGTTCCGGGGTATAGATACGGACTGCGGTGCATTCGTCACGGGTCAAATTATCCCGGTTGTAAGTTTGGTAAACGCCGCGATGGGCAATCAGGATCGGTTCCCCTTGCTGGGCTGTCGCCAGCCAAGAGGCATTGAGTAGGTAAATTGCACCGAGTCCAAATAGGGCTGTTAGAGCTACGGTTTTGCCAATGGTGCTTCTCTTCATCTAGCTGCTCTGCACTTTTCCTTGGAAGGTGTTGCAGATATTAGTCAGTTTTTGGGAAGAGAAATGGGCGCAGAGGTGGCGAATTATGGTGAATTCAGGCAGTAACTATGGGGTGGTGCGGCACCACCCCGAATATTATCAGAGTGCAGCTTTGGTAATGGTTCCCACCAGGTAGCCGGTATATACGAGGTAAGCAATTAGCAGCGCGGAGCCTTCCCAGCGATTGATTCGGCCCTGGCCTTTGAAGCCGTAGGCAAAAATAAACAGGGCAATTGTGAGGCCGAGAACCATCGGCCAGTCCCGGGACAGCACCTCGTGGGGTACGTTGTTCATGGGAGCAATAGTGCCGGCAATGCCAACCACCGCCAGTAGATTGAACATATTGGAGCCGACAACGTTACCGATGGCGATATCGTGCTCACCTTTTCGTGCGGCCACTAAAGTTGCGGCCAGTTCCGGCAGTGAGGTTCCCAGGGCAACAATAGTCAGGCCTATCACCAGGTCACTGACCCCCAAAGATTCGGCAATGGTTACTGCTCCCCATACGAGAATTCGGGAACTGACAATCAATAGCACCAGTCCCGCTACCAACCAAAATATGGCAGTTCCGAGTGGCATAGGGTTGTCTTCCAGCTCAGTTTCTACTTCTCCCTCAAGCTGGTCACCTTTATTGCGCATGGCAGAAAAGATACTCCAGCCGATCAAGGCGAAGAAACCGAATAACAGAACAATGCCCTCCCAGCGCTCCAAGCGGTCATTCCACAGGAAGGCACCACTGAGCAGGGTGATTGCCAGCAGCAGTGGCAGCTCTTTACGCACAATCTTTGAGTGTACCGATAGTGGGATCAGCAGGGCACTGAAACCGAGAATCAAACCGGTATTGGCAATATTGGAACCGTAGGCATTACCCAGGGCGAGTCCGGGGTTGCCATTCAAGGCGGCAATGGCTGAGACCACCATCTCCGGAGCGGAAGTACCGAAGCCGACAATCACCATGCCTATTAACAGTGTGGGCATGCCGCAATGTTTAGCAGTGGCGGCAGCTCCATCCACAAAACGATCGGCACTCCAGACCAGCACAATAAAGCCAGCAATGATGGCAGCAGCGGCGAGAAGCATAGGGGGTCCTCAATAAATACATTCAGGCGGGGTTTTTACCCGACAAACGGGGGCCGATTGTACCGGCTCTGGCAAATACAAAAAGGTATTCAGTTATTTGGATGGGCTGTCAGGGGCAAATTAACGTAAATGTCCCGTCAGTCAGATGGTTTCGCTGCCAGTGTGGGCTACAGTCAATGCATGGCCCGGTAAATCTGCAGGGTAATAATGGGATGGCGCGCCTAATCGCAAAATCCCTGAGCTGGTGGAGATGTCGGGTAAATCTACGCGGGTCGCACAAAGCAATGCGCGGCAGATTCCGCGATATCCATGTCACCGGCCGCTAAGCCGGGTATTTAGGAGGCCTTTATGAGACTCAAAGCTTCAATTGGGATACTGGCCGCGGCGATGGTTTTGACCCTGTCTGCCTGCGAACAGCGCAAGAAAGATGAAGGGATGGACGGCAATAAAGGAATGGGCACCGCTGAAACCGGTTGCTGCCAGCATGCCGAAAATGCCTGTGCTGGAGATGTGAGCAAATCCCAGTGCGACCAGATGACCGGCAAGTTTCACAAGGATCATATGTGTCGTACCGATACCGGTAAATGCACGCGTAAGTAAGGTCGGCTGTGCACGGGTGTGGCGCAACCACTGTGTCGCACCCGGCTCCCGATTACTCTCCCGATCCTGTCCAAGGACCCGTTGCCAGCTGGTTATGCTCCCAGGCGCTAGCTTTGGAGACTGGTGACTAAAAACACTCTTCTAGTACTCATTTTTTAGCTGATCCAGAGTTCCTTGACATTAGTTACATCTGCAACTAACTTCGTTTGCGCTTTAAATCCACAATCCGCAGCCCCGCTTTGAAGTGCTGCGATGATAAGAAATGGAGGACCGCATGGCCGACTTATTTGAAAACCCGATGGGACTTAACGGCTTCGAATTCGTAGAGTTTACAGCGCCGGAAAAAGGCATCCTTGAAACCGTTTTTACCGCCATGGGCTTTGAGAAAATCGCCCGTCATCGCTCCAAGGCAGTGGAGTTGTGGCGCCAGGGTGATATCAACTTCATCACTAACTACGAGCCCAACAGCCACGCCTATTACTACGCCCAAGAGCACGGTCCCTCCGCTTGTGGCCTTGCCTTCCGCGTAAAAGATGCCAAGTTCGCCTACGAAGAGGCCCTGCGTAAAGGTGCACAGCCTGTTCATGTGAATACTGGCCCGATGGAACTGCACCTGCCGGCAATCAAAGGTATTGGCGGTGCGACCCTGTACATGATTGACCGCTACGAAGATGGTGAGTCCATCTACGATATCGACTTTATCTGGGAAGAGGGCGTAGAGCGCCGCCCCGAAGGTTGTGGTTTCCACACCCTGGATCATCTTACCCACAACGTGTATCGCGGCCGTATGGATTACTGGGCCAAGTATTACGAAGACCTGTTCAACTTCCGCGAGATTCGTTACTTCGATATCAAAGGCGAATACACCGGCCTGCTGTCCAAGGCGATGACTGCACCGGATGGCAAGATCCGTATTCCGCTGAACGAAGAAGCAGCTGGTGGCGGCGGCCAGATCGAAGAGTTCCTGATGAAGTACAACGGCGAAGGTATCCAGCATATCGCCTTTGCTTGTGATGACTTAATTGCCTGTTGGGATCGCTTGAAAGAGCGCGGCATGGAGTTTATGACCCCGCCGCCGGACACCTACTACGAAATGCTGGAAGAGCGCCTGCCTGGGCATGGTGAACCTACTGAAGAATTCCAGAGCCGTGGCATCCTGCTGGATGGCACCACTGAGGGCGGCCAACCACGCCTGCTGCTACAGATTTTCTCCGCTAATATGCTCGGCCCGGTATTCTTTGAGTTTATCCAGCGCAAGGAAGATGAAGGGTTTGGTGAGGGTAACTTTAAGGCCCTGTTCGAATCCATTGAGCGCGACCAGCTCAAGCGTGGCGTCATTAAAGAAAAGGAATAATAACGGAGGCTTCAATGGGCATTAAGCGCATTCACCACGTGGCGTATCGCTGTAGGGACGCCAAGGAGACCGTGGAATTCTACCGCGATCTTCTCGGCATGGACTTCCAGCTGGCCATTGCCGAAAACGAGGTACCCTCAACCGGTGAGCCGGACCCTTACATGCACGTCTTTATGGATGCGGGTATGGGGAATGTGCTTGCCTTCTTCGAAATCCCCAACTCCCCGGAGATGGGGCGCGATGAGAACACACCCAAATGGGTACAGCATATCGCTTTCGAAGTGGAGTCCATGGAAGAAATGCTTGAGACCAAAGCGCGACTGGAAGCGGCCGGGGTCGACGTACTCGGCCCTACCAATCACACTATCTTCCAGTCGATCTACTTCTTCGACCCCAACGGCCATCGTATCGAGCTGGCCGCCAATACCGCCAAGCCCGGTATGCACAAAGAGCTGAAGCGGGTTGCTGAGGATATGTTGGAAGAGTGGTCACGTACTAAAAAAGCCCCAAGGCACGCCGCCTGGATGCATGGGGAAGAAGAATTTGTGGAAAAAACTGAAGGGGAGGCACCGTGAAGTTAGCCAGCCTTAAATCCGGCCGCGACGGCCAATTGGTTGTTGTTAGCGACGATCTTACCCGTATGGTGCCAGCTGGCGATATTGCCCCCACCATGCAGAGTGCGTTGGACAATTGGGCATCAGTCAGCAGCGAGTTGGAGAAGCTACACGAGCGCCTGCAAAGTGGCGAGATTCAAGGGGAAGCCTTTGACCAAACTCTGTGTGCCTCGCCTTTACCGCGCGCATATCATTGGGCCGACGGTAGTGCTTACGTGAATCATGTTGAGCTGGTGCGCAAAGCCCGCGGTGCCGAGGTGCCGGAGAGCTTCTACAGCGATCCGCTCATGTATCAAGGTGGTTCCGATACCTTCCTGGATCCACGCGAGCCGGTAAAGATGCCGCAAAGCAATGGCTTTGGCATCGACTTCGAGGCAGAAATTGCCGTGATCACCGACGATGTTCCTATGGGGGTGTCCGCTGAGGATGCACTGTCCCATATCAAGTTGGTAATGTTGGTCAATGATGTATCCCTGCGCGGATTGATACCTGCGGAACTGGCCAAAGGATTTGGTTTCTACCAGTCCAAACCCTCTAGTGCTTTCTCCCCTGTTTGCGTAACCCCTGAACAATTGGGTGAAAACTGGAGCGAGGGTAAATTGCATCTGCCACTGGTTTCCCATTTGAATGGTGAGAAGTTTGGCGAGCCCAATGCCGGTGTGGATATGACCTTCCACTTCGGACAACTGGTCGCCCACGCGGCCAGAACTCGTCCACTTTGCGCAGGCACCATTATTGGCTCTGGAACGGTGTCCAATAAGTTGGATGGCGGCCCCGGTAAGCCTGTAGCAGAAGGCGGTGTTGGTTACAGCTGTATTGCCGAGATTCGCATGATTGAGACCATCCAGAATGGCTCTGCAAGCACGCCATTTATGGACTTTGGAAATACCATTTCCATCGAAATGCTCGATGATCAAGGGCAATCTATCTTTGGACGTATTGAGCAGACTGTAGAGCAGGTATAACACCGCTTAGCCAAACCTCGATCGGATTTTATCCCCTGGAGTTAACGGCCTAGGGACAGAATTTGGTCGAGGCATCTTACCTATCACTTTGCTGTTGAATCATTCCTGCCTAAATTTTTCACAACTAACTTATAGTGCTGTATTGAGTGGCTAAAAGTGTGCTGGCAAAGAGACCGGCACAGACGTTGTTGCTTAGTTTTTTATGCAATTTATTGCATAGCTTTTTACTCGCATACCTACTCTAGCAGTTTGCTGTTACAAGCCACTTTTTTAAACTGATGAGTTTTGTAAAAGTGTACTTTCTATAAATTGCTATGCGTCTTATTTGAGATTAAGAATGATAAATATTTATAAGTAATAATATCTTCTTATCTCTATTTTGTCTTCGCAGTTAGAAACGGCTAAATATTGTCTGTTGCCAGATTATTATCGGCTAATAGATTTCAACAAAGTAGGATTCAGGCAAGATTAACGCTGGATAAAAAAATAGTGCCAGAGTCGATTTAAAAAGCGCTTTTATACTCTGTTGGCCCTGGAACTTTTCTGGTTCAATGCCCGCCCAATTCACAGGCGCTACAAATTTTCAGTTTTTAAAAAAGGATTTGTGCAGCGTTTTTATCTCATAAAATGAGGGATCGAATATGCCTATTTGGGTCGATAAAACCGTTCTCGCTGTAACTGGAACACGCGTAAACCCCGTACAACAATCTGTAGCCAATCATCGGGGTCAACTGACATACAACTTCAGCCAGTGTAAGGATCCGGTAAAAGCACAAATCACTATTCACGAAGATACTTCCGGTGGTGTTTGTGAAGCGCTTTCCGCTTTTTGGATCAAGTATCACTCTGATGGAGGGAGCTTGTGGGATTGGTTAATGCCGGCGGGTGCACTGGATGAACAGCACTTATTTCACGTAATGACCCTGCAACAGGCGGGCACACAGAATAACCAGGACAGAACTACAGAAGCCTGGCTGAGCACACAAAATATCTTCCCTACCAGTCAAAATGTATTTGGTGGAGCTTTCCCGAATGGCCGGGGAGGAAATACTATCCGGGGTATTCACAATCCCCGTAGAGCGCAAGGCCAGAGTGGCGTTTTCTCTCCCAATGCTTTGGCCAGGGAGATTATTTTGGATCAGACGGGTGGTGCTGGATGCTATAAGAAGATAGGTCTTGATGGCACTTTCGCTGGTCATGCAATGGCTGCCTGGGTTGCGCAGGACATTACTTTCTTTGACCCCAACTTTGGTGAATTTTGGTTCGAATCCAGAAATTCATTTTTTAATTGGTTTACCCAATCATTTTGGCATAACTCTATGTATTCAGTAGGGCTAAGTGGTGGCTATGAAGTTCGCTCTTATGCTCGCCGCACATAAATTAGCAGCAGCTGTTTTATAGTGGTTAGCAATCCACTACCAATTTTTTCCTCTTAGCCCTTCCCCCATGGGCGCTCGGCAGCCGGGTTCACCCGGCTGCCTTTTTTAGTTATTACCACTTCTACCTATTTCACTTCTTATCATTGACTCATTTTCAAGTCGTAATTATCCGAAGGTAATAAGCTCTATCTCTGGAAAGATAAAATCAATTGTCGCCAACTACAAAAAAATATTTCCATTTAGATAGTATCCATGTCATAGGTCAATTTTTTTGCACCAAAAATAGTACCAGAGTCGAATTAAAGGACCTGTGTAATCTGACTGGCAAGTGTAGTTGGGTCTGTTCTAGCATGGAATTAATCGTAAATAGCCGTGATATTCTTACCCATAAAAAATAGTGCCAGAGTCAAATAAATACTTGCGCCTCAATCTATTACGAACTGCTATCTTTGGCCTGAGAAAAGAGTGCCAGAGTCGATTTTAAAAAAAAATGGACACCTATCTGCCCTGTAATTTTTCTGTTTCAATCTAATGCATATACCGGAAAGCACTTCTCAGAAGTAGTTAACTAATCGCTGAATAAGTGTTTCTACATTGTGAATACAGGGGAGATGGACATGCCGATTTGGTTTGATAAAACAGTACTTGCACTTACCGGGACAAGGGTTGGTCCTGTTCAGAGATCTGTGGCCCAGCACGGCGGCACACTTCAATATAATTTCAGTCAATGTTTGGATCCGGTGAAGGCACAGATCACCATACACCAGGATACTGCTGGCGGAGTCTGTGAATCCCTGAGTGCCCACTGGATCAAATTTCACGCAGAGGATGGAAGCCTTTGGAATTGGCTCTTCCCCAATAATACATTGAGTGAGCAGCATCTTTTCCATGTGATGACCTTGCACCAGATTGGTGGAAATGCACCAAACCAGGATCAGGTCTCAGAGACGTGGCTGCAATCTCACAATATTCTGCCTCTTCAGAATAATGGCGGTGTGGGTATCGCTGGGCCAAATGGTCAGCGCCAAATTCACGTGGTCACAGGCCCTCGTTTAGATCGTGGGCAAACTACTATGCGCAACTCTGCAGCGCTTGCCGATGAAATTATTAGGGAGCCGACGAGAAGCGCTGGCTCTTACAAGAAAATCGGTATTTCAGGTAAGGTGGGTGCCCACGCCATGGCAGCCTGGGTTGCGGAAGATGTGTTGTTTTTCGACCCAAATTTTGGAGAATTCTGGTTCCCAACCAAGAACGCATTCCGCAACTGGTTTGTGAACTCTTTCTGGAATACATCTATGTATGCCATTGGTCTGAGTGGGAGCTATGACGTGCGCTGTTATGCGCATGCCACCTAAGTTGCCAGCCAACTGATTGACCGCTTGGTGGAGGAAATTATACTCCTCCACCCTGCTTGTGGCGGTATGTCTATTCCGCTGAGTCACTATTATCCATCCTTCGTGTATAGTGCTGGTACAAGCTTGCCACGCCTACTCTGTAGGGTAACTAAAAGAGCAAGCTCTGTTGTTCTTTTTAGATACCAACAGCACTACGGAGCCAAGGGTGAAATTCAAGAAATCACTTACCTACTACCTCAAGTCCCTAACAGGACCGCTTATTGCCACTAGCCTATTGATGCCCTCAGCCTGGGCAGCAACTGCTACAGAAGAGCTTCAAAGTGTTCTTAACGATCACTGGCAATACACGCTGAGAGAAGACCCGATTACTGCCGGGCGAGTTGGCGTTTCCGATTACAATCGAGAACTGCCCGGGGTAACTGCAGAGGATCGTCAACGTCGGATAAAGGCTGAGCAGGCCTTTATCCGGCGCCTTGAGGCTATCGATCAAAGTAAGTTAAGTGCTTCAGACCGCGTCAATAGTGAGCTTCTCTCTTGGGTTCTTGCCAGCTCAGTTGAGGAAGAGGAACTGTTTCTCGACCGAATTCCCCTAAACACCTTCTCAAGTTTTTACGCAAGTGCGCTTGAGGCAAATAGTGGTTTGGCGATGAGGGATATCGCCGATTACGAGGACTATATTGCCCGTATCGGTGAATTTGGTCGCTACTTCGATGAGAACATTGCCAATATGCGCGAAGGTATTCGCTCTGGCTTTGTGTTGCCCAAAATCGTTGTAGAAGGTATAGCGCCAACGGTACGCGCTCAAGTATATAAAGATCCCAGTAAAAGCAGCTTGTATAAGCCTTTTGCTGAGATGCCGCAAACCATCGCGCCCGATGAGCAGAAGCGTCTGCGAGAGCAGGGTTTAGCTGTGATTAAGCAAGTAGCTATTCCCGCATTTGGACGGGTAGCGGATTTCCTTGAGGGCGACTACCTAAAGGCGGCCACAAAGACTTTGGGTGCTGAACAGATGCCTGGTGGTAGCGACTACTATCGCCACAACATTCGCTACTACGTGACCCTGGATCTGGACCCTGCGGAGATTCATCGCACGGGCCTTGCCGAAGTGAAGAGAATCCGCGCGGAAATGAAAGCTCTGATCAAGGAGTCAGGCTTTAAGGGCAGCTTTACAGAATTCACCCAATTCCTGCGCACAGACCCACAGTTTTACGCTAAAACGCCGGAACAGCTGCTCAAGGAAACGGCCTATATATCCAAGCGGATTGACTATGTATTGCCGGAGTTCTTTAATTTATTGCCGCGTACTCCCTATGGCGTGGTACCAGTTCCCAGTGAAATAGCTCCTAACTACACTACGGCCTCCTATAATCCAGCCGCCATTGGCGGTACTCGCGGTGGTGCCTACTGGTTGAATACTCACGGGCTGGACCAGCGTCCCTTGTATGAGCTACCTGCTCTTACCTTGCATGAAGCTGTACCGGGCCATCATTTACAAAATGCTCTCTCGCAAGAGCTTGAGAATGTACCGGACTTCCGTCGCAACCTTTATCTGAGTGCTTATGGAGAAGGTTGGGCCCTTTATTCAGAGCGACTGGGTAAAGAGATGGGACTGTACACCACTCCCTATGAGCACTTTGGGCGACTCAGCTATGAAATGTGGCGTGCCGCACGCCTTGTGATTGATACTGGAATTCATTCTCAGGGGTGGTCACGACAGCAGGCATTAAACTTTCTTTCCAATAATACATCCCTCTCTCCGGCTAATGTACGCGCAGAAGTAGATCGCTATATATCCTGGCCGGGGCAGGCGCTATCTTACAAGATGGGGGAAATTAAAATTCGACAGCTGCGAACTCTTGCGGAAAAAGAGCTTGGCGATAAGTTTGATTTGCGATCGTTTCACGATGCACTGCTAAGTAATGGTGCTTTGCCTCTTTCGATGCTGGAAGAGCAGATGCAGCGCTTTATTGAAGAACAGAAGTCTGCCTAAGCCTCCCCTGAATCCCATTCACAATCTGCGGGTGGGATTCAATCTTGTCAAGATGTCCTCTGTCGTAAGCAAAACTTTCTTTTAGATAGCTGAAAACACAAGCTCCTTTAGTGGCGTAAAATGCAATATTTTTGTCTCACATTTGGAGTGGAGGTTGTGTAGGCAATAAAGGTCTAATAATCACACAATAAGCATTCTTTTTAGATTAAATATCTGGTTATTCTTTTCTTTACATTTTTACGAGAGGTAAAATGAATATCTTTAAGTGCGTGATTTTTTTAGGCTTGTCACTGATAAGCCTTACGGCTTTTTCCTCAGCGAAAGTAACCGATAATATAACAATTGATTTTGAGAGTGCTGATAGATTAGTTGATATTTTATCTGGAGACAAAGTATCTGATGATCAATTAGATCAGCTAATGAGTTTGCAGGGGATACGAGCAACGATCCATCAAACCTCAAGATTTGACAGTAAAGCCAATACTGAGTCATTTCGGTCTAGTTTGATCGACGTTGTTGAAGGTAATCCAGTTAAAAATGATCCCTTTAGATTTCAACAGTTAAATGAACGATTGTCCGAAGTTGAAGATATACTCAAGATAATAAAGCGCAATCCTCAGCAATACTTAAATAGTGTAAAGAGGGGAATTGGTGATTATTCTCCTAAAGATATTTCCTTTGATGCCAATATTTTTATAGTAGTCGGGGGAACTTCTGACGGTTGGGCCCAAGATGATAACTTTTATATTGCCCTGCAGTATTTTAAAGGGGACTATGAAGGTTTACTGACGCTTTCAACACATGAGTTATATCACGTTGCTCAGTCCAATTTTTATGGTAAGGGAAAAAATCCAGACTCTAATTGTGAGAAAATATTAAATCAAACCCGCTTGGAGGGGATAGCCTCTATTGTGGGTTCTCCATTAAGTGTTACAGACGGAAAAGAGTACACAGAATGGTTTAAGAAAAAATTCAAGAGAAATTTACAGCGAATAGATAGTAACTTTGTTTTATTTGAAACAATGCTTTTTCGTGCATGCATTGACTCAAGTTTAGACTTTGACAAAATCTATCATTTGGGTTTTTCTGCAGTATGGGATAGCCCGCTGTATTTTGTAGGTTTCTATATCGGCAATAGAATCGAAGAGTTAAAGGGTAGAGACTATCTAATCTCACTTTTGCAGGAATCACCTTCAACTATCTTTAAAGCTTATATCAAGCTTTATAAAGATGAGAAAAATAAAGATTTAATAAAATTTGATAAACCGATTGAAGATATTATTCTTGCCATATAGCACCTAATTAAAACTCTAAGAGTTGGTTCTGGAAAAACTAGGCGCCTTGAGTAGGCGTCTAATTCTCTTGTTACATACCCTAGCCTTCCCGAAAGTATCTAGTTTAAGCAAATTATCGATTAATAAGTTTGAAAAAAGGTGTATAGCTGTCTACTTTAAGTGGTACAGCCTTTATCAGACTTGATTATATTCAAATTAATTTACTTATTGTATTTACATTTAATTCTGCTGCTTTGGGATAATTGAGAGAATTATAAAGAGAATTTGTATGCCTAACAGTAAAGTTGGGGTGGTGATACCAACATACAATGAAAAAGATAATATTGTTAATACGTTGAACTCTATTGTTCATAATAATACGACTGATGTAAAAATTTACTTATCTGACGATAATTCCTCAGATACCACGGTTGGGTTGGCCGCTGATTTTCTTCAGAAAAATAGAATCCCATATAAAATTATTTTAAACGATAGTAACAATGGGGCAGGCTATTGTAGGAATAGTGCTCTAGATCAAATAGCTGAACCGCTGACTTTATTTTTTGATGCCGATGATCTAATCCTCCCAAATATGTTGGATCGAGCTGTTTCAATTGCTACAAAAGTTAACAGTGATGTTTTGTTGATGGCCTATCAGTGTAGATTTCCGGGAGGCACTATTAATCTCGGTATGGCAGGTGATGATAATTTCATTTTCTACAGAGCGCTTAGAACCTTTGGTAACAGGACTTTTTCCACTTTTGATCATGATAGCATTCTATGTTTAACACCCTTCCCTTGGAATAGATTGATTAAAACCAGTTATGCAAAAAGGGTTTCCCTTAGATTTTCACAAACGCCTGTACATAATGATGTATTAGCACATTGGAATTTGCTCACAAATGCTAAAGATATTGCATTATTTGAATCCCCTTTCTGTAGTCATAATGTCGACTCCGTAGGAAATAGGTTGTCAAATATATCAGATGCACGGCGTATATCTGTATTACAGGTTTTTGATGAGATTGAAGACTTCTTTAATAAGAATATTAATCTTAGAGATAGGTTTTACCACTTGTATGTAAAAAGCAAGTTAGCATTATTTAACTGGTGTTGGCGTAATCTTGACGAAGAGTATAGGGGGAGCTTTCAATCTCAGTTTACAAGATCTTTTCTATCATTGAGTAATGCGGATTTGAGAATGCTCTTTGACAAAGATCCAGATACTGCTAATTCTATATTAGATTACCGAACTTCAGTGGTATGCGCATGATTTCGATTGTCATTATTTCAAAGTCTAGCGGTGTCTATCTCAATACTTGTCTGCAGAGTATTATTCGACAGCAATACAAGGATATAGAGATTCTTGTCCTTCACTCTTGCGAAAATGATGGACGAAACCGGATTAATAACTTTACAGGTTCAATGCCCAGAATTAGAAGTATTCATATTCCGAGCACTTCACAGATTGAAGACCAGCTAATTTTTGAATTTGGAGTAAAAAATACTTTTGGAGACTATGTTGGATTTATCGATGAGGGAGATTGTTGGTACCCTACATTGATCCCTAAATTACAGGATATAGTCAATAGTGAGAATCCAGATATAGTATTTTTTAGCCATAACAAACCCCTACAAAAATTCTCAGAATCCATTGGCGATAAATCCAGGTTTATTTTAAAAATAAATTCTATAAATGTTAGGAGGTTTTATCGCAGGGACTTTGTTTATGGAAATAAAATATCCGAATTTATTTTGGGTTCCTGCGTTAATGGTCACTCTCTACATTGGATAACAACCGTCAAGGCTAAATCAATATTAGTTTTACCAGAAATTGGGTCGTATAGTTTAGTCAACATGGATGAAAAGAAAAGTGATCTAATGGTTCATCAATTGGTGAATCAATACCACTTTGTATTTGACTACTTAACAAAAAATGCTAGTGATGCGGATTATAAGAATGATCTTCTGGGGTGTTGGTTGCTGTATTTGATAGAATTACGACCGCTTTATGGTGATAAAAAAGTAATTTCTCTATTAATTAAGTCAAAATTAGTCGAAAAATATACAGAAAGAGAATTTAATGAAGCTTTAGGCGCTCTGAAGTTAGACAGAGATAAGCAGAGTTTGGTGAGAGAGTGGTATTCTGACTGCAATAAGATGGATAAATATTTAAATCTATTTTATAGGTTGCTGCCATCAAAGCTATCTAGCTATATACGACATAATGGTTTTAGATACTCCATGAGCAGAGGGTTTCAAATTACTTATTATCGACTGCCTGACTGGGTAAAGTCACTGATAAAATTTACCTGGAAAAGAGCCAAGAGAAGAGTTTCCAATGATGAATTACTAGAGAGATTAGAATATCTAATAAAACAGAGCCGGTTTGAGCAGTATATGTCGATAATCAATGAAGATTTTGAGAGCAAGCTATCGAATCAAATCACCGAGATCAAGAAGGAGTTGATGGAGCTTAAAAAAGAAGTTCATTAAAGATCTTTTTAGATACTCCATAAAACAATCCAAAGTCTTAATATTTAATCTGATTTTTCTGAGTTCCAGCCACCTCCATACCTTTCAGAAGATATAATCTATCCATCCCATAGAGTGGATATATTTTATTAACATTCCACCACACATAAGAACTACCATTCCCCGTAAATAACCAGGATTAATTTTAAGTAGAAAATGAGATCCCAGCCAGGCACCTATAACTTGTCCAATCATCATTAAGATTCCCGCAGCCCATAAAACTTGACCGGCAAATAAGAATACGATTAAAGATGCGATATTAGTGGAAAAATTGAGAGGTTTTGCATTGGCCGTGGAGGTTAGTAAATCCTGTCCCCTACAGGCAACGCCTGATAAGGCAAAAAATGACCCAGTTCCGGGGCCAAACATACCATCATAGTAACCAATAAATGGGATTACGCCATATTGGTATTTCTTTCTTGAGACCTTGGGTTTAGTACTACTATGAGTAAGGGATGGAGAAACTATAAAATAAATAGCGATAAATAAAAGAACAGCAGGGATAATAAATGACAAAACATCAGTATTGATGAACTGTACTGCTATTGTGCCCATGGCTGCGCCAATAAAGGCAAATAGCATTAGATTTTTAATTCCATCCCAACTGATCTTGTTGTTTTTAAGCATCATGTAGGTAGCAGTTGCAGTACCAATACTGCCTTGTAATTTATTGGTGCCCAAGGCAGCTAGTGGCGGGACGCCACTAAGAATAAGGGCCGGTACAGTTATCAGGCCGCCCCCACCTGCTAGTGTATCAAGTAGGCCCGCAATAACGGCGACGAAAAACAATATAAACAATAACTCTACAGAGAGGCTAGCGAACTCCAAGAAGGTATCTCCTTTCGCCTGGTATTATGGTAGATAGTGATTAGTACCAAAAATAATTTTTTAGTCGGTTTGCACCGGAATTCCAAAATTAATAAATCGATTTTTTTCCATGCCACCACATTAGGAAATTCTCTCCCACTGAATATTGGGGCAGGGAGTGGCGGCTTCTTTTAATCCCCTGTTCCTGTTCCATCTCGGTTACTTTTAACTTGGCGGCTTCAAACCATGCCTCAGGATTATTCACTCCCTGATTGAGGGCTTCACCGTAAAGCGCGGAACTAAACCAGGTGCGATCGGAATCATCGCTACATCCAAAGGAGCTGCGATCCGCAGCGGCCGAAGTAAAGATGACCCGATTGGGGCTATGTAGGGCTTCTACCCATTGACCGGAAAAGCAGGCTGAAACAACGATCCACTGGTACTGGGCGTTAATATTGTCCAGCAATCGTTGCCCATCTTTCAGTGAGAAATCATTTAGGGGAATCTCCCCCTCGGCAATTTTGAAATCTCCATTTCGAGCACCATGGCTGACCAGGTGTATAAGAAGTAAATCTTCTTTGGGGTCCATTAACTGATCAATTGCATTAAGGCTTTCCTGGATACTGGTGCGGGTAGCCAGGGGGAAACCGTATCCGCCGCCGTTACTGAGGCGAAGCATACGTTGGTCAATGCTAAAGGCTTCATCGAGGCGCTCTGCCACCCAGTCCAGCTCCCTGGCAAATACTGGAGAGGTACCGTCACCACCTATCAGTAGGGTGTAAATATCGCGTACGCCGGGCCGCTGTGAGGGGAGGGCGGTTATGGCGCTCTGTAAGCGCTCACTCTCACTGTAGAGCCTGGCTTCTGCTTGGGCACCGGGAATATCTGTCTGTGCGCGCCAGGCGTCTTCGCTGGGATAATAGGTACCACCGGAGAAATAGGCAGACTCCTCGACAGTGTTTCCTTCAGCATCCGTACTTATTCGTACGCCTTCTCCTTCTGCTTCTCCATAGCGAAAAGTGGCACGGATAATCGTGCCATCAGGCTGGGTGAGTTCACCTTCGCCGGAATAGGAGCCGTACTCGAAGCTGCCGGTATAGCGATAGCCATCGCTATCTGAGTAGCTGCCCTGTATTAAGTATCCGTATTCAAAGGCGCCCTGATAAAGGCTGCCATCTTCCGCAGTGAGTTTGCCTTCGCCGTGGGGATCAAAATCTAAAAATTCACCATGATAGCTCCCATCTTCATCCCAATTTAAAGTACCGCTTTGCAGCTCCCCTTCACGGAATTCTCCCGCCCATTCAGTTTCATCGCAGTTATAGCGGCCTTTGCCATGGAATTCTCCATTTAGGAACTCCCCTTCGTAGCTACAGCCATCACTTCCAGTTAGCTCACCTTCACCTGTCATGCGACCTTCTCGAAAGTCGCCACGATAATGACTGCCATTGGGCCATTCGAGCTGACCCTGCCCATGAAACAGACCGTTAAGCATCTCGCCTTTGTAAACAGAGCCATCTGGCAAGGCGGTACCACCTGCGAACTGGGTTGGCTCACAGGCGCTGAGTAAGAAAATAAACGGAGTTAAATAGGTGTATCTCATTCCATGATC
Source organism: Microbulbifer maximicatervae (SeqCode) (assembly GCF_052467695.1). NCBI lineage: Bacteria > Pseudomonadati > Pseudomonadota > Gammaproteobacteria > Cellvibrionales > Microbulbiferaceae > Microbulbifer > Microbulbifer maximicatervae (SeqCode). Next base: position 1,558,422 of record NZ_CP174320.1, read on the forward strand.
CAGCGTCCGGCTTTTGGAATCAGACTAACAAAAAAAGATGCCAAAGGGCCTCTATGTTTTATTCAACTGGTCGAATTTAAGACCGTATTTATCTAAAAGTTGGCGTACCCGGTGTGAGTCGTTGTTGGATTTTTTTGAGGTGCGGCTCACTTGAAATAATTTGCGTCCGGCCTCTGCCATCGAATTGGACTCTGCACAAACCTGAATTAGCCCAGCTAGTTTGATTTGCTCGTAGAAATCCATCTGCTCGATGCGGTCACGCCCCAACAGTGTTTCGATACGGGCAAGGGGTAGCGATGAATCTGTTAGTGGGTTTTGCCATTTAATTCGCAACCTATGGATTTCCTCTTCCACTACCTGAGTCGTGATACGCCCACCGTCGGCGAGGGTACCCATACGCAGGATACTGGCGTTAAGATCGCGAAAGTTCGCAGACCAGCTGGCCTCGCGGGAGCGCCCAAAGCTCAAGTACTTTTCCCGTGCTGCTTTATTAAAGCTGACAAGGTGTCCGGATTTCCTGGAGAAAGCCTCCAGCTCAAAATCTATATTGGGTTCCAGGTCTTCAATGCGCTCTCGTAGAGAAGGCAGTCGGTAGGTCCACAGATCGATACGGGCGAGCAGGTCCGCGCGAAATTTACCTTCTTGGCAGAGCTGTACCAGATCCCGGTTGGTACCGGCGATCAGCTGGAAGTGACTGCTTACTTCCTTATCAGAGCCGAAAGGCATAAAGCGTTTGTGCTCAATCGCACGCAATAACATGGCCTGCTCGTCCAGTCCCAACTCACCGATTTCATCGAGAAACAGCAGGCCCTTATCTGCTTCCATTAGCAAGCCTGGACGGTGGGTGGTGGCACCGGTATAGGCGCCTTTACGATGGCCGAATAGGGCGGACATGGCATTTTCGCCGCGCAGAGTGGCGCAGTTAACGGCTACCAGGCCACCCTCCAGCTTGCCCCGCTGCTTGCGTAGTTCAAAGACACGCTGGGCCAGCTGGGATTTACCTGCCCCTGTGGGACCGGTAATTAGTATGGGGGCGTCGGAGCGAATCGATACCTGCTCCAGCTGCTCGATCATCTGGTTAAAAGCGAGATTATTGGTCTCGATTCCCCCCTTCAGATAGGTGGTGCCCTCCTGGTGTTCCTTCTGAAAGCGCGAGGCAATCTGGTCGTATTTGGACAGGTCCAAATCGATGATTTGGTATTCGCCCGGCAAGCTACTGTTCTTTCGCGCTGGGGAAGTTTGCAGCAGACGCCCGGGGAAATACCCCGCCTCTGTTAACAGGTACAAGCAGATCTGAGCTACATGGGTACCGGTGGTGATATGCACCAGGTACTGCTCGTCATCCGGCTTGAAGCTATAGGCGCGGGCGAAATCCAGCAGATTGCTATATACGCTCTCGAAATCCCAAGGGTCATTGAAGTTCACCCGGTGGTGGACCACTTTGGTCTCTGGAGAGACCCGCGCAATATCTTCTGTGACCTGGTCAGCCAGGCTTCTCGAGTGGTTGTCGAAAAGGAGCTCCAGCCTATCGATCAATAGGTCATCGTGCTGGCACATGGAAATGTTTGGGCGCCACTTATCCCAGCGCTTGTCGCCTTTGCCGCGCCGGTCCTTGCTGGTACCGAGAATACTGATAGCGATTGTCTTCATACTATCTAAAATATAATTTAACTATCAAAAAAGATAGATATTCATGAATTACTTGTCTCAAGAAATCTACTAAAAACTCCTGAGATGAAAAATAAATCTTTAAAAAACAATAAGTTAAAAGAATTTTTCAGTTGTCTGCAAAAGTTGGCACCCAATTCGCTATATCAATAACTAAATGAAACACATGAATACCAAGCGCGGTTTCAAAAGGAGTGGAAGATGAAACCAATGCCATATGAAGTGATGCAGGCAGGTGGGGTACCGATTAAGTCCTGGACCCTGGGTGTGCCTTTTGAAGATGAGGCCAAAGCGCAGCTCAAAAATATCTCGCAGATGCCATTCGTCCATAAATGGGTTGCGGCGATGCCCGATGTACATCTTGGCAAAGGCGCCACCATTGGCAGTGTGGTCCCAACTCTGGGGGCAGTAATTCCCGCTGCCGTAGGGGTGGATATTGGTTGCGGCATGATGGCGGTTCGCACCAGTCTGACGGCGGGGCAACTGCCGGACAACCTGGCTGGAGTGCGCAGCGCCATCGAACGCGCCGTGCCCCACGGCCGCACTGGCCGGCACCGGGGGAGAGGGCGGGACAAGGGGGCCTGGGAGAATCCACCGGACGATGCACTTGCCGGTTGGGCGCCTCTAGCCGCCCAGTTTGAACTGCTCAAAGAGAGGCATCCGGTATTAAAAAATACTAATAATATTAATCACTTGGGAACACTTGGTACAGGCAATCACTTTATCGAGATGTGCCTGGATGAACAGGGTAGCGTGTGGTTGATGTTGCATAGTGGCTCTCGGGGAGTGGGAAATCGAATAGGCACTTACTTTATTGAGAAAGCCAAGCGGGATATGGAGCGCTGGCATATCCACTTACCGGACAGTGACCTGGCCTATTTCCCGGAAGGTACAGAGCACTTTGATGACTATGTGCAGGCGGTGGAGTGGGCGCAGGAGTTTGCCCGTATCAATCGCGAAGTAATGATGGTGCGAACTATTAGCGCGGTGAAGCAGGCCCTGGGGATGGATTTTGAGGCACGGATGGAAGCGGTGAATTGTCACCACAATTACGTTTCCCGTGAGCATCATTATGGCAAAGATGTGTTGGTGACCCGGAAAGGCGCTGTAAGAGCGCGTGCCGGTGAAATGGGTATTATTCCCGGTAGTATGGGGGCCAAGTCATTTATTGTGTGGGGGCTGGGTAACGAAGAAAGCTTCTGTAGCTGTAGCCATGGGGCCGGACGAGTGATGTCCCGTACCAAGGCCAAAAAGCTGGTCTCCCTGGAAGAGCATCGCGCGGCCACCGCCGATGTGGAATGCCGAAAAGACGAGGGTGTGATCGATGAAACCCCATCGGCCTACAAACCTATAGAAAAGGTTATGGCAGCACAGAAAGACCTGGTGGAAATCGTCTACACCCTCAAGCAAGTGGTTTGCGTCAAAGGCTGACGCGTTTTAGGCCAGGGATCGGCCGAACTAAGGCAATTGCTAAAGTATGAAGGCCGCCGGGCGAATTCGCCGGGTTGCCGCAACCGAGTTTGAGGCCTTTAGCCCGTCAGCGGAGCCGGTTCTGAATCCCGGCCCGGCACCACCGCCTATGGCGGCAGGTGTACCCACGGGATAGAAGTTCAAACGCCTACTTTGTAGCTCATTTGGTAGAGCAGTCGATAACTTATCGATTGGTAGCAGGTTCGATTCCTGCCAAAGTCCCATCGTTATCCAAACGACCTGGAAAGAGGCGAGAGCCTGGGGTTCGACTCCCCATTAAAAATCTACCCGGGGTCCGATAGCCTCTCGATACGGTAAATAGGATTTAGCGATTTACTGCGGAGGCATTCTGGCAACTGTGTCGTTAATCGTGGGTCTGCCCTGTGCGATCCAGCGGCAAGATTTATGATTGTGTCTCCTGGCCAAGGATTTTGGCTGCAGGCTCAGGGGGAGCCATGTGGGGGAAATCGTAAGTCCTCTGCCGCTGGGCCCCGCTCGGCACAAACGGTTTACCACCTTTCGCTGGACGGGCCCCACCCTTGCGGCCCAATGGGGTAGCGCAGTATAGAAATGGAATAAAAGATAAGAACCATGATATCTCTGTTCAAAATATGGAAGAACGTGGATGTTGCGGATAGCGAGCGAGTGCTGCTATTTCGCCGCAACCGTTTTGAAGGGGTGCTGCCACCTGGCAGCCATCGTATATCCCTATTGTCCGGTGATGTACGGGCAGAAACTTACGATATTACCGATGTGGTATTCGGTGAAATCAAAGCCAAATTTTTGTTAAACACCTATGGTGAGATCCTTGGTGACTACCTGCAATCCTATGAATTGTCAGACCATCAGGTGGGATTGTTTTACCGGGATAATCACTTGGTCGATATTTTGCCACCGGGTACTTTTCGTGCTGTGTGGAAGGGCGGTGAATCCGTGCGGGTGGAAATCCTGGACATCTCTGAGGAATACGCCATCGATAAAAAAGTCCTGGGCTTACTGGGGCGAGGTGTACGTGCTGGACAAATGCGCACCGCCCTTCAGGCGGTAAGCTACAACGAGATTCCCGATGAGCACGTGGGCCTGTTAATGGTCAACGGTAAGTTGGAAAAGGTGTTACAGCCCGGCTGTTATGGCTACTGGAAATACAACCGCTCTATCGAGGTCAAGGTACTGGACTTGCGGTTGAAAACCATCGAAGTCAGCGGCCAGGAAATCCTGACCAAGGATCGGGTCAGCCTGCGTATCAACTTGACTGGTGCTTACAAAATTGCCGATGCAAAAAAAGTAGCGCTAAAGCTCAGCGATAGTACAGGTTTTATTTATCGCGAATTGCAGCTGCACTTGCGCGAGGCAGTGGGTACTCAAACCCTGGATAGCCTTCTGGCTGATAAGGACAGGTTGAATATTGTGATTGCGACTGGCATCCGCGACAAGCTGGCGAAATATGGTATCGAGCTTACCAGTGTCGGGGTTAAGGATATTATTTTGCCCGGCGATATGAAGATGATCCTCAATCAGGTTGTAGAAGCGCAGAAGGAATCTGAGGCAAATCTGATTAAGCGCAGAGAAGAAACCCAAGCAATGAGATCTCTGCACAATACCGCCAAGCTGATGGATAACAACCCGGTATTGTTGCGCTTGAAAGAACTGGAAGCTTTGGAACGGGTCAGTACCCGCATCGATAAAATTTCCGTATATGGCGGTCTCGATGGGGTGATGAATGAGTTGGTGAAGTTACGTCCTACGGCTTAAAGGCGCCATTCACCAAAAAAAGATGTAAATTTTAAGGAATTAAACAGTGATTGAGATAGACGGCGCCCAGGGGGAGGGCGGCGGACAGATTTTGCGGACTTCCCTCACCTTGTCTGTTTGTTTAGGGGTACCGGTTCGAATTAAGAATATTCGAGCAGGTCGTAAAAAAACCGGTTTGTTGCGTCAGCACCTAGCCTGCTTGCGAGCAGCCAAAGCAATTAGCCATGCCGAAGTCAGCGGCGAACAATTGGGTGCTTCGGAAATTACTTTTGCACCGGGAAAAGTGCGTCCCGGTAAATACCACTTTCCTATTGGCTCGGCCGGAAGTACCAGTTTGGTGTTTCAAACCGTGTTGCTACCGCTGTTATTGTCCGATGGTGTCAGTGAGCTGTGTCTTGAAGGCGGCACTCACAATAAAAAGGCTCCTAGCTTTGATTTTATAGCCCAGGCATATTTGCCCCTATTGGCTCGTATGGGCGCTGGTGTGGAGGTGGCCCTGGATGATTATGGTTTCTATCCTGCCGGGGGTGGTTCATGGCGCACACGTATCCAGCCGCTATCGCAGTGGTCAAAACTGGAGCTGACAGAACGGGGTGAACTTCTGAATGCTGAAGCTGTGGCGACCTCGGCCCATATTCCTGCTCATGTGGCCCAGCGGGAGCTGGCGCAGGTACGAAAGAAGTGCGAATGGCGATCGGAGCGTCTGCATCAAAGGCAGGTGAAGTCCCAAGGGCCTGGCAATGTACTCTCCCTGCGTCTGAAGTCCCAGCAAGTGACTGAGGTGCTTGAGGCTATGGGGGAGCAGGGTGTTAGCGCTGAGCGCGTTGCCGATCGCGCAATTCGGCAGATGCAACGCTATATGCACGCCGACGTGCCAGTGGGCGAACATCTGGCCGACCAGCTTATACTCCCATTGGTGCTGGGGGCTGGTGGAAGCTTCACTACCCTGAAGCCGAGCCTCCACCTCTTGACCAATATCGAAGTCGTGCGTCAGATAACAGGAGTGACCATCGGTTTGAACCAAGTGGGAGAGGATCAGTGGCGAGTAGTGGTTGAGAACTGCTAAGAGAAAAGAAAGCCCGATGTTAGGTACAAGGGGCTGGGTTGCCCCAGCCCTGAGATATTGCCAAAGCCGTCGAAAAGTTGTTTAAAAACAATAGGTTAGAGTTTTAGTGTTCTCTGTAGATGCAGCGGTAAACCGGAAGGCGATTAAAAGCCCTGCTTTCACACCTTTTGTTCCCCGCATTTGCGGGGCACGTTTACCTCACTAATAGCTATTTGGTTTGCCAGTCCCATCTTTGAGGTAATCCTGAAGACTTCCTGGCAAATAGTAATCCCATCCGCTTTTGCACATCTTCCAGCATTTCATCTCTGGCGAGAGACCGATATGGGTAAAGGTGAGGCGGGTACCACCGGGTTCGCTAGCAAATTCAAAGCGAAGAGTACTGCCTTGCCACTCTTGGGGATCATCAACCTGCTCAGAAACCATATAAGACTCTACACACTCAAGTTCGATTAACTTCTGCGGCACCAAAGCTTTGGCGCGAAACACCCAGTAGGACTCGCCACCAAATCCGGTCTTGGCGGTATCACCCACTGCCAGGAAAGGGCCGCTAGTTGGCGTCCACCATTGGGACATCTTTTCAGCAACTGCCCGGTAAGCTTCTTCCTGAGTGACAGGGCTTAAGAAAGAGGTGGTGTAGTCAGGCATGATTGTCTTTCCCTTTTGTTTTCATTGCTGGAGCGAATTTGAATATAACTTTTAGCAGCTGGCATTACTTTCACAAGTTTTTAATCCCATTAATTTTTCTGGTAAATATGAAAGCTATTTCGTTTTTTGTTAGTAGCCGCCAGCTTTGTATTTTCAACTGCGCTTAATCAATATTCTTTCCCGTAAGAAATTTTTATTCATAAACCTCCGGTAAATCTTTCTAAAAGCGAGGCATCAATCTGATATACATCAATAAATCGCTGGGTACTCCGCCTGCATAATTCACTCGCACTGGGATAACTGCTGTGATCGGTAATAGTTTCGATCATATTTGTGCAGTTGCCTTCCACCCAAAATATTTTTGCAAAGGAACGGCGAATGAAACAACAGAAATTATCCACCGTAATCGCGGCCATCATCCTTGGCATTTCCGGCTCTCAGGGAATTGCAGCAGAGAATGAAAGCGCCACACTCACTGATGCCCTGACTTCAGGGCAGGCGGGGGTAAATCTTCGCTACCGGATAGAAAATGTTGATCAGGACAATATGGACGATGTTGCTATCGCCTCAACCTTGAGAACCCGCCTGAATTGGACCAGTGGCAGTTACCGTGGTTTTGATGCGTTTTTTGAAGTGGATAACATTAGTGAAATTGGCAACGACAATTACAATTCCACCGTGAATGGCAATACCGAGCACCCCGTGGTTGCCGACCCCCAGGGCACAGAGGTTAATCAAGCTTACTTAAAGTACAGTGGTTTTAACTCTATGGTGATTGCTGGTCGACAGCGAATTAACCTGGATGATCAGCGCTTTATCGGTGGCGTGGGTTGGCGCCAGAATGAACAGACGTATGACGGCCTGCGTTACCAATTTGGCGGGGAAGGGGAGTTACAGCTGGATTACAGCTATATCTACAACGTAAACCGTATTTTTGGTGAAGACAGTGACTTATCGGACCTGGATGGGGATATTCAACTGTTTCATGCCAGCTATCCATTGGTAGAAGCGCATAAGTTAACTGCCTTCTTCTACAACTTGGACCTGGATAACGCTGAGAGCTTCTCATCCCGTACTTTCGGTGCCGCTTACCGGGGAGATTTTGGCCTGTTTGAAACTCAGCTGAGTTATGCCCGCCAGGAGGATATCGGCAATAATCCCAGTAATTTTGCAGCCGACTATTACCTTGCTGAAGTTGCCGCTCCATTAGGGCCAGTAAAAGGCAAATTGGGTTATGAAGTTCTGGGTTCTGACGACGGTGTGGGTTTTAGCACACCACTGGCGACACTACACAAATTCCAAGGCTACACAGATAGGTTCATTGAAACTCCAGCAGATGGTGTTGAAGATTTATATCTCGGTGCCAGCCTGGCGCTTTCCGGGGGAGATTTGGGAATTACTTACCACAGTTTTGAGGCCAATGAAGGTTCAGCAGATTACGGGACTGAATGGAATATCAGTTATGGTCACGAGTTTAATGAATATTTCTCAGCGTTGGTAAAGTATGCCGCTTACGATGCAGATGAATACAGTGAGGATACCGATAAGCTCTGGTTGATGCTTACAGCAAAATTCTGATTTTTGTTAATTAACAATTTTTAGGTAGATATAAAAAAGCTGGGCTTGTACATAACGAAGCCCAGCTTTTCTTGTCTCAGCAGTAAACTCTGGCTTATAGATGCGTCAGTAAATTTGCAATCTACTTATCCATTGTTAGCAGGCCGGAAACCTCACCTTTGGGGTCCAGCTGGGTATGCAAGTTAACAAAGACCTTCCCATCCATTAGCGCCTTGCGATAGGGCTCCTCCACCATCCACTTACCCATGATATATCCACTGGTGCCTTCAGCACATTTTTTTGCCAGGCCGTGCTTGCCCTTGTCAGTTTTAGTCTCTGGCCAGTCGGGAACCATGCCCGGGTGATTGGGCATTCCGCAGATAGTTTGAATAATTGGGCCACTGGGTTTACCCGGCTTGCAAATAGGGGGCTCTTTGCCATCGCCTGCACATTGCATATGGAAGTGCGACATTGCCACCCCGCCCTTTGATAGATCGCTGTAACCCACCATAAAGTGCAGCATATGTGACTGTTTGTCGTAGGCGCCAATAAAGAAGCCATCGGCATCTTTGGGGGTTTGCGGATTCACCTTCTTGCCGAGCATATTCTCATTAGCGGTGGTTAAGTCAGATTTAAAGATGGTGAACATCTTGTCATTGCCCGCTTTGGACCAGGCTTTCTCACCACCAGCCCCATGCTTGGCAGCTGATGGATCTTTCTCTTTTTTGTTATGGCTATCGGAAATCGTGAATGCAGAATAAGCCAGCAGAAATACTGCCAACATTAAGAAAGTGGCTCTGGGCAATGAACTCAGTTTCATAAACCTCTCCTCTCTATTAAATCGATATAGTCATTGCTTGATGGAATGGTTGGGTGCCAGGCCATCGAGGGGGCTGATATTCACCAATGTCATCGGTGTGAATCACGGGATAGGCTAGCGATAAGTACTTGTAGCATATGGGCTCGCTATTGGCCCTTGGGGGTCAATTTAAGAGTCAGTATTTTTGACGATAGCTACTTGGGTGTCGGAGAAGCTTCAGGATGGGAGAGCGCTTGGATAGGTAATAAGGTCGTTGAAGATAGTTACTACTGGGGTGGAAGGAAAGAATACACCGCACTCGAGACACGCAGTGAATACATCCCTGCAAGCTCCTAATCGGCATCCATGCCTCATAGGGTCCCGAGCGCGGTGTATTCTCTCCTTCTCCCTTTTTAGTAATAAAGATACTGGCGGATTTCGAATGATAGGGGCGGCACTAATGTGTTCGTTCCGAGTGACCTTTCATAAAGGTAGAGAGTTATCACCCCACGTCTTTCCACACCAATTCCCGCTCGCGGGCGTAGAGGGGAATAAAGTTGAAGCGCACTTCGGTGCCCCCTTCGTCGCGGCGGCGGATATTCAGATTGCCATTCAGGTTGCTGGCGCGCTCTTGCATGATCGACATACCGAAGTGATTGCGTTTCTCCGGCGCGTTGCTGATACCGATGCCGTTGTCGAGGATGCGTACATTGAGGGAGTGGTTGTCGGCTTGGGTCAGGCTGATCTGCACCATATCGCCCTGGGAGTGGTACACAGCATTTTGCGAGGCCTCGCGCACCAGTTGTAACAGGTGAATTTCCTCGTGGGGAGTTAGTGGTACTTCGTCCAGATGGTAGTCCAGCAGGACGTTAATCTGCGGGTGCTGCTCCCGGTAAGCGAGGATAGATTGCTCCAGGATACTGCGCAGGCCGCCGGGACCTATTTGCAGTCGGAAGGTGGTGAGCAGTTCGCGCAGCTGGCGGTAAGAGGAATCCAGGCCCTCTTTCAGCTCGGTAATAATCTCCTCTACCTTGGACTTGTCCACCTGCTCACTGCGATTGGCGCGGTTGAGTCGGGTAACCTGAATTTTCAGATAGGACAGGGATTGGGCCAGGGAATCGTGTAGCTCCCGGGCGATGATCGCGCGCTCGTCCAGTAGGGCAACACGGCGCTCCTGAGCCTCTCGCTCATTAATGGCGATGGCCGCAGTGACACTGTCGGCAAAGGTAGCCAAGCGTTGCTGCTGTTCTTCATCAAGGCTCTCACCTCGGGGTAGGGTGCAGGTGAGTACACCGTAATTGCGTTTGTCCACTTCCAGTGGGAATCGGTACACGCGCTGTTGGTCTTCATCAGAGGGGCCGCAGGTGTTTACGCAGATATGGCATTCACTGCCTGTGCACTGGGCATTACCGAGTCCTTGAACCAAATGTTCATAGGGCGCTTCCCCCTCCGGTGTCATCAGACATAGGTCGAGGTTATTCAAGCTGGCGACATTGGCGAACTCTCCCAGCCACTGGCCCAATTCCGCTCCCGAGAGTGGGCCTTCGCTGATCCGCCGAGCCAAGCGGTACTGGAAGTCCAATGCCTCATGGCTCTTCTGTAACTGTGAGGTTTTCAACTCCACGCGATGGGCAAGATCCCGGTGAGTCGCATGAATTTCATCGCTCATATAATTGATGGTGCGTGCTAAAACCCCCAGCTCGTCCTCGCTGTTAATCTCCAGGCGGTTTTGGTTGAAGTCTCCCTGGGCGATGCTCAGGGAGCGATTGGTCAGCTGCTTTAGAGGCTGCTCCACAGAGCGGTGCAATATGCACAGGGAGAGATACACCAGGGTTACAATGGCAAATAGTGACCCCACCTGCACCAAACGCAGCAGGCTTATTTTTTCCTCGGCGATGGTCTGATAATCAAACACCAGTGTGTCCACATCACTGATAAAGGGCTCCAGACGGTTGGCTAACTGCAAGGAGTCCATAGAAGTGCGCCCGGCGGCAATGGACTCCAGCAGTGGGCGGATTTCGCCCTCCCAGCTTTCGATTACCTTGCGGTAATTGCGGGCTGCGGGCAGGTTATCGCTGGCGGTGAAGTCGGAAATGCTGAGTACCCGGGTCAGGCGTGCGGTCACCTCGTCTGCCAACTCAGCTGTGGTTTCGACATCCCCGGAGGGTGCGGTGGCCGCAAGTCGGTAGCTCATAGCCCGCAATGAGCCGGCGAGGTTAACGGCGGCGGCATCGTTTTCGGCGGCATCGGAGATAATATAGGACGCCACCATAGAGCTCAGTGCTACCAGCACAGTGAGCAGCATCAGGGTGCCGATGCGGTAGACGATGGACTGTCGAATTCGGTTCAGCATATCGGATTCACTTCGCCCTGGGGCGGTTGTGGATGGCTGATCTCTATTGTGCCGTCCATTGGCGCACAAAGTTGTGGGTACCACTAAAGATCGCCAGTTTTGCACATAATTTAACCTGGCGCCTGTTTTTTGCACAGAGGCCCTGTTATTGCTGGGGTAGGGCTCCACCATAGCGGCCCCCTGGCGTCGTTTCCCTACCCATTCGGGGGTAGTTCGTCGCTTTTCTACCCCTTTTTGGTCAGGTGATCCTGCCGTCCCTCCCTTTTATATTCCCGGTAAACCGATGCTTTAACCGCATGCCGATGCCCTGGGAGTACCGCATGAGCCATTTCCTGGACCGACTGAAATATCTGAAGAAACAAAAAGAGCCCTTTTCCGGAGGACACGGGGAAAAGACGAATGACGACCGCAGCTGGGAAGATGGCTACCGTCGTCGCTGGCAGTTCGACAAGATTGTGCGCTCCACCCACGGGGTGAACTGTACCGGCTCTTGCAGCTGGAAGATCTACGTCAAAGACGGCCTGGTCACATGGGAAACCCAGCAGACCGACTACCCGCGCACCCGCCCGGACCTGCCCAACCACGAGCCTCGTGGTTGCCCCCGTGGTGCCAGCTACTCCTGGTATATGTACTCGGCCAATCGCCTCAAGTACCCGAAGATCCGCAAACGTCTGGTAAAACTCTGGCGCGAAGCCAAGTTGAGACACAGCGATCCGGTGGAGGCCTGGGCCAGTATTGTCGAAGACCCGGCCAAGGCGCAGTCCTACAAAGAGCGCCGCGGTATGGGCGGCTTTGTGAGGATCAAGTGGGATGAAGTTAACGAGCTGATTGCCGCTTCCAACGTCTACACCACCAAGAAATACGGTCCCGACCGGGTGACCGGCTTCTCGCCGATTCCCGCTATGTCCATGGTGTCTTACGCCGCTGGTGCCCGTTATCTGTCTCTGATCGGCGGCAACTGCCTGAGTTTCTACGACTGGTACTGTGACCTGCCGCCCGCCTCACCGCAGGTCTGGGGTGAGCAAACCGACGTACCCGAGTCCGCCGACTGGTACAACTCCAACTACCTGATCGTATGGGGCTCCAATGTGCCTCAAACCCGTACCCCGGATGCGCATTTCCTCAGTGAAGTACGTTACAAGGGTGCCAAAACCTGTGTGGTCACCCCTGACTACTCAGAGTGCTCCAAGTTTGGCGACACCTGGCTGGCACCGCGCCAGGGTACCGATGCGGCTCTGGCGATGGCCTTTGGCCATGTGATCCTGAAAGAATTCCACGTCGACAAGCCCAGCGCCTACTTCACCGAGTATGTGCGCACCACTACCGATATGCCGATGTTGGTGACCCTGGAAGAGCGCGACGGCAAGCTGGTACAGGGCCGATTCCTGCGCGCCTCTGACTTGGCGGATAACCTCGGCCAGGATAACAACCCAGAATGGAAAACCATCGGTGTTAATCACGATGGCCAGCTGGTTTCCCCTCAGGGCTCCATGGGTTATCGCTGGGGAGAGCCCTCAGCGAAAGAAGGCCGTGGCAAGTGGAATATTGAGCAGCGCGATGGTCGCAGTGGCGAAGAGTTGGAGCTGAAGCTCAGCCTCAAAGACTGCGCCGATGAAATCGCACAGGTCGCCTTCCCCTATTTCGGCGGCCAGACCCACGAGCACAATTACTTCCAGCACACCGAACACGATGAAGTAATCGACTACAAGGTGCCGGTGAAGCTTGTTCAAAACAAAGATGGCGAGATTCTAAAAGTAGCCAGCGTTTACGACCTGACCCTGGCGAACTACGGTGTCGAGCACGGTCTCGACGACCCCAACTGTGCTCAGAGCTACGACGAAGACAAGCCCTACACACCCGCCTGGCAGGAAAAGGTGACCGGTTGTCGTCGTGAGAATGTCATCCAGGTTGCCCGTGAGTTTGCCAACACCGCCGACAAGACCCGTGGACGCTCCATGGTAATTCTGGGTGCCGGACTCAACCACTGGTACCACATGGATATGAACTACCGCGGGATCATCAATATGCTGATGATGTGCGGTTGTATCGGCCAGAGCGGCGGTGGTTGGGCCCACTATGTGGGGCAGGAAAAACTGCGCCCGCAAACCGGCTGGACCCCGCTTACCTTTGCCCTCGACTGGCAGCGACCACCGCGTCATATGAACGGCACCTCCTTCTTCTATAACCACGCCAGCCAATGGCGCTATGAGAAGCTGGAGATGGACGAGGTGGTTTCGCCGCTGGCCGACAAGAGCAAGTGGCAGGCGTCCATTATCGACTACAACAGCCGCGCCGAGCGTATGGGCTGGCTGCCCTCTGCGCCGCAGCTGGGTATGAACCCGCTGCAGCTCACCAAAGATGCCGCTGCCGCCGGTATGACTGCCAAAGACTATACGGTGCAGCAGCTCAAGCGCGGTGCGCTCAAATTCGCCAACCAGGACCCGGATAACCCGCAGAACTTCCCGCGCAATATGTTTATCTGGCGCTCCAACCTGCTCGGCTCCTCTGGTAAGGGCCACGAGTACATGCTGCGCCACCTGCTCGGTACCAAGCACGGTTTGCTGGGCAAAGACCTGGGTGAAGAAGGCGGCAAAAAACCAGAAGACGTGGCCTGGCACGATACGCCCAGTGAAGGCAAGTTGGACCTGTTGGTGACACTGGACTTCCGTATGTCCACCACCTGTCTCTACTCCGACATAGTGCTGCCGACGGCCACCTGGTATGAGAAGGACGACCTCAACACCTCGGACATGCACCCCTTTATTCACCCGCTCACCAAGGCGGTGGACCCGGCCTGGGAAGCGCGAAGTGACTGGGAAATTTTCAAAGGCATAGCGAAGGAATTCTCCAACCTGACCGATGGCCACCTGGGGGTGGAAAAGGATCTGGTGACTCTGCCGATCCACCATGATACCCCCGGAGAAATCGCCCAGCCGTTCGGTGTACAGGCTTGGTGGAAAGGCGAGTGCGACCTGATCCCCGGCGTAACTGCGCCGAGCATGATCGAGGTGGAACGCAACTACCCCGAGACCTACAACCGCTTTACCTCAATCGGCCCGCTGCTGGAGAAACTCGGCAACGGCGGTAAGGGCATCAACTGGAATACCGATGACGAGGTGGACTTCCTCAAGAAGCTCAACCGAACCTGGTCTGAGGATTCAAGCCGCGACGGCCGCGCTCGTATCGACAGCGCCGTGGATGCTGCCGAAATGATCCTGTCACTGGCTCCTGAAACCAATGGCCAGGTAGCTGTGAAGGCCTGGGAAGCCCTCGGTGAGATTACCGGTCGCGATCACACCCATTTGGCCAAACCCAAGGAAGACGAAAAAATTCGCTTCGCTGATATCGTGGCGCAGCCTCGCAAGATTATCTCCTCGCCCACCTGGTCTGGCCTGGAAGATGAGCATGTGAGCTACAACGCCGGCTACACCAATGTGCACGAGTTGATCCCCTGGCGCACCATCACCGGCCGCCAGCAGTTCTACCAGGATCACGAGTGGATGCGTGACTTCGGCGAGAACATGTGTGTGTACAAGCCGCCCATCAACCTGAAAACCGTGCAACCGGTGTTGAACCAGAAGCCCAACGGTAACAAGGAGATCCTGCTGAACTGGATCACCCCGCACCAAAAGTGGGGCATCCACAGCACCTACTCCGACAACCTGCTGATGCTCACCCTGTCTCGCGGTGGACCCATCGTGTGGATGAGTGAGTACGACGCCAAGTTGGCGGGCATTGAAGACAACGACTGGATCGAAATCTTCAACGTCAACGGCGCCATTGCTGCCCGCGCAGTGGTATCTCAACGGGTGCCTGACGGTATGGCCATGATGTATCACGCCCAGGAGCGCATCGTGAACACACCGGGATCGGAAACTACCGGCACCCGGGGCGGTATCCACAACTCCGTAACCCGCGCGGTGATGAAACCCACCCATATGATCGGTGGCTACGCCCAGCAGTCCTACGGCTTCAACTACTACGGCACTGTGGGCTGTAACCGGGATGAATTTGTGGTGGTCAGGAAAATGAACAAGGTCGATTGGCTCGATGGTGAAGACGTCAAAGAGCCGACGCGAGAGGAGGTGTAGCAATGAAAGTTAGAGCCCAGATAGGCATGGTGCTGAACCTCGATAAATGTATCGGCTGTCACACCTGCTCGGTGACCTGTAAAAATGTGTGGACCTCCCGCGAGGGAGTTGAATACGCCTGGTTCAATAACGTCGAAACCAAACCCGGTGTTGGCTACCCCAAAGAGTGGGAGAACCAGGACAAATGGAACGGCGGCTGGACCCGCAAGAAGAACGGTAAATTGCAGCCGAAGATCGGTGGCAAGCACCGCGTACTAGCCAACCTGTTCGGCAACCCGGATATGCCGGAGATCGACGACTACTACGAGCCGTTCGACTTCGACTACCAGAACCTGCATAAGGCACCGGAGCAGAAACACCAACCGGTAGCCCGCCCGCGCTCGCTGATCACTGGCGAGCGTATGGAAAAAATCGAATGGGGCCCCAACTGGGAAGAGATTCTCGGCACCGAATTCGAGAAACGTAAAAAGGATAAAAACTTCGAGCAGGTGCAGGCCGATATTTACGGTGAATTTGAAAACACCTTCATGATGTACCTGCCGCGCCTGTGCGAACACTGCCTCAACCCGGCCTGTGTTTCTGCGTGCCCCAGCGGTGCCATCTACAAGCGCGAAGAAGACGGCATCGTTCTGATCGATCAGGACAAATGTCGCGGCTGGCGCATGTGCGTATCCGCCTGCCCCTACAAGAAGATCTACTACAACTGGAAAACCGGTAAATCTGAGAAGTGTATCTTCTGTTACCCACGTATCGAGGCGGGTCAGCCAACCATCTGCTCCGAGACCTGTGTGGGCCGTATCCGCTACCTGGGCGTACTGCTCTATGACGCAGACCGCATCGAGGAAGCCGCTTCTGTAGAAGACGAAAAAGCGCTCTACCAGGCCCAGTGCGATATCTTCCTCGACCCCAGCGATCCCAAGGTCCAGGAAGCTGCCCGCGCCGAAGGTATCCCCGAAGCCTGGCTCGAAGCTGCGCAGAAATCTCCGGTGTACAAGATGGCCATCGACTGGCAGATCGCCCTGCCGCTGCACCCGGAATACCGCACCTTGCCCATGGTTTGGTACGTGCCACCCCTGTCTCCGATCCAGAACGCAGTACAGGCCGGCCAAGTGGAAACCGTCACCGTGGGTCGCGGCGCCGAGATCCCCGATCTCTCCACCCTGCGTATCCCGCTGCAATACCTGGCCAACCTGCTCACCGCCGGCGACGAGAAGCCAGTGGCCCGAGCCCTGGAACGCATGATTGTGATGCGCGCCTATATGCGCGGCATCCATGTGGACGGTATTCAGGAGCGCGAATTGCTGGAAGAGGCTGGCCTGACCGTAGCCCAGGTAGAAGAGATGTATCGATACATGGCACTGGCCAATTACGAGGATCGCTTCGTGGTGCCCTCAAGCCATAAGGCCTACGCCGAAAACGCCTACGACATGAAGTCCTCTTGTGGTTTCAGCTTCGGCAACGGCTGTAGCACCGGCAACGACAGCACCAATATTTTCGGTGGCAAGCAACAAGCGGTGCGCGAAGTAATACCCGCCAAAGTAGTCGACTAAGGTCGAGCGGAGAATACCGATGAAAGTACTAAACCTGATCGCCCGCCTGCTGGATTACCCGTCCGATGAGCTGGTGGCGCACCTGGATGAGCTGACCAGCTGGTTGGCTGAATCCGAGGATCTGGATGCTCCGTTGCGCGACAAGCTGCTGGCATTTATCTCCCATTACGAGCGTATGGATGCGCTTGATTGGCAGAGCGAATACGACGGTTTGTTCGAGCGCGGCCGCGCTGTATCCCTGCATATCTTCGAGCATATCCACGGCGAATCCCGTGACCGTGGCCAAGCCATGGTAGACCTGACCGCGCGCTATCGCAGCGCCGGCCTTGAGCTGAATGAGCGCGAACTGCCGGATTACCTGCCCACCTACTTAGAGTTCTGTACCACCCAGGGGGAAGCAGCCTACGGCTGGGTTCACGATATTACCCATGTGATAGCCCTGTTGAGCGCGCGCTTGTCCAAACGTGAGAGTCCCTACCACCTGTTGATGGATGCGCTCTTACAGATGGCAGGGGTATATGTCGATCTGACAGCACTCAAGGAAGAAGTCGCCAACGAAGAACGTGACGATACCCCCGAGGCGCTGGACAAGATCTGGGAGGAAGAGGCCGTTAGCTTTAGCGGCGCCAACAGTTGCGACCAGTCAATAACGCGGCCCAGCAATGCGCAGCTGCGCGACGGCCAGCCCCTTAACTGGGCCAACGCCGCGCAGAATTCTGCCCAGCCCGCACCACAGGAGTAACAAGATGAACTATCTGAATACGCTGCTCTTCGCCATCTACCCCTTTGTCGCCCTCACGGTATTTCTGGTGGGTAGCCTGATCCGCTACGACCGGGATCAGTACACCTGGCGTACCGGCTCCAGTCAGTTGTTGGAGCGCAAGCAATTACGCATCGGCAGTTACCTGTTCCATATCGGGGTGATCGCCATTCTCGCGGGCCACTTTGTCGGCCTACTCACACCCAAGGCAGTGTGGCACTTCCTTGGAATTGAAGCTTCCACCAAGCAGATGATGGCAATGGGGATCGGTGGTTTCTTCGGGGTGATCTGCTTTATCGGTCTCACCATTCTGGTGAAGCGCCGCCTCACCAACAAGCGCGTACGCGCAACCACTTCCAAAATGGACTTGGCCATACTGCTGATGCTCTACGCGCAATTGATCCTCGGCCTGATCAGTATTGTGGTATCTGCCGGCCATATGGACGGTGCTGAAATGCTCAAATTGATGGCTTGGGCTCAGTCCATTGTCACGCTGGATGGTGCCGGTGCAGCTGCTGCAATCAGCGGAGTGAACATCATTTACAAGCTGCATATTTTCCTCGGCATGACACTGTTCCTGCTGTTCCCCTTCAGCCGCTTGGTACACGTATGGAGTGTTCCGGTGCAGTACTTCCGCCGCAATTACCAGGTAGTCCGCGCCAAAGCTGCGCGCTAATCCCTGCAACTATTAAATGGCCCGCCATGAGCGGGCCCAGTGTGGAGTTGAGTCATGAATACATTACTGGCCACTGATGCTGCCGGCGGCGAATTTGAGATGGCCGAGGTAGTGGCCGTTAACGGAACTGAAATCCCCGCTGACCTGATCTACCAAGAGATGCAGTACCAGCCTGCAGATTCTCCGCGTCAGGCGATCTACTGCGCCGCACGCGCTCTGGTTATCGGCTGGCTGCTACGAGATCGAGCTGCAGGGCAGGGTCTCTGCGCTGCCGACGAAGACTTGCACAGTGAGGTTTTCGATCGCGCAGTCTCAGATCTATTAAAAGGCGAGCTACAGGTGAACCCGGCAACCGACGCCGAGTGCCGCGCTTACTTCGAAGCCCACCCATATAAGTTCCGCTCCGATCCCCTCGCAGAAGTACGCCATATCCTGATCCCGGCTGCACCGGATGACTCCGAGGCCTGCGCCAAGGCACGCATCGCAGCCGAGAATATGCTGGAACAGATTCGCGCCGACTCCAATCCACTGCAATCTTTCGCTCGTTTAGCCCAATCCCACTCAGCCTGCTCCTCCTCCGAAGCCGGTGGCAGCCTCGGCCAAGTAGGGCGCGGTGATACCGTTGCCTCCTTCGAACGCGCAGTGTTCGAGCAGGGCACCGGTTTGGTAGCGGAACCCGTGGAGACCCCCTACGGTGTGCACCTGATTTATGTGGAGCAATGCGAGCCGGGCCGCCCACTGGAATACGAATATGTCTGGGAGCGCATCGAGGAATACCTGACCGAAAAACGCCGCCGCCAGATGACCAGCGACTACCTGCAAAAAATGGTGAAAGCCGCGCAAATCTCTGGCCTGGATTTATCGGGGGAGGCCCACTGAGGTGGCAGAGATTCGCCAATTGTTCGCGCGCAATCGCGCCTGGGCGGAGGATAGGACGGCACAGGACCCGGAGTTTTTCCAACGCCTGAGCCGCCTGCAAGTACCCAAGTATTTATGGATCGGCTGCTCCGATTCCCGCGTGCCCGCCAACGAGATTGTGGGCATGGCACCGGGGGAGTTATTCGTACACCGTAATATCGCCAACGTGGTAGTACACACAGACTTTAATTGCCTCTCGGTACTGCAATACGCCGTGGAAGTACTCAAGGTGGAACACGTGGTGGTGTGTGGCCACTATGGTTGCGGTGGCGTACAGGCCGCCATGGGCCACAGCGAATGTGGCCTGGTGGATAATTGGCTACGCCACATCAAGGATGTCTACGCCCGCCACCGGCAAGAGCTGGAATCTCTCGATAAAGAATCCCGCTCAGCGCGCCTTTGTGAATTAAATGTGATGGCACAGGTACAAAACCTGGCCATGACCAAAATAGTCCAGCATGCCTGGGACCGAGGCCAACGCCTCAGCCTGCACGGCTGGATCTACGATATTCGCGACGGCCTGATTAGAGATCTGGGAATGCGGATGGATGATCGCGGCCAGGTGCCGGAGATTTACCATGTTTATGGTGAGGTGCAGGAGGAGGGGTGAGTTTATAACTGCTTTATCCCCTTCGAGACCATAAGTATAAATAGCGCAGTTGCGTTTAAATATTTTTAGAAATGCAGCGTTTGATTCCACTTCGCTTCTGCTAAAGCCGACGGCTATCAGCATCAGCTGGGGCGGAGCGATACCGCCGTATCTTTCCAAACTGCAAAGAGGTTAACCATAAATACCGTTATCCTCAATCACATGTTCGACCCATGCTTATCTCTATTTCTTCTAACTCCCAATATTGCACTGAGTGCAAGGCACAGCGACTAAATACCGAATATGATAAATAAATAGCGGTTTATTACTGACAGGGCCCTCAAATACCTGAATTACCCAAGCTGCGAAATAAAGCCAATGCACTCAAGATCGCGGGATACTGGCGTAATAAGAGCTAGAGATAGATTTTGGTGAGGAGATAATCAGTTGGCAAAAACGGAAGGCCAAACCCTAGAACGAGCTGAACAACTTTTAGAAGTACAAAACCAAATTGATCATTTGAACATCAATTTGGATATGTAATTTATACGCTAAAATCTCTCTTTCTTCTACTCTGCGCTTGCCGCTCCCCTTAGCACTCTGCTTTTCCTAAAAACGCTACTTTCTATGCCACTTTATCGCCTGAGGTCTATCTGATTTTCGAACATCGATAGGAGTTAAATAGATTTATCTTAAAATCTTCGAATACTGAAAGCTCAATATTTAAAAAGTATTCAAATTTAGTAACAAAAAATTAAGGATAAGCAGACAAAGATAAAAAATTTTACGCCCCCAGATAGTGGCTTACTTATTATAAATAAATATATTCACGAATAAATGAAAATCATTAAGTAATTTATAAATTCATAAAATTAATAAATACTCCCGATATTTATCCTCACGAAAAAAATATAACTAAAACTGGCATCAAATACCATGTTTATCAAAATTTGTATCCCTCCGAACTGACGAAGAAAAGCGTCTTATAGGAGTGGAGATAAGAGGACTTGGAAGTTGAATATTACTGCAGTTTAAGTGGGCCCAATTTTTTGCTTCTCCAGCGATGATTAATGTAGATGCATTACCCGTAAGGGATGAATACTCAGCGTATTCATGCTTCTACCTATTCTAATTACTAAAAATAGGAAATAATGAACATGAAAAAGATCCTTACCGCGCTCGCCCTGGCAATTGTTAGCACTGGTGCAGCCGCTGACACCTGGTCTCCCCAAGGTACCATTGGCCTGGCCAATGTTGGTGATATAAAAGTATCTAAGGGTATAAACCTTACTTGTGGTCTATCCGGTAGTTCTACTACAAATTCATCAGGTAACGCCTCTGTGGGCAGCTTGTCACTGAATACTGGTTTCCTTTGTGGAGCAGTTAGCTTTACCAATCTGCCCTATACATTGGTAGGTAATGCAGGGAATACCGTTACCCTAAAAGATGTAACTGTTGCAGCTATTACCGGCAATTGTTTTGGTGATATTACCGGTAGTTTTAACCAATCTACCGGAGAAATTACTTTTAATGCCGCGGTACTCCCAAGCGTTGGTATTGGTAGCGACTGCAAAATAACCGGTACTATCTCTACAAATCCCCAGGCATCTTTCGTGCCATAAGTAACCTTTAAAAGGCCAATATCTAAAGTAGAGTAGTCAGAAAGTACTGGTTGCTCTACTTTTTCCCCGTCTGTATATTCATAAAAAAACCAAGATATCTGTTTCTAAATATCAATCATTATCTGCAAAAAAATTCTTATCCTCTTTTTTAATATGCCTGCCATTAGTTGACCCGCTCGCTTTATTAACTCGGCATGTTAATAATGTACCAAATGTACAGCTATATAGTTTTTACCCAACTATTTGTTTATAGATTGTATAAACTTGCATTTTTGGCTCAAAGTTACTTTAGGCCTTAATAAGAAGACAATGCAGAGAGACTAGGCTATTCCCAAAATAAAGTACAATTGGGAGGTGTGTGGCTAGTCCTAGCAAACAATCATCAACCGCCCGCTACACGATTGATCGATGATTTATATGAGTGAAAAGAAGGTTAGAAATAGAGGTGTTTTCAGGCATAGCCAGTCTGAAAAACCAGTAAGACACTATAGAACTATTAGTGCCCTACTGGAAATATAAAAATTAGAAACGCTTATTTAGACTAAAGCCTATAATACGCGGATCCAGGGTGAATACATTGGTAGTAAGGCCGGAGTCATCACTATTGGTAAAGGCGCTTGTGATAGGCGTATCATCAAAGATATTTTTCACATATAACTGCATTTGCAATTCTGATTCCGGATGGGTTAGGGTCGCTGATGCATTGAAGTTACCCCAGGCTTTTAAGCGGTCATACTCGGTATTATAAACCCGCGCATAACTCTCAGACTGTCGATAGTAATCGGCACGTAAAGCTAATTCCCAATCTGAAAGGGGAATGACATGCTCCACTGCTAAGTTAAACGTTAACTTAGGAGCATTTGGTAGTTCATTGCCACTTAGATCAGCAGAAAAACCGCGCCCGCCATTGGGGGCATCAGTAAGTGGATTATATTCGCCCAGATCGTAACCGAAAAGAGCCAGCATTTGATCCCATCGGAAATTTGGATTTTCAATAGAATCAGAGTAAACGCCCCATTGCTGTGAGCCCGCACATAATGCCCAAAGGGGGACTACACCAAAAAATCCTTCCAAGGCAGTCATAGCAGCTTCTACATATTCTACCGGAGCAATACAGTTGGAGGGTACCTGTAAGCTAGGCCGCAGAACTGTCCAGTCTTCATTTCCCTGGGTGCGGTCCATAACATCTATAGATTCCTCCCCTTCTGCTATGCGGGTTCTCAAGTAACCCACATTCATATTCATCCTGGTGCTCTCAGTCATTTGCCATGCCAGCTCTAACTCCAGTCCCATACTTTCTGCATCAAAGTTTTCATTTAATGCGATACGATCAACAATCTGGGAAACCTGGTAATCGGTATAGTCGTAATAGAAAGCTGTTGCATTTAAGTTTAAACGGCCATCAAGCAAAACATTCTTGGTACCGAACTCAAGGGAATTTACAAATTCAGGTTCAAAAGTATTAGGTAAATCTTGGTATTGAACCCGCGCTGGATCAATCACCGCACGTGGTGGGTTAGAACCGCCTCCTTTATAACCGTGGGCAAAAGAAACGTAGAACATAGTATCATCGGTAAAGGGAGTATCTGCTCGCCAGTCTAGCACTGCCCGCCCGGTATACTCTTGCCAATCCTGAGAAAACTCCTCACCCTCAGGATATCCCATATTGGAATAACCACCTGAGCTGCGACCTGAATAAGTTTCACCATCTTCATAATAATTACCAAGTAATAACTGGCTAGGTACAGGATTTGTGGTCTTTTCATCATTGGTATAACGTAGACCAGTGGTAAGTTTTACATCGTCAGTAATTTGCCAATATGCCTCACCAAATACAGCCCAGGAACTAGTTTCTACCAAATTACGGCTAAGAAAATAATTATGACCCATTTCATCAACATTGTTTAACGAATTAGGGTCTACATATATACAGTCATCCCCAGATAAATCTGTGGCGGGGTCAATGCAATTTATCGGAATGATATTGCCATCTTCATCGTATCCCCGACTGTAAACATATTCAGAAATCATGGTGAACATGTTATTAAAAACAAAGTAATCATCCTGGGTTTCAAAATTCAGGTAGTTTGCACCAACGGAGAAATTCCAGGGGCCATCAAAAGCTGTTTGCAAACGGAACTCCTGACTCCACTGTTCATTATCAGAGCGGCTTATATCTACTGCCAAAATACCATCAGAGGCACCGAGTTGTGGGTCGGTATAAATTCCTCCAGGTGTAGGGCCTAATGCCCAACTATCACCAAGTTCTGCTGAGTCAGTAAAGACCGCGCCGGTTGTAAAACGATTATAGTCCTGAGATGAGTAGTAATCGTCCTTAGCATAGGTAGACTGAGAATAAAATGTCAGAGTATCAGATAAAGCCCATTCAAAATTCAGTTGTACTAAATCATTTTCTGCACGAAATATCGGGTCAAAACTAGTGGATATTTCACGTAAATCACGTGATTGATCAACCCCACTGTAGGGATTTGGGAGGTTTGTGAGACTACCATCTTGAAAAAGATTTGGGTGGATAAGCATTGTCGGTGCAACTATATAAGCAAGGCCAGCCCCATTGGGTGCACTAAAAGCATCACTACTATATAGCGAGCTAGGCAAACAGCCCTGACTTGTCATTGCTTGAGTAAACTGTGTTGTTTCCGTATCACCGACCATTGCATCACCGGGGTCAGTAGTACAAAGCTGCTTACCGGTGCGGGATCGCTTGTCATCTTCATCAAAGTGTTGCCAAATCAAATTAGCATTAAACTTATCACTGGGAGTCCATTCAAAAATGGCACGCGTGGAGTAGAGATCCCGGTCGTTAACATCATTCTTGGTATAAGTATTGTAATCAAAGCCATCCCGCTTGGTCATGGCTCCAGAAAAGCGGAAAGCCATGGTTTCACCCAATGGTATATTCAACATACCCTTGGTGCGCTTACTATTATAATTGCCCACTTCAACCTCAATCTCTGAGGCGAATTCATCTTCCGGCATGATTGGTAGCATATTAACCACACCAGCAGTGGCGTTACGACCATATAATGTGCCCTGAGGGCCACGCAGAACTTCTACCCGCTGTACATCAAAAAATTCCTGCTCAAACAGACGATTCCTGATTAAAGAAGCATTATTAAAACTTACTGCAACGGCAGGATCACTACTGGCAGAAATTGACTGAGTTCCCACTCCTCGAATAGAGAAATTGTATGAGCTAAAGTTTGTTTTGGAGAAGTTAACATTGGGAACGGCTCGCAGCAGTTCATTGCCCCCTTCAATCTTTAAAGCATCCATGTTATCCCCAGATAGCGCAGAGACTGCAATAGGCACATCCTGAATGCTTTCCTCAATTTTCTGTGCGGTAACCGTAACTTCTTCAATAGCCGAACCAGAATAGTTACTGGGCTTGTCCCCTTGCCCCTCCTGGGCAAATGCTGCCACAGATGCAGTATTTATTACCAAACAGGCAATCGCCACACTGTACCAGGGGGTTGAATAGTCGCTAGGGTTTGCGGCGGGGATTGCTTGAGCAATCAAATTTTTTTGTTTACGAAGGCGCATCATCATACTGAGTTTCTCTCTCTTATGCTCACTATTATTTTTTTTCAAGGCCAAAACTGCCTTCCTTGGGGCCCAACTAGATTGAAGACGTAAAAAAATGATATTAGGGGGGATAAAAAAGAGGTTAAAAGTTTAAAAATTTTACTTTTTTTAAGTAACGCACAAGAATTGGGCGCAACAGAAGTCTGAGCGTTGAAAAGCGTGCCTGAATGGTTGGTAGGCATCTATATCTTAATTAAATAGAAGTTCTTCCTATAAATAATTTCCCTCAGGATCTCATATTTATATTGTTGATCTAATGTAAGTTCCCTCAGAAGATTGACGAGGGACAGAATAATTGCACCTGTATAACCTATGAAGGAAAGATTTTCTAATAGATATCATCTGGTTAATATCTAGTTTGATTTAGCTTATTACTCGTTAAAGCAGAATATAAATTAAATGTGATGGTTGTTTAGAAAACCTGATCCTGACTAGATAGGTATGCCAGCAAAGAACCATGGCCTTGCCTAAAGTATGTAGAAAATATCAAAACAATCATAACACTCTAATATTTAAAAGTTTTTGAATTTAAATTCTGGCGTTTGTTTTTCCTCTGACAGATATTTTTCCAGGTAAGCTTATTCTATTAAAAGCATGTCATTCTATTTGGTGAATTTCGATACGTATTCTATAGAACAGGATGTACAACTCATCAAACAAATTTTTGTAAAAATT
Source organism: Microbulbifer maximicatervae (SeqCode) (assembly GCF_052467695.1). Taxonomy (NCBI): domain Bacteria; kingdom Pseudomonadati; phylum Pseudomonadota; class Gammaproteobacteria; order Cellvibrionales; family Microbulbiferaceae; genus Microbulbifer; species Microbulbifer maximicatervae (SeqCode). The sequence goes on from NZ_CP174320.1 coordinate 1,584,219, forward strand.
CTATATATTAAATTTATAGCATTTTTCAGGCATGTGATTTTTATGCTCTGATTTGGTGCATGTCTTCCGTTCTTGATCCATCAGTAGGGTGCTAATCCAGTCTTTTTAGGGGGAACCTATATAGATATGTCTTGGCTCCTAGAAGAGCAACTTGAATTCAAAATACTTTTATAAAATAGTCAACCAATAGAGGCGTAACAATGAAATTTATCACCACTCTAATTGCTGCAATAATTTATGTATTACAGGCTGTTATCCAAGATTATAAAACCAGAGAGCGGGAGTATTCCGTTCCACTTTCGACTATGCCAGATAATGTACAGGCACTTGCAGATGAAATGTTTGAAGAAGCAACTAAAGATAAACAGCTTTCTGTAGAGCAAGCTCAACAGATTGAAGCTGGTATTTGGAAGATGTTAGGTGAGGGCGCTGTGTTGCAGAGAAATCATGAGCTGAAAAAAACAAGAGAAAAAATATCTTACTTAGGGCAGCTCCTGTCTTGGTTTATGAAGGCAAAAGGGCTGACCTATGAACAGATTGAAGAAAAATATCGAAGTGAATTTACTGAGTCTGAAAAGGAGATGCATAGAGCCATTGTAGAATCTGCCTCTCGCTCCAATCAGGATCTGCTCGGCAAACTTTGGAAGTCTATTCGTAAAAAATTTTGGGGGTAGGCAAAGTTATAATCAGAAATTTGCCATGTAAATTTACTTAACTGACAATCTTATCAAGTCCCTAAAATATTAGGGGCTTTACCGGTCAAGCACTTTTAATCTGACTAAACTATGGCTCTTATAAAGAGCGACAATACCAGAGAAATTAGATTCTTATTCTATTTGGTAATTGCGAGCCAAAATGTTGACCTCTTTCGGTGCGCTGAACGGTACGCACACTGAGCCATGTAATCTGTGCTAATCGCTCCTGAGTCATGCCATGTTGCAACCTTAACTTTCGTATCAGCAATACATTGTACTTTTATCTCAAGTGCTCTGTAGAACCGTATGACATAAAAAATTCAGTGTACTTGAGGGCCATTAATGAAGTGTTGATGAATTTATCTATAACAATTAGATCTCTCTATCTATGGATAGAGGATACCGGCCTTTTATAAAAAAGACCGTAACCTAAACCGCTAGTGGTTCCAAAAAGGAGGCCTACTGTAAGTACATGCTTTAGGTAAATTAACCAACCCCAAAGCGTTGGATAGCCATTAATTGCTTTGATCACATCTATGCCCATTAAAGTATCTTCAACCTTACCAATGTAACTTCCATCAGGATACGGCCAAGCATTAACTCCAGGGTATAGTGAGCCAACAATTAGGCCTAGACAAATACATTTGAATAGATTTAACCCAAAGTATCTTTCTATGATTAATGCAAGTGGTACATAAATAATCATGTGTGCTAGTGATATAGAGATTGAAAAAATAAAAATAAATGCTGGGCCGGCTGAATTTATTTTAGAAAATCCTAACGTTCCGGCTATTAACAAAAGTACTATCGAAGGAATAAGAATTGCAGCAATTATTGATGGTATATGTCGCACAGGAATTAAATTTTAAATAAATTATAAACTACTATTGTGTGCTGAAGTTATGTCGTTTATTGGTGCACTATATCCATATAGCATTTTCGTGCCAATGGGTCGAATGATACCTATATGCGTTAGTGTGACTGTCTTCGCAAAGACCACAGAGAAGCAATTATTACTAATCCACAAAAACCCAAATATATTATTTTACCGCTTAAATCTTCAACATTAACACATTTCCAGTTTTCACACTGACGGACTATGAAAACATTTCTCTGATCAATCCAGAAAATTATACTTGCCGTTAGTGCGGAAAATAAAACTGGATAGGATCTTACTTTGGGGATAACTTCTACCAAGAAGGCCGCAAGCCAAAAAGCGAAGAGTGTGGCTAAGTATAGCTTTAAGTAGCTCTCACCAGAGAAAATCAAGCTGGCGATTGTACTGAAAAAAGTACATAGCCCGATAAAGAAGCGGAGTCCACTCAATCTAGATAGCCCGCCATCATCTTTGGCGAATTTGTAGCCGTATCTTTTCATAATTTATATAACTTACTTGTAAGTGACTTAATCATAAAATGGTCAGCCACTAAATACGAAGCTAATCTTAGTTTTATACTTACACCAGCTACCCGACCAGTCGAACTTCCAACTTCTTACAGCTATTAAAACAGATCTATCAAAAAAATTATCTGGCACTGATTCTACAATGTCGATCTCTTCTAACCCCCCATCCGGATTCAGGTGAGCGGTTAGAACTACCCAGCCATCTACAGGTTGTCGGCTCTCTCGGATTGGATAACTCGGGTCATATCCTTCAATTCGTTGAAGTTGTGGGGGGCAATTGGTAATCTCTTCAGAATAGCTAAATGTAGCGAAAAAAAGCAATATAAATAATGTGGCTATTCTCATAACGTATTGATTCCTTCTTGCCTTATCGGAATGAAACCGTCCTGCTTCAGTATGGCGAAAAGAGTGTACACAATCGGATACAGGAACTCGCTATGCTACCGAACTTCGAAAATATATGGTTTTTTAGGCTCGCCTTCAATTGGGACCCAAATTTCTTGCACGCCCTTAAAATCCAATACTAAATCTGCTTCTTCTAGAATCTTTTGAGCATATAGGGAATCGTCCCAGTAAACTCCACCGCATGCATAGTAATTGGGTGCTTCTTTTTCCGGTATATTTACGCTGAATTCGCCACTATTTGGCCTGCTAATTTCTAATTCATACTCTTTAAATACATTTGCAGAAATGAAATTTTTACCTTCAATATTCATGATCTTCGGTAACAAAATTTCTCTCGGCTCTTGAGAAGCACAGCCGCAAATGGTAAGAAAGATAAGAATCAGGAGTAGATATTTCAATTTTCTTCTTCTTTAGTTTAAGGCTGATGTTACTAATTGATTAATATCGCCACGTTCAGCTGCGGACAGTTTTGGACGCTTTATGCACGATAATGGGAGCGCAGCGACTGGGTAAAAATGCACAAAATTGGCCTTTGATATACAGCGCATTGTTATGCATTAGAGCCTGCTATATAGATAACTGCTGGGGTATATGTTGCCACTGTAAGAACCCAAAAAATCAAAAAATTGGTTTTACTAACCCTATTGGGAGTTTCTACGCGATAGCATGTATACGTGATATACCAGTAGGCCATAGGACAAATCATCATCAAGCCAATCAATGTAAACCCTACTGTATTAGAAACATTATCAGCTGACACAATAAAGTTAAAAGGAATGACTAAGAATATCAGCACCGACCACAAGAACGTATGAACAGATAGGCGGTACCAAATACTTAAAATGTATTCAAAACCACAATCTGGGCAGCGCGACTTAGAAAAACTAAAGGGGAATACTTCATCTACATTTTTCGACTTGCACTCAGGGCATTTTATTGCCATTCATTTCTTCCTACTTGATACATAACTAGCTGTTCAATAGTGCCAGTTTTTTGGAATTTCTATTAATCGCGTTCATTGAAGTCCCACCATGTCACTTTAGTGCCGGCGACAACAACAAACTTTATGTGTTGATTGTCTGATCTATAAAGAAAACTTGCTTGGCAACTGTTATCAGGATTATCCATTGGAATCAGATATTTTATTGGCCAACCTTTAGATTCAATATGTTTTACAACAAGGGACTTTTGAAACTCGTAATCTGTGCTGCAAGCTATGGGGGGTGAAAAGAGAAACGCCCCTCCAGCTGACAAAACTGTAAAGCAACTAACAAACGTTGATATTTTAAGCAGCTTTTTCATTGATACATATGACCTTTTACTTGCCTGCCCCTAGTAAGGAGCAACTCTCTTATAGCTTAGCGAAAAGGGCAAAGCAAGCAGGAATGTAAACTGTCAGATATCAGATCAGCATGCTACCTACGAACTAGCGTATTAAGCTGGATAGCAAACTAGAAAAGATATTGTGCTCCAAGAGCGGCTGAGTAGGATGAATCAGCGGGGTCATTTAGAAGTCCTTTTATCATAAATCGTGTAGAAGTATTTTTGCTGAGATTGTATTATCGATTTATAAACTGTAAGTAAATTAACAATATTTTTACCTTGATGATCTTATTCATCTCCCTGTGATATTCAAAATCATCTCTCCTACTTACTGTGATATAAATTTTGTATTTCTTCTATTTCTGACCAAATTTTGTCACAGAGGTTTGGCCGATAGGCTGATCGACGAAAGACTTCATATTCTCCTCGATACATATTAAGAAAAGCTTTATCACCTGATCGAAGACAAGCTCTCATGTTGGCTAGGCGGTCAGCGGCCTTTACTAGTAAAGCAAGCTCTTCTGATCCCGATACCTTGGCCATTTTTTGATATGTTGCAGATTTTCTTATTTTCCTGGTTTCTCCCGGCTCATCACTGAGTATGCACACACACCTGGATACCAGCTCGCCAAATATATCTTCAATCTCTTTAGCTGTTACATCGGTATCCTCAATTACATCGTGAAGATATGCTACCACTTCGGCCTCTTCACCATACTCGCTAGCGATTTTAGCTACTTCATCAAGGTGAACCGAGTATGGGAAGCTACCATACCGCTGGTCCCCATGTGCCTGAATAGCAAAACTACGCGCTTTATTTCTCATATTCACCTTATCGCTCAATGAAATATATCTCCTAAAACTGGTTACGTTAAAATCAAATTTACAGAAGATTCTGATGATTCTGTCTTATCTCTTGGATAATGTACCCAACCATTAGAAACTTGTGATGGTCTAGAAATAGAGCTGATCTTAAATCGGAGGAATATAGTCTGGCTATGACGAATAGAGTAGCTATCCAAATTCCATAGAAAGTAGTAATGCAAACGACAAATCTATGGGGCTCTGGGTTGCTACTCTAAATTATATAGCTATTTATTTTCATTGCTTAGGTCGATAACTTCTATTCTTACCCCTTTATCAACCATCTCGGATAAATGGAATTTGCCATTAGGTTGTTTCACTATGGATTTTTCAATATCACCAGATACAAATTCCCATAGCTCAGGGTTCAGTGCATTTGGCTTTGGTTTGTAAACTTCCGCAGTGAAACCACGTTTTGGCTCATTTTCACGTAAAATAACGATATCACCCTTGTAATCTGGAGCTGTTATTATCGTTAATGTAGTTGTTTCAATCTTATCGCCGAATCCTTTTTTGTTCCACTCTCGTAAAACAACATTAACTTGAGCTTTGTCCAGTTTAACATCATCCGTTTCCGTGCTAGCACAGGTGAAGGATGACAATGTCATTAAAAATAGTAGTAGGATTTTTATAGGTTTTAGCATAAATATAATTACTTACAGTTGGTGGAAGTAATAGTTAAAAGGTTGTGCGTGTCTGGTGGTACAACAATAATTCCTGAGAGCCAGGGAAACATTTTTAATTGTGTCTTAGTATATAATCCATCGCCAGCTTCTTTTTCCCAGTGTGATTCGTACACAAACTCTTTTGAATAAAGCCATACATGCCTACCGCCACTTGACATTCCCAGTCCAAATGGAATATTTGAAAATGTGTTGTAATCTGCGTCTTGTTTCTTGGTTAAATCCAAATAGGTGGTCACTTTATTTTTGCTCGGCTTATAGTTTATAACAGTATTGCTGATCGGCACACGACTGACACTATAGGTACAGTTTTTCTTTACCTGATTGTAGTAGCTCGCAATATGTTCACCAAGACCATCACTAGGGTGCTTAACGTCAGGATTGTAATATACGCCTTTCCAGTTATGAGTATTAATCAAGTATTTTGCTAACTCGGTACCTTTTTCTCCAAGTCCACCCACTCGCTTGCTGGAATTAAGCTTTCCAAGCTTCTCAAAACTATATTTAAGAACCCAAATTGCCATTGTTATACAATCGCTAGAAATATGATTTTTATATTTTGTGGGGTTACCTATTTTAAGCTGGCTACCAACATGATTGCTGTGATCATTCATAATAGAATTAATCTTGTCTACAGCATGCTGTGAAAATGTCTTTGTCATACCTAACTTCCCAGTTATTATTATTGTGAAATTTCCTTATCGAGAACGATTTGATTAGATGACAATAGCCAATTAGGTTCAAGGAAGTGAAAATAGAGATCCTGTACTGCTGAGTTTGTTATAGTGTATTTTTGGCTGATAATATCGCTCTAAAAACGGAGCTATTTCACATCTTCTATTTTTGATATTTATCAATCACAGACATAAATCATTAAGAATCAGAAAGTTAGTACGGTGTATAGTAGGTATGCACTTGGAAGCCTTTGGACCTTGATGCTACTAGCGCAAGAAATAACATAGCATTACACCGAGTATAAGAAATAAAAAAATGGGGTGTGATAGATAATCTTCGCCCAAAGTTTTATGTTAAATCAGAGCGCGTTATCTATATTTGGAGCTTCATTTCTAAAAAGTGGACTATCGTACCGGGTATGCCTGGTGTTAAGTGTTGGAGTAAACGGCCCTGCTATCTAAACCTTGTAATATTATCTTGATGGCTTGCTGGATACTTAGATAATTAAATAACCTATGGATGTTGTGTTGAAGAGGTTTGTTCTGTGATTGCCGGGGCTTTAATACCTTCAGACTCTAATCTTATGCTCAATAATTTCTTTGCTAATGGATGCAAAGTTGCTGCATCAATCTCTTTGAGTCTACGCTTGCCTAAACGCTTATCCAGTGTGGCTAGGGACTGAATCAATGGGTTCTCGGAGTTTAGAGCTTCATCAACTTTGAGGGTATGAACGAATTCCCAGCAAGCTTGATAGGCATCTTGTCGAGATAACTCTCCATACTCCACCTCACCATAGGATAGTTTCTGCTTTTCACTTACATGCTCAGGCACTTCGGAATCAGTAACCCAGCGATTATCTTTTCTATAGCAATTACCACTCGCTCTATTCCAAAAGGCCCTTGTACAGAAGTTTGCTATGACTTCTTTATCAAAAGTTAACCAGGCATGTCCACATGAACAGTTTCCATAACTGGTACTGTTGATAGAGATACGGCCATCCAGGGATGGAGAAAATTTTTCTTCAACTAGAGATTTAAGCTTGCTCCACTTCATTGAGGGGTATTCCTAATTACACATAATTCTATTAGTTCACTGTATTTATTTTTGCTGTAAACAATATTCAAAGTTAAAAATACTTATTATACAAAGTAGGGTATAGCCTTGGTAAATCGTCTTCACCCCGCGCCTCGCCAGTCGGATCACCAGCACCTTCACCTTCAGAAGTAAGGTGGCCATATGGGAACTCGTCTCCCGTGCCCCTCTCTTAAGCATCATTGGCCATGTGCATGAAGCCCTCGGCTTCGGAGCCTTATATTTTTGGATACCACTAACACTTAAATTAGTAACTATCCTTAGTCCTTCAGCTTATGAGGATCAAAGATTACATCAGATTTTCCGTATACCCCATTTTAGTTTTAAAATTACTTCCCGCATGATGAGGCGGATCAGACATTAAAAAGCTCTATGACAGTAGGGGGTAGAGGTTGATTTATTTTCTAATAAAACCTATGAAGTATTAAGTCAAAACCTTTTATTGAAAATTTTGCTCTTTCCATGTCCTCTGTATATTTGCCGAGGTTATTTCCATCAAGATCCCAGACATTTTCTTTAGCTAACCACGTATTTAATTCGTGGTCATGGCATCTGAACTGGCTTTGTGGGACTACCTTACCGTTTTTCATGGTCGGCCCAAAATTTCTACATTCTGTGCCCCACCTCCACCACTTTATATCTGGCATATTTACCATGCCTTCTCTGAGGGGAACACTAAATACTGTGATTTCGGATTCATAGTTTTTATAAATTATGTATCTATAGCCCCACTTCCCTCCCCCCTCATAATTTACATCCTGAGTAAGTAATTCACCCGGCTCTAGATCAGCTATATCAATACTAGAAGATTGCTCACCAGCATTTGCTGGAGGCTTAAGAGCACTGCCAAACATACCAAGTATGAATCCGACTCCAATTAAAGAGACGGCAAGAAGGCTGAACCAAAGTAATTTCTTACGCTTTTTCATTTGAAGCTCACAGAGTATTCAAACTAAGCATATCATATCACTTACTGGCAAATATCAAGAGTTTAAAAGCTGCCTGAATAGTGCGATATTGACTGTCATACTAGATAACAAGTACCAAATATAAGAGGTATTCATGTAGCTAAGCATTTACTGATCTATGGTTGTCCAGTAATGTTTCCATACTTGGAAGATATTTGTATAATCGAGCAATCTATGAGTGTACTAGATTGCTCTCAAATCTGTGTGCTAACTTACTTCTTGAAATTTCAGGCCTGTAAAAGAGTTCGCCTCATATGCAGTTTTAAATTCTTCAGTTACAAAACTAAAAGTCAGTTTATTTGTATAAGATTTAAATATACAGTGCCCCTCTAATTCTGAGTCAATGAACTTAACAGAATCTTGCCCCATGTGAACTCCTGAGTTCACCACTTCAACAGCATTAGTTGAGTCATCATACTCTTCTGGAATCACATATAGTGTATTAAACATGTAATATGTTTCATCACCAATTAGAAGTGGTAAGAACTCACCAGATGAATTTAGAATATCTTTTAGGGCTGAAAATGCTCTAGGGCTTAGAACTATATTTCCTAAAGCCCATATAGTAATGTCTGGTATAGATTCTTCTTTACCTGTGTAATTATCACTAGCGTAGAAGTGCGCTTTGGGAGCTACCCATTTATCTAGCCTCGGTTTTGCACGAAATCGCTGACTATAGGATGGCATTTTCTCTGCAAGATCTGAGACATCTAGTGTAAGTGAATAATAGTTTTCAAAATCATTATCAATTAAATAACTCATAACTAATGACTCCATTTTGAAAGTGTATTATCTATGCGGTACAAGCGTGCAAGAATCAGCCTGATTTTTCCCCGAATTCTATACATATCTGATACTTCTAGTTTCACTATATTCTAATAATGATATTTTTGATAATTGGGTCTCATATCGAGCTTACTAAGCTATTAAGTCCCTGGACTCACTTGTCGTGTCCATCGACAATTTAGCCATAGTTAAAACCACCTTACCGAGAAGACTGATGGAATACGACCACGGTAGACGTGTGACTCCCCATGTTTGGGAGCTCTCCCCACTAGACCTTTGCATTCAACAATATGAGAATCGTTGTAAGAACTATCACTATCGTAAGCTGAAAGTGGCGGGTGAAACCGAAGAGCAGCGGAAGGAGCGCTTGGCAGGTCTCAAGGTGGAAATGGAACAATTAAAGCATGAACGCCGAACCATCATGTCAATGGTTTCGGTTCAGAGTCAGCTTCAGCAGTACCGAGACGAGTTTCGGGGTATAGAGGACGATGAAGAGCGTATAGAAGCCTATGAGCAGGAGAGGCACCACCCTACTGAAGTTCTTGAAACAAACCTACGTCTAGTTGGTAGGGCTAAGCCTAGTAAAGAGTACACAGCTCACCATATTGTTGAAGGGAAAGGCAAGCTACCTGCTACCGCCGATGTCCGACTGACACTTTTCATGCACGATGTTAGGATAAATGATCCTGATAACGGTGTGTGGATGCCGCGCTCAAGCGAGCAGAACGGTCATTGGGCAATGCCTAAAGCAACTCCTCATAGTAAGATCCACACGCACAATTATGAACGTTGGGTTTACGGCCAAATCAATAGCCTTAATAGTGAATCTGAAATACGCGCTAAGTTGACCATTATTCGTACACACCTGAAAAATGGTACTAAACAGGAGAAGGTGACAGCGCCTTCTGATAAGAATTGGAATGGGCAATGACTTATAGGATCAGTTTTAACCACGAAGACTTTTTGAATCTCAATATTGACCTCAAGAAGCTAATGTTCACCGTGGGTAAACGTATGGGCGGTATGAAAGCCTTTAAGAATTATCCTTGGGACAATAAGTCTATCAAGGATATTTGGGAGGATCATGGAGGGGCTTTTATCCAGGTAGAAGGTTTAGATCAGAGCGTTAAACCTGATATCACTACTTGGAATGGGGCACACTTGGTGCTCTCATCCAAAGCCCATTCAGTGCTTTCTAAAGAGCTTACGCCGTATGGGGAGTTCCTGCCTATTACCTTGGATGGTGAGCCCTATGTAATCTTTAACTGCTTGAATGCGGTTTCCGCCGACAAGTCCGTAAGTGAGGCCGATATTCAAGATGATCTTTGGATGGGAATTAAAAATATCGGCTTCACCAATGAAGATGTTGCTTCAAATTTAATTTTCAAGACTCGATTTGACCGCTGTGCGAATCTCTATTGTGGAGACCGCTTCAAGACTCTTGTAGAAGAGGCTGAGCTGAAAGGGTTGAACTTCTCGGAGAATCTCGTAGCAGCATTCTAACTTGGGTTAAAACGACGTTGCCCTTTTATAGCAATATAACCTAGTGGGGCTAATAAGAAGCCCCACAATATCTTTGGTTACAGGGTGTCTCCTAAATGTGGGAAGTCTTATAATTAACGCTTTATCCAGAAAGTGTTTCTATTAGAATAGAAGAGTGCTAAATAAGTGTTAGTAAATACTAGTTTTTGGAGCTAAAAATTTGGCTTCATACTTTTATTAAGTTTTTGTGATTTCAATGTTAAACGAACCATTACCATAGTCCAGCCATTGCCCATTTCTAAACCTAATTGACCACTCAGGATACTTCTTATCTGTCATAAATGTCAGTAACCAAAGGTCTTTGCACAAGGATATTTCTAACTCGGGTATTCGGCCAAAGAGTTTAATCGTTTTTATCTTTCTCCCGACTAATAATGCTGGAAGCTGGTCAATTTCAGTCTGATCACTCCAACTCCCCAGTACTATTGATCGCTTGTCTTCTAGCCTCCATGACCATTCGATCATTATTGTTTGTTCACCGGAAGGGTTATTCTCTCGTTTCGGTGGTGTGAGTTCTCCCATTTCTAAAAAGATCGCACTTCCATGCCCTATCCAAGCATGAGATATCTTTGCTTCCTGAAGTTCTGCTAACCTTGCTTTTGCTTGCTGTTCAGATATCGGGATGATTTTCTTCATTTAATTACTTTTATGGTCGATTCGAGAGGATCATGCTTACCCTACAACCAATTCATTTGAAGCCTGTTGCAGAAAGGGAGATTGGGTAGTGAAGCGCCCCATTTATAAGTCTTGTATGCGCTTGGTTGAAACCTTTTTGTATGAATTGCATATTTCGTATACTAATTCAGGCTCAACAGGTGTGTTGGGGTGCCTTAACTTTTTCCAGTCACTTATACCAAACACTGGATTATCGTAGTAGCGTGTAGTAACTACCATTCCAGTATCTTTTTCACAGTTAATCCATAGCTCGTTTATTTGGCCATAAAATCCATTTTGGTCGGGATCATCAAAAGTTACTTTCAACCAGGTGGAAATTTGAGGCCAGTTAATGTTGCTGTGCTGAAAACTTATACTTGCTGTACTGCCTTGATCTGAGCTTTTTATACCTTCCCACTTAATTTCATCTGCTTTTGTCTCAAACAAGTTCAGAATCAATTCCAATATACTGTCTGATTCTAGAGAGTCGGTATAATAGTAATTATGAAATGATACTGTGTAGAATTTACTGCCCAGATGTATTCCTTTGCTATATAGCCTCATTTCATTCTTTACATCTATGCCATCAAGCTCGTAATAAGCATTGCCGTTTTTTTCATAACTCTGCTCTTTTTGAAAGTCAAAAAGATACCCCGGCCTTGAATATTTTCCAGACTTAAGATGCTTAATCTCCTCGTTGCCCCAGGCTATGCTGGATGCAGATTCTGAGGCGGTATAAACCGTGATATAGAGCGCATATTGACCTTCTGGAGATGTGGCGATGATCATACCCTCACTATCCTCATAGCTCCACTTGCCTGGCAGTGAGACGCTCCAGTATTCATGATCAAGGTGTGTTCTTGCTTCTAAACCACTTAATTTTTCTACCGGTATATTTGTAGTGCAGGCAGATACAAATATTAACGCTAATAACCCGAAGTACTTATACACTTTTACACCCTACCGAAGGTAAATCAGAATACACAAAATATATCGCATCATATCATTTGGTCCACTAATTCCAAAAATCGGAAACTTTTCTATCCAGAAAAAAACTATCTATCGATAGGATCGTTCGGGTTGGAAAAATTACTTATGAATAGAAAGGGACTTACGTACCGGATATTCAGGCCTGAAGCACTTAATAGAAAGGGTATCGCCATCAAAATATAGGCACAAAAATGATCTTATTGGATTTTATTCAGTTTGTTTTAGTGTCAAAGCTGCGTAAAATCGATAGATATTTATTGGTATTTTGGCCGGAATTGGGTGGCCTTTTGTAGGCCGATGACCAAAGACCAAAGGGATTCGAGAGAATCAAGACATCTAAGAGTTTTCTAAAGAACCATCTTCTCACAGGAGAACGGTAGCGTGACGTAAGAGACAGTAAAAGGCGCTGACTCAAAATGTAGTAACATCTGGGGCAGCTAATCAAGTTGTTAGGCAAAGTATCAAAATAACTGTAGGTGAAAATTAACAGCACTTTTAACCTCTGCAAAGGAACGTCCGGTGCGGCAACTGGCCATGTGCTTAATCCTTTGGCTGTACTGGATTTAAAGATGGACCCGAAGACTCAGCCTCTTCAATTTCTCGATTAACTAGAGCCAACAAGCGTCCCAAATACATAATATCATCTAAATTTCTGAAAATTCCTCTTCTTCACACTCTTCTTCAGTTGTTTGGTTTAGAGTGCCTTCATATGCCTGAATGGAAGCTCTAATATAGGTAAGGTCTTTGTAATTAAATGGCATTTTACACCTTTTGTTTCATGTACTTACAAGGTGTTGATGTACAAATCTATGTATGTCCAAGCTTATTACCTTGTGTCATACAGAGCTACTATATATAAGATTCATAGTTTCTGCTGGTTCTTTAATCTATTTGACTTTATGGCCGTTTCAACCTCTTTAGCTTCTTTTAATATTTTAGATTTGTTTTTCTCAACAAACTTTCTAATATCTTCCTTACTAATCTGATTGTCTTTAATCGTCATTTTTTCGATCTCTCATACGGTCAACTTCTGTTGGATTCGTTTGTTTTCCTGATGGTTCTTCTATTGTTGTGCCTTTTGATTTCTTTTTTACTTCTTCAGCATGTTTCTTCATTTTTGAACGAATCTCATTGATTCTGTCTTTCTCTTTTTGTGAAAACTTGTAGTCGCTCATAATTTTTTCATTCCGACTCTTTTCCCGTGATAGATCTCAGGTGCTGAAAATCCTTGGCTTTCGTAGTAATCAATTGCACCTTTAACTGGGTCTAATACCCAAACCTCGTCAGCATTAATTAAGTTGGCATAAACCGTAGCTCCAAAAGATAATATTGGAAAGACACCTTCTCCCAAGGGATTTGGTCTTACAGGTGTGGATTCTATAAGATTCATTCTTACCTTTGTGCCATGCTTGGATGCAAAGCCATAACAAAGTCCGCAAAGTTGATTCTCAAACCAAACTGACATTTCATATCTTTTTGGCTTCTTCTGATATGCATTAAATTCTGGCTCCCAGTCCCAACTGGCTCTCGAAGATCTTAGATTTGCTCCTCTCATCTCTTTCCAAGAGTCAGCCAGTCTTGCTGTCTTCAAACTAATGCCCTTTATTGATGACTGAGGCCATGACTCTTGTGTAATTGCCCAAACTTCTTGTCTGAGAGCTTGGTAGTATCCAATAACAGAGGGGTAATTGTGAAAAGTTAAATCTTCCATAGTATTCCCTGTACTTAAATCAAAATATTTCCACTATATTCGAAGAGCTATTTCCCTTAGTTGGTAAGATGCCACAAAGTTTGATCCAGTTCCTAGATTTACTCGGGCAGTTCATGGTGCCCAAGGTGGCTATCGTCCTAATTTGAATCATGGTGTATACAACACCATGCTCTGCTGAAAACATAAGTAGAGCCAAAGCTGGAGCTTATGTTTTCAGCAGGAGCATCTTGTTAAAGTGGATGACTACCTCTTCCACTGGTTCCTTCGAAACAGCTTCCAATTACGATTAGAAATATTACTAGGAAAGTAGTCGTCCCAAGCGTTTGGCAAACATTTTGGCCGACGACGGTTTCTAATCTTTATTGGGATCTCTAGTTCATTTTCCAACGAAGCATAGTATTGCTTCATCTCGTTCTTGGTTTTAGGGTGTCGAAAATACCCCATATGGATCTCCATTAGCTATGAATTGCTAATGGAAACCAAACCCTCTTTTTAACAGTAGATTTCTATAGTTCATGCTTTCCTGCCAAAGAGCTTTAATAGTGTGCTCAACTGAAGCTGCATCATATCACTTGTCGATCAATGCCAAAATGGCAAACAACTATACTCAGAGCGGATATATCAATCGGTAAGTTTGTCAGTACAGGCGAAAAATCACCAATGCATAGATAGGAACATGCGTATCTATTAACCAGGGTTTTAAGTACTTTATAAAAATGGCATGGCGACTAAAAGTGAACAACTCTCCATGTCTCACTGCAATACTTTCAAGCATTAGGCTATTTGGATCTTTTCACTCGACACAAGAATGACACACGGAGTGGTGGTTTTATGATTAATTGCTTTTATTTCTCATGTGAAAGCGAGTAAAGAGTAACCACCTAAACCATCACTCTTATGGATAACGCAAATTATCTAAGCTAAGGAGCATAAAAATATAGGCACAAAAATGATCTTATTGGATTTTATTCAGTTTGTTTTAGTGTCAAAGCTGCGTAAAATCGATTGATATTTATTGGTATTTTGGCCGGAATTGGGTGGTCTTTTGTAGGCCGATGACCAAAGTCCAAAGGGATTCGAGAGAATCAAGACATCTAAGAGTTTTCTAAAGAACTATCTTCTTAAAGGAGAACGGTAGCGTGACGTAAGAGACAGTAAAAGGCGCTGACCCAAGGTGCAGCAACACCAGGGGCCAGCTGACCAAATTGATAACATGACTATCAAAATGGCTATATGGATCATACGCTAGAAACCCGCTCGTCTTCAATAAAGTGGAGTACATTCAGCGGCTTGGAGCGACTCCCCAAGCTCTGGAAGCGTTGTGCCTGCCTTTTCTTCTTCTTTGCCTACCGTTCCCGCGCACCACCCCCTATTTCCTCAAAAAGTCAGTTTCTCAGCCTTCCATCAGAGAAGGTTTACCCATGGTCTGAGTATCAGTAGGAAATATCTATGTTGATCTTAAAGCGCCGGACAGGTGAAAACTTAAGAATTGGAGCCAATGTTTCAGTTACAGTCTTGGAAGTTAAGGGCAATCAGGTGAAGATAGGAATACGTGCTCCCAGATCTCTACCTGTTCATCGCGAAGAAATATATATGCGTGTGCAAAAGGAGCAGCCTAAAGAAAATTGTTGAATAACAGGTTACGACTGTGAAAATGCTGCGCTCAATGCGCAGCTAAAAATTAGTTTGAAATATTAGTTTATGCTGCTTGGATTGTGTTTAATAGCCTTAAAGAACCATTGGTGAAGACTGGATTTTTACTATTTACTTTTTCAGCACATGAAATTAGAAGCTCTCGCAATATAGAGTTGATTAAAACCACCAAATCAAAGAAGGTTTTAATATCCCCTCCATTTAACCCAGTATCCAAAGAGGATACTGGGTTTATCCAGTCTTTAGCTATTGCACTGATATAATTAGGAGCTGCTGGTTTCCTTCCGTAAGGAAACCAAACACCATGGGAGTGTTGATAATTAACAGAGTTTCTCATTACTGAAAGCCAGTTACCTTTATCACCACATCGGGATCGGGTAATACCACGTTTTACAGCTAAAAGAATATCTATAGCTTCGACTTTATGTTTCCCGAGTGCGGTAACGTTTGCTGAATTAGATATTAGACTTTCGATCAGACTTAAAAATTCACCCCATGTGTCCTTGTGAGAATCCTTATACTTATGGAACGTCACGCCTGAAAAGTTATCATCAATCTTTATGGCGTAAAAACCTTTATCTAAACGTAAAACGTCACCAGTTTTATTTACTGCACTTGCTGACTCAAATATTTTGTCAACATGTGCTTGATCCAGCTGTGAGCAAGAAATTCCATACATACGCATTATACTGTGTATGGCAAAAAATGTTGCGTAATATGCTCGAATAACTCCCCATGCCCCACTCTTATTTAGGGTCGCATCTAATTTGACTCCAGAAATGCTCTCAATTGCAGCCGCTGCCATCCGATTACAATCATTTGCGAGTGCAGCTTTCAAGTAATTTTTGTCCGCTGCTCTTATCGCATAATTATTACTCGTTAAATCAATATCTACATGATAGTTCTGATTTGCTATCCAGCCTTTCATATCGATTTGAGTCGCGCGATTAAAGTTAAAAATATCTAATCTGGTTTGCTGTACTAATACTTTGGAAATAACAGACATTAGAGCTGGAAGTCTTCCTTGAAACATTCTTCAAGTGCTTTTACTAATGGTTTATATGCCACACCTGAGACTTTAAGTTTACTTGCCTTGATGTTCGTCCCTATCTTTTCAAGGAAATGATAAAAGTTATCGGCATTGTAGATTGCTCCAAATCGATCTTTTACCTTGGCCGCCGCAATTGGAAAAAAACCACAGATAGCCTTAAAAAATGTAGTGTTGAACATTTGGTCATGTAAATCATGCTTCAACAAGATAGCCTCATCAAATGATAAGAAGTAGTTGTTTAATATATCAAATACTTCTGACTCACTCTTGCCACCAAATATTTTAACGAGAGGCTTTACTGCTGTGTTAAAAGTCGATCGTGTCAGCTTCCCTTTAGATTTAGTTGCAGGCGACAATTTTCCATATAGACAGCTACTAGTATCCTTCTGAAATATATCGAACAGCTCTCTAAGAAATTCTTCTTGATCATTTTCGTATTCGGCTAGCTTCTTTATATCGAGCAGTAGTTCAGGGGGGACTCCTTTTTACTTAGAGTTTATATCAATAAAAAGGCGAGTTTCATCACGTTTAGATAAACCTGAATAAATAATAACTGGTACTCTAAACGCTTTTTTCGCATGCATAAAACCATATACTCGATGCTGTCCGTCTATGATTAAAAATGCATTTTTTAGCCCCTTAAAGCTGATACTCTTTTTACTTGAGTTGTAGATTAGATCGGCATCCTCCTGTGCAGATAAAACAATAGAGCTTGGTATAGTACCTAAACCGCTATCAATATATGCAGCAATTTCTTTAGCCCTTTTTTCATCCAACTCTCGTTGAAACCCCTCTATAGGATCTTCTGAGCGGTCTACGACATAACAAGTTTCCGCCAATAGTTCACTCGGTAGCGTTAATGAGTAAAATTTGTGGTCACCTTGTCTTACAAGGCTAACGCTACCAAAACTGTGCTTTTTCTCTGACATCTTGATTGTCTCATATTCTTATTTAAATTATTGCTCATCTATTAGTATAACTAACAAAGATATCGAATAATTCGACTCTATTTTGAAAAATATGCTCTTTAATAGAAATTACGTGAAGCATAGTCGATTATTTCACTACCTTGACTTCCTTTTCTAAATCTAGTTTGCTCTGTAAAGTCAATGCTAGGTAATAAATGAATTAGTTGGTTTTCTTTGTACAGATCTAGAATGCGATTATTGTAATGATTTTTTTTCTTTCCTGTGATGCCTCTCGATGCATCAATTATACCTCCAACAAGAATGTCTGCGAGCTGAACTCCTGGTGAATTCTTTGAATCTACTTGAGACACTTTTTTGAGCTTTAGAGGAAATTTAAGAGTGGTTAATTCAGTTCCTTTAAAAGATACTTCGCTACTATGATTGATCATTTTATTTAATGTGAGATCATATTGTTCTAAATTCTTTGAGCGATCATGAATTATTTCGTAACTTTGATCAAGCACCGTCTCCAATCTGCTTATTAGTGAAAGTAAAACTATATACGCTCCATCTGTAGATGTGTTTTTACTCATGATTTCTTCGATACATGAAGGGTATTCAAGAGCTAAAGGACCAAATGCTTCTCGTAGCTCATGCCAAGGTGAAGATTTGACTTTTCGGATAAGTGCCGTCACTGAAGTTTTAGATTTTGACTTCATTGCATGCTGGAATAGATGTAATATATCGTTGAAATTAGTGCCTTCCAGCACAGTATCAGCTGCGTAATAAAGCAAAGAGGCTAGTGAATAGTTACCTCCATCTTCATAAAGGTTTATTCCTTGATCGTAATAAAATGGTTCAACTGCATAATTCAGAAAGTGTAATATAAGCAAATACTTCTTATCACATATATAAGTAATAGATTCGTAGTTCGTTAATAAATCTGATTGCAGAGCATACAGTGCATCCCAGTTTACTTTTCGTCTAGCAAGATCACGATACTTTAGTTCTTCTGACTTTATTTTAGGGAAATGTTTTTTAATGAGACCCTCTGCTTCAAAGTCGGAAATGTTTAGTGCTGAAGCCGCTTGAAATGGTTGATCTCGATTTAATAAGTCGGCTCCCGTATAGCCACTTTCATCAATAAAAACAGTATTCATTTTTAATATTGTATTGATTCGACTGATAGTAGTTTATTGTAAATTGGATGTACTATACCACTTATTTATATATTTCAAGAGGTTAAAAGTACTCTAGTGGCTTTACGTATTTGCTTTATGCTTCATTCTTATTAATAAGAAATTCTAAAATACTGTTCTACGCGAGAAATAGAATCAAATAACTACGGTTGATAATATCTGGCTAACGCTATTTTCAAAACCCGCGAACTATCCATATATGCTGGACCAGCCTTTTCGCCAACAACAACTATCGCACTAAAAGCTTTAATTTCAACCACTAGAAGAAAACAACGCCGCCACCGCCAATAAAGTAGCCACCCAAATCCCACAAAGAATCTTCCAAAACAAAGAGGCATCCCCTTTCTCAGTAGGATCTTCCTTTAGGTAATCCGGGTTGGGATTGGCGAGGTCGTGCATAAATTCCGTTAGGGTGGAGTAGCGCTGTTCCAGGTCGATACTACATCCGCGCTCCAGGGCGCGATCGAACCAGATGGGGACTACCGGATTAAACTGGCTGGCGGTGCGGTAGCGCAGGCGTTCGAAGTCGGCGTGGGAGCGGCAGTTTTCGATTTCCTCGCCGTAGGGCAGTTCGCCGGTAAACATTTCGTAGGCAATGGTGGCGAGGGCATAGATATCACCGCGAATACCGCTGTTATGCCCGAGGATATAGTGGGGGTCGGAGTAGCTGGCGGTGCCCAGCGCTTCCGGGTGCTCCAGGGGGCGAAAAATCTCGGCACTGCCGGCTACATAGACTGAGCCGAAATCGATAATTTTTACCCGCCCATCGCCGTCGATCATGATATTGGCCGGGCGCAAATCCTGGTGAATGGTTTCCTGATCGTGGAAGGCCTGTAGCCCGGTGGCAATTTCCTTAAGGATACGAAACGCTTCCGCCGGTTTGGGAAAGCGGTTATTGGTGATCCATTGCTCCAGGGTGCTGCCCTGCACATACTCCATCAGGTAATAGAGCGCGGTGCGCGGGCGGGTCTGCCGGTGCAGGCGCACTACCTGAGGGCTGCGAATACGCAGGCCTATCCACTCCTCCTGAATAAAGCGGTCAATATAGTGGATATCGTCCTCGTAATTTACCGAGGGGGTTTTCATTACCAGGATTTCCCCGGTGGCACTGTCGCGAACTAGGTACAACTGGCTGCGCTGGGAGGAGAACAGCTCCCGTTCCACCTGGTAACCATCCAATACCATGCCCGGTTCCAATTCCGGCGGGAAGGGCAGGCGGGTAAGCTGGCGGCTGTAGTCGTCCAGGGTGGTTTGTGGCAGTGCCTTTACCTTTACCACTAATGCGGAGAGGTTATCGTCACTGCCGTTTTCCTCGGCGAGGCGCACCAGGGTTTCCGCTGTTTCCTGTTCGCTCAGTTGGGTATCTGCCAGCAGCTCGCGCAGCAAATCCTGTTTGATAAAGTCGTGCACACCGTCGCTGGTAATCAGCAGCACATCGTCCTTAGCGAGGCTTAGCTGGCCGTAATCCACTTGCAGGCCGGTATCCATTCCCAGCGCGCGGGATAGCATCTGTTGGCGGTGGGCCAGGGTGATGTTGTGGTCCCGGGTGAGGCATTTAAGGTTGTCACCGCGTAGGTGATAGATACGGCTGTCGCCGATATGGAAGTAGTGGGCGGTGCGGGATTTAAAAATCAGGGCGGAGAAGGTGCACAGGAAGCCCTTTTCCTGTTGGGGAAAGTCGTGGCTCTTGCGGTATAGCTTGCTGTTAATGGAGGCGAGGATTTTCTGTCCCGCGTGGGCGACAGACCAGGTATCCGGCACTTTGTAATAGTCCCGCACAAACTGCTCGGTGGCGGTGTGGCTGGCCAGGGCGCCGGCTTCGGCGGAGCTGACGCCGTCTGCCAGCGCGGCAACTGCGCCCAGGTATTCCTGCAAGTGCGGGTTGTCTGGCCAGTGATAGATTGCCGCATCTTCGTTCTGCGGTTTGATGCCGGCACGGGTGCAGAGGCCGTGGCTCAATCGCGGTGTCTGGGCTTCGGGGTTTGCCTTGGTTTCTGTTTGCACCCCGGAATTGGTTTCGCTCACAGCTTTCTCCTATCTCTTTTCGTCCCCTCAGACCAACGGCGAAAAACAAAGAAGGGCCATTGGCCCTCCTTTGCGTTTGTTGCTGGATAACTGCTTTCCAATCACTCCACGCTGATCAGCTGCACTGTGCCATCTGGTAGCACTTCGGCGATATTGCCTTTGGGCTCCTCCAGGAACAGGCAGGCGAAGAAGATCACCGCTGCTGCGCCGCAGATAATCAGGAAGAACTGGCTGTAGCTGACATAAGACAGGGCGGTAAGGAAAGTAACCGCACCCACGTTGCCGTAGGCTCCGGCCATACCGGCGATCTGCCCGGTCATGCGACGCTTCACCAGGGGTACGACGGCGAATACGGCACCCTCACCGGCCTGCACGAAGAAAGAGCAGCACATGGTGGCAATTACCGCAGCGGGAATCCACCAGCCGCCGTTGATCTGGCTCAGTACAAAGTAACCCACTGCCAGGCCGCCGATCAGGAACATCAGGCTGCGGCGGCGCCCCAGTTTGTCAGAGAAGTATCCACCGGTTGGGCGAGCCACCAGGTTCATAAAGGCGAAGCCAGAGGCGAGCAAACCGGCCTTCACCGGGCTCAATCCTTCAAAGGTTTCCAGGAAGAACAGGGGCAGCATAGAAACCACGGCCAGCTCTGAGCCGAAGGTGACGAAGTAGGCCAGGTCGAGGATGGCTACCTGCTTGAAGTTGTATTTCTCCAGCTCGGGCACACCTTCGCGCAGGTGGTCTTTGTTTACATTCCAGATCATGCGGGTCTGGAAGGCAAACAGTGCTACCAGCAGTCCCCACATTGCGTAAGTGGCATTCTGGCTCAGCAGGGCTACGCCGCTGGGAGACAGTTTGTAAGCCAACGCTGCCAGTGCCAGGTACATGGGCACATTCATCAGCAGGTAGAAGTAGAAATCCCGCTTGCTGGTCACTTCCAGGCCGCCGCTCTTCTTCGGCTTGAAGTAAGTGGAACCTTTAGGAGTGTTGCGGGCAACGCGGTAGTAGATGATGCCGTACAGGCCGGCGATGATGCCGGTGAGGCCCAGGGCATAGCGCCAGCCATCTTCACCGCCGAACAGCAGGGCGATGGTGGGCAGGGTCATGGCACCGGCAGCAGAACCGAAATTCCCCCAGCCGCCGTAAACACCTTCTGCCAGGCCAACTTGTTTGGCTGGGAACCATTCACCCACCATGCGGATACCAATTACAAAGCCGGCACCCACAAATCCCAGCAGGAAGCGGAACAGGGCCAGGGATTCATAACTGTCTGCGGTGGCAAAGCCCAAACAGATTAAAGATGAGGTCATCAGCAGCCCGCTGTACACCAGGCGCGGCCCCAATTTATCCACCAGCATACCGATAATGATACGGGCGGGGATGGTGAGTGCCACATTGAGGATTAACAGGGCTTTTACTTGCTGGCTGGTGAGGTCGAACGCTTCCTTGATAAAGACCATCAGCGGAGCGTGGGAGAACCACACCACGAAAGTCAGGAAAAACGCAAACCAAGTAACGTGCAGCGTCTTTATTTTGGGATCGCCCCAATTAAATAAATTGAGGCCGCTGGATTGACTCATGACTATTTTCTCCGGCTTCTCAGAAATTTTTAGAGGTGGATAGGGTCATGACCGATAGTATTTGAGCAGCGCCAGAGGGAAAGCGCGCAAAAGGGGTAAGTGGAAGGGAAATCGATTTGTATATGGAAGGGAGTAACCCCTTGGGGTTAGTAGCTCGGAGTGGGTAGGGGCGGTTTTTAGTGCGTTTCTACCCCTGTGGGGGTAGTCGGCGGAAATTGATAATGATTAAAAAGGGTTTTTGGGAGTAATTGTCGCTAGCCGATTTTTTGTGCATCTTGCCAGTAGCTTGCCTCTATAGATTTCTTGCCCAGCTGTAATTCTGTGATCACTTTTCTTGGGCGGGGGCTCAATGCGGTGAATAACCGGGGTGGCAATTAATTTTCGACAGCCAATATTTTGGAGATGCCTGCCGTGCAATATACACAGCAACTCGCCGGGCGCGCGCTGATATTTGCCTCGGCCATGTTCGCCGCTAACTTTTCTGTTTGGACGCTCTACGCGGTATTGGGGGTAGAGATTCGCGGGCAGTTGGATCTGTCTGCAACTGAATACGGGGTTCTACTGGCTGCGCCGATTTTGAGCGGGGCGCTGCTGCGTTTTCCGGTGGGATTACTGGTGGAATATTTTTCTGCGAAAAAGCTGATTTTATTGCAGATGCTGCTGTTGCTGCCGGTGCTATTTTTGTTGCCCTTTATCGATAGCTACGGGGCCCATTTGCTGGCGGGGCTGTGGCTGGGTATTTCCGGGGTGTCTTTTGTTTTGGGGATTCGCTATATCAGCCCGTGGTTCGAAAGAGGGCGGCAGGGTACTGCGATGGGCATTTTTGGTGCAGGAAATGCCGGAGCTGCAATTACCCTGGCATTGGCTCCAGCCATTCAAAATTGGTTTGGGCGCGAGTGGATAGGGCCGGCTTATGGAGCCGGGATTATCCTGATGATGGTTTTATTCGAATTTTTTGCACCAGAGGAAACCCGCTATATGCGCAGCCGGGGAAAACCGGATCTGCGCAGCCATTTAAAGCCGCTAACGCAAATCCGGGTTTGGCGTTATGGGCTCTACTATTACTTTGTTTTTGGCAGTTTTCTCGCACTTTTATTGTGGTTGCCGAATTACTATCTGTCGGTGTACCAAGTCAGCACGCCGGTTGCAATGGCTCTCACCCTGTTGTTTGTGGCCCTTTCCAGTTCACTGCGTGCTTTGGGGGGCTGGTTTGCCGATCGCTACGGTGCGCGCACCGTCAATTGGAGTGTTTTCTGGACCTGCCTGGTCTGTCTTTTCTTCCTCAGTTACCCGCCCACCAGCATGACCATTCACGGGGTGGAACGGGATGTGCATTTAAATATTGAAGTGGGTATTGAATTGTTCACTTTACTGCTACTGGTTATTGGTATCGCTCAGGGATTCGGACGAGCTTCTGTATACAAAGCACTTCACGATAATTTCCCCGCACATATGGGAAGTGTTGGTGGCGCGGTGGCCACGATTGGTGCTTTGGGAGGTTTTACCCTGCCAGTCCTGTTTGGTATTGCACAGGATTTAGTGGGTATTCACAGTGCTGCCTTTATGCTGCTCTACGGTGTACTCGCGATTTGCATGCTGGTTATGTATTTAGCGATTCAAAGAGAAAATTATATGCAGCGTTTACAGTACGCACAGCAAAATAATTTCCTGCTTGAGGAAACCAGTGAAACCGAGGCTTTGCCGGATAGGTAGTGCCCACTACCAATAAGGGATTACGCCTGAGTAAAGGCTAGGGAGTAAAGATTAATTAAGCAGGAAAAAATCTATGGTTTCAGTCGAGTCTGAAAAATTGTAATTTGTCACTGTTCACTCCGTTGTTGCAAAGGAAAAGCGTCATGACCGTTTCCAAATTCCCAAAAATTCTCGGTGCCTTACTGTTGGGGGCATGCAGCACTGTTGCATTGCAGGCCGCTGCGCAGGAAAGTGAAAATGCCACTCTGGTGGATGCGTTGAAATCCGGTGAAGTCGGATTGAATCTGCGTTACCGCGTAGAGACTGTTGATCAGGATGATATTGATGATGAAGCAGTTGCATCCACTTTAAGAACTCGCCTCAACTGGCGCAGTGGCAGCTACCGTGGCTTTACCAGCTTCCTGGAAATGGATGATGTTACGGCAGTTGGCAATGACAGCTACAACTCCACCGTTAATGGTGAAGGCGAATACCCGGTAGTGGCTGATCCGGAAGGAACTGAAATTAACCAGGCCTACATTCGCTACAGCGGTGGAAATTCCATAATTACCGCCGGTCGCCAGCGCATTAACCTGGACGGGCAGCGATTTGTCGGCGGTGTTGGCTGGAGACAAAACGAGCAGACCTACGATGGTGTTCGTTATCAGTACGGCAGTGCCGATAGCTTCCAGTTGGATTATAGCTACGTCTACAACGTTAACCGTATTTTCGGTGAAGACAGTGCTGGTTCCGATATGGGCGGCGATATCCAACTGCTACACGCAATTTATCCAGTAGCTGAAAACCATAAAATCAGCGCTTTTGTTTACAATCTGGATCTGGAAGATTTCACCGATAATGCAAGTCGCACTTATGGGGTAGATTACAAAGGTAAATTTGGTCCGGTAAAAGCCAACCTGAGTTATGCGCACCAGTCAGATATTGGTGACAACCAGTATGACTATAGTGCTAATTATTACCTGGCAGAACTTGGCGCTGATCTGGGTCCTGTTGCGGCAAAACTCGGTTATGAAGTTTTGGGTTCCGACAATGACGTTGGTTTTAAAACCCCGCTGGCAACCTTGCACAAGTTCCAGGGTTTCACTGATAAATTCCTGGGAACCCCCGCTGACGGTGTCGAAGATCTGTATGTTGGCGGTTCTATGAAAGTGGCCGGTGGCAAGCTGGGCTTGACCTATCACAACTTTGAAGCGGCCGAGGGCTCCGTTAGTTACGGTGATGAGTGGAACCTGAGCTACGGGCACAAAATCACCGACGACATTTCTGCACTCGTTAAGTACGCAACTTATCGTGCTGATGAGTACAGCACTGACACCGACAAGCTTTGGATCATGGTAACCGCTAATTTCTAAGCGGCTGAAAGAACTCCTTAGCGAGGCCCCCGGCTTCGGCCGGGGTTTTCCCCGCACCTTGAACCTGTTTTTATAATTTATAAATTTTAATCGACTGAAGCTCCACGTTTTGATGTCTCCCCGAGGAGCATCAGTTCGAGCACCAAGGGAGTACCACCTTTGCCCCAAGCATAAATTAACCAGCTTGATACACTGACATCAGTTTAAACACCGAGTCCCGCTACCTAAACCGCGTCGTTTTTTATTGACGTTGCAAGGTGCCGGGACCGTGGCCGTACCGGCCACCAGGGTCTAGCGGGAAACTGCGCGGCCTCCCGAAATTGGAAAGGCGTTTAATGTTACAAGACAATTTTGGCCGTAGGTTTTACTACCTGCGCCTGTCCGTGACGGACATCTGCAACTACCGCTGCAACTACTGCCTGCCCGAGGGCATCGGTTGCGGACGTTCCCTGGAAGGGGAAAATCCTCTCTCAGTCGCTGAGGTGGGCACATTAGTGCGCGCTTTTGCTTCACTGGGTACGGAAAAGGTACGCCTTACTGGCGGAGAGCCCTCCCTGCGCAAAGACCTGGTGCCGCTGCTCGAAGCCGTGCGCGCTAGCGATAAGATTCGCCGCTTAGCCATTACCACCAACGGTTACCGCCTGCCCAGTCAGATAGACGACTGGCACCGCGCGGGCTTGGATCAGGTGAATGTTAGTATCGACAGCCTCGACCCGGCTCAATTCCACCATATCACCGGCCACAACCGCCTGGATAAAGCCTTAGCAGGCCTGGATCGCGCCCTGGCTTTGGGTATCGATACCAAGGTCAACGCAGTGCTGATGCGCCAGTACAACCTGGCCGAACTGGATAATTTCCTCGCCTGGGTTCGCGAGACTCCGGTGACCCTGCGCTTTATTGAATTGATGCGCACCGGCGATAACCGCGAGTTCTTCGCCAGCAACCACGTCTCCGGCGGCGATATAGAAAGCCTGCTGTTGCGGGAAGGCTGGGAGCAGGTGATCCGCACCCGCGATGCCGGTCCGGCGCGGGAGTACTTCCACCCGGATTACGCCGGCCGTATCGGCCTGATTACCCCTTACGGCAAAGACTTCTGTGCAAGCTGCAATCGCCTGCGGGTATCGGCCCAGGGCAAGCTGCACCTGTGCCTGTTTGCCGACCAGGGCTTTGATATGCGCGAAATCATCGCCGATGGCGATAGCGAGGCACTGGCAACTCATATCCGCGAGTTGATTGTAGATAAGACCGCAGGCCATCAGCTGCATGAAGGTTTTACCGGCGCTACCCGCAACCTGGCGATGCTGGGGGGCTAGGGTTATGGCCAGGGCTCTTGTTAGTAAATCGGCAATCGGCGTGGTGCTGGCCGGCGGCCGCTCCAGCCGGATGGGCCGTGACAAGGCCCTGCTGGCCCACCCCCAACGGGGCAATTTTTTGCAGCATGCCGAGGCATTGCTGAGTGAGCTTCCGCTGGAAAAAGTCGTGACCAGCGGCGCCCGCCCCGGAGCGATCGAAGACCTGGTGCCAGAACGGGGCCCACTGGGCGGCCTTTATTCGGTAGCCCTGACAACCGGTGCCGATGCGGCCCTGGTGATTCCGGTCGATATGCCCTTGCTCGGGCGGAAGCACCTCGCAGAGTTATTGGCGGAGGGGCAGGCAAGTGGCCGGCCCTGTTATTTTGAAAACTTCTTTTTTCCCCTGTGGCTGCCTCTGAACAGCGACTGCCTGGATTATTTGCGCCGTGCAGTCGAAGGCAGTGCGCGCAATTCTGTCGGCGCGCTGCTGCGTCACCTGGGGGCCAAATCCATACCCATAAAAAGTGCTGGCGATTGGCATCGCAATATCAATACGCCGGCAGATTATCTCGGCTTGAGTACGCCGGATAAAACTCCAGAAAACAGTTTTTTGAGAGACCACTGATTATGTCCGCACACGCTAGCAAAGAATTTGTACCGCTCAATATCGCGGTACTTACCGTATCCGATACCCGCAACGAGCAGACTGATACCTCTGGCCAGTATCTGGTGGAAGCCCTCAAAACTGCCGGCCATCAGCTCGCAGATAAGCGCATTACCCCGGACGATGTTTACCAGATGCGCGCGGTGGTCTCCGCCTGGATTGCCGATCCGAAAGTGCAGGTGGTATTGGTGACCGGCGGTACTGGTTTTACCGATCGCGACTCCACGCCGGAGGCCCTGAGCCCGTTGTTCGATAAAACTGTCGACGGCTTTGGCGAGCTGTTCCGCCATATTTCCCTGGGGGATATCGGCAGCTCCACCGTGCAGTCCCGCGCGCTCGCCGGCCTGGCTAATCGCACACTGATATGTTGTATGCCCGGTTCCACCGGAGCCTGTCGCACTGCTTGGGAAGGCATATTGCTGGAGCAGCTGGATGCCCGCCACAAGCCCTGTAACTTTATCCCCCATGTGCGCTTTGCCAGCGCGCCCTGTGAGAGCCGGGGGTAATTTGTGAGCCAGTTAACCCATTTAAACCAGCGCGGCGAAGCCAGCATGGTGGATGTTACCGAGAAGGACATCACTGACCGCAGTGCCCTGGCCGAGAGCAGCATCTGTATGAGTGCAGAGGCTTTTGCACTGCTGAGCCAAGGGGCGCACAAAAAAGGCGACGTGCTCTCTGTAGCTCGTATCGCCGGCATCCAGGCCGCGAAGAAAACCTCGGATTTAATTCCCCTGTGCCATCCACTGGCATTGACCAAAGTAGCGGTGGATTTCGAATTACAGCCGGAAAAGCATAATGTGCATATCACTGCTTTCTGCCGCTTGGCCGGGCGCACCGGAGTAGAGATGGAAGCGTTAACCGCAGCTTCGGTAGCGGCTCTGACCATTTACGATATGTGTAAAGCCGTGGACCCGGCGATGGAAATCGGCCCGACCCGCCTGCTGCAAAAAACCGGCGGTAAGCGCGGCCACTGGCGCGGCGATGCTGCGGACAAGGCGTAAAAATTTCAGAGGTGTAAAGCGATGGTAAAGGTTCTGTTTTTCGCGCGTCTGCGCCAGCAATTGGGCATGGGCGAGACTACCCTGAAGGACTTTTCCGGCAGTATCAGCGAGTTGCGCAAAACCCTATGTGAACAGCACCCGGATTGGAGCCCGCACCTGCAAAGAGACGATATCCGTATGGCCCTGAACCAGGAGCTGGCAGAAACCGGAGCCCAGGTGAAGGCCGGGGATGAAGTTGCATTTTTCCCGCCGGTTACCGGCGGCTAGTGGTGCCAATATGAAAGCCGTTGATCGTATTGAAGTCAGTGAAACGCCCCTCGACGTAGCGGATGAATATACTGCGCTGCAAGGCAACAGTGGTGATGGTGCCTGCGCCCTGTTTGTGGGTTCGGTGCGGGACTTCAATGCGGGCAGTGATGTCTGCGGCCTGGCCCTGGAACACTATCCGGGCATGACTGAAAAAAGCCTGCAACGGATTATCAATGATGCCCGCGATCGCTGGTCCCTGGGTCGTGTGACTATCGTCCACCGGGTTGGCCCCATGCAGATCAACGATGAAATTGTTTTTGTCGGTGTTACCAGCCCCCACCGCCAGGCTGCCTTTGCCGCCTGCCAATACATCATGGATCGCCTCAAAACTGAGGCGCCTTTCTGGAAGCGCGAAGCGGTTGCGGATGAGTCCGGTAAGCCTTCAGAGCGCTGGGTTGAAGCTCGGGCCAGCGATGCTGCGGAGATGGAAAAGTGGTCCGCCGGCTGAGCCTGTTGCTATCCGCTTTACTGGTGGCCATCGCGCTGCCGGTTAATGCGGAAAACTGCACCTTGCGGGTGGCGGTAGCGGCCAGCTTCCGCCCGGCACTGGAAGAGGTACTGCCGGAATTTGAGCGTCGCCATGCCTGTGTGGTGCAAATCAGCAGTGGCAGCTCCGGGGTGCTCTACCAACAAATAGCGCACCGCGCGCCCTTCGATTTATTTCTGTCTGCCGATCGCGAGCGACCTGAACTGTTGGAAAAGCAGGGCGGGGCACTGGGCAACAGTCGTCAGACTTACGCCCTGGGTTTACTGGCCCTCTGGCACCCAAAATCGGAATCGAATATCGAGCAGTTACTGCAAACCTGGCCCGATAAAATTGTATTAGCCGATCCGAAAGTAGCGCCGTTCGGCAGTGCCGCACGGCAAGCGCTGCAAAGCCTGGATTTGTGGAAGAAAAAACAAACTCAATTGGCCCGGGCCCACAATGCAGGCCAAGCCTATTTAATGCTGGATTCCGGCAATGCGCAGCTGGGCTTTGTCGCCGCCAGCCAGATGCAAGCAGCCGGCCGCGATAACTACTGGCTGCTGCCGCAGTATTTGTACAAACCCATTGAACAGCAGCTGCTGATTCCCACCCAGAGTCGCCGACCTAAAGAGGCACAGTCCCTCGCTGACTATTTGCGTTCAGCGGAAGTGCAGGTGCAACTACAGCACTTGGGTTACGGTGTTTTGCCAACTCAATATCGAAGTAGAGATGGAGGGAGTGGCTTATGAATATCGCCGCTGCCGACTGGCAGGCCCTGTGGCTAACGTTAAAATTGGCCGGCTTAACTACCTTGCTCCTGTTTATTATCGGCGTGCCCCTGGCCTGGAAATTGAGCCAATGGCAGAGCCGCTGGCGCCACGGTATCGAGGTATTAATTACCCTGCCGCTGGTACTGCCACCCACGGTGTTGGGTTTTTATTTACTGCTTTTATTTTCCCCTAACTATGCGCCCGGGCAGTGGTTGTCACAACTTTTTGATGGCCCCTTGGTGTTTTCCTTCACTGGCCTGGTGTTTGCGTCAGTGATTTATTCCCTGCCGTTTATGGTGCAGCCGCTGTTGGCCGCGTTTAATGCCAATGGCCAGCGCCTGACCCAGGCTGCCGCAGCACTGGGTATACCGCCCTGGGCGGCATTATTAAAAGTTCTTTTGCCGGCGAGTCGCGCCGCTATTGTGAGTGCCTGCGCTTTAACCTTTGCCCATACCCTGGGTGAGTTCGGGGTAGTGCTGATGATTGGTGGTTCTATTCCCGGTGAGACCCAGGTGGTTTCTATCGCTCTTTATCAACATGTGGAGGCGATGGAATACGGTGCGGCGCACCGGCTGGCTTTGATGTTGATGGGAATTACTACGGTACTGCTACTCGCTGCCCGTTGGCTGGGACATAGTTTGGCCCCGCGCGGATCAAACAACGAGCAGGCTAAACCGGTAATGGGGGTGCTGGGCTAATGGAAATCACCTTACCCCTATTCGGTACTACGTCTACCACTTCTGATTCCAACGGACTGAGTGTTGCAGGGCTGGTGACTCCGCTTAACGCTGCAACTCCCTGGCAGTTAGAGCTGCCAGCCTCTGGAATTTTTGGTCTTACCGGTCCCTCCGGCAGTGGCAAGAGCACATTACTGGCTGCTTTGGCTGGCCAACGCCATTGCCGTGGCAATATCACTTTTGCCAATACGGTTTGGCAGCGCGGACGCCGCGCCCTGGCTACCCACAAAAGAACGCTTTCTTTGGGCTTTCAGGATAGCCGCTTGTTTGCCGGCCAGTCGGTGGCAGATAACCTGGCACTGGCCCGCCGTTACAGCCGCAGGCCACTGCCCGAGGAAGAGTGTGGTCGGCTGCTAAAGGCTTTTGGTATTGAAGCGCTGCTACATCAGCCGGTGGAGTTACTCTCTGGTGGAGAGGCCCAGCGAGTGGCTGTATTGCGCCAGCTTTATAACAACGCGCCGCTGCAATTATTTGATGAGCCGCTTTCAGCGGTTGACCGCGCCCAGGTACTTCGGCGCCTATTGCCGACCCTGCGGGATTTCTGGGCCCGATATCCGGCGCTGGTAATCTGGACCAGTCACGACTTTGATGAAATCCAGCTGCTGGCCCAGCGCTGTTTGTGGATGGATTCTGCCAATTTGTCCGCACCACTTCCCTTACCTGAAATTGCCCAGCGTCTGGATAGCCACGGCGTAGGGGATAGTTGTCGCAGCCGGATTGAAGCGCGAGTGGAATCCCTAAACGATGGTCTGCTCACTTTGGATTTAGGTGGGATTTCCATCTTTGCAGATAGGGTGGCAGGCCATTATCGAAAAGGCGATACCGCTGCTTTTCTGTTGGAAGCCGGAGATATCAGCCTCAGTGTAGAGAAGCCGGGCCTGTCCAGTATCCTCAATTGCCTGCCGGTAACTTTAGTTGCCAAGCAGAACCTTATCGATGGCCGCATTCGTTTACAGTTAACCGCTGCTGATCAGGTGTTCTACGCAGATATTTCCCGTCTCTCCTGCGAGCGCCTAGAACTGCGTGAAGGCACTACCTACTTTGCCCAGTTTAAGGCTGGTAGTCTTGCCGGTTTGTAAGTAGTTCCAGGGCAATTTCTGAAAGTGCATTTCTTCGCCCCCTAAAACCCCAGCAATTTTTTTGCTAAGTTTGAACACCAGCTAACTGAGTGGTGCTCCTATGGGCGTTGTGTTGGGAGTTTCTCTCTTTAACGAGGGCGATAAGTTTTACCGGGAAAAAGCACAGGTCGAGGGCTTACCTGTAGCGAAAGCTGTGACCATTGAGGATCTACACCCAGTACTTACTCGTTGCATAGAAGAAGGCGGGCACAACTATCGAGTAAGCCGCCTAGAATCGGGTGAGCTGGAAATTGCCGAGCTACTTGAGGATTGTGAGCCCTACCGGATCGATGCTTTCCGCTATCAGCTTCGCCGAAAGGGCGACGCTATCGTTATCCACTCTACTTACAAAGACGATGCCTTGTACTTTCATCTGGCTTGCCGCGCAGCCAGTGGGCAGAGAGTTAAGATAGATTTCAACGGCGAGCACCCGTTTTATAACTATGACTCCATAGCGGAATACCAGGGTGGTGGTAACTATCATCTGGCCAATTTCTTCGACCTTCAATATTTGCCCGGTTATATCGAAGAGCACTGCCGGCGATTTATTCACTGCCCGGAGTATTGGTCTTTTACCTTCTTTATCCCGTATTTGGGCAAGGTAGAGCTGAATAACCACACTTCCGATCCAGAACAGCCTCTCTACCACCTCGATTTCTATTGCCCGGAGCGCAAGCTAAAAATCTTTCAGTCGGCGATTGAGAGAGAAGGCTCTTACTATTTTCGCGACGCTATCTCGGCAGAAAAGCTGGTGCAATTGCTTGAAGATATGGCGATAGAGCTGCTGCCAGAGCTGCAAGAAGCGGGTGTTATGTCCTGCTTGAGCTGCTTTGAAGCTAGCCATCAAGCCTACAGTGAAATTGAGAGCACCATTGAGACGGATGACAGTCTTGCCTCAGTTGCGGAGGATCTTGTTGGGTACCAACAGAGTATCTGCGGCAGACCTGTCCAATACGAAGTCACTGAAAATGCAGATGGGTCTATTACTGTGCAGGCCTACTATTTTCAGCCGCCCATAGGTTACAACTATACGATTAGTGCTGAGGATATCGCAGGGTGCCATATCTATTTGGATAAGCTGCACGATTTAGATTTTTATGAGCAGATGTGTATAGCTATTGCCAGGCATCTATGCCCGACGATGCCAACCGTTGAAGACTTGGATGAAGTGACGATCTACTATCGCAGGGACACCGATAGACAGCTGATTTCCAGCCTGCTTGAAGGTTCGGATATAACGCCGATATTGGTTCAGGTGAAATAAAAAAGGGGAGGTTAAACCTCCCCGCAACTGCGGTTTCCCGCCCGTGAGACCAAATTATGGATTGTAGAATTCGCCGTTCTTGCGCAGGTAGAACCAGTAGTTAACCACCAGGCAAACCGCGTAGAAGATAGCAATGCCTGCCAGAGCGTATTCCGGGGTGGTGGCTTTGATCTGCTCGCCGAAGACCTTGGGAATATAGAAGGCACCGTAGGCGGCAACTGCTGAGGTCCATCCCAATACCGGGCCTGCCTGCTCTTTCGGAAACACCATGGCGATGGTGCGGAAGGTAGAGCCATTGCCGATACCGGTAGCGGCGAACAGCACCAGGAACAGCAGGAAGAAGGGCAGGAAGAACTCTTCCGGAGTGGCTGAGCCGTAGGCGGCCTTCATGTAGTAAGCCACACCCAGGGCACTACCCACCATGATTGCTGCACAGATTTGGGTAACCAGGGCTCCGCCGATACGGTCGGAGATCCAACCACCTACCGGGCGAATCAGGGCGCCGATAAACGGACCCATCCAGGCGTACATCAGGGCGCTGGGGCCATTGTTGTTGATGGTATCGTGAGTCATAACCCCATCCACCATCACGTGGCTGTATCCGAAGATCACCTTGATGGCCAGGGGGAAGGCCGCTGCGAAACCGATAAAGCTGCCGAAGGTCATGGTGTAAATGACACTCATCACCCAGGTGTGCTTGTTGTTGAAGATACGGTACTGACGCTGCAAGCTGGTTTTGATCTCACCGGGCAGCAGCTTCAAGCCGAACACGGTAGCGGCGATTACCAGCACCAGAACGATTTCCTTGGGCACACCCCAGCCTGAACCGTTGGCCGCTTCGGGAAGCAACAGCCACAGACCTGTGATTGCGGTGAGGAGGCCGATTCCCAACATTATGGTCATCTTCAACATCGCTCCGATAGAGCTGCCCACATCCGGGGTGACTTCGTCGGTGCGCAGGTTGTTCATGCCGAACCAACCTACAAAGGCCAGTGGAATCAGGAACAGCAGCCATACAAAACCGGCATTTTGAATCCACGCTTCAGAACCGGCTGGTACTTTGCCAATCAGGGAGCCAGAGCTGCTAACCAGGGTCATGGGGTCGCCGCCAGCAGCGCCGAAGGCTCCGAAGGTCATAAACAGCGGTACCAGGATCTGCATGGTGGTAACACCGAAGTTACCCAGGCCCGCATTCAGGCCAAGCGCCAACCCTTGTTTTTCCTTGGGGAAAAAGAAGCTGATATTGGACATGGAAGAGGCGAAGTTACCACCGCCAATACCTGACAGCAGAGCCAGCAACTGGAATACCCACAATGGGGTCTCAGGATTTTGCAAGGCGATACCCGTGCCCAGGGCAGGGACCATCAATAGGGCCGTGGTAAAGACAATGGTGTTGCGCCCACCGAACAATCGAATAAAGAAACTACTGGGTATTCGAAGGGTGGCGCCGGTGAGGCCGGCAATTGCCATCAGGGTAAACAGATCGGCTTTGGCAATGGGGAAGCCAAGGTTGAGCATTTGAACGGTAATAATGCCCCAGTAGAGCCACACGGCGAAGCCGCACAGCAAACTGGGAATGGATATCCACAAATTCCGGTTTGCGATTTTCTTGCCCTTGGACTGCCAGAACTTGCTGTCCTCTGGGGCCCACTCGTAGATGTCAGACACGGCGGCCACTCCTCCTCGAAATGATTCGTCCGGCCACTATGGGCCGGTGCTTATCCCTGCTCAATTACCAACAGTAAGTAACCCCTTTGCCCCCGCGCGTAATAGCTACCCATTTGGGGGTAAGCGCAGGCACTGAGCCCTGTGTTAAAGTCACTGTTCAGAATTAGTACAACTTACAGCAATGAAGCAGGACACCCCATGACTTCTTCTGCCACGGTAATGATGGTTGATGACCATCCTCTGTTTCGTAAAGGTCTCAAGCAATTGTTTGCTATGGAGCCCAGCCTAGAGTTGGTAGCCGAGGCCAGTAGCGGGGAGGAAGCGCTGGAACTGGCCAAACAGCACGAGCCGGACCTTATTCTATTGGACCTGAATATGCGCGGTATGGACGGGCTGGATACCCTGCGGGCAATGCGTGCAGCCGATGTAGCCTCACGTATCGTGATACTCACGGTTTCCGATAACAACGCGGACGTAGTTTCCTGTATCCGTGCCGGTGCCGATGGTTACCTGCTCAAGGATATGGAGCCGGAAGATATTCTCGATCAGGTTATCCAGGCCACACACGGCAAGCTCGCTATCAGCCAGCGCCTTACCGAGATCCTCGCCTCCGCTCTGCGCAAACCGGACAATTCTGGTGCGGATACCCTGTCGACGCTTACCAGTCGCGAATACCAGATCTTGCAATTGATCGCCGATGGCCTCAGTAACAAGTTAATCGCCCGTGAATTGGATATCAGTGATGCCACTGTAAAGGTTCACGTTAAACACTTATTGAAAAAGTTGGGCATGCGCTCCCGGGTGGAAGCTGCTGTGTGGATGGTTAATCAGAAGCGACCGGAATCCCAAAACCGCAGCCACTAGTTTGTCCCAACCGCAAAGGAATGAAGTAAGAGATATTGTCCATGCCCACTATCGACTGCTGTAGCCAACCGGGCCTGATGCCCATCGAAAGCGCCCGCGAAAAACTTCTCGAGGCACTGAGCCCAACCAGTGGCACTGAGACTTTGCCCCTGGCACAAGCCGCCGGTCGAGTATTGGCTGAGGATGTTATCTCCACAGTAAACCTACCGCCCTGCGACAACTCCGCAATGGACGGTTACGCCCTGCGCTTTGAAGACCTGGCCAGTGGCTTGCCGCTGGAACTGATCGGCAAATCTTTTGCCGGTGCACCTTTTGACGGTGTGGTGAACCCCGGCACTTGCGTGCGCATTATGACGGGAGCCGCAGTACCGGCCGGTGCAGATACGGTAGTGATGCAGGAAAATGTCGATGCCCAGGGGGAGTCGATACGAATAAATTGTGAAGTTCGCGCTGGCGACCATGTTCGCCGCTGCGGTGAAGACGTGGCTGAAGGAGCTAGCCTGCTTAAGGCCGGAGAGCGCATCAGCGTTCCACATATTGCCCTGCTCGCCGCTGCCGGTGTGGGCACAGTGACTGTAGTGCGCAAACCGGTAATCGCACTTTTCTCCACCGGCGATGAATTGCGTCAGTCCGGCGACGCCCTGGGTAAGGGCGATATTTACGATAGCAACCGCATTGCTCTGTTATCAGCCCTGGACCAGCTGGACCTGGATATTTTGGATTTGGGTATATTGCCCGATAACAAACAGGCTATTACCAATGCCTTGCAGCGTGCTTCCGAAGAGGCCGATGCTATTATCACCTCCGGTGGAGTTTCCGTTGGCGAAGCGGATTACACCCGTGAAGTGTTGGAAGAGCTGGGAGAGATCGGCTTCTGGAAAGTGGCGAT
Organism: Microbulbifer maximicatervae (SeqCode); assembly: GCF_052467695.1. Classification (NCBI taxonomy): domain Bacteria; kingdom Pseudomonadati; phylum Pseudomonadota; class Gammaproteobacteria; order Cellvibrionales; family Microbulbiferaceae; genus Microbulbifer; species Microbulbifer maximicatervae (SeqCode). The sequence continues at coordinate 1,620,531 of NZ_CP174320.1, forward strand.
GAAGCCCGGCAAACCTTTTGCATTTGGTTTCCTACAGGGAACGCCCTTCTTCGGCCTACCCGGCAACCCAGTTTCCGCCCTGGTAACTTTCTACCAACTGGCCGTTCCCGCCCTGAGTGTGATGAAAGGCGATCAGTGGACTGGCCCGCAGACCTTACAGGCAAAACTGTTAAAACCGCTGAAGAAAAAGCCGGGCCGTACCGATTTCCAGCGGGGTGTATATCGCAGTGATGAAAACGGGATATTGGTAGTAGAACCGGTTGGTACCCAGGGGAGCCATATTCTTTCCGGTCTGGCTGCTGCTAACTGCTTTATCGTTTTGGCGCGAGAGAGTGGCAGTGTAGAGGCTGGGGAGCAGGTGGTGATTGAGCCTTTGAGGGTGCCGTTGGGGTAGGGGCTTCCAGTACTATTGGAAGCCACCAATAAGATTATTTGTACACGGTTGAGCTGCTTAAATATTTAGCTTAGCCAAGTGTAGATTAGTCTTTATTTCTCTTTGGGCTAAGCCATCATTACTACCGACCCAATATTTATGTGATATGGGGTCTGTAGAGACATTGGATGCCCCGCCTGCATTTAAAGCGTCATGTAGGGCTTGTTGACGTATTTTTGGGTTTTTGCTATTGCTAAACACCCAAAAATTTAGAGGCCCCGCACAGCCAAGGCTTCTAGCAGCAGCAATTATTGCACTGCAAGTATTTTGATATAGACCTTTATTCGCATTAACCAAAGCTTGGGGTGGCATATCTCGCTCAAACTCAGCATTTAAGTTTTTTACATAAATATTGCCAATAATATCTGCAGGGCTGACTCTAAAGTATTCGGACGCTATGGTTACTGCTGCGATAATATCAGCAACATTCGTTGCATCAATTTCAAATACCCACAGTTCACGATCAATGATAGCTGCTTTTCTCTCTGTACCTTTTACAAAAAGTTTAAAAGGTGATGCTCCTTTACAATAGTTTGCTTTCCATTCAGAGTATGAGCTTAAGCTGGTCCTTAAGACAAAATTTTTTTTGTCTCTACCATTGTTGAAAATAACATCTACATCGACCTTGTAGTCAAACATACCTTCAGCGAAGGTCATAGCACCTTTAGGGGTATTATTCATGCCTCCCTACCTCATCGCAGTCCATTGCCTCAGAAGAAATACCTATGTAGCGGATCTGCTCATCTTCCATTGAGCTGGACGCCGCAAGCATTACACGTTTGTCATCTTCACTAGTTTCACTAAAGTCCGCAGGATCATATTGTTTACAGCTTTTCAGCTCCAATATTTTCATTCCCTGCTTATCAAGGTACTGCTCAAACAAAGACATAGCGTTTTCTTCACTACTTGCTGGAACAAATCCTGTTCCAACCATGAATTCAGAGCCATCCTCATTCATGGGGGAAAACTCATCGAGCGATGCTTTATGCTCAATAAGCCATACAGATATTATTTCCATTGCGTAACCTCCTTGCGAAATCATGTAAGGTTATTCATTTATCAAAATTACTGAGATATCTATACCATTTAATCAAGAAAGTTTCCTTGCAGGAAGCGATTAATAAGATACATTAGATTACATGCTAGGCATGGTCCTCCTTAAGCAACTAAATCTTTGTCCATTAATGGTTTTGAAATTCAAAAAAGATGTTCAAATTAATTTTAAAATATCCATCCGGTGGATGACTCAATTGTATTTTTTTGTATTTGGCATTGATTTTTGTGCATTAACTCAATGTAACCACCTATTTGTATTACATAAAGCAAATAGGTGCAGAAAATTATTTCTCTTATGGCTATAAGGTCTTTAGGTCTATCGTGGGTTTAAAAAACTAAGGAAGGTTAGGGAGTCGGTGTATACACGGTTCGCTGTAAGTGAATAGTTTCGATAAGAGGATTACCCTTGCCCCTGGGGATTGCAGCTTCTGAGTCGAACCTGAGTTCGAGCGAAGCCTGGGAGTTAGTAATATGCAAAAAAATTCGCATAAGTGGGCAGATAGTGTGCTGGAGGATTAGCTTCGCCCTTTGGGCTCGCTGCTCTACGGCAGCTTTGCTGCCTCCGAGTCGAACCTGAGTTCGAACAAAACCCTGGGAGTTAGCCATATACAAAAAAAGCCCGCATAAGCGGGCTTTTTTTGTATATGGCCCGCCCGAGAGGATTCGAACCTCTGACCTTCGCCTCCGGAGGGCGACGCTCTATCCAGCTGAGCTACGGGCGGTTTAATTGGCTATCTGTGCCAATGGGAGGCGGATTATACAGAAGCTGGGGGGCGGGTTAAAGGACATTCTGTTGGCTTATATAGTCTTTGGCAGGTGGCGGCGCAGTGCTTATAATGCGCCGCGTAGGAGTTTGCGACGATATTTTGAACGTTTGTGGGCCAACTCACTTCGGTCCTTTTGGGGGAATATGATGAAGCGTATTTTGGGTATTGTGGCGGCATTGGCCGTCAGTGCGGCTACGGCAGTGGCCCAGCAGTCTGTTGATGAAGAAATCGCAGAGCGAATTGCTCCGGCAGGTGAAACCTGCATGAAAGGTGAAGAGTGTGCAGCGGCAGTAGCGGCAGCTCCTGAGGGTGCTAGCGGCGGCGCTGCTCGCAGTGGTCAGGATATCTACAACGCAAGCTGCCAGACTTGTCACGCGATGGGTGTTGCAGGTGCGCCTAAATTCGGTGATGCCGCAGCTTGGGCACCCCGCATTGCCAAGGGCATGGACACTCTCTACAACAATGCCATTAACGGTATCAATGCCATGCCGGCCAAAGGCCTGTGTATGGACTGTAGCGATGACGAGATCAAAGCTGCTGTGAATTACATGGTGGATAACAGTAAATAAGCTGTTCCCTATTGGAAAAAGGCCGCTCATTGAGCGGCCTTTTTTATTTTGGATATCTGCTTAGCTGGTACAGATATTTGAAAATATTTAATCAATAAGAGGTTAATCAAACATACTCAACAAAGACCCTAAAGTTTCCTCTCCCTTCGCCTGATTCTGCTCCGGCGTCGCTTTACCAAATCCTTCCAACAACACATCTTCTTCCGGCAATTCGTCAATAAAGCGGCTGGGTGTGGTGTCCTGGGTTTCGCCGAACTGTTTGCGCTTGCCTGCCAAAGTCATGGTGAGGGTGCGTTGGGCGCGGGTAATACCCACGTAGGTGAGACGGCGCTCCTCTTCGATGTTGTCGTCTTCAATACTGTTGCGGTGGGGAAGTAAGTTCTCTTCCATACCGATCATAAACACGTGGGGGAATTCCAGGCCTTTGGCGGCGTGCAGGGTCATAAGGCTGACCTTATCGGTGGCTTCCTCTTCTTCCTGGCGTTCCAGCATGTCCCGCAGGATCAGTTTGGAGATCGCCTGTTCCAGGCGAATATCCTGCTCCAGCTCATCGTCGGTGCCCTCCATAATCTTGTTAAGGCTTTCCAGCAGCCAGAACACATTCTCCATGCGCTTCTCGGCCACCTTCTCACTGCTGGCATTTTGCGAGAGCCAGCCGGCGTAGTCGATATCTTCCAGCATTTCACGCAAGGCGCCATTGGCGGTGGTATCGCGGCAGTTGCGCTGCACCCCTTCGAGCCATAGGGCAAAGCGATTTAGGCGTTCGTAGCCCTGCTCGTTGATATGCTCCTTAAAGCCCAGTTCCGAGCAGGCTTTGAACATGGAGACCTCGCGGCCCTTGGCGTAGTTGCCCAGGGCTTCCAGGCTGCTGGTACCTATTTGGCGACGCGGGGTATTGATAATGCGCAGGAATGCGTTGTCATCATCCGGATTCACCAACAGGCGCAGGTAGGCCATCACATCCTTGATTTCAGCGCGGGCGAAGAAGGAAGTACCGCCGGACATCTGGTAGGGAACCTGGTGTTCCTGCAGTTTCATTTCGATCAGGCGCGCTTGGTGATTGCCGCGATAGAGCACGGCAAAATCCATAAACTTGCAGCCGCGACGGCTCTTTTGCAGAAAAATCTCGTTGGCGACTCGCTCCGCTTCCTCGTTTTCATTGGCCACCTTGAGCACTCGGATCTCCTCACCCAGGCCGCGATCGGACCACAATGCTTTGTCGAATTCGTGAGGATTGTGGGCGATCAGGTGGTTGGCCACTTTGAGGATGCGGCTGGTGGAGCGGTAGTTCTGCTCCAGTTTGATCAGACGCAGACTGGGGAAGTCGGTCTTCAGCGCACTCATATTCTCCGGGCGCGCGCCGCGCCAGGCGTAGATAGACTGGTCATCGTCTCCCACCACTGTGAGGCCGCCGCGCTCGCCCACCAGCAGCTTCACCAGCAGGTACTGGGAGTTGTTGGTGTCCTGATATTCGTCCACCAGCAGGTAGCGAATTTTTTTGCGCCAGCGTTGTAGCAACTCCGGGTCTTTGTCGAACAACTGCACCGGCAGCAGGATCAGGTCGTCGAAGTCGACGGCATTGTAGGCCTTGAGGGCTTCACAGTAGCGATCGTAGGCAACTGCGATGGCCTGCTCACCGGGGCTCTGTGCCTGCTCCAAGGCGCGGCGCGGGGTGAGCATATCGTTCTTCCAATTGGAGATCTGGTTCTGTACCCGATCCAACAGGTCTGTATCCAGGTCGCCATCCCTGAGCATCAGCTCCTTGATCAGGGCGCGGGCGTCTTCCGCATCGAAGATGGAGAAACCGGGCTTAAAGCCGGCGGCGCGGTATTCTTTACGCAGGATATTCAGCCCAAGGTTGTGAAAGGTGGATACGGTGAGACCGTGACTTGCCTTGGAGCGCTTGCCATCCGGGCCCGCCAGCAGTTTGCTGACCCGCTCTTTCATCTCCCGTGCCGCCTTGTTGGTGAAGGTGAGGGCAGCGATATTGCGCGCGGCATAACCACACTGCTCGATCAGGTAGGCGATCTTGCGGGTGATTACGCTGGTCTTGCCAGAGCCGGCACCAGCCAGCACCAGGCAGGGGCCATCGACATACTTCACGGCTTCGGATTGGCGGGGATTGAGCTGGGTCATAGATGGGGCTGCATCTTCGCGTCGCGGAAAAGCGGGAGATTCTAGCAGTCTTGGCTCGAATCATCCCAGTACCAGTGCGAACCACCGGCCACACGTATACTTTGCCCTTGGGATTGGCTATAACTGCGCCTTATTTCCTGCTTGTGTAACCCCATGCAACAACCCATCGCCGGCTACCACCTGGATGAAGAGGATCACTGGGTGGCGGAGCTCGCCTGTGGCCATTTCCAACATGTACGCCACAATCCTCCCTGGACCAACCGGCCCTGGGTAATCACTGAACAAGGACGCGAGTCCATGGTGGGATTCCAGCTCAATTGCAAGAAATGTGATGAGGGCGCACCGCCCGATACGCTCGAAAAGGTTGTATAGCCATGACAAAACTTTGGGTCGATGCCGACGCTTGTCCGGTCGCCATCAAGGAAATCCTGTTTCGCGCTGCTGAGCGCACAGCCACAGAACTAACGCTGGTGGCCAACCAAGCGGTACGGGTGCCGCCGTCGCGTTATATCCGCTCCGTGCAAGTGACTGCCGGTTTTGATGTGGCGGATAACGAGATTGTACAGCGCTGTGAGGCGGGGGATCTGGTTATCACCAGCGATATTCCCCTGGCCGCAGAGGTGATCGACAAGGGTGCTGAAGCCCTTAACCCCCGTGGGGAGCGCTATACCAAAGCCAATATCCGCGCGCGTCTGAATATGCGGGACTTTATGGATACCCTGCGCTCCAGCGGCGTGCATACCGGCGGACCACCGGCCCTTAGCCAGGCCGACCGCAAAGCTTTTGCCGATCAGTTAGATAGATGGCTGGCAAAGAGTCGCAAGTAACTTTAAGGAGAATTGCCGTGGAGAACTTGAGACTGAAGCCAATGGAAGAGTGGCAATTCCCAACATTGATGTCCTGGCTACCTGATAGGGAGCAGTGCCAACAGTGGGGTGGTCCTGATTTCAGGTTTCCCTTCGAGGGGAGGTCCTTCTTGGAGGATTGTCGCTGGCCGGAGTTGCCCAGCTACGCGCTTCAGGATAGCAGCGGTGACGTGCTGGCTTTTGGGCAGTATTACCAACACCTGGGCCGCTGCCACCTAAGTCGCTTAATTGTCTCGCCTAATCATCGCGGAGCCGGATTAGGGCGTTCGCTGGTAGTACAGCTTGCGCAAACAGGAGCCAGAGCCCTGGATGCAATCGAGTGCTCTTTATTTGTCCTGCGTACTAATCTAGCGGCACGGACTCTCTACCAGAAATTGGGTTTTGAGGAAGCGGCTTATCCAGGGCAGCGAAAATGGCTGGATCAGTGCGATTTTATGGTCGCACCGTCTGTAGATCTTCAGCAGAAACAAAATATTGAATAGCGCGAATATTTCATGCCCGAATTAATACAACCCATGACCGAACGCTTACAGCTGCGCCAGTGGCGAGAGGACGATAAGCCTGTATTCGCCGAAATGAATGCCGACCCAAGGGTGATGGAGTTCTTCCCATCATTGCTGACGCGACAGCAGAGTGATGCCGGTGTGGATCGCAGTATTGCGCATATTGAGAAATACGGCTGGGGCTTTTGGGCCTTGGAGCTAAGAGACACCAACGAGCTTCTCGGATTTGTCGGTATGAAAAATGTGACCGAAGATTTGCCCTTCACTCCAGCGGTAGAGATTGGCTGGCGCTTGGCCTTTCCCCACTGGGGAAAAGGCTATGCCAGTGAAGCTGCACAAGCATCTTTGGATGTAGCTTTTAATACCCTGAATCTCAGCGAAGTCGTTTCCTTTACTGCACTACAAAACCTTCGTTCCCAGCGGGTGATGGAGCGGCTGGGTATGCGGCGGGATTCTCTCGTCTTTGAACATCCACTTGTCCCCAACGAAAGCCATCTGCAGCGGCACTGCCTTTATCGCTTAAGTGCTGATGATTGGAAAAAATCTTGATGTGATTAGCTTCAGTTAGCACGGGAACCATTACTTTTTCTTGGGTTCGGAGAGGGGGTGAATATGAGGTTCACCCCCTCTTCAACAATAACCAAGCAAATATAGCCCCACCATTAATTTCAGGTGAGGGCAGGGAGTTCTCGCTATGGGTTTTCTTAAATCGGCGTTTATAACGGCAACTGGTTTTCTGCTAGCGACTTTGCATATCGGCGTGTCCGCCGAACCTCTACTTAAAGTCAGTAAACGCCCTGATGGATCAACGCTTTACTGGTCTTTAGAGCAACCATCGGCTAACGGGAAATATGGCTTGTTTCTGATAGCCCAGGGGTCTGGCTGCTTACCTGCTGTTAAAAATACTACTATCCAACAGGCTAAAGAGTTAGCGGCAGGATATGCTGTTTTATTGGTAGAAAAATATGGTGTAACTCACTCTGACAGCCCGGAAGAGCAATTTAAAGATTGTTCAAAAGAGTATGTAGCTAACCATACAGTTGAGCAGCGTGCGGTAGATGTAGAGCAGATTGTCGGCGAACTGCGCGGGGCTGATTGGTGGAATTGCAAACTGGTTTTGTTCGGCGGTTCCGAGGGTGGTGATCTTGTTGCACGACTGGCGCCGAGGCTAAATCCCGATGCGGCAGTGGTCTTTTCAAGTGGATTGGGGCAGTCCTTTGCTCAAGTGCTAAAGAGTTTGGTTCCGCCCCACGTAGCTAAAGAGGTAGATGCCAAACTCGCCTATGCCCGAGCTAACCCAGAAAGCGCGGAAGTTTGGGGGGGAAACTCTATGCGTTGGTGGGCCGATGTCGTCGATCGGGTACCGGTCAACGATTTATTGAACAGCCATGCCCCCGTATTATTGATCCAGGGTACAGAAGATAAATCTGCCCCGGTCAGTTCCGGCCGAGCAGCGCGAGATGCCTATGCATCAGCCGGACGTTGTGAGCTGACTTATTGGGAGTACCCCGGTTACGATCACTATATGACGGATAAGGATGGCGTAAATCACCGGGGAGAAGTCTTTGAAAGAATTGCTGGATGGATCAAAAAGACTGCACTAAATGGAGCTCCCGGGTGTATCCCTGGTGCCGGTAAAAGTTGAGACTGATCAATGAATAAAAGAATCAAGTTAGCCGCAATAGTAATGGCAGCTTATTCCAGTTTTTCGGTAGCGGAAAACTATGCTGTCTTACCACAACTGGAAACCTACAAAGTACCAGAATCCTGGCGTCAGCCAGTAGCGCCTCTAAAGATTGCAGGTAACACGTGGCAAATAGGTACCGAGGGAATTACCTCACTGTTGTTAAAAGGCAAAGAGGGATCAATTCTAATTGACGGTGGCATGGAACAAACGGCTGAGCATTTATTGGAGAATATGCGCAGATTGGGAGTCGCCCCCTCGGATCTCAAGTTAATCTTGCACAGTCAGGCCCATGCAGACCATGTAGGTTCCTTAGCCGAGCTAAAACGCGTAACTGGTGCACAGGTAGTAACCAATGCCGAGTCAGCGGTGTTAATGGCTCGCGGTGGTGCCAATGATATTCATTTTGCCGACGAACTTTTATATCCGCCAATAAAGGCGGATCGTATCCTGCACGATGGCGAGCAAGTGGTTCTAGGGGATTTGCGTCTACGCGTACATTTTATCCCAGGCCATACACCAGGCAGTATGGCCTGGACCTGGGAAGACAAAGTTGATGGTAAAACTAAAGATATAGCTTATGTGGATAGCCTTACAGCGCCCGGTTACCAACTGATTGATAACCGCCGCTATCCCAATATCTTAGAGGACTTCCGCACAAGCTTTGCCCGTGTGCGGGATTTACCTTGTGATTTACTACTTACCCCTCATGCACCTGCCAGCGGTTGGGAGTTTAAAAACAAAGCTATACAGAAAAAATCAGTAAGCTGTCATCAATATGCAGAGAAAGCGAAAGCAAAATTAAGTGAAAAGCTGGAAGCTGAGAAAGATCCTGCTGACTAGATATTTGCGCTACAAAACATGGCTCGGCATATTAATGCCGGGCCAAAAATTGATGCACCTTTGGCACAAGATAGAAATACATTAGTGGGACCAGAATAACGGTCATTATTTGTATTAGTTCAGACCAAATCTGACACATCCTCTTGAAAAAGAGGGGTTTACCGGTTTTGATGAAGGTGCCTAAACCTAAAAGCAAAACCAAGGATAAACCCCATGATCCATACTAATGATCGCATCATCAAACACAAGACCGGATTGCTAAATCTGGCAGAAGAACTCGGAAATATCTCCAAAGCATGTAAGATGCTGGGTGTATCGAGAGACACTTTCTATCGGTACAAGGAAGCCGTTTCAAGTGGTGGCGTGGACGCCCTTCTTGAGAAGAACCGGCGTGTACCCAACCACAAGAACCGTGTTGACACAGTCATTGAAGAGGCAGTGTTAACTTATGCCCTCCAAGAGCCTGCCCATGGGCAGGTTCGAGTTTCCAATGAACTGCGTAAACGCGGTGTATTTGTGTCCCCTAGTGGCGTTCGGAGTATCTGGTTACGGCATGACCTAGCTAACTTCAAATTGCGATTAAAGGCACTTGAGGCCAAGGTCGCTGAGGAGGGACTGATCCTCACGGAGTCACAGGTTCAGGCTTTGGAGAGAAAACGGCATGATGATGAAGCCTGTGGTGAAATTGATACTCAACACCCTGGTTATCTGGGCTCGCAGGATACCTTCTATGTAGGAACCTTTAAGGGCGTCGGACGTGTCTACCAACAAACCTATATCGATACCTATGCGAAGGTGGCTCATTGCAAGCTGTACACCACCAAAACGCCAATCACTGCGGCAGACCTCCTGAATGACCGTGTACTACCGTTTTATGCCTTACATGATCTACCGGTGCTGCGTATCCTAACTGATCGCGGTACAGAGTATTGTGGCAAATTGGAACAGCACGACTACCAGTTATATCTAAGTGTGAACGAAATAGAACACACCAAGACAAAAGCCAGACATCCACAAACTAACGGGATCTGTGAGCGCTTCCATAAAACTATTCTACAAGAGTTCTACCAACCTTCATTACGCCGCAAGATCTATGGATCAATAGAAGAGTTACAAAAGGATCTGGACGAGTGGCTCACATATTACAATAATGAGAGAACCCATCAGGGTAAGAAGTGTTGCGGTCGAACACCGTTAGCCACTCTTGAAGATGGAAAAAGCATCTGGAAGGAAAAGCTCGTAAACTGAATTTGACCTGACAGAGCACCTCCTGAAAAACCGGTAACTGTCAGATCAAGTCTGAACTACTACACATTATTAGCGCTTTTAAACTAATTGCAATTTGCAATTCCAGTGCCCGCATCCCTAGAAGTAATAGAGTAACAATAGGGTAAACCAATGCCCAGATGCACAGGGCGTGCAGTATCGGTTTCTTCATTTGTTCAACTCCTCCATAAATTTAGAAATTGTCTTAAAATACCCGGGTAAGATTTTCTGTAAAAATTGTTTTCCACTCTTGGATAGTGCTACACATTTTGCCCTACCATCGCTGGAGTCTGTTTCCATAACGATGAGCTCATCTTCCACCATACTTTTGAGGGTTCGCGTCATTACCGGTCGAGAAACATCGATGCGCTCTGCGATTTCTGAAGCCAGCAAACTATCTCTTTGAGGCTCCCGGTCGATAACGATCATTACCAGGAAGCGCAGCTGGGAGGTTCCGTGTTCAGAAAAATACCCCTCCAGCTCCCGCAATAACAGACTCGCATCCCGCATCATGGTAAGGGCGCCCTGAACGGCAGCGGGATCTTTTACAGAAAATCGCTTGGAATATCCCTCAACCATCTGTTGTGAGGGAAGTTCTTTGAGAAAAAACATAAGGATATTAAGCTAACCTCTCCAGTTTATTGATCTCCACAGGCTCTTTTAGCCACTCTTTATAGGCTTCGAATATCGGGGTGATGTAGGGCATAGTGTAATGCTTATCGAGATCTTCCTGACTGCGCCACTCCTCGTATAAAAACAAGTTTTCCCCGTCCTCGTGTACTGCAAACTTCAGGCAGCCCTCTTCCTCCAATGTATTAGCCACTATGGACAGGATGGCCTGCTTGGCTTGTATGAAGAATTCAGCCTTGGGGGAAATCTTGGCAATAATGAATAGATGCTTGTTCATACATATAGTGCCTTTACATAGCGATGATTACCATGGTAACTATTTGGGTGATTATGTCAACTGATCGCCATGTCAATAATTGCAATGATTAATGGGAATGAATACAGGCCTATTTTAAGCGGGCTGGGTTTATAAAATACTGAAATCACTAGGGGGAGAAGTAGCAAGAAAAATCAAAAATACAGTAAAGCCTCACTGTAGGATGAAGGTTAATTGTTCATGTACATGCAATCGGACGAAAAGTTGTCGACAAATTGGGTTGTAACAATTTGTTGAATGATGATCGAAGCTTTTACTGGGTGAGGATAAATATGCCTTTATGGATGAATAGAACTGCAAGAGATACTCGCAGAATTATAGAAAGAGTTATCTTAGCAGCAAGAGCTCGGGGTTGTATTAGAGTTGTTGAGTTTTCACAATCCCCTGGAAGTAAAATTCACACTGTGCTCACTAAAAGGGGAGTTGGAGATGGTATATGTATAGCACTAGCACTTTATTGGCTTGAAGGGCAAATTAAAAACAGGGACTATCTAGGCCCTATGGTCGGGCAGAATAAGAGAGTTATTGCTGATGCTCTTTCACCGGCAATAGAATTATTTAATGCCACAAAAGCTGCGAATAGTCAGATGAAGGATGCCCATTTGTGGATGAATACTCACGGTTTCGTAGGAAATATGCCCCGAAAAGAATATGTCAATAGACTTAGAAATTGGGTTGGTGATTACTGCTGTCAGGGGCCAGATATAAATCAATTTCGAATAATTTCCACTCGAAGTTTTCATTCGCATACTATGGCCTTGGATCTTGAAAATTTGATATTTTTTGATCCAAATATTGGGACTTTCCAATTTAATTATCTGGCGCACCTGAGGAATTTTTTAAGCGATGTGATCTTTCCTTATGGGGTTGGGGGACGTGAACAAGGTGCACAATATTTGGGGCGTAAAGTGCTCCATGTTTTGGAAATGGGGTCTTATAGTCGGGATCCTAATTTAAATTACTTCATGAGCTGATATTGAGTATCCACCTCAGCTTACGAATAAAGGTATCGAGACCGGTATAGATTCCTCGGGATGTGTAAGTGTTCATATAGGCAAGTTATGCCGTAGCCGTTTGGCGCCTGTCCAGATTGCGGTACGCCAAAGCTTCAGCAATTTGAGTTGTGCTTATACGTTCAGAATTAGCAAGGTCTGCCAAGGTTCGGGCTACTTTAAGGACCCGATGGTAACTACGCGCGGATAGCCCCAGTTTTTCCACCGACTGTCGTAAGAGGTGCTTTTCCTTTTCCCCCAAGGCACAGTGCTTTTCCAGCTCTGCGCCTTTTAACAGGTTATTTGTCTTACCTTGCCGCTGTATTTGTTGCTGGCGTGCGGCACAAACTCTCTCTCTCACGGCATCGGAAGTTTCTCCGGGAGCTGAGTCCTGTAATTGTACCGCATTCATAGCGCCCACCTCTACCTGCATATCGATACGATCCAGCAGAGGGCCAGAGAGTTTGTTGCGATATCGATCTATCTGGTCTGGGGTACAGCGACAGCGGGGTTCGCCTAAATAGCCACAAGGGCAAGGGTTCATAGCCCCGACCAGCTGAAAGTGGGCGGGGTAGGTGACTTGGGCTCGGGCGCGGGAGATTCGCACTTCACCATTCTCCAGAGGTTCCCGCAGTATCTCCAGAGCGTGCCTGGGAAATTCGGGCATTTCATCGAGGAACAGGACTCCCCGGTGCGCGAGGGATATCTCACCGGGCCTTGGGGTGCTGCCACCACCGACCAGTGCTGTTGGTGAGGCGCTGTGGTGCGGGGCCCTGAAAGGGCGCAGGCTCTGGTGAGGTAGGCCTGCGCTGGAGTAAACGCTCGCTACTTCTAATGACTCTTCAGTTGTCAGCGGGGGCAATATACCTGGCAGGCGGCTGGCCAACATGGTTTTGCCGGTGCCGGGAGGGCCGTAAAAAAGCAGATTGTGGCCGCCGGCTGCTGCTACTTCGAGCGCGCGGCGGGCCTTTAGTTGGCCGCGCACATCGGCCAAGTCTGCGCACAGGTGCTCTTCGGCAATAGGCTCTGCAACAGCTTTGGGCATAGATTCACGCCCATGAAGTTCGGCGCAAACTTCCAGCAGGGAGTTGGCAATGCTGACTTCGCCGGTAGCCAGCGCGGCTTCCGCACCGTTTTCCATAGGCACAATGAGTTTACGGTCTTCATTGGTGCAGGCTACGGCTGCCGGTAAGCTACCACTTACTTCCCGCAAGGCGCCAGTGAGTGCTAGCTCGCCAATAAATTCATAACGTTCCAGCGTTTCGGTGGGAACCTGTCCCGAGGCGCTGAGAATACCGATGGCGATGGCCAGATCGTAGCGGCCACCTTCCTTGGGTAAGTCGGCGGGGGCGAGGTTGACGGTAATACGGCGCTGGGGGAAGTCGAAATGGCTGTTGATTAGGGCGCTGCGCACACGGTCGCGGCTCTCCCGCACCGCCGCTTCCGGTAAACCCACAATATGAAAAGCAGGGAGGCCATTTGCCAGGTGGGTTTCTACGGTAACCAGAGGTGCAGAGACCCCGAGCTGAGCTCGGGAGTAGGTGACTGAGAGGCTCACGATTTCATCCTTGAAGTGGCTCCCTGGGCTTAGTCCTTGGCGGCGCTGTCTCGCTGCGCCAGGGCCTGCTCCAGCATTTCGACCTTATCTTCGAGTCGTGCCAGCTTTTCCCGGGTCCGGCGCAGTATCTCCACCTGGGTGTCGAACTCTCGCTGGGAGACCAATGGCAATTTATCCAGTGATACCTCCAGAGCACTGCGCAGGTCACTGGTCACCACGGCGCCCTGTTGTTGTAGCTCTTTCAGCAGCTGTTGCAGTTTATCTGCTGCCACGGGCATTTCCTCGCTAAATAAGATGGATATGAATAGCACGGGATTGTAACCCAGTGCATTTTTTGGAAAAAGCAGCCTAACAGCGCACCGTTCTGAGCGCACCTTAATCTTTACCTCCCCACTTCAGTGCAAAGGAAGAAAGGTAGTTCCATGTTGGTGCAACACTTTGCCTCCGAGTTTCTATTCGTACGAATTTTACTAATTCAATTACTCCTAACTTATTGATTTTGCTTGCGGTTGCAGTGTTGGCATCAAGTCTGCAAACAATCTGTGCAGGTGTCCCATTAACGATCATTGGGAGTCTGGGAAAGTAGCAGTTCACGAGACGCAAGCGACCCTCTGTCACACCCGACAGTGAAGGACTGATTGCAGGCGGCGCCATAAAAGCACTCGAAAAAACAGCTTCAAAAGCCTTGGAGGATTAAAGTGGAAAATAAAATGTATAAGGTTGCCACTCTCGTCACCGGTGCCGTTCTCGCACTGGGCGCTGCAAATTTATCGATGGCTGCCGAGGGCGGTCCCAGCATTAGTGCCAATGTGGGTCTTGTTTCTGACTATAGATTTCGTGGTATTAGCCAGACTGATGGGGGCCCCGCATTACAGGGGGGTGTCGATGTCGATTTTGGAAACGGCATTTATATTGGCACCTGGGCATCCCAAGTGGATTTTGATTACGAGACTGATCAAACCGACTACGAACAGGATTTTTACGGCGGTTATAGTGCGGATATCAATGACAGCGTTAGCTTTGATGTTGGCTACATTTATTACGCCTATCACGGTGGAAGTGAAGATGAAGATTATCAGGAAATATACGGCAGCCTGAGTTTTTCAGATTTAACGTTGGGGTTTGCCTATTCCGATGATTATTGGGCGGATACCGGTGAATTTTATTACCCTTATGCGGAATATAGTTTCGCTCTTCCCTCAGATCTTTCTCTCGATCTACATCTGGGATTAAACCTCTTTGAAGAAGAAGGTTTTCTCGATGGATCTGATTCCTATATCGATTACTCCGTTTCCCTCAGTAAAGAATTTGGCGACTTGAGCCTGAGCGCTTCTTTCGTGGGCACCGATGTCAGCGATAAAGAGTGCTACGAGACCGACTGGTGCGAACCTACATTGCTCGCTGGCGCGACTTATACCTGGTAATACAAAAGGGCCTTCGTTAATGCGAGGGCTCATTTTTCTTTAGGGGAATACCATGAAATTAATCACTGCAATCATTAAACCCTTCAAGCTGGATGCTGTGAGAGATGCCCTGCGGGAGTCGGGGGTTAATGGTGTAACGGTCACTGAAGTGAAGGGCTTTGGTCGCCAAAAAGGGCATACGGAATTGTATCGCGGCGCAGAGTATGTGGTGGATTTTCTTCCGAAAACCATGCTGCAAATAGCGGTGGCAGATTCGCAACTGGATGCGGTTATCGAAGCAATTGGTTCCAGCGCGCAGAGTGGCAAGATCGGTGACGGAAAAATATTTGTCGCAGAGCTTGAGCAGGTCGTGCGCATACGTACCGGAGAAACCGGTAATGCAGCAATTTAATTAAAAACCGAAAACATAATTTTAATAAATATCCAGATTTGAACGGAGAGGAATATGGAGAACCAAATTTTTCAATTGCAGTATGCAATTGATACTTTTTACTTTCTGATGTGCGGCGCCTTGGTAATGTGGATGGCCGCTGGCTTTTCCATGCTGGAAGCCGGCTTGGTGCGCTCCAAAAACACCACGGAAATTCTCACCAAGAATGTGGCCCTGTTTGCGATTGCCTGCATTATGTATCTGCTGACTGGCTACGCCATTATGTACGATGGTGGCTGGGCTCTATCTGGTATTGAGGCGTTTAGTCTGGAAGGCGTCCTCAGCGATTCTGCAGAAAATGGTTTTGAGGGTGACTCCGTTTATTCCGGAGCTTCAGACTTTTTCTTCCAGGTGGTTTTCGTAGCTACCGCTATGTCCATTGTATCCGGTGCGGTTGCCGAGCGTATGAAGCTGTGGAGCTTCCTGGCCTTTGCAGTAGTTTTGACCGGTTTCATCTATCCACTGGAAGGTGCCTGGACTTGGGGTAGTAAAGAGGTTTTCGGCCTGTATAACCTGGGCGATCTCGGTTTCTCTGATTTTGCCGGTTCCGGTATCGTGCATATGGCGGGTGCAGCGGCTGCGCTTGCTGGTGTTCTGCTACTGGGCGCGCGCAAAGGCAAATACGGCCCCAATGGCCAAGTGTATGCCATTCCCGGTGCTAACTTGCCGTTGGCAACCCTGGGGACCTTTATCCTGTGGATGGGCTGGTTTGGCTTCAATGGCGGCTCCGTACTGAAGCTGGGCGATGCTGCCAGTGCGCACTCCGTCGCCATGGTCTTTGTGAATACCAATACCGCTGCTGCCGGTGGTGCTATTGCTGCACTGATCACCGCCCGTATCCTGTTCGGTAAAGCTGACCTGACCATGTTGCTCAATGGCGCCCTGGCCGGTCTGGTAGCAATTACTGCGGAGCCATCGACCCCGACTGCATTGCAGGCAACCCTCTTCGGTATGATCGCTGGTGTGTTGGTGGTCTTCTCTATCATCACCCTGGATAAGTTGAAAATCGATGATCCGGTGGGCGCTATCTCCGTACACGGCGTTGTCGGCTTGCTCGGTTTGCTATTGGTACCTGTGACTAACAATGATTCCAGTTTCAGCGGGCAATTGATTGGTGCACTGACCATCTTTGGCTGGGTATTCGTCAGTTCATTTGCAGTGTGGTACCTGCTCAAGCTCGTCACTGGTATCCGTGTGAGCGAAGATGAGGAGCAAGAGGGTGTTGACTTGACCGAATGCGGAATGGAAGCTTACCCGGAATTTATGAACAAGTAAGTTAACAGTGTCGGTGCTGCCCCATAGGCGGGGCAGTAGCCTGGGTAAGGTTCTCTCGACGAGGACGAATCAGGGGAAATACTCAAGATGAAATTGATTACGGCTGTAGTAAAGCCCTTCAAATTGGATGATGTACGCACTGCCCTGTCTGAAGTGGGCGTGCAAGGAATGACCGTCACCGAGGTAAAAGGTTTTGGGCGTCAAAAAGGCCATACAGAACTTTATCGTGGCGCCGAATATGTGGTGGACTTCCTACCGAAAGTAAAATTGGAACTCGCTGTTGATGATGAGATGGTGGACTCCGCTGTTGAGGCAATCACCAAGGCGGCGCAAACCGGCAAAATCGGTGACGGCAAAATCTTTATCACGGCTCTCGAAGAAGTCATTCGTATCCGTACCGGTGAAACCGGTAGCGAAGCTGTGTAACCTGTTTGATAACTCTTTCATAACGTAGCGATTGAGTATCATAAGCCCCGCAAGGGGCTTTATATGCACTTCTGATAAGTCCCGCTATCTTTCCTACGACCTTTGTTATCTATTTTGCTTGAAATACCTGCTACTGGGGCAGGCGCAAAAATCTGCATAACTAACTGAAATATTCCCATTTCATTTCCCAACAAAAAACTCTACAGCCTCCTCCTTGTGTTACTGGCACGGGGGTGGGGAACTGCCTATAAATTAATCGCCGCTATTGACGCGGTAGGGGATCGCCACTGAAAAGTGGTTGTCAGTTTTGTAGATGCCGCGGGAAAGGGGCGGCACAGAGGTACTCCCTCTGTAACAGGAGTAAAGGTTACAGGGTTTTAGCTATGAAAGATGGTTATGAAGATCAGGGTAAGAACTCTCGCAGCAAGGACTCCGAGGAATTTGCAGAAGAACGCAGTATCACCTCTCGCCAGCGCGCCAGAAGCCAGTTAAGTTCCGATGTAGAGGAGTTTCTCGCCGGTGGCGGCGCGATTAGTGAAGTTGATCCAGAAGTTACCGCCGACCCCCCGCGCAAACCGCAGCCAAAATACGGCAGCCGCCCTATCTAATCTCTCTGGTCGCTGTTGCTCCTCCAGCAGGAGGAGTGACAGTTGGCCAAACCCCTGTCAGCCTCTCAGAGCTTTTACCGATTGAGCAGTTTCGGTAGCAGGCGCTCCAGGACTTCGCCGATATAGGATAGGAATAAAGTGCCCAGGCTAGACCGGTAGTACTGGGGATCAGCAGAGCCTACCGCTAGGGTGCCAAGTTGATTGCCCAAAGGAACTACGGCAGCTGAAGCGATATATTGCGCTTTTTCCGCAAACAGGAATTCTTTTTCCCGTTGGCGCAAAACACCACAGATGGGACGGCCGTTACGAATTATTCCGCCAATTGCCGTCTCAGCATCGGAAAATGTGCTGGTCTGAACTTGTCCCAGGCTTTGGCGGGAAGCAGATATTGGCTCGAACAGAGTCAGGCTGGTGAACTCAACATTGAAGTCAGCGGCGAAACTGGCGTAGAGAGCTTCTGTGACTTCACCGATATTTTCAGCTTCCAGCAGCGCAAGGATAAGTCGGCGGCTATTGAAAAATAACTGGTCGTTGTCCCGGGCGTTGTGCAAGAGCTGGTCGAGGCGCTGGCGCATTTCGATATTGCGCTCACGCAGCAAATTCGTTTGGTGGGTCATCAGCGACACGGTTTTGCCATCTTCCCGCGGCAACTTGATGGTTTCCAGCAGTTCCATGCGCTCTTCAAAGAACTCTGGATTTTGAATCAGGTAGCGGGCTACCTGCCGTGCCAGCAGTTTATCGTCACGCTGGGTTTCCTTGTGAGTGTCGCCGGCAATCTCTTCGGGGGGCTGATTGGCGTCTGTGTGTTCCATTGTGTTTGCTTTTTCTGGCACGGGGATGGGGCATCGGACAACTGATGTGGCGAAGCGTTCTGCTCTCTGAGTTATCCCGTACCCGCTTGTGGCGGGTTTACTGCCAAATACCCGGACAATTGTTTAGAGAATAATCTGCCCGTGAAAAACTGTGGTTGCGGGCCCGGTCATAGTAACTGGCTGGCCGGGTCCGCTCCAGTGAATTGTCAGTGTGCCGCCTGGGAGCTGAATTTGGACTTTGTCATCCACCAGGTTTCGCAGGCGAGCGTATACCATGGCAGCACAGGCGCCGGTGCCACAGGCACGAGTTTCGCCAACGCCGCGCTCAAATACCCTGAGCCGGGCTTCGGTGCGTGTATCTACTTGCAGAAAGCCAGCGTTGACCTTTTGTGGGAACCGCGGGTGGCGTTCAATTAGGGGCCCGAGTCTTTCTACCGGTGCGGAAGCGATATCTTCCACCAGCAGAACTGCGTGAGGGTTGCCCATGGATACAGCACCAATGGTGAAGGTCTCGCCGTCCACTTCCAGGGGATAGGACTCTGCACGGCGATCGGCGGAAAAAGGTACTTTTTGGGGCTCGAGGATCGGTGCTCCCATATCGACACTAACCTGATCCCCGTCCAGCACTCTAAGGTGCAGTAAACCGGCGGCAGTTTCTACCTGGATATTTTTCTTACCGGTAAGGCGGCGTTCACGTACAAAGCGGGCAAAGCAGCGGGCGCCATTGCCGCAATTTTCCACTTCGCTGCCATCGGCGTTAAATATGCGATAGCGAAAATCCGCCTCGGGTGTGCGGGGCGGCTCCACCAGCAGTACCTGGTCGCAGCCCACGCCGAGGCAGCGGTCTGCCAGGCGACGAGTTTTTTCCGGGGTCAGTTTAATTTTTTGGCTGACGCCGTCGAGCATCACGAAATCGTTGCCGAGCCCATGCATCTTGCTGAATTTAACGCGCATTCCATTTCTCTGTTCGTACTGATTTTCCGCGGCGTTAGCTGCGGTTTGGGGCCCGGGCTGAAAAATGGACCCCACTGCGATGCAAGTAGCTGATCAGGCTTTTTTGGGGACAGTGGTCTCACCGCGAACCAAGTCAGCAAAAGTCTCCCGCTCACGCACCAGGTAAGTTTTGTCGCCATCCACAAGTACTTCAGCAGCGCGACAGCGGCTGTTGTAATTGGAACTCATGGTGAAACCGTAAGCACCGGTCGACAACATGGCTAACAGTTGCCCCTCTCGCAGAGATTGGGAGCGGTTTTTACCCAGGAAGTCACCCGTTTCGCATACCGGACCGACAATATCCCACAGGGTACTTTCACTCTCGTCCGGTGTCACTGGCACAATATCCTGCCATGCCTGGTAAAGGGCCGGACGCAGGTTGTCATTCATGGCGGCGTCGACGATAGCGAAGTTGTGCTCTTCTGTGCGCTTCAGGTATTCGACCCGGGTCAGCAGGGCGCCGCCGTTGGCGGCAATGGAGCGGCCGGGTTCGAGAATCAGGGATAAATTGCGCTTGTCGATACGCTTGTGGACCTCAGCCAGGTAATCCCCGACAGGGGGTGGTTCTTCACCCCGATAGCGCACACCGAGGCCTCCTCCCAAATCCAGGTGTTCCAGGGTAATTCCCAGCTCGGCGAGCTGATCGATAAGAACCAGCAGGCGATCGAGAGCATCCAGGAAGGGGGCGACTTCGGTGAGCTGGGAACCGATATGGCAGTCCACACCGGTAATTTTCAGATGCTCGGAATCCGCCGCGTGCTGATAAACCTCGATCGCCTTGTCTATGGCGATGCCAAATTTATTTTCTTTGAGACCGGTAGAAATATAGGGGTGGGTTTGGGCATCCACATCGGGATTGACCCTGATGGAAATTGGGGCGGTCTTGCCACACTCTGCGGCCACGCGCTCAAGGCGGTCAATTTCCGCTTCTGATTCAATATTGAAGCAGTGCACTCCAACCTCCAGAGCACGCCGCATTTCCTCTGAGGTTTTACCCACTCCGGAAAATACGATTCGCGATGGGTCGCCGCCGGCGAGCAGCACTCGCTCAAGTTCCCCGCCGGAAACAATATCAAAGCCCGCCCCCAGCTGTGCCAGCAGTGACAGAATGCCCAGGTTACTGTTGGCTTTCACTGCGTAGCAGATTAGGCCGGGACGATTGCCGAGGGCCTCGGCGTAATCCCGATACTGCCGTTCAAAGTGCGCGCGGCTGTAGACATAAGTGGGGGTGCCGAAATTCTCAGCTATTTGTTCCAGTGAAACCTGCTCAGCCCACAGGCTACCGTCGCGATAACTAAACTCTCTCATATGACCGGTTCTTACTCTTCTAAATCTTCCTCGACATTGGAGTCATCCGCTGTGCCCGATTCGTCGTCGACTTCGATAGTCGGGCCGGTCTCAATGGTGTCATCGATATCAAAGTCGGGCCCATAGCCGTCTTCAGATTCAATTTCATCAACGGTTTCCACCGCTTGCTCTGCTGCAGAGCCGGGCTCGCCGGGTTGTGCTGCACCACTGGTGGGTACTGTCTCCGGCGGGCCACCTGGAATATTGGAGGCGGGCATGGCGGGGTCCTGTGGAAGATAGAGAGGACCTTTTTGGCCACAGCCCAGTAACAGTGCGGTGGCACCGATGGTGATGGTTAATAGAGAGAGTCGTTTTTTGAGCATCGATAACATCCTGAGAGTCGGAGATTCGCAGCGGCAACCGGCAAAAGCCTGATAGTATAGCGGCCCACCTGATTCAA
Source organism: Microbulbifer maximicatervae (SeqCode) (assembly GCF_052467695.1). Lineage (NCBI taxonomy): Bacteria > Pseudomonadati > Pseudomonadota > Gammaproteobacteria > Cellvibrionales > Microbulbiferaceae > Microbulbifer > Microbulbifer maximicatervae (SeqCode). The sequence goes on from NZ_CP174320.1 coordinate 1,641,865, forward strand.
CACATTACACGGTAACAGAAGTAACCAAAGATGAGCCAAGCGGAATATGATGCGGCTGTGGAGCAGACTCTAATCGGTATTGAGGATGCACTCGATCACTGCGATTGGGATATTGACTACGAACGCAGTGATGCGGTGCTGACCCTGACCCTGGAAGACAATGGCAGCCAGGTAATTCTCTCGCGCCAGTCCGCCAACCGGGAGTTGTGGGTCGCCGCCAAATCCGGTGGCTACCATCTTTCTTTTGAAAACCCCGGTTGGAAGTGCACCACGACCGGTGAGGACCTGCCGACTTTGCTCGACCGCGTATTGAGCGAGCAGCAAGGCGAACAGGTTTCCCTCGAATTATCCGCTTAAACAGCGCTTAAGCGCGCTGCGAAATCTCTTCCCGTGCGCGCTTACAGGCCGCGCGTACTTGGTTCGGTGCGGTACCGCCAATATGATCGCGAGCCGCAACCGAGCCCTCTAAAGTCAGCACCTCAAATACATCTTCGCCAATTTCTGTTGAGAATTGTTGTAGCTGGGCCAGGCTGAGTTCGGATAAGTCTTTATCCTGTTCAATAGCAAAGGATACGGACTGCCCGACAATTTCGTGAGCATCGCGGAAGGCCACCCCTTTGCGTACCAGATAATCGGCCAGATCCGTCGCGGTGGAGAAGCCCTTGGCCGCAGCTTCCAGCATATTTTCTTTTTTTGCCTTCAGTGCCGGTGCCATATCGGCAAACGCGCGCAGGCAATCCAGTGCGGTATCGGCGGCATCGAATAGCGGCTCTTTATCTTCCTGGTTGTCCTTGTTGTAGGCCAGCGGCTGGCTCTTCATCAGTGTGAGCAGCGCAATCAGGTGGCCGTTAACCCGGCCGGTTTTACCGCGTACCAGCTCCGGAACATCGGGGTTTTTTTTCTGCGGCATAATCGAGGAGCCGGTGCAGAAGCGATCGGGCAGGTCAATAAAGTCGAACTGGCTGGAAGTCCACAGCACCAGTTCTTCACTGGCCCGAGACAGATGGGTGAGCAGCAGCGCGGCGAAAGCACAGAACTCGATAGCGAAATCCCGGTCGCTGACTGAGTCGAGGGAGTTTTCTGTGGGGGCATCGAAGCCCAGCAGCTCCGCCGTGCGTGCGCGATTGATCGGATAGCTGGTGCCGGCCAGTGCTGCGGCCCCCAACGGTGAGCGGTTAACCCGTTTGCGGCAATCCATCAGGCGCTCGAAATCCCGGCTCAGCATGGCATTCCAGGCCAGTAAGTGGTGGCCAAAGGTCACCGGTTGCGCGCTCTGTAAGTGAGTAAAGCCGGGCATAATGGTATCGGCTTCGCGCTCCGCTAAATCGACCAAGCCATTTTGCAGGCGGGTTAGTTCGGCAGCTATTAGATCGATGCGCCCACGCAGCCACAGGCGGATGTCGGTTGCCACCTGATCGTTGCGCGAGCGGCCGGTATGCAGTTTCTTGCCAGTGGCACCAATGCGTTGGGTTAGGCGCGCTTCGATATTCATATGGACATCTTCGAGCTGCACAGACCAGGGAAATTCTCCCGCTTTTATCTCTTCGGCGATGCCCTTCAGACCGTCGGCTATCTTGTGATATTCATCAGCACTTAATACCCCCACTTCTGACAACATCTGCGCGTGGGCAAGTGATCCCTGGATGTCTTCCATGGCCATGCGCTGGTCAAAAGTCACCGAGGCGGTAAATCGCTCGACAAAGGCATCGGTGGCTTCACTAAAGCGGCCGCCCCAGAGTTTGGCGGCAGGATTGTTGGCGGACTCGGAGGGGGATTTTTCGTTACTCATGGTTTTCCTGGCTGCAGTGAGATGAAAGGCTGGGGAGCTTGGTGATATCTTGCGCTTGGAACTTTGGGACAATCAAGAATAATAACTGCATGTCATTCCCCTGGCCGTCGGGCATTATAACGCAGAAAATTCGAAAATATCGCACAGGAAATAAGGATTCTGCGCTACCTGGGCAGCTTCCGTTTCTGCCAGATCTCTGTAGTGTCACCTCTCTGGCGGTACTGGTGTTGATGGGGGAATTGCTGGCATTGGTCTTGGTCCTGGCCCTGGACGGTTTACCGGAGTTCAGTTGGCAGCGCTTGGGGCTGATCTCTCTGGTGATCCAATGGGTGATATTACCCTCGGCCGCGCTGCTGTGCCGGCTTCGGCCGAGCCTGGCGAAAATGCCCCACAAACTCGCTGGCGGCTTGAGTTTTATTGCAGTGCTGTCGGTGCTCACATTGGTGATGGCAGTGCAGCGCTCCCTGCGCGCGGTGCTGTTACAGACCAGCTTTGACAGCTGGGGGTTTGCGGGCGACTGCCTGCTTGGGGCTATTTGTGCGGGGGTGGTATTGCGCTACGCCTATCTTCAGCAGCAACTCTACAACCAGCAGCAGGCGGAGCTCGGTGCTCGAATTGAGGCACTTCAATCGCGGATTCGCCCCCATTTCCTCTTTAACAGTATGAACAGCCTGGCTAGTTTGATCGCTGTTGATCCTGATCGCGCGGAGCGGTTGGTAGAGGATTTATGTGCATTATTTCGTGCAAGCCTCGCCGATCCAAAGCTGGTGCCTTTAGCGCAAGAGATTACTCTAGCTCAACGCTATTTGGAGATTGAAGCCCTGCGTCTGGGGGAACGTTTGCGCCAGAGTTGGCAGCTAGACGAGGGCCTGGATAAGGTTCAGCTGCCCAGTATGTTGCTACAACCCCTATTGGAGAATGCGGTGTTGCACGGTGTGGCACAGTTGCGGGCAGGCGGAGAGATCAGTGTACAACTCTCGCAAGAGGGGGGCATGTTCAAAGTTGTTATTGAAAACCCATTGCCACAGGACAGTGCAGTTCCTGCGAAGACTGGTAATGGCATGGCGACAGAGAATATTCGCCAGCGTCTCACTGCATACTACGGCGATCGCTTCAAATTTACCGCCTGTCGGGAGGAGGGCCGGTACCGGGTCATACTACAGCTACCCTTATCTCCCCGGGAAGTGGACCGGCGGGAAATAGAGTCCAGCACAAATTCCAAGAAGACTATCGAGGTGATGGAGTGACCCAATTGCGCGTACTGATTGTTGATGATGAGCCTTTGGCTCGTGCCCGTCTGCACCGGCAGTTGGAGAGGATCGATAATTGTATTGCTGTGGGAGAAGCGGCAGATATTGAAGCCGGACTATCACAGATCCGCGAACTCGACCCGGACCTTGTGCTACTGGATATTGAAATGCCCGGTGGTAGCGGCCTGGAATTGGCTCAGCAGTTATCCAGCTTTGTGTGTCCGCCGGCAATAATATTCTGCACAGCTCACGATGAGTTTGCTTTGCCCGCTTTTGCCACCTCAGCGGTGGGGTATCTATTAAAACCTGTGAATGTCGAGCAGCTGCGCGAGGCGGTTTCCAAAGCGCAGCGTCTGAGTAAGCTGCAGCAGCAGTTGTTAACCAAGCAGGATCTGGAGGAGCCCAGTGGCCGCAGCCGCATTAAGGCGATAAGCCGCCTGGGGGTGGAGCTGTTGGATGTAGATTCTATCCGCTGTCTGGTTGCGGACAGCAAGTATGTTGTGGCCCATCACTCCGCTGGAGAGACCATTCTGGATGAGTCTCTAAAAGAGCTTGAGAGTGAGTTTGGACAGCGTTTCGTGCGTATTCACCGCAGCGCACTGGTGGCTGTGCAATATATTGTTGGGTTGCGCAGGGACGGTACAAATTACCGGGTAGAGCTGGATGGCGTAACAGCAGCGCCGCTGGTGAGCCGGCGCATGCTGCCTTCGGTAAAAGGATTGATCGCAGAGATGTGTTAGAGCTTAAATGCTTCCGCGGATAAAAACAGCGAGTACGGCTGCCACCATTAATACCGCAAAACATACCCTGATTATTTGCGCCTGCCTGGGTTTATGAAAAACCGGCCTCAGGCTTCCTCCTAAGCACAACCAGATAAAATCCACCGCAGCGGCTACCAGTAAACAGACCAACCCTGTGGCTAAATAGCTCAGGCCACTCTCTTCAATCGGTAGTAAGAATTGGGAGAATATGGCAAGGAAGGCGGCATAGGCCTTGGGGTTCAATAAGTTAAAAATAAACCCATCCAGCAGCGACGGAGGCTGAGCCGTCGCCGATGCGCCCTGCTCCAGTACCGGGGCCGTGGCAATTTTGATCGCGATATAGCCAATATATAAGGCACCGCAAAGCTGAACCGCCAAGCGCGCTTCTGGCCAGGCTGCCAGTAGTGCGGCGATGCCGGCGGTTGCCCCGACAATGGCGACACTCAGGCCAAGCAGGATGCCGATAAGGAAACCGCCGCTTTTTCTCACTCCAAATGTCGCTCCCGATGCGGCCAGGGCAAGTGGTGCTGGACCAGGGGAGCCGAGCAATAGAGCGGTTGCTGCAATTAGTGAAAAGAGTGCTTCTAACATATTTTTTGGTCCTACTTCCCGCCTGCAACGTCAATAAATGAACCGGTAGTAAAGGTGGATTCATCACCGAGTAGCCAAGCCACAGCTTTAGCCACTTCCTCTGCTCGTCCCCCACGCTTGAGTGGAATCGCAGACTTTACTCGCTCAATTCTGTCTGCTTCGCCACCATCAGCGTGCATTTCTGTATAAATAAAGCCAGGCCTAACACCATTTACGCGAATCCCTTCATCGGCAACTTCCTGGCTGAGCCCGATGGTCAGCGTATCGACAGCGCCCTTACTCGCTGCATAGTCGATGTACTCGTTAGGTGATCCCGAACGGCTGGCAGCAGAGGAAATATTCACGATGGTTCCTCCAGTGCCCCCATTTTTGATAGACATTCTTTTGATTGCTTCCCGGCAGCAGAGCAGGGTGCCGGTGATGTTGGTACTCAGGATTTCATTGATGCGCTCAGCGTCCATCGTTTCGACGCGCATTTGCGGTTTAATGATTGCCGCGTTGTTAACCAGGCAGCTAATTGGGCCTAGTTGCTCGTCGACCATATTGAATAGCTGAACAATATCTTTCTCCGAGGAGATATCGGCGCGAACGGCTATTGCTAAAACACCAAAAGATCGAAGCCCGGCGATCAGTTCTTCCGCTTGCTGCTTGCGCTGCCGGTAGCTAATGGCAATCTGATACCCCCTGTGGGCAAGTAATTTGGCTGTCGCGGCACCAATGCCCCGGTTGCCGCCAGTGATCAAGGCAACTTTTTTATTCATATTGATTGGTCACTCTTTAAACGGGATATTGCGCAGGAAAATAGAGACTTATTGAAAGGCTATTTTCTTCCAATAAAAATGCTGCAGAAAAGAGCCTGCGATATTATTCAATATCGGGCGGGATCAGCTTTTGCATTGCGGAAGTATCCGCAGCGGATTATACCGGGTGAAAACCGTTTACAGGCTGGGGACCTTTGATATGTCTGTAAACGGTTTTGATCTGGCTGGATCGGGGGCTAGTAGAGCTGAGGACCACCGTCTCCGTACTCTGAATCATTTTGTAGACTCAACTCGCCAGCGGCACTATTTAAGTACTCGGCATCGGATTCGGATTTGAGCTTAATCATCAGGCGCAAATCGTTGGCGGAGTCGGCGTGGGAGAGGGCATCCTCATAGGTAATTTCTCCCCCATCGTAGAGCTCGTAGAGTGCCTGGTCGAAGGTCTGCATTCCCTGCTCACCAGAGCGCTTCATCAACTCCTTGATCTTATCCACTTCGCCCTTGCGGATCAGGTCCGACATCAGCGGGGTATTGATCATGATTTCAAGGCAGGCACGGCGGCCATCGCCATCGGGGGTCGGTACCAGCTGCTGGGCCACCATCGCCTTCAGGTTGAGGGACAGGTCCATAAACAACTGTTTGTGGCGGTCTGCCGGGAAGAAGTGAATGATCCGATCTAGGGCCTGGTTAGCATTGTTGGCGTGGAGGGTGCACAGACACAAATGGCCGGTCTCGGCGAAAGCGATGGCGTGGTCCATGGTTTCGCGGGAGCGCACCTCACCGATCAGAATAACATCTGGCGCCTGACGCAGAGTGTTTTTCAGGGCTACATCGAAAGACTCGGTATCCAGGCCCACTTCGCGCTGGGTCACAATACAGCCGCGATGCTGGTGGATAAATTCGATCGGGTCCTCAATGGTGATGATATGGCCCTTGGTGTTCTCATTGCGGTGGCCGATCATGGAGGCGAGGGATGTGGACTTACCGGTACCGGTGGCGCCCACAAAAATGATCAGCCCGCGTTTGGTCATGGCCAGGTCTTTGAGTACGTCGGGTAGTCCGAGTCCATCGATAGTGGGGATTTTGGTTTCGATGCGACGCAGCACCATACCCACCAGATTGCGCTGAAAGAAGGCCGATACCCGGAAACGCCCCACGTTGCGCACTGCAATCGCGAAGTTCAATTCCTTTTGCTCGGCAAACTCGCGCCGCTGTTTCTCGTTCATGGTTCCCACCACCAGCTCGCGCGCTTTCTCTGGCGTGAGCGCGGTGCTGCTGCAGGGCACCACTCGGCCGTGCAGTTTTATGGAGGGCGGGACGCCCGCCGTGATAAATAAATCCGAAGCGCCCTTCTCTACAACCAGTTGTAGAAGTCTTTCAATATCCATGGTGTTTACCGCGTTTTATCTCGACTTTTCTTCCCCAGATTGGGGGCGGGTTTTGGCCGTTTAGAAGTTCTCCGGCATCTTGGCTTTTTCGCGAGCCACTTCGCGACTGATAATGCGGCGTGCCACCAGGTCTTCCAGACATTGGTCCATGGTCTGCATGCCGACGCTGGCTCCGGTCTGGATGGCCGAGTACATCTGCGCGATTTTGTCTTCGCGGATCAGGTTACGGATGGCTGGGGTACCACGCATAATTTCGTGGGCAGCAACCCGGCCACCGCCGTTTTTCTTCATTAGCGTCTGGGAGATAACGGCCTGAAGGGATTCTGACAGCATTGAACGCACCATGGCTTTCTCCTGCGCCGGGAATACATCCACCACACGGTCAATGGTTTTGGCGGCGGAAGTGGTGTGCAGGGTGCCGAATACCAAGTGACCGGTCTCTGCCGCAGTCAGCGCCAGGCGAATGGTCTCCAGGTCCCGCATCTCACCTACGAGAATGATATCCGGGTCTTCACGCAGTGCAGAGCGCAGTGCTTCGGCAAAGCCGTGGGTATCCCGGTGCACCTCACGCTGGTTCACCAGGCATTTTTTGGATTCGTGCACAAATTCGATCGGGTCCTCAATGGTGAGGATATGCTCATATTTGTTGTCGTTGATGTAGTCCATCATCGCCGCCAGGGTGGTGGACTTACCGGAACCCGTGGGCCCGGTCACCAGTACCAAGCCACGGGGAGTATCTGAGATCTGTTTAAACACCTGACCCATTCCCAGGTCTTCCATAGTGAGAACCTTGGAGGGAATGGTCCGGAATACGGCGCCGGCACCCCGGTTGTGGTTAAAGGCGTTTACACGAAAGCGGGCGACACCTGGGACTTCAAAAGAGAAGTCTGTTTCCAGTAGTTCTTCGTAATCCTTGCGCTGCTTATCATTCATGATCTCGTAAATCAGGCCGTGTACCTGCTTGTGCTCCATCGAGGGCAGGTTGATACGGCGCACGTCGCCGTCGACACGGATCATCGGCGGCAGGCCCGCCGAGAGGTGTAAGTCCGAGGCGTTTTGCTTGGCGCTAAAGGCGAGGAGTTCAGTGATATCCATACTGCTACCTTATGGTTCTTGTTTGGGCTCAGGTAAAATCGCCGCTCAAATCGGTAAGGGCATCAGTATATGCGCAAAGAGACAATCGTCGAAAACCTGAATGCAGTAGGTGAGCGGATTGTGACATGCTGCAACAACTGCGATCGCAACCCTGCAGAAATTACCCTGTTGGCGGTTTCCAAAACACGACCGGCGGAAGACCTGCGGATTGCTTTTGCAGCTGGCCAGCATCACTTTGGCGAAAATTATTTACAGGAAGCCCTGCAAAAACAGGATGCCCTGTCCGACCTGGATATTCACTGGCATTTTATTGGGCCGCTTCAATCGAACAAAAGCCGCGCTGTGGCAGAGCGATTCCAATGGATGCACACGGTGGATCGCTTAAAAATTGCCCAGCGGCTATCGGCACAGCGTCCCAGTAATATGGCACCACTCAATATCTGCTTGCAGGTGAATATCGATGGCGAGCAGAGCAAGTCTGGCATAGCTCCACAGGATTTGGTGGCTCTGGCGCGTGAAGTGATGACATTGCCGGGACTATGCCTGCGCGGTTTGATGGCGATCCCCGCTGCTCGTGACAATGTATTTGAGCAGGAAAAACCATTTATCCAGTTGGCAGGGTTGCTGCAAAGCCTTCGCGAAGAATTTCCTGAGCAGACTTTCGATACTCTATCCATGGGGATGTCTAAAGATATGGAGGCTGCTATTGCCTGCGGCGCGACTATTGTGCGTATCGGCACAGATATTTTTGGGACACGAAACTATTCTGCATGACAGAATTAGTACGCAAGTAGATTTTTTTGGGATATGGGATGACAAAATCTGGGACTGTAGATGTATTGCTGCTGCTTTTATCAGTGAGCGCAGTGCTATCTCTGTCTGTAACGAATAGTGTACTGGTGACTTGGGTAGCGCTTGAGTGGTTGGCTTTTATCTGCCTGATTGCATTTGTTTCTCCCAAAATCTCATTGGTGACCGGCTTTTTGAATTCGGCAGTTATTGGGATATTCGGAGATAAGAGCCGCTATTGGCTTTGGATACTGGCGATTGCTCTGAACTTGATTGCGATTGTGGAAACATTTCCTTTTTTGTTTAGTTAATCAGGGGCTCCTTACATAGGGACCCTCTGATCAACGAAGCATTTTTCTAGAATTAAGCTACACTGCTTGAAAAATTCACTTTATTACGCTCAAACGCGTAATTTTCGCGTAATAGTCCCCTAATTTTTCATCTGAAATCCTCAATAGGCGGATTTCAGGCGCCCCCCCTAGGTAGCCAAGTATTTTCTCCCTATTAATAAGTTGGTAAAGCCTGCCAGTAAGCACAGCCTCTCAGTATTTTTTACCAGTCCCCGATAGCGGACCTTGTCATAACCAAATACCTGTTTGATGTAGCGGAAGGGGTGCTCGACCTTCGCTCTTATCTGCGCCTTGATCTTTTCCGCTTTACGGAGTGCATCACGCCCTGGAAGAGTTTTTAGCTTGCTCGGCTTCATTGCTATATACCAATCCGCCTCCCGCTCTTTCAACTCTTCACGTTTCTCCGCACCAATGTACCCAGAGTCTCCCCAGATTCTTTTCTCCTCCCCGTGGAGAACTCGCTCTGTGGTTGTGACATCATGCGAATTCGCTGCTGTTGTATCTATGCTATGTATTACTCCGAGCACATCATCAACCCCGATATGCATTTTCATCCCAAAATGCCATTGATTGCCTTTCTTTGTTTGATGCATTTCCGGATCACGTTCTTTCTTTTCATTCTTAGTTGAAGTTGGCGCAGAGATAATAGTGGCATCTACAATCGTGCCTTCACGCAGTACCATGCCATTCTCAGCAAGATGTTTGTTGATTTCATCAAAAAGAGCTGCACCTAGCTGATTGAGCTCCAGTAAGTGGCGAAAGTTAAGAATCGTTGTTTCATCGGGAATTGGGCTACTCAAAGTCAATCCAGCAAAACTACGCATGGATTCAATTTCATACAGTGCATCTTCCATAGCGGGATCACTGAGATTGTAAAATAGCTGCATGCAATGAATACGAAGCATGACACTCAATGGATATGGCTGTCGGCCACGTTTGCCTTGTGGGTAACAAGGAGTGATCTGAGCTTCTAGTCGCTGCCATGGGATGAGGATTTCCATTTGAGAAAGAAACTTCTCTCGCCGAGTTATACGGCGCTTTAGCTTATATTCTGCTTCGGCAAAGGTGACTTGGTGCATGATTCATCGTAGTCTTGATGGGTAGGTGAATATTACCAAATTGACTCAGAATTATTCAGAGGTTCCATAGTTAAGTTCTAAAAAGAAAACGGCCCTAAAGGCCGTTTTCTTTTTCTGGGAACAAATAATTATTGTTCATTCAAACTGAGCTGCTTTTTTTGATCTTCACTCAGTAGGTGTTCGGCAAAGAAGAGAGCTGTTGCCTGGGTAAAGGCATCACTGTTCTCTTTCTTGCGATAGCCGTGCCCTTCATTGAGTGCGTTCATATACCAGACTTGATTGCCATTCTCACGAAGTGCAGCCACGATTTGCTCAGCCTCGGTGACAGGTACCCGAGGGTCATTTTGTCCCTGCACTACAAACATTGGCACCTGGATCTTGTCCACATTGTTGTTGGGGCTGATTTTTTCCAGGAAAGCGCGCATCTGCGGATCCCGCTCATCACCGTATTCGACTCGACGAAGGTCGCGACGATAGCTCTTGGTATTGGTGAGGAAGGTGACAAAGTTAGAGATGCCTACGATATCCACTGCTGCTTTTAAACGATCGGAGTAGTAAACACTACTGGCCAGCACCATGTAACCACCGTAGCTGCCGCCAAACACAGCAACGCGTTCCGGGTCCAGATCAGGCTGGGTAGCAATCCAATCCAGAAGAGCGCCGATATCCCTAACTGAGTCCTCTCGCTTGTAGCCGTTATCCATGGCTAGGTAGCTCTTACCATAACCAGCGGACCCGCGTACATTTGGAGCAATTACAGCAACGCCAAGTTTTTCTAGCCACAGCTGGTATGTGCTGGAAAACATGGGGCGGTACTGCCCTTCAGGGCCACCGTGGATTGAAATAACCACAGGTACGGGGCCTTTGGCATTGCGCGGCTTATAGACGAATGCGGGAATTTCACGCGGCTTTCCATCCACCTCGTCGAAAGTGGGATAGTGCACCAGTTCGGGTTCGACAAAGCTTTCGCTGTCGAGACCACCGACTTCACTAAATGTCCATCGGGTAAGGTCACCACTGGATAGCGGGCGGCGGCCAAGGTCCATTACAAAGGAATCGGAGGGAGTTTTAGGCGTGTTTAGGGTTAGGGCCAGCTTATCACCTTCGGGGTTAAATTCTATTCCGCCGATAAGACCGATCGGCAGCGAGTCGACCTTGCGGTAGCGGTCATTGCGTGGATCGTATAGATAGAGGGTGGACATACCATTTTCGTTGGCGACAAAAGCGCCGCGGCGACCGTCTTTACTGAGGATAAAGCTGCTGATATCCCAGGGGATATCGGAGGTAATTATCTTTTCATCGCCACTCTCCAGGTCTTTGCGGATCAGTTGGGTAAATTCGCGCCCTTTGTCAGAGATGATATAAACCGAGTGATTGTCATAACTGAAACCCGCTGGGAAATTGCGGGAATCAGCCTCTTCATCGCTCGTACCGGCGAGTAGTGAGACTTCTCCGCTGTCGAGATCCAGCAAATGGACATTGGATCGAGTGGAGGAGATATATTGCATGACCAAAATTTGGCTGCCGGATTGTGAGAAATCACTGGGCCCCCACCAACTGCCATCCTCAGACTTAAGGATCAAGCGGTCTTCTTTTTTGTCACCGTCGAAAGTGGTTAGCCATATATCATTGGCCCTGCCATCTCGGCGAGTACTCTGGTAAGCGATAGCTGAGCCCTGCTTATTCCAGAGAATACTGCCATTGCGAGACTCACCATCAGTAATCATCTCGCTAGTGCCGTTTTCTGTATCAAACAGGAAAATCTGGGCGTATTCATTGCCACCGGCATCCATGGTGAATGCCAGTTGGCGGTGCTCCGGGCGGGTAGACATACCGCCTATCGGCTCTTCGAAAAAAGTTAGTTGTCGGCGAGCGCCACCCGCATTCTCTACCTTGTGTAATTGAGAAACTTCGCCGAAGCGGGTACTGACATAGATACCGTTACCGTCAATGTCCCAGCCCCGGAAGCTAGCTGAGCGTACGTTTTGATAACGATTGAGCTCATTGATGATAGTTTGGGGAATGTTTGGCACATCTTCGAGTACCAATTGGCCGTTATTTAGCGTGCGAGTTTCTACTGCACCAGCTGCACTGGTCGCAGTGATCAGTGTCGCTATAAGCAGTGAACGCCATCCTTTTTGCATACTGTCCTCCGTTAGGAGCCACTTGGTATGGCTCTCTTGTTATTTGAATCTGGCGGCCACATATTAGCGGAATGCCCCGAACGGGGAAAAGCGACAAAATTTTTGCAACCGCCCAAGGTGATATGAGTGAGTACAGCGAACCCTAAGATGGTTTTTATTGGTGGCGCCGGCAATATGGCGGGGGCAGTGATTGGTGGTTTGGTGGCCTCCGGTTATCCGGCGGACCGGATCACTGCTACAGGCCGTGATAGGGATAAGCTCAATGCTTTTGCCGAGAGCCACGGGGTAGCTATTAGTGACGATAATGTTGCCGCTATTATCGATGCCGATGTAATTGTGCTGTCGGTGAAACCGCAGGTTATGCGAGAACTTTGTGAGGGGCTGAAACCCCATTTGGTGGATCGCTCGCCCTTGATTATCACTTTTGCTGCGGGAATTCCGCTCGCGGCTTATCACCGTTGGATGGGAATGCACCTCCCTATTGTCAGGGCTATGCCTAATACCCCGGCCCTGGTGCAAACCGGAGTTACCGGTCTTTATGCCGATAGCAAGGTTACGGATGAACAGAAGGAACTTGCCGAGCGCATCGTCGATGCGGTAGGTATCTCATATTGGGTTGAGGAAGAGCGCGGCATCGATCAGGTGATTGCGGTAGCGGGATCGGCACCGGCTTACTTTTTCCAGTTTATGGAGGCCATGATTGATGCGGCTTCCGCCGGTGGCCTTGCCCGTGCGGATGCGGAGCGCCTTGTGTTGCAAACTGCCCTGGGCGCCGCCAAACTGGCGGTCGCCAGCGATGTTGATGTCGCCCAGTTGAAGCGCAATGTGATGTCACCAGGTGGAACCACTGAGCGCGCTGTTCAACGGTTCGAGAAGGGTGGGTTGCCGCAGTTAGTGGCCGATGCCATGCGCGATTGCGAGGAGCGGGCGACGGAAATGGCAAAGGAATTGGATCGGTAACAGGTTCCGGTCCAGTTGGGTAGGTGCAGCGGTGGCTGCTGAGAATCTTTTTGTTTAGGGTTTATCCATGGTCAATACCTTCAGCGATATCGGCGTTTATGTCGTGGGCATACTGGGCATTTTGTTCCTTTTCGCCGTGTTATTGCGTTTCCTATTGCAGTTGGGCCGTGCGGATTTTTACAACCCCATATCTCAGGGAGTTGTGAAGGTTACCAACCCTTTGCTGCTGCCGCTGCGCAAAGTGGTGCCAGGACTTTTTGGCGTCGATATGGCCTCAGTAGTACTGGCGTTGATAGTCGGTTGGGCGATGATTATGGCTTGCGCCATGATTGCAGGTTACGGCCTGGTTAACCCCCTCAGTGCCCTGCTGTGGTCGTTGATCGGCTGTGTCTCCACTGTGATAGCGATGGTGTTTGTCGGCTTATTGGTCTCCATCGTTGCCAGTTGGATTGCGCCGAATAGCGGCCATCCAATTCTAATTTTACTGCACCAACTCCTGGAGCCATTTTGCGGACCTGTGCGACGCTTGATCCCGCCGTTGGGGGTGATTGATATCAGCCCGATATTTGTCTTTATCCTGCTCACTGTGATTAACAGGCTGCTTATTGGTTTTGCCCAAATGGCCAACATGCCGGCTTTCGTGTACAGCCTGTTTTGGCATATCCCCGGCTTTTAACCGGACTCTGATCACCCCAAAATATCCCCTGCATCTTTCAAGCCCCGCCCTCTGGGGCTTGTGCAGTTGTTCGAAGGTTTCTTAAATTGTGACCGGCTGAACATTTCTTCACCTGTGCGTACTAGATCGTATTTGGCGCGGTGTTAGACTCTTATACTATCGATTGACGGCCCTTTCTCTTGTCTTAGTAGGGGCCGGTAGTCCCGGGTCTCAATAACAAGAACACCGTGAAATGGAAGACGCACTTTTACGCCAGCATATTTCTGACTACGACCGTTGGAAAAAGAATCTCGATCGCCAGTTTGCCCACTTCAGCCAATGGCTTGAACAGCACTTCTCTAATTCTGCTGGTGCCTGCCAGGTTGTACAGCAGGCCCGCGCCCTACTTGCAGATGACCAGTTCACCCTGGTTTTAGTTGGGGAGTTTTCACGGGGGAAAACTGAACTGCTCAATGCCCTGTTGTCGCAAACTTACGGCCAGCGTCTACTGCCCTCAAGACCGGGGCGCACCACTATGTGCCCCACGGAAATTTTCAGTGATGGCGGTGAGCGCGCCAGTCTGCGGCTGCTTCCGATTGAGACCCTGGCGACGAATACCAGCCTGGAGAGCTTCCGCCGAATTCCGCAAAAATGGGTAACTCACGAGTTTGATGCCAATGATCCCGAGGCAACCCGAGAGACTTTATTGAAGGTTGCCTCGACCAAGTCAGTAATGCCGGAAGAGGCCGCCCGCTATGGCTTTGATCGGCGCCACTTGGATGGCAAGGGGAACCTAGTCGAGATCCCCGCCTGGCGTTTTGCTTTGATTTGTCTGCCGCACCCATTGTTGGATCAGGGGTTGCGTATTATTGATACCCCGGGACTGAACGCCCTAGGCAATGAGCCGGAGCTCACATTGAGTACACTGCCCGGGGCCCAGGCGGTTGCCTTTCTGCTGGCTGCCGATGCTGGGGTAAGTGGTACCGATATGAGCATGTGGGAAACTCACCTGGCGCCACTGCAAGAGCATCGCGGAACATCCGTGATGGCCCTGCTCAACAAGATGGATGTGCTTTGGGATGATCCGGAGGAGGATGCTGAGCTGCTGTTGCGACGCATGCGCGCTGAAGTGGCCGGCCTCTTGTCTCTGCCTCAGGAAAGTGTTGCCGGTGTCTCTGCAAAAATGGCTCTGTTGGGGCGCCAGCAGCGGGATGCTGATTTGGTACGAAGCAGCCGCTTCGGTGAGTTTGAAAGGATGCTGGTTCAGCGCCTGCTGGAGCACCGGCATAAAATGGCCGAGCACCGCTCACTGCATCAAGCTCTCACCCTGATGGCTGATACCCGCGATCTACTCAAGCGTCGTTTGAATAGTGGCCGGGCAGCGCTGGCTCACCTGCAGCGCAATAGTGGCAACACCTCAGAGCAATTGGCAGAGTTGGAACAGTTGCAGACGACCGTGCGCGAGCAGCATAAGATTTGTCATCAGGAATTGCTGACGCTCAAATCCAGCCAGAGAATGCTTACACGACAAAGCACTTCTTTGTTGGCGCCGATATCCAGACAGCAGTTGCAAGCGCTGATTGACGATACCCTGGCTACTCTCAATCGCCGTTGGACGCCCATGGGCATGGCCAGGGCTATCGATACTTTTATGGAAGGGGTAGACCATCAGATGTCTAACCTCGAGCGGGAAGTGGATCAGGCTAATCGCTTGCTCGACGCTGTATTTGAGCGCTCCAGCTTGAAGAAAGTAGATGATGCCGAGCAGTATTTTACTATCCGCAAATTTCGTTTCGCGTTGCGTGGACTGCATCGCCAGGCCGCTCAGCTGAGGCGATCCCCGCAGTTGTTATTGGCGCGCCGCAGCCGTCTCAGCGAGCGCTTTATTACCACGCTTGCCAGTGAAGTGGGTCGGCTGTACGACGATATGGGTAACAAAGCGGAAAATTGGTTAGAGCAGGCTCTTGAGCCTCTCAAACAGCATGCGCAGTATCAGAAACAATTACTCAATCGCCATTTGATTAAACTCACCGAGTTGAAACAGAAAACGCGCAGCCGCCGCACGGATCTTCGAACTCTCGAGGATGAGGTTCAGCGCAATGATAAGGCGCTGGTGGCGTTAGAGGATTTACTGCGGCACAACAGCACTGCACCACAGCCGGTTGCGCCGGCGCCGCGCGCGCACAATGTAACCCCCTTGAAGGCCTCCCATACCACCTGAATTGGGTGCTAATTGATATTGGTTCTGACTGGCATTTGTTATAAGTTGCAGTGATCTTATTCACTGACTGCTTCGGCAATTTGCCAGGCAGCACCTATCAACCTGACAGATACAGTGCCTTGTCAACGGAAAATCCTATCGCTTCTGCGGAAGCCCAAACCGCAACTACCGGTGACCCAGGCTCCGTGGGCCTTGTTGAGCCTAAAAGTCATTACTTTAGTGAACCGCTGGAGTTGGCCTGTGGCCGAGCGCTGAAAAATTACACTCTGGTTTATGAGACTTACGGTGAACTCAATAGGGAAAAGACTAACGCAGTTCTGATCTGTCATGCTCTGTCTGGGCATCATCACGCTGCGGGGCGACACAGTATCGATGATAAGCGTCCGGGGTGGTGGGACCACTATATCGGACCGGGTAAGCCGATAGATACTAATCATTTCTTTGTGGTGTCCGTTAATAATCTCGGAGGTTGCCACGGATCTACCGGCCCCGTATCCATCAACCCGGATACCGGCACTACCTGGGGGCCGGATTTTCCATCACTGCGTGTCCGCGACTGGGTCCACAGCCAAGCGCGTCTGGCGGATATGCTAGGTATTCGACAATGGGCGGCGGTTGTTGGCGGCAGTCTCGGTGGGATGCAGGCGATGCGCTGGTCACTGGAATACCCTGAGCGCCTGCGTAATTGTGTGGTGATTGCCTCTGCCATGAAGTTATCTGCACAGAATATCGCGTTTAATGAGACCGCACGCCAAGCGATAACATCCGATCCAGACTTTTGTGATGGGCACTACCTCCAACAGGATAAGTTACCCCGTAGAGGCCTGGCCGTTGCGCGTATGATCGGGCATATCACTTATCTGTCTGACGATGGGTTGGGGCGCAAGTTTGGTCGAGAATTGCGCAGTGGCAGCTTTCAGCAGGGGTCGGATGAAGAGGTGGAGTTTCAGATACAAAGTTATCTGCGCTACCAGGGGGCCAATTTTTCCACCACCTTCGATCCCAATACTTACATTCTGATGACTCGAGCGCTGGATTTCTTCGACTTAGCTCGGGAATACGGGGATGACCCGGTAGAGGCCTTCTCCCATGCCAAGTGCCGGTTTTTATTGGTGTCATTTACTTCTGATTGGCGCTTTGCGCCGGAGCGCTCGAGGGAAATCGCCGATGCCCTGATGCACGCGGATATTCCAGTCAGCTATGCCGAAGTAGAGTCAGCAATGGGACACGATGCCTTCCTGCTGCCCAATGGTCGTTATGAAGGTGTATTTCGTGCCTATATGCAGAGAGTTGCGGCAGAAATTGCTGAGGAGGTGTACTGATGCGGATAGATTTGGATGTGATCCAGGAATGGATCGCTCCCAACAGCCGGGTTCTCGACCTCGGCTGTGGCGATGGTGCACTGCTCGATCAGCTGGGGAGAAATAAAAATGTGAAAGGCTATGGCCTGGAGATTGATCCCGAGCAAATAGAGCGATGTGTGGCCCGTGGGGTCAATGTTGTCGAACAAAATCTGAATACAGGGCTGGGAAATTTTGCTGATGGCAGCTTTGATGCTGTGGTGATGACCCAGGCACTGCAAACCTTGAGTCAGCCTCATTTAGTGGTAGAGGAAATGCTCCGGGTTGGGCGGGATTGCATTATTACGTTTCCCAATTTTGGGCAGTGGAAGGCCCGCTGGCACCTCGCATTCTCCGGGCGCATGCCAGTATCGGACTTATTGCCATACGAATGGTATGACACTCCCAATATTCACTTTTGTACTTTTACAGACTTTGAGGTGTTATGCCGAGAAAACGGCTGGGCGATTCTGCATCGGCAAGTGGTTTCTGAGTCCATGGTTGGGCGAGCATTCAAAGACTTTTTACCAAATTTGTTTGGTGAGACAGCCATCTATCACCTAACTCGCTAAACTAAGATTTGCGCCAGCTCTTTTGTGGAGGACTTTGGCGCGATAAATAGATCGAGAGAGGCACTCCTGAGGGGGCCTGACTGGAATTGACCACCAAACCTGCCGGGAGAGGTGGCGCCTATAACAACTGGAGGTGGAGCGTGAAACGCATCCTTACCCTGGCTGCTTCTGTGGCCTTGCTATTTTTATCTGTCGGCGCTGCCGCGCAAGAAGCGCGTACGATTAAGAACTACGCTGATTTTGGCGACTATCGAGTAGTCTATTCAGTGTTCAATAGCGATTTTATCCAGCCGGATATCGCCCGTCAGTACCAGTTGGCTCGAGCAAAAGATCGGGCCTATGTAAATGTCTCTGTCGTCAAGAAAGAGGGCGGAACTCATGGCCTCAGCGCTGAGATGTCTGGTACAGCTACCAACCTGATCCAGCAGTCAAGACCACTTAAGTTCAAAGAAATTCGGGAAGGGGATGCTGTTTACTATCTCGCGCCCCTGCGTTTTGAGGATGAGGAAACCCTTACTTTTAACGTAGATATCAAGCTGCCCAATGGTAAAAGTGAGACGATCACTTTCCGTCGCAGACTGAACCGATAGATATCTGCCAAGGTTCCACTGGCTGAGAGCTGGTCGAAACCCCTTCTTTAAGATTCACCGCGGGCCGAGGCCCGCTTTTTGTTTGAAGCAATATGGTAAATAAAATTGTTCTTGCCAGCGGTAATGCCGGCAAACTTCGCGAGTTTTCACAGCTGTTCGCCTCATGGGATATACAGGTTCTTCCTCAGTCTGAATTTGGGGTAAGTGACGCTGATGAGACCGGATTGAGCTTTATTGAGAATGCTTTGATTAAGGCCCGCCACGCCAGCCGTATCAGTGGCCTGCCGGCATTAGCCGATGACTCCGGGCTGTCGGTAGATGCATTGAGTGGTGCGCCGGGAATTTACTCTGCACGCTACTCAGGTGCCGGGGCGACTGATGAAAAAAACAATGCGAAGTTATTGGAGGCCATGGTTGACGTTGAATCTAAGCATCGCACTGCCAGTTTCCACTGCGCGCTGGCTTTTGTGCGGCAATGGGATGACCCGGTGCCTTTGGTATCTAGTGCAAAGTGGAGCGGGACAATTTTGCGGGAGCCGGCGGGAGAGCAGGGTTTTGGTTATGACCCGCTGTTTTTTGTTGGATCTGAGGGAATGACCTCCGCTGAACTGCCGAGAGACTTGAAGAATCGACTGAGCCACAGGGCCCAGGCTATGTCTCAATTTGAGCTTTTATGGCAGCAAAATATGCAGGGTGCCGACCTTGCCTGATCAGATTGCTGAATTACAGCTGCCACCACTAAGCCTGTATATCCATATTCCCTGGTGTGTGCGCAAATGTCCCTACTGTGATTTCAACTCCCACCAGGCTGATAGAGACCGGGCTAATTCGGACTACGCCCTACCGGAATCCGAGTATGTGGCGCAGTTGCGCCAGGACCTGATCAGCCAATTACCTTGGGTGCAGGGGCGAAAATTGCAGTCCATCTTTTTTGGTGGCGGTACGCCGAGCCTGTTCTCCCCCCAAGCAATTGGGCAGGTCCTGGAGGCTGCTGAGCAGGTGGTGGGTTTTGCTGAGGGGATCGAGATAACCCTGGAGGCCAACCCCGGCACTTTTGAGCAAGCCAAGTTCACTGGCTATCGATCTGCTGGAGTTAATCGTCTTTCTATTGGAGTGCAAAGCTTCGATTCCAATCAGCTACAACAGTTGGGACGTATTCACAGCGGAGAAGAGGCCGAAGGTGCCCTGGCGATGGCGCGTCGCGCGGGCTTTGACAATATTAACCTCGACCTGATGCACGGATTGCCCAATCAGACCGAGGTGGAAGCCCTTGGCGATTTGCGCCGAGCAATTTCCTTGGCTCCAGAGCATATTTCCTGGTACCAATTAACGATTGAGCCAAATACCGCATTCTACAGTGCGCCACCAGTCACCCCCGGCTCCCAGCTGATAGCCAGTATGCAGGGCAGCGGACGCGAACTACTGGCGTCCGAGGGCTATCGTCGTTACGAGGTGTCGGCTTATAGCAAACCCGAACTGGAATCCCGCCATAATATTAATTATTGGTCATTCGGAGATTATCTGGGGATTGGTGCCGGTGCTCATGGCAAGGTAACCCTAGCTGAAACTGGGCAAATTCTGCGCAGTCGTCGCACACGCACTCCGAGGGACTACTTGTCTATCGCCAGGCAACATCCCGAGCTGCTGCATAGTGCCTTGTCTGAACCCCATACTGACAGGGTTGAGAATGAGGATTTGCCACTGGAGTTTCTTATGAATGCCCTTCGCCTGGCGGATGGTGTTCCCAGTGATACTTTCACCCGCTACACCGGATTGCCGATGTCCGAGCTGCAAAAACAATGGCCTACCCTGATGGCAATGGAGCTTGTAGAGTGTTTGGATAAGCGGATTGCTGCCACGGCTTTTGGCTTTGACTATATCGATGAGATTTTGCAGCGCTTCCTGGAGCAGGCGTAAGTCTGTGGCAGGAAAGACTTGAAATCCCATTTTGCGCCCCAATTTTGAGGGCAATGGTGCATCGCAGCTGTATAACCACCGCTGTGACCGTGAGAAGATGTGTTGGCGGTGCCCACGCATCGAGTAACTAAAGAACAGGAATGCAATATGAGCGAGCACTCAATCGTCAACGTATCTGACGCTGAATTCGAAGCAGAAGTTCTCAAAGCTGAAGGCCCGGTGTTGGTAGATTTTTGGGCACAGTGGTGCGGTCCGTGCAAGATGATCGCTCCAGTGCTGGAAGACCTGGCAGGCCACTACGGCGATAAGTTGAAGATCGTAAAAGTAGACGTTGATGCGAATAAAGAGAGCCCGGCCAAATACAATGTCCGCGGTATCCCCACGCTGCTGCTGTTCAAAGGCGGCAATGTCGAAGGTACTAAAGTCGGCGCACTGTCCCGCGCGCAGCTGACTGAGTTTATCGACGGTCAGCTATAAGACTGTCGTTTCCATCCTGCAAAGGGAGTAAATTTCTTTGCAGGATTGGAAACACCCGTTATACTGGCTGTAATTCTGAAATAGTTCAGCGGTCTTGAATTAAATGAGACGAGCTGACAAAACGCCCCTCCACAGGGTCCCTGACCATCCCCGGCGCGTATACTCCTCGAGTTGAACTTGTTCTGATAATGCTCCATAAATTGATTATGGAGAGCAAAAGTTTACTGAGTACTGTGGTCTTGGTAGGAAAAGGTACCTAGGTGTATCGGGTAAATAAACGAGCTAATCTCTAATATCAAACCCCTCCTCAAAATTTCAGGCGTGTCCGCGCCATATGACAACAGAAACATTAATAAGCAATTGGTATGAATCTCTCCGAATTAAAAACCAAACCCATTGAAGAGTTGATTGAAATAGCCAAAGGCATGGGCCTTGAAAACCTGGCCCGTTCGCGCAAGCAGGATATTATTTTCAATATCCTCAAGCGCCACGCCAAAAGCGGTGAAGATATTTATGGCGACGGCGTATTAGAAATCCTTCAAGATGGTTTTGGATTTTTGCGTTCTGCTGACTCCTCTTATCTTGCGGGACCGGATGATATATATGTATCTCCAAGTCAGATTCGCCGATTTAATTTACGTACGGGTGA
This sequence comes from Microbulbifer maximicatervae (SeqCode), assembly GCF_052467695.1. Taxonomy (NCBI): domain Bacteria; kingdom Pseudomonadati; phylum Pseudomonadota; class Gammaproteobacteria; order Cellvibrionales; family Microbulbiferaceae; genus Microbulbifer; species Microbulbifer maximicatervae (SeqCode). Next base: position 1,663,243 of record NZ_CP174320.1, read on the forward strand.
CTCAATTTCCGGAAAGATTCGCCCACCGAAAGAAGGTGAAAGATATTTTGCCTTATTAAAAGTTAACGAAATTAATTTTGACAAACCGGAAAACGCACGTAACAAAATTCTTTTCGAAAACCTCACTCCTCTATTCCCCAACGATCGCCTCACCCTCGAGTGCGGAAACGGCTCCTCCGAAGACCTGATTGGTCGTATTATTGATCTTGTAGCTCCAATCGGGAAAGGCCAGCGCGGCTTGATTGTTGCGCCGCCGAAGGCCGGTAAAACGATTATGTTGCAAAATATGGCACAGGCCATTACACGCAATAATCCAGAGTGCCATTTGATCGTACTGCTGATTGACGAGCGTCCTGAGGAAGTGACAGAAATGCAGCGCTCCGTGCGCGGTGAAGTTGTTGCCTCTACTTTTGATGAGCCGCCGGCACGTCACGTACAAGTTGCGGAAATGGTAATTGAAAAAGCCAAGCGCCTGGTTGAGCACAAGAAAGATGTGGTTATCTTGCTCGACTCTATCACCCGCCTGGCTCGCGCTTACAACACAACAGTTCCTAGCTCCGGTAAAGTATTAACCGGTGGTGTTGATGCTCACGCCTTAGAGCGCCCGAAGCGCTTCTTTGGGGCAGCGCGAAATATTGAAGAAGGCGGAAGTCTGTCTATTATTGCTACTGCACTTATCGATACCGGCTCGAAAATGGACGAAGTTATTTTCGAGGAATTTAAAGGTACCGGTAATATGGAATTGCAGCTGGATCGCAAAATTGCTGAAAAACGCGTATATCCGGCCATTAATGTGCGCAGATCCGGCACTCGCCGGGAAGAGCTGTTAATGCCTGAGGGCGAGCTGCAGCGAGTGTGGATTTTGCGTAAGCTGTTACACGATATGGAAGATGTTGCATCGACTGAATTCCTAGTGGATAAATTGAAAGATTTCAAGACAAATGACGAATTCTTCCTATCCATGAAACGGAAATAATTTTTGTATATAAAGTAGCGCCTAAAAAGGCGCTCTTTATTTATTAGGAGCAGAATAAGACGATTAATTGCGTCTATTACTGTTGAAAAGGCGAGCCAATAGGCATATAAAGTTCCACATTGTGGCGCTTGATATGGATTTTAGGCAACGCGCCTTACTGAATTGGCCCAGGGGTTTATTTCTCCGCAAAGGGCCAATCTCAAATGGTTAATCTGGTGGAGCTGGTTATCCATTTGTGACTGCACGACAGCCCACACACCTAGTGAGAACCTTTTGTGAATATCTATATTGGAAATCTGGCCTACGCGGTAACCTCTGACGACCTGCACGAAGCTTTTGGTGCATTCGGAGAGATCTCTCGGGCTACTGTTATCACCGACCGTGAGACTGGCCGCTCTAAAGGCTTCGGTTTCGTAGAAATGCCTAACGACGATGAAGCGCGCAAAGCTATCGAAGAGATGAACGACCAACCGCTGTCTGGCCGTAACATCCGCGTTAACGAAGCTAAGCCTCGCGAAGATCGTCCGCGTCGCCCCCGCTTCTAAGCTGTAAAAAGCTTATTATTTCCGCGGCTCGCAGCCTAGGCTTGCGAGCCGCGACTCCCTCCCGCCTCTCTCTTCATTCCAAATGGTGTGTTGTTACCCATCCTGCGCCTTCTGTTTTACACTGTGCTCTGGTTTATAGTCACGCCTTGTTAGCCCATGAAATATAAAGATCTACGCGACTTTATTAAGTTGCTGGAAAAGCGCGGCCTACTAAAACGAATCAAGCACCCTGTTGACCCTATTTTGGAAATGACAGAAATTTCCGATCGCGTATTGCGAGCTGAGGGGCCTGCATTGTTGTTTGAGAACCCGGTAGGCTTTGAGACCCCAGTTCTTGCCAATCTTTTCGGAACACCAGAGCGAGTCACCCTGGGGATGGGAAGAGAGAGTGTTGCCGAACTGCGTGAAGTGGGAGAACTGCTGGCTTTTCTCAAGGAGCCGCAGCCACCGGAAAATCTCCGCGATGCCTGGGAGAAGTTGCCGGTCTTTAAGCAGGTCCTGAATATGGGGCCAAAAGTCGTAAAGGGTGCAGCTTGCCAACAGGTAGTCCTTGAGAGGGATCAGGTTGATCTGCATCAGCTGCCAATCCAAACCTGCTGGCCGGGAGATGCCGCTCCGCTGGTCACTTGGCCCTTAGTAATTACCCGAGGGCCTGAGAAGAAACGGCAAAATCTGGGCATATACCGGATGCAATTAATCGGAAAGAACCGCCTAATTATGCGTTGGCTCAGTCATCGCGGGGGGGCGCTGGATTATCGGGACTGGTGCAAGAAGCATCCCGGTGAACCCTATCCGGTAGCTGTTGCCCTGGGTGCCGATCCCGCCACAATTCTGGGGGCCGTTACCCCAGTGCCGGATACTTTGTCTGAGTATGCCTTTGCCGGCCTGCTGCGGGGGGATAAGACAGAAGTGACCGATGCCTTACTCAGTGATCTTCAGGTGCCTGCCAGTGCCGAATATGTTCTGGAAGGATTTATCTATCCCAATGATATGGCTGATGAGGGTCCCTATGGGGACCACACCGGTTACTATAACGAAGTGGACAGCTTCCCTGTGTTTACGGTAGAGAAGATTACGCACCGTAAAAACCCCATTTACCACAGCACCTATACTGGGCGCCCACCGGATGAACCTGCGATTTTAGGCGAGGCTTTAAACGAGGTTTTTGTGCCAATCCTACAAAAGCAATTTCCTGAAATTGTCGATTTCTATTTGCCGCCGGAGGGATGTTCTTACCGTCTCGCCGTGGTCACCATGAAGAAGCAGTATGCGGGTCACGCCAAGCGGGTAATGATGGGTGTCTGGTCTTTCCTGCGTCAGTTTATGTACACCAAGTTTGTTATTGTCGCTGACGAAGACGTCAATGCCAGGGATTGGAAAGATGTAATCTGGGCGATGACCACGCGTATGGACCCGGCGCGGGATACGGTGATGGTAGAAAATACTCCGATTGATTATTTGGATTTTGCTTCGCCGGTCTCCGGTTTAGGCTCAAAAATAGGTTTCGATGCGACTAATAAATGGGAAGGTGAAACTAGTCGGGAGTGGGGTGTACCTATTGAGCGCGACCCGAATGTGGTTAAAAAGATTGATGAAATATGGTCTAAATTGGGCCTCGAATAAGCACGGCGACATATTCTCAGTACTCCCGTCCGAATAAGCGCCTCTGGTGGCGCTCAGTAGAGTGGCCGTTTAGCGGTCACTCTTTATTTTTTCTTCCTTCTTTGCATCTATAGCTTTTACTGCTGGCGTCGCAGTCAGGTACGGGCTCGACCGTGGCTCTGAATTAACTATAAGGAATGCTTTAATGAGGAGAATTTATTTGGTACGCCTGATAGAGATAGTTATTTTCGTATTTTGGTATTAGTACCAAGTGAGCAAGAATAAAATACTGGAAATAATAATATCGAAGAGTTTATGTCTGTAGTTATTTGGTATGCAGCCATACCTTGAATAGCCATTGCCAGAATAAAAGTGTGGGGGCTAATCCGAGCGTATTTGTCACCATTTATTTTTGAATTGGAAATTAAATATAGTTTATCTTCTTGATGAACAGAGATATGGATATTAAATCGGCCTATGCGATGAAGCGTATTGCTATTCGTCTCATAAAAATATAAAAAACAACTGTGGAATGACCACTCCTGAAATTTTTATTTTAAGGAGGGCTTTTCTTGTTGTGTATTTTTCTAAGGTTGGATGAGAATATGATAGGGAATTTATCAAAACTAGTAGTTCTATTTTTTGGGATAGCAATATTTCAGCCTGTGATTGCCAGCCAGGATAATGGTGCAGAGGCAATTTTTGAGAGGATCAAAGGGCTAGCCGGAGAGTGGCGAGAGGAAGGGGCGGAAAATGACGATTTTGTTATTAGTTTTTCCGATACAGCTGGGGGAAGCGTAGTACTGGAAAGTTGGCTCTATAACGGGCGCCAACATTCCCTGACGGCCTACCACTTGGATAACGACAATTTAATAGTGACGCACTATTGCCCCCAGGGTAATCAGCCCAGGTTAAGCTGGCAAAAAAATAGTGCTGAAGATACTTTGGCATTCTCTTTCAAGGATGTAACTAATTTTACTTTGGACAGTAAGAGTCGTCTGGATAGCCTCACTTTTACCTGGTTAGGTAACGGCAAGTTACAACGGGAAGAGACTTACTTGAAGAACGGGGAGCAGTTACCCTCATCCTTGACTCTGGTACGTAAATAAGCTGCCAAATCGTTATTAACTGATAGTTTAGATGTATTATTTCTCAAAGCTGGAGCGAAATTCGCGCCAGCTTTTTTATTTGTGAACTTTATTGTGGTTTTGGTTTATATAAGTATGATTCGCGACTGAATTTGCATGCTGCTGCCAGTTTATTGGCATGGGGTGACAGTGCAGGCTGTTCCCGGGTTGTATTTTTGCTTATGGCGACATGCTGCATTGAAAACAAGTGGATATCTAATTCCTGGGGTTGGGAAACGGTAGAAGTTGGAAGTGAGTAAATAACTAAAATTAAATGGAGAGGTAACAAATGGAATTAATTATTTTTGTAATTATTATGGTGGCAGTTCTTGTTCTGCCTCTGAAGTTGGCAGCTGCTATGTTGGGGGCGAAAAATACGGGTGTTTTTTATTGTCTTTTCGCTTTGCTGTTGGCCCTAATTATTCAAAGAATTGTTGGCGGCATGTTGCCGGGTGTGACGGATAGCGCTGGGATTTTAATGACAATTCCCCTGGCTGCTATTGCCTATATGCTGGTACTTGGTACGGGTTTTTTAAAGGCTATTCTAATCGCCCTTTTACAAGGGGTAATTACTTATTTTGCCATGCTACTCTTTGTGGGATTGCCCTGGGCTGTTTAAAAACGAAATAAATTCTCGCAGAAAATCTGCAAGCGGCGATTTATTGAATGTTAAATCGCCATTTGCACTATCATTGATTACTAATAGTTTCCTTGCGTGCAAGCTATAACTTTCTGCAAAATGGATGCTCTACACATCAGCTTCCGTACCAATGATATATTTCCTAGATTAGGTTTCTACTGGGCAGGCTGTAGGTCCTACTTTCCAATAGGAGCCGCAAGAAATTTACTTAAAACATCAATATAAGTTGGAAATGCTTCGAACTGGGGTAAATGTCCAACCCCCTCCATCTCAACTAATTCGGCTTTGGGGATTTCTGCTGCTGTACGCTTGCCTAATTGATCGTACCGGCCTAATTTTTCTTGTACAGCTTCAGGCGCACGGGCGCGGCCAATAGCTGTTCGATCTCGGGTACCTATAATCAGTAGGGTGGGCACCTTGATATTGGCAAACTCATAAAGTACCGGTTGAGTGAATACCATTTCGGAGGTTAGGGCATCCACGGTTGCCATATGAGCCGCATCGGGCCCCAGGGTCCAGCCAGCTTGAATATCCAGTAGCGGGTTATATTCTTCGCGCCACTGCTCAGAAAAGTAGGCTTTACTCATGTAGCGTTTGATAGATTCTGGAGTTTGCTTTTTCTCGCGAGCAATGGCTTGGTCCAAAGGTTCATAGGGAACCCATCGCTTCCAGTCTTCAAGGCCTATAGGGTTTACAAGTGCTAACTTTTTGACTCGCTCCGGGTACATCAGGGTAAACCGGGTAGCCAGCATACCTCCCATAGAGTGTCCAACTACCATAACCTCTCTTATTTTCAATTTATCCAATAAAACCTTGGTATTGTTGCTAAGCCCCTGAAAAGTATATTGGGTAAGCGGTTTACTGGATTTTCCGAAACCGATCTGGTCCGGTGCTATAACCCGGTACCCTAGCTGACTGAGTTGGGAGATAGTCTCCTTCCAGTAGGCCGCCGAAAAATTCTTTCCGTGCAACAGGAGTACCGTTCCTCTTGTATTTTTACCCTCTGCAGGCGGTACATCCATAAAGGCCATTGCCAATGGTTGCCCCTGTTGTTCGAAATGAAAGTGATGAACTGGATAGGGATATTCGTAATCAGATAAGGCTTTATCTTGAGGCGTTACTGAATATTCAGCAGATGCATGGCCGGTAAAAAACACACTGGCGGTAAGAAGTAAGGCAACTATGTAGCGCACAAATAGGGTCACAGCCGTGTCCTTATTGGTAAACGGGAGTTCACTATAGGCGCAATTGGGGGGTGGCTGAAAGGCCCGTCGGCCTTTCAGGGGAGATGACTCAGGCGTGAGCGCCTAGTAGGGGAGTGCCCTGGCTGGGCATAGGCAACTGGGGCAAGTCCTTGACTGCTTGAAGCAAGCCTTCCTCATAGAGTTTTGCTGCTTTGTCTTTTTCCCCAAGGGATTGAAATAGGCGAGCCAGTTCAGCGGAGGTAGCAGGATCTTGGCGCAACAACAGGCTTTTCTCGAAATACTGCTGCGCTTTGCCCCAAAGTTCATTGCGCATTGAGAGACGCCCGAGACAGGTTAGCAGTGCGGCACTCTCCCCATATTCTTTCAGCCAGCCTTCAGCTGCCGATATTTGTGCCGCAGGGTCGGCGCCCACCAGGCAGCCGTAGAGTTCGGCAAGCTTGGGGTCCCAAGCTCGATTGAGTAGCCAGCGCAAATGCTTCTCTGCCTCTGTGTCTTCACCAATCCGATGCAGTTGCTGTGCATAGAGACTGCGCAGGGCTTCGTTGCGTTGCCAGCGGCCACTCAGGCTTTGCCAGGTATCGTGTAATTTATCGATATCTTTGCGATTAGCTGCTTCGGTCAGCTGATGTTGATACACCTCGAGTTCAAGCTGGTGCAACTCAGCTTCGGGCATGTTCGCATGTTTCTCCAATTCGGGCAGTAATGCGCGAAGACGGCTCCAGTCACCCAGAAGGTAATAAGCCTGCTTGAGAAGTTGAAGTAAGGCGGGGTGTTTGGGCTCGAGCTGTTTGGCGCGCTCCAGGCTGGCGATACACTGCTCGTAATGTTTATCGAGGAGCTGCATACGAGCTTGGCTTAGGGCCACAGCCAGGCGGGTATCTTCACCACAGGCCTCCGCTTTGGCGAGTAACTCATTGGCCTCCTCACGAAAGCCCAGCTCAAAGGCGCTGCGCGCCGCCGCCAAATAATTGATCAGCGGGGCTTCAGATCGAGGGGCGCTCTTCAGCAGCTGACGGCGCGCCCGGGACCAGTTGCCCTCCATAAACTCCACCAAACCGCTGGTCAGGCGCCGGCGTGCTACACGCTGGCGACCAAATCTCAGCCGGTCGACACTACCTCGGAATCCGCGAAAGATGCTGCGAGCCAGCCAAATGGCAAAGAACAGGATAATTAGGGCTGCTGCCAGCGAGAAAATTGCGAACCATAGGTTCATCTCGTAGCCTTTATTCAGCTCACCGCCAATACCGATTACCAGGTAGCCGGGATAATTGTTAATAGCCTCCGGTAGAAAAGCGCCGAGCAGCAGTAGTACCAGAGCGGTGAAGAACAGTTTTTTCACTGGTTCTCCTCCTGTTGCGAGGCTGATGGTGTGGCGGTGCCGGATGTTTTGTGTAAGCGCTCAATATAATTGCGCAGGGCAAGTTGGGAGGCGCTGAGATCGGGCATTTCGACCTGAATGCGCTGTTTGCTAAGGTCCGTCAGTTGTTGGGCCAGTGCATCGCGCTGCGGACTGGCAGTGCCGTAACTGAGTAGTAGCGACCGCGCACTATCCAGAGCGTCCCTGTAAACCGTGGTATCGCCGCGAAGCAATGCCAGTTGGGCCTGCTCCATATAAAGGCGCAGAGTCTGGCGAAAGCGAGCTTCACTCTGAGGGGACAGCATTACCGGATTGATGTCTCCATCAATGGGGCGTACCGATTCGCGCATAAAGCGGGTGAAGTTGTGCCACTCCCGCTTCCACAGGGGGGCACTCTCCTCAATGCTGGGCTGCTCTTCACTGGGTTGTTCTGCCGAAGCCATATCGAATTGTGGTTGAATATTTGTGCGGATTAGCTGTTCTTCCAAGGCGCTGAGACGGAGGTATAAACCCTGGCGATCGATGTTTTGGACCAGCTTCAGTGAGGTGATATCGCGGGCAAGCTGTTGGCGTACTCCGTATAGATCCGGTAAGTCCACATCGCGCAATATCTCGTCCACGCGCTCGACCAGCCCCAGCGCAGCGCGACTATCGTCTTCGAGAAGCAGGCGTTGGTTGGCTAGACGCAACAGGTAATCTGCCTCAGCTAATTGCCAATCGTCGCGGCTTACATTTCCCAGCTGACCCAAACGGTTTCCCTGTGCGGTGACACTGCGCTGCATGGAAGCCAGCTGCTGCTGCAGTTGGGCGATAGTGCGATTTTGTCGCTCCAGTTGATTGCGTAAATTGGCATCGGCCTGCTCCAGCTGACTGAACTCCCCGGAATAATCGGGGGTTTGGGGTTCAGTTGGGGCTGGGGTAGCAGCAGGGGTTTCCGAAGTGGTATTGGAGGTCGGCGCTTGGGTGGTGTTTTCAGCGGCAGCCGGCACTTCCGTTGCAGGGGTAATAGTGGTGGTGCTCTCCGGGACTGCCGTTTTTCCAGGTAGATAGTCGAGGTAAGCGCCAAGGTGTTCGCGCAGCTGCGGAGAGTTGAACCAGGCCAGTGAGGCCACAGCAATCAAAATGAGGATGAACAGTAGCCACCACCACAGCCCATTGGATCCACTGGCCGCAGCACCGCCGCTGGCTTTACCCGTAGAGGCTTTTTCCTCTGAGGCTTTGGCGAAATTACTTTTGCTTTTTACAGGCTTTGTGTTTTCCGGGGGCTCATTGGTCGCGGCTATATTTTGATCTTTTTTATCGGTCATGGGTATGGCGGCGCAGGTGGAAAATGTCGTCAGATTATAACGAGTGGCGCGAGCCTTAATAGCGGGCTAAACGCCGTTTTAAGATTTTTAGCGCAAAGCGATCGAGAATTCGATAGCAAATCAGCCGAGGGCTTTCCGCAGTGTTTCCAGCATAGCGTTTTCGCCGGCATTTAGCGCACTATAGCAATGGGCAAAACCAAGCTCATTTGCCCGAGTGGTAACTCGTATACTCGGGCAGACAAGAGCGGTTTCAAAGAGTGTATTGCGGTTTATCTGGCGGATACAGGTAACCAGGTTGTCGAGTGTTTCACCGCTGTGCACACTGATAATATCGGGTTGGAATTTATACTCAGCCAGGGAGGTTGCAGCCTCTGGTGGCAGCACTCTCCGATAGAGTTCGCAATAAGTTACTCGCGCACCCCTATCACTCAAGGTGTCGCCGATAAGAGGGCGGCCACCGGAGCCGCGAAAAATAAGAACTCTTTTCCCGTCCAACTGCTGTAACCAGGGTAGGCGCAGCAACTCCTCGGAGTTCATCGTATTGCCACTTTGCTCGCAGGGTATACCGCGCTTCTCCAGGGCGCTTGCGGTTGCCGCGCCGATCGCCAGATAGCGAGGACCCTGGGGAAACTGTGGCCAATAATCTTCAAGCCAGTCTACGCCGTAGCGCACGGCGTTCTGGGAAACAAAGATCGCGACATCCGTTTGATCGAAATCGAGAATTGAGTTTTTTAAGGCCTGTATGGCAGCTTGATCCTCAATTGGCTCTATGCCGAGCATGGGGATGTTATCTACCTGGGCCCCCAGGCTGCGCAGTAGCGCACACCAGTTATCAGCCTGCTGCGTTGGCCGCGTACTGAGAATACGTTTGCCCTGCAGCAGGTCGGAGGTGAGATCGCTCATGTCAGATAGCGGCGAGGATTTTATCGGCACCATCGGCCAGTAACTGTTCCGCGAGCTCAGTACCCAGTCGCTCTCCCTCAGCGGCAGGGCCGCGACTGTCGGCATGTATCATGGTTTTGCCATCGGGACTGCCAACGAGTCCGCGCAACCACAGGGTGTCACCATCCAGCTCGGCGTAGCAGCCGATAGGCACTTGGCAGCCGCCGTTGAGGCGCTTAACCAGGGCGCGCTCCGCACTGAGTCGGGCTGCGGTTTCCGGACAGTGGAGCGGTTGGATCAAGGCTTCCAGTTCGCTATCGCGGCGCGACTCGATACCCACTGCGCCCTGTCCACCAGCGGGGAGCAGGATGTCTGTTGCCAGGAAGCTGCGGATGCGTTCCGGCATCTCAAGTCGCAGCAGTCCGGCCGCAGCGAGGATGATTGCGTCGTAATCGCCGGCATCCAGCTTGGTCAGTCGGGTATTCACATTGCCCCGTAAAAAGGTGACTTTGAGGTCCGGGCGACGGGCAAGTAATTGGCACTGTCGGCGCAAGCTGGAAGTGCCGACTACTGCGCCCTGGGGCAGGTCATCAAGGCTGTCATAAAGATTACTGACAAAGGCATCGCGGGGATCTTCACGCTCGCAAATAATCGGCAGGTGAAGTCCTTCGGGGAATTCCATGGGGACATCTTTCATCGAGTGAACTGCGATGTCCGCACGGCCTTCGAGCATCGCCACTTCCAGTTCTTTAACGAAAAGGCCTTTGCCACCCACTTTGGTTAGTGGGATGTCCAAAACCTGGTCACCCCGGCTGGTCAGGGGCAGTAACTCGATAAAAAGTTCGGGATGCGCCTGTTGCAGGCGGTCTTTGACATAGTTGGCCTGCCACAGAGCCAAAGCACTCTGTCGGGTGGCAATGCGAATACGATCTATAGACATGCGGCTCAATCACTTATTGGTTGAAGCGGCCATTCTAACAGAGTCGCAATGCAGTGAGGCTCTCTGTAGCCGAGGGGCTAGCCCCTGGTGCGCAGCCAGTCTTCGAGAATTATCCGTGCGGCTATTGAGTCCACTGGGTCTTGTGCGTAGTTGCCACGATGTCCGCGTTCGTTGGCCTCTTCCTTGGCGGCTCGAGTGCTTAAACGCTCGTCGATCAGCTCTACCGGTAGTCCATAGCGACCGTGCAGGCGCTGGCTGAATTTTCGCGCACGCACGCCAAATTCACTTTCGCTGCCATCCATATTGAGGGGGAGGCCAACCAGTAAAAGGTGGGGCTGCCACTCTTTGATCAGGCCTTCGACGGAGTCCCAATTGGGCTTGCCATCTTTGGCGGGTAGTGGGGCCAGTTCCCGTGCTCCACCGGTAAGGCTCTGGCCGTAAGCTACGCCAATAGAGCGGGTTCCAAAGTCAAAAGCTAGCGCTGTGACGGGTTTATTCATAGGGGTCAGTAATTTTTCTGTTAGGCGTGGCCAGCTTGGGAGCCGAGGCCGGAAAGATCGATGCCGTGGCGGGCGGCGGCGCTTTGCCAGCGTTTTTCGACCGGTGTGGCGAATAGGGTTTCGGGCTCTGCCGGCAGTGTCAGCCAGGCGTTTTCTGTCAGCTCCTGCTCCAACTGACCGGGCCCCCAGCCCGCGTAGCCGAGGGCGAGTAGTACATCGTCAGGGCCGCGCCCTGCGGCGAGGGATTCGAGGATGTCCTTGGAGGCAGTCAGGCTGATATCTGAATTGATTTCGGTGGTAGAGTCGAAGTGCATGCCGGTGCCGTGCAGTACAAATCCCTGCTCTGGTGACATGGGACCGCCCAGTAGAACTGGTTCGTCACCGCGCAAGCTGAGATCCTCCAGAGACAGCTGCTCGAATACCTCGTGCCAGTGCACTTTACTGGGCATATTGATCACTATGCCCATGGCACCGTCGCTATTGTGCTCAACAATCAGTGCGATAGCGTGTTTGAAGCGCGGGTCCTCCATACCGGGCATGGCCAGAAGGAACTGGCCGCGCAGGTTTCCGTGAGTCAGGTCGCTATCGATATTCGAATTAGGCATAGATCAGTAATAAACCGCCAGTTGAAGGCCCATTTTAGCCTCGGTTGGGCAGATCCCCCGCAGAAGTAGTAAGCCCCCCGGTTCTTTCGAATTGCCAGGTACGGATAATTTCCAGTCGATCAACCTCGTTCTTGATCTCTACTGGGAAGGGAGCGAAGGGAGCAGCCAGACGCACAATTTGTTGGGCCGCATCATCGAGAATGCGCTCCCCGGAGGATTGAAGAATAACAACCTTCTCGACGGCTCCGGTGGGAAGCAACCGCACCATCATGCGTAACTCGCCACTAATTTGTTTTTCCAAGGCCTCTTCGGGAAAGTTATCGCTGCCAACAGCTTCTATTTTCTGGCGCCATTCATGTAAATAAGCGGCATCGGCTGAGGCTCTGGTAGCTACAGATGTCAATCTGCGTACTCGGGGGCGCTCGGCAATAGTTTGGCGAATTTTATCGAGACGCGCCTCTAGGCTAGCTATTTTAGGGTTGCTCAATGGCAGGTCATTGGGTGCGTCGCCGCGCTTTTCCTCGGATAACTTATCTTCTGCCGAAAGTTCAGGAGCTTGAATCGGGCTCTCACCAACTGTGGTAATTAACAGGCGGCGCTGCTCTGCTGGCCGCGCAGATTGTTGTTGTGGCAAAGGCGTCACGCGATGAATTTGCGTATCGGCAAACTCGGCACGGCGTTTAGTGGATAACTCTTTCCGAGAGTCTGCGGTACCACTGGCTAATTGGTTGTGCTGTGCCAAGTAGTCAGCATCCTCTGGGGCCTGAGCGGAATTTTGCAAAGAAAGTGTGACTTCAAGTGTCGGTGGCGCCTGTGCACCTTTCGGAGCAGCAAAAGCCACTCCGAAAACAATTAGCGCATGTAACGCGGCGGCTAGAAATAATGAGAACACAAAGCGTTCACGCTGCATTGCATGAAACTGTGTCGCGTTGGCAGAGGAATTCATTATCTATTATCAACTACTACTTATTCGGGCGTGCGTTTCACACAGCCTTGTTCTCAGTGGTAAACCGCCCTGAGAGTTATCAAACGCCCAGTTTACCTTTTTTGTGCCAGCAGGTGTGTGATGCCGCTCATTAGTCGCGCGCCTATGTCCGTATTGTAAGCGGCATCAATTTCCCGTACACAAGTGGGACTGGTAACGTTAATTTCTGTTAGGTAGTCACCAATAACGTCCAGCCCGACAAATAACAGACCTTTTTCCTTCAGAGTGGGAGCGACTTGCTCAACGATCCAACGATCTCTATCGGTCAGGGGGCGTGCTTCGCCGCGCCCGCCGGCTGCAAGATTACCGCGAGTCTCGCCCGCTACGGGAATTCGCGCCAAGCAATAGGGAATCGCTTCACCATTAACGACCAGGATACGCTTGTCACCGTCTTTGATTTCAGGGATGTAGCGCTGCGCCATAATCTGCTGGCGACCGTGGTCGGTAAGCATTTCCAAAATTGCTCCAAGGTTGGCGCCATCTGGTTTGCAGTGGAAGATTCCTGCGCCACCCATGCCATCCAGAGGTTTATAAATGACATCTTGGTGAGTTCGGTGAAATTCCCGCAGCTTGGCCATGTCGCGACTAACTAGAACCGGTGGGCAACACTGGGGGAAACTTGTTGCAAAAATTTTCTCATTGCAGTCGCGTAGAGCCTGGGGCTTATTGACTACCGTCGAACCTTCGCTCTCTGCCGCTTCGAGAATATAAGTGGAATAAACATACTCATTATCAAAGGGAGGGTCGACGCGCATCAGGATTACATCCAGGTCGCCGAGTGGCATTTCTCTAGACTCTTCCAGAGAAAACCAACGATTCTCATCATCAAAAACCTGCATAGGGCAGCCGCGCCCAGTTGCGCGTCCATTCTCAAGGTAAAGATGGCTCTGCTCGAAATAAAACAGCTGGAAACCACAATCTTGTGCGGCTTGTAACAGTGCAAGCGTCGTATCTTTTTTAAAATTGATCTGGGCGATGGGGTCCATCACCACACCGAGGGAATAATTCATACGGGTTTCCAAATCGTTGGGTATTTCTATCCCAGTTATCACTGGTTTTGCTCCCAAATTTGTGGCCGCTACCAGCGTTGTTGGATAGATAAGGTAAGAGCAGCTTTGCGAAGGTGCAACCTTCTTAACGCAATACCTCCAATGAATGTATAAGTGGTGATAATTTGAACTGCGTCGCCTGCAGTGTGTCGACTCAGCTAGATTCGCCTGGGGTTCTGTGATAAAAGTTCGTCTCAGCGTGCGACCTTCGCCAGGCTAGGCGCCCGGACCCCGCAAGCGGTTTGAAAAAAGGGCGCAACTAAAGTTTTCGCGTGCCCGAAAATAAGTAAACAGGGGATTCAAAAAAGACTATGGAGCTTAACTGGGAAAGTCTGACTGTCATGGTGATCGACGACAGTAAGACAATTCGCCGCACTGCGGAGACGTTGCTGCAAAAGGCGGGCTGTACCGTGGTCACCGCGACAGACGGTTTTGATGCGTTAGCAAAAATCGCGGACTCCCGTCCGGATGTCATTTTTGTCGATATTATGATGCCGCGCCTGGATGGCTATCAAACATGTGCGTTAATAAAAAATAACAGCGAATTCCGCTCCACCCCTGTTGTAATGTTGTCGAGTAAGGACGGTTTGTTCGATAAGGCAAAAGGGCGTGTTGTTGGTTGCGATCAATATCTGACCAAACCTTTTAGTAAGAGCGAGCTGCTGGGTGCTATTTCCGCTCATGCCAAGCCGCACCATGCCGCATAAGTGGCCTACAGAAAAAGAAAATATAGATAACGGACTCCATTGTGGGCATTGTGCCCACAAGCTCGGTACTAAAATTTAATTAGAGTACAGATTTTCCGGTTGTTACAGACCGGTTGATTTTTGTACCCACACTATCGGTAGTCATAGTGCATCTCGGCACATGCTAGCGAGGATAATCACAACAAAAACCGCCGAGCGCAGTAGTTGTTGCCGAAAAGATGTCATGGGGGAAATGATGGCAAGAGTACTAATAGTTGATGACTCTCCTACAGAAACACATAAGCTGACAACCATTCTTGAAAAAAATGGCCACGCAGTAATCACCGCTCCCAACGGTGAAAGCGGAGTTGAAGTAGCCCGCGCCGAACGCCCCGACCTGATCCTGATGGATATTGTGATGCCGGGTCTCAACGGTTTCCAGGCCACCCGCCAATTGAGCAAAGACAGCAATACCGGTGAAATTCCGATCATTATGGTAACTACCAAAGATCAGGATACAGACCGTGTCTGGGGTATGCGCCAGGGAGCCAGGGCTTACCTGACCAAACCTGTCGATGAGAGCAAATTGCTGGATGCGATCGGGGAGGTGTTGGCCTAATAGCCAGCTGCGAAAAGTGCAGTCACAAACACCTTATTTAGCTCTGGTTGATATTGCACGGCGCGCCAAAGCGCAGGCCACTGGCCTGCCTGGCCGCCGGGAAATCAAACCCTACTGGACCGGTATCGGTTTCTCTCTTCTGGATAACCACTTTGTCGCCTCCATGGATGACGTTGTGGAATTGCTCGAAGTGCCACAGCACACCTTTATTCCGGGCGCTCAGCCTTGGGTAAAAGGCGTCTCTAATGTTCGTGGTCGCCTGCTTCCCCTTATTGATCTCGCAGCTTTTTATGGCGGCTACCTCTCAGGTCCGCGCCAGCAACGTCGTGTTTTGGTGCTCGAGAGGGATAAGACCTACGTGGGGCTTATCGTGGATAAATTGTTTGGGATGCAGCACTTGGCGTTTGAGTATGCCCGTGAGGCACCAACAGATTTGAGTGAACCATTTGCGCCAATGGTGCACGGCCAGTTTGTTTTACAGCAGCATCGTTGGCTCGTTCTCGATATGCGGGCACTGATCAAGGATGCGCGTTTTATGGATGCAGCTTTACGCTGACTAATCCAGTTCTTTCTTTCCGGTAGCCGAGGGTGGTCGACCGGATGGCCCGCAATTAGTGCAGGGATGTACAGCACTGACTGAGGGGTCTTGTCATTAAAGCGTTAAAACTAAAGTGGTATTAAACCGGCCTAATGCAATGGCCCGCTAGGAGTAAATTATGAAACCAGGCTCCCAGAGTTCCTTTTCCGCGCTGCGCAGTAACCCTGCCGCGCTGGTATTAGGTCTACTGGTACTCGCCACGCTGGCGGGGCTTATTGTCAGTATGTACTTAGTTCAGACTCGAGACGAGCAGGATAAACAGTACCTGCAGCAAGTCGCCGAGTTGCGGGCCCTTTCCTATCAGGTAGTTTCCTATGCACCGGCGGCAACCGCAGGTGATAGCGAGGCCTTTACTGAGCTGGAAAATGTTACAGAAGAAATGGCTAATGCCTGGAACCAGCTCCAGCGAATGGATGACAGCAGTCGCCGCGCTCTGGGTGCTCAGCTATCTGCTTACGATCAGGTTTGGCGCAGCTTGCGCGAGCAGGTCGACACGATTATCGGCAACCAGGAAACCATCGTATTTCTTAACGATATCGCTTCAACGCTGAGTGACTCGCTTCCCGAATTACAGGCGGAGCACAACAATATTGTAGAAATTCTGTTGGCTAACAACGCCCCGGCAAATCAGGTGGAACAGGCCCAGTTACAGGTTTGGCGTGCGGAGCGTATTGGTCGAAATATCGATAAAATGCTCCAAGGTGGTGATGATGCCGAAGCCGCCGCTGACCAGTTTAATACCGACGCCAGCCTTTTCGGTAAGGTGGTTGACGGTATGAAGAGCGGCGATGTGGTGATGGGGATTTCCCGTATTACCGATGAAGAGGCTCGCCACTCATTGGATGAAATTACTGAGCTGTTCGGCTTCGTAAGCACCTCCGTACGGGATATCTTCGAAGCAACTCCGGCCCTGTTTGCTACCCGCCAGGCCTCTGACGGCATTATCGCGTCATCTCCCCAGCTGATCGAAGCATTGAGTACGCTGAATGACCGAATCGTAAACCTTTCAGATGATCGCCAGCCCAACAACTTGACCATTGCTGCACTGGCTTTGGTCTTCGTTTTGTTGATCTTCGGTATGATGGCGATGGCCTTCTCCGGTACCCGCCGAAACCTGAAAAAAGAGGAAGATACCAACGAGCGTAACCAGCACGCGATTATGCAGCTGCTGGACGAGCTGGCCGACCTCGCCGACGGTGACTTGACCACCTCTGCAACGGTAACCGAAGCCTTTACTGGTGCGATTGCCGACTCCATTAACTTTACTATTGACCAGCTGCGTGTGCTGGTATCGCGGATTAATGGTGCTGCACAGGAAGTATCTGGCTTGTCTCAGGAAACTCAGCAGACTGCACTGCACCTCGCCGAGGCCTCTGAGCACCAGGCACAGGAAATTGCCGGAGCTTCTGCCGCGGTTAACGAAATGGCGGTCACCATTGACCAGGTATCTGCCAACGCCTCCGAATCTGCCCAGGTAGCCGAGCGCTCGGTACATATCGCAAGTAATGGCGCCAAGGTGGTACAGAACACCATTAAAGGCATGGATAACATCCGCGAGCAGATTCAGGATACCTCCAAGCGAATTAAGCGCCTGGGTGAATCCTCCCAGGAAATTGGCGATATCGTAAGTTTGATTAACGACATTGCCGACCAGACCAACATTCTTGCATTGAATGCCGCGATCCAGGCGAGCATGGCCGGTGATGCCGGTCGAGGCTTCGCGGTGGTAGCGGATGAGGTACAGCGACTTGCGGAGCGCTCTGCAGCTGCAACCAAGCAGATTGAAGGTCTGGTAAAAGCGATTCAGTCTGATACCAACGAGGCGGTAATCTCCATGGAACAAACCACCAGTGAGGTGGTACGTGGAGCTCGTCTGGCCCAGGATGCGGGTGTTGCACTGGAAGAAATTGAGAATGTATCCAACAACCTGGCATCGTTGATTCAGAACATTTCTAACGCTGCACGTCAGCAGGCTTCGTCTGCAGGCCACATTTCCAACACGATGAACGTGATTCAGGAAATTACCTCGCAGACCTCTGCGGGTACCCAGGCTACCGCCCAGTCCATTGGTAACCTGGCGCAGACCGCGAGTGCACTGCGCGAATCCGTTGCCGGCTTCAAACTTCCGCAAGAGGAAGGTGTTGAAAGCAACAGCGAGCTGTATGACGTGGAGTTGCCGGAAATGGATACAGATACTTTCGCTATTGAAGGTGAAGATACTCATTCATTGGAGTCCCGCGAAGACCGGGCCCTGGCCTAACCCACACAATAATACCCGGCCATTATGAAAGTTGGCCGGGTGCAAAAGGGGCGCACGGAATTGCTTCCGATAAATCCGCGGGTTTTTCTCGCTGAAAACTGTAGCGCTTGAGTACTGAATAAATTATTGGGGACTTGGCGTGAGTCACGACAACCCGAACTTTATGGCCTTGGATTGGCTGATCGGTGAAATTAACGAGACTCTGGCGCAAGCGCGCCAATTTCTTGAGACGTTCGCTGTAGAACCCGATGCGGGTGCCTCTCTTCTGCAAAACAGCTTGTCGCTGGTGCACCAGGTGCACGGTAGCTTGCATATGGCACAGCTCAGTGGTGCCGCGATGTTAGCAGAAGAGATGGAGCAACTTATCCAGGCCCTGGCCACTGGTGCGGTTGAAAATACCGACGAGACGCGCGAATTTTTGATGCGCGCATTGCTGGAGTTGCCCCTTTACCTCGAAAAGGTTTCTTTTCAGCGTCGTGACAATGCCGTTCTCTTACTTCCCCTGATGAATGACTTGCGCGCAGTGCGCCGCGAGCGATTGATCAGTGAAGGAGCACTTTTCTCGCCAGAATTGTCTTCATTGGCAACGGTGATTGGAAAGCGCCAGCCCCTCGTCGCCGATAGCGCCCGCTTAAATGACCTGGTCACCAAGTTGCGCAAGATGTATCACGTTGCGGCTGCGGGTCTGATCCGGGATGTAAACAGTGGCGAAAGCCTGGCTTACCTCACCAAGATTATTGAAAAAATGCAGCTGCTCTACAGTGGCAGCTGTCGCCAATCCCTGTGGGAAGTACTGTTCGGTATTTTGGAGGCGCTCGGCGAGCACCGTATTAATGTGCAGCCCGCACTGCGCCATCTATTGCGCAAGGTGGATATTGAATTCAGGTTGTTGCAGGGGCGTGGCGCAAAGGTATTGGATGCGCGCCTGGATCAGGACTTTCTGCGCAACCTACTTTTTTATGTCTACCTCGCCGGTCCGAATGGGCCGCACTGCGAGAAACTCTACCAGCGCTTCGCACTAGATAAGGCAGTTCCCGGTACACCTCGCCCGGATACTGAAGACGTATTGGCGATGGGGCCAGAAGCCTTAGGCAGTGCAATTGCTGCAGTGCGCGATGAACTGCAGTTGGTGCGTGAAGCATTGGAGCCCAGTACAACTGATACAGAACAACCCTCGCTGTCTGACACTGCCGCAGTGGCCAAGCGTCTCGCGGATACACTCGGTATTTTGGGATTGGAGGCGCAGCGGGTTCGCGCTCGCAGTGTCTACGAAGACCTTCGCGATGCTTCCCGTGGTACTGACGTTGAAGAGTACCTGATGCGTGCCGCCGGGGAATTGGTTCAGCTCGATTCAGCGCTTGCCGCCACCGTCGATCGCAATAAAAAAGTCGACGATGAGCAGCCCATTATGGGCGACGCCACTGACTCTGTATTACGCGAGGCCAGACTCGGTCTGGAAGCGGTAAAAGAAGCGGTCATGGAGTATGTGGCCAGCCACTGGGATATCAGTTACCTGAGCCGTGTGCCACAGCGTTTACAGGAAGTCTGTGGTGGCCTTGAAATGGTGGGTTACCAGCGAGCGGGTGAAATTATCTCCGCTTGCAATCGCTATATTGGCAACTCCCTGATTGAGGCTGGAGAACAGCCCGAATGGACAATGCTGGATACTCTGGCAGATGCCATTACCAGTGTTGAATACTACCTGGAGCGCCGTGCGGAAGGTCTGGCTGATGCAGAAATGCTTTTGGCACTGGCTGAAGATAGCGTAGAGGCATTGGGCGTTTCGCTGAAGATCGCCGATGAGAGTGAGGCCGACGCCAGTCTGGAAGCGTCTCCGATATCAGAACCCGAACTGCCAGATCTTATTGATTACGATTTAATCCCCGATGACGAAGCCACTGCGGTTTCTGACGAATCTCTGGACTCTCAAGCTGAAATAAATGCGGAAGAGTCATCTGCCATAACTTTGCAGCTGCCTGTCGATGAAGCAGATTCTGTTGTGGAGTCCGAGCTGGAAATCGATGGAGAGTCTGTTCCGGAGGAGTCTTGGTTCTCTGATGGGGCTCCTCAGGTTGAAGCTGCCCCGACACTTGAAGTTGAAACTGGGATAGAGGTTCCTGAAGCTGAGGAAGCGCCTGCTGAGATTGCTGACTTCATTGAAGCTGCACCGATGGTAGAGTCTGCTGAGGTTGAGCCGGTTGCTGCAGTTGCAGAGGTCGCGGATACGACGGAGGAACTCGGTGATGACACTGAGAGCCTGATTGACGATGAAATTATCGAGATCTTCCTGGAAGAAGCCGGGGAAGTTTTTGCGCATATCAGTTGCTACTTCCCGGAGTGGGCTGCCAATTTTGCCAATCAGGATGCCCTGGTAGAGTTTCGCCGGGGCTTCCATACCCTGAAGGGGTCGGGCCGTATGGTCGAGGCCCTGGATATTGGTGAACTGGCCTGGTCTGTGGAGAATATGCTCAACCGGGTTATCGATGGCAGTGTGAAACCCGGGCCTGCCCATGTATACCTGATTGAGCAGGTGTATCAGAAGTTCCCCTCAATGATTGAGGCGTTTAAACACGGACAGAGCGACCCCGATCAGCAGCTTACCCTGCAGTTACAAGCTTGGGCTGAGCAGCTGAGTGCGGGAGAGATGCCCGCTGATCTGGAAGCCCAAAGTGCAGGCGGTGTCGCGGCAGTTGACGTTGTTGAGGACACCGGAGAAGACCTGGCTCAACTCTGGGAAATTTTTGCCCAGGAGGCAGAGACGCACCTCAATGTCGTAGATGAGTATCTGCTGGATATGCAGGCTGCCGCGCCTTTGTATGGTGTTCCGAGCGATCCAATGCACCGGGCACTCCACACACTAAAAGGCTCTGCACATATGGCGGAAGTCAAAGTGGTTGCCGAAATTATGGCGCCACTGGAGCGCTTCGCTAAAGAGCTGCGTATTTATCAGGTGCCTATCGATGCAGATATTTTTGATCTGATCAATGATAGCGCCACCTATGTGCGTGAAGTGCTGGAACAGATTCGCTCTTCAGAGCCTCTCGCAATAGAGAAATCGGAACAGTTCCTTGCTCGCGTTGCTGAATTGCAGGAGCGCTCTGTAGGCCACTTGATTCGCGAGCGCGAGGCGAATGAACCTCGCGCGGTCGATCCCCAGCTTCTCGAAGTCTTGATGGCTGATGGCATGCGGGTGCTGCTTGATGCAGACCAAATGCTGACTGAGTGGCGTGCCGACCCGGCAGATAAAAGTCGTGTTGTATTGGTCGCTGATGAGCTCAATGTTCTGCAGGAGGCGGCCAGCCGAGCGCAGTTGCCGATCCTGGCTGAGCTCGCTGAGCTGTTGCTGAATGTTTATCGCAAAGTCCTTGCTGGTGACCTTGAGCAGGAGCCCGCACTATGGGCCTCTCTTGAGCAGGGACACAACGAGTTGCTCGATTTAATCGATGCAGTAGCAGCAGCACAAGACCTCCCTGAAGTCAGCGAAGCTGTGGAAGAGGCGCTTCGCTACCTGGCTCAGGGTGAGGAAACCAGTTCTTCAGCAGAAGATGACTACGACCTCGATGAACTGGGAATCGATAGCGAAGCACTGGCTATTGCCGAGCCTGAAGAGCAGGCGCCGGAGCCCACGGAAGTAACCGAGCTTCTGGTTTCAGAAGCATCCCCTGATGAGTGGATTGAGCCACCTGTATTACAGGTGTCGCACGATGGGGAATCTCTCGATGGCGAGGCTGAGGATTCGGAAATTCCTCATTTGCAGGCCATAGAAGTTGAGGCCGCCGTTGAGGACGTTTCTCAATTTGAAGAACCCTTCTCTGCACCAGAAGTTGAACCTGCTGGCGACCTGGCTATCGAGCAACCGGGTAGCGAGGTGTCATCACAGGATTCCGCTCAATCAGTCGATTTACAGAAGTTGTTGGCAGACATTGACCCGGATGTTGTCGATGTCTTTATGGAGGAGGCGGGAGATCTTACCGATGAGCTGGAGGAACTGATCCAGAGTTGGGAAGAGCAGCCGGAAGGCCGCGAGCAAGGTGAGGCCCTGAAGCGTGTATTGCACACCTTTAAAGGTGGTGCACGTATGGCTGGCCTAATGGGGTTGGGTGAAGTAGCTCACCGTTTTGAAACGGTGATCGAAGGCATGCGCGACAACGATCGGCCCTCCGCAGATTTCTTCGCCAATGCCCATGGTATCCACGATCGTCTCGCCGATGGAGTAGAGACAGTTCGCGCCTGGATGGCTGGTGAACAGCTTGATGCTTTTGTACAGCTGGTCAGCACCGATTGGGCGGATCAGAAGCCGGCTAACTCGGCAGCTGCAGAAGCAGTGATTGAATCTGAAGTTTCAGACGAACAACCTCAAGAAACTGTTCTCGTAGCGGATGCGGAACAAGGTGATGAAGTCATTGCGGCCGAGAGTACTCAGTCGGATGCTGATGTAGTTGCTACGCAGCTGCCCGAGATCGCTGTAGGTCAGGAAAGCGATAACGTTTTGCCGTTTATCCGCAAGGCCGGTAATGCAGAGCAGGAGGTAGCGGCACCGACCCGGAACCAGCCCCAGGAGATGGTGCGTGTCGCTGCTGAACTTCTGGAGGAGTTGGTAAACCTCGCCGGTGAGACTGCAATTTCCCGTGGTCGTCTTGAAGAGCAGATGAGTGAGTTCGGTCTCGCCCTAGACGAGATGGATGTGACGCTGGTGCGTCTCAACGAACAGCTGCGCCGCCTGGACCGCGAGACCGAGGCTCAGATCCTGTTCCGCCAGGAGCAGTTGGCAGAACAGGACGGCGACTTCGATCCGCTGGAAATGGACCGTTACTCGTCTATTCAGCAGTTATCCCGTTCCCTGCTGGAGTCCACATCTGACTTGATGGAGCTGCGCTCCACTCTGAATAACAAGGCGCGGGATACAGAGACCCTGTTGCTCCAGCAGTCCCGAGTAAATACCGAATTGCAGGAAGGTCTGATGCGCAGCCGCATGGTACCTTTCTCCCGTCTGGTACCGCGCCTGCGTCGCATCGTGCGCCAAGTAAGTGCTGAGCTGGGCAAGCAGGTCGAGTTGGGATTCTCCAACGTTGAAGGCGAGCTGGACCGGTCCATGTTGGAGCGTATGGTTGCGCCACTGGAGCATATGCTGCGCAACGCTGTGGACCACGGCATTGAAATGCCAGAGGAGCGTTTGGCTGCCGGCAAGTCTGAGCGTGGGCGTATCGATGTGGCGCTGAAAAGGGAGGGCAGTGAAGTTGTCCTCACCATCCGCGATGATGGTGCCGGTGTCAATTTGATCCGGGTGCGTGAAAAGGCGGTGGAAAATGGCCTGATGAGGCCGGATGCTGAGCTCTCGAATAATGAGATTCTTCAGTTCATTCTGCAGGCCGGTTTTACCACTGCAGAAAAAGTTACCCAGATCTCTGGCCGGGGTGTGGGTATGGACGTTGTATCCGCCGAGCTGAAGCAGATCGGTGGCAGCGTCCATATCAACTCAGAGGCAGGCGCAGGAACAGAATTTGTCGTTCGTCTTCCGTTCACAGTTTCGGTTAACCGCGCTTTGATGGTGCGAATTGGCGATGACCTGTTTGCATTGCCGCTGAATACCATCGAAGGTATTGTGCGCCTCAGCCCATTTGAGCTGGAGCACTACTATCGCTCAGATGATGCGCGTTTCGAATACGCCGGAGAACTCTACCAGGTTAGCTATTTCGGTACTCTGCTGAAGTCTGGTGCTCAACCCAAACTCAGTGTCGATGATATGCAACTGCCCGTTTTGTTGGTGCGTTCTGAAGGGCACGCTATGGCATTACAGGTGGATGCCATTAAGGGCAGCCGCGAGATTGTAGTGAAAAGCCTCGGCCCGCAGTTCTCCGGGGTTCAAGGGGTATCAGGTGCAACGGTAACTGGTGATGGTAGCGTCGTGGTGATTCTCGACGCACACGCCCTGCTGCGTCGCCAGGCCACTCAGTTGGCAAGGCCGGAAGTGCCGCAGCTTCAAATTCAGGAAGAGCCTGAAGTGCAGTCCGAGCAGGAGGCGCGCCAGCAGACCGTTATGGTTGTGGACGACTCGGTTACAGTGCGCAAGGTAACTACGCGCTTCCTGGAGCGAGAGGGCTATCTGGTTAGCACTGCAAAGGATGGTCAGGATGCGGTTATCCAGCTGCAGGATAAGATCCCGGATCTGATCTTGCTGGATATTGAGATGCCGCGTATGGATGGCTTCGAGGTTGCCCGCCATATTCGCTCCAGTAGCCGCCTGCGCGATATTCCTATCGTAATGATTACTTCGCGTACCGGTAATAAGCACCGCGATCACGCTATGTCCCTGGGAGTTAACCACTACCTGGGTAAGCCTTACCAGGAAGATGTACTGCTGGCGGCTATTCGTGAGTACGCGGATGCCGAAGCTGTCGGAAGCTGAGACGGCAAATATCAGGAATAATATAGAGATAGGCAATGAGTGAAGTTGAAGCGCTGCCGGTAGATGTCCCCCAGGAAGTGAGCAGCCTGTTATTGCCCCTTGAGCAGGGGCAGCTGCTGGTGCCGGTGGACAGCCTCTCAGAGGTTGTTGCAATGCAGACGCCGATGGCAGTTCAAGATGTACCCGAGTGGTATTTGGGAGATCTGATCTGGCGGGAACAGCGCCTGCCGGTGGTATCTTTTGAAGTGATGCGTGGTGGTGCCTTGGGAGCAGTTGCAGAAGAGGGGCGTATTGCGGTGCTGAGTACGGGAAATCCCGATGGTGAGCTGCCGTATTTTGCATTGCTCTTGCGCGGCACTCCGCGCCTGGTACGGGTTACCCCTGAGGAGTTGGCGCTGCGAGAGCAGCCGCTAAGCCCTGGAGAGTTAATGCATGTGGCGCTGTCTGGTGAGGAGGCGGTTATTCCCGACCTGCAGGGATTAGAGCGGGCCTGCCTGCGCTATCGCAGTGACTGACTTGTTTTGCAATGTATTACCAAAAAAGGGGCCAAAGGCCCCTTTTTTGGTTGGGCTGTTCGCTTAGAACAGCTCTTCCGGTAAAGAATCTTCCCGGCCATCCTGGCTGGGCATATCCATATCGTCATCGGTGTAGCGGTTGCGATATGGGTTATACACTTCGCGGCCCGGCACCCGGTTGGTTCTGAATATCTCAAACATGCCGCCGTAAGAGGTGCGTAAGCCATTTTGAGGGTTGATGCGTACCGTAACTATGCCATCTGGTTGAGCCAGGTGGCGCTCGGGAAGACCTTCGAGGGCACTGCTCATAAAATCGATCCAGATAGGCAGGGCGGCTGAGCCACCGTATTCATTTTTACCCAGTTCGCCATAGGAATCGAAGCCAACCCAGGCACTGGTTGCCAGGTAGGGGCTGTAACCCGAGAACCACGCATCCCGTGGACCATTGGTGGTTCCGGTCTTTCCGGCAATATCACCGCGCTTCATCGCCAGAGCGCGGCGCCCGGTACCCTTTTTGATAACATCCTTGAGCATCGAATCCATTATGTATGCCGTCTCTGCGGACATGGCTCGCGGAGCGCGAGGACGCGCTTGGCTCTTGCTCGGGTCGAGGGGGCCAACGGGCAGTACGTGTAGTTCTGCTGGCTCTTCACCTTGATCGACCCCTTGTCCTTCCAGCTGTAATTCCGCGAGATCGACGGGTTCAGCGGACAGAGTTTCAGAGCCTGTGCCTGGCTCGGGACAGTTATCGCATACAGTGAGAGGTAGTGCCTGATACAGGACTTCGCCATTAACATCCAGTACCCGGTCAACCAGGTAGGGCTCCACTCGGTAGCCACCATTGGCGAAGGCGGCATAGCCTCGCACCATCTCCAGGGGCGTGAGAGCGGAGCTACCCAGAGCAATGGTCAGGTTGCGGGCAAGCTTGCTGCGCTCAAACCCAAAGCCTTCGACAAAGCCTAGGGCGTAGTCCAGTCCTAGGGATTGCAGCAACCGGATTGAGACCATATTGCGGGACTTGTACAAAGCCATACGCAGGCGAGTTGGGCCGAGGAAGGTCCCTCCGTCATTCTCAGGCCGCCATACATCTTGCAGGTTGGTTTCCTCAAAGATAATCGGGGCATCATTGATAATGCTCGCCGCTGTATATCCGCGCTCGATCGCGGAGGCGTAAATAAAGGGCTTGAAACTGGAGCCGGGTTGCCGGGCTGCCTGAGTGGCCCGATTGAAGTGGCTCTGGCGGAAGTCATAACCACCGACAAGGGCGCGGATAGCCCCATCTTCCGGCTCAATAGAGACCAGAGCGCCCTGTGCTTCCGGGACCTGGGCTAGAACCCACTCTTCAGTCACCTGGGGTTCAGCAGGCTTGGTATCACCGCTCTCGGGATCCGCAAACGGATCGGCCTGAAGGGGCTCATCTACAGCGGTGGCGATCATCTCGCTACTGGAGTTGCTCTCTTTCTTTTCCTTAACGACCTTGCGCAGCCGAATAATATCTCCGGGAGCAAACATTTTTTCAGCGGACTGAAGGCGTGCGCCCCGGGCGCTCTCAGAAATATAGGGCCTGATAGAACTGAGTCCATTGCTCCAAGGCAATTCAATTACGCGCCGATCTCTCAGTTGAACCTGAAGTTTCTTGGGTTCTACCGCAGTGACAACGCCGGGCTCCAGACCGCCGAGAATCGGAATTTCGTTGAGTAAATCGATAAGTTGGTCGCTATCTTGTAGCAATTCCGGTGCAAGGCGCTGTTCTGGGCCGCGATAGCCGTGGCGCGCATCATAGGTTTCCAGACCGTGCTGAAGCGCATTGCGAGCCGACTCCTGCAGGCGACTGTCTACCGTTGTTATGACCTGGTAGCCGTCGGTATAAGCGTTGTCGCCAAAGAGGTCTACTGCCTCCTTCCGTGCCATCTCGGCGATATAGGGTGCATCCAGGTCGAGGTCGCGGCTGTGATAGCTGGCTGTTACTGGCGCAGTAATAGATTGGTTATATTGATCCTGATTGATATAGCCAAGGTCGAGCATCCGCATCAGGATCCAGTTGCGGCGTACCAGGGCTCGGGAGGGGTTCGCGAGAGGGTTGAAGGTTGATGGCGCTTTGGGGAGTCCCGCCATCATAGCCCACTGGGCCAGATTCAGATCCTTGATATCTTTGCCGTAATAGACCTGAGCTGCAGCCTGGAAACCGTAGGCGCGGTTTCCGAGGAAGATCTTATTGATGTATAGGGCGAGGATCTCGTCCTTGGTCAGCTCTTGCTCAATTTGCAGTGATAGCAAAATTTCATTGAACTTGCGCACAAAACGCTGTTCTCGGCTTAGAAAGAAGTTGCGCGCCACCTGCATTGTCAGTGTACTACCACCAGACTGGATAGAACCGGTCTTAATCAGCTGCGAGGCGGCCCGCATCAAACCTTTGATGGAAACACCATTGTGGGAGTAAAAGCTGGCATCCTCAGCGGCAAGTATCGCTTTGATAAAGGGTTCTGGCGTTTGCTCGATCGTGATAGGGTTGCGCCGCTTTTCACCGAACTCACCGATCAGTTTCATATCCCGTGAGTAGACCCTCAGAGGGGTCTGTAAGCGGATATCGCGGAGGCTCTCCACTGAGGGCAACCCCGGTTTGAGGTAGAGGTAGATACTGGCTAGGGCCATTGCTGTAGCGGCCACACCGGCAAGGCCGAGCCAAAGCAGTGCGAGCAGACGATTGCGGGCTTTTACGGTCATGAAACTGCTTCTGTTTACTTCATCAAAGTGATTAGGTGAATAATTATACGAATATTGTGCGCTATTACCTATGCAAATGCAGGTTGAAGCGTTAATTTAAAGTGCTATAACATCAAACCCTCATAACCCACGGAAAAGATAAGAAAAAATGGGAATTTTCCCTTTTCTGAACAAAGGCCCCAAGGCCATGTTGGGACTCGATATTAGCTCTACTGCAGTCAAGTTGCTGGAGCTAAGTCGCAACGGTGACAAATATCGTGTCGAAAGTTACGCCGTGGAACCTCTCCCACCCAATGCCGTAGTTGATAAGAATATCAACGATGTGGGGGCGACGGCCGAGGCTATCCGCAAAGTTGTACGACGCTCCAAAACCCGCCTGCGGGAAGCTGCCGTTGCCGTGTCTGGATCAGCGGTGATCACCAAGACGCTCGAAATGCCAGCGGACCTTAGTGATGAAGCCCTGGAAGCCCAAATAGCATTTGAGGCCGGTCAATATATTCCTTATCCGCTAGAGGAGGTTAGCCTGGACTTTGAGGTGCAGGGACCTTCCACAAAGGGGGAAGGGCAGGTGGAGGTTCTGCTAGCTGCATGTCGCACAGAGAATATTGAGCAGAGAATATCAGCGCTCGGAGAGGCAGATCTTGAGCCCAGTGTCGTTGATGTAGAAGCATATGCCGTAGAGAGAGCCTACACACTATTGGAAGATCAGCTGCCCCCGCAGGAGCAATTGGTCGTTGCCGTTATTGATATCGGGGCAACGATGAGTGCTCTGTCTGTTCTAGTGGATGGTAAGACCGTGTATACCCGTGAGCAGCTTTTTGGCGGGCGCCAGCTTACCGATGAGATTCAACGCCGCTATGGCCTCTCAGCTGAGGAAGCTGCTTTGGCGAAACGTCAGGGGGGCAGTGGTTTGCCGGATGACTACTTTGCCGAGGTGTTGGAGCCTTTCCGTGACGCTGTTGTACAGCAGGTAACTCGTTCTCTGCAATTCTTTTACTCCTCCACATCCTACAGCGATGTGGATTTTATCCTGCTCGGTGGTGGTGTTGCCGCAATGGAGGGAGTTGACGAATTGATCGGTGAAAAATTGGGCAGGCCGACTTTAGTTGCTAATCCATTTTTGCGAATGAGCGTCTCCTCAAAGATCAATCAGCAAGCTCTGGTGAGTGAGGCTCCATCATTGATGATCGCTACTGGTTTGGCTATGAGGGAGAAGGACTACTGAAATGGCAAAAATTAACCTTCTCCCCTGGCGTCAGGAATACCGAGCACAAAAGCAAAAAGAGTTCCAGCAGCTAGCGCTATTGGTATTTATTGCAGCTGCGGCAGCTATGTTTTCGTGGAAGAAAACCGCTGACCTGCAAGTTATCGAGCAAGGTGAGAGAAACCAAATTCTACAAGCCCGAATCAGTGAATTAAATGTTCAGGTGAGAGAAATAAAGGACCTGAAAAAGCGTCGTCAAGAGCTGATTGATCGGATGCGGGTCATTCAGGAATTACAAGGGAATCGACCTCTTGCCGTCCGTTATTTTGATGAAATAGTACAGGCAACTCCTGAGGGGCTATGGCTAAGTGAGATGAAAAGAGAAGGAGACCGGCTGGACTTATTTGGGGTAGCAGAGTCTAACAACCGAGTCTCCTCTTTTATGCGAAATTTAGACCACTCAGATTGGTATGAAGCCCCTCAATTAACGGGCGTAACCGCAACTCCGCAATACGGAGAACAGGCGAGTGAGTTCCAGCTTACGGTGAAAGTCAGTGGGCGCAAGCAAGAAGATGATAAAGATAGCGCAAAATAGTAAAGGATTTCAGTCATGTCACTGGCAGATACTGTAAGACAGCTTAATGATATCGATATTAATGATATCGATCTAACACGGATAGGCGTTTGGCCATTATCTGGACGAATCGCTGTACTTGTATTTAGTGCAGTAGTGGTCATTGGTGCTGGCTATTACTTCCTAATAAAAGATATTTATAACAAACTTGATATAGCTCAAAATCAAGAAAAAGAGCTGTTTGTTCAATTTGAGGCAAAGCAATTTGAAGCAGCGAATCTTGATGCTTATCGGGATCAGTTAGCTGAGATGGAGGAAACTTTTGGTACGTTATTGAAACAGTTGCCAAAAGATACTGAAGTCCCGGGGCTACTTGACGATATTGACGAGTATGGCCGAGGCAGTGGCCTAACAATCAATAAGGTTGACTTGGAACAAGAGCGCATTGGTGAATTTTATGTGGAACTCCCTATTCGAATAGAGGTTCAAGGAGGCTATCACGAGTTAGGATCTTTCATCAGTGGAATAGCGGGTATGCCTAGGATTGTAACCCTTCATGATTTCGAAATTGCCACTGAGCGCGGCGATGGGGGAGTGCTTAATATGATTATTAACGCAAAAACCTACCGATATAAGGATCAGAGTGAAGAGGAATGATTAAATATCTGCCTATACTGGGTGCCTTGTCTTTCCTTTCAGGTTGCAGTTTGAATAGTGATCACAGTGATTTGCGTGAAAGAATGGCTGAAATTGAACGTAAACCCAAAGGACAAATTGAGCCCATCCCGATTTTTACTCCTTACAGTCCTTATGTCTACACTGCTACTGCAAGGCGGAGTCCTTTTACTCGCCCAATATTGGAGTCTGAGCAGCGAATAGTTGGACGAAAATTAGATATTGCCCCAGATCTGACTCGCCAACGTGAATTACTAGAAGGGATTAATATTGATCTCTTGTCGATGGTCGGTAGCTTAGCCCGTGAAGGCCAAATTTGGGCACTGATTAATGATGGTGCAGGTGGAATTCATCGGATTACTGTGGGCAATTACCTGGGTAAAAATCATGGTCGCGTCGTTAATGCGACAAGTACTCAGCTTGATATTCTTGAAATTATACCGGATGGCACCGGCGGCTGGATTGAGAGGCCACGGGCACTGGCGTTGGAAGAGAGGGACAATGGATAATGAACAATAAATGGTTCGCCTTTTTTATGGCTCGGATCCAGTTGCTGCTACTTGGTTTATTACTTCTTTCTGTAAATTCCAATGCTCAAGTAAACCAACTAAATGATATACAGTTTGCTGAACTGCCTGGTGGGAGAGTTCAGCTACGTTTGACCTTTAATGATGCCCCCCCCGAGCCTACTGGTTACACGATAGAGCAGCCGGCACGAATTGTTTTGGATTTTGCTGGTGTCGAAAGTATTTTACCGCAAAAAAAATACTCATTAGGTATTGGTGCAGCTAGAAGTGCAGTAATCGTCACTAGTGAAGATCGTACCCGCCTTATCGTAAACCTTGACCAACTTCCCGTTTATTCCAGTGAGCGACAGGGTAATCAGTTGGTCATGGAAATTGGTGCAGAGTCTTCTGAAAGCTCGACTCCAGTGCCAAATACTGTTGAGCATGATAGTGGTTTAAACCTCGGTGGTGAAAAACAATTTCAAACCACAGGCAGTATTGCTGTGAGCAATGTAGATTTTCGTCGTGGTGACGAAGGTGAAGGAAAGGTTATTGTTAGCCTTACTGACCCAGCTGTTAATATCGATGTTGAGCGTACTAATGGTAAGATTTACTTGACATTCCTGGGCGCTGATTTGCCTGAAACATTGCGCCAGAGGTTGGACGTTACAGACTTTGCTACTCCAGTAAATAACATTACCGTTGATTATGATGGGCGTAACACTGTAATTGCTGTGGACCCCAGCGATATCGAATACGATTATTTAGCCTACCAGGCTGATACTGAGTATGTGTTGAGTGTTAAGCCTTTGTCCGCTCAAGAAATTCGTGAGAAAGAAAATGAATTTCAATTCAATGGGAAAAAGCTTTCTCTTAACTTCCAGGACATTGAAGTGCGCTCTGTTTTACAGGTGATCGCTGACTTTACTGATCTTAATTTAGTGGCAAGTGATACCGTACAAGGTCGAATAACATTGCGCCTTGATGGAGTTCCGTGGGATCAGGCTTTGGCCCTTATTTTAAAGGCGAAAGGGCTAGATAAGCGCCAGGAAGGCAGTGTAATTATGGTTGCGCCAGCAGCTGAAATTGCTGAAAGAGAGCGGCAAGAGCTTGAGACTCGCAAACAATTGGAAGAGCTGGCTCCTCTACGTACGGAATTCATTAGCGTTCGTTATGCGGATGCGGGTGAAATTTTCAACTTGTTCTCTGGGCAAGGCGGTGCAGAGGGAGTTACTGGAGGTAGCGGCGGGGCGGCTAATCAGCAGATGAGCATTCTTTCACCTCGCGGTAGCGCCATTGTTGATGAACGAACAAACACTATCATTCTCACTGATACAGAAGACAAAATCGCCCAGTTCCGTGAGTTGATAGAGGTGATTGATATTCCTATTCGACAAGTCATGATTGAGGCTCGCATTGTTACTGCTAATAGTGATTTTCAGCAGGAACTTGGCGTTGAGTGGGATTTTGCGGATGGTACTTCGATTGGTGATGATGCTCGAGGTTTAGGTGCCGGTAGCATTTCCCTTGAAGAGGATACCACTCTGGATGCCTTGGTCAGAGAGTTCGACCCTTTGTTAGTGGACCTCGGTGTTAGTAATCCTGCAGGTAGTATTGCTTATTCGATTATTAAAGAAGACTTCTATCTGAATCTTGAGCTGTCTGCACTTGAGGATGTAGGGGTAGCAGAAATTGTCTCACAGCCAAAAGTTGTTACTGGTGATAAACAGGAAGCTATTATTCAGTCGGGTATTGAGATCCCTTATCTAGAGGCAACTTCTTCTGGAGCGGCTTCAATTACTTTCCGAGAGGCTGTATTGGAGCTTAAGGTGACTCCGCAAATTACTCCAGATAACAATATTATTATGAGTTTGAACCTCGAACAAAATAGTGTGGGCGAGTATGTTACTGTCGGCGGTGGAGAGGTTCCTTCCATCAATGTAAATACTTTGGCAACCAAGGTTTTGGTTCGCAATGGTGAAACAATTGTCCTGGGCGGAGTATTTGAAAGTAGCGCTATTGAGGGTGAAACAAAAATTCCCCTACTGGGTGACATTCCATATATTGGCAACCTATTCAAAAAGACTATACGCACGGACGATAAACGTGAGATCCTGATGTTTATCACACCGCGTATTCTTGAAGATGAGGCTTTTTACTCTAAGTGATCACCCGCTCTATTTTCCTGGTCGGCCCCATGGGGGCCGGCAAGTCTACGATCGGCAGGTTGTTGGCAGCGCAATTGCAGCTGCCTTTTGCCGATACCGACAAAGTGCTGGAAGAGCGCACTGGTGCGGATATTCCCTGGATTTTTGATGTGGAAGGCGAAGCGGGGTTTCGCCGTCGTGAGAGTGAAATATTGGAAGAGCTCTGCCAGGGTGAGTGCCAGGTTATCGGTACCGGTGGCGGAATAGTTTTGCTCGAGGAGAATCGGCGGCAGCTACAAAAATATGGCCATGTAGTTTATTTGCAGGCCAATATCGATCAGCTCTTGGAGCGCACTTCTAAGAATACCAATCGCCCATTGCTTCGTGTACCCAACCCCCGTCAGCGTATTGCGGAAATTTTGCAGGAACGCGAGCCTCTGTATCGTGAGGTTGCAGATATTATTTGCGACACTAATGACCTCTCCCCCAAACAAGCATCCCTCCTGGTCGCAGAACACTTAGGCAGCCTGCTGTCCGATTAGTCCCAAGCGTCTGTGCTAAAGTGCGTCTCACTTCTGTTGAGATAAGCACTAGGGGATTGAGAGCAGTATGCAAAGCCTTAACGTAGAACTCGGCGAGCGTAGTTATCCGATAATTATTGGTTCAGGTTTGCTCGGTGACCCGCAATATATCCTCCCTTACATTAAAGGCCGGCAAGTTTGCATTGTTACCAATGAAACTATTGCTCCTCTTTATTTGGCGACATTATTGGAAGGGCTAAAAGGGCTCGATAAAGTGGATGTTGTCGAGCTTCCCGATGGGGAAGCTTTTAAATCACTCGACACAGTGAATCGAATTTTTGATGTGCTGCTGGAAAAGCGTCACAACCGCACTACGACACTAATCGCGTTGGGTGGTGGTGTCGTTGGAGATATGTGCGGTTTTGCTGCAGCCTGTTATCAGCGCGGGGTTAACTTTATCCAGGTGCCGACTACCCTGCTCTCTTTGGTTGACTCCTCTGTTGGGGGAAAGACCGGCGTTAACCATCCCCTTGGTAAAAATATGATTGGCGCCTTCCACCAGCCCCGCCTTGTCCTTGCGGATACCGATACCCTTGCCACATTGCCTGCACGTGAATTTTCCGCAGGCCTCGCCGAGGTCATTAAATACGGATTGATCTGTGACAGCCCATTCTTCGAATGGATCGAAGAGAATTTACAAAAGTTATTAACTCGGGAGCCCGATGCACTGGCTTACGCTATTGAGCGCTGCTGCGCCGACAAGGCGAATGTTGTTGCCAGTGATGAGCGCGAGAGTGGTCGTAGGGCGATACTGAATCTTGGCCATACCTTCGGCCACGCTATTGAGGCAGTGCAGGGGTATGGCAGTTGGTTACATGGTGAGGCCGTTGCCGCCGGCATGGTTATGGCGCTGGAGTTATCCAGGTTGCGCGGAGATATCAATGCAGAGCTGGTGGAGCGGTTGCGAGCGATGCTAGAGGCGGCTGATTTGCCGCAGCAGGCACCGCAGGGCATGACAACCGATGAATTCCTCCAAGTAATGCAGGTGGATAAGAAGGTGCTGGACGGAAAATTGCGTTTGGTGCTGCTAAAGGCACTGGGAGAAGCAATTATTGTTGATGATACCCCCAGAAAAATGATTATAAATGCACTGAAAAACTGTGGTGCTGAGTGATAACCCTGCTCTTATTGTCTTAAAAATAGGACTGAGTACCAGAAAGGGTAGCTGCTAGAAGATAAGTTTGGTTTTGTTTGATTTGACAGACTAATACACTGCTAAAAGTTGAAAATGTAGTGTTGGGCAAGTAATATTGCGCCCCCCCGAAAGGAAAGGCGGGGCAAAAAACCGCCAATAACAACAAAAAAAGCCCCAGCAGAGGGCTTTTTTTATCTCGGGATCTTTTTCCAAGGGACCGCAGGAGAGCGTAGCGCGAAGCTTAAAGTGACATTCGCCCATAACAGGCACTTATTTTTTTAAGCGCCAGTGGTCCCCCAATCGATAGCGACGAGGAATTCTATGGGTAGCAGTCTGTATCAGTTGGATGAGTTTAAGGACAACTGCGGTTTTGGTCTGATCGCTCATTTGCACGGTGTGGCAAGTCACAAGTTAGTGCAGACGGCCATTGAATCCCTCACTTGCATGACCCACCGGGGTGGTATTGCCGCCGATGGTAAAACCGGTGATGGTTGCGGTCTTTTGCTGCAAAAGCCGGATGCTTTCCTCCGCGCAGAAGCCAAGACCCTGTTTGGTGCTGAGCTGACAGCATCCTACGCAGTGGGATCAATCATGCTCCCACTGGATCAAGCCGAAGCCGATAAAGCCCGCAAAATTCTCGAAACTGAGTTGCAAGCTCAGGGCCTAAAGACCGTCGGCTGGCGCACCGTACCGACTAACCCGGAATGCCTGGGCCCTATTGCCCGGGATTGCCTGCCACACTTTGAGCAGTTGCTGATCAACAATGCAGACGAGCCCCTCGGCGAGGCGAAATTCAATGCCCGTCTCTATGTGGCCCGTCGCAAAGCCGAGTTGCGCTTAAGTAGCGAAGTCTATATTGCCAGCCTTTCAACCAGTGTCCTCTCCTACAAAGGCCTGATGATTCCGGCTGATCTGCCCAAGTTTTTCCCAGAACTGGCCGACCCGCGCCTGGAAACCGCGATCTGTGTTTTCCACCAGCGCTTCTCTACCAACACCATGCCCCGCTGGCCCCTGGCTCAGCCATTCCGCTTGCTGGCGCACAATGGTGAGATCAACACTATTACCGGCAACCGTAACTGGTCTGTTGCTCGCACCAGTAAATTTGCCACTGACCTGATTCCAGAGCTGAATGAGCTGGTGCCCCTGGTTAACCGTGAGGGTTCCGACTCCTCCAGCCTGGACAACATGCTGGAGATGCTGTTGGCGGGCGGCATGGAGCTGCACCGGGCCGTGCGCATGCTAGTGCCGCCGGCCTGGCAAAATGTTGAAGGAATGGATGCAGACCTGCGAGCCTTTTACGAATATATCTCCATGCATATGGAGCCCTGGGATGGGCCGGCTGGATTGGTGATGACGGATGGCCGCTATGCGGTATGTACCCTGGACCGCAACGGCTTGCGCCCCTCGCGCTGGGTGATTACCAAGGATGACCTGATCACTGTGGCCTCCGAAGTGGGCGTGTATGATTACGCCCCTGAAGATGTTGTGGCTAAGGGCCGCCTCGGACCGGGGCAGATGCTGTCGGTGGACACCCAGGAGGGTAAGCTCTACCACACCGCTGACATCGATAATATGCTCAAGCGGGCACAGCCCTATAAGCGTTGGCTCAAGGATAAAGCGCGCCGTATCCGCTCTACTCTGGTCACTGCACCGGTGGATAACAACTTCTCCCACCAGCAATTCAAGGTTTACCAAAAACTGTTCAGCTCCTCCCTGGAAGAGCGCGATAAAGTCGTCCGGCCTATGGCTGAGGCGGGCCAGGAAGCGGTCGGTTCAATGGGCGATGATACGCCGATGGCGGTTTTGTCCCGCTACAATCGCTCGCTCTACGACTACTTCCGCCAGCAGTTTGCCCAGGTAACCAACCCGCCAATTGACCCCCTGCGGGAAACCGTGGTGATGTCTCTGGAGACCTGCCTGGGTCGAGAGAAATCCGTGTTTGAGGAAACCCCCGAGCACGCGGATCGGGTGATCCTGTCTTCGCCAGTACTTTCCCATATGAAGTACACGGCACTCTTATCACTTGATCGCCCGGGCTTCGAAGCGGAGATCTTCGACCTGAACTACGATCCCGCTGAACAGGATCTCAAGTCGGCGATTGAACAGCTCTGCGTCAAAGTTGAGGCCTCAGTGAGGGCGGGGGCTGTGATTGTAGTGCTGTCCGATCGCGATATTCGCGAGGGGCACCTGCCCATCGATGCTTTGCTGGCGACAGGCGCGGTGCACCACCACCTGGTACATGCGGGCTTGCGCTGTGATTCCAATGTTGTGGTGGATACCGCCAGCGCCCGCGATGCACATCAGTTGGCCTGTTTGGTCGGCGTCGGTGCCACTGCAGTACACCCGTATTTCTCCTACAGCATTATCAATCACCTGATCGATACCGGTGAATTGCTGCTGGATGCCGCTGAGGCGCAGAAAAATTACCGTAACGGCATTATCAAGGGCCTGTTAAAGATCCTGTCCAAGATGGGCATTTCCACCGTTGCCTCTTATCGCGGCGCACTGCTATTCGAGCTGGTGGGTATTTCCAAGGATGTGGTGGACCTGTGTTTCCCCGGAGCGCCCACTCGCATTGAAGGTGCCGGCTTCCCTGAGCTGCAAGCCGATATGGCGGCCCGCTCTGAAATTGCCTGGAAAGCCCGCAAACCGGTTTCCCCCGGCGGTCTGCACAAGTTTGTTTACGGCCAGGAGTATCACGCTTTTAACCCGGATGTGGTGACTACCCTGCGGCGCGCTGCCAGCACCGGTGATTATGCCGCGTGGCGGGACTATGCGGAGCTGGTTAACCAGCGCCCCGTGGCGACATTGCGGGATATGCTGGACTTCAAGGAGAACATCGAACCGGTAGCTCTGGAAGATGTGGAGCCGGCAGAGCAGATTTTGCGTCGCTTTGATACGGCGGCCATGTCACTGGGGGCCCTGTCCCCCGAAGCCCATGAGTCTTTGGCCCAAGCGATGAATCGCCTGGGTGGGCGTTCAAACAGTGGGGAGGGCGGTGAAGATCCAGCCCGTTTTGGCACTGATAAAGTCTCCAAGATTAAGCAAATTGCCTCCGGTCGTTTTGGCGTAACACCGCACTACCTGGTAAATGCCGAGGTATTGCAAATTAAGGTAGCCCAGGGCGCCAAGCCCGGTGAAGGCGGTCAGCTGCCCGGTGGCAAGGTCAACGAACTGATCGCGCGGCTGCGCTATTCGGTGCCCGGTGTGACCCTGATTTCCCCGCCGCCGCATCACGATATCTATTCCATCGAAGACTTGGCGCAGCTGATCTACGACCTCAAACAGGTCAATCCCGATGCCTTGGTCTCGGTAAAACTGGTATCGCGGCCCGGGGTTGGCACCATTGCTGCGGGTGTTGCCAAAGCCTATGCGGATTTGATCACCATCTCCGGCTACGACGGCGGCACAGCAGCCAGCCCAATTACCTCGATTCGCTATGCCGGGTCGCCCTGGGAGCTGGGATTGGCGGAAACCCACCAGACCCTGCGTGCCAATGATCTGCGCGGCAAGGTTCGGGTACAAACCGATGGGGGGCTGAAAACCGGCCTCGATGTGATCAAGGCGGCAATTCTCGGTGCAGAGAGCTTCGGCTTTGGAACTGCACCCATGGTGGCGATCGGCTGTAAGTATCTGCGCATCTGTCATCTGAATAACTGTGCCACCGGTATCGCCACCCAGAAGAAGGACCTGCGTGACGAGCACTATATCGGCACCGCAGAAATGGCGATGAACTTCTTCCGTTTTGTCGCCGAGGAGACCCGCGAGTGGATGGCCAAGCTCGGGGTGCGCAGCCTGGAAGAGTTGGTGGGGCGTGTGGACTTGCTGCGCGTACTGGATGGCGAAACTGACAAACAGAAAAAGCTGGATCTCGCGCCTCTATTACATACGGATGAGCTGTTGGACAGCAAGCCGCAAACCTGTCAGTCCGCGACGAATGATCCCTGGGATAAGGGTGAACTGGCGGAGCGGATGGTGGCGGATATCCTGCCTACCATCGAAGGCTTTAAAGGTGGTGAGTTCAGCTACGACGTGACCAACTGTGACCGATCCCTGGGCGCACGCCTGTCCGGTGAGATCGCCAAGCGCTACGGTAACCAGGGTATGGTTGAAGCTCCGGTGAAACTGCGCCTCAAAGGGGTTGCCGGCCAGTCATTCGGTGTGTGGAATGCCGGTGGTTTGGATATGTATCTGGATGGCGATGCCAACGACTATGTGGGCAAAGGTATGGCTGGCGGCAAGCTGGTTATACGACCGCCGCAAGGCAGCTCATTCGCCTCCCAGGAAACCAGTATTGTCGGCAATACCTGTCTCTACGGTGCCACTGGCGGCAAGTTATTTGCGGCGGGTTGTGCCGGTGAGCGCTTCGCCGTGCGTAACTCCGGTGCCTTTGCGGTAGTTGAAGGGGCTGGAGATCACTGCTGTGAATATATGACCGGGGGTATGGTCGCGGTTCTCGGGCGCACCGGATTTAACTTCGGCGCCGGTATGACCGGTGGTTTCGCCTATGTCCTGGATATGGAGCGGGATTTCTT
Source organism: Microbulbifer maximicatervae (SeqCode) (assembly GCF_052467695.1). Classification (NCBI taxonomy): domain Bacteria; kingdom Pseudomonadati; phylum Pseudomonadota; class Gammaproteobacteria; order Cellvibrionales; family Microbulbiferaceae; genus Microbulbifer; species Microbulbifer maximicatervae (SeqCode). Next base: position 1,702,128 of record NZ_CP174320.1, read on the forward strand.
CGATCGCTGCAACCATGAGTTGATCGAGCTGCGCCGAATCAGCAGCGAAATTCTCGAGCCACACCAGAGTCACCTGCGCGAAGTTATCGAAGAGTATGCGGCGGAGACCCAGAGCGCCTGGGGCGCCGAGTTATTGGATAACTTCGATGATTACTTGAGCCGTTTCTGGCTGGTTAAACCAAAGGCGGCGAGCCTTGCAGATCTTCTTTCCGACGTGCGCAAGCGCGGCGAATAAAGGCGGGGTGGAGAAACAGTATGAAAGACAGACTGAACAACGACTTCCAGTTTATCGACGTAAGTCGCATCGATCCGCCGAAGAAGGACATCATCACCCGCACCGGCGAGTTTGTTGAAATTTATGAGCCTTTCAGTGAGCGGCAGGTGGCCAGCCAGGCGCACCGCTGCTTGGATTGTGGCAACCCCTATTGCGAATGGAAGTGCCCAGTACACAACTACATCCCAAACTGGTTGAAGCTGATCAGTGAGGGCAATGTTATTGAGGCAGCTGAACTCTGCCACGAAACCAATACTCTGCCGGAAGTCTGTGGCCGGGTGTGTCCCCAGGATCGCCTCTGTGAGGGCGCATGTACCCTCAATGATGGCTTTGGTGCGGTCACCATAGGCAATGCGGAAAAGTATATTACTGATACAGCCTTCGCCCTGGGTTGGCGCCCGGACTTAAGTCATGTTGAGAAAACGGGCAAGCGAGTAGCGGTGATTGGTGCCGGCCCGGCGGGTCTGGGCTGCGCTGATATTTTGGTGCGCAACGGCGTGCAGCCGGTGGTGTTCGACAAGCACCCGGAAATTGGCGGCCTGATTACCTTTGGTATTCCCGAGTTCAAGCTGGAGAAGTCGGTAATGCAGCAGCGCCGGGAAGTGTTTACTGAGATGGGCGTTGAGTTCTGTCTCAATACTGAGGTGGGTAAGGACATCAGTTTTGAGCAGCTGCTCAATGACTACGATGCTGTCTTTATGGGGATGGGCACTTACAACTACATGAGAGGTGGCTTCCCCGGTGAAGATTTGCCCGGTGTTCACGATGCTTTGCCATTCCTGATTGCCAACGTAAATCGCAATATGGGCTGGGAGCGCGATGCTTCCGAATTTGTTTCGGTTGAGGGCAAGCGCGTGGTGGTTCTCGGTGGTGGTGATACCGCCATGGACTGTAACCGCAGCTCGATTCGATTGGGCGCTAAGAGCGTAACCTGTGCCTACCGCCGCGATGAGGAAAATATGCCCGGCTCACGTCGGGAAGTGGCCAATGCCAAGGAAGAGGGCGTACAGTTCCTGTTCAATCGCCAGCCGGTTGAGATCGTTGGAGATGGCAAGGTGGCCGGGGTTAAAGTGGTCACTACGGAGCTCGGTGAGCCCGATGAAAACGGCCGCCGTCGCCCTCAGGTGGTGCCCGGTTCTGAAGAAATTATCCCGGCGGATATTGTTCTGGTGGCCTTTGGCTTCCGTCCCAGCCCGGCAGAGTGGTTTCCGCAGCACAATATTGAAGTTGCCGACTGGGGTGGCGTCGTCGCTCCAGAAAAACAAAAATACAAATTCCAGACCTCCAATGAGAAGGTGTTTGCCGGCGGTGATATGGTGCGCGGCTCCGACCTGGTAGTGACCGCTATCTGGGAAGGGCGCCAGGCCGGTGAAGGTATCCTCGATTACCTGGATATTTAATCGTTTCTGATTTGCAGTGGGGGCACGGTCCCTCACTGCCCAATTATTCCGTGCACATTTGTGCCAGTCCCAATAGGCACCTCGCAATATCTTTGCCACCCTGTGTATAGCGGCCAAGCCCCTGTACAATGCCCGTTTTTTTAGCCCGCTCGGTGTGCCTATGTCTGATACCAAACCGTCCGAATTGAAAAACGACCGCTTTCTTCGCGCCCTTCTGCGCCAGCCAGTGGATCGAACGCCTGTATGGATGATGCGACAGGCGGGGCGCTACCTGCCGGAATATCGAGCCAGCCGCGCCGAAGCTGGCAGCTTTATGGATTTGTGCCGCAATACTGAGCTGGCCTGTGAGGTAACGCTGCAACCCCTGGAGCGCTACCCGCTGGACGCCGCCATTCTGTTTTCCGATATCCTGACTATTCCCGATGCCATGGGCCTGGGCCTCTACTTCTCTGAAGGCGAGGGCCCCAAGTTCCACAAGCCCCTGCGCACGGCGGCCGATATCGAAGCCCTGGAAGTGGTGAACAGCGAAAAGGATTTGGACTATGTGATGAATGCCGTGTCCACCATCCGCCGCGAGTTGAATGGTCGCGTGCCGCTTATCGGCTTCTCCGGCAGCCCCTGGACGCTGGCGACTTATATGGTTGAAGGTGGCTCCAGCAAGGATTTTGCCCGCTGTAAGGAAATGCTCTACAACCGCCCTGAGCTGATGCACCAGTTACTCACGGTGCTGGCCGACTCTGTTACCGATTACCTGAACGCCCAGATTCGCGCTGGTGCCCAGGCCGTACAAATCTTTGATACCTGGGGCGGGGCACTCAGCCACAGTGCTTATCGTGAATTCTCCCTGAAATATATGCAGAGAATTCTCCAGGGGCTGATTAAAGAAGTCGACGGTCGTCGAGTGCCGGCCATCCTGTTCACTAAGGGAGGCGGTCAGTGGTTGGAAGCAATGGCTGATACTGGCGCTGACGCCCTGGGCTTGGATTGGACTACAGACATTGGCAGCGCCCGCGCCCGAGTGGGAGACAAGGTGGCCCTGCAAGGCAACTTGGATCCAGCTGTTCTCTACGCGAGCCCCGAACGAATTCGCACAGAAGTGGCGGCTGTTTTGAAGTCTTTTGGTCAGGGTAGTGGCCACGTTTTCAATTTAGGTCACGGAATTACCCCGAAGGTAGATCCCAAACATGCCGGAGCCATGATTGAAGCTGTGGTAGAGCTGTCAGCCCAATATCACGCCTAAACTAGCCACTGATCTCTGAGTCTGTGAATACAGTCTCACTTTGGGCGGGTGAACCTTAATATCTCTCCATGATATAAAGGTGAGCTTGCCCAGAGGACCGAGGATCTTACGCCACGGGGTCTTTCAGGGCAGCGTTTTAGCGTTAACTACAGTTGTCGGCATCTTCCCCAGTGGCAATCGAACAAGCAAAAATTTCTGTCGGTGATTTACAGCGCGGCATGTTTGTCTCCAAGCTTGACCGGCCTTGGACGCGAACCCCATTTGCGCTGCAGGGTTTTTATATCCGCGATTTGGAAGAAATCCGCCAACTACAGAAATACTGCCGGTTTGTTTATGTCGATGTCCACAAAACTGTCGGTAGTGCCGGTGTTACCCTGCGCCGATTGCTCGGAGGCAGCGACACTTCCGCAAGAGGTCGTTCTTCTGGCCGCACAGCGGTCACTATCCCTTGTAAGCTTGTCACTGTTTCCCATAAAAAATACCCCCCTCCGCAGCCGGCGCAACGGGAAGCCAGTAATGCGCGCAAGCTTCACGGCCAGATCCTCTATGGTATGAGTGAAGTGATGGGGCTTGTCGCTAACAACAGGCCCATACCGGTACAGCAGGTCAACCAAGTCGTTGAGGATTTAGTAGAAAGTGTGCTGCGCAGTCCCGATGCGTTTGCCTGGCTGGCTCGTGTACGAGATAAGGATGAGCACACTTATAGTCACTCGGTACGTGCCAGTATTTGGGCGGTGCTATTCGGCCGCCATATCGGTCTTTCACGCAGTGATTTACTAAAGCTCGGGGTGGCTACTCTGCTGAAGGATGTAGGCAAGCTGGCTATCGACGGGGAAGTGCTGCAGATGAAGCAGCGCGATCCGCGCAGTGAATTGGAGTATCGAAAGTTTGTGCAGCACAGCGTCAAGATGCTGTCGGCAGACCCACAAATAGATCCGAAGGTTATCGAAGTCATTAGTGCCCACTGCGAGCGCCACGATGGTAGTGGTTACCCTGAGGGCTTGCGCGGTGACAGGATTTCAGTGTTGGCGCGCATGTGCGGAATAGTGACTTTCTATGATGAAGCCACTAACCCAAGAGGTTCCAGTGAGCCGGTAGCGCCATCCCGGGCAGTTGCCAAGTTATATGACCTGCGGGGTATTGCCTACCAGGAACAGTTGGTAGTGGAGTTCATTCAGGCTATTGGTCTCTACCCCACTGGTACCCAGGTAGAGCTGTCCACTGGAGAGGTTGGCGTGGTGGTGGAACAGACCTACGACCGGCGCTTGCGACCAAAGGTGATGATCGTTCTCGATGGGCAAAAACAGACGCTCAGTAGGCCTCGCCTGTGTGACTTGGCTGAAGTTGAGGATCGAGAACAGAAGCTTATCGAGCGTGGCAAGATGAGTGTCGAGGAAAAGATCAGTATCCTCAGGGATATAGAACCCGGAGCTTACCCCCAGGTGGATGCGGCGAATATTCGCGACAATTATTTATTCTGCGGTGGCCGACTGGGGCAGCTGCTGACGCGCCTGACAAAATAAGCTCCCTTTTTCAAAGGTGGCAGTTAAAACTGCCGCCTCTCCTTATTAATATCAGTCCTTGCTGGATAGTAAATTACCGAAATGCTCACCCATGCGCACGGGCGACTCAGCTTCAAGCTGGTCGAGCCAGCTCACCTGGTCTGCGCCAAATAGCATAATGACGGTAGAGCCCAGCTTAAAACGTCCCATCTCCTCACCTTTCTCCAGGTGGACAGGTGCCTTTTCCAGATAATCTGTGTTGATGACTTTGCGCTGGATAGGAGCGACTTGTCCGGCCCAAACGGTTTCGATACCGGCGACAATCATCGCACCCACCAGGATCATTGCCATAGGGCCGGCTTCTGTATCGAATACGCAGACCAGACGCTCATTGCGCGCGAACAGGCGCGGAACGTTTTCTGCCGTTACCGTATTTACAGAGAAAAGCTGCCCAGGCACATAGGTCATGCTGCGCAGGGTGCCGGCCATGGGCATATGCACCCGGTGATAATCCTTCGGTGACAGATACACAGTGGCGAAATGTCCGTCATTAAATTGCGCCGCTACCTTGGGATCACCGCCCACCAGTTCAACCAGGCTGTAGTCGTGACCTTTAGCCTGGAAAATACGGCCGTTATGGATCTGGCCCAGCTGGCTGATGGCGCCGTCGGCAGGACTGGCGAGGGTGTGTTGCCCTTCGATAATGGGTCGGGCTCCGTCTTCCAGCTCGCGGGTGAAGAATTCATTGAAGGTGCGGTAGGCAGTGCAGTCGCTCTCTTTAGCCTCCTGCATATCCACGCCGTACTTCTCAACAAACCAGCGGGTGAAAGGATCTTTGATCCACTTGAGCTCGGTATTCGCCAACCAGCCGGCAGCGCGGGAGAGTGCATGTTGCGGCGTTAGGTATTGCAGGGCGGCAAAAAGTTTAGGGTTCATAAATCTACGTCTTTTCTCAATGTATCTACTGCTGTACCGGAGTATTGGGCAAATTGCCCCACTCACTCCAGGAGCCTGGATAAGCGCGAATATCAAATCCCAGGGACTTGCCCACTAACCAGGTAAAAGCGGAGCGGTGATGGCTCTGGCAGTGGGTGACAATCTTGTGTGAGCTATCAATTCCCAGTGCAGCGAGGAATTCGCGGGCATCCGCACGAATACGTAAGTCTTTTTGCGGGTCCATCAATTGGGTCCACTCGCAATTGATTGCTCCCGGGATATGACCGCCCTTCATGGCCAGGACCCGCTCACCGCGATATTCCTGGGGGGAGCGAGCATCCCAAACTAGGAATTCATCATTGCCCAGTTGATCCTGGATTTGCTGGGCGTCCATCGCAGCTGTGCTGTTGACGGTGATTTGAATATCACTCGGCTCAATATCCGGTGCCTCGGTAGTCAGAGGAAGGCCGGCGCCTCGCCAGGCCAACATGCCACCATTCAAGTAGCTGTAATTGCGGTGGCCTATCATTTCCAAGGTCCACAAAAAGCGCCCAGCCCAACCGCCACCTTCGTCGTCACAGGCGACCACATGTTGTTCCGGCTTCAAGCCGATAGCTTGAAAAATCTGGGTCAGCTGTTCGATACCGGGAAGTTTGCCTGGTGCGGGCGCGGTGCCAGCCATCAGCGCCTGGAACGGCAGGTGAACGGCCCCTGGGATATGGCCGTTGAGGTAATTGTGGGGTGAGCTGAGGTCTACAATCAGCAGTTCTTCGCGCTCAAGCTGAGTCGCGAGCTCATCCGCTTCGATGATCAGTTTCAAAACTTGTTCTCCGATTCCAGGCTGTTGCGCAAATGCAGAAAACTATTCATGCGACGCTCGCTAATTTTTCCATCGGTCAGTGCCTTCTGGATAGCGCAACCGGGTTCGCCCTGGTGGCGGCAGTCGCGAAAGCGGCAGTGCCCTATAAACGGTCGGAATTCGACAAAACCTTCCAATAGGGCGGACTCCTCCATATGCCAGAGTCCAAACTCCCGAATCCCGGGGGAGTCTATCAGATCACCCCCACTGGGCAGGTGAAACAGTTCCGCCGCAGTGGTGGTGTGAGTCCCCTTTTGGGTGGCCTCTGACAGAGCACCGGTGCGGGCGCCCGCACTGGGAAGCAGTGCGTTGACCAGGGATGACTTGCCCACCCCGGACTGCCCTACAAAAACGCTACATCCCTGCGCAAGGGTTTCCAGCAGTTCCGGCAGGCCCTCGCCAGTTTTGGTGGATAACCGTAAAACCGGGTAGCCGAGCTCCGGGTAGGGGGCGAGTAGCTCCTCCAGTGAATCGCGATTGCGTTCATCGATCAGGTCGGTTTTATTGAGCAGCAGCATGGGTGCTATGCCGGTGGTCTCTGCGGCTACCAGGTAGCGGTCTATGGCATTGGCAAAAGGTTCGGGGTAAGGGGCGATAACGATCAATATGCGATCGATATTGGCTGCAACAGTTTTCAGGTCGCCGTAGCGATCGGGTCTTTGCAGCTCGGAATTGCGCGGCAGGCGCGCGCCGATAACACCAATGCCCCCATCGCTGTCTTCGCTGGCAGGGTGCCAGGCAACGCGATCGCCGGTCACCAGGGTTTCGATATTGGCGCGCAAATGGCAGCGCTGGCGCAGGCTCGGATCACTCTCGCTCTCCACTAAAACCTGTGTGCCATAGTTGGCGATAACCAGGCCGATCTGTTCCTGCTCCAGTTGCCCCTCTTCCAGGGCCTCTTCGGCAGATTGCTCACGCTTGCGGGCGCGGGCTTCACGTTCCTGCTGGATTTTGTTGATACGCCACTGTTGGCGGCGATTTAATTTGCGTTTACTCATGCACTAGCACCTGGAGACTAGCGGCGGATTATAGCTATTGCAGGGTAGTTGCGGTAACTTGCGCGGAAAGTTTGAGGAGACCCGTTGTGGATCAGAACAACCTGATCTGGATTGACCTGGAGATGACAGGCCTAAATCCGGACAAAGAGCGCATTATTGAAATTGCCACAATCGTGACGGATTCACGCCTGGAGATTCTCGCCGAGGGTCCCTCAATGGTCATCCACCAAAGCGATGCCTTGCTAGATGCAATGGATGAATGGAATACGGAACAGCACGGTGGTTCCGGGCTGGTAACGCGGGTTAAAGAGTCCAGTATTTCCGAACGAGACGCGGAGAGGGAGACCCTGGAGTTCTTGCGACAGTGGGTCCCTGAGGGAGCATCTCCCATGTGTGGCAACTCTATCGGCCAGGATCGCCGCTTCCTGGTGAAATATATGCCGGAGTTGGAATCCTATTTCCACTATCGCAACCTGGATGTCAGCTCGGTGAAGGAATTGGCTCGTCGCTGGCGCCCAGAGGTTTTGGATGGAGTTAAAAAACACAGCAGCCATTTGGCGCTCGACGATATCCGCGATTCTATTGAGGAATTGCGCCACTACCGCGAGACTTTTTTCCGCCTCTGACCCCCACTCCCGATTAGCCAGCGGGCTTGCGTTTGATTTTACGCTTGCGCCTGCGCCCGCTGCGCAACCGCTCCAGCGCCCAATCGATATGCTCCAGCACCAGGGGCGTGGCGTCGGCGCGCGCACTCTCCAGGGTGTTGATGACTTCGGGCGTGGCCTCCCCATTGCCCAGGGCTACAGCCAGGTTGCGCAGCCAGCGCTCGTGGCCGATTCGGCGAATCGCCGAACCCTCAGTCTTGCGCAGGAACTCCTCTTCGCTCCAGGTAAACAACTTCAGTAGCTCACCATTGTCCAGTCCGTGTCGGGGATGAAAATCTTTTTCCTTGGTGGGCTTGGCGAATTTATTCCAGGGGCACACTATCTGGCAGTCGTCACAGCCGTATATTCGGTTGCCGATGGGCTCGCGAAATTCCTCAGGGATTGGGCCTTTGTTTTCAATAGTGAGGTAGGAGATGCAGCGCCGCGCATCCAGGGTGCGGTCATCGATGAAGGCATCGGTAGGGCAAACCCTGAGGCAGGCGACACAGTCGCCACACTGATCATGCTCCTCGCTGATATCTATGGGGAGTGGCAAGTTGGTGTAGATTTCGCCGAGGAAAAAGTAAGAGCCGGCGGTCGAATTCAGTACCAGCGTATTTTTACCAATCCAGCCCAGGCCGGCCTTGGCTGCCAGGGCCTTCTCCATTACTGGGGCGCTGTCGGTAAAAGCCCGACCTTTCGATTCAATGCCCCGCTCGGCGCAATAGGTATCAATTTGCTTTGATAGATTGGCCAGGCGTTTGCGGATCAACTTATGGTAATCGCGGCCATTCGCATAGCGGGATACATAGGCCTTACTCGAATCCTTCAACACTTTAATCGGCTGGGTGTCCGGCGGCAGGTAGTCCAGACGCACGCTGATTACCCGCAGTGTTCCCGGCTCCAATAATTCGGGGCGCCAGCGTTTCTCACCGTGAGCGCCCATCCAGTCCATATCAGCGTGATAGCCCGCATCAATCCAGGCGCGCAGGCGTTCCCCTTCCTCCTCCAGCTGGCAATCGGTAATACCCACTTGTTGGAAGCCCAGTTCTCTGCCCCAAATTTTGATCTGTTGGGCTAAGTCGGCGAGCAGTGATTCGGTCATAGATAAAGCGGCTCGATATTCCCTGCAAGCACAATGCCTGGCCGGGGCGGTATACTTTGCGGTTGGCGCAAACGATGGCGATGTAATTGCCTATTTTGCCACAGATGAATTCTTGACCACATCGCGGGAGCTGCATGGACACGCCTCAACCTCTATACAGTGCCGAGTCGGTACGTGAGCTGGATCGACAGACGATTGCTGCACTGGAAATCCCCTCCATTCAACTGATGAAGCGCGCCGGTCGCGCGGCTTTTTCACATCTACGCAGGCACTGGCCGGAGATCGGCCGCCTCCAGGTTTTCTGCGGTGGTGGGAACAACGGTGGGGATGGCTATGTGATTGCCGCCCTCGCCGCGCAAAAGAAAATCCCGGTCACCGTCTATGCGTGTACCGATCCTCAGCACCTGAGCGGCGATGCCCGGGAGGCCTATGAGTACGCCTGCCGGGAAGGTGTCCAGGTGGTGAACTCGCTCGCAGAGTTGGATACGGCGGACGCCAATACACTGATTGTGGATGCATTGCTGGGAACGGGCTTTAGCGGTGAGCTGCGCTCCGGCGTGGCGCATGCGGTTGAGCGAATCCGCAAAAGCCCCGGCCCGGTGTTGGCTGTGGATATCCCCTCCGGTCTGAGTGCCGATACCGGCAGTGCCGGCGAGGCGGTCAGTGCCGATATAACGGTGACTTTTATCGGCCGCAAAATGGGGCTCTACTGCGGTCGCGGCCCGGCGCTCTGCGGAGAGGTAATTTTCGAAGGCTTGGGGGCACCTGAGGCTGCCTACCGAGCAGTTGAGCCTTTGGCTATGCGTTACGAGGCTGATGCCATCCGTCGCCTGCCAGCGCGTGCCGCCGATAGCTTTAAAAACCAGTTTGGCCATATTTTGGTTGTCGGCGGTGATACCGGATTTGGCGGTGCCGCATTGATGGCTGCGCAATCCTCAGCGCGCTGTGGAGCCGGGTTGATTTCCCTGGCGACCCGCCCTGAGCATTTGTCCGCAGCGTTAACTCGCAGTCCGGAAGTGATGGCCCATCCGGTGATTTCCGGGCAGGAGCTGGAACCGCTGCTCGAAGCCCCTAGCGTGATTGCAGTGGGCCCCGGTTTGGGACGCTCCCCTTGGAGTGAGCAGCTTCTGGCGCGAGCCGGCCGAGCTGAAGCGCCCTTGGTCGTAGATGCCGATGCATTGAATATTCTCGCCGAGGGCCGGGTTCTGGCCGGGGTTCGGCGGAATGACTGGGTGTTGACCCCACATGTGGGGGAGGCCGCCCGCCTCCTGGGTTGTGATACCGCCGAGGTGCTCGCCGATCCGCGCGCCGCTGCCATTGCAGTTCAGCAAAAATTCAGTGGCGTGGTGATATTAAAAGGCGCCGGCACCCTGATTGCACATGATGGTGGTGTTGACCTGATCAACAGCGGTAACCCGGGCATGGCTTCTGGTGGTATGGGAGACCTCCTCACCGGTATTGTTGCAGCATTGATTGGCCAGCACTTGTCGCTGGTGGAGGCTGCCCGACTGGCGGTGTGGTTACACGGAGAGGCGGGTAATCGCGCTGCAGAAGAGGGTATGCGGGGATTACTCGCTACGGATTTATTGCCCTGGATTAGACGTTTGGTAGATTGATGGCGAGTGAATTGAAATTACATTTGGCCGATGAAGCAGCCACCGTATCCGGCGGCAACTCGCTCGGGCAGGCCTGTCTCGCGGCGGGCCTGCAACAGGGGCTGACGCTGTACTTAAATGGCCAGCTGGGTGCGGGAAAGACAACTTTTTGTCGGGGGGTACTGAGGGCCTTTGGGCACGAGGGTGCGGTAAAGAGCCCCACCTACACTCTGGTGGAACCTTACGAACTTGAGGCTCACCGGGTTTACCACTTCGACCTCTATCGTCTGGGTGACCCGGAAGAGTTGGAGTTTATGGGGGTGCGGGATTATTTCTCTGCGCAGAGTTTGAGCCTAGTAGAGTGGCCCGAGCGGGGCGAGGGCATATTGCCGGCTCCAGACTTGGAAGTTGAGTTGGAAGTACCGGAAAGTGGTCGCCAGCTCAGGTTAATTGCGCACTCGCCCCAGGGTGAGCGCGTAATAGACCTGCTGCAAAAGCTGCTGTGAGCATCCTGAAAGACCTGAACACAGGGAAATACTGATACCAATAAGCAAAGGGGCTGGGAAGTAATGAGTTTTATGTGGCGGTCTCTGTTCGTTGTCGCGCTGTGGCTGGCAGCTTTCCTGCCGGCTTCTGCGACGCAAGTGGAAGGTGTGCGCGTTTGGCGAGCACCCGACCACACGCGTCTGGTTTTTGATTTAAGCGGCCCGGCAGAGCACAAGTTATTCACCCTCAAGAGTCCCCACCGGGTGGTTGTCGACCTCTCTGATACCGATTTGAAGGCTGAGCTGGACAAGTTGGACCTGGACAAGACGCCGATCGCCCGGGTGCGCCACGCCCGTCAGAATAAAAAAGATCTACGGGTTGTATTGGACCTTAAGCAGCAGGCCAATCCGCGCAGCTTTGCTTTGCGGCGCCATGAAAACCTGCCGGATCGATTGGTGATCGATCTTTACGACGAGGTTAAAGGCAGCGAGAAGACGCTGGAGCAGGTCAGTAGTGAACGCAATATCATTGTCGCTATTGATGCAGGGCACGGCGGGGAAGACCCCGGGGCTTCCGGTCCCGGTCGCTTGCGGGAAAAGGATGTGGTGCTGGCGATTGCCAAACAGCTGCACAAAAAGATAAACGGTGAGAAGGGCTTTACCGCCAAACTGGTGCGCACCGGGGATTACTATATTCCTCTGCGGGAACGGGTAAAAATTGGGCGCAATATGCGTGCGGACCTTTTTGTGTCGATCCACGCCGATGCCTTTACCCGTAAAGATGCCCGTGGCGCTGGGGTCTATGCGGTCTCTTCCCGAGGCGCAACCAGTGAAACCGCCCGCTTTTTGGCCGCGCGGGAAAACGAATCCGATCTTATCGGTGGTGCCGGCAGTTTGAGCCTGGGCGATAAGGATGACACCCTTGCCGGCGTATTGCTCGACCTCTCCATGACTGCCACCATGAATGCCAGCCTGGATATCGGCGCCAGTGTGCTGTCACAGATTGGCACCGTCACTCACCTGCATAAAAAACAGGTGGAGCAGGCCAATTTCTCGGTGCTGCGTTCGCCGGATGTGCCTTCAATTTTGGTGGAGACGGGTTTTATTACTAATCCCCAGGAAGCGAAACGCCTGCGCGATCCCAGTTTCCAGCGCAAGCTGGCGCAAAAGCTCAGTGACGGTATAGTGGCGCACTTTAAGAGTCGCCCCCCGGCGGATACCTGGCTCGCCGCCAACCAGAGCGATAAGTCTCGCAACCACGTTATCGCCCGCGGGGAGACCCTTTCGGGTATCGCGGCGCGATATAATATTTCCGTCGCCGCCCTGATGAGAGCGAATGGCATCAAGAACTCCGTGATTCGAGTGGGGCAGACCCTGAGCATTCCTTCCGGCTGAGACCTCAGTGTCGAGCGGTCCTTGCAGCATTAACAGGCCAGATTCATGCACGATAAAATCCAGCAACTCTCTCCCCGCCTTGCCAACCAGATCGCGGCTGGTGAAGTCGTTGAGCGCCCGGCATCAGTAATCAAGGAGTTGCTGGAAAACAGCCTTGATGCGGGCGCTACACGACTTGAGGTCGATGTGGACGGCGGGGGTAGCAAGCGCATGAAAGTGCGCGATAACGGCAAGGGCATAGAGCGGGAAGACCTGCCAATGGCCCTGGCCCGCCATGCGACTTCCAAGATTCACGCTTTGGAGGATCTGGAGGCGGTGGCCACCCTGGGCTTTCGCGGTGAGGCCCTCGCCAGTATTTCCTCGGTGGCGCGTCTGGCATTGACCAGCAGCCGCGATGAAAGCGGCAAGGGGTGGCAGGTAAGTGCGGAGGGCCGCGACATGCAGGCACAGCTCGCGCCCTCGGCTCACCCCCGTGGCACCACGGTGGATGTGCGCGACCTGTTCTTCAATACGCCCGCTCGGCGGAAATTCCTGCGCACAGAAAAAACAGAATTCAATCGCATTGACGAGACGATTAAGCGCTTGGCGCTGTCCCGATTTGATGTATCTATCAGCCTGCGCCACAACGGCAAGGGTGTGCATAATCTGCGCGCGGGCACCGGGCGGGTGGAAATGGAGCGCCGTGTCGCCCAGGTGTGTGGGCCGGCGTTTATGCAGAATGCGCTGCATATCGACGTGGAGCGCAGCGGCCTGCGCCTGTGGGGGTGGGTTGCGGAGCCCGCATTCTCGCGCTCCCAGGCCGACTTACAATTCTTTTATGTCAATGGCCGGGCTATTCGCGACAAAGTGGTCAGCCACGCGGTGCGCCGGGCGTTCGCCGATGTTTTGTACCACGGTCGACATCCGGCATTTGTACTTTACCTGGAGCTGGACCCGGCTTCCGTCGATGTGAATGTGCACCCGACCAAACACGAAGTGCGTTTTCGCGATAGTCGCCTGGTACACGACTTCCTGTTTGGCAGTTTGCATCGGGCCCTGGCGGATGTGCGCCCGGGGCAGAAAGAGGAAACAGAAAGCGAGCCGGAGCAGGAACGCCAGGAACAGGTCACGGGTTTGCAGGCCGGTGAATTTGCCGGGCAGCATAAAATGCCACTCAGCAATCGCCCCTCGCCCTCAAATTTGCGCGAGCAGATGAATGCTTACGGCGCTCTGCACCAACCGTATGAGGACTCATCTCCGGCGACACAACAGCTGCAGGATGCCCCTAGCAGCCGGCCAGTGTCTGTGCCCCAAGCGTCTTCCGGGGCGACCATAGGGGCCGGTGCGAGCATTGAAAGCGAATCAGAAGTGCCGCCGCTGGGCTTTGCCCTGGCGCAGTTGCACGGAATCTATATTCTCGCGCAAAACGAGCACGGGATGGTTGTTGTCGATATGCACGCTGCCCATGAGCGCATTGTCTATGAGCAGATGAAAGTGGCTTATGCGGCCGGTGGAATCCAGGCTCAGCCCCTTCTGGTTCCTGTAAGCCTGGCCGTCAGCCAGCGGGAAGCGGACTGCTTCGAGGAGCGCAGCGAGGTGTTTACCGCGCTTGGTTTCGTATTGCAGCGGGCCGGCCCGGAGACTTTGCTGGTGCGCCAGGTACCCACAATGCTACACGGCGCGGAAGTGGAACAGCTGGTGCGCGATGTACTCTCAGACCTGCTCGGCGAAGGCGACAGCGCCCGTATTGGTGAGCGTATCAACGAAGTGCTGGGGACAATGGCTTGTCACGGTTCTGTTCGCGCAAATCGACGCCTGACAATCCCGGAAATGAATGCTCTGTTGCGGGACATGGAACGCACGGAGCGCAGTGGCCAGTGTAACCACGGTCGCCCGACCTGGACCCAGGTTAAACTGGCAGATATGGATAAGTGGTTTATGCGCGGCCAATAGGTACGCGGCAGAAGTGGGTGGTAGTTTGAATAACAGCTTGCCGGGTGATAAGCCCCGTGTAATTTTCTTGATGGGTCCAACGGCCTCCGGCAAAACGGATCTGGCCATGGCGCTCGCCGATCGTTTGCCCGTGGAATTAATCAGTGTTGATTCCGCTCTCGTATATCGAGGCCTTGATATCGGCTCGGCCAAGCCCTCAGTAGAAGAGCTAGCAGCATACCCTCACCGTTTGATCGATATCTGTGACCCGTCTGAGTCCTATTCGGCAGGTCGTTTCCGCAAAGATGCGCTGGAAGCTATGGCAGAAATTAGCGCTGCTGGTAAAGTGCCATTACTGGTTGGCGGAACTATGTTGTATTTCCGTGCTCTGTTGGAAGGCATGGCAAAATTGCCTGAGGCGGACGCAGCGGTGAGAGCAGAAATAGAAGCTCGCGCAGAGCGTGAAGGGTGGCCCGCATTGCATGCAGAGCTGGCCCAGGTGGACCCGCAGTTGGCGGCAGAGCTACATCCCAACCATTCGGTGCGTATCGAAAGGGGGCTGGAAGTTTACCGCCTCACCGGTGTTCCGCTTTCGCAGTTGCGTCGCGAGCAGGAAGCTGGGGGAATACAGGAGCAGTACCAGGTGTGCCAGATGGCCATTATGCCCCGCGATCGCTCCCTGCTTCACCAGCGCATCGAACTGCGTTTTCGCAAGATGCTAGCGGCGGGCTTTATTGATGAAGTCAAGGGTCTGCTGGACCGAGGAGACCTGCACGAGGACTTACCGGCAATTCGCGCGGTGGGATATCGACAAGTTTGGCAACACTTGCAAGGCCAAACCGATTACGATGATATGGTGGCCGCTGGAATTGCGGCGACGAGGCAGCTTGCCAAGCGCCAGTTAACCTGGCTGCGGCGCTGGCCAGACCTGCTAACTTTGTACACTCAGGATGAGCAAGGTGGGGTGCGTGAGAATGACGAAATATTGGCTGAAGCCTTGAAATTTCTCGCTTAAGCATCCATAACGTGGTTGGGCTATTAAACGACAAGCCCGTTCAGTCAGTTTTCACAGAGTCCGGCCTTTTCCGGCTCGCTACTACACTACTTATACGCGTATTCAACCTCAGTCGTTTTTTGATCCGCGCTCTTCGCGGGTGCGATTGCGGCCTGCATACCGCATTCAGCTTTTTGACAAGGAGAAAAAAGATGTCAAAAGGGCACAGCTTACAAGACCCTTACCTCAACGTATTGCGCAAAGAGCGTATTCCGGTTTCTATCTATCTGGTAAACGGCATCAAGCTCCAAGGGCAAATTGAATCCTTCGACCAGTTCGTGGTGTTACTCAAAAATACTGTGAGCCAAATGGTGTATAAGCACGCCATTTCTACGGTTGTTCCGTCGCGTGCAGTGCGCGTACCGCTATTGAATCCCGCAGCCCAGCACGGCGGCGAGGGTAATGGTGAAGGCGGTGAGCGCGAATCCTTTAGCTAAAAGATCCGTATCAATTTCACCTGCACCCCGTTTTGCCGGGGCGCCAGCAGCTCGGTGAGCCCCTTGCAGGGCTTGCCGGTTGTCACCTCAGTCAGGGCTTATCGCGCCCTTTTCGCAATAGAGAATTCCCATTGTTTTTCGATCGACCGGAATCCGGTGAGCTCGCAGTACTGGTACACCTAGAACTCTCCGCCATCGACAGTCCCGACGACCCTCGTGAATTTGAGGAGTTGGCCCTATCTGCCGGAGCAGATCCTGTCAGTTTTATTTTCGGCCAGCGCGCCACTCCAGACCCAAAGACCTTTGTTGGCCGAGGTAAGTTGGAGGAGATTCGCCAGGTGGTCAAAGATCAGGAAGCCGCCTTGGTTATCTTTGATCACATCCTGTCTCCGAGTCAGGAGCGCAATATTGAGCGCGAATTAAAGTGCCGGGTGCTGGATCGCACAGGACTTATTCTGGATATTTTTGCCCAGCGTGCGCGAACTCACGAGGGTAAGCTTCAGGTGGAATTGGCCCAGCTGCGCCATATGGCAACGCGGCTGGTGCGAGGTTGGACCCACCTGGAGAGGCAAAAGGGTGGTATCGGCTTGCGTGGGCCCGGAGAAACCCAGTTGGAGACAGACCGGCGATTGCTGCGCGCGCGCATAGACTCCATCGAGAAGCGGCTGGAAAAGGTACGCCGCCAGCGGGAGCAGGGGCGCCGCGCGCGTTCCCGGGCAGAAATGGCCACAGTATCTCTGGTTGGCTACACCAACGCGGGCAAGTCGACCCTGTTTAATCGCCTGACCGATGCAGATGTCTATGTCAGGGACCAATTGTTTGCCACCCTCGACCCGACCATGCGCAGGGTTGAATTACCCAATGTTGGCGCCATGGTATTGGCTGATACGGTGGGATTTGTCTCTCACTTGCCGCATAAACTGGTAGAGGCATTCCGGGCAACCCTGGAAGAGGCCGCCAGTGCGACGTTGCTTCTACATGTGGTGGACGCTGCGGCAGATGACCGATTACACCTGATGGAAGAGGTGCAAACGGTTCTGGAGGAAATTGATGCTTCGGAACTGCCGCAACTGGTGGTTTATAACAAAATTGATCTGCTGGAAGATTTTGAACCGCGTATAGACCGGGATGATCAGGGTGTACCCCGGGCAGTTTGGCTCTCTGCGGTAACAGGTGCGGGTTGTGAACTTTTGATTGAGGCTATTGCCGAGCGCCTGGGCGAGCAAATGGTGCGCGGGCAACTGGTAGTGAAGCCCCATCAGTCCAGGCTGCGAGCGCAGCTATTTGAAATTAATGCGGTGCAGTCGGAAGTCTACCGCGACAATGGTGACTGCGAATTGCAAATATTATTGCCGCGTAGTGATTTCCAGCGTCTGCTGGCGCCACATATTGCTGGCAATGACGCGCCGGAATGGGTTTTGGAAGAGCCCATTGCCGAGTAGTTGCCGTATAAACATTGATTTTAAAATTCAGGTCATATTGCGACCTTTAGTCGAATTTGCTCGGGGTTGGTCTCCGTAGACTGCCCACTTGCCTCAGGCTAGGGCCTGTCGGCAATATTTTGTCGGCAATGGATGCTAGAATCCGCCGAAGTAAAAGATTAAGTGATCATAGTTGGAGTAAGTTAAATGGCCTGGAATGAGCCGGGTGGTAACAATAAAGACCCCTGGGGTGGTGGCGGTAACCGCAATAACGGAGGCCCGCCCGACCTCGATGAACTACTGCGAAAAATTCAGCAGAAACTAGGTGGCCTGTTTGGTGGTGGTGGCAGCGGCAGCCCAAGTGGCGACTCTGTCAAATTTCCCTGGGTACTGGTTATTGGTCTCGCCGTATTGATTTATGGCGGCCTGGGGATTTACCAGGTCAACGCCAACGAACAGGCGGTTGTTTTGCGCCTGGGCAAATACCACTCCACGGAATCTGCCGGTCTGCACTGGAATCCGCCGCTTATCGATAGCGTCACCAAGGTCAATATGACTGAGGTGCGTACCGAGCGCACTACCGGTCAGATGCTAACCGAAGACGCCAATATTGTAGAGGTGGTGCTCACTGTACAGTGGCAGGTTGGGGATGCTGAGTCTTTTGTACTGCGTGTTCGCGATCCGGTGAAGAGCTTGCAGGAAGCCACCGACAGCGCCCTTCGTCACGTAGTGGGCTCTCTCACCCTAAACGGTGTGATCTCGCAAAACCGGACTCAAGTATCCACTGATACCCAGCAGCGTTTGCAGGAATACCTGGACCTTTACCAGACCGGTATCCGCATTGATGTGGTGAACCTCACTGATGCTAAGGCACCGCGTGAAGTACAGGATGCGTTTGACGATGTAACCAAGGCCCGTGAGGACGAGGTGCGTCTGCAAAATGAAGCCCAAGCCTACGCCAATGAAAAAATTCCCGTAGCTCGCGGTCAGGCCCAGCGCATTATCGAAGAGGCTGAGGCATACAAGGCCCGCGTTGTCGAGAGTGCTCGAGGTGAAGCCGTGCGCTTTGAGAAACTGCTGGCTGAGTACGAGCGTGCCCCGGAAGTTACCCGTGAGCGTCTCTATCTGGATGCAGTACAGGATGTGATGTCCAGTACTTCCAAGGTGATGGTGGATGTCGAGGGTGGAAACAACATGATGTATCTGCCGTTAGATAAGTTGACGCAAGGGGGCGCTGGTGCAGTGCGAGCGGCCCAAAGCCAGGACACCTCGCCTGTAATGATTGAGGAAGTCTATCAGCGTATTGTTGAGCGCCTTCGTCGGGATGACGCCAGCAGCCGTCGCAGCCAGACTATTCGCTAGGAGGGGATGATATGAATAACAAAACACTGGGTATCATTGTTGTCATCCTGGTTGGAGTATTGGTTCTCTCTTCCAGCGCCTTTGTAGTAAAAGAGACTGAAAAAGCCGTGTTACTGCGCTTCGGTGAGCTGGTGCGCACCTACACCGAGCCGGGTCTCTACTTCAAAATTCCTTTCGCGGAAAGGCTGCGCAAGTTCGACGCGCGTATTCAGACGGTGGATTCCAGCCCCGTTCGTATGCTCAACAGTGAAAACAAGTTCATGATGGTTGATTCGTATGCCAAGTATCGAATCTCTGATGTGGATAAGTTTTATATAGCCACTCGCGGTGATGATCGCAATGCGGTGCGTTTACTGTCAGAGCAAATCAATGACCGCCTGCGTAACCAGTTTGGTGTGCGCGATCTGCACGAAGTGGTCAGTGGTGAGCGTGACGAGCTTATGTCTGAGATCACCAAGAACCTGAACCAGGTTGCGCAAAAGAACCTGGGTGTGGAAGTGATTGATGTGCGCGTCAAGCGCATTGACCTGCCGCCGGAAGTTTCCGAGTCTGTGTTCCAGCGTATGCGTGCTGGACGTGAACTGGAAGCACGGGATCACCGTGCGAAGGGGGAAGAGGCCAGTGAGCGTATCAAGGCCAACGCAGATCGCCAGAAGGTGGTAATTGAGTCCGAGGCCTATCGCCAGGCGGAAGAGTTACGTGGTGCGGGTGATGCTGAGGCGGCGGCTATCTACGCTGCAGCCTTCAGTAAGAACCCTGAGTTTTACCGCTTTACCCGCAGTCTGCAGGCTTATAAGGAGTCATTCCGGAGCAAGTCAGATATGCTGCTGGTCGATCCGGATAGCGAATTCTTCCGCTACCTGAAAGACCCGAAAGGAGAGTAGGGCTGAAATCCCCTGTGTAGCACTGGGCAACTGGTGCTATAGGCGCCGGGTTAGCTTCGATAACCCTACCTTCCTGTTAGCACTTGATGCTAAAATCACGCAAACCGGGCCCAGCCCGGTTTTTTTGTGGGAAGTGCTGCGGCTCATTTGTGGCAAGCGCTGCGGCACCGCAATTTCTTCGCTGACGAATTCATTTCATCATGACTCAAGCCGATCGCTGGATGTTACCGGATGGCATTGCAGAAATTCTGCCTGCGGATGCTGTGCAATTGGAGACTCTGCGCCGCCAACTACTGGACCTCTACCATTGCTGGGGGTATGAGTTGGTGATACCGCCGATGTTGGAATTCACCGAGTCCCTCCTGATCGGGATGGGCCATGATGTAGATCTGAGCACCTTTAAGGTCACCGACCAGATATCTGGACGCACTTTAGGTATACGCGCGGATATGACTCCGCAGACTGCCCGGATTGATGCCCACAGTTTTCCCCGCAGAGGCGCCAACCGCCTCTGCTACGCCGGTCAGGTGGTGTACACCAAGCCGCGAACCCCGATGGGCTCGCGAGCGCCGATACAGGTTGGTGCGGAGCTGTTTGGAGTGGACAACCTCGGTGCAGACCTCGAGGTGATCTCGCTGATGCTGCAAAGCCTTCAGGTAGCGGGTGTCAGCCAAGTGCACCTGGACCTGGGCCACGTCGCGATTTACCAGAGTCTGGTTGAAGCGGCGGGCCTCAATGACGAGCAGCGCAGCGCCCTGTTGGCAATGTTACAGAGCAAGGCGACTGCTGATCTGTGCGAGTGGGTTGAGGAGAATGTTGGCGACCAGAAGGCTGCCGAGTGGCTGAAGGCGCTCCCGGGGCTGGTTGGGGGACGGGAATGCCTGGATAAGGCCCGCGAACTCTTTTCTGGAGCCCCGCAAAATTTGCTGGCGGCAGTTTCCGATTTGAGGCAGGTAGCTGAGGCTCTGAATGAGCGCTATCCAGAGGTGACACTGTTCTTCGATTTGAGTGAAGTACGCGGCTACGACTATGAAACAGGTCTGGTATTCGCCGCCTACACACCGGGCCACGGCCAGGCATTGGCCAACGGTGGACGCTACAACGGTATCGGGGCCGTGTTTGGGCGCGATCGCCCAGCAACAGGCTTTAGTAGTGACCTGGTGGCATTGAGTAATCTGGGCAGCGCCGCCGTTGAAGAGGGTGCTGCGATATTGGCACCAGATGTCAGAGGCTCCCAGGGCGCTGAACTGTGGAAGGCGATTCACGAGCTGCGGGCTCAAGGCGAAGTGGTCATCACAGCCCTCGCTGGTGGTGCCGATAGTGAACTGGATTCCCGCTGTGACCGCGAGTTGGTTGCTGAGGGTGATTCGTGGGTAGTAAAACCACGAGACTGATTTTTCGGGCGCAGTGGATGTGCCTATTATCGCGCGGGCCTACCCGCAGACATCCATTTATGTGGGGCCCCGGCTCCCGCAGAGAAAAACCTGAGTTTAGAGATTTATACAGATGGGCAAGAACGTAGTAGTACTGGGTACCCAGTGGGGCGATGAGGGCAAGGGCAAGATTGTCGATTTGCTAACCGAGAAGGTCTCGCTGGTAGTGCGTTTCCAGGGTGGTCACAATGCGGGCCACACCCTGGTTATCGATGGTGAAAAAACCGTACTGCACTTGATTCCCTCCGGTATCCTGCGCCCCAGCGTAACCTGCCTGATCGGCAATGGTGTGGTGCTCTCCCCGGAGGCGCTGCTGAAAGAGATGGCTGAGCTGGAAGAGCGCGAAGTTCCCGTGCGCGAGCGCCTGCGTCTTTCCCCGGCGTGTCCGCTGATCTTGCCGGTGCATGTTGCCCTCGACCAGGCCCGTGAAAAAGCACGCGGCGCCAAAGCGATCGGTACTACAGGTCGCGGTATCGGTCCCGCTTACGAAGATAAAGTTGCTCGTCGCGGTCTTCGCCTGGGTGATCTGTGCAACTGGGATAACTTCTGCCACCAGCTGAAAGAGCTGATTGATTACCACAACTTCGCCCTCACCGAATACTATAAAGTTGACCCGGTCAGTTATGAGGACACCGTTGAGCAGGCCAAGATTTGGCGCGAGCAACTGGTGCCGATGATCACTGACGTTGCCGATCACCTGCACAAAGCGCGCGAGAACGGTGAGCATATCCTGTTTGAAGGTGCTCAGGGCTCCCTGCTGGATATCGACCACGGTACCTATCCGTTTGTAACTTCCTCTAATACTACTGCTGGCGGTACCGCTACTGGTTCTGGTTTTGGTCCTCTGTACCTGGACTATGTATTGGGCATTACCAAGGCCTATACCACTCGCGTTGGCGGTGGTCCTTTCCCAACCGAGCTGGACTGCGAAGTTGGTCGTCACCTGGGTGAAAAAGGTCACGAGTTTGGGGCTACCACTGGCCGCCAGCGCCGCACCGGCTGGTTTGATGCTGTTGCTGTACGTCACGCGATCCGAATCAACAGTATTTCTGGCCTGTGCCTGACCAAACTGGATGTTCTCGATGGTCTCGAGGAGGTGAAGGTTTGTGTGGGCTACCGAAACAGTGCTGGCGAAGACGTTCCAGTACCATTTGATGCGGCAGGTTGGGAAGGTGTTGAACCGGTATATGAATCTATGCCCGGCTGGACTGAGAACACTTTCGGCGTGCGTCGTGAAGCGGATCTGCCGGCCAACGCACGTGCCTATATCGCTCGAATCGAAGAGCTGGTGGGCGCTCCGGTAGACATTGTTTCTACTGGCCCCGATCGCAACGAAACTATTGTTCGCGAAAATTCCGCTTTGTGCGAAATGGGTATTCACAACGCTAGCGTTTAAGCCCTGACCGCCCGGTTGTGAATGTGCAGTCTGGTGATGGCCTTGCTATTTTAAGTGAGGCCTCTGATCATTAGACCTGTTCCAAGTTATTGGTCGTGCACTACACGCAGGCTTATGACCTGAATTTAACCGGGCTAATTTATGTCATCTTCCGTTTCCGTTGCCAGTCGTTACAGTTTTGCTGAAGAGATCGCCAACAGTGTGACTCATGGTGTTGGAGCTCTTCTGGCGATTGCCGGTCTGGGTGTATTGACCGGATTTGCTGCCCTGCGCGGGGACGCCTGGCATATTGTCAGCTCCAGCGTCTATGCCTCCACCCTGATACTCTGTTTCCTAGCCTCCACGCTGTACCACGCAGTCAGCCATATCGGCGCCAAAGCGATACTGCGGACCCTGGACCACTCGTCAATCTTTCTATTGATTGCTGGAACCTATACTCCCTTCACCCTGGTCACCCTGAGGGGCCCTTGGGGTTGGTGGCTGTTCGGCATTATTTGGGGGCTCGCGCTGATCGGATTGATTATTCAGTTCACCCCGCTGAAGAAGATCCGAGCTCTGTCTATTACTCTCAGTGCCTTGATGGGATGGGTCGTGGTTGCTGCTATCAAGCCGCTGTCGGACAGCCTGGAAACTGGCGGTTTGTGGCTGTTAGTTCTCGGTGGTCTCTGCTACACCGGCGGAATCGCTTTTTACCTTTGGCGCAGCCTGCGCTTCCACCATGCGATTTGGCATCTCTTTGTGCTGGCGGGCGGTATATTGCACTTCTTTGCGGTACTGTTTTACGTCATTCCCTAATCTTCCCGTTTTGCGGCAGAGCTCACCCTAAAGGTGAGCAGCACGAACTTCCCTCTCATGTGACTGTCCAGTTTAATAGTGGGTGGGAAGTTCAACGGTTACCAGCCAATCCACCTTTCGGATAAGAGTGGCTCGTTCTACCCTTGAGCGAGCAAAAGTTGTGTCGAAGGTAACTCCATGCCCAAATTGCAATGGTTTCAATATCTGTCTGCCATCCTCGCGATAAGCGCGGTTCTCCTGGTTTCCAATACCCATGCACAAGAGAAAGCCGATCCGGCCTTCGAACAGTGGGTAAAGGAGTTCCGTAAAACCGCGATCAAGAGTGGAATCTCTGCGGAGGTTTACGACCAAGCCTTTAAAGGAATCACTTCTCCAGACCAATGGGTTCTGGATCGTGCAGCCTATCAGCCCGAATTCAAAGCACCGGTGTGGCAGTACTTTGATAATCGGGTGCAAAAGAGAGCGATTGAACGAGGCAAGCGGGAAAAAGAAAAAATGAAGCCCTGGTTGGACAAGATCCAGAAGCGTTTCGGGGTGGACCCCAATATCCTGCTTGCGATCTGGTCTGTGGAATCCAGTTTTGGCGGCATCCTCGGTAATGACAAGGTAATGCGCAGTGTCATTCGCTCACTGGCAACACTCGCCTATGCGGATCCCCAGCGTAAAAAGTTTGGCCGTCAGCAACTGCTGGCCGCGCTAAAAATATTGCAGGCAGGAGATATCGAGGGTGAGCACTTGCTGGGCTCATGGGCTGGAGCTATGGGGCATACCCAATTTATTCCCACCAGTTATCAAGCCTATGCGGTGGATATCGATGGTGATGGTAAACGGGATATCTGGAACTCCATTCCGGATGCGCTCGCGACTGCCGCCAACCTGTTATCCAGTAACGGCTGGCAGCGTGGAAAACCCTGGGGTTATGAGGTCAAGATTCCCGCTCGTAAAATGCCTGCGGGGAAAATGTCGGTAGCCGAATGGGAGAAGCTCGGCGTCACACGAGCCAATGGCGAGCCTTTTCCCAACAAAAAAGCCATTGCCGAATTAAAGTTACCAGACGGCCGCAATGGCCCGGTGTTTTTAGTGTTCAAGAATTTCTTTGTCCTCAAGCGTTACAACAATTCAGATCGCTATGCGATAGCTATTGGCTTGTTGGCAGATCGGATTGGCGGCGGTGCGCCCTTGGTAAATGATTGGAAGCGCCCTTTTACTCCACTGGATAGTGTTCAAGTGGAAGAGTTGCAGAAGTTGCTCAAACAGAAAGGGTTTTACACCGGAGAAATTGATGGCAAGGCAGGTCCGGGTACCCGCAAAGCGGTGAGTGAATTTGAAAAGAGTGCTGGCGTTGAAGTTCAGGGCTACCCGAGCAAGGAAGTCCTGGAGTTGTTGAAAAAACAATAGGGAGTCCCTAAAAGTTCTCATCCGGTAGGAGTGTATCCTGGAGTAGCTCCAGGTTCTCGACAACACCCTCGGGTTCACGGAAGTAGGCGATGTGGTACATCGCCTCGCCTTCCTGGACCAGAGGGATATTCTGTCGCCCAATAATGATTCCATCCTCATTGCAGATCAGTTGGTCCAGTTCCTGGCCGTATGGATCTGCAATGGTCGCCAGCAGGTCGCCCCGGTAGACCTGATCCCCGAGTGCCTTAAGATGATTGGCGATGCCGCTATCCCCCGCGCGAAGCCAACCGCTGCGTCGAGCAACAAATGGCTCTATCACATTTGTCTTTCGGGTTTGCGGCAACATCTCCAAGTGCTTCATCATATTGATCACACCTTTAACACCGGCGCGGATACTGAGTTCATCAAAGCGCAGGGCTTCACCAGCTTCATAAAGTAATACTCTTACCCCGAGATCCGCGGCTGCTTGGCGCAGGGATCCATCGCGAATAGAAGCGTTGAGTAGCACGGGAACACCGAAGGCCTTGGCGAGTTTTCGGGTTTGCTCGTCGTCCAAGTTAGCGCGAATTTGGGGGAGGTTACTGCGATGTACGGCTCCTGTGTGTAAATCGATGCCATAGTCGCATTTGGTGACTATCTCTTTGAGGAAGACGTGAGCCATACGTGCGGCGAGAGACCCCTTTGCCGACCCAGGGAATGAGCGGTTTAGGTCGCGCCTGTCAGGTAGGTAGCGAGTGTGTTGCAGTACCCCGTAAACATTAACCATTGGAACTGCAACCAGGGTCCCGCGCAATGACTTCAAGCGGCCGCTTTGGATAAGCCGGCTTATTACTTCGATACCGTTGAGTTCGTCACCATGTATGGCGGCACAAACGAACATCTTGGGACCATCTTTTTTACCGCGCTGCACATAAACTGGGATTGCCATTTCTGTGCTTGTGTAAAGCCGCACAACGGGCAGATCAATATGGCAGGACTCGCCCCTGGCGACATGGACCCCACCGATCTCAAAATCCGAGCGCTCTTCCATAACACTTACGGGCAAATAGATATACCCATAGTGTATAGGCAGATAAGAGTTGACCCGGGCAGCAAATGTTGATGCAGCTGCCCGAGAACTTCGCTACAGCTGCCCGATTGATTGGGCAGAAGTCGTCAGGTTATGTGAGCGGTCCCCATTTAGCCAGATACCGAGGGCAGGGCTCCAGTAGCCTGAGGGGTGGTACCACAGCCCGGTCTCTACATCCGCGAGCAAGTTAGTTCCCCGCCAGGCACTCGGCCCTTGATTGTGGGGGTCTTTTCCTTTCTCTCCAGCCTCCCCACCTTGTGACCACTGAGCGGCACCTTGAGTATCAAAAATCGCGAGTGGCTTGCCGTCGGGGTTGGAAAGGTAATGCTCGATATTGTCGGCAGTCCATTGGCAGAGAATGGCATTGGTTTGGGGTTGGTGAATCCAATGGCTTAAACCTCGGGACTTGCCGTCAATATTGTGAATTTCCCCCCAGATACCCAGGCTGCTCCAAATAGTGACAACGCGGCGCTGCCGGGTTGATTTTCGGTGGGTGCATGTCTTGCTTAACCGCCGACCGAAAGGGTCGTAGCGGAAATAGGTTTTAAATTCCCCGCACTCCGCGTGGCTCATCAGGCCCCAGCCGTCGTACTGGTATTGATAATCCTTGCGGCCTGGTATGTTGCTTTCACTAATAATATTGCCGCGCTTGTCACTTTCTGTTTGAGGTTGAGTCGGACTTTGCTGTGCCCGCAGCGGGTTGGTCATTTGCAGGGGAGGGGATTTCTCAAAGTGCCAGGAAAGTGCTTGACCGGACTCCATACCTACCAGGCGCCCAAATAAATATTTGTGATTACTGCGAACCTCCCCTTGAACCTGGAGGATATCTTGGCCTTTGGATTCGGTGCGAACAATGGCTTCACCATTGGCATCGATTCCATACAGGGCTCCACAAGGGGCGAATGTATAAGACAAGTCGAGATTGTCGGAGCTGGCACTCTTTAACCAGCCGCGTTTGTCATATTGATACTGAAGACTGAAATCCCGGATATCGGCACTGTCGTGATGCTCTGCGGTTACCCGACCGCGGCTGTCGTATTTAAAGCGCACTGAGGAAAGGGCATTATCTGCCTGTACCAGCCTGTTATGTTGGTCGTAGTGGAACTCACTATTTTGGCCACTGTTATTGCGAATACCGGTTAATACACCGCTGTCGTTATAATTAAAGTACCAGCGAGAGTCATTATCACAATATTCATGCAGGCTGCCGTCAATATTGTAATGCCAGCGCCAAGTTCGATCCTGTGGTGCCTTGTGGCTAACTAATTGCCCGTAGTGATCATATTCCCAGTAGTAATTCCCTACGGGGCTCTCCAGGCAGGTCAGTTCATCTCTAGGGCTATAGATTAATTCCCAGTTGTTACCATCAGCGAAATTGATATGGCACGGGCGGCCCGCGTTGTCATAATCACAAAGAATACTCTGGCCACTGTCTCCGTGGATAGCATTGGGCAGGCCGCGTTCAGAGTAGTCCAGACCGTACTGGTGAATACCCAGGTGGGCTTCACGCAATTCACCCGCATTGCCATAACTCCACTCACGCCATACTTCGCCATTCATTTTAAGCGAAGTGATTCGTTGCCAGTGGTCGTACTCAAAGCTCAGGACTTTATCGTCTCTACGAGCGGACTGCAGCTGGCCTTGCCCATCCCAGCTGAAGTCCACTTTGCCTCCCTCTGGGTCCTGAATCTGTGTGATCTGTCCCCTATCTGTATAGAGAAACAGCCAAACATGTTTTGCCGGGTCGACAATACGTTCTGGGCGTCCCTTCTCGTTAAACTTGTATTGCCATAGGGTCTCTCCATTGATAACTGCCGCTTGTAAATAGCCGCGATCGTCATAGAGATATCGATTACTAATATTGTGAGAGGTGGATCGGACAAGCCGGCCGAACTCATCGTGACGGAAGAAAAGCCTATGGCCGTTGGCCTGAATTTCTTCACTGAGATTACCGTAGGAATCAAAAAGCCAGCTAAGGCTACGAGATTGCTGCTGTTCAGAAATTCTCTGGCCGAACTTGTTAAAGCGTATATAAATGGGACCGGACAGCTCTGACTCGATCGTGCAGGTATTATGACTTGCGTGCCAGTTAAGACTGGTGATTAATTCATTGGACTGTATTAGCTGGCACCGGTCGTGTGTATCGTAGGTAAATTGATGAATTCCAGATTGGCTATTATTTAACTGTACCAACTGTGTATTGTTATATTGGTATCTTTCTCTTTTAAGGCCGCTACAACTTTCGAGTAGTTGACCATCTTGATAATTGTAGTTGCAGAGGTCGCTTTGACCTTCGGCAGCGTGGCTATTTATTAAATTATGGATATGACCGTTCTGGCAGTTAAATTCAACAACACGACCCCAGGAGCTGACCATTTTCTTAGGCAGGCCCTCCTGATAGTCGATTGTTAAGGCGTTACCAAATTGATCCCTGATTTCTACAAGTGGTAGAGCGCTATTTACACCATCAGCGCGAAATATTTTGTGATGCTGATTGAATGTCGTCAATCGATAACTGTGCAGGCTTTGCCTGAATAACATCAACCGCTCAAAGCGGTTATAGCACCCGTGACCAATGGCGGGTAATTTGAATTTTACAGACCTCCCTTCGGCAGTAACCAGCTTTACAACGTTATCGTGTACAACAAGCTTTTCACTGAGAGAGTGCCGCCAGCCAACACCAATGCCAGTATCCTCATTGAGAGAGGAGCGAAAATATCGTTTCCATTCAAACGGTAGCGGTCCAGGAATAAGTACGTCTGTTCGCTCGAAAGCGACTTCCCCTGTTGCGGTAACGACGTGCCCGTTAATTCGATGGCAACGATCTAAAGCTGGTACCACCTCGTTCTCGGGGTTAATACCAGGGGTATTGGTGAATTGCGTGGGGTTGTCTTCAGCTTCATACAGGAGGGGTAATATTGGTGCTGAATCGATACTAAAGCGATTAGACGTGATACTTGGCAGCTTTGGCCAAAAGCCCTCACTCACTGGAGTGGATGATATGTTTTTTAAAGTATGTTCGACCTGAGAGAGCCAGCGCACAGCCGATGCAGGGCTCTCATGAGAAAGAGTAATTGTCGGAGGGGTAAGCGTATTGAGTAAGTTAGGTATTAGCTGGGTTAGACGTTCCGGTGTCATATTACAGTATCCGGTAAATCAAATTAGCGGTGTAACTTTCTAATTGTTACGTCAGAAGAACTGGGACGTTCGGTAACACTTTGTTCGTGGGGGAGTATTTGACGCAATGATTGTGAAGAATATTCCAATATTCCTGCAGTAATATTGTCGCGCCCACCTAGGCGATTAGCATCGTCAATAAAACGATATACACACTCTAATGCCGGACGATGAGTGGCCAGTACGCGCTCTATCGCATGATCATCAAGATATTCAGTGAGCCCGTCGCTACATAACAAAAGGAGTGCGTTTTGCGTGAGTTTCCAGCTATTTATATCCGCCTCTACACTGCTGGAAACCCCCAAGGCACGGGTAATATGGTTGCGGACATTGGACTCTTTGGCTTGCTCGGGGGTTAATTGACCTGAATCAATCATCTCCTGTACAACGCTGTGATCTCGTGTAAGGCGCTGCAATCCATAATTGTTCCACAGGTATGCGCGAGAATCGCCAATATGTGCAACGATTAAAAAGTCGCGCCACATGACCGCGGCAACCAAAGTTGTTCCCATATTGGAAAACTGGGGGTTCAGGTTTTTGGTATTGATTAGAGCTGTATTTGCGCTGTTGACTGCGTCGATAAGGGTGGCGCGCAATATAAGCTGTTGCTGTTCAGACGTGCAGGAGAAAAAAGTGTGTTTCAGCAGGTCATCGAGATGGGCTTGAACCGTCTCAGCTGCAATTTTACTGGCGGTGGCGCCGCCGGTGTAACCGCCCATCCCGTCGGCTACCACAATATAGGCAAAAGGCTGCTCCGCCGACGCGTACCAGCGAATGCTATCTTCGTTTTCCTCACGAACCTGACCAATGTCAGTGCGCCCGTTGACCGCCAGACTAATTTGATCCATGTCTGGTGCAACTCCCCTTTAATAAAAAGCAATACAATGCGGCGTAATATTATTACAACCGATCACCGAGGCTAATGTTAACTTGCTCGCATACCAAGTTTGAAATACTTTTCACTGATTTGCGATAATAAGAGCCTTACCTCTCTACAGAAAAGGCTTTAAGCCAGCTAAAAAAGGACCCATAGGCAAAATGCCCCGTTTGCCCAGGCTCAATTTGATAAATGTTCCCCAACATATTGTGCAGGTAGGCCACAACAATCTGCCCTGCTTCTTTGACGAGGAAGATTATCAATATTATTTGATTAGTTTGCGTAACGCGTCAGACCAATATGGCGTTGATGTTCACGCATATGTTTTATTGCCCAATATGATCCAGATCATAGCTACGCCCACGATACCGGATGGGATATCATCTATGATGCAATCCCTTGGGCGTCGCTATGTGCAGTTTGTCAATCACCGTTACAAGCGCTCCGGAACACTATGGCGAGGACGCTATAAGTCCAGCTTGATTGATTCTGATGCGTATTTGTTGACCTGTTACAGATACGTAGAGTTGCGCCCACTGTATTTGGGATTGTCAGACTCCCTTGAGGATTACGAGTGGTCAAGTTTTAACCATCACGCAAACATTAAGAAAGATAATTTGATCAAGGATCACCGCTTGTATCTATCCCTTGGGGATACAGTGGTGGAGAGAGCGCAATCTTACAGGAAGTTATTTCAGTATAGCTTTGATCGAAAGTTGCTCGACTATATCGCTGAAACGATTAAGTTAGGTCATGTGCTCGGCGGGGATGCGTTTAAAGAGAAAATTGAGCAGATTGTTAACCAAAGAGTACGACCGCTTAAGCGTGGTCGCCCTAAAAAAGCAAATAAAGTCGAAAAAGAACCAAAAGAAACTGCCTAGCTAAAACCTAATGTCGGGTTGAGGGCGTTAAAAGGCCATAAGAGGTAGGGTAATTAAGCCCTGTCAGCAGGTGACAAATTGTGAGTAGGCCCAGCATTTCAACGGGATTTCAGATCCTTGGCGATAACAATAAGGAAAAACCAGTTATGGATTTTGGCACTGATAGATTGAAAGTTGCGATCCTGGGTGATTTCAGCGGGAGAGCGAGTCGCCGCCAGTGTGAACCCGAAACGATTTCCAGTCGAAGGGTATACCTGTTGAACCGCGATACCTTTGAGGGCGTTTTTGCTGATCTAGGTGTGAGTTTGCAGTTGCCCGTACTGGATCGCCCTCTGGGATTACCATGCTTTGATGATTTACACCCAGATTACCTTTATAGCCGTTTGCCACTGTTTAAGAAGTTTATTGAGCTGGAGCGTAGGCTGCTCGATCCGCGTCAGTTCCAGCAGGCTGCTGAGGAAATTCAACAGTGGAAACCAGAGTTAGCCACTCAGCAGGGCTTGGGTCAGCGCGATAGCGAGCAGTCGATATTGGATGAAATCCTGGCTGCCGGTCGAGAGCGTAATGCAAAGGAAGGTCAAAATACTTTCCAGGTTGACCAGCTAATCAAAGATATTGTCGCTCCTTACGTGCAGAAAAGTGTGGACCCTCGCCAGGGTGAATATCTAAATGCCCTGGCTGAAGCTACGTCTGATGCGATGCGTAAACTGATGCATCACAGTGATTTTCGTCAGTTAGAGGCTAGTTGGCTGAGTCTGCAACTTTTGCTGAGACGTGTCGAAGAGCACGGGAACCTGGATTTTTACTTAATAGACGTTAGTAAAGAAGAGCTTCTAGCTGATTTTGCTGAAGCCGAAAGCGACTTGGAAAAGTCGCAGACATTTAAGTTACTGGTTGAGCGTGAAACAGCTTCTGGAAATATCCCCTATAACTTAGTCATAGGGGATTACTTTGTTACTGATGAGGAGCGAGACCTTCACCTGCTGATAGATTTATCCACGATTGCAGAAGCTGCGGGAAGTGCACTTTTATTGGGTGGGGATCCAAAATTAGCAGGCTGTCCAAACTTGTCAGGTTCAGTAGATCCTGATGATTGGTACTATCCGTTGAGCGATCAGTTTGCGGAAAGTTGGCAGGCGGTCCGTGAATACTCTGCTAGTGAGCATGTTGCGTTGGCAGCTCCCAGATTTATGCTGAGACTCCCCTTTGGGAAAAATACTTCTACAACAGAGGATTTTAATTTTGAAGAATTAACCCCAGAGCAGGGTCATGAATATTATCTTTGGGGGAATAGTGTTTATTTGTTGGGGTTAGCGGTTTGCCAAGGCTTTTCTCAAACTGGCAAATTACAGCCCCCTTCGCCTGCAAGTTATGAAGACTTACCCCTTCATTTACGCAAGTTACCCAATGGCGAATTATTGACGCCCTGTGCAGAAGCGCTCCTGACAGATAGGGCGGCTGCAAAATTTATGCAGGCTGGTATTAGCACTATGCGTTCGGTGCAAGGGCGGGATCAAGTCATTCTTCCGAGCTTTAGTTCTTTGAGTGGCGGTACACTCAAAGGCCCTTGGGCGTAAGTGTAGGGGTTGGATCTTTACAGGAATATGCGGGCAAAAATCTACCTGAAGACTATGAATAAACCACTATTGTGAGTCAGGAATAAATGGATCTAATTCTATCAGTATTGGCCGACCCTTCTGGCGCCAATATGCTTAAACATACAAAACTGTTCACGAAAGCTGGTGGCAGTTTGGGTCGCTCTGCCGATAATTATTGGGTTTTACCCGATCCAGATCGAGTGGTTTCCTCAAAACACGCACAGATTTCCTTTACCGATAATCAGTTTTTTCTGGTAGATACTAGTACTAATGGAACCTATTACAATGATTCAGAAAATCCGTTAGGAAAGGGAAATCAAGTCCCATTAAAAGAGGGCGACATGATCGTTCTCGGGGAATATAAATTGAAAGTTTCACTGCGACAGCCTAAGGAAGAGGGAGATCTTCCCAAAGGTCTGGGAAGTGCAGATTTTCTCGATACCTCGGATCGAACAACATTCAGCGCGGATGCCATGGCAAAAATGCAAAGCCAGGCAGAAGCGAAAGAATTGGATAGTTGGCTTGAGCCGGGTTCCAGCCCGCAGTCAGATGTGGCTCAAACTGGGGAGTGGGGCTCGATTGGGCTGGGTAATCAGGCTAATACCCCAACTAGCGATAGTCTTCTCACCTCGGAATCGGGTCCTCTGGACCCACTTGCTGCCTTTGGCCAATCTGATCCGTCTGGTCTTGTTGGTGGTGCTCCTGAGATGTCACCCGTCGGTGGCTTAGTGGGTTCTACGGGTCAGCAGCAATCCAGTAATCAATGGTCTGATGATGAGTGGTGGAAAGATGGTAGTGACGATGATCATGTGCCAGCTGACCAGCACTCAATGCAAATAAATCCCCAGCCGGTACCGGAACCTGTCGTTGAGACGGTTGCGGTGCCTGAATCTCAAGTGGTATCTCCGCAGCCGCAAGTTCCTATGGGTGGTTTCCAGGGGATTTCACAGCAACCTGTCGCAACTCCGATACCACAACCTCAGGCTATGCAGCCACAGCCACAGCCACAGCCACAGCCACAGCCACAGCCACAGCCACAGCCACAGCCACAGGCAATGCAATCTCAGCCGTTAGGGCAGCCCCAAGGGTTTAATCAGCAGCCAATTTCTCCGCCTGCTCAAGATAACCCCTTTGCAGACTCTTTCGCTGCTATGCAGGGGCAACAATTTGATGGCGCTCCAGGGTTTGGTTCCGGGCAATCGTCCTCGCAACCGCAACCGCAACCGCAACCGCAACCGCAACCGCAACTACAGCCAAAACCAAATCCACAACCGGATTTGGCTGCCCAAGCTCAGCAGTTTTCGCATTTACAGCAATCCCCAGTAACTCAGCCCACAGGTTCTTCAGGGGGGAGCGTTTTTGCATCTACTCTCGGCCTGAATATGAACCCGGTCCAGTTGCAACAGGCGGACCAGCAAGCAGCTGAAATTGTCCGGGAAACAGTAGCTCGTCTTATTGACCTCTTGCGCGCAAGAAACAGCATTAAGAATGAGCTGCGTGTGCAGCGAACCATGATTCAAACGGAAGCTAATAATCCGCTGAAATTTAGTGCTACGGAACGGGATGCATTGGAAGCCATGTTTGCGGGTACCGGTGCTTTTATGAATCCCGCTGAGGCAGTGAAGGATAGTTTTGATGATTTGTCGGATCATCAAGTTGCGGTTTTGGCTGGAATGAGAGCAGGTTACAACGCCATGCTCAAATTCTTTAGCCCGGAAAATATTGAGCGCAGACTGGGGAATACTTCCGGTGTTTTTGGAAACAAAAATGCAAAAAAATGGGAAGGATTTACTGCAATTTACAGGGAGCTAGTTGGTGATCCGGATAATTGCTATCGCAAGTTGTTTGGTGATGAATTTGCAGTTACTTATGAAAATCAATTATCAGAGTTAAAAAATGCGCGAAGCATTAAAAGTTAATAAGTTGACGGAAAAGAGGGAATTGCTTGTGTCGATAAAAAAATTATTTCAGGTCAGTTTAATCGCTGTTTTGGCAGTTGCAGTTGTTGGTTGCCAAACAACGAGGCGGACTCTAAATCTGGATACCAGTCTCGAGTTGGTTGTAGAGACACAGAATGACGTGAACCCAGATGATGATGGCCGAGCCTCTCCTGTTGTTATACGAGTGTTTATGCTCGCGGATGAGCGCCAGTTTGCCCGCGAAGATTTTCTTAACCTTTACGAGAATGCTCAATCCCGCCTCGGCAAGGATTTGATTGATACTGTAATCCTTAAAGAGTTTGCTCCAGGGGAACAGCGTATAGAAGAGCTGGCTTTAACGCCGGACGTAAAATATATCGGGCTTCTAGCTGAGTTTGTACAGTATCAGGATGCAGAGGCACTAATGGTGCTGCCAATTACAGACCACAAAAAAAATGAATATGAAGTATCGCTGGCCGATGTACGAATTGGTTCGCCAGATGATATTGCCAAGCGTCGTCGAGCAAAATTGACTACTCGTGGTAGTGAAGATGATAGTGGGGAAACAGTAACAATCTCCAAAGAAGATTATGAAAGAATGAAAAAAACGCTCCCGGATATGCAGCGGTCTCAATAGGACAGAAATTATTGCCCGGGCAATAAAAATTGCTGCCCTGGAAATATTACGAGAGCTTTTTAAGGAACATTTATGTCGGCAAACAATAAAGTGATCTGGAGCGAGGGCATGTTTTTACGCCCTCAGCATTTTCAACAGCAGGATCGCTATCTCGAACAGCTTGTCGAAGCGCGCACAGCTCCGCTCGGGCCTTATACCTGGGGAATTGTAGAGCTGGCGATCGATAGTGAGCCATTATCGATGGGAAAAATTTCTCTATCGAGAGTGAAAGCTGTTTTTCCCGATGGTACCCCGATACTTGCCCCTGAAAATGAGCATTTGCCGGATGTTCTGGATGTTCCGGTTAATACTCGTGATGAAATAGTCTACTTATGTGTGCCGATGAAGCGCCCAGGTAGTCAGGAGTCGATTCGAGATCAAGAGGACTTCCCGCAGGCACGTTATCAGGCTTCGAACTTTGATGCCCGTAATAGTGCGGCGTCTTCTGGTGAGTCCGCGCGTATCCAAGTCGGAAAGTTAAGAGCTTGTCTCAAATTAGGTAGTGATGATCTGAGTGGCTATGCTGCGGTTGGGGTTGCGCGAATTAAAGAGCGTCAACCGGAAAAGCCGGTAGAGCTTGATTCTGACTATATCCCACCGCTGTTAAATGCGGAGACTTCTGCGGTTATCAATGCATATATTGAAGAAGTAAAAGGGTTGCTTGACCATCGAGGCTCGGCTCTGGGTCATCGTTTGAGCGACAGCGGAAGAAGCGGATCTGCAGAAATTGCTGATTATTTGTTACTGCAGGTTATTAACCGCTTTGAACCCTTATTAAAGCAGATCACGGCTCAGCCCCGATTACATCCGCACAACTTATTTCTTGAATTATTGCAGTTGGCAGGCGAACTTTCGACGTTTACTGCTCAGTCTAAGCGCCCTCCAGAAATTCCAGTGTATGCACATGAAGACCTGCAAGTAAGCTTTGCCGGGCTGTTTTCAGCGCTTAGGCAGTCGCTCTCCACAGTGCTGGAGCAAACAGCGATTGCAATGGAGTTGGTGCAGCGCAAATTTGGGATATATGTTGCGCCGGTTACTGATCCTTCATTATTAAAATCAGCCAGTTTTATTATGGCCGCAAAAGCGGATATGCCTGGCGATCTATTGCGCAGCCGCTTCCCCACCCAGGCAAAAGTTGCCCCTGTCGAGGCGATTAGAGAACTTATCTCAGCGCAGTTACCTGGCTTGACTCTGCGCCCTCTTCCCGTGGCTCCTCGACAAATCCCCTATCACGCAGGGTTCACTTACTTTGAGGTGGAGCGCAGTGGAGAGTTATGGCAGGCCATGACTCGCTCGGGTGGTTTTGCAGTGCATCTGGGCGCAGAGTTCCCTGGATTAACTATGGAACTCTGGGCCATAAGGAATAATTAATATGAGTAATGACAGCTTTACTCCTCCACGGGCCCCTAATGCTGGGGATAGAACGGTTTTGATACCGACACCCGGTGCCGCAGCGGCACCGGCAGCAGCTCAGGCTCAGCCACAATTCTTTGCCAGCCAAGATGCCCCGGTCGAGGCTCAGGTCCGCAACAGTCTTAATCCATTGGTGTCTGCGGCTTCGAAATTGTTAGGCGTAATTATCAAATTGCGCACAACGATGAATCACGCCAACGTACCTGATCTGCACAAGCGACTTACTACGGAAATCCAAAGCTTCGAGCGTGAGGCAAAGCAACTGGCTTTAACACCTGAATCAGTGCTAACAGCCCGTTACTTACTATGTACCGTCGTGGACGAGGTTGTTTTGACCACGCCTTGGGGTACAGCTAGCGGTTGGAGCCAGCACTCTCTACTTAGCCTATTTCACAAAGAGACTTTTGGAGGGGAGAAGTGTTTTGTCATTTTGCAGCGCATGCTGGAAACTCCCGCAAGTCATTTGGAACTCCTTGAGCTTTTTTACCTGTGTTTGAGCTTGGGCTTTCAGGGTAAGTATCGGCTCGTACAGCGTGGACACGAACAAATAGAACAGATTCGTGATGAGCTCTACAGAACAATTGAACAGCATAAGCAGCCAATGGACCGAGATCTTTCGCCGCGTTGGCAAGGATGCGTAGAGCGAAAATCCCGGCTGATTCACTATATACCCCTCTGGGTGATTATGAGTGTTGTCCTGGGATTGTTACTTGCAACTTATAGTGGTTATCGCTGGTGGCTCTATGAAACGACGACACCGGTCGCGGACCAGATTTTAGATTTGTCCAAAAGTGATGATGAGTCTCCGCAAGGAGAAGGGTAACACTCGGGCTGATATTGATCCTGGGTATGGTCGATACCCTGGAAGACGGAGCAATTCATGAAACGCTTGCGTAACTTTTTTACCAATAAGTGGGTGTTGGGGCTCATAGGGCTCTCAGCTCTTTCCCTCCTCATTTGGTTTGCGGCTGATTACATTAAGTTTGGTAGTGATAATGCCACGCTTTCTCACTCTGTCCGACTAACTATTATTGTTTTTATTTTTGCTATTTGGCTTGTGTGGAATATTAGCCAATGGTTGGTAGAGAGACGCCAAAACCAGGCTTTAATAAAAGGCATTGAGGAATCACAAGAAGCCGATTCTACAGATCCAGACGAAGAACGCTCGCTGGAAGAGTTGAATGCTCTTTCTGGTCGCTTCCGTGAAGCGATGGGTGTATTACGTAGTGCTCGGTTTAAATCTGACAAGGGACAAGTTTCCCTTTATCAGCTTCCCTGGTACATCATTATTGGGCCTCCCGGTTGTGGTAAAACAACAGCCCTGGTGAACTCCGGGTTGGAATTTCCGCTGGCGCAGAGTCATGGAAAGGAAGCCCTGGGTGGGGTAGGGGGCACCCGTAACTGTGATTGGTGGTTTACCAATGATGCAGTTTTAATTGATACCGCAGGGCGTTATACGACTCAGGACAGTCACCGGGTTTACGATAATAGCGCTTGGAAAGCTTTTCTGAGCTTATTGAAAAGATACCGCCGCCGCCGCCCGATCAATGGTGCTCTGGTTGCAATTAGCTTGCAAGATTTAATGGTGCAAACTGAAGAGCAGCGCCAACACCAGGCAAAAATTATCCGCCAGCGTGTAAATGAACTGCAACAAGAGTTGGGTATTCGCTTCCCGATCTATCTCACTTTCACAAAATGTGACTTAGTTGCAGGTTTTACAGAGTTTTTCGACAACCTCTCTCAAGCTGAGCGTGAGCAAGTTTGGGGAATGAGTTTTCCCCGTGAAGCTAATGCCACGGTAGGGGCCCCTCTCGATAATTTCAAAGCAGAATTTGAGCAGCTGATAGAGCGTTTGAACCAGCGCGTATTGTGGCGTGTTCATCAGGAGAGGAATGTAGAGAAGCGGGCGTTGTTGCAAGGTTTTCCTGCCCGAATGGAAAGTCTTACGGATATTCTGACAGATTTTGTAAAGCAGACTTTCGGTCCAAATCGTTACGAAACCGTCCCTATGGTCAGAGGGGTCTACTTTACTAGTGGCACTCAGGAGGGCAGTCCTGTTGACCGTATGATGTCCTCCGTAACTGCTGATTTTGGACTAGAGCGTAGCGTCGGGCCAAAATTCCAGGGTGTTGGTAAGAGCTTTTTCTTGCATCGACTATTGAAGGATGTCGTTTTCCCAGAGGCTGAATTAGTGGGCGTTAATCGCCGGATTGAGTCAGCCAACCTTTGGTTGCGCCGGGGAGTTTTTGCTACTTTGGCAGGAGGCTTTGTCGGAGCTATTTTCTTATGGAGTGGCAGTCTCGCACAGAATAAATTATCCATGGGAGAGGTTAGCGATAATCTCAGCGCGTACCAAGGTGCAGAGAGTGAGCTGAAAGGTAAAAATATTACGCCCATCAGTGCCTTAAATTTGTTAGAGCCTTTAAAGCGGGCTAGTGCGGTCTACGATCGTGAGGAACATCCGTGGATTGGCAATTTGGGACTTTATGACACCAGAATTGATACCGCGGCAAATGATCTCTATCGCCATAAATTAGAAACTATTTATCTTCCCGCTTTACTTCGTGATATAGAGAGTGACTTAAGTCGTCTCGGAAGTAATGATCCCGCTTTGGTAAGTACTCTCAAAACCTATTTGATGTTTTTTAATCCAGATAAAATGGATTTGAAAACCATAGAGGCTTACTACACTGCTCGCTGGGAGCGTCAGCTACCCGGTGAAGCTGGGAGGCAGGAAGAACTGCGCTACCACCTAGATCAACTATTTATTCAGCCTCTACCCAATTCAATTGAAGAGAATGAGAGGGTGGTAGCTCGCGCGCGACAACAACTGCGTCGTATCCCTGTGCCTCAGCGGTTATTTGCTCAACTGCAAAATAGTGACTTCGGATTGACCCCTGTAGATCTCTACCAGGAAATTGGTGGAGACACTCAGCAAATTTTTGGTATGGAAGCCAATAATCCAAACTTCACGATTCCCTTCCTTTATACAAAGGCGGGTTATAAAGAACTGGACTTTGGAGCGGACTCTCAGCTGATGACAAATATGGCTGAAGAACGCTGGATTTATGGTGGAGATCTGAGTGGTGAGGACTTTACCGAAGCCGACCGTGAAAAGCTTGGTGAGGAAGTAAAACGAATCTATCTTGGGGAGTACTTACAGCGTTGGCAGGGCTTCCTTGGCGGGTTCAAAATACAGAGGTTTGGTAGCACTTCACAGGCATTGGATGTGTTGTCAAAGTTGTCTGATCCTATTTACTCACCCCTTCTTGCGATTACCGAGATAACTTCAGATAACACTCGTCTGACCCTTCGTCCTGAGGTTCCAGTCGATGCTTCTGGGGTACAGCTACCTGTATCCAGTACTACTCGAAAGTTGGGACAAGCCGCACTGGGTAGTGCAACCAGTGCCTTGCAGGATCATTACAAGCCAAACATTGTTGATGTTAGGTTTGAGGAGGTTCAGCGAATCACTCAGAGTGAGAAGGGGCGGCCAGCGCGTATCCAAGAATACCTGGATACTATTAATAAAATTCAGGAATACCTCACTGAGATCGACAGCGCTCCCGATTCGAATCAAGCGGCCTTTGGACGTGCCAAAGCGCGTTTTGCCGGCGGTAGCGATGCGATTAAACAGTTAAGGGTTAAGGCTGCCAATGCGCCAGCACCTTTTGACCAGTGGCTGACAGATATTGCTGACAGCGCTTGGGGGCTGGTAATGGCCAAGACTAAGGCGCATATCAACCGTGTCTGGCGTGAAGAGGTTTATCAAAGCTATAGCAATAGCCTGGCAAACCGGTACCCACTGCGCAGCGACCGTGACCAGGAAGTGCCGGTGATGGAGTTTAACCAGTACTTCAAACCAGGTGGTATTGAGGAGAAATTTGTCAATCAGTATCTGAAACCATTTGTGGATACCAGAAACTGGAAAATCAAATACGTTGAAGGGCAGGGTATTAGCCTTTCAAGGGAAGCCCTTTCCCAGTTGCGTCGAGCTGAACGTATTCGAAAAACTTTCTTCAGTGCCGGCGAAGGAGCTTCTTACTCCTTCCGTATTGAGCCCACGAAACTGGATTCCAGTGTTCGTTTGTTTGAACTTGAACTTGGAGAGCAACGAGTTCCTTACTCCCATGGTCCTAAAACCACTAAAAAGCTGACTTGGCGTGGTGGTGAAAGTAATCGCGTCCGCATTATCTTTGAAGATCTGAATGAGACTGTTCATCGCAAGCATTTTGAAGGGGACTGGGCATGGTACAGACTGTTAGCGAGCTCAGATTTGGAAGCCGGGCGAAGTAATGCAGAACACTTTGTCACTTTCTCTGAAGAAGGGCGAAAGGCTCAATTTAAATTGATTGCATCTAATGTAAACAATCCGTTCGACCGCAGTTTACTGCGCGGATATCGATGCCCTGAGACCCTGTAGACGGAGTAGATGATTTGCAAAATACAGTTGGTATTTTTGGTAAGTTGCCGGGTCACGGGGACTTTGTTCAGCGGCAGCTGCCGGGTAGTTTTGTCACTGTATGGGATGGCTGGTTACAACGAGCGGTATTCGGTTCTCGCGAACTCGTAGGTCAAGAGTGGTTGGACTACTACTTGACCAGTCCTGTTTGGAGGTTTGTCCACAGCAAAGGCATCATTGATACCAATGCGTGGGCCGGAATTTTAGTACCTAGTGTGGATAGTGTTGGGCGCTATTTTCCGTTGACATTTGCTGCTCCGCTATCCCCGGTAGTGGATGCATTTGCTTTTATGTCTGATGCTAAGAGCTGGTTCCAGAGCTTGTCTGAATTAGCAATTACATCGCTGCAAAATATGCTACATGCAGACCAGTTATGTGAGGCATTTAGTGCTCCCCCTGACAGGGCGGGCATTATCTCTCTGCCTCCAGCACAGGGAGACTTTGTCGTCTCCACAGGCCAATCGAATAGTCTGGAAAGAGGTTTTGCAGGTCTATTAGGGCAGATGAGCAAAAGTAGCTACTCCGCATATAGTCTGTGGTGGAGTGAGGGGTCTCAACATTTGGCCCCGACAACCTTGCTGTGCCCATCATTGCCAAGCCCTGAGCTCTATAGCTCAATGCTTGGTGTGCAGTTACAGAAGAATATAAGTTAGGATTGAGGGCACAGCGTGAGACAGCTGGTTATCTTGGATAAGAAGAAGCATCGCAATTG
Organism: Microbulbifer maximicatervae (SeqCode); assembly: GCF_052467695.1. NCBI lineage: Bacteria > Pseudomonadati > Pseudomonadota > Gammaproteobacteria > Cellvibrionales > Microbulbiferaceae > Microbulbifer > Microbulbifer maximicatervae (SeqCode). Next base: position 1,743,436 of record NZ_CP174320.1, read on the forward strand.
CAAATTAATCAAAAGTGATCTTTCCCACAGTAAGAATTCGCATATTTGCCCAATCTTATTGCCTGAATTCATACCGGTGGCGCGTGCCTGTCCTATTATATTTGCTCGATCAAAAGAGACGGGAAAGCTTGAGAGCTGTGGATTACTTGGTGTAACACCTGGAGAAAACCTTTTTTGGCAAGAGGGACAATGGCAGGGTGATTATATTCCCGCATCTATTCGCTCTTATCCCTTCTATTTAAAATATAAAGAAGGTGACTCTTCCAATGCATTTGTTTGCGTTGAATCTTCTCTATTATCTGAAGACGGAAATAGTTCTTTAGGTGTTAGGTTGTTTGAAGAGAATGGGAATCCAAGTGGTCACTTATTGGAAGCGCAGCGCCGCTTAGAGGATATCCATCTTAAAAAGACGCAGGTTTGGAAGTTTGTCGCTATTTTGCAGCGGAATAATTTGCTGGTAGAAAAAGAAATAAATATAGATTTGCCAGGTGATGTTAAGCATAAATTAACAGGTGTTTATTGTATTTCAGAGAAGAGATTGGGAGAGCTTGATTCTGCAGCTTTCCTGGAGTTGCGTGAATCAGGTTGTTTGCCTTTTATTTATGCACATCTTTTCTCCTTGCAGAAATCGACAGCTTTAAGTGCGCTGCATAAAAAATTTCATGCGAAAATTCTTCACTGATATTAAGAGTGGACTTTTACTTTTCATCTATGGATTTATTGATCAGAACGTTAATTTAAGAAAGCCTATAAAGTTTGATTGAATTGAGATAATTGTATTAGAGGTTCTGGTTGTAAAGTGAGTATCAGAGCAGGAAGCTAAGGTTACTGGTATGTCTTACAGAATAATTTTTACTGGAGAGATAAGAGGTTCTGTAGAGCGGCGCTATGCAATTGCAGCATTGGGGCGTGAATTTGGTTTGGGCTTTAGTCAAATAAAAGGACTGCTGACTGGGGCAAAATCTCAAATCAAGGCTACGGAAGATAGAAGGGAAGCCTGCCAGCTAATGAAAAAGTTCTGGGAGGCGGGATGGCATACTCAGCTCTGCTTGGGTGATCAATTAATACACTGTACTGAAAAGTCTAGTAATTGTGGTGACCCTCCGTTACCTCCCGCTCTAGAATTTTTGGAAAGTACTGATGGCACAGTTTCTATTGGTATTCCAGCCGGTTGGCAAGGGTTTGACAATCTGAATAGGGAAGCTGTGATTCAGGCCGGAAGTTCAGAGTTAAGTCGCTATTTGATCGTACTAAAGCAAGATCGATCTCTGCTTCCCCATGATTTGTCGATTGAGCATTTCGGTAAAGCACAAATACAGCAGTGTCTGACTAGAGTGGAAAATGGCGTTATTATATCCGGGCCTGAACCACTGATAAGCAACAGTCAAAATGGCCATATTTATGAGATGTCTGCTGAGGTTGTAAAAACACCAGTTCGCTATTTGGTCACTTTCTTTCAGAGCCCGGATAGTTTCTATTCTGTGTTTTTGTGGTCATCTCTTGAGAACTTTGAAAAGAGTAGGTCTGAGTTTTTGCATATTTTTGCCACATTTAAACTTGTGACTAGTATGGGGAGTTGCGATTCAACAGCAGTTCCTATGTAATGGCTTGGAATAAGAAGCCAAAATCTAACAAAAATAAATAGCGTAAAATTGTCAACTGAACATGTTTTTTAAAGTAATAGGTACCAAGCGCATTATTTGCCTTGATTAGATATCTACAACGTGTACTCTTCTCAGAATTCTGATTAAAGGATTTGATTCGGTATAAGGGCCTTTTTTGATGGCATTCCCAAACACGATAAATATCGATGAATTAGTTGCTCCAATCTCAGAGGATAATCCCGTAGGGGAAGATATCCGAGAAGATCGTTCGCCAACTTCTGATTATTACTCGATCAAAGATGCTCGCAACAGTGCAAGAGCTGCTGAACGCTCCGCAATGTTCGATGATGCAGATACAGACCTACTCGCACCTTGGAGGGATGTAGCAAAAGCTGCAGAAAATATCCTAGGGAAAAAGAGTAAGGACTTGGAGGTTGCCAGCTGGTATACCGAGGCCTTGATTCGCTTACATGGCTTTATTGGCTTGAGAGATGGCCTGCAGGTTATCGACTCGTTAGTAGAGCAATATTGGGAAGGTCTGTATCCCTTACCAGACGAAGACGGCCTTGAGACAAAAGTAGCACCCCTGACAGGTTTGAATGGTGATGGTGGTGATGGCACCTTGCTAATGCCTATTCGCAGTGCCGGTATTACTCCCGAAGGGGATTATGGGGACTATTCATTCTTCCAATTCCAACAGGCTCGGGATGCTGACAGAATTGCAGATGACGATGCTAAGGCTGCTCGAATAGAAACACTGGGTTACAACCTTGAGCAGATTGATCAATGTGTAAACAGTGCGAGTGGTGAATGGGCTCAAAACCTCGTCCAGACAATCGAGGCAGCGCTGGGGCACTTTAAGACCATAAATGATAGCCTGCGACAAAGCTGCGGCCATGATGCCCCCCCATCCACGAATATTTCATCTCTATTGGATGAGGTGTTGCGGACAAGCCGTTTTATTTATAAGACGCACTTGGAGTCTATGGAGCAGACTCAAGAAGATGTGGCGCCTGAATCGTCAGAAGAGCCTGCTGGGGAAGTTCAAGCTGGAAATGCAGCTGCAGCAGCGGTTACTTCTGTGGCTGCCTCTGCTGTAGCTGTCCCTACCGGTCCGGTAGTGTCCAGAGAAGATGCCTTAAAATTGCTTGAGCAGGCGGCAAAGTATTTTCGTACCTATGAGCCGCATACGCCGCTGGCGCCCGGCCTGGAGAGGCTGATAGGCTGGGGACGAATGACCGTTTCACAATTGATGTCTGAATTGCTACCTGATGATCAGTCGAAGGCGCTTTACTCCCAGTTGACGGGAGTTCGTCTCGATGGCACGGATACACAAAAATATATAACCCCACCAGTGACTACAAGTGGCACGTCATCAGCTCCTGCGGTTGCCGCAGATACACCTACTGAAAGTGTATCCGCGCCAGTCTCTGATGAAGGTTGGGGTGAGCAACCGCAAGAAGAAGCCAGCACTGGTTGGTAATTAACTGAGAACAGCAGTCCCTAAAGTCGGAAAGGAGACCTTAGATGTCTGAAAGCATCCACAACAAACTTAAGCGCGTGCGTAAGCCGCGTGTACATATCACTTACGATGTTGAAACTAACGGAGCCGAAGTCAAAAAGGAGCTTCCTTTTGTGGCGGGTGTTATGGGTGATTACTCTGGTGATAATGCCGAGAATCGCAAGGCACTGAAAGATCGTAAGTTTATCCAAATTGACCGCGATAACTTCAACGACGTAATGGGTAAAGTAAACCCAAAGTTGAACTTGCAGGTGGAAAACACCCTGACTGGTGACGGTAGCAAGATGGCTGTTGATCTCGACTTCAACAACATGGACGCCTTCTCGCCGGAGCAGATTGTTGAGCAGGTTGAGCCACTAAAGCAATTGCTTGAAGCCCGTAGTAAGCTGCGTGATCTGCTGAGTAAAGCTGATCGCTCTGAGGAGCTTGAAAAAGTACTTGAGGATATTCTCAAGAGCACAGAAAACGTCAGCGCTATCTCTGACCAGTTGGGCTTGAATGAGGATAAAGGAGAGGACTCAGAATGAGCACTGAAGTAGAAAATGTTGCAGGAAGTGAAGCTGAAGAGCAATCGGCGAGTCTCCTAGATCAGGCGATTGCGGCAACTAAACAAACTGAGCCTCAAGAAGCACAAGACTTGCTTGCGAATTTGACAGAGCAAGTAATGAAAGGGACGGTCACCTGGGATCGCAACCTGACCCAGACCATCAAGAAAGCTGTTAGCGCGATTGATAAGGCAATGTCCCAGCAGCTGTCTGCGATTTTGCATGACGAGAAATTCCAGAAGCTGGAAGGATCATGGCGTGGTCTGAATCACCTGGTCATGAACTCGGAAACTGGCGCTACCATGAAAATCCGCATGCTCAATCTGAGCAAGCGCGAGCTCTTCCGCGACCTGGATAAGGCAGTTGAGTTCGACCAGAGCCAGACCTTCAAAAAAATCTATGAAGAAGAGTTTGGTACTGCGGGTGGTGAGCCATACGGCGTAATGATCGGGGATTTCGAGTTCACCAGCCACCCTGAGGATATCGAGCTTCTGAGCAAGATGTCTAATGTTGCTGCGGCTGGCTTCTGTCCGTTTGTTGCAGCCGCCGGTGCCGGCATGTTTGGTTTTGATGACTACACGGAACTTTCCAAGCCGAGAGATCTGGGTGGTATTTTTGAATCCGCCGAGTACATCAAGTGGCGCAGTTTCCGTGACAGTGACGACTCCCGTTTTGTCACCTTGGTAATGCCGCGTACCCTAGCCCGTACCCCTTATGGTGCTAACACCAAGCCGATTGAAGCTTTTGACTTCGAAGAGTTTGAAGTGGATGAAGACGGCGTTTCCCGTCCAGCAGAGCACGATCAATACTGCTGGATGAATGCTTCTTATGTTATGGGCACCACCATGACTCAAGCATTCGCTGAGAACTCCTGGTGTACTGCAATTCGCGGTGCTGAGGGTGGTGGTAAAGTAGAAGGACTGCCATCTCACGTGTTCAAGAGTGACGATGGGGATCTCGATCAGAAATGCCCCACAGAGATTGGTATTACCGATCGCCGTGAAGCGGAGTTAAGCGCTCAAGGCTTCTTGCCTCTGTGTCACTACAAGAATACGGATTACTCGGTATTCTTTGGTGCTCAAAGTGCGCAAAAGGCGAAGGCATACGATGACCCTGACGCCACTGCTAACGCAGCTATTTCTGCTCGCTTGCCTTATTTGATGGCGACCTCTCGTATTGCACATTACCTCAAGGTAATGGCACGCGATAAAGTGGGTTCCTTTATGGAAGCTGGTGATTGTGAGCGCTGGTTGAACAAGTGGATCTCCCAGTACACTAACTCCAACCCCGACGCGAGCCCTGAAATGAAAGCGAAGTACCCGCTTTCTGAGGCCCGTGTGGAAGTAAAAGAGATTCCGGGTCAGCCTGGATGTTACAGTGCGATTGCCTATCTGAGACCCTGGTTACAGATGGAAGAATTGACGACGTCCTTGCGTATGGTGGCAAATATCCCGTCTGCGGGATAAGGCTCCGGGCCCGCCTCTAGGGGCGGGTTCTCTCTTCACATGGCCTTGTTCAAGGCCTGCGTTTTACCATTATTTATTCAAATAATAATTCTTGTTGGAGTATACCGGTGCCCCGTGCAGCACATGACCAAATATCGGAAGATCAATCAGATGTTCTACCGGAGAAATTGGCGAGAGGGCAGCAGAGAGAGCTACATAAATTTCTGCAGGAACCGGATGATCTTTTTGCATTTGAATATTGGCTCACAGAATTATCCCCCTGTACAAATAGGGATAATTATTCCGTTCGCCATTATCTGAGTCGAATTATCGCCGAGTTGGACGAACTAATCTGTGACCAGCTGAATTGTATAATTCATCACCAGAAGTTTCAGAGACTTGAAGCGAGCTGGCGGGGGATATCCTTATTGGTGTTTGATACACCCCACGCTGAAAATATTAAAATCAAACTCTTGGATGCCAGCTGGAAAGACCTCGCGAAGGATATAGAGCGGGCCCCGGATTTTGACCAATCTGGGCTGTTTCATCTTATATATAATGAAGAGTTTGGTACTCCAGGCGGCGAGCCATTTGGTTTGTTGCTTGGAGATTACTATGTATCCCATCGGCCGCTGCCTGACCACCCTTATGATGATGTATTTACTTTGCAGGGCATCGCGCATACTGCAGCCGCAGCCTTTGCACCGTTTGTTTGTGCATCAGCACCGCAACTTTTTGGTGTAGACAACTTTTCGGATCTAGCAAAGCCTATCAATTTTTCAGAAGTGTTCCGTCAAAAAGAATACATTCGATGGAATGGCCTTCGGGATCTGGAAGACAGCCGATTTATCGCTTTGACACTTCCTCAAGTTTTGATGAGAGAACCTTATAATCAGGAATTTTCATCCTATCGTGGTTTGAGGTTTCAGGAGCAGGTACGGGCATCCCATAACCAGAATTATTTATGGGGGAATGCCTGCTTTGCATTGGGTGCCGTACTGTTAAGAGAGTTTAGTGAAGTTGGCTGGTTTTCACATATTAGAGGGGTTGCACGTGACCATCTGGGCGGAGGGCTGGTAACCCAGCTACCAATGGTGCCTTATAGGCCAGATAGTACTCCTGGCATGATCCGAATGGCCACTTCAATTTTGGTAACTGATTTTGCTGAGCGGGATTTAAGTGACTTAGGGTATGTATGCTTGAGTCACTGTTACGATACTCCTTACAGCGCCTTTAATAGTGTTCCATCACTTCAAAGGCCCAAGCAATACACATCTAAAGCAGCCACGGCTAATGCGCGCATTAGCTCTATGTTACAACAAATACTTTGCGCATCCCGATTTGCTCATTATATCAAGGTAATGATAAGGGATAAGGTGGGTGCCTATATGAATGCTGCAGATTGCGAACGGCAGTTGCAGCATTGGTTGGATGAATACACAACGGGAAGGGATGACCTTTCCTGGGAAATGCAGGCTCGATACCCTCTACGGGAGTCTCGGGTGCAAGTAACGGATGAACCAGGCAAGGCGGGTAGCTATCAAAGTGTGATTCATCTCAAGAGTCATTACACCGTTGACCATCTTGTATCCGAGCTAAAACTTACAACCGCATTGGCAACAATCGGCGTCGGAGCTACCTAATTATTATGGTTAGAGAAAAGCGATTATTGGCCCCGGTATTGGATCGATTATTACAATCATCTAGTAAATTGGATGTACATCAATCCCATCAAGTGTTGAGGCAGTTGCGTGAAGGGGTGCGTCGTGATTTGGAATACTTGTTCAATACAAGATTTAAATGTATTTCCGCACCTTCAACTCATGAAAGTTTAGAGCAGTCAAATATTAACTACGGGTTACCAGACCTATCAACAGTCAATCTTTCCTCTGCCGCTAGCCGAAAACAGTTTTGTCGAGATATTGAAAAAACAATTTTAAATTTTGAGCCCAGAATACGTTCGGTAAAAGTAACCACCCAAGACAAAGTGGATGTCGAAGATCCTAGTATACGCTTTCGTGTTGAAGCTGTATTACATGTAAATCCAGCGTCGGAAGTTATTGTATTTGATTCGGCACTCAACCCAGTTACCCAGCTGGTGGATGTCTCTGAGATTATGTGATGAGTGAAAAATTAATAGATCTCTACGAGCGAGAGCTCGCATTCATTCAGCAAACTTCTGCTGAATTTGCAAAGATGCACCCAGCTGCCGCATCCCGACTTCAGCTGGATGCAGACACAGTTGATGATCCTTTAGTAGGGCGACTGTTGTCCGGCTTCGCTTACATGAATGCTCGGGTGCAGCAAAAGCTGAGTGATGATTTTCCGGAGTTAACCGATGCAATGCTGGAAACTCTGTATCCTCATTATCTTCGTCCAATTCCCTCTTGTGCCATTGTTCAGTTTGAACCGGAAAAGGATTTGGATGCGATAACCCGGGTAGAAACGAAGACTTTACTCGAAAGTGACAGCTTTCAAGGGCAAACCTGCCGCTTTACAACTTGTTATCCAGCAGAAATTTGCCCATTTCAGGCGGTGAGTGCCACCCTGATGCCAAGGCCATTTATCGCTCCGGGCTGTAATGACATTCAGGGCGCTAATGCAGTTTTAAAATTATCCCTTAAAACTTTTAGCCCAAGCATAAAATTTTCTGAGCTAAACCCTGAGAGTCTCCGCTTTTTCCTTCGTGGCCAACCATCTCATATCTATAGTTTATATGACTTGCTACTAAGTAAGTGTGTCAGGTTGGTTGTTGCCAATGGGGAGAGTGATCCAAAGCCAACTTTTCTCTCTCCGGATGAAATATGTCAAGTGGGGCTAAGTCCAGATGAGGGTTTATTGCCATATCCTGATACCGCATTCGTAGGATATCGACTCCTAACTGAATATTTTGCTTTTCCGGAAAAGTTCCTTTTCTTGGATATATTAAATATTGGTGAGGCGTTAAATGAGAGCTTTGACGACACGTTAAATCTGTATTTTTATTTATCCGAAACTCATGAAGAGTTGGAAAAACAGATTTCTCCAAGCATGTTTGCTTTGGGCTGTGCTCCGGTTGTTAATTTATTTAAACAAAGTGCAGATCCTATTCCGCTTAATCACTCGCAGTATAGTTACCATGTGGTCCCTGATGCTCGTAGAAGTGATGGCTTAGAAATATACTCAGTGGATGAAGTTGCGGCAACTAATGGTGATGGAGAGACAACCAGTTACCGGCCTTTCTATGGAATTCGACACAGTCAACATCATGCTGATCAATCTGCCTTTTGGTTTAGTCGTCGCAGAGATGTGATCGAAGGAGAGCATCGGAATGAACAAGCATCTGAGATTGATATAAGCTTAGTCGATCTGGACTTTAACCCGCATAGAATTAGTGATCAGACATTAGATATTAAGTTAACCTGCTGTAATCGAAATCTAGCCAAAAAATTACCTAGTGGTAGCGCCCAGCCTTATTTAGAGGTTGTTGACGGTGATTTGCCAGTTAGCCGAATTAGTTGTGTGGTTTCCCCAACAGCAACTATACGACCGCCTCGACGAGAGCGAGGGTATTGGAGGTTAATTTCTCACCTTAACTTAAATCATCTTTCTCTATCAGGTGCAGAGGGATGTAATGCGTTAAAAGAAATTTTTAGGCTTTATGACTTCCGTGACTCTGCTAGTACGCGTAATTTAATCGAGTCATTATTAAAGCTTAATGCTAAACCGGTTACTGCTCCGATTCAGATTGATCAAAGTGTAGTTTTATGTCGCGGCACAGAAGTTGAGATTGAACTTGATTCCATGATGTTAACAGGAACAAGTCCATTGTTATTTGCTAGCATCATAGAGCGTTTCCTGGGCTTATACTGTTCAATTAATTCATTTACAAAACTGATTGCCACTATGAGTGGTCGAGATGGGGAGTTGAAGCGATGGCCACCTCGCGCCGGCGAAAAAGCTTTACTGTAATTGAGCGTTTACGCCGAGAGCCTTATAACTTTGATTTTTTTCAAGCGGTAAGGCTGGTAGAGCGTGCAGTACATCTGGCAGGTACAGGTTTCAGTAAAGAACCTATAGCGAGCGCTGCCCCTCCGACTAAAGAGCTGATTCGGTTTAGTGCTCAATCTGGGTTGTCTTTTATTAGCTCGGATGTTTTACGTCTAGAGAAGAAAAGCGTTGAACATGAAGAGCCCGATGAAAATGAGACTCATCAGTGGCATATGGAGGTGGGTTTTACAGGGTTAATCGGTAGTCAGGGGGTGATGCCCTATTACCTGACAGAGTTAGTGCAGAGGGAGCTTAGGGAGAACAATACGGCGCTGCGTGATTTTCTGGATATGTTTAGTCACCGAAGTATTTCCCTTTTTTATCAAGCTTGGCATAAATACCAATTGCCTGTGAATTATGAGCGGCAACGCCTGCAGAATTCTCGAGAGCCAGACAAGTTTACCCAGGCTCTTGCGTCCCTTGCAGGGCTTGGTACAAATGAAATGCGCTATCGAATGCCGATACCGGATGAAGCACTAGTTGGAATGGGAGGACACCTTTCCAGTGGACGTTGTTCCGCTACCGCTTTATCCAGCATGATCAAGCATTATTTTGATTTAACGGTAAGTATTGAACAATTCCAGGGACAGTGGGATGAGTTACCGGATGATATCTTATGCCGACTGCCCAGTGCTCAGGTGCCGAAGGGTATTAATAATTGCTTGGGAGTAAATACCATTCTGGGTACGCACTGCTTCCAAGCCCAGAATAAATTTCAGGTAATTATTGAGTCAATGCCTTATGAGCAATTTATGACTATTGCTCCGGGTACGAAAAAGTTGGAATCGCTTAAGGAGTTTATTCGCTTTAGTGCTGGTGTTGAATTGGATTTTGAGTTGTCGGTGACACTTTCAACCAGCCAGGTGGCACCTATCCAGCTAAATAGAAAAGCTGAGAATGAACCTTTACTGGGATGGAATACTCACATGGCTAGTGAACAAGATGGTGAAAGGTTAGTACAAATAACCTTAAGTGCAGACAATATTTCACCTGATGAAGCTTTACCTGCTGCATAAGTAAAATTAACAACATTATTATTTAGGAAAGGATATTCAACGTGATCAATATCGATTTGAAGCGATTGGTTGATACCATGACTCCGCATATGCGTGACTCACTAGAGGGCGCTGCTGGGCTTTGTCTGTCACAGAACCAGTACAATGTTGAATTAGAGCATTGGTTACTGAAACTTTTGGATCAGTCTGATACTGACCTTTACCATCTGTTGGAAAAACACGACTGTAATCCAGCAAATTTTGCCAAGCAGCTGGCTACAGCGATTGCTGGATTTCGGGCCGGCAGCAGCCGTCCACCAGCCCTGTCCCCAACTATCGTAGAAGCAGCGAAGAATGCTTGGATGCTGGCTTCTATTGATTATGGACATAGAGCAATCAGTTCCGGACACTTTTTGGCTGCGCTTTTACTGGAAGAAACTTCTCGTCGCCAGATTTTAGAATCCTGCCCAGAACTGAAAGAGATAGCTCCAGAATCGATTCGCGAAACCGCTCGTGCAATGTTTGGACAAAGTGGAGAGTCTAGCCATATTAGCGCTACGGCGGATATGGATGATGGCGCAGCTGCAGTTGCTGCAGCTGCTTCTAAAGCTCCAGCTTTGGACAAATATACAATCAACCTAACTGAAAGAGCGAAGAAGGGAGAGATTGACCCTGTACTTGGTCGTGATGAGGAAATACGCCAATGTATCGATATCTTAACTCGCCGGCGTCAAAATAATCCGATCCTGACTGGTGAAGCAGGTGTTGGTAAAACTGCCGTCGTTGAAGGCTTTGCTCTTCGAATAGCTAGTGGTGATGTACCTGAGCCATTGCGCGGTGTAGCCGTACGCACGCTTGACTTGGGACTTCTTCAGGCTGGCGCCAGTGTAAAAGGTGAGTTTGAAAACCGCTTGAAGTCTGTAATTTCAGAAGTGCGAGCATCTGCAACGCCAATTATTCTATTTATTGATGAAGCGCATACCATGATTGGCGCGGGCGGTAAAGAGGGGCAGGGGGATGCGGCTAATCTCCTGAAACCTGCACTGGCTCGTGGTGAATTGCGTACTTTAGCTGCCACAACCTGGGCGGAATATAAGAAGTATTTTGAACGCGATCCTGCTTTGACCCGTAGATTCCAGGTAGTAAAAGTGGAAGAGCCTGATGAGAGCAACGCGATTGATATGATGCGTGGTATCGCAACCTCGCTGGAGGAGCACCATAAAGTACGCATTCTGGATGAAGCTATCATAGCTTCGGTCAAGTTATCTCATCGTTATATTCCCGGGCGCCAATTGCCAGATAAGTCTGTTAGCTTACTGGATACGGCCTGCGCGCGCGTCGCTCTTAGCCAGTCTGCTACTCCTGGGGCGATTGAAGATGCTCGTATCAATATTGATCGCACTAATACTACCCTGGCTAAACTTGAGCGTGAAAACGCAGCAATGGGTGAGCATGAGGAGCAACTGGCAGAGCTAAAAGAGTTTAAAGCTTCCGAAGAAAAGCGTTTGGAAGTGCTCGAACAGCAATTGCTTAAAGAAAATGAGCTAATCGGACAGATTCAACAACTCCGCGATCAGATCGATGTAGAGTTTATGAAGGCCCAAGGTGGTGAAGGTGAAAATACACCCGACGAGGCCTTATTAGCCGACTATCAGCAACAGCTCAAAACATTAACTGCGGACTTGGAAGTTATCCAGGGGGATACCCCGTTAATGCAGCCAGCTGTTGATGAACAGGCTATTGCCGCAGTAGTTGCCAACTGGACTGGAATTCCTGTCGGTAAGATGGTTAGCGATGAAATCATTGCTGTGAAGACTTTGGCAGAGCGCCTTAATAAGCGTGTTATTGGCCAACCTCATGCTATTGAGGCTGTATCTCAGGCAATTCGCACTTCTCGAGCAGGCTTGACAGACCCGCGTAAACCGGTGGGTGTGTTTATGTTCTGTGGTACCAGTGGTGTAGGTAAAACAGAGACTGCCCTTGCCTTGGCTGACGAGCTGTTTGGTGGAGAGCAAAATATCACGACCATCAATATGGCTGAATTCAAGGAAGAGCATAAAGTATCTATGCTGTTGGGCTCTCCTCCCGGCTATGTAGGCTACGGAGAGGGCGGAGTTCTTACCGAAGCTGCACGCCGTAAGCCTTATTCAGTAATCTTATTGGATGAGATGGAAAAAGCTCACCCAGGTGTACAGGATGTTTTCTATAACCTGTTTGACAAGGGGACTATTAAAGACGGTGAAGGAAGGGATATCGACTTCAAGAATACCGTAATAATTATGACCTCCAATGCAGGGGAGGATGCAATTAGAGCTATCTTCAATCAGGTAGAAGAAAAGCCCGAGCCGGATGTATTGATGGATAATATCCGCCCACATCTGCTACAAAAATTCAAGCCTGCTTTCCTCGGTCGAGCAAATGTGATTGCTTATTACCCTCTCGATGATGAGAATCTGGTAGAGATTTGCAGAATCAATATGCGTAAGATTGAAAAGCGCGTTCACGAGCATTACGGAGCTTCCTTTAGCTATGACGAGGATGTTTTGATTAACATCGTTGCTCGTTGCCACGAAGCTGATACAGGTGCTCGTAATATTGAAGTTATTCTGAACAAAACATTATTGCCGGAATTGGCTAGTGAATGTTTGGATAAAATGGCGCGCGGTGAAGAAGTGAAAGCAATTAAAGTATCCGCAACGGAAGAAGGGGACTTTAGTTACACTGTAGAATAGAGAATTGTATATAAGCCCGGCAGTGATATTAATAAAAAATCATTGCTGGGCTTGGTACCACTAATAACCATATAGATACAACAGGTCTTAAGAAATAATTACTGGTTTGGTCTTCCTGCCCTCATTACTAAGTCAGAAACAGCGCGGTGCATACGTAGAAATACCATACGAATAAAGGAAACCGTGATATCAGTACCTTCAACAATAGTAAGTCCGATCAGTTGTGCCAGCCTACGGATAAGTCGCAAAATCCAAAAAGAGATATCCTTACTAATCTGGTAAGCTTTGTGTAGAAATATTGCAAGTCTATCTAGAAGTGTAAAGGTTGTCCCGCCGGTCACGATTAAAGAAATTCCTGCAAGATGAGTGATCTTCTTGAGCACCCAAAGCAATGCCTCCCCAGCTATCCATGCCGTATTCATAGTTAGTGAGAGAATACCATCAGATCTTAACCATGCTTCAACACTTTTTTCTAGGCTACCTTTAGGTTTTCTGAGTTTTACATCATTCCAATCCAGACCTGTTCCGTTTGGAGAAACAGACTTTATATAAGTCTTACTGCTATGGTTTGTTCCTGGGTTGAGGCTTGGGGTTGGCAGTTCAAAGTCTCCAGTCCCACCATTTGGAACGTGGATAAATGGCCAAGTAGGCACCATAGGAACAGGATCAGCACGATGATAAACGCGATAAATATTCTCAGCCTTCAGTTTCCTTTTGCAGCCACTGGCAAAGTGATCAAGTCCCACTCGAGGGCTGCCAAATGTATACAGCTTTACAGATTTACCTGTATGTGATGAAAGCCAGTCTGCAGCAAGAGTTGCTAATGCACCACCAAGACTATGTCCAACGCAATGGATCGTATGAATGTCTTTTGGAAGATTTCGAGCAAAGTTTTCCAGTTTAGGTAAAAAAGACTCAAAAGTATAAAAAAAACCTTGATGGACAGCCCCCCCAGTATGAAATCTTTTCACACCAGCATTTAGGTCAGTTAATACATCATATAGGCTATCAGTACCTAGTATGCTTACAAAAGCTTGTCCTTTATATTGTTTTTTTCCCGAAAGTACTATGCCTCTTGTGTCTGTACTTTTTATTAGGACAAGAGCGCCGGCTTCCCCATTGAATTTGCTTGACAATTCTTCATCAATTTCAAAATCATCTTTATAGGCATCAAAGAAAAGTTCCCGGGTATTAGGTTCTTTAACAAGATATGTGTCAGCAGCAAGTTTAGCGCTGTATTTTGGGCTGAGCATAGTGTTGTCATCCTTGTTTCTAAGTTTAGGTAAATTTGCAGGAGGTTTTTAAATATGAATCAAAAACCTCTTCTAGTTGTAATTCGTCTGAAAGTTCACAGGTTAAGTTAAAGGGCTTTCCATCAAGTTCTGAGTTCTCTTCCGGGTGTCTTTTTGCGTATACCCAGATTTTGTAGGAATGATCATTATGCTCAACTGTGATTTTCTGGGCAGACACAAACTCAACTGGCAATACCTGAGTTAAAGAGCTAGCAAATTTGGATGGAAGAATTGCTACTCCATCCTCATCGGATGTAAATGTATCTATCCATTCTTTTTGCCATTGTATGGAGCGTGTGATCTTAGCCCCTGATACAGGCTCGCCATTTAGTGTTAACTTGATTTTCATTTCTGAAAATGTACAAGCTTTAAAGGGGTTGAATGAAGCCATAGCGTTAGTCCCTCCAGGTGATATGGCAATTAATAAAAAAGATATTAAAAATAATTTAAATTTATGTTTCTTTTGCATGGTAAAAACCCTCTGGCCATTTTGGCTAAAGTGATTATTTTCTGGTTGGTTGTAATCTTTACTTATATTTCGGTCCTAGGCTAAGTTCTTTAATAAAGAGTCATCGAAAATATATTGTTAATGAAAATTTATTGTGTGAAATATTTTAATTAGTGATCCGTAGGTTATATAAACATATTGTTTATATTTGATTGGTAATTCTGTGCTATTTTTAGCTGAATAAAGTTGTTTAATGTTTCCGGTTCTTAGGTAGGTTTTCCTAAGCCTATGCAAGACATGCGTTAATGTACGAGTAACGATTTTTGGATTTAAAATAATTGTGCTAGATAGCTAGCTTTACCATTGCGGTCGGCTAAATATCCTAATAAAAGAGGGCGTCACTTTTAGTACACAGAAATATTGTCTTGTGTACTAGGGCCTATATTTTAAGCCGTTATCTTTATTCAGCAGATATGGTGTGGCAGAGAGATGCCCACTCGATAAGAGTGGACTTGTGTGAGTACTCTTAAGCATAGATATGGGATGATCTTAATTGGATAACACCAGTTTCCAATTTTATCTATGCCGACACACCGTACTTAGTTAGTACGCGGGATGGCCCTATTTTATCCGCCTATCAATACTGTAGGGCAACCAATAACTATTTTTCCACCATGCCCTGTGGTGTCTCCCATTCTTGCTGCAGGTTTCTTTTGCAGCATTACCGTTGTACTTCCCATGGCGACCGTATCGGGCGGTCCAACACAGGTACAAGTGCTACCTACGGTTGCTGAAGGTATCCCACCGATGATAACGGTGGGTGCTCCTGGGCTTACTACTGGGCCACCCACATGAGGTACTGTGCCGGTGACCATTGGGCATACATGCATATCACCAATACGGGAAGCTGGCTTACCCATAGTTTATCCCTCAACCCTACCGTTTCCGCCTCGTGCTAGATCGAGACCTTGCTCCATATAGCGCATGAACCTTTTATTTGGATCGACTGGGTCAGATAGCACGGCAGCAAGGGTAACACTGCCTGCGACTGCATGAGCATAAAGGTGTTCTGGCGGCTCTACTACCGGCTCACCTTCGGCTGCTAAGCTCCCATGACACCAACTCGCTGCCGTAGCTGCCCAGCTCGCTGGAGTTTTATGTTTTGTTTTATCGCCGAATAGTTTGCAGCGTAAGCGGGCTTCCTCACTGGGCTTTTTTGCCCAAGTCTCAGCTGCATTAAGCGCATTCACATTGTCATCGTCAGTTTGAGGGCCTTGGATATCTCGGGCCGCGAGGCAAGCCCACCACACGGCTTCCCGCTTTGGTAGGCCATGAGCAAGCAACTTGATCGCGTCTGGAAATAGGCCTGCTTCCACAAGGCGGTTTATGCTGACTTCTGGTGCTGTATCCGGTACCAGATGATCTTCTGCCTCGTCACTAACTTCAAAATTCTTAAGTAGCTCATCTGCGGTGAGAGCTTCTACTTTAATGAGGTCTGTCATTGATATATCCCCATCAGTTAATCATGGTTACGCCGCCTTTCAGGGTCAGCATTCCGCCACCTTTAACTTCTGCAGTAGCGTCGCCCTTACAGGAAAGCATTGTTCCTTTGATGGTGATACCAGCTGGAGTCAGTTTAATACTGCTACCGCCGACTTTTAATTCAATGGATGCTTTGGAGGAAATCTTAATTGCGCCCATTGCATCAGTAGTTTGAGAACCCTTACTGACCTTGAGTGTGTGATTTCCTGACCCGATAGTGACAACTTGATTACCTTTACTGACATTGAGTTTCTGATCACCTTTTGAGATGGTGACAACTTCACTGCCGTCGGTAACCGTAATAGTCCGGTCTTGTTTAACCTCAAGGGTTTGTTTGTTTTCTATCTTCCCTGTTTGATCATTATGGACGACAAAGTTATGGTCTTTGCCGGCTTCCATATAAAGCTCTTCGCTTCCGCCTTTATCATCAAACCGAAGTTCGTTAAAGGCGCTACCTTCATATTCAGTTTTCCAGCCACTTTGTGTCGCAGTGTAATTGGGGCCCGGATTATCACCGTTATACACGGCTCCGGTTATCAGCGGTCTATCCGGATCACCATTAATATAAGTAACAATAACTTCTTGATTGACTCTGGGGACAAAGTTTGCACCCCAGTTTTTTCCGGCAAATGACTGCATCACCCGTACCCAACAGCTGTTCTGTTGCGAATTCCATGGGAATTTCACTTTGATTTGGGTGTAGGGGTCTTGTGAACTGTCAGAAGTGGTGGCCTTAACTTCAAGAACGCGTGCGACTTGCGGAGAGTGTACCTTCTTCGCAAAAATATTTGGCTCAGGTCTTGGAGTTACTGATGATGGGATGCAACTGAAAGTATTGTGGAAATGTGTTTCCGCACTATTGCCGTCTGTAGCAGAGATATGTACGGAAGTAATCAGGTACTTCCCTTTTTCTGACGATAATGTGTGGTCAAAATTAAAGCGGCCGCCAGCTGTGAATGAGGGGCAGTCACTGCGCCCATGGCTCATATCAAATAAAGCTTCTTGCGCTTCCATTGAACGCTCGGCGAGAGCCTTATGGTAGCTATCTGTGAATTTGTGCTTATTTTCACCGTCAGCCTGGAAATGGTTTAGCCCATAAAGGCCGCGCATGTAATTACTGACATCATTCAGTTGGCTGGTAGTTTTAACTTGCTGTTTATTATCTTTTGTTGCGGTGAACTCACAATAATCTTTCAGTTCAAATCCGCCACCATGATAATTGAAATTTCGCTGCCAGCTACTTACAGTATTTTTTGTCGGATGACTGCCGCTCCCATCGTACTCTATCTGTTCGCTTTCACAGTCATAGAAGTCCTGGCTATCATCACAAAGTACAAGTTCGTGTTGCCCATTTGAGTGCTTGAAGTAATAGGAGATACCTTCTTCAGCCATAAGGCGATTGATGAATTCAAAATCGCTTTCATCAAACTGCACGCAATATTCACGAGTTATGTATTCAGCATTTAATTTAACGCTTAGCTTTATAACTTTGCTGTACTCGCCCAAAACTTCTTCAAGAATCTGTTTAGCAGATTTCTTTTCAAAAATTCTGTTGGAGCCCCCGAGGCTGGTAAACCAAAGGCCAGGTTGAATTGTGGCGCTATAACTTCGCACTCCCTCAGCGTTAACATCGCGCAGAGACAGTTGAGTAACGTAACCATTGATATAGCGAGGAGTTTCTGAGTGGTGTACAGAAACGGTAACAGCTTTGCCGACGATATCTTTCTGGCTAATTGCATGGTCATCGGATAGGAGCTGAAGTTCAAAGCGGAAGAGTTTGGATATGTGCTCTTCGCCTTGCAGGCTGGTAGCGATTACCGCATCCGTGCCGAGCGGGCTGTCGACTTTAATCAGTCTTCTATCTTGATTTAATGTAGTCATGGGCAGCCCCTACTATCCCTACGGTGCCTTGGAGAATAGTACTAGTTATTATACATTCAGTTATTTAGCTGAAAACTCAATAAGCGCTCAGCTAAATAACTGCTAAATAATGGTCTGCAGAATTTCCTGCAGACCATTGTATATGCAGATCAGATTCTGCTGGCTTACAGCGGCTTGGCTGTTTCCAGGTCGTATCCAACACGCATATTTTTGGGGTTCTTGTTGGTCTTGTCTGCGTGGTTGAGGTCCGCTTCGATTTTAGCGTAGCTCAGGGATACAGACTCAGCCGGAGCGCCACCAGCGGAAGCACCGATGCTGTAGGAGGAAATCAGGGTGTTTTCCAGTTTGTAAACAGCGTACTTCTCTACAGAGTTAGCACCGGTTTGTACTACGTGGATCTCAACGGTAACACCTTCGTCACCGGTTACAGAAGATTTGAACAGACCGCCGGAAGCAGCGTCGATGCGCTTGGTGAAGCTTACTTCGCTCAGGCTTGGGCGAGAAGCTTCGCGGTTTGACATGGCGCCAGCTTCCATGGTAATGCCGCGGCCAACACCGAAGTTGAAGCTGTCAATTTCGATCCAGTCCTCGTAGCCGGAAGCAGTAACATTGCCTTTGATGGCTTTGTTGTTGTAGTTCATGTAGATAGCCATGGGATGTCCCTCATTAGTTGGCGTGTGATGTTGGTGGTTAATCCCTTACCACCGCGATTCGCAGTAGTTCAGGTGGTCGTCGCGGTGGCAACTGTGATGATTTAAACAAAGAGAAAGCTAAAAACAAACTAATTTTCGAGTTATTTAATCGACTCTGGCACTAATTTCGAGAGGCAATTTTATGCTGTTACGATTTATGCCCGTTTGCCCTAATTGACTCTGACACTAATTTAATATCGCTAAAAAGTAACAAACCTCTAATGGGGATAAATAAGTGGTTTGAGTCATGGATATTGATTGACAGTCAAATATCTATTTGAAAGCATTTACTGGTATTTTTTTGATAAGCTTGCTTTGTAATAATATGTAATTCAGCCATATAGCGAAGTGATACTCAGTGTTTTCGGGGGCTGGATCAAAATAATAGTTTGATGGCGTGTTAAGGCAAATTTATTTGAATATTGATTCATTGTTGCCACATAGGCTGTTCGATATACTTCGCACCCTACTTTATTGCCTTGCCCATTAGATCAATAACAAAGTTTTTGCGGATTTGGATGTGTCGTAATGGTTTCCCATGGAGGCGGAATTGAACGATAAGACGCGTATTGTTCGGCCGAGTGACACTCCGCCGGGCTCAGGCCAATCAACCAGCGGGCTGACAGAAGATGGTGATATCACCGTTGTTGTGCAGCAGGATAAGACTGGAGCAAATGATCACCCCCCGGTTAAAGGTGCCCAACCGGTAATCCCTTCGGCTGCTGCCAGCTTTAGCTCAGATGCTACTGTCTTTGCGCCTTCCCCTAATTCTAATCGGATGGGAAGTGGGGCTGGGGCCAATGAAGTTTTGGGTGGGGTTTCTGCCGATTCGGCAGTAATACCTGAACCCTTTGAAGCTTCCGGCTCAAATGCAGTGACCAAAACTGTAATCAAAGGTCGATTTGAGCTTGACAAACTCCTGGGTGTTGGGGGAATGGGGGCAGTTTACAAAGCCCTTGACCGCCGTAAATTAGAAGCCAGTGACAGCGAGCCCTATGTCGCTATCAAGCTGCTTAATGATGATTTCCAAAAGCACCCCGATGCTTTTATTTCTCTCCAGCGGGAAGCGCGCAAGTCACAAACGCTTGCTCACCCTAATATCGTAACGGTTTACGATTTTGACCGCGATGGAGATCGCGTATTTATGACAATGGAGTTCCTTGAGGGTGCTCCATTGGACAAGTTGTTGCGCGATCATGCCGATGTTGGGTTGGAGCCCGAGCGTGCCCGCTCGGTATTTTGGGATATCTCCCAGGCCCTGATATATGCCCACTCCCATAAAATTGTTCACTCGGACTTTAAGCCAGGCAATATCTTTGTAACCAATAAAAAAGGTGCAAAAGTATTTGACTTCGGTATTGCCCGAGCTGTTTCTGAAGGGGGAATTGCAAATAAAGCTGGCGAAACGACAGTATTTGACGCTGGCACTCTTGGAGCCCTAACTCCGGCATATGCGAGCCTTGAGATGCTCAAGGGAGCCGAACCGGCACCGAGTGATGATGTATTTGCGTTAGGTTGTGTTGCCTACGAGCTCTTCTGCGGGCGCCACCCTTATGACAAGACACCTGCCGATAAAGCCATGGAGCAGGGCCTACGGCCCAAGCGAATCAAAGGGCTTAATCGCAGGCAGTGGCGCGCACTTGAGTCAGCGCTTGAGCTAAAACGAGAAAACCGCACTAGTACTGTAGAAAAGTTTGTACAGGCGTTCTTTGTCAGCCATACCTGGAAGTGGGTACTAGGCAGTGCGTTTGTCATTTTGTTGGGCGGTGCTGTAGTGGGCTATGGACACCTTCAGCAGCAAAATGCTGTAGAGCAAGAGCGAGTCAGAATCGAGCTCGAGCGCAAGCACGAACAGGAGCTATTGGCCAGGCGTATTGCTGATAAGAAAGAGGCTATCACCCGGTTGATTGGCCTGAGTATTTTGACTCCAGCCTGGGAGCGAGATCTTCAACTGGAGTTGGAGGAGTATTCTGAGCTGAACCCTGCGGATAAAGAGTTCTTGGATGCCTCCCGTCGCCAGGTATCAGAGCTTTTCCTGGCTGCTGCAACCGGTCAGTTAAACCTGGGTAACCTCGATCAGGCCGATGTCATGCTGGCGGGGGTTGCCAACTGGTATGGTGAGTCTAAAGAAGCTGAGGCTATCAAAACTCAGCTGGCGAATGATAGAGAGAACCTGCGCGCTCGCCTTGAAGCGGAGCGGATCGCTGAAGAGCGTGAAGCCGAGCGTATCCGCCTGGCGGAAGAGCGGGCGGAGCGTCGCCGCCTGGCTGCGCAAAAGCAACAGCAGATTGATGCTGTGCTCGATGATATGGAAGTAGCACTCACCTGCAGCTTTTCCATGAGTGCCACTGCGATAGGTTCACAGTTGTCCAGCCTGGCAAAGCTGGACAGTGCAAAAGCCTTGAAGATCCGCCCAGTGGTGGGCGAAGAGCTGGTAAATTGCGCATCCAATCTTGGAACCAAGGATCCGATTCAGACGGAAGCCCTGGTTGATCAATTCAGGGCTCTACTGCCCGCATACCAACCATTGAAAGACTTTAAGCTGGATTTTTGTGGGCACCTGGTTCCAGGCAGCGGTCGGCGTGGTGATCGCTACACCTGTCGTGACCGTCTTGCGGATGGCAGCAAGGGGCCGGCAATGGTGGTGATTAAAGGTTTGAGTGGCAGGCCACTGGCTGTGGGTAAATATGAGGTGAGCAGTACTGAGTTGGCTCAATTCTGCCGCATTGCTGGTCAGTGCGGAGAGCAGACTCCAGAAACAACGGACTTGCCGGTAAATAACTTATCCCTGGCAACTGCAGAGGCTTATTTAAGTTGGCTCAGTGATGAGACCGGCTACCGCTACCGCCTACCTTCTGAGCAGGAGTGGTTTGCTGCTGCAAGTGCCAGGGGGGAAGACGAAGTAGCGGATCGAAACTGTCATTTGAAGTATGGCGGTATTGAAAAAGGTGCTGAGTTAGTACCTGCCCGAGCTGGCTCCTCTAACGGATTTGGGTTACTTAATGCTGTAGGTAATGTCCAGGAGTGGGGATTAGGCACAGAGGGCGAGTTGCTCGCTTTGGGAGGTAGCCGCATTGATCCAATGAGCCGTTGTCTGGCAACAACCAAGAAGCTTCATAATGGCCAGCCCGATGAGTTTACCGGTTTCCGTGTCGTTAGAGATGTTAACTAGATTAAACAATTACCAGCGAATATCGATACGATAGTTGAGTTGGTTAGATTAAAGATTAAGAGATTAAAACTGGGGGAAATATGCTTGGGCTAGGAAAAAGTAAGTTGGCATTATTTATAGGTGCTGGCTTTCTTGTATCGCAAGTGCCGGCTTTTGCCCAGGAAGATGGATCTAATTTTCGCAACCGAGTGCGGGAAGCCTTTAATCAGGATACATCTACTATTAATGAAGTGGATGTAACCCAAGACTTTCTTCAGCGTACTTATGAATCTGAAGACCCCAACTTAAATACAGAAATTCCTGAAATCTCCCAGAGAAATCAGGGGCCGCGGATTACTGTAAAAGAATTTAAGTTTCATCGTTTAGAAGAATATCCCGAATTTGGTATTTCCCGAGAAACCGTAGAGGAAATGGCAGAGGAACTACGGGCTAAATTCATGAAAGAGGATCAAATCCTCGCTAGCGGTTATACCGTAGACAACCTGGAAGAGCTGGCAATATTGCTGGGTAATATGAATGCTCAATTTAATCCTGGTGGCTTGGGGCCTGCTGAGCTTAAGAAGCTGGTAAGTGTAATTGAAAAACAAAATAAAGAGAGGGGCTTAAGTTATGGCGATCTCGAAGAGATTGCTGCTGAACTGACAAGCTTCTATCGTCGGCAAGGGCTGTTTTTGGCCCAAGTGCAAATTCCCGCTCAAGATGTGGAAAATGGAGTGGTCACTCTTACGGTACAAGAGGGGCTTCTAGGGCAGGTTGTTGCCGAAGATAACGAAGAGTACACAGACGAAAAGCTGGCAGAGCCCTTTGAAGACCAGCGTGGCCATCTGGTAAATCATGAGAATATCGAGGAAGGGTTATATTTACTTAATGACCTGCCAGGATTAAACGTTACCGGCTACTTTAGTGCGGGTGACAACCCTGGTGAAACCAAGCTTAATTTAAAAGTTCGTGAGTCGGATTCCTGGCGCGCTTCATTTAGGGCCGATAATCACGGTTCTCTCTATACCGGTAGTGAAAGGGTTTATGCGACTGTTGACTGGTTGAACCCCCTAGGGATCGGTGATGCTTTAACTTTAGGGTACTTAAAGTCAAACCCAGGGTCTAACAGCTATTATGGCTCTGATCTCGGGCAGTTCAGATACAGCTTCCCTCTGTTCGGCCCTCGCACCCGCCTGGAAATATCGGCAGATCACAATGACTTTAATCTTTTTGATGAAGAAGATGAAGGTAACGTAATTAACTTGCTTGAAATTTCAGGTGTGAACAAAAGTTATGCGCTGTCTTTAGATCATAAGTTTCGACGCTCTAGGGATTTTAACTTCACCGGATCCTTCGGTCTGACAGAAAAGAAATCAGATCTTGAGGGTATTATTGAGTTTACCAGTGACCACGTTTATGGCGGGGAAGTTGGCATCTATATGGATAGCCTTTCTAATGGCTTCCTTTCAATGCTGAATATAGTAAGTGCTACCGCACAGTACGGTGAGCATCAAAATACGGTTGAACCGGGAAGGGGAGATGACTTCAATAAGCTGGCCATTAACACCAGTTCTCTCATCTTCCTGCCTATGCCTTTTACCGATGACCACTCAAGGCTGATAGTAAAAGGAAGAGCCCAATATAGTGAGAGCAACCTGCCTGGATTTGAGCAATTGTCACTGGGTGGAGCCAGTGGTGTGCGTGCTTTCTCCGCAAGAGATTTTTCTGCAGATATGGGTGCAGTTGTTTCCGCAGAGTGGTATGTAAACTTCCCTGAATTTATGAACCCCATCCTGTTTAATCAGCGTTTAAATGACATTTTCCAAGTAGCACTGATTGCCGATGTTGGATATGGCTATGTGAATAACTATGAGGATACCGTGGAGGATGACTGGGCTCGATTCTCCGGTGGCGGAATGCTGTTTAAGATGAATTGGAGTGACAGTTTCTCGAGTAAAGTCTCTGTTGCTTGGCCAATTATGTCTAGCTCCTCGATAGTAAATACTGGAGTTGGTGAAGACGAGCCCACCGTCTACGCTGACTTTTCGATTTTTTATAACTGAATAATTACTGTTTCCTGAATACTTAAAAGTAGCAAGGTTCCTCTTCGCAAGGTGCTGGTATGAAAGCCAAAAATAAAAAGCTTGAGTTAAGAAAATTAGCAAGTGCCATTAAGGTGTCAAGTTTTGCCTATGCCGGCCTGTTTGCAGGGCTGATTAGTCCCATGGTTCATGCTGGACCTGAAGGCGGAGTGGTAACCGGCGGTATCGGCACTATTGATGTTGACGGGGCTACAACCACAGTCGACCAGGTAACAGACCTGTTATCAATCGACTGGGATTCTTTTAATTTAAGTGAAGAAGAGCTGGTCCAATTCCTGCAGCCAGACTCGTCTTCTATCGTGCTTAACCGAATCTTGGACCAGGATGTCACTACCATCCAAGGTGCGATAGAGGCCAATGGCCACGTTATCCTGGTGAACCCGCGAGGAGTTCTTTTTACTGAGACAGCCACGGTTAATGTCGGCGCCATAACCGCGTCCGGGCTCGATATGAGTCCAGAAGACTTTATGAATGGTGATTTTGCCTTTAAAGGCGAGTCGGGTTCTTCAGGGGTTGTTGTTAACCGAGGTGTGATTAATGCATCCAGCGCGGTTCTGGTAGGTAAGCAGGTTACAAATGCCTCTACCGGCTTGATCAGCGCTGAACTCGTCAGCCTGGCAGCAGCCGATGAAGCCTTATTAACTTTTGATGCCGATGGAATGATTGGCGTTAAGGTCACCAAAGAGGTTATGGAGAATGACCTCGGCCTAGATAGTGCTGTGCTAAATGAAGGGGCCATCGAAGGCGCTCAGGTTTTGATGGAAGCCAGCGTTTCCGGTGACCTGTTTACTGCTGCAGTAAATAATGAAGGCACAGTAACTGCACGCGGTATTGATACCAGCGGGGGCAAAATCCGCCTGTTTGGCTCGGGTTCCGGAGTTGTGAATAGCGGAACTTTGGATGCATCCGGCAGTGCCGGTGGTGAGGTTGTCCTGGAGGGCGATTTTGCCGAGCACAGCGGAGATATTTCAGTAGCAGCTGACTCTGGCAGTGGCGGTTACGTTGCTGTTTTGGGTGATGAAGTTGTTGTCAGCGGGAATATTGATGCCCGCGGCACTTCTGCCGGTGGCGAAGTTCTTATCGGCGGTGACTACCGGGGGAGTAACGAGGATATTCGCAATGCCGAAACCACCACGGTTACGGCGGAATCTACAATCGATGCCAGTGGTGTCGGCGATTCTGATGGTGGTACCGTTATTGTTTGGGCCGATGAAACCACCAATTTTGGCGGTACGATTCTCGCCGAGTCAGGCAAGGATGGTGGTGATGGAGGGCTGATAGAAACTTCCGGTAAGCGTTATCTGATCCTGGATAATGATAGCTTGTCTGTCTCCACTTTGAGTTACGGCGATGGAGAGTCAGGTCTTTGGTTATTAGATCCAGAGTGGATGGAAATCCTGGAGGATTGCACAGGTGTAGTAAGCAACTGTACAGAAACTGGAACATTAACTGGTGCTTTGGCTGGTGGATCAATCACCATAGAGCTATCTGACTCCGATGTTGCTTCGGAGGGTATTTTTGTTGGTGGCGACTTAGCATGGAGTAGTGGAAAGTCATTAACGTTAGCGTCTTTTAATGGTGTAAAAGTCGGTGAGGATGTCAGTATTAATGCCACTAATAATGGCAGTAATCTCATTGTTAATACAGGCGGAGCTTTTACTAATTTAGGCTCAATCAGTGTTAATGTATTCGAATTGTCTGTTGGATATTTCGAATCGAGTGATATGTCAGTTATTATCCAAGCTGATGCAACAGACAATATTTTGGGTGATATTACTGTAGCTGATTACGGCACTATTACAGGCAACAGTGATGCAGACTCTTTTTTATTTTCAGATGGTGATGATGCAATAAGCATTACTGGAGATAACAGTTTTACCCTCAATGCAATCTCCTTCTCGGGTATTGAAGAGGTCGATCTGGGAGGTGGTGAAAATAGTATCACAGCAATCAACACTGCGACCCTTACTGACACAGATAACAAGGCCGTAACGAACTTAATCACGTTTAGCAATATTAGCAGTATGGCTGCTGATAGCCTTGAAGGCTCTGATTCAGCCGATAGCTTCGAGGTGACCGGTGATAACAGTCTAACTGCTAATGGTATCAGCTTTAGTGATGTGGACACGGTTGATGCAGGAGGTGAAGGAACAGGCAGTGATGAAGTCACAGGCACCAGTGGCGAAAAGTGGACCCTGACCGCTAGGGATAACGAAGCGATAAATAGCGGGATTACTTTCAGCGATGTGGAAAGCCTAGTTACCGTCAATGCCAACCTTGAGGGTACTACCAGTGCAGAAGAGTTCGTCCTAACCTCCGACGGAGATGTTGAAGTCAATGAGATGACGATTTCCGGCATGTCAGCGGTGGTTGGTAACGGTAATGACAGCCTGGATGCCACCAACTTTGACGATGGCCTGACTCTAACAGGGAATAACAATGAAGTCAGCGCCGACACCTTAGTTTTTTCCGGTATTACGGATGCCGAGACCACAAAACTGACCGGTACCAGCGATGCGGATAGTTTCACCGTCACCGGTAATAATGCCTTGGATGCTGCAGATATCAGCTTTACTAGCGTGGCTACGGTCGATGCTGGGGATGCGGGAACAGGTAGTGACAGCGTTTCCGCGATCGGCACCGTGACCCTGACCGACAATGACTATGAAGCTGAAACGAATTTAATTACGTTTAGTGATATTGAAAGTGTCACTGCTGATAGCCTTGAAGGTTCTGACTCAGCAGATACCTTTATCATAACCGGTGATAATAGCCTGACCGCCAATAGCATCAGCTTTAGTAGTGTAGATACCGTCGATGCTGGAGATGAAGGAACAGGCAGTGATAGCGTTACTGCGATCAGCACAGTGACCCTGACCGATAGTGACTATGAGGCGACTTCAAGCTCCATAACCTTTAGCGATATTGAAAGTGTTACTGCTGCTGGCAGCCTTGTAGGCTCTGTAAATGACGATACTTTTGTAGTGGTGAGCGATACAGAAGTCACAGCCAATGGAATCAGTGTGACTGGGTTTGGCACCTCGATTGATGCAGGAAGCGGTGATGATAGTGTTACTGGCGCTAGTGGTGAAGACTGGACCCTGACGTCCAACGATGAAGAAGCCAAAAATAGCGATATTACTTTCACCGAGGTTGAAATCCTGGTTGCCACCAGCGCTAACCTTCAAGGCACTGCCGGTGTAGAAGATTTCGTCCTGACCTCCACAGGTGATGTCGAAGTGAATGACATGACGGTTTCCGGCATGTCAGAGGTGTATGGCAACGACGGCGATGACAGCCTGGATGCCACGGACTTTTCCAATGGCCTGACGCTCACCGATACAGATAATAAAGTCACCGCCGACACCCTGGCGTTTTACAACATTACGGATGCAGTGACCTTAACGCTGACCGGCACCAGTGACGACGAAAGTTTCACCGTGAACGGGGACAATGCAGTCACGGCAAATGGTATTGCCTTTACCAAGGTTGACGATGTTACCACAGGCGGCGGTAGCGATACGGTGACTGGTGCCAGTGGAGCGGATTGGACTCTGACGTCCAACGATAAGGAAGCCGAAAGTAGCGAAATTACTTTCAGCGGTGTAGAAACCCTGGTTGCCACCAGCGCTAACCTTCAAGGCACTGCCGGTGTAGAAGATTTCGTCCTGACCTCCACAGGTGATGTCGAAGTGAATGGCATGACGGTTTCCGGCATGTCAGAGGTGTATGGCAACGACGGCGATGACAGCCTGGATGCCACGGACTTTGCCAATGGCCTGACGCTCACCGATACAGATAATAAAGTCACCGCCGACACCTTGGCGTTTTACAACATTACGGATGCAGTGACCTTAACGTTGACCGGCACCAGTGACGACGAAAGTTTCACCGTGAACGGGGACAATGCAGTCACGGCAAATGGTATTGCCTTTACCAAGGTTGACGATGTTGCCACAGGCGGCGGTAGCGATACGGTGACTGGTGCCAGTGGAGCGGATTGGACTCTGACGTCCAACGATAAGGAAGCCGAAAGTAGCGAAATTACTTTCACCGGTGTAGAAACCCTGGTTGCCACCAGCGCTAACCTTCAAGGCACTGCCGGTGTAGAAGATTTCGTCCTGACCTCCACAGGTGATGTCGAAGTGAATGGCATGACGGTTTCCGGCATGTCAGAGGTGTATGGCAACGACGGCGATGACAGCCTGGATGCCACGGACTTTTCCAATGGCCTGACGCTCACCGATACAGATAATAAAGTCACCGCCGACACCCTGGCGTTTTACAACATTACGGATGCAGCGACCTCCGCGCTGACTGGTACCAGTGACGCGGATAGTTTCACAATCACTGGTGATAAGGCTCTGGATGCTGCAGGTATCAGCTTCACAGAGGTAGATACGGTCGATGCTGGAGATGAAGGAACTGGCAGTGACAGCGTTACCGCGATCAGCACAGTGGCCCTGACCGACACTGACTATGAAGCGATTTCAAACTTAATAACTTTCAGTGATATTGAGAGTGTCAGCGGAGGTAACCTGGTGGCTTCATCAGGGGACGATACGTTTGAGGTAACAGGGTTTGAAGCCTTAAAGGCGAATCAGATTGCATTCAGCGATATTGATAGTGTTGATGCCATGGGTGGCACAGACGATGTAACTGGGGCCAGCGGTGAAGACTGGCTACTAGGAAGCAGTGCTAAGGAAGGGACTAATAACGGCATCACCTTTACCGGTGTAGAAATTCTGGTAGCCAGCAACGCTAACCTTCAAGGCACTGCCGGTGTAGAAGATTTCGTCCTGACCTCCACAGGTGATGTCGAAGTGAATGGCATGACGGTTTCCGGCATGTCAGAGGTGTATGGCAACGACGGCGATGACAGCCTGGATGCCACGGACTTTGTCAATGGCCTGACGCTTACCGATACCAACAACAAAGTCACCGCCGACACCCTGGCATTTTACAACATTACGGATGCAGTGACCTCCGCGCTGACTGGTACCAGTGACGCGGATAGTTTCACAATCACTGGTGATAAGGCTCTGGATACTGCAGGTATCAGCTTCACAGAGGTAGATACGGTCGATGCAGGAGGTGCAGGAACAGGCAGCGATAGCGTTACTGCGATCAGCACAGTGACCCTGACCGATAGTGACTATGAGGCGACTTCAAGCTCCATAACCTTTAGCGATATTGAAAGTGTTACTGCTGCTGGCAGCCTTGTAGGCTCTGTAAATGACGATACTTTTGTAGTGGTGAGCGATACAGAAGTCACAGCCAATGGAATCAGTGTGACTGGGTTTGGCACCTCGATTGATGCAGGAAGCGGTGATGATAGTGTTACTGGCGCTAGTGGTGAAGACTGGACCCTGACGTCCAACGATGAAGAAGCCAAAAATAGCGATATTACTTTCACCGAGGTTGAAATCCTGGTTGCCACCAGCGCTAACCTTCAAGGCACTGCCGGTGTAGAAGATTTCGTCCTGACCTCCACAGGTGATGTCGAAGTGAATGGCATGACGGTTTCCGGCATGTCAGAAGTGTATGGCAACGACGGCGATGACAGCCTGGATGCCACGGACTTTGCCAATGGCCTGACGCTCACCGATACAGATAATAAAGTCACCGCCGACACCCTGGCGTTTTACAACATTACGGATGCAGTGACCTTAACGCTGACCGGCACCAGTGACGACGAAAGTTTCACCGTGAACGGGGACAATGCAGTCACGGCAAATGGTATTGCCTTTACCAAGGTTGACGATGTTGCCACAGGCGGCGGTAGTGATACGGTGACTGGTGCCAGTGGAGCGGATTGGACTCTGACGTCCAACGATAAGGAAGCCGAAAGTAGCGAAATTACTTTCAGCGGTGTAGAAACCCTGGTTGCCACCAGCGCTAACCTTCAAGGCACTGCCGGTGTAGAAGATTTCGTCCTGACCTCCACAGGTGATGTCGAAGTGAATGGCATGACGGTTTCCGGCATGTCAGAGGTGTATGGCAACGACGGCGATGACAGCCTGGATGCCACGGACTTTTCCAATGGCCTGACGCTCACCGATACAGATAATAAAGTCACCGCCGACACCCTGGCGTTTTACAACATTACGGATGCAGTGACCTTAACGTTGACCGGCACCAGTGACGACGAAAGTTTCACCGTGAACGGGGACAATGCAGTCACGGCAAATGGTATTGCCTTTACCAAGGTTGACGATGTTGCCACAGGCGGCGGTAGCGATACGGTGACTGGTGCCAGTGGAGCGGATTGGACTCTGACGTCCAACGATAAGGAAGCCGAAAGTAGCGAAATTAGCTTTACCGGTGTAGAAACCCTGGTTGCCACCAGCGCTAACCTTCAAGGCACTGCCGGTGTAGAAGATTTCGTCCTGACCTCCACAGGTGATGTCGAAGTGAATGGCATGACGGTTTCCGGCATGTCAGAGGTGTATGGCAACGACGGCGATGACAGCCTGGATGCCACGGACTTTTCCAATGGCCTGACGCTCACCGATACAGATAATAAAGTCACCGCCGACACCCTGGCGTTTTACAACATTACGGATGCAGCGACCTCCGCGCTGACTGGTACCAGTGACGCGGATAGTTTCACAATCACTGGTGATAAGGCTCTGGATGCTGCAGGTATCAGCTTCACAGAGGTAGATACGGTCGATGCTGGAGATGAAGGAACTGGCAGTGACAGCGTTACCGCGATCAGCACAGTGGCCCTCACCGACACTGACTATGAAGCGATTTCAAACTTAATAACTTTCAGTGATATTGAGAGTGTCAGCGGAGGTAACCTGGTGGCTTCATCAGGGGACGATACGTTTGAGGTAACAGGGTTTGAAGCCTTAAAGGCGAATCAGATTGCATTCAGCGATATTGATAGTGTTGATGCCATGGGTGGCACAGACGATGTAACTGGGGCCAGCGGTGAAGACTGGCTACTAGGAAGCAGTGCTAAGGAAGGGACTAATAACGGCATCACCTTTACCGGTGTAGAAATTCTGGTAGCCAGCAACGCTAACCTTCAAGGCACTGCCGGTGTAGAAGATTTCGTCCTGACCTCCACAGGTGATGTCGAAGTGAATGGCATGACGGTTTCCGGCATGTCAGAGGTGTATGGCAACGACGGCGATGACAGCCTGGATGCCACGGACTTTGTCAATGGCCTGACGCTTACCGATACCAACAACAAAGTCACCGCCGACACCCTGGCATTTTACAACATTACGGATGCAGTGACCTCCGCGCTGACTGGTACCAGTGACGCGGATAGTTTCACAATCACTGGTGATAAGGCTCTGGATGCTGCAGGTATCAGCTTCACAGAGGTAGATACGGTCGATGCAGGAGGTGCAGGAACAGGCAGCGATAGCGTTACTGCGATCAGCACAGTGACCCTGACCGATAGTGACTATGAGGCGACTTCAAGCTCCATAACCTTTAGCGATATTGAAAGTGTTACTGCTGCTGGCAGCCTTGTAGGCTCTGTAAATGACGATACTTTTGTAGTGGTGAGCGATACAGAAGTCACAGCCAATGGAATCAGTGTGACTGGGTTTGGCACCTCGATTGATGCAGGAAGCGGTGATGATAGTGTTACTGGCGCTAGTGGTGAAGACTGGACCCTGACGTCTAACGATGAAGAAGCCAAAAATAGCGATATTACTTTCACCGAGGTTGAAATCCTGGTTGCCACCAGCGCTAACCTTCAAGGCACTGCCGGTGTAGAAGATTTCGTCCTGACCTCCACAGGTGATGTCGAAGTGAATGACATGACGGTTTCCGGCATGTCAGAGGTGTATGGCAACGACGGCGATGACAGCCTGGATGCCACGGACTTTTCCAATGGCCTGACGCTCACCGATACAGATAATAAAGTCACCGCCGACACCCTGGCGTTTTACAACATTACGGATGCAGTGACCTTAACGCTGACCGGCACCAGTGACGACGAAAGTTTCACCGTGAACGGGGACAATGCAGTCACGGCAAATGGTATTGCCTTTACCAAGGTTGACGATGTTACCACAGGCGGCGGTAGTGATACGGTGACTGGTGCCAGTGGAGAGGATTGGACTCTGACGTCCAACGATAAGGAAGCCGAAAGTAGCGAAATTACTTTCACCGGTGTAGAAACCCTGGTTGCCACCAGCGCTAACCTGCAAGGCACTGCCGGTGTAGAAGATTTCGTCCTGACCTCCACAGGTGATGTCGAAGTGAATGGCATGACGGTTTCCGGCATGTCAGAGGTGTATGGCAACGACGGCGATGACAGCCTGGATGCCACGGACTTTGCCAATGGCCTGACGCTCACCGATACAGATAATAAAGTCACCGCCGACACCCTGGCGTTTTACAACATTACGGATGCAGCGACCTTAACGCTGACCGGCACCAGTGACGACGAAAGTTTCACCGTGAACGGGGACAATGCAGTCACGGCAAATGGTATTGCCTTTACCAAGGTTGACGATGTTGCCACAGGCGGCGGTAGCGATACGGTGACTGGTGCCAGTGGAGCGGATTGGACTCTGACGTCCAACGATAAGGAAGCCGAAAGTAGCGAAATTACTTTCAGCGGTGTAGAAACCCTGGTTGCCACCAGCGCTAACCTTCAAGGCACTGCCGGTGTAGAAGATTTCGTCCTGACCTCCACAGGTGATGTCGAAGTGAATGGCATGACGGTTTCCGGCATGTCAGAGGTGTATGGCAACGACGGCGATGACAGCCTGGATGCCACGGACTTTTCCAATGGCCTGACGCTCACCGATACAGATAATAAAGTCACCGCCGACACCCTGGCGTTTTACAACATTACGGATGCAGCGACCTCCGCGCTGACTGGTACCAGTGACGCGGATAGTTTCACAATCACTGGTGATAAGGCTCTGGATGCTGCAGGTATCAGCTTCACAGAGGTAGATATGGTCGATGCTGGAGATGAAGGAACTGGCAGTGACAGCGTTACCGCGATCAGCACAGTGGCCCTGACCGACACTGACTATGAAGCGATTTCAAACTTAATAACTTTCAGTGATATTGAGAGTGTCAGCGGAGGTAACCTGGTGGCTTCATCAGGGGACGATACGTTTGAGGTAACAGGGTTTGAAGCCTTAAAGGCGAATCAGATTGCATTCAGCGATATTGATAGTGTTGATGCCATGGGTGGCACAGACGATGTAACTGGGGCCAGCGGTGAAGACTGGCTACTAGGAAGCAGTGCTAAGGAAGCGACTAATAACGGCATCACCTTTACCGGTGTAGAAATTCTGGTAGCCAGCAACGCTAACCTTCAAGGCACTGCCGGTGTAGAAGATTTCGTCCTGACCTCCACAGGTGATGTCGAAGTGAATGGCATGACGGTTTCCGGCATGTCAGAGGTGTATGGCAACGACGGCGATGACAGCCTGGATGCCACGGACTTTGTCAATGGCCTGACGCTTACCGATACAGATAATAAAGTCACCGCCGACACCCTGGCATTTTACAACATTACGGATGCAGTGACCTCCGCGCTGACTGGTACCAGTGACGCGGATAGTTTCACAATCACTGGTGATAAGGCTCTGGATACTGCAGGTATCAGCTTCACAGAGGTAGATACGGTCGATGCAGGAGGTGCAGGAACAGGCAGCGATAGCGTTACTGCGATCAGCACAGTGACCCTGACCGATAGTGACTATGAG
The DNA here is from genome assembly GCF_052467695.1 of Microbulbifer maximicatervae (SeqCode). NCBI lineage: Bacteria > Pseudomonadati > Pseudomonadota > Gammaproteobacteria > Cellvibrionales > Microbulbiferaceae > Microbulbifer > Microbulbifer maximicatervae (SeqCode). The sequence continues at coordinate 1,777,114 of NZ_CP174320.1, forward strand.
GCGACTTCAAGCTCCATAACCTTTAGCGATATTGAAAGTGTTACTGCTGCTGGCAGCCTTGTAGGCTCTGTAAATGACGATACTTTTGTAGTGGTGAGCGATACAGAAGTCACAGCCAATGGAATCAGTGTGACTGGGTTTGGCACCTCGATTGATGCAGGAAGCGGTGATGATAGTGTTACTGGCGCTAGTGGTGAAGACTGGACCCTGACGTCCAACGATGAAGAAGCCAAAAATAGCGATATTACTTTCACCGAGGTTGAAATCCTGGTTGCCACCAGCGCTAACCTTCAAGGCACTGCCGGTGTAGAAGATTTCGTCCTGACCTCCACAGGTGATGTCGAAGTGAATGGCATGACGGTTTCCGGCATGTCAGAAGTGTATGGCAACGACGGCGATGACAGCCTGGATGCCACGGACTTTGCCAATGGCCTGACGCTCACCGATACAGATAATAAAGTCACCGCCGACACCCTGGCGTTTTACAACATTACGGATGCAGCGACCTTAACGCTGACCGGCACCAGTGACGACGAAAGTTTCACCGTGAACGGGGACAATGCAGTCACGGCAAATGGTATTGCCTTTACCAAGGTTGACGATGTTGCCACAGGCGGCGGTAGCGATACGGTGACTGGTGCCAGTGGAGCGGATTGGACTCTGACGTCCAACGATAAGGAAGCCGAAAGTAGCGAAATTACTTTCACCGGTGTAGAAACCCTGGTTGCCACCAGCGCTAACCTGCAAGGCACTGCCGGTGTAGAAGATTTCGTCCTGACCTCCACAGGTGATGTCGAAGTGAATGGCATGACGGTTTCCGGCATGTCAGAGGTGTATGGCAACGACGGCGATGACAGCCTGGATGCCACGGACTTTGCCAATGGCCTGACGCTCACCGATACAGATAATAAAGTCACCGCCGACACCCTGGCGTTTTACAACATTACGGATGCAGCGACCTTAACGCTGACCGGCACCAGTGACGACGAAAGTTTCACCGTGAACGGGGACAATGCAGTCACGGCAAATGGTATTGCCTTTACCAAGGTTGACGATGTTGCCACAGGCGGCGGTAGCGATACGGTGACTGGTGCCAGTGGAGCGGATTGGACTCTGACGTCCAACGATAAGGAAGCCGAAAGTAGCGAAATTACTTTCAGCGGTGTAGAAACCCTGGTTGCCACCAGCGCTAACCTTCAAGGCACTGCCGGTGTAGAAGATTTCGTCCTGACCTCCACAGGTGATGTCGAAGTGAATGGCATGACGGTTTCCGGCATGTCAGAGGTGTATGGCAACGACGGCGATGACAGCCTGGATGCCACGGACTTTGCCAATGGCCTGACGCTCACCGATACAGATAATAAAGTCACCGCCGACACCCTGGCGTTTTACAACATTACGGATGCAGCGACCTTAACGCTGACCGGCACCAGTGACGACGAAAGTTTCACCGTGAACGGGGACAATGCAGTCACGGCAAATGGTATTGCCTTTACCAAGGTTGACGATGTTGCCACAGGCGGCGGTAGCGATACGGTGACTGGTGCCAGTGGAGCGGATTGGACTCTGACGTCCAACGATAAGGAAGCCGAAAGTAGCGAAATTACTTTCAGCGGTGTAGAAACCCTGGTTGCCACCAGCGCTAACCTTCAAGGCACTGCCGGTGTAGAAGATTTCGTCCTGACCTCCACAGGTGATGTCGAAGTGAATGGCATGACGGTTTCCGGCATGTCAGAGGTGTATGGCAACGACGGCGATGACAGCCTGGATGCCACGGACTTTGCCAATGGCCTGACGCTCACCGATACAGATAATAAAGTCACCGCCGACACCCTGGCGTTTTACAACATTACGGATGCAGCGACCTTAACGCTGACCGGCACCAGTGACGACGAAAGTTTCACCGTGAACGGGGACAATGCAGTCACGGCAAATGGTATTGCCTTTACCAAGGTTGACGATGTTGCCACAGGCGGCGGTAGCGATACGGTGACTGGTGCCAGTGGAGCGGATTGGACTCTGACGTCCAACGATAAGGAAGCCGAAAGTAGCGAAATTACTTTCAGCGGTGTAGAAACCCTGGTTGCCACCAGCGCTAACCTTCAAGGCACTGCCGGTGTAGAAGATTTCGTCCTGACCTCCACAGGTGATGTCGAAGTGAATGGCATGACGGTTTCCGGCATGTCAGAGGTGTATGGCAACGACGGCGATGACAGCCTGGATGCCACGGACTTTGCCAATGGCCTGACGCTCACCGATACAGATAATAAAGTCACCGCCGACACCCTGGCGTTTTACAACATTACGGATGCAGCGACCTTAACGCTGACCGGCACCAGTGACGACGAAAGTTTCACCGTGAACGGGGATAATGCAGTCACGGCAAATGGTATTGCCTTTACCAAGGTTGACGATGTTGCCACAGGCGGCGGTAGCGATACGGTGACTGGTGCCAGTGGAGCGGATTGGACTCTGACGTCCAACGATGAAGAAGCCAAAAATAGCGATATTACTTTCACCGAGGTTGAAATCCTGGTTGCCACCAGCGCTAACCTTCAAGGCACTGCCGGTGTAGAAGATTTCGTCCTGACCTCCACAGGTGATGTCGAAGTGAATGGCATGACGGTTTCCGGCATGTCAGAAGTGTATGGCAACGACGGCGATGACAGCCTGGATGCCACGGACTTTGCCAATGGCCTGACGCTCACCGATACAGATAATAAAGTCACCGCCGACACCCTGGCGTTTTACAACATTACGGATGCAGTGACCTTAACGCTGACCGGCACCAGTGACGACGAAAGTTTCACCGTGAACGGGGACAATGCAGTCACGGCAAATGGTATTGCCTTTACCAAGGTTGACGATGTTGCCACAGGCGGCGGTAGTGATACGGTGACTGGTGCCAGTGGAGCGGATTGGACTCTGACGTCCAACGATAAGGAAGCCGAAAGTAGCGAAATTACTTTCAGCGGTGTAGAAACCCTGGTTGCCACCAGCGCTAACCTTCAAGGCACTGCCGGTGTAGAAGATTTCGTCCTGACCTCCACAGGTGATGTCGAAGTGAATGGCATGACGGTTTCCGGCATGTCAGAGGTGTATGGCAACGACGGCGATGACAGCCTGGATGCCACGGACTTTGCCAATGGCCTGACGCTCACCGATACAGATAATAAAGTCACCGCCGACACCCTGGCGTTTTACAACATTACGGATGCAGTGACCTTAACGCTGACCGGCACCAGTGACGACGAAAGTTTCACCGTGAACGGGGACAATGCAGTCACGGCAAATGGTATTGCCTTTACCAAGGTTGACGATGTTGCCACAGGCGGCGGTAGTGATACGGTGACTGGTGCCAGTGGAGCGGATTGGACTCTGACGTCCAACGATAAGGAAGCCGAAAGTAGCGAAATTACTTTCACCGAGGTTGAAATCCTGGTTGCCACCAGCGCTAACCTTCAAGGCACTGCCGGTGTAGAAGATTTCGTCCTGACCTCCACAGGTGATGTCGAAGTGAATGGCATGACGGTTTCCGGCATGTCAGAGGTGTATGGCAACGACGGCGATGACAGCCTGGATGCCACGGACTTTGCCAATGGCCTGACGCTCACCGATACAGATAATAAAGTCACCGCCGACACCCTGGCGTTTTACAACATTACGGATGCAGTGACCTTAACGTTGACCGGCACCAGTGACGACGAAAGTTTCACCGTGAACGGGGACAATGCAGTCACGGCAAATGGTATTGCCTTTACCAAGGTTGACGATGTTGCCACAGGCGGCGGTAGCGATACGGTGACTGGTGCCAGTGGAGCGGATTGGACTCTGACGTCCAACGATAAGGAAGCCGAAAGTAGCGAAATTACTTTCACCGGTGTAGAAACCCTGGTTGCCACCAGCGCTAACCTTCAAGGCACTGCCGGTGTAGAAGATTTCGTCCTGACCTCCACAGGTGATGTCGAAGTGAATGACATGACGGTTTCCGGCATGTCAGAGGTGTATGGCAACGACGGCGATGACAGCCTGGATGCCACGGACTTTGCCAATGGCCTGACGCTCACCGATACAGATAATAAAGTCACCGCCGACACCCTGGCGTTTTACAACATTACGGATGCAGCGACCTCCGCGCTGACTGGTACCAGTGACGCGGATAGTTTCACAATCACTGGTGATAAGGCTCTGGATGCTGCAGGTATCAGCTTCACAGAGGTAGATACGGTCGATGCTGGAGATGAAGGAACTGGCAGTGACAGCGTTACCGCGATCAGCACAGTGGCCCTGACCGACACTGACTATGAAGCGATTTCAAACTTAATAACTTTCAGTGATATTGAGAGTGTCAGCGGAGGTAACCTGGTGGCTTCATCAGGGGACGATACGTTTGAGGTAACAGGGTTTGAAGCCTTAAAGGCGAATCAGATTGCATTCAGCGATATTGATAGTGTTGATGCCATGGGTGGCACAGACGATGTAACTGGGGCCAGCGGTGAAGACTGGCTACTAGGAAGCAGTGCTAAGGAAGCGACTAATAACGGCATCACCTTTACCGGTGTAGAAATTCTGGTAGCCAGCAACGCTAACCTTCAAGGCACTGCCGGTGTAGAAGATTTCGTCCTGACCTCCACAGGTGATGTCGAAGTGAATGGCATGACGGTTTCCGGCATGTCAGAGGTGTATGGCAACGACGGCGATGACAGCCTGGATGCCACGGACTTTGTCAATGGCCTGACGCTTACCGATACAGATAATAAAGTCACCGCCGACACCCTGGCGTTTTACAACATTACGGATGCAGCGACCTTAACGCTGACCGGCACCAGTGACGACGAAAGTTTCACCGTGAACGGGGACAATGCAGTCACGGCAAATGGTATTGCCTTTACCAAGGTTGACGATGTTGCCACAGGCGGCGGTAGCGATACGGTGACTGGTGCCAGTGGAGCGGATTGGACTCTGACGTCCAACGATAAGGAAGCCGAAAGTAGCGAAATTACTTTCACCGGTGTAGAAACCCTGGTTGCCACCAGCGCTAACCTTCAAGGCACTGCCGGTGTAGAAGATTTCGTCCTGACCTCCACAGGTGATGTCGAAGTGAATGGCATGACGGTTTCCGGCATGTCAGAGGTGTATGGCAACGACGGCGATGACAGCCTGGATGCCACGGACTTTGCCAATGGCCTGACGCTCACCGATACAGATAATAAAGTCACCGCCGACACCCTGGCGTTTTACAACATTACGGATGCAGCGACCTTAACGCTGACCGGCACCAGTGACGACGAAAGTTTCACCGTGAACGGGGACAATGCAGTCACGGCAAATGGTATTGCCTTTACCAAGGTTGACGATGTTGCCACAGGCGGCGGTAGCGATACGGTGACTGGTGCCAGTGGAGCGGATTGGACTCTGACGTCCAACGATAAGGAAGCCGAAAGTAGCGAAATTACTTTCACCGGTGTAGAAACCCTGGTTGCCACCAGCGCTAACCTGCAAGGCACTGCCGGTGTAGAAGATTTCGTCCTGACCTCCACAGGTGATGTCGAAGTGAATGGCATGACGGTTTCCGGCATGTCAGAGGTGTATGGCAACGACGGCGATGACAGCCTGGATGCCACGGACTTTGCCAATGGCCTGACGCTCACCGATACAGATAATAAAGTCACCGCCGACACCCTGGCGTTTTACAACATTACGGATGCAGCGACCTTAACGCTGACCGGCACCAGTGACGACGAAAGTTTCACCGTGAACGGGGACAATGCAGTCACGGCAAATGGTATTGCCTTTACCAAGGTTGACGATGTTGCCACAGGCGGCGGTAGCGATACGGTGACTGGTGCCAGTGGAGCGGATTGGACTCTGACGTCCAACGATAAGGAAGCCGAAAGTAGCGAAATTACTTTCAGCGGTGTAGAAACCCTGGTTGCCACCAGCGCTAACCTTCAAGGCACTGCCGGTGTAGAAGATTTCGTCCTGACCTCCACAGGTGATGTCGAAGTGAATGGCATGACGGTTTCCGGCATGTCAGAAGTGTATGGCAACGACGGCGATGACAGCCTGGATGCCACGGACTTTGCCAATGGCCTGACGCTCACCGATACAGATAATAAAGTCACCGCCGACACCCTGGCGTTTTACAACATTACGGATGCAGCGACCTTAACGCTGACCGGCACCAGTGACGACGAAAGTTTCACCGTGAACGGGGACAATGCAGTCACGGCAAATGGTATTGCCTTTACCAAGGTTGACGATGTTGCCACAGGCGGCGGTAGCGATACGGTGACTGGTGCCAGTGGAGCGGATTGGACTCTGACGTCCAACGATAAGGAAGCCGAAAGTAGCGAAATTACTTTCACCGGTGTAGAAACCCTGGTTGCCACCAGCGCTAACCTGCAAGGCACTGCCGGTGTAGAAGATTTCGTCCTGACCTCCACAGGTGATGTCGAAGTGAATGGCATGACGGTTTCCGGCATGTCAGAGGTGTATGGCAACGACGGCGATGACAGCCTGGATGCCACGGACTTTGCCAATGGCCTGACGCTCACCGATACAGATAATAAAGTCACCGCCGACACCCTGGCGTTTTACAACATTACGGATGCAGCGACCTTAACGCTGACCGGCACCAGTGACGACGAAAGTTTCACCGTGAACGGGGACAATGCAGTCACGGCAAATGGTATTGCCTTTACCAAGGTTGACGATGTTGCCACAGGCGGCGGTAGCGATACGGTGACTGGTGCCAGTGGAGCGGATTGGACTCTGACGTCCAACGATAAGGAAGCCGAAAGTAGCGAAATTACTTTCAGCGGTGTAGAAACCCTGGTTGCCACCAGCGCTAACCTTCAAGGCACTGCCGGTGTAGAAGATTTCGTCCTGACCTCCACAGGTGATGTCGAAGTGAATGGCATGACGGTTTCCGGCATGTCAGAGGTGTATGGCAACGACGGCGATGACAGCCTGGATGCCACGGACTTTGCCAATGGCCTGACGCTCACCGATACAGATAATAAAGTCACCGCCGACACCCTGGCGTTTTACAACATTACGGATGCAGCGACCTTAACGCTGACCGGCACCAGTGACGACGAAAGTTTCACCGTGAACGGGGACAATGCAGTCACGGCAAATGGTATTGCCTTTACCAAGGTTGACGATGTTGCCACAGGCGGCGGTAGCGATACGGTGACTGGTGCCAGTGGAGCGGATTGGACTCTGACGTCCAACGATAAGGAAGCCGAAAGTAGCGAAATTACTTTCAGCGGTGTAGAAACCCTGGTTGCCACCAGCGCTAACCTTCAAGGCACTGCCGGTGTAGAAGATTTCGTCCTGACCTCCACAGGTGATGTCGAAGTGAATGGCATGACGGTTTCCGGCATGTCAGAGGTGTATGGCAACGACGGCGATGACAGCCTGGATGCCACGGACTTTGCCAATGGCCTGACGCTCACCGATACAGATAATAAAGTCACCGCCGACACCCTGGCGTTTTACAACATTACGGATGCAGCGACCTTAACGCTGACCGGCACCAGTGACGACGAAAGTTTCACCGTGAACGGGGACAATGCAGTCACGGCAAATGGTATTGCCTTTACCAAGGTTGACGATGTTGCCACAGGCGGCGGTAGCGATACGGTGACTGGTGCCAGTGGAGCGGATTGGACTCTGACGTCCAACGATAAGGAAGCCGAAAGTAGCGAAATTACTTTCAGCGGTGTAGAAACCCTGGTTGCCACCAGCGCTAACCTTCAAGGCACTGCCGGTGTAGAAGATTTCGTCCTGACCTCCACAGGTGATGTCGAAGTGAATGGCATGACCGTATCCGGCATGTCTGCAGTCGATGGTAATGGCGGTGACGACAGCTTGGATGCCAGTGCCTACAGCGATGGGCTTTCTTTAACTGGTGTTGATAATCAAGTCGATGCCGGCTCACTGTCTTTCTATAGCATTTCCAGTGCGGCCACTTCTATCCTGACAAACACCCATGATTCTGCTCAGTTCGAATTGCAGGGTGACCAGGCATTAGCAACGGCAGGTATCAGTTTTACTGGCCTTGAAGAAGTGAATACTTCGGGCAGTAATGACACCTTGGTGGCTACAGACAGTGATGATAACTTTACCCTCAATTCCGATGGTGATATCAGCGTTGCAGGCATCGACTTCAGTGGGCTGGAAACTGTGGATGGCGCAGGTGGTAGCGATACGGTTAGTGCAGATGGAGCTACCTGGACCTCGACCAGCTCCGGTACCTCCCTTGTTGAAGGCAGTGTGGAGGCTGAAGTTAATGGCCTGACCGTCTACTTTGATAACCTCGAACTCGTAGAGGGGGCGGGAAGTTATACTGGCCAGGATATCGATGGTGAATATGAGTTTAGTGCTCTGGATACCATGACGATTGGCGGAGTAACTTTTGCCGACCTGGATAGTGTTGCTGCGGGTTCTGGCACAGATACCGTTTATGGTGCAGATATTGATGCTGTCTGGGATATCAATGACTCTGAACACACTGTTTCCAGTGGTGGAGCATCACTCACGATTACTGGTATCGAGTCTATTACTGCCGGTTCAGGTGCTGATGAGTTTAATTTAAATGGTGGTGAACTCGCAGGGATTGATACTGGAGCTGGCAGCGATACCGTCACCTTCTCTGGCACTGTGATTGACAGTATTTCCCTTGGTGCTGGCAATGATTTCTTGACGGTAGAAACTGATATTGGCCAGGAGGTAGAGCTTGCTGGTGGTGACGGATCTGATGATTTCCAATACAACTTGTCCGGTACGACCTGGGAGCTTTATAGCAGTGGCAATCAGGTAGGTAACTTCAGTTTTGCTGGTTTCGAATACCTGGACAACACCTCTGACAGTATTACCGTCCTGACCGATCTGGCATTTGATTTTGAAGATGGTGGAAGTAGATCTGAAAGCTTCAATAAAAATGGTGCCGGGCTCCAGTTCAGCGATATGCGGCTGGGCTACGATGGCGAGGGCGATATTTATGTTACCAGCAACTCAACAGATACTATCGGTGGCAGCCTGACCGCTGATCGTGCCGAATTGGTTGTTGGTGGCGATGTAGATATTGAGACAGATGTGAGTGTCTTGGCTGTTGCCACCTCGGGTGCGGATATCAATATCAGTGTGCAGGCTGCAGGGGATCTCGTTATCGATGAGATCGATGCAGGGCGGGGCACAGTTTCCTTGGCCAGCTCCAGCTTTGGCACCCTGACTGCTGAAACTTATGGAGATACCCATATCACAGCATCCGCTGTGACCTTGGGAACGGAAACTGAGCTGTGGACCATCATTGGTGAGGCGACTAACCCTCTCCGCATGGATGTCACCAATACAGTGGATATCTATTCCGTCAGTTACTATGAGCCTGACTTTATTGGCCAGATCCCGACGGTTACCAGCACTGGTGACGAGCTGCAGTCAGTTGCCGGTGCTCAGGCATCCCAGGGCCTCAAGTCAGCAGTTCAAAATGCGGTAGAGGATTTCAGCCATGTGGACCCCGCGATCTTTAGCGCTGTGAAGCCCTACAGTAGTGGCGTCGATGCAGTGAACTCCCCTGAGATGCGTCTCAGGTCTGGGGAATTGAGCCCGGCTGTAGCTTCAGCTGCTGAGGAGGTTGAAGCTGCACCTAAGTTTGACGCTGAACTCGAACTGGGCACCAGCGATGCGCCCAGCGACATTACTGTAGATCTTGGGGAGTTTAATGGAGGTAGTGCAGGACACTAAAGTAAACTCCCTTTGCAAAAAAGCCGGTCTTTAGGGGCCGGCTTTTTTTATGTCCGGAATTTTTTTGGCTGGGTTTTAGAAGGAAAGAGTTAAAAGCGAGGGCTGGAAAATTAAATCACCCAAACGAAAAAAGGCCGACTCTTGCGAGTCAGCCTTTTTGGAATTGGTGCCCAGGAGAGGACTTGAACCTCCACGACCGTAAGGTCACTAGCACCTGAAGCTAGCGCGTCTACCAATTCCGCCACCTGGGCAAATCAACGTGTGCTCCGTTGAGGACGCGAACTATAGAGATCTGCCCCCCCTGTGTCAACGGCTGCGTTGCGCTTTTTTCATCATTTTTTTCTTAGGTCGGGAAAATTGGCGAAATCGCTTATAATGCGTGCAGTAGCGGCGAATTATTGACCAGGAATCCACCACCAACGCCGCCTTTCTTTATGGCCGGATAATCTCCGGAGGTTGCCAAACTTGGCAACTGCCCAACAACGGATGCTGTTTTGACTCAAAAAAATACCTCAGACCCCTTCAATATTGACCCTCATGCCCAGCGCGAGGCGGAGAAATATGAAAAGCCCGTGCCCAGTCGGGAGTACTTGTTACAAGTTCTTGAGAATCAGGCGGAACCTGTGCCCTGGGAAGCGGTGGCCGATTTACTGGAAATAGCCGATGAGGATCGTCGCGAAGGGGTAAGGCGCCGTTTGATCGCCATGTCCCGGGATGGGCAGATTGCCAGCAACCGCGCCGGTGATTTTGGTGTACTGGATAAAATGAGCCTGATACGCGGCCGGGTTATGGGGCACCGGGATGGCTTTGGTTTTGTTATCCCCAGTGATGGTGGCACCGATCTATTTTTATCCCATCGACAGATGCGTAAAGTCTTTGATGGTGACGAGGTATTAGTGCGGGAAACCCCCGGAGGTTTTCGCGGTAAACGCGAGGGCGCTGTTGTCAGGGTGATCAAGCACAATACCGAGCAGCTGGCCGGGCGCCTGTACCGGGAAAACGGCATTTGTTTTGTGCGCCCGGATAATCCGCGCATTAATCTGGATATTATGGTGGCCTCTGAGGACACCGCCGGAGCTGATCACGGCCAGTATGTTGTAGTAAAAATAGTTACCCAACCGGGCCGGGATAAAGTGCCGCAAGGTAAGGTTAGCGAAATTCTCGGTGACCACCTTGCACCGGGTATGGAGATCGATGTTGCGATCCGCAACCACGGAATTCCCCACACCTGGCCCAGTGCACTGACGGCTGAGGTCAATGAAATCGCCGATGAAGTACTTGAGGATCACAAAAAATCCCGGGTGGATCTTCGCCAGCTGCCGCTGGTTACTATTGATGGTGAAGACGCGCGGGATTTTGATGATGCGGTCTACTGCGAACTTTTACCCGACGGCAACTGGAAATTACTGGTAGCCATTGCCGATGTTTCTCACTATGTGCGCCCGGGTAGTGCGTTGGATGAGGAGGCGCACGGCCGTGGAAACTCGGTTTATTTTCCGGATTTCGTTGTACCCATGTTGCCGGAGAAATTGTCCAACGGCCTTTGCTCCCTAAACCCCGATGTTGATCGGCTGTGTATGGTGTGCGAAATGCACATCAACCGAAGCGGTGAAATTCAGGACTATCGTTTCTTTGAGGCGGTTATGCGCAGCCACGCGCGCCTGACTTACACCCAGGTAGGGCAAATACTCGATGAGCGGGATAACCGCGACAGTGGTGCCCGCAAGCAATTTGCGACCCTGACTCCGCACCTGGACAACCTGCACGATCTTTACCAGGCGTTGCGCGAAGCGCGGGAGCGCCGGGGTGCTATTGATTTTGAAACGACTGAGACCCGGATAATATTTGACGCCCAGCGAAAAATTGAGCGGATTATCCCGGTGGTGCGCAACGATGCTCACAAGCTGATCGAAGAGTGTATGCTCGCGGCCAATGTCTGCGCGGCGAGTCTGATGGAGCTATCGGAACTGCCCGCACTCTACCGGGTGCACGATGCACCCAAAGAGGAAAAGCTCAGTAATTTGCGCGAGTACCTGGGTGAATTGGGGCTGCGCCTTCCCGGTGGTGGTGAGCCACAGCCCAAAGATTTCCAGGACCTGATGGAGCAGATCGAGGGCCGTGCAGATGCGCATATTATTCAGGTGATGCTGCTGCGTTCTATGAACCAAGCGGTTTACCAGCCGGAGAATCGCGGACACTTCGGTTTGGATTACCCGGCCTATGCCCATTTCACCTCCCCGATTCGCCGCTATCCGGATTTGCTCCTGCACCGGGCGTTGCGCTGGTTGATACGCAACGGCAGTGCCAACCAAGCTGCGGTGGTAAAAAAAGTTCACTCGGTGCCCGGTGCCAAACCGATAGCTCGCGAGCAGATTTTGCCCTACGACATGCCGGCCATGTTGCAACTTGGGGAGCAGTGTTCCCTGACCGAGCGGCGTGCCGATGATGCGACCCGGGATGTGCTCAGCTGGCTAAAATGTGAATACCTGCAGGATCATGTGGGTGAAACCTATTCCGGTGTTATCAGTGCGGTAACCGGCTTTGGATTATTTGTGGAGTTGGATGATCTCTACGTGGAGGGGCTGATTCATGTCACCGCCCTACCCAAAGACTATTACCGCTTTGAGCAGGCGCACCAGCGTCTTATCGGGGAGCGCAGTGGCAAGCGTTACCATTTGGGTGACTCTGTCACCGTGCAGGTTGCACGGGTGGATCTCGAAGAGCGCAAGGTGGATTTCACCTTGAATGAACTGGTCCCACGCGCCAAGCGTGAGTCGAAGAAAAAGAAAGAGAGTACGCGGGTGAGTGCCCGGGCAATGGAAATGGCAGTAGAACATCAGTTGGAACGCGAGCGCCGGGGCCGCGATAAAAAAGAAAAGCCCAGCAATACCAGTGCTAACCCCTGGGCCAAGCATACAGAGACCACAGCCAAGCCCTCGCCTTTCCGCAAGCGCAAGGTAGGCTCAGATGAGGCTGTGCCAGTAGAGACCAGTGTTGAAGCCCCTGTAGCAAAACCGGAAAAAGAGCTGCTCAATAGGCGAGGTGAAGGCGGGCAAGGCGAAGATGCCCAACCCAAACGCAAGATTAAAAAGCGTACCCCGACACGCAAGGGCGGAAAGCGGCCTGCAGTGGCGGCTCGTAAAGCCGCGCAAAAGGCTGAAAAGACCAAAACCCGTTCGGGTAAATTAAAAAAGAAGAAAAAGGTTTCTTCTAGCAGTAAAAAGAAAAAGTGATCGAGGAATAAATTGAGTCAGGAAGTTATCTATGGCCTGCACGCGGTGCAGGCCCTCCTAAAAGGTTCTCCGCAGAATGTATCGGAGCTTCTATTACTGCGTGGCCGCAAGGATCAGCGCCTGCAAAAAATAATCCAGCAGGCGGAAAAAAATGATATTGCTGTGCGCTTTATTGACCGGAGAGCGCTGGATGAAAAGGTTGAGGATGGCGCTAACCACCAGGGTGTTGTTGCCATCTGTTCTGGCAAAACAAAGGTACACGATGAAAAATTCCTGTTCGACCTGCTAAAACAACTGGATCAGCGCGGCGAAGTGCCTTTCTTATTGGTGCTGGATGGCGTCACTGACCCCCATAATCTGGGAGCCTGCCTGCGCTCGGCAGAGGCTGCCGGAGTCCATGCGGTGATTGCACCAAAAGATAAATCCGCCGGACTGACACCAACAGCCCGAAAAGTGGCCTGCGGCGCTGCCGAAGTATTGCCCTTTGTTACCGTGACTAACCTGGCTCGCGCATTACAGCAGCTGCAACAGGCGGGAGTGTGGATATATGGCGCAGCCGGTGAGGCGAAACAGGATGTATACCAAAGCCAATTAACTGGCCCCCTGGCGCTGGTTATGGGGGCCGAGGGCAGTGGCTTGCGGCGCCTGACTAGGGAACACTGCGATCATTTGATCAAAATTCCTATGGCGGGAGAGGTAAGTAGCTTAAATGTTTCTGTTGCCACGGGTGTTTGCCTGTTTGAGGCTGTGCGTCAGCGCAACGGCTAAGGGGCCTGTATGACCTGTACTGGCTGGGGAGAATTTATCTCTGGGCGTACAGGTCGGTGCTTATTATATCCATAACGTTATTTCCAGATAGCCTCTGACGGGCTATCGATAAGTTCCCCTAATTCTTCCTGTCACTAAATCGAATTGCAAAAAGCAAAGTTTTGCAACGTTGCTGCGATAATAGCTTTCGCTATATTTTTAATCTGCAGTAATAATTTGGTTTTAGTATGGAGCATCGGGTTTTTGCTTTATTCTCATATTCGATGGCTTTGTTTAATCAAAGCAACCATAAAGCCAGTTACAATTAACTTGTTGCCGTTAAAGCGCGGAAGTGTCCTCTAAATAATTGGACCTAAAGCCCACTTGATCTGCTGGCGCGAATGATCATTTAAGTTTTATCGGTCTTGTAAGGTAACCGTTTTTTTGTAGTGTTTAGAACGATGAGAGTTTAAATATAAGTAATTGGATATGTTGCAATTGCTGATGATAAAAATCCCTAGCAGAGCTATAAACTCAAAAGTGGATTTAAGGGTGTCTGCTGATTGAAAAGATAAGTATATCTTCACCGAGTTTTAGGTCTGGTTCATTTTAATTAGTACTCATGTATCTAAATGTTTTGTTCGTTTTTATTTAAATAATATTAGGTCTTATTCATTGGTGAGTCGTATTTTAATACCTTTATAGATTTGGAGTCGGCTGAAATATTTGTAATTTGAAGGCCATTTGAATTGCTATATGGTACTTGGCTTTTTATTATGTCGGCTTTACTGGAGGGGGGTTTATATGAACGGAGTTACGGGCCAATATCAATCTTGGCATTTGCACATTTTGCACATTTTGCACATTTTACGTTTCGGGTTATTCACGCTCACTATTGGCCTGCTCAGTGCTTGTGGCGGAGGGGGTAGCAGTAGTAATAACGGCAACAGTGATGGTGATGGCAGTGGTAGTGGTGGGACAGATACCGTAACGCTGGAAAGTGTAGGGCTGGAACAAGATAGCACCAATGAATACCAGTATTTCTTAACGGCCTATTACAGTGACGACTCTTCTGCCGATGTTACTGAGGATGCGGACTGGTCTGTGAGTGATAGTAATCTGGCCACTGTTGATGCTGGGGTAATCACACAACTGAAAGCAGGCTCACTCACCCTAACAGCAGTTTATGAAGGGATGAGTTCAGAAGTAGATATTGAGTTGCCCGTCCTTCTTGAAAGTTTGCAGATGAGTAGGGATTCCACTAATTTTGATCAATATTATCTCACGGCCCACTATAACGATGACACCTCAGTGGATGTTACCGAAGAGGCCGAGTGGTCGATCAGTGAAACCAGTTTGGCAACCGTAGAGCTTGGCCTTATTACCGCCCTGCAGAGTGGCTCAGCAACTCTGAGCGCCTCATTTGAGGGCGAAATTGCGGAAATGGAGATTGAGCACCTTGTCTATGTGCGTGAGGTTGTTTCCACAGCATTTAGTTTTGTAGCTTTAAAAAATAATGGCTCGGTCGTGTCATGGCCTGATGACGGTTTTGCTGCGCATACTTTTGATGCGGTGAGTGCCAACTTGACCGGCGGTGTAGTAGAAATTTTTACTACAGAGGGTGCTTTTGCTGCATTGAAATCTGATGGTTCTGTTATTACTTGGGGGGGGACTTATGGTGGGGACAGTAGCTCCGTGAGTGCCTACTTGGCGGATGGTGTCGTTAAGGTTTATCCAAGCGCGAAGGCATTCGCTGCATTGAAGTCTGATGGATCTATTGTGACTTGGGGGGATAGTAATTGGGGAGGTGATAGCAGTGATGTTAGTGCTCAGTTAGCCAGTGGAGTTGAGGCTGTCTATGCAACTAAATCAGCTTTTGCTGCGCAAAAATCGGATGGTTCCTTAGTGACCTGGGGGGATTCTTCTGACGGAGGCGATAGCAGTGCTGTAAGTGAAGAAATTTCCAGTGATGTGGATACTGTTTATTCAACAAGCACATCTTTTGCCGCACTCAAGTCCGATGGTTCGGTTGTCACTTGGGGGTCTTCTGCCACTGGTGGGGATAGTAGTGCGGTAAGCACAGAAATCTCCAGTGATGTGGAAACTGTTTTTTCATCAAGATCAGTATTTGTCGCACTCAAGTCAGATGGCTCTGCTGTGGTTTGGGGAGGTAGTAATTGGGGTGGCGATAGCAGTGAGGTTAGTGCAGAAATTGCCAGCGGTGTTGTGGAGGTCTTTGGGAGTGGCGGGGCTTTTGCTGCCCTGAAATCTGATGGTTCGGTTGTTACCTGGGGCAATGCTGACTGGGGTGGTGATAGCAGTAGTGTGAGTGACCAGCTTGTGAGTGATGTAGATACCATCTCTGCATCGAGCCGTGCTTTTGCTGCTGTTAAATCCGATGGTTCTGTTGTCACCTGGGGGGATAGTGAATTTGGAGGCGATAGTAGCGAGGTCAGCTCTGAGTTAACTGGTAATGTAGAAGCGGTCTACTCCCTTAATGAGGGCTTTGCGGCATTAACGACGAGTGGATCTTTAATCACCTGGGGTGGGGGCAGAACTGATAGCAGTAGTGTTAGTGAACAACTGGAGAGTGGTGTATTAACAGTTTCTGCATTGGTAGAAGATTTTACAATTTACATTCCTTCCAGGGGTGATGGAGCCTTTGTGGTGCTAAAAGACGACAAGTCTGTCGTAACCTGGGGCGATGAGCTTAATGGAGGTGATAGCAGTGGTATCGACTTTTATTAAGTGATAAGTATATCGGCAAGAGCGAGAAATATTTATCCATCGCTGATGTAAATACCACTTGTTGACCTGGTAGATATTGCAGCGTAGGTAAATCTTGAGCCGTCAATCAAAGCAAGTCTTGGTTGTCGGCTCTTACCTTAATAAATGCGTGGATTTTCCAATACTCACCTTTTGTATTAAGTGCACTTCAGCACTATTGCTTTACAATTTAACACCTAAGCAACTATTTTATATTTCTTTATTGGGCATTCCAGTATTAGCTATTTAAGCAGTGGTGGTTTTTCTGGAGCCCTACTGAACTTTTTTATTTTAATTTCATGTTGGGTTTTTCTTATCTCAATATTTTTTCTGGTCTATGCTTGTTTTTTTATAAGAGTCACTCAAAAGGTTTGCCTGCGGAACTTTCGTAGATGGCAACAAGGCGGGCATCGATATGCCCCGGCTATATTGCCTCTCTCTATGCCTCTTTAATAAAGGCTGATTTCAGTGTGCCGTAGTCCAACGCCTTACTAAACAAATTAGTGTCAATTTTAACCGCTGCCAGCTGTTTTAATGATTTGTTTAAATGGCCGTAGACTGACTGGAATAATGCTGGTCCGGTACTAAAGCGCTTTATGCCTGCAGCAAAAAACTCCGATATAGGGGCTATTCCCGGAAGCAGCATAATATTGATTGGCAGATTGATATCCGCTGCTAGACTCCTTGCCTCCTCAACTGAAGAGAGCCCAGGCACAAAGCCGCAGTCAGCTCCGGCACTTTTATAAAGCTCTAACCTCTCTATACACATATTGATCGCTTGTTCACCGCTGGCGAGTGCATTGAGATAAACATCGGTACGGGCATTAATAAAAAGCGGGCGGCCGTTTAGTGCTTGGCGAATAGCGCCGATCTTTTCGCCGAGAGATTCGGGGGCGTCGTTACCATCTTCAATATTGATGCCTGCAACTCCCAGCGCGACCATTTTACAGGCCAGCTCCGCTACCTGTTCGGGGTTTTGGGAGTAACCATCCTCAATATCCACGGTTAGCGGTAATGAGGTTACGCGGGCAATCCGTGCGATAGCGTTCAAGTGTTCCTCAACGGGTAGCGCGCCGCCATCGGCATAACCCAGTGACCAGGCGACGGCGGCACTGCTGGTACCTACCGCTTGGGCGCCTGTGTTTTGGCAGATTAAAGCGCTGGCAGCATCCCAGGCATTTGGCAGGATCAATGGGGCGTCAGTTTGGTGCAACTTGGTGAAGGTATTGAATGGGCTGTTGTTCATCGGGATAACCTACTTGAGCGATGTCGTTTGAGTGGTGACTTTACCGCTCAAGAGATTGGTTCACTGGCCACAATCGGAACTGAACCGTGAAAACCGGAAAGACAAATAAGATTGTTGGCTGCGATGTGGTAGAAAGGTAGAGCGGACAGGTTCTATCAATACATGGCTAAGAAAGCTGTGAATTGCTTTCTTAGCCATACAGGAAAGACAGAAAAAGAAAAATCAGTTGAGAGCGGGATCTTTATGTAGCCACTGCTGTACCGCCTCAACTACGGGGGCGGGATTCTTGATCCAGCTGAGGTGAGGGTTGCCCTTGGGATAAGTGGGTTTCATCTCACGGGTTTCACCGCCGACGATCGCCGCTAATTTACGGGCGGCCTGAATAGGGGCGAAGGGGTCGCCGTCCAGCGCAATATGCAGGGTGGGCTGTCTTGTCTTTTCCATTTGCCCAAAGCGATCCTCCGGTGCAAAGCGGCCACTAAATATGGATCGGGCCCAGTCTTTCATCAGCCTGCGCGCTTCGCGCCAGCCGAATCCCATGCGCGCACCGGGGAAATAACCCAGCAGGCTTGAGGTCACACTGGCAATTGAGGCGAAGAGCAGGATGGCGTACTTGTGCAGGCCACTCCAGCTGCGGTGGTCCACATGGCCGGAGGCGATGCTGACAACCTTGGCGTTACCAGTGAGGCCGGCGCGGGCTGCCAGGGTGCTGGTTTGACCGCCGATACTGTGGCCGAGAATCAGTGCTGGCCCCTGGGGGAATTGCTGTTCCAGCAGTTGGATTAACTGCGGGATAAACGAAAACACCAGATCGTTGTAACCGTAGTCGGCATTTCGGTGCGGGCGCGGCAGGCTCTCCCCGGTGCCGGGCAGCTCGCTGATAGCGGTGCTGTAACCGAGCTTTTGCAGCTCTTCCAGAAGCAGGCGGTAGCGGTTGGCCGGTACGCCCATCGCAGGAAGTACCAATACCAGGGGGCCTTCGCCGTTGTGTACTGTGGTTACTGGTACCTGGAAGGCGCCAAATTCTAATTGGTGGGTTTGTTGGGGCATGGTACTTCTCCCTTTAACAGTCCGGCATCATAGGCGAAGCCAGCTTGCCAAACCCATGACCAGACCGCGCAGTGCTGTGTCCCAATCCGCCAAATCCCAGAGACAAGGCGAGTGGCAGGGTAGTCATTTTGATCAGCTTGCAACCGGGTGGGCGAAGGCATTGGGCTGAAGTAATTGATCAACTTGCAACCGGGTAGGCGAAGGCACAGGGCCTGATGTAACTGGTTAACTTGCAACCAATCCCACAACTGCCTAGAATACGCCGCCCGCAATGGGCCCGGTTTATCCGTGCCCGTTGTACTCCTTGCCTCATCGGACTGTCCGAGAGGCTGATTAACCCGTAAGGAGCTAAAATGCGTCATTACGAAATTGTATTCCTGGTTCACCCGGACCAGAGCGAGCAGGTACCTGGCATGGTGGAGCGCTACACTGCGTCCATCAAGGAGAGCGGTGGACAGGTTCACCGTCTGGAAGACTGGGGCCGTCGCCGTCTGGCTTACCCGATCAACAAGATCCACAAGGCTCACTACATTCTGATGAACGTAGAATGTTCTGAAGAAGCCCTTGAGGAACTGACTACCAACTTCCGTTACAACGATGCGGTTATCCGTAATCTGGTAATTCGTGAAGACGAGGCGATCACTGAAGAGAGCCCGATCATGAAAGCGGAAAAAGAAAGCCGTGAGCGCAAAGCTGCCCGTGCAGAGCGCACCGAGCGTCGCGAGCGCGCCGGAGAAGAGAAAGCTTCTTCCGACGCTGCAGAAGCTTCTTCCGATAACGCTGAAAGCGAAGAGTAAGGGGATTATCAGATGGCACGTTTTTTCCGTCGTCGCAAGTTCTGCCGTTTCACCGCTGAAGGTGTTAAGCGTATCGACTACAAAGATCTCGATACCCTGAAAGCCTACATCTCCGAGACTGGCAAAATTGTTCCTAGCCGTATTACCGGTACCAAAGCCAAGTATCAGCGTCAGCTGGCCTCTGCGGTCAAGCGCGCTCGCTACCTGGCCCTGCTGCCGTACACGGACAGCCACGAAGCCTAAGCCGCAGTTTGCTTAGACTCATTAATAGAGAAGCTATCTAGATATGCGCGCCGTAGCTGAATTTATTATGCGCGGACGCGTCAGGGCGGTAATCCTCACCATGTTGGGGATTCCGCTGATAAGCCCGGCAATTCTCGCTCTGGTGAGTTTGCGCCGAGGCAGCAGTGACGGCCTGATGGTTTTGGCCTGGGCTCTGTTGCCGATTGTCGTTATGGGTATGAGTGGTCATGTACCACCACTGGTGACTGGTATATCCGCAGGCCATTTTGTTGCAGTTTTTTGCGGCGCCATGGCATTGCGCAGCAGTCGCTCCTGGGCCGCTGGCCTGGTGGCTGTAACGGCGGCATCAGCAGCAGGCATATTGCTGACCTCTCTCTTCAGTGGAGGACTGATGCAAGGGTTCTTGCAGGCAGTCGAGAATGCAGCGGAACAGCCCAATACTGTTCCAATGGATGAACTGAAGCAGATATTTTCGGGTGAATTGCAAATTACCGGTTACCTGGGCCTGATATCGGCGATGAGCGCCACATTGGCTCTGGTACTGGGGCGTTACTGGCAGGCCCTGCTGTACAACCCCGGCGGTTTCCGCCAGGAGTTCCACCAGCTGCGCCTGCCCCTGTGGCTGTCAGCGACAAGTATGTTGTTGTGGGTAGTCAGCTTGGTAACCCCAGGCTACGCATTTTGGGGAGCGGTGATTGCGTTCCCGATGGTGGTAGCTGGTATTGCCCTGGTCCACTGGCTGGTTGCCAGTCGCGGTTGGGGAGTAGGTCCCCTGGTGGCGATGTACATCATGCTGGTGATTGGAGGGCTGCCCCTGGCGGGCTTCCTCTGCGGCCTGGCCCTGGTAGATAGCTGGATAGATATTCGCGGACGCTCTTCCAAATAAGCGCGCCCGCACAATACAGAAATTGAGGAAACCGAGATGGAAGTTATTCTGCTCGATAAAGTAGGCAAACTGGGCAACGTGGGTGACCGCGTTGATGTTAAAGCCGGTTTTGGCCGCAATTTCCTGCTGCCGACTGGTAAGGCAATTGCTGCTACCGCCGCAAACATTGCTGAGTTCGAAGCTAAGCGCGCTGAACTGGAAGCCGCTGCTGCCGCTAAGCTGGCTGAAGCTGAAAGCCGCGCTACCAAGCTGGCCGATCTGGTTGTTACCATCGCTGCTAACGCTGGCGACGAAGGCAAGCTGTTCGGTTCTATCGGCACTCGCGACATCGCTGAAGCGATCTCCGCTGGTGGCGTTGAAGTAGCTAAAGCTGAAGTTAAGCTGCCGGAAGGCGCGCTGCGCGAAGTGGGCGAGTACGACGTAGACGTACAGCTGCACTCCGACGTAATTGCTGCAGTTAAAGTCGTTATCGAAGCCGAGTAAGGTTTTGCTGACGAACGGTTGGTGCTTCGGGCGCCAGCCGCGCTACAATCGGGCGCTGCACCCTATCGGGTCCAGCGCCTGTTTTGTTTTTACTATCCAGTAAAGTTCCATGATCGACGAATACGCCGCCCCTGAAGAAGAGATCCACAGCGAAGAGAGTTCACCCCTGCCGCATTCGGTAGAGGCGGAGCAGTCTGTGCTCGGCGGCCTGATGCTGGACCCGGGCCGTATTGACGCCGTTGCCGAACAGCTGAGTGAAGAGGATTTCTTCAGCGCCAGTCACCGCAAGATCTTTGCGGTTATGGGCGAGCTGAGTAATGGCGAACAGCCCCTGGATATCGTTACCCTCGCCGAAGGCCTCGCCAGCCGCGACCTGCTCGGTGAAGTGGGTGGCCCTGCCTACCTGGCGGAATTGGCCGAAAACACTCCCTCCGCAGCGAATATCGTCGCCTACGCCAAGATTGTGCGTGAGCGCTCCATGCTGCGCCAGTTGATCGCCGCCGCAGGTGAGATCAGCCGCACCAGTTTTAATCCCGGTGGCCTTGCCTCCGCCGACCTGCTGCAGATGGCTGAGCGCCGCGTGGCGGAAATCGCCGAGGGGCGCGCCAAAGAGGGCGGCTTTGTCGGCGTGGATACGCTGCTAAAAAAGACTGTCGAGCGCATCGACGAGTTGTTCAAGACCGAGGGTGATATCACCGGTATCAGCACTGGTCTTACCGAACTGGACCAGCGCACCTCCGGCTGGCAGCCGGGCGAACTGGTTATTCTCGCCGCACGTCCCTCCATGGGTAAGACCGCACTGGCATTGAATTTTATCGAGAGCGCCATGCTCTGCCAGGAGAGCCCGACTCTGGTCTTTAGTATGGAGATGCCCTCGGACAGCCTGGTGATGCGGATGTTGTCCTCTATTGGTCGTATCGACCAGGGGCGTATCAGGAATGGCAAGCTGCAGGAAGAGGATTGGCCCAAGCTGTCCAGCGCCGTGCAGAAGATGAAGGGCAAGGCCCTGTATATCGATGATACGCCGGCACTGAGTCCCAGTGAGGTGCGCGCCCGTACCAAGCGCACGGTGCGCGATCACATCAACAAATTGATGCGCGAGAACCCCAAGTTAAGCCGCGAAGACGCCGAGGCCAAGAGTATGCCCGCCATGATTATGGTGGACTACCTGCAGCTGATGCAGGTGAAGGGGTCTACTGAGGGCCGCACCCAGGAGATCTCCGAGATCTCCCGCTCTCTCAAGGCGCTGGCGAAAGAATACGAATGCCCGGTGATTGCCCTGTCGCAGCTCAACCGGGGAGTAGAGCAGCGCCCCAACAAACGGCCGATGAACTCGGACCTGCGGGAATCCGGGGCGATCGAGCAGGATGCTGACGTGATCCTGTTTATCTACCGTGATGAATACTACAACGAGGACAGCCCGGATAAAGGGATGGCCGAGTTGATTATCGGCAAGCAGCGTAACGGTGAGATCGGCACCTGCCGCGCAGCGTTTGTAGGCAAATACACTCGCTTCGATAATCTGGCGCCGGAATACTACCAGGGCGAATAAGCCTTTCTGCTAGGTTTGCGGCTGTCGAATATCCGAGCCTAGGGGAGCCACTTCTTGTTATCCGAGCAAAAGATCCGCGCACTGGTGTTGCAACGCCAATTTATCCACAGCTCCTGGACTGAAGGATTGTCGGAGTTGTTGCAACATCTTGGCGCCCTACAGTTGGATGCTATCCAGCGAATTACCCGGGCCCACCACCACCAGCTCTACAATCGCCTGCCCCGTTACCGCGAGTCACACCTGGCTGAAGCTGAAGAGCGCCGCGAAATTTTCGAGTACTGGTCCCACGCCGCTGCCTACCTGCCAATGGCCCACTACCCCTATGCGCGGGTGCGTATGGATCGTATCCGCGCCGGTCAGCGCCACTGGTTTGAAAAGAATGCCAAGCTGTGTCGCTATGTTCTCGATCGTGTGCGAGAGGAGGGCGCCCTGCGGGCCAGTGATTTTGTGCGCACCAAGAGTGGATGGTGGGAGTGGTCTGATGAAAAGAAAGCCCTGGAGCAGCTGTTTCATGAAGGTGAGCTGATGGTCAGCCACCGGGAGGGCTTTCAAAAAGTCTTCGATCTCCCGGAGCGGATACTGCCAGCAAGAATCTCGACCAATGCTGCCTCGGAAATTGAATACGGTAGCCATCTGGTGCGCACTTTTCTGGGGTGCCAGGGGATTGGCCGAGCGGAGGAAATTGCTTACCTGCGCAGGGACGACAAACCCCTTATCCAGCTGGCAATTAAGCGCATGTTGGCAACCGGTGAGCTCACTCAGTGGGGGAAAGAGCTGATGCTCACCGAGCACCTGGACTGGGAGCCAGTACGACCATCGCGCAAAGTGCGCCTGTTATCCCCATTCGACCCAGTGATATTGCAGCGCAAACGCCTGCGCCGGCTGTTCGATTTTGAATATCAATTGGAGTGCTATGTACCGGCGGCCAAGCGCCGCTATGGCTATTTTTGCCTGCCGATTTTATACGGCGATCAATTCGTGGGGCAGGTGGATTTGAAGGCTGATCGGGATGCGGGTGTATTGCGGGTAGAGGCCCTGCACTGGGACAAGAAACCCGGTGTCTCGCTGGAGGCGAGTTACCACCGGGCTCTGGGGCAGTTTGCCCGTTTTCACGGGCTGGAAAGCGAAGCCGCGCTTACAGCTTGACGACTACGTAGACTTCCTGGCCATTGCGCTGGGTCGGCATAAAGTAATTGCCGCCATAGCGGTAGTACTGGATGCCATTGATAATTTCAGCGGCGTAGCCATTGGGTAGGGTTTCCACCACTTGTCCGGGCTGGAAACCCTCAGGGCCCGGGTTCGGGGTTGCTGGCACAGTAGCGGAAGCTGCTGCCGTTGCAACAGGAACGGCGACAGCCGGCGCAGGCGCTGGAACAACAGCCACGGGTGCTGGAGCTACAGCCACTGCAGGTGGTGCTACCACGACATAAGTTCGGGTAGCCGGGTGCCACTGATAGTAGGCATCGGCGTACTGGTAATAAGTAATTCCGCCTACATGGACTCTGACAGCACTAGTTGGCAGGGTGACTACCGAGGCGCCCAGAGGGGCGGCGACAACGACGTAACCACGGGGACCGTGGCGGTAGAAGTGTCCGCCATGGTAGTAAAAGGGACGTCCGCCAACTGCGACACGCACATGGCCAACGGGTAGTACGGGCGCAACAAATCCGATCGAAACACGTGGTCCGCGATAAACACCGCCACGGTGGTGGTGGCGATGATCTCCCCCGCGCTCATAACCGCGCGCATCGGCCGGTGGGCTAAAGGCAAAAGCGGCCAGCGCCAGGAACGCACTGGCGCCAATTACGACATTCAGTTTATTCACAGTCTCTCCAGCGAAGTGATTACTCACATTTGACATACTAACCCTTATCCTGACATTAAAGACAGGTTAATTGGTTAAGAATTGTCAAAGTGCCGGAGGCTGGATCAGTGGTCAGCGGTTGCGCTGAATGATTCCCATCAGCTTATACATCAGCTGTGCGGCGGCAAAATCATAGGCGTGAAAGCCCTCGATCGGTGCAAATTCCAGCAGATCGAAGCCGATAATCTCTCTTTGTCGCGCAACGGATTCGAATAAGTTGAGGGTCTGGTACCAGCCGAGACCACCGGGTACCGGGGTGCCGGTGGAAGGGAAGACCGATGGGTCCATACCGTCCACGTCCAGTGTAAAGAAGACTTTCTTGGGGAAATTCTCCGGTAACTGGAATTCCTGCACATTGTTGGGCACCAGTTGGTGGGCATCCAGATAGCCCACGTTGTGGTCCTTGCGGGCTTGAACTTCCTCTTCGCAATAGGCGCGGATACCCAGCTGAAATAGGGGAACACCGGCTTCTACCACTAGACGCATCACGCTGGCGTGGCTGTGTTTGTGGCCCTCATAGCGATCGCGAAGGTCGGCGTGGGCATCGATCTGCACCACGCCAAAATCGGTTTCACCGGCGTCCAGTAGCCCTTTGATAATACCCCAGGTCACCGAATGCTCACCGCCGATACCCACCGGCATCTTGCCAAGCGCCAACACTTCTTTGGTGGCTGCGGCGATATTCTCCATCACCTGTTCTGCAGGGCCGGAAACCGAGACCGGCGAGCGGGTGTAGATGCCCAGGTCACAGGGGTTGGAGAAGTTGTCAAAAGTTTCCAGTTGCCAGGATGCTTCCAGGATGGAGGCCGGGCCCTTGCCGGTGCCGCCACCGTAGGAGACGGTTTCCTCATAGGGGATGGGGATAATGTGAAAGAGGGCGTCTTCCGGCTTCGGCTGCTCGATTTCGGAGCCGAGAAAAATGGGGTATTCGTTTTCTGACAACATCTACTGGTCCTCTGGCGGAGGCAATAACTCATTGCCTGCCGCATCTATCTCTATCGGCACTGTTTAGGAGAGGCGTTCCTTAAAATCTTCGTAGCCGAAAGTTTTGATCATCTTCAGGTCGTCGGTATCCGAATTCCACAGGGCGATAGCCGGTAGGGGGATACCGTTAAAAGTATTGGTTTTCACCATGGTGTAGTAGGCCATTTCCTCGAACACCAGTCGCTCGCCAATCCGCAGTGGTTGACTGAAACTGTATTCGCCGATGCTGTCGCCGGCCAGGCAACTCTGTCCGCCCAGGCGATAGGTGTGGGGTAAGTCACCGGGGCGAGCGGCACCGGTAATTTCCGGTCGGTAGGGCATTTCCAGCACATCGGGCATATGGCAGGTGGCAGAGGCGTCGAGGATGGCTTGGTTTTCACCATTCCAGGCGATATCCACTACTTCAGCCACAAGGACTCCTGCGAACAGGGAGATGGCCTCACCGGGTTCCAGGTAGACCTGTACATTGTGCTTGTCGGAAAAGCTGCGCACCGCTTCGACCAGCTCATCCACCTGGTAATCCCGGCGAGTAATATGGTGGCCGCCGCCGAAATTAATCCACTCCATTTGTGGTATCAGATCGCCAAACTTCTCCTCCACGGCAGCGATTGTGCGCTGCAGAGGTTTGAAATCCTGTTCACATAACGTGTGGAAGTGCAGGCCACTGATGCCTTCGAGGGACTCTCCTTCAAACAGCGAGCGCACGATGCCCAGGCGCGAACAAGGGGCGCAGGGGTCGTAGAGATCGGTGTGGCCCTCGGAGTGCTCGGGGTTGATACGCAGGCCAAAACGCAGCTCTGGCCGCTGCTGTTGCATATCCAGGCACAACTCCCGAAAACTCTTCCACTGGGAGAAGGAATTGAAAATTACATGGTGGGCAAATTGCAGTATTTCCCGTAGTTCCTCATCCTTGTAAGCGGCACTGAAGACATGAACTTCCTTGCCTTTGTCGCGACCGCCGTACTCTTCGAACCCCAGTTTGGCTTCGTGCAGGCCACTGGCACAGGTCCCGGATAGATATTCAGCCACGATGGGCCCGGTGCTGAACATGGAAAAGGCCTTGAGCGCTGCCAGTACCTTGGCACCGCTGCGTTCCTGTACATCGGCGAGCAGTGCCAAATTATTGCGCAGGGCAATTTCATCGATCACAAAACAGGGAGAGGGAACGCGGTAGGGATCGAAGCTGCCGAAATAGTCAACGGGGGGAGTGAGGTCCATGGTGCGTTATATCCTGGTGCGGCGGGGCGGGCACTGGAGTCCGCCCCGCTAGGTCGGGAAAGAAGCGATTTACTGGAAGGGCTTATCCAACCAGGTTTCCTGCCAGGGCAGGCCGTACTTGTTCAGGTCATCCATAAAGGGATCCGGGTCCATCTGCTCCATATTCCACACGCCGGGCTTCATCCACTTGCCTTCCAGCATCATCTTGGCACCGATCATGGCCGGTACGCCGGTGGTGTAGGAGATCGCCTGGGATTGAACTTCCTGGTAGCAGTCCTGGTGGTCGCAGGTGTTGTAGACGTAGTAGATTTTCTCTTCGCCGTCTTTGGTGCCCCGAATAATGTTGCCGATGCAGGTCTTGCCCTTGGTCAGCGGGCCGAGGCTGGCGGGATCTGGCAGCAGCTCTTTAAGGAACTGGATAGGTACAATTTGCTGGCCTTGGAATTCCACCGGCTCAATGCCAGTCATTCCGACGTTCTGCAGAACTTCCAGGTGTTTCAGGTAGCTCTCGCCAAAGGTCATCCAGAAACGCGCGCGCTCAATTTCCGGGAAGTGCTTGGACAGGGATTCCAGCTCTTCGTGGTAGAGCAGGTAGATGTCCTTATCGCCAATGCCTTCAGGGAAGTTGAATACGCGCTTCTCTTCCATCGGCTTGGTGGTAACCCACTGGCCATTTTCCCAGTAGCGACCGTTGGCGGTGATCTCGCGGATATTAATTTCCGGGTTGAAGTTGGTGGCGAACGGCAGGCCGTGGTCGCCGGCATTACAGTCGAGAATATCCAGGGTGTGGATGCGATCGAAGTGATGCTTCTTGGCGTAGGCGGTAAATACACTGGTGACACCGGGATCGAAGCCGCTGCCCAGTAGTGCCATCAGGCCGGCTTTCTCAAATTTCTCCTGGTAGGCCCACTGCCACTTGTACTCGAACTTGGCCTCTTCCGGCGGCTCGTAATTGGCGGTATCCAGGTAGTGCACGCCGGTTTCCAGGCAGGCATCCATAATATGCAGATCCTGGTAGGGCAGGGCCACATTGATGACCAGGTCCGGCTTCACTTTTTCGATCAGCTTTACCAATTCAGGCACATTGTCCGCATCTACTTCAGCGGTGTTGATTTTGCGCGGCAGCATAGCGGCAACCTTGTCGCACTTGCTTTTGGTGCGGCTTGCCAGGGTGATATTTTCAAATACCTCAGCAACCTGTGCGCACTTGTGCGCAACCACCTGGCCGACACCGCCGGCGCCGATGATCAGTACGTTGGCCATAAAGATCTCCTTAAATCTGCGGCTAATGTTACCGCTATATTCTCAAAGGCGTTGGCGCCTCATTTTTAAAATTTATTTTTCAAAGTAGGTGTAACCGCTCATGCTGGCGGTATAGGTTTGCAAAATCTGTTTGCGTTGGGCGGCGGTAATCAACCCCTGCTTGACGGCGCGTTCTGCCAGGCGGCGGAAGCGCTCAAACAGCGCCTTGGGCTGGTATTCCACGTAGCTTAACACGTCAGAAATACTGTCACCGTGAATCTCGTGGCTGAAGTCTATGCTCCCGTCTTCCTGGATGCGCACACTCACAACATTAGTGTCCCCAAACAGGTTGTGCAGGTCACCCAGGGTCTCCTGGTAGGCGCCAATTAAGAAGGTGCCGAGAATATAGTCCTCGCCATCCTTTAGCTCGTGTAAAGGCAGGGTTTTCTGCTCTTTTTCCCGGCCAATAAAGCGGTCGATCTTACCATCACAGTCACAGGTGATGTCGGCGATGATGGCGGAGCGCGTCGGCGCTTCGTCCAGGCGGTGGATCGGCAGCAGTGGGAATACCTGATCGATAGCCCAGATGTCCGGTACCGATTGGAATACGCTCACATTGGCGTAGTAGATATCCGACAGTACCTCCGGCAGAGCTTGCAGGTCTGCGGGAATCTCTTCGGCTTCATCGAGTAATTTGCGAATATCCTGGGCGCTCTGCAGGAACAGGTTTTCCGCATTGGCGCGTTCGCGCAGGCTCACCTGGCCGTGCAGATACAGAGAGCGCACTTCATCGCGGTAGTAGAGTGCGTCGTTGTAACTCTCTTGCAAGTTTTTGGGGGTGATACTGCGCACTGCGTCCTGCAGGTTGAGCAGCATCTGGTGGTCGCCTTCGCTGATCTTGGTGTGCTCCAGCTCCACCGGCTCGAAACGGGTAGTGTCGAGAATATCGAATAGCAGTACAGAGGAGTAGGCTACAGTGGCGCGGCCGGATTCGGTGATAATCACCGGATGTTCGACTCCCTCGCTATCGAGGGTGCCCATAATGGCTTCCACTACATCGACACAGTACTCGTCCAGGGAGTAATTCTTTGAGTGGGTGTAATTGGTCTTGCTGCCATCGTAATCCACCGCCAGGCCACCGCCCAGATCCAGGTAGCCCATGGGTGCGCCTTCTTCCACCAGATCGGCGTAGTAGCGGCAGGCTTCCAAAACTCCGGTGCGGATGTCGCGGATATTCGGTACCTGCGAGCCCAGGTGATAGTGCAACAACTTGAGACAGTCGAGCATATCGTGGTTGCGCAGTTGATCGACCATGGCGATCAGGTCGTTACTGCCCAGACCGAAAATACTGCGGTCGCCACTGGTCGCATTCCAGTAGCCGCCCACCTTGGAGGCGAGTTTTACCCGTGCGCCGATATTTGGGCGCACCTGCTCGCGCTCGGCGCAGCGGATAATGGTCTCCACTTCCGAGGGCGTTTCCACGACGAAGAAAACCTGTACGCCCAGGCGTTGGGCCTGCAGTCCGAGGTTAATAAATTCCTCGTCCTTATAGCCGTTGCAAACGATCAGGGATTCGGTGTTATCCAGAATGGACAGGGCAGCGATAAGTTCTGCTTTACTGCCCGCCTCCAGGCCGTGGTTAAAGCGGCGGCCGGCATTGGCAATTTCTTCAATGACCTGACACTGCTGGTTCACCTTAATGGGGAACACGCCGCGAAAAACATTGCCGTAGCCGCAATCGTCGATAGCGCGAGCAAAGGATTCGTTAATCCGGGCGATCTGCGCTTCGAGTAAATTCTCAATACGCAATAGCAGGGGCATACCCAGGCCGCGCTCGGTGGCGCCTCGGGCAATGTCCATCAGCGAAACACTGTGTGTTACCCCGTTGGGGCCGTCGACTTGCAGTGAAACTTCACCATCTTCGTTCAAATCGAAATATCCGGCGCCCCAATTGCGGATGCCGTAGAGCTCGGCCGAATCTTCGCAAGTCCAGTCTTTTACTTGTTGCTTTTTCATGGCGCCTTTCTGTTGATATTGGCGGGCGCGAATCTTGGGCCCAGCAGGGCCGGAAAGCAATAACTATAGATAAAAAAACGCTAATTTTTGCGCACTGAAAAGTAAATGGGGAGCGAGTGGATGGCCAGCTCTTTTGCACTCTGCGACAGGGGGCTTAAGAAGGTGATTGATCTGCGCAAATTTGAGTAAAAAAAGGCGGCCCGAGGGCCGCAGGGAGGGGGGGATTGGGTAATCAGTAATAGGTCGGCTTGGGGACAACCCGGTAGCCGCGGTGGCTATGGTCCCACAGGTAGTAGGTGTCATAAGCCACGTAGTAATTGTGTCCACCGGCTACCACGGTCAGTGCTGATGCTGGCAGGCTGTGCACGATGGCGCCGTGGGGGGCCTGGGCTACTACGTAGCCGTGAGAAGCCGGGCGATAAAAAATTCCATCGCTATAGTAGAAGCCCGCTGTACCGATACTGATACTGACGAAATTACGCGGCAAGTGGCGCCAGCGGTAGCCATAACCGTAGTGCGAGGGGCGGTAGTGGGGGCGGTGGCCGCGATAACCGTGGCGGTAAACCGGTCTGTGTGCCGCGCGGTATTCGTGGCGGTGGCCCTGCTTGTGGCCTTTTCTATGCCCTTTGTTATAGCCCTCTTTATAGGCGTGGCGAACTTCGCGGCGGTGCTGGCGCTCCTCTCTGCGTTCACGTCTGCGCTCTTCTTTCTTGCGCTCTTGTCTGCGGCGTTTCTTTTCCTGCTGGCGGTCGTGATGCTTGTCGTGCTGTTTCTTTAAGTGGCGCTGCTCGCGTTCGGCTCTTCCATATTTGTGGTGGTCGTCCATGGCGCGCTGGTGCCCGCGATGTGACTCGGACAGGGCGGGTGCTGCGATCAGCAGCAGGCTTAGGGTGGCGATGGCAGTAGTGAGGTGTTTCATAACATCTCTCCCGAGCGTGGGGCTCTTTTCTTTCAGATCAGGTCTTTTGTGTATCTTGGCGTGAAGTTTGCCCTGGCGGGTCTGAACACTTCCTGAACTGAATGGGGTAAAATTCGGCGGCAATCGACGGCGTCGATAGTGACTAGCAGTTCAGGTATGGGCAGAGATTGTCTGGCGGGGCCACAGGCTGGATTCTGCGGCGAAATCTTATTGAGAGCGGCAATTTTGCTATGTTGAGACACCTGGTCTCAGCGAGTATGATGCCGCGCTGATTCATAGTGAGCGGTAGCAAGATGCAAGTCTTCCACCACGTAGCAAGTCTGCGCGAGGCGCTGGCCCAGGCCCGCAAAGACGGCAAGACCGTCGGCTTTGTGCCAACCATGGGCAATCTGCACGATGCCCATATAGAGCTGGTCAAAATCGCCCAGCAACACTGCGACCTGGTTGTGGTATCTATCTTCGTCAACCGACTGCAATTCGGTTTGAATGAGGATTGGGATAAGTATCCGCGCACTATGGAGCGGGATATGGCCCGCCTGCGGGAAGCGGACTGTGACTTCTTGTTCCATCCGGATGAGAGTGAGATTTACCCCAACGGCATGGACCAGCAGACCCGCGTGGTTTGTCCGGCGATGACCGATGTCCTGTGCGGCGCGAGCCGACCGGGTCACTTTGAAGGGGTCACCACCGTAGTTTCGAAGCTTTTCAACATTGTGCAGCCGGATAAGGCTATTTTCGGGATTAAGGATTTCCAGCAGTTAGCAGTGATCCGCCGTATGGTGGAAGACCTGTGTATGCCGGTGGAAATTGTGGCGGCGCCGGTGCACCGTGAGGAAGATGGCTTGGCAATGAGCTCTCGGAATGGTTATATCACTGCGGAAGAGCGACCGAAGGTTGCCGTGCTCAACCAGTTACTTAACTGGGCCAAGGATGAAATTGTGGCTGGACGCCGGGATTTCGCCGACCTCGAGACAGAGGCGCGCAAGCGAATTGAAGAGAGTGGCTTTCGAGTTGACTACTTCTCCATCTGTTACAGCAAGGATTTACAGCCAGCGGCAGATGACGATAAAGAAATCACGATCCTGGGAGCTATGTACACCAGTGCAGCGCGCCTGATCGACAATGTTTCCCTGGAACTCTGAGGGGCATCCAACTATGCAAATTGAAATGTTGAAGTGCAAGTTGCACATGGCCGCAGTGACTCAGGCCGAACTCTGGTATGACGGTTCCTGTGCAATTGATGAGGACCTGGTAGAACTGGCTGGCCTGCGTGAATTCGAGAAAATCGATATTTACAATGTGAGCAATGGCGAGCGCTTCCACACCTATGTGATCCTCGCCGAGCGCGGTTCCGGTATTATCTCCATGAACGGCGCCGCTGCACGCAGAGTGCAGGTGGGTGACCGCATTATTATCGCTTCCTATGCGCAGATGACAGAGGGCGAAGCCGATAACCACAAGCCCAAGTTGGTCTACCTGGATGAGAACAACAAGGTAGAGCGCAGCACTAATACGATTCCGGTTCAGCTAGCCGAAGCCTGATTCTTTTCGCTACAGGGCGTTGTGCCCTGTAGCATCCCCGCCGCTTATTGATCAGACATTAATAACACTTCCTGATTAAACCTCTTTTCCAGGTAGGACTCGTCCAGGGTGTAGTGCCAGAGATTTTTCTTTTGTCCTTTAGCTAGAGCGATTTCGCCGATTCTTCCAGGGTTATATTTAATCGGTTGGGCGTGTTGGTATTTGGCGATAGGGTCCCGATAGGCCTCCTCTAAAGGAATTATCTCCCAGCCTTCCTTCCTCAGTCTTTCAGCCAGATCACCAATAAACAGGGCTGAAATATCCATTTCATGCAACAGTATGACGTGCTTTGGGGAGCGCCCGAGATATTTAATTGCCATATCGTCGTAGTACTTAATGCTCGCCATAAGAACGTCGACATAAAAGTTGGAGAGTCTTTCCATATCAACTGGTTTTCCGTCTTTCACTGCTGTCTGGAAAAGTTCTTCGATATACCAGTCGTAGTTATTTAAGGTGATATAGGCGTTTTGATAGTTATTTTTCTGTAGTAGATCCCGGATACCATCGCGCTTTTCGACAGTTTCGCCCTCGCGCAGATAGGGAAAGCGAAAATAGGTTTTAAAGTTGTCAAATTGCTGAAGCAGCTGGTGGGCCTGCAAAAAATCTGCTTGATAAGTGGATAGCCCTGTTTCCAGAAAATTGGGATGGCTATGGGTGTGATTGCCAATAATATCCCAGCCCTATCGTAGCGGAGCATCCGCTCCAACCCTTCCTTATCGAAGGATTGAGTATTGGAAAAGAAGGCTACTTTGCCAACTTTATATTCTTCTATGTTTTCAATTAATGTTTTGGCCCGGGTTGGTCCATCAAAATAACCATCGGCTTTACGGGGGGCATCATCGAAAGTAATTGCCAGTTGTTTGGCGTTAGCGACTGGGATTGCCAACAAGTAAATTATCAATAATATGAATGAACGCTGCATGGTTTATTACTCTAATGAGTTTATTTACGAGCTGTTCGTCAGG
This sequence comes from Microbulbifer maximicatervae (SeqCode), assembly GCF_052467695.1. Lineage (NCBI taxonomy): Bacteria > Pseudomonadati > Pseudomonadota > Gammaproteobacteria > Cellvibrionales > Microbulbiferaceae > Microbulbifer > Microbulbifer maximicatervae (SeqCode). The sequence goes on from NZ_CP174320.1 coordinate 1,810,659, forward strand.
CTAGGATTTAGTTGTCCTTCTATTCAGGTTTTCTGTCTTAATTTACTGGTCAGAAAACCTGCGTTGTCCAGTAGCCTAGGCTCAGTTGCGGTAGAGTACGGCTTCCTATTGTGTCCACTATAGCTTCAGATGTATATGGCCAAAATACTTGTTAGTTCCTGCCTTTTGAACTGCGCCGTGCGCTATGACGGTAGTAGTGTTGAGGCCAATATCGATGATTTTGAGTGGCTTGTGGATACTCAGGGAATTGTCTCCTTGTGTCCGGAAGTGGCGGCGGGATTGCCTATTCCGAGGGTGCCGGCTGAGATCTGTGGCGCAAATGGAACAGAGGTGTTAGACAGAACTACTGGGGTTATAGGTAGTGATAGAACGGATCTAACTGAGCAATTTATGCTGGGGGCCAAACTGGCTCTGGAATTATGCAGGAAACACAATATCCAGTATGCAGTGCTTACGGAAAATAGTCCCTCTTGCGGAAGTAACTATGTTTACGATGGCAGTTTTTCAGGAACAAAAATAATGGGCTCTGGTGTTGTGTCTGCGCTTCTTCAAAGGATGGGAATAATAGTTTTTAGTCAACATACTGTTGGGCAACTTAGAGACTTGATAAGTGTATCCAGAGCTAACTAAGTTGTTAGCATCAATAAAATTAGATCGGTAAAAAGGGCATTGTCACAGTTAGGCCCGATAGGTTGATTAATACCAGCGAAGCCGGTGGCTCCCAGATGTCAGTACGATTAGCGCAGTATCCCTGAAAATTCTCCTTTTGTGACGCAGCACCCAGCCTGTTAGGTTTTGTCATTTTTAGGGTCCAGATTGGCAGTGACTGCTGTGGCAATAAACAGGTAAGACTGAATACCCTGTCGGCTATTTAAATGGCTGCAGGAGGCAGTGGTGGAAGGCAAGTTTTTTAAAGCCGATAGCAAGTTTATCAAAACCGCATTGGTACTGGCGATCAGTTCCGCGTTTTATGGCTGCAGCGGTGGCAGCGGTGGCAGCGGTGGTGGTGAAGATCCTGCGCCTGTGGATACCACTCCGCCGAGCCTGACACTGACTCCCGCCAGCGGGGCCTCTATTGCAGCAACCGACACCCTACTGCTGGATTTTAGCGAAGCGGTGGCATTGGAGGATGTGTCCCTAAGTGGCGCCATGCAGGAAATGGGAGAGCTCTCTCAAGTCGATCAGGACACCCTGATCTTAACCCCGATAGCGGAGTGGGCAAAGGGGCTAGAACTCTCCCTGACAATTGCCGCGCAGGATGCAGCCGGCAACCAGATGGCAGAGGTTGATGCTCACTATACCGTGGATGAAAATGCCCCTTCCGTAGTCAGTGTATCTCCAGCACAGGAGCGTTTGGAGAAGGATGGCGCAATCACGGTACAGTTTTCCGAGTCGATAGATCGCGACAGCCTGCAAATTAGCGGTTCCTTGCTGGATGATGAATACACTCTGACCTGGTCCCAGTCGCGCTTTAATGACGACACCTTGGTGATAGCTCCCAAGAGCCGCTGGCTGTCCGGGCAGGATCGCAGCCTGCACCTTGAAGCCAAAGACCCCGCTGGCCTGGATCTCCCCGCTGAACAGCACAATTTTACTGTGCCATTGTACTTTGAGAATTTTGACAGCGCGCAGGTCGTGATCGGCCAGGATGATTTTTCCAGTACTTTGACCGCCATCAATGCAAAGAATCTTGGCGAGGGCCCCCGGGGTTCCGCTGCCGTTACTGGTGAGGGGAAGTTGTTCGTACCCGATTTTACAAATGATCGGGTGTTAATTTTTAATTCGATCCCCGCAAGTAATGGAGCACCGGCCAATGCAGCGCTCAATGAAGATAGTCTCGACGAAAGCAGCGTGGGAGATTTTGGTCGCGGGCCAACAAATATCAGTTTTGATAGCGGAAAACTTTTAATAAATTATTTTTTGGGCCCCGAGTACCACAGTATTTATGTTTACGATACTATTCCCGAAGATGGTCGGGCATTGCCTAGTGCCAAACTATCGAAGGACAACTGCCAGGGTAACCACTCCATATATACCAGTGCGATGATTGCGGAGGGGCGCGTATTCGCGGCCTCGTGGTCTAAGGCTCGAGTGGTGGTATGGGATGACTTGCCCTCAATGGAAGATGCGGCACCGGATTGGCTGCTGGGCCAGTCCACACTGGATAATTGCACCCCTAACGACCATGAGCAAGATGGCTCGATTTTGCAGCCCAGTGCCCGCACATTGGCTGCGCCCGGAGATGTGTGGAGCGATGGAGAAAAGTTAGCCATCACCGACACGGAAAATAACCGGGTGCTTCTGTGGAACTCAATGCCTACTAGTAGCTTTGCTCCGGCGGATATAGTTCTGGGGCAAGCAGATTTTGTCAGCAATGAAAGTCTGCCCCCAAGTCGACAAACCCTGAGTTTATTCAGACGTGGTATCTGGTCGAACGGTATTCAGCTATTTGTGGCGGACAGTGATAATAACCGAGTGTTGATCTGGAACCAGTGGCCACAGGAAAATTTCGCTCCGGCAGATGTTGTCTTGGGGCAGGGAGATTTTGATCGCAGTGCCTTCAACGACAGTAACCAAAATGGGGTTGCTGACGAGGGGGAGTTGCCAAGTGCTGCTACGCTGAAATGGCCCGACGGAATTACCGCTTATGAAGATAAGTTGATTATCAACGACTCGGGTAATAACCGCTTTCTTATTTTCCAATCTCGCTAGTTTTCTCTGCTAAATGTACCGGGCTGGTAACCCGGTACAGGCAAACTTAAGTTGATTTGTTTTCTATTGTTGCGGTCTGGCCTCAACGCAATATCTCTAAGTTTTTCATCAGTTCTTGTTAGATGTCTGCTTTCTCCCCCCGCTACATTAGCCGTGGATTTAAAATCGCTGTGCGCTCTGTCGCGTTGCGGCGATGTGAAGCATTACCGTTGTCAGAGGTGATTGTTTCTGGAAGGTGATGCTATAAAGGGGAACATCCTGATTCTGGAATGCTTCGCTGCTGCTGTAGCGATAAGCGCCATATTAATAATAAAGGAGAAGATGATGTCTGAAGTGCATACCCGCCCAGTCTCCCCCGGTTTTGCTGCCAATGCGCTTATTAGCGCCGAAGACTACGAGACAATGTACCGCCAGTCGGTAGAGAGCCCAGAGGCGTTTTGGGCACAACAGGCCAAGGACTTTTTGCAGTGGGACAAGCCGTTCACTCAGGTTCTTGAGGAGGATCTGCACAAAGGTCATACCGCCTGGTTCTCCGATGGCCAGTTGAACGTAACCGTAAACTGCATCGATCGGCACCTGGCAAACCGTGGCGAGCAGACTGCGATTCTGTGGGAGGGAGATGATCCCGCTGATAGTAAGGCAATCAGCTATCAGAGCCTTTATGAAAGTGTGTGCCGCTTGGCCAACCTGCTGAAATCCCGGGGAGTTAAAAAGGGAGATCGGGTGTGTATTTATATGCCGATGATCCCGGAGGCGGCCTACGCCATGCTCGCCTGTGCCCGTATCGGCGCTGTGCACTCGGTAGTATTTGGTGGTTTCTCCCCGGTGTCCCTGAAAGACCGTATTCTCGATTCCGATTGTCGTCTGGTGATCACTGCTGATGAAGCGGTTCGCGGCGGTAAGCGAGTACCGCTTAAAGCCAATGTGGATAAAGCGCTGGTGGACTGCCCTAATGTGCATACGGCCATTGTGGTTAAACAAACGGGCACACCGGTAGACTGGGATAGTAAGCGTGATATCTGGTATGGCGAATCCATAGGTGAGATGGAGCCGGACTGCGCGCCTGAAGTAATGGGAGCGGAGGACCCGCTGTTTATCCTTTATACCTCGGGCTCTACCGGTAAACCCAAAGGGGTCCTGCATACTACTGCCGGCTATCTGCTGATGGCCACCATGACCTTCAAATATACCTTTGATTATCGCGAGGGAGAGATTTTCTGGTGTACTGCCGATGTGGGCTGGATCACTGGGCACAGCTATATCGTCTATGGACCATTGTGTGCCGGGGCCACCAGTCTGATGTTTGAGGGCGTGCCCACTTTCCCGGATGCCTCACGCTTCTGGCAGGTTGTGGATAAGCATCAGGTCAATATTTTCTACACCGCGCCGACAGCGATTCGGGCGTTGATGGGAGCGGGTGACGAGTTTGTAAAAGCCACCGAGCGCAGCTCCCTGCGACTTTTAGGCACCGTGGGTGAGCCCATAAACCCGGAAGCCTGGGAGTGGTATTACAGCGTGGTGGGCGATGAGCGCTGCCCGATTGTGGACACCTGGTGGCAGACTGAAACCGGTGCGCAGATGATCACGCCACTGCCCGGTGCCATGGCTCTGAAACCCGGGTCGGCAACCCGGCCCTTCTTTGGCGTCCAGCCCGCGCTGCTGGATAGCGAAGGCCGGGAGATTGAAGGGGAGGGCGAGGGCTCTCTGGTGATTAAAAAGAGTTGGCCCTCCATGATTCGGGATGTGTACGGCAATCGCCAGCGAATGCTGGATACTTATTTTTCCGCATTCCCCGGCTATTACTTTACCGGCGATGGTGCCCGCCGCGATAGTGACGGTTATTACTGGATTACAGGGCGCATTGATGATGTGTTAAATGTCTCTGGACACCGCCTGGGAACAGCTGAGATTGAGAGCGCCCTGGTACTGCACAATGATACGGCGGAGGCAGCGGTGGTAGGTTATCCCCACGATATCAAAGGGCAGGGGATTTATGCCTTTGTAATGCTCAAATCTGGCCATAAGCCCAGTGATGAGCTGAAGGCTGAATTAATTGAGCTCTGCCGCAAGGAGATAGGGCCAATTGCCAAGCCTGACTTTATCCAATGGGCGCCTGCACTGCCAAAAACCCGTTCCGGCAAAATCATGCGGCGTATCCTGAGGAAGATTGCCTGCAATGAGCTGGATAATCTGGGAGATGTTTCCACTCTTGCCGATCCCACTGTGGTTGACGCATTGATTGATCACCGCGAAAATCGCTGACCATAGGTGTGGCGCGTGAAGGTTTTATTGGCCGGGCATAGCCCGGCCTTTTCATTGGGGCAAGAGGTTAAATTCCTCCCCGATTTTTGCGCCATTTTCAGCTAAATAGACAAGTAAATGCCTGCTGCTTTGCACAGTTAGTAACCCTCTAACTCCGGATATTGTTTTAAGGGTATTTACAGTTAAGGAGATTCCGTTTGGAACAGGGACAGTACCTCTGCGATCACTACCGCTTCGCCGCCGATCAGCGCCTCAAGGTTTTTAATTTTTTTGTTGTGTTAACCATGTTTGTTGAGGGCGGGATTTTCACTGCCATGGAGAAAGACTTCCACCCTCTAATCCTGGCGTTGCTGGGAGGGTTTGTGGTCATACTGGTCACTGTATTTTGGCTGATGGACATTCGCAGCCGCCAGCTTCTCAAGCTTGCAGTTCCGGCACTGAAAACCCTGGAAATGGGATTCCCGGAGGAAGCGAGAATTTTTTCCAACGATGCCATTCGCCGAGGTGACTTGGCCCGTTACACTTTCGCTTTCAGGGTTTTGTTGGTGGGGCAGCTGTTCTTTGGTCTGGGCGTCGCTTCTTACGGTATTTATCACTGGTATATCTCCCCCTAATCCCAACCTTGCAGTGGCGGGTATGATTGCATGAAGTGAACCACCTGCCACAACCTCCTCTTTGTCTCGTACGTTTTAAAGTCGGCGCTGCCGGCCTCTCTAGGCTATCTTGCAGAAGTATCCGCTTCTCTCCCGAGGTTTATACGATGCTTGATCATATTCGCCTTTATGTGCACAGCTATGAACGCAGTAAGGACTTCTATCAGCAGGCGCTGATGCCACTGGGATACCAGTTGGTGATGGAGTTTGACGATTGGGCGGGCTTTGGCTGGGCAGATAAAGCGGAATTCTGGATTCGTGGCGGGACCAGCACCACTCCACAATTGCATATTGCCTTTCGCGCTGAAGAGCGGCAAGTGGTCAGGGAATTCTATCGCTTGGCTTTGGAGGCTGGGGGCAGGGACAATGGCGCACCGGCTGTCTACGAACAATATCACCCGGATTATTACGCCGCCTACGTACTTGATCCCGATGGACATAACCTGGAAGTGGTGTGTCATTTACCGGGGGACTTACAGGAATAAGTCGATCGAGATTTGGGAGTAATTTATGAACGAGGTAACTCGAGCAAAATACCTGTCAATAGCGCTGGTCGTTGTAGGAGTGCTTTTTATTCTGGCGATTTATCCGATGATGATGTGGATTTGGCCGGAAGGATGGGGCTGGACTCCGCGGCAGCCAGAATACGAGCAAATGATTATCGGTATTTATGTTACCTTGGGGGTGTTTTTAATACGTGCTGCAAAAAATCCCGCCGCAAATGCCAGTTTAATTTGGTTCACTATATGGTCTAGCCTTGTACACGCCGTCATTATGTTGGTGCAGGCATTGGTGGATAAAACAGAGCGAATCAATTTGATGGGAGATATTCCCGCACTTTTTTTGATTGCCGCTGTGCTTTGGTACCTTATGCCCAGGCGAAAAAAATCTGATTGAGCATTTACTTTATTTTGACTTGCTAAAAAATCTGAATTGCTCTTTCTGACTCACCGTTATTGATCCCTGCTATAAGAGCGATAACAAGGTCTAATTTCCCGCTTATTGTTCTCCCCTATAAGCTCTACTCCTGTAATAGAGATGGCAGTAGAGATAAATAATCCCATGAAATACTTACCCTTATTTGCATTAACTATCGGTCTGATAGGCGGTGCCAATGCAGAGACATTGACTCGCGATAATGGCGCCCCTGTCGGAGACAACCAGAACGCACAAACCGCCGGAGAAAATGGCGGTAATTTGCTGCAAGATGTTCAACTGATTCAAAAATTGCAGCGTTTTGCCCGTGAACGTATTCCCGAGCGTGTAGTTCATGCTCGTGGAACTGGTGTTCACGGTGAATTTGTTGCGACGGCTGACCTCAGTGATTTAACCCGCGCAGCGGTGTTTGAGCGCGGCAGTAAAACGCCAGTGTTTGTGCGTTTTTCAACAGTAATCCACTCAAAAGGTTCCCCGGAAACCCTGCGCGATCCCCGTGGATTTGCCACCAAGTTTTATACGGAAGAAGGCAATTGGGATTTAGTGGGTAACAACCTGCCGGTATTTTTTATCCGCGACGCGATTAAATTCCCGGATATGGTTCACTCCCTAAAGCCCTCCCCGGTGACTAATCAACAGGACCCCAACCGTTTCTTTGATTTCTTTAGCCATGTGCCGGAATCCACCCATATGCTGAGCTGGGTCTATTCCGATTACGGTACACCGGCTAACTTGCGCCAGATGGATGGCTGGGGTGTTCACGCCTATAAATTTATCAATGACAAGGGTGAAGTGAACTATGTGAAATTCCACTGGAAAACCCGCCAGGGCATTAAGAACCTGACTACGGAAGAGGCAGCAGAAATTCAGAGCAAGGACTTCAGCCACGCAACTCGCGATATGTATGCCGCGATTGAAAAAGGCGAGTACCCCCAGTGGGATCTGTTTATTAAAATACTGAAGCCCTCCCAGCTTAACAGCTTTAATTACAACCCCCTGGACGCCACCAAAATGTGGTTGGACGTGAAGGAAACCAAAGTCGGCACCATGACACTCAACCGTGTGCCCACTAATTTCTTCCAGGAAACTGAGCAATCCGCATTTGCGCCAGCCAATATTGTTCCGGGTATTGAGCCTTCGGAAGACCGCCTGCTGCAGGGTCGCGTGTTCTCATACTCCGATACGCAAATGTATCGTCTGGGGGCCAACCACCAGCAATTGCCTATCAACCGTCCCCGTGTTGCCGTAAATAACTGGAACCAGGATGGGGCGGGTAATTACGGCCAACAGACTTCAGATGTGAACTATCAGCCGAGCCGTATCGATACGCGCACCGAGGACCCCAAAGGTCTTTATAGCAACAAGGCGTTGAATGGCAGCACCCAGCAAAAGGCCATTGAAAAGAAACTGCCTTTTGCCCAGGCGGGTGCTTTCTACCGCAGCCTGAGTCCTGAAGAGCGCCAGAATCTGATTGAAAACCTCGCTGGTGATCTGGGTAAAGTGAGTGATGAAAACACTAAGCACATTATGCTGAGCCACTTCTATCAAGCGGACAAGGACTACGGACAGCGCTTAACCAAAGCAGTTGGTGGAGATCTGGATCGCGTGAAAAAACTGGCCCGGTAATTTTTACCCAGGTGCGGGCGACCTCTGTCGCCCGCTAAATTTATACAGGTGAAATTATGAGATCATTTTTATTCGCACTACTCTTTCTCACCTTGGGGGTTCAGGCAGGGGAGCCGGAAAAAACGGAATCTGATTTTACCGAACTCTCCCAGTATTATTTTGCCGCAGCCAGAATTGGTGATACCGAGGTGCTGCGTGAATTTTCGCAAGCGGGTTTCCCCCTGGATGTACGCAACCCGAAAGGTTACACCGCACTGATGATTGCCACTTACAACGGCAACGGGGAAGCTGTGGATTACCTGTTGCAGAGAGGTGCAGATGCCTGTGCCCAGGATCGCCGTGGTAATACTGCCCTGATGGCAGCGATTTTTCGCGGTGAGTTTGCCCTTGCACGAACCCTGCTAAAGCAGGATTGCGATTCGCAGCAGGTGAATAAGGCCGGCCACTCCGCAGAGGATTTTGCCGAAGTTTTTGGTCGTGACCAAATGGTTCAACTATTGCAGCAACAGCGGGCAAATGGCGACTAAGACAGTTTTTTGTGCGGTTGGCATTGGATGGTGTCACCGCTCCTGTCCTGCGTGAAATCCTCTTGAGTTGGCCGCTTTAGCTTGCGGCACATTTCTCAGTTTGTCCCGGCCCCCGCGACCGCGTTAGCATAGCCAGCTGCAATCCAGTTGGTACCCACTATGACCTCGAATCATCATCCCTATGAAGCCCTCACGCCGGACGTGGTGATCGACTGTGTCGAGACTACCGGACTGATTTCCGATGCGCGTATTTTCCCTCTAAACAGTTATGAAAACCGCGTCTATCAGGTGGGTATTGAGGATGCCGAGCCGTTGATTGCCAAGTTCTATCGCCCGGGGCGCTGGAGTGATGAGCAGATAATGGAGGAGCACCAGTTCACTCTGGAGCTGGCAGAGGCCGAAATTCCTGTGGTGGCACCGATACAGTTTGATGGGCGCACCCTGATGGAGTCCGCTGGATTCCGTTTTGCGCTTTTCCCCCGACGGGGCGGTCGCCAGTTGGAGCTGGATAACTTTGATCACCTGGAACAGGTGGGGACCATGTTGGGTCGTATTCATGCGGCCGGCAGCGCCAAACCTTTCAGCTATCGCCCATCCCTCACTTTGCAGCGATTCGCAATCGATAGCCGGGAATTTATCCTGAATGGAGATTTCCTGCCACGTGAGAATCGCGAGGCCTACGCTTCTGTCACGGGCCACATTATCGAACAGATAGCCCCGCTGTTTGAGCGGGACTGGGATATGCTGCGCTTGCATGGTGATTGTCACAGTGGCAACTTCCTGTGGCGGGATGAGACTCCCTGGTTTGTGGACTTGGACGACTGCCTGATGGGGCCGGCGATCCAGGATATCTGGATGTTGATTTCCGGCAATCGCGCAGAGCAAACCGCTTACCTGGATGCAGTGTTGGAAGGCTATGAAACCTTCTATAGTTTTGATCCCCAGCAGTTGCAGCTGATGGAGCCTTTGCGCTGCCTGCGGCAGATGCATCACGCCGCCTGGTTGGCGCGACGCTGGCAGGACCCGGCTTTTCCCCAGGCGTTTCCCTGGTTTAATACTGCCCGTTATTGGGCAGAGCATATACTGGCATTGCGCGAGCAGCAGTCGGCGCTGCTAGAGCCCCCGTTGACCCTGGGGGCTGTGTAACATGGAGAAAGCAATAATGGATGCGACATGCACCGAGGCTGAGGCGGATCTGATCTGGGAGAAGATTCGTATAGAGGTGGCGCAGCAGGTAGAGCGGGAGCCGATCCTGGCCAGCTTTCTACACGCGACCATCCTGAACCACAATTCCCTGGAGGCGGCGCTCAGCTTTCACCTGGCCAACAAGCTGGACAATGCGGTGGCACCGGCGCTGTTAATTCGCGAGGTTATCGATGAGGCGCTACAAGCTGACCCTTCCATAGGGCATGCGGCGCGAGCGGATTTGAACGCAATTTACCTGCGGGATTCCGCCTGCCACTCGCTGCACGAGCCCTTCCTGTACTTTAAGGGCTTTCACGCCTTGCAGGTTCACCGTGTGGCCCACTGGCTGTGGCAGCAGCAGCGCCGCTCCCTGGCTATGTTCTTACAGCACCGTGTCTCTGTCGTATTCAGTGTGGATATTCACCCGGCTGCGCGTATGGGTGACGGTATATTGCTGGATCACGCGACCGGTATCGTTATAGGTGAAACGGCTGTAGTGGAAAACAATGTTTCCATCATGCAGTCCGTTACACTGGGCGGCACTGGCAAAGAGAGCGGGGACCGCCACCCGAAAATCCGCCACGGGGTTTTAATCGGTGCGGGCAGCAAGGTGCTGGGCAATATTGAAATTGGCGAGTGCGCCCAAATTGCTTCCGGAAGTGTGGTTCTTAAAACGGTACCGGCAAAGGTGTTAGTGGCCGGAGTGCCGGCAAAAGTTGTCGGGGCAGCCACCTGTGCTGAACCGGCATTATCCATGGATCAGTGTGCCCTGTCGCAAGTACAGAAGTAAGGCTTGTCGCCCCGTAGCGAACACCGGCTGCGGGGCTGGGATCACTGGGGAAATGATGCAACGGCACTGTTCTTGGCACTATCCTTTGACCCATGAAATATAGTCTCAGCGCTAAAAATCTTACCTGCCGAAATTTGGAGGCTTATGCGGATTACCGCGCGAGCCTGGTAACTCCAGATTGCACCAAGGAAATTACAGGTATTGTCCGCAGTGATAGCGGCCTGCCTTCCATTGGGCTCAATCAGGTGATTTCCAATATGGTAATGCCGCCGCGCATTATTCAGCGTTTTGCGCTGGATTATTTTGCCGAGCGGCACAGCCCCTTCACCCTTTGGCACAGTGCCACCAAACCCCTGGACAATGACGCTTTGGATGAGCTTGGGCTAAAGCGGCGCCAGTCCCTGGTAGCTATGGCCGCCGAGATACCCCGACTCAGCGCTGCCGAGGTTCCGGTAGTGGAACAGCTGACTATTAGTGCGGTGAAAAAGGAGGCCTTGCCTGATTACGGCGCGGTGCAGGCAGCGGCGGCAGGGGAGCTGGAAGGGGCACAGTTGGCGCACTTCTATCAGGGCCTGCAGGAAATCCCCGAGCAGCGACGCGGGCGACTGAAATTATTTCTCGCTAAGCTGGATGGTGTGCCGGTGGCCGCCGGTTGCCTGTTTGCGGCAGCGGATGCACTGGGGCTCTATGACCTGGTGACACTTCCGGATTACCGGGGTCGCGGGATTGGTCGGGCCCTGTTCAAGCATCTGCTAACCGCTGCCCAAGGTAGCCACCATAAAAATCTTGTAGCTTTAGTGCCGGCGGATCGTCAGCAGCTACTGCTCGATAGTGGCTTTTTTGCAGTTGGCGAGGTTGCCCGCTATCAATACACTCCGGCGCCGGCGGCCGCTAAGCCCGACTGAAAGGGAAGGCGATAACTTCCTCAATCGATTGGTAACCGGCTTTTAACATCAGCAGTCGGTCGACTCCCAGCGCGACCCCGGCGCACTCGGGCATGCCTTGCTCCAGGGCCGCAACCAGACGCTCTTCAAAGGGGTGTACAGGGCGCTGGTTAGCACGGCGGTATTCCAGATCCTTTTCAAAGCGGCGCTGCTGTTCCGCGCTGTCGGTCAGCTCCCAATAGCCATTGGCCAGTTCCAATCCACCCACATAGGCTTCGAAGCGCCTGGCTACGGGCGTCCCCTGTTCGTCCGCCACCACTTTTGCCAGTGCTGCTTGCTCTGCAGGGAAGTCGTAGAGCAGGGTGATGCCCTCACCCATGGTGGGTTCCAGGCGGTGGCTCATCAGCAGGTCCAGGCACTCACTGCGTTCACGGGGTACAAAAGACAATTCCATTTCCCGCTTAACGCAGGAAATCAGCTCGGCTTCGCTGGCACTGTGGGGGTCCAGTTGCAGCTCCCTTAAAAACAATTCCCGGTAACTGAGGGACTGAACCTGGTCCGTCGCCAAAATACTGCAGAGCAGCTTGGCGACCTCCTCCATCAGTTGGTGATCGTCCCAACCGCAGCGGTACCACTCCAACATGGTGAACTCGGGGTTGTGTCGACCGCCGGATTCGCCCTGGCGAAAAGCCTTACCCAAGTAATAGCAATCTCCGAGTCCTGCGGCGAGTAAACGCTTTAAACCAAATTCCGGGCTGGTGGCCAGGTAGGCGTTTTCGCCCCGGCACTCTGTGGTGATGGACTCGATATGGGGGTCGCTGGTGGCGCGCTGGGATAGCACCGGAACTTCGGCTTCCACAACGTTTCGTTCAGCAAAAAATGTGCGTATTTCAGCGAGTAGAGCAGCGCGTTGGCGCAGGGCTGCAATAGTGGCGGTGGGGTGCCAGGTATCTGTGCTCATGGGAGGTAGCTCTGGAGATGAGCGGCCGTAGGCCGCTCGAGGGGAGGAGGTACTTAGTCTTCCTTGGCACGGCCCAGGTATTCGGCGGTGCGGGTGTCTACCTTGATGGTTTCACCGATTTCCAGGAACAGAGGAACCTTCACAACGGCGCCGGTAGCCAAAGTGGCCGGCTTGGTGCCGCCCTGGGCGGTGTCTCCGCGCAGGCCCGGATCGGTATCGGTAATTTCCAGGATTACGTGGTTGGGTGGAGTAACTGCCAGCGGAGAGCCGTTGTACAGGGTTACAGTGCAGATATCCTGCTCTTTGAGCCATTTTGAAGCATCGCCCACAGCATCGCTGCTGGCTTGGTGCTGTTCAAAAGTCTCGGGCTCCATGAAATGGTAAAACTCGCCATCGTTGTACAAGTATTCCATTTCGCGATCCATCACGTCCGCAGCTTCCAGGCTTTCACCGGAGCGGAAGGTGCGCTCCCATACGCGACCGGTTTTCAGGTTGCGAAGCTTCACGCGGTTGAACGCCTGGCCCTTACCAGGTTTGACGAATTCGTTTTCCACGATTGAGCAGGGGTCGCCGTCCAGCATCACCTTGAGGCCGCCCTTGAATTCGTTAGTGGAGTAACTAGCCATAGCAAATAGAGCCCTTTAAGTCATTTATCTATATGATTTTTAACGAGTTTTTTGTTTCTAGCCGATTCCGGCCAAGGCTGGGCTAACGCCCTCCGCTTCCGCCACAAATGGTAGCCGCAGGTAACTCGTCTGGCTGGGGAAAAGAGACTTCACCGCCAGCCCTGCATGATGGAGCGGGATTATACAGGAGGGTGGGAGCTTGAACGAATACCAGAGAGAAATGGAGGGGAGGCGTTCCGGTTGTTATCGCCAAACTGTAATTATTGGGACAGCCGGCAGTGCAATGGGCTTTAGCCCATTGCACAAAAGCACTTAACTTAATGGGTCGTCCCCGCCGCCATAACCTTTTCTCTGCATGCGGCGCACAAAGTAAGCAAAAGTCGCTTGCGTGCGTTTTTCCTGGAGAATCCAGTCGTGGGCTTCGCGGCCCAGTTCGGGATCAATATCCTGGATGGTGCCGGCTGATTCAGCCAATATTTGCAGTTTGGCAGCGCGCTCGCACTGAACCGCCATTACACAGGCTTCCTCTACAGAGCGACAGGCCATAATCAGGCCGTGGTGTCCCAGTAGGATTGCACGCTTGTCCCCAATAGCGGCGGAAATCAGCTCGCCCTCGCTGTTACCCACGGGTACACCCGGCCAGTCTTTGAGGAAGGCAATATCCTCATACAACATGCAGGCGTCCATATGGGAAATCTTTAGCGGGCGCTCCAGCATGGAAAGTGCACATACGTGCATGGGGTGGGTATGCACGATGCAGTTCACATCGGGGCGCGCCCGGTAGATCCAGGAGTGAAAGCGGTTGGCCGGATTGGCCATGCCCTCTCCGGACAGTACTTCGAGGTCTTCGTTGACTTCCAATAAGTTGGATGAGGTAATTTCATCGAAGCCGAGGCCCAGGCGTTGAGTGTAATAAGTACCGGGTTTTTCCGCGCGGGCGGTAATTTGCCCAGCCAGGCCGGAGTCGTGGCCATCGTTAAATAAAATTCGGCAAGTCAGCGCAAGCTTTTCTCTCAGAGACCACTCGGGGGTGCTGAGGTGCTGTTTCATTGCTTCACTGGCTCGTTCAACCAGTTCGTTTTTTGCCAGTGATAGTGTTTCAGCCATTGTTATCTCCAATTCTCACAGCAAGTCATATTAATTCTGCGATATTTAATAAATTTTCCTTTTTTATTTTCTTATCGCAGAATAATTTTTAAAAACCTAACTCAAAATGATTCGATCTCTGTCGAATTTATGTTGGTGGCATTTCCCTATGCCCGTGCTTTCTCCAACAACACCTGTGAGTGGGTTGATAAGTGCTTGCTCATTAAGCTGTAACAGCTTCAACTTTTTTATGTTTAGTGGAGTGGTAGGCGGTTTCAATAGAATCGAAAAATTGTAAGCGGGCCTCTACAAGGTGGCGCCCGGCTTCGAGCATTATGTCCAGTTGGCTGGGATCCTTGGAGCCGATATCTACCATAATATCGCGAATGGTTTCTGCATGGCCGTCATCACATTCAATATGCAGCAGGAAAAATTGCATTTCTGCATCGGTTACGCCGCAAGAGCGGAATCCGGCAACAATATCTGTATATAAATCGGGTACCAGGGCTTCGGCTCCCAGGCATAGGGCGCCCAATCCTGCACTGGCCCTGAGGTCCCGGCAGTTTTTGAACATGGTATCGATCAGGTGTTGAGTGCCTGGTAAAACTTCTGCGTTTTCCAGGGTCAAACCAAAATGCTCGAGGGTTTCGCGATAGATTTCTGCGTGGGGTTTGGGGCTGTCTGGTTCCAGGCCCAGCTCTTCCATTAGATTTTCGGCAAGCTCCAGGACTTCGTGGTTACTCGGGAGGTTTGCCATCATTGCACAGAGATATCTAACAAAAAATCCACTGTAGATCCCTTGTTGAACCAAAAATATTTTTAATTCGTCCAGCGTAATGGAGCCTTCACGGCAACGCTTCAAGAAAGGATGTGCGCGAGTTTGCTCAATCAGTAGGTCTTTATTGGCTTCAAGCAATTCAAGCTGCATTTCCATTAGGTAATTCCTTTTTGTAATTCTAAACTTACTGTTTGAACACCTTTTAGGTGTTTTATTTATTTCTTGATAGTGTCCGCCTTTGGCGGGGTCGACAAAATGGTTTTTCTTTGCCGGCGTTTAAATTAACACCGAATTATCCCTGTTGTGAATAAGGGAATTATGAATTTTTTGATATTTGTTGATGGTTTTTGGAAGATGTTTTTTCTAGTGATAAAAATTTTATTAATAAATAATTTTTGCTTTGCTTTATCCTTGTTGGATTTATCAAAGAAAATGTTTTTTTGCTCCCTGAATTCACTGTGGAAATGTCGACTGTGTAGGTTTTCTTTATTGCAGCGGAGTGTTTTGTGGGGTAGGGGTTTTTATTGGTAGGTAGAGTGAATACTTGCTTCGCCGATAATGAGTCTATTCCTAAATTCAGGTAAAGAAGAGTTAAGGAGCCTCTGAATAACTCCATGATACCTCTGGCATGCAGAGCGGTTCACAATCAAGGCGCGGCTTCGCAGGAATGTCTAGACCTTTCAAGTAGTCGCAACGCGGAGTGTGAATCGCTCTGCAAGCCCCGAAGGGCGAGCCTTGAAGGCCACAGCTGCTGCGTTGCAGCTCTTGCAAAGGGCTACGGCCATTCGCGGCGAGCTGCGCCTAACATCTGCAGCCTTCAAGACCCGCAGAGGCATTACGGAGTTATTTAGAGGCTCCTTAAGGCTCTGGCTGCTTAAAGATACAGTCCAACTATCCGATATTTTTCCATAGAAGATTGGTGAAGATTTTTTGATTATGTTTATAGGGTTTCTGCAAAAATAAATTCAGTTTATGTAATTACCCTAGGGAATCGATTTGAGGGTTCAACTAACTCACTAGATAGGGTCTGAAACAGATGCCATTTCTCTAATGGGTTTGTGCGAATTCCCATGTCTACCTGGTCACGGCACCCTTTGTGGGGCATCACTGTCAGTGGTGGCGGGAGATTGCAGTGGGGGATCTGATACAATCTCTTATTTTGTAGTGTATCTCCATGATGGCGTCATCATCGGCCCCCGGTATAGAGCTTATCGACACACAGGAATCCCGCTGCTGGCAGGATGAGTTGTCTGATCTGGTCACTGATCCGGCAGAGTTGATTCAATTACTACAGCTAGACCCGCGTAAGCTCCCCAAGGCCTTGCAAGCAGCTTCTGGCTTTTCCCTACGCGTGCCGCGCCCCTTTGTCCGGCGCATGCGTTGCGGCGATCCCGAAGACCCATTGTTGTTACAGGTTTTACCCGGTGCGGATGAGTTGAAGAAAGTGCCGGGATTTAGTGCAGACCCCCTTGAAGAGGCAGAGGCTAACCCTCTGCCTGGAGTTGTTCACAAATACCACGGGCGCCTACTACTGATCACTGCGGGCCAGTGTGCGGTCAATTGTCGTTACTGTTTCCGACGTGAATTCCCCTACGGCGACAACCACCTAACTCGCAGACAGAGCCTGGCAGCTCTTGACTACATTCGCGCGCGCACTGAGCTGCGCGAAGTGATTCTGAGCGGCGGTGATCCTTTGGTTATGAGTGACCGTCAACTGGCCTGGCTCACCGATGAGCTGGCCGAGATTCCCCATGTGGATAAGCTGCGAATTCACAGCCGCCTCCCGATAGTTGCTCCCAGCCGGGTAAACCAGAAAATGTTGGATTGGTTTACCGGTTCCCGCTTGAAGCCCGTGCTGGTGTTGCACTGCAACCACGCCAATGAAATTGATAGTGAGGTGCGAGAGTCTCTGCAAAAGTTGCGAAGCGCAGGGGTCACCCTGCTCAACCAAGCGGTGCTATTAAAAGGCGTCAATGATAGTCGCGAGGCGCTGGGTGCGTTGAGCGAATCCCTCTTTGCAGCAGGAGTACTTCCGTACTATTTGCATCAGCTGGACCGAGTAAATGGTGCCGCACATTTTGAAGTCTCTGATGCGAAAGCGCTGGAGCTAATCGAACATCTCCGCCAGCAGTTACCCGGTTATCTGGTACCAAAACTGGTGCGTGAAATCCCCGGCGTCCCATCAAAATCCCCGATAGTTGCTGAACATAGCTAAACCTCAGCTGATAGCTGTATGGGTTATCTTTGTGTATTCGACAGGGATTTTCATAAAGAGAGATAGGTTGGACGAATAAATACCGCCAAATTGATCTAGGCTAACCCCGTAACGCCAGTGCCAGATATAGTTGTCCGGTCGACCTATTCAGCAGCTGCTATTTCGCTTTATAGCGCTGTATCCAGGGGCTTCTTAGGTTGGGAAAGTTTGATTAGCGGCTGTGGTTTCGCAAATGGGAAAGGTGGAAGCTTTTGTAGGGGGTGTTGTGTGATTTAGATCACAGGTACCAGTTTGATCTACCCTTGTATGCCATCCTTGACGCCCCCTAAAATTACCGCCAGCGGTAGCTGTGTGCCGCCATTAAAAAAATAGAGCAAATAATGAGTAGCAACGACACAATACGACTTCTCCTGATTCACGATACCCCGTCGGAAGCCCAGCGCCTTGTGAGTATGCTGCACAACGCAGGCCGTCCCAACCGAGCACAGCATGTGGCCAGCGAGGCTGTGTTTAACCGCCTGCTCCAGGATAAAACCTGGGATTTAGTGATCGCGGCTGAAAGCAGTACTCAGGTGCCCCCCTCAGTGGCGTTGCGCACCATCAGCAAGCTGCAAAAAGATGTTCCGGTAATTATGCTGACCGAGCGCACCGGTGCCCAACCCGTGGTGGAAGGTTTGAAGCTCGGAGCCCGCGATGTTGTAGTGGTGGATGAAGACCAACACCTTCTCTTTGTGATACAGCGGGAGCTAGGGGCGCTCGCCAATCGCCGTCAGGCTCGCCTACACGACCGCCGCTATCACGCGACCCTTAACCGTGCCAAGGAGCTACTCGATAGCTCCAAAGATGCCATCGCTTATATATCTGATGGCTTGATCGTCTACGCCAATGACTCCCTTGCAGAGCGCTTTGGTTACGACTCTGGCGAGGACATCGAATACCAGCCACTGATTGATATGCTGGCTGAAAATGAGCAGGAAGCGGGGCGTGAATTCCTCAAAAGCTGCGCTATCGACAGCAATGAGCTGGAGGCGAAAGAGTGGAAATTTACCGCTAAGACCGCCTCTGGCGAATCTCTGCCCACTCGCGCAGAAGTACTCAGTACCACCTACGACGATGAGCGCTGTCTGCAGGTGCGTATTGCCTCGCGCCGGGGTGATACGGAGCAATTGGAAGCGCAGCTCAGCGATATCAAGAACCGCGATCCGCTGACCGGGCTTTTCAATCGTCAGCACTTCTTGCAGGTATTGGATTCCAGCATCAAATCTGCAGCGGACTCCCACAATACCGGCGGTCTGATGCTGATTGAAGTGGATCGCTTTGAAGATGAAGTGTTAAAAGTTGTTGGGGTGGCCGGTGCCGATGCTCTGCAAAAAGGCATGGCGGAATTACTCAAATCCTGCCAACGCAGTGGCGATACCCTGGCCCGGTACAGTGAAGATGCCTTCTGCCTGCTCAGCCCGAATACAACTCCGGACAGCATTGAGCAACGCGCGCAGGATATATTGAAGAAGATTTCCGATACCATCTTCGATGCAGATGGCAAAACCCTGCAAATTACTGCCTCTATCGGTATTTCCCTGATGAGTGAGGCCTCCAGCGGTGCGCAACAGGTGCTGGACCAAGCGCTATCTGCTCACAAGCAGGCCTTGGGTGAAGAGAAGAAAGGTGGGAATTTTGCGCTCTACGAGCCGGATACTGAAGGTGGTGCCGACGCCGATACCTACCACCGTGCACGGGTGGTACAAGCGCTGGAAGCTGGCAGTCTGAAGTTGCTCTACCAGCCAATCCTCAGTTTGCAGGGAACTGGCGAGCAGCTGTACGAAGTATTGGTGCGTATGCTCGATGATAAGGAAGAGCTGGCGCCGCTGGCCTTCCTGCAGGAACTCGGCGATGCGGGACTGTCGGCGAAAATGGATCGCTGGGTAATTATTACCGCGATCAAGGCCGCCGCAGCCGCCAGGGCTGAGGGTAAGAATATTTCTTTGATGCTGCATATCACCACTGCTTCACTGGTGGACAGCAGCTTACCCGGTTGGCTGGGGGTTGCCTTCAAAGCTGCCAAGGTTGCGCCGGGAACGGTGATCTTCCAGTTGCGTCAGGAGGATATCAACAGCAACCTGCACGCGGCCCGGGACTTTACCACTCAGGTCCAGCAATTGGGTTGTCGCGTTTCGGTCTGTCATTTCGGCACCGGGCTCAATCCGTTCAAGGCTCTTGAGCATGTGAAAGTGGATATCGCCAAGATCGATCCCTCCTTCGTGCGCGAGGTCCAGGATGAAGGCGAGAGCAGTGACTCCCTGGCAGGATTGGTACAGCGCTTGGGTGAGGCGGATACCAAGGTGATAGTGCCCCATATTGAGCAGGCCAGTATGCTGCCGACTTTGTGGCAGACCGGTACTGATTATATTCAGGGGTACTATGTGCAGGCGCCGGCGGAGGATATGAACTTCGATTTCAGTCTCGAATAATTTCTCTCTGTAAGCTTTTAAAAAAACCGCACCGCCTTAACAGGGGTGCGGTTTTTTATTGCCTGCAAATCAGACGTTGTAGCGGCTGCGTAGGGCGGCGATGGTATTGCGCGCCAGGGCGCCGTACTGCGGTGCCGGTGCCGGTACCAACTCATCAGCTGTGCTTTCACTCCAGGCACGCTGGATATGGTTCTGCCCCGCTTCCTGCTTATAAATCCTTGCCAGGCTGGCGTTGTAATTCTGACTGGTGACTGTATCCACGTGATACCAGTGGGCCTTGGCGCGGGAGTGGGAAACATCCATCAATAGGTAACCGCGCTGGGTGATCTCCACCCACTTGAGGTGTGGTATTAACCCGTCCATAGCAATCGCTGCAACATCCGTCAGGTGGGATTTGTCCAGGAAGCTGGAGGTTACTCCGGGGGTGACAAATTCTCCGCCGAGGGCGCCGCGCCCGGTCAGGCGCCCGTATTTCAAAATACTGAAAGGATTGCTGGCCAGGTCCCAGGCCCAGGAGCTGTGGATATCTCCAGTGAGGACGACAAAATTGTCGATATTATTGTCGGCAATGTGGTCGAACAGGCGCTCGCGGGATGCGGTGTAACCATCCCACTGGTCCATATTCACAGACAAATCCCGAGCCAGGGTGAGTTGCGCCATCATTACTTGTTGCCCTAATACCCGCCAGCGTACGCCATCCGACTGGGACTGGGTCAGGCTACTGTGCAGCCATTGTTCCTGCTGGGTACCGAGGATGCTGCGCTCCGGGTCGTCGGCGGTCTGCTGATCGAACCAGTTGGCCTGCTCGGAGCGCGCGGCGATGCGGGTATCCAGCATCATCAGGTCCATCAGATTGCCGAAGCGGAAGCTGCGGTAGATGGCCCTGTCACCAAATAGATCAAAGATGCCGTTATCGCGGATGGGCATCCACTCGAAGTAGGCCTGGTTGGCTACCGAGCGGCGTACAAACCAGTCGCCCTCGCCATCTTGGACATTGTGGTTCTCAGCACCGCCAGCCCATGCGTTGTTAGTGGTTTCATGGTCGTCCCAGACACAGATAAACGGGTGTTGGCGGTGTACTTCCTGTAAATCCGGGTCGGAGCGGTATTGGGCGTAGCGCAGGCGGTAATCCTGGATATCCACCATTTCCTTGGCGGGGATTGGCTCTCGCCCCAGGCCCGTGCCGGTACCGTAGCCACCGGGTCCGTACTCGTAAATGTAATCCCCCAGGTGCAGCACCACATCCAGGTCTGCACGCAGGGCAATTTCCCGGTAAACATTGAAATAACCCATGGGATAGTTGGAGCAGCTGGTCACCGCAAAGCGCAGCTTATCCACATGGCCGATGGGCAGTGTGCGGGTGCGGCCTATGGGCGAGTCGATACCGTTAGAGTAGAAGCGGTAATAGTAACTGGTGCCGGGTTGCAGACCACTGGCATCCACTTTGATGGTGTAGTCCACATCGGGCCCGGTAATACCGCTGCCGCTATTGACCACCATGGCCATTTCCGGGTCCAGGGCGATCTGCCAGGTGTAGGGCACCATGGACTGGAATTCCGGATCGGCGGATGGGGTGATACGGGTCCAGAGAATTACGCGATCTGCCAGGGGGTCACCGCTGGCCACGCCGTGCTGGAAGGGCTCCTGGCCGGAACCGTAGGCTTTCAGTAGGGGCAGGGCCGCCAGGCTTGCGCCGGAAAATTGTAAAAACCGCCTCCGGGACAGAGACATGGGGTTCTCCTTATAGTGCTTGTTATAAAAGAACCGCAGTCTGAATCTTGAAAGTGAACGATGTATTAATTCACGGTCAGTATTTTTCTTCCCTTGCTGCTATTAGTCATGAAATTCGTCCTAAGGCGAGGAAACTGAGACATTAATCTGGTTTATTGGCAAAATGCGGCATGACCGTCGGTACCCGTGGCTCGAGCGGGGGATCGGTGTGCCCGCTTACGGTGGGTGCAGAGTCCCCTATCGTTTCTCATCTGCGCTCTGTCAGGTATCCTGTGGCGCAAATTGAAAAGCTGAACTCAGGGAGTAGACCCATGTTGCCCCGTTTACTGTGTACCAGTCTGATCGTTGGCGGCCTTGCCGTTGCCGGTGGCTGTTCCAAGTCGGAGCCTTCCAAGGCCGAATTAGACAGTGCGAGCGCGCCGATGAAGGCGTCCGCTGTGATCGAGAAGAAGCCGGGTGTTGAAAAAGCGCCCCAGTCCGGAGTGGATTACCACTCTTTTGCCAACAGCAATGATTACCAGGTTCAGCACCTGGATCTGGACCTGACTGTCGACTTCTCCCGCAAGGTTCTTGAAGGTGAAGCCAAGTTGGACTTCAAGCGTCTCAACGATAAGAACCTGCCGATGGTACTGGATACCCGCGAACTGGAAGTGGTTTCTGTATCCGCTAATGGCGCGCCAGTAAAATTCTCCATGGGCGAGAAAGACAGTCACCTGGGCACTCCGCTGAATATTGAGCTGCCGAAAGATGCCGACAGCATTACTATCCGCTACCGTACAGCGCCGGGCGCCTCTGGCGTTCAGTGGCTGGAGCCTCAGCAGACTGCGGGTAAAAAGCATCCGTTCCTGTTTACCCAGGCCCAGGCGATTCACGCGCGCAGCTTTATTCCACTGCAGGACTCCCCGAAAGTTCGCATCACTTACAACGCCACTGTACGCACTCCGAAAGAACTGCGCGCAGTCATGAGTGCGAACAATGACCCGCAGTCGGCCAAAGATGGCGTCTACGAATTTGAAATGCCCCAGCGCATTCCCTCCTACCTGATTGCCCTGGCGGTTGGTGACCTGAAGTTCAAGCCCATGGGCGAGCGCACTGGTGTCTACGCTGAGCCCTCCATGCTGGAATCTGCAGCGGCGGAATTTGCCGATACCGAATCCATGCTGGAAGTGACTGAAAAGGCGTATGGTCCCTACCACTGGGATCGTTACGATCTGCTGATTCTGCCGCCTAGCTTCCCCTTCGGTGGTATGGAAAACCCGCGCCTTAGCTTTATCACTCCGACGGTGATCGCCGGCGATAAAAGCTTGGTAGCCCTGATTGCCCACGAGCTGGCCCACTCCTGGTCCGGCAATCTGGTAACCAATGCCAGTTGGCGAGACCTTTGGCTGAATGAAGGTTTCACCACCTACCTGACTAACCGCATTATGCAGTTCGTCTACGGTGATGAGCGCTACCAGATGGAAATGGCCCTGGGCTATGACGACCTGCAAGCGGATCTGGCTGATAAAGAACCCCGCGATGAGATTATGGCGATCGACCTGCGCGGACGTGACCCCGATGAAGTCTTCTCCAATATTCCCTACGAGAAAGGCTCCCTGTTCCTGTATGAGCTGGAGCAGAAAGTAGGTCGCGAAGAGTTTGACCGCTTTCTGATGGAGTACTTCAACCACTTCTCCTTCCAGAGCATCACCACCGAGGACTTCGTTAAGTATCTAGACAAGACCCTGTTGGTTGAGCACGCCGACAAGCTGGACCGCGATCGCATCCTTCAGTGGATCTTCGATCCGGGTATTCCCGAAGGTGCGCCGCATCCGCAATCCGATGCCTTCACTAAATTGGATCCAGTGCGTCAACAGTGGTTGGACGGCAAACTGGCGGCGAAGGATATCGATACCAAAGGTTGGACTTTCCACCAGTGGAAGTACTTCCTCGATGGTATGCCGGAGAAACTGACGGAAGCGCAGTTGAAGGAATTGGACGGCGCCTTTGGCCTGACCGAATCGCGCAATAACGAAGTGGCTTTCAGCTGGCTGATGATCGCAGTGCGCAACGACTACGAGCCGGCCTTCGAGCGCCTTGAGAATTTCCTCACCAGTATCGGCCGCAACAAGTTCCTGCGCCCGCTATATCGCAATATGGTTGAGACTGGTAAAAAAGACGTGGCTGCACGCATTTTTGAGCGCGCCAAGGTGGGTTATCACCCGCTGACGGTAAAAGTAAATAGCCTGGTTATTTACGGTAAAAAAGAGAGTTAATCGCTCTCTTTTCCCAGTTGTCGCAATTCCCATAGGTCAATATGCGAGTTGCGGCAACTCTCCCCTTTCTTTTTCCCTTCCACTTTGGCTAATGCTAAAGTTTGCTCCACAAAATATTTTTTATGGGCATTCTTTCAGTTTGTTTTTATAGCTAAGTCAACTGGTACGATAGCGTGATTAATACGCCAGATTTCTGGCATAAAAATCATTAAACGGCTGTTCAAATGGATTGCCTTTGCGTACTCTGCTGCCCAGAGATTTTACTCAGGAAGGGAGGCACCTATGTATAAACGGGCTTTACTAATAGTCGTCCTGGGGCTTTTTCTTGCCAGTTGTGGGCAGAAACCCGGGCCCAGTGCTTGCACGGATCACAACAAGCGGCCCAGTTTCCCTTTTCCTCACGCGATGCTTTAAGAGCTAAGCCGGGTTATACCCCGAGCTTGGCAATTTGTTGGTCATTGAGACCAAATAAGTAGAGGGCGGCGTCCAGGCCAAACAGATTGATGGCCTGGGGGGCCTGTAGCCTCACCTTGGGCTTGGGGTGAATGGCGATACCCAGTTCCCCTAAATTCAACATGGGAATATCGTTGGCGCCGTCACCCATAGCGACCACACTTTCCAGCGCCAAACCTAAGCTTCCGGCAATTTCCTGCAGTAACTTGCGTTTGCGATCGCCATCAATAATGGGCTCCACCACTTCGCCGGTGAGGGCCCCTTCGGAAAATGTCAGTTCATTGGCATGGATATAATCCAGGGGCAGGCGCTCTCGCTGCAGGAATTTCGCGAAGTAGGTAAAGCCGCCGGAAAGCAGTGCCGTTTTACAGCCCAGCGCGCGCAAGGCCGCCAGCAAATCATAGGCCCCTTCTTTTAACGGCAATTCCCGGGCAATTTCTGCCAAACGCTGCTCGGAAAAACCTTTTAGCAGGGCCATTCGCCGTTTAAAACTCTCGCAGAAGTCTATGTCCCCGGCCATGGCAGATTGGGTGATAGCGGCAACCTGATCACCGATACCAGTAATTTTTGCCAGCTCGTCAATGACTTCAGCATCAATCAGGGTTGAATCCATATCAAAGCCCGCCAGCTTTGGCACCCTCTGGGTAACAGAAGCCTGGATTGTTAGGTCTACTCCCAACTCATCGGCCACTCCAAGGCAGGCCAGGCGCGCGCTGTCAAAATCGAGGTCGCCATCAATTTGGAAGCGGATAACGGTGCGATCGTGTCTTTGTGCCAAAGTATCAGCGGTGAATAGGCTCCACTGTTGTTCATCAAAAAATCGCAGAAGGTATTGGAGTTGGGATAGGGAGGCAGAGGGGCTCAGCAGGGTGATACACCAAATGGCTTCAAGTGCACTCGGTTCTTCGGGGGGCGGGGTAAAGTCCGTAGCCTCACCGGGAAAAGGGGCTACACCGGAATACTCCAGGCCGAGCTTGGCGACTTGATCTCGATAGCTCAGGTAGCGCAGGGTGCCACTTCCTGAAGCCTGGGAAATCTGTTTCAGGGAGAGGTGGAATTCCTGTGAATTTATTTGATCACCCATAAGCTCTGTCCCGATTGAATTAAATGTCCGGCGCATTATAGCTCTTATGAGATTCTTCGCTAAAATTGCCGGGCTTTAATTTCATTGATTGCCGGTCAGCAGGGTTTTTAATGGGCTCAGTTCGAATGGGGAGTAAAATTCCTTTTCGAATTGTGCGAGTTGAATTGAACTATTTCGCCATCTGCTTTACCAATCGCTCAGGAATTAATTGGGTATGCACAATTTTGGTGCCTACCGTTAAAATGCTCGCTGCTCCAAAACAGCTGGGGCAATAGTAAAAAAACAATACGCAAGATGTCTGCCGCCGTTTATGTCAGTTTCCATTGTATCTATTCTTCGCAAAATACCGGCTCAATTAGCACAGTTGTCCAAACGCGCCCGCCAGCGTTTATTGGCACTGGTTATCTGGCTAACACTGGCAATATTCTGTGCGGCGGCACTGGGGCATTTTTATGGTCAGCAGCGCACCGGCCAGATAGAGCGAGACAGAGTTACCGCGAAGGCGGCAGCAACTATTCTCGCGGGGCAGAGCCTGGAGAGTATTGTGGCCGGGGATCGTATCAGCTTACAGCTGATCGCTCGCCAACTGCTGGAGCTTCCAATGGTTTCTGGCATTTTAATTGAGGATGTGGAATCGAATTCCCTGGCCGAAGTGGGGGACCTGAAAGAGGGGGAGACGATCACCGAGCCAGTGGTCCTGCACGATAGTATTGCCGGCAATATTACCGTAGCGTTTGAGCCCGGTAATTCCGTTACCTTCCCTTGGGCCAGCTTGTTGCTGACCCTCGTTTTTGCCCTGCCATTTAGTGCAGCTGCGGCCCTGCTTACCGGTAGCTTGTCCCGGGAGCGCAAATTGCCCGCACAAGTTACTGAGTCTGCTCAAGCTGTAGCTGAAGTTACCGAGCCCAGCGTTGGGCTTTATCTTCGCCCCCTCAACTGGGCGCAGTTGGGCAACCAGTTAAGTCGCAGCGCCCTGGAGGGTTTGCAGCGGGAGCTAGATGGACGTATGCGTTTGCTGCAGCGCATATACGGTGCCACCCCCCTGAGTTGCGCTGGGCCACAGATCGGCCTGGATTTCTCTGGAACTGATGCGGCCTTCCGCGCAGTCTGCTGTGGTTTATTGCTGCGGGAGATGCAGAGCGTTAGCCGTGCGACCGGTTTGAAGCTGGCTCTGGCGGTAGTCCCATCCCAGCCACAGAGTCCGGATTTCTGTGCCGATCAGCTACTCAACCAGTCCCGTGGCTTGTTTTTGCACCCGGAACTTCTTGAGGACAGTTCCCTGGTGGGGCGAATTGAGCACCACGGTGCCGGTTGGGCATTGGAGGTGACCGGCCTAACCCCTTCCTATCAAAAACTTCTCAACAATCAGTTGCAACAGCTGCTCGGCGCTGAGTCTACTCCCCACAGGACCCCCGTAGGCTAAGTGACTGGAAGTGCCTTAGGGTTCTTTTTTGGCGCGTGCTTTACGTTTACGTTAACGTAAACTCTTGCTAGGCTTGATGGCATCTTGAGGAAGTCGTTATGAAAGCAGAAGCAAGCCAAATGGAGCCCCATAGTTACAGCATTTCCGAGCTGGCGCGGGAGTTCGATATCACTACTCGCGCCATCCGCTTCTATGAGGACAAGGGCCTGCTCAATCCGGAGCGTCGCGGCCAGACTCGCGTCTATAGTCCCGAAGAGCGTGTGCGCCTAAAGCTGATTCTGCGCGGAAAGCGGCTGGGATTCTCCCTGGATGAGAGCCGCGAAATTATCGATATGTACGACCCGGCCCACGGCAATGTGGAGCAGTTGCACCGTCTATTGGAGCGCATCGCGCAAAAGCGTCTGCAGTTACAACAGCAACTGCGGGATATCGAAAGCCTGATGGAAGAGTTGGATGAAGCTGAATCCAGGGCCCGTGAGTCCCTGGCGCAAAGCGATGACAGCAGCGTTTCCTAAACAGATTTCGGCACTGTGCCAAGAGTGGCGCAGTTGCCTCATGTGGTATTGAACAGCCGCCAAGGCGGTTATTTGAATTAAAGACATTTTTAAATATCAGTGGAGCCGTTATGAACACCTCCTACCCAACCCTGAATTTCGGTCTCGGTGAAGACATCGATATGCTCCGTGACATGGTTTACAAGTTCTGCCAGGCGGAGCTGGCCCCGCGCGCGGCGCAGATTGATGAAGACAATCTGTTTCCTGCGGATATGTGGAAAAAGTTTGGCGAGCTGGGTCTGCTGGGCATGACCGTGGAAGAGGAGTTCGGCGGTTCCAATATGGGTTACCTGGCACACGCTGTGGCCATGGAAGAGATTTCCCGCGCCTCTGCTTCTGTAGGCTTGTCCTACGGTGCCCACTCCAACCTGTGCGTAAACCAGATCCGTAAAAATGGTACCCGCGAGCAGAAGCTCAAGTACCTGCCCAAGCTGTGTTCCGGTGAACATGTAGGCGCCTTGGCCATGAGTGAACCCAACTCCGGTTCCGACGTGGTAAGTCTGCAACTGCGCGCCGAGAAGCGCGGTGATCGCTTTGTTTTGAACGGCAATAAAATGTGGATCACCAACGGTCCCGATGCCGATACCTATGTGATCTACGCTCGCACTGAGCCGGGCATCAGCTCCGGTGGTATCACTGCATTTATCGTTGAGCGCGGTTTCGCCGGCTTCTCCCAGGCGCAAAAGCTCGACAAGCTGGGCATGCGCGGTTCCAACACCTGTGAGCTGGTGTTCGAAGACTGTGAAGTGCCGGAAGAAAATATCCTCGGTGAACTGAACGGCGGTGTACGCGTATTGATGAGCGGTCTCGACTACGAGCGCACGATTCTCTCTGGAGGCCCTGTAGGAATTATGCAGGCCTGCCTGGATGTGGTGGTTCCCTATATTCACGAGCGCAAGCAGTTCGGCAAGGCCATCGGTGAATTCCAGCTGATGCAGGGCAAGATCGCCGATATGTACGCTGACCTGAATGCCAGCCGCTCTTACCTGTACGCTGTGGCCCGGGCTTGTGATCGCGGTGAGGACTCGCGCAAGGACGCCGCCGCTGTAATCCTGTTTACTGCGGAGCGCGCAACACAGATGGCCCTGCAGGCTATCCAGACACTGGGCGGCAATGGCTACATCAACGAGTACGCCACTGGTCGTCTGCTGCGCGATGCCAAGCTCTACGAAATCGGCGCGGGCACTTCTGAAGTGCGCCGTATGCTGATTGGTCGCGAGCTGTTTAAAGAGACCCGCTAAGGCTGGGCATTTCTTCTCGCCGCCGGCGCCTGCCGGCGGCAGCTGTCTCCAGCCGGGCACTGCGGCAATAAGCTGCGCCCTGTGGAGGTCTTTTCTCCGGGAAAGTGAATCGGACTTTATGAATCAGTTGCAGAGCAAAATAAACACGCGCGATACCGCCTTTGGCGAAAACCGCGAGCAGATGCAGGCGCTGGTGGCAGACCTGCGCGAGAAAGTGGAAGCCATCGCCCAGGGCGGCGGCGAGCGCGCAAGGGAAAAACACCTGGCGCGAGGAAAATTATTGCCACGGGACCGTATCGATGCGCTGCTCGATCCGGGTAGCCCTTTTATGGAATTTTCCCAGCTGGCCGCTCACGAGGTGTACGGTGAGGATGTTCCGGCCGCGGGTATTATTACCGGTATTGGCACCGTTTCCGGTCAGCCCTGTGTGATAGTGGCTAACGATGCCACTGTAAAAGGTGGAACCTATTATCCCCTCACAGTAAAAAAACACCTGCGCGCGCAGACCATCGCCGAGCTGAACAATCTGCCGTGCATTTACCTGGTGGATTCCGGTGGTGCTAATTTGCCGCGCCAGGACGACGTTTTCCCAGACCGTGAGCACTTCGGTCGCATCTTCTTTAACCAAGCCAATCTCTCTGCACAGAATATTCCGCAGATCGCGGTGGTTATGGGTAGCTGCACCGCCGGTGGAGCCTATGTGCCGGCTATGGCAGACGAATCCATTATGGTGAAAGAGCAGGCCACCATCTTCCTGGCGGGCCCGCCCCTGGTGAAAGCGGCCACCGGTGAAGAAGTTTCTGCTGAGGAACTCGGCGGTGCCGAGGTGCACTGTCGCACTTCCGGGGTTTCCGATCACTACGCCAATAATGATGTACACGCCCTGCAGTTAGCGCGCCGCTCTGTAGCTCGCCTGAACCGTATCAAAAATCCTGGCCTGGATATCCAAAAGCCTGTGGAGCCGATTTATCCACCGGAAGACATTTACGGCGTGGTGCCCAAAGATTCGCGCCAGCCGTTTGACGTGCGCGAGATTATCGCGCGGGTTGTGGACGGATCTGAGTTCGATGAATTTAAAGCGTTGTACGGCACCACCCTGGTAACCGGTTTTGCCCGTATCCAGGGCTATCCGGTGGGAATTGTTGCCAATAACGGCATCCTGTTTGCGGAGAGTGCGCAGAAGGGCGCGCACTTTATTGAGTTGTGTGCGCAGCGCAAGATCCCGCTGGTGTTCCTGCAAAATATCACCGGCTTTATGGTGGGCAAGCAGTACGAGGCGGGCGGTATCGCCAAACACGGCGCCAAGATGGTGACCGCTGTCGCTACCGCCAAGGTGCCCAAAATTACCATCCTTATCGGCGGCTCTTTCGGCGCCGGTAACTACGGTATGTGTGGCCGCGCCTACGATCCCAACTTCCTGTTTATGTGGCCCAATGCGCGCATTTCGGTTATGGGGGGGGAACAAGCTGCTGGCGTATTGGCCCAGGTGAAGCGCGACCAGATGGCCGCCCGGGGTGAATCCTGGAGCGAAGAGGAAGAGCGCCAGTTTAAGCAGCCGATTGTGGATAACTACGAACACCAGGGGCACCCATACTACGCCTCCGCGCGCTTGTGGGATGACGGCGTTATCGATCCGGCGGATACCCGCCGCGTGCTCGGTCTGTGTCTGGCGGCGGCCAGCCACAAGGAACCGGAAGAGACCAAGTTCGGCGTGTTCCGCATGTAAGGAACCGTGGTTGCGGCGCCAGCGAAATGTTCCGGTGCCGCTTGTGATAGACGCCCCAATCGAGGAATTACAATGAGCGATAAATTGCTGTGCGAAGTGGATAGCGAGGGCGTGGCCACGGTCACCCTGAACCGGCCGGAAATCCACAACGCTTTTGATGATGAACTGATCCACGAGCTGGCCACCACCTTTGACACCCTGGCGCAAAACCCCGCTGTACGTGTGTTGGTACTGGCCTCCAATGGCAAGAGCTTTTCTGCCGGAGCCGACCTCAACTGGATGAAGCGCATGGCGACTTATTCAGAAGAGGAAAACCGCCGCGACGCAGCTGCGCTCGCCGCCATGCTGTACAAGCTCGACACTTTTCCTGCGCCCACCATTGCGCGAGTACAGGGCGCCGCTTTTGGCGGAGCCGTGGGCCTGGTGAGCTGTTGCGATATGGCCGTGGCCTCTGAGCGCGCCAGCTTCTGTTTGTCCGAAGTCAAAATCGGGTTGCTGCCCGCCACCATCAGTCCCTATGTCATCAATGCTATCGGCACTCGCCATGCGCGTCGTTACTTTGTCACAGCGGAACGTTTCCCCGCTGAACGCGCGGAACAGATCGGTTTGGTATCCGAAGTCTGTGCCGAGGCTGATCTGGACCTGCATGTGCAGAAATTAGTGAATGCCATTGCCGACAATGGCCCCAAGGCAGTCGCCATGGCCAAGCAACTGGCTATGTCCATGTCCAACCGGGTTATCAATGATGAATTGCAGGGCCAGACCAGCGCGCTGATCGCTGCCGTGCGTGTGTCGCCGGAAGGACAGGAAGGGTTGAGTGCGTTTTTGGAAAAGCGTGCACCCAGTTGGATGAATGGTAGCGAAGGGTAATTTTTATGATTCGCAAACTGTTAATAGCTAATCGCGGCGAAATTGCCTGTCGCATTATCAAGACCGCGCGCCGCCTGGGGGTGGCTACTGTCGCCGTTTATTCCGATGTGGATGCCGACGCTCTGCATGTGCAGATGGCGGACGAAGCGGTGCACCTGGGTCCCGCCCCGGCCAGGGATTCGTATCTGGATATCGACAAAGTATTGGGTGCTGCCAAGCAGACTGGTGCCGATGCCATCCATCCGGGTTATGGCTTCCTGTCGGAAAACGCGGAGTTTTGCCGCGCCTGCGATAGCAACGGCATTATTTTTGTCGGCCCACCCACCGGCGCGATTGAGGCGATGGGCTCCAAGTCCGCAGCCAAGCGTATTATGGAAGAGGCCAATGTGCCCCTGGTGCCCGGTTACCATGGCACCAATCAAAATGAAGAGCTGTTGGAAGGCCATGCCAATCGCATCGGTTACCCGGTATTGCTGAAAGCTGCTGCCGGCGGCGGTGGTAAGGGCATGCGCCGTGTCGACAGTGCCGATGAATTCCACGAAGCTCTGGCCGCTGCCAAGCGTGAGGCCATGAATGCCTTTGGCGACGACATTATGTTGCTAGAGCGCTATGTGGTGAGTCCCCGCCATGTGGAAATCCAGGTGTTCTGTGATCAGCAGGGCAATGGTGTCTACCTGTTTGAACGGGATTGCTCGGTGCAGCGCCGCCACCAAAAAGTAGTGGAAGAAGCTCCCGCACCGGGCATGACTCCGGAGCTGCGCGCCCGCATGGGTGAAGCAGCCCTGCGCGCGGCCCACGCGATTGGTTACGTGGGTGCCGGCACGGTGGAATTCCTGCTGGATGCCAGCGGTGCCTTCTACTTTATGGAAATGAATACCCGCCTGCAGGTGGAGCACCCGGTTACGGAAATGATCACCGACCAGGATCTGGTGGCCTGGCAGCTGTCAGTTGCCGCTGGCGATACCCTGCCCATGAGCCAGGATGAGCTGCAGATCAACGGCCACGCCATGGAAGTGCGCATCTACGCCGAAGACCCGGACAATGATTTCCTGCCGGCAACCGGCGTGTTGGTGCGCCACCAGCCCCCGGCGGAAGGCGAGGGTGTGCGGGTGGATACCGGTGTGCAGACTGGCGATGAAATCAGCGTGCATTACGACCCGATGATCGCCAAATTGATCTGCCACGGCCGCACCCGCAAAGAAGCCCTGGCCAAATTGGATCGCGCCCTGCGTGATTATCAGATTGCCGGTGTGCGCCACAATATCGAATTCCTGCGCCGAGTGATCAATCACCAGGCATTTGCCAGCGGTTGTATTTCGACGCACTTTATCGAGGACTACGAGGCGGAAGTACTGCATCAGGAGCAGGCACTGACGCCGCTGAAATGCGCTGCTATTGCCGGTTATTTACAGCAGCGTGAAGAACGCGATCTACGCAATAGCGCACCGCAGCGGGATCCTTTCTCTCCTTGGCATAATGGCGATAACTGGCGCAATGCTCTGGCTGGCAGTCGCACCCAGACGGTGGACTACCGTGGCCAGCACGCTCAAATTCGCTTTGTTGCGGAAGGCGATAGCCTGCGCTGGACTTGCGATGCTTTGCCTGAGGAACAAAACAGCGGTGAGATTCGCCTTCTGCCGGGACGCGACTTGATGCTGGTGGATGGCCGTCGCATGAGTTTCTCTGCCGTGGATACCCGCGATGGCGGTGCCGTATTTATCGATGGCACTCAGGTGGAATTCAAGCTGTTGCCACCGGATATGGGCGAGAGCAATGACCAGGCCCACGGCCTCGATGCCCCCATGAACGGCACCATAATTTCGCTGCTGGTTGAGGCCGGCTCTACGGTGGAAAAAGACCAGCCGCTACTGGTAATGGAAGCCATGAAAATGGAACACACCCTGCGGGCTCCAGCCGCTGGCACCGTGCAGCAGTTCTTCTGTGCCGAAGGTGAACTAGTGGATGGCGGTAGTCTGCTGGTGGATTTTGCCGGGGAGGAGCAATAATGACTTTGCCCAAACAGGTCAAAATCGTCGAAGTGGGCCCCCGCGATGGGCTGCAAAATGAAAAGCAGCCTATCTCTGTGGAGACCCGTATCGCTCTGGTGGACAAGCTCAGTGCCAGTGGGCTGTCGGTTATTGAAGCCGGCAGTTTTGTCAGCCCCAAGTGGGTACCGCAAATGGCCGCCAGCGAGGAAGTGCTGGCGGGTATCCAGCGCAAAGACGGTGTTATCTACAGCGCGCTCACGCCAAACTTAAAAGGTTATGAGCGCGCAGTGGAAGCCAAAGCAGATGAGGTCGCCGTATTCGGCGCGGCCTCGGAAGCCTTCACCCAGAAAAATATTAATTGCAGTATCGCTGAGAGTCTTGAGCGCTTCCGTCCACTGGTGGAAAAAGCCAAGCAAGACGGCATACCCGTTCGCGGATACGTATCCTGTGTACTTGGTTGCCCCTATGAAGGCGATATTGATCCGGCCAAAGTGGCAGAAGTTAGTGCCGCTCTACTGGAAATGGGTTGCTACGAAATTTCCCTCGGCGACACCATAGGTGTCGGCACCCCGGAATCCGCCAAGCGTATGCTGGAGCAGGTAATGACCCGCGTGCCTGTGGAAAAACTTGCGGTGCATTTCCACGATACCTACGGCCAGGCGTTGGCCAATATCTACGCGGCCTTACAAATGGGGGTCGCAGTAGTAGATTCCGCCGTAGCCGGCCTGGGCGGCTGCCCCTATGCCCGTGGCGCTTCCGGTAATGTTGCCAGTGAGGATGTACTTTATATGCTCAATGGCATGGGTATTGAAACCGGCGTGGATTTACAGTTGCTGGCAGAGGCTGGGAACTTTATTTCTGAACAGCTGGGAAGGGAGACCAACTCCCGTGTGGCTAAGGCTTTGATGCCCTGCTGAGGAATTTCTGGGGCGGTTAGAGCACCGCCCTGAAACTACAAACTTGAAGATCAGATATCTACCCGATAAATCAGAGGGTGGTTATTTCCGTTACCCTCTCTGCAACCCTCTACTCCAAAACCTACGGTATTAGATTTAGCAAAATATGCAGCCATAAGTGATGAAAATTGCTCTTTAGTGTCATTATTGTCTGTTCCATCATTGTGATCGAACTCTATGACTACATGGTTACTTGACCCAGATGAGCAGTCTTCCCCTAATTCGTCGCCGCTAGCATCTGGTGAGAATTTAATTACTGCATAATATTTATAGGTAGTAATGCCTTCGATAGTTTTATTAGGCTCAATGGTACTTGATGCAAAACTGGTGCTGGATAGTAGCGCGAGTAGTAGTCCGGAGAATAAATTTTTCATTTTCATAAAAACTAATATTTTTTGGTTCTCTGTAAATAGGATGGAAACTATTAAGTGGTTTTTCTATTCTGTGATGTTGCTTGTGCAAGTAACGTTATTTCTAATAATAGAATGGTCATCGGCAGCGGCTTATTTGTCAGAGTAAATCATTATATAATTTATGTTGGCTAGTCCAGCTTCATTACAATTTGTACCACTTTCCATAACTTGTACAATTTTCCCTGCCATCAACGCAGCAAGAGCAGTGCTATGCTGGGCTTCATTTACTATGGTAATTCTATCTTGTGCATTTGTGTTCTCACACATAGAGTTAGTTATATCGGTATCAAGATATAAAACATTATAGTTCTCTCCAATGCCTTCGGCCTGGATCTTTGTTATTTTTGCTGTCCAAGCAGCAGAGAAAACATTTGCGGAGAATGCAAGTAATATAGTTGCAGTCAAAAATTTTTTCATCTGGATCTCTTGATTAGTTTTAATCAGAATGATTATATTTTGATTTGATGGTTTATATTTTAGTATAAAATAATTTTATGTTTTTGCATATAGTTTTCTCCTTTTTGAGATTTTTCTTGGTGGAACGTATGTCCAGATTTTGAGGGAGGTTGTGTCTTTTATTGCCCTCAATGCTGAACTGCTCTAGATGTTTTAATATCTTAAGGTTTGGTTTTCGTGGCACTATTGGTGGAGATATCTTATTGTTTAGCAAATAATTGATATTTTTATTTTTTTCATTATTTTCTGTAAACATCTTTGTAGGGCTGATTTCTCAAGTGCGGCTGATGAATTATAATTTCCATTGATGGTGCGTTTCATCGATATTTTATTTTTAAAGTTCTGTTGTTTTAATTGGCTTTTAAGTGGTGGAAGATGTAGATGTCTTTGAGGAAGTTAAGATTATTGTTGGTGTTATATTTATAATTTAATAGTTAAAGCCGTATTCGGATCTAACTGGCGGTCAGACGCTTTTTGATTTATTTGCTTTTTTGCTGGTCTAAGGCATTGAATTAAGGTTGGTAGATTAGTTGCTATTTACTGGCTCTGATTCCATTACCCTAAATGGCCGCATCATATCGTAATCCTCATGGGAGAGCAGATGGCAATGCCATACATAGAGGCCTTCGCGGTCAAAGCGCGCAATTACACGGGTCACTTGGCCGGGAAGCGCGATGACAGTATCTTTGGGGCCGCTTTCTTCTGGCTGTGGCGGAAGAGGTTTTCCCTGTAGAGATTCTATCTCCAGTCGTGCTCCCTGAAATACTTCACCTGTGTGCATAAATCTCTGTGGTTTGGGGATAAGTTTTCCTTTAAAAGGCTGGCGGTCCAGTACCTGGAATTCCACCAGATGAATATGGATTGGATGAGCCGATACTGTAGGATTGTATATTTCCCAGATCTCAACGGCGTTGTGTTGGATTATTTCTGTAGTAGGGTCTTCAAAAAATAGGGAGCCCTCCTTTACTGGACCTAACATGAGCAGATTGCGGCCATAGGGATCATCCAACCGATAGGTGGCAAGTTGTCGTGTGCGACTGGCTTGGTTAAGCCTATTAAGTGGGGTGCGCAAGGGAGTATTTAGGCTGAGTTTTAAATCTCCAGTGGTATTTTTAATCTCTGATTTCTGTTTATTAGAAGGGGGGGGGATCGGTGTTGAAGCAATATGAAATTGTAGGATCTGGCCTGTAGTATTTGGATCGGTAGCTGGTGTGATGCCGCCGCGTCCATCGCTTAATACGCGTTTACCTCCCGGGTTGTAGACAAGTGGAATCGAACTCTTTGGGTCATTGGCCTCTACAAAGCCTTTAAAAGGGACATCCGGTCCAAAGTTTCGCAGTGTTAGTTCACGTCCTTCATAACCGCTGAAATCTACTAAAACATCTGCTCGCTCTGCGGGTGCCAATATCAACTCGTTCAATTTTACAGGGTAATCGAGAAATCCGCCGTCACCGCCGACTTGTACGAAGGGTGTATTTTCGTCGATCCTGAGTATCAGTGTGCGAGTATCAGATGCGTTGAGTAATCGCAATCGATAGACGTGTGGAGTGACACTGACTTTGGGCCAGGTCATACCGTTTACCAGAATAAAATTGCCAAAAAATTCGTCGAGATGGGACGGATTGGGCCAATTGGCCTTAACCACCTCATGGGAAACCGGTGATGGAGGCTGGTCCCTCCAGCCAGGAAAATACAGCTGCCCATCGGAGCTAAACAAGCTGTCTGTAATAGCGGCTACAAAAGTGCGCTCTTCTGCAGGGAGCAGCTTCTCCTGTATCAGGCGGTCTTCATTGTCATCGCCAACCAGGTAAAAACCGAATAGACCTGCGTAAACATTAAGGCGCGTCATGCCCAGGGTGTGGTCGTGATACCAGATAGTGGCGGCATCCTGGGAGTTGTCGTATTCGTAAATCCTTTTCTCAAATAATGGTCCCGTCTCACGGTAATTGCGGGTGTACCAAGCGAGGGGGTTGCCGTCACTTTTCCACTCTGTATGCCCGCCGTGAAGGTGGATAACCATAGGTACAGCTTTTGGATCTTTTACGTCGGCGAGGTGAATGGATCGATCCACAGGAAATAGATTCGGACCCGGTAGGTCATTTGCCCAGTGTACAAATACCGGTTGGCCTTCTCGTGCGCGAATAGTAGGGCCAGGAGAGTGGATGCGACCTGCATATTCAAAACCCCAGGCCTTAGTCATTATGCGTTTGCCATCCTTATCCTGTAGCCCCATCCAAACTTCAGTGGGACGGGCGGGTAGTTTAATCGGGGCTGAGCCCTGAGGGCGGATTTCTACGGGTATTGGCAGTTCATTGACGAACTTATCCACAGTTGCTGGATCCAGCAGCCGCAGGGGTGTTGCTTTAGCCACATCTTCAGCAGCAGTCAGGGCAAGGGGAATTAACAACAGCAGGGAAAAGATTACCCGAAACATTGGCTGTTTTTAGCAGTAAGTATTTAACAGTCAAGTATAGGTAAACAAGCGGTTTCGGTGGAGTTAACTTGGGGATAGGGAAGGGTGTACAGGGCCCTTCCCAGATGCGAACCTTCATTAGATAAAGCGATTGATCGCCGTTTTGGCATTGTCTTGATAGGTAGGATTGTCCAGGTCCGGGAAAAGCTTCCGCTGTTCACCAAGAGGTCCAGTCAACCCGCGTTCACTGCCGTAAAAAATACCTGTGCGGAAGGATCTTGTATCCAGTAGGGCATCGATATAGCGCTTGGCGCCTATTTCTACTTTGTGGACTTTGCCTAGTAGCAGCATAATCTGCATCATGCCCTTCATCATATATTGCTTGAATAACGACAGTGTATTGAAGCCCTCTGTGCCTACAGTAGCCCCTGGACTCATGGTTACGAAGCGGATATGGGGGAATTCCCGCGCCATGGAGGACATCCACAGGGCGCCCATATACTTTATCGGACCATAGGGTATCGTAGCGTCTTTGGTGCTTGCATAGAGTTCACCTTCACAGATCTGCATAAACTCCTCCACAGAGGCGCTTTTCAGCTCTGGTCTCTTCATGCCCATCTCTTTTACACCGCGAGCGGCCTCAGAGCCGGCGTAGATAGCAGTCTGGGTTAATTTATTGGCTTTCAGTAACTCGTTAGTCAGTAGTGCATGCCCGAGCAGGTTGACGGCGAAAATTTGTGTGACTCCCTCGGGGGTCTTGTCGTAAAACTCTTTCCCCCCGGTACCGCCAGCATTCATAACCAAAGCATCAACTGGGGAGTCCAGGTTGTTAACTGCCTCTTTCACAGATTGTTGATCCGCGACATCGATTAGAAAAACTTCGAAGATATTCCTGCCTGTTTCCGACACCAGCTCGGCCTGGGCTTCCTTGGCTTTGTGCAGATTGCGGCAGCCGAGATAGATCTTGTTGATCTGCTGGTATTCCGCCAGTTGCTTGGCGCACTCCCTGCCTAAGCCTGCATTCGCTCCGGTAATCAAAACACTCTTAATCATCTTTCTGTCTCTGTGGATATTGGGAACTGGTGCCCGGATATGGATATACCCGGCTGTTGGAGGGAAAGATAAGTGGTTAAGCGCCTCGTCTTTTGATATTTCTTGTTGTCTTAGTGGGATACCAAGACCGCAAGAAATATCAAAAATAGGGCCTTACTGGCCAATATGATTAGGTCATCACTCCAAATACGGCAAACTAAGGTGACACTATGAATCAGGCGAGTTCTATAGAAAAAAAATTTTCCAATTGTTAGTGGTAGTGCTGGCGGTGATCTGTTTTGTACCCGGGGGTATCAGTGCATTTGGAGGGCTGAATGGCAGTGCTGTCCTGAGTGGTGGCGCTATGATTTTTGGCCCGGATAGCCCCTTGAGAGGATTTGGGGATAATCAATATCGATTTGCCTTTGGTGTTTTCTTTGCCCAGGGGTTGGTTTTACTGTATTTCCTGAGCAATATCGAAAAACATAAAGCATTGTTTTACTTCGTGGCTTTATCCCTCTTTATTGGCGGTCTGGGCCGCTTAAGCAATATTCTGGAATTTGGATTGGTGGATGATCAGGTCTTACCCCCTACGATTATTGAGCTTGCGATAGTTCCACTTCTGGTTTTTTGGCATAGGCGAGTAGCCTCTCAACGTTAGTCATTAGAAGCTCTTAGTTAAGCAACTAAAATTTATTTACACTTAAGAGGTTATTACTTTGTTACCAGTATTTTTACATATAGAGTCTTCACCAAACTTACAGGAATTGCAGGCTCTTCAGCAGTATATAGGTCTGGCTCCGCAATTAATGCAACAGTATGGGGGGTGCCTATTGCCTCTTATGATGTGGAAGAGGCCCTGGACGGGGGTCGGTCACCAAAGGCATTTGTTGTGGTATCTTTTCCGGATCGGGAGGCGATCTATGCATTCTTTAATGATCCAGCCTACCAGGCGATTATTCCTTTGAGGGACAAAGCATTTGCCCATTTACGCTTTTTTATCACTAGTGAGCGAATTTAATTTAAAGGCATACTAAACCGGGAAGGTATTGTTCGAAAATTTTACCGTCCCAACGTAGACTGGGAGTAAAGGAGCCTCTCATGCAGCGATTTTTTAAAAGTATCAACTTCGTAGAGCAGCATCTATATGACAAAATTTCTATTCACGAAATCGCTGCTGCCTCTCATTACTCCACCTACCACTTCAGCCGTATTTTTTAGGCATTAGTGGGGGACTCACCGAAAGAGTATTTGCGTAAGCGCCGATTGACCGTCGCCGCAAAGAGGTTGTTGAGTGAAGATATTGGTATTCTTGAGCTTGCCATGGAGTGCCAATTTGACTCCCAAGAAGCGTTTACTCGCGCGTTTAAAGCTTTATTTAACGTAACCCCGGCACAGTATCGAAAGCAGCAGGATCCTTTTCGGTTGTTGTATAAGGATCAATTTAGCCCTCATATGCTGCACTTTTTGCAAAATGAGTTGTCCATGGAGCCACAAATTATTTCGCGGCCAGCGATGCAATTGGTGGGGGTAGCGCAGGAATACGACCATGAAAATCTCAGCTTGCCAAAGCTCTGGTCTGCATTTCGGCCCTACAGGGATAAAATCCCCAATCGTATCAGCGATGAATCTTTTGGTATCTATGAATGTTATGAGGAAGCGGGTGATGAAATTCAGTTTAAGTATGTCTGCTGTGCGCCGGTTGCCGACCTGACTCAGGTACCCGAGGGTATGGTGGCGCGGGAACTACCGGAGCAGCTATATGCAAAATTTGTTCACCGCGGATCTATTACCACCCTGGAACAGACATTGAAGTATATTTGGGGAAGCTGGTTGCCAAAGTCCAATTACGACTATATTGAGAGGCCAGACTTTGAGCTGTACCCACCCAGATATCAGGTTACCAGCCCGACAGCAGAAATGTTTCTCCATATCCCGGTCAAAGAAAGGCCGTAATCGCTTGGCAATAGCGTAGTTTTTTCGCTACTCAATCTTTTCGGTTGCCTGGCCGGCGTTGTATCGGTAATGCCCGGTAATTTTAAAGGAAAACAAGATATCTTCCAGCACGGGTCCAGCCCCGATATTGTGTGCGACCAAGTACCGGTTGGTTTTTTGAGAGCGTTTCGCAGTCACAATACCGATATGCGGTAAATTACCGGGCAGCATCCAGGTAACGATGTCCCCCGGTAGATAATCCTCTGCCTTGTCACTTATTGAGAGTGATAGCCCTTTGCGAGTAAAAAAAGCCTGTAGATTGGGTACTCGCCGGTGATCAATATTTTTATCTGGCCTGGAAAGTCCCCAAATGCGTTTAGACGGGTAGGCTTGAAAATGACCCGATATATCCTCGTGAACTTCTTTTTGCAAATCGATCCCCAGCTTCCTATATGATCGAATCACTACGTCGGTACAAACACCGGTATCAGCCGGCACATCTCCATTTGGATAGGGAATAGACACATAAGCAGGATCGTAGCGTACTTTATGATAGGTTTGCTCCAGAGCAGCTTCGGCCAAAGTCATGTTTTGTGCATAACTGGCGGTAGAAAGCAGGGTACCCAAAAATAGAAATATCCGTTTCATTAGGGCTCCAGTTTTTTTGAGTCTAGGTTGAAATCCTATCTTATAGGTTATTTACCCTGCAACACATCAATGACTATTTTACCTTTGGCTCTTCCCTTATTTAGGTAGTCAAGTGCGGCTTGAGTTTCATGTATGGGGTAGACTCTATCAATGACCGGTTTTAAAAATCCTTTCTCAAGTAATGAAGCAAGTTCTGCGAGTGTAGTGCCACTTGGCCATGAATAAACTAGTTGGAGGCGCTGCCTCATCCTTTCAATTAAGGTATCTAACTCTTTAGCTTTGACGGAGATTGATACTAATAGACCATGTTTGTTAAGAACTTTGGCAGAACTTTCTAATATTTCTCCGCCTAAAGAGTCGAGTACAAGGTCATACTCCTCGAGTAATTCCTCAAATTTTTCGGTTTTATAATTGATAACAGTATCGGCACCGAGCCGTTTGACTAATGTAAAGTTGGCATCACTGGTGGTTGTGGCTACGAAGGCGCCAATATATTTGGCTATTTGTATAGCGATAGTACCGACTCCGCCGGAGCCGGCGTGGATAAGAACTCTTTGCCCTTTCTGTAATTTTCCCACTTCAATGAGAGATTGCCAGGCTGTTAAACCCACGAGAGGGAAAGCGGCACACTCATTGTTGGAAAGATTGCAGGGGCGGATAGCTGCGTCCATTGCTTTGATTGAAGTGTATTCGGCAATCGTACCCGCTTGATTTGTATCGGGGCGTGCAAATATCAGATCGCCAATTTTAAAATTTCTGACAGCGCTGCCAATTTCTACTACTTTCCCAGCAACATCGTACCCGACAATATGCGGCATTTTTACAGGCATTACATTTTGTAAAGCCCCCGATATTGCCCAGTTATCGAGGGGGTTGATACTGGCCGATTGTACCTTTACTAAAATACTATTTTTATCCGGTGAAGGTTTAGGCATCTCTGCAATTTCGATGGGGCTGCCATAAGACCTGATAATAGCGGCTTGCATATTTCACAGCTCTAAAATTAGAGGATTGATAGCTTTAGTGTGTTGAAAGACTTGTTAGTTTAGTAACTGTACAAAAATAACGATTGAAAAAAGGGGCCCGAAGGCCCCTTGTAGCAGTAAATATAGCCACAATGGCTAGCGCAAGTTACTGATACAGCGGTTATATTCGCGAATATAAATCTTACCACCTACCGCAGGGTTAGCATTTGCCATATCTGCAGCGGCATTCATACAGCCTTCTACCTGGTCTCTAGTCAGACCCCAAGTTTGGGGGCGAGGTTGTGAGCCGCGGATATACATATCCCGGGGATTCTCATAACTACGAATAGAGGTGGGGGGCTGTACTCTGTAGAAATAACGGCCCTGCTCATTAAAGGCATAGAAAGTATTACCACTTTGATAATAAGTCTTGCCGAGAATTTGCACGGGTTCAGCGTTGGATGGGAGGCGCGTCATGCGGTCATCTGCATAACTGAAACCTGCGAGAGAACACAAGAGCACCATTGAAACAAGATATCGCATAACGTCTTCTCCTTCTCCTAGTTTGGCCACAAGTCTACTCAAACTGGGGGAGTGTCCCAACGTGCGGTAATGGAAGTTTCGGTTGTTGTAAAGGT
This sequence comes from Microbulbifer maximicatervae (SeqCode), assembly GCF_052467695.1. Classification (NCBI taxonomy): domain Bacteria; kingdom Pseudomonadati; phylum Pseudomonadota; class Gammaproteobacteria; order Cellvibrionales; family Microbulbiferaceae; genus Microbulbifer; species Microbulbifer maximicatervae (SeqCode). Next base: position 1,853,149 of record NZ_CP174320.1, read on the forward strand.
ATCTTTTAAGATCCGATCGAGATAACGGTTATGAATTCAATAATTATTTTTTACATGAATAGGTAAAAAACAAAAAATTTCCTAGATAGCGGTTTTCTTATAGTAATCAGGACCTTTATTTTGTTGAGGTATTTGTAAGAAAGCTAAATCGTGGAGATAAGAATCTGGGTTAGATTGAAATACAAGAAAAATAGATTGTTACCTACCATTTTAAATTGCTCTGATTAAGGGGAAGTTAAAGGGTGGTTTAAAAAATTACATTGTTGTTTAAAACTGTCAACGAGCCATAAAGTTACTCAGGCGTGCCACAGGAGATCAAGAGACTTGTGAGCTGATCTCCAGCATAATGGTCAATTTCAATTTATGGCCGCTTACAACCCCCTCTTCTTAGGCTTGATCAGAGCTTTTGAAATATAGATTTACTAATTTACAAGCCGAGATTCTGCTCTTTAGAAATGGGTCGTAGGTCCTTATGCCGTGGTTGATGAATGTTCAGCACTCGTACCAAGTAACGAGGCTCTTGTCGCACTAATAGCTGCATAATCTGATACCATCGGCGCAAACCCCTTCGCTAGATGATTTTTTATGAAACTACTGCGTTCACTTCTATTTATTGTGCTTGCCCTAATGGTGATATCTGCGCTGGCTGCGCCGGGTTTTATCGGCCCCAAAGTAGAGGAAATTTGGAAGCAGCAGTTGGGCCGCTTGCAGGGGGGGAATTCCACGGGTTACGAACGCGGATGGTTTGGTGCTGAAACCAATACTGAAGTGGCATTGCCGGATGGCACTACCCAGCTCAATACAGAGATCCATCATGGGCCGGTGTTGCTTACCTCTAAGGGGCCGCGCCTGGGTGTGGTTTATACCGAGACCCGGCTGGAGCTGGATCAACTACAGCCTGAATTGCGCGCTCAATTGGAGTCCATTTATGGCGCTTTACAGGCGAGTCCGGTAGTTCTGGAGACCCTGGTTACCGCCGACAACCGGGTGCTGAATACCCTCCGCTTAGACCCTTTCAAAAATACTGGCCCACTCGGGGAGCTGGAGTTTGACGGTGGGGAGATTGCCGTATCTACGGATTACACCGGAGCTGTGCTGAACGGTGTCGTGGAGCTGGGAAGCTTGCGCCATATTCGCGAAGGTATCGAAGTACTGTTTACCGAGCCCCTTGAAGGCGAGTTTGAATATATGCCCGGCGAGGGCGGTAATGCGGAGCTGCGCTTGTCGTTGCTGAGGGCAGAATCAGATTCCGGGCCGGTTCAATTGCGCGATGTTACCCTGGACCTGACCTTGGAAGAATTGGCGGCACAGACCCTGACAGTTATCAGTGACCTGAAGCTCCCCACCGTGGACTCGGCAACACCGATTACCTCTGTGCGCCAGCAGATGACTTTGCCGAGAATTAAGACTGCGGATCTGGGGCACTACCTGCGCGTATTGTTGCCGGCCCCTGAGCGGAATTGGGCCCGTGAAATGAGCCGCCCGCTGCGCCTGGAGCAACAGCTGGCGATTCAATCTCGCAATGGCCCGGTGTTAGTAGATGCTGATATCGATTGGCGGGGTATGCGCAAATCCTCCCGCCGAGGTGCCAGTGAGATCGATCAGTGGCTCAAACCGCTGGTAGGTAGTATGACCGTTAGCGCTGCAGAGCAGGCGCTCTTGCAGTCCCCCCTGGTAGGTCAGGCAATGCTTCTGCGAGATTATGGCCTGCTGATCGAAGACAAGGGTGAGCTGCAAATGTACCTCAAGGTCAATCGTGGCCAGTTGGAGGTGAATGGAGAGCAGTTGCCGGCAGACCTGTTCGTGATGGCACTTACCGGCAGGTTCTGATTGCTTGGGGGCCTGCTATTGTGAAAAGAGCAGGCCTCAAATCCCTGTATCAGGGTCTTTTAACCCGTATTGCGCATGCCCGCTGCAATCCCCGCGATAGTGACCATCAACGCACTTTCCAATACCGCATCACTTTCCCGTTCGCGCAAACGTGCCATCAGCTCGGCCTGCAATAGGTGCAAAGGGTCAGTGTAGGGATCGCGCACGCGGATGGACCAGCGCATTACGGGATTGTTATCCAACAAGCTCTCCCGCCCGGTAAGCTGTTTTAGGGCCTCTACGGTGTGAGCCAGTCGCTCTCTCAAACTGACACCCAGTTGGATTAGGTCTGCATCCTGGGTGAGTCGTTCTTCGTACCAGGAGGCAACGCGGGGATCGGCCTTGGCCAGTACCATTTCTAGCATATCCACAACGCCTTGGAAAAAGGGCCATTGGCGGCTCATATCCCGCAAGATATCAGTTTCATCTGCGTGCTTCAGGGCATTCTCCAAGGCGGCGCCAGTGCCCAGCCAGGCCGGTAGCATCAGTCGTATCTGGGTCCAGGCAAACACCCACGGAATCGCCCGCAGTGATTCGACACCGCCACCGGGTTTACGCCTTGCCGGGCGGCTGCCCAGGGCCAGGCGGCTCAGCTCGGTTTCCGGGGTGACAGTGCGCAAGTAAGCCACCAGGGCTGGATCATCCTGCACGACTTCCCGATAGTTGCCGACGGAGACTTCCGTGAGCCGGTCCATCTCTGCGCGCCACTCCGAACGCGGCTCTGCCGGGGGCATCAGTGTCGCCTCCAGAGTTGCGGCGACATACTGCTCCAGGTTGTAGGCGGCTACAGAGGGACGGCCGTATTTGAAGCGAATCATTTCTCCCTGTTCGGTAACGCGAATACGCCCGGCTATTGATCCCGGTGGTTGCGACAGCAGGGCCATACGAGTAGGCGAGCCGCCCCGGGATATGGAGCCGCCCCGGCCGTGAAACAGAGTTAGGGGGATACCGTGGTTGCGGAATATTCCGGTGAGAGCTTCCTGTGTGCGGTACTGTGCCCAGGCAGCGCCCAGGAAGCCAGCATCCTTGGCGGAGTCCGAGTAGCCGATCATCACTTCCTGGCCATCTAGGACACGCTGCTTGTAGAGGGGGATGTTCAGCAGGGTACTCATTGTGGTAGCTGCACCATCGAGATCGTCGAGGGTTTCAAACAGGGGAACCACTCGCATTGGCACCTGTACCCCGGCAATTTTTTGCAGCAGCATTACTGCGAGAACATCGGAAGGTGTGGTTGCCATTGAGATAACGTAGGCACCTAATCCCTCGGGACCCTGTTCGGCAATGACCTTGCAGGTCTGTAAGACCTCGCTTACCTCTTCGTCACAAAAGTCACTGCGGTAAAAGCTTTCGTCCACCAGTGGGCGGCGGCTGTCCAGCTCGGACACCAGGAACTCCTGTTTCTCCTCTTCACTCCAACTGCTGTAATTGCCCATACCCAGATAGCGGGTAATGGCATCCAGGGTGTCAGCGTGGCGGGTGGATTCCTGTCGTATATCCAAGCGCAATAAAGTGATGCCGAAGCAGTTGAGTCGCCTCAGGGTATCTTTAAGTTGGCCATCGGCGATGGCTGAGAGGCCCACAGCGCGCAGGGAGCGGTCGATCAGTCGCAGCTCGTCGGCCAGCTGCTCGCTGCTGGTAAACGCGAGGCCGGAAGGCTCTGCGCGTCGACCAATGCGGGCCTCCATTTTTTCCCGGGTTATTTTGAGACGGTCGCGAACCTGGCGCAGCACCAGGCGATAGGGCTCGTGGCTGGGGCCAGTGCGCTGTAAAAGTTCTTCGCTGGCGCGATGCATGGACAAATCTGCGAGCAGGTTTTCCACATCGCGCAGATAGAGGTCGGCGGCCATCCAGCGGGCTAGGTGCAGGACTTCCCGGGTGACGCTCGCGGTGACATTGGGGTTGCCGTCCCGGTCTCCCCCCATCCAAGAGGCAAAGTGGATGGGAACCCAATCCACCGGTAATGGGGGCAGCTTGGCCAGGGCCAATTCACTGTCTATTTCCCGCATACTTCTGGGAAGTGCCTGCCACAGGGATTGTTCAATGGTGGCAAAGCCCCACCTGGCTTCATCAACTGGGGTGGGCCTGGAGCGGCGGATCTCGTCTGTGCTCCAGGCAGAAAGGATCTGCTCTTGTAGGTGGCGACGTAAATCCTGGGATTCTTCTGGGGTCAGGTCGGGCCTGTCCAGTGTGTTGAGCAGGTCTGCGACTCGATCGTATTTGCGAATTAGGGTACGGCGTGTCACTTCGGTGGGATGAGCGGTTAGGACCAGTTCTACGGATAGCTCTTTAAGTGTTCCGTGGATTTCCTCGGGAGACTTACCCGCTTTGCTTAACTCCGCCAGTACCTGTCGCAGGCCGCGGTCAGTATCGGGATCTCCGGGAAAGCGCTGGTGCTGGCGGTGCAGTCTCTCGCGATGGCGCTGTTCGGCAATATTGGCCAGGTTTAGAAATTGGCTGAATGCCCGGGCAACTTCCAATAGGGTCGCATCATCCAGGGGGTCGAGTAGCTCTCGCAAGTGGTCGGCCTGCATAGCCCCTTTGCTGCGGCTTTCAACGGCCGCCTGACGAATATTTTCAACGGTATCAAATAGTGGCTCGCCAACTTGGTTTCGTAATACTGCGCCGAGTTCTTCACCCAGCAGGCGTACATCTTCCCGCAAGGGGGCATTCTGGTCCTGGTTCACGAATCTATTTCTCCCTGTTAACAACGCGGTGAAAGTCAATCGGATAGGCATATTCGCACACTTTGTGATGAAGCATGCAATGTTGCAGCTGCAACTTCTGGCGAATAAGGGCTTGAGAAAGTAAATGAGGAAAAGTCGGTACAGCCTTTTGGCTAGTCAATCTGCTTTTGTCTTTTACGAGGTGTGAAAGTCGGTAATTTCAGTCAGGGAATCTTGGATTCATTTCTTACTGAGAAGTAGATGGGTCCAAGATACTGGGCCCATCTAATAGAATATTTGCCATTAATAAGCTGGGCGCCGGTCAACAAGTGTCAGCCAGCCGCGAATAACCCGATAGATTACCCATACCCAGTTAATTGCCAGAATCAGGTAGCCCAGCCCCAGTACCCAAATGGTTAGGGAGCCAACAATGGTCCACAGCAGCCAAAACCAGAAGGTGCGAATCTGCCAGCGGAAATGGGACTCGGCCAGGGTGCCGCGAACATCGCTGCGCTTAAAGTAGTTGATTAATACCCCGATAAAAAATGGTACTGCGGTAAATAAGCTGATCGCCTGGATCAGGTAAACCATGATGGCCAGGTCGCGCCCACTTTGTTCTCGGGCTTCCTGACTGCGTTCGGGATACTGCTCTGACATAACTTGTTCTCTCTACTATTCACTCCAATATAGTGTGGTGCAAATAGTGCATTTCAACTTAGCTGCGCTGGGATGTGTTATTTGTGCGGTGGATTGCAGACGCCTCTTCCGCCCCACTACTTCCCAGTAAGAGTACTGTAACTCGAAATCGGGCCACAGTAGGGTGGTTCATTTTAATGCCCACTCAGTGTGAACATTGCGCTCGCGCCAGGCCTTTAGCTGGCGCACAGATTCGCGCATAAGCTGTAACAGCTCTGTGCGCTGTTGGCGACAATGTTCTCTTTCACTATCGATAGAGAGGTTTGCGGCCAGGGTACGTAAGCGAGAAGCTATTGTTTCGAGGCCGACCTCAATAGCTGAGCGAGCCAGTCTTTGTGCCTGCTGTTCTGCATCAAGCCAGTGGCGTCCAGTAATAGCGCTGGTTAATGACGTTATTTGTTTTGGCAGGGTAGCGGTGCGCTCGCTGAGTAATTCGGCAAACGTATGGTGGTCCAATGTATCCCGCAGGCGAAATAGGGTATTGGTATTCAGCAGTCGAGTGGGCTTTGCTCCCTGGGGGCCTGCAATGCCCTGGCTTCGGCGAACAGCCCAGCTCAATAATTGCATCAGCTGTCGGTCGCCGATCGGGTGGGTCAATACCCCGGTAAAGCCTCTGGCCTGGTAGCGCTCCTTATCGCCAGAGCTGGCATTTTGTAAAAGGGCAAAAATAGGTAGTTCTGCACCTCTTTCCCTACGGATTTCCCGCACTGCTTCAACACCATCCATCAATGGAAGATGGGTGTCTGCCAAAATAAGATCGAAGTTTTTTTGCAGTGCAGCGCTGCTCCCATCGATCCCATTGCACTCCCGCTGTACGTTATGGCCCATGGTTTCCAGGGTGGGTTGAAGGGAGTCATGCTTACTGTTTTCAACGAGTAAAACAGAGAGCTGTTTGCCGGGCGCACGATGGCTTTCAGTGGGGAGTTTTAATTCTACTGTCTCAACATTACCGCACTGATGTAAGTTCTCCAGGGATTTAAGGGCGCTATTTAATTGTCTTTTCCCGATTTCTACCAGGGCGCGCGTATTGTTGTCTTCGCTGCGAGCTAATAAATTCAAAGTGCCGAGAAGTGTATCCAGGGGATGCTGTAAATGGTGCCGGGTTATGGTGAGGAGATCAGATTTTTCCTGGCGCAATTGTTCAAGCTCACTAAGGGCATCAGCAAGTTGTTTTTCCAGTGCGACAAATTCGCTGTTACGACTGTGTACCTGTTGGAAAAGATTGCTATTTTCCTTGCTCAAATTTTTAAGCCGAGCATTGGTATCGAGGGTTAATTGGCGTAATTTAACTTGCCTATTTATTGCAAACGCACAAATTAGCAGTACAAGTACAGCGGGTATTCCCACCCAAAAGAGCGGGACCTGACTTTTTAGTGTGGTAATAACATCGGCCTGTGCAGTACTCGATAAAAATACCGAACCCGAGACCAATAGGCCGAGGCATATGGCACGCAAGAATACGTGACGAGAGGGAATTCCCCCAGACAAAGTGGTTTCTATCATCCTTGTAACCAACGTTATTTAAATTGGACTAAATCCTGCAGTCCAAAAAGGTTTTAATACGACTTGTTGTAATGGATACCCAGGCACATCGGAGATTTTTGATACTGCAATAAGCCCGCTTTTGGTACAAGAAAAATTTTCCTTCTGCTGTGGGGGGAGCAGAGGCGCTTCAGTGAACGTACCAATAGAGAAGTAGCCTGCCAGCCCCGTCTGTTCAGCCCTTGGATCGGGTAGCCGGGTTGTTGGCAGGGAGTTAATCCACAGATTGCATCTGATTACATAGAGGGATCTAGCAGCAATTTACTAGGTTGGATGGGTAGTTTAGCGACAACTCCAGAACAAATTGCGCGGGAGCTGCCGTGAGGAAATAGTATTCAGGCAGCCTGGGGAATGCGCTCTTGCAGCAATTGCAACATACGCTCTGAGGGAAGGAAAAGGCGAATGCCATCGCAGTGTGCGAGCAATTCCCGATAAAAATAATCGAAATGGGTGCAGCCCAAAATCAGGATCTGTACGCCGCTTTTCACCAATGCCGCGACCAAGTCATCAAGGGCATGTTGGCGAACAATCATTTCTGCGGCGAGGCCGTCCTCGATATCTTCCACAATTTGCAAGTTGCCAATACCGATGACTTTGGCGGTTGTATTGCGCTCGAGTATTTCCCGCTCGATATTGGCGCAGCTCTGGCAGTTGGCGGCCAACAGTCCAAAGTTGCGATAGCGCTGGGTAAGCTCAGCGTAGACCTCGAGAGGGGATACCACCTCAATGGGGGAGGCAGCTTTTACCACCGTCATATCCACAGCACCGGAAAGAGAGTTGCAGTAGATCATGGCCGCTTCTGCACCGGCCTGGTACAGCTGCTCAATGGCTTCGATCAATTGTTGGGTAAGGGCGTCGCGCTCCAGCGCCTGCAATTGAGTCTGGGCCTGGGGAGAGGAAGATAGGGACAGGCCCACGCCACGAAGTTGGCGCGCGGCGAGGAAGTCCAACCCGAAGCGGGTATCTGTGGGGGTGCCGGCGACCACGCCAACGGTCATGGAACTGTTTTCAATGGCGTTATCGGTCAACACAGTCATGTTCCTCTCTCGTAATGCCTAATCGAGTATCGGTGACCCCTCAGGCAGCGCGTTTGCTCCACAGGGGGACAAGCGTATTAATCCATACTCGGCGCACCCAGTCGAGATAAATTCCGTAGGGGCGGCCAAGAGCTCCCGCGATGAGCATAAAAGTAATACTGGCGGTGGCAATTTCGTCCCAGCTGGCCCCACCGAGGCGCATATTGGCCATATATAGCGGGAACTGGAAGCTGAGGAATACAAAGGTGTCTACCAGGTAGGCATTGATAAAGCCGCCACCCCCAAAACGGTTCACAATCCAGTTGCGATACATACTGAATGGGCGGGCGATAAGGGTATTGAATACCAGGGCCATCAGGCGAACTTTCAGGTGTTCGTTCCAACTCATACCCGCCAGAACCAGCTCGATGGGGATCGCTACAGCCCAAGAGAAGCTATTCATGGCGAAGATGTCCAGCATAAAGTCCCAGCGGCGCGCACCAGAAGCCTTTTCATCTGGGGCATCTGGACTGGATGGGGATAGTGCGGGCGCGGACATTGGGCAAACAACCTCGTAGACAGTGGCCGCCTAAACGACTTTGGCGACAAGCCGGCGATTATATCTCCAATTTGCATAAAAGCTAGCCTTACATCTCGACTGTTAGTTTCTGTCGATACATTTGTCCTATTTTTTAATGTTTTATTAATCTAATTATCTTGTTATGAAAACCCGGCAGCTGGTCATAAATGGCTGGCTCCGGTTAATATGCAACTCTTTGCATAAGATGAGTTGGAGTTTTCATGTCTCTGCGCTTTGCCGTTCTCACCTTGCTGGATATTGAGCCCGGCAGTGGATATGACCTTAAGCGGCGCTTTGAGCGCAGCGTCTCCCACTTCTGGAGTGCCAGCCATCAGCAGATGTATCGCGAGCTGCACAAGTTACATGAGGAGGGCCTGCTGGACTGTGAGGAGCAGGCCCAAGAAGGCAAGCCGGACAAGAAGGTCTATAGCCTCACGGATCTAGGCCGCGCCGAGCTGCGTGACTGGGTCATTCAGCCCAGTGCGCCGCAGAAGATTCGCGAGCCTTTTCTGGTGCGTATGTTCGCCGGTCACAACCTGAGCAAGGATGAAATGCGAGATGCTCTGGAGGGCCAACTGCGCCAACATCGCAGCTCTCTGGAAAGTTACCAGGAGCAAAATGAGCGCGTATTAAAGAGTGATACAGCGCTCCAGGAGCGCTACTGGTTGGCACATCAAACCCTGCTTTTGGGTATTGAGGCGGAAAAGACCTGGATCAGTTGGGCGGAAGGTCTGTTGAGTGAGCTTGAAGAGTCCGCAAAAAAATAACTGCTACTCACTTGGAATGACGCGCCCGAATCTGGCCAGCGATGCTGTTTGGTGTTCAGTAACCTCGCTCTTTTAGCAAGTGGGGTGACCTTAGCCATGACTTTTACCGTAACACCTATCCGCGAAGATTTTTTAGAAAAGGTTCGTCAAGCAGGTCTAGATGATCTAGGGCAGCCGGTACGGCAGCTGAGCGCCCAGGGCGGTGAGCCATGTCGTGATGTGCGGCGGCGCGCACGGCCCGGGGAGAAAATCCTCCTGGCCAGCTACTGCCCTTTCTCTTTTGCCGGTCCTTATCGGGAGTACGGGCCTGTATTTGTACTGGCGCAGCCACAGCCGGAACAAAACTTCAGAGTACAGAACAGCTTCCCCCCGCTAAATAATAATGCGGAAGATTATTTCAAGAATGGTGTGCCACTAGTGCTTCGCGCCTATAGCGCTGAAGAGCATATCGTGTCTGCGAAATTGGTGGGCCCTGAACAAATAAAAACAGAAGTGAGTGAATATTTTATGCAGGATCAGATTGATTTCGCTCTGCTGCGCTTCGCTGCTTATGGTTGCTATGCGCTGCGGCTGGATCGCGCATAGTTTTAATAGATATTTGTGAAGGCCAGGTCGCCGGTTAATAAAATCCTGGTGTTAGTGGTAGTGAGAACCACCGGTCTTTTTGGTGGTTGTTTCGGAGTTCAGTATTTATTCCCGAACTCCGAAAATATTTCAAAATTAAATGGAGATTTTTTCCAATACCAAGCTGCCAATAGAATAGCCTGCGCCAAAGGAACAGATAATTCCCCGGTCGCCGACCTGCAAGTCATCGCTGTGCAAATTAAACGCGATAACTGAACCGGCACTTGCCGTGTTGGCGTAGCGGTCCAGAACGATGGGCGCGCGTTCAACGCTTGCATTGTCACCCATTAGCTTCTTGGCGATCAGGTTGTTCATATTGATATTGGCCTGATGGAGCCAGTAGCGGCGCACGCTGTGAGGATCGGTGTCCGTCTCTTGCAGATGGGCTTCAATATGAGATGCCGCCATGGGGCAAACTTCTTTAAATACCTTTCGGCCATTCTGGCGGAACAACTTACCGGGACCAAAAGGGTCCACATCGGCGGCGCGAGCGGTGTAGCCAAAGTTCGAACGGATATTGTTGGAGAAAACGGTTTTCGCTTTGGTGCCGAGAATTTCCCAGGCACTTTCGACAGTACAGGTTTCTCTGCGCTCGATAATGCTGGCTACGGCTACATCGCCAAAGATAAAGTGGCTGTCTCGGTCGGTGTAATCCACTTGTGGTGAGGCCAGCTCGGCATTGATGACCAGTACAGTTTTGGCTGAGCCAGAGCAGATCGCATCCACCGCACGCTGAAGTGAGAAGGTGGCTGAGGAGCAGGCCACTTCCATATCAAAGGCAAAACCATCGATATCCAGTGCACCTTGGATTTCAATAGCAATAGCGGGGTAGGCGCGCTGCATATAGGAGGCACCGACAATGACCAAATCAATGTCAGACGCCTGCTTACCGGCTTTCTCCAGGGCTAGCCTGGCGGCCTTTAAGCCCATTTCGGCTTGTACACTCAGCTCGTCATCCGCGCGCTCGGGAATAAGGGGGCGCATACGCTTCGGATCAAGGATGCCATCGCGGGTCACCACATAGCGGCTCTTGATGCCTGAGGCCTTCTCGATAAATTCTGCAGAAGAGAAAGGTTTTGCTGCGCGCTCACCGGCCTCAATCTCTTGAGCATGCTCAAGATTGTACTGCTCGGCATGGGTGTTATAGGCATCTACCAACTCTTCATTGCTAATAGATTCCGGTGGGGTCCACAGGCCTGTGCCGCTGATGACAATGCCCCGTGGCAACTTGTATTCACTCATCGCTGAATTCCTGGCCCGCGACAACAGAAATGCGGGCAATTTAGTCGCTGTTAGAACCTTAGCAGTGCTGGCAGATGAGGGACTGAGGCGCCAGAACGGCAAGGTAAGCTATTGTGACGTTGGGGTGACTATGGGTCTATTTGTAGTCGCGCCGAACAGTCATGGCGTTCTGGCCAAAACGAAGGCGCTGACCTGTTTTGCCCCGGCTGTGAGTAGCTGGCGAGTGATGATTTCAAGGGTCGCTCCCGTGGTTACAACATCGTCTACCAGGCCGATATGGGCACCCGATATTTCTCCGCGCACGGCAAAGCTGTCAGACAGGTTTTTCAGCCGTTGGTTGCGGCTGAGTTGAGACTGGGTTTTGGTGGAAGTTGTTTTGCGCAGTAGTTGCAGATCTACTGGCAGGCACCAGTTTTGCCCCAGACCACTGGCAATAAGTTGAGCCTGGTTGTAACCGCGTTGCCAATAGCGACGCCAGTGCAGAGGAACCGGGGTAAGTATGTCAGGCATATCCTCTGGAAGCCCCAATTGGCGGGCTGCTAGCTGTATAAGGCTGTGTCCGGCGGCCAGGTCCCGGTGGTATTTGAAATGTTGGATTAAGTGGTTGATTGGGTAAGCGTATTGCCAGGCAGCACTGATCTTCTTTAAGGCGGGTGGCCTCTGTAAACAGGCCGCGCAAATATTATCTTTTGCCGCCGCCAAGGGTAGGGCGCAGTAGCGGCAGCCGCGGCCTAGCGCCGGTAGTTCCTGAGTGCAGGCAGAACAGATTCCAACCTCTCCCGATACTCCGCCGCACAGCAGACAGCGGGCCAGACTTTGGGCAAGTTTTCTACTGAAAAGCTTGTAAACCATATCGTCTCTTCCGAGTTGACAGCGGTTTGGCCGTGGCTAAACTGGCCAGTCTGGTGGATTGAACGGCAGAGGCTGAATTAGAGCCCGCTGATCGATTCCACTAGAGCCTGCTAACAGGCTGTGAGTATCCGATTTTAATAAGCAACAGAGAGAGTACGCCCTGTGACTGCCGCCCAGCAAATGCCCGCCGCAGAGATCCGCCACGACTGGACCCGCCAGCAGGTACTGGACCTCTTCGCCATGCCGTTTAGCGACTTGATGTTTACCGCGCAGCAAGTGCACAGAGCTTATTTTGACGCCAATCGGGTACAGGTCAGTACCCTTTGCTCTATCAAGACCGGTGCTTGCCCTGAGGACTGTGCCTACTGTCCCCAAAGTGCCCGCTATGACACCGGGCTGGAGCGGGAAAAACTGATGAAGGTTGAAAAGGTGTTGCAGGAGGCAAGGGCAGCTAAGGCCGGCGGTGCTACCCGCTTCTGTATGGGGGCCGCCTGGCGCTCCCCCAAGAAAAAAGACATGCCTTACGTGACCCAGATGGTACGTGAAGTAAAGGCGTTGGGTATGGAAACCTGTATGACCCTGGGCATGTTAAATGATGATCAGGCCCAGGAGTTGGCGGATGCAGGCCTCGATTACTACAACCACAATTTGGATACTTCGCCGGAATATTACGGTGAGATTATTACCACTCGCACTTACCAGGATCGCCTGGAAACCTTGGGGCGAGTGCGCTCAGCGGGAATGAAGGTCTGTGCTGGTGGCATTGTGGGAATGGGTGAAGGCGATAAAGATCGCGCCGGGTTATTGATGCAATTGGCGAACCTGCCGGAGCACCCCGAATCAGTGCCCATCAATATGCTGGTAAAAGTCGCAGGTACCCCGCTGGAAGAACAAAAGGACTTGGACCCCTTCGAATTTATTCGCTGCATTGCTGTGGCCCGTATCATGATGCCGAAATCCCATGTGCGCCTATCCGCCGGTCGCGAGCAGATGAGCGATGAGATGCAGGCAATGGCCTTCCTCGCCGGCGCCAACTCTATTTTCTACGGTGAAAAACTGCTGACGACTGCGAATCCGGAAGCTAACGAAGATATGCAGTTGTTCAGTCGCCTGGGTATTAAGCCAGAAGAGTATCAGCAGTACGCCGATGAGGCTGAGGTGGAAGCGGAATTGAACGCGCAGATTACCGAACAGCAAAATGATGCCTTCTTCTACGACGCGGCCAAATGACCCTGAATGAAGTCCTGCAACAGCGCCTCGCCGAGCGCCGCCAGCAGAATCTGTACCGGGAGCTAAAAACCCTCGATCGTGCACCCGGGCCGCGAGCCCGGGTCGATGGGCGGGAGCTACTGGTATTTAGCAGTAACGACTACTTGGGGCTTGCCAGCCGCGAGGAAGTCATCGCAGCACAGAAGGCGGGAGCAGATTGTGGTGCAGGCGCCACAGCCTCTCACCTGGTTAATGGTCACCTGGATATTCATCACCGCTTGCAGCAGTGCATCGCCGAGGTAACCGGGCGAGAAGCGGCGCTGATATTCTCGAGTGGCTACATGGCGAATATTGGCACTATTTGTGCCCTGTTGGGGCGGGCCGACAATATTGTTTCGGACAGGCTTAATCACGCCTCACTGATTGACGGTGCCCGCTTGAGTGGCGCCAACAGTCTGCGCTTTGCCCATAACGATCTCGCTGGCCTTGAACGCCAATTGCAGCGCGCTACTAGCCGGGGTGGCGCTACTTTAGTAGCGGTGGATGGCGTTTACAGCATGGATGGTGATTTGGCCCCTCTGGCTGAGGTTGCCACTCTGTGTAAGCAATACAACGCATGGTTAATGGTTGATGAGGCCCACGGCTTTGGCGTAATGGGTAGTGAAGCATACCCACTGGCGGGCAGCTGTGCCCTGGCGGGGCTGACCCAGGAACAAGCCCCGGTTGTGATGGGTACCTTGGGTAAAGCGGTTGGCAATGCCGGTGCCTTTATTGCGGGCTCCCGGGCACTGATAGATTTCCTCACCCAGTTTGCGCGGCCCTATATCTATACTACCGGAATGACGCCAGCAGTGGCTGCCGGTGCCTTGGCTGCTATCGAATTGATTCGCGATGAGCCTCAGTTACAAGGGCGCTTGCGGGTAAATATCGCTTATTTCCGCCGCAGGGCACTACAGCTCGGCTTACCTCTACACGCGTCGGCCAGTGCGATACAGCCGCTGGTGTTGGGCTGTGAAAACACCGTGATGGCGGTTGCCAGAGAATTGCAGGAGCGCGGATTCCTGGTGGGTGCCATTCGCCCGCCTACAGTGCCGCTGGGCACTGCACGCTTGCGCATTACCCTGAGCGCGGCTCACCGAGCCGAGGATATCGATGAGCTACTAGGCGCGCTGCAGCAGATTTTGCAGGACGCAGGGGTACTGGATAAGTGACACAGGTTGAACACTTGGTTTTCCTGCATGGGTGGGGCGGGAGTGCAGACCTTTGGCAGCCGCTTATAGAATCCCTGGCGCGTCGTACAGAAGTGCAACTCCACTGTATTGAGTTACCTGGATTTGCTACACAAGGTGCTGAAGACTGGCCCCCACTAGAAGCTTTGCTGCAGAAGCTTTACCAGCAACTTCCCCCTCGCTGTATTCTGGTTGGCCACTCCCTCGGCGGTATGCTTGCCGTTCGCCTGGCTTCTATAGCGAAGCAGGACAAAGTTCTGGGGTTAGTGGCCATAGCTGCCAATGCCTGCTTTGTGGAACGAGATGGCTGGCCGGGCATGGCCGAGAGCACTTTCAAGGCATTTTTCGATGCTTTTACATCATCTCCGGAGAGTACCTGGGAGCGATTTTGCTCACTACAGGCACGAGGTGATAGCGCCATGCGCTCTTTGCTTAAAGACCTTAAGGCACAAAAACCTCAAATAAATACTGATGCCTGGCAGGGAGCATTGTGCTGTCTGGCAGAGCTGGATAATCGCCAACACCTGGCAAATCTGTCCGTGCCGGCACTGCACCTGTTTGGCAGCAGGGATGCCTTGGTTCCCATTGAAGCTGCTCGGTCCATTGAGGCGTGTGGGGGCACCGTCAAAGTCATACCCGAGACGGGCCATTTACCCCATTGCGCCAAGGCTGATGTCGTCGCTGAATATCTACTCGAGTTTCTGGGGCCTGTTGGAAATCCCCCGGTTGAGCCGTTTGATAAGGCTGCGGTAGCTCGCTCTTTTACCAGGGCAGCACAGGGCTACGATGATTGCGCCCATTTGCAGCGGGCAGTCTGCCGGCAACTGTTGGCCCAAGCCGATGACAGCTGGGCACCCCCCACAATCCTCGATTTGGGCAGTGGCACCGGATTCGGTACTGAACTGTTGCGGCGGCATTTTCCTAAGGCGCAAATTATTGCCCTGGATCTGGCGGAGGGGATGCTGAAGTTTGCCCGGACGCAAAGACCCGAAGCTGATGGTTACATTGCGGCCGATGCCGAACAGTTACCCCTGGCGGCGGGTAGTATTGATTTGGTGTTTTCAAGTATGGCGCTGCAATGGTGCTACCGCCTGCCGCAATTGTTTGCTGAGTTGCAGCGAATACTGGCCCCTGAAGGGCGGTGCCTGGTTGCCACCCTTGGCCCTAAAACCCTGGTGGAATTGAAACAGAGTTGGGCTCAAGTGGATGAGGGTGTACATGTCAATCAGTTCCTGCCCGCCGAGCAATGGCGTGAAGCGGCACTGCACAGTGACCTCAGCGGATTGGTTACGGATGAATTGCGCCTACTGCACTTTGATAGCCTGCGGCAGTTGATGCGGGAGCTTAAGGGAGTGGGTGCACACAATATTAACCGGGCGGCGGATAAAGGTATGACAGGTCGTCGCAAACTGCAGCACTTGTCCGTAGCCTATGAAAATAAGCGGGAAGAGCGAGGATTGCCGGTAACTTACGAGGTGATCTATATGAATCTCACCGCTTGCAGGGCAAAAAAATCCGGCTGACCTGCGCCTATCGCAACGCAGGGAGCCGGGTGCAAGATTGAAGAGATCAGGGGTAGATGTCGATAGGGATTGGCGTCTTCACCAGAGCCCAGATTTCGTCCATTTCGCGATTGGAGGCCACGGCGATACAGCCATCGGTCCAGTTGGTGCGGCGCAGGTGTTTTTCCATATAGGACCACTGGGGCTTGATACCGTGGATCATAATGTCACCGCCGGGACTGACCCCCATTTTGGCTGCCCGTGCACGGTCCTGCTTGTTGGGATAGGACACGTGGATTGAACGGTAAAAACGGCTGTTGGGATTCTTCCAGTCCAGTGTGTAGCGGCCTTCAGGGGTGCGCTCGTCCCCCTGGCGAACCTTGTGTCCCCTGGGGTTATCGCCAAAAGACACGGTATAGCTTTTCACGACACGGCCGTCCCGTATCAGCTGCATGAGTTTCTTGGACTTATAAACTACGACGTGGTCAACGGGATCAACTTTCGCTGAAGCAAAGATTGGCACCAGCAGGAGCAGGGCAAAGGTCAGGTATCGCATGGTCTTTAAGCAGTTCGGGTAGTTGTCGGTTATTTCGCAATGACACCGCATCCCTGCTGTCTGTCCCCTTTAAAAGGGGGTTATTGTGTGAGCGCAACCCCGTGCCTTCTTATCGATGTACGGCCTGATTTGTTCAAAATTTGCGCTACCGGGTTAATTTATCACCATCTGAGTGGCGTGAAAAGTCACGTTATGAAAAAAGTTAACTTTTATTGGAGGAGGGGGTTAGGCCTTGGCAAAAACCTATTTTATCGCCGGTACTGACACCGAGGTCGGCAAGACATATGTGAGCGCCGCACTGCTATCGGCAGCGGCGGAGGCAGGCTTGCAAACGGCGGCAGTGAAGCCTGTGGCATCTGGATGTGAGCACACGGATGATGGCCTGCGCAATGAAGATGCCCTTTTGCTCCAGGAAGCGATGACTCTGAAGCTGCCTTACCAGCAAGTAAACCCCTTTGCCCTGGAGCCCGCTATTGCTCCGCATATAGCGGCCGCAGAGGTGGGTAAGCAGTTAAATGTTGCGCGGATGGCTGGCGTCTGTCGGGGAGTGATGTCTGCAGGGGCCGACCTGGTTTTGATCGAAGGTGCTGGTGGCTGGCGCACCCCGTTGGGCCCAAGAAGCTTTCTGTCCCAGTTGCCCCGGGAACTAAACCTACCGGTCATACTCGTGGTGGGCATGCAACTTGGCTGTATCAACCATGCATTACTCACAGTAGAGGCAATCCGCCGTGATGGGCTTCCGTTAGTGGGTTGGGTAGCCAACTTTGTACGTGGTGAGGGTATGGCTCGCGCAGAGGAGAATCTGCATACCCTTAAGGCTCTACTGCCGGCTCCTCTTCTAGGCTCTCTTCCATTCGATAGCGCCGCGAACTATCGCAATGCTGCCCAGTACCTGGATATCGATGGGTTAATTGCCCAAGCCGATCACTGATGGGGCGGTAGGATAAGGAGAAGGCGCAAAATGCTGTCCTTACAAGGTGATATTACTAGGCCTGATTATATCTGATTTAAAAAGCTAGTTCGTAGGGCGATATCATTTTCCAGAAGTTGGGCGATATTTCGTGTGTCATCGATACCGGAATGCAGTCGCCCACTAAATGTAAGCCCCGATAGTTTAATAGCCTTGGCTAGGTTGACGCGGTGTCCTTTATTGTCAGCGAATATTTGCTTCACATTAATGTGAGGCAGGTACTGTAAGGGGTTTGCTATTTCCTTTCTGCCTGTTTCCATGCGCAATTGCCATGCATCAAAATTTCCCCAGCTGCCCCATGCGGCTAATTCATAGTTGGAAAGCCAATCTTTGAATTTATCCAGTACCCCGGGTAACAACGAGGCCTTATCAACCTGCTCCTGAGTAATACCCGTTAATTCGGTACAAAATAGTGTCAATTTCCTGTGAAGAAAGGGTTTTACGTATAGCTGCCTTTCATCTAATTGAACAAAAGATTTTTGTGTCAAACTTCCCACTATCGCACCCAACTCTATGGTTTCGGCTTCTTCTGGAGGGAGGGGCGGCTCGTTATCACAAGTACATTCGAGATCAACCAAAAGGATACAGGTTTGATTCTTCATCGTTAATTGAGAAGCTTTTTGCAAGAATATTCATGACAATGTTTAATTTATAGTCTATGTAGTTATTCGGATAAAGCTGGCGTGATTTTCTCTAATTTTTCATTATTTCCTAACTCGGTTATTGCAGTTATTGGATTTGCGTTATTGATTTATTAAAGGGGGAAACAAAACGCGCACCAAAAATTTGTATCGTCCAGCAGTAAAAAGTAGATGGATATATTCTTATGGGGATATCTCTTTGATTGGGGTTGGGAAATTGACTACGAATGAGCATACAAATGGCTGGCAACCACCGATTCTTGAAGATCCCAGCAGATACTTGAAACTAGCAAATAATTCTTGGTTTAACTTGCTGGTAGATTTGCAAGACATACTTACTCGAGAGACAGCAATGTTCTGGCGAGGCCAGGGAATTGGAACCGTTCACTTACCTGTTACGACTGGTAGTATTTCGAGCCCAGTTGGGCTGGGCAGTGATTCAATTCCTGTGAGTATTCAATTAAATGGTCAGGAAACATATCTAGCCGACTCCATGCAGTTTCAGCTTGAGTTGTGTTGTCGAATGAAGCCTCGGGGCGCTTATTATCTAATGCCGTCATTTCGTGGGGAGGACTGGGACGCTACACATCTCTGTCAGTTTATGCACAGCGAGGTAGAAATTGGTGGCGACTTGGATGAGGCTATGTCTTTGGCTGAAGGATATATCCGTGTGCTTTGCGAAGCGATACTTAGGGAGCAAGCTGAGTCAATTACACGAGCAATCGGCAGCTTAAGTCACTTAGAGTCAGTGGCAAACGGAGATTTAACTTTTAATTCTGTTACTTTTGATGAAGCCGCCAAGCTTCTTCAGGACAAGCCGGAGTTTATCGATAAAACGGATTACGGGCGAAATCTTACTAGAGCGGGAGAGCGAGAGCTTATCAGAACTATTGGCCCCTTTGTTTGGGTTACCAAGTGGGACCATGGAATTGTTCCTTTTTATCAAGCCATGGATAAAAACGGCTATAGCGCATTAAATAGTGATCTCTTATTTGGATGTGGCGAAGTGGTTGGTTGTGGTGAGAGACATGTTGACGATCTGGCCGTTCTCACAGCTATGAAGGTACATGGGGTAAATCCAGAATCCTATAAGTGGTATACGAATATGAAGCGGGTTTACCCATTGAGAACGGCTGGATTTGGCATGGGTGTTGAGCGATTTTTGATGTGGGTGCTCCAACACGATGATATTCGGGATCTCCAGATATTACCTCGTAGAAATGGATTTGAATTGTCACCATGAGTTCTTTCGATAGGGACCCTTCAAGTTACAATATTTCTAATCAGGTAAGAATTAGCTCACTGGGATTAGCTGAAGATAGAGTACCTCAGCACTTACACCCCATACTTTCATTTATCAATTCATGGGCAAATCAACAAGATGCACCAGTGACTATAACTATAGGTGGAAGCATCGCATCTGGTGAAGCCGATGCTTTTAGTGATTTGGATATCACGGCAGTCTATGAGTCGACTAATCCACTCAATAGGGCCAGAGCTGAATTTGAGCAGATGTTCACCCGGTATTTTAATATTTGCGTGACATTCTCTGCTGTGCATGCGGGAATCCCAAATTTACTTGTTTTCTATACTCGACAAGATGACTGGATTGTAAAGTTAGATATAAGTTTTTTGTATTGTGCAGATCCTCCCTGCTGTATCCAAGAACCATTCATCGTCTTGCGTAAAGATATTCCTATCAACCAAAACACCATGCCTGATACGGAATCAATGTCAGTGCAGGATATTATTCCTCGTTATTGTGGATGGCTTTGGTATACATTTGCAAAAATTAAAAGAGGTGAGAGTCTGGCTGCTTGTGACTCTCTCGCCTTTACACGTAAACATGCCATTATCCCACTTATTCAACAGGCTACAGGTGTTAAATTACAGGGGGATCGGCGATTAGAGCAGCGATTGCCGACCGACTGGGTAGAACAACTTCATAACACTCACCCTCGTACTTTGAAGCCTGAGGATCTTTATTTGAGTCAAGCTAGCCTTCATCAAATTTTCCTGCGAGCGGTTAATGAAATAGGAAAGTCTGATTTGTTACTAGAGGAGCAAAAATATAATCAGCTTGTTGATGTGTTACGACGGCAGGGGCTAACCATTGACTGGCCTGAATAATGATGCAATGTCGGTAAACTTTGGGCGCTCTGGGCATAAGCCCAGAGAAACAATGTTCGAAATGAAAAGTTCACGCTATCAATATGAATAACAGGTTTTATCCTAAGTTAATACCGGGAAAGGCGATAGCAATATATTCACCCTCTTCAAATGTAGCAAGTGAATATCCTGACCGATTAATTCGGAGCGTCAAAGCCTTGGAGCGAACCTTGAATACAAAGGTTGTACTGCCGGAGCAGGTGTGCTTTTCAAGAGGATTTACGGCAGGGACTGCATTGGAGCGGGCTCAGGCGTTTGAGAGTTTATTACTCGATCACTCGATTGCGGGAATCATGTGTTCAATTGGAGGATTCAACTCAGCTGAAATATTAGAACACTTGAATCGAGATATTGTTTGCCGATACCCCAAAGTGTTAATTGGCAACAGCGATGCGACAGCCTTGATTTTAGGTATTTTTAGTTTGAGTGGATGGACTACTTATTTTGGCCCCACGCTGTTACCCCAGTTTGGCGAATACCCTCAGCCTTTTGCTTTTACGATCGAGAACCTTTTTTCTGCCATCGGTAATAATGAGACCTTGACAGAGCTAAGAGATCCTGCTGCATGGACTCGTGAATTTACTGACTGGGGTGAAAGTCCGCAACGGCGTCGTTTGATGGGAAAAGACAGTCACCGAATAGTTTATCGAGAAGGGCTGGGTGAGGGGATATTGTTTGGAGGGAATATAGAGACGCTAAATATGCTTGTGGGTACGCCATATCTTAATATCCCCTCAGATATTATTTTTTTCTGGGAGGCCCATGCTGAAGAAGCGCGACTAGAGAGGGTTCGTCGTGCCCTTACCCATCTGCGTCAATCAGGGATACTCTCTCACGTTAGAGGTATGCTTATTGGACGCTCTCCATATTGCACTGATATTGCCGGCGTCACGCTAAAAGATACGGTTCTTGAGGCTTGTGCAGATTTCGACTTTCCAATAGTGGCGAATCTAAGTTTTGGGCATACGGATCCCATGTTGACTTTACCAATCGGCGTTTTGGCTAATGTTTGTGTAATGAAAGGTAGTGAGGCTCGTATCACAATTGTCTAACTTACTTTTGTCAAAACAGGGATGCCCATGCGGTTATTGCTTGAGTACCCCGGGGGAGAGGTCGCAATTTATTGTCTGTCAAAATGATGTTGCGACCGCACTAATACCGATACGTCCGAGAATTAGGGGGAATGTGGTGGTGGTGCCTCACGCCTATCATACGGATTTTTCCACATTCAATCAGAGTGAGTTCCGCGATCTGTTTAAGTGTGTCAGGGAGTCTACTTTTGCAGTAGAAAACCTCTATGATCCGGATGGTACCAATGTCTGGTGTGATTGGGGGGGAATTACGGGGCGATCCTATCTTCACTTAGTTTGGGAGATTGTCCCCAGGAGTGATAGGAAAGCGGGTAGAAAATATCGCTATACGGATATTTTTTCGTGTCCGCAATGGAGTTCGCCGGAGAGGGCGAAGGAAGCTGCACGTCTACGCGGTGCTCTCAATTTCTCGAAATAACCCCTATTATAAAACGATCATAACTTGTATTGAGTTTGCTGTGCCTTATACGTTTCGAGTTCGAAGGCCGTGCCCGCTATGTACACTGATGCATTCGAGTGTTCCGCTGGTAAAGGAGATGAAGCACGCTTGCCTGGCGGTAAATCCGAGGCAGCGCAGTAAAGGCGCATTGTTAGTAATCCCTTCTTTGCACACGAATCATTTTACCGCTTGTGACTCGGTAGTTTTATCAGATGTCAGCAATTTGATCCTAACGGGTGTTGATATTCTGCGAGAGGCATTTCAGCCAGATGGTATTCATACATTCTGCAATTCCGGAGTGTCCGCAGGCCAGTCTGAAGATCACATGCATGTGCAAATCATCCCGCGATATGCAGATGAGCCCTATTCATTTGTACCCAGTGATGAGATTCCACTATTAGCTGAGGATAAGTTAGCCGAACTCGTCAGCGTTCTACTGCGAAGGAGCGCCAATGTAGACTAGCAGCAGTTTTTTCAGCCGGCTCTAGTGAGCGGTACAGCATCCATTCAACAGATTGTTCCCACTCTTTAGAACTGAGTGCTTGTCAGGTTCCTCAAAGCCGAGACTGTTGACATTAGGGCGCTTCGGCCCTAGATTCAAACGAGCGTTTGAAACACTTGAATGAGGACCGGGAGCATGGCCGACTATAAGGCGCCACTAAGGGAGATGAACTTCCTACTTCACGAGGTATTTGCTGCGGAAAAACTCTGGGCGGAATTGCCCGGGTTGGCTGGGGCGGTAGATCGTGAGACCGCAGATGCGATTCTCGAAGGGATGGCCAAGCTGGCTGCCAACACCCTGGATCCGATCAATCGCACTGGCGACGAAGAGGGCTGCCAGTGGAATGACGGTGTGGTGACCACGCCGAAAGGCTTTAAAGAAGCCTATGCCACCTTCTGTGAAGGCGGTTGGGGTGGACTGCTGGGCAACCCGGAATACGGCGGCATGGGTATGCCGAAAATGCTGGGCGCTCAGGTTGAGGAGATGATCAATGCTTCAAATATCTCTTTTGCACTCTACCCGGTTCTGACTAACGGCGCCTGCCTGGCAATTGATGCCCACGCCAGTGATGCGCTGAAAGAAAAATACCTGCCCAAGATGTATGAAGGCACCTGGGCTGGTGCCATGGGCCTTACCGAGCCTCACGCCGGTACAGACCTGGGTATTATCCGCACCAAGGCCGAGCCCCGTGGCGATGGCAGCTTTAGCATTAGCGGCAGCAAGATCTTTATCACCGGCGGTGACCAGGATCTGTCCGAAAATATTATCCACCTGGTATTGGCAAAATTGCCGGACGCACCCAAGGGGCCGAGAGGCATTTCGCTGTTCCTGGTGCCCAAATACAAGGTGAACGAAGACAACAGCATCGGCGAACACAACGATGTGAACTGTGGCTCAATCGAGCACAAAATGGGTATCAAGGCCTCCGCTACCTGTGCGATGAACTTCGACGGCGCCCAAGGCTGGCTGGTCGGCGAGGAGAACAAAGGACTCGCGGCCATGTTTACCATGATGAACTACGAGCGTCTGGGTGTCGGTATCCAGGGCCTCGGCGCTTCAGATCGCTCCTATCAAAATGCTGTTGAATACGCTCGCGACCGTATCCAAAGCCGCTCTCCAGCGGGCGCCAAGCAGCCAGAGAAAGCCGCAGACCCCATCATTGTTCACCCGGATGTGCGCCGTATGCTGCTCACCCAAAAAGCCTTGGTCAACGGCGGCCGCGCTCTGTCCACTTACGTGGCCAAGTGGTTGGATATTTCCAAGTTCGGCGAGGGTGAAGAGAAAAAGAACGCGGAGAATATGGTTGCCTTGCTGACCCCGGTAGCCAAAGCCTTTACTACTGATATGGGATTGGATTGCACCATCCTCGGTCAGCAGGTCTTCGGTGGCCACGGTTATATCCGCGAATGGGGCCAGGAACAGTTGGTGCGCGATGTGCGTATTACTCAGATCTATGAAGGAACCAATGGTATCCAGGCTCTGGATCTGGTGGGCCGCAAGACTGTAGCTACCGGCGGTGCTCTATTCGAATTGTTTGCTGCAGATGTACAGGGCTTTATCGATGCCCAGATTGATCTCGAGGAAATGGCAGAGTTTATCCAGCCGCTCATCGCTGAGATGCAACGCCTGCGTGAAGCAACTGAGAATATGGTTGCCGCCACTCAGCAAGACCCCCACGCACCGGGTGCTGCCTCTGTAGAGTACCTGCACCTGTTCGGCTACGTCGCTTACGCCTTTATGTGGGCGAAAATTGTGTCTGCGGCGCTGCCGAAAGCGGAAGCGGATAGCTTCTACAACGGCCAGATAAAGACAGCGCGCTTCTACTTTGCTCGCCTGTTGCCACGTACCCAGGCATTGGCCGGCAGTGTCAATGCAGGCAGCGCTAGCTTGATGGACTTGGAGGAAGAGCTGTTCTAACAGCCCCCAAAGAAAGTGTTAAAAAGCCCCGCATCGCGGGGCTTTTTTGTGGAGCTGTAGAAAGCTTTCTCCTAAACTCAGGGCACAAAAATAACGAGCGAAAGTGCCCATGTTAGATCCCTCCGAAAAGAAACTCTCCGATGAAGACCAAGCCAAGGTCGATAAATACCTGCAGTCCGGCATCAACAGTGTCGAACGCAAGCCTTTCCGTCCCTGGGTATTGTTACTAGGCTTGTTAGCGTTATTGACGCTGCTATCGTTGCTGAGCCTGTACATCGCCCAGACAAAAGGTATCGTCTAGCGCGGCGTGGAGCTTCCCAAGTGCTGGAGTAGCTGCCATTCGTCACCGGAAACTGGCTGGATAGACAGGCGCCCCTGTTTTACCAGCACCATCTCTGCTAACTGGGGGATGCCCTTGATTTCTGCGAGGGGCACCGGCCGCTGGAACTCACTTCGCCAGCGAATATCGACGCAGTACCAGCGCGGTTTATCCTCGCTGGACTTGGGGTCAAAGTACTTGCTTTCTGGGTCGAACTGGGCCGGATCGGGGTAGGCAGAGCGAACCACTTCGGCGGAGCCCACAACTGCCGGCACCTTACAGGCACTGTGATAAAACAGCACGCCATCTCCTTCCTTCACCTTATCGCGCAAAAAATTGCGTGCCTGGTAATTGCGGATACCATCCCAGCGACCGCAACCGCTGGATTCGGCAGCGAGGTCCTGGAGGCTGTATTCATCGGGCTCAGATTTAAATAACCAGTAGGTCATGCGGCAGTTTGTCTCTTTGCTGCGCCGGTTGGTGTTTCGCCGGCTTTCGACGCCATTTAGTATGAAGCTGCCGATTAGTGTCAAATCGGCGCATAGATTTTTACCCAATAAGCGGGAGATTATGGGAAGCAAAACACTTCAGTGGCTCTCACAGAAGCTGGCCAGTCGTCGTTCACAGTACTGGGCCTTGCAGCTCTCTGGTTGGGGGGGCTATACGCTGTTGACCTTTGTGGGCAGTTTTTTCTGGGTGAATGACCACTGGATTCACTCGGGCTACATCATTGTTGCCACTACTGCGGGGGTTGTTCTCAGCGAGAGCATGCGCTTGGGTTTCCACCGCCTGTGGAGTAAGCCCCCAGCACTGCGATTGCTAGGCTCTTTACTGCTGGTGGTAATGGCGGCAGTGATTTGGGCAGCAATAAAATTCGCCGGCTCCCTGTGGCTTTATGGCCACGATGGTGATGAGCACCCGGCACTCCTGGCTATCTACTGGTTCACCTATTCATTTCTGATTCTGATGACCTGGGCGGCGCTCTATTACGGCATCAAGTATTACCGCTCCTCTCAGGCCCAGCAGGAGAAGGCGCTGCGGGCGGAATCAATGGCGCATCAGGCTCAATTAAAAATGCTGCGTTACCAGCTGAATCCGCACTTCCTGTTTAACACACTCAACGCAATCTCCACCTTGATCCTCGATAATGACGGGCGCACGGCCAACAATATGGTGACACGCCTGTCTCAATTCCTGCGCCACTCCCTGGATAATGACCCCATGCAGAAGGTCACTCTGGCGAAGGAAGTTGAGGCGCTGATGTTGTACCTGGACATTGAAAAGGTGCGCTTCGCCGATCGCTTGGGGGTGAATCTGGATTTACAGGGGGAGTCCCCCCAGGCCCTGGTGCCGAGCCTGTTGTTGCAACCGTTGGTTGAAAACGCGATCAAATACGGGATTGCACAACTGGAGTGGGGCGGTGAGATTGGCATCAAGTCACGGGTTTTCGCCGGTGAACTGTTACTGGAAGTCAGCGATAACGGCCCCGGTATGTCGGAAGAGGAGCTGCGCCTGATTGGCAAAGGCTACGGAGTGGGCATTCGCAATACCTGTGAGCGCCTTAAGGCCCTTTATGGCGATGACCAGAGAGTGCGTTTCCGCAATCGTCCGGAAGGGGGCTTGTCGGTAAATATTCGTATTCCCTTTGAACAGGAATAAAGAAATGAGTGGAGTAGAGATCCTGAGGGCGATCGTTGTCGATGATGAACCCCTGGCTCGTCGCGGCTTGCGGCTGCGCCTGGAGCAGATGGCTGATATCGAGGTGGTTGCAGAGAGCGGCAATGGTCGCGATGCGTTGGAGAAAATACTGGAGCTGAGGCCCGATGTAGCATTTGTGGATATCCAGATGCCCGGCGTAAACGGTTTGCAACTGGTTCAGTTGATTCCGTTGGACTCTCTGCCTCATGTGGTATTTGTCACGGCCTACGACCAGTATGCGGTAGAGGCTTTTGAAATTAATGCGGTGGACTACGTATTAAAACCCATCGAAGAAGAGCGCTTGGAGTTGGCTCTTACCCGAGTCAGGGAACAGAGAGCCAACGCTGATATCGCTAACCAACGAGAGCAATTACTCGAAGCTGTTGCCGATTTGACCAAGGAATCCCCTGAGGTGCTGGAGCAGAAGCTGGTTAGCGGGCAATTTGCCGGCAGTGCCTATCCGGACAAAATTGCAGTGAAAGATGCGGGCAAAATAACTTTGGTGCCCTCCAGTGAAATCGACTGGATCGATGCTGCCGGTGATTATATGTGTGTGCACGCTCGGGGTGAGACCCATGTGATGCGTATCACCATGAAAGAACTGGAGCAGCAGTTGGACCCGAAACTTTTCCAGCGCATACATCGGTCAACAATCGTCAATTTAAGTCGGGTAAGGGAAATACGTGCCCATATTAATGGCGAATACCATCTGGTATTAGATAGCGGCGAGTGTTTAAAAATGAGCCGCAGCTATAAAAATAAAGTCCAGCACTTCCTCTGATCCATAATTTTTTTATGGCTCTTAGGTGAGGCAGCAAAGCAGATGGGTTTTCCACTGTAACGCTGCCTCTTAAGGCATGGATTTCATTTTGTGAATTTTTATTTTCTTTCCGGCGAATAAACGGGCTCTTCATGGCCTGATCGAATTTTCCTGGCAACTAGTCGCAACTGCCTTGTAAGGAATTCATATTCCGCTAGCCTTCAATCCCAATAAAAAACTGGGGCTGAAGTAATGGCATTAACACGCGCCGCTTTAAAAAATCCCGCTGCTGCGGGGGTCGCTGTGGTTATGGCTGTTCTGCTTGGAGCTTTCCTCGCCAGCCAGCTGCCGGTTCAACTTTTCCCCGATATCGACAATCCTCGTATCGCTATCCAGGCAGGCTGGAGAGCGGCCGCACCGAAAGAGGTGGAGGCAGAAATTGTCGAGCCGATCGAATCCGTATTACAGGGCCTCACCGGTCTGGAAATGATGCAAGTCAACGCCGGTCGCGGTGGCGCCTGGGCAAATCTGGAATTTGCCATGGGCACCGATATGAACAAGGTGCTGATTGATGTTATCAGTCGTATGAGCAGCCTGCCGCCACTGCCCCGGGATGCGGAGCCACCGCGAGTAATGCTGGGTGGCTGGGGTGGAGATGCGACAGCACTGACCTATTTCTTTCTGCAAAAATTACCTGATAACCAGAATAACCTGGATGACTACGCTGGCCTGATTGAAGATGTACTGCGCCCGGAGTTGGAGTCGGTGCCCGGGGTTGCCAGTGTCCAGGCCCAGTCTGGGAGTGCGGCACAGGAAGAGTTACAGATTATTTTTGATCCCTGGAAAGCTGCTGAACTGGGAGTAGAGCTGCCTACAGTGAGTCGGCAGCTGGCGTCTGCCAGGGATGTCTCCGGCGGATTTACCGACGTTGGGCGGCGTCGCTATACCCTGCGCTTTGTCGGCGAGTATGAACCCAAAGACTTATCCGAATTAGTATTGGAATGGCGCAATGGACAGCCGGTGCGCCTGGGCGATATTGCCGAGGTCAAGGTGGGGCCGTCAGAATCCCGCGGTGTCACCACGCAGAATGGCAACCCGGCAGTTTCTCTCCGTATTAACCGTACCAACAATGCCAATATGCTGGCGACTTTGGAGCGGGTTAAGCAAAAAGTCGCTGAGCTGAATGAAACTAAATTGAAAGCTGAGCAGCTTGTGCTGGTGCAATCATTCGATGCATCGGTGTTTGTTTACCGGGCTTTAAACTTGCTCGGCGGTAATATGATTTTAGGTATCGTATTAGCTGTCGGAGTCCTCTGGTGGTTTATGCGACGCATGCGTGCGACCTTGATCGTTGCCGCAGCGATTCCAATTTCATTACTTTCGACCTTTGTGGTGCTGTCGGCCGCAGGCCGCAGTGTAAATGTAATTTCTCTGGCGGGACTGGCCTTTGCCACCGGTATGGTGCTCGATGCTGCGATAGTAGTGTTGGAAAATATTGTGCGCCTGAGAGAAAAAGGTCGGGGGGCAGAGGAGGCTGCGGAGCAGGGTGCGGGCCAGGTGTGGGGTGCACTGTTGGCCAGTACTGCGACAACCGTTGCGATATTCCTTCCGGTATTTTTCCTTAACAGTGTCGAAGGGCAGGTCTTCGGTGACCTGGCCCTGACTATTGCTGTGGCTGTGGTATTTTCCCTGTTGGTTGCGGTGGCTGTGGTTCCCCTGGCTGCGCGTCTGTGGCTACCCTCTATCTCTACTGAAGACCGTCTCTCCCGAGTGTGGGAAAAAATAACTGCGCGGGTAATGGCTTTGACGAGTACCAGGACCCGCCGTTGGCAGGTGATCGGGGGGCTTTTATTAATGCCCATGGTTGCGACTTATTTATTCTTACCAAACCTGGATTATTTACCGCCGGTAAAAAGGGATGCGGTCGATGTGTGGATGAATTTCCCCGCATCCACTAATACCAAAACTTTAGAAACAGAAATCGTCAACGAGTTGGATAAGCGTATGGCACCCTACATGAGTGGTGAGCGCGAACCAGCCCTAAAGAACTACTACGTGATCACCTGGCCCAATGGCGGCACTATGGGAGTTCGGGTTAAGGATATGGATCAAGCCAAGGAGATGGAGAGAGTCCTGCGGGAAGAAATCCTGGTGGATATTCCTGATTTCCAGGGATTCGCCGCGCGGGGTAATCTGTTTGGCCAGTTCGGTGGTGACCGCAACATTGCTTTACATCTGCAATCCCGTGATGCCGAAGCATTGATGCGTGCGGCTGCCCTTGGAGTTGAGGTTGTTGAAGAGGTGATGCCGGGAACGCCGGTGCAGACCAACCCGGGCTTATCTTTATCAGAACCTGAATTGACAGTGCGCCCCAATGATCGCGCAATGCTGGAGCAGGGCTGGAATCGCCAGGATATGGGCGGACTGGTTCGAACGCTGGGTAATGGTCTCTATGTTGGCGAGTATTTTGACGGTGAAAAGCGCCTGGATATTATTTTTAAAGCGCAGCCCTGGAGTACTCCAGAACAACTGCAAAATACGCCGTTGGTAACGCCCCGTGGGGAAGTGGTGCCACTCAGTCAGCTGGCCAGTGTGGAGCGGACTGTGGGGCCGGGCAGTTTGCGCCGAGTCGATGGTCGGCGCACTATTACACTGAATATAGTACCGCCGGAAGATGTGTCCCTCGAAGAGGTGCGCGCACAGCTGGAGGCGGATGTATTGCCGAAGATTCGCGAAGCTCTGCCCGCTGACGGGAGTATTTTGGTGGGAGGAAATGCCAGTGACCTGGATAAGGCGTTGGCTTCGCTTTCCAAGAATTTCCTGTTAGCGCTGCTAATTTTATTCCTGCTGATGAGTGCACTGTTCCGCTCCTTGCGGGATGCCTCTCTGGTATTGCTCACCGTGCCCCTGGCGACAGTGGGCGGCGTGTTGGCGCTACAAATTTTAAACTTGATCGATTTCCAACCACTGGATCTGCTCACCATGATTGGCTTTGTGATACTGCTAGGCCTGGTGGTGAATAATGCTATTTTGCTGGTACACCAGACGCGAGCGGCAGAAATGGCGGGTAGCACTCGGGTCGACGCTGTAGAGCAGGCCTTGCGCCTGCGCTTGCGCCCTATTTTTATGAGTACCTTGACCAGCGTGTTTGGCATGTTGCCACTGTTGGTTGCTCCCGGTGAGGGCAGTGTTATCTACCGTGGCCTGGCCGCAGTGATTGTGGGCGGCATGGCAGTGAGCACGCTCTTTACCCTGGTTTTATTGCCGGCATTACTGCAAACCGGCAGCCTGCCACTACCCAAATTTACGGCTATGCGCGAAAGGTTTGCCCTGAGGAGTTCACAATGAAGAAATTGCTCGCAGGTATCGTTTTATCTCTGGGCGCTAATGGCGTTTGGGCGCAAGGCGATCCTATTGCGGTATTGGTGGACCGGGCCCAAGTTCGGGAAATTGCTCCGAGCCAGTGGTCTGCAGGTGAGGTGGTGAGCCGACGAGATATCCTGGTTTCTTCTGAACTGGATGGTGTGTTGGAATTTGTCGCTGAACCCGGCAGCTTTATAAAAAAGGGTGAGCGCCTAGCCGAGCTGGACAGTACTCATTGGCGATTACAGCTGCGCAATAGTGACAGTCGTATTGCACAATTGCGTGCGCGGTTGACCTATATGGATGCTCAGTTAAATCGACTGAGTAAGTTGGCGGAAACCAATAGTACCTCCCGAGCTGCACTGGAAGAGCAGCAGGCGGAGCGCGAGGCAATGGCTCAGGACCTGATTGCGGCTCAAATTGAGCGCGACCGACGGGCCTATGAATTATCTAAAACAGCCATTGATGCACCCTTTGATACTTTAGTGGTGAGCCGCGAATTACAGGCGGGAGAATATGTGCGCACCGGTTCGGAATTACTGCGAGCCCTGGATATGTCACAGGTGGAAGTGGAGGCGGATATTCCCTTGACGGCTCTGCCGCTGATTCGCATCGGTGACACGGTGGCGCTACGCAGTGATTCTGTCTCTCTGCCGGGAGAGGCACGGGTGGATGATCAATTATTTAGCGGCCGGGTACGTCAATTTGTGCCTGTGGCCAGCGATCGCTCCCGGCGAGTTAAGCTGATGGTAACTTTGCCACAGAGTGTGCCGGAGCAGTGGGACTGGATTGTCGGTATGCCGGTACAGGTCTCTGTGCCCATTGCGCAGGCGCAGGCCACCATGTCTGTGCCAAGGGATGCCTTGGTTTTAAGAAATGGCGATACCTTCGTATATCGAGTGGGCGAAGAGGATAAGGCTGAGCGATTATCTGTGCGTATCGGCAGTGGCGATGGTGAATGGGTGTCGGTAAGCGGTGATCTCACCAAGGGCGATCGTGTGATAGTGCGTGGTGCTGAGCGCTTGCAGCCTGGACAGGAAGTTAAAGTGCTGTCGGAAGTGGTGCGAGATAAAGAGCCATTACAGGCGGGTAGCGGTTAATTTCCAACCTGACCATAATTTTGTGAAGTCACATATCGCTGTGCTGATAGGTTAAGCTGATAATCTTGGGATTGCCAAACTCGCACCATACCCTTAGCGGATTGCAATTTGCTGATGATATTAGCCATGCGATCCCTGCTTACCCTATTTCTTGTACTCTTCTGTTCTGTTTCGGAGTCTCAGGTTCGATCGGACCACCTGCCTCCCGGAGCTGAGCCTATCGAAGTGAATAACCAGACAGTTTTTTATAAAAATGGTTATTTCTACCGCAAAGGCCCCGACGCCTATACCCGGATTGAGCCGCCTCTGGGAGCTCGGGTCTCCCGAGTACCTTTTGGAACCCCCATTAACTTGGGTAACAAGCATTATGTGCTTGCGGGTAATGGTACCTTTTTCTTATTAGACCCCAGGGACAATCAATATGTGGTGGTCACGCCCCCTCCCAATTGGCAGCATGTTAATCGCAATCCCCTAGCTCCGAAAAAGAAAATATACCCCCGAGCGTATCCGCCCCGCCATTTGCGGCACCGCTCAGAGGGTAAACGAGTCGATCGTAAGGATTGGGATATTTACTGTGAAGCCCGGGCGGCAAATTTGCTGCGTAGTACGGGTGAGCCTGGTAACACAACCAGACGGGCTATGCGTGAATATCGCAAGATATATAGAAAATGTTTGCGTCAAAGTCGGCGCTTCAGGTAAATGCATGGGGCAGGGAAGTCCCTGGGCTACACTGAACAATATGGCCCAGTAGGCGCCTATTTTATTAGTGCCGGATTTTTTCACGGATAGAAGTATTTTATGCCGGGTGCCAGCCTTTTTATCCCTCGTTGTAGTGCCGGCAAAGAATTTTCTTTTCTTCACCTCGCCCTTTCATTTCTCCTTTTCTTTAGTGTCGCCTGTGTCTCTGTTTCCAGTGTCGCCCAGCTTCCCGGTAGTAAACCCAAGGAGTTTAAGCCGGAGGTTCCAGATTTTTCTGACCCCTCTGCAGATTGGTGGACTGGATGGACCAGTGCATCTCCCGAAGAGCGACGAGAATGGCTTAGCTTGGTCACAAAGAGCTGGGAGGAGTGGGAAAAGGATTTGCCGGAGGATGAGGCCTTACAGGAGGGTGCAGAAAAAATTAGCCAAAGTTTACAAGGGATCGCAATTACCTGGAAAAAACGAGAGGAGTACCTGAAAGTCCCTTTAATGCCGGATGTGGATTTTCCAGAAAACCCAACGGTATTGAACTGGGCCAAGGCTGATTCTGCCATCAGCCGTGGCCGACGTAGGTTGAAAGGCGTAGAACTGGAGGCTCGCCAACTTAAATCAACCCAGTCCCAGTCTCTATCTTTACTGCGTAAACAAGTGATTGTGCTGCGGGATTCCAGTGGACGAGAGGAGGATGAGGCGGCGCAGGCCCTACTTTTAGCTCAAATAAATCACCTAAATATTATTGAGCAGCTGAGTACCGTTAATACTTTCCTGGGAACCTGGCGGGAAAAGATTAACAGCGCAGAAATTAAATTGCGGAGACTTCTGGATACCCTCGTCTACTCCAGTAAAGATGCAGAGGAAATAGATAAGGATATTGCCGCGAACGAAAAGAAAATCGGACGTATTTCTGCGACCCGCACCAGTATTCAAAGCACTACAGAACCCTCCACTGACCCCACCATCAATATGCAGAAAGACCTCACCCTGATGCAGCTTGAAGTGGACTTGTTAGAGGAGCAGCTGGAAAAACGCAAAAGTGAGTTGCTGCAATCCATCAATGAGGTTCTGAATGAAGAGGGCGAAGAGCGCCCGCTGATTATCAGTCGGGATTTATTGGAAAACGCCAACTCTGTGATTGAAAGTGCGTCGCGGGAGTTGGCGGTGCGCCAGCGCCAGGTGGTGGCCTGGCGCGAAGATGAAGAGAATGAAGACCTGAGTCGCTGGTGGTCTTACTTTGAGCGTATTGGCAGTGGCCTGGCCCGCGCCAATGACTTCGAACAGGATATTCAGCGCTATGAAAAGGCCCAGCTGGAGGTTTACAAGGAGCGCCAGGGTTGGTGGGCAACAGTGCGCGAACGAGTCGCACTGGGCGCAAGACAAGCTTATAACCGCTGGCGTAAGTTGGCGGATTATCAGCTATTTACCGTTGCTCAGAACCCGATAACCCTGCGGTTGATCGCTAAGATGATTGTGGTCCTGGTGGGGGCCTGGCTATTGTCTGGACTCACCCAGGCCTTCCTGCGCCGGCTTGTGCGCAGGGAGCATGCCAGTGAATCCTCCATGTACAATCTTGGGCGGGTGTTGCACTACATCTTTATTTCCGCGGCCCTGATTGTGGTGCTTAGCATGTTGGGCCTGGATACCTCCAAGTTGGCCCTGGTCGCTGGAGCCCTGTCGGTAGGTATTGGCTTTGGGCTCCAGGCAATCTTCTCGAATTTTATCTCCGGTTTGATTTTGCTGTTTGAGCGCCCTCTCAAAGTGGGTGATCTGGTGGAGCTGGAGTCGGGCGTTTTTGGCCGCATCCGCGATATCAGCGTGCGCTCAACCCGTATTACCACGCGGGACAATGTGGATATCTTGGTGCCGAACACTGAGTTTGTTGCGGGCCGGGTTATTAACCACACACTGGATGACCCTGTGCGCCGTATTCACGTACCCTTTGGTGTGTCTTATGCCTCGGACCCAGACTTGGTACGGGAAGCTGCCCTGGAAGCTGCCGCTCGAGTCAATATCACCCATACCGACTGGAAGCGAAAAACCGAGGTGTGGCTGATGGGGTTCGGAGATAATGCCCTCGACTTCAAGTTGGTGGTGTGGGTCAACAGCAATATGGTGACTTCCCTGGGAGACTCCTATGCCCTGTACAACTTGGAGTTGTTGCGGGAATTTCGCGATAAGGGTATAGAGGTACCTTTCCCTCAGAGAGATCTGCATCTGCGCAGTTGGGATGTTCCGGCGATCATTGGCCGTACCGCCAGGAAGTAAGTGAGGTCCGGCTGGCATGACACCTCTGGGATTTCATAGTATTTTCAGCCCACTGGCCTTTGTGTCGGTGCAAGTTCATTTACCGGTGTTACTGCGTTTTCTCTCAGGGCGCTGATGAAATCACAATAAGGGAAGCCCGTGCTGATCACCCCCATCCAAAACAAACCCGACTGGCGCCGGCCGCCATTAATGTGTTTTGCGTTGATTGCCCTTAACTTGCTGATGTTTGTTTTCTATCAAGGGGGGGATGAAGCACGCTGGCAGGAAGCTGAAGATTACTATTTTGAGAGTGACTTACCGGACCTCGAAGAGCAACGCTTTCTTGTGTATGTCAATGAAATGCACCCAGAGTGGAGAGCGCAGATGGGTGTGGAAGGGGAAGAGTTTTTTTACCGGGAATCCCTCGGTAACCCTGAATTCCACCACTGGCTGTTGCCGAAGCTCGAAGCAGAGGGTGAGACCGAGTGGTTACGACAGAGGCTGGAGTTTGCCCAACTGCGGGATAGGGTCAGTAGCAACGCTCTGGGACTGATACCGGCAGACCCGAGTATTGCTGGGGCCTTTGGCCATATGTTTCTACACGGTAGCTGGGATCACCTTATTGGCAATATGGTGTTTCTGCTGTTGTTTGGCTTGTCGGTTGAGTTGGCCCTGGGTGGGGTGTGGTTTATAGGGCTCTACCTGGTGGGAGGATTGGCGGCAGCGGGTCTGCATGTGCTGGTGGAATCCGGCAGCCATGTACCGATGGTGGGTGCCTCCGGTGCGGTCTCGGCAATTATGGGCATGTTCGTCGCGGTTTACGGTGTGCGCCGGTTGCGTTTCTTTTACACCATTGGTTTCATGTTTGGCGAATTCAGTGCACCGGCGCTGCTGGTGTTACCGCTGTGGTTGGGCAAAGAGATTTTCGGTTATTTGTATGGAGATGCCAGCATTGCTTACTGGGCCCATACTGGTGGTTTACTTGCGGGTTTTGCCCTGACTTTGGCGGTGCTGTATTGGCGCCCGATGGTGGAACCTATGCCGGAGGAAGAGGAGGCCCCGTCCCCCCAAAGGGTAGCCCTGGCGCGGATTGATCGTTTTTTGGAAGAGGGAAAAATCCTGGAAGCCACTGAAGCGGCAGCCTCAGCGGTGCGGCAATATCCACAGGCTTTAACACTGATTGAGCGCTATATAGAACTGACCTCAGCGGCGCCAGAGAGTGAAGGTTACCACCGGGCCAATCTCGCTTTATTTGCCCAGGCAGGAAATCTGGAGATCGATGGCCATACCCTGGCAAGTGGCTATCGCCGCTACTTGGCGGCAACAAAAAGTCCAAAGGCGCTCACCGGAAAGGCAAACTTATTGATGGCACGGCGTGCAGCGGAGGAAAAGGACTGGCCGTGGCTAGAGAAATTACTGCGCCACTTGAAACAGCAGCGAGTGAATCACCCCTTGATTCCGAAGCTGGGAATGGTTCTGGTCAATTACTATCGTCGCCTGGGTGAGGAAGGCCGCGCGCGCGAGGTGAAAGAGATGACCCAAGATATGGCTGCCTCAGGTTGAAGAACATAATTCGGTATGTCTTATAAATAATTAAGTAATGTATTGGGGGCAGAGTGAGTCGCTATATTTTGACCGGGACCGAAATTGCAGGGATGGAGGGGGAGCGCAAGGTACATTTCCTCAATGCCAATGCGGTGCGTAAAAACAAGTCTCTGGGTGATCTTACCGGCATATCCGGCTTTGGTTTCCATATGATCGAAATCGAGCCAGGTTATGAATCCACAGAATTCCATTGTCACTATTTTGAAGACGAATGTGTTTATATCCTGGAGGGTAGGGCCGAGGTGCGTATTGGTGACGATCACCACCAGGTTTCTGCAGGGGATTTTATTGGCTACCCCGCTGGAGGCCCAGCTCATGTGATGCGGAATGTGGGGGAAATGACCTTGCGCTGCATAGTTGTAGGCCAGCGACTGCAACATGATGTTGCCGACTACCCAGAAAAAAATCAGCGGATCTACCGAAATAATGGTTTACCCTGGGAGTTGGTGAATCGCGATGACATTGACCACCCTAAGTAGTTTTCGCCGGTAGAAAAAGAGTGGATTTTTAGCTTATGCCTGAAAAGATTCGGGTTTTTTATAATTCTGCTTGTCCAGTCTGTAACGCAGGAATTTCAGCACAAAAGAAAAAGTCCGTCTCCTGCCAAGTGGATTGGGAGGATGTTCATATTGATGAAGATAAAGCGAAGGAACTGAATACAGATTTAGAGTTTGTCCGTGAGCGGTTGCATGTATTGGATGCGGATGGAAATCTGAAAGTGGGCTACGAAGCTTTTATTACAATTTGGGAGAACTCTCCCAAGGAGCAATGGAAGGCTAGGGTGTCGAAGCTACCCGGCCTTAGGTGGTTTTTGAATAAAGGTTACAACGTTTTTGCGCGAGGTTTGTATCTATGGAATCGGGCGCTAAAGCATTGGTAGCGAATATCGGGCTAGGTTTAGGGTAGCCACCATAGATGGCTACCCATATTTTGTTATTTAGTGAATTTCGGCAGTGCTGTTAAGTACTTTCCACAGGGTATCGATTTCAGAACGCAAAGCACTCTCTGGAAATTTCTGTCGGACAAAGTGCAGTAGTTTTTTTGCTAAGTCTTCTCTATCCAATCCATCCATATACACTTGTGCCAATAACAGATAGGCAGCATCGAGTTGTGGATAGGCCTCTTTATGTAAATTATTGAGCAGCTGTGCTGCCAATTGGTACTTATGCTGTTGGTATAGCACCTTGGCTAGTGCATGGCGTATCTCGGGCTTAGCCACAGGCGGGCTGGGCTCTGTGGCCATATACAGTTCAGCTGCCTTATGTGGGCGATTTATCTGTACAAATTTTTCTAATAGATGTGGCCCCAGCTCCTGAAGGGCTTTTTTATCGTCGGTAGCAAGTAAAAGGCGGTAGTAGCGCTCATTAAGAGTTTCGTCGTTAGGGAAGCGGCGCAACCCTTCAACCAGAGCCTGGCGAGCGCCCTTGAAGTCCCCTTCGCGTAAAAATATTTGCGCTTCAGCCCGAGCGCGCTTACACAGGAATTCATTTTCCTCTAAGTAATTTTCATCATCTTCTTGTATTGAGGCTATTCCCAGTTTTTGCTGTCGAGTTAAGCAGATATATCCCATCACAGCACTTGAGACGATGGAAAAGTAAGAGACAATGGCTGCTGTGGTCGGGAAAATTGCCCAAGCCGGCAGTTTATCGCTGACCACGGCCATTAGTATATTGGGTGCGAAAGAAATGATATTGGTAATAATTAACAGCAACCAATAGGGCCAGCCAATGATTAGGGTAAATTCCAATAATTTGAGTGGGTTGATTGCGGACCTCAAACTATGGGTAAGCGCTAAGGCAATCATTGCAGCCGGCGCTAAAAATGACAGGGCGGCCGCATAAATCATTATGACATTGAGGCTCCCAGTAAATTGTACAAGCTTGTAGCCAACGAAACCGGCGATCAATGTCATTCCAATGACTTTCAGAAATAACATTGCACCATTGCCATCAAGTGCATCTGCCAGTGGAGGGGCTTCCAGTTGGCCTCCTGCGAGTCTTTCGATGACCAAGAGATTGTAGCGGGATACAACAGCTACAATGGCCACCAAAGCGACAAGAGCCAGAAGACCCATTGACGTTATTGCCATACTGCCCGCTGCTGCAACAGCCATGATTGTTAGAGGGCCAGGCTTAAAAGCATAGAGAAAGTAAAATAATCCCATTTGCCAAAAAGGCTTGGCGTTGTTACTGGCTCCAATATATTCCAGGCTATCGCGGCAGAGCGGGCATTCGGGACCCTGCCCATGGTAATTGGTACTCGAACCCGGAATACACTCGCCACAGAACTGACGGTTGCAGGGCTGGCACTGCCAGGATGCAGTCTTGCTAGTGTGATAGTGGCAGGAATCAGCCATTTATTCTTCCCTAACGAATTTCTCTACTTAATAGTTATTTTGTCTTGGTTCACAGTTTATCTGTCGACTCGGTGGCGGTGCAATCATCAAGTATTTTTAATGTCCTGTTAGAATGCAGGAGAAATACCGATAAAATTGGTACACAAGTTTCAAAATAGGTGTTGTATGACAAAGGCTATGCATATTCATTTGGTTGAGGGCTTTGCGCCGGAACCCTGGGGAGAATCAGCACTGCTGAGCTTTGATGGTAGCGCTGCCAATATTCATATTAGCGCTGCGAAAGGCGCTGTGTTGGTTGCAGCGCAGCGAGCTGCCCGAAAGCTCGATGGTATGGGGGTCAACGATGTTGTCCTCAAAGGAGAAAGCTGGAGCATTGAAAGCCGCTGGGCATTTTGGGCAGGTTTTTTTAACCCGCGTAAATCCAACAAAATTGACTGGGGGACTGATGACAGCGCTGAGTTAAAAGAACTCGCCGCCCGTGAAAATGCCAGTCGCTGGGTTCGTGAAATTACTAATGGTACTCCTGATGATGTGTCTCCGCGTGTATTGGCGGAGAGCGCTGCAGAAATGCTGCAAAAGCTGGCTCCCAGTGCGGTAACTTACCGTATAGTTGCCGGGGATGACCTGCTGCGTGAAGGGTTTGTCGGTATCCATAACGTTGGGCGTGGTAGTGTACGTGAGCCCGTGATGTTACAAGTGGACTTCAACCCGACGGGTGATGACCAGGCGCCGGTTGATATGTGTTTGGTGGGTAAAGGAATTACTTTTGACTCCGGCGGCTACAGCATTAAGCCGTCCAACAACATGGCCACAATGAAATCCGATATGGGGGGCGCGGCCATGGTAACTGGAGGCTTGGCTCTCGCAATAGCCAGAGGTCTCAACAAGCGGGTTAAACTCTATCTCTGCTGCGCAGAAAATCTGATCTCCGGTCATGCCTTTAAATTGGGCGATATTATTAAATATAAAAACGGAGTGAGTGTAGAAATACTGAATACCGATGCTGAAGGGCGCCTGGTGCTGGCTGATGGTTTAATTGCAGCTTCGGAAGAAGAGCCTCGCTGGTTATTAGATGCCGCTACTCTGACCGGTGCAGCAAAGATGGCTGTAGGTCGGGATTTCAACTCTGTCTTTAGTTTTGAAGATGAAGCAGCCCAAAAGGTATTGTCTGCAGCTTCTGAGGAAAATGAAAAGGCGTGGAGACTGCCTTTAGAGCCTTTCCACCTTGAGCAAACCCCGTCCAACTTTGCCGATATCGCCAATGTTGGTATTGAGGGAAGTCCAGGTGCATCTACGGCAGCCTCCTTCCTGGCTCGCTTTGTTCGGGATGAAGGTCGCAATTGGGTGCATATGGACCTTTCCGGCTCTTACCAGCCCAGTGGCAATGATCAGTGGGCGCCAGGTGCTAAAGGGCACGGCCTGCGTACAATTGCACGCTTCCTTTTGGATAATTAGCAACCGGCAATTTATGCCAAATTCCCTTCGAAACGCGCCTAATAGTCGGCGCGTTTCTTTTACCTCTCTCTTAATACCTATAAGTCATTAAAAAAATTGTACTCCAGCTGATATTCGGGATATTAGTAGAGTTCTGCTAATTGAGGTATTTCGGTTCTGGTTCGTTAGCAGATACTTGGGCCTGGAAGCTTTTGCCAGGTGAATAAGATAATCAGTGATTCGGTGAGCGGTAATGAGCACTGCAACCTCTACAAATAATTCGGATTATAATCCAAACCATTGTGCCAATTGTCATGCAGAGCTATTGGGGCCCCATTGCTATGCCTGTGGTCAGCCGGTTAAAGGCATGGTTCGTCATTTCTCCTCAGTAATTGGAGACTTTTTTGATACCCTGCTTGCTTTTGATTCTCGCACATGGAAAACAATACCCTCTCTGTTTTTTAGACCTGGATTTTTAACCGCTGAGTATTTCTCTGGTCGACGGGTCCGTTATGTCAGCCCTGTACGCTTGTTTATCTTTCTATGTATCACCAGCTTCTTTGTAACCCAGATAAATAGTGATTGGGCTATTAATTTTGGAAATGTAGACGTTGAGTCAGTCGATGTTGAAAAAGCGAGCCAAGGTTATAACGACGCCATCGAAGATATTCGAAAAGGCAAAGAAAAGCACGTTAACAATAGTTATGCTGTCGCTGTTTTGGAAGATGTTGAGAAAAATCTGATTAGCGAACAAGAGAAGCTTACCGGTGGTTTGCATAAACTCAATGAAGATTTAAGTGAGATTGATGGAGGCCAGAATGGATCGGAAAACCTTTCTAAAGAGGAACTGGCCTCAGGATTAAATGAGACTATTAG
Source organism: Microbulbifer maximicatervae (SeqCode) (assembly GCF_052467695.1). NCBI lineage: Bacteria > Pseudomonadati > Pseudomonadota > Gammaproteobacteria > Cellvibrionales > Microbulbiferaceae > Microbulbifer > Microbulbifer maximicatervae (SeqCode). The sequence goes on from NZ_CP174320.1 coordinate 1,893,676, forward strand.
TGAGTTAGATAGAGAGTTTCTTCAAGTTGATTGGCTTCCCAAACCATTAGAAGATTGGGTTAACCGTAAGGTAGAGAGCGCCCATAAAAATGTAGAAAGGGTGACCGATGATCCAAATCGTTTCAAAAAAGCATTCTTGGGAGCTCTTCCGTCAACTCTTATAGTCATACTGCCAATATTTGCCATGATGCTGTGGGTGCTTTACGTCTTTAAACGCAGACTTTATATGGAGCACCTGATTGTAGCGTTACACAGCCAGGCTTTTATCTGCCTGAGTATTCTGATTGGCAACCTGTTTTATAGTATTAGTAGTCAACTGGAAGGATACGCATTTATATCCTCATCTCTTAATAGCCTGATGGCACTATTAGTTCTTTGGGTTCCTGTATATCTTTTTTGGATGCAAAAGCGTGTATATCAGCAGGGTTGGTTCATGACATTGTTTAAGTATTCTTTTTTGGGGTTGGCCTATCTAGTTTTATTATCTGTTGGTGCGGCTCTTACTGTATTTTGGAGTTTGGCAGAGTTATAAGGATATATCCTAATAGGATTCCAACCATTAAACGCATAAGCGTTAAATGGTTGGTGTTGGTGAAGCTGTGCTGTTTAGATGTTAAGTTATTCAAACTAGAGAGTTTACTCGCAGCACTGTCTATATTCAGAATATTGTATTGCAAATTTTTTATCCATAATTCTGTTCAGAAATTGGACTTTCGATTACTGGTGGTAAGTAGTTAAAGGGAATGTTGAAGGAAGTAGATCTTGAGTAGTACGACATCAATAGCAAGTGTTTGTAATGAAGATAATAAGTGCGCAAACTGCTGTACACAGTTGTTAGGTCCCCATTGTTATGCTTGTGGTCAGCCAGTTAAAGGTATGGTGCGGCACTTTTCATCTGTAATCGGTGATTTCTTAGATACCTTGTTGGCGTTTGACTCCAGAACATGGAAAACCATACCTGCGCTATTATTCCGACCAGGGTTTTTAACAACAGAGTATTTTTCTGGTCGTCGTGTTCGATATGTAAGCCCTGTACGGCTATTTATTTTTCTCTGTATCACCAGTCTTTTTGTAACTCGTTTGAGTGGAGACTGGACAATCAATTTTATGGATGCTGATGCTTCAAATGAAGGACCTCAGTTAGAAGCGTCGGGTGTCGACCTCCTTTTGCAGGCGGATCGGCCAGTACATACTAAAATTCCTGAACAAAAAGGCCTGCTAGGAGAAATTAAGAAGGCTGAAATAAGTCTTATCGAAGCTAAAGAGGAGGTTGAAGAGGGTATTAAAAGAGGTATTAAAAATGAGGTTGTTAAAGGCAGTGATAAGGGGCGAATAATTTCTCAAGAGGACTCGGAGCCGGTTTGGCAGTCATCAGCCAATGATCCAGATAATAAATTGATAAGAATGGATATCAAAGGCCTGCCAAAGCCCATGCAAGACTGGATGGATGCCAAGACTGAAAATGCCAACCAGAATATTAAACAAGTTACTGAAAATCCAAATCGGTTCAAGAAAGTATTTCTTAAGACGATCCCTTATACATTGTTAATTATGTTGCCAGTATTTGCCATGATGTTATGGGTGTTTTACATCTTTAAACGCCGACTATATATGGAACACTTAACTGTAGCTTTACATAGTCATGCTTTTATATTTTTAAGCATCCTGATTGGAAATATCTTATACATGCTAAGTGTTAATATGGCAGGCTATACTGCTATAACATTAGTTTTAGAGACCTTGATAACCTTGTTGGTTTTTTGGGTTCTGGTTTATCTCCTTTGGATGCAGAAGCGTATATATAGGCAAGGCTGGTTTGTAACTTTTTGTAAATATTCAGTATTGGGGATGGCTTACTTATGTTTATTATCAATTGGAGCGGTTTTTACCATCGTTTGGAGCCTGGCTGGATTATAATAGCGGTTTTAGCGATATAAGTTGATGGAAATTTAAAGTTTACAGTTATAAATAGCCGGAAGATATAGTGGGTATTAGAAGTCGAAAGGAAGCGCCGGTAGAGAGGCAAGATTACTGCTCTAATTGTAATACAATTTTATTGGGGCATTTCTGCTATGGTTGTGGACAGTCAGCAGAAGGTATTGTGAGACGCTTATCAAGTATAATTAGAGACTTTCTAAATACCCTTGTGGCATTTGATTCACGCTTGTGGAGAACACTGCCGGCTTTACTGCTATCCCCAGGGTTTCTAACGATAGAATATTTATCTGGAAGGCGAGCACGATATGTAAGCCCGGTAAAGCTGTTTATCTTTCTTTGCGTAAGCGCCTTTTTCCTGATTCGTATCAGTAGTGATTGGAGTATTGCTCAAGAGCACTCTATTCGCACTAGTGAGAATGTTACCGCAAAAATGGCTCCATCATCCACAGGTGATACAGAAAAACAATTTGACTGGGATTTGCCTGGTGGCGGGAAATTAAAAGTTCGTGGAGCGGAAAATAAGCAAGAAGTATGGTCGATATCTTTTAATCGGGTACTCTCAATTATTGAAGAAAAAGTCTATGCCGTAGAATTTATGCCGCAGTCATGGCGTCATTGGTTTGATATCGAATTCAAAAAGGCGAGAAGTAATATTGAGCGAGTGTCGGAAAACCCTACAATCTTTGCTAAGGCTTTCTTCGGATCTCTTCCTACAATGCTGTTACTTATGCTGCCAATATATTCAGGTATATTGTGGCTACTTTATGCGTGTAGAGAAAAATTATATATGGAGCATGTTATTGTGTCGCTCCATAGTCATGCCTATGTGAGCCTAACGTTGTTGCTAGGAACTGCTATTTTTCTCTTGCAAGAATCTGTTGAGCCTTTGTTTTGGGCAGAAATTTTATGTTATGGAGTTTTGCTACTGCTTTTCCTCTGGATGCCAATAAATTTACTAGTAATGCAAAAGAATATTTATAAAGAGGGGTGGGTTTCGACCTGTATTAAATACTCGGTTTTAAGTTTTGTTTATCTGCCACTAATCATGCTCGGTACGGTAATGGCAGCATTTTATAGTTTGGCTGAATTATAAGTTTCTGGTTATTCCAATTTGTTATTCTGGCTCCAGCTGCGTTATTTTGCTATTTATATTTGTATGATAGGTGGCTTTCTATTTTAATTGTTATTAGAAATACATGGTTTGAAGGTGTTTATTTTTTGTTTGCATTCAATAGCAAGCAAAATTAATTCCCGCCAGAATTTTGCTGTCTCCATAGATATTCATTAAGCGCAGTTTACAATCGCTCTGCCCATAAATTCAGTCTCATTTACATGAAGCTGGAATGGGTAAATTTGCAGGGTGTATTCACTTAAATGGAGGGCGTTATGTTTAAAGTTATATTGCGTGTAGTTATTTTAGGGGTTTTAGCTTCTAGTAGTTATGCAGATCCAATTCAAGATTTAAGTATGCAAAACTATGAAGCGGGTTGGTTTCCAAATTATTGGCAGGGGCAGGGCCCACTGACATGTCGTCGGACTTGCGCAATTTGGGTTGGAGGTGTACCTGAGTCAGAGGCTGCTACCGACTTGATAGATGATTTTGAATCTACCAGTGTTTGTAAGGTAACTCGCGACCCTGAAATAATCGAGAAACCTGTCAATGACCCATCATCTCACTGGCTCTACGGCAATCAGTTTGACGATAAGCCGGTTTGCTATGTCGGAACCCCTTATGGTGTCAAAGAAGATGATCACTATATGTGCCTGTGTGTATGTAATAAACCTGACCTGATAGTGAGCGAAATCTATGATCCGATCTGGAATCCTGGAACCGGGCAATCCATCATCGTAGTCGATATCACTAATATAGGTGCTCTGGCAGCGCCAATCAGCCAGGCTCGTCTATTAGATCTTGATACACTAGCCAACGATGTACAGGCGACGCCTGCAATTCCTGCTGGTGGCACTGTAAGTATTGTATTTACTTTGGGTTACTGGGTTTTTGACCCGGATGCGGTTTTAGAGGTAACTGCTGACTTTACCAATCTCGTCGATGAGTGTAACGAAAATAACAATACACTGACTTATGCCGAGCAAGGGTAGTAGTAGATAGGGGGAGAGCTCCCGGAACTAAGCCGTAGGGAGCTTTGAGATACTAAATAAGATTAGCTCGAAAGAAACACATTAATAACCTGGCAGCTTTCTTTATCCACCGCAGCATTAGGCTGTTCATTACCGACTGTTTGCTCCCCTGATATTTTAGGTAGCACGAGATACATTCGTGGATAGTCTCGGACTATATAATCTTTTTTATCTGCACTCAGCCAAGGGTATTCAGCGGCAATGGCTGTTACTCCACGGAGTAAAGCGATACCATCTGTGCAACTATTAGGAGTAGTAGCTGTGGTGAGCATGGCAAAAGCTAATGAAGAGAAGTTCATAATCTCTGCTATCCCAATGGGTCTTCAGACTGACGTTATGTTTATTCTGGGGACAGTATAGCTGAGCTTGATTATGAGCAACAGATAGCTCTATTAAAGCGGCCAGCCGAAGCTGGTCATCTTCTGCACTATGCGTGCTTTACAGAGGTTTCTTCGACTTTCTCCCAGAGGCGTGTCTCTGTCGGACTAATTAATTTGGACAAAAGGTTAGGGGCCACAGAGGTTAGCCCAATAAAACCAACTATCGCACGGAAAATAAATGAGTCAAGCCAGTAGATAAGGCCTATTAACAGTATTGCTATCACAAGTAACGGTAGAGTGGCTTGCAAACGAGACCGCTGAATATGCTGATAATCCATTGTCTCAGGTAGTTGTTTCTCGATACGCTCTAATGCGTGCGCTTTTACTGTTTGGTTTAAGAACTCAACAGAATGGGTCTTATCCCCGTGCTTGATCGTTATTACATCTGAATTGTGGTCACTGCTAAGTGAATTTATTTCATTGAGAGGGATTCGTGCTGCGGTATCAGGTTTACACAAATGATATATTTCTTCAGGGGATTTCCCCGCTTGATAGGCGGATTGAGCAGTTGAAGCCTGTTTTTTCGGGATATCAAAATAGACGAGTTCATCTCCTTCTAAGGCGACGAGGTAGTTATCATCGATATCAAGCCAGGACGTCTCAGTATAAAAGCCCTCGGGTAGTGCTTTTTTTGACTCCCTTACAAACAAGAAGCTTAAAATCCAATATAAGACGAGGCAGATACCTATAGTGATAGGTGCTGCTTGAATCAGGTTTCCTACAGGTGTGTTACTTTCGACATCTCTTTGAGCATTTTGCGCTAATACATGCCCGTAGATGTCGCCCTCTGGAAACCATACTTCGATAGGTTGACCTTGTTTATATTGACTATAAATTCCTTTTGGAACCTCTGCGGAGGATTCAAAGTCTTCATCTTCATAGTTAAACTGGTAGTCAATATAGTAATTTGTACGATAGCGCTTTTTACCTTTGCGGCCACGGTACTCTTCTTCCTCCTCTCTTAACGCTACTACTTCAGCATCTAGAGCTTGATGATTTTCGATCCAACTTAATGATTCATTGTTGGCACGAGAGTAATAGTTTGACAGAAAGTAAGTCAGAATAAGGAAAACTAAAATACATACTGTACGTACCATTGATTTTCTTTTTTGTCCGGGGGACTTCTGTAACGCCATTTAATACATCCTCACTGTATTTCTTGTGCTTTAGGTATTGGTACTTTTGGAGTAATAAGTTGTTTTTTATGGGGTGGAAACTTGGTGTGGGTGAAAAAAACAACTGCAGTTTGTTTGGTGAATAAAACTGAAGGTTAACTCTAAATTAATTTTTATTACTTGACCGGCATCATGGTTGGTTCAGTTGCGTCTTGAGTATTTTTATAATGCCTATTTGTTATTGAGTAAAACTTCCTATTTAGGATAAGAGCTGACCAACTTGGTACGAACAGTTTGAATAATAAGAGCCTTACAAATATTGAGCAGCTGAATGGTAGAGTTTTAATTGCTTTGGGATTTGGACTGACTAGCTAATCTTTTGCCAGCCTTATGAGGTTGGGTGGTTCAGTTTCATGGAGGTAGTTCTATGTTGAACTAGTTTAGGTGCAGTACCAATGTCGTTTTGTGTCGTAAATGTGTCATAGCAGACGCGCCCACTGGAGTACAATTCCCTGTGTGGAGGAGATGCTATGACCAAGAAGATAGGTTTTTTTGTTGCTGATGGATTCCAAGCGTTAGACCTTTTTGGGCCCTTGGATGCCTTTATGGAGACCAATAGTTTCGTCAGTGAGGCCTATACCTGTCGTTTGACAGGTTTAACCAACGCACCAGTTAAAACCGCGTACGGCCAAACCCTATCTGTGGACTTTGATATCTACCAGGAGACTGAGATTGATTACTTAGTCATTACCGGCGGTACTGGGATGCGGCAGCTGCGCTTAAGCCCTAAGCAGGTAAATGCGCTGCGTGCAATCGCAGACAAAGCAGAGCGCGTCTTGAGTATCTGTACAGGTGCATTCTTACTAACAGATATATTTCCCGAACAAAAGCACCGTATTACCACTCACTGGCGGCATTGCCGGCAACTTGCCGAGCAGGCAGTCAATTATCAGGTTGAGCAGGACCCCCTATTTATTGAAAGCGGAAAACTGTGGTCTTCAGCGGGAATTCTATCTGGAGTCGACTTGGCCCTGGAAGTGATTCGCCAGGATTATGGTAATACTATTGCGGCAAGTGTGGCTAAAGACCTGGTGGTTTATCTGCAGCGCAGGGGAGGGCAGTCCCAGTACTCTGATCTGCTTAAAGTGCAATCCAGTGACAGTATGAGGCTCAATCCCCTATTGGAGTGGCTGTCGGAGAATTACCAGAAATCAATCAGCGTTTCTGATATGGCGGAGCGTATTTCTGTTAGCGATCGACAGTTAACTCGCTTATTCAAACAGCATCTTAATAGCACCCCCGGACATTATCTAAACCAACTCCGTTTAAACCGGGCGCGGGATTTAATCACCTGTGAATCAGCAAGCCTTGTTCAGGTGGCTCGGCAGGTAGGGTTTGCAAGCTATGATAGCTTTCGTCGGGCTTTTTATGGCCAATTTGGAGTTTCCCCCTCATATTTCAGTAGGAATAGTTAAGCCGCGCTCTCACAAGTGTCTTAGCTTTAAGAGTGCGGCGAGATTGAGAGCTATTCCATTACCACTCGACACAGATCTTGCCAAAGTGCGACCCGCTGGCCTGGTACTCAAATGCCGCAGCCAGTTCCTCCATAGGGTAAGTCTTATCAATCACTGGCTGTATCTGGTTGGCTTCCAATGCAGTGACATATTCCTGTTGATCCCTACGGCTTCCAACGATCAAGCCCTGTAACCGGACCTGCTTGGCCATCAACAGTGCTGTGGGCACTTCTCCCGAGCGGCCGGTTAAAACGCCAATCAATGAAATATGGCCGCCAACTCTGACTGAATGGATCGATTGCTCTAAGGTACCGGGGCCACCGAGCTCAATAATATGGTCCGCACCCTTGCCTTCCGTCAACTCCATAATCTTTTCTGACCACTGTGTATGGGTGCGATAGTTGACTCCATGATCGGCGCCTAACTTTTTAGCGCGCTCCAGTTTCTCGTCGGAAGAAGAAGTAACAATAACTTTCGCCCCCAGTATTTTGGCAATCTGAATTACCGTAATAGATACTCCGCCAGTGCCTAGAGTCAATATCGTGTCGCCAGGTTTTACCTTGCCGTCTACTACCAATGCCCGCCAAGCAGTAAGGCCTGCGGTAGTAATGGTTGCCGCCTGAGCGTGGCTCCAGCCTTTTGGGGTAAGGGTAAAAGCGCTCTGATCGCGCACAACAAACTCAGCGGCCATCCCATCGATACCGTCACCAGGCGTATTGGCAAAGTTACCCACGGAAGCCATAGGCGTACCTGCTGGCCACTGTGGGAAAAAGCACGACACAACAGAATCGCCGACCTGAAAATCGGTAACATCCTCACCAACTGCATCCACGATACCGCCGCCATCAGACATCAGAATACGGCCGTCTTCTGTGGGAATACCGCCATTGGCGACCAAAAGATCGTGGAAGTTGAGGGAAGAGGCTTTAATTGCAACACGGATTTGGCCTGGGCCGGGCGCTCCCGGGTCAGCGATGCTGCTAACCGAAATGTTTTCTAGTCCGCCTGGTGATTTTAGCGCTATTACTTTCATTATTTCTTCCCTATGTATTGAGTGATAGTTCCCTATACCCAAGTGTATGGAAGTTAATCATCGAGTTTAACAGACCTAAATTGATGTCTATGAATGAGGTCATTAACCTGCGATGGCAATTATCTATGTCAATCTCTTCCGCGATTCATAAGTCTTAGATAGACTGGGGTTAATTGTAGTGGCATATACGTAGGTAACCAGCTACCAGGCGTAATAAGCACATTTATAGCTCTTAAATACCCAAAACCGAGGTCTATCAATGTATCAAATTGACAGGAATACTAATCGACTCGAGCCACTTAAGTTGAAAAAGTTTTCTGATTTAGGCTTCCGTGAACGCGAACATCTGCAAGAGTGGTTAGCAGCTAATCCCGAAGTACTGGGTGAGGAATTGCTTATTATTCAAAAAGAATTTGATGGTTTTAATGAGACTCGTGAACGCTTAGACCTGCTTGCCCTGGATAAACATGGTCATTTAGTAATTATTGAAAATAAACTCGATGATTCTGGACGTGATGTAGTGTGGCAAGCACTAAAGTACGCGTCCTACTGCGCCAGCCTAACAAAAAGTCAGATCATAGAAATCTATCAGCGTTTTCTTGATAAAAGAGGTTGCGAGCAGAATCAAAGTGCGCGGGAACGGTTAGTGGAATTCTTTGCTGATAGGGATTTCGATGAGCTGATTTTGAACCCTGATGCTGAGCAGCGCATCATTCTTGTTGCTGCACATTTTCGTCGTGAAGTAACTTCTACCGCACACTGGTTGATGCGTCATAACCTGCGTCTTCAGTGTATTAAGGCTGTGCCCTACGCGAAAGGAGATCAATTATTCCTAAGTCTAGAGCAGATATTACCAATGAAAGAGGTCGAGGAATATGTGATCGGCCTGGCAGAAAAGAAGCAGGAAGAGCAGACCAATGCTCGTGAGCTAGCTCAGCGCCACCATACACGGCGAGAGTTCTGGAAGCAGTTCATTGAAATTATGCGTGAAAGTGACTGTAGGTTATTTGATAATGCAAATGCCGTGACTCAGAACAGTCTCCGAGGGCGATCTGGTTTGACTAAGGTGACTTATCAAGTTGTATTGAATCAAGACTCTATCCGGGCTGAATTTGTCATAGGACGTTCAGAGCGTGATGAAAATAAATATTTGTTTGATTCTTTGTTTTCTAAAAAGAATAAAATTGAGTCGCGCTTTGGTGATACTTTGGTGTGGGATCGTCTGGATAATTATATCGGATCCAGGGTATTTACAGAAATTTCAGCAAATGGCCACAATAAAGAAGAATGGCCGACGCTGAACAGTTGGTTATGCCAGAAAATTACAAGTTTGGAAGAAGCATTTTCTCCGGAGATTGGGCATTGCAGAGAGCTTCTGACTACAATGCAAAATAATCTGTCACAATTTAATGAAGTATTAGAGTGAAACATGGCGGACTTATACTCCTTAAGACGTGCATAAAATTTTAAGCTTATTTCCTCCTTTAAACTTGGTTTATGAGTTCAAAAGTCAGTTTCATTTGAGATAAATATATTAAGACCTCACTGTAACTTTGGGGTGCAAAAAGTGAGCACTCATTTCCAAGATTAGGAGTGGATGTTACTACACCAGAAAAGAAGCTGATCTTTCGCAGCTTATCGGCAAAACTTTAAATATATATATTTTTTAACGAGTAAAGTTGCTCGAGCAACGATAAATCACGTATTTTTGATGCGAAATGGGATTGGTACCCAGTGGTTTGATTTTTTCACTAGGTCTTAAGCAAAAATCACAACGTATTGTGAACATAAGAAGGTGGTGGGCCCTCCGGGACTCGAACCCAGGACCTGCCGATTATGAGTCGGATGCTCTAACCAACTGAGCTAAGGGCCCACACATTGCTTGCGAGGATCGTTGCAAGCGGTTGAGAAAAGTACAAGATTTTCCCTTGTAAATCAATGCCTTTGTTAGCACTCAAAGCCGATATGGGCAAATTCTAGAAATCTTCTTTCCCTGTTGCTCAAGCTTTCGCCAACAACCGATCTTTATGGAATAGATGCCCACCTTGAGAGGGCTGCCAAACAGCTTAATTGGTTCGATCGTCTTAACTAGAAGCTTCAATTGGTACGAATGTCTTGTTTATGAGAAATGGAGGCCAAAATCTCATACTAAAGTATTTAAATCGGCAGTTTGGGGATAAGGATACAGCACCAAACTAGGAATGCAGCGAAGAGGGCGACGGCAACGGCGGCGGAGCCTGTGTCTTTGGCAATCTTGGCCAGCGGGTGTTTCTCGGGGCCGATACGGTCCACGGTTGCCTCAATAGCGCTGTTGATAAGTTCGATTGGGAGGACAAACATCAGGGCTGCAATCAATATGGCGCGCTCTGTAGGTGTCTCCCCTGCCCAGAGTGCGAATGGGACTAGCAGGCATATACCAATGACTTCCTGGCGAAAAGCCTCCTCATTGCGCCATGCAGCGGCGAGCCCCTGGCTGGAGTAGCTAGTGGCAGCCAGGAGGCGAGCAAATCCTTTCTTGCCGGGCTTGTTGGCAAGCTCTTCAGATTTTTCCTGCTTATTCGCCATTTCTTTTTGCATGCTTATCTCCTGCTTTCACTAAGCCTGCGCGGGGAGGTCATCTTTATGTCACAAAAAAAGCCCGGTTGAACCGGGCTTTAGTCTAGCGCTTACTCGTCGAGGAAGCTGCGTAAATGCTCCGACCTGGAGGGGTGTCGCAGTTTGCGCAATGCTTTCGCTTCGATCTGACGGATACGCTCGCGGGTTACGTCAAACTGTTTGCCCACCTCTTCCAGAGTGTGGTCGGTATTCATATCAATACCGAAACGCATACGCAGTACCTTGGCTTCACGGGCGGTGAGGCCGGAGAGCACAGAGCGGGTAGCGTCGTGCAGGCCAGTTTGAGTGGCGGTATCCACCGGCGAGGATTGATTTTGATCCTCGATAAAGTCACCCAGGTGGGAGTCTTCGTCGTCGCCGATAGGCGTCTCCATGGAGATCGGCTCTTTGGCAATCTTGAGGACTTTGCGCACCTTGTCTTCCGGCATTTCCATGCGCTCGCCCAGTTCTTCCGGAGTGGGCTCGCGACCCATTTCCTGCAGCATCTGGCGGCTGATACGATTGAGCTTATTAATAGTCTCAATCATATGTACCGGGATACGGATGGTACGGGCCTGGTCCGCAATAGAGCGGGTAATGGCCTGGCGAATCCACCAGGTGGCATAAGTGGAGAACTTGTAACCGCGACGGTATTCGAACTTATCCACAGCCTTCATCAAGCCGATGTTGCCCTCCTGGATCAGGTCCAGGAATTGTAGGCCGCGGTTGGTGTACTTCTTGGCGATAGAGATAACCAGACGCAGGTTGGCTTCGACCATCTCTTTCTTGGCGCGGCGTGAACGGGCCTCACCAATGGACATGCGGCGGTTGATCTCTTTGATTTGGCCCACTTCCAGCTTGGCGCGCTCCTGGAACTGAGCCAGTTTGCGCTGGGCGCGAACAACTTCGTCTACGACGTGGCGCAGGGCATCGGAGTAATCGCGCTTTTTCTTGATGATGGCGGGAATCCAATCATCATTGGTCTCGTTGCCGGGGAATTCCTTGATAAAGGTCTTGCGCGGCATGCGGGCGCGTTTGATACACATGGCCATAACCACGCGTTCTTGCTCGCGTACGCTGTCGAGTACGTAACGAACTTCACCATAGAGTGGTTCGAACTGGCGGGGAGCCAGTTTAAAGAAGCGGAATACATCGCCAACGGCTTCGAGGGCCTGGCCAGCTTCTTTGGAGTCGCGGCCGTGGGCGGCGATGGCTTCGTCGGCAGCTTTCTGTGCGGCGATCAGCGCGTTCATGCGCTCGGCGAGCTCTTCGGGGTCGATACCGCCGGTAGCTTCCTCTTCCTCGTCGCTGCTGTCGTCATCGCTGTCGTCGTCTTCGGCGTCGTCATCGGAATCTGATGACTCCGGCGCGCTGGCAGCGGCGGCGGCTTGGCCGGCCTGGGCTCCGGGCGGAACCTCGTCGGCGGGGTCGAGCCAACCGGAGATAATATCGGGGATGCGGCGTTCTTCTTTTTCGATCAGAGCGTACTCATCGATAATCTGCTGCACTGCACCCGGCCAGTAGGCCAGGGCGGCCATCAGTTCGCGCAGGCCCTCTTCGATACGCTTGGCAATGGCGATCTCGCCTTCGCGCGTGAGCAGCTCTACGGTGCCCATTTCGCGCATATACATGCGTACTGGATCGGTGGTTCGGCCTACGTCGGACTCTACGGCTGCCAGGGCAGCGGCAGCTTCGGCTGCGGCGATTTCATCAGCGGAGCTGTCGCCTTCAGCCATCAACAACTCTTCGGCATCCGGTGCGGTTTCAAACACCTTGATGCCCATGTCGTTGATCATGCCAATAATGTCTTCCACCTGATCGGGATCGGAAATATCTTCCGGTAGGTGGTCATTTACCTCGGCATAGGTCAGATAGCCCTGCTCTTTACCGCGGGCGATCAGTTCCTTAATGCGGGACTGTTGCTGGGTTTTGTCGGTCATGCACAACCCTGAATTCTGGGAATGAAAATACGGGACAAAGACGCGGGATTATAGCGTATTTGCACTAGCAATAACCACTCTAGCTGTCAAGTAACGGCATAGGTGCGATGTTTAGGGTGCTGGGGTTCCCGATCCCGCCCGGCGGGGGTGAGTGAATATAGTGCTGAGCCCGCAGTTTTCAAGGGGTTGGCGCTTATTAATTCTGCTTTTTTCGCCAATTGGCTAATAGAGCCAGTTGTTCTTCGGGGCTCAACTGGGCGCTGTTCTTGAGTTGATCGAGTAAATCGCGGTTGCGCTGTTTGTCTGCAGCTTGTTTCAGGCGCAGTAGACAGTCGTTAAATTCGGTGTGCGGATCGTATTCCAGGTTGCTGTCATCCTGGGCGAGTTGCCGCGCGACCGATACCAGTGGAGAAATAGCGAGCTTGGCCAGGGTATCGCAAGATTCTGCGCTGTGGTGTGCACGCCAGTGGCCGATCAATTGATAGAAATTTAATTGGGGGCGACTTTTGTACAGTTCCACCAGCTGGATAAACAATGCCAGGTCTGCATTGCCGTCGATGGGGAATTGCTGTGGATTTTCGATTTGTGCTGCCAGCTCCGGGTGGTGCAACAGCAGGGCGATCAGCATGCGCTCTGGTGGCAGGAGATATTGGCTCTGGCGGCGCGGACTGTCGTAACTCGGTGCTGCACTTTCACTGAAGTTGCTGTCGCGCTGCCAGGGTTCCGGCGGTGTGCGGTGCTCCAGCTCCTCGTGAGGGGAGGGTGCTTGGTTTGGCTCTCCCGGTGCAGCTGTAGGTTGCGGGTGGGGCTGTTGCGGCGTGCGAGCTTTTTCTGTGCGGATAACCTCTTGCAGGGTTTCCTTGTCGAGTCCGGTGCGCGAGGCCAGTTGTTGGAACATCAGCTGGCGGTAGACGCCATCGGGCAGCAGGTCCAGCAGGGGGGCGGCGAGTTTGGACAGGCGCGCGCGGCCGTCCATGGTCTGCAGGTTGATATCTTCGCTCAGCAGGTCGAAGAGAAAATCTTCCAGCGGTAGGGATTGCTCCTTAATTAGCTGCTGGAAACGTTCACCGCCCAGTTGGCGTACCAGGGTGTCCGGGTCCTCGCCTTCCGGCAGCAGCAGGAAGCGCAGGCTGCGCCCGTCCTGCATCTGCGGCAGGGCCGACTCCAGAGCGCGGCGGGCGGCAGCGCGGCCGGCGCGGTCGCCGTCGAAGCAAAACAGCAGTTCCGAGGTGTGGCGGAAGGCGAGTTGAATATGGTCTTCGCCACAAGCGGTGCCCAGGGTGGCGACGGCGCAGCGGATATCGAACTGGGCCAGGGCCACCACATCCATATAGCCTTCAACCACAATCAGGCGTTCTAAATTGCGGTTGGCCTGGCGCGCTTCCCACAGGCCGTAGAGTTCGCGGCTCTTGTGGAAAATCGGGGTTTCCGGGGAGTTCAGGTACTTGGGTTTGTCGTCGCCCAGTACCCGCCCGCCAAAGGCGATGGCGCGCCCGCGCTGGTCGCGGATCGGGAAAATAATACGGTTGCGGAAGCGGTCGTAGTGGTGGCGCGCGTTGGGCTTGGTGTTGCCATCACTGTCCTGGCGGCGAATGGCCAGGCCTGCCAGTTCCAGTTGATCCGCTTTCTCGGGGGTATCGGCTAATGCATTGAGCAGGTTGTCCCAGCCCGGGGGCGCAAGGCCGATACCAAAGTCCCGGGCAATCTCACCGGAGAGGCCGCGATTGCGCAAGTAGGCCACCGCATTGCCTGCGGCGGGGTGGTTGCGCAGTTGTTCACGGTAGTAGTCGGCGGCTTTCTCTGTGAGCTGGTAGAGAGATTGACTCTCCCGCTGGCGCTTTTCTTGCCCCGGTGCCAGTTGTTCCCTGGGAACTTCCAGTCCACGGGTGGCCGCGAGTTTTTCCACCGCTTCTGGGAAGGGCAGGCGGTCGTACTCCATGAGGAAGCCGATGGCATTGCCATTGGCGCCGCAGCCGAAGCAGTAATAAAACTGCTTGTCCGCACTCACGGTAAACGATGGGGTTTTCTCGTCGTGGAAGGGGCAGCAGGCAGAGTAGTTTTTGCCTGTTTTACGCAGCTTGACCCGGCTGTCCACCAGCTCGACGATATCTGCCCTTGCGAGCAGATCGTCGATAAAGTGCTGGGGTATCTTGCCGGCCATGGGAATTCGCTCAGCTTAGGCCAGTTGGGCCTTCACCAGTTTGCTCACCGCGCCCATATCTGCACGGCCCTGCACCTGGGGTTTAACCTGGGCGATGACTTTGCCCATATCCGCCATGCTGTTGGCACCGGTGTCTTTGACGGCGGAGGCAACGATATCGGTGATCTCAGCTTCGCTCAGCTGCTTCGGCAGGAATTCCTGGATAACTTCAATTTCAGCCTGCTCTACTGCTGCCAGCTCAGCCCGGCCAGCTTTCTCGTACTGGGTAATGGAGTCGCGGCGCTGCTTGGTCATTTTGTCCAGCAGGGCAAGGATGCGGGCGTCATCCAGGTCGATTCGCTCGTCGACTTCAACGCGTTTGATCTCGGCGTTGATCAGGCGCAGGGTGGCCAGGCGCTCTTTGTCTCGCGCTTTCATTGCGTCTTTAGTGGCTTGAGTCAGGGTTTCCTTGAGAGTGCTCATAGTGAGTGTTCCGAGATTGTTGGCAATGAATTTTGGATCAGGGGCTTAGGATAGCTTGTCTGTTGGGCGGGGGAAATGTGTTAGCCCAAACGAAAAACGGCGCGCGAGTATGGCTCGCACGCCGTTCTTTATAGCTCCGCTACGGGCTAAGCCCGTCCGGCCGCCTCGCTGCGACAGGCTTATGCAGCCTGCGGCTCTTAGTAGAGACGCTGGAACTTGCGGTTTTCGCGCTGAAGCTTTTTAGCGTGACGCTTTACAGCGGCAGCAGCTTTGCGCTTACGAACAGCGGTGGGCTTCTCGTAGAACTCGCGACGACGTACTTCAGACAGTACGCCTGCTTTTTCACAGGAGCGCTTGAAACGGCGCAGGGCGATATCGAAAGGTTCGTTGTCTTTGATTCGTACAGAGGGCATTAGGATACCTGTTAAAATTCGTTTCTCTCGGCCATTCCGGCAATGCTCTCGCAGTTGCATCCGGTGGCCGGTTCACAGCGAGGGCGCAAATTCTAAACACTCCTATACGGGATCGCAACCCCATTTTCCAGTATGATAACCACCCCTCGAAGTAGTCACGAGAATGAGATCAAGTGCGCGTCCTTGGTATAGAAACTTCCTGCGATGAAACTGGCGTCGCTATTTACGATTCTGAGTCCGGTTTGCTCAGCCATGCCCTGTTCAGTCAAGTGGACCTGCATGCCGATTATGGCGGTGTAGTCCCCGAGCTGGCGAGCCGTGATCATGTGCGCAAACTCTTGCCGCTGATTCGCCAGGTAATGAAGAAGGCCGATACCAGCCCTTCAGACCTCAATGGCATCGCCTATACCGCGGGTCCCGGTCTGGTGGGAGCGCTGATGGTCGGGGCCTGCGCGGCCCGTGCACTGGCCTATGGCTGGGATATCCCGGCGGTGGCGGTGCACCATATGGAAGGCCACCTGCTGGCCCCAATGCTGGAGGATAATCCGCCTGCCTTTCCTTTTGTGGCCCTGCTGGTTTCCGGCGGACACACCCAGCTGGTAGAGGTGCGGGGGCTCGGCGATTACGAACTGATGGGTGAATCCCTGGATGATGCCGCCGGCGAGGCCTTTGATAAGGCCGCCAAAATGCTCGACCTGGATTATCCCGGTGGCCCGCGTTTGGCTGCCCTGGCGGAGAAAGGAGACCCCAAACGTTTTACTTTCCCGCGTCCTATGACGGATCGACCGGGGTTGGATTTCAGTTTTTCAGGCCTTAAAACCTTCACCCTGACGACGGTGCGCAAGCACGCCCTGGAGGATGGTTTGCCGGACGAGCAGACTTGCGCAGATATTGCTGCGGCTTTCCAGGAGGCGGTAGTGGACACCCTGGTGATTAAATGTCGTCGCGCCATTAAGGCTTCTGGCTATAAAACCCTGGTAATTGCCGGTGGAGTTTCCGCAAATAAATTATTGCGCGAGCGTTTGGAAACGAGCCTGAGAAAGGATAACGCCAGCGTCTACTATCCCCGTCATGAATTCTGTACTGATAACGGCGCCATGATCGCCTATGCCGGTAGTTTGCGTTTAAAGGCCGGAGAGCAGACGAGCCTTGCGGTGGATGTGCGCCCGCGCTGGCCTATGACAGACTTGCCCAAGACCGAACTTTAAAAATCCCAGGGCTAGCCTGGCAGTAAAAAGAAAAGAGCCGATAGATGGATATTGTTTATATACGGGATTTAAAGGTGAATACCATTATTGGTATTTACGATTGGGAGCGGGAAGTGCGCCAGACGGTGAGCCTCGATCTGGAGATGGCTTTCGATATCAGTGAGGCGGCGCGTACAGACAATATCGAGCACACACTTAACTATAAAGCGGTGGCCAAGCGCTTGATCGCTTTTATTGAAAGCAGTGAGTTCCTGCTGGTGGAAACCATGGCAGAGCAGGCTGCGGCAATTGTCAGGGAAGAGTTTTCTGTAAGCTGGCTGCGACTGCGTTTGTCCAAGCCGGGTGCGGTCAGGGGGTCCAGGGATGTGGGTGTCATTATTGAGCGCGGCGAGAGGCCGGCAAAAGGTGCAGCAGCGATGTCTGCGGGAGTGTAAACGTGGCTCAGGTGTATCTCAGCCTCGGCAGTAATATCAATCGTGCGCAATATATCCGCGCAGCGCTGGATGCCCTGACCGGACGGTTTGGCGAATTACAGGTGTCCCGGGTCTTCGAAAGTGAAGCGGTGGGTTTCCAGGGCGATAACTTTTACAACCTGGTGGTTGGGCTGCAAACTGACCTGCCGGTAGGACAACTGGCCCTGTGTCTGCGCGGTATTGAAGATGCCAATGGCCGCCTGCGCTCCGGGCCCAAGTTCAGTGCACGAACCCTGGATATTGATATTCTCACCTATGATCACCTGACCGGAACTGTCGACGGGGTAAAGTTGCCTCGAGGTGAGATTGTAAAAAATGCCTTTGTTTTACAGCCTCTGGCAGAGATTGCTCCAGAAGTATTGCATCCGGTCGAGCAGAAAACTTACCGTCAGCTGTGGAATGAGTACGACCAGGCTTCACAAAAATTGTGGCCGGTAGAATTTATTTGGCCGTGATTCCAAGAATTTTTTAAAAAATGCAGATAAAAAAGCAGCCCTTTGAGGCTGCTTTTTTTAGGAATAACTAACTCAGGCTCATTAGCGCTTCTTTGGTGAACGGAGTGATTTCCTCCGCGCGATCTTCACGCACCTTGGCGAACCAGTGTGGGTCTTGTAATAGCGCGCGGCCAACGGCAATCAGGTCGAACTCCTGGTTGTCCATACGGCGGGTCAGTTCGCCTAAATCGGTAGGATTGGCAGTACCGCCCATGCCCTGGTTATTGCCGCCGATAAAATCATCGTCAAGGCCGACACTGCCGACAGAAATTACCGGTTTTCCCGTCAATTCCTTGGTCCAGCCTGCCAGGTTGAGATCAGAACCCTCAAATTCTGGCACCCAGAAGCGTCTTGTAGAAGCGTGGAAAATATCAACGCCGGCTTCAACCAGCGGTGTCAGGAAGCGTTTCAGTTCTTCCGGGTTTTGCGCCAACTTGGCTTCGTAATCCTGCTGCTTCCATTGGGAGTAGCGCAGCACTATGGTAAAGTCTTCGCCTACGGCTTCACGTACCGCTTTGATAATTTCCACTGCAAAGCGGGTGCGATTTTCGATGGAGCCACCGTACTCGTCATCGCGTTGGTTGGTACCTTCCCAGAAAAACTGGTCGATCAGGTAGCCGTGGGCGCCGTGGATCTCTACGCCGTCAAACCCAACTTCCTTGGCTGCTTTGGCCGCGTCCGCAAAAGCTTGTACAACTTCCCGAATGTCCTCTTTGCTCATCGCCTGGCCATTGGGCTTGCCGGGTTTGAACAGGCCTGAGGGGGAGTAGCCGGGCACTGATTTATCCGGGCCTATGCCCTCTTTGCGCACGGAGCCTACGTGCCATAACTGCGGGATAATCTGGCCACCGGCAGCGTGTACTTCGTCTATCACTTTTTTCCAGCCGGCAAGAGCGGCCTCACCGTAGATTGCCGGAACATTCTCGTAGCCGTTTGCGGCTTTATGATTAACGAAGGTGCCTTCGGTAATAATCAGTCCCACTTCGCCCTCGGCGCGGCGGCGGTAATAGCCGGCCACTTGATCATTGGGGGCGTAGCCCGGTGACATAGTGCGGGTCATGGGAGCCATCGCAACCCGGTTGCGCAGTTTTAGGGATTTATGCTCGAAAGGACGCAGCAGGCTGTCCAGGGAACCACTCATATCTCTCTCCTGAATGTCTCGATTCAAAATTGGGACTCAATGGTCCCGCTCGGTCACAATTAAAACGGTTGCGTTATAAGACCTTATTTCGAGACTGAGTTCAATATCTGGTTTCGTATTGCAACTCTTTTGCCGGTATACTGGCTAGGGAGCCTCTGAATAACTCCGTGATGCCTCTGCGGGCCATGAAGGCTGCAGATGTTAGGCGCAGCTCGCCGCGAATGGCTCAGTCCTTTGCAAGAGCTGCAACGCAGCAGCTGTGGCCTTCAAGGCCCGCCCTTCGGGGCTTGCAGAGCGATTCACACTCCGCGTTGCGACTTCTTGAAAGGTCTAGACATTCCTGCGAAGCCGCGCCTTGATTGTGAACCGCTCTGCATGCCAGAGGTATCACGGAGTTATTTAGAGGCTCCCTATATGTCACGTAAACGCTTTGATGATCTTGATTGCTCCCTGGCTTGCGCCCTGAATGAGGTGGGGGACTGGTGGTCCCTGCTGATAATTAAGCAGGCGATGCTGGGTACCCGCCGTTTTGTGGATTTCCAAAGAAACCTGGGAATTGCCAAAAATATCCTTGTGGATCGGTTATCACGTCTGGTGGATAACGAGGTGCTGGTACGCTTTGATGCGGGTGAACACGGCACTCGCTACGAGTACCGTTTAACGGAAAAAGGTCGGGACCTGTTTACGGTGGTAATCGCCCTACGCCAGTGGAATCTGCGCTGGAACGGCAATAAAGATGGGATGCATCTGGTCGATAAAAACAGTGGTGAGCCTATCTCCGAAGTTGCTGTGCAGAATGCCCAGGGACAAAAACTCAGTATTCGCGATGTATTATTTGTGGATGAAAATGGCCAGCCCCTAGAGCAAGCTGGCTAGCTGGCTTTTTGAGGAGCTCTATCAATCCTGGCTCTTGGATAGCAGTCTGATTATGTCCAGAGCCCTGCCCGGCTCCCAACGCATAACAGAGACAACGCCGTGCATGGCCAGTAGGCGCTGGTCTATTTCCCCTTTCTCCTGCAGCTTGTGTAATTTCTCTGTGGTCTCGGTAAAGCCGCGCTGCTCATAAGTGAGTAGTAATTTGACGGTCTGCTCCGCCGGAGTGATTTGGCGTGGAACAGGGGTATACCCCATCGCGCTTACCATACTCTCAGCTGCCAGCCAGGTGGACCAGGGGTTTTGCCCGGTAATAAGCTGGCCATCCACGCTGACTTGTTCCAGGTAAGTGGGCCCAGCCTGAAAAAACGCGCCTTGCTCACGTAAGCGATCCTCAAGCAGGAATGGAAATCGTTGCTCGGCGTCAGGGATAAGAAAAAGCTCCTCTTCGTTAGTAAAAGCACTGATCTGCCGATCGGCGATTAAGGGCTTGCCATTATCCAGGGTGATATTGGCAAGGGCTGCTGGCCCGTGGCATACCGCTCCGATAATTTTGCCGCTGTTATAGATTTCCCGCACCAGGGACTGGATATGGGGGTTGTCGGGGAAATCGAACATGGTGCCTTTACCGCCGACAAAAAATACGGCCTGGTAATCCTCTGCTGATACCTGATCGATAGGAATACTGTTGTTGACCTTTTGTTGTGCCTCCGGGTCATTGAGAAAGGCATAGTCGAAAGGCCCCAGATCATCTTTATCGATCACCGCAGGCGGTTTGCCGCCTTTGGGACTGGCAATATCGACAATAAATCCGTTGGCTGAGAAGATGTAATAGGGGCGTGCCAGTTCAGTTAATTCATAACCAGTTGCCTTGCCATTATCTCCCATCGTTTCAGTACTGGTGACAACAGCTAAGATTTTTCCTCGGCTTTCCCTGGGTAATTGTTGTAAATACGGCAGGTCACTTACTGTCGTAGTGGAAAAGTCCTGCTCTTGGGGTGGAATTAGGCCCTTAATCCAAATAATAAAACCAAAAAATACGGACAAAGTCAGAGCCAGGGAAATAACAATTTTCTTCAACATATTAATCTCCAAAATTGCAGTAGCAGACGGAAAATCTTCTAGTGAGTTCGTAGGAGAATAAGGGATGGAAGGTGAAATTCAGGTGAGATTGCAATTGCTATTTAGGAAGAAAGAAAAAGCTGCGCTCGAGATCGTATAAGGTATGGATGCTGATTCACTGTGCATCTCGAGCGCATACGGTAAAAATTTGAATCTTAGAACGCTACTTTGTAAAAGATAGAGCGCACTGATAAATATTGTTCCGACATTGGATAGAGATGGTCCAATTTAAGGCTTCACAGATTCTCTTGGCCAGGAAAAGGCCTTGACCAATACCGTCACTGCCTTCCCTTTTTTGGCCGGGTAAGAGGGAGGTTTCTAGATCTAATTGGTTGTCTGTGGCGTTCTCAAAAAAGAGTGTGTCCCCCTTATAGGTAATAACCAATTCAGGGCTGGTAGCGTGCTGTAATGCATTGCTGATCAAGTTGTCGAAGAGCAGACTTACCAGGTGTCGATTGGCCAGGACTCTGACTTTGTGCCCTAACTTTAAATCAACATTAAAATGCTTTTGTACAATTAACTGGTGTTGAGCTAAAAGACGTTCCTCTAGTAAAGCGCACAATGGGATATCTTCCGACTGTAGAGACTCAGAGCGGGCGAGGGCTAATAGTGTCTTAACGGTTTTTTCCATACCGGTAACAGTTTCTAATAGCTCATTTTTCTCAGCTAAAGTTATTTCCCGATTTTGACTGAGAGCCAGTGTGCTTTTCAGAATGGTTAGCCCGGTGCGCAACTCATGGCTTGTATCCCGGGTAAACTCAGTTTCCCTGCGCAATGTTAGCTTGAGCTGGTTAAGAGTATCTTGCAACGTACTTGCGAGATAACCGATTTCATCTTGTTCATTGTTATAGGGCAGGGAAATTTGAGAATCGCAGTTTCTCTGCTGCTGAACTGCTTTAGCAAGGGCTACTACAGGCGCGATGGTTTTACGGGAAATACGATAAGCACAATAGAGGGCTAAGAGTAGGGTCAAGATACAGGCGCTGGCAAAAAGCCAGAGAAGCTTTGAAGATTGTCGGGTAACAGTGAGCAATTCACTGACTTCAGCTACGAGAACGGCGGAATGGTTGTCCGGAAAATGTACTCTGCGTAAATGGAAGTGATGTTCAGTATCACTAAACCACTCAGCCTTTTCTGCATAGCTTGGTAAGGCAGTGCGCAGTTCGGCCGGAATTATTTTGCTTTCAGTGTATAGCGTTAAATAGGGTAGGCGTGGCTCTGGGGTCGCATTAGTCAGTCTTGCCTGCTGTTCGAGGTAGCGGACTTCTCCGGCCAATAAGTTATCGAGTAAATGGTCTTCAACTACATAGGCCACCATCATACAAATGGCAAAAAACACCAAGCATAGCAGCAGGGTAAAACTGCCAAAAATAGCGAAGACCTTCCTCTGTAAATTACTGGTTTCGCGCATTGGGAGTTTCCAACTGATAACCGAGATTGGTGATGGTTTTTAACATAGGGGCCTGGAAAGGCTTATCCAGTGTTTGGCGAAGACTATAAATGTGGGATTTTAAGGCGTCTGTTTCTGGGGGTTCATCACCCCAAATATGGTGGATTATTGCCGAGCGGCTTACTGGTGCTGGCGACGCCTGGGCGAGCATAGTGAGAATGCGAAAACCGATAGTTGTCAGGGGCAGAGGTTGTTTATCCCGGTAGGCCGTTTGCTGGCGCTGGTTTATCTGTAAATCACCGACCTTAATTTCTTCACTGGTATGCAGCTGGTGTCTACGTGCCAGGGCACGGCATCTCAGTATCAGTTCCCTTGGTTCGAAGGGCTTACATAAGTAGTCATCGGCACCGATACCAAATCCGCGTTCTTTATCTGCGAGAGCATCTCGGGCAGTTAACATCAGAATTGGCATGTTAACTGGCGCTTGTGCCTTGATCTTTTCGCAGACCTCTAAGCCGTCCATATCCGGCAGGCCCAGGTCGAGAATAATCAGGTCGAAGATTTGTTCCAGGGCCAGCTGTAAGCCCTGGCGGCCCCGCTGGGCATAATCTATCTGCCAGCCCTCAGCGTGCAGGAATTCGGCAAGCTGGCGGGCGATAGTGGGGTTATCTTCAATCAACAATATCTTCAGTGAGCGCACCGGCAAATCTCTTTTGGCAGAGGAAGTTGCAAAACATTCTGACAGAGTGCCGGTGAAATTGAAGTGAAGCCTCGTTGTTGGACTGTTTATTGGTTGGGCTGCTCTAGATATTGAGGTTGCGGCCGCCGTCAACGGCAATAACCTGACCGTTGATATAGGGGGCGTCACAGACCAGGAAGCGCACGGTTTTGGCGATATCACTGGGGTCACCGGTTCGTGCCAAAGGAATGCGCTGGGTGATCTGTGCTTTCTTGGCTTCGTTAGTTGCCTCTTGCTCTGGCCAAAGAATGGCACCGGGGGCGACTGCATTGACCTGGACCTGGGGAGACAGCTCCAGAGCGAGGCTTTTTGTCAGCATTACCAGCCCAGCCTTGGCGGCGCAGTAAATAGTGTGCTCGGGCATCGGGCGCTCGGCGTGAATATCCGCCATATTAACAACGCAACCCTGTTGTTGGCTGAGTGTTTCTTTCAGGGCCTGAGTGAGAAAGAAAGGGGCTTTGAGGTTGCTGCCTACCAGCCGATCCCAGTCCTCCTCGGTCGCATTCCCCACAGGTGTGGGGTGAAATGCTGAGGCATTGTTGACCAGAACATCAATACTGCCCCAGGCCTCTTGTGCGCGTTGGGCCAGATTGGAACAGGCTTCGGCGCTATTCAACTCACTGTGCAACGCTATGGCAGAGTTGGGGCGACGTTGGTTCAGCTCGTTTGCCAGGGCCTTGGCAGCATCAGCCGAGTTGCGATAGTGAATAACAACTCTGTGATCTCTGTGCAGCTCTTCAGCAATAGCACGGCCCAGGCGTGCGGCGGCACCGGTAATCAACACATTACGCAATGTAGTTATCCTTTACTCTGGCGATTGCCTTGATGCGCTCCCGGTCCAGTGCTTGCCCCAGTTTCGCACCCTGGTAGCCCTGTTTAATCAACTCCTCGGCAGTTACTGCCGCTGCCCCATCTCGAGCGGCGCGCAAAAATTCCACCTGTGGATAATCTCGATTCTCCAGCCCCTCACGACCTCGGGCATCTGCCTCACAGGCGCGAAGAAAGTTTTCAAATCGCTCGGGACGTCGCAAGGCATCCAGACTGCGGATCATTTTCATAATGGTCTGTGGGCGCAATTCGAAGGCTCTGTGGCAATGCAGGTGGTATTCGCAGACCCCGACAGCTAGTGCAGTCAGGTCTTTTGGGGTACGCCAGCGCTCACAGACGGCCTTTACAAGAGGTACGCCTGCGGCCTCGTGTCCGTGGTGGCTGGGGAGAATCTCCTCGGGAGTCAGTCCTTTGCCCAGGTCGTGTAGCAGTACTGCAAAACGCAAGGGGAGCTCTGGCGGTGCGGCGCGCAGGGCTAGCAGTACGTGTTCTCCAGTGTCCACTTCGGGGTGGTGTTTGGGCGGCTGGGGAACACCAAACAAATTCTCTAACTCTGGTAACAGTACCGAGAGGGCGCCGCAGTCTCGCAGTACCCGAATAAAAATATCGGGGTCTGGCTCGGTAAGTGCCCGGCTTACCTCTTTCCAGACCCTCTCGGCCACCAGGTATTCCACTTCACCCGCTTCTACCATCTGGCGCATGAGTATCATGGTCTCAGGGGCAACGCTAAAGCCAAGGTGATGGTAGCGGGCGGCAAAGCGGGCCACTCGCAGTACTCTTAGCGGGTCTTCGGCAAATGCAGGGGAAACATGGCGCAAAAGCCGAGCTTCAAGATCTTCCTGCCCACCGTAGGGGTCAATTAGATTGCGGTCTCTGTCTTCTGCAATGGCATTAATAGTGAGATCTCGCCGCAGGAGATCCTCTTCCAGGGTGATATTGGCATCGGCGTTAACGGTAAAACCGCCATAGCCGTGTCCGCTCTTTCTTTCGGTGCGAGCGAGCGCGTATTCTTCACCGGTCTCAGGGTGTAGGAATACTGGAAAATCTTTGCCGACTGGGCTGTATCCGAGGTCCTGCATTCTATCTGCATCTGCCCCAACCACTACCCAGTCACGCTCGGTGACTGGGCGATTCAAAAGTCTGTCGCGCACTGCGCCGCCAACAAGGTAGATCTTCAAAGCATTTGCTCCAGAGCTGGAGGGACCAGTGATCTGATAGGTGATTGTACTGCCATAAGTCCATTTGTTCCGGCGTTGTTCCAGGTTTGTCTGCTGGACGGAGGATGAGCGGTAGGAGTGTAAGAAGCTTCGGCAAGATAAAAAAAAGGCCCCGAAAAAACAAGGGGGCCCAGGGTCTTAGGGTATTCGCTTAGCAAACATTTCTTTGCCAACTGTGGGGGCTCTGACTTAACGGCCACACCACTGGAAAGGATCGCGTGACAAGTCCCAAGTCACGAATCTAGTGTCATTCTAAGAAACCTGTCTTACCTGTCAACTATATCTATTAGTATTTTTTGAGGGGGTTGTTCCGCTGTTCGTTAATAAATTACATGGACCGAATTTCGGGCTGGGTTTGCAGCATTAAACAGCATAATTTATAGGGGCGGTTCAGCTGGGCAGGATAATTTCACGTGTAACTCTGTGGGGCAGAGGATACTTTCGGGAAGTTGACTGTTCTTCTTTTTAATCGCAGTTGTTGGGGAGAATAAAGATGAGCGAATTACATGTGCTAACCACCGGGGAAGCAGCCAGGTACTGCGGTGTTAACTTCCGAACGGTGATTCGCTGGATTGAGCGTGGCCAGCTCAAGGCATACAAACTTCCAGGGCGTGGTGACCACCGTATCTGTGTTGAGGATTTCGTGGGCTTCCTGCGGGACAACTCAATGCCAGTTCCGAACGACCTGGCAGTTCCCAGTCGAAAAGTGCTTTTGTTAACGACTGATCCTGAGCTGACTTCAGGTGGACGCCAGGCGCTTCAGCAGATGGGGTGTGAAGTAGAAGTAGCTAGTGATAGTTTTTCCGCCGGTATCTTGATGGCGAGTGCCAAGCCGGCGTTGTTAGTGGTTGACACTGGATTGCTTGGGGAGAGTGGGTTTCAGGTGCTGGACTACCTCAGATCCCGCAGTGAGTATTCAAATTTGAGCATTCTGGTTGTGCCTTCTGATGACGATGGCGAGAAAGCCCGTTGGCTGGATGCTGGAGCTGATGCTCTTTTAACTCACCGCTCTGAGCACGGTGAACTTTCTGCAAAGGCCAAGCTTTTGTTGGAAGCTGATGCCTAAGTAGCGCGATTCGCTAGAGGGTATTATTTCCCCATTCTGTGCGGGGCTGGTATTTCAACAGCTCCCGCGCTGAAACCTAAATGGGTTTTGGTATTAACATAGACTCTTCTTCACCCTCCGGTCGGTCCCGACCTTGCTCCGGGCAGTGACAACTGGCCGTTATTTGATCCCCATTCAAACTGTTCAGGTGAACATCGAAGCCCCATAGCCGGTGAAGATGCCTTAATACCTCTGCTGTATCTTTACCAAGAGGGCGACGGCGGTGCTGTGTGTGGTGCAGGGTCAGTGAACGGTCACCACGGGTATCTACTGAATATACCTGGATGTTTGGTTCCCGATTGCCTAGGTTGTACTGTCCCGCAAGGTTCTCTCTCAACTGGCGATAACCGCTCTCATCGTGAATTGCGCTGACAATGATATCGTTCTCTTTATCGTTGTCGCTGATACAAAATAGTTTCATGTCTCGCATAACCTTGGGAGACAGGAATTGTAAAATAAAACTTTCATCTTTGAAGTCGCGCATGGCGAATTGAAGGGTTTCACGCCAATTACTTCCAGCAATGTCTGGGAACCAGCGGCGATCCTCTTCAGTGGGGCTTTCACAGATACGCCGTAAGTCAGTAAAAATACTGAAGCCTAGGGTATAGGGATTGATACCGCTGTAGTGAGGGCTGTCAAAAGAGGGTTGGTAGATAACATTGGTGTGGCTTTGAAGAAACTCCATCATAAAGCCTTCAGTCACCCGCCCGCGCTTATACAGCTCGGTTAAGAGAGTGTAATGCCAGAAGGTAGCCCAGCCCTCATTCATTACTTGGGTTTGCCGCTGTGGATAAAAATATTGGGCCAGCTTACGTACAATACGCACCAGCTCCCGTTGCCAGTTTTCCAGGAGAGGGGCATTTTTCTCAACAAAGTACAGGATATTCTCCTGAGGCTCTTCGGGGAAACGTTTCTCCTTTGTCTCCTCTATACCGTCACCGAGTTTTGGGATGGTCCTCCATAAATCATTGAGCTGTCTCTGGCGGTACTCTTCTCGCTCTTGCTGTTGGCGTTCTTCTTCAATAGCCGAGATTGGGTAAGGGCGTTTATAGCGATCTACACCGTAGTTCATTAGGGCATGACAGGAGTCGAGAATGGCCTCGACTTCATCAAGCCCGTAGCGCTCTTCACAGCGGGAAATATAATTTTTGGCAAAGATCAGATAGTCAATAATACTGCTGGCATCTGTCCAGGAGCGAAACAGGTAATTCCCTTTAAAGAAAGAATTGTGCCCATAGGAGGCGTGAGCAATCACCAAAGCCTGCATTGTCATGGTATTTTCTTCCATGAGGTAAGCGATGCAGGGATTAGAATTAATGACTATTTCATAAGCCAGCCCCATCAATCCGCGCTGGTAATTATTTTCCACGCTGATAAATTGCTTGCCAAAAGACCAGTGGTGATAACCCACTGGCATTCCTACCGAGGAGTAGGCATCCATCATCTGCTCTGAGCAGATAACTTCAATCTGATTTGGGTAGGTATCTAACCCAAACTCTTCTGCCAGTGCGCCGATGGCGCGATCATATTCCTGAATTAATTCAAAAGTCCATTCTGAGCTTGTTGATATGGGCTGACGCGACTCAGATTCAGATGCTTCAGCGCCACTGGCAAATTTGTCGAGCATCAGGCAGTCACCTTTTGGCGGAACAGTTGTCGGAACACCGGATAAATATCCTGTACATCGACAATCTGCTCCATAGCAAAGTGATCGGGGAATAAAGTGCGGACACTTTCATACTCTTCCCACAGGGCCTGGTGATCTCTGGGAGTAATTTCCACATAAGAGTAATACTGCACATGGGGCATAATATCGTCGATAAGGATTCGGTGGCAGGTACTGGAGTCGTCGTTCCAGTTATCACCATCTGAGGCCTGGGCTCCATAGATATTCCATTCGCTGGCGGGGTAGCGATCTCTTATAATACGTCGCATTAATTTGAGCGCGCTTGAGACAATGGTGCCGCCAGTTTCCCGTGAATAGAAAAACTCCTCTTCATCAACTTCTTTGGCGCTAGTGTGGTGTCGAATAAAAACGACTTCTGTATATTCATAACTGCGCTGTAGGAACAAATATAAAAGTAAGAAGAAGCGTTTGGCCATATCCTTTGTGGCTTGGTTCATCGAGCCGGATACATCCATCAGGCAAAACATCACCGCCCTAGATCGAGGTTTTGGTTGTCGAATCAGCAGGTTATATTTCAGGTCGAAATCATCGAGGAAAGGGACTCGATTGATACGGCTGCGAAGTTCGGCGATTTGGTTTTTAAGAGCCTCAATTTTGCGCTGGTCTCGCAGAGCAGTATCTTTGTTTTCTTCTTGGGATAGGTCTTCCTCTAAATTGCGCAGGTTTCTTCGCTTATTACTGGTCAAGGCTATGCGTCTTGCATGGGCAGCCCTGAGTGAGCGGATCACATTGAGACGACCTGGAGTTCCTTCATTACTAATTCCGGCACGTACTATTTGAAAAGACTCGTTGCCGGCCAGGCGTTGCTTGATCATATTGGGCAGCTGGAGCCCCTCAAACATAAAGTCCAGAAACTCTTCTTGTGATATCTGGAAGACAAATTCATCAACCCCTTCCCCGCTATCGCTGGCACCACCACCATTTCCATCACCGCCTCGCTGACCTTGACGAGGGATACGATCACCAGCAGTAAATTGCTTGTTTCCGGGTAAAACTCGCTCTACGTGCCCACCGCTACCGTGAGAAAATAAGGGTTCGCTGATATCCCGAGTAGGAATACTGATTTGCTCTCCCTTATCCATGTCCATAATAGAGCGGCTATTCATGGCGTCGCCGACAGCTTTCTTAATGTGAGCCTTATAGCGCCTTAAGAATCGCTGCCGATTAACGGTACTCTTTTTCTTTCCATTCAAGCGGCGGTCGATGATATAGCTCATATTTCTGCCTTTGTTCTGAATAAAGCTCACAGGCATTCATCGCCATAAATCTATTCAGAATATTTCCTGCTGAATCCACCAAACACAATTATTGGTATCTTCACTATAGCGAGCCATTGAGGGTCCCGATGAGATGCTGTGAAATCACTCAAGTGCTCACTAAAAGTTAATGATCTAATCAGTATCCGGGTTTGGCTTCCTCGTGTTTTTCCAGTGACCTTAATGGAGGAAAACCTTACTATTGAGATTTTCTCACGCGTAGATACCATTCGGATAACAATCTAACCTGCTTCTCGGTATAGCCGCGTTCAACCATACGCGCAACGAAGTCTGCATGCTTGCGTTTATCATCTGCTGACGCCTTGGTATTAAAGGATATAACTGGCAGAAGATCTTCCGTATTGGAGAACATTTTTTTCTCGATAACGGCACGTAATTTTTCGTAAGATCTCCAGTCGGGGTTTTTTCCTTGATTGTTAGCCCTGGCGCGGAGTACAAAATTGACTATTTCATTGCGGAAATCTTTCGGATTGGAAATTCCTGCAGGTTTTTCTGTCTTTTCAAGCTCTTCATTAAGGGCGCCGCGATCCAGTATTTCACCGGTTTCTGGGTCGCGATACTCCTGGTCCTGTATCCAAAAATCGGCGTAAGTGACATAGCGATCAAACAAGTTTTGGCCGTATTCAGCGTAGGATTCCAGGTAAGCTGTCTGAATTTCCTTGCCGATAAATTCTACGTATCTTGGAGCTAAATATTCCTTGATAAACCCGAGGTAAGTCTCTTGTACTTCTGGTGGAAATTGCTCCTGCTCTATTTGCTGTTCCAGAACATAGAGTAGGTGGACCGGGTTTGCCGCCACCTCAGTGGCATCGAAATTGAAAACTTTTGAGAGGATCTTAAAGGAGAAGCGGGTGGATAGTCCGTTCATGCCTTCGTCTACCCCTGCATTATCCCTGTATTCCTGAATGGTTTTTGCTTTGGGGTCGGTATCCTTTAGGTTTTCACCGTCATAGATACGCATCTTTGAGTAAAGGCTGGAGTTCTCAGGGTTTTTGACTCTCGATAATACAGAGAATTGCGCCAACATCCGCAGGGTGTCTGGTGCACAGGGCGCTTTTGACAAGGAGCTATTTTCTAGCAGTTTCTGATAGATTCTTATTTCTTCCTGCACTCTTACACAGTAGGGCACCTTGACGATATAAATACGATCCAGGAAAGCCTCATTGTTGCGATTATTGCGGAAGGATTGCCATTCTGATTCATTGGAATGAGCGAGGATTGTACCGTTGAAAGGAATTGACCCCAATCCCTCTGTACTGTTGTAATTTCCTTCTTGTGTTGCAGTTAGTAGGGGGTGAAGCACCTTGATAGGCGCTTTGAACATCTCGACAAACTCCATCAGTCCCTGGTTGGCCCTACATAAACTACCAGAAAAGCTATAGGCATCAGGGTCATTCTGGGGGAAATCCTCAAGCTTACGAATGTCGATCTTGCCAACCAGTGATGAAATATCCTGGTTATTTTCATCACCGGGCTCTGTTTTTGAGATGGCAACTTGATCGAGAATAGAAGGACGAATTTTTACGACACGGAATTTACTGATGTCCCCTTTAAATTCATGCAATCGCTTAACAGACCAGGGAGACATAATAGTGTTGACGTATCGACGTGCAATGCCGTAGTCCTCTTCAAGGATGCGGCCATCCTCAGTAGGAGAGAAAAGGCTCAAGGGAGATTCAAATACTGGAGATCCCTTAATTGCATAGATGGGCACCTGCTCCATCAGGGCTTTTAGCCGCTCTGCAAGGGATGACTTTCCGCCACCAACAGGACCTAGCAAGTACAGGATTTGCTTCTTCTCTTCCAGACCCTGTGCGGCATGTCGGAAGAAAGAGACAATTTGCTCTATGGCTTCCTCCATACCATAGAATTCACTGAAGGCCTTGTATCGCTTAATAACCTTATTACAGAAAATACGTGACAGGCGCGGGTCCCGTGAGGTGTCTACCAGTTCGGCCTCGCCAATGGCCATCAGCATCCTCTCAGCTGGTGATGCATAGGCACTGCGGTCTGTCTTACACAGCTCCAGGTATTCCTGAATACTGAGTTCCTCGTCCTGGATAGATTCGTATCTTTCCAAGTAGTGATTGAAAATTGTCATGGTGTCTACCTCCCTGTAGCCTACTGGAATTAGCTCAGTTCCCTGCTTTGGTTAGGATGTCGTACGCCCTTGGCTTCTCTTGCCCAAATGGGACGAGCGATGTATGAGCTGTAAAGTCCAGATCGTGTTTGGGATACGCTTGGCGTGAAGCACTATCGTTATTGCCGTTGTGAACCTTGTTCTTTGCTGGAGTAAGTGTTGAATGCTCTCCAGCTTTTCCAGCATAGCTTTCCCTTTGAATGAGACAGTGGAATGTCACTTATATAGGTTGAATTGGGCGGCTGTTTTACGCTTTACTACAGCCCATATTGGGTATTAGAGAAATATTGAGGAACATAAATGGCGATTTTGGTGACTGGTGGTGCCGGATATATTGGCAGTCATACCTGTATCGAGTTGCTTGCTGCCGGCTTTGAGCCTGTAGTTGTGGATAACCTATCGAACAGCAGTGAGGAAGCCCTACGGAGGGTCGAGTTAATTGCTGGCAAAAATATCCCTTTTCACCATCTGGATATTAGTGATAAGGAAGGTTTACGCAAAGTATTCTCTGATCATAAGATTGACGCCGTAATTCACTTCGCGGGGTTGAAAGCAGTTGGTGAATCTGTTGCGCAGCCTCTGCGCTATTACCAGAATAATGTAGCTGGGACCTTAACTTTATGTGAGGTGATGGAGGAGTTTGGAGTTCACCGCCTGATCTTCAGTTCGTCGGCAACGGTCTATGGTGATTCTGAAACAGTACCAATTAAAGAAGATTTTCCTACTGGCGCAACCAACCCCTATGGCTCAAGTAAGTTGATTGTGGAAAACATGTTGCGAGATCTTTGTGCTGCGCCGAACAGCCAGTGGAAAGTGAGCTTGTTGCGTTATTTCAATCCGATTGGGGCCCATGAAAGTGGGACTATTGGTGAAGATCCTAGTGGTATCCCCAATAACTTACTACCCTATGTTTCCCAAGTGGCAGTAGGTAGATTGGAGCAGCTACAGGTTTTTGGTGGTGATTATGATACCGTCGATGGTACTGGGGTTCGAGATTATATACATGTAGTTGATCTGGCTCGCGGACACTTGGCGGCGCTAAACTTAATATGTAAAGAAGAAATTTCTGAGGGTTGTTATACCCATAATCTGGGAACGGGACAGGGCAGTTCTGTTTTACAAGTCGTTCGTGCTTTCGAGAGTGTCAGCGGGAAGGAAATTCCCTATAACATTGCTCCGCGGAGACCCGGAGATATTGCAGAGTGTTACGCAGATCCAGAGCTGGCTGAAACAGAGCTGGGGTGGAAAGCTGAGTATGATTTAGTGCGTATGGTGAAAGATACCTGGCGTTGGCAGTATAAAAATCCTAAAGGGTACAGTGCAGATTAGGCAAAATTAAGTTAAGGAAATTTGATCCTATTTTTGCCTCACAGAGGATTAGGTTTTTCTATCAACCTGATAATGCTCATTGCTTGCGCAGCTCCATGCGGATATTGCAGGCAATGAGTTTCTTTCATGTTCTAAATAAAATTATATCAATAGTACCTGCGTTAAGGGGTCATTAAGCTACTGATAGATACAATCCTGTTGATTGACTTGAACGTTTCTGATTAACGAAGAATAAGAATTATTTGTCTGTCTGGTTGTATGTATAACTCTGTATTGATAGTTATCAATATATGGAAGCATTTATTACTTCAATTTTTCTTTATTTTTTTCAATCTAAAAGGAGTTAAGATTGAAATATATTCAGTTTTTACTGTTAGTTTTAACTGGTTTTTCAGCTTTAGCTGAAGATATATCTGGGGTGGATATCGCGATTGAGAAGCAGGGCGATAAGCTCTGGAAGCTTACCTATCAAATGGATAGGCCGGCAAGCCGGATTAGCTTTGTACGTAACCCGGGTACCTCTCGTATAAAACGCTGGAAGCCTGTGTCACCAGAATTTGAATTAGTTTCTATGGATGGTGAAGAGTTTCTGGTTAGAAAAGATAGAAGTTCATTCGAACACATTGAAATTTATTTGACGCCTAGCTATATATCTCTTCCCAAAGACTATGCACCTTTCTCCCCCTATTCAGATGGTGGAAGCCTGATATACACAGGCCGCTTTTTTGCTTGTATTGACAACTGTGATGATAAAGTAAAAGCCTGGCGAATAACTATGCAAGTTCCCCCAGGTGAGCATATGATCATTAACGGGAAGATAAATGTTGGGACCGCCAGCTGGATTGATCGTGATAATGGAATGAATGTCTATGTTGGAACTCAAGAACCTATAAATACAGCTAGTGTTGTAGCTGTTATTGATAACGGTTTGCCAGAAAAATTGAGATTGTCTTTAGAATCAGATATTCCCAGGTTAATGAGTTATTTTGAGCAAAGGCTTGGGGCACTAAGTGGAACAAAGCCTGCTTTGTATGCATCCTATGCGAATGTCGATGATAACTCTTGGCAGGGGGGGACCTTACCACATCAGGTTTTTATGCATTGGAATATGAATGAACTTGATGGGAAATTTTCCGACCCTAACTTTATTAATGAAACCATTTGGTTTTTTGCTCATGAGGTCGCACATTTATACCAGCAGGGTAGTGAAACAGGATTGTATGGTGATGCAAATGAATCGTGGTTACATGAAGGGAATGCGGATTGGTTTGCCGCGCTGGTTTTATTAGATTTGTATCCCGAGTCATCAAAATATGTCTCTAATAAAATTAAGGCTTTTAAGGAAAGTTGCACAAAAGGTGTAAAAGAGATTCCTTTGGTTGAGGCTGCTAACAGGGGCAGGTTTGATCTGTATTATAGCTGTGGTCTGCTCATACATCGAGCAATTGACCTGTTTCTGCAAGGTGAAAATACTGATCCGTCAAATATTTTTTCAATGTGGAGTAGTTTTCGTCAAGAGGTCGAGGGCGGCGGAGAAAAAGGCGCTGATACTTTCTTGGTGCTTCTCAGCCAGAGGGAAGGAGCAGCGGAACTTGTTAACTCTATTGAGCTTTTACTTGATGGGAAACCGTCGAGTGTAGGAGTTGCTTTGGATCAATTAACTTATGGCTTATAAGGTTATTCAAGCTAGGTAAACTGACAGTTACACTCCCAGGTGATAATTGTCAGTTTATTTTTTTAGATTCGGTAGGTTTAAATTCTTCTTTTAGGCTTCAGGGCGAAGTGATTTTTATAAGCTGCAGTCTGTACAAAAAAATTCTTCATCACTTAATCGCATTGCAGTCAGGTACCCACCCCAAACGCAACCTGTGTCTAGGGCATAGATATTCTCAGTATCTGCGCGGCCTTCCAGGGCAGCCCAATGCCCAAAAATAACCTTGTCATTTCTGGTTTTTCGATTGGGAAAGCTAAACCATGGCTGGTATTCACCGTGAGAGGCCTGGACCCCCTTTTTATTGATTAGATCCAGAGTGCCATCAGCCTTACAAAATCGCATTCTTGTGAAGTAATTGGTAATGGACCGCAGGCGTTCGATGCCGATCAAATGATCATCCCAACAGTGTGGCTCATTACCGTACATGCCATAAAAATATGCCTTTGCCATAGCTTCGTCGGCGAGGGCCTTATGCACTTCAGTGGCGAGCTTTTGCGCTTTAGTAACGCTCCAAATGGGGGGGATACCCGCATGCACCATGGTGTACCCCTTCTTATGTACTAGAAGGGGTAGGCTTTGTAGCCACTCCAGTAACTTATCAGAATCTTTTGCTTTTAAAACCTTGGCAAGGTCGTGCTCTTTTTCAGACAGAGATTTAGCGCCATGGGCGATCGCCAGTAAATGGAGATCATGGTTGCCCAACACTGCTGTAACCTGCTGGCGGTGCTCATAGAGATAGCGAAGGGTGCTCAGGCTATCCTCACCCCGGTGAACCAAGTCTCCGGCAAGCCAGAGTTTGTCACGGTCAGCACTAAAATTGATTTTCTTGAGAAGGCTTTGAAAAGCTGCAAAGCATCCTTGAATATCTCCGATGGCGTAAGTTGCCAAGGTTCCCCCTAATAATGTGAAAAATAATTATTGTTGTTGCAAGTCTGTACAGTAGTCGGCCAGCTTAACAAAGTCCTCGACGCTTAAGGTTTCTGCTCGGCGGCCGGCATCAATGGGTAGCAGCTCGGGGTCGAGATCCGGGAATAGGGGTTTTAAAGCATTGCGCAGGGTCTTACGGCGCTGCTGGAAGGCTATATTGACGATTCTTTCCAATAATCCTTCATCTTTTGCGGTAAATGGCAGAGTGCTGTGGGGAACCAATCTCACGATGGCAGAATCCACCTTAGGGGCGGGCCGGAAAGACTGCGGGGGTACAGGGAACAGGCCCTGTACGCGACAGTAATATTGAACCATCACGCTAAGTCGCCCATAAGATTTAGTCGAAGGCGTAGCGCTGAGCCGATCTACCACCTCTTTCTGCAACATAAAATGCATATCCTGGACTTGCCCGCGAAAACTGAGCAGATGGAACAGTAACGGTGTGGATATGTTATATGGAAGGTTACCGACAATGCGTAGCTGCTTATCTCCAGCAAAGGTGCCAAAGTCAAATTTTAATGCGTCCTTTTCAATGATGCTAAATTCCGGGTATTCCCTGAATTTAAATTCCAGCATCGGAATCAGGTCGCGATCCAGTTCGACAGCGGTTAGAGATGGGCAGCGTTTTAATAGTAATTCTGTAATTGCCCCTTGACCCGGGCCAATTTCCACTAGCGTATCTGATTCTTTAGGGCCTACCGCACGAACAATGCGCTCGATAATATTTTCATCGACGAGAAAGTTTTGTCCAAAGCGTTTGCGGGCTTTGTGTTGAAAGAAGTTATCCATTGATATATCTGTAACCTGGATGATTAATTTTGCGGTTAAGCCTTGGGGTGCTAGTGAGCATTTCAGTTGGATACCCTTTAGGGCCTTTCACTGCGCTCACGTGGTGAGGGCATGGTTCACACTTTCTCCAAGCAAGTTTTAGGCACTGGTTAGGAACTGCGCAATTTAGCTATCGCCACAGCCTGAGACAGTGCGGCTTTGAGGCTGCCGCAGTCTGCAATACCTGTGCCCGCGATATTGAGAGCTGTGCCGTGGTCTACTGAAGTGCGGATAAAGGGTAGCCCCAAAGT
Source organism: Microbulbifer maximicatervae (SeqCode) (assembly GCF_052467695.1). Classification (NCBI taxonomy): domain Bacteria; kingdom Pseudomonadati; phylum Pseudomonadota; class Gammaproteobacteria; order Cellvibrionales; family Microbulbiferaceae; genus Microbulbifer; species Microbulbifer maximicatervae (SeqCode). Next base: position 1,930,112 of record NZ_CP174320.1, read on the forward strand.
GATATTGACGGCGTGGCCAAAACCCTTGAATTTTAACACTGGAAGCCCCTGATCGTGATACATAGCTAAAACGGCGTCACATTCCGACAAATGCGGCGGGGTAAAAAGACTGTCTGCGGGAAGTGGACCTTTCAGTGATATACCTTGGTGGCGCAAGTGTTCAAGTGTGGGTTCAATTATTTCTATTTCCTCATGCCCTAAGTGTCCCCCTTCTCCAGCATGGGGGTTGAGGCCGCAAACGCTAATACGAGGATTGGAGATGCAGAAATGTTCCCGCAAACTGGCGTCGAGGATGGTAATAATCTGCTCTAGAAGCGGGGGGGTGATAGCAGCGCTCACATCTTTGAGGGGCAGGTGAGTTGTCACCAGAGCAACTCGAAGGTCCTCTGCTGCTAGCATCATAACGACACGCTCAATCCCGGCTTTTTCAGCAAAGAACTCTGTATGGCCGCTAAATGGAGTGCCGGCATCATTGATAATGCCCTTGTGTACGGGCCCTGTAACCACGGCATCATACTGACCGGCCAGGCAACCCTCTGCCGCAACTGAAAGAGTTTCCAATACATAGGGTGCATTGACTGCATTCAATAGACCGGGTTTAGCAGGCTCGGCTATGGAGACCGGTAGTATGTAGAGAGCACCGGCAGGTGTCCCCTCTGTGCCTGCTGTGGACAGAGGAAGGAGCTGAAGAGGCAAACCCAATGCCGCAGCGGTATCTGTCAGTAGCTGGGGATCAGCAATTGCGACAATCTGTGCTGGAGAACTCTCTTGTGCAATCTTCACAGCCAGCTCAGGGCCAATACCTGCAGGTTCTCCGGGGGTGAAGGCAATTTTAGGAGCCATTGCTATATAACTTTCCTGTAGCTACAAAAAAAAACCGGGCACAGGGCCCGGTCTTTCCCGCTGAAAAAGCGGCTTACTATTGGTTTCCTGAGTCCTCGGTGGTCTCAGAGTCCGGCAATTTGATCTCAACGTATGCCTGGTCGCGAATCTCACGGCGCCAGTTTTGCAGTTCTTCTTCATAGCGGCGGTTGCGCAGCAAATTGGCTGCCTGATTGCGGATATATTTGTCCGTCATATCCTGTTTGCGCCGATCTTCAACCTGCAGGATATGCCAGCCGAACTGGCTGCGGAAAGGCAGGCTAATGCTGCCAATCTCAGTTGCATCCATAGCCTGGGTAAACTCTGGCACAAACTGTCCGGGCATAGACCAGCCAAGATCGCCACCGGATAGCATAGAACCTATATCCTCTGAGTTCTCGCGCGCGAGCTCGCTAAAGTTATCGCTGGCCATGGCCTCTTCACGGAGCTCAATCAGCTTATTGTAAGCTTGGTCATCGGTAAGAATAGCGGATGGCTTAAGCAGGATATGGCGAACTTTTGTCTGTTCCACCAACTGCTCGTTGGCGCCTTTCTGCGCGTGAATCTTTAATAGATGAAAGCCGGCATCACTGCGGAAAGGCTCGGTAACATCACCGGCTTTTAAATCGGTGAGGGCATCGGCAAAAAGAGTGGGAAGCTCGACGGTCTTGCGCCAACCCAGGTCGCCACCGGAGAGGGCATTCTGGCCGGCAGAGTTGGCGATTGCCAGGCGGCGGAAGTCAGCGCCGTCTTTGGCCTGTTGGGCTAGGTCTTCAGCCTTCTCCCGTGCCTGGGTAACTTCGCTGCTGGGAGCGCTGGAACTCACGGGGATCAGGATATGGCCCAGTTCAAATTGAGGGGACTTCCAAAACTCCCCCTCCTTGGAGCGCAGGAAGTTATCGATATCCTGGTCAGTAATCTGGATCCGGCGGTTAACGCTGCCTTGCTCGACACGGCGAATCATCAGCTCCTGGCGAATTTGCTGACGAAAGCTCTTCATGCTCATACCGTCAGCGAGCAGGCGTTGGCGGAATATTTCGGGGCTGACTCCGGCATTTTGCTGGACGCGGGCGATAGCTTGGTCCAGTTCCGATTCAGAGACGGTGACCCCTGCGCGAGAGGCCATTTGCAGTTGCAAACGCTCGATAATCAGTTGTTCGAGGACCTGACGGCGCAAAACGTCCACGGGAGGGGCCTGCACCTGTTGTGCTTGGATTTGGCTGGCGATGGTATTCATGCGCTGGGCCAATTCACTGGCCATTACAACATCGTCGTCAACAACAGCGACTACCCGGTCAAGGTTTCTGACTTGTGCGGTGGCAGTGGCGGCGATCAGAGCGCCAGCTGCCAGTACGGGTGCCAGGCCTAGTTTCGGTATGAACTTCTTAATTATTCTCATCACTGTTTCAGCTCTTCTCTCTGATCAAAGTTGGCAATCCCCTGGGTCAGCATTTCTGTCACGGTTGAACCAAAGCCTGCTAGTCCTTTGAGCTCGACTTCAAGATAGATGCCCTCGTCGTACTCAAGGTCTTCAGCAGATACAACCCCTGCGAGATCATTGTCCAGTGTGCGTCGCCACACCAGTCGGGTACGGTAGCAGCAGTCGTCATATTCGATACCTGCCAGGTATTCCAGTTCCCGATTTAAAGTAAGATCATAGCTGGCACCAGCCATGAGTGAGGTATGAGTACCAAGTGGGAGGACAGTTGAGGCGTTTAATTGGCTCACGGTTTCATCTTCATCTTCGTCCTCATCCTCATCATCCGTCGAGTCTGGGCGCTCGTAGTAATAGCTTAAATTAAAGATGCGGTAGTCGTCGTCAAGATAGCGCAGGCTGAAATTACCGCGATTAATATTGTGCTCACTATCTTCATAGACCAGCTCAGTCCCCAAGCGAAGGGATTCGAAAGGGCGACTCTCGATTCGTGCAGCCAGTTCTGACCGTTGGGTATCCTCAATGTAAGCGGTGCGGCCAATTTGCCTGTCACTGGAGTAGTAGACCTGTCCGACACTGGCTGAGAAAAGGTCGCGGCCACTTACAGGGTCGATAAAGCGGGTTGTCAGGCCCAGAGCAAGTCTGTCTGCATCGTCGATCCGGTCATTACCAGTAAATCGGCTATCGCGGAATAACTGGTCGTAACTGAAAGTGTAAAGTGACGTGTCGTACAGCAGGTTGTTACTGTCAGGGTCGATCCTAATTTCAGGATCGACATCGTTAGCACGACCGCTGATATCAAAGAAATCACTCTGATCAGCATTGCTGCTAATCAGGGTAAACAGCCGAGGTTCCAGTGTCTGGATAAAGTCGCGGTTAAATAGGTAGCTATCGCGCTCAAAGTAGAGCCCAGTATCCAGAATAAATTGGGCGGCAGCCGCATCAGGGGTATCGTCGGCATCCTCAGGTAGAAACAGGTCACTCACACTGTAAGCGAGGTAGCGACCAGCAACTCCCGGCTTAAAATATCCCCAGAGCCACTCTTTATCCCAGTAGAATTCATAGTCGAGGCGCAGGCGATCTGCGGTAATAAAGTCCCGAGTTTGAGTCTCGACACTGTCGGGGTCATCGGTGTCTTCAATAAACCTTATGGTTTGTGTGTCACTGTGATCCCAGCTGGTGACTTCGTTCTGCATAGTCAACAGCCAGTCATCCCAGCGGTAATCGCCGTCTATATCCAAACGGGGGTACTGGGCAAATGTATCGAAGTCGTCATTTTCCAGTACCTGATAGTCTTGGGTACGTAGCGTTGCTTGCCAGTGCTCGCTGCGCAGTTGCCCCTGAACTTTCTGGCTAACTTGGGTTTCTGCATTGATATCGAGGTTGGCCGTGCTTAAATCACGGAAATAGTCTGGGTCGCTGACCTTGGTGTAGTCGATATCGGTACGCCAGACGCTGCCGCTGTAGCCCCCTTGCTGCTCCAAACTGATGAGCCAGCGGTCATCACCTTTGTAGGGGAGAACCAAGTCCTCAGGGAAGCCCTCATCAATCAGGTCCTGGGCAAGGTCATTATTGCCGCCATCGTCGTCGGGGAGATCGGCAAGACGGATTTCTGTACTAAACATTTCTGCCAGGTGCCTGAACTCAACCTCTAGCCCGGCTCCGCGATATTGGATGTAACGCGGGGAAATGGTGGCGTCCATCTGCGGGGCAATATTCCAATAATAGGGAATGGCCAGGTCCCAGCCATTCTTATCGCTGTTGCTGAGTGTGGGAAACAGGAAGCCGGACATGCGCGCATCGCCCACAGGAAAGCGAAAATACGGCAGGTATAAGACAGGTACGTCCAGAATCTTCAGGCGCACATCCCGTGCAGTACCCTGGCTTTCTACTTCATCAATATTGATCTCGCGGCCCGTGAGTTGCCAGAACTCACGACCGGGCTCACAGCGGGTATATGTCCCTTCGGTCAGGGTTAACTCACCACTGGTTTGACGCGCTACTAGCTCGGCCCCGCCGTGGATAAAAGCATCGTGCACCACATAAGTGGCATCCTCTACAGAGGCCGCTTCGCTCTCGGTATGAACTTCGGCGGAGGAGCCACGGATCAGCAAACCGGGCTCTCGAAGCTCAATCGCGCCATCTAAAGTAGCGATATTTTTTGGGCGATTCAGTTTGACTTGGTCGGCGAAGAGCTGTCGGTAACCCTGGGTAATATGCACATTCCCGCTCAGCTCGGCTGAACCATCTTCCAGCCACTGGGATTTCTCAGCAGTGGCTCTCAGTGGGGCCTCCCCAGGGGGCAGGTCAGAACCAGGATAGTTGCGCGGAGGGGCCACAAAGGCGCCAGAGCACACCGCCGGTAAATTGGCTAGCTCCTCCGGGGTTAGCTCAGAGCGGGGCAACCAGTCCAAGTACAAATAGGGGTTGTAGTCGGGATCAGGATACGGTTCGCCCTGATTGGCTTGCGCCCACAAGGGCTGAGCAGCGATCAGGCCGAGAGCGATGGAGCGGGCTTGGGAGTTATTAGCAATCGCCAGAGCGAGGCGACGCCACCGGGAGACTTCAAGCATCAAACGATATGTTCCAGCTATCTTTTAGTGTTTCTTTATCGATGGATACGTGCGACAGCTTTCGAGCCGGGGCGCGCAAAATCATCGTCCGATTCTACTTGAATGTAGATGTGGTTAATAGCCGTACTGAAGTCGTAATGTTACAGCTAGAGGCTCAGCTTCGAAACGTAAATTACCTGGAACTCGTGTTCTGTTTTTAGCTGAGGCAAAGTAGGGGCTCCAATAAATAGTGATGGCGTCTCTAGACGCAGAGAGGCTCGGGGTTAAAATGCAGCTAGAAACAGTTGGAATATAAGATGAGCCTAAGATCGAGCAGTGAAGTTGAGCAAGGGTGCGAGATCGACTCCGATCCCAGACGCAATGCCTTGAGTGAGTGGGTTGGCGTGGCCCTGGGTATGGGGGCTCCGGCTGATTTATCGAGCCTGGCGGGGGATGCTGGATTTCGCCGTTATTTTCGCACTCTAACCGAGCCGTCACTGATAGCGGTAGATACTCCTCCCCAATTGACTAACCCCGCCCGCTTTGTGGCTCTGGCTGATTACTTGCGCCGCAACGGTATCCATACTCCGATGGTGATTGCTGCAGACACCGCGGAAGGGTACCTGCTGCTGGAAGATTTGGGGGATACCCAGTTATATAGCGTGCTCAACAGCGACAGTGTTGAAGGACTCTACGCAGAGGTGATGAGTGAACTTTTGTGCCTGCAGCAAATCCCTTTTGAGGAACAATTATTCCCAGCTTATAGCCGGGAACTACTTCATAAGGAAATGCAGGTTATGCCTGAGTGGCTGATGCGAGAGCTACTTGGCTACCAGCTTTCAGGGCGGGAAGAAAAGCTGCTGGAGCAAACCTTTGAATTGTTGCTTAACAGTGCGGAGGAACAGCCTCACACTATTGTTCACCGGGATTACCACAGTCGCAACCTGATGATCCGCGACGGGGAAAGGCCGGGGATTGTCGATTTTCAAGACGCAGTGTGGGGGCCCGCCACCTACGATCTGGTGTCTCTGCTCAAAGATTGTTATATCCGTTGGCCCCGCGAGCGGGTAGAGCGTTGGGTGCTAGCTTACGTTGCGACCGCTGAAGCGGCGGGTGTTATGCAGCCTGTGGACCCACAACTTTATCTTCGTTGGTTCGACTGGATGGGATTACAGCGTCATATTAAAGTGCTGGGTCTGTTCCCGCGCCTCAGTCTGCGTGATGGAAAGCAGGGATACTTGCAGCACCTGTCGCTGGTGATTCGCTATGTTTTGGAAACCGCTGAGTGCTACCCAGAGCTGAAGCCGTTTACTGATTGGTTCAGCGGCACCCTACTGCCGCAGATAGAGCCTTTGCCCTGGTACACCGATTACCGCTGTGCCGGTGACCAGCTGAAGTAGGCCGTACGAAAACTGTACAGATTAATTTAATGAGCAAACCCAAAGAGAATTCCCCTTTGACTGCCATGGTATTGGCAGCAGGTTTTGGGCGCCGTATGCGCCCACTGACGGACCAAACTCCAAAGCCTCTGTTGCCGATTGGCGGTAAGCCCCTGATTGAATATGCAATTGAGCGCTTGGCAGCTATTGGTGTGCAAAAGGTCGTGATTAATCTGGGCTACTTGGGACCCAAAATTCGTCAACAGCTCGGTTCTGGTTCCCGCTGGGGGGTGGATATTCACTACTCCGTCGAGCATGAGGAGGAGCCACTGGAAACTGCCGGTGGGATTCTCAAGGCGCTGCCACTGATCGGCGATTCATCGTTTCTAGTGGTTAATGGTGATGTTTGGTGTGACTATGACCTGTCGCAATGGATCGAGAGGCCGCTGCCGGAGTCTTGCCCTGGGCGTCTTTTAATGGTCCCTAATCCTCCCCATAACCCCGATGGAGATTTTGGCATAGAAGGTGGCTTGCTGTCGGGTACAGCCAAGCCCCGCTATACCTTTGCGGGTATTAGCTGGCTGCGAGCTGAAACCCTCACTGAATACCCTAAGCGTCGCGAATGCTTTGGGCTTGGGGAAGTGTTCACCTTTAATGAGGATAAGCTACAAGCTGAACTCTATGAGGGGGACTGGTGCGATGTGGGAACCCCCGAGCGCCTGGAAAATTTAGATCGCCGACTGACTGGCGAAAGTTGAGTTACCAAAGGATATTTTGATGTCAGATTACAAGATCGCCCCCTCTATTCTCTCCGCAGATTTCGCACGTTTGGGTGAGGAAGTGGACAATGTGTTGGCAGCCGGAGCGGACTGGGTGCATTTTGATGTGATGGACAATCACTATGTGCCAAATCTCACGATTGGCCCTATGGTATGCCAGGCCCTGCGCAAACACGGTGTAGAGGCTCCGATTGATGTGCACCTGATGGTGGAGCCGGTGGATGAAATGATTCGCATGTTCGCCGATGCCGGAGCTACCTATATTACGTTCCACCCAGAAGCCTCTCGTCACCCGGACCGCTCCCTACAATTGATCCGCAGTCTCGGCTGTAAAGCCGGGCTGGTGTTCAATCCAGCCAGTGGCCTCGATGCGGCCAAGTATGTAATGGATAAGCTGGATATGATCCTGCTGATGTCGGTGAACCCGGGCTTTGGTGGGCAGAAGTTTATCCCCAATACCCTGACCAAGTTAAAAGAAGCCCGCAAGTTGATTGATGAGTCTGGGTTTGATATTCGCCTTGAGATCGACGGCGGTGTGAATCGCGACAATATTGCCGAAATTGCTGCAGCTGGAGCAGATACCTTTGTCGCTGGGTCTGCCATATTCAATACCCCAGACTACGCTGAAGTGATTGCAGCTATGCGTAAGAGTTTGGCTTAATTTACAAAACTGGCGGGCAATCTCTTGCCCGCCATAGACGGGATTTGTTAACTTGTGCGCCTGCACTGAGGGAATTTCCGTGAACCACTCTTTCTCCCTGACAAACAGTTGGCGATGGCGCCACTGACCTGCTGAGGCCCAATCGAGTTTGGCGATTGAGGCACCTTTCCCGTGGGCGCTGCTTATACTCTGGCGCCAATCGTAAAGAATGAAAAATTGATCGGAGTCTCCATGACCCCTACTGAATACGCTCAACTTGCGTCTGAGGGTTATAACCGTATCCCCCTAGTAAGGCGCGTACTGGCGGATATTGAAACGCCACTGTCCACCTATTTGAAACTGGCCGGAGGCCGTTACAGCTATTTGCTGGAATCGGTTCAGGGCGGGGAAAAATGGGGGCGCTATTCCATTATTGGTTTACCAGCGCGGACTCTGCTCAGGGTTAAGGGCACTGACATCACCGTGGAAACTGATGGTGAGGTTGTAGAGAGCCACAGCGCCGCCGACCCTCTGGAGTTTGTTGAACAGTTTCAGCAGCGCTATCAGGTGCCTGAATTAGCGGATCTGCCCCGTTTTAACGGCGGGCTGGTGGGCTATTTTGGCTATGACTGCGTGCGCTATATCGAACCGCGTCTGGCCGCCAGTACTCCGCCGGATACCCTGGGAAACCCGGATATCCTGTTGATGGTCAGCGATGAATTGGTGGTTTTTGACAATCTTGCCGGTGCGGTAATTCTGATTGTCCACGCAAATACAGCTGAAGAAGCAGCCTATGAAAAAGCCCAGCAGCGCCTGGACCAATTGGTTGGCCAGTTAGCGCAATCGCTGCCGGATACTGTGCCCCTCGATTTGCATGGGCGCGGCATTGATGAGAGCGAATTCCAATCCCACTTTGGCGAGGACAATTTTAAGCGCGCAGTAGACCGGGTTAAAGAGTACGTGCTTGCCGGTGATGTGATGCAGGTGGTGCCCTCCCAGCGCCTGTCTGCGCCTTTCGATGCGCCGCCACTCAATTTTTACCGTGCTTTACGCAGTTTGAACCCTTCGCCGTATATGTATTTCCTCGATCTGGGTGACCACCATGTAGTGGGCTCCAGCCCAGAAATTTTGGTGCATTTAGAAGAGGGAGAAATGACTGTGCGACCTCTGGCGGGAACCCGCCATCGGGGAGCCACTGAGGAGGAGGATCTTGCCCTGGAGGAAGAGCTGTTGGCAGATCCCAAAGAACTCGCCGAACATCTGATGCTGATTGACCTGGGGCGCAATGATATCGGCAGGGTGGCTGATACTGGCAGTGTTAAAGTCACCGACCAAATGTTTGTCGAGCGCTATTCCCACGTGATGCATATCACCTCCAACGTTGTCGGCCGGTTAAAGCCGGGCCTCACCGCCATGGATGCTCTGCGCGCGGCACTGCCGGCCGGTACCCTGTCGGGCGCCCCCAAGATTCGCGCTATGGAAATTATCGATGAGCTGGAGCCAGAAAAGCGTGGCATTTACGGTGGGGCGGTTGGCTACCTGGCTTGGAATGGCAATATGGATACCGCTATCGCCATTCGTACCGCAGTTATCAAGGATGGCCGACTATATGTGCAGGCGGGGGCTGGCCTGGTGGCGGACTCAGATCCACAGTCAGAGTGGAATGAAACAATGAATAAGGCCCGAGCGCTTTTCCGCGCTGCCGGTATGGCGCTGGCCAAGAGTAGTGACCCTGTAAAGATCGAGCAAGATGAGCGAAGTTAGTATTTCTCAAAAGTTGACCCTGGCTGAGCGCTGCGAGCGAGTCGTCGCAGCGCCGTTATTTAACCAAATCATTATCGGAATGATTCTGCTCAATGCTGTCGCTGTTGGGTTGGAGACTTCCACTTGGGTGACGGAGCGCTTTGGTACGCTGCTGGGCGCTATTAATCAACTGATTCTCGCCTCATTTGTTATTGAGGCGCTGGTTAAAATTTTTGCCCATGGGGCCCGTCCCTGGCGTTACTTTGCCAGTGGTTGGAATTGCTTTGATTTTACTATTATTGCACTGAGTTTGATTCCTGCTACAGGGCCGCTAGCTACCCTGGCGCGTTTGGTGCGGGTATTAAGGGTTTTGCGGCTGGTGTCTGCATTTCCGGAACTCCGCACACTGGTGGACACGCTTTTGCGCAGTTTGCCAAGCATGATGCACATTGCTTTGTTGATGAGCATCATTTTCTATATCTATGGTGTAGCGGGTTATTTCCTATTTCACGATATTGATCCAACTCACTGGCGCACTTTACCCATCGCATTTTTGAGTTTATTCCGCATTGTCACCTTCGAGGACTGGACGGATATTATGTATACCGCGATGGATTCGATGCCTTGGGCCTGGCTTTACTTCGTCAGCTTTGTGGTCATGGGGGCGTTCGTAATGATTAACCTCTTTATCGGTGTAGTCTTGAATAACCTGGAAGAGGCCAAATTGCGACGAATGGATGAAATGTGCCTGCCTCCAAGCCAGACCGAAATCCTGCGCGAACTCCGCGCAACCCAGGCCTCTCTCGCACGCCTGCAAAAAAGAATGGAAGAATCCACTTATCAACCAGAGGCTAAGGGGGCCGCACAATGATTTTAATGATCGATAACTACGACTCCTTTACCTGGAATGTAGTGCAGTACCTGGAAGAGCTGGGTGCAAAAGTGATGGTAAAACGCAACGACGAAATTACCCTGGATGAAATCGAGGCAATGGCGCCAGAGAAAATTGTGATTTCGCCGGGTCCCTGTACCCCCAATGAGGCGGGTATTTCGCTCGATACCATTCGCCGTTTTGCCGGCAGTATCCCTATTTTGGGTATTTGTCTGGGGCACCAGAGTATTGGACAGGTCTTCGGTGGCAGGGTGGTTCGTGCCCGGCAGGTTATGCACGGCAAAACATCTCCTATAGTGCACAACAATTTGGGGGTGTTCCACGGTTTGTCCAACCCGTTTGAGGCGACTCGCTATCACTCACTGGTAGTGGAGAAAAGCAGTTTACCGGTATGCCTGGAGATCACCGCCTGGACTGAGACAGAGGATGGTGAAATTGATGAGATCATGGGCGTGAAGCACAGGGAATTAGCGGTAGAAGGGGTGCAATTTCATCCTGAGTCGATTCTCACCATGCACGGTCACGATATGTTGAGAAACTTTATCGAGTCTTGAGGGCCGGAAGAATAAGTGCGCGGCGGGCAGGCCCCGCCAGAATCAATAACCAGAGCGGGGCAAAGGGGGAAAAATGAATATTCAACAGGCCATTGCCAAACTGGTGGATGGCGAACACCTTACTCGTGAAGAAATGCGCGAAACCGTGGGCCAGATTATGTGTGGCGAAGCGCTGGAGTCTCAGATAGGCGCACTCCTTATCGCATTGCGCATTCGCGGGGAAACAGTCGATGAAATTGTCGGCGCTGTGGAAACCATGCGTGAGCTGGCGGTAAAGGTTGAGCTCGATCTGGAAAACACGGTTGATATTGTCGGCACCGGCGGTGATGGCGCCAATCTGTTTAACGTGTCCAGTGCGAGCAGCTTTGTGGCAGCTGCCGCCGGAGCTAAGGTAGCCAAGCATGGCAATCGCTCGGTGTCGTCTAGTAGTGGTTCTGCGGACCTGCTTGAGCACGCCGGCGTATTTTTGGAATTGAGTCCCTCGCAGATGGCGCGATGCGTAGAGACTATCGGTATTGGCTTTATGTTTGCGCCCAGCTTTCACAATGCGATGCGCCACGTTGGCCCATCGCGCAAGGCGCTGGGACTGCGTACCATCTTCAATTTACTCGGGCCGATGACAAATCCGGCGGGGGTAAAGCGCAAAGTAATCGGTGTGTATGACAAGCGCTACTGCCGCCTGTTGGCTGAGGTTTTGCAAAAGCTCGGTTCAGAGCATGTGTTGGTTTTACATAGTGATGATGGGCTCGATGAAGCCAGTATTGCTGCGGATACCTTTGCTGTGGAATTAAAGGATGGTGCCTTGCAGGAGTATACCCTCAAGCCTGAAGACTTTGGCTTGCAGCGCCGTGACCTCTCTGATCTTAGTGTTTCTGGTTCCGAGGACTCCCTGGCCCTGATTCGCGATGCGCTGGGTAAGCGCAATACTGAGGCGGGGCAAAAAGCTGCGGATATTATTGCGCTTAACGCAGGCCTGGCAATTTATGTCAGCGGTGTTGCGCACTCTGCAGAGCAAGGTGTCGCTATGGCACAAGATGCTATCGACAGCGGTCTCGCCGGAGAGAAAATTAACGATCTTGCCGCGTTTACCAGTGCGTTTCGCCCAGAGGAAATTCAATCGTGAGTACACCGACCATTTTAAAAACAATTGTCGAGCGCAAGTGGCAAGAGGTTGCTGAGCGCAAGGCTGAGTGCTCCACCGACGAAGTTCGACTTCGCGCCCGGGATCAGGAGCCGGCGAGAGGTTTTGTTGATGCAGTGGATCGCAAGATTTCCACTGGTGAGGCTGCAGTAATCGCCGAAATTAAAAAAGCCTCTCCCAGTAAAGGTGTGATTCGCGAGGATTTCCTTCCTGCAGAAATTGCTACTAGCTATGAAAAAGGTGGCGCGGCTTGTCTGTCAGTACTAACCGATGTGGACTTTTTTCAGGGTGCAGATAATTACTTGCAGCAGGCCCGCGATGCCGTACGCCTACCGGTGCTGCGCAAGGACTTTACCGTTGATCCCTACCAAATCTATGAAGCTCGCGCGATTGGGGCCGACTGTATTTTGCTGATTGCAGCCTGCCTGGAAGATCCACAGATGGCGGATCTCAACGGGCTCGCTTTGGAGTTGGGTTTGGATGTCTTGGTGGAAGTGCATAACCACAAGGAGTTGGAGAGGGCCCTGGCATTGCCTAACCGCTTAATCGGCATCAATAATCGCAATCTGCACACTTTCGATGTGCAGCTGGAAAATACCTTTAAGTTACTGGACTTGATCCCCGAAGACCGTCTTGTGGTCACGGAAAGTGGTATTCATACCACAGATGATGTTGCGGCGATGCGCGGTCATAACGTCAATGCTTTCCTGGTGGGAGAGGCCTTTATGCGGGAGGAGGAGCCGGGCAGGAAACTGATGGAAATGTTTAACTGACCGCTTACTCCAGTAGTAGAAATAAAAAAGGGCGATGTAAAAATCGCCCTTTTTTTATGCGGTGTATTTATTCGGATACTAGCGGGTACCGTACACCACCATGGTTTTACCTTTAACGGAAACCAGGCCCTGTTCTTCCAGGGTTTTTAATACGCGGCCCACCATTTCCCGGGAGCAGCCGACGATACGGCCAATTTCCTGGCGGGTGATTTTTATTTGCATGCCCTCGGGGTGAGTCATTGCATCCGGCTCATTGCAGAGATCGAGCAGGGTGCGAGCGACACGTCCGGTAACATCCAGGAAGGCAAGATCGCCAACTTTGCGCGTGGTGTTGCGCAGGCGGCCTGCCATTTGGGTGGCCAGGGCGAAAAGAAACTCTGGGTGCTGGCGAGTGAGTTCTTGGAACTTGGTGTAGGAGATTTCTGCCACCTCACACTCGGTTTTGGTGCGGACCCAGGCACTGCGGGTGTCCTGATCGAACAGGCCCATCTCACCGAAAAAGTCTCCGTCGTTGAGGTAGGCAACGATCATTTCGCGGCCTTCATCGTCCTCAATCAGAACTGTAACGGAACCGCGCATAATGAAATAAAGGGATTCACAGCGGTCGCCAGCATAGATAATTGTGCTCTTGGCCGGGTAGCGACGCCGGTGGCAGTGGGCCAGAAAGTCTTCAATATTGCCGATAGTCATGGGGTCTTCGATAGCAACCGTCACGGATTTATTCCTCATTTTTTGTCTTGTGCTCTATCCCGGCTTTAGCAGCTGAGCACTATTGAATTATCGCGCGAAAACAAAATCCCCAACAGGGGCTGACCGCGGCAAAGTTCCGCAGTGTGACCTGTGACACTATGGCACTGGGTCGCTTGGACTTCATAAACCACGATGCGTTCATAGAAAAAGCATTTGATCATGCGTCATTCGGCTTTCGCGCGGAGGCGTACCTGACACTATACCGGAAACATACAGGCGCCGGGATAGACTTCGCCGATATGCTAAGCTTCGCCGCTGAAGTTTTAATGGGAGTGGAGTGATGCAGGGGAAAGTAACCTGGGTAAATGATTTAACCTTCGTCGGTGAAGCCGGCAGCGGTAATTCGGTAGTGATGGAAGGTGGCCGCACAAATAATGGTGTGCGCCCGATGGAAATGATTTTGCTGGGTGTCGGTGGATGCGCGGCTTACGATGTGGTGAGTATTTTACAGAAGGCGAGACAAGACATTATTTCCTGTCATTGTGAACTGGAAGGTGTGCGCCCGGATACAACTCCATCGCCATTTGAACGAATTGAAATGAAGTTTGTAGTGCGCGGTCGCGGATTGAAGGAATCCCATGTTGCCCGTGCAGTGGAACTCTCCGCAGAGAAATACTGCTCAGGCTCCATCATGTTGCGCAATGCGGGTGTCGAGATTGTGCACAGCTACAGCGTTGAAGAAGCTTGAAGAGAAATTAGCCGGGAAGGGAGGGAGGAAACTGGGCGTAACCTCCCTAAACTCCAAGTCGTTTTAATGATTGAAGAGTAACGGTCAGATTTTATAACTGGCCGAAGTCATCACTTTGGATACGAGAGACATCACTCCTTTTACCGGAGTGGGGAAGCGGGCACCACCGGCGGCCAGTGCAGCGTGGGCGTGCTCGTCTTCGTCAATTAACATCTGTTCCACTACCGCACGGCTTCTCTTGTCGTCGGCGGGAAGCTTTTCGAGGTGGCTCTCAAGATGTTTACACACTTGGTCTTCCGTAGCGGCCACAAAACCGAGGCTGATTCGGTCGCTGATTTTCCCGGCGGCGGCGCCGAGCCCAAAGGACATGCCGTACCACAGTGGGTTGAGTAGGCTGGGGCGGCTGTCCAATTCCTTCAAGCGCTGTTCACACCAGGCCAGATGGTCGATCTCCTCATCGGCAGCGCGCTCCATTTCCCCCCGCACCTCGGGCAGCTTGGCGGTCAGGGCCTGGCCCTGGTAGAGCGCCTGGGCGCAGACTTCACCGCTATGGTTGACCCGCATAAGGCCAGCGGCGTGTTTGCGTTCGCTGTCGGTGAGGTCTATCTCGGCTTCACCCTTCGCCGGGGATGCCCGGCCGTGGCAGGGTTCGCCGGGACTCAGGGTGCGCAGAGCCCGATCTGCTTGAATTAACAGGCGGTCGAGTCCGCTGAGGCTGCGTTTACTCATAGTCTTCTGCTCCCTGTGGAAGGCGACCGCTTATGAGCGGCCGCCGATGCCAGCTGTTAGTCCTGCTGCTCTGCAGAAACCTTTTCTCTTTCGACAGCGCGGTAGCCGATATCTTTCCGGAAGAACACGCCATCCCAGTAGATAGCCCGAGCTGATTCATAGGCATTTTCCTGAGCTTCAGCGACGGTATCCCCTAATGCTGTGGCGCACAACACCCGGCCACCATTGGTGACTACGCGCTCACCATCCAGTGCGGTACCGGCGTGGAAGACCTTGGCGTTGTCACCGTCTGCTTTGTCCAGGCCGCTGATGGCGTCGCCCTTGCGGTAGCTGCCGGGATAGCCGTGCGCGGCAAGTACCACACCCAGGGCTGGGCGGGGGTCCCACTCAGCAGTGACAGTGTCCAGCTTCTTGTCCAGAGCAGCCATGCACAGGTCGACCAGGTCTGATTTCAGGCGAATCATAATTGGCTGGGTTTCCGGATCGCCAAAGCGACAATTGTACTCGATAACCTTCGGAGTACCGTCGCTGTCGATCATCAGGCCGGCGTAGAGGAAACCGGTGTAGGGCGTACCCTCAGAGGCCAGGCCTTTAACGGTGGGTTCGATTACCTCTTGCATAATGCGCTGGTAAATGGTGTCAGTCACCACCGGTGCAGGGGAGTAGGCACCCATACCGCCCGTATTAGGGCCGGTATCGCCATCGCCAACGCGCTTGTGATCCTGGCTGGTGGCCATCGGCAGGATATTTTCACCATCCACCATCACGATAAAGCTCGCTTCCTCACCCTGGAGGAACTCCTCGATAACCACGCGGCAGCCGGCTTCACCAAAGGCGTTTCCAGACAGCATATCGCGTACAGCGAGCTCAGCCTGCTCTTCGGTTTCGGCAACGATTACACCCTTGCCCGCAGCCAAGCCGTCGGCTTTAACCACGATGGGCGCGCCGCGCTCGCGAATGTAGGCAACCGCCGGCTCCACTTCGGTGAAATTGCGGTAGGCAGCGGTGGGGATTTTGTGGCGCTCGAGAAAGTCCTTGGTAAAGGCTTTGGAGCCCTCCAGTTGGGAGGCGCCTTTGCTGGGGCCAAAAATGGCGAGGCCACGGGCATTAAAGAAATCGACAACGCCGTCTACTAGCGGTGCTTCCGGGCCGACAATAGTTAGTTCTACGCCGTTTTCTTCGGCGAAATCTGCCAGGGCGGCGAAGTTATCCACACCGATCGCGATATTTTCCAGCTTGGGTTCGCGGGCAGTGCCGGCGTTGCCTGGGGCAACATAGACGGTGCCGACATTTGGGTTTTGCGCTGCTTTCCACGCCAGAGCGTGCTCGCGGCCACCTGATCCGATAACCAATACGTTCATTCTTAAATCCCCCTAAGTCGACCGATCCGGTCCATTGCACAGGTTATAGGTGTGCTAGTTTAACGTGGAATTGATTCTGAGGCCTGAGTCTCGCCCCTGGATTCCAATGATTTGTGCGAGCTGGGAAGTATCGATACTTCCCAGCCCGCTGATCATAGCCCGCAACAGTATGCATTTGCGGGCGCACAATCTTAGTGGCGGAAGTGGCGCATGCCGGTAAATACCATGGCCATATTGTGCTCGTCCGCTGCGGCGATCACTTCTTCATCGCGCATGGAACCGCCGGGCTGGATGACCGCCTGGATTCCCACAGCGGCAGCATTATCGATGCCGTCGCGGAAGGGGAAGAAGGCATCGGAAGCCATAACGGACCCTGCAACGGCGAGGCCGGCGTGCTCGGCCTTGATCGCGGCGATACGAGCGGAGTTTACGCGGCTCATCTGGCCGGCGCCTACGCCCACAGTGCGACCGTCTTTGCCGTATACGATGGCATTGGATTTTACGAACTTGGCCACTTTCCAGGTAAACAGCAGATCGCGGATTTCTTCTTCAGTGGGCTGGCGCTTGGAGACCACCTTCAGGTCGGCAGCGGTGATCAGGCCGTCGTCGCGGTCCTGAACCAGCAGGCCGCCATTTACGCGCTTGTAGTCCAGTGCCGGGGTGCGCTCGCTGCTCCACTGGCCACATACCAGCAGGCGCAGGTTCTTCTTTTCGGCAACGGCCTGTTTGGCCTCTTCGGAGACTGACGGTGCGATGATGACTTCAACAAACTGTCGCTCGACGATAGCGCGGGCAGTGGTGCCATCCAGCTCTCGGTTAAAGGCGATGATACCGCCAAAGGCCGATTCGCTGTCGGTAGCGAAGGCCAGGTCGTAGGCCTTATGAATATCTTCAGCGATCGCCACACCGCAGGGATTGGCGTGTTTTACGATCACGCAAGCGGGTTGCTCGAAGGACTTAACGCACTCCAGTGCGGCATCGGTATCGGCGATATTGTTGTAGGACAGCTCTTTGCCCTGCAGCTGGGTGGCAGTGGAAATACTGGCCTCAGCTGGGTTGGCTTCGGTATAGAAAGCGGATTTCTGATGCGGGTTCTCACCGTAGCGCAGGTCCAGTTTCTTGATGAATTGGCTGTTGTAGGTACGCGGGAACAGCTGCTTTTCTTCGCCTTTAATGGTGCCCAGGTAATTGGCAATAGCGCCGTCATAGCCCGCCGTGTGCTCAAAGGCTTTTACCGCAAGGTCAAAGCGGCTGGCGTGGCTCAAGGTGCCATCGTTAGCTTTCATCTCCTCGATGATATTGCCGTAATCGCTGGCATTGACCACGATAGTGACATCTTTGTGGTTCTTGGCGGCAGCGCGAACCATGGTGGGGCCGCCGATATCGATATTCTCGATAGCGTCTTCGAGGGAACAGTCGGGCTTGGCAACGGTTTGAGCGAAGGGGTAGAGGTTAACCACCACCATATCGATCGGGGTGATACCGTGCTCGCCCATGATGGCATCATCGGTACCGCGGCGCCCTAGAATGCCACCGTGTACTTTCGGGTGCAGAGTTTTGACACGGCCGTCCATCATTTCGGGGAAGCCGGTGTAGTCGGAAACTTCTACCACGGGAATACCCGCTTCCTTGAGCTGGCGGTGGGTTCCGCCGGTGGAAAGAATCTCAACCCCCATTGCGGAGAGCTGTTGAGCGAACTCTACAATGCCACTCTTGTCAGAGACACTAATTAGAGCGCGGCGGATGGAAACCTTGTCTGTCATTGCACTTGATCCAACTGGTTTTCGAAAAGGATGTTTAAAGGGTTTTAGCGGTTGTCCACTGTGGCAACAAAAACGCTGCCGGGAAAATAGCGAAGGGGGATGAGTTACCTCATCCCCCTTCAAAATTTCGCTCGGTGGGAAGCTTACAGTAGGCCGTAGCGCTTCAGCTTCTTGCGCAAGGTGCCACGGTTGAGACCCAGTAATTGCGCGGCGCGGGTCTGGTTGTGACGGGTGTATTTCATCACCACTTCGAGCATGGGCGCTTCGATCTCCGACAGCACCATGTCGTAGACATCGGTTACCATCTGGCCATCCAGGTGGCGGAAGTAGTTCTCCATTGCATGCTCGACGGCATCGCGCAGGGACTGCTGCTGTGGCTGAGCCAGTTGAGTCTGTCCCCTGGAGGATACTTCTTCATTGCCAGTATCCGGAATTAATACTTCGTTGTTCATGCCGCTTGTGCCCCTCTCGTTATTCGGCGTTCAAACCACTCGTGAACGCTGGCATGTTGTACTTCTGCACTCTCTATTTGGAAAAAGGTCTTGCGGAAGGACTCGCTATCCGCGAGCGTCTTCAAGTACCAGCCCACATGTTTGCGAGCGATACGGACCCCCATCACCTCACCGTAGAATCGGTGTAGCTCGCCCAAATGGGCGAGCAAAATATTCCTGACTTCATCCAATGTCGGTTCGGGTAGCCGCTCGCCAGTGGCGAGATAGTGGGCTATTTCCCGAAAAATCCATGGTCGTCCCTGTGCTGCACGGCCAATCATGACCGCCGATGCGCCAGTGTAATCGAGCACCTCTCGGGCTCTCTCAGCACTGCAGATGTCGCCATTGGCAAAAACCGGGATTTCTACCCTGGATACAATTTCGGCAATGGTATCGAATTCAGCCTGTCCGTGGTAGCCACAGGCGCGAGTGCGACCGTGAACCGCCAGTGCAGCGATCCCGGAATCCTCGGCCATTTTGGCTACAGTGACGCCATTGCGGGAATCCGGGCACCAGCCGGTGCGGATCTTTAGCGTCACCGGGACGGAAACAGACTGGACCACGGCTTGAAGAATATCCGCTACCAGCTTTTCATCCCGCAGCAGGGCGGAGCCCGCTGCTTTCTTACACACCTTTTTTGCCGGGCAACCCATATTAATATCGATGATTTGCGCGCCGCGACGAGCATTCTCCCGAGCGGCTTCCGCCATCATCTCAGGATCACCGCCGGCGATCTGCACCGATATGGGCGCCGCTTCGCCACCGTGATCCAGGCGCAAGCGGGACTTGCGGCTGTTCCACAGGCGAGTGTCCGAGGTCACCATCTCCGAAACCACCAATCCGGCGCCGAGTTCTCGGCACAGCTGGCGGAAGGGGCGGTCGGTGACACCGGCCATGGGCGCCAGAATTACCGGGTTGTCGATAATATAGGGGCCAATGGCAGTAGACACGGTAGCTCCATTTGGGCTGTAGGAAGGGCAATCTGTGCCCCGGCAAAACAGCCGCCTATGATAGCGGCTGGCCCGTTAATGGCAAAGCGAAAAAGCGGGCAATTTGATCGAACACTGTTCATTTAGCCTGCTGAATGCGCAGGTTTGGTTGTTTATGGCGCCAAATCCCCTTTGCTAAAAACTTGCCCGGGGTGCTTGTGTGCGCTCAGTGAGTGATGTTCAACTCGTAGTTTACCGCTTCTGCACCGGGGTCAACCACCTCAATCGCGATATGAATGGGGCTGTCCTGGGGCATTAGTTTGCGTCCAGCCAACTCCCCCTGTAGGTACTCGTTCGGGGTAAACCGGCGACTGGCCACAGCCTTGTCCTTCAGGTCGCTGAAGTTCAGCAACAGGTTGGGGAAGGGTTGTGCGTAGGGAGCGGTATTTAGTAGCACTGCATCCACTACCAGGGCGCCCTGCAGCTGCGGGTGGGTACGCACCATTAAGTTTGTGGCCTGGATCGCCCGGGTATCTTTTAGTTGGGGTAAAGTGCAGCCGAATAGTGGGCAGGCGGCAGCATAGAAGTCGCGCCAGGGCTGTTTGCGGCTGAGGCTATCGAACTGGAAGTATGCAACCTGAATCACTATGCCGAGGATCGATAGGGGAATCAATGCACGCCACAGCCAGGGAGAGGCTGTGCGTTTCTTTTTGGGGATTCCCCACGACATCTCCACAGGCGCGGGCTGGATGGCTGAGATCAATTGCTCCCGCTGCGGCTCTTCGGCAGTGGTAGATTCGCCACCGAAGTAAGGCTCCTGGCGGCTTTCCTCAGTGGGGGGAGGTGTATCTACAGACTCGGTTGATACTGCAGGCTCATTGTTGTCCCAAGACGATTTCTCAGCGAGGGAGCTAGAAGTTTCAAACTCCGGTACTTCAGGTTGGCCGTTGTACTCGGGCGAAGGGTCAGAATCAAAATCAGGAAGTTCTTCCCAGTCCGGCTTGAGGATTTTATCCAGGTCCTCTTCGGGTTCCGCTTCCTCTTCAGTGTGAGATGCTTCCAGCTCCTGCCACTCATGGTCGCCAAAGGCGTCACCAATTAATTCCTGCGCTGCTGCACTATATTCTTTGGGTTCAGATTTGGGCGCGCTGTCAGGTGCACTCTCATTGGTTGCACTCTCCCGACCGGCAGTTTGATCCACAGCTGGTGGAGATGGCGGGGTGGCGGGTTCGTCCTCGTCGAGCTCGATATCGTCGTGAATCAGGAAGTCATCGTCTTCCAGCAAAGCTTCCAAATCATTGCGGCTCTCGCTATCACTTTCTGAGAAAACGATATTTTCGTCTGCGCGAAACACCTGCAGGCAAGACCCACAGCGAACGGCGCCGCGGGCAGCGCGCAGTTGCTGGTCATTAATATGAAATGATGTGCTGCAATGAGGGCAGCGGGTTACCAGTTGAGACATTCGACTAGAGCGCAGTTTATTTAGCAGCCAAGTTTATCAGCCCAAAGGGGTCCCGCGTAGTGCTCGGGAGCGCATTTAGCGCACCCGCTTGCCTGTCAGTCTGACCCATCCCTCGTGTTCGCCGTCAGGATCGAACTCAATCCATTCGCTGTAAGCATTTTTCACCTGCTCTGCCTGGGAGCTGAGGATGCCGGACAGAC
Organism: Microbulbifer maximicatervae (SeqCode); assembly: GCF_052467695.1. NCBI lineage: Bacteria > Pseudomonadati > Pseudomonadota > Gammaproteobacteria > Cellvibrionales > Microbulbiferaceae > Microbulbifer > Microbulbifer maximicatervae (SeqCode). Next base: position 1,951,234 of record NZ_CP174320.1, read on the forward strand.
AGATTTTTCCGCCCAATTGAGTGAGCTGTATCAGTTGAGGGGCGAGTTCTACCAGGGGACCGGCGAGGATATTGGCCAACATAACATCGGCGGCTTCGCTCGGCATTTGTTCTGGCAGGTAGACCGGGAAGCGATCGGGGTCTATGCCGTTGCGCTGGGCATTGTCGCGGCTGGCGAGCAATGCCTGGGGATCGATATCGGTGCCGAGAACTCGCTCTGCTCCCAGTAGAAGTGCGCTAATCCCCAGAATACCCGAGCCGCAACCGAAGTCGATGGCACTCTTACCTGCAAGCTCCTGCTGTGCCAACCATTGCAGACATAGGAAAGTAGTTGGGTGCGTGCCAGTGCCGAAGGCTAGGCCCGGATCGAGCAGCAGGTTCACGGCGTCCGGTTGTGGTGGCTCACACCAACTGGGGCAGATCCACAAATTGGGGCCGCACTGGATGGGTTTGTAGTGGGTCATCCACTCCCGCTCCCAATCCTTGTCCTCAAGTTGCTCCCAGCGGGCATTGGGCAACATTTCGCATAGGAAGGAAGCTGCCTTTGCCTCGGTAACCGCGGTGTCGACTTCCGCATCGAACAACCCGGTAACCCGTGTTTGCTCCCATAGGGGCACCTCTCCGAGTCCGGGCTCAAGGATCGGTTGGTCAGCGTTGTCTTGCAGGGTGACAGATACGGCACCGGCAAAAAGCAGTGCGTCTTCGATTTTTTCCGCGTGATCACGGTCGGTGTCCACGCGGAGTTGTAGCCAGGGCATAATTATTCCGGAATTGTTATAGCGATGTTTACGGCATTGTTGCGGCTGGGCCGCACTCAGATAACGACGGTTGCCACGCCATCCTTGGCAAGGTTCAGTGTCGTTATGTTTGCCGCAATTCTCGCTAACTTTGCCCCGGCTGGCGAGCGCTTAAAGACCTAACTTCTTCTCCAGGTAGTGGATATTGACCCCACCCTTGGCAAAGTTTTCATCTCGTACCAACTCTTCCTGTAGGGGAATGTTGGTTTTGATACCGTCCACCACCAGTTCCGACAGAGCTACACGCATACGCGCCAACGCGGTTTCACGATCTTCCGCATGGGTGATCAGCTTGGCGATCATGGAATCGTAGTTGGGGGGTACCGAGTATCCGGAGTAGAGATGGGAGTCGACTCGCACACCCAAGCCGCCAGGCATATGGAAGTTGTTTACCTTGCCGGGGCTGGGGAAGAAGGTCTGCGGATCTTCGGCATTGATACGGCACTCAAAGGCGTGACCTTTGATTACGATATCTTCCTGCTTCAGGGATAGCTTCTCACCGGCACAAACCCGAATTTGCTCTTTGATCAGGTCGACGCCGGTTACCATTTCGGTAACGGGGTGCTCCACCTGGATACGGGTGTTCATTTCGATAAAGTAGAAGCGCTCATTTTCATACAGGAATTCAAAAGTACCCGCGCCGCGATAGCCGATATCGATACAGGCTTGTACACAGGACTCATGTACCTGCTCGCGCACCTTATCGGGAATACCTGGAGCTGGGGCTTCTTCCAAAACCTTTTGATGGCGGCGCTGCAGGGAGCAGTCGCGATCGCCGAGATGGATGGCGTTGCCCTGGCCATCGGCCATTACCTGGATCTCAACATGGCGGGGATTTTGCAGGAATTTTTCCATGTAGACGGTGCCGTCACCGAAGGCCGCTTGGGCTTCGGACTTGGTCACGGCAATCGCGTTCACCAGCTCCTCTTCCTTTTCCACCACACGCATGCCGCGACCACCGCCACCGGCGGCAGCTTTAATGATGACCGGATAACCGATGCTGCGGCCGATCTCCATGCAGCGCTCGCTATTATCGGGCAGTGGGCCGTCAGAGCCTGGAACGGTGGGAACGCCAGCCTTTTTCATGGCGGCAATTGCAGACACCTTGTCACCCATCAGGCGGATCACATCGGGATCAGGGCCGATAAAGGTGAAGCCGCTCTTTTGCACCTGTTCGGCGAAGTCGGCGTTCTCTGCAAGAAAGCCGTAGCCGGGGTGCACGGCTACTGCATCGGTGATTTCCATGGCGGAGATCAGGGCCGGCACATTTAGGTAGCTCTGCGGGGATGGGTTGGGGCCGATACATACAGATTCGTCGGCCAGGCGTACATGCTTGAGATTGCGGTCTACCAAAGAGTGCACCGCCACAGTGGCGATGCCCATCTCTTTACAGGCGCGCAAAATCCGCAATGCGATTTCGCCGCGGTTGGCGATTAGGATTTTGTCGAACATTGTGACTTACCCCACTCAGACGATGGTCACGAGGGGCTGGTCAAACTCAACCGGTTGGCCGTCTTCCAGCAGGATCGACTCAATGGTACCGGCCTTGTCGGCTTCGATCTGGTTCATCATTTTCATCGCTTCGACGATGCACACAACATCGCCAATTTTGACCTGCTGGCCCACCTTCACGAATGCCTCGGCGCCAGGGCTGGGGGCAGCGTAATAGGTGCCTACCATCGGGGACTTCACCGCGTGTCCGCTGATAGCCGGTTTGGACTCTTTTTCAGCTGGGGCAGCAGGAGCGCTGGGCGCCGGAGCAGCGGGGGCGGCAACCGGTGCGGGAGGCGCGCTGTAAATCGGTGCAACGGGTTGGGCTGCGCTGCTGACGCCGCGACTGATGCGCACGGACTCTTCGCCTTCTTTGATTTCTAGCTCGCCGATATCCGATTCTTCGAGCAGCTCAATCAATTTTTTAATTTTGCGGATATCCATAGTTATTTACTCGCAGTTTGATTCATTGTTGTGCAGGTGTGGCATCCAGTTGATGGATGGCTGCCTGTAGAGCCAGGGTGTAGCTGTTGGCGCCAAAGCCACAGATTACGCCGCAGGCCAGATCTGAAAGATAGGAATGGTGTCGGAAAGCTTCCCTGGCGTGGGGATTGGACAGGTGAAGCTCAATAAACGGGATGGCAACGGCTGCCAGGGCATCGCGCAAGGCGACACTGGTGTGGGTCAACGCAGCGGGATTGATCACGATAAAGTCGACCCCACTGGTCGCCGCCAAGTGGATTCGTTCGAGCAGGGCTGATTCACTATTGCTCTGCAGGACTTCCAGTTCGTGGCCGGCGGCGTCGCACTGGCGCTCGGCGGCTTCATTGATATCCGCCAGGGTGGTAGACCCGTAGATGTGCGGTTCGCGACTGCCTAAAAGATTTAGGTTGGGGCCGTGAAGGAGAAGAAGTTTAGCCATAATTCGCCCTGAAGAAAGTTGCCGAAAACCCATATAAAGTGGGTTAAAATTGGCTATCTTGCGGGCAAACTCGAAATTTCGGCCTAGCTGCCCGGACTCATTAACCGAGTCTGCCGCAAAAGTGACTCCCTGTCCATGCCAGACTCGGAGTTTATCGAAGTTAGCAGCAGTTCGGCGATATTGGGCAAAAAATTAGTTCAAAATATCCGGGCTGTGGCCTGTTTACCTTGGGTTATTGGCTACAAAGGCGCCAAAAACTTTACTGAGTCACCCCAGTGCTCAAAGGGGAGTCCACAGCGTTCTCCAATTCCTGTAGTAAATCATCTTGAGAAAGTATTTGCGGCAGTATTTTTGCGTTGCCCCCATCGGCGGGATAGAGGAGATACAGCGGCACACTGGTACGCCCGTATTTGGCCAATAATTCGCTGATTCGCGGATCCTGGTTGGTCCAATCGCCTTTCAGCGCGACCACGTTGAGGCGCTCCAAAGCATCACTGACCTCGGTGCTCGACAGCACAGCTTTCTCATTCATCAGGCAGGTGATGCACCAGGCCGCGGTCATATTGGCCAGAACTGCACGCCCCTCACTGCGTGCAGTCTCCAGTCTCTCTGCCGAATAGGGCTCCCAGTAATCGCTGCTGGACAATTGTTCAGACTGATTGATGGTTTTCAGTTGCGGAAGTAGAAAAACTGCCAAGGCCAGGGAGGCCAGGGCCAGGGAACCGCGCAGCCAGTGCCATTGCGGACGCGGCCAAAGCCACAGGGCAAATGCAATGGCTACAGCACCAGCCAGTACCAGGGCAACTCCATCCCCCCCGGCTTGTCGGCCTAGAACCCACAGTAGCCATACCGCAGTGAGATACATCGGGAATGCCAACAACTGCTTTAGGCGATCCATCCAGGGGCCGGGTTTGGGCAGCTTTTCCGCCAGAGCGGGGATATAGGTCAACAACAGGAAGGGGGCCGCCATGCCGGCGCCAAGGGCGGCAAAAACACTTAGCGCAATTAGCGCGGGCTGCGTAACAGCAAACCCCAGTGCGGAGCCCATCAGCGGTGCAGTACAGGGACTGGCCACCAGGGTTGCCAGCGCGCCGGATGCCACAGAGCCCGACAATCCCTGACGTTTATTCAGGTTGCCGCCAATACCCATCAGGTTACTGCCGAGTTCGGTCATTCCAGACAGGCTCAACCCCATGATAAAAAACAGGTAGGCGAGTGCTGCCACCAACCAGGGGGATTGAAGCTGGAAGCCCCAGCCAACAGCCTCTCCGCCGGCGCGAAGGGCGAGCATCACAGCGGCGATAGCCACAAAGCTCAAAACTACGCCCAGTGTATAAGCCCAGCCGTGGTGGTGCCTTTGGCTTGCATTTTGTGCCGCCTGGCTCACTGCCAGTAATTTAATCGACAGTACTGGGAAGACACAGGGCATCAGGTTCAGGATCAGGCCACCGGCAAATGCGAGAAGCAGCGCCAGTGATAAGGTGACATTGCTATTGCCTGCGGCACCGCCAGCACTCGCTGGCGGAGTGGGCGCGCCTGTAATTAAGGCGCTGTCCTGCGGTTCTATATCCTGACTGGCAAAATCCACACTGTAGTATCGGGTCTGAGGCGGATAGCAAAGGCCGGCATCTGCGCAGCCTTGATAGTGGAGCTCCAGTTGGGTAGAACCGCTGGTTTCAGGGATATCCAGGGCAAATTCGAGCTGGCCTCGGTAGACCTCAGTCTCTTTCTCGAAATAGTCGTCCCAAATGACTTCACCGGTTGGCAGGTTCAGGGGGATGGGAGTTTTTTCACCATTATCGACCCTGTACAGCGCCAGTTTTTCGCGATAGAGGTAGTACTCTGGGGCAATCTGGAAGAGTGCACTGAGGCCGTTGGCATCAAAGAGCAGATCCTGTTGATAAGCTTCATCGACCGGCAGGAAAGTGTTTTCCTGGGCGCTGCTCAGCGAGGCAAAAGGGTTATCGGAATTCTGCGCTGTAGCTCCAATGCTGGTTATGGCCAGCAGGATTGTCAGCAGAACGAGGAAATTTTTTCGGAAACTTTTGGTCATCACAGCCATAGATGAAAAAATTCATTATAGTCAGGCGCATAGTTCAGACTGCTGCACCAGACGGGGGTTCAGTCGCCGCAGCAGTATAGCGACGCCAGTGGTACAAAAAAACAACAATAGGGGATTGTTTTGCCGTCATTTGAACGCCTTCACAGCCTTGGGGTTTTACTGCTACTGGCATTTTGCCTGGGGGCCTGCTCATCCAATAAGCCCGCACCTAAAACGGTTATCCCTCCTCCCGCCCCTAAAAAGACGCCATCCCAGGACCAGGTTCGGCGCAACAATATTTCCTTTTTTTTGAATCGTGCGGAACAGGCGCTACGCAAAGGGCATCTAACCCAGCCTGCCGGTGCCAGTGCCTACGACTATTACCTGCGTGTATTGCAACTGCAACCGGATAACAGCAAGGCAGAAACCGGTATTCAAACCATTGTGGTCACCTATGTTGAGCGGGCGCGGGACGCCCTGCGTCGCAGGGATTTTGGGGCGGTGAATACCCTGTTGAAACGGGCCGAGATGTTGGCCCCGGCCAATCCGCTGGTGGCTGAAGTGCGTACACAGTTGGTCCGCGAGCGGGGGAGAGCGCAGCTCGATTTACCACAAGGGGAGGTGATAGGTCTGCCAGCCGGTGAACTCGCAACAAGGTCTGCCGGGTTGGTGGAACAGTTGCAGCGAGTAGCGGGCAGGATTCGCAGCGAGCAGCTGCGCGTCATTATCGTAGCGCGCACTGATGCTGAGGGCCGTTGGGTTTATCAGCAACTGCGCGAGGCTGTACCCGGGTATCGGGTGCGTGGAGATATCAAAGTCGGGAATCCGGCGAAACTGATTCTGATTAAGCCCAGCGGAGGGGCACCATGAAAAAAGTATTGGCATTTGCCTTTTTAATCACCGCACTCCTTGTGTCTAAAGGCGCCTATTCCATAGGAATTACAGCGGAGGGGTATGCCCGGGAAACTCCTCCGGGACCTTCGATGAGCGCTGCCTTTGTGTCGCTGCACAACACTGGTGATTCGAGTCAGGTACTCACGGGTGTGGAGTTGCCGGGTGTTGAACAGGCTTCGGCAGACCTGCATACCACAATATCGGAGAATGGAATAAACCGGATGCGCCCGCTGGATCAGCTGACGATTGCCGCCGGGGCAAGTGTAGATATGGCTCCCGGTGGAGTTCACTTAATGATTAAAGGTCTGCGCTTGCAGGCGGGGGAAGAGTTGCCGTTGCGACTGCTTTTTGCCGATGGCAGCAGTGTAGATATTCTTGTGCCAATAGTTCGGATGAGTGATGAGGGGGAGCACCACCACCATCACCATGGCTGAATTGGCAGTTTTTTTGAAGTGAGGGGGAATTAAACATGAAGAAGTTATTGGTTTTTGCCGGTGCGCTGCTACTCAGCGCTTGTGCTCACAGCCCGCTGCAAATTTGGCTGCAGCCTCAGGTTCAGGTTGCTCCTGAAGCGATAGGCGAAGGCTTTAGTATGAGTGTGATGGGAGTTAATGAACTGCCCTCTGGCGGCTTGGGATCATTGGGTGGTGTTTATGCGGATACTGCTCAGGTAAGTATTGGCAATGACGCTGGTGAGGCTATTACGGCGGGATTGCGTGAGGGTTTTTCAAATTGGTCATTCCGAATTACCGATAGCGCGCCGGAAGTTCAGGTGATCGCAAAATTGGTAAAACTCACCTACAACAGTCCAAATACGGTTTATACCACCGAGATTGACACCTCTGCTGAAATTCACCTGGAAGTGAAAATTGGTCCTCGCACTTATTTCGGCACTTACAGCGCTTCTGGCAAAGATCGGAACCTGGTTAAGCCCAGTCGTGAAGAAGTCCAAAGTCGTGTGAATGGACTGCTTAGCGCAACCTTGCAGAGAGTATTTGAAGACGAGAAATTAAAAAATTTCTTGCGCAGCAATCTGTGAATGTGCAATTTATACATTTGCAGAAAAAACTCGGCTGGGAGGCTGGATAATTGAATAAAATCGGCGATCGTGGGCGATGATGTCGGTAACCTTTTTCGGTTATGGCCTGTCGCAAGGCACCTCCCCGCTGCCGGGAAAGGTTTGCGCTTTGCTCTGTTGTGTTTTGAGTGAGTTTTCCCGTGACGCTGTTTAATCCAGAGGCGGCAAGTTACCTCGGCCCCCTCGCCCAGTTGGAAGAGGGGCTGCGCGCCTGTGAGCAGATCAGTTTACAGGCGGCGGAGGCGGCTCTCGGTGAAGTTGCCGATGGTGTCATTGTCACCGATGCTGCGGGCACGGTGGTTTACACCAACCCCCTGGTCAACGAAATGACTGGGGACCTGGTTGGACTGCTGCCCGGCCAGCCACTCAGTGAAGGTTTGCGCCTGTGCAATAGCCGGGGCGATGCGATAGAGCCGATATTGCCGGCATCCAGTGACCTGGGTGAAGTACCCAGAACCAGAGAGTTTAATGCCTGTATTGAGCGCCCAGGGGAAGAGCATGTCCCACTTGAAGTGACCGTGCAGGTAATGGCTCTTTGGGATATGGGGGTGCTTAAAAATTATGTTTTGGTGCTGCGGGATACCTCTGCCGCACGCCGGGTTTCCACCCGCCTTATGTGGCAGAGCAGCCACGACGCCTTAACCCGACTGCCCAACCGACAATTCTTTGAGAGTGAGCTGCAAAGCCAACTCAGCCTCTGTGTCGATAAACGCCAGCACCATGTATTGCTGTACCTGGATGTTTATCAATTCAAAGTTATTAACGACACCCTGGGCTTTGTTGCCGGGGACCAGTTGTTGGTTCAGTTGGTGGAGTTAATCAAGCGCTGTCTCTCCAGCGACGATCTGTTTGCCCGAGTCGGTAGTGATGAGTTTGCGATATTATTGCGCGACTGCACCCTGGAAGAGGGTGGTCGTGTGGTGGCTCGGCTGCGAGACTCTGTGCAGAACTTCAGTTTTTTCTGGGAGGGGAATGACAACCGGGTCGCGGTGTCGATCGGTGTTGTTGGAGTCGATCACTTTACCCCCAGTGCCAGTCAGCTACTGGCGTCGGCCAATGATGCCTGTTGCAGTGCCCGCGAGCAGGGCAGAAATCGCGTTAAGCTGTTTGGTGACTCCCGCAAGGTATTGGAGAAGCGTCGCGAGACCACCTGGGTTGCGGAAATTCACGCGGCTTTGCGGGAAGATCGCCTGATGTTGTACCGACAGCCAGTGGTTTCACTAAAGGGGGACCGCAATGTCCACCACTATGAAATCCTGGTGCGGATGCGCGGCCGTGATGGTGGAGTGATTTCACCGGGGCTGTTTTTGCCAGCCGCAGAGCGCTACGGCTTGATCGAGGAAGTGGACCGCTGGGTAATTCGCCGGGTCTTTGACTATATGGCCCAGGAGCAGCGCCTGGGGATGGGCGGAATTAATTATGCGGTCAATATTTCCGGTATCAGCCTGGGGGATGAGACCTTTGCTGATTTTGTGCTGCAGTCTTTGTCCGATGCCGGTGTAACGCCTTCGCGGGTTCAATTTGAAATTACAGAAACCAGCGCCATTAATAATCTCGAACGAGCCCTGATATTTATCCACAAGCTGAGAGCCGCTGGTTGCAGCTTTGCCCTGGATGACTTTGGTCGCGGTGTTTCCTCCCTGGCTTATCTGCGCCAGCTGCCGGTAGATTTTCTTAAAATCGACGGAAGCTTTGTGCGCAATATGCTCGAGGATGAAATTGATAGCGCAATGGTGAGCACTATTGATCACTTGGCGAAGAGAATGGGTATCAGCACTATCGCCGAGTATGTAGAGAGCCCGGAGTTAATGGAAAAATTGAGCCAGATGGGGGTGGACTATGCCCAAGGCTTCGGTATTTCCGCAGCGACGGGGTTGCCGGAGCTGGATAGCTACCCGGGGATGCTCCACCATTCCAGAGGGCCCAAGCCTTAGGGGCCCCTGGAAATCATGTGTCTATAGATAGCTGCTATTAGGCAATTGCTATTAAACAACCGGTGCGAGTAATTCGGAGTGCTGTTCGGCTTCTAGTCGCGGGCCGTATTGGCTCACTACCTGGGCGGCAGCGCGGCAAGCGAGTTCGCCGGCTTCGGTAAAACTCATTTCGCGGTTGATACCGTAGAGGAAAGCACCGGCAAACATATCGCCTGCGCCGTTGGTATCGATGGCGCGGACTTCGGGGCTCTCTATGCGGTGAACGTCGTTGCCGTCCCATAGCAGTGCGCCATCGGCGCCCAGGGTAATCGCGAAACTGCGGCAGTAATCGCGCAGCGCTTCAACGGCGCCCTCCACAGAGTCGGTACCGGTAAAGCCCAGAGCCTCATCCCGGTTGCAGAACAGCATATCCACACCGCCGCCAATCATTTCCCGCAGCCCTTCGCCGAAGAACTGAACCATAGCCGGGTCAGACAGGCTGAGAGCGGTTTTAACTCCGTGGGCTTCGGCTTCTTCGCGAAGCTTGATCGCTGCGGCACGACCCGTTTCAGAGGAGACCAGGTAGCCTTCGATATAGGCCCACTTGGAGGCGGACAGTGCATCGCTATCCAGCTCAGCGACTGAGAGCTGTTCACTCATTCCCAGATAGGTGTTCATACTGCGTTCGGCATCCGGGGTGATAAGCACCAGGCATTTGCCGGTAGTGCCCTCATCAGCTTGCTTCAGTGTTTCGGGGTAGTCGACCCCGGCGCTGTTAAGGTTGTTTCTGTAGAAATCACCATTCTCGTCAGCGGCAACTTTGCACGAATAGAAGGTGCGGAGACCGAAATAGCTGGCAGCAATGACTGTATTGGCACCGGAGCCACCGCAGGCCAATTTGGCAGTGACCATATGGTTTTGAAGGTCGTCTACCAGTTGTTGCTGACGGGCATCATCTACCAGGGTCATGATTCCCTTTTCCACGCCAAGGCTGCTCAAATCCTGGTCCGACACTTCGATTTCTGTATCGAGTAGGGCGGCACCTATGCCGTAGAGATCGTATTGCTGCATATCATTCCTATTCGGGCTTATTGTCTACATTTCCGCCGCATTATGGACGTGATTTTGCCAAGTGCAAGGCATTGGGGAGGGCTGGCGACAGCAAACCCTCACATAGGCGCTTGTTACATCTTGGTGAACTTATAGGCGGTTGCTGCGGTCAATCCTCGCACAGGTGTAAATAGCACCTTCACGTAAACCGCCAGGTGATAGATACTGCCAAGCCTGGATTTTAGCCCGCTAATTGAGTGGGCCCGCCAGTGCTGAAAGGCACTGGCAGCAAGATACCAGCGGAGCTGCCACCTGCTGGTACCCTGCCTTCGACTCTTCGATTGGGGCTGGTTAGGTCTCATGAGTCGCTTGATGTACTGAGTTGGCAGCGGGACTGAATCCTCATATGGCATCAACGAAACGCCGGCGCGTCAGAGCGTCAAAGCCCAAACGACGATATCGCTGGCTCAAGCTGCTAGTGCTTTTAGCCCTGGTGGGCTCCCTGGCGCTGGCAGCGTATATGGCTTACCTGGATGTGCAGCTGCGCGAGCGACTGGATAGCCGTCAATACCAACTCCCCGCCCGAGTCTACGCTCGTCCGCTGGTGCTGCGCGAGGGTATGGCAATGCATCCGGATGAGTTGGAGTCCGAATTTGCTGCCTTGAATTACCGCAAGCAGGGCACTCTGAGTGAGCCTGGTTCCTGGGTTCAGGACGGAATGAATTACAAAGTCTGGCGCCGGGACTTTATCCATGCCAATGGCCGCCAGCCTGCTGCAGTGGTCTCCTTCCGTCTGCGCAATGATCAAATCAGCGGCCTGCGTGATGACAATGGCCGAAGCCTGGCAGAATTCCGCCTGGATGCGGCTAATATCGGCTCCCTGCTGGGGGGAGGCGATGACCGCAATCCAGTGCGTTTCGATGATATTCCTCCTTTGGTAGCCAATACCCTGATTGCTGTTGAGGACCAGGACTTCCTCAATCACTTTGGTGTTTCCCCTCGCGGTATTGCCCGGGCCATGGTGGCCAACGCAAAAGCCGGACGATTGGTACAGGGTGGCTCCACAATCACTCAGCAGTTGGTCAAAAATATCTTTTTTGACCATAAGCCCAGCCTGAGGCGTAAATTCAACGAGGCCCTGATGGCCATCCTGATGGAGATGCACTACGACAAGCGCTATATCCTGCAGGAATACATCAACGAAGTGTGGTTGGGTCAGCAGGGTGCCAGAGGTATTTATGGCTTTGGGTTGGCCTCTGAATTCTATTTCCAGCAGCCCCTGGACACCTTGGAACCCCATCAGGTAGCGCTGTTGGTGGGGCTGGCGAAAGGTGCGTCCTACTACAACCCCTGGCGCAATCCGGAGAGAGCACTGCAAAGGCGCAATACCGTGCTGGAATTGATGCTGGAGCAGGGGTTGATTACCCAAGAGGAGTTCCAGAAGTATTCCGCCAAGCCTCTGGGGGTGGTCAAGGGTGGTGTCGGTGCGCAGAATCCTTACCCGGCCTTTACTGAGCGGCTATTGATTGAATTGCGTCCCTACTACTCCTACGAGGAATTGCGCACTTCGGGTTTACGGGTTTACACCACCTTGGCCCCTTCGGTGCAGAAGTTGGCGGAGGAGTCCATCAGTCAGGGCGTTAGCCAGCTGGAGAAAGACCGAGGGATCAAAGCCAATTCACTCCAGGCCGCGACAATATTGTTGGATAATCGCAATGGCAATGTGCTGGCCATGGTGGGAGATCGGAACCCGGACTACCCAGGCTTCAACCGGGCGCTGGAAGCCCGCCGCCAGGTGGGCTCCCTGATTAAGCCGGCTGTGTTTCTCACTGCTCTAGAGCGACCGGAAGAGTACAACCTGGCCACCCTGATCGATGATGCCCCGGTGAGAATTGAAGAGGCGGATGGCGATGTATGGATGCCGCAGAACTTCGATAAGCGCGCTCACGGACAGATACCGCTTTATATCGCTCTGGCCAAGTCCTATAACCTGGCGACGGCCCATTTGGGATTGGATCTCGGCCTGCAGAATGTGCGCCAGACGATTCGCCGCCTGGGTGTTGAATCCAGGCTCCCCCGAGTGCCGGCGATGTTGCTTGGTGCTGTGGAGATGACCCCGTTCGAAGTTGCCGGTATGTACCAGACCATCGCGAACAATGGTGAGACGGTACAGCCGCGCACACTGCTGGCGGTTTCCGATGCCCAGGGCGGCCGTGTACAGCACTTCCGCCGCAAGGCTAATCGCGGTGTCGACCCCGTTCCAGCTTACCTGTTGCGCTGGGGGCTGGAGCAGGCCATGCGTGAGGGTACCGGACGCCGCTCCGCCAAGCGCTTGCCAAGTAGCATCGCCTTTGCCGGGAAAACCGGAACCACTAACAATAACCGCGATAGTTGGTTTGCGGGCTTCTCCCCGGAAGTAACCGCCGTAGTCTGGCTCGGGCGCGACGACAATGAGCGCACGCGCCTAACTGGCTCTACCGGCGCACTGCCGATCTGGACGGAAATTATGCGCAAGCTGCCCCATCAACACGGACCGGCAGAGATGCCCCGAGGAGTGGAGCTTAAGTCAGTGAACTCCCGGGGGCAGTTTATGGACCCGGATTACTGTCGCGGTGGTTATGAGATTCCTTTCTCCTACGAGAGCCAGCTGCAACCGGCGCCGGAATGTCGGGGGCAGAATCGCTGGCGCTGGTTCCGCAATCTATTCGGCAATGGTCGCGACGAAGCGGCTCCCAGAGAGGAGATGAGTCCCGGTTGGGGGGTGGATACCAGTGAGCAGCAGATGCGCGATCAGCGCCGCCAACAATTGCAGGAGCAACTTCGAGGTGACGATGCGGAAGAGTTTGGTGTAGATCCCGAGTATGGCTCCGGTTATGAAGAGGAGCCCCTGGAGCTGCCAAGAGATAATACTTTTGGCGGGAGGGCTCACAGCGTACCGGTAGAGGAAGCCCAGCCGGTGGGGCCTGACCTGGAAGATCAGTGGCCCTAGGGAAGGTAGCGCGCGATTGAATCGCGCGCTTTATCGCCGGCTATCAGTCTTGCAGCAACTGTGCGGCTTCTTCGGCGAAATAGGTGAGGATGCCGTCGGCACCGGCGCGCTTAAAGGCCAGCAAGGACTCCAGAATAACCGCCTCTCGCTTCAGCCAGCCATTTTCAAAGGCGGCGCAGTGCATCGCATACTCCCCACTTACCTGATAGGCGAAAGTGGGAACCCGCAATTCTTCTTTTACCCGACGCACTATATCCAGGTAGGGCATACCGGGTTTCACCATCACCATATCCGCGCCCTCTTGCAGATCCAGGGCGCACTCGTGCAATGCCTCATCGGTATTGGCGGGGTCCATTTGGTAGCTCGCTTTATTGCCACCTTTCAAGTTCCCGGCAGAGCCCACTGCATCGCGGAAGGGGCCGTAGTAAGCGGAGGCATATTTAGCGGCGTAGGACATAATCAGGGTATTGCTGTGGCCCGCGCCTTCGAGAGCATCGCGAATGGCTCCGATACGGCCATCCATCATATCCGAGGGTGCCACCATATCGGCACCGGCCGCAGCGTGTGACAGGGCCTGCTGTACCAATACATCAACGGTTTCGTCGTTGACGATATAACCGCTGTGGTCCATCAGCCCGTCCTGGCCGTGGCTGGTAAAGGGGTCCAGTGCTACGTCGGTGATAACTCCCAATTCCGGTACCGCATTTTTCAGCTCGCGAACAGCCCTTTGTGCCAAGCCATCGGCGTCGTGGGCGGCACTGGCGCAGTCGGACTTTGCCGACGGGTCAACTACCGGAAACAGGGCTATGGCGGGGATTCCCAACTCTCGAACTGTCTTCGCTTTCTTGGCCAACAGGTCTACGCTCAGGCGTTCAACACCCGGCATTGAGGCTACTTTTTGGGTTTCGTTACGCCCCTCAATAACAAACAGTGGCAGGATCAAATCGTCACTGCTCAACTGGGTTTCCCGCACCAGTCGACGGGAAAAATCCTTTGCACGCAGGCGACGCAGGCGAGTGTTGGGGTAGGCACCACGGCCGAAACTTTGGCTCATCGGGAAATTACTCCGGCTATCCATAGGGCCGCAGAAACCCCGCAGCCGCAATTGGCAGCCATCATATCAAATTGCCGCAGTGGGTGATTTTCGATTGCTGAGGGAAAGCGGTTTAAAAATGGGGCTGATGTAAGTGCCTTACCAATAGTTTGCCGGCGGCTTCTATATGTTTTGCCAGCAGTGCGGCGGCTTGGTCCCCGTTTCCCTCTTGGAGTGCATTGAGTATTGCAAAGTGCTCGTCCTGACTGGTGTCCTGGTAATTCAGACCGTGGGATTGGTAACCGATATAGCGCTCACATTGCCGGTGCAGTTGCTCGACGGTACTAAATAGCGTGGGTCTTGCAGCTGCCCGGTAAATACAGGCATGGAACTCCCAATTCATTTTTCCGATCTGCTCGGCGGAGAGTTCAGGTTTGGCTTGCATGGATTCCAGAATATCTCTGGCCCGCCCCAGGATCTCTCCATTAAGGCTTTCCAGTGCCAGGGATTGCAGCAGCGGTTCCAAGCGCATGCGCATCAGGTAGAGGTCTTCCACTTCAATAGGGTCAAACTGCGGCACTGCGACGCCGCGTTTTCCGTGTCCGGTTAACCAGCCCTCATTTTTCAATCTTTGTAGAGCGTCCCTAACCGGAATACGGCTCACGGCGTAAAGCTTTGCCAGTTCGGCTTGCTTTAGCACCTGGCCGGCGGCGAAGCGCCCATGCTGCAAGTCCGACTTAATTTTTTCGTAGAGGCCCATCGATGTTTATTAATTCCTGCGCTTGAAAAACCAGTAACACACCAGCCCTCCCAGCAGCCCCCAAAAGGCAGAGCTAATGCCAAAGAGGCTGATACCGGAAGCACTGATCAGAAAAGTGATAATTCCGGCTTCGCGGCTGTCGGCCTCGGCTGTTGCTCCAGCCAGGCTGCTACCAATGACGCCAATCAGTGCCAAGCCGGCGAGGCCGGCAATCAGTGCCTGGGGAAAGGCACTGAATAATGCCACAACGCTAGCGCCGCAGAGGCCCACCAGCAGATAAAAAATACCGGCGGCAATGCCGGCGGTATAGCGTTTGTCGGGGTTGGGATGGGCTTCCGGGCCGGTGCAAATAGCAGCGGTAATAGCCGCCAGATTAAACGCAAAGCCACCAAACGGTGTCAGCAATAAAGAGGTGAGGCCGGTGCCGCTAATAACAGGAGATATAGGCACTCTACTGTAGCCACTGGCGGCCAGGGTTGCCGCTCCGGGCAGGTTCTGAGAGGTCATAGTGACGATAAAAAGAGGAAGGCCAATGCCAATTAAAGTGGAGAGGCGGAATTCTGGCGTTACCCAAACAGGGTGTGCCGCTTGCCAGCCGATCTGGGCCGATGCAATGAGTTGCAACTTCCAGCAAGTCACCACTCCAGCCGCTAGTACCAAAATAATGGCATAGCGAGGCGCCCAACGGCGCCCGACTAGATAGGTCAGTAACATGATGCCGACCAATAGCGGTTGTGCCTGCAGAGAAGTAAATACTGAGAGACCAAATTGCAGCAGTATGCCTGCGAGCATAGCGCTGGCAATCGGTGCCGGCACCATTCGCGCTACCCGCTCAAAGGCTCCGGACAAGCCCACGAGGAGTGTTAACAGGGCGCTAAACGCAAAAGCACCAATCGCCTCAGCAATGGGGATGCCACTTAAACTGGTGGCCAAAAGTGCAGCACCTGGAGTCGACCAGGCAGTGATTACCGGGGCGCGGTAATACCAAGAGAAGGCAATACAGGTAATGCCCATCCCCAGGCCCAGAGCTCCAATCCAGGAGGCGATCATTGCTTCACTTGCGCCAGCTGCACGCGCGGCTTCAAAGACTATGGTGGCGGAACTGGCTACTCCCACCAGCACGGCGACAAAGCCTGCGCTGATGGCGGACAAGCTGGTATCTGAAAACGGTGAGTTTTTCAAAATGTATACCTTTTATATTTTGTATACATTTTTAGCTGTTAGTTTTTTTGAGCGCAATAACTTTGCGGTGAAGCGACTGGGGCTTTATTGGAGGGGGGGTAAAGTAAAACGGGTATAGAAGCAGCACCCGCAGGCTGCGGGTGCTGGAGAGGGGCGGGCAATTAGCCGAGGCGGGCGAAGACGCGTTCAGCGGCAGTGATTGTGGCCTCAATATCCTCATCGGTATGAGCTGCGGACATAAACCCTGCCTCATAGGAGGCCGGTGCCAGGTAGACACCTTCCTCCAGCATGCCGTGGAAGAAACGGTTAAAGCGCTCGTTATCGCAGGCCATTACCTGTTGATAGTTAGTTACTTTAGGTTCTTCGGTGAAGAAGAAGCCGAACATGGTGCCGGCCTTGTTGGCAGTAATTGGGATACCTGCGGCTTTACCGGCCGTCAGGATGCCCTCCACCAAACGGTCGGTTTTGGCAATTAAAGGCTCGTAGAAGGCGGGTTCTTCCACCAAACGCAGGGTTTCCAAGCCCGCGACCATAGCCACAGGGTTACCGGACAGGGTGCCCGCCTGGTAAACCGGACCCAGAGGGGCGATTTGTTCCATGATCTCGCGCTTACCGCCAAAGGCGCCAACGGGCATACCGCCGCCGATGACTTTGCCGAGGGTGGTGATATCCGCCTCGATACCGTAGAAGCCCTGGGCCCCGGTCAAGCTCACCCGGAAGCCGGTCATCACCTCATCGAGAATCAACAGGGCACCGTGCTGGTCGCAAACTTCGCGCAGGGTTTCCAGGAAGCCGGGTACCGGCGGAATGCAGTTCATATTGCCGGCAACAGGCTCGACGATGATACAGGCGATTTGATCGCCCAGCTCTTCGAAGCAGCTGCGCACACTATCAGCATCGTTGTAGCTCAAGGTGATGGTGTGATCTGCCAGGGCGGCGGGAACGCCGGGAGAGGAGGGTACACCCATGGTCAGGGCCCCGGAGCCGGCCTTAACCAGCAGGGAGTCGGAGTGGCCGTGGTAGCAGCCCTCGAACTTCACAATCTTGTCGCGCCCGGTAAATCCACGGGCCAGGCGAATCGCGCTCATGGTGGCTTCGGTACCGGAATTGACGAAGCGCACCAGGTCCATATTCGGCCACAGGCGGCAGAGTTCTTCGGCCAGTTCGGTTTCCAATTCGGTTGGCGCACCGAAGCTCAGTCCCGATTGGGCCTGTTCCACCACGGCTTCAATAACTTCCGGGTGTGCGTGGCCCAGCACCATGGGGCCCCAGGACTGTACGTAGTCGATGTAGCGTTTCTCGTCTGCATCGTAGAGGTAGGCGCCCTCGGCACGGCGGATAAACACCGGGGTACCGCCGACTGCGCGAAAAGCCCGTACCGGAGAGTTAACGCCGCCGGGAATGTACTGCTGTGCTTCTGCGAAGAGCTGCTCGGATTTACTCATAAACTTATATTCAGGTTCTGCATAAAGGGCCTGGCGAGCATTATCGCGGGGGTGGCGCCTGAGGACAATGTGTAGATTGGCGACGACCGGTCACAGACTGTGTAGACAGAAGATCTCACCGTCATGGGGACGGTGAGACTGATCGGGGCAGGGGCGAAATTTGTGTCAGCAGCTCCAGGTTTAGCGTTCGCACCAGAACAGCCGGTTGGGAATCGGCCTTCCCATGCCCAGGCGCCGGCTGTCTTTGATCGCACTCCAAGCGTATTGCTGACTGCGGGTAACCGCTTCGATAATGGTCAGCCCGTGGGCGATATGGCAGGCAATGGCAGTAGCGAGGGTGCCGCAGACGCCATAGGCCGCTGGCTGCAAGCGCTCCCACTTGAACTCTCGCATGAGGCCGCGCTCATCGTAGAGCCGGTTCTGTAATTGTTGCTCGTGGGGCACGCCAGTCAGCAACAGGTAGCGACAGCCGGATTCGAGGATTTCCTGGGCCATGGCGTCGAGGACATCGGCCTCCACAGCCATGGCGCGAGCTTCCCTGCGGTTGGGGCACACCATGGTCGCCTTGGGCAACAACAGCGACACCATAGCCTCCCACAGAGGCGGGGCGAGTACGCTATCTTTGTCGGCCAGTGTGGCATCGGGGTCGATAACGACGGGAATATCCGGGTAGTCGTGGAGTACGCTGTGAAGCGCGCGCACATTCTCCACAGAGCCCAGGTAGCCGACCTTGATCGCGGCGATCGGCATGTCTTCCAGAACGGCCCGGGTTTGTTCAATTAGCAGGCTGTCGTCGACTGGGGCGACACCCAGCAATTCACCGGTGTTACACACGCTGATGGCGGTAACTGCCGAGGCCGCATGGCAGCCGAGACTGACCGCTGTCTCAGTATCTGCGGCAATTCCGGCGCTGCCGCTGGGGTCGTGGTGAGTAACGGTCAGAATAACGGGCTGAGGTGTATCCATAAGTGCTCTACATGACGGCCATTAGCTGTGCGCCTAATTCTAGTTGCTGAGCGCCTTTGACAAGGAATGAATACGCGCCAAATTAAAATGGCTTTACGACAACCAAAATGACGATGGCGACAAGTGCAACTGCTGGGAACTCATTAAATATTAGGAAGTAGCGGCGGCTGCGGGTAACGGTTCCCCGGGCAAACTTGCGAACATAGGCGCCACAGATATGGTGATAGCCCAGGAGGAGAACAACAAAAGTCAGTTTTGCGTGCATCCAGCCGGCGGAGGTGTAGTAGGCCGGGTTCAAACTGTAGAGCCAAATGCCCAAGGCAACGGTGGCCAGCATGGAAGGAATGGCAATACCGCGATAAAGGCGGCGTTCCATAATACAGAAGCGGTCGCGACTAACGGCATCAGTGGCATCGACATGGTAGACAAACAGTCGTGGCAGATAAAAAAGTGCGGCAAACCAGCACACCATCGCAATAATGTGAAAAGCCTTGATCCACAGCATTGAAAGTCCCCTTAAAAGAAACGGGAAGAAAAATTACTTCCGGTAAAAGTTGTTAATTTGTAGCGGCAGAATAATGCCCGCCGTGCGATTGTCCAGCGAACCGCTTTTATGACGGCAGACATATAGGCCATCCGCGCCACTTCTCTCCAGCTTTTGCGAGGCCTCCAGCATTGTCGCTCGCCAGCTTAGGGACGCCAGCTGTTTGCGTTCGCCGGGTAGTCTCAATAAATCGATCATTTCTCCCGGGTCTAGTAATTTATCTGATGCGGAGGAAACTTGTTTTTCACTCTCGGCCGCCTCTTTCGCACCACCGCGAAGAAAAGTTGCCAAGTCTGCTGCGCGCAGTAGTTGCGGTGCCGGCTCCTTGGGTAAGTCGATAAGAATCCACTCGGGATGTTGATTAATTAATTCTGTTGCCGCAGCGCGGGTAATTTCCCTAGGAGTCACAACAAAGCTCTGATTCATTTCGCTGGCAACTCCGACACTGCTCAGCATTTGCTGTCGCCAACTCGGCATTCCCGCTTTATTCAGGGCTCGCAGCGTTACGTGATAGAGACCGATAGTGGAAAAGAGTTGGCGGCTTACTAATGTGGCCACCACGATCATCATCATTCCAGGGAATAAAATATGTGGGTTATAGGTAAGTTCCAAGATAGCGAGTAGCGCAGCTAGAGGCGCATTGAGCATGGCAGCCATCATTGCCGCCATACCCACCATGGCATAAAAGCCGGGGCTCGCGGTGTGCTCACCCAGCCACAAGTTAGCCAGGCCACCGGCAATACCACCGATACAGGCACCGATAATCAGGCTGGGGCCTATTACCCCACCGGGAATTCCGAGCCCTGCCCCCAAAGCGGTTGCGACTAATTTCGCGGCGACAATAGCAATGAGTGTCGCTACCCCCAACTCCCCCAGCATTGCCATCTGCAAAGTGTCATATCCACCGCCCAGGATTTCCGGTACCCAGATACCCAAGGTGCCAGTAACAAGGCCAACCAAGAGAAATCGAAGAAGTGGGGAATAACGCTGCTGGGGAATCAAAATACGCTGGGAGCGGATAAATAATCCGGCGAGAACCCCAATAACCAGTGCGCAAACGAAAAGTATCGGCAGCTCGGCAAGGGAATTGAGTTGAATCGCGGGTACATTAAAGTCAGGCTGGCTACCGAAAGTCAGCTGGGTAATGGCGCTACCGGCAACAGCCGCGAGAATTATCGGTAAAAAACCTGCCACAGTATATTCCAGCATCACGACTTCCATCGCGAATACCACGCCCGCCAGCGGGGTATTAAAGGAGGCCGCAATTGCTGCGGCTACACCACACCCCAGTAGGTTGCGACCGGAATTATTGGGGAGCTTCAGCGCCCTAGCTAACCAGCTGCCACTGGCTGCTCCCAGGTGTACAGCTGGGCCTTCCCGCCCCACCGAGTGGCCGCTTATTAAAATTATTGCGCCGGCAAAAAACTGTAGCAGGGCATTTTGCATTGGCATTTGCCCCTGGTGATTGTAGAGCCGGTCCAGGACATGGACCACTCCCACCTGGCGGCGTCTGGGATTTAGAAATAAATAGATACATCCCACTACCAGAGAGCCGATGACTGGCAATGCGAAGCGCCAGAAAGGAGGAAGGGATTCGTAATTTTGTGGGATTGATAAAAACAGCGTGGTCGGCCACTCCATTGCCAGCCGAAAAAGTACAGTTACCCCTCCGGCCAGGATGCCGGTGATCAGGGCCATCCCCAGCAAAGGCGCCAGCGCGTCTTTGGAGGAAAGCTGTAAGCGTATATTTTCGAGGCTGCCAGGCCTAACTAAATAACGCGAAAACGACTTTTTTAGCGAGTTCCTTGGGGGCTGTGACACCGCACATCCTTAAAATGCTGGGGCTTGTGGTAGAGTGCCTGTCTGGTTTTACGATTATCGTCTCAGTTGGCGGATATACCGGAGATTTTAGCAAGGTGATAAAAGTAGCGATTGTCGGGGGCACCGGCTATACAGGGGTGGAATTACTTCGGCTTCTCTCAACACATCCACAAGCGGAAGTTACCGCAATCACCTCCCGTTCGTTGAATGGTACCCCGGTTGCCGAGCTTTTCCCTAGCCTGAGAGGGCACTCGCAGCTGTCTTTCTGTAGCCCCGATCTCGAACAGCTGGCGGATTGTGACGTTGTATTCTTCGCTACACCTCATGGCGTTGCCCAGGCCCAGGTACCGGCACTTATTGAGCGCGGAGTTCGAGTGATCGATTTGTCCGCCGATTTCCGCTTGAAAGATATACCTACCTGGGAGCAGTGGTACGGTCAGGCCCACGCCGCTCCGGAATTAGCTCAAAGCGCTGTTTATGGTTTGCCAGAAGTTAATCGGGAACAGATTGCCAATGCGCAGTTGATAGCCTGCCCGGGCTGTTATCCCACCGCGATTCAATTGGGATGGATACCGCTTTTGGAAAAGGGCCTGGTAGAACCTGGTGAGCTGATCGCCAGTGCGGCCAGTGGTATCAGTGGTGCGGGGCGACAGGGTAAGACCGACTTGATTATGGCTGAGAATAGCGACAACTTCCGCGCATATTCTGCCGCCGGGCACCGTCATTTACCCGAGATTGAACAGGGGCTTCGTCGAGTGCAGGCCACTGAATCCTCTCCCGCGCAGGTGACTTTTGTACCGCATTTACTTCCCATGATTCGCGGTATCCACGCTACTTTATTTGCCCGGTCAGCGGGGAAGGTTGATGCCGATGAGCTTCAACAGATCTTTGAAAACCGCTATAAAAATGAGCCTTTTGTAGATGTGATGCCGGCGGGCAGCCACCCTCAGACTCGTACGGTTAGAGGGACCAATATGTGCCGCATCTCGGTATTGCAACCCCAGGAGCGGGATACGGTACTGGTATTATCGGCCATTGATAACCTGGCCAAAGGCGCGTCCGCCCAGGCAATCCAGAATATGAATATTATGTTTGGCTTAACTGAGACGTTGGGCCTGGATAGCCCAGCACTGCTGCCTTAGAATCGGGTGTTTCCCGACAATCGATAAATCCCGGATAAGACTTAGCAGATTTCATGGTGCTCAAAGTTAAAGGCAGCAAGCAGTACCGCATGAAAGTGGTGCCTCATAAACCCTTCTCTGGTGTCATTGCCGTAGTGGGGGTCGTTTTTTTGGTATTAGTGACCTCGGCCGGGTCCTATTTCGCCGGGCAGTATCAGCTGCGCCAGAGCCTCGATCGCAAGACACTGGAGCATACTCAAGTACTCGATCGTGTTACCGCGCTTCAGAGTGAGAATGAATCCCTGCGAATGAGGGTTGCCACTGCAGAGCAGTCGCTGACTATCGGTGAGCAGGCGAGTGAGTCGGTGCGTGCGGAACTGGTGCAGAAAGAGAGCCAGATCGCAGAGCTAAAGCAGGAAATTTCTTTCTATCGCGGCGTCATGGCCCCTGAAGATGGGGGTGAGGGGGTGTCCATTGGACGCTTTATCCTCTCGCAGACCGGCGATCCAAAAAGTTACCAGTACAAGTTACAGATCAAACAGTCCGCAGCGCGTCGGGATGTTGTAAAAGGCACGGCCACATTTACCGTAGTGGGCCGTCAGGATGGGGAACCGAAGAGTTACCCTCTGAAGGAACTGTCGGAGCAGGTGAATAGTGAGTCGATTCAGCTGCGTTTTAAATATTTTCAGAATATCGAGGGAGAGCTGCGCTTGCCGGAGGGGTTTGTGCCCGAAGGTGTGGAGTTGTCACTTAAATCTTCTGGGCGCAAGGGCTTTAATATTGAGCAGCGCTACGGTTGGTTAGTACAGGAAAGTTAGCATAGGTGCCAAAGGCACGAGGTTTTGGGGATTATGTTAAGAAAAAAAGAGAAACAGATAACTATGGCCAATACCGGTAGTAACCACACGACTTTGATCGCTCGTCAGACTGAGATCAGCGGTGATATCCACTTCCGTGGCAACCTGGTCATCGAAGGTAAGGTGCGTGGCAATGTTACCGCTCACAGTGATAGTGATGCGCGCCTGCAAATTGTGGATGGCGGCATCATTGAGGGTGAAATTCGTGTGCCTCAGGTAGTGATCAATGGCAATGTCAAAGGGGATGTGTTTGCTGCGCGCCACCTGGAGCTCGCTTCCAAGGCAATGGTAGAAGGCAATGTACACTATAAGCTGATCGAGATGCTGAAAGGTGCCCAGGTAAACGGTGCCCTGGTATCCAGTGCCGACTTGAGTAGCGCGGGTGAGCCCCATATGCTCGGCTATTCCGAAGATGAAACTGTCATTGAAGCCTCTTAAGTCCGGGTAGTATTGGCTGGCGCTGGTACTTTGTTGTACCGGCCCACCTGCCGGTTAATACTTGACTGAATTGCTGGGTTTAAGCAAGATGACGCCCCCGGGGCTGCACTCGTTATAACTTTTATACGAGCGGTGAATGTCCCGATGAGTTGAGAGAGACTTATGTCAGAAGCTGTATCCTTTTCTCCCGCGCCACTCGTGGTCACAGACAAGGCTGTGGCCAAGGTAAGAAGCCTGTTGGAAGAGGAGGGCAACCCGGAGCTGAAACTCAGGGTGTTCGTGACCGGAGGCGGCTGTTCCGGTTTCCAATACGGTTTTACCTTTGATGAATTGGTTGCCGAAGATGATGCCATCATAGAAAAGGATGGCATTCAGGTCTTGGTGGATGCGATGAGCTACCCCTACCTGGTTGGCGCCAATGTTGATTACGAAGAAGGCCTTTCGGGGTCGCGCTTCGTAGTACAAAATCCCAATGCGTCCGCTACCTGTGGCTGCGGCTCCTCTTTCTCTATTTGAGAAATCCTAACCCGCCCTATTGATCAGGGCGGGTAAATAGCCCCTAGCACCGCCTCTTTCTGCGCGCCAGTCACTCCCGGGCAATTACCGGGTAGTCCTCTCAATGTCTGGCGGGCTAACCAGGCAAATCCAACGGCTTCGAGCCAGTCTGCGTCAATACCGTAACTGCCCGTGTCAGTAATAGACCAGGTGGGCAAGCGGCGCTGTAATCGCGCAACCAAGTCCTTATTTTTTGCCCCGCCCCCGCAAGTGAGCAGCTCGCCGCCTTCGGCAAAATTATGCACGGCATCTGCGATACTGGCTGCGGTCACTTCAGACAGGGTCGCCTGCACATCTACCGGTGCCACTTCCAAACCGGCGCAGGCCTGTTCGAGCCAGCTGGGGTTAAAAGTTTCACGGCCAGTGCTCTTGGGTGGTTCGGCGGAGAAATAGGGATCTGAAAGCAGGCGGTTGAGAAGTTCAGCATTGGCGCGACCGCTCGCGGCCCAGTCTCCATTTCTATCGTAGGGCTGGTTTTTGTGTAGGTTCACCCAGTAGTCGAGCAATGCATTACCCGGACCTGTGTCATAGCCGTAAACCTGGCCATCTGCCGTCAGCTCAGTGATATTGGCCATCCCTCCGATATTGACCACAGCACGGCTTCCATCAGCTTTGAAGGCAGCCTGGTGAAACGCCGGCATTAAAGGCGCTCCTTGACCACCGAGAGCGATATCCCGGCGACGGAAATCCGCAACGGTGCAGATGCCCGTCAGTGCTGAGATGGTGTTGGGGTCACCGAGTTGCAAAGTAAAGGGAGACGTCACTGTGCCTGGGGGGCGGTGGCGTACGGTTTGGCCGTGACTGCCAATGGCGGTAACAGACTGACCCTCAACACCGGCTCGGGCTAGCAGGGTATTGGTGGCCTCGGCAAAAACCTGTCCCAGTTGCCGGTCTAACTGTCCGGCGCGATCCAGCTCTGAAGGGCCGGGGGCGCAGAGGCTGAGGATAGCTTCGCGCAGGCCGCTGTGAATCGGGTGGGCTAGCGCAGCCAGGATACGGGTGTTAATTTTTTCTTCATCGCCAAAATCGACTAGCACCGCGTCAATGGAGTCAACGCTGGTGCCGGACATCAGGCCGATAAACAGATCGGGCATATTCGTTGGCGCTTGTTAGGGGCTTTCTTCATCCAGTTGAGCCAGAGCCGGCCCCTGGAAGTTTTCTAGTTTCGCCAGAAGTGGCTGGGTCTGGTTTTTAAAACGGATCATCTCAGAAGTCGGTACCGACTTTGCCTTGGGCAATTTGCGCACAATGGTGGCGGGGTTGCGATGTCTGCCATCCACCAGGAATTCGTAGTGCAAGTGCGGGCCAGTGGCATAACCGGTAGACCCCACAGTGCCAATAACCTGGCGCTGCTTAACGCGCTGGCCCTTTTTGACTTTGCGCTTGGTCAGGTGGAGATAGCGGGTTACATACCGTTCGCCGTGCTGGATAAATACGTAGTTGCCGTTGGGTTTGCTATAGCCGGACGCGATAACCCGACCATCGCCAGTAGAGTAAACGGGGGTGCCTCTTGGAGCGGCATAGTCGGTGCCATTATGAGGTCGGCGTGACTTGAATACAGGGTGCAGGCGGCTCGGGTTGAAGTGAGAGCTGATACGGACTATGTCCAGTGGTGTGCGGATAAATGCCTTGCGCATACTTTTGCCTTCAGGCGTGTAGTAATTGGCATCACCACTGTTATCCACATAGCGTACAGCGCTAAAAGTTCTTCCCTGGTTGGTAAAACTGACCGCCAAGATAGGACCGTTGCCAATTTTCTCCCCATCCAGGAACAACTCTTCGAACATCACACTAAAGTTGTCGCCCTTGCGAATATCTAGGGCAAAGTCGATATCGGAGCTGAATACATCCGCCATCTCCATTATCAGGCTGTCACTCAGCCCAGCATCGCTACCGGCCAGGAATAGGGAACTATCGATCTGGGCCTGTCGGTAAGCCGGGTGGCTGTCGGGCTCACGAGTTATCAGTGCGTGTTCAAACTTATCTGCATTTGTGCGGGTAAACTCAATTTGATTGAGTCGGTCCCGCTGCAATTTAAGGGACTGCAGCTGGCCATCATTATTTGTTTGAAAGGTCAGCTCTTCACCCGGAGTTAGACGTGCCAGCTGTTTTGCCTCTTTGCCGCTACCCAGAAGCTGGTACATCTCTTTGGCGCTGATTTTTGCACGTTGAAATAGGTCTGACAGAGTATCCCCGTTACGTACTTCAAGACTCAACGACTTGACTGCCTCAACACTGACGTTAAGCAGTGGGGTCTCCGCCGGCGTATAAGTGAGTGCAGGTTTGGCTTCAGTGCTGTCGCCGCTTGTGACCTCTGAAAGTTTGACGGGTAGCGATGTACGTTTGGAGGAAATCTCCGGTGAAGGAATCA
>NZ_CP174320.1:1982500-2095000 GCF_052467695.1 Microbulbifer maximicatervae (SeqCode)
TAATGGGTCAGCGACTTATTGTCTGTAGCAAGGTTAACCGCTTAGGGGAGCCGTAGAGAAATCGAGTCTTAATAGGGCGTTTAGTTGCAGGCAATAGACCCGAAACCCGGCGATCTATCCATGGGCAGGTTGAAGGTTGAGTAACATCAACTGGAGGACCGAACCCACTAATGTTGAAAAATTAGGGGATGACCTGTGGATCGGAGTGAAAGGCTAATCAAGCCGGGAGATAGCTGGTTCTCCTCGAAAGCTATTTAGGTAGCGCCTCGCGTCTCACCCTCGGGGGTAGAGCACTGTTTGGGCTAGGGGGTCATCCCGACTTACCAACCCCATGCAAACTCCGAATACCGAGGAGTGCAATCGCGGGAGACACACGGCGGGTGCTAACGTCCGTCGTGGAAAGGGAAACAACCCAGACCGCCAGCTAAGGTCCCAAATATCAGTTAAGTGGGAAACGATGTGGGAAGGCCCAGACAGCTAGGAGGTTGGCTTAGAAGCAGCCATCCTTTAAAGAAAGCGTAATAGCTCACTAGTCGAGTCGGCCTGCGCGGAAGATATACCGGGGCTCAAACTGATAACCGAAGCTGCGGATGCTCTTAGGAGCATGGTAGAGGAGCGTTGTGTAAGCCGTTGAAGGTGGATCGGGAGGTCTGCTGGAGGTATCACAAGTGCGAATGCTGACATGAGTAACGATAAGGGAGGTGAAAAACCTCCCCGCCGGAAGACCAAGGGTTCCTGTCCAACGCTAATCGGGACAGGGTTAGTCGACCCCTAAGGCGAGGGCGAAAGCCGTAGTCGATGGGAAACAGGTTAATATTCCTGTACTCGCTATTACTGCGACGGAGTGACGGAGAAGGCTAGGCCAGCATGGCGATTGGTTGTCCATGTTTAAGGTTGTAGGCTGGGGACTTAGGCAAATCCGGGTCCCTAAGGCTGAGAACTGATGACGAAGCCCACTTAGTGGGTGAAGTGGTTGATGCCCTGCTTCCAGGAAAAACTTCTAAGCTTCAGGTAATAGTGAATCGTACTCTAAACCGACACAGGTGGTCAGGTAGAGAATACCAAGGCGCTTGAGAGAACTCTGGTGAAGGAACTAGGCAAAATGGTACCGTAACTTCGGGAGAAGGTACGCCGGTTTTGGTGATGGGACTTGCTCCCTAAGCTGAGGCCGGTCGAAGTGACCAGGTGGCTGCGACTGTTTATTAAAAACATAGCACTCTGCAAACTCGTAAGAGGACGTATAGGGTGTGACGCCTGCCCGGTGCCGGAAGGTTAATTGATGGGGTTAGCTTCGGCGAAGCTCTTGATCGAAGCCCCGGTAAACGGCGGCCGTAACTATAACGGTCCTAAGGTAGCGAAATTCCTTGTCGGGTAAGTTCCGACCTGCACGAATGGCGTAACGATGGCCACGCTGTCTCCACCAGAGACTCAGTGAAATTGAAATCGCTGTTAAGATGCAGTGTACCCGCGGCTAGACGGAAAGACCCCGTGAACCTTTACTACAGCTTTGCACTGAACTTTGAGCCTATTTGTGTAGGATAGGTGGGAGGCTTTGAAGCAATGACGCTAGTTGTTGTGGAGCCGTCCTTGAAATACCACCCTGGTATGTTTGAGGTTCTAACTCTGGTCCGTTATCCGGATCGAGGACAGTGTATGGTGGGTAGTTTGACTGGGGCGGTCTCCTCCCAAAGAGTAACGGAGGAGTACGAAGGTGCACTCAGCATGGTCGGAAATCATGCAATGAGCATAATGGTATAAGTGCGCTTGACTGCGAGACAGACATGTCGAGCAGGTACGAAAGTAGGTCATAGTGATCCGGTGGTTCTGTATGGAAGGGCCATCGCTCAACGGATAAAAGGTACTCCGGGGATAACAGGCTGATACCGCCCAAGAGTTCACATCGACGGCGGTGTTTGGCACCTCGATGTCGGCTCATCACATCCTGGGGCTGAAGCCGGTCCCAAGGGTATGGCTGTTCGCCATTTAAAGTGGTACGCGAGCTGGGTTTAGAACGTCGTGAGACAGTTCGGTCCCTATCTGCCGTGGGCGTTGGAGATTTGAGAAGAGTTGCTCCTAGTACGAGAGGACCGGAGTGAACGAACCTCTGGTGTTCCGGTTGTCACGCCAGTGGCATTGCCGGGTAGCTATGTTCGGACGGGATAACCGCTGAAAGCATCTAAGCGGGAAGCCTCCTTCAAGATAAGATCTCCCTGAGGCCTTGAGCCTCCTGAAGGGCCGTGGAAGACTACCACGTTGATAGGCTGGGTGTGGAAGCGTTGTGAGGCGTTGAGCTAACCAGTACTAATTGCCCGTGCGGCTTGACCATACAACAGAGATGGTTACTAACGACTAGCTAAGCTAGCGGATTGTGAGTTAGAGACATACGATCGCTTGCGGTGTATTACTACAGATTGTTTTACCGACTTATTTGGGGTTATCGCCGGTCAATAACATGACCGAGGCAAACAGCGATAACGCGGCAGGCCAAGCACATTGCTTATAAGACCAACGCCAACCCAAGCCAGTTTGCCTGACGACAATAGAGTTGTGGAACCACCTGATCCCTTGCCGAACTCAGAAGTGAAACGCAACATCGCCGATGGTAGTGTGGGGCTTCCCCATGTGAGAGTAGGTCATCGTCAGGCTTCTAATCCGAAAAGGGCCACCCAATAGGGTGGCCCTTTTTTTATGGCTAAAAAATATTTTAAAAAAACAAAAATAAAAAAACTAAGAAAGGGAAAGCAGGAATTACTTAGTCGAAATTAAATAGAAAAAATAAAATAGTTCTGAAAAACTTTAGTACTCAACTTTCTATTTAAAAAATCAGTCAGTAATTAAAAAAAGAAAAACCTAAAACTACCTGAGCACCTTAAACAGGCGCTCTCCTAAAAAGCCTATAAAAATAGGTCTTTACCGATCTTCTCTCCAAACGCCTTTGCACTCACTCAAAAAATAATCCAACAAAAATAACCCGCGTAAAAACTAGAAAAGTACCCATACCACTCCCGCCAAAAATTAAAATTAGCCCATAAAAATATCGGTGATTTTTTAGTCTCTGCAGTAATCCCCTGTAACCACGGGGCCTGTAGCCCGTTTATTAAAGTTATGCACAACTCTATCCAGACTTTCTGTTAGTAACACCTGGCTGTGGAAATCCGCGCAAAAAGTGCTGCTTTTTTACCCGCCTTCAATAGAGCCAAGGAAACACGGGGCTGGCAGGGGATATCCCGGAGTTATACACAGCTCTATCCATGGTTTCTGTTGGTAACAAAGACGCCATAAAACGGACATCAGTTATTAACAGTGTTATGAGCGATAAATCTGTGGATTACTGCGGCTGATTGGTACGCCAGTATGCGAGAGAAGAAAAATTTGGGGATAAAAAAAGCCCCACCAGGTGGGGCTTGGGTGGGCTAGTAAGCAAAGGCGTTATCTGGAACGAGGTCAAAGTTCATATCATTCAAACTGAGGTCTTCTAGTGGAACCAGCTCGGCAGGGAGAGCAAAGCGTCGTGCGGCATTGTTCTGGTGCCAATCCAATACTTCAATGTCTGCTGACTCTTCTTGCTGTAGGTCTTGTAAAAAGGTCTTCAGCTCAGTGGTGCTCGCAGTAATTAGCGACTGGTAGTCGTAGGTTCCCAGTAGTTTAACGAAGCGGTATTCATCTGTGGCATCTTCAATACGCAGCCAGGCCTGCCCATTGGAATTACCATCCTCGCCGAGAATAACCGGGCCGTGATCATCGTCGAACACTGGAACGAGCTGATAATCGGGAACAGGTAGTATTGTCCCAACCCAAACCCAACCAGAGAGGCTGGTGCGGCTTAATTGCCATTCACAGAGCCATACCGTCTGATCATCGTCTATGCGAAATTCCCGGTACTCCCTTTGGCTTAAATAGTTGTCAAAGCTCACTTCGGCATTGGGGTTATCTTTACGAAAACTATGAAGCTGTTGTGTCATTTCATAGTTTACTTCCCAATGCTTTTTCAAGCGCCACTGCATTGGGTATTGGCCCCACTCAACGATATATTCTTCGTGCTCGCGAACAGTTTCGACTACGCGCCAAAAGGCTCCGTCAATAAGAATGCAGGTATCCCCGAGCTTACAGCCCGGTGCAATGATGCTGCATTCAGGTGAGGCTTCGGATGCACTCACTAAGTGTTCGCTACGCCCTTCAATAACGTCATACCAGGGAAATCCGTGACGCAATGGTGGCGGGAATGCCAATGGCGGCCGACCGCCAAGTAATCGTCGGAAGAGAACCGATTTTTCAATTTCAAGATCAGAAAGTGTATAGCCTTCCTGTTGTGTGATTTGGCCCCAGGCAAAGGCGGCTCGGATTAGGTGTTTTTCTCGGTCTGAAAAGCTCATGGGTGCAATCATGGGCAAGTAAATAAGAAACCATACCACTGTGCAGGGGTGGGCGCTAATGCAAATGCAATTATCTGCCTTTTGTTGGATGACGACAGCTTAGGAGCAGTTCGATACACTGGTTGGGATAAATTCGTTGGATAGGGGGTTGGCAGTGGTTTGGATACAGAGGTTTGCGATCTTCGCGATCAGCTTGTTTATAGGGCTATCTCCAGCAGTTGCAGAAGAGAGAGAAGAGAATAACTTCGAGTCCTGCTACCTGGACGGCTGGAGCCATGCTCTGCACTGTACAAAGATACCGGTTGGTGAAGGAGAAGCTGCAGTAGATCTAGCGATAATGATAGCCCCAGCAGTTAATGACATTGGACTGGAGCCACTTTATTTACTGGCCGGTGGCCCCGGTCAGGCAGCGAGTTTTCTGACCCCGATTCTAAATGCCTTATATAAAGTCAATCAGAGTAGGGCGATCGTACTTGTCGATAGGCGCGGTTCGGGTTACTCGGCTGCATTTGACTGTGGGATCGACGGAGAAGTCCATATGGATCTGGAGGCGGTCACCGATCAATTCTCAACTTGCTACCTTGAAAACTCCTCCTTTGCTAAAACACTGCATAGCCGTCAAGCGGTTGATGATCTGGAGGAAGTGCGCCTTCAGTTGAGACATAAAAAAATTGCTTTGTGGGGAGGTTCTTGGGGAACTCGCACCGCGCTTCTTTACCAGCAATGGTATCCCGAAAGTTTAAGTGTCCTGATCCTGGATGCCGTAGCCCCGATTGATTCAAAAGTTTTTCTTACTGCGCAAGCTGCTGAAAAGGCGCTGCTAAAATTGGAGAAAGACTGCAGTCAGGATCCGGTGTGCTCCGAATTTGGCGATTGGAGATCTGACCTGGATAGCTTGCTTAGGGACTGGGATGGAAGAGCATCGAACTTCCCGGACCCCCACTCTGGTCGCACAATGGAAACAAGTGTTCCCCGTAGCTTCATACAAAACCTGATAAGGACCGCGCTCTACACACCTGAAACGGCAGCGCAGTTACCATACGCTATTAGCCAGGCTGAGGAGGGTAATTATTTACCGCTATCGGGGTTGGTTGGACTTTTATCTGATGATGGAAGTATGTCTATGGGGCTCACCTTATCAGTTGCTTGCGCTGAAGAATTAAATCGCACTACAGAGGAAGAGCTGGCTGCAGATATTCGCGATAGCTTTTTAGGTGATGCTTTTTTTGAGATTTTTGCTGAGGGTTGCAAGGTGTGGCCCGTATCTCCTATCACTTACGAAGTCCCGGAAGAAAGAAATCATCCTGTGTTAATTATTTCTGGGGAGGCTGACCCTATTACCCCACATTATTATGCGGAACAAAGCTTGGGGTATCTTTCAGAATTAAAACAGGTAGTGGTTCCAGGTGGTGGACATATCAATAGTATGCGCGGTTGTATACCAAAGCTAATAGATGATTTTCTAAAATCTCCACTTGCTTCTTTAGATAGTGATTGTATTGCGGATATTCAAAGACCACCTTTTATGGCGGGTGCTTTTGGACCTGAAATTGATAAAGCGGTATCCAGTGAGTTGCTATCGAGCCAAGGGGATAACAAATGATTGCTGTTAAATCTATTCACAAGCAATTCTCTGGAAAGAAAGTACTCAAAGACCTGAATTTCAATATACCTGATGGCCAAATAACCGCTTTGCTGGGGGCTAATGGAGCCGGTAAAACTACATGCCTCAGAATTATAACGGGGTTGGTAAAACCGGATGAAGGTACAGTAATTGTTAGTGGGCTTAATGTGGCCGAAAAGCCATTAGAAATAAAGCGGCAATTGGGCGTTGTCGGCGATCGTGAAGGCTTGTATGAACGACTTACTGTAGCGGAGTACTTATCATTTTTTGCCAGTGCGCAGGGATTATTTGGGGCAGAGCTTAAGCGCGCATTGAATTCTGTTCGAGAAGAGCTGGAATTAGAAGATTTGTGGCAACGTCGGACAAAAGGCTTTTCCCAGGGGGAGAGAATGAAAGTGTCGCTGGCGCGGGCACTAGTTCACCGGCCTACGCATTTGATACTCGATGAACCGACTCGCGGGCTTGATGTCCTTGCAGCGAGACTGCTGCGGAAAACACTTCTGCGGTTGCGCTCTGAGGGCGTAGCCATTTTATTTTCCAGCCATATTATGGCTGAAGTTACTGAGTTGTCAGATAGGGTATTGGTGATGGCTAACGGTGCTATTGTCGATAGTGGTACCCCCGATGAGCTTGTAGAACGCACAGGCTGTAAAAACCTGGAAGATAGTTTCGTCACTCTGGCTTACGGGGTTAAAGGGGAGGTGATGGCATGAAATTTTTAAACCTATTATTTACTCCCGCCATGTCTGCTCTTCTGAAGAAGGAGTCTTTAGAGGTTTGGCGTGACCGGCGAGCATTGTATTTATCTTTGCTGTTTGCCATTTCATTTCCCGGAATGATCGCATCGATGACTCTGTTTATGTTTAAGTCCCAAGGGGAGAGGACATTTCAGCTAGCGTTGTTAGGCGGGCAGGATTTACCAGTATTAGAGCAGCAGCTGAGTAAAGGGCGGGTGGAACTGGATAGCCTGTCAGAAGGGGACCCGATAGCTTTACTTGATGAAGGTTACGATGCAGTTGTGAAAATTGATGAAGGTTTTTCTACCGATTATCGCAATTTCCGCAGCCCCAAGGTTTATTTGTATGTTGATAGCTCCGATCGTTTCAGCGGGCAAGGCGCGAGTCATGTTCAACAAAAGCTGGGTGAGCTACAACAGCTCATTGTTCAACAAAGAATGGTCGCTAGGGGAGTCCCACTAAAAACAATAGCACCCTGGCAAGTCCAGGTCAGGGATGTCAGTACCCCGTCTACCCGCAGTGCCTGGATTGTTGGTTCAATACCGACACTCTTGATAATGACGCTGTTTATAGGTTGCCTGTCCTCGTCCATTGATGCCTCTGCCGGTGAGCGGGAGAGAATGAGTTTTGAGGTATTACTGCAACAACCTCTGGCCGCCTGGCAGGTGGTCCTGGCCAAGGTTCTCGCTGTAGCCAGTATCAGTTGGTTATCTTCAATTCTCGCGTTAGTTTCGCTAATGGCTGTTTTTCCATTTTTGCCCTTGGCTGAAATGGGGATACAACATGCAACTACGCTGAGTGGCATGGTTGCTATGGCGCTAGCCCTGCTCCCACTGGCTCTATTGGTTGCCGTACTGCAAATATTGTTAGCGTTGCGTTCCCAGTCATTTAAAGATGCCCAAACTCAATTGAGTATATTGCAGATTTTACCTGTCACTATGTTGTTAATATTGGATATGTCATCCATAGAGCTAGAGGAGCCTGCCTGGCATTTGGTCCCGCTGGTCGCGCAACAGCAGTGGTTTAAGGCTCTACTGGTTGGGGATACGGTCTCCATATCTCTGATGATCGCTGGCTCACTAGTCAGCCTTTTGTTGGTTGTTGGGTGTATATTAGGCGGTGCCCGAGCGCTGCAGCGAGAGAGTCTGCTCGGAGCTACCTAGCTTACTGATTTAGAGAGTTGTACTGGTATGAGTGACTTTCGTGAAGGGTTATTAAGTATCAACCTGAGGTCTATAGCAGATAACTATCAGGATCTGGCTAATCGCTTGAAAGCCGGCACCCGGTGCGGTGCTGTGGTTAAAGCGGATGCTTACGGCTTGGGAATGGCTCATGTTGCACCGGCGCTATACGCTCAGGGATGCCGCGATTTCTTTGTGGCCACCCAAGTCGAGGGGGAGCGCTTGCGCAGTGACCTCGGCAACGATGTGAATATAGTCATTTTTACCGGTGTCAGGCCTGGTGCTGAACTAGAGTGCGCTCGCGCGGGTTTGATCCCCACATTGTTTACTCTGGATCAATTGAAGAGCTGGGTTGAAATCTGCGAGAAAGCTCAGTTGGAGGCCCCTTGCGCCGTAAAAATTGATACCGGCATGACTCGGCTGGGATTGACCCCGGATGAGTTCGAATTGCTGCTCAAGGACCGCCCTCTCTTAGAGTCCGCCGATGTTCGGATGTTCTTCAGTCATCTTGCCTGTGCAGATCAGCCCCAGCATCCGCATAACAAGCTTCAGTTGAACGAGTTTAAGACCGCGGGCGATCGCTTGCGGGAACTGTGCCCGGATATTCAGCTCAGCCTTGCGAACTCATCCGGCATCTTTTTGGGTGAGGACTATCACTTTGATATTGCCCGACCGGGCTCCGCACTATACGGCCTTAACCCTGTCCCTGAGGCTGAAAACCTGATGCGTCCAACGGTGACTTTGGGTTTGCCAATTGTCCAAAAGCGCTATGTCAGTCAGTCCCGGTCTGTGGGGTATGGTGCGACCCAGGAAGTTCCCGGAGATAGTTGGCTTGCGGTAGCTCGGGGTGGATATGCCGATGGCATTATACGAGCCCAAGGGGGGCGGGGGCGCGGATGGGGGCATGGCCGCCCTCTGCCAATTGTTGGGCGTATATCAATGGACTCTACCACTTTCGATATTTCGGGTCTCAGCGAAGAGGAGCGGGACTCCCTTCAGTCGATCGAGATTCTCAATGACCAGCTTACGGTGGATGAGGTCGCTGGGTATGCCGGGACTATCGGTTATGAAGTCCTGACGAGCCTCGGGCATCGCTATGGCCGCCATTATGTAAAAGGTTGAACAAATTGCAGGACGTCGCCGCAAAAACACCATTAGAACAGCTTCGCCCGGTGCTGGAGCTTCTGGCGGATGGGGAAATACACTCGGGAGAATCCCTCGGGAATGCGCTTGGTGTCAGCCGAGCCGCTGTTTGGAAACAACTACAAAAGCTCGAGAGCTACGGCCTGACGCTTGAGTCTGCTAAGGGGCGAGGTTATCGCTTGCCGGGAGGTCTCGACCTGCTATCTGAGCAGACTGTTACCGCTCAGCTGGATGGTTCAGCCCGAGCGCTACTGCGCGAGTTGCAGGTTTTTGATGAGTTGAGTTCAACGAACTCCCTGTTACTGGAACGTTTTGAAGAAGGTAAGGGACACGCTGTAGCGATTCTCGCCGAGCGGCAAAGTGCCGGTCGGGGCCGCCGTGGTCGCAACTGGGTCAGCCCCTATGCCACAAGTATCAGCCTCTCAGTGGGCTGGGAGTTTAATGGCGGTGTACAAAGCCTGGAGGGGTTGAGTCTTGCCGTCGGTGTTGCTGTGGCAAAAGCGCTCGAGCGTTTTTCTGTACCGGGCGTGCGCCTGAAGTGGCCAAATGATGTGTGGTGCCAGGGCCGTAAATTGGCCGGTGTATTACTTGAGCTAAAAGGGGATTTAACCGACCGCTGTTCAGTGGTTATCGGCATTGGGTTGAATAATGGTCTCAACGCAAAGACAGCAGAGGAGAT
This sequence comes from Microbulbifer maximicatervae (SeqCode), assembly GCF_052467695.1. Lineage (NCBI taxonomy): Bacteria > Pseudomonadati > Pseudomonadota > Gammaproteobacteria > Cellvibrionales > Microbulbiferaceae > Microbulbifer > Microbulbifer maximicatervae (SeqCode). The sequence continues at coordinate 1,992,238 of NZ_CP174320.1, forward strand.
TGATCAACCATGGGCAGATCTCCAGCAAGTCCGTCCTGGTATTGGCCGCAGTGAATTAACTGCGGCGATACTCAGCGAGCTGTTACCGATGCTGGAAACTTACCCGGAAGGGGGCTTCGCCGCTTACCGGGAATCGTGGTCAACCCTAGACCAGTTTGCCGGGCAGCCAGTTCAGTTGCGGTCAGGTAATTTGAGCTGGGAAGGTGTTGCGGCCGGTGTCGATGAAAAAGGAGCCTTGTTACTCGACACTGATAAAGGGCAAAAGTCATTTCATGGGGGGGAAATCTCGTTGCGGGGGCAGGTGTGATTCTAGAGCTGGATGTCGGCAATACACGGGGTAAGTGGCGCTACCTGGTCGAAGGCGAGGTGATAGCCCGTGGTGATATCGAAACTGGGCAGTTGCGCCAGCAGGTTTTGCCTGAGGGTTGGGCAGACCTAACCCCCTACCGTTTTCGGGTAGTGAATGTTGCCGGTCCCGTTGTTGCTGAATTCTTGAGTCGGGTGGCCCGAGACCTGTTCACACTGGAGGCTGAATTCTCGGCAGTAGCGCCCCAATGTGCCGGCGTTATCTGCGGGTATGAAGACCACTCCGCCCTGGGGGTGGATCGGTGGCTGGCAATGTTGGCGGCCTACCAGCAATCTCCCCGAGCATCATTAATTGTGGATTGCGGCAGTGCGGTCACCTTAGATTTGCTGGACAATAGCGGGCGCCACATTGGGGGATATATCGTTCCCGGTTTCGGATTGATGAATCGCGTTCTCAGTGTCGATACTCATGCAGCAAAGAGTCGTGAGGCACTGGCCCTGACAAAAACATTGGGCGCGGGACGCAATACCAATGAGGCGATAAACCGTGGCCTCTTGCTGATGGTGTTGGGTGCGGTTGATCGAGCAATGGAAGAATTGCAGGTCCACTCCGGTTCCCCCCCTTTATTGTGGTTAACCGGCGGGGATGCGCAGTTGCTCTCCGCAGTTTACCAGCACGAACATCGCCTGGTTCCCGATTTGGTGATGGATGGGTTGGCCCTTAGTAATCCATAAAAATTTACTCTGTTATGCGCTGGATAGCCCTTTCTTTAGTCGCCCTGAACGCTGTGCTTTTTGCCTGGTATATGTTGGTAGCGCCGTCTCCGCAGTTAAGTAGCGGCAAGAACCCGATCCCTCACGAGTCGGAGGGAAAGAAAATTACCCTCGTTAGCGAAATATCCCCTGAAGAGCTGCCTGCTCCAGAGAAGGCCGGGGCACTGAGTAAGGAGTCCTTTGAGGTTGAGCAGCTTTGTACGCTGTTGGGGCCTTTCGCGGAGGAGTACCAGGGCGAGGATCTCTTGCAGCGAATCCGGTCCCTTCAGGTTAAAGCCGAGCTGCGTGATATAGAAATGCAGGGGCAGATGCGCTACTGGGTATATCTGCCGCCACTGAGTTCGAGGCGGGAGGCCTACAACCGCTTGCGTGAACTACAGTCTCAGGGGATCGACAGCTATGTCATTCCCAAAGGCGCATTGGAAAATGGCATTTCATTTGGGATTTTCAGTGAGCGAGCCCGAGCTGAGTCCCATACCAGCGTTTTGAAGGAGAGGGGGGTTACCGCGCAGTTCAAGGAGGAGCCGCAAACCTATATGGAGCGGTGGATAGTTATGCCCCCCGGCAGCACAGAAAGTCTTGCAGAAGAATTTTGGCGACAATTGCAAAGTGAATACCCGGACCTGGATCGGCGCCCAAATCTTTGTTCTGAAGTGCTTGGCTAACAAAAAAGCAGATTTATCAGAAAATCATCAGGTGGCGTCTCGAATCGCTGTTTTTTTCAACAAGTTGGAATAGGCGACATAAAAAATATGATTTATCTGCAAAAAGGGTGTTGCGTGTCGAGATAAGTTCCCATAGAATCCCGCCTCCATTGACGAGGGTGACTTAACAACTTCGGCAATGAACGGGATAGGGCTGGCGTAGCTCAGTTGGTAGAGCAGCTGACTTGTAATCAGCCGGTCGGGGGTTCGACTCCTCTCGCCAGCTCCATTTTCATCCCGTTGCTGTCAAAATTAGGTTTCGCTGCTAAGTATGTGAAATTTAAAGAAAAATTGTTGACAGCGCAGCGAGATGTGTAGACAATGCACACCGCTTTGAGCAGGGGTTCCCGAGTGGCCAAAGGGATCAGACTGTAAATCTGACGCGAAAGCTTCGGTGGTTCGAATCCACCCCCCTGCACCATATTACACCTTAGGGTGTTGCGCGAAATCGAAGGGTTTCGCATGGAGGTCCCGAAAGCGGGCATAGTTCAATGGTAGAACCTCAGCCTTCCAAGCTGATGATGCGGGTTCGATCCCCGCTGCCCGCTCCAAGTTTTGGGGTTGGTTGGAATGCTCTCCAGGGTGCAACATTTTAAGATGCCGTTATCGGCAAGATTTTAGCTCATGTAGCTCAGGGGTAGAGCACACCCTTGGTAAGGGTGAGGTCGGCGGTTCAAATCCGCCCATGAGCTCCATTTTATATGACCGCAAGAGTGAAAGCTCTTGCGGTTGTTTGTGTCCGGGGTCGGATTTTCCGGGTCGGATGTGCATGTTCTGGACGTGGGTGGTGCCGTTATCGGCTCGCCTATATATAGGAGGCTGCAATGGCAAAAGAAAAGTTTGAACGTTCCAAGCCCCACGTGAACGTGGGCACCATCGGTCACGTTGACCACGGTAAAACCACCCTGACCGCTGCTCTGACCCGCGTATGTGCGGAAGTTTGGGGCGGTGACGCTGTTGCTTTCGACGGTATCGACAATGCACCGGAAGAGCGTGAGCGCGGTATCACCATCGCTACTTCTCACGTTGAGTACGAGTCCCCGACTCGCCACTACGCGCACGTAGATTGCCCGGGACACGCCGACTACGTTAAGAACATGATCACCGGTGCTGCTCAGATGGACGGCGCTATCCTGGTATGTTCCGCAGCTGACGGCCCCATGCCGCAGACTCGTGAGCACATCCTGCTTTCCCGTCAGGTAGGTGTACCTTACATCGTTGTATTCCTGAACAAAGCGGACATGGTAGACGACGAAGAGCTGCTCGAGCTGGTGGAAATGGAAGTTCGCGAACTTCTGGACCAGTACGAGTTCCCAGGTGACGACACTCCGATCATCGTTGGTTCCGCTCTGATGGCCCTGAACGGCGAAGACGACAACGAAATGGGTACTACCGCTGTTAAGAAGCTGGTAGAGACTCTGGACGAGTACATCCCTGAGCCAGAGCGCGCTGTAGATCAGCCGTTCCTGATGCCGATCGAAGACGTATTCTCTATCTCTGGCCGTGGTACTGTTGTAACTGGTCGTGTAGAGCGCGGTGTGATCAACACTGGCGACGAGATCGAAATCGTTGGTATCAAAGAAACCACCACTACTACCTGTACTGGTGTTGAAATGTTCCGCAAGCTGCTCGACGAAGGTCGTGCTGGTGAGAACATCGGCGCACTGCTGCGCGGCACCAAGCGTGACGAAGTAGAGCGTGGTCAGGTACTGGCTAAGCCGGGCTCCATCACTCCGCACACCAAGTTCGAAGCGGAAGTGTATGTACTGTCCAAGGACGAAGGTGGTCGTCACACCCCGTTCTTCAAAGGCTACCGTCCTCAATTCTACTTCCGTACTACCGACGTAACTGGTGCGGTAGAGCTGCCGGAAGGTACTGAAATGGTAATGCCGGGCGACAACATTCAAATGGTTGTTACCCTGATCGCTCCGATCGCCATGGAAGACGGCCTGCGCTTCGCTATCCGCGAAGGTGGTCGTACCGTAGGTGCGGGCGTTGTTGCTAAGATCATTGAGTAATCTTTGATTTCTGCATCACAATATTCTATGTGGTGCACCAGGTGGGAGAGTTCCTGTAGCTCTCTCATCTTTGAGTGCGAAAGTGCTCACACTGTACAGGCCAGTAGTTCAATTGGTAGAGCACCGGTCTCCAAAACCGGGTGTTGGGGGTTCGAGTCCCTCCTGGCCTGCCATTTTTAATCACTCCGCTTAGATAAGCTTAGGGGTGTCGCAAAACCCTACTTGTCAGTGGGGCTTTTGTGTTTATGAGCGCTAAAAGATTATCTATAGTGCGCTAAGGGCTTCTTATATGAATGCTAAAACAGAAGCGAAAACCTTTCGTCTTGACGGTCTGAAGTGGTTGTTAATAGTGCTGCTGGTGGGCGGTGCTGTTGCAGGCAATTCATATTACGCCGAATTCCCTTTGTTTTACCGAGTGTTGGCAGTAACTGCCATCTGTCTGGTAGCTCTGGTTGTGGCTGTAAATACCGCCAAAGGCAATGCGTTGTGGCAACTGTTGCGCGAAGCGCAAACTGAAGTCAGGCGTGTGGTTTGGCCGACCCGCCAAGAAGCAACCCAGACCACAGCGATTGTGGTTGTTTTCGTGTTGATTATGGCGCTTATCTTGTGGGCGCTTGATTCGGCTCTGGGTTGGGCGGCTTCCAAATTTATCGGCTAAAGGTTGATACATGTCAAAGAATTGGTATGTGGTCCAGGCTTACTCGGGCTATGAGAAGCGTGTCGCCAGCTCCCTGAAAGAGCGCATTGAGCTGAACGAAATGGACCACCTGTTTGGTGAAGTCCTGGTTCCCACGGAAGAAGTGGTTGAGATGCGCGCAGGGCAAAAGCGCAAGAGTGAACGCAAGTTTTTCCCGGGCTATGTCCTGGTAGAAATGGAATTGAATGACGATACCTGGCACTTGGTGAAAGAAACTCCCCGAGTACTGGGTTTTATCGGCGGTAAGGCGGATAAGCCAGCCCCGATTACTGACCGCGAAGCGCAGGCTATCCTGAATCGCATTGACGATTCCGCCGATAAGCCCAAGCCCAAGACTCTGTTTGAGCCCGGTGAAATGGTTCGAGTTATCGACGGTCCGTTTAATGATTTCAACGGTGTGGTTGAAGAGGTTAACTACGAGAAGAGTCGCTTGCGAGTGGCTGTGTTGATCTTCGGGCGTTCCACCCCGGTTGAACTGGAGTTCAGTCAGGTAGAGAAGACCTGATTCCAGTATAAATTTTTTGCCCCCTTTCGCCGCGAGGTGGAAGGGGGTTTTCGCGTCCCCGAAAAATGAGTTTTCATTTCGGGGTTCGGGGAGCTTGCCCTTAAACCTTATGGCTGAGTGGCGGGCGTTAATACCCAACTAGAGGAGAGCTGTAATGGCTAAGAAAGTAGAAGCTTATATCAAGCTGCAAGTTAAGGCCGGTCAGGCCAACCCGAGTCCGCCCGTTGGTCCCGCACTGGGTCAGCACGGTGTGAACATCATGGAATTCTGTAAGGCGTTCAACGCCCAGACCCAGAGCCTCGAGCCAGGTCTGCCAGTTCCAGTTGTAATCTCTGTATACAACGACCGCTCCTTCACCTTCATCATGAAGTCGCCGCCCGCCGCTGTACTGCTGCGCAAGGCTGCCAAGATCAAGAGCGGTTCCGGTCGTCCGAACACTGAGAAAGTGGGTAAAGTAACCCGCGCTCAGCTGGAAGAGATCGTAGAAATGAAGAAAGCAGACCTGACTGCATCCGACTTGGACGCGGCCGTGCGCACTATCGCTGGTTCCGCTCGCAGCGCCGGTATCGAAGTGGAGGGTCTCTAAGTGGCTAAATTGAGCAAGCGTCAGCGCGTAATCGCTGAGAAGGTTGAAGCTGGTAAGGCTTACGGTATCGAAGAAGCCGTAGCTCTGCTGAAAGAGCTGTCCAACGTTAAGTTTGCAGAAACTGTAGACGCTTCTGTAAACCTGGGCATCGACCCACGTAAATCCGACCAGGCTGTTCGCGGTGCAACTACTCTGCCGCACGGTACTGGTAAAGAAGTTCGCGTAGCTGTTTTCACCCAGGGTGCTAACGCTGACGCCGCTAAAGAAGCGGGCGCTGACTTGATCGGTATGGACGAGCTGGCTGCCGACGTTAAAGCAGGCAAGATGGACTTCGACGTAGTAATCGCTTCCCCCGATGCGATGCGCGTTGTAGGTCAGCTGGGTCAAATCCTCGGCCCGCGCGGCCTGATGCCGAACCCGAAGACTGGCACCGTAACTCCAGACGTTGCTACTGCGGTTAAAAATGCCAAAGCGGGTCAGGTGCGTTTCCGCGCTGACAAAGGCGGCATTATCCACGGTGGTATCGGTAAAGTTGCTTTCGATGCGAACTCTCTGAAAGAGAACCTGGAAGCTCTGGTTGCCGACCTGAAGAAAGCCAAGCCGGCTTCTGCAAAAGGTGTATATCTGAAGAAGATCACCCTGAGCACCACTATGGGCCCGGGTCTGGTTATCGATCAGTCTTCCCTGAACATCTAAATATCACTGCGGGGTGTGATCACCTCTCAGTAAATCGAACTTTGGGGTCCACCTGAATGCTTCGGCACAAGGTGGGCCGTCAAAGACCGTAGGTGTCAGGTGCGTTGAGGTTTAACGTGCCTGGCTTAATCCGAACTTCGGCCAGGTTGGCCATTGCGAGGTTCGAGCCTACGCAGACGGTGTCGCCCAAACCAGTATTTTTACTGGATTTGAGCTTTATGCACCGGAACGGATCGGACGTTTAAGTCCGGTTTTTTTCAAATCCAGGAGTGACACTATGGCTATTGGACTCGAAGACAAGAAAGCGATTGTCGCAGATGTCCAGCAAGCTGCTGAAGGTGCTCTGTCTGCGGTTGTTGCGGATTCCCGCGGCGTAACCGTGAATGACATGACCACTCTGCGCAAAGAGGCTCGCGAGAACGGCGTTTGGTTGAAAGTCGTCCGCAACACTCTGGCGCGTCGCGCTCTGGCAGGTACCGAATACGAATGTCTGACTGACAAATTCGTAGGTCCTAGCATCATTGCATTCTCTAACGAACACCCAGGTGCCGGCGCGCGCATCCTGAGCCAGTTCGCTAAAGGCAATGACAAGCTGGAACTGAAAGGTGCTGCCTTCGAAGGCGCGATCACCGACGTCGCATTGTTGGCAAGCCTGCCGACTTACGACGAGGCGATCGCCAAGCTGATGAGCGTGTTGAAAGAAGCATCTGCTGGCAAGCTGGTTCGCACTATTGCGGCCGTTCGCGACCAAAAAGAGCAGGAAGCTGCGTAATTTTTTCGCTAGAGCGAATCGCAGTTTCAAAACGAAATACGAGCAGCTACTGCTCAAACCAATTCAGGTACTGAATCATGTCTCTGACTAAAGAAGATATCATCAATGCTGTTGCCGAAATGTCCGTTAAGGATGTTGTTGAGCTGATCGAAGCAATGGAAGAGAAATTCGGCGTAACTGCTGCTGCAGCAGTTGTAGCTGGCCCAGCTGGTGGCGAAGCTGCCGCTGAAGAGAAAGACTCTTTCGACGTAATCCTGACTTCCCCAGGCGACAAGAAAGTGAACGTGATCAAAGTTGTTCGCGGCATCACTGGCCTGGGCTTGAAAGAAGCTAAAGGTCTGGTAGACGGCGCTCCGAGCCCGCTGAAAGAAGGCGTAAGCAAAGACGAAGCTGAAGCAGCTAAGAAAGAGCTGGAAGAAGCTGGCGCAGTTGTAGAACTGAAGTAATTCGGTTCTTGCGTCTCCCGCTAGCTGTCGCGTAAAGCGGCGGGTAGCGGTAAGGCTGGTGGACTTTTGTCCGCCGGCCTTTTTGCCGTTTGCGGTACTGAGGTTTTTACCGGTGCCGGCGGGATTTAAAAACCGTGGCAAACCTCATTTAACCATAGCGCAGTAGCGCTACCCAAAAGCAAGCGGAGAGGTTTCTGGCCAGTGCAGGCAAGTTGCATTGACCAGAGGCTTCTCGCCCGGAGGGGCTCTGGACTGGAGTCCCACGAAGTCTTGTCACTGATCAAGCTGGGGAATTTGAATGGCTTACTCATATACTGAGAAAAAACGTATCCGCAAGGATTTTGGCAAACTGCCTAAGGTCATGGATGTGCCCTTTCTGCTTGCGATACAGCTCGATTCTTATCGCAACTTTACACAGGCCGACAAGCGCCCCGACGACCGTATGGACGTTGGCCTGCAAGCGGCGTTTAAATCTGTATTTCCGATTGTCAGCTATTCCGGCAATGCCGCCCTGGAGTACGTAAGTTATACGCTGGGTAAGCCCGCTTTTGACGTTAAGGAATGTACCCTGCGCGGCGTTACCTATGCATGTCCGCTGCGCGTGCGCGTGCGTCTGATTATTTACGATAAAGAATCTGCGAATAAGTCCATTAAGGACATTAAAGAGCAGGAAGTTTACATGGGCGAGATTCCGCTCATGACCGACAACGGTACCTTCGTAATCAATGGTACCGAGCGCGTTATCGTATCCCAGCTGCACCGTTCCCCGGGTGTATTCTTCGATCACGACAAAGGCAAGACTCACTCTTCCGGTAAGCTGTTGTACGCCGCGCGTGTCATCCCCTACCGTGGCTCATGGCTGGACTTCGAGTTCGATCCGAAAGACCTGGTGTTTGTGCGTATCGATCGTCGCCGTAAATTGCCAGCGACTATTCTGCTGCGTGCCTTGGGTTACACCTCCCAGGAAATGCTGGAAATGTTCTTCGAGACCAGCACCTTTGAGCTGTTGGAAGACCGTGTCAGCCTGGAGCTGATTCCGTCTCGCCTGCGCGGTGATGTTGCTTCTTTTGACATCAAAGACGGCCAGGGCAAGGTGATTGTCGAAGAGGGTCGCCGTATTACCCCGCGTCATATCCGTCAGTTGGAAAAGGCCGGCGTAGAAAAGCTGGAAGCACCGCTCGAGTACCTGTTTGGCCGTGTACTGGCGAACGACATCATCGATGAGTCCACCGGTGAGATCGCGATCGACTGTAACACCGAGATTACTGATGAAGTAATCGCCAAGCTGCGTGTACTGAACGTTAAGAGTTTCCAAACCCTGTACACCAACGACCTGGATCGCGGTCCGTTTATCTCCGACACCCTGCGTGCAGAGCCTTCTCGCACTGTGTTGGAAGCGCTGGTAGAGATCTACCGTATGATGCGCCCGGGCGAACCGCCCACCAAGGAGTCCGCAGAAGCGCTGTTCGAGAACTTGTTCTTTACCGACGAGCGTTACGACCTGTCCGCTGTTGGCCGCATGAAGTTCAACCGACGCCTGGGTCGCGAAGACGAGACTGGCCCCGGCACTCTGAGCAAAGAAGATATCGTCGAAGTTCTGAAGACTCTGATCGATATCCGCAACGGTCAGGGCATGGTCGACGATATCGATCACCTGGGTAACCGTCGCGTGCGTTCCGTAGGCGAAATGGCTGAAAACCAGTTCCGCGTTGGCCTGGTACGTGTAGAGCGCGCTGTTAAAGAGCGCCTGTCCATGGCGGAGTCCGAAGGCCTGATGCCTCAGGACCTGATCAATGCCAAGCCGGTTGCCGCTGCCGTGAAGGAATTCTTCGGTTCCTCGCAGCTGTCCCAGTTTATGGACCAGAACAACCCGCTGTCGGAAGTGACTCACAAGCGTCGTGTTTCCGCCCTCGGCCCGGGTGGTTTGACCCGTGAGCGCGCTGGCTTTGAGGTGCGCGATGTACACCCGACTCACTACGGCCGCGTATGTCCGATTGAGACGCCGGAAGGACCGAACATCGGTCTGATTAACTCCCTGGCTACTTACGCCCGCGCCAACCATTACGGTTTCCTCGAGAGCGCCTACCGCAAAGTGGTCGATGGCAAGGTAACTGATGAAATTGCGTACCTGTCCGCGATCAATGAAGCCAACTTCATTATTGCCCAGGCGTCTGCGGAAGTAGATGACAACGGTAACTTTGTTGATGACCTGATCAGCGTGCGTCACCAGGGCGAATTTACCCTGAAAGCACCGAGCGAAATCCAGTATATGGATGTTTCCGCCAAGCAGGTGGTTTCCGTAGCTGCGGCGATGATTCCATTCCTCGAGCACGATGACGCCAACCGTGCATTGATGGGATCGAACATGCAACGTCAGGCGGTACCGACCCTGCGCGCTGAAAAGCCGCTGGTGGGCACCGGTATGGAGCGCACTGTAGCGCGCGACTCCGGCGTGTGTGTGGTTGCCAAGCGCGGCGGCATTATTGAGCGCGTTGATTCCAGCCGTGTGGTTGTTCGCGTGGCCGATGCTGAGGTGGAAGCCGGTGATGCAGGTGTGGATATCTACAACCTGACCAAATACATCCGCTCCAACCAGAATACCTGTATCAACCAGCGCCCGATCGTTAATACTGGCGATCGTGTAGTCCGTGGCGATATTCTCGCCGATGGTCCCTCTGTAGACCTGGGTGAGCTGGCTCTGGGCCAGAATATGCGCATCGCATTTATGCCCTGGAATGGTTACAACTTTGAGGACTCCATCCTCATCAGTGAGCGCGTTGTACAGGAAGACCGCTTCACCACCATCCACATTCAGGAGCTGACCTGTATTGCCCGCGATACCAAGCTGGGCAGTGAGGAAATTACTGCGGATATCCCCAATGTTGGCGAATCTGCCCTGAATAAGCTGGACGAGTCCGGCATCGTATACATCGGCGCAGAAGTAGGCGCTGGCGATATCCTGGTCGGTAAGGTCACTCCGAAGGGCGAAGCCCAGCTGACTCCGGAAGAAAAACTGCTGCGCGCAATCTTCGGAGAGAAAGCTTCCGACGTTAAGGACACCTCCCTGCGCGCGCCCAGTGGCACCCGCGGTACGGTGATCGACGTTCAGGTATTTACCCGCGACGGCCTGCAGAAAGACCAGCGCTCCCTCGATATCGAGAAGTCACAGCTGGACGAGGTCCGCAAGGATCTGAACGAGGAATATCGCATTGTAGAAGGTGCGACCTTCGAGCGTCTGCAACAAGCTCTGCTGGGCCAAAAGGCCGCCGGTGGTAAGGGCGTTAAGAAGGGCGATGAGATGACCGCTGAAGTCCTCGCCGCCCTGCCGCGCGAAGACTGGTTCAAGCTGCGTATGGAAGACGACAGCCTGAACGATCAGCTGGAAAAAGCGGAAGCTCAGCTGAAAGAGCGTCGCAAGCTGCTCGACGAAGCCTTCGAAGACAAGAAGAAGAAACTGGAGTCCGGCGATGACCTGGCTCCGGGCGTGCTGAAAATCGTCAAGGTTTACCTGGCGATCAAACGCCGCATCCAGCCGGGCGACAAGATGGCCGGTCGTCACGGTAACAAAGGTGTTATCTCCGTAATCAAGCCCGTTGAGGACATGCCTTATGACCAAAACGGTGAGCCGGTAGATATCGTCCTGAACCCGCTGGGCGTTCCCTCGCGGATGAACGTTGGTCAGGTTCTGGAAATGCACTTGGGCATGGCCGCTAAAGGCCTCGGCGTTAAAGTCGACAAGATGATCAAGGAGCAGCAGGAAATCGCCAAGGTGCGCGGATTCCTGGAAGAGGTCTACAACTCCACTGGCGGACGCAAGGAAGAACTCGACGAGTTCTCCGATGAGGAAGTCATGACCATGGCGCAAAACCTGCGTCGCGGTGTACCTATGGCGACCCCGGTATTTGACGGTGCCGATGAAAGTGAGATCAAGCAGCTGCTGCGTCTTGCCGATATCCCGGATTCCGGTCAGATCACCCTGCACGACGGCCGCACCGGCGATGCTTTCGAGCGTCCGGTAACTGTGGGCTACATGTACATGCTGAAGCTGAACCACTTGGTAGACGACAAGATGCACGCGCGTTCTACCGGTTCCTACAGCCTGGTTACCCAGCAGCCGCTGGGTGGTAAAGCCCAGTTCGGTGGTCAGCGTTTCGGGGAGATGGAAGTGTGGGCGCTGGAAGCTTACGGCGCTGCATACACCCTGCAGGAAATGCTCACGGTTAAATCCGATGACGTGGAAGGCCGTACCAAGATGTACAAGAACATCGTGGACTCCGACCACCGCATGGAGCCGGGCATGCCGGAATCCTTCAACGTACTGGTTAAGGAAATCCGCTCTCTCGGTATGAACTTCGAGCTTGAGCACGAGTAAATCCGAACCCGTACCGAAGCCTGTTGGCAGGTGAAATGAGACAAGTGCCAGCGCCCCTCGAAGCAGTGGGGCAGCTGGCTAGCCCGGCGGCTAGTGCGAGTGCCGGGTTGACTACCCCCTAGTGGAGGAAAGGCCTTGAAAGATTTATTAAATCTGGTGAAGTCCCAGGAGCAGCTGGAAGAGTTTGATGCGATTCGTATCGGTCTGGCATCACCGGACATGATTCGCTCCTGGTCCTACGGCGAAGTGAAAAAGCCGGAGACCATCAACTACCGTACCTTTAAGCCTGAGCGTGAAGGCTTGTTCTGTGCCAAGATCTTTGGCCCGGTAAAAGACTACGAGTGCCTGTGCGGTAAGTACAAGCGCATGAAGCACCGCGGCATTATCTGTGAGAAGTGTGGCGTTGAAGTGACCAAGGCCAAGGTTCGCCGTGAGCGCATGGGTCACATCGAGCTGGCCAGCCCGGTTGCACACATCTGGTTCCTGAAGTCCCTGCCGTCCCGTATCGGCCTGCTGCTGGACATGACCCTGCGCGATATCGAGCGCGTGCTGTACTTCGAATCTTACGTTGTTACCGAGCCGGGTATGACTACCCTGGAGCGCGGCCAGCTGCTGAATGACGAGCAGTACTTTGAGGCGATGGAAGAGTTCGCCGACGAGTTTGAAGCGAAAATGGGTGCCGAGGCGATCCAGGAGCTGATGGCGGATATCGAGCTGCCCGCAGAAATCCAGCGCCTGCGCGAAGAGATCCCGGCGACCAACTCCGAAACCAAGATCAAGAAACTGTCCAAGCGCCTGAAGCTGCTGGAAGCCTTCTACAAGTCCGGCAACAACCCGGAGTGGATGGTGATGAAGGCTCTGCCGGTTCTGCCGCCGGATCTGCGCCCGCTGGTACCGCTGGATGGCGGTCGTTTCGCGACCTCCGATCTGAACGACCTCTACCGTCGTGTGATCAACCGTAACAACCGTCTGAAGCGTCTACTTGAGCTGAACGCGCCGGACATTATCGTGCGCAACGAAAAGCGCATGCTGCAGGAATCTGTTGACGCACTGCTGGATAACGGCCGTCGTGGTCGCGCCATCACCGGCTCCAACAAGCGCCCGCTGAAGTCCCTGGCTGACATGATTAAAGGTAAGCAGGGTCGTTTCCGTCAGAACCTGCTGGGTAAGCGTGTTGACTACTCCGGTCGTTCCGTGATCGTGGTAGGTCCGACCCTGCGTCTGCACCAGTGTGGTCTGCCCAAGAAGATGGCACTGGAACTGTTTAAGCCGTTTATCTTTGGCAAGCTGGAATCCCGTGGCCTGGCCACTACGATCAAAGCTGCCAAGAAGATGGTTGAGCGCGAGGAAGCTGTTGTTTGGGATATCCTCGACGAAGTGATCCGCGAGCACCCGGTACTGCTTAACCGTGCACCGACCCTTCACCGTCTGGGTATCCAGGCGTTTGAACCGGTACTGATTGAAGGTAAGGCAATCCAGCTGCACCCGCTGGTTTGTGCGGCCTATAACGCCGACTTCGACGGTGACCAGATGGCGGTACACGTACCGCTGACGATCGAAGCGCAGCTGGAATCCCGCGCGCTGATGATGTCCACCAACAACATCCTGTCGCCTGCCAACGGTGAGCCGATCATCGTACCGTCCCAGGACGTGGTACTGGGTCTGTACTGGATGACCCGTGAGCGCGTTAACGATAAAGGCGAAGGCATGTTCTTCTCCGATATCAAAGAAGTGAGCCGCGCTTTCTACGCCAAGCAGGTTGGTCTGCAAGCGAAGATCAAGGTGCGTATCCGCGAAAATATCGTCGGCGAAGACGGTGAGAAGCACGAGACTATCTCCATTCAGGACACCACTGTAGGCCGCGCGCTGCTGTGGAACATCGTGCCGGAAGGCCTGCCGTTTGCGCACGTTAACCAGCCGATGAAGAAAAAGGCGATCTCCCGCGCCCTGAACGAGTGTTACCGCAAGGTAGGCCTGAAGGCGACGGTTATTTTTGCCGACCAGCTGATGTACACCGGTTTCGACTTCTCTACCAAGTCCGGTTCCTCCATTGGTGTGAACGACTTTGAGATTCCGGCGGAAAAAGCTGAACTGATCGATGCCGCTGAAGCGGAAGTGAAAGAGATTGAAAGCCAGTTTGCTTCCGGCCTGGTAACCCAGGGTGAGAAGTACAACAAGGTTATCGACGTTTGGTCCCGCACCAACGACAAGGTAACCCAGGCGATGATGGCCGGTATCAAGAAAGAGAAGGTGATCGACCGCGAGGGCAACGAGACCAAGCAGGACTCCTTCAACTCTGTATATATGTACGCAGACTCCGGTGCTCGTGGTTCTGAAGCTCAGATCCGTCAGCTCGCTGGTATGCGTGGTCTGATGGCCCGTCCGGATGGCTCCATTATCGAGAACGCCATTACGGCAAACTTCCGTGAAGGCCTGACTGTACAGCAGTACTTCATCTCGACCCACGGTGCTCGTAAAGGTCTGGCGGATACCGCACTGAAAACCGCTAACTCCGGTTACCTGACCCGTCGTCTGGTTGACGTGGCCCAAGACGTGGTAATTACCGAGCTGGATTGTGGCACCGACGACGGTCTGACCATGGCGCCGGTAATCGAGGGCGGTGACGTTATCGAATCTCTCGGTGACCGTATCCTCGGTCGTGTAGTGGCCCGCGATGTACTGAAGCCAGGCAGTGATGAAATCGCCGTTTCCGCCGGCACTATGATCGACGAGAAGTGGGTAGAGCGCATCGAAGCCATGGGCATCGATGAGGTTCTGGTTCGCTCCCCGATCACCTGTGAGACTGCACACGGTATCTGTGCCCAGTGTTACGGCCGCGACCTGGCCCGTGGCCACCGCGCCAACCCGGGTGAGTCTGTGGGCGTTGTTGCCGCACAGTCCATCGGTGAGCCGGGCACCCAGTTGACCATGCGTACCTTCCACATCGGTGGTGCTGCAAGCCGTGCCTCTGCTGCGGACAGCATCCAGGTGAAGCAGGGCGGTACCGTACGTCTGCATAATGTTAAGACGGTTAAGACCGAAGTTGGCACTCTGGTAGCCGTGTCCCGTTCCGGTGAGCTGGCGATTGCCGACAGCGCCGGTCGCGAGCGCGAGCGCTACAAGCTACCTTACGGTGCTGTGATCAGCGTCTACGAAGGTGCCGAGGTAGACGGTGGCCAGATCGTGGCCAAGTGGGACCCGCACACCCACCCGATCATCACCGAGGTAGCCGGTTGGGTGAAACTGTCCGGTATGGAAGAAGGGCTCTCCATCCGCAAGCAGACCGACGATATCACCGGTCTGTCTTCTATCGAGATTATCGATCCGGCCGAGCGCCCGGCAGCGGGTAAAGATCTGCGCCCAGCGGTAACCCTGCTGGATGAGAACGGCGAAGAGTTGACTCTGGCGAACAGTAATGCGCCTGCGCACTACGCCTTGCCGCCGCGTGCAATCCTCAGCCTGGCTGAAGGTAAGCAGGTGAACGTGGGTGACGTAATTGCACGTATTCCGCAGGAATCCGGCGGTACCAAGGATATCACCGGTGGTCTGCCCCGCGTTGCCGACCTGTTTGAAGCGCGTAAGCCGAAAGAGCCGTCCATTCTGGCGGAAATCTCCGGTACCGTTTCCTTCGGTAAGGAGACCAAAGGCAAGGTTCGTCTGCAGATTACTCCGCGCGACGGCAAGCCGCTGGCCAATGGTAAGGACCACTACGAGGTTCTGATTCCAAAGCACCGCCAGCTGACCGTGTTCGAAGGTGAAACCGTAGAGAAGGGTGAGGTTATCTCCGATGGCCCGTCCAACCCGCACGATATTCTGCGCCTGAAAGGTGTTGAAGAGCTGGCTCGCTACATCACCAACGAGATCCAGGAGGTTTACCGCCTCCAGGGTGTAGGTATTAACGATAAGCACATCGAAACCATCGTGCGTCAGATGCTGCGTAAAGTTGAAGTCACCGAGATGGGTGATTCCAGCTTGATTAAGGGCGACCAGGTTGAATACCAGCGCGTGATCGAAGAGAACGAACAGCTGCGTGCCGAGAACAAGCAGCCCGCTCAGTTCGAGCGCCTGCTGCTGGGTATTACCAAAGCGTCCCTGGCAACTGAGTCCTTCCTGTCAGCGGCTTCGTTCCAGGAAACCACTCGCGTTCTGACCGAAGCGGCGGTAACTGGTAAGGAAGACAACCTGCGCGGCTTGAAAGAGAACGTGGTTGTGGGTCGACTGATCCCGGCTGGTACCGGTCTGGCTTACCACAGCGAGCGCAAGCGCAAACGCAGCCTGCAGTTGGAAGAGGCCTTCGGTGAAGGACCTTCCGCAGCTGAGGTTGAAGCAGCTCTGACTGAGGCTCTGAAGTCCTCAGGCGAATAAGGCGTATCCCACTCTATCTGTTGGTGGAGTGGGGTAGGTTGGGGCACTTAGGTGCCCGATCTGATATTGGCGACTGTCTGTGATGTAAGCACTTACTTCCGTCGCCGATTGACTAGGCGGGTTGTCGCTTATAGAATGCGGCCCCCGCTTATGTGGGGTGTTCCGTTTGATCCCAGGATCGGACGATACACACAGACGATAGGCCCTCACTGTTAGAGGTGGGGGCATTTTATTTTTGGAGTGATTTTTAATGGCAACGATCAACCAGTTGGTTCGTAAGCCGAGAAAACGCAAAGTTGAAAAAAGCGACGTTCCTGCTCTGCAGGCTAGCCCGCAGCGTCGCGGAGTTTGCACTCGTGTGTACACCACTACACCGAAGAAGCCGAACTCTGCACTGCGTAAGGTTTGCCGTGTGCGTCTGACCAGCGGTTACGAAGTAACTTCGTACATCGGTGGTGAAGGCCACAACCTGCAAGAGCACAGCGTGGTACTGATTCGCGGCGGTCGTGTAAAAGACCTGCCGGGTGTGCGCTACCACACTGTACGCGGTGCACTTGACTGTGCCGGCGTAAACGATCGCAAGCAGGGCCGTTCTAAGTACGGCGCCAAGCGTCCTAAAGGTTAATCACCTTTAACGATTTGCGTTTCGGTTTCCAACCGGAGTAAGGCTGAGCTCGCCGGATTGTAATGTTTTACGGCGGCGTCTCAGAATAACCCTGAAGAGAGGCAATACCCATGCCGAGAAGACGAGTAGTCGCCAAGCGCGAAGTGCTACCGGACCCCAAGTTCGGGAACGTCACCCTGGCCAAGTTCATGAACCACGTCATGATCAGCGGCAAGAAGTCAGTTGCAGAGCGTATCGTATACGGTGCACTTGAAACTATTTCTGAAAAATTGAACAAAGATCCGATCGAAGTATTCGAGGAGTCTTTGGAAAATATCGCGCCTATGGTGGAAGTAAAGTCCCGCCGTGTTGGTGGTGCGACGTATCAGGTGCCTGTAGAAGTGCGCCCCTCGCGTCGTACGGCTCTGGCAATGCGTTGGTTGGTGGAGTTCTCCCGTAAGCGCGGTGAGAAATCTATGGCTCAGCGTCTGGCCAACGAAATGATCGATGCAGCCCAAAACAAGGGTGGCGCGGTCAAGAAGCGTGAAGATGTACACCGCATGGCAGAAGCCAACAAGGCATTCTCTCACTACCGCTTCTAAGTCTGATGAATACCAACATCGGAAATTAATACCGAAAGGCAGCACGGAAAATTCCAGGCTGCCTTTTGCCGTTATATCGAGGATACAACTGTGGCACGTAAAACGCCCATCGCACGTTACCGTAACATCGGTATCTGTGCCCACGTAGACGCCGGTAAAACCACTACTACCGAGCGCGTACTTTTCTACACTGGTCTATCCCACAAAATTGGTGAAGTACACGAAGGTGCTGCCACCATGGACTGGATGGAGCAGGAGCAGGAGCGTGGTATCACCATTACTTCTGCTGCAACTACCTGTTTCTGGTCTGGCATGCAGCAGCAATTCGACCAGCACCGCGTAAACATCATCGATACCCCAGGACACGTTGACTTCACTATTGAAGTTGAGCGCTCCCTGCGCGTACTCGACGGTGCTGTTGTTGTACTGTGTGGCTCCTCTGGTGTTCAGCCTCAGACTGAAACCGTATGGCGCCAGGCGAACAAATACGAAGTACCGCGCATGGTATTCGTAAACAAAATGGACCGCGCCGGTGCGAACTACCGCAACGTTGTGAGCCAGCTGAAAGACCGCTTGAACGCGAATGCTGTACCTCTGCAGATGACCATCGGCTCTGAGGACGAGTTCAAGGGTGTTGTTGACCTGGTGAAGATGAAGGCCATTCTGTGGAATGAAGCCGACCAGGGCATGACTTTCGACTACGCTGACATCCCCGCTGAGCTGCAGGACGAGTGCGACGAAATGCGCGAGTACCTGGTAGAAGCGGCCGCTGAAGCCAGCGAAGAGTTGATGGAAAAATACCTGGAAGAAGGTGAGCTGTCCGAAGAAGAAATCAAGGCAGCTATCCGTCAGCGTACCCTGGCCAACGAAATTGTACCGGTTCTGGGCGGTTCTGCGTTCAAGAACAAGGGTGTACAGGCTGTACTGGACGCAGTTATCGAATACCTGCCGGCGCCGACTGAAGTTAAGGCGATCGAAGGTACTCTGGAAGATGGCGAAACTGTTGAGAGCCGCGAAGCTGACGACAACGCGCCGTTCGCTGCACTGGCGTTCAAAATTGCTACCGATCCCTTCGTTGGTACCCTGACTTTCTTCCGTGTTTACTCCGGTAAGCTGGAGAGCGGTACTGCGGTATACAACTCCGTAAAAATGAAGAAAGAGCGTGTCGGTCGTATGGTGCAGATGCACTCCAACGATCGTCAGGAAATTAAAGAAGTACTGGCTGGTGACATCGCTGCTGCGATTGGTCTGAAAGACGTAACCACTGGTGACACCCTGTGTGCCGAAGACAACAAGATTGTTCTGGAGCGTATGGAGTTTCCCGAGCCGGTAATTTCTGTTGCGGTTGAGCCCAAGTCCAAGCCGGACCAGGAAAAAATGGGTATTGCCCTCGGCAAGCTGGCCCAGGAAGATCCGTCCTTCCGCGTGAAGACTGACGAGGAAACCGGTCAGACCATTATCTCCGGTATGGGTGAATTGCACCTGGATATCATCGTTGACCGCATGAAGCGTGAGTTCAACGTTGAAGCGAACATCGGTAAGCCTCAGGTTGCCTACCGTGAAACTATCCGCAACACCTCTGAGATCGAAGGTAAGTTCGTTCGTCAGTCCGGTGGTCGCGGTCAGTACGGTCACGTATGGGTGAAGTTTGAGCCCGCCGAAGACGAGTCTCAGGAAGGTCTGGAATTCGTTAACGAAATCGTGGGCGGTGCGGTACCGAAGGAATACATTCCTGCGGTACAGAAAGGTATCGAAGAGCAGATGAAGAACGGTGTTCTGGCTGGCTATCCGCTGCTGGGCCTGAAGGCGACTCTGTACGACGGTTCCTTCCACGATGTGGACTCCAATGAAATGGCGTTTAAGATCGCCGGTTCTATGGCGACCAAGAAGCTGTCCAGTCAGGGCGGTGCGGTGCTGCTCGAGCCGATGATGAAGGTGGAAGTGGTAACTCCGGAAGAGAACATGGGTGATGTGGTTGGTGACCTCAACCGTCGCCGTGGTCTCATCCAGGGTATGGAAGACAACCCCTCCGGTAAGGTTGTCAATGCGGAAGTACCTCTGGCAGAAATGTTCGGTTACGCAACCGACCTGCGTTCTGCTACTCAGGGCCGTGCTACCTACACCATGGAATTCCTGAAGTACGCCGAAGCGCCGAAAAATGTTGCCGATGAGATCATCGCCAAGACTAAGGCCTAATTAACTTCTGCTTAAAGGGGGCCGGGCCAACAGCTGGGGCCCCTTTGGCAAACTTTTAGCTAGAGGACATCTAAAGATGGCAAAAGAAAAGTTTGAACGTTCCAAGCCCCACGTGAACGTGGGCACCATCGGTCACGTTGACCACGGTAAAACCACCCTGACCGCTGCTCTGACCCGCGTATGTGCGGAAGTTTGGGGCGGTGACGCTGTTGCTTTCGACGGTATCGACAATGCACCGGAAGAGCGTGAGCGCGGTATCACCATCGCTACTTCTCACGTTGAGTACGAGTCCCCGACTCGCCACTACGCGCACGTAGATTGCCCGGGACACGCCGACTACGTTAAGAACATGATCACCGGTGCTGCTCAGATGGACGGCGCTATCCTGGTATGTTCCGCAGCTGACGGCCCCATGCCACAGACTCGTGAGCACATCCTGCTTTCCCGTCAGGTAGGTGTACCTTACATCGTTGTATTCCTGAACAAAGCGGACATGGTAGACGACGAAGAGCTGCTCGAGCTGGTGGAAATGGAAGTTCGCGAACTTCTGGACCAGTACGAGTTCCCAGGTGACGACACTCCGATCATCGTTGGTTCCGCTCTGATGGCCCTGAACGGCGAAGACGACAACGAAATGGGTACTACCGCTGTTAAGAAGCTGGTAGAGACTCTGGACGAGTACATCCCTGAGCCAGAGCGCGCTGTAGATCAGCCGTTCCTGATGCCGATCGAAGATGTATTCTCTATCTCTGGCCGTGGTACCGTTGTAACTGGTCGTGTAGAGCGCGGTGTGATCAACACTGGCGACGAGATCGAAATCGTTGGTATCAAAGAAACCACCACTACTACCTGTACTGGTGTTGAAATGTTCCGCAAGCTGCTCGACGAAGGTCGTGCTGGTGAGAACATCGGCGCACTGCTGCGCGGCACCAAGCGTGACGAAGTAGAGCGTGGTCAGGTACTGGCTAAGCCGGGCTCCATCACTCCGCACACCAAGTTCGAAGCGGAAGTGTATGTACTGTCCAAGGACGAAGGTGGTCGTCACACCCCCTTCTTCAAAGGCTACCGTCCTCAGTTCTACTTCCGTACTACCGACGTAACTGGTGCGGTAGAGCTGCCGGAAGGTACTGAAATGGTAATGCCGGGCGACAACATTCAAATGGTTGTTACCCTGATCGCTCCGATCGCCATGGAAGACGGCCTGCGCTTCGCTATCCGCGAAGGTGGTCGTACCGTAGGTGCGGGCGTTGTTGCCAAGATCATCGAGTAATAGTTACTCCTGATCTAAATAAAAAGCCGCAGCGGACGCGCTGCGGCTTTTTTTGTGCCCGATAATTGCCTACTTGCACCAGCTGGTGTTGTTTGGTGCTGCGAGCATCACCCCTCTCTGTTAGGGGCTCAATATTGAATCCTTTCCGGCATATCTGCGGCCGCTAATATTTGCTTTTAATCTAGCGAGCTTATGGCCAATCCCGGCTTAAATCACAGCTTCTGCTGCCCGCAAACAGCTTGGTGAATTGAGGGCCGCTCATCTCGACCAGCTCTTCGTGGTCACCGGCCTCAAAGTAAATGGTTTCACGGTGTCCAAGACTGGTGTCTAGCAGGGTGGTAATTCCGTAAGCCTGGCCTAGGGCGGGCAGGGCGCCCAGTTCACAGTCTGGGAATATGGCGCCGAGCTCGGTTTCCGAGACCATTTGCAGTGAGTTTCGCCCTGTCTCATTGTGAAGAGAGCGCATGTCGAGGCTGCTGCTGGCTGGGATCACAGCCATTACGTAACCCTCTATATCCTGAAGCAAAATCGCTTTTGCCACCTGATCCTCACGCACATGGGCGGCGCGGGCACTTTCCCGGCTGGTGCGAGTGTGTGGATGCTGAATCAGATGATAATCGACCGATTGGTCATTTAAATATTGACTCAGTGTTGCGGCGATAGTCATTGTGGATACCTCGTTCCGCTTGGGGTACTCAATTGTAGTTTCAGCAGATTGAAATTTGATCAGCCTGTACAGTTGACAGCCTGCTGCGCTCCCCGTAGAATTCGCGCTCCTTTTCGCCCGCCCTCGGGGCTGCGTAAGAGGACGTTCTTTAGTTAATAATTGGAGTTTGATTCCATGCAGGGTCAACGTATCCGTATTCGCCTGAAGGCCTTCGATCACAAGCTGATCGACGCGTCCACTCAGGAGATCGTAGAGACGGCTAAGCGCACTGGCGCACAAGTTCGCGGTCCTATCCCGCTGCCGACTCGCAAAGAGAAGTACACCGTACTGATTTCCCCGCACGTTAATAAAGACGCTCGCGATCAGTATGAGATCCGTACTCACAAGCGTTTGCTGGACATCGTTGAGCCTACCGAGAAAACCGTCGACGCGCTGATGAAGCTCGATCTGGCGGCCGGTGTTGAGGTCCAAATTAGTCTCGGCTAACACTTTTACTAACTACCGAATCCCGGACGAAAACGGTCCGGGTAGTGTAACGCTCTGAAATTGGGCGGCCGCAGTGGGTTAAAGCCCCGTGCACTGAGAGGTTAAAAAAGATGACTATAGGTATTGTCGGCCGCAAGAGCGGCATGACTCGCATCTTCACTGAAGATGGCGTATCCATTCCGGTAACCGTTGTTGAGGTTGCTCCGAATCGCGTCACCCAAGTGAAAACTCAGGAAACTGACGGTTACAGCGCTGTTCAAGTAGCAGTAGGCAGCCGCAAAGCTTCCCGTGTCTCCAAGCCCGCAGCGGGCCACTTCGCCAAAGCCAATGTAGAGGCTGGCACAAATCTTTTCGAACTGCGCACTGACGGTTCCGAAGAGACTTTCGAAATCGGTTCTGAAATTACTGTTTCCAGCTTCGAAGCTGGCCAGATGATCGACGTAACCGGCACTTCCAAAGGTAAAGGCTTCCAGGGCGGCGTTAAGCGTTGGAATTTCCGCACCCAGGACGCAACCCACGGTAACTCCCTGTCTCACCGCGCACCCGGTTCTATCGGTCAATGTCAGACTCCTGGCCGCGTATGGAAAGGCAAGAAGATGGCCGGACATATGGGTGCTGAGCGCGTAACCGTGCAAAACCTGGAAGTGGTTCGTGTCGATGCCGAACGCAACCTGCTGTTGGTTAAAGGCGCTGTACCCGGTGCACCCGGTGGCAACGTTATCGTTCGTCCGGCAGTTAAAGCCTAAGTCTGAGGGGAAATAGATATGGAACTGAATATCGCTACTCCCGAAGGCGCTAAAGGCACAGTAGCTGTCTCTGAAGTGACTTTCGGACGTGAGTTCAACCAAGATCTGGTACACCAGGCAGTTGTGGCCTACATGGCCGGCGCTCGCCAGGGTACCAAGGCGCAGAAAAATCGTTCCGATGTTTCTGGTGGTGGTAAGAAGCCATGGCGCCAAAAAGGTACTGGCCGCGCACGTGCCGGTACTATCCGCAGCCCGCTGTGGCGTTCCGGTGGCGTAACCTTCGCCGCTGATCCGCGCGATCACAGCGTTAAGCTGAACAAAAAAATGTACCGCGCTGCACTGCGTTGCATTCTGTCTGAGCTGGCTCGTCAGGAGCGCCTGGTAGTGGTTGAGTCCTTTGATGTGGACGCACCCAAGACCAAGCAGCTGGTAAGCAAACTGGCTCAGTTTGACCTGTCCGATGCGCTGATCGTGACTGAAGAGGTTAGCGAAAACCTCTACCTGGCCGCACGCAACTTGCACAAGATCGACGTCCGCGATGTACAGGCGATCGATCCAGTAAGCCTGATTCGCTTTGATAAGGTCGTGGTTACCGTTTCTGCGCTCAAGAAAATTGAAGAGGTGCTGGGATGAACCAAGAGCGACTCTACAAAGTACTGCTGGGCCCGGTAATTTCCGAAAAAGCTGCTGGACTGGCCGATAGCGCCAATCAGGTAGTTTTCAAGGTTACCACCGACGCCGAAAAAGCTGAGATCAAGGCTGCGGTTGAAAAGCTGTTTAACGTTTCCGTTGAGCAGGTTCGCACCGTGAACGTAAAGGGCAAAACCAAGCGCACTCGCAATGGCATGGGCCAGCGCAGCGATTGGAAAAAAGCCTACGTTCGCCTGGCTGAGGGCAGCGACATCAATTTTGAAGCTGCTGAGTAAAGGGGACCGTTACAATGGCAATTGTAAAAACAAAACCGACCTCCGCCGGCCGTCGTCACCTGGTTAAGGTTGTTAACACCGACCTGCACAAGGGTGCTCCTTACGCTCCTCTGTTGGAGAGCAAGAGCAAAAGTGGTGGCCGTAACAACAATGGTCGTATCACTACCCGTCACATCGGTGGTGGCCACAAGCAGCACTACCGTGTAATCGACTTCAAGCGCAACAAAGACGGTATTCCGGCTAAAGTTGAGCGTCTGGAGTACGATCCCAACCGCAGCGCACACATCGCTCTGGTGTGTTACGCCGACGGTGAGCGTCGTTACATTATCGCACCGAAAGGCCTGAAAGCAGGTGCCACCATTCAGTCCGGCGATGCCGCACCGATTGTTGTGGGTAACACTCTGCCTCTGCGCAACGTTCCGGTAGGTTCTGTAATCCACGCGATCGAGCTGAAGCCAGGCAAAGGCGCTCAGCTGGCCCGTTCTGCTGGTGCCTCTGTGCAGCTGGTAGCTCGTGAAGGTCAGTATGCGACCATTCGTCTGCGTTCCGGCGAAATGCGCAAGGTTCTCGCTGAGTGCCGCGCAACCCTGGGTGAAGTGAGCAACTCCGAGCACAGCCTGCGCAAGCTGGGTAAAGCTGGTGCTGCACGCTGGCGTGGTGTTCGTCCTACCGTTCGCGGTGTGGCGATGAACCCGGTAGATCACCCGCACGGTGGTGGTGAAGGCCGTACCTCTGGTGGTCGTCATCCGGTTACTCCGTGGGGCGTTCCGACCAAGGGTAAGAAAACGCGCAAGAACAAGCGCACCGATAAGATGATAGTACGTCGTCGCGGCAAGTAAGCCGCGCGATGTCTGAGCAGCTAGAGAGGAATCGACAGTGCCACGCTCATTAAAGAAAGGTCCCTTTATTGATCTGCATTTGATCAAGAAGGTGGAGGCAGCGATTGCAGCAAACGATCGTCGGCCGATTAAAACCTGGTCCCGCCGTTCCATGATTATGCCGGAAATGGTTGGACTGACGATTGCCGTGCACAACGGTCGTCAACACGTGCCCGTTTTGGTTAACGAAGAAATGGTTGGCCATAAACTGGGCGAGTTCGCTGCTACCCGCACTTACCGCGGTCATGCTGCGGACAAGAAAGCGAAGAAGCGCTAAGCCGAGGTTATAAAGATGGAAGTAGCAGCAAAATTACGCGGCGCACGTCTATCGGCGCAAAAGGCGCGACTGGTAGCTGATCAGGTTCGCGGCAAAGGCGTTGAAGAGGCCCTGGATATACTGGCTTTCAGTACTAAAAAGGGTGCGGCGATCATTAAGAAAGTACTGGAGTCGGCCATTGCCAACGCTGAGCACAACGAAGGTGCTGACGTTGACGAGCTGAAGGTTTCCACAATTTTTGTGGACGAAGGTATGACCATGAAGCGCATTAAGCCGCGTGCTAAAGGTCGTGCTGATCGCATTCTTAAGCGTACTTGTCACATCACTGTGAAAGTGGCCGAGAAATAAGAGAGCAGGCGAGAAAACCATGGGACAAAAAGTACATCCTACCGGCATTCGTCTGGGTATCGTTAAAAAGCATACCTCTGTTTGGTATGCCGGCAGCGACGAGTACGCAGACAAGCTGTACACGGATCTGAAAGTTCGCGAATACATTCGCAAAAAACTGGCCCACGCTTCTGTGAGCCGTATCGAGATCGAACGTCCGGCAAACACTGCACGTGTGAAGATTCACACTGCACGTCCGGGCATCGTGATCGGTAAAAAAGGTGAAGACGTAGAACGTCTGCGCAAAGAAGTAAGCGCGCAGATGGGCGTACCTGTGCACATCGACATCGAAGAAGTGCGCAAGCCTGATATGGACGCGGCTCTGGTTGGCCAGAACGTTGCCCAGCAGCTGGAACGCCGTGTTATGTTCCGTCGCGCTATGAAGCGTGCCGTACAGAACGCTATGCGTCAGGGTGCCGAAGGTATCAAGATTCAAGTAAGTGGCCGTCTCGGCGGTGCAGAAATCGCGCGTACCGAATGGTATCGCGAAGGCCGTGTGCCCCTGCACACCCTGCGCGCCAACATCGACTACGCCAATGTTGAAGCGAAGACTACTTACGGCATCATCGGTATCAAGGTGTGGATCTTTAAAGGCGAGGTAATCGGTGACGAAGTGCCCGATGAGAAGCCGGTAAAGAGCCGCAAAAAAGCTGCTAAATAAGGGGTACGCAAATGCTGCAACCAAAGCGTACAAAATTCCGCAAGGTACAGAAGGGTCGCAACCGCGGTCTTGCTCAGCGCGGCTCTAAAGTGAGCTTTGGCGAGTTTGGCCTTAAGGCTACCGGTCGTGGTCGCATTACTGCGCGCCAGATCGAAGCGGCTCGTCGCGCAATGACTCGTCACATTAAACGTGGCGGTAAAATCTGGATTCGTGTGTTTCCAGACAAGCCCATTACCAATAAGCCCCTCGAAGTTCGAATGGGTAAAGGTAAAGGTGGCGTTGAATACTGGGTAGCTCAGATCCAGCCGGGCAAGGTCCTCTATGAGATGGAGGGTGTGTCCGAGGAGCTGGCTCGTGAGGCTTTCGCACTAGCTGCGGCCAAGCTGCCTGTAAAAACAACTTTCGTTAAGCGTTCGGTGATGTAATGAAGACTGCAGATCTACGCGAAAAGTCAGTTGAAGAGCTGAACCAGGAACTGCTGAACCAGCTCGAAGCTCAATTTAAGCTTCGTATGCAAAAATCCACCGGTCAACTGGCTCAGACTCATCTGCTGAAGCAGACTCGTCGCGACATTGCTCGCATAAAGACTGTGTTGACCGAGAAGGCAGGTAATTAATCATGGCTGAAGCAAAACTGAAGCGTACTCTGACCGGCAAGGTTGTGAGTGACAAGATGGATAAAACCATCACCGTTTTGATCGAGCGCCGTGTTAAGCACCCGATCTACGGCAAAATTGTAAACAAGTCCACAAAGCTCAAGGCACATGATGAGAACAATGATTGCAGCATCGGTGATGTTGTAACCATCGAGGAATCTCGTCCTCTGTCCAAGAGCAAATCTTGGGCTTTGCAGAAAATTGTAGAGCGTGCGGCGAAGGTATAACCCCTAGCGCATTGACTGCCGAATTGAAAGGTTTCGGAGAGAGACAATGATTCAAGCGGAATCCTACTTAGAAGTAGCTGACAACAGTGGGGCTCGCCGCGTCATGTGCATCAAGGTGCTGGGCGGCTCCCATCGTCGTTATGCCGGCGTGGGCGACATTATCAAGGTAACCGTTAAGGAAGCCATCCCCCGCGGTAAAGTGAAGAAAGGTCAGGTAATGAACGCCGTTGTGGTTCGCACCAAAAAAGGTGTGCGTCGCGCGGACGGTTCCCTGATTAAATTTGACGATAACGCAGCGGTGCTGCTGAACCAGCAACTGGCGCCGGTTGGCACCCGTATTTTTGGTCCGGTAACTCGCGAATTGCGTGGTGAGAAGTTCATGAAGATCATCTCCCTCGCTCCCGAAGTTATCTAGGCCTCGAGCGGAGAAGAGTTATGCGCAAGATCAAGCGTGACGACGAAGTGATCGTTATCGCCGGTCGTGACAAGGGCAAACGTGGTTCAGTACGTAAAGTACTGAACGACGGCCGTCTGATTGTCTCCGGCATACAGATGATCAAAAAGCACCAAAAGCCAAACCCACAGATGGGTATTGCGGGTGGCATCGTTGAGAAAGAAGCTGCTATCCAAGCTTCCAACGTAGCCATCTTCAACCCTAACACCCAGAAGGCTGACCGGGTGGGCTTTAAAGTACTGGAAGACGGCACTAAGATTCGCGTCTTCAAATCCAGCGGCGAAGCCATCTAAGGCTCTTGACGCAAAAGCAGGTTGGTAGATCATGGCAAAGCTTAAAGAGCTCTACACTAAGGACCTCGTGGCCAAGCTAAAAGAAGAGCTTGGTCTCGAGAATGTGATGGCAGTGCCGCGCATCACCAAGATCACCATCAACATGGGTGTTGGTGAAGCGATTGGTGATAAGAAGGTGCTGGAGCACGCTGTCAACGATATGACAGCAATTACTGGTCAAAAGCCCATCGTTACTAAAGCGCGCAAGTCTATTGCGGGCTTTAAGATTCGTGACGGTTGGCCGATCGGCTGCAAGGTAACTCTGCGCGGTGAGCGCATGTATGAGTTCCTGGAGCGTTTGGTTGACATCGCGATTCCGCGTATCCGCGACTTCCGTGGCATTAGCCCGAAGCAGTTCGACGGCCGCGGTAACTTCTCTATGGGCGTGACTGAGCAAATCATCTTCCCGGAAATTGACTACGACAAAGTAGACAAGCTCCGCGGTCTGGATATTTGTATTACCACTACAGCTGCAAACGACGATCAAGGTCGTGCGCTGCTGAAAGCGTTCAACTTCCCTTTCAAGGGTTAAGAGGATTCCATGGCGAAGAAATCCATGATTGCGCGCGAAAACAAGCGCGCTCGAACCGCAGCTAAGTACGCCGAGAAGCGTCAAGAGCTGAAGGCGATCATCGCCAGTTCCACTGCTTCCGAAGAGGAGCAGTGGGAGGCTCAACTCAAGCTGCAGAAAATGCCGCGCGATGCAAGCCCGGTACGTCAGCAACGCCGCTGTCGTATTACTGGTCGCCCCCACGCTGTATACCGCAAGTTCGGCCTGTGCCGTAACAAGCTTCGTGAAGCTGCGATGCGTGGTGATGTTCCTGGCCTCGTGAAGTCCAGCTGGTAATTACCAGCTGGTTTAAGGCAGATTTGAGGAGTCTCATAAGATGAGTATGCAAGATCCGTTGGCAGATATGCTGACTCGCATCCGCAATGCCCTGGCGCGCGGAAAGGCGGAAGTCACCCTGCCATCATCCAAACTGAAAGTAGCAGTGGCCAAAGTCCTGAAAGACGAAGGTTACGTTACTGATTTAAACGTAAGCGAAGGCGCTAAGCCGGAACTGACCATTGCTCTGAAATACTTCCAGGGCAAGCCGGTTATTGCCGAGCTCAATCGCGTTTCCCGTCCGGGCCTGCGCGCTTACACTGGTAAAAAAGCTCTGCCTACCGTACGTGGTGGCCTGGGTGTCGCGATCGTTTCCACCTCTAATGGTGTGATGACTGACCGCGCTGCACGTCAGGCTGGTATCGGTGGCGAAGTGCTTTGCACCGTATTCTAAGCGGGGGTTGCAATGTCTCGAGTAGCAAATAGTCCGGTAGTTATCCCCGCAGGTGTAACCGTAGACCTGAAAGGTCAAAATATCGCTGTTAAAGGCGGTAGCGGTAACCTGGATATGGTTATTCACGGTGATGTAGAAGTGAGCGAGGCTGAAAGCCAGCTGACTTTTGCCGCGCGCAATAACTCCAAGCAGGCCAGAGCCTTGGCGGGTACCACCCGTGCTTTGGTCAATAACATGGTGATAGGCGTAAGCAAGGGCTTCGAGAAGAAGCTGCAGTTGCTGGGTGTTGGTTATCGTGCGAAAGCAGCCGGTAAAGCGGTTAACCTGACCCTGGGCTTCTCCCATCCGATCGATTATCAGTTGCCGGAAGGTGTGACTGCGGAAACTCCATCCCAGACTGAAATCGTACTGAAGAGCAGCAATAAACAGCTGCTGGGCCAAGTGGCCGCTGAGATCCGCTCGTTCCGTCCGCCGGAGCCCTACAAAGGTAAGGGTGTCCGTTATGCCGACGAGCGCGTGTATCGCAAAGAGGCCAAGAAGAAGTAAGTAGGGCATAGATATGAACGTTAAGAAAGCATCTCGCTTGCGTCGTGCACGTCGTGCCCGCGCCAAGATCCGTGAGCTGGGCGCCGTTCGCCTCACCGTGAACCGCACCCCGCGCCACATTTACGCACAGATCCTGTCTGCCGAAGGCAGCGCGGTATTGGCTTCCGCCTCTACCCTGGACAAGGACCTGCGCTCTGGTAAAACTGGCAACGCTGACGCTGCTGCTGCAGTTGGCAAACTGATCGCTGAGCGCGCGAAAGCCGCTGGCGTTGAACAAGTTGCCTTCGATCGTAGCGGCTTCAGATACCATGGCCGTGTTAAGGCTCTGGCTGACGCTGCCCGCGAAGCCGGTCTGAAATTCTAAGGGTTGAGTTATGGCTAGAGAGAAAGACAAAAGCAACGACGAAGGCCTGCAGGAGAAGCTGGTCCAGGTCAACCGCGTTGCCAAGACTGTTAAAGGTGGTCGTATCTTCGCCTTTACCGCACTGACCGTAGTTGGTGATGGCAATGGCCGTGTTGGCTTTGGTCGCGGCAAGGCACGTGAAGTGCCTGTAGCGATTCAAAAGGCGATGGAATCTGCACGCCGCAACATGATCCAGGTAGACCTGAATGGTGACACCATCCAGTACGCTACCAATGGTCGCCACGGCGGTTCCAAGATTTACATGCAGCCCGCTTCCCAGGGTACCGGTGTAATTGCCGGCGGTGCTATGCGCTCCGTTCTGGAAATGGCTGGTGTACACAACGTATTGGCTAAGTGTTACGGCTCCACCAACCCGGTGAACGTAGTACGTGCAACTTTCAAAGCTCTGGAGCAAATGCAGAGCCCGGAAGATGTAGCTGCCAAGCGCGGTAAATCTGTCGAAGAGATTCTGGGCTAATTACAGCTCGGATTTAAGGTTATTGGTGGGTTAAGACCATGGCTAAGAAGACCATAAAAGTGACCCAGACCAAAAGCATCAACGGACGCCTGAAAAGTCATCAGGCGTGCGTTGCGGGTCTGGGCCTGCGCCGCATCGGCCACACAGTGGAAGTGGAGGATACTCCCTCCGTGCGCGGTATGATCAACAAAGTAAACTACCTGGTTAAGGTTGAGGGGGAATAACATGCGTTTGAACGACTTGTCTCCAGCACCAGGCCACAAGCACAGCGCCAAGCGCGTTGGTCGCGGTATTGGTAGCGGAATTGGTAAGACCGGTGGCCGCGGCCACAAAGGTCAGAAAGCGCGTTCCGGCGGCAGTGTTCGTCCGGGCTTCGAAGGCGGTCAGATGCCTTTGCAGAAGCGTCTTCCTAAGTACGGTTTCACCGCTCGTGTTTCTCGCTTTACCGCAGAAGTACGTCTGGCTGAGCTGGCGAAGGTAGAAAATGACGTAATCGATTTGGCAGCGCTTAAGAATGCCGATATCATCGGCAGCCATATTAAACGCGCCAAAGTGTTCCTCTCAGGTGAGCTGACCAAAGCTGTTACCGTTAAGGGTCTGGGAGTTACCAAAGGTGCAAAGGCAGCGATTGAAGCTGCTGGCGGTAAAATAGAAGACTAATCGAGGCGCCAATGGCACGACCAGGATCCGGTGGAAATCCCCTGGGCAACAGCAAGGGATTGGGCGAGCTTTGGGCTCGCCTTCGTTTTCTGTTTCTAGCGATTCTTGTTTATCGACTGGGGACACATATTCCGGTGCCCGGCATTGATCCGGAAAAGCTGTCAAACCTGTTTAACCAGAACCAGGGAACCATCCTTGGCCTGTTTAACATGTTTTCAGGCGGCGCCCTGGAAAGGATGAGTATTCTGGCGCTGGGCATCATGCCCTACATCTCCGCGTCCATCATCATGCAGTTGATGAGCGCGGTGACTCCCTCTCTGGAAGCGTTGAAGAAGGAAGGGGAGGCCGGAAGACGTAAGATCAACCAGTATACCCGCTATCTGACGGTAATACTGGCCCTGATTCAGGGGGTCGGTATGACTTTCGGCCTGGCAGGGCAGAACCTGGCTTACTCATCTGAGCCCGCGTTTGGTTTTTACTTTGTGGCGGTAACGTCACTGGTGACTGGTGCTGTATTTATGATGTGGCTCGGTGAGCAGATCACTGAGCGCGGTGTTGGCAACGGCATTTCCATGCTGATTTTTGCCGGTATCGTCGCCGGTTTACCCGGTGCCATCGGCCAGGCATTTGAACAGGCGAGACAGGGTGAGCTGCACATACTCATGCTGTTGATGATTGGCGTCATCGCTCTTGCTGTAGTGTTCTTTGTGGTTGTTATGGAACGCGGCCAGCGCCGCATTACGATCAATCACGCCAGGCGCCAAGCGGGACGTTACTCTGCAGCTCCAGCTGCACAGGCGAGCCACTTGCCGCTGAAGGTAAACATGGCCGGTGTAATTCCGGTAATCTTTGCCAGCAGTATCCTGTTGTTCCCGGCCACACTGGCACAGTGGTTTGGTCAGGGCGGGGAAGGTCTCGGTGCAGAGATCCTGCAGTGGATGGCGTTGCAGCTTGGACCAGGGCAACCGCTGAACATTATTCTGTTCGCACTGTTGATTGGTTTCTTCTGTTTCTTCTACACGGCGTTGATGTTCAACCCGAATGAAGTTGCGGATAACCTGAAAAAGTCCGGTGCTTATGTGCCAGGTATTCGCCCTGGAGAGCAGACGGCCCGCTATATCGATAGCGTGCTGACTCGCCTCACTCTGGTGGGTGCTGTATACATCGCACTGGTATCCCTGCTGCCGCAGTTCCTGGTGGTTGGGTTTAACGTTCCCTTCTATCTGGGGGGTACCTCACTGCTGATCGTTGTAGTCGTAGTGATGGACTTTATGGCACAGGTACAATCGCATCTGCTGTCGCACCAGTACGAGGGTTTGATGAAAAAATCTAACCTGCAAAGCTACGGTCGTCGCTAGGGCGTCGCCTGCTCGCAGTTTGATTGAATTGAGGTAAGGTCATGAAAGTACGCGCTTCTGTAAAAAAGATCTGCCGTAACTGCAAAATCGTGCGTCGCAAGGGTGTTCTGCGGGTAATCTGCAGCGCTGAGCCACGTCACAAGCAGCGTCAAGGCTAAGAAGGGGCCAGCCCCTTGCGGAGAGCGCCCACAGGGCGCCTCTGTAAAAGCTGGAAAAATTCGCTACTCGATACAGCCCCGTATCGAATGGCAACACCCCGGGAAGTTTTTTGGGGTGGGAAGTTAGCAACAGCAAACTTCCAACTGGGGGCGTTGACTGTCGTCTTCATCCGCTTCGGGGGACCGATGCGGACGTTGGCTATTGCAAATTAGTGTCTGAAAAGCTATTCTTGCGCGCCTTTTTGGTGGCGCCGCCGGTTTTTTAGTCGCTGTCAGCGCCGAAATCAAAGTAGAGTCACATACTTAATATAAAGCAGTGACTCCAATACGTGGAGTACGCCTCTATGGCACGTATTGCTGGTGTCAATGTACCAGACCACAAGCACGCCGTAATCTCCCTGACCCACATTTATGGGGTTGGTCGCACTACGGCTAAGTCTATTTTGGCAGCGGTTGGTATCGCTGAATCCACCAAAATCCGCGAACTGTCTGAAGAGCAGATCGAAACCATCCGTGGTGAAGTTGCAAAACTGACCGTGGAAGGCGACCTGCGCCGTGAAATATCCATGAACATCAAGCGTTTGATGGATCTGGGTTGTTATCGCGGTCTGCGTCACCGTCGCAGCTTGCCGCTGCGTGGTCAGCGCACCAAGACCAATGCTCGCACCCGTAAGGGTCCGCGCAAGCCGATTCGCAAGTAAGCCTTAACTAAAAGGCGCGAAATCGCGGTTCAAGATGCCCCGTCCGGCTAATCGCCGAGGGGATTTGATACAGGATTTAGGATACTGGTATGGCTAAGCCAAAAACTACTGTTCGCAAAAAGGTCAAAAAGACCGTTGTCGACGGTATTGCCCACATCCACGCATCGTTCAACAACACGATCGTGACGATCACTGATCGCCAGGGTAATACCCTCAGCTGGGCCACCGCAGGTGGATCTGGCTTCCGTGGCTCGCGTAAGAGCACCCCGTTTGCAGCCCAGGTTGCCGCTGAGCGCGCAGGTACTGCAGCTCAGGAATACGGCCTGAAAAACCTCGACGTAGAAGTTAAGGGCCCTGGCCCCGGTCGCGAATCTGCCGTTCGTGCACTGAACAACTGCGGCTACAAGATCACCAACATCACCGACGTGACGCCTATCCCGCATAACGGATGTCGTCCACCTAAAAAGCGTCGCGTGTAAGAGGGGGCTGACAAAATGGCACGTTATATTGGACCAAAATGTAAACTGTCCCGTCGTGAAGGGACTGACCTGCAGCTGAAGAGTGGTGTTCGTCCGCACGACTCCAAGTGTCGCGCAGAATCCAAACCCGGTCAGCACGGCGCTGGTCGCGGTCGTCTGTCCGACTACGGTATTCAGCTGCGTGAAAAGCAAAAAGTTCGTCGTATCTACGGCGTACTGGAAAAGCAGTTCCGTAACTACTATAAGGAAGCAGCACGTCTGAAGGGCGCTACAGGTGAAAACCTGCTGCAACTTCTCGAGCAGCGTCTGGACAACGTGGTTTACCGCATGGGCTTCGGCTCAACTCGCTCTGAAGCGCGTCAGCTGGTTTCCCACAAAGCGATTCTTGTAAACGGCACTACCGTTAACATCCCTTCTTTCCAGGTTAAAGAAGGCGACGTTATCGCTGTACGTGAGAAAGCCAAGAAGCAGCTGCGTATCCAGAATTCCGTTTCCCTCGCTGCCCAGCGTGGCGATGTCGAGTGGGTAGACGTAAACGCGAGCAAACTGGAAGGCACTTTCAAGCGCACTCCGGATCGTGTCGATCTGCCGGCAGAGATCAACGAAAACCTTATCGTGGAACTGTACTCCAAGTAACAATAAGTCCACTTTAAGGAATGCAACTGTAAACAGGTATGGCTATGCAGACTGCTGTCAACGAGTTTTTGACACCGCGTCGTATTGACGTCACCGAGTACAATCCGAATCACGCCAAAGTGATTTTGGAGCCCCTGGAGCGTGGCTTTGGCCACACTCTTGGCAATGCGCTGCGTCGCATCCTGCTGTCCTCCATGCCGGGCTGCGCCGTCACCGAGGTGGAAATCGAAGGTGTCGAGCACGAGTACAGCGCGATCGAAGGTGTGCAGGAAGATGTAATTGAAATCCTGCTCAACCTGAAAGAAATCGCCGTTGTTATGCACGGTAAGGATCAGGCGGTATTGAGCCTGAGCAAAAAGGGCCCAGGTGCGGTGACTGCTGGAGATATCCAGGTAGATCACGACATCGAGATCGTTAATCCTGAGCACGTGATCGCCAATATTACTGGTGATGTCGAGCTCAACCTGCGTCTCACTGTAGCGCGCGGTCGCGGCTACCAGCCCGCCGATGCTCGTCGTGGCGAGGAAGAGGAAAGCCGTGCAATTGGCCGTCTGCAGCTGGATGCTTCATACAGCCCAGTGCGTCGCGTTTCCTACAGCGTGGAAAGCGCGCGTGTAGAACAGCGCACTGACCTGGATAAGCTGGTTCTGGATCTGGAGACCAACGGTACCCTGGACCCGGAAGAGGCTATTCGTCGCGCCGCCACTATTCTGCAGCAACAGCTCGCAGTATTTGTGGACCTGGAAGGCGAGAAGGATGCACAGCCGAAGGCTGAAGAGCCTGAAGTTGATCCGGTACTACTGCGCCCGGTAGACGACCTGGAGTTGACTGTACGTTCGGCGAACTGTCTGAAGGCAGAGAATATTTACTACATCGGTGATCTGATTCAGCGCACTGAAGTAGAACTGCTGAAGACGCCGAATCTTGGTAAGAAGTCTCTGACTGAAATCAAGGACGTACTGGCTTCCCGTGGTTTGTCCCTGGGTATGCGCCTGGAAAACTGGCCGCCGGCCAGCCTGAAAGGCGACAGCAAGTTAAGCCCCCTGTAAGCATTTGGTAGTCGCGACGGTGTCGTGATTAGTAGAAAGAACCCGAGCGGTGCTACAGCTTAGCGCGACACCGCTCCAGAACGACCTGCTGTGACAGCAACTTAGGTCGTAAGGAATTGAGTCATGCGTCATCGCTATAGTGGCCGTAAATTCAGCCGCACGAGCGCTCACCGCAAGGCCATGTTCAAGAACATGAGCGCCTCTCTGGTGGAGCACGAACTGATCAAAACCACACTGGCCAAAGCCAAAGAACTGCGCCGCGTTGCCGAGCCGCTGATCACTCTGGCTAAGAAAGACAGTGTTGCTAACCGCCGTCTGGCTTTCGCTCGTATCCGTGATAAGGATGCTGTGCGCAAGCTGTTCGACGAGCTGGGTCCTCGTTACGAAGCCCGTCCTGGTGGTTACATCCGTATCATGAAGTGTGGTTTCCGCGCTGGTGATAAGGCGCCGATGGCATACGTTGAGCTGGTAGACCGTCCTCAAATAGAAGACGAAGCTGCTGAAGCTTAAGCGTTATTAGCCATAGCGCTACGGAAGGCCGGTCTTTGACCGGCCTTTTTTTTGCCATAAGGAGATTTTTGTATGTCTTTTGAGCAACTGTTAAAGAGTTTGAATCCCGAGATTGTGGGCAGCTTAAAGCGGGCCATTGAACTTGGAAAATGGCCTAATGGTGTTGCGCTATCCCCTGAGCAGCGCAGCCTCTGCGCAGAAGCGGTTTCCAATTGGGAGTCCGCAAACCTTCCGCGGGAGCAGCAGGTAGGCTATGTGGCGCCGAAGACCAAGGATGAGCCCTGTGTAGGAAAAAAAGACGATGAGCAAGCTGTTAACTGGGTTGGCTAGCTAATCAGTCTGTAAGATATTGGCACTTTATTCATTGGTGAGGGCGTTATTTTCTTTCATGCTCTCCCAATTCTCTGCTTAGATAGTTACCGACAGACAAATACATAATTTCTAATTTGCTCGGTAACTAATTATGAAAAAGCTGATTTTGCTTGCCGGAGCAGTAACGCTCGCCGTTGTAGGGGTTGATCACTACGATATTGATGTGCGCTCAAGTGTGACCAAGGTGCGCGAGATGATAGAGCCGCTAAAAGATGATAGTGAATTAGTAAAGAATATTTCTGACAGCATACCCTGGTCCCAGCTGGAACATGCGGAGGTCGAAGAGTTGTTAAATCATCCTCGGGTTCAGGCTTATCTGGACCGTGAGAATGTTAAGCAGGCGCTCAAGGACTACTTTGCAGACCTGGGCAATCTCTCTGGTGAAGAGGCCTGGGATGCAATTGAAAAAATAGAGCGGGAATCGCGTATTACAGGCTATGAAGCGCTTTCAATGAAGTTGGCCTGGCTGGAAAAAAATAGCCTTAACCAGGCAGAGTTCACCCAAAGAGCTGAAGAGCTATTTAATATTTATCGGGATAAAGCGCAAACGGTGATCAGGGATTACGACCCTCATGTCGAGGTTCCGGGCTTTTCCACCTATAAGGATCTTGAGCGCTCGATCGTTGAGGAAGTTCAGCAGATGACGTCCTTTCCCGATGGTATGAGTAGACATGAATACTTACGTAAACGCCTTCAGGACGCCCGTGAGGCGGTATATGGCAGTTAGGCTTTCTATCATTCAGCGCTGCCAGCTAGTTACCGGCAGCGCTGGGGGCATTTTAATTACATAAACAAGCCGATCAGATCATAGAACCAGTTACTATTGTCCTCATAATCTGAAACCTCATCGGTTTCGTATGCCCGAATCATTCCTCCACCGTTATGATTGACGATGTTGTCGAGGAAATCTTTTAATTCAAGCCCGTGCTCGGCAATCTCACCATAGTTTAAATCGATAATGGTTGTGCAGTGGCTCTCGTTCAAGTTGCGGAACATCGGGAAGTAATAGCCCCAGTTACTAGTTTGATCCAGCAGTGGAATCAAATTTTCATGGGTATCTTTCTGCCAGCGCTGTCGCAATTTATTTAAACGGGAGTCTGCATCGGGATCATTATAAATATCCTCATAAAATCTCTCGTAGGAGTACGATGAAAAATTCCCGTCAGCAAGAAAGTGCGTAATACCCAATCGATCTGAGGGGAATTTATTGGAAAGCGCAGCATAAAGTGAGGCTAGCTGATTGGCTTCGAATCCCGGTGTTATGGCTTTTAACATAGTGATGGGATTTTCCGAGCTTTCATCGCTATCGGCGGTATAGGTAGTCCAAGAGCGCAGCACTTCTTTATGTAGCGGTAATGAGGGATATTGGGTGCTGTCACTCCCGTCTAAAGGTGCCTGATAGAGAGGGCCTGAATCATCGAGGAGATAGCCATAATCGACATTCATATCCTCGCGCAATTTTGAATAATTAAACAGGGCACCAATACTGCCTGCACTACAACCCGCAGCGAGCATCTGCTTCGGTTTTTGCAAATTATTTTTCACCCAGGAAGTAACTGCCTGAACGTTGCGTAATCCATTGTGGTGCCAGATAAGGTCGGGGTTCTCGCCAGTAGTGTCCTCGTATATTTCAGTTTTATCGCCTACGTAGATATCCCCAGTGCAGTATGGCACGTAAACCATATTCCACTCGCCAGTTTTATACTGGTCGTAGGGATGATGTGTATAAATCAAAGGGGATACGCCAGCGGTAGTAAGATTCTCGAAATTTGTAAAATCTAACAAGTGCACATTGCTTAGGTAATCATCGGGAATGCCATTGGGGTTGCGAGCCCCGCGAATACCAGCTTGTCCTGAGCAGCTTTCATAGTCCCAGCATGCCCCACCACCCTCGAAATAGAAAATGGTGTTACTGGTATCTGGAACACGGTGAACAAAGAACTTATAGGGTGATCCATTCCCACACATGGCACCTGTACTGGTAGGTACATCAATTTTTTGCCAGGTGTTGTAGTCGCCAGGATCAAAATCATCATTAAAACTGGGGTCATCCATAGTTAGTGGATACATCCCCTCAGCTTGCTGCGAGGTGACTGGCGCATCGGCATTGGGTGGATCAAACAAATGCTTTAGGGTAGTCCAGAAGTTGTAATCACCCGGTTCTGCATTTGCATGCGCTGTGATAAGTAGAGAACTCGCTAAGAGTATTGAAATAAAACCGCGGAGAATTTTTATCATTATTAATCCCCTTAAGGTATTGTGTGTTTTCTCTTTGGAATGTGCTTTGTTGATCCTGAAATAATTGTTTGGAGATTTATTTGCTCCCTATAGATAATCAACTTGCACGCTAGTCCAAATCGCTGTTTGGGTAAAACCCAATGAGGTTAGTTAATAATGATGTTTTGGTCTAGAAAGATATGAGGGGAAACTTGCCGGTCACAGAATTTCTGTAATATTTTTTCTTTTTTTGTTCAAAAATATTCCATTTAAATTTTTAATAAAATTATTTTGTCTATTTTGGCGTAATTTTTATTCTCTACTTTATGCTGTTATTTTTGAGCATTAAATAGTTCTGTATCTGATAATGTTTATGCTTGTATTAAAGGGATAGTGCCTCCCTGTGATTAAGATTCAGGCTCTGTTGGAGTTTTTTAATTAGGTCTTGTTTCTTTTTGAAAATTTCACGCGATTCTTCAATGCTTATTTCTTGAAATGTGATTTTGTTTTTTGGGGCTAGCTGACCCAGGCGATGAAGTTCCGATTTTATAATATGGCCTATTCGGGGGTACCCGCCAATAGTCTGTCCCTCAATAAAGGAAATAATAGGATTGGCATCGGGTGGTACTTGAATGCTGCCGGGATAGAGTCCTGCTGATGATAGTTGTGTCTTTCCGTTTGTAATTTTATGAATTGTAGAATTGTTTTTAGTGGATAGACGAATGCCCATACGATTGCTTTGGGTAGAAACCAGATAGGTTGAGCCGTAAAAGTGTTCAATAAATTTCTTGGAAAATAAATTGCTCTCTGGTCCAGCCACTAGTCGTAGCTTTGAATTATGTGAGTAGTGAAGGTGAAACCTTTTATTTAGTACAGATTCTTTTGCGGTGTGGACTTCTTTAAAGTGGATGAATTCGTTAGATGTGATCGGTTTGCCACTATTTGCGCCAAATTTACTTATAACGTGAGTTGCAGAGCTACCTAAGATATTGGGTGCGTCTATCTTGGCAGAAATCGCAAGGTAGGTTCTTGCACCGGAAATAGCTTGAGCTATATCCAAAATATCACCAGGTTTAACCCTATAGGTTCGGAAATTATCAATTGACTCGTTATTTAAGGAGCCTCTGAATTGGCCTCCGGCTATAGCGATAGTGAGATTGCAGAGGAATTCGATTCTAGGGCCGAGCAGGGTGATCTCAAAGGTTGGGTGCCCTAACGGGTTTCCTAATAACAGGTTGGCTATTTTCATCGATAGTGGGTCGGCAGCACCTCCCCATGGAATTCCACAGTGCATCATGCCTGGACGACCCAGGTCCTGAATACTTGTCTGTAGCCCTGCTCGAAGAAAGTGAATACCCATAGACCCTCCTTTTTAGGGTGAGCTACTTTTAGTACTCTGCGAGAGTATATGAAATTGCTGAGAATCTACTGCATAAAATTCAATTTCATCTAAAGGTGCAGCGATAAATGGGGAGGGTTCCGCAGGTTGAAAAAGACTAAGGGGTGTCTGGCCAATAATTTGCCATCCCCCCGGTGTAGCTTGTGGGTAGATGCCTGTTTGTTCTCCACCTATCCCGACAGCGCCTGCGGGAATTCTGGTTCGGGGAGTTTCTTTTCTGGGGCAATATAGCTTTGGGTCAAGTCCGCCAAGGTATAAGAAGCCTGGAGTAAAGCCCAACATATGCACTAAGTAACGTTGTGCGGTATGTCGTTTGATGATTTCCTGTGACGATAATTTGGTATGTTCTGATAATGCCTCAAGGTCTGGAGAAAAGCCTTCTTCGTAGCATACGGGAATACGCACTATGCGTGGTCTACTGGTGAAGGGGGCAGGGTTGTTTAGAAAGTCCTCGGTAGTTTTAGTGAGTAATTGGTATAAGGTTTTGTGATCCCATAGGGAAGGATTGAAAATAACAGTTAAGCACTGGTATGCAGGAATGATATCAATGATACCTGGATGAACTTCATTTAATAGAGCCGCTCTCAAACCGATAATTGTCCGGCTAAGAGCCTTGCATGGTTTGCCGGAAAAGCGGATATCTACTGCACAATCTCCGTTAATGGTAATAGCTAGTGGTATATGGGGGGCTGGGTGTGTCACCGAGCTATACTCACGCCGTTTGCATTGAGATGTTGCTTAAGTTGTCTGGCGATAATGGGTGCTTGGGGATTATCGCCGTGGAGGCAGATGGTATCCACAGAGAATTGTAATTTTTCACCAAGATAATCGTTAAATTCTAAGCCCTTTGCCAAGCAGATAGCCTGCTCTAAGCACTGTTCTGTCTCAGCAATAACAGCACCCGCCATTGAGCGTGGAGCTAGTTGGTTATTACTGAGGTACTGCCTGTCCATAAATCCTTCGCGAATAAATGTTTTATTTTGTTTGGCAGCAGCGAACTGCATGGCAGCGTTGGCTAACCCAATAATTTTCAGTGAAGGATATTCTTTGTCGAGTAGGGTAATAATACTTTTAGCGAGTTCTCTGTTTGACTCTGTATCATTGTAGAGAGCGCCGTGTAGTTTAATATGGTCTAAAGTTGCTCCTAGGCTGCGCGCGATATTTTCTAGTTGGTTTACTTGTGTGCAAAGAGAGTCGAGTAATTTATTTTGAGGAATAACTAGAGATTTGCGGCCAAAATTTTCCCTGTCGGGATAGCTGGGGTGCGCGCCGATTATTAAGCTATTTTTTAGGGCGTTTTCGATTGATCTACCCATGATCTCGGGAGTGCCGGCGTGACCGCCGCAAGCTATATTGCAGCGAGAAATGAACGGCATAATTTGAGCGTCCCTGTCACAGCTGTTTAAATCGGCGCCTTCGCCTAGGTCACAGTTGATATCAATGTGCACATTATTTATCCCTTAAATTGGTATGCTGTATAGAAAGGTGCTGCTGCTAGTTTTACTTTTTATTGTGGGGGCATGATTTTATTTCAGAGGATATTTGTGCGCCTTTCGACTGGTAGCAGTCACCGAGAGGAGAGCAGACGCATAGAGTAACCTCGATATCGTTTCTGATTTCATTCAGTTTGCTCCATAGCTCTTCATTTATCGCTGTCTTTTGTAACAGGAGAAAGGTGAGGGATGATTGTGGGGCAATTATGGCTTGATTCAGTGTTATCTTGTTTAAGCCACTCTGTGCAGCGAGTGTATTTTCGCCCTCTTTTTCCAGCTTAGGTATCGCTTGATACAGCTCGCTTTCCTCCTCCTGGCAACAGGATTTTAACAGGCTGTCCAAACTGGGGTGGGTTTTATCTTTGTATGTAAAGTCAACAGTCTTCAAAACTGCGGGGCCTGCGCCAGCATTGTGTAGAGTGAATATGATGGTAGGTTTTTGTGTTGATGCGTCAAAATTTCCTTGATGAAATTTAACCACCGGCATGGTCATAATTTTTACTTGTTTGTTGGCAGCTTTAGCCTGTAAATAGGTGGCATAAAAGGAGGCGAAAGATATCGTAATTGCGCATAAGGCGATAATCAGATTCAAGCGTTCGCGATTCAAAACTTTCATGGTGTGTCGGACCTGCCGCTTACTCTAATAACAATTGGTAGTGCTGGGTACCGACTCTCAAGCCGGCACCCTTATCACTTTGGCTAACTTAGCATTGGTTTCAGAAAGCGCCCGGTGTGAGAGGCTTTTACCCCTGCAACTTCTTCCGGTGTTCCCGTGGCAATAATCTGTCCGCCGCCGGAGCCGCCTTCAGGGCCAAGATCGATAATCCAGTCGGCGGTTTTGATAACATCCAGGTTGTGTTCGATAACTACGATGGTATTGCCGTGATCGCGCAGGCGGTGCAGAACATCCAACAGTAATTGGATATCGGCAAAGTGCAGGCCGGTAGTCGGTTCGTCGAGGATGTACAGGGTTTGCCCAGTATCCCGTTTGGATAGTTCGCGGGAGAGTTTTACCCGCTGGGCTTCACCACCTGAGAGAGTGGTGGCAGCCTGACCCAGCTTGATATAGGAGAGGCCTACATCCATCAGGGTTTGCAACTTCTTCGCGATTGCAGGCACAGGGTCAAAGAATTCCCGTGCATCTTCCACGGTCATTTCCAATACTTCGTGGATATTCTTGCCCTTGTAGTGCACTTCCAGGGTCTCGCGGTTGTAGCGCTTGCCGTGACAGGTATCACAGGGTACATAGACATCCGGCAAAAAGTGCATTTCTACCTTAATCACCCCGTCACCCTGGCAGGCTTCACAGCGCCCACCCTTGACGTTAAAGCTGAAGCGTCCAGGTTTATAGCCCCGTGAGCGGGCTTCCTGGGTGCCGGCAAACAAGTCGCGAATTGGGGTAAAAATACCGGTGTAAGTTGCTGGGTTTGAGCGAGGAGTGCGCCCGATAGGACTCTGATCAATATCCACGCATTTGTCGAAGTGCTCCAGACCGTGTACTTCTTTATAGGGAGAGGCCTTAAGGGTTGTTGCTTTGTTAAGTGCAGTGGCGGCAAGTGGATAGAGTGTTGTATTAATCAGGGTGGACTTACCAGAGCCGGATACACCGGTTACACAGGTAAATAATCCTACTGGGATCTCCAGATCGACGTCCTGTAAATTATTTCCACTGGCCCCTTCGAGGCGCAACAAATAGTCCGAGTCGGGTACGTAGCGTTCTTCCGGTACGGCAATTTTCTTTTTGCCGGAGAGGTACTGACCGGTTAGGGATTTCTTGCATTTGGCAATTTTATCGGCGGTACCCGCTGCCACGACTTCTCCACCATGGACACCGGCACCGGGGCCAATATCGACGATAAAGTCGGCACTGCGAATGGCATCCTCATCGTGCTCCACCACAATAACCGTGTTGCCGATATCGCGCAGGTGGGTAAGGGTGTTGAGCAGGCGCTCGTTGTCCCGCTGGTGTAGGCCGATAGAGGGCTCGTCGAGAATATACATTACGCCCACGAGGCCGGCGCCGATCTGGCTGGCGAGGCGAATGCGCTGTGCTTCGCCGCCGGAGAGGGTTTCTGCACTGCGGTTTAGGGTCAGGTAATTCAGGCCGACATCGACGAGGAAGCGGAATCGATCGCGCAGCTCTTTGAGAATCTTATCGGCAATCTCTTTCTGGGCGC
This sequence comes from Microbulbifer maximicatervae (SeqCode), assembly GCF_052467695.1. Lineage (NCBI taxonomy): Bacteria > Pseudomonadati > Pseudomonadota > Gammaproteobacteria > Cellvibrionales > Microbulbiferaceae > Microbulbifer > Microbulbifer maximicatervae (SeqCode). The sequence goes on from NZ_CP174320.1 coordinate 2,035,763, forward strand.
CTTTAAAAGCCAGCTCATGGTCGAAATACTCGAACGCATCGCCTACAGGCAGCTCAGTAATTTGCGCCAGGGTGCGGTTATCCACAAAGACATGACGGGCCTCGCGGCGCAGGCGGGTACCGTGGCACTCTGGGCATTTTTGTGTACTCAGATACTTGGCTAACTCCTCCCGTACCGATTGGGACTCGGTATCCCGATAGCGGCGTTGGAAGTTGGGGATAATGCCCTCGAAGGTGTGCTGGCGCACGGTGACATCGCCGCGATCATTGACGTAGCTGAAGTCTATCTCTTCGTCGCCACTGCCCTGCAGGATAACCTTGCGGTGGGCTTTGCGTAATTTTTTCCAGGGCTTATCCAGATCGAAACCGTAGTGCTCGGCGAGGGAGTCGAGCATGTGGTAATAGTAAATGTTGCGTCTGTCCCAACCGCGAATGGCGCCTTCGGAAATACTGCTTTCCGAATCGATAATTACCTTGTCTTCATCGAAGAACTGCTTGACGCCCAGGCCGTCACAGCTGGGGCAGGCGCCCGAAGGGTTGTTGAAGGAGAATAGGCGGGGTTCCAGCTCATCCAGTGAGTAGTCACAGACGGGGCAGGCGTGGCGGGCAGAGAAGAGGCGATCTTCCTGGTCTCCATCCATAAAACTGATGGAGGCGATACCGTCGGTGAGATTCAGGGCAGTTTCGAAGGATTCCGCCAAACGCAGTTGCAGGTCCTCACGCACCTTAAAGCGGTCTACCACCACCTCAATGGTGTGCTTGCGGCGCTTATCCAGCTTGGGGGTGTCGTCCAGGTCACAGATAACTCCGTCGATCCGTGCCCGCACAAATCCGTCCCGGCGCAATTGTTCAAATACGTGCTGGTGCTCACCCTTTCGATCGCGAACTACCGGCGCCAGCAACATAATCTTGCTGCCTTCCGGTAAAGCCAGTACCTGATCCACCATCTGGCTGATCGTCTGGGCTTGCAGGGGTTCGTCGTGCTCGGGGCAGCGGGGTTCTCCAACCCGGGCAAACAGCAGCCGCAGGTAGTCATAGATCTCTGTGATGGTGCCGACAGTGGAGCGGGGGTTGTGAGAGGTGGACTTCTGCTCGATTGAAATAGCCGGTGATAGCCCCTCGACGGTATCCACATCCGGCTTTTCCATCATCGACAGGAATTGACGGGCGTAGGTGGAGAGTGATTCCACGTAGCGGCGCTGCCCCTCTGCGTAGAGGGTGTCAAAGGCCAGGGAAGATTTGCCGGAACCGGACAGGCCGGTGATAACGATCAGTTTATCGCGGGGAATGTCCAGATCGATATTCTTCAGGTTGTGGGTGCGAGCACCCCTTACATAAATCGTGTCCACGCTCTACCTATATGCTGCTAATACTGGGCCGGGCCTCGGACTTGCTCCGCGCGGGGCGATCACAACTGCGGTGCCGGAAAAACAGTCAAGTATAAACTCGCCACCTGATGTGCGAAAATTGTCTTTCGCAATACCCGACATTCAGGCAGATAGCATTCGATGATTCCTGTGATTCTCTGTGGTGGCACTGGCTCGCGCCTGTGGCCACTCTCTCGCGAGGCCTACCCTAAACAGTTCCTACCCCTTATCGGTGGTGAAACGATGTTACAGGCAACCGTAAGGCGCCTGGAGGGCATTGAGCCATTACAGGCGCCGATCCTGGTATGCAACGAAGAGCATCGTTTTGCCGCCGCCGAGCAATTGCAGGAAATCGGCCACGGAGCCCAGTCCATTTTACTGGAGCCCTGCGCGCGCAACACTGCACCGGCTATTGCCCTGGCTGCCCTGGCAGCACTGGAGTCAGGAGCTGACCCTTTACTGCTGGTATTACCGGCAGACCACGCCGTTTCCGACGAGGCAAATTTTCAGGAGTCTGTAGAGTCGGCCCGAGCCCTGGCTGAGCAGGGGCATCTGGTCACCTTTGGTATTGTGCCGACCCGGGCGGAGACCGGCTACGGCTACATTCGGCGCGGGGATAAATTGGCGGAAACTGCTTGGAAAGTGGCGGAGTTCGTCGAAAAGCCGGACACTGAAACCGCTGAAGCTTACCTGGCCTCCGGGGATTACTCCTGGAACAGTGGCATGTTCCTGTTCCGCGCCTCCCGCTATCTGGAGGAGTTGGAGCGCTACCGTGCAGATATTCTCACAGCCTGCCGCAGTGCCTATAAGAGTGCCGCGAGGGATCTGGATTTTACCCGGGTGGATAGAGAGGCTTTTGCAGCCTGCGCAGATGAGTCTGTGGATTATGCAGTAATGGAGCCGACGGAATCCGCGGCAGTTGTACCTATGGATGCGGGTTGGAGCGATGTGGGCTCCTGGCAGGGGCTATGGGAGTTGGCAAAACGCGATGCCAATGACAATTTGCTTCAGGGTGATGTGTTGCTAGAAGACTCCCAGCGCTGCCTGGTGCGTGGTGAGAGCCGCTTGGTCAGCCTTCTCGGTGTATCCGACCTGGTTGTTGTCGATACTGACGATGCGCTTCTGATCGCTGACCGGCAACGGGTCCAGGAAGTCAAAAAACTGGTCAGTAACCTCAAGAGCACTGGCCGCAGTGAGGCCCAAAGGCACCGCAAAGTATATAGGCCCTGGGGCTACTACGACTCGATTGATGCGGGTCCACGCTTTCAAGTGAAGCGTATTGTGGTGAAGCCGGGCCAACAGCTATCCCTGCAGATGCATCACCACCGCGCTGAACACTGGATTGTGGTGCAGGGAACTGCGAAGGTTACCCGGGGTGAAGAAGAGGTCCTGATCACCGAGAACCAATCGACTTATATCCCCCTGGGGGTGGTCCACCGTTTGGAGAACCCCGGTACGATTCCCCTGGAGCTGATCGAGGTGCAATCCGGCAGTTATCTCGGGGAGGATGACATTGTCCGCCTCGATGATGAGTACGGTCGTAACTAGTTGTGGATAAAAGTTGTGCTGTTTCCCCTACAGCCGGGAGGCGGCTCACTGTACAATGCGCGCCCTATTTGATGCTGTTCCGGGATTTGCATGAATTCCATTGAGCGCCGCGCCCTGGGTGGGCTGGCTTCCCTGTATGTCTTTCGTATGCTGGGCCTGTTTATGGTCTTGCCGGTTCTCACTGTGTACGGCGAGGGCTATCGCGATAGCACGCCCATGCTGCTGGGGCTGGCAATGGGTGCCTATGGCCTGAGTCAGGCGATACTCCAAATTCCTCTGGGGCTCCTGTCCGATCGCTGGGGGCGCAAGCCGGTTATTTATACCGGCCTTGCACTGTTTGCCCTGGGCAGTGTCATCGCTGCGCTGACAGATTCGGTTTACGGCCTTATTGTGGGGCGGGTACTGCAAGGTTGTGGTGCCATTGCCGCGGCTGTGATGGCGCTGGTTGCCGACTTAACCCGCGATGAAAAGCGCGGTATTGCGATGGCGATTATCGGAGCGTCTATTGGCGTCGCATTTATGCTGGCGGTGATCCTGGGGCCGGCGCTGGCCGGTGTGGGCGGCTTGCCGGCAATTTTCTGGGTCACTGCTGGATTAGCACTGCTGGGTGGACTGTTGGTTTGGCGCCTGGTGCCGACGCCAGAGGCGGCTAGGCGGCCGGCCGTTTATGGCAGTGGTTTTCGTACGGTAGTTAAAAGCGGTCTTGTTTGGCGCTTGGTTTCTGGGGCCTTTTTCTCCCACTTGTTGCTCACGGCATTGTTCGTCGCCTTGCCATTAGTGCTAGTCGATAGATTGGATTGGCCGGCGAGCGAACACTGGAAACTGTATGGGCCACTAATGCTCGGCACCTTCCTGGTGATGTTGCCAATGATGAGGGCGGCAGAGAAAAGTGATCGGGTGCCTTTTGCGCTTAATTTTGCTTGTTTAGCTTTGATCGGTGGCAGTGCGGCCTTGTTGTCTGCAAGCACCTGGGTGCTGGTAGTCTTGCTGGCAGTGTTCTTTACCGGTTTCAACCTGCTTGAAGCCCTGTTGCCAGCGCAGCTAACCAGGAAAGCTCCGGCGGAAGCGAGAGGTGCAGCTACGGGGCTCTATGCGACTTTACAGTTCTTTGGCACCTTTGTCGGCGGTAGCCTGGGTGGCCTGCTGTTCGGTCTGGGGGGCGCTTCCGCAGTTGCTGCTCTGGGCTTGGCGGTGCTGCTGCTATGGATGTTGCTGTGGTGGGGTTTGCGCGAGAGAGCGTGAAGGTAGCGCTTACTAACACTGAGCCGCTATTGTATCCTACTGGATAAAAATACAATATTTACCGATGGTGCAATGCAGCACTGACGGTATTTCATAACACTTGATAGATTAATTGATTGTTTAAATAGTTTATTGCCCCGGGTGGAGCCCGGGTTGACGAGAGGAGAGGGCCATGGCCAGGGGTATTAATAAAGTAATTCTGATCGGTAATCTGGGGAATGACCCGGAAACCAAATATATGCCGAGTGGCGGTGCTGTTACCAACATCAGCCTGGCTACCAGTGAGAGCTGGAAAGACAAGCAGACTGGCCAGCAGCAGGAGCGCACTGAGTGGCATCGCGTAGTATTTTTTAACCGCCTGGCTGAGATCGCCGGTGAGTACCTGCGCAAGGGGGCCAAAGTTTATGTAGAGGGCTCTCTACGCACCCGTAAGTGGCAGGATAAGAATTCCGGCCAGGACCGCTACACCACTGAAATCGTTGCCAGCGAAATGCAGATGCTGGACGGTCGCGGTGAGCAGGGCGGCTTTGGTCAGGGTATGGGTGGCGCTGGAATGGGCGCAGCCGCAGGTGGCCAAATGGGTGGCGGCCAGCCGATGGGTGGTTCCAGCGGTTTTGACCAACAGGGCGGCGGTTTCCAGGGTGGCTACCAGCAGCAGGGCGGCCAGGAGGCATACGGGCAGGGGCGTACCGCTCCCTCACCGATGGCGCCAGCTAACCAGCAGCCCCAGCAACAGCCGAACCAAGGTCCTGCCGGTGGTTTCGATAATAGCTTTGATGACGATATCCCGTTCTAAGAACTGGATTTACCAGTGTCTGAATTGAATACAGGTTATATGCCGGATACCGTCGCCATTATCACAGCAGGTAATGAGATTGATGGTGCGCTGCAAAAAAGACTGCAGCGCGCAGGCTTTCGCATACAGCAGTTGACCCCCGGGGAAATCGATCAATTGAGACCGGGCTCAATTGTGATTAATGCCTCCGCCTGTGCCGACAATCGAGGCATGCCGGAGTCACTGCTGGTGAGTAAGCGGCTTTGTGCTGCACCCTGTGAACATATTATTCATCTCTCATCCTACCAAGTTTTTTCTGGCGGTGAGCGCCGCCGCTATGACGAAGATGAGCCCGCAGAACCACAGTCCCCGAGTGGACGCGAATGGCTGGCCTGCGAAGATGCCTTTAATGGGCTACAAAACCTGACGATTTTGCGTTTTGGCTGGATGGTGGATAGTGGTCAGGATGCCTTGTTAGGGCGTATTTTACGCAACTTTGTGTCTGGGGAGCCTTTAGCCCTGGATGGAAGGAACAGCGGCAACCCGGTGACAGTGGTGGATATGGCTCGTGTCGCAGTGGCGGTTGCCCAGCAGCTCGCTAGCGGGGCCAAGGCAGGAGACGTTTATCACTACGGTAGTTCTGATAGCTGCACAGCGATGGAGTTTGCCCTGGAGGTGGTCGAGCGCGCCCAGGCTTTTTACGATGAAGAGCGCTTTGCGCAATTTACTTCATTAGGGGATGAGGCTGAGAAGCGGGATCGCAGCATAGTACTTTCATGTGGCAAGCTGCGGGATGTCTTTGGTGTTCAGCAGCGGAGCTGGAGACAGGGACTGACACGCCAAGTTGAGCTGTGGTTGGAGCGCTTGCACGCGACTCCTGAATAGTTTGGTTTCTGTTGTGCAGTCAATAAAAAGGGCGCCTCGCGGCGCCCTTTTTATTTCGATTAGATTTTATCGAATATCAGGCAAGCATTAGTTCCGCCAAAGCCAAAGCTATTGGACATAGCCCGTTTGACTTCTGTCTCACGCAGCTGGCGGACAAGGTCCATGCCTTCCGCAGCGGGGTCGAGGTTCTCTACATTAGCTGATGCAGCAATAAAGTTATTCTGCATCATCAGCAGGCTGTAAATGGCCTCCTGAACCCCTGCAGCTCCCAGAGAGTGGCCTGTCAGAGATTTGGTAGAGGCGAATGCCGGAACTGTATCCCCGAAGACTTCGCGCATGGCTTTCAATTCGGCGACATCGCCTACGGGTGTAGAGGTGCCGTGGGTGTTGATATAGTCCACGCTACCCTGCAGGCCTTTGCCGTCCATACCGGCCAGAGCCTGCTGCATACAGCGGGTGGCGCCTTCACCGCTTGGGGCAACCATATCGTAACCATCGGAAGTTGCGCCGTAACCGGTCAGCTCCGCATAGATGGTCGCACCGCGAGCCACGGCGTGCTCCATCTCTTCGAGTACCAGACAGCCACCACCACCGGCGATCACAAAGCCATCGCGATCGGCATCGTAGGGGCGTGATGCTTTTGTCGGAGTATCGTTATATTTGCTTGAGAGGGCGCCCATAGCGTCAAACAAGTGAGTCAAACTCCAGGCTAGTTCCTCACCACCGCCAGCAAACACTACATCCTGCTTACCCATCTGGATAAGCTCAGCTCCGTTTCCTATACAGTGGGCACTGGTAGCACAAGCGGAAGAAATACTGTAGTTCACCCCTTTGATTTTGAATGGAGTGGCTAAGCATGCGGAAACGGTACTGTTCATTACCTGGGGCACGCGGTAGGCGCCTACACGGCGAACACCTTTTTCCTTCAGAGTATGTGCAGCGTCAATAATCTGCTGAGTGGATGTGCCGCCAGAGCCCATCACGATACCCGTGCGCGGATTAGATATCTGCTCCTCCTGCAGGCCCGACATCTCGATTGCTTCACGCATGGCAATGTACGCATAGGCTGCAGCGTCGCCCATAAAGCGAAGTTGCTTGCGATCGATATGCTCTTTGAAATCGATGTCCACAGGCCCAGCCACATGGCTGCGCAGGCCGAGCTCCTTATACTCTTCTTGGAAGCGGATGCCGCTTCGACCAGTTTTCAGTGACTCGGTGACTTCTTTAGTGTTGGTACCGATACAGGAAGTGATACCCATTCCGGTAATGACGACCCGACGCATAGTGATCTCCAGCATAGCTTGTCGGCAGAGGACTGATGGTTTCTACCGGTATTAGTCTTAAACGAGTTTAAAAATTGTCCGTACGGGTAAATAAGCCTACGCGAAGATCCTTTGCTGTGTAAATTTCTCTTCCATCCACAGAGACACTGCCGTCGCCAATACCCATAACAAGCCTGCGCTCAACAATCCGGCTCATCTGAATATGGTAAGTCACCTTCTTGCTGGTGGGGAGAATTTGGCCTGTAAATTTAACTTCACCACAGCCCAGTGCTCGACCGCGGCCGGGGTTGCCTTTCCAGGCCAGGAAATAACCCAATAATTGCCACATAGCATCCAGGCCGAGGCAGCCGGGCATTACGGGATCGCCGGGAAAATGGCAGTCGAAGAACCATAGGTCGGGGTGAATGTCGAGCTCAGCGATCAGCTCTCCCTTGCCGAAAGCACCACCTTCCTTGGATATATGGGTGATACGATCGAGCATCAACATATTGGGAGCCGGCAACTGGGCGTTGCCTGGGCCGAACATCTCGCCACGGGAGCAGGTCAGGAGCTCCTCTCTGGTATACTCACTTTTTTGTACAAAATTACTCATCATTTCCCCGTTAGTGGGTGGTTATGCAATTGAGATTGGACACTTTTGCAAGAGCGGGCATTCTAAGGGGTCTGTGTCGCTTGTCCAGTCGGTCAAGGTGGTTTTTGTGACTGGCGTGAGAATTGTCTTCACAAATACCCCCTATTTAGCGTATTAATTCCTCATCTTATTCGTATAGTTTTGGTGTTTATCCTCGGGGGAATTAACATTTTGGGCCAAGCTTAGCGTTATCGAGTGTAAGTGCTTGCACAGCGACGCTATGATAAGTTGCCAGCCCTGCGCGGGGGGTGCTGTTTTAAATTGATTGGGGGAGCAGAATGCTCAAGAAATGCCTATTTCCTGTTGCCGGTTATGGCACTCGTTTTCTTCCTGCCACTAAGGCGATGCCGAAAGAAATGTTGCCGCTGGTGAATAAGCCATTGGTTCAGTATGGCGTTGAAGAGGCTATAGAAGCGGGGCTGACCGAGATCGGTTTTGTCACAGGGCGAGGCAAGCGCGCAATTGAGGATCACTTTGATACTAACTTTGAGCTGGAACACCAGATCGCGGGTACCGGCAAAGAGCGTTACCTGGACTCAGTGCGTAAAGTGATCGATAGGGCGAGCTTTTCTTATACGCGTCAGGGCGAAATGAGAGGCCTGGGTGACGCTATTTTGCAAGGACATCGCCTGGTTGGCGATGAGCCATTTGCTGTCGTGTTGGCTGATGACCTGTGTCTAAATGAAGATATGGGCGTTTTGGGGCAAATGGTTCAGCTTTATAAGCAATTCCGCTGCAGTATTGTTGCGGTAGAGGAAGTGCCGAAGGAGCAGATCCATAAATTTGGTGTGATCGGTGGTAATGAAATTAAGCCTGGTCTGTATCAAGTCACTGACATGGTCGAGAAGCCTGCAGCGGAAGATGCCCCCAGTAATATGGCGATTATTGGTCGTTATATCCTGACACCGGATATCTTTGATCTGATCCGAGATACTCCTCCAGGCAAAAATGGTGAGGTTCAAATTACCGATGCACTGATGGCGCAAGCTCAGCAGGGCTGTGTATTAGCCTATGCCTTCAAAGGTCGCCGCTTTGACTGTGGTTCTGTAGAAGGCTTTATTGATGCTACTAACCACGTTTACGAAAATGTGTATTTGCCAGAGCAAGCTGCTGAGGAGAAAAGCAAGTGAGTGAGCTGACTTGCTTTAAGGCTTATGACCTTCGCGGCCGTGTACCCGATGAACTTAATACCGATATTGCATATCGAGTGGGGCGTGCCTTTGCCCAGTTCCTGAATGCTCGTCGAGTAGTTGTTGGGCATGATATTCGGCTTACCAGTGGCGAGCTGACAGATGCGCTGGTCAATGGATTGCGAGATGCGGGTGCCGATGTTTTCCATATCGGCGAGTGCGGTACAGAAGAGGTCTACTTTGCCAATTTCCACGGGGACTTTGACGGCGGTATTTGTGTTACTGCTAGTCACAATCCTATGGACTACAACGGCATGAAGTTTGTACGTGCAGGCAGTAGTCCAATCAGTGGTGATACCGGTCTACTGGATATTAAGCGCTTGGCAGAAGAAAACAACTTTGCTCCGGTTGAGCAAAGAGGCACTTTGCAGCGCTTTGAACACCGCGCTGATTTTGTGCAGCACTTATTGGGGTATATCGATAATACTGCATTGAAACCACTAAAATTGGTGGTTAATGCGGGTAATGGTGGTGCAGGGGCGGTTGTTGATGCGCTGGCTCCACACCTGCCATTTGAGTTTGTGCGAGTTCACCACGAGCCCGACGGCAACTTTCCCAATGGTATTCCCAACCCAATTTTGCCAGAAAACCGCAATTCTACTGCCGAGGCAGTGCGGGCAAGTGGTGCTGATTTTGGTATAGCCTGGGATGGTGATTTTGATCGCTGCTTTTTCTTCGATGAAAGTGGTGATTTTATTGAAGGTTACTATGTTGTTGGCTTGCTGGCAGAAGCTTTCCTGGCAAAAAACAACGGTGCCAAAGTTGTTCATGATCCACGCCTGCTCTGGAATACCGAGGATATTGTCCGCGCTGCTGGTGGAGAGCCGGTACAGAGTAAAACCGGTCATGCCTTTATTAAAGAGCGCATGCGCAAGGAAGATGCCATTTATGGCGGTGAAATGAGTGCGCACCATTATTTCCGGGATTTTGCCTACTGCGATAGCGGTATGATTCCATGGTTATTGGTTGCTGAGTTGGTAAGTCGCAGTGGTAAATCGCTGTCACAGCTTGTTGGTGAGCGCATGGCTGCTTTCCCCTGTTCGGGAGAGATTAACTCTAAGGTTCAGGATGCTGCAGCACTGTTAAAGGCGGCAGAGGAAAAGTATGGACCTGCAGCTGACAGCGTTGAGCACGTGGATGGGTTGAGTATCGCTTACCCCGAGTGGCGTTTTAATTTGCGTATGTCAAATACTGAACCGGTTGTTCGCTTGAATGTTGAATCCCGGGGAAGTGAGGAATTAATGCGGGAGAAAACAGAGGAGCTGCTTCAGCTTATCGGTTAATACTCGTTTTTTATTATTAAAAAGCCCCGCAACTGCGGGGCTTTTTGGTTTGGGGGTACTCAAAGTTATTTATCTGGTTTTATGGAAGAAATTATAAGAGTCGGGTGACAGCTTGGATGGGGCCTTTGGGAGTCTTTACGTGTTGAGCGAAGATTTGCCACTGGTTCTTAACCCGTACTCCAATAATATAGGCGTAGTCGGAGTAGAGATGATGGTGGGGCCTTAGGGTTGAGCGCCCAAGGGATTTTGTGACGTTACCTAAAAACCTGAATTTTCCCCGATTGATAATTTCATTGTGTGTGGCCTTGCCATTGAGTCCCTGCTTTTTCCTTGGGCGAACATGAGCAACGGCCGGCATATTCGCATTGCGCCCGCCAATACAGAAACAGCAGTCACTGAGTTGCCCGGTAATCATAATGTCGGCACCGCTGCGCATTTGGTAGGGCTCAAGGCGATCTAGGGCAAGGTCTTCATCCCAATCGATCATGCGAATATGGTGGACCTTGATTGTTTGTGGATCTTCGATAAAGACCCCTTGGCGGTGGAAAGCAAAAATTTCATTGGGGCTATCAATACCAGGTGCGCCCATGCCCATGGTGTAGGTCCCGAATTGATAATCCATGACTCCAGTATCTTTTGTACCGGTAATTCTCACCAGGTTATTTTTTAAGAACATTTCCGGGTAATTTCTAAGCTGATAAAGCGCAGTAGAGCTTCTCATGTGCTGATCTCTCTATACCAATTATATTTTTCTCGTTATTTTTGCTCCTGAGGAATTGGTGTTGGCGCTTGAAATAACAAGAGGAACAATCGTACCCAATGTTGAAGGGGCAGAGGAAAATAGATACGAATAAATCTTGGAGTCCGGTCAGGGTTGGTAGCTGTTCGAGGGGGTGGGAACTGCGTTGCTTCGCATTGTGCTTAAGGTAGCGGCGCTGCTGCCCGTGCTATCGATATAGCCCGAGCAGCATTTACTTCTAGACGTTTCTCTCTATAGCAAAACTCGCCAATTGTTGCAGGGCGGTTTTTTGTTCGCTCTCGGGCATAAAGGCCAATTGCTTTTTGGCGTCTTCTACAGCGGCCCGGGCACGATCCATGGTGTAGTCCAGAGCACCGCAGGCTTCAATGGCCTCTACTATTTCACTGAGCTTTTCCGCACTGCGCTGTTCAATTGCAGTTTTTACCAGCAGTGCCTGGTCCTTGCTGCCGTTGGCCATGGTGTAGATCAAGGGCAGGGTCGGCTTGCCCTCCGCCAGGTCATCCCCAACATTTTTACCCAGTTCTTCCGAATTACCGCGATAATCGAGAGCGTCATCAACCAGCTGGAAGGCGAGTCCCAGGTGTTGGCCGTAGAGTTTCAGTGCAGTTTGTTCTTCACTTGAGCAGTTGGCTAATACGGCCGCAGTTTCACAGGCGGCTTCAAACAGTGCGCCGGTCTTTTTGTGGATAACGGTGAAGTAATTCTCTTCGCTTACTGTGGGATCACCGGCGTTGACCAGCTGCTGTACTTCACCCTCTGCGATGGTGTTGGTGGTCTCTGAGAGTATTGCCATGATGCTCATGTCTTCCAGAGCAACCATCATTTGGAAGGCGCGGGAATAGAGGAAATCTCCCACGAGTACGCTGGGCGCATTGCCCCACTTGGCATTGGCGGTAAGGCGGCCGCGGCGCATGTCAGAGGTGTCTACAACATCGTCGTGCAGTAAGGTAGCAGTGTGAATAAACTCGATAATTGTGGCGAGATCGATATGGTTCTCACCCCGATAGCCGCAAGCTTTGGCACAAAGCAGTACCAGTAGTGGGCGCAGGCGCTTGCCCCCGGCTTCGACCAGGTAGTGACCTATATTTTCCACCAGGGGAACGTCCGAGTGCAGTTGATCGAGAATGCGCTGGTTAACCGCAGCAAAGTCTTCGGCGGCGACCCGGTGAAAAGGCAGCATGTGAGAGTTCCTTATACGACTAGACAGAGGCCTCCCGGGGGCCGGAAGGCGAAGGGGCGCTATTGTATCAACCCGGCGAATTGATTAGAATCTGCGCCCCGCCAATTGCGGGCTCTTTGCGGCTATTGGGTCGTCTGCGGGCCTTTTGGCGAATAGATGTTAAACACACGGCGCAAGCTCCCGAAATGCGGAGCAGTGACTTACTGGTCCTCCCGCTGCTTCGTGTCGTCCTTACCGGAGCATAGAAATATGTACGCTGTTTTTGAGAGCGGTGGCAAGCAACACCGTGTAGAGGAAGGCGAAGTACTTCGCCTGGAGAAGCTGGAAGTAGCAACTGGCGAATCCATCGATTTTGATAAAGTGTTCATGGTTGTCGATGGCGACAAGATCAACATTGGCGCTCCCATTGTAGATGGCGCTAAAGTAACTGCTGAAGTGGTAAGCCACGGCCGCGGCGAGAAGGTGAAGATCATCAAGTTCCGTCGTCGTAAGCACTCCATGAAGCGCCAGGGCCACCGTCAGTGGTACACCGAAGTTAAAATCACTGGCATCAAGGCATAAGAGAGGAGTAACGACTCATGGCACATAAGAAAGCTGGCGGTAGTACGCGAAATGGTCGCGATTCCGAGAGTAAACGCCTGGGCGTGAAGCGCTTTGGCGGCCAGTCTGTAGCAGCAGGCAACATCATCGTTCGTCAGCGTGGCACCAAGTTCCACGCCGGTGTTAACGTTGGTATGGGCAAAGACCACACCCTGTTCGCCACTGCGGACGGCGTTGTGAAGTTTGAAGTTAAGGGCCCCAACAACCGCAAGTTCGTTTCTATCGAAACTGCTTAAGCGGCCATTAGCCCAAGCTTCATAAAAAGCCCCGCTATTGCGGGGCTTTTTTGTTGGAAAAGTCGCAAAAAGACAGCGACGGGAAGTTAGGGTGGCAGTTGCCCACAGGAGGCGGCTTGTCGGCTGGTATGATGATAGTGCGCGCATCTGCGCACCGGATGAGACAACCGCTGTGGCGGTGGAGTGATTATGAAGTTTGTCGATGAGGCGCCCATCTCTGTGCAGGCAGGCAAGGGCGGCAATGGCTGCCTGAGCTTTCGCCGGGAAAAATTTGTTGAGAAGGGTGGCCCGGATGGCGGTGACGGCGGCGATGGCGGCTCCGTGTACCTGGAAGCTGATGATTCCCTGAACACCCTGGTGGATTATCGCTACCAGCCCCGCTACGCCGCTGAGAGTGGTCAGCCGGGTCGAGGGCGCAACTGTACTGGCGCCAAGGGTGAGGACCTGGTCCTTAAGGTGCCGGTGGGCACCACGATCATTGATGCGGATACCGGCGAGACTATCGGCGATATGACCGAAGCTGGTGAGCGTCAGCTGGTGGCTCAGGGTGGCTTTCACGGCCTGGGTAATACCCGATTCAAATCCAGTACTAACCGTGCGCCGCGTCAGACCACACACGGCACTGAGGGTGAGATGCGCAGCCTCAAGCTCGAGCTAAAAGTTCTGGCAGATGTAGGCATGTTGGGGCTGCCCAATGCGGGTAAATCCACGTTTATTCGCGCCGTCTCTGCGGCCAAACCGAAAGTGGCCAACTACCCCTTTACCACTTTGGTACCAAATTTGGGGGTAGTGCAGGTTCAGAAGCATCGCAGCTTTGTGATTGCAGATATCCCCGGCCTGATTGAAGGTGCCGCCGAAGGGGCGGGCCTGGGGATTCGCTTCCTCAAGCACTTAACCCGCTGTCGAGTTTTGTTGCACCTGGTTGACCTGGCTCCCTTTGATGGCTCTGATCCGGTAGAGAATGCCCGAGCCATTGAGCGTGAGTTGTCCACCTTTAGCCCGACACTGGCAGGGCGTGAGCGCTGGCTGGTATTGAACAAGACCGACCTGGTTCCCGCTGCGGAGCTGGAAGAGCGCTGTCAGGCGGTAGTGGATGCTCTGGGCTGGGAAGGGCCTGTGTTCCGTGTGGCAGCTATTCGCAAAGAGGGTACCGATGCCCTCGGCGGTCGCCTGATGGATTACCTGGAAGAACGTCAGGAAATTGAGGCGCGAGATCCCGACTTGGCTGTTGCGGAGCTGGAAGCGCAGCGTCAAATGCAGCGCGAAGCTCGCGAGCGTATCGAAGAGTTGAGAGAGAGTCATCGCGCCAAGCGCAAAGCGGCCAAGGGGCAGGTGGATGACGATGAGGATTGGGATGATGACGACGACCACGATGTGGATGTCGAGTATCGCTCTTAAATTGTGTGGAGCGAGCAGTTGCTGAAGTAGCTTGGCTCGCTCAATAGTTATCTTGTCCTGAGGGGGAAGCATGGACTCCGCAACAGTGTCCCGGCAGGCGTTGACCAAGGCCCAGCGGTGGGTGGTAAAAATTGGTAGCGCCCTTCTGACAGATAATGGTCGAGGTGTGAATACCACCGCCATTTCTGCCTGGGTTGCACAGATGGCTGATTTGCGCCGTCGAGGGATCGAAGTTGTTTTGGTTTCATCCGGTGCTGTTGCGGCCGGAATGGATCGATTGGGTTGGTGTCGCCGGCCCGAGTCTATCCACCAATTGCAGGCGGCTGCCGCTGTGGGGCAGAGCCACCTTGTGCAGGTGTATGAGCAGGCTTTTGGGTGCTTTGATATTCGCAGCGCTCAGATCTTGTTGGATCACGACGACCTTTCCAATCGCACTCGCTACCTGAATGCTCGCAGCACCTTGCGCACGCTCCTGTCACTGGGGGCTGTGCCTATCGTGAATGAAAATGACACGGTAGTGACTGACGAAATACGTTTCGGCGACAACGATACCCTGGCGGCCCTGGTTGCAAATCTGGTTGAGGCAGATGCGCTGCTGATTTTGACAGATGCGGATGGGCTGTTTACTGAAGATCCCCGCGATAACCCCGAAGCAGAATTAATCAGTGAGGCATCTGCGCTTGATCCCAAGCTGCTGGAGATGGCGGGGGATTCCCGCAGCGGTCTGGGCCGTGGTGGTATGACCACCAAGGTGCGCGCAGCGCAGCTGGCAGCGCGCTCAGGGGCTCGCACAGTGATCGCTGGCGGCGCCCTGGAGGCGGTGATAGATAAAGTCTGTGCCGGCGAGCAGTTGGGTACCCTGTTGCTGCCAGAGGCAGATCCCCTGGCGGCGCGTAAGCGCTGGCTTGCGGGACAGTTACAGGTGCGCGGAACCCTGTTAGTGGATGCCGGTGCCGAGGCGGCTATGATTGGGAGTGGTAGCAGCCTGTTGCCGGTGGGGGTTACCGCCGTTGAAGGGCATTTCAGGCGGGGGGATCTGGTGTCTTGCAGGAATGCTGAAGGTCGCGAGATAGCGCGGGGCCTGGTCAATTATGACAGTAGTGAGAGCGGTCGGATTCTGGGGCAGTCATCGGAGAAGTTTGCCGACCTTTTAGGGTATCGGGATGACGATGAATTGATTCACCGCGATAACCTGATCCTGCTCTGAATTGGCAAGTGTTGAATACAAAAAAGCCCCGCAATGCGGGGCTTTTTTGTGTCTGCTGCCTAAGGGATTAGGCGGCCAGAGCTTTGATCTGAGCGTTCAGACGGCTCTTATGACGAGCGGCTTTATTCTTGTGAATAATGCCTTTGTCTGCCATACGGTCAATAACGGGAACTGCTTCTGCGTACGCAGTTTTTGCTTTTTCCGCATCGCCGGCATCGATGGCCGCAACTACCTTCTTGATGTAGGTGCGCACCATGGAGCGCAGACTGGCGTTGTGCATGCGGCGCTTGTCGTTCTGGCGCGCGCGTTTCTTCGCTTGAGGTGAGTTGGCCACCGGTTGCTCCTGTCTGGAATCTATAAATCTGTAACTAACAGGCCCTGGGGCCCGATCGGGACGCGACATTATCCCCACAGTTGGTTGTTTGTCAACCATAGCGGGCGTCTCGGTGCAGATATGTTGTCAATCCGCAACGGCGGTTACCCGGTCGGCAACTCCAGGCTGAACTCTACACCGCTACCGTCGCTGCGGTTTCGGGCTTTTAAGGAGCCGCCGTGGAAGTCTGCGATCAGTTTTGCGATATGCAGTCCCAGCCCCAGGTGGCCGGCATTATCGCCCTGGTTGCGCACAGAAACGAGAGAGTCGAACAGCTTGTGAGCGTAACCTTCCGGGAGCAGAGGGCCGTCATTGCCCACTGTGATCAAGTAGGTATCTCTGTTTGTTGCCACTGACAGGCAAATTTCACTGCCTTCGGGAGCGAAGCTACATGCATTATCCACCAGCTTGTCCAGCAGTTGAGCCAATAACTCCGGTGCGCCGTGGCAGGCTAGCTCTCCAGTGGGTTTGTTCAGAGTAAATCGGTGTTCGCTGTGAGCATCGCCATAGCACTGTGTCATAACTTCAAGCAGGTCTGCCAGGTCGAAAGGCTCCCGCTCCGCTTGGTGGATGCTGGTTTCAAGATTGCTGGCTGCGGAGAGACTGTTGAGAATCCCCGACAGCCTTGCACTGCCATCCATAGCCCGCCCTGCATAGCGGCGGCTGTGGTCGTCGAGTTCTCCGGCGGCGAGGTTATCCAGGGATGAGCGAACCACTGCCAGCGGTGTGCGTAGCTCGTGTGACAACTTACTGGCGAGAGTGCGCAGGTACTGGTGATATTGGTCCAGTTCTGCGAGCAGGCTGGCGAAGGCCCGGTTTAAGTCTCCCAGTTCATCGCTTGCCTTTGAATGGGGAAAGTTGCCGCGCAGTTTGCCGCTGGAATCTATTGCGTTGCGGGCGGCCTGGTGTAGCTTGCGCACGCGCCAGGAAAGCCAGCTGGCGTAGCCCAAAAGGAAGAGCAGGGCAGTTGCGGCCGCGGCGCAGCTGATCAACCACAACCGGTGGGCTGCTCCCTCGGTGACTGATTGCATCGCTTCGCCAGATTGCAGGACGACGACTTGCCCCAGAAGTGGCCGCTCAACCACTTCGTCGACCCGGGTGATAACGGGCACACTCACCGCACCAATTCGGGATTGCAGCGGTCCTGAATACCATTGCTCCCGGGTGCCACGGCTGTCAGGCGTCGCAAGAGGCAAGCTATTTTCCGGCAGCTGTGGCAAATCCTCTCTGGAAAGCAATTTGCGATAAGCCCAGTCTCTCAGCCACGAATTGCTCTCGGAATCTGCCAGCTGTAGTTGTCCGTTGCTGGCAAGAAGAAACCCCTCGCTGTCCACTACTGCGAGGCGCAGTCCAGGGCGCGCAAAGTGGTCGAGTTCTCTTTGAAGGTCTGGCAGAGGGCTTACCAGGCGCCCTGGGTGACCATCTGCCGGAAGTGTGCTGGCGCTTCGAGTCGGTGAGGAACCACTGCTGTTTGCCCTGTCGTGAATACGGATAGCGAGGGCTCCACCGGTTAGGGTTTGTGGTAGAGCCAGCTCCAATTGGTAACCGGCACCAGAAGTTGTCCAGCGGCCCCTTAAGCGCAGCTCGCGCTCGTAGCGGCCCTCTCTCGGGTTGTGCCACAAGGCGCTGGCGGCCCCCTGGCTGGCGACGGGCAGGATGTAGTGCTGTTCAGCGGTAAACAGCTCTACGGTGTCGCCTCCAGCGATTAGGCCTGTGCGGGGGTCCCGATAGGCGGGGGTTGAGTCTGAAACAGTGAGGAGCAGGTAGACTTGCTTATCCAGTTGCCCCAGCGTCACCTGGGCCATAGGGGATAGCTGCCCGTCCTTAAGGGTTCTGGGCTCAAGTTGCTGCGCTCGCCACTCATCGCCATAGCCGTCGACTCTCGGAGCTTGAGATAGGGGATTCATGTAGAGCTGAGCCCCTGGTGGGCGCGATAGGCGCTGAGGATCCGGGGCGATAAGCTGAGGGGCACTGGCCAAGCGCGCGGCAATTGCCGCCGCAGTTGCTTCAATTGCCTGGATCTGGCCTTGTGCTAGGGCGGCGTCCACCTGGCGGAGGTGCTGGCAGCCGGCCCAGGGCAGGGTGAGTGCGACAAGGCTGACGAGCAAGAGTTGGCGGCGTAGGTTCATACTTAAATTTTTGAAATTGTTCGCCCGATGGCGGTTTACAGCTGCCAGCGATACCCCATGCCGTAGGCGGTTCCTATGGCATTAAACTCGGTGTCCAGTGCCTGGAACTTGCGCCTGATTCTTTTGACGTGAGAGGTGATGGTGTTGTCATCCAGCACTACGCGGGCCGCTTCCATAAGTTGGCTGCGGGATTTAACGTGACCGGGCCTTTTGGCCAGGGCGTGGACAATCCAGAATTCGGTCACGGTCAGGTCCACGGGTTGCTCATCCCAGTGGCAATGGAGCCTGGAAATATCCAGCCATAGCTTTCCCTGAGTTAAGCTCTCGCCTTCATCGTTTTGATCTCGCAGTACGCTAACGCGGCGCAGTAGGGCGTTAATTCGCGCCTGCATATGGGGTAGGGAGATATCCTTGGTGAGGTAATCATCAGCCCCCAGGCGCAGTCCGGAAATAATATCCAGCTCTGAGTCCCTGGCGGTGAGAAATAATATTGGCAGGCTCGGCGCCATAGCGCGCAATTCCCGGCAGAGCTCAAAACCGCCCTCCACCTCGCTGCCCAGGCCAACATCGATCACGGCCAGGTCCGGCAGCCGCTGGCGAAAAGCATCCATGGCCTCAATCCTGGCGCTGTATAAATCGACCCGATAACCGTGGCGGCGCAGAGCATCGCGGTAGTTTTCTGCGATAGCGCGTTCATCTTCGACAATGGCGATGGTTGCACTCATGACAAATCCCGACTTAATTCCTTTCTGGCGGAGAATCATGCACGAAGTTGCAGGGGTTAGGCAAAAAGGCGGGCGCAAGGCGCCCGCAAATACAACAGGGTTTCTATCAGCTTGGAGTTGCGTGAGTGGATTTGCGATCCACTCACGCTTATGTAGTGCGGCTTGAAGGCGAAGGGATATGCGGATTTGTTGTCCGCCGTGCCCCTTTGACTCAGAAGTTTCCCGCCATGGACTCCGGAAGGGAGAAGCGGATGTCGACGCGGCGCTCCATGGCGTAGGCGTCTACATCACCTCGGGCTGCCTGGGAATAGGTGGAGCCGAGTGCGCTGCGGCTGATTCTTGAGGCATCAACTCCAAGTGATACCAAAGCCTCTTCCACACTCAGGGCGCGTTGATCGGACAGTACATTGTTGTAGCCGTCGCTGCCGCGAGGATCTGCGTGTCCCTCCAGGTGAATTTGCAGGTGGGGGTGTCGCTTGAGAAAGTCAGCCATGGCACTCAGCTGGTGCATTTGGCCCTCCTGAAGCTCGTCCTCCCCAGTGGTAAACAGCATTTGGAATTGCAGTGAATCCAGGGCCAGTTGGCTGGCGTCGTTCGCGGACAGTTGAGCCGCATCCAATTGCTGTGCCAGGTTGCTGAGCTCTGCACGGCTCTCTGTCAGTTGTGTTGCCAGCATATCTGCCTCGTCTGCTTGCTTGATCTGCTCTCCGAGCCAGGCTCCGCCGAGTGCTCCGGCGATAAAGCCAACGGGCCCACCCAATGCTGCACCGGCAATTGCAGAGCCGGTAAAGACTGAGGCCTGCTTGGCCGGAGTCAAATTGGATTCGTTTTGTTCCTTAGCGTGGGCTCCGGTGGCAATCAGAGAGCCCAGGGCGACGGCCATCACTACTTTTTTCATTGTTCTGCTCCTTAGCGGCTTTTCTTACTCGTGTGGGCCTGTTCTGTTGTGGCCCGTTTGAGTGTTATTAAAAAGCTCCAAGGAGGCGCTGGCGTGGCGCAGCTATGACCAACTGCGGCTCAATTGTGGCGAAATATGGCGATCGCTCCGAAACCCAGCTCAGAAGCTGGAAGGGGCTGGGCGACCGCAGTTATAGCAGGGGATGGATGGACAGACGGGGCTGGGGCCATCAACAGCTGCTATGTACCGCACAATTGCCAGAACCAGGGCAATAATCAAAGCACTAATGGTCATCCCTTCTCTCCCCGCACCACCAGCTCCTTGGGTGGCGCGACTAGCTCGCTCTTAGTATAGGCTCGCGGTCCCGCAGTCGCAGGGCCTCAGCTCTGTAGAGGAGCCCATATATCCCCTGGTTTTGGGGTAGACTTGCCGGCCAACAAGTTTCAACTTTCGCCAGGAGTCCGAGTTTTGTCGCAGTCATCCCCAGCTCAGGAACAGGCAGTCGAAAAATCTGGTGCTTCCAGATTGCTGCGGGGCAGTTCAGTTGTCGGTGCTGCCACTATGCTGTCGCGAGTGGCCGGGCTGGTTCGCGACGTGGCGCTGGCCCGCTTTGCCGGTGCGGGCGATGCTGCCGATGCCTTTTTTGTCGCATTCAAGATTCCCAACTTTTTCCGCCGCTTATTTGCCGAAGGCGCATTTGCCCAGGCCTTTGTGCCGGTACTGGCCGAATATCGCCAAAAGGGCGGTAAGGCGGCTGCGCGTGAGTTAAATGACCGGGTTGCGGGTGCCCTTGGCGGCGTACTTTTGTTGGTTGCTCTGTTTGGTGTTCTCTGCGCTCCACTAGTTACGGGTATTTTTGCTTTTGGTTGGTGGTGGGACGGCAGTGAGCGGGAGAAGTTCGATCTCGCTACCGGTATGTTGCAGATCACCTTTCCCTATTTAATGCTGATTTCCCTGGCGGGATTTACCGGGGCAATACTCAATACTTTCGATCGTTTTGCGATTCCGGCGCTAACCCCGGTGATGCTCAATCTGGTTTTGATTGCTGCGGCGACGGTTGCTACCAGCTGGTTTGATCCGCAAATTATGGCGCTTGCTTGGGGCGTTTTTGTTGCGGGGGTGGTGCAGCTGCTGTTTCAACTGCCTTTTCTCGCTCGTGAAGGTTTGCTGCCTAGCCCTAAGTGGGATTGGCAGCACAAAGGAGTGCGTAAAATTTTACGCCTGATGGCGCCGGCGATTTTTGGTGTGTCAGTGACCCAGATCAGCCTGGTGATGGACACTCTGCTGGCTTCATTCTTGCCCAGCGGCAGTGTTTCCTGGCTCTATTTTTCCGACCGCCTCACCGAGCTGCCCCTGGGGGTGTTTGGGGTTGCAGTGGCCACGGTAATTCTGCCGAGCTTGTCGCGCCAGCACACTGACGGAGACCCCCGCCGGTTTCGTCATACCCTCGACTGGGCTTTGCGCAGTGTCACGCTAATTTCCCTGCCCGCTTCTGTAGCCTTGGTGGTACTGGCTGAGCCGCTCCTGACAACCCTTTTTCAGTATGGGCAGATGCAGCCGCGCGATATGCAAATGGCCGCCTGGTCCCTGCGCGCTTATGCCATGGGGTTGTTGGCGTTTATGCTGATTAAAGTGCTGGCGCCGGGCTATTTTGCCCGCCAGGATACCTACACCCCAGTGCGCTTTGGCTTAATCGCTATCTCGGCCAAAATGGTGTTGAGCCTGCTGTTTGTGATACCGCTTAACTACTACTTCAAGCTCGGCCATATGGGGCTGGCACTGGCTACGGCTTGTCAGGCCGCTATTAACGCCTGGCTCCTCTATAAAGGCCTGCGTCGAGATGATGTCTATAAACCTGAGGCTGGGTGGGGCACTTACCTGGTAAGGTTGCTTCTGGCGAATTTGGCGATGGTTGCGATTTTGCTCGGGGCCCTGCACCTGTGGTCACAGTGGAGTGAATGGGCCTGGTATGACCGCGCCTGGCGTATGGGGCTGATCGTAGCTGCGGGGGGAGCGACCTATCTGTCCGTTTTACTGGTTTCAGGATTGCGCCCCCGCCACTTCCGCGCCACAAGTTAGTTTTTTAAGTGGGCATATCTGGATAAATATGGCCTCTGGCCGCCCAGTGGGAATCCGCTATACTGTGCGGCTCGATTTTATGAGGATGGGAAAATCGCTTTGGCCCAGGAGCGCGAACTAATTTGCGGGTTGCACAACCTGCGCCCCCGCCACCGGGGAAGCGTGGCGACAATCGGCTCGTTCGATGGTGTACACCTCGGTCACCAGGCGATTATTGCGCAGCTCAAGCAGCGCGCGCAGGAACATGATCTGCCCTCGGTGGCGATTATCTTTGAGCCCCAGCCACATGAGTTCTTCTCTGGGGAAAGGGCGCCCGCGCGCCTGATGCGCTTTAAAGAGAAGGTATTGGCGCTATTTGATGCTGGTGCCGACCGGGTGCTGTGCCTGCAGTTTAACGAGAAACTGCGCAACCTGAGTGCCGATGCCTTTGTGCGCCGTATTCTGGTGGATGGCCTTGGAATCCGCCATTTGGTGGTAGGAGACGATTTCCGCTTTGGCTGTGATCGCAGTGGCGATTATCAATTCCTCCAGGGCGCCGGGGCCGAAAATGGATTCACGGTGGAAGACACGGCTACGCTTGAGATTCGCGGAGCCCGGGTGAGCAGCACCCGCATCCGCGAAGCGTTGCAACGGGGCGAATTTGAGTTGGCCGAGGCCTTACTCGGACGCCCTTACAGTATTACCGGACGGGTTGCCCCCGGCCGCGCCTTGGGCCGGCAACTGGGTGCTCCCACAGCCAATGTGCGTTTGCACCGCTACCGCTCCCCGCTGGTTGGCGTTTACACCGTTCGCACCAAAGCCGCGAATGGAAGTGAACTCGCAGCTGGGCGGCCGGAAATTGACGGTGTTGCCAATGTGGGGTTTCGCCCGACAGTTGAGGGAGAGGGCGCCCGGCCACTACTAGAAGTCAACTTGTTTGATTTTGATGGCAACCTCTACGGGAAAGAACTAGCGGTAGAGTTTTGCCACAAACTTCGCAATGAAGAGAAGTTTGCCTCCCTGGAAATCCTCAAAGCCCGCATCGCTCAGGATATTGACGATGCTAAAGACTGGTTTGTGCAAAACCCCAAGGGGCACTAACCGGTGTATAGACGATGAATTATTCTCTACTAGAGCTGAAGTAGACATCCAATGACTGATTATAAAGTGACCTTAAACCTGCCTGAGACCGACTTTCCTATGCGCGGCAATCTGCCCCAGCGCGAGCCGGCTATTTTAAAGAAGTGGCAGGAAACCAAGCTCTACGAAAAAATCCGCGAAGCGCGGGCGGGGCGCGAGCAGTTTATCCTGCACGACGGCCCTCCCTACGCCAACGGGGATATTCACATAGGTCACTCGGTCAACAAGATTCTCAAAGATATTATTATCAAGTCGAAAACCCTGAGCGGTTTTGACGCTCCCTATGTGCCTGGCTGGGACTGCCACGGCCTGCCGATTGAGCACCGCGTCGAGAAAAAGATTGGCAAGGCTGGCGCAAAGGTGGATCACAAAACTTTCCGCCAGAAGTGCCGCGAGTACGCAGCCAAGCAGGTGGACGGACAGAAGAAAGACTTTATTCGCCTGGGGGTGTTCGGTGAGTGGGACAACCCCTACCGCACCATGGATTTCCAATTTGAAGGCGATATCATCCGAGCGCTTGGGCGAGTGGTCAAAAATGGCCATTTGGCACGGGGTTTCAAGCCCGTGTACTGGAGCGTTGTGGGCGGATCAGCTCTGGCGGAAGCGGAAGTGGAGTATCAGGATAAAACCTCCTACTCCATTTACGTTTGCTATCCGGCGACGGAAGAGACATCCCTGGCTATCGCCGATGCGGCAGGTGGACACGCGGGTGAAGGCCCCCTATCCGTTGTTATCTGGACCACAACCCCCTGGACGCTTCCTTCCAGCCAAGCGGTTTCTGTCAACGCTGAGCTGGAATATGTTGTGGTGCAAACGGCTGAGCGCCGATTGCTCGTTGCCGAAGCACTCAAGGACGCCGTATTGGAGAAGGCGGGGCTCGAAGGTGAAGTGGTAGGCCGTATTCGCGGTGCCGCCTTGGAGCACCTGAAGCTAAACCATCCTTTCTATGAGAAGCAATTGCCGATGATCCTCGGCGACCATGTCACCACTGATGCAGGTACAGGCTGTGTACACACTGCGCCGGACCATGGTCCCGATGACTTCCAGGTGGGCAAGCGCTACGGCATCGATACCCTGAACTATATCGATGACAATGGCGTATACCGCGATATGGTACCGCTGTTTGCCGGCGAGCATGTCTACAAGGTGGACGACAAAATTGTGGCCCTGTTACAGGAGCGCGGAGTACTTCTGCACCAGGGTAAGATGGAGCACAGCTACCCCCACTGTTGGCGCACCAAGACGCCGCTTATTTACCGTGCGACTCCGCAGTGGTTTGTGAGCATGCAGCAGAATGACCTTCTGGAGAATGCACAGAAGGCAGCGGATGAAGTTCAGTGGATCCCCGGTTGGGGCAAGGCTCGTATCGATGCCATGCTCGATGGCAGTCCGGATTGGTGTATTTCCCGCCAGCGCACCTGGGGCGTGCCCATCGCTTTGTTTGTTCACAAAGAGACCCATGAAATCCATCCGGACACTCCCGCTTTGATGGACAAAGTGGCTGAAAAGGTCGACGCCGAGGGTATGGACGTTTGGTTTGACCTGGACCCGCAGGAGCTCCTGGGAGATGAGGCAGACCAATATCAAAAGGTTACCGACACCCTGGATGTCTGGTTCGATTCAGGTGTGACTCACTACGCCGTACTGGAGCGCCGCAACGGCCTGCGCTTCCCGGCAGATCTGTACCTTGAGGGCTCTGATCAGCACCGTGGCTGGTTCCAGTCTTCACTGAAGACCTCCATCGCCATCAACGATTGTGCCCCTTATAAGCAAGTGTTGACCCACGGTTTCACGGTAGATGCACAGGGACGGAAAATGTCCAAGTCCATCGGCAATACCGTTGCACCACTGGATGTAATCAACAAGTTGGGTGCAGATGTATTGCGCCTTTGGGTTTCCGCTACAGACTTCAGTGGTGAAATGGCGGTTTCCGATGAGATCCTGAAACGCACAGCGGACTCTTACCGTCGCTTGCGCAATACGGCTCGTTTCTTCCTGTCCAATCTGGCTGGGTTTGACCCGGAAAAAGATTTGTTGCCGGAGAGTGAACTTCTGGCGCTGGATCGCTGGGCGCTGGATAAGGCTGCGCGTCTACAGGATGAAATTATCGCGGCTTACGATAACTACCAGTTCCACCAGATCTATCAGAAGTTACATAACTTCTGCGTCGTGGAAATGGGTGGCTTCTACCTGGATATCATCAAAGATCGCCAGTACACCACTAAAGAGGACAGTACTGCACGCCGCTCTGCGCAAACTGCCCTCTATCATATTGTTCAGGCATTTGTTCGCTGGATTGCGCCTATCCTGAGCTTTACCGCAGAAGAACTGTGGCAGTTTATTCCCGGTGCCAAAGCGGACAGCATCTTTATTGAAGAATGGTATTCGCTGCCGAAGCTGCCAGCAGACTCGGTTAAAGGTGCGGACTATTGGGCCGCCATCGCCGAAGTAAAAACTGCGGTAAACAAGGTGCTTGAAGAGCAGCGTGGAGCTGGTGCTATTGGCGGCTCCCTGCAAGCGGCGGTGACTCTGTTCGCCGAGGATGACCTGCGTGAAAAGCTCTTGGAGCTCGAAGACGAGTTGCGCTTTGTTTTGATTTGCTCCTCCACTTCTGTACAGCCACTCAGCGATGCTGCCGGTGCAGAGTCCACAGAGCTGGAAGGATTGAAAGTAAGCGTAAGCAAAGTGGATCACCCCAAGTGTGCGCGCTGTTGGCATTACCGTGCCGATGTGGGTGTATCAGCAGAGTATCCAGACATTTGTGAGCGCTGCGTGGAAAACGTTTCTGGTGAAGGAGAAGTGAGGCACTATGCCTAGTTCCAACCCTGTTTGGGGGCATCCATGGCGCTGGTACTGGCTGGCGCTGGTGGTGGTTGTCCTCGATATCGCCAGCAAAGTCTGGGCCGTGGATATGTTTATGCACGGCCCTTCAATGCAAATTATTCCCGGCTTGCTGCAATTTACTTATGCCGAAAACTACGGTGCTGCCTTTAGCTTCCTGTCTGATGCTGGGGGATGGCAGCGGTGGTTTTTCGGAATTATTGCCTTTGTATTTAGCGTTGTTGTCAGTGTTTGGCTATGGCGCTTGCCGGCAACAAAGCGCTGGGAACCCTGTGCCCTGGCGCTAATTCTGGGGGGGGCCTTGGGCAACCTTTGGGATCGAGTGCTGCTGGGTTACGTAAGGGATTTTATTTCGGTCTATTACGGCAACTGGCACTTCCCGGTATTCAATGTTGCGGATATGGGAATTAGTATCGGCGCTGCAATGCTGGTTATTGAGCTACTTTTTTTTGCAGAAAAAGAAAGTGGCAAAGCAAAAAATAACGTGGAAGTCTAACGAACTATGAGTAATGCCGTTATCGGTGAACACTGCCGGGTGACACTGCACTTTAGCCTGAAATTGGACGATGGCACTGAGGTGGATTCAACCTTCAAAGGTGACCCAGCCTCTTTCAGTGTTGGCGATGGCAGTTTGCTGCCGGGCTTTGAAAAAGCGCTTTTTGGTTTAAAAGCGGGGGATGAAGCCGAGATCGAGATACCGCCGGAGATAGGATTTGGTCAGCGCAACCCGGAAAACCTGCAAAAGGTGCGCCGGGATACCTTTTCTCCCGATATGGAGCTGGAGCGCGGGTTGGTAGTCTCTTTTGACAATGGCAGCGGCGAACTCCCCGGAGTAATCAGTGAGATTGGTGAGGACGATGTTACCGTCGACTTTAATCATCCATTGGCCGGTCAAACCTTAAATTTCCATGTGAAAATTATTGCGGTGGATTCGATCCAATAGGGTCGGATTCCCTCTTTGTAGCAAGTAGGGTACAGAAGTAGACATGCAAATCCGAATGGCTAACCCCCGGGGCTTTTGTGCCGGTGTTGACCGGGCAATTGATATTGTGAATCGCGCCCTGGATGTATTTGGTGCGCCGATTTATGTCCGCCATGAAGTGGTGCATAATAAGTTTGTGGTGGAGAGCCTGAAAGAGCGCGGTGCGGTCTTTGTCGATGAACTCGATGAAGTGCCCGATGATGTTATCGTTATCTTCAGTGCTCACGGTGTTTCAAAAGCTGTGCAGCGCGAAGCTGAAGAGCGCGGCCTGCGTGTATTCGATGCTACTTGCCCGCTGGTTACCAAGGTGCATATTGAAGTGAGTAAGTTCAGCA
Organism: Microbulbifer maximicatervae (SeqCode); assembly: GCF_052467695.1. Classification (NCBI taxonomy): domain Bacteria; kingdom Pseudomonadati; phylum Pseudomonadota; class Gammaproteobacteria; order Cellvibrionales; family Microbulbiferaceae; genus Microbulbifer; species Microbulbifer maximicatervae (SeqCode). Next base: position 2,062,828 of record NZ_CP174320.1, read on the forward strand.
CCGACGGTGCTGAGTGCATACTTATCGGCCACGCCGGGCACCCGGAAGTGGAGGGCACAATGGGGCAGTATGACAACTCTGCTGGCGGTGCCATCTACCTGGTTGAAGACGAAGAGGATGTTGCGAAGTTAACTGTTAAAGACGAGAGTAATCTCGCCTATGTTACCCAAACAACACTATCCATGGATGATACCGCTCGAGTCATTGATGCCCTGAGGGTGCGTTTCCCGGAAATCCGTGGGCCTCGAAAAGATGATATCTGTTACGCGACCCAGAATCGCCAGGATGCTGTAAAGCAGCTGGCCCTGGAAAGTGACCTGGTCCTTGTTGTTGGTAGCCCGAATAGTTCTAACTCTAACCGCCTGCGTGAACTCGCTGAACGCTGTGGTGCTACTGCTAAATTGATCGATGGTGCAGATGATATCGATGCGGATTGGCTTCAGGATAAGACGGCCATAGGGATCACAGCGGGAGCGTCAGCACCGGAAGTCCTTGTACAGGGAGTGATTGATCGACTGCAACAACTTGGTGCAAGCCTTCCTGAAGAAATGGATGGAAGGGCTGAGAATATACGTTTCTCCCTGCCTAAAGAGTTGAGGTAATCAATTAGATTCTTTTGTGCCCCTTGAGCCTTGGTTTTGGGGGCTAAGAACACTGGTTTTGGTCCGCCTCTTCGACTCTCAAACGACCGCTGTGAAACAATATCAGGGCCAGGCCCTGTGATCCATCAAGGGTACAAACATAGAGGCTCCCCATTTGTAATGCACCTTGGGGAGAACCTGTCTTACGACTCTCACCAGTTCCAATAAAAGATATGTAATCTTTAACTGGAGAGTTGGATAGAATCTGTACTTTCTCTACCCTAGACCCGGACATTATTAAAGAGTCATTGTCATCGCGTATACCGTCATGATCGGTATCGATAAAAATTTCCCATCCTAGATCCCAGCTCCCAAAGTTACGCATAGTGACACGCTGATTTTTCCCTACAGCTGTATTTCTTGTTAGCTGTATAGCGCTAAAGAAATCATCCCCCACAAGTTCCATCTGTGTCTTTTCAATGATTTGCGTAAAGCTTGGCAGACCAATTAATAAGAGAATCGATAAAATACATAGGCTGATTAGCAACTCGAGTAGTGTAAAGCCCCGTTGAGTCATGGTTCCCCTCCTGGGGTTTTTAGACGCAGGTCTCATTTTGTTGACCATTGAATCTGCTGAAATGGCCACTAGTCGGTTTGATCTGGTGCGTAAGTTCAGTGAAATGCTACTTTCGCGAATATATCTACAGTCTTTTTCTCTTTCTAGGTGTTTGGCGGTAAAGTGAACACTGAATTATTGGTACAGGCGTAAGAAATAGATGCAAATTAGGAATAGAAGATTGGGTACTTCTACTCGGCGACAATATGGATTTACCCTGATAGAAATGATGATCACTCTTGTGATTCTGGCTGTTCTTGTAGGTGTTGCGGTTCCGAGCTTCACTGACATGATCAACAATAGTCGTTCTGTAACATTGGCTGAAGATATTGCAGGTGCCCTAAATTACGCTCGCTCAGAAGCTGTAAGAAGCGGTGGAAGAGTTTCTATTTGTGCGAGCACAGATGGGGCAAATTGTACTGCAGCTGATACCTGGGATCAGGGATGGATAGTATTTGTTGATGGTGCAGTTACCGATGATGCAGAGGCACCTGTTGTCAGTGAGCTGATAAGAGTATGGGATATAGAGGATGAAGATGCCACTATTCAAGTTGTGCAAGGAGTAGTTACAAACTTTATCCGTTATACAAGTATAGGCACATTGGGACGTTTCACTGATACGTCAGTAATTGCTAAAAACTCTAATTGTACTGGCTTCAATGAAAGAACTATAACAGTTGGCGCGGCAGGTTTGATAACCGTGGCGAAAACAGAGTGTTAAGGGGGCGAAATGCAATTGCTAAATTCCCAGCGTGGAGTTGGATTAATTGAAGTCATGGTAACGGTATTAATTCTTTCGACTTCTCTACTCGGCTTAGCTGCCTTGCAGAATAAAGCCCTACAATATAATCACAGTGCTTACATGCGCTCGCAGGCAAATATTTTGGCTCAAGATATCTTAGAGCGATTAAGAGCTAATAGTGACAATTTATCTGACTATGAGCTAGCTATTGATGATGCCACGCCTACTGCGAATTCAAATCGTGCTGACATTGATTTAGGTGAGTGGCGCGGATTGTTGGCAGATCGGCTTGCGGCTGGAACTGGAGGGGTAACCTGTAATGCAGATAACTTATGCACGGTTACTGTCCAGTGGGGAGAGGAGGACTCCATCGGTACTGGCGATGATTCGGGTACCAGTAGCTTTCAATATATGACAAGAATTTAATGGGAGTGGCAATGTATAAGCAGCAGGGAATTTCTCTTGTAGAGCTGATGGTGTCTATTACCGTCGGCTTGGTATTGATGGCTGGAGTAGTACAGCTTTTCTTGTCAAGCAAAGTCACATTTACTACTCAGCAGGCTATAGCAAGGGTTCAGGAAACAGGGCGTCTTGCTATTGATTTCATCAGTGAAGATATTCGTATGGCCGGTTACGTTGGCTGTTTGAATACCGCCAATTCATCAGATCAATTTGTTAACTATTTAAATAACGGTGAAACCACTCTTTACAATTTTGCAGTTCCTGCCGAGGGAATCGATGAAGATCAAATTGATGTGAGCTATCCCGACCACTCCTCCAATTCAGATGTTTTATTGTTAAGAAGTGCTAATGGTGCGGCAGTGGGAGTAACGGGAAATACCGCAAAAGATCGAATTTATATAGAAAACACTGATTTCGAAGAAGATGGCTGTGATGAGGATGAAGATAAGTACAGTGGTATTTGTAAGGAAGATATTTTAGTAATAGCAGATTGTACTAAAGGGCGAGTTTTCCAGGTTACCGAAATTGAAGGAAGTAGTACCTCAGATACAATTACGCTATTTCATTCTGATGACGATGGCTTCACGCCAGGAAATAACATTGCCGACTCCGGTGATGACGCAACGGAGAAAGAAAATTATTTCTTCAGTGATGCCCAAGTCTTTGTGGCGACCAGTACTTTCTATTACATTGATGACGGTACCTCGGGCCGGCCTAGCTTGTTTAGAGAGATTAATGGGGAATCACAAGAACTCCTAGCTGGAGTTGAACAAATGCAAGTCACCTATGCACTGAATGGAGGTGATTATAGGGAGGCTAAGGATGTTGCTGATTGGGGACAGCTAACAGGTATTAGGGTTGAATTACTAGTGTCCTCCGATGACGACAATGTTCTTCAAGATGTACAGCTATACACTTTCAATGGGCAAGAGGATCAAAACCCAGGAGATAAGCGCCTGCGGCAAGTTTTCACCAGTACCATATCTGTCCGCAGTCGTATGCCGTTAATGGAGATAGGTAAATGAGAAAAAAGCTTTATGTAAAAAGCCTGCAACAGCAGGGCGGGGCAACACTGCTTGTTGGGCTGGTTATTTTACTGCTTATGACGTTCATAGGGCTGGCAGCAATTCGTGGCAGTGGTATGCAAGAGTTAATGGCTGGCAATATGCGTGATCGCCAATTGGCCTTCCAAGCAGCAGAAGCGGCATTGCGAGTTGCAGAATTTAAGCTGGAATCAGAATCTGAACTTGCGATAAGTACGTTATTTAATGGTACTAATACTGGGTATGTTGAACAAATGGATGGATCTTCCTCCAGCGAATTTTGGTTAGTTTATGACTGGGATGGGGGATCTGTATCGACAAATCTCGGGCTAGATAATGTAGCGAGCCAACCGGCTTATGTGGTTGAAAAAATAGAGGGGTCGGTCTGGAATTCTGATGAAGGAGGAGACATTGGCTTCACTCCATCAGCAGCTGCTCCTGCCCCTGAGTACTACCGAATTACCAGTCGAGGTGTGGGGGGAACAGAGAGCGCCATAGTGATTCTACATTCGACTGCTGACCCTTAATAAATTGCGCTTGGAATATAAATTATGATTAGTTTGTTAAAAAGATTAAAAAGCGCCTCAACACTTACGGCCGCATTTCTTAGCTTAGGGATAACACATAGCGCTGTATCCCTAGATCTTGCTCAACAGCCACTTTTTTTGAGTACTTCTGTTGATCCCAATATTATGTTTATTCTGGATGACTCGGGATCAATGCAATTTGAGGTTACGCCCTCAGAAATTATTGAATATTTTTATATTCCTAAGAAAAAGGGATCCACAAGCTATCCGGTACGTTATGTGTTTCCACAAACTGAAGCTGGTAGTGGTAGTTCCGATGTGCAATTAACCCCCTGCCCTTATAGTAGTTCTTCGACATCTGGTTGTGATTATTGGAATGGCTCAAGTGATAGACAGGCTATAGCAAAATTCGATAGTGATAACAAATGGGCGGCACATTTTCGTTCTTCTCATAATAATAAGTCCTATTATGATCCTACAGTTCTATATCTTCCGTGGGCTGAGGAGGACGAAAATGGTTCTGAGTTTGACGATGCGAATCCCGAGAGAGCGTATCATAATCCCTTTGATACTTCTAAAGGGTGGCGAAATCTTACGGTAGATAATACGCAAAGTGCAAAGTGCTGGATAAAGGATACTGCCACTATAGGTTCAAGTAATTCATCTAGTAGTCTATGTGAGAATGGAAGCCTTACTTTTTATCCTGCAACCTATTTTAATTACAATGGTTCGGGTGATGTGTACTTAGCTAGTAGCTATAGCCGAGTTGAAATTAAGAATGATGGGAACACTTACGAGGGTGGAAGTGCGCGAACTGATTGTGCAAATACAAGTGCCTGTACTTATGAAGAGGAAATTCAGAATTTTGCCAATTGGTATAGTTACCATCGTTCCCGAGTGTTGATGTCTCGGGCAGGCATTGGTCATGCTTTTTCGGCTCAAGGAGAGGGATTGCGAGTAGGCTTTGGCACACTAAATGCCGGTTCCCATTATGTTGATGGCTATAGTACCGACGTGGTCCTTGCGGGAGTGCGAACTTTTAAGGGGACGGATAGAGAGGACTTTTTTGAAGAGCTTTATGGAACAGATATTCCTTCACAAGGTACTCCTCTATTAGGGGCACTAGAAGCGGCGGGTGAATACTATAGCAGGACAGATAGCAGAGGGCCCTGGTCTTCGACTCCAGGCGAAAGTGGTAGCACAAGCTCTGATATTGCATGTAGATCCAGTTATACCATCCTTATGACGGATGGGTATGGCGGTGACTACGGAAGTTTTAGTAGCTATGGCAATGTGGATGGATCTTATGGTGCGCCATACTCTGACTCGTATTCGAATACATTAGCAGATATTGCCATGCACTACTGGGAAACGGATTTAAATACCCATTTATCAGATGACGTGAGCCAAGCTGAAGGTAGTATTGACACTGCTACATGGCAACATATGGTAACTTTTGGTGTAGCGCTTGGAGTTACGGGTAACGTCAATTCGACTACGGCATTTGAGGCTATTGATACTGGGGCAACTATTTCCTGGGGCAATCCAAGTTCTAGTGATTCGAATAAATTGGACGATCTACTTCATGCCGCCCTGAATAGTCGTGGAGGCTTCTATAGTGCTGGTGATTCTACAACCTTTGCTAACCAATTATCGGCGGTGTTAAGTGATATTGGTGGTCGATCTGGGTCGGCATCTGCAGTAGCTGCTAACTCTACTCGTTTAGGAACTGACACATTAATCTTCCAAGCCCTATTTGATTCAAATGACTGGAGTGGCGAGATCAAAGCCATCGAAATGGATACCGACGGGAGCTTGAGTGATACTGCTATGTGGAGTACTTCCTCATCAGGGAAAATACCTACCTCTGGTAGAACGATGCTAACTTACAATGGCACTAATACAGTTAGTTTTGATTGGAACAATTTGACGGATGCTCAAAAGTCAGCACTAAAGGGTTCTGACGATGATGCTGTTGGTGAGGAGCGTGTGGATTGGTTATGGGGGAAATCTATTACAGGGATGCGTAGCCGTACTTATTTACTAGGAGATGTTGTGAATAGTAGTCCGGCTTTAGCAGATAATAGCGATATGAATTTTTCGTATCTGCCTGCTAACCTTGGGGGAGATACCTATGCTTCTTATCTAACAGATACTAAACAAGTTCGCTCAAAAGAAATTCTTTATGTGGGTGCTAACGACGGAATGTTACATGCATTTAATTCTGCAACAGGTGTTGAGGAGTTTGCATATATTCCAACAGGAGCTTATGAAAAAATCGCCGATTTAACTGCTACTGACTATGGCACTGAGTCTAATCCTCATGAGTATATTTTGGATGGGCCGTTATATGTAAGTGATGCCTATTTTAAGAAAGGAGCTAGTGAGTCATGGAGGAATATTTTAGTTGGTACTTACGGCGCTGGCTCTGAGGGATTATTTGTCTTGGATGTCACTAACCCCTCTAGTCCAGAGGTTTTGTTTGAACTGGATAGTTCAGATGATGACAGTATAGGTCATGTCATTGGGCGCCCTGTTATTGCACCAACACCGGCTGGATGGAAGTTGATTTTTGGAAATGGGTATAACTCCATAGATGATACTGCGTCTCTGGTAATTGTTGACTTGGCTAACCCGAATGATATTGAAGTGTTAGAGGCCGGTAGCTTAACCAATAACGGGCTAGCTGGACCATCACTTTTACCTGATATATATGGAGTAGTGAAAACTGCATATGCTGGCGATATTTATGGCAATATGTGGAAGTTTGATTTGAGCAGTGACTCTGAGAGTAGCTGGAATGTCGCATATGGAAGTAGTTCGTCACCTGAACCCTTATTTACTGCAAATGACGTTAATGGAAACCCACAGCCCATAACTGCTGCCCCAACATTAGGGGCCAATTCAAAAGTGAGTGGGGCGATCATGGTATATTTTGGAACTGGTAGCTATCTAACTACGGCCGATGATGATGAGGGGGATGTGGTCCACAGCTTTTATGGTATTGTTGATAGTGGTTCTAATATCTCATCTACAAATAGATCTGAGCTGTTTGAGAAAACTATTTCGGAGTCAGGAGATTCTAGAACTATAAATGGAGATAGTGATACATCTTGGTGGAGCACTCAAAAAGGGTGGTATTTGGATTTTGGAGCAGTGGATGCGGCCACAACATCCGAAGTAGGAACAACTGGAGAACGAATTATTAGTAAACCTTTGCTAATTCGTGATCGATTGATTTTTCCAACTTTAGTGCCGTCAGAAGATCCCTGTGCCTATGGTGCTACGGGCTGGACCATGGAGCTTATAGCTTTGGGCGATCCTCGCTTTGCAAATGAGAGCATTTTGGATGAGCCCAACTCAAAGCAGGATAGTGCAACTACCGGTTACTCCGATGTTATTACTGCCGGAAAAAAAGTGTTTATTCCTTACTCAGACACTTCAGGAGAGTATGGAAACATGCCTGGCGAATTGTCAGCGGGACGTTCTCGTTTATCTTGGCGGCAATACTAAGAGGTAGGGCCTTATGAATAAATCTAGCTTTAGTAAATCTTGTGGGTTTACTTTAATAGAAGTAATCATCGTTGTTGCAATAGTTGGAATACTAGCGGCTATTGCTTACCCCTCTTATATGGAATCGGTCCGCAAAAGTAATCGATCAGAAGCTAAAGCTGAAATGAACGATGTAGCACAGCGCTTACAGCGCTGTTTTACAGCCTTTAGCTCTTACGACGATGCAAATTGCACTGCAGCGAGTGATATATCAAATGGAAACACTCTTGCAACAGAAAATAACTACTATTCAATTTCAGGTGTACTTACTGCGACTACATATACTTTGACTGCCATGCCCCAGTCTGGCTCTGTGCAAGCTGGTGATAATGACTGTGCAAGCTTTACTTTGACTCAAGCGGGGGTAAAAGGAGCGACAGGTTCGAGTAGTGATGATTGTTGGTGAGTCCTTGTAACAAATTTTTCCTGGACTAGTTGTTGAAAAATTGAGTAGCTCTGAAGATACACAGGGCTACTCAAGGTAGCTATCTAAGTCTCTAGACCTAACTTCTTTAATCTATAACGAAGTGAGCGAAAACTGATACCAAGCTGCTCTGCAGCTGCGGTTCTGTTCCACTTGGTTTTGCTTAGCGTACTCTCGATAACTTCTTTTTCAATCTCCTGCAAAAATTCATCAATAGTTTGGTGCTGAGAGGAATCAAATAGCTCCTGAGAAGGAATAGGCGGCGTGGGGAGTGGGGTAAGATCAGCAAACTCTTTGACCGGTGATGTATTTTGATCAAGCTTAAGGTCTAGTGCTTTAATTTCTCCGTTTTCGCATAGAGTCAAAGCTCTTTCTAGAATATTCTCAAGCTGCCTAACATTTCCAGGAAAATGGAATTTTTGGAGAGCTAACATAGCTAGGGGGTGGATTTTAGGTTTGGGCAAACCAGACTTCCGTACAATCCTCTGTATGATAGCATGTGCTAGAATTGGAATATCCTTAATACGATCACGCAGTGGTGGTATCGAAATTTCTATAACATTGATTCGATAATAAAGGTCACTACGGAAGCGCCCCTCTGCCACTTCCTTAGCTAAGTCCTTATGGGTGGCACTTAAAATTCGGACATCAATGGAGACCTCCTGATTTGAGCCAATTGGTCGGATCGTTTTCTCCTGAATAGTCCTAAGTAACTTAACTTGGATGTCTAAGGGAAGGTCTGCAACTTCATCGAGGAATAAAGTTCCCCCTTCAGCACTTTGTAACAATCCAGTTTTATCTTTATAGGCTCCGGTAAAGCTACCTTTTCGATGTCCAAAAAGTTCACTTTCCACTAGTTCATTTGGGATAGCACCACAATTAATAGGGACAAAAGGTTTATCGGCTCTAGCCCCTTGTTGGTGAATAGATCGAGCTGCTAACTCTTTCCCGGACCCGGATTCGCCACTGATATATATAGGGGCATCGCTACGTGCGACTTTTGTCAGTTGACTTCTTAAAATCTGCATGTTGTCAGCGTCGCCCAATAGTAGTTCTGTGTCACTTTGGGCTAATTCGCTGATTTGCTGGTGATTCAACCGGAGAGCAAGCTGGGATAAATTTCTCAACCGCTCCAAATCTACGGGTTTACTGACAAAGTCAAACGCGCCTAATTTTAACGCTTTAATTGCACTATCCATATTCCCATGAGCAGTAATAACAGCTATAGGTAAGTGTGATCCGACACTTTCTTGAATATGTTCAACCAGTTGCAAGCCATCACCGTCAGGTAGGCGTAAATCCGTTAAGCAAAATTGATAGTTATTGTTGTGTAGCAACTCCTTCGCTTGTGTGAGTGTACCTGCACTGTGGCAGTCCACATCCATACGCTTGAGTGTTAGGCTAATTAAGTTACAAATATCTGGTTCGTCGTCAACAACCAGTGCCAGAGGTCGCATTATTTCTCTGTCTTTTCTTGTTGTGTTGAAATTAGTAAGTAGTATACCAATTGTAATTATGTCAGAAATCTGAAAGCTATAATGGCTTGTAGATCAAAAAATATCTCTGCGGTAGATCAAGTAACGTCCTCATTGCAGGCAAACTCGATTCTAAAGCAACTTTTGTCGTCGTTGCTACGGCAATGATAAAGGCTAAGGTTATTGGTCTCACAAAGCTCCCGTGCGATATACAACCCAAGTCCATTCCCGTTTTGGCCTGTTGTGAAGAATGGTTCAAAAATTTTATCGAGGAGTTCTTCGGGAACGCCTGCGCCTAAATCTTTGACCTCCAGAATTGTTTTCCTGTGCACCTTATTGTAGTAGGCACAAATAGTAGCATGGTTTGTTCCAGTAGTTACTTGAGAGTGTTGAAAAGCATTATCAGCTAAGTTGGTGACTACTTGAGCCAACTGTGCAGAGTCAAAGTATGCTGGCAATGCTTGTTCTGTGATATCTAGCTTGATAATGTTTTCGGTTTTACCGGTATTAAAATCTATTAAAAACTGTTTGAGCCAGGCTTTAAGATCGTGTTTCTCGGCTGAGCTGGCACGTCTCCGCGAAAGCTGCATAACATTTTCAACAATCTGATTAATGCGTTGGCTTTGGCGGCATATTATGTCAGTTAATTCTTTGTCTTCCTCTTTCAATTGCGGAGATTCCGACAATAGCTGTGCAGCGTGCTTGATAGCGGCTAAAGGATTACGTATCTCATGCGCAATAGAGGCTGTTAGTTGGCCGAGGGATGCGAGCTTGAGCTTTTGGGCAGCTTCTGACAGCTTACGGTTATCTTCGACAAAAATTAATGTGCTATGACCTGCATCATGATGTAATTCTGAAAAGTTTGCATGAAGCTCGTCCCCATTTTTTGCGGGGATAAGGACATTATTTTGACTCTTATGACTGCGCCACTCCCTAACCTTTTGTCTCAGCTCTGCATGGTAGTCATGTGCTGTATCGATTTGGTTTTCTAGTAATCTCCTTGCTGATTTATTGATCAATTCTGGCTTGTAAGAAGGGCCTAAAACCAATACACCGGTATTCATTCTTTCAATGATTTCTTGAGCGAGGCGTTGAAGGTGTGCAGCCTGGCGGCTTTGTATGTCTGCGCGAATATTAGCCCTACGGATACGTTCTGATAGGTATTGGATGGCACTGACAGTTACAAAAAGGAGTAGGCCCAGTCCGCCGGCAGATACAATTTCTTGACTCGACCCCGATCCTGTCAACAAATGGTAAAGCTGGAGCGCGATAACACCCAAGCTAGCGATGGCAGCAAAAAATGCACTGAGGCGCTTATCAAGTAGGATGGCACCGATTGAACAACTGATAAGCAGTAAATAACCGAGGCCAGAATTTAGCCCTCCACTAGCCTCGATCAACAACAAGAAAACCAGAATGTCACAGCCCAAAATAATCCCGACTTGGCTGCTATTTGTCTGGTAAGCCTTCTGGCGCAAAAATAGTAACCACGCCACATTTAGAAGAGCATAGGAAGACGTTGTATATATAAATAGTGTTGGCAAGTACGTACCAAGCGAGCCTCCACCTATGTCGGAGTAAAATATTCCTAGCAGAACTAGGGCTATTGCTACTCGGTAGATTGCGCTTATGCGCAAAAGCTCATGGTGCTGTTGGGGGGATGTCTGGGAACTGCTCACTGTAGATGCCCGGTATTCTTGTAGTGGTGAGCCGCTGCTGTTGTTACCCCGATGGGGTTACAATAGCGGCCTGTCTTGTCCGAGGTTCAACGATGTCTACTTTGCAGTTAGTGCTGGCACAAATCAATTCCCTGGTGGGAGATATTCCAGGGAATACCAAGCAGGTGATAGAAATTGCGCGCCGAGCGTACCAGGAACTGGGTGCTGACTTGGTACTTTTTCCGGAGCTGACCCTGTGCGGCTACTCTCCTGAAGACCTGTTGTTGCGCCCCAGTATGCAGATTCGTATTGATGCGGCATTGGATCAGCTCAAAGCTGCAGAACTGCCCTGTGCCGTTGTTGTGGGTTACCCCAAGTTGCTCGATGGCGTTATGTTCAATATGGCGGGGGTAATAGTTGAGGGAGAGTTAATCGCAGAATATGCCAAACAGAAGCTGCCTAACTATCAGGTCTTTGATGAAAAGCGTTACTTCAAACCGGGTAAATCTCCCTGTGTAGTGGATATCAAGGGAGTTCCTGTGGGGCTGAGTGTTTGTGAGGACATTTGGTTTCCAGAGCCCATCAAGCAGTCAGTCGATGCTGGAGCCAAGTTGATTCTCAACATCAATGCATCACCTTTCCATCGGGGCAAGGCTCAGCAGAGGCTGGAGTTGGTTTCTAGGCAGGCAAAGAATGCCGGGGTCCCCATTGCCTATGTAAACTGGTGCGGTGGTCAGGACGAGCTGGTTTTTGACGGTGGCTCAATCGTTGTTGACGCGGAGGGAGAGGTATGCGCCAGGGCTGAGGAGTTTACAGAGCAGTTGTTGCCAGCTTCCATATCTTTGCAGGGACAGGATTTGACGGTACACCCTGGGGAAATTGCTCCTCCTCGCGGCGATTTGGCTTCCGTGTACCAAGCCCTGGTACTCGGGGTGCGCGACTACGTTAATAAAAATGGTTTTAATGGTGTTGTACTGGGGTTGTCGGGTGGAATCGACTCTGCTCTGACATTGGCAGTTGCGGTCGATGCGCTGGGTAAAGAGCGTGTTGAGGCGGTAATGATGCCGTTTCGCTATACCTCGGATCTGAGTAAAGGCGATGCGGCCGATCAGGCGGAAAGAATGGGGGTTCACTATCGGGAAATTAGTATCGAGCCCATCTTTGATTCGTTTATGGGCGCTCTCGCTGAAGAATTTGCTGGCAGTGAGAGGGATACCACTGAAGAGAACCTGCAGGCCCGCTCTCGTGGTGTTCTTTTGATGGCTATCTCCAATAAGAAGGGCGCGATGGTCCTGACCACCGGTAACAAGAGTGAGATGGCCGTTGGTTACTCGACCTTATACGGGGATATGGTAGGCGGATTCAATGCCCTGAAGGATGTTCCCAAAGTATTGGTATTCGAGCTGGCCCGTTACCGCAACACAATTTCTGAAGTGATTCCTGAAACGGTCATTACTCGCCCTCCCAGTGCTGAGCTGGCCCCAGACCAAGTGGATTCTGACAGCCTTCCGCCTTATGAGATCCTGGATCAAATTCTCAACCTCTATGTTGATCAAGACCACAGCGCTGAGGAAATCATTCAGCGTGGCTTCCAGAGAGAGGATGTAGAGCGTGTGGTCAGGTTAGTGGGGCGCAATGAGTACAAGAGGCGCCAGGCAGCCATCGGGGTGCGTATTTCTGAACGCGGATTTGGAAGGGATCGCCGTTATCCCATCACCAATGGCTGGAAGCTGGGTGACTAGCTATCCTGAAAATATAAACGGCGCCGAATGGCGCCGTTTATATTTTCAAGTGATAAGTTACAGAAGCTCTGGAGGCAGGGGAGTCTCGTCCCGGTTGTATTCGGGATTATAGAGTTCCCGGCTGTCAAAGCCCCGCGGGTCAGATTTTTCAAACAGGCCCAGGGTAACCCTGTGCACCAGACTGCGGCCGCTCGGACCTTTGTAAAAGTCGTAGTTGAAAGTGCCATCTTCGTTAAAAGCGGGGTGCTTTGGATAGTTATTGCGCAGTACATCCAGGGCATTAGCCTCGAGATCTTGCATTTCCATCAAATGGTAACCTTGAACCATAACTGCCAGGGCATCGGGGATTGCGGGTGTCTGCTGGAAGTTTTCCACAATGTAGCGACCGCGATTGGCTGCTGCGAGGTAGGCGCCGCGCTTAAAGTAGTAGTTAGCCACGTGAACTTCATAGCGGGCCAGCAGGTTACGCAAGTGGATCATGCGCTTCTGCGCGTCTGGAGCGTAGCGGCTTTCAGGGTAGCGGGCCATTAACTGGGAGAAATAAGCGAATGACTCTCGAGCCGATCCTGGATCGCGACTGGTCAAGTCGGTAGGCATAAAGCGCTCGAACAGGCCTGTGCCCTCAGTAAAGGAGGACAGGCCCTTCATGTAGTAGGCGTAGTCGACATTGCGGTGCTGGGGGTGTAGGCGAATAAAACGGTCTGCAGCGGCGATAGCAGCATCGTTTTCATAGTTGCGGTAGTAGGCATAGATCAGCTCAAGCTGAGCCTGTTCCGCGTAGTTGCCGAATGGGAAGTTGTCTTCCAGGGCTCGCAGGTTTCTGATGGCAAGATCCCACTGGCTGGTTCGCAGCTGTCGCTGGGCCATCTCGTAGTATGCCTGCTCTGTACGTGAACCTGTGGGTAGGCCCACTTCCGAATCATCTGTGTTGGCGCAGGCAACCAATATTGCGGACACCAAGGCCAGCCACAGCATTTTCCAGGTCTGCATAGCCCCTCGCTCTATCATTCTTACACTCTACCTTATTAAACTACCCACCAGTATTAACCTGGCGCGTCGGACATTTAACCACAGTCGCGGAGCTGCCCAAAGTATTTGCAATTGATTGATGATTGAACACCTAAAACTAGATATCCAAGTTCCTGCCAATATGGCTGGTCGACGCTTAGACCAGGCCGCAGCCGAATTAATTCCCGATTTTTCGCGCGCGCGCCTCCAATCGTGGATCAAAGGCGGCCAGCTCACTTTAAACGGAGCCCCAGCTAAGGCCAAGGAAAAGCTCTTTGGCGGCGAGCTTATCCAGCTTCGCGCAGAGCTGGAACCCCAAGGTAGCTGGGCTGCCCAGGACCTCGACCTCAATATTATGTACGAAGATGACTGCCTGATGGTGGTCAATAAGCCCGCGGGCCTCGTAGTCCACCCCGCTGCCGGTAACCCCGACGGCACTCTGCTCAATGGCCTGCTTCATCACAATCCAGCCCAGGAGCTGATACCCCGAGCCGGTATTGTTCACCGGCTGGATAAGGACACCAGTGGCCTGATGGTTGTGGCTAAGACTTTGGCCGCTCAGACCCATCTCGTGGATCAATTAAAGCAGAGAACGGTGAGTCGACAGTATGATGCCTTGGTCCAAGGATATATCACCACTGCGGGTCGTGTTGATGCGCCCATCGGTCGGCATCGTCAAAATCGTCTCAAGATGGCTGTTTTGGACTTTGGCGGCAAAGAGGCGATCACTCATTATCGTGTACAGGAGCGTTACAGTGCTTACACGCTCTTACGTTGCAAGCTGGAAACCGGTCGTACTCATCAGATTCGGGTACACATGGCCCATATCAGGCACCCGCTCGTGGGAGATCCACTCTACGGAGGCCGCCCAAAGTTGCCTCCAGAGGCCTCGGCAGACCTTGTTGAAGCTCTCCAGAGCTTCCCTCGGCAGGCTCTGCATGCGGCTGAACTAGCGCTAGTGCATCCCACCAGTGGACAGGACATGCATTGGTGTGCGCCAATGCCTGCTGACATGCAAGCACTGCTCGATCAGTTGCGCGCTGATGAGCCTTGAAGTACCGGTTATAAATTCGCCTGAGTACCTATCGCCGGTTCTCGAAAGGACAATTTCGCAAAGCAAGATATCTCAATGCCAAGTAACCACTACCTGATACCCGATTGGCCCGCACCCACAGGGGTGAGGGCGGCGACGACGCTACGCACTGGGGGCCAAAGTTGTGGCCATTTCTCCTCCTTTAACCCTGCTGCTCACGTGGGGGACAAGGAGTCAGCTGTTACTGCCAATCGCCAACAGTTGAGAGGGGAGCTTGAGTTGCCCTCAGAACCGCAATGGCTGGAGCAGATCCATAGCGACAAGGTAGTCGAGGCAAGTGATGACGCCTTAGTTCGAACCGCAGATGCCTGCTTTAGCATGAAAAGAGGTGTTGTCTGTGCCGTGCTAACCGCAGACTGTTTGCCTGTTTTGCTATGCGATAAGAGTGGTACCCGTGTAGCAGCAGCCCATGCCGGGTGGCGCGGATTGGCCGGTGGTATATTGCGCAACACCGTACGGGCGATGAAGTGTGATCCTGAGGAGTTGATGGTTTGGTTGGGCCCAGCGATTGGTCCGGAGGCCTTTGAAACCGGAATCGATGTCCTCGAGGCATTCTTTGAAAATGCAATTAGCAGTCGACACACAGAAAAAATCGCTAGCTGTTTCCGCCCACACACTAAGAAACCACTGCACTTTTTAACAGATATCTACGCCCTGGCTCGCGCGGAGTTGGCAGAGCTGGGGATTGGCGAGGTGTACGGTGGGGGGCTCTGCACAATGTCAGAACCTGAGAAGTTTTTTTCCTACCGCAGGGAGTCTGAAACCGGTCGTATGGCAACTTTGATATGGCGGGATAAAGACTGAACTGAATTTCTAGATGGCTTATTTTTTTCTGTGTAAGCCATTCGATAATATTGGGGCAGCTTGGGCAATTACAAGGCTGGGCGTTGACTGGGCTGTAAAAAATTATAAGAGATAGATTTGCCGCAAAACCACTTTGCATAGAATAAATGCCGCTATTGATTTAAATCATTGAAAACCCTTCCTGCGCCCCTATTTTACTTGTCAGTACCATAGCGAATGTAAAAGGCAAATTAGTGCCACTATTGCAGCGCTTCTGAAA
Source organism: Microbulbifer maximicatervae (SeqCode) (assembly GCF_052467695.1). Classification (NCBI taxonomy): domain Bacteria; kingdom Pseudomonadati; phylum Pseudomonadota; class Gammaproteobacteria; order Cellvibrionales; family Microbulbiferaceae; genus Microbulbifer; species Microbulbifer maximicatervae (SeqCode). The sequence continues at coordinate 2,078,814 of NZ_CP174320.1, forward strand.
AAATCGAGTAAAAGAGGTTTCGTTCATGCGAATTGACCGAATGACAAACCCGCTACAGGCGGCATTTGCTGATGCGCAATCCCTAGCGGTAGGGCGCGACCACAACCAGATTTATCCCGAGCACTTGATTCTGGCACTGCTTAACCAGAACAACGGAAGCGTACCCGCATTCCTGTCACAGGCGGGATTTAACCTAAACGGGTTGCGCAATGACCTTGCCAAGCGGTTGGATAGCCTGCCGCGGGTGACTTCCCCCACGGGTGATGTGGGGATGTCCCAGGAATTAATGCGCTTAATGAATCTCACGGACAAGCGAGCCCAACAAAATGGTGACAGTTTTATTTCCAGTGAAACTGTATTACTGGCGGCTTTCGACTCTGCGGCGGGAGAGATTTCCAAAATCCTAAATGCCAACGGCGACATTAAACAATTAGAGGCGGCAATTCAAAAAGTGCGTGGCGACGAAAAAGTGGATGACCCCAATGCGGAAGAAGCGCGCCAGGCGCTGGATAAATATACTCTCGACCTGACCGAGAGGGCTCTGGCCGGCAAGCTTGACCCGGTGATCGGGCGCGATGATGAAATACGGCGGACGATTCAAGTCTTACAGCGGCGTACCAAGAATAACCCTGTACTAATTGGTGAGCCGGGTGTTGGTAAAACTGCCATTGTTGAAGGGCTCGCTCAACGTATCGTCAATGGTGAAGTGCCGGAAGGGTTAAAGGACAAACGTCTTCTTTCCCTGGATTTGGGGGCATTGTTGGCGGGCGCAAAATTTCGTGGAGAATTTGAAGAGCGATTAAAAGCGGTACTCAACGAATTATCAAAACAGGAAGGTCGCATTATTCTCTTTATCGATGAGATCCACACGATGGTGGGTGCCGGTAAAGCTGAGGGGGCCATGGATGCGGGAAATATGCTGAAGCCCGCTTTGGCCCGCGGGGAATTGCATTGTGTCGGTGCAACCACTCTGGATGAGTATCGGCAATATATTGAAAAAGATGCAGCGCTTGAGCGGCGTTTCCAAAAAGTATTGGTTGATGAACCAACTGAAGAGGATACGGTTGCGATTCTGCGCGGATTAAAAGAACGCTATGAAGTACACCACGGTGTTGATATTACCGACTCTGCAATTATTGCCGCGACAAAATTATCGCAGCGTTACATCACTGATCGTCAATTACCAGATAAAGCGATTGATCTTATTGATGAGGCTGCCAGCCGGATACGCATGGAGATCGACTCCAAACCGGAATCCATGGATAAATTGGAGCGCCGTTTAATTCAATTAAAGATTGAACGTGAGGCGGTAAAAAAGGATACGGATGATGAGGCGACTAAAAAACGCCTGTCGAAACTGGAAGAAGAGATTCTACAACTGGAGAGGGAATACTCCGATCTTGAAGAGGTTTGGAAGGCGGAGAAGGCACAGCTTGCCGGCAGCCACGACCTCAAGGAAAAGCTCGAGCAGGCCAAGCTCGATATGGAGTCCGCACGGCGTGCAGGTGATCTCAATAGAATGTCTGAATTACAGTACGGTGTAATTCCACAACTTGAACAACAGCTTAAAAGTGCCGCTACCGCTGAAGCTTCTGAAGAACCCCGCCTGCTGCGCAATCGGGTTACCGATGAAGAGGTGGCTGAAGTGGTATCCCGCTGGACGGGTATTCCTGTATATAAGATGCTCGAAGGTGAGCGTGAAAAGCTACTGCGAATGGAAGATGAGTTGCACAAGCGGGTCATCGGACAGGGGGAAGCGGTGGAAGCGGTTGCTAATGCCGTACGCCGCTCGAGGGCGGGACTAGCTGACCCCAACCGACCCAATGGCTCATTCTTATTCCTTGGCCCAACCGGTGTGGGTAAAACGGAATTATGCAAGGCATTGGCTCAGTTCTTGTTTGACACAGAAGACGCCATGGTGCGTATCGATATGTCGGAATTTATGGAGAAGCACTCTGTGGCCCGACTGATTGGCGCCCCCCCCGGATATGTAGGTTATGAAGAAGGGGGGTACCTGACTGAAGCGGTGCGGAGAAAGCCCTATTCTGTTGTGCTATTAGACGAAGTGGAGAAAGCGCACCCCGATGTATTCAATATTCTTTTACAGGTCCTTGATGATGGCCGCCTGACCGACGGCCAGGGGCGCACGGTGGACTTCCGTAATACCGTCGTCGTAATGACTTCAAACCTTGGCTCAGATTTAATTCAAAAATACGCCACTGCGGAAAATGGCGATGACCTGGACGCTGAAATTCGTTATCGACAGATGAAAAGTGCGGTGATGGAAGTGGTGGGGAACCATTTCAGGCCAGAGTTCATAAATCGTATTGACGAAGTGGTTGTTTTCCATCCACTGGATAAGGCAGAAGTACGCTCTATTGCCGAAATTCAGTTGCAACAACTTTGCCGTCGACTGACAGAGAGGGACCTGAAATTAGAGGTATCTGAAAGTCTGCTGGATAAATTAGCAGAAGTTGGGTTCGATCCCGTTTATGGTGCACGGCCATTAAAGCGTGCTATTCAGGTATGGCTGGAAAACCCGCTGGCGCAAGATGTTCTCGCCGGTAAGTTTTCCCCTGGAGCAACGATCCACGCGGATGTTGAAGGCGATAAAGCCGTATTCCGATAAAAAAGCACTTGGGGGTGCCATATGGTGCACCCCTAAACTCCCACCGATTCCTCACTCTCTCCATATCTATACTCACAGGTGCGCTAATCCGTTTGTTCGGATATTTACGTAGAGGGGCACCCCTCCGTAGCGCATAGTTTCCCTTGCAAGTATCAGTTTATAGTTTTTATTGACGACACCTTACGGGGGCCTGATATCAGTAAGCGTATGTTGCTAATGCTGCTGGGATGCCTTTTGCTCTTCGGCGGAATTTTTGCTTATAAATTAATTGGCAGGCATATGGTGAATCAGTTCATAGACAACTTAGCCCTGCCTGCGGCCACAGTGACTTCAGCAACCGCCCAGTTTCAATATTGGAAGGAAGACCTGAGAGGAATAGGCACCATTCGAGCTGTTAATGGTGTAGAGGTTACTACCGAAGCTCAGGGGGTTATCAGCGCTATTCACTTCAAGTCGGGCCAGCATGTTAGGAAGGGCGATTTATTGGCGGAAATTTTTGCTGAACCGGAAAAGGCGCAGTTGCAGGTGTTGGATGCAGAGCTTCGCTTGGCCCGTCGTAATTACGTGCGGATCAAGACTCTGCTGGGGCGAGGTGTAACAACCGAAGCAGATTTGGATAGCGCTCGCAGTACTTTGGACCAGGTGGTTGCCAATATAGAAGTGCAGCGGGCCAGGGTGGATCAGCGAGTTATCGTGGCGCCGTTTAGTGGAGTGCTGGGAATTCGACAAATAGATCTTGGACAGAATGTAAGCCCGGGGGAGTCTGTTGTTTCTCTACAGCAACTTGATCCTATTTTTGTTGATTTTTCCCTCCCTGAACAAAAATATGCCTTGGTTAAGGCTGGGCTTGCTATTCAGTTGACAACAGATGCTTTCCCTAAAAATACCTACGAAGGAAGAATTACTGCTGTTGACCCTCAGGTGGATAGTGCAAGTAGGAACTTTCTGATTCAAGCTACTCTGAAAAACCCCCAACACGATTTACGTCCTGGGATGTTTGCCCAGGTATCCGTAAAGATAAGTGCACAGAGAAAAGTGCTTGTCATTCCCAGAACCGCATTGGCTTTTGCTCCCTATGGGGTGGCGGTTTTTGTGTTGGAGCCCGATAAAGATGGCGAGCATATGGTCGCAGTTAAACGATTTGTGAAAACTGGTGAGGAGCGTGGGGATCTAGTTGAAATTACACAAGGACTTTTGGTGGGAGATATAGTGGCTAGCAGCGGATTACTCAAACTTCGCAATGGAGAGAAAGCGGTTATCAATAATCAGAATCAACCCCCAGAAAGCGCGGACCCCACACCGGAAAATAGTTAAACCTGGAATTTATAGGTTGTGAATTTCACAGAAATTTTCATTCGAAAACCAGTGTTGGCCTGCGTAGTCAGCCTATTTATTTTTCTATTGGGTTTAAGGTCGCTAACGGAATTAAATGTCAGGCAGTACCCGGAACTTGAAAATGCGGTTATTACAGTAACCACCGTTTATGTCGGTGCCGACTCAGATCTAGTACAGGGGTTTATTACTACGCCGCTTGAGCAGGAGATTGCTACTGCTGATGGTATCGATTACATGGTCTCCACCAGCGTGCAAGGCCTCTCGACGATAAACGTTTATGTACGTTTTGATTACGATCCAAATGAAGTATTAACTCAGGTCGTTGCCAAGGTAAATAAGCTGCGCAGTGAATTGCCTGATGAATCAGAGGATTCCAGCGTGGAAATGCAGCAGGGAGAAACCACTGCTGCAATGTACCTTTCTTTTTCCTCAAATATTCTCGCTAATAATCAAATTACGGATTATCTGACACGCGTTGTTCAACCTAAATTGGCGACTATAGCTGGTGTGCAGCGAGCTCGCCTTTTGGGTGACAGTACTTTTGCAATGAGAGTCTGGTTAAAGCCGACAGAGATGGCGGCATTGGAAGTCACACCTGCAGATATTTCTGATGCGCTTAGGGATAATAATATTCTGTCGGCAGTTGGTTCGACAAAGGGAACCCGTGTGGCACTGGAAATACGTGCGGATACAGATATTGCACGTCAATTGGATTTCCGCAAGCTAGTGGTTAGAGCCGATGGGGATAAGTTGGTTCGTCTAGGTGAAGTGGCGGAGATAGAGTTAGGAGCTGAATCCTATGACAGCTCTGTGACTTTTAACGGACAATCGGCCACTTTTATTGCTATTGAGGTGGCACCCGATGCGAACTCCCTTGATGTTATTAAAAAAGTACGCGAGGAGTTGGAGCAGAAAATTTTTCCACAGTTGCCAGAGGGTATGCTAGGCGAGATTCCTTACGACAGTACTGAATATATTCAGGACTCCATTGAAGAAGTCGTCAAAACAATTGTTGAAGCAGTATTTATAGTAATTTTGGTGATTTATTTGTTTCTGGGGTCAGTTCGCAGCGTATTGATTCCAGCAATTGCACTGCCGCTTTCTCTCGTCGGTGCATTCTTTTTAATGTTTTTAATGGGATTTTCCATCAATTTACTCACATTGCTAAGCATGGTTCTGGCTATCGGAATTGTTGTTGATGATGCCATCATTGTTTTGGAAAATGCCCATCGACATATAGAAGAGGGCTTGCCTCCAAAAGAGGCTGCGATCGTAGGGGCTCGAGAGTTGGCATGGCCTGTAGTGGCTATGACTACGACGCTAATTGCAGTGTATATTCCTATTGGTTTTCTCGGTGGTTTAACCGGGACCCTATTCATAGAGTTTGCATTCTCCCTAGCTGGCGCCGTATTACTGTCTGGAGTGGTCGCTCTTACTTTATCTCCCATGATGGCCTCGAAAATATTAAAGCCTCGGGATGGTGGAGGTACCCGGTTTGAAATTTGGCTGGAACGCCAATTTAATCGACTTCAGACGAGATTTGAAAAATCGCTCCATTCTTCTCTTGATGAGCGCCGAGTTATTTTGGTTTTCGGCTTAATTGTATTGATAAGTTGTTACTTCTTATTTGTGACGTCCCCTCAAGAGCTTGAACCTACAGAGGATAGGGGGCTTGTTCTTACAATTTCTACTGCCGATGCTTACGCAACTTTAGATTATGTTGAACAGTACAGTGGTGAACTTAATGTCATTGCTGAGAGATTTACTGAGGTTGAAAATCTTTTTCTGCTTAATGGGGCGGGCACCTTCAGTAGTGGTGTTAATAATGCGGTGGCCGGGTTTGTTTTGGCTCCTTGGGAAGGGAGAGACCGCGATACGGAAAAGATGCAGGAGTTGATTAGCAGTGATGTACAGCAAATAGCCGGATTAAAAATAGCCGTTGTGGTGCCACCAAGTCTGCCAACTGCGGGAGGGCAGCTTCCGGTTGAATTTGTTATCGGTTCTACAGAGCCCATGGAGAATCTGGCATCGGTGGCAAGCGATATTATGACCCGAGCTTTGGAGAGTCGAAAGTTTATTTTTCTAGATTCTGATCTGAAAATTGATAAGCCAAAAATTGTAATAGAAATTGATCGTGATAAAGCGGCCAGTATGGGTGTGGAAATGGTGGACCTGAGTCGTGACTTAGGAGCGATGTTATCCGGGGCTTATGTCAACCGTTTTTCCCTGGATAATCGCAGTTATAAAGTTATCCCTCAAGTCGAGAGGGTTGACCGCCTTACCCCTGATCAGCTGGAGCAATATTATATTCGGGCGGTAAACGACAAGTTGGTTCCTGTGAGTACTTTGATAAGGCTCACGGAAACCGTTGAACCACAGCAACTAAAGAGATTTCAACAATTAAATGCCGTCACTATTTCGGGTGTGCCACGCCCTGGGATTACGTTGGGTGAAGCATTGATGGTGTTGGATAATGCGGCTAAAGAAATCTTACCAGTCGAATATTCTGTAGATTACTCGGGGCAGTCCAGGCAATTCAAAACTGAAGGATCGGATTTGGTGGTTACCTTTTTCTTTGCCTTGATAGTGATTTATTTGGTGCTGGCTGCTCAATTTGAATCCTGGCGCGATCCCTTGATTATGTTGGTCACAGTACCCATGAGTGTTTGCGGAGCGATGATTTTTGTCAGTCTAGGATTGACGACTCTCAATATTTACACGCAAGTGGGCCTGGTTACCCTGATTGGGGTTATTTCCAAACACGGCATTCTGATAGTGGAGTTTGCCAATAAGTTACAGCTCTCAGGGCTTGATAAGCGATCAGCGATTGAGCAGGCCACTTCAATCCGTTTGCGACCGATTTTAATGACTACCGCATCTCTGGTTTTGGCGATGGTTCCATTGTTAATAGCGTCGGGGCCAGGAGGAGGAGCAAGGTTTGCAATGGGCTTGGTAGTGGCGACCGGTATGACAATTGGAACGTTATTTACTTTATTTGTCGTGCCGGCGATGTATATGTATCTTGGGCGGAATTTTGAGGCGGAGGCTGTAGCGGCCTCCTGAGTTTCTTTACACTTATTTACGCTTCGAAAATATCTCTGTCGACATTGCTGCGACGGAACTCGGAAGGGGTGACTCCCTCATGTTTTTTAAAGAAGCGAGTAAATACCGCTCGTTCGGCAAAATGAAGTTGTACCGCAATACTTTCTACGGAATCCTTGGTTGAGAGAAGGAGTTTCTTGGTCAGAGATAGCGTAACACTGTCTTTAAGCTGCTGGAATGTTACTCCCTGTTCTCTCAATCTGCGCTGTAAAGTGCGGCCGCTGGTGCGGAAGTGGGCTGCGGCTTGTTTGATAGTGATTTCTTCACTGAGCAAGTGCTTCTCGAGCCAGGCTCGCAAACTGGCTGCCAGGTTATAGCTGGTCAAAGTATTGTGCAAAACTGCCTTTAAAATATTTCGGCTCTGGCTGCGAATGATTTTATGGTAACTGGGTATAGGGAAGTCCAGTATCTGGGAGCCCAGGATAATCGCATTTTCATCAGCGGAAAACTCAATTGGGCACTGGAAAATCCTCTTGTGGATAGAGTCATCTTCTGGCTTTTCACTGCGTAACTTTAATCCCCGGACCTCGGGAAACCTGGGGTTAAGAGTGCGCAAGAGATCTACTCCACGACTCATCAGCATTTCAGCAATAAAATGATTGACCGGAGCGCTAAAGAGTTCCTGCTGCCAGTTGAGTGTGAGCACTTCCGCATCGGCTTCCTGGTAAGTCTGGAACCGCAGGAGGGGGGCCAGAGTTTGTGAGAGCACAATTTCTGCAGGGCGAAAGATCTCCCTCGGCCGTCTCAAGGAGGGCTGAGCTTCGATAATAGTTTCTTCAAGCCAAAGCATAATTGGGAAGCGACTAAAGCTGAGGCCTGGTGAGGTAACAGGGGATAGCGCCAGTATGCTTTCAATTAGAGCATTGAATTCACTGTAATTGAGCCATTCACTCTCTCCTGGATTCCAGCTAAATGAGAATGGCAATCGTTCAATTAGCGTCTCGGTGGGGATGCCGAGCCTGGCGGCGGCAACCACAAAGTAAGGCGCAAATATCTTGGGCACGCCGGCATGGCCGGACATATTTTTATTTTGGTCTCTCATGACTTACTGCCGTCCGGGTGGCGTTGCCGGCATCATAGCAAAGGCGCCTCAAAGCACGAGTATAAATTGAGGAATATGACGAATTGGTCGCTTCGCGTGGCGGATTCGACCCCCCTCTGGCGCCTTTAATCCTATTCCGAAATAGAGCGTTAAGGATAAGTTTTAGTCGTCTGCTGTACATTGCGTTATTCAGATTTTTTAAAACTCTTCAGTCACGAGAGTTACCACTTACTAAAACAATAAAGGAAAATAACAATGGCACTGTCTAAAAGGCTGGGTATAAGCCTGTCTATTTTTTTCTCGGCGATAATTGGAGCTTCATCAGCGGTAGCGGAAAACTGCTATATCCTGGTTCATGGACACGGAGTCGAAGGACACACTACAAGTGAAAGTAATGATGGGAGTTTAGTGCAGCCAGCACTGGATTATTGGAGTGAGGCGGTTTTCGACGAATATTCTAGCAGTGATTTTATTGAGCAATTGTTAGTTGATGGCGGCAATTACGGCGTTGTCGGTTATAACTCAACTGATGAAGGTGAATTTCCCTACTGGCATGATGAGACTGCGGGTGAAATTGCTCGTCAAATTATAGAGATCCGCTCTGGCCAGGGAGATCGGTTTGAACACGAAAACCAGTGCTCAGCAGAGGACACTTTCTGGATTATTTCCCACAGCCAGGGTGCCGCCCAAATGATGTATATCGCGGGTAACGCTGTTGAAGGATCCCCATACTACAATCGCGCCTACAACCAGTTCGATAGCAATACAGAAATTCAAGAAGTAAAAAAATGTTCCACGACTTGGTATGGCAGTAAATCCTGTAAAACGGTTGAAGAAGAAGTTCGAGTTGCCGGGCTTAACGAAAGCTATGCAGTGAGCGTTGATTTTGATGCGGCTATCAGCGGTGTTGCTGCAATATTCACCACAGGGGGAGCAATTACCGGTACTGAAGGCGTTGATCGGATATGCAATGGAAGCTGGTATGACGATTTGGTCAACGCACTATTTCTTGGGCGTGAGTGTTCGGCGGTTCGCTATATGCAGACTAATGATGTTTACACTGTGAGAAATTATGTAGGGACTAATCTCGGTGCGCCGGTGTACACCATTGGGGGTTATGCGGGCTTCCCAGGTGTGGAAAGTGCTACCTCCATGCTGCTGAATGGTGAGGATGACGGTTACATTAATTTGGCTTCGCAAATGAACTGTTCCGGATCTGCCAAGCGCAACCTGTGGTCGAATCTCAAAGAATATGAAACCCTGTTTGGCGTAGCTTACGGCAGCGCGATTTTCTCTTGTGATAACGACAGTAAAGGCACTGCTCGATCTTACAATTTGGCCAGTATCTATACAGATCATGATGCGCAGCGTAACGGTGGCATTCTATCCCCCGATTATGATTCTATTCCCGATGGGCTGGACTGTGGTTCAGGAAAGAACAGCGCGGGTAGAATCTCAGCCTGCACAAATTAACTAAAAAAATAAAAGGCTTCGGAGATATTGATGTCCACATCAAACAAAGATCGCTCAAAGGCCCGGCTGGCAGGCTGGGGTGTACTGGCCGTAGTTACTGGATTGGTGGGTTACTGGGCCCTGGCTGGTGGTGAAGAGGCGACGCCCGTTGTTGTAACCAAAGCAAAAGCTGAAGAGCAATCTATCCGAAGCCGCAAGCCTGATAACGTTAAGCCGGCGGAACTGGAGCAAGAGGAAGAGGATCAGTCTGTAAAACTATGGAAGGGAATTCAGTCCCTGCCCAACAAGACTGAGTTACACGAATCCCTTCTCTCGGATCTGGCCCGCTTTCATCGCTATCCGCCAGAAAACCGAGCAATTAAAACTCCTGAACAGGACCCGATTACTCAGACATTTGCGGTGGATGAAAGAACCACTCACAGTGAGGAAGGGGATTCTCTGACTATATGGACAGATGAAAAGTTTTATTTGCGTGGGGATACTATTCGGGTTTTTGCCTATCAGGCCGATAGTGATGGAGATCGGGTCAGTGCTGACCTGACTGCGCTGTTGGTTTACGAAGACCAACAAGTCGTGGGTACCTTGGCTTTTAGTGATTCGGATGGAGACTTAGTCTACGAAGTATTGATGGAGGCGGGCTCCTTTAATAGCCAGGTGCTGGAAGCGGGCATTTTTAAGGTCATTGTGGATACGGATATTGATGGTCTCCGAGATGCGGCAGCATTCACCCTATCTGAGGATACGGGAAGCTATACGGGCTCGTTGCGGGATTCCGTTACCGCCGATGGCAATTTATTAATTGAGGCGGAAGTCGATATCAGCAGAGAGGGGCGCTACTATTTTCAGGGCTCCCTGTATAACGATGAGCAATCCCCGATAGGCACAACGCAAAATGCTCTTGAGTTAACGGCGGGGCGGCACTGGATTCCCCTAGAGTTTTATGGGCTCTTAATTCGCGATGCCGGGCAGGACGGCCCCTACTTGGTGAAACAATTGAGTATTGCCAGGGTGACGGTACCTATGGCCAGGGATAGTGCTTTTGAACCAGGCTATTACACTGAACGCTATAGCCTGGATCAATTTACTGATAGCCCCTACCGTGAGCCTTAGGAATCGGCATCGTTAGAAGGGCGACTAGCAGTTTTTCTTGATTTGCTCTCGGGCTTTGGTAATGCGTTCTTGCCGCTCATCTTCTCCGAGCCTGCGATAGTTTCCATCTTTATCTTTTTCGCGCACTCTCGCGTGTGTGGTCAGGCTCTTAAGGTTCTTTTGGTACGCGACACAGAGCTCTGCTCGTTTTGCTGCCTCTTCTTTAGCTCTGGCCTCCAGTTGTCTCTGTTGCTCAGCGTCGGGCAGCTGTTCTTCCTTTGACTGTTGAGGTACTTGAGGTGCATTTTTCTGTGCTTCACGTGCGGCTATCGCATTTTGTTCAGCTTCCCATTTCTTATAGCGCTCTGACTTGGGCTTTTTGATCACGTCCACTTGAGCGTCCCCTGGAGGTTGCTCACCGAAGTGGACAACACCATTCTCATCTACCCATTTATAGATGCCGTCGGCTTGAGTGGTCGTAGCTGTTACTGCAATCAATAGCGCCAGTAAGATGCGCATGGTGCTTACCCCTTGTGTTGATGTTCCTTCCGTCCCCTTATTGTACCGGTACTGGCGGGTTTTCCTGTAACTGTCTTAACACTTTCGCAGACACCTATTGACAGCTAGGACTCAATTGGCAAAATCGGGGGTTTACTCAGTGACTAGATTTCACCGCAAACCCGTGGTTTTGAGTCTAACCCTGGTGGAACATCCTCCATCGAAATTCTACTGAGTGGCCCTCCCCACCCCTGGAGGCCTGCTAACCCCGTAGTGAACCTTTGTAGATTTACTTGGGGTTGGGTGTTTATGCGCGATCAGTTCATCCTAAAAATCGGCAGCTAAACACGCAACAGGCTGATATTTGTCACCATTTTCCCCTATAATTGCTGCCTGGCATTCTTGCTAGTAGGCGTTTTATACGTTTTCGGTGATGGCTATCCTATAAAACAGGAAAATTGAGGAGACTCAAGTGGAATTACTTTCCGGCGGCGATATGTTGGTTCGCGCGCTGCAGGATGAAGGGGTGGATCTGATTTTTGGATACCCGGGCGGCTCAGCGTTACATATCTATGATGCTATTTTTCGGCAGAAGTCGATAAAGCATATTCTCGTGCGTCACGAGCAGGGTGCAACCCATGCTGCCGATGGCTATGCACGGTCTACTGGTAAGGCGGGTGTGGTACTGGTGACGTCTGGTCCCGGTGCTACGAACGCGATTACTGGCATCGCAACGGCCTATATGGATTCTATCCCTATGGTGGTGATATCCGGCCAGGTACCCAGGGATAAGATCGGTGAGGATGCGTTTCAGGAAACAGATATGGTCGGTTGCTCGCGACCGATCGTGAAGCACAGCTTTTTGGTAAAAAATGCTGAAGATATTCCTACGATCGTCAAAAAGGCATTTTTTATCGCCAATACTGGCCGTCCCGGTCCCGTAGTGATCGATGTTCCAAAGGATGTAACCAACCCGGCGGAGAGATTCCCCTACCACTACCCTGAAAAATTGCGGATGCGCTCCTATACCCCAGCAGGTAAGGGGCATAGCGGCCAGATTCGCAAAGCGATTGCTATGTTGCTATCAGCTCGCCGCCCGGTGATTTATGCCGGCGGGGGAGTGGTGCAGGGTGGCGGCGCCGAGCTTCTCACCGAGCTGGCTAGAAAGTTGAACTACCCGGTGACTAATACCTTGATGGGGCTCGGAGCATTTCCCGGAAGTGACAGGCGTTTCTTGGGAATGCTCGGTATGCACGGCACTTTCGAGGCAAATACAGCCATGCATCACGCCGACGTTATTCTGGCTGTAGGTGCACGCTTTGATGACCGGGTGACTAATACTCCAGGCAAATTCTGTCCGGGTGCCAAAATTATTCATATCGACGTCGATCCGGCTTCGATCTCTAAAACGATTGTTGCCGATATCCCGATTGTCGGCACGGTCCAGGCTGTCCTTCGGGAGATGCTCGAAGCGTTGAAAGCCAACGATGAGCAGCCGGATCACTCCGCGATAGTTGACTGGTGGCGCCAAATAGATGATTGGCGTGAGCGTCACGGGCTCTACACGGCTCCTCGTTATCAGACTAATGGTGCTCTGATAATGCCGCAGGATGTGATCAAGGCGGTGTATGACATTACTGAGGGTGATGCTTTTGTGACATCCGATGTAGGGCAACACCAGATGTTTGCTGCGCAATATTACCTGTTTGATAAGCCGCGCCGCTGGATTAACTCCGGTGGGCTGGGGACTATGGGTTTCGGCTTACCGGCAGCCTTGGGGGTGAAAATAGCTCACCCGGATAAAGAGGTTGTGTGCGTAACTGGCGAGGGAAGTATCCAGATGTGTATTCAGGAGCTTTCTACGGCTACCCAATATCATCTGCCAGTAAAAATCCTCTGCCTTAACAACCAGGCTCTGGGGATGGTGAAGCAGTGGCAGGAGATGCAATATGAAGGAAGGCTTTCCAATAGTGTTTACGAGGAATCGCTGCCTGATTTTGTGAAACTCGCCGAGGCATACGGTCACGTCGGAGTGAAAGTGGAGCGTCGTGAAGACCTACACAACAAGTTACAAGAAGCTTTTGCAATTAAGGATCGCACTGTATTTATCGACGTATACGTCGACCCATCTGAGCATGTCTATCCCATGCAAGTGCTACCAAATGGCTCCATGCGTGACATGTGGCTGAGCAAAACTGAGAGAACTTAAAGGGTAGGGCGATGCGTAGAATAATTTCGGTTCTGATGGAGAACGAACCAGGGGCTTTGTCTCGTGTTGTTGGCTTATTTTCCCAGCGTGGCTACAACATTGAAAGCCTCACCGTGGCGCCTACTGAGGATGCGACTTTATCGCGTCTCACTTTGGTGACGATTGGTGACGATCACAAGATTGAGCAAATTACCAAGAACCTAAACAAGCTTATCGATGTTGTGAAATTGGTGGACCTCACTGAAGGCTCTCATATCGAGCGGGAGCTGCTATTGGTGAAAGTGCGGGCCAATGGTGCCCAGCGCGATGAGGTGAAGCGCAGTGTCGATATTTTTCGCGGGCAGATCGTCGATGTCACCAGCAGTATGTACACGGTACAGGTGGCAGGAACTGGCGAAAAACTCGATGCGTTCCTCCAGGCGCTGGGGGAGCACACAATTATGGAAGTGGTGCGATCCGGAGTTTCCGGGATTGCCCGCGGTGAAAAAGTATTAAGTGTATAGAGCAAAAAGCAGGAATTGAGCGATGCAAGTATATTACGACAAAGATTGTGACCTTTCTTTAATTCAGGGAAAAACAGTAGCCATTATTGGTTATGGATCTCAAGGTCATGCCCATGCCAATAACCTGAAAGACTCTGGCGTAGCGAATGTTGTTGTTGGGTTGCGCGAGGGGTCTGCTTCCTGGAAAAAGGCTGAAGGCGCGGGCTTGAAGGTAGCTGAAGTTGTCGATGCGGTGAAAGATGCCGACGTGGTTATGATACTCGCTCCGGATGAATACCAGGCGAATATTTACAAAGAGCAAGTTGCTCCAAATTTAAAGTCTGGTGCAGCACTGGCTTTCGCACATGGTTTTAATGTGCACTTTGAATTGATTGAGCCACCAGCGGATGTCGATGTCATTATGGTTGCTCCCAAGGGGCCCGGCCATACCGTTCGATCGACCTACCTTGAGGGAGGCGGTGTCCCTACCTTGATTGCGGTTTATCAGGATGCGACAGGTAAAGCAAAAGACTTGGCGCTGTCTTATGCTTCAGCTAATGGTGGTGGCCGCTCAGGTATTATTGAAACCAATTTCCGCGAAGAGACTGAAACAGATCTCTTCGGTGAGCAGGCTGTTCTGTGTGGGGGTGTTTCTGCGCTTGTAACGGCTGGTTTTGAGACTCTGGTAGAAGCCGGCTATGCTCCGGAAATGGCGTATTTTGAATGTCTGCATGAATTGAAGCTGATTGTCGACCTGATGTACCAGGGGGGCATTGCCGATATGCGCTACTCTATTTCCAATACCGCAGAGTATGGTGACTACGTAACTGGCCCGCGTATTGTTACGGAAGAAACCAAGGCAGAAATGAAACGGGTTCTTAAAGATATTCAAACCGGTAAGTTTGCCAAAGACTTTATGCTCGAGTCCCTGGCGGGGCAGCCGCGTCTGAAAGCAGAGCGTCGCATTGGTAGCGAACACGAGATTGAGCAAGTAGGGGCAAAACTCCGCGCCATGATGCCGTGGATCAAAGCGAATAAAATTATTGATCGCACCGAAGGTAATAGCTGACTTAAGGTTGGCAAAAACGGCAGGGGCGACCCTGCCGTTTTTTTTTTGCTCTGGGCTCGGGTGGTAAATTGGCGTTAAACTCGCTGACTGCACAATGCATCAATGGAGAGTATATGAGCGGTCAAGGGGGCGAAAAACAGCCCATAGACTCAAGTAGTGAGGCTACTGAGGAAATTCGTTTGCCTGTCGATGAGCATGTTGAGGAAGAAGTTTCTTCCAGTGGTAAAAGAGTGCGCGCACGAGGTATCTATCTGCTGCCCAATCTTGTGACAACAGGCGCACTGTTTAGCGGCTTTTATGCCATTGTCGCAGGTATGAGTGGGCATTTTGAATCGGCTGCGATAGCGATTTTTGTCGCGATGGTACTGGATGGATTGGATGGGCGCGTCGCTCGCCTGACAGATACCCAAAGTGCCTTTGGTGTTCAATATGACTCGCTTTCAGACATGGTTTCATTCGGCCTGGCTCCTGCCTTGGTCGTTTTCAGCTGGGCGCTGGGAAACCTGGGTAAATTTGGTTGGGCTATAGCATTTTTATATGCGGCTTGTGCGGCATTGAGGCTTGCGCGCTTCAATACACAGGTAGATACCGTTGATAAAGGGGTCTTTATTGGATTAGCGAGCCCAACAGCTGCTGCGATCGTCGCGAGCATGGTGTGGGCAGGCCACAATGCTGAAGTAGGACCAGGCTTGGCTATAGTGGCGGCACTGGTTACTGCGGTTTCGGGTCTCCTGATGGTATCGAATTTCCGCTACTCCAGTTTCAAAGGGCTCGACTTTAAAGGTCGCGTGCCCTTCGTAATGATGCTTGCGGTTATATTGGTCTTTAGCTTAATAGCGATTGATCCGGCAGGTGTGCTCTTAACCCTGGCTGTTCTATACACGCTTTCGGGTCCGGCTATGTGGCTTTGGAATCATTTCCACCGCAGCTCGGAAACTGATGCGGTAGAGGATGACAAGGTAAAGGCGGATTACAAAGATCAGCACTAGTCTTTATTGATATCTCTTTTGGAATTCTGCTGGCCGACTCTAATATTGAGTAGCGGGAGTGCGAACTAACACGGAAAGTGATCGTCGGGAGGTCGGATGCGGCCTCAATTCTCCCCTCAAAATAAGAGGGCTGTGCAATTACTGAAAAAAGTCTTGCACAGAAGCACAGTAATCCGTATAGTTCGCGCCCTCGCTGCCTGAGACGGTGGCGAGAGGCAACTCCAAGCGATTGATTTTCTTAAGAAAATTTCTTCAAAAAAGAGCTTGCCA
>NZ_CP174320.1:2097500-5263272 GCF_052467695.1 Microbulbifer maximicatervae (SeqCode)
AAGCACACAATCCGGCGTCCAGGATTTACCTGGATGTTAAAAGTCGTTAGTAGTCGTTTGTGTTGTATGGTCAAGCGACTAAGCGTATACGGTGGATGCCTTGGCAGCTGGAGGCGATGAAGGACGTAGGAGCCTGCGAAAAGTCTAGGGGAGCTGGCACACAAGCTTTGATCCTAGAATGTCCGAATGGGGAAACCCACTCCTTTTAGGAGTATCCATAACTGAATACATAGGTTATGGAGGCGAACCCGGGGAACTGAAACATCTAAGTACCCGGAGGAAAAGAAATCAACCGAGATTCCCTTAGTAGCGGCGAGCGAACGGGGATTAGCCCTTAAGCTCTTTATGTTTTAGTGGAAGGTTCTGGAAAGTACCGCGATACAGGGTGATAGCCCCGTACACGAAAAGGCATTTAGAGTGAAATCGAGTAGGTCGGGACACGTGTTATCTTGACTGAATATGGGGGGACCATCCTCCAAGGCTAAATACTCCCAGCTGACCGATAGTGAACCAGTACCGTGAGGGAAAGGCGAAAAGAACCCCGGAGAGGGGAGTGAAATAGAACCTGAAACCGTATACGTACAAGCAGTAGGAGCCCTTCGGGGTGACTGCGTACCTTTTGTATAATGGGTCAGCGACTTATTGTCTGTAGCAAGGTTAACCGCTTAGGGGAGCCGTAGAGAAATCGAGTCTTAATAGGGCGTTTAGTTGCAGGCAATAGACCCGAAACCCGGCGATCTATCCATGGGCAGGTTGAAGGTTGAGTAACATCAACTGGAGGACCGAACCCACTAATGTTGAAAAATTAGGGGATGACCTGTGGATCGGAGTGAAAGGCTAATCAAGCCGGGAGATAGCTGGTTCTCCTCGAAAGCTATTTAGGTAGCGCCTCGCGTCTCACCCTCGGGGGTAGAGCACTGTTTGGGCTAGGGGGTCATCCCGACTTACCAACCCCATGCAAACTCCGAATACCGAGGAGTGCAATCGCGGGAGACACACGGCGGGTGCTAACGTCCGTCGTGGAAAGGGAAACAACCCAGACCGCCAGCTAAGGTCCCAAATATCAGTTAAGTGGGAAACGATGTGGGAAGGCCCAGACAGCTAGGAGGTTGGCTTAGAAGCAGCCATCCTTTAAAGAAAGCGTAATAGCTCACTAGTCGAGTCGGCCTGCGCGGAAGATATACCGGGGCTCAAACTGATAACCGAAGCTGCGGATGCTCTTAGGAGCATGGTAGAGGAGCGTTGTGTAAGCCGTTGAAGGTGGATCGGGAGGTCTGCTGGAGGTATCACAAGTGCGAATGCTGACATGAGTAACGATAAGGGAGGTGAAAAACCTCCCCGCCGGAAGACCAAGGGTTCCTGTCCAACGCTAATCGGGACAGGGTTAGTCGACCCCTAAGGCGAGGGCGAAAGCCGTAGTCGATGGGAAACAGGTTAATATTCCTGTACTCGCTATTACTGCGACGGAGTGACGGAGAAGGCTAGGCCAGCATGGCGATTGGTTGTCCATGTTTAAGGTTGTAGGCTGGGGACTTAGGCAAATCCGGGTCCCTAAGGCTGAGAACTGATGACGAAGCCCACTTAGTGGGTGAAGTGGTTGATGCCCTGCTTCCAGGAAAAACTTCTAAGCTTCAGGTAATAGTGAATCGTACTCTAAACCGACACAGGTGGTCAGGTAGAGAATACCAAGGCGCTTGAGAGAACTCTGGTGAAGGAACTAGGCAAAATGGTACCGTAACTTCGGGAGAAGGTACGCCGGTTTTGGTGATGGGACTTGCTCCCTAAGCTGAGGCCGGTCGAAGTGACCAGGTGGCTGCGACTGTTTATTAAAAACATAGCACTCTGCAAACTCGTAAGAGGACGTATAGGGTGTGACGCCTGCCCGGTGCCGGAAGGTTAATTGATGGGGTTAGCTTCGGCGAAGCTCTTGATCGAAGCCCCGGTAAACGGCGGCCGTAACTATAACGGTCCTAAGGTAGCGAAATTCCTTGTCGGGTAAGTTCCGACCTGCACGAATGGCGTAACGATGGCCACGCTGTCTCCACCAGAGACTCAGTGAAATTGAAATCGCTGTTAAGATGCAGTGTACCCGCGGCTAGACGGAAAGACCCCGTGAACCTTTACTACAGCTTTGCACTGAACTTTGAGCCTATTTGTGTAGGATAGGTGGGAGGCTTTGAAGCAATGACGCTAGTTGTTGTGGAGCCGTCCTTGAAATACCACCCTGGTATGTTTGAGGTTCTAACTCTGGTCCGTTATCCGGATCGAGGACAGTGTATGGTGGGTAGTTTGACTGGGGCGGTCTCCTCCCAAAGAGTAACGGAGGAGTACGAAGGTGCACTCAGCATGGTCGGAAATCATGCAATGAGCATAATGGTATAAGTGCGCTTGACTGCGAGACAGACATGTCGAGCAGGTACGAAAGTAGGTCATAGTGATCCGGTGGTTCTGTATGGAAGGGCCATCGCTCAACGGATAAAAGGTACTCCGGGGATAACAGGCTGATACCGCCCAAGAGTTCACATCGACGGCGGTGTTTGGCACCTCGATGTCGGCTCATCACATCCTGGGGCTGAAGCCGGTCCCAAGGGTATGGCTGTTCGCCATTTAAAGTGGTACGCGAGCTGGGTTTAGAACGTCGTGAGACAGTTCGGTCCCTATCTGCCGTGGGCGTTGGAGATTTGAGAAGAGTTGCTCCTAGTACGAGAGGACCGGAGTGAACGAACCTCTGGTGTTCCGGTTGTCACGCCAGTGGCATTGCCGGGTAGCTATGTTCGGACGGGATAACCGCTGAAAGCATCTAAGCGGGAAGCCTCCTTCAAGATAAGATCTCCCTGAGGCCTTGAGCCTCCTGAAGGGCCGTGGAAGACTACCACGTTGATAGGCTGGGTGTGGAAGCGTTGTGAGGCGTTGAGCTAACCAGTACTAATTGCCCGTGCGGCTTGACCATACAACAGAGATGGTTACTAACGACTAGCTAAGCTAGCGGATTGTGAGTTAGAGACATACGATCGCTTGCGGTGTATTACTACAGATTGTTTTACCGACTTATTTGGGGTTATCGCCGGTCAATAACATGACCGAGGCAAACAGCGATAACGCGGCAGGCCAAGCACATTGCTTATAAGACCAACGCCAACCCAAGCCAGTTTGCCTGACGACAATAGAGTTGTGGAACCACCTGATCCCTTGCCGAACTCAGAAGTGAAACGCAACATCGCCGATGGTAGTGTGGGGCTTCCCCATGTGAGAGTAGGTCATCGTCAGGCTTCTAATCCGAAAAGGGCCACCCAATAGGGTGGCCCTTTTTTTATGGCTAAAAAATATTTTAAAAAAACAAAAATAAAAAAACTAAGAAAGGGAAAGCAGGAATTACTTAGTCGAAATTAAATAGAAAAAATAAAATAGTTCTGAAAAACTTTAGTACTCAACTTTCTATTTAAAAAATCAGTCAGTAATTAAAAAAAGAAAAACCTAAAACTACCTGAGCACCTTAAACAGGCGCTCTCCTAAAAAGCCTATAAAAATAGGTCTTTACCGATCTTCTCTCCAAACGCCTTTGCACTCACTCAAAAAATAATCCAACAAAAATAACCCGCGTAAAAACTAGAAAAGTACCCATACCACTCCCGCCAAAAATTAAAATTAGCCCATAAAAATATCGGTGATTTTTTAGTCTCTGCAGTAATCCCCTGTAACCACGGGGCCTGTAGCCCGTTTATTAAAGTTATGCACAACTCTATCCAGACTTTCTGTTAGTAACACCTGGCTGTGGAAATCCGCGCAAAAAGTGCTGCTTTTTTACCCGCCTTCAATAGAGCCAAGGAAACACGGGGCTGGCAGGGGATATCCCGGAGTTATACACAGCTCTATCCATGGTTTCTGTTGGTAACAAAGACGCCATAAAACGGACATCAGTTATTAACAGTGTTATGAGCGATAAATCTGTGGATTACTGCGGCTGATTGGTACGCCAGTATGCGAGAGAAGAAAAGTTTGGGGATAAAAAAAGCCCCACCAGGCGGGGCTTTAAAAATATCGTCTGTATCTTTTATTTATTCAGAGGCAGTAGGTACTCGCCCCAGGTCTCCTTCCATCTCGGTGGTCAGGAAAGACATTACAACCCAGGCCGCTACATTCTGGCGAAGATTCTCAGGGTCGACTTTATCCAGGGTATCGTTGGGTGTGTGGTGATAATCGAAGTAGTCGGTGCCGTCCTGGTATAGACCAAAGGCTGGTACACCGCGCGCAACAAACACACTGCTATCTGGGCCACCATAAGATTCATTATTTCCGCGCTCAATACCCAGGGGGGCGAGGAGTTGCATCATTTGATCTGCAATATCAAATTTGCTCTCAGGGAGGCGGGTATCGAAACGCCAGACTTTCCCTGCTCCAAAGTCTGATTCGGAGACGGCAATAATATTGTCCAGCTCTTTTACGTGCGCCTCAACATATTGCTTAGCACCTACCAGACCAATTTCCTCTGCACCAAATAGCACGACTCGCAGTGTACGACGGGGGCGCTGTGGTAGCTCAGCAATGAGACGTGCAGTTTCCATAACAATGGCAACCCCAGCTCCGTCGTCCAAGGCCCCGGTGCCTTCATCCCAGGAATCCAGGTGTGCACCAATAATCATGACTTCTTCAGGTTTCTCACGGCCAGTAATTTCACCGATGACATTAAAAGAGGGGCCGTCACTCAGTCGCTCAGTTTCAACATCAAGTTTTACCTGGACTGGCTTGCCGCGTTGGAGCATAGCCTCGAGCAGGTTTGCATCAGGAGCGGAAAGTGCGAGTGCAGGAACTGGGTTTTCCACATTATCAACCGACATCATACCGGTGTGGGCAAATCGGTCTGAGTCGGTTCCTACGGAGCGCAACAGCATGGCAACAGCCCCTTTTTCAGCGGCAGCACGCATTCCCAGCTTGCGACCTTGCGCTGCAGGGCCGTAGCCATCCCCCGTGCGCGCTCTCTCCATACGCTTATTGATAAAAGCGATTTTACCTTTCACTTGGCTGGCCGGGGCCTTCAACAGGGCCTGCACATCGGGAAACTCAATAATTTCCGCTGTTAACCCTCCCTCAGGAGTGGCGGCGCCATAGCCGAGGGAGGAGACAACTAGTGGCTGGGGGAAAGGGGATATGACTTCGGCGTGAGCATGGCCACGAATCCAGCGGGGCACCTCAATTTGCTCGGTATAGACGCGATCAAAGCCAAATGCCTTCATTTTGTCTTGTGCCCAGGCAACGGCTCTTTCATCGCCCTCAGTGCCTGTCCGTCGTGGTCCAACCTCGACGGTCAAAGACTCTACAATACTGTAGGCGTCGGAGCTTTCCAGTGCCCGGTCACGTAATACTTCCGCCACAGATACATCTTCCTGTGACAGAGGGACTGCCTGGGCTATTCCCAGTGCCATGGTAGTGATCAGTCCCCCGGTAAGGGAAAGCAGTGGTTTCAACATCGGTCTATCCTTTGTTAATACTCTTCAGTCTTAAGCTTTTGGCTCGTTATTTGATGAGGCCGCGATCAGTTGCTCGCGAATTTCACGTAACTTACGCAGACCTTTTTCTGTAAATAAGTAGGGCGGTTCGCCAGTATATTCGCTGTCTTCAATATTGAGGCAACGTTGTCGCATCTCTTCAAGCTTTGGGTCGTGTCGCATTGGGCAGGCGAGGAGTGCTCGCCATTCAGTATCGCTGGCTTGCCCGGTGATTACATCTTCAAGGCCCTTAACAAAACTGCCTCGGTCCATTCGAAATCTGGGTCTGCGCAGGTGCATAAGAACCCAAACCACAATAACAAAGGCAATGAAAGAAAGAATAAGCGTTGCCAGCCAGGTCACGATATCAATCCTCCACTAATAGTTTTATTGCCACAGCAATGGTGGCAATAATGATTACCGGTTTGATAATACTGGCACCTCTTGCAATCACGAGGTTGGAGCCGAGACGAGCTCCTACAACCTGGGCAAAAGACATAGCGATAGCGAGCAATAGAAAAATATGGCCTCCAGCGATAAAAATTAGCATAGAGGTCACATTGGTAGCGAGCACAATAGGTTTTGTTGATGCCGTAGCCGCACGCATATTGTAGCCGAGTAGCGCTGCGAAGGCGGCTGCACAGATAGATCCCATCCCAGGGCCAAAGAAGCCCCCGTAAAAGCCGAGCCCACCGCCAACAACTAGATTAAAAGTAACGTTACTGATTCTGGGTTTTGAGTCAATGTCGGAAATGCGAGGGGACAGAATAAAGTAGAGGGCAATAGCAATGAGCAGGATAGGAAGTAAGGTATTGAGACCAGCCTCCCCAAGTGAAGCGACTGTTAAGGTGCCTAGGCAGGAACCGATAATTGCAGCGAGTAGTCCTGGCCAGAGGGGGCGTAAATTCAACTGGCCTTTTTGCAGGAAGTTAATGGTGGATGATAGGGTGCCAAAGACGCTTTGAAACTTATTGGTACCGAGAGCATCGAGTGGGGGAATGCCGGCCCAGAGTAAAGCGGGGAGGGTGATTATTCCCCCTCCCCCGGCGATCGCACTGACAAAGCCTGCGGTAAAGGCGATTACTGTCAGTATCAGGTAGGTATAAGTAGAAAGCTCACTACTTAACTGTATCACGAGTGGACTGGTTACCCCTTTTCAAGAGTACTTTCATTATCGTGGTAATACCCCTGATACTTGCTAAAGCGCTTTTGGATCTCTGCCATATCCTGTTCCAGATCACCGATAGGCTGGTACAGGGAGTCAATGCAAATACGCTTATTGGGAAAGTCCCAGGCAACAAGCAAAATAGGAACTTGAGCGGTATAGGAAATCCTTAAAAAACCGTTCTTCCAGCGCCCTACTTTTTTGCGGGTCCCCTCGGGAGTAATCCCCACCCACATTTTTTCATTTTCCCGGTAACTCGATGCAACTTGTAGAGCGATATTACCTGCGGCGCGCCTATCGGTAGGAACACCTCCAAGCCACATAAATAGTCCTTTAAACGGGAAGAAAAAAGCTTCCTTTTTCATGAGCCAGGAAATTTTAATACCCAATGCCATAATAAATGG
Source organism: Microbulbifer maximicatervae (SeqCode) (assembly GCF_052467695.1). Taxonomy (NCBI): domain Bacteria; kingdom Pseudomonadati; phylum Pseudomonadota; class Gammaproteobacteria; order Cellvibrionales; family Microbulbiferaceae; genus Microbulbifer; species Microbulbifer maximicatervae (SeqCode). The sequence goes on from NZ_CP174320.1 coordinate 2,104,553, forward strand.
CATGGCAACCACAAAATCCCAATTGGATGTGTGGGGAGCCAAAGCCACCATGACTTTTCTTTCTGGAGGGATTTCCCCATCCATTCGCCAGCCGAGCACCTTGATTATCAACTTGCCAATAGCTTTGGTGATGCGATTGCCCAGCCGAGGTACTTCATTGGGTACTTCAGTAGGTATTTCTACAAACTGACTCATTATTTGCCTCTTTCTTACTGCTGTCACACTAAGGTTTCAACAAAGGTGCTTAGCCTTGCTGCTTTAGTGTTCCCGCGTGGCATAAAAGCGAACTTCCGGATAGCGCTCTTCAGCCAATTGTAAATTAACGCGCGTCGGTGCCAGGTAGGTCAGGTGTCCGCTGCCATCGAGTGCCAGGTTGGTACTGGCCTTGCGCTTGAAATTCTCTAGTTCTTTGGCACTTTCACTATCTACCCAGCGCGCAGTGTTCACGTTGACGTTTTCGTAGATGGCTTCAACTTTGTATTCGTCTTTTAATCGGTAAGCGACTACTTCGAACTGTAGTACACCAACTGCGCCCACGATAATGTCGTTGTTATCCAGCGGGAAAAATACCTGGGTGGACCCCTCTTCAGAAAGCTGCTGAAGCCCTTTTTGTAATTGCTTTAATTTGAGAGGGTCTTTTAAACGTATGCGACGGAACAGCTCCGGGGCGAAATTGGGAATGCCGGTAAATTTCAGTGCTTCGCCTTCGGTAAAGGTATCGCCGATCTGGATAGTACCGTGGTTGTGCAAACCAATAATATCGCCGGCAATGGCCTCTTCTACGTGGGTTCGGTCGCCAGCCATAAATGTCACCGCATCGGCAATTTTTACATCCTTGCCAATGCGCACATGCTTCATTTTCATACCGCGATTGTAGGTGCCGGAGCAGACACGCATAAAGGCAATTCTATCGCGGTGTTTGGGATCCATATTCGCTTGGATTTTAAAAACAAAGCCGGAGAATTTATCTTCGCTGGGCTCTACTTTTCTCTCTTTGGTTTCCCGAGATTGGGGTGAGGGCGCCCATTCAACGAAACCATCGAGCATTTCCCTTACGCCAAAGTTACCCAAGGCCGTACCGAAAAATACCGGGGTCAGTTCACCGGCAAGATAAGCTTCCTGGTCAAACTCATGAGTGGCTCCACGAACCAATTCAATCTCTTCCCGAATATCCTCGGCGTACTCGCCAAGTAGTGCGTCAGCCTCAGCGGAGTCCAGACCCTTAATTTGAATATCATCGGGAATTCTGTGGCCCTGACCTTGGGAGAATACATGGATGGTATCGGTGTAGAGGTTATAGACCCCCTTGAAACCTTTTCCTGAACTCAAAGGCCAATTGATAGGGGCAGCCTGGATATTCAGAACTTCTTCAATCTCATCCATTACCTCGATCGGGTCGCGAATATCCCGGTCGAGTTTGTTGATAAATGAGAGAATCGGCGTTGTTCGCAAGCGGCACACATTCATCAACTTGATGGTGCGGTCTTCCACACCTTTGGCCCCGTCAATCACCATCAGTGCGGAGTCGACGGCGGTGAGTACCCGGTAGGTATCTTCAGAGAAGTCTTCGTGCCCCGGTGTATCCAGTAGGTTTACAGTCCTCTCTTTGTAGGGGAACTGCATAACGGAAGAGGTAACAGAAATACCGCGTTCCTGTTCCATCGTCATCCAATCAGAGCGTGCGTGGGGACCTTTTTTCCCCTTAACGGAGCCCGCTTGCTGGATTGCATTCCCGAACAAAAGAAGCTTTTCGGTCACGGTTGTTTTACCGGCGTCCGGGTGGGAAATAATGGCGAAGGTGCGGCGGCCGGCAAAGCCTGCCAGGGAAGAACTTTGACCCATACTTTAAGATTCGATCACTGGATATTCGAAAAAAATAGGGGCGTATTATACACGCAGGCGTTGCTCCGAGGGTGGGGTATACTGCGAAATTAGACTTGTCAGTTTACCAGCTCGGCGAATGGGGTCATGTCAATGGGCTGAGTTGCCAGCGGGACTGGCACACCTGGACAATTTGCTCAAATCCATTTGGATTAACGCTGTACTCTGCTGTGGCCAACAGTCATCGAGGGGCTTTTAGCGGTGCAGTGGCAAACTCAGTTATTGAAGGGGAGAGGTTATGAGCCGGGAGCGTTTACAGGCATTGCGGGAAGAGTTGCAGCGGCAGAGTGTCGATGCTTTCTTGATACCCCGGGCTGATGAGTACCAAAATGAAAGTGTGCCTGCGGCAGATGAGCGACTGCCCTGGCTGACTGGTTTCACTGGTTCCGCAGGAATGGCTGCGGTAGGCAGTCGAGAAGCGGCATTATTTGTTGATGGTCGCTATACCTTGCAGGCGCAGCAACAACTTGGTGATCAACCCATTGAGTTGATGAGCCTCAGTCAAGTCGCGATCATTGAGTGGCTGTGTAGTCAGCTGGATGCCGGTCAGTCTCTGGGGTATGACCCGCGACTGCACACGGAGCCGGGATTGGCCTTGATCAAGAAGCGATTGGCCGAAAGGGATATCCAACTACAGCCGATGGAACAGAGCCCGATTGATGCCATCTGGAATGACCGCCCCGCATCTCCTTGTGGGCCTGCGCGCCCACACCCCTTCATCTTTACTGGTGAGCATTCCAAAGAGAAACGGCAGAGGATTGCCCGACGTCTCGCAGAAAAACGAGCCGATGCTTTATGGCTACCAAATCCTGAAAGCTGTGCTTGGCTTTTTAATATCCGTGGAGAGGATATTCCGCACTTACCAGTGGCCTTGGCCAATGCAGTCCTTTACCGGGATGGCAGTGCCACTCTTTATTTGGGGGAGGGCGCTGTAGGGGATGCGTTGATTGAGCACTTGGATAAAGATGTAAGTCTAGTCGTGGCCAAAGGGGAATTATTTGAAAATATTAAGCGCCGCCACGTCAATAAAATATGGATAGATCCCCTGATTAGCAACAGTTGGACTTTACAGCAATTGCGGGCACTGGATATTGAACTAATGCTGGAAGGTGACCCGGTCACAGAAGCCAAGGCCTGTAAGAATGCGATTGAACTGGCAGGCAGCCAGGCTGCACACGAAAGGGATGGTGCTGCGGTGTGTGAATTCCTGGCGGAAATACCTGAACAGGTTGCCACAGGCCATTTTGACGAATTGTCTGCAGTAAAGCTTTTACGAAGTAAAAGGGAGGCTCGCGAAGGCTTTCAGGGCAACAGTTTTGAGACAATTTCCGGCTATGGTCCGAATGGGGCCATTGTGCACTATCGGGTGAGCCCTGAATCCAGTTTGGCTATAAAGCCAGAAGGGGTATATCTGTGCGATTCTGGAGGCCAATATCCAGATGGCACCACTGATATTACCCGAACTGTTGCTCTGGGTGAGTTCCCGCCCTCGGCAAAAGAAAACTTTACCCGGGTTTTAAAGGGGCATATAGCAATTGCGACTTTGCGATTCCCCAGGGGGACTTGTGGAGAGCAAATTGATGCGCTTGCACGCCGTTCGCTGTGGGAGGTGGGTCTGGATTATGCCCACGGTACCGGTCACGGTGTTGGTAGTTTCTTAAGTGTTCACGAGGGGCCACAGCGGATAGGTAAGGCTGTAACAGGTGTTGCTCTTCAGCCGGGGATGATCGTTTCCAACGAACCGGGGTTTTATCTCACTGGGCAGTACGGCATCCGTATTGAAAATTTGGTGTTTGTGAAAAAGAGCGAAAATTATCCAGATTTTCTAGAATTTGAAGAACTTACGTTAGCTCCGATCGATCGTAATTTGATTGACGTGGCACTACTCACTGAGACTGAACGGGAATGGCTGAATCGCTACCACCAGAGGGTGCGAGATGTGATTACCCCGCTGGTTACTGAAAAAACTGCTGAATGGTTAAAATTGGCTACTGAAGCTTTGTAGTGTGAATCTGGGGGCTGCGTGCCCCCAGGCATAATTAATTTATCTCAAACTTATAGCCAGCACCGTAGACAGAGTGAATTAACTCTTTTTCAGGCATAAGCACTGATATTTTCTTGCGCACTTTTTTGATGTGGCTATCAATAGTTCGGTCGCTGATTACGCGGTAGTCGGAATAGATACGGTCCATGATTTGTTCGCGGGAAAAAATTCGACCGGGCTCACTGTAAAGTAGGTCAAATAGGTGGAACTCCAGCGCAGTAAGATTGGCGTCTTTACCTCCGATTCGCAGTTGCCCGGTATTTCTATCTAGTTCGATGCCACCATTTCCGACTTCGCCCTTTTGTGGTCGACGGCGCAAGACCGCTTTCACCCGTGCGACGAGTTCCCTGGGGCTGTAGGGTTTACAAACATAGTCGTCGGCACCGGATTCCAGGCCGCGCAAACGATCGGGTTCCTCAATTTGCGCAGTCATTATAATAATTGGAACGTCGTTGCCTTTTTGGCGAATCTCTTCGCAAATCTCCATCCCATGCCGCCCAGGTAGCATCAGGTCGAGAAGGATCAAATCCGGTTTCATAGTTTCCACTTTGGGGACAACCTGATTACCATCAGAAATGATCTCGGCTTGATAGTCGGCGGCATGAAGATAATCCAGTAGTAGGTGCGCAAGTTCGGTTTCATCTTCGACTATTAATATTTTGGCGCTCATAACTTCCTACCATTTAATCCTTTGGCTTAGGGGTAAAAAAATACTTATTTCAAGGCCGCCCATAGTGGACGGAGTTGCAGAAATGCTACCCTCGTGTGCTGTAACAATATTTTGGCAAATTGATAGCCCCAAACCCGCACCGCCGGTTTCCCGGCTGCGTGAACTATCTGCTCTATACAGGCGCTCGAACAGGTGTGGTATATCAGCACTGGCAACACCGGGGGCGGAGTCGGCGAAAGTGATAATGGCTGTTCGGGCTTCACAGCGCGCAGTTACTTTGAGTTGTCCCCCACTATCGGTGTAGCGTAGGCTGTTGGTTAACAGGTTGCTAAATAACTGATTGAGGCGTGCTTCATCTGCGTAGACTAACTTATCTTCCGATAGTTGGAGGTCGCTGCCCAAGCGAATACCTTTCTGGTCGAATGGAATTTCAAAGTCTTCGATAACACTTCGTAGGATATTTTCCAGGGAGATGTCGGACTTGCAGTAACTTAGTGCCCCCGCGTCGGAGAGAGACAACTCATAGAGATCATCTATCAGGCGGCTCAATTGTTGAATTTTGCTGTGCAGTATACGCAGGTTCTCTGGTGTGGCAGATCTGATACCGTCTTGAATGGCTTCAATCTGCCCTTTTAATACTGCGAGAGGTGTGCGCAGCTCATGCGAAATATCTGCCATCCATCGGTTTCGAGCATGTTCGTTTGCTTCCAGCGTTGCGGCGAGCCGATTAAAGTCAGCACTTAATTGGCCCAGCTCATCTCGTTGCTCTATATCAATACGGGTTTTAAAGTTGCCGGATGTAAGATGGGATGTTGCTTCGGTCAGCTTACGGATGGGCCTTACCAGCTGCCAGGCAAGGGGGATGGCAATGGCTAGTGCCAGAATGAAGGTGGCAACAGAGATAAGAGCGAAAGTCCGCGATTGCTCTTTAACAAACCCTACGGCCAAATCATCATCTAACACCGGTAGTGGATTGATAGCCAGGTAACCAACGGTTTCTCCATCCACAACCAGAGGCTGCATTACCATGTTCTCAGATCTTGAATAACGACCTATCAGAGGTCTTTTCTCTTTGTTCAACAGGACCAGGCGGGCATTAAGCGACTTGCCCACTGCGTGTTCAGGTGGGGGCTCAGGCGGGCGGCGGGGGCCCCTCGTACCCGGAGGTGGACGATGTGGGGGTGGCATATCCTCAAAGTGACTGGACATCACGCGTCTGTGGAGTCTTTGCCAGCGCCTGCTATTGCCGTCGATAGATTGCCAGCTTCCTTCGCTGGCGTAGATTTCTTGTAACTCATCTACTAAATCGCCGACCTCGCGAAGCTCCTGAGACTGGATATAGGTCATAAAACCATGCTTAAAGCTCCACTGAAAGAATACGAACATTCCGCCAACAGTAATTGCTGTAGTCAATAAGAAAGCGAGGCTTAGTTTATAGCGAATATTTAACGACATAGCCGGTAGCTTGGATTTCAGTAGCCTGTGTTCACAGTGAGCTCAGGTGCATTTTACTCTGTTTCCACTGAGGAAACGCGGCTCAGAAGATCAAGCCTACACTTACTGTAAATATCAGGGCAATCTTTTAACACTCCGAGAGTCTCACGATAAGAGCCCAAGCTAAGGAGCCTCTGAATAACTCCGTAATACCTCTGCGGGTCTTGAAGTCTGCAGATGTTAGGCGCAGCTCGCCGCGAATGGCCGTAGCCCTTTGCAAGAGCTGCAACGCAGCAGATGCGGACTTCAAGGCCCGCCCTTCGGGGCTTGCAGAGCGATTCACACTCCGCGTTGCGACTTCTTGAAAGGTCTAGACATTCCTGCGAAGCCGCGCCTTGATTGTGAACCGTTCTGCATGCCAGAGGCATCACGGAGTTATTCAGAGGCTCCCTAAGTGCCAATAAGCTTAGCTTGGTTATCCAAAGCTGTTCTTGGGGCCTCCATGCCCTGAGCCGGTAGGAGAGATTGAGTCCTTACTGGTAGTTACTTCTATTATTATCCCGGTTTGCCTGTGCTTACTCCCGGCTTTATTGGAGATGTAGAAAAACGATGCAATATCAGATCGGGCTTATCGAGCCGGATAAATAGAGTTGCAAGAATTCTCTTCCCTCCCCGGCTCCAGGTACTGTGGTCATGGGCGTTAAGAGTGACAGTAATTTGGTTGAAGCCCGATTTAAACAGCTTGTCGGGAAGGTGTAAGTCTGGACCATAGATTCGCTGTATTTTCTTACCGTTGATATAGAGATGGGCATGACCTTCCAGATATTGCTTTGAGGCATCATTGGCGTGGCGAGGGGATTCTAATTCGAACCGGTCGTAGTCTATATGTAGGTTATATCCGGACATTTTATCGCGACTAATGTCCAGTTCGATGCGCGGTGCAGCATTGTGTAAAGGGATCTCGACTACTGGGTGTTGGTCGCCGTTATGGCCCGTGTGTGAGTCTGGCTGTGCTGTAGCAAGGTTGGTTATTCCCCAGATAAAAGACCCGATAAGAACGGCTCGAAGAATTTTCATTATTGTCTCACTCCCAGGTTTGGCGATGGGGCAACATACTTCATTCAAACTGCTGTTGCTGTGAATACTTCTGGTTACCAGTGCTTTTAGTCTATCGGGTGCTATTGCTCCAGTTACTTCCATTACCTGGGGTGTCGGTCCCCGTAAAAACAAGGGACCGCAAAGCTTACACTTACTGCGACTCCAGGGAGATTTCCGGCGTATTAGGAAAGTGGCTTGGCCTTCAATGTTAGTGCACCGCTGAACTACTGTGTTGAGCACTCATTGACAATAGTTTGATCATCTAGCTTGCCGTAAAAGCGGGGGCCAAAAGTATATGGGAAGGCGGGGACAAGCTCACCATCATCATCGACAGTGACAGTCAGGTGGTAATGGTATCCCCTTTCGTCATCTGAGTGACCGTTATGCTGGTCCAAATATACTCCGCCTTCATTAGTCAGGTCTTCGTCCCAGTAATAGTCCTCGTAGAAAAAGCCCGCCGCCGTAGTGAACTCATTGCCTGACAGGGAGGTATAAGAGCCACTTGTCGTGGGACCGGTATTCGATGTTGTTTCGACTCCTTGGGAGAGGTCGTATTCATCCACCAAGAGACAGCTTCTCTCGCCTGCTACGCCGCAACCGCTCTCGGAGCTGGGGTCGTCATAATCTCGTACAGCCCAGCTGCTTTCTGCGAGTTCTCCTTCACTCTGCCAGGGGCCATAGATTGCATAGCCGTCGGCGGTATAGCCGTAGATAGGGGAGTGGTCGTCACCTATATCGCCAACAAGATCGGCTAGGCAATTGCTATAAAAGTGATGGTGGTAATCTCCGTTTGCGGCGTGTCCACCACAGATATCCACATCGTAGACCTCAGCAACCGGTGCCAGGGTTTGCCAGGTGCCATCCACTGATTGACCATCACCCCAATCATAAATAGAGACGCCATTTACCCAGTAGCCCTGTACGCCGAGCCCCGTTGCGCACTCCTCCGTTGCGGGCTCGGGTTCGACAGGGATGTATCCGACATGAGAGACATTCTCTGGGCAAACGAGCCCTGGTGGCCAAAATCCATAGCCGGCATCTACATCACAGGTGCCAATACCCGTATAGCCAATATCTTGCCCAAAGCTGACAATATCTCCAACGCTGACAGTGGGGCTGCCGGTTTCGAAATCAGAGGAGGCTAATGGACGTTCAAGTAGTTCGTCTAGAATACTTTGAGTAATTTCAATCTCGTAGTCGGGAACACCGGTTGCTGAGACAACGGTGTATTCCCGGCCATCTACGGTTTCTGATGCTACGCTCTGGACGTTGACCAGAACCTGCTCATTGCTGTTACTTTCATAAATGTAAGGCGCGCGTTCGTCATCAGTATTCATAATCCAGACACCAGAATCAGTGCTGGAATCTGACTCTTCAGAGGAGGTCTCAGAAGAGTCATCGCCATCCTCATCTGAGGAAGAGCCACTATCGCATCCCTGAAGAACTCCGAGAGATATTATCAACGCTAGTGTATAAGAGAGTGTAGGCTGGCCATTCCGGTCAAAAATTTTAATTATTTTCATATCACACCGTGGCATATGGAGGAGTTGCTCCCCGAACCTAGCGCACAAAAGTGAATGAAATGTGGATGGCCTGCTAGCTACATTTTATATCCTCTTTATCGCCTTAATTTTTTTCAGATTTGTGCACTGCGTTCAAAATCGATACTCCGTGAGTCAGGCAAAAATATCTTATTGCTTTATTGTAAATAGCCTAAGTAGCCTTTAATTAGTGGGCCGGCTATTAATTAAATATTTTTTTGGGTATTAGCTCCAATTCTTTCTTTGAAAAATTCCAGGTCTTAATCTAATGATCAGGTCGGCTGACTTTGGCTATTTGTTTGTTGCCCCCGATAGGTGATGTTGAAAAGCGGTGTAATACAAGCTCTTTCTTATCGAGGTGCACAAATAAGGTTGCCAGTATTCGCTTTCCACCGCGGCTCCAGGTGCTGTGGTCGTGTGCATTGAGAGTTACGGTGACTTGGTTAAAACCGGGTTTTAGTAATTTTCCGGGAATATGTAAATCCGAGCCGTAAAGACGTTGGATTTTTTCCCCATTGATGTAAAGGTGGGCGTGCCCCTCCAGAAACTGCTCAGAATCGTCATTGGCAAAGCGAGGGGATTCCAGCTCAAACCGATCGTAGTCAATATGTAGATTATAGCCGGACATATCGTCGCGGCTCATGTCCAGTTCGATTCTGGGAGCGGCAACATGCAGAGGTATCTCTATCACCGGATGCTGATCGCCATTGTGGCCCGCGTGAGGATTTGGCTGTGCCGCATACGCGGTCATAGAGGCTGAAACAATCCAGGCCAAAGACCCAGCGATAAAGAACCTGTGCATTTTCATTTAACTCTTACTCCCAAGCTTGAATATGAGTTAGCGGCCAACGGTGGTTGAGCAGCGATTGACGATAGTTTGGTCATCCAGCTTGCCGGCAAAGCGCGGGCCGAAGGTAAATGGGAAAGCTGGAATTAGTTGGCCATTGTTATCCTGCGTCACTGTCAGGTGGTAGTGATAACCTCTTTCACTGTCAGTGTGTCCATTGTATTGATCCAAGTATTCGCCACCTCGCGCTGTCAGGCTTTCATCCCAGTAATAATCCTCGTAGAAAAAACCTGCCGGAGTTTCAAATTCGTTTCCAGATTGAGAGGTGTAGCTACCGCTGGTAGTGGGGCCGGTGTTATTTGTATTGGATACGCCGCGATCAATATCATATTCATCGACTAGCAGACAGCTGCGTTGCCCGGCAACGCCACAGCCGGTGTCTGAACGGGGATCGTCGTAATCTCGTATTGCCCAGCTGCTTTTAGCTAGCACACCTGTGCTTTCCCATGGACCGTAAATTGCGTAGCCATCGGCGGTATAACCGTAGATAGGGGAGTGGCCATCGGCGGTGTCCCCGGCAATTTCAGCCAGGCAATTACTGTAAAAGTGATGGTGGTAATCGCCGTTAGCTGCATGGCCGCCACAGATATCTACGTCATAGACTTCTGCCATGGGAGCCAGGGTATGCCAAGTGTTATTTACTGACTGCCCGTCACTCCACTGGTAAATTGAGGTTCCATTTACCCAGTAACCCTGTACACCGAGCCCAGTTTCACAGCTGTCAGTGGATGCCTCAGGCTCAGCAGGAATATAGCCTACATGGTCGACGTTTTCGGGGCACACGGGACCTGGGGGCCAGAAGCCATAACCGGCTTCTGAGCCGCAGCTGGAATTACTGCGATAGCCGATATCCTGGCCGAAGCTAACAATCTCACCAGTTTGTACCAAGGGGTAGCCATTGACGAAGTCTGTAGAGGCTTTTGGACGGCTGATGAGTGCGTCTAGTATTTCCTGGGTTATTTCAATCTGGTAGTCCGGGATACCGGTAGCAGATACGCGGGTATATTCTTTTCCGGCAACGGTTACAGATTCAACACTTTGCACATTAACCAGAACCTGCTGATTACTGTTACTTTCGTAAATATAGGGGGCGCGTTCGTTAGTTGAATTGATAATCCAGGTAGTACCGGAGCTCTCTGTTACCGAGCTTTCCTCGTTACCTGAAATGGTCGAATTATCTGAGGAGCCGGAATTCTCTTCGTTAACGTCCGAAGAAGTGTCCTCGTTATTATTCGATGTATTGCTTGTTTCGTCGGTAGTTGTTTCTGTTGGATTATCTATCGTAGTATCTGTTGGACTTTCCTCTTCAACTGTATTGCTGCTTGAGTCGGTGGAGGAATCTGCAGTGTTATTTCTAGTGTTTTCTGAATTTATCGAGTTGTTGTTTTGCCAGTTTCTTCCATTGCTATTGCGAACAGGTACTTCCCTAACCGAACGTTGATCGTTGTTATGCCCAGAGTTGGGATTAGGTTGAGCCACAACACTGGCTGCAGTTAGCCAGGCTAATGAGCCGGCAAGAAAGTACCCGTTAATTTTCACGAGAAGGTTACCTCAATTTATCTTTATTGGTTACCGCCCCACGGTTGTTGAGCATCGGCTGACAACAGTTTGGTCATCCAATTTTCCGTAAAAGCGCGGTCCAAAAGTGAAGGGAAAGGCGGGGATTAATTGTCCATCGCTATCGACAGTGACGGTAAGATGATAATGGTATCCTCGCTCATCATCCGAATGGCCATTGTACTGATCTAAATAGACTCCACCTTGAGCTGTAAGTTCTTCGTCCCAATAATAATCTTCGTAGAAAAAACCAGCAGCTGTTTCAAATTCATTTCCGGAGGCGGAGGTATATGAATCACTTGTAGTTGGGCCAGTATTAGAAGTAGTTTCCACGCCTTGGGAAATATCATATTCATCGATTAATAAGCAGCTGCGCTCGCCGGCGACACCACAGCCACTTTCGGATGAGGCATCATCGTAATCTCGAACAGCCCAACTACTTTCCGCTAATTCACCCTCACTTTCCCAAGGGCCATAAATTGCATAGCCGTCGGCCGTGTAGCCATAGATTGGAGAGTGGTCGTCACCAATATCGCCGACCATCTCTGCGAGGCATTCACTGTAAAAATGGTGGTGATAATCACCGTTTGCCGCGTGACCACCGCAAATATCAACGTCGTAGACTTCAGCTAGGGGGGCGAGTGTATGCCATGTATTATCAACACTCATCCCGTCACTCCATTGATAAATAGAGGTTCCATTTACCCAGTAGCCCTGTACCCCTAAACCAGTTTCACAACTGTCAGTTGCAGGTTCAGGTTCAACGGGAAAATAGCCAACATGGGAAACATTTTCAGGACAGACAGGCCCCGGTGGCCAAAAGCCATAACCAGCTTCTGCACCACAGGACGAATTACTTTTATATCCAATGTCCTGCCCAAAACTGACAATATCGCCAACGCTGACATAGGGGCTGCCGGTTAAAAAGTCAGAGGATGCTTTTGGGCGTTCCAGGAGTGCATCGAGAACAGTTTGCGTAATTTCGATAGTGTAATTTGGAATGCCGGTTGCTGATACAACAGTGTATTCTTTACCGTCGACAGTTTCAGATTCAACGCTCTGAACATTGACCAGTACTTGTTCATTGCTGTTACTTTCATAGATATAGGGTGCGCGCTCATCATCAGTATTTAGAATCCAAACCCCGCTATCGGTGCTCGAGTCTGAGCTGTCACTATCATCTGATGAATCGTCATCGTCATTATCGTCACCGGAATCTGAGCCGCTGTCGCTAGTATCTTCAGATGACGAATCTGAATCAGATGAAGAGCTGCCGCCTCCACCGCATGCCTGGAGTACGCCTGAAAGCAATATCAGAGATATTACATAAGGCAAAATGGACTTTCGATCCGTGTCAAAAATTTCCGTTAATTTCATAGCACACCGTGAATTAGATGGGGGTTAATCCAGAAATTAGCGGATAAAAGTGGATAAAATGTGGATAAATATTAACCTAATTTGCAAAGGGTTAAATTGGCTCTCTATTTCTGCCTAGTTTGTGCGTAAGTTCAAAAGGATAGCTTTTCTTTTGGCATCAACAGTTAAAAAGTTATTTGCTGGAAAATTACTTATCTCGTTAATGACTTTCTTTGTATTTAATTTAAATAAAATATTATTCTTTCGATATTTTTTTGACTAAAAGGTCTAGTAGTTGGTTGGCTGTATCTAGTGAAGCCAGCTACTGAAAGCAGAGGCCTGGATTCTGAGACTGTATTTGGGAGAGTCGCCAGTCTGGAAGCTTTAACCGGTTCCAGGCTGGCGTGGGGCTTTATCAATGATTTATAGGTGATATAGGTAAGCTGTTTTCTGCTGGCCTAGCTACATGGGCGGTGGGCCAGGGGGAAAACCTCCGCCGACTTCATCGGAGCAAACATTCACAATTGTCTGGTCATTGAGTTTGCCGTAAAAGCGGGGCCCAAAGGTGTAGGGGAATGATGATGTCAGCTGCCCTTCATCATTCAGCTCTACCGTTAGGTGGTAGTGATAACCACGCTCGCTGTCACTGTGCCCATTGTATTGATCCAGATAAGCGCCCTCCTGATTGGTCAAATTGGAGTCCCAGTAATAGTCTTCATAAAAAAAACCGCTGGTGGTTTGAAAAAGGTTGCCTGATAGGGACGTAAATGTATCGCTGGTACTGGGGCCGGATTGGGCAAGTGTATTTGTGCCCTGTGATAAATCGTATTCATCTACCAGTAAACAACTGCGCTCACCGGCAATCCCGCAGCCGCTGGTAGAGTCGGCATCGTCATAGTCTCTAGTGACCCAGCTACTTACTACAAGTACACCATCGGCCTCCCAAGGGCCATAAATGGGATAGCCATCAGCGGTAAACCCGTAGATGGGGGAGTGGCTATCTCCAGTGTCTCCAACCAAGTCGGCCAGGCAATCGCTGTAGAAGTGGTGGTGATAGTCTCCCCGAGCAGCGTGTCCACCGCAGATATCAACATCATACATCTCAGCGACCGGTGCCAGAGTATGCCAGGTACCATTCACGGACTGTCCATCGCTCCACTGGTAGATAGAGGTGCCGTTGACCCAATAGCCCTGCGGTCCGAGTCCACTTTCACAAGCTTCTTCTGAGACCTCTGGCTCAGTTGGAAAATAGCTGTTGTGGGAAACATTTTCTGGGCAGACAGGGCCCGGCGGCCAGAATCCAAAACCCGCTTCGGCGTAGCAGGTATGTGGATTGCTGCTAAAGCCGATATCCTGACCAAAACTCACGATATCGCCAATTTGTACCGTGGGGCTGCCGTAGACAAAGTCGGTGCTCGCCTTGGGGCGATTGATTAGCTCGTCGTAGATAGCGGTGGTGATTTCAATTTCATAATCCGGGATGCCGGATGCTGTGACTTGAGTGTATTCCCTGCCGTCGACAGTGATGGTTTCAATGCTTTGCACATTGACCAGGACCTGCTCATTACTATTGCTTTCGTAGATGTAAGGCGCCCGTTCATCGTCGATATTTAGCACCCAGGGGCTGCTGTCATCGCCAGTATCGTCATCTGATGGGGGTGGATCTGAATCGTCATTGTCGCACCCTGTTAAAGGTGTACAAACCAGAAGTATTGTCAGTGCGCTGATTAATTGGGTGCGGGTTTGAAGGGGGGAAATCTCCTGAAGCCTCATCGAATCACCATCCATGTTTCGCAGTAAGAAGAAGGCGGGCTATGCTGCTGTCTGCCGGGGTTTGGAGGAATTTGAAGTTATCGGCAAAAATGGCAAGTAATGTGTACGCTGCCCGTTAAGGCACTGATTTCCTTGTGTTGTGTTTTTAGGGGGGGGGATAGATATGGGCCCAATCAGGAGTGATTCGGCCCATAGATTGATCAGTTGGTTGACAGCTCGGGGCTGGATGTTGTCTCTGCTGTGCGCTGGTGCGTATCGCGGCGCAGCCACCACCAGGAAACAAAGCCGAGAATCAGGTTGGATGCTGCTGTAGCGACAAACAGGCCGGTCATGCCCCACAGGCTGTTCCCAATCCAGGCCAGGGGTAGGTAGAGACCCAGTACCCGCAGGAAAGAAATGACAGTTGCTGGCAGCGGTTTCCCGAGTCCATTGAATGCGGCATTGGCAGACATCACAAAGCCGTACCCGGCATAGCTGAGAGGCACCAGGGTCAGGTAGGCAACAGCGACAGCGAAAACCTCAGTGGAATCACTGAACAGACTTACGATAGGTTTTGCAACAAAGTAGAGAAGCACCGCCAGTCCCGCTCCAAATGCCAGGCAGAACCTTGCCAGTACGCTCACGGTTTCCCGCAGGCGGTCGGTCTTTTCCGCCCCGGCATTCTGTCCCATAAAGGGGCCGACCACAGAGGAAAGTGCGTAAAACACAATGAGTGCCAGGGGTTCTACTCTGAGTGCGACTCCCAGGCCTGCGACGGCGTCTTCGCCGTGCACGGCAACGAGTGCAACGACAACGCCCCCCGAGACGGGAATAATGACATTGGTGAGCACAGCGGGAAGCCCGACAGCCAACACTTTGCGCCAGGATTCGAGTAGGCCGCTCAGCCGCCATTGTGGGGCTGTCATTAGGTGTTCTTTTTTGATGATGAAGTAAAGTGCAGCAATAAAGCTCAGGGCGCGCACGATAATCGTAGCGATAGCTGCTCCCTGGAGCTCAAGCCGGGGAAAGCCGAAAAGCCCAAAAATCAAAATGGGGTCGAGAATCAGGTTCAGTAGGGCTACCGCCACCATGATACGGCCGGTTACCGCGCTGTTACCAATGGCGCGAAGAGCAGCGAGCGCGACGGTCGGAACAATGACAAAGATGGTTCCCAGATACCAGGGGGTCATGTAATCGGCAATAAGCGGAAGCATATCGGGGCCGGCGCCCAGCAGCTCAAATAGAGGGCGCATGGTGGCCAGGCCGACTGCAGTAATCACAATAGCAATCAGCAGTGCCAGTACAGATGCGTCAGTTACCAGGCGGCGAACGTTCTTTATATCTCCAGCGCCGTAAACCCGGGCTACTGCCGAAGAAGTACCTGCGCCGAGACCGATAGCAAAGCTGTTTATGGCCATCACTACCGGGAAGGTGAAACTCATCGCCGCCAGGGGGCCATCGCCCAGCTGGGAGACAAAATAGGTATCGGCGATATTAAAGGACATGGCGGCGAGAATTCCCCAGACCATGGGTAGTGCCAGTCTCTGTAAGTGACTGGAAACTGAACCTTCCAGCAGTGATGGGCTGCTTTTTGATAGAGGCATGTATAACTCTTGTTAATCCAACGAGGGGGTTGGGAAGTCGGGAATAGTGTTACAGAGCAGGAGTGGCTGCCTGCCGTTCAAGGCCTTGTCGGTAAGGCGGGAATTCCGAATGAGAGGCTCATTCTACGACTGAGTGTCATTCAGAGCGAGACTCATGAGTACGGCGTCCTCGCGCATGCCGTTTTGCGCGGGGTAATAATTTTTGCGTATCCCGTCTTCAGAGAAACCCAGTTTGCGATAGAGGGAGCGCGCAGCGAGATTGGATACCCGCACCTCGAGCAAAATTCGCTCAACTTCGCAGGGTAATTCCGTTTTCACGCTGTTCAGCAGTGCCTCAGCGAGGCCCTGTCGGCGTCGCGCTGGCGATACGGCAATGTCCAGGATTTCTGCCTGGTCAAATAGGCTACTGATCACGCAACAGGCGATAATGTCATCGCCTTGGATCAGGACCCAGCAGTAGTGGCCGGCGCTGAGACTCTGCTGGTATTGGGCTTCACTCCACGGATGACTGTGGGCACTTTTTGCCAGCTGGGCCAGAGATGCACAGTCGTCGGCATCGGCGGAGCGCAACTGTAGCTCAGTGTAATTTAAATAGGTCATTCTGCGCGGGTTTCAGTCGGGTAACTAGTGCGCAACAGGTTCCACAGGGGGCGTTTTAGTTCGGGGGCTCGCAGTAGTTGCGAGAGGCTGGGCATACTAATTAAGCGGGCCTTCTGCCATTCGACAACCTGGCTCTCCAAAGGGATTGGAGTGCAAAAATCTTGAGCCTCACTACCCATCAGCCAGATAGATTTAACCGGCATGCGGGAATAAGAGGCCTCTAACCAGCTGGAGAATGTATCGCGAGCCTGTGAGGCGTCTTCGGCTGGACCAAAGCGATTTTCTGTTAAAGGCCATTGCAGGCGCTCCTGTTGCCGGGGGAGCTGGTGCCAGTGCAAGGCGCGGAGAATATTGTTGAACAGGGCTTCCAGGGGGAGAGCTGCACCGGGCTCGTGGCTGTCCACGGCCAGGAGTTCCTCCCCAATACGCCAGCAGTTCAAAACAAAAGGTTTAACACTTTGCTGGGGGGGGGCAACAGGAGCCGGTGTCACTGCCACCGTCTCTTGTGGGCGTTTTGTCTGGTCGGTGAGAGCGCTTATTTCATCTAGCACACGGGCGTTGCGCTCCGGATTCTGCACCGGCTGGGTAATTATCTGATCTGCTGAATGGGGCAGTGGGTTTTGAGCTATTCCACTTGCAACCGGAGGCTGCTGAATCCCAGCAGCCTCTTCGGCGGGAGGCAGTTCGGCCTGGAGAGGATCGGGTGCGAGCGGCAATACGAATCGGGGTACATAGCTTGGAACCCCAAGTACTGATAAATATTCCGCTCGCTGAAGCTCGTTCACTTATACGCCCTGTTTCTTACTCTCACTGCTGGCGAGCAAGTTTAACGCATCCATGTAGGCTTGTGCTGAGGCAATCAGGATATCTGTATCTGCGCCAACGCCGTTGACCAGGCGGCCGTCTTTTTCCAGGCGCACTGTGACGGACCCTTGGGAGTCTGTTCCTTGGGTGACCGCATTTACAGAATAAAGTTTTAAGTCGGCGCCGCTGTTTACCAGCTGTTCAATAGCTTTGAAGGTGGCATCTACGGGGCCGCCACCGCTGGCTTCAGTCTGCCGGAGTTCTCCGTCAATGGTGAGGCTGACAAAGGCCTGTGGGGCTGAGCCGATTTTGGTGCGCACATCCAGGTCGCTCAGTTGGAATCGCTCCACCGGTGACTCACCTCCGCTCACCAGAGAGTGCAGATCTTCGTCAAAGATCTCATGTTTCTTGTCGGCTAGGTCTTTAAAGCGGGCAAATACCTGCTGGAATTCTTCGGTATCGGCGAAATCTACCCCCAGCTCTTCGTAACGGGCGCGGACGGCAGCCCGGCCGGAGTGTTTACCGAGAACCAGACGGTTTTGACCCCAGCCGACATCTTCTGCGCGCATGATTTCGTAGGTCTCGCGGTGCTTCAGAACACCGTCCTGGTGAATACCAGACTCATGGGCAAAGGCGTTGGCGCCGACAATGGCCTTGTTGGGTTGCACTGGGAATCCGGTAATCGACGACACCATTCTCGAAGTGGGCACGATATGGCTGGTATCCAGCCCTGTTTCTACCGGGTAGAGATCCTGGCGGGTTTGTACCGCCATAACGATTTCCTCCAGGGAAGCATTACCGGCGCGCTCTCCCAGGCCGTTGATGGTGCATTCCACTTGGCGCACACCGTTCATCACGGCTGACAGGGAGTTGGCAACGGCGAGGCCCAGGTCGTTGTGACAGTGGGTCGAAAAGATGGCTTTGTCGGAGTTGGGGACGTTCTCGATAACACGGCGGAACATAGCCCCATACTCTTCCGGTTCCCCGTAACCAACGGTGTCGGGAATATTGATAGTGCCGGCCCCTGCCGCGATAACCGCTTCGATGATGCGATACATAAATTCCGGCTCGGAGCGGCTGCCATCCTCGAGGGAGAATTCCACATCGTCGGTAAAGTTGCGCGCTGTTTGAACCGCTTTCACTGCCTGCTGCAACACCGCTTCCGGTTCCATTTGCAGCTTGTATTTCATATGGATTGGAGAAGTGGCAATAAATGTATGGATACGCGAGGCGTTGGCATTCTTCAGGGCTTCGCCAGCGCGCACGATATCGGCATTGACCGCTCGGGCCAGGCTGCAAACCCGTGATTCGGTAACGGCTTCAGCGACGGCCTTGACCGACTCGAAGTCCCCGGGACTGGCAATCGCGAATCCAGCCTCAATGACATCGACACGCATTCTCTCAAGCATGCGGGCGATGCGAATTTTTTCCTCTCTCGTCATAGAGGCGCCAGGACTCTGCTCACCATCGCGCAGAGTGGTATCAAAAATGACTAACTTATCTTTTTTAGTGCTCATTTTCGTTTGTTCTCCTTATTTGCTTTGAGGCTAAACAGGGGGCCTTGCCGCTGTCTATGCATCGCTCAAATAAAGTTTGGAATTCTGTTGGGGGTGGGGGGGAGAAAAATTATATGCCGCGCAGGGGCAGTCGTAGCGAGAAAGCTAGGGCAAGAAAAGACTGGCGCTGAGTGATAAATGGAGTCTTCATATACAACAGTTTCCGCATTAGGTCGGATTCAGGGCATTATGAAGCGGAATCAATCGAGAGGTCAATATATATCCTAATATTGGCGTGCTATTTTCTTATTTTGTTATATTATTTTCGTTGCTGGCTATTTTTTAGTGTTTATATCCTTCTTTTGAAGGGCTGCCCCACTGAGGGTTTCAATGGGGTCCGCTTTTAAGGGGTGGTATCGGTCAATTTATGCAGAAACTGCCACAAGTCTCCGTGTAGTTGCTCTACCTCGCTGCGGCTGATACGGCTGTTGTCCAGCTGTGCTGTCACCCACTCTCTGGCTCTTGGTTTAAGGGCAAGGCCTTCCTCTGTCACAGTGATCAGGGTTATCCGTTCATCCTGATTGCTGCGGCGACGCTTGACCAGGCCGTTTTGCTCCATCCGCTTAAGCAGCGGGGTCAAGGTGCCGGAATCCAGCATCAGCCTCTGCCCCAGAGCACTGACGCTCTGCTCTTCTTCCGATGGCGCCTTGGTGTTGGCCCACTCCCACAGAACCATTAAAACCAGATATTGCGGATAGGTGATCCCCAATTCCTTTAGCATCGGCTGGTAGGCGCGGGTCATGGCTCGGGATGCGGCGTAGAGGGCAAAACATAGCTGGCGGTTCAGTGCCAGCTCGCCGGAATCGTCATCACAGACAACCATCAGAGCATACGCTCGATTTCTGTCTCCAGGGATGCCGGTGCATCCTTTGGCGCGTAGCGTTTAACATTCTCGCCATTCTTACCGATCAAGAACTTAGTGAAATTCCACTTAATGCCCTCGGTTCCCAATAGGCCCGGCGCACGTTTCTTGAGCTCCACAAACAGCGGGTGAGCTTCATCGCCATTGACGTCCAGCTTGGCGTAGACGGGGAAGCTGACTCCAAAGTTCAGTTCACAAAACTCCTGAATTTCCTCATCGCTACCGGGTTCCTGCTTGCCAAATTGATTGCAGGGAAAGCCCAGGACGGTAAATCCACGGTCTTTGTATTTTTTATATAAATCCTCCAGGCCCGCGTATTGCTTGGTGAAGCCACACTTACTGGCCGTGTTAACAACTAGCACTACCTTGTCTTTGTAATCGGCCAGAGTGGTCTTTTGCCCATCAGCGGTTTGCACGGGAATTGAGTAGAGATCGGTCATTGGGAGAGCCTCGACGGTTTGTATTTTGCTAAATTTAGTTGTGCACAATTTTTTTTGCAACCGCTTTATTTGGGAGTAGCCCTTTTGCAGGCTTTATTGTGAGAATGATTACCAATTATATTATGCGCCAGATTGATAAAACCCTTTTGCAATAACAGTAAAGGATTCTCCATGCGCCTCACCTTACACTTGGCCCGCCTGCTAGTGGCGCTACTGGCCATTACGGTTCTACCCGTCCAAGCCCAGGCCTCCGGTCTATCAGAGCAGGAATTGCGCCAGCTGATGCAGATGGCAGAGTACATCGGTGTGGATTATCCGGAAGCGGTGGCAGATGGGGAGATCATTAGTGACGATGAGTTTGCAGAGATGCAGGAGTTCGCCTCGGTACTGATCGATCGCGGCGCACAACTGCAAGAGTCGCCGGAAGCGGTGATGATCCGCACCGAGGCGGATGCGCTGCAAGCGGCGATTCTTCGCAAGGCCAGTGTGCAGGAAGTGCAGGCACATACCGCCAAGTTGCGTCAGGGGCTACTGTCTATCGCCCCCGCGCTATCTTTGCCCACTGCATTGCTGAATGTGGATGAGAGTCGCGCTATCTACCAGGCGCAGTGTGTTACCTGCCATGGTATCGAGGGTAAAGGGGATGGCCCCTTAGCGGCACAGTTGGAGCCGGCGCCTACAAACTTCTACGAGTTGGAGCGCGCTGAGAATCGCTCCCTGCTGGGCCTTTACGATGCTATCAGTAACGGTATCGATGGCACTGCAATGACCGCCTTCAAAAACCTGAATGAGCAGCAGCGCTGGTCCCTGGCATTTTATGTTGGCGGCCTGGCTTTCCAAGGTGAAGTGGGGGAGGGCGAAGGCGTTGAGCCGAGCTTGCAGGATATCGTGATGTACAGCCCCAATGTGCTGCAGAGTGATCGCCCGGAACTGTCCGGCGCGGCAGTTACTTCCCTGCGTGCCGACCCCACACCCTTCTTTGCTGGTGAGGAGAGCCTCGGTACCCAGCCGATTGAGATAGCCCGTGCGCAACTGGAAAAGTCCCTGGTGGCCTACCAGGAAGGTAACTACGATCACGCTCGCACCCTGGCTATTAGTGCCTACCTGGACGGTTTTGAGATGGCGGAGAGCTCTCTGGATTCCCTCGACGCCGATCTGCGTAAAGCCACTGAACGGGAGCTGCTCGGGCTGCGCAGTCAGCTGAATGCCGATAGTAATCCCGAGCAAGTCAGGGCTCAGGTACAGGTAATTCTTGAGCAACTGGGGCGCGCCGAATCTTTAATGCAGGAGACAACTCTCTCTGCGGGTGCACTATTTATTGCCAGCTTGGTGATTCTTCTGCGCGAAGGTCTCGAGGCGCTGCTGGTTGTGATTGCACTGACAACGATCCTGGTAAAAACCGGTCGTCGCGATGCGTTGAAATTTGTTCACTTCGGTTGGATCAGCGCTGCGGTCGCAGGTGTTGTTACTTGGGTTGCCGCACAGAGTTTGATTTCCATCAGTGGCGCCAGCCGGGAAGTTATGGAAGGGGTCGCAGCGCTTCTGGCCGCAGTTGTGCTCTTCTATGTGGGTTTCTGGATGCACAGTAAGACCCAGGCGGATCAGTGGCAGCAATATATCCAGAACAGTATCAACCGCAGCCTTAGCGCTGGCGCCCTGTGGGGCATCGCCGGTCTCGCATTTGTCGCTGTGTACCGCGAAATTTTTGAAACCATCCTGTTCTACCAGGCCCTATTGGTGCAAACAGCTTCCAGCCAGTACAGCGCCCTATGGGGTGGCCTCGCTGCCGGTGCGATATCGCTGGTTGTGTTGGGCGTTGCCTTTGTGCGCTTCTCTGCTCGCTTGCCTATAGGCAAGTTCTTCTCCATGACGACCTATTTACTGTTGGCGTTGTCATTTGTTCTTGCGGGCAAGGCAGTCGCGGCACTGCAAGAAGCGGCGTGGATTGCGATTTCCCCGCTGCCGGTAAATCTCAGCTTCGACTGGTTGGGTATTTACCCGAGTTGGCAAGGTATTGGTATTCAGGGGGCAATACTGGTTGTCGCTCTGTGGTTGCTACTGAAAGGCAGCCGCTCAGATTCTAGTTCCGCTAAAGCGGCCTAAATGGCCTTCGGGTACCCGCAACTCTGTGGGTACCCTATTTCTTCTTCTGGCTCCCATCACATTATTGTTTGGGCTGTTGTGCTCTTACAATTGGTCGCCTCTGAGTTCTGCAATCTTTCTTCTCAAGTTTTCTCTTTTTGCATTGCTGCCGTCGATCGGTTCTCCTGCGATGATATTGACCTTGGGGAAAAATCGACGCTTTTGTTTTTTGGGAAGCCTCGTGTCCTGTGGGCTGAAAATACTTCCCCAAAGTCCTTGAAGAGCTATTGGAATGACCGGAACTGTAGTTCGCTCAAGAATTTCCTCGACGTCTTTTAAAAAGGGTTGAAGGTTGCCGTCGAGTGTGATTTTGCCTTCGGGGAAGATACACATTATTTCTCCTTTTTTCAGCCCGTCCTCTATGGCCTGTAGGGCAGTTTCTCGACTTTTTGGATCATCACCTTTAAGGGGAATGGGAATGGCTGCATTAGTGCGAAATAGAAAGTGGAGCATTGGCATTTGGTAGATCGACTGATGAGTGATGAAGCGAATGGGGCGCTGTACGGCATCGGCGAGCAGTAGAGGATCTAAATAGCTAACATGATTACTGATGATTAATGCCGGCCCTTTAGTGGGAATTTTATCCAGGCCATCCAAACTGATGTGGCAAAGGGTATGGGTGGGAACCCATAGCAACATTCGCGTTGCAAGTTCGGGTTCTCGTGAAAAAATGATTGTCACAATAACAATATTCATTAGTGCGACTATTACGAAAAATTCAGGAATTCCGATATGAATAAAGTCGAGAATGAAAATGTCGAAGAGGGCGGCAACTGCCATAAAGAATGCGTTGACAACGTTGCTAATTGAAATTACCTGCCCTCGGATGGTTTCCGTGGCTCGGTCTTGGATTACGGCGTATAGAGGGACTGAAAAAATGCCCCCAAAAATTCCGAATAATGCGATAGCGATCAAAATAGGGTAGGAATTGGTATTGAGAATAAACTGATGGACTGTAGTATTGGCAGTGGCATCAAAATTAGCTGCAAGATATCCAAGAGCTAAGCCTGAGGCTGTTACTCCGATGGCACCTATAGGAACAATGCCTAGTTCAATACGCCCCTTAGATAAGCTGCTGCATAGCAGGGAACCCGCTGCTGTACCAACCGTCAGGCTGCAAAGTAATAGGGTAATAACTTGCTCATCACCCTTGAGGATATTTTTAGTAAAGCTAGGGACCTGGGCCAGGTAGGCGGTGGTTAGCATCCAAAACCAAGCGACGGCTAATATGGAGTAAAAAACGGCAGGTGTTTGTGTGGTTAGATGCAAAACTTTTAGAGTGTGAGATATTGGATTCCAATTAACCTTCAGGCCTGGTGTTGGTGGTGGCGCAGGAGGAATAGCAAAGCTTGCTAGTAATCCTAGAAAGGCAAAACCAATTAATGCGAGCGCTATATAATATAGGCCATATTGGCCTGGGCCAGTCATTCCAATCAGGAGGATTCCAATAATAGTTCCTATTAGTGTCCCGCTAAAGGAACCCATTTGGACTAAAGCATTGCCACTGAGTAGCTCGTCACGATGTAAATGCTGGGGAAGTAAGGCGTATTTTGTTGCGCTATAGAATGTGGCGTGAATACCATATAGAAGAATGGCCGCTAACCCCAAAGTATAGTTTTTGGTAAATAGCGCAGTGACACCGATAATGGCGAAAATAATTTCACAGATCTTTAGGATACGTATTATGGAGCCTTTATCATATTTATCTGCTATTTGGCCCGCAGATGCGGAGAGCAAAAAAAAAGGAAATATGTATAGGCTTGAAGCGATATTGACTAGAGTGTTTGCTTCTGTAGCGGCTAGTTGATAGACCAATAAAACGATGAGGGCATTTTTATAGAATTTATCATCCAGCATTTCAAATACGTGAGTGATAAACAGCGGGAGAAAGCGACGTTTGGTAAGCAGTTTAAATTGACTGTTCTGAGTCATGAACAGTTGCCACTTATATGATGGATGATCATTCTGAAAGAGTGTTTTTTATACAGGGTACCGTTTTCAAATGGCGCACCGAGAATGCAACAAAAGCTTCTGTTTTTTAATGAATGCAAACAAATTAATGAGTTCTATATTCAATCCTAGCAGATGGTGCTGGTTTATCGGAGATGTCTGTTTGTGTTTGGTTATAAATTACGTAAATATATATCTAATTTGTTATAAGTAGCGGCACCCTATTCGTTATTAGTTTAATGATCGTCTTTTGTCAATTGCAGATGATTTAATAGTGCTTGAAGCGATTGAGGGGTTATGTCGCTTGCTGATATTGACTTTCCAACTCTGACTTCTGCTTTTAATCTTTGTTTGCTGCCAAAAGCACCTCTGATGAAAATTGGTATTATGGAGATGGGATTGTTTTTTAGTGATTCCTTGACCAGGTTTATTTCCTTCATAGCACTAGTTGAAGATTCTTTTTCAATTAAGAAGCATATTAAATCCCCATTGTGCTCTAAGTGAGAAAAAGATTTATCCAGTGTTAAATTTTTTTCTGGGATGTCTCGTTTATGGGTCTCTGAAAGTCGATTACTTTTCCTTAGGATTTTTTTGATTGATTGGTTTTTGTTGAGGGAGTCGCTGGGAATAAAGCAGATTTTTCTTGTGGTTAAGCTGCTGATAATAAACGGAGTAAATGCGTTTGAGTAGGTCGTTAAGATAAGGGCGGGACCTGTGGCGGGAAGATTTTTCAAGTTGTGATGTTGAGTGCGCCTGGGTAAGTGGTAGGTTAGCCAGGCCAGAGTATCGAATAACATCTCTGGCATTTGAAAAAGCAAGAATATCAACATTGCCAAATTTAGTGCGGCCAATAGTGAGAATAACTGAGGGATCGTTATTCCAACCGGACCCAAAAGCCCAATAATGGCAAGAGAGATAATGACAACAAAAAGAGCGTTGAGTACATTGTTTGCAGAAATGACTTGTGCGCGAATTTGTTCTGCTGTTTTGACCTGAATAATTGTGTATAGCGGTACTATAAATATTCCGCCTGCGACGCCGATAAAGGCTGTGATAAATAGGATAGTTAAGCCTCCATCACTCTGTAAAAATTGGATGGGGGAAGCGTTGGATAGCATTTGATAGTTTCCGGAAAGGATTCCCAGCCAAAGTGCGGCTATTGTCATGCCTAGTCCCCCGACTGTGACTAAGCCCAGTTCGGCACGTCCGCGGGATAGGCTTTCACACATTAGTGAGCCGATGGCAACACCAACTGTCAGGCAACAGAGGAGCACGGTGATGATCGGTTCACTAGCACCCAGTACATTCCTAACAAAGCTGGGGACCTGGGTTAGGCATGCTGTGCTAAACAACCAGAACCAGGAGTTGGCAATAATTGCGTAAAATACAGTTGGAGTCTTGACTACCTCTCGCATGATTTTCAGTGTTTGAGTTAGGGGGTTCCAATCTACTTTCAGGTCGGGGTCTGAAGGGGCGGCGAAGGGGATTTCCCTACTGATGAGATAGCTGAGTACAGCGACAACTACCATCACCAAACTCAAGTAAAGCAGCCCGGATTTTCCCTGGCCTACATCGCCGGCGAGTAAAGTTCCGACAATAGTCCCAACTAATAGCCCAGCAAAGGACGCGACCTGGGCCAGGCCATTGCCCCCGAGTAGTTCGGACGGTTTAAGGTGTTGCGGTAAAATGGCATACCTGACGGGGCTAAAGAAAGCTGTGTGAGTGGCATAAAGTATCAGCACAATGAAACTTAATACTCGATCATTAGTAAGTAGGGCAATAGCGCCAAGCAAACTGATGAGAATTTCTGCAGCTTTAATAATTCTTATCACACGTCCTTTTTCATATTTATCTGCCAACTGCCCCGCAGCTAGCGAAAAAAGGAAGTAAGGAACGACATACAGGCTGCTGGCAAGGTTGATTAATGTATTGGCCTCTGCCTTCGCTAAGTGAAATGCGAGTAAGACGAGTAGTGAGTTTTTGAATAAGTTGTCATTAAAAACACTACTTAGTAAGGACAGAAACAGTGGCATAAAGCGGCGACTGGCGAGAAGCTTGAACTGATTGCTTTGAGCCATGGTTAGGCCTTCGTCCCTTTGCCATTCTGGAGTAAAGGAATTTTTCACCAACCCGAAACTGGTAGGTGATATGTGCTGTTGCCAGCAGCAAGGTATTGGGGGTCCCGCTCTCAGAATAGGCGATACGGATGATATCTGGTGGAATGTGGGTGCGGCGAGAGGGGTGAGTAATCTACATGCCTGCCAATGAGGCAGGCATATATTTTAATTTGGTCGGGAATAAGGAAGACTAGCGTTTCTCTCCACGCAAGCCCAGTACTTGGCGGTATAAAGCCTCTGCCTTGGCACCGGCTGCTTCGACAGGCCTGCCGGCAACGACGCTCACCCGCGACCAAAAACGCTTGGGCAATGTAGTGAAGGCATGACCGCCTTTATGACTGAAAAAGCTTCCCCAGAGACCTTGGAGGGCCATAGGGATTACAGGGACAGGGGTTCTCTCCAGAATTTTTTCTATGCCTGCTTTAAATGGCTGTAGTTCTCCGTCTTTAGTCAATTGACCTTCGGGGAATATACAGAGAAGATCTCCATCTTTTAGCCCTTCCTCAATGGCTTGAAAAGCCTGTTCATACCCTTCAGGGTCTTTCTGCTTGGAGCAAATTGGAATTGCCCTGCCTGTTTTGAAGACGAAGTGCAAAATTGGAATTTCATAAATGGGCTTGTACATAATAAAGCGGATAGGGCGGCGGACAGCACCGGCGAGTAATAGTGCGTCGACATAACTCACATGATTACAAGCGATTAGGGCTGGTCCCTCTGTGGGTATCTGTTCAAGCCCTTGGTGCTTTACCCGGTACATGGTGTGGGAAAGGGCCCAGATCAAAAAGCGCATAGCAAATTCTGGCACCTTGGCGAACACAAAAATGGCGACCGCCGCATTCATAAGGGCAATAACAAGAAAGAACTGCGGTATGGTCGCGTCCAGCATATTGAGGAACAGAATTCCAAGTAGCGCCGAAGCCACCATAAAGAGGGCGTTCAAAATATTGTTTACGGAGATAATTTGTGCACGAATTGCCGGGTCGGATCGATCCTGGATCATGGTGTACAGAGGAACGATGTAAAGACCCCCAAACATCCCCAGTAGTACCAGACAACTGAGAAGAGAGTATGCACCATCGGTACTTAGAAATGCGGTAAAGCTGGCTTCATGGAGTTCTGCAAAGTTTCCCCCGACAATACCCAGGGCGATCCCACTTATGGTGAGTCCAGCCGCGCCAACAGGCACCAGGCCAAGTTCAATAAATCCACTGGAGAGGCGCTCGCAGATCAAGGAGCCAATGGCAATACCAATGGTAAAACTGCACAGCAGTAATGTAACCACTGATTCACTGCCACCTAGGACATTCTTGGTAAAACTGGGAATTTGTGTCAGATAGGCCGCCCCCATTAACCAAAACCAAGATATTCCAATAATGGAGTAGAAAATTGAGGGAGTATTCGCGCTGGCACGGAGTATTTTATGGGTTTGAGTAATGGGGTTAGGGTTTATTTTGAGATTGGGTGTGGGGGCTGGCGCTGCGGGGATTGAGCGGCTGGCCAGATATCCCAGGGTAGCTGCACCCATAATTACCAGGCCTAAGTAGAGGATTCCCTGTTGCCCATGACCTGTGAGGCCTGCGAGTAGGCTACCGACAATCGTTCCCGTCAAAATGGCCACAAATGTCCCCATTTCCACCAGAGCATTGCCCCCTATCAGTTCGGAACGCTTCAAGTGTTGAGGGATAATCGCGTACTTCACAGGGCCAAAAAAGGCGGACTGTATGCCCAGGAGAAAGAGCACAGTTAAACAGAGTGCGTTGCTTCCGCTAAAAAGGGCGAAAACACCCAGTGCACCGATTCCGATCTCTCCTAGCTTAATCCAGCGTATTAACCTCCCCTTGTCGTATTTGTCTGCGATCTGACCGGCGGAGGCAGAAAATAAGAAAAAGGGAAGAATAAACAAACCAGCAGCCAGGTTAATTAGTGCGTTCGCTTCACTTTCCACCAGGCGAAAGGCGATCATGACAATTAGGGCATTTTTATAAACATTGTCATTGAAGGCGCCCAGGAACTGGGTGCTGAAGAACGGTAAAAAGCGGCGGCTAGTGAGAAGATGAAACTGAGACTGGTTAGCCATTGGCAACTCTCTTCTTATTTAAGTGAGCTAATGGTAAGTCATACTGCCGACGGGAGGTATCCCCCGTGATAGTGGGTAAATTGGTACGATAGATTAGGGGTTGTTGGGGGAGAGGTAGAATTGGTTGAAGGGAAACCCGGCCGCGTGGGCGGCCAGGTGAGGGTACCGGTTTACCAGACAGTTACCCGTTCCTCTTCAGGCAGGTACATACCGTCGCCTTCCTTAATATCGAATGCTTCGTAGAAAGCATCGATATTTGGTAGCACGCCTTTCACACGATATTCAGCGGGAGAGTGACTATCTACCTTCAAGCGTCCACTGAGGGCTTTATCGCGCATCTTGCTGCGCCACACCTGAGCCCAGCCCATAAACACCCTCTGATCGCCGGTAAAGCCGTCAATAACAGGTGCCTCTTCTCCATCTAGAGACATTTTATAAGCTTTATAGGCAATTCCCAGGCCTGATAAATCGCCGATATTCTCGCCCAGGGTCAGCTCGCCGTTGATGTGTTCACCCTCAAGCGGCTCGTAGGCGTTGTACTGGGATACGAGCTTGCTGGTCAGCTGCTCAAAATTGTTGCGGTCGGAGTCGGTCCACCAGTTGTTGAGATAGCCGCGTCCATCAAATTTACTGCCTTTATCATCGAACCCGTGTCCAATCTCGTGGCCGATTACACCGCCGATACCGCCGTAGTTGACTGCATCATCCGCATTCATATTAAAGAATGGTGGTTGCAGAATCGCTGCAGGGAATACGATTTCATTCATGGCTGGGTTGTAGTAAGCATTCACAGTCTGTGGGCTCATGCCCCACTCATCGCGATCAATCGGCTTGCCCAGCTTATTGCGATCGTATGAGGACTCAAACAAGTTAGCTGCCAGAACGTTGCCAATCAGGTCATCGGATTTAACTGTCAAGTTACTGTAGTCACGCCACTTGTCTGGGTAGCCGATTTTGGTGGAAAAATTGCTTAGCTTAAACAGAGCCTGCTTTTTGGTATCTTCGCCCATCCACTCGAGGGATTCGATGGATTCCCGGTAGGCGGCCTTCAGATTGTCCACAAGTACAACCATTCGCTCTTTAGCTTCAGGCGGGAAGTGCTTTTCTACGTAGCGCTTACCGACCAGCTCGCCTACAGAACCATTGACGAATTGCACGCCGCGCTTCCAGCGGGGTTCCATTTGTTCAATACCGTGAACGGTGGTGCCGTAGAAGTCGAAGCGCAGTTGTGCGATTTCGTCATGCATGTAGGGCGCCATTGCATTAAGCACTTTGACCTTCAGGTAGCGCTTCCAGGTTGCCAGCTCAGTATTGGCAATAATCTCATTAGCCGCTTCCAGGTATTCAGGCTGGCCGACAATAAAACTATCTGCTTTCTTCAATTGGGCTTTGGCTAGGTAGCTGTCCCAATCTACAACGGGCATTAGCTCTTTAAGTTCAGCAACAGTTTTCTTGTTGTAGTACTTTTCCGGGTCCCGGTTATCAACGCGGCTGCGATGGTGTTTTGCCAAACTCTCCTCAAGTTTGAAGATCTTGTTGGCAAAATCTTCAGCCTCTTTAAGTCCTGCGAGGCCTTGAAGATCAGCGAGGTAGGTTATATAGGCTTCGCGGAGTTTCTTACTCTTCTCAGTGTCCTCGAAGTAGTAGTCGCGATCAGGGAGTCCAAGGCCTGCCTGCCACAGGAAAGTCATGTAGTTTTCTACTTGCTTCAGGTCCTGCCAGATGCTTCCACCAAATGGTACATCGTAGCCGACGGTATCCGCATAGGCGAAGAAATCGGTAAGATCCTTGCGGTTTTTAATTGCATCGACTTTGGCGAGTTCGCCGGAAACCGCGGAGAGCCCTTTTTTCTCGATCAGCTTTTTATCCATAAAGCTGTTGTAGAGATCTCCGATTTGCTTGGCATCGGCGCTCTTGGCTCCTTGGCTGGCTTCCATAATCAGAGCTTTGACTTGCTCGGTACTTTGATCTCTCAGAATAGAGAAACCACCCCAGCGGGACTTGTCCGCAGGGATTTCAGTATTCTTCAGCCAAGTGCCGTTTACATAAGCAAAGAAGTCGTCTTGAGGCCGTACACTGGTATCCATAGCGCCCAGGTCGATACCCGAGGAAAGCTGAACCTGCTCAGCGGTAGCTTTACTACCGGTGGAGTGGTCGTGAGCGACAGCAAACAGAGGGAACTGGGTTCCCGCCAGGGTACCGGCAATAGCGAGTGGTAATAGTAACTTTTTCATTTTTGCTCTTTTGGCTGAATATCCGCCGAGCATACTAAAAGCAGGGGGTGAGCTGGGGCAAGAGGGCTGCGCCTAGCTGGGGACAAGTTGCGTTGGAGTGAGTTTAACCAAAAGCCCCGCATCGCGGGGCTTTTGGCACAAGTTGAGTAGCTATTTAATCTGGTAGGCGGAAAGTGATAGGGATAGAAAAGTTATAAGTATCTGTACCTAGCTGCGCAGGGACTCCAGGGTAGGGTCCAGCTCTGCGTACAGCAGCTTGGGCCTCCCGGTTAAGGCTGGCATGACGGGATTCTTGTATCGGCTGGATATCTCGTACCTGGCCTTGAGAATCAATAGTCACATTTAGGCGTACACTGCCTTCATGGCCCCGCTCTTGGGCGCGTTTGGGATAGCGAATGTAGCGGAAGGTGTGACGCAGCAAGCTGGAGTGGTAGATCTGGCGTGCCAGAATCATATCAGCCGTCAGGGGAGCCTCTTCCTCCTCTTCCATCATATCTTCGGCATCTGCAGCCAGGAGCGGGCCATCCTCGGGGGGGACTGTAATAAGCTCAATCTCATCCTCAGCTTGTACTGGAACGGCCCCTTCCGGTTGAGGTCCCTGTTCACTGTCCCCTTGAATGCTATCAGCCTCAGTTACAACCGCTGCTGCGGGAGCGGTTGCGGCTAGGGCTAGAGTTGGAGGCGGAAGATCAGCAATTTCAATAGCCGGTTTAGGTTTAGTGGCTTCAGTTGGCGCCTCTTCGGCGGCAGTGGCCTCTTCCTGGCTTATTTGCTTGAGTTGTAATTCGGCAACTCTCTCGCTTGTTGGGGCCAGGGACTCGAATGTAGTTACCAGGCTACCTGACACTTGGCCGGCGGAAAGCAACCCATCTTTAAAGTCAGTAGAGGGAGGGACAGAACCAATCCAGGCTCGTAGCAAGGTATTGAAGAAGTCGGGGTCAGCAATCTCTCCAAGTCGAATACTGTTGAGGGAGATTGTTGTCGAGCCGGTATCGGCGGCGAACTCGATACTCAATTGATCACCGTGAGCAAAGCGCCCCTTAAACAGGTTGGCAAAGGTCACCATGTTTTCTGCCTGACTGCTGAGCGTATCTCCGCGGTTGTTAATCGCAATGGCTTCCATCCATTGATTGCGGAGTCGCCGTGCCGGCAGACTTTTGGTGATAACACGAACCTCCAAGCGCCGAGGAATATTGTTATCGAGTAGTGTGCTGGAATCCCGGGTTAGATTTTCCGAGTATATTGCAGCGATATAAATGTCTTTATTAAATTGTTTTTCTAGTGCAAGACC
The DNA here is from genome assembly GCF_052467695.1 of Microbulbifer maximicatervae (SeqCode). NCBI lineage: Bacteria > Pseudomonadati > Pseudomonadota > Gammaproteobacteria > Cellvibrionales > Microbulbiferaceae > Microbulbifer > Microbulbifer maximicatervae (SeqCode). The sequence goes on from NZ_CP174320.1 coordinate 2,136,410, forward strand.
GTTTAAAAGTGGTGCAGCTTTCGCAGTGAGAGCAAATGTAAACACCCAAAAAGAGAGGACAATTTTTATCGATTTCATTGTTCTACGGTGTCTCAGTAGCAGGAGCAAAATGTTCCGCTAAGTAAGAATTCAGGGGCCCCAACCCCAATGCACACAAGTCAGATTAAAAAGTGCGCGCCCAAAGCTTGTGAGAGTACAATGTACTACTCACTACACCTAACTCTACTGTAACTGGAACGGAGTTCAAGCCTGATAAGGTCAGACTGTCCTCATTCGCCCAAGATAAGGGGTTGGTACGGAAACGATTGTCACACTTAGAAACAGGTGTGCTAGGTCGATATCGTTTAGAATGGCACTTTGCAGAGTGGCTTAGGCCACTCTTTTCAGGAAAATGGAATAGTTTTCACTAAATTTGAATTGTGCATGGAAATTAAACCTCTTAGCGAGTATCCACGGGATGCTGTGGATCGCCTTCTCAATGTCATCCATCTATTTCGGGATATTCGTGCCTCGAGTGAGTGGCAATACGATGTATTGCTAAAGCGCTCCCGGTTGGTCAGCCTTCAGTCGGGTGAACAGTTGCTGCGTGCAGGGGATGTGGATCAATGGGTCTACTTCTTGTTACGCGGTGAGTTACATGTGAAGGTGAACAGTCCCGCAGCTGAGGAGGCTCCGGGAAATGAACGTCCTTTGGCGGTAATACGTCCAGGAGAGTTATTTGGTGATTTGTCGATGCTATTGGCGGAGCCCCGCAGTGCCGATGTATTTGCCGCGAATAATAGCCAGGATACTCAGGTTCTGGGCGTTGATTGTACGCTGTTTGGTGACCTGGAAGACTTATCACTTTTACAGTTGCCAGCAAAACTGGTTTTCTACCGCAATATGGTGCATTCATTGCGTTGGAAACTGGAGGTCTATAGGTCCAAGTATCCCGGGCATCAGTTGGCGAATAGCCATAGAAAGCTGAAACTTTATACGGGACCAAAAAATAGCCGGGAAGAGTTAATTGCCTTAGCGGAACAGGCGAAAGCTTTGGCTCAAATTCTGCTCGACTGGAATGCGGAGTTTGGTTCTGGTGAGCTGGTTGATGATGAATCCGACATGCTTGGATTTCTGGAATCTATGCTGTCGTAAAGATTTCCCGTTCAAACCAAGGGCGAGAGAATTATTTTCTCGCTCCTGACTGCTCTCCCTCCTCTTTGTACTTATTTTTATTGGCACATGTGTACACCTTTCTTAAGGTGGGACTATCTGCTGATTCCAGTCTAAATTTGTAGATCACTTGGATATTTCATTTGCCCGACATTAACCACGTATTTATTGACAGAATTCGAGTAGGACACAGCGGAGCTTTTTATAAGTCGCTGTGATTGTGTAAAAATCGCTTCGCTTCAGTTGTTATCGCAGATCCCTTCGATTGGATTTAAGACCCGCTTTTGCGATGGCGCATCATTGCCCAACAGGTTTAGAAAGTTATGAATGTATTGGCATCAATCTGGTCAAGGCGCAATTACCGAATGGCAATTATTGTTTCGGTGATCGCTATTTTATGGCTGCTGAGTGGGCAGTTATTCTCCGGTGCAGAGGATGAGCAGTCAGAATCTAAAGAGGTAACTGCCAAGAAGCCAGAGCCTGAATTGCGAATTCAAGCCCAAATCATTGAGTCCAGCCCATACGCCACTCAGATACTAGTGAATGGGCGCACTGAGGCTAACCGGCATGTACGTCTGCGCGCTGAACTGGATGGCATTATTGCTGCACTTCCAGTTGCGGAAGGGCAGACAGTTAGACAAGGGGATGTCATTTGCGAAATCGAGGCTGAAGATCGTATTGAGCAACTGGCATTAGCTGAAGCGGCAAAACGCAAAGCAGAAATAGACTTTGCCGGTGCCGAGAAACTTAAGAAAAAAGGACTGCAGTCGGATACCGCAATGGCCCAGCAGCAAGTTGAGCTTGCCCGAACCAAGGCGGAGTACACACGTGCCAAAGTGACGGTAGAGAAACTACAAATTCGTGCACCATTTGCTGGAGTAGTGAATAGCCGAGCGGTGGAGCTGGGGGATTTTATTCGCCGGGGAGAGGAATGCGCGACCATTCTTGACTTGGATCCCATCCTAATTGTTGGCGAAGTTTCAGAGGATCAAGTGGGGAGCCTTGTTGAGGGCGGGCCGGCGAGAGCCCAATTACAAAGAGGACTGTTAGTAGACGGATACCTTCGTTATATCAGTCAACAGGCGCAGGAAATTACTCGGGCTTACCGAGTGGAGGTAGCAGTAGATAATCCAGGTAATCAACTTCCCGGAGGCTTGAGTGGTCAGCTGGTCCTCCCGACCGGTGAAATTACGGCCCACCATATTAATGCATCTCTACTCACGCTGGATGATAGCGGTGAATTGGGGGTGAGGACTCTCAATGATAAAAACCGAGTGCAATTTATTAATGTTTCACTGGTTGGGGATGGTGATGGCGGCGTCTGGGTTTCTGGACTGCCCGACACAGTGACTCTGATTACTGTGGGACAAGAATATGTCACTACGGGAGATTTGGTTCGTGCAGAAATACTGAAAACTGGGGAGGAGTTTTCCCGGGAGAACCAAGCGAAGGAAGCTTCCCCACTAGATTCCGCTGAGGTGACTCCGGTATCCGAAACTTCAGTGATTCCCGAGGGGGATTCGCGATGAAGCTGTTGGAAAGCGCTATTCAAAGAAATCGCAGTACAATATGCCTGATGCTGCTGATTGTTTTAATTGGCATAGTTGCTCGCGCAGCGATGACAATTGAATCAAGCCCTGAGGTGAACCCCCCATTTGTAATTGTACAGGTCACTCACGAGGGAATTTCCCCAGAGGATGGTGTACGCCTGTTGGTCCGCCCTCTGGAGAAGGAAATTCGTGCGGTAGAAGGGGTTGTCGAGGTGATTGCTGTCGCCCGGGAATCCCTTGCATATATCGTGATTGAATTTGACTCTGCCATTGGTGTAGATGATGCCGTCGATGATATTCGCAATGCTGTAGAGCGGGCCAGGGCTGAGCTGCCCCGGGATGCCGACGAGCCCACCGTGGAGGAAGTATCCGCTCAACCTTTCCCCACCATTGTCGTTACCCTATCCGGCGAGCAAGTGAATGAACGGGTTTTACTGCGCTCGGCTGAATTGCTTAAGCGAAAGATAGAGAGTATCCCTGAGGTGCTCGGTGCAGATCTCCACGGTAATAGGGAGGAGGTTGTAGAGGCAGTGATTGATCCGGTGCGACTGGAGCACTATCAAATCACCAGTGCGGAGTTAATCAATGCGGTATTGGGGAACAATCTCCTAATTCCTGCAGGGGAGCTGGAAACCAATCGGGGCCGTTTTTCAGTGAAAGTCCCTGGGTTGATTGAGACCGCTCAGGATGTTTATGAAATTCCGCTCAAGAAGTCACGCGATGGAGTTGTGACCTTGGGTGCTGTTACAGATATTCGCAGAACCTTCAAAGATGCAGTGAGCTACACCAGTATCAATGGTCGCCCGGGGCTCGCTATTAATGTTGAAAAGCGCAACGATGCCAGCTCTGTCGATGTCGCGGATCGAGTCCGGGAAGTCGTTCAGGCTGAATTTGGTGTTTTGCCGCAGGGAATTACGGTTGAGTTTGTTTTTGACCAATCTGATTTTGCACGGGATATGGTCAGTGAGATGCAGGGAAACATCCTGACCGCGATGCTATTGGTAATGATTATTGTCGTTGCCGCGCTCGGCTTTCGCTCGGGAATTCTGGTGGGACTGGGAGTGCCCTTCTCTTTGCTGTTTGGTTCCATCATCACCTGGTATCTGGGTTATTCGTTTAACTTTATGGTGATGTTCGGAATGTTGCTGGCCCTCGGTATGTTAATTGATGGCTCCATTGTGATCACCGAGTTTGCCGATCGGAAAATGGCTGAAGGCTTGTCAGCAAGGGAGTCCTATATTGCATCAGTCAGTCGGATGTTTTGGCCGGTAGTTGCCTCAACGGCGACTACCCTTGCAGCATTTTTGCCGATTATGCTGTGGCCTGGAGTGGTGGGAGACTTCATGCGTTACCTGCCCGTTACAGTATTTGCAGTATTGGCGGGGTCACTCTTGTACGCCCTGTTTTTTGCTCCTGTGCTGGGTTCACTGTTTGGCAAAAGCGCAATGGATGCCTCTACTCGTAACTACCTGAGTCAGTTAGAGGATGGCTTACCTCGAGCCCTGCCTGGAATTACCGGCTGGTATGCGCGTATTCTTGAGAAAGTTCTGCAGCGCCCATTGGGTGGGTTCTTAACCACTATTGCCATTCTGGTTGCCATCTTTATTGGCTTTGTCAATTTTGGTGCGGGTGTTGAATTTTTCACGGATACGGAAGAGCAATACGGCAATGTAGAAATTAGGGCCCAGGGCAATTTGTCCATGGAGGAGAAAAAAGCCCTGGTGGTGCAAGTGGAAAGAGCCGTGCTTAGTGTGCCTGAGGTCCGAATAGCTCACACTACTATTGGTTCTGGCGGAATTTCTGGAAATTCTGATCGTTCCCCAGATCAAATCGCCAATATGTTAGTGGAGCTTTATCCCGCAGAGGAACGCGAGCGACGGAGCCGCGACATTTTTGCCGATATCCGTTCCCGCACCTCAGATTTTGCCGGAATTAAAGTAACCGCAAATGTAATGGAGGGAGGACCGCCGGTAGGCAAGGATATTGTTCTGGAGTTGCGCAGTCAGAACTATGAGCAGCTACTGCTGGAAACCTGGAGACTACACCGTGCAATGGAGGAAATTGGCGGGTTGCGAGATATTGTAAACACCGCGCCACTACCTGGCATCGAGTGGGAAGTGAAAGTTGATCGAGCCAAGGCTGCTCTATATGGTGCCGATCTAACTGAAGTTGGCAGGGCGGTGCAGTTGGTTACCAATGGCGTCCGGGTTGCAGAATATCGACCCGATGATACGGATGAAGAAGTAGATATACGTATCAGGTACCCCAGAAGTGCCAGAGGTATAGCCGCGCTCGATCAGCTAAAAGTTAATACCGTGCAAGGTACCGTTCCGATTAGCAGTTTTGTGCACACAGAAGCCATGCCCAAGGTCGATAAGATTGAGCGAATCGATGGAATTACTCGCATGCAAATCAAGGCTGATGCGCAAGAGGGGGTTCTGCCGGATGACAAAGTGAAGGAAATAAGGAAGTGGTTGCAGAGTAATCCGGTGGATAACCGGGTTGAGCTGCTATTCCGTGGGGCGGATGAGGAGCAGAATGAGTCTTTTCAATTCCTCGGCATAGCCTTTCTCCTGGCTCTGTTTTTAATGTTTATCCTGTTAGTAACACAGTTCAACAGCTTCTATCAGTCTTTATTAGTACTTTCATCTGTGATTATGTCCACTTTGGGGGTGATGTTTGGTCTGCTAATAACACAAAGCACCTTCAGTGTGATTATGACTGGAGTGGGTATTGTGGCGCTGGCTGGAATCGTGGTGAACAATAATATTGTACTGATAGATACCTATAATTTCGTGCGTAAGAATGAGCCGAGCCTCACACCAACGGAGGCAGCAGTAAAGGCATCGACACAGAGGCTGAGACCGGTCTTTTTGACAACGGCAACAACTATCCTCGGGTTGTTGCCCCTGGCGCTAGGCGTCAGTGTGGATATGGTCGGACGCAATATTGTTGTCGATGGAGTGATAGCCTCTTTTTGGGTGAAGCTAGCCAGTGCAATTGTTTACGGGCTTACCTTTTCCACTTTGCTGACGTTATTGGTTACACCCATTATGTTAGTACTACCGGGCCGCTCCAAGAAGAGGGGTAATCCAGAGGGGGTTATTGAGTCGCTAACGAGTTAGTGACGGCTATATAAGTACTGTAATCATACTTAGTGATCACAAAATTCGGGGGCTTAGGCCCCCGTTTTTATAGCAGGGAATTTATGAATAAGGCTAAATGGCCGAATGAAGTTTTAGAGCGTAGTGGACAGCTTAAGGAGAGTTTATCGGGGCTTTTTAAGGAGCTGTTGCGTGAGCACCAATTACCATGCGATTTCCTCCAGGTACTCGAACAACTTTTTCTTCCCCTCGGAGTTTGGGTACTGACTCGCCATAAGCGCAGTAATCCATTATTAATTGGGGTTAGCGGGGGGCAGGGTACCGGCAAGTCCACCCTGGCAGATGTGTGGCAATGTATTTACCAGGCGATGGGCTATCGCTGCTGTGTTTTGTCTCTGGATGATATCTATTTAACGCTCGAACAGCGCCGCAAGCTGGCTACACAGGTACACCCCTTACTCGAAACTCGTGGTGTGCCGGGAACCCATGATATCGGCTTGGGAATTAGCACGCTCAAGGCCCTGTGTGCAGCCAATACTGATTCCGCTATCGCATTACCTAGGTTTGATAAAGGACGTGATGATCGGATCCCTGAGCACTTGTGGCCCGTATTCAAGGGGCAAGTTGATGTTGTTATCTTCGAAGGATGGTGCCTAGGGGCCAAGCCTTCAGAAGGGCATGAAGGACCGCTCAATGAACTGGAGTGCAGGGAAGATAGTACTGGCGAATGGCGAAATTATGTTAATCAACAGTTGGAAGGTTCTTATCGAGATCTTTTTTCGCTTATCGATGTATGGGTGATGCTCAAAGCGCCGAGTATGGAATGTATTGTTGAGTGGCGTAAGTTACAGGAACATAAACTCAGGGTTCGCTCCGGAATGGGGATGACAGATCAACAAATTGTTCAGTTTGTACAACACTACGAAAGAGTGACGCGGAGCTTACTAGAGGATATGCCGGGTTGGGCAGATTGTGTTATTGAGTTGGGGGAGGAGCATCAGGTGAAGGGCTTGCGGATGCAGTAAGATCTGTTTAAACCCTGGCGAGGCCAGGGTTTAAACTAACTGAATAAATCAGTTTTACTTAAGCGCTGGCTTACTTAGCCTTGGGCGGACGACCGCGACCGCGCTTTACAGGAGCAGCTTCAGTTGCTGCTGCGGCTGTGGCTTCTGCTTTTTTGGGGCGCCCTGGCTTTTTCTTAGCGGCTTCCGCTTTTGCTGGGCGACCGGGCTTCTTTTGTGCGGATTCTGCCTTAGGTGGGCGGCCACGACCGCGTTTTACAGGAGCAGCATCAGTTGCTGCGGCGGCTGCGGTCTCTGCTTTTTTGGGGCGGCCGGGCTTTTTCTTAGCGGCTTCAGTTTTTGCTGGGCGACCGGGCTTCTTTTTGGCTTCAGTGGCGTCTTTTTTGGGACGGCCAGGCTTTTTCTTAGCTTCTTCGGTCTTAGCGGGACGACCAGGCTTCTTCTTGGCTTCTTCAGTTTTAGCTGGGCGGCCGGGCTTTTTCTTAGCTGCGGTGGCTTTCTTCTTGTCAGCAGCAGCGGCTTTTTTAGCGGCAGCAGCAGTTTTCTTCGCTTCGGCAGCGGCTTTTTTCTTTTCAGCAGCAGCCAGTTTCTTAGCTACAGCAGCTTCTTCTTTAGCGACGATCTTAGCTACCTGAGAAGCCAGCTTGTTGGCGGCTTTGATTTCAGCCAGTGCATCTTTGGCTTCAGTTGCGGCAGTTTTGGCTTCAGTTGCAGCAGTTTTAGCTGCAGCGGCGGCTTCACGTGCTTTTTTCAGCTGTTGCTGTTGAGCAGCAGTCTTTTTCTTAGCTCTAACAGTCGCTACTTTATCTTGAGTAGTTTTTGCTTTAGCGGCAGCCTTCTTGGCACTGTTTGCCAATTTCTCGGCTTTGACAGTCAGGTCTTTTTCCTGCTTAAGGCGGGCAGTTTCCAGTTTAGCGGTAAGGGAGCGTAGCTCCGCTTCCATTTTTGCGACGTCGCTGGTAGCGACTTGAGCAGCTTTTTTAGTAGCCATTTAAATATCCCTGCAAAATGAATTGTTTTAGTAAGTGGGGGCATTCCTATCAATTATTCTCAGCCATCTTTAACGGAATTAGGCACCGTCCAAGATGCATGTTTTCGGCAGAAAACAATTGATAGTGAGTCCCCCAAGCTAGCGGCGCTAATTGCAGCTTATTTGTATACCTAATTGCAAGTCCTTTAGATGGTTTTTTTCTATTTAATGTAAAAAAAATGGCTTTTTTTTACATATTTTTCAATTGGGGGCCGTTTGAACTGTGTTTTTGATCTTTTTGGGAACTTGAAAGCACTCATTACTGGTGATTCTTTAACTTCAATATTCTTTGTATCAAGTCAGTATCAGTGGCGTTAAATAGTTGAGTAATTTTGTAAGCTTTATGAACCTGTTGGTTTAGTTGTTTTGGCTTTTATAGTTGGATTTTGATGGTGGCAGATAGTTTCTGTTCATCAATTAACAGAGAGCCGGATTAACAAAACTTAACTGCGAGCTTTTGCCTGCGTCAATTAGCGGGCAACCTCCATAGCTGGTTGTGTAACCTTGCGTATTGAAGTGTGATATTCAAATTGCGGAAAGTTGGCAAGTGTCAAGATGTCAGAGACAGCTTGAGTCCTATTGCCGTACCCTGGTATTTAGTAAGGAATTAAAAACTGGGGGAGAACTCACACTCATGTACGGGATCTAGTGCCCCGTATATAAGTACCAACCGGTTGGGGTATTTGGGGTCTTGGCTGCCGGGATCTGCCATTACTGCTGCGAGGTTTACTTTTACATGGCGGAAAGTAAACCAGTGATAAATCTAGTTATAACCATGTATATAATGGGACGGAACTGTATTAGTTTGTGCTCTTCAGTCGAGGTCTTTTTAATTACCGAGAAAGCGAGCGCTTGGTCTCCAGTCATTTGTTTTGCTATCACGTGACATCCCTGCTAGTCATAAAAGAAGTAGAGGGCAGTTGTTCAGAGGCAAGTAATACCAGAAGCTATTTGAATGCAGTCCTGATTATCCGTGCGTTGATCAACAATCTTAATGATATTTTTATGGGCAATGCTTCTGCTTTGGAGTGGCTGCTCTTACCAAAGGCAACCTTATGAGTTTTGCAATGGGAGAGGGAGAGGGGGAGAGGACTGCCCCAGTAACAGAATATCTCTGTCACTGGGGTGATATGGAGTCAATCGTGTAGCTTTATAGTGGCCCGTAGGGCAAATAACGATTGTTGGAATTCTGGCGAATCCATAACAGTTGTCCTTTTGTTAATGGCGTCGAGCGTTGCTTGAGTACTTTGGCGAGGGGAATTACTGCAGACTCAGCGCCGGCGTCCCAGCCTGGCAGATTCATTTCTGCCAAAGTAAAGAAGCGGATCAGTTGCCATAGCTGGGCACTGTTCCAATGTTCGCTCTCTTCAATCCAGTGTTGGAAGGGAAGGCGAATAAGTGTGGAGGGTACTTTTTCAAACGCTCCTACTGATTCTGTAAAAGGTTTATCTGACTCTGCAATTTCGATAAGTCTGAGCAACTGCTCCCGGTTGAATTCTTCACTGGTTTCATTTTGTGGGCCACTTACCTGTGGCTCCCAGGCTCCTACGCTCATACTTACTCCTTATAAAGGTCCGGTTTCTTGCTGTTGCATTATAGCGAGGGGGGCTGTGTTCAGGGGGATCTTACTCTAGATAACAATGAATAAAGAGGTCTTTGAATTAATCCACATTACTTCTTCGAATCTAATGAATCGTTTTGTAGTAATTTTGGAAGTCTTTATATAGGAGTTGGGTTGCGATAACAGGGACTAAACCTACGGGAAAATCAAATCTGTCGGTGCTTATTTGAGATACTATAGAAGAGACTCTTGATATTGAGGTTCAAATGGAATTTATTGCTAAAGCACTGCCGGCGACAAAGCGAGTGGCTCTGGTAGCCCATGACAACCGTAAAGATGCCATGATTCAGTGGTGTCTCAGACATCACAATCTGCTCAAACGACACCAGTTATTGGCTACGGGGACTACTGGTGGAAAAATTGAAGATGCGACGGGTTTAAGTGTCGAAAAGCTCTTAAGTGGCCCTCTGGGAGGTGATCAGCAGCTCGGAGCGAGGATTAGCGAGGGGCAGGTGGACTTACTGATATTCTTCTGGGACCCCTTTGAGCCCATGCCCCATGACCCAGACGTCAAGGCACTACTGCGTATTGCTGCAGCGTGGAATATCCCAGTGGCTTGCAACCAGAGCAGTGCAGATATGGTGGTACAGTCACCATTGATGGACCAATCCTTCGAGCATGAGGTGCCTGACTATCACAGCTATCTAGCAGGGCGTTAGTCGGAATTTTTGCTTAAAATTTGATCTTTTCTGTCGGCTCGATTCTGTAACTTATTGATTTTTAAAGTTTATTTATCTCTGTTATCGCTCGCACTTGCAATGCTTGCGAAATCGCGGCAATCTTGCCCACCAGATTAGACCGGTCAATCCGGCACCCCTGATATTTGAAAATTGCACGGTGTTTTATGAGTAGACGACGCGGAAAGGCCGTAGAAGAAGAAAAGGCAGATATCGACCTGACGCCCATGTTGGACGTTGTGTTTATCATGTTGATCTTCTTTATCGTGACTGCTTCATTTGTTAAAGAGAAGGCGCTGGATGTGAATGTGCCTGATCCGAATGAGACCAGCAATGCTGAGCCAGATCCTACCAAGCAGAATATTCTGTTGATGGTTAGCGCAAATGATGAAATCACCATGGCGGATGGCAGCCGTATTGACAGCCGTGCTGTACGGGCCCGTATCGCCCAGATGTATGCGGAGAACCCGCAGGCAATGGTGATTGTGCGTGCACACAACAAGTCTAGTGCGGATACTTACGTACAGATTGCGGATGCCGCGAAGGAAGTGAGCCTGGGTATTCAGGTCTCCCTGGTACCTTACGAGGACTAAGTTCCCGGTGAGTTACCCGCGCTTAAAAAGCCAGCATATTGCTGGCTTTTTTCATTTGTGAATTATGGTTTTGAACTGGTCACAAATTGGGGGTGCTCAAGTACCCCTCAAATGAAATCCGATATCAGAATTCTGAACGAATTGCCCAGAGGTCGGGGAAAACCGGTCTAAATAGGGTTCCCTGTAAATAACCTACTCCACTCGATCCACCAGTCCCCATTTTCCTGCCAATTGTTCGCTCGACCATTTTTACATGTCGGTAACGCCACTGTTGTAACGAAGTATCGATGTCCACCAAAGCCTCACAGATTTCACTTACCAGTGGATCATTGCGATAGATATCGATCAGTATTTTCTGGACGGCTGAAGAAGGCTCTGCAACTTGGCTAAAATCCCTTTCAAGCTCATTAGCGGGTACCTTATGCCCTTCGTGAACCAAAAAGTTTAGGAAAGCATCCCAAAGGGTCGGCGCCTCAAGGCGCTTCATCAAGCGCTGGTAGTGCTCTGAGCCAGGGGTATAGTTTTCCAGTTTTTTCGGGTCCTTGGCTCCGTAAAGAAATTCCAACTCGCGAAACTGGTACGACTGAAAACCACTAGCCGTGGATAGTCGATCGCGGAAAGACATAAACTCCAGTGGGGTTAGGGTTTCCAGGATATCGACCTGTTGAATCAAAGTACGATAAATCGTGTCGACACGTTTAAGTGTATGCAATGCGCGATTGCGTTCACCTGCGTTGAACAGTCGCACCAGGAAATCCAGTTCATGCAACATTTGCTTGAACCAGAGCTCGTAGCTTTGATGAATAGTAATGAAAAGTAGTTCGTCGTGCTCGGGACCATCGGAAAGGGGTTTCTGGCACTGCAAAAGCTCGTCTACTTTTAGGTAAGAGCTATAAGTTATTGTCATAGTCAGCTGCTTCCTGAGTGTGTTTTGACCAGTTACAAAATAATGCTCTCTTTAGCCGGTGTGGATCAAAACAAAAATTACGGCAAAGTGATTTATATTGGACCCATTATAAAGCCCGGAGCTCTTTGAATGGAAAACCCAGCGCAAAACCTACGTGTCAATGGCTCTCGCCTTTGGGATAGCCTGATGGAAATTGCTGAGATAGGCGCGACCCCAGCGGGTGGATGTAATCGACAAGCCCTGACAGATGAAGACCGTGAAGGGCGTGACCTTTTCGTGCGCTGGTGCCGAGATATAGGCTGTGAGGTCAGAGTGGACCAGATGGGCAACATTTTTGCCCGCCGACCGGGAGCAGATAACAGCTTGCCTGCGGTAGTGACTGGTTCTCATTTGGATACCCAGCCCACGGGTGGCAAATTTGACGGTGTATATGGCGTACTTGCCGGCCTGGAAGTTCTGCGCACTCTAGAGGATCAAGGTATCAGGACCAAGGCCCCATTAGAGGTGGTTGTATGGACTAATGAGGAGGGTGCGCGCTTTTCCCCTGCAATGGTGGGCTCCGGAGTTTGGGCAGGTGAATTTAGCTTAGAGTATGGGCACAGCCGCGCGGATAAATCGGGTATCACCATCGGTGAAGAGTTGGAGCGGATCGGCTATCTCGGTACTGAGCCCGCTCAGCCGAGGGCTATTAGAGCTTCATTTGAAGCGCATATCGAGCAGGGCCCGATCCTCGAAAAACAGGATCAGGTAATTGGTGTTGTCACTGGTGTACAGGGTATTCGCTGGTATGACGTAACTTTTTACGGAACGCCTTGCCATGCGGGTCCAACTCCGATGGAGGACCGCCGTGATCCGGTCCAAGCAATGTCCATTCTTTGCGAGCGCATGTATCGCGAAGTCCGGGAGTATTCAGAAGATGCGCGTATGACCTGTGGGGATTTAAGGGCGGCGCCGGGCAGCCGAAATACAGTTCCTGAAGAGGTTGTGCTGGCACTGGACCTCCGTCACCCGTTACCTGAAGGGTTAAACCATCTGCATAAAGCCTTGTATAAGGCGGCTGAAAGAGTACAGGAAGAGACAGGTACCAGAGTCGATATTCGTGAAGAGTGGTACTCACCTCCCGTCGCCTTTGATAAGCATTGCATTGATTCGGTTAGCAGTGCCGTGCAGACCTTGGGATATAGCAATCGCAAGATGGTTTCAGGTGCTGGGCACGATTCCGTATATGTTTCCCGAGTCGCCCCTGTCTCTATGATCTTTGTGCCCTGTGAAGGAGGGCTGTCGCACAATGAAGCAGAATCGGCGGAGCCGGATCATCTTGAGGCGGGTTGTAATGTGTTGCTTCACGCAATGCTAAACAGTGCGGAGCAGGCTTAAGTAGCAGTAAAACAAGTGCTTCTGTCAACTGTCGGCGTTGCACTGTCTTTGTTTTGGCATAGTTGATAACAAGTTGGAATTTAGGCGAATGAGTAATTTTACTTTGAAGCACCGTCAGGATAACGGCGGTACGGCACCCCTGAGTGAATGGGGGATGGATTCAGAATACGGTGTACTGAGGGATGTTCTAATTGGGCCTGTGGATAACTTCAGCTGGCGCACTGGTAATGCGAGTGCGCGACGTGCCGAGCGCCTCGGAATGAAGTTTGATCACAAGGTGGCAGTGGCACAGCATGGAGAGATGCTCGATGCCTACCGCCACGCAGGAGTGAATACGCACCTAATCCCAGCGGACAGCACATTGCCCTACCAAATTTACGGTCGCGATTCCTCAGTAATGACCCCTTGGGGGCCTATCGTGACACAGATGTTCAGCCCTTGGCGCCGTGGTGAGTGGGCGCCCATAGTGAAGAAGTATGCAGAGCTGGATATCCCTATTTACGACATTATTACCGCAGGCTCTCTGGAGGGCGGTGATTTTATGGTGTTAGAGCCCGGCGTTATTCTGTGTGGCTACTCTGGCGAACGCACCAGCCCGCAGGGGTTTGAGCAGATGAAAAGTTGGGTGGAAAAAGAGGGTTGGGAAGTTAAAGGCTACCAGTTCGATCCGTTCTTCCTGCATATTGATGTGATGGTAGCCATGCTTGCGGAAAAGCTGGCAGCAATTTGTGTTGATGCTGTTGAGCCGGAGCTGGTGCAGTGGTTTAAAAGCCGAAATATAGAGATTATCGATATTCCCTTCCCGCAGGTATTGGAACTTGGAGTGAATGTCGTTGCCCTGGGGAACGATCGAGTGATGCTACCTAAGGCCAATACCGGACTGGCAGAGAAGTGTCGCGCACATGGCCTGGAAGTTATCGACCCGGATATTTCAATGATTACTCCGGGGGGCGGTGGCGTTCATTGCATGTGCCAACCTCTGCGCCGGGATTCAGCCAATAAAGTTTGATTACTGTTGCTGGTTACCTAGAGGGCCCGGTCACTGGTGACCGGGTTAATCCCGTCAACGAAAGTGGTTGATTAGGAACTCGAACCTCTGGGAGTAGCGGTTAATATGAATCTCCTAAATAGATGGCCTACAGCGGATTAAAAGTGGCTTCCGTTGGGGTTCCATAATTAGGCTACTGAGAGTAGCCCAATCTACTTCTTACCCCGGAGAACAATATGCAAAGCGAATGCGCTGAAATTCAGGCTCAGCTTAAGGACCGCATCCTCGAGATTACGATTAATCGACCCGGGCGCAAAAATGCCCTGACTATGGCCATGTATACCGCGATGGCAGGGTTATTGAATAGCGCAGCTACAAACCCGGATGTTCGCGTCGCGATTATTACCGGTGCTGAGGGCATATTCACCAGTGGTAACGACCTGACAGATTTCCTGGGCGGCTCTGCCGAAGGGGAGGAGTCTCCGGTTTTCCAGTTTATGAGTGCTCTTTACCACTTCCCCAAGCCGGTAGTTGCAGCCGTTAATGGCCCCGCAGTAGGTATTGGTACGACCATGCTGTTGCATTGCGACCTGTCTTTTGCTGGAGACGACGCCATGTTCCAGATGCCGTTTGTGGACCTGGGGCTGTGTCCAGAGTATGGCTCCAGCTACTTATTGCCCAGGATCGCCGGCCATGCCAAAGCTTCTGAACTGTTATTGTTGAGCAAGCGTTTTAGTGCTCAGGAAGCCGTTGAGATTGGTATCTGTAATGCCGCAGTGGCGCCAGAACAGGCCATAGTTCGCGCACGTGAAGCCGCAGCTGAGTTAGCGAGGAAAGCTCCGGCCGCCCTGCGTTTAACTAAGCAGCTTTTGCGCAGAGCAACTCAAGAGAAAGGGTTAGAGTTTATTCAAGACGAAGGCCGTTACTTTAAGGAGCGCCTCGCATCTGATGAGTTTAAAGAGGCTGCTATGGCCTTTATGGAGAAGAGACCAGCGGACTTCTCCAAGTTTGATTAAGTAAAAAAGGCCGCGCTATGCGGCCTTTTTTTTGATTTCATTTTTAACGATCCCTATTTCCCCGGGAAAGATAATTAACGGCTCTGTCGGGGTGGTCGGTAAAGAGACCGTCAATGCGCAGCTGATATACAGCGAAATGCAGGAAATCCTCGAAGCTTTCAAATTCTTCGGGAATCTTGCCTGTATCGGCGCGGAAAGTGTAGGGGTGAACTTCAAGTTGTCTGCGGTGTGCCCGGCGGACAACACTGTTAGCTCTTGGTTGGCCATCAGTTACTTCCATTAACATAGGATACCAGGGGCCAATCCCATCTGCGTAGGTGGCGATTTTGCGCAAGCCCCCCTGTTGCAGCATCCAGTCAAAATTGTACTTTTCAATTTCTCCATTCACTTCGACCAATTTTTCCCCCCAGTCGGTGGCGGCGATCAATTGAACTAATGATAGATCCATCTCCATGGAGGGCATCAGTTCAAATTTAACTCGCTGGAGCTCTTCTGCGTCAAAGCACTGGAAGAAAACTTTGTGATTGCGATCGGTATAGCCGTATTTCTTGAGTGATTGCAAAGCTATAGAGGCAATATCTTTTCCTTCCCAGTGATGGAAGTAGGGTTTTTTAATCTCCGGGTAGATGCCAATATCGTAGCCCAGAGATCGGTTAAGCCCCTGAATTAATTCCAGTTCTTCCTCAAAGGTGGACAGCTTAAAGCTAGATTTCCATATTGGAAATCTCTCGGGATATTTTGCTTGAAGTCCATCCTCACTATCTATGAAGGGCTCTGATACCTGAAGCTGTTTAAGTTCGGTCAGGGTAAAATCGATAGTGTAAAAGTGACCATCATCGCGGGCGCGCTGGGGAAAAACGTCGGCGACATTAGTTACGCTATCTAGATAAATATCGTGCATTACGATCAAGTGATCATCTTTGCTGAGTACCAAATCTTGCTCGATATAGTCTGGACGCATACCGTAAGCCAGCGCTTTGGATTCGAGGGTGTGTTCAGGTAGGTAGGCTGAGGCACCTCTATGAGCTACCACAATAGTTTGTTTATTTCTCTGATCAAAGTTATCCGCGCAGGTTAGTGTTGCGGCTATAGAAAAGCCAATCAACACTACTGATAGAATGTTTTTTAACATGTGATAAAGGCCCGTGATGAATTGTGGGGCACTTTCTAGCAGAGAAATATGACAGGGATATAACTGAATACGAGAGCCCCGCCAGGGCGAGGCTTTCGCAGAGCTATTCAGCGCGGCTTCGTCTATCTGATAGGCATTATGAACCCTGGAGACTCTAATTTCTTCTCTCTTGAAGCTTGGCTTTGAAGGCTGCTCGATTTTCTTCTTGAAGTTTTTTGAACTCTGCTAATTGTTGATCCGTCAGTACGGTGGACATTTCACTGAGCGTAGATTTTCTGATAGCGGCCATTTCTTTACCTAACTGGCGCTTCTCACGAAAGCTCATCTTTTGGATAGCGCCAGAGGGACTTTCTATGTTAACGCCGTATTTTGCAAGTACTTGGCGGCGCTGTTCATTGGCTGATTCCAGGATAGGCTTTACTTTTTCTACCTGCTCATCAGAGAGGTTAAGCTTGGCTTTAGTTGCCTCTAAACGCTCCGCAAGTTGTGCGGCCTGGTCATTATCTGCCCAAACTAGGGTATTTGCAGAAATGGCAATTATTGCAGCGATTACCAAACTGAATAATTTCTTCATTGTGACTTCCTCGTTAATGAGTAAATGCCGTTGCTGTGAGGAGTATGATAATGGCTAGATTGTAAGCCAGTGCCATCCAACGCAAGGAAGTGTAAATTCCCTATTCCCTCTCACATGGACTGAGATATTCCAGAATATCCACAGTCAGATACTTCTACTCAAGATAATTCTAGATAATTCTGGATGGCTAGTGTGCCTAGGTAAGTCAATAGAAGATAAACCGATATCCAGTCAGCTCGGAAACCATGAATCGATGAGGGTTAATAGTCAGCAAGCAAAGATTGTCGCCTATAGAGGAACCGGTGGAATAGAGGGTAAGAAGCAGCACTCTATAAGGGGCTTTCTTATAAATTGGTGTATCGTCTTGGACCGCTGGTTTAGGTATTAGTAGAAAGTTAAGCATTCTAAAACGGCGCTATTTCAGCGCCGTTAAAATTTAATCAAGACTTGAGGCAGGTTAAATTGCGTTATTACAGTGCAACGCTTTGCTATGTCGCGATGATGCCTGCCAAAAGCGTCTTAATCCCCTTCACACAGTGGCTTCGTGAGACCATAGATAGTCGGCATAGATTTCCCGAAGGTCTTTTTTGCTGACTTTGCCTGTAGCCGTATGGGGGATTTCCTTGGCAATGACACAGTCATCGGGAATCCACCAGTTGGCAAAATGCCCTTTAAAGGATGCCAGAATCTCCTCAGTTTTTAGTGTTTTGCCTTCAGCGGGAACAATGATCAGGAGAGGTCGCTCAGCCCACTTTTCATGGGAAACCCCAATAACAGCGGCTTCGGCTACTCCCGCCTGTGTCATAGCAAAATTCTCCAGCTCAATAGAGGAAATCCACTCGCCGCCGGACTTGATAACATCCTTAGTGCGATCAGTGATTGTCAGATAGCCGTCAGTATCGATCGTGGCAACGTCGCCAGTATCAAACCAGCCGTCTTCGGTAAGTGCTGACTCTTTGGATTGGTAGTAGCGCTCACAGACCCAGGGACCACGCACTTGTAGGGCTCCAAAAGCCAGCCCGTCTTGTGCCAAGGTATTTCCCTCTGGGTCTACAATACGCATCTCGACCCCAAAGCCCGCTCGGCCCTGCTTGAGCCTGAGGGTCTGTGCTTCGTCTTTAGAGAGGTTCTCAGGTATGCGGGCATTGTAGGTTCCCAGTGGACTCATCTCAGTCATGCCCCAGGCGTGATGGGTATATACCCCATGCTTTTGCTCGAATTCCTCCATAATACTCCAGGGGCAAGCCGATCCACCCACGACTACTCGATTCAAGCTGGGTAGGGTCTCTTCACTTTCCCGCAGGTATTTGAGCAGGGCGAGCCAAACGGTTGGAACGCCGGCAGCGATAGTAACTGCTTCCTTTTGAATTAATTGACTGAGCGTTTCTCCACACCCCATTTTGGGGCCAGGTAACACGAGTTTTGCTCCAACAGCCGGTGCCGCATAGGGTATTGACCAGGCGTTGACGTGAAACATGGGAACAACAGGCAATATGGCTTCGTCCCTTCTAATCGCAAAGACATCTGGCATCAATACGCCGTAGGTATGCAGCATCAGAGAGCGATGGGAATAAAGCACCCCTTTGGGATTGCCTGTTGTGCCTGATGTATAACAGAGTGCTGCTGCACTCTCTTCCTCTAATTCAGGCCATTGAAACTCAGTGGGCTCTGCTGCAATCAATGTTTCATAGCAGTAAACATTGCTCAGGCTTGTGGTGGGCATATGTGCTTTATCAGTTAGCACAATGATGCCTTCAATCGAATCTAGATATTCTGCCAGGGATTCGATTAGGGGCATAAATAGTGGATCAATAAACAGCCATCGATCTGCGGCATGCTCAATAATGTAAGATATTTGCTCAGGGAAAAGCCGGGGGTTAATGGTATGGCAAACGAGCCCGCTGCAAGAAGTTGCGTAGTAGAGTTCAAAATGTCGGTGATCGTTCCAGGCAAGAGTACCAATTCGATCTCCATCATTGGCTCCAAGCTTTTGTAGTGCATTTGCCAATTGCGAGACTCGCTCAAAAGCTTGTTGATAGCTATAACGAAAATCGGGGTTATCCAAGGTAACTGAAACAATCTCACCATCCGGTGAGTTGCTTAGAGCATGCTTCATAATACCGGTGAGGATGAGCTGGGATTGCATCATCATGCCATTCATCACTTACTCCTTATTATTATCTTTTATTTTCAGATAGACACTAACCCTCCAAAATTTTGGGGGGTGATAGAAAAAGGATTAGGGGCTGATTCTTATAAAATTATTGAACGATCTTTATCCATTCTCCGGGCTTGGGTTCTCCTCGGGGATAATAACCATTTAAGAGGCGTAATTGCTCCTCTGCATATTCGCCGATTTCCATATGTTTTGCCAGGGAGGCAAAAGTAGTTTTTTCATTAGCCTGGACGTAGCGCAAGCGTTTGATGTCCTTCTCTTCTACAATGTCAGTTTGTCGTAGCGGCCTGAAGCTTCTAATGCTGGTCAGGAATAAATTGTCATATTTATCAATAGCTTCTGGATCTGAGTCTTCATCATTTGTGACTTTTCCCTGCAGTACAAATTGTCTGCTACCATAAAAAATTACCGCAATTCTGTCTGGATCTGCATCCTCTTTTTCAAGCGGTGGAATTTTTCCGGTATGGCCTTCAAGTCGATATTGATTGAGTTTCTCCCCTTTCTCCAGTTGTCGTAGATCGAACTCTGAGCGCAGAGCCATGTCAGCGGGCTGGTTGCCATCGCGTTGGGTAACTGTAATGGTAATTTGTGCACTTTTATCAGGTGCAGAGCCGACAATGGCTGAACGTTGATTTTCTACCAACCAGCCATCGGGAAATAGAAGGGAGAAACCCAGCCGCTTGTGATTGTAGCGATTTTTAGTGGACTGCTGTGTGTTCTGTCCGTACACAAGGCCATCTGTTTTTTCCCGATAGTATTCTACTTTGGTTTCTTTGTTATCTTCGGGAAGCTGGCCTGCAGCGTTTACAACTTCCTGTAGGCGAAGGTCATTTCTAGGGTGAGATGCAAAAACCCCGTGGTAAGTTTGCGGTTTCTTGCCCTCAATACGGGCACGGCGTCGGGCAAATGTCTCCTGATCCTTTAATAGCCCAATAACATTGATCATGGCCTGGGGGTCATAACCAGCGTTGAACATATATTGGGCTCCGAAGCGATCCGCTTCCAGTTCCATCTCGCGGCCGTAACCCTTCACTGCAGCGGTGCTATATAAATTTGCAACATCTCCGACTACACCACTACCGGTAACCAAAACTGACAATACTGATACAACGCTGGCTCCGGTCGCAGCTGTTTTTTGCCTTACCGCATGGCGGGCGGTGATATGGCCAATCTCATGAGCTAGTACAGCGGCCATTTCAGCTTCTGAGTGCAGGTAAGTTAGAAGGCCTCGGTTGATGTAGATATACCCACCGGGAAGGGCAAATGCGTTGATATCCTGGCTGTCGATGATCGTAAATTGGTACTTGATATCCGGTCTGTCGCTGGCGGCGGCAACTTTTTGCCCGACATGATTAACATAAGCAGTTAGGACTGGGTCTTTATAGATTGGAGTGCTCTCTATCAGCTTTTCATGCATCTCCCGACCGATGGAGATCTCCTTGTCCTCAGACATTAGAACCAGGTCAGGCTTATTGGTGGCAGGGTTAAATGCACAGCCTGCACTGAGTATTAGGATAGCGCTGGCAAAAACACGCTCGATAAATTTCATTACCCCTGGCCTCCCGTAGCGTCTTAATTTTTATGAACTGGGTGTTACTGCTGGCATCAAGAATTGTTGGAGCTGCAGCGCCATTCCTTTACAGGCATTATTCTGGACTCTGGCGATTAGTGGTATTGGAACCACGATTGCGGGCATATAGGAGGTTCCTTTGGCATCTGCGCTAAGTTTCCCAGACAGTTCGCGGTCCCTGAAATCCCATACTGCTGCTTCGTAGTCAGATTCTTTATCCCAGGTCCCAAAGCCAAAGCACCCTGCACCCCCGGTACTGATGGTACAGCTGATAGAGCCGGCACTGGCTGTGGTCTCCGTCGAACCATCAATCCAGACGATGTACTTCACTCCATAGGTTTCCATTCGCTCACGGACACTTTCATTTTCCATCAGGCGATCTAGGGAGCGAACATGCATAGGTGCTGTCCTGGGTTCAAACCAGGGGTACATAAGATCGACAAAGTCTTGCTCTGGAATAATGTTTACACCTAACTCAGGGTTGTGTAGTTCTCTACCAACACAGGCAATTAAATCAGGCTCTGTTTCATATTCACTGGAGTGACGGCGGCCCAGGATGACGACGGAATCTCCTTCGGCAAGCTCACCGTCGGAGCGCCGATACTCATCAATTACGACAGTGGTACAACCGCTAATAAAGATTATCGCTGCAACTAGAAGTGGCTTGAACACGATTTACTCCTCTTATTCAGCCTTTTTGGCTTTCACCTTGATTTCTCTCAGTGATAGCGATCGGCGTTTCCCTGAGAGAAAGGCCTGTAGTTCAGGAACTTTCCCAAACCCGGTATAGAGATTTGCTCCGGCATCGCGCAGGGCGATATTTATCGCCTGAGTTAATGCCTGTTCCTGGGACTGTAAAAATGCGGTAGGGGTTTTTCCGTAAGCGGTTATTACCCAGTTAGCAACCTGTCCGCCACTGGGGTCAAATGCGGTCATGTTGTATTTAATCCATACCTCAAAAATATTGACCCTTGTCTCTCTGGGCATTGTGAACTGCAGCTCTCGCACTTCTGGAACTATCACCAGTTCGACATTGGCGGGGACTTCTTGTGGATAACTGGATAGAGATACGGTATCGGTAAACATGGAACCCAATACTGTTTCAAACAGATTTTTTTGTGCTCTGCCTGTGCTTATATTCCATTCTTCACGATCTTCACTGTCTTCTTTATAAGTGAAACTTTTAAAGTCCTCACTGAGGTAGAAGCCTACTGTTATTGGCAATTGATCGCCTATTGGGACAGGGTAATTGCCATCCACCTGTACTGTATGACTGCAAGCACCCAGGAAGAAACTTACAAGAATAAGTACCTTTAGGTGTCCAAAGGAAGTCGACCTATACCTCATATGTTCCTCCTTGAATCATTTAACTAGCGAAAGTCATTCAATCCCACGAAAGTGCCGCCGTTTCGATAGGTGAGTTCGCGCATAAGGGCCGCAAAGCGCAGTCCTGTGGTTTGTAGGTGTGGAGGGCGAGAGAACTGTACAGGGAATCCTACTGCATGGATTCTGATATTTCGTTTTCCCTCACCGTGTTTAGCATTTACCCGTTCGACAGCTAACATAACCCTTCGGATTGATTTTCCGGTGAATTCATCGCCAAGCACATAAATACTGATTTTCTTACTGGGATCATAAAAGCTGCGGACAGCTTTCTGGATACCTTCAACAGGGCTGGAGTTACTAAAAGGATTCCAGGACTTCAACCGCTTTAGTATCGCTTGGCGGCGCCCAGGGGTATCTGGTATCCACTTGTTTCGATAATTGAAGAACATATAGTCCCCCATATCATTCATGACCTGTATACCTTTAACATTGGGATAAAGGTCTAGAGTATTGACCATCTCCGCCATCATTCGGTCCCAGCCGTAATTAAACATACTGCCGGAGGTGTCGATAATGAAGAGAATGTATTCGCTGTCGACAGGGATTCCGCCAATAACATTGTTTTTACGCTGGTAGTTCTCGCCCAGTAGGCGACGCATTTCATCAGTGATGGATTGTAGTGCAATGGTCAGCTCACCTTTGAGTTTGCCATCTTCACTTTGCCCTTCGGTTTTACTGGCAAATTCCGCTTGAAGTGCTTCCAACTCACCGCGTAGGTTGGCAATTCTCTTGCGCTCGATATCGATTTGTTCTCGCTTTGAATTTAGATCCCGGTTGATAACTGTGGTCTCACCACGGATTTCTGCCAGCTGTTGCTGTAGTTCCAATACCTGCCCTTCGAGGTCTACTTCAGCTTCCTCTAATACAATCGGTTCTGCAGTCTTGGCGATCATCAGCAGCAAAACAATTGCGCCAAATCCGCAGCAGATAACATCCAGGAAGGAAATGCTGAACTCCTCCTGGCGACGCTTTTTTTGCGCTCCTATCATGGCCAGTCCCTCGAAGGTGCAAGGAAAGAGCCTTTGCTTTGCATCGCCAGCTTCCAAAATTCACTAGCCGCAAATGGGTCCCCCTCCATAGGGGCAAGAATTACATTGATGGGGATATTCTTGGGGAGCACTTTGACCGCACGCTTGAATAGACTGCGCCTGTCTCTACCAGAAATAGTGGGTTTTCTGGGCGCACTCATCCCTTGGGTCGGTAACCCATCGGTAATGAGAATAATGTTGTCGGGTAGTGGCGTCATAGCGTTAATGGCGTTAAATACTCTCTCTAGACTGGTACCATTTTCCGGCACTACTTCATCTAGTCCCTTGATAGCCTGGTCCAACTGGTCGCGGTCATCCACATTGAGCCAGCGATCTTCTGTACCGGCGATTGCGGCACGAAAAGAGGTATTAAAAGTATAGATCTGGTATTGGCTATCCCTGGGAAACTGAGCAGTAAGCCAGGAGACTGTGCTGACGGCCCTGCGCCATTTTTCAGTTTTGCGTTTTACCGGTGAAGACATGTTACGGGCGCGTATTATTTTAATAAGCTCGTCGCCGAGCATAGACGCCGATGAATCCAATAGAATCAGGATACGATTGCCGCCTAGGCGCAGACCGGTGAGATATTGACGGTCCCCATCACCGACAAACTTGCGAACGTTATTTCCTAGCTTTTTATTTTCTTCTTCAAGATTCTTTTTCGCCTGCTCCAGTTTTTTGAGTTTATCTTGTAGCCTCTTGATATCCTCTTCTTCATCGATACTATCGATTTCAGCGATATTGCCTTTGGTTTCCTTTATTTGCTCCAAAATGCGCCTGGCAAGCCCTTGAGCCTCAACCAGTTCATCACTAACGACATCCAGAGTATTTCTAGCTTGAACTAAGTGTTCCTGTCCAAACTCCACCTCCTCTTCCAGAAGGTTCACCTCGGCAGTGAGATCTTCAGTCTCTACTTCAACTTGGTGATCGGAGCCGTGTTTGATAATAAGAAAAATTAACGCTACCGCCCCAAAACCACAGGACATGATATCGAGGAAGGACAGGCTAAATGTGGAAAAACGACGCTTTTTACGCCCCATATCGCTCCACGCTAATCGCAGTTATCACATCTTGATAATCTGCAACTCCAATTGTATCGCCGGCGTTGAGATTAACGGGTGACTCAATCTCTTTTCCATTGAGTGTGAGCTGAATTCCAGCATCCACCCGCAAAGCAAGTCTGCCGGCATGATTTGTGACTGTTGCGGCAGGGTGCTCCGGTGGTGTTGGGGTGACTTGAAATTTCTCGTCATGCCAGAAAACGAATAGAGGTTCCTGGGCGGCCAGTGCCTTGTGGCCAAAAAGTAAATGTGTCGCTACGGTTTCTGAGGATTTCTCTACATGCACCTTGACCTCGTTGGGGGGGAGGGCAGTGACAGAGTTGATCAGTTTCAATGTACTGCTATCACTGCGTAATTCTTTCCAGCGATGATTTATGG
Source organism: Microbulbifer maximicatervae (SeqCode) (assembly GCF_052467695.1). Classification (NCBI taxonomy): domain Bacteria; kingdom Pseudomonadati; phylum Pseudomonadota; class Gammaproteobacteria; order Cellvibrionales; family Microbulbiferaceae; genus Microbulbifer; species Microbulbifer maximicatervae (SeqCode). The sequence goes on from NZ_CP174320.1 coordinate 2,160,752, forward strand.
CATGTGCAATGGAGTCTCTTGAGAGAAGATGTACACGTTGGGCCAATTGAATTCCCCCTGGGATATCAGCCCAGCGATGGGAGATAAAACTCACACTTTGACTTTCCTCCAGGTTTTCAATCAGTGCCCGTATACGAGAAAGGAGAGGGGTTGTTGCATCTTGAAGCTGCCGCAGGCTGATCTTTGCTGTTCGATCATCAAGTTCAGCTAGAACTTCTCCGTGACGCATCGCTCGATCAGTCCACTGGGGCATCAAATCATAGAGTTGCTGTTCTGATTCAGCTGAATGGAGAGGGTCAAATCGGCACTGCATAATAAATGCATCGGTAAATACGCGAGCCCAGGATTCCTGGAAGTTGTGTAGTCCTGCGTCGGCAACAGTTTCTACCGTTTTCACCGTGGCTTGCTTATCCACAGCAATCTTTGTTACCAGTGTCTGGTGGAGTTGTAGGTCGATATGCAGTTGGATTCCTGCAGGAGCCAAATTACCCAGGCACGCGGTTGCTGCATCAACAATGCCTACGATATTGATATCGCTGACTTTAATAACTCCCAGAAGTAAGGCCAGTTGTTCGTGGGTAAAATTGCCGGGAACAGCGAGAACAATTTCATCGGGAAGGTCACAGTGCTCCGCTATTTCCTGAAGGTGGCAGTAGACCAAGTCGGCATGGTGGCGGCAACGTTGATTTTCTGACTTTAGCGACTCGAGGCTCAGTCTTCTCCAAAACTGGTTGTTAACCTGAGTCGGGTGGCTCCTGGCACGCATTTGAGCTGAGGTACCAATATGAATTTTATTGTGTTCAATAACTGCAATTCCAGGACTTTCCAGTACTTCGTTAGTATTTGAAAATACACGTAATCCGCAGTCATTTATTTCCAGGACGCCTTGTCCCATGGGTTTATTCCTCGCTACGACTTATTCAGGTAAAACCGCTAGCTGATTTTCAGAAAACGCAGTAAGCGGTTGTCACAGTAACTTTGTGTATCCAACACCAGGCGCTCCTGCATGAGTTGTAGCTGGTGAGTGAAAAACATAATGACGATACTAATTACCAGGGCGATAAAGGTAGAGTTAAACGCGACCCCCAGACTTACCGTCACGCCAGCTATATCCCCCTCTACGGCTCTATGCGCCTGTGATAATGCTTCGCCGATACCTCGTACCGTGCCAATAAAGCCGATAGATGGAATAGCCCAGGTAATATAGCGAACCATTGCCAGTTCAGAATCGAGTCTGTCTCCCTCAGTTTCGCAAACCTCTTTTACAGAGTTGGAAACGGCGGCGACATTCTTGGTAGAACCGAATCGCTGCAGGGCGGTGAGTAGTGCCCTGGGAACTAAATATCGTCGTTCCTCTTCAGGAAGGGCTTGTATCGGGCGGGATAAATCACGGGTATCCTCTGGAAGAATAGGAGTTCCCTCGCTGATATTAAGTAGAGCTTTGTCCAGTAATTTTCGCTCGCGAATGCTTCTCTGTGCCTTTAGTCCCATAATGGCCATTGCCCACAACATCAGAACAAAGCAGGCCTCTTGCTCATAGTCGCGCATCACAATGTAGATAGAGCGTTGTTGAACGTAGGTTTCCCCAGCGGCTTCTCTCGCCAGTTGCTCCTCAATTAGCGCATCTGCATTAGGGCGAATAATGGCGACATAAATCGCATGGACCAAAATAATAGACCCCAGAAGAGCAAAGACCTGGAAGACAAAATCTGATGATTTAAATTTCATGGCAATACTCGCTAGAAGCTATTTCTATATATCTACGGGAAAGGAAACTGATAAGTCTTCGGAGATTTCTTCCGAGGCTTTATAGTCATCTGAATTACTTTTATTCCTAGTTATTGGTGCTTCTTTTTTGGGGATTACTGCCGCTGTTTGTTGGTTCTCTTCCGGCTTGTTTTCATCTTCTGCGTACGCGAAGTTGATAAATAGAAGCAGTAAAGTAAGTAATAAAAATTTCACACTAGTCTCCTAATTCACCCAGCGGGCAAGGCGAAAGCCAATATCATTACGAGCGGATTCTCCGTAATCACGGTAGGAGAGGCGTAACTCAGTCAACCCCGAATGACGCCAACTGGAACCACGGATTACATGGAAGTCTCCATCCTCTGGACCGACAGGGTTTTCTTCGATACGTCGGGATAACCCGGTCCCTATCGTGTATAGATCGTGAATCCATTCAGAGACATTTCCACCTAAGTCATAAATACCAAAAGCATTAGGACTGTAGCTACCTACCGGTGAGGTAGCTGCGTAACGATCACTGTAGGTGCGAAGGACTGCAGGAACTAGTTTTGTGGCAGTAGTATCTGCGTAGTTTCCGGAATTGTTCTTTATTGGTAGCTCATTTCCCCAAGGGAATTTTTTCATGGTGCCTTGATCGTATCGTGCAACCCAGGCCCATTCGGCTTCAGTCGGTAAACGATAACCGTTGGCTGCGCCATCAAAGCCAACAACACGCCCGGCTTCCGTCAAATAGACCGGTGTGAGGCCGTCTCTTTCACTGAGCCAATTGCAAAATAGCACTGCCTCTACCCAACTGACATTTACAACTGGCAGATTGTCATTGTCGAGACTGACACCATTGACATGGCTTGAGGTATGCAGGCGCTTGAAACGCCGATATTCCCGGTTGGTAACTTCAGTGGCCCCAATATAGAAAGGCCGATTTAGAGATACCTGACGCATAACCTCGTTTGCCCGCCGCCCCTGTTCTCGCCGGGATGATCCCATGGTAAATACGGCGTTGGGGCGCATGAGTTTCATGGTGCCGCCAGCTGCGTGACGCAAAGTTGATGGGGTTTCTCTCCAGCGCGCTTGTTCGGATGTAAGCAGTACCGCCCTGACAGTTTGCTCCAGTTTGGTGCTGGGAATGACGCGAGTGTCAAATTCCTGGTAGCCCTGTTTGCGTACGACAATGTTATGGCTGCGAGCTGGTAGGTTAAAAGTTTGTCCACTGTTCCCGGCGTATTGACCATCAATGTAAACTTCAGCATCTGGAGGGACGCTACTGACGTGAACCCTGCCGTACACAGCATTTAGGTTTATATTCAGGTCCCGCTGTGTTCCAGCACCGAGGTCAACTGTGTGCTCAATAGAGGCGTAGCCATCCTTGAAGAAGCGAAGTCTATGCCTGTGGCCGGAGGCCAATTCCAGTTCCAGTGGGGTATGACCGCGAAACTCTCCGTTGACTGTCACTCCCGCTCCCTCTGGGGTGGTAACAACGCGTAAAAGTCCATCAGCGGGTCCCAGGCTGACGGTTGCTAGCGTTTGATCGACACCGGCTGTAACAGCGACAGGGATATCGACAGTTTTATGTTCCGGCAGTGAAATGGACACGGTTCTGTCGCCCTGAACTAATTCAGTGGTCAGTGGTGTTCTGCCGAGAACTTTTCCTTCAACCGTGACCGTGGCCCCGGGAGGGTTGCTGCTGACGGTGATATTGGCCCAGGCCGGTCGAAGCGCGGCCTCCAGTGTGTGGGTATTGTCTAGCCCCTCAACATTGATTTCACGGGTGAACGGCAAGTACCGGTCTGATAGGACAGTCACACGCATAGGACCTGCGTTGATTGCTTCCACAAGACCATTTCTATTGGGTACTTCCCGTCCATTAATAAGGATTTTTACTGGTACAGGGGGCGTTGTTTTAACCTGTAGGTGGCCTGGAAGTTTTTCCAGGGAAACAGAGTGGCGACTGTGCCCGTCACGTTTTACTTCGATTTCGCCGCTCTGGGGCAAATAGCCTTCAGCACTGATCGTGAATTGATAATTACCAGGTAAAACCAAATGTCCATCGCCCAGAGGAATGGCGAACCCACTGACCTTGATACGGGCATCAACCGGGTTGGTATCAAAGATTAATGACCGCGCCATAATCAGATAGCTGAGTGCAAAAATAGCGAGTAAAAGGCAACCTGCGACAATCAATGCTCGCTTAGAAAGAAAGAGTCGCGCGCGGGTAGATTTTATTTGTACCGGGGTGAATCCAACTGGCTCAATCAGGCTTTGTTCCTGAACTGGCGGCTTTTCATCCTGGACAGGTACTGCTTCCTTCACTGTCATTTATGTTTCCCTATTGCTGGTACTTATAGATTTTTCGCAATGGCATTGGTTTGGCACGCATCGCTTTATGCTCAGTCAGCCTGACCAAAGGTGGGTACACAATTTTCTATCTGCAGAAAGCTTAGCTTGCTGGCGTAATCTGCATGGGGATTTATAGGGTGTTTGTCACAGAACACCTCGTTTCGCTCAGCTCAACGAGGTGTCTGTTGTCATCGCAGCTCATTACGGAAAATCTTATTTTTAGAGTTTATGCTGCTGTCTGGGTTCTCTCATTTAACTATTATTGGCACCATTTATCCTTTCGGCACATTGGATAACAACTTCCGTTGTGGGCTTACCTGGTTTTACAACAAACTCTTGGCGAACGTCTCGGTAACCTTCTCTGGTACCAATGGCGATATAGCGCCCAGGTTTCAGCGCGATTTCCCTTTGGTCAAAATTACCTAATTTCCCTACATGGTAAATGGTGACACTGGTGGTTCGATCCGACTTGAATTTAACCGGCAAGGGGATCAGGGCTTGTGTCAGGGCATTTTCAAGGTCTTCAATTTGTCTTTGCAGCCTTGGGGTTTTAGTATTGAGTTTGCGAGCGTCTGTTAGTACTTGTCGGGCAAAATAGTTCCTTTTACCTTCGCCAAGGGTTAATGGATCTTGAATTAAATCTTTTAACTGGTCATCCAGCTTTGCTCTGGCAGCAGCTCTAGCCTTGCCTGTTATTGCGTCCACCAGGCTAGAGTCCTTCTTGACCAGGTCTGTATAACTTTTTAGGGCTCTGTGCCATTCTTCCTTGGTTTCTTCCATGCGGGCTTGTTGGAGGAGTTTTTCTATCTGCACTCTGTCAGCTTCATTTTGTGCCTGTGCTAAGCCGATATCGGGGGCTTTTGCTGTTGGCTTTAAGTTCTTTGCTCGATGAAAATAGGATTTTGCCGATTCAAATTTTTCTTCGGCAATTGCACCGTAGCCAGATGACATTGCGCTTTGATAATCCCTTTCTGTAATTGCACCCTCAACCTTTGTCAATAGATCCAGAGCATCGGCTGTTTCTGAGTCGATCGCGAGAGATTTCTTGAGCTGTTCCTGAGCCAAATCCAATTTGGCCTGTTTAAATGCCTTTGTTCCTTGAGTTAAGTGCCACCAAGCGAGGGGGAGTTTGTCGGCTCGCTCAATACCCTTAATACCTCTTGGATGGTTATTGGATATAGTTAATACCATCTTGAAAGCATCGCTGGCGGAATCCTTATCCCCCTGACTCAGAGCTCGATTACCTTCACTAATATGTGTCTCAATGCGCTCGGGAATACTATCTTTCAGGTACTCTAATGCCTGGAGTGATTCCCGGTATTTTTCGAGCGCTGCCATAAAATTGCGTTTGCGATAAATTTCATCAGCTTTTAGAGCCAAGTCTTCGGCAGAGTAGAATTCTTCAAAAGCCCATACTTCTACCTTTCGATCTTTGAGCTCTTCTTTGATTTCAAGAATTTCCTGGAGAACCTTTTGAACCTCCCTGCGCTGCTGCATTATTTCTGCATCGCTATAAGGAGATTTTTGGTTGCTCTCTATAGCTGCACTGTTTCCAGGCTGTACGGAGACAATTGTATCGGCTGAACGCTTTGGTGGTTTTACAACTTGAGGAAGCCCCCAAAATACACCGACCAGTGCGCTTACCATTATCACCCCAAGAACGGCGGGCCAGTAGGACCTTTGCTCCCGTTGATGAATAGCGTTGGCAGTCGTTGACTTAGGGGATTTAGAGCTTTCCTCTCCGCCGAATGTGAATTCTGCGGGCTCTATATGAACTGTATCTTCCTTGGAGTTATCGCGGTGCTGCATAGTGATTCCGCCGTGTTATTCAATGACCCAGTGAAGATGTTGGGTATTCAGTAATAACTAATCACATTGATTAGCGTGTTTTTTGGGTACCTCTAACGTAATTTAAATGCTGTTACTGACTGCGCCAGTTTCGGCTTCATAGATTTCCTTTAGAATTTCCCGCCATTGCCGATACTGATTTTCAACAGTACCTGTGAGGGTAATAGTGCGATCTTCCAGCTCAACAATTTGCGGTTCTACCTCTGCCTCGATGGAGTCTCCTAATTCTTGCAGAGCTTCCAAATGCATCTTGGCATCGGATTTTCGGTCAAATGCACTTTTAACAAGATAGCCCCCGGCACCGATTCCAACCTGCCCAGCTGCCTGGGCGCTTCCAGTGCCAGCGCCAGCAGCAGCGATACCTCCAATAATGGCTGCTGCCCCCATAATTGTGTGATTGCGGGCTTTGCGCTTTAACTCTCGCATCTCCCTTACTTCTTCATAGCTGCGGGCTCGCCATTCCTGATAGGGAACTTCCATACTTTTGGCGAAGGTGCCGTAGTACTCCTGCAGAGTGTCGACAAACAGATAATCTCTTTCCCGTATTTTTCTTACCCTCTGTAACATGGGGTCATTCTCTGCGGGTAAAGCACTTAAAAAATAGACACCCTCAGCGCTTTGAGTTAAATAGCGATTGAATGCCTGGGGAGAAAAATCCCGTGCAAACCGCATCTCAGAAATTGTGCGCAGCTCTACGATTTGCTGATTTGAAAGCTTTTGTCGGTAATTCAGCATATCGTTAGCAATACGGTTATAGATTCCCTGAAAAGCATCTCCTTCAGTAGGGTGCTTACGGTCGTAGGCATAGTGGGATGCGTTCTCTGAATATTGCTTGGTAAACCACAACTGCCCCCGGGAATCGGATACGGTGATTTCCACCGTCAGTTTTTCTCCATCAGATTGCAAAATACGCCCGGATACGGTCACATCAATATTGGTGCGGCTCGATGGAATAACCCTTACAGCTCCCCACCCCAGGCTGGACTGCAATGAATCGGCAAGGGTGACAGCCATATAGCGGGATTCAGCTTGACGAAGCTCGGGAAAAACAAGCTCATCTTCATCTGCTTGTGCTGTATCGAGACCTGGATTGAATTGAATAACGCCGACATCTAGCAGTCTCTCTTCGGGAACATTGTTATCTTCGATTGTTAGCGGAGTAAATGCGGTAGTTCTGACTTCGGTAGTGGTACAACCATTGATAACAACAAGAGTTAGAAAAAATGCTGCGACTCTTGTTATGAACTGATACTTAACCGGTCGGGTTTTTTGGTTGGTCGACATATCGGCGTTCTCCAAGACTACTGCGTTGCACTTTTATACTTGCGATACTCTTCCCAAAGCTTTTCGCGCAATTCGGGGTCAGTCTCGCGTGTGGCAGCTTCACGAATCTGTCGAGCTACGACGTCATCATCTGTACCACTGGGTATATCGGCGGGCACAACTGCCTGTGAACCACCGTGATTAAAATCACCTTTACGTCCAGAGGCGGGCAGTCCGGGACCGGTTATTTGTCCACTGGAGTTATTATTTTTGGGGCCGTTACCTGATGTTGGGCCTGCATTGGGGGGAGGTGGAATTTCGGCTTCTGCAGATTGAATTAAGTCTTCTAGGGATTCCCCTGCTGGTGGTGCCTCATCCATCGCCTCTTCTTTATTTTCTTCGGAGGCTGACCCCGGTCTGTTTCTTACAAAGTCGCGCTCCCGCAAAATCATGCCATCATAGCTGACCATAGTGGATTCAAACTGGCCCTCAAGTTCTGCAACGCGATCTGCTGATGAAGTGGGGGCTTCATTGGGAGCACTGCCGGAACGTGGCGAACCACCGCCGGGTTGCCCAGAAGCTGAACTGCTGGCAGGTGCGCCGCTGGCCGCTGAACTACTACTGGATGAGCTGCTACTAGAAGCTGAACTACTAGATGATGCGCTGGAAGACGAAGATGATTGCTCCTCCTCAGAAAAATCAATTTCTTCGGGAGGCGTTCCATCTTCACCAGACGATGGATCAGTGGGTTTCTCTCCATTTTGGCTGGTTTGTTCGGGATCCGTATAAATTGGTGACGATGGATCATTTGAACCGTTTGGGTCCGGCATTTGATCCCCAGGTGAACTTTGATCCCTCGACTCTGATCCGCTACTTCCACTACTGGAGGGCTGGCTCTGTTCTGATCTTGCTGTAGGCATATTCGCACTGGGCTGGCTGGAAGAGCTGCTACTAGGCTGCCCACTGCTCGAAGCCGTTGATTGGCCTGATCTTTGCGAACTACTGCTGCTACTAGATTGCGATTGTGATTGTGATTGCGATGCAGAACTGGAAGATGAACTGGAGGATGGTAGAGATGGCATTGCTGGTGGCTGTGACTGAGTTTGTTGGCTCTTGCACCCACCGGTTAAGATCGCCGCCAACGCAATTGGTACCAGTACATTTGACAAACAGCTGTGGCGGTGAATTTTTTCTACCGCTGCTCGAGGTGTCATCTCTTTCTCTCCTAGACTGTTTGCCGGTGTGACCGCGTGAGACACATGAAGTGTTTTTCCGGTACTAGCAAATGCTCAATGTGGAACTTTAAAAATAGTTGTTATTTGATTATTTGCGTAGATTCCACATCGAGCTGGTGTCAGTGGTGATAGGTTTCTCAGTCGAATATAAAGCGTTGCACAATTCCGCGGGTTTCCACCGCCTCTCCATCTTCAAACCTTGGTCTGAATTTAGCGCGTTTTAGAATGTTTCTAACTTTTGAGCGTATCTTCACTTTATCTGAAGGGTAAGCCCTGAGTATTTTTATATTCCTCGCCTTGCCAAAAGCCGTGACATCATAGGAGACCGTAATCCGGGAATTGGCTAGGGCTTTGCTGTCCGACTCCAAAACGGGGAGCGCGGGTAAAGCCACGGGCCGTCCAAATATGTCCTCAATTTCATCGTTAGAGGCACCGTTATCCCAAAGTGCCTTGTAGGCCTCGCCGTAGGTTTGGCGCGCGGAGTGCCACTTGTTAAACATCATGTACCAGTCGCCGAGTTCAACTTTGGCTTTGGCTGAGGCTGCCGGGGGGGACTTGGGGTTCCTTTGGTAGACATCAACGATACGGGTAATGGCTTTTTTCCCGGTGTTAAAACTCTTCATCCGGTAGTGATCTAATTTGGTTCGCTGATGTGAGTCGGGGCCACTACCACCAAAGCTGGCGTTAACAAAAACTGGAGAGTTGGGTTCACCCTTATAGGTGGCCAGATAATAGTTAGTTGCTTTTAATCCGCGCAGGGCATCAACAAGGCGAAGGTCGGTGGAGCCAAAGTTTTTTGTAATAATATCTACCGCCAAACTGTAAAGATTGGTTGCACTAATTAGATGCTCAAATAGCGTGTCTCCTTTTTCCTCCACATAAGCCTGTAAATGCCAACGACTCAAGTTGTTGATTACTGGCAGCATACGGGGGTCTTTTTCGCCGTAATTTTTCTGGTAGAGCCAGTAGAGGTACTGCTGGTTGTCGTTAGCTTCTTCCCACTGATTGAGCGCTATTTGACTCTCGATCAAGCGCTTGATCATAGGGATTTGGCTTAGGGAATAGAGCCCCTCATTGACTCTGCTAATCAGCATTGCACGACGAAATTCAGTGACAGCCTGCTCATGATCGCCAGCTTTCTGTAATGCGGTGGCCAGCCCCAAAAGCTGTTCATCAATACCGGCACCATAAGCACCATATTGGGCTTCGAGCTCCTCTATACGTTCACGGTAATTTTCTACAGCCTCGGAGGGCCTTAGCTGTCGAGGTGTTTTCTTGAGTGGTTTCGAGGCGGCTTCAATAAAGGCTTTTGGAGGTGCATTAGTTTGGACTGCCACAGGTGCGCCATCGTCGGCCAGGGCGCCATTACACAGCAGTGCTGTGGCTGTAAACATCAAGCCGATAGCAAAGGAATTGCTGGTATCTATCTGTGTCACGATTGAACCACTTCCGTTTCATATTTGGCTTCACCGAATACCAAACAGCTGAGGTTGGAACCTGCACCTGTCAGTTTTCGGGTCTTATTTCCGCTCGCCCACTGCAACAGCGAATACGGCGGAAGTTCTCTCCTGAATGTGGTTCTCTCGACCCTGAGCGCATTGAGGGGGTATCCTCAAGCTCACAGTGACGGCGCGACTGGATGCTTATAAATGCCTGCCTGGCCGCGTATTAGTCAGTATAGCTAGCACTATGTGCCAAGAAGGAAGCTGCGGCGGGTACTTCAGCCACTTAATGCCCATTGCGCCAGCATGCCTGTGACCACCCTTTTGGTTTAGCAGTTGGGAGTGCAAATTAGGGGTGAGGGACTGTAAGTAGATGCCAAAAATTTGTTGATTACGTCCGATATCGCGACTTGGCAGCGAAGTGTAGCGAGTGGCTTGGTTGGCACTGGTGCCACATCAGGATGGCGGAAGCTAAATAGGTGGATCATCGTCCTAACAAGTAGGCTGAATTTGGGGTTAGATTACTGCTGTTGCTGTATCAGAGGTTGATCTATTTGGATTGCAGCGTAACAAGCGCCATAATCAGCTGATTCGAATTCAGAGGAGAGCTCAGTGAGTATCTATATCGATCCAGAGATCGCGGTAAGCCTTCGGGGCTATGAAGCACCCGAGAAGCTGGGCTTTGGAACCGCCATGGCCCCAGTAATGTTTCGCGCCATTTGGCAGGATGGTTGCTGGAGTAGTGGAGAGTTGATCCCCTATGCGCCTCTGACCGTCGACCCTGCTGCTAAGGTACTTCACTACGCGCAGTCATGCTTTGAAGGAATGAAGGCCTATCGAACTTCCGAGGGGGGAGCTGCACTGTTCCGGCCCGAAATGAATGCTGCACGAATGGCATATTCAGCTAAGCGCTTATGTATGCCTCCGGTTCCTGAGTCCCTGTTCCTGGATGGCGTTCGTGTTGTGACTGCTTACTGCGCTGGCCTGCTCCCGAGCAACAGCGGTGAGTCCCTGTACCTGCGTCCTTTCCTAATGGGAACCCAGCCGGACCTAACGGTTTCAGCCAGTAATGCCTATGAATTTTATGTAATAGCTAGTCCCTCGGAAGCCTACCATTCCGGCAATATGCGTTTGTGGGTTGAGAGAGAAGATGCTCGAGCTGCAGTAGGGGGAACTGGGGATGCCAAAGTTGGCGGAAATTATGCCAGCTCTCTACTTAGTATCGGCCGCCTTAAAGAGCGAGGTTATGATCAGTCGCTTTGGTTGAGCCCCTCTAATCGGCAGAGTATCGATGAGCTGTCAGGGATGAATTTTTTTGCGGTCATTGATGGCGCTATATATACCCCAGCGTTGAACGGCTCAATTCTCGAAGGCATCACCCGATATTCTCTGATCCAGCTTGCGGAGGGATTGGGGTACAAGGTTGTTGAGCGGGCGATCCCCATTGATGAACTGTTAGAGCAGGTAGTTTCTGGAGACTGTAGCGAAGCTTTTGCTTGTGGTACTGCTGCAATAATCAGTCCTATCAGCGTAATCGGTGATGGCGATAAGGAGTACGAACTAGCCGATGCCCCAGGTCCTGTTGCAGAGCGTTTGCGACAAGCACTGCTGGATATTCAGGAGGGGCGTTCTGAGGATGCTTACGGGTGGATGCACTCTGTTGAGCCTGTAGTTTAAGTACTAAATCTTCGTACCCGGGCAGTTTCCAAGGCTGCCTGGGTCTAGTAACCAGCTTTTCCCCACCGTAAATCCTGCTTTATCCTTCGCGGGTTTTTTTGTAGCAGTGTTTTCTATTTACTTGTTTCCAAGCGAAACGCTCGCGTAAATATTCCCGCCAATTTAATTGAGTTTGTTGACTTGTGCGACCTTAACACCTAAAAGTGAAGGGGTTAAATAAGAAATAAATTGGAGCTTGAGAGTGGCCTGATTGCGGTACACCTCATTTTGACCAGCAGTTCCAAGATCAATTTGAGCTAATAGGTCTCGCTTATAGTTCCTTGCACAGTTGAGGATAACGAGATGTTGACCCATATGCTTGGCCTTATGCTGCAACCACGTAGACAGTGGCAGCTTATTGGCAGTCTCTCTGAACGTAATCTGCGTAGACAGGTTCCTTATGTCATCGTTCTGGCATTACTTCCTGCAGCTGCGTGGTATTTTGGCACGACACAAGTTGGCTGGACGATTGGCACTGGTGCCCCGGTGAGAATTACGGGACAAAGTGCTTTGGAATTGGTCGCCGTATTTTATTGCACAATGGTTTTGGCTGTCACTGCTATTGGTTATTTCATCCATTGGATGGCCAAGACTTACGGAGCTGAAACTCACCCCCTTAAAGGCGTTGTTGTAGCGGGTTTCACTGCCACGCCTATTTTTATTGTGGGTATTGCAGGGATTTACCCTGTGTTGTGGTTGGACATACTGCTCGCAACTCTGGCGGTTGCTTACGCCGTCTATCTGCTTTATTTGGGAATTCCTATTGTGATGGGTGTTTCTGAAGAGCGTGGCTTCCTTTTTGCCAGTGCAATTATTACGGTGTCACTCGTCATGGCAGTCATTATTATGGTTGCTACAGTTCTATTCTGGAGTTATGTATCCGCACCGGTCTTTTACTCCTCTTGAGTAGTTTGGGCTCGTAGCTATCACTAGATGAAATGTCGTTTCAGGCATTTTCGCCAGGAGATTTAGGGCTGTTGTTGTGGTGGGGATACAAGCTATCGACGTCGTACCCGGTGAAGGGGCTCATATTCACGGGTACGGCGAAGTCTCTTCTATCCTGGCTGTAACGACAATGCGTAAAGTAAATGACCGCCTCTCGGGGTTTCTCGAAGAATTCAACAGCTCTATGAAAGAGCTCTACTCGAAGGGCTTTGAGTTCAACCCCATCAATGTTCGGGAATCGACCACAAAGTTTATAGATAAGTATGTGACCGATATTCCAGATGTTGCCTCGGTACAAGATGGCATTATCTATGCCTCTGGATATGACGTACCTGTAAGAGTCTTTGTCCCCTATCCCGATGAAGTTCTACCTGTTCTTGTCTATTTTCATGGCGGTGGTCATGTAGCTGGAAACGTTTATTCATTTGACCCGATTTGCAGAAAGATTGCCCGGGAGGCTCGACATATTGTTGTTGCGCCTGAGTACCGGTTGGCCCCTGAGAATCGCTATCCGAGCGCAGTAACAGATTGCTATGCCGCAGTTGTTGGGGTTTGGGCGGCACTGGATAGATTGGGCTTATATTATCAACCGAGTTTGTCGGTCGCTGGGGACTCTGCAGGTGGCGCTCTGGCCGCCACAATGTCTCACCTGGCTCAATTTGACTACAGCGTTAAGATTAAAAAGCAGGTTTTAATTTATCCGGTTCTCGATTACACCATGCATTTACGGTCCCATGAAGAGAATGCGGTAGGCTATTTTTTAGAGGCACGAAAATCAATTTGGTACTTGGGGCAATATTTTGCTGAGGGGCAGTGTAGAAAAAAAGCATCCCCTCTTTTTATGGATTTTACGGCAGCTCTTCCTGAAACCTTAGTTTTTACCGTGGAGTTTTGCCCGCACCGGGATACTGGGGATATTTACTACCGGAAAGTGGAAGAGGTGGGTGTTAGGTCTGAAAATGTTCATTTTTCCGATATGATTCATCCATTTTTGATTCTTGAAGATTTAGTGAAAGGGGAGTGCGCAAAAGTTTATGCCGGCATGAATAGTTTCCTGAATGACTAAACTTACGGCTTTCCTTTTGTAATTGAGTACTGGTAAGATAATTTATACCCGTTATCAAACTCTAGTATTTCTTCTGAATTTATTGATCTTTCGATCACTATCTCCGCTATTGATTTAATAACTTGTTTAGGTTCTGCGTCCATGCAATGTATGCTCATGGAGTTAATGGCTATGTCAGCGCTAATTACTCGGTGTTCAACAACCTGAATGAGCAGCTGCTTATCACTTTGGTAGAGCTTGAAACCAGGCCCCTCCGTCATCCATTTTTTGTACTTTGTAGCGCCCCACGGCCCTTTGCACTTTATTGCTTGATATTGAGTTGATGATATTTTGATATAGATAGGCTCGCTTCCTTTGATATCTGTACTTTTATCGATAGGTTGTTCTGTGTAGAGGTTTGATCCATTAGGAGCAGAAATCTGTATCGCTATCATTTCGGCAGCAGCGTCAAGTGAGCAGAATACGTAAATAAGAAAACACAAAAACTGATATTTTTTGATTGAAGTGCTGACCATCTTGATTTCAATAAGTGGTTTTTGTTTTTGGGAGTATGGCGCTTAAATGCATTTCTAGGGTTGTCTTTTGTATTAATAATAGCGCCTTGATAACGAGGTGTTGGTTGGATAGTATCAAAGTGTGTATTTAGTCCTGTTTTCACCTTTAAATTGGTACAGAAGTACCAATTTGAGGTTTTAGTAGCTCAATTGACAATAATTTATATAAAAGGTGTGGCTATGAAGACTTTAGCGTATATGGGAGTAATTCTGGCTTTAATAGTATCCGTTGGATGTTCTGAACGGCCTGAATCCAGAGTTGAGGACAGTTCCAGTAAGGTTGATTTTCAAAAGCAACTATTAAAAAAACTGATATCTGCAAAGACCGGGGATGTTATTACTATTCCTGAGGGTAAATTCCATATTAATCGTAGTTTATCCCTGAATATTGATGGGGTAACGCTACGTGGAGCTGGCATGGATAAATCTGTCCTCTCCTTTGAGGGGCAAATTCAGGGTGCTGAGGGGATATTAGTTAATGCCAGTAACTTTACTATTGAGGGATTGGCTATTGAGGATACCATAGGCGATGCCCTGAAAATTAATGAAGGCAAAAACATTATCATCAGGGATGTTCGTGTTGAATGGACCAATGGCCCGTCTACCCAGAATGGTGCCTATGGTATTTATCCTGTACAGACTGAAAATACTTTAATCGATGGTGTGGTAGCTATTGGTGCTTCAGATGCAGGGATTTATGTCGGTCAGTCGCGGAATGTTATTGTTCGTAATAGCCGTGCAGAATTTAATGTGGCGGGTATTGAGGTAGAGAATACGATCGGTGCAGATGTTTACAACAATATTGCTGTGAATAATACTGGGGGAATTCTTGTTTTTAATATGCCTAATCTTCCGCAGCCAGGGCACAGTACACGTATCTACAATAACCAGATAAAGAATAATAATACTAAAAATTTTGGTCATGAGGGCACGCCAGTTGCTGCCGTGCCAGCAGGATCTGGGGTGGTTATTAACTCGAATGATCGGGTGGAGATTTTTGAAAATGATATTTCTGATAATGATACTGCTAACATATTGATCAGCAGCTATTTTACGGCTGGATACTATAGTGATAAGTCTACGCAGGCTGATTTTGACCCATACCCAGAGGGGATCTATATCTATGCTAATAACTTTTCTGGCGGTGGTACATCGCCAGATCATCTTAAGTTAAAAGCCCTGAAGTTAGCTATGTTTGGAATATCAGGTACATTGCCGGATATTCTTTGGGATGGGGTTGTTGATCAAAGTAAACTGGTGGATGGTCAAATACCTGAGGCATTAAAGTTATGTATTGATAACGAACCTGCAGGAATTCTCAATATAGATTTTGGAAATGAGTATAAGAATATATCCACGGATATAGCACCTCATCAGTGTCATTTGGAAAAGCTTGCCAAAGTAGTTTTAGACTTTGATTCAAAGCTGGAAAATGAAGACCATTTGGCAGTGATAGAGGTAACTAATGAAGAATAATAATCAAATAAGTAGGAAGCTTATCTACTCTATTTGGAGCCTTATATTATTGATTGGCCTTGCGGGGTGTGAATCATACAAAAAGGATGTTCATTTATTCCCAGCAGAAGAGGTGCCCGAAAAACTCAGTGCATGGAATTTATTGAGGATGGAGAAAGGTGTGCTCTTTCCTGCAGAAAGAGCATTACCCTATGATTTGAATACGGGGTTATTTACCGATTATGCTCATAAGTTCAGGACCGTCTGGCTGCCTGAGGGGGCTTTTGCAACCTACGGAGAAGAACAGTTTAATTACCCTGTCGGAACTATCTTAAGCAAGACATTTTACTATCCACAGGAGAGTAGTGGTGTAGTTCGTCGTACCGATGACTTCTCTACGGATTATGTTGAGGGGCGCTTTGGGCAGGCACTTGATTTAAATCGTGTCCGTCTCGTTGAGACACGGCTTTTAATCCGCAGGCAGGAAAATTGGCAGGCGCTGCCCTATGTCTGGAATAAAGAGCAGACTGAGGCAACTCTTGAGATTGCTGGAGATGTGAAAAATTTTCAGTTGGTTAGCCTGAACGGACAGCAGGAAAACCTTAGTTATGTAGTACCTGACGCCAATCAATGTGCTGGTTGTCATGCAGAAAAGTTTACTGAAAAAGCCATTTCTCCTCTCGGCCCTAAGGCTCGACATCTGAATAAAGACTTTCCCTACCGTAGTGGAGTAGAAAATCAATTGCTGTTTTGGCAAAAGGCCGGCTATTTACGTGGACTGCCTGATCTGAAAAGTTTGCCGAGAAATGCCAATATTTACGATGCGACTGTGTCGCTGGAAGATCGCGCCAGGGCATATTTGGATATCAATTGTGGCCACTGTCACAATCCCACTGGGCCGGCAGATACCTCAGGGCTTATGTTGCATCATAGCGAAACTGATTGGCGCAAACTTGGGCTATGTAAACCGCCTATTGCTGCGGGTACAGGCAGTGGAGAGCATTTATTCGCAATAGTACCGGGAGAGCCTGAAAATTCTATTTTGAATTTTCGTGTAGAGTCTACCGCGCCTGGGGCCATGATGCCTGAATTAGGTAGAAGCATGGTGCATACAGAGGGCGTTGAATTACTAAAGCAGTGGGTAAGCTCCCTACCGGGAAGCTGCACTTAATCTTTATTGGAAGCTATCTGGAAAGAGCTATATGAAGAGGAGTTGGGTATGGAGGGGACAACTCCATACCCGTTTCCTGGAGACGAGTAATTCAGAAAGATTCAGCCGTATGCTGCAGTTTCAGCAACAACTGTTGCCGCTGGAATTAATCCGTTGATCATCAAGGTGACGGTGCGTTCCAACAGCGGTGAGTCGATAGCAATAGCACCACTCAAAATTTCATACTCAAGGTTCAGGATCGTACCGTGAGCAATTTGTGCAGCCGCTTCAGAATCAGCCAGACCCAGTAATTGGAAGAATTCCTTGATCATTGACTCTCTGGCGTGATTGGCCATCCGCACCGCGCGGGTCAGCTGCTCATTGCGAAGCGCTTCATTGCGGAATGCCAGTTCAACCAATCTGCGATCCCGGTCTTCAGCCTGGGTGCGGACATGAGTAAGAATAAAACGGGTCAATTGTTGAATCAGCAGTTTACGACTGCTATGTGACGCCCGTTCTTGTGCGGATAAATTCCGTGCCGCACTAAAACTCTCTTCATGCAGTTGGCGTGTAGCCTCGAGTCCCTGCTCAACAAAATAAGTAAATGAATCGCTGATCAGGTCATTCAGGTCTTTGAAATAATAAGTAGTAGCCGCGAGAGGAACGTTAGCTTCGCGGGCGACTGCACGGTGCCTGATGCCGCGGATACCTTCTTTAACGATCAGTCTCAGGGTGGCCTCTAGAATCGCCTTGCGCCGCAGACGGCTATCTGCGCGTTGGGCCCGGCGGCCGTGGTAGACCAATTCAGACTTTCCAGTGTCTACAGTCATAGCATTATCCCTGTCTTATTGCGTTGGCGCCGATAGCAAGGTGAAGCTGGTCGGCCGTGCCATTCTAGCCAAACAAAATTAAAAAAAGGGAATAAAGCTATTACATTCGATTACACGAATATTGCACTGGTACAGCGCAATTAATGTAAAAAAGTGGGGATTTGATGATGTATCTCATCATACTGAAAAAGTGAAAGATGAAAAATCCGCAAGATACAGATTAGTGAGGGGGTTCACATTTTGGCTTTTGGTGAAAAAGTTAAGTTCTGCAATCGATTGGTAGGACAAATAGCCATTCAATTGCAGAATTAAATTGGTTAGCTGCTGCTTATCTTAAGAGATTTTTCCGGTAACACGTACGCGCTTTGAGCCTGGAATGATCTTAACTTTCTGGCTTTTATGCCTTTCAATACCGATATCAATGGCGTTTTTTGCTGCGATCAATAAGCCGGCGACAAGGAACGCACCGGGAGGAAGCACGGCAACAAGAAAGCCTGGATAGTCACTGCCAAAAATTGAAATACCCCAATCTTTTGCCATTGAACCAAATAACAAGTCCATATCTGAAAATAGCGTGCCTTGGCCAAGAATTTCTCGGACTGCGCCAATGGCGATGAGTACTGCAGTGAAACCTATACCCATCATAAATCCATCTGCCAGGGACGGAAGCACGGGGTTTTTACTGGCAAAAGCATCTGCTCGCCCGAGGATCGCACAGTTGGTTACGATTAGCGGGATAAAAATACCTAGCACCAAGTAAAGCTCGTAGGTATAAGCCTTCATCAATAGCTCAACGCAGGTAACGAAGGTGGCGATGATCATAACGGAGGCTGGTAAACGGACAGTATCCGGAATTTGTCGTCGGATCAGGGAGACCGCAAGGTTGGAGCAGGTGAGAACTCCGGTAGTGGCCAAACCGAGGCCGATGCCGTTCACCACGGAACCGGTGACTGCCAGCAGGGGACAGAGGCCAAGTAATTGCACCAGCGCGGGGTTATTTTTCCACAGCCCATTTTGGGCGATTTCTGTGTAGCCGGGAGTTGCCATTAGTTCTGCTCCTCAACCGCCGCAGGTACTTGTTCCGAGTCGATTTCAGAGTTCTCAATCTCTACTGCTCGCTTGGACATTGGCGCATTAAATATTTGTTCGTGGTGCTGGGCTACAAACTCAAGCACCTGGTGTACTTCATTGACGACAGCGCGAGGAGTAATTGTAGCGCCAGTAAATTCATCAAAAACGCCGCCATCCTTTTGTACCTTCCAATCGGCTGAGGGCGGATTTTTTAGTGACAGGCCGTCAAACTGGAGCACCCAGTTACTTTTTTTCAGCTCGACTTTATCGCCCAGCCCCGGAGTTTCTGTGTGGCTTGTCACCCTGACGCCAGCAATGGTGCCATCGCGATTCACACCAACGAGTATTTTTATTGGGCCGGAATATCCATCTGGTGTGACTGCGGGCACAATGACTGCGGAGACTTTTCCGTCCTCTTCCCGCGCGAGATTGATATCTCCACCTTGTTGTAGGCCTAGCTGATTCCAGTAAGGTTTTGGAATTGGATAGGTGTCTACCAACATGTCATTACTGTGGCGTTCCAATGGGATAATTTCCAGTAGCGCTTTCGCCGAAGCTTCCCGGATAGCTCTCTCAATCGGCTCTTTAGTCGTAATCTGGGTCACTGCGAGTGTACCTGCAGTGACCAGGGCGATAAGAGTGAGAACAGCGGCATTGGAGGCCATTGACTGTTTAAGCATCAGCTCTCCTCCAGGTCGGTAGCGCGGCGGGAGCCCTTGTGGCCATAGGTCCGTGGAAGCGTGTAGTTATCAATGGTTGGTGTTGCAAAGTTCATCAGCAATACAGCAAAAGCCACCGCATCGGGGTAAGTGCCCCAGGCCCGGATTACATAAGTGAGCAGCCCCACACCGGCCCCAAAAATCAGGCGGCCCCGGTTACTGGTGGCACCGCTGACAGGGTCGGTAATAATAAAGAAGGCCCCAAACATGGTGGCTCCAGAAAATAAATGCAGTACGGGGGATCCCTCTGACAAGGAACTGCCGCTGTCGTAGAAAAACAGGGAAATCAGAGTGAGGGTGGCGAGCATGGCAACCGGTGCATGCCAGGTAATAATGCCGCGAAATAATAAGAACAGCCCACCTAACAGGAATCCGAAGCTGACGGTTTCCCAACCGACTCCAGCAAATGTGCCTTTATTGAGGACCGGCTCCATTTCATAGAGCTGGGAGAGAAGCACTGACTCATTTAATCGCACGATTTCCAGCGGTGTAGCGCGGGTAAAACCATCGACATTGTAGCTACCGATTACCAGAGAGAAGGCTTCCTCCAGGCTGGGTGTCCCGCCGATAACCTCTGCAGCTCCCACCCAGCGGGTCATATCTACCGGGAAACTAATCAGCAGGACAACATAGCCCACCATTGCGGGGTTAAATGGGTTGTACCCCATACCGCCATAAAGATGCTTGGCCAGGACAATAGCCACCGCAGTGCCCACTATCGGCAGCCACCAGGCACAGTAGGCCGGAAGCGCGATACCGAGCAGCAGTGCAGTTACAAAAGCACTGCAATCCCGCAGATAGAATGCTGCCGGCCTGCCGCGCAATCTCATTACCGCTGCTTCACACAGAAGCGCTGTGATTGTGCACAGGGCAATATTGATCAGTACGCCGATACCGAAATAAATCACCATCGCCAGCACACCGGGTATGGTGGCCGCAGCGACTTGTAGCATGACTTTGGTGGTGTCATTGCCGGAACGGGCGTGAGGGGAGGTGGCGCGCATCAGAGACATTATTGCTTTCCGTCCTGTGCTGCTTGTTGTTCGCGCATTTTGTCTTCCAGTTTCTTTTGTAGCTTCTCCAGGGCACTTTCGAATGCGCCCAGATTGGCATCATCTTCATCCCGAGCCTTTTGCAGGCGAGTCTCAGCTTTGGCGACGCGCTTGCGCAGTGCTTCGATATCTGCAGCAAGTCTGTCGGCGTCACTCATCTGGGCCCGCGCCTCTGCGGAGGCACGGGCTTTGGTAATTGCCCGCACAGCTGCATTGGTTTCTTCCTGGTTGGGCTCCCGGGTGGTATCCCTATCGGCGCGTCGTTCGGCAAGGGTCAACTTGTGTTGTGCTTCCTGCAATTTCACTTCAGCAGCTTTGAGTTGCGCTGCCAATTGGTCGCGCTGGCTCTCATCGGCAGCTTCCAGTTTATTACGCATGCGTTCCACCCGGCTCTCGGCACTGGAGAAAGTACGCTGGGCGCGGGCCAAAAGCTGCTTGGGGTCCTCCTGGCGGGACTTAACGCGCGCCAGGGCGGCGGCGACAACATCTGCTTCCTGCTTCTCAGCTTTGGCTGTCGGAGATTCAGGGTTTTGTTCCCTTTGCTGGCGAGCTTGTTCAGCGGCTTTGCGCCGGGCTTCGCGTTTCGCTTCTTTCTCTTTTTCAGCTTTTTCAAGGCGCAACTTGCGGAATTCGAAACGATCGCGTGCGCGATCGGACTTTTCTTTTTCCGCTTCAGCAGTGCGAATTGCACCTTTGGCAGCGCGGTAGTACTGAACCAGGGGAATCGTACTGGGGCAGACGTAAGAGCAGGCACCGCACTCGATACAGTCAAATAGGTTATAGGCCTGTAACTTCTCTCGTTCGTCGGCGCGGGCATACCAATAGAGTTGTTGCGGTAGCAGGGAAGCCGGGCATGCCTCTGCGCAAAAACCGCAGCGAATACAAGCTTGGGCCACCGGTGCTGGCGGTAGCTCCTCACGGGTCGGTACCAGCAGGCAGTTGGTGGTTTTCACGATTGGGGCGCGTTGATCGTCAATCGTATAACCCATCATCGGACCGCCGATGATCACCTTTTGCATCAGGCCCCGATGGACACCGTGATATTTGAGGATATGTTCTATGGGAGTGCCGATAGGTACGTCGATATTGCGCTGCTGCTCCAGCGCTTTGCCGACAACAGTCGTCACTCGGCTGATCAGGGGTTCGCCAAACCGAATCGCGCGATATACCGCGCGAGCAGTGCCGACATTCTGGCATACAATCCCCACGTTAGCCGGTAGCCCTTTGTTGGGCACTTCTCGGCCGGTAAGAATTTGAATCAGCTGTTTTTCGCCGCCGGACGGATACTTTGTGGGGAATACCACGATATCGAAACGGGTGCCTTCGACAGCTTTGCGCATCGCGCGGATAGCTTTGGGCTTATTGTCTTCAATACCAATCAATACCCGTTCGGGCTGGTCGAGGATATGGGCAAGAATTTCCACGCCAGCGATAATTTCGTCGGCACGCTCCCGCATAAGCATATCGTCGGCAGTGATATAGGGTTCACACTCTGTGCCATTGATAATCAAAGTATCAATTTCGGCGCCGCCGTGAGGGTCTAGCTTCACAGCGGTTGGAAATCCTGCACCGCCCATGCCGGCAATACCGCAGTCGCGGATCTTGTCCAGAAGCTCTATCGGTGAAACCTGGAGGTAATCTTCGCAGGGGGTGAGATCGCACCAGGCATCGTCGCCGTCTGTGCGAATGACAATGCAGTCCTCCAGCAGACCCGAAGGGTGGGGCACTGGATAGGGTTCAATGGCCATAACCCTGCCGGAGCTGGGAGCATGCACTGGACAGCTAATGAAACCGTCGGCCTCGGCAATCTTTTGTCCCTTTAATACCTTATCACCGAGGTTCACCAGCGGTATGGCGGTGGTACCAGAGTGCTGTAGCAGTGGTACGATCAAGTCCTCGGCGAGGGGGATCACTCCTATAGGCTCACCGGTACTCTGGTGTTTGTTCTCGGGAGGGTGCACTCCGCCGGGGAAGTCGTTGGGGCGCAGCTCGCGCGCTTTTTCACTGGCAATCAGTTGTGCCTCGCGGGCTGCGCGTCTCTCCTGAACGGCCTCTCTTTGCTTGGTCTTGCTATCTACGGGGTTCAAACCGCGCCTCCCCCGGTATGTTCTTGAATAGTGCGGCGATCGCTGGCAATCAGCACCGAGCTATCGCTGGGCTTGTGTGGGTGCCAATCCTGTAAAGCGGTTTCCAGGGGAACCATATCGATACAGTCAACGGGGCAAGGTTCGACACAAAGGTCACATCCTGTGCACTCATCGGTGATCACCGTGTGCATATATTTGGCGGCGCCCGCAATGGCATCTACCGGACAGGCCTGAATACATTTGGTGCAACCGATGCACTCTGCCTCGCGGATAAATGCCACTTTTTTTACATCTTCAATACCGTGCTCGGCGTCCAACGGCATGGGCTCTATATCCAGCAGATTGGCCAACTCATTGATAGTGGCCTGCCCGCCGGGGGGGCACTTGTTGATGGTATCGCCGTGCACTATCGCTTCTGCGTAGGGGCGACAGCCGGGGTAGCCACACTGGCCACACTGAGTCTGTGGCAACAGGGCATCGACCTGCTCAACGAGTGGGTCACCCTCCACCCGGAAGCGAACGGCGGCGAAACCCAGCAGGGCACCGAATACCAATGCCATGCCACCAAGCACCAGCAGGGGAGAAGAAATTTGTGAAATCCAGTCCAGCATTTCGAAACCCTATACCAGACCGCTAAAGCCCATAAATGCCAGTGACATCAGTCCGGCAGTGACCATACCGATTGCGGCGCCGCGAAATGGCAGCGGGACATCGGCGGCAAAGAGGCGCTCGCGCATCGAGGAAAACAAGATTAATACCAGGGAGAAACCCACTGCTGCGCCAAACCCGTAAAGAGTGGATTGTATAAAAGTATGCGCTTTCATAGTGTTCTGTAGGGCGACACCCAACACGGCACAGTTGGTAGTGATCAGCGGTAGAAAAACGCCTAACACCTTGTACATCAAGGGGCTGGTCTTCTGGATAAACATCTGCGTGAACTGTACGACAACAGCAATCACCAGAATAAATGAGATGGTGCGAAGATCTTCAATACCAAAGGGGGCCAACAGATAGGTGTTGACCAGGTATGAACAAATAGAGGCCAAAGTAAGTACAAAGGTGGTAGCGCCGGCCATACCCACAGCGGTCTCCAGTTTATTGGAAACTCCCATAAACGGGCACAGGCCGAGAAACTGCACTAACACATAATTATTGACCAAGATGGTGCTGAGCAGAATGACGGCAAATTCGGTCATAACAGGTCCGGTTAAAGCCCGAGGGCGGAGTGGCGCGAACAGCGGCAATGGCGTCGGCAGGGTTAAGGTGAGACTAGCACCTTCCTTGTGAGCACCGTCGAATGCCGCGCAGGGCGGCTATTATGGTTGAGTCGCTTGGGGGCTTCAACTCGTGAGGAGGGTGGCAGGGGAAAAGGGCCGACAAAGGGCCACCTCTGGATCAAAAGGCCTCCACTTGGAGTAAAGGTGGAGGCCTTTGTGGATACTATTTGCAGTACCTTTGCCAATTTGAAACGATAGGTACAAGATGGGTGCCCCAGTTTGGTACTTGGTGTTAAGCGTGGGGTAGAGGCAATACAGTATATTGACTCGGCATGCGTGTTTTTGCTTGAGAGCAACCTTAAATTCAGTTGGAGCAGTTTAATGTCGAACGAAACCTACACTCCCCCCAAGGTTTGGCAGTGGGATAAGGAAAGCGGGGGCGCTTTTGCCAGTATCAATCGGCCGGTAGCGGGTGCGACCCATGATAAAGCGCTGCCGCAGGGGCAGCACCCGATGCAGCTCTATTCTTTGGCCACGCCGAACGGGGTTAAGGCGACGGTGATGTTAGAGGAGTTATTGGAACTCGGGTTTGAGGGAGCAGAATACGATGCCCATTTAGTCCGTATCACTGAAGGAGAGCAGTTTGGCAGTGGTTTTGTTGAGGCAAACCCAAATTCCAAGATTCCGGTCTTAGTGGATCACAGCACTACGCCACCAATCCGGGTATTTGAAAGTGGCTCCATACTGCTCTACCTGGCAGAAAAGTTTAATGTCCTCTTGCCTCATACGCCCGAGCAGCGCACCGAGGCTTTGAATTGGCTCTTCTGGCAGATGGGCTCGGCCCCTTACCTGGGGGGAGGCTTTGGACACTTTTATGCCTATGCACCGGAAAAATATGAATATCCGATCAACCGATTTGCTATGGAAGTAAAGCGCCAGTTGGACGTATTGGACCAACAGCTGGCGAAGCATCCGTATGTGGCGGGAAGGACTTATACCATCGCCGATATTGCGATCTGGCCCTGGTATGGGGCTCTGGTGCGCAATGAAGCTTATAGTGCGGCGGAATTTCTCGATACCCAGAGTTATAAAAATCTCAATCGTTGGGTGGGGGAAATTGCAGAGCGGCCAGCAGTAAAGCGCGGACGAATGGTCAATCGAACCTGGGGTGAGCCCAGCGAACAACTACATGAGCGCCACAGCGCCGGTGATTTTGACAATAACACCCAAGATAAAGTGACTGATAAGGATGTTGATTAATACAGGGTATTAATAGGTAAGGCTGGCACAAGGATGTGTCAGTATCTATTTTCTAAGGTTATTTTCCGTTGCCCCTCTTTTTAGAAGTGGCCGTTAATTAATATTTATATAAAGAGTAGCGTCGGCTAAAAAGCCCTCATAGACAGCATAAACTGAACCACCTGTGAGGTGCGGGGCAATTGCCATAATTTTTCCGCCGCGAAGCCGGCGATTAAAGCGAGGCCTAAAACCAATGGCAGGGGAATTCCCTGTAAACGCTGCTGAACATCTTGCTGTTGCTGATTTACGATTGCCAATACACTGAGCCGCTGTCGCTCCGTATCCCGGCTGCATTGTTCGATCTGTTTATTTAAAGACTTCAGTGACATCGTTTAAAGCCTCTTTAACTTGTCGCTTGGTCTCTTCAAAACCCAGTAGGGGCACCAGCTTCTTTTGATAAACGATAGCTCCCGCCAAAATAGCGACCTGGATAAGAATAAATACCAGAAATGCCAAATAAATAGACTGGGAAAAATAGTAGGCAATCAGCCCAACGCCTCCACAGAGACTGACGATGAGGGCCGCACTTAGAGGCAGTAACATCAGTTGCAGGGCAACAATACGCTTGCCGGCTGCAATCGTTCTATCCAACTCCAACTGGAATAGCTTTTGAATATTAGCCAACCAGGCAGTCAGTAGGGTCAGTGTTGCCTCGGCGCGAGCAAGGGTAGCTTCAAGGCTATTTTCACCTTCTCCATCAGAGTCTTTCCCTGAGGGAGAAGGTGAAGACTGACCCGGGCTGCGCTCCTGCGCAGCGGAATCGGCATTCTCGCCAGACGCTTGGGACTTTTTTTCATTGCCCATCGGGGGGTGTCCTTACCAGTCGAAAAAAAGAGAGAAGCGTTACTTAAAGAGCTTCGCAATTGCCCAGCCAACAACAAATGCACAGCCAACAGCGAGAATGGGGCGCTCCCGAAGTGAGGACTCCGCTTTTTCCATTACATCGGTGGCACGTTGTCTCTGGGACTCTACAGAGGTCCGGGCCCTCTCTTTCAAGCTGCCAGCAGCTTGTGAAGCGGCCTCTCCAGCAAGATTATAGGCCTGTTGCAGCTTCTCCCTACTGGAGTTCGTATGTGGAGATCTTGCGGTTGCCATCAGGTTTCTCCTCTCGGGGTTTAATTGCCGAGGAAGTCTATAGTCCCGCGTGGTAATTCCCACTTGAAAAAGGGGTTTTTTTCACTCGATTTTTGCAGGAAAAAGTCCCTGTCTCTGCTACTGATCTTGGACTATGGCTGATAGTTGTTCGGGCTCAGTCGTGGTTTCAAACGGCAAAAGTCGGCCTGAGTTCACAGAGGGGCTTAGCCCCCGGGCCGGCAGATGCCTGAGATGGCTTGGGTTAGATAAAAGCGAGCTGTTTATGGATAGCTGGTACTCTCACTTTTCCAGGTTTCAATATTCTCTACGACCCCATTGAGTAGGCGCTGGCGAGATTCATGGCTGATCCAGGCGTTGTGGGGGGTGATAATCAAATTGGGGATATCTCTGTCCAGTAGTGGGTGACTGGCGGGTGGGGGCTCCTGGCTGAGGACATCCAGCGCCGCCCCCCCAAGGTGTCCACTGCGCAAAGCATCCGCCAGTGCCTGTTCATTGACCAGCCCGCCCCGAGCCGTATTGACCAGGAGTGCGCCGGGTTTCATCGCGGCGATGAATTGCTCGTCTACCAGCTGATCGGTTTCTTCTGTGAGCGGGCAGTGCAGGCTGATGACATCGGACTCTGCACACAATTGTTGCAGTGGCGTCCTGCCTTCAGCGGGTGTGCCGCTAAATGATTCAGCCACCAGTACCCGCATGTCCAGGGCTTCCCCCAGTTTTGCCACCTTCTGCCCGAGTGCACCAAAGCCAATGATACCGAGTGTTTTTCCTGCGAGTTCAACCACTGGGTGATCGAGCAGGCAAAAAATTGTAGATTGGCTCCAGCGTCCGGCAAAAACATCGTTGTGATAGCGGTGCCACTTGGAAGCAAGAGCCAGGATCAGGGCAAGAGTGTGCTGTGGTACAGAAGCCCCCGCATAACCTTTAACGTTGTACACCGGAATATTTAATTCCTGTGCGGCGGCGAGATCGATGTTATTTGTACCGGTTGCACAAACACAAACCATTTTTAATTTGCTGGCCTGCTCCAATAATGTGCGGCTTATTATGACTTTATTGGTTATTACCACCTCGGCCTCGGCGATTCGCTCCGCGACTTTTTCGGCGGGAGTCGTTTCATAGAAGTCCCACTGGTCTAGACTATTTGTTAGGGCCGAGGTATCCAGCTCCTCAAGCTTCATTGTCAAAGTGTCCAGAAATACGCCGCGCATGACATCTCCTCGATAGATTTGCAGTGTGGTGGACATGCTACGGCAGTGAAGAAGGAATGCAAAACTTTGCTGGCCAGCGGCCTTAACTGCGCATATTCGTGGCTACGGTTGGTTTGTCGGGGCCTTTCTGTCGCAATTGAAGAGGGCCTCTATGGGAATATCGTTTACCGCTGCCAGTCTTGTTTTAATTTCTGCATTTCTACACGCGGGTTGGAATTTACTGGGGAAGTCCCGCACACCAACTCCCGCCTTTTTTTGTATCGCGACTCTCAGTGTTGGAATTTTTCTTTTACCGCTAAATTTTTGGTTGCTATATCAGGTTGATTCACTCCCGCGAAGTTTTTGGATCCTCCTTATCGGTAGTGGTTTTTTTCAAATGATTTATATGGGGGGCTTATCCCTCGCCTACCAGCGAGCCAATATGGGGTTGGTTTATCCCATTGCACGGGCATTACCAGTGCTATTGGTTGCACTGGCAACAGTATTGCTGGGGCAATCATTGCCCCCACTCGCCTGGGTGGGAATGCTGTTGGTGACAATTGGCTGCCTGCTGGTACCGTTGGTGTACTTTCGTGAGTGGCATTGGAGGGCTTATTGGCGCGCAGACTGCGCCTGGGCACTGGTCGCTGCCATTGGCACTGTCGGCTATTCACTGGCAGATAAAGGGGCGCTGATCTACCTGGGGGATGCTGCGGGAGGCACTATCCCTGCGCTTGTTCTGGCGTACAGCTACTTGGGAATGCAGTTTCTCGCGTGTGGTTTGTGGCTGCTTCTGGGGTGCCTGGGTCAGAGTGGCACTGCGCCTTTGATACAAAGTTTTCGGGATTTGAAGGTAGGGGCGCTGACCGGTGCCATGATGGGAGCGACTTACGGCTTGGTACTGCTGGCGATGACAATGACTGAAAATGTGAGTTATGTAGTCGCCCTAAGGCAGTTGAGTATTCCCCTTGGCGTGGGTTTGGCGGTCTGGTTACTCAAGGAGCCGGCACACAGGCCCCAGCTGCTGGGAGTGGGGCTGGTGTGTGCCGGCTTGATTGCAGTTTCCCTGCGTTAGCGCAGGGAAATTACATTACGCGCATACCGGGTTTGGCGCCCTCGTGGGGCTCCAGTATCCACAGGTCCTTACCTCCGGGACCCGCTGCCAGAACCATACCCTCACTGACACCAAAGCGCATTTTACGCGGCGCCAGGTTAGCGACCATAACGGTGTGCTTACCTTCCAGGTCTTCAGGGGCGTAGGCGCTTTTAATACCGGCAAATACCTGGCGGGTTTCGCCGCCCAGGTCCAGGGTTAAGCGCAGCAGTTTACCGGCGCCTTCAACATGCTCAGCTTTGGCGATCAGGGCGATCCTCAAGTCTACTTTGGCGAAGTCATCAAACTGGATTTCCTCAGCAATGGGGTCCTCCGCCAGAGGGCCGGTAGCAGCTTTGGTTTCCGCTTGTAGCTGGGCCAGGGATTCCGCAGCCGCATCCATAACCGCATCTACCTGGGTTTTCTCCACCCGTTGCAGCAGCGGCTTGAACTTCTTGATTTCGTGATCTGTCAGCGGTTTGGTTGCGCTGTTCCAGTCCAGCTCACTGTTGAGGAACTCCGCCGCTTTTTGTGCAGTGTTGGGCAATACCGGGGCGAGCCAGGTGATCAGGGCGCGGAACATATTCACACCCTGGGAGCAAATAGCCAGAACCTCAGCTTCGGTGCCCTCCTGCTTGGCCAGGGACCAGGGAGCCTTGTCGGCGATCCAGGCGTTGGCGGCGTCGGCCAGAGCCATAATGTCGCGCATGGCGCGCGCATATTCCCGCTGCTCGTAATACTCGGCAATTCGTGGAGCTGCTTCTACAAACTGGTTCCACAATTGTTTGTCGGCCAGTCCGTCGGCCAGCTTGCCACCGGACTTGCTGACAAACTTGGCGGTGCGAGAGGCGATATTGACTACTTTACCCACCAGATCAGAGTTCACCTTGGCGATAAAATCGTCCAGGTTCAGATCCAGGTCATCGACGCCACCGGTCAGTTTGGCGGCGAAGTAGTAGCGCAAATACTCAGGGCTCAAGTGATCCAGGTAGTTGCGGGCATTGATAAAGGTGCCGCGGGACTTGGACATCTTCTTGCCGTTTACGGTAAGGAAGCCGTGTACGCAAACTTTGTTGGGGGTGCGGAAGTCCGCCGAGTCCAGCATGGCCGGCCAGAAGAGTGCGTGGAAGTTGACGATATCCTTACCGATAAAGTGATACACCTCGGCATCGCTGTCTTTTTTCCAGTAGGCCTGCCAATCCAGCCCGTTGCTGTCGCAGTAGTTTTTGAGACTGGCCATATAGCCAATGGGAGCGTCGAGCCACACGTAGAAATATTTGCCCGGCGCATCGGGAATTTCGAAACCGAAGTAAGGGGCGTCGCGGGAAATATCCCACTCTTGCAGGCCCTCTTCCAGCCATTCGGCCAGCTTGTTGGCTACTTCATCCTGGAGAGTGCCGGAGCGGGTCCACTCGCGCAGGTATTCGGTGAATGCGGGCAGGGTAAAGAAGAAGTGCTCTGACTCCTTTTCTATCGGAGTGGCGCCGGAGATTGCTGATACCGGATCGATCAGTTCGGTAGGGCTGTAGGTGGCGCCACAGGCTTCACAGTTATCACCATACTGGTCGGGCGTGCTGCAGCGGGGGCAGGTTCCCTTGATATAGCGATCCGCCAGGAAAAGCTGTTTCTCTGGATCGAAAGCCTGGGTAATAGTGCGCGATGCGATGTGGCCGTTTTCGCTGAGGCGGCGGTAGATCATTGCCGACAGCTCGCGGTTTTCCTCTGAATGGGTGGAGTGGTAGTTGTCTACACCAATTAGGAAGTCGGCGAAGTCGCGCTCGTGTTCTGCCTGCATATTGGCGATATGCTGTTCCGGGGTCAGGCCCAGTTGTTCAGCCTTCAGCATAATTGCAGTGCCGTGAGCATCGTCGGCACAGATATACAGGCAGTTATTACCGCGCGCACGCTGGAAGCGGGCCCAAATATCGGTTTGGATATATTCGAGCACATGGCCCAGATGTAGGGAGCCATTGGCATAGGGCAGTGCGCTGGTGACGAGAATGTTGCGCGTATCGGACATCGGTTTTTCCATCGCTGTGGGGTTGCGGCCAGGGACTCACGGAGAGTGGGCCGAAGATCGTCAAAAGACCGCGGAATATAGCAGATTTGCACTATGTCGTGGAGGGATCAAGCTGGCTTATGTGAATCCTTGTTTGGCTGCTGTGGCTGGTGTTAGGCCGCGTCATCCGACACAATGCGAGCCAATCTAGAAGCGCTGAGAGGGAGATACCGTGAGCGATCATCATCACGATCATGACGAGCTGTCACAGGAAGTTCAGGCTGAACTGGAGCGACTGGCGGAGTGCCTCGGCCAGTTGCATGATCCTGCCAGTGGCTTGCCGCTGGATGATTTGGACGCAGAAATTGAAGTTGGGTATGAGGACGAAACTGTTTTCGCCGGGATTACCCTGGGATATCCGTGTGCGAGCCAGGAGGCAGATTGGCTCCAGCGGGTGGAGGAGAGCTGTCAGCCGCTGTTGAAAGCCGGGCCCCTCAAAGGCTCCAAGTTGCAGTTTGAGCTGTTCAGCGATATTCCCGCTACGCCGACTTCCGGGGCGCCGGAAACTCTGGCGAAGGTAAAAAACATTGTTGCTGTGGCGTCGGGCAAAGGCGGGGTTGGCAAGTCCACGACTGCGGTCAATCTGGCCCTGGCCCTGGCGGCGGAAGGTGCCCGGGTTGGTTTGTTGGATGCTGATATCTACGGCCCGAGCCTGCCCACCATGCTGGGAACTGAAGACCAGCGCCCGCATGTGAAAGAACAGAAATTCTTTGTGCCGGTAGAGGCCCATGGAATAGAGACAATGTCTCTGGGGTACCTGATGACCGAGGAGACCCCAGCGGTATGGCGCGGGCCTATGGCCAGCGGCGCGCTCAACCAGATTCTCAGTCAAACCCTGTGGGGGGAAAGTCGGGATGGGCTTGATTACCTGGTTGTGGATATGCCCCCGGGTACTGGGGATATTCAATTGACGCTGGCACAGAAAACTACCTTGGCCGGTGCGGTAATTGTAACTACCCCTCAAGACCTGGCACTAAAAGATGCCATTAAGGGCGTGGAGATGTTCCGCAAGGTATCGGTACCTGTGTTGGGTATTGTGGAAAATATGGCGCTGCATACTTGTTCCAAGTGTGGTCACAGCGAGCCAATTTTCGGTACCGGTGGCGGTGAGCGAATCGCTGCAGAGTACGATACCCATTTACTGGGTGAGCTTCCGCTGGCACAGAAAATCCGCGCCGATGTGGATAGCGGACAGCCCAGTGTTATTTCCGATCCAGATAGTGAAATTGCTGGTTTTTATTGCGAAATTGCCCGCAAGGCTGCTGCCCAGATCTGGTTAAACAGCAGTGATGACAGCGATATGCCGGAAATCGAAATAAGTTGAACCCATTCGCGATATTGATCACAAAGAAATAATTTTCTTTGTTTTTCTGTTTTTACCGGGCTCCAATATTTTTATATTGATGCAGCCCGGTGTCCCTCATTGAAGTAAGCCGTACTAGTTTGTTCCTTGTTTTATGGTACAGATTTCCTTTTAGCGATAGTCCATTTCTGTCGCGCCCTGGGTAAATTAGAAGTTTCAAAATATTTCACAGAATTACCTGGTAAAAAACAGGGGTATTTTGATCGTACTAGTTACTTATTGTTTTAAAAATCATAAAGCCGATATTTTTTTGCGATATAGACCGCTTATGATTTTTAGGTGGCAGTATTTGCAGGTTTTTTGTCGCTTATTAAATCCAGTTGGGGCTGAGGGTATTAAAACGGGTTTACAGGTGCAGTATTTTCGCCGACAAACGTCAAACCCTTTATACGGATGTTGGATTGCCGTTGAGATAGAAGTAAATATCAGGAGTGTACGAGAAAAAAGTCTGCCTTATTTCGCGTTTTCAATACAGGTAAGACAATAAAAAGAGGCATTGCGGAAGCTGTAGTCGATAAAAATAAAAAAGACAAGCGCACGGGTGCTGTTATCAATGAATTTTCATATTAGCTATCGGCCGGCGGGTGGAATAGCGCGTGTGCTTTTTTTTGGTCCGGTGGGGTATAAGGACAAAATAGAAGCCATTGCACTACTGGTGGAAAAGTATCGCCACCGAAAGCCCCTACGTGTACTACTCGACCTGCGTTATGCGCGCAGCAAAACCACACTGGAGGAGCACCAGAAATTTATTCACTTTATTGCTGAGAACCCTGTGCTGCGACGGGCATTTATCGCGGTGTTACATCCGCGAGGGCGCTGGACCTGTCCGCTGCCCAGCCATGGCTCCTGCCTGTGCAGGCTCAGTTCTAGGGAGTTCGTTGTGGAGGCTGAGGCAGAGGCCTGGCTAGCCCAGATAAAGGTCGTACCTCAGCCTCTTGCTCTCTAGGGGAGGAGTTAGGCCTGCTGGTTGCGCGCCTGTTGGGCTTCAGCCTGGCGGCGGCGCTCCTCTCTCTTTTGCTCGCGGCGGGAGACGGTTTGCGCGCGGGCGTCCTGGCCAATGTGTACTTCACCGCGCTGTTTGGCCAGCTGAATTTGCTTTTCGCGCTCGCGGAAACGGGCTCGGTCAGCTTCAGGCACCTTGTCGTGGCAGTGCGGGCAGCTTACACCCTGCTCGAACAGGGGAGATTGCTGGTCTTCCTCAGTGATGGGCATGCGGCATGCATTGCATTGATCGTATTTGCCGCGTTCCAGGTTGTGGTTGACTGTCACCCGCTCATCGAAAACAAAGCACTCGCCTTCCCACAGGGATTCTTCTGCTGGGACTTCTTCCAGGTATTTCAAAATACCGCCGTGGAGGTGATATACCTCTTCAAAGCCCTGCTCTTTCATATAGGCTGTGGACTTCTCGCAGCGGATACCGCCGGTGCAGAACATGGCGACCTTCTTGTGCTTGGCCGGGTCCATATTCTCTTTTACGTACTGCGGGAACTCGCGGAAAGTTTCAGTTTCTGGGTTGATGGAATTCTTGAAAGTACCAACCTGGAATTCATAGTCATTGCGGGTGTCCACGACAACAACCTCTGGGTCGCTGATCAGGGCATTCCAGTCTTTGGGTTTGACATAGGTGCCGACGGTGCGCAGTGGATCAATGCCCTCTACACCCATGGTGACAATTTCTTTCTTTAGCTTCACTTTGCTGCGCAGGAAGGGCATTGCCTGGGTGATGGACTCTTTGTAGTCCAGGTTGGCGAGGCGCTCGTCTGACTTCAAATGGGCTAATACCGCGTCGATACCTTCGCGGGAGCCGGCTACAGTGCCATTGATGCCCTCTTGGGCCAACAGCAGGGTGCCGCGAACACTGTTTTCTTGCATCACCTCCAGCAGTGGGGCGCGAAGCGTTTCAAAGTTCTCAAGGGTAACGAACTTATACAGTGCACAGACAACAAATTGGTTCATGGTACTTCCTCAGTTGCGGGCCGGATCGCAAATCCGGAGCAGAAAAAATCGCCGCGCATTTTATCGCAAAAAAAGGAGCTTGTCGTACAGTAAGCAGGCGGTCCGCATCTGCAAGAAAAGGGATTTGTAGTTGACCGTCGGGCCGCAAGTTGTCAAAGTTCTGGCCGAAATTTCAAGGTCACAGCGAGGCGAATCCCATGGGCGAAGAGTTTGCACCGAAAGAGTCGGAGTTGAGCCAGATCTATCGGGAGGGCGAGGTTTCCGTCCAGATCGATATTTATGAAGATGGTGAGGGCGGCTGGCTGCTTGAAATCGTCGATGAACACAACAACTCAACCGTTTGGGAAGACGCGTTTGAGACTGAGCGGGAAGCGCTGGATGAAGCGCTCGATGCTCTTAAAGAGGAGGGGATCGCTACCTTTGTTGGGCCAGTTCAGGAAGCCGATGGCAGCTGGTAAGCCCTCTTCAGAATGAATCGGCTGACTGGCAATTCCCAGCGGGAGTTGTGGCAAAAGTCGGCTGACATTTGTTCAAACTGCTATGGTTAATGTGAGAAGGGAATCGCGACTGTGTAACAGCACACCCAATCACAGTGCCGCCGCGAGACAATGGTGGAATCCAGGTCTCCGGCGGTACTACCTAACCTGCGGTTACCCTCCCCATGAACCTGCGCTGCCTTATTCTGCTGGTGACTGTATTAAGTCCACTGGTATCCGCAGAGAGCATCCGCCTTTCCAATCGACAGCTGCTCACCACTGACCTAAAAGAAGCCCGACTTATCTCCGAATTGAGTGGCTATGCCATTGTTGCCGGGCGCCATTGTCTCGATTGCGACGAGAACCTGGCAATTTATATACAGAGAGTTGGCCGCGCCGATATGGGGATAAACCCAGAGAAAATTGGTATTGAGGCTGATCGCTATACCTATCCCGGCCGCTATCTAGATTACATGACCAAGAAACTGGTGGAAAAAACCCGCATGTTTTATGGGCTCTGTCACGAGGGGCAGCCATCGCTTTTATGGCTAACGGAATACAGGGAGGGTGAGCGCTGGGTAAAATCAGAATACTTAATATTAATTGGCGAGGATGGATTAAAACATCGCTATACCGAGAACCAGCAGCCGAGCTTGTTTTATATCGGAAATTCAAATTGTACAGAGCTAGAAGGGTTTTTAATGGAGATGGAACCCTGATTGCTTTTTGGTGGATTGGATATAAATTCTTTTAACAATAAAAAAACCCCGCTGGAGGGCGGGGTCACAAGCTCTGTTGAAATTAGGTCTAATTACTTTACGGGTTCAAAAACAATCTTCAGTTTTTTCTTGCCCCAGGCGCGGGCTTTCTTAATGTCTTTCTCCATCCAAACATCGATTCGGTTAGTAAAACGCTTGTTCATACGGTCGCGCACGGTATAGGTGCCAGGCAGACCTTCAATTTTAACTTTGGCGCCGTTAGTCAGACCGTGTTTTTCCAGGTCACGGGATACGGCGATAATTTTGTCACCGGGGCGCAGGCGGTTGTTCCAAGCTGCTACCCAGGGATCACTGTCAGTTTGTCCGGGTACAGAGTTGTAAGCAGTTGCGTCAACAATCATGGTTTTCTTAAGTGCTGCTGAGGCATTAACGCTTACACCGATAGCGAGCAAGGCAGCAATAAAAAAGGCAGTATT
Organism: Microbulbifer maximicatervae (SeqCode); assembly: GCF_052467695.1. Lineage (NCBI taxonomy): Bacteria > Pseudomonadati > Pseudomonadota > Gammaproteobacteria > Cellvibrionales > Microbulbiferaceae > Microbulbifer > Microbulbifer maximicatervae (SeqCode). The sequence goes on from NZ_CP174320.1 coordinate 2,196,208, forward strand.
TCGCAGAGTCTGTTTCATCATGTCCCATTACCTCCAGGTCATAAATGGTCACAAGCCAAGGGCTGCTTGTGAAATTTCCAAGTTTGTTTGGAAATCGTTGATCAATATTTAATCAACGCTGGCTATATTACCGGCGATTCCTGAGGTATCAACTTTTTCCTGCAAAGCGAGAAAAAGCCGTATGAATTGGCGGGTTATTTACAGAAAATAAAAAAATGGCTTAATTTTCAGATATAAAGAACAATAAAATTGCGCTGTATATATTTTGTACAGAAGGAAATGGCCGGATAGAACCCAGCTCCTTGGTAAATGGTTTCAAAAGAGAAAAATTGCGTGACAGCGATGTCATTCTAAAGAGTCGTGCTAGGAGTGGTGGAGGACATTGCTTAGCATGACTGGAACAGTAAAAAATTCCTTATAAATTATTTGTGACTTATTCTCCATATATTGCTGATATGACAAAAAACAGCAGGTTTTAGCGGAAAAACCGGTGCGTCACATTAAAAAGTGCAGGGAATCCCCAGTACTTACAGCGCGGTTTCGGGGTTTTCCAGTATCGGTTCCACCTGGCTGCGCAGTGCGGATAAGTAGTCACTGTCTTCCTGGAGGTCCGGCAGCTTGTGCTGCATGTCCAGCTTCACCGTTTTTTCCAACCAGATGATGGCTTCCTCCAGGTTTCCCTGCCATTCACAGACTTGCCCCAGGTTGAAATAGGTGATGGCAAGGTTCTGCCATTCCGCCTGTTCGCGCAGGCCTTGGATTGCACTCTTATATAGAAGGTAAGCCGAGCGTAAAAGATGAGCTCGCTGAGTGTGCTCTTTCTCCGTTGCTGCTTGCTGATGGTAAGTGTGTGCCATGGCCGACCGCACTCTTGCGGTGGACTGCGGTAGCACCGCGCCGGCATCCAGGTAATTGAGGACCGATTCGAACTGTGCGCGGGCAAGGGGGTAGAGGTCAGGTCGCGCTTGGGCGCTAAATGCATTGAGCACAATGCCGTAGCGGTAGCGCAGGGCCTGTTGTTGATCCGGATAGTCGGACAGTGAGGAGATGGCCTTTTCGTAAAGTGGCAGTGCGTCGGCGTAGTTGCCCGTGCGGGCGTAGGTTTCAGCCTCAGTAACCAATGCCAGGGAGTGTTGGGCCTGGGATAGATGGTGCCCTAATTGTTGTTTCCCGGAGTTTGAGCTTATGGATATTGCTGCTAGCAATACGGCGATGCCAAGCAGTGCGTAAAACAGCATGAGCAGGTTTGAGAGATGTTTGTGCATAGGCACTTCCCGCAGGCTACTTTGGGTGGACAGTAAGAGACCCGGAGATATGGGCCCCTTACGTCAGTAAATGCCTATTTATCCAGTTGTGCCAGTAGCCCCTGTAGCGGATGGCGCAAGGATACGCCTGCAAAGCGATTGGCCTGGCAACGACAGGAATAGCCGGTGGCCAACTGGTTTTCGCTACTGTTCAATCGGGGCGCCCAGGATTGCTGGAAAATGACTCGTGAGGTCTCTTTGTGATCTGCTTCGTGGCCATAGGTACCGGCCATACCGCAACAGCCGAGGCTTTCGGTAGCGAGTTCCAGGCCCAGGGCAGTGAAAACATTTTTCCAGTCTTTCACCGAGGCGGTGGCATTGGTTTGTTCACTGCAATGGGGTAGAAGCTGGAAGCTGGCGGGCGCTATGCGGTGGCGCTGTTGTTCCAGGTGCTCCCGCTGGGAAGCCAGCCATTCCTGTAACAACTGGACCTTGGGGGCCTCATCGCCCATCAGCTTTTTATATTCCGAGCGATAAGTCAGGGTCATTGAGGGGTCGATGCCCACAAGGGGTATACCGCTGGCGGCGAGGTCGTTAAGCATCTGGCTGTTTAATTCAGCGACCCTCTGGAACTGGCGCAGGAAACCGTGCACATGCAGGGGTTTGCCGTTGGCGCGGTAGGGCGCCAGCATGGGGACAAAATCGAGCTGCTTTAACAAGCGCACGATGTCGGCAACCACTTGGGCATCGAAGTAACTGGTAAAAGCATCCTGCACTATCACCACTGCGCGACTGCGCTGTGCCGGACCCAGGGACTCCAGGCAGGCCGCACTGGCGACAGGCACACCCAGCTCCGCCATAGTCGCTTTCAAGGTTTTTTCCGATAACAGCGGGCTGTCCACCATGCCGAACAGGCGCTCCATCAGGAAGGAAACTGGCTTGAGTTTTAGTGGCCAGTTGTATAACTGGGGTAGCTTGGCCAGGTGTGGCATCAGGAATTCCAGCCCACCGACGGCGTAATCTTTTAGCGGACGCAAATAGCGGCTGTAGTAGAGTTCAAGGAATTTGCTGCGAAACTCCGGCACATCCACTTTTATCGGGCACTGCCCTACACAGGATTTACAGGCCAGGCAGCCTTGCATCGCCTCGTTAACTTCGTGGTTGAAATCGTACTCACCCCGGGTTTTTGCCAGGGAATTGATGATGCGCTTGGGGAGTCCGACAAAAAAGGAGCGTTCCCGCAGGCGCTGGGCACTGGAGACCGCATCAACATTTTTTTCGCTGAGCAATCGCAGCCATTCGCGCATTAAAGAGGCGCGCCCTTTGGGAGAGTGAATACGGTTGCGAGTGGCCTTGTAGGAAGGGCACATGGCATCGTCGGGGTTCCAGTTAAAGCAAGCGCCATTGCCGTTGCAGTGCACACCTTCCTCATAGCCCTCCCAGACCTGGGCGGGAATTTGCCGGTCCCGCTCGCCTCGGGTGGATACCTCGTCAATTTTCAGCAGCTGGCTGTCATCACTGGGGGTAGCTATTTTCCCCGGATTGAGTTGGTTGCGAGGATCGAAGGCGGCTTTGATTTTTTGCAGCTCTGGGTAGAGCTCGCCAAAAAATTCTGGTGCGTATTCAGACCTGACACCTTTCCCATGCTCCCCCCACAAAAGGCCCTTATATTTCTGTGTGAGGGAGACTACCTGATCGGTGATCGGACGAATTTGTGCGGCTTGCTGGGGGTCTTTCATATCAATTGCCGGACGCACGTGCAGCACGCCCGCATCGACATGGCCAAACATACCGTAGTCGAGATTGGCCTCATCCAATACCGCGCGGAACTCAGCGATAAAATCCGCCAGGTTTTCCGGTGGTACTGCCGTGTCCTCGACAAAGGGAATTGGGCGTTTTTCTCCCTGGGCATTCCCCAGTAAGCCCACGGCCCGTTTGCGCATGGCCCAGATTCGATTAACCTCGGCGTGCCCTCGGGCAATGGAATAACCGAAACTTTTACCTGCTTGGCCAATAGCTTCATCAATATGAGCGGTAAATTGGGCTAGTGCCTGCTCCAATTCCTCTTCGCTATCGGCGGCGTACTCGACTAAATTAATGCCCTTGACCGGGCGATCGTCCGCTGGGAAAAATTCACTGACGCTGTGCCAGACGATATCTTCCATCGCCAGCTGCAACACTTTGCTGTCCACTGTCTCGATAGACATGGGACCGGCCAGCATCAGGTCTTTGGCGTCGCGTAGCGCCTCTTGAAAATGGTCGTACTTTAAATTGACCAGAGCGACACATTTGGGAATTGGCAACAGGTTGAGTTTTGCCTCGGCGATAAAACCCAGGGTTCCCTCTGAGCCACAGAGAACACTATTGAGGTTAAAGCCTTTGTCGTCGCGAATATGAGCCAGGTCGTAGCCGGTGAGGCAGCGGTTCAGCTTGGGAAACTTTGCTGTGATTAATTCTGCTTTTGTACGCGCGATAGAATCACAGACTTGGTGAACCTGCGCAGAGCGTTTATCCCCGACACTAACTTGTGCCAGCTCCTCATCGTCGATCGGGGCCGAGTGCCAAACCTCACCGCCCAATAATACCGTGTGTAACTCCAGCACGTGATCGCGGGTTTTGCCGTAGACACATGAACCCTGGCCCGAGGCATCGGTATTGATCATGCCGCCAATGGTGGCTCGGTTACTGGTGGAAAGCTCCGGAGCAAAAAAGAGGCCGTGGGGTTTGAGTGCTGCATTCAGTTGATCTTTGACCACTCCGGCCTGTACCCGGACCCAGCGCTTCTCAACATTGATTTCGAGGATCTGGTTCATATGGCGGGAGATATCCACAACCAGTCCATCGGTCAGGGACTGGCCGTTTGTGCCGGTACCACCGCCACGGGGGGATAGCACTACCGAGTGAAACTCCTCCCTGTCAGCCAGCTCGGCGAGCAGCTGCAAGTCGCGATTGTCGCGGGGATAGACAACAGCCTGAGGGAGGACCTGGTATATCGAATTATCGGTAGCCAGAACCGTGCGGCTGGCATAACTGGGGGTGGTATCGCCACGGAAACCTGCGTCCTTCAGTTCCTGCAAGAACTGCAAATAGAGCGCCTGAACCTCGTCGACTTCGCGCAATGCTGGAATCATGAGCTAATCCGTACTTTCCGGGAGGTATGGGCCGCATCGCAGACCGGGGACTGGCGATAAGAGTGCGCGCAGCGCTAAAACTCGGAATGAACGCGGCTTTGCATTGTAGCTTTGGTTTGTATTTGCGCAAGCCACGGTTACCTTGCAAGAGACTTCCAAAAACTTATACAAGAGCAGATCTTGTATAAGTTTTAGTGACAGGCTATAAAAAAGGTAGGCCATTACCTGCACACTTTGTGACTATGAATATTCAATTCCTGCCGCATAAGATTCCCGTTGGTATCAGCCGCTGTGCCGTGGGTGATCCCGTTCGATATAACGGTAGCCATAAGCACAGCAAAGTCTGCACTCAGCTGCTGGGTAATTGCTTTGATCTGCAAGCTTACTGCCCGGAAGTGGCAATAGGCTTGGGAGTGCCCCGCCCACCAATTCACCTGATTGTCAGTGATCGCTTGCGTGCAGTTGGGCGCGATGACACCAATATCGATGTGACAGAGGATCTTGAGGCTTACGCAGATGAGATAAGCCCGGAGGTTGAGCAGTTGCGCGGTTTTATCCTGATGCAAAAGTCTCCCAGCTGCGGTGTGCGTACTACCCCCCATTACAAAGAAGATGGTCGCGGTGTACTGGCGCATTCGGCAGGTCTATTTGCTGCGCGTGTGAGAGAGAATTTCCCCCACCTCCCTATGGAGGAAGTAGGGCGACTGAATGCCAGCGATATTCGCGAGAACTTTTTAACCCGAGTATTTGCTTACGATGCCTGGCATCGCTATGTATCGCCGGATCCTCGACCCGCTAAAGTTATTGAGTTTTACACCGCTTATAAGTACCTCTTGCTAGCCCATAGCCAGCCTCTGACCCGTGCCTTGGGTCAGTTTGTTTCCAACTCTCGTGCGGTGACCCCCGAAGAGTTCGCTTATGAAATTCGTGGGCGGATTATGGATATTCTCTCCCAACATGCATCGCGCAAGGATCGAACCAATGCACTGATGCACAGCCAGGGGCATTTAAAGGGCTATTTAAGCCGGGAAGAGCGGGCTGAATTAGCCCAGCTTATCGAGGAGTACCGGCAAGGGCATAAACCGATTTCGGCGGTGCTTACTATGCTCCGTCATTACTTGCCGAGAAGCCCACACCACTTTATCCACAGTCAGGTCTTACTCGCTGCCGAGCCGGCAGAGTTGGGTTTGTGTGAATTTCGATAATGAGCGTCATGTCCGACCCAGAAGTTGTTGAAAAAAACTATTTTCCGATTCGTGAGATAGCTCGGAGGACAGGGGTGCATCCCGTGACCTTACGGGCCTGGGAGCGCCGCTATGGTTTACTAAAACCCATGCGCACCAGCAAAGGGCATCGACTTTATAGTGAAGAGGAAGTCGAGCAGATTGAAAAGGTCCTGCAATGCCTAGCCAGGGGCGTTTCCATTGGTCAAGTGCGAGACCTGTTGGCGCGAGAGCAGGACAATTTAGGGGTGCCAGCGACTGCAGGCGATGGAAAAAACAATTGGCAGGCGATGCTGGATGAAACCTCCAGTCTTCTCAGAGACTTTGCAGAACCCCAGCTGCGCCGCCGTCTCGATCAGTGGTTTTCCTCATTCCCTGCAGCTTTGCTGTTGGAGCATTGGCTGAAACCTTTGCATGTGCGGCTTGAGCGATTTCGCCTACCTGAAGCCCATGGAGCGCAGACATTTTTCTGGCCTCTGTTAAATGAACAGCTACTTCTGACTAATGGTATGGCCAGGAAAAACCTGGACAAAGACAAGTCCCAGGCGAAGCCCCGTATTCTTTTACTGGAAATTGGCTTTCAGGGCCAACAGGCATTTATACAGATGTTTATTGCGGTACTCCTTGCCGCAGGAATAGAGGTCGTTACCCTGGCTTATCCTGCGGGATTATTGGAGCTGGGAAGTACAGTCAAAAAACTGGGTGCTCAGGGAGTGCTTTGCTATAGCCACAAGGCTATGCCGAAAAATATTCTTGAACGTGAGCTACCAAGTGCTGTTCAGGGGATGACTGATCCTCTGTGGCTTGCGGGTGATTTTATTGAGGTGCAGCGTTTGGCTTTGACTGAACTGAACCGACTCCCTTTAACAAAAGTACTTGCCGGAAATACAGAGAGTGCAGTTACACAATTGCGGGAGTCTTTAAAGCTATGAGTCGCCCAGTGACTTTGCCGCGTGGCCTGGTATGGCTACGCAGTGACTTACGCCTCAATGATAATTCAGCACTTTACCAAGCCAGTGTGCAATGTAAGGAGGTGGCTGCTGTATTTATTGCCTGTCCGGATACCTGGCAGAGCCAGGATGAAGGCAATCCGCTGGTGACTTTTCGTATCGCCTGTTTGCGTGAATTACAAGATGGATTAGAGGAGCGCAATATACCGCTGTACTTCGTTGAAGTTCCTACTTTTGCTCAGGTTCCAGGGGTTCTTCAGCAAATAGTTGAGCGCCTGAATATCAATGCACTCTATGCGAATGCTGAATATCCACTCAATGAGTTGCGCCGTGATAATGCAGTAAAAGATTTACTGACAAATGAGGGGGTTCAGGTTCAATTCTATAGTGACCGCACCCTGCTTCCACCGGGAGCAGTAAGAACCGGCGGAGGGGAACCCTACAAGGTGTTTACCCCCTTCAAGCGTGCACTGATTCAATTGTGTGCCGATAGTGAAGTAAAAACCTTGCCTAAGCCTCGGAAAATTTCTACCCGGGAAAATGAAGCACATTGGCCAAAGTGGCTTTCTTTATCTGAAGGGCAGAAATTGAGCCAAAAGATTCCAACGCAACTGTCGACATACTCGATAGATAAGATCGACGATGCAGGCCTGATTAAAGGTTGGCAAGCAGGAGAAAAGGCGGCACTGAAACGGCTCAAGAAGTTCGGTGGAAAAATATCTGCTTATCAGGCAGAGAGAGACTTTCCAGCACTTGATAGTACCTCCTGCTTATCCCCCTACCTAAATAGTGGTGCTGTTTCGATTCGCCAATGTATAGCAATGGCGTTGGATATGAATGAGGGGCGTTGGCTGGGTGGAGATGATGGGGCGGCCTGTTGGATTAGCGAATTAATCTGGCGGGAGTTTTATACCCATTTGTTGGTGGACTTTCCCCGTCTGAGTAAAGGGAGGCCATTCAAGCAGGAAACTGACCAAATCCCCTGGTCCTACAATAAGGATCAGTTTGAGCGTTGGACTTTGGGGGAGACTGGGGTTCCGATAGTTGATGCAGCGATGCGACAGTTAAATGAGACTGCCTGGATGCATAATCGATTGCGTATGATAGTAGCTTCATTTCTCAGTAAAAATATGCTGATAGATTGGCGCTGGGGTGAGCGCTACTTTATGCAGCGCTTAATTGATGCAGACTTTGCTTCCAACAATGGGGGCTGGCAGTGGACTGCCTCCACGGGTACTGATGCTGCACCCTATTTTCGTGTATTTAATCCTTATAGTCAGTCGCAACGTTTTGATCCCAATGGAGATTTTATCCGCAAGTTTATACCTGAGCTAAAGGAGCTGAGCGACAAAGCCATACACGATCCACCGCCGACTCAAGGCTATCCTCAAGTGATTTGCGATGTGGGGGCTGGACGGAAGCGAGCGATTGAAGTTTTTGCCAATTTGAAGTGAATTTGAGTGCGACAATGCGACTTAGAACGCTTCATCCTCAGTATGAGCCACGATAGATAGCTCACCATTTAAATCGAGTTCCACAGAGAAAACGATAGGCCTACAGCAAACTTGGCAGTCCTCAGTGTACTGTTGAGGCAAAACTGATGAATCAACCAGTATTTTTATGATTTCACCGCAATAAGGGCAGTAAATACTTCTCTCCACTATTACCTCTGGCATAGGATAACTCCGTTTGGTGATTATCATATTCCCTTATTTAGTCAATGCGAATTAATAACATAACTATACTTCAACCTTTAGTCAGCCCCTCTAATTACAGAGTTACTCAGAAACTCATCAAAATAGGAAGTGGTAGCCATGAAAATTGCTATGGCGCTATTGGTTGTCGTATTTATTGTCTTTTCATCTGAGATGTATGCAAGCTCGCGCAGTGAAGTCTCTGATCTTATAAAAAATTTTTACAGCACATTTAATAGTTCATCTCCGCCGAGTAGTTTGAAGAAGTACTTTGCTCAATCCCCTTTGTTTTTTATCGGTGAGCAGCCGGGGTTGTCTAATCATCCCGATTTAATCCCCGTAATTATCGGCCAGCTGCGTAAAACTATGGATCTAGAGACATATCCATTTTCCGGATTATATATAGAGAAAATTTATGTTTCAGAAGATGGCTCAGCAACATCGCTTGTTGTTTTTCAGCGATCCAAATTAAAAGAAAGGAGTAGGAAAGCTGCCTGCAATATCTTGTCGATAGCAAAACTGGAAGGTGGCTGGAGGATTATGGGGTGGACATTGATTCCTTCTTCAAGTGAGAGGATCTGTACTTGGGGCTAAGTTAGTCTTGGTAAGGTAAAATGCGTTAACAAGGGTGAATAAAAAAGTAGAGGCTTGTGGCTAGTATCGCCCATCATTGATGAAGGGGTTTATTGGGAAGTCCTCCTTTTTCGATTATAGTGGCGCAATTATAAGTATAGATAGAAGGAATGCCGAGTTTAGCTAGGTATGAGTCGTCATTATGGGGTACTTTCTTGAGTTTGGATTTTTGGGGCTTTTCGTATCAGCATTCCTGGCAGCGACCATTCTGCCGTTAAGTTCAGAAATTGTAATGACTGGCCTATTACTCCAGGGGCTCTCCCCTTGGGCCCTGATAATAGTCGCCACTACTGGGAATGTAGCGGGCTCTCTTCTCAATTATGCATTAGGCTACTGGGCCAGTTTGGGCGTGATCAAGAAATGGTTGAGGATGTCTGAAGGGGAATTTGTAAAGGCTGAACAGAGATTTAAAAAATATGGGATATTCTCCCTGTTTTTTTCCTGGGTACCTATTATTGGTGATCCCCTTACTGTAATGGCTGGTATTCTAAGGATTCGCTTGGTTTGGTTTTTGTTGTTGGTTGCCACGGGTAAATGTCTACGCTATCTGGTGGTTTATTATATGGTCTTGCAAGCATCTTGATGCGGATATTAAGTTAATAAAAGATCTTGGTTTGGTATTTTGAGAGGATTTGAAGTTTGATTTAGGCGGTCATCTTTTTAAACTTGAAAAAATTCTTTGGGATCTGGTTTGGGTAAGCTTCATGTTTTCATGTGGTGTTTCTATCGTTATGTAATGTAATTACCACAACATCCCTTAAAGCCTCCCCGGGAAAAAGAGGAGTGATGGGGCTTACGTAGTGTTTGAACGACCTGTCGTTCAAAACCAAAGCTTTTCCAGGGGTTAGTGTGCCATGAAATATAATTTCATTTTCATCCAAGTTGCTGATGAATGATTCGCCTCCATTGACATTATTTCTATTAATACAATTAATCGCTACATAGTCAAACCCATCTTGGTGAAAACCCTCAGGGGTGGGGTAAGCGTTGAATCCATCTGTAGCACGAACTCTTATCTGGTGGCACCCGACCTGATATTTTTTTGCCGGTATATATTGTTGGGAAATTAAGTGTCTTACAATATTTTGTGAGAATATTCTAGCGGTTGCTCCTAATGAGGGGTAGTGACGCTCTATATCCCCAAGGTACGTGTTAATTAACACATAGGTAAACCACCGCCTCTGGCGGTGAGACTTGACAGGGCTCTGCCGTTCCGGCGTGCAGAGTAAAAATATGGCCTCCATGAACCGGCAAGTTCTATAAGGAGGCCATATACGAGATTGGCAGTGCCAAGCTCACGTGAAACATTATTGCAGGTACCACGTGGTGTTTGTGCCCAAGTATCGAAAGAAAGCGTTATTTGGGACATTAAGGCGGGAGATTGGAGCAATATTTCGAGACTTATGTCGTCAAAAGGGCATTGAGTTGGTCGAGGGGTACGCAATGAAGGATCACATCCATATGTTGTTAATGATTCCTCCGAAGTTCAGTGTTTCCAATACGATTGGGTTTCTGAAAGGGAAATCTGCGATCCAGATATTTCGGAAGTACAAGCATGTACAGAGAAATTTCACAGGAAGACACTTTTGGGCTCGGGGCTACTGCGTGAGTACAGAGGGGCTTGATGAGCGGGTGATTCGAGAGTACATCAAAAATCAAGAGGTTGAAGAGCGCCGCCAAGAGCAGATGCGACTGGCAGGGTTGTAACTAGCCCCCTCTGGGGGCTTTCACCATACCACCCGCTATGCGGGTGGTTGCTGATTGTTTTACTCTGTATGAAGATGGTATTGTTGCTCCACTCAATTGAATTGCCGCTATAGAGTCCTGAACTATATGTTCGGTAGCGATATGGATTTTGGGATTTTAGATATTCATCTGGAGGGAGGTGAACAAAGCTGTCCGCAAGTTCTTCAGGAATGTACTTTAGGATTTGAGTAAATTGAAACATCCAATTCGCCCTGCTACACGAATAAGATAAGGGAGTGATGTTAGGTTAATGTGAGTGAAAGATTTTTACAATTATTAAGGGCTGTTTTTTTATTTATGGGGTGTTGAATTGATCTGGGAGGGGTGACTAATAACTAGGACCCCTTCCTGAAGTAGTAGTCTGAAAAGTTATTGAAAGGGGTTAAGGTATTTTAAAGGCTATCGAAATCCTGCAGTTTTTGTTGAATCTCTTTTAAATGTTCCGGGTGTGCAGTAGAGATTTTGGCCTCTTGTAAAGCGAGTCTATAGGCTGTTGAAAATGCTTTCTCCCGAGATGTCTCGATATCTGGTTTTAGACCAGTCCCCTCCCAGTTAGTTTTGGTAATCGGATTAACTGCCTTGGCGATAGGGATTGCTATTTTAAAGCCATTCTCAAGGGAGAAGTACTGCCAGGGATTTGCCCCACCTTTGGTAGCCTCTCCAATAATGGTTGCACGGTCCAGGTGCTTTAAATAGTACGCAAAGGCCTCTGCTGCTGAGAAGGTATCGCTACTGGTTAATATATATCGGGGTGCTTGCTACCTTTTTACCCTTAACCTTTTTCTGACTCCATATCTCTGTAGTATTGTCCGCGGGCTTCCAGTGGATGCTATTGAGGTGGGTGGGTTTATCAAAAAGATAACCGCTGATAAGGCCGCCCATAAAGCCATTACCACCACCATTCTTTCTCAGGTCAAAAATAATAGCGCTAGTATCTTGGATTAATGCCATAGCTGCAGCCACTCGACCTTGGGACTCCTCGTTAACATGGTCAAACCCCCAGAAATCAATATAGCCGATGTTACCCTCTAAAACTTCGACTCGGGTAAATCCAGAATTTTTTCTACTGAGCTTACTAAACCAATCCTCGTGTTTCGGCTGCTGTTGGGGAGATTCTGGATCATCCCAGCTTACGCCAAAATGTTTATCATGCTTTGTTAAGGCGGATTTAATAATTCCAGCTACTGACTCTGTATCAGTGGCTTGTCTGAATGCCTCTGACTCTGCAACTTTATTTAATGAGGAGTGAATCGCTTCCAGGTTTTCTTGCAGGACATAGTTGGAGGCAATCTTTTTCTCGATAGAATTAATAAGCTCCAACTTCCTTTCCTGAGAAATTTCAGTGCCGATTGCCGTAAGTGAACAGGAGAGCAAAAGTAAGGTTAGTAATTGTTTCATCTTATCCATGATTTAAATTTACTTATTGATTTTCAGGTGTTAACGATAACACGCAATCAAGCCGTAATAGATAGTCTCGGAAGACCAAGGCTGGTTAACACTAAGTATATCCAGAGGCGCTAAGGGGCCAGTTTCGCACCTATACCGGGATTGGAGTTTTGAAGATTAAAGTTAATCTAAATACAGTGAAAACTTGAGGGAGATTGCTGCGAGTCAGGTGAAAGGGGCATGGGGAGCGGACGGGATGTCAAAAAAGAATATCGCGATGAAGCTTTGCCCATAGCCCTGGGTTTTTCCTGGCTCCGGTTAATAGTGTTCAATTGCAGTGGGATGGGGTGATACCTTGCTTAAGTTTTACTCATTACTCGCTCTCTTTGGGGCGCCAGGATCGACCTGAGTAACTGAGACTAAAAATCTATTTCTAGTCGCGATCCACGCGAACACACTGGCCCCCGCATTATCTGCGGGAATACCTGAGAAAAGCTCCCTCTAATGCGAAATTGACGGTCATATAGCGGCACCGATTACCCAGATGGTTGTTACCTTAGCCCCTATAAATGGCTGCTAAATAGTGAAAAACGTGACAAATTTTACCCCCAGGTTCAGCTTGCAAAGTGAGGCTTTGAATGGTGAGGACGCCAATGTTTGGGCTGTGAGTGACCGGGCTCACGATCTCGCCAATAAAGGGGAGGATGTCATCTTTCTCTGTGTAGGTGATCCCAACTTTGACACCCCCGAGCCGATCCTCGACTTTGCCCGCGCTCGCCTGGGAGTGGGGCGCACCCACTATTCCCCTGCCGCCGGGGAGCCAATGTTGCGCAGGGCTATCGCGTACATCGAGAGCAAGGTCTCTCCCCACCCTTGTAACCCGGATGATGTTGTTGTTTTCCCCGGTGGAACCAACGCGATCTACGCAGTACTTGCCTGCCTGCTAAACCCCGGTGAGGAGATAGTAATTCCCGAGCCGATGTATATCGGCTATGTCCCCATTTGTGATGCCTTGCGCCTCTCCGTAAAACGGGTGACCTGCCCGGCGGAGACTAATTTCGCTTTTGATGTCGACGCTATCAAGGCCTCCATCAGCGAGCAGACCAAGGTCGTTATGATCAATACGCCGGTAAACCCGACTGGCGCGATGGCTACCCCTGAACAATTGCGCGAGTTGGCGGCATACTGCCGCGAGCGCAATATTTGGCTGGTATGTGATGAAGTTTATTCAATGATCACCTTTGCCCGCCGCCACACCTCTCTGCGTACGGCTGCGGAGTCGCTGGATAATATTGTTGTGGTTGATGGCTTGTCCAAATCCCACGCCATGAGTGGCTGGCGCCTGGGCTGGGCAGTGGCTCGTGGTCCCCTGGTAGATCGTTTGATTGCTTTTGCAGGGGCGACAATTTTTGGCTGCCCTCAGTTCATCCAGGAGGCTGCAGCCTTTGCCCTGGAGTTTGATAGCTACTTCGTGAAGCAGATGCGGGATGCCTATCAGCAGCGTCGAGACCTGATTGTTGAGAGGATTGGTCAGATACCAGGCTTGAGTTGCTACAGTCCTGAGGCTGGGATGTTTGTTATGGTGGATGTCTCCAAGGTATCCAGCTCCGGGCAAACCTTCGCTGAAGCCCTTTTGGATGCTGAGCGGGTCTCGGTACTGCCTGGCGCGCCCTTTGGTAGCAGTTCAGTGAATCATGTTCGCCTCACCCTGGCGGCTGATGAGGCTGAGTTGTCGCGGGCCTTGGATCGCATTGAACAGTTCGTCACCAGTGGTAACCGCCAGGCCGGTTAGGCCTTTGCCGGGAGGCTGGTTGTCGCCAAATTCGCCTTTGAAGTGATGACAAGTTTCCCATGCCGGTGGCTGTAATGTTTATGCCACCGGCGAATACCGCTATCCTTGCCCCCTTTCAGATTCAAAAGAAAATAGCTCCGTGAAAATTGACCGGCATAATTTGCGTATTTTGCAGGCCCTGCAATCAAACGCACGTACAAGTAACCTGAATTTGAGTGAAAAAATTGGATTATCGGAAAGTGCTTGCCTGGCCCGGGTTAAACGCCTGACCAGTGAGCGCTATATCCGCGAGTTCTTTGCCGAGATAAACCTGGATAAAGTTCGGCATGCAGAGTTTTATGTAAACGTTGCGCTTAAGCGGCAGGATGCCCGTACCAGTGAGAACTTTCGCCGCATTATTAGCGATATTCCACAGATTGTTTCCTGTGTGAAAATGTCTGGTGAATTCGACTATATGCTGCATTTCGTCTGCCCGGACGCAGCAGATTTTAATCGAGTCTCAGAGCAGTTGTTGGCCAATGAAGAGGCGGCGATTTCCCGTATGACTTCTCATTTGGTGATTGAGAAAACCAAGCCTTTTACCGGCTACCCACTGGAACTCTTGTTTCAGGACTGAGCCTTAAATTAACCGGTGCCCGTGATTTGCAGGGCGCCGGTTAATGTTCTCTGTTATGGGAAAACAATAAGCAGGCTGCGCTCAATCACCCAATAGCAGGCAATGCCCCCCAGCGTATACGCGACCACCGTAGCGACTGGTATTCCGATACCTCCACCCTCCCCGAAAGAGTATTGTTCGCGATTCCGAATGGCATACCCTAGCCAGAGTTTAAGGAGCTTTTGATACAAGTTGATTGCTGTAAGAACAGCAGTGATAAATACTAATTGCCCCACTTCCACACCGAGATTAAAAGTCAGTAATGCCTGGGGAATAGCCCCCAGGGGAAGTCCAATTTCCCCCAGTACACCGGCAAAACCCAAACCGTGTAAAAGTCCAAAAGCAAAGGCAATTGCCCATGGGTAGCGACTGGTCAAACTAAAAACACCATGCCTCTGGCGTACAGCCTCTCTGGCTGCCAGTAAAATACTGAGGGCGATAATCGCCTCCACTGGCGCTGATGGCAGATGGATATAGCCCAGTACGGCAGCTGCCAAGGTAATACTGTGGGCGATAGTGAAAGCAGTGATAGTGCCGATCAGCTGGCGAAGGCTTTGTTTGAGTAAGATCAGGGCCAAAACGAACAGCAAGTGATCGACACCGAGAAGAATATGTTCAACGCCCAGCACAAAGTAAGTTTGGGCGACTTGGAACTCGCTGGCGGGTTGGTCAAGGGTCCATTCTGGCTGGTCTGGTGTCAGTCGGATAACTTGTTCACGCCCATCTAACCAGGAGATCCGCACTAGCGCATCGGTCATAGTGCTCTGTAGGCCATCGATATGAATCGACAGCTGTTGTAGCTCCCCGGGGTGATGGAAGGTCCAGTGCTCTGTGTAGTAGCCCTTACTTATTTGCGCTCTGGGTTGGCTTAGGGGAGAGGCAGCTTGGTTCAAATGGACATTCAGAGCGAGGCGAAGATCGCCTTGTGCGGGCAATCGCCAAAGTACTTTAAATAATTGCGCATCAACTTGAGTAATGCCCAGGTAAGCCGGGCGCAGTTCGTGGGCAGATAGTATTGGAGTAAAGCTGAGGAGCAGAATGAACAGGAGTGGCCGTATGTGCATCACTTGACGGCAACCTCGGCTGAGAGGTTATCCGGCTTGTGGACAGTGACCTCGTAGTTTTTACGGTACTGGAGATACTGTTCCTGCAGAATCTTCTTTTGCGTCTGGAATTGCCAATCATTTAGTACGCGGCTGCGTATTTCAGCCAATGCCGGTAGCTGGGTGGACTTGATTTCCTCAAGGAGGACCAAGTGATCGCCGAAGGTCGAGCGGACTGGACCACTCCACTTGCCAATAGGCAACTTGGACAATTGAGCGGAAAATCCCAGCCCAAATTGCCTGTCTATTCGTGGCTCTGAAGTGTCGATAAAAGCAGCTGGCAGTAGGGTTGAGTCTCCAATCATTGGTGAAGCCTGACCGCTGTTTAGCTGCATGAGTAAGTCGTTAAAATCACGTGAATCTGATGAGGCCAGATCCACTGAGAAAAATCGTTGTTGGAAAGATAGGGTGGGGGGGACCCAGTATTTATCAGCCTGACCTTGAAGGAATTTCTCCAATACGCGATCGCCTGGGTCTTGAGTGTCAGCGAAATTACGCGCCGTAAGTTCCATTTTCATTCGTAGGCGGCGGCGGATTACCGTATCGTTCTCGGCTAATCCCAGGGCAAGCGCTTCCCTGTAAAGTATTTCCTCTCTTAGGTAATTCTCAATAAGTTGCTCCAGCTCGCTATCAGTGGGGTACCTGTGCCACTTGCGCTCAAACACCGAACGTAGATGTTCGACGCGCCCCTCGCTGATAACAATCTCTTGTGCAGGCGGTTCCAGGATTTCTCCCAATCCCAATAGGATTAGGGCGATCGCAATAAAATACAGCAGGGGCTCTTTCGCCAATGACTTGAGGAAGGTAGTGGTATTCAAAAGCGCGGCCCTTATTTTGGAGTGGGTCGGAGTTGCGCTGTGGATTCTAATTATGGAAAGACATTCTCAGTTTGCCAGTAAGAAAATATTGATAAATCCATCGCTTTGTACCAAATTGGTGAATTGTTCCGGCGTATGGCGGGGTGTGGCTCATATATACTGTGACAGTACTCCAAAGCGGTGTTCCCCTTGTTTAGGGGTGAGTAACAGAAATTAGAGGGGAGAATCGATTGAAATATTTGGGAAGAGTCTATTTGACACTCAATCTATTGGTTTTTGCTTCTATCGGCCTCTGGGCCCTGTTTAAACCGCAGAGCCTAGCGGATGAAGTGGATTTTTCATTTGATACCCCCGAAGCCATGCCCGAGTTTATGGCCACTTATGGCGGGTTTATGTTGGCTATCGCGGTGATTCTGCTGGTGGCTTTGGCTATGCGCCCGCACCGCAGGGTTGCTTACGCTGCGCTGTCTATCGCCTATATCGGCTTCGCTCTTGGGCGCCTCTACGGAATGTTATTTATCAGTGGTTTTGACCAGCGCAATTTAGTGCTTTTTGCTATCGAAGTCGTCTTTGTGATCTGGGGACTTTACTGTTACCGAGAATCCCGCTGGTTGCCTTTGCAGCATGGCCATTAACACCGTTATTACGGCTAGTAGAAAGGAGCCGGGGGAACCCCGGCACCCATTTAAGTAATTTGAGTGGGTTAAGCGTGAGCTTTTGCGCCTTCTGCTGCGCTGTTGTCTATTTCCACCTCTTTTTCTCCCCCGTGTAATTGCCCATCCACTGCTTGCCGGAAGACTTGCTTGTAGTCCTTAAATTCTGTGCCCATCCAGCGATCCCACCAAGTGAAGTAAAAGCCGTAGTTACCCTGGAAGCGCTGGTGGTGCAAGTCGTGGTGAGTCGTGGTGGTGAGCCTGTCCATAGGGCCGTCGACCCAGCTGCGGGGGTGGAACTCGCGGCCAGTGTGCAGCATGGCGTTGCGGAAGATGCTGATAAATAAAAAGGTGAACCAAATAGTTGGATTAAGTGGCAGTATCAGGGCTATCAGGGGAGAGAAAGCGCCCATCAGGACCGCTTCACCTACGGAAAAACTGTATGCCGTCCAGGGCGTGGGTGTTCTGGACTGATGGTGTAGGCGGTGGAAGTGTTTAAACACCTTGGGATGGTGCATACCTCGGTGGGTCCAGTAAAAATAAGCGTCGTGGATCAAAATCACTACTGGCAGGCTGGCAATACTCCACCAGAGTGGATAATCGCTCCACTGCCAGTAAAATTTGGTCAGTCCCAGATCGTGCATCATAGTGGTAATAATCCCTACCAGGGTAAAGATACACACCGTTAATAGTGAATAACTCACCTCCCGCCGAATATCTTTCCACTCGGCACGACGCTTTTGGATACGGCGCCGGTTCATCCAGGTGCGAAACAGCCAGCCGGCCAAAATACTCATTACTGAAGCGGCCAGCACATAGCGAAATAAACTCAACTGGAAATGTTTGGCTCCGTCCTGGGATATGTCGACTAAAAAATCCATATTCTCACCATCATTATTCTTCTATTGAAGGGAGACTCACCGGTGTTAAATCGGGTCTCGGTGAGCCGGGCACGCAGCGGGAAAATCGCTTTCACCGCGCTCCCAGTCTGGGAGCCTTTTACTTTGCGGGCTTACGGAATATGAAAAAATGCTGACGGATTCTTTCAGGAGAGGAGATTCAGGCGGGCAGCTTTTCCCGGCGGTACTCAGTGGGGGTTTGGCTGTGACGGCGCTTGAAAGCAGCGTTAAATGGGCTCAAGGAGCGATAGCCGATGTCCAGAGCAATGGTGAGTACTGGCAAATGGGCCTGTTCCGGATCTGCCAACCGGTTGCTGGCTTCATCAATACGAAACTGATTTAGGTATTCGTTAAAATTGCGATAACCCAGATGGCGATTAATCAGCACACGCAGCACATGTTCGCGAATATCCAACTGCTCCGCGAGCTCCCTGATGGTGAGTCCGGTATGGCGATAACCACCGTTGTGCATATATTCCTGTAATTTTTGCAGCTGGGTTTGCTGTTGTTCATCCAGTTCAGGTGGCGGAGCTAAAGGCTGTTCTTCCTCCTCTGGCTCGCTCCTCTTCGGGCGCGGCAGGGATTCTCCCAGAGCGCTGGGGGAAAGGGCCAGCAACCATAGGCAGGCAACCAGTGACAACAGGCTGGCAAATAGTGCGTGCAGTGTCGGTACACCGTTGGGAAGCGGGCGGTAAGCAAAGATAGATTCTGCGCCAATTACTACCAGCATATAGGCGCCGACGGCGATAAGTAGGGTTGTGCGCAGGCGTCGGCGCTCTGCGACCAAGTCCAGGTGAAACTGTCGTTGTAGTGTCAGTAGGCCGAGGCTGATTAAACCGAGTTTGAGTAGCTGCGAAAGGGTAAATAGTGGGGATTGCTGATCTGACGTCAATGGCAAGGGTGCGTGGTAGGCGACTATGCCGATGACCAGGGTAATACCAATCGGAATCCAGCCCCACAGGGGAAAAGGTTCTTCCTCGCGGCATAACAGGTGAGTAAACAGCCAAAAAATTGCGGGAATCAGAGTAATTGGCAGGTTAAGCAAGAGCGCAGTAGGTCCACTTAACTGTGGCAGGATGGGCCAGAGTAAATAGCAGATCACGGCTATAAGTAGGGCCAGCAAGCAGCGCCCGGCAACAAGCCGGTAGTGATGTATAGCAACCTTGGTTGCTGCCAATAAAAGAAGAGCGCATGCACCGCCGGAGAAAAATAAGTAGCCGGCGGTCATCGTTTATCTCCAGCGCTCGGCCCAGGCATCCAAGACCTTGCTGCTATAAGTATGGCGGCCGTAGCTACCATTGTAATAGGCGAGGGCGTTGGCTAGATTGCCTTTGGCTTTCTTGATGTAGTGTTTAAGAATGGTACAGCCGTACCTTAGATTGGTGTCCATATCGATCAGGTTATCGTCGGGTCGACCGATTTCATTTTTCCAGAATGGCATTACCTGCATCATACCCAGAGCGCCAACGCGGGATATCGCATAGGGGTCGAAAGCACTCTCAATCTGGATAACCGCCAATACGATTTCCGGGCGTAGCCCGGCCCGAGTTGCCTCCCGGTGGACAGCTTTCAGTACGTGCATCCGCCGCTTGGGATCTTTGATATAGCGGGACAGAGGCTGGGATTTAGACATTAGCCACACTTCCGCATCGAAGCGGTCCACAAAGCTGTCGGCCTGGGTAACTGCGTCCTGCAGGGCGAGGCGCAACTCCGGGTCGATCTCGGCTCTACTGCTTTGAGCCTGGGCGGCACAGCAGGTAAGGCAGAGCAACAAGAGGGCGGTGGCTTTTTTTATCATGGGGTGATTCTACGAAAAGCCCGGCAAAATGGGCAGCGTGATTTTGTGACGCCGCCGATAAAAAGCACTTTTGCCGTAAGAGGTCCCGGCCTGCTTGGGGGCAGGCCGGGCGGCTCGACAATTATTGATTAAATTTTTCCAATAACACTTCTTCGAGCTGGGATACGGCAAACTCCTGGCTTTCCGCATCTCCACGACCTTTATATTCCACCACACCTTTTTCCAGGCCGCGATCGCCGATAACAATGCGGTGGGGAATACCGATCAGCTCCACATCGGCGAGCATAGCACCCAGTCGCGCTTTGGCTTCGTCCATCAGCAATACATCAATACCCTTGCTGCGCAGGGACTCATACAGGTGCTCGCACTTTTCCCTTACCACATCGCTCTTGTGCATATTGATTGGCACAATCGCCAGCTGGAAAGGTGCAATCGCAGTGGGCCAGATAATCCCTGAGTCGTCGTGGTTCTGCTCAATGGCCGCAGCAACGATACGGGAAACGCCGATGCCATAGCAGCCCATGGACATAACCTGCTCTTTACCGTTTTCATCCAGTACTGTGGCATTCATAGCGCGGCTGTATTTGTCGCCTAACTGGAAAATGTGGCCGACCTCGATGCCCCGTTTGATTTCCAGGGTGCCCTGGCCATCGGGACTGGCGTCGCCTGCCACTACATTGCGCAGGTCTTCGACGCGGCCCAACTCCACATCGCGACCCCAGTTCACACCGGTTAAGTGGTAGTCATCGCGATTGGCGCCGCAGATAAAGTCTGCCAGGTGCGCTGCAGAGCGATCCACAACAGTCTCGATCTTTATGCCCACCGGGCCCAGGGAGCCAATGTTGCAACTGAGTTCTTCGGCGATGCGCTCTTCCGAGGCGAACTGAATAGGGCTGGCGATTCCAGCCAGCTTCTCTGCTTTTAATTCGTTCAGCTCGTGATCGCCACGCAGTACCAGGGCAATTAATGGAGCGGTTTCACCCTCTTCGCACTCGCCCAGAACAATCAGGGTTTTTACTGAGTGGGCGGGATCACTTTTCAAAAACTCGCTGACATCGGCGATGGTTTTTTGGTTCGGCGTATGAACTTCCTGCATTTCCTGCGACGGAGCAGGGCGCTCGCCAGCTGGGGCAACCGCTTCTGCCAATTCGACATTGGCGGCGTAGCGGGATTCTGTGGAGAAGGCGATATCGTCTTCGCCGCTCTGCGCCAGCACGTGGAATTCGTGAGAGCTGGAACCACCGATTGAACCGGTGTCTGCCAGCACTGGACGGTAGTCCAGGCCAATGCGCTCAAAAATCTGGCAGTAGGCGCCGTGCATAATATCGTAGGTTTCCTGCAGGGAATCCTCGTTCACGTGGAAGGAGTAAGCATCCTTCATGGTGAATTCGCGCGCGCGCATTACGCCAAAGCGCGGACGGATTTCATCGCGGAATTTAGTCTGCACCTGGTAGAAATTGGCGGGCAACTGCTTATAGCTATTGATTTCACTGCGGATCAGATCGGTGATGACTTCCTCGTGGGTCGGGCCCAGGCAGAAGTCATTGTTGTGGCGATCCTTGATGCGCAGGAGTTCGGGGCCGTACTGCTGCCAGCGGCCGGACTCTTCCCAAAGCTCTGCCGGCTGCACGACCGGCATCAGTACTTCCAGGGAGCCAGCGCGGTCCATCTCTTCGCGAACAATGCGCTCGACTTTGCGCAACACCCGCAACCCGGTGGGCAGCCAGGTGTAGAGACCTGAAGACAGACGGCGGATCATGCCGGCACGCAGCATCAGCTGATGGCTGATCACCACTGCGTCGTTGGGAGTTTCTTTTTGGGTTGCGATGAGATAACGAGATGCGCGCATAGGAATTATATGGATTCTATTACGGGTAAGCTGGCTATTTTACGCTATTCGCTGGGCAATAAATATTGCCTGGGGGCAGTATTGCCTCAAAGCGGATTGCCTTTTGCTATACCGGGGTATCTATTTAGCAGGTGCCTGGGCACTGGCTTGGAATGGGAGTGAATAAAAAACCCCGCATAAGCGGGGTTTTTAAGCTGAGGCTTTACAGAGTGTATTAGTTCTCTGCCATTTCCTTCAGCTTCTTCAGTGGGCGAACTTTAACCTGGATGCTGGCAGGCTTCGCCTTGAAGGTAGTCTCTTCACCGGTGAACGGGTTGATACCCTTGCGAGCTTTCTTAGCTGGCTTTTTCACGGTGGTGATTTTCATCAGGCCCGGCAGGGTGAATTCGCCAACTGCGCGCTTCTTGATGTGGCCTTCGATGATATCGTTCAGCTCGTCCAGAACAGATTGAACCTGCTTGCGGGACAGCTCAGTGCTTTCTGCAATCTGATTAAGTACTTGAGTCTTAGTGTACTTTTCCTTGATTGCTTTTACTTTCTTGGCCGGTGCAGCTTTGGCCGCAGCTTTCTTTGCCGGGGCCTTTTTAGTAGCAGCTTTCTTGGAGACAGCCATGGCTTACTTCCTTCTTTGTTGTTCGGTATATATCCGGTAAAAGTGTGTTTTTTCTCCCGCTGCGCTGCATCCGTTACGGGTGTCTCAGCGGGTGATGGGGGAAGTATATATAGTTTTTGTTCGGCCGCACGAAGAAATACTAGAAAAATAGTGCTTTTTTTACATTTTTTAGCCTCACGTCGCCTTTATGGGACGCTTTACCCAGGGAAAAGACCCGTGCAGCTTCTTACCTCTGTAGGCCTCATGTATACTCTCTCCCCCTTTTTTTAAGCACCAGGTACTGTGTAATGCCGATATATGAATACCAGTGCAATGCCTGCGGCCATGAAATGGAAGCTTTGCAGCGGATGAGCGATGACCCGCTCAAAGACTGCCCAGCTTGCGAGAAGGCCGAGCTGCGCAAGAAAATCTCAGCGGCTGGATTTCGCCTGAAGGGCGCCGGTTGGTATGAGACTGATTTTAAAACTGGTAGCAAGAAAAACCTCGCTGGCGGTGACTCTGCCAACAGTGGTAAGGCCAAAAGCGACAAGTCTGGCACAGCGGCGGCAAAGACGGCCTAGGCGAGCTGTGCGGGGCTGTCCGTGCGGTGTACCCTCTAACTAATCTTTTCACCTATCGATAACGGGAATTTTCATCCATGCGCAGCGATTACTGTGGCGTCCTTCGTTCTGCGGACATTGACCGCGTAGTAACCCTCTGTGGCTGGGTCGACCGCCGCCGCGATCACGGCGGAGTGATTTTTATCGACCTGCGCGACCGCGAGGGAATTGTACAGGTGGTGTTCGACCCCGATGCGGCCGAACACTTCGAGATGGCCGATCGCGTGCGCAGCGAATATGTGCTTAAAGTGACAGGTCGTGTGCGCGCCCGTGCCCCAGAGGCCGTGAATCCCAATATGGTGACCGGTGAAGTTGAGGTTTACGGTACAGAGCTGGAGATCCTCAATACTGCTGAGACAGTGCCTTTCCAGCTGGATGAGCACACCGAAGTGGGTGAAGATATCCGCTTGAAATACCGCTATCTGGATCTGCGCCGCAACGAAATGCAGAACAACCTGTATTTTCGTTCCAAGCTGACTACCGCAATCCGCAATTACCTGGATGAGCACGGCTTCCTCGATATCGAGACCCCAATCCTGACCCGCGCCACCCCAGAAGGTGCCCGGGATTACCTGGTGCCGAGCCGCACTCACGAGGGCAAGTTCTTCGCTCTGCCACAGTCACCACAGCTGTTTAAGCAGTTGCTGATGGTTTCTGGTTTCGATCGCTACTACCAAATCGCTAAGTGTTTCCGCGATGAGGATTTACGCGCTGATCGCCAGCCTGAATTTACCCAGATCGATATTGAGACCTCCTTCCTCGATGAAGAGGAAATCATGTCGATCACCGAGAACATGGTTCGCAAGCTGTTTAAAGAGCTTAAGGGTGTTGATCTGGGTGAATTCCCGCGCATGACCCACTACCAGGCGATGCTGCGCTACGGTTCCGACAAGCCGGACCTGCGTATTCCGTTGGAGATGGTGGAGATCAAGGACCTGATGACCGAGGTGGACTTCAAGGTATTCTCCGGGCCGGCCAATGATCCGAAGGGACGTGTTGCCGCGATTAAAGTACCTGGCGGTTGTAAGAAACTGACCCGCAAGCAGCTGGACGATTACGGCAAATTTGTCGGTATTTATGGCGCCAAGGGCCTGGCGTACATCAAGGTTAACGATCGCTCTGACCTGGAAAATGGTCTGCAGTCGCCAATCGTTAAATTCCTGCCGCTTGAAACCCGTGCAGCCATTCTCGATCGCCTGCAAGCGGAAGACGGTGATGTTCTTTTCTTCGGCTCGGACAAGGCCAAGATTGTCTCTGAAGCTCTGGGTGCATTGCGCTGCAAGCTGGGTGAAGACCTGGATCTGTACACCAGCGAGTGGGCGCCTTTGTGGGTTGTCGCCTTCCCGATGTTTGAAGAAAATGACGACGGCAGCCTGACTGCGTTGCACCACCCCTTCACTGCGCCTTCCTGTACCCCGGAAGAGCTGGAAAAGAATCCGCTTGAAGCACTTTCCCGCGCTTACGATATGGTGCTTAACGGCACCGAGCTGGGCGGTGGTTCTGTTCGTATCCACGACCAGTTGATGCAGGAAGCGGTTTTCCGCATCCTGGGTATCGATGCTGAAGAGCAGCGCGAGAAGTTCGGCTTCCTGCTGGATGCACTCAAATACGGTGCGCCGCCCCACGGTGGCTTGGCCTTTGGCCTGGATCGTCTGGTGATGTTGATGACCGGCAGTGACTCTATTCGCGATGTTATCGCTTTCCCGAAAACCCAGAGCGCCGCCTGTGTGATGACAGATGCCCCGGGTGCTGTAGATGCGAAACAACTGCGTGAGCTGAGTATTCGCCTGCGACAAAAAGAAGAGAAAATCAGCTGATTTTTCCCCGATGGGCCGAGCGAAGCGGGCCCATCCAATCGTAGTGATGGGCGATTCGCTTCGCTCTTTGGCTCATCCTACGCACTGACTGAAGAGAGACGGAAAATGGCCGGACATAGTAAATGGGCCAATATTAAGCACCGCAAAGCAGCTCAGGATGCCAAGCGGGGCAAGGTCTTTACCAAGATCATTCGCGAGTTGACGGTAGCCGCCAAATCGGGTCCAAACCCGGACGATAACCCGGCGCTGCGCGCCACTATCGATAAGGCTTTGGGCGCCAATATGAAGCGCGACACCATCGATAAAGCTATCGCCCGTGGCGCCGGCAATGCGGATGGTGAAAACTACGAAGCCGTAGTTTACGAGGGCTACGGCGTTGGTGGTGTAGCGGTCCTGGTGGAGTGCCTGACTGACAACCGCAACCGCACTGTGGCTGAAGTGCGTCACGCCTTCACCAAGCGCGGTGGCAACCTGGGTACCGACGGTTCCGTTAGCTATCTGTTTACCCGCAAAGGTCAGATGTTCTACGAGACTGGAGTGGATGAAGATGCGTTGATGGACGCAGCTCTCGAAGCCGGGGCTGAGGATATCGAATCCAACGATGACGGCAGTGTTGAAGTTACCACTGAATTCCAGGACTACCTGACGGTTAAGGACGCCCTGGTTGCAGCCGGTTTTACCCCGGACAGTGCCGAAATTGCCATGATTCCGTCCACCACGATTCCGCTGGATAAAGACGGTGCTGAAAAAGTACTCGCTCTGATCGAGATGCTGGAAGACTTGGATGATGTGCAAAACGTTTACACCAATGCGGATATTCCGGCAGAGGTGATGGAGGAGCTGGGCTAAAGCCGGTTCCGTAACTGGAGGCGGCTACTGTCCCGCCTCTGGTTTTTTATCTTTTCAAGCCCTTCTTACTCCCCCTCCCTTGACGCTTCCTGTTCACCTTGGGACACTCCCACCACTATATAAACATACAGATATTTGGGGAGCTGCCTTTTGACCCGAATCCTGGGTATTGACCCCGGCTCGCGAAAAACGGGCTATGGAATTATCGATGTGGAGCGGGGCAAGGCTCGCTATGTGGCCAGCGGGGTGATTCGTATTCCCGAAGGTCCCCTGCCTGAGCGCCTCAAACTGATATTTGATGCAGTGAGCCAGATCGCCCAGCAATACCAGCCTGCTCAGATGGCAATTGAAAATGTTTTTATGTCCAAGAGCGCCGGCTCCGCCCTGAAATTGGGGCAGGCCCGGGGGGCAGCTATTGTGGCAGGGACAAATAGCGGTCTGGCAGTAGCCGAATATGAAGCTCGCAAAGTGAAGCAGGCAGTGGTCGGTAACGGTGGAGCGGATAAATTGCAGGTCCAGCATATGGTGAAAACCCTGCTGTCCCTACCTGCATCACCGCAGGAGGATGCCGCCGATGCACTTGCCGTAGCTCTGTGTCATATGCATACCGAACAAACCCTGGTATTTACCGCTGGCGGTGCGCGCAGTCGTTTTCGTCGTGGCCGCCTGAGCGTGTGATCGGCTGGTAGAATTGGCCCCATAAAGGGCGCAGACAATATAAACCTGGAATAACACATGATTGGAAGATTGAGCGGTACCCTGGCCGCAGTGCAGCCACCTCTGCTGTTGGTGGATGTACAGGGGGTGGGCTATGAAGTGCTCGCACCCATGACCACGATTTTTGAACTGCCCGCACTGGGGCAGCCGGTACAGCTGCACACTCATTTAGCGGTATCCGAAACAGCCCAGCAGTTATATGGTTTTATTCGCGATGGGGACCGCAAATTGTTTCGCACCCTGATCAAGGTGAGTGGAGTGGGTCCCAAGATGGCCCTGGCTATTTTATCCGGGCTGGACGGCGCTGCCCTGGCCCGCTGTGTGTCGGAGGATAATGTAGCGGCGCTGGTCAAAGTCCCTGGCGTCGGTAAAAAGACTGCCGAGCGCTTGATTGTGGAGCTGCGGGATAAATTGACCCCGGATTTTGGCGACGCCAAGGATATCCCCCTGATGGCCGCTGCTGCCGAGCCCAAGGTGGACCACACCGGTGAAGCGGAGAGCGCCCTGGCGGCTCTGGGTTACAAGCCCACTGAAGCCAGCAAAATGGTGGCCCGCGCCAGCAAGGAGCAGCCGGATGCCGATAGTGCGACTTTGATTCGCCTGGCCCTTAAGGGAATGGCCCCCGCTTAATCTGAGGCCCTGGAGTTGTTGCAATGATCGAAGCCGACCGTTTGGTGGCACCGGAGCCCGTGGGCCCCTCGGGCCAGGAAGAGCAGTACGACCGCGCCGTGCGCCCCAAAACCCTGGATGATTATGTGGGTCAGCCAGTGGTGCGGGAGCAAATGGAGATCTTTATTCAGGCTGCCAAGCTGCGCAAAGAGGCCCTGGATCACACCCTGGTATTCGGCCCGCCGGGGCTGGGTAAAACCACCCTGGCAAATATCATCGCCGCCGAAATGGGGGTGGCCATTAAGACCACCTCGGGCCCGGTACTGGAGAAGGCTGGCGATCTGGCTGCGTTGATGACCAACCTGGAGCCGGGGGATGTGCTTTTTATCGATGAGATCCACCGCCTCAGCCCCCATGTGGAAGAGGTACTGTATCCGGCGATGGAAGACTATCAGCTGGATATTATGATCGGCGAAGGACCTGCGGCGCGTTCGATTAAGCTGGACCTGCCACCCTTCACATTGGTGGGAGCCACCACGAGGGCGGGCCTGCTTACCTCGCCACTGCGGGATCGCTTCGGCATTGTCCAGCGGCTTGAGTTCTATAACGTTGAGGATCTCACCAGTATTGTTCGTCGTTCCGCTGGCCTGATGGGAGTGGAGATGGATGAAGGTGGTGCTCTCGAAGTTGCCCGTCGAGCTCGGGGTACCCCCCGAATAGCCAACCGCCTGCTGCGCCGCGTGCGTGATTACGCCGAAGTTAAAGGTGATG
Organism: Microbulbifer maximicatervae (SeqCode); assembly: GCF_052467695.1. Classification (NCBI taxonomy): domain Bacteria; kingdom Pseudomonadati; phylum Pseudomonadota; class Gammaproteobacteria; order Cellvibrionales; family Microbulbiferaceae; genus Microbulbifer; species Microbulbifer maximicatervae (SeqCode). Next base: position 2,223,757 of record NZ_CP174320.1, read on the forward strand.
GTGCCGTGGATTCCGGTATTGCTGATGCCGCTCTTAATATGCTCAATGTGGATTCCCGTGGTTTCGACCAGCTGGATCGCCGTATGCTATTGGCCATGATCGAGAAGTTTGATGGTGGGCCGGTGGGGGTGGACAGTCTCGCTGCAGCAGTCAGTGAAGAGCGGGATACTCTGGAAGATGTGTTAGAGCCCTACCTGATTCAGCAGGGTTATATCGCCCGTACACCGCGAGGGCGAGTGGCGACCGGCCTGGCCTACGAGCACTTCGGCCTGCCGAAGCCAGATAATAAGTAGAGAGAGGATGGGGTGAAGGAAGTTTTCAGTATTCCGCTGCGGGTTTATATCGAGGATACCGACGCAGGTGGTATCGTTTATTACGTCAATTATTTGAAGTATATGGAGCGCGCGCGCACAGAACTGCTGCGCTCCCTCGGGTATGATAAGCCGGCGATGCCAGAACAGGGTCTGTTACTGGTGGTGCACTCCGCCGAGATTCAGTATCGAAAGTCCGCACTTCTTGATGATGCATTGCGCGCTACGGCCTCGATTGGCAAACTGGGGCGGGCCGCAGTGACTTTTGAGCAAAAAATCTGGCGCGGCGATGAGCTAATTTGCGAAGGTGTGGTCAAAGTTGCTTGTGTCGCTGACGACAGCCGCAGGCCCTGTGCCCTGCCGGAACCTATTTATTCAGCATTAAAGGCAGTTATTTAAGAAGATGAACGCCGGTGAACAACTTTCTCTTTGGGGGCTAATCCAGAACGCCAGCCTGTTGGTACAGTTAGTTATGCTGCTGCTGTTACTGGCCTCTGTGGTGTCCTGGGTGATGATTATCCAGCGCGGGCTTTACCTGTCCCAGGCCAAGCGCTCCCTGAACAATTTCGAACGCCGCTTTTGGTCCGGTGCCGACCTGAACAAACTCTTCCGCGAAGGTAACGAACGAGCGGAAAAAGGCCGAACCGATGGTGTTGAGTCCCTTTTCCGCGCCGGTTTTACCGAGTTTACCCGCCTGCGCCAACAGGGCAGCAGCGGCCCTGAAGCGGTGATGGAAGGCACTGAGCGGGCCATGCGTGTGGCTATGTCCCGGGAGCAGGAAAAGGTGGAAATGAACCTGCCGTTCCTGGCAACCGTAGGCTCTGTCAGTCCCTATATCGGCCTGTTTGGCACTGTGTGGGGGATTATGAATTCTTTCCGTGGTCTCGCTACTATGCACCAGGCCACTATTGCCACGGTCGCACCCGGTATCAGTGAAGCGTTGGTGGCTACGGCTATGGGCCTGTTTGCAGCAATTCCTGCGGTGATGGCTTTTAACCGCTATTCCGCCAAGGCGGAGTCGCTGTTGTCCAGCTACGAAACTTTCGCCGAGGAGTTTTCCTCTATCCTGCACCGCAAAGTGCATTCCGGCTGAGTAGTGAATAGGCGAACCCTATGAGTGTGTTTCGCAAGGGAACCAAAAAGAAGCTGGTCTCCGAGATCAATGTGGTGCCCTACATTGACGTAATGCTGGTGCTGCTAATTGTCTTCATGGTCACGGCACCATTGTTGATGCAGGGGGTCAAAGTCGACCTTCCAAACGCGCCCTCGGCGCCGATGGAGGAAACCGATGAGGAGCCGCTGATTATTTCTGTGCGCTCCGATGGCACCTATTACCTAAATCTGGGGACTGACGAGAAGAGCGCCAAGCCGCTCGAAGAAATTAAACAAACGGTCGCTAAGGTGTTGCGCCAAAAGCCGGGAACTCCGGTTTTGGTGTGGGGTGACACCGAGGCTCGCTATGGCCTGATCGTCAATGCCATGACCGAACTGCAGCAGGCGGGAGCGCCCAGCGTCGGCCTGGTGACAGAGCCACCTCAGGGGTAGGGTGCCGGTGAATAAAGGCTTTTATGCATTGGCGATCATCATCAGCCTCGTGTTACACGGGGCGTTGATAGCTGCCATGACCTACGGCTGGGAAGCCAGCAGTATGCCTGAGCGCAAACCGATGCCAAAGTTTGTGCAGGCTAAGCTGGTGACGATTGAAGCGGCAACACCGAAGAAGAAACTGCCGAAAAAGGTCGATAAAATAAAACAGCGTGCCGATCGCGCTGCGGAGCAAAAACGCAAGGCAGAGGTCGAACGTAAGCGCCGCGCGGCCCTGGAGCAGAAGAAAAAGCTCGAGGCGGAAAAGAAACGCAAAGCGAAAGTCGAAGCTGATCGCAAGGCACAGGCAGAGAAAGCCCGTCGCGAGAAAGAGCAGCAAGAGAAGGCGCGCAAAGAAAAAGAGCTGAAGGAGAAGCTGGCCCAAGAGCGCCAGAGTTCTTTTGATGAGGCCCTCCAGGATGAAGAGGAACTGCTGGATGCGAATGAGGCCGAGCAAGCGGTGATGTCCGTTGGCCAGGCGATCCAGCAGCAAATTGAGGCGGTATGGAGTCGCCCGCCCAGTGCCCGAAACGGTATGCTTACCAAGGTGAGAATAAACTTTGTCCCCACCGGCCGGGTGGTGGCAGCTAATATCGTCGAGGGCAGTGGTAATGCCGCCCTGGATCGCTCGGTACTGACCGCTATCAAAAAAGTGGAGGTATTTCCCGAAGTGGCCGACCTGGCCCGGGAAGAACCGGTGGTATTTGAGCGGGAAGTCCGCACAACTATTTTGAACTTTAAAGTCGAAGATCTGCGCCAATGATCAAGAGTTTACTGAAGACAGTCGTCATTATTGCAATCGCCTCGGTGAGCCTGGGGGCCCGAGCCCAGCTGGTGGTGGATATCACCAGCGGTATCGATGACCCCACACCGATCGCTGTGTCCCCATTCAGCTGGTCTGGTGGCGGGGTACTGGCGGAAGATGTTTCCGGGATTATTTCCTCAGACCTTCGCCGCAGTGGCCTTTTCTCCCCGGTGCCCAAGGAGGACATGCTGTCTTTCCCCAAGGCCCCGGAAGACGTGGTATTCCGCGACTGGCGTATCCTCGGCACCGAGTACATAGTGACCGGCCGCATTGAGCCGCAGGCCACCGGTTACCTGCTCACTTTTGATCTGGTCAATGTTTTCGGCCAGCACAAGATGTTCACCAAGCAAGTGCGCGGCGGCCAGACCCAGCTGCGGGATATCGCCCACCGCGCCGCCGATGAGATCTTTGAAGCTATCACCGGTATTCGCGGTGCCTTCTCCACGGAAATGGTGTACGTGCAGGAAGAGACCCGTGGCGGCAAGCCCAGCTATCTGCTGATGCGTGCGGATATCGATGGTGCTCGCGCCAAGCAGATCCGTCGTTTCAGTGCGCCGGTGATGTCTCCCATGTGGTCCCCCAATGGCCAGGAGCTCGCCTACGTCTCCTTTGAAACCGGGCGCCCGGCAATTTTTCGCGAGAACCTGCGCACGGGTGCGCGCAAGCAATTAACTAACTTCAAGGGCATCAACAGTTCGCCGACCTGGTCCCCGGATGGAACCAAACTGGCGATGGTGCTCTCCAAGGACGGCAACCCGGAGATCTACGTGCTGGATCTGGTCAGTAATAAACTGACAAGAATGACAAGGCACTTCTCCATTGATACTGAGCCGAACTGGATGCCAGATGGTAAATCACTGGTTTTCACCTCCGATAGGGGAGGGAAGCCACAAATTTACCAATTGACTCTTGCCACTGGTCAAGTCGACCGCTTAACCTTCGATGGCGATTACAATGCGCGGCCCCGTGTTTCTCCCGATGGAAAGACACTGGTGATGGTGCATCGTAATAGGGGCGTATTTACCATCGCTACGATGGATATCAACTCGGGCAGAGTGCGTGTCCTTACGGAGACTACGCTGGACGAATCCCCTAGTATCGCGCCGAATGGGGCCATGTTGATGTACGCTACCAAACGTGGGGATAAAGGTATTCTGGCAGCGGTGTCGCTGGATGCCGGGGTGAAGTACAACCTGCCCTCTCAGAGGGGTGATGTTCGTGAACCGGCCTGGTCGCCGTACTTTGAATAAGGCGGGGGTGCCCGACGCACTTAAGCGAAGGGTGTGAATTAGAGCAAGTAGAAATCTTTCAGGATTTTCGATAACACTATATATAAAGCGGAGTAGCTTATGTTGAAATCAGTAAAAACAGGCCTTGGGTTAGCCTGTGTATTGGCAGTTATGGCTGGTTGTAGCAGCACTGACACCACCGAAGGCAGCCAGGAGACCCTGGACCAGGCAGATCAAACTGCGGTTGAAACCACCGATTTTGATACCACGCAACCCGAGACAGTAGCACCTCTGGAAAACGTAGTTTACTTCGATTTCGACCAGTCCCTGCTGAAGCCCGAAACCCGTGAGCTGCTGATCCGTCACGCTGACCGTATGCGCGCTGCCACCGGTTCTGTTCGCCTGGAAGGCCACGCTGACGAACTGGGTACTCGCGAGTACAACCTGGCTCTGGGTGAGCGTCGTGCCAATGCCGTTCGCGACTTTTTGGTACTGCAAGGCGTAGACGCAGCTAACCTGGAAGTAATCAGCTACGGTGAAGAGCGTCCGGCTCAAATGGGTTCTAACGAATCTGCCCGTGCGATGAACCGTCGCGTTGTTATTAACTAATCGTAAAAATGGATGCCAATGGCTTTAACGATTAGAAAACTAGCGATCGCCGCAGCAGTAATGACTGCGGCATCGCCGGTATTTTCCCAGGCCCCGATTGTAGACCTGTCTTCTAAGAGCCAGGACCAGTCGACCATTACTTATACCGATGAAGTGGAAAGCAGTGCTCCGACACAGCTCGCCCGCGCCGGTATGTCACCACCCCGAGCCCAGGGCAACCCCCAGGCCGAAGCCTACTATCAAATGCAGGTTTTGCAGCAGGAAGTGCGGGAGTTGCGTGGCACAGTTGAAGAGTTGCGCCATGAGATCAAGCGTCTCAAACAGCAGCGCACCGAAGATTATATGGATCTGGACCGGCGTATTGCGCGCCTGAGTGGTACAGAGCCAGCGGCTCAGCCGCCGTCTACCGCTGAAGGCGGTGCTTCGTCCATGCAAGGGCAGGGGGGCTCAGCAATGCCGCCTAAACCCCAGGGCCCGAAAGACGGAAAGAGCGAGCGCGACCGCTACCAGGCCAGCTTTGGCTTGGCCCGCAATGGCGATTACGGCGGCGCCAGTGAAGAGTTCAAAAGCCTGTTGCAGGACTTCCCCAATGGTCAGTACGCCCCGAATGCGAATTACTGGCTGGGTGAGATTGCACTGGTTCAAGGCAACCTGGAAGAGGCTCGGGAGTGGTTCGTAGCCCTCCTCGACGGTTACCCGAATTCCAGTAAAGTCTGGGATGGCCGCTACAAGCTGGGTACTGTTTATCACCAGCTGGGCGACCAGCAAAAAGCCCGCAACCTGCTGGAGCAGGTGGCAGCCAGTGATGCCAGAGCATCGAACCTGGCGAAGAAGTATCTGCAGGAGAACTTCCAGTAGCCTTCAGCCGCTACTGACTGCCATCGCTGGTTTTTTGAGCAGAAAAAGCCTATGATCCCGCGCCCGGGTGGCATGTGCCACTCGGGCGTTTTTGTGTTGGGTGTGTATGACCGATCTTTCCAAAGAATCACTCAGAATCAGTGAAATTTTCTACTCCCTCCAAGGAGAGGCGCGAGAAAGTGGCCTTCCTACGGTGTTTGTACGCCTGACGGGCTGCCCGTTACGCTGTACCTATTGCGACTCCGAGTACGCCTTTTACGGTGGCGAGCGCATGACGCTGGAGCAGATTTTGCAGCAGGTGCAAAGCCATCCCGCTCGCCATGTGTGCGTTACCGGTGGTGAGCCCCTCGCCCAGCCCAATTGTTTTCCCCTGATGAAGGCGCTTTGCGATGCGGGCTATGCGGTGTCCCTCGAGACCAGTGGCGCTATGCCTGTGGATAAAGTGGATGAGCGGGTATCGAGAGTGGTCGACCTGAAAACGCCGGCCTCTGGGGAGCAGCACCGCAATCGTATGGAGAATATGCAAGTACTCACTCGCCAGGACCAGATCAAGTTTGTGATCTGTGATCGCGGGGATTACGACTGGGCTCGATTTACCCTGGATCAGTACCGCATACCTGAGCGGGTTGGGGAGGTACTTTTCTCCCCCAGTTACGAGCAGCTGCAGCCGCGCCAGCTAGCTGAATGGATACTGGAAGATGGGTTACCGGTGCGTATGCAGATGCAAATGCACAAGCTGTTGTGGGGCGACATCCCAGGGGTTTAAAGCGCCGCTGTGCCACATCAAGAAAAGAGGAAAAAATGACAGCAAAGAAAGCAGTAATCTTGCTATCCGGTGGCCTGGACTCAGCCACCGTACTGGCCATGGCTCGGGCTGAGGGCTACGAGTGCTACGCCCTGGGCTTTGATTATGGCCAGCGTCACGAGGCAGAACTATTGGCTGCGCAGAAGGTGGCGAAGGACTTGGGGGCCGTTGAGCACAAGGTGGTTAAGCTCGACCTGCGCTCAATCGGCGGATCGGCGCTGACCGATGACTCTATCGAAGTACCCGAAGAGGAAACCTCCGGTATTCCGGTGACCTATGTGCCGGCGCGAAACACGGTGTTCCTGTCTATTGCCCTGGGCTGGGCAGAGGTGCTGGGCGCCCAGGATATTTTCGTGGGTGTGAACGCCGTGGACTACTCCGGCTATCCGGATTGCCGCCCGGAATATATTGAGGCCTACGAGAAGATGGCCAATCTGGCTACCAGGGCCGGTGTCGAGGGCAACAAGCTGTCTATACGTGCGCCGCTGATGGACATGAGCAAGGCGGATATTGTTACTGAAGGGACCCGCTTAGGGGTGGACTACAGTTTAACTGTGTCCTGCTACCAAGCCTTGCCAGATGGCGCTGCCTGCCGTCGCTGCGACAGTTGCCGCCTGAGGGCTGCTGGCTTCACAGAGGCCGGCCTGGAGGACCCCACGGTCTACGCACCTTAATTGGCCGTTGGCGCCAATTTTTTGAACAAATACCTAACTCCTTAAATTTGTTAGATTTTTTTTCGAGTTAGGTATTGTCTTTTCGAAATAGATCCGTAAGATACGCAGCTCCTCACAACGAGGCATCGAAAAGGGTCGTTAGCTCAGTCGGTAGAGCAGTTGGCTTTTAACCAATTGGTCGCTGGTTCGAATCCAGCACGACCCACCATTTTCGACAGGGATGCCCAAGGCAACCCGCCCAGTTTTTACACTTCTGCGCGAAGGTGAAAACAACCCAAGTTGGACCATTACCAAGTTAGTCCAACCATCCTGGGGGTCGTTAGCTCAGTTGGTAGAGCAGTTGGCTTTTAACCAATTGGTCGCTGGTTCGAATCCAGCACGACCCACCACTTCTCCTTTTTTCCCACTATCAATTAACCAGTTTCTCTGTATTACCATCGTACACGTGGGCTAGTTTCAGACTTTCTATTACCGTGCTTATTTGCTGTGTTAATCAGCTCCTTTCGTTTTCGATTCTGAATGGTGGATATTACATGTATGGTGATCTATCAGAGTTTTCCGCATCGTAAAGGCTCGCCGACTGTGCAGATGTGCTCGCCAGGGTGTGCTTTAAGTTGTGTGTGCTTAACCCTGGGCTCAATAGCCGCTATTTACTTTAGAGGGCCTTATGTTGGTCTTGGCGGCGGCTTTTGCCGAGTTAGAGAGTCTCGCCAGATCGGCAATGAACACGATTTAGTGCTCGTTGGTGTCAAGGTTGCATGTGGAAAATAAGCTGTTGTAGAAACTTTTAGCTAAGATAAAAGTCAGTTCGAGACAGTAAAAACATCTTTATCGATAATTGTGGTTAACACTTGAGCTTAAAAGGGGGCGTGTATAGCCTTTAGGTTATTCTGCCCTATAAGTCTCTCAGTCAAGGGTAGATCCTGGGCGCAGGGGCTGCTCTTGACCGAGAGTTTTGCCTGAGAAAAAGGCTAGTTCTAATTCGAGGCTTTAATGTAGCCAGACGCTTCCTGAGGGGGTAGGCTGGAACCAACCCTCCTAGCTCTTGGCTTTCTGCGTGCTAAATAAATAGCCAATCCAAAGCAGGACATTGCAACTAAGGCGAGTAATGTAATTACAATCAATATGTCACGCTTTTCAGCTCCTATTAATGGACGTAAAAAATTCCACTTGTGAAGCAGTGAGAATGAAAGTGATTCCAACCGGTCAATCTTTCGATTTTGGTCAACTAAAATACCTGTTACTGGGTCAACAAAATACCTGCTATTGGCTGGGTCATTCAAGTCGACCTGCCAAACCGGTAACCGTTTATTGCGGAAGTCATAGTTTGGCCCAAAGTGTGTGACCAGCTTGATTTCATCAATTTTAATATTGTCGATTGTATTGCCATTAGACTGGATGAACTGTAGAGCTAGTTCTTTGGCCAAGTCCTGATCCTTAATCGACTCTTTCTCCCCCGTTTGAGCGTTGATTAAAGCTGATGATCTTTCCAGAGGCAGTCCGCCAAAGCGTGCTTTACGCTGTTGGTAATTGGACATTGACTCTTCAATCGGAATGCTAATCCCAAGTCGATAAAATGGCTTTTTATCGATGGACTGATTGAGCGAAATAGCATTTAAATGCGCTTTCTTAGGAATGCTACTCTCTATGCTATGCCGCCACTGAGCCATCTCTCTTTCCGTAACTGCAAAGCTTTCCAGTTGCACAGGTTCAAGCAGTCGCAAGCCTGAAATGGGCTGTATGTATTCTGCCTGTAATAAGTGGTAAAACCCGCTTGCTGACCAGCCAAGTAATGGCAGCCAAAGTAGGTAGCCGAGGCGGCGATGCCAGCGTCGATTAGACTTGGGAATTTTGCGGCTGGGGAGTGCAAAAATCAGATAGAGTCCCGTTGAGGCTATCACTACAAGCGTCAACATAAATAGTGCAACAGTGAGCACACGCCCATGGCCGGTAGTATCTAGCCAGCTCCAGGTATGTAGCGCTCTGAAAAACATTTGCATTTTGGCTTTAAAGCTATTGTTTAAAGCAGCTAAGGCACCTGTTTCGGTGTAGATAAAAGCTTTGAGTAAATTATCGTCGACGGCAATGGTCACTTCATAAACTGGTAGCAGGCGATTAACTCGCGGGTAATCAGCGCTAAAGCTCTCCTTGAATTTAACATCAATAATATTTTCTTGTGGTAAGTCCAAGTAATGAGAGGTGAGCCACTTTGCTTGTGCTATATCATGATCAAACAACTCACTTCCAGTTTCAAGGTTGAAATAACGCCTTGGGCTGTTATCAGCTTCTGTAATCTGCAGTAGATTACCCTCACTTGAAGGAACAACTTTAGCGATAGCCGCCCTTTCGATAGGCAGCTTATCAACAATTTTTTCAAGTTTATATAAGGTTTCTGTACTGGCTTGAAACGTGGGTGGCATTGTATTTTTGGCTTGCGGACCAAACCAAGCCATTATTGGATGGGATATTCCAGACAAAGACCAAGTTACAACACCAAAAAAAGCTATCCAGGTTAGGAATCTGTGCCATCTAATGAATTGCAGTTTCATCAAGCTACCTCGCTTATGTATTTCTTACTGTGAGGGGGCTATTAAAAGTTAGTGCTGATACCAACATAGAAGGCGCGACCTTGACCTGGAGTAAAAACTGAATTACTGGAAGCCATACTAAGATCTGATACTGTTGACACATTTGAGATATATTTTTCGTCGGTTAGGTTTTCCGCAGATGCAAATAAGTCGATCGCTTCGTTTATCGAGATACCGGCAATAATGCTAATTAATTCATATCCCGCAGTTCTTTCAGTGTTGGCGAAGTCAACGTAGGCTCCGTTGGCAATATGTCGCAAGTTAATGCCTGCATACCACCTGTCATTGCTCGAGTATTTTAATTCGCTGGCATAGATTGATTGAGGTATTCCAGGTAACTTGTTATCCCCTCTATCCGGATCATTATCAAAGCAAAAGTCGTTATAGTTATAGATGTTCCGCCAGAGAATATTCTTATTTATTTGTATATCGAGACCAAGCTCGACACCTTTGTGTAGTGTGTTACCTCTTGCGTTTTCTGTACTTGTTGTTTCGCCGCTAAACCCGGACTGCCCAACGTCTACAAATTCGTTGCTAATTTCACTGTGATAAATAGATGCGTCCCAGCTTACAATACCTTTCTGCCCGCGAGAGCCAACCTCAAAAGTCAATGACTCTTGTGCATCAAGAATTGTAAATGGATCCGCTCCGCCCGAAGTTAGATCAGTTATTCCTGGTGGCTCATAACCTTCACTCACATTAGCGTATAGCTGATTTTCATCTTGTAGGGTATAAATAACACCAAGACGCCCATTGAATTTCTCGAAGCTCAACTTACCGGTGTCATCTTTCGGTCCACCCGTATCCTGAGCGGGGTCAGAGTTAAAGATATTTTTGTTTTCTCTGACGCTACTAATATATTGAGCTCCTGCGATTAGGTTAAGTGACTCGCTTAGGGGGAAGTCTAGCTGTCCATAGATGACAGTATTCGTCGCATTCCGATCATCTTTACTTGATAAATTTCCCTTTTCGGCAGTTGGTGTTGGGCTAAAAGGGCCCTCAGAGTACGCAAACAGTTCTGACTCATTGTTACTTTCAGCATGGGTTATACCTATAACCCAGGAAATATCAGTGATATCCAGTTGGAAATCACCAGTAATATCAGTAGATATGCCAAACTCCATTCCGCCTTGCTCAATGATGCCGGCATATGGTGTTATGGCGTGATCCAAATATCTTGTTGCTAGCCAAGCCCCGGCTTCAATAGTGAGCGAATCTAGTGCAAAAACTGTTCGATTTGATAAGCGAAACACATCAAGGTTTCGATCCATATCGCGTTCAATATTTGATTCTGGCGATATGTCAGGATTGCTTAATGCTTGGTCGTGTGTCAAAGAGCCAGCCAGCTCAAAATTGTCCTGCAATGCGGTCAGGAAAAAGCGAGTTTCCATGTTGTCACTAAATTTGTAGCCAACATTACCAAAGCTATAAATACTGTCGACTTCGGAATGTTCTCTAAATCCACTACTATTTAGTTTGGTTACCGCACCATAATAATCAAAAGCGTCATTTCTTCCTTTAGTGTTAATACTGGTTCGGTATGTATCGAATGACCCGCTTTCCAACCTTATATTACTTCCAGCTTTTGACGTAGCTCCCGTCGGTGTTACCACATTGATTGCACCTCCCAGTGAAGCTGCACCATAACGAAGGCCGTTTGATCCTTTATAGATCTCGATATAGTCAATAGATAGTGGATCTATTTCTTGATACTCGGTGCTGCCACTGGCACGTGAAATCGGTACTCCATCACGCAATACAGTAATTCCTCGACGTTCATAAGTAGCATTTGCAGCGGATCCCCGAATAGAAATTCGATTGTCACGTTGCGCTGAAGTGTCTGCGTAAACGCCGGGTGTGAACTTCAGCGCGTCACCAATACTCTGCGTAAACTCAACTAAATAGTCTTCGGCACGAACCAAGTCAACTCCCCCTGGAACACGCTGAAGGTTATGAATTGCTTCACTTGCAGAGTGTGCAGATAGTGAATTGTCGATATCAGCTGTAACTACAACCTCCTCAATTGACTGGGAATGATGATCTTGGCCTTTAGCTTGAGGCGCGCTACTGATAGCAATAAGTGCTAAGGAGATGAGCAGCTTTCGAGTAATTTTCATGTATAGGTATCCTGTCGGAACGCTATGTAGCGTGCCGATAAAATAAATTAGATGCTGTAACGCAGACGATATAGCGACAGGCACAGGTGCTCTGATACTAGATTGGTAGTATCTACGAGCAAGCTGATTTGCTTATATCGAATGCCTTACTGGCTTCATGATTTGGGCAGGCGTAAACGAGCCCAAAAAGTGAAGAGCAAAGACTTAAATTGTGGACAAAGAGGTGAAGAAGGGAGGAGCGCGCTGCTGCTGTTTGCGATGTAGGCTGGCGATTACTTCCTCAGCCAAGTGTCGCTGCTGGATATAGCGTGTTTTTGACAGGCTAGATAGATAAGGGGTAGATAAAAATGTTACTTCGGAATTTGGCTTTGCAATACCAAACTTGCAGTCCAGCTGCCAATTACCTTCGGCATGGTGATCATGATCTGTACTTTCAGCAACTTTATCGGCTGACATACTCGCCATCTCATGGTGTATATGTTGATGATGGGAGTGGTGATTCTGCTCGCTCTTTGTACCGCTGCTTAATGGCTTTTGATTATGCCCCTGATGAATAATCGCCATTACTTCTGGTGAGACGCCACTAGGACAGAGTTTGATAACTGTGCCATCAGTAGCGATCGAGGCTGGCATGTACCCAGTGGGAATCAATGCTTGTACCAAAAATAAAAACAATGCTATACGAGGCAGCAGGTTTCGTGCGCCTCGTGATTTTTTGGTTTTGGTAAAGTAGCAGATTGACAAAGCTGGTACTTGCGAAGTGACAATTTGAGGCGCATTCTGCTCTACTTATTGAGAGTTATCAAGGGCTGGTAGTTGCTTTCTATGGTGAAAATGCAATTGCCGTTGGCAACCTCGATCTCTAGTAAAAAAATCTGCTGATAGGTTTGGCGTGATTCTGCTGGATGATTTTTGGTGGCTGGTTACCCAATTCCACATTCGTATATTGTTCTTGGCAGACAAAATATTTTCTTACTGATTGATATTGGAGGAGTCGATTTTTAGTGGCAGTAAATAGAGGCATGTCGAACCTGTTTTGGATAGAGTGGTAAATCGTTATGCAAAGTTATGGTTGGTTTAGTGAGATATCTCCAAAACAAGGCTGGTATAAGCTTTATATCTCGACTTTTAATCGGTTGCTCAAGGTATGAAGCCAAGTGCGACCAAAAATTCCTTTCTTATAGTTCTCAATGTCTGGTTTTCTTGGTTCTTCCCAGAATGCACTAAACCTGTTACTTCTATTCTTTGTAAAACTTTCTACCTAGTTATTGGGTACTTTATTCCCATAGATGGCTTAGATTATATTGGTAACAATGAATAAGCCATTGACTCGTGTTCTGGCGCATTGGTAGGAATTTGAAGCCAGTTAATGCTATGAATCTAGTTTCAGAGAAATAAGGATGCAGTCTTTGGCGTTGCTACCTCCTCAAGCATTTCGTGCACCAATCATGGTGGATACTGCTTGCCTTGATGTTGCGGATTTGGTTTCTAAATAGTGCGGTTCGATCTGTGTAGGTAAAGGAGTTGGTTTTTGTAAGAGATTTTTCTACTAGGTAAGGATTGCCGAAATGAAAACTGTAACCCCCATAGCTGCCGCCATCTGTTTGGTGGCAGTTAGTCACTCCTCTTTTGCGAATAATAATTCCTCCATTGTTGAACAAAATGGTATTGGAAATAGTGCTATGTCTGATCAATCCGATAGCACGGTTAATTTTAGCCAGGTAATACAGTCCCAGACTGGTGATGGTAATCAGGTCGTTGCGGAGCAATATACTGATGTAACGGCGGCGACGGTAATTCAGGTCCAGATTGGCGATGGAAATATTGCTACTGCGGAACAGTTCAACAACAATGTTTTCTCCAGTTTGAGTAATGTCCAACTTGAACACTTCCAGTCAGGTAACGCCAATACTGTGATGAGTATCCAGTTGGGTACTGTGACAAACAGTAGTTTGACCGTTAATCAACTAGGCAACATGAACCTGGTTGATAATAACGTGTAAAGTTTCAGTGTTGATGCAAGCACTATGACGATAAATCAGCAGGGAGATATGAACATTGTCGGCCCGAGTTTTGCTCTACAGCAGCAGACGGTCGATTCTACTTTGCTGGCCACACAAATTGGCCAGATGAACCAAATGGACGTCAATCAAAACTTTGTTATTAGCGATAGTACAATGATTGGCATTCAAGATGGCGTTGGCAATGTTGCGGCCTTGGATCAGATAGGTTCAGTAAGTTTTCTTCTGATGGAGCTATTGCAAATGGGTAATGACAATATGGCACTCCTGGAGCAGGAGTTTACGGTTGAGAATTCAACTATGATTGTCGACCAATTTGGTGATATGAATATGTCTACGCTGGATCAAGGAAATGCCTTCTTCACCAGCGCTACAGTATTGCAGACCGGCGACTCCAATGATGTAAATATTGATCAGGACAATATCACTATGGGTGTGGCCTCAATATCCCAAACGGGTACATCGAATGTGCATGTTACCTCTCAAGCGGGTACCGCCGAGACAGCAATAGCAACACAGTCTGGGGTAAGTAATACCGGCACAATTTTACAGTAGCAGTCAGTTCTTTGATTTCTGTGCTGCTAGGTTCTGATCTGTGTGGCACAGAAATTTAATCCCAAACTTTGTTCCTAGTTTTTCCCCACTTCCTTCTTATAGCTGTATCGCCGCTTATCGTTAACTCTTACCCAGTAGTTGGTCGGCCCATGATCAGCGATTTGAGAATAGTTTCTAAATATTCAGTCGTTCATTATCGCAAGTGACCTTGTGCCAGTGCATGTCAATTCCTCTTGGGATTTGTTGTTCGCATAATTGCCTGTGTCAATTTTATTGCCTCAGCGCTCGGGTTTGGCGAGCTTTAACACTTCTTTGGTGGATACTGCTGTTTGGAGTAGGGATGGCGCTAAATTGGATTTTGCGCATGCCTTACGCCGGCATGCCTATTGGTATCGATGTTGTTGATGAGGCCCTCTAAGTTGAGTCCCAAGAAAAGCTTGAATAGTTAATGAAGGATTGAATTATGAGGAAGTTGAAGCCTGTAGCTCTAGTTATATTGGCCGCAGTGAGTGGAAGTGCGATGGCCAGTAATAATACGACGTTAATAGATCAGCAGGGAGTGGGTAATACAGCGAATGCCAATCAGGTTGACCCTACGGCTATAGGGAACCTGATAGATGTCACCCAAATTGGCGATGCAAACTCTTCGTTATCGACCCAGGCGAGCGATGCCGTAAGTAATACCATGACCCACTACCAAGAAGGTGATGGCAATATGGCTGAGTCTTTCCAGCAGTTTATGACTGAGTCCAGTTCGTTGGAAATTAACCAGATTGGAAATAATAACGATACGACAGCGGAGCAACTTGAGTCACTTGGTTCTACTCAGGAGCTAAATCAAGCTGGGGAAATGAACTTTATGACCATCACCCAGACTGATACTGAAGCATCCAGTATCGCGGTGACTCAAACTGGGGATATGAATGATGCGATCATAATGGGGCAGGTCTTTGATATTTTGGGAAGTGATGTCATCCTAAATCAAATTGGCGATGACAATATGGCCCAGATTTCCCAGCAGAGTGTTGTTGAATTTAGCTCTGTGTCAGCAGATCAGCTTGGCAACCAGAATAACTTTGATAGTGAGCAATTAATGGGGGTTTTTAACTCTACCGTTACTGCTATTCAGTCAGGCGATATGAATGACATCGAGTCCGACCAGGAAAATGGAGTTACTTCAAGTACGGTCCTTATTGCCCAAACCGGTACCAGCAACTTTGGTGGGGCACTACAGCAGAATGGTGTTGCCAATAGTACTGTAAGTGTGACTCAAGTAGGGGATGGAAACTTTGGTGGCGGCGTTCAGGATACTGGTATAGATGCCAGTGTTGGTATAGTGAGCCAATCTGGTACTGCGAATATGGGCGTTACCCAGCAAGCTGGGGGAACTTCTTTTGCCTCTGCAACTGTTACTCAGTTAGGGTCAATGAATGATGCGACGTTGGGGCAAATCACTGCCACCTCAGTTACGGGCTCCATATTTCAAAATGGCACCAGTAATATTGCCGGTGTTCTCCAACAGGGAAATATGCTCAGTGTGTCGACAACTACTCAAATCGGTGATTTGAATCAACATACAACATCGCAAATGCTAGATTCACAAACTGCAATCGCAACGCAAAATGGTACTTCCAATATTGGATTTATTTTTCAATAGATTTCATTGGGGCTTTGCGATATCAGTATGAATACCGGCAGTTGTCGTGTATCTGCAAAGTCCCAGTTTTTCTTTTGTGTTTTATTCAGTCCTATATTTGAGATATGAGCGATTTTTTAGGGAGTTGCATGTTCTCTTCCTATTGACTCTCTCCTGTCTGGTTTGGCTTTTAACTCTAATTTAAATTGGCTTAGATTATTTTCTGGGATGCTTTGCTACGCCTGGACTTTAAACAGAAGGGGTGGAATTTATGTACAAGGGATTAGTTAAATGAGAATTTGGACTTCAGTTACTGCAATAGCTGCGCTCACTTTCAGTGGCCATTCTATGGGCGGCAATAATACGACAGATATTGATCAGGACGGTGTTGGGCATCTGGCAACAGTGGACCAGTCTAATCCGACCAGTACCAATAATACCGTCTCGATAACTCAAACAGGGGATTCCCACCAGGCATCGGTTTTACAAGGTGCCCTTACAGATTTGAACACGGGCACGGTAGAGCAATCGGGTTTAATGAACGAAGCAATCCTGGAACAAATTGCAGAAGTCTCTGAGAGTACGGCTCTAATTATCCAGTCTGGCGATGGTAATTTGGGCTGGGTGGTCCAGGATGATTTTGTTGAAGCTGGTAGCGCCACTGTTATCCAGTCAGGTTCAAATAATGAGGGTATTGCAGCCCAGGTGGATGTGGGGGGAATACAGGGTACTGTAGCTGTTACCCAATCTGGGACCATGAACTTCGCACAGGCTATTCACGAAGATTTTGCGCTCAACAGTACTGGATTAATTAATCAACTAGGGAGCGAAAATAGTGCTGAGTTATTCCAGGGGGATCTCACTGAGTCAAGCTTTATCAGTGTTGATCAAGATGGGACTCTTAATGAGGCGTTAGTAGCGCAGGGATTTGCCCTATTTTCCTCTATTACCACCTTTCAGAGTGGTGATATGAATTATGCGGAGGTTTCTCAGTTGGGGTTAAGCACTGGGCTGGCCACTATTACTCAAGTGGGAAGCTCCAATGTTCATGTTACAAGTCAGACAAATGATGGACAGGTGGCTACGGCTGTTCAGATAGGGACGGGCAACCAGGGGAATATTGTTCAATAGTGGTGGACTTCTAGGGGGGGATTACTATCTCTACAAAATTGTGGCTGTACTGAAATATAAATTTTAGTCATTGTTAAGTAATAAGTTAGCCAATAATTTCTGAAACCACCTTTCCCAAATATAGTGAAGAAGTTAGACCTGGAGATTCAATACCAAAGAATGCTATTAGCTGCGCATTGTTGTTTAGCCTTTTATGAAAAACCTGAAAATCACCGGTGGAGGCGCCTTTGGGAACAATCTTTGGGCGAATACCGGCATAGCCAGGCTGTAACGTATTATTTTCTACTCCGGGCCAGTAGCGCTGGATACTGCGATAGAATTTATCCCGCTTGCCTGGATCTACTTGGTAGTTAATGACTTTAATCCACTCCACATCCGGGCCAAACCGCGCCCCTCCAGCCAAATCCAGGGTGAGGTGAATACCCAGACCGGCACTTTCAGGCAGAGGGTAAATTAAGTGTGAAAAAGGTACCTTACTTGACTGAGTAAAGTAACTGCCCTTAACAAAATACGTGGAGGGAATTTCTCGTTTTATAACTTCGCTATTTACTGTGCTCATCAGTGAGCTGGTGTGAAGGCCTGCGGCCAGGATGAGGTTGCGGGCTGTCAGTCTGTAGCCATCCTTCATCACCAGTTGGCAAGTGCCATTGGATATCTCAATGCGCGCAACTTTACTCGCAAGTATGACTTCGCCTCCCTTGGACTCTGTGGCGCCTTCAAGAGCCAGCATCAGGCTGTGGCTGTCGATAATGCCTGTCGTCGGTGAGTAGATGGCCCCTGTACACTGTAATGCTGGCTCCATAGATAGAGCGTCTTTAGTGTTCAGTAAGTGAAGTCCCCCGGCGTTGTTTGCATCCCCCTGGGCTTTGAGGGCTCGGAGTTGCGGCAACTGTGCTTTATCGGTGGCGACTACCAGTTTGCCGATCTGTTTATGGGGCACTGCGTATTCTTGGCAAAATTGGTACAGCATGGATTTACCCTTAACACAGGCTCGGGCTTTCAAGCTGTCTGTTGGATAGTAGAGGCCTGCATGAATAACCTCGCTACTGCGCGCGCTGGTTTCAGTTCCAATGGCACTGTGTTCTTCCAGTACCATCACTTTGTGGCTAGCGCGGCTCAACTGGTAGGCGCAGGCAAGCCCTAATACCCCAGCCCCGACTATCACGGTATCCAATATCTCCATAGCGGTCCTACTGCCGAAATGTGTACTATCTGAGGTGACGAGGTTTAATCCCTTTGGTCTATTTTGCCTGTAACGCCAGATTAAAATTGCTGTCGAAAGGGTGCGTGGTGGTGTCGTTTCATTGCGCTATAATGCGCGCTTTTCCGCGACTGGAAGTTAGTCATGACTCATAAGTCCATTGCCGCAGACAAGGTAGATTCTCGCTCTTTGGTGCAAGCGCACCTGGCGGAGCCGGTAATGTCTCAATATAGCGAAGAAGAGCTGCAAGAATGGCGCGAGCGCATCAAGCGCTTGTTGAAAGAACAGAATGCAGTATTGGTCGCACACTACTATACCGATCCTTTGATTCAGGCCCTCGCGGAGGAAACCGGCGGCTGCGTTTCTGACTCATTGGAAATGGCCCGTTTTGGCGCTCAGCACTCGGCGGACACTCTGGTAGTGGCCGGGGTAAAGTTTATGGGTGAGACCGCTAAGATCCTTACCCCTAACAAGAAAGTACTGATGCCGACCCTTGAGGCAACCTGCTCCCTGGATCTTGGCTGCCCCCCACAGGAGTTCTCTGACTTTTGCGATCAGCACCCGGACCGCACCGTGGTGGTTTACGCCAATACTTCTGCTGCGGTAAAAGCCAGGGCGGACTGGGTGGTGACCTCGAGTATTGCGCTGGATGTAGTGGATCACCTGGATGCCAATGGCGAAAAAATCCTTTGGGCACCTGACAAACACCTCGGCGGCTATGTCCAGCGGGAAACCGGCGCGGATGTACTGTTATGGGATGGTTCCTGTATTGTGCATGAAGAGTTTAAGGCCAAGGGGGTTGAGGACTTAAAGGCCCTCTATCCGGATGCTGTGGTTTTAGTGCATCCTGAATCTCCCGCCTCTGTGGTAGCCCTGGCCGATGTGGTGGGTTCTACCTCGCAGATTATTAATGCTGCCAAGACCCGCCCAGAGAAGCGCTTTATTGTGGCTACCGACCAGGGCATTTTTTACAAGATGCAGCAGGAGTGCCCAGACAAAGAGCTAATGGTAGCGCCTACCGCCGGCGCTGGAGCTACTTGCCGCAGCTGTGCTAATTGCCCCTGGATGGCGATGAACTCTCTGGAGAACCTCTGCGGTGTACTGGAGCGCGGGGATAATGAGATCTTTGTGGACCCGGAACTGGGGCGCAAGGCGATGATTCCGCTGCAGCGGATGTTGGATTTCCGCAAAGGTTAGCTCTCGAGGGAGTAGCGGTGAGTAAACAAAAAGAGCGGCCAGTGGCCGCTCTTTTTGTTGGGGGGAGTTACAGCTCCTCGATTCTTTCCTGCATTTTCAGTACATCTTTGAGGCGCTGTTCCAGGATGGCATTGACCTGGTAATCGTCTTTTGACATGCGAATTCCATGGCGCAGGTGTTGAATAGCCTTGTCGAATATGCCGTTGAGAATGTAATACTCAGCCCGGGCCTCGTGCACGCCGACAATATCTCCGGCTAATCCGTGGGTCTCCGCCAATAGGTACCAAACTGCCGGGTCTTTCTTCCGTGTACGGCTATATTTCGCCAGCAGGCGCTCTGCAGCCAGGTAGTTGCCGGCTTTAAAGTGGGCATTGGCAAGGCCCATGATTAAGGCATGGTCTCCCGGGTTGCGATCGAGGGCCCACTGCAGGCGCTTGGTGGCACTGCTGTAGTCTTCTCGCAACAGATCGATATCCGCTCGGGCCAGCACATAGGCTGCTTTTGAGGGAGTTTTGTCTAACAGGGGCTGCAAGGTGTCCAGCGCTGAATCGGGCCTACCTGCGGCTACTTGGGCCAGGGCGAGGCCGTAACGGGCGGCATCCTCATTGTCATTAATACCATTCAGTTCCGCGCTAAAGCGTTTTACTGCTTGCTGCGGCGTTGGTTCTGTGGCGAGCCGCACTCGGGCGCGCATCAGGTGATAATCCAGATCCTCGCTGGGAGCCACTTTTTCCATACGCTGAGCGCGCAACTTGGCATCGGCAATACGCTTTTCTGTAACGGGGTGGGTCAGGAGAAATTCTGGCGGGCGCTGGTAGTAACGGGTGGCCTTGAGCATTTGCTCGAACATTTCACCGGCGGCCTCTGGATCGCGACCGGATTTGGCCAGGGTATCGATACCGACCCTATCTGCCTCTTGCTCATTCTTGCGGCTGAATCGCAGCTGGTTGTCCAGGGCTGCAGCCTGGGTCACGCTCATGGCTGCTATTCCCGCTTCACCACCGGCGGTAGCTGCCAGAACCAGGGCACCGAGCATACCGGCCAGGGTGGGAATTGTACTGTTGCGCTGTGCTTCCAGGGAGCGGGCGTAGTGCCGCTGGCTGAGGTGGCCCAATTCGTGGGCAACTACCGATGCAAACTGGTCTTCACGCTCTGCAAACAGAAACAGGCCGGTATGGACCCCCATGACTCCACCGGGGACTGCAAAGGCATTCATGGTTTTGTTGTTTACAACAACAACATCAATTTCTTTGTCTTCCAGTGGGCTGTACTCGGCCAATTCCTTGACCATGCCCTCGACAAATTGCTGGATCAGGGCATCACTGGAGGTGCGAACCTGACTGCGAAAAATACGCAGCCACATTTGCCCCAGTTCTTTTTCCTGGGTGTGGGAGACGACCCCGCTGGTCCTATCGCCCAGTTCGGGGAGGCGGATTTCATCACTGTCCGCTATGGCAGCAAACGGGACTGCGCCGAGTAACAACCCCATACCCAGGCTTCGCAGTCCTGCGCGAAGTCGGTGGAGGATAGCTGGGGGGCGCGTTCGGTGAAGCAGGCTGTTTTTGGAATCAGTCATCTTGATTACTGCTCGGTCTGTCCATGAAGGATCTATAGTCCAACTCTATACGCTACCCCGTTGGACTGTCGAGGGTTGGACTTAGTGGACCATAAAAGGTTCACGCTTGCGCCAGGCGGAAAGTTAAAAAGCGTAAAGCCTGTGCGGGTTATGGCGTCTGGTTCGCGCTATAATCCCCGGCAATTCTGGTTTGTGACTAAAAAGGCAATGTCAGTAACTTCTTCTACCAATCAGCCCGATACCCAGATACCGAACTGGGACGCGGCCACTATTGTGGATGCAAGAAATCTGCCCTGCCCACAACCGTTACTGGCCATGCGCCAGGCATTGCGGGAATACCCAGAGGGAACGCTGCTTTGTGTGCTGGCCACTGATGAAGGGTCCTGGCGAGACTTCCACAGTTTTGCGTCTTTAAGTGGCCGGTCCCTGCTCCGCGCTGAGCGACGTAATAATACCTTTCAATATTGGCTGTACGCTGGCAAATGAATAAAGATAAATCCCGAGAGTCTATGTTATCGATTGTAAAAGGCTGGGTGAACCGCTACTTCAGTCAGGAAGAAGTGGTGCTTCTGGTTTTAATATTGACCCTGGCCCTGGTGGTCCTGGCGACTCTGGGCGCTGTGCTGGCCCCGGTATTCACCGCGCTGGTGATCGCCTTCCTGATGCAGGGCATGGTGCAAAAGCTGAAGTCTTGGCGTGTGCCACACTGGCTGGCGGTTACCCTTTCCTGTTTGGTCTTGGTGGGCACTATTGTGGCCCTGTTATTTGTGGTGCTGCCTATTATCTGGCGTCAGTTGGTGCGGCTTGGGGCGGAGTTGCCCAATATGGTACAGCGAGGCCAGGAGCTTTTATTGTTGCTTCCTGAGCGCTACCCGCGTTTAATTTCGGCCGGGCAGATAGATGAAATTTTCAATACCCTTGGCAGCGAACTGGGCGGCCTGGGGCAGACACTGCTGGCCTTCTCCCTTACCAACCTACCCATTTTTGCCGGCTTGCTGATTTACGTTGTAGTGGTGCCGATCCTGGTATTTTTCTTCCTGAAGGACGCAGAGCAGCTGATCCGCTGGTGTACCTCTTTCCTGCCCAAAGAACGGCCCATGCTCCACCAGATTTGGCATGAGATGAATGATCAGGTGGCCAATTATGTGCGCGGTAAGGTAATAGAAATTGGCATTGTGGCTGCTGTCAGTTATGCCGCCTTCCTGCTACTGGGGGTGAACTACGCCCTGTTGCTGGCGGTAGCCGTGGGTTTCAGTGTGTTGATTCCTTATATCGGTGCAGCGGTTGTCACTATCCCCGTTGCGGCTATTGGGCTTTTCCAGTGGGGGTGGAGTAATGAGTTTCTATACCTGATGATGACTTACGGCATTATCCAACTGCTCGATGGCAACGTACTGGTACCACTGCTGTTTTCTGAGGCAGTTAACCTGCACCCGGTTGCCATTATCCTCGCGGTGCTGTTCTTTGGCGGCATCTGGGGTTTCTGGGGAGTCTTCTTTGCAATTCCCCTGGCGACCTTGCTCAAGGCCATTATGAGTGCCTGGCCCACCCATGAACACCAGGTGGAATGGGAGGCCCGGCGTAGCTCGGAGTAATTGCCCGATATCTTTCTTTGTCTGTAGGCCGCGGCATTTGCTAGAATGCCGCGCTTTCTTTTATTTGGTCCCTTCAAATAGGTGAGAGCCCATGAGCCTGGCTGACAAAGTTCTAGCGGTCAATAATGACCTGCCGATCCGCACCGACAAGCCTATCCACAGTGGCAAGGTCCGTTCCGTATACTGGCTGAGCGAAGAAGACAGCCGTCGCCTGATTGAGGAGAAGGGCTACCCGGTTTCTCCTGATACCCCACTTGCGGTAATGGTGATTTCCGATCGCATCTCCGCGTTCGACTGTATCTGGACTGGCGAAGGCGGTATGCGTGGCGTACCAGGCAAGGGCGCAGCACTAAATGCTATTTCCAACCACTGGTTCAAGCTGTTTAAAGAGCAGGGCCTCGCCGATAGCCATATTCTCGATATCCCGCATCCTCTGGTGTGGATCGTACAGAAGGCGCGCCCGGTTATGATCGAAGCGATCGCCCGTCAGTACATTACCGGCTCCATGTGGCGCTCCTATGAGAAGGGTGAGCGGGAGTTCTGTGGTATCGAGATTTCTGATGGCTTGCAGAAAGACCAGAAGCTGCCTGAATTGCTCATTACCCCCTCCAGCAAAGGCATTCTCAAGGGTATCCCCGGCGTGCCGGAAGCAGACGATGTCAATGTCACCCGCAAGAATATCGAAGACAATTTCGAAGCCTTCGGCTTCCGCAATGCAGGCGATATCGACCTGTACGAGAAGTTACTAAAAGAAGGTTTTGATTTGATTTCTGCCGAGCTGGAAAAGCTCGACCAGGTTTTTGTCGATACCAAGTTTGAATTCGGCTATGTCACCGATGCCAATGGTGAAGAGAAGCTGATTTATATGGATGAGGTGGGCACCCCGGACTCCTCCCGTATCTGGGACGGCGAACAGTATCGCGCGGGTAAGGTTGTAGAGAAATCCAAAGAAGGTTTCCGCCAGGCCCTGCTCAAATACTTCCCGGATGCCGATATCCTGCTGAACAAAGATCGCATGGATGAGCGCTCGGCTTTGGCTCGTGATAACGAGTTGCCAGAATCTATGCTGATGGATCTCTCTAATACTTATATTGGTATTGCGGAGAAGATTATTGGTACGAAACTTGAGATATCTGATAATCCCAAAGAGGAATTGCTTGAAGTTCTCCGCAAGGATTACGGCCTGGTCGACTAATCTGGATCGAACTGCAAAAAACCGGCGTTTTCGCCGGTTTTTTTATGCCTGCCATAATTCGCCACAATTCCTCCTGTTTTGTGCTCGTATTCCTGCCGCCTTTCGCCCGCTTCCCTCTGTTTAATGACTTCAACATCCAATTTAAAAGTGGAGGTAAATGAGTGAACAGGGTGATGTTATTCGGGCAGCGGTTCCATAAAGACGATCTGATGTTGCCGACCGAGGAATACTATCGTCGCCGCCAGAAACCTGGTGGTGTAGGGCGCTGGTTGTTATTTGTTGTGGTGGTATTGGCAGTTGTCATTGCGGCAATCGGGGCAGAGGTCAATGCTCAGGAGCTCCCCGCTGTGGGTGATGCGATCCAGCGGGAGTTTACCGAGACAGCTACCCTGGACGATGTAAAGGGGGGGGACTTACTTTTTACTGGCAATGAACCCGGAACGTACATTCCAGCGGTGCACCTGAAAAGTCAGGTCAGTATTTCCGTGCGGGGTCTGGTAGCGGAAGTAGAGCTTCAGCAGCAATTCAAGAATACCACCGACGGCTGGCAGGAAGCGGTGTACGCATTACCACTGCCTGAGCAAGCTGCGGTGGCGGGGCTTGAAATTCAGGTGGGCGAGCGCCGCATTGTCGGTAAGGTACGCGAGCGAAAAGAGGCCTCCAAGATTTATAAGGCTGCTCGTGCGGCGGGTAAGCGTGCAGCTCTGCTAGAGCAGCAGCGCCCAAATCTGTTCACTAATAAAGTGGCCAATATTGCCCCCGATGAGATGGTGCAAATTAATATCCGCTTTTTGCAGCCAGTGAATTATGACAGTGGCGTTTTTTCACTACGTATGCCCACGACATTGACCCCGCGCTATATCCCTGGCAAGCCAATACCCTCCCAGGCATTGAACGGCGATGAGCAGGAGTTGGTGGTAGAGAGTAGTGGCTGGGCACTGCCCACTAATCAAGTGCCGGATGCTGCGTCGATAACTCCGTTTATGCAGCCAGCGCAGGAGCTTGAGGAACTGGGTAGTCATAATATTTCTATCGAGGTGGATCTGCATGGCGGACTGCCACTAGCAAAAATCGATAGCCCCTATCACCAGATTGATATTGATAACCGAGGTGACGGTCGCTACCGGATTCAGTTGCGCGATGAAACAGCTGCTATGGATCGGGATTTCTTATTGAATTGGCAACCGCGCGCTTCTGCTATGCCGCGGGCGGCGTTGTTTAGCGAGAAAATCACAGCGCAAGAGGGGACAGAAGAGCAGGCTGGTGCTTATCTACAGGTCATGCTGCTGCCACCCAGCGACGGTACTTCCGCGCAGCGTTTACCGAGGGAAGTGATTTATGTGATCGATACTTCCGGCTCCATGTCTGGCAATTCTATTCGCCAGGCGAAGGAGAGTCTTACCCTGGCACTGTCTCGCTTGCACAGCAATGATCGCTTTAACGTTATTGAATTTAACAGTACAACCCGGGCATTTTTCCCGCGCCCGATAGCCGCAAGCGCGGAGAATATCCGCCGTGCGCGCCAGGAAATCGAAAACCTGACTGCGGAGGGGGGCACAGAAATGGCGCCGGCCTTGCGAATGGCATTCGGTCAGCAAATGCAGGACGACACCAGTACCGTTCAGCAAGTCGTATTTATTACAGATGGTGCGGTGGGCAATGAGCGGGCCCTGTTCGAGTTAATTAGCCAGTCCTTGCATAACGCCCGGCTGTTTACTGTGGGTATTGGTTCGGCTCCCAATAGCCACTTTATGCGCAAAGCTGCTCAGTTTGGGCGCGGTACTTTCGTCACCATCGGTGATATTTCCGAAGTTCGTGAGCGTATGCAGGCTCTGTTCGCCAAGTTGGAAAACCCTATGGCTACAGACCTGCAACTCAGTTGGCCCCAGGGCGTCGTCGCGGATGCCTACCCCAAGCGTATCCCGGATCTCTATAACGGTGAGCCTATGCAGTTGGTGGCCAAGGTGCAGGGTGATCTCTTGCAGGGAGATATCCAGCTGCGGGGCCGAATGGCGGGTAAACAGTTTGTGCGCAAACTCGCTCTGAAAGTAGAGAGTGGTAGCGATACTTCAGGCATCGGCAGTGTCTGGGCGCGCAGCAAGATAGATTCTCTGCGGGACCGGCAGCTTCAGTCTGGAGAGCAGTCGGATGCGGGCTTGGCTCTGCGCGAACAGATTTTACAGATTGCCCTGAGGCATCAACTTGCCAGCCCCTATACCAGTTTTGTTGCAGTTGAAGAGGAAGTTGTACGCAGCGCTGAAGAGAAGTTATCTCGCAGCTCGGTCACCAATATGATGGCTAAAGGGCAAGTGCTACAGCGCCAGGCCTATCCGCAAACTGCTACAGGTCTCTACGGGCAGTTATTGGCAGCGGCGGTATTGTTGATGTTTGCGGCGATCTTCCAGCGCGGTCGGGCCTTGCGCAGCAACTTGACCCGAGCCCTGCGCTCCTTCCTGCGCAGGGTTTTACCGGACCCCCGTCAACCCAGCGGCGCTAATCCTCTGCAACGGGGAGGTGTGTAAGCGTGGCTCGCTCACTGCTCTTTATGCTTTGCTTGGGAACGGGCTTGTGGCAGCTGGGTTCCGCCAGCTGGCTCCTGGCCAAGGCAGAATTGGCCCAAGTGTTGATTAATAGTGCTTGGGAAGAACAGCTACAGGGCGGGGCTCTGCAAAAGCCCTGGCCCTGGGCGGACACCTGGCCAGTGGCCAAGTTAAAGTTGGAAGGACAGTCGCCATTAATTGTTCTCAGCGGCGGTAGTGGCCAGGCGTTGGCTTTCGGCCCTGGTCTCTTAGCTGGGTCCGGCAATCCTGGCGAGCCTCGCACCACGGTTATTGCCGCACACCGGGATACTCACTTTGCGGGATTAGAGCGTGTCAGGCGGGGTACCTCCATTTACCTGCAGGATAAACGCGGACGCTGGCATACTTATCGGGTTGCGGAAATGCGAATTGTGGACAGTGAGAGAGAGCGTTTGCCGATCTTTGCCGAGCGGGGTTTATTGCTGGTGACTTGTTACCCCTTTAATGCCCTGGCGGCTGGTGGCCCGCTGCGTTACTTGGTCTACGCTGAATATCAACCCGGTGGGGAGCTGGTTCAGCTGTGACTGATGTCTTTGTTTGAGACTCGATTTTGTAGTTCATTTTCTCAAAAATTCCACTAAATGTTCCGGTGAAACGGCCAAACGGCAAATAATTGTTTTGCTCTTTTGTTTTATTTGTTACTAACCGTCCTATCTGGAAAATTTTTTGTAGTAATACTACAATTCCCTCCGCTAACAACCGGGGATGGGGTTTTGTCCGCCAGTCTGCGCGGGCCCCGGAACAAATAATCACAGTCAAACTAGGCACTTGCGGCAATTAATTGCGCCGCTTTCCTCACCGTCATATTCGAGTAAAGATTCACAAACTTTGCATTTACGCCAACAAAGTTGGTGAATTGGCGGAACCAAGAAAAAAAGGAAGCTTTTTTTTGCTCGCGCTGTAGTTTGCCCGCGTACCGATTTTTGAGAAATAGACCGACTCGACGTCGCCTAATTCGCCGAGGAGCACTTGATGCACGAAGATACCGATAACCTCGAAACGCAGGAGTGGCTGGACGCGCTGCAAGCGGTTATCCGCTATAGCGGCAAAGAACGCGCAGCCTTCCTCCTGAAGCAGCTGTCTGACCGCGCTACCGATGTAGGCGTACAATTGCCTGCGGCAATCACCACTCCCTATCGCAACTCCATTCCGCCCAATGCGGAAAAGCGTATGCCTGGCGACTTATTTATGGAGCGCCGGATTCGCTCCCTGATTCGCTGGAATGCCCTGGCGATGGTGGTACGTGCCAACCAGAATGACGATGGCCTCGGCGGCCATATCTCCAGTTTCTCCTCTGCGGCCACACTCTACGATGTGGGCTTCAACTACTTCTTCCGTGGCAATGAAGGTGAAGAGCGCGGCGACCTGATTTTCTTCCAGGGCCACAGCGCACCGGGTATTTATGCCCGTTCCTACCTGGAAGGGCGCTTCGATGAAGAGCAGCTGGACAACTTCCGCCGCGAAGTAAACGGCAATGGCCTGTCCTCCTACCCTCACCCCTGGCTGATGCCAGAGTACTGGCAGTTCCCCACGGTCTCCATGGGATTGGGGCCGATCCAGGCGATTTACCAGGCGCACATTATGCGCTACCTGTCTGCCCGCGGCCTGTCCCCGCGCGGCGATCGCAAAGTGTGGGCTTTCCTTGGTGACGGTGAGTGTGACGAGCCGGAAACCCTGGGCGCAATCTCCCTGGCTGGCCGCGAGCAACTGGAAAACCTGGTGTTCGTGGTTAACTGTAACCTGCAGCGTCTGGACGGCCCGGTACGCGGCAACGGCAAGATCGTGCAGGAGCTGGAAGGCGTATTCCGCGGTGCCGGTTGGAATGTTGTCAAAGTACTCTGGGGTCGCCTATGGGATCCGCTGCTAGAGAAAGATGACAAAGGCCTGTTGCAGAAAGTCATGGACGAAGTGGTCGATGGCGAGATGCAGAACTTCAAGGCCAACGGCGGCGCTTATACCCGCGAGCACTTCTTCGGCAAGTACCCGGAGTTGCTGGAGCTGGTTAAGGATATGTCCGACGATGAGATTATGAAGCTCAATCGCGGCGGCCACGACCCCTACAAAGTTTACGCAGCCTACGCGGCGGCGATGGCCCACAAAGGCCAGCCGACCGTGATCCTGGCCCAGACCGTTAAAGGTTACGGCTTGGGCTCCGCCGGTGAAGCGGCGATGGATACCCACTCTGTGAAGAAGCTGGATCTGGATTCCCTCAAGCGTTTCCGCGATCGCTTTGCCATTCCGCTCACTGATAAAGAGCTGGAAGAGGTCCCTTACTACCGCCCATCTCCGGACAGCCCGGAAATGAAATATATGGCGGAACGCCGCAAGGCCCTGGGCGGTCCGGTTCCCCGTCGCCCGGTTGAGTGCCCGAAACTGGAAGTTCCCGGTCTCGATGCCTTCAGCGCACTGACCAAAGGCTCCGGTGAGCGCGAAATCTCCACCACCATGGCATTTGTCCGCGCTATCGCGGCCTTGGTAAAAGACAAGAATATCGGCAAGAACATTGCGCCGATCGTTCCCGATGAAGCCCGTACCTTTGGTATGGAAGGCCTGTTCCGCCAGCTGGGTATCTATTCCTCCCAGGGGCAGCGCTACACCCCGGTGGATCACGGCCAGATCATGTATTACAAGGAAGATAAGAAAGGCCAGGTGCTGGAAGAGGGCATCAACGAAGCCGGTGCTATGTCCACCTGGATGGCGCTGGCCACGGCCTACAGCAACCACGGCGTGCCGATGGTGCCTTTCTATATCTACTACTCCATGTTCGGTTTCCAGCGTATCGGCGACCTGGCCTGGGCCGCTGGCGATATGCAGGCGCGCGGCTTCCTGATCGGTGCTACTGCTGGCCGTACCACTTTGAACGGTGAGGGTCTGCAGCACCAGGATGGCCACAGCCACGTACTGTCCTCCACTATCCCCAACTGCCGCAGTTACGACCCGGCTTACGGTTATGAGCTGGCGGTGGTTATGCAGCGCGGCTTGAAAGAGATGTACGAAGAGCAGAAGAACCTCTTCTACTACATCACTATCGAGAACGAAAACTACCTGCAGCCGGAAATGCCTCAGGGCGTGGAAGAGGGCATTATTCGCGGTATCTACAAGCTGCAGTCCAACGTCAAGAAAGGGGCCAAGGGCAAAGCGGCGAAGAAACATGTACAGCTGATTGGTGGCGGTACTATTTTGCGCGAAGTACTGGCAGCGGCGAATATCCTCGCCGACCAGTTCGGTGTGACCTCCGATGTCTGGAGCCTCACCTCCGCTGTGGAATCGGCCCGTGAAGGCCAGGATGTGGCGCGCTGGAATATGCTGCACCCGGAAGCCGAGCCGCGCAAAGCCTGGATCACCGAGCAGTTCGAAGGCAATACCTCTCCGGTTATCGCCTCCACCGACTACATCCGTTCCTATGTGGAGCCACTGCGCGAATTTATCGACGGTGAACTGACCACCCTGGGTACCGATGGTTTCGGCCGCAGTGACAGCCGCGAGCAGCTGCGTCGCTTCTTCGAAGTGGATCGCAACTACGTGGTAATTGCCGCACTGAATGGCTTGGCCAAGCAGGGCGTTATTGATGCGAAAGAGGTTGCGGAAGCAATCGTGAAGCTCAATATCGACGCCGAAAAAGTTAACCCGCGCATTAGCTAAGAGAAGGCAGAACTCCTATGGCAAAACAAGTCATTAAAGTGCCTGATCTCGGTGGTGCCGATCAGGTGGATGTGATTGAAATTTCTGTTGCTGTCGGCGATACCGTCGCGCAAGAGGATTCACTGATTGTGGTGGAGGGCGATAAAGCCTCCATGGATGTGCCAGCCCCAGTGGCTGGCAAAATCCTCAGCATCAGCGTGAAAGAGGGCGATAAGGTCTCTGAAGGCGACGTGATTGGGGAAATCGAAACCGATGTGGCGGAAGCGCCGGCAGAGGAGCCCGCTGCGGCCCCCGCCAAGCAAGAAGCTGCACCAGTTGCAGAGCCTGTGGCTGAAGCTCCTGCGGCAGCGGCGAGCGGCGAGCCGAAAGAGGAAACGATCCAGATCCCGGATCTGGGCGGTGCCGATGCGGTTGATGTGATCGAGATCAGTGTACAGCCCGGTGATGTGGTTGAAGAGGGGGACTCCCTGATTGTGGTGGAAGGCGATAAAGCCTCTATGGATGTGCCTTCCCCCAGCGCCGGTACCGTGGTTTCTATCGCGGTTAAAGAAGGCGACAAGGTTTCCACAGGTGACACCTTGGGCGTGTTGAAAGTAGTTACTGCAGGCGCCGCCGAGTCTGCGGCTACAGCTGCAGCCCCTGCAGCGACAGCGCCTGCCGAGAGCGCGCCACAGCAGGCAGCTGCGTCTGTTGAGCCCCCGGCAGTGCCGCAGAAAGACTATCAGCTGGAGCGCAACCTCACCGCAGCAGCCCAGGTTTACGCCGGCCCCGCCGTGCGCAAACTGGCCCGCGAGTTGGGTGTTACCTTGAATAAGGTGAAGCCTACCGGCCCGCGCAACCGGGTCTCCAAGGACGATCTGCACAATTACATCCGCGAGCAGGTGAAGAAAGCTGAGAGCGGCGCGGTTGGTGTCGGCGGTGGAATTGGCATCGCCAAGATGCCGGATATCGACTTCAGCCAGTTTGGCCCGGTGAATGTGGAGCCGATGAGCAAGATCCACAAGATTACCGCAGCCAACATGTCACGCAACTGGCTCAACGTGCCTCACGTCACCCAGTTTGACGATGCGGATATCACAGAGCTGGAAACCTTCCGCAAGTCCATGAAGGTCGAGGCGGAGAAGCGCGGAGTGAAGCTCACTCCAGTGCCTTTCCTGCTGAAAGCGGTAGCTGCGGCCCTGCGTGCAGAGCCGAGCTTTAATGTGTCCCTGCACAACGATGGCGAGCACATTGTGCGCAAGGACTATGTGCATGTGGGTATGGCAGTAGATACTCCAAAAGGCTTAATGGTGCCGGTTATCCGCGATGTGGATAAGAAAGGCCTGTACGAGCTGGCGGCAGAGGCCACTGAAATGGCCCTGAAAGCCCGCGATGGCAAGCTGAAGCCCAACGAGATGCAGGGTGCCTGCTTTACCATTTCCAGTTTGGGGGCTATCGGCGGCACCGGATTCACCCCGATCGTCAATTCTCCGGAAGTTGGTATCCTCGGTGTTTCCAAGCTGGCGATGAAGCCGGTGTGGAACGGTAAGGACTTTGAGCCTAGGCAGATGTTGCCCTTGGCGCTCTCCTACGATCACCGCGCGGTAAATGGCGGAGATGCCGGACGCTTTATGACTTACTTGGTCAGCGTGCTGGCGGATGTGCGCAGACTGTTGCTGTAATTGCCAGCGAGTTAAAGCCAGTAAAAAAAGCGGCCAATCGGCCGCTTTTTTTATAGTCAGGACTAAGGAGCCTTTAAGTGGAAATGAAATATTCGCCGCGTAAAACAACAATAAGATGATTTACGCGCAAATCGATTCTGGGTTGCTGGCTGCTAATGCCTCGGCAGCTAGACTCACAGAGAGGCTACTATCATCGCAGCACTGAAAATGTGAGGTGTCGGATTATGGGACCTACAAGGAAATTCGCGTTGCCGCTTGTGGCGGTATTTGCGATGCAGGGCTGCTTGTTTTTGCCTGCGGACGAAGTGGAGGGTGAAGACCCTTTCTTTTATGAGGCAGAGGCTGCCGGACAAAGCGCCAGCTTTGTGGAAGTCGGCAGTAACCACACAAAATACCCACAACCCCTTACCGCCAAAAGCGAATGCGAGACGGCGGATTGCGTAGATAGCTTGCAGGACTCCATGGCCTGGTTTTTCCCTATATTGCGGGTTTACTAACGATAGTAGCCGAGCCCAGTGTGGAGCTGTTGCGAAATAGCCGGATCTAAAAGTGCGTGGACTCTGTCCGCGCGGTGCTGATACGGAGCGCTACCATGCAAAAGTTTGCGATATTTATTTCTGCATTGTCGATGGGTGTATTCCTTGAGGGTTGTGGAACCCCCGATACGCGCAATCAAGTGGTTTATCCCGTAAGCCCGCCAATTCCCCGCCATGCGGAATACCGGGGTTATCCCTCTTCTCACTCTTCTCATTCCTCCCATGTGCCAGATGCGCCTGCATCTCCAACAAGCTGCCCGGGGGATTCTGAGGAGCTGGCGCCGGGTTCTATTTGCCCACCCAGTGCCCGTTGTTTTGACATTTCCGGTGGAAGGCGTTGTATTTCCTATGAAAATTAGCGTTGTTTTTTTTCTTGTTCTTGTAACGCAGTCCCTGGCGGGCTGCGTGGCTGACGGTTTCGGTTATGACTTAACCGGCACGGCAACTTACTACACCTACAAAACTACTCCGGTGCCACCGGATGAACTTACTGCATTCCCGCGTTTTTGCCTGGCCGGTGATCCCTATATGGGAAGTCTCGATAACTGTATTGCCGAGGGTGTGCACTGCTATCAACTGGACACCGGTGATTGGTGTGAAGGACCCTATTCACCGTTTGAATTAAGTTATAGCTTTTATTGATCGATATAAAGGTTATCTGCGATTGAAGGGAGTATTGGCTGGGTGATTTGGGGCTATTTTAATAGTGTTTTGATACTCTCTTTAATCGAGGTGCCAATATAGTACTTCAGGCCATGGAAAGTACCTTTGATGTTAATTCCTGGGTTGTATTCGTACCCGAGTTTTTCCAGAAGCACATTGAGTTTTTTCTTGATGCCAATAGCAAACCAGCTGCAAGGGAATGAAATAATACTCGGAGTTTCTCCATTGTGTAGGTATATTTCTTCGTTGTGAATTTTGCTTACTTGGCTTAGTAGATTGAAACTTGGATTGGCGGCATCAAAGTTAAAAAAAAGTTGGCTTTCACCGTCGATACCTATTTGTGTGCAGTTTTGGTGTGCATAATAGTGCCTAAGAATTTTTTGGTCATCAGAGTAATTGGGGTACATGTTACGAGCGGCCTGGAAAAGGTTTTGTAGCGCTATATTTCTGCCTATAAAGACTCCTGTAGAAAAAACACACTCGCTGGGAAAAAATTTTCTTTCAAAAAATCCTTGTATACCGCTATGTTCGTAATCATTGGAAAAAATAATTTCCTTGCCAAAGGTGAGAAATTTTTTTTCTAAGTGTTTGATTGATGGCAGTATTAGTGAATCGAAACCATCCAGGTAGCAGACGATATCCTCTTCCGGTAGGGATCTAAAGAAAGGCATTAAGATGTCTATTTTGGACGAGAAATCTTTCCAAGGGTAATTGTGCCCAAGGATAGATAATGACACGCCGTTGCGGTTGGCGGATTCCAGTAGGACGGGAAGCATCCTTTCCGAGTGGGTGGCAATCGTGGCGACATGCAACATCTTTTAGGAAGAGATCTCGATAATCTGAAGTATTTTTTAACGGCATGGATTTATTGCCGCTCGGAAAAAGTCTAGCCGAACGCGGCTTTTGCCACTGAAGTTCGGCGGAACTTGATTTTCTTACGAAAAAGCGTTTGTGTGCACGCTCGTGTTTTTATGGATTATTCTTTCATTGGTGATTGTTTTACTGTGGATGCCAAACCCTAGGTCTGGGGTATTAGGGAGGAGGGTTATCCGTCAATAAATAGGCTGGTAATGAAAGGTGCTAATAAAAGCTGGCTTTGGAATGTTATTGTTGCCGTGGATCAATTGGGCAATGCCATTGCTGGCGGCAATCCTGATGCAACTATATCTGCGCGCTGTGGTTATTTCTCAAGGGTGACAGAAACACGTTTTCGGCGTTACTGGAGGTTTCTGGAGCGGGTAATTAACTATACCCTGAAGCCGATTGATGGGCCCGATCACTGTTACCAATCCTACCTGTGGGATCACGCTGAGAAACACGAAGAAGGCAGTGATTATATGCGTGCTGTTTTAGGAGTTATTGTGATTTTGATTTGTGTGCCAATGGGCTTGTTGATCCGCTTGTATGTGATTGTTTTTCCTGGAGCCCGCTGGAAAAAGGAGGAGCGCAAGTAGAAAAAGCCCGGGCGCATAGTGTTGGTGCGCCCGGGATAAGCGGGGTTAAGTATTAGTCGCGTGCTCTAAGGGTAAATTGCTTTCTTGACTATCTGCGTGACGGGCAGCTGATAGTTTGCCGCCGGCAATCTTGCGCAGGGCAACATAAAATACCGGAGTGAGGAACAGGCCAAACAGGGTTACACCGATCATGCCGGTAAATACGGTAATTCCCATGGCATTGCGCACCTCAGCGCCAGCGCCGCCGGCCAATACCAGTGGAACAACACCGGCAATAAAGGCGACTGAAGTCATAATGATCGGGCGCAGACGCAGGCGGCAGGCTTCCAGTGCAGCCTCGACAGTGCCTTTGCCTTCCATTTCCAGTTCGCGAGCAAATTCCACGATTAAAATAGCGTTCTTACAAGCGAGCCCCATCAGTACAACCAGCCCGACTTGAACAAATACATTGTTGTCGCCGCCAGTAGCCCAGACACCAAATAGTGCAGCCAGCAGACACATGGGCACGATCAGGATCACCGCCAGTGGCATTACCCAGCTTTCATAGAGGGCGGCCAGCACCAGGAATACCAGTAGTACTGCGAGAGGGAAAACCACCATAGCGGCATTGCCCTGGTTGACCTGCTGGAAGCTGAGGTCGGTCCACTGGATTTGCATGCCCGGTGGCAGGGCTTGGCTGGCAACCTGCTCAACCGCTGCCAGTGCCTCGGAAGAGGACAAAATGCTGGGATCGGACTGCCCCATCAGGTCGGCTGCGGGATAGCCGTTGTAGCGGATCACCGGATCGGGTCCGTAACTCTGGCGCAGGGTCACCATGGTGCTGATGGGCACCATCTCCCCATTCATATTGCGAGTGTAGAGATTATCGAGATCCTGCACTTCATCGCGGAAGGGTGCATCAGCCTGGGCAACGACCTGGTAGGTGCGGCCGAAAAGGTTGAAGTCGTTGATATACATAGAGCCGAAGTAGAGCTGCAGGGTGCCGAACAAGTCGTCCATGCGCACACCTTGAGCCTTGGCCTGTAGTCGATCCACTTCCGCGTCCATCTGCGGCACATTGGCCTGGTAGGAGCTGAAGGGGTAGCTGAGGCCGCTGGCTTGGCTCAGGGCACCAGCCAACATATTGGTGGCGTTTTGCAGCTCACCGTAGCCGGCACCGCGACGGTCCTGAACATAGAGCGAGTAGCCGGAGCCGGCACCCAGACCGAAGATGGGCGGCGGCATAAAGGTCATGGCAAAGCCTTCCTTGATCTGTGAGATCTTGCCATTTAGCTCCGCAGCGATTTCCTGGGCACTGCGCTCACGTTCATCGAAATCGTCGAACAGGATAAATACCGTGCCCACGTTGGGAGTGTTGGTACCTTGCAGGGCATTGAAGCCGACAAAGGCCGCGGCGTTGGCAACACCTTCTGTTTCCAGGGCCAATTCACTCACGCGGCGAGCAACTTCCTCGGTGCGATCCAGGGAGGCACCTTCCGGCAGGCGGATACTACCCACCAGGTAAGTCTTATCCTGAACCGGAATAAAGCCGCCGGGGACCTGTTGGAACAGGGCGAAAGTACCGCCGAGCAATATCAGGTAAACACCAAATACGATACCGCGACGCTTGAGGCTACCACCAACGATCCGCTGGTAACGCTCGGAATTGCGCTGGAAGAAGCGGTTGAACGGGCGGAATATCCAGCCGAACAAACGCTCAATAATCCGCGCGGGCATATCCGGTTTGGCGCCGTGAGGCTTCAACAGAGTTGCCGCCAGAGCCGGAGATAGAGTCAGAGAGTTGATCGCGGAGATAATGGTGGCGATGGCAATAGTGGTGGCAAACTGGCGGTAGAACTGGCCGGTGATGCCGTCCAGGAATGCCATGGGCACAAACACCGCGCAGAGCACCAGGCTGATCGCGACAATTGGACCGCTCACCTCTCGCATGGCCTGGTGGGCAGCGGCTAAAGGTGTCAGTCCCTCCTCGATATTCCGCTCGACGTTTTCCACCACCACAATGGCGTCATCCACCACAATACCGATGGCCAGCACCATAGCGAACAAGGTCAGGGTGTTGATTGAGAAGCCCAACATCAACAGCACCGCAAAGGTGCCGACAATAGATACCGGCACGGCCAACAGTGGGATCAATGAAGCGCGCCAGGTTTGCAGGAACAGGATAACTACCAGAACCACGAGCAGCACGGCTTCCAGTAGGGTCTTGATCACTGAGCTGATGGAGGTGCTAACAAAAACCGTGGGGTCGTAAGCGACTTCCCACTTGAGGCCTTCCGGGAACTGATCATCCAGTTCAGCCATTTTCTCCCGTACCGCCGCAGAAACCTCCAGTGAGTTGGAGCCGGGGGATTGGAAAATAGGGATGGCGACAGCCTGGCGGCCGTTGAGCAGGGCGCGCAGGGAGTCCTGGGAAGAGGCCAGCTCTACACGGGCCACATCTCTCAGGCGGGTGATCTCACCATTATTGCCGGTCTTGAGTACAACATCGCCAAACTCCTCTTCACTTTCCAGGCGGCCTTTGGCGTTAATGGAAATCAGGAAGTCGGAGCCGTTCGGCATGGGGGAGGCGCCGATCTGGCCGGCGGAAACCTGTACGTTCTGCTCACGCACGGCACTGACAATATCGGCAGCAGTAATGCCTACGGCGGCGGCTTTCTGCGGGTCCACCCACAAGCGCATGGCGTAGTCACCGGAACCGAATACGGCGGCAAGACCCACGCCGGGAATGCGCGATAGCTCATCGCGAATATGCAGTACGGCGTAGTTGCGAATATAGGTAGCGTCGAGGCTATCGTCCGGTGAAATCAGGTGCACCG
This sequence comes from Microbulbifer maximicatervae (SeqCode), assembly GCF_052467695.1. Classification (NCBI taxonomy): domain Bacteria; kingdom Pseudomonadati; phylum Pseudomonadota; class Gammaproteobacteria; order Cellvibrionales; family Microbulbiferaceae; genus Microbulbifer; species Microbulbifer maximicatervae (SeqCode). The sequence goes on from NZ_CP174320.1 coordinate 2,260,795, forward strand.
CCATCATCAGGTTTGGCGACTGCTTCTGGGTAGTAACACCTTGCAGGCGGACATCTTCAGGCAGGCGCGGCAGGGCCTGGGACACCCGGTTTTGCACCTGTACCTGGGCTTGGTCCGGGTCGGTGCCCAACTCAAAGGTCACGTTCAAAGTCAGGGTGCCATCACTGCCAGCCACTGACTTCATGTAGATCATATTTTCCACGCCGTTAATCGCTTCTTCCAGCGGCGTGGCTACAGTTTCTGAGATCGTCTTAGGGTTAGCGCCAGGATAGCGAGCACTCACTTGCACGCTGGGGGGTACAACTTCGGGATATTCGCTGACCGGCAGTGAGGGAATACTGATCAGGCCGACGACGAAAATAATGATCGACAACACGGATGCAAATATCGGTCTGTCGACAAAGAAACGGGAAAAATTCATATACTGCTACTCCGAGAGCGACTCAGTCAGCCGCTCGGATTCCATTGATAGGATTAGCTGAATGTATGGGCTCACTTCGGCAAGCCCCTTGCTCTTTGTTTAGTGGCCAGCGACTTGGGTCGCCTTTACCTGCTCCTGCATGGCCACCATTTCCGGTGCGACGGGCATGCCCGGGAAGAAAATCTTTTGCAGGCCATTCACCACAATTTTCTCGCCGGGCTCCAGGCCGCTGCGGATAACCACAAGGTCACCTTGGCGTTGGCCAGCGACCACGGGGCGCTTTTCGGTGACATTACTGTCGTTGACGATGTAGACATAGCGGCGGTCCTGATCGGTAAGAACCGCTTTGCTATTGATTAAAACTGCCTGTGAAACCTCTTCAATTGGCATTTCCACCCGGGCAAATTGCCCCGGTCTGAAAAAGCCGTCCCTGTTGTTAACCACAGCGCGGAACTGAATAGTGCCGGTATGGCTGTTCAAGCGGTTATCAATAAAGTCCAACTCTCCACTGTGTGGATAGCCCTGCTCACCGGCGAGACCTACGCGCACAGCAGGTTTTTGCCCGCTATTAAGTAAGTCGCGGCCCTTAGCAAAAGTCTGTTCGTCACTTTCGAAATACACGTACATTGGGTCGACAGAGACCAGCGTTGTCAGCAGGGTGCTGTCGGCATTGGCGAGATTGCCTTGAGTAACCAGGGCGCGGCTTACTCGGCCACTTATTGGTGCTTTAACTTCAGTGTATTGAAGGTCCAACTGGGCATTTTCCAGTGCTGCTTCGGCGGCGCTGAGAGCCGCTCGGGCCGAATCTCGCGAAGCGATACGCCGGTCGTATTCCTCGCGGGAGATGGCTTTGCTGTTGAGTAGCTGTTTTGCCCGGCCGGCTTGCTTCTCGCTATAGGAGAGGTCGCTGCGAACCCGAGCCAGGTCTGCGCGGGCGGCGCGTTCGCGGGCCTGATAAGGGCGGGGGTCAATGGTGAACAGGACATCGCCCTGTTTGACCAGAGTTCCCTCGGCAAATGAAACCTTGTCGATATAACCGCTAACCCGCGGGCGCAGTTCAACGGTTTCTGGGGCTGCCACACGGCCGGTAAAGCTGCGCCACAATGTCGTATTTCCTGCAGATACCTGGGCGACCTCCACAGCTGGGGGAGGCGGTTGTTGACCGCTGGGTGCGTCACTGTTGCAGCCGGCGAGTACCAGTGCAGATACGCCGAATAAAACCGTCGTTAATTTTCTTACCATTACGCGTGTACTCCCTTTGCTACGGAGGGGGAAGGGCTATTGGGTGCTTCTCCCAGTAAGGGCGTAACTCTAGCGCTGGCCAAGTTGGTTGCGGTATCCGGGAACTGTTAATTGATTGCCTATTTCTACTTAAGACGTGCTTTTGGGTTGGAAGGATCACATTCTATTGGATGTGTAAAGAACTGGATATATAACTAGTTATCGCAAAAAGTGATTAAGATATTACAGCGACTGTAGGGCTATTAATCGGTTATAGTTACCTATTACTGCACAGTGATTGCCCAATCCTGCAAAACTACACGGAAATTGCCTAAAACTCCGTATACTCTGTGCCACTTCGTGTTGAGTCGTGGAATTGTTAGCGGGCACAAGGGGAGCATATGAGCATTGAAAAAAGAGCGGAATTTAACTCTGTCGCCATGGATATGGAGTCGATACGGCAGAAGCTGATTGCCTCCCTGATGCGTCAGGCACCGGAACAGGGATTAAATGAAACGGTACTGGGTGGTCTCTCCCTGATTCGCTGCAATGAGCCGGGAGCCTGTGCGGCATCGGTGTATACACCGTCCCTGAATTTTATTATTCAAGGCCGCAAGACCTTGGAGCTGGGAGACCGGGAAATCTCCTATATGCCGCTGAGCTATGTGGCAACCTCAGTGCACTTGCCGATCCTGGGGCGTGTTGAAGACGCTTCCCTGGATACTCCGTTTCTCGGCGTAAAGATAACGATCGATCCGCAAGAGGTGGCAGACCTGGTTATGGAGCTGGGTGATAAGGCGCCGGGTGTGGAGGCTGGCTACGACTGCCCCGAAGTCAGCTGCGGCCTGTGCCTGACCAAAATGGATTACGGTATGCTTGATGCGCTAAACAGGCTGGTCTCCTTGCTGGATAGCCCTAAAGATGTCCCGATACTGGCGCCATTAGCCCGGCGTGAGATTATCTATCGCGCCCTGATGGGGGAGATTGGCGCGCGGATGCGCAAGTTTGCCATGGTAGATAGCCAGGCGAACCGGGTATCCCGCGTGATTGAGGTGCTAAAAGACCGTTTCTCAGAACCGCTGCGTATCAGTGACTTGGCCGACCAGGCCAATATGAGTGAGTCATCCCTGTATCACAGCTTTAAGCAGATCACGCGCATGTCCCCGTTGCAGTTCCAGAAAAAGCTGCGTTTACATGAGGCGCGACGCCTAATGTTGACTGAGGGACTGGAAGCGGCTTCCGCCAGCTATCGGGTTGGCTATGAGAGCCCCTCTCATTTCAGTCGTGAATACAGCCGTATGTTTGGTCTTCCGCCCCGCGCGGACGTGATTAAATTGCGCGGTGAACAGCGGGTCCCAGCTTAATTTGAAACTGGGTTGCCCTGCTTCAAAACAAATAAGCTACACCACCCTTCGGGACTGATATCGCCCTCCACAACCAGGCAGGCATTGGGGGGCTCAAACAGCTGACAGTCCACGCACTTTTTCCCATCCTTGGGAGTATCCTGGTAATTTACCTTGTCTTTTTGCGCTTTGATTTGGGCCTGAGCTGAGGGTGTTGAAATAAATGTGGCAGGAATTAAAAGTAGCGATGTTCCTGAAAGCTTAAGAAAGTGGCGACGGGAGTTGTCTAGAGGCTTTTCCATAAATGAACGCCTGAATGATGAAAATAAGTTTCTGGCATTCAGGTTAGCTGGAGAAGGGAGTTTTGCTCAAATTAAAGGCTTTGTTTTAAGCGGTAATCTTATTCTATTTGTTAAATTGGAGACGGCGCCATGTAGGCGCCGTCTGTTTTTACTTCTTTACTTGGTTACGCGTATTTTAGCTACAGATTTATCTCCGCTGCGAGATACGACCCGAACCTTTAAGCCGTAAGGTGTGATAGCGCGGCCGGCATCTGGTATTTCTTCGCTGCTATAGCTCCGGGTGTCATTAAACAATGGGTAGCGGCGGTTGTGAGTGTCACTTAAGAGTATGCCGTAGTCCTCGAGTAAATCCAGAACCATGTCGTCGGCTCTTTCGATGTTAAATGTGGCATCGTGAACCTGATAGCGGGTACTGGCAACGGAATCATCACTCCATCTCAATACATTTTGGTCGGCATCAACAACTCCGAGGAAGCCATTTCCTGGGTGTACGCCAACCCAGTTATTATCGTAGCTGGAATCTACGTACCAAACCAAGAGTCCTTCTGTGAAAGTGAGCATCTCGCCGGCTACATTCACATGTGCCAATCCGGCATCAACGCCGCGATGAGTACGCCATTCGAGTAAGTAGTAGTGATCGTGCTCAAGATAGCCTGGGTTTCGGCTAAAGCCTGCAAGGCTAAAGTTGCCATCAGTTTCAGCATCATCGAAAAGGAATGTTGTGTCATCAATTTCGATGCTGATGTCATCGGCAAAAAGACCTGAATTCGCTACGGCGCCATCAGTAATATAGGTAAGTGAAAGGCTAATTTCTTGCCCGGCGTAAGCGCTTAGATCGAATGCAACGTCAATCCAGCCCTCGGAGCTACCAGTAATACCATTACCTGGGTTGGTGCCGTTGGGGTTGGTATCTGTAGTTACTGAACCAGGAATGGAGACAAAGCCATCACCGGAATCTACCATGATCGCGGCGTAATCCCAATCCAGCTCAATGTCGTACCAAGCTTTGAAAGAGAGGCTTGCTGTTTCTGCATTGCTCAGATCAACAGATATTGTCATAGAGTTTTGCAGGTTGTTGCCGCTACCGCTGAAGTAGGCGTATTCTCCACTGCTGGGTTCGGTAACTATTTCTTGTTTTGCTGGTAGGTCAATTCGGACTGCATCGTTATTGGTCCCCTTATTAACCGCTTCATCGAGTAGCAACTCGATACCGCGGCGAGGAATTTCATCTAGTGCAATAGTTTCACCATGAAGCCAGTTCCCACCATGGTTGTGTTGCAGGTATTCCTTGGCATAGGCAGAGAAGCCGGTGGGCTCTGAGCCAGGAATAATACCAGCCCAGCTACCACTGGACATGATGGACCAGGAGGAGACGGGTTCACCGCGACCGCTACCATCGGTATCGTATTCATCGGGCAGGCCTAGATCATGGCCATATTCATGGCTGACAACGCCTGCAGCGGCGTCCGCCGGCTGAATGGTGTAATCATAAGCAGCCATGGTGCCGCCCCAGTAATCTACCTCCGCAGTGGTCCCTTCAAGTGGATAGACTCCGCCAAGATTCCAACGGTGAGACCAAATGGCGTCTTCACCCAGTTGCCCGCCACCAGCTTCTTCACCAACCGAGGAGTGGAAGATCATGATGTGGTCTACTAAACCATCTGCTTCCCAAAAATCGCCATCACCATCCAAGTCGTAACGGTCTTCAATATCAAAATCTGACAGGTTTACTGTGGGGTCGGCAGCTGCAGCTTCCAGGGCTTCACGAATCAGGGAGCGGGCATCACCATCGGTGTTATTGCCGTAATAAGCGGCTGGTTGGCTGGCCATATACCAACCTGCTACAGAGCCCTCAACTGAGTAGCTGTTACCGGATTGCTGCCAGTAAAACTGCTGCATAGATAGCATGTTTTCTCCATTGGGGCCTTCAAAGCCGTTTTGGGAGAAAAGTAAGTCAGCGTAATGTTCAGCGGCGTAATCTGCGTAGTACATATCGCTTTCCCCAGGCTCGATGCTGTTATGGGGAAAATCGGGGAACTCCATCAAAATAGCGAGAACCCGTGCAGTTTGGGCTTCACCGTCGAAGCTCTCTAGTTGAATGTTTCTAGGGTGGCGGCTGCCATGGTTGTGGTGAAGAGAGCCTTTGCCCCTTTTAAGCCGAGGGTGATGTCCTCCTCGGGCATCGCGCATCATTGTTACGGTATCGCTGGAAAGATCTTGAGCCCCATTAATGCTATGGGTGGCCCGCTCTTTTAAGTAAGTTCTTAAAGTACGTTCAGCTTCTGCAATAGAGGCATCTTGGCTGATGCGCCCAGAGCGCTTGAGCATATCAATTAATTTGGCTTCATTGGCAATGACCAAGTCAACTTGATCACCACCTTTTTGATGTGAATTAATCGCCTGGGCATTGGCTGCCATCAGGCTCAGTGCAAGTGTGCTGGCGGAGAGCAAACTATTTATTTTTAACATAGTCCCTTCTTGTGCGTTTCGAGATAAATTAAAACTAGTATCGAAACCTGACCCAAATAGAATTTTTTATAGTAGCCAGATTTCGAACTTTGGTAGCTTGGTTTTTTTATTGTCAGCTACAAAGGAATGACGTTTTTGTAGGAGTTGGCCGCAATATTTTTGTGGGGGGCGGAGTAATTTTACACCTTAGTATTACTTTTACGTGATTTTATAGTGTTTTTTAAAAGTAAAAACTCATTAGCTTATCAATAACAGGGGGTTGATAATGTAAGGTGTTGCTCACTTATGTGTTTTGGTTTTCCAGGGCATCCAAAGGCAAATCTGTAAGCCTCCATTAGGGCGGTTTAAAAGCTGAATATGTCCATCATGAGCATCAATGATTTCTCTACATAGAGCTAATCCCAAGCCCACGCCTTGCTCTTTTGTTGAGAAGAAGGGGAGTAGTGCCTGCTCAAGTACTTTCTCACTCATCCCGCAGCCTCGGTCGGAAAGTACTAGCTTCTGTCCAAAATTGTCGGTGCTAACTTCAAGTTCAATATCTTTGCTATCGCTACCAGCTTCTCGTGAATTCTTAATTAGATTTAGTAGAGCTTGCTCTATTTGGATGGGGTCAAAGTAGCCGGGTTCATCTGGCAGGCTTCCCTTAAGGGAAAAAGCTTGAATTGGCATTATGCGATTGACTAGCTCCTGCCAGCTAATAGTCTCACAGCTTGGAGCTGGTAGTTTGGCAAAAGAGGCGTATCCCTGAGTGAACTCTGTCAGGTGTTTACAGCGGTCTGCAATAATATCGAAAACCTTCTCCAAAGCCTGTTCTTTTCCAGGTTTTGTTACCAGCATTTTTCCAGAATGCGCGAGTGATGAAATTGGGGCTAGAGAGTTATTCAGCTCATGGCTGATCAAACGGATAACTTTTTTCCAAACTTCTACTTCTGCACGAGTTAGCTCACGGGTCATTTCGCGTAAAACGATTAGTCGGTGTTTTTGTGTGTTTAAAACAAAAGTACTGTTTCCGATATGCATGGAGTGGGGACCATTGATGTCGGCATAATTAAACAGTCCATTCTTCCAACTGTTAATGGCGCTGGCAATTTCTTTGGGACTCTGGGATAAAAGCTTCTGTAATAGTAGTCCTTGTATTGGCCTTCCATTGTTAAGAAGTTGCTTGGCACTACTGTTTGAATAAATAATACGATCGTTTTGATTCACCAGTAGAAGAGCTTGGGGTGATGTTTGGATAACCGTATCCAAAAGGAGTTCCCGTTGATAAATATGGGCACGTTCCTTGCGTAAGTGTTCCCCTATCTCGTTATAGAGAATTGTTATTTGTCGGAGTTCACTATCCTTGGGATGTACTAGGGAGATTGAGAAATCGCCGTCACGGAAATTTAGCAGGCCGTTTTGTAATGATTTCAGGGTGCTAGTTAGGGGGGCAATTATAAGGCGAACCAGTACAATTAATAACGGCAATGAAATGATAAGTCCCGCTGACCAGGCGAGTGATGGGCTAAAACCAGCCCGAGTACCGAGCCAGGATATGGTAATACCGGCGACTAAGGGAATGGCCGCTGTTGCAATAAGGCGGCCTTCAAGTGAAAAATATTTCGACATCAATAGGGTATACCGTGTTTTTCCAGGCGGCGGTATAGTGCTTGGCGGCTCATGCCGAGTTCTCGCGCAGCCTGGGCAATAATGCCATTGCAGTTGGATAGTGTCTCTTGTAGCAACTCGCGGCTGGGCTCAAAACTCACTTCCACTTTATCGGTTGTCATTTGCTCAGGAAGTGCCAGGACGGCTTCATCGATAGTATCCTCCTGACTTAGGACGGCCGCTCGCTGCATAACATTTTGCAGCTCCCGTACATTGCCGGGCCAATGATAGCGAGTAAGGGCATTTAATGCTTGAGGAGATAGTTTTTTGGAGTTACCACTTTCTGCGAGGAAGCTTATTGCAAGGGGGGCGATGTCCTCAGGGCGCTCATGCAGTGGAGGAAGGCGCAGCTCTATAACATTGAGTCGATAAAATAAATCCTGGCGAAACTTGCCTTCCTCGATAGCCTTGTGGAGATCCCTATTGGTAGCACTGATTACCCGAACTTTGGTTTTGCGGGTTTGGCTGCTGCCTAAACGCTGGAATTCCCCGGTTTGTAGTACGCGCAGTAGTTTCACCTGGCCACTGGGTGACAGCTCGCCAATCTCATCGAGAAATAGGGTGCCGCCATTGGCAGCTTCAAACCTGCCTTCCCGTGCCCGATTGCCGGCGCCGGTGTAGGCTCCAGGTTCGGCTCCGAACAGCTCTGCTTCCATCAGATCTTCTGGCAGTGCACCTACGTTAACTTTAATAAAAGGCCCTTCTCTAGATGAAGAGTTCGCCTGGACAATCTCAGCAATCTTTTCTTTGCCTGCCCCATTTGGCCCTGTGATCAGGATGGGAACTTCAGATTTCGCTACTTGAGTGGCCATCTCCAACAGCTTTTGCATTTTATCGCTGCGGTAAATTATGTCTTGTAGTAAAAAGTCCTCCCGTAATTGGCTGCGAGCATTCAAAGCTTGTTGCTGGGATGCCTGCTGGCGCTTTTGTAGTTCTCCCAGTTCCAATAAATTGTTAATTGTGGATATTAGTTTATTGTCATCCCAGGGCTTACCCAGGTAATCAGCAGCACCAGCTCTGACTAACTCGACGGCCATTTCCAGTTGAGTCCAAGCTGTCAGCAGGATAATCGGAAGGTCCGGATTTATTTCCCGAATCGCGAAGAACAGTTCTTTGCCTTCTTCTCCAGAAGTTGTGTCAGCGGTGAAATTCATATCCTGGATAACCAGGCTGACATCGCTGTTCTCTCGTAGTAGCTGTAAGCCGGCTTGAGGAGTAATCGCACAAAGTGGCTGCAAGTCATGCAGAGACAACAGGATCTCCAGGGCGGAAACGATACTGCTGTTGTCGTCAATAATAAGTACTTTGTCCATAGTTTCTAAGACACGCTATTAAGGCGCCTATTATGCAATGTGTTGATGGCGAGGGGGAATGCTTGTGGCAGGTTTTCCCTGCCACAAATAGATTAGGGAGAGTTAGTGGACGATGTGTTGCTCAGCAGGTTTATGGTCGAAGCTGAGTACCCTCGCGAGCTGCCACTTTCCGTCTACCTGTTTCCAGAGATGAGTAAACTGTGAACTTTCCCGTAAGATCTCAGATTTGTCGTCATTGATGCCATAAAATCGATGGGTGCCTGACTGAATAGCACCGTAATGGTTAACAGGGTAGATTTTAGTACTCTCGATTACCAGTTCACGACGTGCACGAATACCATTTCCATTCTCACGCTGTTTACACATATTGGTAATGGCATTGACAAACTCCTCTCCAGACTTTGCTGTTTGACCCCACTTGTCATGGTACATTTCAAAGTCATCGGTAACCAAGTTTTGTGCTTCTCTTAGATCACAATTATTGAATAATGCATCAAATAAACGTTGGTCGGCTCTAGTAATTTGTTGTACTAGTTCTTCAGTTACTAGTGGGCCAGCAATAACCGGATGTTTTTCAGCTTGTGAGTTTGGGCTAATGAAGGTTAGCCCCACAAAAAATAAAGAAGATATTTTTTTTAACAAGATCAATGTCCTTATTGTTTATTTTCTGTAGTCTGGGCATGTCCGCCGGATGTGACAAATAAATCATGCGAAGTGAATAAAAAATTTTGACCTTTATTTGGGGGTGAGTATGTAGTTCACCCCCTCAAGGTTGTTGTTTAAATACTTCGAGTGGCTGTTGCCGGTGATATATTCGCTGCTCGCAAAGCTGGGGCAAGTGCAGCAGCAAGGCTGACCAAAAGGACAAGTAGTGCACAAACAACTAGGGGAACAATCGTTAAAGCAGGCTGTGAGTAATCGCGAACCATATATTGATTGGCAATCAGTGCCGCTGCACTGCCAACTGCGATACCCAGACTCGCTATCATTCCGTTTTCAATAAGGAAATATCGGCTGATATTAGTACGGGTGGCCCCTAATGCACGTCTAACACCAATTTGCTTGGCCCTTTGGTTAATCCAAAAAATGGTTAGACCTACAATGCCAAGGGCTACAATAAAGCTCAGCATAGCTGCAACGATAGAGAGTACTTTAACCATCATATTGTCGATAGCATAGCTGCGTTTGACATACTTAGAGAGTGGCTCAACAGAGATTACTCGCTGAGGGTCTCGCTCGGAAAGCTTGTCAGCTAACACCTTCATTACCTCATCGCGTTTACCCGGCTCTGTACGTACTATATATTTTGCATAACGCCTATTTTTTATTTCTGGGTAAAACATCACATTACCAGCTTTGGACCATCCAACCCATGCTCCCAGATGCCGTTCTACAACTCCGACTATTTCCATCGGTTCAGAGCTACCACCGGAGAAAATTGGCCGTCCTATAGGATCCTGATTGGGGTAGAATTTATCGGCAAGTTGCTGGGTGATAATGACAACAGGTTTTTTTGTAGCCTCGTGAGAGTTGCTGGCCTGCATATCGGCCTCGGTAAAGTTACGACCTGCGACTAACTTTAAATTGAGGGTGTTAATAAAGTGTGGATCAACTTGATAGTAGTTGGCTCCTTCTCCGCCGATTTCCTGATTGGCTTTATTGTGATATACCGAAGACGATCCTGATTGCGATAGAGGGATTTGTTGAGTGATCGAGGCATCGACAACATTTGGAAGTTGACGGAGAATCCCTAAATCGGCTCGTACCGCCCCAATTGTGTCGTAGTCTTTTGGTATTGCCATGAACCCAATAGTAATAATGTTGTCGACATCGATTCCTGTGGGCCGGTTTATCTTTTCTACTCTATCTTGGATTATTATTGCTGTGTTGCTGATAATTGCCAGGGTTAAGCCAAGCTGAAGGGCAATCAGCAGTGCAGAAACTTTGTTGCGCCAGAGGGCGGACAGCATCGGTTTTAATTCAAGCATGGTCAGGCCTTACTGGGTTTTCAGGTAGATAGAAGGGTTGGTTTGACTGATCTTCAATGCTGGGTAAAAGCCTGCCAATAGGCTTGCGACAATAGCCAGGCCAATAGCCGCAACCATCATGACCCAATCCATAGTTGGAAGTGTGTCGATTTGGCCCATGGCCAGGTAGCGAATGCCGCTAAGGCCGAGTATGGCGAGAAAAATACCTGCTACTCCGCCGATGATTCCTATGGTTGCGCTTTCAATCAAGTGCTGGGTGAAAATCGCACTTCTACTTGCTCCCAAGGCGCGACGTACACCAGCTTCTGGTGCTTTGCGTAGAAATTTTGCCAACAACAATGCGACGGCATTGATAATACATACCAGGAGAAACGCCAGAGAAACCCACCCAAGAATACGGTTGTCATCACTGAGTACCTCATTGAGAACCAACCATTCAGATGGTTTACTCAAGGCAAATTTTAGTGGTCGCTCGAAACGCCCTTGAGCTTTCTCTTGCTGTATATAAGCGCGAAGAAAATTTTCGTACTGCGCTTTTTGCTCGCTAGTTGTAAGTTCAACCCAGTATTGAACCCAGAGATATTCACTCTGTAGAAACTCTTCATATCCCTGCGGATCGGCATTGTCCCAGCCATTGGTGTTGCCCCAGCTGTGAATTTCCAACTTGCGGTGTAAGCCAAAGGGTATGAATAACTCTTCTACTGTATCAAACGGGCTGTTGTTGACATCATATACCTTTGGTGAGGGCTCCCAAGTGTCGATAACACCCACTACCGTATAGGGTTCGTCGTTGAGTTTTATTGTCTTTCCAACGCTATTTTGACCAGAGAAAAGCTTGTCATTTGTCGGCTTGGAAAGCACAACTACTTGAGTAGGAGAGCTATCAGCAGACTCCTCCCAGGTGCCGCCATAAATAAAGGGCACATCGAACAAAGCGAAAAAGTCCCGGGTAGTTACCCGGGTATGTGATTCAAAAGGTCTAATAGCAGAGTTTTCAATCTCAACGGTAAAACCGTAGCGATGCATGGCAACTTGGCGGGTGGGAATATCTGAGCGCAATAACGCTTCGGCGTCCCGATAGGTCAGCTGCCAGGGTATTTCATTCTTACTTTTGTAAGCTTTATTAACATCCCAACTGTCTAGCTGTACAGCAAAGAGAACGTCGTCTTTGTGCTTTAAAGCATTCTGGGACATGGTGTAGTTCAGGGTCAGCACCGTCATAGAGGCGCCGACACCGACTGCAATAGCGGCAACCATTAAGCTGCTTAAAATCGGGGTTCCGCGCAAACTTCGTAGGGCCAGGGAAATATAATATCCAAACATGGTGCAGTCTCCTTAAGCAGTAACGGCAGCAGGATGCTCGGGGACCGCACGTAAATCGCAAACCTGTCCATCTACGATCTGGATGTTGCGGTGGGCACGGCGTGCAAGTTCTGGATCGTGGGTAACCATTACGATGGTGGTTCCCCACTCGTTAATAAACTCCAGTAGCTCCATTACCTGGCGGGCCATTAAGGAGTCGAGGTTACCGGTGGGCTCATCCGCAAGCAGAAAACGGGGTTCGCCAGCTAAAGCGCGGGCGATAGCGATACGTTGCTGCTGTCCACCGGAGAGCTGTGCCGGCAGGTGTTTAGCGCGTGCAGAAAGGCCTACCTGCTCGAGCACTTTTTCAATACGCTTGCGACGTTCTTTTGCATTGAAACCACGATAGCGCAGGGGAACGTCGATATTGTCGAATAAGGTTAGGTCGGGAATCAGGTTAAACCCCTGGAAAATAAAGCCTATTTTTTCGTTGCGCAGATGTGAGCGCTGGCGGTCATTGAGATTACTGACATTCTCACCGTCGAGCAGGTACTCTCCACTGGTGGGCGTTTCCAGTAGGCCGGCAATATTAAGAAAGGTGGTTTTACCGGAGCCACTGGGGCCGGTTACAGAAACAAACTCACCCTCTTTAACCTCGAGACTGAAATCGCGCAGCGCATGAGTTTCGATAGTATCGGTACGGAAACTTTTACGGATATTGTTCATTTTCAACATTGCGATATTCCCTTTTTCTTAAACTTTAAATTATTGATTGATTTACTAAGGAGCTATATCGAGCTCCAATTTGAATTCGGGGTTAATCTGTCAGCGCAATTAGCTGGGCATTTTCGAGTTCCTCGGAAGAGGAGATAATGATTCTGTCTCCCTCTTGTAGGCCCGAGATAATCTCTACCTGTTTTAAGCCAAAGGCGCCTATCTGGATGGAAACTCGCTCCGCCTGTTGTTCGCTGTTCAAACGAAAGGCATGGTTGCCACCGCTTTGATCGAGGAAGCCACCGCGTTTGACCAACAGTACGTTATTGCGGTTTTCCAGCAGTATGCGGGCGGTGAGGCGGAGATTTTGTCGAAGCTTTTTCGGCTGGCCCTCAGTGAAACGAACCCGTGCAACCACCTGACCGTTGATGACTTCGGGGGAGATTGCGGTAATTTCCCCGGATAATTCTTTTCCACCGAGATTGATTGCCACGGCCATGCTGATGCCCAGGTCGTCGGCATAGTTTTCCGGCACCTTGGCCTCGAGTTCAAAGCTGGTGAGATCGACAACTGTAATAAGTGGCGCATTGGCGCCTACGGCGCTGCGCTGCGCCACAGCTAAGCTACCGACGGTGCCGTTGACCGGTGAGATAATGTTCAGCTCGCGTACACGGCGCTCAGTTTCTTCTACCTGAAGGCGTTGTTGTGAGACCTGGAGTTCCAGGTTCTGGGTTTCAAAGGTCAGTGATTCTTTTTCCAGTCCCGCATTTTGTACGGCTTGTTCGTACTCCAGCTGGGCTCGGGCCATATCGTCTTTGGTTTTTTCAAAATCCAGCCGCGAGATAATTTGCTTTTCCATAGACAGCTCTGCACGTCTTAACTCTCGCTTGGCAGCGGTGAGGTTGACTTTGGCCAGGTCGGCCTTTTGCTGGTTTTCCATATGCTGGCGTTTGGCCTGGATTTTTTGGCGCTGCAGGTTCACCGTCAACTGGTTGAGTTGGGCGTTTTCCTGGGCCAGCTGATTGGATAGTTCCGGGCTGTCGACGGTGGCCAACAACTGCCCTTCGTCAACGGTATCCCCAGCTTTCACTGCAAACTTCACAATGCCCTGGGCAGGGCTGAAAAGCGTGGGGCTGTTTGCGGCGACCACTTGGCCCTGAACCACCAGATCCCGCACCAGGTCTCCTCGCCGGACCTGGGCGATATTGACTTGAGACAGGGAGAGGGTGCTGTCGACAGAGCTATTGCTGTGCCAGGAGCTAATACCCCAGGTCAGGAATGCCACTGTCAAACCGGCAAATACCGAGGCTTTGACGACCTTTTTGTTCTTCCAAACCGGCACGGCTTCTATCTTGGTATCTTGTCCGGAAGTATCTCTAATCATTGCGGCTTTCCGTTTCTCTTGCTGTTTTGCCTGTCATTGCTATTTGGATGCAGGCTTTTGGAAATTTGGATTCAGAGCTAAGAATCTGCTTGTTAGGAGGGGTATCGCAATAAGCATGCCAACAGTTAAATTTTATTTAACCTGTTGATATAAAAAGACTTTTTTAGGTTTTTGTGTTTTTTTGTTTTCTTAATGGTGTCCGCAAAAAGTGTCCGGTGTCCGCCTTGTCCGCGGTCGGACAGCTGTGGACAGTTCTGATATTTATCAGGGGAAAAGTGGGGAGAGGGAGGCTGCGCCATGCGGGGTTGCTGCCGTTTATGTTAGAGTGCGCGGCCTTTTTTTGATCAATCTCAATTTAATTAGCTGTCTCCTATGTTTCCTTCGCTGCTCTCATCGACCAAAGCCGACTGGTTCGGCAACATACGTCGGGATGTTCTCGCCGGCCTGGTAGTGGCCCTGGCTTTGATACCCGAAGCCATCGCTTTCTCGATCATTGCGGGCGTTGACCCCAGGGTCGGGCTCTACGCCTCTTTCTGTATCGCTGTTGTGATTGCATTTGTCGGCGGTCGCCCGGGAATGATCTCCGCTGCCACCGGGGCCATGGCTCTGCTGATGGTGACTCTGGTGAAAGAACACGGGTTGCAGTATCTGCTTGCGGCAACCTTATTGACTGGGGTACTGCAGATTATTGCGGGTTACCTGAAGCTGGGGAGCTTAATGAGTTTTGTCTCCCGGGCTGTGGTGACAGGGTTCGTCAATGCCCTGGCAATATTGATATTCCTGGCGCAAATGCCGGAATTGATCGGCGGCACCTGGGAAGTCTATGCAATGACTGCGGCGGGTCTGGGGATTATTTACCTGTTCCCTTATATCCCCGTGATTGGCAAGGCTGTGCCATCACCGCTGGTGTGTATTCTGCTCCTCACCGCAGTGGCAGTGACGATGGGATTGGATATTCGCACTGTCGGCGATATGGGTGAGCTGCCGGATACTTTGCCTGTTTTCCTCTGGCCAGAAGTTCCGCTTAACTTTGAAACCTTACAGATTATCTTTCCCTACTCCGCAGGTCTGGCCGTCGTGGGCTTGCTGGAATCCCTGATGACCGCGACGATTGTCGACGACCTGACGGATACTACCAGTGACAAGAACCGCGAGTGTAAAGGTCAGGGTATTGCCAATATTGCTGCGGGTACCCTGGGTGGTATGGCTGGCTGTGCGATGATCGGCCAGTCTGTTATTAATGTGAAATCCGGTGGCCGCGGCCGTCTTTCCACTCTGGTGGCCGGTATCGGTCTGCTGACACTGGTAGTGTTTATCAGTGACTGGGTTGCTGTGATCCCCATGGCGGCGCTGGTGGCAGTCATGATTATGGTCTCTATCGGCACCTTTGACTGGGGCTCCATCCGCAACCTGAAGCACTACCCACTCTCTACAAATTTGGTCATGCTGGCCACTGTGGTTGTGGTAGTGTGGACTCACAACCTGGCCTATGGTGTATTTGTCGGTGTGCTGTTGGCATCGCTGTTCTTTGCCAACAAAGTCAGTCACTTTATGTATGTGAGCAGCTCCCTGGATGAAAAGCAGAGTCGCCGCACTTACAAGGTCATTGGGCAGGTATTTTTCAATTCAGCCGATAAGTTTACCGCTTCATTTGATTTCAAAGAGGTGGTGGATACGGTGGTGATCGACCTCAACCGCGCGCATTTCTGGGATGTTTCCGGGGTTAATGCGCTGGATAAGGTGGTGCTTAAGTTCCGCCGCGAGGGAGCACAAGTTGAGCTGGTAGGACTGAATGAGGCCAGTGAAACGATCGTCGACCGTTTTGGCGTACACGATAAGCCCGAGGAAATTGAGCGGGTTCTTGGAGGACATTGATGGCCGTAAGCAACAGCGAAAATAACAATGAGAACACAGGTAATGGCGGCAAGGCGCCATTGATACTCTCTTGTATCGATGGCTCTCATTACACTGGAGCGGTGTGTGATTACTCGGCCTGGCTGGCCAGGAGCCTGCAAGCACCGCTGAAGCTGTTGCACAACATCGAAAGAAGCAGTGTCCCTGCGGTAACCGATTTTACCGGCAGTATTGGCCTGGGAAGTCAGGAGGAGTTGCTGGAAGAGTTAACTGCGCTGGAGCAGCAGCGGGCGCAGTTAATGGTGCAGCAGGGCAAACTGATGCTACAGGCCGCCCGCAGCCGCGCCGAAGACGCCGGTGTGCAAAATATCAAAGCCTGCCAGCGTCACGACAGCCTGACAGAATCAGTGGTGGAAATGGAAGACTCCATTCGCGCGCTGGTGTTGGGAATTCGCGGTGAAGAGCACGGGGATTCTGAGCGTGGACTTGGCGCTCACCTGGAGACAGTAGTGCGCTCACTGCACAAGCCGATTCTGGTGGTCAATCGGGACTTCACAGAGCCCAGCAGGGTGATGCTTGCCTACGATGGCAGTGAGGCCTCGTGCAAGGCATTGGCGATGGTTGCAGAGAGCCCATTATTTCGCGAACTCTCCTGTCACCTTGTCTATGTAGGGCCCGCTGAAACTGCGGAGAGTTTGTTGGCTGAAGCCTCGGCCAAACTGGATTCTGCAGGACTCACTTGTACTGCCAGTAATCTCACCGGCAATACCGTTGAAGCTTTGGTGGCTTACCAAACCGAGCACCAGATTGACCTAACCGTGATGGGAGCTTTCAGTCACAACCGCCTGCACGACCTTCTGATGGGAAGTATCACTGTAAAAATGTTGTTGAAAGCCCGCCAACCTCTGTTGCTGTTGCGGTAGAAGCCCCTTCGCTTCCCACTTAAAGTGCCAGTGCCGCTTCCCGGGGGCTGGCAAACCAGCGTAGGGGTTCTGCCTCATCGGGTAGTCTTAAATCGTAGAAATGGGCTTCGCGACCAACTTTGCGAAGCTCTTTTTCTCCCATCATTAAATAGCTCTTAAGATCTAAGTTGCAACGGTTTTCCTGCTCTTGTTGCGTGTCTTTATCAGTAAATGTCAGCTGAGAAATATCAAGCGATGTCCTCATTTTCTTATCCTGATATCTCCATACGCCGGTGAGTGGGTCAAAACGGTAAAACGGCAACAATCTCCAGCCGTAGTTGGCGACCAGGGCCACTGCCTCCAATAAGTATTCGAAGACCTCCTCGCTGATAAAATAGTTAAAGTTGAGTCTTATCCAACCGGGTCTCAGTACCTTCTGACCTTGCAGGATTTGTTCTTCCAGGGATTTACTGTGGGCCATATCGATGCCCAATAAAGCGTGTCCATAGGGACCGGCACAGGAGCAGCCTCCGCGAACCTGAATACCAAATAGGTCATTGAGCAATGCCACCGCAAAACCGTAGTGAAGGTCCTTATGGTTCCATTTAATTCGCAGGGAGATGATGGATAGTCGCGCAGAGTCAGTATTGCCGAGTATCTCAATGGCCTCTTCCTCCGACCAGCGTTGCAGTGCCCGCTGTAAAAATTGGGTTTCGCGTCGACCAATCTCTTTTGCGCCCACCGTCTGTTGAAGTTTGAAAACCATACCGGCCCTGATCGACTCGATAATGGCTGGAGTGCCGCCCTCTTCACTGCGCTCGGCGTCTTCCAGATAGCGGTGATCTTCCGGCGTGACATAAAGGACGGTACCGCCTCCCGGTGTGGCAGGTACCGAATTTTTCAGCAGGTCTTCGTGTACAACCAGAATACCTGGAGTGCCGGGTCCTCCGATGAATTTGTGCGGGGAGATAAACACGGCATCCTTTTGGTAGTGGCTATCCGGCGTTGCTGGCCCTTGCATATTAATTTGCACATAGGGTGCTGCGGCGGCGTAGTCCCAAAATGATAAAGCTCCGTGTTTTTTAAGGAGTGCAGTCACTGCCTCTACATCTGTTTTGATTCCGGTTACGTTAGAGGCCGCAGAAAAACTGCCGATTTTAAATGGTCTATGGGCATGGGCACGCAGTTCTGATTCCAGTACTTCAAGGTCAAGTTTTCCACTTTGATCCAGTGGAATAGCGATTAAATCGGCAATGCTCTCTCGCCAGGGGAGTTCATTGGAATGGTGCTCGTATGGGCCGATAAAAATAACCGGGCGATCATGTTCGGGAATTCTACTTAAGAGCTGGTGTTGCCTATCCAGGTCTGCGGGCAGGCGCAAGTTGAGAATATCGATCAATTTGTTGATCGCCGCTGTTGCACCAGAACCACAAAAAATTACTTTATGGTTATCGCTGGCGTTGACTGCCTGACGAATTTCTTCACGGGCCTGCTCCCGTAGCGCGGTGGTATGGGCACCGGTATAGGAACTCTCGCTGTGGGTATTGGCATAGAAGGGCAGTACCTGCTGGCGGATAGTCTCTTCGATAAATGTCAGCGCACGACCGGAAGCTGTGTAGTCGGCGTACACCAGAGGACGTTTTCCAAACGGCGTTACGATTGCTTGCATATCGCCGATTACTGAGTCGCGGATGTGCTTTATCAGGTCTGTCATGATTTCCTTTCCCCTGTTTTGTGGGGCTCACTTTAGTCCCGAATGCTTGAAACAATGTCTCTACTTGTATCCTTTATTGTGTGATTTATGAATGATTGTGCCGATAATAAGATTTAAATCGTAAAACTGTGCCATAAAGCGTTATTTTTGTGTGATTGGGCGAGGCGGGGACTGAGTGATGACTGAAGGATTAAGCAAACTGGATAGGGCAATACTCGAGCTGTTGCAGGCTGATGCGACCCTGTCAGTGGGGGAAATTGCCGAGCGGGTTGGGATGTCCAAGTCGGCATGTTGGCGCCGCATTCACCGTCTTGAGAATGAGGGGGTGATTTGCGACAGGGTTACCCTCCTCGATCAGCAAAAACTGAACTTGCCGCTGACGGTCTATATTTCAATTCGTACCAACCAGCATAATGATCAGTGGGCCGCCCGTTTTAGCGAATTGATACAGGGGGTGGCTGAAATTCTTGAGGTCCATCGTATGAGTGGAGACTTGGACTATCTGATCAAAGCGGTAGTCACCGATATGCCTGGCTACGATCGTCTCTACAAGGAACTGATCAAGGCCGACCTGTTTGATGTCAGCTCCAGTTTTGTGATGGAGACGATGAAGCAGACAACCCGTTTACCGCTAAATCATGCATTGTCGAAATAGGGGTGGATTCTAGCCGCGTCGATTACTCCACCAGTGGCGCAATCGGGTTTCTCCCAGGGCGCTGTCACCCGGGGGGGCCTTAAGGCTGTTGCGAATCTCACTCCAGGCGTTGGAGTTCAACCACAGGTTCAGGGCGAGTACCACCAGCATGGTGGTGATAGAGCCGAGCCCCGCCAGCAGCATGTCTTTCTGCGCGTCCCAGATATCTCCCTGGGAGCCGAGGAAGGCTGCGCCCAATTCTGGAGAGACAGCTTTTGCCGCTTGCCACTCAATGATTTCGTAGATTGATGAGAGCGCAAAAGTCACGTCTACCGGGAAGAAATAGGCCCAGAATCCACGCAGCTGAGCCAGGCGCACAAGAATCTCTCGCACCGGATAGGCCAGGAGAAGGCCAAAGCTGAAATGCACCAGGCGGTCGTACATATTGCGATCGGAGCCCAGCCATTCCTGCAAGGTGTAGCCAAAAGGCGTTTCGGCATAGGTGTAGTGAGAGCCGATCACATGAAGGCACATGAAGATGGTGATCAATGTATAGGAGATATTTGATAAGGGAAAACTCCGTGCACTGATCAAAATGATCGGTAGAGCGGCAAATACCAGATAGTTCTCAAGCAACCAGTCATCAGGGTGCAGGGGGTTCCAGGCTGACCAGGCCCAGGTAATGGCAAATGTGGTCAATAAGAACAGGTGGAACCAGTGTTGGCGAAGGAAAGTCTGCATATGTTTGGCGCCTCTACGTCGGGCTAGAGATTGGCGCCAGGATACACCATTGGAGGGGAATAGGAATTGCGTTGAATTACGGTCCGCTAATGCAATGCCGCGCGGTGTGGGGGTGCGGCAGTAATCGCGGCTTCCTCGTCGAGTAATTCAGATAGCCTCGCTTCCACTTTTTCGCGGGGAAAGTACTCCAGGGCGAGTTCGACAAATAGTTCGTGGTGGCGAGCTTCACTATCGGTGATGACCTGGTAGAAGGTCTTCAGGGGGCCAGCTGGCAGTGCATCAGCCACCAGTCCAAAGCGCTCGCACCCCCGCGCTTCGATGATCGCTGCGGTGAGCAGGCGGTCCATCAAGTATTCATCTGGCCCCTGGCGAATCAGTTGGCGCAGGGCGTTGATATACGGATCTTTCGCATCCGGTGCCTGGTAGATCCCTCGATCATGCATAATCTTGATAACCTGGCGGAAGTGGTTCATTTCTTCCAGTGCCAGGTTGATCATGGCTTCCACTAAAACGGGCTTGTCGGGATAGTGGGAGAACATGGATACCGCCATGCCGGAGGCCTTTTTCTCTGCGGCAGCATGGTCCTGCAGGAATCGATCAAAGTCGGCGAGCACCACTTGAGCCCAGGGTTTGGGGGTGTGAAATCGCAGTTCAAACATAGTCGATGGCGGTTAGTGCAAAGCGTCAGTATACCGCCACCGTTTCACTGCTCTAGAGCGTTATTGCTCCGGGGTAGAGTCAGCTGGCAATTCTGCGTTCGCGAACCTCCCGCTCTTGTTGAGTAACAATTCGGGCCTGTTCCAGGGACATGCCGGCCTTTGCGTGAGGGGTGGGCTTGCCATTTGCGTCCAGCGCGACAAAAACAATTTGGTCCACTTGCACAATCAGCTGTTGTGACTGTTTGTTGCGAACCTCGCAATGGACTGTGAGTGAGGTTTGGCCGATACCAACCACCTCGAATCCAAACTCCACCACATCACCGCAGCAAGCGGAGCTGACGAAGTCAATTTCCGACATCAGTTTGGTGACCAGCATTGGAGTACCCATCTGGCAGCCGGCAAAGATTGCCGCTTCCTCATCAATCCAGGACAGTAGCTGTCCGCCGAACAGGCGCTGGGCGGGATTGAGGTCTCCGGGTTTCACACAGTGTCGCGAATAGTATTTCACTCTGACCTTCCTAACTTACTACAGGTTGAACAACGCTCGAGCCATCCCTGGCTTGCTGTATGACAGCGAAAAGCTTCCTTCACTGGTGAGACTGCATACAGCGTGCCAAGCCAGAAAAAGCGCAGTTGATGAATTTTCCTGTGGAAATATGTCAATTAGCCCTTTTGTGGCACCGGCTTGGCGCGATATTAATCACTGTAGCCCCTTTTATGTGCAGGAAAGTCAGGAAATATCGATTTCCTGTTTGGGTTTTGAACAGGATGTGGCGCTTTGGCCGGGATAGTAGATATTTTGGACGTCATCTATCGATTGTGGGAAATACCGCTATGGGACTCCTCGGCGACAGAGATTAGAATGGCCCACGAACCTGACCCAGGCGTCGCACTCACGACCTTGGGTTGATAGTTCTCCGGAGCGCCACCAGCGTATCTGTAATCAGGTAACAACGATTCCCAAAAGACGAAGGGAGAGACTGTAAGGATGATCATCCAGCCGAAAGTACGCGGTTTTATTTGTACCAATGCCCACCCGCAGGGCTGCGCTGCTAACGTACGCGAGCAGATTGAGTATATTCAGTCCCAGCCAGCGGTCGAAAATGGGCCCAAAAAGGTGCTGGTGATAGGTGCCTCCACAGGCTACGGCCTGGCATCACGAATTACAGCTGCTTTTGGTTGCGGCGCAAGCACCCTTGGTGTGTTCTTCGAGAAGCCGCCTACTGAAAAGCGCACGGCTTCTGCGGGTTATTACAATTCCGCAGCTTTTGAGCAGGAGGCCCACAAAGCGGGGCTTTACGCAAAGAGTATCAATGGCGATGCCTTTTCAGATGAGGTGAAAGCCCAGACTGTAGCGATGATCAAAGAAGACCTAGGTCAGGTTGATCTCGTGGTTTACAGCTTGGCATCCCCGCGTCGCACAGATCCGAAAAGCGGTGAGCTGTATAGCTCTGTACTCAAGCCCATTAACAAATCTTACACTGCCAAGAATCTGAACACTGACAAGCTGGAGATCTCCGATATTACTTTGGAGCCGGCGAGCGACGAAGAGATCGCAAATACCGTCAAGGTTATGGGTGGTGAAGACTGGGAACTGTGGATGCAGGCCCTCGGTGATGCCGGGGTATTGGCTGATAACTGCAAAACTGTGGCTTATACCTATATCGGTGAAAAGTTGACCTGGCCGATTTATGGTCACGCGACTATCGGTAAAGCTAAAGAAGATCTTGATCGCGCGGCAAAAGCGATCACCGATAACGGTAAGGCTGCGGCTAACGTTGCCGTTTTGAAGGCGCTGGTGACCCAATCCAGCTCTGCTATTCCGGTGATGCCACTCTATATCTCTCTTGCGTACAAAATCATGAAAGAAGAGGGGACTCATGAGGGCTGTATCGAACAGCTATACCGCCTCTACACTGAGGGGCTCTATACCGATACTCCACGTCTCGATGATGTGAACCGTTTACGTATGGATGAGAAAGAGCTGCGCCCTGAGACTCAGGCGAAGATCGAAAAGCTCTGGCCAGAGGTAACTGCTGAGAACCTGTTTGACTTGACTGACTTCAAGGGCTATCAGGCGGATTTCCTCAAGCTGTTTGGATTTGGTGTTGATGGCATTGATTACGATGCAGACACCTCACCTATGGTAGATACCAAATTCGGCTGATTTTTTGCGGGACTCCATTTGGGAGTCCCGTTTCCCCTTCCTTAACGCACTCCTACAACTCTTCCTAGCAAAGCTGCATAATCCGGTTTTTCGGTTTATGGGGGCTCTTCAATGGAGTATCGCCAACTCGGCACCACCAACCTTAAGGTCAGCCAGATCTGCCTGGGCACCATGACTTATGGTGAACAGAATAATGAAGCTGAATCCGCTGAGCAACTCGACTATGCAATATCTCAGGGGGTTAACTTTATTGATTGTGCGGAAATGTATCCCGTACCGCCACGGCCAGAAACACAGGGCCGAACCGAGGAATATATCGGCAACTGGTTGGCTACACGAGGAGGCAGGCACCAGGTTGTTGTCGCAACTAAAGTGGCGGGCCGCAGTGCCGCCAATTCAGGTGTCGGCCATATTCGCTCGGGTCCCCGCCTGAGTCGAGAGCAGATTTTGCAGGCTTGTGATGATTCCTTAAAACGGTTGCGCACTGACTATATCGACCTCTACCAGGTCCACTGGCCTGAAAGGCAAACTAATTTCTTCGGGCGCCTGGACTATACCCACGGCAGCGATGATGGTGTGTCTTTAGCTGAAACATTGGGCGCACTCGAGGAGTTGGTCGAACAGGGCAAGGTTCGTCATATCGGTGTTTCCAATGAGACCCCCTGGGGTATGTTTGAGTACCTGCAACAGTCGATTGCCTACGGAAAGCCAAGGATTGTATCGATTCAAAACCCCTACAGTCTTTTAAACAGGGTTTTTGAAGTTGGCTGCGCTGAAATTGCTATTCGCGAGAGGTGTGGCCTATTGGCGTACTCCCCCCTCGCATTTGGGGTTCTTTCGGGCAAGTATCTGGGTGGAAGGAAGCCTGAGGGTGCACGACTTACCCGCTATGATCGCTTTCAGCGCTACGCTGGAGAGCGAACCCTGGCTGCGACCCAGGCCTATGTGGATTTGGCCCATGAGTTTGGTCTGGACCCTGCGCAGATGGCACTGGCATTCGTGAATCAGCAGCCATTTGTTACTTCAAATATCATTGGCGCCACAACTATCGAGCAATTGCGTTCCAATATTTCCAGCGTTGAAATTACCCTGGACAGTGAGCAATTAGCGGCTATCGAAGCTATACACCAGGGGAATCCCAACCCGGCGCCCTAAAAGGGCAGAGCCTGATTTCTATTGATGAAAGCCTGTGATGCCTCTGAAAGCCCCGCAGGAATAATGCGGAATGAATCAGGGGCTGCCCAACTATAATTGGGGTAGTCGCCATGAAAATCTGGCTGCCAGAATAGATAGCGGTAATCGTTATGGAAACTACTGGACATCACACACTGAAGGACCTGTTTTCCCAGTTGGGGCTGGCGTCTGAAGATGCACAGATCCATGAATTTCTGGTCACGCACTATTTGCACCGTCACGAGAAGCTTTCCTCCGCCTCCTTCTGGAGCGATGGGCAGCGAGAGTTCCTGGAGAATGCCATCTTGGATGATTCGGATTGGTGTGTCGCAGTGGATGAGTTGGACACCCTGCTAAGGCACTGACCTCCTGTGGCTGTTACGCGCTCCCCGCTCTCTTCGCATAGGGTATACTACGTCGTTTTCAACCGACTTAGGTTGCGCTTCGGCGCCACACCCTGATATAGATCTGATGGAAAAACCCCGATTTCGCGCGGCGCTGCTGCATCCTCGCTACTTGCTGACCTGGCTGCTTTTTGCACTATGGTTTTTGATCGCGCAACTGCCCTATCGCTGGCAGTTGGCCATGGGCCGTGCGTTTGGCCGCCTAATGCTAAGAGTAGCTACCAGCCGGCGCACGATTGCTGAACGCAATCTCGCGCTGTGCTTCCCCGAGCTGGGGGAAGATGAGCGAGCTGAACTTCTTAGGCGTAATTTTGAGTCCAGTGGTATCGCCTTGATGGAAACCGGCATGGCCTGGTTTCGCTCTGCAGCGTGGTTACAGAAACGCTTTACCTTTGAAGGGCTGGAAGCCCTGCAGGCCATCCAGGCCCAAGGCCAGGGCGTTCTCCTGATGGCTATGCATTTCACTACCCTGGAAATCGGCGCCGCCATGATGGGGATGAGCATTACTCTCGATGGCATGTATCGGCCGCACAAAAATCCGGTTTATGACTACATGCAGCGCAAAGGGCGAGAGCGCCATACTGAGAATGGCAGTGTTTATCAGCGTAAAGATGTGCGTGGGGTATTGCGAGCCCTGCAGCGCGGGCGTGCGGTCTGGTATGCTCCGGATCAGGATTATGGGATTAAGCAGGGGATCTTTGCTCCTTTCTTCGATGTTCCGGCGGCGACTGTTACGGGAACCTCACGGTTCGCCAGGGTCGGCAAGGCCAAAGTGGTGCCCTATGTGGTGACACGACTGGATGATGGCTCAGGTTACCGTTTGAAGATTTACGATCCTATTGATCAGATCCCTTCGGGAGATGAGCTGCAAGATGCCATTTTGGTGAACCAGTTTATCGAAGCGCGTATTCGCGAGGCCCCAGAACAATACATGTGGGTGCATCGCCGTTTTAAGACCCGTCCTGAAGGGGCAGAAAATGTGTATCACGGGGTACGCAAAAAGAAAAAGAAACGCAAAAGAGTGGCGAGCTAGTCGCACTGGCGCAGATACCCTGGCCTAAGTAACATACTGAACTGACTCTGGCGGTGGTATTCCGGGTGGAGTGCAAAAAATAAGGAGTGAGGATGTTAACCGGTAGTATGGTGGCCCTGGCCACCCCAATGTACGCAGACGGAAGCCCGGATTGGGACAGTCTGCACAACCTCGTTGAGTGGCATATCGAGCAGGGGACCCGAGCACTGGTTGCTGTGGGGACTACCGGTGAATCTGCAACCTTGGACTTCAATGAGCATATTGAGGTTATTCGACGTGTTGTGGACCAAGTGGCAGGTCGAGTGCCAGTGATTGCTGGAACTGGCGCAAACTCTACTTCTGAAGCGATTGACCTTACAGAGAATGCCGCCCGATGTGGTGCAGATGCCTGCCTGCTGGTTACACCTTATTACAATAAGCCCACCCAAGAAGGCCTCTACCAGCACTATCGTGCGGTGGCCAAAGCTGTCTCCATTCCCCAAATTCTCTACAATGTTCCCGGCCGCACAGCAGTAGATATGCTGCCAGAAACGGTACAGCGCCTGGCGTTGGTCGGCAATATCGTAGGCATTAAGGAGGCCACTGGTGACCTGGAGCGGGCTAAGGTTTTAATAGATACTCTGCCCGAAGGGTTTGCCGTTTACTCTGGCGACGATAGTACCGCGGTTGAACTAATGTTACTGGGTGGTCATGGAAATATTAGTGTAACCGCTAATGTGGCCCCCGCAGCAGTGGCCCAAATGTGTGAAGCGGCGCTGGCCGGTGATGCGGTGACTGCACGGACAATTGACCAGCGAATACAAATATTGCACAAAGTGCTGTTTTTGGAGTCCAACCCGATACCGGTGAAATGGGCTCTCCGGGAGATGGGTCGTGTCGACGGTGGAATACGCCTGCCTCTGACAAGTTTATCCCCTGAGCACCACGGAACAGTGCGCGAAGCTCTGCGCAGTGCCGGTGTACTCTAAACCCGCGAACTGAGAATTAACCAGGATAGCTTTAATGAAAAAATTGACCGTTGGAGCCGGGCTCTTTATCTCCAGTATTACGCTGGCAGGGTGCGGTGTGTTCGGCAACGATGGCTATTTCCGCGATCGCAGTAATGATTACCAGCATGCCGATAGCCTGACGCCTCTGCGGATACCTGAAGGTGTTAATACCAAGCACCAGGAGGAACTCTATGAGATCCCCCAGATTGCAGGAGAGCAGCTGGCCCAGGGGGAGTTTGAAGTTCCGCGTCCTCAAGCGCTTTCAGTGAATGCGGGTCTGGAGAGAGTAAAGATTCAAAAGCTCGGCGGAAATCGCTGGGTGCTGGTATCCCAGCCTCCTGAAGAGGTGTGGCCCCAGTTGCACCAATTCCTTCGCAGCTCAGGCTTGAATATAGAAATGTCAGATGCCAATGCGGGTGTGATGGAAACTGCCTGGATGGCCTTTAAAGAGAGTCCTGACACTAAAGATAAGTATCGCTTGCAGGTAGAAACTGGTGTGCAACCCGATACGACAGAGATTCATGTGCGTCACTTGTCTGTGCCTTCTGCAGCCCCGGTTGGCGGTAGCGTTAATTGGCCAGACCGCTCTTCGAGCCCTGAGCGAGAAGGGTGGATGATTGATGAAATGTCCACGGCACTGGCGTCAGAAACAGCTGCTGCTACAGCGTCTTTGGTTGCCCAGGCAATTGGTAGCAGCTCACTTAAGGTCCAGTTGAGGGAGCCTGCTGGTCATGAGCCCTATATTGCAATGGGGCTCGAAATGGATCGGGCCTGGGCTACTGTCGCTCATGCTGTGAATTCTGGTGCTTATCGTCTACACCGTGAAGATTCCGATATTGGACTTTTTTACGTCACCTACGATGAAGATCGTGCACTTGCTTCTGATGAGGAAGATGGCGACGGAGGCTGGTTCTCCTGGGGTAGCAAGAGTGATGAAGACGAGCTGGCAGAGAGCGCTGATCAGGTAAGCCTACAGCAGATCTTGGCTGGAATTGATATGACTGAGGGTGCTGAACCTGCTCTCTTCAAGGAAATCAAAGGCCTGGGAGTAGGAACCGCTACAAGCGAGGCTTATCCCGGTTATCTGATTGTTATTCGTGGCAATGACGATGAGATTGAAGTGCGCGTGCGCGATACTCGCGGACAGCCGCTTTCAAAGAATGAAGCTTCCCAGCTGCTTCAATCTATCCAGCAGAACCTTATTTAATGGGCCTGCGCTTCGCCTCTTTGGGAAGCGGCAGTAAAGGCAATGGAACAGTGGTCGCCAGTGGCGACCACTTTCTTTTGGTTGACTGCGGTTTTACCATCAAGGAAACCGAACGCCGTATGGCGCGGCTCGGTATGTCTCCCGCTGATATCTCTGCGATTGTGGTTACCCACGAACACAGTGATCACCTCTCTGGTGTAGGTCCACTTGCGCGCAGATATGGCCTGCCTGTCTACCTGACGCCCGGTACTTTTAAGGCGCGTGATATTGGCAGGTTACCGGAGCTGCACTTAATTGAGGGGCACCAGCCCTTTGTCGTCGCTGATATTGAAGTAACCCCGGTCGCGGTTCCCCACGATGCCCGTGAGGCGGCGCAGTTTGTGTTTCGCTGTCGCGGTAGCAGTCTGGGCTTGTTGACGGATCTGGGGACTATCACCCCTCATGTTGAAGCGCACTTTGGTGATTGTGATGCCTTGGTTCTAGAGGCAAATCACGACCCCCTGATGCTCGCTCAAGGACCTTATCCACCTTCGTTGAAGCGACGCGTTGGTGGTGCCTATGGCCACCTGAGTAATCAGCAGGCTGCTGGCTTCCTACAGCGTGTTGGCTATGAGCAGCTACAGCACCTGGTTGTAGCCCATATCAGTGAAAAAAATAACAGCCTTGCCCTGGCAAAGGAGGCCCTGGCAGAGGTTGCCGAAACAGTGGAGAGCTGTATTTTTGCCTGTCAGCAGGAAGGCTTTGACTGGCTTACAGTGGAAAGCCGAAGTTAAGGTCGCTATCTATCCCCAGCTTATATCTGTTTAAATGCGACAAAATTGTTTGTTGTATTTAAACGGGGGGGGCTATGGAAATACTACTGGTTTATTTGTTGGTTGGTGCCGCTGCTGGAACTATTGCCGGACTATTTGGCGTAGGTGGTGGCCTGATCATTGTCCCTGCCTTGGTCTTTGTTTTCACCGCCATGGGGATATCCCCTGAAATCCTCACCCACATGGCTGTGGGTACCTCCCTGGCAACAATCATTGTCACTTCAATCAGTTCAGTGCGCGCCCACAACAAGAAAAGGGCGGTGGACTGGAAGATCTTTGGGATTATGGCTCCAGGCATTTTAATCGGCTCCTGGGCCGGTGGTGCCACTGCTGAACTGCTGCCCGGTGCCTGGCTGCAGCTGCTGATCGGCGTCTTTGCGATCGTGATTGCGGTGAGGATGTGGCTTAGTGGTGCCCGGCACGATCAATTAACGGAGGGGGCCGGCAACTTGCCAAGGTCATCTTTATTGCTATCTGCTGGGGGAGTTATCGGCTGGGTATCCGCGATTTTTGGTATCGGTGGGGGCTCACTAACCGTTCCATTTTTATCCCGCTGCCGGGTGAAGATGCAGCGTGCGGTCGCTACGTCGGCGGCTTGTGGTCTTCCCATTGCGGTTGCGGGTGCGCTGAGCTTTGGTTTCCAGGGCTGGGGTAATCAGCTTCTACCAGAATGGAGTAGTGGCTATGTGTACTGGCCTGCGTTTTTTGGAATCGTTGTCACCAGCACGTTTTTTGCCCGCTTTGGTGCCAATCTCGCCCATCGCCTTTCTCCCAAAATGCTTAAGCATTGCTTTGCCGTTTTGCTGTTTATTATTGGGGCGCGCTTTATCTGGCTGAATGTCGGTCTGTTACAAGGCTTGCTTTAGGCGAGGGAAAATAAAAAAGGCCACTGCATAGCAGTGGCCTTTTTGGAATACAGCTAAGTATTAGGCCGTTTTAGTAGAGCCTTCAGCTGTCGCAGTATTCTGGGGTGCTTCTGAGTCAGTTTCCCAGTACTTGGACTTGAGGCTGATCAGGGCCAGGATGATACCCACTCCGATTGTGAACAAGCTGATTTGCAGGAATAGGTTTGGCATTTCAGCAACATTGTTCGGGTCAAAGTTACCTGACAGAAGACCGGCAAAGAGGTTGCCGATAGAGTAAGTCAGAACAAAGACACCCATCATCTGGCCAGCAAAGCGGCGAGGAGAAAGTTTACTTACTGCACTCAGGGCCACCGGGCTTAGGCAGAGTTCACCGACAGTGTGCAGGAAGTAAGTGGCTACCAGCCAGTAAGGAGCAACTTTCAGGCCTGCTGCTGCGTATTGAGCGGCAAAGAACATTACCAGGAAGCCACTGGCCATGATGATCAGGCCAAGTGCACATTTCAGCCCATAGGATGGGGTGATCATACGTTTGCCCAGGTTAATCCACAGCGCGGCAAAGAAGGGGGACAGGGTAATGATAAAGATGGAGTTAAAGCTTTGTAGCCAGGAGGTGGGCATTTCAAAGCTGCCAATCAGACGATCTGTGTAGTCGCGGCCGAATAGGTTCAGTGAGGAGCCCGCTTGCTCGAAGCCCGACCAGAAAAAGGTAGAGGCTACACAGACTAGGAATAGCGCCCACATTTTCTTTTTCTCTGACCCGCTCAGCTGGCCGCCAAAGTAGATAAAGCCAAAGTAGGCAAGGAAGGTCAGGGTGAAGGCTACAGCTACGTACTTGGCTATTTCTACCGGGTTGATGGTGATAGTGCCATTCATCACCAAGCCAGTAATCACTGCAACACCGACTACGACAGCACCAATTATGCGCCAAGCCAGTTTTGCCTTTTCTGGCGAAAGTGGGTTCTCGGGATTGAGGCTTGCGTCCCCCAGATTGTGGATAGTGCGGCGATACTGGATCAGGCCAATAGCCATTCCCACAGCAGCGGCACCAAAGCCCCAATGCCAGCCGACATTTTCACCAAAGTACCCGCAGACGGCATAACCGATGATTGAGCCCATATTGATGCCCATATAGTACAGTGCGTATCCACTGTCGCGACGAACATCATCTGGTTGGTACAGGTGTCCAACTGCTGCACTGATATTGGGTTTGAGCAGGCCGGTGCCGGTAGCAACAAGGATCAAGCCTATAAAGAAGCTCCAGCTGGTTGGGATAGCGAGCACAATATGGCCACACATAATGATGATGCCGCCGTACCAAATGGTGCGTTGCCCTCCTAGTAGGCGGTCTGCAATCCAGCCACCGGGCAGGCCGAGGAAGTACACGGCGCCAGTGTAGAGCCCATAAATAGCTCCAGCTGCTGCAACGGTAAAGGCCAAGCCCTCTTCCTGAAGGCTGGCTGTCATAAACAGCACAAGCAGGGCTCGCATACCGTAGTAACTCATCCGCTCCCACATCTCAGTGAAGAAAAGTGTCGAGAGTCCTTTGGGGTGGCCAAAAAAGCCGGCGTCATTTTGGTCTGTATTTGACGACATAAGCTGAAATTCCAGTTGTTATAGCTCTAATGCAATATGCTGTTGCATATTAGGAAGGCAGCCTGGCCAGGGAACTGAAATTTCGGTGCCCTTTGGCTAGCCAGGTAATTCATCCGTGTGTCAGAGTACTATTTTTTTCCTGTATTGCTCTTGTTTAAAGAGGTTGGGACCGATCTGGATTTGGACTGGGTGTTTCCAGCCAGCTCAAAGGCCCAAATGTTTGTACCGCCTACCTCCTGCGTAACTTGGAAAGTTTACCAGCTGTCTATTTAACAGGCGAACTGTTGTGAGGTTATTCATAAAAATGGCAACAGGGTACTTTGTGAGTCTGTAAATTAGAGTTAAATCCTGTTGTAGTCCTAATCTTGAGGGGAAATAACTGTGAAGCTTCTATTCGGACTTACTCTGGTGCTACTAACCACTGGTTGCTCCCAGTCTTCAAGTCGTCATGTGGAAATTACAGATACCGAGCTTGTGTTAAATGGTAAAGCGGTTTTTGGAAGTGCAGTTGAGCATTTAGAACTACCAGATGAAGATTTATTAGATCTTGATAGCAATATAGAGTCTTACCTCAATACAATTTCTCCCGGCTTAGCTCCTGATACACGGTTAAGGGGACTACTTCGCGCTTTCCGTCAGGGAGATATGCAATTTGAATACGATGCTGATACTACCCTTCCCGCAGTAGAGGCTTACCACCGAAAGCGTGGCAATTGCCTGACCTTCACCTTATTGATGGTTGCTATGGCTAGGCATTTGGGTGCCCAAGCCTATTTTAATGAGGTAGATGTACCGGCAGTTTGGACTCAAGATGAGGCCGAAATCTTCGTTGTCTACCGCCATGTGAACATGGTGTCCGAGCATGCGCGGGGCCGGCGGGTGATCGACTTAAACCTGGCTGCTTATGACCCTATCTACAAGCAGCAAAAGCTCGAGGATAGAGTTGCTTTTGCGCTCTATTACAGCAATCGAGGGGTTGAGTTGATGCGCGAGGGAGAAGAGAGGCAAGCATTTTTGTACCTGCGCAAAGCTATTCAGTTACATCCGGATAGGGCGGACCTCTGGTCAAACCTAGGAGCTTTCTACAGCCACTTTAACCATCTTGACGAAGCTGAACAGAGTTATTTACAGGCGTTAAACCTGCAAAAGGGAAACCTTGTTGCCATTAGTAATTTAGAGCGTTTGTACCGTAGCACAGGTAGGGAAGTGCTGGCTGATGGCTACGCAGATAGGGTTCGCTATCATCGTGAGAGAAACCCTTATTACATTTACTATCAGGCGCGGGAAGCCTATGAAAACGGCAAGTTTAAGCTCGCCGAAAAGCGTCTTCGAAGGGCTCTAAGAGCCGATAGTAGCGATCACCGATTTCATTTTTTGTTGGGGTTAACCCGATACCAGCTTGGGGATGTGGCATCTTCCAAGGAGAGCTTTTCAGAGGCATTTTCACTGGTAAATAATTTAACTGTTAAAAATAGATATATGAATAAGTTAGAGTTTTTAATGGGCTCAGGGAAGTAGTTGCTGGAGGGGAGCTGGTAACTTTCTTTGCGAGTACTTCACCAGCAAAAATAAGGGCGCCAAGAGGCGCCCTTATCGATTTGACTTAGAAAGTCAGTAATTAGAACTGATAGCTAACACCAGCCCAGGCGTAGCGGCCTTGGAAGTCGTAAGTACCATTCCAGTCGCTACCAGAGGTAGTAGACGGTTCGCGATCGGTGACGTTGTCGATACCTGCAGTAAGACGCATGGAATCGTTAACATCCCAACCAGCTTTCAAGTTCAGGTAGGTGTGTGAAGGCATATCCATATAGGGGCTATGGCCATCACCGATATACTGAATGTCTGCTCCAAAGTCCCAGCTGTCGGCATACCAGGTTGCACTGGCCAGCCCGCGCCATTTGGTGTATGCGTCACCAGTAGTGCCTATGTAGTCTACATAGTCAGTAGTTTGGTCAGTCTGGGTGTTGTACTCCTCATACTCAAGCAGGTGGGTCGCTTGAGCGCGCAGAGCCAGCTTACCAGCATCGTAGTAAAGGTTTTGAACTACGTCGATATCAATACCACTGGTATTAATTTCGCCAATATTCAGCAGAGAGCCTTCCAGGTAGTTAATTTGCCCACTGGTACCACGGCTAACAAGCTCACAGGCAGAGCTGATGCCGTCTCTGTAGCAATCATCCAAAATCTGCTGGGTGTCGGCATCTGTGATGGCGTCTTTGATTTGGATATCGAAGTAGTCCAGGGTAATGGACAGGTCTTCTACAAAGCTAGGAGTCCAAACAATACCAGCGGTGAAACTTGTTGATTCTTCAGGCTGAAGATCTTCGTTACCACCGATGTTTGTCGGTACCTGGGAGCCGGCTTGGGTGAAGCCCGCGCTTACCATGTCGCAGTTTGCGCCCTGGCCAGCAGAGTTGTTGCTGCTAGTGTCACATGGGTCGATGAGATACTCGTAGCTCTGTGAAGAACCGCTGTAGAGCTCATAAATACCTGGAGCACGGAATGCAGTAGACAAGCTGGTGCGGAAGCGCAGGTTTTCAGTCGGCGCATAGACTGCACCGAGCTTGTAAGTCGCTTGGCCGCCAAATGTGTCGTAGTCGGAATAACGAACAGCGGCGTCAACAGACAGCTCATCCGCATACTTTAAGCCAGCCAGGATAGGCAGGTTAAACTCGGCAAATACTTCAGTTACTGCGAAATCACCAGAAGTTGCATCTTGCTGGTTGCTAAATGTGGCACCGGATTGAGTTTCTTCGCTGGGGTTAAATTCGCCAGACTCCTCTCGATATTCAAGACCAGCAGCAAACCCTAAGGCACCGCCTTGGAATTGAATCTGTTCGATGTCTCCAGTCAAGCTCGCGCCGACATTGAGCATGTCGTACTCGTTGTCTTCGCGATCGGTGTAGCTGATGTAGTCGATAACTTCATCGCTCATGCCGCCGAGAAACTGAATATCCTCATCAGCAATTCCACTTTCCCCATCCAGAATTTCCTGCAGCATTGTTTTACTGATGGAGTTTCCGACAGTGTTTTCACCTTCGTTTTTACCGTAGCTTACGAAAGCGTCCCAGCCCCAACCATTTGCGAGATCTCCGCGCAAGCCGCCGAGGATACGGTAGGTTTCAGTTTTCTGTTCGGAGTCACGGGTTCCACCGGCAACAGGGCGCAGGCGAACATCAGAGAGGCCGTCTGCCCAGCTATCCCCATGGGTTGCAGTTGGTGCTGTAGGCTCAAGATCCTCTGGGCTACCTTGTGCTTCCCACTCAGCAACGGCAGCGTTGTAAGCTGCAAGTTCAATCTGGTAAGCATCTTCTGCTACCTGCCATGCTTCTGCTAATTGCTCTTGAACTTCATCAGAGAGGTGGTCAGCGGTCAGGTTGAGGCCATTGCCAGCGTACATGGGCTGAGCAGCAAGCTGTTGATTGGTAGTTTTCAGGGTGTAAGAACCTTCCCCGTAAAACTCAATATCATCAGTAATAGAGAATGTGCCACTTCCTGTGAAACTGGTTCGCTCCATAGAGCCAGACAGCCACATGTATTGGCCGATATCGTAGCTGGAGTAATCGCCCAGAGTGACACCATCATCAGCAACACTGAATGAACCGTAGCTGGTAAAGATATTACCGGTAGGAGACATGGAGCTTTGCAGGCCCGCCCAGTCACGGTCGTTATAAGTGATCTCGTCACGCTTGCTGTGGGTTACGTTTCCGATAAACGAGCCGCGTTCGAACTCTTTACCAAAAGTGATAGACAGTTCGCCGTTCTCACCGCCGCCAGCTTCGGTTGCGCCTGCACGAGCATTTATGCGGACGCCATCGAAAGAGTCCTTCATTACAACATTGATAACACCGGCAACTGCATCGGAGCCGTAAACAGCTGATGCACCATCGGTCAGTACTTCAATGCGGTCGATCATATCTACAGGGATATTGTTCATATCTACCGCAGAGGCTACGCCGGAGCTGGAAGATACGAAGCGACGGCCATTAACGAGAACAAGAGTCCTAGCTGAACCCAAGTTGCGAAGGTCTACAAATGAAAGACCGGCACCGCCGTTGTTGTCGTTTGCATTGATACCAGTGGTACCCATGGATGGGAGCTGGTTCAGCAGCTCATCAATGGTGCCTACACCAGAGCGCTGGATAGCTTCGGAATCAACCAAAGTAATTGGGCCAGTAGTGGATAACGGGTCACGAGCAATGCGCGAGCCAGTAACAATTACTTCTTCTACCTCTGCGCCAACATCAGCAGACTCCTGAGCAAAAGCGCCAGTGCTGGCGATGGTGCCCAGAGCAGCTATGGCGATGCTCAATTTGGTCTTGATCATA
Organism: Microbulbifer maximicatervae (SeqCode); assembly: GCF_052467695.1. Taxonomy (NCBI): domain Bacteria; kingdom Pseudomonadati; phylum Pseudomonadota; class Gammaproteobacteria; order Cellvibrionales; family Microbulbiferaceae; genus Microbulbifer; species Microbulbifer maximicatervae (SeqCode). The sequence goes on from NZ_CP174320.1 coordinate 2,295,975, forward strand.
GTGGAACCTTCTTATAGTTAAGGTACTTATAATGCTTTTTATGATAAGGGTTAAAAGCTGTCGATGCTGACTTTAATGCATTAGATGGAAATATGGAACTATTCTGGTGATTTAATGATCTACTCGGTTGTAGATATCAAGAGCCTTTAAATGAAGTTTTTGGTTTAATTTTTGATTTTTTTAGGTTGAACAGCTCAATAACCTGATAAAACAAGCTATATTTTTCAATTTTGGACTGAAATTTAGTTGATAATGTTTTTTGGCTGACCCTCTCGTCAGAGGGCGGTGAAAAGCTAAATTTTGGTAAATTTAGCTGCAAGTCTTTCCGTGAGGGGGCAGTAAGGTTCAGATTTAACCTTAGAAAGTTACTGAATACGAAAGGTGTATCCTACTGTGCGTTCATTCCAGTGCTTTTTTTGTGGGATAGAGTGATAAAGCTCTTGGGAAATCCCGCTTTAATCTTAGCGATGAATTTCTATATTTATCCTGCAGTTAGATTTGTCACTGATTTGTGATAGTGCATAGCCTGAGACTATTTAAGTCACTTCCAGTGCATACACTTTGCCGATTTCTGCTTGATTCTATGCACTTTGTTTTGAATCTATTATTTTCTTTAACTTATTTGCAAGGTTGATAGGGGTGATGTGGGTTTAACTGTTTAATGTGATCCACACGCGTACTCATGTTCCTTTTCTGGATAGTTGGTGTTGTTAAAACTAATGAATTATCTCTACTGGACTAGGTGGCAAGATGATCTCTGGCAGTGGTATGGATTTATAGATTAAAGCTTCTTTTTTGAGTTGGTAGAAGGTGACTTGGGGATGATTAGTAGTCGTTAACAATAGCTGAATCTATAATTCTAGTTTTTCTGCTCCTTGTTAGTATTTTGTTTTCATAAATACTATAGATGAGTATTTCCTTAATGTTCAAAGAGCCCGGATTCTAATGTAGGTGCTTGGTGCGGTAGTCTTCATGGTGGCGTGGCCCTAAAAATAGATCTTGTGCTGTGAAGATTGGCATAACCTGCGCTTGAAGTGGCTATTTGGTAGTCACTCTATCTGGGGTCCTTGTATGCGCTGGAGCCTATATCGGTATAGAATCGAGTTTCGAGTCGATACCGTAATGGTTTTTAAACAAGGAGAGAAAATAATGGGCTTGAAAGTAGCTTTAGCTGGTCTTTGCACTGTTGTACTTGTTGGTGCGTGCGCAAGTAAACCAGTAGTTGATGAAGGGGGGGCAAATAATGATCTGGCCACCGCTTCAAGTAGTGATGCTGGCTCTCAGGCTGAAACATCTGAAAGCCGCTTAATTTGTAAAGTACGCTCTATTACTGGGTCCCGGTTTAAAGAAAAAACATGCATGACGGCTGAAGAGTGGAAGAGTGTTGCTGAAGCCTCAAAAAGCATGGTGAACTCTGCTAGTCGTAGGGGCGCGCAGGGAAACCCTGACGGGATTTAAGGAGTTTTGGGTCGACCCTTCTTGTGACGGAGGGGTCTACTTCCTTCCATACTGATACTTAGCATTTTACTCAAACATAAATAGTTGTAGAAATGATAAATCGACGCGGTCTTTTAAAGGAGTTGGGGCGTGCGCGTGAAGCGTGTGCTTCTTCAAATTTATCTGAAGCAGAAAATATCTTACTGGCATTGCTTAATTTAGGTGTTAAGGATGAGTTGGTCCTTGCGGAAATTTGCCAGTTTTATATTGCAAGTAAAAAGGTTGAAAGGGCGATTTATTATCAGAGAGAGTTTGTATCAATTAAGCCTTTAAGTATAGAGCTTGTTCTTAAACTAGCCTCTACATTTGCCGCTTCAGGAATAAGCGAAAGCGCAGTGGAAATGTACAAGTATGCTTTACTCCTCAATGCGAATCAGCCGAATTGTTTGTTCAATTTGGCTTTGCAGTTAAAGAGGCTAGGTAAGCTTGAGGAATCTGCGGAAGCTTATCAAAAGGCGGTGAAGCTTGGAATTGATGGTCTAGAGGAAGTTTACAACAACCTAGCGCTAGTGTACGCAGATATGAATCAGCTGGAGCTGGCGGTAAGGTTTTATGAAAAAGCTCTGTTAGTGGATCCAAATTATATCCCAGCTTTGTTTAACTTAGCTGGGCTGGTTGAGGAGCGAGGGGATAGGGTTTACTCGGGGAAGTTATATAGAAAGATACTTTTATTAGATGCAAATTATTATCCCGCTCTCTGTAGGCTGGCGTATCAAAGTGAAATTGAGAGTAAGGATGATCCAGTTGTTTGTGAGATAAAAGCTGCCCTATCGTCCGGTGTGGCATCTCCGCTGGAACATGAAGAACTGCTGTTTTCTCTAGGCAAGGCTCTTGATGATTGTGCTGAATATGACGACGCTTTTGAGGCCTATCATAAAGCTAATGAAATCGGACGTCAGAGGTTCCGCCCGTATCAAGGGGACTTGCAGGAAAAATATGTGAAGGATCTTATATCAACTTTTGACCAAAAGTGGGCTGAAAATTTGCCACAAAGAGAAGGCTTTGCCCCTACTTTTATTTGTGGAATGTTGCGCTCTGGTTCTACCTTGTTAGAAAGGGTTTTGAGTGGACACTCCCAGGTGACTGCGGGTGGGGAGCTCGATTTTATTCCCAGGCAAGTTGCAAGATTGGGTGGTGCATATTTTTTACAGCTTAAAGATAGGGAGAATGATTTCTTTGAAAGTACTGCATTAGCTTATGAGGACCATGTTAGCAGGAAGTTTGATCTGAAGAGTCTCTTTACCGATAAAAGGCCTGATAATTTTTTACATGTAGGGTTTATTAAGAGTCTTTTTCCTGAAGCTAAAGTTATATGGACGAGACGGGATTTTATGGATAATTGCCTGTCCGTCTACTTTCAGCAATTAGGGGCAGGGATGAATTATTCTGTTGATCTTGAGTGGATAGGGCATTATTACCGGCAGCAGGAGCTGTTGATGGAGCATTGGAGGCGCTTATTTCCTGATTCGGTGTGCTGTGTGGATTATGATAAGTTTGTTCATTCCCCAAAGGGTGAGCTTGAAAAATTGTTGAATTTTCTTGAGCTTGAATGGGAGGATTCTTGTTTGAACTTTTCGGAGAAGGAAGGAGTGGTGAAGACTGCGAGCATTTGGCAGGTTAGAAGGCCTTTATATAAGAAGTCCTCTGGGCGTTATGTGAATTATAGGCAGCATATGCTGGGGCTTCATTAGTATGTTTTGTTTATTGCTGTAAGCTGCCGTAGAGATTGTTTTTTATTTGAGTTGGCTAGAGTAAGTTGTTGTGTGCGAGAATTTTTCTCAGTGGTTCCAGTTCTTGTTTGTAGTTTTTCCATAGGCCAAGGGAGCTAGTGTAAATAGGTTTTCTGACCTGTGCTGCACTTGCTGTTGCTGTCCCTTTATCTTTCTTATTGTGAAAATCTAGACATTCTTCCGTCCAATCAAGGTTGCAATAGCTCATCAATATTTTGGAGGTTGTTCGGGGGGATTGCACAAGCTCCTCATATCTTAGCTCCAAGTATTCACCTTCGAATAAGTTGTTCCAATGAGACATTAGCTTTCTATAAGCGATGTAATATCTTGCCAGGTCTTCCATGCAGTAGGAGTATGGGTGGCCATATTTAAATAGGGTTTTAAATATAGCGTAGCATGTATCCATCGGATCTCGATTGATGTGGATTATTTTTGCTTTTGGGAGCGCGAGTTTAATTGCTCCAATATATAAAAAATTGCTGGGGTTTTTATCAATAATAAAAAGGCTGTTCTTTTGCTTTGCGATCCCTTCTAATTTGTTTTCGTACACTCTTCCCAGTTCTTCAAAATTGATATTTATGCTTTTACGGATAGCTTGTACTTGGGAATCGCTATTGAGAGATTGAATTCCTGAAGCTTGCATCGCGGCCCGGTAGAATATTTCACCGAATGTGTCAGGTTCGCCAGCGGAGTTTACTTGATTATTAGAGCAGAGGATTCTGTCGACAAGGGTAGAGCCGGTTCTCGGCATGCCGAGAATAAAGATTATATTTTCTCCTTTTCCGTTTTTTTTATTTGGTTTACTGTTGATGGAGTCAAAATTATAGGTTTTGCGAATTTCATCAATTGCAGAAAGATCTGATTCAACCTTGTATCCAAGGTTTTCTTTTTTCAATTGGGATCCAAGTTTTAAAGCTAAAAAACTATTCTTGAATTGGTTTAAATCTTCAAGTTCTTTTGCCAGGGCGAATTGTAGTTGGATTTTGCCTGTATTTGGTGTGGAGTCCTTAGATATTAATTGTTCTAGTTCCTGGGTGTGGTTGTTATCTTTTGTCTGTTTTCTTAGTGTTGATCTTAACCAGTAAGCTGGAAAATTGCTGGGAGCTAGTTTTATGGCCTGATCGTATATTTTTTCAGCAGTCTTGAGGTTGCCCAGCGCTCGATGTGTTGAGGCTGCATTGAATAGAAGTTCTGGGTTGCTTGGGTTTAAAAGTAGTGCGGCTTCTAGGGCAGTAAGAGCGGATTTATGTTCTTCACATACCGCTAGCAAATAACCTGCACGCCCGGCCAATATAGGGTCTTGGATTCTTATCAAGGTATCTAGATCGATACAGCTTGCGGCCTCGCCTAAGTCGCCAGACTTGATGTAAAGGCTGGTGAGGTGAATCTGGAGAGAAATTATTTCGGTGGGGGGAAACTTATGTTGGGTTATTGCGGACTTCAATGTGCTAATTCCCATTGGTAAACCCTGTGATCTACAATGGGAATCTGCTAGAAGATGCCATATGTTGGCATGTCCTGAATCAATGGTAAGTGCCTTCTGCAACAGCTGTTGGGCTAATTGAGGTTGGCTTTGCGATATGGCTGCCTGCGCACTATGAAATAGTTTTTTTATAGTGGCTTGCTGATCTCGTTGCATTCTATTCTCAAGTTCATGTTGCATTTTTTATAGAGCTTAAAAAAGCGCGACGAGGGTGTCCTCGCCGCGCTTTTTAGTAGATTCTCTAAATGTTAACCAATTAGAATTCTACAGTCATGCCCAAAAACGCATAGCGGCCTAGAGCATCGTATACACCGGGGAAGGTATTACCATTTCCGTAAATGCCTGCTCCAGCATTTGCGGTCAAAGGTGGCTCCTCTCCGGTAACATTGTTGATGCCACCACGAATAACAAGGTTGTCTGTGGCAGCCCAAGATGCAGAGAGATCCAGGTAGTCCATAGCGTCGAAGTTTTGGTTCACGTCGACAGTGTGAACTACGTCATTTGCATCGGTAACTCCGATAGTGTTCAGGTCATCTACTGCACTGATGTGGCGCCAAGCAGCAGTCACATCAACACCTACAGGGGTAGCCCAGGTTGCGCGAAGAGTGCTTACGAACTCTGGAGTAGGAGTGCCACAGGATGAGCCCCACTTGCCGACACAGTCTTCTACCGGATTGCCAGGAATTTCCTGCTGATCCCATTTGGTCAGATAGGTGGCGATGAAGTTGAGGTTAGCAGACCCCATAGTGTTGAGATCAAAGCCATAGTTGGCGTTAATATCAAAACCAGCGGTTTCAAAGAAGCCAATATTGGTATTGGTGGACTCTACGTGGGCGTCACCAATCCAAAGGTTTCCGTTAGAACCACGGTTAATCTTGTCACACAATGCGGAATCGCCGGTGTCGATACACTGATTAATGATGGTTTGTGGATCTACAAAAGTAATGGCGTCAGTCACTTCAATATTGAAGTAATCCACACTAACAGTCAGATCTTCTACAAAGCTTGGTGTGAAGACGAAGCCGACAGAAACAGTTTCTGACTCTTCAGGATCCAAGTCTGGGTTACCGCCCTGCAAGTAATTGTACTGGTTAGCAGGAGAGTTAGGGATATTGCCGTACTGTGCCTCAGTTACGCCAGTTAGAGCACATTCAGCTAAAGAGGCTTGAGGTGAAGAGCCGCCACAAGGGTCAACGTTCATATCAAACAGAGCAATACCCTGGCCGGTGAAAAGCTCACGGATATTGGCATGACGAACAGCGGACTGGAAGCTCGCACGTACTCTCACATCGGAAATTGGCTGCCAGTCAAAACCAACTTTGTATGTGTCAGTGGAAATGTCGGTGTCGTAATCTGAATAGCGGTAAGCAAGCTCCAGGCCTGCGTATTCGGCGCCAGGCAGGCCACTCAGAAGAGGGATGTTGGCTTCGGTGAAGAACTCTTTAACACTCAGTGAGCCACTTACAGGCTGAGTGGAGCCACCTTGACCAGCGCCATCTCCAGACTGGAAGCCGCTGTCTGGGCTAAAGTCCAGAGCTTCACGACGAGTCTCCGCACCTATCACCACTGCTACGCCGCTGTCGGCAGTAGGCAGCTGGACGCCATAGTCACCTAAATTACCAGTAACGTAGGCAGAGTAGATCTCTTGCTCGGTAGTGCCGCGGGCAAAAAGAGGTAGGATTAAGTAGTCAAGTGCTTCCTGAGTTACACCACCTTCCTCAAAAATATTCCAAGGTACGCAGTTCGGGTCGGTGCCGTCTAAAACAGACTGACACACGGCTTCACCGGTTTCAGGGTCAGTAACAACATTCAGCGCGCGACGAATGTTGGTATTAGACATATCATTGAGATATGTCTCTTCCATACTTACTTCTGCGTATTGAGCGTAAGCATCATAAGACCATGTTTCATTGATGTCGCCGCGTAAGCCAAATACACCGCGGAAGCTAGTGTGGCGAAGGTCATCCTGGCGTGGACCACCCTCTACATTGCGTCGGCCGATATAGAAAGGTGCATCATCGTCTGCACCCAGGCCAGCGCTCGTACAAATCAAATCACGTTGCTGGTCGGACAGTAGCGGGTTGTCACAATTGATGCTGCTGGTTTCGAAGAAGTTACCAGACGGTGCAATTTGTGCAACGGTACGGTCATCTGAATATGACAGTTGAGTGTATAAGTTGACATTGTCGCTAATATCGTAGTGGCCAAATACACCCATGGTCCAGCGCTCGTCAGGACGCTGGAAGTAGTTTAGTGGGCCGTAGTTATACAGCTGGCCATCCCAGTCCACAAACTCATTGCCGGAAACGTTGTAATAAGTCGAACCATCAAATGGGGTGATCAGGCCGTTAGGCAAGGTGCCAGAGCCCCCACAGCGATCACTTAGATCAGCAGAGGTTGGAGTGCTAGTGACGGTTGAGCTGGATGGCGTACGAATGCCCAGGGCACAGCCACTGTAATCGCGATCGGATTGAAGAACCGCTTCGATTTTGCGGTAGTTGGCGTAGGCTGTGACGTTGCCTCGGCCATTATCTAGGTTGGCACCCATGATCAAGGAGAAATCGTTGATTTCGCCATCGGTAGTGTTGCCGTCAGCAACATCAAAGCCACTGGATGTGACCAGATCTTGCATGTGGCTGTTGTCATTATTATGTTGGTAAACGCTGGTTTGTGTTTCGAAGCGTACGCCTTCGAAATCATCCATCATAACAAAGTTAACGACACCAGCGATTGCATCAGAGCCATAAGCGGCTGATGCGCCACCAGTGAGTACTTCTACTCGTTCTACCAAGGCGCCAGGAATTTGGTTCAGGTCTGCAGAACCACCACCAGCAATAGGAGAACCGGCCGGCATACGACGGCCATCAATTAGAACCAAAGTTCGTTTTGCTTCAAGGCCACGCAGGTCGACAGTGGCAGTACCGGTTGCGCCATTAGCTTGGCCTGCTGTTTGAGTGGCAGCTACTTGTGGCAAGTCGTTGAGTAGGTCTTCAACCCGAACAACACCTGTTGCTTTGAAGTCTTCTGAGTTTACAGAAGTTACCGGGCTGACGCTTGTCTCGTTTGCGTCACGCTGAATTCTAGAACCGGTAACGACAACCTCTTCTACGATCTCTGCATCTTGTTGAGCGAAGGCGGGCATAGCCGGAACCATGATTGCAGCTGCGGTGAAGCCAAGGGCTCCTTTGACAGCTACAGACAGGAGGTTCTTTTTCATTGTCAATCCTCTCTTGATCGTTGGATTTCTAGTCTTTTGTCATGAATGACGATTGCCGGAAGTAGCTACCCCCAAGTGGCTACTTCCCTCCCAACACACCTATTAACGTTTGGCGGACGGAACCCCTCAAAAGAATCGTGTTTTTTTCTGATACTGCGTATTGTCAGGTTTGGTAGGTCAGCTTGCGTTTGCTTATCAGTCTTTTTTTATTTTTGGTTTGTCTGAGAGCGGTAAGGGGGAGTAGCAGGGGTTTGGATAGAAAGGTGTAACCTAGAGGCTCAGAGAAAAGCTTCCGTAAAAAAATCGACCGGTAAGATCATATGTTAAGTAGTCGTGGTTGTTGCTCTCTGCGGTTGAAGCAAAAGGAGGTGAGCGATCAAGCAAGTTATTGATACCGAAGGCAAACCTCAGTCTAGAGCCCGAAGTGTAAGCAACCTGAATATCGTGTGAAGACCAGTCGCTGATGTTGCGGTTTTCGCTTGTGCCATCCAGGCTGGTAAACGTTTCATTAAGGCTGTCTACATAATGGACAGTATAGCCGGCATTCCAAGGGCCTTTTTTTAAGTAGGCTCCAGCATTGGCTTTCCATTTTGGCAATGATCCTGGGCCGCCGGCTGAAATATCTGTGAAGGTGCCAGATAGATCTTCTTTGGTTGAGTTAGGTGAGCTTTGATTGAAGTAGTGAAGCATTCTGCTGATGTTTAAAGCCAAATGCAGCTCGTTTTCACCCTCTAATTGGAAGTTATAACGAAAGGCTGCGTCATATCCGCGGATCTCACGGCTTCCTTGATTTATACGAGAAGCGTATATTTTGGTTATATCACCGCTCTGGTCGCGTATGACCAAGTCAGTATAAAGGTTGTAGTAGGCATTTTGGTCCAACAAAAACTGGGGGTTGGTGCCGATCACTTGGTCTTCGTCGATGTCATAAAGATCAAATTTAGCGGTAAAGTCGGGAAGCTTGAGGGGCTCCCATGTCACTCCGAGAGAAATTGTGCGGGATGTTTCAGGTGCTAGATCTGGATTACCGCTAAATTCAGTTAAATATTGTATCCGCGAGCTGTCAGACCGATATTGGCAGCCAGGAAGGTCACTTGTATTTGTGCTTGTACAGGGGTCGAATAGAAATTCTTGAGTTTGGTAGCCCTGTTGATTCATGTCTGTGAGAGTTGGGGCTCTAAATCCTGTGGTATAGCTGCTTCGTACAAGAAGTGAGGGGGTTGGTTTCCATCTCAGAGCCAGTTTGGGGTTACTAGTATCCCCGAAGTCGTCATAGTGAGAGCTTCTAATGGCACCATCTAGCCATAGCTTTTCTGAAATTAGCGGGATGGACACCTCAGCAAAAGCTTCTTTGACAAGCCGGGTTCCTTCTGTAGATCCAGGGGCATGCCCACCAATAAAGGACATTCCGAAATTATCATTGGAGTGAAGACTTACGCTTTCCCGTCTGAACTCAATTCCTGCTGCTGCAAGAATATTTCCTGCCGATATCTTTTTGATAATGCCGTCAGTTATGAATGTGAAAGATGTCATTCGCGAGTTGCTAGTGGTTATACTCTTGCCACGAATGAACTCTAGTTGTTCCGCATCAATACTGCCGCTGGGGCCAAGAAGGTTTACGGCCACACAGGAAGTTGTGGTATTGCAGACATCTGGTCCTTTTAGCCCTAGGGAGAGCGCAAAGGGATCTATTACATTGTTTAGTGTTTCTTTCTTAGAAGTTCTGTGGATTGAGGCACCCAGTTCCCATTGCCATTCATTCCAGAAGCCTTTAATTCCGGTATTGAATCTCCAGCTGTTTGTTCGGTTATTTTGTGTCCTTGGGCCAAGCTCGATAACGCGTCTGCGGACATCATAAATTTCTTCGTTAAAAGTATTGTAAATATTATCAGCCGCTATCGTTAAGTCCCCGTTGTCAAAGCGTGTGAATACAGGGGTGGGAGCAGAGGTTGATACTCCGCTGGATCGGACGCCCATAATTTCAGAAAAAGCTTGCGTGCTTTCGCCAATATCCAGGTTGCCGGCTATGTATATTGAGTCGCTTTGGGTGGGGGTAATTGCTGAGGTGTAGTCGCTGTAGTTAAATTTCTCTTCCGGCGACCAGTTCTGATAGGTCCCAGGGGAGAGGTTGGTTAATACCTCATTTCTCTCGAGGGCAATAAAGCCATCTGGGATGGCAGATGACCGCTGATCGGTCCCCCCAATTGCGCGACTATCCGCTGAGCTGGATAGGTCCCTGTCTCGGCTCATTACTTTTCCCTGGCGATTTTGGGCCAGGTTAAACATTACGTGAGACCGGTCCCCTCTCCACCCCCAGGTTAGGTGGTGAGATTCACTCTGTCGATCACCTTGCGAAGCTTGTCCGTAATAGCTCTTCATCGAGAGCCCTTCAAAGTCAGTTTGCAAGATAATATTCACAACTCCCGCGATAGCATCGGAGCCATAAACAGCTGAAGCTCCGTCTTTTAGAATCTCGACTCTTTCAACTAGTGCTAGAGGGATAGTGTTTAAGTCGGTCGCTTCACCATTAAATCCATCGCTGATGATTCGCCTCCCATTGAGGAGAACAAGAGTGCTATTGGCTGGTAGGCCGCGTAGCGAGACTGCTGCAGTACCATCGCTCTCCTGGCTAACTGAAGTGCTTGTGGAGTTGCCTGAAATGGCAGGTAAAAACTTTAGTAAATCGGCAATAGTCTGAGCGCCGGTCATCTCCAGCTGGTCTCGCGAAAGGCGGTCTACCGGCAGGTATCCTTCTGATTGGAAGTGGCGCAAGTGGCTTCCGGTTAGGCTTTGGCCGGTAACCGTTACTTCTTCGGTTTGCAAAGCTTCCGTTGCTATTTGCCGGGAAGAATCAGTCTGGGGTGATTCAATAACAGCTACTGATGATGGGCCTACTTTTTTGAAGGATAGCGGTACTCCTTCTAATAGTTGTTCTAGAGCGGGCTCAAAATGGCCATCGGGGCTAAGTAGTGTCTGCCTGTTAACTTGAAATTTTGCAGCTGATGAGGCTCTAACCAGTAGTGATATTTTACATTGCTGGCCCAGAGATATCAGGGCTTGAGAAAGGTTTCCTTTGGAGATTTCGATTCCTGACTCTGGGCACAGGGCATAGGTAGCGCTAGGGGAACAAAGCGCTAACACAAGGGATATTGTTATCCAGTGCCTAGGTGTCAATGAGGTGCCCATTCAAATACATGCAGCATGTCAAAATGCAGCAAACTGATAGTTCTTCTTAGATTCTGGGCGGGCTTATTTTGCTTGCCTAATATATAACCGCCGTGATGACGGTTATAACCTAGTTATGTGCGGGAGACAAGATAGTCAGGTTGGAGTTACTGTGGTCTTCGTGTAAGTCGAGCGCAGTAGCGATAGCTTTCAAGGTGCTGTCTGGATCGGAGATCTCGAAGGTCCCCGAAACTAATTTGTCCTCTACTTGGGGGGAGGCGGCAACGGGAACAGCTAAATAGCGGTTTAACTCAGTTAAAGCATCCTTAAGTGGGGTTTTTTCAAAGACTAACAGTCCTTTTGTCCAGTCGGTAGCTTCTTCCGGTGATGTTTGGCCAATTGGGCTAAGGCCTCTTTCAGAAACACTGACTTTTTCGTTCTTGATTAGTTGTACTGATTCGGGTCCTAAGCCGGGAGCGCTATCGGTCTCACTGACTGAGACGGTGCCTTCGGTTACGGATACTTTCGTGCTCTGCGGGTTGAGCTCAACGTTAAATTCAGTTCCCAATACGCGGATATTGGCGCTGCCGGCAGTAACAGTAAAGGGGCGAGAAGTTTGTCTTGCCACTTCGAAGAAGGCTTCACCTCGGACTAACTCCGTGCGGCGCTCATTGCGGTTATAGATTACCCGAAGTTCACTATTTGAGTTCAGTTTCACTTCTGAGCCGTCGGACAGACTTATGGTTTGTATTTGTCCGCGTTCGGTCACATATATTTGGGCTTTGAGTTCGCCGCCCATACCCTGATAACCAACCCACAGGGCAACTATTGCTCCACAGGTTGCCAGTCCTCCGCCCATAAGCCACTGAGGCAATGTCCATTGCTTCGAGCTCAGCTGCTTCTGTGTTTCGCTAGATGCGGAGCATGAGGCCGCTTTACTTTGTGGATAGGGGATGCTTTCAGGGAACAGTGTGTCGATCGGCAGATGAGACAAGGCCCCCAAATCTCCCCAGAGTTCAGTGATTTCAGTAAAAGCCAGCTGATTCTCTTCTTTGGAAATCCACTGCTTGAATTGACGGCGGTCGCTAGATGTGATCGAGTCAGAGCGCAAACGAGCAACCCAAGCGCAAGCCTGATCCAGGCTATCTTCACTTAATGCTTGCTTAGGGTTAGTCTTCATGGCTGCTCTAGCACCTTGGATTTGCGAAAATTAACTTAGTACTTTGATACTAAAGGCGGCATATTACTCAAAGTCTCTCAATTTGTGCGACCTTTACTACACGGACCTATGAGTAAAAAAATAATTCCAACGTGTTTTTACTGTATTGCAGTAAAAAGTTCTGTTGTATGTAGAGTATTTAGGTTTACTCAATACGGCCCTTCGAAGCTGAGACGGCTGAACAGCTTCCCCCCTCAAATAATTTTGTGGCGCTGCTGCTAAGGTTTGAATACCGGTGATTCATCTTCTTTTTATCGTTATGTTAAGGATAGGTGTCATAAGTGGCGCAACTGACTGAAGGTCACCTTTCAGGAGTTACCTTTTTACGACACGCTTTCAAAGCCTGCAAAATATACTTTTCCACACTACTCACGGAGATATTCATCTCCTTAGCTATCTCGCTATAGGAGAGGCCCCGGGTCCTATGTAATAGAAAGGCCTGGCGGCACTTTAGGGGTAGCTTGTCCATGGTTTCGTAGATGGACTGTAGTTGCTGGCGGGCTGCCAGCAACCTTTCTGGTGACTGGTGGTCCGCATGGTCGTCGTTATAGGGTTCACCCTCCATGGGGATCTGCTGGCTCACGTACTCTACATGCAGCTTGCCCCGACGCAGCTGGTCTACGGCCAGGTTGTTGGCAATCTGGTAGAGGTAGGCCCGTGGATTCTCGAGTTCCTTTTCATCGCTGAGTTTTTGCAGGCGTAGATAGGCGTGTTGGGCGATATCCTCGGCATCGTCAGGGCTTTTTACAATGCGAGAGACAAAGCGCACCAAGGCCTGTCCGTGCTCGGTAAACAGCCTTTCAAGAAGCGTCTTCCTGGCCTTATTCATTACTGATCGTGATCCCCGTACCCTGCTCGCTGTAGTTATGGACTGATTGTTCTTAGTGCGAGCTGGCGCACAGTTATATCACAAGCATTGGTTTCGCTACGAGAGGTACGATAGAACTTGACTGGTCACACTCTTCGATTCTCTATGCCTGACGGTGGATGCCGGTATAATGGCGGCCGCGCCACAGGCGCAGACAATAAGACCTTGCAGAGGTGTGTCGAGCACCGGAGATTGAATGAGTTATCAAGTACTGGCACGGAAGTGGCGGCCGAAGCTGTTTCGCGAGATGGTGGGACAGGAGCATGTTCTCCAGGCGTTGATCAACGCCCTGGATAATGGTCGCTTGCACCACGCCTACCTCTTTGCCGGTACCCGTGGTGTGGGTAAAACCACGATCGCACGAATCCTGGCCAAGTGTCTGAATTGTGAAGAGGGAGTTAGTTCCGAACCCTGTGGCCAGTGCCACACTTGCAATGAGATTGCCGATGGCCGTTTTGTCGACTTGATCGAAGTGGATGCAGCCTCGCGTACCAAGGTCGAAGATACTCGTGAACTGCTTGAGAACGTGCAGTACGCACCGACCCGGGGCCGCTTCAAGGTTTACCTGATCGACGAAGTCCATATGTTGTCGAACAGCTCGTTTAACGCGCTGTTAAAAACCCTCGAAGAACCGCCTCCCCATGTGAAGTTTCTATTGGCAACGACTGATCCGCAGAAGTTGCCGGTTACCGTGCTGTCCCGCTGTCTCCAGTTCAAACTGAAGAATATGAGCCCCGAGCGGGTTGTGGGGCACTTGAAGTTTGTGTTGGAGCAGGAACAGGTTCCGTTTGAAGAAGGAGCCCTGTGGCATCTCGGTCGCGCCGCAGATGGCAGTATGCGAGATGGGATGAGTCTTACTGACCAGGCCATCGCATTTGGTGGGGGGCAAATTACCGAGGCAGAAGTGCGCGGTATGCTGGGCAGTATCGATACCGGTTTGGTGTGGAAGCTGCTGCAAGCCTTGTCTGAAGAGGACGCACAGGCTTTATTTGCCACAGTTGCTGAGTTGTCTCAGCAGGCCCCTGATTACAGTGCTGCGCTGGCAGAACTCGCCGATAACCTGCACCGTATCGCAGTGGCTCAGGTGTTGCCGCAATCTATCGATAATTCCCTGGGTGATGGTGAGCGACTGAGAAATTTAGCTGGGCGTATCGCCCCGGAAAATGTGCAGCTGTATTACCAGATGGCCCTGCTGGCCCGGCGTGACTTGCCCTTGGCCCCGGATCAGCGCAGTGGCTTTGAAATGGCTCTACTGCGGATGTTGGCCTTCCGTCCCCAGGGAGTTGCGGATATTCCCCGTTCTCCACTGCCATCGGCTTCCGAATCCGTTTCACCAGCACCAGCTCCAGAAGCGCTACAGCCACAGGCCCCTGTAGCGCCAGAAGTACCGGAGGTCAGTCCGGCAAAAAAGCCTGAAGCGGCACAGCCGCAGGCTGTTACAAAGGTTGATGTGGCTCCCCGGCAGGCAGTGCAGGGCCTGCAGCCGTTGCAGAATCAGGCAGAGCAAAGGGAGGTAGAGCCTGCAGCCCCAACTGAAATGATCAGTGAGCCAGCGACGGAGGCTCAGCCGGAGCAAATTACAAGCCCGTCTCCTGTCCGGGGAGTGGCAGAAGAACGTCCCCAGCGTAAAGATGTCCTGGCCGAGCTTCGCCAGCGAGTTGCGGAAGTGGAGTCGGCGCCGGCACCACAGCAACCAGTACCACAAAATACGGTGAATACCTCGCGGGAGGCTCCGGTAGAAAGCCGCAGTCAGGAAGTGCCAAAAGGGCGTTTGGAAGCATTAACGCCTGGCAGTTGGCCGGTAATGTATGGACAGCTGGGTATTACCGGTATTTTGCACTCTATTGCCCAGCACTTGGAGATGGTGGGCAGGCAGGACAATATACTCTCGTTCACCCTGGATGAATCTTACAGCAGCCTCTACGACGAAGTTCACCAGCGGCGTCTGGGGGACTCTCTGGCTGACTTCTTCCAACAGCCTGTGGTAGCGCAGATACAAGTAGGGCAGGTACATGGGAGTACCCCCGCCCGATTAGTCGCAGCTACCCGCCAAGCGCGGCTAGAAGCTGCCCAGGATGCACTGGTCGCTGACCCACTGGTTCAAGAATTACAGGCAGAATTGAGTGCGGAACTGGTGCCGGGCTCCGTAGAATCACTAGTAGTAGAAGATTAATGACAATTAGGGCCCGGTTTATTCCGGGGCCACATGCACAAGATAGAGGTTACCTATGAAAGGTTTGGGCGATTTGATGCAGCAGGCCCAGAAAATGCAGGCCGATATGCAGGAAAAAATGCAGAAGATGCAGCAGGACCTGACTGAGCTTCGCATCTGCGGTGAGTCTGGGGCGGGTATGGTCAAGGTGACGATGAATGGTCGCCACGATGTGGTATCTGTGGAAATTGATCCCTCCCTGATGACCGAAGAGAAGGAAATGCTGGAAGACCTGCTGGCCGCTGCGGTCAACGACGCTGTGCGCCGTGTAGAGGAAAAAACACAGGAACTGCAAAAGCAGGGGATGGGAGACCTGACTTCAGGTATCAATTTGCCTGAAGGCTTTAAGTTCCCCTTTTAAGAAGTGGCCATCCACTGGTTTTGAGTTTGTATGTTTAGTCCCCTGATTGAAGAGCTGATCCGCGCGCTCCGCTGTCTGCCCAGTGTGGGCCCCAAGTCCGCGCAGCGCATGGCGATGTACCTGTTGGAAAAAGACCGGGAAGCTGCCTCCCTGCTGGCCCAGAGTTTGGCGCGAGCGGTGGAACAAGTGGGGCGCTGTGGGCAGTGTCGCACCCTGACAGAGGAGCCCGTTTGCTCATTGTGTAGCAATAGCCGGCGCGAGCAGGACTCACTGTGCGTGGTTGAGACGCCCGCTGATGTTCTGGCCATTGAACAGGCTGGTAATTATCACGGTCGCTACTTTGTCCTGCATGGGCATCTCTCGCCCATCGATGGTATTGGCCCGGGGGACCTGGGGATCGACTTGCTGGAGCAGAGACTCGCTACTGAGCAGTTGCGCGAACTTATTGTTGCCACTAACCCTACGGTAGAAGGTGAAGCCACCGCGCAGTACATCGCGGAGAGAGCTCGTGCCCAGGGGGTGACGGTGAGCCGGATTGCCCACGGTGTGCCCATCGGCGGAGAATTGGAATATATCGATGGCGGCACTCTCGCCCACGCCTTTAATAGTCGAACCGCATTTTTTTCCGGCAGTTGAGTGATATCGATGACAGAAATAGATACCACTCCACGCTGGGTTGACAGTTACGAGCAGCTGGTAGAGTTGTGTGCAGAGTGGCGCAAGCAGAGTGCGGTAGCCTTGGATACCGAGTTCATGCGCAGTCGTACTTTTTATCCCCAGCCGGCCCTGGTCCAGGTAGGTGATGGAAAACACTGCTACCTGATCGACAATTTGGCGATTGAGGAGTTACAGCCGCTTCGTGACCTCTTGCTCGATACCGCTGTCACTAAAATCATGCACAGTTGTAGTGAGGACCTGGAAACCCTGGAGCGCTTGCTGGGGGTGATTCCCGAGCCCATTTTTGATACCCAAATTGCCGCTGCAATCTGTGGTATGGGAGCAGGCTTAGGTTATGCGGCGACAGTTAACCAGCTACTGCATATTGAGTTGCCCAAGAGTGAAACCCGCTCGGACTGGCTGCAGAGACCTCTCAGCGATGCACAGAAAACCTATGCCGCCCTCGATGTCGCTTGGTTGCCGGTACTCTACGGCGTACTGGTAAAGGACCTCAATGGGAAGGGGCGCCTGGAGTGGTTACAGGAAGACTGTGCATCATTGGTGGTTACGGCTCGAAACCCGAACCCACCTGAGGTTTACTACCAAAAAGTGAAAGGTGCCTGGCGCCTGCGCAGTAAACAACTGGCAGTGCTACAGGATGTGTGTGCCTGGCGCGAAAAACAGGCCAGGGCGCTGAATATGCCGCGTAATCACCTGTTGAAAGAGAATATCTGTCTCGGCCTGGCCCAGCAGTTGCCCCGGCATAGAGGTGCCTTGAGCCAACTGGGTATGGAAGGGCGGGCTTTGCGTGAACACGGCGAGGCCCTGTTAAAAATCGTTGCCCAAGCCTGCGAGAGAAGCGATCCACCTGCGCGAATGCAGCAGCCTCTCAACCGGCAGCAGGGAGAGATCCTCAAGCAACTGCGACTTGAAATGGTGTCTATTGCCGAGCGGGCCGGGTTGCCTGCCGAAATATTAATTCGCAAAAAAGAGCTCGAAGCCTTGGTCCAGGCCCGTCGACCAGAGTTAGAGGGCCGGCTCAGAGGATGGCGGGCCGATGTGATTGGCCGCCCGTTGCTCGAAGCTCTGAAACAATTGCGTAAAGAGGAATTGAAGTGAAAGTTTTATGCGATATTTATCGCAGTCCAAATAAAGACGAAATGTATCTGTACGTGGATAAGCGCGAGGGCACTGCGAGGGTTCCCAAAAATCTACTGGAGCTTTTCGGCAAGCCGCAGCACGTCACTACGATGTTGGTGACGCCGGACAAAAAGCTGGCCCGTGCAGAGGCGGACAAGTTGCTCAAAGAGGTGCGCACTCGCGGCTATTACTTACAGATGCCGCCAATAGCCGATTCCGAAATGAGTGAAATCGCGCTGAAGAACAGCAAGTTGCAACGCTGAGTCGAGCTAAATGGCACAGGAGCCTTTTTGGCGGCGGAAAACGCTGGAGCAAATGAGTCGATCCGAGTGGGAGCAGCTTTGTGACGGTTGTGGTCGCTGCTGTCTGCACAGCTTGGAGGATGAGGATACGGGTGAGGTCTACCTCACTAATGTGGCCTGCCGCCTGTTGGATACCCATTCCTGCCAGTGCAGTGAGTACAGCCAGCGCAAAGCCCATGTTCCCGGATGCATTCAGTTGCGTATAGAGGATATTGCCGAATTCGATTGGTTGCCGCTCACCTGCGCATACCGCAGTCTTGCGGAAGGGCGCCCTCTTGCGGACTGGCACCCATTGGTATCGGGAGACCCGGAATCCGTTCATCGGGCGGGGATATCGGTGCGTGGGCGCGTTGTCAGTGAAGAGTCGGTTCATCCAGACGATATGGAGGATCATATTGTCTCTTGGGTTGAACAGGGTTGATCGCAAACGGGAACTGCGACCTGTGAACGCCTTTGAATATTGCGCATAATTAATTCGATTCTTCGAATTAATTATCGCTGGCAGTCTTTGTCTGCGAAGCGGCGTAAATATGCCGGTTCCGAGCGAGTGACGATGTAAAGGACCCTGGCATATTTGCCCGATATTGGATCGGTGTGCCAGAAAGTAGAGTGAGAGAATGACAGAAGATTTCCAATTTGCCTGGATGGTATACGCCGCTTCAACACTGGTTATGCTGTTGGCGGGCTGGTGGTTTATGCGCAATTGGCGCTGGAGTTGGGTGCGCCAGACTCTACTGTTAGTGGCTGCGGCGGTGTTGCTGGCGCCGGCAAAGACCTCTGTAGCGGAGTCAGTTGCTGTGCCGGTGTTGCCGCTATTTGTTTATCAAACGCTGTTTGAAGAAAATGGAGCGGCGCCAGAGGTCACTACCAATTTGATATTCGCTTCGGGTGGAGCCCTGGCGATCATGGTTGTTTGGGGGATTGTCAGCTTGCTGATGAGGTTTCGCCGGGACAGGCGTCGTCGCTTTGATGAAGATCCCTACTTTAACGAACAATAACCCAAGATATGGCTGTCATGCCTGAGGGCAGGGTAGCCATTCCCCCAGTATTTTTTGTTGCACTTTAATTCACTTGCGCAGCCATCGTCCCTCCTCGACGCCTATATCCAGGCCTTCACTCGGTTGCTCGTATCAAAGGCGCTAAAACCCTTTAGACCGGCAACCCCAGTCAATGACAGCTGCTATATCTATTAAGCTGGTTCCCGCTGTGGCGCAATGCAAAACAATGTAAAAGCCGTGTCACTTTTCTGCCAGGTATCCAGTAACAACAAGAGGCGGCTGTATCCAGCATGTGGGAAATACCTCGCACCTAATAGGGGAAGAGGGCAAGGGCAGTCGTGAATAGAGTGAAATATTCAGTTCAATACCCACTTGCCCGGATTGGCAGTGAGAGCCGAATGGCTGAGGAATACTGATGCTCGATCACCTGCTTATATTGACTGCAGTAATGCTGGTTTCGGGCATTTTGGGTGGGTTGGTCAATTACTATCAAATGCTGTTTACCGAAGAAGATCCAGCGGGGCTCGCACGTTGCCTGATTATGGGGCTGTGTGGCGCCTTGATGGTGCCGATATTCCTTAAATTCACCCAGAGTGACTTGTTGATAGAAATCCAGGGTGACCCCTCGCGTTTATTGATTTTTACCGGTTACTGCCTGCTCGCTGCAATTGCGTCCCGTATGTTCGTGTTTAACGCCGCGCGGCGCCAGTTGCGCGACGCCAGTATTGCCCGCGCCCGAGTAGAGAATATGGAGCAGGAACTGCGCACCATGCAGTTGGAAATGATGCCCCTATTGGAGCATGAAATTGAGGGCGATCCCGAGCAGGGGCCGACCATCGATTTCAATCAGATCCGTAAATTGGATGACAATGCCCTACAGGTGCTGCATTTGTTAAATACCGGGGAGTGTGTATTTCGGTCTCTTTCCGGCATGGTGCAGGACAGCGGTATGGAAACCAATTCTATAGCCCGCGCCTTGAATAGCTTGCTGGTGCTGGAGATGGTCGGGAAAATTCACAGTCACCTGGGCATCCGCTGGTATATCACCGGCAAAGGTCGCCAGGTTGTACACCGCCGCAGTACCCAGATGGCCTAGGCTGCTTCGGTAAGCCCACGCGTACTTTCAAGGCTCGCCCTGCGGGACTGGCAAATTCCTCCAGCGCAAGCTGGTCATCCAAATTGAGCGTTACCGCCTCGCCCCCAACCTGTTGTTCAATTATCATTCGCTAAAAGAGATAGTTAGCCTCGACGACAGGATTGGAGCAGTTATGAAGTTTACCGGTACCGAAAGCTATGTAGCGACCGACGACTTGCAGATGGCGGTGAATGCGGCCGTTACCCTGCAGCGCCCACTATTGATCAAGGGTGAGCCCGGCACCGGCAAAACACTGCTCGCCGAGCAGGTAGCAGAGAGCCTCGGACTAAAGCTGATTCAGTGGCATATTAAATCCACCACCAAAGCCCAGCAGGGCCTGTACGAGTACGACGCGGTATCCCGCCTGCGGGACTCCCAACTGGGGGTGGATAAGGTTCACGATATTGGCAACTACATTAAGCGCGGTAAGCTTTGGGAGGCCTTTGCGGCAGAAGAGCGCGTGGTGCTGCTGATCGATGAAATCGATAAAGCGGATATCGAATTCCCCAACGACCTGCTGGTTGAGCTGGATCGTATGGAGTTCTTTGTCTATGAGACTGGCGAAACCATCAAGGCCAAGCAGCGCCCCATCGTAATTATCACTTCCAATAATGAGAAAGAATTGCCGGACGCCTTTTTACGCCGTTGCTTTTTCCATTACATCAGCTTCCCCGATCGTGACACCATGCGCAAAATTGTCGATGTGCACTACCCAGGGATCAAAGGGCAGCTGGTGGCCGAGGCAATGGATATTTTCTTCCAGCTGCGCGAGGTTCCAGGCCTGAAGAAAAAGCCTTCGACCTCCGAACTGATCGATTGGCTCAAGCTGTTGATGGCTGATGATATTCCCGAGGAGATCCTGAAAAACAGCGATAGCAGCAATGCCATTCCGCCGCTCTACGGTGCCCTGCTGAAAAACGAGCAGGATGTCCATATGCTGGAGCGCCTGGCGTTTATGGCCCGTCGCGATAATCGCTAAACTGTGTTGGTTAATGTCACCGAGGGCTGAAATTGTCCTCGGTGATTTCGGCCCGGTTTAACCGGGTGTTATTTTTTCTCTGTGCTGACTGCGAATTATTATGCTGATTGGCTTTTTCCAGAATTTACGCCGCTATAAATTACCGGTAACCATCACCGAACTGCTGGCCCTGCTTGAGGCATTACAGCAGCGCCTGGTATTTGCCGACCTTGAGGAATTTTACTTCCTTGCCCGCGTTTGCCTCGTCAAGGATGAGAAGCACTTCGATAAATTTGATCGCGCTTTCGACGCCTATTTTAAGGACCTTGAGACCCTCGACGACATTGTCGAGCAAATGATTCCCGAGGACTGGCTGCGTGCAGAATTTATGAAGCAGCTGACCGAAGAGGAAAAGGCCCAGGTGCAAAGCCTCGGTGGCTTGGAAAAACTACTGGAGGAATTTAAAAAGCGTCTAGAGGAGCAGAAGAAGCGTCACAGCGGTGGTAATCGCTGGATTGGTACTGGCGGCACCAGCCCGTTTGGCAATAGTGGTTATCATCCCGGCGGTATCCGTGTGGGTGGTAAGGGGCGCAATCGCTCGGCGTCAAAAGTGTGGGAGAAGCGCCAGTTTAAAAATCTGGATGACAGTATCAGTCTGGGCACCCGCAATATCCAGGTGGCTCTGCGCAAGCTGCGCAAATTTGCCCGCACCGGTGCCGCAGAGGAACTGGATCTGGATAACACCATTTCCTCTACTGCACGCAACGCAGGGTTACTGGATATTCAAATGGTGCCGGAGCGACATAATGCAATTAAGGTGCTGATCTTTTTCGATGTAGGGGGCTCTATGGACCCCTATGTGCGCGTCTGTGAAGAACTGTTCTCCGCCTGTCGTTCTGAGTTCAAGCATCTCGAATATTTTTATTTCCACAATTTTGTTTACGAGCATGTGTGGAAAGACAACCAGCGGCGCTATAGCGAAAATACCTCGCTGCTGGAAATACTGCGCACCTATGGCAAGGACTACAAAGTAATTTTTGTCGGCGATGCGTCTATGGCGCCCTACGAAATTACCAGTCGTTTCGGCAGTGTCGAACATATGAATGAAGAGCCCGGTGCGGCCTGGATGGAGCGTGTTACCGATACCTACAGTAACCTGATCTGGTTGAACCCTGTAGGAGAGGAGTACTGGCAATATACTCCCAGTATCGGTATGACCCAGAGACTGGTGGACGGGCATATGTATCCGATGACCCTGGAGGGGTTGGATCGAGCCATCGCTTATTTGGTTAAAGGGCGTTAAAAAGCTGATCGCTTTTTCAGGTAGCACCTTAGGTGCTACCTGCTATTCCTTCGAGGGATTTTGTTAGTTGCGCAACTAGAGATAGAAGCGAAAAATCGCTTTGTGGAGTCATTATCAATGAGAAGCCAGAGGGTTTCTCTATCTCTTTTCCCCCAGTATTAATCCCATTTTCTAGGATAGAAAACAACGGCAGATGACATTGGGGGGCGCCCCAAAGCCCTGCAATAGCGGTTAAACCCAATAGTCGCTGGCGATTTGTTTGTACTTTGCTGGGTTCACTATCGGTCCCTTTCTTAATTGCGGTTGTGGGGGTGGTTGGTACTAGTAAAACGCTACTGTTGTCCGGTAGTAATGTCTCCATCAACTTGCACCACTGTTGTCGTTTTTCGTTGGCCCAGGATATCTCATCGTCGGTAATTGATAGGGCCATAGTAATTCTTGTGGCGGTGTCCTCTGAAAATACCGGCCGGTATTTTCGCAACCAGTCTCCGTGGGTATTGGCGATGGCGCGGCCCTGCAAAATTCTGAATACACCCGCCAGTTCGCCGAGTAATTCAATATCAGACAGGTGTTTAATCTCGCAGATAGGAAATTGATTATTTAATGTAGGAATAAATTCCTGGATTGCTGCTTGAATGGGCGTATCTGCCAGTTGACTGATCTCGGGGCAAATAACCAGGCGGGTTACTTTATTTGTGGACAAGTGCTGTGACGGGATGAGAATTTTGCCGACGTCTACAAGTAATGAAGGAGTTTGACTAAACCAACCGACAGTATCAAAGCAGGGTGCTAAACCGATAACACCGTCGGTAGGAATAAGTGAGTGACTGGTTCGAATGCCGAATAAACCACAATAGCTTGCAGGTACCCTCACCGATCCGCCGGTGTCGGTGCCTAAGCCAATATCGGCTGTCCCTGAGGCCACGGCGGCGGCCGATCCCATAGAGGAACCCCCACAAAAATAGCCGGGCAGTTTAGGGTTGTCGGCAGAACCGTAGTGTAAATTACTCCCCTGCATGCTGTAGGCGAGTTCATCAAGGTGAGTAAACCCAGTAAAGGTTGAGCCGGCCTCCAGTAATTGCTGCAAGCTAAGTGCGGTTTTATTGGCAGGAGGGTGAGTATTGAACCACTCGGGGCTGCCTGCCGTATTTTTCTCCCCTTTCAATTGAAAGAGATCTTTGACCGCTAAACGTACGCCTGTTAGCGGTCCGGAATCTGATAACGTTAAAGAGCGAGGTCCGTGCTCGCAAAATACGCCTTTTATGGGGTTGGCTCCCTTATTTGTCATTACCGCTAAAATGCTTCGGCGGTACACCGTCGTGATCGGCGGTGATGCTCAGTTCCTCCTTGGTGGTTTCGCCCACCTTTACGTGAACCTCTTCTGCACCGTGCATCCAGTCCACCAGTTTCTCGCGAATAAAGTACAGGATAATTCCGGCAATAATTGCGGCCAGGGCTACTCCGCCAAAGGTTGCGAGTGGGCCGGATACACCAACGAGTTTACCGATCTCTGCGGCTCCTTTGTTGGCAATACCAATAAAGGCAAACCAAAGCCCCATCATCAGGGATAAATAGCGCAGCGGAGATAATTTAGTTACGACAGAGAGCCCAATTGGCGATAGGCAAAGTTCGCCAATGGTGTGGAAAATATAGGCAAATACCAGCCACCAAATACTCGCTTTAATGGTCTCTGAATCGCCAATTTGCAGGGCGGCACCGCACATGGATAAGAATCCCACGCCGAGAAAAACCAGTCCCAAACTGAATTTGGCCGGTGAGCTGGGTTCCCGGTCTCCCATGCCTACCCAAATACTGGCCATAATTGGCGCGAGGATAATAATAAACAGTGGGTTTACCATCTGCAGCCAACTGGCTGGAATCTCCCACCCCAGTACATTCAGGTCGGTTCGATATTTGGCGAATAAGTTCATTGAGCCGGCAGCCTGCTCAAAGCCGGCCCAAAAAATCACGATAAACACGCCCAAAACCAAAATAACTTTGATGCGGTCTCGCTCCTCCTGAGTCAACGGGCGGCGCTTATCGACGTCCTCATCTTTCTTGTCTTTCAGTTCCAGGTGCGCAGAAGGTTCTACACCGATTTCTCCCAGGTAGCGCTTGGCTTGGGTCATCTGCAGGATTAGGCCGGCTAACATGCCAAGGCCAGCGACGATAAAGGCCAGCTGGTAATCCACCTTTTCCCCAATCCAGCCCACCAGCAGGTAACCGAGGATAGAGCCCAGGTTGATGCCCATATAAAAAATGGTAAAAGCGGTATCCCGGCGGTGGTCACCTTCCTCGTAAAGGTCCCCGACCATGGTAGAGATATTTGGTTTGAAGAAACCGTTGCCGATAATCAGCAAGGCCAACCCGATCCACAGCATATAAATTTGACTGCCATTTGGCAGCCAACCGTGGGGGAATCCCAGGGCGAACTGCCCCAGCATCATCAAGGTGCCGCCGAACATAATACAGCGGCGCTGGCCCCAGCGATTATCTGCCATCCAACCGCCAATAATGGGGGTCAGGTACACCAGCATTGCATACCAGCCCAGGTAGCTGAGGGCTTTGGATTGCAACTCGGTATCGGTCAGTTGTTCCCAGCCGAAGACTGCGGCAGTCGCTGTAGAGGTCAGGTAGAAGACAAAAATACCACGCATGCCGTAGTAGCTGAGACGTTCCCACATCTCAGTACCAAACAACAGGAAGAGTCCCTTGGGGTGGCCAAACAGCTGGCCTGCGCTGGCGGGGGGCTTGGGCTTGATCTCTTGCATAGTACTGCTCGCAAGGTATGACCCTGAGGAATTGCACCAGCAGTAAAGGCCGTGCCCCTCAGAAGAAGTGCTATTCGCACCAGTATAGATGAGCGCCACAATAAGGTTTGATAGCCCTGCGGTGCTCAGGGGGTATAATCCCGCGTTTGCCATTGCTGTACGAATTATGAGTCACACCGAAGCAGAAAAAGTACTGGGGGCGCTGCAGGCCCGAATCTCCGCGACCATGGGGCGTGACCGCTATGGGTTGCGCAGGACTGTCAAAAATGTGCGCCGGCGCCAGAAAGAGGGCAAGCCGGTAGATCGCATGTTGGCCCAATTGGAGCAGCAGCTCCAAGCGTCTGAGACCCTGGTGGAGGAGCGCCGGCGCAAGTTGCCGGAAGTGCAGTGGCCGGAGTCTTTGCCAGTGGTAGCGCGGCGGGAGGAAATCGCCGAGCAGATCGAAAAAAATCAGGTTGTAGTGATTGCCGGTGAAACCGGTTCTGGTAAAACCACTCAGTTGCCAAAAATTTGCCTGTCACTGGGCCGGGGAATTTTCGGCCAGATCGGCCACACTCAGCCGCGCAGGATTGCCGCGCGCACTGTAGCCAATCGAATTGCTGAGGAGCTGGGGCAGCCCCTGGGAGAGTCCGTCGGTTACCAGGTGCGCTTTACCGACCACAGCACCGAGCATACCCACGTCAAACTGATGACAGACGGTATCCTGCTGGCTGAAATTCAGCGCGATCCCCTGCTAAATAAATACGATACGTTGATCATCGATGAGGCCCATGAGCGCAGCCTTAATATTGATTTTCTGTTGGGCTATTTGAAAACCATACTGCCCAAGCGCCCTGACCTGAAACTGATAATTACCTCGGCGACCATCGACCTGGAAAAATTTTCCCGGCACTTTGACGATGCGCCGATTATCGAGGTTTCCGGTCGTACCTACCCGGTGGAAGTTCACTATCGCCCCGCAGCGGATACGGATGCAGATCTCAACGAGCAGGTGGTCACTGCTGTGGAGGAGTTGCTGCACGAGGAGAAATCCAGCAGTCGGCGCGGTGGGGATATCCTGGTATTTATGAGCGGCGAGCGGGAAATTCGCGAGTGCGCTAAGGCTTTGCGCGATGCACAGATAGCGCAATTGGAAGTGCTGCCCTTGTATGCTCGCTTGAGCCTTGCGGAGCAAGCCAAAGTTTTCCACGGCCATAAAGGTCGCCGCATCGTACTCGCTACCAATGTGGCGGAGACCTCTATTACCGTGCCCGGTATCCGCTATGTGATCGACCCGGGTACTGCACGAGTGAGCCGCTACAGCTACCGCAGTAAAATTCAGCGGCTGCCTATAGAGCCGGTTTCCCAGGCCAGCGCCAACCAGCGTGCCGGTCGCTGCGGCCGTGTCAGCGCTGGTGTTTGTGTGCGCTTGTATGAAGAGCGGGATTTTGAGCAGCGCCCGGAATTTACCGATGCGGAAATTCTGCGCACGAATCTGGCCGCAGTCATTCTGCAAATGTTGCAGTTGCGTATCGGTGATATCCGCGAGTTTCCATTTGTCGATCCGCCGGACCCACGACTGATTAATGACGGCTATAAATTGCTGCAGGAATTACAGGCGGTAGATGAGCAGGGCCGGGTCACTAAATTGGGGCGATCCCTGTCAAGATTGCCTTTGGACCCGCGCCTGAGCCGCATGTTGTTGGCGGGGGCAGAAAATGGCAGTGCGCGGGAGCTCTTGATTATTGTCGCCGCTCTGGCCGTGCAGGACCCGCGCGAGCGCCCAGCAGAAAAACGCCAGGCTGCGGATGAAAAACACCGCCAATGGCAGCATGAACAATCGGATTTTTTATCCTTCGTTCAGCTGTGGGATGCCTTTGAAGTCCAGCGTCAGGAACTGAGTCAAAATCAGTTGCGCAAGTGGTGCCAGAAAAACTTCCTTTCCTGGCTGCGTATGCGTGAGTGGAGAGATATCCACCATCAGTTGCGCGTGGCTTGTCGCGATCTCGACGTTAAAGAAAACAAAGAGCCGGCGGAATACGAAGCGATACACCGAGCCATCGTGGTGGGATTGCTGGGCAATATTGGCGCGCGGGATGAAAACAAGGAGTTTAACGGCTGTCGCAATCGTCGTTTCCATATTTTCCCAGGCTCCGGTCAATTTAAAAAACCTCCCCGCTGGGTGGTGTCTGCCCAGTTACTGGAGACCAGCCGCCTGTTCGCCCATACCGTAGCCAAGGTCGAACCCGAGTGGATATTGGCCGCTGCGCAGCATCTGGTTAAGCGCAATTATTTTGAACCCCATTTTGACGCTCGCTCCGGGCAGGTGATGGCCTTTGAGAAGGTCTCCCTTTACGGTTTGGTGCTAGTGGAAAAACGCCGAATTCCCTACGGCAAACTGGACCCGCAAACTTCTCGGGAAGTGTTTATTCGCCAGGCGCTGGTGGAGCAACGCTATCGCGGTAAGGGGCGATTTTATAAGCACTATCTCGACCTGTTGAAGTCCCTGGAAGAGCTGGAAGCCAAATCCCGTCGTCGGGATATTCTGGTGGATGATGAAGTGGTGTACCGCTTCTTCGATGAGCGTATCCCAGCGGATATCGTCAACCTGGATGGATTTGAGCACTGGCGCAAGAAAGCGGAATCCAGCGATACACAGCTGCTGTTTATTCCCCGCGACTTATTGATGCAGCAGAGTGCCGATCATGTGGGAGAGGCCCAATTCCCCAATGAGTTGCAGGCGGGCGGTATTGTCTATCCGCTCAGCTATCACTTTGAGCCTGGCAGTGTGGATGATGGCGTCAGTATCCAGGTGCCGGTTGCAGCGCTGCACCAGGTGCCGGCAGCTCGCCTCTCCTGGTTGGTGCCGGGCATCTTGCGGGACAAGTGCATCGCTTTGGTAAAAGCCCTGCCCAAGCAGTGGCGCAAGTATTTTGTGCCAGTGCCGGCTGCGATAGATAAGGCTTTGCCCCGACTGCGTGCAGACAATACTCCGTTGTGGCAGTCGTTGGCTCTGGAGCTGAAGCGCCAGACAGCACAGCAGCTGCCAGATGAGGTGTGGGAGTCTGCGGAACAGGCCCTGGAAGATTATTACCGTTTCAATATCCAGGTGATGGATGAAGCCGGTAAATTGCTGGATCAAGATCGGGATTTGGCCCTATTGCAGGCGCGCTACCGGGATCGGGTACAGCAGGGGCTGGCAACAGCTGGCGACAGTTTTGAGCGGGAGGGTATTTCCCGCTGGGACTTCGGTAATCTTCCAGAGACCCACACCCTCAACCAGGGTGGGCTCAAGGTGCGGGCTTACCCCGCGCTGGTTGAAGGAAAAGACAGTGTTTCCCTGAAGCTACTGGATAACCCCAGTGAGGCTCGCAGGCTTACTCGCGCCGGTATTTGTCGTTTGGCTCTGTTGCACTTGCCGGAGAAGGTGAAGTATCTGCGCAAAGAGCTGTTGCGAGGTAAGGAGCTGGGGCTTTCTGCAGCGGATCTGGGGCGCCGTGAGGAGGTAGCTGACGACATCCTGATGGCAGCCGTGCGCGAAGTTTTCTGGCCCAAAGAGGAGTTGCCGCGCACCGAAGCTGAATTCCTGGCCGCTTTGGAAAATGACGCTGACTTGGTGGGGGTGGCCCAGGAGATTGGTGATCTGTTGGTCAAGGCCTTGGCTCAGCTGGTGCCACTGCGCAAACAAATCAAACAGCAGAAAAACCTGGCGGTCGCAATGGCGGTGGGGGATATCCAGCAGCAACTGGCTGGGCTCTTCTACCGAGGCTGCTTGTTTGATACTCCGCTGTCATGGCTGCGCCAGTACGGCCGCTATCTGAAGGCGATCGCAATGCGCTTGGAAAAGGCCGCTCTCGACCCTAACCGTGACCGAAAACTGCAAGTTGAATACCAGAAGGCGGCGGAGCCTTACTTGGCGCAAGTGGAGAAATATTCACCCAGAGAACTCTCTGCAGAGGCAGAATTGTGTGAGTTTCGCTGGATGTTGGAGGAATTTCGTGTTTCCTTATTCGCGCAGACTCTAAAAACCCTGATGCCGGTGTCATCCAAGCGCTTAAGCAAGTCATGGGCAGGAATTGATGGGAAAGGTTTGCTTGGTTGATTTTCTCTATGGAAAAGAGATCACAAAAAAAATTTTGATCAAGTGTAAGAATTTGATGGAGAGCCCGACAGAAGTACTGAAAGCAGGCCTGGAGCCCAGAATGACCCCTTGATACCGGTTATTTTGTGGCGGGTTCTATTCAATGACTGATTTTTGTTTCGCAGCATTATACTTCTGCGGAGTGGAAAAAAGTCTCTTGTACTTTTTATTGCTAAGGACACCTAGTTAGGAGATTCACTATGAACAAGAAGCACCTTTCCCCTGTAGCCGCCGCAGTTGGCGCAGCGTTTATCGCCACTGCCGCTATGAATGTATCTGCTGCCAACAGCAATGCTAACCCCTTTGCCGCAGCAGACCTGAGCTCAGGCTACAACGTGGCGCTGGCTGATCACGATGGTGATGATAAAAAGAAAGAGGGTAAGTGCGGCGAAGGCAAGTGCGGCGAAGGTAAGAAAAAAGAAGGCAAGTGCGGCGAAGGTAAGTGCGGCGAAGGCAAGAAAAAAGAAGGTAAGTGCGGCGAAGGTAAGTGTGGCGGGTAATTTTTCGCTGTACTTAAAGAGGGTGGATACGCTTTAGCGATCCACCCTGTTTTTTATTGATCGCTGAAAATAGTGAGACCTGAAAGTGTTGCGCGAGTTTTCCGTAGAAGGCGCTGGGTTTGGATTGCGCCGCTCAATGATGGGTGAAAACCTTGATACAGATGCCGTAGATTTTCTGGAGGTAGCACCTGAGAACTGGATTGGTGTTGGCGGTCGCTATGGGCGCTGGTTTAAGGAATATACAGAGCGTTTTCCTTTTTTACTTCACGGTTTATCTCTCTCGATTGGTGCACCAGAACCATTGGATATGGAATTGGTTGCAGCCATTAAAAAATTTATCAAGCAACACAATATTCGCGGTTACAGTGAGCACTTGAGTTATTGCTCAGATCACGGCCATCTGTACGATTTATTGCCCATTCCCTTTACGCAAGAAGCGGTGATGTATGTTGCCGAGCGAATCCGTATGGTCCAGGACGCACTGGAAGAACGGATTGCAATGGAGAATGTCTCCTACTATGCGGCGCCGGGCCAGGAGATGACTGAACTGGCTTTTTTAAATGCGGTGCTGGAAGAGGCCGATTGTGATTTGCTTCTGGACGTGAACAATATTTATGTAAACTCGATTAACCATCGCTACGATGCGCTGGACTTTCTATCTGCACTACCTACTGAAAGAATTCGCTACGTACATATTGCCGGGCACTATGATGAGGCAGAGGATTTAAAGGTGGACACCCATGGTGCACCGGTTATTGATCCTGTGTGGGAACTTCTGGATCGCGCCTACGATATTCACGGTGTGATGCCGACGCTACTTGAGCGGGATTTTAATATTCCGCCGATTCCCAAATTACTCGAAGAAGTAGGACATATTAAAACCATTCAGGCCAGTCACCAGGTGGAAGAGAATTATGTCCTCAGTCGTCGATAAGCCCGAGACATTCAAAAGTGTGCAGCGGGACTTTGCTGCCCATTTGCGCGCACCGGATCAAGTTGCGCCGCCGGCAGAAATTGAGGACCGGCGTGTCGCTATTTATCGAGATTTGATTTACAACAATATTGAGTCCTTTGTTGCCAGTGGATTCCCGGTATTGCGCAGTCTTTATAGCGACGAAGACTGGCATCAAATGGTGCGTGATTTTGTCCACAAACACACATCCGTTAGCCCGTATTTTTTGCAGATCAGTGAAGAGTTTCTCTCATATTTACAGAACGAACGGGGAGAACAACCACAAGATCCTCCCTTTTTGTTGGAACTTGCCCACTACGAGTGGGTAGAGTTGGCTTTAGATGTCAGTGATGTGGAATTACCGGAAGGGCTGGCGATAGAGGGGGATGTTTTACAGCAAGTTCCTGTAGTTTCCCCTCTTGTCTGGAGCCTCAGCTACCGCTACCCAGTGCATCGCCTGGGGCCGGATTTTCAGCCCCAAGAGCCGCCGGAGGTACCGACGTTCCTTTTCGTTTACCGGGATCATTCCGACAAAGTGAATTTTATGGAGATCAATGCCGTCACCGCCAGATTGTTGCAGTTGGTCTCTGCGGGCGATTACACCGGCTTACAAATATTGGAACAGATGGCTCAGGAATTACCCAATATTAGTCGTGACTCCTTATTTGATTTTGGTGCCGATTTATTAGAAAAACTACTGAATAAAGGGGTTATTGCCGGTTTAAAGGCTTAGCCTGTGATTGCCTGAAACTCCTTTATCTTTGGCAAATCCCAGCTGCTATGCTGCCGAGGGTAGCTTACGAATTACTAGGGCGTTAGAATCCTTGGTCTCATTAGTTTGATATAAGAGGAGCAGGGTTGTGCTTGGAAGCAAAACTTTATCGCCCTGGTTAATGGCAACTCTGATAGCTGTTACTCCAGTAGGGGCGCTAGCGCAACAAGATCCGTTTGGTGGTGTAGCTCAAAACCCGGCTGCGGTAGATACCAGTGGAGCAGAGGATGCCAGTGCCGATGACGGGGGCCTGTCTCTCGAGGATGAGTACGGCTTTGATCCTGCCGATGAATTTGGTGGTGCCGAGGGCGAAGATTTATCACTTCGCGACCCCTGGGAAGGTTTTAATCGGGCCATATTCTCCTTCAACGATGGCGCAGATCGCTATGTGTTGAAGCCCGCCGCTGTCAGCTATCGCCAAATTACTCCGATTTTCGTGCAGCACGGTGTCAGCAACTTTTTCGACAACCTGCGCGAAGTTACCAATACCTTTAATGATGTTCTGCAGGGTAAATGGGGCCAAGCGGGCAATGACGCCGGTCGTTTCCTGGTGAATTCTACGGTGGGTATTGCCGGTATTCTGGATGTTGCCCAGCATATGGGTCTCGAGCAGGGTGATGGCGAGGACTTTGGCCAGACCTTGGCTGTTTGGGGAGTCCCTTCTGGCCCCTACCTGGTTTTACCGCTACTGGGTCCGTCCACTGTACGGGATACCCCTGCCAGGGTCGTGGATTACTACACCAACCCCTTGACCTATGTAAATGACGACGCGACCAAATATGCATTGAAGGGTACAGATATCATTCAGAGCCGTGCCAGCCTGCTGCAAGCGGAGTCCCTGTTACATGGTGATCGCTATGTACTCTTGCGGGATGCTTACCTGCAGCGCCGCGACTATTTGATTGTCGATGGTGAAATGGATGTTCAAACCGAAGAAGAGGCCGCAGAGGCAATTGATCAGGGTGAAGTGGAAGAGGCTTCCGACTACTGATTTGTCACCTAGGGCAGATAACTTTTTAGAGCCTTTATATGGCCGGCCCCAGTAGCCTGGTGCTTACCGACGATGAGCGCTCCCGCAATTTTTTGCGAGGGGCGCTTTCGCGTTTTGGCTTCCAGGTAAGTGTTGCCAACAACGGGGAAGATGGCATCGGCCAGTTCAGCCCCGGTGCTTTCCATATCGTATTGATTGATCGCTATTTGCCGGATATGAGTGGGCTGGAAGTGTTGCGGCGGATAAAGCGCATAGCCCCAGAAGTGGCTGCAGTAATTATTGCCTCAGACAGTGCTGCCGATGATGTACTCCAAGCGATGCGCCTTGGAGCCAAAGACTACTTGGTTAAACCCCTGGAAGAAGCAGCGGCTATTGATCGTATGATCTGCCGTATCAGCGGTGAAGAAAACCTGGCGAAGCAGAATCGCGAATATAAAGTGACCTTGGAGCGTCGCAACAGTGAACTGCGGGATCATGTCGAGCTGCTGCGCAGAGACCAGGAAGCTGGCCGTTTACTGCAACAGCATTTACTTCCCCGTACCCCCTATCACTACCCCAGCGGTGTGGAAGCATCCTACCGGCTGGTTCCCTCCCTGTACCTGAGTGGTGATTTTGTTGATTACGGCTTGTTCGGTGAGCGCTTTGTAGCCTTTTACCTGGTCGATGTGTCGGGCCATGGTGTCTCTTCTGCGCTGGTTACTGCCCTGATTAAGCACAGTATTATGCATCGCTTGCGGGAGCGCCCCTTATTTGCCCAGCTGGACTCCCTCAGTGATGACTTGTTGGATGTCCTTAATCTGGTCAATGGCGAGTTGTTATCCACAAAATTGGGTAAGCACGCCAGTATGTTTGTCGGGGTTGTGGATAGTAGTGCCCGGCAGTTGCACTATGCCGTCGCCGGGCAAATACCTATGCCGGCCCTGGTAAGTGAGGCAGGTGCAGACTGGTTGCCGGGAAAAGGGCGCCCCCTGGGTATATTTGAACGGGGTGATTGGCAAGTGATGCGTGCTGAGCTGCCGCCCGCTTGGCGCCTGGTCGCTTGTTCCGACGGTGTACTTGAATTATTACAGGGCGATCTGCTCGATAAAGAGGCCCAGCTTTTGCAGGCTATTTCAGAGAGTGGGGGAGAACTCGACAGGCTCTGTCAGTCTCTAAAAATGGATACTTTTGGTGCCCTTCCGGACGATATTACGATTCTCACTTTAGGCCGTCAGTAATGCCTAAAACTTCTATCGATAGTCTTCGACTATGAAGTCGAATTTTGTGCTTTATCGCACTTGTCAGTCTGCATAGTCAGGAGTAAGCTCCGCCCACTTTATGCACAAAATTGCACTAGGCGCCAAAAACGTCAAATGCTATTGTGTTCTCTACCAGTGAACTTTTGCCATCCGCCTGCACTTCTATCAAAAGGTGTATTCGGGTGAGCCAGGGGTTGTTATGCAGTCCGGGCAAATTATGGTTGGGGCCCACCAGGGCATCTACGTCATCAAGTTAGTAGGTGATGTTCGTCTCAACCTTTGTACCTCATTTGATAGCTTTATCGACAACATGTTTGCACGGGGTGACTTTGCCGGAGTGGCATTTGATCTCGGTGGTGCAGAAGGTGTCGATAGTACGACCCTCGGCCTGATGGCGAAGATTGCTATTCGCGCTTTGGAGCGGGGCTGTGATAAGCCGCTGGTATTCTCTGCGGGTAAAGGTATCCGCCATCTATTGGACGCTATGGGCTTTGATTCGTTGGTTGAAATCAGCGATACGGTCCACGATATGAGCGTACCCACCACGCCTTTGGTATGTAATAGCCCCGACGAGTGTGCTGCGCGGGAAAAGGTGCTGGAAGCTCACCGGGTATTGATGAGCATGAACGAGCAAAACGCCGAGACTTTTCGCGACTTGGTGCATACCCTCGAGCGAGAATGCTCCCCGGTTGCCAAATCTTCGGCGCATTATCACTAGCGCTTATTCTCTCCTAATCACCAGTCCTGGAAATCTCCCTTTCTTAGCAACGCTTCATATCCCTCGCTTCGGCGCGTGCCTTGGTGAAGAGTCCGTGTGGCAGATAAATTAGCTCTGCCACCCTGCGAATCAGGTGCTCCTCGAAAGCCTCGATAACATCATCTGAAAAAGCTACCTGCCACATCTGTAAAATCAGCAGGTATTTATCTCTCTCGCTGAACTGTTCATTCACCGCCTGGGTGAACTCGAACAGGGATGTGGCTCTGTCCCGTTGGCCAATAGCTTCACTGACTATTTCTGTGGCACTAGTCTGGTCGAGAGAGTAGTGCTGGCACAGGAGCTGTGTGAGCGTTTCACGCTCACACTCATCGAGCTTTTGATCGACAGTGGCGACCTCGACTAACAGCGCAGCGCTGATCATCCGCACGTCTTTTTCGTCACGTGCTTCAACATCAACGCTATTTCCTATCTGCTCAAACAGTTTACGGATTTGTTGCAGCATGAATTTCCTGCTGTCCCTTTACTCGGTTCTGTAACAATAGCTCTAAACGCTCCTGATCCTTCACGAAGTTCCGGATGCCATCGGCAAGCTTTTCAGTGGCCATGGCATCGCTATTCAATTGAAAGCGGAATTCGGCTTCAGCCAGATCCTGTGTCGGCCGGGATTTGGTTGCGGATACCGGTGGCAGGCCAGCAGCGAGAGGTGCCTCACTGTCCTCCAGGGCCTGTAGTAGCTGAGGGCTGATTGTCAGTCGATCGCAACCAGCCAGGGCCTCGATCTCCCCGGTATTGCGGAAGCTGGCGCCCATCACAATGGTTTTGTAGTCTCGGGACTTGTAGTACTCATAGATATTGCGCACCGAGATTACGCCCGGGTCCTCTTCCGCAGGGAATGACTCGCGGCCGCTGTTGGCGATATGCCAATCGAGGATTCGACCGACGAAGGGGGAGATCAGAGTTACCCCGGCTTCGGCACAGGCAATCGCCTGGGATTGACTGAACAACAAGGTCAGGTTGCAGTGGATTCCCTCGCGCTCCAGTACTGATGCGGCAGCAATGCCTTCCCAGGTCGACGCGATCTTGATCAATACCCGCTCTTTGGCAATACCTGCGCGTTCATAGAGGGCGATCAGGTGGCGTGCGTAATCAATAGTAGCGCGGGTATCAAAGGAGAGGCGAGCATCGACCTCGGTGGATACCACCCCGGGCACCAACTGCAAGATTTCCGTGCCGATGCTGACAGCCAGTTTGATGGCGGCCAGGCGTGCAATATTTTCCGCGTTCGAGCCACCCTGGTGGCTTTCGGCCCACTGAAGTGCCTCGGCGATATGGTTGTCGTACTGAGGTAGCTGGGCGGCCTTAAACAGTAGGGAGGGATTGGTTGTTGCATCTTGAGGACAATATCGGCGAATCGCTTCAATGTCTCCCGTATCTGCTACAACCTGGCTGCGCTGTTTGAGTTGCTCCAACTTGTTCATGGTTCCTCCCTTAATTATTTACTGGTCTACATATTGAAAGCGGTCTAAGCGGCTTGGGTGACCTGGGCCAGTGCCTGTTCAAGCACCTCGGGACCCGCCCCCGGCTTGTGGGCATTTTCGCTCAAATGGCGGCGGAAGCGCCGAGCACCAGGAAGCCCTTGGAATAACCCGAGCATATGCCGGGTGATATGATTCAAGCGCTGTCCGCGCTGCATTTCCTGCTCGATATAGGGCAGCATCTGCTCTACCACCTGGATGGCATCCGGGCCGGTCTCACCGCCAAATAATTGGCTGTCCACCTGGGCCAGGATTGTCGGGGTTTGGTAAGCCGCGCGCCCCAGCATAACACCATCCACGTGGCTTAAATGTTGCTGGCATTCCTCAATTGAATTGATCCCCCCGTTAATAACAATTTGCAGTTGGGGGTAATCTTTCTTCAACTGGTAAACCATGTCGTAATTGAGCGGAGGAATTTCGCGGTTTTCCTTGGGGCTTAGCCCTTTTAGCCACGCTTTGCGCGCATGGACGATAAAGGTATCCACACCGGCATTGGCCTGGGCCTCCACGAAGCGGGTCAGGCCTGGGTAGTCTTCCATATCGTCGATGCCGATACGGTGCTTGACGGTAACCGGAATAGATACCGCTTCCCGCATGGCAGTGAGTCCTGCGGCTACCACATCCGGTTCCGCCATAAGGCAGGCACCAAAACGCCCGGACTGGACTCGGTCACTGGGGCAACCACAGTTAAGGTTGATTTCGCTATAGCCCCACTCCTCGGCGATACGGGCGCATTCAGCCAGTTCTTGAGGGTCACTGCCCCCCAACTGCAGGGCGACAGGTTGTTCAGCTGCATCAAATTGCAAATGTCGCTGTTGGTCACCATGCAGTATTGCCCCGGTGGTCACCATTTCCGAATACAGGCGTGCATGCTTGCTCAGTAGGCGCCACATATAGCGGCAATGGCGGTCGCTCCAATCAAGCAGTGGTGCGGTACAAAAGCGGTGGGAACTAAAATCTGGCATAACTTCTTGATTTTACTGCATTAAACGGAATTGTAGGCGCTTGTGCGCAAGTCTTCAAAGGCGCCTAAAAACCCTGTTTTACCCTGTTTTTCTGATCTGTGTGGTACATTACTGGTACAGGAAAATGCTTGTACCAGTGAGGGAATGATGGCCACGATCAGGGCACGGAAGAATGCCAAGGGGGAGGTGCGCTATACGGCGCAGATCCGAATATTCAGGGATTCAAAGGTAGTGTATACCGAGGCCGAGACGTTCGGCAAAAAGGCCCTGGCTAAGGCGTGGGCGGATAAGCGCGAATCCGAGCTGCGCGACCCTGCTGAATGGCATAAAAGCCAACACCGTGGCATCACTGTCGGCCAGGTTTTACAGACCTATCTTGATGACTTTATTGACGTCGGAAACTTCGGGCGCTCAAAACTCTCCACTATTAAAATGCTGATTAAGCGGCCGGATATTGCAGACCTTGATGCCGTTAATCTGCGCCGATCTGAAATACTGAATTATCTTCGCAGGCGATTAAAAGAGGCCAAACCGCAAACCGTTAAAAATGACATCATGTGGCTGTCTGTTGCATTCAGAGCCGTTGCCGCTAGTCGTGAGTGGCCTGTTGCAGTGGGTGAAGTCAGCACTGCATTTGATCTGGCTGTACAGACGCGCATGGTTGCCAGAGCTGAAAAGCGAGATCGGCGACCGGAGTTAAAAGAGCTGGATACTTTTATCGAATACTGTCGGGCGAGTAGAAAGCTAAAAATGCCTATGGATGAACTAGTGCTATTCGCTATTTTTTCTGCGCGCCGAATGGAAGAAATTACTGAGCTGCGTTGGGACGATTTAGATGAGGAGCGCCAACAAATTCTGGTGCGTGATGCTAAAGATCCGGTGCGGCCTGTTTCTTTCTGGGCGCATTTACCGGATGAAGCGCTAGCAGTTATTCTGCGCCAGCCGCGCAAAGATGAGCGTATATTCCCGTACCTAACAAAGTCGGTGGGCGGGCGCTTTGGTGTGATTAATAAAGTGCTGGGAATTGCCGATTTGCATTTCCATGACTTGCGCCATGAAGCTGCCAGTTATTGGTTTGAGCGCGGCTTGGCAATCCAGCGGGTGGCCCAGATTACCGGCCACCGCACTTGGTCAACACTGCAACGCTATACCCATTTGTATGACTTTGGAGAGGTGGATAAATACGCGGGCTGGAAATATCGTCCTGTACTCAAGCGCTGTTCAGGCGCCGCCAGTCATTCATCGCCTCCTTGCGACATTGATCAATGTGCTCAGCCAGATCATTCGCATTGATTAACCATTCTGACTTCTGTGACCCGCCGCGATAGGCGGGCACAGGCAGCTGATGCAAGCGTGCGCGCTCCATTGCCTTCTTGGGCAACATACCGAAATACTTCTGGCAGCAATCCTTGAGCGGGATATCCACACTGCCGAATTCCGCCATTAATAAAAATACCGTATTCACTGTGGGCTCCTTTCCTTTTATCTCTGCACCAGGGCAAACCCCTGGCCATTGCGTTTGAGTGTGCCCGCCTGTTGCAGGGCGTCGAAAACGGGTTTAACGGTTCTATATCCGCCGGTGATGCCGTTGCTGATGTTGCGCAACACTGGCTCATTACCGAATTCACCGGCGCGGATACGTTGGGCGAGTTCCTGTTGCTTCTCGCTGAGGTGTGCGGTGTAGGCTGGCTGTTGTTCTACTGTTTCATGCTGTTGCAACAGCGTTGCAGACCGTTTACCAACCGTTGCAGCTGCGTTAAACGCTAGTAACGCAACCAATCCCACGATGTCTGTGATGATCGCTAGGGCAAGGAAGCCGATATGCTGAACCTTTGCCGGGTCTGCGTTGAGGGTGCTCGCCAAGCTGCTGAAAGCGCTGTGCGTGCTGGGTGTCTGTTCGATTGTGGATAGCTTTTCTATCAGCTGCGTGCGCTCAGTTTCCAGTGTGGTTAACTGTGCGGCGGTATTAATGGCGCGCTGGCGGTAGCCGTTGTTGGCGTCGGTGTTGATCAGGCCGTTTAGGGTGTTGATCTGCTGTTGCAAACTGTTTAACTGCTGTTGCAACGCTTGGTATTCCTGGCTGTTGCGGGTGCTGCGCTGTTGCTGTTCCTCGCTGTGGGTGGCGAGGAACCCAACGGTTGCGACAATGCTTATCACTACGAGCAGGGGCCACAGGGCGAGCAGGGCATAACCGCTCTTTTGCCCTTGGCTGCGCAACCATAGGCCCAGAGGGGCGAAGCTGAACTTGCACAGCTCCAGCGCCACCGCCGTGGCCCCGGCCACCACCTGTCCGGCGAGAACTGCGGGCATGGATACCCACAGCTGCACAGTAAACACGAGGCTGGTGCCGCAGAAAATTAGGGCGGCGATACCGGTGAGGGATTGCCAGAGTTTCACGCGGCGGCCTCCGCCTGCTGTTCTACTCGACGAAACTCAATAACCCATACCCAGGGGTTTTGGTCCCAGCTGTGGTCGCCGTAAATGGATTTCCACATCCGGCTAAATGCGGTAACTGGATAGCCACCTAAATTGCTATTCTGGTGATACGTTGGCCGCGCTTTAAAGCTGTCTATCCAAGATTGAATCCCTTCAGCATTGGCATCATCGCCGTTTATATCCTGAATGCGCTCGATGCGAACGTTGGTTATTTCTAAGCAGATACGGCTGGCCCAGCGGGGCATGTAGATTGAGGGGCGCCACTTCTCCCCAACCATTGAGCAGTCTTCCCCACATTCGTCCTCATTGAAAGGATTGAAGGGGTAATCGGCTCTATAGGTGACTTTGTTTTGGTGGCTAAGGTGATGTGTTTCACGCACCCATAAGCGGTCACTAGGTTTTCCAAGGGGGCAAGGGATATCCGCATACCCACTTCGCCAAGCTTGGTTAATTACCTGATGCAAGGAGAGTCTAGGGGGCAAACCACCAATTTGTTTGATGGCCTCTTCATCGCTTGCGCCATTAAATGGCTGCGGCTTTATCAGCCTGCGCGTCTGGGTTTTACGGCCATCCAGAATTGCACGCACCATTTCCGCATTAAATAAGATTGGTTTCTCTTTCACTACGCTGCTCTCCCTTTTTCCTGTTTCCGATTCGGAAGAATCTCTGCTTGCCAGCCGTGGTCTTTGTAGTGGTTGGGGTTGGCTTTGTTTTTAATGGTGTCTAATTCCGGGCGTACTAATTCGGCTAGGTCATTAAGGCGGACGCCGTAGGCTTCGAACTCGGTCGAGTCTTTATAGAAATCGCCTTCAGGGGTTTTGCACTCCACAAATACCGTTACCATCCAGTGGTGTTGCCAGTTCAATATTTCATGCTGGTAATCAGCACGGGCGATATCGCCCACGGCGCCGCGTTGGCGGCGGTGGGTGATCTTTAAAATAGGATCGCCATCGGTATCCAGGCCGGTACTGCTGCGCGCAGTGAGGAGCAAACCGGGTAGCCAGCGGTTTACCCGACGGGCGTGCAGGGCGCGTTGGCTCATGGGCTTGCGGGGTTTACGTTTGGGCACTGCTTTCTTCCTTTGGTGGGTGTCCTGCGCAGCGTCCAGTAGAGTCCATGTTTTGCGTTGTGAAGCGATGCGGGTAGATTTCCCTGTCTATACCCTCTTGATGCTCCTCATAGATTTCACGTAACTCCAACCCTTCACGCAGAAGTTCCAGCGCCTCGGCTTTAACTTTCTGTGCCTCGGATTCACAGCCCTTAAAATGGATTTCTATTGAAACTGCCTCGACTGCTTGAATACATAGTCCCAGCTGCTCACTGCCAAGTTGCGGAGCAAGAAGTCCGTAATATTTAATTTTTTTAAGCTTTGCCTTTTGTGCTGGTGTCATCACGTCACTCCCCCATTCCATTGATGTTCTTCTACCCACTTGGCCCGCACTGGGCGGGCTTAGAAAGTTATTGGCTGTGGGTCAGGCGGCGTTTGGTTCTGGGTGAGGGCAGTCTTGGGGTTTGTCCTCGGTGATTTTTTTATCGTCGATACGATAAATTTTTGCGGTGTCGGTTTTCTTATCGAAGATCTGGGCCCAGTGTGTGAATGGGTCTGTTTGGGCAATGCGCTCTACCTCTTGGTAGGCTTCTTCTTTAGTGGCGTAGGAGCGTTTGAAATCTTTGATGCCTCCCATTATTAAGTTATAAGCGCCGGTAAATAATGCGAATCTTTTCATGGGGATATTGGTCCTGTATTTGGGCCCAGTACCTGCGGCCCCGAAATTTATGGTTTGTTGTTAGGGGGAGAAGGAACCTATATAGGTTTCTATTTTTTGTTCGCTAGTATCTTCTGCCGAGAACGCATCAGAGAGTTTGGTTTCAAGCTCTCTGCCCATATCTTCCTGAATTGTTTCAAGGCGCTTAATCCGAACACTGAGCGCAGGGGCTTCGCGCCCAGTAATCACTGAAAGGCGCAAGTCAAAGGTGCGGAGACTAAGGTCGTTGTAAGGGGTGCATTCAAATTTAAAGCCGGCAGGTAAAACTTTCTCGCTGCGGGCCTCGATATTCTCTAGGTCACTGCGGCTGGATTTAAATTCTTGGACTTCGTAATCCTCTTTACGGGAGGACTCAATAGTTAGGTGACGTACTGCTGCGACAGCTTCAGTGATGGGTATTACTTCGCCAGCAGGGGAGTAACAAACAATATTTTCGGCGTAGTCCTCCAGGAACTCCGCCAATTGCTTTTGGCTAAGCTTTTGGCCGTTGATATCCAGGAGCGCTTTGAACTCTGCAGTTTGAACCAGGGTTACTCTAGCGGAGAAGTCAGCGTGCCCTGGCTTGGCATC
This sequence comes from Microbulbifer maximicatervae (SeqCode), assembly GCF_052467695.1. Lineage (NCBI taxonomy): Bacteria > Pseudomonadati > Pseudomonadota > Gammaproteobacteria > Cellvibrionales > Microbulbiferaceae > Microbulbifer > Microbulbifer maximicatervae (SeqCode). Next base: position 2,337,554 of record NZ_CP174320.1, read on the forward strand.
GGTGCCGAGATTGAAAATAGTTTCAGCAGACATGCTTGCAGGATCGACAAAACACGCAGAATCATTATCTTTGCGGTGATGCAGGGAGTAGGAAATGAAGTCGAGCAAAACAATTGTTCGCATTGCTCCCCGAAACCGGGTTCTCCCTGGCAGATAGTCTTCGAGGTCGAGCAGTTTGAAATCAGTGGGCGTGGCCAAAACAGGTTTTTCAAGCTGCTTGCCATGGATGGCAGCATCAATCGCTGCTATCGCTTGAGACTTCTGAATTTCCTTTACTGCACTTTGGTCCATGGTCATAGATAAATCCTTATTTTCTTTTTGAGTTTTGTGGGTGGGTTAGAGGTTGATGGTTTCTGTTAGCCGTTGCTTTTGAGGGAGGCCACTTTGCCGCTACTGTCTTGATCAAATAGCGGTGGTTGCTTCTGTGGGTGGAAGCTCAGAGCGCCTTTGGTGCCGACGTACATCGGAGTAGATGTGGCATCATCTTGGATGATAGAGCCGCGCATGGTCGGCTTTTTGAATTTCAAGGTGTGCTCAATCTGAACCTGATCACTGTTTTGGATTTTGGATAATTTCAGATTGATACTGACCTCACCCTTTTTCTCGTGATCGGTAACTGCGCCGGCAACATCGCTGAGGATGTGGGCTAGTTTTTCTATAAATACTCCGCCGTCCAAATCGGCAAATACCTGGGTTACGTTTGTGCTCATGGGATGCTCCAAGTTTTTTAAAATTGGGCTCCGTACCGGCAGCCCTAACGGTTACAGCTGACTGATGCGCCTGGGGCGCGGGTAAATTTTTAACTAGCTTCGGGTACGGTTTGTTTTTCGATAAGGTCGCGCATCCAAACCATGCCGTTAGATGTAACTTTGGTATTGATGTAGGGCACTGCCACTGGTCCGCGTTTGTATTGGGCGTTTTGCGCAACGAGCAGGCCCTGTGTTGTGGCGAACTTGGTGGGTGAATTACGCATGGGTTCATGGCTGTGCAACAGGCCGTTATTCCGCATGAGTTCCATTAATTTATTTCTACCCATTCCCAACAGGCGGGCGGCTTGGGTGATGGTGAAAAGTTTTTCTCTGTTCACGCTGCCTCCTGATTTTCTTGTTGTGGGGCTTGGCCTTGGATGGCTTTGGTGAGTGTCGCGATTTGTTTGTGCATTCTCACAATTTCAACTTCTTGCAGCTTCACCTTGGCCAGCAGTTCTTCGTACAGCTCTAAGATTCGGCTGAACTCGTTCATCAGGCTGCTCTGACCTTTGCGGCGGCTTCGCCGGCTAGGCCGAAATAGGCGGCGCCGTCTTCGTAATCGTCCGCTACAAATACACCACTGCTTGCGCGGGACTGTTTGAGCAGGACCATAAACATCCAGCCTTGTTCTTCGGTGAGGGCGGTTCCGTATAGGACATTAAATGCTGATACGGTTTTGGTCATGGAGCGTTCGCCGCCTTCGCTATCGCGCTGCTCTGCACGGTCGCGCATGTGTTGGGCGCCTTTTTCCAGAAAGGCGGGGGCGCTGTAATCCGGTGGGGTAAATTCATTTGTGCTCATGCGGCTTCTTTCCTCTGAATTTCCAAGTGATTCCAGTCGCGGTAGAGGGCGTGGAATTTTTTCTCACCATCCGCAATGACGTTTTCAGGTGATCTGCCGTGGTAGCGCAGATTCATCACGTTGATTGCGTGTTGGAAGTTGTCGCCATCCAGTAACGCAAGGTCTGCTACGGGGACTGAAAAGTCGTAGCTATTCCAGGCGGAAAGCAAAACCAATGCGGCAACTTTGCTGGCTCCAGAATTTCCATTAGCGACGGTGAGCAGGGTTTCCACGCTGTGGGCTGGGTTGTTCTGGTTCATGCGGCATCACCTCCAAACGGTGGCCAGTTGTTATTTACTGGCTTTGCGGTGGTGGGTTTTGGCTGCACTAGGCGGGTGCCAATTTTGTGGACGGCGTTGGCAATATCGATGCGGCGCTTGAGGCGGTCGATATTGTTTTTGCTCATGGCCGTTGGGTGTACAAACACGGTGGCGGTCATGCGAGTCCCTCCAGGTTGTTGCGGATGCGAATGGTTTGTGAAGTAAGGCGGCGTTGGAATCGGGTGCGCAGTTGTTCTTGGTCTGCACCAATTCCGCTAACAATCGTTGCGATCAGGGCGATTTGGATTAATCCGTATTTGATCGCCTTGGCCACGGCGTCGGTGCTGTTGCGGGCGTGCAGTTTGTAAAAACACTCTGCGAGCAGGTTGCTGACGTTCGTCACTGAGCACCGCATCGCCTGGGCGGTTTCCCGGTTTGAGAGCCCTCGGGCGCGATGTGTGAGCGCTTCGGCCTGGCGTGGTGCCAGGGGTCTTAGGTGGCTTGTGGCGGTGTCCATGTTGGGTGCCCTGTCCGTGGTTGGTATACAAACAGTAGCTGAAAGTTAATAATATAGTCAATAGCCAAAAGTTAATATTTAGTTTGATGGTCACTGAGGGAGATTTGAAAGGCTGAGAGTGTGGGGGGGCCGAATGATAGCTGGAGAAGTTATGCCGGCTTGTATAGTAAAGGGCTCGCTTGGTTGTGAGCCCTAATCTTCAAATCATCAATGTTGAGGTTGAGTATTTACAAAGATACTGGGGTTATCTTCGTAGTATGAAAGTGGCGACCAGTTACCGTCATTATTAGCGTCAATGGTCAGGCAGGGATTTCCTGCCCAGTCAGGCTTCGCGGTGGTACCGACTTTTTTTGTAAATCCATAAACATGCTGGCAGCAAATATTGTGGCCTTTTACTTTTAGTGCGCCAGCTACCAGTGTTGCTAAGCCTGGGCTATCGTTGTCTCCTTTTCCGGCAAAGCAAGCCCATAGCACTATTTCACATTGCAGATTGGGTAACAGAAGCCCAATTAATCGATCAGCAATTTTTGTTTGATTAATATGTTCAGATGGATGTGAGTTGCTGCCAAGGATTTTCATTCCAGTGAATGTATGGCCGATTATGTAAATTCTATCGCCGGCCTGGACGGCACTAAGATTAGAAGGGTAAGTTGAACGAGCGCCATCAAAAGCGAAAATGAGACCTATATTTTTTAGAACTGCATGTCCTGGTTGAGGTTGTGGAGCCGCCCCAGGTTGCCCAATTATTGCTGGAATCAGGGGATCTAAAACAGCTTGCCCGTGTCCATCGTTGAATGGATATATTAAGTAGGTAGTCATAGATCTGATCCTTTTTTGGATTAATCTTATCTTTTTGGTTATTTATTTTTTGTATAAGAAAAAGATAGCTGCAATGACCGGGTGGTTAATTACAGTCAATTACGAAAGTTATGAAATAGCAGAAGAAGTGCGTGGTTGATGATGAAAATAGCGGTTTTAAGGTGGCTAAGTTAAAACTTGCTAGCCTTTTTGAGTTTTTAGTGGAATAAAATTAGCAATAATTTTTTAATCAGGAGTATATGAGCCCAGTATAACTCCGCAGAAGCTAACATCCATGCCAGTAATATCCATTGATGGGTAACTAGGATTGATTGGGCGTAGGAAAGTGCGCCCCATATCCTCTGCATAAGTTTTGAAAGTCACCTCATCATTAAGTTTGGCAATTACCCGGCAGCCGTTAGTAAGAGGTTTGTCGGGGTCGACAAAAATAATGGTTCCCTCAGGGTAAGATCGCTGGCCAGGGTAGGGGCTGGTCATGCTATCTCCATAAACCCTTAACGCATAGGCACGGTCTGAATGTGTTGCGGGGCAGGGAAGCCAAGCTTCGGCTTCACCAGGCTCAAGTAAGTCTAAAGCCTCACAAAAAGCTCCTGCCTGTACCCAGCTTATCAGGGGGATTCTCCCTTGAATCCGAGGTCCCTGAGTAACATTGCTTCCCTCCTCAGTATTCCCTTCACCTGGATCTTTACCTGTGCCAGTGAGTAACCAATCAACAGAAACTCCAAGAGTTTCTGCAATTCGTGTTGCGGTGCTCATACGAGGCAGTTTTTCGCCGTTGCGATAGCTCCATATTGTTACGGTGCTCACCTGAAACAGGCGAGCTAATGCCTCCTGCGTGTCTTCTACGCCGGCATGAGTAACTGCCCGTTTAAACCGCTTTGCAAAGTCAGGATGTTTCATAGCGACATGTTAGCTATAAGTTAATTAATTATCGGCTATTGATTTTCAGTAGCTGAAAGTTAATACTCTGGCTTCTGATGACAAGGAGCAGCCGCAATGATGCAGGAAACGACAGATTCTGCCCTAGATATCGCGATCAAGCTGGTCGGATCACAGGCCAATCTTGCAAGGGCCATAGGGGTAACCCCGGTCTTTGTCTCCCAGATGCGTAATGGATTAAAGGCGATACCGCCAAAGCTTTGCTCAAAGATAGAGCTGGCTACTCAGAGGAGGGTTTCTCGGGCCTGTCTTCGCCCTGATGTTTTTGGGCCGTTGGATGATCAGATTGGTGGACAAGCCATGCCAGAAGTTCGGCAGGCAAGTTAAGGCCGTGCGGGTTCGTTTCAGAAACCAGAATAACGATCATTTTCAATTTCCCATTTTATTGTCCTGCCATTCTGCGGTTTTTGATGATCGGGATTAATTCATTGCCGTATATGGGGATTTATACAGGAGAGTGTAAATGGCTAAGGAGGTAGAGAAGTCCTTAATTTCAGAGCAGGGGGAAGCGCAGGAGACTGGTAACTCAGCAGGGCTTGGTCCAAAAGTAATTCTGACACGTGAGCAGATATTCGAGCGGGCAATGTGTCTCACAGAGACGCATGGTGAGGATGTGGAATTTTGGGTTAGTTCGATCCAGGGAGCAATTCAGGCAGTAAATGGGGCCCAGCTTTAACTGGGCCAATAGCCGGATTACTTCTGTTTACGTGCGTTGTGTACTGCATCAAAAATCGTTTGGTAGGCAGCTGTAACATTTTGTGTGGCTCGGTCAAGTTTATCGCCTGCAAGCTTCTCCAATTTGTTAGTGCTTTCTGTATTTGTGCCAATCATGGCGATAAGTATGTCTGCGGCAATGCGCTCATCTGAATCGCTCATAGCAAATCTCCGTTGCTGTTGGTGTAGGAGCTTTCAGCATACCGAGAAACCCGTCACCTGGGTAGTGGTGAGGCGGCCGGGGCTGTCCGGTGTTTTTCTCAAGGATAGGTATAAGAATATGAGCAACTTATTGTTTTATAAGGGGTATAGGGCAGGGCTGTCCCATATAAATCAGTCTAAATGGTGGCTGTAATTATCTTGTCCAAGGTTTCATTATCCCAGCCAGCCTTTTTCCGAAGCCTTTTAATGCTCATGTCTTTTTTAAAGCTGGGCTTTGCCGCTTGCAACTGATTGAGTGCCGAATGCCTCAAGATCGCCATGTTTTCTGGTGCATTTCCTGATCTGAAGCGACTATCATCCTCACGAAAAACCACATCTAAAATCCAGTGTAACGAGTTTTCAACACCCCAGTGAGAGCGAATAATATGATTAAGTTCTGCTGAGCACGGCTCTAAACTACTGATATAGTAGCGCGTTTCGCAACTAGTTCGCCCATCTACAGTTCGCTTCGCCTGGACTGCGATAACACTTCTTAGACCGTGCCATTGCTCTTTACCTCCGAGCCAATCAATACTGTTAGTAGAGAGACATTTTCTGGATTCTATTCGGCCTCGGCTCACCTCTTCCACACAATCAGTATCGACATCCTTGTGGTACTGCATATCGAACAAATTATTAAAATGCGTGGTAATTTGCTGGTGCAGTTTGTCCTGATTGCCCTTCACAGCAATCACATAATCGCCGCCTCGTTCGATAATTTTCTGGGTGATCGTTTTCTGGCAGCCCATGGCGTCAAGCGTAATAATCGCACCATTAAGATCAAGAACCTCCAGTAACTTCGGTATGGCCGTAATCTCATTCGACTTTTCTTCTACTTTTTGCTGAGCAAGGACAAGTCGCGCCTCGGACGCAAAAGCACTCACCATATGTATAGGAGATCGCTTGCTGGCCTGATCGAAGCTGCGCCTTAGCGCCTTGCCATCGATCGCAATTACGTTACCGAGTTCTTGCTGAATACCTTGGACCCACTGCAGAAAGCAGCGCTTAAATTGTTCGGGGTCTAAGCTTGAAATAACACGGCTAAAAGTGTTTTTTGAGGGTATTCCGCTATTTAGCGGGGTGAATCGTTTTAGGTAATCTATTTTAGATTCTGCGAAATCGACAAAATCTCTACAGCTTTCAGCACCACAAATAACACCGCAAAACATGATAAGTAAAATATCGGGCAGGGCGTGCAGCTTGTGCCGATCAACTCGAGGATCTTCCATGTCGTCAAAGTGATGTAAAAGGCTTACGCTATCCATTTTGTCTGAAAAACACTCTATTTATCAAAAAAGATAGCTATTCTAGGTCTATTTTGTTCGTTTTTACACCGATTTATATGGGACAGCCCTGGTACGTAAGGTGATGGTGGAGTGGTCCACCATTGGTAAGAATGAATTTTTAGGAGCGGTAGAAAGCATCCTTATTGCTATCGAAAGTCAGCATGCCATTACCGTCGATCGAGAACCCTTACAGCCTAGTATTGACGCTGCCCTCAGAGCTATTGGTAGTTACGAGATCGAATCTCTCGCGCCTGGTGAAGGAGGTGCGGGAAACCTGGATACCGCAGCCTAAAGTCCCGCTGATTGAGTGGTTGCCGGAAAATATCAAACTGCCGTCTGAGGATAGCGATAACGCGGGCTATTACCGCAACGATTATGTGCCTTATTTCTGGGGTGTGATGCACGCGCTGGATAATCCTGTGTCGTGGATGGTGGTGATGCAAAAGGCCGCGCAGATCGGCTGGACGGTTCTGCTGGCTACCGATATCTGCAAGGTTGCCGCTACTGAGCCCGCCCGCATCCTGATGCTGTTTCCCAAGGATGAAAAGGGCCGGCTGTTTATGGATGAAAAGCTGGTGCCGATTATCGAAGGCTCACCAGCAGTGAATCGGGTGATCGATGTCACCACCAGCCGCAAAGGCGGCAGCCGTTCAACACGGAAAAAATTTCCCGGTGGTGAGGTGCGCACCATTGGTTCCAACTCCATTTCCAATGTGAAATCTACATCAGCCCGTCGGGGCTATGTAGAAGAGCCTGACGATACCAACAAAGATGTCGGTGATCAGGGCGACTCCATTCGCCACCTGCGCGAACGCCTCAAGCGTATGCGCAATAAAAAGTTAATTATCGGCGGCACCCCAGCGGTTGCCGATCTCTCCCAGGTGGAGCACTACACCAAGCTCGGCACCATGCGCGTGCTGCCGATTACCTGTCACGACTGCGGTGAGTCCCATGTACTGGACTGGGAAAACGTCAGTTGGTTAGAGAAAGAGGGCGGCACACCGCACCCGGTATTCGGCCTGCACCAACCAGAAAGCGCGGTGTATGGCTGCCCGCACTGTGGCAGTGAATGGGATGACTACCGCCGCCAGGCTAATATTTTGCAGACCTGCAAAACCGCGCAGGAAAATGGCGATGACTTTGCCGGTTGGGTAAAAACTCAATGCGGCGAGGATTATTCTGAGGATGAAATCGAACCGATAGAAACCTTTATGGAGCTATCGGAGCTTTATGTGTGTATCCCCGGCACCGGCCTTGCCGATGTAGTGCGGGATTTTCTTGAAGCCGAACACGAAGCGAAAAGCGGCGATGAATCCGCCCGCATTGTTTTTCAGAACAACAAACTGGGCCGGCCCTACCAGTACGCCGCCAGTCGTTTGCTGGACCATGAAAAGCTGCAAGAGGCCGCCGAGGATTACCCGGAATTAGTGTGCCCAGCCGGCGGCCTGCTGGTAACGGTTGGCATCGACGTTCAGCACGACCGACTCGCAATCACCATTCGCGCCTTTGGTCGCAATGAAGAATCCTGGCAGATGTACTGGGGCGAGATCGATGGCGATACCGCCGATAAAAAAGATGATTGCTGGTCAGCTCTGGATAAGCTGGTGTTCCAAAGTTTTGAGCATGAGCGCTTCGGCGAAATTCGCGCAGCGGCGGTAAGTATCGACTCCTCCGATGGTGGCACCAGTAACGCGGTGTATCACTGGGTACGAACCCGCGATAAAAAATATCGCGGCGTGCTGGTGATGGCGATTAAAGGTGACAGCAACGACTTCGGCACCAAGGAAATCTTCAACCAGCCCCGGCAGGTGGATTTTAACAACCCCAAGCGCCGCACCAAGGCAGACCGCTTTGGGGTAAAGGTATATATGGTTGGCACCCACAAAGCCAAAGACCTGATGGCCAAGCGGCTTCTCGGCACCAGTGCTTATATGCACAGCTGCAAGCATGTGCGGCAGGATTACTGGGAGCAGGTCACCGCTGAAGTCAAAGCCCCCAGCAAGAAAAATAAAGGCCGGGAAACCTGGCAGCCACGCCCAGGCCGACCCAATGAAGGCACGGATACCGAGGTCTACGCCCTGCACGCCGCCCACGCCATGGGCATGCACAAATACAACGAGAAAAAATGGTCCACCATCGAATCGCGCCTGGGCCAGCGCACGCTATTTAGCGAACCTCAACAAACTACAGAACAGCCCATCGTTAAAAAACCAAGGCAGCCCGCGCAGCCAGCCGGCTCTCTACTGGATAGTTAAATGTCTAAAACCGCACAAGAGATGGTCGACCTCTATATCGAGGCCGAGATAGACGTGCTCGCCGGAAAAACCACGGTCATTAACGGCCGCCAATTTACCGCCGAGAACCTGCAGGAAATCCGCGCGGGCCGTCAGGAGTGGGAGCGCCGCGCAACGGCTGAAACCTTAAAGGCCGCCGGCAAACGCCCTGGGCCCGCCTACGCGAATTTTAATTAATGAATAAATTAGATTCTGTCATCGGGTTTTTTGCACCCGAGGCTGCCTTGCGCCGTGTACAAGCCCGGCGTGCCCTGGAGATCGCCGCCGCCTATGAAGCCGCGCGCCCCAGTCGCCTGCGCAAAAACCCCGGTGATAACCGCAGCGGTGATCTGGTGCTGGAAGGCAGTGTGGAAACCCTGCGCGGCCAAGCCAGGCACCTGGAGCAAAACCACGATTTTGCCTTTGGCATTCTCACTACCCTGGTGAACAACATTGTTGGCCCGCGCGGAATCGATGTGGAGTTCCAACCCAAAACCTGGGATGGCGATATCCACGATGGTTTTGCCAGCCAAATGAATGATGCCCACAAGGAATGGGCGCGGCGCCCGGAATGTACCCGGCAATTTAGCTGGGGCAAAGCCCAGCGGCTTTTGTGCAATACCTGGCTGCGCGACGGTGAAACTTTAATGCGGCACTTGCAGGGCACAGTGCCTGGATTAAAGCACCGCACCCCGGTGCCTTACACCATCGAATGCCTGGAGCCGGATTTCCTGCCGGTGGATTACAACGACCCCAGCAAGCGTATTGTGCAAGGCATTCAAAAATCTGCCTGGGGCGAGCCATCAGGGTTTTGGCTGTATGACGAACACCCAGGGGCCTCATTTAACTGGCGTATGAAGCGCAGGCTTCACAGCGCCGACAATATCGAGCACCTCAAATTTGTACGCAGGCTGCACCAAACCCGTGGGGTATCCATTTTTGCAGCGGTGATGAATCGCCTTACCGATATTAAAGACTATGAAGAAAACGAGCGCGTTGCCGCCAAGATTGCCTCAGCCATGGTGGGCTTTATCCAAAAGGGTAGTCCAGATGATTACTCGCAGAACGACGTTGATGATGAAGGAAATCGCACCCTGGATATTCGCGCTGGTGCTATCTACGACGATTTACGCCCTGGGGAATCTGTCGGCACCATTCAAAGCAATCGCCCCAGCGGTCTACTAACGCCATTTTTAGAAACCATGCAGCGCATGACTGCCGCCGGCACCATGGCCAGCTTTAGCAGCATCAGCAAAAACTACAACGGTACTTATAGCGCGCAACGCCAGGAGCTGGTGGAGCAGTGGGGAAACTACGAAACCCTCAGCCTGGAATTCTGCGAGGAAATTGTAGAGCCGGCCACCCGTCGCTGGGTGCAGATGGGTTTACTGGCGGATGCCTTCAAAGTGCCGAGTGATGTCGATCCATCCACATTAATGCATGTCGATTTTATTACCCCGGTGATGCCCTGGATTAATCCGGTCCATGAAGCCAGCGCCGATGAAACCCTGCTGGAAAATGTACTGGCCAGCCCACAGCAGACCATCCGCCGCCGAGGCAAAAAGCCGGACGATGTGATAAAGCAAACCGCTGCCTGGCAGCGAAAGCTCAAACAAAACGACATTACCACCCCAACCAAACGCGAAGCCGTACCCGCGCAAGAAACTGAATCTGAATAGGAGGCAGCTATGCCGAATAAATCCTGGTACAGCATGACCGCTGCCGCCAATACCAGTGAAGCTGATATCTATCTGTATGACTCTATCGGCGGCTGGGGCATGACCGCAAAAGATTTTGCCCGAGACCTGAAAGCGCTCGGCGATGTCAGCAAGATCAATCTACACATCAACTGCCCCGGCGGGGATGTGTTCGACGGCACGGCTATTTATAACCTGCTTAAAGACCATAAAGCCGAAGTGGAAACCTGGATTGAAGGCATCGCAGCCAGTATGGGCAGCGTGATCGCCCTCGCCGGGGATACGGTCCATATTGCCGAGAACGCCTATTACATGGTGCACAACCCCAGTGCTGGTGTTCGCGGTGATGAGCGCGCTCTGGAAAAAACCAAGAGCCTGCTGGCCAAAGTCAAAGCCACCATGAAAAGCCTGTATTCCTCCCGTTCCGGAATGTCGGATGAGGAAATCAGCCAAGTGATGGATGACGAGACTTGGTATACCGGCACCGAAGCGGTAGAGGCCGGCTTCGCCACCGATACCACCGCAGCCATCGAGATGGCAGCCAGCTTGAGTGCTGATCACTTAAATCAATTTAAAAACACCCCTCAAGCCATTAACGCATTGGTCATGCAGGGGCCCGCTGAATTTAGATTTCCGTCTGCGGTTGCAGGCAATCCAACCCAAACCCAAACCAAGGAAGCGCAAGCCATGCCTAAAACCACCTCCACCACGCCAGCTGCAACCGCTGCGCCCGAGGTTACTCCAGAAATGAAAGCGCAAATTGAAGCCGATGCCAAAGCACAATTTGCCGCCGATGAGAAAAAGCGCAAAGACGATATCACGGCCGTATTTAAAGGCTTCGAAGCGCACAGTGTTGTGATGCAGGAATGTCTCAATGATATGGACTGCAGCGCCGAAAAAGCCAAAGACAAACTGCTCACAGCCCTCGGCAGCCAAACCCCAACCCCCGTGCAAAGCTACAGTGTGGTAGTGCAGGAAGGTGAAGGCATCAAGCGCATGAAAGCCGATGCCGAGAATGCGATTGCTGTACGTGCCCTCGGTGAAAAGCGCACAGAGGGCAATGAACTCAGTGGCTACACCATGATGGAGATTGCCCGCATCCTCATGCAGGCCCACGGCCAAAGCTTGTCCGGACTCGACAGAATGGGTGTGGTCGCTGCAGCCTTTACCCATAGCTCGGGTGACTTCGCAACGGTGCTCGGCAATATCGCCAATAAATCCATGCTGAAGGGCTATGAAGAAGCGCAGGAAATCTTCCCGCGCTTTACCAGTGTCGGCAACCTCAGTGACTTTAAACTAACAACCCGCACGGACCTGGGCAGCTTCCCCTCACTGCGCCAAGTCGCACCGGGGGCAGAATTTAAATATGTGAGTATCGGCGAACGGGCCGAGACCGCCGCACTGGCGACATACGGGGAACTCTTCTCTATTAACCGCCAAGCCATTATTAATGACGACCTGGGCGCATTCACCCGCATCCCACAAAAGATGGGCCTTGCCGCCGTGCGCACCGTGGGGGATCTGGTATTTAGCATCCTGCTCAATAATCCCAATATGGCTGACGATAAGCCCTTGTTCGACGCAAGTCATGGCAACCTCGCTAGCGCAGCGGGAATCAATACCAGCAGTATTGATATTGCGCGGGTATTGATGGGCAAGCAGAAGGATGGTGAAGCAGTGCTCAACATCCGGCCCAAGTTCCTACTTTGTGATATTGCGGATGAAGGCAGCGCAAAGGTTGCCCTGGAATCTGAATTCGAAGTGGGCGCATCCACCAAAAACAACACCACTCCGAACAGCGTACGCAACATTGCCGAAGTGCTCTCTGATGCGCGCCTTAGTGGCCACAATGCGTGGTACCTCAATGCCGACCCAGTAGCGCATGACACTATCGAAGTGCTCTATCTGGATGGCCAGCAAGCCCCGGTGTTAGAAGAGCAAAATGGTTGGAGTATTGATGGGGTGGAATTCAAAGTGCGCCTGGATGCTGCAGCCAAAGCCTGGGACCCCAAAGGCATGGTGAAGACCCCAAAAACCAGCTAACAGCTAGTTCTAACAACATCCATTGAAAAGGCTGCATCGCGCGGCCTTTTTGCTTTCAGTTACAAACCCAATTGAGGGAAAGAGAATGGCTACTAATTTTGTACAAGATGGGCGCATGTTGGATTACACCAATAACTCCAGTGCGAAGATTACCTCTGGTCAAGTGGTGGTAGTAGGCGCGGTGCTGGGTGTGGCGATGGATGATATCGCGGTAGGTGAGTCCGGCGTGATTGGTATTGATGGCGTATTCACCGTGCCCAAGGTATCCGCCGCAGAAATCAATCAGGGCGAAACCCTCACCTGGGTGGTCGCCTCCAGCTCATTCGATAGTAATGCAGCCACCGCAGCCACTGGCGATATCACCGGCTCCACCGCCTTCGCCGCAGAGGCCGCCGGGAATGGCGTTACCAGTTTTGCTGTGAAGTTTACCGGCGTACCGGGCACCGTGAAGGCATAAGTGACTCATGGACCTGGACCAGAGAGCCGCAGAACGCGCGTTCCGCAAATGGGGCAAGGCCGCTACCTATACCGATGGTAGCGGCGCTGAGCCTATTGATTGCAAGGTGATCTTTGAGCAGGAGATCGACGAGTTCGCAGAGGAGGAGCGGCTGCGGGTAGCGCGTATTGAGTTGAGCCTTCTGGTGAGTGAGGTGGGGGCTTATAACCCTGATGCGGTGATTGTGTTGGGTGGTGTCGCCTATACAGTGCGTAAGCGGCTGGCGGATGATGGGGTGGTTTGGCGAGTGCAGGTAGTTGATTTATAAGATACGTTTTGGTGCGACTTTATAAATAAACGCGAAACAGAGATAATGGAAGGGCTGTACTGAAATCGATTTATATTAATTATTCTTTCTGTATATCAGAAAGTATCGACCGTTTTTTTTAGTTTATCTAAGGGGGCGAGACATAAGATTGATATATGTAAAGAGGTTTCTGAGAGTATTCCGTTATTTTCTTTTGAGTGTGAGTTATGAAATACGTTTTATTTTTTATCTTTTATCTTTCTAATTTTTCATGGTCAGGCATCTGCCGATTGGATATACAATACTAAAATTGTCGATGTTCGCTGGTATACAGATTACGGTTTTATTACCGTTGAAGATGACGATGCCACTCAATGTCCTGGGGCGGAGCGAACAAAGCACAAAAGACTGCTTAAAGGTGATGAAGGTGGTGATGAGAAAATCATTAGCATGGCGCTAGCGGCCATGATGGCAAACAAACAGATAGATTTAAATGTAAAGGGTTGTTTTACGGATGAGTTCGGTAAGGAGTACCCGTTGGTCACTGGTATTGTTGTGAAATCGTAAAACCTAAAGGCGTTGTAGCTCAAACATGTCGATTAAGAATTAATTTAACAAGTAAAGTGGTGGGCACTTTTTATTCAGTGTTTAATCACATGAGGTACGGCGATGATAGTTATAAGCCCTAGAGCCCGAGTGTAACACCGGGCTCTTTTAATTATGGAGCGATCTTCTAAGAAGATGTCCTCTGTATACGCATGAGCGGAAGTGCAGACTTACAGAGGAAAGTGAAATACCGTGTTGGTTAACCCATACTAAAAAAGGCACCCATCAAGCGTTCAAAAATTCATCGTTTAAGAGTATAGTGAGGTCTTGGCTAAAGTCATCAATCATATAATAAAGGGGGTATATATGAAAAATTTACTTTCAATTTCAATTTCAATTTCACTTTTGGCTAGCATTTCAATTTCTGTGAGTGCTGAGACTACTGAATGGCTTGACGCTGATAGTCTTCAGGAGTTCTTTCCGGATGATGGCGGTGTAAATGTGGTTTTGGACACTGTCACATCAAATTATTCGTCATGCAATAATGGGCGTAGATTCTATCTACCAATGACCCATCCAAATTATGAAGTTACATCTTCAACGCTTCTAACTTCATTTGCCAGCGGAAAAAAAGTTAAGCTCGTGATCAATCAAACCTCGGCTTGTGCTCCTGAGATACAGAAGGTTGTTCTCGTTAATTACTAGATTCGTTAATTTGATTGTCATAGTGCTGAAGCCACCCTGCTGCAATGCCCTCTGAGGGTACTAGTATTGCGTGCAAAGACGAGAGTAAATTGATAGTTAGTACATTGTGACTCCGTCCTATAGCCAACACCCAAACCCGCATTAGCGGGTTTTTTTATGCCCGAAATTCCTGGAGCGATCCCCAATAACCCAGCGCATAACAATCCGCGATGCCGCGCTAAACAAACTAAAAACCCTAACCGGCTACAACTTCTCCTCAGCGGGAAGCACTGAAGGTATCGAGCGGGAAAAGCTGCCGGCTATCCTTGTGGGGTTTGCTACAGAACAAAAAGAACAAGAATTCTCAGGTACTACCCGCCGTCTGGATCTTGTTATGGCGGTGGCGGTGCAATCCGGCGGGATATCTATGAACTGCTGGGTAAGGCTATCTGGGAAAATCGTACCAGATGAGTGCCCGAGAGTTCAACGCCATCCTACAGCAGATGGGGCTCCAGAAGCATGTGGAATACAAACCGCGCAAGAAACGCTGGGAGCTAACCCCCAAAGGTGAGGAGTTTGGCCGCTACTGCGATACCGGCAAGAATCACTCCGGCGGCGCCCCAGTGCAGCAGCTCAAATGGCGTAAGGCAGTATTGGAAGATGCCGAACAGCTCCGCGACAAGTTGCCTGGGGGCTCCTTCCTCAAAGTAGTTTAAGTTTCACGGCGGCCATGAGCGTGAATACAATACCGCAAGGAAATAGCGCTCGCCCACTTTTCATTCTCCTTTGGGTGTTCAATGGCTGCCGCCTTTTTAAAGGCTTTCTAAGGTGATATAAAGGGGTCTCTATTGAATAGACTATTAGAGATTAAGGGATTTAAGCACATGGATAGAAAAAAATTAGTGCAGTAGCTTGGGCAATTTCATCATGTATATTTTTATGGCTTTTTAGTTTGGTTCAAGCTGAAGGACTGTCAAGCCCTCCCGGTAGTGATGAGTTATTTAAATCATTTTGTTTATTTTCTTTTATGTTGCTTGGAGGTGGTGCTTGCTATCACTTTCTCACAGAAATTATTTTTAGTCCTTACACTTCAGAGAATGCGCATTTGTGGGTGCGGCTGTCTAAATATATGGTGTCTCTGATGTTGGTTTTAATTAGCATGCCTTCGTTAATGTTAGTGTTCAGAGAGAATCTACATTTATCTACAGCATGGATTCTATCATTCTTTTACTTGCTGACTGGTTATGGAGTCTCGGCTTGGTTGGGCACAAGAATTAAGCCCATTTTTATCGAAATACGTTCTATGGGTTCATTGCAGACGGTCGATAATATGGCAGGCTGATAGATAATCATTAAAAACCACAACAATTACCTAAACCCGCACCAGCGGGTTTTTTTATGCCCAAAATTCCCGGAGCAATCCCAATGACCCAACGCATCACCATCCGCGATGCCGCGCTAAACAAACTAAAAACCCTATCCGGCTATAACTTCCCCTCAGCCGGAACCATCGAAGGCATCGAGCGGGAAAAGCTGCCGGCAATCCTACGTTACCATAAGTAAAATTCAACCTCGCTTACATATCGACGAAAATTATTAACTTACTGATGTTAAAGCGCTTTCCAAAGTGGAAAAAAGCGCGCAAAATACTGGAGTAGAAAGAGGCTGCTTTATACCTATTTTGGTAAATTGGTGCCAGTTATTCACAAAACCATAAATTTTACGAAGGTTTGCATATGTTAAAAAAATTAAGTGCGTTTGTTCTGTTGTTTGGTTTTTCAGCAATTGGCCACTCTGAGACAATAGCTACAACTGTTGAAGAACTTGGATGCTACTCAGATAAGGAAATTTGTTTTGCTTATGTCAGTACAGATTTGCCATCCGGTACTTGCGTCTCGAATAACTCACTTCGATGGAATGGTATTACTGACGAGTATGGTAAGGCACTGCTGTCAATACTGCTGACGGCTCAAGCATCAAACCAAACTGTAGTCTTTAATGTGAGTGGGTGTTATGAAAACAGGCCTACATTTGAGTGGGCAAAAATTAAAGGATAGTTCATTTAAAAAACTATAATGAAAACCTTCATGAATTTGACTAAGAAAACAGATAATCCCCACGGGATGTGCACTGAGTGTTAAAGCTAAAGACTTGATAAGTACATTTTGATTTTTAAGATTCATTGAGGCTCAGGTAGCCATTGCAAAAAACGGTTGATGCAAAAGCACGCTTTGCTACTATCGATACATAAACCCGCATCAGCGGGTTTTTTTATGCCCAAAATTCCTGGAGCAATCCCAATGACCCAACGCATCACCATCCGCGATGCCGTTTTAAGCAAACTAAAAACCCTATCCGGCTATAACTTCCCCTCAGCCGGTACCACCGAAGGCATCGAGCGGGAAAAGCTGCCGGCCATTCTCGTCGGCTTTGCCACGGAACAAACACAGCAAGAGTTCTCTGGCACCACCCGCCAGCTGGATCTTGTGGTAGCGGTGGTGGTGCACAGCCGGGGGGATATTTATGAATTACTGGATCAGGCTACTGAGGATGTTGAGAGTGTCCTGCAGGATCGAACCCTGGACGGTACTTGTGAACTCTTCGCTATATCACAAACCGATTTCGCCCTGGATCAAGACCACCCCTTGGGCGAAGTGCGCCTGACCTACAGCGCCCAATATTCCACTGAATGACGCACCCCTGCGTCGATTATTAATTTTCATTAAAGCGACTGGAGATTCCCTATGTCCCAATTGGCTCAGGGCACCAATATCTATTTTATCGACCCGGCAGGTTCTGGTGATACCGTGAAGGTGATCACCGGGGTAACCTCATTTAATCCCGGCGGCAGTCCCGCCGACCAGCTGGATGACACTTCCCTGGAAGACCTGGATAAGAAGTTCAAGTGCGGCCTGCGTACACCGGGGCAGGCGTCGGTAGGGCTCAAAATAAACCCGCAGAACGCGGTGCATAAGCGCCTGCATGAACTGTCCCAGGATGACACGGTGGATAGCATTAAGTGGGCGGTGGGTTGGAGTGATGGCACTGAAGCGCCCACCGTAACCACCGGCGAGTGGACACTGCCCACCACACGCACTTGGTTCACCTTTGAGGGCTATGTGGCTGACTTCCCCTTTGATTTCCAGCTGAACACTTTGGTCAGTGGTGAAATGTCGATCCAGCGCAGCGGCGGTTCTGCCTGGACGCCCAAAAATATAACGTAAGGGGTAGCCCATGGAGTTATCGATTGAATCCCTGCAGCAGCAGGGCAGCTTTTCCGGCGCGCCGGTTAAGCGTTCCATTACCTGGAAGCAGGGCGATGAGGAGTTCACGGCGACAGTTTATATTCGCCGTTTCTCCTACTACAGCGCCGTCAATGATGTGGAGGCCTTGCGCGGTAAGGTCGATTTGGTTGCCGGGCGTATTGCCGCCTGTGTTGTCGATGCCGAGGGCAAGCCGGTATTTACCCCGGCAGATGTTACCGGTGAGGCAGACCCGGAGCGTGGTCCCCTTAATGAGAATCTGACCCAGGCGCTGCTAATGGAAATCGGTGCGGTCAATAACCTGGGAAAGGTGAAAAGCTCAGCGAGCTAGAGGAACTCTGGCACGAGCTGGTGCTAAACGGCATCGGCGGTTGCACCATCGAAGAGGCCCAGCGGCGGCTGAGCTATCAAGAAGTACAAAGCTGGGCGAAATATCGTGAGCTGCGCGGCTCCCTTCACCCGGGAATGCGCACTGAAAGATCCACGGCATTACTCGCCACCCTCTACGCCAATACCCATCGCGGTAAAGGCGCCCCCGCAAAAATCACAGACTTTATGCCCCATGAGAAGGAGCCGGAAATCTCGCTGGAACAAGCGATGAAGACCTGGCACTAAGGGGCGGTGGATCGCTATGTCTAATAAAAACCTGGGCACATTAACGCTGGACCTGATCGCCAAAGTAGGAGGATTTCAAAAGGGGCTGGATAAAGCTGAGCGCGGCACCGAGAAATGGAAACGGCAGGTTAAGAAAAATGTCGCTGCCGTTGGCAAGTCGTTTGCTGCGGTTACTGCCGCCTCGGCTGGCGCACTAGCGGTAATGACCTCGCGGGTGATTGAGCAATCTGCTGAGATTGAAAACCTGTCTGCGGTGGCCAACACCAGCACCTTGGAATTCCAGCGCATGTCCTACGCTGCGCAGCGCTACGGCGTTGAGCAGGATAAGGTTGCAGATATCCTCAAGGATACCTCGGATAAGGTCGGTGACTTCCTGCAGACCGGCGCCGGTCCGATGGCGGACTTCTTTGAAAATATCGCCCCGCAAGTGGGCGTCACTGCGGAGGAGTTTCGCCATTTATCGGGCCGTGATGCGCTGGGGCTTTATGTCAGTAGCCTGGAAAAAGCCAATTTATCCCAGAGCGAAATGACCTTCTATATGGAGGCCATTGCCAGTGATGCCACCTTGTTGCTGCCGCTGCTGCGCAACAACGGCAAGGAACTTGGCCGGCTGGGGGATGAGGCCGAGGATGTGGGCGCGGTGCTGTCGGACCTGGATCTGCAGCAGTTGGGTGAGGTGCGTGAGGATCTGGATAAACTCAAGGGCGCGCTTGATGGATTCGAAAAGGAAGTTGTAAAAGGCGCACTGCCGGCGATCAAGGATTTCACAGAGTTAATTGCAGACCCCAAAACCAGAGATGCCTTCGCATCACTAACCACGGCAATTATTAAAGTGGGATCTGCTGCGGCTTCTGCGGTGGTGGAGCTGGTGGAGTTCACTCAGGAAGTCGGTAAATCCGTGGCCCGTATGACGCACGGCGAACCGGAAGTTATGAAGCTGGAGCGTTCGCTGAAACAGCTGAGCACAACGATTGATAGCGGTGTGATCGGTGATGGCAAACTGCTCACGGGTATTCGCCTGGCTACCGGGGAATATATTCATCAGGGTACTTCTGTCGATGACTTGCGGGAAAAGCTCGCGGAGTTACAAAAGCAGCGGGATGATTTCTTTGGGACTAGCACACCCACGAAAACCAATGCTAAAACTCAATCAGAGATCACCATCGAGGGGCCGTTGCTCGGCGATGATTTCCATCAAGCGCTTGCTGAAGCAGAGAAAGAATTAAAACTACAGGCAGCCATCGGCGATCCCTGGGAAACCTTCTCGGATGTATTGGGGGATATCGAAGGCGAACTGGAAAAAGAGGCGGAACAACGCGAGCGAATGCTGCGCGCACAGCAGGCTTTTAATTCACTGGTTTCAGACCTGCAAACCGATGAAGAGCGCAATCTGGATTTATTGCGCGAGCGCCTGGATATTCTCGAAGCCGTAAAAGATATCACCGACGAACAGCGCCAACAGACGCTCGGCCGTATCGCCGACGCCGCCACAGAAGACTCCCCCGCACTCGGCGGCCTCGATAGTGGCTCCGATATCGAATCCGCGCGCACCGAGTTGGAAGACTGGTATTCCACCCAGCTCGATATGTTGGAGCAATTCCGCAGCGAGCGCGCCGACCTCAATGCCACCTGGGATGAGGAAGAGCTGGCCATTCGCCAGCAGTATGAAGAAAAGCTCACCGAAATTACCCAAGCCAATGAAGATCTGCGCCGACAGCAGCAGCTGGAGGGCTACAACCTGTTGATGTCGGTGGCCTCGGAATATTACTCCGGTATGGAGGGCGAAGAGGCGGCCTATATGCGCGCGGCGCTGGCCATCGGCAGTACCCTGCTGGATGAGAAAAAACGCAACGCACTAACCAGCATTATTGCCAATACCAATGATGCGGCCATGGGCGCCTACAACGCGATGGCCTCTATTCCCTATGTGGGCCCGGTACTGGGTGCAGCAGCGGCCGGTACCGTGTATGTCACCGGTGGCCTGGCTGCGGCAAAGCTTACCGGCATGGCTCATGACGGCCTTGATGCGGTACCTGAAACCGGCACCTGGCTGCTGGAAAAAGGCGAGCGTGTCACCACCTCAGAAACCAGTGCAAAACTGGATCGCACCCTGGCCATGATTCAAGCGGATATGCACGGCGGTGGCCGTGGTGGTAGCTCGGGTGGAGCTGCACCCTTCACCCAGAATATTAGCGTTTCCGGCAAGTTGGATAATCGCACTACAAAACAATTAGCTCGCGAGAGTACACGCCAGCAACGTATCAACCGCAGGAGGCTTGGCTCTTAATGTTTAATGAAAGTCGATTGCTGGAGCGTGTGGCTTATGGCTCCGAGTATGGCCACCGCTACAAAACGGATATTCGCGAATTGCGCAATGGGGTAGAGCGCCGCAATGCGGAGTGGGAGCGCCCGCTGGGCCAGTATTCGGTGATCTTCAAAAACCTGGATTATGAAGACCACCAGATAGTGATCGCCGCGCACCACGCCTGTGCCGGGGCCCTGGTGGGGTTTCGCTTTAAGGACGCCAGTGATTTTTTTGCAGACGGTGAGGTGATCGGTTACGGCAGCGGCAGTACCGAAACTTACCAGCTAATAAAAAGCTATAAGTTTGGCTCGCTGTCTTATCAGCGTGAAATTGTTAAACCCGTCAATGGGACGGTAAAGATTTTCGCTGATGGTCAAGAGGTGGCCGCTGCGATTGATTACACCACCGGCCAAGTGGAGATCAGCGCGACTGCCGGTGCAGAAATTACCTGGCAAGGTGAGTTCGATGTGCCGGTGCGCTTTGAGGATGATGTCAGCTTTAGTATTGAAAATCGCCATAGGGGCCAACCGGTGTGTAGTGGGAGTGTCGAGCTGCTGGAGATTCGCCTGTGAGATACATTCCCGGCGCACTGCAAGCCCACTACGACAGCGGCGTAACCACCACTTGCCGCCTATTAAAAATCACCCTCGCTGATGGCCGGGTGTTTGGTGCCACCACGCTGGACCGCAATGTCGAATACAACGGGATTATCTATTACGCCCAGAACGGCTTCGACCCCAGTGTGATTGCCAGTGACACGTCTTTTGATGTGGACAACGCCGAGGGTTATTCCCTGTACTCCACCGACGTGCCCGGCATCACTGTTGAGATGGCCGAGCGCGGTGAGCTGGATAATGCAGAGTGGGTGATGTACGAGGTTAATTACCGCGATTTATCCATGGGCGCTATCGAGCTGGACGGCGGTGATATTGGCGAAGTAAAGACCGTTCGCAATACGGTATTTATCCCTGAACTGCTGAGCTACATGATGCGGCTGCGCCAGTCTGTCGGCCATGTGGATTCCGTCACCTGCCGGGCCATATTCGGCACGGATGCGAATTCGCAAACCGGTTGCGGCGTAAATGCAGATGCGCTGTGGCAATCGGCCACGGTCACCGCCGTTAATAGTGACGAACCCAAAGTCACCTATCTGGTAGATGATATTGCCTCACTGTCTACGACGGCCAACCGCTGGCGAGTGCGCTGGAAAACCGGTGATAACGTCTCCGCGCGCCTATATCAGATCGAGGCGGTAGACACGGCCACCGGCCAGATTACGCAAATAGAACCCCTGCCGTTTGCGGTCGAAGTGGGTGATGAGTTGGAGATTCGCCCGGACTGCGACAAGCAGTACACCACCTGCCAAGCCTACGGCAATTCACTGGATTTCAAGGGTGAAAACCTAATTCCCATCGGCCAGGCCTCCGACACCCCCGGCGCTAACGTCTCCGGCAGCGTCGGCGGCGGCAGCTCCCTGCCAGCAAATACACATCAGGTTTGATATGAATCGAGCGAGACAAACCGCACTGGCCCACGCGCGGGGCCTGGTGGCTAAGGGTGTGCGCTGGCGCCATCGAGGCCGTACAGACTGGGCGGTAGATTGCGTGGGCCTGATCGTGCTCAGCCTGCGCGCTGCCGGTGTCGATATCGAAGATGAAAAGCACTACGGCCGCGAACCCTGGAAAGATGGCTTGCGGCAAATAATGCAGCGGCGTTTTGGCAACCCGGTGGCAGAACCTTTGTGGCAACCGGGGGATATTGCGGTATTTAAATCGCCGCAAAAATCCGACCCCAGCCACGTCGGTTTTTTAGGGGATTATCCCCAAGGTGGATTCTCTCTAATCCATGCCCACGCCGACCAAGATTGCCGCGAGCATATTTTAGATAAGCGCTGGCGCCGCCTATTGGTGGAGGTGTATTCCCCATGGGTAACTTAATTTTTGGTACCACGACTATTGAGGGACGCACCTTTGACGATATTAAAGTGCAGACCTCCAAGGCCGGCGTACCGCGCCCGATTATTTTCGGCAAGGTGCTGCCCGTCATCGGCAATATTATCGCCACCACCGCGCCAAAGATTGTTAAGAAAAAAGAAAAGCAAAAATCCGGAAAGGGCGGCGGCTCGACAGAAGTTGTCAACGAGGAGGTTTACCGCACCTACGCGATAAGAATTGGCGAGGGGCCTATCACTGGTATCTCTCGTGTCTGGCGCAACAACGAATTGGTGTACGACCGCGATAGCATCGACAGCACGCAAGCCACCAACAATCTCGCCTTTTTACGCATTGCCGAATTCTTTCTTGGCGACTGGGATCAGATGCCCAGCGCAGTGATGCAAGCCGCCTTTGGGGTTAGTGAAGTGCACGCCTATCGAGGCACCTGTTACATGGTGATCGACAACGAAAACCTCACCAGCACCGGCGGTGCCATTCCGCAGTATGCGTTTGAGGTGGAGCGGGCTGAGGGTTACACGCTGACCAGTCGGCCCTATGCGCTGGAAGGCAGTGACAGTTTTACGGCGGGATACAGCCGATTTGATGCCCAGGCTATGGGCGCAACCGTTGAGGCCATGGCCCCCAGCTATAGCGGCTTTTTCGCTGAGCTGCGCGCGGTAAGAAAAGACAGCGGCGAATATCAAGAGGCCCTGGCCCCGGCCTATAGCGGGCTCAGTTTTGAATTAAAAACCCTAGCCCGTAACTACGCCGAAAACCCCGAGAGTATGGCCCCGGCCTACAGCGGATTTAGTTTTGAATTAAAAACCGTTGCCCGCTTTTACAGTGAAGACCCTGAATCAATTATCCCGGCCTATGCCGGGTTTAGTGCCGAATTGGAGAGCGTATGACCCCCAATATTCCCATTGCATTTGCCGGTCGCTTTAAAGTGGAGAAGCGCCGGCCCGGCGGCAAGCTGGTATCAGCGGCAGGCTGGCAAAATAATCTGATTTTAGATAACGGCCTGGAGATGTTCGGCACCCTCACATCGGGCAGTATTCTGTCCTACTGCCAAGTGGGTTCTGGTACTGCTACGCCGTCCGTGAATGACACAACCCTGACTGGCTATCTGGCCACGTCGACAGATCTCGACCAAACAGAGGGATATACCACAACGCCAGGGGATCGCTATTTATGGGTGCGACGAGTGTATGAGTTCAGCGCGGGAACGGCTACAGGTAATATCTCCGAGTTTGGTATTTCTCCAAACACTTCCGGCAACCTATTTTCCCGCGCCTTAATCAAAGATGAGCAGGGCAATCCCACCACGGTATCGATTCAGGCGGATGAAATTTTGGTAGTGACTTATGAGCTGCGCATGTATAAACCGGAGGTCGATGTGGTGGGCTCCAGTAATGGGTATAGCTATACCGCCCGCGCCGCCTATGTGGACGCGCCCAGCGAATGGGCTATGCCAACGGGTGAACTGGTATTCCCGGAGCAAAATTTCTCCTCTTACGCCTACTCTGGAGGCATCGGTAGTATCACCAATATCCCCGGGGGCGATGATTCTGAAGAGGCAACCAGAACGAATATTTTTACCGATGACTATGTGCCGGGTTCCCACCAGCGCAGCGGCGGGGTGGTGTTTGAGATCAGTGAGGCCAATTTCGATATTCGGTCATTTAAGTTCGATTTTGGCACTATGTCCTTTCAGGTGGAAATAGACCCGCCTATCTCAAAAACCAGCGATCAGGAATTGACTGTTAGGCACACGGTTAGTTGGGGCCGGGTCTGAGATGGCGCTGCCCGATAATACGCTATCGACACAAATCGATAGCGCCCCCTTTACCGGCGCCGCCCAACTACCGGTGCGCTCGCTGATTGACTACGAGAGCGGCGGTATTGCGATTCAAGATCCGTCAGAAGGGCTGCTGTATCAGACCTGGCGGGCGCGTATCTTAAATGACGGCACTGAAATTGTGCTGGATGCGCGTGAGGTGCCGGCATTCACGGCTATCACCGGCAGTGATATTAGCGAAGTGAGTCTGGCGTTTGACCAGAATATGCACCCGGTGCTGGCCTATGTCGAAGCGGGCCTAGCCAAACTGTATTGGTATGACACCACCCAGGGAAAGCAGGTCACTGACGAGTGGCCCGGCGTAGTTACCCCGCGTGTCACCATGGACGATAAGCGGCCTCTGCAATCCACAAAGAGTGATGTGATTTTTGCCTATTTAAAATCGGGGAACCTCTACTGTCGGCAGCAGCGCGACCGCTATCAAACCGAATACCTCTTACAGGAAAACGTGAATCGTTCCGGGCTGATTAAAGTCAGCATGAATCGCCATTTTAGGCTGCAATTTTTATTAAAACCCTAGGCTCTCTATGTCTTCCGCATATCCCCTCTACGCCGTCGTGGCCGAGATCTGCGAGCGCGCCGGCGTGCCCTACGATAAATTCGATACCACTTTGCTGGAGGGCTATGTGCAGGGGATGCAGATCACCAATGAATCCCCGGCTTACGAACATATCCAAACCCTGGCCCAGGTCTATTTTTTTGATCCGGTGAACCGCAGCGGCACGGTCACTTTTGTCCCGCGCGGCGGTGAACCGGTAATGGAAATCGATGAGAACGATTTAATCGGCGATAGCGACGACGAAAAAACTCGTCGCTCCCCCGAGGAAATCGTTCAGGTATTAAACCTGAATTATTACGATTCTGTCGGCGGTATCGATACCTGTAAACAAACCTCAGACCGCAGTATCGACACTCGCGGTGAAGGGGAAAAAAGTATTGAAACCCCCGTGGTGCTGGAAACCGATCAGGCCGCGCAGATCGCGGTGATTATGCATAAGGTGATGATCGAGGAGCAGCGCGGTGATGGTGAAATTACTTTGCCGCGCAGTTACCTGGGGCTCACCGCTGGCGACGTGGTGCTCTATCTTGGCGACCGCCTTCGCATCGATGAGGTGAATATTGATAGAGGCGAGCAAAAATACAAACTGATCCACGACCGCAAAAGCGCCTACCAAAGTCAGGCCCTAGGCGTGGCCCCCATGGCCACACCGGACCCAGTGCCGCTAGTGGCCGGCGCCACCTACATCGAATTTATCGACGCGCCAATACTGTCCAGCGGCGACGATACCCAGCTGGGCTATTACATCGCTCTCGCCGGCAGCAACAGCGCCTGGAGCGGTGCCACTGTCGCGCTCTCTTTAGATGGTGGAGAAAACTATAGCGAGTCCGATACCACCGACGTTGAGGCGGTAATGGGTGAGCTGGTCACTGCACTTGGCACCCACAAGCGCGAGATCCCCGACAGCCACAACCGAGTGCAAATCCAACTCTACGACGACGGCGACGCGCTCGAATATCGCACCCTGGCACAGCTACTTAACCGGCAGAACCGAGCGCTGATCGGTAATGAAATAGTGAGCTTTGGCGAGGCCGACGAGATCAGCCCCGGCGTCTGGGAAATTGGCTACCTGCTGCGCGGGCGCCTGGGAACCGAAATAACTCAGCACTCAGCGGGGACGCGCTTTGTCCTGCTGGATCGCAACACGCTCAACTATATCCCCACCGAGCGCTACAACTTAAACCAGACACTCACCTTCCGCGCCACCAGTTCCGGCAGCGGCGAGGAGACGACTACCGACGGCACCTACACTGGCGCCAGCCACAGTGAACCCGCACCCACCAGCCTGCGCGCCTACCGCAGCGGCGGCCAGCTCACCATCGAATGGGTTGGGGTAGGGTACCTCGGCGGCCGCGCCGCCTACGACCAAAGCCAGTTCTTTACCGGCTACCGGGTAACGATCAATGGCCAAAGCACCGATACCACTGCTACCAGCCTCACCATCACCGATCCAGGCACCGCCACCATCCAAGTGAGCCAAATCAACAGCATCACCGGCGCAGGCCCGGCAGCAGAAATTACGGCATAAACAGGATAAAAGGACCATGAGCAACACACCCAACAACGCCATACCCTACGCCGACGAAGGCACCCTCGACCCGGCGGCAAGCCTCAATCAAGCCCTGGACACCATCGACGCGCTGCTGCAGATCGAAGTGCTGGGGATCCAAAACGATCCCCCCGGCTCCCCCAGTGATGGCGACCGCTACCTAGTTGCCACCGGTAGCAATGAGTGGGCAAACCAAAACGGTCAGCTGGCCCGCTATGTGGCCGCCCCCGGCTACTGGCAATTCTTCCCGGCCAAGGTCGCACTGAATCAGGCGGACGGCTTGTTATATATCAACGGCAGTAGCGGCTGGCAGATAGCCAACCGCCCGGCGACATTGCCGCAGATCACTGGGGATACCGGTGCGGATCTGGCGGGAGTGGTAGGGCAGATGCTGGGGGCATTGGATGGGGTGCTTTGGGATAGTCAGGCTAGCTGACTTTAGTTAAGCACCATTAATTACTTAACTTTTCTAATTACAGACATGTTGTCACCAAAAATCACTATGGATCTACGGAGGTTTGGGTCAGTTGGATCGTAAGATAAAAATAAGTTACCACCGGCTTCGCCTTCAAAAAAATTGGCTGTAAATATTTGCCACTCCTCATCACTCTCCACTCGAGATTCAGCTGCACATAATGTTTCGTTGCAAGAAAAATTGCTTTCTACATTGATGTTAAGGTCGGCGGAAATGGATTTCGCCATCTGATTAAATTCCTCAGATTTCATAATGTTTTCTGAGGATAATCCAGAAATAGACTTCATCACTTCTTTATAGTTTTTACTGCCGAGAATAATGCCGGCTTCATCGGCTTTCGTAACATTCAATTTTTTATCTATTAAGAGTTCACTTAAGTTTACATTGATATCTATATTGCATGAGTGATGGTCCATTTCATCAATGCAGAGCAGTTTTTCTGGGGTGAGTTCATGTTGATCAAAATTAGAATCGGAGTAATCGTGGTCGTGGTCGTGGTCGTGTGTTCCGCTATCGCGATGTTGTATTTCGGGTTCTGAAGAAATTTGCCTTATTTTTTTACTGTTCGTTGTGGTTGTTTCTAGTGAGGAGGGGGCAGTGCTCGCTTGTGCTTCTAAATAAAAATAAGAAGTTGCTGCACCTGCACCTGCTGCTAGAATAAAAAATAAGATATAAATCTTTGGCATATTTTTTCCATGATCCTTTTGGTGTAATTGGGTGGATGAGAAGTTTTTTAAAGTTATGTTATATGTTTAAAGTTATTTGATACGTTTTTTTACTTGCTGGTATCTACGGCAGTGTCATGAGGCAGAAAAACCGTAGTCACTCTTCCTCCGCAGCAATCTGTAATGGTAGTGACTCCTGTTACTGGGTTTATTGTTGTAACGCAGGCATTAGTACAGCTGGTTTCACTCATATGAGTCGCATAGGCGGTAAGCGAGAAAAGTGTAAAAGAAATCAGAGTTAGTAAAATTAATTTTATTTTTGAGGGTGTTTTCATTACTGTTCCTTAGTGATTTTCTCATCCGGTTGAAATATACGCCTCTCTAATAGTGTTTTCTAGCTCAAATTGACAAGAGTTTTGCATTGAATCAGTTAAATTTAATTAATTGTTATGTTTGTCATTTTTGATTAAATAGCTTAATTTGAATTTATTTAACTTTTTGGCCCTTGGTCAATAAGGGTTATCTCTCTTTATTCTCTGCTAAGGGTTTCTCGTGAAACTTCCTCTATGTAGGCAGCTTTAATTAAAGAGGGTGCTATTCGGTCGATGCTAGTGGGCACAGCTGCTCAACCGGCAGAACCGGGCATTAACCAAGCCCTGGATACCATCGACGCGCCATTATAGATCGAAGTGCTGGGCATCCAAAACGATCCCCCCGGCTCCTCCAGCGATGGCGACCGCTACATAGTTGCCACCGGTAGCAATGAGTGGGCAAACCAAAACGGCCAGCTGGCCCGCTATGTGGCCGCCCCCGGCTACTGGCAATTCTTCCCGGTCAAGGTCGCACTGAATCAGGCGGACGGCTTGTTATATATCAACGGCAGTAGCGGCTGGCAGATAGCCAACCGCCCGGCGACATTGCCGCAGATCACTGGGGATACCGGTGCGGATCTGGCGGGAGTGGTAGGGCAGATGCTGGGGGCATTGGATGGGGTGTTTTGGGATAATTTGGTTGGCTGAAAGTAGGCGGCACAACTGTGTGTGTTGTTACCGCACATACCTAAATTATACCTCGATTCTATCCACGTATTCTTTCAGCGCTTCAGTTATCTGAATACTTGCAACATCCCCCAAGTCGTATTCTCTGGGGATACCTGGGTGGATTTGGCCCATAACGCGTTCCACTCGAATATAACGAAGCCTTTCCAGTTCATTTATAGCCGGCCGTAGATTATTGGGCGGGTTACTTCCCCATAGATTAACTAGCTCGTCTCTATTTGGCCCAACCTGCTTTTTTGCCGAGCCAAATTCTTTTCTAAGCAAAGATGCTAAAGTCCAAGCGTCCCTAGATGGCATTGAAACTCTCCTTATAGAATCTAAAATAAGTGTGACAAGTTAAACAGTTCAACTTAATTCGACATTAAACAGCTTCCGGGCTTCAAAAATTGCAGTGCCAACGTAGGGCTTTAGAGTTTTTAGATCAATCTTCGGACCGCAATTAAGTATTACGTCAGGTGACCAGTTACAGCCTTCGGAGTCCGGTGATGCTAGTGGGTACTGGACGCTAACTTTGGACCCTTCGCACTCCGGGTTACTGCAAACTTTCTCTGTTATCCATTGGCTCAATTCATCTATGCTTATCCTTGTTCTTTCGGACACTTCTATCTCCATGAGTGATCGCACAGGCACTCTATTGATTCTTACGAGCACCTATAAAAGTAAAGGTTTTTAATCTGAGTAACATGCCGAGGGGGCTTTGACCTAGCGTGCTAGGATTTTACGGTTACGCCATCAGGCGTGTATCGCTGTTGTTACTCTAGATTACCGTCACCCTCCTTCTTTTTAGGCTTCCCATAATCCTTGGCAGCCTTGGAAAATGAGGCTGGCTTCTCTTTCTTGTACGGT
Organism: Microbulbifer maximicatervae (SeqCode); assembly: GCF_052467695.1. Lineage (NCBI taxonomy): Bacteria > Pseudomonadati > Pseudomonadota > Gammaproteobacteria > Cellvibrionales > Microbulbiferaceae > Microbulbifer > Microbulbifer maximicatervae (SeqCode). Next base: position 2,366,992 of record NZ_CP174320.1, read on the forward strand.
CGTGCAAGAAAAGTTTTTACCCAACCATCAAAGTATTTCAGGTACTCTTTAGGTACCTTTTTCGACATCCACGTAATAAACATCAAGTTAAGAAACGGTCTCGCCTCTCTGTATATGCGGTACGTTAGGTATGCCGCTAAGTTAGCAGCCAATATTGATGTGTCCATAATCTATTCCTATATGGATTTGTTACAGGCACTCATGTTTTTGAAAAAAAAGTTTGTAATTCTTCGAACGATAGTTGTATCATTCGAAGAACAAATAAGTTTACTAAAATAAAACATTCTTCATGAGTGTTGTATCATTTAGTTAAATGCCTTAGCTGTGCCACCAGCTTAAGCGCCGAAAAAAAGCAAAGCCCCTCGGCTTCCTGCTTTCCCAAGTATGTAACCCTGCCCTCGAAAGTTGGCGGGGCATACTTTTTGGGATCGAGAAACTTATATCACGTTCGTGTGCGCGTCAAGTTTTCCTGTCGGCCGACTTTAATAGAATTTTTTTCCTTAGCGGCTTTCCTTCTCTCTGCTCTCTTGATTAGCCCCGCTTTGTAGGATCTTTTGCTTTCTTTAGTGCTTGAAAAGTACTCTCTATTGTTCGCTGAATATGTAGCTGCCATTCCTTGGTTAGCTGAGAGTAGAGCCGCGCAATAAAAGGCGGAAAGGGAATCTGCGCAAAGTGGTGCAGGTTCTCCACCCCGTACACCTTCGCCAAAGTAATCCCCACCGCCTCACACCATACCGGCAGCAGGTCCGCCGGTATTCGTTGTACGCCTGTTTCCATTTTCGAAATTTGAGATGACACAAGCCCCAGCTGCTTTGCCAGCTGTGCAACCGTCATCCTCTCCCGTTTCCGTGCGTTGCGCAGGCGATCGCCTAGTGATCCGGCCTCAAACATCGAGCCGCGTTATACGCCCTCTTGACATCCTCCCCACCCTAAAGGACGGGGATTCCTACAGCTAGACGGCGATGCCCCGCCGCAAGAATGTTCTTAGCCGCATTTATATCGCGGTGGTGCTCAGCTCCGCACTCTGAGCAAGACCATTCTCTTATTCGCAAACCCGCTCTACCTTTCGGACTACTGTCGGGAATCGTCCCGCAGCTCGAACAAGTTTGGGTGGAGTAGACTTCGTTGACCTCTTCAAAAACTATGCCTGCGTGATCGCACTTGTATTCCAGCATGGTTTTGAGTGAACTCCAGCCCGCATCCAAAACAGACTTAGCCATCTTGGTCTTCGTGAGGGCTTGGCTTGATACGTTACCAACGAAAATTGCCGCATTCTCATTGACGAGAGTCCGACTATATTTGTGCAGACTGTCTTGCCTGCGATTTCTGATTTTTGCGTGTATGGCTTTTACACGCTTTTGATTTCTGGCTCTTTGAGAGATACCCAGTTTGGCTTCCAGTTTCCGATACTCACGACCTCCAACACCTTCACCATTGGAGTCGGTAGCGGATTCCTTGCAGCCGAGATCGATACCTACAGAACCTTTACCAGCTGATTGCTCAACCTCAATGGCTACAACCACGTTGAAGTACCAGCGGCCCCTGGCGTCCTCATTGAAGCTGGCAGATCGGAACTTGAATTGGCTCAGGCCAAAGGAGTCCCAAACAGAAAAGAAGCTACCGTTGTGAAAGACTTGCCCGTTCTTCCACTTGGCTGCACCGGTGTTCACTGGAACCCAGCCAAGCGAACGGCGCACACCGCCTGATTTGCGCCAGTTCAGGCGGGCTTTCTTGAATTGCTTTCTGCGGGTGACGTACTCTGAAGCTACCGACTGGAGTGTCTGACTATGCAGGCCAAGTTCTTTGCCCGCGCCTTTGGTGTACGGGTGCAGGTCATAGGCAGACAAAAACTTTCCGTGCTCCTTGATTGAGCGAGAGCTGAGTTCGTTGATGTAGTTCCAAACAAAATTCACAGAGCGAGCCATCTCATTGAGCAGCCTTGCATGTTTGTCTTTAACTCGAACTTTCAGTGTTTTTGTTTTCTGCATATTTTCATCTTATCAAGTGCTTGGTTAAAGAAATACTGTTGATCAAAGGGAGCCTTCGGCTCCCGCGCTTACATCCCCGCACTAGAAGTACGGGGTTTTACGCGTATTCGATAAAATCAAAGTATTTCGAAAATCGAAACATTCCCGCATTCTACCGTGCTAAATCAGAAAGCTTTCAGCACAACTGTTCATGAAATGTGAATTTGGTAGTAGCGTTTGGCGACTTGTCGTCATAAGGCAGTACAGATAACTGGCGTTAGGTGACACAGGGAAGAGATAGGACTAGCAGTTAAAAGGAGTTGAGCATGCCTATGAAATCGCAAATGGAGCAATTGCAGCGGGTCGCAAGTCTGTGTGTGGCCCTGGAGTGGGTAGCAGCCTACCCAGATTTAGCGGGAAGGGATGCCGTATTAAAGCTAATAGGTGAGGAAGTGAGCACCACTATCCAGGGGGTGATTTATGCGGTCGAGTCAAAAGGAGGTGGCGGCGCAGAGATGGCCTGAGCTTAGCAGCCTGTGCGACGTCCAAGTCGCGCAGGTAACTTGCTTTAAAGGGAGTGTCGACAATAAACTGTATACATATACAGTATTTGGTGCGGCACATGAACTTAACCCCACTCTACACTAGCGGCGTATCTTGCGGCTTTCCCTCTCCGGCTGATGACCACATAGAACAGCCTCTCAGTCTGGATGAACATTTAATCACCAATCCCCCGGCCACATTCATGGCCCGCGCTAACGGCGACTCAATGCAAGAGGTGGGCATCTTTGACCGAGATGTGCTGATTGTGGATCGCTCCCTCACGCCGGTGAGCGGCGATGTAGTCGTAGTCGCACTGGATGGGCAGCTAACCTGCAAGATCTTGGACCTAAAGCGAGGACGGCTATTGTCCGCCAATGGCAGATATAGGCCCATACCTATTTGGGAAGGGCAGGAGCTGATTGTGGAAGGGGTGGTTAAGGCGTCGGTGAGATATCACCGGGCTGTAGTAGCTTCGTAGATAAGAGAAAGATTCTAGATTTGTGGTACGAGACTGGTACACAAAAAAATAGACTACGATAAATTATTGATTTTGTTTAAGTTTTTTAAGTATAGATCCAATCAAGCAGCGGAGCGGTACAAAAGCGATGGGGGCTAAAATCGGACATAAACTACGGTGTAACAGACTAATAAAAACAGAGTAGCCCGCCATTATATGGGATGTAAAACGTAGACCCCATGTGGAAATGTATCTGGATGAGGGTATTTTGACCTCTTGAGCATTTATTGTGCCCAACTGTTGTACCGGTTGCATGGGGCTGACAGCTGTCCCACTGGGCAACGTATGCTTGCTGGGCTGGTTGTGTAGCTCCAGAACCGGGGCCTCTTTTGGCGAATACTTAGCGCTACTAGGCTCGCCTAAGTGGTGAGTAACTGGGATAAGGTCAGAGTATTATCTTGTCATCAGTTTATTGAAAGCATGGACCTTGTATGGCTTTATTAAATAGCAGCTTCTTTGTTTAAATATCTCAGAAAGAGCCCCCTAAACGCACAGATTTAAGTAATCCTGATTCTATTTTATGGGTGTGGTGTATAAATGACCTTTCTTTCCATGCTCTAACTTTGTAATAGATTGGCAACAGTGCCTTGATTAATAATTTAGAAGTCATCCGAAAAACTTAGACTTATATTTTCTCGAGCACCTATTTCATACTGCGAAATTATGGGAAGGATCTTACCAGGACGCTAATTAAATAACTTTCGATGATTCTCCTAACCTTTAATTTTCGTAGGAGTTTCATCTTTTAAGGTGAGCTGGGTCGGTAATGAACCTGTAGGATTTCAGACACTTCCCCTTCGGTCAGTATCATCTCTTCTTCAATACGCAGACAGTGATTTAAATACTTCCTACCTACTTCCTTTAAGGTTTGAGAGCCTGACTGATAGCTGACCCTCCAGGTGGGCGACTTTCTTGCTTATGTTGGCTTTTGGTATAGCCAGGCGATTTGCGGCTTGGATAAAGCTAGCTGTTTCCACTACGGCTAAAAGCACCTTCATATCTTTGAGGTCTTGGCTCATAGAAATCTATTGTTGTTGAAAGTGGGATAGTCATATCCTGATTTTGGTATATATCAAACAATAAGTTGTACCTAAGATACCTCCATCGCTTACATATTTTGGAGGCACATCATGAAAATCCTCAAACGTGACTCACTACCACTTGGCGGTTTTGCTGGACTTACCGAGCACAGGTTGGTCACGGATAGCCAGGTGTTCGGTCCGCACAAACATCCACATACCTCTGAAGGGCTCGATAATTTTGTTTATCTGGCCGATGCCCGCTTCAATCCGAAAGGCGAAACAGGCATGCATCCTCACCGTGAGATAGATGTGATCTCGGTCATGGTGGATGGACGAATACAACATGAGGGCTCTTTAGAGCATGGCAAAGGTTTAGATAAAGGAGGAGTGCAAGTCCAGCGAGCTGGAGGCCAGGGGTTTACACACAACGAGGTGAACCCGGATAGCAAAAAAAATCGAATGATCCAGTTATGGGTCTTACCAACTGTCTCTGGTCAAGCCGCAGGCTACAAGTATTACATGCCCCGCCAAAATAAGGTCACCCGGGTTTATGGGGGCCGCGATGATCAAACAGTGACCTTTGATAACAGTACGATTATCGAGATCGCCAATTTAAATGCAGCTGAGCAAATTTCATTTAATGGCGAAATTCTGGTTTACCTAACTAAAGGCTGGGGAGTCTTTTCTGAAGCTGGGCAAAAAGAAAACGTGAAGGATGGAGATTTAATTAGGAGTTATAGCGGTAAGTTAATTGCAGATGTTAATACAAGTGCAATTGTTATTAGAAAGTTAAAACATTAAATAGGTAGGTAGCACCGTGAATAAGTTTTCAGAGACCTTAACTAAAGACAATTCTGTGTTGGCATTAATTGATCATCAAACGGGACTATTGGTGAGTTGTCGGGATCTGGACCCGCATCTGATGACGGAGAACATAAAGGGATTGGCAAATCTTGCGAAAGCAGTAGGTTTACCCACTGTTGTTACCGCGAGTATGCCTGAAGGCCCTAATGGTCCTATTATGCCAGAGATAACAAACATCTTGGGCAGTGAAATAATTGAGCGTGAAGGTGAGATAAACGCATGGAAAAGTCCGGAGTTTAAGCGAGCTATTGAGGCAACCGGGCGTAAAAAAATAATTATGGCTGGCATCGTTACGGATGTCTGCTTGATGTTTCCCGCTATCTCTGCTGTAGCCGAAGGGTATGATGTATATGCCGTAGTGGATGCTTCTGGTACTTGGAATAGTACAGTAACACAAGCTGCTATGCATCGTATGACGCAGGCGGGTGTTAAAGTTGCTACCTGGTCATCCGTGTTGGCAGAGATGATGGATGATTGGCGGAGTGATCACGGCACGGAACTTGGGGGCATATTAGCTCAACACACGACCTATCGATGGGTATATAACAGCTACCTTACTGCAGCAAACCAAAAGTAATTCAAAGCCCCTCTCATTTTACGGGAGGGGCGGGAGTATATCTATGGTTAATCACAATAAGCATTTTGCTACATTAATTACATTTTTATCCTTGATTCCTTTGGTTTATTTTATTCCCGACAGCTTAGCCCTAATTTTGCCAGATCATAAATTGTTACAAGTAATTGCTGCTGTGGCGATTATAGTACCGATTATTAGCTATTTGATTATACCGTTCGCTTTCTATTTGGTTGGGCACATTTACGGTAAAAAGGTGAAGAGATAAATTATTTATCAGATGATTATTTGGGGTTGGTATTCAAGTGACTTGAAGTCGAAAAATTAAACTGCACATTCAAAATGTATTTAAATATTTCGCTCTCTTTCGGAGGAACTATCTTCTGTTTTGGTCGGGGTATTTTTTGTGGCAATCGATCGACCAGCCTGGAGGGTGGGCTCCAGTTTTTTCAGTATCTTGCGGGCAGTAGCGCGGTAGCTGGTCAATTTGCCGCCTGCTACGGCCAACATCCGTGGCTTCTTATCGTCATCGCAGCAAATAATGGACTCCCGGGATCGCGCGAAGGGGCTCTTCTCCATTTCAGGAAGTACTCGCAGCCCCGCATAACTCTCACAAATGTCCTCGCCGTTCAGCCCTCGGGCTTGCGCAAAATATTCCTGTACGGCCTGTAAGAGATAGCTCTCTTCCTCGAGAGTCGGTGTTACGTCGCGAGGATCGCCGAAATAGGGCCGCTCTGTGGTCCCTACCAGGGTTTTGTCTTGCCAGGGCATTACAAAAATTGCGCGCCCGTCATCAGCTTCGACGTAGTAGATTTTGTCGCCCAGTGATAGAGGCAACAAGATATGGGTGCCTGCAACCAAGTCGATAGGTGGAATATCCACTGGGGGCGTACAGCGAGCATTGGTATTGGCTACCCAGGGGCCACTGCAATTGACCAGTGCACGGGTGCGCAGGGTGTTGAGCTTGCCGTTTGCTACATAATCAATCCGGACATGGTCGCGGGTGACTTCTGCGCCTACCAAACTGCCAGGGCAAATTATTTGAGCCCCTTGAGCGACTGCCGAAGCCACAACGTCACGGGTTAAAGCGGCATCGTCGGTTTGTGCATCGTAGTAGCGAAATACAGCCTTCAGGCCTTCCCGATTCAGGCCCGGCAAGCTGTCCCATTGGGATTTAGGGACTTTTCGAAAGCGGGAATCGCTGTTGTTTATTCCCGACAACAGGCTGTAGAGGCTCAACCCCAAGCGGACCAGCCAGGCCGGTCTCCTGCTGTGCTGGTAGATAGGGATATAAAAAGGGACCATTCTCACGAGTTCAGGCTTGTTATCCAGTAGCCACTTTCTCTCCCGCAGGCACTCGTAGACCAAACGGAACTGGCCGCTCTCCAGGTAACGCAAGCCGCCGTGAATGAGTTTGGAGGAGCGAGAGGAAGTGGCGGCGGCGATACCCAGCTGTTCGAGTATCACCACGGAATAGTGATTTGTGGCCAGAACCTCAGCGGCTCCCGCTCCCTGTATACCTGCGCCGACTACCAGGACATCAAAATCCGTAGACATCACTCGCTTCCCGGGAGCGCATCAGCAGCGGCAAGTTGCCGGTGAGAATATGGTGAGCACCGCGCTTGCGCCAGAGTACTGCCTCTTCTGTTGAGTTGATTTCATAGACAACCCATTGCCAGGGGCCTGGGGGCAATTCGTCACATTCAACCTGGCTGTCGCGAATTAGTAGATATTCTGGCGCCAAAGTAACAATGTCGGCAGATAGGCACCGGGAGACACTATTGATCTCAAGGGCAACCCGATGCCAGCCCATATTGCGGGCGGCTCTGAGGCTGCGGCAGTCTGCGGTGAGTAGAGCGAATGACTCATTCTCAGTGTGCATCAGCTCCATTAACTTTTTAACGGCGGTGACAAATCCAGTGGCGGCGATATTGGCAGGTGAGATACCGATAAACCAATCCAGGTGGCGATGGCAGCTGGCCCAGTCTACCAGCTCGATAAAGCGATTGATCGACTGGTGGTGTAACTGTGAGTCCCTAAGGGAGTGGAAGACCTGGGACTGGTCATTGCCGGGGATGTGCAGGCTATCCTCGTGGAAGCACCAGGGGGTGCCGTCGGCGCTGAAGCGGATATCGCACTGAATAGCGCAGGCCCCCAGATTATGGGCCGCCTCGAAAGCGGCAATCGTATTCTCTGGTTGGCGGGTCTTGTCGCCGCGATGAGCAATTAACATGTGAATCTGGTCCGAAAAGCGGGTGTTATTGTCGTCTGGAATTGGGCGTAATTTGGCCTTTGCCCAGAGATGAACCGGACCCTGGCTGGAGCCGGGTCATACAGGAAAAATAGACGGTGCCACCGCTGTTGCAAGGTTCACGGGGAGGAAATATGGGACCAGAGGGCTATCAATGGAGGGCTGGGGTTTTTACATAGTGATGATGCTGAATCGATTGCATACTGCCCATATGGATAGCGCGCCACTGAGTGAGCTAGCGGTATGTCCCGTCAGGATGATCTATTGCGTTGGCAGTGTTTTACTTTTCAGGCGGTGTAGGGCAAATCAGTATTGCTTCTTATTTACTAGGGGGGCTGGTGATATTGATTTAAGGGAGGCTCATTAGGTTCCGATTTGACTTGTGGATAAAACAGCCCGATATTGCGCTTACTATAAGAAGTTCTAAGAGTACCCGCTCTTTATGAAAAAAGTACTGCTTTCACTGCTATTCTTTGTCGTCCAGCCAGTAATGGCAGCTATGTCTGTGGATAAAATTGTCCTTTACCTGGAAGATACTCCCAGCGCCCGGGATGATGTTCTCGTCAGCAATCCAGATAATGAGACGCTATATATCCAAACTGAAATATTCCGTGTGGATAACCCCGGCCATGATAATGAGAGCCGAGTCAGGGTGATAAATCCTGATGAATTTAAACTCCTTGTCAGCCCCGCAAGAGCTGTCCTGGCTCCCGGAGAGAGAAAGCGCTTTCGCTTAATGGCCTTAGATAGAGATCTTGAAGAGGAAAAAGTCTACCGGGTGACTTTTAAACCTGTTGTAGGTGATATCAAGAGTGACAGAACGGCACTAAAAATCCTTGTAGCTTATCAAGCATTGGTATTTGTGCAGCCAAAAGGCGGAGCTTATAAAATTGATTTAGTGGCTGAAGGGGATCATTACCGACTCACGAATAGTGGCAATATTAATGTAGAAGTCGTGGAAGTACGTCATTGTGTGACTGAAGAGAAGTGTGAAAAACTTGAGGCCACCGGTCGGTTATACGCTGGCACCAGTATCGAAGTAACGGGTAAACCCGTTGGCGGCGAGCTGGAAGTTTTACTGCGAGGGCAGCAGAGTGAGCGGGTTCGTTTTCCTCTTAGTGGCTAATTAGAATTGGTTGCTTGCCTATAGCAGGCTGGGCGGATTAAAGGATTATTTTGTATTTAGCTCACTGGCTGCTCACCGTTACTGTGAGTACATCGGTGTAGAGAGGTTCGCCCGCGTTTTCCCAGTCTGAGGGCGCAATGGAAATATAAATTCGCGCATTATCAGAAAGGCAGTTTTCATCCGAAGTTCGGCTAAAACTGCCGGAGATATCGCCAAGGCTATCCGGGGAAATGCCTGAAGTTGCAGCCAGATTGTCTGAGAAGGCTACGCTGTAGGGGATTTGTTCACTGTTTCCCCCCAATTCATAGGCACTGCTGCCTGATCCCCCGGTGCTGCCATTGGCGCTGGACAGGTTTACTGTGTAACCGCTAAATCCTATACCGCCAACACAAAAGTCCTCACTGCCCTCAATGGCCTGTCCAAACAGGGTGCCACTGTTGCTGAGGTCAATATCACCCAGATTGCGAATGGCGATGTTTGGCTCTACGTCCAGCACAATGTCAAACTGAACTGTTTCGGTGCCGGCAGTCCAAATAATAAAATAATTATTCAGTGTCATCTCAAAGCTGGCGGAGTAGCGGCTGGAAGAGGGTATTTGGCTGCTGTCCAGCTCGATCACTAAATAAGTATCTGCATCGTCGCTGGTGCCGGCAAAAGTAGCGGACTGAGTTCCTGGACTGAGTGTTTCCGTGGTGCCGTTATTGGCTCGAAATGAAATATCAATATCCAGCTGTTCACCACTGTCCGCAAATAGTGCGAAAGTAGATCCACTGAGCGGGCTCACTTCTACATCGTAGCGCAGGGTCCAGCTTCCCAGCAGGCTTCGGGTAGTGAACTGAATTTCTTTAGGTTCTGATTCGTAATCAATAGTGTGTGAATCTTCCAGGCCACAAACTCGCAAATCGTTATTGCTGGAGCAATTTACCTGGGCTTGTACTGGTATATTAAATAGCGGAATCAACAGCGCAGAGGCCAGGCCAAGTTTGTGCAGCTTCTTAATTACGGACACGGCTTACCTCTGCTATTTGCCCAGTCTGGCAGTTGGCCTCTGACTCTTCTATGGTTCCCAGGTTGAGCCAGCTATCGCCCGATGAAGCGGCTTCGATTGAGGCTTTACAATTTCCCCAGCGAACTTCTGTATTTAGGATGGTGCTATGTTCACCGTGGAATTCCATTTGGAAAACACCATATTGGTCAGTTTGCGCTGAGTGTTCGCCAATGATTATTTCTGTATTTGCCAGCCCCTGGCCAAGGCTGGTCAATCGGCCCAGTACCAGGATTTGTGGCAGTATCTGGTAACTGCTGGCGCCCACATTGCCCGGATACAGGGTAATCGTTTCGGAGGTTTCCCGGTAATCGAAAAAGCCCTCTTCCAGGGGCCGGAGGGAAAGGTTGTAACTGCGATAAGCCGGTAAATTAATCACTGACGTTGTGCCGCCTTTGGCGTATCCACGGCGGCTGCCATTAACCAAAACTTCAAAATCTTTATCTTCACTGCCTTCGATATTTACGATAACCGCGCTCTGGAGATTTTGCTCACCGCCCCAATTGAGGGAATTTTTTGTGGCAATCAGGTTGGTGCTGAATCCTCCGAGGTAGTTGATCGCACGGCCTTCATCATCATCATAAAGACCAACTGCAGTATTCAAGTATCCGTGATGTCCCGCTAAATGCGTACGGGCCTCCAGGTAATTGGCTTCTGGGGATGCTTCCACAGAAAGCTGCTGCTCAAATTCAGCCGCCCATAAATCCCGGTCGTACCAGCGGCTTTGTAGTGCAAATCGCTCGCTGCTAGTGCTTTGTTCGCTGTTGTCGCTATAGAGATTAGCGGTGTGTTGCCAGTGTTTGGAGCGCATTCGGAACTGGAATTCCAGACTGGTGTACTGCTCGCCGTCTGCATCACCGTGGGACAGAGTGGCGTTGCCGAGCCAATGGGTGCTTTTAAAAAAGGGGTGGCGGAACTCCAGGGTTTTTAACTTCTGGGCACTGCTCAGTGAATCGCCATTGTCGATGCTGCCGGGGAGTTGGTTTTGGTCCCGCTCGCTGAATCTTAGGGATAGCTGTCCTCCCAGTACCGCTGTACGCAGACTCAGACTTGTTTGGGAATAGCTGCCCGGCAGCAATGTATATTTATCGTTATTGAACGGTGTTGTATTGGCATCCAGCTCGGTTTTTACTGCACTAAAAGTCCCGTAGGGCATTTTAAGTAATGCCTGCAATCGGTATCCGCTGCGTCCATCACCGGATGTGACCAAGCTTGGGGATACTTCAACGCCTTCGCCAATCCAGCGACCGCCGATTTCCAACAATTGCTGCTCCTCGGTTGCGGCGCCAGAAACAAAAAGACCCAATCCGGTCGTTAAACGGCGTGCGACAGAGGCAGTAGTAATTCCTTCTTCGTAGTGGTCCGGCAGAGTGTCGTCCCAAAAACTGCGGGTGGGCAAGCCTGCCTGCAAGCTCCAAAACCATTCGCCGGGGGCCGGCAGTAGCGAATCCTTGGCAAAGAATTCGATATGCCGGCTTAATACCCGCCCCGCTTCATCGTAGGTGCGCACCTCAATATCGTAGGCGCCGTGGGGTAGGGTAGAGGTATTTAATAGGCGGTTGCCGGCCTCCAGTAGTTCGGTGTGGATAAGTCGTTCATCCCGATATACCTCGACTCTACCGCGCACCGGCATATTAATTTCAACCGGCGCTCCCTGTTGATAACTGATATCGGTTCGGGTGCGCTGGGAAGTGCGTAGCTCTACGCCATAGATCGCTTCCTGGGGCCGGAAATAGCCAAAGCCCCCTTGGGGTTGTAAAAGGCCGGCCGAATAGGCTTGCCCCTGAAAATCCCGACTCCAATATAGATTATGGATCCGGCTGTCCTGCTCTGAGGCCACTGACCATTGTGAATGCAGAGCGCTTTCACCAAAGCTCACTATGGTGTTGCCATTTAATGCAGCGCTATAGCTGTCCGGGCCCCAATCACTTTCAACCCCACTCCAGGAACCGCTCAGGTTTTGTACGACAGAGAAGTCAGAACTCGCTTCCGGCAAATAGGGGTCATTGATTGCCGCTTGTTGCGGTAACAGATCTTGTGAGAAAAAAAGATCCAGCCGGTAGAGCTGCTCATCGTAAATAACGGCAAACTCCGAGGGCATTAAGTAGCCACAGCCAATCTGCCGGTTTGAGCGGCATACATGGTGACTGTTTCTTGTTTGCGGTCGTTCGAGGATGGAGTGAATTCGCTCGGTATCGCGAACCTCGGGCAATAGTTCGAGTACCTCAGACGGGGAGTCAAAGCGAACAAAGCGCGGGTCAATTGTGACTTGCGCAGCACCAATTTCCCGGCCGCCGTAGTAGAGATCCACCACGAGTTGCTGGGGTTCGGTGAGATCATCAAACCCTTCAGGAGCAGAGGTTTCCAGCAGGAAAGTCGCTGCGGTCGCTGCAAGGGCATCGGGGCAGGAGACTTGCACCAGACACAAAGCCAGCGCAAGGCGCCCCAGATGACGTCCTGCCATATAGAACTATGGCTGGCAGGGCCAGCCACTCTTTACTGTTACTCGGAGGCGACAGTGATCAGCAGGGTATCGGTATAGGTGGTGCCATTTAGCACAGTTGCAGTTTCCCAATCGCTGTTGGCCACAGTGATTTGGAAGCGCGCATTATCGCTGGAGCCACAGGAAGCGATATTCCGGGTTTGGCCTGTCAGCGCATCGCCTTCGGTAACAGTAGTAAAAGTACCGGAGGTGCTGTTATCAAAACCAACACTGTAAGGGACATTGTTGGTGCCGTCAGTGAGGGTGAACTCAGTGTCATTTACTGTGTCATTACTGTCGAAAGTAATGCTGTAGGTGGAGAACCCGAGGCCGCCCACACAGAAATCTTCGGTGCCTACGGCATCGGTACCCAAAGTGGGATCGGTAATCGTGAGGTTGTCTACACGAGTGATCTCAATAGTGGGAGTGAAAGAGAGGGTGATATCACTGCTTGCACTATCAGTAGCGGCCATTGAAGCGGCAGAAATGCTGAAAAGGGTACCTGCTGCAATAGCAGAAAACAGTGTGCGAACTACATTTTTTTGCATGGTATGCCATCCTGAGCGATTAATTTATCGTTCTTAGGGAGAAGCTGCTCGCGGAAACCCCTGCAAAATTTGGGGTAATACGTTAGTCAAGCCATTCCTTCTTTATGGCCGCAATAATACTTTTTTCGTGATGTATGTCACGTCATTAGCTCACAATAATGAAGTTATGGCGCGTAAATATTCTTATTGAGGAGAAAACCCCGCCTGTGCCAAGAGGCTGGCCAGCGCTATAATCCTGCGGTTTAACGAGTCCTCCATTTATCAATCAGGTTTATCATGACCGTAAGAACCCGAATCGCACCGTCTCCAACCGGTGATCCCCACGTTGGTACAGCCTATATTGCCCTCTTCAACCAGTGCTTTGCCCGCGCTCAAGGCGGCCAGTTTGTATTGCGTATTGAAGACACCGACCAGCAGCGCAGTACCCCGGAATCGGAGAAAGCCATTCTCGACAGCCTGCGTTGGCTCGGGCTGGATTGGCAGGAAGGACCGGATGTCGGCGGCCCTCACGGCCCCTATCGCCAGAGTGAGCGCGGTGATATCTACAAAACTTACTGCGATGAGCTGGTACAAAAAGGGCACGCCTTCCACTGCTACCGTACGGCGGAAGAACTGGAGCAACTCCGTGAAGGATTGCGCGAAGCGGGGCGTACTTCACTGAAGCCCAGTGACCTGGCTCTGCCGGAAGAGGAAGTTGAAAAGCGTCGCGCTGCCGGAGCACCTTATGTAGTGCGTATGAATGTGCCTGAGAGCGGTACTTGTGTGGTGGAAGATCTGCTGCGCGGTACTATTGAAATTGATTGGGCCCAGGTAGACGCACAAATTCTGCTCAAGTCCGATGGTATGCCCACTTACCACTTGGCGAATGTGGTGGATGATCACCTGATGGAGATCACCCATGTTCTTCGCGGTGAGGAGTGGATCAACTCCGCACCTAAGCACAAACTGCTGTACGAATACTTCGGTTGGGAAATGCCGGTGCTCTGCCACCTGCCGCTGTTGCGCAACCCGGACAAGACTAAGTTGTCCAAGCGCAAGAACCCCACCTCTATCCTGTATTACCAGCGCGCCGGCTTTATGCCCGAGGCATTGCTGAACTACCTGGGCCGTATGGGTTGGTCCATGCCGGATGAGCGCGAGAAGTTCTCCCTTGAAGAGATGCTGGAGCACTTCGACATCCAGCGTGTCTCTCTGGGTGGCCCGGTATTCGATGTAGAGAAACTGTCCTGGTTGAACGGCCTGTGGATTCGCGAACTGGAAAACGAGCAACTCGCCGATCGCCTGACCGAGTGGATGTTTAACCGCGACAACCTGCTTAAGGTTCTGCCCCAGGCGAAAGAGCGCATGGAAACCTTCGGTGACTTTGCTCCGCTGGTTAGCTTCCTCGCCTCTGGCAAACTGCCCCTGACCGAAGACAGCTTCAGCGGTAACAAGCTGCCCCTGGATGACCAGAAGAAGCTACTCCAGTTTGCCCTGTGGCGTTTGGAAGCCCTTCGCGCTTGGGACAAGGACAGTATCTTCCAGGCGGTGAAGGCGCTGTCCACGGCCATGGAAATCAAGCTAAAAGACTTTAACGCTCCACTGTTTGTCGCCATCAGCGGCACCACTGCGTCCTTCTCCGTGATGGAAGCCATGGTGCTCCTGGGCCCCGACCTCAGCCGCGCCCGCCTGCGTCAGGCGATCGACGTATTGGGCGGTGCCGGGAAGAAGGTGCTGAAGCGCTGGGAAAAAGAGTACGCTGGACTCAAGTAAGGCTGATTCGCGTTGGTGAACCCCCGGAAGCGGCAGCCTCCGGGGGCCTGTGGTGTCAGCAGCTAACTAATTGATTAAAAAGTTATTTTTTCTGTTGACAGGCGCCTAAACCTTGCTAAAATGCGCCCCGCTTTCGACGGAAACGTCAAGCAACAAAATTTGGGGCTATAGCTCAGCTGGGAGAGCGCAACACTGGCAGTGTTGAGGTCAGCGGTTCGATCCCGCTTAGCTCCACCAAATTTCCCTTGTCTATCAAGGGGTTGCAGAAGAAGAGAAATTGACTTCTACAAACTGTACATAAACCCGTACACAAATTTACGGGTATTGAAAAAGGGCCTTATCGGCCCTTTTTTTTCGCCTGAATTTCTCTCCCTCATAGTTTTCTTAGGTGGCCTGCTGGCCTTCCCGAATTAATGTTTAATTCTGGGCAGGTGAAGCTTCACCGCTTCGCGATCAGCCTTTCTCTAAAACTCGAGAAAATCTATTCATTATTTAAATGTGTACCATAGATCCAATTCGGAGGCCGATTATCATATGAGTTTTTCAGCTTAAAAAGGATCTTATGGGTGTATGGGGCGAAGTGGTATAAATAAGGGGAGTTTTAATTAATTGCCGTGGTTTAGTGCAAAGGGAAAGTGATAGCCAATGAATGATGAAGCCTCTGAGATAGAAGCCGATAACACACTGAGCTCTGTGAAGAAAATCAAATTACCTTTGAGGGATGGTAATGAGCCGTACACATTTAATTCTGTTGAGCAGCTTGAAGTCTTTATTTCAGAGGAGAAAAATTGTTGGGAATGGCTTAATGGTGTCCCAGCTCAATGGGGTATATTTTCTAAACATCTTAAGACTCATATCTTAGATGTTGTTTTGAGTATGTTGTCCAGCGTCGCTTCACATTGGAAAAACAAAGATATGGCAGCTGTACATCAAAGTACAGCACGTATTGAAGATTTACTTAATGTTATAGATTTTCCATTTTCATGTCGAAAAAAAGGAAGAGCAATATTACATGAAAGAAAATATTCAAATATAGTCTCTATAAATATGCTGTACCTGAGTTGCGTCCCGAGTGATGGATTCCAGGGGCAAGAAATAAAAAAAGTTGTAGATCAATATCTATCGATAGCAAGTTTAAATAGAAATTCACATTTTTCTAAACTTTACAAGGCATTTGTAGACTCAGAACCTTTCCGATTAAAGGCAAATAGGATATTAAATAGAATTGAGCTTTTTGGGATTGATAGTGAAATTGAAAAAGTTTCTGGGGAGTTAACAAAGGTTTGTAATGAAGTATCGAGCATTAAAGAGCTCTGTGAGGAGTCATCATCAGAATTTGAAAGCTGGAAAAGCGATGAAAAAAAAGAATATATTAAATGGGTAGGCGAGACAAAGCGAGACTTAAATGTACTGGCTAGAAAGGTCCTACGAAAATTCGTAACTCTAAAAACTACATATATTAGAAGATCAAGTAAAGTTCTTTCTATAGCTGAGAAAGAAGTTTCGAGCGCAAAGGATGTGTATCTATCACAGGTGGAGCTTAATGCGGCTGTAACCTACCGGGAAACTAAAAAAAGTACACATAATAATTCAAGAAAAATATGGCTTGGTTTTCTTATTACTTTGCTCGTTATAACTTCAATATCACCTTTTTTGATAATGAAGTATCTTCCTGTTAAGGAGTTGGCTGATGATAAGCTTCTTTTGAATGTATTAAATCCAGCAACACTTATCACTACGGTGTTGGTGATATCTATACTTAGTTTCTCTATACGTTTATGTTCAAAGCAATTCTCTACTCAACAACATCTTTATTTAGAGGCTGAAGAGAGGAAAACTATGCTTAAAACATACTTAGCACTTATGAATGAGGGTAAGCTTGTGGAGCAGGAAGATCGAAAATTGGCTCTTGATGCTCTCTTTAGACCAGCACAAACGGGAATGGTTACGGAAAGTGGTAATATTGTACCATCGGATTCTGTAGTTAAAATTATTGAGCGTCAGTCAGGTAAAACATGATGAGATTTTGTGGGGGAATTTAATAGGTATTGTTGTTCGCTGGATAAGACTGAAAGTGACGAAAATAAAAGGGTTTGGGGGCGCGCAAGCCCCTTCTTAATTCAAAACTCTCTCCCAATAGCCTGCTCATCCAAATAAATACTAATCTCCTCATAATCAATACCATGTCCTGCTTGATAAGACTGCGTAACACGCTCATCAGTATGCGCCATCAATTGCTGCACTGACTTCACGTCATATCCCATTCGCTTGAACCGGTCTGAGGCAAGGCTGCGCACTTCGTGGAAACTGGGCGGAGTTTGGCTTTTAGGTAAGCCGATGTATAGTCCGGTAGCGTTGCGGACTTCAGTGAACATATCGCTAAGTCGGTCTGGGCTTACCTGGCAAACATGCTCTTTAGTTTTTCCGGTGCGCCGTTGCTTAGGTGTGTGGCTCAGTATGTAGGGGCAGCGGTAATTTCTTAGGCTGAGTTCCCTCGCGCGGTTAATAAGTTTGTCAAGTTGTTGGTGCGTTTTTAAATTAAAACTCAAATGACTGGCGGCGAGGCTATCTCGTTGCGCTTCGGATTTATTAATTGTTTTTCTTAGGTGGTCGCCTTGCAGGTGTTTATCAAAGTTCAGCTCGCAGATATCGGCGCGACGCATGGTGGTTACCAAACTGATACCCATAGCAATTTGGAGCGCTTCATAGCCTAATTCCCCGGCCTTTTCATAGATGGTCCAGTAAGCTTCCAGGGTTAAGCGCTGACGCTTTTTAATGGGCTTTCCCTTTTCCAGTAGACGCGGACGGTCATCGGCTGTGGTAAAAGGATTGCTTTCTAGTTTGCATAATCCCTCGGCCATCAGGAAATTAAAGAATTTATTAAACTCCGCGCGGCGCGCATGTTGCTGGTGATAGGTGAGGGATTCCCACCACTTGCGCAGATCAGCCAGTTTGGCTTTGTGAATAGGGATCACTTCAAAGTCTTCGCCAAATCTTTTGAGTGAGTTACAGCGATTGCGCCAGCTGGCCTTGTTGGGTAAGCGTGGGTCATTCTCCGCTCGCTAGTCCATATATCGCGCAGCATGGTAAGCAAAGCTTGCTCTATCAGGAGCTTTTGCCGGCTTGCGTTCTACCTTTATACCTCGCTGAGCATTAGCTTGCTCAGCCATGCGAATAGCTTCTTCAAGCGATGCCGAGAAAACTTTATCCGTTAGATCGGGGCGACGATAGCGCCAATAGTTTTCCCGCCCGCGTGAATCTGGATATAGGTTATCGGGTAATAAAGTGTCACCCACCATGCGGGGCTTCTTTGGTCTGGCCATTTCCTTGCTCGATTACTTCTATTTAATTGGGGTTAGCCCGCCAGCAGGTCCATCCCGGTCTTGGGCTGGCCATCGTTAGCGGCGGTGTTTTGGGCTGGGGTTTTGCCGGTGTGATCGCGTATAGGGAACCTGTCGGCATCCACATAGGGCTCCCCGGCGATGATCTGGTCGGGAATATGCTCGGCCTCTATCCACTCAAGGATTTTCTCCTTACCAGGGCGGGAGCCTTTTTCGAACTGCTCTTTGGCCCAAGTGACCCCTTTAACCAGCTTACCCATTGGGCAGCCCTCCCTGACTCGCGAGGAAGTATCCCCGGCCATTTTTATTGAGTGTTCCTGCTTGTTGCAGTGCTTTGAAAACAGGGTTAACGGTTTCGTAACGAAGGCGCAGATCCTTGATGATGTTGCGCATCACTGGCTTCGGGCCGAACTCCCCGGCGCTGATTCGCTGGGCAAGTTGTTGTTGTTCTTCATTGAGGTGGGTGGTGTGTAACGGTTGCTTATCCACCGTTTCAGACTGTTGCAGCGGGTTAGTGGCGTGTTTCGCAACTGTTGCAGCGGCGTTAAACGCGAGTAACGCTACCAGTCCTACGATGTCTGTAATGATTGCCAGCGCGAGGAAGCCGATATGCTGAAGCTTTGCCGGGTCCGTGTTCAGGGTGCTGGCCAAACTGTTGAAGGCGCTGTGCGTGGTGGATGTCTGCTCGATTGTGGATAGTTTTTCTATCAGCTGCGAGCGTTGATCTTCCAATGTGGATAACTGTGCAGCGGTATCAATGGCGCGCTAGCGGTAGCCGTTGCTGGCATTGGTTTTGATCAAACCGATTAGGGGGTTGCCCCACTGTCCTAGGCTGGTTAGCTACTGCACAGTTGCTGTTCCATGTCATCGGCAGCAGCGGTTGGAAGGTGGCCAACTACCCTGTGATTTTGCTGGTGATTAGTGGGAAAAATTCGACGGGGTGGTTGGGCAGATGTTCGGGAACTTTAATGGGATTTACTGGAAGTCCCAAGTATGAACACCTTGTTCTTTACTAAAAATTGAGATAGGTCAGAGTAATATCGAAGGTAGTGATATAATGAACTATCCCTTTGAATGCACTGAAGTGAATTTGAAGTAGTATTCCAATAAATTGAGATTAAATAATGCGCGTAGTATTTGTTGTGTTGGCTTTAATATTTGGGTTGGCCGGGTGTGTACAGCAATATGTCTTTAATCATGAGTCTTCCAGTCAGATAGTGGAAGAACCACAATCAGACAAAGCACAAATAATATTTCTTCGTCCTTCTGCTGGAGTGTTCGCAGGCTTCAATGCATTAGTATTTGATATTACAGATGATAATGATCAAATTGTGGGAGTTGCGTCGGCTAAGTCAAAATTCTTGATAAATGTTGATCCCGGTACTTATACATTTATGGCCACAGAGGGTATTAAAGGCCATGTCATGCAGGCCACGGTCGAGCCTGGGCAACGATATTACATTGTTGTAAGACCTATATATGGGCAAGGTTTCCAATTACGTCCTATGAAAAACAATATAGATGGAGAGTTTTCTCTAGAAAGTTCAGAACTACAGTTATGGCTATCAAAAACCTTGATTGTCGATAAATCTTCTGGTGCAGATGATTGGCATGCCTCATATGAAGAAAAAGTACAAAAGGTGAAAGAAAAAGCTTACGAAGTCTGGGCTGAAAAATCTGATGACCAACGTCAGCTTCTGACGATAGATGTTAAGGACCGAGTTCTTTACTAGCTATAAAAAGCAGGATAGCCAGGCGTTTAAGACAAAGGTTGCTCAAGTGATATAAGAGAAGTCAGAGTATTTGAATAAGCGTAACATTTTGTACTTTTACATTTAGATGCACTTACTCTCCATACTTGTTGTGGCAGCCACACTAAGCGGCTGCCACAAAACCAGATCCCATGCCCAATAATGCCAGCTGTTACTCCCCTGCTGGTAGCGATTGCCAGAATTTTCGTCTAGAAGTGTTGACTCGCTTCTCTCTGGTTCCAATAACCTTTAGCAATAAATTATTTATACTGTCGTATCAGGTTTATGGTTGCCCTTATACCGGCCAGATCTTAGACCAGGCTTCAGATTTAGGCGTAGAACATATAGTACTTCTTATAAGAGCGGTAGTACCAAATGGGTCCTAAACGGTGTGTATTAGGTAAAGATTCAGCCAATCTTTGGTTGATGGGCTAGGGGCAAAAGTAAAGCCGAGAGGGTAAAGGCCTTGATGAGTGATTGCCGCATAGCCTGCCCGGGAACTCTATTTTCAGCAGGCTGAAGCAGTGGCGAATCAGTATGGGCTGTTGTGTTTAATTAAAGTAAGTTGCCAAATCTTTTGGGAAAAATTACTTTACTTGGCTTGGAAGCGACTACTGTGATGTGTCTTTACTACCTGGTTGATATCTCGGGTAAACTATATCGATATCAAGTAATTGATTAATTAACTACTTTAAAGGATTAAAATATATGGCCAAGCTATTCTTGACTTCGTATTTTGCTGAGGTCGCTAGTGCGATCGCGAGTTTTGATAAGCGGCTTGAAGGTAAGAGGGTTACATTCATCCCTACTGCAAGCATTCCCGAAGAGATCACTTTTTATGTGGAAGATGCCAAGAAGGAACTGGAGCAGTTAGGTCTTATTGTAGATGAGTTGGAAATCTCTAAAGCTTCAATGGATGAGATTAAAGATAAACTGCAAAACAATGAGTATATCTATGTAACTGGTGGTAACACCTATTTTCTACTTCAAGAACTTAGACGTAGCGGGGCTGATAAAATCTTGTTGGAGCAGATTAGTCTGGGTAAGCCCTATATAGGTGAGTCGGCAGGTACTGTAATCCTGTCGCCGAATATCGCATATATCCAGGAGATGGATAACCCCGATGCAGCGAAGAATCTAGAGTCTTATGACGGGTTAAATCTCGTGCACTTCTATCCCTTACCTCATTATGGAAACCAACCATTTGAAGATGCTGCTGAGCTTGTTATTTCCAAATATTCAGACGAGCTGGAATTAGCTCCGTTCAGTAACAATCAGTTGATCGCCGTAATCGATGGAGAAGCAGAGACCTGGATTGCGGTGTCTTAGTAAGTCGATAACCACTGTATGATAAGTCATACTATCTATATTTCATTAAGATTGCTGCAAGTGCCTAGTGGTTAGGAAAAAGATAAATTCTAGAAATTCTCTCTTCTTTAGAGCTTTTCTTTCAAGGAGTACTTAAAATTGGGGAAGGTAAGAAGTTATAGCTTGAGTTGATCGGAACGTTAAAGAATACTGCCGGGGAGCAAGTGATAATGTGACTTACTCCCTGACGATGCTAGTGCTTATTCGCTTGAAGCACTACAGTTATAGATTTTCGCTGGGATATGCGTGCCTGTTACAGTCTTACCTGCCGATACTCCATTAGGCATATAGATATCGCCAAATTGCGCCATTGAAGAAGCCTTAACCACATGGGTTCCACCTCTTCGCACAGCCCTTTTTTGTAACCAAGGAGTACAAACATCTCCCTGGTTAACCCTGATTGTTTTGCATGTTACATCTTCTACTAGTACGCATTCTTCTATAGCCTCAGCGTTAGAAAATACTATCTTCTGCATCGCTTCTTTTTCCTGGGCACTTGTACATCCCATCAAAGTAATTGCGGACGCTAGGATGGTAAGGCCAGTTTTAATGGATAACTTTTTACACATTACATCGTTTCCATAGGCTGAAAGTTAATCTGCTTAGATGAATATGATGCCACAACTAGGCTCTGCTTGCTGGTTAAAAAATGCTCAAACGCCATATATGACTGTATTTTTTTAATGGTAAAAATAGGAGATTTACAAGAAGCTCTTAAGTGAGGCTCTTATTTAGCGTATCGCGACATCTGTAATTCGAGAATTTGAAAAAGGGCTAATTATGACAGTCCTCTATTAGCAACTTTTACAGTTCTCCCTGATTTTTTGATGAATACTTATAAGGGCATGTTTAATTGTGATTCGAGAATACCTGAAAGAAATATTATGCACTACTGTTTATTAGACCAAATTCCTGACAATACGCAAGAGTAGTCATAGGTATCTCGAATATTCTGAGAGGGTACTTTAGGTGTAGCCTTTGGTATATATGAATTATTTGGTAACTTTCTTTGGTCACTATTTCGATGGCTATTTATCGAGTCTTTAGAAAAATAAAAATTAGTTCTCAACATCTATGCTCCTCTTTATAAACCTTTCGGCTGGCTAGATAGATGAAAAATGAATAAATCTTAAATAAAAGCAGGAGTATTTATTGACTTTTTAGTCGGCCATATGTTCCTATCGCAAAGGATGGATAAATAAGAAGTTTAAGAATTAGTTCTAAAAGGAAGTCAATGAAAAAGCATAGTATCTTACTCTCTGGGCTACTTGGATTGGTAGTTTCTCTTGGGGCTTTAAACGTTTTTGCTGAAGCTGATCCTGAAGAGAGTAAAGAGCAATCAGATGAACAGTTAAGTGAATGCTTTGCTGCTACTTTATGGCAAGTATCTGGAAGGTCATTAAACAAAGGGGAAGTTCCAGAGAAAACTGTAAAAGTACCTGAGGGATGGAAAGTTGTAGGGGGAGGTATTGGTGGAGCAAGAGGTGAAGCTGTTATGATTCTTTGTCGATAATACTCATTTGTATAATCCTGAGTTTATTAATCGCTGAATGTTCCGGCTGATTTGTGTCAGCATGCACAACGTATGCTGACGATTCACTGCCTCATAGAGTAGCTAAAATAAAGTCCATATTTGCACCATAAAATTACAATCAAGCTGATTTATATGGCTAATTTAACTGTTAAGGATCACCAGATGTCAGAAAGATATCAGCGAATAAAGTTATCTATCAAAAAGTACATAGTAATTTTGTGTGCATTTGTGCTTGGTTTTGTTATTTCCAGTTTTTTGGATGCTAGGACACAATTAGTGGAACATATGAATAAATATAATAGAGAAGCTATATTTATTGATAGGTTACTAAAGATTCACAGCGATACCTGTAATAAGTTTGAGTATGGCCAGTATTATTCTTTTCAAGAACATGCCTTAGCAAGATATGACTTTATTATATCCAGCAATAGTGGTTTTCCCTATTATTTGGATCCGAAGACTTTAACGTTCCACTATGATGCAAGTATTTACTATCGTGAAAACTGGCTTTTAACCAAAAAGCAAATAGACAACTGTTAATCTATTCCTCATTAATTTGGGGTCTTATTGAATCTTTATTTGGATTTTGCACTTGAGGTAATACTATCTGGGAAGGTCCTTACTTATTAGGCATCAATACCGAGCTCTTTGTCCCTATTTGCAGATTGCCTGTAGGTATAATGCTCCTCTAATGAAGTCGAGAGTTGTAGATTGGCAATCTACGTTAATAAGAGATTGGATGGAAGATAAATCTACGATCTCTACTTTTGATATTTTGAATTGCAAATAGAGGTTGATCAGCATGTTCATAGTATCCCTTACCTATATAAAACCCCTTGAGGAGGTGGAAAAGTTTATTCCAGAGCACATTGATTTTTTGAATAAGTACTACGAGCTAGGATATTTCCAGCTTTCCGGCCGTAAGGAGCCTCGCACAGGTGGGGTAATCCTGGTGACCATAGATAGTCGGTCTGCGTTAGATCAGATACTAAAACAAGATCCATTCTATCGTGAGGAATTGGCTGCTTATGAAGTGACACAAGTTGTACCGACAAAATCCTCACCAGGGTTAGAGTTTCTGATTGAGATCTAATCGAAAAAATAAGGGAAATGATAGTTTTTCGATTGCACAGGTCTTTGAGGCAACATGGCCCACGTTGAACACAATTAAACAAGCAGGAAAAATGCAGGAATAAAAATATGTAGTTGAGGGGCAAAGGGGCAAACAATAAATCACTAGAGAGTGAAACTACTACCTGCTGGTGTGATGCGGACCCATGGCATGCACCTATTTCTTCAGATTGATATTGGATTGATCTAAAGTATTTAGTCTATAGAACTTTGTAAAGCTATCAAATGTAAGATGATCCAGAAAAATTGATAACTTTTAAAAATTATACCTGATAAGGAAAGTCTTCGTGATCGATTTCACTTGGATTTTTATTTTTCAGGATCGGATTAACGGTTAGGTGGATGTAAAACAGCTAAAAGAATTACTTTTTTGATGCCAAGCATCGAGGAGAGCAAGTTAATTTTTGGTCTATTGCGCCTGAGATGACAGCTACCGCGCTATGCGACTTTAAAAGAGTATTTCATAATTATATAAGCAGGGATGGAAGTTTTCTACTGGTTGTTTTTTGAGCGAACTTTCCGGTTGGGCTATGGCTCGTAGGAGGGAGTTACAGGGGGAGGTATTAGGCAATGCGGTAATGACTGAGGTTGTACCCTACGCTTATTGATAATGGTTTCTACTATGAAGCGTGCGACCTCAAAGCTTGAAACTTGCTTGGAGAGTAATTTTCTGTTTACAATTCAATAAGTTGTATGGTTTTTTTGTAGTTTTACCTATATCGTGTCTCTTGGATGGTGATTTTTTGATCCGCATAAATGCACCATTAATTTCAGTGGTTAGAATCCGCTCAATGAGCGGATTTTTTCGTCATTGGTGGGAGATATCTATACTGTGTAAGTCGCACTATAAATGTAGGGTGCTAATATAGGCTCTTAGAAACTTGGGTTTGCTGATGGCTTAATAAGTTTCTGAGCTGTTTTTTGTCAAATGATGTCTCCTCATCTTTATATGGCCATGCTGAGGATCGGCACAGAGAGATGGCTGACGTGGATACACTAGACTGCGAGCGTAACGGCGTGTAATTGATTTGGAAGTAGGCTGCGCTAG
Organism: Microbulbifer maximicatervae (SeqCode); assembly: GCF_052467695.1. Classification (NCBI taxonomy): domain Bacteria; kingdom Pseudomonadati; phylum Pseudomonadota; class Gammaproteobacteria; order Cellvibrionales; family Microbulbiferaceae; genus Microbulbifer; species Microbulbifer maximicatervae (SeqCode). The sequence goes on from NZ_CP174320.1 coordinate 2,391,856, forward strand.
GATGCCGCCCACTATCTCAAGAAAGAGGGGTTGACTTCTGTTTTGTGGGGTGTTATTGGGTTTTGGTTCTCAAGTAATTAGGCTTGCTGGCGAAAATCTATTACTTCTCACAAGATAATAGCATCATAAGCAGCTTAGCTAATTCTCCCAAACTTATCACTGGCTATGTGGTCGACTGGTTCACACTTTGAAAAGTAGATTTTTATGTCTTCTGCCCAACGTTCTGTCTGGCAAATTCAACGAGATGTTATTTATGCGCTACTAGTGCGTGAAATGAAAACTCGTTTTGGAAAATGGCGACTGGGTTACGCCTGGGTACTGATCGAGCCATCTTTGCATGTTCTGGTATTAGTCGCGGTGTTTAGCCTGGCTGGGCGCGAGTTTTACCCCGGTGTCCCAACTGAGCTATTTATGCTTGGAGGGATAGCGCCATTTCTATTTTTCAGTAATTGCTTTAATAGGGGCTTGGCTGCGGTTGAGTCAAATCGAGGCTTGTTCAACTACCGACAGCTTAGGCCATTTGATGCGGTCTTGAGTCGGGTTTGTCTTGAGTTTGTTATTTCTTTGGCAACTCTCTCTGTTTTGGTGGTTATTTTTGCATGGTTTGGGGTCTCTACAAAATTTAATAACTTTCTTCTTTTAGTGATTGTAAGTGCGCTGTTTTTTTGCTTTTGCCTCGGACTAAGTTTGGCACTTTGTGTTGTGGGGGTTAAATTTCCAGAGCTGGCAAAGTTGTCTCCAATAATTATTCGGCCTTTGTACTTTCTCTCGGGAGTATTCTTTTCTCTTGAGCAGATTCCAAAAGAGTATCATTCTTATTTAGTGTGGAACCCGCTGCTGCACGTTATTGAGTTGACGCGAGAGGGATTGTTTGTCAATTACAATGGAATGTTTGGCAATTTGGCATACTTAGGGTTGTCTTCAGTAACGATGCTGGCTTTTGGATTGCTGTGTTACAGGGCAAATTGGCGTGACTTGGTAACTAGCCGGTGATTAAGTTAGAAAATTTGACAAAGTCGTACCGTACCCCCCATGGCCGAAAAGTGCTTTTCAAAGATGTAAGTGCAACTTTTCCTGAGGGAAAGAATATCGGCATTTTAGGACGCAATGGTGCTGGTAAGTCAACATTGTTGCGCATTATGGGGGGGATTGATTACCCAGACTATGGGAAAGTAATCACCGACCAAAGAATCTCCTGGCCTATGGGGTTATCCGGGGGATTTCAAGGTAGTATGACCGGGCGTGAAAATGTAGCTTTCATCTGCGGTATACATGGTATTTGGGGAGGGGCACAGCGAAAAGTGATGGATCGTGTCCAGGATTTCGCTGAGATAGGTAACTATTTCGATGTACCTGTCAAAAGTTACTCTTCTGGAATGCGCTCTCGCCTGGCTTTTGGTCTAAGTATATCTGTAGATTTTGATATCTACTTAGTTGATGAAGTTATGTCTGTTGGCGATGCACACTTTAAGAGAAAGTGTGAGGCGGTGATATCTGAGAAACGAAAAGATTCTACCTTTATTATCGTTGCACATGCTATGCAAATGCTGAAGAAAAATTGTGATGTTGGTATTTATTTAGATTCTAGTGGCCTGAAAATTTTTGATGCGATAGAAGATGCTATAGAAATATATAAAGGAAGTGGTACAGGTAAGGTTGAAAAATTGCAGCCTCAATCTAAAAATGAAATCGCCTCTCCATCCGTAAAATTATAAGGGCTGATAATGGACGTTAGGGAACCATCCGCTGAAGGGCAAAAGAAGAATCAGAACCAAGGCATGGGAAATATTTACTCTTTTTTTTCTAAGTTATTTCTTAACCTTAAGAAATTAATAAGTGTGAAGAGTAAAGACCAGCAAGGAGCTGTCACTAGTTTTTTTTATAAGTGGCAGGGATTTGCTTTAGTAGTTGTGCTACCTATGTTAGCGACCGGAGCTTATTATTTATTTTGGGTGTCTGATCGCTATGTTAGCACTACTCAATTAATAGTTAAGGATAGTGCTTCGTCTCAAACTGCAACTCCAGCATTAGGGTTTCTAGTTCCGGGCATTGGTGCTGATACACAGGATGCTTTTTTGGTTGTAAATTATATCCAATCCCTGGATATGGCTTTGTACCTTGATGAAAAACTGAATCTTGCAGACTATTACAAAAGCTCTGAGCACGATTTTTTTTCGCGCCTGGCTTTTGATGCCACTCAGGAAGATTACTTGGAGTATTATAGAGCGCATACCAACATTATATATGATGAAGCAACCGGTATTATCACTTTGGAAATGCAGGCTTTTAATCCTGTATTTGCCAAACGCCTGATTGAGACAGCAGTTCAAAAGTCTGAAGATTTTGTCAATGCTATCAGTAATCAATTGGCGGACAAGCAGGTTTCTTTTGTTAAGAATGAAGTTGAACTGGCGCAGGGGAAGTTACGGAGCGCTAAGCAGCAAATTCTTGACTTTCAAAATAATCACAAGATTGTTAGCCCTGAAGAATTAACAAAAGGGATTAGTACAATTATTCAGGGGTTGGAAGCAAGCTTAGCGGAGCAGCGTGCGAAGCTTACATCGGCAAAAACCTACCTGAATACCGACTCATCTCAGATTGTTTCCATGAAAGCAGATATTGATGCCCTGGAAAATCAAATTGAAATGGAAAAAATTCGTTTGGTGGGGGTAGATGAGGAAGAAGGGGAGCAAAGACTGAACTCGCTGGGCGCGCACTTTCAGAACTTAGAACTTGATTTGCAATTTGCTACAGATGCGTATGCTGCTTCTTTAAGGGCGTTAGAAACTGCTCGAATGGAGGCGTCCGGTAAATTGAAACATCTAATGGTTGTAACCCAACCATCTCTTGCAGAAAAGGCTGAGTACCCTCGCAAGGTATATAGTTTAACAAGTCTTGCCATAATTTTACTTATGCTATATGGAATTGGCAAAATGCTGGTTGTAACTATTCGTGATCATCGAGTGTAGGTTCAGCAACGGCTTTGATTTGCCTGATATCACGTGAGAGCACAGTGACCTAGTTAATTGATCAATATTACATTTACGAAGAGTGGACAAATGATTACAGGGAAAATAAAACGCTTTAGTTTTGGCCTAGGATTATTGGCTTCATTTACCTGTGTACAGGCTGCAGCGCTGGAGACTCAGCTGATTGATGAAGTAGCATCCACTGAATTGCCTCAAACAGGAGTGCCTGTTTTTGGTCAGTCACTTTTTCAAGGAGCCTTTAAAGATCAGCCCTTTAGCGGTTTTAACCCCGATTATAGAATCTCAATTGGGGATCAGATTAACTTGCAGCTTTGGGGTGCTTATAGCTTTAGTGCAACACTACCGGTAGATCCAAAAGGTAATATATTTGTTCCGGAAGTGGGTCCTGTTCATGTTGCAGGAGTAAAAAATGGTGTCCTGAATGATTTTGTCCTCCGGCATGTGAAGCGTGTATTTAAGAATAATGTACAAGCATATGCCAATTTGGAGGCAAGTCAGCCGGTAAAAGTGTTTGTGACGGGCTACGTAAGTAGCCCAGGTCTCTATAACGGATTTAGTTCAGACTCTATTCTCTATTATCTAGACAGTGCTGGTGGTATTGATGAGTTAAGTGGCAGTTTTGTCGACATAAAAGTTATGCGCCAAGGAGCAGAAATTCAGAAAATTAATCTTTATAGCTTTTTAGTCGATGGCATTATGCCAGCACTACAATTACGAAATGGAGATGTTGTGGTAGTTGGTGCACGCAACGGTTCTGTAACTGTCGAAGGGGCAGTTCAGCAGGCGGCACAAATGGAGTTTACGGGACCTTATACACAACTTGGGGAAATGTTACTTGTGACCAAGCCAGACCCTCAAGCCAATTTTGCTCGAATCACCCAAGTAATTGATGGAGTTCAGCAAGCAAAATACACGCCATTGGCTGATGCGATGACAACACGGCTATATCCTGGGGCACAAGTAGAGCTGGTAAGGGATAATGACATTCAGTCAATTTCAGTAAGCGTATCGGGAGAGCTTGATGGCCCGGCGACTTATGTGCTGCCCTATGGTGCGACTTTGGATCAATTGTTGGCCCAGTTGAGCTTCCGTGACAATGCCGATAGGGATTCTATTCAACTGTATCGCAGCAGTGTTGCTGAACGTCAGCGAGCAGCTTTGGACCGTTCATTAGATGCTTTACAGATGGAAGTCCTCACTCGCCAGCCAAATACAGATCTGGAGAAAACGGCACAAAAAGACAATGCCATGATGATTCAGAACTTTATTGAGCAGGCTCGCAAGGCAAAACCCAGAGGGCAGGTAGTGATTGCTAATAATCCTAATGCAGCAAAAATGCTGCTTGAGGATGGTGATGAGCTTGTGGTGCCTCTTAAGTCTTCAACAGTATCAATTGTGGGTGAAGTTATTTTCCCAACCTCTCTGGTTTATAACAAAAAGCGTACTTTGGAAGACTATATCGAGCTTGCCGGTGGATTTGCTAACAATGCCAATCGGGATGAGCTGGTGATTTTACATCTAGATGGCACTATTAGTCGTATTGACGACAGGGATTTTGATAATCGACTAGGGCGCCGTTTACGCCCAGGAGATGAAATTATGGTTATGCCGAAGATCCAATCTAGTGAGCTGCAAGTTACAAAAGATGTAACAGAAATACTTTATCGCATCGCTGTTGGCACTGCGGCTGTTTTATCCTTCTAAGCTGGTACGATCGTGTGCCAGTAATTATTAGGGTTGGCTTCTTTTTTGCAGCTACTGTGCAGAAGCGAGGCTTTGTCAGTGGGTAATAAATAGGTGTGATGACTTGTAAGGACTGAGTAATACAGATTCTCGGGCTAGTGTGTAATCATTTAGATCGAAAATTATTTGCTAGTCACTAAAGATGAACACTGTATTACCTGTTTGTCGGGTCAAATTGACAGTTTCAATAAAAATTTACAGATTGTTAGATTATAAAGAGTTCAAGGGTGGGGAAAATGGTTGTGAAAGGATCTTCTAAACGGAAAGGAATAATATTGGCTGGAGGTTCTGGCACACGATTGTACCCGCTGACCAAAGGGGTTAGTAAGCAATTGATGGCGGTTTATGATAAGCCAATGATTTACTACCCATTGACTACTCTTATGTTGGCTGGAATTAGAGATATTCTTATCATCACAACACCTCAAGAACAAGTGCTTTATCAGCGCTTACTTGAAGATGGAGCACAATGGGGAATTAACCTCTCCTATGCGATACAGCCATCTCCGGATGGACTAGCTCAAGCTTTTATTATTGGTCGTGATCATGTAGGGAATAATGATAGTGCTCTCGTACTGGGCGACAATATTTTTTATACCCATAGTTTTAGCCAAACCCTTCAAAAGGCAGATTCCAGATCAAACAAGGCTACTGTTTTTGGGTATCGTGTAGCTGATCCCAGAGCTTACGGGGTTGTAGAGTTTGATGTTAGAGGGAAAGCTATCAGCCTTGAAGAGAAACCAGATAACCCAAAATCGAATTATGCTGTCACAGGCTTATATTTTTATGATAATCAAGTTTGCGATATAGCTAAAGATATTAAGCCTAGTGCACGCGGCGAACTAGAAATTACTGACATTAATAAAGTATATCTAGAACAAGATCTTTTGGAGGTAGAATGTCTTGGGCGTGGAAGTGCTTGGCTAGATACTGGTACACACGATAACTTACTAGATGCTGCACACTTTGTACAAACTATCGAGCGTCGCCAAGGGCAGAAAATAGCTTGCCCAGAAGAAGTAGCCTACCGGAAGGGATTTATTAGTGCAGAAGAGCTAGAAGCTCAAATTCAACCATTAATGAAAAGTGGCTATGGAAAGTATTTAATGCAACTATTAGTAGAAAGTGGCGAAATTTCCTCGATAAGCGCGCATCGGTATGCCTCTGGTTCGTAGTTTTTTTAATAGTGTCATGATTTGATCTTTTGAGTTCAAGTATGAGTGGCGCCTATGGACAGGCGACTCCAACATTTTACCTTTGATCGCAGATTGGTAGATTGACTAATTTGTGGCACCAATAGATAAAAAGCTGTATGAATATTGTTGGAACAGAAATCCCTGATGTAAAAATCATTGAACCCAAGGTTTTTGGTGATGAAAGAGGCTTTTTCTTTGAGTCTTTTCGCGAAGATATATTTAATCGGGAGTGTGGTGAAAGAGTTTTTGTTCAAGATAACCACAGCAAATCCTCACAGGGGATTTTGCGTGGATTACACTATCAAACTGAGCAACCACAAGGTAAGTTGGTTCGAGTAGTTAGAGGTGAAGTTTTCGATATCGCTGTAGACTTGCGCAAGAGCTCTTCAACTTTTGGAAAATGGGTTGGTGTTTTTCTTTCTGCTGAAAATAGACGTCAATTGTGGGTTCCTGAGGGTTTTGCACATGGTTTTTATGTAACCAGTGAAACAGCTGAATTTGTCTATAAATGTACAAATTATTATGCTCCACAATATGAAAAGTCGATTATTTGGAATGACCCAGACTTAAATATTAATTGGCCCCTTGTTAGTGGTCATACACCTCAACTTTCACAGAAAGACAGTGAAGGCAGTTGTTTTCAAGATGCTGTTTACTTTCCTTGATAATGGTGAATCGGCTTTTTGAAAAGCCAACTTTACCACCTTCTGCTAAGTAGAAACCCTATTCAGCTATCAATCAAACTCACGGAATTGGCGCTGTGCCAAATACTGTATTTGCTTTTACGAGTTATTTAGAATGGCAATAATGAAAATTTTGATCACGGGAAAGAATGGCCAGCTTGGACGTGAACTTCAAGATCAATGTCCATCTGAGTATGAAATGATCGCCTTGTCTCGTGAGGAACTGGATATTTCAGATGTTGATGCTGTTAACGAGGTGATTGAGAATACTCGCCCTGATCTAGTTATCAATTCGGCAGCATTTACTAATGTAGACAGTGCAGAGAGTGATCCTGAGGCTGCTTTTGCAGTTAATGTAAAAGGTGCGGAAAACCTTGCATTAATATGCAAGAAATTTTCTGTTCGCCTTATACATGTGTCTACAGACTATGTTTTTGATGGAAAAAAATCGTCTCCTTATTTTACTTCGGACAAAGTTAGACCTCTCAGTGTATATGGGGCTACTAAAGCAGAAGCAGAATCTGTGATCTCCAAGGTGCTTCCAGAGGCAGTAATTGTAAGGACCTCATGGGTATACGCTAGTCATAGTAATAATTTCGTAAATACGATGCTTCGTTTGATGGAAGAAAGAGACCAATTAGGTGTAATTGCCGATCAGGTAGGCACTCCGACTTGGGCTGGAACTTTATCAAAAGTAATTTTTGCCTTGTCCCAAAATAGAAACTGTAAAGGAATTTACCATTGTACCGATCTAGGTGTGACGAGTTGGTATGATTTTGCATTAGCAATCTATGAAGAAGGGAAGGTTTCAGGTTTGCTTCCTGCAAATAAGCAGGTAATGATTAAAGCGATTACAGCACAAGATTACCCAACTGCTGCAGAAAGACCCTCCTATAGCGTATTAGATAAAAGTAGGCTTAAAAATGACCTTGGTGTTGAATTGAAACACTGGCGAGAGGTTCTGAGGCAAGTTTTTGAAGTCAAAAAAGATAGCTTTGAGTAATTTAAAAGTCGTTAACTTAATCTTAATTCTGAGAAAATCTGATTAGTAGAAGTATAAAGATGAAACGTTTACTGGTAACTGGCGGTGCAGGGTTTATTGGCTCGAATTTTGTGCATTACTGGATGAGAAAGTATCCGGAAGATACAGTAGTAGTCCTTGATGCTCTTACTTATGCTGGTAATTTAGAAAATTTAAATCAGATTAAATGTAGACCAAATTTTAAATTTCATCAGGGTGATATTTGTAATACAACTTTGGTAGGGGATTTGTTAAAGCGGTATCAAATTGACACTTTGGTGAACTTTGCAGCAGAAAGTCATGTAGATCGTTCTATAAGTGGGCCTGATGCATTTATTCAAACTAATATTATTGGCACACACAGTTTACTTAAAGCTGCAAAAAAAATCTGGCTTGAAGAGGGGCTCAATAAAGACTCTCATCGATTCCATCATGTCTCGACTGATGAAGTCTATGGTTCTTTACTGCCCGAAGACCCTGCATTTAGTGAAACGACAGCTTATGCTCCTAATAGCCCTTACTCTGCAAGTAAAGCAGCATCAGACCACTTGGTGCGCGCTTATCACCATACTTATGGGCTTAAAGTCACGACTAGTAACTGCTCGAATAATTATGGGCCCTACCATTTTCCCGAAAAATTAATTCCTTTAGTTATTACTAATATTCTGAATGATCAGCCACTACCAATCTATGGCGACGGCCAGCAAATTCGCGATTGGTTATATGTAGAAGATCATGCTCGAGGTATTGATTTAGTAATTAAAAAAGGAGAATTAGGAGAGTGCTATAACATTGGTGGTATTAATGAATGGGCAAATATCGACATTGTGAATTTGATTTGTAAACTTATGAATGATGAGTTTGCTATGAGACCGGATCTAGTAAATAAATATCCACAGGCAGTTTCTGTTATTGAAGGTAAGGCTCAGAAGTTGATCACCCATGTGAAAGATAGGGCGGGGCATGATCGGCGTTACGCAATTGATCCAAAGAGATCTAACCAAGAACTCGGTTATGAGCCTCTGGAAAGTTTTCAAACCGGTATCCAAAAGACTTTGAGGTGGTACCTGGAAAATGACAGTTGGTGGACTTCTGTAATGGATGGAAGCTATCAGAATTGGATTTCTGCGCAGTATGAACAGGAGGTTAACGAAGGATGACAATTAAACCGGTGATCATGGCAGGAGGCTCTGGTAGCCGTTTATGGCCAGCCTCAAGGCAGCTAATGCCCAAACAGTTTTTGGATCTAATGGGTAGAGGCTCGATGCTAATCGAGACAATAAGCCGGTTAGAGGGTTTGCAGCATCAGGCTCCAATCATTGTGTGTAACGAAGAGCACCGGTTTATAGCTGCAGAGGAATTGCGTCAAAATAATATTGAGGGCTCAACAATTATACTTGAGCCAGCGGGGCGAAACACGGCGCCAGCAATCGCACTTGCAGCTTTGGCTGCGGATCCAGAAGATATTCTGTTGGTATTAGCTGCAGATCATGTGATTCAAGACCATGAAGCATTTCATTTGGCTGTAAATACAGCAATACCTCAGGCCAAGGATGACAAACTGGTGACTTTTGGGGTAGTCCCAAAGAGCCCACATACTGGATATGGTTATATTCGCTCTGAGTCTATCCATCGGGTATCAAAGATCGCTGAGTTTGTAGAAAAGCCTAACTTAGAGACTGCAAAGTGTTACCTGGAAAGTGGAGAGTATTTTTGGAATAGCGGAATGTTTATGTTCCAGGCTGGTGTATACCTGAGGGAGCTGGAATTGCAACGCCCAGATATTCTTAAAGCATGCAAATTGGCAATGGATGCTGCAGAGTCTGATCTGAGTTTCTTACGCCCAGATGCTATGCGCTTTCGTGGCTGTCCAGATGAATCCATTGATTATGCTGTGATGGAGAAAACGGGAAATGCTGTAGCGGTTCCTATGGATGCTCAATGGAGTGACGTAGGTTGTTGGGGAAGCCTGTGGGAAATATCTGATAAAGATTTGAACGGAAATGTAATTCGTGGAGATGTTTTACTCCATGATACAAATAACTGCTATTTGGATGCCGGCGGGAAATTAGTAGCTGCAATTGGGCTCCAGGATGTTGTTATCGTTGAGACTAAAGATGCTCTCTTAGTTGCAGATAGACATAAGATTCAGCAAGTGAAACAAGTTGTTACGCAATTGAAGGATGATGGACGTAGCGAATACAAACATGGTCGAGAAGTCTACCGCCCCTGGGGGCACTACGACTCAATTGACTTTGGACCGCGAGATCAAGTTAAGCGAATAACCGTCAAGCCCGGAGCGAAGCTCTCTGTTCAGATGCATCATCACCGCGCAGAGCATTGGATCGTTGTTTCTGGGACCGCCAAAGTTACTATTGGAGATCGCACCAGCTTAATCAGTGAAAATGAATCGACCTATATTCCTATAGGTCAAGTACATGCTCTCGAAAATCCTGGAAAGATTCCTCTAGAAATGATTGAGGTGCAAACAGGTTCCTACTTGGGCGAGGACGATATTGTCCGTTTTCAAGATAGATATGGGCGCGCGTGAATAATTGAGTCAAGGTTGCAGGTCATTGGATCTCAACTTCAGGCGTAAAAGGGGGAATTACAGGTGGATATGAGTATAACTAGTAAGTTTTTGAAGAAGAGAGCTGAAGAGAAAAATGATCTTATAGGTCACATTGATCATCTTGAAGGTGGTGTAATTAAAGGTTGGGTTGCTTCAAAAAGCAATTCAGCCCCGGTTCCAGTCCAAGTGCTAGTGAATGATCGTCCTGCTGGTTATGGAATTGCTGATATGTTGCGGGAAGACTTGGTTCGCGCGGGAATACATGAAGGTAAGCACGGATTCACAATTTCACTGCAGGAGTACTGGTCTAAGCCCGGCAAAGTAAAGTTTAAGCTGATTCATGCCGAGACACTACAAGAGATTAGTCATACAGAATTTATGAGGGATATCGAGCCTCAGAGATATACGGCCGAATTAATTCGTGTGCAGCAGGGGCGAATTGAGGCAAAAGTATCCTCTGTACATGCTCTCGGTAAGCGCACTGTTGTCTTATATCATGAAGATGAGCCGATATTTCATCAAGAGTTTGAGAGTTCTTCCACATCAATTGAACTTTCTTTACCAGTTCCCGTCAGCCTCCAAGACGGTAATCTTAGGCTTTATAAGCTTGGTTTGAGTGGATACCCTCACATGCTAGCAATGCAGTGGTTCTCCATCCATCCTGTACAGACTCCATGGCAGTACATCAAGGAGAGCTTCCGAGAGCCAGGCTTTCTTTCATTACGTCCTGAAGCTGGGCACAGGTATGAAAGTTTACACTATCACCTAGAGGCTATTGCTAAAGGAGAGAGCCTACTTACCTCTGAGGATTTGCTGACAGTACACAAGGTTATTTTGGAAGGGCATGAGGGACGTAAGAATTTCCCAGCATTCTCATTACCAAAATATGAGCAGCCACGGGTATCTATCGTTGTTCCTGCTTACAATAAATTTGAAGTCAGTTATCACTGCATTGCATCTCTTGCACTGTCATTCAATAAGACCAGTTTTGAAGTGATTCTCGCTGATGACTGCTCATCTGATATTACCGCAAGAGCTGAGGGAATCATTGGCAATTTAGTAATTTCAAGAAATGAAGAAAATCTAAGATTTTTGCGCAGCTGTAACAAAGCATCGAAATTGGCTAAGGGTGAGTTTATTGTTTTCCTTAATAATGATACGGAGGTAACTTCACGCTGGCTAGATGAGCTGATTGAAAAGCTAGATGGAGACCAATCTATTGGGATGGTGGGCTCTAAATTATTGAACCTGGATGGTTCCTTGCAAGAGGCTGGTGGTATTGTCTGGGGTAATGGGGAGCCATGGAATGTTGGACGCAACGCCAACTCTCAAGCTCCCGAATATAATTATGCACGTGAAGTGGATTATCTCACCGGCGCCGCAATGTGTATTCGTAACGACGTTTGGCAAGAGGTTGGCCTGTTTAGTGAAGAACTGGCTCCATGCTATTACGAAGACACGGATCTAGCTTTTAAGGTACGTGAAGCCGGTTACAAAACAGTTTATGTGCCGCATTCTGTTGTTGTGCATTTTGAAGGTCAGAGTCATGGGCGGGATGTTAAAAAAGGTTTAAAACGCTATCAGTCTGTCAATGAGAAAACATTTCGCAGTAAATGGTTTAGTGCTTTTCGTAACAACGGAATTGCTAGCATGGAAGCCATGGCACTGGAAAAAGATCGCAACATAGATCAGCGTATTTTGGTGATTGATTATGCCAGTCCCATGCCCAACAAAGATGCTGGTAGTTACGCTGCTGTACAAGAAATGAAGTTGATGTTGGAGTTGGGGTTTAAGGTTACATTTGTGCCTGAAAATATGGCTCATTTTGGAAAGTTCACAACTCAGCTTCAGAAAATGGGCGTCGAAGTACTTTACGCTCCTTTTTATACTTCTGTATTTGATGTGCTGCAAAGGCGTTTGCCGGAAATGGATGCAGTTTATATCACTCGCTATTCAGTGGCTGAGAAGTATCTGAGTACCATCAAAGAAAGCACCAGTGCAAAGGTGATTTTTAACAATGCAGATCTTCACTTTCTTCGGGAAATGCGAGCCGCCCTGAAAGATGGAAGAGATGATGAGCAGATGTCCAAGGCCTTGGAGACTCGCGAAAAAGAATTAATGGTATGTCGTCAGGCAGATGCAGTACTTTGCTACAACGCTACCGAACATGCAGTGATCACTTCCCATATTCTTGAAGCCGATAAACTGCATATTACACCTTGGGTTCTTGAAGAGAAAACAGTGGGTCCCAGATTCGAGCAGCGACAGGGAATTGCATTTTTAGGTGGGTATAACCATCTGCCGAATGTGGAGGCGGTAGAGTACCTTGCCAAAGAGGTGATGCCAATATTGCTTAAGAAGCGACCAGATATTTGTCTTTACGTGTATGGAAGCAATATGCCTGATAGTTTTGCACAGTTTGAGTGCGAAAATATTAGAATGGTAGGTTTTGCTGAACACCTTGATGAAGTGTACCATAATCATCGAGTATTTGTTGCCCCACTGTTATCTGGGGCTGGTATTAAAGGAAAAGTGTTGGAGTCTATGGCTTATGGATTGCCAACGGTATTGACCAATGTTGCCGCAGAGGGAACTGGTCTAACCAATGGTATTAGCACATTGATCGCTGAAAGACCCATGGCCTGGGCGGATGGGATAGCAAAGCTTTATGATGATGAGACACTTTGGTGTAAATTTGCGGAAAATAGCAGGACTCTCGTAGAGGAACAGTTCTCACTAGAGAACGGCAAAAATCGGCTTAAGGAAATTTTTTCCAGTGTCGGACTTTTTTCAACACATTGATGAAGTCTTAGTGCATTTAGATAAAAGTAGAAAAAATAGATTATGAGAAAAGTTGTACTTCACTATCATTTGTTTAAAAACGCAGGCACTTCACTGGATGCGGCGTTCAAGGAGAACTTTAAAGGAAGTGAGTGGGTAACCAAAGAATTTCCTGGGAACCTTCAGCTAAATAAAGCACAGGTAGAACAGTGGATTTTCGATAACCCACAGGCGAAGTGCTTTTCCTCCCACACTGCACTTTTACCCCCTCCAGAGGTGGAGGGGGTAAAGGTTTTCCCTGTAATTTTTGTGCGCCACCCTTTAGATCGGATAGCATCCGCTTATGCGTTTGAGCGTAAGCAAGGTGGTGATTCTTTTGGTGCGGTGTTGGCTAGAAATACTGATTTAAAAGGCTATATAGAAACTCGACTCTCATTACCTAACGATAGACAGTGTAGAAATTTTCATGTTGCACGCTTGGCGCAAATGTTCTCGTCGGAAAAAGGATCTGAGTTAGATAGAGCTAGAGAAGCTGTTCAAGAGTTACCTTTTGTAGGGCTGGTAGAGCAGTTTGATCGTTCTATTTTTAATCTTGAGAGTTGCTTACGTAATTTTGGTATTCCGAATGTTAAGCTTGAAACTGTAAGGAAAAATATTTCACGCGCAGTAAGTAAATCTCTCGATCAAAAGTTGATAGAAATTGAACGTGAATTAGGTGGAGAGGTTTACCGAAAACTAGTTGAATGTAACGCTTCAGATCTTGCGCTATATGAATACTTGCGAGTGAATTAAGTTTTACAATTATTTATGTGTTTCTGCGCTAGCATGATTTGTTTGGCTTTTATTTAAAACTAACTATGATATTTAAAACGTTATGATAATTTCAGGCTCTGAAAATTTTTCGGCCAGCCAGGAAGATTCCCAGGTCGAAGTAATTACTGTCTTTCGTGGTGGAGAAACTACTATAGATGTGGATGATAAGCTAAATCATCCAAAGTGGAATTTTACTAGAGAACAGAAAGTACCTTCTCCTAAAATATTTACTACCTATAATAAAAATATCGTATTCTCCGGCAATCTTGATGAGGAAGTTGATAGCTTGGGAGGTCCCATTTCTTTGGGGCGAGTTTTAAATTTATTTACTCCAGGTGCGGCTATTTATACGCACTGGCTCTTTGATTTGCTACCCAAGTTAGATTGCTTGCAGTTTGCTGGAGTAGATCTTTCTCGCTATGACAAAATCATAGTTAATGGTGTGAGTTCTCCGTTTCAAAAAGCCTCTTTTCAAGCTTTGTCCATTCCAGTGGATAAAGTAGTTACTCTTAAAAGCCTGGATGGAAGAAGGTATCACTGTGATGAATTGACTACCGTTGGTCCGGTAAGGCAAGCATATTTTACTGGGCTTTGGGTAATTGATTTTATACGCAGAGTATTTCCGGTGAAGAAGCCCGAGGGGCAATTCTCCAAGCGTGTGTATCTTTCAAGAGGTAAGGCTAGTAGGCGTCGAGTTATAAATGAAAGTCAGGTAGTTGACCTGCTAGATCGCCTGAACGTTCAAACTATTTACTGTGAAGATTATTCTATAAATGAGATGCACTGGATTATGAATAATTCAGAGCTTGTTGTAGCACCTCATGGGGCGGGATTATGCAATATAGCATTTTGTAATCCCGGTGTTAAGGTTGTTGAGTTTTTTAGTCAACATATATCTCCTGAATATTATCTTTTTTCTAAGATTCTGAATTTGTCATATCGTTCTGTTCCGTGTCCAGATTCTGATGGGAGAATCTATAGTGAGCTATTTTTGGATTATGAGAATGATTTTATAGGGGTTAATTCCGCTAATATTTTTGCTGATTTAGAACAATTAGAGAAATCTATTCTTTATTAGGGTTGGTTATTTTATGAAGTATTTTCAGATTGGTTTTAATAAGTGCGCAACTTTAAGTTTGCATTATTTTTTTGAGGGTAATGGATTTAAATCTATACATTACGAGTATGGGCGAATTGCTTGTGAAATAAGAAGGAATGTTGAAGCGGGTGTGCGTTCAGGCATTCTTGGAGCTTATGAGGATTATGATTTTTTGTGTGATATGGAGTTTGTTTGTGATTGGGATCATAAATATAAAGGGGTAACTCCTGCGTATAAAGAATATTATAAAAATCTTGATGAGGCATATCCAGGGTCAAAATTTATTCTGAATACTAGGAGCTTGTATAAGTGGCTGAAAAGCAGAGAGCGACATGCAGGTGGGGAATACATGAAGAGATATATGAATATTTACGGTGGGTCACAGAAGGATATTCTCCAGCTTTGGGAAGGAGAGTGGTATCAGCATCATGCTGATGTAACTGAGTACTTTAAAGGGCGGCGTGAAGATCTTTTAATTTTGGATCTTGAGGCAGGCTTGGATGTATGTAGATCTCAATTGAAGAGCTTTGTGGGAGCCCAGGTTGATACATCCCATTTTGGACATGCTCATAAGACCCGTGCGGCTTAGCAATTCTTGCGGAACTTCTATGGTCATTCTGTTAGATTTTTCAGAATGAGGTATGCTATTTATTCTCACACGTATAGTAAATAAAGGGGTATATTTTGGGGGTTCTGCATCGTGATTTGTTTGGGAAAAAAGAATAAATTTAAATGAAGTTAAGACGTTTTTAATTAAAAGAAAACCTTTTGTAATCATTGACGGTTGTTTATTTTAGTGAAGCCTATAGTATTTGTGCATATTCCAAAAACCGCTGGCACCAGTTTTCGTTGGGGGGCAGATTCTTATTTTGGTAAGGAAAGCGTCTGTCGAGATTATGGAGTTAAATCGGTAGAAACCAGTGAGCTTGTAAGGAGTTGGACTTCTAGTGAAAAGGATGGATGGCTATTTGCACAAGAATTTTCTAGGAGAGGGTATCAGTTTTTAACTGGACATTTTTATTCTGCGAAATATATTAATATTTTTGATGCGGGGAGAATGGTCACTTTTTTGCGCGACCCAATACAGAGAATCGCCTCTGAGTATAATCACTGTGTGAGGCATAATGGTTATAAGGATAGTTTCGAGGATTTTTATCGAAGCCCACAAAATATTAATCGACAGCTGAAAATCATTGGTCGGAAAAGCTGGGCTGAATTTGGTTTTATTGGGTTTGTAGATGCTTATCAGGACTCTCTGTGCCTGCTAAATAAGAGGTTTAATATTGAGATACCATATCTACATGAGAATGTGGCTAAAAGTGAAGTTGTTGAACCTCGCCAATTAACAAAAGGGCAGTTGCAAGAGTTGCGAAACCTGAACGCTGAGGAGTTGAAATTTTACAATCTTGCTCGATCTCAATTTGATTGGAATCTCCGTGCCAACCGCGCTGGCAATAACTATGTTTCCGGTTGCGTTACTAATTTTGAATCGGGTAAATTGCAGGGCTGGGCAATATCTGAGAATGCTGATGAGGCAGTCTTAGTACAAGCCAAGGTTGGGGATAATATAATCGCAGAGTCGAAAGCTAACGAATATCGCCCTTATTATAAAGCTAGGGGTTTAGGGCGGGGGGGGTTTTTAGGATTCACTATAAAAATCCCAAGTAGCATTGATCCTAATAATGTAGTGTGTGTCGTTGCTAATACAGGACAGCCAATACTTAATACCTTGAAAGAATAGTAGTTTTAAATTTCTGGTTCTATTTTGTTGGCGAGTTTGATTTCCGCCGTTCATCGTCGGTTTTTATTTGGAGTTCAAGTGAAGTTTGGTATTGCGGCTATTTTTAAAAATGAATATGAGTATATCCTGGAATGGATTGCCTATCATCAACTGATAGGAGTTGATACATTCTATATAGCCGATAACATTAGTGATGATGGTTCATCTCAATTACTAGAGTCATTGGATTATTTGGGTGTAATTAAGCGGGTCTATTTTCCTCGTGTGGGAGATATGGGCCCCCAAGTACCCGCTTACAATCATATTCTGGATAACTATGGTGATGAAGTAGATCTGTTAGGTTTTATTGATGCAGATGAATTTATAGTGAGCACTAATGGAATGCCGCTCAAAGATAATCTGAAAGCGTTTGATAGGATTGAGGATGCCGGTGCTCTTGCCCTCAACTGGAGAAATTTCGGTTCATCTGGCCGTAAATTTAAGGGCGAGGGGCCTGTAATAGAGCGTTTTATGCGCGCTTCAAAAAAAGATCATGACTTCAACCGTCATATTAAAACGATATTAAAACCAAAAATGACAAAAAAAATGCATATCCATGAATGCATTTTACATTCAGGGCGTTACTATAATGCAAATCTCGAACCTACAGTTTTTGAAGATAATATGGAAATTGCTCCAAAAACAGCTGAAGTTACTTTTGAGTGTCTCAGAATTAATCACTATGTAGTGAAATCTCGGCAGGAACATTTAGCAAATAAGGAGCGTAAAGGGTCAGGGGCTGGTAGTTCGACTCGTAGAAAAGGCGAGGGTTATTTTAAGGGGCATGATCTTAACGACGAAGAAGATAATACTCTCATTGACCTCGTGCCCGCTGTTAACCAGCGTGTAGAAGAGTTGCGCGCCCAGGTTTGTGATAAAAGCCCTTATCTTTGCCGGGGGAATGCTGTAGTGAATGCCAAGCCAGATTTGATTTTCGGTTGGGCTGCAAGTGAGTTTGAGGGTGCTCTGAAATTACGAATTCTTATTAATGGCTCAGAGTACTTGGTAGATGTCAATAAGGATCGTCAGGATGTGGTTGACAGGGGCCTATCTAGACGCTTGCAATGTGGTTTTGCCTTTAGGCCCCCTAAATCACTGACGCTAAAAGATCAGGTGGAGGCTTATATTTATGGTAGTGCTGTTGAGTGTCGAGTCAATTTTCTGTTCGAAAATGTGAGGGACTAGGCTAAAACCTTAGTCAGGAGTGAAGATTTGATTCTTTTGATTTGACATAATAAAGTTTGTGTATGAGTTGAGTCGAACAGTTTACATAATTTTCAGCAATATTTGGTTTTTATTTAGTGTTTAAGTATATCAAGTCTCTCTTTCATTGGGATTTGTCCTCCCGCCTTCGTCCAGCCACAGCTATTGTACCAGCGAGTACTACTGATTTTACTTATGACTGGGAGTCTAAAGGGGAGGATCCACAGTTTATTATTAATGGGAGAGGATTTGGCCCTGGCTGGTACATGGTAGAAATTGACCTTCGACACGATCAGCCTTCAGCAGATGCGAAGCTATATTTTGATTATGGGCAAGGTTTTAACGAGCCTGAAAGTGTCTTTGTTCCTCTTAAGTCTGGCAGAGTGACTAAGCGTCTTGTTTATCTGTCAAGGCGGATCCAGGCACTTCGTTTCGACCCTTTGGAATCTTCAGGGCTTTTCTCTGTCAGACATTTTCATTTCGTGAGATTGCCAGCACGCTTTGCCTATGACCGTTTATCACAGCGCTTGGCTAACATGCACTTTAAGTTTCGTGACATGGGGAAAGCGAATGTATTGCAGTATATTCGCAATGAAGCTCGTGAAACCAATCGCCCTTGGAAAGAATTGGCTCTGCAGCACTACGCAAGAACTTTTACTAAAAGGCGGCAGACATGTGATTATGCGGAGTGGATCAGAAAGGTAGAAACTGCAAAACTAGCTTCCCGTTCGGATGATGTGTGCGGTAAAAAGCTCGAGATGCAGCCATTGATCTCAATTATCGTTCCAACTTTCAATACTGATCCAGAGCTGTTACGCGAATGTATAGAGTCTGTACTTGCACAGAGTTATAGCAAATGGCAGCTTTGTATCGCTGATGACGCTTCCTCAAATCAGAAGACTCGGGAATGTCTTTTGGCGTATCAGGCTCAGGATTCTCGCATTCAGGTAGTTTTTCGGGAAGACAACGGACATATCTCTGCTGCTAGTAATACTGCTCTAGAATTGGTAAAGGGTGATTATATTGCACTGTTGGATCACGATGATACCTTGGCCCCGCATGCATTAATGACGATGGCGAAGGCGATTGCCGACAACCCTCAGGTTCAGCTGCTTTATAGTGATGAAGATAAAATTGATGAGCTAGGTGAGCGCTTTGATCCGCACTTTAAACCAGATTGGAACCCAGATCTGTTACTTTCACAGAACTATATTTGCCATTTGACTGTTTTAAAAGCAGCTCTTGTGGAACAGATTGGGGGCTTTCGTTTAGGACTTGAGGGTAGCCAGGATCATGATTTGCTTCTGCGCTGTGTGCCATACTTGAACAGTGAGAATGTGGTGCATATCCCTGAAATACTGTACCACTGGCGAGCAATTAGTGGCTCTACCGCTCTGGAAGGTGGCGCAAAGAACTATGCTGCGACTGCTGGGTTGCAAGCTGTGAATGATTATCTGAGCTCTCAAACTATAAATGCTACTGCGATGCCTGGTGCGGCTCCAAATAGCTATAGAGTACGATGGGATGTCCCAGCGTCAGCTCCTCTTGTGAGCCTTTTGATTCCTACGCGAGATGGCTTTGGTATTTTAAAGCCCTGTGTGGAGGCAATTCTCTCCAGAACGGATTACCCAAATTTTGAATTGTTAATTTTGGATAATCAAAGCACCTGTGAAGCCACACTGGGCTTTTTGGAGGAGATTTCTACTTCCGATCCTCGCGTTTCCGTACACCGCTGGGACTATCCATTCAATTACTCTGCAATTAATAATTTTGGTGTAGGTCTTGCGAAAGGCGAGGTTATTGGGTTGATTAATAATGATATTGAGCCCATCAATAGTGATTGGCTGGGTGAGATGGTAGGACAGGCTCTAAGGCCCGAAATTGGCTGTGTAGGAGCCAAACTATATTATCCTAACGATACTATCCAGCATGGCGGAGTAATCTTAGGTATTGGTGGTGTCGCTGGTCATTCCCATAAGTATTTCAGTCGTAATGAGTACGGTTACTTTTCACGTCTCCACCTAATTCAAAACCTTTCTGCGGTGACCGCTGCTTGCTTACTATTGCGTAAGACAGTATTTGATGAGGTTGGTGGATTGAATGAGGGAGACCTAGCCGTATCCTTTAACGACGTGGACTTATGCTTGAAGGTTCGCGAAGCAGGTTATCGTAATCTGTGGACACCTTATGCAGAGCTATACCACCACGAATCTGTCTCCCGCGGTGCGGACAACACTACAGCAAAACGTCGCCGTGCACAGAGAGAGGCCGATTATATGCGTGGCCGGTGGGGAGATTTACTAGATACTGATCCCGCATATAACCCTAATTTGACCTTAGTCCATGAGGACTTTACCTTGGCGTGATGGCGTGATGGCGTGATGGCGTGATGGCGTGATGGCGTGATGGCGTGATGGCGTGATGGCGTGATGGCGTGATGGCGCAGTATTTCAATTGCTGCGCCATTGGAGTTCAGAGCAATATACCAGGAAAGTTTTACTTTTTGATAGCAGGAATCAGTCTATTCGGCTTGTTGTTTTAAAGGTTTGGAGGCCTGGAGGCGCAATCGTATCAGATTTGGCATAATCTACTTACGCGATAAGCGTATAAGTAAATAAGTTCTAGCATCGATAGCCCAAGCGACTCCCCAACTTTATGACTTTTCCTCAATTATTTGTAGCCGGTATCTTCGTTCTGGTTATCGTTTCACTGATCTTCACCCGATTTAGGCCATCCCTGGTCTTCGCTTCGGCCGCTGGAGCTTGCTTTCTAACCGGACTTGTGCCAGTGGAGTCAGCTCTGCAGAAGGGTGCCAACCCGGGGCTGGTGACATTGGTCGTGTTACTATTGGTATCTGTGGGACTGGAGAAGGCTCGTTGGTTGCGATTGATCTCAGGTGGGCTAATCAAGGACTCCCTCAATACCAGCTTGTTACGACTTTCTGCCGCCACGGCGCTGAGTTCGGCTTTCCTCAACAATACGGCCGTGGTGGCAGCACTTGCATCCAGTGTTAAGGGGCAGCGACGGCTGCCCGCAGCCAAGCTTTTAATGCCCCTGTCATACGCGGCGATACTTGGAGGGACCCTGACCTTGATAGGGACCTCTACCAATCTGATTGTCAATAGTTTTGTACTAGATCGCGACTTGCCAGGGCTGGATTTCTTTGCCTTTTTACCGGTAGGGGTAGCTGCAACTTTAGTGGGGCTTACTGTACTGATATTGTGTAACCGTTTGCTACCCGAGGGGACTGTAACTGATGAACCTGTGGCCGAATACTTGCTAGAGGCTGAGGTGGTGGCGAACTCTCCTCTTGACGGAAAGAGTGTTGAGCAAAACAATCTACGTCGCCTGGAGACTTTCTATCTAATCGAAATAGTTCGGGACGATCAAGTAATTAGTCCAGTTGGTCCTTCAGAATTGATTCGTTCTGGTGATAAATTGATTTTTAGTGGCGATGTTCGTGATCTCGGACGTTTACAGGATATAGAAGGTTTACGCTTATTTGCTTTAGATGACGAGGCACTGGATTTAAATCTTACAGAAGTGGTGATTACTCCAAGCTCCAGTATTCTCGGCCAGTCTCTCAAGAGTTGTAACTTCCGCACTCGCTTTGATGCCGCAGTTGTGGCAATGCGGCGTGGCGGTGACAGGCTGTCGGGTAAGTTGGGGGAGATTGAGTTGCGAGCAGGAGATGCACTCTTGCTCGCCGTGGGTGCTGATTTCCGCCATCATCTTAATATCGATAAAAACTTCTATGTTATCAGCGGTACTGAGGTAAGACGGGACTTGTCTCAGCGTGATAATTGGCTGTTGGGCTTAGGCTTCACCGCAGTTGTTGCTGGAGCGGCACTTGGTTATTTTTCATTGCTAAAAGGCTTGCTGGTATTACTAGGTGGTATGATCGGCCTCGGCATCCTATCGACTACTGAATTGCAAAGGCGTTTTCCTTTTCAGATATGGCTGATTATTGCCAGTGCTTTGGTGCTTGCGGAGGCTTTCGCTGGTAGTGGCCTGGCAGATGTATTGGCCCAGAGGTTGAAGGGACTCCTTGCTGGTTGGGGGCCCATGGCAGGTTTGGTGGGAATATTTTTACTGACCCTTGCGTTAACTGAACTGATGACAAATAACGCGGCTGCTGCTTTGACTTTTCCCCTCGCCTGGAGCCTTGCCGAAAGTTTTGGGGTCAGTTGGATGCCTTTTGTAATGGCCGTTGCTTACGGAGCAAGCGCAAGCTTTTTAACACCTTTTGGTTACCAAACCAATCTGATAGTGCAAAATCTTGGCGGGTATCATTTACGCGATTTTCTTCGTGCGGGCCTACCTCTAACTATTGCTTATTCTATTGTTGTCTTGGCTTTACTACCTATCGTATTTCCCTTTGAGGTTTGATCGGTTTGGAGATTGATTTGGAAAAGGCCAGTCGCTGGCTAATCGTGGAGGAAGGCCGTAATCCTTCAACGGACTATTTTGTTTTACCATTCCTTCAAAATATGGGAGTTAGTTACGAGCGTTGTGGTTTTAATGATATTCCGATAGAGGAAAATGTACGAGGCGCTAATATTATATTAGTGCGTTATATTCCGGGTAAATGGAAGTCATTTCTGAAGAAAAATATTGAGAAAATTTCTCGTATATTTTTCTTTATAGATGATGATTTGTTTGATCCGCGGACATTTCTTAGTTTGCCTGTTAAGTACAGGTTTAAATTGCTTCGATATGGGTGGTCAAAGCAAAAATGGTTAAAGTCTGTAGGGGCTCAATTGTTGGTTTCGACTCCTTATCTACAGAGTAAATATAGTGATTGGAGGCCAAGATTGTTGCAAGCGGAGCCCATCAAGATAACTGATAGAAATTTTGTAAATCTTTTTTATCATGGCTCTGCATCACATCAAGAAGATATCCAATGGTTGTACCCTGTGGTAAGTGAGGTTCTTAAGTATAATCAAAATTTGAGCTTTGAAATAATTGGAAATACCTACGTGAATCGGCTTTTTTCCAATATACCAAGGGTTAAAGTGTTGCACCCGATGAAATGGCCTACTTATTTCTCGATGTTACAGGTGCCGGGGCGAAATATAGGTTTAGCGCCCTTATTGAATGTACCTTTTAATAGAGCTAGGTCTCACACCAAGTTCTTTGATATCACACAGGCTGGTGCTGTGGGCATTTACGCTGCTGGTGATATTTATGGCAAAGTGGTTCGTCATCGTGAAAACGGTTTGCTTTTACCTATGAACTCTTCGCAATGGATCGATGGAATTCTTGCTTTGGCTGAGGATGAAGAATTACGAAGGAATATGCTGGCCGAGGCACGAAAATGCCTGTAGCCGGACACTGTTCTTTAGGTTTGCGGAAACACCGGATTCTAGAAAGCCTACTCGATATACGCTGCCAGTATATTACGTTCAAGCCCGCTAGTTATGTGAGTTATATGATTGGTTGGGGGCTTAAACCAACAGCGATGAAAGCAAAAAGGATTGCTCTACGAGCAGGGCTCCCATTTGCATGTATAGAAGATGGGTTTTTGCGTTCGCTCGGGTTGGGAGTTAATGGAGCGGTTCCGCATAGTCTGGTGGTTGATAAAACCGGGATCTATTATGATGCATCTCGACCTAGTGATTTAGAAACACTGATAGCTCTAGCTGACTTCACTTCTGAAGAACTGGAGCGAGCAGAGAAAGGGATAGAGCTATTACGAGCTAATAGGCTTTGTAAATATAATCAATCCATAGATAAGCCCTTAGATTGGTCAACTAATTTGAAAAGGGTTTTAGTTGTAGATCAGACTTTTGGTGATGTCTCTGTTTCGGCTGGCCAGGCTTCTGAATCTCATTTTCTGGCCATGCTGGATAGTGCTATTGAAGATAACCCTGAAGCCGAGATATGTGTAAAAATACACCCGGATGTTATAACAGGGAAGAAGAAGGGTTATTTATTAAGTTTAGCTTTTGAAAAAGGCTGTAGAATTATATCTGAAGATATCTCACCTTGGGCCATTTTTGACTATGTGGAAAAAGTTTATGTTGTCACTAGTCAACTGGGGTTTGATGCTTTAATTGCGGGGAAAGAAGTACACTGCTTTGGTGTTCCTTTTTATTCTGGGTGGGGATTAACTAAAGATAGACAATTTTTATCACGTCGCAATATCAACAGATCTCTTTCGCAGCTCTTTTGTGCTGCCTATTTGAGGTATTGTCGATATATAAACCCATATACCGGTGATAAATGTGAGTTTGAAGAGACGGTTGCTTTGATTGCGGAGCAAAAGCGGCAGTGGCTTAGGTTTCAAGGTGCTTGGTTAGGTGTGGGCTTTTCATCATGGAAGAGAAAGTTTATTCCTAATTTTCTTAGTAAAAATAGAAAGGTGGACTTTGTTAGAGGTACAAGCTCTATCAGTCAGTGTGCAGCGGGCGCTAATGTTTTTGTTTGGGCTAGTCGGCCAACGAATTCATTGCAGAAAAAGATTGAGGGGATTCAAGCTCGTCTTTGGAGAGTTGAAGATGGGTTCATACGTTCAGCAGGGCTAGGTGCGGACTTGGTTGCACCCACTTCTTTAGTGTTTGATTCCCGGGGTATTTACTTTGATGCCCGGTCACCCAGTGATCTTGAAATTATTTTAAGTGATACTAATTTTAGTGATGAAATACTTAATAGGGTGAAAAGCCTTCATCTGCTACTTTTAAGGAAAAGAGTTACAAAATATAACATTCAGGGCTCAGTAAATCTCTCTCTTCCTGATAATAAGAAAATTATTTTAGTTCCTGGGCAGGTGGAAAGCGATGCCTCAATTGCTTATGGTTCTCCTGTTATAAAAAGTAACCATTCTCTTTTGGAGAGTGTAAGGAAGGGAAATCCAGAAGCATATATTATCTATAAACCGCATCCCGATGTGGTTGCTGGTGCTCGCTTGGGAGAATTACCCCAAGGGTCTAAGCGGTTATATGACTTGCTTGTCACTGAAGGAGATATCTCTCTAATATTGGATGAGGTTGATGAGGTGCATACCTTGAGTTCTCTGGCGGGGTTTGAAGCCTTACTTAGAAAAATTAAGGTTGTCACTTATGGTTTACCTTTTTATTCCGGCTGGGGGTTAACTGAGGACACTCTGCTCTCCAAGGCAGGGGGTGATAGGGCGGATTTTGACGTTTTCAAGCAAAGGCGGCGGCGTAAATTGACTTTAGATGAATTAATCGCGGGAACCTTGCTACTTTACCCAGTATATGCTGATGCTGCGACAGGGGATTACATTGATGCAGAGACCACAGTTAAGTTAGTAGAAAAAAAACGATCTTTATATGATGGCGGGAGCTTTTTCTTTAAAGTTTTTTGCTGGTATAGAAAAAATTTTCTTCGCTATTGATAAATATATCAATGGATGCTCCGTTTGATAGACGGCAAAGCGAAACTGTATTTCCATATAAATAATATATTTTTAGATATGTATCTTTAGGAGGTGATAATGCTAAGCCGAATACTTGCTTTGACTTGGAAAATACCTAAGTGGTCTTTCGAGTTGGTTAGTTGGGGGAAGAGCTTTAAGAATAATCCTATTATTGGAAGCTACTGGCTTAATGTATTCGGGTTGCATGTTTTTAGGGTGATAGTTGCACATATACTATTTAGAGTTCGGTTGTTTCTTCTTTCCCCAATTGTTCCTTCAGAGTATCGAGGAGAATTTATTAAGAACGGCTATATTTTAAGGGAGAATTTTCTTGATAAAGATCAATTTTTCCGCTTGGCTGAAGAGCTTGATCAGTTTGAGGGGCCAGTTAGGGAGATAATCGAAGGGACAACAGTAACTCAGAGAATCTTTATGGATTATGAGGAGCGAAGAAAAGCTCCGGAATTTAAAAAGCTAGCTGAAAATCAATTGTTGGATCGGTTGATGCGATTTTGTTCATCAAAAAATCGCCCTCCTTTATTCTATATAGAAAATCTTTGTAATCATGAAGATGTAAATCGCCGACCTGATCCTCAGCGTGATTTACATGCAGATACTTTCCATCCGTGTGTTAAGGCGTGGCTATACATTGATGAGACAAGTGATAATAATGGCGCTTACATCTATGTGCCTGGATCGCATAAGCTCTCATGGAAAAGATTAAAATGGGAGTACAAAGAAAGCCTTGAAGCATGTAAAAAAGGTAGTAAACGCTCGCCTGGACGCTATTGGGATGGATCTTTTCGGGTCAATGGAGCGGATTTACATGAAATGGGATATCAAGTTAAAAAGTTATCTGTCCCAGCTAACACTCTAGTAATTGGTAATGTGTATGGATTTCACTGCCGCGGAGAAGCACTTCGAAAGTCAAAGCGGATGACCGTGTGGATGCAGGCTCGAGATAATCCGTTTAATCCATTATTTACGCCCTTCCCCAAAAGCACCGCCAAAGTATTTGAAGCAGTATGGAAAAAGGCCTTAAAGCACCTAGATAAAAGTAAAGTCAATAGTGGTGAGCAAAGAAATTTTTACGGTCGTCTATCCCGTCCTAGATAGAAGGGAATTTTGGATGAATTTTAATCGTCAAGTTTCTACAGCATTTTAGGTAGTCGGAAAAATTCTCAATGGTTATTCTCGGAGATAAGTGGCTCTACACGATTTATTGAGTGTCGGGATCGGCCGATAAGGCACTAATGGTTAGCGTGGATTGTGATTGCTGTGTTGGTGAATTGTGATCTAGTCAATTGTGGTGGTCACTTACCTGAGTAAAATGGTTGCTCAACCGCCAATTTTTCTTGATGGCATGTTACTTAGCTTCGTTTATGATGGTGTGTATGATGGAATTATTATTTTTATAAAAATGTCTTCTCAAGCTTTATTAAATGGATTTAGTATTCTATACAGGGAAAAGACTTCTCTGTTTATATTTTATACTTTTCCACCGCGGTGAGTTTTATCTCAACCAGTCACTGATTTTAGTAAGAAGTGAACAACTGTAGAAGAAAATTAATCCGTTTGGTAGAATTTTGCGCCAATTGGTACTCCAATACCTGTTTTTGTTCGTTTAGTTGATGAATTTCCTGTTGGGCCCAATGGAGCCACAGAAAGGCACATGCCAATGTGTCAATGAGCTGAGTGGCTAGCATACGGCATGGTAATGGTTTTTGTTTAACCAGTTATTTATATGTGCTCAATTTCTAAGCGCCAAATAGCAAGTTTTAGGGGTAGGATGAATAATGTCTGTGGCAGTCTTTTTACAGGGGCCTCATGGCCCGTTCTTTGCGAAGTTGGCAAAGCGACTTTCACAACAGGGCATAACTACGCACAAAATTAATTTTAACGGCGGCGACCGCTACTTTGCCTGGGCCGATTTTCAGGTAGACTTTACCGGAAGTGAAGGTGACTGGACATCCTTCTTTAATTCTTACTTATTGGAACATAGGGTTGAAGCAGTATTTGTGTACGGTGACTGCCGCCGCTATCACTTTCAAGCCCGAACCGTTTGCGAATCTTTGGGCGTGGCTTATGGGGTGTTTGAAGAAGGTTATCTTCGCCCTGACTTTGTCACCTTGGAATGGGGTGGTGTGAATGCTTTTTCCCGAATGGATTGGACACGGGATGGGATCGAAAAGTATGAGCCTGACTTAAGACAACCTTGCGCTTCGCCGGTAGGGCAAACGTTTTGGCACCGAGCTTCTTATGCTATGGGCTACTATACGGCGATGCGTCTTGCCCGATCAGAGTTTCCAGCTTATCACCACCACCGAAACCGGGACTGGAAAGCTGAAGGCATATGTTGGCTAAGAAGTTTTGTACGCAAAGGGCTGTATAAGATAACAGAACGCAATTTGACTGCTAAGTTGATAGGAGAGTTTAGTCAGCGCTTTTTCTTATTTCCCCTACAGACACGCGATGATTTTCAATTGCGAGAGCATTCTGATCTCCTGTCCATCGAAAATGCAATTGATCGAGTATTAAAATCATTTGCTAAGAGTGCTCCAGGTGATGCGGTAATCGTTCTTAAGCACCACCCTATGGACCGTGGTTTCTGTCACTATCAGAAACTGATTGATAGTTTAGAGGTTCGTTATAATATTCAGGGGCGGGTAGTCTATTGCCATGATCTGCACTTGCCTACTCTACTGGACCATGCTCGTGGCGTAGTTACAATTAATAGTACTGTCGGTATCTCTGCCCTTCTTCACAAAGTGCCCACAAAAGTGCTTGGGCGTGCGCTATATGATATCCCAGGCCTGACTCATCAAGGTAAACTGTCCAGCTTCTGGGCTGAGCCTGAGAGCGTGGATATTGCTTTTTTCAGACGCTTTCATACCTATTTATATGAGCAAACTCAGCTAGACGGTAGCTTCTCCAAGGCGGTTGGCGCCACCATCGAAGGGGTGGTAAAGCGCATAGAATCTGCTGCTGAGGGTAGCCCCCAGGCCAAGCTCTCTATCAAAAGCGGAAATAGTGCGGGTTAATTCTCTCGCACGGACTTGGACTAGAGATTAGGGATTTTGCGTTCTTTTCCTTTCCATCTAAGGTATTTCATTCCACTTGCACGCTTCATCACAGCTTGTTTAAAAAACAGGCTGATCTGGATCGTCTAACCTGTTAGACTGCGCGGCCTTTTACCCACCGCTCCGGTCCCGCGATAGGGACTTTGGCTTCAAGTGAATTCCGAAATGACCGATACCCCTAAAGCGGCCGGCTTCGACCAGTTGGGTCTGCCGTCTGAAATTCTCAGCGCCATCGAAAAGCTCGGCTATGAGACTCCCTCCCCGATTCAGGCACAAACTATTCCGTCCCTGCTGGAGGGGCGGGATGTGCTAGGCCAGGCCCAGACCGGCACTGGCAAGACCGCAGCCTTTGCGCTGCCGCTACTCTCCCAGCTGGACCTGAAGGATCGTCGCCCTCAGGCACTGGTGCTGGCACCGACCCGCGAACTGGCTATTCAGGTGGCTGAAGCCTGCCAGTCTTACGCATCCAAGTTGAAAGGTTTCCACGTTGCGCCTATCTATGGTGGCGCTGACTACCGCGGCCAGATACAGCAGTTGAAGCGTGGCGTTCAGCTGGTGGTAGGTACCCCCGGACGGGTGATGGACCATATGCGTCGCGGCTCCCTGGATCTGTCCAATCTGCGCACCCTGGTGCTGGATGAGGCGGATGAAATGCTGCGCATGGGCTTTATCGATGATGTGCAGTGGGTATTGGAGCAGATTCCTGAAGAGCGCCAGATTGCGCTGTTCTCCGCCACTATGCCAAAAGAGATTGCCCGCATCGCCCGCGAGCATCTGGATGAGCCGGTTGAAGTAAAAATCCGTGTTAAGACTGAGACTGCTGAAACCATTCGCCAGCGCTACTGGCCGGTTGGCGGCCTGCACAAACTGGATGCACTGACCCGTATTCTTGAAGCGGAGCCGGTGGACGCCACGATTATCTTCGTGCGCACCAAAAACAGCACTGTGGAACTGGCAGATAAGTTGGCCGCCAGAGGCTTTGCCAGTGCCGCCCTGAACGGTGATATGGCGCAGAACCTGCGTGAAGCCGTGATCGACAAGCTGAAAAATGGCAAGCTCGATATTGTTGTAGCCACCGATGTTGCGGCTCGTGGACTGGATGTGAAGCGTATCAGCCACGTGATCAATTACGACATCCCCTACGATACCGAAGCTTATATTCACCGTATCGGTCGTACCGGCCGCGCTGGTCGCGAAGGCGATGCGATCCTGTTTGTGGCGCCCCGCGAGCGCCGTATGTTGCGTGTCATCGAGAAAGCGACCAAGAAGCCGATCGAAAAACTGGATTTGCCCAGCGCAGATGCAGTTAACAGCGCCCGTATGCAGCGCTTCCGCGAGCGCATCACCGCGACCCTGGAAGGCCAAACTGATCTGGCGCCCTATCGCCAGCTGGTTGAGGAATTCCTGGCGCAGAATGAGGTTGATCCACTGGATGTTGCCGCCGCGCTGGCTGCAATGGCCCAAGGTGATCAGCCCCTGCTGATTCAAGAGAAAGAGCAGAGACCGCGCAAAGAGCGTCGCGAGCGCGATGATGACTTTGACGGTGGCCGCCGCCGCAAGAAGGAAAGCTTCGAGAAAGATCGCAAGCTACCGCCGCCCGATGAGGGGCTGGAGCGCTTCCGTATCGAGATCGGCCGCGAGCAGGGCGTGCGTCCCGGTAGCATTGTTGGCGCTATTGCCAATGAGGTGGATCTGGACAGCTCCTATATCGGCCGTATCGAAATCTACAACGATTTCACCACGGTAGATCTGCCTCAGGGAATGCCGAAAGAAGTGTTCCAACACCTGAAGAAGGTGCGTGTTTCCGGTAAGCCGATGAAAATCACCCGCTTCGATGAAGCGGCGGTGAAATCGAAAGGGAAGCCTAAGGGTAAGCCTAAGTTCAAGCCCAAAGGAAAGCCCAAAGCCAAGCGCAGCAATAATGACGACTAAGTCGTACTTGTTTTAGCAGGTTTATCCCGGGAGAGCGCAGGTCTGCGCTCTCCCATTCAGTTTCCCTTCTTCTATTTCTTCCCTGTCTTGAATTAGCGCTGCGGCAGCATACGGGTGAGTGTGTTATCGCGGGCGATAAAGTGATGCCACAAGGCTGCGGCGATATGCAGTCCAACCAGTATGAGCAGGGCGGGCCACATTACATCTTTGTGCAGGAAAGCGATTTGCTTGCCCAGATCCGGGTTTTTGGCGAACAGGTTGGGAACGGCAAACAGGCCAAAAAACTCGGTATCGCGCCCAAACAGTTGGCGCATCACGATGCCAGAAACCGGCATAGCCAGAATCAACAGGTAGAGCCCACCATGGGTCAGGCTGGACAGTGCCTTCTGCCACTTCTTGCCTTCGGTCTGTGGACGCTTGTGGCGCGCACGCCAATAGAGGCGCAGGGCCAGAAGCATCAGGACACCGACTCCGAGGGAGAAGTGCAGCTGCATAAACCAGCCGCGCATGGGATCACCTCGCTCGTAAAATTCATGCAGTTCAACTGCTCCCCATACCGAGAGCAATAGGATTACAAAAAGCCAGTGCAGTCCTTTACTTACTGAGTTCCAACGTTCAACCGGGTTTGACATAGAGGGTCTCCTACAAAGTCCAGGCATTTGGCCGGGTACAGGCCAATGCCGATAGTTATTTGTGTGATTTTACCGGCCTCTCCGGCCAGACCAAACCATTGATTTGTTTGGTCTGAAAATATTCAGTTTGTTTGATAATTGTGCTGAGGTTGAATAAGTCATTATTTCCGCAAAGGCTTAAGCCGCCCAGTTAACTTTTGTAAGTGGTTAGGCAGGTTCTGCCACACTGGGGCTGGTTTTGGCCGCTCTCACACCTTGCAGATTGGCAAAGCTGGTATCCCGTGCGGTTTTGAGGAAGTCTGTGAGATAAGGTTGCTCGAGCATATCTTCCCGCACTGCCGCGTAGAGAGTGCTCCAAAGGCCCTCTTTACCCAGCTGGAATTGGGAAACAAACCCCTTTTGCAGGTACTCGTGCAGCGCCCAATTGGGCAGGGCGCAAACCCCTCGGCCGCTGGCTACTAACTGAACCATCATCACGGTGAGTTCTGCGGTTCGAACTTCTGCGGGTTCAATTCCAGCGGGGTCGAGGAAGTGCTGGAAGATATCTAGCCGCTCGCGCTCAACCGGATAGGTAATCTGGACTTCACCAGCCAATTCCTGCGGTTCTACCCAGCGCCGCTTGCTCTCCTGCGCAAGTGGGTGTTTGCGGCTTATGGCAAGGCACATTTCAAAGCTGAATAGTGGCTCGTAGTGTAAGCCTTTGAGATCCGAGTCCGGGTTGGAAGTGACAACCAGGTCCAGGTCGCCGCGCACCAGCGCGGGCAGGGGATCGAAGTGGAAGCC
Source organism: Microbulbifer maximicatervae (SeqCode) (assembly GCF_052467695.1). Lineage (NCBI taxonomy): Bacteria > Pseudomonadati > Pseudomonadota > Gammaproteobacteria > Cellvibrionales > Microbulbiferaceae > Microbulbifer > Microbulbifer maximicatervae (SeqCode). The sequence goes on from NZ_CP174320.1 coordinate 2,423,545, forward strand.
GCTGCACAGGTCCAGTTCCACTTCTGGCCAGCCGTCTCGATAGGTATTCAGTGCGGGCATCAGCCACTGGTAGCAGCTGTGGCACTCGATAGCGATATTGAGCCTGCCCGCTTGCCCAGATGCCAGCCGGGACAGGTCCCGCTGTGCTATAGCTACCTGGGGCAGTATGTCGTCGCCCAACTGCAGCAGTCTCAGACCGGCACTGGTAAATCGCAGAGGCCGGGATTTGCGTATGAACAGTTCTTGGCCGAGCCGGTCCTCCATTTCGCGAAATAAGTGCGAAAGAGCTGACTGGGTCAGGTGAAGGCGCTCTGCTGCGCGTACTAAGCTGCCTGTCTCACGCAATACACTCAGCGCACGCAAATGGCGCAATTCAATCATCATTAAAATTATTCATGTTATTTGCAAAAAATATGAAATTGATTGAACAGTACTGTGCGCACACAATCAAGTCAGGACTCTCGCTAATGCGACCGTTACCGAGATCGCAGCTGCGGGGTATTTTTCAATGGGGCAACTTTGTTCCCCTCACAGGAAAGAGCTTGGGAAGGCGGCCATGGTGCAAACACATATCCTCGGCTATCCGCGTATCGGAGCCAATCGCGAACTAAAGAAAGCGCAAGAAGCCTATTGGCGCGGTGATATGCCCCAGCAGCAGTTGCTGCAAGTGGGCACAGAGATACGCCGTGGTAACTGGCAGGCCCAAAGTGAGGCCGGTTTGAGCCGTGTGGCTGTGGGAGATTTCGCCTGGTACGACCAGGTTCTGAACCACTCCCTGATGTTTGGTGTGGTCGGCCAGCGTTTTGCAGAGGGGGCGGCAGACAACAAGCTGGACCAGTATTTCCGCTTGGCCCGCGGTCGCGCTCCATCGGGACAGCCGGTAGCGGCTAGTGCCATGACCAAGTGGTTTGATACCAATTATCACTATCTGGTGCCTGAACTCTCCAATAATCAGGCGTTCTCCCTGGATAGTGAGTGGTTACTTGACGAGGTGCGGGAAGCCCAATCCCTGGGCTACAAAGCCAAGCCGGTGGTTATCGGACCACTCACTTACCTGTGGCTGGGGCGAGGTGTGGATAGCCCTCTGGATTTAGTGCCAAAACTCCTGCCTTGCTATGCCGAGTTGCTGTCTCAGCTCGCTGACCTCGGAGTTGAATGGGTGCAGTTGGATGAACCCATACTAGGCCTGGATCTGCCGGATGAATGGCGTGGGGCTTTTGATAGCACCTACCAGCAGATTGCGGCAGTAGCCCCGGGGGTGAATACACTGCTGGCTACCTATTTCTCACCTTTGCGCGAGAATTTGGAGCTGGTATTTTCCCTCCCTGTGTCCGGGGTACATATTGACTGTGTACGCGCACCTGAAGAACTTGAAGCTGCGGCCCAGCTGGCAGGTAAGAACAAGGTTCTGTCTGCGGGTGTGATTAATGGACGGAATGTGTGGCGAGCAGACCTCAGCCGCTGGCAGGGCACTTTGCAGCCTTTGGCGAAGCAGTTGGGAGATCGCCTGTGGCTATCAGCGAGTTGCTCCCTGCTCCACAGCCCTGTGGATCTGGAAACGGAGGTCAAGCTGCCCAGTGAGCAAAAACAGAAGCTCGCTTACAGCCGCCAGAAACTTCAGGAGTTGGCTCAATTACAGCAGCTGCTCAATGAGGACACAGAGATCCCTGTCTCAGGCGGAGAGAGTGGTGTAGCCGAGGGCTCCATTGTTGATCAATTACGGGATACTTGGCGTCAACAGTGCTTTCAGGATCGCTCTTTAGTACAGGCCAAGCGTTGGAAATTACCACTGCTGCCCACCACCACAATAGGCTCATTCCCACAGACGGATCTTTTGCGCGGTGTGCGTCGCAAGTACCGCAATAGCGAGATTTCTGAGGCGGATTATTTAGAACATCTAGGCGCTGAAATTGCCGAAGCTATCCGTCGTCAGGAAATACTCGGTCTGGATGTACTGGTGCATGGTGAGGCTGAGCGCAACGATATGGTGGAATATTTCGGGGAGCAACTGGATGGTTTTGTACACACCGGTAATGGCTGGGTGCAAAGTTATGGCTCTCGCTGTGTGAAACCCCCGATAATTTTTGGTGATATCTCCCGACCTAACGCTATGACAGTAGAGTGGAGTAGCTATGCCCAGAGCCTAACTAATAAGCCGGTAAAAGGTATGCTCACCGGCCCGGTCACAATTCTCAACTGGTCCTTCCCGAGGGAGGACATCCACTGCAGTGAGAGCTGTCTGCAAATTGCCAAGGCATTGCGGGAGGAGGTGCTGGATCTTGAGGCGGCCGGTATCGGGATTATCCAGATTGATGAACCGGCTTTGCGTGAGGGAGTTCCCCTTCGAGAGTCTGAGCACCAGGATTATTTTGCCTGGGCGGTAGGGTGTTTCCGCTACACCTGTAGCGAAGTAAAAGCGGAAACCCAGATCCACACTCATATGTGTTACAGCAATTTCAATGCAATTATGGATGCCATTGTTTCCCTTGATGCGGATGTAATTACTATTGAATCAGCTCGCTCCGATTTGCGCCTACTCAGCGCGTTTGCCGACAAGGCCGGTGGTTACCCCAATGAAATTGGACCTGGCATTTACGATATTCACTCACCCAATGTGCCGGAAAGGAGGGAGCTGGTTGAGCGACTTAAGAAAATTGCACAAGTGGTGCCGGTTGAAAGACTCTGGGTAAATCCGGACTGTGGCCTTAAAACCCGTAACTGGGCTGAGGTCGGGTCATCCTTACTGAATATGGTAGAGGCTGCGCGCACTGTGCGCACAGAACTGGCCTAGCCAATTTAGAAATAAAAAAACCGGCAATCATTTGGATTGCCGGTTTTTTCTTTTCTGTTTTTTCCGCTTCTGTTTTTTTAACTTACTCGGACTTGGTGGCTACTGTAGTAGTATTATTTAATTCAAATGGCACTGAAGGGTGGAAAGGTTTAATACCCAAGGCAGTGTAAAGCTCATCCGGGCGATACATATTTTGTCCCTCGAGAACCAGTGCAGTGCGACGTAACGCAGTGATATCCTCAAGGGGATTTCCCTCCAGTAAAACCAGGTCTGCATTTTTACCCACCGCAATACTGCCAGTGTACTCGTCGGCCCCCATAACCTGCGCCGGTACCAGTGTAGCCGTGCGCAGTACATCAATATTGGGAATACCTGCTTTGGCATAGAGTTCGAGTTCGCGTAACAGGGTAAATCCGGGGATGCCATCGGAGCCCGCGACCATAGTGACCTTGTGCTCGTGTAGTTTGAGCATCATGGCCAGCAGGGCTTCCGCTGAAAGGTCGTAGTCATCCCGGTGTTCCGGCTTCACATCCAGTTCGGCCCCAACAAAGGCGCGCTGGATATTGACTGGAAGGTGGTCGGTAATATCGGCAAACTCAGGATCTACTTTGCCCGGCTGGCGCAGTAACATCGAACTGAATACGGTGGTGGTTGCGTCTACGACAGTGCCTTTTTTGGCTAGCTTATCCAGGAAAGTAGCCACTTCTTTGCTATCCAGATCCAGCTCGTGGGCGTGCTCTCCGATTTCTGTAAAGCGCAGTCTTTTACGGGTATCTATCTTGCCCATAAAATTCAGAAACAGCATATTGATATGCTGAATTTCATCAAAGCCCGCGTCCACTGCCTCTTCGGCGGTCATAAATGCAGGAATATGACCGGACAAACGCATACCATTTTCGTGGATATGCTTGGCTAAGGGAGCGATCCACTCGGGCTCCATCGAGCTGTAAGTTTTAATTTGCTGATAGCCGCGATCGGCATACCACTCGACAATATCCTTGGCTTCTTCCAGGCTGTCCGCAGTCTTGCCCATTCGCATGGCATTTTCGCTTTCCCGGTCCATAAAGCCCGCACGGAAAAGGTCGCCGCCTATGATTTGCTCTGACTCAAACATCCCTTCAATACGCATGATACTTTCATGGGTATTACCGATGTCGCGAACATTGACAATGCCAGCGGCCATATTCAGAACACCATCGGTAGGGGATAAGTGGGCGTGCATATCCCAGAGGCCGGGGATCAGCGTATGGTTACGAGCATCAATGGTGGTTGCCCCGTTGGCTTTGATCGGCTTTTTACTGATTTTTGCGATCTTTCCATCTTTGATCAGAACATGGTGCTTTTTCTGCAGTTTGCCAGATTCAACATCAACCAGGTTGACGTTGCTGATCAGGATCGGTTGGGTTGATGTGTGGGTATGTTTCTTGGCAATACCTTGCAGGTACTGGTCTGCGGCTGCGACTTGCCGGGTTTTCAGTTCTTCGAGGTGAGATTTATCCCAACCTTTGCGCAGGATGGCGAACCATCCCCCTTCGTCGGAGGCAAATAAATCCCCATTGTCATCGTACCAGGCGAGATCTGGGGTAAAGCCCAGGCCGCTTACGCCGTAAAGATGGACCGTTTTCTTTTTCTCGCCTTGTTGCAGGGTCACTTTATCAAGCTTATGGAGGCGTGCTTTTCCTTGCGGCAGTAAATCAATATTTTGATCTGCATCGGCAATCAGTGCTTTTACCAATTGCGTCTGTACGGCAAGGGTACTGTTCTTGGGAATATAAAATTGGGCTTCGGAAGTTTTTGCACTGCCATGTTCATCGGAACCTTTCCAGCGAGCGACACCATTTTCCAGGGAAAATTCTTCGCTGACTGGAGCACCAAATGGGCTGATCCCTTCAATGGATAATTGCTCGGGCATTGCCGCCTCACCGATAGTGAAGCTCTCCTTGAGGTTTAGGCGACGGTTATTCCAGCCGAGCTTTAATTCACCAGATACCTTTGTTCCATCCTGATGAATAACTTCAGAGCCAGCAATGCCCTCTTTATCGTAAAAAATATATTCGATTGATTTTGCATAAGCGCTATTGGCTGCGGCTAGAACTGTGGCTGCGATAAGCGTTGCCAGTGTTTTTTTTCTCATGAACTGTCCCTTTTCTTGTTGTAATACCGGTGATGGACTTTGGCTTTTTTTCGGTGAGGGGGCAAGCAGCTCAGGGGCGCAAGCGGCGAGAGGAAAAGCGGGAGCGGTAGGGCGTTCTTTAATGTTTTAACTTTCTGAGTAAGGTAAAGGTATTGCGAGAGCGCTTACTTGTAAGCACTCTCACAATATTGCTTTAGTCTATGAACTAAGGGGTGCGAGAAAGATTTTCGTTGCCGGTTGCGTGTACGGCAATATTGTCTTCAATACGCACGCCGCCGTAGGGGCGGAAGCTGTCGACCTTATCCCAGTTAACCTCGGCAGCGAGGTCTGAGTCTTTTAGCTCTCCCAATAGGCTATCGATAAAGTAGAGTCCAGGTTCGATGGTAAATACCTGGTTCTCCTCGATAGTTCGGCTGGTGCGCAGGAACGGGTACTCGGCCGGTGGGGGTGTCGTGCCTCCATCGGGGCCGGTTTGGTGACCGCCGACATCGTGTACCTGGAGGCCGAGGAAGTGACCCAGGCCGTGTGGCAGGAAGGGGCGAGTTAAGCCGGATTCCACGGCATTCTCGGCAGAGGTTTTGATTATGCCAAATTGGGCCAACAGCTCTCCCACGTTGAAGTGGCACTGGCGATGTAGTTCCGGGTAAGGCAGGCCAGGCTTGAGGCCGTCTACCAGCTGCAACTGCTTTTCATCCATACCCGCTACCAGCTCTGCGAACTCATTATCGGCATAGGCGTAGGTGCGAGTGATATCAGAGCAGTAGCCATTGCAGTCAGCACCCGCATCGATCAGGAAGCTTTTCAGCTGCGGCTCAGGCAGGCGCTCAGTAGACAGGTGGGTGTAATGCAGGATTGCGGCGTGTTCATTCAGGGCAACAATATTGCCGTAGGGCATACGGTTCTCACCCTGGCCTGCAGCGCCCAGGTAGGCCTGATTGATTTCAAATTCACTGGCGCCACTGCGGAAAGCCTGTTCGGCGGCGCGGTGCCCATTGACCGCAATACGGTTCGCCTCACGCAGGCAGGCGACCTCATAAGGCGTTTTATAAGCGCGGGCCCAGTGCAAGCGGTTGATCAGAAGCTCCGGATTTTCCTCCCCCAGTGACCAGCCTTGCAGCTTGTCGCTCTCACCGATAAAAGCGGCATTCTCCGGGCTCAAGAACGCTTGGGCATCGGCCGGCTTGCTCAGTAGCTCGATATCGTAGAAATCGCTCCAGAAGGTCTGGGGTGCCGGCGGTACATAGTGCCAAAAGTCTACTGGGCGGTAGAACAAAAGCTTTGGCTTTTGTCCGCGCTGATAGATAACCCAGCTGTGGGGGTTGTCGGTAATGGGAACCAGTGCCTTAAAGTGGGGATTCACCTTAAACGGGTAATAGTTATCGTCTAGGAACTGCACCCTGGGAGCGCCACTGAATACGTTGAGGGTATCAAACCCGCTCTGTTCGAGGATTTCGTCGTAGCGGCGGCACAGGGTGGCCATATGATCGGCGTAAAGGTTTTTATCCATGTTCTCCCCGGAATGGATCGCTGAATCGTAAAGTCGGCATAGTGTATAGTCTGGACTCTGGATATTTGGCCTGAAATTTGACCATGGAAAAGAAGATACTGCTGACCGACTGCCCCGATGATAAGGGGCTGATCGCAAAGATTACCAATATTTGCTACAAGCACCAGCTGAACATCATCAAGAATGATGAGTTTGTGGACCGGGTTGAGGGGCGCTTCTTTATGCGCACTGCCCTGGAGGGTATCTTTAACGATACCACCTTCCTGGAAGATCTGGATATGACGCTGCCCCAGGGGGCAGAGCGTCGCCTGGTATCCATAGAGCGGAAGAAACGCCTGGTGCTGATGGTTACCCGCGAGCCCCACTGCCTGGGTGATATCCTGATGAAGTGCTATTCCGGCGCTATGGATGTGGAGATCGCGGCTGTTATCGGCAATCATCCGGATCTGGAGGGGCTGGTACAGAAGTTTGATATTCCTTTCCACTGTATTTCTGCTGAGGGGGTGGAGCGCGGAGCTCACGAGCAGCAAGTGGCCACCTTAGTGGATGAGTACAATCCAGATTATTTGGTGCTGGCCAAGTATATGCGCGTGCTAACCCCTGATTTTGTTGCTCGCTATAGTGGGCGCATTATCAACATCCACCATTCTTTCCTGCCCGCATTTATTGGAGCCAAGCCCTATCAGCAGGCCTACGAGCGTGGAGTAAAAATTATTGGAGCCACAGCTCACTTTGTTACCGACGATCTGGATGAAGGGCCGATCATTGAACAGGATGTAATACATGTGGATCATGCCTATTCTGCAGAAACCATGGCGGATGCAGGTAGGGATGTTGAAAAATTGGTTTTGACTCGAGCGCTGCAACTAGTTTTGCAGGAACGAGTGTTTATACACGGAAATAAAACAGTGGTATTTAAATAGAAACGCAGTAAACAATACTAACTTTGCGCTCGATGTAGTAAAGCTGGTTAGTGTTTAGAGAGGATTTTGAGTGAATAATAAAAATATTAGCAGTTTTCAGGCCCGCTTATTTATTGCCGCTGGCCTAGCGTTACCTATTTTTCTCAGTGCCTGTTCCAGTAACAAGCCGATTCCCGGAATGAAAGAGTCGTTTGTAACTGAGATTGCTCAAAACGGAGCTAAGCGTTTTACATTTACTCTTGAGAAGGATCGGCAGGATCTTCCTCCCCCAGTTTCAAACCAGCCTAGTTCTCAACGTCGAATGCAGCGGGATACAATCGGTTTGGGAGGCCGTTCAAGTGACCGAGTAGAGCGTTATTTAGATTGGGCTCTCGAGCAAAAGATGTTGGAAACCGGTTTCTGTGAGCGTGGCTATTTTGAAATTGAACGGGTTATTTCTGCAGATGGGGGTGAGGTGCGGGGAGAGTGCCGAGAAGGCGCTTTTTAGTGTCTTTTCTGCTTGCTAGACCTGTGCAGTAATTCAAGCCGATGTAAAAAGACAGGGGCTCTTTACCAGCTATTGCAGATAATAATAATGAAGTCTGAATCAATATTGGAAATGGTGTCTACCCAGCAGATTATTGCGGTTTTTGATTTAATATCAGATATTATTTTTTGGGTAAAAGATGATTCTGGTTACGTAGTACATTGTAACCGAGAGTTTATTGAGCATGTTGGATGCAGGTCCCTTAATCAGGTTGTGGGCCGCTCTGATATGGATTTTTCCCCCTCTTATCTCGCAAAAAACTATATGCGTGATGACCAAAGAGTGATGGAGGGCGAAACGATTACAGATCGACTGGAGTTGAATATAGGGAAAAGTGGAGAGTTGGTTTGGTTTACGACATCCAAGCGCCCACTAAAGAATTCCACTGGAAAAATTATTGGTACCTATGGCGTAGCTCGCGACCTTAATGAAACGGTCAAAACGCTCTCCAGAATGGATAAGCTGAAAAAGCCTGTTGAATATATTAAAAATAATTACAGTCAGCCGATTACTGTCGAACAGCTAGCAGAGGTAGCCAGTTTGTCTGTTAGCGCCCTTGAGAGGCGATTTAAAAAGTATTTGGAGAAAACTCCAATGCAGTTTGTCAGGGAGGTTAGGTTAGAGAACTCCCGTCGTATGCTGGTGGACACTCAGCGGCCAATTTCTGAAATCGCATACCGTGTCGGATTTCCATCTCACAGTTACTTCAGTAGACATTTCAAGACCATGTTTGGGCAGCTTCCCGCTATTTATAGAGAAGAAGTTCAGTCTCAACTTTGAATGCGATAGGCCATTCCTGAACTACTTAGAGATGGATAATCAATAGAAGTTTTTTATTGAAATGGTTTGGTGCTGGCTTTCTTCTCTTTAAAAATAGTTTATCTATTTGTTGAATATCCTGTAAATCCATAATCGAATTTTGGCCTTTCATACCTTCTAATACCTTTCCCTTAGTGTCCTCCAAAATTCCAAACGCCGATTTTGTTCTATTCCTGTCTCAGTTTCTATTACCCCCTTATCCCGTTTTTTTCTTAGGGTTTTAGTGCTCAACAAGTGGACTGTCATTACGGGGTTTAGGGTCCCCTGACGGTTTCTCGCCCCTCTCCAATTTGGAGAGGGGCTCTTTTAAAAAACTTATAAGAAAAGAAAGTTGGGATACTATGAAAACAGTCAAGAATAATAGACGAACCACGGTCAAAATCTGGAGCCGGGAGATTAAGCAGAAATCGCTAGTCTCCGCTATTTCATTAGCCATTAGTAGCGTGGCGATTGCTGATGATATCTCTGAGAAAGACAAACCGATGGATCAAATTGAGGTAATCGGAATTCTTGAGAGTAATACCAGAAACCTGGAAATTAAGCGGGATTCTAATGCTATTGTAGACGCGATAACCGCCGAGGATGTGGGCAAGTTCCCGGATAAGAATGTTGCAGACTCTCTTCAGCGCGTGCCAGGGATCACAATTACACGCAGTGGTGGAGAGGGTAGTCGAGTCAGTATTCGTGGCACCAGTGCCGAGTGGACCTTGACTCAGTTAAATGGAAACTACATTGCAACCTCTGATGGAGAAGCGCCATCTCGAAGCTTTAATTACACTTTGCTGCCATCCAACATGATTAGCAAAGTAGAAGTTTACAAAAGCCCGGAAGCTAGAATTGATGAAGGAGGAATTGGCGGAACGGTTATTCTACACAGTCGTAAGCCTCTGGAAATGGATTCTGGTGAGGGTGTTATAACTACTGAAACCACTTACTCAGATACTAATGAGCAGTGGGAACCTCAATATAGTGCTTTTTACTCCTGGAAAAATGAGAGTGAAACCTTTGGTATCCTGGCTGGATATACCAAGCAGGACAGAACCTTAACCTCAATTGAAAACTACGCGAGCCATTGGCGATTCCATTCAGATACAGTTGAAGGTGCTGAGCGTCCGGCAATTGTTGACCAGGAAACTGGTGAAGTTTACAACAATGTTTGGGCGCCCAGAGCTATGGGTATTGGTAATCATGAGCAGGATAGGGCCAGGGATGGTTATCAAATTACTACTCAATGGCGGCCAACTGAGCGTTTGGAATTTTCTCTGAACTATTTCGGTTCCCAGTTGGGATACGATACCCGTAGTCAGAATCTCACCTTAGCTGAATGGAATGATAACCATAACCCCTACTTTGGCGTTGAGCTGGAAGGGGATACCGTGGTCACCTATGGCAACGGTGATAACGGCTTGCTAAATGCTGATAACTGGGGCGATGCTGATGTCAATGGTGGTGTTGAGGTAGAGCGAGGCTTAATGTCTCCGCAATTGACCGGGCAGGATAGCTACGGTGAATCAGAATCTCATACATTCGACCTCGAAATTCTGTATGAAGGTGATTCTTACACAGCAGCAGTGAATATTGGGCGCAGCTCTGCAAAAGGAGGTGTCTCCGAAAGAATCATGGCAAATATGGATGCACGTTATGGTTCCGTAAATAGTTGGCTGTGGTCTATTGCCGACGGGGAACCTAGCTACGAAATCTCTACAGATCTCACCTCGGATCAGGAGGCCTATCCATATTATGACTGGTTTAGTTCTGACGCTACCCAAAATCGGGATAGGGAAGATTATTATCAGCTTGACCTGGGATTTGATACCAATTGGGGAATAGTTAACAAAATCTATGTCGGTACTAAATATCGGGATCATGAAGCCAAGTCCCTAAGAGATACTTTCCTGTGGGATGACGGTATTTCGGATAACGGTGGTTATCGTGGGTGGTTGTCGGGTACCGAATGGTTCCACAACCCGGATTTTCATCCAGACACTTCAATCTTACTTGGCGGCAGCGTAATCGATAATAGCGCAGGCGATACCGGGGCTATTAACTATCTGCCTTTTGATATAGATGCGCTTAAAGCCTACGTTAGTGATAATTTTACCCGGACTGTAGTTCCTGTCTTATCCGGTACCTATACCATCGAGGAGAAAATATTTTCACTTTACGCACAGGCAGATTTTGAATGGGAAGCCTTCCGGGGTAACTTTGGTGTCCGCTATGTTAATACCGACTTAACTACCTCGACGTACGATGACATCATTGGTCAAGAGACAGATATCACCAATGCAAATAACCGAAGTGCTGATAGTGAAAACTTCCTGCCAAGTTTGAATATTGCCTGGGATCTAACTGATGACCTTGTAATACGATTTGCTGCAGCAAAAACCATGTCTCGAGTTAGTTATGCTGATTTGGGGCAGGCTGAGTCTTATGGCCCCCCTGTAAATATTAACTCGCCGGATTCTTGGACCGGCCGTGGGACTGGCACTTCAGCAAATACTGGGCTAGAAGCGATGCTTTCCAATCAATTCGACCTGGGAATTGAATGGTATTACTTTGATGCTTCCGCACTTGGGGCAACATTATTTAGTAAGGATATCAGCAACCTTCCTATAACCACAACTGAAGTTGTATTACGTGAGCACAATTGCTGCAATGGACCCATTGAAGTCGACATGACCACAAAAACGGGTGGTGCTGAGGCAACTTCAAGAGGCGTTGAGCTGTTTGCACAACACGCGTTCGAAAGTGGTTTTGGTGTAATGGCAAATTATACCTACACCGACACCAGTACTTCAGGGGTGTTTGTTAATGGTGAAGAAACTGAGGCAGAAATTCCTGGAACGGCTAAGCACCAGTACAATCTTTCCGGTTATTATGAAAATGATTTGTACAGTGTGCGAGCATCTTATAACTGGAAAGATGATCGAGCTGGGGGGCTTCACCAAGGGTATAATTTATATGATAAAGCTTATGGGCAGCTTGATCTTAATGCCAGCTTTACCTTCAATGAAAACCTAAATTTCACGGCATCTATCATTAATTTAACGGAGGAAAAGGCAGAGGGGTTCTGGAAGCAGGAAAACAGAATGACTTATTATAATTACTCTGGGCGCAGACTATATATTGGTGCAAACTATAAATTCTAATACCTCGTTGATCGTAGTGTTGGGTGTAGAGTGTAAGCTCTACACCATTTTTTTTGACTATCGATATTAGATTATAGAATTTACATAACCACATAATAAAAATGAGCATAAATATGAAACAATCGACACGTAGAGCAATGCAGACTGCTTGTGCCACCATTTTATTTCAGACTGGTGCATACGCAGATATTGAAGTGGTCAATTCGGATGACTGTCCCTCGGACACTACAACAGTAAGCTATTCTGAAGCGCTTAATTATCCTAATGAATTTTGTGATCTTCTCAATAATGGTGATTTGGTTGGTTTATCAGACGGGTCCTCAATAGAACATCTGGGAAATAATTGCCAATTGACGAGTAATGAAAGTCGCCAATTATCCATGACATTGTGTAAATCCGAACCTTCAGCGCCTCATGTTGTTAGTGGAAGCAGCTGTGCAACTGATGCAAGCCCGGTCACCTATCTTGAGGCTCAAATCTATAAGGATGAGCTGTGTTCCATCCTGGGGGACTGGGAAATTGCAAATCTTGCCGATAATGCCTCCATGGATGGCAGCGGGTATGGGTGTGGTTCACGTAAGAATGAAATCCGTGAGCTGGGCTCAACTCTGTGTAAATCTGATACTCCTCAGGAAAGTGTGTCAGCGCCTAAAGTTGCTTACGTAGAAGTTAATAGTAATAACCTGGGCAATGCAGGCTGCTTTACAGAGAGCGATGGCAGCCAGTTGTTTGATATAGCTGTGATCTTCGCGGCAAATGTTAATTACGATGGTCAGAAAGCTGTACTGCATTTTAATGACCAAGTGTCAGACTTGCTCAATAACAATTTGAGTACAGTACAAGAATTGCAAGACAAGGGTACGAAAGTGGTGCTCAGCGTTCTCGGAAATCACCAAAATGCAGGTTGGTCCTGTTTTGCCGATGAGCAGTCCGCTGATGACTTTTCTCAGCAGCTAAAAGATGCCGTGGATCAGTATGGGTTGGATGGTATTGATATTGATGATGAGTACTCACAGTGCAGCCAAACCTATTCTGACTCCTTGGTAAAAGTGACTAGTGCATTGCGAGAGAAGATGCCTAACAAAATTATTTCTAAAGCACTTTGGAGTGATACCGATGCTTTTCAGGCTGAATGGAATGGGAAGAAACTGGGCGACCAATTAACTTATGGTTGGGAGATGAGCTATTGGTTGGGCTCAAGTTGCACTTCACGAGTTCAGAAGTACTTAAACTTGGGGGTCGATAGATCCAAATTGGGTGTTGGCGCTTCTACTGTGTTGAATGGCGCTTCCGCTGCAAGTGCATTAGCTTCCTGTAATGAAAATAATAACCTGGGTGGCGGCACTATGATATTTAATGTGACTAAAGATTCTAGCAGTTACCTTTCTACAATATGGCCAGGTACTTCAGAGGTCCCTAATTGCCTTAAGTGATTATATAAACCCTGGCTGATAGCCCCGTGGAAATTGGCATTAGTCGATGAAGCGGGGCAGCTCTAATAAAAAATGGATTTTGAAAAGTAGTTTAAGGGAGTGAAAAGGGTGTGCTCAATTATTGATTCTGATACTTATTTAAAATTACTATGTTGGGCCAACTTTCATTTTTCGAGTCAAGCGGGGATAGCCTGATATATTTTTACACTAGTAAAAGTAATGCTTCCCCTAATCAGTACGTAGAAACAACTTTACGAAGCCATTACTACCTTGCCACCTTCGCAAACAGATCCATTGTTTGGTCGATCATACCAGAACTTAATAGGTTTTCTAGCCGCGTGAGCTGCCAGAACTATGCTTTGTATTAGTTTAATTGATTCTTCAGTTACTTCCTGCGAATTCCCGACCTCAACATATATGCGCTTGCCGTCTCCGTCTGTGCATGCGGAATTAAAAGCTTGAGGAAAATTGATCTCTAATCTTCCATCGGGCAAAACGCCTACTGTTTCAGAAACTTGATAACTAGGCATTCCGACACTTGCCGATACTATTGATGAAAAAGAAGTGCACAGAAAGAGTAGGCCAATAGAGGTTTTTTTCATTTGGAAGTCCTTTTTGGAGAGGCTTAAGCAAGTTAGGTTACTTGCAAGCTATAAGAGGCTAAGTTTGGATGAAGTTAATGTCAATCAACTGGATTGCAAGCCGGGTGAAAAAAGCGGGCATTAAGCCCGCTTTTAAATCCATCTGTGAGAGTGTTAGATCTTACTCAGCGTAGCTCTCAATCGGAGGGCAGGAACAAATCAGGTTACGGTCGCCGTAGACGTTGTCGATACGATTAGCGGCCGGCCACACCTTGTGCTCTTTCAGCCATGCTGCTGGGCGCGCAGCAATATCCCGGGAGTAGCTGTGGGTCCACTCATCGTTCATCACGTCCTCAAGGGTGTGAGGTGCATTGTGCAGCGGGTTGTCTTCAGGGGTGTATTTACCGCTGGTGACATCTTCCACTTCCTGGCGAATTGTTGCCATTGCTTCGATAAAGCGATCCAGTTCACCCTTGGATTCGCTTTCGGTAGGCTCGATCATCAGGGTGCCGGCTACCGGGAAGGACATAGTGGGGGAGTGGAAGCCAAAGTCCATCAGGCGCTTGGCGATATCCTCTTCAGTGATGCCGCTGGCTTCCTTGAGTGGGCGCAGGTCAACCAGGCACTCGTGGGCAACAAAGCCATTGGTGCCGGTGTAGAGTAGGGAGTAGTGCTCACCCAGCTTCTTGGCTACGTAGTTGGCGTTCAGGATTGCCATTTCGGTAGCCTGCTTCATACCCTGCTTACCCATCATACGGATATACATCCAACTGATCGGCAGGATGCTGGCGGAGCCCCAGGGAGCAGCGGAGATGGTGCCGTTATCCAGATTGGTTTCCGGTACTTCAGTCACCGGGTGGGCCGCCAGGTAGGGCTTCAGGTGTTCGCCAACAGCGATCGGGCCCATGCCGGGGCCGCCGCCACCGTGAGGAATACAGAAAGTTTTGTGCAGGTTCAGGTGGGATACGTCACCACCGAACTGGCCCGGAGCTGCGACGCCAATCAGGGCGTTCATGTTGGCACCATCGATATAAACCTGGCCGCCAGCCTGGTGTACCAGGTCGCAAACTTCGCGGATACCTTCTTCGAACACCCCGTGGGTGGACGGGTAAGTGACCATCAGTGCGGCAACGCGGTCGCCGTGCTCTTCGATTTTGGCTTTCAGGTCTTCGATATCCACATTGCCTTTATCATCACAGGCAACCACTACCACTTTCATGCTCACCATCATGGCGGATGCCGGGTTGGTGCCGTGGGCAGAGGCGGGAATCAGGCAGATGTCGCGCTGGGTTTCGCCCTTCGCTTCGAAGTACTTCTTGATAGCAACCAGGCCTGCGTATTCACCTTGGGAACCGGCGTTGGGCTGCAGGCTCACCGCATCGTAACCGGTGCAGGCGGACAGCATTTGCTGTAGCTGGCTGAACATTTCCGCGTAGCCTTCCGCTTGATCTACTGGTGCGAAGGGGTGCAGCTTGCCGAACTCGGGCCAGGTGACCGGGATCATCTCGGCTGTGGCATTCAACTTCATGGTGCAGGAGCCCAGGGGAATCATGGAATGATTCAGGGCGATATCCTTGGCTTCCAGAGACTTGAGGTAGCGCAGCATCTCGGTCTCGGAGTGGTAGGTATTGAACACCGGGTGGGTCAGGAATTCAGTATCGCGCACCAGGGAGGCGGGTACACCCAGAGAGCCCTTGCTGGCAATTTCGCTGTCCAGAGTGTGCAGGTCGATGCTGTGTTCGGTGCCGATAAAGGCATTGATCAGGTCGGACACATCCTGCAGGGTGGCGGTCTCACTCAGGCTCACACCCAGGGCGTCTTCACCAATTTTACGCAGGTTGATCTCAGCGGCCAGGGCGCGCTGGTAAATCTCTTCCTGCTTGGCGCCAACGGTGATATTCAGGGTATCGAACCAGCTGTCGTGGGCCAGATTGAAGCCTTCCTGCTGCAGGGCGGAAGCGAGGATATCTGCCAAGCGCTGGATCCGGGCAGAGATGGTTTTAAGGCCTTCAGGGCCGTGGTAAATCGCATAGAAAGCGCTCATTACCGCTAACAGCACCTGGGAAGTACAGATGTTGGAGTTGGCTTTCTCGCGGCGAATATGCTGTTCGCGGGTTTGCATGGCCATGCGCAGGGCACGCTTGCCTTTGCTATCGACGGAAACGCCGATAATACGACCCGGTGCGGAGCGCTTGTAAGCTTCGCGGAAGGCGAAGAAACCGGCGTGGGGACCACCGTAGCCCATGGGGATGCCGAAGCGTTGGTTACAGCCAACAACTACGTCTGCGCCCATATCACCCGGTGCTCGCAGGGCTACCAGGCTCATCAGATCAGCGGCCACAGTTACCAGGGCGTTGGCTTCGTGCACCTTGGTGATGATGTCGGTCAGGTCGCGTACACGACCGGTGCTGCCGGGGTATTGCAGCAGGGCACCGAACAGCTCGGCGGGAATATCTTTTTCCACATCGCCGACAACGACCTCGAAGCCGAAGTGCTCGGCGCGGGTCTTAACGACGGCGATGGTCTGCGGGTGGCAGTCCTGGTCTACAAAGTAGACGTTGGATTTGTTGCGTTTGACCTGGCGCTTACACATGGCCATGGCTTCAGCTGCTGCGGTACCTTCATCCAGCATGGAGGCGTTGGCCAATTCCATACCGGTGAGGTCCATAATCATCTGCTGGAAGTTCAGCAGGCCTTCCAGGCGACCCTGGGCAATTTCTGGTTGGTAAGGGGTATAGGCGGTGTACCAACCCGGATTCTCCAGCACATTGCGCAGGATCACATTGGGGGTAATGGTGTCGTGGTAACCCATACCAATAAAGGTGCGGTAGATCTTGTTGCGCGCCGCGATATCTTTCAGCTCTGCGAGGGCCTCAACTTCATTGATCGCGTCAGCCAGATCCAGCTCATCGGTCTTGCGAATGGCTTCGGGCACGGTTTTCTCGATCAGCTCTTCGAGGCTGGCAACTCCGAGGGTTTCCAGCATGGCCTCTACCTGTTTGGCATCGGGGCCAATATGGCGATGGATAAAGGCGTCGTGTTGTTCCAACTGCTGCAGCGATGGTTGGGTCATAAACTTCGTTCCTGTAGTCGCAGGGAGTCGTCGCGGTGCGCTCGCGGTTAAAAATAGCACCTGGCCTCAGTACCGCTTTTCCTGTGGAAAGCCTCGGGCCTCCGCGTTGCGGATAGGCGAGGGTAACGCTTGGGAAAATCGGTTTGCAGGCAGCCCCAGTGTCGCAATATGGAATCAAAGGGGAAGCCGGGCCATAGCGGCAGGCGCGCATCTTAGCAACCGGGGCGAGTAGGGGCAATCTGCGGGATTTGAGCGAGGAAACTGCTAAATTTGGGCTCAAAAAGTGGGTTAAATCCTGTGATATTTTGGCTGGGACGATTTTGTTCTACACAGGATGGTGTGGATTTGACGAAAGGTGTCATCTGAGAGTTTAGATGGCCTCGAAAGTGGAACAGGTTGGCTATAGACGCTTTGATAGGTTTAGGAACCCTCTGAAAAGTCCACAAGAGCAATACAGAGTAGTCAAAAGGTTCCTATGCACTAACAATCTCTTTGTTAACGCTGTTTAGCTCGACACTTAGCTCCCTTCCGCGCCGCATTAAAACGATCACGCAGGCGCTCAATCATCGCAGTACGGGCGGCATCGTGGTTGATACCCATAACCACATTTACTGGCAAGCCCTCGCCATTTTCAGCAAGGGTGGTTTTTCCCACGGTTGGGTCGAAGGTGATGGGATCATAAGGAGTCATACTGTCAGCCAGTCCGGCATTTAACTGGTCTACTTCGATAAATCCGGGTACCAAATCCATCTCTAAAGTTTCAGGCTCCAACAGTACCAAGGCAGCAATAATGTCCCACAGGCGAATAACGGCATCCATGGCGAAGTCACCATTACCCTGGAAATCCCCACCCTCAAATTCACGAATGGAACTGAGGAGTTGGGAGGTGTAGCAGGCTTCCGGAGTTGCGCGGCGCTCTGCGAGGGCTTCGATGGTGCTGCCTTGTACTTTGGCCATATCGGTTGAGTTGGTCGGAACCAGGTAGGTTTCAATACTATTTTCACTCAGGGCGTCGAAGGTCCATTGTGCGCTCAGTGGGTCGAGCAGAATATTGAACTCCTGATGGGTACTGAAGTCGCTGTCACAGCCGAAGCTGGGGTGGGAGAAAATATTGCCGCCCAGATTTCTAGATTTATCGCCAAAGCAGGCTGCTTCGTGATTCTCTGTAAACGGCTCATAATTCTCAAAGCCACCACCCATCATAATAACGCGGTCAATTTTAGCCAGCTGTTCTTCGCTGGCTTTGCCAAGTACCCGGGCCAGGGTGGTGAGTTTACCGGTGTTGAAAACTATTGGGCGTTGCTCCAGGTTATCCATCGTTTCCAGGATAATGTCTTCGGCCAGCTCAAAATTGAAGGAGACACCATTGTTACCTTGGTAGCGGTAGTGCTCCTGTTTTGCGCGCGGGATTAGGTGGTCAGTTCCATACAAGGTGGAGCCGTTGTCACGCCAGGGGCCGGGTACATACTGGCCGTAGAGATTAATACCCATGGCGTTGCGGCGCTCCAGGTTCCAGGTGCCGGTGGAGAAATCGGAGGAGTTGGGTAGTTGGTAGTCTTCTCTGCCGAGTACGGTCTTATCGTCATTTACCGGAGGTACTGAAGCTTTGCCGTTTGCGCCGTAGGCGACTTCTTCTGTGGCAAAATAGGCTCCGCGAATAACCTGGGTATCATTATTTCCCAGCCATTCGAGGATGTTGTAAACAGTGTTGGCCCCGTGCGCTACGGTATTGAAAGAGTCCTCAACGACAGCCAGCTCCAGGGTATAGCGTGGGTCTTTGGCGATTAGCATCAGTGCTACGGCATCGTCAAAGTTATTGAAGTCGCCAATCCAGATAATGGGTTGGGCGTTCTCGATCTTGATGGCCTGGTGTGGTTTCTTGCTGTGAGGTCCGCTATCCGCATTGCAAGAAGCCAATGTGGTTAGGCTGCCCAGTACCAGAGCTCCTACAGAGAACCAGTGTTTTAATTTCATTTATCCTTCCCTAAATATTCGAGTGGTTTTACTCGGCAATCCAATAGCTCCTCCCTGATCTACTCGATTGCCACCTTGTAGCACCGTTTGTTGTATGAGTTAACGGTATTACACAGGTGTGAGCCGGAACATGGCCGGCAGCGATACTTCCCTGTAGCGCTTTGTCTGAAAGCTGTTTAAATCAGCCTTCAATAAATGGCTTTAAATTTCGTAATAGCTGTTGCTCCAGGGGTTCACTACCGCTAATTCCCATACCTGTCAGTTTTGATTTATCCAGCTGGCAATTGTAAGGGCGTGGCACTGTAAAATTGGGTTCACTTTCAGCGCTCAGGTGTTCGGCATTCAGGTTGCAAGCCTTGGCAATAATGTGTGCGAGCTCGTAGCGTGTGCAGGCCGTATCGCCACTCCACTGGTAAATGCCTTCAAAATTCATACCACTACGAATTTTTAGCAGGCATTGCTCCAGTACTTCAGCCACTTCCTCAACACTGGTGGGAAAACGAATAGCCCAGTGATCCAACGTGACTGGCTTTTGCTCGCGCAAAGTATCCAGTAGGGCGGTGATACCGGATTCCTCCAGATAGGCAACGGGCCCGAATAACCAGGGCAACCTCAATACCCAGTGGTTGCCGTTATTCAGTACCGCCTCTTCCCCTGCCAATTTACTGCGGCCATAGAAGTTAACCGGGTTGGGATTGTCATCAGCTTTGTAGGGCGGGGTGCTGCCATCAAAAACATAGTCGGTGCTGATATACACTAATTGTGTATCGTTTTCGTTACAGTATTTCGCCAGGAATTCTGTGCTGCTGACATTGAGCTGCCAGGCGGTGTCGGGGCTGTCGGCGCAGCGATCAGGCCAGCGCTCGGCGGCGCAGTGAATGACAATATCGGGATTAACCTGTTGCAGGCAGGTCTTCACTGCTTCGCTATCGGACAAGTCCAGGCGAATTAAATTATCTCCCGCGCGGGAAAAGGCGGTACCGGTAACAGAAAAAATCGGATTGCTGGAAAGCTGTTTAAATACACTGCGCCCCAATAGGCCGGAGGCGCCGGTAATCAGTATTTTCACGGGTGATTTCCTTTTGTCAGGCTGGCGGGAAACGTGTGGCCTGAGTGGGATAAAAGATGGTGCAGGATGGTTGGGTAGGCCACAACTGAAGGCCGCCTACCCGGGTGCTGCCCGATTTGCCTATCTGAAAAGTTACAGAAGGTGATACCGGGCTGGAGCAATTTACATCTGCTCCATCACTTCAATGCCAAGCAGATCGAGGCCAGTAGCGATAGTGCTGGCCACTAGATTACATAATTGCAGGCGGCTGTGCTTCTGCTGTTCACTTACGCCTTCTTTCAATACTGGGCAGGCTTCGTAGAAGCTCATATAGGCGCTGGCCAGTTCGTACAAGTAGGTGCAGAGTACGTGCGGGAAGGTATCTTTGGCTACCTGGTCCAGTACTTCGCCAAATTGGCTTAGTTTAATTGCCAGGGCGCGTTCCTGTGGGCTTTCCAGTTGGATATCGCCCTTGAGCTCGCTCGGCTCAATACCAGCTTTACGAAAAATACTGCGTACGCGGGTGTAAGCATACTGTAGGTAGGGGGCGGTATTGCCCTCAAAGCTCAGCATGGATTCCCAGCTGAAGATGTAATCGTTAGTGCGGGTCTTGCTTAGGTCCGCATATTTCACCGCGCCGATGCCCACCTTGCGCGCGATTTCTGCACAGGTTTTTTCATCCAGCTCCGGGTTTTTCTCAGCCACCAGTTTCTCTGCACGCTCTACTGCTTCATCCAGGAGGGCTGCCAGTTTTACGGTGCCGCCGGTGCGGGTTTTAAATGGTTTGCCATCGTCGCCCATCATGGTGCCAAAAGCGCAATGCTCTAGAGAAACCGACTCCGGCAGGAAGCTCGCTTTGCGCGAGGCGACAAAGGCCTGTTGTAGGTGCAGGGATTGGCGAGCATCAACAACATATAGGATACGGTCGGCACTGAGTTGGTTGGCGCGGTAGCGGATAGCGGCCAGGTCGGTGGTGGCATATAGGTAGCCGCCGCCTTTCTTCTGGATAATCATCGGGCTGGGGTTGCCCTCCTTATCGGCCATCTCTTCCAGGAAAACAACGATCGCGCCCTGGTCTTCAACGGCGATTCCATTATCCAGCAGCTCTTTTACCAGCACCGGCAGATCATCGTTGTACTGGCTTTCAGCGTAAACGTCTTCCTGTTTAAGGGTGACATTCAGTTTGGAGTAGATCTCTTCGCAGTGGCTGATAGAGATATCAATAAACTGCTTCCACAGTTTCAGGCACTGCTCATCTCCGCCTTGCAGTTTTACAACGTATTCACGGGCGCGATCGGCAAAGCCTTCTTCATCATCAAAGCGAACCTTGGCTTCGCGGTAGAAGACTTCCAGGTCGGCCAGTGCCACTTCTGCATCACTGTCTGCCAACTTGTCGGAAAGGTGTGCCAGCAACATACCGAACTGGGTGCCCCAGTCGCCCATATGATTTTGGCGAACTACCTTGTGACCTTGGAACTCCAACAGGCGTGCCAGGGCATCACCGATAATGGTGGTGCGCAGGTGGCCTACGTGCATTTCTTTGGCCAGGTTGGGATGGGAATAGTCGATGACTACGGTCTTGGGCTCTTCAACCGAGGCGATATTCAGGCGCTTGTCGCCTTGGGCGGCCAATAGCTGCTGGCTCAGCCACTGTTCGCTCAAGTGAATATTCAAGAAACCGGGGCCTGCGATCTCGACCTTTTCGATCATATCGCCCTTATCCAGCTGCTCAAGGATCTTGCCAGCCAGCTCACGCGGGTTGGTGCCCATACGCTTGGCAGCGCCCATAGCGCCATTGGCCTGGTAGTCGCCAAATCCGGCTTTCTTCGCAGGTGCCACAATCGGGCCGCATTCTTCGGGGATACCGGCGGCGAGCATGGCGGCCTGGAATTTGTCGGTGAGGAGCTGGCGAATATTCATAGAGTGAAGTGCTGTCTTAAATTCGTGGAAACGCCGAATTTTAATGGGCGGTGGCGGCTTTGCAACCAGCGTTGGCAAAGGAGTTGGTCCGGAGTGCTCGAAATCTCGACTTGGGTGTCCAGACGAGGAGGTTCTCGGTGGTATGATGCCGCCAAATTATGGAGGTACCGTGAGTTCTACCACACTTTATTGGCACGATTATGAAACCTGGGGTACAGACCCGGGTGCCGACAAGCCGGCGCAGTTTGCCGGTATCAGGACCGACGAAGAACTGAATATCGTCGGCGAGCCACTGATGATTTACTGCCGCCCTTCAGTGGATTGCCTGCCACAGCCGATGGCGAGCCTGGTGACTGGCATTAGCCCGCAGAAAGCCCTGGCCAATGGAGTGCCGGAAATAGAGTTTATCCAGCGCATCCTCGCCGAGCTGGGTGCGCCGGGCACCTGTGGGGTGGGCTACAACAGTTTGCGTTTTGATGACGAGGTAACTCGCTACACCCTTTATCGTAATCTGCTCGATCCCTATGAGCGGGAATGGCGCTCCGGCAACAGCCGCTGGGACATTATTGACATGGTGCGCCTCACCTACGCCCTGCGCCCAGAGGGAATCCAGTGGCCCACCCGTGAGGACGGTGCGCCGTCCTTCCGCCTGGAAGAATTGACCGCTGCCAATGGGATCTCCCACGAGGGCGCCCACGATGCGCTGTCGGATGTGCACGCCACCATTGATATGGCGAGGCTGATCCGCAATCAGCAGCCAAAGCTGTACGATTATGTGTTCCGCCTGCGCCGCAAGCAGGAGGCCGCCAAGATGATCGATATGCGCGAGCGCCGTCCGCTATTGCATATTTCCGGCAAGGTCTCTGCTAACCATGGTCACTTGACCTATGTGATGCCCTTGGCCAGTCACCCGGTTAACCGCAATGCGGTTATTGTTGCCAACCTGGCGATGGACCCCGAGCCATTACTCAGCCTGGATGCAGACACTCTGCGAGAGCGCCTATACACCTCTCGCGACAAGCTGGGTGAGGGCGAGTTGCCGGTAGGGCTGAAACTGGTGCATTTGAACAAGTGCCCGGTATTGGCGCCTGCAAATATGCTGGATGACAAGCGCGCCGCAGAGCTGGGTATCGATCGCACAACCTGTGAGGCGAACTGGCAGAAGCTCAAAGATATCGATTTGACGGAAAAGCTGCACAACGTATTCCTGGATCGGGAATTCCCTGAGAGAGATGTGGAAGCGGACCTTTACGGTGGATTCCTCAGCGACTCTGACCGCGATATCTGCCGTGAACTGCACCGTGGACTGGCGGCCCGAGGTCCGGAAGCTTTGGCGGGTGAAGTGCCTTTCACCGATAAGCGCCTACCCGAGCTGCTATTCCGTATGCGGGCGCGCAATTTCCCCGAGACCCTGTCTGAGGAAGAGCACCAGCGCTGGCAGATCTGGTGTTTCCAGCGCTTAACTGACGCTACTGCCGGGGCCTCAATCACCCTGGAAGATTACTTCCGCCAGCTGTCTGAGCTGCGGGTTCAGCACCCGGAGCGCATCTCCCTGATTACAGAGCTGGAGAACTGGGGCGATAGCTTACTCGCCTAATGTGTCGAATCACGTCAGCGGCCGTTCTTCCTCTGGGCTCTTTCCTGGTGCCCGAGTAGAATGCCGCTCGCGAATACCCGGCGCCCACAAGGCGCAACCACTGGAGTAACCATGGACTTTATCGGAGCCAATATTCTGTCGGTCAGCCAATTTGAGCGCGCCGACATAGAGCGTGTATTTGATGTAGCTGACGCCATGACCCCCTATGCACAGCGTGAAAAGGTAACGCGAGTATTGGAAGGGGCGATTCTCGGCAATATGTTTATGGAGCCGAGCACTCGTACTCGCCTGAGTTTTGGAGCCGCCTTTAATCTGTTGGGCGGTACTGTACGTGAAACGGTAGGAATTACTGCCAGCGCTATGGCAAAGGGCGAATCCCTTTACGACACCGCCCGAGTGCTATCGGGCTATAGCGACGTGATTTGTATGCGCCACCCAAAAGAAGGGTCGGTGGCTGAGTTTGCTGAAGCGAGTCGTGTGCCGGTGGTCAACGGCGGCGACGGCGCCAATGAACACCCCACCCAGGCACTGTTGGACCTCTACACCATTCGCAAGGAACTGGCTGCGCACGGCCGCACCCTGGATGATTTTCGTATCGCCATGATCGGCGACCTCAAGCACGGCCGCACGGTGCACTCCCTGTGCAAACTGCTGTGTTTGTTTGGCAAGGTGCAGATTACCCTGGTTTCTCCACCGGAACTGGCGATGCCGGAAATGATTGTGGAGATGCTGCGCGGGGCGGGGCACGAGGTGACGGTTACCGATCAGCTGGAATCCTCTATCTCCCATGTGGATATTGTTTACTCCACCCGTATCCAGGAAGAGCGTTTTGCCTCTCAGGAAGAAGCCAACCGCTACCGTGGGCGCTTCCGCCTGAATAAGGCTATTTTTACCCGCCACGCAGAGCCTAACACGGTAATCATGCACCCCTTGCCACGGGATTCACGCGCAGAGGCGAACGAACTGGATACCGACCTGAATGAACATCCGAGTCTGGCAATTTTCCGCCAGACCGATAATGGCTTGCTGGTGCGTATGGCTCTGTTTGCCATGTTGCTGGGTGTTGAGAATCAGGTAGATAAATATTCCCGCGATGTGAACTGGTATAGCCGACGCAATCGGGTATAAAACTACTCAACTGGGCGTAAATCCCGGTGGAAATAAACAAGGCCCCGGCTAATTCTGTTAATCTGATGGAATTAGCCGGGGTTTTTTGTTTCCGGTCTAGGGTGTCGTGAATGCTAAAGTGATTTTGCTTTTTCGCTGTGGCACTCAATATCCAAATATTGGCGTTGAGCCAGATGTCGCATCAGGGATGGATGCATGTCGAAGCAGAATTCGCCCGTTTTGTTCTTTCGCAGCTTGGTTTTCCTGGCGCTGCTGCTCAGCTTTTTTGTGTGTAAAAGTGCCGCCCAGGAAGAGCCCTTTCCCCATGTAGCCATACTCAAAATTGATGGCGCCATAGGTCCCGCGACGACTGATTATTTCAAGCGGGCCACGCAGGAGGCTGTGGACCAGGGCGCCGAGTTGGTGATTCTGCACCTGGATACTCCTGGGGGGTTGGATGCTGCCTCACGAGATATCATCCAACATATCCTTGCGTCTCCTATCCCTATTGCCACCTACGTTTACCCCTCCGGCGCGCGCGCTGCCAGTGCGGGAACTTATATTCTTTATGCCAGCCAGATCGCCGCTATGGCTCCTGCTACCACCTTGGGAGCGGCTACGCCAGTGCAGATTGGCGGACCTCAGGGCACACCTATGCCGGGAGGAAAGCAGGAGGAAGAGAAAAAAGAAAAGGCGGAAGACGGAGAGGATGAAGAAAAAGAAAAACCGCTTGCGGGAACGGCCATGGAGCGCAAAGTCGTTAATGACTCTGTCGCGTTTATCCGAGGGTTGGCACAGCGCCATGGGCGCAATGCAGACTGGGCGGAAAAAGCTGTACGCGAAGCAGCGACCCTGACAGCTCCGGAAGCGTTAAAAATGAATGTTATCGATATTGTTGCGGATAATGATGACGATTTATTGCGCCAGGTTGCCGGTCGAAAAGTATTACTCGATACCGGTGATTATACGATTCCGGAAAATATTGCCGAGTTGCAAAGTGAAAGTTACGAGCCGGATTGGCGCAATGAATTACTGGCCCTGATTACCAATCCTCAAGTGGCCTATATTTTGTTATTGGTGGGTATTTATGGGCTTATTTTTGAGGGTTATAGCCCCGGTGCTTTTGTTCCCGGGATTGTTGGTGTTATCTGCCTGCTTCTGGCATTTTATGCCTTGCAAGTTTTACCGATTAATTACGCTGGTCTTGCATTAATTATTGTTGGCGCATTGCTGATTGTGGCAGAGGTTTTCATGCCGAGTTTTGGTGCCCTGGGGATCGGCGGAATTGTTGCATTGGTGATTGGCTCTGTAATGCTTATTGATAGTGATGTGCCGGGAATGCAGGTTTCCAAACAGCTGATTGGGGCTATTGCCGGTGTAAGTGGTGTTTTTTTATTGATGTTGTTGACCGCTGTTGGACGCAGTTTACGCCAGCCGAAAGTCCCGGCAGACCAGGCTTTTGTGGGTCGCTCTGCGGTGGTAAGCGAAGTTAAGGACGCAGAGATCTTGGTGCATCTCGATGGAGAGATTTGGCAGGCGACCTGTAACCAGCCTCTGAAGGTGGGTCAGAAAGTTAGAGTAGTGGCCCAACACGGCATGGTTTTACGGGTAGAGGTGGAATAGGTAGGGCAATCAATTGAGCTAATGACAGCGCTCAACAGTTAAGGTGGGATTAAGGAGAGTCTAATGATGCTCAGTTATTTTTTTGGGATACTGGTAGTCGCACTCATACTGCTACTGATGTATGCCATTCGTATTTTGCGGGAGTATGAGCGCGCAGTGGTATTTTTCCTGGGGCGTTTCCAAACAGTGAAAGGGCCAGGACTGATTATAATCATTCCCATTGTTCAAACTATGGAGCGCGTGGATCTGCGCACTGTGGTGATGGACGTACCCACCCAGGATGTTATCAGCAGGGATAATGTCTCAGTAAAAGTCAACGCAGTGGTTTATTACCGGGTAATTAATCCACAGTCTGCAATTATTAATGTGGAATTTTATCACGAGGCTGTAAGCCAGTTAGCGCAAACTACATTGCGTTCGGTACTGGGTAAGCACGAGCTGGATGAGATGTTATGTGAGCGAGACAAGCTAAATGTAGATATCCAAAAAATACTCGATGAGCAAACAGATGCCTGGGGTGTAAAAGTTACTAATGTAGAGATTAAGCATATCGATCTTGATGAAAGTATGGTGCGGGCTATCGCACAGCAGGCAGAGGCGGAGCGCGCGCGGCGGGCTAAAGTTATACACGCAGAGGGGGAGGCGCAGGCGGCTTTAAAGCTGACTGAGGCAGCGAATCAATTATCGAAAAATGCCAACGCGATTACTTTGCGATATATGCAAACCATGATTGATATTGCCGGCGCAAATAACAGCTCTACAATTGTATTTCCGTTGCCACTGGATCTAATTGAGCCAATGCTGAAGCGGGGCTCTGCATCCAGTTAACGATGTCCTTAGCAAAGATCAAAAAAGGCCGCACTAATTAGTGCGGCCTTTTTTGTAGAGTTTAGAGCAGCTTTTTCATCAGGCTGCGGGTTGAACTATCCCAGTCATCCTGAGGAATTTCACCCTTGGCAGCCTTATGGATTTTTGAACTCAACTGCTTACCAAGTTCGACGCCCCACTGATCAAAGGGGTTGATCCCCAGCAGGCAGCCGCCAACGTAGACCTTGTGCTCGTACAGTGCCAGGAGCGAGCCCAGGTGGAAAGGATCTAACTTTTCCAGGATCAGGGTGTTGCTGGAGCGATTACCAGGGATTACTTTATGTGGGGCTAGGGCGTGGGCCTCACGATGAGTGTGACCAGCTTCTTCCAGCTCCTGGCGGGCCTCATGCAGGCTTTTGCCTCGCAGTAGCGCCTGGCTCTGGCTAATACAACAGGCCTGCAGCCAGCGGTGCTGTTCGAGGAGTTCAGACGTCGGTTCCTTGACTGCGATAAAGTCTGCTGGAATAAGGTCGGTTCCCTGGTGCAATAATTGGTGGAAAGAGTGTTGGCCATTCGTACCCTCACTGCCCCAGATAACGCTGCCACTGGGGTAGCCCAGCGCCTGCCCGTCCTTGTCGACACTTTTACCCAGGCTCTCCATATCCAGCTGCTGTAACCAGGCGGGGAATCGGGCCAGGCGCTGCGCGTAGGGCAGCACGACATGGCTGGTCGTATGCCAGCACTGGCGGTACCAGAACTGGGTCAACGCCATCAGTACGGGTAGATTGGATTCCAGTGGAGCCGTGGCGAAGTGCTGGTCCATTGCATTGGCGCCTTGCAGAAGCTGTTCAAAAACTTCATATCCACAAGCGAGAACTATGGGCAGGCCGATTGCAGACCAGAGTGAGTAGCGACCACCCACCCAATCCCACATTGGGAAAATATTCTCAGGAGCAATTCCGAAATCCTGAGCAGCAGTAATATTACTGCTCACCGCAACAAAGTGTTTGGCTAATTGTGACTCATCGCAACCGGCAGACAATATCCAGCGACGTGCAGACAGCGCATTTTCACGGGTTTCCAAAGTAGAAAAGGATTTGGAAGCAATCACAAAAAGGGTTTCTTCCGCATCGATACCTGCCAGGGTATCACTGAGGTCTGCGCCATCGATATTTGCTACAAAGTGCACATCGATAGAGTCTTTGTGCCAAGGACTGAGGGCCTCTACCGCCATGCGCGGACCCAGGTCGGAACCGCCGATACCGATATTCACGATATGGCGGATCGGTTTATCTGAGAAGCTGCGCCAGCTATGGTTGTGCACCGATTCGGCAAACTGTTTCATTTGCTCGCGGCAATCTTTTACCGCCCGCTCTTGTTCAGTTTTCGGTTGCCCCTGAAATCGCAGTGCGGTGTGCAGGGCAGGGCGGTGTTCGGTATTGTTGACAATGGCCCCGTTCACTAGCGCAGTAATTTGGTTGTTCAGACCCTGCTCTTCTGCATATTCCAACAGCAACTTAAGGGTGTCTTCACGCAAGTGGTTCTTACTGTAATCCAGATAGATTCCGGCTGCGTCTGAGCTGAACTTATCTGTCCTTTGGGGATCCGTTGCAAACAGCTCTCTCAAGGACCACTTATGTTGGTCAAAATGGGACTTCAACCGTGAGATTGCCGCTACACGGCTTAAAGCCAGGGTTTCACTAGTCATGGTATTCGGTTTGTTCTCTTCTGAGCCTTTTTATTGCCACTTGGCTAAAACGTACACAAATCAAATTTTATTTATTATTTCTGGGCGGCAATGCTAACGGCATTTTCTTTGCCGGGCCAGCGCCGCGGGCATCACAGTCTATTACAGGGAATGTTTCGAGATAAGGAACTGTGTGGGGAAAGACAAATGCCGCTCGTTAGAGCGGCATTTTGTGGTGATCCATACTAAATAAGGCTTTGTAAATCGGGTGTCTGTCAGCGGTGATTTGGTCAAAACTTCATTTAGTATGAATCACCACGCTGTCGGGCAAGAAAAAGATTTTACTTGACCACCTTCATGCAGCGCACTCTGTCGGAAGCCATCCAGCAGTCGGCATCTGCAGGACAAGCCATGGATAGAGGAATTTGTTCAGCGCCGGGTGGGCAGTAAGCTGGAGGTGCCGGAGGGCTACAGCAACCTGCAAGAACCAGTGCACTGATAATTCCAATTAAGTACTTGGCTGGAGTGAAATTCATCCCCTAACTCCTTTCCGTTGATGTTAGCCATTAGCATAGCCAATAAAACGTCACCTGTTGGTCAGCTTTGTAAAATCTGTTCTACAAAGGTACCGCCTATTTGAGTGTAATAGGCGTTGGGTTTAAATGTCTGTCAATGATCAAGTTATGAAAAGAGGTGCGCCAATTTATTTTAAAAAACTACTTAAATAAGGGGTTTTTTAAAAAATGTGGTTTGTGCTGACCATTTTTTATGGTGAATTTCGGTTGTTTAATCTACGCGCTGAAACTGATCGCGCCAGTTTTGAGGCAGACTCTAAGAATTATTATTGTGGCTGACAATGCCGCTTGATGGATTGGGGAGTTTTTTTGCGATGCAAAGAAAATGGTTTCACGAGTAAGAGTTTTTTCTGTTAAAAATTCTCACTCGTGAAAGTAGCTTTAATGGGTGAGGGAGCACCAGCTGAGGCGTTATCTTTAGGCCTTCAGTGTGTCGGTTTGGGTCCGTGCAAAAAATTGCCAAAGGCTACTGCGAGACTTTCTTTTCTTGCCGGGTCACGGAGAGCACTCAATAGGGCGATCCGCACTTTCGGAATGAACATTAAATCGGAAAGCAGTAAGTTAAAAGTCTGCTGGTCAGCGGCATCGGCCAGTTTGCCAACCCACTGTGCGGCCAGTTCCTGCTCTTCCAAATCTTGGACGCAGCGACTGCCTATTGCGGCCAGAACTTCTTTATTCCGGTTGCTGGCATCTTCAATCAAAAGTGACTGTATAAATGCCTGTCGCAATCCTTTGGCTGGTGAGTGAGAGATACCCCTGATCGCAGCAGCGGCCACCGAGATATCCGGTGTGCTTGCGGTCAGTTCTTGCTCTGCTCGCTCAATAATGGCTGCCGCAAGACGGTGGTCGACCGGCTGGTTTTCCAGGCAATGGCAAAGGTTAATAAAAACCGGAGCTGCGACTTTGCCAATCTGGCGCAATAACAAAGTACTTTCTTTTTCCCAGCGCGCAGCCAAATCGGCGATCCCTTGCAGCGCAAGGTTGTCCCAGCGGTGATTTTCCGGGTCGCCAAAATAGCGCAGGACAGACTCGTAATGTTCGCTGGGCTGGCGGCCCAGCAGAAGCGCTGTTTGGGAGTGGAATGCTGCCTGCCGCTCAGTTGACGGGGTAAACAGCAAGCCACTTTGCTGCAGCAGCTGGTCCAGCTGCGCTGCAGATTCAGAAGCGGGCCCCTGCTTGAGCTCCTGTGCCAGCGCTCGAAGCAACCCATCTCGGGCTTGAAGTTGCAGTTTGCCCTGCTCATCCAGCGGAAAGCGCAGGAACCAGACGATGGGTTCACCGCCCTCGGCCGGTTGCAGTAGCAGGCCCGTCCAGGCCTGGTGCAGGTATGGGTGTGGCCAGGGAGCCAGACCTGCTTCGAAGGATGCCGCAGTGGATTTCGAAACCGACTGTAAGCGCCGGCCCAGATCGAACCAGCGCAATTTGAAGTCAGCCTGCTCGATCAGGGCGCTTAGGGTACCGCTTTCACTCATAGGGGTTTTGTCTATTTCCTTAAGATGCCGTAGCCGCTACAGAAATGGGCTTCTGTTTAAAGTGCAGCCAGCCATAGGCGATCGCCAACAGAGGGCAGATAATATTGAATAGGGCAAAAGGCAGATACTCCCAGGTAGCAATACCCAGCGTTGCCGCCATAAAGGCCCCGCAGGTATTCCAGGGAATCAGCACCGAGGTGATGGTGCCGGAATCTTCAAGGGTACGGGACAAGTTAAGACCGTGAAGGCCCTTTTCCTTGAAGGCTTCGCGGAACATGCGGCCCGGAATAATAATCGCCATGTACTGATCGCCAGCAGCCAGGTTCATGCCAAAGCAGGTGAATACGGTGGCGGTTACCAGGCCGCCCACTGTTTTAACCAGTGACAAAACGCCCTGGACGATGACCTGTAGGAATCCGGCCCGCTCCATAGCACCACCGAAGGCCATGGCAGAGGTGATCAGCCATACAGTGTTGAGCATGCTGCTCATGCCGCCTTTGGACAGCAATGCAGCCACGTTCTCGTTGGTGGAAGTGGACTTATAGCCGTCGAAAAGACTGTACCAGGCGCCCTTCAGCGGGGCTAAAGCACCTTCACCGCCACCGAGGCGACGGGCGGCTTCCGGTTCGAAAATCAGTGCGATGGCACAGCCAACCAGGGAGCCGATGATCAATGTTGGGAAAGCGGGGACTTTGCGCCAAGCCATTGCTAGCAACAAGATCAAAGGCAGCAGGCTAACCAGGGAAATTTTGAACTCACTGCTAAGGGCGGTGAGCAATGATTCGATATCAGTTGCGGAGGCAGAACTGGCTTCAGAGGTAAAACCCAGGAAAGCGAAAACCGCCAGGGCGATCGCGAAGGCCGGGATCGCTGTGGACATCATATGGCGAATATGCTGGAACAGATCATTGGATGTTACCGCTGCGGCCACGTTGGTAGTGTCAGATAGCGGAGACATCTTATCGCCGAAGTAGGCGCCAGAGATTACGGCTCCGGCAGTGACCTCAAGGGATAGGCCCAGAGCGCCGGCAATTCCCATCAGTGCCACACCTAAGGTGCCCGCTGTGGTCCAGCTGGAGCCAATACTCAGTCCTACTACGGCACAAATAATACAGCTGGCGGCGTAGAACCACTGTGGCGATAGAATCTGCACGCCGTAATAGATCATTGAAGGCACTGTGCCGGCCAGAATCCAGCTACCGATAAGTGCACCTACAGACAGCAGGATCAGAATAGCGCCAAATACCAGGCCAATGCCATGGAGCATCCCACCTTCCATGTCGTTCCAGCTGTGTCCGTTCTTCATGCCCATCAAGGCAACCACACAGGCACAGAGCAGTAGCGCTATTTGATTGGGACCGTAGGAGGAGTCTGCACCGTAGAAATATACGGATAGTGACAACAGGGCGACGAGAATCCCGAGAGGGATCAGGGCGTCCGTTAAGCTGGGAGCGCGCGGCTCTGAGCTGGGGTTGGATTGAGACAAGGTGAACTCCTGCTTGACTGCGTGGCTAGCGCCGTATTCGTTATCGTTGTTTTGCCGTCGGCGGCGGTTAATAGCCTTATTCTCATAGCTTGGGGCGGTGAAGTCCACTTTGTATCATCGCACCATCGCTGTATTTTGGCGTTGACTTGGTCGTCGAAACCGGATTTATCACTGCGGTCAACTATCTGGTCGGGTCCAGTGCTGGCAGTTCGTCGACGCTTCCGGTATGTTCTGCGCCCAGTAGTCCCGGCTGATCCAGCCGCAAAATAAATAAGTGCGGGCCGTCTGAGGCAGGCCCGACAGGTAGTATTTCATGAGAGCAAGTGAGTTAGACCCCTCTCAATTCGAGGATATGCGCCCCTATCGCGATGATGAAGTGCGCGAGGTTATCAAAAGGCTAATTGCCGACCCGGAAATGTCCCACGCAGCTGCGCATTTCCTTGTCCCCAAACTGGCTCAGCTGGAGGGCACCGTCGCCTGGTTGGTACGTCAGTTTCTGCGCTTTGAACTCCGCAATGTTCGCAATGTGCGGGATCTTCAAGAGATTGTCGGCAAATATATGGAGAAGGTGATCAAGCGCACCACCTCCGGCCTGAGCATTTCTGGTCTGGACACCCTGCCCAGGGATCGCGCCTGCCTGTTTGTCAGCAATCACCGCGACATCGCTATGGACCCGGCGCTGATGATTCAGGCGATGTTCCGCGAAGGGCATGAGACCTCCCGCATTGCGATTGGAGACAACCTGCTCAGCAAGCAGTTTGCCAGCGACCTGATGAAGTTGAACAAGTGCTTCACCGTGGTGCGCAGTTCTGGCAGTCGTCGGGAAAAGCTGCAGGCAGCAACCCAGTTGTCCAATTACATCTATCACTCCATCGTCAACGATAACGAGCATGTGTGGATCGCACAGCGTTCCGGGCGCGCCAAAGATGGCCTGGATCGCACCAATCCAGCACTCTGCGCCATGTTCGCCATGACTAAGGACCGGGAAACGCCCTTTGCCGATTTTTGGCGCAAGTTGCATATTGTTCCGGTATCTATTTCCTACGAATGGGACCCCTGTGATGCACAGAAGGCCAAGGAAATTTACGTTACCGAGCACAAGGACGAGTACAAGAAGGGTAAAAACGAGGACTTGGCCTCGATTGGTAAGGGCATTGTCGGTCACAAAGGCCGTGTACATGCCGCCTTCGGCACGCCGATTGAAGGTGATTTTAACGATGTAAACAGCCTGGCTGAAGAAATAGATCGCCAAGTTATCGGCAACTACACATTGCATCCATCCAATATGATTGCCTACGAGATGGTTTACGGTGAGGTTCCGCAATTACCGGTGGGATATCCGGCTAAAGCCTGGGACCCCGCTGCACATAAAGAAGAGCGGGAGAAGTTTGAAGCGCGCATGGCTCGGGTCGATGAGCGCTGGCGCGACAAGGCTATTCAGGCCTACGCCAATCCCGTGGTATCTCGCCTCGCCTATGAGTAAGGCCCGCTGAGTTCAGAAGCTGGTGGGGAGAGGGCGCTTAGTGGATAATAGCGCCCCCTGCGCCAGCCACTTAGCGAATAGACCTCACCCCCGTGCTCAACGAAAAACACAAAAGCGCCATTCAGGGCGCCTATAGCCAATTTCTGTCCGGCCGAGGGCTGAAAGCCCGCTATGGGCAGAAGCTGATGGTAGCCGCCATTGCCCGCTCCCTGGGTTCCATCGCCCAGAATGCCAGTGGTGAGCGCGATAGCGACAAGACTGATGGCGAGCATATCTGTGTGGTTGAAGCGGGTACGGGTACCGGTAAAACCGTAGCTTACCTTCTCGCCTCTATTCCCCTGGCCCAGGCCCAGGACAAGACCCTGGTGATATCCACCGCCACGGTGGCCCTGCAGGAACAGATTATCCACAAGGACCTGCCAGAAGTTGCTCGCCACAGCGGGCTCAAATTTGAGTTTGCCCTGGCGAAGGGGCGTGGCCGCTATCTCTGCCTATCCAAGTTGGATCAACTCTTGTCCAGCTTTTCTGCCTCCGGCACCGGCCTTTCCCTTGGTCTCTATGAAGATGAACTCCCGCAGGTGGAAGCGGAGAGTGTCGCTCTCTACCAAAAGATGACGGATAGCCTGACATCGGGTACCTGGGATGGCGATCGGGATAACTGGCCGGATACGATCGAGACGGATGATTGGAGTCGGGTTACCACTGACCATCGCCAATGCAGTGGCCGCCGCTGCCCCCATGTCACTAATTGCAGCTTCTTCCGAGCGCGAGAGAGCCTGGGCAAGACACAGGTGATAGTTGCTAACCACGACCTGTTGCTGGCGGACCTGGCCCTGGGTGGTGGCGCGATTCTTCCGCCCCCGGAAGAGACTATTTATGTACTTGATGAAGCCCACCATCTACCGGAAAAGGCTCTCAATCATTTCTCTCACCACAGTCGCGTAGGGGCTTCCACCGGTTGGTTGGATCAAACCAATAAGGCCTTGGGGCAGATGCTGGGTGAGATTGGTGATGGCGCCCAGATCGACCGCTGCGGCGAGCAGCTGCCGGCGGTTCTCACCTCTGCCAAGCAGGGGTTGGAGCAGATGTGGCCGCTGATTGAAGAGCTGTGTGAATTTGAAGATGAGCGGGGCAATACCATCCGCCATCGCTTTGAAGGTGGGGTAATCCCCGATTCCATGTCGCAGCTGGCGGAAAAGCTGCGGGAAGACTTTGATGAGTTGGAAAGCCTGCTCAGCAAGATGTTGCAGACCGCCCAACGCATGATGGAGGACGGCCACTCGCCGGTACCCCTGGCAGATCTGGAGCGCTGGTACCCCCAGTTGGGCAGTTGGCATGGGCGCGCTGAGGCCAATCTTCTGTTGTGGGCGAATTACGCCCGTGCCGATGCTGATGGCGCATTGCCCCAGGCGCGCTGGGTCACCCTGGTGGACTGGGGCGGCTCCACAGATTTTGAGGTATGCAGCTCACCGATACTCGCAGGCAAAACCCTGGAGTACAGCCTGTGGCGCCGCTGCTACGGCGCGGTACTGACTTCGGCCACACTCACAGCCCTGGGGAAATTTGATCGTTTGCAAATGCGTGCCGGTACTCCCGACAATGCCAGCTATCAGGTGGTGCCGAGTCCTTTCGATTTTTCCCGTGCAACATTGCAAGTGCCCCCGGAAGCTGTGGATGCGGGCAATGCAGAGCAACACACAGACGCCATTATCGATGCGTTGCCAGACCTGCTGAAAGGGGAGGGTGGCGCTCTGGTACTGTTTTCCTCCCGGCGCCAGATGGAGACGGTTTACGAGGCGCTCCCTGGTACCTGGCGCAACCGAATCCTGATGCAGGGGCAGCAATCCCGCCAGCAGTTGCTGGATAGCCACCGTGAGATTATCGATGGCGGTGGCAGCAGTATTCTGTTCGGGCTTGCAAGTTTTGCCGAGGGATTGGACTTGCCTGGTGACTACTGCCGCCACGTGGTTATTGCAAAACTGCCTTTCGCGGTGCCCGATGATCCGATTGAGGCGGCGCTGGCGGAGTGGATTGAAGCTAAGGGCGGCAATCCGTTTATGCAAATCACAGTGCCGGATGCAGCCCTAAAATTGGTGCAGGCCTGCGGGCGCTTACTGCGGGCAGAAGGGGACAGCGGCACAGTCACTTTGCTGGATCGCCGGGTGGTTACCCGTCGCTATGGTCAGGCAATACTCAATTCACTGCCGCCCTTTAATCGAAAAATTTAGAAAATCTTTAGTCGTATTTGCGCTGTTACTCAGATTGGGCAGGTGGCTATTGCGTATTATCACGGCTGTAAATGTGAAGGTTCTATGAGTTATGCAACCTATTTATTCTGAAATCGCTGATCAGCTCCTGTTCCTTGAATCTGAACTGCGCAGCCTGCAGGTTTGGCAGGATAATGCGCCACCCGCAGAAGCCCTGGCCAGCACCGAGCCATTTTGTGTGGATACTTTGACCTTGCCCCAGTGGCTTCAATTTATTTTTTTGCCGCGTATGCAGGTCCTGATTGAAGGGGAGATGCCCCTACCGGGCCAGTGTGGTATTGCTCCGGTTGCCGAAGAGTTCTTCAAGGGGCGGGATGATGCTGCGGCACTGCTGGCTATTTTGGAAACTATCGACCAGCGCCTGCAGCAGGGCTAACCAGCTTCTGATTCCCTGAGCCCAGTACTCTCAATCACTCTGGGCGGCATGTCACATTGTTAGTGTTGAGTCCCGCGACTCGGCGGACATCGCTGTGCAGTGGCCGCGCTCATGAGCTAATATCGACCTTTTGCCTGAGGCGGAGAGCAATTTCTCCGTCAGATAAGCGAACACCGCGCGTTTGTAGCGGTCCGAATGGCATTGCTAATGGGGCTTGAGGTAATTGGTCGGTATGCAGAGATTTTCCCTTCTGTGGTTAATGTTGACGCTTTCGGTGCTCGCCGGTTGTGAGTCACTGATGTATCCGGGGCGGGACAGGGCCGCTCAACCAGCGGAAGATGCACCACCGGTAGAATCACCAGATTCTGCGATGCAGTGCCCAGAGCCTGCGGAAGTGATTTGTGCGGAACCGGAAGTGAAGGTTGTTGAGCGGGTAATCGAACGAACTGTAGAAAAAGTAGTCGAAGTGCCCGTTGCCAAAGATAAGTTGGTTTTGGGATCGGTAGAAGAAGTGGCCATAGAGCCTCCCGGCCTGATCCTGGAATCCGTTGTCGATACAGGTTCACCAACCTCCACACTGCGGGTCAGGAAGCTGACTCCGTTCGAGCGGGATGGCAGGGACTGGATCAGGTTCCAGATTGTTCAGTCGAGCAAAATGGACCCGGTTTCGGTAGAGCTGCCGATAAAACGCCATGTTCGAGTGGAGCGCCTGGGCTTTGATAATCAGCGCAGGCCGGTAGTGGAGCTTAACCTGACCGTTGGGCGTATAACCCACCAAGTCGAAGTTAACCTGACCGATGAGGGCGGCTCTGATTTATTGATGCTGCTGGGACGCAACTTCCTCAAAGATGCCGCTGTTGTCGATGTGAGCCGGCGCAATGTCCAGGGCCAACCCCAAATAGACGGGGTTAAATAGGCCAGTTATCCAATTGGGTTCCTAATTGGGACCTCAGAGTTACGGGGAATGGCGAATGTCGCCGCGTGTCCAAGTTTATGTAATTGCGGCGTTACTCGCATTGGTAGGAGCAGGCCTGACCGCCTATAAAAACCTTGAGTTGGGTTTTCCGCTGTTGCCGGGTGAGTACCGCACCGTGTGGACTATCGAAGCAAAAGTGGGTTTCGATGCCGATGGCGGTCCGGTAAAGGCCGCACTGACCCTCCCGCGCGAACAGCGCAATATGGAAATACTGGGGGAGACCTTCAGTTCCTCCGGTTTTGGTTTCTATATCGCGAGAGAAGATGATGCCTATCGGGCCATTTGGTCTCGCCGGGCCGCAAGAGGCCCCCAATCTCTCTTCTATCAGCTGGATGTCTACCAGCGTCCCGGTGCTGCGCTGGCGCAGCCTCTGGATCTGAGCACTGAGATACAAAAACCCTTCCTGGGGGCCCGTGAGCAAGAAGCGGTACGCTTGGCGATTTACTCCCTGGTTGAACAGGCCCGTGAGCGCTCTTCCGATGTGGAATCTCTAACTACCCAGTTACTATTCGAACTGAATGACGATGAAAATCAGGATCGCAACCTGATCTTCCGCCATTACGCCGACCGCTCTTTTGTAGATGTCGCTTTGCTTGTACTGGCGACAGCCGATATCCCCGCCCACCGTATTCGCGGCCTCTACCTGGAGGATGATCGACGTCGACTATCTCCAGAAGATCTGCTTGAGGTCTATGATGGCAAGCGTTGGATCGTGTTTGAACCCAGCAGTGGCCAGCCTGGTGTGCCGGAAAATTTCTTTATTTGGCAGCGCGGTGGCAAGAGTCTTTTGGATCTTGAGGGCGGTCGTAACTCCCAAGTGACCTTCTCTGTGATTGCCAATGATGTCCCAGCTCGCGATGTCTCTATGCGCAGCACCAAGGATGAGAAAGATGCGCTGGTGGATTTCTCGATCTACAGTTTGCCCATTGAGCAGCAGAGTATTTTCAAGCTGATCCTGCTGGTCCCTGTAGGGGCCCTGGTGGTGGTGCTGCTGCGTGTATTCGTGGGCCTGCGCACCTCCGGTACCTTTATGCCGGTACTGCTGGCAATTGCCTTTATCGAAACCCAGTTGATTACCGGTTTAGCCATTTTTACTTTGATCCTGATCCTCGGCCTTTGGGTGAGGTTCTATCTCAGTAGGCTCAATTTGCTATTGGTGTCGAGGATCGCCGCCGTCGTGGTGACGGTGGTGATAATAATGGGGGCAATCAGTGTGGTCAGCTATAAGCTGGGCATTGAGCAGGCTCTCACAGTGACATTCTTCCCGATGATTATCCTTGCCTGGACTATCGAGCGTATGTCGATTGTGTGGGAGGAGGATGGCCCCTACGAGGTGGTGGTACAGTCCGGGGGCAGTTTGTTAGTGGCGATACTGGCTTGGTGGGTAATGACCAACCGCTATATTGAGCATTGGACGTTCAACTTCCCCGAGTTACTGTTGGTATTGCTGGCCTTTATTCTGGTGGTGGGCAACTACACCGGATATCGACTCAGTGAGTTGATGCGTTTCCGTCCGCTGGTTCGCTAGGGGGTGTTATGCTGCAGTTTTCAGTTAAGCATATCTTCAATAAAGTTCGCGGCGGAGTGGTATCTCCGCTGACCCTGCGCCGCATGGGGGTGTTAGGGATGAACGCGCGTAATATTGACTATATTGCGCGCTACAACGATCGCAAAAAATATCCCATCGTCGACGACAAGCTAAACACTAAGCGCGCGGCTAAAAAAGCGGGAATTCCTGTGCCCGAGTTGATCGAGGCATTTGAAAGCCCTGCCAGCCGCAAGCGAGTTATGGAGG
This sequence comes from Microbulbifer maximicatervae (SeqCode), assembly GCF_052467695.1. Lineage (NCBI taxonomy): Bacteria > Pseudomonadati > Pseudomonadota > Gammaproteobacteria > Cellvibrionales > Microbulbiferaceae > Microbulbifer > Microbulbifer maximicatervae (SeqCode). Next base: position 2,462,674 of record NZ_CP174320.1, read on the forward strand.
TGATTGACCCTCTATGGCAGTTTGTAATCAAGCCGGCACGGGGCTCGGGTGGTAAAGGTATTCTCGTTATTGCCGGTCGCAATGGCGACAAATATAAAAAGATATCCGGTGCTGAAATTGATGCGCTGGATATCTTGCGGCACGTGAGCAATATTCACAGCGGCCTATACAGTCTCGGTGGCAAACCCGACAGGGTGATGGTGGAGGCCCTGGTGGACTTTGACCCGGTCTTCGATCGCTACTCTGTTGAGGGTGTGCCTGATGTGCGGGTTATTGTTTTTCGCGGTTATCCGGTGATGGCCATGCTGCGCTGCTCAACCCACGCCTCAGATGGTAAAGCCAATTTGCACCAGGGCGCTGTAGGTGTTGGTATCGACCTGGCCACGGGCAAAAGTTGTCATGCGGTAATGCGCGGGTTGCGAATTGACCAGCACCCGGATACTGAAGTGCCTTTCGATGCATTGCAGGTACCGGGTTGGTACGAGTTGGTCCGCTTGGCGGCAAGCTGTTACGAAATGACTGGGCTGGGTTATTTAGGCTGTGACATTGTCCTGGATCGTGAACGTGGCCCCCTCTTATTGGAGGCTAATGCGCGCCCGGGATTGGCAATCCAAATCGCCAATGGTGTTGGCTTGCGCGAGCGCTTGGGCTTTATCGAAAAATTTGATGAAGAAATGTTCAGGAAAAATGTGGATGAACGGGTGGCATTTTCCATGCGCAAATTTGCTAGCGACTAGGAAAGTCCGCTAATAGTTTATCGATTTTATTATCTTGCAAAGCAATACCTATTGCCTGGTTAGGGGGTGGTCGCCCCTTCGATTGGTCGAATTTTTTCAATTAGAGTTTTTAGCCGCTTTCCTTGCATTTTGAGTCCATATTCAAGTTCTTGGATTTTCGTTTGGATCGAAGTGAGTTCCCACTCGCTGGGTGGCTGACCGTGTTTTTCTCCACGGCGTAAAAATTGAAGGGATTTCCAGTTCTTCAATAACTTGGCGAATCCACGAGCCTCACTTTCCAGAATCTCTTGCCAGCTCTCTTTATCTTTAATCTTTTCAATTTTCTCCCTGGCTTGTTTGAAAAGCTGCTCTACCTTTACTTTTTGGATCTGAATAGGTGGGGCAACCCTTAAATTATAGGTGAGTCCAACAAGGCTCAATGATTTGATCAACCATTTGGTAGGGTCATACTGGAACCAGCGAATACCACTTCGATAATCTATCTGAAAGGTGTGGTGATAATTGTGATAACCCTCGCCAAATACAAATAGGTTGAGGAAAGCGTTATCTCTTGCGCTGATTGATTCCTTATAGGGGCGCCGGCCCCATAAATGCCCAAATGAGTTAATCATAAAAGTCGTGTGATGATTAACCACAAGGCGCAATACTCCGGCCAGCAAAACCATACCGAGAACGTCTCCAGTAATGATCCCCAAGATTATAGGTAGGCCAAGGTTCATGGCAATAATGATGGGAACATAGTTATTGTGTTGCCACATTACCAACTTGTCCCTTTGAAGATCCTTAACATTTTTGTAATCGAGATAACTGCTGGGATATTCGTGCATCATCCAGTCGATATGGGAGAACCAGAAGCCGCGCCCTGCTGAATATGGGTCTCGATTGTTATCGTCGATAAATTGGTGGTGGTATCTATGGCTTGCACACCAATTTAAAGTGGTGTTTTGCATGGCTGCTGCACTGAATAAAATAAATAAAAGCCGAATTGACCAGTGGGCTTCGTAGCTTTTGTGCGACCACAGCCGGTGATTTCCTGCTGCTATGGAGAAGCTGCAAAGTGCACCAAAAATGGCAAATGCAAGCCATTGATACCAGTGGTATCCGTAGACAAATCCATAAATCGGTACTGCGGTGAGCGCTAACAAACCTGTGCTGGCAAATAAAATTGTGGGAATCCAAAAACGTTTTCGCTGATTGCTGGAACTTAGAGGAGTTGCATTCATAGCAGGCCCCCTTTATTGAGGATTGCCCATGACTATTTTGAGAGAGGGGTGGAAGTATTTCTTTTGGCCAGATTTTACTTTTTCTTCGTAGCTCTTTACTTGAGTGCATTGTTTTGGTGCATTTTGGCTATCTAAAGGATCGCATTGGTTCGCTATTCCACAGAAGCGTTGGAGTATGAAAGCTAAGGCCTTAAAAAACGCTGTTCTAAAAGTTGGCATAAGTGTTGCATTAGTGATTGTGCGGGACAACGGACCCGCATTTCGGGAGAGTTTCTTAGGGTTATGGCAAACCATTAACACTGGGTGACTTCCCGTTTTCTCTCATCATCGCTGATTACGGCCCCGCATTGCGGGGCCTTTTTTTTGCCCGCACTTTGCGCAAAGCTCATAATGCTTTAGTTTAGGGTCTCCCGAGGCGTTCCCAAATTTAACGGCCCCGGGAGAGAGGCTCTCTTTTATGTATGGCAAGGATGCATGAGCCAGGTAATTAATGAGCTAATTTCGATAGTCGAGCCCTGTGTGTCAGAGTCACTAACCCCAAATCCGTCCAGCGCAGTGTTCCAGTTGGCAACCAGCGATGAGCTTTCCTCTTTGGATGCATCGCGCCTGCCTCGTCATAACGCCTGCTTGCAAGATTTGTTTTTAGATTCAGACTGCGGGTTGTGGGAGTGGCATCCGGATTCCGGTGCTCAGCGTGCTCAGGGTGAAATTTGGCTCCTGTTTGCAGAAACTGCAGAACTCTCTTTGACTTCCCTGTGGACGGGTGATGAATTGCGTTCGGTTCACTCTGATGAGCGGGATCGAATTATCACTGTGCGGCGTCGTCTTACCAACAAAGGTGGACACTTCGATACTACTTTTCGGGCCTACGATAGTCTTGGTCAATTGCGCTGGCTGCGATTGCGAGGACGCGCAATAAACCTCGAGGATGACAGTGGGTTTGTTGTGATTGGAAGTTGCGCTGACTTCACTGAAACCTTGGCCCAGCGCTACCTATCCAACCTGCCTGGCGAGCGCCCCTTACAGACACTGTCTGGAGTTGGCGATGGTTTATGGGAGTGGGATCTACGCGCAGATGAAATGGTGCTTGATGATGCCTGCTGGGGGATTCTGGGTTATGAAGTGAGCCCGATACGCAGTATCGGTATTTCAGCCGCGGAGCAGTGGAAGGCTCGAATTTTAGCGGAGGACTTCCCTCGGGTTGAGCAGTCCATGCGGGATCATGTGCGCGAGGGGTTACCGCTCGATGTGGAATTTCGCATCTGGCGTTCGGATAGCAGTGTGGTTTGGGTTCGCTGCCGCGGTAAGGCCCAATTAAATAGTCGCGGTCAGCCCGTGCGGGTGTTGGGAGTTTTACAAGACGTCAGCCGCAGCCGGGAAAGACTTTCGCAAATGGAGCGGGAGCTGGAGTTGCAGCGGGAGGAAAATGCGCATCGGGCAGATTTATTATTTAGCCTGAGCCATGAATTACGCACGCCACTTAATGCAATTTTAGGTTACAGCCAAATTGTCGAATTAGATCAGAGTCTCAACGCAGACCAGCGTCAGCGCTTATCAGAAATTCGTCGCGCGGGGCAGCATTTATTGCATTTGGTCGGTGATGTATTGGAGCTGGCCAGAATCGACAGTAGGCGTTTGGGCCCCTCGATGGAATTGATTCGGCCGGCCGATTTGGTTGCAGAATGTAAACGTTTGCTCGAGCCCCTGGCTGAAACCCGTCGTGTCAGTTTGGTGTTTGAGCCTCTCGGCTGGGAGTCCGCTTATATTTGTGCGGACCCTGTGCGCTATAAGCAAGTTGTATTGAACCTGGCGGGCAACGCGGTGAAATACAATCGTGAAAATGGCCGTGTCATTATTAATTTTACGCCGCAGGCCGATGGCTGGTTGAGGCTGAATATTTTGGATACCGGCAAGGGGATTGCAGCAGAGAGACGCAAAGAAGTTTTTGAACCCTTTAACCGTTTGGGGGAGGAAAAGGGGCATATCGAGGGTACCGGTGTCGGTCTTGCAATTGCCAAGCGTCTGGCGGAGGCGATGGGGGGGCGGATCGATTTTGACAGTCAGGAAGGGCAGGGCTCAGTATTTTGGGTTGAATTCCCAATGGTTGATGCTGCGGAGTCTTTCCTGTCATTTGCAAGTTCTGTTGATGCCCCGTCAACATTACCCGACTGTATATTGCTGCTAGTGGATAACCGCCCTGAAAGTGTGGCTCGGGTGGAAAAACTTTTGCAGGGGGCGCCGCAAGTACAGCTTTCTGTGGCCGCAGATGTTGTTGAGGCCATATTTATGGCGCGTACCCAAGCACCGGATGTGGTGTTGTTTCACAATACCTTACCGGGAATGTCGGTTGGGGATTTGGTAAGTATCCTCAAGCAGGATCAAGTCACTCAAAAAACCTGTTTGGTGGTTATGGGAGGAGAGGCTTCCTCGGGGGTGACAACCGCTTTGCCGGATAACTTTGATCGACCGCAGCTTGCGCGAGTTTTGATGGAGTGTTTGACGGGGAAGAGGTGAGCTGGGCTCTTGGAATCAGCACCCCGGCATCTTATTTGCCGGAGTGCCGTCCAGGCTTTTAGCGTATGTGTCCCATATGTTTGCCCACGATTTTCACCAGGGGCTTAAATACTTTCGGAGTGGCGCAGACCAGGTGGCCGGAGTCCAGGTAGTCCTCACCACCGCGGAAATCGCTGATCAGGCCGCCGGCTTCTTTGACCAGCAGGGAGCCCGCTGCGATATCCCAGGTGTTCAGGTACATTTCCCAGAAGCCATCGAATCGCCCGGCAGCAACATAGGCAAGATCCAGAGCTGCAGCGCCGGGGCGGCGGATTCCCGCAGTTTGCCCAGCGATATCTTTTAGGGCGGCCAGGTAGGCGTCGATGTTATCCAACGGCAGGCCGTTGAAGGGAATGCCGGTGCCAATCAGAGAGCCGCGCATGCCCTGGCGTGAAGAGACGCGGATACGGCGGCCATTCAGGGCAGCGCCGCGGCCGCGACTTGCGGTAAATTCTTCGCGTTTGATCGGGTCCAGTACGACTGCGTGCTCAATGCGGCCGCGATAGCGACAGGCGATAGAAACAGCGAACTGTGGGACGCCGTGGATAAAATTGGTGGTGCCATCGAGGGGATCGATAATCCACTCGTAATCGGGCTCTGCGCCCTCTTGCAGGCCGCTTTCTTCAGCGCGGATGCTGTGCTTGGGGTAGGCCTTGCGCAGGTGATAGATAATCTCCTGTTCGCTGGCCTTATCCACTTCAGTAACGAAATCGTTGCGCGTCTTTTCTTCGAATTTCATCAGGTCGCCGCGCTCCCAGGCCCGTTCGATCAGTTCTCCTGCCTTACGCGCCGCGCGCAGGGCAATATTTAGCATGGGTTCCATAACTATTCCGCACAAAGTGGTTAAAGGGGTTAAAAAGCAGGCCGCAGGTTAACTGCGACGGACGCGATTGTAGGGATTCCGATTGGTTTTTGCTACACTCGCGCGCCCCCATGACACCGATTTATTACTTTCAGTATGGCCAAGTCACCTTTAGACACGACTCCACTTGCCGCGCTCGACAATGTGCGCGTGGTTCTGGTTAACAGCGCACACCCCGGAAATATTGGTGGTGCGGCGCGCGCGCTCAAGAATATGGGCCTGAGTCAGCTGTACCTGGTAGCGCCTCGGGAATTTCCTGCAGCCAATGCTGTTTGGCGTGCAGCCGGGGCAGCTGAGCTGCTCGATAGCGCCGTTGTGGTGGATACCCTGGAAGAAGCCGTGGCTGATTGTGGTCTTGTTGTGGCCACCAGCGCTCGCGAGCGCCGAATCCCTTGGCCCCTGCTGACCCCGCGCCAGTGTGGAGAGCGTACCGTCGCCGAGGCCGCGTCTCATCCGGTTGCTTTGGTGTTTGGCCGCGAGGATCGAGGGCTTACCAACGAAGAGTTACAGGCCTGTAACTACCATGTGCATATTCCTGCTAACCCGGAATACAGCTCCCTGAACCTGGCGACTGCTGTACAGGTACTTGCCTACGAAGTGCGTATGGCGGCCCTGGAAGCGGAAAAGGGTGAGCCTGTGAATTACACCGATTGGGATCGCCCACCGGCCAAGGCCAGCGATATGGAGTTGTACTTCGATCACCTGCAGCAGGCGCTGGGCGAGCTGGGCTTTATTGACCCGGATAACCCCCGCCAAACAATGACCCGCTTGCGCCGACTGTATAGTCGGGTTCGCCCCGATGATATGGAGCTGGGTATCCTGCGCGGAATGTTGACCTCTATCCAGAATTACATCCATCGCTCTGGTGGTAAGGGGCGACCCGACTAGTTGAGTACCCGAGTGTCCCGCTGGGTTATATACTTGACTACAGTAGTGGGTTATTCCATACTCGCGCCCCGATCGGAAAAGGGCTGTACATCAGTTGGGAGCTGATATGCGTTTGACAACCAAAGGCCGCTACGCGGTGACTGCCATGCTGGACCTGGCGTTGCACGCTGATCGCGGACCGATCAGTCTGGCAGACATATCCAAGCGCCAGGGTATATCACTGTCCTACCTGGAGCAGTTGTTCTCCCGGTTGCGGCATTCTGGGCTGGTGTCCAGTGTGCGTGGGCCCGGCGGTGGCTATCGCCTGGCGCGGGATGGTGAAGAGATTTTTGTGGCGCAGATCATTGATGCGGTCAATGAGTCTGTAGATGCCACCAGCTGCGGCGGCAATGCGGATTGCGCCAATGGCGAACAGTGCCTGACCCACTACCTCTGGTCAGACTTGAGTGATCAGATTCATAGCTTCCTCAGCAGTATCAGCTTGGCCAACCTGGTTTCCCGAGCTGAGGTGCAGGAAGTTGCGCGTCGGCAAGATATGCGCGAGGCGCCGGAAGAGAGGGTCGCTGTACTCGGCGGCCTGTGATTGGGGCCCAATCGGGCCAGCAGACAGATATTAGAGATTTACTAAGCGGAAACGGTATGACTATGAAGCTTCCCATCTATCTGGACTATTCGGCTACCTGTCCGGTTGACCCACGCGTCGCCAAGAAAATGGCAGAGCAGCTGACGATGGAAGGCAATTTCGGCAATCCGGCCTCCCGCTCCCACCTGTTTGGTTGGAAAGCGGAAGAAGCTGTGGAGAATGCCCGACGCCAGGTGGCGGAGCTGATCAATGCCGATCCGCGCGAAATTGTCTGGACCAGCGGTGCCACCGAGTCCGACAACCTGGGTATCAAGGGTGCGGCCCACTTTTACCAGAGTCGCGGCAAGCACATCATTACCTCCAAAATTGAGCACAAAGCGGTTTTGGATACCTGCCGCCAGCTGGAGCGGGAAGGTTTTGAAGTGACTTACCTGAATCCCCGCGAAGACGGCATCGTCTATCCGGAGCAGGTTGAGGAAGCCATGCGCGAGGACACCACTGTGGTGAGCCTGATGCACGTTAACAACGAGATCGGGGTGATCAACGATATCGCTGCGATCGGCGAACTGTGTCGCTCGCGCAAAGTTATTTTCCATGTGGACGCGGCCCAGAGCGCCGGCAAGTTGCCGATCGACCTTCAGGAAATGAAAGTTGACCTGATGTCCTTCTCCGGCCACAAAATTTATGGCCCCAAAGGTATCGGTGCCCTTTACGTACGCCGCAAGCCCCGCGTCCGTCTGGAAGCCCAGATGCACGGTGGCGGCCACGAGCGCGGTATGCGCTCCGGTACCCTGCCGACTCACCAGATTGTCGGTATGGGCGAAGCCTTTGGTATTGCTAAAGAAGAAATGGCTCAGGAAGCCGAGCGTCTGCGCTCTCTGCGCGACCGCTTCTGGGATCAGATCAAGGATATGGAAGAGGTCCATATCAATGGTTCCGCCGAGCAGCGAATTCCGGGCAACCTGAACGTGAGCTTTGCATTTGTAGAAGGTGAGAGCCTGATCATGTCGCTGCGCGACCTGGCGATCTCTTCCGGTTCCGCCTGTACCTCTGCGAGCCTGGAGCCCAGCTACGTACTGCGAGCCCTGGGTGTTAACGACGAACTGGCGCACAGCTCACTGCGCTTCAGCTTCGGTCGCTTTACCAGCGAGAGTGATGTCGACACCGCTGCCGCAGAAGTGCGCAAGGCAGTGGAGAAACTACGTGAATTGTCACCGCTTTGGGATATGTACAAAGACGGCGTAGACCTGAACAAGATTGAATGGGCCGCTCACTAAGCGCGCGCAAGAGTTAGGAGAAAAGTCATGGCCTATAGCGATAAAGTAATTGACCACTACGAGCACCCCCGCAATGTTGGACGTATGGACGACAAGGCGGACAATGTAGGTACCGGAATGGTCGGCGCGCCCGCCTGTGGTGACGTGATGCGCCTACAGATTCAGGTAAGCGACGAGGGCGTTATCGAAGATGCCAAGTTCAAGACCTACGGCTGTGGTTCCGCCATTGCCTCCAGCTCCCTCCTGACCGAGTGGGTGAAAGGCAAGACGATCGACGAAGCTGAGCAGATCAAGAACACTGCCATTGCAGAGGAGCTGGCACTGCCGCCGGTAAAAATCCACTGCTCGGTTCTCGCCGAAGACGCGATTAAAGCTGCGGTTCGCGATATCCGTGAAAAGCGCGGTGAGTCCGATGATGCTGTAGAAGCCAAGGAATCTGCGGCGGGTTAACTTTTCGTCCAAATGTAGCGTCCAAACATAGCGAAGGTGTTGTTTTGGCTATTAGTATGACCGAGGCCGCTGAGGCCCACATTCAAAGTCAATTGGCCAAGCGAGGCAAGGGAATCGGCATTCGTGTCGGTGTCAAAACGGCCGGCTGTTCCGGTCTCGCCTATGTGCTGGAATTTGTCGATTCGTTCGAAGCCGAAGATACGGTATTTGAGCAAAACGGCGTTAAGTTGGTGGTGGACCCCAAGAGTCTGGTTTACCTCGACGGCACCCAGCTGGATTTCGTCAAGGAAGGCCTGAACGAAGGCTTCACCTTCTCGAATCCCAATGTAAAAAATGAGTGTGGCTGCGGCGAGAGTTTCCACGTCTGATTCGCTCTCGCCCCACAAGGCCGGGTGCGCTGCGCATACCGGCCTTTTTATTGGCCCCTCGGACAGTTGGGGGCCGTGCAGCAGTAAGCGGCAACTTCAGCCGCGTCCCAGGCTGTGCCCCAGTAGGTATATTCAGATGGCAACCAACCTGAACCATTTCGAAGTTTTTGGTCTGCAACCTGCGTTCGCGGTCGATCGCAGTGCTCTGGCGACCCGCTACCGGGAGTTACAGCGGGAATTCCACCCGGACAAATACGCTTCCCATTCCGAGGGCGAACAATTGTTGGCCATCAAAATGGCGGCTCAGATCAATGAGGCGCACACCGTTTTGCGCGACCCGGTACAGCGCGCCGCCTACCTACTCAAGTTGGCCGGGGTAGATGTGCCACCTGAACAGACCACCAAAGATACTGAATTTCTGATGCAGCAGATGATGTTGCGCGAGCGCCTGGAAGAAGTGCGCGAGCAGCCCGATCCTGCAGCTGCGCTGGATGAGCTCAGTGCTGAGGCGCGGGGGCTGATCTCCAATGAGGAGCAGCGCTTTGCCGAAACTTATGACGGGGGCGATCTGGGCGCAGCAGAGGACTCGCTGCGCAAGCTTCAGTTCCTGGCCAAGCTTGAGAAACAAATTGACGAGCTGGAAGAAGACCTTTTCAACGACTAGTTGCGAGAGCACTGACTGAGAGGGCCAGATGGTACCGCGCCCCGCTTAAAGAAGAGATAACTAATGGCATTACTGCAGATTTCTGAACCGGGCCAGAGCCCAGCTCCCCACCAGCGCAAGCACGCAGTGGGTATCGATTTGGGGACCACTAACTCACTGGTAGCGACCGTGCGCAGTGGATCGGCAGAGGCCATTGCCGATGAGCAGGGTGAAGTGATCCTGCCATCAGCGGTGCACTACGGAGCCGAGGCGATTACCGTGGGTGCTGAAGCCCGCGCGTGCGCTGCAGAAGATCCCTACAACACCATGATTTCTATCAAGCGCCTGATGGGGCGAGGTGTTGCGGATATCAAAAGTTTTGGTGAGCAGCTGCCCTATCGCCTGGCCGAGAGCAGTGGCGGTATGCCTTCGATTGAAACTGCAGCCGGACCGGTAAACCCGGTGCAGGTATCGGCAGAAATCCTGAAAAAACTGGCCGCGCGCGGCCGCGAAGCGCTCTACGGCAAGGCGGGCGGTGAGCTGGATGGTGCGGTGATCACCGTGCCGGCCTACTTCGATGATGCCCAGCGCCAAGCGACCAAAGACGCTGCCCAACTGGCGGGCCTGAAAGTCCTGCGCCTGCTCAATGAGCCCACAGCAGCGGCTGTTGCCTACGGCCTGGATAAAGGCGAAGAGGGTGTGATCGCGGTCTATGATCTCGGTGGCGGCACCTTCGATATCTCTATTCTGCGCCTGTCCCGGGGTGTGTTTGAAGTCATGTCTACCGGCGGCGATACCGCTCTCGGTGGCGACGATTTCGATCGCACCATTGCCAGTTGGATTGCCGAGCAAGTGGGATTGGGTAGCGATCTCGACGCCGCGACCCAGCGAGTCCTGTTAGACAGCGCCTGTGCTGCAAAAGAATCCCTGTCCAGTGTCGAGCAGGTGGAAGTGCAATACGGCGATTGGTCAGGCGTGCTCGATCGCGACACCATGGCTTCACTGCTGGACCCCCTGATCGACAAAACCCTACGCGCCTGTAAGCGCGCCCTGCGCGATGCCGGTATCAGTGCCGATGAGGTGCAGGAAGTGGTTCTGGTGGGGGGCTCCACCCGTACTCTGCGCGTGCGCGAGCGGGTTGAGGATTATTTTGGCCGTCCCCCTCATGCGGAAATTGACCCCGACCAAGTAGTAGCAATCGGCGCCGCAATTCAGGCTGATGTACTGGTGGGCAATAAGTCCAGCGAAGAACTGCTGCTGTTGGATGTTATTCCCCTGTCCCTCGGGATTGAAACCATGGGTGGCCTCGCGGAAAAACTGATTGATCGCAATACGACCATCCCCGTCTCCAAAGCCCAGGAGTTCACCACTTTTAAAGATGGCCAGACTGCCATGGCAATCCATGTCGTGCAGGGCGAGCGGGAACTGGTAAGTGACTGCCGCTCACTGGCGCGCTTTGAATTGCGCGGCATACCGCCGATGGTGGCCGGTGCCGCCCATATCCGTGTGACTTTCCAGGTGGATGCTGACGGTCTTTTGTCGGTGACAGCCATGGAAAAAAGCAGTGGTGTCAGTGCCGATATTACGGTTAAACCGTCCTACGGCCTGGAAGACAAGGATATTGCGCGAATGCTGCAGGAATCCTACACCCACGCCGCTGAGGACATCGCCCTGCGGGCCCTGCGCGAGGCCCAAGTGGAAGCAGAGAGAACCCTGGAAAGCATGTTGGTGGCCCTGCGTGAGAACGGCGCCCAGCTGCTGGACGAAGGTGAGTTAAACGAGCTTGAGCACGAGATGGAAGCTTTACGTCTGGCCCATAACGGCGGGGATGCAGAGGAAATTCGTCGACGTATTGAAGCCTTGAATAAGCTGTCTGAGCCCTTTGCTGCCAAGCGTATGGATGCCTCCATTAAGCGGGCTATGCAGGGCCACAGCTTGGATGAATTTGATAAATAACCATGATCAGGCGCAGACTCTGCGCTGCCGGCGGCCGGGGAGTCGTTACTTTCTCCCCGTCGGATTGAGACCACAGAGGTTCAGTACCCCATGCCGAAGATAGTATTTTTACCCCATCCGGAAATGTGCCCCGAGGGCAAAGTGGTGGAAGCGGAGAGCGGTGTCAGCGTGATCGACGCGGCCCTGGCCAACGATATCGAAATTGAGCACGCCTGTGAAAAAGCCTGTGCTTGTACCACCTGTCACGTCATTGTGCGCGAGGGCTTCGATTCCCTGGAAGAGCCGGACGAGCTTGAAGAGGACCTGCTGGATAAAGCCTGGGGCCTGGAGCCGGAGTCTCGCCTGTCCTGTCAGGCGATTGTCGAGGATGAAGACCTGGTGGTCGAGATCCCCAAGTACACCATCAACCAGGTGTCGGAAAAGCACTGACCTGCACGCAGAGGAAGCCGAATCATGAAGTGGACTGATATTCACGATATTGCCATAGAGTTGAGCGAAGCTCACGAGGATGTGGACCCACTGACGGTCAACTTTGTCGACCTGCGCAACTGGGTGATGGCGCTGCCCGGATTTGATGATGATCCCGATCGCTGCGGAGAGAAAATCCTCGAGGCGATCCAGGCTGCCTGGATCGAAGAGCGGGAGTAACCGGCCTTCGGGGCAGTATTGGCAAGAGAGTACAAAAGTCGATCAATACCCCGTATAATCCGCCGGCCGCGAAATGCGGTGATCAAAAATTGAGTACCCCCGGTGGGTATGAAAGGAATACTAGGGAAGAGCAACTGAGTAGGTTGCTCTTTCTATATGTAAGTTAAGTTACAAAAAATCAATTTGGAGATAACCATGGCCCTGGAGCGTACCCTTTCCATCATTAAGCCGGACGCAGTAGCCAAGAATGTAATCGGTGAAATCGAGAGCCGTTTTGAGAAAGCTGGCCTGAGCATTGTTGCCATGAAGATGGTTCAACTGTCCCGCGAAAAAGCTGAAGGCTTCTACGCTGAGCACAAAGAACGTCCTTTCTTCAAAGACCTGGTTGACTTCATGACTTCCGGTCCAGTTGTTGTACAGGTTCTGGAAGGCGAGAACGCTATCCTGGCAAACCGCGATCTGATGGGTGCTACCAACCCTAAAGAAGCTGCTGCTGGCACCATCCGCGCTGACTTCGCTGACAGCATCGACGCCAACGCTGTACACGGTTCCGACTCCGCAGAGTCCGCTGCTCGCGAAGTAAGCTACTTCTTCGCCGACGACGAAATCTGCGCGCGCGCTTAATCCGCGCCACAAATCGCACCGGTCTGTCCGGACCGGTGCAATTCTTCCCCGAGGTGAAATGAATGACCACAGAGAAAACCAACCTGCTCGGCCTTTCGGTAGAAAAGCTGGCCGCCTTTTTTGAATCATTGGGCGAGAAGCGCTTCCGCGCTGTTCAGGTTTTAAAGTGGATTCACCAGAATGGGGTTGATGATTTTGCTGAGATGACCAATGTCAGTAAGGCCCTGCGTCAAAAGCTGGCGGAAGTGGCCGAAGTCCGTGCCCCGGAAGTATTGAATCAGTGGGATTCCGCCGATGGCACACGGAAATGGTTAATTAAAGTCTCTGGTGGCAATGCTATCGAGACTGTCTATATCCCCGATGGCGATCGCGGCACCCTTTGTGTCTCCTCCCAGGTGGGCTGTTCCCTGGATTGCAGCTTTTGTGCAACTGGCAAGCAGGGCTTTAACCGCGATTTAACGGCGGCAGAAATTATCGGGCAGGTTTGGATTGCCTGTAAATCTTTCGGTCAATTGGACCCGAAAGGACCGCGCAAGGTTACCAACGTGGTGATGATGGGCATGGGTGAGCCATTGCTCAATTTCGACAATGTGGTCGATTCCATGAACCTGATGATGGAAGATAACGCCTACGGTATTTCCAAGCGCCGCGTCACCCTGTCGACCTCCGGTGTAGTGCCCGCACTGGACCGCCTCGCCGATGTGACCGATGTGAGCCTGGCAATTTCCCTGCATGCGCCCAACGATGAATTACGTAACGAGTTGGTGCCGATCAATAAAAAATACCCTATTGCGGTGCTACTGGATTCCGCCAAGCGCTACATCGACCGCATGCCGGATACGCACCGTAAAATGACCATTGAATACACGCTGATGCGCGAGGTTAACGACCGCCCGGAGCACGCTGAGCAATTGGCGGAGCTGCTTAAAGAGATTCCGGTGAAAATTAACCTGATTCCCTTTAATCCGTTTGAGTTGTCCGACTATCAGCGAGTGAGTAATAACGCACTGCGTCGCTTCCAGCAGATTTTGCTCGACAAAGGTTATACCGTGACTGTGCGCACTACACGCGGCGATGATATTGATGCGGCCTGTGGTCAGTTGGCAGGCAGTGTTAACGACCGCACCCGCCGCTCCGAGCGCTACCGCAATGCAGAGCGCCCCGTTCGTATTGTTAACTAGTCGCTGGTAATTTTTTATAGGTTGCCAAATTGTTGGCAGCCTATTGGCTTCGATTTTCCCCTTCTCAAAAAAACTCTGTTTAGCCTAAAAGTTCCTTTCTATTCTATTTTTCGTGTCAACGAAATTGCTTTATCTAACGTTTAACGCTCGAGGAAAATTTACCCGGGAAGGGAGCGTTGGATATATGCATGAGATTAGGTCAAAACGATTATATTTTTTTAATTTGCATTTTGCCTGCAACATTTTGACTTTGAATGAAATAGCTGGCCAGTGGAGAGAGGTCTTCACTAGACCGTCTGGCACTGGATCTTTGCAGTAGCTACACCCGTATCTCCAACATCCATCAAAACATTATGGCGCTATAGCGTGCTATCCAGTCATTTTCATTTGGTCTGGAGCTGTTGCAGCGTGCTTAGGTTCAGGAAAAACAATGTGTAGAAGTGCTTGCACAGCTGTGTTGAGAGTTGAAGTGCATGGAGTTCTCTGAGTTGCCTGGCTTAGGAACAGAAAAGTTATCGACGGGACTGTTCGAATATTATGAACGCGGAAAAAAACCAATTAACCCAATTGCTTGTAGCGCTGAATAAGCTGCTGTTCATTTCTTTATTTCTATTTATGGTGGGCTGTGGGGGCGGTGGTTCCTCTAGCGGTGAGGATGATTCATCGACAGAGACTACTGAAAATGATAGCGGCTCTGGGGACAGCTCTGGCTCAGACGATGGTGACGATTCGGATGGTGACGATTCGGATGGTGATACTGGGTCAGATGATGATTCCGATTCAGAGCAGGGGATCTTGGTTGCTGAACTGATTGCAAACCCCTTCTCCGGCACCAGCATAGGGCTCTCCTGGGAGGACTCTGAAGAGACCTACAGCATCTATCGCGATGGCGAATTGATCGCAGAAACTACAGATAACCATTACGTGGATGAAGTCCTCTCAGTTAATACTGAATATAGTTATTGGGTCGGTGTGGGGAGTATTGATAGTGATACTAATAGTGTTACTGCAAAAACACTGGTTAATAACACGAATGATGGCCTGAGCAATGGTACTGAAGCAGAGGCCATTGAAAAGCGCATTGTTGATTTTGATGAATGTCAAAATGAGCGCTCAGCCGTAGATGTTGACGATAGTAGTCTCGACAGTTGCTTGCAGGCTGTGCTGGATGAAGTGGGAATGGCAGAGCAATTGGAGGATATGCGCGCTTTCGCTGCTCGAGTTAGAAGTGAGCAAGACCCGGAGATGGTTGAGTTGGGTATGCGGTTATTCCACAGTAAAAGTCTTAGTGCTAACGGTGATACCGCCTGCTCTTCTTGCCACCACCCGACAATAGGCTGCGCTGGTGATGATCTTTCCATGTCTGTTGGGGTTAATGCCCTTGATCCCGATTTGCTTGGCCCAGGGCGTTCCGATGGTGAAAACGAAGTGCCGTTGGTTGCACGCAATGCCCAGCCTATTTGTAATGTGGCGCTCTGGGATAATGGATTATTCTGGGACAACCGCGTTCTTTTCACGAGCGACGGTGGCCTTAAAACAGACTCCAGGGATGTAACCAATAATACTGAAGCGGCGGTAGGTACCGGTACTTTGGCACTTATGATGGCCCAAGCCCATTTTCCGGTGACTGATGCTGCTGAGATGGGGGATATTTCTGAATTTGGCTACGACGAAAGTAGCGACGATGACCTTACTGATTACCGTGAGGAATATCTTATACCAAAGCTCAATGAGGAGTCCTGGGGCCCCTTATTTGCTGCCGCTTATGGAGACAACAGTATTGACTACAGTAGGGTCGCACAGGCGATTGCCGCCTATGAAGCGGTATATATTTTTATTGATAACCCCTTCTTTGACTATATCGACGGTGACCTGACAGCGCTGGATGACGATGCGAAGCGGGGAGCAATTACTTATTTTACGCCAGGCTCTGGTTGTACTGCTTGCCATACGGGCGCCTTCTTTACTAACCAGGGTTTGAGGGTCGTTAACTATCCTCAAATTGGTGTCGGAAAAGAGGATGATGGCGCTGATTGGGGAGGGGCAGTACTGGGTGGCTTTCGTGTTCCAACACTGCTCAATGCAGGCATTACTGGTCCCTGGGGGCACGCCGGGCAGTTTGGCTCCTTAGAAAGAAATATTGAGCACTATGCCGGGCAAGCGGATTCGGTGTCCCGGTATTTCGAAGATAGTGAAATGTGCGACCTGGATCAGTTTGCCGAGCTAGAAGACTGCGCAGCGAAAGTTGCGCCCAATGGTCTGGAGTTGACCGAGGCAATTCTGGAGATAGATGGTGATGCAGCACTTCCGATAGACGGCGATGAAGTGAAGCTGTTAGCGGCATTTCTTGAGGCGCTCACTGACCCGGATGCAGAGAATGTAAATTCAAATGCAACCCAATCCCTGATTCCTCCCCGTGACGGCGGACCCGATGGAATGCAGCTGGATGCCTGGGATCAGGACGGCAACGAATTATAATATTCCTGCATTTTATTTGAGCATCTCACTAATATTGACTTACTGGTGAGATGCCAACTCTTCATTAGCGACTTTTATTCGCATTCATCATTCAGGCAACCGCCTTCTGCCTTAAAATTCACCACAGTTTCATTCTTACTTTGCTTCCAGAGCCAGGCCGAAGTTGATCCGAGAGTGAATTCCTGCGATCAGGGATAGGTATAAGTCATCGTCTGGATTGCGAAGTTTTTAGTCAGTTGTTGCTGGAAAAAACGCTATCCCCTGAAATTCTGGTGAGTTGGTCGTTCCCTTCGGGATTCACTCCGGACTTTTGTTCACATTTCTTCCTTAATTGGTCAACCAAATCTATTGGTGTCGCGTTATCACCTATGAACTATTGAAAATATATGGAAGGGACCACTAGGATTCTTATGAGTGCTCAGAAGTTCGATCAAAAAGTCTTTCCCAGAGTCCTACTTAGACTCTTTTTCCTCACGCTGTTTTCGCTGTTAGTTGGTTGCGGCTCCGGGTCATCTGGTAGTGAGGATAATTCGCCTGGAGATACCGTTCAGGGTGATGATGGTTCCGGTTCTGGGTCAGGGACGGGCACCGATCCTGATCCTGAGCCTGAAGAAGCCGGTGAACCCGCTGAGCTAATTGGCTATGCCCACTCGGGAACCAGTATCGGTCTTAACTGGGAAAGAGATGGTGAGACTTACTTTATCTATCGAAACGGTGAAAAGGTCGCGGAAACCAGCAATAACTATTATGTCGAACAGGGTCTCTCAGTTAACACCGAATATGTTTACTCTGTCAGTACGGTTGATGCTGCAAACGAATCGGAAACTTCGCAGGTTACGGTCAAGACATTAGTTAATGACACCAATGCTGGCTTGAATAACGGTACAGAAGATGATGTTTTGAATGAACAAATATCTAGTTTTGCCGAGTGTAGCAATGCTTCTAGTGCATTGGACCTGCTTGAGGAGGATCTTGACCCCTGTCTAGGGGCAATGCTTGAGCTTAACCGGATGGTGACCCTTGTTGAAGATATTCGTGCTTTTGGTGCGCGGGTTCGCAGCGAACAGGATCCGGCCATGGTAGAACTGGGCATGCGCCTGTTCCACAGCAAATCCTTAAGTGCTAACCAAGATACCTCCTGCTCTTCCTGTCATCACCCTGCGATTGGTTGCGGTGGAGATGATCTATCGATGCCTGTTGGGGTAAATGCTGTGAATGCTGCTTTGTTAGGACCAGGCAGGTCGGATGGTATTAACGAAGTACCATTAGTGCCTAGAAACTCGCAGGCAATTTGCAATACCTCGCTTTGGAGTCGCGGCCTGTTCTGGGATAACCGTGTTTCTATGGGGACAAATGGGACCCTGCGAACAGAATCAACGGACGTCACACGAAATACTAGAGCAGCGGTGGACTCTGGTTCCCTGGCACTGTTAATGGCTCAAGCCCACTTCCCTGTTACCGCACCTCCCGAGATGGGTGACATAACCGATTTTGGGTACGATGATTCTGTTGATGAGAATTTTACTTCCTATCGTGAGGATATTTTAGCCACAAACCTGAATGTTGAAGCCTGGGCACCGTTATTCACTTCAGCGTTTGGTGATTCTGAGATTAATTTCAGTCGGATCGCTCAAGCAATAGCTGCATATGAGGCAGTGCAAATATTTATCGATAATCCGTTTTTTGAATATGCTGGGGGCAACCTGGAGGCGCTCAGCGATGAGGAAAAACGTGGTGCCATTACATTTATGTCTAAGGAGGCGGGGTGCACTTTTTGCCACAAGGGAGCCTTTTTCACATCTGAGGCATTGATGGCTGCGAACTATCCGCAAATAGGGGTAGGCACCGATGAGAGTGGGAATGGGGCTGATTGGGGCGGCGAGGGATCACTTGGGTTTGGTGCCTTTCGTGCACCGACGTTGCTCAACGTGGCACTTACCGGGCCTTGGGGGCACAATGGGCAATTCGGTACGCTGAAGAGGAATGTTGAGCACTACAGTGACCAGGGAGCCTCAATTACCCGGTATTTTGAAAATAGTGAAATGTGTGATCTTGTGCAATTTCAGGATGTTGAGGGTTGTGCCAATAAAGTGGCTCCAAATGGTTTAACCCATTCCCAGAACATTATTGATGGAAATGAAGGTGGAGGAGTTAACCGCCTTTCTGCCGATGAAATTGATCTTGTAGTGACATTTCTCGGGACGCTCACAGACCCCAATGCTGCCGATACCAGTTCGAATGCGATTCAATTCTTGATTCCTCCCAGAGATGGTGGGCCTGATGGGAAGCAGTTGGATGCAATCGACAAGGATGGCAGAAGCCTGTAACTGTTTTTCTCCGACATCGCCGATTGGGTAATTTAAACTGAAATAGCCCTTCTCAGCAGTTGCCAGCAAATGCCGGCAACTGCTGTTCTAATAAGTACAAGAGTATTGCCTGGGTTAAAAGCTTAAAACCCGCTCTTGCCTATAGCGTTCCAAGTGTGATTAATCTTCCATTCAATTTATCATTTTGAGGACATTGGCAATGTACTGTTGCGACGCCCTTAGCAGAGTTTCTTACTCTGAATCGTTACAGTAGTTCAAAATGAAAACATCCAATTTGTAATTACAGTGAGATTTTTCGCTGCTGGACACAGTGGGCCGAAATTATTCCTGATTCCATCTGGTAAATACTAATTTAAAGGTTTTCCCTGTAATTTAATGGCAAGCATTCAATTACCCTTTGGTGTCAGCATTGGCACTTCGCCCTGTATTTAGTGTCCAGAACTCGGAATAAGAAAAGGTCATTGACGGGCAGGTCAAGAACTATGAATGTTGATAAAAATCAAATCACACTATCGCTAACGGCTCTGGTAAAGCTGCTGGTCCTACCTCTATTTCTTGTGATGGTGGGCTGCGGAGGAGGTGGTTCCTCAAGTAGTGGCAATGACACGCCTACTGAAACTTCTGATACTGGCAGTGATGGCGATTCTGGTTCAGGTGATGATGATAATGGCGATGGCGATGGCGATGGCGATGGCGATGGCGATGGCGATGGCGATGGCGATGGCGATGGCGATGGCGATGGCGATGGCGATACAGGCTCAGGTCAGGGAATTATTCCTGCAGAACTGATCGGCAACGCATTTTCCGGTACCAGTATCGGTCTTTCCTGGGAAAGCACCGGTGCGACCTATGTTATCTATCGTGGCAGCGAACGAATTGCTGAGACGACTAGCGGATACTATGTCGATGAGGGTCTCTCATCAGACACTGAATATACCTACTCAGTAACCACCGGCGATGTCGACAGCGAAGATGAGACCGCCAGCGTCACTGCCAGAACATTGGTAAATAATACTAATGACGGCCTCAGTAATGGTTCTGATGCAGATGGTTCTGATAGCCGAATTTCCGATTTTGATGAATGTCAAAATGCGCGTTCAGCGGTCAATATTGCTGATGGCAGTCTCGATAGCTGCTTACAGGCAGTGCTGGATGACGTTGGCATGGCCGAGCAGTTGGAAGATATGCGCGCCTTTGCTGCCCGGGTCAGAAGTGAACAGGACCCTGCCATGGTAGAGCTGGGTATGCGCTTGTTTCACAATAAAAACCTGAGCGCTGATGGCGATGCATCTTGCTCTTCCTGCCACCACCCGGCAATAGGTTGTGGTGGCGATGACTTATCCATGCCAGTTGGCGTTGATCCCGTTGATGCTGAATTAGTCGGTCCCGGTCGCTCCGACGGCCAGAATGAAGTTCCGCTGGTACCTCGAAATGCCCAGCCTATCTGCAATGTAGCCCTTTGGGATAACGGTTTGTTTTGGGATAACCGAGTGGCGATCAATGGTAATGGAGGGCTCAGGACAGACTCCCGGGATGTTACTCGCAACACAGAGGCGGCCGTGGGTACTGGTACCCTCGCACTGATGATGGCCCAAGCCCACTTCCCGGTCACAGAAGCTGCTGAGATGGGGGATATCACCCAGTTCGGTTACGACGATACCAGCGATGATGGTTTTACTGATTATCGTGAGGATATTCTCGCTGAAAAATTAACCCAGGACTCGTGGGGTGCAATGTTTACCGCAGCATTTGGCGATTCGGCAATTAACTTCAGCAGAATTGCAGAGGCAATTGCCTCTTACGAAGCGGTGCAAATTTTTATCGATAACCCCTTCTTTGATTATGTTGATGGAGACCTTGCGGCCCTCAATAACGATGAAAAGCGAGGGGCAATTACATTTATGACACGAAATTCAGGGTGTACAAATTGCCACTCAGGAGCTTTTTTCTCTAATCAAGGGTTGAGAGCTGTCAGTTATCCACAGATTGGTGTTGGTAAAGATGAGAGTGGCAGTGGTGCTGACTTGGGTGGTAATGGAAGCGGCAGCTTCCGCACGCCAACGCTGCTTAATGTGGCGCTCACTGGCCCCTGGGGACACGCAGGTCAGTTCGGTACATTGAAAAGAAATGTCGAACACTACACTGGTCGAGCCGACTCTGTTTCCCAGTATTTCACCAACAGTGAGATGTGCGATTTGGATCAGTTTGCAGAGGTGGATGAGTGTGCCGCGAAAGTTGCGCCCAATGGCCAGGCACTGACTGAAGCACTGTTGGCTGAAAATGGCGACGGAGCTGTGAATTTGGACGACGAGGAAGTTGATTTACTGGTAGCGTTCCTCGAAACCCTAACTGATCCAGATGCGGCAAATACTGACTCTAATGCAGTCCAGTCATTGATTCCGCCGCGGGACACTGGTCCAGATGGCATGCAGCTGGATGCGGTAGACCAGGAAGGTAATCAACTCTAAGTCCTCTAAGCCCTTTTTACTTATTCCGCCGGTACTCCGGTACTGGCGGATTGACAATACTCGACAAAGTCATCACTAAATGGAATTGATTGGGTTTTAGGGCTGCAACTGGCAAGGCTTTCCGGCAGTATAGGGATTTGGAAAGTGCCAGCTGAGGCGGAATCAGATTTCTCACACAAAATACCGATATGTACTTTTACCACTGCCAGTGGATGCCGGTGGTCGATGTTGGGTTTTGCTGTGTTTTGCGGGCTTGCTTTGTCCAGGGATTGGCGTTAGCACTCATTGGTGTATTGGTGACACCCGCGCAATCTCGCTGGGCCGATAAGTGAAAAATAAAGATACAGGTGATGTAGTGTCCGCGAAATTTAAGAGCCTGTCGCTCCTGGTGCTGCTCGGTACTCTGCTGGGGGGGTGTGTAACCTCTGGGATGCCCGAGCGTAAGGAAGTTGACCTGGATAAGGCATTGGAGACCCATGTTCAGTTGGGGCTTCGCTATTTGCGGGACCCCAACAGCAGGGAGCAGTCCCGCCGTCATTTTAATCGTGCTTTGGAATTGGGCAAAAAGAACCCACTGGCACATCACGGTCTGGCACTGCTTTATCAAGCGGATGGTGAGCTGAATATTGCGGAATCTCACTTCAAGAAAGCCTTGCGCTATAGCGACGGGTTTTCCATGGCTCACACTAATTACGGCGTTTTTCTCTATAAACAAGAGCGCTATAAAGAGGCCCTCAAGCAGTTCGAACTCGCCTCTACAGACCTCACCTATAATCGTCGATCTTTTGCCTTGGTTAACTACGGTCGTACGGCCGCGCGTCTGGGTCTCACCGACAAGGCGGAAGGGGCCTATGCCAGGGCGTTAGCGCTGAACTCCGATTTGCCGCTGGCGTTGATCGAAATGGCTGAGCTGAAATTTAACGCCGGTGATTACGCAAAATCCAAGGCGTACCTGGATCAATTTAGTGAAAAGAATCGCCAGACTCCCCAGTCACTGTGGCTTGGGATTCGTATCGAGAAGGTGTTTGGCAATCGTGACAAGGAGCGAAGTTACGCCCTTGCTTTGAAGAATTTGTACCCGTACTCTGCGGAGACACTGAAATATCAGGAGTTGAGTGGTAATGACGGATAGTAGTCCCGAACACTGCGAAGGTGGTGAGGTCGTATCCAATACGCAAACTTCTAAGGGTTCCGCTGGCAATCTTTTGCTGGCGGCTCGGGAAGCGGCCGGGCTGTCCCGAGAGGAGTTATCGCAGCGCCTGTGTATTATTGATAACACAGTTGAGTGGATTGAAAGCGATAATTACGAAAAGCAGCCAGAAGCTGTCTACACGCGAGGCTATATCCGCAATATTTGTCGCGAGTTGAATATTCCTGCTGAGCCGGCTTTGGAAGCCTATGATAGGGATTGGCCGCAGCCAGCACAGCGCAGTGAATCCCGGCGAACCACTAAAGCCGAGGCATTTCGCCCTGAGCGCAAGCGCGGACATGGTGCCCTGGCCCTGATTCCCCTGTTGCTCGCGGGTGGTGTCTTCTGGTGGAAGTACGGTACTCCAGTCAATATTCCCGGTATGCCCATGGGTGAGGATACTGCGGACCTGGTTGCCGAAGCCCCCGTTGCCAGTGAAGTTGTAACTGATCCGGTTACTGAAGTAGAGGGGCAGGAAGTTGCAGTTGAAGAGTTGAGCTCAGAGCCATTTGCACCAGCATCAAATGGAGTTGCTCATGTTCAGCTTGAGGTTGGCAGTGCTGAAACGGTGGAGAATAAACCTGCTGCTTCTGTGGAAAAAGTGGTTGAGCCTGTTCCCGCCCAAGTAGCCCAGTTGGACCAGGCCCTGAAAGGCGCATTGCGGCTTCGCTTTGA
The DNA here is from genome assembly GCF_052467695.1 of Microbulbifer maximicatervae (SeqCode). Classification (NCBI taxonomy): domain Bacteria; kingdom Pseudomonadati; phylum Pseudomonadota; class Gammaproteobacteria; order Cellvibrionales; family Microbulbiferaceae; genus Microbulbifer; species Microbulbifer maximicatervae (SeqCode). The sequence goes on from NZ_CP174320.1 coordinate 2,485,804, forward strand.
TGAAGATGCCTGGGTTGAGGTGAAAGACGCACAAGGTGTGATTTTACTGGCCGGGGTCCAAGCTGCTGGCAGTGCCAAATCTTTAGATGGAGATGCTCCATTTGAGCTGATGTTGGGAAATGCCCGTGCAACCCATGTGGTTTACCGCGATGAAACTATCGACAGCCAGCCTATTGGCGACCGCCGCACTCGTCGTCTGATTGTCGGCGATTAAGATGATCTTCCCCGTTTGGGCGCGAACCCTGTAGGTTTGCGCCCAATCTCTCTATAATCTCCCCTCGATTTTTATCAGTAATACCACCAGGTCAGCCTATGCAATTTGAATCTCCCATTGTCCGCCGCAAGTCGCGCCAGATCATGGTGGGTGATGTACCGGTCGGAGGGGATGCCCCGATCTCGGTGCAAAGTATGACCAACACCGAAACCTGCGATGTAGCAGCTACTGTTGGCCAGATCCAGCGCCTGGAACAGGCTGGAGCCGATATAGTGCGGGTTTCTGTGCCCAGCATGGATGCCGCAGAGGCGTTTGGAGAAATTAAAAAACAGGTGAATGTCCCGTTGGTCGCAGACATTCACTTCGATTACCGTATCGCCCTGCGGGTCGCAGACCTGGGGGTGGATTGTCTGCGTATTAACCCCGGCAATATTGGCCGAGAGAAGCGTATTCGGGCCGTAGTGGATAAAGCTCGCGATCTGAATATCCCGATTCGTATCGGTGTCAATGCGGGCTCCCTGGAAAAAGACCTGCAGAAAAAGTATGGCGAGCCCACGCCGGATGCTCTGGTAGAGTCGGCGCTGCGCCATGTATCGATCCTCGACAGCCTGGACTTCCAGGACTTCAAAGTCAGTGTAAAAGCATCCGATATCTTTATGGCCACGGCTGCCTATCGCAAGCTGGCCCAGCAGATTGAGCAACCGCTGCACTTGGGTATTACCGAAGCTGGCGGCTTGCGTGCCGGCACAGTGAAGTCGGCGATTGGTCTCGGTGCCCTTCTGCTCGACGGTATCGGTGACACCCTGCGGGTTTCCCTGGCTGCAGACCCGGTGGAAGAGGTCAAAGTGGGCTGGGATCTGCTCAAAAGCCTGCGTCTGCGCAGTAAAGGTATTAACTTTATTGCCTGCCCCAGCTGCTCGCGCCAGAACTTCGATGTGGTGAAAACCATGAATGAGCTGGAGACGCGCCTGGAAGATGTGACCACACCGCTGGATGTGGCAGTAATTGGCTGTATCGTCAACGGCCCCGGCGAAGCGAAAGAAGCCGATGTAGGCCTGACTGGTGGTACCCCGAGCCATGCCATCTATGTGGATGGGCAGCCAGACCGCAAGTTTAAGAATGAAAATCTGGTGGATGATTTAGAGCGTTTGATTCGCGAGAAGGCGGCCGCCAAGGCCGAGCGCGAAGCGGATATCATCGCCAAGGCGTAGAGGGCAACAGCTCCCTGCGCAAGCCCCAATTAATTGAGTGAAAAATTAAGGAACAGCGTTGAAACAGCTTCGCGCAATTCGCGGCATGAACGATCTGCTACCGGAACAGTCCCCGGTATGGCAGTACGTGGAAGCCACACTGAGTGAACTTACTAGTCGCTATGGCTACACCGAAATTCGTACTCCCTACCTGGAGTCGACCCAGTTATTTTGCCGTGCGGTGGGTGAGGCTACCGATATTGTCGAGAAGGAAATGTACACCTTTGATGACAAGAGCGGTGACAGCGTTACCCTGCGCCCTGAGGGCACAGCGGGCACTGTGCGTGCAGCGATCCAGAGCAACTTGCTGAACCAGCCACAGCGCCTGTGGTATTTCGGCCCTATGTTCCGCTATGAGCGCCCACAGAAGGGGCGCCTGCGTCAGTTCCACCAGTTTGGTGTCGAGGTGTTTGGCATTGAAGGGCCGGATATCGATGCAGAAATCCTGATCATGACTGCGCGACTGTGGCGTCAGCTGGGTATCAGCGAACATGTGACCCTGCAGCTCAATTCCCTGGGTAACGCCGAGAGCCGCGCTGCTTACCGGGATGCGCTGGTCACTTATTTAAGTGAGCGTCGTGACCAGCTGGATGAGGACAGCCAGCGCCGTCTGGAGCGCAATCCGCTGCGAATTCTCGACAGTAAAAATGCGCAAACTCAGGAACTGCTGGCGGATGCGCCCTGTCTACTGGACTTCCTCGATGAGGAATCCGCCGCCCACTTTAGTCAGTTAAAGGCACTTTTGGACGGGGCAGGCGTTAAGTATGAGATCAATCCCAAGTTGGTGCGCGGTCTCGACTACTACGGAAAAACCGTATTTGAGTGGGTGACCGACAGCCTCGGTGCCCAGGGCACTGTGTGTGCCGGTGGCCGCTATGACGGCCTGGTAGAACAGATGGGTGGCAAAGCCACTCCGGGCGTGGGTTTTGGCCTGGGTGTTGAGCGCCTTGTATTGATGCTGGAAACCCTAGAAGTGTTGCCTGAGTCCCTTTCGCAACAGGTAGATGCCTACCTGGTTGCCGTTGGTGATGTACAATCAGCTGCCATGACAGCCGCCGAGCAATTGCGCGACGAGCTGCCCTGGTTGCGACTGCAGTTGCACTGTGGTGGAGGAAGTTTTAAAAGCCAGATGAAGAAAGCTGATAAGAGCGGCGCCGATTATGCGTTGATTATCGGCGAAGATGAGGCTGCAAGTGGTCAGATAACAGTGAAGTTCCTTCGCGCTGACCAACCGCAGCAAACGCTGGCACCGAAAGAGCTGGCAGCACTGCTGCAAGGCTGAAAGAAACACTGAGGGAGGCGGAGGCCCCCGCCGGGAAAGTTAGTAATCTACAGGAAAGGCAAATTACCCAATGGCTGAGCATCTTACCGAACAAGAACAAATAGAAACGCTGAAACGCTGGTGGGCGGAAAATGGCAAGGGAATTGTGACTGGCGTCGTGCTGGCCCTGGCCGGTTACTTCGGTTATCAGTGGTGGCAGGGAGATCAGCGCACTAAGGCTGAAGCGGCCTCTGACCTGTACCAGACTTTCGTTGAAGCGGTCTCCGCCAACAACAATCAACCGGACAACAAGCAGCTTACCACTGCCAAGAATGTGGCCGAGCAGCTGAAAGATGATTTTGCCAAGCGTATCTACGCCAGCCAGGCTGCACTGCGTCTCGCGGCTATTTCAGCGGAGAGCAATGACCTGGAAGCTGCCGAGCAGCAGCTGCAGTGGGTACTCGACAACACCAGTGAAGCAAGCCTGGAGCTGCTCGCTAAACGCCGCCTGGCCGCTGTTTTGGCGGCCCGTGGTGAGTCCGATGAAGGCCTGAAATTGCTCGAGGGCACTATACCCCCGGCATTCGCGGCCCTTTATTCTGAGACTCGTGGTGATATCCTGAAGCAAAAGGGTGACATCGCCGGTGCGCGTGCCGCGTACGAGCAAGCACTGACAGAGCTACTGCCAGAGCAAGCGGGCAACACCCAACTTCTGCGCCTGAAGGCTGAAAGCCTGGCGGTAACCGAGAGCAGTGACGCTCAGAACCAAACCGAGCCTGTATCTGAGGGAGACGAGTAATGGGATTTCTGAATCGCGCTGCGGGTCGCACTGCAGCGGTGGCGCTAGCGGTGGCCCTGGCTGCCTGTGCCTCTAATGACGAGAAGGAAGATGTCGACCCCGTCGAACTGGTGGATATTAACTCCACTGTTGCCCTGCAAGAGGTGTGGTCTGCCGATATTGGCGGTATTGACCAAAAGCGTTACGCGATGCTGCAGCCGAGCCTTATCGATGGTCGCCTGATAGCTGCCAGCAGCGATGGTGAAATCAGTGCTTTTGATCGCAGCTCCGGGCGCAAGCTCTGGGAGACAGATCTGGATGTAGATCTGAGCGGTGGTGTGGGTACTGGCCTGGGCATGGCGGTAGTCTCCGACTACCGCGGCCGCGCTGTGGCTCTGGATCTCGAAAACGGCGCTGAGCTATGGAATTACCAGGTCTCCGGCGAAGTAGTTGCCGCTCCAGCGATCGGTGCTGGCGTGGTTGTCCTGCAGACCGTAGATGGCAAGCTGGTTGGCCTCGACGCTACCAGCGGTGAAGAGTTGTGGAGCCACAATACCAATTTGCCAGTACTGACCCTGCGCGGTACTGCAGCACCTGTTATTAGCGGTGGTATGGTGATTGCCGGCCTGGATAACGGCAAACTGCTGGCCCTGGACGCCCGCGATGGCATTCAGCGCTGGGAACAGCGAGTCGCTATTCCCCAGGGCTCTGCGGAGCTGGAGCGGGTAGTTGATATCGACGGTGCTCCAGTAGTGCGCGGTGATTTGGTGTTTGCCGCCAGCTACCAGGGCCGTGTTGTCGCCCTGTCCAAAGATAATGGCCGCGGCCTCTGGGCTCGCGATGCCTCTACCCACCACGAAGTGGCAGTAGGTGGTGGCCATGTCTACCTCAGTGATGCCTCCGGTAGCGTCTATGCCTACAATGTGGGCAGCGGCCAGATCGAGTGGAGTAATAACGAACTATTGCGCCGCGAATTGAGCGGACCGGCTTTCTTCCAGGACGTGGTCGTTGTGGGAGATCTGGAAGGCTACCTGCATGTGCTGGACCCCAATTCCGGACAATTTATTGGCCGCGAGCAGGTGGACGGTGATGCGATTCGCATCCCCATTCTGGTTGATGGCGACCTGATATTTGTGCTGTCGGATGACGGCAAGTTATCAGCTCTACGCCTCGCTGATTCCTGATAATCGCAGCCAACTGATGAGAGGCGGACAGGCTGTCCGCCTTAGGGCCTGGAGCCCGCAAATGGAGCCTGCTGTGCAGGCACGTTGAGATTGCCCGCCTCGCGCGGGCTTTTGTATTTTTTTATTCGGCTAAAACCAGAATTTGTATGCTGCCAGTAATTGCCCTGGTCGGGCGCCCCAATGTGGGCAAATCTACACTTTTTAACCGGTTGACCAAGTCTCGCGACGCTTTGGTGGCCAACTATGCAGGCCTTACCCGTGACCGCAAGTACGGTGAGGCAGAGATCGACGGGCGCAAGCTGTTACTGGTCGATACCGGTGGTATTTCCGGTGGCGAAGAAGGCATCGATGCGGCTATGGCCGAACAATCCATGCAGGCCATCGAAGAAGCAGACTTCGTACTCTTTCTGGTGGACAGCCGCGCCGGCCTGACCCCAGCCGACGAGATGATTGCCGAGCGCTTGCGCACCCGCTCCAAGCCCACTTTCCTGGTGGCCAATAAAGTTGATGGGGTAAACCCGGATATTGCCCTGGCACCCTTCTATGAGTTGGGTATTGGTGAGCTTTTCCCGACGACTGCTACCCACGGGCGCGGTGTTCGCTCCCTGATGCAGCGGGTCATCGAGGACCTGCCTGAGCAGGAAGTTGAAGAGGAAACCGAGGAAGCGACCGGAATCAAGATTGCCATTGTGGGCCGCCCCAATGTGGGTAAATCCACACTGGTTAACCGCCTCTTGGGTGAGGACCGGGTTGTTGTCTACGATCAGCCCGGCACAACCCGCGATAGCGTCTATATCAATTATGAACGCGACGAAAAGCCTTACACCCTGATCGATACTGCGGGCATTCGCCGCCGGAAAAATATCAAGGAGTCGGTGGAGAAGTTCTCTATCGTCAAAACCTTGCAGGCGGTGGAAGATGCCAACGTGGTGGTGCTGGTGATCGATGCCCGCGAAGGCCTGGTAGACCAGGATATGCACCTGATGGGCAGCGTAGTACAGGCGGGACGCGCGCTGGTAGTTGCCCTGAACAAGTGGGATGGGCTGGAAGCGGATCATCGCGACTATGTGAAAGCCGAGTTGGAGCGCCGCCTGCGCTTTGTGGACTTTGCTGATGTGCACTTTATTTCTGCACTGCATGGCACCGGTGTTGGGCATCTGTACGAGTCCATTGAGGGTGCTTACCAAAGCGCTACAGACAAACTGTCCACTAATCACCTCACTCGTATTCTGGAGTGGGCGGTAAGTGAGCACCAACCACCTTTGGTGCACGGACATCGTATCAAATTGCGCTACGCTCACGCCGGTGGACAAAATCCGCCGGTTATTGTGATCCACGGTAACCAGACTGAGCAGGTACCGGCACATTATGTGCGCTACCTGGAGAAGACTTTCCGCAAGGCTCTGGACTTGCACGGTACTCCGGTAAAAATTGAGTTCCGCACCAGCGCTAACCCCTACGCGGACAAAAAGAACAAGCTGAGTGACCGCCAGAAAGCCAAAAAACGCCGCCTGATGAAGTTTGTTAAAAAGAAGAAAAAATAAGAGGCGGTAACTTAGGTTACCTGTAAGCCGGCAAGGGATATTGCCGGTTTGCGCACCACTCCAGCTTCTACAGCCTTAACCCACAGTGGAATGGCATTGTGGGATTTCTATCGTACCAGTGATCCCGTTTTTGACGGGGCCAGGGAAGAAACCACAAGGAGAATACGATGTTGAAGCTGAAGAATCCTGCATTGCTGCGCAACCAGTCCTATATCAATGGCCAGTGGATTGACGCTGATTCTGGCGATACCTTCGATGTGTTGGACCCGGCAACTGGCAAGGCGGTTGCCAGTATCGCCAACTTGGGGGCAGATGAGACTCGCCGTGCTATAGAAGCTGCTGATAAAGCCTGGCCTGCCTGGCGCGATACTCCGGTAAAAGAAAGAGCGAAAATACTCAGGCGCTGGTATGAGCTGATAATTGCTAACGCCGATGATCTAGCCATTATTTTGACCGCAGAGCAAGGCAAGCCACTGACAGAGTCCCGTACCGAAATTGTGTATGGTGCTAATTATGTCGAATGGTTTTCGGAAGAAGCCAAGCGCGTCTACGGGGATGTTATTAGCCCGCCTTCCAGTGATAAACGGCTCTTGGTTATCAAGCAGTCGATTGGTGTGACCTGTTCTGTAACGCCATGGAATTTCCCCAGCGCTATGATCGCACGCAAAATGGCTCCCGCTATTGCCGCAGGCTGTCCATTTATTGCCAAGCCCGCCTCCGAAACACCTCTATCCGCACTGGCTCTCGCAGTTCTCGCTGAGGAAGCGGGAATTCCCCCAGGTGTTTTTAATATTGTTGCAGGGGATAAGGCACCGGAGATTGGCGCAGAAATGACGGCCAATCCCTTAGTGCGGAAATTTACTTTTACCGGTTCTACTGCTGTCGGAAAATTGCTGCAAGCCCAATGTGCAGCAACCATGAAAAAAACCTCTATGGAATTGGGCGGTAATGCCCCATTTATTGTTTTTGATGATGCTGACATTGGCGAAGCTGTAAAGGGCGCAATTGTTTGTAAATATCGCAATGCCGGTCAAACCTGTGTATGCGCCAATCGCATTTTCGTGCAGGAAGGTGTTTACGATGAATTTGCACAGAAATTTTCCGCTGCGGTAAACCAGCTTTCCATGGGCAGTGGTTTTGATAGCGGTGTCGACATGGGCCCTATGATTACCACCAAAGCAGTGAAGAAAACGGAATCCCTGGTGGAAGATGCGCTGCAAAAAGGCGCGCAACCCCTGGTTGCTGGTGGTCCCAGTACTATGGGGGAATGCTTTTATTCTCCTGTAGTATTGGGTGGGGCCACCGATCAAATGCACTTGTTCAAAGAAGAGATCTTCGGTCCGGTAGCTCCGCTATATAAATTCTCCTCTGAAGAGGAAGTCATTAAAATGGCCAACGATACGGAATTTGGTCTGGCTTCTTATTTTTACTCCAGGGATATCGGTCGTATTTGGCGTGTTGCAGAAGGACTTGAATACGGTATGGTCGGTATCAATGAGGGTATTATTTCCAACGAAATGGCACCCTTTGGCGGTGTAAAAGAATCCGGGCAGGGGCGCGAGGGCTCAAAATACGGTATTGAGGATTACCTGGAAATAAAATATCTGTGTGTCGGTGGTATTGATAAGTAGTTTAGGAGCCTCGGAATAACTCAGTGATGTCTCTGGCTTACAGAGCGGCTCACAATCAAGGCGCGGCTTCGCAGGAATGTCTAGACCTTTCAAGAAGTCGCAACGCGGAGTGTGAATCGCTCTGCAAGCCCCGAAGGGCGGGCCTTCAAGACCCGCAGAGGTATTACGGAGTTATTCAGAGGCTTCCTTATAAAGTGTTTGGATTTTAAATGGTTGTAGAGCCTATTGCGCGGGTGCATTCCTGCTTTGGAGAAAAGTTTGGAGTACCCCGCCAGCCACTATTGGCGGATGCCAGTCGCGCCAGTATTGCGTTGTTACCTCCCCTGGATACGCCAGATGCAGTTGCCGGTCTGGAGCAAAATAGCCATATCTGGGTAGTGTTCCAATTTCACCAAGCCGCTGGGCAGTGGTCAGCTAAAGTGCGCCCGCCCCGTTTGGGCGGCAATAAGAAACTGGGTGTACTCGCCACTCGCTCGCCCTTTCGTCCCAATAATATCGGGCTGTCAGTAGTTCGTCTTCTGGAGGTGCGCACCTCTCCTAAAGTGGAGTTGATAGTTGCCGGGGCAGATTTGGTCGATGGTACGCCAGTATTGGATATTAAACCCTATGTTCCCTATGCGGATGCGTTAACGCATGCGCAAAGTGAATTTGCTGACGCAGCTCCAGTGCAAATTCCCGTTACTATCCCCGAGCCAGTTCTGAATAAAGCCAAAGCCTACCGCGATGACTGGGGTACAGATCTCCCCCGTTTAATTGAACAGGTGTTATCCCAGGATCCAAGACCGGCATACCAAAAGACCGATCCTCAGCGCATTTATGGCATGCAATTGTGTGAATTCAATTTGCGTTGGCGCTATACCGATGCCGGAATAGAAGTGGTGGCACTGGAATAACCCTCGACCAGCTAGTTTCAGTATTCTGCAGCAAGTCAGGATGTGTCTCCTCCGTAACTGTCTAGGGTTCGGAAAGGATATGTCATTCATTTTCATGGGAAATACAATTCCCCAAGATACGGCATTCGCCTAAAAATAACGCCTAGCTATCCAAGGGCACAGCTATGCCAGTACGTGAAACCTTTAATTATCAAGGCTTAGATGCTATTCGCGTCGGCCGAGTCAATATGGGTGTTAATACAACCTTTGTTGTTTATCGCCTCAATGGAACCGTAATTGATACGGGTCCCAGCAATCAGTGGAAGTATGTTAAGCCGTTTATACAAAGCGCACCGCTAAAGCAGTTATTGCTGACTCATCACCACGAAGACCATAGTGGCAATGCCGGCGCTATCCAGAAACTTACCGGTGTGCAGGCGGTGGCCCCGGATCTGACTATTGGTATATTAAAAAAAGGCTTCCGAATTCCCCCGATGCAGAAGTTTTTCTGGGGAACTGCGGGAAAAGCGGAGGTAGCACCTCTCCCAGCGGAGGTCTACATTGGTGAAGAAGAAGTATTACCAGTATTTAGTCCTGGGCATGCAAAGGATATGACCTGCTATTTGTTACCTGAGCGTGGCTGGCTGTTTAGTGCTGATTTATTTATTGCCAACTACTTAAAGTTCCTGCGTATTGATGAAGATGTCCCTACATTAATGAAAAGTATAAAGGGAGTCCTGGATCATTCATTTGACGTTATCCTTTGCCCTCATAGAGGTGTGGTAGAGGATGGTTGGCAGCAGTTGAATAAAAAATATGAGTATCTGCTTAATCTATCTGGAGAGGCGCAGAAGTTGATGCAGCAGGGACTGCCCTTAGAAGAGACTACTTTGCGTTTATTAGGTAAAGAAGGATTGTTCAGCGCTTTGACTGGTTATAACTTCTGCAAGAGAAATTTGATTGCTTCATGCTTACAGGTTAACTTGGATGAGATGCCTAGACTCTAGGTTTTCATTACGTACTAGCCAGTAGCCAATTTCGATGCAAAGTTATTTGTTAAGATGATCGTTGCTTCTGGATTAAGAGTTGCAGAAGAAGGGTGTTTTGTGATCAGGGAATCGCTAAGGGTATTTATTTTTGGGTTGCTTGCCTGGCCATTACTAAGCAATATATTGAGTTTTTTAAAACCTTTCCTGATAGCACTAAATTATGATGAATCTTCTGGGGGGCTTGCACCTAGTTTGATAGATATTATCTATCCCTATTTTACATTGGTATCTATTGCTTTTGCCTATGCCTTCTTTATATTGACTCGGATGATAACGGGGCGGTTAAAGCGTTGGTTGTGTGTTAGTCTGGTGGTAGCTTATCTAGGTGTATCAATTTATCCACTATTCCCTGAAGAATCTATTGTGTATTTGACTTTAAGTGGCACTCACTACTTGATTGAGTTAATTATGTTAATAATTGGTGCAACTATTATTTATAAAAATATATCAGAACCCTCTGTGGTAGCAGGTGAGAGTGTTGGTGCTATGAGGAAAGCTTGAAGAGAATCTATTTCTCTGCCTCAATAATAAATCGTTTGATTCTTACCCCAGCATCCTTTCGCATTTCCGGGTGGATTTTCTTATAGTATTTGTTCATTACCTGGTCGGCAAACTGCTTTCTTTCTGGGTGGCCTAGATGGCGGAATTGGGGAACCCATGATAGAAAGAAGGTGGTGAGCTTTTCCCAGGTTTGAAAGTTTTCCACATGGTAGATTTCATCGAATCGGGGTAAGTAGAAGCCTGCTTCTTCAGCATAGTTTCGCATTTTCTCTAGCGTATAGTGATTATAAGGATCGTGAAAACTTTCAAAATAGGGTTTCCATGTAGCTGTTTCTTGTTCCTCGTATACAGTCTCCCAGAAATTTTCATGATCAACCTGAAAACCACAAACTACTTTACCGTTAACTTTTAAATATTTATAAAAACTATTCCAGACTTGAGCTTGGTCCGCTACCCAGTGTAAACAACTAAAAGAAAAAATAATGTCGAATTTGTAGTCGAACTGGATTTCATCTGCACTCATTTGCTCGAAGGATAGGTTGGGTATATTTGCGTAATTTTTATTGGCATAACAAATCATATCCTCGGTTAGATCAATACCGATAATCCTGCCATTTGTCATACGCTCAGCTAAATAGCGGGTTACCTTGCCATCGCCACAACCCACATCAAGAATAGTGGCAGCTTGGCGATAATCGCAGCGATGTATGGCTTCCATAGCGTGGCGCCACTGCATGTCAGAGGCGTTTACGTACTCTTGAGCCTGCCACTTATCATGTCTGATAGGTTCATTCATTGGTGTGACGCCCTGAGTCTCATTGGGGATGGGTGAATCAGTGTAGCCTGGATACACTTATGATCTGTGTAGCATTTTCAGCCATCGACAAATATGGCACAGGAATCTGCACAGTTTGTAAAACCGTCATTCTGGCCACCTGCGGAACGAAAGGTAAAAGTCTGGGGGAATACTGTGAAACTCAAAGGATCTTGCCACTGCCAATCGGTTAAGTTCAGTCTGAACTCCCGGCAACCTTATCCCTTCAACCGTTGTTACTGCTCAATATGCAGAAAAACCGCTGGAGGAGGTGGTTTTGCTATTAACCTGGGGGCGGATTTCCAAACCCTGAAAGTGGAGGGCGAGGAATATTTAAGTATCTATCAGGCTGAAATTGGGATAACGGGTCAGGAAAATGGCGGGAAAAGTCCGGCACGGCGACATTTTTGTTCAAGATGTGGCAGTGCGTTATGGCTTTGGGACCCGCGTTGGCCAGAACTGGTACACCCCTTCGCTTCTGCGATTGACTCTGAGTTGCCGGTACCGCCGGTTCGTAGCCATATGATGCTGGATTCTGCTCCGGGTTGGGCGCAGCCAGATATACGGGAAGGGGATGAAGTGTTTGAAGGCTATCCAGAGGAATCCCTGGCTGAATGGCACCAGCGGAATATTCCCAGTGCTTAGCAGGGGATAAAGAGAGGCGGGGCGAGCCTGAGGCCGCCCCGCTTCAGGTCTATAGCGGTGACCTAGTGTTTACTCTTCCGCGAGATAGAGCACCAGATTATCCAGGAAGTTGACCAGGTCTGCCTTTTCAGTGTCACTCAGCGCATTAAACTGTTCTTTACTGGATTCAGCTTCACCACCGTGATAGACAATCGCCTCGGTCATAGTGGTAGCGCGTCCATCGTGTAGATAAGGTGGTGTTGAGCCAACGCCCCAGAGGTTTTCGGTGAGGAATACAGAGGCTCCCACATTGCCCTCATCAATTTCCTCGGCCATGGCTGTGCCCATATCGTGACGCTTAAGGTCGCCATACAAGCGGACTATTGCTCCGCCATTTTCCGACTCCTCAAACTGTCCCAGCGTTTGTCCGGATGGAAGCTCCTGGGGGTTATCCATGATCTCTGTGAGCAAGTTAAATTGCAGGGATCTGCTAGGTAGGCCGGCTATATCGCCTGCGGGATAAGTCTCATCGCGGTAGTTGGCGTGCTGAGAGGGTTCATAGAAGACTGGTGATGCAACTTCCATCTCAGGGGAGTGGCAAGAGGCGCAGCCAATAGAGCTAAATAGCTCTTCGCCATTTTCGATACTGGCGATTTCTCCGTCGCTTAGTGGTAAGCCGTAAGTCTCCTGCTCTTCCTCGGTTAGGGAATCGATCACGCTGTTAAGCTCGATTTTTGTCACCGGACGGGGCTGTGCTGCGTTGTAGATAGTTAACGCGGTAATGTCACCAACGCTGAGCTCGTTAGTGATCGAATCAAAGTCGCTGTCTGCATCACCGACCAATTCAGTGGCCTGCATGCCCAGCTCCTGGTGTGCCGCGCCACGAACGAATGCGCGTACAAATCCGGTTAGGCCTTTCCATTCAAAGGGCCTGACTACCAGGTCAGCATCGAGGCCTTCGACGTTATCGTAGTTGACCTCATCACAGGAGACGGAGATCTCACCAAAGCTAACGCCTTTTGCGGTTAGTGCGACAGTCGTATCTGTGCCGGATGAGCAGCTCTCACTGATAGCCTCATCCCGCAAAGTGTGCAGCTCGGTAGTCATTTCTTCCGCTACCAACTGTACAGCCCCCATACCGAACAGGTGGGGCGACTGGCGCTCGATAAAGCCTTTTTGCTTGCGTTCAGGGTCCATACGAATCACATTATCGTTCACGCCACCACCGCCATCGGCTACCGGTACGTTGTGACAGCTGATGCAGGAATCACCGTTGGGGCCTGTCGCACGATGGGGCAGGACATTCGCCCATGCATTAGGTCCTTTCAGGTCGGGCCTTGGGAAGCTGGTAAATCTTTTGCCATTGCCCACATTGACCCCGACCCCGTCGAGAGCGTTGTAATTCATCTCGAATAATTCATCGCCTTCCTCAAAAGCATGAACATAGGCTTCCAGGGTTTCCATGGATTCGAGATCAGATTGCTCCAAATGCCCACCCAGGTGAATTTCAATTGCTCCAGCATGCAATATCTGTACGGTATCGAAGACTTCACTGAAGTCGAAGGGAGTGGTTCTTTGCTGTCTTTGGTTTTTTCTTGCGTGCTTGGGAACTCGGTTTTTATCGTGCTTGGAACCAAAGTCGGCAAGCGCTGGAGTGGCATTAAATGTTAAAGCCGATATTGCCATAGCGACAGGCAATAGGTGTTTTTTAAGTATCATCAGCTATATCTCCGGGTACTGATATTGAGCAGACGTAAGGTGAGTTCTTCTACGAAAATGCACTCGATGCGGAGACACTCCACCACTTTTCTTTTAAGCACGATTCCCCAAAAAACTGATTATCAGTTGTGCTACAAGGAAAAATTGATAGAGATTTTGGTAATAACATTTTTATCTCGCAAAGTGCATCCAGTAAAGGTTTAACAGCATCCTTGCAAGCTTCTTATAGGTAGAACTGTGCCTGTTCTGCCACTTATGGCAGGCGTCAAGACCACGGGATATACAGTATTGCGATAGCAGACTTTAAAGCTCAGATTAACTGACCTAAAGATCTAAAATGCGATCCCGATTGTGTCGATTTTGCCCATAACCTACCGCGCTAGAGTACGCGGCTATGTTTTTGTTTTTCGGCTTTTTTAGTTGCCGTTTGTGATAGAGAAGTTCCTTAGAAAAGGCAGGTATTTGCATGTTTACCTTTCGGTGACAGGGTTTCCTGCTTCACGGAAATTCCCTGTTCCCGGTGGTTGTGACATTAGATTTAGGAAAAAGTGCTGGTTATTAACGTTACTGAAGGCAATGGATATTTTGAAAAACTTATAATTATTTTCGATTAAGAGTGAATTCCCCAATTGTGGATTCGTATTGTCTTCAGGTGACACATGGTTTGTAGGCTAATAACTCATCTGTTTGTGGAATTTAATTTCACCTTTGTTGATAGGGTTTATGGAAACGCTTCTTATCTTCGGTGAGTGGCCAGTTCGCTATACCAGATCAAAATTCAGCATGTACTTGTGAGCGTAGACACAGAGATGAAGGGTATTTGATCGCTGTCTTACTTACAGAAAGGTGCTTTGGGGGGGGCGACTAATTTGAACCGTATGATTGTCAAAAAAGTTTAGCTTGATTGAAAACATTATTGGCGTATTTTCCTTTCTAATAGAGGGATAGAGTGATCGGTCTAAAACAATAGTGTTTCCGTTCGAGTGCTCAATGTATTTAGGCTTAAAGTAAAATTGGCGCACTATTCATTTGAATGGCGCGATAAAGATCTTTGTCGCCATATATTTCAATATAGAAACAATGAGATAGTTCTATTATTGCGCCTGTAGGCGAGGAAGCCCCCAACTTACTATCAACTACAAAGCTGCTGAGAGATATTTTAAACGAGTGGTTCATTTTTTCTCATTGTGGCGTACAAGGAACATGGATAGTGATATGGATTGTCACGACAATGTCACAAAAAATCGAATAAATTTGTCTGTATGGCCTCGTTTCACGGCAGTTGGTACTTTTGAATGAGGTAGGTTAATTCGAAGCTGATAAAAATATTAGTGTATTCGAATTGTATAAATTCCTAAGAGTTTTTAGGGGGTAGGGTGAGGAAAATATTGATTTTGGGAGGTGATGGATTTTGTGGTTGGCCTACATCTCTCCACCTTTCAGAGGCGGGTTATGAAGTTATTATTGTTGATAACTTATCACGGCGAAAAATTGATATTGAGCTTGAAGTTGATTCATTGACACCAATCAGGCACCTGTCCGAGCGGCTTCGTGTATGGCGTGAAGTTTCCGGTATGTCCATCAGGCATGTTTATATTAACCTCGGACAGGATTTTGATCGATTGCTCACTCTCTTAAAAGAGGAAAAACCAGACGCGATTGTACATTTTGCTGAACAGCGTGCCGCACCCTATTCGATGAAATCTGTCCGGCATAGACGTTATACACTTGATAATAACTTGAATGCTACCAATGATGTCATAGCGGCTATAGTGGAAAGCGGATTGGATATACATTTGATTCACTTGGGTACTATGGGTGTATACGGGTATGGAACAGCTGGTCTCACTATTCCCGAAGGATATTTAAAAATCCAGGTAGAGACTGAAGGGTATTTGAGTGAACAGGAGATTCTTTACCCTAGTAATCCAGGTTCTATCTATCATATGACAAAGGCACAGGATCAATTGTTATTTGCCTTCTATAACAAGAACGATCAGGTACGTGTCACTGATTTACACCAAGGGATCGTTTGGGGTACCCAGACCCGACAAACACAGAGGGATGAATCTCTGATTAATCGATTTGATTATGATGGTGATTATGGAACAGTCCTCAATCGATTCCTGATGCAAGCGGCGATTAATTACCCACTTACCGTTCATGGCACTGGCGGCCAGAAGCGGGCATTTATTCATATTCAGGATACCTGTCAATGTATTCAGTTAGCTATTGAAAATCCTCCAGAGATAGGCGATAGAGTCAAAATTCTGAATCAAATGACAGAGACGCATCGTATCAGGGATCTAGCAAATTTAATCTCCAACAAGACAGGGGTGGGAATTGCCTACTTGGACAACCCCAGAAAAGAGTCAGCAGAAAATGATTTGTTGGTAAATAATGACCAGCTTATCGAGATGGGGCTCAAGCCTATAACTCTGAATGATAATCTTCTCACTGAAGTTGAGGGTATTGCCAAAAAATATTCACATCGATGTGACCAAGCTAAAATCCCTTGTGTGTCGAAGTGGTGATTTTTTTTTATACTTCAATGGTCCTGGTTTTATATGAAATCAAGGCTGCCTGTGGAAGGTGAGGTTTAATGTCTATAGCTGAAGAGTGCAAAATATGAAGATTTTGATTGCTACGGATACTTATCCGGAGCAACTAAATGGTGTTTCCAGAGTACTGGAAAAAACTGAGAAAGAACTCATAGCAAGGGGGCACCAAGTAAAAATTGTTTCTGCTACTGATTTTACTAATTTCCCCTGGCCGGGCTATAAAGAAGTGAAAATTGCAGTATTTCCCGGTGGGAAAGCTGCCCGAATTATTGAGGATTTTTCACCGGACGCTATTCACATTATGAGTGAAGGTCCTGTGGGGTGGGCTGTTCGTGGCTACTGCAAGCGAAATAATTTGCGTTTTACGACATCTTGGCTGTCCCGTCTCTCTGAATATGTATCGATTCGCTATAAAGTTCCACTGAAGTGGTTACACGGTCTCCTTCGTCGCTTTCATAATTCCGCAGCACAAACAATGGTGACTACAGATGGTATGGCAGCGGAAGCTCGAACCTTGGGGATTGCCCGTGTCACCCGCTGGCGAAGAGGCGTAGAGTTAGAAAAATTCCACCCGGTTGAGACAAAACTTTTTGAGAGCCTAACTCGACCTATCATGCTCAATGTAGGGCGTGTTGCAGTGGAAAAATCGCTGGATAAGTTTTTATCTCTTGAGTTACCGGGAACAAAAGTTATCGTGGGGGATGGTCCTCAACTCAATGAATTAAAGAGGAAGTTTCCACAGGCGGTATATCTGGGAATTAAAGAGGGTAAGGACTTAACTGAATGCTACAGCGCTGCAGATGTTTTTGTATTTCCTTCGGTAACTGACACTTTTGGTCTGGTTAATCTTGAGTCTTTAGCCTGTGGTTTGCCCGTTGCCGCCTACCCTGTGACAGGTCCGAAAGATATCATTGGTGATGCCCCCGTTGGAGCGTTGGATAGCAATCTGCAAGTGGCCATAGAAAAGGCACTATTATTGGACCGATCGGACTGTGTTACTCATGCCAGGACCTATTCCTGGGATGTGGCCACTGAGGATTTTATTTCAAGCCTGGTCCCGGTAAGTGCAGTAGAGGCTTTGCCTGTTGATGGCTAGATAAAAGCGTTGCTCGTAAAGTTCGCAAGGCTTACTTGCGAGCTGACTTGAGCAATTCAACCCAGCAGTACTTGTTAACAAATGCATAGTGTCCCAGCTGGTGCCAGCTTTGAGTTGAGCTATTTGGCATTATACTTGAGAGATATTCTGGCATTTTAATATCAATTATATCGTCGGCATCACCATAAAATATTTTGGTGGAAGTGGTGATTTCACGAGGGTCAAACCCCCAATCCCAAAGCGCCATTATCATTTCAAAAAAACCCTCTCCATGCTGCGTTGCTCCAGCAGAGAATGATTCTTCAAACATTTTCTTAAGAGCCGGGTCTCGAATAAACAGTGCGGCATCAGAGGCGTCTTTCTTTGCAAAGAGCTGAATATAATCTTGTATATTGCTATTGGCTTGGTATGCACTTAATCGGCACAGACAACGAGTAAGAAATTGCCAACGATGGATCTTTGCGATAAGTCTAATATCCGGGTTTTTTAGCAGGTCAGTCATTCCTGGGTAGTCCAGTGGCGCAACAGGGGCTGCAAGGGCAATTTTAGAGACTCTGTGGGGAAGTTTGTTAGCGATAGAAAGCGCATGAGGGGCACCACCTGAATGGCCGACTACCGAAAATGTCTCGATATTTAGACGATTAACCAGTTCTTCGATATCCGCCCCCCAATCAACCATTCGCCGGCCTCTATGGGGAGATGACCCCCCCACACCAGGTTGATCTACAGAGATGATTCTTACGCCAAGAGATGCGGTAAGGTCCTTATCAGGATTACGAATTAGTCGCGAATCTGAGAAGCCATGATTGAAAAGCACAGGCCAGCCATTTGGATCACCATAGTCATCATAAGTAAGGATACGGCCGTCACTTATCTGCAAGGCAGGCATTCTGGGCGCTTCTTTAGGTTAGGTATGATCGGAGTATAGTGAGACTTTGTTTTGTGATGGGTGAGGCCAATGTTGTAACTTGTATCTGACCCAAAGGGGGAGTACCAGTTGATTAGGCGAGAAGGAGAATCACATTGAAAATAAAGACCACGCTGATCAACATCTGCTGTTTGACGTTACTGTTGGTTGCGGGTCTCCCTGTAGCACAGGAGACGGCATCTGGTGATCATGTCAAGGTGCGTTGGCTGGCACCTGATACATTTCGCCAAGGAATGAGAGAGACGGTTGGATTCTACTTTGAGGTAGATCCTGGATGGCATGTGTATTGGCGTAATACTGGAGATTCGGGGGCGGCTCCACGATTTGATATGGAGGCTCAGGGCGCTTTATTAGGGCCGATCGAATGGCCATTCCCAACGCGCCTCCGGGTAGAGCATCTTACTAACCTGGGGTACTCCGGGAATGTTGCCTACCTGTTCCAGCTCCTCCCAGATAAGCGCACGCAAGAGGTCATCCTGCATGCGGACCTGGAGTGGTTGGTTTGTAAAGTGGATTGCATACCGGGCTTTGCCACTATGAGCCTTGTACGGCCGGTTGCAGAGCAGGCGGCTTGGCCAGCTACAGATCTGGCGTTAAGGAATTACTTTGCCAACAGGCTTCCAGGGGGAGAAAGTGAGAGCCCGTGGCAACCAGTATCCATTTCAGCGCGAGGTAGTGAGCATATTACTTTGCAGCTCAGTGGGAATCGTAGCGATGAAATACCTAGCATTTTTCCCGTAAATGGTGACTTGTACTCTGCGTCTGAGCCAGAAGTTCAGCGTGAAGATGAAACTCTCCTCTACAAGTTCAAGCGCCTGCCAGGCTCTGAGATTAGTGAAAGCAGCGATTTTGTGATTACAGACTCGAGCCGGGCCTGGAAAGTCTCTGCCCCCCTATTATCCCAAGTGGGAATTGAGAAGAGCGCGACCTCTATATGGCTTTTACTTCTGTCAGCATTTATTGCCGGTATCCTATTGAATCTGATGCCCTGTGTTTTCCCGGTGCTGTCCATAAAGCTATTTGGACTGATTAACGGTGGTAATCGCCCAGCCGAACGTTTGCGTGAATCTTTCCTATATAGCGCCGGCATTATGGTGACTTTTCTTGCCCTGGGGCTTGCTTTATTGGCGCTACGCTGGGGAGGGTTGGCCGTTGGTTGGGGTTTTCAACTTCAGTCACCGGTTGTGGTAATTGGGTTAATTATGCTCTTCTGGCTGATGGCCCTATCTTTTAGCGGCTTTTTTGAGTTTGGGCACCGATTAATGGAGCTTGCTAGCTCCAATAGCCGTGGCTCCTTTACCACTGGTGTTTTAGCTGTCTTTGTTGCCGCCCCCTGTACCGGTCCATTTATGGGAGCAGCTCTGGGAGCAGCGGTGGTGATTCCTCCACTTCAGGCTCTACTCATCTTCTTATGCCTCGGTTTAGGGCTCGCTGCGCCATTTATTTTGATGTGTGCAAGTCCTGTAATACTGAGGCATCTGCCAGCTCCAGGTCCATGGATGGAGAAGTTGCGTCAGTTTCTGGCATTTCCGCTTTACGCAACGGTGATATGGCTACTATGGATTTTAGGGCGCCTAGCTGGGGACTCTGGTTGGTTGGCCGGTTTAATCCTGTTGCTCGTTGTTACTCTTGCAATCTGGCTAGTAAAAAATTTTTCCAAAAAGGGGGGAGCAGCGGGTCTGATTTGTGTCGCTGCTATTTTGCTAATATCTCTACCGGCAATCCGTATGGAGGGTGGTGAGCAACCTGCAGAAATGGCGTATGACTGGCATCGTTATGACAAGGCACTTTTGACGGAAGCCTTGGATAATGGGCGCCCTGTATTTATTGACTATACCGCAGCCTGGTGTATTACCTGCCAGGTAAATAAAAAGCTGGTGCTTGATACCCCAAGTGTACAAGCATTATTTAAAAAGAATAACGTGCTTCTTATTCGGGCCGACTGGACGCGTTATAACCCTGAAATTACCCAAGCTTTGCAGGATTTAGGGAGGAACTCTGTACCTGTATATGCATGGTATCCTGCAGGAGAGAAAAAACCAGAGTTACTTCCACCACTGCTGCAAGAGTCTTTAATTGCAGCACTGTTTAGTAAGCACTTAACTGTTAATAGTGAGGATGGTTAATTATGAAATTATTTTTCAACGTGAATAATTCGATACTTAGAGGAGTTTTGCTTTTATTCCTGATGTTGCCGAGCGTCGTGTTGGCAGCAGCCGTTCCTGGACAAAAAGCGCCAGAATTCTCAGTAGTGGATGCTGCGGGAAAAACTCACAATCTCTCCGATTACACAGGCCAATGGTTGGTTATTGAATGGTTTAATAAAGATTGCCCCTATGTCAGGAAACACTATGGCAGTGGTAATATGCAGTCCCTTCAAAAAAGGTATACAGCACAGAAAGTAAATTGGCTCACGGTTATTTCTTCAGCTAAAGGAAAGCAGGGCTATTTGGAGCCAGAGCAGGCTATGGCAGTTGCGCAGAGTCATAATCTCGGCGCAAGCGTACCCTTCTTGCTGGATACCTCTGGAGTTATGGGGCGTGCTTATGGGGCTAAAACTACTCCGCATATGTTTATCATTAATCCTCAGGGGGAAGTCGTATATGCTGGAGCCATTGATGATAATGACTCAGCCAATCCTGCGGTTATAGGCAGTTCACACAATTATGTTTCTGCTGCACTGGATGCTTCACTGAAGGGACTGGCTGTGCCAAAGTCCTCGTCGCGGGCTTATGGGTGTAGTGTGAAGTACTAAAGGAGTTTATTTGGGGTGGAAAAAGCTCGTTATAGCTACCTGGTTCAGGCGTTGATATTTATCACCTTGGCGGTACTAATGGTTACTGCCGTGGGTTATTTCCACCAAAGAGATATCCCTGAGAACCAGGCCCCTCAGTTAGAGGGGCAATCGCTGCAGGGAAATCTTATTGACCTAAAGCAAATGTACCCCAAAGGGCCAGTATTAATTTACTTTTGGGCAACCTGGTGCCCCTATTGCCGGATAGTTTCCCCCGCTGTGACTGACCTGTCTCGGGATTACAAGGTTGTTGGTGTTGCGATGCAGTCTGGAACAGAAGAGGTGGTTACCGAATACATGCGGAATCACGAACTTGCTTTTCCTTCTCTAAATGATCCACATGGCGTTTTAAGCGCCCAATGGGGCGTGAAAGTGACGCCAACCTTGCTGATTGTCGATACTGACGGGCGTGTTGCCTGGGTCACCACTGGCGCCACATCCAAGTTGGGTCTGCAGCTGCGCTTAAAGATGACAAAGTAGTCTGTCACTATTAAGGTCACTGCGTCGTATTTAAGCTTATATCAAACTCTCTTTCCCTGAGCCTAGGATGGTTGGAGTTAAAATTTCCTAATTGCCGGGGAGGGCTGCCCTTATAGATATGCTTCTATAATTCCTTAAAGGTCTGTCTCTTGCGCTGGAGAGTGGCGTGTCGGTTATTGATTCTTTTGACTATCAAGATCTGGATGCGCAAAGGGTCGGCCGTTTCGATTTTGGTATCAATACAACCTTTATTGTATATCGGTTGGGTGACACTATTATCGATGCCGGCCCCAGTAACCAGTGGAAATACGTCAAGTGGTTTGTAAAAAATAAACCTTTTCGGCAATTGGTCCTCACCCATCACCACGAAGATCATAGTGGTAACGCCGGTGCAATTTATAAGCTTACCGGTATTCAACCAAGAGCCCCTAAGGCGACAGTAGAGATACTAAAGAGAGGCTTTCGGATACCTCCAATACAGATGCTGATTTGGGGAAGGGCCGGGCGCGCAGAAGCTGCTCCACTACCGGAAGATTTGAGATTTTCCGGGGAAAAAGTAGTGGTTATCCCCGCACCTGGGCATGCTAAAGATATGACCTGTTATCTGGTTCAGGATCGAGGGTGGATATTCACTGCTGATTTGTATGTAGCTAGTAAGTTAAAGCTGTTGCGTAAAGATGAAAGTATTCCAATTTTAATGCACAGTATCAAAAAAGTGCTCACTTATGATTTTGATATTATATTTTGCCCTCATAGAGGGATTGTGGAAAAAGGGAAAGTTCGCTTGCAAGCCAAGTATGATTATTTATTAAATCTTGCAACTGAAGCACGGGATTTGGACCGGCAAGGTTTGCCTCTTGGTGAGATTACCCACCGGCTATTGGGAAGAGAAAACATGATGAGTGTCGTGTCTGGTTTTAATTTCAGTAAGAGGAACTTGATTGCCTCCTGCATGCGCTTTGACCCTACAGAAGTATCTGATTATTGATTTCTCACTAAAAAAAAGAAAAATAGTAAATTGCTTCCGTATGCAATTTGCATTGAGCGCCGAATTTAAACAGAAAGTACAAATTGGTACTTCTAAATAAGTTGTTGGTATTCTTGGTCTCTTTTTATTTGCAGTCAGTCTTTCGATTCGCTCATGTTAGTATTCGCAACATGTATTAAGGGATATCAAGTGAGTTTGAAGATGAAGAAGATTGGCCTTTTGGGTGGAATGAGTTGGGAGAGTACGGCAATTTATTATCGCCTGATTAATGAAGGAATTGCTCAAAGGTTAGGAGGGTTGCACTCGGCCGAAATTCTACTTTATAGCGTCGATTTTGAAAAAATTGCACGGTTACAAATGGAGGGTGATTGGGCTCAGGCAGGTAAGCTATTGGTTGAGGCGGCAATATGCCTGGAAAAAGCCGGTGCTGAGGGCATTTTATTGTGCACTAATACTATGCATAAAGTAGCTGGAGATATTATCGAGACTCTTGATGTACCTTTTTTACATATTGGTGATGCTACAGCTGAAGCACTTAAGAACAGAGGGATAAAGACCGTCGGCTTGTTGGCGACAGCTTTTACTATGGAGCAAGATTTCTATCGTGGCTATATGCAGGAAAAGTATGGGATTGAGGTTTTGATTCCGGAGCCTAGCGATAGAGAGATAGTCCACAGGGTTATTTACGAAGAGCTCTGTAAGGGGAGAGTCCTTAACAGTTCAAAAATGGAATTTATTCGTATTGTGGATTTGCTATCCAATCGAGGTGCCGAAGGTGTGATCCTAGGGTGTACAGAGATTTGCATGTTGCTTTCGCAAGAGGATACCTCTACTCACCTGATGAACTCCACAGAGATTCACGCTCAAGCCGCAATAAAGTTCGCACTTGATTGTTGAATAGTGTTGCTAGGTTTACTTAGAGATATCTTTGTCAACCAAAAGTTAGACTGATGCTCCACTGTGACATCCATTAAAGCCACTCTACTAGCTTCGAAGCGTATCAGTGGGTGGTTTTTTTATAACACAAATCTACTCTTGTTAGGTTTGCTTGTCCCATATTCGTTAGTTTTTTAGTATTAACCTATTTTGTTAAGTGGGTTTTCTGTGGATGTTTGTCTGTGAGTTAGAGCTAACAAGATAAAATATCTTCACAGTATTTGTTTGTGGAAATGATATTTATCATGTTTATTACGGTAGGCTAAGGTTATTTTTTTACCTCAAATCATCAAATAAGTTTCATTTGTCCTCTGTAGAAGTTATTATTTGGGATATACCCTGCTTGTGTATGTGTGCTCTATTTTGCTCCCTCTTGTAATTAAATTTAATTTAATCATCTAATTATATTTATTTTATTTTTGGCAGTTTTGTCAGTATTTACATTTTTAGTCGTTCTTAATTTTTAAATTGCCTTTTTTGCTCTTGCAAATTGTAGTTTTTCTGGCATTTTCTCTGGTTGTCACACTTCTTGCAGTGAATGTATTGGTGGTAACCTCCCTCTGCATAAGCGAGCTTTCAAGTGCGTAAAAAATTTTTATTGATCTCCTGGAGCACTACCTTAATTAGCCAATTTATTTTTGCTGTAACGCACAAATTGGTTTAAGTGAAAGCTGGTTGATTTGGCTCGGAAGAAAATAAGAGATAACTAAAACAGGGTATTTCTCCTATGAATGAAAAAAAGAAGCGCTGGCTTACGGCCTGTGGCGCTCCCTCTCTGCTGGCAGCTTCGATTGCTGCATTAAGCAGTCCCACTTTTGCTGAAGATGCACTCCTTGAGGAAGTGATAACAATCGGTACCCGTGTTGAAGGGCGTTCCGCTACAGATTCCTCCGCTCCCATCGATATCGTGACCGGAGAAGAATTTGTAAACCAGGGTGATGGAGATCTCAGTAACCTGCTTAGAAACGTTGTTCCATCCTACAACGTTAATGCAAAGCCAATTTCTGATGCTGCCTCAATCGTTCGCCCTGCAAACCTGCGTGGACTGCCACCCGATAGCACACTGGTTCTGGTAAATGGTAAGCGTCGCCATCGCGCTGCCGTCATTTCCTTCCTCGGAAGTGGTGTTTCAGATGGTGCCCAGGGGCCAGATATCTCTGCAATTCCGGCGATTGCTCTGAAACAGGTTGAGGTCCTGCGTGACGGTGCCGCAGCCCAATATGGCTCCGATGCGATTGCCGGCGTTATCAACTTTCAGTTAAAGGATGCAGCTGAGGGCGGCACGGTTGAAGCCAAGTATGCTACTACCGCTGAAGGTGATGGTGATCAGAGTACGATAGCGGCGAATTTTGGCCTGCCTCTGACAGACTCTGGTTTTGTGAATGTCAGCCTTGAGTATCGTGAGCAGGATTCTACCAGCCGCAGTGTGCAGCGGGATGATGCAGCCCAGTTGATCGCCGATGGCAATACCTATGTTGCCAATCCTGCGCAGATCTGGGGCCAGCCAGAAGTTAATGACGACACCAAGTTCTTTGTTAACAGTGCCATAGAGCTAAATGATACTGCTGAGCTGTATGCCTTTGGTAACTATGCCAGCCGCGAAACAGATGGGGGCTTTTACTTCCGGAACCCGGAAACTCGTCCCGGCGTTTATGCGCTTGATGATGAGCCCTTAATTGGTGATCTGGATGCTAGCAATGGTATCTATGATTGTATTGGCATGACCCATGAGGAAGCACAGTCTAGTGATGAGTGCTTCTCATACACCGAAATGTTCCCAGGCGGATTTACTCCGCGCTTTGGCGGTGAGCTAGAGGACTACTCAGCAGTATTTGGTGTTCGTGGTGAATTTGCAAATGGCATTGGCTACGACGTAAGTGCCAGTACCGGTCACAACGAAGTAGACTTTTTAATCTACAACACCGTCAATGCCACGCTCGGACCTGACAGCCCGACCAGATTTAGCCCTGGTGGTTATATACAGGAAGAAAACAACTTCAATATCGATTTGACTAAGAGCATTGAACTTGCCGGAATGCCTCTGTTCATGGCCACGGGCTTTGAATGGCGTGAAGAAGAGTTTGAGGTCAAACAGGGTGATACTGCCTCCTGGCAAGTTGGTGATCTGGCGGAGCAGGGTTTCCTGATTGGTTCGAATGGATTCTCTGGTTTTGGTCCTGAGGTTGTAGGCACATTTGACCGGGATAATATTGCACTTTACACCGACTTCGAACTCGAAGTCGTCGAAGCTCTTCGATTAGGTGCGGCACTGCGTTGGGAAGACTTCTCTGATTTCGGAGATACTTCCAATTTCAAATTGTCAGCCCACTATACAATCAACGATGTGATTGCCCTGCGCTCTACGCTGAGCACCGGTTTCCGTGCTCCGACACCAGGTCAGTCCAACATTACCAATGTCACTACGGCTTATACCAATGGCGCATTGGCTAACCGGGGAACTATACCGGCAACCAACCCCATTGCTGTAT
The DNA here is from genome assembly GCF_052467695.1 of Microbulbifer maximicatervae (SeqCode). Classification (NCBI taxonomy): domain Bacteria; kingdom Pseudomonadati; phylum Pseudomonadota; class Gammaproteobacteria; order Cellvibrionales; family Microbulbiferaceae; genus Microbulbifer; species Microbulbifer maximicatervae (SeqCode). Next base: position 2,511,517 of record NZ_CP174320.1, read on the forward strand.
TGAAAGGCGGTAAGCAGCTGCAGCCAGAGGAGTCTCAGAGCTTTACTTTCGGTACAATTATTGCCGCAGGTGATTGGGATATTACCCTGGATTACTTCCTCATCGAGGTGACAGATCGAATCACTCAATCTGCTAACCAGGAACTGACCGATGAAGAGCGGGATCAGTTGGTTCAGGATGGCATCAGTGGTGCTGATTCCCTTGAATATTTCCGTTTCTACACCAATGACTTCGATACCCAAACCCAGGGTGTTGACTTGGTGGCGACTTACCCACTCGGTGATGCAACAGATTTCAACCTGGCTTTCAACTGGACGGAAACAGAAGTTACCGATTTCAGTACGGATACCATGGATGAAATGCGTATCAGGCAGCTGGAGGATGGCTTACCAGAGGTGCGCGGTAATGCATCTGTTACCCATAGTGGTGACAGCTGGCGGGGCCTAGTGCGACTCAACTACTACGGTAGCTACTGGGAAGCACATTTGGACGATTACAGCTTGCCCATTGATGCCGGTGATGAGTGGACTGTGGATATTGAGGCTGCTTATGACTTCAATGATTCCATGACCTTGATCGCAGGTGCGGAAAACGTATTCAACAACTATCCAGATAAAAACCCCTGGTCCGGTGTTGCTGGAGCGGAATATCCGGAAACGGCACCTATGGGATTCAATGGAGCTCTGTACTACGTAAGAGCGCAGTATGAGTTCTAAGTAATCCCAGCTGTAGCTGGCTAACCTGGGTATTCTTAATACCGGGTTAGCCGACTGCAGAATTATGTGACGATTAGATCCCGCTGTAAGTAGCGGGATTTTTACATATCCCACAGTGAATTTGTGGCCATAGATAAGGTAATTCTTTCCTTATCTTGTATTTGCTTTAGGTCTTCAAACACCTCTTTCACCTCCATCGACTCAATTGCACCATACACCGCCTGATAGAGTTCTGAGAAATAGCGATCTACCTCTCGTCCCATATTATTAATTTCACGAATTGTCGGTGGATCACTCAGATTGAGGCGGCGAATAAAGTCATTGGCACTTTCTTCATGGGTGTATTGCAACCATGTCTTCATCACCTTATTTTGCGCTACATCATTGTAGTTCTGCAGGTTTTTCGCCATTCTCTGCTCATGCTCAAGCATGTGTTTTAATAGCAATTGGGTTCGGTAGTCCTCTGATTTGTCCAGTAAGGTCTCGTAAACAGCTGCCATTTCCAGGTGAAATCTCTCAGCATCCTTGATGACTTCAAATGCTTGTTTGAAAGTCTTCATAGTAAGTACCCTCTGATGACCAGGCTATTGCCTGGGCTTTAAAATATTTTTACATCAGCACTCGCTCTCTACTTTATATAGCATTTATCCAGTTAATAAGGACCTGTGGAAATATTCCGAAAAAAACCAGTACGGCAGCGAGAGTTGCGATTAAAAACTGCCCTGAAGTGGTAATTTGTAACGTTTCGCTGTTACTGCTAGTGTCAATGGCATCTCTTTGTACCATCGTAAGTAGAAGACGAAGGTAATAGAAGAGGCCCAATGCACTACCAATAACCACACCAGCGAGAAGAGCCCACATTTTTCCTTCAACACCTGCGGTAAAGACGTAAAACTTCCCAATAAACCCAATAGTTAAGGGAATTCCAGCCAGAGATAACAGCATTAGAGCAAGACAGCTCGCCAGCCATGGACTACGCCAGAGTAATCCCCGGTAAAAGTCTCTGTGATAGGGATCATCTGCACTGTCGGTCACGTCACTGACATTTGTTCCATTGGTTAGTTGGGCGGCCTCCACTGAATCAGCTATCAGGCCAACAATTGCAAAGGCTCCTAGTGTAGTAATGACATAAGCGACCATGTAATAAATAACCGCCTCTGTACCAAACGCGCTATTGCCGATGATAAACGCCACAATTAAATAGCCTATATGGCCGATTGAGGAGTAGGCCAGCAGCCTTTTGATATTGTTTTGCATCAGGGCCAATAAATTTCCTATCAGCATGCTGGCTATGGCGGCGATTGTCAGTAAATCAATAAGAATAGGGCTCTGGTAGAGATTTAAGGTATTAAAGAATCGCAACAGAAAGGCAATTACGGCTGTTTTTCCCACTGTGGCGATCAACGCCGTCGTAGGCGTAGGTGCGCCCTGGAATACATCGGGTGTCCAGATATGAAATGGAACCAGTGATAACTTGAAAGCAACAGAAATGACCAGCAGAGTGGCGCCGGTTGCAAAAAGAGCAGAAGTCTGTGAAAGATCCTGTATCCGTGTAGCGATACTGCCAAAGTCCAGTGCCCCAGACGCCGCATAAATTAATGCGATACCGAATAGCCCGAGAGCGGTAGAAAGTGCTGAAAGGATTAAGTATTTAAAGGCAGATTCCAGGGAATTTACTTGATCTTTGCTTGAGGACAAATTGCCAGTAACCGCAAATCCCAACAGTGGATAAAGTGCGAGGCTAATTAATTCTATACCAAGGAAAAAGGTGGCAAAGTGGCTGGCAAATACCAGGGTGCTTGCTCCCAAAATGGCGAGCAAAAGTAGTATATAAAACTCTTCTGGATAGCTATCCGGATTTCTATTCAGGTCACACCGAAGCTTTAAGTAGTTGTATCCCATAACGCTGACGGCTATGGCGGTAACTAATATCAGCAGACAGAAGAACAATGAGTTGTAGTCAATCGAGAGTAGGGCAGTCACTTGAATGGACCCGTTATTGCCCGATAGGGTGGCTCCAACCCAGAAACAGGCAATGATAGCGGCTACCAAAGTGATAAGAGTTGTAACCAGAGCGCCCGCATGATTTCTCCAGAAGGATACTTGGAGCAGCAAAATTACAATACCGGTACTAATCAGTAAAAGCGGTAGGATAGAAAATAGTTCTTGGGCACTCATAGAGATGTACCTGTATTAGCGCTTTTAGCAGTAGGAGAGGCTAAGCTTGCTGAAGTTTCCGGCCCTGTCTTTTCTATGACGACTTCTTCATTTTCGGGGGGCTGAAATTTTTTCATTGATTTGGCAATCGTAGGCTCGGCGATATCAAAGATAGGCTGGGGGCGGAGCCCGAAGATCACGAGAAGCACCGCCAGTGAAAGAAGCGCAGAGATCTCCCTGAGGCTTAGATCACTGACAGTTTTCCCCTCTGTAGCGGGTTTCAATTTGTCATTAAACTTGCCAAAGAAGACACGCTGCATCATTAATAATGCATAGAGTGCTGCTCCAATAAGCCCAATTGCTGCAATAACCGTTAACCAGTGATTAGCTTTAAAGCTACCAACCAGCACCAGGAATTCGGCAACAAAATTACCCAGCCCAGGCAGTCCCAGTGAGGCGATGGCAAAGAAGAGTGCAACGGCGGATAGCTTTGGCAGAAGAGGCCAGACACCGCCGAGCTGGCTCATATCCCGAGTATGGAGACGATGCTGTAGTGCGCCTACTAATGCGAAGAGTGCAGCGGTACTCAAGCCGTGGGCGATCATTTGCATCACTGCGCCCTGCAGGGCGATAGTATTCAGCGCGTAGAGCCCCAATAGAACAAATCCCATATGGCTCACACTGGAATAGGCCACAAGTCTTTTCATATCCTTCTGAGCGAATGCCAGCGATGCGCCGTAGACCACACTGATGGCTCCAATGGTCATTGCAACCGGTGCAAAAGCTTGTGAACTCTCCGGGAATAAGGGCAGTGTAAAACGCAATAAACCATAGGCTCCTGTTTTCAACAGAATCGCCGCCAGCAGAATACTGCCGGCAGTAGGGGCCTGGGTATGGGCGTCAGGTAACCAGGTATGGAAGGGCAGCGCTGGCAACTTGACGATAAAGGCAATAAAAAATCCGAGCATTAACCAATAAGCTGCTGTTGCAGACAGTTGAGCACCCAACAAATCCATATAGTTAAAGGTCAGTTGTCCGCTATTCCGATAGTGGATAAATGCCAAGGCAACGATGGCAATCAGCATTAACAAGCTGCTTGCCTGGGTGAAAATAAAGAACTTTATCGCAGCGTAGACTCTGCCCTCATAGCCCCAAACTGCAATCAACAGCAGCATGGGAATCAGCATGACTTCCCAGAAGAAAAAGAATAAAAACAGGTCGATAGCGGTAAACACACCGACAATACCGGCCAGTGTCCACAGGTAGTTAAAATAAAAGAAGCCGCGCCGGAAGGTGACATCATTCCAGGTCATTACTAACCCAAAGATTCCCATCCCCATTGTCAGTAGCAGCATAAGAAAGCTGAGTCCATCAATCGCCAGATGGAAGCTGATCCCAAACCTGGGTATCCACGATATCAAAAGGCTATCCCACCACTGACTGTCACCTGTAACAGCTGTGGACTCTGCCTGGGGGAAATAGCTGATCAAGAGCAGGGATGCGATTATCAGGGAAACCAGGCTGATTAAGCGTCCACCCTCATAGAGATGTCTCTCTGCCAGCCAGGCTAATATTCCCCCAACAAATAAAATTATAATTATTGCCAGTAATGTCATAGAGCCACCAACAGGGCTAGGAATAAAATTGATCCGGCTACAAAGGTGGCCAGGTACCAACGTATTTGGCCATTTTGTGAAGAGCTGAGGGCGTTATTTAGATGTGCACTCAGCGAAGCGGTACCCTTGTAGATACTGTCGATAATATCTTTGTGGTTAAGGGCGGTGATAAATTTAAAAGGTCTTACAAAGACCCGGTCATAGACCCAGTCAAAACCCCATCCCTTAAACCAAAACTGCATTAGTGGAGAGCGCTGCTCCCCAACCTTCTTCTCGAACAGGAACATTTTCCAGGCGATAAACAGGCCGATCAGCGGCATGGCAATGGCAATGGCTTCAATGACCCAGGAGTGGTGTTCGTCGGTTGGGGTGCCAAAGACTCCCTGGAGAGGTGGAGCGAGAATTCCACCAAATAGGGCAAGTACAGCGAGGAGGCCCAAGGGAAGCATCATCACCGTGTTATTGGCGTCTTTACAGTGTGAGGAGGCGCTGCCCTCACTGCCCAGAAATGCAAGAAACAGAACCCGGAAGCTATAAATCCCTGTGACCAGCGCTCCCAATAGACCGGCAAGCCAGAGCAGGTTTACTCCTTGATGGTATTCATAGGCACTGAGCAAAATATGATCTTTGCTGTAGAAACCGGACGTAAATGGGAGCGCTGCCAGGCAGGCGCAACCGATGGTAAAGCAGATAAAGGTAAAGGGGATTTTGCGATAGAGGCCGCCCATGGCAAAGATATTCTGCTCGTGATGTACGCTCAGGATTACTGACCCTGCGGAGAGGAAGAGCAGAGCCTTGAAGAAGGCGTGGGTCATCAAATGGAAGATGGCTCCTGACCAGGCACCGACACCCAGGGCCAGGAACATATATCCAATCTGGGAGATGGTTGAATAGGCCAGGACCCGTTTGATATCACTTTGTGCGATAGCACTGAATCCGGAGATTAATAGAGTCAGAGCGCCGACAATGGCCACAGCTGTCATGGCGGTTCCAGACAGCTGATAAAGCGGGTGCATTCGGGCGATCAAGTAGACCCCGGCCGTCACCATGGTGGCAGCGTGGATAAGGGCGCTGACGGGAGTGGGGCCTGCCATCGCATCGGGAAGCCAGGTCTGGAGTGGAATCTGTGCTGACTTACCCACAGCGCCACCCAGTAACAGCAGCATAGCGATAGTGACAATTTGAGTATTGACCCCGGGATTCCCTGCCGCTGTGATGAGCTCCGGTATATTTAGTGTTGAGAACTCAAAGAACAGCAGGAAAAAGCCGATCGCCATGGCGGTATCGCCGACGCGGGTGACGATAAATGCCTTCTGCGCGGCCGCGCCGTTTGCAGGGTCCTTATACCAAAAGCCAATAAGCAAGTAGGAACAAAGACCAACACCTTCCCATCCCAGATAGAGAAGTACCAGGTTGTCCGCCATTACAAGAATTAACATGGCAGAGACAAATAGATTCAAGTAGGAAAAGTAGCGGCGGAAGTCCGGATCTTCACGCATATATCCGGCTGAGTATAAGTGGATAAGGAAGCCCACTCCGGTAATGATCATCAGCATTACCAGGGTTAGCCAGTCCACGTGAAAGGTGAAGCCGAGTTGGAGGTCAGATACTCGCATCCACTGCCAAACTGACAGCGTAACGACCGATTCCGGGTTGCCCAGAAAGGTGGAGAGTGCGAGATTAAAAACCAGAATTGCTGCGATTCCCACACTGCCCACCCCAATCAAGCTCACTAACTTTTGTGAGGGCTCCTTTTGTGTAAAGAGTGGAATGCTGATGAGGGTCAGGAAACCAAGAAAGGGAAGCAATGGTATCCAGGCTAGTGATCCGTTCATATTAACCCCTCAATCCATTGAGCTGGTCAATATCGACCGTGTGTTTGCGATAATAGAATTGCAAGACCAGCGCCAGTGCAATGGCTACTTCGGCAGCGGCCAGGGTGACAACAAAAACAAACATCACCTGCCCATCAGCATTGCCCCAGTGTGCGCCGGCGACAACAAACATTAATGCTGCGGCATTGGTGCAAATTTCAATACACATCAGCATAAAAATAATATTTCTTCGGATTAGTAATCCAGCTAACCCCAAGCAAAACAGGATGGAGGCCAACAACACGCCAGCCTCCAAACCAGGTGCAGATTCGATAGGCATAGCTTCACTCCGGTTTAACTGTTCTTCTATGTCGGGCGAGGTGAAAAGCTCCAACAAGCCCTGCCAAAAGCAGCATTGAAGCCAGTTCGACAGCGAGAACGTAATGGCTAAAAAGTGCGATACCGACCTGTTTGGGCCCGATATAGTGATAGGTTTGCTCTGAAGGAATTTGCCCGCTACTAACCAGCAGAAGTAACTGGATTAACAAAATGGCTGATAGAAGGGCTGGGCCAATCCAGGTGTGGGGTTGTAACCAGGCTTGCTCCTGTGCAACTGAAGCGTCTCCCTGATTGAGCATCATGATGACAAAAATAATCAATACCATGATGGCGCCGGCATAAATAATAACTTCCAAAGCTGCTGCCAGGGGAGCGCCATATTGATAGAAAATAACGGCAACCGATAAAAGTGAAGTGACAAGATAAAGTAGCGCGTGGACCGCGTTCTTGTGAAAGATAACCATGGCGGTTGAGACAATGGCAACCGCAGCGGTTAAGTAGAAAATGTAATTCACTGGGAAAACCTCTTTTTAGTTATTAGCCTTATTGAAATCAGAGATTTAGGCTTTTTACATTAATGGGCTCGGCCTCATTTTGAGCTTCGCCCTTGTCCTTTCCTGAGATGGCCTTTCCTGCAATTTGATAAAAACTGTAATCGTGATACTTACCGGGACCACTAATTAGAAGATCTTCCTTTTCGTACACCATGTTTTGCCGATCGTACTCGCACATCTCAAAGTCAGGTGTTAGCTGGATGGCATAGGTTGGGCAGGCATCTTCACAAAGCCCACACATAATGCAGCGGGAAAAATTGATACGAAAATATTCGGGACGCCAGCGGCCGTCAGGATCTTCTGTTTTTTGCAGTGAAATACAATCAGGAGGGCAGGCAACGGCGCAGAGATTACAGGCAACGCAGCGCTCGTCACCGTTGGGATCTCGGGTGAGCACGATCCTGCCGCGATATCTGGGTGCCAGGTAGGGCTTTTGGTCGGGGTATTGTACGGTAACGTTCTTCCGGAACAGGTGTTTAAATACCAACCACATGCTGCGAATTTGGCTTGAAATCATTTCTTTGGCCTCGCACGCTTATTTTAATTTTCTAGGCTGTCCACAAAAGTACCGCTGCGGTAGCCAGTAGATTGATCAGGGCCAGAGGTAGCATGACCTTCCAGCCGAATTTCATTAATTGGTCGTAGCGGGGGCGTGGAATCGCCGCCCTTAAAAGAATAAAAACACCAACCAGAATGGCAGTCTTCAGGCAAAACCAAATAAATGGGGGTAGTAGGGGGCCGTGCCACCCACCGAGAAACAGGGTGGTGATTAGTGCTGAAATTAGGATTACTGCCAGATATTCACCCACAAAGAACATGCCGAACTTCATACCGGAGTATTCGGTATGGAATCCCGCAGTCAGTTCGTGCTCAGCTTCCGGAAGATCAAATGGAGTTCTGCGGCTCTCGGCAATACCGGCAATAAAGAAAACAATAAAACCCAGAAATTGAGGGATGATAAACCAACCATCTGCCTGGGCATTAACAATCTCGCGCAGATTGAAACTGCCTGAGAGCATAACAACGCCCATCAGGCTCAAACCCATAAATACTTCATAGGACACGGTTTGAGCGGCAGCCCTTAGCCCACCGAGCAGAGCATATTTATTATTTGATGCATATCCCCCAAGAATTACGCTATAGACCGCAATAGAACTCATAGCCAGCACAAACAGTAATCCGATATTCAGGTCGGTGACCCCAATATTGGGCGATATGGGCACTACGGCAAAGGCAATCAACATGGTTGCCATAACTACGGTGGGTGCCAGTACAAATACGGGAATATCTGCAAATTTCGGGGTGAAATCTTCCTTAAAGAACAGCTTGATCATATCTGCCATAACTTGCAGGGTGCCAAATTTTCCCACCCGGTTAGGGCCTGGGCGATCTTGCCAAAAGCCCAATAGGCGGCGCTCGCCCCAAGTTAAAATGGCTGCTAGCAGCACGGTAACTATCAATACACCGAAAATATTGAGCAATATGATCCAGATATTGGTGCTCATAATTAGTCCTCTTGCCCGATTGTGGAGCTTTCTTCCACTGGCAACAGATTGGCGCCTCCCGGTAATACAGGGGCAAGAATTTCAAGCCCTGGAAGACCATAAGGCACACCCAGGCTGCCCGAAGGTTGGCTATCAGAGATAACCACACTGCCCCGGAAAATACCGCTATTGGTGTCTAACGCCACTGTGTCTCCCTGGTTGAGGTTGGCACTTTCGGCATCACCGCGATTTAAAGTAAAGAATGGCTTATCGATCACTGTAGCGATGGCCATTGCGCGGTTACTGAGCTCTTCCGAACCAAACATTCGGTAAATCGGCAGTGTCGCTAGACTGTGGTTATCGCTATCTCTATCGCCATCGGAGGCTGTGGGCAAGGACCAATCCGAAAGTACTTGCTCTTGTCTCTGGATGTATTTGCCCGAGGCACCACCACGGCGTTCGCCACCCACTTCCTGCTGAAACTTGAAAATTGATTGGTTGGAGTTCCATCCGGGAGACCAGATATTGGCTTGCAGCGGTGACCGGTTTGGGTTGTGCACACCTTCCATGCTAAAGCTCATAGGAGCATCGGGGTCTTGGTGTGGAGGCTCCTCTGAGACATGTTCCTCTGCGTGAATAGCCGTGCGCCCACTGTAGCGAGCGGTCTGTCGAGCAACCTTGAGCCCGTCAATTCGGAAGTTTTCATCCGGCCCTAAATCTTTGATGACCTTGAGTGAAGCAACACTTTCTGCTAGGGAATCGGTGATATCTGGGCAGTGATTCCAATTGATAATAGTGTCGATACTCTCGGAGTGTTCTGTGGAAAAACCAGCGGCATCTACCAGCCAGCGCCAGCTCTCCTGGATATACCCAGTGCCTTCATAGACCGCATAAAATCGCTGTGCCAAACCAGTATTGTTAACAAATGTCCCTTGGGATTCAGCCGTTGCGGATACAGGAAAGATTAAGTCGGCATGTTTGGCGGTTTCATTGAGCAGGGTATCCAGCAGAATGATATGGTCGACGCTGGCAAACAGACTGTTTAACTCTTCGCTCGCGATTCTTAAGGAGAGGTCATTCTCCAGAATCACTAGGGTTTTATCGATATTGGTTTTGTCATTCTTGAGTTCAGTGATCAGATGCTCAAGGGAACCGGTTTCGGGCTCAAACAGCTGAATAACTCCCAAGCTATTAGCCTCTTCACAACACAAGTATAGAGACGTGGGTTTGCCATTTTTTTCCGCCAGTGCACAGGCGATTTTTGCTGCGCTGTGGGTTAGGTGGATATTCTTGCTACTGGTTCCAGAGATAATCACTGGGTTTTTGGCCGCAGTTAATATTGCTGAGATTCTTTCAGCTTCCTCCAGATTCTCTGCACTCAGTGAAGTTTTGCTGCTTTTAACCTCCAGAATATTATTGGCAATTGCCTGGCCGATTTGGGCAGCCTGTTCCGGCAGGGTATAGATCGCTTTACAGGTAATATCTGAGATCTGATTGAGTTCGGTGCCGATAAAAATAATCGGGCTGGGTTCACCCTCTAATTGTCGAACAGAAGCATCCTGCCACAAGGGTATTCTTAATGATTCAGCTTGTTCTTTTTGGCGGCTCCGTGCTGCTTGGCGAACTGCCAGGGCAACCCTGGGGGCTGTATTGTAGATATCTTCCCCGAGTATCAATACAACATCTGAATTTTCTATCTCAGGGATGGACGGGCTGTGGATATTGGCATCGCTCTGAATTCTGTCTACAAGGTGTAGTAGCTGCATATCCCGCTGGTTGAGGCCAGAGAAGAAGTTATCCCGCCCTACAAACTTTAATAGGGCGAAGTTATTTTCCAATGATGCCCTGGGTGAACCTATGCCTATTAAGTGATGCTCACCTCTTTGCGCAGATGCGAGTTTTTCTGAAAGTGAGAACACTGCATCCTTGGGGGAAACCTCTTTGTGCAGACGTTCATCAGTTTCTGCTGTAGAGCTGATCACATCATCTTTGCGCGCAGAAAGTACCTGGGTTATCCGGCTCTTACTGTTGACATATTCGTATCCAAAGCGCCCCCGGTCACAGAGAAAATAGCCGTTGATATCGTGGTGATATAAGTTGACCACACGGCGCAACATCGGGTCTTGGTTGTTGCCGGATTCCCTCGATCCTGGCGCGGTGTTGCAACCCACGGCACAGTGTTCACAGACTGAGGCGGCTGTTTGCAAATCCCATTTTCGGACAAAGTGCTGGCTGAAGGTCTTATCGGTAAATACTCCAGTGGGGCACACTTCGACAAGGTTCCCACTAAAACCATTTTCCAGCATGCCCTCAGTATTGCGCCCAAAAAAGACCTGGTGATTGCGACCCAGTGCTTGTAAATCCTCGCCGCCGGCATAGTCGTGATAGAACCTGACACACCGGTAACAGGTAATACAGCGATTCATTTCGTGATTGATAAAGGGGCCAAGATACTGGTTTCGGTGGGTGCGTTTGGTACCCTGATAGCGGCGCATGGTATGACCGGACATTTCAGTCATATCCTGTAAGTGGCACTCGCCACCCTCCTCACAAACCGGGCAATCGTGAGGGTGGTTGGTCATCAAGTCTTCTATCACAGAACCGCGAAAATCTTTCGCGGCCTCCGAACGGACACTGTAAATACCGCCGTCTTTTATCAGTGTCATACAGCTCATAATCAACCGGCCTCGTTGATCTTCGCTGTCCTTATGCTCGATAACCGCACATTGGCGGCAGGCGCCAACAGAACCCATGGCGGGGTGCCAGCAAAAATAGGGGACATTCAAACCCAGCGACAGGCAGGCAGTGAGCAGGTTTTGATCTCCATCAACCTGGTATTTATTACCGTCTATTGTGATGGTTGGCATTTGAAATCCATTTTCTTTTTATTAATGCTTTCAGGGGCAGGGTTGTCGCGCTAATTTATTTATAGGGGCAACAACCGCCTTCAATATGGTCGATAAAATCCTGCTCAAAGAGTTTTAACGCGCTTTGTATAGGCTCGGCGGCACCGGGAGCCAGGGCGCAAAAAGTATTGCCGGGGCCGATACGCTCGCACTGTTCCCTGAGGAGTTCCAAGTCTTCTTTAGTCCCGTGGCCAGACTCTATTCTCTCCAGAATTTTGACCGCCCAGGGCAAGCCGTCCCGGCAGGGGGTGCACCAGCCACAGGATTCCCGCGCAAAGAACTGGGTCAAGTTCAGTACCAGGCCTACGGGGCAGGTTTTATCGTCGAGCACGGTGATCGTGCCGGTCCCCATACGGCTGCCGGCCTTGCCGATAACGTCGTAATCCATGGGAAGATCGAGGTGGTCCGGGCCGAGGAAATCGGTTGACCCTCCGCCGGGGAGAATGCCCTTCAGTTGCAGGCCATCTTTCATGCCACCAGCATGTTGCTCAATAATTTCGCGAATGGGCGTCCCCATTGGGAGTTCCCAAGCCCCTGGATTATTAACCTTGCCGCTAACACCAAATATTTTGCTTCCCGCATCGTCACGCCGGCTAAGGTTTTTGTACCATTCCACGCCGTGGCTAATTAAATGGGGGAGGTTGCACAAGGTCTCTACATTGTTAACGACGGTGGGTTTGCCCCAAAGCCCGCTGACCTGTGGAAAGGGGGGCTTGGCACGGGGAATGGCCCGCTTGCCTTCAAGGGCGTTTAGCAGTGCGGTTTCTTCACCACAGATATAGTTACCGGCGCTGCGGTGCAGACAGATCTCCAGATTAAAGCCACTGTCGAAAATATTTTCGCCAATCATGCCCTGCTGCTTGGCTTCATCGATTGCCTGTTCGAGCCGGTTTGCAGCCAGGTGGTATTCACCACGAATAAAAATATAGGCGTGAGAGGCGCCAATGGCATAGGCGGCTATAGCCATTCCCTCAAGGAGGAGGTGAGGGTCTCGCTCCATTAGCAATCGGTCTTTGAAGGCGCCGGGCTCCATTTCATCGGCGTTACAGACAACGTACTTTTGCTTGGGCGAATCTTCACCCCTAGGTACAAAACTCCACTTCAGCCCAGTGTTAAACCCCGCTCCACCGCGACCGCGCAGGCCTGCATCTTTTACTTCGTTAATAATGTCGTCCGGTACCATGGTGATGGCTTTGCGCCAGCCCTGGTAGCCGTCGTTTTCCACATATTGCTCAATAGTGGCGGCAATATTTTCACTGGAAATATTTTTAGTCAGTGGATTTGTCAGCATGATATTTTTTCTTCTTATCGATTAATTCATCAATACCTTTCTCATCCAAATGGCGATGCATCTCCTCGCCGAGCATAAGGACTGGAGCTTTATCACAATCTCCCAGGCAAGGCGTTTCCAGCAGGGTGAAAATCCCATCTTCGGAGGTCTCTCCAGGCTGGATATTTAAGCGCTCAGATATTTTTTTCTGCAAATTATCGCAACCCATAATCCAGCAGCTGGAGCTTTTGCATAGGTAGATCACTTCCTTGCCTACGGGTTGGCGGAAAATCAACTGGAAGTAGGTGGCGACACTCTCAAGTTCTGCAACGGGAATATCCAGATAATTGGAAATTGCCTGGAGGCTCTCATCGGAAATCCAGCCGCGATGTTTCTGTACAATCCGCAACGCCTCTAGCCCCACTGAAGTTTTTTCGTGGTAGTGGGTGGCTTCCTGATCAATTTCCTCTTTTTCTTGTACTGTTAAGGTCGCCAGGTTGTCTGCTGAATTGCTATTGCCTTGCTCCATTACTTCAATCAATTCCGGTTCTAGTAAGCTGGACATAGTCGCCCCCGAGATAGAACTTGCGGAGGTTTCGTTGAGGCGCTGCCGCCATCTGTGTTTGCGATGGCTGAAACGCTGGGTGTATTTCCGTGCACTTTTCTACTCCGCTGCTGTACGGCCCTGTGCCTGCCGTAATTCTTTATTGTTATCTGTCCACATCCGCCATGACGAAGTCGATGCTGGCAATAATGGCAATAAGGTCAGCAATCAACAGTCCGTTGGACATCAACGGAATCATTTGCAGGTGTGGGAATGAAGGGGTGCGAATTCGGGTCCTGTATGAGGTGGTCCCCCCATCACTAACGATCTGGTAGCTGTTGATACCTTTGGTGGCCTCAATGGGATAACACACTTCGCCGGCCGGCATTACCGGTCCCCAGCTGTTATTCACAAAGTGCTGAATTAAAGTCTCGATATCCTCCATGGTGCGCCCCTTTCGCGGAGGGGTAGTCAAAGGGTGGTCCGACTTGTAAGGGCCTGCCGGCATATTTTCCAGGCACTGGCGGATAATCCGCAGGCTCTGCCATATCTCGTCCACCCGGACCCGGCAGCGGTCGAAACAGTCCCCACCATCGTAGCTGGGAATCTCGAACTCGAACTGATCATAGCCGCTGTAAGGGCGTTTTTTGCGCAGATCCCAATCCAGGCCCGTGGCACGAAGGCCTGGCCCGGTAACCCCCCACTCAAACGCCTCCGCCGTATCGTAGACACCAATGCCACGGGTGCGGCGTTGCAGGAGTTTGTTTTTAATTACCATGCCGTCGTAATCGGCTAAGCGTGCGGGCATATAGTCAAGAAATTCCCGCACTATCTTGTCCCAACCTTGGGGTAAGTCCTGCGCTACTCCGCCGATACGGAACCATGCCGGGTGCATTCTGCCGCCGGTAATGGCCTCAACTATTCCAAACAGTTTTTCCCTATCGATAAACATATAGAACACGGGAGACATCTGCCCCACGTCCTGGGCAAAGGTGCCAAAAAATACCAGGTGGCTGGATATGCGGAAGAACTCGCACATCATCACCCGTATCATCTGTGCGCGTTCAGGGACCTTAATACCGGCGAGTTGCTCCAGTGCCATCACATAGGGCAGGTTGTTCATGACACCGCCGAGGTAATCGATACGGTCGGTGTAGGGCACATAGGTATGCCAGGCCTGGCGCTCGGCCATCTTCTCTGCACCGCGATGGTGGTAACCGATATCTGGCACTGCATCGATAATCTGTTCACCATCCAGCTGAAGGGCTACACGGAATACCCCGTGCACGCTGGGGTGATTCGGGCCCAGATTGAGGAACATAAACTCTGAGTCTTCATTACTCCTGGCCATGCCCCAGTCTTCCGGCCGGAACAGCAGGGCGTCTTGTTCTTTGCGCTCCTTCTCTTCTGACAGACTAAATGGGTCGACTTCGGTAGCTCGGGCGTGGTGATCCTTGCGCAGTGGATGCCCCTTCCAGGTCAGCGGCATCATGATTCTCTGTAAATGGGGATGACCGGGAAATTCGATACCGAATAGATCCCACACTTCCCGTTCATACCAGTTGGCATTCTCCCAAACGGCAGTAATAGTCGGTGCGCTCAGATCACTCTCGGGAAGAGCCACCTTGATACGGATAAATAAATTGCGGGTAAATGAAAGTAGTTGATATACCAGAGTGAAATCGCTGGAAGGCTGTTTTTCAGTTCCCTCCCCACGGTTGACCCGCAGCCGTTCGTCGATAGCACTCAGGTCATACAGCATTTCAAATGGCTGGGCGATATCCCGCTTGAGAAAGAGCAAAAGAGGGATCAAGGCATGTTTCTCGATCCACAGTGTGGGCATATCATCACAGTGTGGCTGCCACCAGAACGAGTGAAGCTTATATCCGGTGTCGAGATCCCGAATAAATGCCTCTGCTGCTTTCCTGTAGGGAGTTGCTGTGTGGACAGTTTTCGCAATTACGCCAGTCATTGGCTATTCCGTTGTTTTTTTCTTATTCCATGAAGCCTAAACACTGTCGGGCGCACGTAGCATGTCAGCTTTCATACGTTCCTCCCTATGGAGATCACGCTGACTGGGCTTTGGAACCTTGTGAGTTCCTTGATCATCCACAACCCAGCTGAAGGCTCGTCTCTCCGCAGCCACCGACTTTTGCAGCAAGGTCAATCCCTGCAGTAGGGCCTCTGGGCGTGGTGGACAGCCGGGCACATAAACATCGACCGGGAGAAACTTATCGACCCCCTGAACCACACTGTAGATATCGTACATACCGCCGGAATTTGCGCAGGAACCCATGGAGATGACCCAACGGGGCTCGATCATTTGCTCGTAGAGTCGCTGTACCACTGGTGCCATTTTCAGGAAAACCGTCCCTGAAATTACAATCAAATCCGCTTGTCGCGGGGTTGCACGGATGACCTCAGCGCCAAAGCGGGAGATGTCGTGGCGGCTGGTGAAGGCGGTGGCCATTTCTACATAACAACAGGACAACCCGAAGTTAAATGGCCATAGGGAATTTGAACGGCCCCAGGAAACCAGTTCTTCGAGTTTGGTAAGGAGAATATTTTTTTCTAAATCTTGAGTGCTTATTTCTTCAGAAGGATTGCCGTGTTCGGTAGCAACCAGGTCGTCGGCTTTGCTCAGCTTCCAGCGCATTATGAATTCTCATTGTTGTTATTGGGGTTTTTGGCGTTTCTCCAAACTCTTCTGGTATCCGCCCCAGTCAAGTGCACCCAGGCGCCACAGATAAATAAGCCCCACCAGCAGTATCACGATAAATACGGTGGCCTCGATAAACCCGAGCAGGCCAGTTTCATAAAATGCGATGGACCAGCTAAACAGGTAAATCGCCTCCAGGTCGAAGACGATAAACAGGATGGCAACAAGGTAATAGGCGACAGAGAGGCGCAGACGCGCATTGCCCTGGGAAACAATACCCGACTCATAGGGCTCATCGGTAGCCGGGTCTCTGCGTTTCTGACCGAGAAAATAGGAAAGGCTGAGCATTAAGGTAATTAGGGCAAATACGGCCAGACAATAAACAATCAATGGCCAAATCTGAGGAGTGAACTGATCCGGGTAATTCAACTTCGCTCTCCCATGTTTCTGCGGGCGAAGCCCGTATCAATCACTGGTCTTGCAGTAAAAGGGCAAATCAAGAATTCTGATTTTGAGGGTGCTCTCACGCAAGAAGAGATAATTTGAAAAACGATTATTGCTTTTCTGAGAAATTTTTTAGTTGTCGGTAATCCTATTCGCTTGTCTGATTTATAAATCGTTGCGGGAGATAGCGCCAGTGGTGCGAAGGAACGTTTAATTCTTATGTGTATACTTTTTATTCGGTAGGGTTATGTAATGTCTTGCGACAGCTGAATAAATGAAAATGTGCGCCAGTTTTCAGAAGATGAAGGAGGGTCCTATTGCTATTAAACTATTCCTCTGATTAAAAGCAGATCGGTATTTTAGGGATACGCTGTACTGGAATTAGAATGTGATGTTATTGATTTGTTTGGCACCTAATAATTCCATCATAGTGCACTCCACTTGCGGTTCTGTATGGGACCTTCCACTTGTTATGAGTGAGGTAGTTTGGCCAAGCAAGTACATTTATCCAATTCTTCTCGGTATTTCTAACAAGGTACACATCGCTTGCGTTACATTGAAGCTTGTACCTACGGAACCCTTCTTCTATCACGGAATAATCTCGCCCCTTAAACTGAACTTCAGAGTCACCCCAATGGCCATCTGAGCTTTCAAAGCTTACATCGGGGTTGTGGATTTTTATAATGCCAAAGAGGAATGTGATTCCTAAAGCCAAAATTAATAAGCAAATTGCTCTTATTGTGGTGGTAGTCATCGCTTGCTTCTGAGTAACTTTTAGTCTCTTTTTAGGCATGCTTTCGGCGTAGGTATATAGAGCTTAACTTCTATAAGAATTGTAATATATAAGCAGTTTGTTGATTGGCGACAATGATTTGCTATGTGTAGATTACTTGCGAATTACAAGGTCACCACCACTAAATCGAATTTTCTGTCCTTCGAAGATAGCTTCCTCCCAGTTATCAGGGTTGGACGACTCGTTTTCATTTACCACTAAGTAGCAAAAATTTGGATTTTCAGTTTTGGGTAAACTACTTACTAGTGAACCTGCACTGATGCCATACTTTTCGCATAGTTCAAGCTGTCCTATCGCCGACTTTACCTGAATTAAAATGCCAATATGTTCAGCTTTAAGTTCTATCGATTCAAAGTCATTCACCGATTCTAGCTCGATTAAATATCTTTTTAATTCTTCTATGGCTGGGTTCATAGTGATTTACTCATGATGCCTCGCTGAGCCGAGGGCATACAGAATTTATTTTGTGATTAGCTCAACGAAGTATATGTAAATATTGTGCACATTCTAGTTATGATTTGTACCAATCTTTAAATGGAAAATCTAATAAATTGGAATTGTAATACTTTGGATCTCCAGTAACCTCTTTATCAATCCACTCCGGCAATTCCACACTCTCAGATTCACTTTGCATCTCGACCTCAGCAACAATCAAGCCGTCATTATCTCCATGAAAGATATCTATTTCCCAAGTGTGTTTTTCGTGTTCTACTATGAACCTCGTTTTATCTATGAGGGGACCATCACATAGCTCCGCAATCATTTCATTTGCGTCTTCAAAGGATATTGGATACTCAAACTCAGTCCGTGTAATTCCTTTACTTTCACCTTTCAATGTTAGATATGCATGATCTCCGATTACGCGAACTCTGACTACAGCTTTGGACTCCGTACTTATATAGGCTTGTTTGATTCTCTTTCCACCTGTAAAAGAAGCAATAGCCTTTTTATCAACTAAGAACTTCCGCTCAATTTCCTTTGCCATACTTTCTCAACCCTAAAATCTTAACACTTGCTTAATAGGCATATACGAGGTGGTCAAAATCTGAAACGTAGCGTAGTAGTCAGCCAGTATATGCCCTTGTTGGAGCACTTATAAACTGTTCTTGCCGACTTCTTTCAATGCAATCAACGCTTCCCTTGCTTTTTCAGATTGTACAAAAATATGGTCATGGAAGTATGCTGCAATTACATTTGCACTAATACCCTTCGAAGCTAGTTTGTTAGAAACAGAGGCTGTTAATCCAACAGCCTCTAAGCTAGAATGTACGGTTAAAGTTATTTGCTTGTAAGTATTTTTAAACTGCAAGCCCTCACGGCTTGCGATATCCTTTGTTAAGACAAGTGTTAATCCTTCTTTTTCGTTGAAGCTCGCAAGTGGGTTCCATTCAATATATTGAGCTAATGAGCCTGAAACAGTGCAAAATACAAATTCATCTTCAATAAGTTCGGGATTCATTTCGCTCAAAAGACGCTCTAGTTCTAGTATTCCTGACATTGCTTGATGATTCCAAGTTCTTGCTTGTACAGCAAGCGCCAATCAATATGGAGCATGGCTGCAAAATGGTGGTGGTCCAACAAATACTTGTTCTTGCGATCTTGCTTGGCTTTGTATGGTTGTTCTTGCCTGATTCTTATACTGAATTCCTTTTTGTTAGCGGGAAATTGAAGCCCATATTCAATGGTAAGCGAAGCCCTTGATTTGTAACATATTGTTTGATAGCCAGTCTATCAAAGCCCGCATAAACAGGGAATTATCAGAAACCTATTAAGCGTAAATTACATAGTCAGGTTTGGACTTGAGGCGGAAAAATAAGATGACAAGAGAATGAAGAAGAGATAGAGGAACCTTTGGTGTTGTAACATATCGTCATACATAGGATTTTATCTCCCCCTGATAGTTCCATGCAAAGGAATATGCAAATCATTGAACTTTATAATTTTCCATTTTATTAATTAAGAAGTCCCAAAAAGCCTTGATACGTGCTGTGTTTCTCAGATCCTTATTAGCTAGAATCCACAAAGATGAGTTGTACTTAGCATCCAATCGATAGAGTTCGACAAGATCATACGAATCATCAGTTGGTAGCAAAGCTATTCCTTGATCATTAAACGCAGCGTTCAGTGCTGTAGTGATAGAATTACAATATATGGATTTAGCATTGTGTTTAATTCGTTTCTGATACCAATGCACTGCTGGGTTATCTAAGTGCACGTAGTCAATAGCTGTTAGGCGTTCAATTTCGGACAACTTGAAAGGAGCGTTATACCCACTAGCCTTCAAAAAGTCTTCAGAGGCATAGATGCTTAAAATTACATCTCTCATTTTACGTGCAATAAGGTTTTCCGGTGCTGTATGACTTGCCCTAATAGCAATGTCCGCATCGCGATGCTCGATATCCAGAGCCTGCTCACTTTCAAGGATCTCAAACTCAACGTCGGGGAATGACCTCCGGAATTCACTAACCCACTCGGGCAAGGTGGTCGTTGCCATTGTTGAGGGTGCGGTAACACGAATTAAACCTTGAACTTTTTCATGTTGCAGAGAACTTTGAATGAGGATGCCGTCGGCCAATGACTCCATTCGCTTGGCACTATCCAAAATAGTTCGCCCCGCCTCAGTCAGTTGGTAGCCGCGACGACTAACAATAAATAGCTGCGTTGAAAGCTCGCTTTCAAGCTGCTGGATCCGCCTCCACACAGTGGTTGAATTAACATTCAACTGCCTAGAAGCCGCCTTTAAGGTTCCTTTCTCTGCAAGCGCGATAACGACCTTCAAATCGTTCCAATCCATGACATTACCCTGACTTTGCATTCATGCAATAGAAGTTTGCCTTTTTGTCTATATAACTGCAATAAGAGAACACTTAGTCTGTGCCCGTCATTTAACGAAATAGGGTTCCCTTCATGAGAAAACAGGTAGTCATCTTTTACGTGGCCTCATCTATGTTCGCGGTGCTGATGATGATATCAGGCATGGCCAAACTAACAGGACAGGAAGCCATTGTTCAGGCAACAGTTGATTTAGGCTACCCGCTTTATTTGTTGAAAATTTTAGGAACCGCCTATTTGATTGGCGCAATTGCAATTCTTCAACCAAAGTTCAAAACACTTAAACAGTGGGGATATGCTGGCTTCTCGATAGCTCTGATCGGGGCTTCGGGATCGCACCTACTGGCCGGGCAAGCGCTCAGCACCGCTTTACCAGCTACTGTCCTATTAGCCGTTTTAGCGGTTGTTGTAACCTTGAATGCGAGACTGACTCGCCTTAATTTTTATGATGAGGAAGTCAGAAATAATATCTCCTCACCGCAAAGAGCAATGTCAGAGGCCAATAAGATATGACCAGTTACGGTGTATTGGATAGAAATATGTCGGCTTACTCCGTTGATTGATCTGACAAGAGTAGCAATCAACAGAAATATAGTTTTATGGAGGTTGCTAATGTTGGATCACTGGGAAAATAGCCTTACCTGACACTCTTCAGGATACCTTGGAAGATGAGGTAACCGGTTCAGGCCGTATTAGCTGTCGCTCGAGTGAGTGTCCTGAAGAATTTAAGCATTGCATTTACAGTCAGGAGTCTCTATCGGTTAGCATAGACTTGCCTCCAATAAAATTTTCAGGGTCTGCTGGCAATTCTTTTTAAAAATTATATACATTGAGGACAATCTTACGCCCTCCGTATAAAGGCTCAAGGACCATGCGTGCTTGTTGTAGCTCAAGGATATTGTACGTATATTCTTTTTGTTCTTTCTCATAATGTTGATCGTATTCTACATACAGCACAGAGTCTTCTATAGACCAAAAAAAATCATAAGTGAGCGGAAAGTATGGGTGGCCAATATATGTATTGAACTCGCCTTTCTCTCCCTCTTGATAGGTTCAATGTTCTCTGGGCTTACTCCAAGTTTGAATTAACAGGCTTATGGTAAGGTTGTCGTCACCTTTGCAAGGCACCTGAA
The DNA here is from genome assembly GCF_052467695.1 of Microbulbifer maximicatervae (SeqCode). Lineage (NCBI taxonomy): Bacteria > Pseudomonadati > Pseudomonadota > Gammaproteobacteria > Cellvibrionales > Microbulbiferaceae > Microbulbifer > Microbulbifer maximicatervae (SeqCode). The sequence goes on from NZ_CP174320.1 coordinate 2,532,778, forward strand.
TTGCGCAACTGACAGCAGTAGCTATTGCTAAAATAATTAGAACGATACGCATAGTGTTTTTAGTATCATGGAGAGAGCGCTATTTTGTAAGACTTTAGCAGACTTTCTACTTGTTAAAATTTTACTAAGTAGTAGTTTCTGTTGCTTTTAAATCTAGTTTATCTGGTTTACCCTTATGCCGCATACATGGTCAGTTAGGAGTTTTACCCTCGAATTTTGTAGCTATAGACAGATTCATGGATTTTTTTATAGCTGGGGTCAGAGCCATCAGATTCTACAACAGTGACTCCCTTTGCAGGCATATACAAACCGTACTCTGAAACGAATACACTACCATATTTGATATAAGCACCACTTTGGTCGCAATAGGAATGTCTTTTTCCAATGGGCTCGATATGTTCTACCTCGCTAGAAAAATACTCCCCTTTCTCTGCACATTTTAATAATAGCCGCTCTAAAGACTCAGTCGCTGCTTCTATATTTATGCTGTCTTCATTTATACTTGACGAACAGGAGCATAGAATTAAAACCATAGGTAAAAATACGTCTTTCATTATAGCTATTTTTTACTCCTAACACTTTAATCGATCAGCTGTATTGACTTGTTGGTAATTAGTTGTACTCTGGGCTTAGTACTAGGTACTTGCCCTGAACCCTAAAATTTAGCTTTTGTAGATCGGGCATCAATGTACCTTTATTGCTCCCCTGTGAATCCCATTGAGCTTGTTCATGCCAACCTTCATGGAGGATGGGATCTTTGCAATAAAAGCCATCTTTTCGAATGAGAAATTTGTTACATGGCAGAAAAGGGCGCTCCCAGGTGGGGTCTGGTAACCAATATGTCCCATCGGAGTAGGGCACTACGAAAACTGTCATTTCAGGATTTTTGACCACAAGAGCTTTATACCATTGATAATCGACTTCTAGTGCTCCAGCCTCTGGGATCTCGGACAAATCTATTCTGATTTTTGAGCTGCTCTTAGCAGCTTTATTTGGGTTCATAGAGGCGTGTTGCGACAAAGACTAAGCCAATTAAGATGCTCAAAGTGGTAACTAGTGATAATAGCTTGCGTCGATTCATAGGATTACTTACGCCTTTTGCACGTCCTGTTACATAAAGCCTCCACCGGTAAAGTAGACGCTAGCTTATATTCATCTTATGCGGTCATTTTTTCATATTGATCTTAAGGAAGGACACATCACTTGTCCATTAGGAGTCTAGCTCAGTCGGTATACTTGATTCTCTTTATAAACTTTCAACCCTAATATAAGAGATCCCAGTAAAGAGAGTTAACGAAAGATACTTACTGCTTTACACAAGGTTTCAGTCTCACTCTTATGGAACTCAACGCATTTGTGGTTTATTCGTGCATCATTAACTTTCTGCTCTACCCAAATTTTGGGTTGCATAACTACCATTACATTGGGGTTAGGTACCCCGTAATTCGACGGTTTTCTCTGTCTCGCATGCTCTCCTCACGGCTAAGCTGTTTGTAAAAGACGTGAGAGGACGTAATTGAATATCTATACAGGTATATGGTACCAGAGTGCCGTTGTTTGTGGGCAATGAATGTAAATCTTTCAGCTTTTAGAAACGTGTCGCACTTTTTTGGAGAATCAACTTCCTTATGCAGTTTCTCAACTTGTTTTGCTAGATATTCGTCTTCTGTCAGGGGTTGAGGTTTCATCCCTTTTCATACTCATACTACGGCTGGTCTTCTAGACCAACTTTTTCTCTCTACTTTCCCGTTGTTATCTATACTTCATTTCTGGATGTAGTCCGATGATGTCGGAGGTGGTACTCGTATCTACCATTAGTTGATTAATGATAGCGATCACTTTAACTATGAACGCTGTTGAGAATGCAACAAGGTGCTCTTCGCAAGTATTTTCGGAACCTTCTCCCGATATATTCAAAGAGAAGGCGATTATTCAATGGAGCAAAACTTCATCCAAGATTTGATTCGCGATCTCCCAAGTACCACGTAGTAAATTTCTTCCACCATTACCGCGCACCAGTCAAGATAACGTACGCAATAGAATTCATAGAGCTTGCCTTACTTATTGCCATTATAGGTACGCTTGTTTTGTAATTGATATCTATTGCGCCTGAAGTCTTTACTAGAAAAGTATATATTTTGACTTACAGTCGTCTGTAAATATGAGATAATGCTGGAAATAACTCTGTCGATAATAGACCTGTCTTCCATCCCATTTGTAAATTGGATTTATCTCAATGAAAAAAGTATTAACAGTATTGCTTCCAGCAGCAGTGCTTACAGGTGTTGTTGCGCCGAAAATTGTTGGCATTCAACTTGAGTCATCCATTGATGAAATAGTCACTGCCGCGAATGAAAATTCGGCATACACGGTTGAAGTAAAAAGCATGGATTCATCCTGGTTTTCAACCCAGACAACCTTTTTGGTGAGCTTGGATGTCAGTGCTTTCTCGGATGTATCAGGTGCCCCTGAAATTGATCCTTTTTCTGTAGAAGTAGACTTTAGTGCTTCCCACGGCCCCTTCCGTTTCGGCGAGCATGCTGGTTTTGGTTGGCTTGGCTGGACGCTAGAAGTTGCCGGTGATCAATTGCGTGAACATTTGGTTTGGGCTGAGGAAGCTCCTTTTTACCAGATCCATGGCAATATGAATGCCTTAGGTGGTTATTACTATAACGATAGCATTACGCCATTTACTACTGATGTTGAGAATCAAAAAGCTCAGTTAACCTTTAGCGGTTTTCAAGGGAAAGGGCAATATCAGGATGAGCAACTAGCTTATCAGGGGAGTGCCGATAGCCTTACCGTTACTTCCGAGCTAAGGGATTTTAAGGTTGAAAGGTTGACTATGGATATGACCATGCCTTCCTCCCTTGAAGCAATGTTTGAAATTGCTTTTTATGATTCTGATACAACAATTAACTTTGGTGCTGTAAAGTTTAATGATAGAGAGCAAAACGAAAATATTGACATTGCTGATTTATATATAAAGGCCAGTACTGAACTCAACCCAGAAAATCAGCTGGGGAATATGCAAGTTGCCTATGGAACTAAAAAGGTCGATATAGCTGAATTCCACGGTGAAGATCTGGCCCTTGAGCTTGAGGTCACCAATATCAGCCAGGAATTTATGAAGTCTTATCAGGACTTTGCCGTCTCACTTAATAAACTACCTACGGAAGAAGCAACCGCTAAGACAATGGAGTTTATGAGCGAAAACTTGCTATCTTTAGTGGCTGGCGAGCCTCAACTGAACATTACCAGCTTACGTGGCACTTTCCCACAAGGCAGCTTTAACAGTAACCTTCATACTAGCTTAGTTGGCATCAGTGCGTTACCGGAGCAACCGCTAGATCCGGCTTTTTGGCTGTCACACACCTTAGTTGACGGAGAGCTAAGTGGAGATAAAGCTGTGATTGAATTTATTGCCGTACAAGTGATGAAAGCCCAATTGAAAAATAACCCTCAAACTCAAGGTATGAGTGAAGAGCAACTGGAGCAAATAGCTGCTCAACAAGTGCCGACGATATTAGCGTCTCTTGAACAGCAAGGTTTGTTAGTGTCTACCAATGACGGCTACATCTCAAATGTCAGCCTGAAAGACAGCGAGCTTAAGGTGAATGAAAAACCTATGCCGCTACCGCTTTAGCAGATATTAGCTGTTTGTGATAGAAGTGGCTTATTTTAAGCCACTTCATACTTCCCCTTCTCTTGTTACTCTTCCAAGGCTGATGATTCATTTGTTTTCCTGTTTTAACAGTGTTGTCCTGGGTTGCCAATAAGGTTGGACATAGGTTAGTGTTGTAGACGGTATAATCGCAATAATATCTCATCTAAACATTGCTGCCCCGTGGTTATCATGAGCTCATATGTGATTCTCTAAATACTGATGATGTAGTTATTAAATCAAAGCTAAGTAATAATAAGTGTTAAAGCTTGGGGTGCTCTATTTTTAATTTTAGTATTTTTTTTGGTAAGTAATTATCAATATATTTAGATTGCGAAAGATCGCTTTGTTGATATCTTTAGGGTGGGATATTGTTAGAGCTCTATTTTCAGTTTTTTGATTTCTGCTTTGCTAAATTTTCTACCTTCAATATCACATGTATCCCTTGCTTTATTCATGTGTTCTCCGTTCGGCATTTTACACTTGTGTATATAATATGTGTATTTAGCACGTTTAGCACCTAGCAAAACATGTAGTGCTGAGTCTGGTGCCTAATCAAGTTACGTGACCGTGACTTTTTGCTTTTTCGGATTTTAAACATTATTATTTTCAGAACTCCTTGCATCAATTAGCTACGAGACCGCTGGATCAATATTTCCTGAAAATATTTTACTTGTAGATGGATTATTTCCATAAGACTATTAACGCGTGGGGTTACCGGTAAAGCCTTGCCGTGTCCAGCTTATTGATTGTTGTTGAGCGATACTTTATCCCTCTCCGGGCTTGCGTTGAACAGCTTGATTTACCTCGCTGAGTATAAAGTTACGAAAAGCCTGTACTCCCAGGGCTGTCCCATATAAATCGGTGTAAAAACGAACAAAATAGACCTAGAATAGCTATCTTTTTTGATAAATAGAGTGTTTTTCAGACAAAATGGATAGCGTAAGCCTTTTACATCACTTTGACGACATGGAAGATCCTCGAGTTGATCGGCACAAGCTGCACGCCCTGCCCGATATTTTACTTATCATGTTTTGCGGTGTTATTTGTGGTGCTGAAAGCTGTAGAGATTTTGTCGATTTCGCAGAATCTAAAATAGATTACCTAAAACGATTCACCCCGCTAAATAGCGGAATACCCTCAAAAAACACTTTTAGCCGTGTTATTTCAAGCTTAGACCCCGAACAATTTAAGCGCTGCTTTCTGCAGTGGGTCCAAGGTATTCAGCAAGAACTCGGTAACGTAATTGCGATCGATGGCAAGGCGCTAAGGCGCAGCTTCGATCAGGCCAGCAAGCGATCTCCTATACATATGGTGAGTGCTTTTGCGTCCGAGGCGCGACTTGTCCTTGCTCAGCAAAAAGTAGAAGAAAAGTCGAATGAGATTACGGCCATACCGAAGTTACTGGAGGTTCTTGATCTTAATGGTGCGATTATTACGCTTGACGCCATGGGCTGCCAGAAAACGATCACCCAGAAAATTATCGAACGAGGCGGCGATTATGTGATTGCTGTGAAGGGCAATCAGGACAAACTGCACCAGCAAATTACCACGCATTTTAATAATTTGTTCGATATGCAGTACCACAAGGATGTCGATACTGATTGTGTGGAAGAGGTGAGCCGAGGCCGAATAGAATCCAGAAAATGTCTCTCTACTAACAGTATTGATTGGCTCGGAGGTAAAGAGCAATGGCACGGTCTAAGAAGTGTTATCGCAGTCCAGGCGAAGCGAACTGTAGATGGGCGAACTAGTTGCGAAACGCGCTACTATATCAGTAGTTTAGAGCCGTGCTCAGCAGAACTTAATCATATTATTCGCTCTCACTGGGGTGTTGAAAACTCGTTACACTGGATTTTAGATGTGGTTTTTCGTGAGGATGATAGTCGCTTCAGATCAGGAAATGCACCAGAAAACATGGCGATCTTGAGGCATTCGGCACTCAATCAGTTGCAAGCGGCAAAGCCCAGCTTTAAAAAAGACATGAGCATTAAAAGGCTTCGGAAAAAGGCTGGCTGGGATAATGAAACCTTGGACAAGATAATTACAGCCACCATTTAGACTGATTTATATGGGACAGCCCTGCCTGTACTCCAGGAGTATCAAGTTTTTCGTATGGGCAAACAAGATAATAAGAGAAGTTGGAATCAATACTTACATCGAATGGTTTTACGATTCTTCCAGATTTTAAGTCATCCTCGATTAGAGATATTCGGCCCAGTGCAACGCCCTGGCAGTTTTCGACTGCAATTGCGAGAGAGTTACCATCATTCATGACGCTACCTGATCGCGGATCGACATCGTCGACCCCGGCTGCTTTGAGCCACGATGCCCAATCGTCAAAATTATCTTCATGCAGCAAGGTTTGGAATTTGAGGTCGGAAGGCACTTTCAAAGGATTTTTGCCGTTAAGCAGCGAAGGGTGGCAAATCGGGCTTAAATCGAGCGGCAACGAAAGCCTGGTCACTGAACCTTGCCAGTTTCCGTCACCAGCTCGAATGGAAATATCGACACTATCGTTAGTGAAATTGGCGAGAGCCAGGGTATGGTGAACATTCAGCTGTATATCGGGGTAGGCTCTCCAGAAGTTACCTAACCGCTGTATCAACCATTTGCTGGCAAAACTGGGGGTTACGCTCACGGTTACCACCGGAGATTGACTCTCGGCTTTGATGAGGTGGAGCGTATTTTCGAGTCGATCAAAACATTCACTGGCTTCGGATAACAGCTTTTTCCCAGCATCGGTCAATGAAATCGACTTTCCCGCACGATGGAACAGTTTTACACCCAGTCTCGACTCCAAATTTCTCACTTGGTGACTGATCGCCGTTTGCGTAACGCTCAACTCCTTCGCAGCATCGGTAAAGCTCATATGCCTAGCCGCAGCCTCAAATCCACGCAAGCCGGCCAAAGATGGTAAAGATCGTGTTTTGGTATGAATTAAACTCATAAATACATGTAATTATATCCTTTTGTTGCCACTTTTAAAGATCGTATATTGATCTCCACCCATGAATTATTTGCACTAGAGGATAGAGTAATGTCCGAAACAAAAGTTGCTATTATGACTGGAGCTGGTCAGGGAATTGGTGCCGGCTGCGCCCGCGAAATGGCTAAGGCGGGTTACAAAGTCTCGTTGATGTCCCCCTCCAACCGCAGTGTTGAACTGGCCAAGGAATTAGGTGGTATAGGGCGGCAGGGTTCGGTTCTCGAAACCGCAGATCTGCAAGCAATGGTCGACGACACGATGCAAACCTATGGCCGTATCGACGCCGTCGTTAGCAATATGGGCCATGGTGGCGGGGTACCGGAAGAAATTAAAACAGTAGGGTTCGATCCTGATTTCAACGGCCCCCTACTCGAGCTAAGTGATGATCTCTGGCATGAGAGCCTCGATATGTACGTGCTCAATGTCGTCAAGCTTGCCCGTATCGTCACGCCGATTTATATCGAGCAGGGAGGAGGGGCATTCGTCAATATTTCTTCAATGAACACGGTTGAGCCGAGAGCGCCTTATCCGATGAGCATGCTGCGTGGCGCTTTACACAGTTTTGCCAAGCTCTATGGTGATCGTTATGCAAGATACAATATTCGCATGAATAATTTAATGCCGGGCTTCTGTGAAAACGTAAACCTGTCGGAGTTTGCCCGCAGATCCATACCCGCACAGCGCACTGCCACGTTCGAAGAAATCGGGCAGACCTGTGTCTTTCTTGCTTCACATGAAGCCCGATACATCAATGGGCAAAGTATCTTGTCTGATGGCGGTATGAATCGGGCGGTTCGCTAGACACTAGTGACTACTTGATTCAGTTGAAAATCCTATTAGAGCGCTCAGTACTTTGAAGCCCAAATTGCCAACCTATGCATGATTGCCTTCTGTGATATTTTGTCTTCTGGAAGCGGTTGAATTACCTTATCGTGAACTAAAAGACGGTAAATATATTCGAGTTTCTCGTGAGCTGAATCGGTAGCTTCGAACTCGACAACTCCTCGCTTGGTGCCATATGCAGTACCGAGTGCTATAGCCTTTTTCACTAACTCTTTTTCGTTTTTGAGCTTCTTCATTATTATGTCTCAACGAGGTTGTCGATATTACGCACCTATCGTTTTTAGCAGAGGGAAACTGCGGAACCGCAGGTGTAGTTATTTTTCAGCTTACCTAAATTTGTTAAGGACTGAACCTCGGCACTAACTCTCCAAGTACGCCCCAACAATGGATTCTAATTCTTGAACTAACTCCGGGTCCATGTACTTGTATTCATCTGGAATGTCTAAGACATGAACTGGCTTATGATCCAGCATTCTAGAAAATTCTGCTAATAGCCTATTTTTATGCTTTTGTTCCATGACGAATATCAAGTCAGCCCAGCGAACATCTGCTGAACTGACTGTTTTTTTAGCCCGCGAGCTGGTACCCGCAGACTTAGCGCTGAAATCAGGGTGTTTTCTCCAAATGGCTTCAGCTGTAGGACTACGCCACTGATTCCGGCTGCATATGAATAGGAGATTTCGCATATCTTAATCTTTCTCAGGAAGCTCAGTATTTAGGATTTGAAGCATAGTTCGCTTGGGGTACTCAATCCCTAATTGCTGAGCTCTACGAAGCTTTTCAGAACGTGTATACATCAACTTCCAGTTTTTCTCCGAAATCCACGGCTTTTCAGTTCTAGCACTATTCTTATGGGGCTTAGCTTTGGTCTTGGATCTTCTCGCAGCCCTGCTTCTTAAATCATCCATTATTCTTTCCTCTATAAATTATCGGGTTCAGCAGCCGCGATAAAACGGAGAGGGCTCCTAATCTTGCGTGTGTTTAACACCTGGCGTGATGACGAAGCACACAATGCTAAGTCTAGCAGCAAATTGGTACACCTAGCATGGGTATGGACTAATGGAGTTATAGCCCACTGTAGAGAGATTACCGTTCAATGGATTCCATTAAATGCTAACTACTAGCGAATGGCAACTGCAGCACTGAGAGATCTTGTGGAGAGGAAGCCGCTAGTAAAACGGAGGTTCATTACGGATAGAGAACCGCCAATTGCGGAGCCGCACGATGGGTGGAATGGGGGCTAGAAACTACCGGCTACCCGATTTAGATTTTTTTTCGCCACGATGGAGAATATATGCCAATGATGCGGTGTACCATCTGTAGTTTCTCCTGAAAGGTCATGTTCAGTCCACTTTAATAGCTCAAAGTTACTGAGGTGTTTTCTTATCTTCGATTCATTCATAACTAGAGTATCACTCCAAAATGCTTCCTTATCATATTCAGGCCCAGCCATTGTGTCTTTCGGCCCTAGGAATGAACCACAAAAGATTCCACCCTCTGTCAAAGAGTTAGTTATTTTCAACCAAACTGACTCAAAATCTTTTTCAGGACAAAAGAAAAGACTGGCATCAGCAACTACCAGCGAGGACTCAGGATAGTTAAAAGTATTAAAACTATCCTTTGATAGAAGGACCTGCTCATCATCTTTGAATCGTTTACGACATCTAGATATAGATTCATTTTCGATATCAAAGGCATGAACTGTGAAATCTTTACCGCGCAAATAAGCGATATCTGATCCTGCTCCACAGCCACAATCAACAGCAACCTTTCTTCCTTTTACTTCGCTAAGAGCAAAAATTAAATCTTCTCGAGTATCACTGTGTTCTGTTGAGTCATAATATTTGGAGATTTTTCTCGTTGACATTCCCTATCTCCGATGAGCAGAAAATCTAACACCTTCAACAGCGGCCGAGCGTTGCGAGGTCCAGCCCCCGAAGGTGATGCTGCTTGGCCTTGGTATGCCCAGTATGGGCGTGGACCAATCCCTTGTAGGAATATCACTGCTGAATGGGGTCCATTAAATGCTAACTACTAGCGAATGGCAACTGCAACACCGCGAGGTCTTGTGGGGAGGAGGTCGATAGCAAAACTACACGCTGGCAAATAGAAACATCATATTTGGCTTAGCTTGGAGGCGAGGTGGCCAGGGGCACCGATGCCGGGTGATCTAACGGGTAGGGTCAATGATGCAGTTGTGTAGTGATAGCTTACGTTCTTATCTGGGGAGATCTGTTTAGCTTGTTACTGTGAAGCTGTCAGTGTGGCCGCTGACTCATAAGTAGGCCCAACCCACTAGCCACTATCGTGGGGTAGCCAAATGAAGATCTGCTTAACACTATCGTTGGGTAGAAATTCATTACGGATAGGAAGCCCCCATTGCGTACCCGCACGATGAGTTGTATGGGGGCTCGTAGCTAGAAACTACCGGCTATCCGATTTAAGTGCTTATCGCCGTGCTACCAGTATGACTCCCAGAACAATGAGAACAGCTCCTGAAATCCTTGTGAGAGATAGCTCGATTTTTGGGTACCCGAGCCATCCATTATGATCCAAAACGATCGAAGCTATAACTTGACCGCAGACAATTGAAATTGCCAATACCAACGCACCTAACTTTGGAGCAAGAAATACCGACATTGCGATATTAAAAGCCCCAAAAGCACCACCGAGCCAAGCCCACCACGGCAAAGCAGAAATCGATTCTTTCGTAAACCAGCTTTCATTTTGAAAAATTGAGATCGTCCCCAAAATTACTGTACCGATTAAGAACGAAATAAATGCAGCTTGAATAGGCGAATTCAAAGCTACACGAAGCTGCGAGTTTACTCCTGCTTGGGATGCTAGTGATCCTCCAACTATAAGCGCAAAAACTAGTAGCGCATATGTACTTAAACTATTCAAATTTCATCACTCTTTACTACTTGCAGCACTTAACGTTCGTATTTGCGGTTGGTTTGGAGCGCAGCGGAAAACTAGTCCGGCAACGTGCACTTGGTACACCCAGCATGGGCGTGAACTAATGGGGTGAAAGTCCCGCGTAGGAAGATCATCGTTTAATGGGCGCCATTAAATGCTAAGTACTGGTGAATGGCAACTGTAATACCGCGAGGTCTTGAGGGAGGAAGCCGCTAGCAAAACTATGAACTGACAAACAGAAACATCCTATAAGACTTAGCCTGGTGGCGAGGTGGCGAGGTGGCGAGGTGGCGAGGTGGCGAGGTGGCGAGGTAGCCAAGGGCAGCGAGGCCGAGCGATTTAGCGGGCAGAGTAAATGATGCAGTTGTGTAACGAAAGTCCGCGTTCCTATCTGGGAAGATTTGTTCAACTTGCCGCTATGAAGTTGACAGCGTGGCCGGTGACTCAGAAGTAGCGCATTGCCATGATACTTAGCTCAAATGAAGAGCTGCTCGACACTATCGTTGGGTAGAGATTCATTATGAATAGGGAGCCACCCATTGAGGACCTGCACGATGGGTGGCGTGGGGGCCGGTAGCTAGAAACTACCGGCTACCCGATTTATGCTGTTAACTATCTTACAGCAACTTTACATTGTTGGCGCACGGTCCTTTTTGCCCTTGCCCCACAACATATTCTACTTTTTGCCCTTCATCCAGAGATTTGAAACCACTCATTTGAATTTCAGAATGGTGAACAAATAGATCTTTGCTTCCATCATCTGGAGTAATAAAACCAAAACCTTTGTCACCATTGAACCACTTTACTGTACCTGTACTCATACTAAATATGACTCTTCTTGGGTGATTGCTATTACCTATTTTCGTTATCACCATCACGAAAAAGGTTTCTTAACCATATTTACACATACGCCCAGCACATGGGAGGCCGAAACAGAGCGAAGCGGCGTGTAGGCCGTCCTGCCCATTTTTTTGCTGGGCTTACGTGCTGCTGCTTGGTGCTCCCCGTATGGGTGGGAACTAATGGGGCCCATTAGATGCTAACTGCTATCGAATGGCAACTACAATACCGCGAGGCCTTGTGGGGAGGAAGCCGCTATTAAAACTACGAGCTGACGAACAGAAACATCTTATAAGGCTTAGTCCGTAGGCGAGGTGGATAAGGATGCCGAAGCTGGGTGATCTAACGGGTAGAGTCAATGATGCAGTTGTGTAGTGAAAGCTTACGTTCTTATCTGGGGAGATCTGTTTAGCTGGCTGCTGTGAAGCTGTCAGTATAGCTGCTGAGTCATAAGTAGGCCTAAGCCGCTAACCACCGTCGTGGGGATAGAAAAAAGTGGTGGGACTTGGCGACGCCTCGGTCACCAATGGTCGAGGTGATTAAAAAGAAGTCAGCCGACGGCATAGTAGCCAAATGCCAGGATTAATACCTTGGATAAGGTGAAGGCCTGAACCTAAATCCTTTAGTTGAAAGATAGGGCTAGCCTACCGACATATTTCCAGTCGGATAAAGTTGAGGTAGTGCACTTCAATGGTACTCAACTGAAATGAAGAGCTGATCGACACTATCGTTGCGTAGAAATTCATTGCGAATAGGGAATCGCCCATTGCGGAGCCGGATGATGGGCGGTATGGAGGTCGGTAGCTAGAAGCTACCGGATACTCGATTTATGCATTTTTACCCATTTACTTGAGCATTATATTTTTTAAGCGTTGACATTATATCCTTGTCGGGATTTTCCATCCCCTTGTATATCAGCAATGCCTTTTCACAATGCTTCTTTGCCTTGGCAAGGTTATAGGTTAATTGCTCTTTATCCGCATAAGCATGACATAAATGATACTCAGATTCATAATGGCCAAGAGACACAGCTTTTGCCCAGTACGAAACCGCTAGTTTTTGATCTTGTTTAATTCCGAAACCAAAGAACTTTAAGTACCCTAGATTATTTAGCACATCTACTTGTAAGCCCTGAAATTCTGGATCAACCTTTTTCAGATTAGATAGCTCTTCCCAAGACCTAGCTGATAGTTCATAGTCTTTATTTCGATAATGGCATGTACCTGTGTAATACAGTTTTTCGGCAACAGTTGAAGACTTCTCTAAGCCGATAGATTCTAGCCCGCAATCTTCCTTTGATAACACAGGTGCCGAGAATAGAACCAAAATTAATAAAATTGAATTTCGCATGATTTTTCCAAAAATTACACAAAGAAAGCTATCTGTTGGAGGCCCGTAGGGTCGGAAAGATCTGATTCGCCTTGGTGCGCTAGGCAAGATTCTAATTTTTATTGAAATCAATGTTTACCCTTAATCTTGGTAACTATCTCATTAATTAATTCAGCTGGTAATAACGATTTAGATAAGTACTGCTGCCCCCCAGATTTAGCCACCAAAATAAGACCTAAATCAGTTTCAATAATACGCTCGATATCTGCCCACGACAGAACTGTTATCGTATAAGGATTCTGTGTCTGGATTCCGTCATTATCTATGGTTAATTTCACTTCACTACCGGCACTTTTCCCAAGCATCTGCCGTGCTAACCACCAAGCTCGTCGATATCGAATGTGAATCAGTTCCAGCGCGCCTAATGCAATTAACGTGCAACTTGCGATCTTAGGTTGCTCAGTAAATAACAGTAATCCTGCACCAGAAGATAATAACAATGTAGGAAGAAGATAATTTGGCTTGACATTTTTCCCATAGGGTAGAGACTGATCATAGCATTCGGCAAGGTAATCTCTAGATAAGGTAAATTGAGTATTAAAAGGCTGCATAAAAACAACTTATTGTGTCTGGTAAATTTGTCGTAGCGCTACAGTGAGTGCCAGGGTGATTCTTTAAGCTAATGTCAATTACGCCACATCTATCAATAAGCTCTCGACTTAGCCCCACATAACACCTTTAGCAACGGCAAATTACGGAATCGAAGGCCTAGTAATTTGTCCGCTTTCTTAAATTTGGCACACCCAGCATGGGCGTGGACTAATGGAGTGAAAGTCCCGCGTAGGAAGATCACCATTTAATGGGCGCCATTAAATGCTAAGTAGTAGTGAATGGCAACTGCAATACCGCGAGGTCTTGTGAGGAGGAGGCCGCTAGCAAAGACGAACAGATATGTCTTATATGATTTGGCCTAGAGGCGAGGTGGTCAAGGGCATCGAAGTCGAGTGATCATCCGGATAGAGTCAATGGTGCAGTTGTGTAGTGAAAGTTCTCGTTCTTATCTGGGGAGATCTGTTTAGCATGCTACTGTGAAGCTGTCAGGGTGGCCGCTGACTCAGAAGTGGCGGACTGCCATGACACTCAGCTCAAGTGAAGAGCTGCTCGACACTATCGTTGGGTAGAGATTTAATACGGATAGGGAACCGCCCATTGCGGACTCGTATGGAGAGTGGTGTGGGGGGGCGGTAGTTAGATACTACCGGCTTTTAATGTTTTATTGAATACAACCACTTTCCGCATTTATTGCATATTCGAGCAGTCTACTATTTTTAACTCTTGCATCCTTTATAAATTTTTTCACTATTTTGGGGGCATCTTTGTAGTAAAGCTCTAGATGACCCAATCCATGAAGACCACTTTCGATACATGCAAGGTTATCTAGCGATAAAGCATATTCCATGACCTCAGCAACAGCTGAATATAGAGCATCTGAATCAGGAAGTTCCTCACAATAGCTAAGGGGGGTTGTATCCCAAAGCATATAGCAAAAATTATTGAGTGGATTTCCTACCTCAGAAAGGTGTCCGAGAGAATCTCGGCACCGAAAATTTAAACACTTTGAATACAAGTGCTTTAACGAGTGTATAGCTTGTAGTCGCTTTTCTAAAGAAGATGGACCATCTCTTAAATAGAAAGATAAATCGGAGAAGGTATTGTTAAAAATGTACTCTAATCCTAACGCTAACTGCCAGTCGCTGTACTGTGCTAAATCACTGTCATAATTATCAAACATGCGAATAATATAAGAAACCAATGACTCTCCGGAGATGTCAGGTTCATCCAAATCAATATCCCATCTCCACTCACCAAGAGATTCATTCCTGTTGAATAGGAACTCTAAGAATTCATTATAAGTCGACTCACTCATATCATTTAACGTTCGTATTTGCAGCGGGTGAAGCGTAGCGTAAGCTGTCCGACCGCGATAGCGGCGAACAAAATGTACCCAGCATGGGCGTGGACTATTGGGGTGAGAGTCCCCTGTAGGGAGATCACCATTTTAATGGGCTCCATTAAAAGCTAACTACTAGCGAATGGCAACTGCAATACCGTGAGGTTTTGTGGGAATGAGTCCACTAGTAATGCTACGAGCTGACGGACAGATACATCCTATAAGGCTTAGCCTGGAGGTGAGATGGCGAAGGGCACCGAAGCCATGTGATCTAACGGGTAGAGTCAAGGATGCAGCTGTGTAGTGAAAATTCACGTTCTTATCTGGGGGGATCTGTTTAGCTTGCTGCTGTGAAGCTGTCAGCGTGGTAGCTGACTCATAGATAGGCCCAACCCGCTATCCACCATCGTGGGAATAGATATAAGTAGTGATACATAGCAGAGCTTCGGTCGGCAATGATCAAGGCTATTAAACAGAAGTCAGCCGACGGCATAGTAGCCAAATGCCAAGATTAATACCTTGGACAGGGTGAAGGCCTGAATCCAAAATCCAGGGGTTAAAAGACAGGACCAGCCTGCTGCCGATAGGTTTCCAGTCGGACAAAGTTGAGGTTGCACGCTGCGATGACACTCAACTCAAATGAAGAGCTGCTCGGCTCTATCGTTGGGTAGAGATTCATTGCGGATAGGGAAACGCCCATTGCGGACCCGTACGATGGGTGGTGTGGGGGCGGTAGTTAGAAACTACCGGCGACCCGATTTACACTTTTTATTATTTAAGCTAGTTAAGTTCATATATTGCGGTAATTCTTTGGCCCACTTTAATATATTCCGGTACCGCCATAACTAAGTCCATACCGTAAGAATCTGCGGCCATAGCCAATGCATATTCTTGGGGGTTGAACTTTAAGGAAAATATAGCGTACGCCTGACCAAAGTTTTCCTCCGTAGTTATGCCGTATACACTTTTCACATTTCTAGATTGGGCTTGGGCAAGAGCATTAGCTTTTTTCCGAGCTTTTGCACTAAGCTCAGATATCATTTTCTCCTTGTACTCTTCTTCTTTAGACGTCTCAAAGAATGCATCTATATTTTGAATACCATCTAGCCGGATTAGTTCACTCATAAGGCTGGGGTATTTATCGAGGTTCGTTAGTCTCAAATTGAATCCTTGCTGTACCTCATAACCCAAAACTTCCAAATTATAAGTGCCGTCTTTTCTAGCTCGCTTTGTATTTTTATCAATTTGGGTTGACTCTAAACTTGAAATGAGTACTCCATGCTTTTTAAGGGCCTCCAACATTAGTGCTGAGGATTTTGTTAATTGCTCCATAGCTCTATTAGAGGTTTGTTCATAAGCTAATATACTAAAGCGTACTTTTACTATATCGGGCTTTACCTTTTGCTCAAGTTTCTCTGTGACAATGACGAACGGAAAGTTAGGTACTGGATTTGCCGTAACTGCTAATGACATAGCAAGTGATAAAGCCAAAATAATAAATTTCACGCACGATTCCTTTGTGAGTTTTAACGCCTCAATCACCCGCAGCTGAAATATAGCGAAGCGGAGTATAAGCTGTAGGGCTGAAGGCGCGCAGTTAATTGACTTGGTACGCTCAGGATGAGCGTGGACTAGTGGGATGAAAGTTCCTTGTAGGAAGATCACCATTTAATGGGTTCCATTAAATGCTAACTACTAGTGAATGGCAACTGCAATACAGCGAAATCTTTTGGGGAGGAAGCTGCTAGCCAAACTACGAACTGAGGAACAGAAAGATCCTGCAAGAATTAGTCTGTAGGTGAGGTGGCCAAGGACATGGAAGCCGTGTGATCTTGGGGGTAGAATCAATGATGCCGATGTGTGGTGAAAGTTCACGTTCTTACCTGGGGAGATTTGTTTAGCGTGCTGCTGTGTAGCTGTCAAGGTGGTCGCTGACTCATAAATAGGTGCAACCCGCTAACCATCATTGTGGGGATAGACAAAATGGCGGAACACAGCAGTGTCTCGGTCAGTAATGGGTCAGGTGATTAAACAGAAGTTAGCCGACGGCACAGTAGCCTAATGTCAAGATTATTACCTTGGAAAGAGTAAAGGCCTGAACCTAGATCCACGAGTTAAAAGATAGGGCTAGCCTAGCAATATGTTTCCAGTCGGATAAAGTTGAGGTGGTGCACTGCCATGACACTCAGCTCAAATGAAGATCTTCTCGACAGTATCGCTGGGTAGAGATTCATTACGGATAGGGAGCCGCTCATTGCGGACCTGCATGATGGGTGGTGTGGGGAGCGGTAGCTAGAAACACCGATTCCTCGATTTAAGCAAACTCGAGGTGAGAATTTCCAGCCTCAAACTTGCATATTAGTTTAAAACTACCCTTATCAAACTTCATTCTGAGGATAATATCACCATTAGTTCTTCCATCGAAGCTTACAGTTGCGGATAAAAGGGTCTTGCCTCTAAACCAACCGGAATGATCTTCCCAAGAGATATCGTCATCCTCATCATTACAAGATTGATCTTCAGGATATTTATCAATTCCGCAATAGAGCCCATCAATAAATATTCGATACCACGAACCGGATAACTCGTCATAAAGCCAAAGAAGGTAAATATCCTTGTCAACATCGTCAATTAACGACTTCACGATAGTAAATTTCGAGCCTTCCAACTCGGGTACATCGCCTTCGTAGTCTTGAAATATTCTATCCATCAGTATGTGTACTTAAGGCTAAGTTAACCAGTGCACAATGCGAAGCACGCTTTGTACATCAGGCAGAGGCCGCTTGTGGCCGGAGTATTGTTATGCGCTGCACCAAAAAGCCTATTTTCAAATTTTATAATTGTCATACTCGCAGTGAAAATACTGAGATAATTGCGCACTAATACCAGCCCAACTGATGCCCTGGCAGTGCTCAAGTATGGTGTCAACTTCAGCTAATACAATTGCCCAAGTGTATTCGTTGAGAATAATTGCATGTTTTGATGAGTTCTTGCCATGAAGATTGTTTGGGGTAACGACTCGAACCTGGAAGTTGTCGCCCCCCTTGCTGTCTAGGCCAATTGTGAAATTCATCCAGAAATCTACATCGTAAGCATCCTCTGGCACCCACTCATCTATCGGGTCATGATCAGTACAATCGTAACTAATGATAATTGGTTTCATCAGAACTCTCTGGACGTATAACGCTTAAGTACTTGCATCAAAACCAAAGCGAAACGGTGGTTTTGATGTTGGGTGCCTTTATTTGGTACGCCCAGCATGGGCGTGGACTAATGGGGTGAAAGTACACTGTGGGAAGATCACCGAATAATGGTTTCCATTAAATGCTAACTACCAGCGAATGGCAACTGCAACACTGCGATGTCTTGTGGGGAGGAAGCCGTTAGCAAAACTACGAGCTGACGAATAGAAACATCCTATAAGGCTTAGCCTGGAGGCGAGGTGGCCAAGGACACTGAAGCTGGGTGGTCTGGCGGATAGAGTCAATGATGCAGTTGTGCAGTGAGAGTTCATGTTCTTATCTGGGGAGACCTGTTTAGCTCACTGCCATGATACTCAACTCAAATGAAGACCTGCTCGAGACTTTCGTTGGGTAGGGATTCATTACGGATAGGGAGCCGCCCATTGCGGGCCCGTACGATGGGTGGTGTGGGGGGGCGGTAGCTAGAAACTACCGGCTACCCGATTTAGGCGGGGAAAGTAAATACGAAGCACTACCTTTTTTTGATAGCGATAGATTGAATTTGTTTTAAATCCACAGATTGCTTCTCGGATTTCTGAAAGGTATACAGAAGTTTTTCATAAAACAGTAAATCTTCTTGAAGATCCATTCTTTCATCATCATCTATTTCTTCAGATTCAATATCTAGTTTCAAAAGGCCAATATAGCCTTCCAAGGCTGAACGGATATATGATATTTCTTTATAAGATAATTCTCTTAACTCACTCATACCTTTCTCATCTGTGTGCCGATTTCACTCAGTTTATCAGTGAATTCTGATAATTTCATGCTGTATGCAGGCTGGAAGGCATAGTGAAAATGCCCATGTGCGTCAGGCTCAACATCCTTGGCGATAAGAATTCCCTCTGGTATAACGACATTCTTTGGCACATAATACCAACAGTCATTTTTTCCCATTTTAAGTTTTGGGCTCATAGCATCAAATAAAGAGACACCACCTGATTTTTCTAATACATAAAGCTCATCGTTTTCTTTGAAGGTGATTATTTCATTCCTCTTCGAGGTTTCAATCCCCGTTCTTTTATTAACACTCTTCATTGGGCGGCTATCTTCATGATGCCTTAATCTAGTTATTCTTGTAGTATCATTTTTTCCCATTCGATAAATCATTCGTTTATCAAGTTGCTTTAGATAAACAACCGGTTTAGCTATCCGATGTTGCTCCCTAAATTTAGACATAGCTTCATGTCTAGTTAGTGTAGTTTCCAATATCACTATTTTTTCCTTGTTATATTGTTGATGACGTGATTGCCTAACGAGCCGGCGGCAAAGTCGTCAGTTTGTGCGCTTTGGTACGCCCAATATGGGCGCGGACTAATGGGACGGAAGTACCCTGTAGGAAAATCGCCATTTAATGGATTCTATTAAATGCTAACTACTAGCGAATGGCAACTGCAATACCGTGATGTCTTGTGGGGAGGAAGCCGCTAGCAAACTACGAGCTGACGAACAGAAACATCCTATAAGGCTTAGCCTGGAGGCGAAGTGGCCACGAACCCCGAAGCTGGGTGATTTAATGGGTAGAGTCAATGATGCAGATGTGTAGTGAAAGTTTACTCCCCTATCTGGGGAGATCTGTTTAGATTGCTGCTGTGAAACTGTCAGCGTGGCCGTTGACTCATAAATAGGCCCAGCCCGCTAGTGACCATCGCGGGGATAGATGAAAGGGTGAGACACAGCAGCGCTTCGGTCAGTAATGGCCAGGGTGATTAAAGAGAAGTCAGCCGGCGGCATAGTAGCTTAATGCTAAGATGAATACCTTGGGCATGGTGAAGGCCTGGACCTAAATCCTTGAGTTGAAAGATAGGGCTAGCCTACCGATATGTTTCCAGTTGGATAAAGTTGAGATTGTGCACTGCCATGACACTCAGCCCTAATGAAGGCCTATTTGACACTATCGTTGGGTAGAGATTCATTAAGGATAGGGAACCGCCCATTGCGGACCCGCATGATGGGTGGTGTGGGGGGCGGTAGCTAGAAGCTACCGGCTACCGGATTTAGCATTAGACTTTAGATCTAAAACCCTCAGCAATTTCAGCCATATCCAGCATGAAATTGATATTTCTAGCCCTTTCATGCGCTCTATCTATAACTGCGATTAGCAGGTATGCATTCGGATTCATAAAACCTCGACAATATAAAAGATGTAGATTGCTCAACCTTCGAAACTGGACAATATTTAAGCTCCATTTTTCATTGCCTTTCAGATGGATATGATGCATATCTGCTTTGAGTACAGCATCTGGACGATTGTATGAGGCATCTCGACCAAAGAGTAGCGGAGCATTTCCGGATTTTTTATACGTTCTGAATTCCGATACAAGACTAGCCAATTCCGACTCTGGCATCGTATCCCGTATTAGAGAAGAGGTAAAAACCTTTACTTCCATTCGGTAAATTCCTCAGTATTACTCTTTTCTTTCTTCCTTTTTTCCAAGGCTTATCGGTATTTTTAGACGATATAATTAGCGATGATTCAGAGATAGGCTTTTGAGTTGTATGTTTAACGGAATATTTCACGTTAATTTGAGTGTTCTTTTTCATGCAATAGGCCTTAATTGGATACCACGATTTCTTTGAATATTTTCATGCCCTTGAAGATCGAATAACAGCCGATATCATCCTCTGTGTATTTTTGAGATGGAAGTTTTTCTAACATTTCCTTAGCTGAGAAATTAAATTCAGCTAAAGTTGAGATAAGTGGTAATAGACCATTCTCAGGATTATCCGGTTTGAAATAATATTCAGTCGAATTAGATTCGCCTTCATATATATTGATTACCAAATAGGCATCATCCCCTTCGCCGAATATTTTTAAATTGCAATCTACATCATCTAAAGAAACGTCCTTTTCATTTACGATGAAATCCATCCATTGATAGAGGCTATTTAGGTTTTCGTAACTTATAGATTTCATTAATTTTTCTCGATCTTTGCTACCGACTCAATTTGCGGCAAGCGTCAGCAAGTCCAGCCACGCAGTGGCGAACAACATTGACTTGGTACGCCCAATGGACGCGGACTAATGGGTGAAAGTCCCTAGTAGGAAAATCACCGTTTAATGGGCGCCATTAAATGCTAACTACTAGCGAATGGCAACTACAACACCGTGAGGTCTTGTGGAGAGGAGGCCGCTAGCAAAACTACGAGCTGACGGACAGAAACATCATACATGTCTTAGCCTGGAGGCGAGGTGGCTAGGGGCACTGAAGCCGGGTGATCTAGCGGGTAGAGTCAATGATGCAGTTGTGTAGTGAAAGTTTACATTCTTATCTGGGGAGATCTGTTTAGCTTTCTGCTGTGAAGTTGTCGGCGTTGCTGCTGGCTCAGAAGTAGCTCACTGCCATGATACTCAACTCAAATGAAGATCTGTTCAAGACTTTCGTTGGGTCGAGATTCATTACGGATAGAGAACCGCCCATTGCGGACCCGTACGATGGGGGGGGCCGGTAGCTAGAAGCTACCGGCTACCCGATTTATAGCTTTATCACAAATTTGTCAGACTCTAGCTTCTTCGAGACAAGGTCAAAAACTTTGTAGCGAAGTCCATCTGACACTTGAACAAGCAAGCCCAGTGTCTGTTTATCTGAGAAATACTCGTATTGGATGATTTTGTTTAATCCAGTATCAAGGCACTCCAGGGTTGTTCCATCGGCGGCGCTGACACAAGCACTTATCCCTTCAGATTCAGGGATAATCTCCACATATATGTAGTCGGACGTCGATACATTTGTTTGATTATCATATGTTTTAAGAACGCGATGTTCAATAATTTGAGAGTTATTGTCTGGAAGTAACCATGTAGGCTCCTCCCCGATTTGACTTAAGAAAAGCAGGTTTCGAAGGGTTCGGCTATATCCCCCAGACTTTAAAACACCGTCACGCTTTGAATAGACACGTATATACTGGATTCCTTTGTCTCGAATTGTTTCTACATCTGAAAGCTCGATTATTTCTTTAGTTTCTTTGTCAGAAGTAGCAATTTCTACCGCATTTCTCCTCGTGCTTTTTGTTATCTCTTGAAAGATAAAAAAAGCCCCAATTAATGAAGTAATCAATAATAGTAGAAAGAGTATTGAGTTAACTCTGTTGATTGTTAGAAATATCTTATTGTTTTCCATATCTATCCTTGGTTATAACGACTACAACGGGCACGGCTGGAGCGTAGGTCGCCCTGCGAAGGTCCAAAGGCTCGAAACAACCTGCTTGTACTTGGTAAGCCCAGCATAGGCGTGAACTAATGGGGTGAAAGTCCCGTGTAGGAAGATCACCATTTAATGGGCGCCATTAAATGCTAACTACTAGCGAATGGCAACTGCAATACTGTGAGGTCTTGTGGGGAGGAAGCGGCTAGTAAAGCTGCGAGCTGACGAACAGAAACGTCGTAAAAAGCTTAGCTGGAGATGAGGTAGCCAAGGACACCGAGGCCCAGTGATCTAACGGGTAGAGTCAATGATGCAGTTGTGTAGTAAAAGTTCACGTTCCTATCTGGGGGATCTGTTTAGCTTGCTGCTGTGAAGCTGTCAGTGTAGCCGCTGACTCATAAGTTGGCCCAACCCGCTATCCACCATCACGGGGATAGAAAAAATGGTGGAACACAGCAGTGGCTCGGTCAGTAATGGCCGAGGTGATTAAGCAGAAGTCAGCCGACGGCATAGTAGTCTAATGAAGATCTGCTCGACACTATCGTTGGTGAGAGATTCATTATCGATAGGGAATCGTCCATTGCGGACCCGTACGATGGTGGTGGGGGCCGGTAGCTAGAAGCTACCGGCTATCCGGTTTAAGATATTTCTCTGACAATTTAAAGCTAGTAACCAGAATATAGTCTTTTAGGTAGACTGCCTGCCCATTTACTATGTGTGGGGCGAAAATACTCCCACTTACATTATATTTTGCCGCTTTAATGAAATCTTTGTTGGGACTGTAATCAACAACCCTGATGTTATTGGGTGCACCAGTTTCATCTATATCCACTTTAAGAATAACCCATCCTTCTTGACCTGCTTCAAGCATACTTTTGGGATATTTTCTCGGGGGGGCATTAACTGGGCTTCCTAATGTTACTTCATTTTTGAATGAAGGGAGATTTTTCACAGGTAGCACTTCGATAGTGGTGCATCCTGTAAAAAATAAGATAAGTATCGAAGTGATAATTCTGATCTTCATATGCTTATTAACGCTATGTTCAGCGACACGATGGTGAGTGACTTGAATGACGTTGCAATGTAATGAAAGCATAATTCAAAGCGTGCAGTATCGTGTCCGATCCCAACATTGTGGTACGCCCAGCATGGGCGTGAACTAATGGGGTGAAAGTCCCATGTAGGAGGATCACCATTTAATGGGTTCCATTAAATGCTAACTACTAGCGAATGGCAACTGCAACACCGTGAGATCTTGTGGGGAGGATCAGAAGTCGCTAGCAAACTACGAACTGACGAACAGAAACATCCTACAAGGCTTAGCTTGGTGGCGAGGTGGCTAAGGGCACCTAAGCCGAGTGATCTAGCGGCTAGAGTCAATCATGCAGCTGGGCATGATTCATGGGTGTCCTATTTGTGGCACTACAAGCCAGAATAACTTTGGTAAACCTCATGATCTTTGTAGCCTCCTTGCTCGTTTAAGTTGATATATATTTGAATGGTGCAGTCATAGAGTAGCCAAAGAAATATAGATTCAAATTTACAGTCAGCCTCATTTTCTCGTACGATGGCTTGATACCTAAAATAATGCTTGTCATAAGAGTGCGCAATGTTGGTTGAAGCTAAGTATTCTTCAATTACTTGCTGACTGTCGCCTTGCGAAAGATTTGCAGAAATACTCTTCTGTATTTTTTCGACTGTATTGAGGCTATTACCCCAAGCAGGATTACCAATTATTGCTAGTACTAATATAATAGCTACCTTCATTGCTCTTCCTTGAACGCCGAGTGCCATTTTTACCCGGTAGGCAAAGCACAGCTTTGACTGCCGGAACGTGTGAAATGCCTTGTTATACCTTTTCTAGTTTTAGGTAATGCCGACGAAACCAATATTTAGGCTCCCCCTGAAAAATGGCCTCCCAAGAGAAAGACCTGAAGCCAAGTTCGCAAATACGTAGCCGCCAGCGCTCATTACTATCAAAGATGCCGAACTCCAAGAGGTCTTCACCTTCGACTGTGAGTTCTTCAATAAATCCGAATCTATCTGGTGTTGAAACGCGATCTATGATGCTGCCATTTTTACCAAGCAGGCTATACCAATAACTTACACCATCGTAATAATCATAATTAGAAATCAGCAGAGTAAGATCACCATATGAATATTCATGGCGCAGCTCATCTCCCGGCAACACTAATTTACGTGTACCATCGGAAACCACAATAGAGTATTCTCCATCGGGTTGTTCTTTCCCATTTGCAGGGCTGTAACTGTAAGATTTCTTCAAGACCCTACCTAGCATAACGCCCATAGCTATGAGCAGTTTGTAGTGAGGAACGATCGGATAACTGGTCCGCCAGCCTGCGCATGGTGCGCCCAGCATGGGCGTGAGCTAATGGGGTAAAATCCCAGGGCTGTCCCATATAAATCAGTCTAAATGGTGGCTGTAATTATCTTGTCCAAGGTTTCATTATCCCAGCCAGCCTTTTTCCGAAGCCTTTTAATGCTCATGTCTTTTTTAAAGCTGGGCTTTGCCGCTTGCAACTGATTGAGTGCCGAATGCCTCAAGATCGCCATGTTTTCTGGTGCATTTCCTGATCTGAAGCGACTATCATCCTCACGAAAAACCACATCTAAAATCCAGTGTAACGAGTTTTCAACACCCCAGTGAGAGCGAATAATATGATTAAGTTCTGCTGAGCACGGCTCTAAACTACTGATATAGTAGCGCGTTTCGCAACTAGTTCGCCCATCTACAGTTCGCTTCGCCTGGACTGCGATAACACTTCTTAGACCGTGCCATTGCTCTTTACCTCCGAGCCAATCAATACTGTTAGTAGAGAGACATTTTCTGGATTCTATTCGGCCTCGGCTCACCTCTTCCACACAATCAGTATCGACATCCTTGTGGTACTGCATATCGAACAAATTATTAAAATGCGTGGTAATTTGCTGGTGCAGTTTGTCCTGATTGCCCTTCACAGCAATCACATAATCGCCGCCTCGTTCGATAATTTTCTGGGTGATCGTTTTCTGGCAGCCCATGGCGTCAAGCGTAATAATCGCACCATTAAGATCAAGAACCTCCAGTAACTTCGGTATGGCCGTAATCTCATTCGACTTTTCTTCTACTTTTTGCTGAGCAAGGACAAGTCGCGCCTCGGACGCAAAAGCACTCACCATATGTATAGGAGATCGCTTGCTGGCCTGATCGAAGCTGCGCCTTAGCGCCTTGCCATCGATCGCAATTACGTTACCGAGTTCTTGCTGAATACCTTGGACCCACTGCAGAAAGCAGCGCTTAAATTGTTCGGGGTCTAAGCTTGAAATAACACGGCTAAAAGTGTTTTTTGAGGGTATTCCGCTATTTAGCGGGGTGAATCGTTTTAGGTAATCTATTTTAGATTCTGCGAAATCGACAAAATCTCTACAGCTTTCAGCACCACAAATAACACCGCAAAACATGATAAGTAAAATATCGGGCAGGGCGTGCAGCTTGTGCCGATCAACTCGAGGATCTTCCATGTCGTCAAAGTGATGTAAAAGGCTTACGCTATCCATTTTGTCTGAAAAACACTCTATTTATCAAAAAAGATAGCTATTCTAGGTCTATTTTGTTCGTTTTTACACCGATTTATATGGGACAGCCCTGGGTAAAATCCCCTGTAGGAAGATCACCACTTAATGACTGCATTAAATGCCAACTACCAGAGAATGGCAACTGCAACATCGTGAGGTTTGTGGGACGGTGTTAATCCTGGACACCCAGTGCGCCGAGATAAATCGGCAAAAGATTGGAGGTGAAAGCCCTCTACCCGGTAAGGTTTAGCAAACCGCTGGGACCCCGAGTCATGGGCGCTGTCCGGTAACGGCCAGGGTTAAGCGTTGACAGGGGAAGGTACAGGCTCAGTATTGAGCTCCGAAAACAAGATTTGAGATCGCCGACCTTGTTGGGTGATGGGGAAGGCAACAGAGGTAGATACGTTTCTTGCGAGTATCTACATCGGTCTCCGGAGTCAATTGACCTGATGCATGTACTGATGTCTTTTGCGCGGAACTCGGGAGATCCTGTAGGTGATTCGTGCGTGTCCCGCACGGGTCGGGTCCGGCGAAGCCAGTTAGGCAAAGGCCGGGCATTTACGCCTTCAGGAAGTCAGATAGATCCATAGTAGTGAAGAACCCGGTGAACAAAGTGCTAACTAATAAAGTGCCACATGGCGGAGCCGGTGGAGCGAAGGGATCTAACGATAAGAAATGGCGTTCTGTGCCGGATCTGACTGCGACTCAGAGCGCAGCCGCAGGGTCGTCGGGGCTGGAGCGTCTACACACTCGTGCAAAAGCACAGCGCAAAGAACGGTTCACTAACTTATTCCACCATCTCACCCCGCGACTATTGGCCGAAGCTTATAAAAGCATCAGCCGCAAAGAAACTCGCGGCCTTGATGGAGAAAGCTGGAGCGACTTCGGTAATAACCTACGGGAACGCATCCTGGATCTCCACACACGCCTCCATCGCCAATGCTATCGACCACAAGCAGTCTGCCGTATTTGGTTGCCTAAAGCCGACGGGAGCCAACGCCCCATCGGGATTACAGCAGTCGAAGATAAGGTAGTTCAGCAAGCGCTGGTATGGGTATTAGAGGCCATTTACGAGGCGGACTTTCTCGGTTTCAGTTATGGTTTTCGCCCGGGTCGCGACCAGCATCGCGCGCTCGACGCGATTGCTGTAGCTATCGAGCAGAAGCCCGTGAGCTGGATACTGGATGCAGATATCAGCCAGTTCTTTGACACTATCGACCACGGCTGGCTACGGCGCTTTCTCGCGCATCGTATTGCCGACCGACGCCTACTGCATTTGATCGAACGTATCGTAAAGGCAGGGGTGGTGGACGATGGACGCTTTACCAAGACCAGGATCGGGACTCCACAGGGTGCAGTGATATCGCCGATGCTGGCAAATATTTACCTGCACTATGTCTTGGACCTTTGGGCGCATCAATGGCGACAGCAATCCGCACGTGGAGCCTGTTACATAGTCCGTTATGCGGACGATAGTGTGATGGGTTTCCAATACTGTTCGGATGCCGAGCACTTTCAAGTGGCATTAACCCAGCGCCTGGCAAAATTCGGGTTACAACTTAACGCGGATAAAACCCGGCTACTGGAGTTCGGTCGCTTCGCGATGAGCAATGCCAAACGTCGCGGAGGTAGAAAACCTGAAAGCTTTACCTTCCTCGGGTTTACCCACCGTTGCGGCAAACGTGTTTCGGATGGTCGCTTTGCACTCTGGCGCACCACCAGCCGAAAGCGGCTTAACGCTAGGTTAAAAGCCATCCGGCAGAAGCTGTTCAAAATGCGTCATAAGGACGTATATAAGCAAGGGCAATGGCTGCAAAGAGTGATGCAAGGGCATTACAATTATTTTGCGGTTCCCCGTAACCATCAAGCGCTAAACCTATTTCGCAGAGAAATATGTCGAGCTTGGTTGCAGGCTTTACGTCGCCGGGGGCAGAAAAAGCCGATCATATGGGCGCGCCTACAACGTTTGTTGAAGCGTTTTATACCCAGTGTGAGAGTGTTACATCCATACCCCAACCAACGCCTGTGTGTCTGACTTATCGTAGGAGCCGTATGCGTTAGTAGCGCACGTACGGATCTGTGCCGGAGGGGCAACAAACCTGTTGGGGTGAGTTGGCCCTTTACGGCGATCCGGTGTTAATCCTGGACACCCACCGGTGTTAATCCTGGACACCCACCGGTGTTAATCCTGGACACCCACCAAATAGAAAGTATAAACCGTCATCCCTATTGACAAAAGATTGAAATCCCACAAAATGCTGTATGTTTATACAGAAAAGTGCGCGTGCAGCCGATGACTCTACCGCGAAGCACCCAGATATCTCTTGATGCAACACCGTACTATCATTGTGTCTCCCGCTGTGTACGGCGTGCATTTCTATGTGGCAGAGATACTGAATCCGGAAAAGATTACGAGCATCGGCGCGAATGGATTGAAAGCCGTATGCATAAGTTAGCCGAGGTGTTTGCGCTAGATATTGCCGCCTATGCAGTAATGAGTAATCACTACCATATAGTCAGGGCTGTCCCATATAAATCAGTCTAAATGGTGGCTGTAATTATCTTGTCCAAGGTTTCATTATCCCAGCCAGCCTTTTTCCGAAGCCTTTTAATGCTCATGTCTTTTTTAAAGCTGGGCTTTGCCGCTTGCAACTGATTGAGTGCCGAATGCCTCAAGATCGCCATGTTTTCTGGTGCATTTCCTGATCTGAAGCGACTATCATCCTCACGAAAAACCACATCTAAAATCCAGTGTAACGAGTTTTCAACACCCCAGTGAGAGCGAATAATATGATTAAGTTCTGCTGAGCACGGCTCTAAACTACTGATATAGTAGCGCGTTTCGCAACTAGTTCGCCCATCTACAGTTCGCTTCGCCTGGACTGCGATAACACTTCTTAGACCGTGCCATTGCTCTTTACCTCCGAGCCAATCAATACTGTTAGTAGAGAGACATTTTCTGGATTCTATTCGGCCTCGGCTCACCTCTTCCACACAATCAGTATCGACATCCTTGTGGTACTGCATATCGAACAAATTATTAAAATGCGTGGTAATTTGCTGGTGCAGTTTGTCCTGATTGCCCTTCACAGCAATCACATAATCGCCGCCTCGTTCGATAATTTTCTGGGTGATCGTTTTCTGGCAGCCCATGGCGTCAAGCGTAATAATCGCACCATTAAGATCAAGAACCTCCAGTAACTTCGGTATGGCCGTAATCTCATTCGACTTTTCTTCTACTTTTTGCTGAGCAAGGACAAGTCGCGCCTCGGACGCAAAAGCACTCACCATATGTATAGGAGATCGCTTGCTGGCCTGATCGAAGCTGCGCCTTAGCGCCTTGCCATCGATCGCAATTACGTTACCGAGTTCTTGCTGAATACCTTGGACCCACTGCAGAAAGCAGCGCTTAAATTGTTCGGGGTCTAAGCTTGAAATAACACGGCTAAAAGTGTTTTTTGAGGGTATTCCGCTATTTAGCGGGGTGAATCGTTTTAGGTAATCTATTTTAGATTCTGCGAAATCGACAAAATCTCTACAGCTTTCAGCACCACAAATAACACCGCAAAACATGATAAGTAAAATATCGGGCAGGGCGTGCAGCTTGTGCCGATCAACTCGAGGATCTTCCATGTCGTCAAAGTGATGTAAAAGGCTTACGCTATCCATTTTGTCTGAAAAACACTCTATTTATCAAAAAAGATAGCTATTCTAGGTCTATTTTGTTCGTTTTTACACCGATTTATATGGGACAGCCCTGACCATATAGTACTCTATATCGACACAAAACCGGCTAATAAGTGGTCTCTTACAGAGGTAATTACTCGCTGGAAAAAACTCTTCAAAGCCTCTAGCTTGGCCCAGCGCTATCTTCAGGGCGATACTCTCGATCACGCTGAGGAAGACAGGCTAAAAGAGGTCGTTTCCCTATGGCGGGAGCGTCTAATGGATATCAGCTGGTTTATGCGCTGTTTAAATGAATCCATCGCCCGCCAGGCCAATGCTGAAGACAACTGTACAGGCCGCTTTTGGGAGGGCCGGTTCAAGTCTCAGGCTTTACTGGATGAAAGAGCACTCGCCGCCTGTATGGCCTATGTAGACCTTAACCCCATCCGTGCCAATATTGCCCATACACCTGAAGAGTCTGATTACACTTCGATTCAACAGCGTATTCGTGCGGCAGTCTCAGGTAAGCAGCCCAAAAATCTACTTCCGTTTGTCGGCGGTGAGTGTTTGAATATGCCGAAAGGGCTTCCTTTCCAGCTGGATCACTATTTGGAGTTAGTGGACTGGAGCGGCCGGCATTTAGACCCCAGAAAACGGGGTTGTATTGCCGAAAACATACCTCCTATTCTGGAGCGACTCGGCATTTCACCCAAGCACTTGCTCTATCTTAGCCGGAACTTTGAAAGCCGCTTTAAAGGCTTGGTGGGATCGGTAGAGGTTGTACAAAAAGTTTGTGCTCAACTCGATAAACGCTGGGTACACGGTATAAGCGACTGTCGGCGCCTCCTCTCAGCTACGCCCTGCTAATCTACCCCGGCCTCAAGTACTCAACAGCACGATTACCGCCCTTTTATCGAAAAGCAGCGATCCCAATAGCCTGAAGACCAATTCCAAGTATTTAATCTCCTTTACCTGTAAACCAAAGAGAAAGAGCCGCTAGAGAGGGAGCTAGCTCTATTGCTGGCACCACCCTCCAGTCATTGGCTGTCCTAGATTGCTGGCCCAAAAATCTACTTCCGTTTGTTGGCGGTGAGCGTTTGAATATGCCGAAAGGGCTTCCTTTCCAGCTGGATCACTATTTGGAGTTAGTGGACTGGAGCGGCCGGCATTTAGACCCAAGAAAACGGGGTTGTATTGCCGAAAACATACCTCCTATTCTGGAGCGGCTCGGCATTTCACCCAAGCACTGGCTCTATCTCAGCCGGAACTTTGAAAGTCGCTTTAAAGGCTTGGTGGGATCGGTAGAGGTTGTACAAAAAGTTTGTGCTCAACTCGATAAACACTGGGTACACGGTATAAGCGACTGTCGGCGCCTCCTCTCAGCTACGCCCTGCTAATCTACCCCGGCCTCAAGTACTCAACAGCACGATTACCGCCCTTTTATCGAAAAACAGCGATCCCAATAGCCTGAAGACCAATTCCAAGTATTTAATCTCCTTTACCTGTAAACCAAAGAGAAAGAGCCGCCAGAGAGGGAGCTAGCTCTCTTGCCGGCACCACCCTCCAGTCATTGGCTGTCCTAGATTGCTGCGAAGAAAATTGAAGCGCAGCGCCAATTTTGTCGGTGTGCCTACGCATGATGCGTCCAGCACGGGCGTGGACTAATTGGGGTGAAAGTCCCATGTAGGAGGATCACCGTTTAATGGGCGCCATTAAATGCTAACTACCAGCGAATGGCAACTGCAATACCGCGAGGTCTGGGGGGAGGAAGCCGCTAGTAAGACTACGAGCTGGCGAACAGAAAAATCCTATAAGGCTTAGCCTGGAGACGAGGTGGCTAAGGACACCGAAGCCATGTGATCTAATGGGTAGGGTAGATGATACAGTTACGTAGTGAAAGTTCATGTTCTTATCTGGGGAGATCTGTTTAGCTTGCTGCTGTGAAGCTGCCGGCGTGGCCGTTGACTCATATGTAGGCTTAGCCCGCTAGCCACCATCGCGGAGACAGAAAAAGGTGGTGGAACACAGCAGCGCCTCGGTCAGTAATGATCAGGGTGATTAAACAGAAGTCAGCCGGCGGCATAGTAGCCTAATGCCAAGATTAATACCTTGGACATGGTGAAGCCCTGAATTCAAATTCCACGAGTTAGAAGGCAGGGCTAGCCTAGCGATATGTTTCCTGTTGGATAAAGTTGAGGTAGCGCACTGCCATGACACTCAGTTCAAATGAAGATCTGCTCGATACGATCGTTGGATAGAGATTCATTTTGGATAGGGAACCACCCATTGCGGACCTGCACGATGGGTGGTGTGGGGGCCGATAGCTAGACAATACCTGCTACCCGATTTATGTATTAGCGCTTGCCAAGAATATCTTTCCACCGTTTTGAATTGTGCCAATTAATAATATCTAGCTCTGCATCTGCGTCTAACCAGTGTTCACCATCAGCTAGAGCGTCTTCCAATAATTTGTACCTACCAGCTTCCAAGTGATTTGCAAAATCAGAATACATTTCTTCTATTGATGAAGCTGGGTTTAGCGCTATGTTATAATCTTGATCATACAAAACTATTTGACCAATCTTACCTTCTGAATTTGGATCTAAGTCTATAAACAGCCCACACCCACTAGAGTCATCTCCTATTGGAATACGCATCATGCTTGATACGGAAGTTACCTTTACACCTGGATCAGCATAATTTAATGGTGGAAAATCTTTCATATCTTTAATATTTTTTAGTCTGGAGTACTCTAGTATGACTTCTTCAATTGAATAGAACTGCAAACCATAAACAAGATTTGCAACAGCATTGCTATTTAAGCCATTGTGGATTCGATAAAGCTCTTTTAAGTCCTCAGGCAATTTTTCACCGATAGTTTCTTCCAGTTCAGTTATAGCTTCTTCGCTAGCAGGAGGGTTTAGCGCGTCCCGTATTTTAGGAGCATTTTCAGATAGCCAGCCATCTATTCGCTTCCACGAATTACGTAACGTTAAATCTGTCTTTTCTTTTTGCATATCTATATTATTTGTAGCGCAACCCAGCAAAACAAATACAACTGCCATTAAAAGTAATTTTTTCATTTCAAAGGCTCTACCCAAAAAACACATGACATCCGTAGCAGGCGTGCGTATTTTGTGTCGCCCGACTACGTTTGGTACGCCCAGCATGGGTGTGGACTAATGGGGTGAAAGTCCCCTTTAGGAAAATCACCATTTAATGGGCGCCATTAAATGCTAACTACTAGCGAATGGCAACTGCAATACCGTGATGTCTTGTGGGGAGGAAGCTGCTAGCAAAAACACGAGCTGACGAACAGAAGCATTTTATATGGCCTGGAGGCGAGGTGGCCAAGGACACCGAAGCCAAGCGATCAAATGGGTAGGGTCAATGATGCAGTTGTGTAGTGAAAGTTCTCGTTCTTATCTGGGGAGATCTGTGTAGCTTGTGCTGTGAAGCTGTCAGCGTGGTTGCTGACTCATAAGTAGGCCCAGACCACTAGCCACCATCGTGGGGTAGATAAAAATGGAGAAATACAGCAGCGCTTAGGTCAGTAATGGCTGATGGTGTTAATCCTGGACACCCACCAAATAGAAAGTATAAACCGCCATCCCTATTGACAAAAGATTGAAATCCCACAAAATGCTGTATGTTTATACAGACAAGTGCGCGTGCAGCCGATGACTCTACCGCGAAGCACCCAGATATCTCTTGATGCAACACCGTACTATCACTGTGTCTCCCGCTGTGTACGACGTGCATTCCTCTGTGGCAGAGATACTGAATCCGGAAAAGATTACGAGTATCGGCGCGAATGGATTGAAAGCCGTATGCATAAGTTAGCCGAGGTGTTTGCGCTAGATATTGCCGCCTATGCAGTAATGAGTAATCACTACCATATAGTGCTCTATATCGACACAAAATCGGTTAACAAGTGGTCTCCTACAGAGGTAATTACTCGCTGGAAAAAACTCTTCAAAGCCTCTAGCTTGGCCCAGCGCTATCTCCAGGGCGATACTCTCGATTACGCTGAGGACGACAGGCTAAAAGAGGTCGTTTTCCTATGGCGGGAGCGTCTAATGGATATCAGCTGGTTTATGCGCTGTTTAAACGAATCTATCGCCCGCCAGGCCAATGCTGAAGACAACTGTACCGGCCGTTTTTGGGAGGGCCGGTTTAAGTCTCAGGCTTTACTGGATGAAAGAGCACTCGCCGCCTGTATGGCCTATGTAGACCTTAACCCCATCCGTGCCAATGTTGCCCAGACACCTGAAGAGTCTGATTACACTTCGATTCAACAGCGTATTCGTGCGGCAGTCTCAGGTAAGCAACCCAAAAATCTACTTCCGTTTGTCGGCGGTGAGCGTTTGAATATGCCGAAAGGGCTTCCTTTCCAGCTGGATCACTATTTGGAGTTAGTGGACTGGAGCGGCCGGCATTTAGACCCAAGAAAACGGGCTTGTATTGCCGAAAACATACCTCCTATTCTGGAGCGACTCGGCATTTCACCCAAGCACTGGCTCTATCTCAGCCGGAACTTTGAAAGTCGCTTTAAAGGCTTGGTGGGATCGGTAGAGGTTGTACAAAAAGTTTGTGCTCAACTCGATAAACGCTGGGTACACGGTATAAGCGACTGTCGGCGCCTCCTCTCAGCTACGCCCTGCTAATCTACCCCGGCCTCAAGTACTCAACAGCACGATTACCGCCCTTTTATCGAAAAACAGCGATCCCAATAGCCTGAAGACCAATTCCCAGTATTTCATCTCCTTTACCTGTAAACCAAAGAGAAAGAGCCGCCAGAGAGGGAGTTAGCTCTATTGCCGGCACCACCCTCCAGTCATTGGCTGTCCTAGATTGTTCGCGCTCCTATGATTCATGGGTGTCCAATTTGTGTTCACCTGCGGCTCGTCCGGTAAAAGTTACTGGCGAAGCGCAAAAACTAAGGGTATTCATATTGCGCTCAATAATGAGTTCTTCGAAGAGATGGGGTTGATTTCATTGCGAGATCGTTGGGTAGAGATTCATTACGGATAGGGAACCGCCCATTGCGGACCCGCACGATGGGTGGTGTGGGGGCCGGTAGCTAGAAACTACCGGCTACCCGATTTAGGCGCCTGGATAAGTTAATCTCCATCCCAAATACTTACTCCAAGATCGTTTGCAAATGGATCAAGTATTTTTCTGTCAAGAGGCCAGTTGTTTAATAATTTATTTTTCTTTCTTTTTAGTAGCCAGTAAATAAATAGCACAGTGCTTTGTTGATATAATGGGTTTTTACTATACTTCGATTTTATTATCTCAGGTATATGCGGATTTTTGCTAATAAAGCTTTGGATGCTATCTACAAGTGCAGCATCCACAAGAGACTCAAACTCGTCCCATATGGTTAAAGACGACTTTTGGTTATGAGATTTTAATCCGGTTATAGAGTAGTAGATTCCATCTAGTCTATTTAGAATTGCGTGATCGTCTAATGGACCGCGATTAAGCTCCTGGGTTACTTCAGAGAAAAACTCATCTGTTGTTTCAATCAGAGCCATGCTCTTTGCAACAGTACGGTGTACAGCAGGTTGAACTGTCTTTTTTGCCTTATAAACAGCATCATGTGTTAATTCTGCATGAGCATGTTGCAGTAAAGTTCTAATTTGAACCTCACACGGTATTGAGCAGGGTATAGTTACTCCATCAATTTCCATTTCGTTCTTTGGCCGTAGAACATAATGTACTGATTGATATGTAAAGAGGAGTGGATCTCTTTCTTTGTCCTCGTCAAAATGTTTGCACGCATCAAACTGCCAAACATCTGATTCTTCGACAATCTCACAGATTTTTTCGATATCCTCAAGTAACAATACTACAAACCGAATACCAACCTTATCTTCTATCTGATTATATGGGTCAGAGTAATTTTTTCCCGGTCTAAAAAATGCCTTATCTATTAGAGAGTTATCATCTTTAAGTCTGTATTTAACTGGAATTTTAAGAAATGTGCTTAGATCAACTTCTCGACCCTCTAAATCTTGGGTTATTGACTGGATAATATAATCCCCCCAAGCACTATAGGCAGGCTTCTCGGAATTCCATAACTCCTTAAATTCTAACTCATTCATTCTTGCTGAGTTATCCTATCTTTGACTGTTACTCTCGTCCATATTTGAGGTGTTCCAGACTCATCAGAATCACCGTCTATAGACTCTATAACAACATAATCTTTGAAAACATCAGATGGCGCAATTATTTTTACATTCTTGCTGAAGTTTACTCTTCTGTATTTTAGCTTACTTTCGATGTGTTCAATATCTTTAGTAAATGCTGTTGTTGGCAATCCAGAGTCTTCCATGTGAGACTTGAAATCGTCTTGCACGTCTAAATCAAAATAGTTAGCTGCAAAATCTTCTGAGCTAATTGTTGAGGAGGTACCAACCTTTAAGTATGTTGTTAAAGCGTTAAATAAGTCACTTTTCTTTTCTACTTCTATTTCGAGGCCCTCTATGAAACTACTCGCTGCATCATAGAATTTCTTTGTAGTCCTGGCACTTGTTTCAGGATAATCGCATCCGAGAAAATCTGAATAAAAGTATCGTGCTGCTGCCTTTCCATCAGTCTTGCCAATTTGGTAATCTGAAATCATTACAGCATATTTATCATTTAAATCATCAGGCGTGCTATTATTTTGTTTTTCAAAGAAGGCAGCCGTTTTGTATAGCCTTGTTCCAGGAGTAAGCAAAACCTCTTCTACAAACTTCAAAGATATTTTATTTGTTGTTGGGTCAACCTCTTTCTCGTAGGCACTATGTATTTCTGCTTTTATAACGCCCAAGAAATTTCTTTGAGGATGCCCTTGTTTTCCGGTGAATACTACAACTATTCCACCAGGTATGTTCTTTCTCTGTTGCGCATCAGTTAATCTTTTTGCGAAATCGAATGATGATACTGCGAATGCGTCATCATCTTGATCGATGATTTTATCTGCGATCTTAGGGATATGATTTTCATCTTGACTATGTATCTGCATTTGAACAGCTTTAGAACCTTCCCCTAAAGCATCCCTAATGCGAGACTTGAACTCCTCCATTGCACTTTCATCAAATCGCGTAAATTCATGACTTTGTGTTGGAGGGATTTTTGTTCCATCCTTATCTCTCTGATAGACCTGATGGATGATAATCCTATCTATTGATAGATTTAATAACTGCATTTAACTTCCTTTTAAACTTCTCGATTGTTGTATGAACTTGCTTTAGCGCCTAACAGCTAAATAGTAATTATTCTGACCACTATTATCATGACTATTATCTCAGAATCAATTCCTACTCCACAGCCTAAATTTCTATTTAACACCATAGACTTAGAGTAACCTGATACGTGTGTGCAAACTGGAAAAACGATCACTTTGACTACTGTCCCAATTTTAACACCAGTCCTTAACTCATTGATTTAACAACTTTTTTTGGGTGTATCTTCTTGCTCTCCAATATAACGGTCAATATGATCGTAAATCCGTAAGCTAGCATTCACGAACTTTTACAGGTTGGTTCTAGTTGGGGGGTAAGGTATCTAGTGTGCTTATGAATAACTCCGTAATATCTCTGCGGATCTTGTAGGCTACAGATGTTAGTTGCAGTCCGCCGCGAATTGCCATAGTTCTTTGCAAGTGTTGCAACGCAGCAGCTGTGGCCTTCTAAGGCTGCGTCCTGCAGGGCTTTCAGTGCGATTCATACACCGTGTTGCGACTTCTTCTAAGGTCTAGACATTCCTGCGAAGCTGCGCGCTGATTGTAACCGCTCTGTAAGTAGAAGCATCACTGGGTTGTTCAGAGGCTCCTAAAACCCGCAGAAATATCCTAAAAGCCTGCAAGCTACTTTGGTCTATCGAGAGATCTTCTCTGTAGATATGTGGAAGACATTTCAGCAGTATTGATGATCTATTGTTGTGGTCAACTCCAAGCGGACACTTCTTTAAGCACATTTCTCAAATTCGATAGGGGCTAGGTCTCCCAGTGTTGTATGTATTCTTCGTGAGTTGTAATAAGCAATATAGGCTCTTACATCTGCTACCGCATCCTCCCTTGTCGGATAAAGGTTTCCCGTTAACCACTCCCGCTTCAGGCTGCTGAAGAAACGTTCAGTCGGTGCGTTGTCCCAACAATTTCCCTTACGGCTCATTGAACACACCATCCCCTGCTGACTCAATAACATTTGGTAGGTATGGCTGGCATACTGACTGCCACGATCAGAGTGATGCAGGAGACCTTTTGGGGGCGAACGCAAATTGACAGCCATCATCAACGCACGAGTTACCAGGGCCGTTTCCATCTTCCGATCTAGATGCCAACCAATAATCCGGCGCGAATAGAGATCAATCACTACCGCCAAGTACAACCAGCCCTGCGAAGTCCAAATATATGTAATATCAGTCGTCCAAACTTGATTTTTAGCACTCGGTGAGAACTCCCTATTTAGAAGGTTCTCTGCGACCGGCAGGTGATGTTTACTGTCTGTCGTCAGTGTAAATCGCTTCTTGCGCTTTACTGCCAAGCCTAGCTTTTTCATGAGCTTGCGGACTCGATAGCGCCCGACTTCAAAGCCTTCTTTACGTAACAGCTTCATTAACCGACGACTTCCCAGGCTCTGTCTAGATTCTGCAAATAGGGCCTTCAAACGATGGCATAGTTGCCATGTTTGAGCATCTATTGAGCTATTACCACGGCAACACCAATCGTAATAACCAGACTTACTTACCTGCATTACCCGGCAGAGCACCCTAACAGGAAAGCTGCCTTGCTGTTTTTCAATAAAGCTGTACTTTATTTCATTTCTTTCGCAAAGAAGGCGCTGGCCTTTTTTAGGATTTCTTTCTCCATCCGCAACTGCTTATTTTCACATCGTAATCGCTCTAATTCTGCGCGCTCACCTACATCCAACCTCACACCGTCTTCTTCCTGCTTCAGTTCCTTTATCCAGCGTCGCAGGTTATTGGCTGTTGTTCCTACAGCCTCTGCTGCTTTAGAAATTGAATACCCTTGCTCAGAGACTAGCGCTACGGCGTCTTTCTTAAATTCCGGCTTGAAATGCCGACGTGTACCTTTTGTTGTCATACTTCACCTCGCTTGGTAGTTTTACCATCTTAGCGAAGTGTCCGGAAGGATTAGACCACTACACTATTGCTTTCTGAATTCCAGTGTGGGAGCGGGTGGGGATATTAATTTTTACAGCCATTTTTATACACAATCGAAATTTTTAAAGCGTGAGCAACCAAAAATATAGGCACAAAAATAATCTTATTGGATTTTATTCAGTTTGTTTTAGTGTCAAAGCTGCGTAAAATCGGTGGATATTTATCGGTATTTGGGTCGTCATTGAGCAGCCTTCTAATGACCAAAGAGATTCGGGAGAATCAAGAATTTTCTAAAACGCATTCCCTCAAAGGAGAACGGTAGCGTGACGTAAGAGTAAGTAAAAGGCGCTGACCCAAGGTGCGCTAACACCTGGGGCCAGCTAACCAAATTGATAAGCACAGTATCAAAATGGCTATATGGATCATACGCTAGAAACCCGCTCGTCTTCAATAAAGTGGAGTCCATTCAGTAGTTTGGGGCGTGTCCCTTGGCTCTGGAAGCGTTGCGTCTGCCTTTTCTACTTCTATGCCTACCGTTCTCGCGCCCCACCTGACACTTCCTTAACAGTTACTTTCAAATCCTTCCATTAAGGGAGGTCTACGCATGGTTTGAGTATTTATAGGAAGCAATTATGTTGATCTTAAAGCGCCGGACGGGTGAAAACTTACGAATTGGAGCAAGCGTCTCAATTACGGTATTGGAAGTTAAGGGTAATCAGGTAAAGATAGGCATACGTGCCCCCAAATCTCTACCCGTTCACCGTGAGGAAATCTATAGACGTTTGCAAAAGGAGGGGGTGTTGGGGGATGGAGTTGGTTGAGATTACGGAGCGCCCTAAGCAAGGGCGTCCCTCTGGCAGGTCTTCTTAACTCTCTATGATGCCTTGCTTAATTAGTGTTTTTTTCGCAAACCCTACGAAGAAATAGATAGCGACGGCATGAATAGCTCCGATAATCGCAACTGAGAACAAAAGAACTGAACCACTTACTTCATGACCGGATTCGGAAAGTGCGATAGCTCCGAAAATAGCTTGAATAAGCATGTTAATTGCGATGAGGCCAATCACTACCCTGGTTTTTTCACTTTTATTGAAATAGCGACGATTCTTATTCGCAAAAGAAGAACATACCCAAAATATCGTGCCTAATAATATTCCGATATTTACGCCGCTACTACTGCTAAGGCCAAAATAGTTAAGTGTAAATCCTACGATGAAAATCAGTGTTATATAAGTTAAAGCGAACCGGGTTAATACTCCTCGAATGCTCATTACTTCTCCTTGTGTAGTTGATGCCCTCAGCATGAGTGAGGAGCGCGGCGACGAGTCCAGCTGGATGGGCGTTTATGGCTGCGCTGGTTATATGATTTATGCCACACTTTCTCGTTCCTTACTTGTGACCAATCCATCTATGTTACTAATTATTTTTTGTCTTATCTCATCAGATGATGTTTCTTTTGCGGCCTCTAATTCTGATGGTGTGATACCCACAACCTGAATAAGATCGACTGCTCCAGATTTAATGGTAAAGTTTTCTGGGAAATTCACAGGGTGAGTAAACATCATCGTTTTTATGGAAGTGGAAAGCGCAAGGGGAACACGGTGCCCATAATAAAGGGGTGGAAAATTGCCCATCTGACCGGAAATGAGAAGTAAATTATAAGCCATTAAGGTTTGTAAAACTCCAATTGCCCAATCCGCCTCTTCGTCTGTTTCCATGACAAACTCTACGCCCAATCCAGAAAACTCTTCTGGTTCCTCAGTCACCCAAGGGTTGGACATACCAGATGTAACATAAGCCCAGGTATTTCTTGTTTCGGATGGCTGACTCTTGAAAACTCCATGCGTTAACCAGCGAGGATCAACAGCCTTAGCATTCATGCGATCAAAGGTTTCGTTTGATAAAGTATAAATTCCGGGTCCTAGATCACCAAATATTCCTCTGTATATTGTTTCTTCTCGTTCTTTCCAGGAGTCTTCAAGGAAGCTCATACTTTTTCCCACACATAATATTTATATAGTAATCAATCTGACCACTATTATCATGATTACCATCGCTGGAATCAATCTAGCGAAGAAATGCGTAAAAGCTTGAGGAATCAATAAATCACACACAAGCTTGAACTCTTGTCCCAAATAAAAAATGATCACTTTGCCCACTATCCCCACTGAATAGACTTTCTCTAACTCCCTAGACCTTTGAATCTATCAGGATCTTTATAAGAAATAATATTCAAGCCGATTGAAAATCATATTGATTTCTTATCTGGTACTCAGGAGGGTCGAATGATTGAGCGTAGCTTGAAGCGTTTTAGTGCGCTTTAGGTCGTATACCACTTCCGTAAATCTGATTTTGGCGCTGACAAACCCATAGGCGATGCAGGTACATTGATCACATATTCGAGTTCTGAAGTTGATAGAAAATCGAAAGGTACTAGTTCAAGAAGGGGTTGCCTGATTTATATCAAAAAAAAGAAAAGGGGGCAGAGCCCCCCTTTTTTAAATCAGATCCGCTCTTTAATGGAGCGGATTACCAGTAACCTTAAAGGTTGCTGATTTCCTCAAGTTGCTGTTGCAGACGCTCGTGAGCACCTTTCATTTCTGCAAGCTTGTCCTTCTCCTTGGCAACAACGGCTTCGGGGGCTTTGTCTACAAACTTGGGATTGTTGAGTTTGCCTTCAACTCGTGCGAGTTCTTTGGAAAGTTTATCAATCTCTTTTTGTAGACGGGCGCTCTCGGCTTTAACGTCGATCAGGCCAGCCATGGGTACCAGCAATTCCATATCGCCTACCAGTGCCGTGGCGGAGGCGGGGGCCGCTTCTCCACTTTCCAGCCAGGTGATTTCTTCGAGGCTCGCCAGTTTGGTCAGTAGGCTGCGGGCTTGCTCCAGCAGTTCTTTGTCTCGGCTGGAACCGCCGCGCAGGATCAGTGGGATTTTCTTCGCTGGGGAAATATTCATTTCACCACGAATATTACGCACGCCTTCAATAACCTGCTTCAACCAGGCAATGGCCGCTTCCGCTTCTTCGTCGATCTTGCTGTTATCTGCTTCCGGGTACTGCTGCAGCATAATGGTGTCACCGTTGGAACCGGCGAGGGTTTTTACACGCTGCCAGATTTCTTCAGTGATAAATGGCATCAGTGGGTGAGCCAGACGCAAAATGGTTTCCAGTACGCGGATCAGGGTGCGGCGGGTGCCTTTCTTCACTGCGTCGGAGGCGTTGTCGTCCCACAGTACCGGCTTGGACAGTTCCAGGTACCAGCTGCAGTACTCGCTCCAGATAAAGTCGTACAGGGCCTGGGAGGCGAGGTCGAAGCGGTAGGTGTCCATGGCTTCGCGTACGGTGATTTCGGTGCGCTGCAGCTGGGAAATAATCCAGCGGTCGGCGATGGTCAGTTCAAAATCCGTGCTGCCGTCTTGCCCGCAATCGTGCTCTTCGCAGTTTTGCAGTACGTAGCGGGAGGCATTCCAGATCTTGTTACAGAAGTTGCGGAAGCCTTCGATACGGCCCACATCAAACTTGATGTCGCGGCCGGTGGATGCCAGCGAGTAGTAGGTGTAGCGCAGGGCATCGGTACCAAAAGCAGAGAAACCTTCAGGGAAGTCCTTGCGGGTTTGCTTTTCGATCTTCTCGCGCAGGTGCGGTTGCATCAGACCAGAGGTGCGCTTCTCTACCAGGGTCTCCAGGTCGATACCGTCGATCAAATCGATAGGGTCGATCACGTTGCCCTTGGATTTGGACATCTTCTGGCCGTGGTTGTCGCGCACCAGGCCGTGTACGTATACGGTGTTAAACGGTACTTCCTTCTTGAAGTAGAGGGTCAGCATCATCATGCGCGCGACCCAGAAGAAAATAATATCGAAGCCGGTGACCAGTACGGAGCTGGGGTGGAAGGCTTTCAGTTCTTCGGTATCTTCTGGCCAGCCCAGGGTGCCGAAGGTCCACAGGCCGGAGGAGAACCAGGTGTCGAGTACGTCGTCGTCCTGGCGCAGGCTGATGTCGGCGCCCAGGTTGTGCTTCTCGCGCACTTCCTCTTCGCTGCGGCCAACGTAGACTTTGCCTTCGTTGTCGTACCAGGCGGGGATGCGGTGGCCCCACCACAGCTGGCGGGAAATACACCAGTCCTGGATATCGCGCATCCAGGAGAAATACATGTTTTCGTAGTTTTTCGGTACGAACTCAACGCGGCCATCTTCAACAGCGGCGATGGCTTCATCGGCCAGGGGCTGGGTTTTTACGTACCATTGATCGGTGAGCCAGGGCTCGATCACGGCGCCGGAGCGGTCTCCGTGAGGTACCTTGAGGGTGTGGGGCTCTACTTTTTCCAGCAGGCCGAGGGCGTCCAGGTCATCGACAATTTGGGTGCGCGCGGCAAAGCGCTCCATGCCTCGGTATTTTTCCGGCACTGCGTCGTTCAGGTGGGCGTCGGCATCGAGGATGTTGATCATCTCGAGGTTGTGGCGCTGGCCCATTTCGTAGTCGTTGAAGTCGTGGGCTGGGGTGATTTTTACACAGCCGGTGCCGAATTCACGGTCGACGTATTCGTCAGCAATAATCGGGATTTCGCGATCCGCCAGGGGCAACTTGATGGTCTTGCCAATCAGGTGCTGGTAGCGCTCGTCTTCCGGATGTACGGCTACGGCGGTATCGCCGAGCATGGTTTCCGGGCGGGTAGTGGCAACTACCAAGTGGCCGGAGCCGTCTGAGAGCGGGTAGCGGAAGTGCCACAGGTGGCCCTGTTTCTCTTCGTTTAATACTTCGAGGTCTGAGATTGCCGTGTGGAATTTCGGGTCCCAGTTCACCAGGCGCTTGCCGCGATAAATTAGGCCGTCTTCATACAGTTTGATAAAGACTTCCTGCACCGCTTTGTAGAAGCCGTCGTCCATGGTGAAGCGTTCGCGGGACCAGTCGGGGCTGGCGCCCAGGCGACGCAGCTGGCGGGTAATGGTGCCGCCGGACTCTTCCTTCCATTCCCAAACCTTCTCAATAAATTTGTCG
Source organism: Microbulbifer maximicatervae (SeqCode) (assembly GCF_052467695.1). NCBI lineage: Bacteria > Pseudomonadati > Pseudomonadota > Gammaproteobacteria > Cellvibrionales > Microbulbiferaceae > Microbulbifer > Microbulbifer maximicatervae (SeqCode). Next base: position 2,576,058 of record NZ_CP174320.1, read on the forward strand.
CGGCCCAGGTCGTGGCGGGATACGCCTTCGGCGCCCAGCAGGCGCTCTACCACCATCTGGGTGGCGATACCGGCATGGTCGGTGCCCACTTGCCACAGGGTGTTGTCGCCCTGCATGCGGTGGTAGCGAATCAGGGCGTCCATGATGGACTCCTGGAAACCGTGGCCCATATGCAGGCTGCCGGTGACGTTCGGCGGCGGGATCATAATGCTGTAGGGCTTGGCCTCAGTATCCCCGGAAGGCTTGAAGTAGCCGTTCTCCTCCCAGGTTTTGTACCACTGCTGTTCGATGGCGTTGGGCTGGTATGTTTTGTCCATGCGGGCGGGAAACCTTGTGTTTAACTGACTGCGTGCACAGCGTTTTGGCTCAGGATAGTCTGGTGCTTGCTCGGGCTGCGCGGAAAAAGGGGGGAATTATACCGCCGGGGTCTGGTGGGCAAAAGGCGGTATTTGAGCTTAGGGAGTTATTCAGAGGCTCCCTTAATCCCAAACGCCGAGCTCGTCGACCACGTGTTCTATTTGGGCGCGCAGGCGTGGCTCCAATTTAGCGATCTGCTGGGCGACGAGTTGTTCGATCAATTCCTGGCGCTGGCGCTCTTTGGCGGAGGGCTCAGGGTCTGCGGCCGGATCTTCTTCGGCGGCTTGGGCCTCAGTGCTTGGAAGTTCAGCTTCTTTCTTTACTTCAGGGGCTGGGGCCATTGTTCCTGGGGCTTCTGTTTCCGGGGGCGCTGGGGCTTCGGTTACTTGGGTATTTTCTTCAACTGGCAGGGGCCGTCCACCGGTGAGGCGGGAGCGAATATGATTTGGCAGGAACGGGTTTTCCGCCCGGGGCTCCGGCTGCGGCTCCGGTTCGGTCTCTCTCTCCGGTTCGGCCTCTGGGAAATTTTCAACTTTGGTTTCCCGGGAAATCTGCTCTAACGGTGTTTCAACCGGTTTATCTTCAACGGGCTCTTCTTCGATTTGCCCGGTTTCTGCGGAAGCTTGTGGTTCCTCATCCTCTACAGCCAGCTCTTGAAGCGGGCGCAATAGAGCCAAGTCAGACTCTGCCAGCGACAGGGATTGCTGGGCCAGCATCTCTTCTTCAACCGGTGAAAATAAAATCGGCAAGTCGATATCTTCCAGTGAGGTATCGATATCTTCGAACTCACTGGTAGCCGGTGTCCCACTGGGTTTTGCTATGTCGTCAATAGTGGGAAGAGTGGGGGGCTCTGGGGTTACAGGATTACCCTGCTTGGCCACTTGGCTGAGCACGGGGATTTCTTCACTGTTCTCGTCGGTGACAAGCAAGTTGTGCAGTGAATTAAGTTCATCCAGAAATTCACTGGGCTGCTTGCGCTGCTGTCCGCGGTGCTTGTGTTTGTTTTTTTTGCCGGACATGACTCTCGGACGTAGTTAGAGGCTCTAATTGATCTTATGGGATTGTAACGGATATCCGCGATCGCGGAAGTGACCAAATCGCAATCGGGACCGTTTTAATGGTTCCGGTTGTTGGATCACAACTTCTGCCAAGCGTTCAAAGCGGCTAAACCACTTGGGTACTTTGGAGCAGAGATTGATCAGTAAGCCGTGGTGATCTGCGGGGTCTTCTCCGCTGTTAATTTCTATTTGCGCCTGTTGGTTTTCAGTTTGCGGGGCGTGGGGCAGGAAACTGTCCTCGCGAAATGTCCACAGCAGTTGATCCATCTGCTCCGCCCGTTGCGGGTCGTCTACCGCGATTAATACCCGCATACCCGCGCGGAAGGCTTTCTCAGCCAGGCGGCAGGCAAAAACATCGGCGTGTTCCGGTTGGTCGGAAGAGAGAATATAGAAATCAATGCGAGTCATTACAGATACTGGTCAAATAATCCCGGCCATATTGATACGCTGCCAAAAACAAAAGCGGCCCATTAATCAATGGACCGCCCGGCGCGCCGGGCACCGATGGTGCCGGCGGCTATTGTGCGCTTTGGCTACTTATTTGCCCAGTAGATATTCAACCAGTAGGGGAACCGGACGGCCGGTTGCACCTTTCTGTGCGCCGGACTTCCAAGCACTACCGGCAATATCCATATGTGCCCACTTGTAGTCTTTGGCAAAACGCGCCAGGAAGCAGGCAGCGGTTACTGAACCGGCTTCGCGCCCACCGATATTTTGGATATCGGCAAAATTGGAATCCAGGGAGGACTGGTACTCGTCCCACAGCGGCATTTGCCATGCGCGGTCGCCAGTAGTTTCGCCAGCCTGGAGAAGGCTCTTGGCCAGTTCTTCGTTATTGGCGTAGAGACCGGTGGCGTGATGGCCCAGGGCAATAACACAGGCACCGGTGAGGGTGGCGATATCAATCACTGCGCTGGGCTTGAACTTGGCTGCGTAGGTGATCGTATCGCACAGAACCAGGCGGCCTTCGGCATCGGTGTTGAGGATTTCGATGGTTTTGCCGGACATGGAAGTCACAACATCACCGGGCTTGCTGGCCCGGCCGCTGGGCATATTTTCAGCAGCGGCAACTAGGCCTACTACGTTGATAGAAGGTTGCAGTTCAACCAGGGCGTTCATCACGCCGAAGACACTGGCAGCACCGCCCATGTCGTATTTCATTTCGTCCATAGCCTGGCCCGGCTTGATGCTGATGCCGCCGCTATCGAAGGTGATGCCTTTACCGACCAATACCACAGGTTTTTCGCTGGCCTTGCCACCTTTGTAGTTCATGGCAATCAGCGCGGGGGGCTCGTCGCTGCCTTTGGAGACGCTGAGGAAAGCACCCATGCCCAGGGCTTTCATTTTCTTTTCGTCCAGCACGCTGGTGGTGAGTTTTGCATGTTTTTTGGCCAGCGCCTTCGCCTGGGCAACCAGGTAGTTGGGGGTACAGATATTGCCTGGGAGATCCCCCAAATCACGGGCGACATTGCTGCCCAGTGCTTGAGCGGCACCCACTTCCATGCCGCCTTGAATAGCTTTCAGCTGCTTTTTCTCTGGGGCGTGGATGGTGAATTTCGCCAGGGGCAGGGGCTTTGCATCGGTGCGGGACAGGGTGTAGCGATAGCTTGCCAGACCGGCGGCCATGGCGATTTGCTGTGCTTTCCAGCGACTATCGGCACCTTCAACCTCTACTTCGCAGAGGTAGCTCGCGGCTTCTTTAAAGTTCTTTACCCCATTGGCACTGCTGGCTGCCAGCTTGCGGAATTCCGCCTGGCTGATGGTGCCTTTACCGGTGCGTACGACCAGAACGCGCTCGCTGGGAACGTCGATTAGATTGATCAGCTGGGTGCTGCCGGATTTGGCCCCCAAGTCCCCGCGCTTGAGGATTTTTGCAATCATTCCCCCGGTCAATTTATCCAGGCTTTTTCCACTTTCGCTGAGGTTATTTTTGGCATCTGCTGAAATAATAGAGCAGGCACTGCGTTGTTTACTGATATCTGCAACCTTGGCGGAGAACTGCATTTTTCGCTTTCCTTAAAATCTGACAATAGATTGCATGTCTCTAGGCCGAGACATAGCAAGAATTTTTAGTGATAATGCGTCGCACAAGTTTAACCCGCCTGCCTGTGGATTGCTGTACCTAGAGGGAAACTTGCTCGTTTTTGATTCAGACACCATCACACCGCTGTCACCAAGGAATTTGTTCGCCCTGTGATTATTTTTCGCTATCTCTGCCGTGAGCTGATGCTTGTCACGCTGGCGGTCAGCGCAGTTTTGTTGTTAATTGTGATGAGTCTCCGGTTCGTGAAATATCTAGCGGAGGCTGCGACAGGTGATATTTCAGCGAATGTCCTACTTTCTCTGATGGGTTTCCGCTTGCCAGGGTTCCTGGAGTTGGTTCTACCAATGGGCCTGTTTGTCGGGATCCTATGGGTTTATGGACGCCTCTATATAGAAAGTGAAATGACGGTTCTGCACGCCTGTGGTTTCAGCGACTGGCGTTTGCTGGGTTACACCATGATTCCGGCTCTGATGCTGGCATTGGTGGTGGCATCAATGAGTTTGTATTTTTCTCCGGCGGGTATGGAGCGTTCCACCAGTCTGTTGAATGCAGAAAAGGCGCGCAACGAATTTGATCATCTGGTACCAAAGAAGTTTGTGTCCTCTCAGGGCGGCCGTGCGGTTTACTACGCCGATGCGCTGAGCGAGGACAAGTCCACCATGCTGGGGGTGTTCCTGGCGGAGTTGGGGGGCGCGGAGGAGGAAACTGAGGCGGATCAGCAAGTTGTAATCCGTGCCCGTGAAGGCGTGCAGGAAATCGATCCCAAGACGGGGCTGCGCTACTTAGTATTACGCGACGGCTTTCGCTATGAAGGTGTTCCCGGAGAGCGGGAGTATCGCCAGATGAAATTTACTAGTTATTCTGTGATTCTTGAGGTGCCCCGAGAGCGCAGTCGCCAGCAGGACCAGATGGAATCGGCATCGACCTTGGATCTACTTGAGGGCGATACCCCCCAGGAGAAAGCTTATCTTTATTGGCGACTGAGCCTTCCGGTCCTGGTGTTAGTTGTAGCTATTTTGGCTGTGCCTCTGTCTCGTACAAATCCTCGCCAGGGGCGCTTTGCGAAGATGATCCCTGCCATTTTACTGTATATCACCTATTTGGTGATCCTACAGGGGTTAAGGGGGGCAGTTGAGGATGGCAAGATTGCTAATCCAGTAATGATCTGGTTGGTGCACCCACCTTTCGTTCTAATAGGTTTGTTATTGTTGGCGGGAAGAAGTTGGCGCAAGGCGCCACCCAAGCGGTTGCCCGGGGTGGAGGAGCTGCCAAATGAATAAGCTTGATCTTTATATCGCTCGCACAGTCTTAGTTTCAGTCGGTGCGGCTTTGTTGATTATCCTTGGCCTCACAGTCGTCTTTGCCCTAGTGGATCAGCTGGGAGACCTGAAGAAGGATTACGGGTTTATTGACGCAATCAAGTACGTTGCCTGGACATTGCCGGCGCGTATCTATGAACAGCTGGGCTTTTCCGCCCTGGTCGGGTGTCTGGTGGGACTGGGTTCATTGGCAGGTACCAGTGAGCTGACCGTTATGCGGTCTGCCGGCGTCTCAATCGGTCGGATTACCTGGGCGGTGATGAAGCCCATTATGCTGCTGATTTTACTGGGCTTGGGCCTGGCGGAATTTGTTATTCCCAAGACCAATGTGATTGCCGAGAGTGACAAAGCCCGGGCATTGGGTGAGCTGGAGGCGAGTGGTCTGGAAAGTGGCCTGTGGCTGAAAGACAGCGGCGAGTTTGTGCACTTCAACGCGGCACTGCCGGATGGTGAACTTTACGGTGTTACCCGCTATCACTTCGGTGCCGATCGAGAGCTGGAGCAGGTGGAGTTTGCTGAGCGCGGCCATTTTGATGGCAAGCGCTGGGAGTTGGAGAATAGCCGCACGACCATCTTCACCGGTGAGCATACCGAGAGTGAGGCGCTGCCTACGACCGAATGGAAGGCGGAGATTTCGCCAGAGTTATTCGCTTTGGTGGTGCCTTTGCCAGCGGATCTGTCACCGCGCAATCTGTGGGCTTACGGCAAATTCCTCGATCGCAAAGGTGAAGACTCCAGTCGCTACTGGTTGCAGTTCTGGAAAAAAGTATTGCAGCCTCTCACTATCGCCAGTCTGGTGATGGTGGCGATCTCCTTTATTTTTGGCCCTCTGCGGGAAGTAACCACCGGACTGCGTGTGTTTACCGGATTGGTGGTTGGCCTGGTGTTCCAGTTTGTCCAGGATATGCTGGGGCCATCTTCCCTGGTATTTGGCTTCCCGCCTTTCCTCGCGGTGCTGCTACCGATATTGCTGTGCTTTGGCGCGGGATGGTATTTACTGCAGCGGGCCCGTTAGGGCCCTTAGCCTTCTACTTTTTAGACTTCTTGGGAAGTACGCGCACCTCGGATTCGGAGATAAGGTCATGCCACGTGGCCTTGTCGGATCTGGCCCAGGCAGAGAAGTATCCGAGTCCCAAACAAGCAATAGACAGCGGCGCTACGATGGCGCGAAGAATACATTGGCGCCAAGTGAGCTGGGCTCCGTTTGGGCTTGCCAGCAGCAGACGCCAGGCGCGCATCCCCACAGTTTGACCCGCAGCCCTCCAGGACCAGAAGTAATACCCTACGATAACCGCTAGAGCGCCCAGCTGAAAGAATGGCCCGCTGACACAGGGGTTGTAGTCATTTGCCTCGGGCTGGCAGTTGAGGCCCACCACGGTAGAGGCAACCATCAGCGCGATAAAGCCGTAAACCACCAGTAGGCCCATCAGTATCAGCAGGTCGTAGAGCAGTGCGGCCAGGCGTGGACCCACCCCGGCAACAGGGAGTTCAGGAAAGGATTTGGGGGTGTTCGAGCTACTCACGGTTATCTCCGCCGGTTTTAAGTGGCGGAGATTCTAACAAACCTGTAAACGGGGAAGGAGTGGTAGCGCGCCTGAGTTCAGGGGCTCCCTAAAACTCCAGCTCAAAAGAGAACTTGAATTTGTCGTCGGACAGAGAGATGCCGTAGTCCACCGAGCTGCCAATCTTGCCCTCGTTGTTGGTGTACCTGAGCAAGCCTGTACGTGCGGCGCGAGAGTTCTGTGTCTTGTACGTTTCTAGACCCATTCGCAGGATTTTGGATAATGCCTTGCCACCTTTCAGGGGCTTAAACTTATCTGGATTGGTGTGCATCTGCAGCCACTGGTAATTCAGGCGTCGCTGTACGTTGCTCATACTATTGGTGCGCAAGTACTCGGCGGCCTGGACCAGTGCTTCGTTATCCATAGCAAATGCACTGTCGGAGAAAAACAGACTGCCGGATTCCATATTCAGGGTTTCATGGGAATCCGGGATAAATAACTCATCGGCAGAACAGACGCAGCACGCGGGCAGAAGAAATAGGCCAACGGTTTTTGGCACTAGTTGATTGGCGCTGAATCGGAAACTGCAGAGTAGCATTCTGTTTACCCCTGGGTGTCAACTTCTCATTTCGATGGCCGCAAGCGGTCGTTGAATTTATTATGGGTCACCCTTAACAAAGCATTTTTTCGAATTAATTAGGCGGCTGATGCAACTCCACTTACTGGACAGTCCGAAAAAGTCATCTCTTTCCTTGGAGGCCGCATGAAATGGATACTTTTTCATTTTTGTCTAAGTGGTCGCGAGCGTGAGCAGGAGCCCGCCAATGTTTTTTTATTATTGTTTTGGTATTTCTGTGCCAATGCTGATGAAAAAATTGTCTTGAATAGCTCCTCTTTCCACCGGATCGGGGCTTAGGTGCCAGGAAAGAGTTCCAAAATGCGCTACCGCAAAATTCTCCCACAAATAATCAGTGAGGATGGGGTTGGTTGGCTATCGGCTCTGGGTTCGTGAATCGCTTCTATGGCAAAGCTGTTGTCACGAAATAGCTGGACCCAACTTTCCAGGGTGCGGAAATACCAGGGAGCGGCCTCTTCAAAATCTCCCTCAATACCTTCCCAAGATCCCGGGCGCCATCCATCTCGATAGGGCTCATTACCGCAGGCTTGATGGGGGTGAAGAGTTTGGATGACAAAATACCCACCGGGCAGTATTAACTCGCGTGCATGGCTGAATAGTTGCTCGACAGATTCCTTTCCGATGAGGGAGAAGTTGCACACGATAAGTTCAAACTGCTGTTCCAGTTTTTCGGCGCAAATTTCTTCGTACTGCAATCGCCGGTAGGATTCATTGGCGCCTGCTCGAGCGCTGGCAATATCCACTAAATCTTTAACGCCATCGACACCACAGACTCGAATACCTTGCTCCGCCAGTTTTCTACTGAGCCAGCCTTCACCGCAACCGATATCTAAAATGCTCGCAGGTTGGTACGCCATGATTGTGCTGACAATGGCAGCATCAGTAACTAGTCGGCGGCTGGGAATGGCGGCATTGTCTACTACTTTAGTCCACTCATGAGCATTCTTATGCCAGCAGGTGAGTACCTGATCATCACTGAATTCGGAATTGGGCATGCTTGGGTGACCTCCAGCCTGTCATTATTCACAGCTTGAGTGTACCGTCAGTGGACCATCCAGCTACAAAGGTGCTGAGGTCCCATGTCCACTCAAATGATTTTTGATTATGTGATCGTAGGTGCCGGCTCCGCCGGTTGTGTTTTAGCAAATCGGCTCAGTGCCGAAGAGCAGAATCGAGTTTGTCTTCTGGAGGCGGGTCCTAAAGACCGGAGCCCCTTGATCTCCATTCCTGTGGGTATTGGCGAGTTGCTACCAGGAACTCGCTATAACCTACACCACCATACCACGCCACAAAAGCACCTGAATGACAGGAAACTGTTTTGGCCGAGGGGCAGGACCCTCGGGGGTAGTAGCTCTATAAATGCCATGGTTTATATCCGTGGCAATAGCGATGACTACGATGCCTGGGAAGCAGAGGGTAATCCCGGTTGGGGTTGGAAGGGCCTGTTGCCTTACTTCTTAATGTCGGAAGGCAATGAACGGGGTACTGATGCGCACCACAGTGGCTACGGCCCTCTGTCGGTCTCGGATTTAAAGTGGAAAACCCGATCGGGGCATGCTTTTTTACGCGCAGCTGAGTCCCTGGGACACCGGCCGAATAATGATTTTAATGGCAGCCAGCAAAATGGCGTGGGTTTTTACCAAGTAACCCAACGGCGCGGACGCCGCTGCTCTGCGGCTACAGCTTATCTGCACCCAGTTTCCAGCCGCTCTAACCTACATATTCGTACCAACAGCCAGGTGGCGAGGATTATTCTCAGGGGAGAGAAAGCGACCGGCGTCGAATTGCTTGATGGCACTAAAATCCTGGCGAACAAGGAAGTGATTTTAAGTGCCGGTGCTATCCAGTCGCCACAGCTATTAATGCTGTCTGGTATTGGGGATCAGGACCAACTCCGTAAATCTGGAGTGACTTCGCAAGCGCATCTTCCCGGTGTCGGAAAAAACCTGCAGGACCACCTGGATATCATTCAAGTTGTGGAAGCTTCAGAAGCGGTTAGCTTTTCCGAGGCACTATGGCCGAAGCTTCTCACTGCAATGCGCCTGCCAGAACTGATCTTTTTAAATAAAGGGCCCCTAACCAGCAATGTGGCCGAGGCGGGGGGCTTTGCCAGTTCCAGTCTGGCGGGTGGCAATCCGGATATTCAGTTCCACATGACGGCAGTCCCGACTTTCCAACATGGGTTTAATAAGCGCACCTGCTACGGTTATTCCCTTCACGCCTGTGCCCTGAGGCCTAAGAGTCGCGGTGAGATCACTCTGGACTCCACCGATCCACGCAAACTGCCCAGAATTGAACCCAACTACCTGAGTGAGCCCGAGGATCTGCAGGTAATGGTGGAGGCATTTGAAATGGCACAGGATATCCTCGCCCAGGAGGAACTGAGTCGCTACAAGAAAAAGTCCTTGCGCCCAGAGCAGAAGTTGAGTGATAGAGAGTCAATCATCCACTATATTCGCCAGCATGCAGAATCCATCTACCATCCGATAGGTACCTGTCGAATGGGAAGTGATGAATTGGCTGTAGTGGACAGCGAGCTAAAAGTACACGGTGTGGATGGACTGAGGGTTGTGGACGCCTCCATAATGCCCACCCTGATCAGTGGCAATACCAATGCGCCTGTGATCGCTATTGCGGAGAAGGCGGCAGATTTGATTATGCAGCGGTCTTCGCGCTCGTTTGTAAAAGAGAATAGACACACTCAGGAAGTTGAATGATCTGGCAATGCCCGCTTTGTGCTGCCCCCTTAACTTTAGGTAAAGATACTTGGCACTGTACCAATCGACATAGTTTTGATCGCGCGCGTGAGGGCTACGTCAATTTGTTGCCCGTTTATCGCAAGCGCCGCAAAGATCCCGGTGACTCTTCGGAGATGCTTCACGCGCGGCGGCGCTTTCTTCACGCCGGTTACTATCGGCCTTTGGTTGATAGTATTTCGGCGCTCTTGCCCTACAAGCCCGGCCGCCGTTTACTGGATATCGGTTGCGGTGAGGGGTATTACCTGCGGGAGCTTGAGTCCGCCGGCTGGCATGGCCACGGCCTCTCCGGTATCGACATTTCAAAATCCGGCGTGCGTATGGCGGCCAAGCGCGACAGTGGCGCTCAGTTTGTGGTTGCCAGCAATGTGAATTTGCCGGTGGTCTCGGAGTCGGTGGATAACCTGCTGAAGATCTTTGCCCCAGCCCCCGATCATGAAATGGAGCGGGTAATCAAAACCGGTGGCCACTTGGTAGACGTATCCCCTGGCCCCGATCACTTGTGGTCACTAAAGAAGTACCTCTATAAAGAACCGCGTAAACACCCTGCACCAAAAGTGATTGAGAAGTTGACCCCGGAAGTCGATATGCGTTGCTGTTTCCCTTTCGCATTGAAGGGCAAGCAGGCCATTGCAGATTTTCTCGCTATGACGCCTTTTGCCTGGAAGGGCAACCGTGAAGAACGGCAGAAACTCGAAGAGCGCGACAGCCTGGAGCTGGAGGCGGACTTTGTTATTCGTCGTTTTATTAAACATAAATAACAGGCATTTGCTAGGTAGAGGTAATAGAGCAGCGTTATGGCGACTCCCAGAGACTTTGGATTTATGCGGCGAGCCCTGGAGCTTGCACAACTCGCTGCTGAGCGCGGTGAAGTACCGGTGGGTGCGGTTTTGGTCCAGGATGGAAAAATCATAGGGGAGGGCAGTAATCGCCCGATTGGGAATTGTGACCCCAGTGCCCATGCGGAAATCGTAGCCCTGCGGCAAGCGGCAGATAAACAACAAAACTACCGCCTGCCAAACACCACTTTATATGTGACGATTGAGCCCTGTACTATGTGCTTTGGCGCAATGGTACATGCGCGGGTAGGGCGGCTGGTATATGGCGCTACCGAGCCCCGGGCCGGTGTTGTTGAGAGCCAGCTGGAATTGGCACAGGCCAGCTTTTTCAATCACAAGATTACGGTGGAGTCGGGAGTCATGGCGGAAGAGGCAAGCAATTTAGTGCGCGAGTTCTTTCATGATCGACGCTGATCTGGCATTTGCTTTCGTGGTGAATTCAATAGTTGTCGCCACCGTCGTCCTGATTCACCACGAAGTATTGAGTGCCCTTGCCCGGATTGGCCGCTGGATTCCGATCAAGCATAACCTGGCGATTGTCTTGGGGGTGTTTGGCGCTCTGATCGCCCACGTGGCTGAAATATGGCTGTTTGCCTACTGTTACTACTTTATGGTGAATTCGCCTTACTTTGGCACTTTGGTGGGCAATTTTAATGGCAGTCTGCTGGACTGCGCTTATTTCTCATTTACCACTTATACGTCGCTGGGTTTCGGTGATATCGAGCCCCTGGGGCATCTGCGTTTTACCGCTGGCCTTGAAGCCCTTACGGGACTGGTGATGATTACCTGGACCGCTTCTTTTATGTTTTTAAAAATGCAGCGTTATTGGGAGAATTGATCGCAGGGTTCTTAAGATTTAATTCGCGCCGTACGCCCTGTGCGTTGTGTGGGTTTTTCTGCTGGATAGAACTCTTTTGAGTGGAGCCTTAAATAAAAGTGCCTGCCCACACTGCGCCAGAGTTTTCCGAAAGGGTGCAGCCAATAGAGCCACCGGGCGACTTTCGTGCGGTGGATATTGGATTTAACAATATTGGAGATGTGCTCGTTTTCCCACAGAAGGTGGGGCTCAACGCCATACAGTTTTAGATCAAATTGCCAGAAGTGATCGAATACCTTGTCGATGGGTTCGAAAATACGGCTGGCATACTTTAAAACTTTCTCCATGCCGCGCCGGTTAATCAAATATCCCTGTGCTCCACACCACCCCCGCTCTGGTCGCACTAACTGATGAACACCATCATTCAAGGTTTGCACGACTTTTCGCTTGCGGACCTTAAGTCCCATCAGTCGAATCATCTCGATATTTTCAGGGAGTTGCTCCAACTCCGCTAAGACGCGGCCAAATGAGGGTTCTAGCTGTACATCATCTTCCAGAATACAGACCCGGTCCAAGCCGGAGCGGTATGCGCGGCGAATTGCTCTCAAGTGGGCGAGATAGCATCCAATCTCGGAGCTTTTGAGTTCGCACAAGTGGCGCCACCGGGTGATGTTACTCGCGATATGCTCACCTTCTTCCAGTTCTGGGGTGCCTGAGCGCCCATCAATCCCCTCAATCGTGTTGATATGCAGTCGCTGCATTTTCCCGGCGCTGAGTAATAGATCAACGTCATCACTGTTTGGTTGCAGAGTGATAATCCAACAGGGGGTATTGGCGATATAGGGTCGCTGACGGCGGCCGCGCGGGGTAATTGGGCGTCTGGAGCTTAAAGGGAGGCGGCGACGTTGTCTTGTTGGTGGGGAAAGCGGGTGCCGCTTGGGCTTATGGCTGGTAGCAGCCAGCAGGCCAGGCAAAAATTCCTGAGCTACCACAGTTGCTAGAATGACAGGGCTTTTCCACCAAGAGGCGCTGAAGAAGAGCCGGGCACCAAGGGGGCCTCCTGGACATTTGTAGGTCAGGACTGAAACACCTTTAGTTATACCGTCTGCAGACGGTATAGAAGCGTCATGGGCCATTAACTCCCCTGATCTTATGGTCCTAAGTTAAGTTGCTACGATTGAAGGTTAAGGTTTGACCTGCCAGTCCGAAAAGGATGGGGGAACTTACTACTGGGGTGGAAGGAAAGAATACACCGCACTCGAGACACGCTGTGAATACATCCCTGTAAGCTCCTAATCGGCATCCATGCCTCATAGGGTCGCAAGCGCGGTGTATTCTTTCCTTCTCCCTTTTTAGTAATTGTGAGAGGTGTCTTGTAGAGGTGCCGAGGTGGAGTTGGCTCAATAGGGACTGTGGATGAACTCAGGCTTTATAAAAATGGCGTTGATCCTGGGGCTTTTGAGCTCTGTTGGTCCTATGGCCATTGATATGTATCTGCCTGCATTACCTGCGATGACAAAGGCCCTCGATACCTCAACCCAGGTCGCGTCCTATACGCTGATGGCCTATTTTATTGCGTTCGGGGTGTGTCAGATTTTTTATGGCCCCGCTTCCGATATGTTTGGCCGCAAACCGCCGCTCTATTTTGGTTTGCTGGTTTTTACTTTCGCATCTATTTGCTGTGCCCTTGCTACCACTATCGAGTGGTTGATTGCCTTTCGTTTCCTACAAGGGGTGGGTGCCGCTTCGGTAATGTCGATTCCCCGAGCAATAATTCGAGATTCTTATACGGGTACTCAAGCAACTCGCCTTCTTACGACAGCAATTCTTGTCCTTTCAATTTCTCCTATGTTGGCGCCATTAATTGGTAGTCTGCTATTAATTTCGTTTGGTTGGCGCAGCATATTTTGGGGGATATCCATTGCTACTTTTTTAAGTCTGATACTTGCTATTACGAGCCTTCGCGAAACCTTACCAATGAATAAGCGCATACCATTTAAAATAGGTGCGCTGCTTGAGTCTTATTCGATATTACTACGTGACCCGATCTATATAGGGCTTACTTGTATAGGAGGGTTTGGCTTCGCTAGTGTACTTGCTTTTTTTGCGGCAGCTTCATTCTTATATACGAATTACTACGGATTGACCCCAACCGAATTTAGTCTCGCCTTTGCTCTGAATGCACTTAGTTTCTTCCTGTCGAGTCAATTTTCGGCAAATTTCGGTGCCCGTTTAGGGATGGTGAAGCTGGTGAAGTGGGGTGTAGTTGGATTTGTGATAAGCTCGGTGACTATGTATTTAGTGATAGAGGCCGGTTTTGATCATCTCGTACTACTGATATGCATGCTTATCGTATGTAATATGTTTCTTGGTTTGGTTCTTCCGACGGCATTTATTCTCTCCATGGAAAGACATGGCCCTATAGCGGGAACGGCTTCTGCCCTGGCTGGTACTATGCAGTTGTCAATCGGGGCTGTAGCTATCCTGATAACCAGTTTGGTTTTTAATGGAACACCAGAATCGCTTGCTGGGGTAATTGCGGTGTGTGGAATTTTGGCCTTTGTGGTTTCTTGGTTGGTTTTGCGTAATGTAGTCAGCATCACAGCAGATCAGAGCGATTGAGTAATACCAAAATAAATTAGGGAGCCTCTGAATAACTCTGTGCTGGCATTTCACTCAGCATCGTTCGAGTGATGCTGAGTGAATTCTGGAGTGCTTAAGATCAGTAGGCACCAGCACTGTAGATCAGCTCATAGCTGTGGCTGTAAATTTCCAGAATGTTGCCAAAAGGATCTTCCATATAAATCATGCGATAAGGCTTTTCACCGGGGTAGTAATAACGGGGCTCTGGCATACGTTTTTTACCACCGGCCGCTACAATCTTGTCCGCCAGTTCTTCCAGGTTGGGGTCTTGCACGCAGAAGTGAAAGATACCGGTTTTCCAGTATTCAAAATTATCTTCTGGGTTTTCCTGATTGCTAAACTGGAATAGTTCTACGCCAATCCTGTCCCCTGTCGACAAGTGAGCAATGCGGAAACTACCCCAGTTTGGGCCAAATACGTCGGTGCACATTTCACCGATAGCGCTTTTGTCCTCTGTGATATCTGTGGGCTTCATAATCAGGTACCAACCAAGTACCTCGGTGTAAAACTTCACAGCTTCTTCAAGATTCGGCACTGAAATACCGATATGAGAAAAGGTTCTCGGGTATGCGCTACTCATAGCTGTCTCCTTTGTTGAATGCGGTTAAGTTACAGTCTCTAATGCATTACGTATAATTATCATTTGTGATATTTTTAAGTAGCGTTCGTAATGATAAATCCAGTGTGGTTAAGAAGCTTCTGTACTTTAGCTGAAGAGGGGCACTTCACTCGTACGGCGGATCGCTTGCATATGACTCAGTCTGGGGTCAGCCAGCATATACGCAAGTTAGAGGAGCACTTAGGTGTCGCTCTGTTAGTTAGACAGGGTAAACACTTCACGCTCACTGATGCTGGTGATCGGCTCTACCGGGAAGGGCAGGGGATTATTCAGAAGCTTGCCAGCCTGGGGCAAATTGTTGGTGAAGACCCTCCCCACCGTGGGGATGTGCGAGTAATGTGCCCCGGGAGTGTGGGGCTGAAGCTCTACCCCAAGTTGTTGTCCCTGCAGAAGATCCACCAGGGTTTATCGATTAGCTGCCGTTTTGCACCCAACCTGGATGTGGAGAAGGCTATTGCGGAAAACGGCGCTGATATCGGATTAATGACTAGCCCGCCACAAGCAGAGGAGATTGACAGTCGGCCGATCGCCAGTGAAAGGTTATTGCTAGTGACGCCGGCTAAAGTGAAAACCCCCGACTGGGAGTCGCTTTTAGCGCTGGGGTACATAGGCCATCCAGACGGTATACACCATGCGAGTCTATTATTGGGAGCGAACTTCCCACAATTTAGAAGTCTTGAAGCTTTTCAACAAAAAGGGTTTTCCAATCAGATCAGTTTAATACTGGAGCCCGTTAGTATGGGATTGGGTTTCACCGTTTTACCCGCCTATGCGGTAAGCGCATTTCGAAAGCCGAAATTGATTAAGGCACATAGCCTTGAAAATCCTGTTAGTGAGACACTGTATTTGGCGCTTAGGCGCACTCAACTTGTACCCGCCAGAGTCAGGTTTATTATTGGTGAAATGGAGAAATGGCTTTAATCGGGCTCCTAAGTATCAACAAGCTGAACATTTTTGGTAAAAATACCGGATTGTTTCGCCTCCTGTTATTTTTCGCTCTATCACAGTTTTCTCTTGTGGGAATAGCTAAAGCCGAGAGTGTTAAGGATGAGCAAGATAAGATACTGATGTTGTTGGCTTATTCTTTAGTATTCCAGGACTGGGTCAGACCTACTGATAAAAATAAAAGAGGCCATAATATTGGTGCGGTTTTATTTGATGATATTTCCAAGCGCATTGGGGGAGTTCAGCTTAATTCGGTTTCAGTCTGTGAGGATAAGACCCAGCACGCTGAAGTGCGTGTAATGCAAAGATGTCTTGAGACAAAATGCTTAGGACCTCAGACCAAATACTTAACTAATTCCAATGTCAGTATTTATACAACTCTTGAACCCTGCATGATGTGTAGTGGAATGATGATTTTCTTAGGGATTTCACGTGTTGTATACGGGCAGACCGATCCCGACTACGGTAAAAGTATAGAGCGATTAAAGCAAAGTTATAATGGAAACTGTGGCAAGGAAAATTCCCAGTGTATCGTGGATAAGCCTGGAAATTATTACACTCGCCGTATAACGTCTGAACCGTCGAAATTAGTACAAAAAGAAAAGCTAGACGGAGCTTACTTCGCTTATGAGTTAAAGCATGGAGACCAAATAGTTAGCTTTTTATTGGGAGATGATGCGAAAGAAATTTATCAGGAATCCTATCGGGGCTTCAAAAATCTAAATGTTCGACATAAGGAAAATCAACCAATATATCATCAAGCACTGTCAATACTAGAACAGCTGGAAAATGGCGAACTGCAGCTGGATTACTGTCCATACTGGCAGTTGCACCATCACTAATTATTCAAGAACTACTGACTCAGAGCTTTTCGAGCATGCTCTGTGAGGTTGATAGTGATCTCTTTAATCAATTTCGATTTTAAGTTCCAAACATGCCAGTAAAGAGGAATCTTCAAATACTGGTCTTCAGCGAGTTTTACCAACTTTCCACTTTTTAGCAGGCTCGCGATCTGAATATCTGGCGCCATTCCCCAACCAAGCCCCAGAGTTAAGAAACTGAGGAAGCTCTTTGACGAGGGGATTTCATGAGATGGGTACTGACCAGTCTCCACTCCCCAAAACTGTTTAAGGTAACGACTCTGCAATTGATCCTTATAGTTGAACTCCACTGTGGGAGCGTAGTGGAGCTCTTCAACTTTAATCGGGTCTGAAAAAAACTTCTTCTTAAAAGCCTTAGTGCATACCGGGTAATAGGCCATATGACCGAGTAGTACCGATTGGCAGCCCTGGAGGTTACTGGTTGTTGAACTGATACAGCCAATGACTTCACCATTCTTCAGCAGTTCATGGGTAGCGTCCTGATCGTCGACCTTTAGATCCACGAGCAACTGCTGGGATCGAATCAATGGTGTGATGGCAGCCAGAAACCAGGTATCCAAGCTATCTGCATTCAGTGCGATCCGAACCTTATTCTGGTTGCTATAGCGAGTCTTGCCCCCCTCTGGATCGATATCAGTGAGAAGCTCTTGCTGTAACAAGTGCATTTGCTGGTAGTACCCCAGCACTTTGAGGCCGGCTTCAGTGGGCCGCAAAGGGTTGGAGCGTATCAATAGGGCTTGGCCAACCTGGCTTTCTAAGGCTTTGATTCGTTGGGAAATCGCAGACTGGCTGACATGGAGTAGGGCGGCAGCCTTGTCAAAACTGCGCTCCTCTACGACAAAGGCAAAGGCTTGGAGTTGCTTTAGGTCTAGCATAAGAATTTCTTATGAGGGATCAGTATAATTAAGTTTACTTATTCTAGTTTGACTCTTAATCTCGCGCCACTATTCAGGCCCGCAGCCCTGCGGGCACTTCCAAATTAGAGAATGAAACACAGGAGGCATCGTGTTCTCAGGGTTGTTGCTGGCGCCGCTCGCAAAAGGTTTTTTGACTACCATCAGTTTGATTATGGCGATCGGAGCGCAGAATGCGTTTCTGCTGACGCAGAGTATCCGTCGACAATATCACTTTAGTATCGCGGCTTTATGCGTACTGATGGATATTGCCTTGATCACAGGCGGCGTGTTCCTGGTTGCAAACCTCGCACAAGCGGGTGGCGACTGGATGATCTGGCTGACCTGGCTCGGTGCTGCTTTCCTGTTCTCCTACGGTGCCATGGCTTTCCGTTCGGCCTTCACTAACAAAGGTCTTGGAGAGCAAAAAGAGTGGATGAAATCCCGCCGCTCTGCCTTGATTACCGCGGTAGCCTTAACCCTGCTTAATCCACACGCATATGTGGACACGGTTGTGCTGATCGGCTCAGTAGGGGCGCAGTATGCAGGTAATGGAACCTGGTTTTTTGTGCTGGGGGCGTGTAGTGCATCCCTGTTATGGTTCACCCTTCTCTCTGTGGGTGGCAGCATGATGCAGCCGCTATTTAAGAACCCCAGAACCTGGCAGGTACTCGATGTACTGGTGGGCATTATGATGTGGACCATTGCTATCAGCTTGTTGTGGGCGCAGTAGACGCCCGATAACAGCTGCTAAAAATAGCTGTAGACTGATAAGTCTGCAGCTATTTTCAAATCTTGCCCCATGCTTATCCCAATAGCTTTCTACACTAACTCTCCCCGACCATTTTCCCCGATCTGTTTAGCCCACTATTTCGATCACTCAAATAGCGCCCAAATTGCATACAAGGCCTCTCCACCAACCAATAAATGGCCGCAGCTAGAACAAAGCTAAGTAGTGTTACTGCCACAAGCAACGTGGATAGAGAAATACTTGTAAGCCCTTGTCCCCAAGGTTGGCTTATCGCCCAGCTGCCGAGAAAGACAACGATTAAATGAAACAGGTAAGTGGAATAGCTGATAGTCCCCAAAGCGGCTAAATGTCGTATTGGCTTAGGTGGAAGTAATACAAAAACGAGGAAGATAGCTAAAGCGATGAAATGAGATGATACAAAGCGGAGGGGAGTTTCGCTGATCGACCTACCTAATAAGTGCATGGCCAAAACGAGTAGTGGTATCGAGAAAGTCGAAACCAGGCCCCAAAGCATATAACGATAACCGCGCCTTGTTTCGTAGCAATACCTGAGTAGGGTTCCGCAGAACATAACTGCGATAGCAAAGGGGAGGTAAGTAGTGGTGGCGGGAAGCTGGGAAATTGGAGTGGATGATTGCTCTAAAAGTTGCATGCTGACAAATACCGATAGTGCCCCCCAGCACACTAAGAGTAGATATCTGGGATTCCCTAGTAGTCGAAGAGTGAACATCAGTGCGCAGAGACAGTAAAAAAGCAGCTCTGCAGTAAGAGTCCAATATAGAATCTGAACACTTTCAAACCCCATAAGCCCTTGCAGCATTGTGGTATTGGCAAGAATGGTAGGTGCAGAGAATGTTCGGTCAGCGAGCAACCATGTAAGTCCGATAATTGCAGTCAGAGATAACCAGTAAGCGGGATACAAGCGGAAGAAGCGGCGGATAGCAAAGCTCTTGAGAGTACGGTTAGATGCAAGAAGACTGTGGGGAATGACAAAGCCGGATATTAGGAAAAAGCAAAGTACACCTATCCGGCCAAAATCCAGTTGATTGATAAATTCAGCCAGTGCCGAGCCGTGCTGGGCGATGGATGGGTTGCGGATAAAGACTTCACTACTGTGTTGCCAGACAACCAAAGTTGCAGCTAGCCCCCGTAGCACATCGAGATTAAGAAGGCGTGTGTTCATTACCGATGGACCATACCCTTGGTCAGTGTACTTTCATTCCGCCCAGAATATGATAACTATGCCTCTTGCAAAAGCCTGAGAGCTGAGAATTGTCAAGAAGAAAGGTAATAGTTGTCTGTATTTGCTGTGTACTAGTCTAGACCCAAGCATCTTAGTGATGATTGATTAACGGTAGCGCTATCCATTTTTTTTGAGCCTCTCGACGACTTGATCAATCTCGGCTTTATTCTCCCTGATAAGTCTGTCTGATAAAACTTTTAGCTTATTACTTGCCTTGTAGTCAAACGGGTCAACATATGGATTTACAAGTTCAACATTGAAATAGTTATAATTAATCCGTCCCTCAGGAGTGAGAGATTTCGCAATTTCCAGTGTATATAACTGTTGATTATCCATAGACCTTTGTACGTTTGAAATTAGGTCTTGGATCCAGTTAATTTGCCCCCAGTTTTTTAGGCTTCTATAGTCAGTTTCCGTGGTAGCTAGTGGTTGCGTGCCAGCCCCAAGGACTAGTACATAATAGTTTTTTCCGGGGAACTCCCTGATAATATCACGTAATACAATACTGGTGGGATTGTTAGCGTCTACGCCAGCATCGGCATAATACTGATGATGTATGTCTTGTCCGGTAGTCATAAAATCGACGGGGGGGAATACTGTTTCCGCGCTAGCTGCGGCTGTAACTAATTGGTAGAGTGTATTGGTGGGTAGCTTAGTAATTGCCTCGCCACGATTCTTGAATAATTGAAGCTGGCCCATGTGAATATTGAGGGAGGGGATGATGACGTAGTTTTTCAGGCTCGTAAATTTTAATTTGTCAGTGAAATTTTTTTCCATGGTTTCGCTTAAGCGATCACCGCTAAAGCGGGGGGAGATAAAACCATTAAAGGTTAGTAATTTGTGATACCAAGGTACGGAGAATACGTATCTGCTATCTTTTTTATAAATATTAATGATTTTATCACTTTGAGATTTTAGGTTTTCAGTTCCTGGGTGATCATCTTCAAATGATTCTTGGGTCACATTGAGACCAGTAGCGATGATGGCACCAGTGGATACTCCACTAAAGACATCAAACAATTCATCAATAGGTTTGCCGGTCTGTTCTTCGATATGTTGAATAACATAGAGTGGTATCAAACCACGTATTCCACCGCCATCTATGATAAGGATGTTGATAGTATCTTTGTCTTTAAGGGAAGCATTACTTTTGATGAACTCTTTTGTAACAGGGTGGGCATCAAACCGAATACTTTGGGTCAGTCGGTAATTGTAGACGTACACCAAGCCTAAAAACGCTATGATAATTAGTATGGTGAAGGCTGACGCTAGCCGAAGTTTCATTGATCTGCCTATACTCTAAACCTTAATACAGAGAGTGTGGCAAAGTAGATAAGTTTTATTTCTTTGCGTTATTTAAAAGATACTAAAGGCTGTTTTATTGTCTTGTTTTTGGGTTGTGGCAAGGGATCAAGCAGTATGAGCGGTTTTTATCTGTAAGAGGGGGGCGTAATTTCTATTCTCTGAGGCTCTTACGGGAAATTTCACTATCTTTACAGCGAAAAGCACATAAAGTAATCTGATGACTGAAAGCCCAGGTAGTGAACAGTAATTTAATGGAACTCTCCCAAGTCGGTGGCTGAAGCCTGCACATTTCCCTAGGATTTCAATTTACTGGCTTGATATAAGTATTGGTGGAGCGCTAAATATTATAAGCTGGTCGGCAATCAGGAAACCATTTAGTCTACTGGATGCTGTCTCTGAGTGTGGCTGATACACAAAGTATCCGCAAGGTTGAATGGTTATAAGTTATCAATTAGCTAGTGAATGAAAACCCGCGAGCCTAGCCAAAATTGATTAGAGTGAAAGGGGCCCACCCCGAAGGGTGGGAAATAACTTAATGGGCTTGATGTTCCAATGCGTTTAGGAAAGTTGCAATATCATCTACTTGTTGTGTGCTTAATTTCTGTCCCAATTGGTACCAAGCCATATCGTAAATTGCCTGCTCGATGGTTTCTACACGCCCGTCGTGGAAGTAAGGAGCGCTTCTGCTTACGTCGCGTAACATTGGAACTTTAAACATCATTTTATCAATTTCAAGGCCTGTAACTTTATAACGACCTAAATCTTCCTGGTATGGATATTGGTTGACCAGCCCCATCTTCTGGTACATGTTTCCACCCAAGGTTGCACCATTGTGGCATGCTGAACAACCAGTGTTGATAAAGGTTTGCAGGCCCTTTAACTCACTTTTTGTCATAGCCTGATCATCACCATTCATAAAATCATCAAAACGATCATTTGTAATCAGTGTGCGCTCAAACGCAGCTATAGCCTCAGCAATATTGTCGTAAGAGATAGCATTCTCTTTACCAAAGGCCTGTTTGAAACTTTCTTGATATTCGGCAATTTTTGAAATCTTTGCCTCAACAACCTCTTCTGAAGGCATTCCCATCTCTACAGGGTTTAGAATTGGACCTTTGGCCTGTTCCTTCAGGTCCTCTGCGCGACCATCCCAAAATTGAGCCACTTGGAATCCGGAATTCCAGACCGTTGGAGAGTTTCGATCACCCTTGGTGCCAGGTAAAGCTCCCGATGAAGTCGCTTCATTGTCAACGCCCGAGCCGTTGTAATTCCCTACTTGATGGCAGCTGTTACAGGACTGGCTATCATTGACTGAAAGTCGCTCGTCCATGAACAGTGTTCTTCCAAGCTCAACCATCGCTGGGGTGTCATTCTCACTGCCTGGCATAGTTTCTGAGAGAGTGCCGAACATAATTTTTGATTGTTGACGTAATTGATTTATATCAACTTCGGCCGTTGCCGATACAGTTGTTGATAGCAAGCTTGCTGCTGCTATCAAGCCGCCAATGATTGGAAGCTTGAGATCTCTTTTCGAAAAAATTTTCTTAATCACTTTGGTATCTCTCCCACATCTCAAAAAACAATGACAACTAACCTATTTTTAATCAAAGTTAGGCGGCGCCACTATATAGGGAAGCTCGTTCAGCTGATACCATGTTTTAACAAAAAAAGCCGTGTATTTTTAGAATATCCAGAATCGTTCACAAAATACTTTTTCAGATATTATTCAGAACTCGGCCTATACATTGAGTGCACTGGATTTGCGAGATTGAAGTCTTGCTATTTACCTTTAAAAATTGCAGGGCAATTTCTGAGATGGCGCGGAGGGGTAGGGTTTAGGGGATGCTTATCGATATCTCCAAAGGGAAATGATTCGTATTTCTGCTAGCCGGTTGGTGGTGTAATATCTACTCGAAGATTAAAGACTCATTAACTATCTGAATGTGGTTAATTTTTTAGGTAGGACCTTTAGGTTTTAGGAAGCTTTTAATCTTATTGTTATATCTGGTTAACTTTTATATTGGTCTACGTATTCTAAATAGAGGCGTTTCGCTACCTATCAAGCTGCCGGGCTTAATAAGAATCTCTTCGACTATTCCGCTGCAAGGGCTGGGCAGCTCAATTGTGTAAGTTCCAAAATCGGCAACGAGTATCGTTTGTCCACCGTAAATTGGATAATCAACACCAACCATGACTTCTACTACCTCACCAAGTTCTTTTGGGCGGACTGAGCCGGACAAAGGTTCTTGTTTGTGCGGAATCGAATCAAAAGAGGGTGCGCGTACGATTCCATCGGATGGAAAGCGTTCTTCCTCTAGGGGTATTCTCTCACCACTTTCAATGGAACTTATACCAAGAGCACCATTTATAAAATCAAGTATGAATTTCCACATATATTTCTAGGCTGTTTAGTGTAATTGCCTATAAATTAACCGGTTATTTTAAATTATTCCCTTATCCAATGATTCAGGGCTGTTGACGGGATAAAGATCCCCGGTGGCTATAGTATTAGGATCATCATCGCGTCTCCAAGTAATATCTTTATCCAAAACGATATCTTAAGCTATTAAACTATATCTACCGTTTAATAGCTTAACTTTCAAGATTTATAGTTTTATACATGTAAATTGATCTGTAGTAGAAATTTAATCCTATTTATCTTTAAACCAAAATTCGATCTCATCGGTTTCGACATCAAATGTCGCAGAGTGTTCTACATGTGCTGGTACATGGTACCACTGTCCAATACCAATCCGTTGGGTGGCACCATTCATGGTGAGTATTAGTTCCCCCTTTGTGATAACGCCATGATTATCTGTGTCATGTGTATGGGGTGGAATGAACGTTCCAGCTGGATATGATGCGAAAAGAACATCACTGTTTTCTGCCTTAAGCTTGTAAGCATCAAAGCGACCATCGTAGAGAGGTAATTCCTTAATTTTACTTGGATAACTGCCTGGCATCTCTGCTTCCTTGTTGAGTGCGTATAAAATAGTTTTGCGCTAAAGGTCCTGTAGGTAGAGTAAATCACCGCCCTTATAGTTCCACAACTGTTTTATTATTTTCGGAGTTGCATTTTTTATTTGTTCCTAGATTTCCATAACGACCGACACACTTGGCAATAGCGAGGGGGGCTAGCTGGCTGTAGCCTAGTAAGCTTCCACACAAACGAGCCATGAACCTCATGGGAACCCGTACCAACCAGCTAACCTTAAAAGAACGATACAAGATTGAGGCTCTTAATGGGCAGAGCTATTCAGCTCGAGCCATTGCACAACACCTCCATAGATCCAATAAGACCATCTCTCGCGAGCTTGGTCGTTGCAGCCCCTACTGTGCCGAGAGTGCCCTTCGTCAGGCACTGCAATGGTGGCAAGGAACTCTTAAGCACACCAAGCTCGACTTTGCCATGCAGGTATAAATCGACTTCCAGCTAAAAAAATGCAAGCCCTGAACAAATCGCTGGGCGAATGCGGCTTGAACGGTGTACTAAAGCGGTTAGCTGTTCAACAAGTTACCGCTGGATCCGTCGACTTAACTGGAGGTCACGTCTGCCAAGGAAAGCCAAATCTTATTGTAAAGGGGCAAGTTCTGATGCAGGCGCAAAGCTTTTTCCAGAGCGCATAGATATTTCTGATTCGCGCTGCTGACTTTAATTAATTACCAAGTATATATCCCAGTAGCCGCTGGATTGCGGACATGTCAAGACAAGTCTGCTTTTTAGGTTCACTCAAATGGTTTTAGGCGCTCCATAAGAAGGTTGCGGATATCTTTCATTGATTTTTTTGCAGTATCATCAGCGGAGTTCATCGCGATTAGAAAAATTATGTTGTGCTTCGGCATGATATGTGCCTCGGTGAGCCAATAGAGATTACTACCGGTGTGTGTTAGCAGCAATAACTCTGGATCGTAAAATGCCCCCCAGCCCAGTGCGTAATTACCATTTACGGGTGAGTGTAGTTTGCGATAAGTTTCGGACTTCAATAATTTACCGCGGCCATGTACGCCATTGAGTTGGTCCTCTGCGAAGAGAGTCCAATCTTTAAGAGAAATATTGATTGTGCCGGCGGGGCCGAGCGCTTGAGGATTATCACTTTGTATGTCAGCGGGATCGAGTGGTACGAGCTTGCCCCACCAGGTTTTTTTATGACCGCGCGGTTGGTCCAACTTGCCAGAGGATCCGGGCGCAGCAAATCCAGCATTTTTTATGCCGAGCGGAGTAAAGACCTGTTCCTTGATGAGATCCTCCCAAGTCTTGCCTGTTCGTGCCTCGGCGATGGCACCCGCGATAATGTAACCGAGATTGGAGTATTTAAATGAACCAGTTGCGGATGTAGGTTGCATTGCAAGGTAACTGCGTGCAACAGCAATACGCTGCGCCCGAATACTGGGTACTGACTCAATTAAGTCTTCAAATTGAGGAAATTCACTATCGTCGGTCAGAGATGGTAAGCCTGCGGTATGACTGAGCAATTGCGTGATCGTAATATTGCGGTAACCGGGGTCCATATTTTTTGCGAAAGCGGGAAAAGAATCAGCGAGTGTATCCTCAAATCGCATGACACCTTGCTCAACTAAGCGTGCGATCATTGTTGCAGTTAGCGCCTTGGTATTCGATCCAATATGCCAACGATCGTCGATAGTGGCTGGTTCCATATGACCATGTGCACGAAAACCGTCTGCAGCTATAGCAGCGGTCTTGCCATCGATTTGAATCAGCGCGGCGACGGCTGGAAGATCGTTTTTGTTACGTGCTGTGGTAAGTGTCTGCTCGAGAAATGTCTGCAGCGCTTCGTCTGCACGTACAGCAACGGTTACTGCTAAGAGTGCGATTGTAAGAAAAATCTTTGAAATAATTTTTGTGTGCCGACTATTCATCATGATAAGCCTGTATTAAAAGTAACTTGAAAACTGAGTCAGATCTTAGTTGCCGCTAAAAGTAGTACGAAATTTCGAGGTTATTGGCGTACTACTTCGATTTCTGACTGGATCGCTTTGTTTAAGTTCCTAAAAAGTATGTAATTGTGAGGGGGAAATTCTATCCGGAAAACTATTGGGGGTAATTTATACTGTAATCATGATATTTATAACCTTCTAATACCAAAAAGCTGTTTGTACAAAGCTTGTAAAAGAAGTTGAGGGTATGAATAGGATAAAAAGCATTTGATAGAGTGTCTTTTAAAAAATATCAAATAATTCATTTAAGTCATGCATTTATAAGATTATTGGAAATAGTAAATTGTTGATGGTCTGCTATATCTAAACCAGATAAGCCGCAGTAGTAAATACCTGCATACAACCCTAAGGGTTTTCTAGAACTTTTCATATTGATAGATTTTAAGAGTGGGGAAGCCAGCTGCCCGAAGGCAGCACTAAAAAGTAATTGCTCAGTCTAAGCCCAGTTCTTGCTCAATTTGGGCTTTGCGCCAAACGGATAGTCAGAAGGTAGTTTTGGTTCTTTGGTGTTATCAGCAATGATGGCACGTTTCATACTGGGTCAGGCTAAAACGGCCAAAATTTTCGGAGCGATCACCTGAAAGACCTTGGGCGGGCCTATCAGAATTACTTATACTGCTCTAAGGTAGTTTTCGATGAAGTTTAAACAAAATGACCTTAAGATGGAGGTATTTTATCTCTCTTATTTTTAAATTCAATAAGTGGAATTAGCTTGAAGTCTTCATTCAGAGCCTGAATTTTCCTAATCCTGTCACAACGAAATACCCGCATATCCTCACGGAGTTTATCCCAGGCGAGGATGTACCATACGGGATAACTAAGAAAGAGGTAGTGGGGTTCAATAGTACGTAGCGTTTCTTTTCCGCTTTCGTCACAATAGGTGATCTTTATGCGTTGAAGCATTAAGAAAGCCTGGTGGAGTTTCTCGACAGTTTTACGCTTTGGAGTTAAGAAATTTGAGAGTACAACCTCGGAAGCCGATTTTCCGATGATGATACGTGTCTTTATACCATTCACTTTACTTTTCATGGACGGTGAAAAGGAAGCCATTACTTTGTGGCGGATGCTACTTAGGTGTGCCATAAAGAGGGGGGACTTCATCTGTTCAGCAATAGCCAAACTGATCATCAGGTCAACAGCCTCTGTATAGTTTAAGTTGACACGACCAACGCCCCAGCGCTGGTCCAAACGGATTCCACCACCGCGCCCCACGTCCGTTTCAATCGGCAAGCCTCGGCTTCTCAACACCTCTATATCTCGATTCAGCGTCCGAATGCTAACGCCCACTTCCTTGGCAATTTCACCAATCGTGATGGATTCGTCCGACTTTAATCGGGCAGTGATAACTTCAAGTCTATCTATTCGTGAGAGGGTAGATGTGCGCATAGTTATCAAAATATGCCATATAGTGTCATATTTATCCATAACCTATACCTCGTTCGGTGATATTGAATGATTACAAATTGATTGGAGGTTTTGGGTATATGGCGAAGGCAACTATTGGACGGTGTATTTTAGGTATCTTAGCCCTGTTTTTTATGGGGACTGGATTGGTTCTTATGATCAGTCCATCTGTCATGCTGACCCACACATTTATCGAACCTATTGATTCTGTGAGTGGGCTATCGAGTATTCGCTCTCTTTGGGGTGGGACAACAATCGCAATTTGGGCAATGGTTCTTCTTGGAGCGATAAGATCTAACGTGGACTATATTATGGTTGGATTTATTGCATTGATGTTGGTTCTGGTTGGCCGATTAGTAGGCTATTTTATTGATGGATCTTATCCAGAATTTATCCCTACAGTGGTCCCAACAATTGTGGCTGCTGTCATTATGATAATTGCTTGCAAGCTCATGGCACATACTGTGGATGTTTAAATATCGTTTTAAGTACAATCTAACCAAATTAAAGATAACAAGTTCTAGTTTGCTTAATTTGCAATCTATTTTGGAGAGGGATACTTAAAAAACAAATTTTCATATTGAAGTAATTTGTATTGCAGGAAATGCTGAGATACGCAGGCAGAATATCTTAATAGGTATTCTGCCTGTACCTATTTTTTGCCTAACATAATCAATATAGATATTGGGCAATATAGTAGGTAGAATAAGTTGTATTTTACATCTGTATTCAAAACAAAACGGTTAACTAGGAAGTGATTGGTTAATTTAAAGAATAAATTATCTGGTTAGTACTTTATTTTTGACGCTGAAGGAATAGTAATGTCAAAAGATCCAAAGCTCGTTGCTGAGCAGCTTAGAAAACCATCTGGTACATTGGCTTCAGAAACCGCGCAGCAAATGAACAAAGCGAATAAAGCAACGAATCTTGCCGCTTTAACAGCTCTCAATGTGGTAGATGGTGATTCTGTTCTAGAAATTGGTCCGGGCAATGGCAAATTTGCAGTCGACGTAATTCGTAAGGGATCTTGTGTCCGCTATACCGGCATTGATTGGTCGAGTGAAATGGTTGCAACCGCAAAGGGCCTAAATTTTGAATATATAGAGTTGGGGCAAATAGACTTTTTAGTTGGTAGCTCAGAAAGCCTGCCGTTTGCCGATAAACAGTTCGATAAGGTTCTAGCCGTACACACAATATACTTTTGGGACACCCTAAAAACTCATCTTGCAGAGATCTCCAGAGTACTAGCATCTAAAGGAAAGTTATGCCTGGCTTTTGGCGATAAATCTTTTATGCAAAATCTACCATTCACTCAATATGGATTCAGGCTGTTTGATGAGGGTGATATTTGTGCCCAATTGTCTGATGCTGGATTTAAAGTTGTATCCCGTGGGAAGCACAGTGAGTATGGAGAAAGTAATACAGGGCAGCTTGTGGAGAAGAAAATTAATATAATTGTGTGTGAGTTGAATCCATAAGCAATTGCCAATCTTGGAAAATTGTATCTTTCCGAAGAACACTTTTTATTTTGGCTGATTAAACCCCTATCTAATAGTGATTACCCCCTATCGAGTATATGTAGCAGCATTTACTCAGTCACTTGCCAGAGATTACAAAACTGCGGAAGCAAACGGTTCAGGTAGCTCTAGCGTATGTTAGGGCTACTAAGAGTCCGGGGGTATAGCATTGGCGCTTACATAGTCCTGCAGCTATAACGGTGCTTCAGCCGAGGAAGCTAGGGAGCCTCTGAATAACTCCGTAATGCCTCTGCGGGCCTTGAAGGCTGCAGATGTTAGGCGCAGCTCGCCGGGAATGGCCGTAGCCCTTTGCAAGAGCTGCAACGCAGCAGCTGTGGCCTTCAAGGACCGCCCTTTGGGGCTTGCAGAGCGATTCACACTCCGCGTTGCGACTTCTTGAAAGGTCTAGACATTCCTGCGAAGCCGCGCCTTGATTGTGAACCGCTCTGCATGCCAGAGGTGTCACGGAGTTATTCAGAGGCTCCCTAGAGCTACAATGATCAAGATCTAGTTACATCAATACTAGAAAGCTCCAGCTCACTCACCGGGTACCCCTTTATGCCTATGAATCTCGCGCAGAAACTTATCCAAAGCCACCTTGTGAGTGGATCAATGGAGCCTGGCAGCCCAATAGAGATAAAGATAGATCAGACGCTAGCTCAGGATGGGACGGGAACACTTATCATGTTGGAGCTTGAGGCACTTGGTTTGTCTCAAATCAAGACCGAGCTTTCAGCACAATATGTAGACCATAACCTGTTACAGACGGACTTTAAAAACGCCGACGATCATATATTCCTGCAAAGTGCCTGTCGTAAATTTGGAATTTGGTTTTCGCGGCCCGGTAATGGTGTCAGCCATCCAGTACAGATGGCTTGTTTCGATGTGCCTGGTAAGACGTTACTTGGTGCCGATAGCCATACTTGTGCAGCGGGTTCTATGGGGATGCTGGCGATTGGAGCCGGTGGCTTACAGGTAGCAATGGCCATCGCAGGCGTCCCTTTTGCACTGAAAATGCCCAAAATACTCGGTGTGAAGCTCGAAGGTGAGCTGCCGCCATGGATTAGCGCTAAGAACATCATTCTGGAAATGTTGCGTCGGCAGACCGTCAAGGGCTGTGTCAACAAGATTGTTGAGTATCACGGCCCAGGTCTAGCCCATTTGACTGCGATGGATCGCCATGTGATCGCCAACATGGGGCAGGAGATGGGTACCACTACCAGCGTCTTTCCTGCGGATGAGGCTGTGAGAGCTTTCCTTAGACAGCAGCATCGTGAAAGTGACTTTGTCGAGATGAAGGCTGATGAAGGCGCGAGTTACGACGAAGAAGATACTATTGATTTATCAACTCTCGAGCCGCTAATTGCTTGCCCATCAAGCCCAGACAAAGTTGTGACGGTCCGAGAAGTGGCGGGCCGTTCGATCTACCAGAGCTATATAGGCTCTTCTGCCAACCCTGGATTGAGAGATTTTGCGATACCGGCACGTATGGTTTCAGGTCGCCGAATAGCCGATGACGTTTCCTTTGACATTAACCCGACCTCACGTCAGTTGCTCGAAGAACTCAGTCGGAGCGGCGATCTAACAAAATTGCTTCAAGCTGGAGCTCGTTTGCATCAGACAGGATGCGGCGGCTGTATTGGCATGGGGCAGGCTCCCGCCAGTGGTGGTATCAGCCTACGTACAGTCCCTCGCAACTTCCCCGGCCGCTCCGGCACCGCAGATGACCAAGTCTATTTGTGCAGTCCCGAAGTAGCCACTGCCAGTGCGTTGAGAGGGGTGATCACCGACCCTCGTGACCTGGATATGGACTACCCCAGCTTCCATGAGCCGGAATATCTACCTGATATACGTCCGTTATTACAGCCACCTCAAGAAATCCCAGTAGCAGTGGAGTTAATTAAAGGGCCAAATATCAAGCCCCTTCCTGATTTCGAAAAGCTACCGAAAATTTTAACTGGCCCATTATTGCTGAAAGCAGGGGACAATGTTTCCACAGATGAAATATTACCTGCTGGAGCAGAAATCTTACCGCTACGCTCAAATATCCCCGCCATCAGCCGCTATACATTTTCACGAATCGATGAATCATTTTACGATCGGGCAGTGAAGCTCAATGGAGACTGTTTTGTTGTCGGTGGTGAGAATTATGGACAAGGCTCCAGCCGTGAGCATGCGGCGGTATCTTCACGTTTTCTTGGGGTGAGGTGCATAATTGCAAAAAGTATGGCCCGTATACACCGGCGTAATCTTATTAACTTCGGTGTGCTGCCATTGCTATTTGAAGATTTTGATGATTACGATCGGCTTGAGCAGGGTGTAGCTCTGGAAATTGACAGCCCAATTGCACAGATAAAGTTAAGCAATTCAATTAAGTTGATTATTAAATCATCTGGAGATTGTATTAACTTACGGAGTGATCTGGCTAAGGACGAAATTGAAGTACTTGAAGCCGGAGGTATGATTAACCAGGTTCGAGAAAAATACCTAAGCTCTGATAAGTAGTATGACTTTCTGTGCCTGTAATTTGATAAAGCCAGCGCTGGTCCCGATCAGTAGCATTACTGATACCTATGGCTTCCTTGGTTGTTGACTAATATAGTAGCTATTTCTTCCAGCTCTTTATCAAAATACTCTGCATTCCTCTCTCCCGCTTTTTTTAACATCTTCAGGTTTTCTGGTGTCGCATTGTCCATGGCTGAGTCAGCAGCGTAAAGCTTTGGTTGTATCCGGTAGTAATTTGAATTCTCTACGGTAGAAGAAATTTGCTTCATATAGTAATGAACCATTTGCGAGCTTCCATTTACGGCGATATCAATGGCGGGCCTTGCCCAATTGAGTATTCCCCAATCTTTAACCTCCTTGTATTTGTATCCTGAAAGTTGCCTGCCAGTACCCAGAGATACAATAACCATATCCTTCATCCCAGAGACCCCGCTGAATTTGATGGCTTCGGAGTAGGCGCATAAAGCAGGATCACTGGCTACCATGCCGCCATCAATTAAGACATATTTATTGTTGGATGGGGGGAGTGAAAAGATGCGTGCTGGCTCAAAATAGGTTGGTACCGCGGTGCTTCCCAGTAGAAGGTCTTTAACCAGAAAGTCTTCATTCTTTACTATGGCACAATGTTGCCTAAAAATGACTTGCTCCCGCTTTTTGATATCATAGGAAACAAAGCAGCAGGGCTTTAATAGATTACTAAGTTTCATTTTCCCAAAGAATTGCGATAAAACCCTATCCAACTCCATGGAACAGTACTTTTCCTCCTTCAATATCTTTAACTTTTCTAGAAAAGGCCATGAACCTGAGCCAAATACCTTCTCGCCTTCCTTAAGGTAGAGGCTGACAGCATCCTGGGCAGAAAATTTTGGTTTTCCTTGCTTGTTAGGGCAGATGTAGGCGGCACCTAATATTGCTCCGGTACTTGTTCCGGCCATCAGGTCGAAGTACTCGCCTATCCTGGCGTCAGGATTGCCTGATTTCACCTTTAACTTGTGCTCAAGGGACACTAGTATCTGGCCTGGCAAGATCCCCCGGATTCCTCCACCATCGATAGAAAGGATTCTGATAGCCATTGCTGATGCCCTCTGGCTCCGTAGATTGTACGCGACCCTAGAAACATAGCATTTGGTAACAGGGGTAATCCTTCATATACCCTGAATACCATTAAAAAATCTCATAATATCAATAAGTTAGGCGCATCTATCACCATGCTGAGTTTATTAATATGGTTAAGGTAAAGAAACTCATATAAGGATTGACAGGCATGGGAATTAGCGGGTCTCTGAGCTGACGCCTAAAGTTCAATGGCTAGAGTGTCGTGGAGTTAATCGGAATACAAAAGTAGCTTTTTACGTAACGCTGATTACTTTTCACGGGTGCAGCCGTTTGAAGTCTCTATGGTATATTGGGCTACTCTCAAGCTATTTTTGTAAGTGATGCTTGCAATACAAACCGTATCACCTGGGTGTAGGTTCATATCGCTGCCCACATCAATCACCTTGCGATTCTTCAGCTCTACCGGATATTGGTATTTTGGTATGTGAGCGGCATTGGAACCACCAATGTAAAATTTTGATTTGATTGTACCATTTGCTTTACAACCTTCTCGGTGTTACTGGCAAGATTAATAACATGAAGTAACACCAGTAATAGAAGGAGAACTATTAGGCTAAATCCTTTCCACTCCCTAAAGTGAAATAATAGAATCTTAAGTGTTCTCATTGAGAATATATAAATTAGTCCTTAATTTTCAGAGTCAATTATATTTAGGAGAAAATTTGCAGTTCTACTAAAGTCCCTTTCCACATAGGGAGCAACACTTAGTCCATTCCAGCGCTGAACGGTCCTTTTTTGGCCTCCATAGGCAGCCTCAATATAAACGGTCTCCCCATCGAGCCCCAAAGGGCATTTATTAGGTTCGGAGGAATCTATTTTCGTTGATAATTTTGGAGGCTTGGCACAGTACAAATCAATTAATCTATCATAACTTTCTAATTTAAAGAGGTTGAGATCCTTAAATTGGGAAACCATGTCCTTGTACTGGGATAACGATAGAGGATATTTACCATTTACATCTAGTGTCCCGTCATGGCGTTGGTAAACCGTTGTTATCTTGGCTTGTCCGAATGATGGAGCAAAAACAATACGAAATCCTGCAACATACTCAGGACTTAGGCCGCATAGTAGCTGAGCATTGAATTTTTTGAGCTGATTTTTATAGCGATCTGAGTCTCCGTCGCTAGTACAATTTATACCTCCTGCAAAAACTGCTGCGGGGATAAGTGTAATCAAGAGTACCAATATACGCATAAAATCTCTAAACGGTACCATTTAGTTTTTCTAGTTTTTGACTATGGGGATTGTGAGGGAATCTTATAGATCACATACTGACGCCCACGATAGTCGATACCTTCTGAAAGGTAAAGCCATCTTGATACGGCGACTTTAACGGGGATATCCCATGCTTTATCAGATGAACCTTCGATCTTTATTTCCCCAGGAACAAGACCTCCTCCTTCAGACGTCGTTTTCTCCACTAGTCTAAAGGACACGACTACGCATACGGGTAAGTTCCTGTTAGTGCCTAGTGGACGCAGTGGTGCGACCTTTATTACTGGGTTGGCTTTAGATTCAGGAATGTTGAGATTTAATTTAGGGCAATTATTTACATCCCCTCTTGCTATAGAAGCCATAGAGAATAGGGTCAAAATTATAACTAATGAGTTCTTCATTTGTTGACGCCTTGAGCCTTACTAAGGTGTTATTAGATAGTATAAAAGCCAATAATAGACTTGTCTGTTGACTAATAGCATAGGTATTTGTTCTAAAATCACATAAGTGACTAGATGGTTATTTTGAGCGAAATTTTTTTAAGGCCACTGAACACCAGTTAGTAGCCTTGGTAGTTATTGCAGTAATAACCTATCTTCAATTGGAGTGAATTTGCTCGCCGCATTAATTAATGCTCCAGCCGTCAATTCCGGAACACCATATACTTCAACTTTCTTGCCTCTACCTAACCTGAGCTTATGGGCGAGAATGTCAAAGTCGCCATCTCCTGACACTAAAATCACTGTATCTACCGAGCTTGAATATTCCATAGCATCAATAGTTATGCCCACATCCCAGTCGCCCTTGGCTGAGCCGTCGGATCTCTGGGTGAAGGGCTTTAACTTCACTTCGAAACCAATCGACCTTAAGATGTTTTGAAATTCATACTGTTTTCTATCACCACGGTCGATTGCGTAAGCTATGGCTTTAACAACTTTTTTACCCCCTGTCACCTCCCGCCAAAACTTGTTGTAATCAAAGTTTCGTTTATAGATTTGTCGACATGTGTAATAAACATTTTGCACATCAACAAATATGGCAACCTTTTCCATTTGGGAATCCAGTTATTATAAAATTCTGAAATTGACAGTGAAGTTATGATCTGCCTGCACCAGGGTGGATGCATTAAGCCACTAGTTTTACATACTTAAGCGATGATTGTCAGCCAAATTTAGAGGTGAGGAACATCTCGGCAACAAAGCCAATTTATCAGTAGCTGATGAGTTGTATCGAGATATATAGTGTTGGGCAGTGGCTTTATGAAGTAGCATGTCTTGCTCATGTGCACATGTTATCCTCAGATGGCCACTTTATAGTGAGTATCCTACCGTGAACGCCTTCTTTGCGGGATTCTGTGTGGATAATCAGAAAGGGAATTTTCTAGAGAAATGGATACTAAGTAGCGGATTATTGTTCCAGCCAGTTTAAAATCACTTGATTGGTTTCTTCCGGTCTTTCCTGTTGAATCCAATGGCCGCAATTAAGGTTCACCTCATCTACATTGGGGACGAAATCCTTGATATCTGGAGACCTAGGTATCAAATCATGATCGCCGTAAATCATAAGGGACGGCTTTTGGATGACTGGGTCTACATCTGCCAAGATATTCCAATTGCGATCCAGGTTTCTATACCAATTTATGCTACTTGTAAAACCCGTTTTTTCAAATGCGGAAACCAAAACAGCCAGTTCATTATCATTCAGCAAGGGGACACCAAGCGGTGATACTGCTCTTGCGAGATTGATCATTACCATACCAGGCTCCGGCGGTGTAGGAGGTACGTTTTTACGGAGCAAATTGCGAAGGAACTGGGCAGCGTTCTTGTCTAACACTGCGTCCGCAACACCTGGCTGCCTATTGAAGTGCACAAAATAATAATCGCTCCCAAGGAGTTCCTCCATAATCTCGATCCAAGGTTTTTCTGTTCGGGCTTGATAGGGCAGTGCGAGGTTTATAATTTTATTAACACGGCTTGGATGTAATAGCGCTATTCCCCAAACGACCATTGCACCCCAATCATGACCGATGAAGGTTGCATCTTGGTATCCGTAGTGATCCAGAAGTGCAGCTAGATCGCCGGTTAATTGTTCGATGTCATAGCTGGTTACTTCCGTTGGGCAGGATGAGTTGCCATAGCCTCGCTGATTGGGAACGATAACGTGGTAGCCCGCTGCGGCGAGAGCGGGTATTTGGTGGCGCCAGGAAAAGGCATGTTCCGGCCATCCGTGACAAAGCACAACGGGGTTTCCTGTGTTCTGTTGGCCCGCTTCAAAGACCTCCAGCTCTATGCCATTCACTGAGATAAGAGTAGGTGTGGGGAAATCGGGTATTCTAGACAATTTACTTCCTCTTTTTTGGGGAGGCCTTGAGAGCTGCTGTTTACCAGCAGGCTCCGCTCTCTATCCTTAAGGGTTGTTCCAACTTCAACATCCCTTTGCTGGATCGTGAGTGCATAGGCTAGAATCTAATGGTGCCAAAAACTGTCACCATTTATTAATGTCTGTGTAAAATGAATGTACGTCTCCGACAAGACGCCATAGTGCGAAGCCTTCGGCGAAAGGGCACTTTGACGATTGCCGATTTAGCCGCTGAAGTTGGCGCATCCAGGCGCACCGTGCTGCGTGATATCAGCTCGTTGCGGGATGAGGGCTTTGTTATCCGTTCTGAACCTGGCCCTGGGGGCGGCCTGCAACTTGATCCGCAATCGGTTCAAACCACAGCTCGGCTCTCGGTCGCTGAGATTTTTGCGTTGCTTATCAGCGTTGCATCCGTGCGTGCAGCAGGGAGTTTGCCCTTTTCGGATCTTGCGGATGCCGGGCTGGCAAAAATAGAGAAGGCTTTACCCGTTGATAAGGTGCGTGATTTACGCAGGTTTATGGATTGCCTGTACATCGGTAAGCTTTCGCCGGAGGTAGACGTATCTAATGTCGGAGAGATGTCGCCCTTGCTACTGCCTACATTTGAAACGGCTTTTCTTCAGCGACTATACCTGAGCTTCCAATATCGTGATGCAAAAGGGGCAGTAACTAGCCGTGTTGTTGAACCGCAAGCTATGTTGATCTTGCCACCCTTATGGTATCTGGTAGCTTGGGACCCTGCTCGCAATGACTTTCGCCATTTTCGAATGGATCGAATTAGCCAGCCGGAATACCTTCAGGATAAGAAGTTTCGAAGACGACATATAGTCTTCGAAGATGGCGTATCTCCAATTCGTGATAATCCCAAAGTTTCAAAATGATTGGGTTCTTGACGGTAAGTATGATTGCTCCCGCGAAAGGCCAATAATTGGTGGCAGTGTAACTCCTTAGCTTACTCGGCTCTGCCCCCAATAATTGGTCCAGGTTTTCCGCTTACAGATTTTACTTGCCTATCTTCTGTTCTCTCTGGATACGGTTATAAATTTCTTCGCGGTGGACGGCTAAAGATTTGGGGGCCTTTATTCCTACTTGTACTTGATTGCCTTTAACGTTCAATACAGTGATTGAGACATTAGCCCCAATTCTGAGGTTTTGGCCAATTCGGCGAGTCAAAATCAACATATATTATTCCCTAATGATACTCAAACCATGGGTAGCCTTCCCGCAATGGGAAAGCTTAGAAAGAAAGTTGAAGAGTGAAGGCGGGGTGGGGCACGGGAGCGGTAGGCATAAAAGTAGAAAAGACGGACACAACGCTGCCAGAACCTGAGTAATTGCCTCAAGTTACTGAATGTGCTCCACTTTATTGAAGGCGAGCGGGTTTCTAGCGTATCATCCATACAGCCATCTTGATAGGTCGTTTATCAATTTGGTTAGCTGGCCCCTGGTGTTGGTAGCACCTTGGGTCAGCGACTTTTACTTACTTTTATGTCACGCTACCGTTCTCCTTTGAGGGAATAGGCAAGTTATAAAGTTCTGCAATATTTTGAATTCGACTTTCTCACAAATAACACTGCTCAACAGCGATCAAAATATCGAGAAATATTCACTTACCTTACGCAGTTTTGTTGCTGAAAACAATCTGAATAAATTCCAATAAGATCATTTCAGCGCCTATCTTTCCAGCTGTATTTAAGGTTTTAAAATATGCTACCTGCTGTTTGAGTTTGATATTGTTGGGCCCATGGTTGATCTAGATTAAATTGGCTAAATTAAATCACTGGTATACATCGCAAATATCTCTTTTGATTTTTGTAAGTAAGTAGGTATCTTAGTTTAAGGGTGGTTTGTATTTTTCTATTTTATTTTTGGGGCTCTTATCGCAGTAATTATGGTCGCGAATTGAGATTTACGAAATGGCACAAATTGAAGTAATCTCACTCTTCGTTAGGTTACAGTGCTGCAGGATGTGGAGTAGGTGCTTCAGCTGTTGAGTTAAAAGATATAATCTAGAAAGTATTGAAACTTATAAACATTTAAAATATAGACGGTATGAGTACACAAGATATAGAAAGCCGGCTTCTGGGCATCAAACAACAACTTAAACGGCTGAGTGGTTTGGATCAGGATTGTTCTCTCTTTGGTGCAGAGCGCTGGAAATATAACTTCCGTCGGTTTTCGGAGGAAGAAGTTAACGGTATCGAGAAACAGTACAACATTTCTTTACCGCAGGAGTTTCGAGCCTTTCTTCTTGAGATTGGTTTTGGGGCTGCGGATTCTTATGGTGCTAATGTAGAGGGTCTTCCGCACTACTACCAGGATGATGAAGATGAATACCCGATGTCAGAAGGCACCATTGATATTGCAGAAATAGGCTGTGGTATTGAATTTATGTTAGTTATTAACGGTGTTCATCGTGGGGAAGTATGGGTTACTCAGAGTTACCGGGAGCCACAGCCTTGGTCTAGTAGCTATCTTAACTGGTATGAAGACTGGCTGGCTAAAAGCCTAGAGAGCTTAGAGGTACCGCAAAACCCTCCTAAAGGCTGACTACCCAAGCATTCCCCAAATACTCCTGGTAGCTAGCAGGATACACATTGTTCTACGACAACCCCTCTGCTTCTCCCTTGCATTGAGTTGAGCGGTGTAGCCTGTGTACTACTCACCGGTGTTCCCCCACCTCAAGCCTTGTTAATCATTTTTTAATCAAAAAATAGATCGCTGATCGTTTCTTATACAGCCTATGGCTTGTCCCAGCACTTTATACGACTGGGTTGCCAATACACAGGAAGTGTATATCTGCGGATATGGGCGTAAGCGGTAATTCCCCACGTGCCAAACTCCTTGATAACACTGGTAATTTTGCGTGCAGAAGGACGATATGGGCGGAGTGGCCCCTGGACTGGCGGCAATAGTGACTTGACAGTTCCTGAACCTCTTACCGTATACTGTATGCATGTACAGTATGTTGAGTGGAGGTGGCAATGGGAGCCAGAAATATCACTATTGACGGGGAGCCGATCCGGATCTGCCGTTACCGATCGGGTTATAACAACCGGCCAATGTACGCTATCTGTATCCTTAATTATACAAAATACGTGCGCAGCTTCTCGGTATCAGTGGAGATGAATCTACGCGAGGAGTTAGAGGTGACCCTGGCGCAAATGCGAGGAGTTGAGCGAAGTATAAATTGGATGGAAGTATCAGCTTAGGAATGTAAGGACTTAAGCTGTTTTTATGGATAAGGAGCAAATTATGGGAAGAAAAATCAATCGGTTTGCAATTTTTGCAGAGCGGGTCCATTTAATGAATGGTGGTGCAAAAAGCTTTAGGGATTCTGCACCAACAGAGGAAGCCGCAAAGGAACTGGCAGGAGAAATTGCTAAATCTGAAAAAGCATTGTTTTATTCCTGGCTACAAATTCTCGATATAATGACTGGGAGTTATACAGAATACTCAATCAAGAGGGGTGGGGTATTGGAAGAAAGGGAGTGTCCCGAATAATAGGAGCCTGGTAACTAAGGTAGACTTAATGAACGAAGACAGAGGGTAGAAAAAGTAAGTAATAGTTACATGTATAGCGTGAGTAATTTAAAGTTCAGGTTAAGGCAGGTTGTGGTTTGATAATCTACCGAGTGACCAGAGCTATTTACAGGGGTAAAGTTGAATGGCTCTGGCTACGGCACAGTTAGAAAAACTCCAAGCTGAAATTGATTAAAATCAATTTCTGAAAAATATCATTAAAATAAAGCCCCTTTGTACATAATCAGGCTCAGTAGTGGTAGAGT
Source organism: Microbulbifer maximicatervae (SeqCode) (assembly GCF_052467695.1). Taxonomy (NCBI): domain Bacteria; kingdom Pseudomonadati; phylum Pseudomonadota; class Gammaproteobacteria; order Cellvibrionales; family Microbulbiferaceae; genus Microbulbifer; species Microbulbifer maximicatervae (SeqCode). The sequence continues at coordinate 2,615,526 of NZ_CP174320.1, forward strand.
CTAGTTCTAACAGAAATAGAACGCTGGCGGTCAGTACCTAACTTATCCATCTACTCAATTTACGAATGAACCGATGGTTATTAGCAACTAACTGGATGGTAAGCACACATAGTTAACTTCACTCTCGACTTTCCTAGCCGAGGAAGTTTCAATCCAATAGTTTTCTTAAGCAGAAAAGGCATGACAGCGATAAAGTTGTGCCGTTGGCAGTATTTATAGGGAGCCTCAAAATGGCAAATCGTTCTTATCTTTATAGCCTTAGTAATCAACCTAAATCCTATTCAGACCGCCCCGAGACTATCTCAGGCTTATCTGAATGGCCATATAGTATTCCCTTCACTTACCGTGTACTAATGTCCGGGAATCCCAAACTGTGCGCGTCACTAGTCTCGGATGGCTTTGAGGACGATTCACCTGATGATAAAACTCAACTTTATGCTATTAGTAGTGACTTTGAGGCAGGATTTGCGCGGTTAAAGAAATTTGTTGAAGTTCTGCGAATTATTAGCAAAGACATTACGGATCTGCCGGATTCAATGCTAAATGAAACGTTAGAATTCCTTCAAGAGCATAAGGATAGGCATCTACTGCTTGAGACTATCGAGCTGGACTGTATGGATGACTCTGAAGAGTCAGTCCTGCGTGGCTACGTTGAATCCGAAATTATCGCTTGCCGTGAAGCTGGAGCAGCTATTGATGCACTTCCTGAAGACCCAGAGGTATCGGCTGATATTGTAAAGAGTGCAGCAGAAAACAATTCAGAATCTGCTTTAAGTCCATTTTATGGGCTCCAGTTCAATGATAAATTTGACAACGTTGAGAGTGAGCCTCCGATGGGTTTGTATTGGAGTGATGTTCTTTATTACGAATTAGAGAGCAAAAAGGAATTTGAAGAGTCTCTTGAATAATTGAATATCGAAACTCTTATTTCCACTTAAAGAAATGCTGGGCTAGTTTTAGAGGCTCCTGTGTCTTTCCCAATGTATTGAATTGGTTCAGCACTTTATTTTTGTTGATATGGTTTATGATTTATGATGTTGGGATGATTACTTGATAGTGCTTATGAGATGGTATCAAAAACGTACTTTCCAGTATTCCATATAAAGCTCAGCCTGATTTCCATTTAAGGTGTAAACACAGTCTAATCGTGTAAGAATAAAGAAATAAATAGCGATTTCTAGCTTCCCTGCTCGAATATCATTTTCAATCTATCGGCACCGGATCGGCTAGATATTAAAGTAGTTTTTTGTTCATCATCAATAATCACTGCCAATTTTCCGTTTAAATACCGCTGAATTTCCGAGACTCTGTCCAGGTTAATCAGATAGCTGCGATGTAGGCGTAGAAATTGATCTGGATTAAGCTTTTGCTCCAGTTGATCTAAGCTCATTTGTAAGGGTTTGATGCCTTTCTCTGTATGAGCAATAATTGAACCTTGTTCAGACTTAATATAAGAAATATCGTTCAGATCAATAAAGGTCATGCGATCATCGCACTTACTTATGAGGCGCTTTAGAACTATCGAATCACCCTTTACCCGAGTATCATTATGAATAAGTTTGATTCGCTTCTCAGCTTTTTCGATGGCAGCTTTTAAGCGTTGCAATGGGAAGGGTTTAAGCAAGTAATCGATTGTATCGTGGTTAAAGGCATCAATAGCAAATTTAGAATACGCTGTTGTGAAAATAATATAGGGTTGGTAAGTTAGGGCATCTAGTACATCCAATCCACTAAGGTGGGGCATTTCAATGTCCATCAGTAATAATTGTGGCTGATGCTCCTCGATCAATGTTAATGCTTCCAGTCCAGATTTTGCTTCGGCAACCAATTCAATAGATTTAATAGTTGCCAGTTGAGCTTTTAATTTATTCCTTGCCGGTGCTTCATCTTCGGCAATAATGACCCTTAAATTCATACAGACATCTCAACTTTAACGTGGGCACCGCTTTGATTGCTTAGAGTAAGTTTTCCATTTGGTCGTAGCTCAATGCGCTGGCGCAAATTATGAATTCCAGTTCCCTGTGAGTGGATATAACTAAGAACGCTTTCCTGAAATCCATATCCGTTATCTGCGACTTCAATAATTACTTTGTCATTCTTTAAGTAGATACGACATTGAATATGTAAGCTTTCTATTGTACGGCAATGTTTGAAACAATTCTCAAAAATTGGCTGTAATAATAGGGGAGGGATAGAGACATCACTGGCTCTTGGGTCCACCGTAATCTCTACCTTCAAATTATCACCAAAACGTGTTTTTTCTATTTCTAAATACTTATTAATCAGTTCAATTTCTTCTTTGATTGTAGTTTCTTCTAGCTCGCCAGTGTCGAGAGAATACCTCAAAATATCTGCCAGTTTATGTAAAACCTCATCAGCAAGGTTTGGATCGCTATGAATATAGGAGGAGATTGTATTAAGACTGTTAAACATGAAATGTGGATTTAGCTGATAACGTAATGTTTGTAATTTTGCTTTCTGCATGGCGAGCTTTTGCTCAGAGGCTTTATGGCGGTATTCCAGCATGGCGTAAGAACAGTATAAACAGGTAGCCCACATTAGCCCATTAAAGATAATACCCAGTCCCATATTCAAGCCGCCTTCGACATTTAAGGCATACTCTATAAACCAGCTAACGCACTGGTTGCCAATAGTCATATGGACTACCAGGATCATCCACTCTATTAATAATGAATGATACCCTTTGCGTCTAAGGCGCAATACAATGAGAGCTGTGGACCAGGTGGGTAGCCAATAAAAGAAAACAAACCATATCGGAGCACCAGTTAAAGCACTACTAACCGAGCTTATATCTCCTGATTCAAAAAAAACAAATACACAAGCGATATCTAGTAATAGAACGACGACAAATGATTTCGCAAAGAAAGGATGCTTAAGATCTTTTAGTATTGACATAAAATATTGATGAGCAATAGCTATCATAGCTTATTCTGGATTGGCCAATTATATTGCGATTAAATAAGATAAGATAGTTTTAATTCAACCCAGCTTGATGTGTTTTCTTGTTATCTAAAGGTGAGTATCAACACCCATAAGTTACAATTTAAATGGGTGCTGACACTATGAAGTTCTTTTATATTCTATGGCCTTTCGTCTCCGATGAAGATTCACAACTAGAACCAATGGGGGGAGTGGCGTAACTCTTCTCGATGAGCTGTTTTCTCTCTACTGGCACACCTGCAAGATAGATCTTTTCTGGGTTTGTAATTGCTTGTATGTTCTCAATAGGATTTTTGTTTAGCAGAATAAAATCAGCTCGTTTTCCCTGGGATATTGACCCTATATTCTCACTTGCATTCAAAGTTTTTGCTGCAACCTGTGTCGTGGCGAGTAAAATTTGCTGATTGGATAGACCCGCCTTGTGCAAGGCTAATATCTCGCTTATTAAGCCCAGTCCGTGTGGCGAGTAGGGGTTGCCGGAGTCAGAGCCAGCGCCAATTTTTATTCCGGCTTTAGCTAGCTTGATCACGTTATTATATGCGATAGATTTTTTCTCCCAGGCTAGTTTTCTACTGGCCGTTGGTGCCTGGACTTCATTAAACAGGCAGTCCTTCATTTTTGGGTGTATAGGTGCCAAGTCTAATTGAGTGATAGATTGATTTTCATGTTCATCAGCCTGATTATGAAGGACTGATAGAGTGGGTATATAGGTAACCTCGTTTTGTAGCATGAGCTTTACAAATTCATTGTCTACTGGTTCAAAGTTAATACCGTGGGCTAAAGCAGTAGCCCCGGCCTTGATTGCTCGTTTCCCATCTTCCAGGGTGGAGACATGAACAAAAAACGGTAAGTCGGCGCTTTGGGAGCGTTTTCCAATCTCTTTGAGTACATCATCTGAGAGCGGGACGACAGTACCATCAAAAGTTTCTATGATGGCTTTGGTCAACTTTGGCTGGTAACTTAAATGTGCATCCCAGCTCGCACTGATTTGCTCGATACTGTCAATCTCATGAACTTTCACTCCGAATTGGGTACCGTGACCTCTAGGGTTGGTGAAGGCGGGTCCGGAGGCAAATACTAGTGGAGCCAAATCGTTCAACTGGGATATGGATTGCATCATCTCGCTTGACATCAGAAGGTCAGTGACAGCGGTAACGCCATAATAGAGTTGATTGTTTAAGTTGGTTTCTAACGGCAGGTGCTGATAATTCTTATACGTTGACCCAGATGCACTCAAGTGCACATGTAAATCGATTAAGCCCGGTATTGCATATTTACCCTGTGCATCGTGGGTATTCTCGGCAGGTAGGGCTGTCCCGGTCATTGGAGTGATTCTGGCTATGCGGTCATCTTGAATGTAAATACGGCTTTTCTCGCTAAAGCCTTCCGCATCGCTGGTTAATATTTGTACATTGTCGATTCTCAAATCGTAGTCATTCTTATTGGTTTCGAGTGCGAAGCTATTACTTGAGGCTAATAGTAAACAGGAGGCAATGGCTGTAATTTTCATAAGAGTTTCTTTTCCTATTGAGTTTTGACCTAGCTTATAGCGACAGTAATCTCGGTGTTTAAAAAAGTGACGAATCGACATATTCGTAGACGAACGAACAGTTTAAGTCTGTGAGTGGTTTGGCATTGAAGTGAGTTGCGGTGTCTGCTCCTGGCTTCTCAAGGCTAGCCTTGGCTATGGAGGACAGTTCAAAGCGGTCTTTTTATTGATATAAAGGACGGCAGGCTTGTAATTGCTTGTTGTGTTATAAGTTGCCGCATCTTGGGAAATCTGCCAGCTGGCTTTTGCCGCCCCATTGAGACGATGTCCATATCTTTTACCCGGCCCCATATTTTTGCCATCTTTATGTACTCAAGTAAGTGCAGTGGCCACTCATGAGATTTGCGCGCTGCGTGGAATAGGCATTGGTTACCCCCTATTTGGCTGGCCATTTATGCAGAGTTTGATTCAGCGTTTTATGCGGTATCAATATGGATTGTCTTTGAAGCTGCTACTTTTGTGGGTGCCCAGAATTGTTGGGATAAAGGCTTGAGATGGTAGTAGTACTAGTCAGCTCAACACTAAGCTGGTTTGTAGAACTTCTATTTTCAATTCTTGAATAATGAGTACTGGTACTATTAAGCCTGTTTACTCACTCTACACCATACATCGTAGAAGCCTACTGATTGCATATAATCTGATATTTCATATTCGAGATCAGGTAACATTTCAAGATTGCCTGCGCTGCTCATTATCTCTATTTCGTTTTCCTGGTCATCATGAATAGAATCAACAACCCGCCAAATAAAGAGAGAAAACTCTTCTGCTTCACTGGTGCTATTTACCCCTTCCTTAAGTCTTCAATATGAACATATCTTTTAAGTTCAATCATAAATAACCAGCACTTTTTTGATTTTAGTAAAACTATTAATAAAAAATAGACTTATGTAGTTGCTCCCCCATTTGTCTGACGGATAATATGTTCATTCTAGACGCGTGCAAGATAGCTAAGATCTATTGGTGATCATTACCAATGAGCAATGATTCCACACTTTGTGAACTTGCTTCAAGAAATTTTTTGGTTGACAAAGAATCCCCTCAGAATGCTATTTTTTTCACATTTGTTAAGTACCTAGCAATGTGAACGCTACCTTATTTACTCTAAATACGTGAACTATATATGATCAGGTGCAAGATCTGCCCGCATAGGTTTTTGTAGGCTAAAAGCAGTATTCATTGAGGTAATAATTATGTTTACACGGAGGAAGTCTTACAGCTTTCTACTGGTTATAGCTTTTATGAGCTACTTTGTTTCGCCTCCTGCGTGGTCTCATGTACGCTGGTTTGTACAAAACGATGGTAATGCAGTTGAGTTTGAGTGGAATTGGATATATGCATTAGTTCTTTTGGGGGGCTTTCTATACTGTATGGTGAATAGATCCTTACAGTCACTTGAGGTAGTGGCAGTTCACAAAGCATCTAATAAATTTCCCTACCTCTGGTCCGACATTGGTCGTCAAAAAATTTGGCATATCACGTCCGCATTGATTGGGCTGACCTTTGTTTTTAATTATTTTTCGGGTGTATTACTGGCCCCCAACCTGGAATTCTCTGTCACGCAAAGTCTTGTTAATGAGTTTCAGCTGGTAATTGGTATTGTGTTAATTTTAGATGTCAGCCTAAGAAGCTCCGGGTATCTAATCTTCGCGCTTTTGCTCTCAATAATGGCTACTTATCCATTCTCAATCTGGATTGATTATGGCTTCGAATTTTTAGGGCTTTCACTAGCATTTATATTGTACCAAAAGCCAGATCTTGGACTGCTTGCCTTACGCTGCGGGCTAGGCCTTCAGCTTATGACTCTGGCAGTTCACAATAAGTGGCTCAATCCTCACTTGGGTCTTGAATTTCTGCAGCACTATCATTGGAACTTCATGTCTAATCTGGGGTGGCATTCTTTCTCCGATTTGACCTTCGTTTTTTCTGCGGGAATGGCTGAGTTCTGCTTTGGTTTGGTTATCTTGTTGGGGTGGTCAACACGGTTGGCAACGATTACGGTATTGAGTTTCTTTATTTTGACCGCATCCATTCTCGGTATTCATGAATTGATAGGGCATTTACCAATACTTGGGGCCGGAATTCTACTGGTTGTATTTGGTGGAGCTTCTAATTTGAAGGATATTAGTCGAGGTGCGTTTATCTCAGTTAGATCCTTAAGTGCCCACTAGGTATACGAATTAAATAATATATGGGCCTGAAAAAATTGGGCATCCGTAGATTTGATAGGAGGCTCTAGTGAATTTTAAGAGCTGCATGGAAATGGCATTTGTTATCTTCTATCTAGTAGCCTATCTATAGCAATTTGTCTGATATCAATATGGCCTGCGATTAAAATTATTGATTTTGTGGATATCCAGAATTGTTATTCAATCCAAGTTTGCAGCTTTGCTGAATATTAATAGTACTGTATAGTATACCTTTGGTAAGTGCTTTAGGGGTTATTAAGGTCTATTATTGTGATCTTCAAGCCTTTCACGTTAGAGGTTTTTATGGGTGGCAAGGATTTTAGGTTCGCTTTGTTTTTATGTTTCTCTGCTTTTATTTTTTATCTTTCTTGGTCGACAAAGCAATCCCGGCAAGTATTTTTTGATAATACAAAACTAATAGATGCTGAAAGCATAGAAGGTGTAGTATTTTTAGCGAGAGGTCAGGAATTTGAGTTGTTGCCTAAATACTATGCTGAATTTGCGAATTGCTTTCATAAGGCAAACAATAAAGGAACGGCATTTGGAGGGGAGGTAGTTGAATTTTATATCTACCTGAAATCAGAAGGCATATTTTATGCACAAGTGGGGCTTATTCATAATATTGAGTCCGTAAAATTTGGGGGTCTGCCGATGAAATTAATTTGGCCTGAAAAAAATATAGACGTTGGGCGCGGTGGTTTTATGGGGACAAGTGATTGTCTTTATACGTATTTTAAGCAAGGTTTGGATTTGCTCAGCAAAGGCTGATTTGATATGTACCTCGATGAGGTTGAGAGGGCGGTTGGTGTCTAGGAAAATTATTGTCACTTTATTTTTATGTGTAGTAAACGTTAGTGTTTTGGCTGTAGATTCCAATCAAGATTCACTGGGAAATCTTAGTGCTTTTGAGAGTTGGCTTGAGAGCCGGAGGTTGCGTTATGAGCATTTGCGAAACAAATGCCCAGTTAAATGGTTTGCTCACCTCAGTGAAAAAACTATAAATGAGCAAGAATATTTTGATTATGCGGCTGCAAAGCTGCCGAAGCTGCTTCAGCTTGAATTGAATAAATCTCTTTTTCCTGATATGAAATTCAGGATTTCAGTATTGATTAATCATTGGGGTAAAATTGAAGAAATAGTGTTGCTAAAAGTGGATGATGATAGTATGTCCGAAAAATTGCAGAAGATCTTTTCAAACATGAAAGGGGAGATAAATGCACCAAAGAATAATGAAGGTTGTACTAAATTTGGAATGGTGCTTTCCCTTGAATACGCTAGTGGATATAGTGATTTTTAATAAAATAATAGAACTTTTGTGAAGCTTATTAAGCTTGGCTCTCACCGGGGCAGAGCGTAGCTAAAAGCTAGTAAGCCTCACTAGGGAGATTTACACAGCCTTTCTAATAGTGAAAATCTCTGTTGCATAAAACTCTCATAGCACACAGTGAGTGACGCAGTGGTAATATGGAGTGGCCTCTGATTAGATTTGAGTACTGCGTGGAAGAAGCATTGCCCCCCCTGTTTCTCTCTTTCAAATAATAATAACCTACTTATAGTCGTTGACTAGTTGCCCATCAGATGACTCCTTGAATTGAGGGTGTTCATCATCAATTTCGTAAAAATCAGATTTTTCGCCGGTGAAAATATGTCCCATAGTTTTCAACCCGGTTGGGCTATCTAGTGAGCCCGCAATAATTCCAGTGGCATCGAGATTAAATGGTTCCCAGAATAGGCTTGAGCCACATTTCTGGCAGAAGCCTCTGCGGGCTACCTCTGATGTTTTATACCACGCCAGCCCATCATCTTTTGTTATCTTAATATTGACCTTGCGAGCCTTTGTGTGGGGGCCGAAACTTCCATGCAACTTTTGACACATACTACAATGACAGTTAACTACGTTGCGTAGTGGCCCTTTAACCTCGTACCGCACAGCTCCACACAAGCAGCCACCGGAAGTAATTGAATTATTGCTATTCATATAATGAGCCTTTAGATGCAAACGTTTACTTAAAGTAAGAAACTAAATTAAGTATGCTTTTTATTATCGATAAGATGATTTTTTGAGTTGTAAATGCAGATCTAAGTGATATAAACACAACTGTCGATAGCTGGATCAGCTATTTATCCGTTCTATGTCGATATAAGCTGTGGTGTGACTACTAATTACACCTATGCCACGAAATCAATAGCTCAATATTGAAACAATATTGTAAATTCTAGATTCAATCTGCTCGTAGCGATACTCATTGTTTTTACCTGACTCTATATCCCTAGCGCATAGAATGGCTCTTTGCACACAGCGGGAGACGTAATGGTAATAGTTGATGGCACTCCTTGAGTGCTGTATGGAAGAGGTATTCATTACCCATATCTATCTGTCTACTTATATAGTATTTGATCCAGCTTTTTATATAATGTCAATATGGATGGCGCTTTAAGAAGCTACTTTTGATGGGCCCCATAGTTATTTACATTTTGATTGTTTGGAGGTCGCGAATTGTAGATATTACTTGCTATACCTGATCTGGCGGAAGAAAAATGGTAATTAAATTTCTGCCAGATCAATCGCTAATAGTCTGGCTCTATGCTACAGACTCTTCTTGTAGAGACTTTTCAATTGCTTGACTTTCTCTATATTCTGATGCTTCAGCTTTAATAGTCCAGTGAACTTTTTCAGAACCTGTTTGTTCTACCGCTTGTTTTATTTCGGCTATTGAAGTTCTAAAAAATTCTTTGCGGGAATTAACTTTATTTACTGAGTAAATATCAAATTTACTATGTAATGTTTTCTCTAAGCGTGGAGCATCCTCGCTATAGATCATTGCATGAACATCAAACGAAAAAGGAACAGATGCATCCCCTAATTCCTTTACGCGATCCATAGGTTCGAGCCTTCTAGTCATGCCAATTTTAAATACATTTTCTCCAAAGCTACCAATGTTGCTGATCACATATACATGGCCGCGACGAGTTTGTTGGGCCATGGAAAGGGCTCGTTGGCCTTTTTCCTCAGCTTCATGGAGCTTAACTTCTAGATCTGCTAATTGTGCTTCATATTTTGCTTTCTGTTCATCTGTCGCTCGTGCCAGCTCAGCACGTGCTTTTTCTAGAGCTTTTTGTAATGTTCTTTCTTCCCTCTCTGCTTCTTTACGTGCTTTCTCCATTTCACGAATAGCTCGCTCTTCTTCACGTATCTGTGATTTTATTTCAGCTTGTTCCTCCTTTTCTATATTTCTTAATTCGAAAACTGCTACAGCCCATTTAAGCTCTGTTAATCGAGCGTCCAGAAATTCTTGTTTAATTCGTGCATTTCTAAAAGGGGCTCCATTGTGATTTACAAGTGCAAAAGAATCTATTATTTCTTGTTTGATTTTACCATAGTTGTCGTGTTTGACCTTGGATAGCGCGCTATCAACCTTTCCATTAAAGGCATCTACAACAAAATGTATGGCATAAACTCGTCTATTTTGTTCAGCATAGTCACATTCCCCTGCGTGCCCCTCTTTGATCATTGTTCTTATTCTTTGTCGCGTGACTTTTAGTTGTTCCCCGGCACTTTTGTGTCCATATTCTTCAGCTAAGTCGTCTAAAACTGAGTGATTTGGAATGATGTAGTCGTCCTTGTATCCTTCAATTGTATTGCGCATTGCCAGTATTGCTTTTTCATATGAATCTGCCTTTTCTTTAGCTTCATAAGCATTTCCAGCAATTTCTTTTGCTTTTCTTTCAGCAAAGTTGATGATTTTGTCCGCTTCAATTCTGGCGGCTTGTTTGAAAGCATTGGCTTTTTCTTTTGATTCACTTATCCGTCTATTGGCTTCAGATCTTATACTTTTTGCTTCTTCTAATATTTGATTTGCTTCATATTGAGATTTTGATGCAAGCTTTTCTGCCTTATCTTTTAAAGATGATGTGTACTCTTCAGCTTCATCCTCCAACTGTTTACTATATTTTTCAATGTCAGTAATAGGGGAGTATTTTTTCTCGATCTCAATTAGCTGGGAAGATATTTGATTTAGTTGTTTTTTTGTGTTCTTGAGTTCATTCTCAAGCCTTTTCTTGCTTTGCCTAGATATTATTAGCAATATCCAGGGTAGAAGGATTATTAGAAGAGTAAATATTAGATTAGAATCCATTTCTATATTCCTGGTTTTTCAATTTAACTTTTTGTTAAGTGTTTTTTGGTTGGTGTTGTGTTTATGTTAGCAATTGCCGTAGAGCAAAGTTCAAGTATGATATCGAGTGCTACTATAACTTGCTTAATTTAAGAAGCATGTGAGAAGAGATTTTCTGCTTTTTCTGTTTATTGATGCCGGGCAAAGTTTAATCTTGTGTTAATTGATAGGTTTAAGGTTTATTTTCTGTGTCTTGTTGTTAGTGGAAATAATTACCTTCATTCTATGTTTTCATTGAAGTCTGTGGGGTTTCTGTGAATGTTTCACTTAAGGCTATTTATATGTTTGTTTGAGCAAAATAAGTGTAGAGGGGGTGTTGCTTTTATTTGGTTCAGCTTGAGCCAACGGAACGTCTTCTGATGGTTAACGATTGTCAAATCAAGCTTAAGCTGTAAAGTATTAGATATTTGAATTTAGGCTTGATCAGAGATTTCTTCCCAAATTTTGGTATATCCATTTTCAGCCATCAATAAATCTAGCTCATAAGCTACATCTGGCAACATGGATGTGTTGTCAGTTCCTCCTAACACTTCTACACCCTTCTCTCTATCTTCAGACATTCTATCGATCATTTTCCATATGAAATGTCCGAAATGTACTGCGTCATCTTCTGACTTTAGGCCCGTTTGAAGGATTTTAATGGATCTTTTATCTTCTAGTGTATTAGCGTAGTGCTGAACAAGATCTCGAACATGAGGATATCTAACAGTTAGTATCACAATGCTTCTCCCGCATCTTTTATAATCGCCATTCTATTAGCCACCCATTTAAGCTTTTCTACTAGACTGCTAGTTTTCATTTTCTGATTCACGGTTAATAGATAGTGCCCTTTAGCAGACTTTGATGCTCTTCTATCTGGTTGAAATGACATGCCTTCAGGTATGTCGGCTTTCGATAGAACCCAAAATACATCCACATTTTTTCCTGCTCCACGAGATACCATTTTATAAGCACTTTTTAAGTGCTGCCAACTAGCTGAGAATGATAGTCCCATTTGATCATCGGGAAAAACCCACTGCCCATCCTCAGATAAAGTGTAATCGCAAACCCTGACACCGCATACAGTTCGATACCTGCCATCAGAAACTTCTGGATATAAAGTAGGAAGTTGCCCCCTAACTGTTGGCCTCGCATAAAATCCATCCAGCTGATTGATGATATCTCTTAAATCTGTAAGGCATTTGAATTGCTTAATTTCTTCCATGAAATACTAATCCTAACTCTGGGAAGGTTAATCTCTTGGCTCTGGTATGCCATAACTGCTATTTGATACTGTTTGTGAAGTGGTTATTCAGCCCGTATCTATTAATAACCCCGAAGCATGGGGTTTGATGAAAATAAATCTATTAATATTGTCTCTATTTGCTGTTGGCGTAATTTTGACATCAACATTATATGTTTACAATAAATTAGGTGCCCTAAAGGAACGATGCTTTATTCTTACTCGCAAAAAATAGAGAGTCATTAATAATCGTCGCTGACGTATCGTAAAGCGGGATACATGAGACTATCCATTCCATTTGTCATTTATTTTCAATACTAAACGCACCAAAAAAACATCAATATTTATAAGCTGCTTAAAGCTAGTGACTGTAAGCTTCATTGAATATTTTTGTCACTTACTTGAAGGTAATAGGGGTTGTTGATCACTCCTCCCCATGCCTGCCGATTTAGAGTACTCGGTTAGATGATGAAATAGAGATTGGGCTCATGCATTGATTTGGCTCAAGTGCGAGCTGAAGTGAGGCTTTTACAAAGTAAATACTTTGTAAAGCTTTTGAAATGGGGTTTCATTTGGGTTGGTTGGAGAAAGCTTTGGTTCTGAGGTGGGCCAATCTTGGCTAAAAAACTTTTGTAAGGGCGCAATGTGGGCGTTCTGGGGACTTTGAGCGCCATTCCCAAAATGGGGTTTACAATTCAAAAACAAAAAACCCGCGAAAGCCAACGCTATCACGGGTTTGAGATATGGTACCAGAGGCCGGACTCGAACCGGCACGCTTTTAAGGGCGGGGGATTTTGAATCCCCTGTGTCTACCAATTTCACCACTCTGGCACTTTCGCTGCTCGACCTTGAGGTCGGTGCGAAGAGGGCGTGATTATAGCAATGCTTTCGCTTGGGTCAACCAGTGATTTCAATAACTTAGCGCATTTTCTGTCGTCCCAGTTAACAGCTCCTAAAATTTCCTATAACCTTCGCGACCTCTCCATAGTTTCTAGATTTCCAGGATTCCATGCAGCGTCAGGACTTTGACTTTCATCTGCCCGATGAGCTGATCGCCCGCGCGCCCACCGAGGAGCGCCGTGGCAGCCGTCTTTTGTGTCTGGATGGGCCCAGCGGGGCCATTGCACATCGGCAGTTCCCAGATATTCTCGATCAGGTCCAAGCTGGTGACCTGATAGTCTTTAACGATACCCGGGTGATCCCGGCGCGTTTGTTCGCGCAGAAGGAGACCGGCGGTAAGTTGGAAATCCTAGTGGAGCGGGTGCTTAACGAGACGGATATCTGGGCCCACGTGCGCTCCAGTAAGTCGCCTAAGCCCGGTTCCACCATTGTTCTTGAGGACGGTACCCGTATAGAGGTGACCGGCCGCAAGGACGCACTGTTTGAATTGTCCTTCCCAAAAGAAGAGGGTGTGCTGGCGATTTTGGATCGCCTGGGCCATATGCCGCTACCTCCTTATATTGATCGTGAAGACGATGCCAGCGATCGCGAGCGCTACCAAACCGTATACGGCCGCAATGCCGGTGCTGTGGCGGCACCGACGGCGGGGCTGCACTTTGATGATGAAATGATCGGTGCATTGCGGGATAAAGGTGTCGAGGTTGTCTTCGTGACCCTGCATGTGGGTGCGGGTACTTTCCAGCCGGTGCGCGTGGACAATATTTATGAGCACCAGATGCACAGCGAAGTGCTGGATGTCTCCCAGGATGTGGTGGATGCGGTAACTGCTTGCCGCGCTCGCAATGGCAGCGTGATTGCGGTGGGTACCACCAGTGTGCGCGCGCTGGAAAGTGCGGCGCGCAGTGGCCAGTTACAGGCCACGGTGGGGGAGACAGATATCTTTATTTATCCCGGTTATGAATTCCAGGTTGTGGATAAGTTGATCACCAACTTCCACCTGCCGGAGTCCACCTTATTGATGCTGGTGAGTGCCTTCGCGGGGTACCAGCATACGATGACCGCTTATAAGGCCGCAGTTGAGGAGCGCTATCGCTTCTTTAGTTACGGCGATGCCATGTTTATTACCCGCGATCCCAATGCCAAAAAAGAAGAAGTAGCACCAGCGAAAGGAGATACCCAGTGAGCCGCGAATGTTTTATGCAGTTTGAAGTGGATACCACTGATGGCAAGGCCCGTCGCGGCCGCTTGCGTTTCCCTCGCGGTGTGGTGGAAACCCCGGCGTTTATGCCGGTGGGCACTTACGGCACCGTGAAAGGCATGTTGCCGAGGGATATCGAAGGGATCGGTGCACAGATTATTCTGGGCAATACCTTCCACCTGATGCTGCGCCCGGGCACCGAAGTGGTTAAAGCCCACGGTGATCTGCACGATTTTACCCAGTGGTCCGGCCCGATCCTCACCGACTCCGGCGGTTTCCAGGTGTTTAGCCTGGGTGAACTGCGCAAGATTACGGAAGAGGGGGTTTCTTTCCGCTCGCCTATCGATGGCAGCCCGGTATTCCTGGACCCAGAGGAGTCCATGCGCGTTCAGCGGGACCTGGGTTCCGATATCGTCATGATCTTCGATGAGTGCACCCCTTATCCGGCCACCACTGACGAAGCGCGCAAATCTATGGAGTTGTCCCTGCGTTGGGCGGAGCGCTCCAAGAAAGCTCATGGCGATAGCCCGTCGGCGCTGTTCGGTATTGTGCAGGGCGGTATGTACCCGGAGTTGCGCGATGTGTCCCTGCACGGCCTCACCGAGATTGGTTTCGATGGCTATGCCATTGGTGGCCTGTCTGTGGGTGAGCCTAAAGATGAGATGATCAAGATCTTGGATCACCTGGCTCACAAGATGCCGGAAGATAAGCCGCGTTACCTGATGGGCGTGGGCAAGCCGGAGGATATTGTCGAGGCGGTGCGCCGCGGTGTGGATATGTTCGACTGCGTCATGCCCACTCGCAATGCGCGCAATGGCCACCTGTTTACCTTCGAAGGTGTGGTGAAAATCCGCAACGCCAGGCACCGCCACGATACGGGTCCCTTGGAGGAAGAGTGCGATTGCTATACCTGTGAGAATTTCTCCCGCGCTTACCTGCATCACCTGGATCGCTGCGGTGAAATTCTCGGTGCGCAGCTGAATACGATTCACAATTTGCGCCACTACCAGCGCCTGATGCAAAAGCTGCGCGATGCCATTGCCGCCAATGAGTTGGAGGCTTATGTCGCCGAGTTCTACCGTGGTCTGGGCCGCGAGGTTCCGGCGCTGGAGGCCTGATCAGGCGTCGCTTTTACCCTGCCTGGGGTGCTGCCCGTCTCATTGCGGCACCCCTGTAATTTGTCCGTTCCCACGATCCCCGTATAATCAGCCCCCACTTTTATTGGGGGCGGTGTACCTTGCATTCTGCGTATACTGCCCGCATATCCAGGCAAATTGCTTAGGCAGATTGCCAAGATTTACCGGCCCCCGGGGTCACACTAGAACAATGAGAACAGCATGAATCGCTACCCGATCTGGAAGTACTTTCTGATTCTCGCGGTTGTGGCCTTTGGCCTGATGTACGCCGCGCCCAATCTCTATAAGCCGGACCCTGCCGTGCAGATTTCCGGGCAATCCAGTGCACTCACCATCGGCCCCGATGTCCTTGCGAATGCACAAAAAGCCCTGGATGAAGCGGGTATTGCTCACTTCGGCGGCGAAGTTGGGGACAAGTCAGTACTGATTCGCTTGAACTCCATGGAGGAGCAGTTGCCGGCTAAAGAGGCGATTCAAAAAGCGCTTGGAACCACCAACTATGTTGTCGCCCTGAACCTGGCTTCCACCACACCCCAGTGGATGAAAGATATCGGCGCTAGCCCGATGAAGCTCGGTCTGGACTTGGCGGGTGGTGTGCACTTCCTGATGGAAGTCGACACCAACACCATCGTCAAGAACAACATGGAAAGCTACGAACAGGAAGTAAAGAGCAAACTGCGCGAAGCCAAGGCCCGTTACCGCAATGTGGAGCTGGTGGATGATCGCGAGATTATTGCCCGCTTCCGCAACGATGAGCTGCGCAGCCGGGCGATGTCCACCCTGCGCAAGGAATTTCCGCAGCTTCAATTGCGGGAGTCCGGCAGCGGCGAAAACCTGGAGATCCGCGCAACCCTGACCGATCAGGAAATCAAGCAGCTGGAAGATTACGCAGTAACCCAGAACCTCACCACCCTGCGCAACCGGGTGAACGAGCTGGGTGTTGCTGAGCCGATCGTACAGCGTCAGGGCCGCAACCGTATCGTTGTGGAGCTGCCCGGTGTACAGGACACCGCAGAGGCCAAGCGTATTATCGGTAAAACTGCCAACCTCGAATACCGTATGGAAGCTCGCCCGGATGAGCTGGTTTCCAACAAGGAATACTTCGATTACCGCGATGAGCGTCAGGCGCAGATGTACGGTGGTGCCTGGTTGGAGCGCCAGATCATTATCAAGGGTGACAGCGTTACCAATGCCCGCGTCGGTTACGACGAGAGCGGCTTCCCGCAGGTAAATATCACCCTCGACGCCCGTGGCGGCGAGATGATGCACCGCGCTACCTGGAAAAATGTCGGTCGCCGTATGGGCACCCTGTTTATCGAGACTCGCTTTGAGCCGGTAACTGAGATCGACGAAAATGGTAACGAAGTTACCGTGCAGAAGCGCACTGAAGAGCGAAAAATTATTAGCCTGGCCACGGTACAGAGTGCCTTGGGCAAGCAGTTCCGCACCACCGGTCTGGACAGCCCGGCTGAAGCTCAGGAACTGGCCCTGCTGCTGCGTGCTGGCGCCCTGGCTGCGCCCATGTACTTTGTGGAAGAGCGTGTGATCGGCCCATCTTTGGGTGCGGATAACATCAAGGTGGGTGTGCAATCCGTACAGATCGGTCTGCTGGCCGTGATTATCTGTATGCTGATTTCCTACCGCGTATTTGGCTTGGCCGCGAACCTGGCCCTGGCGGTGAATATGATCCTGCTGGTGGCGGTGATGTCGCTGTTGGGTGCAACCCTCACGCTGCCTGGTATCGCCGGTATCGTATTGACCGTGGGTATGGCGGTGGATGCCAACGTGCTTATCTTCTCGCGAATACGGGAGGAACTCAGGAATGGGATGCCTCCCCAAACAGCGATCAGTGCCGGTTTTGACAATGCTTACAGCACCATCGTGGATGCGAACATCACCACCCTGATTGTGGCGGTGATTCTGTATGCCATCGGTTCCGGCCCGGTACAGGGCTTCGCGGTAACCCTGTCTATCGGTATTCTCACCTCCATGTTCAGTGCCATCATGGGTACGCGAGCAATTGTTAACTTGTTCTACGGCGGTCGCCGTGTGCAGAAGCTCTGGATTTAAGGGAGTCAGTCATGAGTGAGACCAAAGTGGATAACGGCAAAATTACCGAGTACATGGGCAAGCGCGTCTACGACTTTATGCGCTGGCGCAAGATCGCCGGGATTGTCTCGGTGGTGCTGGTACTTTCCTCCATCGCCGCACTGGCAATGAACGGCCTGAAGTTCGGCTTGGACTTTACCGGTGGTACCCAGGTTGAAGTGGGCTATGAGGTAACGCCTTTTATTAGCGACGTGCGCGATCAGCTGGAAGCAGCGGGTTACGACGGTGCCACGGTAGTGAATTTTGGTTCTGAGAAGGACCTGCTGATCAAGTTGCCCCCTGCGGTGACCGAGGAAGAAATCCAGATCAGCGCTACCGATCAGGAAACAACGACACCGATCGGTGACAAGGTTGTCGCTCTCCTGAGAGAGGGCAGTGAGGGTGATGTTGAGCTGCGCCGTGTCGAGATGGTGGGCCCACAGGTAGGTGCCGAGCTGCGCGATGACGGCGGCCTGGGCATGATGCTGGCCCTGTTTATGGTGATGATCTACGTTGCCCTGCGCTTCCAGTACAAGTTCTCTTTCGGCGCTGTAGCGGCTCTGGGCCACGATGTGATTATCGTACTGGGTTTCTTTGCGGTGATGGGATTGGACTTCGATTTAACCGTACTGGCGGCCGTGTTGGCGGTGATCGGTTACTCCCTGAACGATACCATCGTGGTATCGGACCGTATCCGCGAGAACTTCCGCAAGGTGCGCAAGGCTGAGTCTGAGGAAATTATCAATATCTCAATCAGCCAGACCCTGGGCCGTACCTTTATGACGTCCTTTACCACCTTGCTGGTGCTGTGGGCGCTGCAGTTCTTCGGTGGCGAATTGATCCACAACTTCTCCCTGGCCTTGATCGTGGGTGTGGTTGTGGGTACTTACTCTTCTGTTTACGTAGCTGCCAACGTGCTGATGGCTTTGAATATCAACAAAGAAGACCTGATGCCGCCGGTGAAAGAGGGCGCGGAACTGGAAGAAATGCCCTGATGTGAATGAGAAATGGCTGCGTTGACGCAGCCATATTCGAGCGGCCCCGGCCGCACTTTGCTGCTGATCAGCGGAGTGCCGTCGGGGTTTTTTATTGCGCGGAGTTTAGGCTCTGGGCTTTTTGCCGAGGGTGATGTGCTTGGGGCCGGAAGTGTTGGTCTGGCCGCTCACCCCTTTGGGCACCTGCTCGATCTCACCGCCACCGGCGAGGAACGCCTTTACCTGCTCCTCGATACTTTCGCTGGTCTCGAGGGGAGCGGCTTGTTTGCGATTGGAGGAAGAGGAAGGTTTCTTGGCCACGGCGCTATCCGGTTTTTATGTGTAAGCGGGCCATATTAGCACGGCTTGCACAAAAAATCACCCAAGTGGCCAGAGTCTGCACATAGCGGGTGTTTTGTCGACAGCTTTCGAATAATTCTGTCGTTTTTGGATAAATCGGGCCGCTTCGAGGCAGCCCGGAAGATGGTGCGTTATTCGGCTTCTTCTGTGGTCTCTTCGGTTTCCAGCGGCCAACCGCCCATCTCTTTCCACTTGTTCACGATGCCGCAAAACAGGGTTGCGGTTTTTTCTGCGTCGTACTCGGCGGAGTGGGCGCAGTTGTTATCAAACTCGATTCCAGCAACCTGGCAAGCTTTGGCCAATACGGTCTGGCCGTAGGCGAGGCCGGCGAGGCTGGCGGTATCGAAGCAGGAGAAGGGGTGGAATGGGTTGCGCTTGATGCCGGTCCGCTCGACTGCTGCATTGACGAAGCCCAGGTCGAAGTGGGCATTGTGGGCAACCACGATGGCGCGGGTGCAGCTGTGCTTTTTCACGGCGCTGCGAATCTTGCGGAACAGCTCGGGGATGGCGATTTCTTCCGGCCAGGCGTCGCGGTCCGGGGATTCCAGGTCGATGCCAATAAAGTCGAGAGCAGATTGCTCAACGTTGGCGCCTTCAAAAGGCTCCAGGTGGAAACTGTGGGTCTCCAGCGGGAAGAGGTTGCCGGAGTCATCCATGTCGAGGATAACCGCAGAAATTTCCAGCAGTGCATCGGTGCGGGCGTTAAAGCCGCCGGTTTCAAGGTCGATGACCACGGGCAGAAAGCCTCGGAATCGCTGGGCGAGAGAGCTTTTTGGTCCTGTGGGTTCTTCGGCGGGTGTCACGGTGGTTCCTTGTAAATCTTGTCTTCAGGCCAGCAGCATTTGGCGCTGGTGGGGCAGGGTATTGTATTCGAATTGTGGCGCCCGCCGGGAGGAGTCTCCCCGCAGGCGCTGTAATCAGGGCACTCGCCGATTACGCAAGTTGCCAGTTTAAGGTTTCACCGGCTGCGAGGGGAATCAGATTTTCACCACCCATATCCAGTTTTTCCGGCAGGGTCCAGGGGCTCTTGACCAGGGTGATGGTGCCCTCGTTGCGCGGCAGCTCGTAGAAGTCGGGACCGAACTCACTGGCAAAGCCTTCCAGCTTGTCCAGTTTGCCCGCGCGCTCGAATACTTCTGCGTAGAGCTCAATAGCGGAGTAGGCGGTATAGCAGCCGGCGCAACCACAGGAGTGTTCTTTTTTGTGGTGGGCGTGGGGGGCTGAGTCGGTGCCGAGGAAAAACTTCGGGTTACCGCTGGTGGCCGCTTCGATCAGTGCATTTTGATGGTGGCCGCGCTTGAGGATCGGCAGGCAGTAAAAATGCGGCTGGATACCGCCAACCAGCATATGGTTGCGGTTGTACAGCAGGTGGTGCGCGGTGATGGTTGCGGCAACGCCTTCGCGGGCGCCTTGTACAAACTCTACTGCTTGGGCGGTGGTGATATGTTCAAACACCACTTTCAGCGTGGGGAAATCATCTACCAGGCGGGACAGGGTTTTCTCGATAAAAGCCTGCTCGCGGTCGAAGATATCGATATCGCTGGTGGTCACTTCACCGTGTACCAGCAGCTTCATACCGCAGGCCTGCATTTCTTCCAGGGCCGGGTAGATGTTGGCGATATCGGTAACGCCGGAATCTGAGTTGGTGGTCGCGCCCGCTGGGTACAGTTTGGCGGCGATAACGCCGGCTTCATGGGCCTTGCGAATAACGGCGGCGTCGGTCTTGTCAGTGAGGTAGATCACCATCAAGGGTTCGAAAGGAGTGTCGGCGGGAACATTGGCGTCAATACGTTCCTTATATGCCACTGCACTTTCGGCATCGGTCACAGGGGGTACCAGGTTGGGCATTACAATCACGCGGCGGAATTGTTTTGCGGCATCGGGCACGGTGCGCCCGAGAGCGGCGCCGTCGCGCAGGTGAATGTGCCAGTCGTCGGGGGCGCGAAGGGTAATTTGCTCCGTCATGGTACTCCGTAAAGCTTCTTAGCGTAGTGAGTCGTTGTGCGGCGCGAATGCTACCCGAAGCTGTACAAAATTGCGATGCACGAAAAGGTTAAAAATCAATCAATTGTGCTTACTCGCGCCTTGGCGCTAGTCGATCGCGAGCTTAGGCGCTACAATCGCGCCCCGACAAAGAGTGTGGGTATTGTTGTGCCCGCAATTTACCGATCCTGGGCATATCTCCAAGAATAACTCCCCCAGACCGACACTAGTTTCGCGTAGTGGCATTCCCCGTCTCCGCGTTTTTGTCGCGGCGGCGTATTTCCGGCAGCAGAGGACAGCAATGAGCAAAATCGAAAAGGTGGTACTGGCATACTCCGGTGGATTGGATACGTCAGTAATCGTGCGATGGTTGCAGGAGACTTACGGTTGTGAAGTGGTGACTTTCACCGCTGATATCGGCCAGGGTGAAGAGGTGGAACCGGCCCGTGCCAAGGCCGAGGCCCTCGGGGTTAAAGAGATTTATATCGACGATCTGCGCGAAGAGTATGTGCGCGATTTCGTTTTCCCGATGTTCCGCGCCAATGCGATTTATGAAGGGGAGTACCTGCTGGGTACCTCTATTGCACGCCCGCTGATCGCCAAGCGCCTGATTGAGATTGCCAACGAGACTGGCGCCGATGCCATTTCCCACGGCGCTACCGGTAAAGGTAATGACCAGGTGCGCTTCGAACTGGGCGCTTACGCGCTGAAGCCGGGCATCCAGGTAATCGCCCCCTGGCGCGAGTGGGACCTGAACTCCCGCGAAAAGCTGATGCAGTACTGCGAGCAGCACAATATTCCGGTGGACTTCTCTTCCAGCAAGAAGAAATCCCCTTACTCCATGGATGCCAACCTGCTGCACATCTCTTACGAGGGCGGCAACCTCGAAGATCCCTGGGCGGAAGCCGAAGAGGATATGTGGCGCTGGAGTGTGAGCCCCGAGGCGGCTCCGGAAGAACCCACCTACATTACTTTGGGTTTTGAGAAGGGCGATCCCGTTTCTATCGACGGTGAGCGCTTAAGCCCTGCTACTTTGCTTGAGAAGCTGAACAAGTTGGGCGGAGCCAACGGTATCGGTCGTCTGGATATCGTGGAAAACCGCTACGTGGGAATGAAGTCCCGCGGCTGCTACGAAACACCGGGCGGCACCATTTTGATGAAGGCGCACCGCGCCATTGAGTCCATTACCCTGGATCGCGAAGTTGCGCACATGAAGGATTCCCTGATGCCGCGCTACGCCGAGCTGGTTTACAACGGTTACTGGTGGTCCCCGGAGCGCAGCATGCTCCAGGCCGCGATCGATGAGTCCCAGGATGTGGTTAACGGCGAAGTTCGCCTGAAGCTGTACAAAGGCAGTGTGAGTGCTGTGGGCCGTCGCTCTGCGGACAGCCTCTTCGATGAGCGTATCGCTACCTTCGAAGACGATGCTGGCGCTTACGACCAGAAGGATGCGGAGGGCTTTATCAAGCTCAACGCCCTGCGTCTGCGCATTGCCGCAGGTAAAGGAAGAAAATTGATTTAGTTGATTTAGATCAGCAATTGCCGGGCAGGGATGCGCTTAAATCCTTATCCGGCCAATAGTAACCACAGTGCCTCACACATTGTGGTTACACACCTTCTGTGGTGGGCCAGTCCCGCACAGTGGAACCGAATCTTAAAAGCAACGGAAGTAAAAACATGACGACAACGGTGGCAAAGACCGGCCCTGTGCCGGACTATGACTACAATATCGTGCGCCAGTTCACCATCATGTCCGTGGTCTGGGGCATTTTTGGTATGGGCATGGGCGTATTGATCGCAGCCCAGCTAGCCTGGCCTGAACTCAACGACTTTTGGCAGCCCTTCTCGCACTTCGGGCGCTTGAGGCCCCTGCACACCAACGCGGTAATTTTCGCCTTTGGTGGTAGTGTTCTCTTTGCCACTTCTTACTATGTGGTACAGCGTACCTGTCAGGTCCGCCTTTGGGGTGGCTGGCTGATCCCCTTCACCTTCTGGGGATGGCAGGCCGTTATCGTCGCCGCGGCAATTACCCTGCCGATGGGCTTCACTTCCACCAAGGAATACGCTGAGCTCGAGTGGCCTATCGATATCCTGATTGCCCTGGTTTGGGTTGCTTACGCGCTGGTGTTCTTCGGCACCATCATGAAGCGTAAGACTTCTCACATCTACGTGGCGAACTGGTTCTTCGGTGCTTACATCGTAACTATTGCTGTTCTCCATATCGTTAATAACCTGGAGATTCCTGTTGGCCCGTTCAAGTCCTACTCTATCTATTCGGGCACTAAGGACGCAATGATCCAGTGGTGGTATGGCCACAACGCAGTAGGGTTCTTCCTGACTGCAGCCTTCCTCGGCATCATGTACTACTTCGTACCTAAGCAAGCTGGTCGTCCGGTTTATTCTTACCAGCTGTCTATCGTTCACTTCTGGGCACTGATCTCCCTGTACGTATGGGCTGGTGGTCACCACCTGCACTACTCAGCGCTGCCCGACTGGGCTCAGAGCCTGGCGATGGTTATGTCCCTGATTCTGCTGGCACCTTCCTGGGGCGGTATGATCAACGGCATCATGACCCTGTCCGGCGCATGGCATAAGCTGCGCACCGACCCGACCCTGCGCTTCCTGGTGGTATCCCTGTCCTTCTACGGTATGTCTACCTTCGAAGGCCCGATGATGTCCATCAAGACTGTAAACGCTCTGTCTCACAACACTGACTGGACCGTTGGCCACGTACACTCCGGCGCTTTGGGCTGGGTTGCCATGATCTCTATCGGTGCTCTGTATCACCTGGTTCCGGTTCTGTGGAAACGCCGCGAAATGTACAGCTCCAAGCTGATCAACGCGCACTTCTGGCTGGCCACTGTAGGTACTGTTCTGTACATCGCCGCTATGTGGGTTAACGGTATTACCCAGGGCCTGATGTGGCGTGCATTTAACGCCGACGGCACCCTGACTTACAGCTTCGTAGAGAGTGTTGTAGCCAGCCATCCGGGCTATGTAGTTCGCTGGTTGGGCGGCGCCATGTTCCTGGTGGGTATGCTGCTGATGGCTTACAACGTTTACCGCACGATTACCGAGAAGGTAAACGATGCCGAAGCCGATAACACCGTTCGAGCAGTGCCTGCGGCATAGGAGTTTAGATCGTGAAGAATCATGACCTCGTAGAAAAAAACATCGGCTGGATGATCTTTTTCACCATTATCGCCATCAGTTTCGGCGCCCTGGTTGAGATCGTTCCGCAGTTCTTTACCAAGGATAACTACACGCCGCTGCCGGGGCAGAAGCCGCTGACAGCAATGGAGCTGGAAGGTCGCGATATCTACATTCGCGAAGGCTGCCACGTTTGCCACACTCAGATGATTCGTCCTCTGCGTGCGGAAGTTGAGCGTTACGGCCACTACTCCATGGCTCAGGAATCCATTTACGAGCACCCCTTCCTGTGGGGCTCCAAGCGTACCGGTCCAGACCTGGCGCGCGTAGGTGGACGCTACTCTGATGAATGGCAGCGCGCGCACTTGTACAACCCGCGCAGCGTTGTGCCTGAGTCAATCATGCCTGCTTACCCCTGGTTGTTCGACAATGTGGTAACTGGCGAATACACCGCACGTAAGATGGAAGCGCTGCGCTTTGTCGGTGTGCCCTACACCGATGAAGATATCGCCAACGCCGCTGAGCCTTTCAAAGGTGGCAAGGTCAAGGAAATTGATGCGCTGGTCGCTTACTTGCAACAGCTGGGTACCCTGGTTACCCAAAAACGCTAATAGCGAGGAAGGAAACTCGTGACTATTGAAACTTTGCGGGAAATCGGTCTGGTTCTGGGCTCTGTGGCTTTTCTGGCGATCTGCTGGTGGGCCTTCTCTCCGAAGCGCAAGAAGCGCTTCGAAGAAGATGCCAATTTGCCATTTGCCGATGAAGAGCAACAAGCCGACAAGGAGAAGTCGGCCGCTCAGCAGGACGAATCCAATTCCGGGGATAAACCCGGAGCCAATCGAAAACAGGGGCAGGATAAGTAATGAGTACATTCTGGAGTGTGTGGGTAATTGTGCTCACCCTCGCCAATCTGGCGTTGATTACCTGGGTGCTGTTCGCCAACCGAAAAGTGGCGGTGGATGACCAGGCTGAACCGGAAAACAAAACCACGGGCCACGTTTACGACGGCATTGAGGAATACGACAACCCGCTGCCCAAGTGGTGGTTCATGTTGTTCATTGCCACCCTGGTGTTCTCTGCGGGATATCTGGTGGTTTACCCGGGTCTGGGTAACTTCAAAGGTGTCGGCAACTGGACTTCTGTCGGTGCATTGGAAGCTTCCCAGGCCAAGGCTCAGGAGCGATTCCACGAGACCTTCGGTAAGTACGAAAATATGCCGATCGAGCAGATTGCGCAGAGCCCCGAAGCCCTCAAGATGGGTTCCCGGATCTTCGCTAACAACTGTGCGGTATGTCACGGTGCAGATGCCGGCGGTAACTTTGGCTTCCCGAACCTGACCGATAACGCCTGGCTGTACGGCGGCACCCCGGAGAAAATCCTGGAAACCCTGTACAACGGTCGTCAGGGCATGATGCCTCCTCAGGGTCCGGTGATCGGTGAAGAAGGTGTTAGAAATGCGACAGAGTATGTTCTCTCCCTGAACGGCCTGGAGCACGACACCGCCATGGCAGCCGAAGGTCAGAAGGTATTCAACACCGTGTGTATGGCTTGTCACGGTATGGATGCCAAAGGCAACCAAATGCTGGGTGCGCCGAACCTGACCGACGACATCTGGCTGTACGGTAGCAATCGCGAACAGATCCAACACACTATTCGCGGTGGTCGTACAAATATGATGCCCGCGCAAAAAGATAAACTGCGTGAAGACAAGATTCGCCTCGTAGCGGCCTATGTCTACAGCCTGTCGCAGCAGGAAGAAGAAAAGCAGTAATTAACTATTGAGGCCCGGCATTTGCTGGGCCTTGTTTTATCAAGGGACTCCGGGCGCTGCAGGGACGGAGAAAAAAGCCTCAACATAAGGGGCTACCTGGCCCACGTACAAGATGTGCCCGTGCGAGAGTGAGGTTTGTGTGAGTGATTTAATTCCAACCCGTGAGGAACAGGAAGGTGATGGCGAAGTTCGCTATCGCATGCTGTATGAGTCGGAAGACAAAGTCTACATCCGACATATCAAGGGTGTTTTCACCCGTGTTCGCAAATATACCGGCCTGCCTTTGCTGCTGGCTTTCTTCTTCCTACCTTGGATCAATATCGACGGGCGCCAGTCGGTCTTCTTTGATCTCCCCACCCGCCAATTCCATATTTTCTGGACTACTTTCGGCCCCCAAGACGGCTTCCTTCTAGGTTGGCTGCTGATCATTGCCGCCTTCGCGCTGTTTGCGGTCACCACTTTGCTGGGCAGGGTGTGGTGTGGCTTCACCTGTCCGCAGACCGTCTGGACCATGATGTTTATCTGGGCAGAAAGGGTTTGTGAAGGCGATCGCAACAAGCGAATGAAGCTCGATAAGGCCCCCTGGAACCTGGAAAAGGTTCTGCGCAAGGGTGGCACACACACCATTTGGCTGTTGATCTCGCTGGCAACTGCACTGGCATTTGTGGGTTATTTCTACGGTGTGCGCGAGCTGGTGGTGGATCTGGCGACGTTTAACGCGCACCCGCAGGGTGTTTTCTGGGTCGCTTTCTTCACTTTTGCCACCTATATGAACGCCGGCTTCCTGCGTGAGCAGGTGTGTAAATACATGTGCCCCTATGCCCGTTTCCAGTCGGTGATGTACGACGAGGATACGCTGGCGGTTTACTACGATGCCAAGCGGGGTGAGACCCGTGGTCCGCGCAAAAAGAACGTGGATTACAAGGCGGAAGGTATGGGCGACTGTATCGACTGCTACTGGTGTGTTCAGGTGTGTCCGGTGGATATCGATATCCGCGACGGCATGCAGTACGAATGTATCAACTGTGGCCTCTGTGTCGATGCGTGTAATAGCGTGATGGACAAGATGGGCTATGAGCAGGGCTTGATTCGCTTCACCTCTGAGGACGAATTGCAGGGTGGAAAGACCCGCTTCCTGCGCCCGCGCCTATTTGGCTACGCGTTGATACTGGTTGCGATGACCGGCCTGTTTGCACAGCAAGTGATGACTCGAAGCCCTATCGAGGCAGAAATCACTCGCGACCGCGGTGCTCGTATGTTCCGTGAGTCTCAGGGACAGGTGCAAAATGTCTACACGGTAAAAATCAACAATATGGATCAGGCTCCCCACGAATTCACCATCAAGGTGGAAGGTAAGCCTGAATACGATTACTCCATTCGCAAGCCGAAGACGATTTACCTGGTGCCTGGAGAGATGTTCTCCGTTCCCATTCGGGTAAGCGTTCCCAGAGACCAGCTGAAGGATACCAAGCACGATATCGAGATTGTTGTCCAAGCAGTCGACAATCCTGAGCTGGTTGATAAGCACCGAACGGTGTTTATTGGTCCAAAGCAGTAGACGGGACGCCAATCCCGTTGCAAAGTACGGGCCCGCCCAGGCGGGCTCGACTTTTGTGCACAAACGGTAACTTTTTGGTAACGCGATGAATGAATCAACCCCAAAACCCTGGTACCGGGAACCTTGGGCGTGGATGGTACTGGCCCCACTGATTACAGTGGTGGTTGTCTCCACAATTACAGTCTCGATAGCGGTGCGCTTTGCTGACGATAAAGTCAGTGATACTTACTACAAAGACAGCCGCATGTATCACTTCAGCGCCGAGCAGGACTTGCGTGCGAAAGAGCTGGGTTTGGCCGCTTTGGTCCAGTTTCAGCCGTCTGAAAAATCGGTTGTCGTGGAGCTGAATGGCGACCTCGACTACCCCAAGGCCCTACTGCTCACATTGAGCCACCCAGTGGAGTCTGACCTGGATAAGCATATCGAGCTCTCCCAGCTCTCCGTGGGCCGCTACCAGGGCACTTTGCCTGAAGGCGTTGGGAATCGCTGGTATCTGCGCTTGATGCCGGAACTCGATCCCGATGCGCATCAGGACGCCAACTGGCGCCTGAAAGGTGAAATCAACTTCGATCTCGGCAATGCCGCGCCACTGAACGCAGTAACTCAATGACTTCGTCTTCCTCCTCCTGTTATCACTGCGGACTCCCAGTCCCTCCCGGCAGCAACCACTCGGTGGTTATCGACGGGGCCGCCCGGGATATGTGTTGTCCAGGCTGTGAGGCGGTAGCCAGCGCTATCGTTTCCGGTGGTCTGGATGGCTTTTATCGCTTCCGGGAGAAGGAGAGCGACAGGCCGGAGGAAGCTCAACCCCAGGACCGCTGGGCGGCATACGATTTGCCGGAAGTGCAGCAGCAGTTTGTCCACGATTGGGATAACGGCAACAAGATTGCCTCGCTGTTGATTAGCGGTATTACCTGTGCAGCCTGTGTGTGGCTGATAGAAAAGCACCTGGGGCAGTTGGACGGGATTGAGAAGGTCTCTGTCAACGCCAGTACCCAGCGTGCCCAGATCGGTTTTAATCCCGACAAGATCAAACCCAGTGAGCTGTTTGGCGAACTGGAACGGATTGGCTACCGGCCGGCCCCGGCTACTGCGGCCAACCAGGAAAGTGTGATCCAGAGCGAGCACCGCGCCGCCCTGCGCCGCCTGGGTGTCGCTGGACTCGGCACCATGCAGGTGATGATGTTTGCCATCGCCCTGTATTTTGGTGCTGCAGCGGAAGAGGGCGTCGGCGAGTTTGAGCGCTACTTCCGCTGGGTTTCTCTGCTGGTGGCAACGCCAGTGGTTTTCTATGCGGCGCGTCCATTTTTCAGTGCCGCTTTGCGCAGTCTGCGCGCCCGACACCTGAGTATGGATGTGCCGGTGTCCCTGGCGATTGGTATGGCCTATGTCGCCAGCTTTTACGCCACGGTATTCGGCACCGGTGAGGTGTACTTCGAATCTATCTCCATGTTCACCTTCTTCCTGTTGTTGGGACGAACGGTGGAGATGCGTGCCCGCCACCGGGCGGGCTTAGCCAGCGGTGGTTTGGCCCAGTTGCTGCCGATGACGGCGGCCAAATACCAAGGGGATGATATTGTCCATGTACCGGTTGCCGCATTGGCCGCTGGCGATAAAGTCTTGTTGCGCCCGGGAGACACTATCCCCGCCGATGGGGAGGTGCTAGAGGGCGTGAGCGGTGTGGATGAATCCCTGCTCAGTGGTGAATCGGCACTGCAGCAGAAGTCTGCAGGCAGTCCGGTTTATGCCGGTAGTGTCAACGGCGATTCCACCCTGACTATTCGAATTACGGCAGCGGGGCAGTCGACTCGCCTGTCCGCCATTGAGCGCCTGGTAGAACGGGCGCAGTTAGATAAACCCAACCAAGTGGCCCTGGCAGATCGGGTCGCGGGTATTTTTGTCGGTGTCGTTTTATTCGCGGCACTAGCGGCGTTTGTTGTCTGGTGGCAAATCGATCCCAGTCGCGCTTTTTGGGTATCCCTGTCTGTGCTGGTGGTGACTTGCCCCTGTGCACTGTCGCTGGCAACCCCTGCTGCCCTGGCCTCTGCCACCCTGCGTTTACAGCAGTTGGGACTTCTTGTGGCTGGAGGCAGCCTACTGGAAACGCTGCCGCGTATCGGCCGGGTGCTGTTCGACAAGACCGGTACCCTGACGCGCGGTGAGCCGAGAATCCTGCATATTGATTTGCTGCGGGCCAACTGGAGCGAGCAGCGGGTTAAGGATGTTGCCGCTGCCCTGGAATCCCAGACCAATCACCCCCTGGCCAGGGCCTTCCGTGCCTGGCGTGGCAATCTCATCGCCACTGATCTGAAAGTTCATACCGGGGCTGGTCTGGAAGGGCAGATCGAGGGGGACAGTTACCGACTGGGTAAGGCGAGCTTTGTCTCCAGTGAGGATGTTTCTACACCCGAAGGGGAGGGGCAGTGGCTGCTGCTCGGCGACTCCCTGGGTCCTATTGCCTGGATTGCGTTGGGGGATAAGTTACGGGACTCGGCAACCACCGCTGTTGAGGGTTTGACTGAGCAAGGTCTTTCAGTGGAACTGCTCAGTGGTGACCAGTCTGCGGAAGTTGAGCGGCTGGCAGGGCGAGCGGGTATCGACAACTACCGCGCCGGTGCCTCGCCAGAGGACAAGCTCAGCCATATGAAGCAGCTGCAAAGCGATGGTGAGAAGGTGTTAATGGTAGGGGATGGCATCAATGATGTGCCAGTGCTCTCTGGTGCCGATGCCTCTGTGGCGATGATGTCTGCGGCGGATCTGGCCCAGTCCCGCGCCGATGCCATTTTGCTGAACGGAGATCTCGAAGTGCTGCCCAAAGCTATAGAGCTGGCGCACAAGTGCCGCCGAATTGTGCGGCAAAACCTGGCATGGGCTCTGGGTTACAACGTGATTGCCCTGCCG
Organism: Microbulbifer maximicatervae (SeqCode); assembly: GCF_052467695.1. Taxonomy (NCBI): domain Bacteria; kingdom Pseudomonadati; phylum Pseudomonadota; class Gammaproteobacteria; order Cellvibrionales; family Microbulbiferaceae; genus Microbulbifer; species Microbulbifer maximicatervae (SeqCode). Next base: position 2,645,638 of record NZ_CP174320.1, read on the forward strand.
CTGGCATTTTGCGGTCTGGTGCCGCCCTGGGCTGCGGCAATCGGTATGTCCCTGAGTTCTCTGATCGTAGTGCTAAATGCGTTGCGTCTGTCCCGTGGACAGGAAGTCGACGAAAACCCTGTGGGCGCTGCGGCTTAATCCCGTGCTCACAGAAAGAGAGGAGGTGTAACTGATGGAAAGTCTGTATTTCCTGATTCCCATTGCGGTGATTTTGGTTGGCTTTGCGGTGAAGCTCTTTTTCTGGGCCGTGAATAACGGACAGTACGACGACCTGGAAACGGAAGGTCGTCGCATTTTGTTTGATGACGATGATGTTCAGCAGGATAAATCTGACGCGGAAAGGAAGCAGGAGAAGTAAGTGGGGGACTGGGGTTTTTTAGCAGCGGCGCTCGCTATCGGTTTTTTGGGTAGCAGTCACTGCATCGGTATGTGTGGGGGAATCTCCGGAGCGCTGGGTATGGCGGTACCGGGCAAAAAAACTGCTTGGGTGCAGTTGGGCTCTTACCAATTGGGTCGCCTGGGTAGCTATGCGCTGATGGGAGCGCTCGCTGGTGCCCTCGGTGCGGCGATACTGCCGGCACTAACTCCGCTGCGATTTGCTGCCGGGATCATGTTGATCCTGATGGCGCTGTACATCGGCGGTATCTGGCAGGGATTGGCTTGGATTGAAAAAGGGGGCCGCTACCTTTGGCGCTATGTGCAGCCACTATCGGCCAAATTATTGCCGGTGCGCTCTGCGGGGCAGGCATTGGCATTGGGATCCCTGTGGGGCTGGTTGCCCTGTGGTTTGGTTTATAGCGCGCTGACGTTCGCCCTGGCCCAGGGCAGTGCCGAGCGGTCTGCCCTGGCGATGTTTGCTTTTGGTTTGGGCACTGTGCCGGCCATGCTGGCTACTGGTGCTGCGGCGGCACAGGTGCGTGGCATAGTGCAAAAGCCGGGGGTTCGCTATGGTTTCGCCGCAGCGATTTTGCTGTTTGGTATCTGGACCATTTGGGGGGCTATGGGCCACGGTGGACACGGAGACCACGCCAACCACGGGCAGATGAGCGGGATGGAAGCTCCCGCAGAAGACACGGAAGAGCAGGGACACCATCATCACCATCACTAAGCGCAGTGATGATGGGTCCTGTGGGCGCTAGAGATCGATCCGCAGGGATAGGTCGATAGCGCGCAGGTGCTTGGTCAGGCTACCAGAAGAGATATAGTCCACTTCCAGTTCAGCTAACTGAGCGATGCGATCCCGGTCGACACTGCCGGAAAGCTCAATTTTGGCTTTGCCTTTGGCCAGTTTCAGGGCCGTTCTAGTGTCTTCATCATTGAATTCGTCGAGCATAATCACGTCCACACCGACGGCGAGCGCCTGCTCCAGCTCTTCAATATTTTCCACTTCGACTTCAATCAGGGCTTCAGGCTTGATCACTCGCGCTTGGGCGACGGCGTGTTCAATGCCACCGGCGGCGAAGATATGGTTCTCTTTGATCAGGAAGGCGTCGTAAAGACCGATGCGGTGATTGTGGCAGCCACCGCAAAGTACGGCGTACTTCTGTGCGCTGCGCAGACCGGGAATGGTCTTGCGGGTGTCGAGAATCTTCACCTCAGTGCCTTCAGCTCGCGCGGCGAACTCCGCAGCGGTTGTGGCAGTACCGGATAAGGTTTGCAGGAAATTCAGTGCAGCGCGCTCGCCGGTCAGGATAGCGCGGGCATTGCCTTCCAGCTCAAAAATAACGGCGTTGGCGCTGATACGGTCGCCGTCCTCGAAGTGCCAGGTGAGGACGAGCTCCGGGTCCAGGGCGTGGAATACAGCCTCTACCCAGGCGCGACCACTCAGAGTGCAATCTTCGCGGGTGATTACCAGGGCCCGCGCATTGCGGTCCTCTGGGATCAGCTGGGCGGTGATATCGCCACTACCAATATCTTCTTCCAGGGCCACCTGAACTGAGCGTTGCAGGTCGGCAGTGATATTGGGAATAGCCGTGTCTTGTGGTCGCATTGGGAAACCTCGAAATTAACGCCGGCGCAGTTTACCAAAACACTCGGGGTTTTGACTGCTGAACTCAGTCATTGGCAAGTAGCAGTTGGCTCTACGAATAGCTGTGACAAGTGTCTCAAATATGTCGCAGAACTGTGTAAAACAGTCCTATAACGCGAGTAGAATGACCGAAGAGTTAGGCTTGATCGCAGCCTGAATTGTTTCAGAGCAGGGCCGGTAAACGCTGTTCTCTCGCGGTCAAAACTTGAGTGAAATCAAGAACTTCGGCAGATTTTTCGCGCATGATCGCGGCGGGATTTCAACAGTTTGGGAATGTGGTTAACGGGGAACAGAAAGCCCCCGTTTCCGCTTGGGAGACCACTTTTCCACTCACTAATTTTTGCTTTTGGCCTCAGCGCTACAAGTCGGACGGCATTCGAAGGACCTCTTGGAAATGAGTGAATCCAGAAAGGTAGTTTCCCTCTCAGAGAAAAGTGGAGCGCGAAATATTTCTGCATCAGGTAAGCCCCCTGTTCTGCCCGCCGCAGTAACAATGCTGAAGGACAAAGCGACGGCACAGCTGCTGGAGCGGATTAAAGCGCTGTTTGGCAAGGTGGATGATTCCCTGTTTGCAATGGCTGAGCGAGCTCATGGCCAGGAGGAGCAGGATGGACTTTTCCAGGCACTGCGCCTGCTGCGCGTTGAGCGCCGCAATATTGCCGAGCACTTTATCCAGAACGTCTCCCGCGCTTTTCAGGTCCGCCAGGAAGAAAAGACGGAAAGCAGTTTCGCATCAGATAACCTGTCGCTGGTTCACAACGATGACCTGGAGCAGTTGGTCGCTGCCGATACCATGGTGGCCAATGCCAAGCGCGATTTCGCTGAGCCCCTTACCGAGCTGTGCATGAGGCTCGATACGCTCTACTCCGTTAAGGTGTACGACAAAAACAACCCTCTGGGGCCAGACGTAATCTGTGACGCCTTTGTAGAAGCGATTCAGGATCTGGACCTCTTTATCCGCGCTCGCCTCACGCTGCTGAAAAAGTTCGAGCAGGTGGTCATGCTGCAGCTGCGGGACTTCTATGAATTCTGTAACCAATTACTTGTAGAGCAGGGCGTACTGCCATCTCTGCGTGAGCAGCAGCGAGTAGCCAGGCAGCGCTCGGCCTACAACGGCGCTCCCCACGCCGCCAGTGCCCCCACTGGTAGTGCCGGCGGTGTAGAGGCTGGCAGCCAGCCAGTACAAGGTGGAGTCGCAGCTACGGGGCACTTCCCTCCAGGATTGGTGCCCGCAGCCGCAGGTGTTACTCCAATGCCTGCAGGGGATCTGCTTTCCCACTTGGGTGCGCTGCAAAGTGGCAGCCACTATCAAGGTGGAAGTGCGGTACAGCTTTTGAATGTGGGCGAATTGCTACAGCAGCGCTTGGTGGATTCCAACCAAGCCGCTTCGCTGGCAAAAGTCGATAGCGATGTGATCAAGCTGGTAGAGATGTTGTTTTCCTTTATCCTGGAGGACCGCAGCCTTGCCACCCAAATCAAATCACTTCTGGGCCGCCTGCAACTGCCGCTGTTGAAAGTAGCCATTGCAGACAAGTCATTTTTCAGTAAAGGCGGCCACCCTGCGCGCAAATTGCTGAACGAGTTGGCCGATGCCGCTACCGGATGGCAGGCGGGGGATAACTACGAATCCGATCCCCTGTATAAAGAGATATCCGAAATTGTTGAGCGCGTGCTTAATGAGTTTGATCGGGATATCAATATCTTTGCCGTTTTGCTGGAATCCCTGCGCGAATTTATCGTCCGCGAGCGCAAGCGTGCCGAGATGTTGGAGCGCCGCGTTGTCGATGAGGCGGATGGTCGGGCTAAAACCCAAGCTGCCCGCGCACGGGTTGCCGCAGTAATGGATGCCTTGGTTGCAGAGCGGGATCTGCCACAGGTGGTACAGGATTGGTTGAACAAAGTTTGGAACAACGTGCTGTTCCTGACCTGTGTTAAAGAGGGAACAGAGAGCGACGCCTGGAACCGCGACGTGCGCACAGCGAGAGATCTCGTGTGGAGTGTGCAGGCCCCAATGCCGGATTCCCGCAAACAGTTATTGAGCTTACTGCCTGTTTTGCAGGAGAGATTGCGCGAGGGAATTGAGGCGCTTTCCTATAACGCTTTCGAAGCGCGTACCCTTTTCACCGGCCTCAAAGAAGTTTATCGCGAGCGCTTTGCCCTGGCCCAGCAATTGGCTGAGCAGCGTGAACGTGAAGTGGCAGAGCAGGTTGCCCGCGAAGTGCGCGCAGCGAAATCTGCTGAGCCTGCGCCTGTTGTTGCTGATAATGTTGCTGACAAGCCTGTTGCCCCTGTCGTGGAGCAGGAAACTGCTACTGATGCCGGACCCGCTGATGTTACTGAAGCTACGGTTGATGAAATTGCAGTGACTGAAGCGGTAATCGCTGAAACTGTGGTTACCCGGGAAGTGATTTCAGACACTGCCGAAGACCAACTTCCAGATGAGCCAGCTGAAGTTCCTGTTGAAGCTGTCCAAGCCGAGCCCCAGGAAGTGGCTGTGCCGCAGATGGAAGAGCTTGAGCAGGCAGTTGCCGACGCAGAGGTGGCTGCACCGGAGCAGGATGGACTGGCCCCCCTTGACGAAGATGATCCCCACTGGCAGATGACCTTCCGCCTGGCACAGGGCAGTTGGTTCGAGCTGAAGCGCTCTGAGGACGAGCAGTTCCGTTGTCGTCTGGCGGCGGTAATTCGCGATATCGACCAGTTTATCTTCGTTAATCGCAATGGCGCCAAAGTCGCTGAATTCGCCCGACTAGAGCTGGCCCATGCGCTGCGTTCGGCACAACTGCTGCCGCTAGATGACGGCATGTTGTTTGAGCGGGCGCTGCAGTCCGTAATTGGCAATGTGCGCAAGAAGCGCAGTGAGCAGCGCTAATTTTCAGGAATTTAACGAGCGGACGTTGAGTATTTAGCAGGGATACTCTGTGGCCAGTGGTTTTCCGCAAGTTATGTCGCGATACTGCTCCGATCAGATTGGCATATCGATCAACGCTTCCATAGAATGGTAACTGCTGAAGCCTCGGGCGATACCGGGGCTATCAATAGGTTGCAGCGGAGATCGCAGATTGAAATATCAAGTGGAGTCTGGCTGGTTGGCGGGCGCGCGCCGGGTTCCGAGTCCTCATTGCAATAGCCGCCCGGAAGACTGTGCGGTGGATCTATTGGTGATTCACAGTATCAGCTTGCCGCCCGGACAGTATGGCGGCCCCTACATTGATGCCTTTTTCCTGGGGCAGTTGGATATCGATGCACACCCCTATTTTGCCGATATTGCTGCGTTACAGGTGTCTGCGCATATTTTGATCGACCGCGATGGCCTGGTAACTCAATACGTGCCCCTTGATCGTCGTGCCTGGCACGCGGGCAAGTCCGAATTTAAAGGTCGCACTAACTGCAATGATTTTTCCATTGGTATTGAGCTGGAAGGTTTGGATACCGATATTTACACCGACTCTCAATATCACGCACTTGCCGAGGTGAGTGCTGCGATTATGCAAGCTTATCCCGCTATTGATATCGATAGAATTGCCAGTCATTCGGATATTGCTCCCGGAAGGAAATTGGACCCGGGTCCGGGGTTTGACTGGGAGCGCTACCTCAACAAGCTGAAAGAAATCGTCTGATACCCAGTAGCGGACCATAAAAGTGGGAAGGGTTTCTGTAACAGGAGCCGCAGCACGATTTTGATAACTGAAACAGTCTCGGATTATTTATGACTCTGTTAATTGTTCTGATCACCGTTGCCCTGGTGCAAATCTGGGGCTCAGGGGCTCCGTTACATCGCGATGGTTGGTTCAGTCGCTGGAGTCAGTACTTACAGGCATTGCCCAGTATTAATGGCAATAGCGGTCTGCTGCTTGGTGTCACTATCCTGGTTCCAGTATTGATCTCTGCAATTGCGATGACGCTGGCAGAGGGCGCTGCGGGCGGTCTGGGCTACTTGCTGTTGGGGGTGCCACTGCTGCTCTATTGTCTCGGTCGCGGCAACTTCAACGATATCGTCGCAAATTACCTGCGTCACTGGTATAGCGGAGACCTGGAAGGTGCCACCAAAGCGGCGGCGCCCATTTTGCGCGAGTTACACGAAGCGCCCTCCGATGACACTTGTCTGCATGAACAGGTATTTCGCGGCGCTGCCTACTGCGCCTTTGAGAGACTCTTCGCTGTGCTGTTCTGGTTTATTTTGTTGGGTATTCCCGGGGCAGTTCTCTTCCGCTTGAGTGCTTTGTACGCAGAAAATACCCGGGGCTCCTCCGAAGAAGCGACGGCGGCGCGTTGGTTGTGGTTGTTAGAGTGGCTGCCGGTCCGTGTTATGGGGCTGAGCTTTGCCATTGTGGGTAACTTTGCAGGCTGTTACCGCGCCTGGCGCCGGGTGTTGATGTGTCGTGAGAGCCATACCGATCAGGTTCTCGAGGCCTACCTGGAAGGAGCTCTCGGCGGTATTGACGCCAGTGAGTGCAGTGGTGGCTCCGATCTGTCTCAGATGCAGCGCCAAAGTGGTGCGGAGATTGAGGGGCTTCAAGCGCTGCTATCCAGAACCTTGCTTCTGTGGATCACTGGTTTGGCCCTTCTGGTTCTGTTTATTTAAGGAGCCTCTGAATAACTCCGTAATGCCTGTACCATCGCCCCAGAGCTACTTTTGTCTTCTGGGGCGATTGTTGAATTTGTCGCCATTTTCAAAATTTTCTTTCCTTCCTATCTTGACTTATCCCCCCCTTCCTACGAAATTGCGCGCCCCAGCGGCCGGACTTCGGTGCTTTGCCATATCAATAAAGCGAAGCTAGTCATTGCCTGCGACGGCTTATACTCATTGGAGGAAGTAGGGTTTGGAATTTTCGGTATTGGAACCGCAAATGTTGTCAGATCTGGCTAGGGCAAATGATTGGAACGCAGCCACATTAGTGGCGGGCTTGCGAACCTATTTTCGCAGCGGCAGCACCACTGAATTGAGTTGGCGGCGCAAGCAACTGTCTCAGCTGCGCAAGATGATCTCCGAGAACGAGGCACATTTTGTCCAAGCCCTTCGCGATGATTTGCGCAAAGCTCCCCAGGAAAGCTACCTCACTGAAATTTCATTTCTCTACAACGATATCGATCACACCCTGAAGTCCCTGAAGAAATGGGTGCGCCCGCGCAAGGTCCAATCGCCGATGATGACCCAGCCGGCCAAGAGCTATGTGCAACCGGAGCCGCTGGGTGTTGTGCTGATTATCGGTGCCTGGAATTATCCGCTGCAATTATTGTTATCGCCGTTGGTACCGGCGATTGCCGCTGGCAATTGCGCGGTGGTAAAGCCCTCTGAATTATCGCCCGCAACCTCCCGGTTAATCGCAGAATTATTACCGCGTTATCTCGACAATGATGCCTTTGCGTGTGTCGAAGGTGGTGTGGCAGAAACCACGGCGCTGCTGGAGCAGCGCTGGGACCATATTATGTACACCGGCGGTGGCCGGGTCGGCAAAATCATAATGAGTGCGGCGGCTAAATACCTGACTCCGGTAACCCTGGAACTCGGCGGAAAGAGCCCTTGTATTGTTGCCGATGATGCCAACTTGGAAGTGGCTGCACGGCGAATTGCCTGGGGTAAATTTACCAATGCGGGGCAGACTTGTATCGCCCCGGATTATGTTCTCTGTAGTCGGCGTACAGCCGATCGGCTCACCCCCATGTTGCAGCGGGTGCTCTGGGAAATGTATGGGGAGCATCCGCGAGAATCTGCCGACTATGGGCGCATTATTAACAGCCAGCACACCCTTCGCCTGTCGGATTACCTGGGGGATGGAGAGGTGGTATTTGGCGGTGAAGTCGATGTGGACGACTGCTATATGGCGCCCACAATAATGCGCAACGTCAATCTCTCTGCGGGAGTTATGCAGGAGGAGATCTTTGGCCCGATACTCCCCATTATTGAACTGGATGATTTCTCCAAAGCGGAGGAGTTTGTCAATGAGCGAGAGAAGCCCCTGGCCTTGTATGTATTTACCCAGGATGAAGCATTGGCGGATCGGATTCTATCCCGTTGCAGCTCCGGCAACGCCTGCGTGAATGACTGCATGATGTTTATGCTGGCCCAGGACCTGCCTTTTGGAGGCGTCGGTGCCAGCGGTATGGGGTCCTACCATGGAGAGCATGGCTTCCGCACTTTCAGTCATTACAAGGCCGTAATGCGGCGCAGAAATATCCTCGATATCGATATACGATATGCACCCTTCAACGACAGGAAAATGAAATTCCTGCGTATGCTCAGCAAATAATTCCTTATCGACAGGCACGGTTTTCCACTGTGCCTGCTCCGTAGAACACTGGATGTTATCGGCGGTGGATAAGCTGGATTATTCCCATGTAGTCGAAAAGGATACACAGTGTTATGCCCCTGGATCGCAACGAGATACCTGCCAGTGAGGATGTATTTAGTGCCGCACAAAATATTGCAGGCATGGTACACGAGACCCCTCTGCTCAGCTCTCGGCAGCTGAACGAGCTGACGGGTGCCAATTTGTGGTTTAAGTGTGAGCACTTGCAGAAAGTGGGTGCCTTTAAAGCGCGGGGCGCGGCTAATGCGCTTTCGCTGCTCCCGGACGGGGTCGAGGAAGTTGCCACCCATTCGTCCGGTAATCACGGTGCGGCGCTCGCCTGGGCAGCAGCCCAGCGGGGATTGGCCTGTACGGTGGTGATGCCCGAAACGGCTCCCAAGACAAAACGCATGGCGGTTGAGGAGTATGGCGCGAAGGTAGTGACTTCGGGCCCCAGCCTGGCTGATCGCGAATCCACTTTGGCAAAGGTACTTGAGGAAACCGGTGCGCACGAAGTCCCGCCCTATGACGATAAGCGCATTATTGCTGGGCAGGGCACTGTAGCCATGGAAGTGCTCAAGCAGAGCCGCGAACAGGGCTTTGCTCCAGACGTGATTGTGGCGCCAGTGGGAGGCGGTGGACTTTTGTCCGGCGTGGGATTGGCTATGGCTGCGCTTGCCCCCGATATTCTGGTAATTGGTGCGGAACCCGCCGGAGCGGATGATGCCCAGCGTTCACTGCGCGGTGGCGTTCATATCACCACACAACAGCCCGATACGATCGCCGATGGTCTGCGCACAACATTGGGCGGCAAAAATTACGCCGTTATTGAGCGCACGGTGCGGGATATTGTGACAGTCAGCGAAGCTGGTATCGTCAATGCGATGCGGCTATTGTGGACGCGAACCAAACAGCTGGTAGAACCGTCGGCTGCGGTGGGTCTCGCTGCGATCATTGAGCACAGCGCGCGCTTTCGCAATAAGAATGTCGTGGTTGTTCTGACCGGCGGAAATATGGATCTGGACAAAGTGGGCCCACTGCTGTCCAGTGAAGAAAACTAAAAGGGGAACTGGGATATGAGCCATTTATTGAAAAAGGGCGGCCGGGGTTTGGCCGGGCTGCTTTGTGCTGCTGCGCTGTCACTGACTGGAACCAACGCGATTGCTGAGAAGCTGACACTGTCATCCAGCTCCCTACAAGCTGGAAAGAAAATGCCCATGGCTCATGTTTATGGCAGCTGCGGCGGTGAGAACCTGTCTCCCCAATTGAGTTGGAGTGGGGCACCGGAGGGCACAAAGAGTTTTGCTATTACCGCTTACGATCCCGACGCGCCTACCGGCAGCGGTTGGTGGCACTGGGTGGTATTTAATATCCCAGTGGATACTACCAATCTTCCGGAAGGGGCCGGTGATCTGAAAAACGGCCTGATTCCAGAAGCAGTGCAGGGGCGCAATGATTATGGTAATTCCGGTTACGGTGGTGCCTGCCCGCCCAAAGGGCACGGGGATCATCGCTATCGTTTTCGTGTCTATGCCTTGAAAGTGGAATCCCTGCCGCTGGATGAAAACACTTCTCCTGCTAAAGTTGGCTTCAATATCAATGCCAATAAGTTGGCCGAAGCGGAGCTGGAAGTTTTGTGGGGCCACTGAATAAATAAACTAATTTAGCTGCACAGGAACACCTGTTGCAGCGACTCAGGCTCTGGAGGCCCGCGCTTGACCAACTCACAAAAGCAAATGACATGGGGGCAAGCGCTGGCCGCTTATTTGAAGCCCCGTGTACTCACCATGTTTTTCCTCGGCTTTTCCGCCGGCCTCCCATTACTGCTGGTTTTCTCTACTTTGACTGCCTGGCTGCGGGACTACGGTGTCAGCCGTACCGCCATCGGGTTTTTTGCCTGGGTGGGGATCACCTTTTCGATCAAGGTTCTCTGGGCCCCTATTGTCGATCAGCTGCGTCTGCCTTTTTTCACGGATAAATTGGGCAAGCGTCGGGGCTGGATGCTGGTATCCCAAATCGGGATAGCGATTGGCCTCATAGGTATGGCCAGTGTAAATCCCCAGCTCTCCCTGATGCACGTAGCCCTACTGGCCCTGTGGGTCGCTTTCTGTTCGGCCTCTCAAGATGTAGCGATTGATGCCTATCGAATTGAGGCCATGGATGACGACTACCAGGGCGCTATGGCTGCCAATTATGTATTTGGCTATCGGGTGGCAATGTTGATAGCCGGAGCGGGCGCCCTGTTTATTGCGGATATCTTTAGCTGGTCCGGTGCTTATCTTGCGATGGCTGGATTGATGGGAGTGGGCCTGATTACCACTCTGATTATTGCCGAGCCCGATCACAGCAAGGTAAACAAAGAAGCCGATGAGCTGCAAAGCGAGTGGGCCCAGCGCCTGTTGGGCAAGGGGGAGCATGGTCGCATGAAGCAGTGGTTTATTCGCGCCGTGGCCTGCCCCTTTATCGAGTTTTTTCAGCGCAATGGCCGCTTTGCAATCATTCTGTTGTTATTTATCGGCATCTTCCGTTTAAGTGATATTGCGATGGGGGTGATGGCCAATCCTTTCTATTTGGATCTGGGCTTTACCAAAACGGAAATCGCTGAAATCAGCAAGCTGTTTGGCTTCTTCTGTACCATTATCGGTTCTTTTTTAGGTGGGCTGTTAGTGGTGCGATACGGTGTTGTGCGTCCGCTGATACTGGGTTCGGTTATGGTCGCCTGTACCAACCTGTTATTTGCCCAACTCGCTGTGATCGGTCCCGATAAAGCCTGGTTGGCGCTGGTAATTAGTGCGGACAACATCAGTGGAGGAATTGCCAATGCGATACTGATTGCGTTTCTCTCCAGTCTTGCCAATAAAGCTTATACCGCCACTCAATATGCTTTGTTTAGCTCCCTGATGACCTTGCCGGGGAAATTTATCAGTGGTTTTTCCGGCATAGTGGTGGATGCTCAGGGTTATGCCTACTTCTTTATTTATGCGGCGCTTATGGGAATACCAGCCATTCTGCTGTCCATTTATTTTTGGCGCCGCGAGCAGCGCGACTGGCCGGAAGAAGAAGTTCAGCCGGGAGCGGGCACTACCTAAGGTTTACAGGGATGCTATTTCCTCTCTAAGAGTAGATCCTGAATTCAGCTCTTTTCTAAATCCCTATGTCATATCAAAACTCTTCGCCGGGCATTCTGCCCGGCTTGTGTCTATGGTGGTTGTAAAGGTGAAACCCACCCCTCCATAGACTCGCCCTTATGTTTGATTGTGTGTCTGTTGCCTGTTGGGTCGGGTATCACTGGTAGATGATGCTCAGCGAATAAAAGCGACAAACTATGGCCCACGAAACCATCCGGGAGGCGGTGTTTAATCGGCGTATGCTGATTTGTATTGGCACCGGTTTCTCTTCGGGGATGCCTCTTTTTGTATTGATACAGTTGGTGCCCGCTTGGCTGCGTACCGAAGGCGTGGATCTGGCCACTATCGGTATTTTTGCATTGCTCGGATTACCCTATACGTGGAAATTTATCTGGTCTCCGCTGATGGAGCGCTACGCATTCCCGATGCTAGGCCGCCGGCGGGGCTGGATGCTGGTAATGCAGCTGTTACTGATTGTTTCCATTGGCGTCCTGGGGATGTTCAGTCCCCAGTTTGATATCTGGTCAATTGCCGCAATTTGCTTTGCCGTGGCTTTTTTTAGCGCCAGCCAGGATATAGTCCTGGATGCTTTCCGACGAGAGATTCTGCCAGACCAGGAGTTGGGCCTGGGCAATTCCTTTCACGCCAACGCCTATCGTATTTCCGGCTTGATTCCGGGATCCCTCAGCTTGATCCTGTCGGACCACCTGGCCTGGGACCAGGTGTTTATGATTACCGCGGCCTTTATGTTGATTGCCGTCTTTATGACCTTGATGGTGGCTGAGCCAGACCATCCAGCAGGTCGTCCTAAATCTTTGCGCGAGGCCATTGTTTTACCCTTCGTCGAATTCTTTAATCGCAATGGCGTAAAACAGGCGGTGCTCGTACTGGCCTTTATGTTTTTATATAAGCTCGGCGATAGCATGGCTACGGCACTGGCGACGCCCTATTACCTGGATATGGGATATTCCAATACGGATATCGGCATAGTGGCAAAGAATGCCGGTTTGTGGCCTGCGGTAATTGGCGGTTTCTTTGGCGGCTTATTAATTGTAAAAATCGGGATTAATAAGTGCCTATGGATTTTCGGGGTGGTACAGCTGGTTTCAATTTTCGGATTTATGATTTTGTCTGAAGTGAATGGCGAGCTGGTGGGCACTCCAGATTTCAATCCTAGCCTCTGGCTATTGGCGATAGTAATTGCCTTTGAGTATCTCGGGGTGGGGTTGGGGACAGCGGTGTTTATTGCATTTATCGCTCGAACTACCAGCAAGTTGCACACCGCCACTCAATTTGCCTTATTTACAGCATTGACCTCGCTCCCGCGCACCTTCGCCAATGCCTCCACCGGCTATTTGGTGGAGGGAATGGGGTGGACACATTTCTTTCTCCTGTGTGCCGTTCTGGCGGTGCCTGGAATGATCCTGTTATTTTGGGTCGCGCCCTGGGGGGCTGATGAGGTAGCGTAGTTTTCTGTATGCGATTGGGGCTAAGGTTTCCAGCGGTATTTGCCCATATCCACTCGCCCTTTCAGCAGTATGACCCCCTCTCTTTCCAGTCTTTCACGCTGGCGGCTGGCGCCGGGTTCCGGCAGGGAGATGCGCCCCTGGGCGTTGATCACCCGGTGCCAGGGTAGCTTGGTACCCCGGGGTAATTTACGCAGGGTCTGACCTGCAAGTCTCGCAGCGCGTGGGTAGCCGGCCATCTCAGCCAAGTCCCCGTAGGTGACAACCCGCCCTTTGGGGATCGCCGCCAAGGCCTGGCATATTCTTTCCAGCGAGTTCTGTTTTTCCATAAAAAAAGCTCTAAATATCGGCGAACTACGTTGACTGGGCGCAATTTTTTACTTGGAAATCTCCTGAAACCGAGATTTTTATTCGCCGTTAATGGATACTTTACCAGCTTGCAAGGTCACAGGTTACTGGCGCAAAGCCTCTGTTGTGACAGCGTGCCACATGATTCTAGTTATGGCATCATGGTGCGATTACTGCGGCTATTTGCACCGTTCATACACCTAAAAAGTCCAAGGTTTCTTAGTGGTTTTATCGACACGACTCCCCAGGTTCTTTGCTCGAACTCTCTTATTTCTTGTGCCCTTCCAGGTCCATGCCGGTGTGCTGACCCTGGAAAATGGCGATCGTATTCAAGGTGAGTTGGTACTTGTGGAAAAGGATCAGGTCACTTGGAAGTCAGAGACTTTTGGTGAGGTAAAAGTCGACAAATCCAAAGTGGTGTCGATGGATATCGATACCGACATCAAAATTGCCGGCAGGGATGAACCCTGTACCTTGGCCGGCCACCGCCAGGAGCGCTGGGAAGTGTACTGCGCTGAAGGTCGCGGTTGGCTGATCGATTTTCCGGGCATTGAACGAGCAGAGCCTTACAGTACGTTTACCACCAGTCCGGTGTTATTCAGCGGTAATGTTACCGCCGGGGGCGTATTCGAGAGTGGTAACCGTGAACGTGAAGACTTGGATGCCAGTATAAACTTGGATATTCGCCATGGAGATTTCCACCATCTAATCGGCTCTGTGTATCAGAACCAGGACAATGAGGAAGAAGGTGACCTGGAAAAATACCAGCTCAATTATGATCTTCGCTGGATCTTTGCTGAGAAGTGGTTTGCCGCTGCTAATAGTGAGTTGGAAAGGGAAGAGGCTCAGAACTTAGACCTGGGAACTACCCTCGGTCTCGGTATGGGTTATCTGTTTTACGATACCAGTAAAACCACTTTCTCCCTCGAAGGTGGTCTGAGTAGCTTGCACGAGAGTTTTATCGACGAAGAGTTGAGTGAAGACCAAGATGAGCGCTATGTCGCCGGTCGAATTGCACTTAACTACCGCTACAAGTTTTCCCTTGGGCCGGAAATTTATTTCGACCAGGAAACCTTACAATCCTTTGATCACAGTAACGACTACGAAGCTAACGCCAAGCTGGGGGTGCGCACACCGCTGGTTGAAGGTGTGCTGATGGAGATCGGTTACGAGTGGCAGTACGACAATACGCCCTCCCTGGAAAGTGAAAAAGAAGATACCAAAGTGACCGTTGGTGTCGGTTACGAATGGTAATTCCCCCTCGAGCCAGCATAGGGCAGGTTCGAAGGCAGTCATAAACGATAAATCTAAAAAACGAGCGACGACGAGGAGTTCAATATGCAAATCGCTGACAGTATTGTTGCGATTACCGGTGCGGGCCAGGGGTTGGGCCGAGCCATGGCCGAGTATCTGGCTGCGCGGGGCGCCCGCCTGGCCCTGATCGATGTTAATGAGGAAGGCCTGAAAGACAGCGTTGCAGCTTGTGAAAAGCTCGGTGCTGAGGCTCGCAGTTACTTGATCAATGTTGCCGATGAGGAAGCGGTGGACTCCGGTTTTGCGAAAATCGCAGCAGACTTTGGCGGACTCCAGGTTTTGGTTAATAACGCCGGCATTATGCGCGATGGCATGTTGCTCAAGTGTAAAGACGGCAAAGTGACAGATCGCATGTCCCTGGCACAGTGGCAGTCTGTGATCGATGTGAATCTTACCGGTGTATTCCTTTGTGGCCGTGCTGCTGCGGGCATTATGGCGGAAAGCGGCAAGGGTGGGGTGATGGTCAATATCTCAAGTTTGTCCCGTGCAGGCAACATGGGGCAGACCAACTACTCCGCCAGTAAAGCGGGTGTTGCAGCGATGACGGTATCCTGGGCACGCGAACTGGCGCGCTACGGCGTGCGTGTTGCCGGGATTGCCCCGGGCTTTATCGGTACCGATATGGTTGCGCAAATGCGCCCTGAAATTCTTGAGAGCCTGGTAAAACAAGTGCCCCTGCGCAGGTTGGGTGAGCAGGATGAGATCGCCTCGACAGTAGCGTTTATTCTGGAGAACGACTATGTCACCGGTCGAGTGATAGATATTGATGGCGGAGCGCGCTTGTAAGCTTCCCTCTTCCCCAGCAAAAAAAGGGTGAACTGAGTTCACCCTTTTTTTGTTCCTGCTCCAATAAAGGTTTGCTAAGTTTTTTCGATCTTTTCTTTTTTAGCGTATCTGGAATTGAGATTCTTCCTGTAAAACAAATAGACGAGAAGTGAGATGGACAGCCAAATAACAATGGATGCTATCTCATGCAGGACGGTTCGATCTAGCGTCAGGTGGAAATCCCTGAGTAAAAACCCTTTGATCAGTGCTGACCATGCATACAACATTTTGCTCATATGCAAGGCCCACCAGGGCTTGCCATAGATTGTCGGGCGGAAAACAAACGTATAGAAATCAAGCCCTGCAAATATCAGCATCAATACTGAGGGGGCTAAGTAGATATTGGCGTAACCTGGGTGTTCATCCATGTCGTAGAAGAACATCTGGAGGTAGAAAATAGTTACCCATAAAGCGACTGCTGCAAGGACCCAGTCAATCACATTGGATGTTATTCTTCCGTCCGTAGAATGTTTAATACGGGGCCATATGCGATAGGCGGAATAGATTGAATAGATAAATATGGAAGCCAGCCCAATTAACAGTAGGTCGGAATGGATGTTGTAAACATAGGCTGTATCAATCGGGTATTCGGGGATGTCTGCCTTGAGGTGTGGGATTAAATTTGGGTTAAACAGCATCATCAAGGCGCTGGCAGAAAAAACCAGGGCGAGTAGAAGCGTGGTAATACCGCACGCCCGATGATAGCGGCTTCCCTTTTTCATTAAGAGCGTCAGGGGGATGAGAAATATCGTCAGTATGATTGCTGAGATGGTATGCACTTGTATCAGTAGGTTTAACCCGCCAAGAGATGAGAGCAAATTGTCCATAGGTTGGTAGTTTTCTGCCAGCCGGAATAGAAATAGCTGTTGAGCCTACTGTTAAAAGTATCTTCAGCTATTCAATGAAGTATGATAGCTGGGGGTGTTGTTGGCTTGATTCTTTAAGGAGTCCCTGATTATTGCCGCAATACCGCTACAGGGCTTTTATAGCGATCCACATCTGGAGTTGTGACTTCCTAAAGGGATTGGATATTCCTACGAAGCCGCACATTGGTTGTGAATCGCTCTGCAAGCCAGAGGTACTACGGAATTATTCAGGGGTGCCCTGGAGAAATATCATTTCCATAGTTCCATTGATGGCCATCTACTCCTGGCTGTTTCCATAAAAAAACAGTTGGTGTTAACTGATGCGCTGGACCCCATCTGTGCGAAACCGTGAATACATTAGCTGCCATAGCTGAAGTGTGCGCCCCCGGAATGCGCCGGCGTAAGATAGTAGATAGTAGCGCCACATCCTGTAGAAGCGCTGGCCGTAGCGATCGGCAAAGTGCGGCCAGTTTTTCTCAAAGTTTTCATGCCAGGCCATCAGGGTTTTATCGTAGTAATATCCAAAGTTGTGCAGGTCTTCGCACACTAGCAAGCGATCGGTTGCGTCGCCCAGCTGTCCTACGGAAGGTAGCTCACCACCTGGGAATATATATTTTTCTGTCCACAAGTCCGTAGATGCGGTGCGCTGGTTGTTGCCGATCGTATGTAACATCATCAACCCATCTTTGTTAAGACAGCGCGCTGCTGTTTCCATAAATGTTCGGTAGTTCTTGCGGCCGACATGCTCAAACATCCCTACGCTGGCAATGCGGTCGAAGGGTTCTTTGAGTTCTCTATAGTCCTGAAGGCGAACAGTAATTGGCAGTTCACCATAGCGCTCTGTCACATAGGCTTTTTGCTCTCGGGAAATCGTAATCCCAACACACTCCACTTGATACTTTTGCGCGGCATAGCTAACCAGGCTGCCCCAGCCACAGCCAATATCCAGTAAGCGCATCCCGGGTTTCAATTCCAACTTGCGGCAAATCAGGTCCAGCTTGGCTTCCTGGGCTTGGTCGAGGGTTTTAGCCTCTTTCCAATAGCCGCAGCTGTACGTAAGCCGATTGTCGAGCATGGCACTATAGAATTCGTTGCCCAGGTCGTAGTGTTGCTCTCCCACATTAAACGAGCGGTTTTTGCTCTGTAGATTCATCAGGTAGCTGCGTGTGGCGCGCCAAAAGTAGCGCCAGTTCTTGATACTGTGATGAATCTCAGCACTGAGTAACCGGTGGAAGAATTGATCCAGGTCTTGGACATCCCAATCGCCGCGCATATAGGACTCGCCCAGGCCCAAGCTGTGCCGGGCGATGACCTCATCAAGGGCTGCTTCCCGATGAAGTTGCAGGTCCCAGGGTCTTTCCCCGTTAATTTGAATGTCCGCTTTCGCCAATATATCGTCCACTAAGTGGCGACTGCGTCCGATGGCTGGCACTTCTATAGCATCCTGTTGCTCGCTTGCCATTCAATCCTTCCTCTCTCCAGTTACTGTGGGGTGGAATAAGGCGCCCTTGAATAATTTGCCTCCCCACTCCATTTACTACAGCATATTGAAAAAACCGTGATCGTCCCGGCTCTCAGCGAAGCTGGTTAACTAGGAATTTCCGCAATGCGCCCATTATTACTTCTATTTATAGCCCTACCTGTACTCGAAATGTGGGTGTTGATTGCCGTAGGGAGTGAAATTGGCGCCCTGCCAACGATCGGCCTGGTCATTTTGACCGCAGTGGTAGGAGTGACACTGCTTCGCCGCCAGGGGATCTCTACCCTGATGCGGGCCCAGGAGAAGATGCAGGCTGGAAATATTCCCGCCAAAGAGATGGTTGAAGGGATATTCCTCGCGGTGGGTGGTGTGCTGTTGCTCACCCCAGGCTTTATCACTGATTTCTTCGGCTTTATCTGCCTGATTCCAGGGCTCAGGAACCTGTTGCTCGGTTTTATCCTTCGCCACGTCAAAGTGGTTCCCCCGCAGAATTTTAACCAGTCGCCAAATCACAAGCGTGGTGACGACATTATCGAGGGGGAGTATTCGAAAGATGAGAAGCGCCCTGGAGAGAATCAACACTCCGTTGAAGATAAGCGCCCCAAGCCCTGATTGGGTTAAAAAATATACAAAATGTCAGTGATGAGAATTTGCTTTGCAGTTTTTTCACCTGATGGTGTTGAAATCCTTATTCCCGCCCATAGATAGGGTTCAACTGAGAATTAAGCCCCGCCTCTGAGGATCAGAGAGGGGTGAGGTTACCGGCCCACAGGGCCAGTGCCGCCCATGTTGGAAACCATTAAAACGACTCAATGGAGAACTTATCCATGAAAATTCGTCCTTTACACGACCGCGTCGTAGTACGCCGTAAGGAAGAAGAAGCGATGTCAGCTGGCGGTATCGTGCTGCCAGGCGCTGCCAAAGAAAAGCCGAACCAAGGTGAAGTGGTAGCCGTGGGTGAGGGCAAGCAGCTGGACAATGGCGATGTTCGCGCACTGTCTGTGAAGGTAGGTGACACTGTTGTTTTCGGTCGCTATGCCGACAGCAATACCCTCAAGGTGGAAGGCGAAGAGCTGATCATCATGAGCGAAGGTGATATCTACGGCGTGTTGGAAGGCTAAGGCCAGCCTTTAACTTTACTCGCAAAAAGAATTTGAGGAATAAGAATCATGGCAGCTAAAGACGTAATTTTCGGTGACGACGCTCGTCAGAAAATGCTGAAAGGCGTAAACATCCTGGCAGACGCTGTAAAAACTACCCTGGGTCCCAAAGGCCGCAACGTAGTTCTGGACAAGTCCTTCGGCGCTCCTACCGTAACCAAAGACGGTGTTTCCGTAGCCAAGGAAATCGAACTGCAAGACAAGTTCGAGAACATGGGCGCGCAGATGGTTAAAGAAGTCGCTTCCAAAGCTTCTGACACTGCGGGTGACGGCACCACTACCGCTACCGTTCTGGCTCAGGCTATCGTAACTGAAGGTCTGAAATCCGTAGCCGCTGGCTTCAACCCTATGGACCTGAAGCGCGGTATCGACAAAGCGGTAATCGCAGCTGTTGATCACATCGCTGGCCTGTCCACTCCTTGCGCTGACACCAAGTCTATCGCTCAGGTAGGTACTATTTCCGCTAACAGCGACGAGAGCGTTGGTACCATCATCGCTGAAGCCATGGAAAAAGTTGGCAAAGAAGGCGTTATCACTGTTGAAGAAGGTTCCGGCCTGGAAAACGAGCTGGACGTAGTAGAAGGCATGCAGTTCGACCGCGGCTACCTGTCTCCTTACTTCATCACCAACCAAGAGAACATGACTGCCGAGCTGGACAATCCGTTCATCCTGCTGGTAGACAAGAAAATCTCCAACATCCGCGACCTGCTGCCCCTGCTGGAGCAAGTAGCTAAAGCTTCCAAGCCGCTGCTGATCATCGCTGAAGACGTAGAAGGCGAAGCGCTGGCAACTCTGGTAGTAAACAGCATGCGCGGCATCGTTAAAGTTGCTGCTGTTAAAGCACCTGGTTTCGGCGACCGTCGTAAAGCCATGCTGCAGGACATCGCTATCCTGACTGGCGGCACCGTGATTTCTGAAGAAGTTGGCCTGGAGCTGGAAGGTACCACTCTGGAGCACCTGGGTACTGCTAAGCGCGTAACCCTGTCCAAAGAAAACACTGTAATCGTTGACGGCGCTGGCAATGTTAAAGACATCGAAGCTCGCGTTAGCCAGATCCGTGCACAGATCGAAGAGTCCTCTTCAGACTACGACAAAGAGAAGCTGCAAGAGCGCGTAGCCAAGCTGGCTGGCGGTGTTGCGGTAATCAAAGTAGGCGCCGCTACTGAAGTAGAAATGAAAGAGAAGAAAGCCCGCGTTGAAGACGCGCTGCACGCTACCCGCGCCGCAGTAGAGGAAGGCGTAGTACCTGGCGGTGGTACCGCACTGGTTCGCGCTACCCAGGTTATCTCTGTAACTGGCGACAACGAAGACCAGAACCATGGCATCGCTGCAGCCCTGCGCGCTATGGAAATGCCTCTGCGTCAAATCGTTTCCAACGCTGGTGACGAAGCTTCCGTAGTTGTTGACAAGATCAAGCAAGGCGAAGGCAACTTCGGTTACAACGCTGCTACTGGTGAGTACGGCGATATGCTGGAAATGGGTATCCTGGACCCAGCTAAAGTAACCCGCTCTGCTCTGCAAGCGGCAGCTTCTATCGCTGGCCTGATGATCACCACCGAAGCCATGGTTGCAGAAATCCCGGAAGACAAGCCGGCTGCTCCTGACATGAGCGGTATGGGTGGCATGGGCGGTATGGGCGGCATGATGTAAGCCGGCCTTAAAGCCTATCTAAAGAGCCCCGCAATTGCGGGGCTTTTTTTTGCCTTGTGAAAAGTGGTTTACTAGAGGCAGCTTTGAGTTGGCATATAGCTTTCTCCAGGGAGTCTAGTGGTGTGGTTGAGGACACTTAGCTGCTGGAACAGGGTTTACAGGGGTGGATTTAGGTAAGAAGTTCTGATGGCTTGAGTAGACTACTTGAGATGTTGCCACTTAACTCGATTGTAGTTTCGTGAGGATATTGAAATGAAGTATATAGTGATACTGATGTCGCTAGTTTTGGGGAGTTGTGTGGGGCAAGAGTTTTCTAGGGTAGAGCGGGTACCTTCGATCACTCTTGATGAAAATATCGTTTATTCAAATGCTGGATTTGAGGGGTACGATCTGGGTTTTAGTAAACCAGAGATAAACGTACCAGCTGTTTCTTCTCTAAATGAAATGCCTCCATACACTTATTCTGAAGAAAGTGGTTGGAGAGGTGGCTGTATCGTATTCGACATGAATTTCATCGCTGAGGCTAACTTAATATTGGACTTAAAAGGGGTTAAAGAGACCTGGACCCCAATAGATGGGGAGCCTAAGAAATTATATATTTTTGAGGTTCGCTAATTAGATTTACTTTACAAGCGGCTAAGTTGTCGAGATCAAGTAGAGCAAGACTGGCAGTCGGTGGTGAACTTGATTGGATTTAAAATAGCAAACGTAGAATAGACTTTGTGAGGGGATATGGATATCTACGAAATGGTCGAGTCAGGAGATCTGACAGTACCTGAGTGTGCGAAAACTCTGGGATTTGACTTGATAAGCTATTCACGTGAAAAAATGGAGATGAAAGCCCGATTTTTTGCCAGGGAGTCATTCTTAAACCCTGCGGGAACAATACAGGGTGGGTTTCTATGTGCAATGCTCGACGACGTAATGGGTCCTGCACTTGTATTTTCGCTGAATATTGGTCAGTTTGCTCCGACACTAGAGCTAAAGACTCAATTTGTTCGCCCAGCTAAAGTGGGGCCAGTTGAGGGTGTTGGCAGAGTTGTATCTAGAGGTAGAACTGTCTGCTTTCTGGAAGGAGAGCTTCTTCAAGAGGGGAAACTTATTGCTAGGGCGACTGCTACCGCTTTAATAAAGGGACAAAATTTATAAATCCTTGATGAAGGATGTGATGTTTTCTGAGGTAAAAATGAGTTTTGAACAAGGCATATATAGCTCCCCGGAAAGTGAGCTTTGCCCGGAGGGAAATAAGCGGGTTAAGTTGGGGAGCGTTCTTTCTATATTGGGTGCTGTTCTTCAAACCCCGATTATTGTGTTCTTTTATTTGGGGATGTTGAGTTTTTGGAAAACTTTTCAGATCGCCCAATCACTTGATACATCCCCTGAAGTAATGGCAAGCATGATGAGCCAGTCCCTCTCTAATTTTGTTATAGGAGGTCTATTGTCTGGTCCAGGCTTGTTGATTTCCTGTGCTGCTTTGTTTTTATCGTCTTTTCGAACTAAGTGGTTGTTCTGGTATTCTTTAATACTCTCACTGATTTGGATTAGCTCTTTTCCGTTTGGGACACTATTTGGTTTGATATATCTGTTAATAATTTTGATTAAACGAAAATCGTAAATGCAGATTGTTACTGGTGTGGAACGGAGTTGACTTTATCCAGCCCGTTTATGGACTCAAAGCGGACTGATTAATTTCCCACTTGATGAAAGAACTACCAATGTGGTTTTGGCATACTTGGATAGTCACTTGGCATCATCGGATTCTTAGTTGGCGCCTTCTGATCATATACTGATTTCAAGATTAACGCTTGGGAGACAGATAGATGGAAACGGCACTTATTACTGGGGCCTCTGGTGGCATCGGCCTTGAACTGGCCAGGATACATGCATCTAAGGGTGGCAACTTGGTTCTGGTTGCCCGGTCTGAAGGGAAGCTTTCAGCACTCAAACAGCAGCTGGAGAAGGAGTTTGGTATCCAGGCAATGGTTATTGCCGAGGACCTTTCTGACCCCATGTCCGCGCAGAGAATTTTTGAGCGAACCCAAAGTGAGGGTGTGGAGATTGGCACCCTAATCAACAATGCGGGTTTTGGTGGTCATGGTCTTTTCCATCAAAGGGATTTGGAAGCTGAGCAGGGTATGATGCAGGTGAATATGGTTTCCCTTACCAATCTCACCCACCTGTATTTAAAGGGGATGGTTGGCCGCAATAGTGGACATATTCTTAATGTTTCATCTACAGCCTCTTTTATTCCCGGCCCTTTACAGGCGGTTTACTACGCAACTAAAGCCTATGTAACTTCATTTAGCCAGGCACTGGCGGAAGAGTTGAAAGGCACAGGTGTAACAGTAACGGCTTTGTGCCCCGGTGCTGTTGCAACAGGGTTTGTGGCCGCTGGTGATCTTCAGGGTGTCGATATTTGGAAAAATGCCCGTTCGGCTGAGTCTGTTGCCAGATGTGGCTATCTGGCAATGGAGCGGGGAGATCTGGTTGCTTTTAATGAGACACGGCTCAAGTTGTTTCTGAATTGGATAATGCCTTTACTGCCCCGTAAAATGGTACTGAAGTTTTCCCGTCAGACGATGGAAAAGTCTTAATTGCAGGCAGGTCCGGTAATGATCAAACGTGCAGCGAAATTCCTGGTACCTCCCAGCTGGAAGTTGATATTACACGATATGAATATCGATACAGCGCTGGCTCTTGCCTATGCCGGGTTACCTGCGGATCTGTTACAGCGGGAGGCTGTGACACTCACGCCGGTGGAATATTTCCGTTTCTGGTGTGGTATCGATCAGGCCTCTAAGGATCGGCCATTACCGCTTTTACTAGCGGAGCACCTTTCGGCTGAGTCGTTTGACCCTCCCATATTTGCGAGCCTGTGCAGCGCAAATCTGAATCAAGCTCTACTGCGGATACAGCAATACAAACCATTGATCGGTCCCATGGAATTGCACTTGGATATTACCGATGAGTACACCAAGCTCAATTTAGAATGCTATGGAAGTGATGGAAATATCCCTGAAGCTTTGGGCCTGAGCGAATTAATTTTTTATATCCGTCTGGCTCGATTGGGAACCCGGGAGGAAATTCAACCATTGGAATTGGCACTACCGCAGCTACCAACAGATCAAACGCCTTATCGGGAGTTTTTTGGTTGTTCAATTAAGCAGTCAGACCGGGTGAGAATTTGTTTCTCAGCACAAGATGCACAAAAACCATTTCTGACTGCCAATGCCCCTATGTGGGATTTCTTTGAGGGTAAATTGAGTCAGCAGCTCAAGGATCTGGATAGCGAAGCCACAATGGGAGAGCGGGTAGGTTCAGTATTGATAGAGTTACTACCGGCTGGAGAGAGTTCTGTCGAAGCGGTGTCTGAACGCTTGGCTATCAGTAAAAGGACTTTGCAGCGGAAACTGGGGGAGGAAAATCAATCCTTCCAGACAGTATTGCAGGGAGTTAGATCAAGTTTGGCTGATCACTACCTCGCCAAATCCAGCCTTCATCTAGGGGAAATTTCTTTTATGCTGGGATTTAAAGAGCCCAATTCATTTATTCGGGCCTACCGGGGCTGGAAAGGAATGACACCATTGCAATACCGGGACTCTATTCACTGAATAGATCCCTTAGTTAAAAACCAATGTTTGCATATCACTGTAAATTTTTGTGACCAATTTTAACCAGGAAGTTTGGTTTTAACATTTAAACAGTGATTAATTGGCTGGTCGGTCAGCAATAATTATTCCGTTGTCCGGATTCACTTCCAGAGCCCTCAATTCTCCTCCGTAGACCGCCTGGATTTTCCATCTTCCGCCCACAAATTCGATATGCGTGATGGGGTTGAACCCTAGACCATACAGTTTCGCTTTAATAGTGGATAAGTCCAAGGCAATGACCGAAGGTTCTGCTCCGTAAAGGTCGGGGCTGTCGTAGATGGGGGCGGGTTTATTGGGATCGAGGCCGGGGGGGATTGGGTTAGTGAGATTGCCAACTAAAGCTATGGCGGTAAGAAAAATCATCTACGGCTCCATACTGCTAACAAGCCATAGTATTAGTTTGGACTAGGGATTATCGCAGTGCCAGCGGGCTGTAGTGATTTCGGTCTTACCTGAGTGCGATTATAGCAGTGAATGGCCCGGCAACAGATATTGCCGGACCTAGGGAGCCTAGCGTGTAAGCTTTAGCATAAAATCGATAACACGAGTTGAGAGTTTGCCATAGGGAGGCCGCAGTAATTTTAATAGATCGATTGGGCCCTGATAGAAGATGGGGCGAAGTTTAGAGAAGGTTAAAAACCCCTCGTAGCCATGGTAGTGGCCCATACCGCTTTCACCAACGCCGCCAAATGGAATATCGTGCTGACCAACGTGCAGTACACAATTATTTACCGACACGCCTCCAGACATTACCTTGTTGATATATAAATCTTGTAAGGTTTTGTCGTGAGTGTAAGGGTAAATCGCCAGGGGTCTGGGGCGAGCATTAATATAATCAATAACTTCCTCTGGCTTGGAATAAGTGATAATCGGCAATAGAGGGCCAAAAATCTCACGCTGCATTGCCAGCATCTCGCCGTCTACGTTGGTCAGGATATGCGGAGGGAATTTTCGCAGTTTATTGTCCCTATCCAATTTGCCAGCACTTAAATCTATGGCATTAGCACCCTTAGCCTTGGCGTCATCCAGGGTTGCCCAGATTCGCTGGTAAGATGTGTCGTCGATAATAGAAGTGTAATCCTGGCCATCTAAGTCGGGGTAGCGCTTCTGAACATAATGTTTTGCGTGCTCGATAAACTCTACGAGATGCTCCTCCGGCAAGAAAAGATAATCCACGTTGACACAGATCTGCCCGGCGTTTACCAGCTTCCAGTAAATTAGTTGCTCGGCGGCTTTCTTAACCGGGTAATCCGGGCCAACAATTGCCGGTGATTTACCACCAAGTTCCAATGTGACTGGAGTCAGGTTTTCTGCGGCGGAGCGCATTACTGCACGGCCGGTATTACTGGATCCGGTAAAAATTAAGTGATCGAATTTAAGGCTGGAAAACACCGGGCCTATTTCATCGGCATCGGGAATAAAAACCAGCTTTTCTTCTGGGAAGTATTGTTCACAGACTTTACTGAGTAACTCTGCAAGATGCTTGGAGTTGGTAGACATCTTGACCATCGCCTGATTGCCTGCGGCGAAAATATTGGTCAGTGGTGAAAAGCTTAAGTTTATTGGGAAGTTCCACGGCACTATGACGCCAATTACCCCCAGAGGTTGTGGGACCACACGATTTTTAGAGAGGGGATAGGATTTAAAATCTGTATGGCGCCCTGTGGGTTTCATCCACTTCTTTAAGCGCTTGATAGTCTCTTTAATGCCGGAGAGCGCTGGGTAGATATCGTAGAGCAGTATCTCTTCCCGGGCTCGATTGCCGTAGTCGTTACTGATCGCCTGGATAATGGGTTCCTGCTGTTCACGCAGGAGCTGGGCAAGGGTTCTAAGATCCTGCACACGTTGCTGATAGCTGGGAGCCGGGTTGGCCAGGTAGGCACTGCGCTGTTTGTCCAGATAGTTTTGCAGTACCGCTTTGTCTGCATCCTGCCGGGTCAGGGTTTGTGTTGTCATTTTATTATCCTGTGGCGTTGATCTCAGAAAGACTAAACGAAATTGAATCGGAGTGATTGACCAATCCGGTAAATTCCTTTGATGATCGGATAACAAATTTTATCCGGGGTATGGCCAAGTTTGTTTTGCCATCGCAATTTATGGCGCGGATTACATCACTATGTTCAAGCAGAATAGGTTAGGGCCGGCTTTGGCAGCCGGCCCTGGCAGGATAGCTCAGAATGAGGACGCTAATCCTTAATCGTTGTCCGGTTTTTCCGACAAAACTTCCGCAGAGTTGGGGTCTACGTGCAAGTCGTACTTCTGGTCACCCTTATAGGCCTCAATCTTCCACTTACCCTTGTCCAGATCGACCTCAACAATTGGGGTGTAGCCCTGCTGTTCCAATTTGGTCAATACGGTGGAAAGGGCCATAGCGCCGGGTGGGGGCTTTTCTTTGGCGAGTGCATAGGGTAGTGCTGTTGCGGCGATAAAGGCCAGCAACAACTTGCTGATAGGCTGCATGGTGCTATTACCTCGCTGTCTATTTGCTAAATCGCAGTATCCTATGAATCAAATCTTCCCTTAACCGAGCGATCGGTATTTCCAAACTGTAAAATAAAAACTAATGCGTCTGCGTTTGGTCTCCAGGCACTTATAACTGGTTTTGTGGACTGCCCTCGGTAAGATGCTTCTGGATAGCCTCGCACCACTCCATTCCTCCGGGTTTGAGACCGTTGGTATTGGCTCCGCTGAGCCGGGTGATGGCTGTGAACCACTCCTCACTACCGGTAGTTGGCATACCGGATGGGTATAGTTTCGCCATATCGCCATTCTGCTGGGCAAGCACTTGCTGTTGAACCCAGGCAAACCATTCCGGGGTGCATATAGCTGCAGCTTTCTTTTCCGCTTCCACTCCATTGCCCGGTGGGGCAATGGGCTCCTTCATGGCGCTGGTAGCCGACTCATCTGCAGGAGGGGTTGCAGGTGACTTGGAGTCCTTCGGGCCCCCACAGCTGCAGAGGACAAAGATCAGTGCTATTAAAGGGCCAAAGCGGTACATAGGACCTCTATGGGTGGCGGTATCAAGCCTAAGCATAGGAGGAAATTGACGACTTTGCCTTATCGCCTTAGGTCATATGTATTTTTATTGACATTGCCATTAAATCAAATGAGAATGTTTCTCGTTTAATCCAAGGGTGATCTACGATAATGTCTACCAGAGCTCTATTTCAAAAAGTGCTGGCTGTAGCCGGCTTGTTGGGTGCTGTGGGTGCCAGTGCGGCCGAGCAGGTAAATATCTACTCCTACCGACAGCCTTTCCTTATAGAGCCGATCTTAAAGGAGTTCACCGAAAAAACCGGTATTGAGGCCAAAGTGGTCTACGCCAGCAAAGGCTTGAACGAGCGTTTGCAAAGGGAAGGGCGCAATAGCCCCGCTGACCTGGTCCTGACTTCCAATACCAGCAGCCTGATGGATCTGCTTAATAAGCAGCTGACCCAACCGGTAAGCAGTGAAATCCTGGAAGACAATATCCCATCACAATTTCGCGATAAGGCAGGCAACTGGTTCGGCCTGACCACCCGGGCGCGTTTGATCTACGCCTCCAAAGACCGCGTTAAGCCCGGTGAAATTACTCGCTACGAAGAGTTGGTAGACCCTAAGTGGAAGGGCCGAATTTGTACTCGTAGCGGCAAGCACCCCTATACCTTGTCCCTGATCGCCTCCATGATCGCCCATCACGGTGAAGCAGAAACCAAAGAGTGGCTGCAAGGTGTGAAAGCGAATCTGGCGCGTAAGCCCCAGGGTAATGACCGCGCTCAGGTTAAAGCTATTAGCGAAGGTGTCTGCGACCTTTCCCTGGGTAACAGCTACTACTTCGGTAAAATGATTACCAATAAGGAGCAGCCGGAGCAGGTGGATTGGGCCAAGTCTGTAAACCTGGTCTTCCCTAACCAGAAAGATCGCGGTACCCATATGTTTATTTCCGGTGCGGCGCTGACCAAGCATGCCCCCAACCGTGAAAATGCCGTTAAGCTGCTGGAATTCCTCAGCGGCGCCGATGCTCAATACTCTTACGCCGAGAAAAACTTTGAGTTCCCGGTACGCCCTGGCACTGCCCGCTCTGAGTTGATTAAGGAGTATATGGGTGAGTTTAAAGAAGACGATCTGAGTCTCACGGAGATCGGTTCCTACGTTCCAACGGCTTCCCGCATGGTTGATGAAGTACGCTTTGACTTTTAGAATGGTTAACTGAATGGGAATTGCTGCCGAGTAAATTGACAGCACTATCTCAGCCTTATTCGAACGGCCCTGTCGAGAGACCAGGGCCGTTCTTTTATAATGAGCTTTTGATTCCTTAATCATGCTAAACCGAGCAAACTTATCAGCTTCCCGCTGGCTGCTACTGGTAGCTACCATTTCCCTACTGGTAGCCCTGCCAGTGCTATCCATTTTTTGGTTGGCATTTTTCCCTGAAGAAAATATCTGGCCGCACCTGGTGGACACGGTGTTGTTTCACTATGTGTCCTCCACATTGATTCTGGCTGGCGGTGTCGGTTTGGTAACGCTGATAACAGGCGTGGGCAGTGCCTGGCTGGTGAGCATGTGCCAGTTCCCCGGGCGTCGTTTGTTTGAGTGGGGGCTGTTATTGCCGTTTGCTGTTCCCGCCTATGTGATTGCCTACGTTTACACGGACTTGCTGGAATATGCGGGCCCTGTGCAAAAGTCCCTGCGCGCCTGGTTTGGCTGGCAGACAGCCAGGGATTACTGGTTCCCGGAGATCCGTAGCATGGGTGGGGCGATAGCCATGCTGTCACTGGTGCTCTTCCCCTATGTCTATATGCTCGCGCGAGCAGCCTTTATCGAGCAGTGCGGCAGTATACGTGCCGCGAGCCGGTCATTGGGCTGTACGCCCTGGCAGAGCTTCTTGCGCGTATCCCTGCCAATGGCACGCCCGGCAATTGCGGTAGGTTTATCACTGGTATTGATGGAAACCCTGAATGATTTCGGCACAGTGGACTTCTTTGCCGTACGCACCTTGAGTGTCGGGATTTACGATACCTGGTTGAGCCACGGTAATTTAGGAGGCGCGGCGCAAATTGCCTGTAGCACTCTGATTTTTGTTGTTCTGTTAATTACGCTGGAGCGAATGGGGCGGGCGAGACAGAAGCACTTTGTACAATCGCCAAATTCCCAGCGTGAACGCTATGTATTGCGCGGCTGGCGATCCGGTGTCGCTCTATTGTTCTGCGGGTTACTGTTGGTGGCCGGTTTTATTATTCCCCTGCTGGTTCTGGGAGGTTACGCATTTAGCAACTTCTCCAGTTACTGGAGCGAAGATTTTATACAGATCGCCAGCAATAGCTTGTTGCTGTCAATCACAGCGGCACTGGTCTCTGTACTGCTGGGCTTGCTGTTGGCTTACGGTAAGCGACTGCAACCCAAAAGATCCGTACGGGTCTTGGTCGGCTTTTCCAAGCTGGGTTATGCAATGCCCGGGGCAGTACTGGCGATTGGTGTCCTGATTCCCCTGGCCGCTTTTGATAATGCGGTGGATGGTTTTTTACGTGAACACTTTGATATCTCCATAGGGCTGCTGTTAAGCGGCAGTATTTTCGCCATTATTTTTGCCTACACGGTGCGCTTCCTGGCAGTGTCCACAGGGGCCATAGAATCCAGCCTGGAGAAAGTAACCCCTTCAATGGATCGCGCTGCCCGCTCCCTGGGACGCAATAGCTGGCAAACCCTGTGGGCTGTACATCTACCTTTGGTGCGTACAGGTCTACTAACGGGTGGCTTGGTGGTCTTTGTGGATTGTATGAAAGAACTACCGGCGACTTTGTTACTGCGCCCCTTTGGCTTTGACACCCTGGCGATTTATGTTTACCAGTTCGCTTCCGATGAGATGCTGGAGCGCTCGGCCCTGGGAGCTTTATTGATTGTCCTGGTGGGATTGATACCGGTAATTTTACTAAGCCGTTCCATTGGTTGGCGCAGAGGTGAGGAGCGCACAGCCGTGGCGGACTCAGAAGCGCCCGCCCTGTCCTGATAGCTTTTATCGGGCTTGGTCAAACACCAGAGCAGAGGAAAGGTGCAGGGGAAGTTTATCACCAGGAGCGGCTTGAACATCTGCATTCAAAGCGGCCTCGACAGTTTCCCCTGCGGCTAGCTGAAAGCGATACCTCACCTGGTTGCCGAGAAAATTCTTTTCCACAACCTGAGCCATCACAGCACCGGGATGTTCGCCTGCGGCAATATCCTCACTGCGCACAAACAGTTCGAGCTGATCTCCACTTTCGTATGCAGCTGTTGGCACCTTCACTTCCCCCAGAGGGGTACTGATCAGGCCATTGCCCACAACAGTACCGGAAATGATATTCCCTTCACTAACAATCCTTGCAACTGCCAAGTTTCTAGGTGTTTGATAAGTGTCTTGAGGGCTGTCCCACTGCTGTAATTGTCCCTGGCTGAGTACTCCCAGCTTATCTCCGGCAATAAAAGCCTCATGGCGGTCGTGGGTAACAATAATTGCAGGGATCTTCTCTTCGCGCAGTATATGGCGGACTTCGGCGGCGAGACTGCGGCGCAACTCGGTATCCAGGTTGGAGAAGGGTTCATCCAGGAGTAACAGCTTGGGACGTGGTGCCAGTGCCCGAGCCAGAGCGACACGCTGCTGCTGACCGCCAGAGAGCTGATGTGGGTACTGTTGCCCAAAGCCTTCCAGACGCACTAACTTTAGCAAAGACTGGGTGCGGGATTGCCGCTTGCTTTTCGGCACTGACTGGATACCGAAGACAATATTCTGTTCAACGGTAAGGTGTGGGAAGAGGGCGTAGTCCTGAAATACCACCCCAATATTCCGTTGCTCTGCGGGAATCTGTAATTCAGGAGAAGAGATTACTTCTCCAGATAGCTGAATATTCCCCTCAGCGATTGGCTGGAAGCCGGCAATGGCATGTAGCAGAGTCGTCTTACCGCAGCCGCTAGGGCCCAACAAACAGGCAATTTCTCCCGCTTGTAAAGCAAAGGAAACCGATTCGATAACTACCTGCTCACCGTAGCGGCATTGCAGGTTTTCTATAGAGAGTATAGGGAGCACGGGTCTTCCGGTAGTTTGGCCTGTAAACGATTAGGGCAGCTTTCGGGTTCATAGTTATCACTACACTAACCGGTAGCCAGTCCAGAGTGAAGTATACTTTTAGCTGTGCAGTAGTGTTGGATGTTTTTTAGGCGAGTGAATTATCTAAACACTCGCCATCAACCTTGTATACTAAGGTATCCATTCTCGTGGATATTGAAATCTCGCCTGTTCCAGATTCACAGTGCTCAGCTGAATAGTAACGATATTTGATTTTAAGATAAGCCGGCCCAACTCCGATTATACCATCAGCCCCCGCATTTGGTGCATGTATCGGACTATGAGTGATCTCGAGAGAAGATAACAATACATTTCTTACATTGAATTTTTCAGGGAGGGATATCTTCACGGGGCGTTCATCAATACTGAGGTCGATATAACTAACGGAATTATCATCTGGTGTGAGGGAAATTTGCAGTGAAAATTCTTTGAAGGGGCTAATTAAACTTCCGCTTACTCTTGTGTTTAGAATCTCGGCATAGAGATCTTGAGCTGTATGCGCTATAGCAGGTGAAATAGCAAAAATTAATACAGATAGGTACTTTATCAAGTGAGCTACCTAGCGCTTGCTGACAACGATATGTACTAGTGCGTTGCTTTATTGCCAAGCATTTTTGTCACTCTTGGAATTTCCTCCCAGCAATCGCCGAAAAAGCCCGGAGAAAATATCTGCAACGATATCCTCTTTGTTGATAATGTCTTTTTCTCTTAGGTTCTTGGCCTTTATGTCTAGTTGTGTAGCCATAGAATAGTTATTGCGGACCCTAGCTTCCTCTGCTTGAGCTTCAAGTTCGTTAGCTTTCGCGTTTCTTTCATATATGTTTGGGGTTGAGGCACACCCGGAAATAAATAAAAAGGACAGTATAAAATATAAACTCTTCATGTTCGGTAAAATAAATTCGAGTTTCATAAAATTATGACTGGTAGGTGTTGGCCTGTATAGGATTACCAGCAATATACCATGGTAGCGAACTAAATGCTGGGCTTCTGATAATCAAAGCCCAGTGTAGTTGGCACGCTGACCGCATTTAAAATCCGCGTGCAAGCTATAAGGCGACCCTATTGATTTTCTATTAGCATGGACCTTTACGCATTCTCATTGTACTTCCGCGAACCATTTCAACTTTGCTTGGGGTAACTGATAAAAGTTTATGTGTCCCAACATTTGACATTATCAGCTTGTCGTCTTCAACAGACCAAGTGCCATCCTGCTTCCAAAAACTATCGACCCACTTATAGGAGCCATCTTTCTTGAAAGTAATTGTGACATTTTCAGCGGCGACATTTCCTGCTGCTTCTTGTTCGTAAAAGCACCAAGCACCATTAAGTTCATTTGCCTCGTAGGCATTGGTAACTTGTGAAGTTGAAGCAATAATAATTGCTAGCACAATTTTCTTCATTTTATATTCCTTTTAGTTTAAGGTTTCCAGTTTTCAGGTTTGATTTATATGGCCTTGAGGTTGGTTCCCCGCCTAATTATATGCAGCATTAAACTTGACCAAATATTTAACGCGAAGTGACTAGGTGCTGTAATGTAGCTTTCTATTATATTTTCCTTTCTCCTATCTCAAATACATGCTCGTGAGAATAGAATAAAATTTTGTTTGAATCATTGTGCAGAACTATTGCATCATCTCTGGCGGGCATAAATATATCCTGCCAAGCATCAAGGAAGATGCTGGTTGCTAGAATAAAAACTTCATTCTCGCTAAATACCACCTGAACTGTTCCCGCGGTGTTGAAATTACTCTTTAGCCAAGCGTCTGTAATGGTATCACTCACAATCTTAAGTCTAAAAATTGATTCAACGACTTCACTATTTAGCCCATAGAAATCGGTCGCATAGTATTTGGCTGTAAAATCGTAAGCATTTTTGGCATTCTTAGAATCAAGCCAACGAACACTTAAGTTGAGTCTTTCTATTTCAGCTTTTCGATATTTCATTTTGATACACAAAATAGTGCGAGTGCACTATTACGAGGGCGTACTAACGTACAGAACGGCAAGGAAGTGAATTGGTTGGGCATAAACCGCCTCATCTGGTATTTGATTTTGCTTTTAGAGTAAGAAAGTACCCTGCTATGAACGAGGGTACCAAAACTATATTCGATGCTATTTCATACCAAATGGGGTACTCTTTATCTAGATTCGATGGAGATTGGCCAATATAGTACATAAAACCACCATACATGGCCGCGACTAATATCGCATTTACTATATTTGGGCTTCCCGATATTTGAGCTGATAAGTAAATACCAATAACAATACCAACAAATATTGTGAACAGTGAATATACCAAAGGTTCAACTGAGGTCATCAGTATATCCATTGGGGCCTTGTCAACAATAAGGTAAGAGAATATAAAAATACTAAAGAATGAGAGAACCATTATTGTAACTAGCGCAACAATAAATCCAACGAATATACCAACTAAACTTTTAAATACTACTTTCAATTTATCTATCCTAGCTAAGAACATATCCATATTTGGAGCAGTAGGAGTATTCTGCTACAAGGCGGTGAAAATTATAGCCTATTTTATCTTCAAAATTCACAAACCAAATGTGACATACTCCAAAAATAAAGAGGTGCCTCTTAATTTCAGATGTTTTTGCTCTCACTCAGGAGTGATTGCGTACATGAAATGTTATCGGATTACAAGGGAGAAAAAATATCTCCTTTCTGTGATAAGAAAATAAAATATTTCAAGTTCGCAGGTTGCTGAGCGGATAGATTGCCATTAGTCAATGATTTATCTCGGAACAAAGAGAAAACTAAGTTTTTGTGCTCGCTACTACCAACCTTTGGGGCTCACAGAATGTCACAAGAGTGCCATCATTGATCTCGAAGGAGCTAATTTACCTCCGATAAAAAGTTTGTCCTTATGATACCACTATTATCTTAATTGCTACCTCAGGAGTAATCGCTCTGCTAAACAAAAACATTGTTTTAAAGTAATAGAGATAAGCTTATCTAGCTCGGTTGTAAAGAATATAATAACTATCAGTTTGGCTGCTATCTTATTTTCTATATCAAACTGTAACTCTTTCACCTGCAGATTATTTTCCCATATTCCTACGCGGACCTCTGAATAACGGTAGCTGTGACTATAGATTGATCAACATCTGCAATCCCTGTGGGGCTATTGAAGACCCAGAGGATAAGTGTGCCAAAAGAGGGCAGGGATTTGGTAGGCAGTCTGAAAATAGATAATTGATGTTTGTCCGTTGGAATTAGCGCTAGTTTAGAGTTTGGATGGATTACTCTCTGAGAAGAAAACTTAAATTGGTTCTTAAATTTTGATTTATAGATATTCAACATGAACATATTTAATAATAACTGCTAACTATGGAAAAATTATATATCTCCTAATGCAGTGACTAATATTGGCTTTGTGTGGTAATCATGAGGCTTGTTTTTTCATATTTGCTTTATGATTATTTAGCAATAGAAAATATATCCATAAAGTTGATATTGCAGCAAAGAAACACCAGGTTGATACCCATGTTTCACGCTGGGTAAAGTAGACGATAACACCGAGTGCCATGACAAGTGCCCAAAACTTCCTAAAAATCATATTGCTCGATAATAAAAACAAAAATCCGAGTAAAGAATAAATAATATGTCCAGCTGTAATGGCGAACAAGCTGTAATCGGAAGTGATATAGCATAAGCTATGTCCGCATACACTCGTTTTTATCAAGTGTCTTGGCCCTGTTTCTAATAAGATGGGTACCCAAAGATATAAGCCAAAAATAAAACCTATGATTATTAATGTAATAAAGAAGATTCTTTTCCATTTTTTTGCCTCAAGACTAAAGGCAACGATTGGTATCCAGACAAGCCAAAAAAATAGAGCAAAAAATAAGTAAAAAATAGAAGACGCTGCCGTCAGTGACACTAAATTTTCGTTGTATCCAATCCATACTACCCCTTCACTTGCTTGTTGTAACGCAAAAAGGAGGGGGGTAACAGCGAGTAATAAATAGGTTTTATCATTTTTCATAGCATGTGTTGTACACAAAGCACCACCGACAATAAGCAGAGCTGCTGACCCGAACGATGCCGTGACTGAAAAACACATAATGATTTTCTCTATATGTAAAATATTCTAACTTAAGCTAAAGCCATATGATTTGATATGCAACATAACAATATCCTTAGCGTAGAAAATTAGTTGATTTTGCTATGTTGTACTAAACTTATGAATTAGTCTGTGATGACTAGGTCTACTTCAATGTTTTTAATTCTCCTTGTAAGTT
Organism: Microbulbifer maximicatervae (SeqCode); assembly: GCF_052467695.1. Classification (NCBI taxonomy): domain Bacteria; kingdom Pseudomonadati; phylum Pseudomonadota; class Gammaproteobacteria; order Cellvibrionales; family Microbulbiferaceae; genus Microbulbifer; species Microbulbifer maximicatervae (SeqCode). The sequence continues at coordinate 2,681,181 of NZ_CP174320.1, forward strand.
AAGTCTATAAAATTCGCAAAGATACATTTAGTTTGCCTTTGGATATTGATGCTTACAGAAGTAAAGCCTATTTCGATAGGGTGTAACAAGCCCAGTGTAATACTAATTGGATAGTTACTGTTCTTTATTCCATTTATCAAAATTGGTCACCGATATTACCCTTGGGTTAAGGGTTAAGGGTTAAGGGTTAAGGGTTACTGGTTGAATGCTAGAGTGATGATGTTTCACCTAAATTGGGGGATTTATTCTAGTCGGTACTCTCCGGTCATTCACGTTGCACTAACTAAGCGGGGATCTCCAATGACTAGGAGGTAATAGGATTGCTGGACAAGTCACGACTACAATCCGATTTTTGCATGTTTATTTGAGCATTAAATACCCCCCAATTCTATTGGTGGCGCTAACGCTTCTTCGATCGAAAATTTTTTGTTGTCCGTTTTTACGAGCTCTTAATAGATCCTCTTTAGCGTGCCAATCTGTACATACTAATATACTGCGATCATGAAGCTTGTTTTTTCATCTTTGCTTTAAAATCATTTATTAATAGGAAATAAATCCATAACGTTGATATTGCAGCAAAGAAACACCAGGTTGATACCCATGTTTCACGCTGAGTAAAGTAAGTGATAACACCGAGTAGCATGACAAGTGCCCAAAATTTTCTAAATAGATGATTGCTCGATAACAAGAATAAAACACCTAGTAAAGCATAAATGCTTTCTCGAACTGTGACGGGTAGTAAACCACCTTCGGATAACTCATAACATAAACTATGTCCACATACACTTGTTTTTATTATATGTCTTGGTCCTGTCTCCAATAGAATAGGCACCCAGAGATATAATCCAAAAATAAATCCTATAATTATTAATATGATATAAAAATTTCTTTTCCATTTTTTTGTTTCAAGCATATAGGCTACAAGAGGTATCCAAATAAGCCAGAAAAAGAAAGCAAAAAACAGATACAAAATAGAAGCTTTTGTCGTTAGTGAAATCAAATTTTCGTGGTACCCAATCCAAACCATCCCTTCACTCGCTTGCTGTAACGCAAACAAGAGAGGGGTAACTGCGAGTAATAAATAGGTTTTATCATTTTTTATAGCATGTGTTGTACACAAAGCACCACCGACAATAAGCAGAGCTGCTGATCCGAATGATGCTGTAGCTGAAAAACACATACTGATTTTCTCTATATGTAAGATATTCTAATTAAAACAAAGGTCTTATAACTTGATGTACAACATAACAATACCCTTAACCAAGAAAATCAGTTGGCTCCGCTAATTTGTACTAAGCTACTTAATTTATTTGCGAAGACTATTTTTACTTCAATGCTTTCAATTCATCTAATGAGTTAAGCTGAAAAGACTAATAATGCTATATTGAGTTTGCTTATGTAGGTCGACACCTATATAAGTAAAATCTATACCGAGAGGGTTAAACAAGCCAGTGTAATGTTGCTGTGGTGGTTGCATTATCTATTCAGTTAATCAAAGTGGGTTTCAGTTTTGCCTCTTGGGTGTGGGGTTGGCTTTTATGATTAACTACCTTAATACGTCCGTTAAATTAAATACATTGGAGGTATTAACCCATTTGATACTTGTCGGTCATTACGATGAGCACATTTAGCAGGGGGCGCTAATAAGTCGTTGATATCAGAGTAATTGCCTTTTATTCAAGAGATGTTAGATTTCAGATGTGCGTGTTACGAATAAACCTATCTACCGTAAACGAGAACTGACAGTCAAAGGTCATCACTGCCATAGCCCCGGTATCCTTGCCATGCTTTACGACTCATTTTGGATATTGCGGTTAGGGCTGGCAGTCACGTCCATTTGAACCCTATTTTTCCAGATGACTGGCCATATAAGAACGATTAGGGCGTTTAAAATGACGTTGTCTTGTTCGCGGTGATTGTAAATGAGGCAACCAAGGTTTAATCCAGCAGCTAGGGTGAATGGATATACCTTATTTTTTTAATCTAAAACTCATATTCAAATCAATAGGCTTTTAACAAAGAGTATGGGTGGGGTATTGGCGCCGTGTTCAACATTAAAGGGGCAATATTTTATGATCGCTGATTATCAAGCTTTTGGAAGTGGCCGCAGTCCTTGCATTTAACTCCATGTTGATAGAAAAATAAAGGCATCCCCAAAAGTAGGAAAACCAAAAATGCGGGCTTTTTCTCCTTGGTAAACGGCTCGACATTTCGTGATGAGCAGGACTCGCAAACTCTTTCTTCATCATGCCCTAATTCTTGGTCTACAAAAATGGAACGGTCTTGATTTAGTATTTCATTGGCTTCATCAAGGTCTCTTTCCGACACTTGGAGCCTTACTCCACCCATAGCATTAGAATATAGCCACTGCATATTCACTGTGTGCTCATCTGCAATGAAAGCGTGTATTCCTTCAGATTCAAGTCGTGCTTTTGCAATCTGCGCTTCATATGGAAATGAGAATCTAGCAACGGTTACTAGCAAGTGATCACCTTAGCGCTTAACGTCTTGAGCTGCGGGACGAAGTGTCTGAAAACTTAGACGTGTTATCTTTTTATAGCCCACTAAGGAAACCCCACAACTTACCCCAGCGTTCTAGCTTTTGATCAGCGCTCAATAGCCTCGGCTGAACTTGAATAGGGTCGCCAAGTCTATCTACACCTTTCAATAAGTTGAGATTTACTGCTCCACGAAGCTGGCTATTTATATTGCAGCCTACGGCTAGCAGTTGATTACAACCTTTGCAATGGTAGAAAACTGCAAGCTGATCTCCATTTTGATTAGTTGAAATTCCATCGCCAATGAAAACCGCAGACATAGTTGGGTCACTTATAATTGGGGAAGGATTGGCTTGGCAATAACTGCAATCGCAAATCCGCGGATTCAAAGCTTCGAGCGGCTTTGCTAACTGAACTTCAATATGCCAACGGTTACATTTACACGATCCCTTAAAGAGCATAAAAATTAGTTCCAATTATGATGAAGCATAGTGTCTATATAATGGGCAAGTGCAGCGGCTCCAGAGCTTTATCGCACCTGCCACCCTAAGGACTGTAGCAACGAATGCTTGGTTTATTTGATTGTAATGTCGTTTAGCTTGAACAGGACACATCGTTTGCCACCCCAACAACAATTACGAAGTTGGTGAAAAACTCACTCGCAGTGAAGTAACCACATTCCCCAGACAAATTTACACCAGAGTTCAAAGCAATTGTGTATTTGTAGCTTCCACTATTTTGCTCAATGGCCGGTAAATTGTCCCGGACTCATCTGGCGCTACAGCACCAAACCTAAGTCTATTGCTTGGAAGCTGAACAACTGCCGAGTCTACCTATATTCCACTTTGGCTCTTGATCATATTCGGCATCACCCCAAAGTGAGTCTCTCTAACACCAATACAGCGGTAACTAGTAAGCAATATCTTCTCTTCAAAATCGGATACTGCACAGAACGGAATAATACCCGCCAGCAGTGGCCGCAGAGAAGTGGAGTTTCCTCTGGCTGAACTTGGATTACTGGAATGAAAGCCCCTTTAGCACGACCGCCGTTTATGACTCCCATTAAATGCCAACTACTAAAGAATGGCAACCAAAAGACGGCGAGATTCTGAGGGAAAGACGCCCTATGAAAGTAACGAGTTGACGAACAGAAAACGATATAAGGCTTGACCTGTAGGTGAGGTGGTCAGGGACACCAAAACTATATGATCGTGAATGCGGAAGTTGTATTGTGAAAGTTCATATTCTTATATAGCGAGCTACTTTAAAGCTGTTAGTGTGGCCGCTGACTCATAAGATGAGTAGTGTTGGAGCCGGTAGTTTTAAACTATCGGCTACCCGATTTAGGCTGGCTGTATCTTTGTATTGCGCGGATTAGAATTTGGGTCTGTGTTTTTCGATGATTTGGGCATCTACCCAATAGATATCGCCCTCAGGATCGACACCATCTTCTCTCTTAATGGGGTTGTGATTGAAGAACAGATACTTACCGTCTAGTGACACATACGCGCTGCCTCATTACCGGCGGTGTTTATGGTATCTCCTAGGTTTATTGCTTTACCCCAGGAACCATCTTGTTGGCGGAAACTGATGTAGAGATCTTTGTCACCGTAACCGTCGTCTTTTTCGCTGTCCCAGATGAGGTAAGAGCCATCGGCGGCAATGAAGGGGTGGGCTGTCCACTTACCAGAGTTGATATGCGGCCCCAATAATACAGGTGGTTGCCGCTTGCCGTTGCTAACGGTTGATATACGTAGCACGTCATTGCTCTTGTAGTCGTCAAACACTATGGTGCCATCAGCTGATGACGTCAGACGCATGATGCCCCAATCTTTGCGGTCGAACATCGTCCCCATACTTTTAATATCTGACCAGCCTGATTCGGTACGGACCATGTACTTGTTCCCCAAGTGCATGGTTTTGCCATCTGGGGCAAGTAGAGGGCGGCCGACCCTTGGTCCAACAACGGATTCGTGCCACTGGTTACCTATCTGCTTGAAACGAATGAGCAACCACTTTTCAGTGTCGATATCCATTCGGCTAAAGTAAAACTCGGTCATATCTGGTGTGAAAGAGCCGCTATAGTCACGATGCCGGGTTGCGACATAGCCCGGCGCGAATATTTTGGGTGTTAGTCCCGGTGGTGTTTGCCCAAGGTAGGGGCCTTCCAGCAGGGGAAGTGCTTCTTGGCTACAACCGTGGCTACTCACCGCAAGAAGAGAGATCAGGAGTATGATAGAACTACAAAAATGCTTCACAGCTTGCCCTTGTTTTTACATCAACGAATAAATGAACTGCGGGCAATTTAATCAGTTCGGCATGAAAACACCTGAAGTACTTATGATTTTTAAATGATTTTGAGCTGACGACACCAAACTTTTAAACCTAAAGTGCACAAAAACCGACACACTTGGCAAAGGTAAAGACCGGCAGCTGGCCACTGTAGGCTGGTCAACTTTCAAATATCTAGGGCAGGAAGATCATGGGAATCCGTACCAACCAGCTGTCCTTGAAAGAAGGATACTAGATGGAAGCGCTTACTGGACTGAAATCTTTAGTCTGGAGCATCGCATAGTGCCTCCATCAAGGGTATAAGGTCGCCTCTCGCTGCTGTGCCGAGAGTACCCACTAAGGATGTTGCAGCGCCAGCACGAAGCTTTAAACACACCAAACTCAACTCTGCCATATCGGTGTAAATTGACCACCATTTAAGAAATTCAGGCCTTGAGAAATCGCTAGGCGAATATGGCTTGGAGGTGTGCGAAAAGGGTTAGTTGTTTAACGATTCAATGCTGGGTGGTCGAATGAAGTTAGAATTTGCTGTGGCTGGCGTGTGACGTAAGCTGTCTGATCGCGATAGCAACGAACAGCATTCGCTAGTTAGGCGCTAGCCTTCTAAATTGGCTCATATGATGAAATTCCAATATATGAGTCATATTCCTGTTTTTCTTTTTCCGAACCAAGCTGTTCTCTTGTTACCCGCAAGGTGTAAGCGCCTATTGCATGCCCGTTTTCAATCACCATCCAATCAAATAAATCCTCTGGATCGAAACCAAGTCGCTCACCTACTTGATGCCACTTTCTAAGCTCTTCTGGGACATCGAAGAATACTCCTGAAAGGAAGTTTTCTTCGACATGGAAATATACATCTGACAACCAGAGGTATAGAAACCGATCTTCTCCAAGCTTTTCAGATAAATCCGGATCTCTAAACCTTAGCTTTGCTGCGTAAATGGCTTTAGGGCCGGATTTCACAAGATTGATGAAATCACCAATAGTGTTCGATGCTCGAGCGGCTGCCTTAAGCATTTCTTGATCTTGATTATGCGTGTTTCTGAATAACGGTTCGGTCATTCTCGATTTTTCCTTGCCCGCTAACGCCCAGTCTGTGTTTTATACACATTATTTAAGTCCATTTAAAACCTCTGCTGCTTCAATATAATGGAGTAATTTAGCATATCCTTGCCAAACAGTTTTAACCCCTGGCTCGCCATCCCCTTTACGTCCTAGAAATCCTCCTAGACCTGCCAGCATACGCGTTATATCTCTTATGCTCGGAGGTATATTTGGCGGGGAGCTTTTATCTCGCATCATCCATACCATGCGCCATTCTTTTTCAGAGTAAGCACTCGTACATGGTTCATCAGGAAGACTTCTTGCTTGTGTAGTTATCGAATGTAGTCGCCATCCAATAATCATATAGATCGCAATACAGTTCAACATTCGCTGCTCTGTTCTAAAACGATTACTTTCTATCTGGCATCCACCTTTTACCACCCGAAAATAGGTTTCAATTTCCCACCGGCTTCGATACCACTCAATGATAACTCTCGCCTGCTTATAGTCTTCAACTGGAAGATCAGTTAACAGCATCCACTCAATGCCTTTTTCACCCTCTGGTGGGTTTAATTCTTTAGCCAATACAGCATAGAGAGAAAGTGGTCGTTTAGATTTTCCTTTTCCAAGTAGCCGTATCTCAGTAGTGGATACGCTGACTTTGGCTTTTCTTCCAGGTTCCCCATTCCGTTTGGGAATGTCTACCGTGTATAGACCAATAGATTTCTGCTCGTTCATATGATCCCAAAGCAAAACCGTTTCTTCTCCATCGAGCTCTAAAGTGCGATTGGCCTTAGCTCGAACGATATAGCTCGCCCGCCGCTGTTCACTTTGCTCTTCAGCCAGCTGAAACCACTCATGAATATCACCCTCTCTATCAGCAATACTCACAATTGTGCTTTCAGGGCAGTGCTCTTGTATCTGACAAGCCGTTTCGTAATGGTCTAGCCAGCGTCGACTCTCCTTATCCTTTATCGACTTTGTATAGCGGGAATTAGAACTTGATTCCTTATCTCTCTGCCACATACTACCTTCAACAACACCCAAATTAATTAACACATAGGTAAACCACCGCCTCTGGCGGTGAGACTTGACAGGGCTCTGCCGTTCCGGCGTGCAGAGTAAAAATATGGCCTCCATGAACCGGCAAGTTCTATAAGGAGGCCATATACGAGATTGGCAGTGCCAAGCTCACGTGAAACATTATTGCAGGTACCACGTGGTGTTTGTGCCCAAGTATCGAAAGAAAGCGTTATTTGGGACATTAAGGCGGGAGATTGGAGCAATATTTCGAGACTTATGTCGTCAAAAGGGCATTGAGTTGGTCGAGGGGTACGCAATGAAGGATCACATCCATATGTTGTTAATGATTCCTCCGAAGTTCAGTGTTTCCAATACGATTGGGTTTCTGAAAGGGAAATCTGCGATCCAGATATTTCGGAAGTACAAGCATGTACAGAGAAATTTCACAGGAAGACACTTTTGGGCTCGGGGCTACTGCGTGAGTACAGAGGGGCTTGATGAGCGGGTGATTCGAGAGTACATCAAAAATCAAGAGGTTGAAGAGCGCCGCCAAGAGCAGATGCGACTGGCAGGGTTGTAACTAGCCCCCTCTGGGGGCTTTCACCATACCACCCGCTATGCGGGTGGTTGCTGATTCTGGATGGTGTTATTGCGATGGAGGTGTGCAAGAGTTGTTGGTTGGTCTCTTTACGCCTAAGTGTTCCCATCTCTTTACCTTCTAGGTCAGTGGCAAAATTTAGAAAGGTAGTATCTTGTGGGATAAGAACAACAGGCTGCGCCTTGATTCTCTCAAGAGTTGCCGATTTATGGCCGCTCATAATAGAGTCAAAATTGACTTTATCATTTTCGATAAAGCGATAAGCTGCAAACGTTTCTGCCCAAGTTTTGTTTGCACAAGGAATGCTATTCTTTGGGTCGGAGCTTAAATTACTAAGAATATTAGACAAGCGCTTATTCAAGCGTGTATCACCCATAACCTGATTTTTTACTTCGTCCATGACCCAGTCCTGCATAATTATCCAGCCAAATCTGTAGTTCTTACTGGGCTAAACTGTAACTTATTGATTTATATAATAAAACTGAAAAAACTTGTGTATAAAACTTAGCGCCCTGCTCACGGATCAAATTTTTGATGGCGGCTTTTGTGAGCCTTTTCACAAAAGGTGGCAGCAAAAATTTGTCCGGTGCAGCCGATTGTTATGTGTTCCGAATTCATACACTAAATGTTTACTCATTATATTCAATAAAATCCCATGGAATTTCTTTTGAATATATCAATACATTCTTGCATTAGCTCAAGAAATACTGATGCTCTGAAGACTGTGATAGTGCGAGTTTTATCCGTATCATCTCGGAATATCTCTATGGCAAGCTCGTCGTCTCTATAAATTTCGACGCCGATGCCACCTCTTGGGTTTACGTCGCTAGCCACTACAACTCTATCTTTTGGTTGAGGCATCAATACTCCATTGACACATAACCCCCAAAACACGAGTCGGAACGGAGGTGCCAATTTTGTAGTTCACAAAATTGAGAACCGCAGTGGAGGTCCGGCCAGCTATCTGGCTTTACGTAGTTTTGTTTGCTATGCATTTTTGCATTTATATACTTGGTTTAAATTGAGTTTTAGCTACCAACTAAAGAAAGAGGCAATGCAAGAACAAGAATATAAACAGCTTTTGGATACCTGAAACCCACCCCCCCCGCGAAAATACCAACAAGAAGAGCTGCGATGTATTGAAGAGTAACTGATTCCGTTGAATTACCTGCTACTAGATATGAAAACATAAAAATCACAACAATGGACAATAGTGCGTAGCAAACTCTCTCCTTCTGTGAATATTCACTATTCCTTTTCTTCAATCCTTTAAACATATCCGTAAAACCCTATTCATGTATAACGCCTCAATAACCGGCAGCTGGAACGAAGCGAAGCGCAGTGTAAGCTGTCCGGCGCCGAAGGCGCGTAGTTGATTGATTTGGTACGCCCAGCATGGGCGTGAACTAATGGGGTGAAAGTCCCCTGTAGGAAGATCACCGTTTAATGGACTTCATTAAATGCTAACTACTAGCGAATGGCAACTGCAATACCGCGAGGTCTTGTGGGGAGGAAGCCGCTAGCAAAACTACGAGCTGACGGACAGAAACATCATATAAGACTTAGCCTGGAGGCGAGGTGGCCAAGGACACCGAAGCCATGTGATCTAACGGGTAGAGTAAATGATGCAGTTGTGTAGTGAAAGTTCACGTTCTTATCTGGGGAGATCTGTTTAACTTGCCGCTGTGAAGCTGTCAGCGTGGCCGCTGACTCATAAATAGACCCAGCCCGCTAGCCACCATCGCGGGGATAGAAAAAAATGGTGGAACACAGCAGGGCTCCGCTCAGTAATGAGTAGGGTGATTAAACAGAAGTCAGCAGAAGGCATCGTAGCCAAATGCCAAGATTAATACCTTGGACAGGGTGAAGGCCTGAACCTAAATCCACGAGTTGAAAGACAGGGCTAGCCTACTGATATGTTTCCAGTCGGTTAAAGTTGATGTAGCGCACTGCCATGACACTCAACTCAAATGAAGATCTGCTCGACACTATCGTTGGGTAGAGATTCATTATGGATAGGAACCGCCCATTGCGAACCCGCACGATGGGTGGTGTGGGGGCCGGTAGCTAAAACTACCGGTTACCCGATTTAAGTGCAGGACTATCTACCTGCACCACAGTTAATTTAAACCCTTTGATACCTAAGCCATCAAATTTTTTACGATGCTCTGGATACCAAATTGACACATTCGTTGTTTCAGCAGCCGACTCAATTCTGGGCTTTTGCCAATAGCTATAACTTTCTCGCCCTGCTAAATATGCGTTGTTAGAGTTTACTAGCCCAGAACAGTTTGGGGTGCCTATTTTAAATGTGGCACTATCTGAGAGCGGTGCTGATAAAGTGATGCTCTCGGCCGGGACTGTTTCCCAGACCTCTGCAAGCCCCATTTCTCCGGCGTGGCACAGATAATCTACTACGTTGCACTGGATGGTTGTTTTTGCCTCATGCTCACCTAGCTCGCTGGTAAAAACCATTTTTGCCTCGAAGTACTTCGTTTTTTCAACTAACGAAGTAAATGGCTTTTCTACGGCACAACTTGTAAAAAGAATTGGTTCAATACAACCAGTAAGTGCAATCGATGCAATTGTAAGTATGAGTAGCTTCATTTCCTTTGTACACTTAACGCCTAAAGTAACGGCGAGCGTAGCGAGTCCAGGCCCGCAAGGCCGATTTTGGCTTTACTTGGTACGCCCAGCATGGGCGTGAACTAATGGGGTGAAAGTCCCCTGCAGGAAGATCACGGTTTAATGGATTTCATTAAATGCTAACTACTAGCGAATGGCAACTGCAATACCGCGAGGTCTTGTGGGGAGGAAGCCGCTAGCAAAACTACGAGCTGACGGACAGAAATATCATATAAGGCTTAGCCTGAAGGCGAGGTGGCCAAGGACACCGAAGCCGGGTGATCAAGCGGGTAGGGTCAATGATGCAGTTGTGTAGTAAAAGTTGATGTTCTTATCTGGGGAGATCTGTTTAGCTTGCTGCTATGAAGCTGTCAGGTGGCCGCTGACTCACAAATAGACCCAATCCGCTAGCCACTATCGTGGGTTAAAAAATGTTGTTGAACACAGTAGTGATCGTTGAGTAGAAATTCATTACTGATACGGAATTGCCCATTGTGGACCTGCACGATGGGTGGTGTGGGGGCCGGTAGCTAAAAACTACCGGCTACCCGATTTAGCATTGAGACTCGTCCCCCGTAGCAAATTTTACGTACCAGTGGTCTCGATTCTTTCCTATTTCTAAACTTGTTTCTTTATACAATCTGTTCCAGCAAAACACCTTTTCTCCTTTTTTCCTGCGTGAATAAGGATTTGGTGGATTGTTGGCAATTTCGGTTAGGAGCGCATCTGGAGAACCTAGCGCTTCTGCCGAAACGTTATATATTTTCCTAAATAGTATTTTTGCTCTTTCAAATTCAACCTCCGTTGTAAAGAAAACCACATCGTAAAGCCCGATATCGTTAAAACATTGAATCTTTAGATGCCCCTCTTTCCCGAAATACTCTTTACCAATAAATATTTCACCATCATTTTTTAGAACCGGATCGAAACCCTCTTCCTTGAATCCCCTTAGGAGGCTGTCACAGGAGTCTCCCATTCCTGCTTCTACCAAGGTGAGTGCATAAGAACAAGAAGAAAACAATAATAATGTCGTAAATAATAGTTTTTTCATGATTGCATGCTAACGAGGGTGTAGAAAAACTCACCCTACTTTTCATATTATGGTTGTACGTAAAAAATTGAGTCTTTGTCAGTGAAAATTCAGCCAGACTTCACGCAGGACCACGATTTTTGATCGATATTTAATCAATCTCAACCTCTCACAAGTATAATTTAGTTTTTCTACAGCCTGAACGCCTCAAACAGCGGCAGTTTTGGAGCGGCGAAGCCGCGGAAAAGCTGTCTAGCGCACGACGTGCAGCGTTGCTGCTTTGACTTATTACGCCCAGCATGGGCGTGAACTAATGAGGTGAAAGTCCCCTGTAGGAGGATCACCATTTAATGGGTCCCATTAAATGCTAACTACTAGCGAATGGCAACTGCAGCATTGCGAGGTCTTGTGGGGAGGAAGCCACTAGCAAAACTACGATCTGACGAACAGAAACATCATATAAGGCTTAGCTTGGAGGCGAGGTGGCTAAGGATGCCGCAGCTATGTAGCTAATGAGCCGAGCTAATGATGTAGTCGTGCATTGAAAGTTCACGTTCTTATCTGGGGAGATCTGTTTAACTTGCTGCTATGAAGCTGTCAGCGTGACCGCTGACTCATAAGTAGGCCCAGCCCGCTAGCCACCATCGTGGGAGTAAACAAAATTGGTGGAACACAGCGACGCCTCGGTCAGTAATGATCAAGGTAATTAAACAGAAGTCACCGACGGCATAGTAGCCAAATGCCAAGATGAATACCTTGGACAGGGTGTAGGCCTGAACCCAAAATCCACGAGTTAAAAGACAGGGCTAGCCTACCGATTTGTTTCCAGTCGAGTAAGTTAAGGTATTGCACGGCAATGACACTCAACTCAAATGAAGATCTGCTCGAGACTATCGTTGGGTAGAGCTTCATTACGGATAGGGAACCGCCCATTGCGGACCCGCACGATGGATGGTGCGGGGGCTGGCAATTAGAAACTACCGGCTACCCGATTTAAATGCGTGGTTCAGATTGCTCGTAGATCTTCATTGAATTCTAACCCTGAATGGCCATTAATTAGATCTATAAAACCCTTTTGGCAATAAATTCCCATGAACCCATCATAGCTTGTTTTGAAGATAAGATCGTCAGGAGATGGATTAAAAGAAATCTCTTTCACATATGAAGATTCTTTCCCATCGATTATTTCTTTTGAACTTTTTGTTACATCAGCTTCAATACTGTGGGTTATATTGAAAATAAACCACGTTTCTCCAGAAAGATCTATTGGCAGAAACTCACCATATCTGTCAAGATTCAAATGAAGAGCATTATATGCTTTTAAGTTAAAGCATATATTTCTTTGCCATTCTCCTAAGTCAGTTGCAATTTCTTCATTGTTAAAGAGCGACGCTGTGAATTTTTTCCAAATTTCCTCTCGAGGAGTGCCGTCAAAGACAAACTTGAAACCACCAAGTGTCTTCATCATTGTTGGCACATCTATGTTTATTCGTGGAGCTTTTTCCTGAAAGGTTACTTTGTAGACTGACACTTTTATATCCTACCAACACTTTTCCAAGGTGTACCATCCCAGAAGGGCTCTTGATACTCTGCAAGACTAGCCCTTTTATCTCCTTTTACAAGCATTACCTTTTTAGGGAAATTAGCTGTCAGCAGCATATTTTCAATCACATTTAGTGTAGTAATAAATGTGCTTAAATCCCGTATATGCAAAAGAGATTCATTAAGCCAGTCATAGTAATTTTGACGATGTATTCTACTATGAGGAACTGCTCTTGGGTAGGGATTTTGACCTGTATCAGCCGTTCTGCGCGGAAGCCAAACACCATTATTAGGGTCGTCTATTCGTAGTTTTAACAAAGCAATTATTCCGCGTAATGCGGCAGCTTCATTATGAGATCCACTGACTATGTGATGCGCATCCCACCTATAATTTGGTTTTGGCTTTCCAGATGCTCTCATGTTTTTACCAAGTTTTGCAGAACTTGCTTCTTCGTTCATTAATTCTTCTGCATCGAGACTTGATGCTTCAGATTGATATTTGTCCAATTGTGTTTGAAGCTTTACGATTGATTTTATATGTGATATTTCATGCCTAATATACGCATCCTTTTCAGCTTCATTCTTCCATGGCCTTTTGCCATACCCTTGAATGGCAGAATCGATAGTCCTTTGAAGTATATTTCTTGTTTTGAACACCTTGCTTTCCTTGAACTCTGATGTTGATATTTTGGGAGCATTTAACGTCTAAAGGCGGCGCGCAGCTTTAGCTGTCCGCTGCCTTTACTTGGTATGCCCAGCATGAGCGTGAACTAATGGGGTGAAAGTCCCCTGTAGGAAGATCACCGTTTAATGGACTTCATTAAATGCTAACTACTAGCGAATGGCAACTGCAATACCGCGAGGTCTTGTGGGGAGGAAGCCGCTAGCAAAACTACGAGCTGACGGACAGAAACATCATATAAGGCTTAGCCTGGAGGCGAGGTGGCCAAGAACACCGAAGCCATATGATCTAACGGGTAAAGTAAATGATGCAGTTGTGTAGTGAAAGTTCACGTTCTTATCTGGGGAGATCTGTTCAACCTGCTGCTGTAAAGCTGTCAGCGTGGCCGCTGACTCATAAGTAGGCCCAGCCCGCTAGCCACCATCGCGGGGGTAAAAAAAAAGTGGTGGAACACAGCGGCGCCTTGGTCAGTAATGATCAAGGTAATTAAACAGACGTCAGTCGACGGCATAGTAGCCAAGTGCCAAGATTAATACCTTGGGCAGGGTGAAGGCCTGAACCCAAAATCCGCGAGTTAAAAAACAGGGCTAGCCTACCGATTTGTTTCCAGTCGGATAAGTTGAGGTAGCGCGCTGCCATGACACTCAGCTCAAATGAAGATCTGCTCGACGCCAAGGTTGGGTAGAGCTTCATTACGGATAGGGAACCGCCCATTGCAGGCCCGCACGATGGGTGGTGTGGGGGCCGGTAGCTAAAAATCACCGGCTACCCGATTTATGTATTTATCTCACTGCTGCTTTTTCACTATAAATTGGGTTTACATACCCGCTTATCAAATAACAATAAAGCTCATTCATATCCCTGTAAAGGTGATAGTAATCATCTTGGCAGTGTGGAGCATGCGGATAAATACCAAAACGACTTTCTGGATGAAATGCTTTGATTCTATTTTGGTAATATTCTTCGAAGTATGAATCTAGTTTATATGGGTCATTAAAGACATCATGTAAATGATGCATAGCTTCTTTAGATGATGGGTTCTTATTTCCTTGCGCAGAGAGAATGCCCAAGACTAATCGATAGGATACTTCCATAGCTATAAAAAGCGTATTTATAGATTGCTCTGCAAATTGATAATGCTCATGGAGCATTCTAGACTTCAATAACGCAGTAACTCCTCTAACGATCAAGTTATTATTTATATCAAAGTCGTTATATAGTTGATCAATTAGCTCAAAATTGATTCCCTTTTCCACAAGCCTATATTCTCTATCTCCTATTATCGTAGGTAACGGAATATCGTGGCAGTTTAAGTAGTAGTTTGGAATCTGGTGCCCTGAATTTGGATGCTTAACACAAGGCACGTTAAATATATCTAAAAGAAAAGACTTAATAATTTCTTTAAGGTTTGGAGATTGATACTCTTGTAATGAAAGCGAAATCGACTCTGTTTTTGGGAATGGATAAAACATCGAGTAGCCCTCGTGTTTATCTGTCGCTAGGTTTACTATGCCGTATAGCCTAGCTTCTGTTGGATTAAGCCACTCAACCTCGCTGTAATATTCATCTCCATCATCAATATCATATTCATGAAATCTACTAATTGAAAAGCAAATATCTTCGTCTTTAAAGAATGCGCAATCATCAAAGATTAGATCCCTATTTGGATATACACCTATCGGAGACAGCACTCTAATTTTATACTCTTCTCTATCCATAGATCACAGTTCTAGTTTTTTAAATAACGTCGCGCTCAGCCGTGGCTAACTTAATGCGCTTTACATGCAAAATCGGAGCGTAGCGACCGCGCACAAAGCGTATAAAGTTAGACGTCGGTCCGCAGCGCATTGTTAGGCATGCAGAGGTACTGATACCTTTTGGTGATCGGCACCACATGAAACAGTAACCTCTGATGTCTTCGGGTCACCATTAGGAAAACCTAAGGGCTTCTGAACCCACGGTACAACCTCTATTGTGTAGGTTTTATCCACCAACAATGAACCAGCTTCGATCACGCAATGTTTGTCTGTACATTTCGCCACATTTACTCTAGCTCTGGCAGGAACAGATATAACCCCCTTGGATGCCGATGCATTTGAAATACTTGACTCTTCATAGTTGAGAATGCTGTATACGGACGAAAAAACGTCATTGTAAGATATTTTAAGATCTAAGCAGGTGGAATTTCCGCTATTTGAAATATGCAGGTATCGAGTGTCACTTATATTCGAGAGTCGTACTTCAAGTTCCGGCTGTGTATTATTTTGAGACAGCCCATAGGCTCCAAAACCTATTGCAGCTAAAACACCGATAATTCCAAATATTCCATTTGCCGAAGTTATTTCAGTGCTGAATTTTTTTAATGCCATGTCATCTTCCTTGTAAATGCCTAACGCTTGCCAGCAGGGGCGGTAACGTCCCCCTGGCTGGCTTTGGTACGCCCAGCATGGGCGTGAACTAATGGGGTGAAAGTCTCCTGTAGGAGATCACCGTTTAATGGACTTCATTAAATGCTAACTACTAGCGAATGGCAACTGCAATACCGTGAGGTCTTGTGGGGAGGAAGCCGCTAGCAAAACTACGAGCTGACGGACAGAAACATCATATAAGGCTTAGCCTGGAGGCGAGGTGGCCAAGGACACCGAAGCCATGTGATCTAACGGGTAGAGTAAATGATGCAGTTGTGTAGTGAATGTTCACGTTCTTATCTGGGGAGATCTGTTCAACCTGCTGCTGTAAAGCTGTCAGCGTGGCCGCTGACTCATAAGTAGGCCCAGCCCGCTAGCCACCATCGCGGGGGTAAACAAAATTGGTGGAACACAGCAGCGCCTCGGCCAGTAATGGCCAAGGTGATTGAACAGAAGTCAGCCGACGGCATAGTAGCCTAATGCCAAGATTAATACCTTGGATACGGTGAAGGCCTGAACCCAAAATCCACGAGTTAAAAGACAGGGCTAGCCTACTGATATGTTTCCAGTCGGTTAAAGTTGATGTAGCGCACTGCCATGACACTCGACTCAAATGAAGATCTGCTCGAGACTATCGTTGGGTAGAGCTTCATTACGGATAGGGAACCGCCCATTGCGGACCCGCACGATGGGTGGTGTGGGGACCGGTAGTTAAAAGCTACCGGCTACCTGATTTAGCCATTCAATAATGGAACAACTGTGTTATTAAGGAACTTTGTTCCTTTTTCAGTATGAAGCCAAATTAAGCCACCTAAATTCAAAAAGACAGTTACCCAATAAACACTTTTAAATTCTTTTTTACTCGACTTGTGACGTAACTTGTTTTGAGCAAAGTAAGCACCAGGCCAACCACCAAATGTAGAAAACAAATGTAATGTACTTTCTTTTGTTCTCCAACGCCCATTTTGAGCAGCGGACTTATCAATTGCGTAAGCGATAAATGTTATTAAACTCATTGCAACATACAAGCCAGCAACGATTAACGGTAATTTACCGACAACGATCGATGTCGAAAGGCCAATACAAAAAACTATTATAAAAGGTACACCAAAGTTGCCACCACCGTTAGCTTTGCTTCGATTACTTGAAGATTCAGTATCTCGAGCAAATTTGATATTTGTAGCTTTAAACCGATTACTATTTTCTCTGACTAGTTCGTAGATGATGACTTCACCATTAATAGGCCTACGTGAACGAGGCTTAAAAGCTTTAATGTGAACAAAAGCACGATCGCCTCCACCATTAGGCTCAACAAAACCGAAGCCTTTATCATCATTCCAATTTACTACTTTACCTTGAAGCTGCATGCTCCCTCTCGAACCTGATGGCTAACGCCCGTACCTACGCTTGGTACGCCCAGCATGGGCGTGAACTAATGGGGTGAAAGTCCTCTGTAGGAAGATCACCGTTTAATGAGTCCCATTAAATGCTAACTACTAGCGAATGGCAACTGCAACACCGTGAGGTCTTGTGGGGAGGAAGTCGCTAGCAAAACTAGGAACTGACGGACAGAAACATCATATAAGGCTTAGCCTGAAAGTGAGGCGGCCAAGGACACCGAAGCCGGGTGATCTAACGGGTAAAGTAAATGACGCAGTTGTGTAGTGAAAGTTCACCTTCTTATCTGGGGGGACCTGTTTAGCTTGCTGCTATGAAGCTGTTAACGTGGCCGCTGACTCATAAGTAGGCCCAACCCACTAGCCACCATCGAGGGGTAGACAAGAGTGGTGGGACACAGCAGCGCCTCGGTCAGTAATGATCAAGGTGATTAAACAGAAGTCAGCCGACGGCGTAGTAGCCAAATGCCAAGATTAATACCTTGGACAGGGTGAAGGCCTGAACCCAAAATCCACGAGTTAAAAGACAGGGCTATCCTACCGATATGTTTCCAGTCGGGTAAGTTGAGGTAGCGTACTGCCATGACACGCAACTCAAATGAAGAGCTGCTCGACGCTATCGTTGGGTAGAGATTCATTGCGGATAGGGAACCGCCCATAGCGGACCTGCATGATGGGTGATGTGAGGGCCGGTAGCTAAAAACTACCGGCTACCCGATTTAGCACTGTTATTTGCACGGTATAGCAAAATCAACATGGTAGTGTTCATCATGCCTGACCCACGACCGTTTTTTGGAAAACTGGATATATTCCTTCAAATACTGCGCATACTTTGTCTTATATAAATTTGGCTGTAATTTTGGGTCGAAAATCACTCGCCATAAATCATGCCCATGTTCCTTGGCTTGTTTGTGTAAAGCTACAACATGAGCTGCAATCGCTTCGTAATCAATGTACATGCCATCATAATGATCATTAGCATCAAACTCGATATTGTAACCCAACTTATTTAATGCGTTTGTTGGCAAATGGACTGATTTTCCATTCTTATCCTTTACTGGAGTCATGAAATCAACTGAAAGTCCATTTCTGTGGGTTTTATGAGGCTTGA
Source organism: Microbulbifer maximicatervae (SeqCode) (assembly GCF_052467695.1). Classification (NCBI taxonomy): domain Bacteria; kingdom Pseudomonadati; phylum Pseudomonadota; class Gammaproteobacteria; order Cellvibrionales; family Microbulbiferaceae; genus Microbulbifer; species Microbulbifer maximicatervae (SeqCode). The sequence continues at coordinate 2,699,431 of NZ_CP174320.1, forward strand.
ATTGGCCACCATCCTTAAATCCTGTTTCTGCGTATTTGTAGACCTTTGTTGGCTGTTCAGTTTCTAAGTCTTTATATGCAGATACTATGATATCTCTTACTTCTGAATGAACGTAGGTACGACCAGTCAATCTCGCTATAGTGCTATAGCCTACGTAGTTTTCCCCTTCGGATGGCAGTTTCACTCCATTAGTAAGGCTGCCATTGGAAGTCGTCCCAAAGCATGTGCTGGTTTCAGCCAAAGCTATCAGCGGAAACAAAAATGTAATTAATAAAAGATACTTTATGTTCATGTGGTGCTATCGCCTTGCGAGGGGGCGAAGTGCGCAGCACTTTGTCCCGCTTGCGCAATTTGTTATGACAGGGAGCCAATTCATGGCACGAGCTTATAGTCATTGCCGAATTCTTTTGTTTTAAACAAGCGGAATTGCACATTAGTTAGATCGAGGTAAGGGAAGCGGCTAGCGTACTCTTTGACCTGATCATCGAATGCCTCCCTACCATCTGAGTGATACCGCCATAATGTTGGACCATAAGCGCAATCTAGGTAAAAGTTGCCAATAAAAACGGCCTCGCCCGGCTTAACTGTGAATGTACCACCAACGGGTTTGCCAGCAGAATACAGTTTATCTCGTTGCGCCGTAAGAAAACCTACATTGGATACAGACTTTGCTGCCTTGATGCTAAAGGCGCTGATCGCATATTCTCCGGGCTCTAGAGAGTAAGCATAATTTGTAAACACTGGATCAACAGCCAAGCGTGAAGGGCTATGCAGTACAAGGGCTGGCTCGGCTTCATTATTGATAGAGCTCATTGGTAGCTTATCGAATGCCATGCTAATGAGTTGCGCATTTTCATAGCCTCCACAGTCCCACCAACGCCCCCAGTTTACGTCTAGCAGGACAACACCATTTGTTACTTTGGTGGCGTGATAATAGTCCTCTGTTAAGACACTAGAAGCTTTAAACTTTATCGGCTCAGTGACACCCGCGCACGCAGTCAGCACGACAGACATTGCAATTAGGGTATATTTCTTGGTGATCATTCTTCGATCCCTGTGGAGTCATAACGCCGCTAGTAAAGGCGCCGCGGATGCGGTGTCCAATAGAGCGTAGCGTAATGTTTTTGCCTAGCCTTGGTACGCTCAGCATGGGTGTGAACTAATGGGGTGAAAGTCCTCTGTAGGAAGATCAGCATTTAATGGGTTCCATTAAATGCTAACTACTAGTGAAAGGCAACTGCAACACCACGAGGTCTTGCGGAGAGAAGCCGCTAGAAAAACTGCAAGCTGATGAACAGGAATATCATAACGCTTAGGCTGGAGGCGAGGTGGCTAAGGGCAGCGAAGCCATGTGATCTAAAGGGTAAAGTAAATGATACAATTGTGTAGTGAAAGTTCACGTCCTTATCTGGGGAGATCTGTTTAACTTGCTGCTATGAAGATTTCAGGTGGCCGCTGACTCACAAATAGGTCCAATCCGCTAGCCACTATCGTGGGTTAAAAAAAGTGGCTGAACACAGTAGTGATCGTTGAGTAGAAAATCATTACAGATAGGGAGCTGCCCATTGTGGATTCGCACGATGGGTGCTGTGGGGGCCGATAGCTAGATACTACCGGCTACACGATTTAGAGCCTTACTCTTGATCCCACTCTTCTTCATAGCCATTACTCACCAAGTAGCCATTCAGTGAGTGAAAAATATACTCCATCCACTGCTCGATTCCTTCTTTCTCCAGCAGTGGGAATCCAGAACCTTGATCATCAGCAGCAACGTCTATCATTCCCCAATAGAGTTGAGAAAGAGCTAATGCCTGCTCTCGATTAGAAACTACGCCTTTCTGCAGAATATCTAGTGCAGTTTCATTGTCCATCTTTTCAGCGTAGTGAATAAGGATCTCGCGTTCTTCTGGGTATTTATATTCAATCATAGTGCGTCTTGAGCCTCTTTAATTACTGGTATTCGATCAGCAACCCAAGTTAACTTACTTACCAAGTCTTCAACCCTCATTCTTTTGGTGGCTACAATCAGGTAGTGCCTCTTATCCGGTAAGGCCTGTTTAACTTGCTGCTATGAAATTGTGTGTGGCTGCTGACTTGTAAGCAGGCCCAACCCGATTTTCACTATCGTGGGGATAGAAGAAGTGGTGGAACACAGCAGCGATTCTGTCAGTAATGACCAAAGTGATTAAACGGAAGTCAGCCGACGGTATAGTAGCCTAGCGCCAAGATTATTACCTTGGACATGGTGAAAGCCTGGAGCCAAACTCCATGAGTTAAAAGACAGGGCTAGCCTACCAATATGTTTCCAGTCGGGTAAAGTTGCGGTAGCGTACTGCCATAACACTCAGTTCAACTGAAGATCTGCTCAAGACTATCATTGAATAGAAAATCAGTACGGATAGGGAGCCGTCCATTACGGGCCTACACGATGGGTGGTGTAGGGGCCGGTAGCTAGAAATTACCGGCTATCCGATTTAGAGTTCAATTCTCCAATTGGAGTGAAGAAACTAAATCCTCATAACTAGGATAGTTACAGTTATCGCTCCACTTATGCTTATACAATTCCGCAAGTGCTGTCGATAGAGATAATAGTTGCATGGAATGCTCTCCACTGGCATCCACTTCCTCTTCTGTTGAAGAGGGATTATCTATTATCAATTTCATTCGATATATTTCTGACTCAGTTAGCTCGATCATGAGTGACAAATGTGAAAGGCTTAGTTCCATAATTAATTCTCGAATATTATTTCTTTAGTAAGTTCATCTAAGAGTATACAAAACTTAGCGACTGGTATATCCCAATGAGGCCGGATTGAGTAATGTGTAGCTTCATAACTTCTATTATATGAATCCTTCGTTATAACTAGGCCATGAGGGATTACAATGTTTGGTGATAGCCTATAATAATCCCAACGAGAAACCGGTACTCCCAGTACATCAAATAATGAAACACCCCCTGAAGTACAGTCTACCCACCACTCACCATTGCTCCAGTATGTGTCTATGTCAGGATTTCTAATTTTTCCGTTAGAAAGCCTAAAAGACTTTAGTATAGGATACAAAACAGGCGATCCTCGATCAGCTCTACGCTGCCCTCTCCACAAATTTACGTCTAAATTAAATTCGGAGTCAAAAAGTTCACCAAGTTCCCTCTTTTTAATGAAGAACTCTTCTTCCTTCTTGTTTTTTTTCATAAATTCATTCCATTGAATATTTGAAATTGGTTTTATTTTAACGCGGTAAGTATGGGCATGCAGCGTGGGCACAAAGTGCGACGGAGAACCAGCCGAAGCTGAATATGCCTTAACTTGGTACGCCCTGCATGAGTGTGAACTAATGAGGTGAAAGTCTCCTGCAGGAAGATCACCATTTAATGGACCCTATTAAATGCTAACTATTAGCGAATGACAACTAAGACACCATGAGGTTTGTGAAGGGCGGCAGCTAGGAACTACTTGCTATCCGATTTAGCTCTCGGACTGCCCGCCGGGCATGGGTTTAACGTTTATATCCACATTATCAGCAAAAGGCCATTTAATTGAAATTTGTTGTATAAAACTTCCTGCGTCACAAAAAGCGATTACACTTCCTTCAATGTTTTTTTCCCATGACACGCCATTCCAACTTGCGAAATCATAACATCCCGCTGCCGGTCCCATTTTAACCGCTACAAAATATAAACCTTCTAGTGAAGGGTTTCCGTCCTTCCATTCGATTTCTTGCATAAAACCCTCCTAAAATTTTGATCTAAACCTTTCTGCTTCTTCCGCTAATAATGTGGCTCAGCGCTTCATTCAGGCCTAACTGGACTGCAGTGAAAAGAACAAGCTTAAAGAGCTGATTGAGCTGTGGCGAGAGCGATTAATGGATATCAGTTGGTTTATGCGCTGCCTAAACGAATCTATTGCTCGCCAAGCCAATGCAGAAGACCGTTGTACTGGCCGCTTCTGGGAGGGCCGTTTCAAGTCTAAGGCGCTATTGGATGAAAGAGCCTTGGTTGCCTGCATGGCCTATGTCGATCTCAATCCTATCCGTGCCGATATTGCAAAAATCCCGAAGGACTCCGATCACACGTCCATTCAGCAGCGTGTTCGCGCTGTGATCTCAGGTGAGAAGCCCAAAGAGTTACTACCGTTTGTGGGCGGCGAGCGCCTTAATATGCCGAAAGGGTTGCCCTTTCAATTGGAACACTATTTGGCGTTAGTAGACTGGAGTGGCCGGCATTTAGACCCCAAAAAGCGCGGTGCCATTTCTCAAAACGCGCCCCCTATCCATGAGCGGCTGGGCATCTCAGCAAAACACTGGCTCTATCTCAACCGGAACGTTGAAAGCCGCTTTAAAGGACTGGTGGGATCAGCAGAGGTTGTACGGCTCAATAAACGCTGTGTACATGGTATAGGCGACTGCCAACGTTTCCTTTCGTTAAGTCCTTCCTAATTCCCCCCAGCCTTTCGATACTATTCCTTCCGGCTTGACCAAAATCATGCAATTTTTAAACCTAAAGCATAACTTTTCAGTATTTCACTTTGCCCTATACTTGATCAGGAGAAATGGCTGTCAAGATGGAAGGCCTGTACTTTTTCCTGTGTCATATTTCAATCTATGGGTGTCCTAGTGTTGCTATTCTAATAATACTTAACTCCGTGATTAACCGCGCATAAAGTGCACAAAGGTGGCCGCCGGTCTGCAGCGCTTTATCAGCCTAAACCTGCTGTGCCTCACTAGCTGCAGTAACCTCTTTCCCAATATTTTCAGCTGAACTGATAATTTCCATAGACTTTTCTAGAACGAATTTAGCATCTTCACCAGGCAAAGTTGACGCTTTTAGCGCCATTGCCACAAAGGAAAAGCCTACTGCAGCCTCAAAGCTTTTATTGAAAACTTCTCTAGCTTGCTTCATAAGGAGTTTCGACGATTCTTTTCTTCCTATTTCTGGAAGTTCGAACACACTTTTTCCATACTCTTTATGTAGGTTACCCATCAAAGAATAAATGGTTTCAATAAGAATTGGGCTGCCGACAAGATTGCGAGATTGCAGATGTTCAATCATATCTATGAATTCTTTTCTGAGCTCAACTCCGCCCGCCAAGTCCCAATTAGGTTTTAGAGAGCCAAATAGCCCGCGACCACCTTCGGTGCTTTCGACTGAACCGCTTCTAATCATGGCGGTTACAATTTTAAAAGCAGCAACTTCAGTAATAAATGCTAGAAATGCAAAGAATCCATATGTCGAATTGCTAAGTAAGTACCCCCATATAGCACCTGCAGCAGCCCCAAAAATAAGCATAATACCGAATAGCTCACCAAATTTTTTGTCTTTTGTTGAAAGGTGAAAAACTAGGGCTGCAATTATGAGTAATGGGTCAACCATTATTCCGGCTAGGGATCCTAAAAAGTATGCTAGTGAGTTTGACATGATATTTTTTCTCAGGCTTATAGATACTGTTTAAAGTACTTGCGTTGAAATCATAGCGAAGCGACGATTTTGAAGTCGGGTGTCCTTGCTTGATACGCCCAGCATAGGCGTGAACTAATGGGGTGAAAGTCCCCTGTAGGAAAGCCGCTTCCGGACACCTATAAAAGGTAGAGCTTAAGGTGCCACAGCCATTGACACAATACGGAAATCATAATAAAAATACTGGACATTAAACAGTTAAACCTATACCCCCATGACTCAGCCTCGCCGCATCATAGATCTCTCTTGATGCGACAAACGCTGGGTAAATGGCATAGGCGATTGCCAACGTTTCCTTACTGCAATGCCCCACTAATTCCCTCCAAACCTTTAGATGCTGTTCCTTCTGGTTTGGCCAAAATCACGTAATTTTCAAATCTAAATCTTATTTTTCAGCATTTCACCTTGCCCTACACCAAGCCAGGAGAAATGGCCGTTAAGGTGGAAGGCCTATACTATTTCCGATCTCATCTTTCAATCTGTGAGTGTCCTAGTGTTGGTTCTCTTGTTGCCCATTGCGGACTTGCAAGATGGTTGGTGTGGGGCCAGTAGCTAGAAACTACCGGCTACTCGATTTAAGTGTCTACCGAAAATTTAGCTAATCCAAATCTACTGTTTGGTCATGACGATTAGCATCTGAACGATAGTGATCTGCAAGTTCCCTTAATATTTTAGCTGTTCGTGGATAAATCAACTGCACTGATTCTGAGTCCGTTTGATATCGATCAGCCAACGTCCTCTCTTGTTGTCCACCAGCATATGGATGCCTTGTGGTAATCCCTCTGGAATTTAGTTTTCCATTGATTATACCTTCTTCAAAAGACTGACTCTTTAGAGATTCTATAACATCTCTAACAGATTTTTTAGGCCATATACCATCTTCTTCATCTGAATGACACTTGGATAGGTATTTCCCTATATACAAGTCCCCAATTTCTAACCTGCCGCATTCTATTAACTGTTCTCTAGCCAGTGAAACCCACTCATCGGTAAAATCATCTTCTGGCAAAAGGTGTAAAGAATTGAGTATATCCCATGCGGCACCAGCTACTTGTTTGGCTTGTCCTTCCTGCATGGTCTCCTCTTCTTCAATGCCATCTTTCCTTAAACACATCCACTTTATGAATTGAATAAAGTTCGATGGATTTGTTGCAATTGACTTATGAATAAAAGTTGGAGAGAAATCATGATGGCGAAATGCTTTTGCATATAGCCATTCAACCTGCATCACTTCTTCATCACTGCACTGGCCAGAATCCTGAATAAACTTTATCGTCCGGGTGATATCATGAATTACACTCTGTATTGAAACCCTATCTATATCTTCAGCGTTAGTAGCTACTTTTATAAGTATTTGATAAGCAAGCTTGGCATCCATATCTCCCGCACTGGTTCCCCTGTGAAGCGATTGGGCAAAGGCATCAATGGCTGCTAGAGGCCTTCCATTCTTTAACAGATTGCTAGAAATATACTCGACCAAGGACGAATCTTTATCCTGAACAAAGTAATATGCAACTTTCTGCCAATAACTCTCTTTTACAGAGCCATCACACTCTTCAAGAATATCGAATGTTTCTTGAAAAACAGGGAAGTTTACTAATAATTGGCTTTTAATGATTTCATTCATCAAGTGATGATCGCTAAGAATTTTCTTGGCACCAGCAAAATCAGAGTGCGCCATTGCTGAAAAATATCCATTTGCACATTCTTGATAGCCACCATCTTGACCTAACCAAACAACCAACTCATCAATAAAAAAATCCTTGATCTTAGATTTATATAATGAGAGACCTACTAGGCGAGGAAATTTACAACTTTCTAACAGCTCTTTAAAGCCATCAATCCCAGACTCATCGTATAAATCCTCTAGTTTTTCAACTCGCAGTGAATCTAAGTATTCCTGTCTTTCATTATATGGCACTTCTTTTCTTTTTGTAGGGTCAATCAAATCGGGCCAATGATCATCAAAAAGATATTTCGCGTTGAGTACTGGGCTTTCAAAATCAAGGTGCAGATATACCTTTTCTAATTTGGTTATTACTTCATCTGGCCATGCCCAATCTGAATCTGAAAACTCTCTATGCCTAGAGATTAAGTCCCTTAAGTGTTTAAGTAATTCTTTGCGAGACTCGTCAGATATCATATCGATATTAACTGACAGTAATTTGTTAATGATAACTTCGCGTTGAGCAATGGTATAGGAATCAAAGTTACTCGCGAGATCAATGTATCTGCTGTCTATATCTTTGTCAGCTTCAGCGATTATCATGTCAACGATCCTTCCGATGTATGAAAAGTAATCGCTTTGTTTTGTGGATTCATCAACCCCTTCAGCCCAATCTTGATAATCTGGACTAGATAACCCACTTGACGATCTAGCACTACCAACTAATAATTCATTCATCAACCTCCAGGTAACTTCAGAATACTGTTTTAAAAGAACTTCTTTAATTAGATTGGCCCGTTCATCATGCGTAGCGGAGCTATATGTTATCCAGCCAATAAAAATATTGACTAAGGAGGAAAATGGCCTATTACTATATCTGCCACCAGGGTCTATTTCTGAAAGCCTCGCTAAAGCCTGACAGACTCTAGTTAGGTAGTTTTTATTCCAGGATATATTTTCTAAGGCCCATAAAAGATCAGAGTGATAACAGCCGCCTGCAAAACTATCTTCGGCTTCCGCGTTAAATAGGCCGAGTAATGGTGAATTTTCACCTAACGAGGAGTTATCTACCGCATCTAGAAAAACGTCTGGCGCAGCTTCCGCCAAAGATGATGTGGACTTTCCAAGTGAATACCAAAATTCTGTCGTATTATTTTCATTGAAAAGGTGGCTCAGCCATACATCAATCTTATTCTTTACGGACACCCCACCAAGCTGAGATGCATGATCATCACTATAAGTTGATAGTAATGCTAAAGTATCGGCTATCCCCCCTTTTAATAACCCGGAATATTTTGGTGTATTTCCCTTGACAGAAGCCATCCACCTTTCATTTGAATCCATATCATACGATGGATCAATATCTCCTAGTACTTTGCCGCAAATGTCACCAAGCCTATCGATATGGGACACGGACATTAAACCTCTTATATTCAGCCAATAGTCAATCTTAGATATCACTTGCCAAATCCTACCAACTCTACGGATAGGCGTATCAGAATAACTGGAAAGTTTGTCTAGTTGACTTTCAAGCTGATTGTAATTCATTCCTGATAAAGCGGACAAAATATCCTTGTCATTATCATTATTTGAATTCCATTCTGTAGCAAAAAATGCTGCAAACAAAACATCTACATCAACTTCTGTTGGCCACTTTGGCGCAATATATTCACGAGGCCTTAAAATTTCATGTCTCAGCAGAGGTTCCAAATAGCCTTTAGTATCAGAATATAGCTTAGAGGCTTGGCTATCGTTAAAACCGAGCTTTTGTATTGCCTCCTGCTGAATCAATCGAGGCCTCTTTTCCAAACGAATAAGAGGGGTCTGCTGGCTTGATTCATCCACAGGCAGAATAACAGTGTGTCCATTACTAACTGCGTCACCGACACCGTTTGGTTGAAAATTAATAGGCATCAATATGAGCGGAGATTTAGATGAAGCAATATCATCCCAAGCCGACTGGTCGAGTACTGTTAGAAATTTTGAGCTTAATGAATCACCATTTAATATGATTGAAAGGATAAAACCCTGAGATTCATTAATAGACTTCGCACATACTGCATAACTGGCAGGGCCACCCATTAAAGAATCTTTTAAGCGATCGGCTTGCTCATCCCTACTATGAAGGAAAAAATCATCAGTAAGTGAAATCTCTGTGATATTCGAAAACTTTGACCAGCTTTGTTCAATATCCCATAAATTAGGGCATCGTTTATCGATTAACTCTGCAAACCAACGATGTACCGCCGGGCATTGCTCTAGCCAGTCACACAAAAATTTTGCATTAATTGCTTTTACACTACCCCATTCTTCTTCAAGGTTTTTTTCGGCTTCCCACTTTGATCTATCTTTCCAATGCCTCGATGTTACAAAAACATAGGTAGTGTTTTTTTTATCAAATGGGTCAGGATCCTTGGTTCTTTTTTCATAGTCATCATTAGCTTTAGAGTTAACGCTTTTATCGGTTCCAAACTCCCAAGCTGACAATCCCGATGGTACAAATAGACTACCCTGATCAACTTCAAGCTCGCCATCCCAACCACCGGTGGATACAGAGTCCCCAAATGGAAAATTAATTTTTGTTGGATTTGATGAAGCCAGTATAAGTTTATATATAAGCCGAGGAAGTAACTCTTCTGACCTGCGCTTATCTGTCGCAGTCCAGTTTTTTATATCATTCTCCGTGACATGCCAACCAGACATATTTACTCCTTTTAGTGATCGATAATCATGAACTCATGATTATTTAATTTGCTTAGCCCGCATAAGTTACACGTGAACGTGATTTCAATGCCGTATAATACCCGCGTAATAGATCCGAGCTTGCGAGCGTCCTATTTGATGCGTTTGTTAATTATTTTAGGTACATAAGTATGAGAGCTGTCTTTCTAGGTCGTCAATCAAATTATCTAGCTTGAATGGATTTATATTTTTTATCGGCTCCCTAGACATTCTTTGAAACGATATTTCTTCGTTCCTCTTTAAAAGCTTAGTTACTGCTTTGTCACCAACCTTTTCTCCTATATCGACCATATCGAAACTTAATACAGGCATGCCGGTTCCATCATCATCTGTGCGGCATGCCAAATGTTGGATATCAAATAACTTGCCTATTTCGTAGAGCTTTACCTCAGAAGTTGCTACATAAGCAGTATTTAGCTCAGGCAAATGATTTGGTGTTAGTAGCTGTTCCGGTAGCTTGAGAAGATAAAGATCCCAAGCAGTAGCTTTTAAGTCATGCTTAGCATCTTCAGCAGCCATGTTGGTCTGAGTGTTTATAAATTTTCCTGCCAAATTGCAGAAGTAATATATAGCCAAACTCGATTCTCTAGCTAACCTGACACCAAGGTCGTTGATCATAAAATTTTCAAAAGCTTCGCTTTTCTTGTAAACACCCTTATTATCTTCAAACTTAATTAAGACCATTTTTAAAAGGCAGGAATATATTAATTTTATTTTGTACTCGATATCAGTGTCTTTTATATTCTTGACAATCTTTTTAGCCCAATTTAAGCCACAACCTTCATAATCACTTGCTTCATACAGGTCAAAGTAATGTTTGGTTTCTTTATCTTTAACTGATATCAATCCTTTGCTGACAAAGGTGCTTTCACACATTGAATGAAGTTTTAATATTGATGCCAAAGCTTTTGGCACATTCTCATAAAATTCAGATTCATCCGATTTAAAGAATGACTCCATTACATAGAAGATTGGACTATAATCGCAATTGACCTCAGACAGATGAGCCAGAAATGAATGTGTCGCTACACGCTGCCCATCTTTCATAGACTCCCTGTTGGTGACATACTGATGAAGTAGACTTACCACATTGGAGTCTAGAGTAATAGAGCACCAAAACTTTAGTTTTAATTCATTATCACTTGTGCAAAAGTCGTGGTTAAAAAGAGCTGGCCTCTTTCCACAAAATTGATCGACTATATGTATTTTGTGAGAACCAGTGCCGAACACCTTTGATTCAGAGTAAAACATAGATTCATAAGGGGATGCAGCTATTTCAAAGAAGTGTGCGTCTTTATCTTCAGTCCCTTCAAAATAATCCTTATAATATTGGTACATACCAATTTCCTTTTAGTACTTAACACTTATATAGTAATCAGTCATGACCACTATTATTATGATTGTTATCTTATAATCAATTTCTACGCCGCAGCAAAAAATTTCATTTTAATTTAAATGCTTAATGCAATCTTATACGTTCGTGCAAACTATGAAAATGATCGCTTTGACTGCTATCCAGATTTCAAGTCTGGCCTGTAACCTATTGATCTAAAAGAAATCTTTATGCGTATGTTCTTGTTCCTTAACATAAGGGCAAGATAATCATAAACTCCTAAGTTATCACTTGCTAACGTTTGTGGGCTGGTGATATTTCGGGGGAAGGTGTCGAAGTAGGTGGGGACACAGTAAACTTCTGTAAGAGTTACTTTTCTTTATTCGATAAACGCTTAAAGCTACTGCGACAAAACCAAAACTAAGCGGACGTTTGATACAGAGTATTTGGATTTTAGGTCTCGTCCAGAACTAACCGAAAGCTGTCTTCGCTCACTCTTTATATATTGGATGTGACTTCCTTTATTGAGGACTCTTTTCAGCTTTTAATCAGTGGCTTCAAAAGTCGCTGCAATGATATTGCCCGTCAACATATCTCAATTTATGAAAAATATAGGCACAAAAATAATCTTATTAGATTTTATTAGGATTGTTTTAGTGTCAAAGCCACGTAAAATCGATAGATATTTATTGGTAGTTTGGCCTTAACTAAGAAGCCATCTAAAGGGAACAATCAAAGCAGCTCGGTTCAAGAGTACCGAGAGAATCAAGAACCCAAGAATTCTCTAAAAACCATCCCCTCAAAGGAGAACGGTAGCGTGAAGTAAGAATAAGTAAAAGGCGCTGACCCAAGGTGCTGGAACACCTGGGGCCAGCTAACCAAATTGATAGGTAAAGTATCAAGATGGCTATATGCATAGTACGCTAGAAACCCGCTCGTCTTCAATAAAGTGGAGCACGATCAGCAGCTTGGAGAGTTTCTCCAAGCCCTGGGTGCGTTGCGTCTGCCTTTTCTTTTTCTATGCCTACCGTTCTCGCGCACCACCTCGCAGTTACTCAAAACATTTCTATCCAAACTTTCCCTTTGTGGAAGGTCTATCCATGGTTTGAGTATCAGTAGGAAACAAATATGTTGATCTTAAAGCGCCGCACAGGTGAAAACTTACGGATTGGAGCAAATGTCTCAATCACTGTATTGGAAGTTAAGGGCAATCAGGTAAAGGTGGGAATACTTGCTCCAAAATCCCTGCCCGTACACCGCGAGGAGATTTATAGGCGGATCAAAAGGGAAGGAAATATGGGCAGTGGAAATCGTTGAAAATCTGATCGGGATTGTGGTGTGTCGCCATAAGCGGGTGATGTTGCTATGAAAGCGCTAACTGCTGATAGTTAGCGCTTTCAGTCGAGCCTTTCGCTGCGGATAGTGCCACAGGTTAAGCTCGGAAGTGATCTGTATTAGTGATGTTTATGCTTAAATCCAGCAGCAAATTTGTCTGCTAATTTAAAGTAGTGATTTAGATCCTTGCGGGTTTTTTCTGGGCGGTTGTTTTCGGAGTTAATGTGGATGTTTTCCACAACAACGGCGATGTCTTTTGCCAGCTTTTGTCTTTCACCCTTCAGGTTCTCAGCGAAATACTCAACACTTTTTTCGAGTCTGTAGGTGATGACATGAATCTCGTGAAGTTCAGCAGGGTTAAGCTTTTTCTTGCCCTTAATTTCTTCTGTTGTTTCAACAAAAATCTTTCTCGCATCCTTCAAAGAAGTAACTTTCGCTACTTTAAAGTGCTGGATGGGCTTTTCGCCTGATGCAGGGCTAGCTTGAGCAGTGGTAGCAAAAGTAACAGCAAAAAGTAATGCAATTAAAGTTCTCATCTTTCCTCTCTAACGCCCAAACTTTAAGGGTTGGTAAGGCATTGATCGGGCGAGGTGAATGCCTAACATTTATCAGTGATCATTTTGACCACTTTGATCGCTATCGTAAATGAGGATAACTATCATTAACATTCATGATACAGGAATTTTTAGGTGCTCAAAACACTTCGCGTAAAAATTGCTATCAAGCTGATCGAAATTTGTAAGGAATAAGAAAATTGAATCTGGAAAGGATGCACAGGGGAGGGGCAACGGAGGTTTTTAGCCGGGAAGAGGCGCCCCCGTGTTATGGAATTTGATCTGTTAACCCTCTCTTCGCGGTAGCAAAGAGAGGGTTATTTATAGGATGAGTCGGTTAGTTCGGGATTATTGAGACCGGCTTCACAAACTAATTGGTACGGAGGCTAGGAAATCTCTCCCAGTGCATCAACCATTGCCGAGGTTAATTGGCTAAGGTCTTGTTTAGAGATCACATAGGGCGGCATGGCGTAGACCAGTTTGCCGAAGGGGCGCAGCCAAACTCCGCGTTCGATTAGGGCTTCCTGCACCTTTGCCGTATTTACCGGCTCGCGCATTTCCACCACGCCAATTGCGCCTAGGGTTCGAACATCGGCGACACCCGGTGCGGATTTTAACGGGGCCAGCTGTTCGGTCAGCTGCTGTTCGATCGCAGTTACTCGCTCCTGCCAAGGGCTGTTGAGTAACAATTGGATGCTGGCGTTAGCGACGGAACAAGCCAGGGGATTCCCCATAAAAGTGGGGCCGTGCATAAATACACCGGCTTCCCCTTGGCAAATACCTTCGGCCACTTTATCGGTACAGAGGGCGGCGGCGAGGGTCATGGTGCCGCCGGTGAGGGCTTTGCCCAGGGTGAGGATATCGGGGGTGATATCGGCGTGCTCACAGGCGAACATTTTGCCGCTGCGGCCAAAGCCGGTGGCGATTTCATCGGCGATCAGCAGTACGTCGTGCTCGTTGCAGAGTTCGCGCACCCGGCGCAAATAATCGGCAGAATAAAAACGCATGCCGCCAGCGCCCTGGACGATGGGCTCTAAAATAATCGCGGCCAGTTGATCGCGGTTTTCTTCCACTTGCTGACGCAGTTCGGCAATATCACTGTCACTACAGGTACTGCCAAATGGTGTTTGCGGAGCGGGTGCAAACTGGTGCTGGTTCAGATGCTCAGCAAACAAATGATGCATTCCGGTGACTGGATCACAGGTGGCCATGGCCCCGAAAGTATCACCGTGGTAACCGTTGCGCAGGGCCAGCAGGCGGTTCTTTTCGGGCTTGCCATGGGAGTGCCAGTATTGGACGGCCATCTTGATAGCCACTTCCACAGACACTGAACCGGAGTCAGCAAGAAATACCCGGTTGAGGCCAGCTGGAGTGATTTCCACTAATTTCTTGCACAGCTCGATCGCCGGTTCGTGAGTCAATCCCCCGAACATGACATGGGACATTTTGTCCATCTGATCGCGCATGGCCTGGTTTAGCTCGGGCACATTGTAGCCGTGCAGGGCGCTCCACCAGGAGGACATACCGTCGATCAGGCCGCGCCCGTCTTCCAGGTAAAGTCTTACCCCCTCGGCCCGCGCTACCGGGTACACCGGGGGCGGGTCGATCAGGGAGGAGTAGGGATGCCAAATATGTTTGCGATCGAAATCCAGGTCCATAAAAACTACATCTTTATTCTCAAGAGCCGACATTCATCAGTTAGGCCAGTTCGCGCAGTACTCTGAGCGGGGGCTGGCTGATCGAGCTGTAACAGGCCAGGGTACCGGCGGTGCCAACCAGTACTGCACCGGTGAGTGGTCCGGTTAGCCAAAGGACTGGGTGCAATATCACCGGCAGTTCAAAGACCCAATAAGACAGCACAGCCAAGGTGGCTTCAGCACCGATAGCCGCGAGCAAACCGGCGGCAAAACCCAGCAGGCCAAATTCCAGTATCAGGCTTCTCAGTAACAAGCGCCTGCGGCCTCCCAGTGTGCGGATAATTGCCGCTTCCTGCAATCGCTCGGCGATACTGGCGCGCACCCCGGCGATTAATACCAGGACCCCGGCAACCAGCATCAGGGCCATAACTGATTCGATAGCAAAGGACACCTGGTTAATGGTGTCGCGGATACGCTGGATGATCTTATCCAGCTCTATCACGCTGACGCTGGGGAAGGCGCGAACCAGATCGTTGACCAGCAACTTGTCCTCCGGTGGGAGGTAAAAACTGGTGATATAGGTAGCCGGGAAATCATCGATAGTGCCTGGCGCAAATATCATATAGAAGTTGGGGCGCATGCTGTTCCAGTCCAACGAGCGGAAGCTGGCTACCGGGGCTTCTACTTCCAGTCCGCCGATGGAAAAGCGCAACTGATCTCCCAGTGACAGTTCCAGCTGGGCTGCCAGCTCCACTTCTACGGAAACACCTTCGCTGGCCTTGTCCCACCACTCGCCTTCCAAGATGCGGTTATCCGGCGCCAGGGTGTCGGTGTAGCTCAGGTTTAACTCCCGGCGAACGCCACCGGGGCGATCTTTTTTCTCTTTAATCGAGACGCCGTTAATCGCCACTAAACGGCCACGCACCATGGGGTAAAACTCGGTGCTGCTTACCTCGCCCTCTGCCAGCATGTTTTCCATGGTTGGAACATCGTGGGGGGCGATATTCAGGAGAAAGTGGTTGGGGGCTTTTTCCGGTAATTGCATCCGCCATTCGTCCACCAGGGCGGTGCGGGCAAAGACCATGGCCAGCATTGCCAATAATCCGGTGCCAAAAGCGGCAATCAATAAAGTGTTGAACGCGGCTCGGCGTTGCAGGCTACCCAGGGCAATGCGCCAGGCGCCCCCCAGGGAAGCCAATTTGCCGCGCACCAGGAGTCGGTTAACCAGGGCGCTGCCCGCTACCAACAGGAGCATGCCGACAAACAGGGCGAGTGTCATAAGCAGGCTGCCGGAAAGCCACCAGATCAGGAGCAGCATGGCGCTGGGGCCGAGAATCAGCCCGAGCCATTCGCGTCTGTCCGGATTACTCCAGTCATGTCGCAAGGTTTGCATCGGGTCTGTACGCGCCAAACGGAACAGCGGTGGCAGGGCAAAGCCCAGGGCGCAGGCGAGGCCGGTAGCGAGTCCAATCAGCAGTGGGCTCCAGCTGGTGGCCGGGGGTTGAACCGGGAAGAACCCTTCCATCAGGTTGACCGCCTGGCTCTGGATAAAGGTGCCCAGTGCCAGCCCGATAGCAGTGGCAATCAGGGTGAGGGCGGCCAGCTGCCCCAGGTAGATACCGAGGATTTTATTGCGCCCGGCGCCGAGACTTTTCATTACGGCTACGTAGGCGCCATGGCGCAGTCCGTAGCGCCTTGCTGCCAGGCCGACGGCGACACTGGCGAGCAGTACAGCCAGGCTGGCGGCGAGAAACAGGAAGGACTCGGCTCTATCCAGGGCTGAGGCAACACGGGGCTGGCCTTCGCGCAGGTCCAGTATCCGCTGATGTTCAGTCAGTTGAGGTTTGAGCCAGTCAAAGTAATCCTTCAGGACTTGGTCATCACCGGCAAACAGGTAGCGGTAGCGCACTCGGCTGCCGGGCTGGATCACACCTGCGGCGGGCAGGTCGGCGGTATTGGCTAATACTCGCGCGCCCATATCAAACAGGCTGGTGCCCCGGTCGGGTTCCCGCTCCAGTATGGCTGTCACTTTTAATTGGGTGTCGCCGAGGGCGATAGGATCGCCGAGCTGGATTCCCATCAAAGGTAGAAGGCGGGACTCCACCCAGGCTTCTCCAGGGGGAGGTCCTTGTGGTGCCACTTCACTAGGGCCGCCCTGGGCCTTGCTGATTTCCAGTTGCCCCACCAATGGATAGCCTTTGTCGACGGCTTTGACCGAGACAAATTGGAACTGGTCGTTGGCGGAGATCATGGAGGAAAACTGGACTATCTGGCCCTGTTCCAATCCCTTTTTGTCGGCCTCTTCCAGCCATGCGCTATCCACGGGTTTGCTGCTGCGCAGCACCCGCTCTGCGGCCAGGAAAGTGAGGGATTGCTGCTCCATGGCGCGGGTAAGGCGGTCGGTAAAATGGGCGATCGCAGTGACACAGGTAACAGCTAAAACCAGGGCTGAGGCAATTAGCGCTAACTCGCCACCGCGCCAGTCCCTGAACAGCAGTCTGAGTGGCAGCATCAGGCGGACACCTCCGACAGGTTGTCCCCGTCGATAAGGGGAGCGTAGGAATCTACGGCACCGGCCGACATATGCAGGTGGGAGGCACAGCGCTCTGCCAGTCGCTGTTCGTGAGTCACCAGCACCAGGGTGGTGTCAGACTCTTCGTTGAGTTTAAACAGCAGGTCGATAATTTTGGCGCCGTTGCCGGCGTCGAGGCTGCCGGTGGGTTCGTCGGCAAAGAGGATGGCATCTTTGCTGCTAAAGCTGGCAAAGGCCCGGGCAATGGCCACCCGCTGTTGCTCACCGCCGGATAACTGGCGCGGGTAGTGGCGCAGTCGCTGTTCCAGGCCCACCCGGGCGAGAAACTCTTCCGCCCGCTTGGCGGCGCCCCGCTCACCGCGCAATTCGCTCGGCAGCATCACATTTTCCAGGGCGGTAAGGCCGGGTAGCAGCTGGAAAGTCTGGAATACAAAGCCCACGCAGCGGGCGCGCACTGCTGCGCGCTGCTCTTCGTCCATGGCGGTGATCTCGTCCCCCGCCAGCCAGATCTTGCCCTCGGTAGGTTTGTCCAATCCTGCCAGCAGGCCGAGCAGGGTGGACTTGCCGGAACCTGAGGCCCCTGTCACAGCGAGGCTCTCGCCACGGGCGACTTTCAGGGAGATATTGTTTAATAGGGTCAGTGGCCCTTCGCTGGTGGAGACCCTGTGATAGAGGTTTTCTGCCGTGAGAATGGCGGACATACTGTATTCCCTTTGCGGATACGCGAGATTTTTGGAGAGTATGACATGACAACAGCCTTTTTTCGGCAGTTACTGACTCGGTTCGGCTTGGTGCTGATGCTGTCGGTCCCCAATCTGGCACTGAGTGCCAACAAGCCCGGCACTCTGCTCGTATTAGGGGATAGCATAAGTGCAGCCTACGGTATCGATGAGGAGTTGGGCTGGGTCAACCTGTTGCAAGAGCGCTTGCAGGAGAAGGGGCGCCCGGTCAAGGTGGTCAATGCCAGCATCAGTGGGGAGACCTCCGCAGGCGGCCTGACCCGGCTGCCGCGCCTGATGGAAGAGCACAATCCCCAGTGGCTGATTGTCGAGTTGGGCGGTAACGACGGTTTGCGCGGCTACCCACCCCAGAGTTTGCAGCGCAATTTGCAGCAGATGGTCAAGCTGGCTAAGGATTCCGGGGCCGAAGTCCTGCTGTTGGGGATGCGTATCCCGCCCAACTACGGCCGCGCTTATACCGAGGCTTTTGCCGCTGTATTCCCCAAAGTGGCCAAGGCCGAAGAGGTCGCCCTGGTGCCTTTCTTGTTGGAAACCGTGGCCCTGGAGCAGGGCGCTATGCAATCCGACGGTATCCACCCCACCGCCAAGGCGCAGCCGGCCCTGCTGGATCATGTCTGGCCCTGCGTGAAGTCCCTGTTGGGGGAGAAGGCGGCTGGTGAGTCGTGTACTCCGTGATCGAAATGCGTACAATCGCGCCCCCAGGAACAGGAAAGCCTGGCTCTGGTCCCAAAGTTTAAGGTTTTGTGCCGGTACTCTGGGCCCGGTCACTGGTCGCGAATGAGTTAGAGAGACACCATGCCCGAATTGGAAAACCGCCGCGAGCGGCTCGAGTTTAATAAGCTGCAAAAGCGCCTGCGCCGCCATGTGGGCCGCGCCATCGCCGACTTCAACATGATTGAAGAGGGCGACAAGATTATGGTCTGTTTGTCCGGCGGTAAGGATTCCTACGCCATGCTGGACGTTCTGCTGAATTTGCAGAGGACAGCGCCGGTTAACTTTGAACTGGTGGCGGTCAATATGGACCAGAAACAGCCGGGCTTCCCTGAGCATATCCTGCCGGAATACCTGCAGTCCCTGGGTGTTCCCCACCATATTGTCGAGAAGGATACCTACTCGGTCGTGAAGGAAGTGGTGCCCGAGGGCAAGACCACTTGCGGGCTCTGCTCCCGTCTGCGCCGTGGCACCTTGTATGGCTTTGCTGAAGAAATTGGTGCCACCAAGGTGGCACTGGGCCATCACAAAGACGATATCGTCGAGACCCTGTTCCTGAATATGTTTTACGGTGGTCGCCTCAAGGCGATGCCCCCCAAACTGCGCGCCGACGATGGCCGCAATATCGTGATTCGTCCGCTCGCCTATTGCCGTGAAGAGGACATCGCCCAGTACGCCGAGTACAAGCAGTTTCCGATTATTCCCTGCAACCTGTGCGGCAGCCAGGAGAACCTTCAGCGCCAGGCGATCAAGCAGATGGTGCGGGAGTGGGATAAGAAATTCCCAGGCCGCAGCGAGAATATTTTCGCCGCGATTACCCGGGTGTCCCCGTCACAATTGGCGGACAGGGACCTCTACGATTTTGAGAGTCTGGAACTGGATCGCTCTACGCCGTCGGCTGTCGAGCGTCCTGACCATTCAATCCAGCGCCAGGTGAATTCTTGGGAGCCTGAGGATGCTCAGGAAGTGGAGCCCCAGTATATCGAGGCGCTGAATCTGTAGGATCGGCACCGCTGACCAGCTGTGCGTAGCTGCATTCAAAGTCCCGGGGACTGGCACTGGGTCCATGGTGAAAGTGCTGATGCCAGAGGCGCGCCATATTGGCCACGTCTGAGGTTTCCTCGTCCTGGATCTTGTGCACTTCGGCCGACCGGTAAATCAGCCAGGCGATGGCTGTGGCATAACGCAGGTTGGTGGTCAGTTCGCTGTGGGGGTGATCGAGAAAATCCCGCTGGCTCGCCAGCCCCCGCACTTTTGAGGCGAGGCTTGGGTGATCGATCAGGTATTGATCCCAGATTTCCCGGTGGGTGTGGGGCTGGATTTGGTAAATACCCAGCCCGTGGCGCCGTCCCTGTTTGAGGTGGAAGCCCAATTGCGACTCCTGGGCGGCGGTTCCCAGAAGGAGGTTCTCCATGCCCTGGCTCCAGGCTCTCAAGTGCTTGAGGGTTGGACGGATAACCTGGAGTCGGAGCTCGTCCAGACAAATGCCCATAGTGTTGTCTTTTTTTCTGTAGTTGTATCCAACATATATGTAGTTTGCTGATTGAGTCGGCGCCACCTTATGGGTAGATTTACGCGCAATAAACATAACAATTTTTAGGTGGTGCTCTTTCCATAGCTCAATGCGCTGAAAAATTGAGCAGGAAAACGCAGACTATTCCCGCGCCAAGTACCACCCCACTTTGATCAGAAGGAATCCCTTATGGCCGCCGAGTGGCTGATCGCCCTTACTTTTGTCGCCTATTTGGCGTTGATTGTTGTTATCGGTATTTACGCTTACATGCGTACAAAAAATGCCAGTGATTATTTCCTCGGCGGCCGTTCCCTGCCGCCGGCAGTGGCGGCCCTGTCTGCCGGAGCCTCGGATATGAGTGGCTGGCTGCTTCTGGGTTTGCCTGGCGCGGCCTATGCAGCGGGTCTCTCTGCCGGTTGGATCGCAATTGGTCTTTTCTCCGGCATCGTTCTGAGCTGGGTGACAATGGGCCGGCGTCTGCGCATCTACACCTATGAGCTGGACGACTCCCTGACGGTGCCAGCCTATCTGGATCGTCGGTTTAAGATGGGGCACCCCTATCTGCGCACAGTCTGCGCGATATTCATTCTGTTATTTTTCCTTTTCTATGTGGCTTCGGGCCTGATTGCCGGCGGCAAATTATTTGAAACGGTATTTGGCTGGGATTACCGCTGGGCGGTGATTATCGGTGCGGTTGCCGTTATTTCTTACACGCTGTTTGGCGGGTTTTTGGCGGTGTCCTGGACCGATGTGTTCCAGGGACTGCTGATGAGTGCGGCGCTGATTGCGGTGCCTCTCGTTGTTATTTCTGACCAGGGTGGTTTTTCTGCCAGCTGGACTCGCCTGCAAACGGAGATGCCACAGCTGACCCACTGGATGACCGATAACACCGGACAAACCTTAAGCCTGGTGGCGATACTCAGTTCCCTTGCGTGGGGACTGGGATATTTCGGTCAGCCGCATATCTTGGCGCGATTTATGGCGGTGCGCAGCCCTAACGATATTCCGGTTGCGGCGACAGTTGCGGCGGTTTGGTCCCTGGCCGGCTTCTTGGGGGCAATGGCGGTAGGTTTGTTTGCGCACCTGGAAATCCAACAGAGCCTGCCTGATGGCGAAACTGTGTTTATGGAAATGGTGCAGGTGCTGTTCCACCCGCTAGTTGCCGGTGTTCTTTTGGCGGCGATTCTATCTGCCATTATGAGTACGGCAGATTCCCAGCTGTTGGTGTCCTCGGCTGCACTGGCAGAGGATATTTACCACGTTTGGTTTGGGCGTGAGACCACCCCGGAAGCCATGGTGAAAGTGGGGCGCTGGGCGGTGGTTGCTTTATCACTGGTCGCTGTGTGGATTGCGATGGACCCGGATTCCAAGGTTCTGGATGTGGTGAGTTACGCCTGGGCTGGTCTGGGTGCCGCCTTTGGCCCGGCGTTGTTGATCAGCCTCTATTGGTCCCGTATGACCGGTAGTGGCGCCATTGCCGGTGTTATCGTTGGCGGTCTCACCGTTGTGGTGTGGGAGCAACTCTCCGGTGGCATTTTTGATGTTTATGAGCTGTTGCCGGGTTTTGTTTTCTCTTCAGCTGCTATCGTGTTAGTGAGCGCGCTGACGAAGTGCCCGGAAGCCGTTGCCTCACAGCACCGCAAGTTGCTTGGTTGAGGGGGCAGGGCAGGACTTGAGCCCGAGCGACTTGCTCGGGCCGAGACAGACCAGTCGCGCTAGGGACGCATCTCTGGCAAAGGTGCGACTGTTGTGAAGTGAAATGGATTTCCATCCGCAGCAATTATTCAAATAGCGGTTGGAGATGCTGAGTGATCAAAGTTCATCTCGGTGATATCACTCGATTGCACGTCGATGTAATCGTCAATGCTGCCAACAGCCGTCTCTTGGGAGGCGGTGGTGTCGATGGGGCCATACACCGCGCAGCGGGGCCCAATCTACTGGAGGCCTGTCGCAGTCTGGGCGGCTGTCCTGTTGGTGAAGTGCGCGCCACTGGCGCTTATTCCATTCCCGTAAAACGTATCTACCACACGGTTGGGCCAGTTTGGCGCGGCGGCAGTTTGGGTGAGCCCGAGTTGCTCTCCAGCTGTTATCGGCACTGCTTGGCATTGGCTCGGCGCGAAAATATGCGCTCGATCGCTTTTCCGGCGATCAGTTGTGGCGTTTACGACTACCCCCCGGAGCTGGCCGTAGAGGTGGCTGTAGAGCAGGTGCAGCAATTTCAGGAGAAGGAGGGGGCGCCGCAGCAGGTTGTATTCTGTTGTTTCGATAAATCGATGGCGGATCTCTATCTATCCCAGTTGGATGCCTACGTTAGGCGCTAAAAGCCACGTTTTGTAGGCCTCGTGGTATTTTCGGCCATTGATTGATATCCATGGGTTGGGGATTATTATTGCTCTGACAATAACAATATAAGAATGAGGAGATTGTCATGCGCAGTGCCCAGCAGTGGTTTTCCGAGTATGGTGAGAGTCATCAGAATCCGATCAACAAATCCATTCATTGGATTGCTGTTCCCGTAATTTATGCAACTGTGGCCGGACTTTTGTGGGCAGTTCCGCAGCCGGAATTTATGGCGACAATTCCCTGGCTGAACTGGGCTGTCGTGGTGACAATCCCGATTCTTCTGTTTTATTTCGCGATGTCGTTTCCCATTGCCCTGGGAATGACGGGATTAACTGTTCTGTGTTTGTGGGCTTGGTCGGTATTGGAGCGGCTGGGGGTGCCTATCTGGCAGACGGCACTGGCCCTATTCGTGATTATGTGGGTGTTCCAATTTATTGGCCACCATATCGAAGGCAAGAAACCCTCTTTCTTTAAGGACTTACAATTCCTGTTGATCGGCCCCGCCTGGGTGATTGGTTTTATTTACCGGAAACTGGGCATTCAATACTGATTGCCGGTTTGTGCAGATGAGTGGCTGTGGCCACTCATCGATCTATCCCGCTATCGGTTGTAGTGAACCGGTACTTCCAGTGTCTCTTTGACTTCTTCCATCACCACATAGCTGGTGCACTCCTGTACCTCCGGCAGCGTTAAAAGCGTTTCGCCGTAGAACTTCCGGTAGGCACTCATATCCGCCACTCGGGCTTTGATTAAGTAATCGAAATTCCCCGATACCAAATAACACTCCTGCACTTCCGGCAGGGCGGCCACGGCGTTGCGAAATTCCTCAAAGGCGTCCTGTGCGGATCGATTCAGTCTGATCTGCACAAAAACTACCAGGGCGGCATCGAGATACTCCGGGTTGATCAGGGCGGTGTAGCCCTGAATGACGTTGTCACTTTCCAGGCGTTTGACCCGTTCGACGCAGGGGGTCGCGGTCAGACCTACCTGCCGGGCCAGCTCTGCATAGCTGGTTCGTCCATTCTTTTGTAGAACACGCAATATGTTCCGGTCGATAGTGCTTAGCTCTCCCGCACGTTTGCGCATAACTGCTGACTCCGAATTGGTCGACATGGTCAAAAAGTAGACTTGGCGACAGGTTGTATAGTGGATTCCACTAGTTTTATCAAAAATCTACTAAATATCCACTTCTTATCTGTTCTTATACTGGGGAAAACATAGAAATTAGGTACTCCTATTTGATTAAGGCAGTACCGAGCGCACAGAGCGAGGAGAAGGAAAATGTTGATTGGCGTCCCTAAAGAGATTAAGAACCACGAGTATCGTATTGGCCTGACGCCGTCGAGTGTTCGCGAACTGGTTGGCCACGGCCACGAAGTGATTGTACAGAAGGATGGTGGTGCCGCTATTGGTTTCCCCGACGAGATGTACGTTCAAGCCGGCGCCAAGATTATCGATACTCCGGAAGAGATTTTTGCCACTGCCGATATGATCGTCAAGGTAAAAGAGCCCCAGCCCCACGAGTGCGAAATGCTGCGCCCTGGGCAGGTTCTGTACACCTATCTGCACCTGGCTCCAGACCCCAAACAAACTGAGCTGCTGGTGAAATCTGGCGCTACCTGCATCGCTTATGAAACTGTAACCGACCGCTTCGGTGGCCTGCCCCTGCTGGCGCCTATGTCTGAAGTTGCCGGTCGTATGTCTGTACAGTGTGGTGCCCACCACCTGGAAAAAGCCCAGGGTGGTCTCGGCGTACTGCTCGGCGGTGTTCCCGGTGTAGCTCCCGCTAAAGTCCTGATTATCGGTGGCGGTGTTGTTGGTACTAACGCAGCGAAGATGGCCCTGGGTATGGGTGCTGACGTTACTATCCTCGACCGCTCCCTGCCGCGTCTGCGTCAGCTGGACGATATTTTCGGTGGCGCGGTTCGCACTGAGTACTCCACTAACGATGCTATTGAAAAGCACGCACTGGAAGCTGACCTGGTTGTTGGTGCGGTTCTGATTCCTGGCGCGGCAGCCCCCAAACTGCTGACCCGCGACATTATCAGCCGCATGAAGAAAGGCGCAGTTGTAGCTGACGTTGCTATTGACCAGGGCGGTTGTTTCGAGACTTCCAAGGCGACTACTCACCAAGAGCCTACTTACGTAGTTGATGGTGTGGTTCACTACTGTGTTGCCAACATGCCCGGCGGTGTAGCTCGCACCTCCACTATGGCCCTGAACAATGCCACCCTGCCTTTCGCGGTAGCCCTGGCAAACAAAGGCGCCAAGCAGGCACTGTTGGACGATTCCAACCTGCTGGAAGGCCTGAATGTTCACGCTGGCATGGTGACCTACCAAGCCGTAGCCGACGTATTGGGTTACGAGTTTGTAGATCCCAAACTGGCTCTGCAAAAACAAGCAGTAGCGGAAGACGCTGTAGCTTAATTGCCCCCGGTGGCCGCCTGAGGGCGGCCGCATTGTAAATAAGCGGTAACGCGCTTGTTGTTGGGAAGTTTCCCCCGGAGCGCTCTTTGCGTTCCTCTCTGTGAGACCTGGTGGCATAGCCACTAATTGATAGCCGCGTATTTACGCGGCTTTTTTATGCGCGTTATTTATGTTTTGGAGAAAGCTGGGCTTGTTGTTTAGGGAAAAACTGGGGAAGGGGAGGGGGAAGAGAAAAAAGGATGCTGAGGGACGTCCTTGTCGCCTCACGGGGGAGAGGGGTTTAGGGCTAGGGTTAAATAACCCAGATTTCTACCCGGCGATTTTTTATCTTTGAGCTGGAGCTGTTGGAGGCTACCGGCAGATAGGCACCAAAGCCCTGAACCGGTGCTGTATTAATCTGGTGATCCCTTAGAGCGGAGCGAACGGTAACTGCGCGTAGTTTTGATAAAACGATTGAACGCCCCTCACTGACTTTCTCATCGCCAAACCCGATCAATAGCAGTCGCTTGTGGCTGTTCTCAGGCTTTTGCATAAAGCGGACAAGTCGCTGTATATCCTGTTTTGCCTTGTTATCTAAAGAGGCGCTGCCTTCAGAGAAACGGAAGTTAATGCTCAGGCGCTCTGCATTTTCCGTTAATTTCAGGTATTCGCTGGGCCCATCTCGGTTGGCTTCAGGTTTTACACCGATTGGCGTCTGCGCGACAAATCCAGTGGCCTTTACCAGCTCCTGCCCCTGCTCGCTCTGCACAAAGTGCAGGAACTCTTCGGCGACGGGTTTTAAACCGTAAGCAGCGGTATAGAGAAATAGACGGCGGGAGAGGGGGTAGTCCTCGGTTGCAATTGTCAGATGCTCTGGAGCTTGCGGTTGGGTGTTCTGGTCAGATACCGATACGGCCTTGGCTCGTCGAATAGACGCCAAGCCGACAAACCCAATACTGTTGGGATTCGCCGAAACACGGTCTGATAATTGATCATTCGATTCGAAGCGTTTTGCATTAGTAATAAGGGAGTGCTTTTTCCCGAGCACCAAGCTTTTAAACGTATCCCAGGTACCGGACTGATTATCTCTCGCCAGAACTTTGATACGACCTTTCCGCCCGCCCACTTCAGACCAGTCGGTAATTTTCCCGGAAAATATTGCTGCTATTTGTTGCAGGGTTAATTGAGTAATGGGGTTTTGAGGGTGAACAATAATGGCGAGTCCATCGATGGCAATGACATGTTCTGCACCTTGACCGCGCATATCTCCAAAGCGACTCAGGGCTGCGTGTTCAGTATCTTTTATTGGTCGCGAAGCCATGGCGATATTGGCCTGGGAACGTTCAAGGCCTTTAAATCCGGTGCTCGAACCGTGTGCCGCAATATCGACATAAATTTTATTGCCACCGAGATCCCCCTGTACTCGAACCTCATTTTCTTTCTCTAAAGGGATAATCTCCAGATTACTGCCACCTCGGGATTCCAGGTAATCACTCACCAGGTTGGGTGCCAGCTTTGCACCGACAGTATTGGAGCCGTGTAGAGTAAAAAGCAGGCCCGTTGTATCGGGAGGGAAACGGGTTTGGGCTGTAGAAGTTGCAGCAGCCAGTGCCCCCCCAATAAGAAGTAAGGTAAGGGTTTGCTTTAGCCGGCTTAAGAATACGCTCATAGTAATTCGACCGTAAGGTGGTAAAACGAGGGCGCAAAATATGACTTAATTGTGACAAATTGATGAAATATTGATTGCTGAATTGTGCAACTGTCTCATCGCAAGAGATAGGTAACTTTACTGGGGGTTATTTGAACAATTGAAGTATGGGTAGTTAAGCTTTCGTAAAAGCTTAAAAAGCAATACGTCGGGTAAGTACTCAGAGGCTCCTGTGGATATGCAGCAGAGCCTCGTAAAGTCCGATAATTTAAAACGCGGGAAATAACCGGCTAATCAGTACTGGCAGTGCAGTTTCTACCCGCAAAATACGTGGACCCAGGTGAACGGATTGAAAGCCTGCTTCCTGGAGCTTCTCGACTTCATAGCTGATAAAGCCGCCTTCAGGGCCAATGGCTAAAGTGATCGGTTGCTTTATGTCCACAGGGCAAGCCGTTCCCCCTACTGGATGAGCCACCAGTTTACGAGAGTCACTGGAGAGGGAAGGGAGTTCGTCTTCGACAAACGGTTTGAAGCGTTTGCGCAACAGAATTTCCGGCATTTGCGTATCGACAGCCTGCTCTAGTCCGAGTAAGCATTGCTCAAAGAGTTTGTCTTCCTGCAACCAGGGAGTTTGCCAGTAAGACTTTTCGACCCGGTAACTATTAATTAAAACCAGTTTTTTGACCCCGAGCGCAGTCAGGTGCTGGATAACCCGCTTGAGCATTTTGGGGCGAGGCAGGGCCAAAATAAGTGTGAGAGGTAATGGCTGGGGCGGATCAATTGCGAATGCCACTTCAAGCTCAACGCACTTCTCGTCGAGTTTAACAATCTCGCCACTACCTATTTGCCCGTCGAGCATTCCGACACGAAGTTGTTGTCCCGGTGCTGCTCTGTGAACCTTGGTGATATGCTCCAGCTGGCGTCCACTAAGGCGGACGCGATTGGGACTAATAAAGTCGTGCTTTTGTAAAACAATCAGGTTCAAAGTCGGGCGCCTTGGTACTTCAATTTATAATGGTGTCGATGCTATGGGGCTGGATTAGCTGGTTTGAGCTGAAGCAATCGCGCCTTTGCCAATACCTTCGTAGGCTCTTACGGTAATCGCTTTCCCCGGTTCTCTTGCCGCCAGGGTGTTGGCGATATATTGGGCCAACTGCTCCACCGTGGTATCACAGTCAAGAATTTCACAAACTTTGGCAGGGATGGACAGGGTGAAGTTTCCCTGTTGCGCACTGTAAGCAAAGTTATGGATTTCCTCACTGCGATCATCGGCAGTTGTTGAAACCAGATCCTCGCGAGTGCCCAGGTAGATATCTTCCCAGCGCTCAGCCCAGTACTTTTCCAGCTCTGTATCGCGTTGGCCACCCGTCATGATCTGAATGCGTGAACGGTGTCCATGGGCGATACGTTGGCAGTTGCCAAGGTGTTTTTTCAGGCCATGGCTGTAGTGGTAGAAGGCATCTTCAATCACTTCACAGTGGAAGCTGAGCTTGAGCTTCTCCACGCTGTCGGGGAAGTGGCTGGCCAGCTGCTGGACACACCAGACGGCGACGCTCTCAGGAGTAATTACCTCGGCGTCCACTAAGGCAAAAGCTTGTTCCGGACCTGACACTTTAATAGAGGCCCCGTTTTCCAGTAGCCAGGTCAGGTTAACCTGGTCTCCACTGTGCTCCAGGGTCAGTTGGGGTGAGCGGGTAGGTACCAAGAGGCGGTGGTCGACTTGATCATCCAGCCAATGCCTCAGGGTCTTTTTCACTATGCCAAAGTCGCAAACCATCCCCTGTTCATCCAAGGCGCCATCGAGGGCTGCGTTTGCCAGCCAGGTCTCGCCTACGATGCCTCGTTTTGAGTCGAGGTAGCTGAAGTCAACGTTGGTTAAATTATCGACAAACAAGTGCATGAGTAACTCTTTGCAGGGGGTGAGATAGTAGTCGTTTATTATAACCTGTTAATAGGGCTGGATCTTATTCGTTTATGCCTCTATAATCGCGCCCTCTTCGGATGCACTGACACCGAAGATCGTTGTGGCGGCCCTCCCGGTCCCCTCGCAATGAGCAGCTGTGAACTCCGCCAGGCCCGGAAGGGAGCAACGGTAGCAGTGGTATCATGTGCCGAGGGTGTTGCTGGTTGGGCTGCCTCCAATCTCTCCCTTCTTTGTTTCAAAAATCACCCCCTGAAAAACCCCCCGTTGAGAGTGTTTTGCTCGACCGTGTCCTGGGTTTTTACTCTTTTCCTCACCAAATTTTTTCCCGCAAAGACGATATAAAAGGGGATTTTGTGTCGATCTGGCTCGATCTTCGGCCTTGCCGTCGCTGATTGTGTGGGGCTTATGCTATAAACGGCGTCAACTATAAGCAGATCTAAAAATGATTCTTGAGGAGAAAATGAAAAAAGTTGCTCTCTCGATAGCGGTTGCCGTTGCACTGTCTGCCTGTGACAGTGGGCAGCAAGCGGTAAAACCGGTTGGTGTGGCCCAGGCGACTGCGGAAAGCCCAGCTGATAATTCCCAGCTGACAGCCAAAGATGCGCAAGCTTTCCTAAATGATGCCCAGGCTCGCTTGGAAAAAATGGGGCAAGAGGCAAGTCATGCGGCTTGGCTTGCTTCTACCTATATCAATATTGATTCCCAATATGTAGAGGCTTTGGCTTCAGAGCGATACACCACCCTGGCAGTGGAGCTGGCTTCAGAGGCCGCCAAATTTAACGACCTGGACCTGGACCCGGATACCCGTCGCCAGTTGACCATGTTGAAGCAGGGTTTGGTTTTTCCCGCGCCGAAAGATCCGGCATTAACTTCTGAGCTGGCGCAAATTGGCTCAAAAATGCAGGGCATGTACGGTGCCGGTAAATACTGCCGCGAAGATGCTGGTGAAGAAAAGTGCTATACCCTGACCGAGATGGGGCAGGTGATGGCGACTAATCGCGATCCTGAATTGCTTAAGGATTTGTGGGTTGGTTGGCGTAAAGTTTCTCCTCCCATGAAGCCTCTATATGAGCGCCAGGTGGAGATTGGTAATGCCGGCACCAAAGAATTGGGTTATGACAACCTGAGTGTTTTCTGGCGCTCCAAATACGATATGGCTCCGGATGCCTTTGCTGCGGATATGGATACCCAGTGGGGTAAAGTGAAGCCGTTGTACGAAGCTTTGCACTGCCATGTTCGCGCCAAGTTGAATGAGCATTACGGCGATGACGTAGTGCCGGCTCAGGGTAAAATCCCTGCGCACTTGCTGGGTAATATGTGGGCCCAGGAGTGGGGTAACGTCTATGACATAGTCAAAGACGATGACATGCAGGCGCCCTATGATCTGACTCAGCTGGTGGTTGATTCCGGCATGAGTGAAAAAGACATGGTTAAAGTGGGGGAGAAGTTCTTCACCTCCCTGGGCTTTAAGCCTCTACCGGAAACTTTCTGGGAGCGCTCCCAGTTCACCCAGCCACGCGATCGCGATGTAGTTTGTCATGCCAGCGCCTGGAATATGGACGGGCAGGACGATCTCCGCATCAAGATGTGTATCAATAAAACGGGTGAAGACCTGGTTACCATCCACCACGAGTTGGGCCACAACTTCTACCAGCGCATCTATAAAGATCAACCTTTCCTCTATAAAAATGGCGCTAACGACGGTTTCCACGAAGCTGTTGGCGACACCATCGCGCTTTCCATCACGCCGAAGTACCTCAAGGAAATCGGTTTGATGAATGAGGTGCCGGATGAGAGTAAAGATATCGGTTACCTGATGCAGCAGGCACTGGATAAGATTGCCTTCCTGCCATTTGGTCTGCTCGTTGATAAATGGCGTTGGCAGGTATTTAACGGTGAGGTGAAGCCGGAAGACTACAACAAAGCCTGGTGGAAACTGCGTGAAGATTACCAGGGCATTGCCGCTCCGGTAGAGCGCTCCGAAGAGAACTTCGATCCGGGTGCCAAGTACCATATCCCCGGTAATACGCCTTACGCTCGCTACTTCCTGGCGCGTATCCAGCAGTTCCAATTCCACCGCGCGCTGTGTGAAGCCGCTGGTGAAACCGGACCGCTGCACCGCTGCTCCATCTACCAGAATGATGAGGCTGGTAAGAAGCTGCGCGCTATGTTGGCAATGGGTGCAAGCAAGCCCTGGCCGGATGCTATGGAAGCGCTCACTGGTCAGCGCGACCTGGATGCTTCCGCCATTATCGATTACTTCCAGCCGCTGATGGCGTACCTGGAAGAGCAGAACCAAGGGCGTCAGTGCGGTTGGTAGTCTGAAGAGTCTTAGCTTTATTTTTGAAGCTAAATGAAGAAGGGGGCTTTGCCCCCTTTTTTTGGCTGGCAGTCTCGTTTCTAATGTAGTTTGGTTTGTTTCTCTTCCTCTTTTAAGAAGCTTGCGGCAGCCTTGGTGAAGGCTTCCATCGGAGGACGAAGAGACCCAATTCCCGCCATATAGCGGTTCATGGTTTTGTTCGCCAAGCTGGAGTTAATGGTTGGTGTAATATTTGCCTTGATGATTTTCAGTAGATCAAAGCCCAAGGGTGGACCCCTGTCATCAATTCCTGGAGTGAGGAAGGTGTCACTCTCTGAATGGGAAAGGTTATACATCTGCAATGTGTTGTTGACCGTTTCTACACTGGAGCCGGAAATAGACCTGACGGTGCCACCCAGTCCCACTGTTTCGGTAATCGCGCTGTCTCCCATGTCCCTGTTGACATCTGCTGGGGTAACGCCCTGTACTAATTGCCCGTGTCCTACTCCTGCAATTCCAGTAAACCAAGTGTTTCCAAGACCAGAGACCTTGATCCCAAACTCTGTTCCATTGCGGGCCATTGTGGTGATGATACTGCTATGGGGAATACCACTTCCTGCGTCGGCTACAGCTTTACAGGTGGCCATAATAGGGTTTAGGGAAAAGGAGCCGTCCTGATAGATTTGAGTCGATATTTTTTCAATATCGTGTTTGTTCGTACAGTTTTTGATGATGCCCGGTAATATGATTCCGGAAAGTAGTAATGTGGCTGCATTCGTCATCAGGTGGCAGTCATCACCCATCAGTAAGCTTCTGCCGATAATGGGCAGGAAATCGATACCGCCTTGCTCTTTGATCACTTGATCGAGGACTGGAGCTATATGATTTTCTATCCAGTGAAGTTGGTCGATTGCATCTTGGTCATAGACACCGAATCGCATCGAGCTTCCCCGGTTGTCACCTCGATCGTCGCTGAGATTGGAGTAAGCTCGATACCCGGTTACCTTGTCTTCTACGATATAAACCGACATTGAGTAGGTGATAATACCCGCCATTGGTCCAACGGCACTGTGATCGTGGCAGGGCTCCAGGTCCACCCCGCCTTCGGCCATAATTTTTTCAGCCTCAGCTTTATTCTTTGCCAGCCCTTCATAAATCAGGCCGGCAATAATGGCGCCCTTTAATGGCCCGGATGCCCGCTGCCAGGTTATTGGAGGGCCGGCGTGGAGCATTAAGTTCTTGCGCATGCCAGGTATATTATCTCCGGCCTTGCCTATGCCGATTAATACCGGAGTGGCCTGCTTCATGCGCTTGACCGTTTCATCATTAGCCTGTTGATTAAGAGCTTGGAAATCAGGGTCGGCCAGTTCGTGCAAGATTTTTTCTGTGCTGGGCCTGAACTCAATGTCCGTTCTCATTGCTACTCCTGTGAATTTAACAATTCGGCGTATTGTTGAGTAATGATGTTCATATTGCGTAGCATCAGATCCGTGGTGCCGGTGATCACCTGAATTTGGCGCTTTTCAGATATTTTCATGTTTCCCTCAAACCCCCGGCTGGCATAATTTAGGTGGTCTTTTGCCTTTCGTAGGTTGCCATTGATCTCTGGTGTATTGAGGGGGCTCTCCAGTAGTTGGTTTAGTCGATTGGAATACTCAGAAAGATCTTCTTGCAATCCGGTTTCGGCATCATCCAAGGATACTTCCCAAAGTTTAGCAGCGTAGTTCTTGGCGATTCTCTGGGAGAGCATACGCTGGCGGCCGGCGATATTAATGAGCTCGGCGCTGTTGTGATTGGCGACTTGTTGGAGTTGGACCACATAGGTGTGGGCAGCAGAAAGAAGGGAGTTGCTGCGCTTAAATAATTCGCTGGCACTTTGTTTATTGACGGGTTGTGAGGCGACAGACTCAAACGCTTTCCATTCTCTTTCAACTTTAACAAGTTGAGCTCTGATCTTTTCTGCGCCATGAAAATTATTTAGTTTCTCGTGATTCTTTTTAAATTCGTGAATTGATCGGGCAAATACCTTTTCGTGGCGTTCTGCATCCGGTTGAATGCCACGCAAGATGTAAGTCTGGGTGATGCGTTGGGATAGCATTCTCTGTCGGCCAGCCGTATTGATGGCGTCTCCCATAGAGAAAGCTGCGACATCCAGGCTTAAAATTAACAAGATAAATACTGCTGACAACTTCATGATTTTACTCTTGTAGTTTGACTTACTTCACAATTTAAGTGGGTTTTATGTTTGCAATGCATGCGTGAGCCCTCTCGGTTAATGAGAGGTCGCAGAGGTATTACGGAGTTATTCAGAGGTCCTTGAGTAACAGTGATGTGAGCTTATAGGTGCTGCTTTCTGAATAAGGCGATTTTGAACAATATTGATAAGTTAAACAAATAAGCTCCGAATTCCATTGATTGAGCAAAAATAAATAATTTAAATACGTTGTTAGGAAATATGATTTTGCAAACTCATCTGGTTTTAGGATTTGACGTTCCTTATATCAAATTTAAGGATGGAGATATCTAACCCTTTTTTTCAGTGTTAACGCTTTGGTGGTATTTGGATCGGGGGTGAGGGGGAGTTTTCTGGGGAGTGGATTGTTGTGGGGTTAATAGAGGCTTAGGTGAGGAGGATAATAGCTGGAAATAAAAAAGGCCCTACAAGGGGTAGAGCCTTCTTTTCATCAGATCTAAGGTGACTTAGAACTGGTAATTCAGAGCCAAGCTGAACAGGTAAGCTTCGGTTTTGGTGGTGCCACCATCGAAGTAGGTAATCAGGGAGTCGTTAATGTTGTTAGCTTCCTGGATAACTTCGTCATCACCCCAGATGTAGGCGAAAGCGCCATCAACAGTGAGTTTGTCAGTCAGTGAGTAGGTGCCGCCAACAGTCAGCCACTGGCGATCAGTGTCGGGAATAGACAGGGTACGCCAGGTAATCGGAAGGTCTTCGCCTACCAGTTCTGAGAGTTCTTCGGTTTCATGGCGGTTCAAGCCGTCGCGGGCAGCGCCTTGATCGTAAGCGTAACCAAAGCGGAAGGTCCACTCGTCATTGCGGTAGTATTCACCACCGATACTGAAACGAGAGCCGCTTTGGAAATTTTCTTCTTTCAGTAGAAGCGGGTTGTAGTCTTCACCAGCGGAGGGGATAAAGGCTTCGAGGCGCTCGAAACGGTCCCAGTTGGTCCACATGTAGCCTACTGCCACACCCCAGTTATTGTTGAAGCGGTGGTAGAAGCCCAGTTCCAGGGTGTCAGGCAGGTTCAGGGTCAGGTTGCCGGAAGTATCGTCAAATGAATCCAGCGGGCTCGGAGCGATGTCGGAGCTTACTTCACCCTTAATTTTGGGGTCGTACTTAGCGTGGTAAGAAATACCTGCGCGAGTGTTGTCGCTGATGCGCCACAGGCCGCCGATGGTCCAGCTCAGGTCCCAGGCATCCCCTTTTACGTCCAACACGGTGGCGCCGGAGGGGTTAAATCCAAAGGCGGGTGCTACAACGTCACCGATCAGGAAGTCATCGGGGAAGGTGGTGTTCAGTTCTGCATCAACGTAGAAAATATTCGCTGCCAGGCCAATGCTGAATTGATCGTTAAAATCGTAAGCAACAGATGGCTGGATGTTTACAGTCAGCAGAGAGGTTTTGTTAGCGATCGTAGTTGCGGGGAAGTTGTCCGGGAAATCAGTTTCCAGGCCAAAGTCGGTGTACATGGCCAGGCCCCAGGACCACTCATCATTGATCGGGGCGGCCAGGTAGCCGTTGGGGATTACTGCGCTGGTGGCGTAGTCTTTGGCACTCGCGGGAGTTTCGAATCCCAGGTAGCCAGTTTCCTCACTGCCGACGTAGTAGGTGACATCACCATCAACATCGATTTCGGGGTCAACGTAAGTCGCACCAAGAGAAATGGTGTAAGTATTGAATAGTGCTGAACCGGCTGGGTTGCGCGCCAGAATCGCAGCGTTGTCGCCGATAGTGTTTTCGGCAGCAAATGCGCGGCCAAGGCCTGTTGCACTGGTTTCCTGCAAGTAGAAACCTGCAGCCATAGCGCCTTGGGAAACGGAGCTGATAGCTGCGGCCAGAACTGCGTGTCGCAGGTATTTTTTATTCATGAGAACCCATCTCTAAGTCTGCTGATTACTGAAAGCCATAAACAGGTTGGAATAAACTCTGCCATGGCAGGAAGGCCTTTAGACTTATATAAGTACCTTCCACTTCCGTAGCAAATCCCTTACTAAAAAGTCTAGCAATACGTCATTGCCCTAGTGAGGGAGAGGAGTGACTTTATAAAGACAATGGGGACAAAAATCTATCCAAGTCGACGGATTTTTTTTCATCAGTCGAAAATGTGGCCATTTATTGGCTGGCAGCGACTTTTTCGCCGTTGATGGATAAATTTGTCAGGTTGATTTGATACCTTTTGCCATTTTCTTCTCTTTGGATAAGTTTCACCAAAGCGTAGTTCCATTGCGGTGCGATCCAGACAGTTGTCTCTCTTCCTGAGTCTTTATCTCTCACTCGAGCGACTTTAATTGTCTCCACCGGACCCAGAGGTGTTTTTAGGGTTTCAGTGCCAACTTGACTGAATTTGTAATCGCGAATTTTTTTGCCGTCGGCAACTTTGTATTGAAGGTCTGTTTTTCCAGCGGCGACATCGAGTGCCAGTTGGATTTGATAGCTCACCTTGTCAAGAATATTGGGTGGGGCGTCTTTGAGATCCCGCTCCGGATTATGGACGTTAAAGATCATACCTTTTGACGGTTCGAAATTAAGCACCGTGGCGCGATTTCGACCAAGGCCTTTGCGGCGATATTCGTAATGTTGGGGGGTGATATGGCCATCCTGGCTGGTAAAGCGAGAGTACTCTTTAATACTGGCAAAAAGGGCGCTGCTATCGAAGTCCAGGCGCCAGTTGCCGTCCTGTCCGGACAATTCCCGAGTGGCGGTAATGCTGATCCCATTAAATCGGGCGGCGTAGGTGGCTTTGAAAGGTTCCAGCTCAGCAGCAATTGCCTGGCCGGTAATTAAAAAAAGAAACAGAGAGGTAGCAAAAAGGCGCACTGTGATATCCCACAAAAAACTGAACCCTTTTGAATACTAGCTGGCGAGGCGCGCAAAGTACATTGAAGGACTTTTACCCCGCCAGCTATCAAGGGCTGGTTTTATGCGGAAACCTGAACCCCGTGGTGAGGTAGTAATTCACCATCCAGCTGAACTCGATCATCTGCCATTTGCAGGCGCTGTTGAGCAAACCAGGTAACTGCCATGGGGTAAATGATGTGTTCTTGAACCTGCACTCGCTTTGCCAGTAGCTCTGGAGTGTCTCCCTCCTTAATAGGAACAATGGCTTGGACGATAGGTGGTCCGCCATCGAGTTCCTCGGTGACAAAATGCACGGTTACGCCGTGTTCTTTGTCCCCGGCTTCCAGTGCCCGCTTATGGGTATGCAGGCCCTGGTACTTCGGCAGTAAGGAGGGGTGAATGTTGATCAGGCGGCCGTTGTAGTGGCGCACAAAGTCGGGTGTCAAAATACGCATAAACCCAGCCAGTACAACCAAATCTGGTTTGCACTTGTCGATCTCTTCGATCAAGGCGTGATCGAAGGTTTCTCTGCTGGAGAAATCCCGGTGATCCACCACAGAGGTGGGAACGCCTGCCTGTTCTGCGCGAGTCAGCCCATAGGCATCTGCCTTATTGCTGACAACTGCAGTCACGGAAAAAGGCGCGTCCTCTTGTGCGGCGGCATCCAGCAGAGCCTGCAGGTTGCTGCCACTACCGGAGATTAATACGGCAACTCTACAAGACATTACAGCCCCGCCAGCTCTACTGCTTCCGCCCCTTCTTTGGCATCTTCGATAGTGCCAACGACAAAGGCGTCTTCGCCCATTTGCTTGAGAGCGGATAGTGCCGACTCGGATTGCTCTGCAGGCACGCAAATAACCATGCCAACACCGCAGTTAAACGTGCGGTACATTTCGCGGCTATCGATATTGCCTGCATCACGCAGCCAATTAAATACAGGAGGCATTTCCCAGCTGGTGACATCAATACGCGCGCTGCAGCCTTCGGGCAGTACGCGGGGCAGGTTTTCCAGTAAGCCGCCGCCAGTGATATGGCTTAGCGCATTCACCTGGAAGCTCTTCATTAATTGCAGCAGGTTTTTAACGTAAATACGGGTCGGGGCCATCAACGCTTTGGCCAGGGTTTCACCGCCGATGTCCTGCTGGAGATCGGCACCGCTGACTTCTAGAACCTTGCGGATCAGGGAGTAGCCATTGGAGTGGGGGCCACTGGAGGCCAGGCCGATCAATACGTCGCCAGCTTTAACTTTGCTGCCGTCGATGATTTCAGATTTTTCTACGACACCGGTGCAGAAGCCTGCCAGGTCATAATCGTCGCCTTCGTACATGCCGGGCATTTCGGCGGTCTCGCCGCCGACCAGTGCGCAGCCTGACAGCTCACAGCCTTTGCCAATGCCGGTAACTACTTCTGCAGCAATATCGACATTGAGTTTGCCGGTTGCGTAATAGTCGAGGAAGAAGAGGGGTTCAGCTCCTGCTACGATCAGGTCATTCACACACATGGCGACAAGATCGATACCGATGCTGTCGTGAATGCCCAAGTCCATTGCCAGGCGTAACTTGGTACCTACACCGTCGGTGCCGGAAACCAAAACCGGCTCTTTATAGCCGCTTGGAAGTTCACACAGGGCGCCGAATCCGCCCAGTCCGCCCATTACCTCGGGGCGGGATGTGCGTTTGGCGACATTTTTGATGCGCTCTACCAGTGCATTACCTGCGTCGATATCGACACCGGCATCTTTATAAGAGAGGGATGTTTGCGTAGATTGCGGCTTGGAATCGCTCATGATTCTTCCTGCGGTGGGTATTCGA
This sequence comes from Microbulbifer maximicatervae (SeqCode), assembly GCF_052467695.1. Taxonomy (NCBI): domain Bacteria; kingdom Pseudomonadati; phylum Pseudomonadota; class Gammaproteobacteria; order Cellvibrionales; family Microbulbiferaceae; genus Microbulbifer; species Microbulbifer maximicatervae (SeqCode). Next base: position 2,737,155 of record NZ_CP174320.1, read on the forward strand.
AGGGCGCGTATTCTATCTGGGTCTTGCCTCGGGAGCCACGCCCAGACGGCATCTCGAAGGGGGATTTCGGCATTTTCTCACCATTTGAACTGTGAAATCACTCCGATAGTGAGAACTCGGGGCTGAGAGAAACGTCTGACGCTGATACAATAGCCGCAATTTTTAGTCCGCCCTAAAATCTGGCGTCTTGCACATCGATAATAATTTCTGCAAGCTCAGGGGCGGAAAATAAGAGGTTTGGAGAGAAGTCCTATGCACAAGCTGCTCCGGCAGGGATTGGTGTTGCAGTTGCTGGCTCTGATCATCAGTGTTCTAGCCCTACCGGTCCAAGCTCGAGTCATCTCGGATTTGTACGAAGTTGTCGAGGCTGTGTCGAGTCGCGGAGCCACGGATCGTGCAGCAGCCGGAAGTCGCGGCCTGGAACGGGTGTTCGTACGTGTTACGGGAGATGCCGCTGTCGGTAGTAACCCAAATGTGCAGCCGATATTAAAAAATGCACAGCAGTTTGTTCAAGGGTATCGCTATACCCGTGAGGACAATCAGCTCTACTTGCACCTTTCCTTTGATCCCCAAGCGATCTCCCGGCAAGTTAATCAAATGAACTTGCCCATGTGGCCTAACAATCGCCCCGGCACTTTGGTGTGGCTTGCAGTAGATACCCTGCAAGAGGGCCGCAGTGCTCTGAGTGAAGAAGCGACCCCGGAGCTCTTCTCTGTACTTGAGGCAATGGCTATCGAGCGCGGTGTCCCCCTGGATTTCCCGGTAATGGATCTCAATGACCAGCGCAATATGCCTTTGGGAGCTCTCTGGGCCCAGGATGAGCAAGCAGCTGAGAAGGCGGGTTTTCGCTATAGCCCCGATGCCACTTTGATGGGCCGGGTGCTTCAAGCTTCAGGCCATCGCTGGCAGGCAGATTGGTTGCTAATTCACGGCGGTCGCAGCTATGCCTTCGATACCGCCGGAGGTTCGCTGGAAGAGGTCGCTCTGCGCGGCGTTAACCAGCTGGCCAATATTCTCGCTCAGCGCTATGCAGTGTCCCCGAATGGGCAGGACAATCAGTTGGGTGCGGTGATTGTTGAATTGTCTGGTATCGACAGTTTTGCTGATTATGCCAAGGCATCTGGTTACCTGCAGGGGCTGGCACAAGTCAGCAGTGCTAACCTGCTCTCTGTTGAAGGGGACCGAATGCGCCTGGCACTGGTCACTTCGGCAGGGTTGAGCAATTTGCGTGATACCCTGGCTCTAAACCATAAATTGCGAGCACAAGCGGACGGAGACGCCATTAACCTGAATGGATACCGTTCACCCTTGGGCAGCGCTGAGAATCCGTTGCGCTATCACTGGGATTGAGATGAGTATTCCGCAACAATTGCCGCTGGGGGTATCCCTGCGGGATGACGCCACTTTTGATAACTTCTACCTGTCGGATTCAGATCCAAATCGACAGGTAGTTGCCCTGCTGCAGTCTTTTGCCAGTGGCGAGAATCCCGAGTCTGTAATTTACATTTGGGGTGAGGCGGGTAGTGGTATTAGCCACTTGCTTCAGTCTGCTTGTCAGTGCGCAGAGGCCAATGGTCGCTCTTTCCATTATCTCCCTCTCGCAGACCTAATGAACATGGACCCGGCTGTTATTCTCGACGGACTCGAACGCCTGGACCTTGTCTGTATAGATGACGTTCATTTGTTGGAGGGGCAGCCCGAGTGGCAGACTGCTATTTTCCACCTCTATAACCGAGTTAAGGATGGCGGCCGGCAGTTATTAATGGGGGCTCGCAAGTCACCCCGCGGTATGGATATTGCCCTGGCTGATTTGCAGTCACGCCTACACTGGTCCCTGGTGTTCCAGCTCAAAACCCTGAATGACAGCGATAAAGTTGCCGCCCTGCGCCGTCGCAGCCGTCTGCGCGGTTTTGACCTGCCGGAAGATGTGGCCCAGTACATATTGCACCGCGCCCCGAGGGATACTCGAGCACTCTTTCTGTGTCTGGAGGAGCTGGACCGGGCTTCACTTATGGCTAAGCGTAAAATTACCATTCCTTTTGTTAAGCAGGTTTTGGATATCTGACCCCAGAATTGGGTCCTGGCCGACCTGCTTTAGCTCCCTGAGCTCATTTGGGCTCCTCTATCTTGTGTTTTAGCGGCACTAGACGCTTTTTCCGCCTACTATGGTTGGTGTTTACTCACTTCACCTCCCCCTATCTACTCCTGCTCCATCTCCTTCACCTGTGTATTTCCGTGTGAAATCTGCTCTGCTCACGATACCAATTTGAGGCAGCGAGTGGGTTTATGGTGAGTCTTGCCCCTGTTTGCTCCCAAATGTCTCTGGTTGAGGGCAGCGTTATGCCAAACATTCATAAAATCCTGTATGTCAGCCATGCTGCTGAGGATGAAAGCAGTGGGCTCATGCAGGCTTTTGCAGTGGCGCGCAATCATCAGGCGGAGATAAAGGTTTTACTGGTCTGTCCGAAGGTGCCGGAAGGGTTTGAGGAGTTTAGTCGGCTCTGTGTGAGGACAATGCTTGATAGGGTCAGGAGTGAAATTGAGTCGGCCCGCGTACATATGGAGTTATCGGCGGAAAGGACCAATTTGGAGATTGAGTCAGATTGTGGTGCCCGACCTGCCGAGCGGGTGATCCGCCGGGTATTGGCTGAGGGCTATGACCTGGTGATCAAGAATGTTGAGGGTCGTAGCCAGCTTAAGGGCTTCAAGGCAATGGATATGGATCTGCTGCGAAAGTGTCCCTGCCCGGTATGGCTGTGCCGCCCAATCAAGGAACATCGCAACAAGATACAGGTGGCTGTTGCTCTCGACCCTGAATGCGAGGATGGCAGCACTTATGACTTGGCGATCCGGTTGCTGCGCTGGTCGCGAGTACTCGCTGACAGCTGCAGTGGCGTGCTGAATGTTATTTCCTGTTGGGACTTCGATATCGATGAATACTTGCGGCGTCATTTTCCCTTGAGCGCTTCTGAGGAAGAGTTGGATGAGGCCACTGAATCGGCGCGGGCCCAGCACCGATCAAAGCTCGATGTATTGATACGTGCATCCGGAATTGAGGGGGAAATACGTATTCACCATGTGGTTGCCCATCCAGATAACTTTATTCCATTGCTGATTGATGAAGAAGGTCTCGACTTGCTGGTTATGGGCACTGTTGGACGGGCGGGTATTCCCGGTTTCATTATGGGGAATACTGCAGAGAATATATTGCAGAAGGTCAGTTGCTCCCTGCTGGCTCTGAAGCCCAGTGACTTTGTATCGCCGATAAAATAGTTGTGGATTATGGGTCTAATTCAGCTTGGCCCCTGCGCTGATCGCTCTATCGGAATTCTCTGCTGCGGGAGTTGAGGTGATCCTGATACCGGGACAAAATTACAGCTAAGAATTCGGGAGAAATATAATGATTAAGACTATTGCCAAATGGTTTGGCGGCTTATTTTTTGTGGGGGGTTTGGCAGTTTCTGCTTTTGCTATTAATGCAGTTTATTTCAAGCCTTGGTCTATAGATGTATTTTTTGAACGTGTCTTTATAAAAATCGGTAGTAGCAGTCCGGAAATCCTTTCACAAATTAGAATTTTGGAACAATTTGGAATTGATGGACACAATGCGCATCTCGATGATTTGTCTGAAGAAGAGCAGTTACGTGTTATTGAAATGATGAAGAGCGAGCTGGCGGTATTGCGCAGCTATGATCGCGAAAGTTTGGAAGGGCAGCAGGCCATTTCCTATGATGTGTTAGAGCATCTTCTCAGTATAAAGGCGGAAGTTGAACGCTGGAGGCACCATGATTACCCGCTTAACCAAATGTCGGGTGAGCAGAATAGGTTGCCGGAGTTTCTCGCTGAAGTACATCAGATCAACAATGTAAAAGAAGCTGATTATTACTTGTCTCGTCTGGGAGAGGTCGGACGTAAGTTTGATCAATTGCTGGATGGTCTGAAGATAAGGGAAGAGAAAGATATCCTGCCCCCGCGCTTTGTTGTCGATAGTGTTTTAGAGGAAATGCAGGGTTTTATCGCCGCGCCGGTAAAAGAAAATATACTTTATGCCTCATTACTGGAGCGACTTAACAAAATTGAAAAGCTGGATAAACAGGAGCGGGAACGTATTCTCAGCCAAGCTGAGTTGCTGATTGGTACAGAAGTTTACGCCGCGTATCAAGGGCTAATCGATTATTTCAGTACTCTCCGGTTAAAAGTTGGAGAGAACAATGGTGTTTGGACATTGCCGGATGGGGATGCCTACTATGCCTATCAGGTACGCAACTTTACCAGTACAGATATTGCACCGGAGGAACTCCATAGTATTGGATTGGAAGAGGTTGCAAGAATTGAAACGGAAATGAATGAAATTTTTTCATCCGTTGGTAGAACCAGTGGCACTATTAGTGAACGTTTCTCTGCACTGAATAATGATCCCCAGTTTCTTTATGAGGATTCAGATTTAGGGCGGGAGAAAATTATTGCCGATTACCAGGTAATGATTGATGAAATTGATGCAGGCCTGGGTGACTATTTTGATTTAAAACCCAAAATGGGTGTTGAGGTGCGCCGAGTCCCAGAGTTTAAAGAGCAAGGTTCGGCGGGAGCCTACTACAACCCTCCAGCAATGGACGGGTCTCGCCCCGGGGTATTTTATGCAAACTTGCGGGATGTTCATGAAACCAAAAAGTTTGGAATGCGTACCTTGGCTTACCATGAAGCGGTGCCTGGGCATCACTTCCAGTTGGCAATTGCACAAGAGCTAAAAGGTGTGCCGACTTTCCGTAAAATGGGGCTGTTTAATGCTTACTCGGAAGGGTGGGCACTGTACTCTGAGAAGCTTGCTAAAGAAGCCGGTTTCCAGGAAAACCCCTATGATGATTTGGGTCGGTTGCAGGCGGAAATGTTCCGGGCTGTGCGGTTGGTTGTGGATACTGGAATGCACTATAAGCGCTGGAGTCGCGAGCAATCGATTGAGTACATGCTGGAAAAGACCGGTATGACTGAGTCCGAAGTCACCACCGAGATTGAGCGATATATGGTTTGGCCCGGTCAGGCACTGGCCTACAAAACCGGTATGCTGAAGATTCTTGAGTTGCGTGAACGCGCTAAAAAAGCGCTTGGTAGTCAGTTTGATATCCGCCAGTTCCACAATGTAGTTCTCACCAATGGCGCTTTGCCATTGGCTGTGTTGGAGCAGCAGGTAGATCAGTGGATAGCAACCAACAAGAGTTAAGATTCACTTTTGCAGAGTATTGGGCTATAGGATCGTCAAAAGAGTAACTTAAAAGTTTGAGCGTCTTTACCGCTAGAAAGGGTGAAGGTGCTCGGATTATGTGGTTTTAGCTACTAAAAAGGGAGAAGGGAAGAATACACCGCGCTTGGGACCCTATGAGGCATGGATGCCGATTAGGAGCTATTCACAGCGTGTCTCGAGTGCGGTGTATTCTTTCCTTCCACCCCAGTAGTAAGAGTAGTACTTGTAAGGGGTTGGTAAGTGCCGAAGTCAAAAGCTATTACGGTAGATGATGGGTTTTCTAGAGTTAAATTTCTAAAAGGAAGAACTCCCGAAACAACGGATGAGGAAGCTAAAGATGCATTTGCCTTATTGTCCGAGTATAGGGATGGTGGAATATATGTAGCCCACTATTCAGGGAATAGCGAGTGGGAAAGGCACACCAATGGAGATGAGTTTGTTCAAGTTGTAGATGGAGAAACAACTCTAATTCTTCTCGTAAACGGTGAAGAGAAGCAGAACAAATTATCAGCCGGGCAAATATTGGTTAAACCAAAAGGTATCTGGCACCGATTTGAAACGCCTAGCGAAGTAAAAGTTATGACTATTACCCCGCAGCCAACTGAGCACAGTATCGCTAAGCCATGCGATACCTAAGAGATAAGATCATTCTACATACCGGCAGCGGTTTGCAGTATAAGAGCGAGCGCTATTAGCTTAAATTAAAAAAGGCCACAGATAGTGGCCTTTTTTAATTCTGTTTTAACCTTTTAGTTATACTTTTGGAGTTCTGGTGTTTGCTATCCACTCGTCAATAATTTCCTCCAGGGCATCCAGTGGTACTGGGCCGTTGGCCAGAACTGCATTGTGGAATTGGCGAATATCAAACTTTTCTCCCAGTTCTTTTTTGGCTTTCTCGCGGAGCTGTAAAATTTTGAGCATGCCAATTTTGTAGGCTGTTGCCTGGCCGGGTAATACGATATAGCGCTCGACAGCTTTAATAACATCCCCCTCAGGATTAGGGGTGTTTTCCATCAGGTATTGTATGGCTTGTTCTCGGGTCCACTTCTTAGTGTGAATTCCGGTATCGACTACAAGGCGTCCTGCTCGCCACAACTCCATGGCGAGGCGCCCAAAATCTGAGTAGGGGTCTTGGTAGAGTCCCATCTCTTTTGGCACCATTTCAGAGTAAAGGCCCCAACCCTCGGTATAGGCGGTATAGTGACCATATTTGCGGAATTTAGGGATATCCTGTAATTCCTGGGTGATAGAGAGCTGCATATGGTGGCCGGGGATACCCTCGTGGTATGCCAGTGCTTCCATCTGGTAACTGGGCATATCGTCCATGTTGTAGAGGTTGGCATAGTAGATGCCTGGGCGTGATCCGTCGGCAGCAGGTTGCAGGTAAAAAGCTTTACCGGCAGATTTCTCCCGGAATGGTTCTACCGCTCTCACATCGAGGTCCGCTCTAGGTTTGGTGATAAATAACTCGTCCAGCCTACCCTTCATGGTATCGATAATGGTAGTAGCCTTCTCAAGATATGCAGCTTTCCCCTGTTCAGTGGTCGGGTAATAAAATTGCTGGTCGGTGCGCATGAATTCGAAGAAGTTTTTCAACTTACCTTCGAATTTTACTTTACGCATAATTTCACGCATCTCATCATGGATGCGAGTCACTTCTTCAAGGCCAATCCTATGAATTTCTTCGGCTGTCATATCGGTAGATGTGTAAAAGCCGAGGCGAAAATTATAAAAGTCACTGCCATCTGCCAGTTTCCAGGCGCCATCATCAGTAGTTGCGCGTATCTCAAGCTCTTGCAGGTAGTCGATTAGGGTTTTATAGGCGGGGCCAGTGTTGTCTTTTAGTGCTGTTTTAGCTTTATCTATTAAGGACTTTTTCTGCTCTTTACTGATATCGAGACTTTCTACTTTTCCCTTAAAGTCAGCAAATAGAGGGCTGTCCTTTTGTCTGTCAAAAGGAGCACCAGTAATTAGGTTTTGTGCATCTCCAATAACATAGGGGAAAACGAATTTTGGGATAGTGGTGCCAGCTTTGGCGTTTTCTTCCAGTTGGTCTTGCAGCTGTGCGAAATACTGGGGAATTCTATTTAATCGGGAAATATAAGCTTCGGCATCCCTGATGTTATCGATACGGTGCTGGCTGATAAGTGTTGAAGCGGCGCCGGTATGGATGGCGAACATTTGGTTGACTGGGTAATTATGATTTCGCCACTTATAGGCTTCGATCTCTTGTTGCAACGTGCGTTTTGCCAGTCGAAGATTAAGTTGGGTAGGTCGATCCAGTATAGCGGGATCAATTTTATTCAGCTCGGATAATTGACGCTTATTAATTTCATGGGTTTCTTGCGCAAATTCAGGAGTTAGATCATTCCATTTGCCGTACTCCTCTTTCAGACCCAAGAATGTTTTAAATTCAGGGCTGCGGTCTAGATGCTCCTGGAAGAAATTATCGAACAGCAAATTGACCTTCTTGCTGGCCTCGCTCATTTCTTTACTGACCTTCGGGGGAGGTGGCTGATTAAGTGCACTTTCCTCTAAGGGGGCAATCTTATGTGCATCTGCATTGTTGGTACTATCGTTGCAGCCCGTGAGGATGAGTGAGCTTACTGCCGCTGCAATCAGAGTTACTTTTAACTTCATGAGTACAATCCTTGCGTTCAAAGAGTAGCTCTTACTTTTTTATCATTATTTTTGCAGTTAATGGACTTTTTTATGTAAAAGCATCCCATTATTTGGTTTTGTGGATATAAATTCAGCAGAAAATAAGAGCGGTGCACTTTTTTGGTATGGGGAATACTGGGTATGTTTTATTTTGGTGCTTTTATACGACAGTGGCGGCTAAGGTGAGCTGAAAATAGGGGGGGTTGAAATAAGACCACAGTGCCAATCATGCTGGGAGCTGGTGATTGCTTAATAAGAAGTCCGGAGTGTCATTCCGGACTTCCCTGTAAAACAATAAATGCCGTATTGTAAAAACTATACAGAATTTTTACTTCTGCAATGCTCTACTGACGATAAGAAAAAGACAGACAAGTAGTTATCAGGTACTTATCTGTCGCTTCTATTATTTATTGTTGGGTTTTTACTTTTGCAACCCACTCATTAACCAGTTCTTCCAGTACATCCAAGGGGACTGGGCCACTGGCCAGGATAGTGTCGTGGAAGCCGCGAACATCAAACTGATCACCCAGTTCTGTTTTGGCTTTTTCACGCAGCTCGACAATTTTCAGCATACCGATTTTGTATGCGGTCGCTTGGCCAGGCATGACGATATAGCGTTCGATCGCTTTAACCACATCGCCTTTCGGGTTCGGGGTGTTCTCTACGAGGTAGTCGATCGCTTGCTCGCGGGTCCATTTCTTGGCGTGAAGGCCGGTGTCTACCACCAATCGGCCAGCGCGCCACAGTTCCATAGCCAGGCGTCCAAAGTCAGAGTAGGGGTCCTCATAGAAGCCCAATTCCTTGGGTACCAACTCGGAGTAGAGACCCCAGCCTTCGGTATAAGCAGTGTAACCACCGTATTTACGGAACTTGGGAATATCCTGTAATTCCTGAGCGATAGAAAGCTGCATATGGTGGCCGGGGATACCTTCGTGGTAGGCCAATGCTTCCATCTGGTAAGACGGCATATCGTTCATATTGTACAGGTTGGCGTAGTAGATACCTGGGCGCGAACCATCGGGAGCCGGGCGCTGGTAGAAGGCCTTACCCGCAGATTTTTCGCGGAAGGCCTCTACGGCTCTTACATCGAGATCGGCTTTGGGCTTGGTGATAAACAGTTCATCCAGGCGGCCCTTCATGGTGTCGATAATTGCGGTGGCCTTTTCCAGGTATTCCGCTTTACCTTCCTCAGTGGTGGGGTAGTAGAACTGCTTGTCGGTGCGCATGAACTCGAAGAATTCCTGCAAGTTACCTTCGAACTTCACCTTGCGCATAATCTCGCGCATTTCGTCGTGAATACGGGCAACTTCCTTAAGACCGGTTTGGTGGATCTCATCGGCAGTCATATCCGTAGTGGTGTAAACACCGAGGCGGAATTTATAGAACTCTTCGCCGTCTGCCAGTTTCCAGGCGCCGTCGTCAGTGTTGGCTTTTTTCTCAAGCTCTTGCAGGTAGCTGATTAATTTTTCGTAAGCGGGGCCGGCGCTTTCAGTCAGGGCCTGGCTGGCTTTATTGACCAGTGATTTCTTTTGATCTTCACTGATTTCCAGCTTTTCTACTTTGTCTTTAAAGTCTGCAAACAGTGGGCTGTCTTTTTCACCGTTAAAAGGTGCACCGGTGATCAGGTTGCGGGAATCGCTAATAACGTAAGGGAATACAAACTTAGGTACGATTGTGCCGACTGCAGCATTGGCTTTCAGTTGTTCTTCCAACTGGGAGAAATACTTGGGCATGCCGTTCAAGCGGGCGATATAGGCTTCTGCATCGCTGACATCATCAATACGGTGCTGGCTGATCAACAGTGTGGCGGCGCTGGTATGGGTGGCATACATCTGGTTAACAGGGTAGCCGTGGTTACGCCACTTGTAGCCATCAATATCCTGTTGCCAGTTGCGTTTTGCCAGGCGCAGGCTCAGGCGGGTAGCGTCATCCAAGGTGGAAGGATCAATTTTATTCAGTTCCGCCAGCTGACGCTTGTCGAGCTCCAGGGTTTCCTTGGCAAATTCTGGGGAGAGGTTATCCCACTTATCGTAGTCTTCTTTTTTACCCAGGAAAGTTTTGGTCTCTGGACTGCGGGCGAGGTGCTCCTGGAAGAAGTCCTCGAACATCTGGTTTACGCGTTTGACTGCGGCTGGGTCCACTTTTCCTGCGACTTCTTGAGTCGCCGTGCTTTCCGTGGCTGTGGCGGTTGCACTCTGCTCGGCTGTGTTCGGGGCGCCGCGGTCACAGCCGCTGATTACCAGCGCGCTTATGGCGGCTGCGATCAGGGTTGGTTTCAACTTCATGAGCATATTCCCAGTGTTCGGTTCTTCGTTGCTAATTTGTGCCACTCCAGTGGCATTCTTTAGGTTGATTGCCTAAATCCCCCACACTTTATGCGGGATGTGTAGTGCAGATCAGCAGGTATTGTGCTGACTGGAGCAGCATTTGGCCAGTAGTGGGGAGAATTTGATTGGGAGGAGGGCATTAAGAAATAAAAAAAGCGGGCACATGGCCCGCTTTTTCTGGTGACTTCGGGATTAAGCGAAGTTCTGGTTTACAAACTCCCAGTTCACCAGGGCCCAGAAAGCTTCCATGTACTTCGGGCGCAGGTTGCGGTAGTCGATGTAGTAAGCGTGTTCCCAAACATCGCAGGTCAGCAGGGGAGTAACGCCTTCTTCAGTCAGCGGGGTTGCTGCGTTGGAAGTGTTTACAATAGCGACTGAGCCGTCAGCATTTTTTACCAGCCAGGTCCAGCCGGAGCCGAAGTTGTTCACAGCACTGGTAGTAAATGCTTCTTTGAACTGGTCGAAGCTACCGAAGGCTGCGTTGATAGCCTCGGCAATCGCGCCAGTGGCTTCGCCGCCACCGTTAGGGCTCAGGCAGTTCCAGTAGAAAGTGTGGTTCCAAACCTGGGCTGCGTTGTTGAACACACCACCGGAAGAGGACTTGATCACGTCTTCCAGAGATTTGTCAGCGTCAGCAGTGCCTTCCAGCAGGCCGTTCAGCTTGTCTACGTAGGTTTTATGATGTTTGCCGTAGTGGTACTCCAAAGTTTCTTCGGAGATATGCGGTGCCAGGGCGTTCTTAGCGTAGGGGAGTTCAGGCAATTCGAAAGCCATGGTGTTTTCCTTCCTTTGTCTGAGGGTTATTGGTGAGGGCATTCTACACGTGCCGTATCTCAGAATTAAGCCGGCGCGATGGATTAGGGAAGTTTGGGACGATTTCCTCAAACACAAGGGGGGAAGTTTTTGCTGTCAGCTCTATTCGACTGTCGTCTATTATTACTGACGACCGCTTACTTTTTCGTCAATTTTTGGTATAACTGCCGCAGAATTCGACGAATCTGAATGGATTCTATTGTCATATATTTCTGAAAATACGGTACCGGAAAGAGCAGCATAGAACTGGCGGGTACCGGACTCATCAGCACAGTTATCGGGTGTATCGAACCATGCAACGCAAAGAGCCCACACTGGGCGGCAGCGCCGCTCTTGAACCATCACTGGATCTCACTACCAGCGAAGAAAGGAGTGATTCACCAGAGCCCCAGGTGATCGTGGAGGAGCGCCGAGGTGGTTTCTCTTTCTTGGGGCTATGTGCCCTGATTATGGCGATGGGTGGCCTGGGTGCCTCGGGTTTCCTGTACCAGCAATGGCAGGACAGCCGGACCCTGTTGAGTGATGCTGAGACTCGTATTGCCGATGCGGAAAACCGTATTGCTGAACTGGAGAAGCGCTTTAGCCTCTCCGATGAGGAATCTACGGCATCGGTCGAAGTGCTGAATGCAAAAGCCAAGGAAAACTCCTCGGAGATCCGCAAACTGTGGGGTGTTGCCTATGACACCAACCGCAAGAGTATCTCGGCAAATAAAACAGCAGTCGCGGCTAACAAAAAGCAAGTCGCCGCTCTCAGCACAAAGCTCAGCGGCCTCGAGTCCAGCGTGAAGAAAATCGCCGCTGTAGAGGCTTCGCTGGCAGAGTTGCGCAAGGGCAATACAGATTCCCAGCGTGAGATGACCGACAAGCTTGCACGCCTGGAGCGCCAGCTGGCTTCAGTGCGCAGTGACCTGACTATGCGTGTCGGTGCGAATGAAGAGGCTGTAGAGTCTATCGATGCTTACCGCCGTTCGGTGAATAAGGATCTGGTGCAGCTTCGCGATGCGATTCGCTCCCTGCAGTCCAGCGGTGATTCCACAGCTTCATCCATGTAGTTTTCCGGTTGAGTTAAAAAAGGCGGACCTGGTGTCCGCCTTTTTTATTCCGTTTTCCCTTAAGGTGAATGGGATTTCTGGGAATATCTGGGTCAATAACCCTACATTTCGTGTAGAATCGCCGGCCTCGAGACGTTAATCGGAGTTGGCAATGACCACTATCCGCCAGGATGATCTGATCGGCAGCGTGGCCGATGCGCTGCAATTTATTTCTTACTACCACCCACAGGACTTCATTCAGGCCCTGAACAAGGCTTATGAGAAAGAGGTCAACCCGGCGGCCAAGGACGCCATGGCCCAGATCCTGATCAACTCACGCATGTGTGCCGAGGGCCACCGCCCAATCTGTCAGGATACCGGCATTGTCACCGTGAAGTTGAAAGTGGGTATGAATGTGCGTTGGGAAGCGGATATGAGCGTTACCGATATGGTTAACGAAGGTGTTCGCCGGGCCTATCAAAATGCCAGCAACGTGCTGCGTGCCTCTATTCTGGAAGATCCAGATGGTGCCCGTAAGAATACCGGAGACAATACTCCGGCGGTGATTCACTATGAAATCGTTCCCGGTGATACCGTAGAAGTTTATGTGGCAGCTAAAGGCGGCGGCAGCGAAGCCAAAACCAAGTTTGCGATGCTGAACCCATCTGACTCGGTGGTTGACTGGGTGCTGAAGATGGTTCCGCAGATGGGTGCCGGCTGGTGTCCGCCCGGCATGCTGGGTATTGGTATTGGCGGTACCGCTGAGAAAGCGATGCTGTTGGCCAAAGAATCCCTGCTCGACCCCATCGACATTCAGGAGCTGCAAGAGCGCGGAGCCTCTAACCGCGCTGAAGAGCTGCGTCTGGAACTCTATGATTCCGTCAATAAACTGGGCATCGGTGCCCAGGGCCTGGGTGGACTGACCACTGTGTTGGATGTGAAGATCAAGGATTATCCTACCCACGCTGCCAACAAGGCTGTAGCGATCATCCCCAACTGCGCGGCTACCCGTCACACCCACTTTACCCTGGATGGCTCCGGGCCCGCACGCCAGACTCCGCCTAAGTTGGAAGACTGGCCGGAAATTACCCGCGAAGCGGGCAGCAATACCCGTCGGGTAAACCTGAATAACATTACTGCAGAAGATATCCAAAGCTGGCAGCCCGGTGAGACCCTGCTGCTGAACGGCAAGATGCTGACTGGTCGCGATGCGGCGCACAAGAAAATGGTAGATATCCTCGCCAAAGGCGAGAAGTTGCCTGTGGATCTCACCGGCCGCTTTATCTACTACGTAGGCCCGGTAGATCCGGTGCGCGATGAGGTTGTTGGTCCCGCTGGTCCAACCACCGCTACCCGTATGGATAAATTCACTCGCACTATGCTGGAAGAAACCGGCTTGGCGGGGATGATCGGTAAGGCGGAGCGCGGCCCCATGGCAATTGAGGCGATCCGCGATAATAAAGCGGTATACCTTATGGCCGTCGGTGGCGCTGCTTATCTGGTTGCCCAGGCGATTAAAGGCTCCGAAGTTATCGCCTTCCCTGAGCTGGGAATGGAAGCGATTTACGAGTTCGAAGTAGAAGATATGCCGGTAACTGTGGCTGTCGACAGTCAGGGTGAGTCAGTACACACTACTGGCCCGCTGATCTGGAAAGCCAAGATTGCCGAAGGTGAGGTGTAACGCTTCCGCCATTTAAAGAAAAGGCCCCAACAGGGGCCTTTTTTATTGGAATTTATTGCCTTGCTCAGCTAAGTCCGCCAGCATCAGTTCGCGAATAATTGGTATAGGTGCACTGCCATAGCTCAGGAACATCTCGTGGAACCCCTTGAGACTAAAGTTGTTGCCCATTTTCTTTTTGATTTCCTCACGCAGGGCCAAAATATCTGTAAAGCCAGCAAAATAGCTGGTGAGCTGCACTTGGCTTAAGGTCGCCCTGCGCCATTTGCCCTCTGCTTCAGCCTGTTGTTGAAAGGCATCCCTGACCATTAACTTCATCGCCTCTGCTTGGCTGATACCCTTTACCTGTACCTCATAATCCAAAATGGTATTAGTGATAGTGCGCAAGTTCCACTTGTAGTACATCAGCCACAGCTCGGGGGAAAAATTACCGTAACCCGCATCCAGCATCATGCGTTCCGCATAGACGGCCCAGCCTTCGATCATGGCAGTATTGCCGAGAATAGTTTTCAGGATACTGGGGGACTGGTTGGCGTAAACCAGTTGGGTGTAGTGCCCGGGAATCGCTTCATGGATATTGAGTATCTGCAGGATATAGTCGTTGTATTCTCGCAGTAAGCTCTCCGCCCGTTGATCGGAGTAGGTCTCTATGGGCATCACGTTGTAATAGGTATTTGCATTTTTATGGTAGGGGCCAGGCGCATTAATGGAAGCTACAGCAAAGCCTTGCATATAGGCTGGAGTTGTTCGAACTACCAGTGGCTTTTCCTTGTCCAGGCTTAACAGGTTTTTTTCGGTCACAAACTCTGCCAGCTCCGGGATCTGTTGCTCTACTTTTTTCTTGAAAGTGTCTTTGGTGGCATGATATTGGGAAAGCTTGTTCAGCAGCTTTTCAATTTTTACCAGTGGCTCGTTGGGTGGGGAATCAGAAGGAAAGTATTTTGGCCAGAGTTGATCGGCAAGCTTAGTCATTTTATCGTGGGTTAGCTGCTTCTCTATGATGGCGCGCTGGTATAGTTCAGCAGCGCTCATTCCAATATTGATATCAAAATGGAATTTTTCTTCGTAGAGTTTTTCACCGATACGAAAATCACGGAAATTTCCGGATTTAGTCAATTTCTTTTGCAGGTTTTGCAGGAAGTCAATATAGCCTTGTATTGCCAAGCGAGAATCGTGCATTCGCCGTAGGAAAATCTCCTTTGCGTCCGCAGGCATCTGACTTTCTTTAACCGTTTTTTCCAGCTCTTCACCAAAGACTTCCAGTGAGCCTGTACTCTGTTGAATTGCTAATTCAAGCTGTGGCGCTGCCGGACGATAGATAGCTGCCTTAGCGGCCTGATAGTACTCGGGCACTTGCAGCATACGAGTGCTAACGGTATGTAGGCGCTTTAGAAGTGGCGCATAGTCGGTGTTTAGGATCAGGGCAAAAGAATGGGAAACATTATAGATGGATGGGTCCCATTGGTATGACTTAAAGCGGGTATATTGCCATTGTAGTCGCTGCAGAAAATTTTCTATAAGAGCGAGATTA
Source organism: Microbulbifer maximicatervae (SeqCode) (assembly GCF_052467695.1). Taxonomy (NCBI): domain Bacteria; kingdom Pseudomonadati; phylum Pseudomonadota; class Gammaproteobacteria; order Cellvibrionales; family Microbulbiferaceae; genus Microbulbifer; species Microbulbifer maximicatervae (SeqCode). The sequence continues at coordinate 2,752,435 of NZ_CP174320.1, forward strand.
CTGCGTGAATTGATATTGAGCTGGCTTTTATCCAAGGCTGCAAATTTGCGTTCATAGATTTGAGCAAAATCCAATACAAATTCACGATAACTCTTATCGGGCACCTGAAGCTCTTTGGCTACTTCATAGTAGCCTTCACTGAGCGCCCAGGATGGGAATAAATTCCATAGGCCGTGTATAAATTGCTGACAGAGCTGCTCGAATGCCAGGTTTGTCTCGGAGCGCATTTCCTCCAGGATAACCTTCTCAGGTGGAGGAAGGCGCTCTCTATCCACTTGCTGGCGCTCACAGGCTCCTAGAGATACTAGAAGTAGTAATAGACTGAGGTGTGCTTTCATGACAATCCTCACGTTAATCTGCCGATGTCGACCCAAGGCTGCGGTGGCCATAGATCGTCCAATATTTTTAGCATGCGGTTCCATTTTGTGATGGTAAAACCGGATAAAATGCGTTTTTGAGCCCTGTACTTGTTTCGTTAAGGGGGGGCGGGTAGAGTGAGGCCGGCCCAATTGAGCCGATAATAAACAAGGTTTTGAGGACCGATTCATGACCGAACTAGCTCAACAACAATGTGAAGCCTGTCGTGCCGATGCGCCGCTGGTGAGTGATGACGAACTGCCAGGACTGCTGCGGCAGATCCCTGACTGGACGCCGATGACCCGTGACGGAATTATGCAGCTGGAACGCGTGTTTAAGTTTCGTAACTTCAAGCAGGCTCTGGCGTTTACCAACCGTGTCGGCGCGATTGCTGAAGAGGTGGGGCATCACCCCGCACTGCTGACTGAATGGGGTAAGGTTACGGTTACCTGGTGGAGTCACGAGGCTAAGGGCCTGCACAAAAATGACTTTATCATGGCTGCTCGCACCGATGAGCAGGTGGATGCCGCTTAACTAGTATTTCTTGTGGCGCCTATATCCGGCTTCGGGAGGCGATGGACCATTTGAAATAGCACTCACCGGTTCTTGGTAATCTTAGGGCTGGTGAGCATCCCAATTTAGCCCCTTTTCCCCAAGACTAGGGGTGTCGTCTAAAGGGAGATAAGTCTTGTCAGAGTATACTTCAACGGTGACCTGGAAACGCGACGAGCAGATTTTCACCGATAATCAATACAGTCGAGCCCACACCTGGCAATTTGATGGTGGGGCATCTATCCCAGCCTCCTCTTCCCCCCATGTTGTACCCATTCCCTATTCAGTAGTTGAAAACGTTGATCCAGAAGAAGCTTTTGTAGCGGCTCTGTCCAGCTGCCATATGTTGTTTTTTCTATCGATTGCAGCCAAGCGAGGGTTTGTGGTTGATGAATATTGCGATGAAGCTATAGGAATTATGGGGGCCGATAAGGATGGTCGAATTGCTATGACTAAAGTTACCCTGCGTCCTTCAGTGCGCTTCTCCGGTGAAAAACAACCCAGTCGCGAGCAGTTAGAAAAAATACATCACCTTTCCCACAAACAGTGTTTTATTGCGAACTCTGTGAAAGCTGAAGTGGTGACAGAGATCCGGGAAGTTCCAATTTAAGGAGCCTATAGCGGTTTGGTTGTCGCTGGGTACTAGATAGGCTTGGCGGCACTATTAATTTGTTTATTTTTTTCGGTAATATATGTACACAATTATTGAGAAAGTAGCTTCTACCGAGGATTTCCTCAAACTGCGAGAGATAACAGGCTTAACCCCCAGAAGCCGTGAAGCAGCGGAAAAAGGCCTTCCAAATAGCTTGTACGGTATCCATATAAAAAGACAATCTGAAACTGTCGCTATGGGGCGGGTAGTGGGGGATGGCGCACTTAATTTTGAGATAGTGGATGTTGCTGTCGATCCCAAATTCCAAGGTATTGGCCTGGGGCGTCAGATCATGGAGCACATTATGGCTTACCTGGATCGAGAAGCCCTTCCTTCAGCATATATTACGTTGATGGCAGATGTTCCCGAGCTTTATAGAAAATTTGGATTTGAATTGAGCCGTCCAGACACTGAAGGGATGTATCTTATCAAATAATAGTACAGAGCTATTATTGTGGATTCGAAGTTGGCTTTACATCAATGAACGAATGATTGATTCAGTGTTGGCTATATCGTTTATGGTATTGAAATCATTTAGGTGTTGAATAGGTTGCTTGTGTTTCATCATACAGTTGATTCCTTTAATTGCGTTACTTTGGATCTTGAGAATTTTTCTGGTACGGAAAATCAGTTCTTGGTTGAACTGGTAGCCATTATAGAAGTATCCAGAGTTAACAGCCGAAAGTTGATATGGATAGATCTCCGAGATGCACTTACCCGGTTTATCCCGATATGCCTAAAGCATGGTTTTACATTTCATAGCTGTCGGGATTCTGCTACAAGGCTGGTTCTTAAGCTTCAGGAAGATGCATATGTTCCCTTCTACCCAACCCATACGGTGGGAGTTGGGGGATTCGTACTTCTTGATGGGCAACTGCTCTGTGTCCAGGGCCACAGTGCAGCATCGAGCCCGAAGCTGCCTGGAGGAACCGTTGATCTGGGTGAAAAGATAGCCGATGCGGTGATTCGTGAGGTTTATGAGGAGACCGGTGTGTCCTGCGAGTTTTCCTCAGTACTCGGATTTGCTACCCGATTTCCTACGAATTTAGGCTATACGGATATCTACTTCGTATGTGAATTGAGTGCCTTAAATCGGGATATTGTAATAACAGATACAGAAGAAATTAAGCATGCTTCCTGGGTAGATATTGACCACTACTTAAATGGAGGGCATATCTCAGCATTTAATAGACATATCGCTGAAATGTCCATGCAAAGGCTTGGTTTAACCCAGGTCAGCCAGGATTCTTACAAGGATCCCTTCGCAAAGCAGGAAATATTTTGGACTAATGCCTAAAAGATCCAAGTGATTAGTTGAGTATATATCGCAGTTTAACTACTTACTTTTTGGGCAGAGGGAAAGACTAAGCTGCATTCTAAACACATCGTGAATTCTTCATTCTCATTGAGTCCAGAACGCGGCGTATGCTTTTCTTTCTCTTCTGATTATTAAATTATTAGTGGGTTAAATGGTTAGCTGGTGGAAAGATGGAGTGTTCCTATGAAAGGCAAATTTATAGCAATTTTAATTGCTGCATTTTGGAGTTTGACTGCTCAATCCAATGAGTTAACTATTGGTGAGCGCAAGGTTATTGTCTCGCAAACTCTCGAAGAGAGAAGGGAGTATTGGGTTTCTCTTCCCGCATCCTTTAAAGACGGTGGATATAAAGATTACCCGGTTCTCTATTTGCTTGATGCAGATTTTAATAGCTTCTTTCATGTCTTCACAGGTATGGTTCGGCAGCTGAGCTCTGATGCCACCCCAGTAATTCCTGAAATGATTGTCGTAGGTATTGTAAGCCAAGAACGTGTTAGAGATAGCTCACCTACTAGATCGCTAATTGAATATGGCGGGCGTAAAAATCAGGCGCTTTCCAATACAGGGGGCGCTGATCAATTCCTTGAGTTCTTAAGAGAGGAGCTTACCCCAGAGATAAACGCAGAATATCCGACATCCGGGTATCAAATTCTTGCAGGTTACTCATTTACAGGTCTACCTGTTATCCATAGCTTATATTCGGCGCCTGAAGCTTTTAATGCGTATATCGCTATTGATCCAAGTATGTGGTGGGATGAGCAGATTATGTTAAAGCGATATTCTGAGTTCCTACAAGGTAAATCAACTGAAAAGCGCAGATTGTTTGTCGCTACTTCAGAGAGAGTAGAAGGCGTATATCCTGAAGAAAACTATGTTGCAGAATTTATTAAGCTGCTAAATGAGAAGCCCAAGAAAGGGCTGTACGTTGATTCAGTAATATATGGGCCAGAGGAAAATCATCATACCATGCCCGTTATTAGCTTTTATAGAGGGCTTCGATCAATTTTTGAAGGTTATATGATCGATGATCAAGCTAGATTTCGCCCCGCAGTGAATGTTAAAAATCACTTCGAACAGTTTTCAAGAAAGCTCGGAGGAACGTTCATGTTGAGGGAAGATGTTATTAGTTTCTTTGGCTATGATCGTCTCTATAATGATCAGTTTGGCATAGATGTTGATAAGGCAATAGAGTTTTTCGAATTGAATACACAGTCTTATCCGGGTTCATATAAGACCTGGGACAGCTTGGCTGAAGCTTACATGGTAAAGGGGAAGAAAGAGCTTGCTATAGATTGCTTTAGAAAATCATTGTTAATTAATCCTGATAATGAAACAGCAAGAAATAGAATGGCTCAACTTGAGGTCGATTAGATTTATTTTCAGTAGTTATGCTTAACTTGGTGATCTGAAGTGCTGCCGTTGCCCTAAAGTCAGATCGCCAAGTTATTTTATGCTGTATTTTTCTGATTTCTATTGCGTTTGATCTAGTTATCTAAAATTAAGTTGTTCTCTGGATTGTAGTAGCAGTAATCGTAGTCCAAGTTCTTGCGAAAACAGTAGGGGTCTATAGCATCAGTGTTCGACCACAACCCAAGACCGTAGTAGTAAGCAAATTCCTGCTCGAGTTCAAACTCGCTGCCGCAATAGTATTCATAATTCCAGGCAGCTCCCCGTATTACCATTTCTTGATTGATATTGTACCCATTCACATGCAGATACCCAGTTTCCCGACCATAGATGTCTTTCCCTGTAGATTCAAAATCAACTGAACCAAATGACAATAGGTCGCTTAGGGTTTGAGTGGCTTCGGGGCCGTACGTTTGGGTGCTGGGGTTGGTCTCAGGGGCATCAATGCAATTCAAGCGTATTTTTACATACTCATTGTCGACGTAACCGTGAACTGTATCGCCATCAATAACTTGATAGTTTGTTAGCGGAGCTGCCTGACTAGAAGTGGATAGGACCGCCATGATAAGTAATTTTTTCATTATGTTTATCCTCGATAGAGTTACATGGCGCAGCATAGGTGTGGGTTGTTACGGGGCTAAGTAGGAATGGTGATGGAAATATAAAGCTCTTAAGGAGCCTCTGAATAACTCAGTGATGCCTCTGGCATGCAGAGCGGTTCACAATCAAGGCGCGGCTTCGCAGGAATGTCTAGACCTTTCAAGAAGTCGCAACGCGGAGTGTGAATCGCTCTGCAAGCCCCGAAGGGCGGGCCTTGAAGGCCGCATCTGCTGCGTTGCAGCTCTTGCAAAGGGCTACGGCCATTCGCGGCGAGCTGCGCCTAACATCTGCAGCCTTCAAGACCCGCAGAGTCATTGCGGTGTTATTCAGAGGCTCCCTAGTTATCTAAAATTAAGTTGTTCTCTGGATTGTAGTAGCAGTAATCGTAGTCCAAGTTCTTGCGAAAACAGTAGGGGTCTATAGCATCAGTGTTCGACCATAACCCAAGGCCGTAGTAGTAAGCAAATTCCTGCTCGAGTTCAAACTCGCTGCCGCAATAGTATTCATAATTCCAGGCAGCTCCCCGTATTACCATTTCTTGATTGATATTGTACCCATTCACATGCAGATACCCAGTTTCCCGACCATAGATGTCTTTCCCTGTAGATTCAAAATCAACTGAACCAAATGACAATAGGTCGCTTAGGGTTTGAGTGGCTTCGGGGCCGTACGTTTGGGTACTGGGGTTGGTCTCAGGGGCATCAATGCAATTCAAGCGTATTTTTACATACTCATTGTCGACGTAACCGTGAACTGTATCGCCATCAATAACTTGATAGTTTGTTAGCGGAGCTGCCTGACTAGAAGTGGATAGGACCGCCATGATAAGTAATTTTTTCATTATGTTTATCCTCGATAGAGTTACATGGCGCAGCATAGGTGTGGGTTGTTACGGGGCTAAGTAGGAATGGTGATGGAAATATAAAGCTCTTAAGGAGCCTCTGAATAACTCAGTGATGCCTCTGGCATGCAGAGCGGTTCACAATCAAGGCGCGGCTTCGCAGGAATGTCTAGACCTTTCAAGAAGTCGCAACGCGGAGTGTGAATCGCTCTGCAAGCCCCGAAGGGCGGGCCTTGAAGGCCGCATCTGCTGCGTTGCAGCTCTTGCAAAGGGCTACGGCCATTCGCGGCGAGCTGCGCCTAACATCTGCAGCCTTCAAGACCCGCAGAGGTATTGCGTAGTTATTCACAGGCTCCTTAAATGTCTGATAAGGCGTTTTTTGATTTTTTGTTTTTGCTAAGAAGTGCATAGCGAAGGGGGTGATATCGGTTGGCAAATAATGTGGCTTTTTTGGCTGAATATACCTCGAGCTTAAAATATATTTGAATGAGATTGAGGGAGATTTGGTGGTTATAGAGAAAACATTAATTCTAAAGTATGAATATCATGTGGATTAAGTAAATATTATTTCACTTTCTTTTTTCTACTAGGCATTATTATTTTGGTTGCATAACGAAGCGTATTCAAGGAAGCTCTATGAAGAATTTAAAATATGCCTGGGTTATTCTCTGTGTTTTTATTGGTTTGCCGGCTAAGGCTTATGATCAGGAATTTGATTATTTTATAGAGGTTTCTAATGCTGAGCTGCTTAGGCGAGATCCTGAGTTGGCATTGATTCATCAAGTGCATGAAGAAATAGGGCTTCTATCACCTGGTATTACACCAATATCTCTACAGTATAAAGCTAAAACGCTTGCGTTATATGTCAAAGTGCTGGCTAAGTTAAAGTCATTCGATAGACGGAAGTTGAGTGAGGTGCAGAAGGTTGATTATGACTATTATTTATGGTTTTTAAAGAATTACTTGTCGGTTGAGGGGCAACCTCAATTTAGAGTTAATGCATTTACTGCGATTAGTGCTTGGTATGTCTTCCAGAGCTTTAATCTTGATGATGTTAGTGGTGTTGAAAACTATTTAGAACAGATGAAACGCTTGCCTTCATATTATTCTTCAATAAATAGTTGGCTGTCTGTTAGGGCACGATTGGGAATAATTGATGATAAAGAAACAGTGATATGGGTGAGTGATACACTTGAATTTTGGAATGAAGTTCCTGAGCAAGACAACATCTATCTGTTATTTGAATCAGCCGTAAATGAAATGGCCGTTTCTGACTTGCAAAAAGAAGAGTGGTTGCTCCAGTGTAAAGATATCTTAGCAAATCAGATAGCACCAGCCCGTGCAAAAGTATCTAGCAAGCTCTTGAAGTTGCTACCAAACGCACCCGAAAACCCTGGGTTTTCACAGTACCCGGGAGGAAATGAATTTTACAATAGGCTGTTAAGTAGGTTTGTCGGTCTTCCACAAGATGCCCATGAAGCACATCAAATTGGGATTGCTGCTCTGAAAGATATTCACACTGAAATATATTCTGAGTTTGAATCACTTGGTTATGATGTCTCAAATGATTTGCCGACGCTATATGAGATGGCTCGCCGGGATTCACCGCAAATTGCCAGGGAAGATGTTCTGAGTGTATTTAAGACGTTGTTAGATGAGGCAGCAGGGAAAAGTGCTGGTCTGTTTCCTGATTTTCAGTACCCTGAATTGGAGTTCATAGAATCGCTTGGCTATGGGTACCGTCAGGCTAGCGGAGGAGAAAGTGCAGTGATCTTTGTAGATACTTCTGTAGATACCACCTTATTGGAATTGCCCGGATTTGTTTACCATGAGGGAATACCTGGCCACCATGCGCAATTTTCATTTACGGGTAATCTAGACCTGCCCCTATTTAGGAGTATTACCAATATTTCAGGTTTCTCTGAAGGTTGGGGGTTGTACGCAGAGCGTTTAGCCTTTGAGCAGGGTTGGCATGACAACAATCCGTATGGAAACTTAGGAAGATTACAAGCAGAGGCCCGCAGGGCAGCCCGCTTAGTGGTAGATACGGGTATAAATGCAAAAGGATGGGATCTAACTGAGGCCGAAGAATATTTTTCTCAAGCTACAGGGCTGGTAGAGTGGGAGGTTTTTAAAGATCTTAATCGCTTTGTTTTTCATCCCGGCCAGGCAAGCTCATATCATATTGGTTTTACACATATTCTTCAGTTGCGTCAGAAAGAGCAGGAGAGGGTCAATTTTGATATCAAAGAATTTCATGGAAAAATTTTGAAAAATGGCGTTATACCACTCAGCTTGCTATCCGATCAGTTTAGTGGTTCACAATAGGTTCTATTAGTTTTATTTATGGTGAGGGGGCTTTGTTGAGGTCCCTCGCTTACTATTTTATATCTCTTAAATATCTCATATTAATACAGCATTGGCAGGTGTTACCATAGATAAAATTCTCAGTTTCCATCTCTGTCTTTTTTTGGTCTGCTAATATACTCATTTGCTTCAAATTCCAAATCTTCGCATAAAGCCCTAATGCGCTTGCGCACCTCCGGGAAGTATTTGGCAGTCAGCATCCGTAAAATAGAACTTTATTTGGTTTTGATTTAGGCGCCTTCATCAAAGCGGATAAAGCTCACATTCTAACTAATGGTAGAGTTGTTGCTTGGCCAGTCATATAGTTCAGATTGATATTTCTGTAACTGAGGATTTAATTGTTATGGCTCACAAGAAGCAAGTGCAGCGCTGCTGTACTGGTGAGAGTTAAGTTGTCCCCTCGGATTAAGTCGCCCTCCTTCACCTGCTCTGTGATGTGCCCTGAGGTTACTTTTGCACTTCCACTAATTACATAGATTAAGTGAGTTTCATTTAAAGATAATTGTTCATCTGTTTTTAAGTGTGCAATGTCCATTAAAGTGCTGCTATCAAAAGTACTGCCTTTCTCGTCAATACCTCCATAAATACGAGTGGCGCCATTTAATGCTGGTTTGTAGGTTTTATACCCCGCAGGCTGGCCAGCTTTCTCTGGCAGCGCCCAGACTTGCAGCATTCTGTTTTGTTGTTTGTCTGGATTAATTTCATCGTGAGAGAAACCCTCTCCCCCTGCACGTTGTACCTGAACTTCACCTGCGGCTAAATCCTTGCCGTGTTCTAAAGATCCCTCATGGCTGACCCGACCCTCGACAATGATAGAGATAACATCGATTTCACTGTGCGGATGCATACCCGATGAGCCCTGGGGTAAATAGCGTGCATCAGCCAAATACACCATGTTGCCCAGTCCTTCAAAAGCCTCTGCTTTTTTGCGAGCACCAAATACGCGGCTATCAGTCACCAGTCGATGTTCAGTAATACCTGCGAATCCGCCTAACTCCAGTGTGTCTCGGGCTAAAATTTCCATTTTTTTCTCCGGGTGGTTTGTCTGTTGCTGTAGTCGATGGAGTCATTCTAGATATCCCTTTTTGTTTGATATATAGTTATTTTTCGTAATCATTATCCCATTTTTAACAACAATAAAGCTTTGCAGGTTTCATAGAATGGGCCGTAACGTTGATTTGAACGACATGCTGCTTTTTATGGCAGTAGTGGATGCAGGTAGTTTTACCTCAGCTGCGGAAAGGCTTAATTTGCCTAAGGCAAATCTCAGCCGGAAAATTGCCAAGCTGGAACATGCTCTGGGAGTCACTTTGCTAGAGCGAACCACCCGCACACAAAGCTTGACCGAAGCCGGCAGTACCTACTTGCAACATTGCCGTCGAATACAGCATGAAGTCGATCTAGCAGAAAGCAAAGTCGGCAGTTTAGTGAGCAAGGCGTGCGGTAAGCTGCGGGTGGGCGTCTCTGTTGGTGTAGGCCATGCGATATTGAAAGATGTGCTGGGTGAGTTTCTACAGGCCCATCCTGATATTGAATTGGAGTTAACTCTATCTAACAAAAGAGTGGATTTGATCGAGGAGGGCTACGATCTGGTTATCCGCGTGGGAGAGTTGGTTGATTCTCGGTTGATAGCCAAGAAGTTAGGGAAAATTCGGCGCCGTTTATACACTAGCCCAAATTACATAGAGCGGCAGAATCTGAATGCCGAGTTAGAATCTTTGGCCGATTGCGAGTTTCTAATTATGAGCAGTGCACAGTATGGTGGCAGGTTGAACTTAACGAATGGCACTGATGTTCGAGAGATAATGATCGAGCCGAGAGTGAGAGTCGATGACTTCTTGATGCTAAAGCAGATGCTGGTTGATGGTTGTGGAATCGCAATTCTCCCCGACTATATGTGCCAACAAGAAGTAGCTGCGGATTTATTGGTGTCAGTATTTCCTGAGTGGGAGATGTCACCGGTGGATCTGTATGCGCTCTACCCACAACATCGACAAAAATTGCCAAAGGTGAGCTCTTTTTTGGCCTTTGTTCACCAGGTGTGTATGAATCGACTGGGCTGAACGCGTTAAAAAACCTTTTCAAGATGCATATCAAGCTAACTAAATATGTATTTAAATATTAACTCGGTAGATAGCCCTTATTCGTTAGGGCTATCGAAACTTTAGCAAAGGTTTTTTCTGTAAGGTTTAATTCACCTGAAGAAATTCAGGTTAGCGTGGATACCGAGTGGCCCAAAGTAAAAACTCCCGGTTGCCATCGCCGCCCTTTATTGGACTGTCAATATACTCTTTCACCTCAAGTCCCAAATCTTCGCATAAGGCAGTGATGCGCTCGCGCACCTCCGGGTAGTATTTTGCATCACGCACCAGACCACCCTTGCCGATCCCCTCCGGGCCCACTTCAAATTGCGGTTTAACCAGACTTAGGAGTTGTCCCGAAGGTTTAAGCAAGGCGGGTAACTGCGGCAGAATGAGTGCTTGGGAAATAAAAGAGACATCCATAACGATGGCATCAAAGCCTGCGTCTCCGTGGGGGGCGATTTGGGAGGCTTCCAGATGGCGTGCATTTACCCCTTCAAATAGGTGCATACGGGGGTCGTCCAGTAACTTCTGCGCCAACTGATCTCGCCCAACATCAACACCGACAACTGATGCTGCTCCCCGTTGAAGTAGGCAGTCGCTAAAACCGCCAGTAGAGCAGCCAACATCCAGTGCGTGCCACCCAGAGGGGTTTAGTCCTGTCTGGTCGAGGATGGCGGCCAATTTCAGGCCCGCTCGGGAAACATACTGGTCTTCCGGTAGAGGGGTGACTTCAAGGGCGCAATCTTCCGGAATGCTCTGCCCGGCCTTGCGCGCGGGCTGGAGGGTACCGCCATCGGATACCATGACCCTTCCGGCATCAATCAGTTTCTTTGCATGGGTGCGGGAGTTTGCCAGCTCTCTCTGTACAAGCAGTTGATCCAATCGGGTCATGTTTCGCGGTGCAATCCTGTTTACATAATTGAGAATACAGGGCCCATGCTAACCTCTGGCTCCAGCAGGTAGAAGTGCGGCTCCGCAAATTGTGGGACTAATCTTTAGTAAGGAGGATGTTAGCTGATGGCAAAAAGCGTTCTGGATAAGTTCAAAATTCGCAAGGGAAAGGTCTTTGAGGCGCCACTTGAGGGCGCCTTTGGGCGCTTGGTTACTCCCTTTGAAGAATTTATCCATCGCCAAAGTAGCAGTGGTATTTTGTTGATGCTATCTGCTCTGGCGGCGTTGGTTATTGCCAACTCCCCTTTGCAGGAGGCATACAAGCACCTGTTGCATATGCCCATCAGCCTCAGCGCTGGAAACTGGGAATTCTCTCTCTCCTTACACCACTGGATTAACGATGGCTTGATGGCGATCTTTTTCTTTCTGGTGGGATTGGAATTAAAGCGCGAATTTATGGTGGGAGAGCTGTCCGACCTTCGCCAAGCTGTACTTCCGGTGATGGCGGCAATTGGCGGAATGGTGGTGCCGGCACTTATTTACGCTTCTTTTAATGCGGATAGTGGTGCAGAGCGCGGCTGGGGCATTCCCATGGCCACGGATATAGCATTTGCTGTCGGCTGTATTGCTCTTTTGGGGAATCGGGTGCCTCGTGCGGTGGTTACTTTCCTGGTTGCGCTAGCCATTGTGGATGATTTGGGCGCAATTTTAGTGATTGCAATCTGGTATACCGAACAGGTGAATATCACTGCGCTGATTGCGGCGGGTTGCCTGGTAGTGATTATGTGGCTGCTAAAAGCGGCAGGGGTTCGCAGTTCTCCGGCCTATGTATTTGTCGGTGTGCTGCTCTGGTATGAGTTCTACCTGGCGGGGGTACATGCGACTATTGCGGGGGTGATTACGGCAATGGCACTGCCGGCCAAACCCAAATATGACCCGGTGGCCTTTAGTACCTTTGTAAAGGATATTATTCGCAGCTTTGACCGCTGTTTCCGTCCAGGCGATAAGATTATTGCTAACGATGCGTTGCGCGCCCGAGTGATGGCGCTGGGAAATGGCGTCAACCTGGCGCAATCGCCGCTACAGCGCATGGAAACCCGCCTGCACACACCGGTGGGTTTCGTAATAATCCCTATTTTTGCATTGGCTAACGCCGGTATTCCCTTTAGTAGTTTTACCAGTTCTTCGGCAGTGATAAACCCTGTCACCCTTGGGGTTATTTCCGGCTTGGTTGTGGGCAAGCTGGTGGGTATCGTTGGCGCCACCTGGATTGGCTGGAAGCTTGGCTGGGGCAAGTTGCCTAAGTCCGCCAATTTCCAACATATTGTCGGTGTTGCACTCCTTGGCGGGATTGGCTTCACTATGTCGATCTTCATTGCCGAGCTGGCCTTTAGCTCTGAATATGAGCTGTTGATCCAAGCTAAAGCGGGTATCCTACTGGCATCAGTAATTGCTGGAGTGGCGGGGTTCCTGGTATTGCGCAAAGCTCCGGTGGCCGATGAGTTTGAAGTTCATGGGGAGGGGGAGCCCCTGGATGAAGGTGGCAGCGATAGCCTTGGGGAAGGGAAAGACGTAGAACAGCAGCCCAGTCGCCAGGGTTAAGTTGTTTTAGCGTTCCTGATGTCACTGCGTCTCGGTCCTGGAGGGGCCTGATTCCATTAGTTTCCAGTTCCCATTGTTAATGTACGTGAGAGAAATAAGAATTATGTATTTGAGAACACTGGCACAGGCGCTATCAGTGCTGGCTATTTCCCTTCTGCTCGGGGCTTGTGATGGCCAAACTACAGCTAATAAAAAAGCCGATTCTGAAGTCGGGGTTGATAATCAATCGACTACAACCAATCCCAAGTCCGATAATGGAGTTAGTGCGATGGATAGTCTGGCCCAGGCTTATGTCCTTCTAGTACTTGAACTGGGAAATCATGACGACAGCTATGTCGATGCCTATTACGGTCCGGCTGAATTGCGTGAAACTGCCACCAAGAGTAAGGCGAGCGCTGCAGATATCGCCCGGCGTGGTGAGTCTTTACTGGCAGAGCTGCCAGCGGTAATCGACGGCGATGGGTCTATCGAAAACCTGCGCATGCATTACCTGAAGACACAGTTGCGGGCCCTGGTGTTCCATGCTCGTAGTCTGGCAGGAGAGAGCCCGAGAAGCTTCACCAACGAAGCTCGAACCCTCTACGACACCGAGCCCCCGCAGCAGGATTTGGAAAGTTTTGAACCCATGCTGGAGGAGTTGGAAGCATTACTCCCAGGTGAGCAGCCCTTGAGTGAGAGGGTAGCCAGCTTCCGCAAAGCTTATGAAATTCCTGCCGATCGCCTTCAGGCCGTATTTGATGCCGCCATTAAAGAATGCCGCGCGCGCACCAAGCAGTATGTTTCACTCCCAGCGGATGAGAGTTTTGTTCTGGAGTATGTCAGCGACAAACCCTGGAGTGGCTACAACTGGTATAAGGGGCGTTCGCACAGTCTTATACAGGTGAACAATGGCCTGCCAATTACGATAGATAGGGCTATTGACCTGGGCTGTCACGAAGGGTATCCGGGGCATCACACCTATAACGCGTTGTTGGAGCAAACTCTGGTCAAGGAACGGGGTTGGGCAGAGTACAGCGTTTACCCGCTTTTCAGTCCACAGTCACTGATTGCCGAAGGAAGTGCAAACTATGGGATAGAGCTGACTTTCCCTGGTGAGGAGAAAACCCGTTTTGAAATGGAGGTTCTCTACCCCTTAGCTGGCCTGGATCCGAAAACGGCGGAAAAGTATGAGCAGGTAATGGCCCTGGTAGATAAGTTGGGCTTTGCCGGCAATGAGATTGCCCGCCAGTATATCGACGGGGAAATTGAGGGCGCGCAGGTACCTGCGTTGTTTGAGAAATATACCTTGATGAGCCCCGCCAAGGCGGCACAGCGGAAGGATTTTGTAGATGCCTACGGCGCCTACGTAATTAATTACAATTGGGGTAAGACACTGGTTGCTGATTATGTAGAGCAGGGCAGTCAAAATAATGAAGAGCGCTGGCAGCGCTTTACCCGTTTATTATCCTCGCCGCGCCTGCCGTCATCCCTGGATTGGTAATCATGCAAAAAGGCACTTTGAGAGAGTATTTACTATCGCGACCGGAAGCTATCGAGGATTTTCCTTTTGGCCCGGATGTAGCGGTATTTAAGATTAAGGGGCGTATGTTTGCTACCTTAAGCTGTTACCGCGGGGTGGACGCCAGTAATCTCAAGTGTGATCCCGATGAAGCCCAGGCCTTAAGGGACATCTTTTCCGGTGTTATCCCGGGTTACCATATGAACAAGAAACACTGGAATACGGTGTTGTTGGATGGCACAGTGCCCGATTATGAGATTGAGCGAATGGTAGATCGCTCATATGGCCTGGTGGTTAAGGGGCTTCGCAAGCTTGAGCGGGATTCCCTGGAACTGGCCTATGGAGCGGAGTTGCTCTACCGCTAGAGGCCCCTGAGAATAGAAATACCCAGATTTAGTCTAGGAGAGGATGTGAACGAATTTATTGTCGATGTAACGGCAGAGAACGCCCAGCAAATTCTGATTGAAGAGTCCATGAAGCGCCCGGTAGTGGTGGACTTTTGGGCCGATTGGTGTGAGCCGTGCAAGCAGTTGATGCCGGTGTTGGAAAAACTGGCCAATGAGTATAGCGGTCAGTTTTTATTGGCGAAGGTCAATGCAGATACCGAGCAAATGCTGGCGGGTCAGCTGGGTGTACGCAGCTTGCCCACGGTAATGGTTTTAAAAGATGGCCAGCCGGTAGATGGCTTTGCCGGTGTGCAGCCAGAGACACAGATTCGTGAGATGCTGGATAAGTATCTGCCAAAACCCTGGGACATAAAGTTGCAGCAGGCACAGGCGTTAATCGGTGAAGATAAAGTGGCGGAAGCCCTGCCTCTGTTGCGTCAGGCTTATACGGAATCGTCTGAACGCACTGATATCGCCAAACAACTGGCTGCTATCCTGCTCGACCAAAACCGTGCCCAGGAAGCGGAGACTGTGCTCAGTAAAATTCTGCTGGCAGATCAGGATGCGGAATACCAGCAGCTGATGGCTCAATTGGAGCTGAAGCAACAGGCAGCGGAAACTCCAGAAATTCAGGCTCTGCAAAAGGCGCTGGAAGAAAATCCTGCGGATAGCGATTCTGCTTATCAATTGGCCGTGCAGTACAGTCAGGCCAACCGCCATGAAGAAGCATTGGAATTATTGCTGGATATTTTGCGTAAAGACATGGGCTTTGCCGATGGTGCTGCCAAGCAGACGTTCCTGGATATTGTAAAAAGTTTGGGTGCTGGCGACCCTGTTGCCACTCAGTACCAGCGCAAGTTAATGACTATGATGTTTTAAAAAATACTTTACCGGTAAACAAAGGGGCCCAAGAGGCCTCTTTGTTTTTTTGGGGAGAGAAGGACGATTATTAATGTATAAGCTCTGTGTTTATATTCCCGAGTCTCACTTGGAAGTGGTAAAGCAAGCGCTATTTTCCGTGGGTGCAGGACGTATTGGCGACTACGATAGTTGTTGTTGGCAAGTTCTGGGAGAGGGGCAGTTCAGGCCGCTGGATGGGAGTCAGCCATTTATTGGTCAGTCGGGCCAGGTCGAGACTGTGATGGAATACCGTGTGGAGATGGTCTGTGCCGATGAGCTGGTGGATGCTGCTCTCGATGCAATGCGAGCAGCCCACCCCTATGAAGAACCGGCGTTTGACCTCTGGCGATTGGATGATCGCTGCAGTAGTGCCGGCTTAAATAAAGCAGAGGTCTCTTAAAGGCTATCGAGTACCTTTTGTCGTTCGTGGCTTTTTTGCTCGATCGCTTTCGCATCTTCCAGTAATTTTGAAACGCTGGTGTGATGGGTCGGCAGTTTATTTTCGGCGGGGCTACTGTCTTCAACGATCGAGTCGGATCTCAACTCAATAGGGTCATTGGCAGTGACTGTATTTAGAGGTTTGACGCGGTGAATACGCACGTGTGAATCCAACCCCTCCGGTACGGTGTCTGAGAAGTGCCAGTTTCCGTCCTTGTCTTTCCAGGTAAATACTTCAGATGTTTGCTTGGTAGAATCCCCTTGAGGCACAAGCCCACTGGAAGTTGCCAGCTCCTCAATTTTTGAAACCGATTCCTGGGTGGTTTCGCGCACACTTTGCATAGCTCGCTCACCGGTTTCGCGAATCGCTGAAATATCCGGTTTTTGTGGCAGCCAATCGGAGGGTGACATGATGGGTTTGCCATCTGGGCCCGGTAAAATCATTGGTAGTACAACGCCTACCAGTAATAAAGCACCGAGCATTGAGAAGTATTTCATGCAAACATCCTTTTAATGCAGGGTCATTAACTCATTAAGTAAAGTGGCTTACAGCTTTCGATTGATGACACCGCGGTGTAACTGGTATTGCCCGATACGGGTATCTTCGAAATAGTGCTCCAAGGTGCGGTGCATGATGGGAAATGCAATCTCCCTCCAGGGAATTTCGTCTTCGCGAAATAGCTCAACTTCGAGTGATTCAGGCCCGGGTCCGAAATTCATATCGGTCAATTCACCCCGGTACATCATGTAGACCTGATTGATATGGGGGATATCGTAGACGGAGTAGAGCTCGTCCACGCGGATACTGGCCCGGGCTTCCTCCCAGGACTCCCGTAAAGCGCCCTCTTCGCTAGTTTCGCCACTCTCCATAAACCCGGCAGGCAGAGTCCAAAGCCCCAGGCGCGGCTGTATGGCACGCTTGCACAACATCACCTTGTCGCCAACGTAGGGGACAACTCCGACAATAACTCGGGGGTTGATGTAGTAAATGGCGCCGCAACTGCCACAGATGTGGCGGGGGCGGTCATCGCCCTTGGGAATGGAAAGTGTTACGGCGTTACTGCCGCATTGGCTGCAAAATTTCATGGCGTCAGTATACCCATGCGAGATTTGAGCGCCAGCTTCCGGACCGGTTGACGCCTATAGTTGTTAGTGATGTTGAAGTATAAAGGCGGTATCTACCCTGCGATGGCGCATTTTTTTCTGCTCGGACTAGTGCTCCTTGCCCTTTGCGCCTGTGGCGGTAAAGGCGAAGAGGAAAAGGCGCCACCTCCCCCGCCAGTAGAAGTACTGGTTGTTAGGGAAGAGCCTGTTATCCCCCGCTTTGAATTTGTCGGGCGGGTAGAGGCAACTGATGAGTATCAAGTCCGCCCACGAGTACAAGGGTATATCCAGAGCCGCAATTTTACCGAGGGGGAAACCGTCCAGAAAGGGCAGTTACTGTTTGAAATTGACCCGCGCCCTTTTATTGCCGAACTGGCGAATCAGCGCGCTACTCTGGAACAATCCCAAGCCTCCCTGAGAGTTGCTGAGCGTAACTTCCACCGTGGCCGCCGTTTGGTGGCCACTGGGGCTATCAGCCAGGTACAGATGGATGAGCTTGAAGGTAATTTTGAGGAAGCGGAATCCCAAGTCGATGCCAATCGCGCCAAAGTGCAAAGCGCTGAGCTGGACCTTTCTTATACCAAAGTTTACGCGCCACTCACTGGAAGAATCGGGCGTACAGAATTTCCAGTGGGTTCCCTGGTAGGGCCAAGCACCGATCCCCTGGCCACTATCGTAAAAATGGATCCCATTTATGTGCTCTTTGAAGTGCCAGAAGAGCAACTTTATGCGGTGCAGGTGGATTCCCAGAGGCGACAGCGAGAGGGTTTAAATCCCACTCGCCTGGATGTTCGCATTGAGTTACCCGACGGCAATTACTACCCCCATAAGGGCAAAATCGTATTTATCGATAATCAGATCGATCCCAATACCGGATCGGTAGCGGTGCGCTCCCTGTTTCCCAATCCAGGCCAACTATTAGTGCAGGGCCAGTTTGCCCGAGTTTCCATAAGCGTCTACACCGGCAATGACGCGCTGAGGCCGTTGGTACCCCAGTCAGCGGTCATGGAGGATATGCAGGGCCGTTATGTCTTTGTTTTGGGCAAAGATAATATTGCGGAGAAGCGCTACCTGACCTTGGGGCAGAGGGAAGGGGAGTTGTGGGCTGTAGATCGCGGGCTTGTCGCCGGTGAATCTGTAATCGTTAATGGTTTGCAGAGGGTCGTCGCAGGAAAGCCGGTGACGCCGCAAAATACCCCTAGAAACCCCTACGATGTTGAAGCGCCACCAGCCCCTCCCGCCGAGCAAAGTAGTAGTTCTTCGGCGAAACCTGGCTCTACAGACAGTCAAGGGGAGAGAGAGCTACCGGTAATTGATGGGGAAGCGGCACCAGCAAGCCCTGAATCTGAGGGGCATGACGATGACTACAAATAGCTGTCGCTGCCCATGATTAGTGCCTTTTGTATCCGGCGGCCACGATTCGCCTTTGTTATTTCCATATTGATCACCCTCGGTGGGATACTCTCCTTGCCACAATTACCGGTGTCGCAATTCCCTGAAATAACGCCACCGACCATCAATGTCGCCGCCACGTTTGCCGGTGCCAGCGCTGAAGTAGTGCGCGATAGTGTGGCTGTGCCGATTGAGTCGCAAGTTAATGGTGTGGAGGGCATGGATTATATGTCTTCCACCAGTGGCAATGATGGCTCCTACAGTCTCACAGTGACATTTAAGCCTGGCTACGACGATGACATCGCCCAGGTTAATGTTCAGAACCGGGTGGAGCAGGCCACTCCCCAGCTACCTGAGGATGTGAAAAGAGATGGGGTGGTAGTTTCCAAGCAGAGCACCACGCTGTTGCTAGTAGTCAATTTGTTTTCCCCAGATGAAAAGTTTGATGAATTATTTTTGGCGAATTACGCCGAGATTTATTTAAAAGATGAATTGGCGCGGGTGCTGGGGGTGAGCAGTGTTGTTATTTTTGGCTCGCGCAATTACGCCATGCGCCTCTGGCTCGACCCCAACCGGATGGCCTCGTTAGATGTCACCGCCCAGGATGTTATCTCTGCTGTACAGGCACAGAACGTAGAGGTAGCCGCCGGTCAGATCGGGGCGCCACCGATCCGCCAAGATCAGCAGTTCCAATACAATATTTTGGTGCAGGGGCGCTTGGTATCTCCCAGCGAGTTTGAGGACATCACCATCCGCGCCAAGCCCGATGGCGCCATGGTAAAAGTCAAGGATGTGGCAAGGGTGGAGCTGGGAAGTGAATCTTACTCTTCCTATGGGCAATTGGATAACCAGGCTTCAGCAGTGATTGGGGTGTACCAGCTGCCGGAGGCAAATGCGATCGAAGTGGCCGATGGTATTAAGGCCAAGGTTGCTGAGTTGTCGAAGCGCTTCCCGGATGGGCTGGAAGCGGAGATTCTCTACGACACCACATTATTTGTAGAGGCCTCAATTAAAGAGGTTGTGGAAACACTGATTATTGCCCTGATACTGGTAATACTGGTGGTTTTTTTGTTTCTGCAGGATTGGCGCTCTACGCTGGTGCCAGCCATTGCCATTCCCGTATCCCTGATAGGCACCTTTGCCTTAATGCTGGCATTTGGGATGACGATTAACACCATCACATTGTTTGCCTTAATCCTGGCGATCGGCATAGTGGTAGATGATGCGATTATCGTGGTGGAAAACACCCAGCGGTTAATGGCTGATGGCCTCCCGCCAAAGGAAGCCGCGCTGGAATCCATGCGTGAAGTTACCGGCCCCGTTATTGCTACGACCCTTGTTTTGTTTGCAGTTTTTGTCCCGGTAATGTTGATGCCGGGAATTACGGGAAAAATGTATCAGCAGTTTGCTGTCACCATTTCAATGGCGGTGGCCATTTCCTCCCTGAATGCACTTACACTAAGTCCGGCTCTCTGTGCCAGCTTGTTAAAGCCGAGTAAAGACGGGGAAGTTGCCGGTATTAAGGAGACCGGTATTTTTGGTTTCTTTAATAAAGCTCTGCATATTTCTACAGGTTTTTATGTGGGAATGGTGAGGGCTTGTATCAAAATACCGCTTATCGGTATCGCCTCAATTATTCTGATTTTATTATTCTGTTATTTGCTCTTTACCCGAATCCCCACCGGTTTTATTCCCGATGAAGATCAGGGCACGTTTATGTTGCACGTGCAGTTGCCTGATGGATCTTCCCTGGAGCGAACCGGACCCATTGTCAATCAAGTGACCGATGTTCTAATGGAAGAGCCAGGTATGGCTCATGTGGTTGGTGTGCCCGGTTACAACCTGCTTACCAGCAGTGTTTCTTCCAACACGGCAATGATGTTTGCTGTGCTAAAACCCTGGGATGACCGCACGAATAGAGAAGATAGCCAGTTTGCCATTATGGATCGGGTACAGAAAAAATTATCTGCAATTCCCGATGCGCAAGTGCTGCCGTTTGTCATTCCACCACTTCCGGGTATTGGCACTGTTGGTGGATTTGAATTTGTACTCGAAGATCTACAGGGGCGCAGTATTACTGAATTGTCACAGGTCTTGTTTGACCTGTTGGGCAATGCCAATCAGCGCAGTGAAATCTCCCAGGCCTTTACCAGTTTTCAGGCCGCCACACCGCAGCTTGAATTAAAAGTAGATAAAGAGAAATCGCATGTGCTTGGGGTCCCCCTGCCGGATGTGTATTTAACGTTGCAAACCTTTTTGGGGGGCTATTACATCAATGACTTTAACCTATATGGAAAGGTCTTTCGTGTAATCGCTCAGGCCGATGCTCAATTTCGCGATAAAGAGGAAAATCTGGCTGGCTTTTATGTTCGTGCCAATAGTGGCGGTTTGGTACCGCTGACTTCTATCTCAACTATTACCCCGGTGGTCGCGCCACAAACAATAACCCGTTACAACTTATATAACAGCGTCACTATCAATGGATCACCGGCACCAGGGTATTCCAGTGGCCAGGCAATGGATGCTATGGAAGACTTGGCATCAAAGTTGCCAGAAGGTTATGGATACGAGTGGACGGGGATCAGCTTACAGGAGGTGACCGCGGGTAATCTGGCCCCAATCCTGTTCTCTTTGGCCGTTATATTTGTCTACTTGTTTTTGGTCGCCCAATATGAGAGCTGGACTATCCCCTTTGCAGTGATGTTGTGCGTCCCCATTGCGATTGGTGGCGCTATGTTTACGGTATTTATCGCGGGGTCTATCAACAATCTCTATACGCAGATCGGTTTGGTATTGCTGATTGGGATGGCAGCAAAGAGTGCGATTCTGATAGTAGAGTTTGCCTGCGTGGAACGCGATAAGGGTCGGTCTATTGCGGATGCGGCTCTATCGGCTACGCGCCTGCGATTCCGCGCGGTATTAATGACGGCCATGTCCTTTATTTTAGGGGTAATTCCACTACTGGTCGCCACCGGTGCCGGTGCAGTGAGCCGGGTTTCCCTGGGGCTGGTGGTCTTTGGCGGTATGTTGGCTGCGAGTCTCTTCGCCACTTTGCTAGTGCCTGTGTATTACGCCTTGGTGCAAACGGTGCGGGAAAAGCTGAAAGGGGGCTATACCCCCAAAATTGATGAGGATAAGACCGCGAATGGTGGGTCTGAATCCACCTGAGCCAAGCTGTTGATTGTGTGGTAGGGTGGTAAGTCACAAATGGATATTGTGGCATATCGCTCAGTGTTACCGCTGAAAAACGGTATGATGAATGTTATGGAGCCCCCGCAGCGATCGGGGCAGGGCACAGATTTATGCTAGAGATTATTGAACAGAAAATCGTAGGGCAAATTGAGGACTTGGAAGCAAGGGTTCCGGCAGGACCTGACCTGCAAGGCCATGCCGCAGTACTGATTGCCCTGACAGAAGAGCCGGACCCTCAAGTAATTCTAACTAAGCGCTCTGCAAATCTCTCCACACATTCCGGTGAAGTTTCTCTCCCTGGGGGGCGCTGGGATGCCACAGACCCATCGCTTCAATTTACCGCCTTGCGTGAGGCGGAAGAAGAAGTCAGCCTACCTATGGATGACGTGCGCGTACTCGGCCCCCTTTGGCCTCGCACTACCCGCTGGCAAGTACATGTGACTCCTTGGGTAGGGATAATTTCACCGGATATCCAATTGTTCCCAAACCCAGGAGAATTGGATGCGGTATTTCGAGTCCCCCTGTCTTTCTTTCTTGCAGACCCGCGTATTCGCACTGATCGTATTATTATTGATAACCAGGAAATATACCTTCCGGCGTATATGTATGAAAACTATGAAATCTGGGGCTTTACTGCAGGGGTATTAACCGAATTTTTAGTAAAAATATTAGGGGCATCAATAGGGCGCCGCGATGATGTGCCGCTGCGTGCACTTAATTAGCTCAGCTTACTAAATAGGATTTAGTTTTATTTTGGGGGAGGTTCAGGTATTGGCTCACCTAAGTCATCCCAAGCATCGATTAATATTTTCATTATTTTTCCGGCATCAGGGTCGGCGCTGAGGATTGGGAAATCAGGGGCTTCAGGAAGTTTAACTTCTTCTCCTCGTCGACATTCGATTAACCAGTTATTATCGATTTTAACGAGTTTGTCCCGGTACTCTCCAACAGCAGAAATGCGATAGCCGGATCGTGTTGCTATGATTTCTACGGTCGTTGCTTTCCCTGAGGCGGATTGCCCATCTTCAGAAATAAAATGTAGGGGGGAGCTTGTAATATGCCGGCTTCCCAACTTGCTGTGAACCGCTGCGTAGCGCTCCAGTTTTTCTCTTCCCCGAATCATAATATTGCCATGCTCAAATCGGCCATTGGGTGTAAATAATGAGGCCCAGCCTCGGGCATCATTGCTGTCGATAGTTAATGTATAACGGGCGAGTAGATCACTAATCGCTAGTCGATCTTTTAGCTGTTGAATCTCATCCATTTCTTCACCTTGACCTTTATCGCCAGTAGCTATTGAAGAGGATAGTTTCTAGTGATGGTTTTTGGGGGCGCACCTAGGATATTAATTGAGTATTAATCAAAACCTGTTATCTAACCCGGAATCCTGTAAGTAACCTTGAGAGAATTATTAATAAAATTGGGAAGTGTTTGTTTGTGTAAAGTGAAGCAATACCAAGCCCTAAAATCCTTTGTCGTTTGGTGACTATTTCACGGTTTTAGCTAATGGTGGGATTTATTTGAGACGTAAGTACTAGATATACTGTAAGGTTCTTATATCCTTAATTTTTCTTATTATATACGTTATTGGATTGCTTGAATGAGATCTCTCTCTTTTTTCTGTGTGTTGCTGGGAATCGGATTAATCCAGGCTTGTGCAATGTCCACTGTACCTCCTAAGTATCAGGGACAATGGGCTGGAACCGAGGAATCCTGTAACGCTTCTTCATCGGCCGACTCGATGACACTGGCGGATAGTCGTATTCAATTTACGGAGTCTTCAGGCCAGTTGATGTCTGCTAGCCAAAGTGATGGCAATCTTCATCTGGTTTTCAATATGCAAGGCGAAGGAGAAGTTTGGAAGTCAGAGGAAGTGTACTCTCTGACATCTGGCGGAAAGGTATTGGTGCGTTATACCCAGGATTCTACGTTTAAGTATTTCCGCTGCGATTGATTGGAATTGAAGGCTGGGTTAGAACTCAGCTGCTAAAAATGACTGGAGCTTGCAGCTCTGGTCATTTAAATGTGGAGTTGCCTGTTAAAATATCTACTCAGTCCACGCCACAAATTCTTCTTTGTATTTCTTTGTGAAATGAATACCCCCCTTTGTACCTATTGAGTTAACAGGCCGCAGGTAGCTCCCTGTAGAATGACAGTTTCGTCATTTCTAAAGTTTCAAATGTAGGTCTATTTGGGCTGCTATGAGGTTAGCTTGATAGTTATAAATAGACTAAACCTTTCTCTACTATTAATTTTTACTACAGATTTGCAATTGGGACTTGATAGCCCTGATAAAAGTCTGAACTTTTGTTGGCGGTCTTTTTGAAAATAGATGCATATAATGGATGGGCGCAGCGGCAACAGATGTTATTGGACAAAGTGTGCCGGTACCCACTTTTTTTCGAGCGATAATATCGGGCAATCTGGCAATCCCAATTCCGGCTTCGGTTAACTGTACTATATCGTGTAAGGAGTTACAGCGAACCTTAGGCGTGGCTTTTACCTGAATCCCACTATTCAATTCATACTTTAATGGCATGCCCTGCCAATCATTAGCGATATGCGGCCAATTTTGTAGTTCAGCAAGGTCTGAGGGAATGCCACATAGCTTTTCAATAAGCTGCGGGCTGGCGTAGAGACTTTCGCCTAACAATCCCAACTTTGAAACTTTTGCCGATTGAAGTGCAAGACTGCCTACTCGAATGGCTAGGTCTACCTGCGATTCAATCAAATCCATGGGGGAGTCATTAGCTAACAGCCTGATTCTCAGTTGCGGGTGCTGCTCGGCCAACTTAATGATTGCAGGAATAATTACTGGTTCGCACAGTGCGTGAGGCGCTGTTACAGATAGGGAGCCCGCCAATTTGTCACCGCTATTCCTAAGACCCGCTATTGCTGAGTTATAAATATCTTTAATCTCCCGGCAATGGGCGTAAAACTCTGAGCCGGCCTCGGTGAGAGATAGGGAGCGGGTACTGCGGTAAAGCAAGCGGGTGCCGATATCAGACTCCAGCCGGGTAACTGCTTGGCTTACTGCCGATTTGGTGCGCTCCAGGCGGTCGGCTGCCAGTGTGAAGCTGCGCGCCTCTACAACGGCTAGGAATACCTGCATATCCTCCAGGCTTGGCTTCATTGTTTAATTTTCCTAAACACTAATATCAATTAATGGATGTTTATCACAACCATGACCATGGGGCAATCTATAGGCACAAGGTCGTTACCTATTACAGAAGAGGATTTTGATATGAGCGACATTCTGATTGAGAAAACAAAAGCTGCCAGTGAACAGTGGAAGTCTTACTTCAATAGTGGCAATGCAGCTGGGTGTGCATCCATGTATGAAGAGCAGGCTCAGATGACTGCCAAACCCTTTGGCCAGTTCGAAGGTCGAAAGAATATACAAGCTTTCTGGCAAAATCTGGTAGATCAGGGTTTTGCAGATGTGACCTATATTGGCGCAAAAATTGAAGTAGTGGATGAAGTCTCAACCGTACTCTCAAGTAATTGGAAAATGAACAACGCAGAAGGTGTCATCACTCGTGAGCTCTGGGTCCTACAGGAGGACGGTACTATGCTACTGCGTGATGACCAGTTCGAAGCTATAAATCCTAGCGAAAAGTAAGGGTGCTAGCCGTGAGTGAATTTTGGAATAGCTTTACCCGTGAGAAAACGGACGAGCAATATAACCCTACGTTGTGGACCCGCCGTCTTCCAACCGATCTTCTGCTGCCTTCTCATGCTGAGTTTACTGGCAGTCGTAGCTCGGCATATCGCAACGCGATTAAGGACGGTTTACAAACTGTCAATTTTGGGGAAGGTGATTTAGCTGGCTCGATGGATGTTTTCAGGTCAGACGAAGTTGCTGAGGATGCACCGGTCGTAATTTATATTCACGGTGGCTGGTGGCAGTGGTTTTCAAAAGAGCAATTTTCTTTTCTGGCCGAGCCTTTCAATAAAGAGGGATTTGCGGTCTATATGCCGGGTTACCGTATGGCCCCGGATTGGGAAAATGATACTCCAATGGAGTCTATTGTCTTACAGATGCAGTGGGCAATGGCTACCATACTGAAAGAGGCTGAAGAAAGAGGGGCTCCATCTGTGTATCTTGTGGGGCATTCGGCAGGTGGCCAACTGGTAGCACTGTTGCATCAAACGGATTGGAGTCAATTTGGTGTACCGGCATCTGCTCAAAGTAAGTTTAAAGGTGCATTTTCCCTGGCAGGACTATTTGACATTCGGCCACTGGTCAATAGTTTTGTCAATGACGCCATTAATATGTCGATGGAATCTGCCGAAAAGGTAAGCCCCCAGCTGCTAGAGCCTGGTATTGACACAACCGAATGCCCGCTACATTTAATTGTGCCTGAATTTGATACGCCAGAGTTTTTTCGGCAGACCAAAGAGTATCAGGAGAAAATGCTAAAAATGGATAATCCCTGTTATTTCAAGTTAGCGAATAATCGGGATCATCTTGACCTGATAGAAAAGTTGGTAGATGACCGTGACGAAGTTTTAACTTATATGCTGGAGCATATGAAAGACTAACAACGATTTATTGCTTTGTGTCTTAGGCAGGTCTGCAATGATGTTTTGTGCTTTGGTGACTTAAGCTGTAGCGTTGACGAAATCATCAGTGTCACGGCCTGCCAGAGGGGGAGGATAGGTGCTTCAAGGTATTACTTTGAGACTGCGCTTTAGAGGCAAGCGTCTATATAAGTTCTATTGACGAATTATAATGGGCGCCTGTTTCCTCCTCCTGGATAGATTATGCCGAGACCCAAATCCACTGTCTCTTTGGATGAGGTGCACTGGGGTGCACTCAAAACCCTCTTCCCCTACTTATTGGAGTTCCGCCGCGCCGTAGTCTTGGCGATCCTCTGCTTGATTGGCGCCAAGGTTGCGGGTGTTACCCTGCCATTTTTGCTCAAACATATTGTCGATGACCTAGATAGTGCTGGGGGCATGGCCCAGGCAGTGGCATTACCTTTGGGGCTGCTGTTGGCCTATGGGGCTGTGCGCCTTTCCAGCACTCTGTTTGGCGAACTGCGAGACACGATTTTTGGCCGTGTCACTGAGCGGGCCCAGCGCCGGATCGGGCTTGAAGTGTTCCAGCATTTGCACAAGCTGGACCTGGATTTTCACCTGAACCGCCGTACCGGAGGGCTCTCTCGGGATATTGAGCGGGGCAATAGCGGCATCGGGTTCCTGATGCGGTTTATGGTTTTCAATATCGTACCCACGCTGGTAGAGATAGCTATGGTGGCGGGGTTGCTCTGGTGGAATTACAGCGGCTTATTTGCGCTATTAGTGCTGGCCGCAGTGATTATTTATATCGGCTTTTCAGTGGTAGCCACTGAATGGCGTACGCGCTTTGTCAGGGAGTTGAATGAGGCGGAGTCACAGGCCAGCAGCCGTGCAGTTGATAGTCTGCTCAACTATGAGACCGTTAAGTACTTTGCCAATGAGCGACATGAATTCGGTCACTATGACCGGGAGCTGGCCAGTTGGGAGAAGGCCCGGCGTAAGAACAGGCTGTCCCTGTTTGGCCTAAATAGTGGCCAGGCGCTGATTATTGCCAGCGCAATGTGTGCAGCAATGGTTCTTGCCGCGGTAGGAGTCACCAAAGGCACTATGACCATCGGTGACTTCGTATTGGTGAATGCCTTTATGATGCAGATCTTTATACCGCTAAATTTCCTCGGCTTTGTGTACCGGGAGATGAAGGGGGCGCTGGCAAATATTGAGAAGATGTTCTCTTTACTGGCGGTAAAACCTGCTGTGGAAGATCTTCCCCAGGCGGCCCCCCTCACTGTGATGGAGGGCCGAATTGAGTTTGATAACGTCCAGTTTGGCTACAAAGATAATCGCCAGATCCTCAAAGGTATCAGCTTTGTTGTGGAACCACGGCAAAAAGTGGCAATTGTTGGCGCTAGCGGTGCAGGTAAGTCCACCCTCTTTAAGCTCCTGTTTCGTTTTTATGACGCTAACAGCGGTTCCATTTCCATTGATGGCCAGGATATTCGCAGTGTTTCCCAGGAGTCGCTGCGCAGGGCTATTGGTGTTGTGCCTCAGGATGCAGTGTTGTTCAACCAGTCGATCCGGGACAACGTGCGTTACGGACGTGTAGCTGCCTCAGATACTGAGGTGGATGAGGCGATCCGCCACGCCCAGCTGGAAGGCTTTGTTCAGCAGCTGCCAGAGGGAGCCGATACCCTGGTGGGGGAGCGGGGTCTCAAATTGTCCGGAGGAGAAAAGCAGCGGGTTGCTATCGCTCGGGCCCTGCTGAAAAAGCCTCCAATTATGATCTTTGACGAAGCGACCTCATCTCTCGACAGCCACTCAGAGCAGGGCATAGTGGCATCCCTGCAGGATATTGCCCGCGAGCAGACATCGTTAGTGATCGCTCACCGCCTCTCCACAATTGTGGATGCTGACTGCATTCTGGTAATGGATCAGGGCGGAATAGTCGAGCAGGGAGCCCACCGGGAATTGATGCAGGCTGACGGACACTACGCGGCCCTCTGGCGTATGCAGCAACAGGAGCGTGGAACTGAGACCCAGGCGGCCGAGGTGCCTACGCCATGACGGTTGATAAATCCCTACAGCCAGACTAATGTGGCGCCGATACAAAAAAATGATAGGCAGAGCGATATGACCATTCCTTTTCAGGCTACCAAGATAGCGGCAGCAGTGTTGGCACTGGCCCTTGTTGGCGCTTGTTCCAAAAAAGAGCAGCAGCCCGAAGAAGTTGCCAAAGCGGAAGCTGAGGCTCAGATTGTAGAGTCCAAGACTGTACCTGTGCCCTCAGGCCAAAAGGTAGAAGATGCGGATAAGCGTTTTGATATCTATGTACCGGTTGAGCTCACTGCAAATCTAAGCGGTCTCTCCGACAACCAGCGCAAAATGATTGGCCTGCTGATTGATGCCAGCCAGATTATGGATCGCCTGTTCTGGTTGCAATCCTACGGCCCAGCTGAGGAATTGCTGCCGGATATTGAAGACAACCGCGCTCGTAAGTTTGCCGATATCAACTATGGCCCCTGGGACCGTCTTAACGACAATAAGCCGTTTATTGTTGGTTATGGAGATAAGCCCCTGGGTGCTAATTTCTACCCAGCGGACATGACCCGCGAAGAGTTCGAGAAATGGGACCAGGCAGGAAAAGACGGCTTGTACTCCTTGGTACGCCGCAATGAGTCTGGCAGTCTCGAACTGGTGCCTTACAACGAAGCCTACAATGCGGACCTGAATAAGGCGGCTAGTATTCTGCGCCAGGCAGCTGAATTGGCTGAGAGCAAGGAATTTGCTAACTACCTCACCATGCGTGCCGATGCACTTCTCTCCGATAATTTCCGCCCCAGTGATATGGCCTGGATGGATATGAAGGAGAATGATATCGATGTGGTTATTGGTCCTATTGAAAACTATGAAGACCAGTTGTTTGCCTATCGTACCGCTTATGAGTCCTACGTCCTGCTGAAAGACAAAGAGTGGAGTAAAAAACTGGCCAAGTTTGCCGCTCTGCTGCCCGAGCTACAGAAGGGTTTGCCGGTTGAGGAAAAATACAAATCTGAAGAGCCGGGAACAGATTCAGACTTGAATGCCTATGATGTACTCTTCTACGCTGGCCACAGTAACGCTGGCTCCAAGACTATCGCCATTAACCTTCCCAATGATGAGGAAGTACAGCTGGCCAAAGGCACTCGTCGTTTGCAGCTGAAGAATGCAATGCAGGCCAAGTTTGACAAGATCCTGGTGCCGATCAGCGATGTATTGATCGCAGAAGATCAGCGCAAGAACATTACCTTCCCGGCATTCTTTGCCAACACCATGTTCCACGAAGTGGCCCACGGTTTGGGAATTAAAAAGACCGTAGAAGGCGGAAATAATGTTCGCCAGGCTTTGAAGGAAACCTCTTCCGCCCTGGAAGAAGGTAAGGCTGATATCCTCGGTCTGTACATGGTTACCCGCTTGCATGAAAAAGGTGAGTTGGAAGAAGGCCAGTTGATGGATAACTATGTCACCTTCTTGGCGGGTATCTTCCGCAGCGTACGTTTTGGTGCGGCCAGTGCCCACGGTAAAGCCAACATGATGCGCTTTAACTACTTTAAGGAGCAGGGTGCCTTCACTCGCGATCCCAAGACTGGTCAATACAGTGTTGATTTTGAAAAGATGCAACAGGCGATGACCAACTTGTCTCGTTTAATCATTACTATTCAGGGTGATGGCGATTACGAGAAAGCCAAATCATTGCTGGAGACCAAAGGCGTAATTGGCCCTGAACTGCAGGCTGATTTGGATCGCTTGGCTGAGGCCAGTATTCCGGTTGACGTTACCTTTATCCAGGGTAAAGAAGTACTTGGCTTGAAGTAATATCCTTATCTTTTGTTAAAAAAACCCGGCACCGGCCGGGTTTTTTTGTGCCCCTAATTTTTACCCCCCCCCTTCGATTTGCTGTTTCCCCGCTGATTGCAGCTTAGTACTTTAGGTACTTTTTCTTATGGCGGAATTAATAGTCAGGTCCAAACTAAGGAGGCAGTCTGTATCCCAGGCCAGGAAATCCAATTCATATTTAAAATTGACAGAGGTTCTACATGGATATTAAACAGTCAGTTATTAAGTTATTAATATTAAGCGTAATGGGGCTATTTACAGCGTCATACTCTTTTGTAGCATCAGCTCAGGTATCCTGTGGTGATGTTATTACAACCGCCGAAGTGCTTACACAGGATTTATCCTGTGACCTTACTGCTGCTGATCCAGATGCCCTGACTATAGTTGGCCCTGAAGGTAGCTTGAGTATGGAAGGCTTCTCTGTGACCTGTGCTACAGGCGCGGGATTTGGTGGTGCTGGAATACGTATCCAGGGGCAAGGCGCGGTGCTGATTGGCGGTACCATTGATGGATGTTTTGACAATATCTTTATAGAGGGTGTGGGTTATCACACGGTCATAGGAACTGAACTTATTAATAGTGTTGACGATGGTATTGATATTGACAGTATCTTTAACATTATTAATGGATGCATAATTACCAACAGTGGTCGGGTGGGTGTTGATATGGATGATGATTTCAATACTTTCTCTTCTTGCATCGTCACCGGCAGTTTCTCTGATGGGATTCAGATAGATGATAGCTTTTCAAGTGTATTTAATAATATATCCACCAATAATGGTGGGGCAGGAATTTTAATCGAAGGCTCATCCAGTAATGTAATCTCCCAAAATATAACAACAGATAATGGAGATGGAGATACTGCTGATGGTGGTATCGTACTGGAATCCACCAATTCAACTAATAATATCATAACTGGGAATATCTCTTCAGGTAATGATCCCTTTGATTTGAATGATACGGTTGACCCTACTTGTAGTGGCACCAACACCTGGTACGCTAATGATGCCATTACTAAAAACCCGAGCTGCCTAGATTGAATTTTTAAGCTATTTGAGAAACTTAAGTTGTACTTCTTTGGCGATTCAATTGAATAGAGAGAGTTAGCTTTAACTTGAGTCGCCATTTAATCTCCTCCAAGTTTGTGAAGGGATTCAAAAAAATAGCTGTTTGTGCTGATTCATTGATGACCATGAATGGCAGTACAGTTAATGCGCAATAAATTTGATGCTATATTCTAATTGTTTAGCTGTTGAACGGTATAATTGAAGCTATAAATTGATCAATATAATTCAACTATAACAATGGATTAATTATGTCTCGTGTTCTGTACTCGGGTACTAAAAATGCATCCACTTGGGCTTTTAGGGCTTGGCTGGCACTGCGTGAACAGGAAGTTCAGTTTGAGGAAGTGGTTGTAGATATTCGTCGGCCACAGCGATTCGAGAACTTACAGCGTATAGGAGAGTTATCCCCTGCGAGATCAGTACCCGTACTGGAAGAGGGAGATATGATTATTTTTGACTCCTTGGCCATTATGGAATATGCCAATGACATAGGCTCTGGTGAACTGTTACCTCAAGATCCATTGATGCGGGCGCGAGCACGGGCCATGCTTAGCTGGCAACATTCTGGGTTGTCCGGGTTGTGTCCACGTCTGTCCTTTGAAAGTGCATTTTATCCAGATAAACGTTTAATGACCCCTGAAGAAGAGATGGATGCGGAGCGCTTATTTGCCGCCTGGGAAGGAGAGCTTGAGCAAAATGGTGGCCCTTACTTGATGGGCGCTTTGTCCCTGGCAGATTTAGCCTTTGTGCCAACCGTGATTAGAATTTTCTCCCACGCCCCAAATTTGCAGCCCTGGCCGCTTACTAAACTGTGGATAGACCGGTTGCTGGCGCGTGACAGCGTAAAAGAGTGGATGTCAGAGGCCGCTGAACTGCCGCCGGTAGTACTGTCGGATTATCGGTAGGGACTAACTTCCGCAAAGATCAGGATTTTTTTAATTACTAAACCCGTTAGGTGAAGCTGTAACAGCTTCACCTTTTTTACTATTAGTGGCGTAAATTAATCGGAAAAAGAAGCAGGGTACGTATTTTTTATCGTAAGAAAGTTTCAAGCGCAATCACTGGCTAATAGTGATGCCAATGAGGTCTAAACTGTGCTGGGTTAACCAGTGCGCCAGTTGATGTTTGAGGCGATCAATTTATCAAATATTAAGGATAATATTTAGATCAATGAAAAGATTAGCCTTTAGTCTATGTTTCTTGTTGAGTAGTGGGGTACAGGCATCGTGCCACTTGGAAGAATATGAACGCTTTATCAATACTCAAAGCCTGGTAATGCTTGAAGCATCCGTGAAACTATTTGAGGAGGATAAGGAGAAGTTTAAAATTATTAAACCGTTTGTAAAATTGGAAGTGCGCAATAACAAGCTTAAGGTTTATGTGGCGAAGAAGTTGAGTGAGAAGGAATCCACCGTTCTTAACTTTGACGGCCCTATTGCGAATTACGTTCCCAGCGTATCGGTACAAATTATGCCGGATGGCTCCATACGGGATAAAGTTGATTTGGCGATGTCTGATGATGTTTTTTATCGCACAGAGAAAACTGCCATGGCACCACTGCAAAGCTTATATATGTTTAACGAGGGAATGAATGCAGCGGAAAAGAGAAAATTCACACGTGCAAGAAACTCCCTGAGTAAGCATATGGAGACCATTGAACAATTTTCATATATGAAAAGAGCCTTCACAATGCGTCTTGAAAATGTTTGTCCGGTAAATAGCTAAACACCTAGACGTTCATGCTACTGTTTGAAATAAAAACTATAGCTTTGTTCCTGGCTACGGCGCTTGCAGAGATAATAGGCTGCTACACGGCTTACTTGTGGTTAAAGCAGGACAAGAGTATTTGGCTTCTAGTACCTGGCGATATTTGCTTGGTTATTGACGTTGCATCCGGCTCCAGCGGGCCGGGTGTATGCCGCCTATGGGGGAATTTATATTTTTTCCTCAATAATGTGGTTATGGCTGGTTAACGGTGTTAAACCCACTGTTTGGGATGTGAGTGGTGCCGCTGTAGCAATGCTGGGTATGGCTATTATTATGTTTTCACCGAGGCAGATGATCAATTAGATTTGATAAATCTATGCGCTTATTTAAGGGTGACTTTGTGATTTATCCTTAAAGCTGAGAAATTCTTGGATCGCGTAAATATCTTACAGTTTATTAAGCCAGCTGATAATTGCTTCGTGTTCAATATTTCCAATGGTCGATATGCTTGGGTGGCTTCTATTGGGAATTTTCACCAAATTAATATTTGATTGATCTAAAGCTATATAATTACCATAGGGTGCAATTAGATCCGAGGGGGAAGATATTAGCAGTATGGGGAGCTTGGAAGAATAGAGAAGGGGAAGTATATTGGTATCACTCGGTTCAATACCAGACTGCTCCAGAGCCAGACTTGCTCCTTTTCGAATTTTATTTTCGGGTATAACCCGGCTAAGTATGGGATGATTGAGCCTACCGTAGTTATACACGGCTTGATCAAAAGGGACCATTGGGGCAAGTAAAATAATTCCATTTAAGTCAGATCTCATGGCTGAGATATAGAGAGCCGTTAAGGCTCACATAGAGTTTCCTACGATATATAAGGGCTTGTCCTTGATGTCCCCTTTACTGATGAGTGCATCAATAAGTTTATTGATGATTTCACTATCTCCTACACCATATTTTTTGGTGCTATTCGATTCCCCGTGACCAAGGAGGTCCGGAGCTACAACTTGAAATCCAAGAAAGCGAAAGTATTGAGCAGAAAATAACATGAACTCTTTTGATGATCGGAACCCATGTAATAAAATCACTGTTCCAGAATATTTTTCTTTCAGTGCATCTTTTGGTAAATCAAGTTTAACGGTGCTTTCTTTGCCGTCGGTGTCATATTTGACTGAGTAATGAATGCCGTCTTTAGATGAAGCAGGAGCGTGATAATACCTGATGTATTCTTTGCTTTTTTCTATATCATAGCTGCCTTTTTTAAACCCTAAGTCTTTAATTTGTTCTTGGGTTATTGTCTCATTGAAAGGAAAGCTTTCAGATTCTTCAATAAGTTTGGCAATTCTCTGAGAGAAGCTAGACATGCTAAAGCATGTGCTAATGACAGCAAATATCGTATTTAGTTTAATTGCATTTTTCACTGGCCGTTGATATCCAATGGACCTAATCGTATAGAGAAGGATATCTTGTTGCGATTAGGTTTGGCTGGAATTGGTGCCAATATAGCCAGTTCCTGAAAATGGTAACTTATTTAGAGAGGCTAGGCGAAATCCCTCTAATGCTGGCAGGAGAGAACACCTTGTTTCTTTAGAGCTTGTTCGATCGTGCCAAATAAATGCTCGCCGAGTGTACTTTTTGTCTTAAATCAACAAGAGTGACGGCAAAATCAAAATTTGAGAAATTAGATTTTAATCTCTGTGGGCTGCGTGATACTTTATGCGCCACTATAGCTACATAGATGCGATTGCTGTATTTATGTACAGTATTTGGCTGTATAAGGCAAGAGATGAATATTTCCCTAGAGGTTGTGCAAGAACTGGCCCCAGACCAGGCTTCTTTAAACGCAGCCAAAAAACTGTTGAAGCCGGCTAAATGGCCTTTGCGCGGTAAAGCGGCTTCTGTAAATTGTATATGGGGGCAATGCCAAGGGTCGGGGGCCAATCCCTATTACACCATGGCAGATACAGTAGATCACGGTTACAAGTGTACCTGCCCCTCACGTAAGTTTCCCTGCAAGCATGTTCTAGCCCTTTTGTGGCAATTCGCCGACGGCCCGGATGACTTTATTGAGACTGAAACACCGGAGTGGGTAGTGGAGTGGTTGGGGCGGCGGCGTAAGAGTAAGCCTGAAGCCCAAGCTGAGACAAAAGCTTCTACCAATAAAAACATTCACGGTATTTCTGAGGAAACCTCGGAAAGTAAAGAGGCGCAGAAAAAAAAGGAAGCGGCCAGGGCTAAGCGGGCAGCGCAGACACGCGCTAAAACCAACAAGAGTATCGCCACTGGACTAGGTGAATTCCAGCAGTGGGTTGAGGATCAATTGCGCACTGGCATGGTGGGATTTCTCAAGGAACTTCGCCAGCGCTGCCGCTATATCTCTGCGCGCTTAGTGGATGCCAAAGCTGCCGGCCTGGCATCCAGGGTTGATGAGCTTCCAGCCAAGGCCCTGGGGCTTGCACCACAGAAACAGGCGGAAGTGGTATTCAAGGAGCTGGGGCAATTAATGTTACTCAGCAGTGCTTGGCTAACCGATGAGGAAGATGTGGATGCTCGCAGAGCTATTGCCGTTGCCGAGAACCGTGACCAGGTCTTGGAAAACCCAGCCAGCCTCAGGCAAAGGGGCATTTGGCAGAATGTAGGAGAGAAAGTGAGCACCCGCCGCGATGGTTTGGTGAGCCACGCTTCCTGGTTGCTCAAGCTTGATAGTAATACCCCAGTATTTGCCCTGTTGTTGGATCACTATCCGGCTTCTGCGGGGCGCCGGGAGGTGGGAATTGGTATCGGCGCCAGTGTAGAAGGGGAGTTGGTTTTTTATCCCGGTCGCATGCCCCTGAGAGCTTTCCCTGTGGAGTTTAAAGTCGTGCAGGATGGTGTGAATCAGAGATGGCCAGCCCAGCAAGAGAGCGTGTTCTCCCACTACCAAAAGCAGCTGTCTCAGCAACCCTGGATAGAGCAGGTACCGCACCTTCTTGAAGGGGGGCGTCTACTGCGCTGTGCCAACGGCCATTACTGGTGGCGCTGCTCGAGTGGTCAGCAAACGCTACCGCTCAACAATGAACAGATTCCTTCTCTATTACTGGGTTCAAAATTACAGGCGGCGTTTATTTTGTGGGATGGAAGCAGTGCTGAACTGCACAGCGCGCGGACAGATGAGTGGGGGACAATCGCATGCTAACGCCTGAGAAAATCCAGGAAGAGCAGTTGTTGGTAGAGCG
This sequence comes from Microbulbifer maximicatervae (SeqCode), assembly GCF_052467695.1. Taxonomy (NCBI): domain Bacteria; kingdom Pseudomonadati; phylum Pseudomonadota; class Gammaproteobacteria; order Cellvibrionales; family Microbulbiferaceae; genus Microbulbifer; species Microbulbifer maximicatervae (SeqCode). Next base: position 2,788,405 of record NZ_CP174320.1, read on the forward strand.
CCTACAGCAGCGTTGGATGGTGGGCAGTGATTTGCCCTTAGAGCTCGACGCCCTACCTGAGTCCTGGCGTCCATTGTTTGAAGGCCTGGAAGAGGAGCGCTTGGCATCAGCGGCGGTAGCGCTTCTCAGCCAGCATCAAAGCGCACTCTACCAGCCCCAGGCTCCAGCAGAATTACGCGAATTTCCCTTGTTGCCGGAGTTGAATAAGCCCGTGCTTCCCTACCCAATGCGGGCCCATTTTCGTCGTGTCACTGAAAGCGTTCAGTCCCGCTCTATGGAGCAAACCGGATTGCTCCTGAAGTTGCTGTTACAGCGGGGATTTATTGCCCATCCTGCGGACTGGCTTCCCTCAAGTAATGATGAAGGCTTGCCGGAAGTATATCTTCCCTGGTCACAATGGGCCGCGAATGAGCGGGGTAGTATTGATAATACTGAAGTGTTAACTGAGGAAAACTGGGATGATTGGTATCCTGCCAGTCGCCTGGCAAAGCTCAGGGAGTTGCGCTTCAGTAAACCCGCCGCCGCTTTAAATTTGATCCAGACCTGCGCCGGGCGTGAACCCGCTGATAAACGTTTAAGGATCGTGCGAGTTCTTGCTATCCGGCTGAGTGAGTCCGATGGGGAATATTTACAGTCCCTGCTTAAAGATCGTTCACAAAAGGTGGCGCGTCTTGCCAATCAGTATTTATCCCGATTGGGATTGTCATCGGAACTTGAATCCAATACTCAGGAAGAGTCTTCTGCGCAGGAATTGGCTGAGTTTTACGAATTAAAAAAAGTGGGCTTGGTAAAGAAGCAGTTGCAACTATTGCCCCGCAAGCTCAAGAGCAAAAAACAGCAAGCCATTCGCTCGGAATTTTTGCAGAAGGTATCTCTACAAAGCCTTGCGGAAGCACTGGGTATCACCGTGACTGACTTAGCTGGGGCTTGGCAGCTCGATAAAAATCGTGATTATGATAACCACAGTTTTGTTACCAATGCGGTAGATACTTTGCCAGATAAGGCTATTGCCCTGTTGGTCACCAATATTGAGAGCTACCTGGATACCGGTGAGGCCGGTATGTCTCTCCTGCACAGTTTATTGCCGCGCCTGGAACAGTCCCTCCGTGCCGAATTGATGTTTGGACTTTTGCGTAATAAAAAGGCCAAGGTTGATTTTCAGGGTCTACTCAAGTTTTTGCCCGAACCGTTAACGGAGCTTTCCTGGGATGATTTGAAAAAAACGTCACCCTGGAAGGCGCTGTTAAAGCTCGTTGTCGAGGAATTAAGTGAGAGTGGTTATTTGCAGTCTATTTATCTACAGAGGGAGTTGACTGCGTTGGGCTTGATGTTACCCAGAGAGACCGCTCGACAGTTACTGGAAGCGCTTTTTGAGCAGGGCGTGCTACGGGCAGACCCCGCAACTGACTGTCTTCGATTTAATAGCGAGCTTGCCGGCGTGGATGGCCTTTAGTCCATACACACCCAACACAGATTTAATTTTAAGACCGATCGTTGTCCGGCAAAATTCATAAAACAAGCAGTGAATTTACGGGCAAGTAAAACAAAAGGATTCCCCATGAGTGACGTACTTCGTCAACCCGCTGAAATTACCTATCAATCAGAACTGGATGCCTTAAAAGCAGAAGACACCGGCAAAAAACCAGAGAACTGGAGCCTGTCTCCGCAGGCAGTCGTGAAGTACTTGATGGGCGGCACAACGGCTGAAGGTACTGAGATCAGTGCAAAATATATCGGCAACCGCCGCCTGATTGAAACTGCTGTTGCCACCCTCGCCACCGATCGAGCACTGCTGTTACTCGGTGTGCCGGGTACGGCAAAGTCCTGGGTATCTGAACACTTGTCTGCGGCGATCTGTGGCAACAGTACCCGTGTGATCCAGTGTACGGCGGGCACCGACGAAAACCAGATTCGCTATGGCTGGAACTACGCTCAGCTACTGGCAAAGGGCCCCAGCAAAGAAGCCCTGGTGCCAACGCCTTTATATCGCGCTATGGAGCAGGGTACCTTGTGTCGTTTGGAAGAGCTGACTCGTATGGGTTCTGATGTTCAGGATACATTGATTACTGTGCTTTCAGAGAAAATGTTGCCGATCCCCGAGTTGAATGATGCGGTTTATGCGCAGCGCGGTTTTAATGTGATTGCTACAGCCAATAATCGCGATAAGGGCGTTAATGAATTATCCTCCGCATTAAAACGTCGTTTTAATGTGGTGGTGTTGCCGCTGCCCGATGATATGAATGAAGAGGTCAGCATTATTTCTCGCCGCGTGGCAGAAATGGGTGAGAGCCTGGAGTTGCCAGTACCGGCAAACGCCGGCGAAGAGATCGAGAAAATAGTGACCATTTTCCGCGAGCTGCGCGGTGGTGAAACACTCGATGGAAAAATAACCCTGAAAACACCGTCCGGTAACTTGTCTACAGCTGAGGCAATTGCGGTAATGGTGGGTGGATTGAGCCAGGCGAACTGGTTTGGCGATGGTAAATTCAGTGCAGAAGAGCTTTCCAGTAATTTGGTGGGTGCCATTGTCAAAGATCCAGTGCAGGATAAAGCTGTATTGGAAGAGTACTTGGAAACGGTCCTGAAAAAGCGCCGAGACTTTGCCGGTTACTACCACACCATGAACGAAGTACTGTAAGGGATATCCCGTGTCCAAGGTGGATTGTCATTATTTTGGTATTCGGCACCACGGGCCCGGTTCTGCGCGGCGCCTTGTCGCCGCGTTGGATCAGCTGAAGCCAAAAAAAGTATTGATAGAGGGCCCCGCTGATTGCAGTGAATTACTGCCTCTGCTGGCTAGCGCACAGATGCAGCCGCCGGTAGCGCTACTCGGCTATGCTGCAGAGTCGCCCGGCTCCAGCCTTTACTACCCGTTTGTGGAATACTCCCCTGAGTACCAGGCCTGCCTATGGGCTGTACAACAGGGGGTAGAAGTTAAATTCATTGATCTGCCCATTAATATCCAGCTGGCGCAGTTACTCCAATCTGAAGCCCAGGACCCTGAAGCGGAGCAAAACGGCGGAGAGTCTGATTCCCCTGCGGTGGCAGGCGAGCCAGAGCCACCATCTGATACCTCTGATCCTATCGGCCTTTTGGCGAAGCTGGCGGGTTATGAAGATGGTGAGGCCTGGTGGAATGACCTGATCGAGCAGAATAACGATGACAGTGCGGAGATATTTGCCCGGGTAGAGTCGGCGATGACCGTGCTGCGCGGAGAAATAACTGAAACCGCGCCGTTATCGCAAAGGGATTTACTGCGCGAAGCCTATATGCGCCTGGAAATTGCCAAAGAAAAGAAAGGGGTGGAAGGTGAGGTTGCTGTAGTCTGTGGGGCCTGGCACTTACCGGCATTTCGTGAAAAGCACACAGCAAAAGATGACCGCGCACTGATTAAACAGCTGCCGGCGAAATTGCCCAAGAGCAAAGTGAAAACCACCTGGATTCCCTGGACATCGCCGCGATTGGCGATGGCCTCCGGTTACGGGGCTGGGGTTGCTGCACCTATGTGGTATCAGCATATTTGGCGCGAGGGCACCGGCGAGCAGTGGCTGGAGCTTTGGTTTGGGCGGCTGGTGCGCGCATTGCGCGAAAGTGGACAAGTGGTCTCTACGGCTTCGGTTATTGAAGCCGTGCGTCTGAGTCGCAGTTTGGCAGCCGTTAGAAATCGTCCAGCTCCGGGGTTTGAAGAAATTATTGAAGCCGCTGTGGCCTGCCTCTGTTTTGGCGAGCGCCTTATTTGGCAACAGGTAGAAAGAGAGTTGCTACTGGGTGAACAAGTTGGCTCCATCCCCGAGGATGCCCCGCTGGTGCCCCTGCTGGAGGATCTACAGCGCTGGCAGAAAAAGACCAAGCTAAAGCCCACGGCTCTGGATAAAGAAGTTTCCCTGGATTTACGCAGTGATATCGGCCTGAATAAATCTACGTTACTGCACCGTCTTGCTGTGCTGGAAGTGCCTTGGGGTAAACCCTCCCATACCGGAAAAAGTCGCGGTACTTTTCGGGAAAACTGGGTGCTCAGCTGGCAGCCGGAGTATGCAGTTAAGTTGGTGGAAAGCTTAGTTTACGGTTCCACCATTGAGCAAGCGGCTAACAATAAACTTATCGAGGCGATTACCGCTGAGAGTCATTTGGGCAAATTAGCAGAAGTGGTTTTGCTGTCCCTCGAATCTCAGTTGCACCGGGCTTCTGAAGCGGGGCTGAAGCGATTGGCCGAGAGAGCGGCTCTGGCCAGTGACGGTATCGAGCTTCTCGACAGCCTGCCGGCGTTAATCCAGGTTCAGCGCTATGGTACCGCGCGAGAATTAGCGTTGGAGCAAGTTGCCGGCCTGGTAGAACGATTAGCCATGCAATCTGCCTTGGCCCTGCCGTACGCCTGTCGCAATCTTAACGATGAAGAGTCCCTACGGCTGCGAAACAGTATTCACAGCGCTCACCAGGCACTGCAATTGGCAGAGTTGGGTGATGAAGTTATGGAGGACTGGTGGCAAGCCTTCGAGCAACTGGTAGATAGCTCTCTTTCCAGTTTGCAAGTTAGCGGCCTTTGTGCGCGTCTTTTGCATCAGGCCGAGAGAATTGATGGGCATCGGTTACAGCAATTACTGGAAAAATCACTGTCTCCAGCGGTAGCTGCCGCTGATGCAGCACGATTTTTCGAGGGCTTTTTTGCTGAAGCGGTTGAGCGCCTGCTGTACGACCCGGTATTGATGGGAGCGGTACAGCGCTGGTTGCTGCATCTGGACGAAGAAGTATTTATCGAGTACTTGCCCTTGTTCCGGCGCGTATTTTCCAGTCTCGATGCGATGGAGCGTCGGCGCATGATGGAGCTGGTACTCGGTGCCCGATCTAACCACTCGGTATCCAAAGCCATTAATCCCGAAGTTTTGCCGCTGTGGTCAGAGCATCTATTGCGTATCGGCAAATTAATCCAGAAGGACAAGACATGGGCGCAGTAAACGAAGTGTCTGAAGAGCAACAACCCGATGAGATAACGGTCGATAAAGACCAGCAAAAGGAACGCCGTTGGCGCCTGGTATTGGGGGCTGATGAAGGTGAGTCCGGGCTTTCTGAGCGGGATATGCGTTTGTCCCAAGCGTTAAGTGCGCTTTATGGCAGCGGAGACTCGGAGTCTGGTAAAAAAGGTCGAGGTGGTTTGTCCCGCTCGTCGCCACAAGTTTCCCGTTGGCTGGGTGATATCCGCGAGTTCTTTCCGACTTCTGTAGTACAAGTTGTCCAGCGCGATGCGTTTGAACGCCTTGGCCTCAAGCAGATGCTCATGGAGCCTGAGTTTTTGTCAGCGATTGAAGCGGATGTTCACCTGGTCGCAGACTTGGTTAGTCTTCGTCCAGTGATGCCCGAGAAGACTATTGAGACTGCTCGCCAGGTCATCAAGAAAGTGGTCGATGAGCTGATGGAGCGTTTGGAGCGAAAGACCACAGAAGCGGTTAGGGGAGCTGTCAATAAATCAAAACGCAGTTTCAGGCCGCGTTTTGCCGATATCGACTGGCATAGAACTATTCAGCAAAATCTCAGGCACTACCAACATGACTACCACACAGTGGTGCCTGAGAAGTTGATTGGTTTTATGCGACAAAGCCGCCGGCTTGCGGACCTGGATGAAGTCATTCTATGTGTCGATCAGTCCGGCTCCATGGCGACATCGGTGGTGTACAGCTCAATCTTTGCAGCGGTAATGGCTTCAATACCGGCAGTGAAAACCAAACTGATCTGCTTTGATACCGCAATTGTCGATCTCACTGAGGATCTGGAAGACCCGGTCAGCGTTTTATTTGGCGTGCAACTGGGAGGTGGCACAGACATTAACCAGGCGGTGGCTTATTGCGAGGATAAAATTGAACGGCCTGGCAAGACACATTTAATCCTGATTACTGACCTGTATGAAGGGGGGAATGAAGAGGAGTTAAAAGCGCGGGTTGCTAACCTTGTTCGCCAGGATGTAAATGTGATTACCTTGCTGGCACTCAGTGATGATGGGCGTCCATCTTATGACCAGTCTTTGGCGGAAGAGTTTGCTGCAATAGGCTCTCCAGTTTTTGCCTGTACACCGGATCAATTCCCGGACCTGATGGCAACGGCGCTGCGTCGCGAAGACGTCCTTAACTGGGCTGCAGATCAGGATATTAAAGCCGTTCGGCCAAAGACTTAATATCTTGTTAGTTAAGTGATGGAGTGAGTGTGGGCACTTACTCCATATCTGATACTTTTTCTATTCTCTCAGATTATTAAAACCATAGTTTTTTAATCATTAGATAGTTATCTAACATATTTTTTAAATGAAATTGTTTATAGTGATTTGTTATTGCTCAATTCGACATCGGTTTAATAGCTGAATGTATGATCCTGGGAAGTTCGTATGGGTTACAACCCCAAAGATGCGTTTAATGTAGCTTTCTCGAAAAAAGTCCTGGTCGTCAATTTAGCCCAATTATAGAGCATTCCAAAATTTCCATGTCTCAGTCAGTCATTACTATAGAGATTGAACTCTATAGTGGCATATGGTGCAATTGGAATGATAGCCTAGTTAATATTTTGATCTGTTCACATCTTTACTTAAACATCTAAGTTGTTACGTAAATGTTTGTATATATAAAGGGTAAGAAATAGCCGGAGAAAGTGTAGGTAAATAAAGGGGGGATTTATACGAATATTTTGTTGAGTGGTGTGGCAATATTTTACTGTTTTTTTTCAAAAGGAAAATTATCCCATTTTTCTAGTGCTTTTTTCCTATTGTGTATCCGCTATTCATGGATATATTGATCATTATGTTGGGTAGAGGTGGCCGGGGTCTTAAATTTGTGTGAGTACACTAGTTAAGGCTGAAGGGGCATTTGGATTCTAGTGGTATTCCTTGAATACTAGAGAGCTTCAGATAAGTGATGGTTGATGATTCAGGTTATATAAGATTAACTCTACTGAGGATATAAGCATGAAAAACTATACTTCAATTTTAGTAATTCCCTTGATGGCATCTTGTGTTCAAGCACAGGCAGATTCAAGTACGGCAATAATTGAGCAGTTAAGTAATAATAATAATGCGCAAATCACCCAGATGATAAGCATGAATGATAGTTCTACCCTGAAACAGGTAGGGGATTTCAATTCTATTATTTCAGAGCAGAGAGAAAGTTTGCAAGGTGCAATCATGATTACTCAGGTGGGGGATAATAATTTCGTTTCCGCCGTCCAATTTTCGATGTCAGCTAATAATGTAGCTAATAGTAATGTAGCTACAGGGAGCCAGCAAGGGGATGGTAATATGTTTTTCATATCCCAAACAGATAGTTTTAATAGCGCCACCATTAATCAGCAGGTGGAAATGAACCAGGCAACAACTATTCATGCTGGTATGTTTAATAGTTCAGTTACCAATCAGATTGGTACAAGTAACATAGGTACAACAATACAGTCTGGAGTATCACATTTGGCTTCAGTCTCACAGGCAGGGGATATGAATATGTATACCGTAAGTCAAGGTCTTCAAGTTAGGCAGACAGCGGTTATTAATCAGCTGGGTAGTAATCAGAGTGCAATTATTCTGCAATAAGAATTCCGGTTTTTCTGTTTCAATTGATTTGATTTTTTAATTAGTGGTTTCATAGAATTATTATTTTGGCTCAAAATTTTAGAGGTTATATATAACTTCACGTAAATATTATTGCAAATTGTATTTGTATATTGTTTATTTGGGTTTGAGTAAACAATATGGCTAAATATTTTTCAGCTTATAAGGTTGTCTAATTTTTGGGGCGAAAAGTCGCTATGTTACCGTATGCGATTAGATAGTCGGTTTTTTAATTTTTATGATAATTCATCGTAGATTCAGTAGTAATTTCTCATGGTTCTTTTTGTTTGTTGGATCAAAATTTCTAGCGTAGTGGGAAGTTTTTAATCATGTACGTAACTCCAGCAGGAAAATATGAACATACTTAAATCTATTGTTAATAGAGTCGTCACGATCATATTGATAAGTGGGGCTAATCTATCCATCCCTGAGATAGCACTGGCTGATGATGTTGAATGTGGGGATACGATTACCACATCCGTTACTTTGGATGAGGACCTCACTTGTGATGTCAGCCCCGCTTTAACTGTGATAGGCCCTGATGGACGCCTGAATATGACCGGGTACGAGGTTCAATGTGATGGTAGTGAAGTTGGAGTGCTGTTAGAGGGGCGTGCTGCGCTACTTCGAGGAGGGCAGGTTGCGGATTGTGAGGTGGGTGTTTTAGCGAATGGAAATGGGTTCCATAATATTCAAGCGGTATCGACCACGGCAAATGCCAGCGCCGGATTTGAATTAGTGAGCAATAGCAACTATATGACAGCCTGTACCGCTCAGGAAAATACAGGGGTTGGGCTGATTGTTAGTGGGGAGAGAAATAACGTCTTCCAGAATACCTTTGAAGAAAACACCTTGAGTGGTATTCAGATAGATGGTGATCGGTCATATATAACAGAGAATTTCTGTTTTGAGAATATGGGCTCAGGCATAGAGATTAATGATTCCAGTAATAGCTGGATCGTTGAAAATGCATCGGAAAATAATGGCACTTCAGGTGCGGGAACGGCAGGAATCTTAATGAATGATTTTGATCAGCAATATAACTTGATCATTTTAAATGTGGGGATTCTCAATGAAGATTTCGATGCGCAAGATTTAAACAGTGATCCCTGCAATGGTACCAATTTATGGCGAAACAATACGTTTGATACTGTAGATCCTAGCTGCCTGGATTGAAATATACGGATATAAAAAGATAGTGCCACTATGGTGGCTTCGGTAGTGGTGTTATCTTTTACAATTTATATTCCTGTAGCTTGTATATCAATATACTCCGTTCTCCGCTTAAACTATTTTACTAAATTTTGCGGACAAATTTCCCATGGCCGTAACCAGTTTTTGGCTCAAAATCAGCATGACATATCTTTTCTGTATTTGAGCTTTATTTGGGAGGACTCTCGTGAGATTTATATCTCGAAGTGTGATAAACAAGGCATTGATAACTTCTTTGGCATCTTCTTTATTGTCTGTATCTGTGTGTTCACAGGCAAATGGTGCCGTTGAGTGCGGAGATATCATTACCAGTCCGGTAATACTGGATCAAGATTTGCTCTGCAATGTTACCCCGGCTTTGACTGTAACTGGGCCGACCGGATATCTGGATTTGAATGGTTATACGCTGAGTTGTGATGGAACTACAGTGGGAATTTTGGTCGATGGTTTTGCGGCCATAATATCGGGCGGGGTGTTACAGGATGGGTTTGTATCTAATTGCAATACAGGTATTTCTGTGGAAGGTTCCGGTATTCATAATTTGTTCGGCCTGAACACCTCTGGTAATACTTCTTCTGGTATTGAGTTTGTTAGTAGTAATAATACGCTAACCATATCAAATATATCGGATAATGCAGGTACAGGTATTATAATCGCGGGGGGAACAAATAATCTGTTTTCTAATGACATAAGTCGAAATGAAATAACGGGTATACAGGTAGATGGTAGCAGTTCAATAATATCGTCAAATACAGTATCGGATAATACTTTAACTGGAATACAAATTAATAGCGCCAGTAGCTGTCTTATCAGCCAGAATACGGTGGAGAATAATGGCACTCAAGGGTCAAATACTGCAGGAATCTTAATGGAGCTATTTGGCCAGACTGGAAACAATATCGTAGGCAATACTGTCTCTGGCAATGTGGATTTTGACTTGCAAGATGATAATTCTGCCCCCTGTGAGAATAACTGGGTAGGAAATTCACCTGACGCTACTACCTCCGGAGATTGTGTAACGTCAAATTAATAGCGTTTTACGATAAGTTGATAGGCTTGCAGGCAGTTTAATGGTGTCGCCACAGTATTGCGGACACTGCAGCTAGTGTAATTGCTGAAAGCCTGATTTCCCTTTAGATTTTCGTTTTCATATTTATTTCTGAGGGATATCCAGTCGGCCAGTGTGGATTGATGTAGTGAGAGGAGAGTTTGGTTTGCTAGGCTGGTTCAGTTATAGAGAGATATTCTCAGAAGTAAGATATAGATAAGCGTTAATTGTTTTTATGCGGGATTCAAAGGCTAGAAGTTTAATGCCTTGAATCCCGCAATTTTTTTTAAGCTAGTTTATGCAGGCGTCATTTGATGAGCTGAAAATATTACCGTACCATGTGGTTCCTACACAGGCAGGAGTATTATCATCAAATAGGTCATCTATGTCGTTGGATTCAGCAGTATTTCCTGTTATGAGATTCCCTACTTGCCCAAAATTACTTACTGAAATACCGTATTCATTATTACTTGATGTAGTGTTTAGTAAGATGCTTGTGTAGTTTGCATCTTGGATTGCTATTCCAGAAAAAGTATTATTTCTGGCGGTACTTTGGGAAACTTGATTGTTATCTCCTGAGATAATAATGCCACCTTCCCCGTTGCTGGTGGCGCTTACTTCAAAAAAACTATTCAAGTCGCCGAGAACGATAATGCCATTACCAAAATTAAAGTCATTTATTGAGCCGCTGACAATATTGCGACTGCTACTGACTGACATTCCCAAAGATCCATTTTCTTGCGTTGTAACGCCGATGACATTGTGAAGGCCGCTGCCTTCTACAGATACGCCTATATCACATGTTGTAATGATGCCACTGGATGCTTGGCTATTAATAAGTACAGCTGTAGTTCCTTCCAGTAGAATTCCTGTGCCAGCCAGGCCATCACAGGATAATGAAAATCCATTGAGATCGAGACTACCGGTAGGGCCCATTATTGTGATGGCAGGAGAAATCGCACAATTAGATATATCCGCATCCAATACTTCGGCAGTAGAGATTACATCACCACAACTTACGGCTAAAGCAATGCCCGGTGCACTTATTAAGCAGCAGCTTGCTGCTGCGATTATTGATGTTTTAATATTTAAAATCGCCTTCATTGATATATTCCTATTGTGATTGTCTGATATTTTAAGTGGTTGATAGGGTGTAAATATCTCGAATTTTGGTCTTTGTTTGGTTGATGACAATAGGAAGTTGTTCTCATATTTATGGAGAATAATTCCTATTGATTAACTATGTTGATGGGATATGTGCTGGAGGAGTTGGATTTTTATTATTTGGTGTTTTATAGATGAGTTTAAAGGTTGGCTTTTCGGTTCAAATATGCGTAGTGTTTCCATAATTGTTCTTTGGTGGCGTGTCAATTAGTGAGGGCGTGATTTTCTAGAGTGGTTTGTGGCCTGGTTGATATTAAGAGAGGGTGTGTTTGAGAGGTTTCGTTGTATGTGTGTAGTGATGGCGTTAAAAATAATGGATTCGCCTACAGTATGGCTGTTTTCCTAAATAGGGGGGGGGAACTTTCTTCCTATATTTTCCGCACTATTCTCCTATTGCTGAAAGTGCCATCGGAGATAAGACTCAACACAGCATCAAGCATAGATTCCTGAAGGAAGCTGGGGATTGAGTCCTTGAGAAGCAAGAGTTTATAAGCATAAATGCTGAAGTTCCGGTATTTGTTTTAGCAAAATTAAGCGCAGCTGATCGTAAATCGCTTTCTCTTAATGTTGTTGCATATGGTGCTAATTAACTTCGTGTGTTGATGCAGTATAAGAATCTTAATTTTGCGACATTTCATATTCTAAGGAGATAAATATGAAAAGGTGTGCCCCGTTGGCGGCTGCGGTCCTGCTTGCTGTTGCAAGTCAGGGTGTTTTTGCCTCCGACAATGTTGCGGTTCAGAACCAAAGTGGAATAGGTAATACCGCGACAGCGGATCAAAGTGATCCATCCGTTACATTTAACTTTATCAGCCAAACCCAGACTGGCGACACTAATACAGCCACTGCTACTCAGGTAAACGGAAATACCGGAAGCACAGTTAATCAGATACAAACAGGGAATTTAAATTCTTCCACGGTTGCTCAGAATTCATCTGATACTGTGGCTGCCGTTATTACTCAAAATGGGAATACTAATGTTGGCGTAATTAATCAGGTGGCGTCTACAACCAGTACTGCAACTATTAATCAGTTTAATCTGGTTAACTTTGCCACTGTTACACAGTCAAGTAGTACTACTGATACAGCAGTTATTAATCAAGTAGGTGACAACAACACCGGTACGGTTGTTCAAACCAATAGCACGACGAGCTCGGCGGTAACTGCCCAGCAAGGGAATTTGAATGTGGCTACTGTGTCGCAGTTTAACTCTGACACGAATACTTCCACATTGAGTCAGCTGGGAAATAGTAATAATGCTACAGTGAATCAAACAGATAATAATAATACCAGTGCCATTAGTCAGCAAAATGAATTTAACACTATTATCCACGCTCAATCAGGTAGCTTCAATTTAGCAAGTACTACTCAGATCGGTTTGAACAATACGGGTTCTACGATCCAAAGCGGAACCTTTGGTGTTGCTACGGCATTACAGCAGGGTAACTTAAATATGTTTACCGTTAGCCAGGTTAACGATTTTCAAAATGCTAATGTTTCCCAGATTGGAAACAGCAATATGGTAATAATTGTGCAGTAGGGCGAGGCTTAGGACGATATCGGAATTCCGGTCCCTGTGTGAGATAAACTCAACTAGGGGCCGGATTTTTAGCTGTTGGTAAAGGAGCTAATTAGAAGCGGTAGATAGCAGAAACACCAATATTGCGGGGCTCAACAATGGCTGCGTAGCCGTCTGGATAACGTGCACTGACCGGTTCAACGGTTAAGTAACCTTCTTCATCCAGGGCATTATTAATATAAGCTGAAACAGTCCAGTCCTGGCCTTCATAGTTCGCATTCAGTCGTGCCAAAACGTAATCCCCAGCAACTCTCTCATCGGTGTTGCTAAAGTCACCGTAGTACTCACCTACATAATTTGCGGAAATACCTACGTTGAACGCATCGGTAACCCAGAATTTCGTACCTAGATTTGCAGTGACGTTGGGCGCTGAGTTGAGCTCATTGCCATTCGCATCGGCGTAGTCAACACCGGCGTCAGTGATTTCGGTTTCCAACAAGCCCAGGCCGGCACGCAATTCCCATTGCGGGGTCAGCATAGCTACGGCTTCAAGTTCAAGACCATAAGTCTCAACTTCATCCATGTTGACGATAACACGGGAAGAGCTTAGAGCTTGGTAGCCGGAGTATTCATTAAAGAAGAGGTTACCACTCAGGTTGATAGTGCCGTTTGCCAGGGAGCTGCGAACGGCCAGCTCGTAGGTATTAACGGTTTCTTCATCGTAGTAGTAATAGTCGCCTGCGCTGAAGTTAAGGGCACCACCTGCCGCGTTGTAACCTTTACGGGCACTGGCAGAAACAACGGTGTCTTCAGTTAGGTCGTATTGCAAGGCAAGCTTTGGAAGAGTGATGGTTTCATCAGTGTCCAGGCCTGCAATCAAGAAACCATTGTTAAAATTGAAATCACGATTTTGTTCTTCATTCTCCACACGCAAACCGCTAATTAGATTCAGTCGGTTTGTCAGTGCGTAAGTTACTTCACCATAAAGTGCAGTAGAGGTACTTTCGTCATCACCGAAATAGGTGGTGGAACCAGTACTGTCAAATTCTTGCTCTCTTTCGAAGTGAGCAAAGCCAATAAACCCGTGCAGGGTGTCACTGGTGAGACCAAAGTTTAACTTTGCATCGATGGTGGTGTTCTGTTCATCCATACGAACATACTGTTGACTGCTGGCTTCCTCTTCGTAGGAATCAAAGCCCCACTGGTAATCCATATAGGCTGCCAGGACTTCAATAGATATATCGTCGCTGATTTGATAATCCACTTTAACGCTGGTAGTTGTGGATTCAGTGTCCATGTCGCGATAGAAATAAGTTTCGTAGTCATCAACACCGGTTAGTGTGTAGTACATACGCCCGGTATTTCCCTCTTCACTGTTAGTGGACACAGTAAATAATGTCTTTAACTTTTCAGTGGGGGTCCACAGAAGCTTGCCTTTCAGTCGCTCGGTTTCCAGAGTGTTCAGGTCGAAGTCAGCGGGGTTGCCCTCATACTCTTGGGCATTACTGATAGTGTCGCCGGTGAGTTGCTGGGCCGTCAGGCGGAAGGCGAGGGTATCATCAACAATTGGGCCGGAAATCATACCGGAAGTATCGATGTAGCCGTCCTGGTCGCGGTAACCTAAGCGAGCAGCACCTTCCCAGTCGAAGCTGGGATCTTTGGTTTTGATAAATACAGAGCCGGCAATGCTATTACGGCCATTGCTGGTGGACTGGGGTCCACGAAATACTTCAATTTGTTCTACATCCCAAATACCGGAATCACCCGTGAGGTCTGCGACAAATGGCTCGGCGACACCATCAATTAACGTGGAGACACGGGCTTTGGCACCACCGGTAAAGGAGTTAAAGCCGGTGGCTGAACCGTTACCGGACACACCGCGAATATCTGGAGTAGCGCCGGAAAGTACCACCACGTTAGAGATATTAGACACCGCATCGGTGATGCTCAGGTGTTGCATGCTATTTAAGGTTTCTTCGGTAATTACGGATACCGAAGAAGTGGTTTCCTTGAGGGAGCGCTCTGTTTTCTCGCCAATAACAATGACATTTTCCATTGCCTGCGGCGCATACTCTTCTTTCTTCTCATCTGCGGCGATCGCTGTCGCTCCAATCGAAGCAAGAATAGTGAGTGAAACGGCTTTGCTGAGCAGGTGGCGTTTGTACATAGCGTAATCCCTAGCAAGGTAAAGAAGTCAGGACGACAAGGAAGATCGGCGGTGAATATAATGCTAATCATTCTTATTTGCAAATAGGGGATTGCCGCAATAAACTCTCACTATTATTTCGTCTGGGAACGGCTTAGCTGCACCGATTGATCAGTGCCTGGCAAACAATTTTCTACCACTTTAGTGGTAGTGCTTCTAACTCTTAAGTGAAACTAGAAATGTATTCCTCAGTTTTAACGGGACTCGGCCTATTGAGTTGTGTCCTTGCGTCTTCTGTCCTTTATTTAGGGTGTCCCAATCAGCAGTGGCGTGAGCAGAGACCAATCCAGTTTTACCCCGCTCTTCTCATCAGTTTTGCGCTCCTTTTCATTTCCTGGGCGCTTTTCCACCAAAATTTTTCGGCAATGTCAGCTTCATTTACGCTTCTTAGTACTTTTATGTTAGCGCTGGGACTGCTGCCTTTTAGCGGAGTGCTGGATAAGCCAGGCAAAGTCTTGGCAAAGAAAAAGAAGAGAATTGAAAAAGGGTTAGAAGGCTATAAAACCCACTGGTGGGTAAAAAGCCTGTGTGCAGTTTTCTTGGGGTTACCCATTGCAGTTGCCGTTGCTGGGTTGATTGCTCTGTGGGGCCCCGGTGATGTAGTGGTCGATGATAAAAGCCAATTCGTGATGTGGCTGATCACACCTGTCTGGCTCACTTTGGTAAGTCTGGTTTACCTGTTTATTAGTGTCAGACGTATGTTGTCTCTCTACCTGGGGCTAAATTTGGTGCTGTTTACCCTGATGTGGGTAGCGAGATTCGGAGTCTAAGAATATGCGCGTTGAATTGATTAAAACTTATAAGAGCGTGCATACCTGGACCGGTATTCTTGCGGGCTTGTTTCTGTATATCGCTTTTGTCGCTGGTGCCTTGACCATGTTTAAAGGGCCCCTCAATCAATGGGCTCTGCAGCCTGAGACCACCCTGCCAAGTATTTCTATCGATCAGTATGACAGCCTTATTTCCGAGGTTCTGCAGGCGCACCCGGAAGCAGCAAAACAGATGACTGTCCAATTGCCTCTGGCGGGTCTGCAGGCGGCACCGGTGAGTTGGGAAATCGAGGATGAAGAAACCCATGACCATACTCTCTGGTATGCGAGTTTCAATGAGAAAGGGGAGCTAATCACTCAAAGCTTTACGGTTTCCGCCATTGGTGAATTTGTAGACCATTTACATCGCACTGCCGGTATTCCCGGTGGTGAGGGCCACGATGCTTTTGGTACTTATGTATTGGGTGTTGTGGCGGCTCTGTATTTTGTCGCGCTAATTTCGGGCCTGATTGTTTTCCTGCCCACTTGGTTCAAGGATTTATTGGTACTCCGAAAGGGAAAGAACCGCAAGCGCTACTGGCTGGATTTTCACAATGTATTGGGTATTACCTCGCTGCCGTTCCACCTGATTATCGCTTTTACCGCCTTCGTGTTTGCCTTCCATGATCCACTTTATGGTGCCCTGCGCGTGGCGGTCTACGGAGATTCCCCCATGTTCACTCGCCCGGCGCCAACAGAGGTGAAGAGCTTCTCTGAGTTGGTGCCGGTCGCAGAGTTGGAAGCTGTGATTCAGGAGGGGGAGCCCAAATTCCAGATGGCGGAAATCCTCTATATGAACCTGGATACCCGCGCTCCGCGTATGCGAGTAGGTGGAATCATGCATGGCGAGGTGGTGCGCGGTGCTGAGTACGGCTATGTGCTCGGTAATCCCTATCAAAGGGAGATTCCCTATAGCAGCTTTCTACCCAGCAACTTGAATGGGTACAGTGGCGCAGTAATGAGTTTTTTCTCGCTGCATTTTGGCAGTTTTGGTGGAAATGCCGTGCGCTGGGTGTACTTTATTCTCGGCATTATGGGAGCGCTGATATTCCTCACCGGCAATCTGCTGTGGATTGAAAGCCGCCGCAAAAAACGCAGGGGGCAGGGGGCGCTGCCGGTACAAACAACCTCATCAGTGGTAATGGCAAAGCTCACAGTGGGGGTTGGGCTGGGCACTATCTTGGGGGTCGCCGCTAGTATGCTGGCAGTTAAATGGCTGCCCCATGCGCAGGTGGATATTGAGTTTTGGCAGAAAGCCGCTTATTACACAGGGTTCTTATTTGCGCTGATCTGGGCATTTATACGTCGTCCCATGGCTGCTGCTCGACAGCTTCTTACCTTCTGTATTGCCACTATTTTCCTGATACCAATTAGCTCACTTATAAATGGCGAGTTGCTGGGAGCTGCGACTCTGGTATGGGCGGTTGACTTTGTTGCGCTACTGATAGGTGTATCATTTGTTTTACTCTTGATTCATCTTCGCAAGCGGCGGGCAAAAATCGAAGCGGACAGTGTATGGTCTGAACTTGTGGAGAAACCCGCAGTAGAGAGCAGTATTCAAAATCCTTTACCTGATACCCATCCACAGGCATCAGGATAATTAAAAGGGGCTCTATTCAGAGCCCCTTTTTTGATGATATATGGGTACTATTGGAATGATTATTTTACCTTGAGTTCGTGCCTGATGTCTCTATAGGTATTGCTAGACAGGCTGACTCCAATTCTTGTACTTATGCGTTTATAAATAAGTTGAATTGCCCACTCCTTTTTTATTAGATTTTGATCCTGAGTAGACAGAGAGCGTATAAAAGCTAATAGGCTTTGCATTGCTACTTGCTAAATAGAAGGCGCTAATTTAAATGAAGACATTACGTCGTTTGATGTGCTTGGGTTTTATTAGGTCCTAGGCCGAAAGGATTATTCAGTGTCAATTTGTTTTAATTTCAAAATTTAAGGTATGAGAAAATTTTCTTATCGTTAAGTTAATAACCGTAGCTAGACTAAAAAATGCTTCGCCTCCGTTAAAAGTAAAATCTTCGGATGCGAACTTTATTAATTGTTTTTTTACAGACTTAAAGGTATGGCATATGAAACTAATGGATGTGAAGCTTCTAGTGTCAGCAATATTGGCTCTTCCCTTTGTGTCAGTGGCAGCGGTGGAGTGTGGAGATACTATTACAAGCGCAGAGATTCTCACTGAAGATCTATTAAATTGTAGTGGTACGCCGGCGCTAACGATTGAGGGGCCAACTGGAAGTTTAGATATGAATGGATTCACCTTGGAGTGTGGCGGTGGATCCTCTAGAGGTATTGACGTCCTGGGCAACGCGGCTGTTCTTTCAAATGGAGTGGTGGATGGATGTGCAATAGGTATTTTTGTGGATGGGGATGGGTTTCATAGTATTCAAACGATGACTGTGCAAGATGGTATCGACGTCGGTATTTGGTTAATAAGCGAAAATAATATTGTGAATGGTTCTACTGCTACTGGTTTCTTTAATCGAGGGATTGAAATTCAAGGTTCTAACAGTCAAGTAATTGGTAATTTTCTTATAGATAACCAAGGAGGAACCTCTAGCGGGATATTGATTAACGGTGATAACTCATTAGTTGCTCAGAATATTTGTGATAACAATAATGGTGAAGGAATAGTCATTGACCCTTCTTCTGGTGGCTTGGTTGTTCAAAACATAGTGACAAATAATGGACAGACTGGAATATCAATGGAGGGAGGGGGTCAAAGTGATTATTTGATTACCGGAAATATAGCAACAGGAAATCCGGATGGTGACTTGGTTGACTCAAATCCGGATGCCTGTATGTCTACCAATTTATGGTATGGAAATATTTTTGATACGGCTGATCCGAGTTGTTTAGATTAAATAATAATCTATGGAGTAGTCGAAGTGTATGGCTGCTCCTTCATTTTCTAGTAAGAAATACTCACTCTCTGGTTGTTCGCCTGTGTAAACAGGATACTTTCTTCCCACTAGCATACAACTAATCTCTCATAGAAAAACCTCTGTTTCTTATCAATACTGAATTCAGCATCGTTTTATTACTCAAGAAGTATCGCAATATTGATGTTTGTATGCGAAGTAGTATGAGTTTGGCTTATGAAGCTAGTCATTCAACTGTCACCGCCCGCCCCTAAGTGGCCCATGCAATGCGCCACGACCTCAATATTTGTTCTACTCAATGATGCTGCTTTCTTGAAAAAATCGTCGTAAAAGCTTTCGAGCTGGACCTGTCATCTTTAAGGAGTATTGGATGAACATGTACAGACCTATCGCAGCAGCTGTTTTACTTTCTATGAGCGGTACTGCCGCTTTCGCTGGAGATAACACCTATGATGTTCTTCAGGTAGGGTCGGGTAATACCGCAAACTCAGAGCAAAGCGATCCTTCTGCTATTGGCAATACCGTTGTTCAAGTTCAGGTGGGTGATGACAACGAGGTGTATGCAACCCAGAATCTTTTTACCTCTTTCAGTTTGATTCAGCAATCCCAAATTGGTGATAGCAACTATATAGAATCAACTCAGAGCGGCTCAGTGTTATCAAGCACCTTTGTGGAGCAGGTTGGTAGTAATAACTCGGCAGGTACTCTACAGCAATTTGCTGAACTTAGTACTTTACTGGTAGTTCAAATTGGTGAGAATCATGACACATCCCTAATTCAATCTGGGACTCTTGGCGAATTTGTCAGTGTCATACAAATAGGCGATTCAAGTGAAATAACTGTTATTCAAAATGGAACTGCTGGGAATACAGTCTCATCCCTTCAGGAGGGCAGTGATCAGGGTGCGGTAATTGTGCAAAATTTGAGTGTCGGGAATAGTATCACTACAGAACAATTTGGAAGCTCTCACGATTTAGATGTGAGTCAAACCCTTGCCTTTGATTCTACGGTTATTATTTCCCAGGCTGGGAGTAATAACCAAGCAGAGACTTCCCAGCAATCGATTGGGAATTACAGTGAAATACGACAGGTAGGAGAAGGCCTGTTCGCTAGACATTCTCAGGCAGGTGTCTCTAATGAAGCCTATTCCCTACAGTTTGGTGATTCAAATAGTGCCGAACTCTTGCAGGCAGGTGACTTTAGCGTGTCCCAGAGTGAGCAATTTGGCAGCTCTAATACTGCCGAAACTGCACAGACTGGTGGTTTTAATAATGCAGGTATTTTGCAGCTAGGAGGGTCCGGAAACTCTTCAGTGATAGCTCAGCTTGCTAGTTTCAATACAGGAACTACTTCCCAGTTAGGCAATTCTAATCAGGTCACTTTAAGCCAGACGACGATTAACAATATTGCATCTGCCACTCAGGTAGGTGATAGTAATGTTGTCTTAGGGTTACAGTAAATCCTGATATAAATATCTTTTTAATTATTTAATCTTCAAGGTTGAATATTTGTTTATACAGATATTTAGCAGTTGGCTACTCTGTAGCCGGCTGCTTAAAAGGAGTTAGTGATGAATGTGATGAAGCCTATTTCACTCGGCGTGTTTGTTGCGATGGCCAGTGCAGTCGCTTTTTCTGCCGATAACACTTATCAGGTTACACAGATTGGAAGTGGAAATTCTGCAACTGGTGAACAGAGTGACCCAACAGTAAATGGTAGTACGATTATACAATTGCAGATTGGTGAGAGTAACCAAGCTGTTGCTATGCAGGAATCATCGACAGAATTTAGCACGATTATCCAGAGGCAAGTCGGTAGTAACCTCTCTGCAAATGCTGTGCAAATGGATTCCGTCTTGTCAACATCAATACAAAATCAGTTTGGAGAGGGGAGTTCTGCAAACTCGCTTCAGGCAGATACGGAAGGTGATTATTCCTACGTTTTTCAGGCTGGATCAAATCATGATATTTCTGTGATACAGGCTGATAGTGTGAATGATTCTGCCAGTATTACTCAATTAGGCAGCTCCAATACAGGTTTTCTATCTCAAACTAATGGTTTTGGTAATATGGCAACTATGGTTCAGGTCGGTGAAAGCCTGAATTTCCTTATGAGTCAGGATTCAGGTGTAGAAAATAATGCATTGGGTTTTCAGGCGGGAAACTCAATGATAGTGAGTATTACGCAAAACTCAGCGTCATTCTCCAACTCTGTAGCTCTGCAGGGAGGCAATACTAATTTAATTGACAATACTCAGCAGGGGGTTGGTCACGATAGTTTTGCTGTTCAAAATGGCACCAGTCTTGAAATTATTCACTTGCAAATTGGTGCTTTTAATACGGCATTAACGGAGCAGTTTGGTGGATTAAATTCTGCAGAGACCGTACAGAGTAATGGATTTAACTTTGCAGAAACACTGCAGTTTAGTGGTTTGCTCAATACCTCGCTAATAGTACAGCTGGAGAGTTTTAATACCGCTGTTGCAGTGCAAACCGGTGATACTAACCAGTTGACGCTTAGTCAAACAACACTTAACAATCTAGCTACCGCAAGCCAGCTGGGGGATAATAATGTAGTGCTGGGTCTACAATAGTGTTATTTCATCTTTGAATATATGTGAAATAGAGCTTCCCAGTTTAGGAAGCTCTATTTGTAGGTTGCTATCAGGTATAGGTTACCAGGTCTTTTTTTCAAGTTGAATTTATGGGTTCTTATTTTAAGTGTTTCTTATCTTCTGAATTTTTAGCTCTAAAACTTATATGGGAGAATATTTAAAATTTATTAACGCTTAGAAATGCTGTGAGGCTACCAGTGAAGAAAAAGATAAGTGATTCCCTGGGCATAATATATTTTCTTTAATTTCGATCATGGCCAGGCTTCTATACAACGAATTGAGAAGGTTGTTTATCTAGTCGTGCAGGAAATTTTATATTCCTAGTGAAATGGTGGAGTGTTGGGTCCAAGTGCTAGTAGTGAGCTACTTTAAGTATACTTCTCAAATCTAATGGAAGTTATATCCCTTGGCGTTGTATGGGGTCGGTGTGAATAGCGGTAAGAATAATATTCACTTATAAGGAAGTCTCTTAAGAAACTGGTAAGTGTCAGATCGCGTCTGTGCTAGCCCAGTAAAATTGATTGCATAATCATGGGTTAGTTTGTGTTTGGTGTCTATGCAAACTTAGTTTTATATTCATAGAGTCTCTCGTTATTTTTCTTTTTCCAGTGCGTGTTGAGGTCCGTTCTTTACTTGCTCTTTGGTCTTTTTTGTATTGCCACCATGTTTTCACCAATTTTTCCCAACTACTTCATTACTTCGGTGTGTTGATAAAGGCAGTATCATGGACTTACCTTTTTAGATTTATATTTTCCTAAGCTTTAAGTTGAAATCCTCACAGGAAATTTTAGGACTTTGCGTTGAGCCTTCTTGCCTACATCGCCAATTGTTCCATCCTTGCTTGAGATTTATCCGGTCAATCGGTAGGCCCGTAAAACTAACGATAATATAATGATCAATGGGTTTCTGTGTAAGAGGTGATATGAGTTTATTGAAGTTCTGGCTAGTTCGCTGCCCATACAAGTTCTTGTAGTTATCAATGGCTGAAAATCATAGATACGCTAAAGTGTGTTTTCACCTAAAAATGTCACCAATTGCCTCCCCCTAATGTAGTTACAGGTAGCACCTACCGATTCTTCTTTATTCTTATATTTAAATCAACTAGCTGTCATCACTTTGGGCTAGTGTTATTCCAACTCATAGGGACATTTAAGAAGGCGATCATGGAGAGAAAACAGTCTGATGGCACTTCAAATCCGTCACCGACTAAAAATGCCCAGTTGAGCGAACACCGTTCTGCAGACTATTACATTGATGAAACCCCTGTTTGGCGTGATGGAACCTCTATTCCCCAAAATATTTTTACGTCAATGCAGTGGCGAATCTGGTGGCTTGCTACAGCTGGTAAATTCTTTGAGGGTATGATCGTCTTTATGACCGGGGTATCTCATACTCTGATCGCTAAAGAATTTGGTTTATCTGCCTTTAGTGTTGGCTTTGTGACATCGGCGACATTGTTTGGAATTCTGGTTGGAGCGATAACCCTGGGAGGGCTCAGCGATCATTATGGCCGGCGGAAAATGTTCATCGCTGAGATGATCATGTTTATCTTTTTCCTGGTGATATTGACTTTCGCAGACTCTTTTCTCGTGATTGTTATTTCATTATTTGGTCTGGGATTGGCGCTTGGATGTGATTATCCCACAGCTCACATGATGATCTCTGAAAGTATGGCATCGCGGATGCGGGGCAGGCTAGTTCTCGGAGCCTTTAGTTTTCAGGCTGTTGGAATTTTGGTGGGGACAGGTCTCGCATTTTTGGTCCTCTCTTGGTACCCCTCTCTGGAAGCTTGGCGGTATATGTATGCTGCGGCGATTGTTCCAGCGATTTTGATCACGATTGGTCGTTTCTATATTCCAGAGAGTGCGATGTGGCTTCTGGCTAAAGGTCGCATGCCTGAGGCGGAGAAATCTATCAGCCAACTGTTGAAAAGAGATCCTCCATACCCGTCCAGATTCTTATTGAAGAATGTTGCCACAGCGGAGACGAATGAGAAAAAGATAGGTGAACTATCGAGTATTAAGCATTTACTTCAGGATAAGAATTCTCGAAAAGCAATCAAACTCTCTTCTATTCCCTGGTTTTTGCAGGATTTGGGAACCTATGGCGTTGGTATCTTCACGCCAGTAATTTTAGCGAATGTGCTTGGATATGCGTCACCCCATGCACACTCCATTTCGGAATTAATCCATAACAAAGTCGAGGCGGCGAAAGGGGCAGCATTAATCGATGTAATGCTGGTAGTTGGCGTTATTCTAGCAATTATATTTGTGGATAGGGTGGGGCGTATCCGATTGCAAGTTCTTGGCTTCCTTGGTTGTGCACTCGGCCTTCTTATTGCCGCTTATGGAGAATCTTTAAATACTAGCCAGCAGTTACCATTCATTTTCGGGGGGTTGATGTTGTTCAACTTGATGAATAATATGGGGCCAAATTCTCAGACTTATCTAATCGCTGGGGAGGTATTCCCGACCCGCTATCGTGGTGCTGGTGCGGGATTGGCCGCATCCATCTCAAAGTTCGGGGGTGTCGCAATCGCATTTTTTTTTCCAATTTTACTTAGCGACATTGGCGCAAGTATGTTGCTTAGTGCACTAGCGGTGACTTCCTTGATTGGCGCAATGATAACCTGGAAGTACCGGATAGAAATGACGGGGAAGTCACTTGATGACGTTGGCTAATCATTAAAAAAACCATGGAGTTCCTCGTCAAGTACTTCACATCCGAATGTACAGATACATCTGCATGTTATTGATAATGGCAAGTCCATATTTTTTCTAAAGTCTAATTGCAGCTGGAATGGCTTCTGAGAGGCGTTCGAGTGACTATAAGTTTAATTGTCAACTATGGCTAAAATATAAGCCGGCCAATATATAGTTACTAAAAAGGGAGAAGGAAAGAATACACCGCGCTTGGGACCCTATGAGGCATGGATGCCGATTAGGAGCTTACAGGGATGTATTCACAGCGTGTCTCGAGTGCGGTGTATTCTTTCCTTCCACCCCAGTAGTAACTTACTGGTCAGTAACTATAAGGCGCTCCGCTGTCAATTTGACCAGACCTATCTTGAATGTTTAAAAAAGTTTTATTTTTAGGATTTTTGATTTTGTAATTTTTGGTGTATGGGGAATAGGTGGGGGGTAAATAAGTTCTTTAGCTTGCGTTCTTTATTGTTTTAAAGGTTGGAATTGGTTTTCTTTATGTGCTTTATTCCTTTCAATTTAATTGTAAATAAAAAGCCCCGGCGTACCGGGGCTTTTTATTTCTTCTTTTAGTTATGGTTGGCCCACAGCTTTTGAGCAGGCCAGGTAAACATCCAGTTGGTTGTTTATAAAGCTCAAGCCGCTCAAAGATAGCCTGACCTGATCAAAGTCACTATTGGTGGTGACTAATAGCAGGCGGTGATTGCGTGCACCATTGACTTTAAATGGGGCCAGACGATACCCGCTGATGGACTCTCCAGTAGCTACTCCATCCAAGTATGTACTGATTGTGATGGTGTTGAGGTAGATGATATCCAGCAGTGGTGTGGTGTGCTCTACCAGGAAACCGACCACATGGCGTCCCTCTTTAACCGAGTGGTGGTTGATTTGAATATGGGTAGAGCCGCCCGCACCGCTGACAACTTCCATTCTGGCTGCATCAGATAGGACGCCGTTAAATACCCTTTCTACTGCAGTAATAGAACATCCATCACAGGGCTGTTCAATTCCGTAAGTCAGGTCTGCATCTACACCGTTAACGATCTCCAAATCTTCAAACGCTGCACAGGACAGGCCTGATTCGAGGTCGCAGGCGTCGCCGATACCATCGTTATCAGAGTCCTCCTGGTTGGGATTGTGAGTCTGGGGACAGTTATCGAGATCGTTTTCTACTCCGTCCCCATCCAGGTCTGCATCGCAAACATCTCCCACTCCATCACCATCAGTATCGGTTTGGTTTGGATTTGGAATCGCGGGGCAGTTGTCGACGGTATCATCAAGACCGTCATCGTCGCGGTCGTTATCGCAGAGATCTCCGGCACCGTCGTTATCGCCGTCTTCTTGCCCTGGATTCGGAATCATTGGGCAGTTGTCGACGTCATCATTAACGCCGTCACCATCCAGGTCTTCGTCACAGGCATCCCCAAGACCGTCACCGTCAGTATCGGTTTGGTCGTTTGGCGTTAGTGGACAATTGTCATCGGTGTTGTCCGTGCCATCGCCATCGGCATCGCTATCACACTCATCGCCGACACCGTCACCATCCGTGTCCGTTTGATTCGGGTTGGGAATGGCTGGGCAATTGTCTTCACCGTCGTCGTGGCCATCATTGTCGGTGTCACTGTCATCATCACAAGCGTCGCCGATGCCGTCACCGTCCTGATCGGCTTGATCATCATTTGGAATAGCCGGGCAGTTGTCGGAAGTGTCCGGGACTGTGTCGCCATCCCGGTCGCTGTCACAGACATCACCAACGCCATCCTGATCGATATCCGACTGATCGCTATTGGCAGTATCCGGGCAGTTATCGTTAGCGTTATCTACGCCGTCGTTATCGTTGTCGCCGTCGCAGGCATCGCCGATTCCGTCGTTATCACTGTCTTCCTGTAGTGTATTGCTGACATAGGGGCAGTTATCGTCGTCATTGAAGATACCGTCGCCATCGAGGTCTGGATCGCAGGCGTCACCAACTGAATCCCCGTCGGTATCTGTTTGATTACTATTGGATTCAGTGGGGCAGTTATCGGCTATGTCATCGACGCCGTCGTTGTCGTCGTCGCTATCACAGATATCGCCACTGCCATCCCCGTCAGTATCAAGTTGGTCTGAGTTGGGTATCGATGGGCAGTTGTCGCCATCGTTATCGGTGCCGTCGCCGTCCAGATCGCTATCGCAGGCATCCCCGACACCATCTCCATCCTGATCAGTTTGATCGGTGTTGGGGATGAGTACACAGTTGTCGACGCTGTCAGGTACCTGATCGCCGTCGACATCGGTGTTGTCATCGCAGGCATCTCCGTAACCGTCACCATCTGTATCTGTTTGATCTGCGTTGGGCACCAGGGGGCAGTTGTCATTTTCATTTTCAACGCCGTCATCATCGCGATCGCTGTCGCAGGCATCGCCGGTGCCGTCGCCGTCGGTATCGGTTTGATCATCGTTGGCAACGGCCGGGCAGTTGTCATTACTATCGTCTATACCATCGCCGTCATCATCGCTGTCACAGCTATCGCCTTGCCCGTCACTATCAATATCGCTTTGGTCTGAATTGGCGGTAGCAGGGCAGTTATCATCGTCGTTATCAATGCCATCACCATCCTGGTCGCTATCACAGGCATCGCCGACACCGTCTTCGTCGATATCACTTTGGTCGGTATTGCTATGGCTGGGGCAGTTGTCGACCTCATCATCGACAGAGTCATTGTCGTCGTCGCTGTCACAGGCGTCGCCAATGCCATCTCCGTCGTTATCGTCTTGGCTCGGGTTGTGGGTGGATGGGCAGTTGTCATCTTCGTTATCGATGCCGTCACTGTCCGCATCGTCATCACAGGCATCACCTATACCATCACCATCCTGGTCGGTTTGTGAGGAGTTGGCTGCGGTTGGGCAGTTGTCGTCTTGATCGTCTACGCCATCACCGTCGTCATCGCTGTCACAGGCATCGCCAATGCCGTCGCCGTCAAGGTCGGCTTGGTCCGGGTTGGATACCGCTGGGCAATTATCCTGGCCGTCGTCGTGGCCGTCATTGTCAGTATCGCTATCTTCGTCACAGGCGTCGCCGATACCGTCATTGTCCTGATCCGACTGGTCTGGGTTGGCTACATCTGGACAGTTATCCAAGCTGTCGGTGTAGTTGTCCCCGTCGCGGTCGTTGTCGCACACATCCCCGACGCCGTCGCCATCGATATCACCCTGCTCACTATTTGAATCAGCAGGGCAGTTGTCAGAATCGTTGGGGACATTGTCGCCATCCAGATCACTGTCACAGGCATTGCCTATGCCGTCGCTATCACTGTCGGCTTGGTCCGAATTTGGGGTTTGTGGGCAGTTGTCTGAAGTGTCTGGGTGGGAGTCGCCATCGTCATCAGTATCACAGGCATCACCGCTGCCGTCGCTATCTAAATCATCCTGGTCTGAATTACTAACACTCGGACAATTGTCATTATCATCATCGATACCGTCACCATCTGAGTCTGTGACGCCAGGGGGCGGGAGCAAGTCATCGGCGGCATCGCCCCGGCCTCCATCAGAACCGCAGGCACTTAAAAGCACCAATGAAAATAGTATCGCAATAAGCGAAGGTAGACGCATGGTCATAATCTCCCGAACAAAATCCATTTTTGTTATCTGTCGGACAAGCGCAGTAGACCTATAAAAAATACGCCTGCAATAAATCATTTATGCTGGCGCACTTGGACTCCGGCTTATTTTTAGATAGATGTCATTATTTTGGTTGTGCGTATTTCTAATACTAAAGTTATGGCGCACAACCGTTTATGAGTGTGGTAACTATGCGTTCTTTCTCACTAAAAGTGTGATGAATGGCGAAATTTTGGCGGGATAATTTATGGGTGATAAAGCGTGTAATTAGTGAAGACAAATTTACGCCATAAAATATAATGGAATAGATAATTTGACAGCTTGATTTGCTGTTGCTCTTGACTCTTTCTAAAGTGGAATCTGATTCTGAGCCTGATTAAGCCGCTACTAAGATGGGGAATTACCCCGCCATATCAAGTTGATTATAAATCTTGCAGGCAGGTATTTAGATCGAAGTATATTGGCTAAGGCTTTTTTAATAACACTCTTTGAAATCGCCTGGTGTAAATCAGGTGAGCCAAGGGCATCGGCATCACCTGGGTTTATAAGCTGTGAACTTTCTATTTAAGATTTAACTTCATTTCCATAAGTGATGGTTGGAAGCCAACTTTTTCATAGGCTTTTATCGCGGAGCTATTTTGAGAGTAAACATCAAGGTAGAAATCTTGAACTCCATTCTGTTTACCCCATGCAATTAATTTTTCTATTAGCTTTGAGTTAATGCCCTTTCCTCGGTGCGCTGGTGATACATACATAAATCCCAGATAAGCATGCCGCTCATGATCAAGAGATATTTTTGAGCTTCGAATCTGGGCATATCCCGTTCCAATAACCTCACCTTCGATTTCAACTACCAGAAGATATGAGTCATCAGATAGTATCAACTTTTCTATATCATAATAGAATGCTGATTCAGCTTTAATGGATGAATTGTATGGCCTTTCGGCTTCGATAAGACACTGTTCCAGCTTAAGTAAATCAGGAAGGTCTTCTATAAGTGCTGTTCTAAAATTTAACATCTTTATTTTCAGTGGTGATAGATTTGGTCATAAAAACTGCTCCAACTCTACAAAGGCCTGTATCTGACTTTGGTGTGGGCTAACAAAGCTAGACAAATTTCTATTGAGTGGCGGTCAATTCATACTTGTATCTGGCCTCTACTGCAGGCCGTGATCTGTGTGATTGCGTGAGGATAGCAGATTGTAAGTCTTGAAGCAGCTTTTGTGATTCAAGCTTTGTTTGATTAGGAAATTAGCCCAACGGTCCTTTCAATTGCCCAATACCCACTGACTACTCCAACTGGATAAATAGCGTATTTTGATTGTGTTAGAAAGTGTTGATACAAAATTGAGATCTTCCAGTTCGAGAATATCCACTGAACTGTAGATGATAAGAAAATCAAAACCAAGACAAATAATATCTGCCCCAGTTCTACACCTATATTAAAGCTAAATAATGCGGTGATTTTACTGCTGTGAGGAAGGCCTAATTCCGCTAGCGCACTGGCAAAACCAAATCCGTGAAGTAATCCAAAGCCACTGGCAACAATCGCAGGGTAGCGTCGGGTTAAACTCGTTTTACTCTGTCCATTATGCGCGTATACAATTTCTGCGGCTAACAGCATAATACTCAATGGGATCAACACTTCAACAACATCTACTCTTATGGTGAATAAGTTTAAACTTGCGAGCCCCAGGGTGAGGGAGTGGCCTAACGTAAATCCGCTAATCGCTATTAAAGTGCTTCTAAAATTTCTGGCGATAAAGACTAAACATAACACGAATAGTAAGTGATCATAGCCCTCCAATATATGTAAGAAACCTGCTTCAATATATTGTTTGACACAATCCCAAATAGTTAGGCGGGAAGGTAAATTTATCTCTAAGACCTTGGGGCTATTAAAGAGATTAATAGTGTCACCGTCTGATTTTTCAAAATGAATTAAGCTCGATAAGGCTGGATTGGCAATGGGGTATGTGATTTTTATAGTTAGGGGATTATATAGCCTTGTAAAATTGTTTGGGTGGGGGTTCCTGCATAGGTAACTCTTCACGTTGGGTCCGGCAGGCCCTGTTATCTCTGGTTGTATTTGGCAGAATTCGCCCTTTAAGTGTATCTCAGGTTCAGTGCCTGGCTGCATGATAGGCGGGATTTTCCATCGAAGGATATAGCTGCTTTCCGTGACTTCTTTTAACTCAATGTATATCGGTCTTCCGTCATGAGCGAAACTAAAATTGCTAGTTGTTGTAAGTAACAATAAGAATAGAATGGCTTTGATGATCTTGTAGGGATTTTTAGTTGACATAGGTGATATCCACAGGTACATATGGTATCGAGGCATCCCTCTCTATTCTGTAGCCTGCCAACAGCTCTTGTATCCTAAGTTGTCTGTTTTCCTCCATTTTATTTCGTCGATAATCTTCAAGGACTAAGGGGGAGGCTTCTCTAAAGCTGGGTAGACGGCTTGTTTTGTTTTCACTAACCAAAATTAGATGTAGACCATACGGAGATTCAAATGGACCGGACCAGGTATTCAATGGTAGTTGAAAGATACTTTCTGCCAAATTATCTCCGAAATGGCTGGCCACTAGATGGAGAGTACGATCTACATAATTCCGATGAAAGATAAATCTGTCTCCGTAGAGGGCGGATTCCTCGAATGGAACAGACTGCTTTATTAAGTGGTTCAAGCTCTGCTTAACAGTCTTCTCTAATTTTTCTTTAGAGTGACGTCTAAAATCAAAGAAAACATGAGTGAAGGTAATAGATGCTTCAATTCGATATTTTTCGCGATGAAGCTGGAAGTAGTTTTCCAGGTCTTCTTCACTAATATCAGTGTTACTGGAAAAGCCACCATTTACATAGTCCAGCTTTTGAATAAGGCGTCGTCGTATAATCTGATCATGCTTCTGCAGGCCTAGATTAAGGGCTTCACGGTAAAGTACTTCTTCTTTAATGTAATCATTAATCAGGTTGGACTTCTCTGGCTGAGTCAAGCCCTCCCAATAACGCCGTGCAAAACTCTGGTTAAATGTTTTTTTCTGGAATTGGAGGTGCTCAATTAGTATGTCCTCGCTGATAAGCAAGGTATCTTCATAGTTGGTTCCATTCTCCTCTATTAACAACTCTGCGACAACGAATAGCACTAAAGCGATAATAGAAAAGTGTACCAAAGGCTCCCTTTTCAGAATCTCTAATTTCCGCTGCATGAAGCTTCCTCCATTGAAACCTACAGAGAGTATTGATATCAGTATGCAAGCTACTTTTATAGATATGCTATTTGCTTGCTGTAGCGTCGAGGTATCCTATCGGTATCAGGGGGTATACCAAATTGGGGATGTATAAGCGCGCTCCTGGATAACAGCGGGTCCTTCAGTCGGTACCTGAATATTTCCATTATTGATTTCTTTTGTAGCTATCGCATCGTAGAGTGAATGGCGCGGGGTAGGGATTTGCAATACCCGAACATAGTAAAAGGCTCTTTCGTTTATATTAAACTTTGGATCTTGCCATAGGGTTGATAACTCAATGGAGCCAATGTTGTTAGTGTATTGCCCCGTTTCTCGATTTACCGTGTCCCCCACAGGCCTTAGCTGGCCTTGGTTATTAAGCGTGCGTTCGCCAGACCAGGCAACATTAATTACTTTCTCATGACTTTTTCCCGCTGCGTCCAACCAAGATTTAACCACCTGAATTCGATCCAGGTTCGCCCCTTTAGGATCTTTTGTCGCGCGTATAAGTAGCTGAATTGGTTGGTCAGTTCCTTGTGGTTTGACTAAATCACCCCCCATAGGTACTCCATGGGAATAACCTAGTTCAGCAATATTTTCAGCATCTATAGCGTGCTTAGGAAAATTCCAGCCTGCAAAGACGCGCACCTGAATTCGAGGGCCTGTAGTGGCGTATACCTCACGACGTTTAAATGCAGCGAAAAGGCTTTCTCTGGTATTTTCTTCTGCCCAAGCGGCGGCGAGTCCAGAAGCGGACATGTTCCAACCTGTAGCCTTGGTTCCGCCAATGACAGTGTTAGTTCGCTTGCTGCTTGGTACTGAGTCGTGGGCAAACTTGCCCCAAAAGTTGTTCTCCTCCGCAGTTGACATACCCGTATGTGAATCTGTCGACCCTATGAACCCCAGCTTATAAGGGTTTACACCAATTTTTTTCTGTATTTCCAGCCCAGAGCGCAAGGCGGATCGGACGAAGTCACCTCTAGCGACACGGTACGACTCCGGGTCAGCTTGTAGGTAGAATGGATAATTCTCAAAGTCTGCGAAAGGATCGTCCGGGGAAAGCGTTGAATGGGTTTCTGAGTCTCCCTTAATTTGTGTTATTTCAACCAGGGGCTCCCAGCGCATGCGTGTACGTGCATACTGGGTATCAATTGGCTCACCACGCAGAGTGGTTTCTGCAAACATATAGCCTTTGGATACATTGGAGTTGTGGGGAATCGCAATGAATTCACTGCCAGTTCGTTTAGATGTCTCATCTAACCAGTACCACAAATCTTCTGGGTACTGGCTCTGATCAGCCCCAAAAGGAAGATACTGCTTAGCTTTATCCGCCCCATCAGGGGAGACTACCACCCGGTGTAAGTTGGCCCCGGTTGGTGTTGAGCTCCATTCCCAGCCAATAAAACTGGTAAAAGTGCCCGGGTTATTATGGCGCTCTGCGGCATCGACTATTGCGCTCCATGCGCTTGTCCGGGTCTTATCCAGATCTCCAAGAACGGGCTCAGGGGGCGTGTTAGCTGGGTCCTGGACAGGGTCAGCGGGAGCTACTGTGTCGAGAGCCTTAGCGGGCAGTAACTCATTGAAAATATCCATACCTTCATTCATAGATACTTTATATCGGATATGCTGCTTGGCAAACCAGCGCATCATCGACTGGTATAAGGACATATCGCTGTCTAGCTCATCTGTCTTATTCACCACTGCCCTCATAACACCCAGCCCTTCAGCGTGATCTGAAACCACGAGAAAATCCAACGGGGTGTCTATACGTACTTTTGCATGAGTGTAGGGGTGAATAACCGGTTGTCCCTTGGCCCACCGATAAGCGGTGTCCGGAGTTGCCGAATAATTTTGGCTTAAAAAGGCATCGAATGAGTAGGAGGTATGAAGGTGCATATCTCCCCAGAAAACCTGAGTGGGCTCACTAGCTGCAACACCAAGGTGAGTGATGGATAATGTAAGCCCTACCAGACGTGCTATTCTTTTTATGGGATTTTTCATATTTCCAATTGCCAGCGTCGGCTGGCTATCTTTTAGGTGACTAGATCCTCTTAACATATCAGGATCGTTAGGATAATCTTGGTAAATAAGGAAGTGATTGATTAGATGCTAATCATTTGGCTTTTAGGTTTCTTTGCAAATAAAGCCAATCTCTTGACCAATTAGGACACACGACCATTGCAACCTGGGTATTACCTATTATTGAGGCCCTAAAACCATTCTGTTCTACCCAAGAAATTTTGCAGCGTGCAGAAATTGACCCCAAATGCATAGTGGATGCGAACCAGAGAATTCCTTTAGAGAATATGAAAAAACTATGGGGGCTCGCTGAATCTATATCAGGTGATGATTGTATCGGCCTGCAAGTCACTAAGTATGTTAATCATACAAACCTTCACGCTCTAAGCTATGCCCACTTGGCCAGTAGCTCCATCAGGGAGAGCTTACTGAGGTCTGCTCGATTCTCAGAAGTGGTTACCACCGCTATGCGAATCAATGTTCATGATGAACAGCAGCAAGTAGTAGTATCCTGGGAAAAGGTTGACAATTTCCCATATGATCCAAGTATTCATGCTATAGATGCCTTTATGGCTTTGCTAATAAAGTCCATCAGAAAGATATGCCCTGATGTGCATCATCATTTGATTTCTATTAATCTGGAGAGGCACAGACCTGCCACCCTTGAGCGGCATCAATTGATGTATAAGTGCCCAATTAACTTTTCGGCAGACATTTGTGAGATTAGATTTAAACAAGAGTTTGTTGATCGAAAGCTCTCTTCGGGAAACGATGAGCTGGTCAGAGTCAACGAGCAAGCCCTAATTGGTTACTTGGAGCGTTTGCAGAAGAATGACATAGTTAGCATGACCAGTAGAGTGCTTGTT
Organism: Microbulbifer maximicatervae (SeqCode); assembly: GCF_052467695.1. Lineage (NCBI taxonomy): Bacteria > Pseudomonadati > Pseudomonadota > Gammaproteobacteria > Cellvibrionales > Microbulbiferaceae > Microbulbifer > Microbulbifer maximicatervae (SeqCode). Next base: position 2,821,873 of record NZ_CP174320.1, read on the forward strand.
GATCTGGTGTCTTCAGGTAATTTTTCACAAGAGGTCGTGGCCAAGGAACTTGGTATTAGTTGCCGTGGTTTGCATAGAAAACTAAAAGAAAGAGGTTCCAGTTATCAGACTGTTCTAGATGAAATACGCCAGCATCAGGCTGTACAGTATCTTAAGCAAAGCGATACCCCGATCACGTCAATCGCCTACAAATTAGGGTTCTGCGATACCAGTAGTTTTTCCAGAAGCTTTAAAAAATGGACTGGGAAATCTCCACGAGAGTTTCGGGGTAAGCATAGTAGAGATACCTCAACAGAAATATGTGTAGATTAAGAGTGATTTAATATCACAATATGTGAGAATGCCCGGCAGCGCCGACTCATATTGTCGAGTTCCTCATCATCAAATTGAAACCTCTCTATAATTGTTGCGACCTACCCAGTTATAGGGGGTCTTATTTCTGTCAGGAATTCTCTCGCTACCCATTAATTCTCCCCGCTTGCGGTCAAGTAAAATAGGAATAAAGCTGCAGCGAAATATAGGGGGACACGAATAATGCCTGCAATTCTATTTGGGCCCCACTCATCTTTAGCTATGGCTGTCTTGAACTCATTTAGAGTGAAATAACAAAATGCGCAGCCAAGTAAAAAGGAGCCTGCCCGAGTATTGAAAATGGACAGATTTAGCATCTCAGGATTCAAAAACCGGATAGCCAGCAAGCCAAGCATTGCCAGTAGGGTGGTGAGGATAATAAATTCATTAATTCCAAATGCCTTCTTGCTCATAAAATACGATATTCCAATTAGTGCGGGCTTACCGGTTTGATAAAGTAGTGCATGTCCTCGCAAGCTTGTATGGTTGCTCTCATCCGAACTTGATCTTAACGCCCCCACCGCGAGGGGATAGATAGGGCCCCACCTTGGGAGCCAATTCTAGACCAAACAAAGGATCAATTGCAGTCTAATTCCCATACTAACCAACACACTTGGCGGTAGTAATGGAAGCTAGCAGTGGACAGGCGTACCCTACACAGACAAGCCAGGGATTCCATAGGTATTTATATCGGCTCGCCGCACCTGGATAAGCGGCACTAGATTGGTGTCGTCAATTGATAGGAGCGCTAGTTCCAAACCGTTGCTTTATATCTCAATTACTCTGCAATCCCACCCCTAGCGAGTTCAATCGATACACGTATATTTCGATTGGGTTTCACTTTCTGAGATACACTACGAACATTTAGAATTTATAGTTTCACCCTATGAGTGAATTGAATTCTTAGGGGGTGTCGCATCAAAAAGTCCAATCCCTGAAGGGTTATAAAATAACACCATTACTATTCCTAATAGGATGGTTACCTAAAATCCACTGCAATATATTAAAAATACCTAAGCAATTTTGGCTGTAAGCAGAAGGGGACTTGTGGTAAGTAGCAGTATTAAAGATCTTATCTTCTGAGTTCTTTCGAGTGAGCTTAATGGAAGCACAAGCATAAATGGTTAATTTTATGTGTAACTCAGATTGTTCAAAGCGTTAAGTTAAAAAATATAGGCACAAAAATAATCTTATTGGATTCTATTAAGTTTGTTTTAGTGTCAAAGCTGCGTAAAATCAATGGATGATTATTGGTATTTTAGTCGGCGTTGATCCACCTTTTAAAACGCCGACTACCAAAGAAGTTTAGCCGAGTCAATAATTTTCTAAAAATCAGCCCCTCAAAGGAGGGCGGTATTGTGACGTAAAAGCAAGTAAAAGGCGCTGACCCAAGGTGCTCGAACACCAGGGGCCAGCTAACCAAATTGATAAGCAGACTATCAAAATGGCTATATGGATCATACGCTAGAACCCCGCTCGTCTTCAATAAACTGGAGGATATTGAGCAGTTTGGAGAGGTTCTCCAAGCTTTGGGAGCGTAGTGCCCGCCTTTTCTTCTTCTATGCCTACCGTTCTCGCGCACCACCTCATATTTCCTCAAAAAGTTACTTACAAAGCCTTCCATTAAGGGCGGCCTACAAATGGTTTGAGTCTTAGAGGAAACAAAATGTTGATCTTAAAGCGCCGGACGGGTCAAAACTTAAGGATTGGAGCAAATGTCTCAATTACCGTACTGGAAGTTAAAGGTAATCAAGTGAAGATAGGCATACTTGCTCCCAAATCCCTGCCTGTTCACCGTGAAGAAATATATATACGTGTACAAAAGGAGCGGGCACTTGGAAGAGGAGATCGTTGATAGCCCCGCTGTTGCTACGGATGTCCCAAAGCATCCGTGTCAAAACCATGGTGAGGTAGCGGTTTTGATATTGGGTGCCTTTGCTAGCGACCCCCTACTTGCTGGATGTAATCAATGAGTAAATGTTGAATTCACCTACCAATATGTCATGTCATAGATGTCCAATTTATGGGCGCCCAAGATCGTTCCAACTCAAATTAAGAGCTGCTCGACAGTATTGTTGAGTAGAGATTCATTATTGAGAGGGAGCTGCCCATGTCTGACCCGCACGATAGGTGGTGTGGGGGATGGTAGCTAGAAACTACCGGACACCCGAGTTATGTTTTTTAGCTCTTTCATAAAGACTGAAGACTATTAGATAACCTAGAGCCTGGATTACCCATACTTCAAAACCTAGAATAGTGTTGCCTATATCCAATAGCTCTTGAATGCCAAGATATATTGATACTGGCCACCAACACACAATCGCTATGGCAAATTCGATTTTATAGTACCATTTCAAATATTCATCACCATCACTTGCCATCCCAGCGTGCAGGAAAAATAGATACCCGACTATAGATACGATGATTATGAATATACTTCGCTTAACCCATTTCATTTGAGTGCCTAGGTAAACATACGCTTTGATTTTATCTGCACGTTAGCGCGTCTTGTTGAGCTATACTTTTCATGGTTAAATCGAACAAGACAAACTTGTTAAGTATCTCGATTAGTGTTTGTAATTTGACCATTTGATAGTTGTATTTCTAATAACATTACATGATTTTAGTTTTACCTTTTTAAATTCAAGTTTAGTATTAATCTTGTCCTTAGCGCTTAGAGTAATCATAATTCTGTTATTAGACCATATCATGCCAGTATTCTGAAAAAGATAAGCCTTATCATCTAAGGCTATTAATTCTGCGGTAACACATCCTTCAGGGTACTTTCTATCAGCTATTTCACGTGCCTCAAGGATAGCAGAAGCATTGATCTCACTAGATGTATCAATTTTTAGATTTGCCCCCATAGTAACCACATTTAAATTTTGGGCTGGGATAAGTACTACTGGATTGTCATTAACTGTAATTGGATTTTGATTTAGTTGTATTGTTGCACCAAAAAATATTATTTTTAGAAAGGTTGACACGGATTTATCCTGTATACACAACGCTAAAATAACCGACGACTCTAAGCCGTCGCGCTTGATTGTTTTATTAGGCCTTTACTTGAAGATATGCACGACCTCTCCAATTATGCGATCGCCGGTAACATAGCCCCAAAACCTGCTATCTGCTGAGTTGTCTCGGTTGTCACCCATAAAGAAATAGCTTTCCTCAGGTACTACAATTTCCTCCATATCACTAGCTGGACGCATTTTCATTCGTTGAATCAAATACGTGATACCATTCAATTGCTGCTCATAGACTGCTAGATGATCTGTTTCGTATAGAAGATTTGTGATTAATAAAGAGCCATTAATAGTAATGTCATTGCCTTTGATAGCAATCCTATCACCAGGTAAAGCGATCAATCTCTTGATAAAAGGAGTGTCCTTATGAGGTGGATAGAATGCATATAATTTCCCTCTCTGCATTAGATCTCTTGAAGTTATATTCCCGCTGGTTAAAGAAGCACCATACGTTCCATATGTGCGATAGCCTAACTTCTGAACAATGATGTAGTTTCCGTTATCTATTGTTGGTTGCATTGATGCGGAAGGAAAAAGAAAAGGCTCGTATAGGAAAGACCTAAATAGAAAGACTGTTGTAAAAAACGTAATATAGATGGTAGGGATGCCCCACCACTTGGAGTACCAACCCCGCTCACTAGAACTCTCAAATTTCTTTACAACAAAATACGCATGTATTGGGCAGATTAATGAAAAAATGGCCGCAAATAGAGTTTGATACTTCCAATCAAGTATAGAAACAATACAAGAAAGCAGGACATAGAGCCAAAACAGTTTTGGCCTATTTAAGTATAGAAATGTGAACGCTTGTAGGACTACACCTAACAGTACTGCAATCCATGCCTTCGGTTTCCAATTGATATTCAAACTTTCTCCTTAGTTCCGTAGGTCTAATGCCACCAGCGGTGGTTTTTGTTCCCATGTCTTAGCTTGTTAACAGCTGATGCGACGGATATCGCCATCAGCTGCGAATGATTCAAATAGCGAATCTAGTGGCTCATATATGTGCCACCGATCCACTGACCAAATCTGGAGACGGATTCCTAGCCAGTTCTTCCATCATTTTTGCAGCATATATTTCGCCTAGTAAATGAATACTAACAGTGCCTAGAACGATATATATCGAAACACAGATGCGGCTGTCTCTTTTACTCATGTTGCCTCGGGTTATAGGGAACGTCTAGAGCCCTGCGTCAAAACCAAAGTTAAGTGGCGTTTTTGATCTCGGGTGCCTTTACTTGGTACGCCCAGCATGAGCGTGAACTAATGAGGTGGAAACCTCCTGTATAAGGATCACCGTTTAATGGGTTCCATTAAATGCTAACTATTAGCGAATGGCAACTGCAGGACGTGAGGTTTTGTGGGAGGAAGTTGCCAGCAAATCTACGAGCTGACGAACGGAAACATCCTAAAAGGCTGAGCCTGTAGGTTGGGGGGATAAAAGACACCGAAGCCGGATGATCTAGCGGGCAAAGTCAATGATACAGTTGAGTATATAAAGTTTACGTTCTTATCTGGGGAAATCTGTTTAGCTTGCTGCTGTGAAACTGTCAGTGTGGCCGCTGACTCATAAGTAGGCCCAACCCGCTAGCCGCCATTGCGGGGTTAAAAAAAGGTGGTGGAACACGGCAGCGTCTCGGTCAGAAATGAATAGAGTGATTAAATAGAAGTCAGCTAACGGCATAGTAGCCAAGTGCCAAGATTTACACCTTGAACAGAGTGAAGGCCTGAACCTAAACTCCACGAATTAAAAGACCGGATTTGCCTACCGATATGTTTCCAGTCAGATAAAGTTGAGGATGGGCACTGTTATGGCACTCAACTTAGATGAGTATCTGCTCGACGCTATCGTTGGGTAGAGATTCAGCGGATAGGGAACCGGCCATTGCGGACCGGCACGATGGGTAGCGTGGGGCAGATAGCTAGAAACTACCGGCTACCCGATTTAACTGCATGCCACAAAATATTTAAATATTATTTGTATCGTTTACGGTTTCTTCAAGCATCTCTGAAAATTCTTTGGGCTTGGCCCGATAAATCACATGATCACCATTAAATGTACGAATTGTCCATTTCCGCTCTACTGCCCGATGCCAAGAGGGATCTTTAGCTCTATCGGCTTTCGACACCCCCTCAGGAATAAAAGCTACATAAGTGACATTGAGTTTTTTGGCCAGAGGATTCTTATACGATACAGGTTCCGTAAGTGTTTTTAATGGCTGCGTAACATCTCGTGGAAATTCGGAATTAATATCAATCCATGAGAAGTGAACTTGACCATTTACCACTTTATGTTCCGCAGGTATTGGCTGCCCCTCCATCATTGACATGCCATCCTCAGGTACTTTCGCGTCTAAAAATGTAACATGATGAATTCGCTCTGGAATACGATCGATAACTCCGGTGATTACCATGCCACCATAGCTATGGCCTACAAGTACCACATTTTTCAATTTTTCAAAAATAATCAGGTTAACGATATCGTTGATATGTGTAGTTAAGTTAATATCAGGAGAGGAAAGATGATGCCTCTCACCTAACCCCGTCAGTGTTGGCCTGTAGACGGTATGACCTTTAGCGCTAAGATGTTTACCAACCTCTTTCCAGTCCCATCCACCGCCTGTAGCACCATGTACCAAAACAAAGGTGTGATAATCTTTTTTTGTATCAACTTCTTCAGCAACAGTTTCAAATGTCGCAAATATTAAGAATATTACTAATGAGAATATAGTTTTCAATGAAATCCCTCTTTTTGTATTCTTGATTTTCCACTTGCAAGTAAAATTGCTAATAAAGCAGTTAACGCCTCAAGCTGCAGAGCGAAGCTTCCGATAGCCTTGACTTGGTACGCCCGCCCAGTATGGGCGTGAACTAATGGAGTGAAAGCCCCATATAGGAAGATCACCATTTAATGGGCTTCATTAAATGCTAACTAATAGCGAATGGCAACTGCAGGACGTGAGGTTTTGTGAAAGGAAGTTGCTTGCAAATCTACGAGCTGAAGAACAGAAACATCCTAAAAGGCTGAGCCTGGAGGCGGGGGGATAAAGGAAACCGAAGCCGGATGATCTAGCGGACAGAGTCAATGATAAAGTTGTGTATATAAAGTTCACGTTCTTATCTGGAGAGATCTGTTTAGCTTGCTGCTATGAAGCTGTCAGCGTGGCCGCTGACTCATAAGTAGGCCCAACCCGCTAGCCGCCATCGCGGGGATAGAAAAAAGTGGTGGAACACGGCAGCGTCTCGGTCAGAAATGAACAGCGTGATTAAATAGAAATCAGCTGACGGTATAGTAGCCAAGTGCCAAGATTAATACCTTGAACAGAGTGAAGGCCTGAACCCAAACTCCACGAATTAAAAGACCGGATTTGCCTACCGATATGTTTCTAGTCAGATAAAGTTGAGGTTTGGCACTGTCATAGCGCTCAACTTAGATGAGAATCTGCTCGACGCTATCGTTGGGTAGAGATTCAGCGGATAGGGAACCAGTCATTGCGGACCGGCACGATGGGTAGCGTGGGGGCCGGTAGTTCGAAACTACCGGTTACCCGACTTATAGCCTTAGAGCAATTTATCCAAAGGAATTCCAGTTTCAGATTCTATACGCTTGTATTCTGATTTAATGAACTCCAAGAATTGGGTTAGCTGAAGGAGGTGCTCCTCATAATCTTCTCTATCTCTAAGAGTTTCGCTATTCAGTAAGTTTTCTTGGTAAAGAACAGCGTCTCTGACAGAGGATACAAGCATTGGTGCCCACGTATTTGGTATTTCCATTATGCGGCCTCTTTGATTAATTGTTTTGCAAGCTGCAACAACTTACTTTTGAATTGAGATATCGGCATATCAAAAGCTGGCGCAATTGTATAGTGAGTCGCCTCGAACTTTGAGTTATACTCATCTTTTACGATAGCAAGACCTTCGGGAAGCTTGGTACCTTTAGGTATCTTAAAATACTCCCAACCGTTCCCTTTAGGGACGCCTTTCTCATCGAATGTACTCAGCCCCCTGGGGCGATCTTTCACACATACCCAATCTTCATTAGCCCTACGCTCAATTGTAATATCTGCCGGTCTAGGTCGACCATTAGATAGAACAAAGCCTTTCTCAACAAAGTCAAAAGGTTGTTGCCCTGATTTTTTCTTTAATGCTCTCCATAAGTCAACTGGAATTGATTTATCGAAGAAGCGATCAAGTTGATCTTTTTCTATAAGAACGTCCTTTAAAGTTGTAACACTCATTTTCTATCCTTGATTTGATGTTGATTGCTATAACGTTGCCAGTAAGGGCAGCCGAAGCGGAGCGTAGGCTGTCCAGCCCAGCCTCCGGCTGGGCGATCCTGCCACTGCCCAATAAATTTACAGGAAAAAAATACCATACTTCTCCGATCAATTAACTATCTGATTGGCACTCCACAATGGGGCAACAAGCTTGCAGGACTTATTGACTCATAACGAAGGCACTTGAACGAAACTACGGTACCAGTTTTGCAGGGCAACTCTCTGGAAATTGTGCTCAGATAGAGATTGATGCTTATAGCAACTACAAAATATCTAAAAGCTACCCGCCACAATAACACCCGTGTATGCGGGCGTAGTGGAAACGCGAAGCGTTGAATCGGAGTTCCGGCATTACACGTTTGGTACGCCCAGCATGGGCGTAACTAATGGAGTGAAAGTCTCCTGTAGGAGGATCACCGTTTAATGGGTCCCATTAAATGCTAACTACTAGCGAATGGCAACTACAACACCGTGTGGTTTTGTAGGGAGGAATTCGTTAGCAAATTTACGAGCTGACGAACAGAAACATCCTATAAGCTTAGCCTGGAAGCGAGGTGGCTAATGACACCGAAGCAGGGTGATCTAACGAGTAGAGTAACTGATGCAGTTGTGTATAGGCCTAGCCCGCTAGCTACCATTGCGGGGATAGAAAAAATGGTGGAACACAGCAGCGCCCCGGTCAGGATTGATCAAGGTGATTAAACAGAAGTCAGCCGACGGCATTGTAGCTAAGTGCCAAGATTGATACCTTGGACAGAGTGAAGGCCTGAACCAAAATTCACGAATTAAAAGATAAGGCTAGCCTACAGATGTGTTTCTTGTCGGATAAAACTGAGGTAGCGCACTGTCATGGCGCTCAACTTAGATGAGCAGCTGCTCGACGCTATCGTTGGGTAGGGATTCAGCAGATAGGGAACCGGCTATTGCGCCGGCACGATGGGTTGCGTGGGAGCTGGTAGCTAGAAACAACCGGCTACCCGATTTATGCGCCTGTCCCTGCCTAATTACAGCAACATCTATGTAGTTACCAAATAGTGCTTATTTACGATTAGCCCACGGAGATTTATTTTCAAAAGTTGAGATATACAGATCTTCGACTTTATCTCGTGCCCACTGGGTTTTGCGTAAAAACTTGAGCGAAGACTTAATTGATGGGTCGCTCTTAAAGCAATTGATATTGATCCTATCTGCCAAACCATCCCAGCCATAATGTTCCTGCAAACGTGTAACAACTTTCTCAAGAGTAATACCGTGTAGCGGATTATTTGGTTGATCTTTACTCATTTTTCAATTAATACTCTATGTTTAATGGCGCATAATGCCGTGAACATGGGTGATGAAAGTAGCACCTAATCGCAAATAAAATTAGGTGACAGGCTTGCAAGTCCTTTCCCTAAACTTATTATGTGTTTAAAGCCCTTTAATAATTATAATTGATATACTAATAAATGTGGATATAAGTAATATAGTGATACATTGTTTGAATCTTTGATTACTTCGTTTTGTTAAATTTTGAGTAAAGGTAGTATCTGTTTCGATAGCATCTTTTAATAGAATATTTGAGCTAGATTGCAATAGTTCACCTATCTTGTCAGCTTCCTCTGGGCTAATTTCAGTCTTCGATGATATTTCAGATATCCTCTGGTGAATCGATGAGAGCTGATTGTATTCAGCCTTGTTGATTTTTCCTGACTGAAAAAACTCTTCCTGCTTTTCTCTCAGTGTAATTACATCCACAATTCTTCCTTACACATAACGCCTTGCACAGGTGCCGCCGGATGGAGCCGCTTTGTGCTAGCGAAGCGTACAGCACAAAGTGAACGGAGTATAGGTGGTGGGATTCAGCAACTTGTTAAAAGCTCACTCGGACCAGTAACCCAATATATGGTATTTGCCAGACTCTTCAGGTTTTAAGCGAATGCCGAGAGCTCTAAAGCCAGGGCAGGTAATGAGAGCATGATTGCTAGCGCTACCATCACCTATTGGTTGTTTGGCATCACCTTCGAGAATGTTGAGGGTGCATAACGAGCTAATGCTTCGCCGCTTGTTGAATTCTGACTGTGTGCTGTTTCCGACGTGAACAAAGCTATCTGTACCCCCTGACTCTAATAGAGATCTGACGGCCGTTGAAAGTGCCTGATATGATAAGGCGCTAGAAGATAGAGCAGTCAAAATTAATGCTGCGATTATTTTCATAACTTTTACGCCTTATACACAGGCGAGTGGAACGACGTGTAGCGAGTCCAGCCTGTATCCTATGTGGGCAATTGTGCCACAATTTGTAAGTACTATTTAACAGCATTGATCTGAACTACCGTGACATTAGCAATGCGACCACCGCGCCACCAAGTCCCTTTTGCACCAATCTTAAGCCTTTTATGGTGATATTCACGGCGTTCTTCACTTAATATCCACATATTGGCAAAGCCTTCATTAGGAATATTGCCCGGAGTAGTATCTCTTATGACTCTGCTATCTTCATCAAGAATCTCTGGCCAGATCATGTGTATACCTTCAACTTGCGGATCAGCCCCGTCATATAGAAAATCCACTCTCATTCCTTGTCCCGGCTTGGCATTTTTATTCTCTTCAGATAAGTCTATCTTGTACCTGACTACAAAATCCGGCTTTCTTCCAGATCTTTCTTCATAAGGTATATGTGCTTTCATATATTGTGTTAACGCGAAGTTGTGAGGCGCCGTAGGCGTCCCTGGCAGTTTGCTGCCGAACGCCGACGTTTTGTTATGCCCACTGGTTTTATTGCATAAATGTGGTTCGCAAAGCGTTCACTGTTAAGGCCAATAATGGAATATTTGATAAAGCAAATATTAAAAACCTGATTTCAATTTTGTTGAAAGTTGCTTGCACAATGCTATGAATTACTCGAATACCGACATATGCCCATGCCAGAATATAATTTATGCCATCTCCTGCACCAAGGACGGCAAGTGATATTGCTAAAGCATAGAAAATAGTTGGTTGCTCCATGAGATGATTATAATTATCAGCTTTCCAACGAACATGGGGAGGTAGGGTTGACATTTGCTCTCCGCGAGGAGCATTCGGATCAAGCTTTAATTTAGCTTTCTTCACTGCAGGCAATCGTGTTGCGTACATCCACAACCACATAACCATTGACCAAGCTATCAAGGCAATTACAGGCTGAATTATTTGGGCACTTTCAATCATTCGTTGATTCCTTTTTATTATTTACTGATGTTAGAGAGCTGAACGTGGAATAGCGGCCACAAAAATGGGCTGTTGGAGCATCGCGTAGGCCATCCTGTGAAGGGCCAAAGTCCCGCAGTAATGTGTCTGTGATTGTTAAGCACTTATCTCATTGGCTTCCACCATACTCTGGCGAGGAGCTATGTCCCACAATGCCGGTAACGCTCCAAGAACAAAGCCACAAAATAGAGTTTGAATTTGTACAGGCCAAAATGCAAGCTTCACTCCTACACCGTAAATTGCATATGAATTCAAGGTAACATCTAGCACCATAACTATGGCAGCGAAAATTAGGCCAGCTCTCAATCTAGCTATAAGCAAAACCACCACAAGGAGATCAATTACAGACAATGCAGTCCAGAACACATTAAAACTGAATGGCGCGAAGGTATATGGAAAAGGGCCACCATTTACGATATCTGCTACGTGATTAATGCATCCGATCATAAAGCATGCAGCAATTACATAAATATATATTTTTTTTAACCGTGGCACGATATTTCTCTGTATGCTTAACGTCCAGCAACCAATAGAAGCGATTGCTGTGGGTTGTTAAATATCACTGCTTTAAAGGATTTGGTCCTGTTGCTATGCACTGCCTTGATCCTTTTATTATGTATTGCTGATTCAAAAAGATACAGTGTTCGCCATCCATCGCCACGCTATGCCTGCCATCCTTCTCACGATAAAGCACCATAATTGAAACGATATAGCCACCATCTGTTGCATAAGCATGAAACTCATAATCAATAGGTTGGTTTGTGCTCGTTACATTCTTTACATAATATTCCTGAGCGGCATCGAAGGCCAGGATTACTTTATCTGACGGTGTATAGTCTTTATGTGGATACCATTTAGGGGGAGCAAATTCCGTGGCCATTGCTAGTGATGAAAATAAAACTATAAAAAGTGCGATTACTCTCATTAGATACCTAACGCTCCTTGCCTATGCTTGCTATGTGTTTTACCAAGCTTTATCACTAATTTCCTCACCTTTATCGGAGATATGAAGCCACGTATATGGATTGTACTGGTTTGTTCCGTGGGAACAAACAACTTTGCAATGAAAGTGTTCATGTAGGTCGAGCGCACATTCTCGGTCATTTCCCCATTTGGCAACACCTTCAAAAACGAGAAAAAGACACGAAAATTCCGTGAAATCATCTAGGTTAGTGGTGACGGTTACAGAAACACGGTCATGGTGAAATTTGCCGTGATAGATATACAAATCGTCTTCGTGGTCTACTTGTTCTACAGATTCGAAGACTGAGGAGATCCAGCTCTGAATCTTATCTATATTAGTTTCTTTGATGTATACAGAGACAGTCATACGTGCACACACATAATCCTCTATAGCACGCGCGCATTTTTTGCGTCGCTTTGCCTGTTATTGTTATGTGGTTTCACTGCAAAGTACCAAAATACGAGTGACACAATCAAACCACCTCCTGAATACAACGCATATCCAGCTTCTTGTAATTGAGCAGGCATCTCATCACCTAGGTATTGAATATATTGATAGCTTACCGCGACAACTATTCCAGATAATGTATAGGCCAACCAGGATGTAATATTAAGTTTTGAAAATACAAAATGAATAGGTAGCCCGACAAGCAAAACGAATACATATGATTCAACTATAGAACCAATTGCAAACAAAGTTAGAATCAAAAGCCCCTCTAATGAAACCAAATTTTGCCCATTGAAAAGTGAATCTACAAGTATCGCAACTATTAAGACTAAGGATGCAATAGGAGATAGCAGTACAGCTAGTAGGGTGCGCTTATTGTTCATACTTGACCACATAACTGTAAACGGCGAGTGGTGCAGGAGTGAGTCCAGCGGAACACCGAAGATATGTGGCGGTGTTTGACAAGCTTGTATGGTGACATGACTAGAAGGCCTCATTAATATGTATTAGTTCAGACCAAATCTGACACATCCTCTTGAAAAAGAGGGGTTTACCGGTTTTGATGAAGGTGCCTAAACCTAAAAACAAAACCAAGGATAAACCCCATGATCCATACTAATGATCGTATCATCAAACACAAGACCGGATTGCTCAATCTTGCAGAAGAGCTTGGCAACATCTCAAAAGCTTGCAAGATGCTTGGTGTTTCGAGAGACACTTTCTATCGGTACAAGGAAGCTGCTTCAAGTGGCGGTGTGGACGCCCTTCTTGAAAAGAGTCGACGGGTGCCTAACCACAAGAACCGTGTTGACACAGCAATTGAAGAGGCCGTGTTGACTTATGCCCTCCAAGAGCCTGCCCATGGACAGGTTCGAGTCTCCAATGAGCTACGTAAACGTGGCGTATTCGTGTCCCCTAGTGGTGTTCGGAGTATCTGGTTACGGAACGACCTGGCTAACTTCAAGTTACGATTAAAAGCACTTGAAGCCAAGGTGGCTAAGGAGGGGCTAATCCTCACGGAGTCGCAGGTTCAGGCCTTGGAAAGAAAGCGACATGATGATGAAGCCTGCGGGGAAATTGATACTCAACACCCCGGCTATCTAGGTTCTCAGGACACCTTCTATGTAGGAACATTTAAGGGGGTTGGGCGTGTTTACCAACAAACCTATGTCGACACCTATGCAAAGGTAGCCCATTGCAAGTTGTACACCACTAAGACGCCAATCACAGCAGCAGATCTTCTGAATGATCGTGTATTACCGTTTTACGCCATGCATGATCTGCCGGTGTTGCGTATTTTGACTGACCGCGGTACTGAATATTGCGGCAAGCTGGAGCAGCATGATTATCAGTTGTACTTGAACATCAACGAGATAGAACATACCAAGACAAAAGCCAGGCACCCACAAACAAATGGTATCTGTGAGCGCTTCCATAAAACTATATTACAAGAGTTCTACCAGCCATCGTTACGACGAAAGATCTATGGATCAATAGAAGAGCTACAAAAGGATCTGGACGAATGGCTCGTATATTACAATAATAATCGAACTCATCAGGGTAAAAAGTGTTGTGGTCGCACACCGATGGTAACCCTTGAAGAGGGTAAAAGTATCTGGAAGGAGAAACTCGTAAACTGAATTTGACCTGACAGAGTACCTTCTGAAAAACCGGTAACTGTCAGATCAAGTCTGAACTACTACAATTAATATCTGATATTGCTTCATCAGCTACTTTGATCAACATATCGAATTCAATTTCTCTAGATTCATGATATGACCTTCTCATTAAACTCCTGACATCAAAGTTGCTATCCGCTAACATCCAATACGTATCCTTTAAGTGTTCAGGGTGAATTATTTTTGCTGCGTACTTTCCAGCTTCGCCATCCAAGTTTACATGATGAAATATGTTGCAAAAATCGACCAACTTTTTATCCTTTGTGGCAATCCAGGAATCCTGCCTAACACCATCAATACCATTTTGGTCAGTAATATTTGCAGCCTGTAATAAGCGAATATCACAAGCTCCATTGAATGCTATACTCATAACTTCAGATGCATCTTTGGGCAGCTTCCCTTCACTTGTTTTAAGAAAATTATTTCTTATCTTCCTTCTTATTTTAATGATTTCCTTGCAGTCAGGTGGAGGTTCGGCAAAACAATATTTTGCAATTTCAATTTCAGCTGAGCTCAAGACGTCAACTTTATTTTCAAGCTTGTCTAAGAATTTTTTGAATTTATCGATGGGTTTGCCTTTGAATTTGTTATCAATCAAATTCAAATATAGAAGGCATGAAAAAGATATCGCTAGAACTGCTTTTGATTCGGTTGAAAGATCATCATAACCGTATCCTTCCTTTTTGCCTTTATATTTCGAATATATGCAGTTAGGTGTGTCGATAAACCCTGGTAGGTGCTCAGCGCAAAATACCTCGTATTTTTCTCTTGACTGTTGTGCTAACCCGGGAGGCATTTCATTCAAAGCCAATCCCGGAGATATACATACGCTCTGAGGGGGGCATCTTTGTAATAGTTTTATTAGATTATGCAGTCCTTGCTTTTTCACTGAAGCCCATTTGTTTCCATTATTTACAACTTTCTCCATGCTAATTAGGATATTGGTATCTAACGTGATAGTTGTTTCAATACCATCTGTTTTATTTCGTGCAATCAAGACTGGGTCGAGTTTCGCCTCTCCACTAATTGACCTACTTGGCTTAATAAATAAGGTTCGTTTTTCCATTTTTTCTGACTCTACCACCTTCCTCAGAATACATAATATTTATATAGTGATAATTCTGACTGCTATTATCCTGATTGCTACCCTGGAATCAATCTTACATCTCGTCTAAAAAATGTTATTCAAATCAAAAGCTTTCTTGTTTTTATGTCAATCGTACCAAATATAAAAACGATCACTTTAATTAATATCCCAACTATGGACTCACTTTGTAATCAATTATATTTCAATAAATTTTTGCCTGTTAAAGCCATTCTGAAAAAATAACAGTCAAACTGATCAAGAATATCTCTGTACACCCTTTTATTACTCGCGGGGCTAACACATATAGAGCTGGTGCTGAGCAAAGCAACGGCCTGGCTGTTTGCAAAGCTAAAGAGTCATTGGATGATTTCGTGGAGCCTCTGGTCTACAGATCGATTCAACTCCGCATTGCGACTTCCTTAAAGATCTAGACATTTCTGCGTAGCTGCGCCTTGACTGTGAACTGTTCTGTAAGCCAGAGGCATCAAGGAGTTGTTCAGAGGTTCCTTAGGTGTGGCTTATCAACCGAGGCATACTTTGAGAGAGATATTTAAAGTGAGCCTAGTGACCTCTTCCCCTCTGGATCTCACTTTCCTGACTTTCAAGTCTACAGCCTAAAATGGTCAGTTCCGTTTTTGACTAGTTCCGATACTGTCCAATCCATACACTGGTAGTCAGAAACGAGAGAGACTTATGAAGATTGATGCAGCAGTTTGCTACAGTGCGCGATTGGCCCGAGACAGGCGCTTTGATGGGAGGTTCTATACAGCAGTGAAAACAACCAACAGATCTAGACACCCACAGAACAAAAAGCATAAGACGCCAACCCTGTTGGGCCATGATTCTTGGGTGTCCTATTTCTTATTCCTTACAATTTATGGCTGTCCTGGACTGTTCACCATCGGGAGTAAAATATCGTCTGGGAAACATATTTTCCAGCTCTGTGACGGTATGGTATAGCGGGCGTACTAATGAGCCCAGCTGGTCTTGATCAATCACAGAATCTTCGATGTATATGCTCTACCTGATATCGTGAAAGCGATAAATCCGCCCATTCTCGTTCACCTCCGCAATCTTTCTCAATGCCTCCGCTGGCGACACACCGAACTTTCGGGTTAACACCAAGAAAAGGTGATAGAACTCGGATTTCAGATCCGCTGCGAAGATCCCGGGATCATCAGATCCCAGACAAATAGACATAGGGACATCACCTTCAATCACCTCACCCGGCAAGCCCATCCAGCGAAAGATATGATGCTCGCTAACATCACGATACTGACTGATACGGGTATTGCTGGTCGGAGGGCACTCAATCGCGATGTTTCGGTCTGCCATTTTTGCCATTACAGCCTGTTGCAATGAAACAATCGCCTCATCTGGCAGGTATTCAAGGGCGACTTCAACATATTCTGCACGCTGTTTTCGAACGTCGTCAGATAATAGCCATTTCCGATACAGCTTCAGAGGCCTTTTCATGCCCGCCGTTTTAGCCCACTTTCTAGCGCGCTCGTACTCTTCCAGCCAGAGGGATTTGGGTTTTAATGGCCCATCCGGTTCACCCAGCAGACCTTCAGATTCAGCCAACACACCCCGCAATTCAAACACCTTATCAAGGGTGGTAATCGAGATCTCTTCTTCCAACGAAAACACCTCATGGGCCAAACTAACAGCTTCGATCGCGGCATCACTGGCGTAACGCAGTAGTTCAGGATGATTTCGAAGTTCCTGCCAGATAAACACCAGATCGAGCAATCGCGTCTCTTTGGTCATGGCCAAAAACGATGGCAAAGAGCGTTTCCAGATGTCAGGCTTGATGCCAATCGCCGTGCAGTGACCAAGACGGTCGCCATTACGCAGCGGCAAAAACCTCAAGGCATCATCAATTGATCGAATACCACTGATCAGATGCGGAAAATCCTCGCCAACATGATAGGTAAAATGAGCAATACCGGATTTGGCTAGCACTCGGAACAAGGGCCCAAACAATTCCGGTGGCGCGTGCATCTCGTTAGCAGCGGCATCCACTCCTCGAATCCAGCGTGTCAGGCGTGGTTCATGCTTCAGGATGTCCATCAGAATAGTTGCCTGATTCTTCAAATCCTTGAACAGCAACGCGTAGGGATAGACTTCATTCTTTTTGGGCTTTCTCTTGATGAAGTGCGGTACCAGCGCGAGCTCGGCACATTTACTGCCAGGCTCAACCTGCTCAAGATTATCAAGCATCTGAGTGATATTCAGTGGCTGGGTATGCATCCAGTCTACGGTCATGTGACCTTTCAGGTATTCCCAGTACCCACGTAACACTCTGAAGAGCAATTTTTTCATTTTGGCGGGATCGCTTTTTGGTGCAAATCGCCCTTCCAGATAACGCACCTGTGAATGTACACCGTTGCCATGAGCACTGTTGAAACGAGACAAATAGGACTTCTCCGTTTCCTCTCGTAGCTCGGTCATGGTGTATTTCTGGAACTGATCAAAACCGAAAAAATCGTCTCGCTGAACCAGCAAGCTCAGATACTGATTTTGAATCAGTAGGTAAATCCACAGTAGCCGCTCCAGCCCTTCCTGCGCGCCGTAGCGCCAGCGTTCAAGCAATTGCACCAACAGCTGGAATTCGGACTCCTGACTGTACTTATCGTCAGAGGGCCACACTGTGGTAAAACGATATTCCTTGCACTGACGCTCCTCCTTAGCCTGATGCAGAATCGTGACATCCGCCAACTGCTGCGGGTGCTGCAATGACGCCATCCACTCCGGTAATTCCATGCCCTGAGCCACCCGACAAAGGATTTCGCGAATATTGCTGGCAATCTGCAAACGATCCTTGAAGGTTTTGGGCGTCAGGGAGGAATCAATCTGGGCACAGAGTTGTTTCATCTCTTGAGAGTTCCAGCCCTTCTCGAAATCTCTGACGGTCACTTCAGGGTGCTTGAGTGCATCCAGCCAGCATTCTTCCGCACTGGTACTGCCATTCAGATGTTGGTGAGTTTCGTGCAGGCCTTCACGGGTAATGTAGTCCTCAACCGCCGGGTGATAAGGGTACAAAGGCCAGCGAAAGCTATATTCCTGACTGGCAGGCCCAGGATTAAATACCCGATGGCAGGCCATAATTGGCAGGCACGACACACGGCTCATGAGGGTTTGCCATTCCGAGAACAAAGTAAGGTCAGTTTTGGGGCCATCTTTCTCGTTTTTAACAAATCTTTCAGCAATCAGGCGCAAGGCCGCAACCGGGCCGAGTTTCATATTTCGCTGTTTGAGTTGTTGCAGCAAGGATGACCAAGCCGATTTGGCTACATGATCAGGCAAACTGCGCGTCTGCTCGTATTGAGCAAGGAACACGGATGACTCCACCCTGTCATCAAGTGATACCTCATCCAATGAGACAGCACTCAGGCGATGCAACAACGTTGTTGAATTAAGAAGAAACCGTTCCATATCCAATCCTTAGACGGCTGCCATGATTATTCACCTGCACCATCTATTGGTGAATTTTTATCTTATTTCTTAGCTGCCGTAGGGGTACCCTATTTTGCACCTGCGATTGTAGCCGAGTTCAGTGATTTAATGATTTTATCGAACGATTCACTTTCGGCAGGATCAGGTTGCGAAGTCAAAACATTCCAGTCATCATCAGAAAATAATTTATGCCCTACAATCTCAGATATAAGATCACGAAATTTTCTTTCTTTTTCAAGTGGTTTCGGCGAACTATTAACACCACCAAATGGGAAAATAAATGGGTGAAGGATAGGGCAGCTAATCAACAAGAAAAATAGTGGGTGAGCTTTACCCCACTCCTTGCTAGAAACTTTCAAAGCATTATTTATATTCTTGAGTTTTCTCTCAAACTCATCGACTGATGTAACCGGATTAGACCGCAAACCACCCCCAATATAATCTCTATCCTCCGCCGCATGATATAGACTTTCCTCAACCAAAACCGCATGAAGAAGAGCCAATACATTAAATCGCATGATCTTTGCAGCATTAGAGTGTTTGGCAAGAACTCCAAGCTGAGCGTCCGGTTTATTCAGCCTAGCTTTATGCGAATCTGCCACATCAGCAATATTAAAATAAAACCTCGTCCATATTTTACCTGTCAATAGTGCAGAAGGCCGAATTTTCGGTTCCCATTCTTTAACACTTTCAAGCCAATCTTCAATATCCTTAAGGGCACTTTTAAATTCTGCTTCAACTGTTTGGTAATCATCTTCGTGATCAATTCCATCGTCTAACTGACCGAAAATTTCGCCTTCATCATCAGATTTACCAGTCTTCACCTCCGCGCGAGCAGCGGTACTACTCCAGGGCGGAGCAATACAGGTCGGTTTAGATATAGTTTTATTGAAAACTTTAGAAGCTGCAGAGATGTCACTTGAGCATGCAGCGATATCAGAAATAGCGCCAATCAAGTTGAAAACACTGCTAAAATCCATCAAGTTATTTGATGCAACTGTACTTAAAGATGCAGCCATTGCTGCTTTGGCTAAGCCATTTTCGTTATCAAGATTAAACTTATGATAGTGTTCTCGTTTCCCTGGTCGTGAACCACGGTTCAACTGGACTTGGCCGATGAAAACTCCAACTTTCCCGTTAATACTTGCATCCGCTATGACTGCACAACAACGGTTAGCCCAATGAGAGGCGCTTTCATTTCTGCCAACAGACATATAAGCGACGTACTCACTGACAAGCTGCTCAAACTTTTCCTTATCATTTTCCGCCTGAACCAACCTGGAAACGAACTGGTTAAATATACTGACCGAACCACAGCCTACTAAAAGTATTTGTAATACTTTGGAAAGACTTCCCTGGCAGTTCTCACTTACTTGAGATGCCAAATAAATCGAACAATTCCTTAATGCCTCACTTTCTGACTGGGGCCTTAAATAGAAACCAGTGTTAAAATCACGATCCTGCTTAACATAGGTAAAAATATCTTTACAGAGCGAATCCATACCAAATCGATGTTGCTCATAATTTAAGCCCGCACGATAGATGCTGCTTAGCATCGAGCCATACAAGGCATTTCTGAGTAAATTCGGAGCTAATAGCTTATCATTGTCTTGATTACCTTCGATTTTTATCGATGTAGCACGATATTTTTTGGTATAGAAATCTTGAAGCACCTGCATCAATAACCGCACAGGCTGCTTCAGCAGTTCATTCACATACATATCCGCATCAGAGCCCACCCTCAGATTAAGTCCGTCCCTAACAGCTTTGCCAATCGCTTGCCGGATTTCTATGGCATCAATATCCTTCATGCCACGCTCGGTTTTAACCCTGATATTTTCTTTACGGACTTCTCCCTTTTCACCAACCAGTTGCAGCATGGTTTTCAGCTGAATACGCTTCTGAACCGGGAACAGTTTTAACAAATATTGCTGTTCAAGGTGTTCCACCATATAGCCCCGTTCGGCTAAACGGGCGCTTTCTTTTTCCTGATCGAGCAAGGTCTTGCTGTAGTTTTCATATTGCTTGCCTCGAATCAGCTGGGAATAAAGACGCAAATCACCTGTCGCGACCACCACCAATCTCTGGCTATTAAAGAATCTACGAATGGATTCGAGCACATCCCAACCCGTATCAAACTGGGTATCGATATCATCAAACGAGATCAAAATCGCCGTGCAGTCGAGAATGTCACACGCACATTTAACCAGCCGATCAAAGATTTCTGACAAATCCTGGCCACCGATGGAGTAATCAAGCTGGGCATCCAGCTTCAAAGCGTCACTGAAATATTCCGGCTTGTATTCCTTGCCGGTCAGCAGATGTAAACCACGCTGGAGCTGCTCAAGGTGACTCTGCCATTGTTCCTTTTGCTTTGGGTGGTGATCCGATGAACAGCACCTTTTTAACTTGCTGGACACCATCTTATTCAGGCGAGCTGTCACCGTGACCAGAATAGGTTCATGACGTGGCAGTTTGGTGGGGTCGATGGTCGGAAGACACTTGATGCTAGTGTCCGCGTCACCGTTGTCATTGTTCAGGCGTTCGACCACACTGTTAATAAAGGTGGTCTTACCTGCACCGCGAGTACCGTCCACAAAGAACACATTACGGCCTGATTCATCAATAAATCGGGCTACATCTGACGAATTGTTGGGTTTGGGGGGGGTAATCGAGCTTCGAATACTTTCAACCAGCTGATCACGCAATGTTTTCTGGATCAAATCGCCTTCCTTGGTGCTGCCCGGAAGATTGGGGGCGAACAAGTCGATGATGATTCCGTTTGTCTCTTTGTTTTCGGTCTGCGTGCTATCAGTCATATCCGTATCGATCCAGTCATTTTACTTTTTGGTCAGCCAGTACATCAGAACTGGCGCTTTCAATTTACACAGCATTGATTGATGCAATGCTCAATGTCCTACGCCTCAGTCAATTCGTTAGGCAGTGGTTTCACCAGGGCCCAACCTACATAGCTATGTGGAGCGCAGGTAAAACTGCACCACTTCATTCACTCCTCCTACCACCCTTCATTTACTGCCCGTTCGATCTGTTCGCTGATTTATTGATGCACTTCGGGGAAGGCCTGTTCGATAAAGGCATGGGCTTTTTCGACCTGGTGGCGTCTGACGCATATTGCTTACCAACTGCGGCCCTAGCTCGCGGGGCCCACCCAGTCAGAGGATACAATCGATAACCAAAACTTCCCTGCGCCCATCCTCACGACTGAGCGAGCAGGCATTACCACACGGAGCGTGGGAATGAGGGTAACGTATAATGCCTAAATAAGTGGCGACTGTAAGCCGTCGCGCTTGATTGTCTTGTTAAGCGATTCTTGGTACACGGCTAGAATCACTTATCTGTTTATTTAGTTCTTTCAGTTTATTCAATGATATTTGAAACTGGCCATTGCTCGGGATTTTCTTGCCTGCGAACTGTTGCCATACCAAGCTGCCCGGCCCGTTATATGCTTCTTCAAATGTGCCATTTGGAAGAATCTTAATAATAATTGTATGTTCTGGCTCGCTACGAAAGGCCACCGATTTTGATTGAGTAGCTTTTATCTCTACTTCCTTGCCGTCTCTGGCTATTGCATCAAAGCCTTTGTTTGATGCTGTTTTTAATTCTAGGCCATATGCGTCTGCCACAAGGCATTCGCCGATACTACCGACCATATGGCCGTCCGGCGTAAAGTGGCGCCCAGGGAACATCGTTTCTAGCTCACTCACTGTTGAGTAAAGCTGCTTGATTAATCCTTGAAATTTATCCTGATCCATTTTTTCGCTTAACATTTATATAGTGATCATTCGAACCACTATTATCCTGATTACTATCCTGGAATCAATCTTATGCCTAGGCTAAAAAATGTTATTTAAATCAAAAAGTGGGCTGCTTTTATATCAATCGTACCAAATGTAAAAGCGATCACTTTGACTACTATCCTAAATGTGACTTCGCCTTGTAGGTTATGGTATTTCAGCAAGTTTTTGCCTGTTAATGCGGTTCTGGAAAATAACGGCCAAGCTGATCAAAAACATCTCTGCGTGTTTTTTTATTACTGGCTGGAAGTAGCGCATATAAAGCTAGCGCTGAGCCAAGTAACGGCCTGGCTGCTCGAAAATCTAGATTGCTGTTGAAGCACCCTATGGTGTCACTGGCTTACAGACAGATTCAAAGGGGGGGGCAACTTACAAAGGCAGCTTTCTAAATCGCGTATTTATCCAATTATTTTTTTGCCAGGCGATAAGCCTATCTCAATTCTGTTTAATCCGTTTAAGAAATACCTTTCTGCAATTTATAAAAACTCGATTGTATAGTTTTACTTAAAAATAATTTTTAGATGTGACTTCTCAACCTAGGCATTCCTTGAAAGAGATAATTAAAGAGAGCCCAATTGGCCCCTTCCCCTCTGGATCTCACTTTCCTGACTTCCAAGTCTACAGCCCAAAATGGTCAGTTCCGTTTATGACTAGTTCCGATACCGTCCAATCCATACACTGGTAGTCAGAAACGAGAGAGACTTATGAAGATTGATGCAGCAGTTTGCTCCAGTGCGCGATTGGCCCGAGACCGGCGCTTTGATGGGCGGTTCTATACCGCAGTGAAAACAACCGGCATTTTCTGCCGTCCGATCTGTCCCGCTCGGCCACCGCTGGAGCGCAATGTCACTTATTTTGAGACTGCGGCGGAGGCGGCCAATGCGGGCTTTAGGCCCTGCCTGCGCTGTCGCCCCGATTCTGCGCCGGGCAGTCCAGCTTGGGGATTGGTTTCGACCACCGTACAGCGCGCTTTAAAACTGATGCGCAGTGAGCGCGAGCCTCAATCTGTGGAGCGACTGGCAGAGCGTCTCGGGGTCAGCAGCCGCTACTTGCGCCGCCTGTTCTCTGAGCATCTGGGCGTAAGCCCCTTGGCAGTTTGGCAAACCGAGCGGGCACTGTTTGCTTTTCGCTTACTGCGAGATACGGACTTGCCTATTGCTGAAATCGCCTACGAGTCTGGTTTTAACAGCTTGAGGCGCTTTAACGGCGTATTCAAACAGATCTATCAGCGCACCCCCTCCGAGGTGCGCAGGGAGGGACACGCAGTGCGCGCCGAGACGGCGAGTGCGACTCGGGTGCGGTTGTACCTGGATTACCGCCCGCCATTAGATTGGCAACAACTCCTGGCTTTTTTGGGAGCCCGCGCTTTGGCCGGGGTAGAGCAGGTGGAGGGGGAGGTTTATTCACGCAGTTTCGAACTGGATGCTTGTCGTGGCGTGATGGAGGTTTCCCACGATCCGGAACGCAATCGCTTGGTAGTGGAGGTTTATGGTCAGGAAGGTGGGGCAGGGTTATATCTACTGAACCAGCGCCTACGCCGGCTGTTTGATCTGGATGCGGATATTGAAGAGATCCAGACGGTATTAAATGAAGATCCACTGCTAGCGGATCAGTTGGCGAAGAATCCGGGCCTGCGCTTGCCCGGTGCCTGGGACCCATTCGAATATGCACTGCGGGCGATTCTCGGTCAGCAGATCAGTGTCGCGGCGGCGACCACTATTGCCGGACGTATAGTAGCCCGCTATGGGGAGTCTTTTGTGGACGATGCTGGCAGAGAGCGGTTTTTATTCCCAACGGCCGAGCGTCTCGCTGAGGCGGACTTTGCCGATCTGGGCTTGACCCGGGCTCGGATGAAAACCCTACAGGAGTTTGTCGCCGCAACTTTGGATGGCCGTGTGAGTTTTGCCGATCAGTCCCTGGAGGACTGGTGCAGCCAAGCCACGGCACTGCCGGGTATTGGCGATTGGACAGCGCATTATATTGCTATGCGGGGCCTGTCGATGCCGGATGCTTTCCCCGCGTCGGATTTGGGTATTTTGCAAGCCCTGGGCAGTGATGGTGAAAAGGCAAAACCCAAGCAGGCCCTGGAGCGGGCAGAGCAGTGGCGGCCCTGGCGGGCATATGGAGCCATTTTGTTGTGGCAGTCCCTGAAATCTGGAGAGAAAAAATGATTGTCTATGAGAGTTACACCACGGAATTGGGTGATGTTGCCATCGCGGCCTGCGAGCAGGCGGGAGAGGGTCTCTCCCGGGGTATAGTTGCACTCCAGTTTTATGACGATGAACGACCATTGCGTTTGGGGGCCGGTTGGCAGCGCGGCGCCTCGGAGCTGACAGATTTGGCCGCTCAGCAGTTGCGGGAATATATCGCCGGCCAGCGCAAAAATTTTGATCTGCCACTGGCGCCAAAGGGTACTGAATTTCAGCGCCGGGTTTGGGATGCGCTGTTGCAAATTCCCTTTGGCGAAACCCGCAGTTACAGCCAGCAAGCCCAGTGGTTGGACCAGCCACGGGCTATTCGCGCGGTGGCGCGGGCCAATGGTGCGAACCCGATTGCCATCGTTATTCCCTGCCACCGCGTAATCGGAGCCAATGGCAGCCTTACCGGCTACGCCGGCGGCCTGTCTTTGAAAGCGCGCTTACTCACTCTTGAGGGTGCCAACTTTGTCCAGCAGGGCGAGCTGCTCTAGCGGGTAATATTGGGAAAAGCGCAATCATCTCTCCCTAGCCACGGCCTCTTTGGCGCGAGATAATGAGCGGTTCATAATCATATCGAGCCGGAGGCCAAATGCTGTACAGATTGGGGGATAAACAGCCACAACTGGAAGGTGAGGGCCACTATATTGCGCCCGGTGCCCATGTGATTGGAGATGTGCGTATGCTCGCGCACAGCTCCGTATGGTTTAACGCAGTGGTGCGCGGTGACTGTGCGCCGATCACTATCGGTGAATACAGTAACGTACAGGATGGCTCGGTACTGCATGCCGATGTGGGTGTGCCATTAACCATCGGCACCGGTGTCACCGTAGGCCATAAAGTGATGCTTCACGGCTGTGCCATTGGTGATTACAGCCTGATTGGTATCAATGCCGTGATCTTAAACCGGGCCAAAATCGGCAAGTGCTGTATCATTGGCGCCAATGCGCTGGTGACCGAGGGCACAGAAATCCCCGATTACTCTATGGTGCTGGGCTCTCCCGGCAAGGTAGTAAAATCTCTCGATCCCGCCACCTACGAGCTGCTCAAAGCCAGCAGCGATCACTATGCGGCCAACGGCAAACATTTCGCCAGTGAACTGGTCCCGCTTGAGGCTAAAGATGTCTGAACAACCGGTAAAAACCGTGGAGCCGAAAGAGCGCCCGGTGAAATCCCCCTGTATCTCCGTATGTGCCCTGAATGAGCAGGACCTGTGCGAGGGCTGTTTTCGCAGTGGTAACGAAATCAGCCGCTGGGGCTCCATGAACAATGATGAGCGCCGTGCAGTGTTAAAGCTCTGCACCGAGCGCGCGCGGCAAATGGGCCGAATCTGGTAAACAATCGATAGCGCTTTGTCGGGGCCGGGCCTCGCAGGGCCCGGAACTAAATGCGACTATGACCCAACCCTTTGTCCACCTAAGAATTCACTCAGAATTTTCCCTGATCGATGGCCTGGTAAGAATCAAGCCGGCCATCGCCCGCGCCCAGGAGCTGGAAATGCCAGCCCTGGCGATTACCGACCAGTGCAACCTCTACGGGCAGATTAAATTTTACCGGGCCTGTTTGGGTTCCGGTATCAAGCCGATTACCGCAGCGGATTTTTGGCTCAGCGAAGGCGGCGAGGGCAAGCCCACGCTGATCACGCTTTATGCGATGAACGCCGATGGTTACCGCAATATTACTGAGCTGATTTCCCGCGCCTGGATGGAGGGCCAGTACCACGGTAATGCCTATATCAAGCGCGAATGGGTTAAGGAGTACAGCGAAGGGGTGCTGATGCTGTCCGGTGCCAAGTACGGCGATGTGGGCCGTGCCCTGGTAGCGGGGCGCCGCGCTCAGGCGGAGGAGCTGGCACGGGAGTGGGCGGAGTTATTCCCCGGCCGCTACTACCTGGAATTACAGCGTACCGGTCGCGCCGGCGATGAGGACTACCTGCACTCGGCGGTGAAGTTGGCCCAGAATCTGAACTTGCCCGTGGTAGCCACTAACGACGTGCGCTTTATGGATGAGAGCGAGTTCGAGGCCCACGAGGTGCGCGTTTGTATCCACGAAGGCCGCGCTCTCGATGATCCCCGCCGCGAACGCCGCTATTCCGCGCAGCAGTATTTCCGCACACCGGAAGAAATGTGGGAGCTGTTTGGCGATATCCCCGAAGCCCTGGAAAACACTGTGGAGATTGCCAAGCGCTGCTCCGCACCGATCCAGCTGGGTAAGTACTTCCTGCCGGAATATCCGATTCCCGAGGGCATGACCGAAGACCAGTTCTTCGAAAAGGTCTCCTATGAAGGTATGGAGCGGCGCCTCGCCACAATCCTCGACAAGTCCGCTGCGGACTATGCCGAGCGCCGCCAGATCTACGAAGACCGCCTGCGCTTTGAGCTGGATATCATTATCCAGATGGGATTCCCCGGTTACTTCCTGATCGTAATGGACTTTATCCAGTGGGCCAAAGACCACGATATCCCGGTGGGCCCGGGGCGGGGTTCCGGTGCCGGTTCCCTGGTGGCCTACTCGCTGGACATTACCGATCTGGACCCGCTGCAATACGATCTGCTGTTCGAACGATTCCTGAACCCGGAGCGGGTGTCGATGCCCGACTTCGATATCGACTTCTGTATGGAGAAGCGCGACCGGGTAATTGGCTACGTTGCGGATAACTATGGCCGCCAGGCGGTGAGCCAGATTATCACCTTCGGAACCATGGCCGCGAAGGCGGTGGTGAGGGACGTGGCGCGGGTACAGGGCAAGTCCTACGGCCTCGCCGACAAGCTGTCCAAAATGATTCCCCCCGATGTGGGCATGACCCTGCAAAAGGCCTTCGACCAGGAAGAGATCCTGCGGGAATTCCTCGACCACGATGATGAGGGCCAGGAAATCTGGGAAATGGCCCTGCAGCTCGAAGGGGTCTCCCGTAACGTGGGCAAGCACGCCGGTGGTGTGGTTATCGCCCCCACCAAGCTTACCGACTTTGCGCCGCTTTACTGTGACGAGACTGGCGCGGGTCTGGTAACCCAGTTCGATAAAAACGATGTGGAAGATGCGGGCCTGGTGAAGTTCGACTTCCTCGGCCTGCGGACGCTGACCATCATCGACTGGGCCAAGCGCATGGTGGACGAGACCCGCGCGCGTGAGGGTGAGGAGCCCCTGGATATTGCCGCGCTGCCGCTGGACGATGAAGAAACCTTCAAAATGCTCAAACGGGCAGAGACCACGGCGGTATTCCAGCTGGAATCCCGGGGTATGAAGGACCTGATCAAGCGCCTGCAGCCGGACAACCTGGAAGATATGATCGCCCTGGTGGCCCTGTTCCGTCCGGGTCCGCTGCAATCAGGCATGGTTGATGACTTTATTAACCGTAAGCACGGTCGCGCCCAGGTGGCCTACCCGGATGCCAAATACCAGCATGAAAAACTGCAACCGATCCTGGAGCCCACTTACGGGGTTATTGTCTACCAGGAACAGGTTATGCAGATCGCCCAGGAGTTGGCGGGCTATACCCTCGGTGGCGCCGACCTGTTGCGCCGGGCGATGGGTAAAAAGAAACCGGAGGAAATGGCCAAACAGAGGGCCACTTTTGAAAACGGGGCAAAAGAGCAAGGAATTGACCCCGAACTTGCGATTAAGATCTTCGACCTGGTAGAGAAGTTCGCAGGCTATGGTTTTAACAAATCGCACTCTGCGGCTTACGCACTGGTGTCATACCAGACCGCTTGGCTGAAAGCGCACTATCCCGCCCAGTTTATGGCGGCGACCATGTCTTCGGATATGGATAAGACCGATAAGGTGGTGACCTTTATCGAAGAGTGCCGAGCCATGGAGCTGGTGCTGGTGCCGCCGGATGTGAATCTGGGCAGCTTCCAGTTCTCGGTGGATATCGACAATCGCATTATCTACGGTCTCGGTGCGATTAAGGGCCTGGGTGAAGGTCCGATCGAAAATATTATTGCGGCGCGGGAAGAGGGGGGTCCCTTTACCGACCTGTTCGACTTCTGCTCGCGGGTTGATCCGCGCAAGGTGAACAAGCGCGCGCTGGAGGCACTGGTGCGCTCTGGGGCACTGGACAGCATAGGCCCGGATACCAATGGTGCCGACGGTTTGGATTACTCCCGTGCAGTGCTGTTTAACGCGCTGGATGAAGCGGTAAAAGCGGCGGAACAGCAAAAGGCCAATGCCAATGCGGGCATGATGGACCTGTTTGGCGAAGTGGTGCCCCAGGCATCCGAAGGCGATGTGTACGAGGATTTCCGCCGCACACGCTGCTGGAGTATCCGCGAGCGCCTGGAAGGCGAAAAGAATACCCTGGGTCTGTATCTCACCGGGCACCCGATTGACGAGTATGCCGGTGAGTTACAACACTTGGTGAAGGCGCGAATCGCCGATTTGAAACCCGGCCGGGAATCGCAAAAAGTTGCGGGTCTGGTTGTGGCGATGCGGGTAATGAAAACAAAACGCGGTGATTCCATGGCTATTGTTACCCTGGATGACCGCAGTGGCCGTATTGAGGCGGCCATGTTCAGCGAGGCCTTTGGCGAACATAGAGACAAGTTGGCCAAGGATGCTCTGCTGGTATTGGATGGACCGGTTGCCACTGACGATTACAGCGGCGGCCTGAAGATGACAGTAAACAGCGTTTCCACGCTCGATGAGTTGCGCCAGAGCCGGGTGACCGGGGTGCGCTTGCGAGTGGATAGCGGCAGTGTGGCACCGGGGCTGGCCAAGCGGCTGGCCGCTTGCCTGCAACCCTATACCGGTGGTCAGTGCGGGGTCAGCCTTGAGGTTTCCCGCCACGATGCCCGGGGTTTGTACCGACTGCCGCCGCAGTGGAACGTAGAACCAAACGACCAGATGGTCCAGTCCCTCAGGGAACTGTTGGGACGTGAGCAGGTGGCGCTTCAATACGCACAACGGCGTTAAAATCTACCGGGCTCGACTGGCTGGTTCTGTACAGTTAAGCTATGCCGCTGTGATAGCCCGGTGGTAACAAAAAGAGTTAAAGGCGCAGATTTCATGAATTTTAATTTTCTCGAGTTTGAGCAGCCAATTGCAGAGCTGGAAGGCAAGATAAAAGAGCTGCAGCTTGTGGGTGATGACAACGAGCTGAATATCGCCGATGAAGTTACCCGGTTGCGGGAGAAGAGTAGAACTTTGACCGAGTCCATCTACTCCGACCTGAGCCCATGGCAGGTCGTACAGGTAGCCCGCCATCCGCAACGTCCCTATTCAAAAGACTATATCGAGCGTTTGTTTACCGATTGGGATGAGCTGCACGGCGACCGCCACTTTGGTGATGACAAGGCGATTATCGCCGGTATCGCGCGCTTAAATGGCAAGCCGGTAGCGGTGATTGGTGAAGAGAAAGGCCGCTCTGTAAACGAGAAGGTTGCGCGCAACTTTGGTATGCCGAAGCCGGAGGGTTACCGCAAAGCCCTGCGTGTTATGGAAATGGCCGAGCGCTTTAAAATGCCGGTGCTGACCCTGATCGACACCCCGGGAGCCTATCCGGGTATCGACAGTGAAGAGCGCGGTATCAGTGAAGCCATCGCCCAGAACCTGGCAGTGATGTCCCGCCTGCGCACGCCGATTATTTGTACCGTGATTGGTGAAGGTTCCTCCGGTGGTGCACTGGCGATCGGTGTGGGTGACCAGCTGAACATGCTGCAATACTCCACCTACTTTGTGATTTCCCCTGAGGGTTGCGCCAACATTATCTGGAAAACGGTCGAGAAAGCGCCTTTGGCCGCTGAGGCGATGGGGGTGACTTCCAGCGTGTTGGAAGAGTTGGGTATTGTGGATGAAACTATCCCCGAACCTCTCGGTGGCGCTCACCGTGACCCGGATGCAATGGCCAATAACCTCAAAGACCGTCTTAGCGAGCAGCTGGATCAGCTGAGCAGCATCCCCATTGATGAGCTGCTGGAGAAGCGCTATCAGCGCCTGATGAGCTACGGCAATATCGTTTCCTAAGCTTGGTCCTTTCCCGCCGTGCCAAGGGTATAAATATATTGCCCTTGTGCGCGGCTGGTGTTTCCTTCCTATCCCCTTCTTTCCCTACTCATAGAAATTTGCGGTTTCGTATTATTTTCCGCGCGATTGAGTTTTCATTTCGCTGTCCCTCTGCCTGAAAAAAAACCACTATTTACAGAGCTGCCTTGTGGTCAGTCTCCTCTATGTGGCTAGGTTATTGGACTCCCGGGAAGTCTAAGAGGGAAATAAAGTACTCAAACAGGTTGATCTACTCTTTCGAGGGAGGCCGCTGAGAAAGCGGTTCAGCTGGTCCGATAGCAGACAGTCTGGAGCTTGGCGGCCGCTGAATGTCCACGCTGCCCCCATTTTGAACCCCCTTATCGAAAAGCCCTCTGAGGCGGCGCTACCTCCATGATAGAAAGTACCAACAATAAAGATTGGTGCAATAGGCACAGGTTTGCCCGGATAAAAATATTGACCGGAGAGACCTGTGAGCTGAAGTCTCAGGATTAATAATTATGGCAATAATGCAGAGTAATACAGCAACGGATGCTGCGCAGATACCGACGGGTGACCAGTCGGGGCACAGGTTTGCCCTGGTGGCGCTGACCTCACTATTTTTTATGTGGGGCTTTATCACCTGCCTGAATGATATTTTGATTCCCTACTTGAAAGGAATTTTCGAGCTGAACTATGCCCAGGCAATGCTGGTGCAGTTCTGCTTTTTTGGCGCTTATTTCCTCGTTTCCCTGCCTGCCGGTGCTCTGGTCAGTAAAATTGGTTATCAGAAAGGGATTGTGACCGGCTTAAGTATTTCGGTGGTTGGCTGTTTGCTGTTTATCCCCGCTGAAAGAATGGAAGTCTATGCACTGTTCCTCGGTGCACTGTTTATTCTGGCTTCCGGTATTACTATTTTACAGGTTTCCGCCAACCCTTATGTGACAGCACTGGGCGATGAGCGCACGGCGCCCAGCCGCCTGACGCTGACCCAAGGCTTTAACTCCCTGGGCACCACTATCGCCCCTCAATTTGGTGCATTGCTGATTTTACCCGCTGCCGGTGTTGCAGCGGGTGCTGCCAGCGCTGCTGTTATTGAAGTTCCCTACCTGATCCTGGCCTCCGCGCTGGCGATCCTGGCTATCGTCTTCGCATTTTTGAATTTGCCGGCAATTGTCAGTAGTGCAACTTCTGAGTCTGTTTCCAATACTGAAGCCGCTTCCGCCTGGAGCTACCGTCACTTGGTGTTGGGTGCGATCGCTATTTTTGTCTACGTGGGTGCTGAAGTCTCTATCGGCAGCTTCCTGGTGAACTTTATTGCTGAGGATTCCATCGCCGGTTTGGAAGAGTCTGAAGCCGCCTTCTATATCTCCCTGTATTGGGGTGGCGCTATGGTTGGTCGCTTTGCCGGCGCTTTAATTATGCGCTTTATCTCTGCTGGCAAAGTGCTCGCAATCTGCTCTATCGGCTCCTGTGTACTGCTGTTGATTACTGTTACAGGTAGCGGCTATCTGGCGATGTGGGCGGTACTGGCTGTGGGTCTGTGCAACTCTATTATGTTCCCGACTATCTTTAGTTTGGCTCTGGCCAAGCTGGGCCCATCGACCAGTCAGGGCTCCGGAATCTTATGCCTGGCCATTGTAGGCGGTGCCATTGTGCCGTTGTTACAGGGGCTTCTGGCTGACCAAATTGGTATCCAATTGGCGTTCGTTCTGCCGATCTTCTGTTACCTCTATATTCTCTACTACGGTCTCTCAGGACACCGTACAGATAAACGCGCTTAAGTTTTCTTTTCTTCTCTTCTGAGCTCGTTTGCCGGCATTTTTATGCCGGCTTTTTTGTGTCCGGAATAAATGGCCAATTTGAAATGCATTTGATTGTGGGGGGAGGGGGTACCGGCGATCCCTGCCAGTTTTAGAGAGGTTGGGGGTTAGGAAGCTTGGGGGGCAGTTAGATCAGACTGTTTGTTGGAATCGAGAAACTCTTTAATCGGTAAGCGATAGTTGCGACTTACTTTCAGCTTTGCACCGCTGCTCAGGGTGAGAAAGTACTCGCCTTTGGTTAAAACCTTGATATGTACAATAAAGTTCAGGTTAACCAGTGTGGATCTGTGAATGCGTTTAAAAGTGTCCGGGCAGAGTTGTTTTTGCAGGTCTTTAATAGTGCTGCGCATTACATGGGTTTCCCCTTTGGCATGCACACACATATAGTCCCCAGCCGCATCGATCCACTCGATATCCGGTTGGCTAACCATAGTAATACTGCCCCGGTCTTTAATGGCAATACGCTGGGTTGCAGCCGCAGCAGTACTCTCACCACTTGAGGGCTTGCTGGGACTGCTTTCGAAGGATCGCATCAGGCGGTTTTTCTCTTCCTGATGGCCATCCTCCCCTTTGGATATCATCTGTGCCTGGCGCTGTCGGGCCCGGTCGAGGGCGGTTTCCAGTCGGCGCGGGTCCAGTGGTTTGAGCACATAATCGACCGCGTGGACTTCAAAGGCCTTAAGGGCGTATTGGTCGTAGGCTGTGGCAAAGATGACCAGAGGCATGGTGTCAGCCTGAAGGTTGCGCACCACATCAAAACCGTTCATTCCTGGCATCTGCACATCGAGAATGAGTAGGTCCGGGTTGTGCTCTGAAACTGCTTGGACAGCTTCCCGGCCATTGCGACAACAGGCGAGAATATCCAGGTCCTTGCGTTCTTCGAGCATACTTTTCAGTAGTCTTAAAGCCAGGGGCTCGTCGTCCACCAGTACAACGCTGAGCTTGCTCATTGAACTTCTCCCTGTGTCAGGTGGGTTGATGGGTTGGAAATTTCCAGTGGAATATTGATGAGTACTTGCATGCCGCCATCAGAATTATTGTTTTGTTCTATTTTGAAATCTTGAGGGTAGAGCGTGGATAATCGTTCGCGCACGTTTTTAAGCCCCACTCCTGTTGAGGAGGATTCCGGGTCACATTCGCTGGCAAAGTGATCTGGGCAGCCGGTATCGTAGACTTCCAGCACCAGGCGATCATCGGTGTTGTGTGCGTGGATACCGATAGTGCCCCCCATTTCGTTGGGGGCTATGGCATATTTCACCGAGTTTTCCACCAGTGGTTGCAGCAACATGCTGGGCACTTGTGCGCGGCGCACGGTTTCATCGATCGACAGGTCTACGGACAACCTGTCGGCAAAGCGGGTTTTTTCAATCTCCAAATAAAGCAATACCGCCTCGATCTCTCGTTCAAGTTCAACTTTCTGCATCGGATCTTCTTTTAGGGAGAGCCTTAAAAAATCACTGAGACGCACAACCATTTCCCGCGCTTCATCAGCTTGCTGGAATCGAATCAGGGCGTTAATGGAGTTGAGCGTATTGAAGAGAAAGTGGGGGTTGAGCTGGTAGCGCAACATTTTTAGTTGCGCCTCATTGGCGATGGCCTCTGCCTGAAGTCTGCGGAGCTGCTCCCGCTCATGTACTGCTGCGACCTCCAGCATTTTTTTGTGCTCTTCATTGAGTAGGAAGTGATATTTTACCCCGCAGTACAGGGCGCTCCAGAATAGAAACACAAATAAAGAAGCGTAATACCAGCCGCCGAACTCAGACCAAATCGAGTGTTCACCGCTGAGGCGTATGTAGGCCTCCATGCGAACCAAGGTCCATATTCCCGAAATAACAGCGACAGCCAGAAGGTAGATCACGGTGCGGAAAGCGAGCTCTGATTCCCAGGCGACATCAAAAATCGGTTTTAGAAACAGGGATAATAAAAATGCAATAGCGCACTGGAATACTGTATTGACAGGCTCGAAGTGAGGCCACTCGGTAGGGGAGTGCCACAGGGTCAGTGAAAGAAAAGTGACCAGCAGTATGCCAACCCAGCTGACCAGCTGCAGTTTCCAAAACCAGCGGGTCGACTGAATTTCAGTGTTCGGTCTCGTATCTAGACGGGTCGAGTACTGCATGATTTCCCGCATATTTAGTATTGTGAAAAGGACGGGATAGACGCTCATCGTCGCGTTCATTATTATCCGCAGAATATTACCTTGCAGAAACGTGACCCGCCAGAGGGGATAGCGCCACGCTTCCGGCTTGTCCCCGAGAAAGTCCTTTTTATCTGATTTCGGGGTGAATAGTCGAGTAATTTTCGGCAATCTCGATTCAGAAGACAACTCCTCTCTATTTTTAAATGAGAGTTAATCAGCCCGGACTTCTTTGAGGCTAAAGTTCAGTGGTACTTCTGTTTATCCAGCTCGACACTATTAGATTGTCTATCTGGTCAAAAACGGTAATTTGAAATTTGGTTGAGTAGATAGGTAGTTGCCAATAATTGTGGTAAAAATGTGCAGGGCCTTTAACGGCTTGAATGAATCCACAGTCGCAGAGGTGGTACTAACTTTTGCGCAAAATAATGTGGTGGCGGAAAAAATTCCGGGTGAATGGACCAACCGCTAGAAAGAAATAGTTTAGATTTGGGGATCGGTTTCCGATGAGCCAGATGTTGCCCGAATCGGGGTTCTCCTCGAGCGAGATGGCTAAATATGACACTGATGCCCGTGCCGGAGTAGCGGCCGGCGTTGCCCCGCGCTATATCAATTTAATTGCACTTACGTCCCTATTTCTAATTTGGGGATTTATTACCGGCCTGAACGATGTGCTGGTGCCGCACTTAAAAAATGTTTTTGAGTTGAGTTACACCAAGGCTGTCTTGGTGCAGTTTTACTTTTTTGCTGCCTATTTCCTGGTATCCGTGCCGGCAGGCATGTTGTTGAGGCGGGTTGGTTATCAGCTTGGGCTGGTGCTCGGGCTTTTGGTGGCTTGTGCGGGCTGCCTGGTCTTTATTCCCGCTGCCCGTCTGCAAATCTACGAAGTGTTTTTGCTGGGGCTGTTTGTTCTGGCCTCAGGGATTACTTTGCTGCAGGTTTCCGCAAACCCCTATGTTATCGCGCTGGGCAGTGCTCGCACGGCGCCCAGTCGACTGAATCTTACCCAGGCTTTTAACTCCCTGGGAACTACCTTGGCACCGGTGATTGGCGGCGCAGTTTTCTTTGCGGGACTTACTATTACCGCTGACCCGGATACAGCGGCGAGTATTATTGAGTTCAGGGCCCGCGAAGCGGCTTTGGTTGAGACGCCTTATTTCTGGTTAGCAGTGCTTCTACTGGTGATGGTCGCTTTCTTTTCCTGGATCAGGTTGCCGGCTATTCCCGAGCACCAACAGGGTGGAGGAGCGGATGGTCACGATGTGTTTTCTCTGTGGCGTTTCCCCCGCTTGACCCTGGGGGCTGTAGGTATTTTTGCCTATGTGGGTGCGGAGGTGGCTATTGGCAGTTTTCTAGTGAGTTTCTTTGGTGAACCATCAGTGGCAAAGATGGCTCCTTTTGAAGCGTCAAAGTATGTCTCTTATTACTGGGGCGGAGCGATGATTGGGCGCTTTGCCGGGGCCTTTTTGCTGCGCTTTGTCTCTGCTGGAAAAACCCTGGCGGTTTGTGGCCTGGGTTCGGTGGTACTTATAGCAATCGCGATGATGACGTCTGGCCCGATCGCGGTCTGGTCCATAGTTGCGGTGGGTCTGTGTAACTCGATTATGTTCCCGACTATATTCAGCCTGGCCTTGCGCGGGCTGGGTAAACATACCAGCCAGGGTAGCGGTATCTTATGCATGGCAATTGTAGGTGGTGCAATTATTCCTCTTTTCCAGGGAATGCTGGCTGATAGCGCCGGTATACAGTATTCATTTTTGGTGCCTCTGGTTTGTTACTGCTACATCGTTTATTACGGGGCTTTTTCACGAACCCTGCGCGGTAGCGCGGTGGAGTAGAACCTTCATTTATCCTTTCCGCCTTGTCTGCAATTTGGACCAGCCCATCGGATTTCTATTGGCCTGTAGAGACAAGTACTGCAATTTGTTGTCATTGCGAACTGTGCCCACTGGGTAGCCATGACTCAGTTTTATGGCCGATCGGTGAATACGGCATTAGCAGAACTTGATTCCGACGAGAGCTGGATCTGGAGTTATCTCTAATATTTCAGCTCGGTGGAGGCAGACCGTGCACAACTGCCGGGGCAGGTGATGTGCGGCATAATAAATATGGCGATAGTAGGTCGCGCTGGGTGTAGGGCTTTGGAGATATTTCCTCTGAAGTTTGTCTGAGCGCAACTCGTAGAGCCAGTTAACAAGCGTGGAATAATTTTGGGAGTTATTCGTGAATTTTAGTAAGCGATTTTCGCTGGGCTTTGTGCTCTGTGCTTCTGTGCTCGCCGGGTGTCATTCCGAGAGCCAACAAACTGAGCCAAAAGCCGATAAAGCGCAGGCCGATACTGGCACCAGTGCCGCCGAGGGCATCGACAACTGGCCTGAACTCAAGCCAGCCTTACCGCGCGATGAAAAGCTGGAAGCCCAAATCACTGAAATCATGTCCCGCATGTCTCTGGAAGAGAAAGTGGGTCAGATGATCCAGGCGGAAATCCGCAGCGTTACTCCTGAAGATGTGAAGACCTATCACCTGGGTTCCGTATTGAATGGTGGTGGCGCCTTCCCGAACAACGATAAGTTTGCCACGCCGCAAGACTGGTTGGCCCTTTCTGACGCCTTCTTTAAGGCTTCTATGGACACTTCCGATGGCGGTGTTGCGATTCCCCTGATCTGGGGTTCCGATGCGGTTCACGGCCACAACAATGTGATCGGTGCGACCCTGTTCCCGCATAATATTGGTCTGGGTGCCGCCCAAGACCCGGAGCTGATTGAGCGTATTGGTAGCGCCACCGCCCGCGAAGTGGCAGTGACCGGTATCGATTGGACTTTCGCTCCCACCGTCGCGGTAGTGCGCGATGACCGCTGGGGCAGAACTTACGAGAGTTATTCCGAAGATCCCAAGATTGTTGCGGATTATGCCGAGGCAATGGTGACGGGGCTCCAGGGCGAAAAATCCAGCGCTGAGTTCCTGCGCGGCGAAAATCTGGTAGCCACTGCCAAGCACTTTGTCGGTGACGGTGGTACGAATCGAGGAATTGACCGAGGTGATAATGCGGTTCCGGAAAAAGAACTGGCAGAGGTCCATGCGGCGGGTTACCTGACATCTCTGCCGGCAGGCGTACAGACCGTTATGGCTTCATTCAATAGCTGGAACGGTGAAAAACTCCACGGCCACAAATACCTTCTGACCACCGTTCTGAAAGAGCGCCTCGGTTTTGATGGCTTTGTTGTGGGCGACTGGAATGGCCACGGTTTCGTGCCCGGTTGCACTGTAGAGAGCTGTGCAGCGGCGATTAATGCCGGCCTCGATATGTTTATGGTGCCGGCGGACTGGAAAGCCCTGTACAACAACACCCTGGCCCAGGCCAAAAGCGGTGAAATCGGTGCGGAGCGTATCGATGATGCCGTTCGCCGCATCCTGCGAGTGAAGATCCGTGCAGGTCTGTTTGACCGCAATATGCCGCTGGCAGGCAAAGACGGCATCCTGGGCAACCCGGAGCACCGCGCAATCGCTCGTGAAGCGGTACGCAAATCCCTGGTGTTGCTGAAAAACAACGACCAGCTGCTGCCATTGGCTGCGGACCAGAATATTCTGGTTGCCGGCGATGGTGCGGATAACCTGTCCAAGCAGAGTGGTGGTTGGACGATCTCCTGGCAGGGTACCGGCAACACGCGCGCAGACTTCCCTGGTGCGACTTCAATCTTTGAAGGTATTTCATCGGCGGTTAAAGCCGCTGGCGGTGAAGCGGTATTGAGTGCTGATGGCAGCTTCTCAGATGCCACTTTTGCCAATGGTAAGGCACCCAAGGTTGCTGTTGTTGTATTTGGCGAAGAGCCCTATGCAGAGTGGCACGGCGATATTACCAACCTGGAATACCAGCGCGGTAACAAGAAGGATTTGGCGCTGCTGAAAAAACTGCGCGAGCAGGGTGTTCAGGTAGTCAGTGTGTTCCTGTCCGGTCGTCCGCTTTGGATTAACAGTGAATTGAATGCATCCGATGCCTTTGTTGCTGCCTGGCTGCCTGGCTCTGAAGGTGCTGGTGTTGCAGATGTGCTGATTAAAGGCGCCGATGGGGAAGCCCGTTACGACTTTACCGGCAAGCTGCCATTCAGCTGGCCAATGCACAGCTATCAGAATGTCCTGAATCCTTACCACGAGAATTACGAGCCACTGTTTGAGTTGGGCTATGGCCTGGCTGCTGAACAGGAATCCCTGGTGAGCAACGAATTGCCGGAGACCAGTGAATCCAGTGCCGGTGGCGGTTTGGAAGAAGCCTGGCTGTTGGTATCCCGCCCGCAGGCTCCCTGGGTGTTAAATATTGCTGAAGCTGGGGCAGAGGTTGTACCTGTGCACGGTAACTTCGCGGTTAGCGGAGACGATAAAAACATCACTGTCAGCTCCATCGATATGTCTTCCCAAGAAGATGCT
This sequence comes from Microbulbifer maximicatervae (SeqCode), assembly GCF_052467695.1. Lineage (NCBI taxonomy): Bacteria > Pseudomonadati > Pseudomonadota > Gammaproteobacteria > Cellvibrionales > Microbulbiferaceae > Microbulbifer > Microbulbifer maximicatervae (SeqCode). Next base: position 2,860,747 of record NZ_CP174320.1, read on the forward strand.
CGACTGATTACCTGGAAAGGCCTGCGTCCTGGTGCAGTTCAGTTGTCTGCTGAATATATGCAGGACCTGAATGTCTACCTGGAAGAGAAATCTGCGCTGACACTGAATATCCGTGTCGATCAGCCAATTGAAAAGCCAGTGGTGGCTACCATGAACTGTGGAGATGGCTGTTCTGCCAAGGTACCGCTGGAGTCTGCGCTGAAATCCATGGAGCAGAAAAGCTGGACCCGGGTTTCTGTAGATCTGCAGTGCTTTGTAAAAGCCGGTGCGGATTTTGGCAAGGTGTTTAGTGCCTTTGGCTTGGAGAGTGAAGCTCCGATGGCTATTGCGGTTGCCAACGTTAAGTTGACCCCGGAAGCTGGAGTATCTGCTGATATTCGTTGTGACGGTTAAGTTACAACACACTTAAAGGGCTAATTACCCTCAGTTCTAACCGGAGCCTGTTTTTTGGATCCGGTTAGTGGCTGAAACAATTTGTTCTCACAGGAACGGTGCCAGTGTGATGTTCTATCCCGTTGGCACTTCTTTGCCCGCCAATCTCTTCTTTCCAGATATTACTATTTCTTTTATCCCATAGATTTACTACTGGGGTGGAAGGAAAGAATACACTTCACTTGAGACACGCTGTGAATACATCCCTGTAAGCTCCTAATCGGCATCCGTGCCTCATAGGGTCCCGAGCGCAGTGTATTATTTCCTTCTTTAGTGTATTGGATAGTGTTATCCCACGATAAATCTACCTCTCCTGATTTTTGTTATTTCACGCCTTCATAGTATTACTTGTCACAAAATTATTGCCGCTATTGGTGCTGTATTGAGTTGTCAGGCACTGCAAACGTGCAGGCGAATAAATAATTCAATAAATTTTATTTTCTAATCTTATTTAAATTTTGGAGTGGGGTAGGCTTTGCGCAGGTTCCATTTTCTCGGGAACAGAAAGGTAATTGATTTGAAATGAAGCTGCCATTCCTCTCTGGTTAGTATGACTTCGCTCTCAAAATTAGGGCTCTTGGATAGTTGGCATTCTTATTGCTGGTTATTTTTCGAGTGTTTACTTTTCAGACCTGGCCTTCCATTGAATTATGGCGGTTATGGTGGGTTGGTTCCCTGTTTGATTTTTATGCATTTTGAGGTCCTCGGTCATGGTGGTGCCGGGGATGGTGCGGATAAATTAACTTGAAATGGAATTGGAGGAACTAATGGCACCTTGTCATATCGTTTTTTTACCAGGACTTTTCGCGCGTGGGTGGATTTGGAACCAGGTTGCAGACGCTTGTCGGCAGCAGGGGCATAAAATAACTGTTATCGAGCCATCTATCCCCGAGGTTTTTATGGGTAAGTTGGATTCGGCGCACGAAATGATTAGAGAGTGTCTCCAGTTAAATGGAGATATGGATAATAATATTTTGGTCGGCAACTCGATGAGTGGGCTTATTACGTTAGATTTTGCCGCAAAATATCCTGAACTGGTAGCTGGGGTGGTTATCAGTGGAGCCCCGGGGCTTGAGGAGTTGGAGGCAGGAGTTTCCCTTTCTGATTTACGCGGGTCGGTACCTGGAGCAGCAAATATACTTTGTGAGCGGGTCTTCCGAGATATTAACCGCCTGCCGAAACCGGACTACGAAAAGGGCGTCGCCGATATCAATACTATTTTCTCCACTAACGAAACGTTTAAATCAGTGGTTAAATGGCTGAATATAAGTAGGAAGTATGATGTTTATGGCAGTCTGAAGAAAGTGAGATGCCCGATCAAGTTAATATGGGGAGACTTCGATCAAATAACACCGGCTGAATCCTGGCGGTCGCTGGCCTCCCAGAATGATAATTTGGATTATTGTGAAGTGTATGATTGTGGGCACAGTCCTATGCTGGAAAAGCCCGAGGCATTTTATCAGCTTCTCTCTGGATACATCTCAAGTCTAACAAATCCTCTAGCTAAAACTGCTTGACTGCGTTTTTTGCATAGCTATAGCGGTAAAAGTATCTGCTATAGCTATGTGGCTGTAGCGTTTTATTGGGTGTTTGGTTGTCGATTTCTGAATTTCTTATGTTGGACTTTAAGTTAGTAGCCGAATGAAAAATTTAATTCATATGCCCGCATATTTATTTTTGTTAAAGGCGAACGCGGAAGAGTGATGATATTCATTGGTTGCTCGGAGGTTAGGGTGAATGGTTAAATTTTATGGGCTTAAATGTTAGTGGGATGGGGTCGTGAGTGTTAGCTTTAAGTCGACTGGTAAAAAAATAACCTTCTCCTTTTGTCGCAGTTTTTAGACATATTTTATGGGGGCTGGCATTGGCGGTAGTGCGGTTAGTATCACTTTTATTGCAAGGGTATAATTTACGGTTAGTGCCCCAAATCCTGAGGTGAACTACTCCAAGATTAATTTCATCTAATTTTCGAGGTTTATATATGCGACTAGCTAATCGTCTTAGCAGTGACAATTGAGGAGTTAGATAATTTGCTCCTAAAGTGTAAGGTAAAGCCTTTGTGTGAAATTTAACCTTTAGTGACCCTCTATTTAATATTGCGGTCTTGGCGTGTCTGAAGTTGTGGGGGCTTTCTTCTATCTGTATTCTGGTCTATTGGCGGTATACTGATTGGAGCTTAGACTTTGTTTAACTCCCCGTGAAAAATGTAAATCCCAGCGAAAAACTCCCATCTCTGATAAAGAATATACTGCAGTCCCACCCTGCCAGCGGCCAGTTGTGGGTGGGGTTTTCTGGTGGTCTGGATTCCACTGTTCTCCTGCACCTTCTGGTAACTTGCCAAATTCCCGTGCGTGCGCTTCATATTCACCATGGTCTGAATGCAAATGCGGACATTTGGCTGGCTCACTGTAAGGAGTTTGCTGAAAATCTGGCGGTACCCTTTACAGCCATTCAGGTTACTGTTGATTACAAAGATGGCGGATTGGAGCAGGGGGCTCGCCGGGCGAGATATGCCGCCTTCAATCAGGTGATGTCCGAAGGTGATCAAATTCTGCTCGGTCACCACGCGGACGACCAAGCTGAGACTTTCCTGCTGCGCTTAATGCGGGGCGCGGGCGTGTTGGGATTGGCCAGCATGTCCGAGAGTCGAACGATCGGAGATAATAAGTACTTACTGCGCCCTCTACTCGGAGCGGGGCGAAAAGAGCTAGAGCAGTGGGCTGAGGCTCATGGATTGAGCTGGATTGAAGATGACAGCAATGCGGATGAGGCCCTAGAGCGGAATTTTTTGCGGCATCGAGTTGTGCCACTGCTCAACCAGCGTTGGGGAGTGAGTCGCCAGATCGCTCGGGCAGCGGAGAACCTGAGGGAGTCTGCGGACTTGCTGTCTGAGTTGGCACTTGCTGACCTGGAGGGGGTTGATTTAAAGGTGGAGCGATTTGGCGAAAGCCTGGCCCTGCCTCGCTTCTTCAGCCTTAGCGAGGGGCGCCGTAAAAACCTTATGCGGCATTGGGTGTTGCGCCAAGGGGGGCAGCCGCCAGAGTCGGCCCTATTAAATCAGGCGCTTTCCCAGGTGACTCATGCGGCAGAGGATGCACAGCTTGAAGTTAATTTAGGTGGGCAAGTGGTACGACGTTTTCGGAGTCGCCTTTACCTGACCCCTGAGCTGGCGCCAATTGCCAATAAACCCGATAAAAATTGGCACTGGGATGGCCGCTCTAATCTGGCTCTGCCAGCGGGTGGCATTCTTCGGCCCTCGTCGGATTGGCCAGTGGGCGATTATCGAGTGTGTTATCGCAGAGGAGGGGAGCGTGCTCATCCGGTAAATCGCTCCAGGTCACAAACGCTTAAGAAGCTCTTGCAGGAGTGGGCCCTTGAGCCCTGGCTCAGGGATCGTGTCCCATTGGTATTTTTGGGGGATGATCTGGTGGCTGTCGCGGGGCTCTTTTCATGCAAAGCAGGCTGCGCCATCCCGGATGACCCACCCGGCTGGCGGTTTTTCGATTGAGTGTTAAGGGGGTTTCTGCTACCCTGGCGCCCCGTCTAAAAGGCACCGGGAGAAGCTGGATTATCCGCCCGGGCCAGCCCTGTAAGCTCGACATTCATCGAGCGCTCAACTGACCAAGGTTTTGCATGACGCGCTATATTTTTGTAACTGGTGGCGTGGTTTCCTCGTTGGGGAAAGGTATCGCCTCCGCCTCTTTGGCCGCCATTCTCGAGGCCCGCGGCCTCAAGGTTACCATCCTCAAACTGGACCCCTACATCAACGTAGACCCGGGTACCATGAGTCCCTTCCAGCACGGCGAGGTGTATGTCACCGAGGATGGTGCCGAGACTGACCTGGACCTGGGTCACTACGAACGCTTTATCCGTACCCGGATGTCCAAGCGTAACAACTTCACCACCGGCCGCGTGTACGAAACCGTACTGCGCAAAGAGCGCCGTGGTGACTACTTGGGTGGCACCGTACAGGTGATCCCCCATATTACCGACGAGATCAAGCGCCGTGTTGTAGAAGGTGGCCGCGATGTCGATGTCGCTATTGTTGAAATCGGTGGCACCGTAGGTGATATCGAATCCCAACCGTTCCTGGAATCTGTGCGTCAGCTGCGTGTGGAAATGGGCACCAATCGCGCCCTGTTGATCCACCTGAGCTATGTGCCTTTCCTTGCCACTGCTGGTGAAACCAAGACCAAGCCGACCCAGCACTCTGTTAAAGAGTTGCGTTCTATCGGCTTGCAGCCGGATATTCTGCTGTGCCGTTCCGAGCGCGAGATCGATGAGGACTCCCGCCGCAAGATCGCACTGTTCACCAATGTTGAAGAGCGCGCTGTTGTACCTCTGCCCGATGCCAAGACCATCTACGGCGTACCGCGTCTTCTGCACAGTTACGGCCTCGACGATATCGTTGTGGAAAAACTGCAGCTGGAATGCCAGGCACCAGACCTTTCCGAGTGGGATGAAGTGGTCGATGGCAAGCTGAACCCGCAGCACGAAGTGAAAATTGCCATGGTTGGCAAATACATGGAGTTGCTGGATGCCTATAAGTCCCTGATCGAGTCCCTGACCCATGCGGGTATCAAGCATCGCTGCAAAGTGGATATCGACTTTATCAACGCTGAAGACGTTGAGGGTGAGAACGGCATTGACCTGATCAAGGATGCCGATGCAATCCTGGTTCCCGGCGGATTTGGTGAGCGCGGTTTAGAGGGCAAGCTTGAATCTGTTCGCTACGCTCGTGAAAACAATATTCCTTACCTGGGCATCTGCCTCGGTTTACAGTCTGTGGTTATCGAGTTCGCGCGCAATGTGCTCGGCCTCGAAGGTGCCAACAGTACTGAATTCAATACTAAAACCCCGCACCCGGTTATCGGCCTGATCACAGAGTGGATCGATAGCGAAGGCAATATCGAGAAGCGCGACGAGCAGTCCGACCTGGGTGGCACCATGCGCTTGGGCGGCCAGGAATGTCGCTTGGCTAAAGACACCAAGGCTCGCGATATCTACGGCGCAGACGTCATTGTAGAGCGCCACCGCCACCGCTATGAAGTGAACAACAACTACGTTGATCGCCTGCAGCAAGCTGGTTTGAAAATTGGCGGCTGGTCTGCAGACGATACCCTGGTAGAAATGGTTGAATTGCCGAACCATCCCTGGTTCGTTGCTTGCCAGTTCCACCCGGAATTTACTTCAACCCCGCGCGACGGCCATCCGCTGTTCGAAAGCTTTGTTGCCGCCGCAATGAAGCAGCGTGAAAACCAGGGTTAATCAGTAATCCGCCCCCCGGTCTCTGTGACTGGGGGTGAGATGACAGGGAGCTGACAGTGAAAACAATTGAAGTCGGAAATATTCAGGTCGCCAACGATAAGCCCTTTGCGCTGTTTGGCGGTATGAATGTACTGGAATCCCGCGACCTGGCGATGCAGGTGGCTGAGCACTATGTAAAAGTCACTGAAAAACTGGGTATTCCCTATGTTTTTAAAGCGTCTTTTGACAAGGCTAATCGCTCTTCCATCAATTCCTATCGCGGACCGGGAATGGAAGAAGGCCTGAAGATTTTTCAGGAAATCAAAGATACCTTTAAGGTTCCCTTGATTACTGATGTCCACGAAGTACATCAGGCTGCTCCGGTTGCCGAAGTCGTGGATATTATCCAGCTGCCGGCCTTCCTGGCCCGCCAGACTGATCTGGTCGCGGCTATGGCAGCGACTGGTGCAGTGATCAACGTCAAAAAGCCCCAGTTTATGAGCCCGCCACAAGTTAAAAATGTGGTGGAGAAATTTGCTGAGTGTGGCAACGAAAATATTCTTTTGTGTGAGCGCGGTGCCTGCTTTGGCTACGACAACCTGGTTGTCGATATGCTGGGCTTTAGCACCATGATCAATGCCTCCGGCGGTGCACCGCTGATTTTTGACGTCACCCACTCACTGCAAATGCGCGATCCTTCCGGTGCTGCCTCTGGTGGTCGCCGTGCGCAGGTCACTGAGCTGGGCCGCGCAGGTTTGGCTATCGGTATTGCCGGCCTGTTCCTGGAAGCACACCCGAATCCAGACAAAGCATTGTGTGATGGCCCCAGTGCATTGCCACTGGAAAAGCTGGAGCCATTCCTGGCGCAGATGAAAGCGGTAGATGACCTGATTAAAGGTTTTGAGCCGCTGGATACGAAATAAAAAAGAAATATTTTGCGCGCCCTGATTGGGCGCGCGGCACTTTCCCGTCTGCTATTTAGCCTGAGTGCTGTAGCAAAAGTGCATAACGTCTGATTTACGAAAACCTATTTTCAGTAAGTACCAATACGGAGCCCATTGTAAATGAGCAAGATTGTCGCTGTTAAAGCCTTTGAAGTAATGGATTCTCGCGGTAACCCTACCGTTGAAGCCGATGTAATCCTGGAGGATGGTTCTATTGGCTCCGCCTGCGCCCCCTCCGGTGCCTCCACTGGCTCCCGTGAAGCGCTGGAACTTCGCGATGGCGATAAAAGCCGTTACTTGGGCAAGGGTGTCCTGAAAGCGGTTGAAAATATCAACACTACTATCGCCGACCTGCTCAAGGGTATGGATGCTTCCGATCAGCGCGCCCTGGACAAGGCGATGATTGATGCCGACGGCACTGAAAATAAGGCGAACTTCGGCGCTAACGCTATTTTGGCGGTTTCCCTGGCTGCCGCTAAAGCAGCTGCTGCTTCCAAAAAAATCCCCTTGTACCAGCATATTGCTGAGGTAAACGGCACTCCGGGCGAGTACTCCATGCCGGTACCGATGATGAATATCCTCAATGGCGGCGAACACGCTGACAACAATGTGGATATTCAGGAATTTATGGTTCAGCCGGTTAAGGCTGAATCTTTTGCTGAAGCTCTGCGCCAAGGTGCTGAGATCTTCCACTCCCTGAAAAAAGTACTGTCCAGCAACAGCCTGAACACTGCGGTTGGCGATGAAGGTGGCTTTGCTCCGAACCTGCCTTCCAACGAAGCAGCGCTGAAAGTGATTGCTGAAGCGGTAGAGAAGGCCGGTTACACCCTGGGCGATGACATTACCCTGGCTCTGGACTGCGCTTCTTCCGAGTTCTACAAAGATGGCAAGTACGATCTGGCTGGCGAAGGCAAGCAGTTCGACAGCGAGGGTTTTGCCAGCTACCTGGCCGATCTGTCCGCCAACTATCCGATCCTGTCTATCGAAGACGGTATGGACGAGAGTGATTGGGACGGTTGGAAAGTACTCACCGACAAAATTGGTGAAAAAGTACAGCTGGTAGGTGACGACCTGTTCGTAACCAACACCAAGATCCTGAAGGAAGGTATCGAGAAAGGTGTCGGTAACTCTATCTTGATCAAGTTCAACCAGATCGGTTCCCTGTCCGAGACTCTGGATGCGATCAAAATGGCTAAAGATGCGGGCTACACCGCTGTGATCTCTCACCGCTCCGGTGAGACCGAAGATACCACTATTGCAGATCTGGCGGTTGCGACTGCTGCTGGCCAAATCAAGACCGGTTCCCTTTGCCGTTCAGACCGCGTAGCCAAGTACAACCGTCTGCTGCGCATCGAAGCTGAGCTGAATGGCTCCGCGCCTTATCGCGGCCGCGCTGAATTCAAGTAATCCATTATTTGAATTAGCGTGCAAGTACTACAAAGAAGGGCCAGCCCCTCTTTGTAGTACTATAAATACGAACAAGCGAAATATCGTAATCTCGTATGAAATGGCTGCTGGCAATACTCACCATTATGCTCCTCGCCACCCAGTACCGACTTTGGGTTGGTGAAGGTAGTCTCGCCGAAGTTACCCGTCTCAAGCGTCAATTAGCCCAACAGCAAGAAAAAAATATCGCGCTGGTGCGGGAAAACCGTCAACTGTTCAGGGAAGTCCGCAGTTTGAAAGTTGGCACTGATGGTGTGGAAGCGAAAGCCCGTTATGACCTGGGACTGATCAAGGAAGGGGAAACACTGTTTATCTTCCTCGATAAGGAAGAGGCTGAAAATTGATTAAGGATTATTGGGTCATTGTACCCGCTGCCGGCGTTGGCAAACGTATGGGGGCTGATCGCCCGAAACAGTACCTGCCGTTGCTTGGGCGACCACTGCTATCCCTGACTTTAAAAAATATTCTTGGGTGGCCAGGATTGGCCGGCGTTGTAGTATCGCTATCGGAGCAGGATACCTACTTCCCTCACCTGAAAGAAGCAAACCACCCCTTGGTACACACCGTCATTGGTGGAGCTGAGAGAGCAGACTCTGTTCAGTCCGCCCTGGATTTCCTGGCGGAGCGAGAAAGCGGCGATACTCCAGTTTTAGTCCACGATGCTGCACGACCCTGTGTGTCTGAGCGCGATATTTGCGCTTTACTCAGTGACGAAGTCTCACCGATGGCACTTCTGGCGCGCCCCGCAAGCGACACATTAAAGCGCAGTCATGTGACTGGCGGTGTAGCCTGTGTGGAAGAAACGGTTGACCGCGAAAGTATTTGGCTGGCGCAAACCCCGCAACGGGCCCCTCTCAGTACTCTGCACTCTTGCCTTGGTAAAGCCCTGGAACAAGGGGTTGCTGTAACCGATGAAGCCAGTGCACTGGAGTTTTTTGGCCATTCACCGCAATTGGTTGCGGGTGATAGTGACAATATTAAAGTGACGCACCCCGCCGATATCATAATTGCAGAAACTATTTTACGTCTGCGCTACTCCCCGACTGAGGATAAGCGATAGTGAGTTTTCGAATAGGCCAGGGCTTTGATGTTCACGCATTTGGCCCTGGTGATTATGTAGTGCTCGGAGGAGTACAAATCCCCTATGGGTATGGTTTGGTAGCTCATTCTGACGGGGATGTTTTACTGCACGCCCTATCGGATGCCTTACTGGGGGCTCTGGCCCTGGGAGATATCGGTAAGCACTTTCCCGATAACGATGAACAATTTGCCGGAGCGGATAGCAGAAACCTGCTTCGACATGTTGTTGGGTTAATCGATAGTAAAGGGTATCGCCTGGTTAATGCTGATATGACGTTGATTGCCCAGGCCCCCAAAATGGCTCCGCATATCGATGGAATGCGAGTCAATATTGCCGCTGACTGTGGTGTTGATTGCGGTGCGATCAGTGTCAAAGCAACCACTACAGAAAAGCTTGGATTTACTGGTCGCGGTGAGGGTATCGCCGCGCAAGCTACTGTTTTATTAGAGCGCAAAGATGTCTGAAGTTTGGAATCTGGATTGGCCCCGAGCGCTTGGGGGTGCGGTAATTTCTGGCGATTTTCGCACAGAACCAGAAGATTTTATTGTCGATGAACTGGCTATGCCGCCGGCTGATAAAGATGGCGAGCATGTTTACTTGCAGGTTAAAAAGCGCGGGGCAAATACCGCCTGGGTTGCCAAGGAATTGGCGAAGTTAGCTGGGGTGCAAAGCCGGGATGTCAGCTTTTATGGCTTGAAAGACCGACATGCTGTTACCACTCAATGGTTCAGTGTATGGCTCGGACAAAAGCCAGAAGCAGACTGGTCGCAAATTAACAGCGATGAGATTTCATTGCTCCAGGCCTTCCGGGGACCACGCAAGTTGCGTCGCGGCGAGCATATGGGGAATCGCTTCAAGATTCGGTTGCGCAATGTAGAAGGTGATCGGGACAAAGCAGAAGAAGTACTTCAGATGATTCCCAAAGGGGTCCCCAATTACTTCGGTGAACAGCGCTTTGGGATTGATGGCAATAACCTTAGCCTGGCAAAAAACTTAGCTGAAGAGGACGGTCGCTGCCGCAAAAGCGAAAAGGCCTTCGCCATGTCTGCTGCCCGTAGCTGGCTGTTCAACCAGGTTTTGGCTGAACGAGTCAATACCGGAGCCTGGCAGAGCCCCCTCGTTGGAGAGCCTGAAGATTACCCAACCGGGCCTCTTTGGGGGCGTGGCAGAAACCTGTCAACGGATGCCCTGGGGCAGTTGGAAGAGCAAGTGTTGTCCCCGTGGCAGCCTTGGTGCAACTGGCTGGAGCACTGCGGTCTTAGTCAGGAGCGCCGGGCCATGATTTTATCCCCGGAGGCATTTCGCTATGAGTGGGAAGGTGATCATTTAATCGTCGAATTTGCCTTGCCACCGGGTACTTTTGCTACGGCTTTGCTACGGGAGATAGCTCAGCTGGTCAATGTTAAACAGTGCACATAAAATTTGTATTTAGGTGACTGGCGCTGTTGCACAAATCATGGACAAGAAAAGAATATGGATCGCTTGAGACAAGAAGGTCTGGGGATGACTTCCCAGCGAACCCGTAATCGCTTGATCCAGCGATTGCGGGAAGAGGGGATATCCAACGAGGAGGTACTGGATGTAATGGCATCTACACCTCGACACCTCTTTTTGGATGAGGCCCTGGCTATTCGGGCTTATGAAGATACTGCTTTGCCCATAGGGTATGGCCAAACTATTTCCCAGCCATACATTGTCGCCCGTATGACTGAACTCTTACTGAGTAGAGCCAAGTCTCTACACCGAGTTCTGGAAGTGGGTACGGGCTCTGGCTACCAAACGGCCATTCTTGCTCGTTTGGTCGAACAACTTTATTCCGTCGAGCGTGTCGAACCTCTATTGGAAACCGCTCGCCATCGGTTGGGGGAGCTGGGTTATAGCAATGTAGAGTATAAGCTCAGCAGTGGGGGCTTTGGTTGGAAAGAAGAGGGTCCTTACGATGCTATCCTGGCTGCAGCAGCACCTGCAATGATTCCTGATGAGCTGCGAGAACAGCTGGCTCCCAATGGAGTTTTGGTAATTCCGGTGGGGGCTGAGCAGCAATACCTGACGATGGTGACTCGTCGTGAGGATAGTAATAAGTTTGATGTGGAAAAGTTGGAAGCGGTACGTTTCGTGCCTTTACTCGGTGGCGTGGTTCGATGAGATTTACTGAGGTTCTAAAAAGTCGCTACCCCGGAGTACTTCTGCGGGGAATGGCAATGGGGGCTGCCGATGTGGTGCCCGGTGTTTCCGGGGGAACTATTGCCTTTATTACCGGCATCTACCAGGAGCTTTTGGACTCCCTCAGTCGAATAGGCCCGCATTGTATTACAGTGTGGCGGAAGGAGGGGTTTCTATCCACTTGGCGCTATATTAATGGGAGCTTTTTGCTCTCTCTTTTCCTTGGGGTATTGTTGAGCGTTTTTAGCTTGGCCCACCTGATTAGTGGCTTACTGCAAAATTATCCAATTGTTGTGTGGTCTTTCTTTTTCGGTTTGGTTCTCGCCTCAATTGTTCCCATTGTGAGAAATATCCCCCGGTGGTCGCCATCTGTTTTGGTTTTTCTTGCACTGGGTATTGCGCTTGCAGTAACAGTGAGCGAGATGCGGCCTTCGGAGATACCGGCAACTCCACTTACGCTGTTTTTATCAGGTGCTTTGGCAATATGTGCGATGGCACTGCCGGGAATTTCCGGCGCTTTCCTGCTGTTATTAATCGGGATATACCCCAAGGTTTTAGCTGCAGTTCATGAACTCCAAATTTCAAACCTATTGTGCTTTGCGGCAGGGGCGGCAATAGGATTGATGCTCTTCAGTCGCTTGTTGTCTTGGCTGATGCACAAATATGTAGCCAGGACACTGGCATTTCTTGCCGGGGTTTTGTTGGGTAGTTTGAAGATTATTTGGCCCTGGAAACTGCCAATGTCCGGGGAAATCGAAGCATCAAGCAAATTGGCCCCTTTGCTATCCAACACTTCTCCGTTAACTTATGTCGAGCAAACCGGCGACAGTGCTCATTTGGGGGGCGCAATTGTTGCGGCTCTAGTGGCAGCGCTCTTGGTTCTCGCTGTAGACTTCTTTGGCAAGGTGCACAGAGAGAAGTCTTGCGCCACTCCGCAATAAGATCTGGAAAATCTCGGTATGGCAGCGTTTTATCAAACTTTTCCAGAGATTTTTGGAGCTTTTCTTTAGACACTTTTTCCATAAATGCCGTGGTCTGATGTAAAAAGAGAATAATGGAATGTCATCTTTTGCAACCTTTTGAGCGCCGATGTTGGCGGAACAAGCTCCCTAAAATCGGTCATTGTTTGTGGGGGGTGTTTAAAATATTAGGCTTGCTGGTTCTGCTGCAGGCCGTTTCCTCCTGTTCCAGCCATAAGGCTCCCTCAAGCTCCCTACGCCAGCCCCCGAGTATCAAAATTACCCACCACACGGTAGGTAAAGGGGATACCCTTTATTCGATAGCCTGGCGTTACGGCAAGGATTTTCGCCAATTGGCGGCGATAAATGGTATCCGCTCCCCTTATCAAATATATCCTGGGCAGAGAATCAGGCTGACGGGTTCAGTGCCAACCAAGAGCACTGCCGGCACGCAAAAGAAGCAAAAAGCGCCAGTCGCAAAAGCTAAACCGAAAACAACACAAACGACCACTGCTAAAAAATCTTTAACACCAAGCCCAAAGCGCCAATCAACAGCATCTCGCCGGAGCGGATCGGTCAACTGGCGCTGGCCCGCCAAGGGGAAAGTGATTAGTCACTTCCGCTCTGGGGACCCATTGCGTAAGGGAGTTGATATCGCGGGTGAAAAGGGTGAGTCTGTACTGGCAGCGGCTGATGGCACCGTGATCTACGCAGGAAGCGCCTTGAGAGGTTATGGAAAGCTGCTGATCGTCAAGCACAACGAGGTTTACCTCAGTGCCTATGCACACAATCACCGGTTGCTCGTAAAGGAGGGCAGCAGGGTAAAGGCGGGGCAAAGGATAGCGGAACTGGGTTCGAGTGGTACCGACCGCAACAAGCTCCACTTTGAGATTCGCAAAAACGGTCAGCCAGTAGACCCTCTTGCCTACTTACCGTAAGTTCACGGCCGCAGTAAAGCTCTGCAAATAAAAATGGACTTTTAACTAGTACCACTTGAGGTAGTCACTGTAATCGTGGCCATCCCAGGGTCAGCCGATTCAGTGGCTGTCGCCACATACCTGCGGCATTGATAGTTGTGTTATCAATGTCCGAGTGTGTTGTGCGGCTGAAATTGGCAAAGTACAAGGAGCAGGGGAAATGGAAGCACAACGGCAAGACCAGTCTATGGCTGGCCAGGCAGAAGACTTTCCTCCTGAGTTAGACGTTGAAAATGATGAGCAGAAATTAGGTTCAACTGAAGCAGGTGTTAGTCGCACGCGGAAATCTGCGGCTAAAAAGAGTTCCGCACCCTCCCAGGCAGAGAAAAGTAGAGTTTGTAGATTGGATGGCGATGGCCATTTGCAGAAAAATCTCGACGCTACTCAACTCTATCTCAATGAAATTGGATTCTCCCCCCTATTGACCGCAGAAGAAGAGGTGTATTACGCGCGCAAGGCTTTGCGTGGAGATGCTGCGGCAAGAAAACGAATGATCGAGAGCAATCTTCGCCTTGTTGTAAAGATTGCTCGCCGCTACGTTAGCCGAGGTTTGGCACTGCTGGACCTTATTGAGGAAGGCAATCTGGGCCTGATTCGAGCAGTTGAGAAGTTTGATCCAGAGAGAGGTTTTCGCTTTTCCACTTACGCCACCTGGTGGATACGTCAGACGATAGAACGGGCCATAATGAATCAGACCCGGACCATACGCCTGCCCATCCATGTCGTGAAAGAGTTAAACGTGTACTTGCGTGCATCTCGAGAGTTGGCGCAAAAGCTGGATCACGAGCCATCCGCAGAAGAAATTGCGACCCTCCTTGAGAAGCCAGTCGAAGATGTCGAGCGTATGCTGGGGCTCAATGAGCGGGTTACTTCTGTAGATACTCCCATTGGGCCCTCTTCTGAGAAGACCTTGGTAGATACCATCCCCGATCAGCAGGAATCTGACCCAGCAGAGCTTTTACAGGACAGGGACCTTTTTGACAGCATCAACCGCTGGTTGGGAGAGTTACCTGACAAACAGTGTGAAGTGGTCTCTAGGCGGTTTGGTTTGCGCGGTTTTGAAGCGAGCACCCTGGAAGAAGTAGGGCGTGAAATCGGTCTCACCAGGGAGCGGGTCAGGCAGATACAGGTGGATGCACTGAAACGTTTAAGAGAGGTTATGGAGAAGCAGGGGCTCGACGGGCATTCACTATTTGGCAATTTGTAGCCTCTACTCCTTGATAATACCCCACTGCCAGTTTCTGGCTGTGGGGTTTTTTATCATCTCTTCTTACTGAGCTGAAGTCTTCGGGCTATGAGTTACTTCCTTACCCAGCGTCCCAGGTTGTCCTGGTAGTATTCTCCGGGTGACAAGCGGGCTTCCAACTTTTCAGCGGCGCGTGTTGCCACTTGGGCTATATCAATTTTATTGCGTTCAGCGATTCGAGCGTAAGCAGCTTTTCGCTTGGCATTCACTTCTTTGACCAGTTTTTCCAATTCTGGTGAGCTGGCATCTACGATAGCGATGTATCCGCTATTGGCTTCACCAACCAGGCCCTTACTTTTTGCTTCATTTAGGGAGATTGCCATTGCAGGCAGGGCGATTAATAAGCTCAGTGCCAAAAAGGCTTTCATTAATGTCTTCATATTTGCCTCCTTAGAAAATCCCTTCCTTGTCTTCAAACAGGTTGTCCAGGTCCTTGTCGACCTTGACCCGAATTTCATGCTCAATTTTCACATTCAGGTTTACTGTAATTGGCTCACTGGGAGCCTTTACCGCTACAGTGGGTGTACACCCTGTAGCAACCATAGCGTATAGCAGCCCCATAGGAATCAGTCGGCTGGCTTTCATCTGACACTCCTCACAGTACCTCTTTGGTACCCTTTTACTTTTTGTACCTAGCCCGTGTTACCTGCCTGGTTCAGCAGGTGAGTTGGATGCCGGCAGACCCAAGTATTTTATTGAGTCAACCTTAACCGGTGATGAACCAAGCAGGCTTGTACATACCAATAAAGGCTACTTCACTCCTGACCTATTGGTCCAGCTGCTTTTCCAGGGTTTCAGTCAAATCACGACTGGCTTGCAATGAACGCAGCATATCTGGGATATTGTTTTCAAGGTTCAGGTTGATCACCAGGTCTCGATCAGAATCGATAGCCTCACTTCGACCAACCAGCTTTAGCTGTAGTTGGAGATCTCCGCTGGCTGGATAGTCTATGCTGCCTTCCAGTGATTGAAACTCATAATCTTCCAGTGCATTGGCTATCAACTTAAGTTGGGGGTTGCTTGCCAGCATCTGCGGAGAAAAGGCTCCGTAGTAGCGTAAACGTCCGCCTGGAGCTTCACCCTGAAGGTGACCGGCTTCCACAGTGATACCCTCAGGCCCCGTTACAATGGGGATTTCCAAGTTAATTAGCCCGCTGGCCTCAAAGTTCTCTGAGTCCGTCTCCTGTGCTAAAGCCTCTAGAGAAATACCTTGTGCATGTACAATGCTTTTTCGAGTCTCTTCAGCGAGATTCCAAATAAGGGCTGATGAAGTAACCCTGCCTTGCAAAAAGTCAGCAGAAAAATTATGCAATGTAATATCTTTCTGTTTATCCAGTTGCAGTGATAACTGGACATTTTTCACTGGTAAGCCCGCGTTAATAGATTCTATCGATAGTGGGTATGGTGTAGGTGTGATCCAGTGCCCATCTTCGTTTTCTACTTTTAGATCTCCACTGATTCCGATGGCAAAACTATCTTTATAGGTTGCTGCAATATCGTCCAATGAAACATGGATACTGTCTTTGGACTGGGAGGGAAAAGACACAGAACCACCGGCAGAAAGTCTGCCCGAGACGATATTGAGGGGAAGCCCCTGGATCGTATCGTTTAGAGAGCGATCCGTACTAAAGATAACTTCAGGAACGGAAAATTCAACTCCACCTGAGGATTTTGATAAGTCGTAAGAGCCGCTTAAATCAATTTTAATTGCACCTGCTTTAATTTGACTATGACTTGTTAGCTTATTGTGTTGCAGGGATAGCTTGCCTTTGGCTGAAGGGTTAACCTTGTACTTTTCCGATGTCTCAATCTCTAAATTGATACTATTAAATTCACTGTCCAGCGCTGCAGCACCATTTTTGATGGTAACAATACTATCAAGAAAATTGAGGTCTCCAGAAAGGGAAAATTGCTCGGTGTTGATAATTCCAAACTGACTGCTTATTTCTGGGAGAGTGCAGATTGTAGGTTCCGTTACTTCGCAGTGTACTCTTGGTATATCTAAGTTTACTCTGTCAGCCGCAAATGTTTTGGTTGCTATTTTTTCTCCAGATACTTTAATGCTCTCTAGAGTAAAGTTTTGACCTTTAAGATTGCTTTCAATCTTTGCCTTGGCCGTTGAGCTCAGATTGGTAACTGCTAATTCTCTGGCCCGCTCATAAAGTTGGGGTACCTTTGTCTTCAGCTCAAAGTTACAGGCACTGATATCAGAGAAGTGACATTGTATGCCGCTAGCGGTTAACTGTACTGTCGAGTCCCCATTGGAGCCTTGGATTGTTGCAGTTAGAGATCCTTGTTCGACCTTAATATCTCTTTTGTTGGGATTGGTCAGGTCACCTGTAATGGAGATAAGATCTTTAATGCTTGCCTGAATCTTGCTCTGATGTAATCCGGTAGAAATTAAAGGCGAGTTTTTTCCTGATGTGGGAGCTGAAATATCCAATTGAATAGTTTGGTTTGGTATCAATTCTAATTGAAAGCTATTTACTTCTGGAGAGTTAATATTGTTAAGCGAACTTAGTTGAAGTTTACCCTTAAATGCCACATCTCCATTAACACTATCTATAGGTAGTGTTGGCAAGTGTCTGAGATATAGGGGGGAATTAACTATAGTATTTGCACTTGTTAGATGAAAAGTACCTTCGATATCTAATTCGGGAGATGTCGCCGATGTGCTCGAGCTAAAGTCCGCACTTAATAGCGGGGTATTGGTGTTTTTATCAGTACCTAAAGCTATATCAAGCTCGCCACTCCCCTTGATATGTCGAGGTTTAAATGGAAATAGTGATTCAAGTGTTATTTTTATTGGGTTACTTATAGATAATTGGGCTTCTATATTGGAGTTTAGTTGAGCGTATGGGATTGTGGCCTTTAGATCATTGCCATTAAGTTGAATGTCAATTTCTCGGTAGCTTGAAATGGATAGCAGATTGTCTGGCAAGCTAATTGCGGTGGTAGCTATAATTTTGCCTGATACTGTCGGCTTAGTTGTGGAGCTAGCTTTAGGTTCAAATATCTCTATCAGTGGGGCTATAGATTCCAGCTCTGATACAAGTTCACTGTTTAAAATCCATGTGTCAGTTTCTAGTTTAGCAATAGTTATATCAGCTTCAGACAGAATCATTGAGTTGTTAGTTAGTATTCTGGGTTTTAGTTTGATTTCTGACAAACCTAAAAAAGCCTCAAAATATAAATTAAGCTCGCCAAACTGGGGGTGTTTAAGGGGAGTTTCGGCATGAATTTTTGTGCTGTCGCGAGCTATATTTAGTGGGCCGCCAATCAATTGGCCATCGAGTACTATTTGCTTAACGGATATCTTGCCTGGCAAAAAGCGGGTTAGACTTTGGCTTAGGGCACTTAACGATAATGTATTACTTGTCTTGACATTATTTTCCGGGAGCTGCTCGTTGATATGGGCTTTGGTAACGATATCTTCAGCTTCCATGCTCCTGGTTAGCTTTTCTATTGATAGTTCAATTTTTTGGGTGTTATCTCGGTCATAAATAATATGGAAAGGATAGACAATTTTTACTCCCTCGAGGAGGATAATACTATTTACGCTGGACTTTAGGCGAACTTCCTGGATGGAAACTTCTTTAAAACCCAGTCGTAGTCCTGTCAGCTCCTGAATAACTACCTCTCCTGAGAAAATATTGATTAGCTGAGAAGCAACGATATCCTTTTTCCACCAGCTAGCTGCTATGAGCGCAGCTAAAAAACAAGATAGGGTTATGATGGATATACGGAGTTTACGCACACTGAACCTCGGAGTTCTCGCAAGAGATTAGTTCAAACTTAAATCTATTATTCGTTACAAAAGGGCGGAGTAGGAATACTTTAATCCCTTACTTCTACCTTATGGGGAGTTTACCAGATTGGATAATTATACTTGCTGCAATTTCTCGCCATGTTGATGAGTATCTACTGTGCTAAGGGGTGGGGCAGACAATAAGTGCTTTATGTAGATAGATAATCGACCATTAATTAATAGTTTTTATCTATATGAATGGTTGTACTGATAGTTTTTAGCTTCTCCGCCGCTGTTGCCGCCACGTCTGTGGGGGCAGATGTGCCAAGAGTGCCGGTGGGCAAGGCTGCAAGGGCAAGTATTAATCTAACTTATCTATGCGTGGCACCAATCGCGCTGGGAAGCTATAGTCCGGTTTTTAACTTGGGTGATAAATAGTATTAGCCCGGGTAACGATATTGTTGGTCCAATTAATCGAATTCATACTGCCCCGGAAGGGCATAGAATGACTGAAGGTGTTTCAATAATGAATGATAGCCAGCCAAAGACCATTTACCTGAAAGACTATCAAGTACCAGATTACCTGGTGGATGCTACTGATTTACATTTTGAGCTGGAACCCAAGGCAACTTTGGTCAAATCTCGTTTGAATATTCGCAGAAATCCGCAAGCGGACGCAGGGCTGCCGCCTTTAGTGCTGGATGGTGTTGAGCTGGAATTACTTTCGGTTTCTTTGGATGGAGTTTTGTTATCTACATCTGATTATCAGGTTCTACCTGAGGGCCTGTCTATCCCTGTAGAGAAACCAGAATTTCTGCTGGAAATCCGCAATCGGATAAATCCGGAGGAAAACACATCTTTAGAGGGATTATATCTCTCTAATGGTATGTATTGCACTCAATGTGAAGCTGAAGGATTTAGAAAAATTACTTTCTATCCTGATCGGCCGGATGTTATGTCCAAATTTACCACCACCATCGTCGCGCCGATGGACCACCCGGTACTACTTTCCAACGGCAATGAAATTGAGAAAGGTAGATATGAAGATGGTCGTCAGTTTGTAACTTGGGAAGATCCATTTGCCAAGCCGGCTTACTTATTTGCGTTGGTAGCCGGGGATTTGGAGCATGTGGAAGATAGCTTCACAACAGCCTCTGGTAGAAAGGTTAAGTTGCAGATCTTTACGGAAGCGAAAAATATTGGGAAGTGTGATCATGCTATGCGATCCCTTAAAAATGCGATGCGTTGGGATGAGGAAACTTACGGAAGGGAATATGACCTAGATATCTTTATGGTTGTTGCTGTTGATCATTTCAATATGGGGGCTATGGAAAACAAAGGATTGAATATTTTCAATTCGGCCTGCGTGCTCGCTAGCCCAGAAACAGCGACGGACTCAGCTTTTCAGCGGATCGAGTCTATTGTAGGGCATGAGTACTTTCACAATTGGTCCGGTAATCGGGTCACCTGCCGGGATTGGTTTCAGTTGAGTCTGAAGGAAGGTTTTACCGTATTTCGTGATGCGGAGTTCTCCGCTGATCTTAATTCCCGAGCGGTTAAGCGTATTGAAGATGTATCCCTTTTGCGTACTACCCAGTTTGCTGAAGATGCCGGCCCTATGGCCCATCCTATCAGGCCAGATTCTTATATAGAAATTTCAAATTTTTACACTCTGACAATTTATGAAAAGGGTGCGGAAGTTGTACGGATGATTCATACACTCTTAGGTGCAGAAGGATTCCGCAAAGGAAGTGACTTGTACTTTCAGAGGCATGATGGCTGCGCGGTAACCTGTGAAGATTTCGTCAAGGCGATGGAAGATGCAAACAAGGTTGAACTGAAGCAATTTCGTAACTGGTACAGCCAAGCAGGCACGCCGATACTTGATGTGACAGATAGCTTTAATGAAACTGATGGTACTTATAGGCTAACTATTCGCCAGACTTGCCCTTCATCGCCAGGTCAGGAAGAGAAGTTACCTTTTCACTTACCAATAAGAATTGGATTGTTGGGGGCTGATGGCGCAGAGCTTGTACTCAATGAGCAGGGTGATACTGAAACTGTTTTACAGTTAACAGAAGATGAGCAGTCTTTTGAGTTTTCCGGACTTACAAAGAAGCCTTTACCCTCATTGCTGCGGGGCTTCTCTGCTCCAGTAAAAATAAAGTACAACTATAGTAATGAGCAGCTTCAGTTTTTAATGAGAAAGGATAAGGACACGTTTAACCGCTGGGATGCAAGTCAGCGCCTAGCATTAAATGCTTTGTATGAGCTTCAGGTGGCTTTTCGTAAAGGTGAGGAACTACAGGTACAACCAAGTTTAATCAGTGCTTATAAAGAGGTTTTACAGGATGTTGATCTCGATCTAGCGCTGGTCGCAGAGATCTTGCAATTGCCCAGTGAGCAGTTTATCGCTGAAGAGTCATCATCTATTGATGCGGAAGCAATAATTGTTGCGAGGGATTTTGTAAGGAAGGTAATTGCAGGTGAATTATTTGATGAATTTCGCAAGCGCTATCTGGAATTGAATACGACTAAGCCCTATAGCCCGAATGCGTTAGATATTGCGCAAAGACGACTTAAAAATACCTGTTTATCCTATATGTGCATAACAGAAACTGAGGAGGCGTTAAATATAGCCCAGGTTCAGTTTGAGAACGCTAGTAATATGACAGATAGTGCGGCGGCTCTCGCTGTTATTATTAATCATGCACCGGAAGACCGAGCCAGGGGGTTGATTGAGCAATTTTATGAGCGCTGGAGAACCGATACTCAAGTCGTAGAACTATGGCTGAGTCAGCAGAGTTGTAGTCCCAAGCGCGGTACATTGGAAAATATTCGTGCACTTATGGATCACCCTGCTTTTGAAATGAAAAACCCCAATAAAGTAAGGTCTGTAATAGGTGGTTTTGCTAATCGTAATTTTAAGCAATTCCATAAGAGCGATGGTAGCGGGTTTGAGTTTGTTGCCGATCAGGTTCTGGCCTTGGACAAGCTAAATCCACAAATTTCAGCAAGGCTGGTTATACCGATCACACGTTGGAAAAAATACTCTGGTAGCCTGGGTGAGAAGATGAAAGTTGCCCTGCAAAGGGTTGCTGATTCGGGAGACCTATCTAAGGATTTGTTTGAGGTGGTTAGCAAAAGCTTGATTTAAAATGTAGTAGTTCAGACTTGATCTGACAGTTACCGGTTTCTCAGGAGATGCTCTGTCAGGTCAAATTCAGTTTACGAGCTTTTCCTTCCAGATGCTTTTTCCATCTTCAAGAGTTGCTAACGGTGTTCGACCGCAACACTTCTTACCCTGATGAGTTCTCTCATTATTGTAATATGTGAGCCACTCGTCCAGATCCGTTTGTAACTCTTCTATTGATCCATAGATCTTACGGCGTAATGAGGGTTGGTAGAACTCTTGTAAAATGGTCTTATGGAAGCGCTCACAGATTCCATTAGTTTGTGGATGTCTGGCTTTTGTCTTAGTGTGTTCTATTTCGTTCACACTTAGATATAACTGGTAGTCGTGCTGTTCCAATTTGCCACAATACTCCGTACCGCGATCAGTTAGGATACGCAGCACTGGTAGATCATGTAAGGCATAAAACGGTAGTACACGGTCATTCAGGAGGTCCGCCGCAGTGATTGGCGTTTTGGTGGTGTACAGCTTGCAATGAGCCACCTTTGCATAGGTATCGACATAGGTTTGTTGGTAAACACGTCCGACGCCCTTAAAGGTTCCTACATAGAAGGTATCCTGCGAGCCCAGATAACCTGGGTGTTGAGTATCAATTTCACCGCAGGCTTCATCATCATGCCGTTTTCTCTCCAAAGCCTGAACCTGTGACTCTGTGAGGATCAGTCCCTCCTCAGCGACCTTGGCCTCAAGTGCCTTTAATCGCAATTTGAAGTTAGCCAGGTCATGCCGTAACCAGATACTCCGAACGCCACTAGGGGACACAAATACACCGCGTTTACGCAGTTCATTGGAAACTCGAACCTGCCCATGGGCAGGCTCTTGGAGGGCATAAGTTAACACTGCCTCTTCAATGACTGTGTCAACACGGTTCTTGTGGTTGGGCACACGCCGGTTCTTCTCAAGAAGGGCGTCCACACCGCCACTTGAAACGGCTTCCTTATAGCGATAGAAAGTGTCTCTCGACACACCCAGCATCTTGCAAGCTTTGGAGATATTGCCGAGTTCTTCTGCCAGATTTAGCAATCCGGTCTTGTGTTTGATGATGCGATCATTAGTATGGATCATGGGGTTTATCCTTGGTTTTGCTTTTAGGTTTAGGCACCTTCATCAAAACCGGTAAACCCCTCTTTTTCAAGAGGATGTGTCAGATTTGGTCTGAACTAATACATTTAAAATAAATGCCTGTTTGGGGTATGCTGCACATACCCCATCTTCTTATAGAACTTTGTTATCTTTTTCCTCGCCTAGCTGGACTAAATGTAGCTTGGTTCCATCATTTTTTAGCTCAGTGATTGAAGTGTAGTCGGGCCTAAACTGTTGTACTTTTTGGTGGTTACGGATATGTGCAACAACTGAATTGATGACCATAAAATGGCAGAAGATAAAGGTATCCTCTGAAAGACTTTCCAAATACCTGATTATTCCATCGCGCCAATCTTTTTGTTCTCTGTCGCAGGGGTCCCACTCTCCAGTAAGTAATGTTCGTAACCAGGTTAGGCGTTGAGCTTTGGGTATTTCCTCTGGTGTAGGTATTTCCGTCACTGCATTTTCAATCACAACCTCTATATCCCAAACTTCGGCCAAGGGCTTTGCTGTTTGCTGTGCACGGAGTTTGGGGCTGCTTATTAATTGAACTTTCTCGAGTGTGGAAAGTTTTAGGGCTAGCTCTTCTGCCTGCTTGTAACCTTCGTCTGTGAGTATTGGATCGGGGATGTGCTCCCCTTTCGCTGCTTCTCCATGCCTGATTAAAAAAATTCTTGCCATCTATGCCAACCTAAAGATAACCATTCAAACTATCGTCGGGTATATGTTGCCATAAACTGAGAAGCTCTGGTGAGTTAAACGCCCTGGCTGAGGGATGACTGCCAAATCGTTTACTGTGTTTTCCTGAAAACTCTGGCCAATCATTGCCGGGTTTCCCTGTTTCAGCAAAATTCAGCCAAGCTTGTTGCATTGTGGCACTTAATAAATGGGGGTTTTCTTCAGCACCATATAGTGTTTTCAACGACTGATCGCTATGGGTTCCAAATACATAGCCAAGCTCAACGGCGTGACAAGCCCCTAGTAAAGGCTGTGCAGCGAGGGGTTGCGCAAAGTGATAGTGATAGTTTTCCCCCTGATGACTTTGTAGGTGTCTCAGCCCAGGCAAGGTGAATACCATATCAGTGAGCAAGAGGTTCCAGGCTCGGCTCCATTCTGGCCAGGGGTTGTCTGTCATTTTTTTTGCTAGTTGATAGTAATGTCTGAGTAGGGGCTTTAGCTCGGACTCTGGGATAAGCCATTCTAGATGAGTGCATATTTGCCGGTAGTCCATGTTAAAGCTTTCAGGGTTTATTGCGCTGAAGAGATTCCATTCCTCCAAATTGTTCCCTAACAAAAGAGATGTTTGGTGTGTCGGGGAGAGCTTTTTTTCAGGGGAAAAAAGTTCCCTGTCTGCGACAGGTTTAAATGGTAGTTGCCCCCATTTTGCTGTCATAGACGTGTCAGAGAGTATTGCTTTTTGTGTTTTCAGAAGAAGTTTGGTTGGACAGTTTTGTAGTGAGATGCCACCAGAGATTTCCTCAAATTGCTGAATGAAAGTCTTACCAACATGATTGGCGCTTTGCTGGGAGTGGGAGGCTCTTGGGTGCCCACTTTGGACAATTGCACGCCGTATAAGACCTTTACATTGTGGGGCTTCAAGTAAGGAGGCAATACTCATAGCCCCGGCTGATTCGCCAAAAAGAGTGATATTGTTTGGATCTCCGCCAAATGCTGAGATATTTTTCCGAACCCATTGTAGGGCGGCTATTTGATCTAAAAGCCCTTCATTGCCGGTTGATGGTATATCACTAATATCCTTTAAACGCAGAAATCCCAGTGCGCCTAAACGGTAGTTTATAGTGACAACAATTGTCCGACCGCTAGCTGCCAAGTATTTACCATTGTAAATTTCTTGGCATCCTGATCCCATGTAAAAAGAGCCGCCATGAACCCAAAACATTACTGGCAGCTTTTTTCCTTGCGACATTGCGGGAGAGAATACATTCAAATAGAGGCATTCCTCCCTTTCAGGAAGATTCCCGTTTTGATCTCGAACTTCCATTAGGGTGGATGAGTTTTGCGCTGCTGGTGAACCAAAGCTATGCGCTTGGAAGGGATTTTTCCAGCGGTCCAACTCTTGCGGTGGTAGCCAACGTAAATTCCCTACAGGGGGGAGAGCGTAGGGAATACCCAAGAATTTATACACGCCAGTTTCTTCATCTGTGGTTCCGATGATTGGCCCGGCAGGCGTATCAACAACGGGGGTAGGTTTTTTGTTTAAGTGCCTGCCAATTTCCGGGTCTGTAGTCATTTGTAACTTCCTAATCTTGCTGAAGTTAGCACGAAAACTGTTTTTCTCCTGCCGCTGCCTAACTCCTCCTTGAAAACGTTTTGAATTACGTCCATACAAAAGTAGTGCGCGTAAAAACGTACTGGCGTAATTGTTTTTTTATGGAGGGAAATTAGTAAGGCTATGTATTAGTGAATCTAGTCACGGATGGGCTCAAAGTGGGGTATTTTCCGTCTTTAAGCTCAGGCCATGAACTGTGTATTTAGGAAGTTGCACCGTTTGAAGTTGGTGAGAGCATGATTGCGAAAATCTTTGACAAATCCACGGGCTCAATCGACGAGCGATCACTGGAGGGGCTATCTTTGACCTCTCCTGGTCTTGTCGAAATGCCCGCAGATCCTGAGGATATTGCGTCTTTTTCCAAGGACGGATTAGACCTCGTTATTGTTTTAAAATCCGGCCAGATCGTCATTGTTTCAGGGTTTTACCTGTTAGATGAAGATGGCGAGCACAGTGAGCTAGTGCTAACAGGGGCTGGAGAGCCTCTTATGTTGGCTTCTAATGGAGATTTAATCTCTGCCTTTGCTGCGGCTGGTGGCGCTTCTTATCCAGCACCAGCACCAGTCGATCCGGGTATTTCTTGGTGGATTCCTGCATTAATTGCACTTGGAGTTGTTGTTATCGCTGTAGCGGCTAGCGATAACGATGATGACAATCGCGATCAATTTTTTATTCCTGACTCTGATGCTGATGCTGATGCAGATGCTGATGCAGATGCAGATGCAGATGCAGATGCAGATGCCGATGCTGACGCGGATGCTGACGCTGATGCCGATGCCGATGCCGATGCCGATGCCGATGCCGATGCCGATGCCGATGCCGATGCCGACGCGGATGCTGATGCCGACGCAGATGCCGATGCCGACGCAGATGCCGACGCAGATGCAGATGCGGACGCAGATGCCGATGCCGATGCGGACGCGGATGCCGATGCCGATGCGGATGCCGATGCGGATGCAGATGCTGACGCAGATGCGGATGCAGATGCCGACGCGGATGCAGATGCAGATGCTGATGCGGATGCTGATGCGGATGCGGATGCGGATGCGGATGCGGATGCGGATGCCGACGCAGATGCAGATGCCGATGCAGATGCCGATGCCGATGCTGATGCCGACGCGGATGCCGACGCAGATGCCGATGCTGACGCGGATGCCGATGCCGATGCCGATGCCGATGCCGATGCCGATGCGGACGCGGATGCCGATGCCGATGCCGATGCCGATGCCGACGCAGATGCCGATGCCGACGCAGATGCTGACGCAGATGCAGATGCTGACGCGGATGCCGATGCCGATGCCGATGCCGATGCCGATGCGGATGCCGATGCCGATGCGGATGCCGATGCCGATGCCGATGCCGACGCAGATGCAGATGCCGATGCGGATGCGGATGCCGACGCAGATGCAGATGCAGATGCCGATGCTGACGCGGATGCAGATGCTGACGCAGATGCAGATGCAGATGCAGATGCAGATGCAGATGCGGATGCCGACGCGGATGCCGACGCAGATGCCGATGCTGACGCAGATGCAGATGCAGATGCAGATGCAGATGCAGATGCGGATGCCGACGCGGATGCCGACGCAGATGCCGATGCTGACGCAGATGCAGATGCAGATGCGGATGCGGATGCGGATGCGGATGCGGATGCGGATGCGGATGCAGATGCAGATGCAGATGCTGACGCGGATGCAGATGCAGATGCAGATGCAGATGCCGATGCAGATGCCGATGCCGATGCCGATGCCGATGCAGATGCAGATGCAGATGCCGATGCCGATGCAGATGCCGATGCAGATGCCGATGCAGATGCTGATGCTGATGCCGACGCGGATGCCGACGCAGATGCTGATGCGGATGCCGATGCCGATGCCGATGCCGATGCCGATGCCGATGCCGATGCTGACGCGGATGCCGATGCCGATGCCGATGCCGATGCCGATGCCGATGCCGATGCGGACGCGGATGCCGATGCCGATGCCGATGCCGATGCTGATGCGGATGCGGATGCGGATGCGGATGCGGATGCGGATGCGGATGCCGATGCCGATGCAGATGCAGATGCGGATGCAGATGCGGATGCGGATGCGGATGCAGATGCGGATGCAGATGCGGATGCGGATGCGGATGCCGACGCAGATGCCGATGCAGATGCCGATGCAGATGCTGACGCGGATGCCGATGCCGATGCCGATGCGGACGCGGATGCCGATGCCGATGCCGATGCCGATGCCGATGCAGATGCAGATGCCGATGCCGATGCCGATGCCGATGCCGATGCCGATGCTGATGCGGATGCGGATGCGGATGCGGATGCGGATGCGGATGCGGATGCCGATGCGGATGCCGATGCGGATGCCGATGCGGATGCCGATGCCGATGCCGATGCCGATGCCGATGCCGATGCAGATGCTGACGCGGATGCCGATGCGGACGCGGATGCCGATGCGGATGCCGACGCGGATGCCGATGCGGATGCCGATGCTGACGCAGATGCAGATGCAGATGCAGATGCGGATGCCGACGCAGATGCCGATGCTGACGCCGATGCGGACGCGGATGCCGATGCCGATGCCGATGCGGATGCCGACGCGGATGCCGATGCCGATGCCGATGCTGACGCAGATGCAGATGCAGATGCAGATGCGGATGCGGATGCCGACGCAGATGCCGATGCTGACGCCGATGCCGATGCCGATGCCGATGCCGATGCCGATGCCGATGCCGATGCCGATGCGGATGCGGATGCCGATGCGGATGCCGATGCCGATGCTGACGCAGATGCAGATGCAGATGCGGATGCCGACGCAGATGCCGATGCTGACGCCGATGCGGACGCGGATGCCGATGCCGATGCGGATGCCGACGCGGATGCCGATGCGGATGCCGATGCCGATGCCGATGCTGACGCAGATGCAGATGCAGATGCAGATGCAGATGCCGACGCAGATGCCGATGCTGACGCCGATGCCGATGCCGATGCGGATGCGGATGCGGATGCCGATGCGGATGCGGATGCCGATGCGGATGCGGATGCCGATGCGGATGCCGATGCGGATGCCGATGCGGATGCCGATGCCGATGCGGATGCCGACGCGGATGCCGATGCGGATGCCGACGCGGATGCGGACGCCGACGTAGATATCGACATAAATATTGATATCGACATTGATATTGATATCGACGTCGACATCATCATTATCAATATCGGAGATCATCCGCACGAGCAGAGCGCGCTTCATGGAAGTGATGTAGCGACTCTGGGTGGCGACGGAGATATGTTGGCAGATCCGTTATTCACTTGGGAACCGGACGGAGATGCTGATGCTGATGCTGATGCCGATGCCGATGCCGATGCCGATGCCGATGCCGATGCCGATGCCGATACTAGCGTTGACATTGATATCAACATCGACATTTCAGTTGATATCGATATTGATATTGACATTACCATCATCAATATTGGATCAGATGTGGCAATGGACTCTGACGGCATACTGGATGTTGGTACTGCAACTGTGCCTGGTATTGACATGCTGGGTAGTGGCTCTGACTTGACTCTTGATGATCTATTCGAATCTGTGGGTAGCGATACTCAAATATTCGAGTCTGCTGGAGAGGTGGCTGGCGTAGATACGAGCCAAATTTCTAGTGGAGTAATGGATTCGATGGAGATGTCGGCAGCAATTGACGACACTATCGGAGATATGTGGCAACAAAACAGCTTGAGCGACACTTAGATCTGAAAGCGACAAATTAACTTAAGTACCGGGCCGTAAGGCCCGGTTTTTTTTGGCTAGACTTTTGTGGCCACTCTACAGAATTTATGTAATTAGATGTTAATAGAGTGTTTAACCTCCCGGTAATTATTGAAAGTGAATATAGTGGAAGTGTTTAAACCGAAAATGAAAATACCATTTGTGTTGACTCTGGTGTTTTGGTCAATCACAGCTGACGCCGATATATTAAGTTCTCCCCGTTCCTCTGAAGTAATTAGCCCAAGAAGCATGGAAGTAGAGGCTTATGATTCATTAAAAAAGTTTTCCTTTAGGGAGTATGAGGAAGGTATAAAGCGAACTGAATTCAATATGCTTGAAGTGGTGCACCAAGCCGTCGGTTGGCATCCATTAATTGCAGAAGCCGTTGGGAATCTCTATCAGCAGAGGCAAGGCGTCAAAGCTGCACGATCGGGATATTTTCCTCGATTGAATGCTGGAATTGTGGCCGGGAACGACTCCGAGTACAAAAGCGAAGGTGATGGACACGCGTTCCAGGTGAATATTTCCCAGATGGTTTATGACTTTGGCAAAGTATCTAGCAATGTTGACTTTGCAAAGGCTGGTGTACAAAGGTCTCAGGCTGAAGTTCTCCAATCTATTGACGAAGTTGCAAGGAGAACCGCAAAAGCGGCAATTGAGGTTCAGCGCTATCAGTCTCTGCTTTTAACTTCTGATGCACAAGTTAATGGCGTATCTGCTATTGCTGATCTTGTGCAAATTCGAAAGGAGCGTGGAGTTAGTTCCCGCTCAGATGTGTTACAGGCGCAATCAAGAGTTGATGCTGCACAGGCATCTAAACAGCAAGTAGAAGCTTTGTTACGCCGATGGCGTACCACTTTACAGAATCTCACTGGATTCCAATCTCCATTTCGGGTGGCTATGTATGTTCCTGAGGACGTCGCACAAGCATGTGATGTCCAGTCTTTTGATTTGTCGTCAGTACCAGATGTACTTATTGCTGCCGCATCTAGAGCTGAAGCTGAAGCACAGCTTAAATCGGCAAAAGCAAATGCATGGCCAACCTTAACCCTTGATGGAAATGTGAATCAGTACTTGGATCAAAACTATGTTGATGCCAATGCACTTGATAGTAATGAGAAGGCGATTTTCTTTAATGTTTCCATGCCTATTTATCAAGGTGGAAAGATATCTGCCGGAAGAGAGGGGGCGAGTTATGCCTTGCTGTCGGCTGATGCGGCGAGAGACTCGGCACAATTATTTGTAACCCAAAAATATCGTGAGGCACAAGAAGAAGCTGAAGGGTTAATGCGTAGTTTGAGTTCGCTTAGCGCTAGGGAGAGCGCTATAGCTGAAACAAGGGATCTATATAAACAGCAGTATTCCACTCTAGGCACGCGGACTCTAATTGATTTGCTAAATTCAGAACAGGAGCTACACATTGCCCGCCGAGAAAAAAATAATACGATTTTTGATTTGCACCTTCTAAAAATAGATTGTCTACATAGTCGTGGTGGTTTGCGCGAGGCATTTAAACTGGATGGAACCGAGATTCAGGGTGTGGAGGTGTTGCCTTGAATGGAAGCCAATTAGATATTGCGGGTGAAATTGAAGAGCCATTTTCCAGCTCTAAAAATAATGCTGCTAACGTTACTCCTTGGTGTGAGGCAATAATTTCTATTGCTCGACATTATCGAATTGATTGCTCTTATGAAAGGGTCCGAATAGCTGGGAATTGGGGGGGATATAACTCTATAGAAAGCGTTGTTAGGCAGATGGCGCGACAGGCCGGGCTTACGGCAACATTCAGCTCGTTCAATGAGTCTGCGATCAATTCGTGGCGTTTGCCCATTGTTGCCCAATTGGTGGATGGTCAGTTAGTTGTTGTAGAGTCTGTATCTAAAGATATGGAACTGAGTGTTATCTACTGTGGCGATAAAGGTCTAAAGAGTACAGTACATCTGGACGATTTAAAAAATAATGTTCTGAACCTGGCTATATTTCGTCCCAGGAGAACGGCAACAGACTCTCGTATAGATGACTATGTTAAGACTGAAGACAAGCATTGGTTTCGCCGGATTATCCTTAGGGATTTGAAACCCTATTTTCATGTGATGATTGCCACAACAATTGCAAATTCTCTAGCACTAGCTGGAATTGTTTTTTCAAAACAGGTCTATGACAGAGTCATTCCAGCTGAGTCTTTTCCTACCCTTTACGTACTATTTAGCGGTGTTGTAGTAGCAATTATCTTTGATTTTATTATGCGTACTATGCGAGTCAGGGTAACGGACTTGCTGGGGAAGCGTGCTGATATTCGTATGTCGGATTTGGTTTTTGGGCATGCTATTAGGGTTAAAGATCAAGCCAGACCAAAATCAACCGGTACATTTATCTCTCAGATTAGAGACCTTGAGCGCATAAGAGAATTGTTTACATCTTCCACCGTTTTGGCTCTTGCAGATTTACCTTTTTTTGTGCTCTTTCTGTTTGTTATGTGGTGGGTTGCTGGGAGCTTGGCACTAATACCTCTTGTAGCAGTTTTCTTGTTAATTATTCCTGGGTTGCTTCTTCAGCCGAGGCTTGCAAAGTTATCGAAGGAATCTATTAAAGAAGGAGCGCTACGTAATGCAATGCTAATAGAAACGGTTCAAGGGCTGGAAGATATAAAAGCCATGCAAGCGGAACAGCGCTTTCAAGGACAGTGGAATCATTTCAACGCAGTCACCGCAGATTCCAATCTAAAGCTGCGATATCTGGTTGGTGTTTTACTGAGTTGGACCCATAACGTGCAGTCATCAGTTTTTGCTGTAGTTGTGTTATTTGGAGCTCCGATGGTCATGGCTGGCGACATGACAACGGGCGCACTGGTTGCTGCCTCTATTCTTGGTTCGCGGATGATGTCACCAATGGCAAATATCACCCAGGTTTTAAGCCGCTGGCAGCAAGCCCGGTTTGCGATGAAAGGAATTGATCAGATTATGCAGTTACCGGTTGATAACCCTGAAGATGAAAAGAAAGTGCAGAAGTCCTCGCTTCAAGGAAATTATCACTTTAAACAGTCGGTTTATAACTATGGAGATGATACGTCTGATCCCGCTCTAATTATTCCTGAATTAAAAATTACTCAAGGTGAACGGATTGCTATATTAGGTCGAAATGGATCCGGTAAGTCAACGTTGCTACATGCACTGTCGGGTTATATTGAGCCCGCTCGTGGTCAGTTACGGTTAGATGATGTCAGCTTGGCTCATATAGATCCCGCTGATGTAAGACGAGATATTTCTCTCCTTAGCCAAAAGACAGGGCTATTCCATGGGACTATTTATGAAAATCTTGTCTTAGGTTCTCCCAATGCCAGCGATGATGAAATTCTCGTCGCACTTAAAATGAGTGGTGCCGAGACTTTTGTGAGTAAGCTCCCGAAAGGCTTGGGATCTATGATTCAAGAAGGTGGCTACGGGCTGTCTGGAGGGCAAAAGCAGTCTCTGCTGATTGCTAGGATTTTATTACGTCAACCAAATGTTCTTTTGCTGGATGAGCCTACTTCAGCACTGGACGAAGCCACTGAGAAAAAATTTATTTGTGCATTATCAGATTGGAGTGTAAACAAAACAGTTGTTATTGCAACTCATAGAACTAGCATCCTTAGCTTTGTAGATCGAATAATTGTGCTGGATAGTGGTCGAGTTGTTCTCGATGAGCCAAAAGAAAAAGCACTCTCTATTCTTTCTCGACGGAAGGATCCTAAGAAGGATGAAGAAGTTTCCTAGAGGTTAGGATGGAGAAGCTGTAATGCCAATTCCAGATGACTTCGGTTTTCGCCGCGAACCAAAACGCATCGCTCTCTTAGATATTGATTCACAAAATGATGAAAAACAATATGAGGATGATATTGATGATGCATCTCTCGTACGCTCAGGAAGAATAGTTTGGGTATTTTTTTTATTGTTAGCCGCGTTGGTTTTTTGGTCTTACTTGGCCAAGGTTGATGAGGTTTCTTCTGGCGCTGGTAAAGTGATTCCGACTTCGCGTTCACAGATTATCCAATCATTAGAGGGAGGAATACTGGAGGATCTTAAAGTTTCTGAGGGGGATATTGTCGAAAAGGGTGAAGTGTTGGCGCAGTTGGATCCTACAAAATTACGTTCGAATGTAGAAGAAATATTGGCTCGCTACAGAGCTGCTTTGGCTAGTGTCGCGCGATTGAGTGCTGAGGTAAATAGTACATCGATTAAATTTCCAGAGGAACTGTCTTCGCATGCGGAGCTTATTGCTAAAGAAAGAAAACTATTTGATACGCGGCGGAGAGGATTAGCAGAATCGTTGAAAGGTTCAAAGGAAACCCTAGAGTTGGTCAATAAAGAGTTGTCTATCACCAGGTCGCTTGTCGAATCAGGGGCAGCCAGTAGTGTTGATCTTTTACGTCTGCAAAGACAAAAGTCTGAGTTGGAGACAAAGATAAATGAGATAAAATCTATGTACATGGTGAAAGCCCGAGAGGAGTTGGCAAACTTTAGTGCTGAAGTTGAGGCGCTGTCTTCTGTAGTTGAGGGGCGTTCTGACTCACTAATAAGACTTACTCACAAATCTCCTGTAAGAGGCATTGTTAAAGCTATTGAGGTTACAACTATTGGTGGCGTAATCCCCCCAAATGGAAAGATAATGGAGATTGTCCCACTTGATGATCAGCTTTTAGTTGAAGCAAAAATTTCCCCCAGGGATATCGCATTTATTCGTCCTGGGCAGGTAGCTAAAGTAAAAATTACTGCATACGACTATACGATTTATGGTGACTTAAATGGTACAGTGACGACTATATCTCCTGATACGATTCAAGATGAGTTTGTGCCAGGCGAATACTATTATAAGGTTTTCATCCTCACAGATACTGATTCTCTGGAAAATCATGAGGGTAATAAATTTCCGATAGTGCCAGGTATGATTGCAGCGGTAGATATAAAAACGGGTTCGAAAACTGTTTTTGATTATCTTATGAAGCCAATCAATAAGGCGGGTGAGGCGCTACGGGAAAGGTAATGGCGAAATGGTTAGCTAACTCATTGGTGCACATTGTTTTTGGCTTCTTTGGTCTTTCTAGCTTATCTCAAGCTGAATCAAAAATTGTTACTCTTTCGGTTGAGGTCGCAATTACGAACTCTTCGAAGCAGGATATTAATGGTTATGTTCAAAGACTTTCTATGCCTGTAGAGTATAGTTTGCAGCAGTCATTAAAGAAGATTAGATATAATTATCCAGAAAAAATTATTTACAAGAAGCATGGTGTAGGGGGTTCTAAGTACCTTGAGTTTGTGCTGAGTATTCCTGCTGGAAGGACAGTTTCCAGGATTGTTGAGTTTGATTTAATGCTTACTTCATATGATTATACTCAATTGAGCAGGGGGCGAGACTTTTTTCCAAGTGGTACTTACTTAGAGTCAGCGAGGTTTATCGAGTCAGATTCCACTCCAATTAAAAAGTTATCCCTTAAAATACAAAATACTTTTGAAGATGAAGAGAGTCGTTTGAGGGCAGCTTTTTTGATTCCTCAAGCAATAATTAAATATAAAGTTCAGCCTACAAAAGGCGCTCTGGCGGGCCTTGAGTCAGGGGAGGGTGATTGTACAGAGCATGCGGCGCTTTTTGTCGCATTGGCACGCTCTATGGGGTATCCTGCAAGAGTTACTTCAGAGTTTCTTTTTTCCAAGAAAAAAAGATTTGATCGACCTAATCATCATGCCGCTGAAGTTTTTATGGGTGGTCGGTGGGTGCCGGTAGACCCCAATTTGGCGCAGAAGCCTTATCTTGGATATGGTTTCGGTAAGGGTAGTATAAGTAAAATTGTTCTTACTCGAGAGTTTTCATGGGTTTGGTCTAATTTGTTTCCGAAAGATTTTAAAGGTAAAAAAAATAATGTTAGTGTTTCTGTTTTGTGGAGTTTGCAATAAATATTGAATTTCTGGATTCAATTATTTGTTATGGGTGGGTTTAGTAGGGCGTGCAGTGGTATAGCGAATTACATCTGTCGGCCAGATGTGTAAGTTTGATCTGTATCATGTTTTTCTTGAGTTGTCATGTGTTGGATTTTAAGTTTTATTCTACCTCTATGGGTTGTCCGGTTTTTTGAAGTTTTTCTAGTAGGATGGGGATTGAGCCAAAGTCGGAGTCCCTTCTGGATCCTTTGATAAGTATTAGATCTGAATCCTGGGAGAAATCAGCTAGATAGTCAACGAGAGGTGAAGCCTCTGAAAAATGTGGTCCTAAAATTTCTTCCGGTAATAACTCCCGGAGAAATTTCATTTCCTCACCGTGTGTTATTACCCAGTTAACATTGCTGTTGAGTAAGGGGTGAGTGAGACTTTCATGTAATTCTTGTGCTTTTTTACCTAAATGGACAATGCGACCTAGCACCGCAATTCTTCGTCCATTATTTTTTATTTTACTCTGAGAAAATACTGAGAATGCATTAATCATGGAGCAAACTTCAGCGTTCCAGCTATCATCAATAAGTGTTAGGGATTTACCTTGAATGTTTAAATTTTTTCTTTTTAAATGTCCCTCATCAAGTTCTAGGTCAAGCAATCTATTTGCGCATTGGGCTAGGTCTTTATCTAGCGCGTAAGCTGCACAAATAGCAGCTATGGCATTGTACATCATGCCAGTGCTGGGTGCGGGAACCTTTAATTCTAATCTTTGAGTTGGGAACTGTAGTGTGACATTGCTTCCAGTTTCATCGGCATCAATATTTATTATCTCAACATCTGCCCTTTCTCCTTTGCCAAACACTATTATTTTTTTAGCATATTTTTTTGCTTGCGAAAGAATATAGTCGAAGCACTTTAGGTGGTCCCCTAATATAGCTACTGAAGAATTCGTTAATCCGTCAAAAATGCACGATTTCCATTTCGCAGTGTCTTCAACTGATTTTATGCGATGGTTAGTTTGTGATAGACCAATTTCCGTAATTATAGATATAGTTGGTTTTATCTGTCTTGTGATGGGGCCTCGTTTCATCCATAATGCGCTCTGAGCCACTTCGATAACGGCAGCTTCATGGTCAGGATTTAGACTGGCAAGCATCGAAGGTGCGCCTACACGTGAGTTATAGTTACCTAAACTGGATAATATCTTTTCTTTGGGGCCCAGAATTTGCACAAGCATTTTTAGGGTGCTTGATTTTCCTGCAGTACCTGTAATGGCAATGACATCGCCTTGGAATCGTTTTCTGGCTGCTAATCCGAGCTCAATTATAACTTTTAATGGGTCTTCAACTTGAAGTACAGGCAGTTCCTTAGGTAATCCATCTACAGGGTGGGAAACAATGGCGCCAGCAATACGATGTGCAAATTCAGGAAGGGTTTTATGGCAGTCAAAGTAATTGGCAGATGGCTTTGAGCGCTGTTCGTGAAAATCTCTGTCTTTACTTGTATGAGCAACAAATAAGACAGGCCCCACTGCTTGGTCTAAAAATCCACTCCCAGAAATTACGCTGCGAATGTACCAATTTTCAGGTGGCGGCGTTAGCCATTTTCCTCCAGAAACTAGTTCAAGTTGTTGAGCATTCCAAGTCTGCATAGGCGTATGTTGGTATACAGCCGGAGGAAAATCTGTTTTGTATGTAGGAATTTGTGGCGGCTTCTTAGAAAAGTTTAGCTGTGTAATCATTCCGCCAACAATTACAGGCTTTACTTGTTGTGTGTTGGAAATAATACCTACGGCAAGTTGAAGGTGAACAGGCTTAATTTGATTGGCTGCCGGGGCCCTTAACCCATAAAAGTCACGGTAGATTCTTCCTGGTTCCCATCGAGAAGTGGGTACTTGCCAATCACAAGGATCGTGGTCCATCGCCTTTCCCCAATAAGGCATAGATGTTTCTTTGATTGGGATCGCTCGAAAATCTAAACGGAAATCCTCCTTTACCTTTTTATCGGTAGTCCAAAATGACTCTACCCATAACATTTGTCTAGTCTTTATTTCACGCGGAAAAAATCTTACTCCCAATAGTTTAAGCGGCCCGCATTTTATTGGGGGGATGCGAGCATCTAGGGGGACTTGATCTACAGTCCAATTAGGGTTCAATGGACGCTTTTCTCTAATTACTTCTCGTTTGTAATGGGTTTTAAGAAGATGGGGAAGTTTACGGTATTGCCTGTCTGGAGGTGACAGTAGAATGGTTCCGCTACCATCTGGATTTAAGGTCAGGTGTGTCCCCAGCTCTGAGCAAGCTTTCGAAAATCGTTGCGTAAGATCTTTTGCTACATCTCCACTTAGTTGCTTACTGAAACCAAACCCAACACCTACGGGCACAAAAATGATTTTTTCTATTCCATTTTCGCTTAATTGGAGGCGAAAGATTCCACTATCGGCTAGGTTACGTCGGACCGCATCGAACAAAAGATCCCCAGCATCGTGGATAATAGGTCTGTCCTGATAAATTTCAATACCTTGTAGGTTATGTGCGCTGGTACCTAATATACCATCTGCTCCGGCATCGATAATGGCGTGGCCAATGGTTATTTCATCTTCGCTTGGTTTTGGTTCTCTGTTGTTTCCCCAATGAACAGCGACGAGCACGAGATGTGCTTTTTTGCGCGCTGCTTCAATCCTAGGCTTTAGGTTATCAAGCCAGAGGCTGGGTATGGTAAGTGGTAGATGAGCGCAACCAGGCGTACTTGGACCTGCGGTAAAGCGGGGCTGTGTGGCATCAATAGAGAAAATGGCGATGTTTAGCCGACCGGCGGGACGATATACTGGGGTAAGTGCTTCTTCGATATTAATACCTGATCCAGCGTAACCGATACCGGTTGCATCCAGCCAGTGTTGTTGCTCCAAAAGTGCTTTGCTTCCATAGTCCCCACTATGATTGTTTGCAGTAACAACGACATCAATACCGGCCTCCATTAACACGGATAGCATTTCAGGGCGGGCTCGGTAATAGTATGGGGATGACTCTCCCTTACTGATTCCTTGTTCGCCCTCAGTCCCTATCACACACTCTAGATTCACTACGCTTATATCTGCGTTTTTTAGGGCAATAATTGTGCCGAGCACTTTCTCGGTTCCAAATTGTGCCGTGCGATAATGTTGCCTTCGTGCCAAGTTTACGTCCCCCCCCCAAGCGAGCACAGGCAATGACTTGTGTGAATCGGCAGCTGGTTCGATAAGCATTTCTTGGTATGCCTCCTCAATATCCTCCGGTATATCTTTGGCGGCAATAAGATAATTTCGATAGGCGATAAAACCAGATAGATAGTGCTCGACATCATCAATACGAACTCTGAAAGCATGGTGCCGTATAAAAAAGCTTCCTAAGATTCGTCTGGGATTCTTGAAGTACATGGCTATTTCGGGCCAGAAATAGCCGTTTAGGAGGTACATTGCACGTTTGTGTAACGCTCTGTAAAAGTGCTTTAGATCTACCTGGTCTAGTAGGTACTGAAACTTGGGCTCTTTGCGTAAGCGAGTCACCATCTTTTCAGCAGCCATCATCAATTCAAGCAGAGTTGGGAAGGTGGTGATTCTATTTTCAACAAAATCCAAGTAACTGGAAAAGTTGCGAATACCGAACTGATAATACTTTTCTTCAGGGCGATATAGTGTCAGCTCATTGACACAGTAGCTCAGCCAGTGATCGTGGGCACGCCAGTGCTCAGCTCGGATAAAATAATTGAATGCCTTCTCGACCAATGTCAGCCAGCGGGAATCTTTAGTAAATCCGTAAAGACGCATTAAACCAAAGGCAGCTTCACCATCGTAATAGATGACTCTATGCTTGTCTTTAACTTGAAGTTCAGGATATTCAAGAACATGACAAAATTGCCCAGTGACGGCGTCTTGCATGTACTCCATACCAAGTGCCAGCTGCTCCATTAAATCGGAGTAGTGTTCGGTTTTTGTTACCTCAGAGTACTTTACTAGTGCCAGGAGTGATACAGCGTTGCCCCCTAATTTAATCTCATTATTCGACTCTACTAAAAATGCACCCATCTTCCCTGAAGGAAGGAGCGCGGATTGTATTAGCTTTTCTGTCAGGTACTTTAGTGACCGAAGGATGGAAGTCATCAGTGCTTTATCACCGGTTACCTCCCAGGCTTCAATCATCGCATAGGTACTGCTTGCATGACGCAAATTGTTATAGGTATCTATCTTCCGGTCGAAGCAGGCATGCCAACCATAGTGGAATGCTCCATTGTTTTTGACTTGGCTGCCCAGGTAATGGCTGCTTGTTTTAATTAATTTCGTAACAGTATTAGCATTTAGTTTTTCGATGATACGCCGACCAGCGTCTAATCCTGGACCATAGAGGCAGACGGGTTCACGTTTAGCTTCACAAAAAATCCCCTGAGTTGACAGAAGATATACTGGGCTGTCATCTGAAAAATCTAACTTGGTGTTTAGTCCAAAACGTTTCTTAGCATAGGCAAGGAAATTATTCTCGTTGATGATTACGTGATCGATCTGATTCCCGCCATAAAGCATGGCATTAGCATTGAGTTCCTGTTCAAGGAATGCGACATCACAGTTATCATCCAATGCCAGACCATAGCGAAAGTATGATCGTTTGGTATCTCTAAGTATTTGTTCCAGCCCAGCAAACGTCATTGCACTTTTTTGAGTTACCCAGTCAACTCTCAACCAGCAGGGGTTCACCCTGTGCGATTTTGCTGCACTTTGGATGATCTTTGCTAGGTCTTGCCATACCTCTGCAATATCTGCCGCCGTTTTATGTTTAACGATGGCACGCTTCTTTGCATCGCTAATTGAAAAAAACAACGTATAAGGAGGGCGTTGGCTCCTCAATGCCTGCTCAACCTGAGCACGCACTTGAACGAGCATGTTGGATAGGGACATGTCGCGACTTATCTCTCTATTAAAAAAGCGTGGCAGTATTTTTTCTGCTGGTCGGCTCGGGTGCTTTTCCTGAACGAGTATAGACGGGGGGGAAGATTCTGCTTTTAGTGGTTTGTACTGAGGTGGTGGTGTGGTAAATATTTTTTTGTTTTATCTGTCAATTTGGGTTTTCAAAACAAATCTTGTCGGATAGTATTGGGTAACCGTATTCAGAATGATTGTTGTGCAACTCACTCAGATTATTCTCTATTAACCTGTAATTAACAGTTTGGGTTAATGCCAAGGTTTAGCCGCAGGGCAGGAGCATTTTCTGCCAAGAAGGAAACCCGGGATCTTATCATCTCGGGTTTTTTTGTCGGTAAATATAGGTTGTTTGTCTCAAATTCATCTTGCTTACTGAAACTCTTCTTTGTCTGCCTCTTAATTTTCTGAGGTAGGCTGCTTGCCCTCCCCTGAAAGATGGGCACCTTGGCCGAATAGTGAAAGAACCTTCCGGGTTTGTATTTGTACCAATGTCTTGCGGGCACTCGCCGAGTGGCCTTGGCGCCATTCTTTTATCTGGAACCAGCCAACTTAAACCATACAGGACAGGTGCCTCTATCGAATTGTTGGCAGTGAATCTATTGGAGTAGTAACCATGAATGGGAAGTGGTGGAGAAGCTTGAGGAGCTTCCCTCCGTTAGTTTGGATTATTTTAATTGGCAGTTTTTTTAGCCGTGGAACTTATTTTATGGTCTGGCCTTTCCTGGCCATCCTTCTGTTTGAAAAGTTTCACCTCGGTGCGGCTGAAATTGGTTTGATCTTGAGTGCATCTGCCGTTGGTGCTGCTGTATTGGGCTTCTTTACCGGTGCGCTATCGGATCGCTATGGGCGTCGCAATATGCTATTGCTTGGCTGTATTGTGAGTATTTTTTCCTTTGCCTTGTTGGCTGTGACGCAAACCTTGGCAGGATTTATCTGTGCGATGACCCTGTGTGCTATCGGTCGTGCGGTGTGGGAGCCGCCGGCGAGTGCGCTGATAGGCGACTTAATTGACGATCAAGCCAGCCGTGAATTGGCGCTGCAATTCCGCTACTTCCTGATTAATGTGGGGGCCGCGCTGGGGCCGATTGTAGGTGTCTGGGCTGGTTTGAGTGCACAGCAATCCACCTTTGGGCTCACCTCTCTCAGCTACCTACTCTTAGCCCTGGCCTTTGTTTGGGGTTTTGCCAGAACCGAGAGCGGACGTTTAGCGAGTAAGCAAAGGGATGCGGGCGTATCTCTGGGAAATACGCTTTCGGTATTGCGTCGTGATCAGGTATTTCTGGTGGTGATTATTGCGAATATTTTAACGCTGTTTATCTATGCGCATATGGATTCAAGCTTGGTGCAATATCTCACCCGCGCTGAAGCGCCGGGATTGGTGGAGCTGATATCCAGCATGATCTTTGTTAATGCGTCGACGATAGTATTACTGCAGTTTCCCATTATGAAGTTAATGGGGCCGCTGGCCATTAACACCCGTATTGTGATTGGGTTGGGTATTTTGTCGATCTCCCAGATTTGGTATGCCCTAAATCCGGTAGATTGGTTTTGGGGTTGGCTCGGAGCGACTTTTATTTTGAGTCTGGCTGAGGCAATTTTGTTTCCAACCATGAGCATTCAAATTGATCGGTTGGCACCATCCCATTTACGGGGTACCTATTTTGGGGCCTCTTCCTTTTATGCCATTGGCTGGTCGATGGCGCCATTAATTGGTGGAGTGATTATTCAATGGTGGAGTGGCCCGGCCTTATACGGCTTGTTAGTGGCGTTATGTGGAGTTGTGTTCGTGCTCTATCGCCTTACCGAGTATCTGTCTCGCCCTGAGTGGCCTGAGCCTGAGGGAACGGTAGTCGCGGATCGAGTCGCCAATGTGTCCTAGCAAGGGATACAGAATTTAAGGGCAAAAAAATATCCCCGCCAACTCTGGTCGACGGGGGTATTTTATTTTGTGATCGCTGGGAGATTAGATCTCGGCAGCGAGACGTGAGCCCTGGTCGATAGCGCGCTTGGCATCGAGTTCTGCGGCTTCATCAGCGCCACCAATCAGATGGGTGGTTACGCCGCGCTCTTGCAGAGCTTCATATAGCTTGCGTGCAGGCTCCTGACCGGCGCAGACAATAATATTGTCGACTTCCAGTACCTTTTCCTCTTCACCAACGCGGATATGCAGACCTTTATCGTCAATTTTGTCATAAAGGGCACCGGCAATCATCTCTACCTTGCGATGCTGCAAGCTGCCGCGGTGAATCCAGCCGGTGGTTTTACCCAGGCCCGCGCCCACTTTGGTGGTTTTGCGTTGCAATAGGTATACCTGGCGCGGAGAGCTTACTGCTTCGCGAGGCTTCAGGCCGGAGCGATTCTCCAGGGCAATATCGACACCCCATTCGTTGAAGAACTCTTCCTTATCGCTGGCGACCACTTCATCTTCTGTGGAGTGGGGGCCATCGTGGGTCAGGTACTCCGCTACATCAAAGCCAATACCGCCGGCACCGATAATGGCAACCTTCTCGCCAACCGGCTTCTTGTGCTTCAGTACA
Organism: Microbulbifer maximicatervae (SeqCode); assembly: GCF_052467695.1. NCBI lineage: Bacteria > Pseudomonadati > Pseudomonadota > Gammaproteobacteria > Cellvibrionales > Microbulbiferaceae > Microbulbifer > Microbulbifer maximicatervae (SeqCode). Next base: position 2,902,708 of record NZ_CP174320.1, read on the forward strand.
TCCAGGTAACCCAGGACTTTATCGCTCTCAATGCCGGGGATCGGTGGAGTGCGCGGCTCGATACCGGTAGCAATAATCACTTCATCAAAAGATTGCAGATCTTCCGCTGTGGCAATGGTATTAAGTTTTACTTCAACACCGGTGACTTCCAGGCGGCGCTTAAAGTAGCGCAGGGTTTCCTGGAATTCTGCCTTGCCGGGGATCTGCTTGGCGATATTGAACTGGCCACCAATCTTATCGCTGCCTTCGAACAGGGTTACTTCGTGTCCACGCTCTGCGGCAACGGTAGATGCGGCCATGCCCGCAGGGCCGGCGCCGATTACAGCTACCTTTTTCACGTTGTCGGTAGGCAGGTAGTTCAATTCGGTTTCGTGACAAGCGCGGGGGTTTACCAGACAGGAGGTCAGTTTCAGCTGGAAAGTGTGGTCCAGACACGCTTGGTTACAGCCAATGCAAGTGTTGATCTCGTCGGCGCGGCCTTCGGCGGCTTTGTTGACAAACTCAGAGTCTGCCAGGAAGGGGCGTGCCATGGAGATCATGTCAGCCTGGCCGGAGGACAGAACTTCTTCGGCGACTTCCGGCACATTGATACGGTTGCTGGCAACTACCGGTATAGACAGGTGCTTTTTCACCTTGGCAGTAATGTCGGTAAATGCCGCGCGGGGAACACTGGTGGCAATAGTGGGAACGCGCGCTTCGTGCCAGCCGATACCGGTATTGATAATTGTGGCGCCAGCTTTTTCGATAGCCTGGCCCAGAGCCACTACTTCATCGAAGTCACTGCCATCTTCCACCAGGTCCAACATGGACAGGCGGTAAATAATAATAAAGTTCTCGCCGACGGCTTCCCGTACGCGGCGCACAACTTCGATCGGCAGGCGGATACGGTTTTCGAAGGAGCCGCCCCATTCATCGGTACGCTTGTTGGTGCGTTTCACGATGAACTGGTTAATAAAGTAACCCTCGGAGCCCATGATCTCCACACCATCGTAGCCGGCTTCGCGAGCCAGGGTGGCGCAGCGTACATAGTCATCGATCTGGCCTTCGATTTCCTCGCTGGTCAATTCGCGCGGGGTGAAGGGGTTGATCGGCGCCTGGATGGGAGAGGGTGCAATCAGGTTTTCGTTGTAGGCGTAACGGCCGGTGTGCAAGATCTGCATACAGATCTTGCCGCCCTCAGCGTGAACAGCATCGGTGACTTCGCGGTGCTGCTGGGCTTCTTCCGAAGTGGTCATCTTCGAAGCGCCCTGGAATACGCCACTCTCTTCGTTCGGGGCAATACCACCGGTTACAATCAGGCCAACGCCACCGCGGGCACGTTCGGCAAAAAAGGCCGCCAAACGGGTGAAGCCATTGGGGTGTTCTTCCAGGTTGGTGTGCATGGAGCCCATCAGCACCCGGTTTTTCAGGGTGGTGAAGCCCAGGTCCAGGGGGGCAAGCATATTAGGGTAGGCTTGGGACATGGCAAATTTCTCTTCTTGTAACCTTTAGGGTTCATTTATGTATATGCAAAAAAGTGCATATCGTTGCCCAGCAGGATAACAAGACGGCCCACTGTGAAACAGTGACTTAACCGGTCGAATTCAGTGATCAATTACGGGCCCTATCTAACCTTGATGCGTCCCATTCTCATCTATAAATAAAGTGTTTTTTAAGGGTTCCCTGTCTCGACGTATACAGAGGCTCATTTACTCCTCTACCAAGCTTACCAACTTGTTTCGCAGCCATTGATTGGCTGGGTCGTCGTGTTGATTTTTATGCCACAGCAGGTGCCAGTCCATTTGAGGTATTTGAAACGGAAGCTCAAACAATCGGGCTGAGTACTGTCGCGCCAGGCTGGCGGGGACTGTCAGTGCCAGGTCGGTTCTCAATACCACTAACGGTGCGACCCGGTAGTGCTGGACCCTCAATTTCACATTGCGACGGCGCCCTAACTTGTTCAGGGCAATATCTTCCAGGCCAGGACCACTGCGACGGCTGGAGACATGGATATGTTCCAGCTTCAGGTACTGTTCCAGGGTAAGGCTGGCGGAATCCGCCAAGGGGTGATCGTGGCGCAACATACACAGGTAGCGATCGTTCATCAGTCGCTGTTGTTTTATCTGTGGGGAAGTGGGTACGGGAACATCCAGGGCAAAGTCCAGCGTGTTGGCGGCCAGTTCCTTGACCAGCTGCTCCCTTGGGACCTGGAAAGACTCGACAGTAATACCTGGGGCCTCCTGCTCCAGCACTTCCAGCAGCCTGGGTAAAAGGAAAGTCTCCGCCATATCGTTCATGGAGAGGCGCAAGGTTTTTCTGGCTTCCTGTGGCACAAAGTGACGCTGCTCGCTAAGGCTTGCCCCCAGTAGAGAAAGAGCTTCCTGGACCTTCGGCATAATACTTTCAGTCAGTGGCGTCGGTGCCATACCGGTGGGACTGCGAGTGAATAGTGGGTCGTCTAACGTACGGCGAAGTCGTGCCAGAGCATTACTGACAGCCGGCTGGGTGATGTGCAGTTGCTCAGCGGCACGAGTCAGGTTTCGGGTTGCGTATATCGCCTCCAGCACGGGAAAGAGGTTCATGTCGATTCGCTGTAATTGCATTGCTGCCACCGTCATCACTCTCATGAATGATTCAATATTCGCATAATAAACTTTGATGATTCAAATGCTGGGGATAGGGTTGGGGAGATCAAAAGGGGAGGGAAATAGGTGGCTGAATTTATTCTGGTACGTCACGGACAGGCTTCATTTGGGGCCGATGACTATGACAATCTCTCCGATACTGGCTGGCAACAGTCGCGCTGGTTGGGTGAATACTGGCGGGATAAGGGTATTCGTTTCGACCGGCTGCTGTGCGGCAACCTAACTCGGCATCGGCAAACTTTGGACGGTATTTGCGAGGGGTTGGAACTCCCCAGTGAAAATACTCGCAGTGTACTCCCCCAGCTTAATGAATTTGATTTTCTAGCGGTTGCCAAGCATTACAGCGAGCTATACCCGGATCGGGCACCGGGAGCAGGTGCCAGTCGCGCCGATTTTTATCGATTCCTGAAGCAGGGGATGCTGGCTTGGGCCGCCGGTGACATCAGTCCACCGGAAACCTGGTCGCATTTTGAAGCCAGAATCGCAGATGCGCTTAAAAACATTTGCGATAGCCCCAAAGGCAGCCGAACCCTGGTTGTTAGTTCGGGCGGTGCCATTGCCATGATGTTGACGCAAATATTGGGCGGCTCAATTTCCACCGTCGCCAATCTCAATATGCAAATCCAAAACACAGCCGTTAGCCGTTTATTTTTTAGTGCAGAAAATATCAGTCTGCACAGTTTCAATCATGTGCCGCACCTGGATCGGGATGGGCGTCACGAACATATCACTTACAGTTGATTGGGCAGGTAGCGATGGAATTTGAATACTCAGACAAGGTAAAAGGACTGCTGGAACGCCTGCAAAATTTTATGCAGGAGTATGTCCATCCGGCCGAAGCGATATTTATGCAGCAGTTGCAGGAGGATCGCTGGGGAGAGCCGGCGATTTTGGCAGAATTAAAGATTAAAGCCCGGGAAGCGGAACTCTGGAATCTGTTTTTACCGGATTCCCGTTACGGTGCCGGGCTCAATAACCTGGAGTATGCGCCCCTGGCTGAGGAAATGGGGAAAGTGCTTTTTGCATCGGAGGTATTTAATTGTAATGCCCCGGATACCGGCAATATGGAAGTTTTGGCTCAGTACGGTTCTGAGGCCCAGCGGGAACAATGGTTAACTCCGCTTCTGGATGGAAAAATTCGCTCTGCCTTTGCTATGACCGAACCCCGGGTTGCCTCCTCCGATGCCACTAATATTGAAACGTCGATTACCCGCGATGGCGACAGTTACGTTATTAACGGCCACAAGTTTTATATCAGTGGCCTGATGAATAAACGCTGTAAAGTGATGATCGTGATGGGTAAGACCGACCCGGAAAATCCCAATCGTCACCAGCAGCAATCGCAAATCCTGGTACCCACCGATACGCCTGGAGTCAAAATAGTTCGCCCGATGACGGTATTCGGTTATGACGATGCACCGGAAGGGCATGCAGAGGTGATTTTTGAAAATGTCCGGGTGCCCGCAAGCCATTTAATTCTTGGAGAGGGGCGCGGTTTTGAAATTGCCCAGGGACGCTTGGGGCCGGGCAGGATACACCACTGTATGCGGTTGATTGGCCAGGCACAAAGAGCACTGGAGATGATGTCGGCACGCGCGGAGCAGCGCATAGTTTTTGGTCGCCCGATGAGCAAGCAGGGATCGGTGCGTGAAGATATTGCCAAATCCGCCTGCGAAATTGAGCAGGCGCGCCTGCTGACTCTGAAGGCCGCTGCGCAAATGGATCGGTTGGGTAATAAGGCGGCCAAAGATTTAATCGCGATGATAAAAATTGTCGCGCCACAGATGGCTTGTAAGGTGATAGATCGCGCCATACAGATTCACGGCGCCGCAGGATTGGGGCAGGATTACAGTCTCGCCCATCACTATGCCTATGCTCGGACCATCCGTCTGGCGGATGGCCCCGATCAAGTCCATATGATGCAGTTGGGCAGAAACCTGGCAGCTCACTATGCCGCCGCGGAAAATCATGGAGGACTCAGTGACTGAGACGGTAAACAATTTGCGCAGCTCTGTGGAAGAGCTGCCTGTTGAGCGACTGCAAGAATATTTGTCCGGCAAAGTCGACGGTTTCAATGGGCCTGTAACGGTCACCAAATTTCCCGGTGGCCAGTCTAACCCCACTTTTAAGTTGCAAACCTCGGCGCGATCTTATGTTTTGCGGCGCCAGCCTCCGGGCAAGTTATTGAAATCTGCCCATGCCGTAGATCGGGAGTACCGGGTAATGTCGGCACTCGCCGATACTAATGTGCCGGTGCCCAAGGTATTGCACCTCTGTGAGGACCGGGACCTGATCGGTTCTATGTTTTATTTAATGGAATATTGTGAGGGCCGGATATTCTGGAATGCGGCACTGCCGGAAGTTGACGTCGAGCAGCGCAGTGCAATGTACAATGAAATGAATCGTGTACTGGCGGCCATGCACAGTTTGGATATTAATGCCGTAGGCCTTTCGGATTACGGCCGACCAGGTAATTACTTTCAGCGGCAGTTGGACCGCTGGAGCACTCAATATCGAGCCTCTGAGCTGGAGCCCATTGCCGCAATGGATGAGTTGATGGCCTGGTTGGGTGACGTTTTACCGGATGATGATGGGCGTATCGCATTGGTGCACGGTGATTACCGGCTCGATAATATGATTTTCCATCCTCAGGAGCCCAAGGTCATAGCGCTTTTGGATTGGGAACTTTCCACACTGGGACATCCCTATGCCGACCTCGCTTACCAGTGTATGCAAATGCGAATGCCCGCAGGCAAAGACAAAATGTCCGGCCTATTAGGCTTGGATATAAAGGCCTTGGGTATCCCCTCCGAAAAAGAGTATGTGGCCAAATACTGCCAGCGAATGGGTATTGATGGGATTGATAATTGGCCGTTTTATCTGGCATTTAGCTTCTTTCGCCTGGCAGCGATTGTTCAGGGGGTGGTGAAGCGTGCAAAAGACGGCAATGCCTCCAATAAAAATGCGGCAAAACTGGGAGCCCTGGTAGAACCCCTCGCACAAGCTGCATTGGATATCGCTGCTAACGGTTAACTTCTGAAATTATAAGGATAAGAAATGGCAAAGAATATTTTTGATCTCTCGGGAAAAATTGCCCTGGTGACGGGCGCCAGTCGAGGTATTGGTGAGGCCATCGCAAAACTTTTGGCTGAGCAGGGTGCCCATGTTTTGGTTTCCAGCAGAAAAATTGAAGGGTGTCAGGCCGTAGCCGATGCAATTGTGGATGCCGGAGGCTGTGCCGATGCGATCCCCTGCCATATTGGCAACATGGATAATATCCAGCAGGTTATTGGCGATATTCGCGAGCGATTTGGTCGCTTGGATATTTTGGTCAACAATGCGGCGACTAATCCCTATTTTGGCCATATTCTTGATACTGATCTAGCGGCCTTCGAAAAGACGGTAGAGGTCAATATACGCGGTTATTTCTTTATGTCGGTAGAAGCTGGCAAGTTGATGCGAGAGCAGGGGGGTGGCGTTATTGTAAATACCGCGTCAGTGAATGCCTTGCAACCGGGTGTAGGGCAGGGTATTTATTCTATTACCAAGGCGGCGGTAGTCAATATGACCAAAGCGTTTGCCAAGGAGTGTGCGCAATTTAATATCCGGGTGAATGCTTTACTACCAGGGCTTACAAAAACCAAATTCGCCGGGGCATTGTTTTCCCACGAGGATATTTATAAAACTGCGGTTGGCCATATTCCCATGCACCGTCATGCGGAGCCGGAAGAGATGGCGGGTACCGTTTTGTATTTGGTCTCCGATGCTTCCAGTTATACGACCGGCGAGTGTGTCGTTGTAGATGGTGGTTTGACTTCGTGTGGGGGGATTTAACCATGCATGATCCAATTCTCGATTTTAGCGATAAAGTCGCACTGATTACCGGTGCTGCCAGTGGATTTGGAAAATTACTGGCCGAGGAGCTTGGTTCTCGGGGCGCTCGTTTGGTATTGGGAGATATCAATGAAGAGGCTTTGATGCAGTTGGCGGACAAACTGGGAAGCCAAAATATTGCTGTGCGCGCCCAGCGCTGTGATGTTTCCCAAGAGTCTGATTGCGCTGCTCTGGCGCAATTGGCTCAGTCAGAGTTTGGACAGCTGGATATCGCTGTTAACAATGCTGGAATCGCGCCTCCGATGATGTCTCTTAAGCAGACCGATGAGGCCATGATGGATCTTCAGTACAACGTTAACCTTAAGGGTGTTTTCCTGGGGCTTAAACACCAGTTGCCCCTATTGAAGATGACCGGCGGAGCTGTACTGAATGTTTCCTCTATGGCGGGGCTGGGCGGTGCTCCCAAGATAGCCTCTTACGCAGCGGCAAAACATGGTGTGATCGGCCTGACCAAAACGGCAGCGATGGAAAACGCCAAGTACGGTATCCGTGTAAACGCGATTTGCCCCTTCTATTGTCTGACCCCGATGGTTACCGATATTGCAACTGAAGATGCCAGCCCTGAACAAGTTCAAGCGTTTCTCGCTGAGGGATGCCCGATGAAACGCCTGGGCAAGCCGGAAGAAGTCGTAGCGGCCATGTTGATGCTGGTTTCCCCAAAAATGACTTACATTACCGGGCAGGCATTAGCGGTAGATGGCGGCCTCTCGGCCTATTGAGGTTGGGAGTCGCTGAGAAAGCGAATAGAGAATCGAAAAGGAGCCTTCGATGCCTGTAGAAATCTCACCTGATAGCCTCGGCTATTACATTGGTTTTGAAACAGAGCCCACAGACTGGTTTGAAGTTGACCAGCAGAGAGTTGATAGCTTTGCTGAGTGCACCTTGGATCGACAGTTCATCCATGTAGACCCAGAGGCCGCGGCGAAAACGCCTTTTGGGGGAACGGTTGCCCATGGTTTTCTATCACTGTCACTGCTGCCTTATTTTGTAGGGGCTCTACAGATAACGGTTACAGGTGCTTATATGGGGGTGAATTATGGTTTGGATAAAGTCCGCTTTATCAACCCGGTAAAGACCGGTAGCCGGGTGCGCGTATTTGGGAAAATACTGGATATTATGGAGAAAAAAGAGTCCCACTATCAAATTAAGCTGATGGTAACAATGGAAATAGAGGGCGAGGCGAAGCCAGCTTTAGTTGCAGAGTGGATTTTCCTACAGATTACCTAGTGGGATCAGTATCAGGCCGGACCACCATGTTTCTAAGTCGCAGAGGAAAGTGGTGGATTCGATCTGTTTGAGAGTTGTTTAAGGCGAGTTTACAAAAATGTTTCTTGTTGTTTAAGGGTGTTGAGACCCATGCGAACAATATTCAAGTGAGAAGCGGGAATACCTTTTTTGTAGTACTCGCCAGTAAAGTCAAATTGTTGGACTTCGATAAATGGTGAGAATAGGGTGCATCCCCAGTAGGGGTTTATACCCCACCAGCCATATTTTCCGGCGGTTCTGGGGTTTCTTTGAAAGAAGTTGTAAGCCCTTTTGATATTGTCATATTTGAGTTTGAATTTTCTTTTGTCATTGATGCTGTGGGCATCAAATATCACCAGGCATTGTATAGAGATGCCTTGCCGACCAAGTGCATTGGCGATTTTTATCGCAGCATTTCCCCCTCTGCTGTAGCCAAACAATATCGCTGCTTTTTTGTGTGAAACACCATTTTTAAGGTAACGGTAAATAGTGAGCTTTCGTGTGTGGGAGAATATCCGCCCATGAAGTTGGTTGATTACTGACTTTAGTACTGGATTTTCTCCGGCAGAAGGACCACCGGCACCGTAGATGCCCACCACAGTGTAGTGGCTAAGTTGGGACTGTATAGGGAGTGAGAATTTGAATTGGCCGCTTGAACTTGATATCAGTTGTTTCTAGCTCCTTGAAGCCGTGCTCGATAAAATTCGGCAGTGACGCTTAGCACTTTTACGTAATTCATCGGGTAGGGATTCTTCACTTGCATCCTGCTGTTCTGCCCGCCAATAGTGGCACAAGGCAACATACTCGCCACTATTTACCTGATTGCGTAGTGCGAGCCAGGGGTCTGGCGCTGGGGTAACTGCCATCACAGTTTCTTTCCAATCCCTTAACGCCGGCTCGTACAAATGCTGCTCGGTGGAATTTGCCTTGTGAGTGAAGGCACCCAGGTGTTGGGCTGGATGAAGAAGCAATAGCAAGGCGGTTACTAAGCTACAACTTACTGTTGCACGAGAGAGTAGATGATTGACGTTTACTTTCGGCTTATAGGTTTGGGCTGTTTTATATAGATCGTCATCCAGCTGCTGCGGGGAAGTCAACGTCTCGGCTTCTTTAAAATATTGATTTTCCCAATTGCTCATAGCATTAACTCGATTACTCTTCGATAACTTCTACTTGCCAAGGTCTTCTCTCCGAACCGTATATCGCTTCGTCCAGTGCGGTTCGGGCGCGATGATATAGGGTGCGGCATTTATTGAGAGAGAGCTGCTCGATGTCAGCCACGGTTGCCAGTGGCAGCTTGCATTCCATATGCAGTAATAAAACATTGCGCAATTGAGAAGGTAAATTTTGAATCGCTGCGAGAATTCTATTCTGCTGTGGAGACTCTTGCGCGGATTTCTTCGAACTGGAAAATTCCTCAAGCTTGAGCAATTTATTGACTTGGATGTAAAGCCAACTTTTAAGCAGGCGCCCGTGCAATTCTGGCGGATTTTCCAAAAGACCACGCCAGAGTTTTTGCAAGAGTAAAGTGGATGAAGACGGCGCCATTTGCATACAGTAGCGATACAGGGAGTCTTTATGACGGCCGTAGAGTTGACGGAACACAGCAGGTTTGCGCGACTCCTTGTAGTATTGGAATAGCGCCTCGTCAGATAGCTGGCGTAACTCTTTGAGAGACAATGTCTTGAGCCTCCGTACGCAAATTATCCCGCCTCGAACCACTGGCCGAGTATTGGTTTATGCGGCGTCAATAAAGAAGATTGTAGTATGGTTCTGCGTCGCAATTATTCTCTGGCCAGTACTTATAATTTCAGCCGATGTCACGGTACGACAGATACGAATCTTCGGGCTTGCGAAGTATAGTTGCCCCTGGTTTGAGAGGTGGTTGCTCGGGTAAGGGCCAACGCCAGATTTATCGATAAGTGATGATGCGCCTAATTAGGCAATCAAACGTCAAAAAGAGGCTTGCTCTGGCAAGGGTAGTGGCAATTGAACAGGGCCTTGCCCCGCCCGGAGGTCTGTGAGTCGCAGGCCTACCCCAAGAAGGCGGATAGGAGCAGGGCGTTTTTCCCGACACTCCTTCAGTAGCTGGCGGAATTCAGAAATGCGCCCGGCACGGCTGCTGCGCTCGTGGGTGCTGGTAGTAAAATCTGCGTACTTTACTTTAACGGTGGCACCATTTACTTCGTAACGATCGCCGAGTTTTTCCAGCCGCTCCAGCAGGCGCATATACAGCTCTGTCAGCTGTTCCAGCCATTCGTCAAAACTGGATAAGTCTTCGCGAAAGGTGCGCTCGACACTAACACTCTTGCGGGAGCCATCGCCGCTTACCGGGCGATCGTCAACACCACGGCAAAGGTCGTAAAGGCGGCGGCCAAATTTGCCAAACTTCTTACTCAGTTCAACTTGTGAAAAATTGCGTAAATCCGCGCAAGTGCGAATGCCTTGTCGATGCATTTTCTCTGCGGTTACCCGTCCCACGCCGTGAATTTTGTTGATAGGTAGGCGCAAAACAAATTGATCGACCTCGCTCGGCGTAATGACTGTCAATCCGTCAGGCTTCTGCCAATCACTGGCAATTTTGGCCAGGAATTTATTCGGGGCCACCCCCGCAGAAATTGTGATACCCAGGGTATCGCGCACCCGTTGCCGGATTTCTTCAGCGATTAGGGTAGCGCTGCCGTGGCAGCGGCCACTGTCGGTGACATCCAGGAAGGCTTCGTCCAGGGATAGGGGCTCAATATCATCGCAGTAGTCGAGAAATATCTCCCGTATCTGCCCGCTGACCTCCCGGTACTTAGCCATGTTGCCGGGTACTACAATCAAATCAGGGCACAGTTTCTTGGCCTGGGCGGTAGGCATTGCGGAGCGAACCCCATAGCTGCGGGCTTCATAGTTGCAGGTAGAGATCACTCCGCGGCGGTCGCTACTGCCTCCAACGGCCAAAGGGCGTCCACGAAGATTGGGATCGTCACGCATTTCGACCGAAGCGTAGAAGCAGTCACAATCACAGTGGATAATCTTTCTCATGCTGTGATTATATACAGTGTTATGTCGTGCCAGAAAGTAATTTATGCCACTTGGACACCCGGCGATGACAGGTAGGTGAATAATGAGCAGTATTCCGTTGGTCGAGCACCCAACTTCCGATGATGTAGCCAGGGTTTTTGCTGAGATTGATGACGAGCTGGGGGGAATCCCCAGTCTGTTCCGTGTCTACGCCCAACACCCGGGATTGCTTGAGGCAAACTGGTACAAGTTTAAGACGGTGATGATTCACGGCTGTTTGTCGGCGCAGCTGAAAGAAGCCATTGGCCTGGCAGTCTCAGCCGATAACCACTGTGACTATGGCATTTACCATCACAGTATGTCTCTGCAAATGCTTGGGGTGGAAACGGATGAAGTGATGCGGATTCGCACTGACCCCAAGCATGTGCACTTTTCTGAAAAAGAGCACGCCCTGTTTGACTTGGCGCGCAATGCCAACAGCGCCCCTGATGACCATCGCGAGCACCTGATCGCCGCTGCGCGAAAGCTCGGTGCCGGTGATGATGAGATTCTTGAGGCGTTGGGCGTAATGGAGATGGTACTGGGGGCCAATCACATTGCTGAAGTACTCAGCCTGGCGCCGACCCGAGTGCCTCACAAGAAGTAATAACAGGCGCCCTTGGGCGGCTGTTCTACTTGGGTCTGCCGAAAATCAGTGCCAGCACAAACATCACAAGGAAAATAAAGAAGAGAATCTTGGCTATTTCAGTTGCGGTCGAAGCGATGCCACTAAAGCCAAAGAAGGCGGCGATCAGCGCAATAACCAGGAAGGTGACAGCCCAGCGCAACATAAGAGGCTCCCAATAGGGTGGAGGGAGCCTTGGGCTCCCGTTCCGCTAATTGATAGAGTCCCGCTCCACAGGTTCCAAATGGTCGCCTGCTTTCATCAGGGTTAGTTGCTCCAGTGTGGCAAACTGGAAGCCCTTTTGCCTGAGTTGCGCAGTAATGAGGGGCAGGGCCTCCATTACCTGATGGTGCTGACCATACATGGGATGCAGCAGAACTACACTTCCGTCTTTTGCCCTCTGGGATATATAGTCAGCTGCGACTTGAGCGCCGCCTGCTTCCAGTTGCTCAGTAGGATCGATATCCCAGTGAGCAATCTTGAACTGGTGATCACTTAAAAGCGTGCCCAGCTCGTCAGACATCTTTCCGTGAGGAGGGAGAAACATGGGCTTGCTGGTATAGCCATTACTTTGTAGTAGCCGACAGGTTTTTTTAATCTCTTCCTTGGCGCTACTCAAAGGCATCTGGGAAAGGTTTGTGTGTGAGTAACCATGGTTGCCTAACTGATGTCCAGCCTGAATGATTGCCTGGGTCTGCTCCGGGTACCTTTCCATTTCCTGCCCTGTAGGGAAAAAAGTGGCGGTCACTTCCAAAGACTCGAGCCGCTTTAACAGTGGCTCGGTTTTGTCGGGGGAGGGCCCCTCATCAAAAATAAGCGCTACCCATTTATCCTTGCCGGTAATTGCCTGGGCACAGATTGAAAATACAAAAAGCCAAATGCAAATAGCATTAATTATTATTTTCATTTTTTAGGGTTTCCACAGATAGAAAAAAAGCCGTCAATGACGGCTTTTTTTCTTTGAACTTGTTTAGCGCTCCAGCTGGTCCAGCTTGCCCTTCTTGCCGTCCCACTCCTCGGCATCCGGTAATGGATCTTTCTTCTCAGTAATATTGGGCCATACCTCGGCGAGTTCTGCGTTCAACTCGATAAATTCCTGCTGATCGTCCGGAACCTCATCCTCAGAGAAAATCGCGTTGGCGGGGCACTCCGGCTCACACAGGGCGCAGTCGATACACTCGTCTGGGTGAATTACCAGGAAGTTGGGGCCTTCGTAAAAACAGTCTACCGGGCAAACCTCTACACAGTCGGTGTATTTACACTTAATGCAGTTTTCCCCAATTACGAATGTCATGTTTGTCCCTCGATAGTGCCACTGAATTCTTCGTGCAGCGGATTTTATCAATTACTGGCGCGAATTGTAGTGGCTTTTCAGTCGATTTAGTTCACTGTTTATAACAGGATGAATTGGGCGACCAGGGTCGCCCGGTCTTTTACTTCAGTAACTTGCGTAAAGAATAGAGCGCTTCCAGTGCCTGGCGTGGCGTCAAATCGTCCGGATCAAGCTCCTCAAGGGCATCCACGGCCGGGTGGCTTGGGCTGCCAAACAGATCTACCTGCTGGGGGGAACCAGGGCCCGCGGCCATTGGCACAGCGGCTTCTTCCGGCTCCTGTTTGGGGGCCGGTGCAGGCGTAGCAATAGGAGCTGGCACATCTACCGACTGGGCGCCGGCTTCCAATGCTGCCAAGCGCGCGCGGGCCTCGGTCAATACATCACTGGGGATGCCGGCCAGTTTGGCTACCTGCAATCCGTAGCTCTTGGAGGCGGGCCCTTCCTGGATGCGGTGCAGGAAGACAATTCCCTCGCCGTGCTCGGTGGCATCCAAGTGGATGTTGGCGGCCTCAGAGCATTGGCTGGGCAGGTCAGTCAGTTCAAAGTAATGGGTGGCGAACAATGTAAAGGCGCGCACTTCCCCTGCCAGGTAGTGGGCACAGGCCCAGGCCAAGGACAGGCCGTCGTAAGTGCTGGTACCACGGCCAATCTCATCCATCAGTACCAAGCTGTGCTCGGTGGCATTGCGCAGGATATTGGCGGTCTCGGTCATTTCCACCATAAAGGTGGAGCGGCCACCGGCCAGGTCATCGGCACTGCCGATGCGAGTGAAGATACGATCGAGCAGGCCGATCTGGGCACTGTCGGCGGGCACGTAACTGCCGCAGTGGGCCAACAGGGCAATCAATGCTGTCTGGCGCATATAGGTAGATTTACCGCCCATGTTCGGGCCGGTAATTACCAGCATGCGGCGGTCATTGTGCAAATCAATATCGTTGGCCACAAAGGGCTCGTCCAATACCTGCTCCACCACCGGGTGGCGCCCGCCGGTAATATGCAGACCAGGCTCAGTGCTCAGTTCGGGACGGCACAGGCGCAAATCGTCAGCGCGCTCGGCCAAGCATGCCAGCACGTCTAATTCGGAGATACCCGCAGCAGCGGCTTGGAGCTCTGCCAGGGACTCATTCAGCTGATTGATCAGCTCTTCGTACAATGCCTTTTCACGAGCTAGCGCGCGGCTCTTGGCGGAGAGCGCCTTGTCTTCAAACTCCTTTAGCTCGGGCGTGATAAAGCGCTCTGCATTTTTCAGGGTCTGGCGGCGAATATATTCAGCTGGCGCCTTATCGCTTTGCCCGCGACTGATTTCAATAAAGTAGCCGTGCACCCGGTTGTAACCCACCTTAAGGGTGGGAATACCGGTGCGCTCTTTTTCCCGCTGCTCCAGTTGCACCAGGTAATCGCCGGCGTTTTCACTGATAGCGCGCAGCTCGTCCAGTTCTTCGTCGTAGCCGGTAGCAATAACGCCACCGTCGCGAATTACTACCGGAGGGTTTTCAATAATGGCATCTTGCAGTAGCTCTACGGTTTCTGGCCACTCGCCGATCTGGCTGCACAATTCATTCAATAACGTTGCGTCAGATTCCGCTAACTGTTGCTGGATTTCCGGGAATTGAGCTAGGGACTGGCCCAGGCGAGCCAAATCCCGAGGACGTGCAGAGCGCAGCGCCAAACGGCCCAGGATTCGCTCCATATCGCCCACAGGTTTGAGGGCATCACGCAGAGGCTCAAAGCCATAATCGGCAATTAATGCTGCGATGGCATCCTGGCGGTTGCGCAAGGTAGTCAGCTGGCGCAAGGGGTTGTTAAACCAGCGGCGCAGCAAGCGGCTACCCATAGCGGTTTTACAGCTATCGAAGACCGACAATAGGGTATTGTCATCGCCACCGTTCAGGTTCAGATCAATCTCCAGATTGCGGCGGCTGGCACCATCCAAGGCGACTGTCTCTTCACCACTTTCCGTCAGCAGGCCGCGAATATGGGGCAGCTCAGTACGCTGGGTGTCCCGTGCGTATTGCAGCAAACAGCCGGCAGCGATCACAGCACCGTGCATATGGCTGCACCCAAAGGCTTCGAGGTTCATGGTGCCGAATTGTTGGTTGAGCAGACGCAAAGCGCTCTCCAGCTCGAACTCCCAAGGTGCACGGCGGCGCACGCCCGCGCGGCGCTCGATTTCAACCGGCAGGCTAAGGTCTTCCGGCGCAAGCAGTTCAGCGGGATTGTGGCGCTGCACCTGCTCGGCCAGAGCTTCCAGAGTATCTGTTTCCTGAACCACAAAACGACCGGTTGCCAGGTCCAGCAGTGCCAGGCCAAATACATCGCCCAAGTGTGAAATAGCAGCCAGAAGGTTATCGCGGCGATCGTTGAGAAGTGCCTCGTCTGTGACTGTGCCCGGAGTAACAATACGTACGACCTGGCGCTCAACCGGCCCCTTGCTGGTGGCGGGATCACCGATTTGTTCACAGATGGCAACGGAAACACCAGCTTTAATTAGCCGCGCCAAGTAGCCCTCAGCTGCATGGTAGGGAATACCGGCCATGGGGATAGGTTCCCCCCCGGACTTGCCACGGGCAGTAAGGGTGACATCCAACAGCTCAGCCGCCTTCTTGGCATCATCAAAGAACAGCTCGTAAAAGTCCCCCATGCGGTAGAACACCAGCTCTTGGGGATGCTGGGCCTTGATGCGCATGTATTGTTGCATCATGGGGGTGTGTTCGGGTTTCGCGGCCTTGGTCTTGTTTGCGGTTTTTGGCATTTTTCTCTAAGAAAATCAGTAAGTTACAAAAGTGTTCGCAAACCCCAAGAGCCCCGCAGGAGTGGCGGCCGGCTCAGATTGGGGTAGGGGGCAGGTTTCCTCGGGGGCTTAATAAGCTGAAGCGTTCGATCAAATAATGAACGGCAAGCCCAAACCTGATGTTCCTGAAGCATACAATCGGGAAAGATCTGAACAGAAAGGTCCAGGCCAAAGTTCGAAGGGCTTCTTTATAGGGGGCGCAGAATAGCAGAGTGGGGGGCAAACCACTATGGATGGCTTATCAACTGCAAGTGGGATGGCCTGCAGCGACCCTGTGATTTTATGAGAGCCTTGTAGGGAAGCGGGACGTTTTCCTCTTTGAGGTAAGGACCGTCACTTTTCTTTCCTCTAATGAATCTGCTGCTGATCTCAACAAAAAAGATTCCTGACTCAGTAAGGTCGAGTACTAAACAAGCCAATTCTTTACGCGGTAGCGCATCCCTCCAGCTGGGACATATGTGCATAGTAGGCTGATGAAATACAGTACTGATAACTAAGTCCTGCTTCGTATATCAGAATTCAAAAGACGCTGCTCCTATTTCTGGGGAAAATTCTATAACTTGTTGATTTTTAAAGGATGTGAAAAATGATATAAAGCAGGGAGAGCTCGGAATTATAAAGACGCTGCTTTATATCTACTTGTTTCGTTTCGTGCCACTCAATGTATTTTTTTGATTTTATTGGGTTTTTAAGCGGGCTTTGATTGAAGGCGGTAGAATTATATAGAAGGGTGATATATAGAAGCTGCTTTTGAATTAACTGTTATAAGTATCAGGGATATGAAAAGAGTAACGTGGATTGATCCTAGGGATAAACCGGGCCTGCTCCATGCAG
Source organism: Microbulbifer maximicatervae (SeqCode) (assembly GCF_052467695.1). Lineage (NCBI taxonomy): Bacteria > Pseudomonadati > Pseudomonadota > Gammaproteobacteria > Cellvibrionales > Microbulbiferaceae > Microbulbifer > Microbulbifer maximicatervae (SeqCode). The sequence continues at coordinate 2,919,102 of NZ_CP174320.1, forward strand.
TTATGGAACAATGCGCAGGAGCCTCCCTTATTTCATTTGAGGGCTCATTGGAGCATTTGTCATTTTATAAATGGCCGAATGCTTCCTATGAAGAAACGCCAGTGCTTAAACGACAAACTATATCCCCAAAACAAGATTTCGTGATTCTCCCCTTAGATGAAGAAAGTTCCAAAGGCATGTGGAAAGAGCTAGCAGAAAAGGATCATCTGGTTAGAGAAGGCATCATTCATGTGCAGATAGCTATAGAGGGAGAGCTAGTATTTGGTGGTTATGATAATTTCGATAAAGAGTGCACTGTTGCATATAAAGGCTTGAGCGAAGGTTTTCTCCAAGACCTTAAAGAGCGAGGCACAATTCGTGGCTATGAACACAAATACTCATAACAAGTACAAGCAGGTTGCTGCGGGCCTTTTGGCCCTTCGCGGGACAGCCTACGCTACGCTCCGGCCGCCCCTGTTGTAGTCGTTCAGGCTGTAGAAAAACTAATTTATGTCTTTGCTTTCTTAGATGTGATCAGATATTAACCATAAATGGTGATTCTACGTGAATTCTGATCTAGCTTTCACTGATGAGTAGGCTATTTTTCACGTAGAAGCACAATACAAAAAGAGGGCTGAGTTTTTCTACACCCTCGTTATACGTAGGCAATGAACGAAGAAACACTAAAATTTATTGAAGAGCGGCGCCTTGTTTCGTATATGAACAAAACAAAGTGGCGAGAACTCGCTAATGCCATTACAAGTAACAGTGATTTCGAGCCTCAAGTAAGGCTTAAATATCTACGAGACTTAGAGGCAATGCCTGGGTTTTCGCTGCTTGATTGGGAATGGGTTCGCTATGGTCAATCTAACTGTATCGAGTGGATGGATATTGACCCATTCAAAAGAGAGCGAAGGGGCAATCTTTTGAGTGATAGAATTACTGACTTCAGTGGCTTTATAGCAACTGTTCTGAAAAATTACAATATCCCATACTCCATAGAAAATGGGTGTTACAGGGTATGGGGATATGCAAACCAGCAACCAGTTTTCGTATAACAAACGCAAGCACGCGGTCCCGTTTTCCGCTGCGCTCCAAACGGCCCGGTGTTGCGGGCGTTAAGTGAAAAATGAATATCTGGGAACTATACAAAGAAGACCAAAAGTTGGCCGACTTAACACAAATAGACCTTGATCAGCCTTGGTTCATAGGTGTGTTGGTTCCAACTCCGCCTTTTGATGAATACCGTAATCTCTTTGAAAAAGCTCAGAAATTTATAGAAACCGAAGAATTCGATTCTGAAGAATCAGAAGATACCTTTGTTGCAATTGATAATTTAAAACTGCAATTGGTGCGTATGTCGGATAAACGTGTATTTAAAGACGTAATGCTATGTATATCTGGTGATGAGGTATGGTGGCGTATTTAGTAACTGTATGTGAGTCACTTAACAAACGCAGGCACAATCGCACACTTCGTGTGCTGGACCTCCGGTGCTTCGCACCTCCGGCCTGTGCTGCGGGGCGTTATAACCAAATCAGACATAAGAGATAAATTTGAGAGCAGTCCATCTATTTTTTATCATTGCCTTTCCAGCTAATTCCTATGCGTGTTTTATTCAACCTGAAGGATTGGCCGAACAGCACGTGTCAGAATTTTTCCTTCTCTTAGGGATTTCTGCAACGATTCTAGTTCTTGCGCTTTTCATACGCTACTTAACAAGCAAGAAGCGTCTATGGGCACCAATAATTAGCGCGCTAGTTGTAGGCTACATTCCTGCGTGTATGTACTTTCTTTTTATGGAAGGTATCGCAGGTCCTGGAGGTGCTTGCGGTAGACCTGAACTCTTACAGGCAGGGCAAACCCTCTTAGTAGGTTTCGTAGCTATCCTAGTGTATGAAATTTTTAAGTATTGGAGAGCTAAGCGAACCAATGGGCTATAACAAGTTGCTGAAATACGTTTCGGTCGCAAAAATTGCGCCCTTCACCGGACAGCCTACACTCCGTTTCGGCTTCCGTTTAGCAAAGCGTTACATGCCTTAGGAAAAATTGTGTCTAGTCAAGAGGATGTATGTAAAAGATTCAATACTCTACCTTTTCCTTGCATGGGTAAAGAGAAGCTAGGTATTGCTATCGAAACCATTGGCAAGGTCCCAATCAATGGCTTGCGACATAATCCAGAAAACGGAACATGTGGTTGGTATATTTGGTGCGGCGAAGAAATGTCTCAAGATGCAGATTTTTTCAAGCCATTGCACGTTAGACATATCTCAGAATATTTACCTGAAGTGGAGCAATATCTTGCATTGCCGCCGGGTTATAGATTTTTAATAGCTGGAGAGTATGTGGATGTTTGGCATGATCCACAGCTCACCAGCATGTAACAAGTAAAGGCACCCGACGTCAAAACTGCCGCTTCGCTTTAGTTTTGACGCAAGTGCTTTAGGCGTTAAAAATAATCGAGCCATGAAAAATATTGTATTTACTCTACTTCTTCTATCTTCTGTTGTGTCAGCAGAAGAGTATATTTGCAGCTATCCGAACTATACGAACGGAGATCCTGTAATTCTGAAAATTTCAATCAACGGAGATAGAGCTAAAGTAGGTGGTAAGTATTCATCAAACTATAGGGTTTTAGAGAACAATGATATTGGGCTGGTTCTTACCAGATCTTTCTCTACCGAAGGGACCGAATCCCCTAAGCAACACGATATTGGGCTATTCGCACTAGTAATTGATAAAGCCAAAATGAAAATGATTAGAGGTAGTGTCACCTATCCGGACACAGAAAATAGCCTGAGAACCGGAACATGTAGCAAGTAATTTTTAACAAGTCAATGCAGCCGACCGCTAACGCGTCGGCTGATTGAAGCGTTAAGCACAAGACTTACCCACGTTTAGTAGACACCCTGTATAGTTAGGTTTAGGCCTAACACGGAGGTGTATCATGGGTAAGAAAAGAACTCAGGCGTATACGGAGGAGTTCCGCAGAGAAGCAGTTAAGAGAGCGGAAAAGCCTGGAGCAACAACGGCTTCTGTGGCGCGAGAGCTAGGCGTCAGCGCACAGCAGATCTACAACTGGCGTCGTCAATTTAATCGACTGTCTGATAAGCAGTTCAATAGTTTAGACGGTGTCGACTATTCCAAACAGGAAAGCGCTGAAGTTCGCAAACTCAAGAAGGAGCTGCATGAAGCTCGTCAGGAGGTTGAGTTTCTAAAAAAGGCAGCTGCGTACTTTGCGAACCACCAAGAGTAAAGTACGCATTGATACAAGAGCATGTAGGGTCATTTCCGGTTAGCTTGATGTGTCGGTGTTTAGAAGTCTCAAGATCGGGTTATTATCGATGGCGGGGGCGATTGCCATCTGCTCGCACGATTAGAGAGATACGAACAATCGAGAAAATCCGAGAGACGTTTGTTGAGTTTAAAGGTCGTTATGGCGCGCCTAGAATTGCTTGCGAGCTTCAAGAGTTAGGTGAGCCATGCTCGCGGAACTACGTCGCTAAGCTTATGCAACAGGAACATATTAAAGCAAGAAACGGCAAAGGCTTTCGATATAGTCAGCCCGTAGAGGGGAGCATTAACGTCTCCGCCAACTTACTTAAGCGTTGCTTTGATGTGGATCGACCAAATTGCCGCTGGACCAGTGACATTACGTATATCTGGGTTCTGGATAGGTGGCTATACCTCGCGGTAGTTATGGATCTGTACTCTCGACGTATTGTAGGTTGGGCATTCGACTCGCAGATGACCGATGAATTGACACGTCGAGCATTGAAAATGGCCCTAGAGCGACGACCAATAAAGCCTGGACTGCTAGTTCACTCTGACAGGGGTGTGCAATATCGATCGCAGAAATACCAGGATCTCTTGTCCGAAAGCAAGTGCAAGCCGAGTATGAGTCGCCAGGCTAACTGTTGGGATAATGCGGCAATGGAATCATTCTTTAGCAGGCTAAAAGTCGAGCTGGTCTATGCCGGAACATTCGAAAGCGAAGAGCAAGCAAAATCTGAGGTGTTTGAATACATTGAGATTTTCTACAATAGGGTTCGTAGGCACTCTGCATTGGGCTATGTAAGTCCAGCAGAGTATGAACGAAAATATGCATAGTTAGAGTGTCTACTTTTTGTGGGCAAGACCAGTGATACAAGGGTGGCCAATGAAATCGTTCATCATTAATCTTGTCGGCTTAGTTGGATCTTGGTATATGATTGATCTTACTTCCGAAAACTCGCTTAATTCAGTATTTGCTCCATTATTATTTACAGCCTTTCTAATTTCCAGTGTGCTGTGGTTTATTGTGGAGTTCGGGATAACTCAGGGTTCTAGCACTGGTGGTTACTTTGACAGTGGTGATTCTGGTGGTTTTGGTGGTGGAGATGGAGGGGGTAGTGATGGTGGGTGTTAGATCACTTAACAAGCGCATGTTGTTCGCTAATATCGTGGCCGGACGGCTTACGCTATGCTCCAGCCGTCGCAAATGCGAACGTTAAGTTTCAATTCATATGGAATACTTGAATAAGGATGATATTTTCGAACTAATAGATTCCTTGAGTAGTGATGTTGTTAGCTTTGATAGAGTGCGTCCACATAATAAAGGTGAAATTAGAAAATCAGCCTCAATGGATAGAAGAGAGCTGAAAGAGTTTATCGCTGGGGCTATTGAAGAGGAGCATCAACCTGGTGGTAATATTGAAATATTTATTCCATTAATCAATAAAATTTTAGTTGGGCAACATGACGGAGTTTATTGGCTTGAGAGCAACAATTAACAAGTTGCTGAAGTGCACTCCAGCCGCAAAAGGCGCGGCTCACGCGGGACAGCCAAATCTTTGGTTTGCCTGTCCCTTAGCAAAGCGTTAAATTTCACCATGAACGAACCACGAATAAAAACGGCAAATAAAAGTAATGGGTCCATATTCCTGGCGATAGCAATTGTTGGCGCTTTGCATTTTTTCTTGTTGGGTCAACTTTATACACATGTAGGCCCACAAGAAGCAGGAAAATTTATTGGAGGGGTGGTACTTCTGTTAATATCTTTCTTCTCAATACTGGTCGCAATCAACAATTTCAGATTTAAAGTATTTAAGTGTCCAAATTGCCGATTGCGTATAGGGAAGATAGAGCCACATGGAAAAGTCCCTGGAGATCCGATTTACCAGTATTGTTATTGTTGTAGTACTTTGTGGCTGGTAGGTAAGGTTCCTGGGCGCATACTGGCCGCCGGTGCAGATGCCTCCGATTCAGGCGCAGGCGGAGAATAAATTTAACAGTGCGCTGCAGGCCGACGTCTAACTTTGTGCACTTTATGCGCGGTCGCTACGCTCCCATTTTTGCATATAAAGCGCCCAAAGTTAGCCTCTAAGCCATGAATAAATTCTTAGTAGTCTTAGCTCTATTGATATGCTCACCAAGTGGGCTGGCAAGCTGCTGGATTGAATATACGAAGAAAACATTATCTGAAAGAATAGAAGAGTCGAATTTTACCTTTCGTGGAGAGGTTCAATATCGAAAGGCTATCGTATCGCAAGAAAAGGGGCATGAAGAAAGAATAGAGTCTATTGAAGTTCTATTTGATAAGGTCGAAGATCTTAATGGAAATAGAATTGAAAAAATCTATCTAAAGCTTGATACAGCCTGTACGTGCAAATACGACTTTCAAGTCGGGGTAAGATATGTGGTTATTGGAGATAAGTCAGGCGCTCGGATTTCGGTTCAGAATTGTAATAATATCCTTACGGAGCAAATCTATGAGTTGCATCAGAAGTTCGAGCTTGGTGGCAAAGGCTAACGAGTAGGTGATGTTCGTTCCAGCCTCTGCGTGGCTTCCATATGCCGCTTATGACTATGCCCACTCATATAATAAGAACACGAAGATCAAGCCAGTGAAGATCGAGTTCCCTGAGCCTTACTACAAAATAGAGGGAAGTTCTGCTGTAGTAGTTTACGGCAACTATATCGATAAGCTGTTTCTTTTGAAGAAAAATGGTATTTTAAAAGCTCGTGGGGACTTTCAATAAAAAAGCTAACAAGCAATGGCAGCATTGTCTAGACTATGAGAGATAAACGAGCCATATTTGCGACAGTTGAACTCTGGTATTGCGAACACAAAGGCATTCTGTTCGCAATCTTGGTTACGCTAGCAATTGGAGTGCTCTTCCTATATGTCGGTTTTCCTAAAAGCACTGAGCTTGTTTCAGGTGTCGCGCATGCTCAGGTTTATGATGGCAGCCAAACTGGAAATGAGCCTAAGCTCTTGGTCAAATTATCTAACGGCAACTTGGCTCATGTGGGGGTAAGTTCTCCTGGCCAAGTAAAAATAGGCTCAGAGCTGTGCCTATATAAAAAGACAAGTCATGCAGGTACAGTACATTTTTCAATTAAGGCAGTAGGTGAATGCACATAATAAAATTAAGCATGTGACGTTTGCTACGCGGCCGCACATACTAAAGGCGTTAAGGTTCTTCATGAATAAGCTTGTCACTCTATTATTACTAAGTAGCAATACTTGCTTAGCTCAGGATCTAGTAGGCACCGGGTAGGATAGGAGTGGGGGTATATTTGATGGTGAGTCAGGCTGGGACGAGTGTGAGTTTAGATATGACAACACTTTTAAGTGTACAAACTATCCAAAACTAGGCTGTTTGGTTTTACCTTTTGAAGGAGCTTGGGAGTTAATAGGTAACACTTTCATTCTTCGCTTGGATGGTTCTTATATGGTAAAGGCTCATATTGCCGAGATTGATAAGGATTTCTTTAGAGGGCTGGTAGAAAATGGCAATAAATTTACGTTTAGCAGGCAAAAGCCTTAACAAGGCAATGTAGCTGACGTTTTATTTTGTGCGTTTTTTATACCGTTGCTGCGCTCCAATATGTATGTTAAATGTTCACTTAGCAAGCCGCCGCTGATCTTAACGTTGTGAGAATAAGAACATGAAGAGTATTCCAATAATATTCACTCCCACTATTTCTCTCATGTCCGGAATTGCGTCGGCAACAATAATTTATGTAAAGCCAAATTATCCTTTAGAGGCACTTAAAAATTGCATAGAGGGTTGGGTAGAGTTCGAAGTGACGGTAATGCCTGGTGGTTTTTTTGAAAATGTTAAAATCATAGATTCTTACCCTGAAGGTGTATTTGATGAGGCAGCTAGAAAAGCTCTTATGAAATACAAGTTAGTGCCTAAGGAATTAATAGGCGTAACTGCCCCAGTTCATGGCGTGAAGCGCAAAATAAGCTACAATCTGGACGGCGAGTGTATACAGAAATAACAATCACAGGCAGCCGTGTCTACGGCCCTATGGGTCTCTGTAAGGTGTTAAGTGGTACAAGGGGGGGCAAATGAAATCATTCATAATTAATTTTTCCGGCCTAGTCGGATCTTGGTATTTGATCGATCTTACTTCCGAAAATTTACTTAACTCAGTTTTTGCCCCGTTAGTATTCACTGGCTTCCTAATTTCCAGTGCGCTGTGGTTTATTGTAAAGTTTGGAATTACTCAGGGCTCTAGCTCTAGCTCTAGCGCTTACCTTGGCAGTGGATATTCAGGAAATTTTGGTGGCGGAGATGGAGGCGACGGTAATGGTGATGGTGGGTGTTAAATCACTGAACAAGCACATATTATTTGCCGCTATCGCGGTCGAATGGCTTACGCTACACTTTACCCACCCTAAATGCGAGTGTTTAGTAAATACTCTGTAATCGAGTAACCATTGATAGCTATGTCTTCAATTTCGAAAAATAAAGAAGAATTAATCTCCTCGATTGAAAATTCTTATGAAAATTTATTTGCTGATTATATGGGAGTCCCCAAGGAGCTTTCGAGAGAGATTGGTGTCGAAGGTAATATAAAAAATACAGAAATAAGCGTTTCTGATACTATTTCATACCTGATCGGTTGGGGAAATCTTGTCCTAAAGTGGCATGAGCTTAGGGCAAATAATCTTGAAGTAGATTTTCCAGAAAAAGGTTACAGGTGGAATGAGCTTGGGAGGCTAGCGCAGCACTTTCATGCATCCTATAAGGATTGGTCTTATAAACAGTTGCTGACAGAATTCCAGTTTACAATACAAAAAATACTGAAGCTTGTAGACTCGTTGAGTAATGATGAACTTTATGGACACAGTTGGTATAAAAGTTACACCCTTGGGAGGATGATCCAGTTTAATACTTCATCTCCAATGAAAAATATCCGCACAAAGGTGCGCAGGTTTAAGAGGCAAAATAATATCAATTGAATTCATACAACCTGTAAACCCAGATGACGCCTAAGAAGTACCTAATTTATGCGTTTTGTTCGAGGTGACGAATGAACAGTGAAACAAAAAATGTACTGCTAAGTGCATATACAGCTATAGGGCTTCCTATATCAGGTATTTTGCTTTTTTTTGCATATCTTCTTACAGACAAGACAGTGCCTAGCGTTCAAGATTATGTAACTGCTACGATATGTGTATTTATTAGCTTAAGTAGTATTTATCTATATAAGAAATTGAGCGCTAGAGAATCTGACCCACCGTTAACTATTCGTACTGCGATTAATAGTGTTTTGTATATTGTAGCAGTAATAGTAATTACAAGTATCATATGGTAATCCTCCTACACAACAAGGGGTTCCAGTCGACACCCAAAGCTACGCACTTTTGAGTGTAAGGTTGCTGCGCTCCCCTTAATACACAAGTGGCGCTTCGCTCCTGGCGCGCCTGAATCCGACATTATGAGCTAAACGAGCTATATTTAAGCATGTTATAAAATTTTTATTTTTAGCGCTTTGTGGCGAAGCTATGGCCCGCCTAAAAATACTGAAGTAACACAAGCAAATGCTGACTTGCTGTCTATTAAGTTGGAAAAAATAGATTCTGGAAGTGTTGATACTTTTCTATATCAGCTTGAGTTTGCTAACAAACTCGAAAGTTGCTTAGCGGGACGGGTTCAAACCTTCCTATTGATTGATAAAAAGGAAATTTCAAGCTCTTCTATGGATTATAAAGTCGGCAGTGAGCAATCCAGTGTTTTACTTCATATGCCCGCATCGGGTTATGATATGGCGATAACTATCCAGTATTGCTGCTCAGAGGGAGTATCCCTCAGCTGTAAACAGTCACTCTCAATCAGTTCGGTCATTGGGATTACGTCGCAGTGAGAGGCTCTCATAGCAAGTGACTATGGTTGCTCGTCAATTTTTTAATCCATACTTTCATCCCAGTAGGTGTTATTTTTCATGTTCGTATTTAGGAGGTAGTCTGCTTTCTCCGTGCACAAACAAACTCTAATTCGAGCCTTTCTGTAGACTCTGCTAATATTCTTTGAGATTGAGAGGCATCCTTAATGACTTAATGAAATTTATATTGGTGACACTAAAGAATTGGCCTGTAGATCTCACATGAATATCGAGTTATTTATTGCCGGTATCAATTCCGATATTGATTAGTTGAGGTTCCATGCGATAAGCTATCTCTACCTTGCTATTCGGGCTTGAGATACACATAACTATCTGAGTTGTGCCTTGCGAATATCTGTCACGTTCGTACTCTTTAATGGTCTATATAAACTAATCGGTTTAGCAATGAACTGTGACTAACAAGGTCTTCGGTGGCCACCGAAGATGGCTCCCAATTTACCCGTTAGCGAAAAGTACTTTCAATATCAGAATCGGGCAAGAACAGCCACACAAGGCGCTGTCACCGGCTCCAGCGTGAATGCGTCTCCGTGGGTGAGCTTAGCGTTATGAGGAAACTATGGTAACTCCAATAATTATTCTTTTACTGTTGTCTAGTCCCTTAGGTGTCTCTTTTATTTGTTCAAAGTATAGCGGCATGCCTCTGAATGTTAAAAAGTACGCCTATTGGGGATTGGGAATAACCTTCATATTCTTCTGCGTTGGGCACTTTGTTAAAACGGAGGGCATGGTGGAAATGTTACCGTCTTGGGTTCCTTTTCGCCTAGCGATAATCTATCTCACTGGATTGATTGAGCTATTGATAGGTATTGCTCTTTTTGTGCCAAGATATCAGCTCCATGCTGCATGGCTTGCTATTGTAGTTTTCATTATTTTCTTTCCTGCAAATATTTATGCGGCATTAAACGGTATTGGTCTTGGCGGGCATCAATGGGGGTCTGTTTATTTGTTATTACGTGCGCCACTGCAAATCATACTAATTGCATGGGCATATTTTCTGTGTGCGAAAGGTCATAACAATTTAAAGCTGTCGACCACTAATGCGGTCGGCTGATTGAGGTGTTGTGTGTAAGGCCTGCCCATGCTTAAACGTTTTCAACATTTTGGTGTTTTATCACTAGGAATCAATACTCCTATATTCATGTGGGTTTTTTTCAATTATTTGGAGTAAAGCATAACAAATTGCTGAATCCTATGTTCTGCTCGCTTTGTGCTGTAGACCAAAGCAGCTTTATCCCGGTGATGGCCTGAGTAAAGCGTTGCGCTTATGAGTGGGTCTATGCTACAACTCAGATATGTGTAATCGAGAGGAATAAAAGATGATGAGTTCTTTGGAAATAGCAGAGTATTATTTCAAACTCTCAAACGAAAGTAACTTTGATGAAATCACAAAACTATTTTGTGAAAGCTCCACATTCAGGTCAGGAAAAGGAGATCTATTCTTAGGTGTGAATGACATCATGTCTATGCAGAAACTTCATCATGGTATGTTTTCAAAGCTTGAGTGGGAAGTATGCAGTGTTACAGAAACCAAACCCGGGATAGTTCATTTCAACTTTAACTTTACAGGTGAAACACATGCTGGAGAGAAAGTAGAGTATTCCGGTTTGGAAGATGTGGTTGTATATGGAGGTAAAATTCAGCACGTTCAAATACAGCGCCTGTAATACCTTATAATCCCATGCCATGCAACCTATCTTTTTGCTGCATACATGGGTCAAAATCAGGCAAGTGAAACCATGTAAGTTAAAGCATGAAGCTTTGAAAAGCTGGCCTCGTTTTGCCCTCAAAAAAGTATCCAACTTCATAAGTTCGGTGTTTGAGGTGTTAATAAAAAGACTAGCCTGCCTTTAGTAGGTATCCGATATCGTTAGGTTTAATTGGAAGTTAATAGAAGTTTTTGCGGGGAAGTCTTTCACCCGTTAAAGCTGGAGAAGTGTTTAAAGTACTTCTCCAGCTTTTCTTAGGCTGCTAATCAGCATTTCGAAAATTATTAGCTCACAAAATGATGGTGTTCTGTAAAAGAGTATATGGTTTATGGGTTGATTAGATGGAGCCTAATCAATCCATACCCTGGTATAAACCCGCTTCTGATCCGGAGTATCAATAAATCCATCCCGATCATGTAGTACTTTGGTGTTGTCAACGAAGACCATATCTCCAGAGTTCATGTAGAAGCTTAATGTATTCTCCGCACTGTTTAATTCCTTATCTAGTATATCTAGAGCCTTAAGTACTTCTTTTGATAAAGGCTGGTTCACACGCTGATGGCCTTTCTCAATCCAGTACCGCATATAACGAATACTGAGCTTTTCGTTTGAATATTCGAAAATAGGAAAACAGTTCTCAAGTATGCTTTTTATGTTTTTGTCACTGCCTGGAGTAACTAAGTCTCTAATATAATTGTTGTATAGGATCTCTAGTTTTTGTGGAGCAGTTTTCCGTAAGTTTTCATGAACTTGAGCCGCAGACACGATTTTTGATTTTCCACCCTCAACTGCTGGAGTAAGGCAGCATAATCCAAGTATCTTTGGTTGTACGGTACGTTGTGAGCTATCAGTATGGACGCCAGTGGGTGCATTTGTTTGAGATACAGGAATAGCTTCGCTAGTGTAGTCTTTTCCTGTGTCGAGAATCCCATAAAGCCGGCCATAAGTATTTATAGTATTGCCCATTGCCAGGCTAAGCTTTAGAAATAGTAGGTTAAGCGTTGGCTTACTTAATGATTCCTCGCCCTGTATCCATGCCACCCCACTACCATGTTTTATTTCATGTTTTATCTGGTTGGCAAGCTGGTCGAACTCAGGTGTGGCAACTGATTCTTGGGTCAGATTTTCAATCGGGTTGTTTTGTTGTTTGGCCCAGCTCTCCAAAGCCTCGACCTCAGATTTCCAGTTTGAAGGCCACAGAAATTTCCAGTTGGAAGTTGCGGTCATATCATTAGCAGTCCAGGCTTGAGTTTGAACTACTTCACTTGGGGCTAAGTTAGTCATTTACTTGCACCTTAAATAATACGTGTAGTGGATAGCCGGCTAGTGGTGAGAAAAAATCTGGATCTAGGTCGAGGTGCTCTTGAGTCACTGAGAGTTCTTGAACAGTTGGCAGGGATTTAAAACCAGCTTGTGCCAGAGCTTCAAAATAGTGTGAAAAATTTTTATGCACGCATCGTACTGAAACTGGCTTGCCGTCTCTGCGCCATATTTTCCCTTCAAATGTTTGATCTATGCCATCTAAATAAGTCAAGTTGCCGTGTTGAAAGTAGAATGGAGGAACTTCTTCCCTCATGAACGGAAGGCAAGGGTGAGGCACTGTAAAAATAAAGGTGCCCCCTTTATTTAATAGACTCTTGATCTTACTTATGACCTTTGTCATTTCTTCTATGGTTAGATAGTTGAAAAGAAATACAGCAATAGCATGGTCAAACTTATCTCTAGGAAATTCTGTAAATGTAACGGCATTTCCAACTGCATATTCTGTTTTCGTCAAATTTCCAGCAGAAGCTGTTTCCTTTGCCTGGGAAATCATCTCTGAGGAAGAGTCAACACCAAAGATTGAACCTGCTCCCTTATCAAGTAGCATCCTGGATACATAGCCTTCACCACAGCCCATATCCAATATGTTTTTCCCGGAGATATCTCCGATTGCTTCCAAAACTTTGGGGCGAGCGGTGAAATCACTGAGTAGGATTTTCTCAGAGCGGTTCCAGCTGCGAGCTTGTTTGTTATAGATGGTTTCAGTTGATAGTGGTAAGTTCATCCCGAACTGCTCCTTCAATTTTTAGGGATAAAGTATGCTATGCAGTGGTGTGTGTATTGGTGTTTACTACATGGCTGGTGAAATTTTAGGTATTTGTGGCTTTAATTATTTAAGTTTAATTGCTGTTTTGATAAGGCTAGCATTTTAAATATATAAAATTAGTCGTTACCAGGAAGTCCATTTGGTAGTTTTTTGTATTCTGCAGCTTATTTTGGGTGGGCATGCTGGCAGTTTTTTATTGTTTGGTTTTGTTGCTTAGTTGAGTATGCAAAGCTGGAAGAGGAGCGTCAAGGTCTTTTCTTTGAGATGGAATATTCATAATTCACATTTTATTTATATTTTTCATGTCGGCTTAGGTTAGCAGTACTTTTGTCTCTAGATTTGATATATGTCAAATAAAGCATATTTTTTGGGGTTGAATTTAATGGATTAAATTCGCTTTAAGGTGCTGTTTGGATAGGCGGTAATGTAATCAGGAGTATGTTTTAGCTTGTTGTATTTAATTCTCTTAGGTTGGATTGCTGTGCTTGATTAACGGCGCCTCTAGTTTCCCATATTCTTGGCGTCTCGATTCTTAGGTTAATTTTTTTAGAATATCTATTCCTTAGCTAATCTGATGTTATTGTGGTTTTGATCCTGTTGGCGTCTAGGCATCTTGTTAAGCGTGATTTGATATGAGAGCAACCGCGATTGATTCGGTCGTTTTTTGCGATATTTTTAGTACTTCAGCAATGCGGAAGATTTTCTCGGATGAACAGCGCGTTCAGTGCTATCTCGATGTTGAAGCGGCGCTGGCCAAAGTACAGGCCCGGCTAAAAATAATCCCTGCAGAGGCTGCAGAGGACATTACTCAACACTGTGACGCCAAGCAGATAGATTTTGTAAAGCTTAAGGAGCAAACGGAGCTGATTGGTTATCCGGTGCTGGGTGTTGTAGAGCAGCTAGTGGCACTGTGTAGTCGAGATTTAGGTCAGTGGTGTCATTGGGGGGCTACTACTCAAGATATTACGGATACGGCAACCGTCTTACAGGTTAGGGCGGCACTTGAAATTGTTGAGACGGAGGTCAATGCAATCGCAGATGCTTTAGCGAGCCTGGCCAAGCGTTTCAGGGATACGCCTATGGTTGGGCGCAGCAATCTTCAACAAGCGGTACCTATAACGTTCGGCTACAAGGCGGCTGTTTGGTTGGCTGGTATTCATCGCCATCAAATGCGCTTAAAAGAGATAAAGTCTCGGGCGTTTGTAGGGGAATTTGGTGGTGCGGCGGGTAATCTTTCTTCCCTGGGGCATCAGGGGCTAGAAGTTCAAAGAGGAATCATGCAGGAACTCGATCTCGGAGTCCCTTGTATCGCCTGGCATACGATGAGAGATCGCGTTACCGAAGTGGCTTGTCTATTGGGGCTGATTACTGGCACCTTGGGAAAAATAGCCCTCGATATAAAACTAATGGCACAGACAGAAGTCGGGGAGGTGGCGGAGCCCCTTATATCTGGCCGGGGAGCGTCTAGTACAATGCCCCAAAAGCACAATCCTTTATCAGCAGTTCTTATCAGCGGTACTGTCCCAGTGGTTAGACAGCAGGTTGCCTCTTTGCTGGAAGCGATGGTTGAAGACCATGAGCGGGCTACGGGCCCGTGGGAGATAGAGTGGATTGTTCTGCCGGAAATATTCTGTCTTACCGCATCGGTATTATCCCAAGCACGTTTTGCGCTAGAAGGGCTTCAGGTATTTCCAGAAAAAATGATGCGAAATTTGGAAATGACTGGCGGTTTAGTGCTCTCTGAGGCTGTAATGATGGGACTGGGACCGAAACTGGGGCGTGAGAATGCCCACGATTTGGTTTACCAGATTTGCTGCCAGGCAATGGAGACGGGTCGTCCTTTTTCTGACTTGTTAAAGGAAGATAAACAGGTGTCGGGGGCTCTCTCTGATGCGGAGTTAGATCAACTTCTTGACCCTCATAACTATCTTGGATCATGCGGGGAGATGGTTGATGCAACGCTTGCTGGAAAAGAGCGCTGACTCAGTAACCTGCCGTTTCCCAATTGTCACTGCTAGCTGCTGTGGATTGATTCTTGTGTCCGCTGCTCTTAATGCAAACTCTCTAAGATTAGAGTCTAAATATTTATCTTGGCTGGTTGTTATTTTTTCAGTCAACTATTTTATTTTTAAATAGATACTTGAAGAAAATGTAGGTTATTTATTTAAAGATAGGGATTCTATAGCTGGAAGAAACTTAAAAATTAACACAATCAAGAATCGATGCTTATTACTTGTGGTGTAACATATACAATGATTTAGTCGATTCATGTTGTATTTAAGTGGTGATCTGAAGGGTAGGGTGATGGGCAGGTTTAAATTGGCATTGGCACAGTTGCCGTCAGTGAAAGGAAATATTGAACGCAATATTGAGTCACATATCCATGCTGTAAAAGTCGCAGTAAGGAAAAAGGCCTCTATTGTGGTGTTTCCCGAGCTTTCGTTAACTGGTTATGAGCCGGATCTGGCTGAACGATTAGCGGTTAAGATCGACGATCCACAGTTAAGCCCTCTAGCTAACTTGGCAGCTGATTGTGGTGTTTGGCTAGTTGTGGGTGCGCCTATTCGTCAGAAGAATGGTGTTGCGATCGGTTCGCTCGTATTTTCTCCTCAGGGTGAGATTTCTGTTTATTTGAAAATACATTTGCACCCAGGAGAAGAAAAGTGGTTCGTTCCCGGAACTGAATATCTATCACTGAACATCGAAGGTGAGACCGTAGCTCTGGCTATTTGTGCAGATGTGTGTAACCCAGGTCATGTTGCCACCTATGAAAAGCAGGGGGCTTCAGTTTATGTGGCGGGGGTATTGATTACTCCGATGGGATACCCGGAGGATAGTCAACAGTTGGAAAATTATGCTTTGGAGCACAATTTATTGGTGGCTATTGCGAACTTTAATCAGCCGACAGGTGGTTATTCTACAGCCGGCTGTAGTGCAGCTTGGGGTCCCGAAGGTGAGATTGTCAGCGCGAGTGATACAGCCAGCCAACTAGTTTGCGTTGAGCGTGATGATGAAGGGTGGTGTTCGGAGATTGTGTCTCTTTAATTGTGCAACTCTATAAATGGTAGTTGCCAATAGCTCCCTTCATTGACTCGCTTCCAGCTCTGCTACTAAAGCTGTCACCAATCCGGCTGCGGGCAGGGCTCGTGCGAGAGGGGCTCCTTGTCCGGCCCATTGAACGGCATATTCGTCATTGCCCGCTTTTGCAGCTGCTTGAGCCAGGGCTTTGCCCGCGGAGTAAGCGATCGGGTAATCCGGCAGAGGGGGAGCGCCCTTACTTAGTGCTTTATAGAATTGGTTGCTGATACCGCGAGCGGGGCGCCCGGAAATATTGGCGGTGATCTCTGTGTGCTGTGCGCGCTCACTTTGCAAGGCGCTGCGGTAGCTGTCGGAGGCCGCAGATTCCGGACAGAGGACAAATGCGGTTCCCATTTGCACGGCACTAGCCCCGAGAGATAGTGCAGCGCGAATGCCAGCGCCATCCATAATGCCACCCGCAGCAACGATTGGTAGGCTACTGTGGCAACACAGCAATCGCACCAGCGCCAGAGTTCCAATTTCCTGGTCGCCCTCTGGGTGGAAGACCCCCCTATGCCCACCAGCCTCAATACCTTGGGCAATTAAAACATCGATATCAGCATCCTCAGCCAGTTTGGCTTCTTGAGGAGAGGTTGCCGTGGCCATCAAGATAATCCCTGCACCTTTTAGTGCGGCGATAAACTCTTCTGACGGTAGGCCAAAGTGGAAGCTGACAACCGGTGGCTTTTGCTCGAGCAAAACTTCCAGCATGGCCTTATTGCCGATAAATGTTGAGTAGGGTTCATTGATCAGCTTGGGAACCGGTGCATCGAGGGCGGCAAAATGTGGGGCGAGATGGGAAAGCCAGGCTTGCTCCCGTTGGGGATCTTTTGTCGGGGGCTGGTGGCAAAAGAGGTTTACATTAAAGGGGTGCTCGGTCTGGTCGTGAGTACAACGAATTTCATCTACGGCTTTTTCCACTGAGCAGGCGCCGAGTCCAAGTGAGCCGAGTCCTCCTGCATTGGATACAGCGGCGGCGAGAGCGGGTGTGGATACCCCGGCCATGGGTGCTGCAAAGATGGGATGGGAAATTCCGAGTTTTTCGAGTAATGGATTCATGGCCCTGCCTGTGAGTTGCGCTCCCCTTCTGGGCCACCTTAGTGCAGATTGTGCGAGGTAGCTATACCTCGCAGGCGTTACTGCTGCAAAAGTTTTTGGGGAGCGCGAACAGCAATCCTAGGTGGATTGCTTACAGGTGCAGGTTGAAACCGATGTATGGTCCTTTGATTTCAATATCGCTCTGCAAGTCGTCGAGCTCTTCCAGGTCGAGAGTCATTACGCGGTAACCAGCTTCGATAGCAAAGTCGACAGCCGGTACAAAATCCCAGCGCACTTTAGCTGTCAGGTCGGTATGGGTATCGCCACGGTAGGCCGTTGCATTGCCCTGGGCAATTACAGACCAGCCGGTAAATGGCAGATCAAAGCGCGCCATGCCGTAGGCCATAGGCAGGTAGCCAGTGAGGTCGACAGTCTCTGCTTGGGTATCGCTCACTGCGGTAAATTCACCGTCATACATACGCGCGGTCAAACCGACATCCAGATTTACCCAGTTGTCCAAAATTTCGTAGTAAAGAGTGGCGTCTGTATGGCTGAGGTTCAGATCTGTGCGGATTTCTGAATTGGCAGTGAAGGTTTCATCATCAAAAGTAACGGAGGCTTCCAGGGTATCGTCACCGTCGGTATCGATATTGCTGTGGGCCAGAAGTACATTGGGTACCAGGGGAATTGGGTGTTCCAGGGCAACCTGCAGGAAGGTGATGTTATCTTCCGAGAGGGACAGGTTATCCAGTTTGTATTCGTCGGTACCGATATTACCGCTATAGCCTGGCAGCCATGCGCCGGCAGTAGCATCAAGGCCGAGGATAGTATCTGCGCTTGCGGTGCCGCAGGCGAGGAGGGTACTCAAGGCAAGTGCGGATTTCTTCATTGACTTCACTCCGTGATGAATTTGTCGCGGAGTTTACAGATAAATTTTTCCTGTGCCGTGGCTAAGTTGCACATTTTTACAAATCTTTAACGTTTTGCACTGGTAAAAATGGTGCGTTTGGGTATTGCCTGTTAGTAAATTGGTCGCTTTTTTCCTGACACTCTTAAATAGCTGCTTCGAACAACATCTGTTGTAGCGCGCTGGCGGGATTGCTCAATGTTCGGCCCCGGTGACTGATCACGCCAAGGTTTCGCAGTACTTGCAGCTTTTTGACTGGCAGCACAGCCAGGCTGCTGTCCACCAATGTGTGGGGCAGAACACTCCAGCCGAGACCGACACAGGCCATCATCTTTATGGTTTCCAGATAGTTGGTTGCCAGCTTCGCGGTGAGTTTTAACCCCTGGGCATCAAACTCTCTTTTGATCAGGCGCCCGGTATAGGTATTCATATCCGGCAGTATGGCGGGATAGTTGGCGAGGTCGGTGAGTTCCAGTTCCGGCAGCTTTGCCAGGGGGTGATCCGGGGCCGCCACCACAACACAGGGGTCGGGCCAGATCACTTCGGCATTCAGGTGCGGATACTCCTTAAGTGCCAGGGTGACCACAGCCAGTTCATATTTAGCGGCCATCAGGGCTTCGTAAGCTTGTTCCGAGTCGACAAAATCGATGTCCAAGGCAACCTGTGGGTAGCGAAAGCTGAACTCTTTCAGCACTGGAGGTAGATGATGTAGACCCACGTGATGGCTGGTGGCGATACGCAAGCTGCCGCTGACCGAGTTGCTCAAAGCGCGCAATTCCCGCTCGGTGTCGCTGATTTCATTAAGTATATGGCGGGCACGGGGCAGTAGGGCGCGACCGGCATCGGTGAGCTGCAATCGCCGTCCAATACGATCGAACAGCGGGGAGCCCAGTTGCTGTTCCAGGGCAGCCAGGCGCTTACTCATGGCGGGCTGGGTCAGGTGTAGCAGCTCGGCGCCTTCGGATACCGAGCCCTGTTCGGCGATTGCCAGAAATGCCCGCAGCCACTGTAGTTCCAAGCTGTTTCCCCTGAAGTGGTTTGTCGATAAAGGCCCCGATTGAGCCCCTGTGTAAATGGCCGAGACGCCAGAAGATGGATCTTACCCCAGTTTGGCTTTCGAATTCCATTTAGGAATACTTTAGATAATAAATATAAATTGGTGTTATTTGGTGGGTCTGGGTAGACTCAGGCTCTTAACTAATGAGAGGAATGGCTGTGGCAGGGCAAACACTCTACGACAAACTCTGGCAGGACCACCTGATCAAGAACTGTGATGATGGCTCCTCACTTATCTATATCGACCGCCACCTGATTCACGAGGTGACCTCCCCCCAGGCGTTTGAAGGCCTGCGTCTGGCTGGTCGCAAACCTTGGCGCAAGGATTCGCTAGTCGCCACTCCCGACCACAATGTGCCTTCCGAGGCGGCCGAGCGCGCCGCTGGCGTCAGTGGTATTCGTGATGATATCTCCCGAATCCAGGTACAGACCCTGGATGAAAACTGCCGTGACTTTGATGTAGTCCAGTTCGGCATCAATGAGCCGGGGCAGGGTATTGTGCATGTGATCGGGCCTGAGACAGGTGCGACACTGCCGGGTATGACGGTGGTTTGTGGCGACTCACATACCTCCACTCACGGGGCGCTCGGCGCCTTGGCCCACGGTATTGGCACTTCTGAGGTGGAGCACGTGATGGCTACCCAGTGCCTTACCCAGAAGAAAATGAAGAATATGCTGGTTCGCGTCGACGGCCAGCTGCGCCCAGGTGTCACGGCAAAAGATGTGGTGCTGGCGATCATTGGCAAAATCGGTACTGCTGGCGGTACCGGTTACGCGATCGAGTTTGGCGGCGAAGTGATCCGCAACATGTCCATGGAAGGCCGTATGACCGTGTGCAATATGGCCATTGAAGGCGGTGCTCGCGCGGGGATGGTGGCGGTAGACCAGATCACTCTCGATTACGTGAAAGGCAAGCCCTACGCGCCGAGAGACGAAATGTGGGATCGCGCAGTTGAGGCTTGGAGCCACTTGCACTCCGATGACGATGCGGTATTCGACGAAGTCGTGGTATTGGTCGGTGAGGATATTGAGCCGCAGGTCAGCTGGGGCACTTCCCCTGAGATGGTGGCGCCGATCAGCGCCCAGGTGCCTACTCCCAGTGACGAGAGCGATGCTACCAAGCGTACGGGCATGGAGCGAGCGCTGGAATATATGGGGTTGAACGCCGGGCAGAATATCAGTGATATCAAACTGGATCGCGTATTTATCGGCTCCTGCACCAACTCCCGGATTGAAGATCTTCGCGCAGCAGCAGAAGTTGCCAAGGGCCGTTACAAGGCGGATAGCGTCAAGCAGGTGCTGATTGTTCCGGGCTCCCAGGCCGTAAAAGCCCAGGCTGAGCGCGAGGGGTTACACGAGATTTTTGTTGAAGCCGGTTTTGAGTGGCGCGAACCGTCCTGTTCCATGTGTCTGGCGATGAATGCGGACAAGCTGGGGGCGGGAGAGCACTGTGCTTCCACCTCCAACCGCAACTTTGAAGGGCGCCAGGGTTACGGTGGCCGCACGCATCTGGTGAGTCCCAGTATGGCGGCAGCGGCTGCAATTGCCGGCCACTTTGTCGATGTGCGAGAGATGGCACCGGTACAGCTGGAAGAGGAGATGGTTTGATGAAAGCGTTTACCCAGCACGAAGGTCTCGTGGTACCGATGGATCGGGCCAATGTGGATACCGACCTGATCATCCCCAAGCAGTTTTTGAAATCTATTAAGCGCTCTGGCTTTGGCCCGAACCTGTTTGATGAGTTGCGCTATCTGGATGAGGGGGTTCCCGGGCAGGACTGTTCTGGCCGTCCGCTCAATCTGGACTTTCCCCTTAATTTCCCCCGCTACCAGGGTGGTTCAGTGCTGATTGCACGGGAGAATTTTGGCTGCGGTTCCAGCCGTGAGCACGCGCCCTGGGCACTGGAAGATCACGGCTTCCGCGCAATTATCGCGCCCAGCTTTGCCGATATCTTTTTCAATAACTGTTTTAAAAATGGTCTTTTGCCAATTGTCCTGGCGGAAGATGTAGTGCACCAGTTGTTTGAAGAAACACACGGGCAGGAGGGTTATGCGCTCACCATCGACCTGGAACAGCAGCATGTGCGCAAGCCCTGTGGCGAGCTGATTCCATTTGAAGTGGATGCCTTCTACAAGCACTGTTTGCTAAATGGTCTCGATCATATCGGTCTGACCCTGGAGCACGCCGACGATATTCGCGCTTATGAGCAGGCGCGCCGAGAGAAAGCCCCCTGGCTTTTTGATGCGGTTCAATAATTAAAGGAAATTCCTGTGACGAAAAAAGTAATGATTCTGCCCGGTGACGGCATTGGTCCGGAAATTGTTGAACAGGCCATGGCGGTGCTGGAAGTTGCATCGGGAAAATTCAATCTGGGGCTCAGCTTTGAGCAGGGCCTGATAGGTGGCTCATCTATCGATACCCACGGTGAGCCTCTGACTGACGAAACTCTGAAGGCGGCGGGTGATTGCGATGCGGTGCTGCTCGGCGCGGTAGGCGGCCCTCAGTGGGATACCCTGGAGCGGGAAATTCGCCCGGAAAAAGGCCTGTTAAAAATTCGCAGCGGCCTGGGCCTCTACGCGAATCTGCGCCCGGCGATTCTCTACCCGCAACTGGCCGATGCTTCTTCGCTAAAGCCTGAAGTGGTCGCTGGCTTGGATATTCTGATTGTGCGCGAGTTAACCGGCGGTATTTACTTTGGTGAGCCGCGCGGTATCAAGACCCTGGAAAATGGCGAGCGCCAGGGCTTTAACACCTACGTGTACAGCGAATCAGAAATTGAACGCATTGCCCGCTCTGCCTTTGA
This sequence comes from Microbulbifer maximicatervae (SeqCode), assembly GCF_052467695.1. Classification (NCBI taxonomy): domain Bacteria; kingdom Pseudomonadati; phylum Pseudomonadota; class Gammaproteobacteria; order Cellvibrionales; family Microbulbiferaceae; genus Microbulbifer; species Microbulbifer maximicatervae (SeqCode). The sequence goes on from NZ_CP174320.1 coordinate 2,940,941, forward strand.
GGCGGCACAAAAGCGCAATGGCAAACTCTGTTCTGTCGACAAAGCCAATGTACTGGAAGTGACAGTGCTCTGGCGCGAGGTGTTGGATCGTCTGGCTCCGGAATACCCCGATGTAGAGCTGTCCCATATGTACGTGGACAACGCGGCGATGCAATTGGTGCGGGCGCCCAAGCAGTTTGATGTGATGGTAACTGGCAATATGTTTGGCGATATCCTCTCCGATGCTGCCGCCATGCTTACCGGTTCCATTGGTATGTTGCCCTCCGCCTCCTTGAACGAAAGCGGTTTTGGTCTTTACGAGCCGTGCCATGGCTCCGCTCCGGATATTGCAGGCCAGGGTATCGCCAACCCGCTGGCGACTATTTTGTCTGCTGCCATGATGTTGCGTTATTCCCTCGATATGAACGAGGCGGCAGATGCGATTGAAGCAGCAGTGAGCAAGGTGTTGGAGCAGGGTTTGCGCACTGCCGATATTTATACCGACGGCTGCCAGAAAGTCTCTACCGCAGAGATGGGCGCTGCCGTTGTAGCCGCACTTTAAGTTTCGATTCCACTATCGCGCCGCTTTCCCGGCGGCGCACTTTGACCACCTCACATACAGGACACCGCAATGCAAAAAATAGGTTTTATCGGCTGGCGCGGCATGGTCGGCTCGGTATTACTGGAGCGCATGCGAGCAGAGGACGACTTTGCCCATATCGCCGAACCGGTTTTTTTCTCAACTTCCAACGCCGGAGGCACGGCGCCGGACATCGGCAGGCCCCTGCCGCCACTGGGCGATGCTTACGATATTGATGCACTGAGCCAGCTGGATGCGATTGTCAGCTGTCAGGGTGGTGATTACACCAAGGAAGTTTTTACCCGCTTGCGCGAGGCCGGTTGGCAGGGTTACTGGATTGATGCGGCTTCCAGCCTGCGAATGCAGGATGATGCTGTGATTGTGCTGGACCCGGTTAATCGCGATGTGATTGATCGCGCGATTGATGCCGGACAGAAAAACTTTATCGGTGGCAACTGCACCGTGAGCCTGATGTTGATGGCTCTGGGTGGACTGTTTAAGGCGGGCATGGTCGAGTGGGTTACCGCCATGACTTACCAGGCGGCCAGCGGTGCCGGTGCGCGCAATATGCGCGAGTTGATTGCGCAGATGGGTGCGCTGCGCGATGGTGTGGCAACAGAGCTGGCCGACCCCGCCAGCGCCATTCTGGAGATTGATCGCAAAGTAGCAGCAGATATGCGCTCAGCAGAATTCCCCACTGCAGAATTTGGCGCGCCACTGGCGGGCAGTTTGCTGCCCTGGATCGATACTCAATTGGAGAGTGGCCAGAGCCGCGAAGAGTGGAAGGCGCAAGTTGAAGCAAACAAGATTTTACAGACCGAAACCCCGATTCCTGTGGACGGCACTTGCGTACGTATCGGTGCCATGCGCTGTCACAGCCAGGCTTTCACCATAAAATTGAAAAAAGATTTGCCACTTGCCGACATTGAACAATTGTTAAATGGTGCCAACGACTGGGTGAATGTAGTGCCCAACGAGCGTGAGGCTACGGTGCAGAATCTGGCGCCAACAGCAGTTACCGGAAAGTTGGATATTCCTGTCGGTCGACTGCGTAAATTGAGCGTTGGTCCAGAGTACTTAAACGCCTTTACTGTAGGGGATCAGCTGCTTTGGGGCGCCGCAGAACCCCTGCGCAGAATCCTGCTAATTTTACTCGGCAAACTGTAACTGGTACGAACCTGAGTAAGTCCTCTACTAAGAGTGGAAAAAGGCCACTTTAGTGGAGGACTTTTTGCCAAGCTGTGAACTTCTTCGCGTAAAAAACGGCTACTGTTTGTCATAGCGCCTTTTTCGAATTTTCCCCACGGGTATAATCGCCCCTCATTTTTCCCTTTCCAATTCAATGAAGTGATTTGCCATGTCCGAAGCCACCCGCGAACTGGTCATTGTCGGTGTTGATAACGCCGCCTTTGGTCCCCTGCTGGAAGTACTCGAAGAGCGTGAAGTAATTTCCGCCGAGCAGCTGAGTTTGCTGGAGACTGACGAACGGGAAGTAGACCCCCAGGTATTTGCCAATCGCAATATTCCGGTGGAGTCCCTGGAGAAATTTACATTTAACGATAAGCAGGTCGTGATTCTGCTGAGCGCCGGCGAAGCCGTTGAAGCTGCCATGGCTGCCGCAGAACAAAATGGCGCCTGGATTGTAGACGTGGCCAACAACACCCGTGGCGATGAAAGTGTTGCCCTGGTACACCCAATGTTTAACAGCGGTGAACTCGCTTCTGCCGAGCGCCGCGTTGTTGCGCTGCCAAGTGCCGGCGCCTCCATGGTGGCGGAAGCCCTGGCGCCCCTGAAAGATAAACTGCAAGCGGTAGAGGTACAGCTCAATCAGCCGGTGTCTGCTCTGGGCAAGGCCGCAATTGATGCTATGGCGGCACAAACCGCGCGGATGTTTAGTGGGCAGGACGCAGAAATTGATCCTGAGATTGGCCACCGATTGGCGTTTAACCAGCTCAGTGCCTGCGAGGCTCTGCTCGCCAGTGGCCACACCCTCAGTGAGCTGACTTTGGTTCACGACCTGCGCCGCTTATTTGGAGACGCGGTAGCAGTCGATGCCAGCATCAACACGGTCTCTGTTTTCCACGGTCAGCTAGCTAATTTGGGCGTCGCTTTAACTGAAGATGTCGATCTGGAAAAAGTGCGTGCGCTGCTGGCAAATGGCGCTGGTCTCAAAATGGCGGAGCAGCCCTCGGCAGAAAGTGCGGTGGGCAGTGACGTGACAATCATCGGCCGTTTGCGCCAAAGTCTACTCAACAAGCGACAGTTAAATCTTTGTGCGGTGTCTGACAACCTGCGTAAAGATGTAGCAATAAACTGTGCACAAATTGCCCACTTGTTGCTAAAAAACTACTGATATTTAATACTTAGCGGCCATAGTGAAGGTGTAATCTTAACTTTGGCCCGGCTGAGACTGGCGAAAAATTCGCCATAGTTGGCGGCTGCCTAAACGGCGGCTAATTAGTTGAACGATTACCGTTCAGTAATGGGGATATTCTGAAGGCGCGCTTTTCGGAAACCCTGGGAAGGTTCTAACAATAAAGGGAATCGGATATGCGTGTGCGTAAGTTGGCACTTGCAGTTGGTCTAGTCGGTGCACTGGGAAGCAACGCGGCTCTGGCGCTTGGACTAGGTGAGATCAAGCTCAACTCGACCCTTAACCAGCCTCTCGATGCGGAAATCGGACTGCTGCAGACTCGCGGTTTGGAAGATACCGAAATTAGGGTTCGCCTCGCAGGTCCTGAAGAATTCGAACGCGCTGGTGTCGAGCGCTCTTACCTCCTTACTTCTTTAAGTTTTGACGTGGACTACTCCGGTGGCAAGCCGGTTATCCGCATTTCCAGTCGCGACGCCATTCGCGAACCTTTTTTGAATTTCCTGGTTGAGACTCGCTGGCCCAGTGGCCGTCTACTGCGCGAATATACGCTGCTAATGGACCTGCCGGCGTTTTCCCCAACGGCTGCGCAGCAACCCGTGCGCGCAGCTGAGCGCGAGCGGCAGCAAGTGCGTCGCACAGCCCCAGTTCAGCAGCCCCAGCCTCGCACAACACCGGCCCCGGCTGTTCGCCAGGCACCGGCCGAACCAGCCCCAACTGAAAGGACTGCCCCAGAAACTCGTGAGCCCGCTCGTCCGCAGCCACGCTTTACGACTACAGACACCAGTGAGAGCAACAGCCAGGTATATGGCCCGGTAAGTTCCTCCGATACGTTGTGGGAAATCGCGCTGCAAAATCGTGCCAGTCGCGAGTTCTCTGTTCAGCAGACCATGCTGGCGATTCAAAGGCTGAACCCAGAAGCCTTTATTAATGACAATATCAACCTGTTGAAGAAAGGTGCCGTACTGCGCCTGCCCAACAGCGAGGATTTGCGCACTCTGACTATGACGGAGGCGATTTCTGAGGTGGCTCAACAGAATGACTCCTGGCGCCAGCGCTCCGAAGTGGAAGTGGCTACCGGCGCACCGCTGGATGCTCGTGCGGTTGAGGAGGAGTCCTATGTCAGCGAAACGGTTGAAGGACGCGTTAGCCTGGCTGCACCGGGGGACAATGAGTCCGTTACCTCCGGTTCTGGAGTCGGCACTGATGACAGTGAGGCGCTGGAAGGCGATCTCACAGTAGCTGAGGAAGAGCTGGATAAGTCCAAGCTCGAAAACACGGAATTGCGTGAACGTATCGCCGAGCTCGACGAGCAGATCGATACCATGGATACGCTGATTGATGTTTCCAATGAGGAACTGGCTGCGGTGCAGGCCGCTGCGGAGCAGTCAGACGTGTTGCTCGACCCCACTGAGGCGGATGACGTTGAAGTAGAGTCTTTAGATGACAGCCTGACTGTTGAAGACAGCGAAGAGTTTGATGTTGCTGCTGATACGGAAGGAGAAACTGTTGAAGCCGAACCGGCTCCAGCAGAGACGCGTAACCGTGTAGTTGAAGTTCAAACCAAGCCCAAGCCAACCTTTATGGAGCAGCTGGCCGATAACGGAATGCTGATTGGCTTGGGTGGTGCGGGTCTGCTGGCCGCTATATTTGGCCTGTTCACCTGGCGTCGCCGCAAGGCTGAACAAGAGGCGCAGCAGGAACTTGAACAGCAGATGGCTATGGAACAAGAGCCGCTGGATATTCCTGAGGATATTGCCGAACCCGATGAAACTCTCGCTGCAGTTGAGAGCATGGAGGCAGACGATACCTTCGATCTGGGCGATCTCGGCGATGTAGGCACTGATGACCCAATTTCTGAAGCGGAGATTCACCTGTCCCTGGGGCAGTATGAGGAAGCGGAAAGCAAGCTGCTGCTGGGCCTGGAAAAGGACCCGCAGGTAGTCGATGCGCGCCTGATGTTGATGGAGGTTTACGCCCACAACCAGGACGTTGAAAAGTTTGACGATCACTACCGCCAGCTGCTTAGCATCAGCGACGGTCCTGCTGCCGATCGCGCCGCCCGCCTGCGTGAATCCATTGCTGGTGCGCCGGATTTTGAAGCCCCAGCTATGGGTCTTTCCAATGAGTCCTTCGAAGCGGCGCAGCTCGACGATATCGGCGCGGCCCTGGACGATGACTTCACCAGCGCCGAGCCGGGACTGGTTGGTAGCGGTGACGCGCTGGAGCCGGATACCTCTCTCCTCGATGACCTGACTATGGATCTGTCATTGGATGAGGAAAGCTCTGATTCTGAGCAAGAGCTGTCCCTGGATCTGGAGTTGGATAGCAGCTTTGAAGAGCCGTTGCAGGCGAGCGCAGATCAAAGCGAGTCGCTGGATACCGAGTTCAATCTGGATGATTTGGACCTGGACAGTGCTCTAGACGGAGACAGCCAAGAAGTTACTGCTGAGGTATCGGAACCAGAAGTTGAAAGCGATTTAAATCTTGATGAACTTGATTTGGGTGAGTTGGACCTGGGTGATCTGGGCTCAAGTAATCAAGAGCCCGCTTTGATTGAAGACGATTTGGGGCTTGAGCTTTCTGATAACACAGAAGAGAGTGTCGATGCTCCAATAAAATTCGATACCTCTGATTTGGATCTGGATTCCCTCGACTTGGAGCCGGCGGCAGAAGAAAACTCTGAGGCCTCAGTTGAGGCCCAGCTGGAAGAAAAGGCAACTACCAGCGGTGGTTCCGTTCCGGGTTTGGATTTTGAGCTGGATCTTTCCATGATGGAGGAAGAGATTCAGCCCCAGACAGAAGAAGAGACTTCGGTTGAGCTGGATACGGCCTTTGAATTGGATGATGCTCTGGAACTGGATTCCGTTGACAGCGGTTTGAGCGAGGAAATCTCCCTGGCAGAAGGAGTCTCCTCTGCCCAGGAGTCTGCAGAAGAGTTATCCATGGATGACTTCTCTGATGGCGATCTGGAGATGATCGGCGGCGACTTGGATTCCGACCTGGATCTCGACGGTATCGACCTGGATGATATTGCTGCGGATCTCAACGCAACTGAGCAGCCCTCGGCAGAGGTAGCCACGGCCAGCAGTGAGCCGGCAGCAGATTTATCCCTCGATGCTGACCTGGATACTCTCGATGCTGCAGGTATGGAGCTGGCCGGGGCTAGCGACCTGGACTTCAATGCGGATGCAATCGAAGAGGAGTTCTCCCTAGAGGATGAGCTGGCTCTCATCGATGAATCCACTGAGGGTGATTTGACTCTTGAGCCAGAACCCTTGGTTGAAGCTAAACCTGAAGCGACAGAGCAGGTTGAGGCGATTGTCGAGAAGCCGTCAGATTCTGACTTTGGTGACCTCGACTTCAACCTGGAAAGCGACCTCAATTCAGAGTTGAGTTTGCTGGAAGGCGGCGATGAGATGGCGACCAAGTTGGAGCTGGCTCAAGCTTATATGGATATGGGTGACGAAGAGGGTGCCAAGGATATCCTCAAAGAGGTAGCCCAGGATGGTGGCGGTGAACACAAAGACCGCGCCGAGGAAATGCTGGAGCGGATGGTGTAAGCTAGCAGCATATTCCGTTTTTGAAAAAACCTCGCACTGGTTGCGAGGTTTTTTTATGTTTACCGGGAAGTTCCCGGCAGTGATTTTTACCCGGCGCAGACGCAGCGGGGGAGAGCGAGTGGTTTTGGTGATATGAGTCAGGTGACGCAAAGGGAATATATTTACAAGCCCAATGGGGAGGTACCTGAAGGTGAGGGGCTGCCCGAAGGGCTGCGCCGTATAGCCCTGGGCGTTGAGTATTGCGGAGCCAAGCTGCACGGTTTCCAGAAGCAGAAGTCTGCATCGGAGACTGTCCAGGCTCATCTGGAGCGGGCTTTATCCACTATTGCAGCGGAGGATGTGACCCTGGTTTGTGCCGGGCGTACCGATGCGGGCGTTCATGCTACCAATCAGGTCATCCACTTTGATACCCGAGCGCAGCGCCCGGACCGCGCCTGGGTGCAGGGAGTTAATACCAAGTTGCCGGATTCAGTGCGGGTGCGCTGGGCGCGGGAAATGCCGGCGCAGTTCCATGCACGTTTTTCCGCTCACGCCCGCAGTTATCGCTACCTGATCCACAGCGCACCGACCCGCTCGGCCCACAGCGCCGCTGAGGTAACCTGGACCCAGCATTCGCTGGACCTGGAGGCGATGCGTGAGGGAGCCAGCTACTTGATCGGCCGCCACGACTTCACCAGCTACCGCGCCTCTCAGTGTCAGGCCAAGAGCCCGGTGCGTGAAATTACCCGCCTGGATATTGCTCCAGTGGGTCAGCTGATTGCCTTGGAGATTAGTGCTAACGCATTCCTTCACCATATGGTGCGCAATATCACCGGGGTTTTGATGGCTGTGGGGCGAGGTGAGCGTCCACCAATTTGGGTAAAAGAGGTGCTGGATCAGCGGGACCGCTCCGTCGGAGGCGTGACTGCGCCGCCGTTTGGCCTGTATCTCGTTGATGTGCGCTATCCGGATCATTTCCAGCTTCCCCAATGTGAGCCTGGGCCACTGCTGGTGCCACAACCTTTGGGTGCTTTGCTTTCCAGTTAGACTGCTGAATTTTTCGAGGCTAAAGCAAATCTGGGAGAGGGCGTGCATTTCGCGCCTTCTGACTATCTGCTAGTATCCGTCGTTCCCTCTTTTGATCGGCCAGCCGGCTGAGTCCAGGTTACACGATGCAAGTAAAAATATGCGGCATCACTTGTATAGAAGATGCCCTGATGGCTGTAGATGCAGGTGCCGACGCGTTGGGCCTGGTATTTTATAAGCCGAGCCCGCGCTATATCGATCTTGATATGGCAGCTAAAGTTGCAGCGGCAGTTCCCCCATTTGTCACCCTGACGGGGTTATTTGTCGATGCGGCACAGAGTGAGGTGGACGCTGTACTGGAATCGGTGCCGCTTAACCTGTTGCAATTCCACGGCGATGAAAGTGCCCGTTTCTGCGAACAATTCCGGCGTCCCTATATCAAAGCGTTGCGGATGAAAGATGACCTCGATGTCAAAGCCGCAATGACTGAGCACCCCAAAGCCCGGGGTTTTCTATTGGATGCCTACAGGCCTGGTGTCCCCGGTGGTACTGGAGAGACCTTTGATTGGGGCAGGGTTCCCCAAGATAGCAATCGCCCGATCGTTCTTGCCGGTGGCTTGAATCCCGCGAATGTAACTGCAGCAGTAGAAGCTGCGCGCCCACAGGGGGTGGATGTGAGCGGAGGTGTAGAGTGTCAGCCGGGACGCAAGGATCGAGAAAAAGTTTTTGCGTTTGTCAGCGCGGCGAAGAGATAGATTTAGAGGCGGTACCGGAAGTGCCGCCCGCCGGATTGGCCGGCGCGAGCCAGCAAATACCAGCAGATCGACGCATCTGCACCAGTATTTTCTGGCGACGTTTGAATAGTTCAGGAAGAGCTAGGGCTAATAGTATTAAAGCGGCACAGGGAAGTGCCGCCCGCCGGCTTGGCCGGCGCGAGCCAGTAAATACCAGCAGATCGACGCATCTGCGCCAGTATTTTCTGGCGACGTTTGAATAGTTCAGGAAGAACTATTCAAACAGTAGGTAAATAGAAAGAAAGTTTTAACCCCACGTGACCCACGGAGTATGAGTGTGAGTAAGCCAGGTGCTATCGATTTTTCCACCTTCCCGGATGCGAGCGGACATTTTGGTCCCTACGGCGGTCGCTTTGTATCGGAGACGCTGATCAGCGCATTGGATGAGCTTCAGGCAATGTATAGCCGCCTGAAAGATGATCCGGATTTTGTCGCTGCCTTTGATCACGATCTGGCGCACTACGTAGGCCGGCCATCGCCGCTGTATCTTGCTGAGCGACTGACTGAGCAGGCGGGCGGTGCGCGAATCTGGCTTAAGAGGGAAGACCTGAACCATACCGGTGCGCACAAGGTAAATAACACGGTGGGCCAGGCACTGCTGGCCAAACACAGCGGTAAGACCCGCGTAATTGCCGAAACCGGCGCTGGTCAACACGGTGTGGCTACGGCAACCGTGGCGGCGCGTCTCGGTTTGCAGTGTACGGTTTATATGGGTGCGGAAGACGTTAAGCGCCAGTCCCCCAACGTATACCGTATGAAGCTGCTGGGGGCAGAAGTGGTGCCGGTGGAATCCGGTTCCAAGACCCTAAAGGACGCCATGAATGAAGCCATGCGCGATTGGGTAACCAATGTCGATAATACTTTCTACATTATCGGCACTGTGGCTGGTCCTCACCCTTATCCGCAATTGGTGCGCGACTTCAACTCTATTATCGGCCGTGAAGCCCGTTGCCAGAGTCTGGAACGCTTTGGCCAGTTGCCCGATGCGCTGGTGGCCTGCGTCGGTGGTGGTTCCAATGCGATCGGCCTGTTTCACCCGTTCCTGAATGATGCTGAAGTGAAAATGTTTGGTGTCGAAGCCGGCGGTGAAGGCCTGGCTTCCGGTAAGCATGCTGCACCACTGAATGATGGTATTCCCGGTGTTCTGCACGGTAACCGCACCTACCTGATGGAAGATGATGACGGCCAGATTATCGAGACTCACTCAGTTTCTGCGGGGCTCGACTACCCGGGTGTTGGCCCTGAGCACTCTTGGCTGAAAGATATCGGCCGGGTGGAATATGTCACCGCCGATGATGATGAAGCCCTGGATGCCTTCCGCCGTCTCACTCGCACTGAGGGCATTTTGCCGGCATTGGAATCCAGCCATGCAGTCGCGTACGCGCTCAAATTGGCGGCTTCCATGAGCCCTGAGCAGAATGTCCTGGTGAATCTCTCCGGCCGAGGCGATAAGGATATTTTCACCGTTGCCGCTATCGACGGTATCGAGGTGTAGCAATATCACCGCCCGCCTCTGAGGCGGGCAAAATGGGTGAAGATCAAATAATTGAGCTGGCTTTTTGCCAGGAGTAGCTCAGGGAATAAACTGTGACAGAACAAAATAGAATTGATCGCCGCTTTGCCAAGTTGCGCGATGAGGGCCGCAAGGCACTGGTAACTTATATTGTCGCTGGCGATGGCGGCTTGGAAAATACTGTGCCGCTGATGCATCAGTTGGTAGCCAGCGGGGCCGATGTTATTGAATTGGGGGTGCCGTTTTCCGACCCCATGGCAGAGGGCCCGGTAATTCAGAAAGGGCATGAGCGAGCGCTGGCCAATGGGGCTTCGCTGCGCAAATGTTTGGCATTGGTGAAAGAATTTCGTCAGTCGGATAGTGACACCCCGGTAATCCTGATGGGCTATGCCAACCCTATTCAGCGTATGGGTGAATTGGAGTTTGCTGAAGCGGCGTCCACTGCGGGTGTCGATGGTGCCCTGACCGTAGATCTGCCGGCTGAAGAGTCCGGTTCCCTGAATGCCTTTTTGGCGGAGCGCAACCTGCGCAATATCTTCCTGCTGACGCCTACCACCACTGAAGAGCGTGTTCGTGAAATTACCGATGTCGCCAGTGGCTTTGTTTACTATGTATCCCTGAAGGGGGTTACCGGAGCAGGCCACCTGGATTTGGATTCAGTGCGTAACAATCTGGACCATATTCGCCAGTTTACCGATCTGCCCCTGTGTGTTGGCTTCGGTATCAAAGATGGTACCTCGGCCCGCCAGGTCAGTGCCCATGGCGACGGTGCTGTAGTCGGTAGCGTGCTGGTGTCGGCGGTAGATGCGGCGGCAGACCTGGAAGCCGCTAAAGCGGCGGTTGGGGCTATTGTCAGCGAGATGCGCGAAGCCCTGGATCGCTAAAAGCAGCTATAGCTCTAAGCACAAAGCTGGCCAGAAAGCCAAAAATAGCGGCTGATCTGGCCGGGTTTGTTGTTCAGCTTAGTGTTTTAATTCCTAGCCTGAAACCCACTGGTCGGTAAAATGTGCCGGCCCAAAGAAAGCATCCGGATTTGGAAACGAGATGAGCTGGTTAGAAAAAATTGTCCCTGCGGTAATTCGCACAGAGCGTCGCACCGGCAGCAGCAAGGTCCCCGAGGGGGTTTGGAAGAAGTGCGTCAAATGCGATGCGATGCTTTATCGCCCGGAGCTGGAACGCAATCTGGATGTGTGCCCCAAGTGCGATCACCACTTTAGAATCGGCGCCCGTCGCCGCCTGGATATCTTCCTCGACGAGGAAGGTCGTGAAGAGCTGGCCACCGATGTGCAGCCGGTTGATCGCCTGAAGTTTAAAGACGTTAAAAAATATAAAGACCGCTTGGTGCAGGCACAAAAGTCCACTGGTGAGAAGGATGCCCTGATCGCTATGCAGGGCAGCCTGAATGGTGCTCCCCTGGTAGCGGTAGCATTTGAGTTCGCTTTCCACGGTGGCTCCATGGGCTATGTGGTCGGCGAGCGCTTTACCCGTGCCGCTCAGCGTGCCTTGGAGCAACGTATCCCGCTGGTTTGTTTCTCTGCTACCGGTGGTGCCCGCATGCAGGAGGCCCTGATCTCCCTCATGCAGATGGCTAAAACCTCAGCGGTGCTGGAAAAAATGAAGATGGCCGGCGTGCCATATATCTCCATTATGACCGACCCGGTATACGGTGGTGTTTCCGCATCCCTGGCCCTGCTGGGGGATATCAACGCGGCGGAGCCCGGAGCGCGCGCTGGTTTTGCCGGCCCGAATATTATCGAGCAGACCATTCGCCAGAAATTGCCGAAAGGTTTCCAGCGCAGTGAGTTCCTGCTGGAGCACGGCGCAATTGATATGATTATTCCTCGCAAGGAAATGCGCTCTACAGTGTCCCGCATATTGGGTAAACTGACCGGCAACTGATTTCCATTCCCATAGGGTAATGCTGTGATCAGCTTAATTTCCGCTGATTGCAGCCCCCATCATTGATGTTTTCAACTATGCCTTCACTGCAAGATTGGCTCTCCCGCCTGGAGCAGCTGCACCCTTCCGAAATTGAATTAGGTCTTGAGCGCGTCGCGTCTGTGGCCGATGCACTGGGTATCCAGAAACCGGCACCGACAGTGATTACTGTGGCGGGCACCAATGGTAAGGGTTCCTGCGTGGCCACTATGGAGGCGCTGCTGTGTAAGGGAGGGCGCTCCGTAGGCGCTTACAGTTCCCCACACCTTCTGCGCTTTAACGAGAGGGTGCGTATCGGGGGTGAAGAGGTTGCCGATAAAGATCTCGTGCTGGCGTTTGAGGCTATCGAGGTTGCTCGCGGTGAGACCAGCCTGACCTATTTTGAATACACCACCCTGGCGGCGCTCTGGTTATTTCAAAGGGCAGGCGTCGAGTTTGCACTTCTGGAAGTTGGCCTGGGTGGACGCCTGGATGCAGTTAACCTGGTGGATGCGGATCTCGCTATTATCACTAGTGTTGCCATTGATCACGAGGACTGGCTTGGCAGTGACCGGGAAATAATCGGCCATGAAAAAGCCGGTATCCTGCGTGCCGGGGCGCCTTTTGTCTGTGCTGATAACAATCCCACCCAATCTGTGCTGTCTGCGGCAGAAAAATTGTCCAGTTCCAGTTACTTTATAGGTCAGGATTTCTCTCTGAATTTGGGAGAGGGTAAAAAAGAACTTTACCGCTTTGGTAAGTTGGAACTTGTGATCCCCCCGATCAGCTTGCCGCGCCCAAGTATCGCTGCTGGGATTACCGCGCTGGCTCTGCTCAATGTATTGCCCCAGAGTGGGATCGAATCTGCACTGGCTGAAATTGCCCTGCCTGGGCGCTGTCAGCAGGTTCAATGGCAAGGGCGCAACTTGCTGTTGGATGTGGGGCACAATCCGGCAGCGGCCGAACACTTGGCTAAATGGCTTGCAGATCACCCTGTAGATGGTGAGACCCATGCGCTGGTAGCGGCTATGGCCGATAAGGATTTGGTGGGACTCTTCGCGCCTTTACGGGGTGTGGTGGATGCCTGGCACCCCGCAGAGTTGCAGGGCAATAGCCGCGCTGCGAGCGGAGAGACCTTGCTGGAAGGTCTGGCCGCAGCAGGTGTTGAGGCAACGAACGCCGATAGCCGCTGTCCAACGGTCGCCGATGGTTTACAACAGCTGCTGCCGACCATTGGTCCACAAGACAGGTTGCTTGTATTTGGTTCCTTCTTTACTGTGGCTGAGGTTCTGCAGCAGATGCGAGACGAAGGTAATGGAGAATTGCGAGGGTAAACCCTCCCGCCGAGGGCGATTGAACGACGGATTTAAGCAGCGCATTGTCGGTGCGCTGGTTTTGGCTGCGCTTGCCGTTATTTTCTTGCCCAGCCTGTTGGACCGGGAGGCCGCAGGCAATATCAGTGAAACCAGCCAGATTCCGGCGGAGCCGGATATACGCCCTATTGAAATTGCCGAGCCACAGCCGGTAGCGGATGCTGTGCCAGCACCGGCGCCCGGTGAGGCTTTCCAGCCGGATCTGCCGGAGAACTTCTCCAACCCGAAGGCTCCAGTAGCTGATGAGGGAGAGGAACGGTCAGAGATCGCCAAGAGTGATGAGCCGGAGGAAAAACTGCCCGCGCCGAAGAAGGGAGCCTCGCCCCTTGTGGATGCCTATGGCCTGCCTGTGGCCTGGGTGGTTCAAGTGGCTTCCTACCGGGATGAGTCCAATGCGGACAAGCTGCGTTTGCGCCTGATGAACGAGGGCTACAGTGCCTATACTCGGGCGGTGGATACAGATAAGGGTCGCCTGGTGCGGGTCTTTGTTGGGCCAAAGGTCAACAAGGCCGATGCCCATCAGCTGAAAAAAGAATTGGATACCCTTCTGAAAGCCCAGACCCTCGTGCTTCAGTTCAAGGCCTGATCGGGCCTTTGACTTCAGGTTGCCACCATTTCAGCCCGAGGCGGATGGTGGCAACTTGCTGGCAGACTTCCACTTTGCACTTTTATTCGCAATTAACCGATTGCCACTGCGCCAAACGTCCAGGGAAAGCGGTACTACAAGTAATAAATTCCAATCGGTTGGCCTACGGCTTCACGCGCTTAGTCCCTTCAGTTAGAATGCGCGCTCTTCGCGGCAGCAGCCGCCACGCAGGTAGGATTGAATGAATTGGGCTGACTGGATCATTCTGGCTATTGTGGGTATCTCCACGCTTATCGGCCTTAGTCGAGGTTTCATCAAGGAAACCTTGTCTCTGCTTACCTGGATTGCCGCCTTTATCGTCGCCATGATGTTTCGCGACCAGCTGGCGCCAATGCTATCCAACCTCGTCGACACCCCCTCCCTCCAAATGATTGCAGCTTTTGGCATCCTGTTTATCGGCACCTTACTCGCTGGCGCCGGTCTCAACATGGTGCTTTCTGCCTTTGTTGAGGCAACTGGGCTATCCGGTACAGATAGAGTGCTGGGAATGGCGTTTGGCTTGGTGCGGGGGGCCATTGTCGTGATGGCGCTGTTGATCCTGGCCCCGGCATTGGTGCCGGTGGAGCAGGACAGCTGGTGGAGTCAGTCTGTTTTGATTCCCCATTTCCTCGAATTTGAGGATAGTGCGCGGGAGCTGGCGGGCTCCGTTAAGGAATTCTTCGTAAAGTTGTTTTAAATAGAGCGCCAAAAGCGCTCTTCTCGAGTCAATAGGGTCAAATATATGTGTGGTATCGTCGGTATCGTCGGTAAGAGTGACGTCAATCTGCAGCTCTATGATGGGCTCACTCTGCTACAGCACAGGGGACAGGATGCCGCCGGTATCGTTACCTGTGACGATGATCGCCTGAACCAGCAGAAAGCCAATGGTCTGGTTCGCGACGTATTCCGCGCGCGCCACATGGAGCGTCTGAAAGGCAATTTTGGTATTGGTCACGTCCGCTACCCCACTGCCGGCAGCTCCGGCCCGGCGCTGGCTCAGCCGTTCTACGTGAACTCTCCCTACGGCATCGCCATGGCTCACAACGGCAACCTCACCAATGTGCACGAGGTGGTCGATGAGATCTTCCAGCAGGACCTGCGTCATATCAATACAGATTCTGACTCGGAAGTGTTGCTGAACGTGTTCGCCCACGAGCTGCACAAGTTGCACAAGCTGCAGCCGAAAGCCGAAGATATCTTCAGTGCGATGCGCTCTGTACACAAGCGCGTGCGCGGCGCCTACGCTTGCGTTGCCCTGATTGTCGGTTACGGTATTGTCGCTTTCCGCGATCCCAACGGAATTCGTCCACTGGTTTACGGCAAGCGTGAAACCGAGAAGGGCACCGAATATATGGTGGCTTCCGAGTCCGTGGCTCTGGACGTACTGGGTTACACCCTGGTGCGCGATGTCGCTCCTGGCGAAGCGCTCTATATCGAGCTGGATGGCACTGTGCACTCCGAGCAGTGTTCAGATAACCCGTCTTTGACTCCCTGTATTTTTGAGCATGTGTACTTTGCCCGTCCTGACTCCATTATGGATGGCGTATCGGTACACAAGGCGCGTTTGCGTCAGGGTGAGCATCTGGCGGACAAAATTCTCAGCATGCGCCCGGATCACGATATCGACGTGGTTATCCCGATCCCGGATTCTGCCCGCACGGCAGGTCAGACGGTAGCCCACCGCTTGGGGGTGAAATTCCGTGAAGGTATGGTGAAGAACCGCTATATCGGACGGACCTTTATCATGCCCGGTCAAAAGCAGCGCAAGAAGTCGGTTCGCCAGAAGCTCAACGCCATCGAGCTGGAATTCCGTGGCAAGAATGTGTTGCTGGTAGATGACTCCATTGTGCGCGGTACTACCTGTAAGCAGATTATCCAGATGGCCCGCGATGCCGGTGCTGCCAAAGTGTACTTCGCCAGTGCTGCACCAGCGGTAAAATACCCGAATGTTTACGGTATCGACATGCCCTCCGCCACTGAGCTGGTGGCTCACGGTCGCACCACCGAGGAAATCTGTGAGGAGATTGGCGCAGACTGGTTGATCTACCAGGAGCTGGAAGATTTGGTGGTCAGCTCCAGTGGCGGCAAGCAAAAAATTGATCGCTTTGATTGCTCTGTATTCGACGGCAATTACATCACCGGTGATGTGGACGAGGAATACCTGAACGATCTGCACGCTCAGCGCAATGATACGGCGAAGCGTAAAAAGGCCGACGCCAACGCTTTGTAATTCGCCCTTTGGGGGAATATCTAAATATCCTTCACCTGATTGGCGGGCGGCAAAAAAACCGTTTTTGTAGCCTGCCAATAGTAAAAAAGCGTAAGCGTCCTTTTCTCGCGGCAGAAGAGGGCGCCAGTTAAGATCGTTTCGGTTAAGATGACTGCTTCCAAAAATACTGACCAGGAAGCGGTATATGTTTGAAGACGACGGTTACGCTCTGGAAACCCTGGCGGTGCGCGCCGGCCAGGTTCGCTCACCGGAAGGAGAGCACTCCGAGGCACTTTACCTCACCTCCAGTTATGTTTTCCCCTCCGCTGCAGAGGCTGCTGCGCGCTTTTCTGGCGAAAGCTCCGGCAACGTCTACTCCCGCTATACCAACCCCACAGTACGCACTTTTGAAGAGCGCATCGCTGCTCTCGAAGGCGGTGAAGCTGCGGTAGCCACTGCTAGCGGCATGGCTGCCATTCTCAGTATTTGTATGGCGCTACTGAAAAGTGGCGACCACGTTATCTGTTCCCGCAGTGTTTTCGGCACCACCACGGCTTTATTTGGCCGTTATATGGAAAAGTTCGGCGTGCGGGTGAGCTATGTCGATTTGACCGATATGGATGCCTGGAAGCAGGCCGTAGATGGTTCCACCAAGCTGCTGTTTATGGAGACGCCTTCCAACCCTCTGTGTGAAGTAGCCGATATCCGCGCGTTGGCACAGGTCGCCCACAGCGCTGGTGCCATGCTGGTGGTCGACAACTGTTTTTGTACCCCGGCACTGCAGCGACCTCTATCCATGGGCGCCGATATTGTGGTGCACTCCGCAACCAAATTCCTCGACGGCCAGGGGCGGGCCCTGGGCGGTGTTGCCGTTGGTCGCAAGGAAGTAATGGATGAGTTGGTGGTTTTCCTGCGCACTGCTGGACCGAGCATGAGCCCGTTTAATGCTTGGGTATTCCTCAAAGGGCTGGAAACTTTAAAGTTGCGTATGCAGGCGCATTGCACCAATGCACTCGACTTGGCTTGGTGGCTCGATGAGCAGGAGATGGTGGAGAAGGTAAATTACACCGGCTTGCCTAAACACCCCCAACACCGCCTAGCGCGGGAACAGCAGGACGCTTTTGGCGCAGTGCTGAGTTTTACTGTGCGCGGTGGTCGCGAAGCTGCCTGGAAAGTGATCGACAATTGTAAAATCCTCTCCTGCACTGCCAACTTGGGGGATGCAAAAACCACTATTGTGCACCCTGCCACGACAACCCACGGCCGCCTTAGTGATGAAGATAAGGCTCGCGCCGGAATTACCGAAAATTTGATTCGTGTTTCGGTAGGGCTGGAAAATGTTGAGGACCTCAAGCGCGACCTGATGCGTGGATTATCCCAGTTATAAGCGCGCCCAGCTACCTATGATTATTAGGGAGCCTCTGAATAATTCCGCAATACCTCTGCGGGCCTTGAAGGCTACAGATGTTAGGCGTAGTGGCCACAGCCCTTTGCAAGAGCTGCAACACAGCAGATGCGGCCTTCAAGACCCGCCCTTCGGGGCTTGCAGAGCGATTCACACTCTGCGTTGCAGCTTCTTGAAAGGTCTAGACATTCCTGCGAAGCCGCGCCTGGATTGTGAACCGCGCTGCATGCCAGAGGTATCACGGAGTTATCCAGAGGCTCCCTGGCGGACAGTGGAATACTGCCCGCCGCTTCCGGTAGCGTTTGCGTTGTTTAATGCCCCTGCCGGTGTGCAGAAATAGCCCCCTTTAGAAAAATTGAGCAGTAATGGATTTGCCGTGCAAAAAATAGTTTCCGCCATAGTGTCTGATATCGGCAGCGTTTTATTGGGTAAAGAGCGCCAGGTGAAGTTGGCGTTGGCCTGTTTGTTATCAAAAGGCCACCTGTTGATCGAAGACCTACCGGGTATGGGTAAGACCACCTTGGCCCATGCACTCGCACAGGTGCTGGGGCTAACTTATAAGCGGGTGCAGTTCACCAGTGATATGTTGCCGGCGGATATTCTTGGTGTTTCGATATTTGATCGGGAGTCCAGCCAATTTCACTTTCACGAGGGACCTGTGTTTAGCCAGGTGTTATTGGCGGATGAGATTAATCGCTCATCGCCAAAAACCCAGAGTGCGCTGTTAGAAGCTATGGAAGAGCGCCAGGTGAGTGTCGATGGCGAGACCCGCACACTGCCCCAGCCATTTTTTGTGATTGCCACGCAAAACCCGATGCAACAATCGGGCACCTTTGCATTGCCGGAATCCCAGCTGGATCGCTTCCTTATGCGTATCAGTCTTGGCTATCCCACCCGGGAGGCGGAGCGGGCTTTGTTTATGGGGGCCGATCCGAGACAGCAGCTGGCGAAAATAAAACCCAGAATTGATATTGCCACACTCGGAAAAATGCAAAGCCTGGTTGGACAGGTGAAAACTTCTGACAGTCTGCTGGATTACCTGGAGCGACTGGTTTTGCAAACCCGCCAGAGCCCGGATTGCGCAGTGGGTTTATCACCCCGAGGCGCTTTGGCCCTTTTGCGCGCAGCCAAAGCTTGGGCGTTGATTCACAATCGCGGCCATGTATTGCCTGAGGATATCCAGGCCGTGTTGCCGGCGGTGGCAGGTCATCGGCTACAGAGCGATGGCAGTAATGGTGAACAGTTGGTGGAGCGATTGTTGCGCCAAGTGGATGTGATCGCAGCTTGAGTCGATGAGTGTGAGTTCCTCCAGTCGAAGCACTTCCCGCAACCCCCTGCATATGCTGGTGCAGTCTTGGCGTGGCCTGACGCAGCGCTGGCTTAGTCGCCGGGCACCGAGGGCCCGTGCTATCACTTTGAATCACAGTCGTTTATTTATTCTGCCCACTCGCGCAGGCCTGGGTTTCTTGTTGGTGATTGCACTTTTATGGCTACTGGGCACCAATTATGAAAACAACCTGGTTTTCGCTCTGACATTTTTGTTGGTTAGCATTTTGGCGGTGCTGCCACTACACACCTTTGCCAATTTAAGTGGCGTGCACTTGCGCCTTCTGGATACCCGGGCAGCTTTTGCTGGTGATTTTGCCGAGGCGGAAATTAATGTCAGTTGTGAGGGCAAGCGGGAGCGGGAATGGCTCGAGCTGAGTTGGCCACCGGAGCAGGGCAGTCGCGTGGATTTGTGCGAGCAGAAAAGTGCGGATATTTGTATCTCTATGCCGGTAGTAAAACGTGGGCGAGTGCAGGCACCTCGGTTGAGGGTTGAAAGTCGTTTCCCTCTCGGGTTATTTCGCTGCTGGAGCCGCATTGACCTGGATGTTGAATTTTTGGTTTACCCCCGTCCAATTTCTGCGGGCCCTTTACCGCTAGGAGAGACTGTTGCCGAGGGGGAGTTCGGTGAGGTGAAGCGGGGTGGAGATGATTTTGCAGCGCTAAAACCCTATCAAGCGGGTGACTCGTTACGCCATGTAGCCTGGAAGCAATACGCGGCCGGACGCGATCTTTACAGCAAGGACTATGAGCGTAAAACTGACACGCGCTTGTGGCTCGACTGGGGTTTACTCGATGGTAGGGATATAGAGATGCGCCTGAGCAATCTCTGTGACTGGACCCTACAAGCGGAAAAGCAAGGCATTGCATATGGTTTGTGCCTGCCTGGCATTTCAATAGAGCCTTCGCTCGGTCCCGAGCATCAGCAGCAGGTCTTGCAGGCATTGGCCCTGTACCCCGGGCGAGGCCAGTGATGATTGCGAATAAGGATTTATTGCCCAGGGAAAGTTTGCTGTGGATTTTTGCTGCCCAGTTTGTCGCCCTTTTACCGCAATTCACATTGCTGCCACTGTGGGTGGCTTTTGCCTGGGCCTTTGCGGTTTATTGGCGCCTGGAAGTCTTTCGCGGGCGCAGGGATTTACCCGGCCGCGCTCTTAAACTGACAGTGATTCTGTTGACGGTGGCGGGACTGGCTCTGTCCTATCGGCGCTTGTTTGCTTTGGAGCCGATGATTGCACTCTTGGCGCTGTCATTCACCCTGAAAAATCTCGAACTGGTCAGCCGCAGGGATGCCTTTGTCAGTCTACTGCTGGCCTACTTCGTAGCCGCCACTCTGTTTGTGCAAGAGCAGACCATTCCCTATGCACTTTACGGTTTACTGAGTGTGTTGGTAATTACTGCAGCCCTGGCGGCGCAGCTGGGACACTTTAGTGCACGCCCGCGCCGGGCTCTGGGGTTATCCCTGCGGTTGGTGGCACAGGCCACGCCATTGATGGTGTTGTTGTTTTTGGTTATGCCGCGGCTGGGGCCCCTTTGGTCTGTGCCGCAGAATACCTCCGCAGGGCGTACCGGTGTCAGTGATTCTATGGCCCCGGGAGACTTTACTGAGCTTTCCAAGTCCAGCAAGCCGACCTTGCGAATCTCCTTTGATGGACCTGTCCCCCCGCCTGAGCAGCGCTACTGGAGGGGCTTGGTGTATTCGGAATTTGATGGACGTACCTGGCGCCAGGGCTATGGTGTTGACCCTCGAAATGGCGGGCGAGTGTATTGGAGAAGTGGCGAGCAGGTGCTCCCACAAGTGGGTCCTCGTTATCGATACCAGGTTATCCAGGAAGCGAGCCGCAGCCCCTGGCTATTCGCTATGGCAAAACCGGCTTCAGAGAGCGTGGGTGTGGGAGAGACAGCGGATGATCGCCTGGTAAAGCGGACCCCGGTTTTCAACCGCTTTTCTTACCAGGTAAGTTCCTGGCCGAGAGAAACCCTGTCGCTCAATGCTACTCTCAGCAATGCGGAGCGGCGCAGGAATTTGCAACTTCCCAGTTTCGGCAATAGCCGTACTCGTCAGTGGATGGCCTCCCTGCGGGACCAGGGGCTCAGTGCCGAGGCGGTTTCCTCCCAGCTGCTGTCGCACTTCCACAGTGCTTTCACTTATACCCTGAAGCCTCCAGCACTGGGCGGCGATACTATTGATGAGTTTCTTTTCGATAGCCAGCAGGGCTTCTGCGAGCACTTTGCTGGTAGTTATGTGTTTGCCATGCGCGCAGCGGGGATACCGGCGCGAGTAGTGGCTGGTTACCAGGGCGGTGAGTGGGTCAGTGGAGAAGAGTACTTATTGGTGCGAGAGTACGACGCCCATGCCTGGGCAGAAATTTGGCTCGACGGCCAAGGCTGGCAGCGTGTAGACCCTACAGCGGCAGTAGCTCCGGAGCGGGTGCGCGACGGTCTGGAGAGTGCGGCGGGTGAAGAGTTTATGCAGGACTCCCTATTTCCTTTACACCGTATCGGCATTCTCAGCCAGTTGCGCTTACAGTGGGATATGATCAACTACCGTTGGTATCAAACCGTAGTGAGCTTCGATGCCGATCGACAGCAGAATTTGTTACAGCGGCTATTTGGTGACCTGTCTCCAATGCGTATCGCCCTATTACTAGGGGCACCGATTCTTGTGCTTTTGTTGGGTATCAGTTTGTGGGCGGCCCGCTCCGCAGGAGGACCCAAGTTGGCGCCTGCAGAGAAGCTCTACCAGCGCTTTTGCCGGCGCATGGCCCGCAATGGGGTCCAGCGGCATTCCGGTGAGACTGCAGGATCCTATGCCCGCCGGATTGCCGAGGAAAAACCGGAGATGTCTGGTTATGCCGTAGCAGTGACAGAGGCTTTTGAGTCTGCCGCCTATGGTAGTGATGGCTCTGGGCTAAGAACACTTCGGAAGCTATCAAGCTGGTATTTCTGGTTGCGGCACTCGGCAAATATGACGCCGCACAAGCGTGAGTTGGCAGGTTATTAATCATTGAGTTATTTCGTATCTAGAATGCCAACCCAATTGCAAAGGTTTCTGTTGGGCTATAGCGGCACCTCCCTGGCAACCGGGTTGCAGGTGATATTACTGCCCTGGATTGCGCTGACGATCGTGGATCTTCCCGCCCTGCAATTGGGGTGGATTCAGGCATCAGTATTGCTGCCAAACCTGGTATTCCTGCTGTTTGGCGGTGCTTTGGCGGATAGGCGAGACCCGGCTCTGGTGTCGGCTCTGGCCTGTTTGGGCCTGGCGCTTTGTCATACCGCATTGTTGTTGTATTTCACCTTCCATGTCCTGAATTTATCCACCTTGATGGTTTACGGAATTTGCCTGGGGGTGTGCAGCGCTTTTTTACAGCCGGCACGGGACAACCTGGTGCAGCGCAGTGCCCGCAACCGCAAGGGGCAGGCCACTGAGCGAGGCGTGCAAAAAACCGTAACCTGGATGATGTTGGCGCAGTACGGCGGCCAGGCAGTGGGAATGTTGCTAGCGAGTCGATTTGACCAGTGGGGCTTGCAGCACTTGCTGGGTGTACAGATTGCCGTTGTGCTAGTGGCTTCATTATTGCTTTTCTCCTTGCGTCAGCCTCAAGAGCGTCAAAAGGCACCAGAGAAGCGACCCCATACCCTGATTCTGGATGGTCTCAGTCAGGCATGGAAACACCCGGTTTTGCGGGAGCTGACCGCATTGATGGCATTCAATGGCTTTGTGCATATCGGGGTTTTCCTGGTGGTCTTACCGCTGCTGGCGGAGGACTACGGTCGCGGTGCCGGTTACTACGCGACCCTGCAGCTGGCATTTATAGCGGGCACGGTGATCGCGACGGTGACCATGTTGAGACGGGGTCAGGGACAAGAGCCAGGGCGGGGAATTTTGATGTGCTTGCTTTACAGCGCTGCACTCTTGATTGCTATCAGCCTGGGGCCAACAAAGTTTGGCTTGATCCTGTTGTGTCTGTGTTGGGGGGCGGTTGCGGCAGCCTCCGCAGGGTTGGGGCGAGGCATTGTGCAATTGATGGCGCCGGCGGATTATCGCAGTCGCATTATCTCCATTTATCAATTTGCCCTATTTGGCTCTGCGGCGCTGGGAGCCCTGGCAGCGGGTGTTTTGAGCGAGGTCGCAGCGCCTCTGACGACACTATTGTGGGCGGGAATCCTGAGTTTATTGGCATTCGCACTGGTTGCCCTGAGTGGGGCTCTACGGCAGGTTAAAATTTCCGATAGCGAGGTTTAGGGAGCCTCTGAATAGCTCCGTGATACCTCTGGCATGCAGAGCGGTTCACAATCAAGGCGCGGCTTCGCAGGAATGTCTAGACCTTTCAAGAAGTCGCAACGCGGAGTGTGAATCGCTCTGCAAGCCCCGAAGGGCGGGCCTTGAAGGCCGCATCTGCTGCGTTGCAGCTCTTGCAAAGGGCTACGGCCATTCGCGGCGAGCTGCGCCTAACATCTGCACCCTTCAAGACCCGCAGAGGCATTACGGAGTTATTCAGGGGCTCCTTAGGAATCCCGTAACGACTAAATCCAGTTGAGCCACCATATATTTAACAGGGAACTGTGGTTATGGAGGTGGGGTTTGGTATCAGTAAAAAGTGCCAGATGGTCACAGAGAGTCACGACAAACAGCCATGCGCTGGACCTTGAAGCCGGTGTATTTAGCCTGGATGATCCAAAAGCGATAGCCAAATCCCTGAAGAGTGCAGCTGAGGCCAGTCAGCAGCGCAAATCAGAGCCTTTCCGTTCAGCCATGTCTATGCTCACTTTTTATATCAATCGTGCGGGTCACCATTTACCTGCACGCAGGCGCAGAATCCTGGAGGCCGCGAAAAATGAATTGCGTGAGCTTTATGGGCGCCCGCGCCGGCGTTGAGCCGACGCGGGGTAGAGGCGATGAAGTCTTCTAGGGGGCTAGGCAGGGCAGGCAGCGCACGTAGAGTCCGCGCGGGTCGCGGAAGCTCTGCAGTTCGCCGATTGGTGCCAAAACCGGTTGTAAGCTGTTTAACCAGGCGCCGAGTGGCAGGTTTGCCTCAAGGCTGGCGGCGATACGTGCATCCACATTATCGCTCAGGGCGCGCAGGAATCTTTCGCCGGGAGTCAGCTCGCGCTGGATCTCTATTACATCGTATTCTTCGATCTCAGCAAGCTGTGCGGCGTCGGCAATGGCGTCATTGAGATTGCCCAGATCGTCTACCAGCCCCAGGTTTTTAGCCGCGCGCCCGGTCCAGACCTGGCCCTGGGCAATTTTGTGCACTTCCTTGGGAGTGCTGCCACGGGACTCGGCCACAATTCTCAGGAACCTGGCGTAGGTATTATCCACTCCCTGTTGCAGGATACTGGCGGCTGCCTCGGGTAGGGCACGATCCAAGCGCATGCTGCCGGCCAGGTCTGAAGTGCCCACACCATCGGTATAAATACCCAGTGCCTCGAGGGAATCCTCGAAGGTCGGGAAGGCGCCAAATACGCCAATGGAGCCTGTCAGGGTTGCGGGAGAGGCCCAGATTCGATCGCCACCGGTAGCAATCCAGTAGCCACCAGATGCGGCCAGACTGCCCATGGAGATAACGACAGGGATATCGGCTTCGCGGGTGGCGAGTAACTCTTGTCGAATTGCTTCTGACGCGAAGGCGGAGCCGCCGCCACTGTCAATGCGCAGAACCAGTGCATCAACTTCTTTTTTGCGTGCCTGTGCGATTAGTTCTCCCAGGCTTTCGCTGCCGATCCTGCCGGCGGGGGCACGGCCATCGACAATAGAACCGCTTGCCGTGATTAAGGCAATCTTATTGGGTTCTTTCTTGGCGGCGACTTCGCTGAGTTTTTGGCTGCGCAAATAGGTGAGGGCATCGATGGCTTTATAACTGCGTTCATCGTTCTCATCTTCACCAATGGTTTTGCGTAGCTCTTGAACAGCCAAGTTGCGGTTGGCGAGTTGGTCGACCAGTTTATTGGCCAGAGCAGTACGTGCCCAGTCGCCCTCATGCTGCTGCAGTTTCTGGGGTAACTCGTCGATAAATAGATCGATGCTTTCAGTTGGCAGGTTGCGAAGGCCGGTCACCTGTTCGGTGTATTCACTCCAGAGTTCATGCAGCCAGCGCTGGTTATTCTCACGAGAAGCCGGAGACATGTCGTCGCGAGTATAGGGTTCGATAAAATCCTTGTAGTCGCCAACGCGGAACACGTGGAAATTGACTTTGAGCTTTTCAAGGGCGCTTTTATAGTAATTCCGATAGACGCCAAAGCCGGTGAGCATCACGGAACCCATTGGATTCAGGTACACCTTGTCGGCGTGGCTGGCGAGGAAATATTGCGCCTGGGTGTAGTTATCACCCACCGCATAAATGGGCTTGTCGGCAGCCTTGAAGCGCTGCAGGGCTGCGCCAATCTCGTCGAGCTTGCTGAGACTGCCGCCGACCATATTGTCGAGCTCCAGCACCAGTGCGGAAATGCGTTTGTCCTGTGCGGCTTTGTCGATAGAGTCGACAAGATCCTTAACCCTGATTTCCGCTGGCCCCTGGGAGCCACCGAAGAAAATCGGTAATCCGCTGGGCTGGCTGAGCTCATCTACCAGAAATCCACTCGGAGCCACTCGAAGGGCCGCGCCTTGTGGGACCACCAGCTGTTCGTCCTTGCCAAAAATTGCGATACCCAGGAATACCAGTATTAACAGGAATACCAGGTTGGTAAACACTCGCCTCAGCCAGGTAATTGAGCCGCCAATGGCACCAAAAAAGCTGCGGAACAGTCCTTTCTCATTGGATGAATCAGTCAAACCTCAAAACTCCTTAGTGCGCTGAGGGGCAAGCGTTGTCTATTTATCAGTTACAAAATCATTAGCAATGTGAGTAGTGCCGGTGGCTATTGCATGCGATGCCAGCGGCTGCTCATCATTGATGAAAAGAATAGGATAAGGCTAAGGACTACCAGTACGCCATCCTGCCAGCCGCGTGTAGGCATCATTACGTCGACAATACTGGCAGTGATATACAGCAAAAGAATAAAACAGAGCCACAGATAGCTACGATAGTGCTGCTTTAGTAACCCAGGTAGTACCAACAGCAGTGGTATGGTCTGCAAGCACCACAGGAACAATGAGCCGCCTTCGAGGAATAGATTCCAGACGACAAACAGCACTAGCATGCCGATATAACAAATCCAGTTAATTCGCAGCGCTATCTTGAGCTTGCGCTGTACAGAATCGTTCACACTTTATCCTCTAGTTGTCGCCGTTATGTGCATTATCCAGCGTCTGTGCCAGGCTGCCGACTCGCTTGCCCAGTGCCCGGCACAGGGTTACTTCGTCATCGGAAAGCGATGTGGCGTGTTCACCGGACCAGTGTGAGGCACCATAGGGTGTGCCGCCAGTGCGGGTGCGCATTAAGGCGGCTTCGGAGTATGGGATGCCGGCGATTAACATGCCGTGGTGCAGCAGGGGCAGCATCATGGATACCAGCGTAGTTTCCTGACCACCGTGAAGACTGCCAGTGGCGGTAAATACCGCAGCCGGCTTACCGGTAAGGCTGCCATCGAGCCAAATATCACTGGTTTGGTCAAGGAAATAGCGCAGCGGAGAGGCCATGTTGCCAAAGCGGGTGGGGCTGCCCATCAGTAAACCGGAGCAATTGCGCAGGTCCTCGATTGTACAGTAGGGGGCACCTTCGGAGGGTACCGGCGGCTCGCTGGCTTCAGTGTCTGGGGATACGCCGGGCACGGTGCGCAGGCGAGCGGTAATCCCGCTGGCCTCTACGCCGCGAGCCAGTTCGGTGGCCATGCGCGCCGTAGCACCGGTGCGGCTGTAGTAGAGGATCAGGACATAGCCTTCGTTGTCCCGATCCATCAGATCAGCCCCAGTACATTTTCAGGGGGCCGCCCTATCACTGCTTTGGCGCCTTTTATAACGATCGGGCGTTGGATCAAAATAGGGTTTTGAGCCATTGCGTCAATTAACTGGGATTCGGCCAGATCTTTGTCTTTCAGGTTTAACTGCTTGTAGGGCTCTTCACCAGTGCGCAACAACTGTCGTGCATCAATATCCAGTTTGTGCAGCAACTGCTGAATATCCTCGGCAGAAGGTGGAGTTTGTAGATAGAGAACCACCTCCGGTTCAATACCGTTATCTTGCAATAGCTGTAGGGTTTGGCGGGATTTTGAGCAGCGGGGGTTGTGGTAAATCGTCCACATTGTGGCGGCATCCTGTTACTGTTTGGCGTATTCTAACCGAAGAATGTTGCGGAGTTCTAAGGCGCTTCTGAATAATCCCCCCAACGTCCTGCGGGGTTTTCGGGAGCTCCTTGGCTATTTGGGGCAGTAATACTGCGGCCTGGGCGAGATGTCCAGGCATAGAGAGATCACAATGAGAAGCACCGTAAAGGATTGGGGAAACCACTGGCTGCGCTTTGCGACGTCACTGTGGAAACTGTTTGATGAAAAGGATTGTCGGCAACGCGCGGCTGCTCTCACTTACCTGACACTGTTTGGCATAGTTCCCCTAGTGACGGTGAGCTACGCCATGTTGTCACTGTTTCCCGACTTTGCCGGCTTGCAGAGTAGGTTACAGGATCAACTGTTCACCCACTTTTTACCTCAGAGTGGGCGCGAGATCCAAAAATATATCAGCAGTTTTTCCGAACAGGCACAGCGTTTGACTGGCGTTGGTATCGCGATGCTGATTATTACTGCGGGTTTGACCCTTCGCGGTATCGAGGGGACCTTTAATTCTATCTGGGACGTCCAAAAAGGCCGCAGCGGCGTTTCGAGTTTTCTTTTGTACTGGGCGATATTGAGTCTCGGTCCAATCCTATTAGGGGCGGGACTGGCGACAAGTACTTTTGTCTTTTCTCAAAAATTTTTCTTGGGTGGAGCTGATTCCTTTGAAGTAACTTCGTTGTTATTCAGGATTCTGCCGTTTGTTTTCAGCTCCATAGTTTTTACCCTACTGTTCATCGCTGTGCCCAATTGCTATGTCCCGTTGCGCCACGGAATAGAGGGGGGGATCATAATCTCGATTGTTTTCGAGGTTATGAAGTACTTATTCGGCTTGTTGGTAGCGCGGAGTTCGGTCCAGGCAATCTACGGGGCATTCGCTGTTGTTCCCCTGTTCCTGCTTTGGATTTATCTGATGTGGATACTGGTATTGGCCGGCTGTGTGTTGGTGCGCACACTATCGGTTTATCAAGCTGCGACCCAAGAGCGGGAGCATTCTGACCTGGTTGCCCTCCTTATTGTTCTCTGGCAGATGTATAAGAAATGCGCGAAGGGGAGGCCTCTGAAGGAGCGAGATATTTCCCGTATGGGAATCAAGTTTGTTCAGTGGCGAAGGTTGCGGAATATCCTTCAGGCTAATCGTATGGTGACCCAAACTGATCGCAATGATTATGTTTTGCTGAGGGACCTGAATACGGTGTCCCTGGTTGAATTGGCGGGTTGGCTGAGTTCGGATTGGATGCCCAGTGGAATTCCTGCGAGTCTGGATGGATTGCCCTGGTATGGAGAGGTGGAGCAACGCTTTGCCAATGCCAGAGAGTCAACCCGGGAGCAATTAGGTATTACTGTTGGGGAGTTGTTCCTGGAGGCCGAGCAAAAGGAAGCTGAAGATAAGCCCCTTGAGCTGGGCCACGACGGCGGGACTGATGATAAGCAAACAAACTCTGAAACCGGGGGAGAAAGAGGGCCTGATGAAAATAGTCAAAGTGAAGATGACAAGAGCAGCAGCGGTCACCTTTCTTTTGTTGGTATGCGGAATAAGCGCCTGCGCTAAAGACGATAAATCGCTTCTAGCCATTGATGGGGAAGAGTTGGATGTATCGGGTAAGGTTTTGCTGGTTAACTATTGGGCAGAGTGGTGTAAGCCCTGTCGAGAGGAGATCCCGGTCCTTAACCAACTGGACGACGGTAACAACAATGTCGTTGTTGTTGGGGTGAACTTCGACAATTTACCGATTGCGGAAATACAAAAACAGGCGGATAAGTTGGGTATTACTTTTCCCGTTCTAGTGGCCGAACCGCAAGGGCGCTGGGGGCAGGAGAAACCGGAGGTGCTGCCTTCTACGTTCATTATTGGTACCGATGGTCACTGGCATAAAACATTGGTTGGGCCGCAGGATAGAGAAGACTTTATTTCGGCTCTCAATTTATAGCGAGTACTAATGGAGTGCTGGTAAAGCCGGTGGGGTAACAGTGGATTATTAGAAGCTCCCAAACTTTATAAAACTATAACTAACACATCTATAGGCTTGTGACGGATCGCTGATAGCATGCCGCCACTTTCCCCTTTTGTTCCGGGTGGGACCCAGACCTTATGCATATCAGTTCATTTGCTTTCCTGCTTCTATTTATTGTTTTTATATACGGACTTTTTCGCTGGCAGCGAGGCCGTGACTCCCTCGCACCAGCAGTGCTGGCAGGCCTTATCCTTGGGGTTATCTTTGGAGGCACCCTGCAACTGTCTCGCGGATGGGGGGCTGCACCCGCAGAGGTGATACCTTGGGTAGAGATGATAGGGGACAGTTACGTAAATCTATTGTATTTACTCGTGATGCCCCTGGTGCTGACTTCCATATTAGTGGCGGTAGTTAAAGTCAGCCATACCCAGGCGCTGGGCAAAATCAGTATTTCAGTCCTGGGGGTGCTATTAGGAACAACGGCGGTGGCCGCTCTAATTGGCGTGGCTATGGCCGAGCTATTTGGTTTGTCGGCTGCGGGATTGGTTGAGGGTTCCAGGGAAGCTGCGCGAGTGGAAGTGCTGAATGAGCGAATTGGCAAGGTCACAGACCTTTCCATTCCTGAGATTATTACCTCTTTTGTGCCGCGCAATATTTTTCTGGACCTGACCGGGGCTCGCTCTACTTCTGTTATAGCGGTGGTTATATTCGCGGTGCTTTTAGGGTTGGCAGCCTTGGCGGTTCGCCGTGAATTTCCCGAAGAGGGCGCAGCGATTGAGCGCTTCGTTCATGTGGCTCAAGTCTGGGTTATGAAGCTGGTGCGACTAGTGATGGCTTTTACCCCTTACGGCGTGATGGCCCTGGTTACAGGCCTGATCGCTAAATCCAGTATGGGGGATATTCTTAACTTATTGAGTTTTGTGCTGGCCTCCTTTACAGCTATTGGTTTGATGTTCCTGGTGCACGGTCTGCTGCTACTTATTAATGGTATCAATCCGCTGCACTATTTCACCAAGGTATGGCCGGTGCTGGTTTTTGCCTTTAGCTCCCGCTCCAGTGCTGCAACTATTCCCCTGAATGTCGAGACTCAGGTGGACCAGCTGCGTACGTCTCCAGCAATTGCCAATTTCTCTGCATCTTTCGGTGCGACTATTGGGCAAAACGGCTGCGCCGGTATTTATCCGGCTATGCTGGCAGTGATGGTGGCAGTGCCGATGGGGATCAATGTATGGGACCCAGTATGGATTGCTACTTTAGTGGCGGTTGTAATGATCAGTTCTTTCGGTATAGCGGGCGTTGGTGGCGGGGCGACCTTTGCAGCCTTGGTGGTACTGCCGGCAATGGGGTTGCCAGTTACTATCGCGGCTCTGCTAATTTCTGTTGAACCTCTGATTGATATGGCGCGAACCGCGCTGAATGTTAACGGCGCTATGACCGCTGGCACCCTGACACAACGCTGGCTCGGCGATGAAGTGCCCGGCCCGGAAGTTGTAGAGGGTTGAACAGAGAGTGGTACTTTGTGCACCGATTATTTTTGTCTTCTGATTTCGCCGATTTTTCATAGGAGTCCTGTCAACCAGCTCTAGTGCCTGACGTTATAGTCAGTGCTGTTAACGCATTGAGTTTTTTGTTCACGGAACTGGAGCAACTTATGAATAAACTGATAGGACTGTCAGTACTGGCGCTTAGCCTTGGTTTTCCCCTCTCGCTGCAAGCTGAAAGCAGTGAGGATGATGGACATGATCGCGGCGACCGTATCGAAAATCGTCTCGACAGAAAGGGGGATCGTATTGAAGAGCGCCTCGACGATAAAGGTGATCGTATTAATGAGCGCCTGGACCAGCGGTCTGAGCAGGCTGCCGCTAATGGGAGAGACAAATTAGCGGCACATTTAGATAAAAAAGGTGATCGTATCGATAGGCGCCTGGATAACAAAGGTGAGAAAATAAACGAGCGCCTCGATAAAAAAGGCGAGCGAATAGATAATAGATACGATCGGAAGAACGAACGCGGCGAGCGGACAAAAAAGCACCATCGTAGATCCCGTGACAACAATAACGATTAGTGATTGTTGGTTGTAGCAGGCATTATCTAGTGGGTTGCGGCAAACTAAGGAGCCTCTGAATAATTCCGTGATATTTCTATAGTCTTGGAAGACTGCAGTCGCTAGGCGCAGCCTGCTGATAAAGGGCTTAGTCCTTTGCAAGAGCTATGCAGTAGCTGGGGCCTTCTAAGTCTGTCCTACGGGGATTTCAGAGTGGTTCATACTCTGTGCTGCGACTTCTCAAAAGGTTTAAACACT
Source organism: Microbulbifer maximicatervae (SeqCode) (assembly GCF_052467695.1). Lineage (NCBI taxonomy): Bacteria > Pseudomonadati > Pseudomonadota > Gammaproteobacteria > Cellvibrionales > Microbulbiferaceae > Microbulbifer > Microbulbifer maximicatervae (SeqCode). The sequence goes on from NZ_CP174320.1 coordinate 2,972,069, forward strand.
CCTGTGAAGCCGCGCCTAGACTGTGAGTTGCCCTGACAGCCAAAGAAATATCACGGAATTATTTAGAGGCTCCGCAATAGCCGTAGAAGGATTGCATCCTCGTCAAGGGACCTCAATCGGCTTTTATGGATCAGTTTCTCGCTTCAGTAGAAAAGCGGGCATTCACTATGGCGAAATATGCTGTAGGGGACCGTGATGATGCGCTGGATATCGTTCAGGACTCTATGCTTGCACTCGTCAAAAGCTATAGCTGCAGAGACCGTGCGGAGTGGCGCCCATTATTTTTTACCATTCTTAATAACCGCATAACCGATTGGCATCGTCGCAAGAAAAACCTGTCCCGTTGGCAGCTGTTGAAAGATAAACTTCCTATTAATAGCGAAGGCGATGAATGGGATCTGAGTGAATTTCCCGACCCCAACGGCCGCAGCCCGGATAGTGTCCTAATCGGTGAACGTACGATTGATGCCATTGACCGCGCCATTGAAAAGTTACCTCTGCGTCAACAGCAGGCTTTTTTGTTGCGCTGCGTTGAAGGCTTTAATGTCAGTGAGACAGCAGGGGCTATGGCTTGTAGCGAGGGAAGTGTGAAGACTCACCTCTCTCGAGCATTGCGCAGCCTGCGGGTTCATTTGGAGGCGATGGAATGAGTAATTTAGAAAACAATTCATCGACTAACGAGAAGCGTATACTCGGAGCGGCCAGTGCCGCTGTTATACGTAGAGAGAGATCGCTCGATACGGAAACCCTGGCTGAGTTGCGGCGAATCCGCTCCGCAGCGCAAGATCAAAATAATAAAAAACGGTACTTTTCACTTAACACCTTGTATCCATACCTTCCAGTTACAGCGGCTTCTGCCGCAGTGCTATTTCTTGCTCTATGGTGGCCCAGTTCTGTTATCAATAATGAAAGTCGTACAGAGCTGCTAGTGAGTGGTGATTGGCTGCTGGACGAAGATATGGATATCGAGATGATTGAGGATATGGAGTTTTATCAGTGGTTGGCGGAGGAGTTGGATGGGCACTCTTCGTAGTGTTTTATTCATCATATCTATGTGTGCGCTCGTATTTCCAGGTACTACCGAGGCGGAGGAAGCTGAGCCTCTGCCGGAGGAATTCCTGTTATTCCTGGAAGAGTGGGTCGATGAACAAGGTGATGTCGTTATCCCTGAAGATCCCGAGTTGGTTCAAGGTCCCGGGCAAACCCAAGAAGGCACCAAAAGCAAAGATATATGGCTGGGGGACAGTCATGATTAAAACCCTGGTCGCAACTTGTTTGATGGCAGCCTCTCTGCTTTGGGCTGGTATGGCGTGGTCGGTGGAGTGGAAAAGCCTAAGTGATAGTGATCGCAAGCTGTTACAGGGCATGGAAGAGCGCTGGCCCAACATGTCTGATAGCCAGCAGGAGAGGTTGTTGCGGGGTGCGCGTCGATGGAACTCAATGAGCCCTGAGCAGCGCGACAATGCTCGGCAGCGCTATGAAAAATGGCAGTCTCTGCCCCAGGAACGCCGTAATCAGCTGCGGGAATCTTATCGACAGTACCGTGCCCTGCCGGAAGGCAGGCGTGAGAGTATCCGTGAGGCTCGTGAGAGATATCGGCAGATGTCCCCCGAACAGAGAGAGCAAGTGCGCGAGCGCTGGCGGGAAGCTAGGGGCGATAAGAGTGAACCGCAAAGGCCCAGAGGTTATAGGGCTCGGGGAGAGCGAGCGCAAGGGGATAGACTCAGGGAAGATGGGCCTAGGAGGGATAGGTCCGATGAGAATAGACCTAGAGGAAACCGGCACAGAGAAGACCGACCAAGGGGCGACCGGGCGAGAGGAGATAGGCCCAGAAGGGAGCACGAAAGGGGGAGAAGGCACCAGGATTCACGGCCAAGGCGTGATCGAGGGGCCAGTGACCGACGAGAGGGTGATGAGGAGACTGATAGTTCATCTGGGGCTCCTGAATAGTGCCCTGCCATTCAAATTCCAATCCTGAGAGGCTGGCTTATCGTTTTACCTCGCTGCTACGCTGGTACGACAGTGTAATTCAGCGTCTATTCAGATCATCTTAAGTAATCTGGCTCCCGTTGATGACTAGCGGGAGATATATCGTGCAACTATACAAACAGCTAATCGCGGGTGCGGCAGTTGCGGCACTGGTGGGTCTAAGTTCTACTGCCAGCGCGGGCCCCCGAGGCTATGCTGCGGGTGGCTATGATTATGCGCGAGTTACCGAGGTTACTCCCGTCTACACCGATGTTCAGGTTGTTACACCGACGACTCAGTGTCGCGATGAACAGGTTGCCTATCGCGAGCCGACTTCCCCGGCAGGTACTGTAGTGGGGGGACTTATAGGTGCTGCAATCGGCAATAACTTAGGCGATCACGGCCACCGTGGACGCTACGGTTATCATCGCAGTCACAATCGTGGCGGCGCCACAATCGCAGGGGCTTTGGTGGGCGCCCTGGTAGGTAACCAGATCAGCCGTGCCAATGCTCCAGTCCACTATGCAACAGAGTCCCGTTGCCATGTTGTAGATGAATACTCTACAAGAAGGGAATTAGTCGGATACGATGTCCGCTATCGGTATAATGGGCAAGTTTACTTGACTCGCACTGACCATCATCCGGGCGATAGAATCCGGGTCCATGTCGACGTCTCACCGGCTCTTTGAGCCCGGTTGAGGGCGGCAGGGAGTTTATAAAGGGTGGAAAATTGGATATCCACAGGAGCCGCACCGTGAAACTGAATCGTACCTTACTTGGCTTTATTGCTTTTACCGCTGTGTTTTTGCCGGCGCTCTGCAGTGCCACGGTACACAGCTACCCCGCTTATGAGCGGGAGAGTTTTCAGCCCCACTTTCTTCGTGTTCAAGGGGGAGAAATCTCAAGGGATCGGGCTGCTTCAATCGTAAAACAACGCTTTGGTGGAAAAATTCTCGCCATTTCTGAGACCAAAAAACAGGGGCGAGCCGTGTATCGGGTGAAGGGACTGTCGGCCAAAAGCCAGGTTTATGTGGTGTTTGTCGATAAACAGAGCGGCCGTATATCCCGCTAGCAGAATAATTGCGAGCCGCAATAAGGTAATTACTATGCGCGCACTATTAGTTGAAGATGAAGCATTACTGCGGCAGCAGCTGGCAGAGTCCCTGCGCACGGCCGGGTATACTGTTGACGAAGCCCCTGATGGAGAAGAGGCACTTTATCTGGGGAGGGAATATCCCTACGACGTTGCAGTAATGGACCTGGGTTTACCCAAAATTGATGGTATCCAGGTTATTGAAACACTGCGCCGTGAAGAGAAGCATTTTCCTATCCTGATTTTAACGGCTCGGGGACACTGGCAGGAAAGGGTCTCCGGCCTGGAAGCTGGCGGGGACGATTACCTGGTAAAACCCTTCCATACTGAAGAACTGCTCGCACGGTTGAATGCCCTGGTGCGTCGTTCCGCAGGTTTCTCATCGCCGACGATTAAAGCCGGACCTATCGTTCTGGATACCAGTGCGCAACGGGTTAGTGTGGATGAAGTTGAATTGGACCTGACTTCGTTTGAGTACAAGGTACTTGAATACCTGATGCTTCATCCGGATGTGGTAGTGTCAAAAACCACCCTGACAGAACATATCTATGAACAGGACTGTGACCGGGACAGTAATGTGATAGAGGTGTTTATTGGACGCCTGCGGAAAAAAATTGATGCGGCAGCCAAGCTTAAGCCTATCGAGACTCTGCGCGGGCGCGGCTATCGCTTTGTGATTCCGCAGTGAGATCCATCAATTTCCCCCTGCTTTCCTATATTCTGGGTTCCTTAAAGGGGCGTCTGGCCCTGGTTACCAGTCTTGTGCTAGTCGGCTTTATTCTTCTTATCTCTGGAGTCCTCGAGCACGCCTATCGCACCTCCCTGAATGAAGCCAAGCAGCGGGAGCTGCAGGTCTACATTTACACCCTGCTGGCGGTTGCTGAGCCGGAAGGTAAAACCCTGATTCTGCCCCCGAGTTTGCCCGAGCAACGCTTCAACCAGCCTGATTCCGGTTTGGTGGGCGCTGTTATTGATCGGGAGGGTGAGATTATCTGGCGTTCGGAGTCAGCCCTGGCAATGCCGCAGCTGGAGTTCTATCCGCTTTCCCAGGGGCAGGAGTCCTATTCGCAGGTATCGGTTCCGGGAGAAGAGGGAAGTTATAGCAGTTTCCGCCAAGGGGTTGCCTGGGGGCTGGAAGATGAAAATTTGTTTACCTTTGCAGTGCTCGAGGATGCGGCCCCGCTACAGGCTCAAGTGGGGCAGTTTCGCTCAACCATGTGGCACTGGTTAGGGTTGGGAGCATTGTTATTAATCCTTGCACAGTGGTTGGTTCTGCGCTGGGGGTTTGCTCCGCTGACAGCCCTGGCTAATGCGCTTCAGGAAATGCAGCGTGGGGGTGCTGATCGATTGGAGGGTAATTTTCCGCGGGAGCTGCGCCCACTGACAGATAACTTAAATCTGTTGATTGAAAATGAGCGCCGCCAGAGAGAAAAAACCCGGCATACATTAGCTGACCTGGCCCACAGCCTGAAGACGCCATTAGCGGTATTGAAAGGTCTTAAATTTTCTGGAGATTCAACAACCGCCGGCAAGACGCTAACGGATCAGGTGCAGCGGATGGACAGTATTATCAGTTATCAACTGCAGCGGGCAGTAACCAGTTCGCCGAAATCCATTATACGGGGGACACCGGTCGCGCCACTGCTCCATAAAATACTGGATGCGCTTGAAAAGGTGTATCGCAGTAAGCCGTGTGATGTCGAAAGTTCCTGTGCTGAAAACACCCTGTTTTATGGTGACGAAGGTGACCTGATGGAAGTCCTGGGTAACTTGCTGGATAACGCTTATAAATATGGTGACGGGAAATTATCGGTTGCCGTTGAGAATATGGAAGATACTCGCAAACTGTCTATTCAGGTTAAAGACAATGGCCCAGGGCTGGACAGTGAGAAATGGCAAGCGGTTACCCAGCGGGGCGTTCGCGCCGATGAACAGCAACCTGGGCAGGGTATTGGACTTGCCGTGGTAGTGGATATTGTTGAGAGCTATGAAGGGCAAATAAATGCAGCCCCCCTTCCTCAGGGAGGTACGGAAATTACGGTACAACTGTAATTTCCGTTTTGCTCGACAAGTCGTTTAACTAGAACCAATTTTCCTGCATGTCGAAAGGAACGCTATTGCCTGATTTCAGCAGTGCGATAGCTGTCTCTGTTTTTGGTAGCTCCCATTCAAAATAGTATTTAGCAGTGTGTAATTTACCCTGGTAAAAATCCTGAGCTTCACTATTAGGATTCTTTTCCAGTGCTTTTTCTGCGATAACTGCCTGCTGTAGCCACAACCAGGCGACTACGGTACAGCCAAATAAATCCAGGTATAGGGTGGCATTACCCAGGCCGCGATCCACATCTTCCTGAAGCTGGGAGAATAATGCAAAACTTGTCTCATCCAACTTTTCCAGGGCTTCTTCCAGCATTTTGGCCATAGATTCGAGCTTAGGTTTATCCCTGGCCTGCATAATCGTATTGCGGATCTCTGCCTGTAACAGTTGGTAGCCAGCAAGATTTTTTGACGGTACTTTCCGGGCCAGTAAATCCAGGGCATGGATGCCTTCTGTACCTTCGTGAATTGCGTTAAGGCGATTGTCTCGATACAACTGCTCTACCGGGTATTCACGAATATAACCCGCTCCCCCCAAAACCTGAATCGCCAACTCATTAGCTTTTAGGCAGTACTTGGAGGGCCAGGATTTTACTACGGGAGTTAGCAGATCGAGTAGTGTTGCAGCATTGTTGCGCTGCTCTTCTGTAGGGGCTGTATGCTCATCCTCGTAAAGTGAGGTGGCATAAACACTCAAGCTTAAGCCACCTTCAGCATAGGCTTTTTGCATCAGTAGCATACGGCGAACATCGGCATGCTGGACGATAGGGACCTGTTTGGATTCAGGATCTCGGTTAGATGGCATACGCCCCTGCGGGCGGCCCTTGGCGTACTCAAGAGAGTAAGTGTACCCCTGGTATCCAAGTACAGAAGCGCCAGCTCCCACACTGATACGGGCTTCATTCATCATTTGGAACATATACTTCAGGCCCTGGTGGGGTTCACCGATCAGGTAGCCTACAGCGCCACTGTCCTCACCAAAGCTCAATACCGTTGATGTGGTATTGCGGTAGCCCATTTTATGTAGCAGGCCTGCGAGTTTTACATCATTGCGTTTTGCCGGTTTCCCCTGCTCGTCCAGAAGGAATTTGGGAACCAGAAAAAGCGATATTCCCTTCACACCTGCGGGTGCGCCTTTAATTTTTGCCAGAACCAGGTGAACGATATTCTCAGTGAGGTTTTGATCGCCACCAGAAATATACATTTTCTGCCCATGAATGCGGTAGCTGCCGTCTTCTTCTGGTAGGGCGCTAGTGCGAATGTCTGACAGTGCGGAGCCCTGATCCGGTTCAGTTAGTGCCATAGTCCCGGCAAAACGCCCGTCCAGCATTTGCGGAAGGAATTGCTTTTTAAGCGACTCGCTGGCGAAAGTGCGAACCAGATTGGCCGCGCCTATGGTCAAGAACGGGTAGCTAGCACTGGCAACGTTTGCTGCAGCCATATAAGCGAGTGCTGTGCGCAGAATAACTTCTGGCAATTGCAGCCCGCCTTCCTCAGCATCACAGTGAGCGGCAAGAAATCCTGCAGAGGCAAAAGCATCCCAGGACTGTTTGGTTTCTTCGATAACGCTGACGTTTTCACCATCAAAGCTCGGTTCAATCTCATCGCCTTTGGCGTTGTGATTAGCGAAAAATTTTTCTGCAATGGTGTGTGCAGTATTCAGTGTTGCATCAAAAATTTCACGGGAGTGCTCACTGTACCGAGGGCGATTGATTAGGGCCTCGGTATCTAAAAATTCGTAAAGCAAAAAATCGATTTCACGCTCGTTGAGCAGCTGATGGGCCATGTTTACCTCTTACATTATTCTTTTTGGGTAATCCGTTTAATTTCCAGGTAGTTTTCCATTGAATATTTTTATGCTGGAACACTACGATTCAAGTGTATATGTAAACGTGGAGAGGGTGCACTGGGCAATGACTGATTCTATGAATAGACTTGGCGATTATTAGAGTGCTTTTACTCGGATACTCTTTGAAATACTGGTGCTGCGTCTGCAACGGGCTTTGGTACCACCTTGCGCCACAGTTGGGAGGATAGTTCAGCTGGGCTTTGTCGGCACCCGGAAGCAATCCAGTTGCCCAGTGATTGAGCCACATCAGGCCAAACTATCCGAAGTGGAGGGGGGCAGTTGGTTAGCCACTTGTCGATCGTATAGGCATTTATCTGTTTTACGATTGTGGCCAGTTTGAGCTGATCGAGCGCTTTGGCATTGGCTTCCTGCTCAAATTGATTGGCGAGAGGCCTACTGAGAATGGGTTTTCCCAGAGCCAGGGTTTCAGCCAATAATTCAAATCCGCTATTGCAGATTACTGCTTTAGAGGTTGCCAGATCCTTCTGAAAGCCATTAATTGAGGGGGCCTTGACTTGAATATTACTAGAGGTAGGTAAATTGTGGGGTATACCGTAGACGATAAACCGATAGGGCAGCCTGGAAAGTTCGTCCAGCATCGGAATAGGCTGTTCGAAAGGCAAGTAAACTAGAATATGTTCACCCAACTCCTGGGAGAGTACAGGTTTCTGAGGGACAATTGGCGGTAGTATTGGGTTGCCGAAGTGGTGCCAATGCAAACCGATACTCTCTTGTGTTGGGGCAAATGATTTTAGTACTGTGCGGGATGCCCACTTATTTCGAGGTGCAGGGATCGGGTATTCAAAGGCGTATTGATGGCCGATACCGATGCTGCGTTTTTTCTTAAATTTTGCTGCCCAGGCCGTAACAGGTTCATAGTCACTGATAATTAAATCAAAATTATTAACCGGCAGTGTTCTTATATCCTTGATGAATCTTACTGCATTGATGTTTCGTAGTGTTGCGAAACTATTCAAGCGGCCGTGACTGTGGATAAAAGTCATTCCCTCCCGCCACCAATAGTCTCCAAAAGAAGACATCTCAAATAAGCTTTCTCTTGGACGGCCTGAAAATAACCACTGGACCTCGAGATTTGGATACTTTTCGAATTGCTTAGCCAGCGCACGGGAGCGACTGATGTGCCCATTACCCGTGGATTGAACGCCGTAAAGTATCTTCATAAAAAGGCAGCACTCACAATTAAACTGACACTGGTCCCCAAAATAGCGCCGGCACAAATATCAGACGGGAAATGAACTCCCAGGCCAACCCTGGCGGCTCCGACACCGGTGGCCCAGATATAACCGAAGCTCCACATAGGGCTCACCTGTATAGACATCGCGGTTATAAATAGGAAGGCGCATGAGGTGTGGCCCGACGGTAAGCTGAAACGATCGTGCGCCACAATTACGGGACGCATGCCCGGGATTGCTTGGGGCGGGCGAAGTCGTCGTGTCGTGTTTTTTATCCCCCAGTACAATCCGCGCTCCAAGGCAACTGCGGTACATGCTAAGTACAGCAGTTGAATGGCTGAATTGAGCCATACATAGGTGAATAAAAGTGCCCCGGCTGCCCACCCATCCCCAGATTTAGATAGCCACAGATAGCGCCGGCGAGAGCTGGGGCGTGATGCCCGCTCAACCATATACAGCACTATGGACACATCAAAACTCTTTAGATTCATCGGTAAGCCTCGCATGCCGACAAGTTACAAATCGATTATTGCACGGACTTGACCGATTTATGTCGCAATAATGAAATCTTGACCAGGCGGGAAGAATAGAATGAAAGAGCTTATTTCAAAGGCTGAAAGATCCAACGAATAGTTGGCGCAAAATTATTCCAAATCAAAATTATAAGTAATTCGATTAATAAACGCTGGGGGTTTTCGGGGTCAGTTGTAAGCTGATAGTACACCTAAGTACCAGCAAGTTAGACAAAAGATTGAGTTGGATTGGGTGCAGATATAACTGAAGAAAGTTGCTTATCTTATTGGAAAAAATAATAGACAGATAAAGTGACTTTGGAGGAAGCATGGCCCCTCCAAAATTAATTATATTTCAGTCAGGTCAGGCAGCTATGTCAAATGCCTGGACTAATTCAAAGCGTGGAGATTTAACGCCGTTTTTAGAAACTGTTTCATTAAACATGTCTTTTGGTCGTACCCAGACGCCATAGCTCCCATAAAGGGCTCGGTACACCACCATAACCTCTTCGGATTCGCTATGTTTTGCGGTATGTAAAACCTCGTACAGATTTCCTTTGTAGTGACGATATAGGCCGCGTTGCATGGGTACCTCTAACTTACGTGGTGGGGGGCAAGCTGTAACTGTTGGATGCGATTCCCGTGAAGTACAGCAGTGCCTGAATAGCGATGTTCGCCTGTAGAAGTAAACTCAAACTTGTAACTGCGGTGAAGGCTGAAAAACCCCCTCTTATCCTTTTTGATTCGAGTACGAACCAAAAGCACGGTGTCGTCCAATAGTTGGACACCGAGCTGTCGGCAGTGATCAGAAGCGGCTCGCCGGACGTGCTCTTTAGCGGCCATACTGGCCCAGATATACCAAAGAACCACAAAGAACAGGGAAAGCCACAGTATGTCGCTGAGAGTGTAATACATTGCTATACAGTTGCTATGATCGCTTTCCTGCAAGAATACCATTTAAGGAGCGCCAATGTCCGGCACGATTTTAATTACTGGCTGCAATCGCGGAATTGGGCTTGAGTTGTGTGTCCAGTTTGCCGAAATTGGTTGGAAGGTCCTGGCTTGTTGCCGGGAACCGAAGAAAGCCGCTGAGCTCGCGATGTTGCAAGAGCGCTACGCCTCGATACAGTTGATTGGCTTGGATGTGACCGACTACGAACAGATGATTTCTCTAGGTAAGGCCTTTCAAGGAGAGCCGGTAGACATATTGCTAAACAATGCAGGCTACTACGGGCCGAAGGGCGTGGGATTTGGCGCTGTTGACCGCGCAGAGTGGCGTCGAGTTTTAGAGTCCAACACTATCGCCCCCTATATGATGGCAGAAACTTTTTGTGACAATGTTGCGGCCAGTGAGCACAAGCTAATCGCGGTGATGAGCAGCAAGGTTGGGAGTATCGCTGATAATCGCTCTGGCGGGGGATATATCTACCGAACTTCAAAGACAGCTGTAAACCAGGTTGTCAAAAGCTTATCTATCGATTTAGAGCCGAGAGGAATCACGGTTCTCGCTTTGCATCCGGGGTGGGTTAAAACGGCTATGGGCGGCCCCGGAGCACTGATTTCTGCTGAGGAGAGTGTCGGCGGACTAAAAAAGCTGCTTTTATCAGTAACGCCAGCAAAAACGGGTCGATTTTATAACTATGACGGGACAGAAATTCCCTGGTAACGCTTGTAATGGGCTGTGACAAAACTCCTTTGAGAATCTAATAGAATGCAGCTCCCACACTCTGCCGGCCTGAATACGAGGTCGCTTGAGTAGCCTTGATCAGTCGAATTTATGCATTTCAACTTTTTTGCATATGGCCGGCGGGTGAGTCTGTTTTGTCTGCTTCGTGCTACTGCCTGCTGATTGCAAGATTGGGCAAGAATACGGAAGAAGTTTTCTATCCCCCAGAGTGGGAACTACCTGAAAATAGCTTCATATCAAGGAATGGTTCTGATAGATCCTTTCAGAGTGTTGGCGGGTTTTACGTTTTAGGCAAGGAATCTTACCTCTTATCAGGGTGTCCTCGAAGGAGTGGAAATCATGAAGTGGCCCAGTGTTTTAACCAAGCGTAAAAGCTTGTCCCCCCAGTTACTGAAGTCACCAATCCTTGCAATTCTCATTGTTGCGGCACTCGTCGGTTATCTGGGCGGAATGCCAATATGGGTAGCGGTGTTGGGTGTTATTGCCTATTACTCCAGGGGGCGTGATTGGCGGGCAGGTGCCTACAATCTCGCATGTGTGGTGACCGGGCTGGGGTTGGGGTTGGGCGCTCAAACAGCGGCACATAAATGGCAAATTGACCCAAGTATCCTGGTTGGGCCGATTGCACTTCTCTTCTCGATTATCAGTGTATGGGCAATGGGAATGGTGACTGGTATTCGGAATGTCACTAGCTATGCCATTGGTATCATTATTGCGTTTCTTGCGCAGTTGGACATTACCTTGGATGCCTATTTTCAACTGATTGCAACGGTATCTATCGGTGCAGTATTTGCCGGCCTGATTGATATTTTATGGCCGCGTCAGCAACGAGCAGTAAGGACTTGTTGAAAGATTAATCTGAGTGCTTGAGGGGAAGGGTTGTAAGGGGTTCAGTAAGATTGAATAGAGGTGTAGTTCAATGGTAAAACGTATATTGCTATCTACAGCAATGGTATTTGTTGCGGCTTTGGCGTTTACTGAACCCTATGAGTCTGAAAGTAGTATCGAAATGGAATACTACAGAACACTTCTTCATTGATGTAATTCGTTTCTTATCTATTTTTTTACCTTGGATTGTAGGAGCCAGTTGTGAAGGAAGAATTTTGGCATGATAAGTGGAAAAGAAATGATATTGGCTTTCACGAGGCGGCCGGCAATTCGTTGTTGACAGAATTCTTTTCCAGTCTCTCTCTGTCTCCGGGTGATCGGATTTTCTTGCCGCTATGTGGCAAAACGAAAGATATTGCTTGGTTATTAGAACAGAATATCTCAGTCGTTGGCTGTGAACTCAATGAGGAGGCCGTGAAGCAGCTCTTCAGTGAAATGGCAGTAATCCCACAGGTAAGCCAGGTTGGTAATCTGAAGTGCTACTCTGCTGCCAACATCGATATTTTTGTTGGCAATATATTCGATTTGGGTAGAGAGGAGTTGGGGCCGGTTGTAGCGATTTATGATCGGGCTGCACTGGTAGCCCTCCCCTCAGATATTCGTGAGCAATATGTCAGACACTTAATGGCTATCACCCAAGTCGCACCGCAACTCCTCGTATCCTTCGAGTATGAACAAACCCAGATGCCTGGCCCACCTTTTTCTGTTGGGAGCCGTTTGATTTATGAATATTATGATGCCGATTATAGCCTACAAGTATTGGCGACAAGAGACGTTGTTGGTGGACTTAAAGGCAAGGTTCCTGCAAGAGAAGAGGCATGGTTGTTAACACCAAAGTGATAATGGCTTTCTCAACAAGCTAAATTTCTGGCAGGGAATGAGAGCCAAGTATTAGTTTTTCCTTTTTTGATTTTGGCCACTTCTTAATGGCTATCTCCATTTTCAAGGCGGTTGATTTATCGGGTAGCCCCACAGAGAACACGAGCGTAAGGGGCCCCTTACCTCGTAGTGCTTTTGCCGCCTTTGGGCCATCACTACAGTGCTCAGAAAAACGCCTCTCCAAATCATTGGTTATACCGGTATAGAGTGTTCCTCTGGCCGTTCGAACAAGATAGAGAAACCAATTCACCCTCAGCTCTTCCTTCTTTTTTATATGGCCCATAGATTCAAGAAAATAAATCCTGCTGCTCATTAGTGCGAGGCGGCGGCTTGAACTGGGAGCAATCCAAGGTAAGGCGCCGATGATCCAAGCCCAGCTTTTTCATTGCCACTTGAAAGCGTCTTTGGAGTAGTTGAGCAAATATGCCTGTGCCAGTTCGCCTTTGGGAAAATTCACTTTGATAATCCTTACCTGCACGGCTTTGCTGCACCAGGCTCATGACATGCTTTGCCCTTTCTGGGTAGTGTACCTCTAACCATTCCCGAAATAGAGGGGCAACTTCATAGGGGAGGCGTAATAGGATATATGCGGCTCTTACAGCCCCTGATTCCCGTGCAGCTGCAAGAATCGACTCCAGCTCACAGTCATTGAGAGCGGGGATCATAGGCGCAGCGAGTACTGCGGTAGGAATGCCCGCTGTACTCAGCTGTTCAATTGTTCGCAGACGAGCAGCAGGGCTAGCGGTCCTTGGCTCAAGCTTACGCTTAAGGGCATTATCTAGCGTGGTCACACTAATGGCGACTTGGGCCAAGTTATCTTGTGCCATTTCTGCCAGCAGTGGGAGGTCCCGCAAGATTAGCTGGCTTTTGGTGACAATGGTTACCGGCTGGCGAAACTCCTGCATAAGCTCCAGTAAACTACGGGTTATCTCTTTCTCTCGTTCCAGAGGTTGATAGGGATCGGTATTGGCTCCCAGAGCGATGGGACTGCACTGGTAGCTCTTCTTTCGTAGCGCTTTCTCTAAAAGCTCAGCAGCATTTGGCTTGTAGAAAATCTTGGTCTCGAAATCGAGCCCTGGTGATAAATCCATATAGGCATGGGCTGGGCGGGCATAACAATAGATGCAACCATGCTCACATCCCCTGTAGGGGTTTATCGATTGGGAGAAAGGGATATCTGGAGATTGATTAGTCGAGATAATAGTTTTCGCCTTTTCCTCAATGGATGAGGTTATTAGTCTCACCGGCTGATCAGGCTCCACTTGCCAGCCATCAGTTTCACGGGAGCTGGAAAGTTCAGCAAAGCGCCCTGGGAGGTTAGAAGCGGTTCCTCGGCCCTTGCATGGGGATGGCGCTTTAGTGGAAGGATGATCTGACATTTTTTTAGCGATAACTGTATTAATGTACAGTTTACGCCTTAATTTTGGAGGATTGCAAGCCTTAGCGGATTTACCTGGAGAGGAAAATAAGTCTGGATTTGGTTTCCCTAAGAGGCAATGCCTCTTAGGGTCTAATTGTGCTCTTAGATACTGTTTAGGCAGTGACTGCGGGGTTATATTTCGATTCCATTGTCAGCCCGGGTCTTTCGTCATCCCAAATCATATGCACTACCTTCCAGGATTCGCCATCGTTCAATAGCTGGATACTATTTATCCCTCTTTTTAGGAATTGGGTTTTCTCCTTATCGCTCCAGGCCTCATAAATACTGAAGACGTGAGCAATATTTCCAAATTGCTCGATAATGTTGTGTATTTCAGCTTCATAGAAAGGGCGATCTGCAATTAGATTTTCAAAATTTTCTGGATATTCTTGGACGCTGAGGATCGTAGACTGGGGCTTGCCATTGCTATCCACAAATGTGCGAATCATTTTCGCATCAGGGGAAAATAATGATGCCTGTCTTTCCCAGTCGCGTTGAAAACCTGAAGGGCCAGAGATTCCACTATATAATTCATCGATAACTTGTTGTATTTCCATATTATTTGTCATATTTCTATCCTTGTCTAATTTCAATTAAAAGCTTTGATTGTCTAGCCGGTGACCCTGAGTTAATATTTAATTCTATTTTGTATATTGAAAATACCCATGCCGACTCGCTTGAATATTTAGTGCTGTCATTAGTGAGCAGATTCAAAGCTGTCATTATGATATCAACTGAAAGTGAGCTTATCTACAAAGCCGCTAGGTGTGCATAGCTACGAGATAGTGTGTCACTTCACTTTTTATGTCGTAATTGTTTGATTTATATGTGGTTTTATTATTTTCTATAATTGGTATGAATGCCTAATAGGTACGGTAGCTTCAACCATGAAATCGGAGATACCCTCTCGGGAGATGGGACGCCAAGAAGCTCTTCATGTAGAGCTGTCTAGGCAGTCAAAAGGGGGCTTGCAACTTATTTCTTTTATTCGAGTTTGTGAGCCTCTAGCAATTGATACGCTACGTTCTGGCCTTAAAATACTACACCAGTATCATCCCCTCTTGCGAGCCCGCGTCGAGAAAGATAATAAATATCGGTGGGTTTGTGATGTGAATTTTTCCGAAATACCTATAGATGTGTACCGGCTAGATAAGGAAATGGATTTTGAGGGAGAGTACTCAAACCAGGCCCAAAAATATATAGACAGTGATAGATATGCATATTGTCTAAGCATATTTTGCAATCATGAAGGTTTAGTGCAGTGGGTTATTGTCAATAATATTCATGCGATTATGGATGGTCGTTCTATTATGACTCTGTTCTTGCAGTTGGATCAGTTAGTACAAAAAAATAAACCCTTTAGAGACAATGAAACGCTACCTCTTGGGGAAAGCATCGCTAAAAATTTAGAAGTCGCTGGATATGTAGGTGAAAAACATATATTTCATGATGCGGATGATCAAAAATTAAACTGGCCTGTTGAGAAGGTTGCACCGGCAAGTAAACGGCAGGCTGGTGCAATAGCGAGACTATTGTGTCCTGAAGATCTCCATCAGCTAGCAAAAATAGGTAAAGACCGAGGAGTAAAGTTAACCGCAATTCTTTGTGCAATTGCTTCCATTGCTTCAGTAGTCCTACCAACCTATAAAAAGGGAGAGGAGATTATTTTAGCTTTAGATGGAAGAGGCTTATGTACCCCCCCGATCCCATTAGAGCATATTGGTTCGTTTTCGCAAACTACTCAGTTATCTATTCCTGAAGACCCTACATCGGTTGATATCATAGATTTTGCTGAAAATTTACAGTCCCAAATATACACGGTACTAACTAAACAACGTCCGATGGCAAAAAAAATTGTGTCTGCATACACTGTTGCTGAGGTGGAAGCTATGGCAAGAGAGACAATCTCTGGCTCAGAATCCTTCTTTGCCGGTATTTGCGTATCTAATGTAGGAAGTTTAAGTAAATTAGGTGGAAGGATGAAATTTTTTGATATTGAAAAAGGAATGGTGACCCAAACTAATGGGCTAAACCCATTGACGGTCATTTCATATACAACCAATAAGAACTCGGTTTTTGTATTTGGTTACTGTGAACCACTTTTGAGTCGAAATAGTGTTCTTCTGTATATAAAGCGGTATATGGATATTATTGGTGGTCTAATTCATTAGTTTTTATACAGGGTTTCTAGAATGCTTTCTTGTTTTTATGTGAGGATTTCAAGGGAAGATTGAATTATTCTTGTGTTGTGTTGTGTTGTGTTGGTTAAGATATCAATTTAAATACATAGATTGTTAGGCGCATTTGCTATTTCTTACTCGGTTGCGATGATTTTCTCCATAGTGGTGATGACGATTTGGTGGAAAGAAATTCTTGTAGAGGTTATTAATAATCGATATTCATACGAAGGTTAGTTGAATTCTATTTAAGTGAGGAATAATAAGATATCTATCCATTAGCAATGTTTTTTAATATTTTATCTGTATAGACGAAGGAATCAATCGATTGTTAACTAGATTGTGATTGTGCTGACTGTCTTAGTGATCTGCTCTCTGTATCAATAGCCAATATCAACAAACAGTTTCTAACTATTTTCCTATACTGAGGATAATGCTTCTTGTATTACATGTAATGTACCCATTAGCAAATGTGAGGCCTGCATGGAGAAAGAGCCACTCTCACGTGAGTTGGGGTCCCAAGAAGCTCTATTTATTGAATTGACTAATGAGTCTTACGATGGAACTCAGCTAATATCGTTTGTTCGTCTCCGCGATTCTGTTACTTTCGAGCAATTTTGCAGAGGTTTTACCTTTATCCATAGAAGACGCCCAATTCTTCAGGTGAGGGCCAAGAAGGGCACCAAGCCTTCTTGCATTTGTGATGTTGAATTTGAAAAAGTACCTCTAATCATAAAGCATTTAAATAAATCATTAGAATATGAGATTGAATACCTTTGGCAGCAAAATCAATTTGTTGAAATAGAAAATTGCGCCTATGAGATTACCTTGCATTTTAACGTGAATGATGAAGTTGAGCGGGTCATCATTGTTAGCAATCATACTGCATTGGATGGCCAGTCAAGGTTGGTACTTTTTTGCGATCTAGACAGGTTCCAGGAGAGGAAGAGAAGCTATACTGGCCAAGAACCTAAACTACTAAGAAAAAGTACGGGTGAGTATTTTAATTTGTCTGGATTCAAGGATGTCGATTTATTTAATGTGCGGAAATCCAATAGCTGTAGTAAATGGAAAGTAGAGCAAGCGGTACCCATTATAGGAATAAAAGGATACTCAACACTTAAATTGATATCCCCTGAAGTTGTTTCCGTTTTTGCTGCGCAATGTATATCTACATTTCCAGAAATCACTGTATTTCCTGTTGGTATTTGTGTTTCTAATACCTGTAATATGCAGCGATTAGCTGGTGGGCTTAAATACTTTGAAATTGAGTCAGGCATTGTCGCACAAGTCCACGTTGCCCACCTGCTAATAGTTATTACGTATACCACCTGTAGAAAAACCATTTTTGTATTTGGATACTGTGAGCCCTTAACTAGCCATGAGAGTGCACATTTGTATGTGGAGTCATACTTAAAACTTGTAAAGTCTCTACTTGTAGATGAGTGTGTTCAATGAGAGTGTGTCTGTATTCGAAGTGCGAATGCACTGGCAATAGGAGTTGACAGGTGAATGATATAGTCACTGTTGTAGGGCAGGGGTTATATCTCGCTGCCGCTGCAGTTATTGGACTGGGCATTGCAAGGATCTTACGTATTGATAATACACTTGGCTGCCTTGTCGCAGGAGTGCTGGCGGCTTTGTTACTTCCCATAATTGACTATGATACAGGTTTGCGTGCAACCAGTATCAGAGAGCTGGTATTCTTTGTTATTTTACCGGTATTAATTTTTGAGTCCGCCTGGCAGCTGGAACCCAAAGTCTTAAAGCGCTGGATTGGACCTGTACTGTTATTCTCTACACTCGGTTTGGTTATTTGTGCTGTTCTTATTGCAGCAATTACTTATTACGGCATTGGTCATCCGGAGGGTTTTCCTTGGGTAGCGGCCATGCTAACCGGGGCTATTTTAGCGGCTACTGACCCTGTTTCTGTAGTTAATAAGTTGCGTCAGGAAAAAACAGGAGATGATCTCTTAACCTTGGTGGATGGAGAGAGCCTCTTCAATGATGCTGCAGCTGTAGTTCTCTATTCATTAGTATTAGGGCTAGCTACCTATGGTATCGTTGAAAACTCATCGATGGGGGCTGCAGCCCCTTCGCTGGACGCGACTTCAGTGACACTATATTTTTGCATGGTATTTTTCGGTGGTGTTGCGATTGGGCTTATTTTTGGCTTGATAACCACTCTTGTCATATTGTTTCTACGATCTCCCAGTGCGGCTTTAATGACTTTAGTGATCGCTGCATTTGGTAGCTTCTATTTGGCGGAAAGTATTTTTCATGTGTCAGGTATCATTTCGGTAATGATATGTGCAATTGTTGCTCGAGCGTGCTTAAGCAAGCAAAATAACACCTATTTGGTTCATGCGGGTCCAACCTGGGAGTGGATGGGGTTGTTTTTTACCGGCATTATTTTTGTGATTATGGGATTGGTGATAACTTTTGAGATGTTTACCCACCAATGGCTGGCAATGCTTATTGCTACAGCGGCTGCTTTAGGAGCTAGAGCATTATCTGTATTCTTAGTGGCACCTCTGACTCGCTTTTTTGGCCCCCCGATACCGAAATCCTGGCGTCTGTTAATGAGCTGGGGCGGGCTCCGAGGGGTTATTGCGGTCGCTTTGGTACTTTCTCTTCCAGTTGAATTGCCCTATTGGTGGACAATTCAATCTATGGTATTTGGCGTGGTCCTTTTCTCCTTGTTGGTACAGGGGACTACCAGTGGCCGCTTGATTCATAAATTAAACCTTTGAGCTAAGGTTCCAAGTCATACAGCCTTTAGGATAATAGCGGTTGGGTTATCAGCAATTAACCACACAGCGACAAGAAGCAGACTGAGTGCAAAAAGCTTGTTTTGCAGATTTCTATTTTTATCGCTGATAAGTGCTTTCGATAAGGTCCGACCAAAAGCGATCCATGAGAAATGTGTCACAAAGTTGAGTATGGTGATCATAATAATCAAGGTGATAACACTGCTTTCATTGCTCTCCTCTTGCTTTGGTGCGAACACAGAGAACATAGTAATTACTATCATCCAAGCTTTAATATTCATACTTTGAATCAGCATTCCCTGCCAAATACTTACCGATTTAGTGGTAGTTTTTCCAGGCTTTTTATTAGGCTTTATAAAAACGTAAGCAAGGTAAATTAAGTAGATGGCACCAGTCCACTGCAAGATGGTCATTACCATAGGGTAGTGAATTAGCCAGCTCATAAATCCGAAGCCAACTAATAAAGCCTTCATTAGAAATACAATGTCTATGCCTGCCAGTAAAGGTAAGGAACGACGAATACCCAAGCTGGCTCCGGCTGCTGCAAAGGTGATATTGGCAGGTCCCGGGCTAAAAATTAGTGGGAACATTACTGCCAGCCAGGCTAATAGAAATTCTAAGCTCATATATATTGCTCATGTCGTAGAAGAGATATCGCTATGAGAAATGGTTCACACCGTTTAACGGTGCGCTTTGTCTTCCCAGAGATAGGTGAGTTTAGAGAGAGTAGAAGGAAGGTTCTTGTACAAAATTGCACTGAGCAGACTTCAAGTAGCGAGCAGGTGTGATACCGAATGCACGCTTGAAATTTCGACTCAAGTGGCTCTGATCAAAAAATCCACAGTCGATAGCCACCTCAGCCACCTGGGCTCCCGTACGAAATAATGCGCGGGCCCTTTGGGTTTTTAGGAGGATTAGGAATTGATGTGGAGGAACGCCAAACTGGGCATTAAAACTACGAATTAGCTGATATCGACTCATGCCAGTTAATTGGCACAACTCATCCAGTGTCACATTTCTTTGCCAGTTTTCCTGTAAATAAGCGCGGGCCTTCAAGACTCCCTGTTTGTTGGAGGATGACTTCGGGTAGATCTTTTGGTCGCCGTGACGGGCAAAGAGCTGGCTAATTGCCAGGGTGAGTAGAGAGTCTGTTGAAAGGGATAAAGCGCTCATTTCAAGACTGCTATGTAGCTTGTAGAGAAGCTGAAAAAGCTCAGGATCATCCAATAGTGGCCCTTTCAAAAATGGTACGAGTGTTTGATTCAGCAGAGTGTGTTCCCTGAGGGTTTCCTCAATGAGAGCCGTGTCAAAGTAAAACATACGGTAGTACCAACCGGAGTCACTTCCGGAAAAACCGGTATGAATCTCCCCTGGATTAAGCGCAGCAAGGGTTCCCTGAGGAAGAGTCACTGTTTCACCGCGATAATCGAGCTTTTCTACGCCAGAAAGGAAGATTCCAATAGCGAGTTCATCATGCCAATGCTTGGCAAAGGAAAACTTATGGAAGTAGGCGTGAAAAAGCTCTATGCCGCAATGACTCGGACTTCGCCAAGCCTTAGAGAATTCCTTTCGCACTGATAACCCTCGTATGATAAATAACCATTACTTTACAGAAAGAAAGGGTGGTAAAGCAAAGTTACAGATGGGTGTGTAACAATTGAATAGTGGAGAGGTTCGGAGTGGTACTTTTGATATCGAGTGCCTTTGTTTGGTAAGCATTTACCTGTATTAGTTCAGACCAAATCTGACACATCCTCTTGAAAAAGAGGGGTTTACCGGTTTTGATGAAGGTGCCTAAACCTAAAAGCAAAACCAAGGATAAACCCCATGATCCATACTAATGATCGCATCATCAAACACAAGACCGGATTGCTAAATCTGGCAGAAGAACTCGGAAATATCTCCAAAGCATGTAAGATGCTGGGTGTATCGAGAGACACTTTCTATCGGTACAAGGAAGCCGTTTCAAGTGGTGGCGTGGACGCCCTTCTTGAGAAGAACCGGCGTGTACCCAACCACAAGAACCGTGTTGACACAGTCATTGAAGAGGCAGTGTTAACTTATGCCCTCCAAGAGCCTGCCCATGGGCAGGTTCGAGTTTCCAATGAACTGCGTAAACGCGGTGTATTTGTGTCCCCTAGTGGCGTTCGGAGTATCTGGTTACGGCATGACCTAGCTAACTTCAAATTGCGATTAAAGGCACTTGAGGCCAAGGTCGCTGAGGAGGGACTGATCCTCACGGAGTCACAGGTTCAGGCTTTGGAGAGAAAACGGCATGATGATGAAGCCTGTGGTGAAATTGATACTCAACACCCAGGTTATCTGGGCTCGCAGGATACCTTCTATGTAGGAACCTTTAAGGGCGTCGGACGTGTCTACCAACAAACCTATATCGATACCTATGCGAAGGTGGCTCATTGCAAGCTGTACACCACCAAAACGCCAATCACTGCGGCAGACCTCCTGAATGACCGTGTACTACCGTTTTATGCCTTACATGATCTACCGGTGCTGCGTATCCTAACTGATCGCGGTACAGAGTATTGTGGCAAATTGGAACAGCACGACTACCAGTTATATCTAAGTGTGAACGAAATAGAACACACCAAGACAAAAGCCAGACATCCACAAACTAACGGGATCTGTGAGCGCTTCCATAAAACTATTCTACAAGAGTTCTACCAACCTTCATTACGCCGCAAGATCTATGGATCAATAGAAGAGTTACAAAAGGATCTGGACGAGTGGCTCACATATTACAATAATGAGAGAACCCATCAGGGTAAGAAGTGTTGCGGTCGAACACCGTTAGCCACTCTTGAAGATGGAAAAAGCATCTGGAAGGAAAAGCTCGTAAACTGAATTTGACCTGACAGAGCACCTCCTGAAAAACCGGTAACTGTCAGATCAAGTCTGAACTACTACATTTTATTGCTGTCGCCATAGCCGAACCCATGAGTGCACCCATTGTTGCGCCTGAATTTGAGTTAATTTCAAGAATGCTCAACACTATTGCCATGCCTACCAACAATAACAAATAGATAACTCCAAAACGAATAGCATATTTACCTAGCTTGACTTGATCTTCCATGCTTGATCTCTTTGCCTTCAATCTAACGCTAAGTTCAGCTGACCGAATCCAGGGACGCGAAGCGGCGGCGGATTTGGGTCTGCAGGAACTACCTGTTAGAAAAATTCAGATTGAGTCTAAAAATGACGTAATTTTCTGGATTCTTTCTTTGGGATTTCCCCTAATCTCAATAACTCGAAAGCCACTAGAATCTTCAAATTCATATATTAGATCTTGAAGTTGAATATCGACTTCTTTTCTCAGTTCTGGATTTTCCGATTCAGGACATCTAATTCTATCAGGATTTTCCACCGGGACAAAAATGACAATATCGATTAGCTCCATCGCTTCTAGAATTTGTTCGCGGTATTCTTCTAGTGATACCGAGTTATTATTTATAGTATTTATATAAGCGACGAAATCTAATGGGCAACGTTCAAACAATCTATTGTCCTGACTACTTGTTATCAATTCAATGGAGTAGTCTAGCTGAGATATAAAATCATCTTCACTTGGTGAGTCGCTGAATTCATGTCCCTTCTCTTCAAGCAGAATGTATGGCTCCTCTATAATTTCAAAGTTATCAAGCGAACCACCGAGATCGTCTAAAATAGTTGTCTTTCCTGTGCAGTGTGAACCTGATATAGCAATTTTCATATTCTATTTTATTCCAATTGTTTTCTAATACCGCAATCAAGGCAGTTTGGTTTGAGTGCTTTTTGCACAAAAAGGGGGCGCAGCAACTGTGTAAAAAAATGCATAAGGTAAGACATCGGCTGCTTTGCGTTGTTATGGCGCAGTTAACTCCGCGTCTATGGAAAACTGGGTAAACAGCTTCTCTTTGCCTTCGGAAATCTTCCCTTCTTTTTTCCAGCGCTCAATATCTTTTGATTTAAATGAAGGCTCTGCGATCTGAATTTGTCGTATTGATTCTTTTAATAGCTCTTGCCCGTGCGAATCGCCCATGGATAGGCGGTCCAGTAAATCTAGAGCGAGATTATTTTTGTTCGGAACAATCCCAATATGTTAAATGCTGATTAAGCCCGATACCTACCCCAAAACTATCTGGTAGATTTTCTACCGCCTGAGTTTAATATCATTCCTGAGCTGATCAAGTGATTAAAATGAGATGTGAATTTTTCACAAATCACGTCTTCATTCTCAGATACTGATATCCCTATATTTTCTAGAGCCAAGAAATATCCAGATACTTTCAACCCAACTGTCGCTTTCAGAGGGGCTATCAGCTGCCTTATCTATTTCCATATAACCTCACTAAAATTATAACGCCTTGCGAAGGGGCGAAGGGGCGAAGGGGCGAAGGGGCGAAGGGGCGAAGGGGCGAAGGGGCGAAGGGGCGAAGGGGCGAAGGGGCGAAGGGGCGAAGGGGCGAAGTGCGCAGTACTTTGTCCCGCTTGCACAATTTGTTAAGTGATTTTTACGGTATGGCACAAACATTGGTGGCTTCCAGTTTTATTTTTGTATGGTCATCGGGCAGCGAAACTAGTTTAAATGCCTTGCCCTTGAAATAGCTTACGAGGTGTTTCGATCTGGCTAAAAGTGCCTCGCCTTCTTCCCTGTTTGCCGCAATACGACTTTGAAAATAGTCGCCTCCAGCGTCACCGCTACCAAGATCAACGTACTCGCCATCTTTCAACTCAAATAAGTAGTAGGTGCTTGAGCCCGTTTTTTGGGGATACATAATACCCAGAATAGAGTCTTCGTACTTGCAATACGAGATAAACGCTTCGACGGCACTAGCTTGTAGCGGAAAAATTAGGAGCAGAACTATCAGATATCTCATATTCACTTAATACCGCCATAACCGGCAGCCATGCGTGAAGCGCGCGTTAGGCTGTCCAGCCACGAAGTGACGTTGATTGATGGCCTTGTTATGCATTTACTCGTACCTTATTAAAGAATAACAATGGCAGGCCAATAGATAATGCTAACGACCAGTCATAAAAATAAAAACCTATTAGAGCATGAGAGCCTATAACATACATTGTTTGTTCAGGGTATTTTCTTAGGAAGAGAAATACGCCACATACAAAACAAACAAGCATTGATGCAATACTCAAATAAAAAAACTCTGAACCTTCCTCTGTAAGTACATAGATCAAGCTACCCTTTGCCGCTTCGTATGTGCTTAGTGCCTTTGGTTGGGCAACAAGTAATAGAATTGCCCAGATAGCAAGAAAATAAAAGGCGCAAAGAAAATTTAGTGCTCCAGATATTTTAAAACCCATAACCTTCTCATCATGTATAACGAGGGTGTAGAAAAACTCACCCCACTTTTCATATTATGGTTGTACGTAAAAAAATTGAGTCTTTGTCAGTGAAAACTCAGCCAGATTTCATGTAGGATCACGATTTTTGATCGATATTTAATCAGTCTCAATCTCTCACAAGTATAATTTAGTTTTTCTACAGTCTGAACGACAAGATTTGGGGCGGTGAAGCGACAGCGTAGCCATCCCAGCCGCGCTTTTCAGCGGCGACAACACCGCCTTGTTATACGCCTTTTGAAAGACGCTTGATGCACATTTCTTTGTACTTAGCATTAGCATCTAAGATTTCAGGATTTTTAAGCTTAAATATGATCGTTGCGCAAGCAAATGTAGGATCAATGTTTCCATTATCTACGGCTAAACCAAGGTTTTTCAAGCTGTACTCAATTACCTTATCAACCGATGCATTTGTATCGGACGCTAAATAGTAGTTGGACCACAGAAAGAAGACCGAAGACTTATCGATAACACTAAAGTAATAATTGCTGCTCTCAGCAATAATCAATTGAGATCTGGATTCTTCCCACTCATTGCTTTTCTGTAACCTACTAGCCTTACTTATTGCAACTTTATACTCATCATTGCATTCAGGTTTTTCCTCTGCCCGAGCTCCAGCTCCATTAAAGATGGAAAAACAAAGTAGGCATATGGCCAGAAATTTAAGTATCTTCATAGTGATTGCGTATAACGCCTCAACTGTGTTTTATACACATCATTTAAGTCCATTTAAAGCCTCCGCTGCCTCCATATAATGGAGCAGTTTAGTGTACCCCTGCCAAACAGTTTTAACTCCGGGCTCACCATCGCCATTCCGTCCCAGAAAGCCTCCAAGTCCTGCCAACATACGAGTTATATCTCTCATACTTGGAGCTTCATTTGGTGGGGAGGTTTTAGCTTGCATTATCCATATCATACGCCACTCTTTTTCAGAGTAGAATTTCGTACACGACGTATCAGGAAGCGTTCGTGCTCGTGTTGTCATGGAGTGTAGACGCCACCCAATAATCATATAGATTGCAATACAGTTCAACATTCGCTGCTCGGTTCTAAAGCGATTACTTTCTATCTGGCATCCGCCTTTCACCACTCGGAAATAGGTTTCAATTTCCCATCGACTTCGATACCACTCAATAATGATCCTCACTTGCTTAAAGTCCTCAACGGCAAGATCGGTCAGCAGCATCCATTCAATACCTTTTTCCCCTTCTGGTGGGCTTAATTCCTTAGCAAAGACTGCGTAGAGAGAAAGAGGTCGTTTTGATTTTCCTTTTCCCTGCAATCTTACTTCTGCAATGGATACACTGACCTTAGCTTCCCTTTCTGGCTGTCCATTCCTTTTGGGGATACCTACTGAGTATTTCCCGATGGACTTCTGCTTGGTCATATAGTCCCAAAGTAAAGTCGTATCTTCTCCTTCGATCTCTAAACTACGATTAGCCTTGGCTCGAACAATATAGCTTGCACGCCGCTGTTCATTTTGATCTTCAGCTAATTGAAACCACTCATGAATATCTCCCTCTCTATCCGCGATGCTCACAATCGTGGTTTCAGGGCAGCGCTCTTGTATCTCACAAGCTGATTCATAATGGTCTAACCAGCGTCGACTCTCTTTATCTTGTATCGACTTGGTATAGCGAGAATTAGCGCTAGATTCTTTATCTCGCTGCCACATGCTACCCTCAATAATGCCCAGATTATCTCTGGATGGTGTTATAGCGATAGACGTATGTAGGAGCTGCTGATTAGTCTCCTTGCGTCGGAGTGTTCCCATTTCTTTGCTTTCTAAATCGGTAGCAAAATTTAGGAAAGTGGTATCCTGAGGGATAAGAACAACTGGCTGAACCTTGATTCTTTCAAGAGTGGCTGATTTATGGCCACTCAAAATGGAGTCAAAGCTGACTTTATCATTTTCGATAAATCGATAGGCTGCAAAGGTTTATGCCCAAGACTTGTTTGCACAGGGAATGCTACCCTTTGGGTCGGAACTTAAATTACTGAGAATATTGGACAAGCGCTTATTCAATCGTGTATCACCCATAACCTGATTTTTCACTTCGTCCCTGACCCAGTCCTGCATAATTATCCAGCCAAATTTGTAGCCCCTATAACGTACAAACTGTAACTCATTGATTTTTATAATAAAACTGAAAAAACTTGTGTATAAAACTTAGCGCTTTGCTAAGGGACAGCCGAAACGTAGTGTAGACTGTCCCGCGGAGGCCGCGCCCTTTGCGGCGGAGTGTACTTGAGCAACTTGTTAAGCACCTCCTTCGCATTCGGATTTAGCAGCACTTTCTTTGCTGCGAAACACATGATTATAGAGGCAGACAAGAAGCGCAAAAGCTATGCCCATTGCGGAGCCTGCCAAGTGAGCAACATAATTAACGTTATTTTCTCCTATAAGATACGCAATGCCATAGATGTCTGATAGAACGTAAAAGCTCACTAGTAAAATAACAGGAACTCTTATCGTCGTGAGAACTATAAGAAACCAAACAAATACAGCCATTCTTTTAAACGGATAGATGCATGCTGTTAATGTCATTAACCCCATAACGACACCGGAAAGCCCTAGTGTCGGAAGATGGCTATAAACTCCAAACAGGTTTGATTCGTAGGAAATACCAGTCGCAATACAACAGAGCGTAAAGAAAAGAAGATAGATTGCACTGCCTAGTAGTTGTTCTATTACTAGCGAAAAGGCGAAAAAGAACACCAAGTTGAAGAACAAGTGCTCCCAATCTGCATGTAAAAAGGATGATGTAATGTACTGGCTCACTTCTGAATTAAGCGGGTCATGCCACCACTCTACGGTTAGCGGATCATTTAAAACGATAGCATTAAAACGCTTCAACTCATCTGTGAGTAACTTCTGCTCTGAAGGAGTGATTTGGGCCTTATAAGCAAGGTAATCAAAGCTCTTGTTGTCTGAATTTATGTCCCATTCGAACATAAAATCTGTACAACCAACAACTAGACCTTCTGGTGATAGCTTTTTTAGTACCGGAATTACTTCTTGGGTTAGCTCATACTGACAGTAGTTCAAAGTTCGTTTTTCATATTGCCGATCGCTATAAGCTTGCATAATGAATATGAATACGCACGCAACTCCAAACAACAAGGTAAAAAATGGAGAACCGGCTAGCTTTAACCTTTGCTTGTATGGCAGGTCTAATCTATAGGGGAAGAAAAACAATTTATGATTTGCTCTCGATTCTAGTTTGTATTGTGCTTAACATTTATATAGTAATCATTCTGATCACTATTATCCTGATTACTATCTCGGAATCAATCTAGTTGGAGAGAGATCAATTTTCATTTGAAATCAGAAGGTTGTACGAATTTGGGCTAATCGTACAAAATGGAAAAACGATCATCATGACTACTATCAAGCAATATCAGAAAGCTCTTAACTTGTTGAATCATATACTATTTCAGTGTTATTTATCGATAGTAAGAAAATAACGATCATGATGTTCGAAAACCTGGAGAGTTAGCGCTTGCTAACTTTATTTGGGCCTCGTGTAAGATAGGTTGAAACGGCAAAAAATATACAGAAAGTGCGCTATAAACAGAGTGGAATTCTAGGAACTTTTGCTCTGGATAACTGACGATTTAGTGGTAGAAGTCTAGTGGGGAAAATTGGCTCTATTTTTGATTGAAGTAGTAATTTAGGTGGGGTTATTTGCTTAAAAGATCAAAGTATTAAGGCGGTTAAGGAGAGGTTCTGGCTCTCCTTAGCCGAGTTAAGGACGTGGAGCAGCTAAAGGGCAGGGCTGTGTGCAGTATTGTTGCTTGACACTGATCATTGAGAGCTGGTTGAGCGGCTAGCTTCTATAGTGGCGATGTGAGTACATTATTGAACTTAGGTGAAATCTATTTTTGAGTGTTAATGATTTTGCTGTACGCACGATGTAGACATCGATAGATCTTCCTGGCTGTGAAAGCCTGTTAGTTCAATCAAGCACAGGATTTGAAATACTTCACACAAAGCAGCTGCTTCAGCTCTTCCCGTTGTAGGGTTTACGAGCTATAGACTCACTAAGTAGTACAAAATCAAACTTGTGATCAGTAGCTACTATCTATTGCCGCTTGTTCTTTTTAATACGCAGATAGACCTCCTCACGGTGCACAGATATTGACTTTGGGGCGTCTATGCCGATGCTTATCTGGTTTCCCTTAACTTCCAATATTGTGATTGAGATCTTTGCTCCAATTCTGAGGTTCTCACCAACTCGGCGGTTTAAAATTAACATATTCCGTTCCTGCTGAATTGCAAAATAGAAGATAGCCTTCCGCAGTGGGAAGATTCCAGGGCTGTCCCATATAAATCGGTGTAAAAACGAACAAAATAGACCTAGAATAGCTATCTTTTTTGATAAATAGAGTGTTTTTCAGACAAAATGGATAGCGTAAGCCTTTTACATCACTTTGACGACATGGAAGATCCTCGAGTTGATCGGCACAAGCTGCACGCCCTGCCCGATATTTTACTTATCATGTTTTGCGGTGTTATTTGTGGTGCTGAAAGCTGTAGAGATTTTGTCGATTTCGCAGAATCTAAAATAGATTACCTAAAACGATTCACCCCGCTAAATAGCGGAATACCCTCAAAAAACACTTTTAGCCGTGTTATTTCAAGCTTAGACCCCGAACAATTTAAGCGCTGCTTTCTGCAGTGGGTCCAAGGTATTCAGCAAGAACTCGGTAACGTAATTGCGATCGATGGCAAGGCGCTAAGGCGCAGCTTCGATCAGGCCAGCAAGCGATCTCCTATACATATGGTGAGTGCTTTTGCGTCCGAGGCGCGACTTGTCCTTGCTCAGCAAAAAGTAGAAGAAAAGTCGAATGAGATTACGGCCATACCGAAGTTACTGGAGGTTCTTGATCTTAATGGTGCGATTATTACGCTTGACGCCATGGGCTGCCAGAAAACGATCACCCAGAAAATTATCGAACGAGGCGGCGATTATGTGATTGCTGTGAAGGGCAATCAGGACAAACTGCACCAGCAAATTACCACGCATTTTAATAATTTGTTCGATATGCAGTACCACAAGGATGTCGATACTGATTGTGTGGAAGAGGTGAGCCGAGGCCGAATAGAATCCAGAAAATGTCTCTCTACTAACAGTATTGATTGGCTCGGAGGTAAAGAGCAATGGCACGGTCTAAGAAGTGTTATCGCAGTCCAGGCGAAGCGAACTGTAGATGGGCGAACTAGTTGCGAAACGCGCTACTATATCAGTAGTTTAGAGCCGTGCTCAGCAGAACTTAATCATATTATTCGCTCTCACTGGGGTGTTGAAAACTCGTTACACTGGATTTTAGATGTGGTTTTTCGTGAGGATGATAGTCGCTTCAGATCAGGAAATGCACCAGAAAACATGGCGATCTTGAGGCATTCGGCACTCAATCAGTTGCAAGCGGCAAAGCCCAGCTTTAAAAAAGACATGAGCATTAAAAGGCTTCGGAAAAAGGCTGGCTGGGATAATGAAACCTTGGACAAGATAATTACAGCCACCATTTAGACTGATTTATATGGGACAGCCCTGGGGAAGATTCAAGAAGTAATGTGTGGGATTTGAAAGAGGTGGGGCGCGAGAACGATAGGCATAGAAGAAGAAAAGGCGGGCGCAACGCTCCCAGAGCTTGAGGACACACTCCAAGCTGCTGAATCTACTCCACTTTATTGAAGACGAGCGGGTATCTAGCGTATGATGCATATAGCCATTTTGATAGTGTAGATATCAATGTGGTTAGCTGGCCCCTGGTGTTGGTAGCACCTAGGGTCAGCGCCTTTTACTTATTCTTATATTGCTCTAGCGTTCTCCTTTAAGTAGGTGAGTCTTTTTCAGAGCTCTTAAATCTCTCTTGTAGCTTATTTGGACCTCATAAAGACTCATTCAAGTAAACTTTATATGCCGATACATATCCATCGATTTTACGTAGCTTTGATATTAAAACAAACTTAATAAATTCCAATAAGATCATTTTTGTGCCTATATTTTGTAAATTCTCACGTCGAACTCATTGAATCACTGGTAGTAAACCTCAGGTTGAAAAATCTATTTTTAAACTTCGTGTTCGAGGCTTGTATGGCTTACTAGCCGAAGTAGATAGTTCTGAGTGAAGATATTAGTAGGTTTGGACACCTTAACTTTGTGGGGTGACTCTACCTTTTAATATGGAATTCCCTTCTAATTCGGCTGGGCTTTTATTTCGAGGGATACATTAGTAGTTTATTTGACTGGCATGGTCGCTAATAAATATAATTATCCACAATCCACCAAAAATAGAATTTGCTTTTCGATCCTGTGCTTTTAGCTAGCTCTTTCATTTTACTAAGGCTATGTCTATCGTAGTAGCTCTGATCCAAAATTACCCCTAGGGTCTTGGTGAGTGTGTTCAAGTTTTCTCGTGGATCGTCTTCGAGCAATAATAGTTCGGCATTAAAGCCTGTGGAAACTGAGCCCACCTTATCGCTAATGCCCAGCGCTTTTGCTGGGTGATGGGTTGCTGCTCGCAATACATCTTTAACAGGAATCCCCAGCTCCACTAATCGTTGCATTTCTTGAATAGTGCCCAAGCCGTTGAGCGTATAGAAAGTTCCGCCGTCAGACGCTATCAGTATCTCAATACCGGCTTGGTTTAGCTGCTTGGCCATATCTCCGAAAATGTTGGATTTACCCTGCCAATCCTGTTGCGCTTTAGCACTATGTATCCCATTAACCTTCTGCCCACCCATTGCTTTTATCGCGGGGTGATTGAGCTCGAGATCATCAGCTATGCTGTGCCAGTAGTCTGGCCCATGCTGAGCGATCTGTGCTACGTTGTCATATACGATTAATGTAGGGCTAACTGGTACGTTGCTATCTAAAAGTTGCTGCACAATTTTATCGAAACTCTCCTGCTGATAATCGTAGTTCAAATGTGCCTGAAAGATCATTTCCACATGCTCTAATGACTGCGGTTTAGCCGATAAGTATTCATTGAGAGTAATACCAAAAGGCGGGTGGCCAGCTAAAGGCATGCCGAGCTTTTGCGCCTCATCAGCTATAGCGAAGAAAACCTCACGGGATAAGCCGTCATAAACTTTAACTTGTTGGTACCCCTGCTGATATTGCTGGCGAACCAGCTGGCGAGCCTCTTCTTTACTACCAATAAACTTGTGGTGTCGGCCACTGGCATAGTGGGAATGTTGATTAACAGGTGCACCGGATAACACCATATGAGGGCCGGCTATATTCCCAGTATCGATCCATTTTTTAAGAATACGCTGAGGGGAATTTCCAGCCATAACTCTTGTGCGAGTGACTCCGTGCGCTAACATAGCTAATAGATCGGACCGCCCCCATACATGGCTGTGCATATCGATTAAGCCTGGCATCACATATTTACCCAGGCCATTAATCCTCAGCTCGCCTTCAATCTCAGGTATTACATCGCTAGTTATTTGGGCAATTCTTCCATCTTGAATGACAAGGTTTTGGTTACTTACGGCTGTATTATTCTGGGTGTCGATGACTGTGATATCGGTAACTACAATGCGAGAATTCTGTTCAGCTAACCCGTAGGAAGAGGGAGGGATGTACCATGCACATCCCCAAGATCCGAGCGCAGCAACGCTAATGAACACTAAAATAGCTACCGCTGCTTTCCATGAACGAGCAAAATAGGAAGAAAACTTCATAATGACCTCTTTTGAATCAAAGAGGCCAAAATGCCAAAATTATCAGCTTCTGGCGTCCGAAATCCAGATTTTGCACGTTCAAAGTAACCATTATTGAGGTTTTGCTGCTAAATACTGACTAGGAGTCATCCCAAGGTGGCGCTTAAACAGGCTGTTGAAGCTGGATTTAGAGTTAAAGCCCGCTTCAAGTGCAATATCGAGGAGACGAACTTTTTTGTCCGAATCACTCTCTTTTGCTGAATCAAGTTGCGAAACTACACCTGCCAAACGCTGAGCATTAACATAGTCATTAAAGTTACCGCCATAGCCCTGATTGATGGCCCAGGAAATATCTTTCTCTCCAAGCCCTGTATGTTGTGCCAAGTCCCGAAGGGATAACCTTGGTAGGCGATAGAGCTGTTGACTATGAACCTGTTTGTTAAGCTCCTTGAAAAGGGCATCCGCCTGAGTCGTTTCGTCAGCTTTGCACTTTCCCTTATCACAACCTTCTATTACGGATAAGCCCAGGGCTTGTTCGCCATCTGTTAAACCCGCAAATAGCTGCGGTTCCCTAACCGCGCGAATTACAAGCAAAGCAACAATCAAAAAATAGCTCAGCTGCATAACAAGGTACCATCTGAGCAAAAGAGGAATGGGTAAGTAAGGTTGCAAGTTATGCCGCACTGCATCCACCAGTGCAACGCCAACCAGAACCCATAGGATACGCTTAACCCAATCAGCTCTCAATTTGTTAGCATCGGAGCGGTTTTGGGGCAAGATATGTTGATATCGAATAAGCGCTTTTATACTTAATGAGAAATAAACAATCTGACTTAAAGTACCGGCCGCTAAAACCCACTGAGGCCAGTGATTAAATAATAAACTGATTGCTGCTGGTACTAAGTGCACCCAGTGTTTACGCTGTTGTTGATAATTGGTGGATATTAATTGTGCAGCCACAGCAAAAAATAATGGGCCCATCAATAATGAGAACGATGGCGTGATTAAATAACCAAGATTAACCACTTTCGTTTCTTCTACAAAATTAAATACCATCAATAATGCAGTGGTGCCTAACAGGTATCGCATTGCTGTAAAACGATTTTGCGCCCAAAGTAATGCAATACCTAGAATCGACAGGGTGATAAAGGCTATCTGTAAAAAATTAGATGCGGAGTAACTTACCATATTTGCTCAAATTATAAGCTATAAATCGATAAACAGAATTCCTTAAGTGGGAATATCATTTGAAGCTTCCTGTTGAGCTATATTATGAGGTGTCAGTGGTACATATTTTATAGCCAAAATTTTCTCAATATATTGCAGTTTTCATATTTCATAATACTGGGTGACTGCTATGTATTTATTTGCTGGTTTTTCGTAATTGTATAAGCC
Source organism: Microbulbifer maximicatervae (SeqCode) (assembly GCF_052467695.1). Classification (NCBI taxonomy): domain Bacteria; kingdom Pseudomonadati; phylum Pseudomonadota; class Gammaproteobacteria; order Cellvibrionales; family Microbulbiferaceae; genus Microbulbifer; species Microbulbifer maximicatervae (SeqCode). The sequence continues at coordinate 3,005,031 of NZ_CP174320.1, forward strand.
CTTCAATAATCAGGGTCGGAGGGTTAGTCGGCTCTAAGGCCTTTGGATGTGGACTTAATTAGGTGGTTATATTTCATTTGGAAAGTAAAGCATAAGCAGTCAAGCCTATAACTATAAGGGCTCCCCCCAAAATATCTCACTGTCTTCCCTTTCTTGTAGGGTTGACGATAGTTTGGATGTGTGACTCGTTTCCTCTGTCGTTTTTTTCAGCATTTTTTGCTTTTTCTATAACCCATTTTATTTGTACATTCAAATTTTTAAGTTCATCTCTGATTTCAATTAATGGCTTTTCTTGTTTGTCCATTGGTATCTAATTACACATAACGTTGAGGTAGGGAAGTTCAATCAAAAGGTGATTTTGACGGTTCATTATTTGGCCGGGTTAAAGAAAATCACCACTTTTGCTATAGACAAAATCCTCTTCGCTAACTTTTTTGGTTGTGTTATAAAATTCTTCGAGAGTAATCTATTAATGCTGCCTCCGGCGTTTCTCCGAAGCAGCTGATCCATTGGGGATGGTCATCTTGACTCATTACCGCAATATTTGGGGTGCCAATAAACTTTCCACTTTTATTTTCAAGAATTTTTATTTTTATGCAAGGGGTGGCTAAATCCTTAAGTGGCGGTCCAACTTTAAAAACTGCCATAATTTTTGATGTGGGTCCAAATTTGTCGCTGTTAATGAGTGTCCAATCTTTCATTTTTTAGGGTTGGTTAATATAGCAATAGTGGGTAAAGTTAGGTTGAGTTTTGCTTTTTAATATGTCGAATAAAATTCGTTAAATCTTTATTTTATGGGAGGTTACGTATGTCTTTGCTCAAAATATGATATCAAAGGCACCTGCAGAAAATCTAAAATGAAGATTTTGCTGGAAGTGCCTTTGTTTCGCTAAAAAGACATCAAATATTTTAATCCATCATCCTGAATCTGGAAGCGTTACCAAACTCATCATTGCATGAATTATCAAATGCAAATTCAACCTGCTTGTTCATAGCCTTGGCGGATAGGGCCACACTAGTCATGAGACTACAGAATTCCTCACCAATATTACAGGATACGGCTTTGTACTCTGCGCATGAAGATGGTGGCGGGCTTGATAGATCTGTAGATAGCCAAATAATTGCATAATCGCTATGGATATCAATCATGGTGATTGTCTGCTCGGTATTTGGTAGTGCGGCTTGAGCTGCGTTGGATACTACTAGTGCACTAATGGCTAGAATTTTTTTGTTGAATATTTTTTTCACTGTTACTTTTATTCCCTTTGATGTTAGTTGGTGTAAGGTTGTGCTTAGAAGCTCAGCTTTAGTGGTTGGCTGTAATATTTTGTACGGTTGTTTTAGTCGTGAAACAGCTTAACAAAACCGGCTGATTGCCCCTTTGATAGGCAGTTTGATTCCCCAACATCATACTGAAATTGTACTGGTTTATTGGCGATGAATGCACTAGTAGCCAGTGTTACTATAATGTCTGTGGCATCTTTATCATCAAGGGAAAACTTGAATCTATTTGTCTCAGAACAAACAGAACCCGGAACTTCTCGGTCAACATATACGACAAATGTGTTTGAAGTATTGCTGACCCCCACATTTGTTATATTCATTTTCTCAACATATTCATATGCTTGTAGTGGCATAGAAATTACTGATAGTACTGTCGCTAAGCTTATCAGTTTAAAAGCTTCAACTCTTAACATACTTAATATTTACCTAGTTAGTATTATGGCTGCTGCCCGAAATTAACAAAATTAGAAGGCTATAACACTCTAATATCTTGGAACGATTGTGCAAACATCACGGTGAACACTGTGGCTACTATCTCATGCTTTTCAGGGGTAGGTAAATATATTTTCCGTATACTAATTTAGAGAGAATTGTTGAGGTGGGGGGTAGTGGTTGCTGTGGCTATGATTTAGCCTCAGGCTGCTCGGGGAAGTGCTTATGGTTTGGTAGAAAAGAGCTGAAATATCGAGTGGTTCGATTACCTTAAACAAGGGTAGGGATTCTTAGGGTGATTATTCCAGATTTTGATTGGATGAGATCTATATGTAAATTTTTCTATCTTATATGGAAGATGATATAACTTATTTTTGAAAATTTCATAATGGAAAAATTGGCATAAGGTGATTTTACGAGTCTCTACTTTAAATCAAAAGATATAATTTCCTGAGATAATTGAAGTTTTTGAAGTCTCTTATTACCGGTCTCGCTTGAAGTGTATGCGGATACTGGGTGCTAGAAATGGGAGGGGTACGAAGTATTACTGAAAAGTAAGTAGGAATGGCTGCAGGAAACCTGCAGCCATTGGGACTTATTTCCAGTTCAGGATAACCTTACCGGATTCACCAGATCCCATGGTATCGAAGCCTTGTTGGAAGTCATCGATCGAAAACTGGTGAGTAATAATTGGGGTTAAATCCAGGCCGGATTGAATCAGGCTGGCCATTTTGTACCAGGTCTCAAACATCTCACGGCCGTAAATACCTTTGATCATCAGGCCTTTAAAAATAACCTGCCCCCAGTCGATCGCCATTTCACCTGCGGGGATACCGAGCATGGCAATTTTGCCCCCGTGATTCATCGCGGCGATCATATCGCGGAAGGCGACGGGTACGCCGGACATCTCCAGGCCAACATCAAAGCCTTCGCTCATTCCCAGCTCGTTCATCACATCGCTGAGGTTTTCCTTGGCAACGTTTACCGCACGGGTGGCGCCCATCTTGCGTGCCAGGTCCAGGCGGTATTCATTGATATCGGTGATAACTACATGGCGTGCGCCAACATGTTTGGCGACTGCTGCGGCCATAATACCGATAGGGCCGGCGCCGGTAATCAGTACATCTTCGCCCACCAGGTCGAAAGACAGGGCCGTGTGTACCGCATTACCGAGGGGATCGAAAATAGAGGCGAGATCGTCAGAAATGTTATCTGGGATCTTGAAGGCATTGAGCGCGGGGATTACCAGATACTCGGCAAAAGCTCCGGGGCGGTCTACACCGACACCGTAAGTGTTGCGGCACAAGTGGCGGCGGCCGGCGCGACAGTTGCGGCAGTGGCCGCAAGTAATATGGCCTTCACCAGAAACACGGTCGCCCACCTGGAAACCTGCAACTTCCTGCCCCATACCGACAACTTCACCCACATATTCGTGGCCAACCACCATGGGGACAGGAATCGTCTTTTGAGACCATTCATCCCAGTTGTAGATATGCATGTCGGTACCGCAAATCGCGGTTTTGTGAATCTTGATCAGCAGGTCGTTGTGGCCCGGTGTGGGGATTTCCACATCGGTGAGCCAGATTCCCACTTCAGATTTCAGCTTGGATAGTGCTTTCATTGTTTTTAAAACTACAAATGGCAGGGCGCGGCGCCGCTCCGGTGAATTCCTTGTGAGAATTAGCGTATCAGCACCGCTGTTTGGTTTAGATAATATTCAGTTCGCGGCCAACTTCAATGAAGGCATCAATACACTGGTCGAGCTGCTCGCGGGTGTGGGCGGCGGACATCTGGGTGCGGATGCGGGCTTGGCCCTTGGGCACTACCGGATAGAAGAAGCCCACTACGTAGATGCCGCGCTCCAGCATCTTGTCAGCCATTTTCTGCGCCAGGGCAGCATCGCCAATCATCACCGGGATGATCGGGTGGTCGGCACCGGCCAGGGTAAAGCCAGCTTCGGACATGCGCTTGCGGAAGTATGCGGAGTTGTCGCGCAGCTGTTCACGCAGCTCGCCGCCTTCAGTCAGCATATCCAACACTTTCAGGGAGGCGGTGACGATCGCCGGGGCTACAGAGTTGGAGAACAGGTAGGGGCGCGAACGCTGGCGCAGGATATCGATAATTTCCTTGCGGCCAGAAGTAAAGCCGCCGGAAGCGCCGCCCAGGGCCTTGCCCAGGGTGCCGGTAATAATATCGACGCGGTCAATCACATCGCAGTATTCATGAGTGCCACGGCCGTGGTCACCGAGGAAGCCCACTGCGTGGGAGTCGTCCACCATTACCAGGGCATTGTATTGGTCGGCCAAGTCGCACACGGCTTTGAGGTTGGCGATAACTCCGTCCATAGAGAAAACGCCATCGGTGGCGATCAGCTTGGTCTTGGCGCCAGCGGCGTCTGCGGCCTGTAGCTGCTTCTCCAGTTCCGCCATATCGTTGTTGGCGTAGCGGTAGCGCTTGGCTTTACACAGGCGCACACCGTCGATGATGGAGGCGTGGTTGAGGGAGTCGGAGATGATGGCATCTTCCGGGCCCAGCAGCGTTTCAAACAGGCCGCCATTGGCGTCGAAGCAAGAGGTGTAAAGAATGGTGTCTTCGGTTTCCAGGAATTCAGACAGGCGCGATTCTAGCGCTTTGTGAATGTCCTGGGTGCCGCAGATAAAGCGCACCGATGCCATGCCGAAGCCGTACTGTTCGAGCCCCTCTTTGGCTGCTTCAATCAAGTCCGGGTGGTTGGCCAGACCCAGGTAGTTGTTCGCACAAAAATTCAGTACCTGGGTGTCGTTGTTCACCTGGATCTCAGCGGCCTGCTGGGAGGTAATAATCCGCTCGCGTTTGTACAGGCCATCTGCATCGATCTGTTTGAGTTCGCTGCGCAGGTGCTCAAAGAATTGTTCTGGCTTTGACATGGTATTGTTTTTAGCTCCTGTCGGGTGCTCTTGGCACAGGGTAACGGGCGCGAGCTCGCGGCGCCTGTTGGTTCTACTTTATCCCGCCAGTTCGCAGGCCTCATGGGCCGAAATAGGGTGCTCACTGGCGCGGCAACTGGTGGCAAATTTTAATGCCTCTTCGGCAGTGTCGAACAGTAGTTGCCACAACAACTGACGATCACCTCTTCTCACCGCGCGTACTGCCGTGTGGCTTCTTTGGCTGGCGATTTGAATTTCGATAATGTCTTTACTGGAAAACGGTGATTCGGACATGGTCCCTCCAATGGTAAAACTATGGAGGACTGACGTGGAAGCGGCGAAGTGATGTTCGCTAATCCGGTTGGTTTGCTCTGGTAGAGCCCCATCCTCCCCGCAGGCCTTGTGTGCCGCAGAGAGAGAACCACCTTGCCCCGGTCGGCAGGTTGGCGTTGGCGTCAGCCACTCTCGTGATGTGCGAGCAAAGATAACGGGGAGGGGATTAGCAGTCAACAGTACCGCCCCCATTAGAGGGCGGTGCAGAAGTTTATGCGGGAAGCTGCACGGATTTCAGTTCGATAAACTCACCGAGACCGGCCTCACCAAACTCGCGTCCGTTGCCAGAGCGCTTGTAGCCGCCGAAGGGGGCGTCGTAGTTAAACTCACCGCCGTTGACAAAGCAAAGGCCCGCTTCAATGCGACGAACAATAGGCATGGCGCTTTCGGCGTCTTTAGCCCATACGCCACTGGACAGACCGTATTCGGTGTCATTGGCAATGGCGACAGCTTCATCCATATCCTTGTAGGGGATCAGGCAGGTCACCGGGCCAAAGATCTCTTCCCGGGCAATGGCCATCTCGTTGTGAACGTCGGCAAATACCGTGGGTTTCACATAGAAGCCTTTATCCAGCTCGGTGGGTAGATCGAGGCCGCCAGTCACAAGGCGGGCACCTTCTTCGATCCCTTTCTTGATGTAGCCGCGCACGATTTCCAGTTGGCGAGCGGAAGATAGGGGGCCCATAAAGGCATTGGCATCGGTGCCCATGGCCACTTCTTCAGCCACCTGCTTGGCAACTTCCACCGCCTCTTCATAGTGCTCAGCGGGAACCAGCATACGGGTGAGTGCGGTGCAGGTTTGGCCACTGTTGATGAATACATCTTCGCAGCCCCAGCGAACTGCTGCTTTAAGATCCGCGTCCGGGGTGATAATCAGAGGCGATTTACCACCCAGCTCCTGGGTGACCCTTTTTACTGTGGGCGCTGCAGCCTTGGCAACTTCAACGCCTGCACGGGTGGAGCCGGTAAAGGACACCATATCGATTCCCGGGTGGGATGACAGCTCTGCGCCGACGACCGAGCCAGCACCGGGGATCAAGTTAAATACGCCCGCAGGAACACCGGCTGCTTGGATAATCTCCGCCATGACGAAATCCTGTAGCGGAGTGGTTTCCGAAGGCTTGGTAATCATGGTGCAGCCTGCTGCGAGGGCTGGCGCTACTTTGCCGACAAATTGGTGCAGAGGATAATTCCAGGGGGTAATAAAGCCACACACGCCAATCGGCTCCCGGATTAATACCGAGTGGGCCGCCTTTTCGGTCTCTTCCATTATGGAGGTGCGACCGGCGTAGTAACGCATGGCGTAGATAGGGCCATCCACATGCAACCAACGGGTGATATGGGCGGGGCAACCCAGGGTTTGTGAGATCGCCTGGATCAAGTCTTCCTTGCGCTCTTCCATACCGTCAGCAATGGCATTTAGCAGGGCTGAACGCTGATCTGCGCTAGTATGGCGCCACTTGCGAAAGGCGCTGCGGGCAGCGGCAACGGCAATATCCACATCCTCAGCAGAGCCTTCCACCACCTGGCAAATCATTTCTTCAGTGGCGGGGTTGATCACAGGATGGGAACTGGTGCCGAGGGGCTCGCGCCACTCACCATTGATAAACAGTTTGTCGGTATGCAGCTTGCTGAAATCTGTCATGTCACGCTTCCGTTTGCTTCGCGCCAGTTCAAGGGGCGGTGATTTCGATAATTGTTGGTGTTTTGCGTAGCAGGGCTTCTGCGACTGCCGTAGCTAATTGCTGTGGTTTGTCGATGCGGCAACCTTCAGCGCCAAAAGATTTTGCCAGTGCGACAAAATCCGGAGTGCGAAGATTAACACCTTCTTGAGGTACTTCTGCGGCATCCATAAAGTCGCGAATCTCACCATACCCGCTGTTATTCCAAACCAGTATTGGCAGGGGCAGCTGCTGTTCTACTGCAACGGCCAGCTCACCGAGAGTAAACATCAGGCCGCCATCGCCGATCAAGGCAACTACATCCCGCTCACTGGATAACTTGGCCCCGATCGAGGCGGGCAGGGCAAAGCCCAGCGTGCCGTAACCGGTGGTGCAGGTAATATGGCTGCGAGGGTGATACAGCGGCAAGGCGTGGTTAGTGTTATAGGCCAGTTGTGTGGAGTCGGTAACCAGAATTCCCTCATCGGGCAGGGCTTCGCGCAGAGCTTCAACCCAAGGGAAGCGCTCCTCTGAACCTTCCCACCACTCTTTGCGGCAGTTACCGATTAATTGTGAAACTTCCTCTTCTGCGCGCTGTTTTGAGCTCTCTTCGCACTGAACCAGGGCTTCGCTTAACTGCTGAAGGCTTTCTGTTGCATCGGCACAGATGGCCAGGTCCGGCTGGGCATTGCATACCAGTTGAGCCGGATCAATGTCGATACGGATCAGTTTGCCGGAGAAAGCGTAATCCTCTCTTACCAGGTTGCGATCGGTTTCCGAAAGCTCTGTGCCAACGGCCAAGACCACATCGGCAGCTTCTACTCGCTCACGCACGCAGTCGAAACTGAGATTGGCTCCGCCACACAGAGGAAGTCTTTCATCGACAACGCCTTTGGCGGCCAGAGACAGGAAGACTGGAGCTGCAATTTTTTCTGATACCTGTGTTGCCGCTTCTCCAGCAGATTGCGCGCCACCGCCCAGGAGAATCACCGGGCGTTCGGCAGCTTGCAGCCACTGGGTTGCGGTCGCGATAGCTGTCGCGTTGGCTGCCGGTACCATGGCACTGGCAGCCGCGCGGTAATCGTCCAGATTGCCGGACATAGGCGCCGGGAATAAATCGATGGGGATTTCGATATGGACAGGGCCGGGGCGGCTGGACTGCAATAGCTGGAATGCCCGTGCCATCACTTCCGGTAATTGTTCTGCCTGAGTCAGGGTGTGCTGCCAGATACAGAAGCCTCGACTGGCATCGCTTTGGCGGGGTAGCTCATGCAGGCGCCCACGGCCCATGCCAAGGTCTTCCCGGCGATTGACGGCGGAAATAACCAGCATAGGAATTGAGTCTGAGTAAGCTTGCGCCATCGCAGTGGCTGCGTTGGTCAGCCCCGGCCCGGTGATCAGGAAACAGACACCGGGCTTGCCGCTGGCGCGGGCATAACCGTCTGCCATAAAGGCGGCGCCCTGCTCATGCCTTGGCGTGATATGCATCAAGTCGCTACCGGGCAGGCCGCGATACAGTTCAATGGTATGTACGCCGGGAATCCCGAAAACTTTTTCTACCTGGTATTCGCGCAGCAGGCGCATCAGCACCTGGGCGCATGTGGGCGCAGAGGACATAAGCACCATTTTCCTTATTCGTGTAAAAATGCAGTGAGCGTAGCGGCCCACCAAAAGCCGTGCAAGCACCCGCAGAGTCTGCACCTTCACAGGCAATATCGCAGGAAAATTGAGATTCACCCGGCACTGCGGCAGGAAACTTTGTACGCTTGGGTTACTTTACCTGTCAGTAGATTTTGCGGAATTTGACGAGGTGTCTGCCGCACAATAGCCTTCCGGCACTTCGCTGAATAAACTTTGAGCTAGAACAACCGAGGAAGTATCACCATGGAAATCGATCAATGGCGTCGGGAATACCAAATGGGTGGTTTAAGGCGCTCTGAATTGAAGCCGACCCCCGTGGAGCAGTTTCGCAAGTGGCTTGCAGAAGCTGTTGAAGCAGAATTAGTTGATGCCAGCGCCATGTGTCTTGCCACCACTAACTCGGACGGGCACCCCTCGCAGCGTATTGTTTTGCTGAAAGGCTTCGATGAGAAGGGTTTCGTTTTCTATACCAATTTACAGAGTGACAAGGCCCGAGATATGGCCGTTAACCCTCAGGTGTCGCTGTTGTTTCCCTGGTGCCGTCTCGAGCGGCAGGTGATTGTTTATGGGAAGGTGGAGCCCGTTTCCCGCGAGCAGGCAGAGGCCTATTTCCAGTCGCGCCCCCTGGATAGCCAGTTGGCCGCGTGGGCTTCGCACCAGAGCCGGCCGCTTTCGTCCAGGGAGGAACTCGAGCAACAGTTTGATAAAGAAAAGGCTCGCTTTGCCGGTAAAACAATTCCATTGCCAGAATTTTGGGGCGGCTACTGTGTGGTGCCCAATGCGGTTGAATTTTGGCAAGGGGGTGAAAATAGATTGCACGATCGTTTTATTTATCGCCGTGAAGAAAAGGAAAGCTGGAATATAGAGCGTCGCGCTCCCTAATTTTTATATTTATCTTTTCGTGGCCCAGCCCTTTGGGCCACAACTAACCGCTTAATCACGCTTCACTTTGTGAGTACCTATCCCCTGATATTGTTTTATAGCGGTGTCTTGTCTGGCAATTTGTGGTCAAGGCCGCTTAGAATAATGCGCCATAAATATAGCTAAAACTGTTGTCTTAAAAATTCTATAGATTCGATCGTTTTTGCAATTCGAATCCAAGGGTAGGTAGGGGAAATATGGCCATTATTGGTATCGACTTGGGAACCACTAATAGTGCTTGCGGGGTACTGACTGATGACGGGGTAAAACTAATCCCCAACCGTTTGGGTGAAATTTTGACCCCGTCAGTTGTGGGGCTTGATGATTCTGGCACATTGCTAGTCGGCAAAACGGCTAAAGAACGTCTTATTAATCACAGTAGTGCCACTGTAGCTGCGTTTAAGCGCTTAATGGGCACTGACCACAAAGTTTCCCTGGGGAAACAGAAATTTAGTGCAACAGAACTCTCCTCATTAATTTTACGTGCGCTCAAAGAAGATGCAGAAACTTTTCTTGGTGAAGAGGTAACCGAGGCGGTAATCAGTGTCCCGGCTTATTTTAATGATAATCAGCGCCATGCCACCAAGTTGGCAGGAGAACTTGCGGGATTAAAAGTAGAGCGCCTTATTAACGAGCCAACTTCGGCTGCCATTGCTTACGGTTTACACGATAAGCGCGAAGGAAACTTCCTTATTTTAGATCTTGGGGGTGGCACCTTCGATGTTTCTATCCTGGAATTTTTCGATGGCATTATGGAAGTTCATGCCAGTGCCGGAGATAACTTCCTCGGTGGAGAAGATTTCGTTGAGGCAATGATCGATGATGTCCTGGCTGAGTTTGATATTAAGAAAGAAGCCTTAAGCCCTCGCGATTTGCAAAACTTATATATGCAAATGGAAAGCGCCAAACGTCGAGTTAGCCAGCAACCTGAGCAAAAACTTGAATTACAACTTGATGGGCGCTCCCTGCAATTCCAGGTGACTCCAGAGTGGTTTGAGAAACTCAGCACACCTCTGTTGTTAAGAGCGAAGCGGCCAATTGAGCGGGCAATGCGCGATGCTGATTTGCCCCCACAGAAAATTGATGAAGTGGTATTGGTTGGCGGTTCGACGCGCATGGCCCAGTTTCGTTCTATGGTTGGTCGAATGTTTGGCCGTCTGCCAGCCTGCCATTTGGACCCGGACACTGTCGTTGCGATGGGAGCAGCTATTCAGGCTGGCTTAAAAGAAAAGAACTCAGCACTGGATGATATTGTCCTGACTGATGTATGCCCTTACACCTTGGGAACTGGGGTTATCAATGAAGATAATCCGCAGCTCGGTGCCTACTTCATGCCTATTATCGAGCGCAACACGGTTGTACCAGTCAGTGTTGTAAGGAGAGTGTGGACTGCTCGGGATGATCAAACCCAACTTTGTGTAGACGTATACCAAGGAGAGAATCGTCTGGTATCTAAAAATGTGTACCTGGGTGAGATGACGGTTCCTGTGCCGAAAAAGCCTAAAGGGGAAGAGGCGGCAGATATTCGCTACACCTACGATATGAATGGACTTTTAGAAGTGGATGTGACTGTGGTCTCCACGGGTAAAACCTTCAACAAGTTAATTGAGTTTACGCCGGGAGCTCTCTCCGATGTACAAAAGGCTGAAGCCCTGCAAAAGCTGGCAAAACTGAAATTCCACCCCCGTGAAGATGAAAAAAACCAGGCAATCATTGCTCGTGGTGAGCGCTTGTATGAATCCAGTCTGGGCGAGCAGCGTGAGTATATTGCCAAATTACTGTCATCCTTTGATAGCGTCCTAGAAAGGCAAAACCCTACAGAAATTATTAAGGCTCGAACTGAGGTTAGTGAAATTCTGGATCGGTTGGATGGCGAGGATTGGATTTGATGAATCCCTGGGCCATTCTTGAAATTAACCCCATCACTGATGCTCGGGCGATTAAGCGCGCTTATGCAAAAAAACTAAAGCAAACCCGCCCTGATGAAAAGCCGGAAGAATTCCAGGCACTTCATACAGCTTATAAGCAAGCATTGAAACTGGCTGAGCAATTGCAAGAGGAGACTGCCGGGCATGCGGAAGCCTCCTTGGAAACTCCTTCACTAGGGCAGGCAGGAAGCACAAGCCATGAGAAGGTTAACAGTGAAAGGGTAGCTGTATTAGAAGGGGCGCAGGAAACAGAAGTGCGGCCTTCCACTGATGAAGTGTTAACTCCGCTCGCAGCTGAAGAACACCCAGCGAAGCAAGAGGGCGTTTCTGACCCCTTGGAACAGAGCGAAGGTGTATCCCCTGATACGCAGACAAGTGAATCTCGGGAAGCGCAAGACCCAGCTAGAGATTTGCGTATTGAAGAATTTCGGCGGGTGCTTAAGCAAGTTGATGAGATGCTCAATAATCACTTGGAAATGAGCTTGGAGAAAAGTTGGGGCTTTCTCACCAAGAGTCCCTATATGCTGGATGAGGAGTATAATTGGAACTTAGGCCTTTCTGTATTTGAACGCTTTGCCCAATTTAATCAAAATGCTGTAGAGGGGGGGAAATCCGCAAGGTTTCGCCGACAAGTAACGCCGAACATCCTGCAATACTGTGATCAATTGTTCGATTGGCGAGGGAATGCGTCTTACCTCTACCAAGCGCTTGACGAAAAGTTGTGCAATAGCATATTTAATAGCTTGGAAGTTCATGAGTCCCGTATTGATCCTTTGCAAGGGCTTCGTGGCGGGGGCAAGGTAGAGGCACAAAGTGAGGCTGAATTTGAAGAGCGCTATGAAAAGTACTTTTTTGGTGATGTTGTACCTAGAGGCGTTGCATTCTTTTTAGACTTGGTTATGACTTATATGGCCGTAGGCTCTCTTGCAACTGCGGCGATGATGAAAATCTTTGGATTGCCGGAAGCTGTAGCAGCCGCAAAAGTCATACCTTTTTGTTTTGGAGCCTACCTGTTATTTGCTTGGTTGTTCGAGTGTTCCAAACTTCAGGCAACACCTGGCAAGTATATAATGGGCTATCGAGTAACCAGTCAAAAATTTGGGCGGATTGGATACTTGCGAGGGCTTTGGAGAACTGTGAGCTTTGCTTTCACTAGTGCATTTGGGCTTTTTGCATGGATTATCAACTTCTTCCTGGTTAATAAATTATTGCATGATCGGTTAAGTCGCACTTATGTTATTAATATGCGTAAGACTCATGAAGAGCATTTACGCCGTTTGAGAAAAGCTTAGCTTTAGAGCGGGAATTGGTTCCCGCTCTTCCCTTATTATATTTATTAATTAGTCATACAGATAAAACAATAGGTTGAAGTAGACCCTTTGCTGGGGCTTCGTGGTGGGAGTGAAGTAGTAAAGATTAATAACGAAGATGTAAATGATAGCTACGAACAGTGCTATTTTGACCGGTGGTTGGTTATAGGATGGCCAGTTTTACTGGGTTTGTTTCTACCTAATGTGGTTGTTGGTTTTCCGACATCGACTTTTCTAATGAAGGCCTCTGAGAAACTAGAGAGTATTGCAACTTTGGAGGCTACTGGAATTTGCGTTTTGGAATATTTGTTCTTTGTCTGGATGTTGGGCGGCTCCCGATTTCTGGCTACTCCGGGAAAAATGCTTGATGGGCTAAAGTGTGGTCAATCGTCAATTTGGGCGTATTTGTTGCCTCTTCTCTTCTAATAGTATTGCGGTGGGTAAAAGCTGTAAAATTTTCTTAAATATTTATGGTGGTACTATGGAGGTTTTGACTAGCCATCTAACTAAAAAACATCGAATAACTGGCTAGCCAAGATGAGTTGGAACCTGAGGAATTTTGGGGGTGTTTAATTATTGTTTACGTTGAAATACCCAAAGGTCGGGTAAATGCCATCTTCATAACATGTATCTAAAACATAAAAACTAGCTTTTTTTCCGGCAAAAAATGCCGCGGTTAATAAGCTTAAAGTTTCTTGGCCATTTTTGGCATCTTTACTCCAGCGTATCGAATTGCTGCTGCAGCTATCTGGGCCAACTTTTTGATCCAGGTAGACATAGCAGGTAGCGTTATTCATGTGGCAGCCTACCTTGTTAATAGTGGCATCGTCAGACATGCCCGCAGCGAAGGCGCCTTTTGATAAGGTCATCACAATTAATGCAATCAGAAATTTGAGTTTCATGGAAGCCTCCAATTTGAAGTGTTGTTATCATAGCTTCTGAAGGATATAGAAAGTTCTATAAATAGCAAATTTTAAATCTGTATATTTTTGTATTATGCGAAGTTGCGATTTGAGTCATATACTTTTAACCGGAGCATTAGGTCATACTTGGTATGCAGGTGCCAGGTTGTGGGTGTTGTGAGATGTATATCTCAGTAAGGCGCTGAAGTAAAGGCGGTCTTGGGTAGGTGTTTGATTCTAGATCTAGGGACCCTCTGATCAACGAAGCATTTTTCTAGAATTAAGCTACACTGCTTGAAAAATTCACTTTATTACGCTCAAACGCGTAATTTTCGCGTAATAGTCCCCTAATTTTTCATCTGAAATCCTCAATAGGCGGATTTCAGGCGCCCCCCCTAGGTAGCCAAGTATTTTCTCCCTATTAATAAGTTGGTAAAGCCTGCCAGTAAGCACAGCCTCTCAGTATTTTTTACCAGTCCCCGATAGCGGACCTTGTCATAACCAAATACCTGTTTGATGTAGCGGAAGGGGTGCTCGACCTTCGCTCTTATCTGCGCCTTGATCTTTTCCGCTTTACGGAGTGCATCACGCCCTGGAAGAGTTTTTAGCTTGCTCGGCTTCATTGCTATATACCAATCCGCCTCCCGCTCTTTCAACTCTTCACGTTTCTCCGCACCAATGTACCCAGAGTCTCCCCAGATTCTTTTCTCCTCCCCGTGGAGAACTCGCTCTGTGGTTGTGACATCATGCGAATTCGCTGCTGTTGTATCTATGCTATGTATTACTCCGAGCACATCATCAACCCCGATATGCATTTTCATCCCAAAATGCCATTGATTGCCTTTCTTTGTTTGATGCATTTCCGGATCACGTTCTTTCTTTTCATTCTTAGTTGAAGTTGGCGCAGAGATAATAGTGGCATCTACAATCGTGCCTTCACGCAGTACCATGCCATTCTCAGCAAGATGTTTGTTGATTTCATCAAAAAGAGCTGCACCTAGCTGATTGAGCTCCAGTAAGTGGCGAAAGTTAAGAATCGTTGTTTCATCGGGAATTGGGCTACTCAAAGTCAATCCAGCAAAACTACGCATGGATTCAATTTCATACAGTGCATCTTCCATAGCGGGATCACTGAGATTGTAAAATAGCTGCATGCAATGAATACGAAGCATGACACTCAATGGATATGGCTGTCGGCCACGTTTGCCTTGTGGGTAACAAGGAGTGATCTGAGCTTCTAGTCGCTGCCATGGGATGAGGATTTCCATTTGAGAAAGAAACTTCTCTCGCCGAGTTATACGGCGCTTTAGCTTATATTCTGCTTCGGCAAAGGTGACTTGGTGCATGATTCATCGTAGTCTTGATGGGTAGGTGAATATTACCAAATTGACTCAGAATTATTCAGAGGTTCCCTAGAGAATAAATATATACGGCTAATATAAATGAGATACATTTTAATATCTGAGGAATGCTTGAGTAAGGGTGTGCTAATCCTGAGTAAATTTTTAGCAGGTTTATTTTTAAAAATTCCTGAGGCTAAAGTTAAAGTTTTATGTTGTGTGAGATGTTTTCGTTTGGGCTCTTTGTAATTTATAGATGGAACGTTTGTTTTATGTTTTACCTGCTAAAAAAGTATGACTGCAAACTTCTAAGTAAATACAGCTTTTAATCTCTACCAAATAGAGGTGTAGGTGGGGCTGTTGAACGTGTG
Organism: Microbulbifer maximicatervae (SeqCode); assembly: GCF_052467695.1. NCBI lineage: Bacteria > Pseudomonadati > Pseudomonadota > Gammaproteobacteria > Cellvibrionales > Microbulbiferaceae > Microbulbifer > Microbulbifer maximicatervae (SeqCode). The sequence continues at coordinate 3,020,060 of NZ_CP174320.1, forward strand.
TCGAAAGATTTATTTTAAAATGATTTGCGGTAGCTTTTTGTTTTGTCGTACTATTTTGGGGTGACCTCTTTTAGAGCGGTGTTGGCCTAATAGAGTTAACGAAATATTAGTAACTTTCTCCTTGGTGAGCGTCACTTTGTCGATGTGAGAATAAAATTTGTACGGTTTGGGATTGGGAAGTTTATGTTGAAGAGTATTAAGAAACTACCTTTTGTTGGGAGCCTGTTGCTTGCTTTGATAGGTGGTGCTGTGTCGGCTCAAGAAGAGATGACGGCCGCGGCTGACTTGAAAGAGCCTGAATTGCTTATATTGCATGGAGAAATTGCTACTCCAATAATTATTCCGCCCGGAAATGTTGTGCCTGATCATATAGAGGCATTTGGTTTTTATCACTCAGGTAAGTACGTCGATTATATTTCTGAGGTTGCTCCTTTTTCTACGTTCATTAACCTCCATTGGAGTAATGTGGATGAGAAGTTAGCCGAGGCCAAAAGACATGGGGTTAAAGTGTGGGTGGAGTTAGGGCCTATCTTTTTTAATACGAGTTCAGGTCATACTAGGCAGGAAGATTACCTTGAGCTGTGGGAGAGTGCCAAAGAAAAATTAAAGCCATACGAAGATATTATCTATGCATTAGATCCTCTGGATGAACCCTTCAATCGGTCAAGTATGAGCTATGGAGAGGTTAAAGAATATTTGGATGAAATTGGTCTTATTTTGATGCGGGACTTTCCCGATGCATATAGAGCTTTAACTTTTACAGAGAAAAGTGTTGAAGAGATATTGTTTTGGCAGCGTATTGTAGGTTGGGATCCTATCAATCAGGTTTGGGAGTTTAGTGAGTATAGTGAATATATGCCTATTAATTACAATTTGTTTGGGGTGGATAAGTATAAAGGCGTCAACTTTCAGGGCGGAATGACTGACCTTTTGAGAGAAAATGTAGAGAAAGTAAGGGAACATACGGGCGCTTTGCAAGATGCTAAATTTTACATAATCCCTCGTGCATTTATGACTGACAACACAACTTATGGCTATCTTACGGAAGAGCAATTGATAACAAGAGCTCAGCAAGCTTATGATCATGCTGTAAGGAATGAAGATGTGATCGCCATTTATCCATTTGCTTGGCCTGAAGTGTATGCAAGTAAAGGGACTCTTTATGGGCCGCGTTATGTACCAGAAGTAGAAGAGCAGTACCGAAAAATTGGTAAAGCGGTTAAATTATTTCGAGATTAATTGATACTCTATGCAGGCTTTGTTGTTTTAAGTGTTGCATAGAGTATAATTTTCATGTTTTTGCCTTCACAATTTTAAGATCCTTACAAATTGATGTCTATATTATTTGTTAGGTATGGGTTGTCAAGTTAATTTTTCTGGCTTGATGGTGTATGTGTTTGTATTTTTAAGGCTGATAAATTTTCTATTTTAGGGGTGGGCTTAGTGGTGGTGATATTTATCGTTACGTCAATTTTTGAAGGGCCTTTAGTGCCTTTTAGATGCCAGTGATTTTTATGATATTTTCGATTTGGCGTTGGTAAATATTTTTTGGGAAGTTTTGAGTTGGTAGGAGAGGCCTGCCGCCATTTAGCTTTTCTAAAAGCGTCATTTATTTTAATTCCAGCCTCCATTTCGGAGGCTGGGGAACATATTACTCTTCATTCCAGATTTGAAGGGAGATTAGCTCCGCACGAGAGGTGCTACAAGTATCTTCTACGTAAACCTTGACGGGCTTTTGGGCCATTTGTGCAGCTAGTGCGATAGATAATATATGGTCCATCATCGCATTGTTATCTTTGCTAACAAAAACACTCCAGCCCCATTCGCAGCCTGGATTTGTTCCATCGTAAGTTATTTCTCTGTCGAACTTTATCACGATGCCATTTTTACCCCATGCACTTTCAATCATTTTAATGTAGAGTTTATTATCTGATTCAGATTGCACGCCGGCCTGGGTAAACATCGGTAGTAAGCAAATAAAAAGGGTTATTATTACTCTCATGCTTTGAAGTCCTTGCTTGAATTTGAAAGTCTGCGAAATATACTCTGTTTTATAGTTATTTCAAGGTCTTATAAATTCTGGAGAGGGTTGTATACTTGTGTTTGTAATCCTGTAAGGTAGCCTTTTGGATTGCTTATTTAGTTCGTGTATTACTAGAGGGTAAGATAAGTTTGCAGGAAAGAATATTTTCTAGGCGATACTTTGGGCCTAAATAATCTTTCTATTTCTTTGTTGTGCTCTGGGTTTATAACACTGCCATGATTTTCATTCTCAAATATACGCTTTCTTAAGGTTAGGCTGTTGTGGTTACGAGACTTCGGTCTTTTTACTAGTTGATAAAAGACTTTTACTGCACAAGTTGAAACAACTTCACTGCAAGTCTCCTCGCCACCAATAAATACACGCTTTTTCCCGAATCGGCATTGCGCACTTCATAGACTAATTCACTCAGTATTTTCTGGGGTATGAGAGAGTGAGTGCTACGTTATTCCATCATTGCACTGTTGTTAGTCGGAATGGAGGTTGTAGGCTCAGCAGTTTCATCATTGTTAATTTGCGGTAGGCACTAAGAGTACTTTTTGTGTTTTTCGAGGTGGTAGTCTACTTTTCCACCTAAAAAAGAGCTCTTCAGGGGATTGTGGTGGCTGCTGAATAGCAACTTCTGCGGTGTAGCCAGATAGTAACACCATAATGAATATGTGCTGTTTCCGCTACTATATTTTTTTCGTTTCCTGTGGTTTTAAAGGTTAATTTTTGTTAGGATGCCGCGTCAATTTTTAAGTTGCTGGTTAATTATTATACTGGGCTTAATAAGTGCTAAGTAATTGTCCAATACTGTCGGGGCGGCTGAAAAATTTTGTTTGTTAGAAGCTAAACGATATAGAGAGTTAAACCGTACGGTATCAAAGGTTATTTGGGGCTGAAAAGTAGCAGCTACTAAAGAAAGATTTAGCATTCATTATTGGGGATTACATGAAGCTCAATTCAAACTATTTAGTTCAAACTATGCTAATGGGGCTCGCCCTATTTGGTGGTGGTGCATATTCAAGTGCGTCCACTATTACACCTAGCAGTATTCACTCTAGTGAAATTTCATTAGTTGATAATGAGAGTGTTGATACACTACGTGTCAGGCCTGCTAATTCTAATGGAATTTCTTGGAATCAATTTAACACCTTCTCTGTATCCGGTCAGCCACTGCAATTATTAAACATTCCCGGGTTGCTAGAGGATTCTACGCCTGTTGAGGCGGCTTCCTTAATTGTAATTATCGCTGATCGTATAAGCCTAAGCGGCCTCGTAGAAGTAATGGGGGCACCAGCAGATGTGTTGTTTTTATCCAAGGATGAAAACGGTAGTATTAACTGTCTAAACTGTAGTTTTAGTAATATCCCACGAATCACAATGGCTGCTGCTCAGCCGTCAAAGACAATTAGTGATAATGTTGCAGATATTGGCGAGCTAACAGCCACCAGTGGTTCCATCAGTCTTTCAGGGATGAGCGCTCCCGGAGCATTGTTGGTAGAAACCCTATCCGATGAGCTATTCATTAGTGGAGCCCTAGATATTCACCAGCCGGCCAGTAAAGATAGTAACGGCCTCGTTCCTGATGAAAATGGCAACTACCTACTGGGAACAGGTCTGGTAAATGCCATGGCTGGCGACATAAGCTGGAATTATGATTTACAAAAGATAGAAAATATTATTCCGAAATCTGGGGCGGTATCCCAGAAGCTGGAAGGATCAATTAGGGCTGCGGCTGTCAAGCTCACTACCGCAAATTGTTTAACACTTGATACTGAGATTGATACCACCTCTGATTTCTTATCATCAGTACGTTACCAGAATCAGGTTGTGCTCTCTGGAGAGTCTGTAGAGGTACAAACTTTTGGGGTATGTGACACGACTGTTACGGAAGATATGACCAGTAATGGTGATATTACTATCAAGTCCAATGGTTCCCTATTGTTTCCTTCCTCAAATGTGAATATTGAGGGTAAGGGCGTAACGGCAATTGCAAATGGGCGACTTGAAAACAAATCTGAAATTTTTGCACATACGCTTAAGGTTGCCTCCGATGAAATTGTGAATTTCGGCCTGCTGGAAGGGGGAAGTACTTTATCGGCGTGGGCAGACAATAATGTCTACAATCAGTTTGGAGGTAAAATTACCGGAGGAGTTGTAGACGTACAATCTCAAAACGGTTTTGTAAGAAATGGCTCTCGCACTCCTTATCTACCAAATGAATCTTCCGTAGATGACTTGCTAACATTTTATGCTGGCGATTTAACTTTAGAAAAGCCGGAAACCTCTGAATTTGGCACCTATTATCGATCTGGGATAAATGTAAGCACGACGAGTAATTTTTCACAGCCTTCAGATACATCCGCTCATATTATTGGTGAATATGTCCGGATTAAAGCGAAAGGGGTTGAAAATATTAATCCCTACTGGGAGAAAGTTTCCGACGATAAGACCACTGTTCTCCTGAGAAGTCTGGTAAATCAGACCACTATTTCAGGTGAAAATGGTATAGAAATTCAAGCCCAGAATTACCTGTTAAACTCATCAGCGGTATTGCGACTAAATAAGGGTAGTGGAACTCTTAAATTAGAAGGTAAATATATTGTTAATGAGCGATATAGAAACTTAACCCTTTTAGATCAGACTTACTACACTATCTTGGATGGTAATACTACAGAAAATATTGAAACCTACGAAACTAGGGCGTATACATATTCCCCACCAGGGATCATAGTATCACTTGGTGATTTAGAAACCTATGCTACAGCAGGGTTGGTGAATAACGCTGCTTATTTAGAGGTTTATGGGCAAGCACTATTTGATACACCTGTCGTTCATGATTATGGTATCTCGCATAAAGCAATTAGCAAAGAGACTGCCACGACAAAGGTTTATTTGTGCGAAGATTCAAGAGGTCCGGGAACAGTCTTTGTTCCGTGCTTCGGTGGTGATGATTATGTACCGGTAATGTCTGGCAATGAAATTGTTGTTGCTGAACCTAAAGATGCTGACTCACTATTTTTTGTGCATGGGAATGTTAAAGGTAGTGGCGAGTTTGAAAGTATAACTCACAATACTTTTGATGGGTTTCAAGAGGTGGCAATCGCCGATCTATTTGAAAGCCATGCGCCTGAATGGTGGGAAGACGAATACTACTATATGTCACCTTTGGCTTTTGGGCCTGTTGATGGAAAGATTCCAGTTCTTGGCGGTGGCTACATAACTGACCAATCATTTACAACTGATATTCAAATGTTTGAAGATACACTTGAATTATTCTGGATACATGATTGGTATTACGAGTCAACGGAATCAAGTTGCAGCACCAGTACTTGTATGCCAATTACTATCCCGAGTGGTGATAGAAATAAAACTGAAAGTGAAACCTTCTCTTTGTTTGAAATAATGAAAGATATGTACAATTCAATTAAGAGTACTATTTCTGACTTTGTTTCTGAATTTGATTGGTGGAGTTAAGGAGTAGGTGAAGATAATGAGTCAAGATAATTCCACTGTCACCAGTTGTAAAAAGAGAATAGGGATGCGCTTCTTTACCCACTTGGTCGCTTTCTGTTTCCTGTTTCAGACGATGTTACCGGCTTATGCGGCAGCTTTGTCATCAGGGCAAATTCAGCAAGTTCTGGATTCCATTGCGGAAATTGAGTTTTCTACCACTAGTGGTAGCTATCAATATACGGCGGCGCCTTATATTGATACATCCGTTCAAGATGGATATTCCAACATCCAGGACCTTTATAAAAGATTACGGGATGAACATATTGAATCCTTAGGGTCTCCTACCTATGTACCTATTGGAGTGGGAGATATCACTACGATCCTCCCAATTTATGATAACCCAAAGTTGGTAGGGGACAGCTTTGTACAGTCACGATATGTTAGAGATCAAATACAAGAGCTTCTGGGTAGGCATTTAATTGACTCTGATAGCGCCTACTTTAAGGATGAAACCAGCCAGTTAAAGACGTTGTATGACAATGCGTTTCTCTATGCGAAGTTAGCGAGTACGACAGAGATTTACGGTGATCCAATTTCGGAAAGTAAATTTGATCGCGAAAATAGCCCTTACGATATGGTTTGGCCAGAGCGCCGGGTTATCCGCGGAGAAACAGTAATTGTCCCTGTTGTTTATTTGACGGAGCAAACAATTGCTGAACGACGAGTGACTGATCACAGCGTCGGCTTTAATAGTAATGTTAGTTTTAGTCGTATCAATATTCAGGATGTTGATATCAAGCTTGGCCGTGAAGCATTCCTAAATGTAGCCGGTGATTTTGTAGCACAAAATAGCAGTGTTAGTGGCTGCGAGCTGGATATAGTAGTAGGTGGATCACTTCGTTTACTATCAAGTCAAGTTGATGCGTGTGGCAATTTAACAATCGATGCAGGGAGTCTTGAGGCTAGGACGCTAGTGCATCGCTATGATTTTGGTAATGAAACGGGTGGCTTCTTTGGGGAAGTAACCACTATTTCAGCTGATGGTCATTTAGTGGTGCGGAGTGGCAGTGACATCGTTCTGCAGGGAGTCACTGTATCAGCGGGTGATGAACTGACATTTGCTGCAAATGGCAATATCTATATAGGTGCGGAGAATGTTACCTCTAGCTTTGAAGGTAAGCAGGGTGGCTGGTATGTACAAAGATCAGGTGTAAGCTATTTACAGTCCAAGCTTACTGCCGGCGAGACTATTCGGTTAATCGCTGGTGGTCAGATTTATCTGGATGCTGCAGAGATTGTGAGCGATCGAGGGCATATTGAGCTGCTCGCTGCACTTGGTATTACGATCGAAGATGAACTTGAATCAACCCAATCTTACAAAAAGGGTAAGTTTGGTAAGCGTGAAATCGAGGAAGAAGTTTACCAAACGGTAGCAATTCGCTCTCTTCTAGATGCTGGTAAAAGTATCAAGTTGCATAGCGAATTTGGAGATATCACCCTAAAGGCGACGGATATTCAAAGTACCCTGGGAACTGAAGTTACGGCTACCGGTGGTAAAGTTAATCTCTTAATGACCACTGAGACGGATCACTATAGTTATAGTTCCGTTAAAGAGGGCTTATTCACTACAACTACAAAAAATAAAGGTCACTATATTGAGACTGGCATCCCCAATACCATTGTTGGTGGATTTGCGGTAGAAGCACTCAATGGAGTAACCGTAGAGTACGAAGGCGACCCCAACCTGTCTTTGGATGAGCAGGTTCAGGTTCTCAGCGAATTTCACGGTTTGGAGTGGATGGCGCAAGTTCGCCAGGAACTCACGGATGCTGAATGGCAGGCTATAGAATTAGCTCATGAGGAATGGGATGAGTCAAATACATCCCTAAATGCAGCCGCTATGGCTGTTATTACTATTATTGTTGCTATTTGTACTTATGGTGCAGGCGCAGGCATGTTAGGTGCAGGTGCTACCGCGACAGAGGCGGCAATGGCGAATGCCGCATTTACCACAATGGTAAATACTGCAACTATCGCTTCTGCAAATGCCACGGTAAATGGTGGTAGTTTTGAAGACGTCTATAAAGCCGGCTTTGAAGCTGTACTCAGTGAAGAGGGAGTAAAGTCGATTGCAACGTCTGTTGTCACTGCTGGCGTGCTAGCTTCGATAGATACTGAGTTTTTTAGTGCTAAAGAGCTAGTTGCTGAAGGTTCATCACTTGCAGGAATGAAGACTGTAGTTGTCAATGGTGTAGTAGACACGGTACCAGTATTATCTTTAACGGGGCAGGCTGTGCAAGCCGTTACGCATGCTACAGTTAGTACTGGAATTCAAAGCTTAGTGTACGGTCAAAATAGTGAAGAATTCACTGACGCGTTTATGGTGGCTCTTGCACAAAATAGCATAAACATAATAGGCAAAAATCTATCCGAAAAAATAGGCGAAGCCGCGAAAGCAGATCCGCCAAACTTAACGACCGCCGGTCAATATATTGCCCATGCTGCTGTGGGTTGCTTTACTGGAGAATTAACTGCAGCTCTTACTGAGGTAGATGAAAATAATGCTTGTGTTTCAGGTGCTGGTGGAGCCGTAATTGGAGAATTTATCGGGCAGGCTCACAGGCAAGAATTAGAAGAAGATATTGCCAAGTGGGCTAAAGATACACTTGGTGATTTTGGTACTTACACAAATGGCCAATTTGATGCTGCTATTAGAGATTTTCTTCAGCGTGGAGTAGATATGGGACGTCTCACTGCAGCGCTTGCAGCGTTTGCTGCTGGTGGAGATGTAGATATCGCTGGGAATGCAGCCCAAACAGCAGCTAAATATAATGCTACAAGTAATTGGACAGGAAAGCATTCTGTTTTTGCCTTCCAGGAGGTCGCACGCGCTAATGCAATTAAGGGGAATGGCGCATTCTTAATCTTTAATGATATTTGGGGGGCTTCTCAAAATAAAATCTTGAGGATGCTAAGGGGGGAAACGCTGGATATTAATAGCGAAAGTTTCTTCCGAGACGAGGCGTTGAAGTACCCTTCAATTTATAATAGCTTAGCTGCTGCCACAGAGCAGGCTATGATGGACCCTAATTATAATGTGGAAGCTTATTTAGCAATTCTCTTGCTTAGTATTCCTGCAAAATATAGTGAATGGATGGTGGGAGACTCTAATGTAATAGAAGAAAATTCCTTACCGGAAATGTCTGAAGCAGATCTCGCATACTTAAAAGGTTCAGCAGAGTCTGATATTAAAAATGCTTTATGGGAACTTGAAAGGAATGAGACGCGTAGACTTGAGGCGCTTGAGTATGGTGATCAATCTAGTGCTGAGTTTTATGAAGAACTAATTCTAAGAAATATTTCTAGAGTGCAAAAAGGGTTGTTGTCACACCCTACCCTAAGGGGGGTAATAGAGCAGGCGACTTTGACTCCAGCTGGAATTCCAATTGTAGATAATGGGGCAACAACAACGGTATATCCTGCTCCAGAAATGGATCAGGTTATTAATCTTGTTAAAGCAATATTAGATGGAGATACTAGTGTTGGTACCTTAGAGAATCCAAATTTGGATCTTGACTTGCCTTGGCGAACAGAAGTGTTAGTGCCAGATCAAAATCCGTTAGACTCACTAATGTTTGATGAGATGGTTGAGGTAAGTGGTGGAGTTGTAAGGCAGGGAGATCTTACGACGTTAAACTTGGGGACCACAATTCCATCTAAAGAAATATTGCGAGATAGGATGATCGATGTTTTAAATGAGGAGGGTATAGACCTTTCGGAAAATGAAATATTTATACATTCTACATCAAGTAATACTGCCTTAAATCTCGATACTGACACCATTAATTTTGGGTCAAGAGGTTTCTTTACTGCTTATGACTTTGAGACCGCAGCTATTTTTGGTGAGAGAACAGTTAATGGTACTGCCGGTGTATTGGATGCGGTCATACTTGTGCTTCCAAGAGATAGGGTGACTCGTATGGAGGGACTTGGCCAGATAACGATTAAGCCAATTGATGATATGAGTGGAAGAAATGAGATTATTTTTAATAGTTCAGCTAGAGATGAAATTATTAACTATGGTGATTTGATTCACTTAGGGCCAGATTTTTATAAACTGTAATAGGTGGGAAAATACAATGGACACTGAAAAGTACTTAGCATTAATTAATTCATATGTTATGGATAATTTTCGTTCGGTATGTAAAAGGGTCAGAGCTTTGCGCAGAGTTGGTGGCTTCGTGGCCACTCATATAGCGCCAGTGTCCATATATAGCCAAGAAAGATTACTTGTTCGAGAGTCTTCATTTTTTGATGTTAAGCAGTTAAGTTCTCTTTTGTTTAAGGAAGGGAAGGTGGCAAGTGAAATTTATATCTGTCCATTGGCAGTAAGGGGGGACGCCCTTATTATGCAGGTTGATGTTAATCAGTGGACTCCTGTTGCTGAGTTGCCTAGCGATGCTCAAATCATTAAATCGCATGGTCTCCCGTTACAAAAGTATTCGGCTCCAACTGGTAATAGCGTGTATGTGGGGTTGCCACTTTGTGAGGTGATTCCAGATGATCAGAAGTTATTTGTAGAGCCGTTAGAGCTTAAAAGTAAAACTAAGCAGGAGCGGATTAGAAGAGTTGAAGTTTCATTGAGGCAAGTACTTGAAGGTTTTGAAGTGGATGACACTTTTAAAAAATCTTTGGTGAAGGCTCTAAAGGAGCAATCCGATCATAATGTAGTATTGGGGCTCATCCAGATGGTGAGTTCAATAAAATTAGAGGGGGTAGGAAAATATTTAAGCGATTATTTATTTGATTCTAGTAGTGAAATTCGGCTAGCTGCATTTATTGCTATTACTAATGTTGAAGGTGAGTGTGTCGATCTAAAAAGTCAGTTGTTACGTTGTTTGGTAGGTGAGGAAAATATGAATGCTAGAGCGTTGATGTTTAAAAATTTGATTAAAAAAGGAATTCTAACTAAAGAATGGTTAGCGGATATTGTTTTATCAGTGGATTTGAGTAGGCGCGAAGAAAGGATGTTGAATCGTATGAAAATAGAAAGATAAATATTTAGGTAGGGTTACTTTTAGGTTTGCAGTTTGATTTAGTTGCGTATCTGAGGGTAAGGGTCGAATGGATGTTGGTGAAGTTAGGGTTTTGTAAATTTTTCTGATTGAAAGTGACAATTTAAGTGATCCTATATTTAACTTTGAAGTACATCACCCTTTAGTCTGCTGAGGTGGCCATATATTATTTCATTATCTATCTAGGCATTTTATAGTCCAATATTTTATAGGGTGATTATTTAAATGTTCAATAGCCGTGTCGGTATTTGCTTTAATCGAGGGCTTAAAGTTGGTTTTTTCTGAGAGTACTGGCGAAGCGGGGCTTTCGTATTCTCATAGAGGCCCTTCTCCCATGATGAGTATGGATACACAATATAGACCAGCGCATCGAAAACCATACTAATCTTTAAATGCAAAGCAAGGTCTTTTCAGTTATCGGTGGTAAAAAGTGTGTACTAAGTGCTTATTCGGATCAAGCACTGTAATGGTGTCCTGAGTAATTCAATTTGTTGTCTCGCGCTTAACCCGCTGAGAGAGAGTAAATTTTCTCTCACTATCTACAATAGTGAACAGTGTACCGATATTCTATTTAGTTATAACGGTATCAATTTCCTAGTCTCCGATGCGATATTTATCACCGAATAGCTTGTGGACGTTGTTCAATATTGATGGCGCTTCTGATATACCGCTCAAGTGGGCTTTCCATTTTCTCGTTTGCTGTACGGCCTATCCCGGCGCCGCAAGTTCTCGCTTAGTGACTCATCACACTACTTATCTACCCAGTTATTCGGCTAAATAGTCTCATAGCTAATTGATAGACTCTTGCGAGTCGAAAACTTATCCTGAGTTCTATTGTAACTTCAGTTTGCTCTCTGTCAGTGCAATGATCTTCGGAGGTATCTTTTTCGGATTCTGGCCTGCTATACCACTCTTCAGCCATCCGTTAAGCTAGCTTTCTACTAATGTAAACTGCTTCCCTGGCGACTCCCCTGTGGGCTCCAATCACTCCTCTTTAGCGCAGATTTGGTATCGTTGCTCTTCGGTTAGATGTCGGTAGCATTCTGTCATTACTTGATCTTTTGGCGGAGAAGAAAAGGCCGATATCGCCTTTAGAAAAATATTCTTTTCCAGATGATTAACTGATGTATTTCAGAGTTGAATATTGTATTTTTATGCTTGTGTAGTCTTTAGGTGATCATTTGTTTGGCTTGGTTGGTGTTCAGCATTGCCCAGTTAAAATTTTTGTTTACACGATGTGTAGTCTGTAGTGCGAAATAAATTTCTAATCGTTTCAGTTGAGAGTGTTGTTGGTGAATTTTGTTTGTTGTCAGTGTGGATGTTTAGGCCGTAGTTAATTAATCTTTAGCTCTTAATGGCGGTGTTTCTTGAATCTATTTTTCGGTTTGGTTTTGATAAAAGTTTTGTGGGAAATTTTGAATTAGTAACGTAAATCTACGCCACTTAACTTTTTTGTCATTTATTTGAATTCCAACTTTTATTTTTTAGTTGGTGGATATGTTAATCTTCATTCCAGGTTTGAACCGGTGGCTAGCTCTGCATGAGAGGATCTACAAGTATCTTCTATGTAAATCTTAACGGGCTTTTGGGCTTTTGGGCTTTTGGGCTATTTGTGCAGTTAGTGCGATATCTAATTTATGTTTCATCGCCACATTGTTATTCCAGCTTAAAAAACGATCCAGCGCCATTCGCAGCCTGGTGCTGTTAAATCGTATATTGTTTCTCTGTCGAACTTTATTGCGATACCATTTTCACCCTGCGCACTTTCAATCTAATTAGTGTAGAGTTTATTGTCTGATTCAGATCTTACGCCAGCTTGGGCAAGTATTGGTAATAAGAAAACAAAAAGAGTAACAATTGCTCTTTTGCTTTAAAATTCCTTTTTGAGTTTGAAAGTATACTTTACATTTTGGGTGTTTTTAGGCCTTATAGATGCTGGAGATGATTGCTCTTTAGTGTTTTGGGTTTTGTGAGGCGGCCTTTCGGGGGCCTTTTTTGCTCTCAATTAAGATTGTATTACAATAGAATAAGATAGGTGTACTAGAAAGAATATTTTCTAGGTAGTACCTTAGCCTTAAATACCTTTTCTATCCCTCGATCATAGCCTGGATTAACAACACTACCGTGGTTCTCATTTTCAAATACACGCTTTTTTAGGGTAAGGCTATTGTAGTTACGAGACTTTAGTCTTTTTACTAGTTGAGAGAAGTCTTTTACTGCACAAACTGAGTCGATTTCACTACAAGTCTCCTCACCACCAATAAATAAATACACACTTTTTCCTAAATCGGCATTGCGTTCTGCATAGGCCAATTCACTATCTAAAATTTGCTTATCGGCCCACCAAATACTGGGGCTTCCAATAACATATCGGTCAAAGCTATTGGTGTGGTTAAAAAGTGCATGGAGAGCCAGAAGCCCACCCAGGGAATGGCCCACTAGGGTTTCGTCTTCTTCGTTACCTTTAAAATTATTATTGATAAAGGGTTTTAGTTCCTCTTCGATAAACTCAAGAAAGTGATCGGCGCCTCCACCGAGTTCGGCACCTTTGATCACACCAGGCACGGGGGTGAAATCCATTACTCGCTGAGAAAAATTCGGGCTGTCAAAAGCGTGGGAGATACCTACCAGAATTACAGGGGGCATTTTGACATTGCCAAACTCATCGGGAACCTGTTCCTGAAGAAGGTTAGGGGCTGTCATAGGGAAATGCAGAAAGCCATCGGTCATATAAATGACTGGATAGCGATCGGTGTTTTCCGGGGTGTACGAGAGAGGCAGCATTATATCGATAATGTACTCACGCTCTAGTAAATCAGAGTAAAAGTTGTAGGACAGTATCCCCGGGCGGGTGAAAGTTGTGGGTTCGGCACTGCCGGCCACTGCCAGCTGGCAAAAGGCACTAAGAATACCTATCACTAATAATCTAATTATTTTCATTGCTATCCCTGAGGGGCGCTGAAACTTACCTGTTATCGCCCTGCTTACTAAAGGTATCTATATGAAAGCCTAACAGATAGGTAAAGGGAGTCGCTAGCTGGGGAGGGGGTTACTGCCGCAGGAATCACTCTGCATCGCAAATTTTTGCTCAAGAAGTGGTCGTAATCACAGAAATAGGGATATTGCACGTGGAAACCACATCCACTGAGAAGAGGATTGGCAGGAAGGGAATGTCCCTTCCCAGGTTCAGGCAATGACGTTTTTAGTGTTGTATAGGTGCTGGGCCATCCGTAGGGAGCCGACTTCACCGGATCTTCCCACTAGTTTTGGTGCAACGATATACCGTTCAATATTACTTTCTGAGACTTGGGGAAAGTAACCACCGGCTAAGCATAGGAATTTTTGCCTTATGCGGTTGAATAGGTGCGCCTGTATCATCACTCCGCCCCCCAGTATGATCCGCTGTGGTGAGTAGCAGCTGGTAAGGTTGACGCACATAGTGGCCAGATACTCCGCCTCCAGGTCCCAGGCCGGATGGTGTTGTTCCAGGTGTTGGCCACGCAGTCCCCAACGCTCCTCTATCGCAGGGCCTGAAGCCAGTCCTTCAAGGCAGTTGTTATGAAATGGGCAGTTGCCTTTAAAAGAATCCTTTTGGCTGTCTCTAGGCATCAGCATATGCCCAATTTCCGGGTGCATAGATCCATTGATCAGCTGCCCGTCGATCATAATGCCGGCGCCGATACCGGTACCGATGGTGACGTAGACAAAGTTCTTAACATCTGTTGCAGCGCCGCAGAGGTGTTCTCCAAGGGCGGCGCCATTAACATCTGTATCGAAAGCAACTGGTACTGATAGGGCTTGGCTGAAGTAGCCTGCCATATTGGTATTGGACCAGCCAGCTTTAGGTGTTTGGGTGATATAGCCATAGTAGGCGGATTCTGGGTCCAGGTTTACCGGACCAAAGCTGGCTATGCCCAGCGCAGAAACAGTGCCGTGGCGCTGACTGCTTTCGTGAAAAAACTGAGCGACCTTGGATAGCGTATGTTCTGGATCGGTGGTTGGGAAGCTGGCTCGCTCACGGATGTCATTAATCCCAGCGGCTACCACACAGTTAAATTTGGTACCACCGGCTTCAATTCCGCCGAGCAAGGTATCTACCGCATTGCCTTGCATTTCCATCCTAATCCGCTCCCCGGGTTACATAAGTTATTCGTATTATCAGTTGATGGTTTCCGAAATTACACTACTGATAGTTTATAGCTGGTTATATTGTTTCTTAAAGAAAAAAACCGAGCGCCGGTGGGGGCCAGACGCTCGGGGTTTGCAAAGCTATGGGCAGAACTGCAAACCACTTACTAGAGTAGGGAAGAACAACGATCAAAAAGCGTAATTGAAACTGACGCTGGTGGAGCGGCCACTGATAGCCCGTCCGCGTACTATGTCTCCAACTTCTGCGTAAGACTCTTCAACTTCGGTAACAACAAATTCATCGGTTAGGTTGTTTACATTAAAGGAAACGGTAAGGTCTTCTGTCAGGTAATAAGAACCAAACAGATTGACCAGGACATAACCTTCCTGTTTCAACTGGTTGGAGTCAGAAACAAAATATTCTGTAGACCCTTGGAGGCTTGCACCAAATGTAAAGTCATCGCCAAAGTTATATTGCGGTGTAATCGTGTAAATGAAATCTGCTTGGCGGCGCGGCGTATTACCTACGACAGAACTGTCGTTGGCATCTTTTGAAATTTCGGCGTCGGTCCAGGTGAGGTTTCCATTTACGGAAAAGTCTCCATAACTGTAGGCTGCTTCCAGCTCGATTCCTTGGGCTTCATACTCGCGTACAAACGTTAAGCCGCTAGTGATTTCTGCATTGGTCTCTTCAGTGACCGTATTGAAGTAAGTTGCAAAGAAATCCAGATCGCCGGTTGAGAGTTTGTATCCAATTTCCAGCTGGTCCACAGAGTCGAAGCCATCGGTGGTGTCGGTTAGGCTTCCGTCACTGTTGAGGGCGCCGCTAATTTGTAGAAGCCGATCGGCAATTGCTCGGCCACCCTCGCTGTAGCGGGCAAAAATAGCCATGCTGTCGTTGAGAATATAATTTCCACCGAGAGAGAAAGAGGTGTTGTCTGCATCGTAGTCAACGAGCTGGGTGGATCCATTGGCCATTGTGATGACGCCGCCGGTGAATCCAAAAGCATCGGAAGCGCTAGCACTTTCCACATCGCTGATAATACCATCGCCATTCAGATCGTAGTCTGTATCACCACCGCAGCAGCTGGAAACCAGGGAGCCTTTGGCGTTGACCATATCGTGGCGGGCGCTGACATCGAAGGTAAAGTCGCCGATGTCGATCGCCACATTCATATAGGGTGCATAAGTTTCATATTCCAGGTCCCAGGCCCAGGAAAGAAAGCTTGCAGACCAGACCCCATCATCTACCAGTACATCTCCGTTGGCATTGGCAGTTATGGTGAGGTTTTCAGAATTGCTGCCGTCAACAGTTTGAACTAGGGCATTCCAACTATTCCAGCTGGTTTTGATATTTTGGTTGGAGTAATAGAACCCACCGGAAACAACAATATTATCGCCAATTAATTTATCGACTTTAAAGTCGTTAACTATCAGACCCAAATCGTGTATTTCTGTATCAAAGAGCAGGTCGACATAGGCGAGGCCTTCGGCCTCTTCACCATTGGCATAAGCCACCGTTGTGCCGGCGCTACAGTCTATGGCCTCTCCGCTACTGCCTACGGCATTTGCACAAATGGTATCAGCCATATCCTGTGTGGATTGTGGTCCGTAATCGCCGAAAGTATCGGTAAAGGGGGAAATAAAGCTGCCGCTAACATCAGAAATTCTGAATTTGTCGGTAACAGTCCAGCCATCATTAAATTCGAATTTGGTTTCAAAGCCATAGGCTTCCACCAGTGATTCGATACCGTCGGATAAGTCGCGGGTTACCGGATTGCCGTAGGCATCAAAAGTGGAAATGTATCGATAATTATCGGAATGCAGGGTTTGGCTGCTGGCATCGAAGTTGGCAACCGTGCCGAATTCACCATCGCCTTTATAGGTTACAGGGCCAGGAAGATAAGTTGTTACCCGGTCATCGAGATGTTTGTAATAGAGGCGGACATAACCGTTATCAAACTCTTTGGTGAGGTTGGCCTTGAGTTGGCCGCCGGAATCCCCATCAAAGCCGGTCTCGCGGATGCCTTCCCCCTCTCTTAAAAATCCGCCGACATAGAATCGCAAAGAATCATTCAAGTGGTGGCCATAGCCAAAGTCCAGGCGGGATTCATCGTAGTCCGCACCAAACGAAAGTCCTACATTACCACCTTCTTCTTCGCCGGTATTGCTGATCATATTGATCACACCGCCAGGGGAATTACTGGCAAAGGTGGAGGCAGAGCCGCCGCGTACGCTTTCTATACGTGCGAGAGAGGAGTCGGTGCGAACAAAGTTGTCAGTGTTACCGAAATTAATATCGCCGTATTCTAATACAGGCAATCCGTCTTCTTGGATTTGCATATATTTGGAGCCGCCAGTTGCCAGGGGAATACCCCTAACGGTGATATTTGCATTGCCGCCGCCACCGGAGGATTCCGCCCGAATACCGGGTAAGCTGCGGAACAGCTCTGCGGTAGAGCGCGGGGCGTACTTCGCCATTTCCTCAGTGTCCAGTGCACTAACGGATACGCTGGATTCCATCTTGGTAACCGGTCGGGCGGTTGCGGTAACCATCACCTCTTCAATTTCCGGCATTTCCTCAGCTGTTGCCGGTACCGCAACGCTGGAGGCCATGGCAACTGCCAGGGCTATGGAGTGTGGTTTAAAGTGTTTCTGTGTCTCTGAACCTGCTTGGAAGCCCTCTGCAATCACGGCGCTCTCCTCAATCATCTCTTATGGTTATTAGATTTTTCACGGCCCGTTCTCTGCGGGCTCGAGACTCTCTTCCTGTTACCGCATGGGTGGGACCTCTCCCCGCGAACACATTTATTAAATCACTGTGGTTTAATAAAGGCAATACGAAAATTTGCAGAATTTACGCAGTGGAATCAGCAAATAGATAAGTAAACCAAGGGGAAGTAGTGATTTTCGCGGTATCGATCTTTGCTTTTGGTGACAGCGCTGCTTGTCTTTCTAAGTAGCACTGGTTGCGGGAGAAGGGGATAAGGGGCAGTAGATGCTTCTGGTGAGCATCTACCTAAGGATTTGGTTGCGATTCCTGCCTGCTAGTCTTTGGCCAATTCCAGTTGTCCATCGTCCATAAACTCGATGCGTTTGGGGTCGCAGATACCGCCGATAAAATTGCCCTCGGCATCGTCCCTATTAAAAGCCAGCAGATACCAATGTTGGTCCGGCCCCTGGATAACCCGGCCGGAATAGAGTGATCCCTGCTGGTCTGCGCCGATAAAGCCATCTCCAACCACTTCGTATGGGCCATTCAGATCATCGGCGACAAAATATTTTGTGCCAGTCAGTGGTGTACCCTGCATGGATTGTCGATGGGCAGCGCTGTGGAACTTTGTCGATACTGAGCAGAATAAGTAGTAGCGGCCATGGATGTATTCAATTTGCGGTACTTCCATTTCGCCATACCAGCCGGGAGCCAGTACCGGTTGCCCCACTTTCCAGTGAATTAAGTCCGTTGAACTGGCATAGCCAACTGCGCCACGCCCATCAGGGCTGCCCTGGTTACAGCGCGCAGTGAGATACATATGGTAGAGATTCTGCGTGGGGTCTTTAACGATCCATGGGTCACGCCAGGATGCATCGTGCCAATATTCAAGGTTCAGGCCATCGTAGAAATTGGGATCTAATTCCACCAGGGGGTTGTTGGGGTGTTTTTCCCAGTGTAATAAGTCCTTGGAAGTTGCCAGGCAGACCCGCTGAATCAGGCCTTTCTCCGAGTATTTAGTACCGGTATAAAACATATACCAGGTATCGCCTTCTCTGTGTACACAGCCGGTCCAGGTAGTGTAAGAGTCTGCAGCTTCCTCACTGGCGGTTGCAGTTCGAGGTGAGGGTTTTAATGCATCCTGGAGCGTTGTCCAATGAATAAGGTCCGTAGAAACGGCATGACCGACAGATACATTCCAATGGCGCAGCTCAGGATCGCCCAGTGATTTATCGGCTTGAAGGTAAAATACATGGTACTGGTCGCCGTCCTGCGCGAACCAAAAATCCCATACCCATTTATTATCGAGATTAAATGCCATGATATTTACCTCATTAGTGCTGATTGGAAATTTGCCGGTGAGTTATTACTTTGATTATTCTTAAGGAGCCCAGAGTTATTTTTATGCTTTTCTGGGGTTCCAATTAAGGCGCAATCAGGTAGATATTCTTCCTGGTATTCCGCCCTTTAATAGAACTGTTTTATCCGGTGCAAAAATTGAGTAAAAAGGCAGAATCGCACCGCCTGTGGCGATAGCGTCGACTCCAATTTTTCCACTGACAATTTTGGGCGCAAATACACCTGAAGGCGCCACCTGCTTTATTCTGCGAGAAATCATTTCGACCAGTTCGTCTAATAAAAAGCGGGGTAAATGCGCATCGACAATAATAGCCTCCAGGTCCAGCACGCTGATTGCCGATAGAAATGCATAAACCAGCGCATCTGCACAGTCGTCCAGCCATTCTTGGATCTGAGGGCGGGCCTGGTCCATCACTGTTTCAAGTTCGGAAGTGCTGGTAATTTCGATGCCGCACTCTCGTAAATGTCTGCGCAGCCCAAATAGTGAAGCGCGATTGAGGAGTAGCTCAAATGCCCCTTGATTTTCAGGGGTGCTGCTAAGTTTTGAGGGGGGCACTGGCAGGGAAACCAGGTTGCCCGCATTGCCATGGACGCCGGTTTCCAGGCTGCCATTTAATACCAGGCCTCCACCGATAAAGGTCCCGATATAAACGTAGAGAAAATTGGATATGTCCTGGCCATTGCCAAACTGCAATTCAGCAACAGCAGCAGCGGAACAGTCGTTCTCGAAGAAAACCGGCAGGTGTGTGCGCTGAGCAACTTCTTCAGCAAAGTTAATTTCTTTCCACTGGGCCGCGAGCTCTTTGCTCATATTGAGCTCTTCGGTCCAAGCGCCGATAAACCAGGGCATAGCGATACCCACGCCCACTAGTTTCCCTCTGTCTTTAGCGGGTAGGGTATCAGTAAGTGCCTGGAGGCCCGATTCAATTTTTGCCAATAAAAATTCG
Organism: Microbulbifer maximicatervae (SeqCode); assembly: GCF_052467695.1. Taxonomy (NCBI): domain Bacteria; kingdom Pseudomonadati; phylum Pseudomonadota; class Gammaproteobacteria; order Cellvibrionales; family Microbulbiferaceae; genus Microbulbifer; species Microbulbifer maximicatervae (SeqCode). The sequence continues at coordinate 3,039,764 of NZ_CP174320.1, forward strand.
GGCTCCGGGAATTCAAACTCGTGGCAAATTTTCTTTAGTACTGTGCCACCAAAATCCATTAGTAGCAGCTCGATATTGCGCCGTCCCACCTTGATGCCGACAGAGTAAGCACCAGTAGGGTTAATAACGTACATAATCGAGGGTTGGCCTTTGCCGCCCAGTCGGCGCCCCTCTCGCATTACCAGCCCTGCGCTTTCCAAATCATCGACAATCCGGGTAACCGCCTGAGCGGTGAGGTCAGTTTGGCGCGCTAGGTCGGACTTGGAGGCTGCGCCAGTCTTCCGCAGGGTTGTAAGCACCACTCGCTCGTTATAACGGCGTAAACCACTGGAATTGCTACCTTTACCCATCCGTGCCCCCTGAGATGAAACGTGATCTGATCCGGCCACTGATTGTCCGATTCTATTGTTAAAAGTGTAACTTTAAAGCCTTTGCTTAGTCTATTGACTTCGTTGGTACTAAGATCAGAGTTTATATAACCTATTGATTAATATAACTTTTTTTGTTTGTTGAAGCTTGGCTTTACTTAATTAAATCACTGTGATTTAATTTTCGGCCAAGTTCAAGCAAATCATTCTAAAAATACGCTGCTAGCAGTGAACGAGGAAGTTATGCCGGTCGATTTTGGTCTCCACCCAGTCGATGCGACCATTCTGGTCGTCTATTTCGTTTTCACCATCGCCCTTGGGCTCTTCCTAAGTCGCCGCCACGATACTGCAGAGGATTACTTCCTCGCTGGGAGGAAAATGGTATGGCCCTTGATTGGCTTATCCCTGTTCGCTTCCAATATATCGAGTACCACTTTGATCGGCTTAGCCGGAGATGCTTACAGCACTGGCATAGCGGTCTTTAACTATGAGTGGATGGCGGCGGTTATCCTGGTTTTCTTTGCCGTTTTCTATCTGCCCACAATTCTTCGCTCGCGCATTTACACGATGCCGGAAATGCTTGAGCGTCGCTTTAACAGCACCGCGCGCACTTATTTTTCGGGATTGACTATTTTCCTGAATATTGTGGTTGATACTGCAGGTAGCCTCTATGCAGGGGCCCTGGTAATGAAATTGATATTTCCTGAATTACCAATTTGGACCACGATTTCAATTTTGGCGGTGATCGCGGGTATCTACACCATCTGTGGAGGTTTGGCTGCGGTTATTTATACCGACACCATTCAGGCGCTGCTGTTGATATTTGGTTCAATCCTGATCAGTATTTTTGCCCTGGATCGCGCAGGAGGTTGGGAAAATGTTGTATCCCAGGTCTCGGCGGAACAATTGAGTCTGATACGGCCCATTGGTGATTCGAGCGTACCCTGGTTGGGGCTAATTACGGGAGTCACTTTGCTGGGCTTTTATTTCTGGTGTACTAACCAATTTATGGTGCAAAGGGTACTCAGTGCAAAAGATGTTAATCACGGCCGCTGGGGAGCCTTATTTGCCGGTCTGCTCAAACTTCCCGTGCTGTTTATCATGGTTCTGCCTGGCACTATGGCGATTGTTATTTTCCCCGAGCTAGAGCGCGCAGATATGGTTTATCCCACTCTGTTATTTGAGCTGTTGCCTGTTGGTATCCTGGGGCTAGTGTTGGCAGGTTTTGTTGCTGCACTAATGTCACAAATTGATTCCACGCTTAATTCAGCTTCCACGCTGGTGACCATGGACTTTGTGCGGAAGTTTTTTCCGGGCCTAAACCAGCACCAGTTAATGCGTGTAGGTCAGCTGGTCACCTTTATCTTTATGATACTTGCCGTACTTTGGGCACCACAAATTGAGAGTTTTGGTTCCTTATTCCAGTATCTGCAGAAGGTACTTTCCTATGCAGTTCCCCCTGTACTGGCACTTTTCCTGATCGGATTCTTTTGGCGTGGTGCTAACTCCAAGGGAGCTATAGCTACTTTGCTGTTAGGCACCTTGGGCGGTGTTGGCCTCTTTTTTGTCAATGAAGTCTTCGACTGGACAAACTTACATTTCCTCTATATTGCTCCAATTTTATTTGTCTTCTGTTCACTGGTATTGGTGATTGCCAGCCTACTTTATCCTACTGAGATTAGCGAAGAAGCCAAATCTTTCACTTGGTCTAAAAGTGATTTTGACACTGAGACCGTATCCCTGAAAGCGCAGCCACTATGGAAAAACTATCGAGTTCAGTCTGTGCTACTGCTTGTGGTTACTGCGTTGGTGGTGGGTTCGTTCTGGTAGCGCGAAGTCAGATTACTTCTATTTTTCACCCCACAGGATGGAAAACTTAAACAATAAAGGCAATACAGGAGGGTTGGACACGGACGAAGTTGACAAAAGGTTGTACTCAGATAGTTGTATCCGTTTAAAAGAATAATCTTATAAAGAAGGTGTTGACTATGAAGTATTTCGTCACAGCGATGTTAGGTTTATTGGCTTCTGTGCAGATTAGTGCAACAGAAAATATTTTGGATCAGTACTTTAATACATCAGATAATGGTGGGACCCTAAGGTACGATACAATATTTCAGTATGGTAAGAGTGGGAATGGTAGCGATTTCGATATGTGCGATAGCTATGTTACCACCCGAATCCCTGGAGATAAGATCACCGCTATAACCAGTTTTAGCGGTGATGAGAGAATCAAAGGGTTAAAACTCGAATACTTATATGCAGGAGATGAGGAGGTTGGTAAAACCACTATCTCCGGGTATCGAAAGTTGCTTGGTGCTACCGAATATATTCAGGGTTGGCGCTTCTATAAAAAGCGCGATGGCAATATTTCCAGGATTCGAGTCTACTTGAAAGACATGGCTGATAACTCAACCCGTGATATTACCTTTGGAGGTAATAATGGCTGGTATAAGTGGGAGGAATACCATCTAAGTATTGGAACCCGGTCAGTAGTTGGATTTGCTGGTACTGCGAGTGATAGTAAAGTTTGGAGTATTTACCCTTGCGTTGCGGATCGTTTGGAATTGGTGGAATCTGGCGTAGAGATTCACTGGGATCAGATTGTGGAAACCCCCAACAATACCAGGACATTCTTTGGTGAGAGATTACTTGAGAACTCTGGCAGTATTGCCCAAAACGACAGTACAGAAGTCTGGTATACCGACGGGAAGAGTGAAACAGATACCTGGACTAATACTATGGGTATTTCGGTTACTGCTGGAGTTAGCTTGACCGAGGGTTACAAAGTCGGTGTTCCCGGCACTGTTGAAAATAGTGGCTCCATTACATTCAGTTTTTCTGAGACTTTTAGTGTTTCAACGACCGTTGGGGAAACATCGACCAAAAGCAACCAGGAAACTGTTAAAGATGCCATGCCATCTAATGTACCCGCCTATGGATTGATGATGGCGCGGATGATGGTGGAAAATAGCGAGGTTGAAGTTCCCTATACCACAACGGTCATGAATCCCCATAATGGTGATGAGTTCGAGTTGTCAGGAGTTATCAAAGGTTCCAGCTATTCCAATGCGCGGAAACGCTGGGATGAAGTGGGGCGGGCCTATCCGACTCGTTATGAGATATACCAGAGTTATGCTTGGGTGATCGAGTACTATGGGTTGGAAAATGCAAGTTTGATAGATGATCCGGATATTTTTTAGATTGATATTGATAAGAATTGACTGGCCCAAATTATAAAGGGCCAGTCAATCATATGAGATTTGGCTACTCATCATGAAACCGGATTGAGCCTAAGCGAATCCTGTCATCTTCACATCCGTAATAACTAAACTTTACAGTTTTCTGGGACATATAAGCGGAAAGCAGAAAAGATACTTTGGTGTTGTATATGGCAGAGTCGTCATTGATAAGAAAAAAGGTGTTTTTGCTCACGCAGCTCACCTCGGTCTCTGGATTGACAAATCCTCTAAGTCTGACATCTACACCATTCGAGTGTACTTTTAAGTAGTAAATTTGCGCCTTCTCTGTCCAAGCGGCATCGCTGATAAGTGGCAGTGTAAATGGGATACTCAAAAGTAAATATATTAGAGACTTCATCCTTGATTCCTTACCAATTTATAAGTGGTAATTAAACCTTTGCTCTCCATGTTGGTTAACTACATCCTATAAAACTATAGCAAATAAAGTCACTTGAATAAGTCGCGCACTGCGTCGCAAAGTGCTTTTCGGAGTAGGTATTAACGCCCATTCTGGCACAAAAATAATGCTTCCAGTTTGGGCGTGAATAAATTGAGGTCAAATGAGGGATATCACGCAGTAGAGGCTTCTGGCAGTTTCAACTCACTCTTTTGGGTAGTGTCAGATGTATGAGGGCTAAACAGCCTTTGTGATAGTAAAGCAGACATAAATGCCAAGACAAATAAGGCGCTAAACACCATTCCGCCAGTAATAACCGCAGCTAGACCGCGATAGATAGCTGCGCTACTTCCGGGGTTAAGCACTAAAGGGATATTGCCAAAGATACAGGTAATTGTTGTAAGCATAATGGGGCGGACACGCAAGCTGGCAGCCATATATATCGCCTCCAATTGATTGGCTCCGTTTTGCAATGACTTATTAAATTGGTTGACGAGTAATATCGCATTATTAACTACCAGTCCCATTAAGATTACAAAGCCGATCATGGTTATTACATCCAGGCTTTGGGGGGTAAATAGATTTAAAATTTGTAAGCTAATCATTCCGCCTGCAAATGATAAGGGTACAGCACAGAGTACTGCTGCTGCTAACTTTGCGGACCTTTGGGCGAAATACATTAATAAGGCCAATACTGCGATAGCTGCTGCAAAAATTTTCAGGAACTCACTGAGGAACAAGTTGAGTTCATTGGCGCTACCTCTAAACTGTGTATGAAGATCATTGTAGGAACTTTCTGATAGAAACTCTTTCACAGATTGATCAACATCCTCGACAAATGACTTCATGGCAACGCCTTCGGGAGGAGTTAAGTTTATTGATGCACTCACTTCCTGGCCGACACGAAGTATACTGGCTGGCGCTTGAGTGATTTTGGCGTCGGTCAATTCACGTAGAGGAATAAAGCCGTGACTGTTAATCAGTATCTCTGTATTTAGGAGCGTCTCAAGATTTTGCGGTTCTCTTGCTTTAAAGTAAAAAGGAAGAGTGTTGGTTCCCGTATAGAAGTGCCCAATATATATTCCATCGGTTAAAGCCATCAGATGATGATTTAATTCCGATATTGTAATACCTAAACGAGCTAATTGTACTAGCTTGGGTTGGAATTCAATACGAACCGCTCTATTTTGAAGTGCGCTTCCCTCTTGAATTTGCGCTTCTGGAAATTCTAAGCGTAAATGACTCATCAGCTCACTTCCCGCCATCTGTAGTCGAGATAGCTCTGCCCCTTTGATATCTAACTGGCTAATACGGTTGTTGGGTAGGGCAAACCTTAATAAACCACCTTGCCTGAAATGTATTCGAGTCCCAATTAGTCCAAAGAGAGCTTTTTCATTTAGCCAACTCTTTAGTTCTTCAAAATCCCAGTCCCCTTTTGTGTATAGATAGAGATTGCAATTATTTGGGTTGCAAATTATTCCATAGGTTGAAACTTGGTTCTCTATTTCTTCTCTATTGGCTGTGATTCTATTTACGACCCGTTCCCCAATTTCATTTTTTATGGTCTCTGTAGATAAAGGACTTTCAAAGTTGATATAAACAGAGACCATATTTTGTTTAGGGTCTGGGAGGACATCAATGTCAGGGCTGGAAAAGAAGGTAGCGATGAGTGCGACGGGTAATCCTAACAAAATCACAGTGGAGGCTAGCTTAGGATTGCTTGCAGAACGGATAGAAAGCTTCACCCACCATTCAAGCACCTTATTGATTTTAATACTACTGGATCCCTCCTCAGAAATTGCTGCTTTTCCAAGTAAGTGTCTGGCCAATGAGGGTAGTATTAGTAGAGCAAACAATAGTGATGCTAATAATGCGCTTGAAATTGTGAAGGCCAGGTCTTGAAAAAGCTGCCCTGTTGCTGACTGCATAGCAATAATGGGCAGGAACACGATAACACTGGAGATTGTAGATGAAACTAATGGGCCCGAAACTTCTTTGGTTCCCCGCGTGATACTTTCCTGAATATTTATACCCTGCTTGCGCAGTCTTTGAATGTTTTCTACGACAATAATTGCTGCATCGACCATTAACCCGATAGAAAGTGCAATCCCTGCAAGTGAAACAACGTTCATGCTTCTATTTCCAAGATACATTCCCAGAACCACCAGAGAGATACAAATGGGAATGCTTAGAAATATTAGGGTTAGAGTTCTGGGGTTACGTAAAAACCAATAAATGACCAGGCAGGCGAGTAGTGATCCCAGCAAGAGGCTTCCGTATACCAGGCTGAGGGAATTCTGAATACCCGTGGAGTCATCCCGGCTTATGGCGAGCTTCATCCCCAATCGATTTAACTCTCCGTCATTTAATTCTTCTATTGTTGATTTGAGCTGGGCGATAGTTTCTAGAACATTGACATTTTCGGTAGGGCGTAGGTAGAAGTATAGAGATCTATTGCCTTCAAGGGCAAAATATAACCAATCTGAAGCTACACGCTCTTTTACCGAAGCAATATCCGAGAGTTGAATGATTTGGCTTTCTCGTGTTGCGATAGGTAGCGTTGAAAGTTCCTCTAGTGGGATCTGCCCCTTAAAATGAAGGGCATAATCTTTTGATCCAATTTTTAGATTTCCTCCCGAGCGATCCGTTAAATTGTTTAGATTTTCGGTTATCTCACTAATGGTTAAAGAGTACCGAGTCATCTTTTCTGGATCGAACTCAATATCGACCCTTTGGGCAGTGGGTGTGCCGGCCTCTTCAATGGACTGTACACCAGGAACTTTGCTAAAGGCTGGCTTTACATGATTTATAAACGCGTCGATTAATTTAAGTTCGCTAGCTGGCTTCTCAGAATATAGGAAAAAGGATCCAAGCGTAGCCCCTGCACCATTTGCAAAATTGAATACATCCGGTGTGCGAACTTGTGTTGGCCAATTGGGTACTTGGTTGATTTTGGAGAGGACCTCAATATACATTTTCTCCATATTTGCCTCCGAATGGAAGTCAATTACGGTCCAAGCCCAGCTACTATTAACATTGGTTTGCAATTCTTTTAGGTGGCTTAGGCTGGAGAGTTCCTGTTCTAGCGGAGCAATTAGTATTTGTTCTATTTCTTCTGCGGTCTTTCCTGGCCAGGAGGTTGCGAGTGCAATTTGTGGACGATTAATGGATGGAAGTAGGGCGTTTGGTAAATTTATCCCGGCTATAACCCCGGCTATTATTAGGGTAAAGGTACAACAGATGATAATTGAGCTGTATTTCTCCAGGGACTTCATGTGTTTTCCCTCTTTGTTGGAGTAACGGCTTCATTGAGTTGTAACCCTTCGTGACCTAGTACAATCAAAAGATCGCCAGGAGCAATGCTTGAACGTACGACAAAGTAATTATCGAGAGTATCTATTATTTGCACCCTGGTACTAACTGCTCTTTGACCGTTGTCTAGAGTCCAAACCTTATATTGTCGCCCATTCTCAAGAATTACGGCGTCACTAGGAATTCTAGTAATGTATTCTTGCTCGCTATGACCCGCGAAAGGGGTAAACATAGTTATTTCAAATCGCTGCCCAACCAGTAAGGATTTGAATTTTTGTCTGTTTACTTTAAAGTAGAGATTAAAGTTCTGTGTTTCTGGGTTTACTATATGGCTGATATTTCTGAGTTCAATATCTTGCTCCTCAATTTTGAAGGTGCTATTGCTTAGCAGGCTTTCTTTATTTATGTGTTCTTCAGGGAGACTACATTCAATTTGGTTTTCAGTTAGTGGGAGTAACTGCATAATTCTTTGTCCTGGATTGAGGTTTTCTCCAGGATTAGCTTCTATGCTTAAAACTTGACTATCGGTTTTTGCGTAGTGCAGTAGTCGTTTAGAACGATATTCAGCTGTATTTAGTTGTTGTTCGAGTCTTTGCTTGGTTAATTGATAGGTGTCCACATTGAGCTTAAGGTTATTTAAATGAGACTGAGAAACCATGTCGGCTGAGCGAAGTTTCTCCAGTCTACCTAGTTCTTCTTCTGCATAGTTAAGCTGGCTTTGTGTTAATTCAATATCGGTGCGAATGATCTTCATTTGCTGGGAGAGATAAAAGTCATCCTGGGCTGCTACTAGTTCACCAGCTTTGATAATGGAGCCAACAGGCTTTATTTCTATAAGTTCAGCATCTGAGTGACTAGATATTTGATGTAAGGCAGGGGATGATACAGAGCAAAATAACTTTGTTCTAATAGCTTGCTCCCAGGGTTGTGCTGCTTCTACCAGTACTGTGCGGCTATCGTTGGCAAGGCTATTGGAGCCAATAATTAACAGAATAGGTGGGATGCTGCCCATAAAGAGCTTTTTAATTTTACTGTTTCTCATCCTGAGGCTCTGGTCGGTTTTGTTTCTGAGTTAATTGCTTAAGCGCGGTAACTAGTATTTAAAATTAAAGAGACTGAAATGCCTTTAGTATTATATTTGACTAAAAGGTATTTGGATGAGCTATTTGCTGCAATCTCGGTGCGGTAAGATGAAATCTACAAGGGGTGAGTTGTTCACGTTCAGAATTTTATAAAATGTCAACTTTCACAATGGATGTCTTTGGCGCCAATAACTAGGTTTTACTGCATATATTGCAGTGCTTATATGCTCAGCTGGAAATGACGGCAGGAGTGGCGTTGTGAATTTCAGAGTGACTTGCCTGCTCGGGTTTTCTATCGGCGTAGTTTTAATAGGTGTGTTTGCAACTTACTTAAATGGTAAAGATGTGCCGATATTATAAGACTTAAATAATTAACTTTAATAATGTGGTCAGTAAAATGTATCTAGGTCTGAGGTGGCCAGGTGTTAGGCTAATTGGTGTTGTGTAAAGCGGGTGCACAGATAATGTTCTGTACACCCGAATTGATCTATGCGGAATTTGTGAGGTAGGAGTTAAAATTATAGTTAGAAAGGGCGTTATTCCTCTCGTCTTAACTCCAGACGTTGAGATTCACGTATACGAAAACGCCGTTTGTTTTCTCTTTCTCCATGAATACGTACTCGCTCACCAGATTGCATACCTTTCTGCTTTGCCTCTTTGGCGTCGATAAAGTAGTAGTCACCAGTAGTTTCGTCTTTTACGGAGAAGCGGTGATCCACTTCTCCTGTTTGAAAGTTCTCGGAGATCTCTTCCTCTAACACGCCAGTTACAGTCTCTTCGGCAATCGCTGAAGAGGAAAGGGCGAGAAGTACGGCTAAGGGTAGATTTTTCATTGCGGTCTTACTCCCCATTAAATTATTCATCGTAAGTTACAGAAACAGTTGCAGAGTTGGTGCTGTTGTCAGTGGATAGGAATTCAATAGTGATTCCAGCAGATGAGTCAGTAAAGCTGTCCCCGGTAGTTGACAGTGTGGCTACCTGGTTGGCGGTAACATTGTTATTACTGGTGCCGCTAAGATAGTGAACCGTTACCGCATTTTCGTGGTGTGGACGGGGGTTGAGGGTGTCGTGCTCGACGTGGTATTCGATGTAATAGTAGTTTTCTCCATTCCTGCTACCAATACTTTCGGCCTTTAAGAGTTGAGGTAGATCGCTACTAAGCTCACCAGCAGTAAGTTCTATGGCTTGAAACTCAATATTAGTGGTGCTGCCTGCGACTGCCTCAATAGTTTCAGTGTATCCGGGGAATGAGTCATACCAGCCCATATAGTCACGATGGCCGCTTCCAAAGAGTCGTGATTGCCAAGCATTGCCCATTAGGGAGCCGTCACTACCATATTCACTCTCACCGCTATCGTTGGTATCCCCATCATTATTATCGTCATTGCCGGCGTGGCTCAGGCCAATATTGTGCCCAATTTCATGGCCCATAATCAGTTGATCACTATCTGCAATTATCATGCTCCAGCGGCCTCCGACAGAGGCGACTCCCGTGCCAACCAGTCCTGCACTGGCCGCAGCTTCCGGGAAAATGTAGACCCGATGACGCCAATCGTTGAGCTCTACGGGCTGGTTGTTGGAGTCTAGGTAATTGCTTTCGATCCAGCTGGTTGCCCTATCTCTCCATGTATAGCCGCTATCGTTATATTCACTGCCCGAGCGAGATTCCGCATCTTCGATGCTCAGTACACCACCATTCTGGCTGTCGGCAATGCTGTAGGTAAAGCAGTCTATAGAAGTGCTCTCATCATTGTCTTCACCGTAGCAGTATTGATCTAGTGAAGTGTCATTGCTTAGATGGCGGCTGAACTTTAGTTGTCCCAGGGAGTTTTGATGGTAGGCATTATCAAGAGAATCTGTGTCATTGAAAGCCATATTTGCAATTTGGGTAATGCTTAGATCATCTTCTACGGCGGCATCTGAGAAGTTCATAAAGATAAAGACAATGCTGCTTTCTGTGGCTTCGATGGTTTGAATAGAGAACACCACGGAGAGGGTGCTGCCATCGGTGAGCTGGAAAGAGATAGTGTCCTCCACGGACTCACCATCATTCAAACTCTGGGAACTGGTGTTTAATTGATATTCCCAGTTTCCACTTTCATAGAGAGTAAAATCTCCATAGCTTCCGGCCACACTGCTGGCTTGAAAAGTGGGGCTATTACTATCGGTATCTTCGAGGCTGAGAGTGCCACTGGCATACTCTTGTGTCCCTACGATAAGTGATGCCAGGGGACTACTGGGGTTAAAAGTGTAGCCCCCCGTTTCTTCATCACTGTCGTCGTCCCCGTTATCGGAATCATCAGAACCACTGTTGTCTCCGCCGTCGGTACTTGTTTCGGTTTCAGTAGTCTCATCGTTGGAATTACTACTGCCGGATCCTCCTCCACAAGCTGTAAGGAGAACCGATAAACTGAATGCTGTAAGGAATTTTAGGGTATCAGGCATGACAAACTCGACGTATTTCTTAATCTAATTGAGCAAGGCGATTTGTAATTGATGGACAGCTGCTCAGTGGCCCGGTTCCTGCTGATTATTAGTTAAATAACTATATTTGGATTCTGGGTCACCTAAGGCAAAATAGCTATCGCTTTTTTGGCAGGTTGTGACGGTGTTGGATCAATTGCTATTAGCGCCTGTAAGTAGTATGAACCCCGTTTGAGCAATTGATGACAGGGTTCAAAAAGTTAACTAGGTGTAATGAGTAGGATAAAGGAATGAGACCTATATTTGAACGTAGAGTGCACTTAACCCCATTTGCTTTTTTGCACAGGTGGGAGTCTGAAATTGGGGTGTTTTTAGTTGGGGTTGATTAGAGGGAAATATGGATGTTGTCTTTCGTTGAAACAATCAAAGAAGGTGGAAGGAAGGGTAGGTTAATTGTTGTTGTGGCCGGTATAGGACTTTTGATCGCCGTGATATATCAACTGGCTACTCGCCTAAACCTTAATACAGCTTATTCTGTCGGAGAGATTATAGACTCACTTCATGGGGTAGAAGTTTATTACAATGGAGGAGTTAATAATGTTGAAGAGCGCAACACCTCGGAAGACGGTTATAATCTTGGCCTAAGGTACCAGTGTGTTGAGTTTGTTAAGCGCTATTATTACGAGCGATTTGGGCATCGAATGCCGGATACATTTGGACATGCTAGAGATTTTTTTGACCTGACAGTCCAGCACGGGAGTGTGAATACCAAAAGAGGATTACTGCAGTTTCACAACCAAGGTAATACCCCTCCGAATATTGGCGATATCGTTGTTTATAGCCCCTCCCTTTTTAACCCTTATGGCCATGTAGCTATCGTTTCTATGGTAGATATAGAGAATGCTACCCTGGAGATTATTCAGCAGAACGCGGGTCCATTTTCTCCCTCCCGAGAGCGTTACCCACTTATTTTCATGCCCCCAGGGCAATGGTATGTAGAGAATAACCGTATTCTCGGATGGTTGCGCAAAGAGTGATCAACTTTTCAGAGGGTTATTTAATGGATAACCCCCTCCATTAATCTCGGTCAAAAGCCATTTATCTGATTCCAGTACCGTTGGTCTTATCCGATGGTATGGGCCTGGAAGGTTGGTAGTGTGCTTCCCACGAATGGAGGCAACTATGAAACTATATTCTCTTTGGGCGCTACCTCTACTGATTGGTAGTGCTACTAGCCAGGCGGATGCCCTTGAATCACAGTGGGAGCTGGCGATGACAGCCGCTTATGATCGCGCTTCTGATAGCTCACTTTTTGAGGCGCAATCAAGTGTGTCTCGGCAAGCTTTACTACAGGGGGCACTACAGTATGAAGCTTGGGAAGGGCAGATCTCTGCATTCCACCAGGCAGAGCGCGGTGGCAGTGAAGACTTAGAGTTGGTAGTTGAGGAGCTTTTCTGGCAGGGGAGCTGGCAGGACTGGGATTGGTTGCTGGGCAAACGCCGCCTGGACTTTGGTGTTGGTTATGGTCATCGTCCGCTGGATTGGTTTCTACCCATAGAGCGGAATCCGGTATCACTTCAAGTGAGCGAAGGAGTTGGGGTGGTGTCTGCCAGTCGTTTCACTGAGAATGGAGAGCTAAGTGTAATGCTGGTGGATGCCGGTATCAGCCAGGCCTCTGGGGGTGACAACCCAAAGGGATTTGCCATGCGCTGGTATCAGCTTGGAACTAGTGCAGAGTGGCAGTTACTGGGTTACATGGATGATCAGCGAGGTATGAACTTAGGGGGAAGCTGGGTTAATACTTATGGAGAGCAATGGGAGATCCATACAGAATGGCGCTACCAGCAAGAATACTGGCGCTGGCGAGCCCCAGCTTTGATGGCTATGCCAAAACAGGAGCAGATGGATGATGGCTGGCAAGCTCTTATAGGGATGACATGGGCAAACAGCATTGGGCATTCGGTTATTTTAGAGTACTGGTTTGATAGTCGGGCCTGGGGGAAAAGCGAATGGGAGCAGGTGTTTGATAACAGCCTGTGGTACCAAAATCAGGGAGTGCAGTGGGATGGCCTTCGCCAATCCTCAGCGATGGCCTTTTTAAGTGATAATACCCTGAGGCACAATTTACTTTTACATTGGACGCTTACCAATAATGAGTACCATCCAAAAGTAGATTTAATATACACGCCTGAAGATGGTGGCCTTATTTTAACTATCGGGGGTGAGAGGGAGATTGCGGACGATTGGGTACTTGGAACATCCGTAAGATATTTTGCTGGTCCTGATGAGTCTGCTTTTGCGCAGCTTCAAAACCAGGCTGTATTTACCTTGAGTACGACTATTGTTTTTTGAGTGGAGTTAAGGGTGAATCTGTTAAGAGAGTGCTTACGTACATTGATAATTTGTGTGGTGGTGGCGGTAATTACCCAGGCTATCTGGGGGGGGAGCTATGCAGTTCACGGCGTAATTTCTCTGGCGTACGGATTTATAGCGACATCCACGAGGCAGGTAGTCGAGTTTTTCAAGCCCACCTGGCCCTCAAAAGTAAAGTATGCGGTAGTGAGTTTAGCGGCAATTGTCCTGGGAACTCTACATGCTTGGTGGTGGGTATCGGGTTTTGGGGAATTTCGGGCACTTGATTTTTTAATTATTGCCATTCTTCTTTCCATTTTTCTCTATCAAGTCCATCTTAATCGGGAGCAGGCTTACCAATTTGAGAGGGAGCGGCAAGAAGCTGAATTGTTAAAGATGGAGCAACAAAAGACTTTGGCTCAGAGCCAGCTAAAAGTATTGCAAAGCCAGATTGAACCTCATTTTTTATTTAATACTCTGGCCAATCTGAAAATGCTTATTCGCCACGATCCTCAAAAGGCAGAAGTTCTACTGGATAACTTTAGTGACCTCTTGCGAATTAGCTTGAAAAAATCCCGTTCCGACCAGGTATCCTTAAAGGATGAGCTAAGCAGTTTGAAATGCTATTTGGAGATTCAAAAGATACGCTTGGGGGAACGGCTAGAGTATGAAGTTGATTTATCAGGGGATGTGAGTTTAGAGACATTTGTTCCCCCGTTACTTGTGCAACCCTTAGTCGAAAATGCAATTTTTCATGGCATTGAGCCTGCAGCCAAAGGTGGGCTGGTCAGGTTGCGGGTGAAACAGAAAGAAAACCAGTGGGTTATTGAGGTAGAAGATAACGGTGTGGGGCTCGCTGCTGGAGCTAATAAACTTAGCCCCAGCAAACATAATGGGATTGCGCTAAGCAATATTAGGGAGCGACTTTCTACCCTTTACCAAGAGCGTGGTAAGCTACTGATACAAAGTAATAATCAGGGCGGGGTAACTGCCCGTTTGGAGTTTCCATGCGTGCCATAATTGCAGACGATGAGCCTTTATTGCGTCACCATCTTGACCAAATGCTTGCCGATATTTTTCCTGAGCTTGAGATTGCAGGTAAAGCCTGTGATGGCCGCGAGGCGTTAGCCCTATGCCAACAAGAGGAGCCTGATGTAGTTTTTCTCGATATCCGCATGCCTGGAATGGATGGTTTGGCTGTTGCTGAGGCTCTTGGCAAATTAAAAACAAGTCCTATTGTTGTATTTATCACAGCCTATGATGAGTATGCTGTAAGTGCTTTTGAGCATGAGGCAGCCGACTATCTGCTAAAACCTATTGATGACAAGCGGCTGGAAAAAGCATGTGATCGTATTCGGCAGCGCCTGAGAGACCGGGAAGAGGGTAACCTAAAGTCAGGACCTGATATTGAGGCGTTGCTGAGGCAGCTTTCCTTAAGTAGACCTGAGTACCTTCGCTGGATTAAGGCAAGCAAAGGCGAAGATATTCATCTGATTGCCTGCGATGAGGTTTCGGCATTTGTGGCAGAGGACAAATACACGACGGTTTACTCCGGTCAGGGTGAGCATATTATTAGAACCCCTCTAAAGGAGTTGTTAGCTCAGTTGGAGCCAGATTTATTTTGGCAAATCCACCGTTCTACAATTGTCTGTGTGAAGCGCATTCAAAAAGTATGCCGTGGAATAACTGGCGGTGTATCTGTGGTGATGGATGACGGGCGTCAATATACAGTGAGTCGTAGGGCTGCTTCATTGTTTAAAACAATGTAGTGATCAACAATTTATATTTGTCTTAACTTAGGGGGTTAAATTGACCCCTCTATTTAAATTGATATGCATAGTAGAGATTCATATCTGCTACTTAAGATTTAGTAACTTTACCGCCCCTTATTTTTGATGGCCGGACATTCAGATTGGTTTGGTGTCGAGAGATCTTTAATCTAAATGCTCCAACTGCCTCTGATGAAAGGAAGGGTAATATGGTGGGACTGCGATAAGAGATTATAGCGTTAAAGATGATATTGGTTTTATTGAATTACTATTAAAGCCGTGCTTCAAACTTAATGGGGTTTTAATTGCCAAGGCTTTAGGATGGTTGCTGTTTGGGTTTGAATTTGGACGCTTGTTTATATATTTTTATGTTATTGCTATATGGTTTGACTAGTAATCTTGTGCGAGCTGAGGGGTTGTTTTTGTAATTGTCGGTAATTTACTTTAGGGGTTTGATTGGCATAATTGCCCGCGACTTGAGGGGTGGAGTGTTTTTTAATTGTAGATTAACTATTTTGGTGGGTTTGAGTTTGTTTGTGCCTGGTGCTTGAGATTCTGCCTGAAGGTCTATTTTCTGCTTATTTGGCTTGTAAAATAGGCTAAGATTTTTCTTTATGGTTTTTCTATTTTAGGACATTTTCTTAAATGGCTGGGAAGGTATATATGCTGCATTCTTCCCGAAAGTGCCTAATCTATTTTCCTCTTGTAATGCCAGGTATTCTGCTGTGAGTACCTGTGTGTAAATTTTCTCCGATAATTAATGGAATAATTATGTTGGATAGTTTTAAGTTGGATCCTTCTTCTGTAGAAGGAGTTGAGGATCTAATTGAGGTGAAATCTCCCTACTTTGCGCTAGAGGCTTTACATTTTGACGCTGACGGCTGGCTTGTTGCTAAAGTGCCTGTGCAATGTCAGAGTACATATGAAAATAGTTTAATGGATGTCGCGGAAATTGGTCGACACTTGGCAATTTTGGGCTCTTGTTTTGGCGCTTTGGCCAATCCAGTGAGATCCAAGCATTACTACCTGGCACGCAAAGCTGATTTGAAAACTTATGATAGCTTTGTTTCTGATATGCGCCCTGATCACCTTCTGGCCCGAACCAAAGCCGTATTTACCAATAAGAGAGAGTTGGTTGCTGAGGCTGAATTATTAGACCCTGCCGGTGAAGTGGCGGCACGACTTAACGTGAAATATCATGTGATACGGGAGCGATCTTTCCATAAGATATATAGTGATAGTATCCATGATATCACTCCTGTTATTAGCGATATTAATCCTTACTCCAAAAGTATTGATATTAATGTACATAATATTGATCTAATGTCTCTGACGGCAAGTATCGGTAGAGTTACTCCACAAATGTGCATGGGGCATTTTGATAGGGTGAAAGCGTTGCCCGTTGCAATTGCCTCGCAGAGCCTTATTAAGTCATGTTGTATATTTTTGAGGCGGTTGACAGGTGAAGATAGTGCTCGTTTTATAGTTACTTCTGCGGATTTGTATGCGGACAACTTAGCGCTGGCAGGACAAGATGTAGATATAAAAGTAGAACTCTTAGATGTTGAAAACGATGTTTTTATTGTTCGTACTATAGCTACAAATAATTTGGGGCAGTCTGTCGGTGAAATGATCACCCATATTGCAATGGTGGATTAGTCTTTGTAAATTTCATTTGATATTTTGTACAGATCAGGGGAGCTGCTCTTTTGATCTGTATCCACTCCATGTGCATCGCACTAATCTTATTAGTATCAATTTAGATACCAAGTCTTCAATATTTTGGCGATTATGCAGTCTTTACTAATTGGTACTCTCTCCTGAGTTTAGACGCTTTAACGATAGCATCTCTTCGCGTGCAGTAATTTTCCACCTATCCACCCTCTAGGGAGCCTCTGAATAACTCCGTAATGCCTCTGCGGGTCTTGAAGGCTGCAGATGTTAGGCGCAGCTCGCCGTGAATGGCCGCAGCCCTTTGCAAGAGCTGCAACGCAGTAGCTGTGGCCTTCAAGGCCCGCCCTTCGGGGCGTGCAGAGCGATTCACACTCCGCGTTGTGACTTCTTGAAAGGTCTAGACATTCCTGCGAAGCCGCGCCTTGATTGTGAACCGCTCTGCATGCCAGAGGTATCGCGGAGTTATTCAGAGGCCCCCTAGAGCCATTCAGCATAAGTTTTTGCCTCTTATCCTCTCCAGAGACAGTTCATCGCACTGTCCTGAATGATACTTGGATGCTAGGTAATCTATTAAAAATTCAGAAGCAAGGAGAAGTGTAATGAAAAGGTTACTTGTAATAATGGCTTTAAATCTTGGAGTGAGCGTTTCATCCCTTGCTGCCCAGGACGCAAAAATGGAAGATTTGTACCAAAAAGCGGCAGCACAGGGTGGGGCGGCGATAGAAGAGTCCTATGAGGCTTTTAAGACTTTACAGAAAGATAACCCCTCTGATCCTATTGTACTTTTTTACCTGGGGGCTAGTGAGACTCTAATGGCAAAAGAAAGCTGGTTGCCCTGGAGAAAGGTCAGTTATGCAGAGAATGGAATTGCCCGTATGGATAAGGCGCTCACCATAATTGAAGAAATGGATAACCCTGGCCGTTCCTCTCAGGGGATGCCTCAAGACTTACTGCTTAAAGGAATTGCCGCAACAACTTTTACTAAGGTGCCAAAGCTATTTAATTCTTTTGACCGTGGGTTTGAACTTTATCATGAGTTGATGGGCGATCCACGCATAGGATATATGCCGCCAGACGCTACTCGCTGGATTTACTGTGGCGCATTGCAGGCTGCAGAGCTTGAGGGTGACAAGGCGTTAGTGAATTTATGGGGAGCAAAGGCTGAGAGTCATGGCATATCAAATCCATGTGGTGATGTTAAAAACTCTGACTAATAGTGCGAACAGGTAGTAAATCTATGTTACAGCTCACTCATATTGAAAAGACTTACACTTCCGGTGAGGTTCAACTTAGGGCCCTAAAAGATGTGAATCTGGATATTCGAGCAGGCACTATGGTAGCTCTGTGCGGACCATCGGGGTCTGGTAAAAGTACCTTGTTAAATATTTGCGGGCTACTGGATCATGATTACAGCGGAGAAGTCTGCTTTGCCGGCGAGGTGCTGAGAAAAAGCCATCGGCAGTCAATGAAGATCCGTCGTACCCAGCTGGGTTTTGTATTCCAAAAGTTTAATTTGGTTCCGGTAATGACAGCCTTTGAGAATGTAGCCTTTCCACTTCTTTTGAATGGAATGAAAGAAGGTGAAGTAAGGCGGCGTGTAATGGGCATGTTGGATCATGTCGGGCTGTCCCAGTTTTCCAACTACAGGCCAGATCGACTTTCAGGTGGACAACAGCAGAGAGTAGCAATCGCTCGAGCACTGGTGCATCAGCCCAAACTGGTAATTGCTGATGAACCTACGGCCAGCTTGGATAGTGTTACCGCACAACAAATTATTGAGTTAATGAAAAATTTGGGAGTGGAGCAAAAAACAGCTTTTATTGTTGCCAGTCATGATGATCGAATGACTCGTCATTGCGATAGAGTTGTTGAGTTGAAAGATGGTGTAATTCTGCAGGAGAGTGCTTTATGCGTCGCTTAAAAGTCGCGGTTTTAAATTTATTGCGCAATCGTCGCAGAAGCTTTCTTGCTGTTGCCATTATCTCCATTGTGGTAACGGCCTTGATGACCTCCGGAGGTTTTGGCCTATTTACATATCAATCCCTTAAAGAGAGCGCGGCGCGCAGTGAGGGGCATTTGGTGCTAACACAGCCGGGATATTTCTCTTCTGATGAGGACTTTCCTCTTCAGCTTGGTTTAGATAATGCCAATAAATTACGTAGGGACTTGTTAGTTGAGGAAAATGTGAAGGCCGTGCAGCCTAGAGTTTATCTGCAAGGGTTAATTTCCAATGGTGATAAGTCTTCTATTTTTTTAGGTCAGGGGATATTGCCAAGTGAATTTCGGGTGAAGGGGCCTTTTCTAAATGTCACTGAGGGCAGTATTTTATCAAACCGTGAAGATATCAGTGATCCTGAGATTATGCTGGGTAAAGATCTCGCAAGAAATCTTAATGTAAGGCCTGGGGATTATATTACTTTAATGTCCTCTACAGTTCACGGGGCTCTCAATGCAATGGATTTTAAGGTTAGGGGAGTTTTCGGGACTGGTGTTCCAGATATGGATAAGCGTCAAGTATATATTTCTGTTCAGGCTGCGCAGTTCCTTTTAGATAGTGACAGGGTCTCAACCATGGCAATCTATGGCTATAGCCTTGATAAGACATCGAGCTTGCAGGAAAGACTGCGTGAGTTAGTTCCAGAGTTGGAAATTACAACTTGGGAGGATCGTGCCTTTTTCTATCAGGGAGTGAAGAGTCTTTATGATCGAATTTTTGGGTTGATGGGCATCATTATGGCACTGGTTATCTTTGTCTCGCTTTTCAATACGCTGGCAATGTCGGTAACAGAGAGAACACGGGAAATAGGTACCTTGTCCGCACTGGGTGCATCCAAAGTGGAATTGATAACTGGGTTTATATTGGAGGCTTTAGTACTTGCTGTAGTGGGTTCTTTAGCAGGTGTTATTTTGGCTGGTCTGATAAGCGCTGGGTTGATGATGTTTGACATTACTATGCCGCCACCTCCGGGAAAAACAACGGGGTATCCTTTGACTGTTTATTTCTCTATTAACTTGGCTTGGATGATTTCGGTTGCAATAGCTGCGATATGTGTTTTTTCATCCTTCCTTGCGGCGCGGAAAGGTGTCAATAAACCGATTACTGAGGCATTGGTCCATGTATAAATTAAGATTAGGCAGAGTTAGCTTGGCGATTGGTTTTTTGCTGATGTTCTCTCCCTTTGTTTCAGCTGGGGCTGAGGAGAAGGAAAGTCATTTTTCCGCTGTACAGGTAGAAAGCATGTTGGCCAAAGCCGATTCCTATCGTCTTGGAGAGTCATCTTCAAAAGTTGTCACCAACATCCAGGTTTTTAAACAGGGAGAGTTAGAAAGCGAAGATCGCTACCATGTTTATACTCGCCCTGAGAGAAAATCATTGGTGGTATTTAAAGGTGTTGGTGAAGAGGGGCAAAAAATGCTGATGCTGCAGGATAACTACTGGCTATTGATGCCCCGCAGCCGCCGCCCTATCCGCATAACACCGATGCAAAGATTGCTGGGGGAGGCTTCAATTGGTGATATCGCCACTTTGACCTGGAGTCAGGACTATCGGGGGCAATTCGAGGCAAGTGAAATTCTAAAGGATAAATTGACCCACAAACTTCAGCTGGAGGCAAAAACCAAAGGAGCCAGCTATCAAAAGATAAAATTGTGGCTTGATAGTGAGAGTTTCTTCCCAATCCAAGCGGAGCTTTACTTGAAATCTGGAAAGTTGGCTAAGGTTGCGCATTTTGTATCGGGGATAAAGGATGAAGAGCTATTTGTGCAGGAGATGGTTTTGGTTGATAGCATCAAAGCTACCACTGAAACCAGAGTTCACTACGAAAGTAGCACTGCGCATCAGTTAGCGGAAAAATTTTACAATCCGGCTTACTTGAGTCGGCAGTCAAAAATGGATCTGTGAGAGTGGATCTGAGCGGGTAACTGCCTCTGCCAGTATCAATTCCGATACTGGCAGAGGTGCGGAAAATTAGGCTGCCTCAATTGATGCTATTTGAATTTTCCGCTCTTCGGAAAAAGCTCTATCAAGCTCTTCTGCCTCCCTGAGACGTTTTATTTTATCAAAGAACAATTGGGCTTCAGGAAAAGCCAATTTCAAGTAAGTGAGCCATTGTTTAATACGATTGCCCAGATACTTGGAAGGGTAAACTTCTCGGGTGGTTTGATAGTAACCCCAAAGAATTTCAATAATCTCTTGCCAGCCCATTGCTGTATAGCTCTCACCTGAGCAGTAGGCTTTTATCTGCTTGCCCAAATCTGGCCTGGCTAGCAGGCTGCGACCAAACATAAATGCTTCGCATCCGGTTACTTCACGGCAGCGTTGAAATTCCTCAAGTGTCCAGATATCCCCGTTGGCAATGACTGGGATTTCGAGTTTTTGACGAATTTCACCGATGTATTCCCAGTAGGCTGGGGGTTTATAGCCATCGACTTTGGAGCGAGCGTGTACTGCCAGTTCATTTGCGCCGCCAGCTGCTGCGGCCTGGGCGTTATCCATATAGCTAGAGCGATCATTAAAGCCCAGTCGGATTTTTGCGGTGACAGGGATGTTTTCCGGGACAGCGCGGCGAACCGCTCCTACAATAGCTTCCACTCTGTGAGGGCTTTGCAATAGGCAGGCGCCACCGTCGCTGTTATTCACTGATTTTGCAGGGCAGCCGAAATTGAGATCAATTGCTGTAGCACCGAACTCAACTGCTTTTACTGCATTAATTGCCATTGCATTGGGGTTGCCGCCTAACAGCTGTAACCGTACTGGAATCCCGCTTGGGGTCTTTGCACCTTTGTCGACCTCTGGGCACAAGCGGGTGAATACTCTGCGAGGCAAGCGAGTATTAGTGACACGAACAAACTCTGTAACACAGATATCGACCCCTCCAATGGCGGAGAGCAGGGCACGTACGTGATGGTCGATTACCCCTTCCATTGGTGCCTGGTAAATCGTAGGTTCTGGGGTAGGTGTCTTGTCGGTCATAAGTCAGTTGAGAGGTAAATCATAAATCTAAAGGCGCATATTCTATCAGCAAGTTATTGTAATGGCGCAAAAACGATCATTCTTCAGTATATAAAAGTAGGAGAAATAAACTCAGCCTATTGATGTTTTGCACCAAAATTGGGCGTGGCAATTTAGACCCCTCCGTTGCCCCTGAAACCAATAAGTGTTTGATTTTAAAAGCAACTTGTATTGATAATAGAAAAATATCAGCATTTTGGAACTAACGAATTTTTTCCTGTGTGCCCGCTCTTTTTGGGGAAGGATCAGGTGCAGCGGCGGTTGAAATTACCGGTCTAGGGAATAAGATTCCGATGTGCAGAAATTTGGGACGGCTGGGCTAAGTGAGATTTTCCCGGGCAAGTTTATTGGTTGTACGACATAAATTTGTTTAATTGTGAGCGAAGATTTTACATATGCACAAAATATCAATTGGGGTGTTTCAGCTGTCCTGAATAAATAGGTACGTAAATTCATAGTGTTACGGGGACAGATGAAACCGTCCGGAATGGCTGGTTTTATTGCCTGGTGCCAGGGGGAATAAACAGTGCAAGAAACACTTTTGCAACAGGGGCTAGATATCACCCTGTTTGGTATGGGAATTGTTTTTACTTTTCTGCTATTGCTGGTGATCGGTACCGGTATTATGTCGAGAGTCATCTCCCGCTATTTCCCCGAAGCGGAGCCCGTATCCGACGCGCCTTCCCCAACCGCTGGGAATGATAAGGCCCATTTACATGCGGTGATTAAAGCGGCGATCGAACAGCATCGCAAAAGAAGCTAACCACCAATCGCTTCCAAACAATTTCCAATAATTTCTGCCGAGAGAGATAACCCATGACTGAGGTTAAAAAGCCATTGGGGATTACCGATGTAGTCCTGCGCGATGCCCACCAGTCACTGTTCGCTACCCGACTGCGACTGGACGATATGCTGCCGATTGCTGAGAAGCTCGATAAAGTTGGCTTCTGGTCTCTGGAGTCCTGGGGGGGTGCTACTTTCGACTCCTGCATTCGCTATCTCGGAGAAGATCCCTGGGAGCGTATTCGCGAACTGAAGAAAGCTATGCCGAACACGCCCCAACAGATGCTGTTCAGGGGACAGAATATTCTCGGCTACCGCCACTATGCGGATGACGTGGTTGAGAAGTTTGTAGAGCGTGCTGCAGTCAATGGGGTAGACGTGTTCCGCGTGTTCGACGCGATGAACGATATGCGCAACCTGAAAACCGCACTGGCTGCGGTGAAGAAACAAGAGAAGCACGCTCAGGGCACCATCTCCTATACCGTGAGCCCAGTACACACCATGGACTTGTGGGTGGACCTGGGGCGCCAGATTGAGGATATGGGAGCGGATTCCATCGCGATCAAGGACATGGCCGGTCTGCTGCGCCCCTATGAGGGCTACGAGCTGGTGAAACGTTTGAAGGCCGCCGTGGACATCCCCATCCATATGCAGTGCCACGCTACTACTGGTTTATCTACGGCTACCGCTCTCAAGTGTATTGAGGCGGGTATCGACAACGTGGACACCGCGATCAGCTCTATGTCCATGACCTATGGTCACAGCCCAACCGAAGCGTTGGTGGCCATTTTGGAAGGCACTGAGCGGGACACCGGGCTGGACATTAACCTGCTGGAAGAAATTGCGGCTTACTTCCGTAACGTTCGCAAGAAATACGCGAAGTTTGAGGGTTCCTTGAAAGGCGTGGATTCCCGCATCCTGGTGGCTCAGGTACCCGGTGGCATGCTCACCAATATGGAAAACCAGCTGCGCGAACAGGGCGCCGGGGATCGCCTGGATGATGTACTTGAGGAAATCCCCCGGGTGCGTGAAGACCTGGGCTGTATCCCGCTGGTTACTCCCACGTCCCAGATTGTGGGTACCCAGGCGGTGCTCAATGTTCTGACTGGAGAGCGTTATAAGTCGATCTCTAAAGAGACTGCCGCCGTCTTGAAAGGCGAATACGGTGCGGCACCTGCTGAAGTTAATCAGGAGCTGCAGGTCCGGGTCCTGGATGGAGCGAATCCGGTTACCTGTCGTCCGGCAGACCTGTTGGCACCAGAGTTGGACAAGTTAACTTTGGAGCTTCAAGAGAAAGCGGGTGAACAAGATGTGGCCCTGACCGATGGTGAGGGGGAGATCGATGATGTGCTTACCTATGCACTCTTCCCACAGATTGGCCTGAAGTTCCTGAAGAACCGTGGTAATCCAGAAGCTTTTGAGCCGGTACCTACCGGTAATGAAGGTGCTGCAGTCAAGAACGACAAAGGTGAAGAAGTTTACACCGTGACTGTAGAGGGACAGAGCTACACCGTCACTGTGGCCGATGGTGGTGACTTAACCAATATTACCCCAGTGTCTGGTGCTGCTCCAGCATCTGCAGCTAGTGCACCTTCCGTGCCTGCTACCGGAGGTGAGCCGGTTAATGCGCCTCTCGCTGGAAATATCTTCAAAGTAATGGTGAAGCCTGGGGATCAGGTGAGCGAAGGCCAGGCGGTGTTAGTACTGGAAGCGATGAAGATGGAAACTGTAGTGAGTGCCCCTCGTGCCGGTAACGTCGCCAGTGTGGCAGTAAAAGAAGGCGATTCAGTGGCGGTGGGTGATGCCCTGCTGTCTATTGCATAGCCAAAGGTAGGAGTCACACGTGGATAATCTGATTACTCTTTGGCATTCCTCCGGTGTCGCGCAGATGGCCTCGGGCCAGTTCATTATGATTTTGGTGGGCCTGGGCCTGCTGTTTTTGGCCATTCGCAAAAACTTTGAGCCCCTGCTTTTGGTGCCTATCGGTTTCGGCGGAATCCTGGCCAATATTCCCGGTGCCGATTTGGCACTCTCAGCCGCAGAGACAGCCCTTACCCAGGGAGATGGAGCTGTTTTGGCGCAAATGGCCCAGATCCTGGGCCTTGATAGTACTTCAGCTTTACCCGCGCTAAAGGAAGCTCTGGCCAGTGCGCCGGCAGCCGTGCAGGTACAAGCAGCTGAGTTTGCCCGGGATGCCGGTTTCAACAACGGTATGTTGTATAACTTCTATTCCGTAGCTATTGCTTCCGGCATTGCGCCGTTGGTGATTTTTATGGGCGTAGGGGCTATGACTGACTTTGGTCCACTACTAGCCAATCCGCGCACCTTGTTCCTCGGTGCAGCGGCCCAGTTTGGGATCTTTGCCACGGTGCTCGGTGCTGTGGGTCTCTCGGTAGCGGGAATCATGGACTTCTCAATCGCCGATGCCGCTGCGATCGGTATTATCGGTGGAGCAGATGGCCCCACAGCTATCTATGTTTCCAGCCTATTGGCCCCGGACTTGTTGGGGGCTATAGCTGTAGCGGCTTATTCGTATATGGCGCTAGTGCCTATGATTCAGCCGCCGATTATGCGAGCCCTGACTACTGAGCAGGAACGCAAAATTGAAATGGTGCAATTGCGCCATGTGAGCAAGCGGGAAAAAATTGCCTTCCCGATGTTGCTGCTGATTTTGGTGGCCCTGTTCCTGCCAGCTGCTGCACCGCTGTTGGGTATGTTCTGCTTTGGTAACCTGATGCGTGAGTGCGGAGTCGTTTCCCGATTGTCGGACACCGCTCAGAACGCGCTGATCAATATCACCACTATTTTCCTGGGCCTTTCCGTTGGTTCGAAATTGGCGGCAGACAAATTCCTCGATCCTAAAACCCTGGGTATTTTGGCTTTGGGTATTGTGGCGTTTGCGATCGGCACTGCGGCTGGCGTGTTGATGGCCAAGTTGATCAATGTATTCAGCAAGCACAAGATTAACCCATTGATTGGTTCTGCCGGTGTTTCTGCCGTACCTATGGCCGCGCGGGTATCCAACAAAGTGGGGCTTGAATCCAATCCTCACAACTTCCTGTTGATGCACGCAATGGGCCCCAACGTAGCAGGTGTTATCGGTTCTGCGGTGGCTGCGGGTGTGATGATCAGTATGGTGCGGAGCCTTACTGGCGGGTAACTAAAATCCATTGCTTTGGAAGAGAGGGCGAACAGTGTTCGCCCTTTTTTGTTGACCTAAAACAAATGCATTTTGTCCGCTTTTGCTGGTTAAAACAGATCCTTCTGATTTAAATAATGTGAAGAGGCAGTCATAGCTGGAGTAGGTATGTTAATCCGGTCAACAGAGCATCTCCATCGATAGAATTCATTTTGAGTTAAGGTTAGTTGCGCTATATTCCTCCCAAAATTTTTACTGGAATAAAAATTCATTAGGAAGTAACCCCAATGCGTAGTTTGCCATTCTTAATTGCCTTTGCTCTTTTCTCCACTAGTGCATTTGCACATGATAATCATCAAACTGCGGAAGAAGTCCGCCAGTTAAAGAAAGAGGTGGTTAAGCTCCGTAAAGAAGTACACTCTGACCACAAACAGGATGTTGGAGCTGAAAATGTTCGTGACTTAGAAAAAGAAGTGTTTAAGTTACGAAAAAATGTCCATCGGCTTCAGGACTTGATTTTGGAGTTGCAGGCGAGTATTGAAGCTCAGTCTGAATTGGCACATCCAGTTCCGGTGGAGGAGCGCCCTAAGTGGGCTTGTTATATGTCAGATGTAAAAGCTGGGGGTATTCACTCTAAGGGCTTTAGTCGTATTGAAGCGAAGGGGAGATTACTTGAAATTTGCTCCCAACGTGGTGGCCTTTGCTTTGAGAGTGGAATTGAATGCTCCGATGAGTAGTAACTAATAGCCAGTTTAATATGGGGCGGCTACTCTTGGATGAGTTTGCGCCCCTGGCTACCCCTTAAAAAGTAAGGACGATAACTATTAGGTGAGAGTACAGCTTTACACCACTTGTTCATACTTAAGCTTCTTATCTAAGGTTGCCTAGTTTATAGAAGTGAGTATCTAGGATCTTATATAAAAAGTCACGCCCTTGCTGATGGAGTTTCTCTGAGGAACCGTAGGTTTTAAAGTATTCAGGAAATAGTTGGGCAATATCTTCACTGGACCACTCTAGGTGAAACTGCAAACCCATTATTCTTTCGCTGAATAAAAAGGCCTGATGAGGGCACAAGTCAGATTCTGCCAAGCAAGTTGCCCCCTCCGGAATTTCAAAGAAATAGCTATGTGCCTGGAATACATTCTCTAAATTGAAATTTAGCGCTGTTGTAGACCTTATAGGTAGCCAGCCCATTTCCTCTTGAGGAAGTTGGCGGACCTCTGCTTCCAATGCATATGCAAGAATCTGTGCCCCAAGGCAGATGCCCAGTATTGGGATCGGAAGTTCAATGCAGTTTTTTACCCATGCAATCTCATTGGCAAGCCAGGGGAGCCTTTCGCGCTCACAAACGTTCATCATCCCACCAAGGATAATAACTCCTCTAAAGCCGCTTTGAGGAAGTGGTGACTTCTGGGGGTTAATGATAGAAAGCGGTATTCGCTTCTCTGTAGCCCAGTCATAAATATACCCCGGGCCCTCAGTTTCCTCATGTTGGATAATCAGTATCGGCTTGGTCATTTACTGGAAATCCTGACTTTCAAAATACAGTTCTTCCTTATAGTGGATGCCGGCTGCAGTTAGGCTTTTTGGCCAGCTATCTTTCGAAAGCGGTTTTAAACTGCTGCTATAAATGTCGCTGGAAAAATTATGGTCGGTGCTGACCAGCAGTATTTGGTCGAAGCTGGGGGTGGATGCAATTTCATGCACAAGCAAAGTGGAATTTTTAAGAGGTATTAATTGGTAGTGCCCATTTTCTGTCCTGGTAAGGGGGCTGTCCATTAGTCGAGAGGTTACCCGAAAAGTAACAGCTTGCAGAGCAAGTTTCCCTCCTCTTTCAAAATGCCCTGTAAACAATTGGGCGTTAAAAGCATTAAGTTTTCCCTCGCGCAGTTCGCGTAAAGAAAATTCCTCTGGAAGCAATGTGACTAACTCGTTTCGCTTGAGAAGGTTTTGCACCTCCGTCTGGTCATCAGTCTCCAATTCCAAAATAACCTGATGACTGTGTTTTCCGCTATGTAGTGGCAAGTGTGTGGCAATAACTTGCTCGCCGACGGTAAACAGGGCCATGCCATGAATTCCGATCGAAGTGTCATTTTGTTCTAGTGAAGGATGTGCGAAGCATACGTTTGAGCTGATTATCAGAGCCAAAAAGAGAAGAACATTTTTCATCGGTTTTGTGTAGCTATGACCTTGGATGCAGGGGATTCTAAGCGTACATTAGTGAATAATCGATTCAATAATGGAGACATTTGATTCCACTATGGAAATAGAAGCACTTGAGAAATTTCTAGTTATTGCAGCGACGGAGAACCTGCAACGCTCCGCAGACAGGCTGGATACGAGTCCAGGCGGACTGAGTAAAACCCTAAAGCGGCTGGAAGGAGAGCTGGGTACTCGCCTGTTTGACCGAGTTGGCAAGCAACTGAAAATCAATGATGCAGGCCGCAGACTGCAAAGTCGGGCGGTTGAGATGGTGGCGATTGCCAGAAGAATTCGCTCTGAAGTTGGTGAGCTAGAGGGAAATCAGGATTGCCGAATTGCTGCTCCGACCATGCTGCAACTAGCCTGGGGTACATTTATTCACCGCAAAATTATTAGTGAGGAATCAGGAGCGCGGTTGTCATTTACATCGGCCTATGAAGCTTTAGCATTGAAGATGTTATCCAGAGGGGAGGTAGACCTGGCCCTGATAACCGGGGCGGTTTTGGGGCAGTTGTCATCCACAATGGATGCTCGGCCACTTGGCTCAGTATCAATGTGTATTGCTGCAGGGCCTGACCACCCTTTGATAGTGGAGCAGGGGGCTGAGGTGAAGGCTTCACTGTCAGATATCTTGCAATATCCATTTGCCGCACCGAGGATATCACCCTTCTGTGGTGAAGAGCGGGGGATAGGTAGCGATGGGTGGCCAGAAATTAATTATCCTCGTAAGGTGCAGGTCGTTGTAAATGATTATGGGGTTCTTTGCCAGCTAGTAAAAAATAGTAGGCTGCTCGCTTTTCTGCCTGAGCCTCTGATAACTGAAATGGGTGGGGTGATCGTTAGGGTGGAGGATGGCGATATAAAATCTAGTGAAGAGCTCTTTGTAGTAGGAAGGAAAACGAATGCCTCCTGGCTAAGTAAATTTGCCGAGTGGGCTTAGTGTTTGGATTGGAGCCAGTTAAGCCAGCTTCCATAGAGGGTATTGCAGCAACTAAACTACCGAAATATTCGCTTGGTAACTGCCATATTTCCGCCTGGATGGCTTGCCCATCTCTTGATTCATCGCGAACCAGAGCGGGGCGCTCCTCCTCGGGGAGAACATAGAGTCGGTATTGGTGACTGGTTGTTGTTTTCTGATGTAACCGTTCTCCCCGCTCAGTGAGTTGCCAGTTGAGAGGTTACTCTTTGAGATGTGCACCACAGACTACAATTTTTGCCAGAGCTAATGGCGAGAGCCGCTGTCTTGGTTGGACGTCTCTCCCGGGCGTTCTCCTGTAGCAGCCAATGGGAGATTACAGGCCTGGTGTAAACTATTAGAAAAACTTAGCAGGGACATATCGCAATGTTTCTGGCTAAACAAAGTGACTCCCCAGCTAATTCCGGAACTAAGAAAGCCAACGGGCACTGCGGTCGCAGAATAGTCCAATAAATTCATAAAATTTGTGTAGGTTCCGAGAATAGAATTTCTTTGAATGGGTTGCTCGGATATTTGCTGGCGGGTGTAAGCAGTCGGTATAGTGGGAATAATGATAAAATCGACATTCTCCAGTGTTTTATCACAGGTTCTCTTTAGTGCTTGTAAGCGGTATTGTCCCAAGAAAGCATCAGCTGCAGTTTTTGTTTCCGCGGAGTTAATAACCTTCCGGATTACCTCAAGCATGGATTTCGGTTTTACACCTTGAGTTGCAATCCAGCGCTCGGCTACCCAGGGACCTTCGTATAGTAGCTTTGCCGCTTCTATAAAAGGATTAAAGTCTACAGTTACAGCCCGTCCGCCCAGCACTTTTAATTTTTTGATAGATTGATTAAAGAGTGCCTGGGTTTCTTTGTTCCCTTGAAAATCAAGTTGCTCAGGTATACCAAAAGAAAAACTGATCTTATTGTTAGGGAAGCTTTTCTGGAAATACCGCAGCCTATTTGAAGATGGGGTGGTACGGCTATAGATGTCGGCTGAATCAAACTTCGCCGTAATATCAAGTAGCTTGGCGGCATCTTGACAATTTAGGGCGAATATTGATATGCAGTCGAGACTTTTACAGGCGGGGACAACCCCTGTAGTGCTCAGCAGTCCCCGAGTGGGCTTGTGGCCTATTAAATTATTGAGTGCCGCAGGTACCCGACCAGAACCAGCAGTATCTGTTCCCAAAGCAAAACTGACTTGCCCAAGTGCTGTGGCAATAGCTGATCCCGCACTGCTCCCGCCAGAAATATACTCCTGGTTAAAAGAGTTTTTACCTTCTCCGTAAGGGGAGCGAACACCTACTAGACCGGTGGCGAATTGATCGAGATTGGTTTTGCCGAGCGGCACGGCTCCTGCTTCAATCAATAGCTTTACAACAAATGCGCTTTCGCGAGGGATATAGCTAAAGTCTGGGCAGGCTGCTGTTGTAGGTACTCCAGCAAGATCAATATTATCCTTGATAGCAAAGGGCACTCCGTATAATGGCAGATCGCTGGGCCTTATTCGGTCCAATGCTTCTAGATAGGGCTCTAGCTCTTCTCGCGTTAATAGGGTTATCCAGGCGTTATAATTGGCTTGCTGCAGTGCTTGCTTTAATAGACTGGCAATGAGTTCACGCGGTGTTGTAATACCTTGGGAGTAGGTGTTTCTTAGATGGTCTAGCGTTAAATCGTGGGCCATAAAAGGGTTCCGAGAATAACTTCAGCTAGGGAGCCTCTGAATAACTCCGTGATACCTCTGGCATGCAGAGCGGTTCACAGTCAAGGCGCGGCTTCGCAGGAATGTCTAGACCTTTCAAGAAGTCGCAACGCGGAGTGTGAATCGCTCTGCAAGCCCCGAAGGGCGGGCCTTGAAGGCCACAGCTGCTGCGTTGCAGCTCTTGCAAAGGGCTACGGCCATTCGCGGCGAGCTGCGCCTAACATCTGCAGCCTTCAAGACCCGCAGAGGCATTACGGAGTTATTCAGAGGCTCCCTAGATACCGAACTGTTATTTATTTCGATGTTTGTATTACTAAGATTATATTTTTTCAAGAATTTTTATCTCAATGTAAACCGCATAATATTAGATTTAGCAAATACATAATTAGTTTGATGTCCTCTCCGGTGGACAGGGTGTCCCTGCTGCAATCCAACCTTTCATTGCTTCAATGAACTTATCGTGGGGGATATTTACCGGTTGGCGGCTGTCACCGGGGTGCCATCCCCACAATACCAGTGGGCTGGTACTGACAAACTCCAGTTGACTGGTTGGTGCTCGCCCGCCGTTGTCCTGGGGAGTAGTTAACAGCTTGCAGATTTGAGCGGAGGATTTTTGTGACCAGTTCAACTCAATGGGTGCCATAACCCACCCTGGAGCTCCAGGCGCACCGGTAACAGGGTTGTTTTTATTTGAATGGCAGTTATTGCAACGCATGGTACCTGCCCCCATATTATCTGGACCGCGCTCCACTCTGGGAACATGGGGAGACCCTTCATTTATAAGTGGCATCTCCAACTGGTGGCAATTGAGGCAGCGGGGATGCAGAAGGACCTCTACGATAGTTTCCCAGTCCTGGTGCCCTGGAGTGCTGCTGGCCTCCTCTTGCTGGGATGCACCTCGATGTTGATCGCAACCGGTTAACGTGAGGAGTGCTATGGCACACAAAGCCAATAGGGGGCGAAAGAGAGCTGTGTCTGGCCGCATTTTCATTCGGCTTGCCTTTAAGTTCGATTTTCACTCTCAAACATAATTGGGCCTGAGGACTAGTGATAGTTTCGAGATTGATTGCCGCGTCAAAAGATAGACCTGGCGGGTTCATTTCTATTGGGTTGTGACCAGCGATTCATATTTGGGGATTAAGGCGCCGTAGTACGTGGTATGATAGGCGCGTTTTACTTGTTTGATTCTTATATAGCGGGCGCGACTTTTAGCGTCTAGGAGAGTGTATGTCCTGGTTAGGGGCGGGGTTAGGTGCAGGCTTTGGTTTTATGTTTGGCGGCCCAATTGGTGCGGCATTGGGAGCCTGGATCGGCAGTTCATTTGGTTCCAGTTTGCAGCAGCGCCTCGGGAAGGCTGCTTCGGCTCTGAGCAGGGATGGAGCCCAGACAATCTTCATTGTGACTCTATTTTCGATGTTGGCAAAAATGGCTAAGGCAGATGGCCTGGTTTCTAAAGCTGAAGTGGAGTTTATAGAGGGCTTTATTAGAAACAACCTCCGTCTGGGCACTGAGGAGCGCAAGCATGCAATCCGTATTTTTGAAAATGCCAAGACTGATAAGTACAGCATTTACGATTACGCAAAACAGTATCGCCAGCTGGTTCGCGATCAAGCAATGCGGGAAATGGTGTATCGCCTATTATTTGCTGTTGCTTATGCCGATGGTGAATTACATAGCGCAGAAGAAGAAATTTTAAAACGCATCACTGTTGATCTTGGGTTGCATGAATCTTTATTTGCGGCAATGCAAAATGAGTTTTTGCACGGGGGGAGGAGTACGGCTGCAAATCTGGAGCAGCATTACGCAGTGCTGGGTTGTACCCCGGAGACTAGCGATAAAGAGCTTAAATTAGCTTATCGCCGAAAAGCAGCAGAGTACCATCCCGATAAAATTGCTTCCAAGGGGTTGCCTGAAGAGTTTATGCGTCATGCTGATGATCAGATGAAAAGTATTACTGTTGCCTATGAAGCGATTGTGGAGGCGAGAAAGCAACAGGCTAAGGTTGTCAGCTAGGTTCAGGAAAGTAGCCTTGCTGTATTGCAAATAAAGGAGTTGATAGATGAGTCTTGCTGAGACAATTAAACATAAACTGACTGCGGAATTTTCCCCTCAGCATATTGAAGTGCAATGCGAAAGTCATATGCACAATGTGCCTGTTGGCTCTGAAATGCACTTTCGGGTCGTTTTGGTGAGTGAGGCGTTCAATTCAGCAAGGAAAGTGCAGCGCCATCAAAAAGTCTATGCGGCTTTGTCTGAAGAAATGGCTGGCCCAATACATGCTCTGGCTTTGCACACCTACAGCCCGGAAGAGTGGGAGGGACAGGCCCCCCAGAGTCCTGAATGCCAGGGTGGTGGAAAAAAGTCGTAATTCAGCGCTTTATTTAAAACAACTCAGACAGGTTCCAGTTCTGGAGCCTGTCGCGTTTTTCATTTAAACAGCCATTCAAAAATTTTCAGTTTCTTTTTGCGTCACGAAAGCCCTCATAAGCTTTTGCTGGTTGTAAGAATCAGTGGTGAAATGGCGTTAATTTTTTGTTTATAAATTTAGATCTCTTCATACCCCTCTTGCTCTGGCGGCCGCTAGAATTCCAAGAGGCGCCTATCCATTTTAAAAATCATACTTTGTTCGGGAAAATTAAACGCCAAAAAGCGGTTTAAGTGCCAGAAAACAATAAATACTTTTTTACACGCCAACATTTGTTTGTTTTTTCTACACCTGTTACTTCGTGCGACTAGACTGACCATTGATTGGGCTGATTGCTGTTTGATCTGCTGAATATCAATGGAGTTACCACAAATGAAGATGACGCGTATTCTGATCCCCGTTATGACGCCCCTAGCCTTAGCAATCTCTAGTGTCGCTTCGGCAGGACCGGCTGGCTATGCCCCTCCCCCACCAAAGACCCAGGAGTTTAAGGTTCGAATTGGTGGGGCCTATATCTCGCCCAATTCGGATAATGTCACGTTTGCGGACAGGTTCTTCGAGGGGCCGGATGATTTTATTGACGATTGGGGTGCATTCCGCTCCAACGTTGATCCCAGTGATGAGTGGGGCTGGTTTATCAATGTAGAGTGGCGGGCCACCGACCATATGAGTGTATCCCTGAGTTACACTGAGGGTGACCGCCATACAGGAGGAGATAACCGGCCCTGGCTACGTCGTTTTAACCCTGACTTTGATGAATTCCATCGTCGACGTGATTTTGCTAGGTGGAAGCCTCAAATCACGGCTGCTTATCTGAATTATTATCCGTTAGACCCTAGCTGCATGGTTCAGCCTTATATGGGAGTGGGTATTAACTATACCGACTTTACCGATGAGCGCCTGAGGAATTGGGGTTGGTGGGTTTTTGATGATGATGTTGAAGTGTTCCGGCCTTGGGATGGTCGTGTAAACCTGGGTGACAACTGGGGTTACACCTGGCAAATTGGTGTCGACTTTAACTTCGGTCACGATAGTAGCTGGCTGATTAATCTCGCGGCTATTTACTATGATGTAGATACCGATATTGAGGCAGACGTATTCTGGTTCGATACCGATAATGACAATGAGTTCTATCGCCATAGATTCGGTGGTGATTATCTCTTTGACCCCTGGTCATTCAATATTGGTGTAGGCTACAAGTTTGATTTCCACTGGTAATCAGTCATGCAGCCAAAAAAGGGCGCTTCGGCGTCCTTTTTTATTTAACGGTCATCTGATATTAAGGGGAAGGCGTTTAACCTTTCTTGGATGCTGCAGTTGCCAATCCTTGATTACAAGTTGTGCTTATATTGATCGCAATTGTATTCTTTAAATTTCTCTCTCAATTTTTTTATCTTGTCTTTCCATTTCTCCATCTGCTCTCCCGATCCGCCATCTTTTCTCTCTTCGCGGAAGTGCTCAATTTTTTGTTGCCACTTTTTACATTTCTTAAAGGATGCATCCTCCTGTGCATGTGCTGGGTTGGCAGAGAGAAGTACAGCAATTAGTGCGACAGTGAGGCCTGTTATTTTCATTGTTTTTCTCGTTTGTTGGTACGCAGATGATCCCATCTTCCAAATATAAAGTAAATAACTTGAAGTCTGGAGGTGTTATCTGTGTGGTAAGTGTTCTCTTAATGGTGCTTGATTGTTCTTGGTGCGATTACTTGTGTTGCTTACATTTTGGGTTTGGTGGATGAGGGTCTAATTTTGGTCACTTTCGAAGTGTGTTTCTTCTTTTTATTTTTTTTGGGGATTTTTTAAAAAATAATGCTCGATTGGTTCTCATTCTTTTATGGAGGTTTAATGTTGTTGTTGACTCTGTTTTTTGTGAATTGATAATCCCGCGTAAGAGGCTCCTTGATTGTTGAGTAATTTGGAGCTCGTTTATTTGACCAATAAATAAAACTAAAGATGAATTTATTTTTTAAGAAGTATTTAAAATTATTGTTGTCTGTAAATACGCGTATCCTGGCTGTTTTTGCGGTGCTTCTGCTTTGGGGGTGTGGCGGTGGAGGGAGCAGTGGCAGCTCTGGAGGTGACGATAGCTCTGGTTCCAGTGGGGGGCAGGTGTCTACAGATTTGGAGTCTCCCTCTAACTTAGTAGCCGTCACGACTTCGGCTTCCACTATCCGTATCTCCTGGGAGCCAAATGAGAGTGGTGATGTTTCCTATTTAATATATCGCGATGGTGAAGAGATAGCGGAGACGCAGGCTGAGCGGTTCGAAGATAGTGGTTTGTCCAGCGGTACAAAATATAGCTACAGCGCTGCCGTGAAAGTCAGTGACGGTAGCTACAGTGAGCCGTCAAATGAGGATATTGCAAGGACACTGGATAGCGATCGAGACGATGACTGGTATAACGGCACCTCCGTCGATACAACCTTTGCAGAAGTAAATACAACAATTGCACGTCTCGATGAATGTACGGCGGGTGAGCGAGTTAGCGATGTATGGGATATAGCTACAGAAAACCTCAATGAGTGTCTTAGGGCTGCCGCAGAGGTTATAAGCCTGGGAGATCGAGTAGGCGCATTAAGAGCTTATGTGGCGCGGCTGCGCAGAGAGGAAGATCCCGCACTTATTGAGTTGGGAATGCGCTTATTTCACAGTAAATCCCTGAGTTTAAATAACGATTCTTCGTGCTCATCTTGTCACCACCCCACACTGGGTTGTGGCAGTGATGGTTTGTCGTTACCGATTGGTGTAAATACGGTAAATCCTGACTTATTGGGGCCCGGTAGAAGCGATGGTAATCTGATGCCGCTATTACCGCGTAACTCGCCCCCCACCTGTAATTCTGCTATTTGGTCGGATAGCCTTTTTTGGGATAGGAGAGTCAGTTTCAGAACAGGTATTAACAACATTGAGGATAAAGCTACTTATTTAGCCAATCAGGTCAGAACTGATGATGGAGATGTCTCTGATGACGTAAATAGTTTTTCTGAAGAGATAGCCAGTAATTCCCTGACACTGTTGATGGCCCAGGCCCACTTTCCTGTAGTTACAGCAGAGGAAATGGGTGAGCGGGGAAGCTTTGCCAGTGATAGCGATTATCGCGAGAACATTGCGTCTGGTTTGAGTGATGAGTGGGATTCACTTTTCGAAGACGCTTTTGGGGATAGCGAAAAAACTTTCCTGCGGGTGTCTGAAGCCTTGGCTGCCTACCAGGCTTCCCAGCTATTTATTGATAACCCTTTCTTTGACTTCCTTGATGGCAATGATGATGCCATGACTGAGATGCAGAAACGTGGTGGAATCCTGTTTTACACCAACACTGCTTGTGCACAATGCCATGATGGGCCATTTTTTACTTTGGAAACGTCCAGGGGGTTTCGCTATCCACAAATTGGAGTCGGTACCAATGAAGATGGTAGCGATTTGGAAAGATATAGGGTGCCGTCGCTTCTCAATGTTTCCATTTCCGGTCCATGGGGGCACGCGGGACAGTTTGGCAGCTTAGAGCGAAATATCTCTCATTACTTCAATACTGTGGATTCCATCCAAAGTTATTTTGGTGTTGATGATACTGGCACACCCTTGACCGATACTGTTGCAGATTTGTGTGAGCTGGAGCAATTCGAGTATTTGGGCAGTGGTTGTGTTGATATTGTCGCACCCAATGGTTATCAGCTTACCATGGACTTGGTTGGTGATAGCCCGGCAAATCGTGGCGAGTCCGATGACGAAATCGAAATTTTGGCTGAGTTCCTCCGGGCTTTGACTGATCCCAGTGCGTTACCTGGGACTCCAGAAATCGATGTATTGATTCCGCCGAGAGATGGAGGTCCGGATGGCCGTCAGCTGGATGCGGTAGATCAGGAGGGGAACTCTTTATAGTAAGAAAAAAGTGCCCGACAAAATCGGGCACTTTTTTTGAAGGGGAAACCTGAGGGGCTGCCACCCCAGTGCTTACTGATTTGAGGGGAAACTGAACTGAATACCTTCCCTAACCCCGCTGGCAGGCCAGCGCTGGGTGATGGTTTTGCGTTTGGTGTAGAAACGCACTGAATCGGGTCCATATGCGTGAAGGTCACCAAACAATGAACGCTTCCAACCACCGAAACTGTGGTGTGCTACCGGTACCGGCAGAGGTACGTTGATACCAACCATTCCAACTTTAATATTGTCGCT
This sequence comes from Microbulbifer maximicatervae (SeqCode), assembly GCF_052467695.1. Classification (NCBI taxonomy): domain Bacteria; kingdom Pseudomonadati; phylum Pseudomonadota; class Gammaproteobacteria; order Cellvibrionales; family Microbulbiferaceae; genus Microbulbifer; species Microbulbifer maximicatervae (SeqCode). The sequence continues at coordinate 3,076,775 of NZ_CP174320.1, forward strand.
GAAATAGCGTGCGGCCTCACCGTCGCGAGTAAATAGACAGGTGCCGTTACCGTATTCATGAGCATCGATAATATCCATGGCCTCTTGCATGGTTTCGACACGCATCACACAGAGTACCGGGCCAAATATCTCCCCACTATGAATCGACATTTCCGGAGTGACTTGATCGAACAGACAGGCGCCCAGGTAATTACCATTTTCAAAACCGGAAACGGTTTGGTTGCGCCCATCTACAGCCAACTCGGCACCCTCTTCGATACCAGCGGCAATATAACTCTCCACTTTTTGTAAGTGTTGCCGGGTTACCAGTGGCCCCATATCGCTTTGGCTGTCCATACCATCGCCGATTTTCAGATCAGCAATTTGTACTTTGAGCTTCTCAACAAGGGCATCGGCGGTTTCATTACCTACCGCTACAGCGACAGAGATGGCCATACAGCGTTCACCACAGGAACCATAGGCTGCGCCCATTAGAGCAGCGGCAGCGTTGTCCAGGTCGGCATCGGGCATGATGATCGCATGGTTCTTGGCACCACCAAACGCTTGCACTCTTTTTCCATGGGCGGTGCCTGTGGTGTAGACATACTCTGCGATCGGAGTCGATCCCACAAAGCTCACCGCTTGGACACGTTTATCGGTGAGGAGTGTATCGACGGCCTCTTTACCGCCGTTAACTACATTTAGTACCCCTGTAGGGATGCCGGCTTCTATACCCAGCTCCGCGATAAACAGTGCAGAGGAGGGGGTGCGTTCGGAGGGTTTTAGTACAAAGGTATTGCCGCAGGCAATTGCCATGGGCCACATCCACAGGGGGACCATAGCGGGGAAGTTAAAGGGGGTTATGCCGGCACAAACACCCAGCGGTTGGAATTCGCTCCAGGAGTCTATTGCCGGCCCGACATTTTTACTGTGTTCGCCCTTTAGCATTTCCGGAGTAGAGCAAACGTACTCGATATTCTCGATGCCTCGCTGTAATTCCCCCATCGCATCGTCGAGGACTTTGCCGTGTTCCAGGGTAATCAGCTCACAAATCTTTGTAGCGTTTTCCTGTAGCAGGTCTCGCAGGCGGTACATAATCCGTACTCGCTTGGCCGTCGGAAGGTTTCGCCAAGCGGGGAAGGCTGCTTCAGCTGCACTAATGGCCTCTTCAACCGTCACTTTAGAGGCTAGCGAAACCTGGGCGATCACTTCGTTGGTGGAGGGGTTGGTGACCTCTTGGAGTTCGGAGTTACCTGCGGCACCGGTGTCATTAACCATGTTGCCATTAATCAGGTGGCCGATTACTTTCATAGTTCTCTCTCAGTCGGGTTTATCAATTATTGTTCTACTGCTTTGCCCCTTTGTAACACAGCTCTGTGTTTTGGGGAAAAGCTCCCGACTGTTCGGAGTTATTCGTGTTTGGGAAAATCCCTGAGAACCGCCAAAAATGCATCGCCGAAGCGTTCGAGCTTACTGTCTCCAACGCCGGAGACCGCTAATAGCTCGCTGCGTGTTTGTGGGTGGGCTTGTACCATGCCGCGCAGGGTCGCATCGTGGAAGACGACATAAGGCGGCACGCCGCGCTCTTCTGCCAACTGTTTGCGACAGTTGCGCAGGGCTTCCCAAAGCACTTGGTTTTCTGGGCTGAGATCATCCAGGCTGCGACTGTCACGGCTCTGCGAGCGCGCTGCTTTCGGGGGAAGCTTGCGCAGGTTGAGAGTCTCTTCCCGTCGCAGCAGCGGGCGACAAATTTCAGTGAGCCTCAGCCCCTGGAATTCTCCCTCGACCTCCAGATAGCCGCGAACAATCAGCTGCCGCACGACTGCCCGCCATTCGGCCGCGCTCAGGTCTTTGCCGATGCCATGAGTGGAGAGCTGGTCGTGCTCGAATTTGCGGACTTTCTCGTTCTCGGAGCCGCGTAGTACATCGATCACGTGGCTGGCGCCAAAGCGCTGTCCGGTGCGATAGACACAGGAGAGTAGTTTTACCGCTGCCTCACTGGCATCCCAGGTGGCAGGCGGCTCCAGACAGGTGTCACAGTTGCCGCAGGGGTTGTCCAGTGGTTCCGCAAAATAGTCCAGCAGGGCCTGGCGGCGGCAGCTGGTGATTTCACACAGCCCGAGCATGGCATTCAGGCGGCTGCGTTCCTGGCGCTTGTGCTCTTCGCTGCCCTCTGAGGACTCCACCATCTGGCCGATCTTTACCACATCCTCGAGACCGTAGAGGAGTAAAGCAACTGAGGCCCCACCATCGCGGCCGGCACGGCCCGTTTCCTGATAGTAGGCTTCGATGCTTTTGGGCAGGTCCAGGTGAACAACGAAACGCACATCCGGCTTATCAATCCCCATACCAAATGCAATGGTGGCGACAACAATGACGCCCTCTTCACGCAGGAAGCGGCGCTGGTGCTCGGCGCGGGTCTCGGCGGGTAGCCCGGCGTGATAGGGCAAGGCAGTGAAGCCTTGCTGGCTCAACCACTCCGCAGTGTTCTCCACTTTGGCTCGGGACAGGCAGTAAATAACCCCGGCGTTGCCCTGATGTCCATTCTGTAAGAATTGCAGCAGTTGGCGGCGCTGGTTGTCCTTGGGCTCAATGCAGTACTGGATATTGGGGCGGTCGAAGCTGCTGACAAAGTGGCGGGCCTCTTCCAAGTCCAAGCGGCGAGCAATTTCTGCACGGGTGCGCTTGTCTGCTGTCGCTGTCAGGGCAATACGGGGTACCCGGGGGAATTGCTCGTGCAGGCAGTTAAGTTGCAGATAGTCGGCGCGAAAGTCGTGCCCCCACTGGGAAACACAGTGGGCTTCATCAATGGCAAACAGCGACAGTTCCACCCTTTGCAGTAATGACAGGGTTCGTGGCTGTAGCAACCGCTCCGGGGCCAGATAGAGGAGATCCAGCTCACCGTGTAATAGCTGGCTTTCGATTGCCTGGATTTCGTCGTAGGCCACTGATGAATTCAAGTAAGCGGCGCGGATGCCGGCTTCCTGAAGAGCTTCTACCTGGTCCTGCATCAGGGCAATCAGGGGGGAGATAACAACTCCACACCCGGGGCGCGCCAGGGCGGGAATCTGGTAGCACAGGGATTTACCACCGCCGGTGGGCATTAATACCAGGGCATCATTGCCGGCTACCAGTGTGTCGATAACTGCTTTTTGAGGATCGCGGAAATCGGTATAGCCAAAAACGTGTTCGAGAATATGTTGTGGGGAATTCATGGGCGGGGAGTATACCTTGTGGCTCGATCGCGCGTGGTATGTTTATTGATGAGTATGCCGCTGAAATTGAATGAAATTGGCGGCTTTACGCCTGTGACATATTTCGCGGGTTATAATCCTACGCCATCACAGCGGCAAGCTAAGGATAGGGCTATGCGCACATTGATTTTGTCAACTGTGTTGTCGTTGACGGTTCCTGCCGGACTTCTGGGGTGCGCCTCCACCTCCCCACATAATCTGGTTCAATCTGTTGTTGCTGACACTCACCTGGGGTGGCAAACAGCACCGGAAAACCAACTGGCATTTTCCCTGGCGACCGCATCGGGTGTTGCCCAGGTTGAGCTACAGCCTTTGCCGGAAGAGTTCACAGTGGTCACTCTTGAGTTACCCGGCATGCAAAAAGTTGAAAATATTCAGTGGGAAAATGAAGAAGGGAAATTCACCACGCTGTATGACGGCGAGGCGAGTTTGGAAGGCGTCAGCCTACAGAGCAGGGGGCACGGCTATCGCTTGCAGTTGCAGTTGTCTGCGATGGACTATCTCCGGGATGGGGGGGTGCTGACCGTTACGGATCAGCGTTAGAAACTCTACTGGTACGCTCAAAGCCCAGTCCTGCAGGGCGAATCAAATAGAGCTGTTTCCAGTACTTTCCAGTTATCCAGAGCCCATTTTTGGCTTTGTCCCAGGCGATCCCATTGGCCACGGTGTCAGGGTGATTTCTGCCGGCCGGATTGAGAGCGCTGAGATCGATAATGCCGCGCACCTGGCCACTCTCCGGATCGATGGCAATAATCTGTTTTTCTTGCCATATATTTGCCCAAATCAGGCCCTGGGCAAATTCCAATTCATTGAGTCTGGACCAATTTTTACCTCCGCCTTGAACTTTGAGGTGTCGCACTACCTCAAAAGTATCGGGATCGCGGAAAACCAGTTCGCCACTGCCATTACTCATAATCAGCTGCTGGCCATTACTGGTGAGGCCCCAGCCTTCGCCTCGATAGTGCATGACCTTCAAATGTTGGAGCTTGTCTGCGTGGTAGACATGGACCTCTCCCGCCTTGTAGGTCAGCAGGTAAAGTTTATCGTGGAGAACTGTGAGCCCTTCGGCGAAACGATTCCTGGCCAGCCATTTGCGTCTTACTGGATTGGCGCCAGGATCGGTATACTCGGCGAGCCAGGAGCGGCGGTAGCGACCACTGCTCTCCCACCAGCGTTGACCATCGTAGAAAAGCCCCTGGGTGAAATGGTCCCCTCCACGCTGGCGCTCTTCCAGGATGGAAAAAGGGATTGTCTGGAGTTGTGTCTCTGCAGCTGCACTTTGCGGCCACGGGGCGTAAAGCAATAACAGTATCCAGCTGTTCACGAGAAGTCGGTTCATCAATAGCCTATGACCAGAATTAAAACTTTTATCACTTTGACGCTGCTGGGTGGACTCGCAGTGGTGCTGCCTATAGCTATCTTTGTCCTGCTGTTTCAGTGGCTGTTCGGTCAAGTTAGTGATCTTGTAGCTCCCGCTGTGGTGTGGCTTGAGGCGCATACAGAATTTAAGAATACCCTTGCCAGGCTCGTGGTGATAGCCCTGATCCTTGGTGGTTGTTTCGCGATTGGTTTGTTGGTGAAAACCAGTGTTGGCAGCTGGTTACACCGCCATGTGGATCACTGGTTGGGACGCCTGGCGCCGGGTTACAGCACCATCAAAGATGTGGTGATCCAGTTTATTGGTGGCGGTGGTGAAGGTGTGCTGGCGGGGCCGGTAGCCAAGGTCCGCATTCACGGCATTGATAATCCGCTCACAGTCACCGCAATTGTCACTTCTCAACACCCCAATGGGGATATGACGGTCTATGTGCCTACAGCGCCGGTACCCACCTCCGGGTTTGTGTTTCACGTGCCGGCAGAGTGCGTAGAAATACTGCCCGGCGTGAGTGTTGAGGCGGCGATGAAGACGATCGTCGCCTGTGGTTCCGGCAGTGCCAACTTGCTGTCTTCAGAGAAGAAGGACACTGGAACTCCCTCTACTTGATATCCCGGTTTCTACCCAGATCGCGAATGGCAAAGCGAGCCGGGTGCAGTGCTTTGGCCAGGGTTGCGCTGACCGGTAGGGGTTCGTTGAGCATCCAGGCAGTCAGTACCTCGGCTGTTAGTGGTGCGTAGGTAAAGCCACGGGAACCCAAGCCTCCCAATACATATAGACCTTGCTGGTAGTCAGCCCGCTCGGGGACGTACTGCTTGCGGTTCTTGCGCAGTGCGACATAGGTATCGCTGATAGAGTCCCAGTTGGGTAAGGGGCCGGCTAAGGGTAGGTAGTCGGGGGTCGCTGCGCGCAAAGCCGCTCGGCCAGAGAGAGACTGTTGTGAGAACTCATCTGCTATTTGCGGCAGTAGCTCTGCCAGGGTTTGTAGATTCTCGCTGTGCTCGCTAACCCGTAGGTCAGTAGCGGTCTCCTTAAGCTTAAAGGTGGCACCAAAGCTTTGACGCCCTTGATAGGCAGGAGTGATATAACCCTCACCGCACAAAGCCATTTGTAACTGCGAAGAATTTTCAGTGGCCGTTGCTCTGGATACCTGCCCGCGAATCGGCTTCAGGGGGAGGGCCGCCGCAGGGGCAAATTGGCGAATGTCATTGGCACCGCACAGAACTACCGCATCAAATTGAAAGTCATTGCGGTCTGTTTTCACTGACCAACCGCTCGATTCTCGCCCTAACCCTTTTACCAAGCTGTTGCTGTGCAGGTTGATATTTGGGTGCTGTAATAAAGTGGCGCAGACTTTGCGCGGTTCAATCCACCCGGCGTGAGGAAAGTGCAGTCCACCCACGGGTAGGTCCACACCTGCCAGGGAGCTGGCCGCTCGAGCGTCGACAGGTTCAGCCAATAGCTGCCCATCGCTCTCCGCCAGTGTGGCGGCAACCTGACTCTGTAATTGTTGTTCCCGCTCAGTTTGCGCCAATTGCAGTAGACCGCTGAAGTGGCTCACTTTAGAGCAGCGGCTGCGATAGTAGCGCTGGGCAAACATCAAAGCGTGGAGATTGAAGTCTCCGTTGGGGCCGGGCTTGGGAGATAACTTGGCGTATAGAATTCCCTGGTCATTCCCAGAGCCGCCAGAGCCGGGTTCCTCACCCTGTTCAAATACCTGAACATCGATGCCGCGCTCTGCCAGTGCCCGGGCAATAGTGGCACTGGCTATTCCCGCGCCGACAATAGCGACGGTTTTAGGAGGCTTGCTTTCCTGGTGAGGCAGGTGCCACGGAGTTTCTCTGGTTTCGCTCACTTGCGGGCTCTCCAGAGTGCCACACAGCATCTCTCTTTTGCGCCCGAAGCCGGGAACCTTACGCAGGGAAAAACCGGCATCACGGAGTCCGCGCTTTACCAGCCCGGCACAGGTAAAGGTGGCGAAAGTGGCGCTGGGACTGCTCAGAGCGGCCATGTTGTTAAACAGCTCTGGTGTCCACATATCCGGGTTCTTGGCTGGGGCAAAACCATCCAGGAACCAAGCGTCTACCTGGTGATCGCTGTCCCTTTGCAGGCGCAAGCTGTTCAGGGCCTCACTTGCCTCCCCGATAATCAGGGTCAGGCTGACAGGGCCAAAGTGCAGCCGGTGAATGCCGGCGGCCAGCAGGGGAGGGTAGCTATCAATCAAAGGCTGAGCGAACGGGGCCAGTTGTGGCCAGAGATCCATTGCCCTGCGCAGGTCGTTGGGACGCAGTGGGAACTTCTCGACCGAAATAAAGTGCAAGCGAGCACTTTCCGGGGCCGTTTTCTGCCAAAGCTCTGCGGCGGCGAGAAAGTTCAGGCCGGTGCCGAAGCCTGTCTCGGCAATGGTAAAGGTGCCGTTCTCTGCGAGCCGTTGCCAGCGTTCAGCCAGGGCATTTTGCTGCAGGAAAACGTAGCGGGTTTCCTCCAGGCCGGAGGCGCTGGAAAAATAGATGTCGTCGTAGGCGCGAGACAGCGGCTGGCCGTCTTCACGCCATTCAATTTCTGCGTACTTTTTGTCCGGTTCGCTCACAATAAGACTTCCGTCAGCCCTCATCCTGCAAGCCAAACTCGCGCATTACCTGGGCGCACCAGCGCTGGATACGCTCCTCGCTCAGATCGAATTCGTTCTCCTCATCCAGGGCCAGCCCGACAAACTGGCTGCCATCGGCGGTTAGCCCCTTGGACTCTTCAAACTCGTAACCTTCTGCGGACCAATAGCCCACTGCACGGGCACCGCAGGCGAGGAGCTGTGAATGCAAATAGCCCAAGGCGTCCTGGAACCACTGGGGGTAGCCTTCCTGATCACCCAGACCAAACAGCGCGACCTTTTTCTCGTGCAGGTCCAGCGCGGCCAAGTCGTCCCAGATATTTTCCCAGTCCTCTTGCAGTTCGCCGTAGTCCCAGGTGGGAATGCCGAACAAAAGGAAGTCGTAGTCTTCGGCGAGGCCAATATCCGCCTCTGCGATATTGTGGATATCAATCCATTGAGGACCGATACACTGGCGGATCTTCTCCGCAGCCATTTCGGTATAGCAAGTGCTGGAACCGTAAAAGAGTCCGATTGGGGCTTGGGAACTTTGCATAACAGGTGAACTTCTTACTGCTGGGACACGGCGCCACTAAAATCCAATTGTCGCCAAGCCTCGTAGATAACAATGGCGGCGGCATTGGATAGGTTGATACTGCGGCTCTCGGCACGCATGGGGATACGCAAAGTGTTTTCGGCCCCTACTGCTTGCAGGAACTCTGCGGGTAGCCCCCGGGTCTCCGGGCCAAACACAATGGCGTCATCCGCCTGGAATTCGATCGCGGTATGGCTTTTGCTTCCCTTGGTGGAGAGCGCCAGCACCCTGGCGGGTTGCTCGCTATCGATAAAGGTCTGCCAGTCCTTGTGGCGCACCACGCGACTGTACTCGCTGTAGTCGAGGCCGGCGCGACGCAGGCGTTTGTCATCCATATCGAAACCTAAGGGCTCGATAAGGTGCAGCTCTGCCCCGGTATTGGCACAAAGTCGAATAATATTGCCGGTATTTGGCGCTATTTCAGGTTGGTATAGAACAATCTTGAACATGAGGTGGCGTTTGCGCTGGAGAGACTTCTAGCTAGACCGGACAGCAGTGCCCGGCCCTGTACGGCTGCGGATTATTCCACAATTAGATGGGGGTGGCGATCTCCTCGCAATCGATCTCGACCCCGAGTTCATTGGCAATCTGGTCCAGATCGTCACGCAGGCCGTCGAGATCTATGTCTTCGGCCACACTGATAGTGCACTCGGCATTAAACAGGGGCTCACCGCTCCAGGGGGTGCTGCCGTAAGTGGTTTCCAGATGCTCCATATTGATATGGTGAGCGGTAAGTGCGCGCGAGATCTCGCGGACTATGCCGGGACGGTCGTTGCCAACCAGTTTCAGCGTCAGCGTCTGCTGGGGTTTGGCGGATACTGCAATGGCATCTTCAATGACCAGGTTGTAGCCTGCGTTTGCCAGGGCTGATAACGCCTCTTTAAGTGTCTCGCTTTTATCTGCGGGCACCGCCACCCGCAGGATTCCGGCAAACTTCCCAGCGAAGTGGGCCATATGGCTGTCTTCCCAGTTGCCGCCGTTATCTGCGATAACTGCTGAAAGCTTTTCCACGACACCGGGCTTGTCATCAGAGATCATGGAGATAACGAGATGCTGTTGCATATAGGGTTCCTTTGCTTCACGAGAGACGTTGAGCTGACATTGTAATAGGATCTCGTCGAATAACTCTATCGGCCAATCTCAAAAGCGTTATTTTGAAACCAATATCCAAGTACTTTAACGAGGGACTGTTGATGAACGTGATTGCTGACTTATGTGTGATCCCTATCGGCGTTGGTGTTTCCGTCAGTAAATACGTTGCTGAGTGCGAGCGGGTGCTGGAAGAGGCGGGGCTTTCCTATCGCCTGCACGCATACGGTACCAATATCGAGGGGGACTGGGATAAGGTGATGGCGGCAGTTAAAGAGTGCCACGAGCGGGTGCATCAAATGGGCGCCGACCGAATCAGTTCCAGCCTGAAATTGGGAACTCGTATTGACCGCGAGCAATCTATGCAGGATAAGATCAACAGTGTGCAAATGAAGTTGGACCAACGATAACAACACAGGAAAAACTATGACGAGCAATTTTAAGAAATCCCTGGTGGCCCTGGCCGGTGCCCTGGCTTTGGCGGGCACAGCCCAGGCCGCAGATTTCTCTGCTGCCATTAAGGGGGATCATCGCAACAAGGATTATGTCGCCCGCGATCAGTACCGCAACCCAGCGGAGACCCTGGAGTTTATGGGGATCGAGCCGGATATGACGGTAGTGGAAATTACCCCGGGCGGCGGTTGGTATACCGAAATTCTCGGGCCCTACCTGAGCAAGAAGGGGACCTTATATGCAGCGCACTTCCCTGAGAATAGTGAGTCCGACTACTTCAAGCGCTCCCTGAAGAACTTCAAAGCAAAGCTGGCTGCTAACGATAAGGCTTACAAGAAAGTAATTGTGACTGAGTTTGCCCCGCAAACCGGTCGCGAGATTGCTCCGGCAGGCAGTGCCGATGCCGTAGTAACTTTCCGCAACGTGCACAACTGGATGTATCGCGATTATGCCGATGAAGCTTTTGCCAGCTTTTTTGCCGCGCTGAAGCCCGGTGGTGTTCTGGGGATCGTTGAGCACCGTGCCAAGCCAGGTACCAGCCTGGAAGATATGGTGAAAAGTGGTTATGTCACCCAGGAGTATGTTATCGACCTGGCTAAAAAGGCGGGCTTTGAATTCGAAGAGGCCAGCGAGGTAAATGCGAACCCCAAAGACACTGCTGACCACCCCAAAGGCGTATGGACCTTACCGCCGGTAATGCGCTTGGGTGAAGAGGACCGTGAAAAGTATCTCGCTATCGGCGAGAGCGATCGTATGACCCTGCGCTTCCGCAAACCCAAGTCCTGATCGTTTTACAATATTCTGGGGGTGGCTATGGCTGCTCCCAGCCTACCTGAATTAGTCGCTGTATGATTATTCCCTTCGAACAACTAGATGCCGATACCCTGCAATCTCTGCTGGAAGAGTACGCCACTCGCGAGGGCACCGAATACGGTGAACGTGAAGTGGAACTGGTGGACAAAGTTGCCGGCCTGCGTCGCCAGCTGCAATCCGGCCAAGTGGTGATCTGGTTTGAGCCCGGTGAAGAAACTGTAAACCTGGTCCTGGCCGAGGACCTGCCCCCCGATGTCTGAGTGGTTGATCGATAGCCCGAGAGAGCCCCTTGCGCGCTTTCTGTTTGCCCATGGCGCCGGGGCGCCGATGGACAGTGAGTTTATGCAGTTCCTGGCGCAGGGGTTGTGTGAGCAGGGTGTGGAAGTTGTCCGTTTTGAGTTTCCCTATATGGCGCAGCGGCGCACCGGGGGAAGTAAGCGGCCACCCAATACCATGCCCCAGCTGCAAGAGTCTTTCCGCGAGCAAATCGTCCAGTTAGGCCCCGAGTTGCCCCTGTTTATCGGTGGTAAGTCCATGGGCGGGCGCGTGGCGAGTCTATTGGCGGATGAATACTGGGGGCAGAAGGCGATTGCCGGTGCCGTATGCCTGGGATATCCGTTTCACCCCCAGGGCAAGCCGGAAAAGCTGCGTACCGAGCACTTGGTGGATATTCGCTGCCAGACCTTGGTAATACAGGGAGATCGGGACCCATTAGGCAGCCGGGCTGAGGTAGAGGGCTACGGTTTGGCGAACACCATTGAGGTCGAGTGGCTGGAAGATGGCGATCACGACTTTAAACCCCGTCGCGCCAGCGGTTTTAACCAGCTTCAGCATTGGCAATCCGCAGTAGAGTTGGCTGCCCAGTTTATGCTGCGATCTCGAGGACAGTAATGCGCTCTTCCCGCACCATCAGTGGGTTGAGTAGATTCATCTGTGCGCGGCGCTCCTGGCTGGTATACCAGTGTTGCCAATGGAGCTCAGATTGCCATTTGGAGAGTGTAAAGCGCCGCAAGGGATTGCCCTTCTCGATATAGGTCTGCCCCTCGATAAAGCCTACTGTGCGGTAGGCGCAAGTGAGGATTTTGCGGGCGGCCTCTTCATAGCTGCCCTGCATTTCTGCCGCAATTTCCCGTTCTATCAACACGTAGATCATTGTCAGCCCGAATTGCGTTAGCCCTATGAGGATTTTAGTGCGGGCGCAGGGGAATTACCGCGCGGCCCTCATGCCTCTGGAGATGACGACGGCGGTAAAATTGCGCACAATGATACCTATGAAGTCAGATCACACCTTAGATGCCCGTGGCCTCCTGTGCCCGGAACCCGTCATGATGCTGCATTCAGCGGTGCGCAATGTCGCCGATGGTGAAGTGTTGAAAATGGTTGCTACCGACCCCTCCACTCAGCGGGATGTGCCCAAGTTCTGCCAATTTCTTGGATATGAGCTGGTACAGCACGCAGAGGAAAATGACGAATTTGTCTACTGGATTAAAAAAGCGGAATAGCGGGTCGCGGTTGCTCCAGCCCCCATGCCATTGGCGGGGGCTGGCACACTCCTGAATATTAAGACCCAACAGTCCCTAGGGAGCTGTCACCAGGGCAGCGATAGCGGCCAGGGCTTCGGGGTCCTCGGATTTAATTTTGTTAGCGATATGGTGTTGGAAAAAGTACCGGAATCCCTCGCTCTCCTGCGCGGGGTACAGGCAGTGATCCCCCGGTAAAACCGGAGTGGTTTCAACAATATCGTGGTCTATTAGCATGCCGTGAATCTCCCCGTCGGCGTGCAACCTCCAGCTGACGACCTCAATCAGTGTCAGGTTCTCGCGCTGTTCATCCATAAACACAGCGTGGGTGCCGATGGTGTCGGGGATCTCCTGGAGTACTTCCTCAGCTTTATTGCTCTCGTATTCAAAGTATTCCGCCGCAGTCTCCAGCTCGACGATCTTGTGAATGGGGGGCTGATGGAAGATTTCCTCAATGCCGGGGTCATAGTAGCCCTCAAAGCGTCCGTCGAGAGGGTCCTTGATGTCGGGACAGGCCACTATGGTGTTTAACCAGGGAACGAGGCCTACGACCTCGCCATTTGCTTTGAGACCCCAGCATAAAACTTTCAGGCTATATAGATCTGTGCCGCTGGAGTTGTTGGAGTAGAGCATTTCCAAGCCGTCTAGCTCCGGCGAAAGACGAATAAAGCGCCTGTCCGCAGAAGTTTCGATGGGCTCGCCGGTGAAGAGGTCAACCACATTGTTGATGCTGTGGTCTGTCATGGAACACCTCCTTGCAGGGCCGGTTGTATACCGTCTCCACGTCAGATGAAGGTGCGACAGCGAAATGCCCTACCTCTGAAGGAAGACTGGGGCAGGAGGGTGTTTGATTGCTTTAATTCCCTCCTCGGGGAGACGCTAGAAGGACACGCCCTCTGCGGCATCCCTGTTCCTAAAGGTATATGTTGATTTGCCGAAATACAACCAGCGCCTTTTGCGCCCCGCAAGCGCCTGCGCTTTGATCGGGGCGCAGGCGTTGATATAGTCCCCGCCTTTGAGGTATCCCGGAGAACGCCTTGCCTGTTGCAACCGCAGAAATGGCTTCTGTTCCTACGAAACTGCCAATGGCTGATCGTATTGTCAGAGTCTTCGATCACTGTTTTTCAGACCCAAATGGGCTCAATACCCGACTTCGCGGGGGCTTTTGCGAGCCCTATTACCGGCCCAGGGGGGAGGGTCAAACCTACCACCAGGTAGAGTTCACCCTGGACTATGCCGCCAGCGCTTTGCATGAAGTGGCGCACTGGTGTGTCGCCGGAGAGGCCCGGCGGCAGTTGCCGGATTACGGTTACTGGTATGCGCCGGATGGTCGCAGTGCCGACCAGCAGGCTGAGTTTGAGCAGGTAGAGGTCAAGCCACAGGCCCTTGAGTGGATCTTTGCACGGGCTTGCGGACTCAAGTTCCGCGTGAGCGCCGACAATCTGGAGAATGGATTGGGCGCCAGCGACCCGTTTAAAAAGGCCATCTGGCAGCAAGTTCTGGACTATTGTGATACCCGGCCCAACCCTCGGGCCTGTGCATTCGCCGAAGCCCTGATGAAGGAATTCGGTTGTCCCAATCCTTTTGACCGGGGCAGCTGCCAATTGGCGGATCTCTCTTGAATAGTTATCTCATAGACGCATCGGTATATATTTTTCGCTACTACTTTGCACTGCCGCCCAACTGGGAAAGTCGCAGTGGCTACTCCACTGAAGCCGTTTACGGCTTTACTAACTTCCTGTTGGATATGTTGGCGCGACAACCGGGCTATATTGCCTGCGCCTTCGACGAATCTTTGGGAAGCTGTTTTCGCAATGAGATTTACCCGGACTATAAGTGCAGTCGCGCATTGCCCGATGAAGCCCTGGCTTTCCAGCTGGCTGCGTGCCGGGAAATGGCTGAGGTACTGGGTATTGCCAGCTTTTCCAGTGAGCGCTACGAGGCCGATGACATACTGGCCACGTTAACCCGGAAGCTGCACCGGCATAACCCAGTGGTCGTGAGCCGGGACAAGGATCTGGGGCAGCTGCTGGCTCGGGGCGCTGTATCCCTGTGGGATTTTGCCAACGACCGGCACCTGGATGGCGAGGGCGTACGGGAAAAGTTCGGTGTGCGCCCGGAGCAGATTCCCGACTATCTGGCCCTGGTGGGAGACACCAGCGATGATATTCCCGGGATACCCGGGGTTGGCCCAAAGACTGCGGCACGCCTGTTAGAGGCATTCGACACTATAGAAATGTTGCTGGAGCAGCTCGATACCCTTGCCACAATACCCATTCGCGGAGCCAAGGGATTGGTGGCCCGGATAGAGGAATACGAAGAGCAGCTGCACCTAGCCAAGCGCCTGACCAGTCTTGAGGAGCGGGTTCCTCTGGATATAAAACTGGCAGATTTGCGCCCGCAGCCGGTAGATGTCTATCTGGCCCGTGCCCTGGCGGAGAAATTTGGTATCGGTGGCCTCAGCAAGAAGATTGAACGCACCTTAGCGGGTGTTGATGGAGAACTTACATGACGGATAGCGCTGCACAGAGTGCGGGATTAAAAATTGTCGCCGATGAGAATATTCCTGCGTTGGAGGAGTATTTCGGTGATCTGGGAACGCTGGAGCGCTACCACGGCCGCACCTTGAGCCGAGAACAATTAATTGATGCGGATATTTTGTTGGTGCGCTCGGTCACCCAGGTTGATCAAAGCCTGCTGGAGGGGACCCGGGTGCGCTTTGTTGGCAGCTGCACCATAGGCACTGATCACCTGGATACCCAGTGGTTGGAACGCAATGAGATCTTCTGGAGCGCCGCGCCTGGCTGCAATGCCAACTCCGTGGTGGAGTATGTTTTCTGCACCCTGGCGGCACTGGAAATTGACTGGCATGGGCGCAGCTTCGGCATAGTGGGCTGCGGCAATGTGGGCGGATTATTGCAACAGCGCTTGCATGCCCTCGGGGTTTCCTGCGCAGTTTACGATCCCTGGCTACCGGAAAACCCGGATGCGAGTGAGCTGGCAAAGGTGCTGAGCCAGGATATTGTTTGCCTTCACGCACCGCTGGTTAAGGGCGGCACCTACCCCAGTTTCCATATGATTGGAGCAGAGCAGTTGCGTCAGCTCCGCGATGGCAGCGTATTGATTAGCGCCGGCCGGGGTGGGGTGGTAGACAACCGGGCACTGCTGAGGGAAATCCAGCGGGGTAAGCGTTTTACTTCCGTACTGGACGTATGGGAAAACGAACCGGATATTGATACTGAATTATTGCAGCATGTTGACCTGGGGACACCGCATATTGCCGGTTACAGTCTGGATGGGAAGCTGGCCGGCACCCGTATGATTCGCGAGGCCTTGTGCCGGGAATTGGGTATTGCACCTATGTCTGCGGAATGTCAGCCGGCTGTCACATCTAAAGAGATCGCGGGAGACTCAGCAGAAGAATTACTGTTGCAGATGTACAACCCCCGTGCGGATGATCGCCGCCTGCGCGCGGCGGCAGCAGGTGATGTGCCGATGGAGAAGGCTTTTGATTTGCTGCGTAAAGAGTACCCCGAGCGTCTGGAGTTCAGTCACTACAAAACTTCAGCCCAGACTTTGGGTGACGAAGAGAAGCGGCAACTGGAAGTGTTGGGGTTGGCGTGCAGTTAAGTAAACAAGTAAAAAAGCTTGGTTTAATTATTAACCCCTGGGCTGGCATTGGTGGCCCGGCAGGTCTCAAGGGGAGCGATGGTGCCGAAACGGTGCAACGCGCGCTGGACGCAGGTATCGAACCCCAGGCAAATCAGCGTGCGGCGCTGGCCCTTGAGGAGCTAAAACCCTATAAGGATGAGCTGGAAATCCTGTGCTTTGCCGGCGATATGGGGGCCAGTACAGCGCGTAAACTCGGTTTTTCTGTCTGTGAAGTGGGCGTGGCCGAGTGCTCGCCATCCTCCCCGGAAGATACAGAGCGTGCAGCAGCCACTATCCGCAACAATGGTGCAGACCTCATTGTTTTTATTGGCGGTGACGGCACTGCGAGAAATATCGTCAATGCCCTGGGAGATAATTTCCCGGTACTGGGTATTCCCGCCGGAGTGAAAATGCACTCCGCCTGTTTTGCGATTTCCCCTAAAGCGGGTGGCGAGGTTTTGCGCCGTCTGATGGCGGGGCAGCTGGTGGACCTCGCTGAGCGTGAAGTGCGGGATATTGATGAGCAGTCATTCCGCGGTGGGCGGGTAACCACGCGTTACTACGGCGAATTGCTGGTGCCCCAGGAAGGTCAGTTTTTACAGGCGGTAAAAAATGCCGGCCGCGAAGTGGAAGAGCTGGCAGTTGCAGATATCGCCGCAGAGATTACCGAAGACCTGGACCCGCAAACCCTGTATGTCGTTGGCCCAGGCTCTACTACGTTGGCAATCCTCAGCGAGTTGGGCTGTGAGGGAACCCTGTTGGGGGTGGATTTATTACTGAATGGCCAGTTGTTGCAGCTGGATGTCAGTGCGCCGCAAATTGAACAGGCTATCGCCGATCACAGTGGGCCGGTAAAAATCATTCTCACCGCCATTGGTGGCCAGGGTCATTTAATTGGCCGGGGTAACCAACAATTATCAGCCAATGTACTGCGGCGCGTTGGGCGCGATAATTTAATCGTGGTTGCGACTAAAACAAAAATTACAGAATTGCATGGGCGCCCGCTATTAATCGATAGCGGTAACCCCAAGCTTGATAAACGGTGGAGTGGTTTTATTCGAGTGGTTACCGGCTACCGGGATGCCATTCTTTATCCACTGAGTAACGGGGATATTGAATAAGCGATGAGTGCAGATTGGCAGTTACTGCTGGAGCAGGTAGAAAATAAATTAGGGCAAATTGTTGGCGACAGCCGCCGTTTTTTTCACGGCCGGGGTCGCAGCTATGAGGGCTTAGAGCAGGTCTGCGTTGACAGCTTTTTCCCCGCTTTGTTGGTGACTTTTTTTGAAGAATATGAAGGTGAAGTAGAGCTGTGTGAAAAGCTCTGGCAAATGGCTGAGGCGCGAGGTTATCAAGGAGTTGCTGCACAGCGACGCTATCTCCCTGGGGCTCCTTTGCAGTGGCACTTTGGCGAGCCGGTAACAGACCCGGTCGCGCAGCGTGGAGACCTTAAATTCCCCCTCACGTTTGATCGACAAAATGTGGGTTTCTTCCTGGATATTGAGCCGGGCAGGGCCTGGCTTGAAGAGCAGGTACGTGCAAGGGCTGGGCAGGCGTCGGCAAAAATGCTCAATCTTTTCGCTTTCACCTGTGCCTTTTCTGCGGTCGCGCGAGCGGCAGGTGATATCGATATTGTAAATGTGGATGTCAATCGCGGTGTTTTAAATCGCGGACGGGAAAATCACGAGGTTAATGGGCTGTCCCTCAAAGGGGTTCAGTTCCTGCAATTCGATGCGCTGCGTCAATTCAAGCGCTTCGATCGTCGCGGCCCCTTTGACCTGGGCATTGTCGATCCGCCGACGCGACAGAAAGGTCGCTTCGATGTCAGCCAGAATTATGAAAAGTTGCTGAGGCAGCTGCCCGCTTGTCTCGCCGCTGAGGCGGATCTGCTGATGGTGATCAACTCGCCACGGCACAGCGAAGCCCAGTTTAGGGAGTTAATCCTCGGATCTGACAGTGGTTATGAAGTTGTAGCGCGCTTGGAGCAGAACCCGGATTTCCCTGATCGGGACCCGGATGCTGCCCTAAAAATGTTGCACGTTAAATATCGTCGCCAATCCCGGTAATGGCGATTGTCAATGCCGCGCATTAAGGAACCCCTTACAGCGCGGCAAACTCCCGCATCAAGCGCTCCATCAGCGCCTGCAACTGGCCTGATGATCCCTCGCGCACAGCGCTGTTGAGCAACTGGGCGTTGCTCTGCCCGGACTCAGCTCCGGCATTAATCATTAGCAGGAAACCCTTGTGGGTTAATACCGCATCCTCCATCGCCTCCTGGCGCACCAGCTGGGAAAAGCTGATATAGCCACTCTGCTTTAGCCAGGTCATGGACCCCAGGCAGGCTAAATGGCGGGGGGAGTGCAGCCCGTACTCATCCGGTGAGTCGGGGCCGGAAATATCTTCCACGTAAACGGTTGCCGGTACCGGGAATTGATTAAACATTGCCAGCAGTACCCTGCCGGCATCCCGGTAAAAATCGTGAATATGTAAATCGTCCAGCATCAGCAGGAATATCGCTCCAAAAAGTCGCCCAGGCGTTCCATCGCATGCGATAAGTCGTCGGCACGGGGCAGGAAGACAATACGCAAGTGGTCCGGTGCATCCCAATGGAAGGCACTGCCTTGAGCCAGTAGTATTTTTTCCTGGCGCAGGAAATCCAGCACCAGCTGCTCGTCATTTTCGATCTTATGATGATCCAGATGCAGCTTGGGAAACAAGTAGATAGCACCGCTAGGTTTGACACAGCTCACACCGGGAATGTCATTGAGCATGCGGTGGGCCATATCTCGCTGTTGGCGCAGGCGCCCGCCGGGCAGGACCAAATCGTTAATACTCTGGTAGCCACCGAGAGCGGTTTGTACTGCGAACATGGCGGGTACATTGCCGCACAGGCGCATAGAGGCGAGTATTTCCATCCCCTGAATAAAACCTTTGGCCCTGTGTTTGGTGCCGCTGATAACCATCCAGCCAGAGCGGAAGCCGGCCAGGCGGTAGGACTTGGACAGGCCGTTAAAACTCAGGCAGAGCACGTCCGGGGCCAGTTTGGCCATCGGGGTAAATTCCGCATCGTCGTAGAGAATCTTGCTATAAATCTCATCGGCGAAGATCACCAGGTTGTGACTGCGGGCAACCTCGACAATATCCTCCAGTAGTTCCCGGGGATAAACGGCGCCAGTAGGGTTATTGGGATTGATAACCACTATGCCGCGGGTTTTTGAAGTGATTTTTGCTTTGATATCCTCAATATCAGGCAGCCATCCGGACTCCTCGTCGCAGCGATAGAGAACTGGCTTGGCACCGGTGAGGTTGGTGGCGGCCATCCACAGGGGGTAGTTGGGCATTGGCAACAGCATTTCATCGCCATTGTTGAGAAGGGCCTGGGTGCTCATGGAGATCAGTTCGGAGACGCCGTTGCCCAGGTAAATATCGTTAATCTCGACGCCCGGGATACCCAGGGTCTGGCACTCTTGCATAATGGCCTTACGCGCAGCGAAGAGCCCTTTAGACTCGACGTAGCCCTGTGCCTCAGAGAGATTGTGAATGACGTCTTGGATAATCTCGTCGGGGGCGTTAAAACCGAAGGGGGCAGGGTTGCCAATATTCAGCTTGAGGATGCGGTGGCCTTCCTCTTCCATGCGCTGGGCCTGCTCCATCACGGGGCCGCGAATTTCGTAGCAGACGCCGTGCAGTTTTTCTGATTTATTGATGTCCTTCATGGTGACCTGGAAGCTCTATTGCAGAGCAGGAGCGGCCCAGGGCCGCGAGTTCAGTGCGCGAAAACCGGGTAATGTCCACCAGCGGTAGGTACCACTCCTGCGGGAAACCGGGAACCGATACACATAGGCATTGCCACAAAGTGACGCCTGACCGGAAACCCCAATTGATTACGGAAACACTAGAGTATGTCAAAACAGATGGATGAGAACTACTGGCGGGATAAGCTTACAGATGAGGAGTTTGAGGTCTGCCGGGAAGGTGGGACAGAGGCGCCGTTTAGCGGCGAATATTGGGATGTTTTTGACGATGGCGTCTATCGTTGTCGTTGCTGCGGCGAGGTTTTATTCGGCTCGCAGTCAAAATTTGAGAGCGGGTGTGGTTGGCCCAGCTTTGATGCAGAGCATTATGAAGGTGCGGTGAAGGAGCTGCCTGACAGCAGCTACGGTATGCAGCGTGTAGAGATTCGCTGCAGTAAGTGCGATGCCCATCTCGGTCATGTGTTCGACGATGGTCCCACCGATACGGGACTTCGCTACTGTGTGAACTCTCTATCGGTGAAGCTGGACCAGGGCAGTGATGAAACGGAGGATGACACTGAGTGACGGAATCACACTGGAGTAATTGGCTATTGCGGGTGCAGTGGATTCAGTTACTGCTGATCGTCCTTGCGGCTGCCGCCTTGCGTTACGGGCTGCTGCACTTCTCTGTGGTTTTCAAAATATTTGTGTTTTCTGGCGGTGCAGCCTTGGCAATTGCGCTACTGAGCCTGTTTGTTTTTGTCTGGGGAGTGAGCAAGAGCAAGCCGTTGGTGCGCAGCAATGCTCTGTGGGCGGCGTTGCTCGGACTGCTGCCGGTGGCAATACCTCTGGTAACCGTAGGCAAGGGCAACTTCGATGTGCCAAGAATTCACGACATCAGTACCGATACCCGCAATCCCCCCCAGTATCAAGAGGTATTGAAGTTGCGCCAGAAAGGCGACAACAGTGCCGAATACGGTGGAGAGAAGGTGGCCGAATTGCAGCGGGAGGCGGATATATATGCCGATATAATGCCGTTGCACGTGGACTTCCCGATAGCTCGTACCACTGAGATCGCTGCTGAAGTGGCCGAAGACCTGGGTTGGAAAGTGGTTTCCTATGAGCCTCAGCGGGGCCACCTGGAGGCTGTAGCGAAAACACCGATTCTCGGTTTTACGGACGATATCGTTGTACGGGTCAGCGCTGACGTGGGTGGTGGCTCCAAAGTCGATGTGCGTTCCAGCTCTCGAGTCGGGGTCAGTGACTTGGGTACCAATGCGAAGCGTATCCGCCAATTTCTGGAAGAGTTGCACCTGCATGCGCTGGTGCTCGAGGGAACTGGCACAGAGCGGTACTAGAATGCACTCCAGAAATGGCTGGGTTTTGTAAGTGTCTGACAACAAAAGAAAAAAAATCAAAAAGAGTGTTGACAGGTTTAGCGGTGATCCATAGAATGCGCCCCACTTCTGACGCAGGGCTACACTCAAAGGTGGAGCGAAACGACAGAAGGTTTCTGGGTCCCCATCGTCTAGAGGCCTAGGACACCGCCCTTTCACGGCGGTAACAGGGGTTCGACTCCCCTTGGGGATGCCACGCGGGAATAGCTCAGTTGGTAGAGCGCAACCTTGCCAAGGTTGAGGTCGCCGGTTCGAACCCGGTTTCCCGCTCCAAATTTCCGCTTTGCGAGATGATCTCTAGTCAACTCGGAAAGCACGCCACCGAGAAATCAGTGGCATTGCCATGGACAGCATGGCAGCACCGGATCGCAAGATCGAAGTGCAAGTTTCTGTCCCCATCGTCTAGAGGCCTAGGACACCGCCCTTTCACGGCGGTAACAGGGGTTCGACTCCCCTTGGGGATGCCAATACGACCCGGTAGCAATGCTACCGGATCAATTGCGGGAATAGCTCAGTTGGTAGAGCGCAACCTTGCCAAGGTTGAGGTCGCCGGTTCGAACCCGGTTTCCCGCTCCAATTTTCTGCTTTGCGAGATGATCTCTAGTCAACTCGGAGAGCACGTCACCGAGAAATCAGTGGCATTGCCATGGACAGCATGGCAGCACCGGATCGCAAGATCGAAGTGCAAGTTTCTGTCCCCATCGTCTAGAGGCCTAGGACACCGCCCTTTCACGGCGGTAACAGGGGTT
Organism: Microbulbifer maximicatervae (SeqCode); assembly: GCF_052467695.1. Lineage (NCBI taxonomy): Bacteria > Pseudomonadati > Pseudomonadota > Gammaproteobacteria > Cellvibrionales > Microbulbiferaceae > Microbulbifer > Microbulbifer maximicatervae (SeqCode). The sequence goes on from NZ_CP174320.1 coordinate 3,097,971, forward strand.
CGACTCCCCTTGGGGATGCCAATACGACCCGGTAGCAATGCTACCGGGTCAATTGCGGGAATAGCTCAGTTGGTAGAGCGCAACCTTGCCAAGGTTGAGGTCGCCGGTTCGAACCCGGTTTCCCGCTCCAATTTTCTGCTTTGCGAGATGATCTCTAGTCAACTCGGAGAGCACGTCACCGAGAAATCAGTGGCATTGCCATGGACAGCATGGCAGCACCGGATCGCAAGATCGAAGTGCAAGTTTCTGTCCCCATCGTCTAGAGGCCTAGGACACCGCCCTTTCACGGCGGTAACAGGGGTTCGACTCCCCTTGGGGATGCCAATACGACCCGGTAGCAATGCTACCGGATCAATTGCGGGAATAGCTCAGTTGGTAGAGCGCAACCTTGCCAAGGTTGAGGTCGCCGGTTCGAACCCGGTTTCCCGCTCCAAAAATAAAAAGCCGCTCAATCGAGCGGCTTTTTGTTTTTCCGATATAGTAATTCTTATCTTCTGCACGGTTACTTTTGCCCGGGACTTGTGCAAGTTCCGGTTCATCCCACCAAGTGACGTGTATGAAAAACCCTAGCTCCCCTCAGGTTGAAATTATTCGGGCAAGCGCGTTGAATAACGCTCCCCACTATAGGAGTGCAAGATGAGCGCTGCGCTATCGATCCATAACTTACAGAAAACCTACGACAATGGTTTCCAGGCCCTGAAAGGCATCAGTTTTGACGTGCAGCCGGGAGACTTCTTTGCGCTGCTGGGTCCCAATGGGGCGGGGAAGTCCACCACAATCGGTATCATCTGTTCCCTTGTGCGCAAAAGCGGTGGCTCAGTGTCGATTTTTGGTGAGGATATCGACGTCGATTTTGCTGCGGCCAAGCGCCTGTTAGGTGTTGTGCCACAAGAATTTAACTTCAGCCAGTTTGAGAAAGTGTTCGACATTGTCGTTACCCAGGGCGGTTTTTATGGTATGCCGCGCAAACTGGCTGAAGAACGCACTGAGAAATACCTGAAACAGTTGGGTCTGTGGGATAAACGCGCTACCCAGGCGCGCATGCTCTCCGGCGGTATGAAGCGCAGATTGATGATTGCCCGCGCGCTGATTCACGAACCGAAGTTGCTGATTCTGGATGAACCCACAGCCGGAGTGGATATAGAGCTGCGGCGTTCCATGTGGAGTTTCCTGGAAAAAATAAACCAGCAGGGCACCACAATTATCCTCACCACCCACTACCTGGAGGAAGCCGAGAGCCTCTGTCGCAATATAGCGATAATCGACAAGGGCGCTATTGTCGAGAACACTTCGATAAAGTCACTGCTGAAAACCCTGAACCGGGAAACCTTTATCCTGGATTGCGCGGAATTTTTCACTGAGTGCCCGGACTTGTCCGGTTATGAAGGGCGTTTGCGGGACAATCACTCACTGGAAGTCACTATTGAAAAGGGGCAATCTCTGACCGAGGTATTTGCGTCATTGCAGCGGCAGGGCATCACAGTTACCAGTATGCGAAATCGCGCTAATCGCTTGGAGGAATTGTTCCTGTCCATGTTGTCGGAAGAAAAAATGTCGGGGCTAGAAGAGTGAAGGGCAGATTAATCTGGATATCATTCAGCACTATTTACCGTCGGGAAGTCCGGCGCTTTATGCGTATATGGCCGCAGACCCTGGTGCCGCCGGTAATCACTATGTCACTGTACTTTGTGATCTTTGGCTCCCTGATTGGTCGGCGAATTGGTGATATGGGGGGCTATCCGTATATCGAGTTTGTTGTGCCGGGTTTGATCATGATGTCGGTGATTACCAACTCCTACGCCAACGTAGTTTCGTCTTTTTACAGCGCTAAATTTCAGCGCAGTGTGGAGGAGCTTCTGGTCTCGCCAACGCCGAATTGGGTGATTATGGCGGGCTATGTACTCGGTGGCGTGTCACGGGGATTAATGGTGGGGTTGATAGTGACTCTCGTAGCGATGTTTTTTACCTCACTGACGGTAGAGCACATCTTTGTCACGGTAGCGATTGTATTTTTGACGGCGGTGCTGTTTTCCCTGGCTGGGTTTATCAATGCTATTTTTGCCAATAGTTTTGATGCTATCTCTATTATTCCGACCTTTGTATTAACTCCCCTCACATACCTGGGAGGCGTGTTTTACTCTATCGACCTGCTGTCGCCTTTTTGGCAGGGGTTGTCGAAATTGAACCCCATTCTTTATATGGTGAACTCCTTCCGTTACGGCATTTTGGGTGTTTCCGATATTAATGTTGCCGGGGCATTTTTTGGCGTCCTGGTATTTATTACGCTTTTGGCATCCTGGGCCATTTATCTGATGAGCCACGGTAAGCGACTGAGACATTGAGAAATTTATGACAAGAGAAGACTGGCAAAACCTCCCCCTGGGGCAGGAGACCACCTACGAATCCACTTACAACCCCGAGTTGCTCCATCCAATTCAGCGCTCAGTATCCCGAGCCCAGTTGGGGCTTTCTGCCGGCGCAATGCCTTTCTTTGGAGAGGACGAATGGTGGGGTTTTGAGCTTTCCTGGCTGAACCCCAGGGGCAAACCACAGGTGGCGGTGGCTCGTTTTAGTTTTCCTGCGGAAAGCCCCTGCATGGTGGAGTCAAAATCCTTCAAGTTGTATTTAAACTCTTTCAACCAGAGCAAGTTTGAATCCTGGAGATTGGTACAGGATGCCCTGGTGCGGGATCTCTCTGCAGCGGCGGGGGCAAATGTCGGCGTTACCCTGATGGATGTGGAAGATGCAGCGCTGGCAGTTGAGAAGCCAGAGGGCTACTGTCTGGATCATCTCGATATAGAAGTGAATAATTACGAACCGGACCCCGCACTCCTCGCCCTCGAAGGCGGTGAGGAAGATGTGAGTGAGGTTCTTTATAGCCACTTGCTGCGCAGTAATTGTCCGGTAACGGGACAACCAGATTGGGCGACAGTGGTTGTGGACTATAAAGGACCGGCACTAAAGCGAGAGGCACTGTTGGCTTATATTGTCTCCTTCCGCGAACACCAGGATTTTCACGAGCACTGTGTCGAGCGTATCTTTTGCGACTTGCAACAGCTGGCGGAATTTACCGAGTTAACTGTATGTGCCCGCTATACCCGCCGTGGCGGCTTGGATATTAATCCGCTGAGATCGACTCGCATTGAGAAACGTATGCCTTCGCGTTTTGCCCGTCAGTAATTTCCTTTCTTAAGTGCCACCGGAGTCCCCGGTGGTACGGTCCTTCAATTTCAATCTTTGCTTGGTGCCGGCCTGGGTTGGCGCTGCGGACTCTTAAGCTACGCTTTCCAGATAGGCCGGGGAAACCGACAGTGTAGTTGTGTTGGCCGCCCCACAGGAGGTGGAGTTGAGGCTGACAGATGGAGATTAATACCCAGTCCCCAGTAATTCCTGCCGTAGTAATCGGTTTTGCCCCACTTCTTTTTTCCCAATCCTCCACTGCAGAAGTTTATGTTAAAGCTGATGATCTGATACGGGTGATTGAGGCCCAGCAACAGCAGCTGGAAGAGCAGCAGGCTCAGATTCAGAAACAACAGGCAGACCTCGAAGTCCTGCGTCGGCAAATTGAGCAAATGCAACGGGCACCACCATCCCGACCGTCTCTGGAAGTAACTCCTGTACAGCCCGTTGAAGCACCGGTGAGCAAGGAGGACATGAATGATTTACAGCGACAGATTGAGGAAATACGCCAGGAAGTTCCACCTGGTTCGCTGCCTCCGCCGCGGGCCCAGTCTGATCAGGCGGTACCTGACCCCAGTGATATCGAAGATGTGATTGCCAATGCGACAACGGAGTGGCCTGGCTCCATTCCTTTGTTGGGAAATACGATGAAAGCGAAGATCAGTGGCTTTGCGGACTTGGATGTCAATTATGATACCGACGCGATCATCAGCCCCGCACAATTTGTACCTGCCGATATTGTGACTTTCGACAAAACGGCTGCAGAGGGAGCAGACGGGCAGACAGAATTTACCGTGCAAACCTCCAGGTTGGTATTTGAGACCCTGCAGCACTGGGAGGGACGTGAATTTAAAACCCTGATTTCGATGGACTTCCTGCAGGACTCCAGTGTTACCACTCCCAATCCCCGTATGCGCAAAGCTTATGGAGAAGTGAGCAATGCGCTATGGGGGGGCAGTATTCTTGTGGGGCAGCAGTGGTCAACATTTGCGAACTTGGAAGCGGTCCCCAATACCCTGGATTTCCAGGGGCCTAATTCGGCATTTGGCTTGCGCCATTCAATGGTCCGATGGATTAAGAGGTACGGGCCACAGTATTACTTTAAGGTGGCTATTGAAGCGCCGGACTCACAAATATTCGAGGATGCAACCGAGGTTGCCCGCTGGCCCGATGCGGTATTTGCGCTGGAGTCGGACTTGCCTAGGTCCCAGGTACAAGCGGGTTTGGTATTAAGGGATTTGCGCGCGAGTGGCGATCCGGATTCAGCCGTATCAACTACCGGCTGGGGATTAAATTTAAGCGGCACTTTCAATATGCCCGGCGTACTTTCCAAGGATGTTCTTTATTACTCTTTGTCCCTCGGTGCGGGATATAGCGGTCTACTTAATGACGCGCCACCAGATGCAGCTTATGATTTTTTTGATAACTCCGTAGAGGCACTAAACACTACAGCCTGGTATCTGGGGTACCAGCACTGGTGGACTCCTTGCCTGTATACCGTAGCGACCTATGGCAGGGTGAGACAGGATAATCTGGACTTCCAACCCGGTGATTCCTACAAAGCAACCCAATACCGCAGTATCAATATTGTTTGGTTACCCTTTCCCCGTTGGCTGACTGGAATCGAGGTGCTCTACGGCGCTCGCAAAGACAAGAATGGTGATAGGGGGTCTCTGGTGCGGACACAATTTACGACCCGAATGACGTTCTAAAAACAGCAATGTATTTAAAAGAGGTGTTCAGGTATATGCGAGTAAAACGAGAGAAGGTATTTCAAGCTCGAATTATTAGGTTGCTATGCAGCCTTTCATTGATTTCTCTTCTACTCGGATGGACTTCAGCCAGTACCGTGGTTACGCGGGTATGGCAGTCCCCATATATTGGTATTCAAAGCTTAGGAAAAACCCTGGTACTCGCATATACCCTGGTACCGAGGCCGATAGTCGGTGGGCAGGTAGAAAGGGAGTGGGTCATGCAACTGCAGGATACGGGTATTGATGCGCATTCCTGGAGTGCTCTGGGGGCAATAACTGGTGTTCCCTCAATGGGGGAGATTGCACCCTTGCTCCGGGAGAGGGGATTTGACACTTTATTGGTTACCCAATTGTTGGCATTAAAACGGATCAACCCGAATATCCGCAACTCCCAGGTTGCTGTTGTGGAGACACGTTTATATTCGGCGCCCAGTGACGAAGTTTATTGGTCGGTTCAGTCGGATACTTTTTTATACAAGTATTCAGGGGAGGAGCTGCGCCATCCCAATGAGAGAGATTTACGCGAGTTTGTAGAGGTGATGATTCGCACTATGTCTGGCAATGGCGTTTTATAGCCGCTAATTTATCGTGATTTTTATCGAACCTTTCTCCAGGCCAATAGAGCTGTTGTATTCAGCTATTCTGGTGAGACAAACCGTTGATGGGCCTATCAAAGAGTGCGCGTTCAATGGTTCGAAAGGGAATTCAAAGCGTTAGCAGGAATAGATGCCGGCTAACTACTTTTGGCGGTAGGCTTTACCATGGATTGGAATCTAAAAGCCCCTGTGGTTTTTTTGCGAGCGTATTTAAGATGGTGGCGGTGTGTTGATATGCACACTCTGCGAACACTATTTTTCCTGCCAGTTTTTCTCTCAGTCATATTAATCCCTTATTCAGCCATTGCTTCTGAAACCTTTCTGATGCCACTGGGTCCAGTGGCGGAAGAGCAGAAAGTACACTTCTTTTGGGCAATAGCACTTACCATGGTCGCCGTTCTCCCGGTATTTATTTTGGTCCCAGTGATCCTGTTCAAATACCGGAGGAAAAAAGGTCGAGGATTTTACGCGCCAAAATGGGAAACTTATGGCCCGCTGGAAGTGATTATGTGGGGTGTGCCATTTCTGGTCATTATTGTGTTGTCAGTGATGCTCTGGCGTGCAACGGCACGGCTCGATCCCTACAAGGAAATCCAGGGTGTTGTTCCCCCGGTAAAAGTGCAGGTAGTGGGGCTCGACTGGAAATGGTTGTTTATCTATCCGGAGCTGGATATTGCAACAGTCGGTGAATTGGTTGTGCCCGTACACACTCCAGTCTCAATGATATTGACCAGTGATACTGTAATGCAGTCGTTTTTTATTTCTGCACTGGCAGGGCAGATTTATGTGATGCCGGGAATGACCACAAAGCTTAATTTTATTGCATCCAAGACGGGAGAGACGGAGGGAGAGAACACCCAATATACCGGCGATGGTTTTGCTGATCAAAAATTTGTCGTCCGAGTGGTGAATGATGAATCCTTCGAGACTTGGGTCCAAGGTGTGCGAGCTGGAGGGGTTGTCCTAAACGCTGAAAATTATAACCGCCTGGCACAGCGAAATACCAAAAAACAAGCATACAAAGTCTTGGGAAATAGCAAGATGCCAGAAAATACACTGTATTTTAACTTGCCGGGCACAGACCTTTTTCATGAAATAGTAATGCGTTATCACTCCGGTAAACCGCTGAGCATAGAAGAGCAGCCCGGCACCCGAAAATTCGGCCGAGGCGAGGATGATGCCGAGGGAGCGCAGCCATGAACAATTTGGATTACGGTTGGCTGGGTAAGCTCAATTGGGATTCTCTGGTATTTAGCGGGTTTCTTGAGCGGCCCTCAGTCAGTGAGGCCGTTGCCAGTGTGGCGGGCTCGATAGTAATACTGGCAACAGTGGGAATCCTGTTTTTATTGACCTGGTTTAAAGTCTGGGGAACACTCTGGCGGGATTGGTTGACCAGCACTGATCACAAAAGAATCGGCATTATGTATATCGCTTTTGCGATCGTGATGTTGGTTCGAGGGTTGCTGGAGGGGATGGTAATGCGTGCCCAGCAAGCCGCCGCACCGGAAGGCTTCCTCTATGCAGATCACTTTGCCCAGTTGTTCAGTACACACGGCACCATAATGGTGTTTTTTGTGGCAGTTCCGTTTTTGGTGGGCCTTATTAATTTCGCTATGCCGCTGCAAATTGGTGCCCGTGATGTGGCCTTCCCGGTACTTAATCAAATCAGCCTGGCGGTGACAGTTTCTTCCGGTATTTTGTTGATGGTCTCTCTGGTGGTGGGGCAGTTTTCTACTGGGGGTTGGTCGGCTTATCCGCCTTATACGGGGGCGGATTTTAGCCCTGGGGTTGGGCCTGACTACTGGATATGGGCGATCGTATTTTCTGGGGCGGGGACCACATTAACGGGGATTAATTTCACCGTCACCGTGTATAAATGCCGTGGTCCAGGAATGCACTTATTCCGTATGCCACTGTTTTGTTGGACCGTACTCTGCGCCTCCATTCTAATGATTTTCGCAATGCCGCCTCTCAGCGTTGCCGCACTGATGTTGGGCTTGGATCGCTACCTGGATTTCCACTTCTTCACCAATGACCTCGGTGGAAATATGATGAACTATGCCAATTTGTTTTGGCTCTTTGGCCACCCTGAGGTCTATCTATTGGTGCTGCCAGCCTATGGGATTTTTTCCGAGGTCTTTTCCACCTATTCGGCCAAAACCCTGTACGGCTATAAATCCCTGGTGATTGCCACCATGTGTATTGCGATTCTGTCGTTTACTGTGTGGTTACATCACTTTTTTACCATGGGGCAGAGTCCGACGATCAATATTGCCTTTGGTATAGCGACTATGCTGATCGCGGTGCCGACCGGGGTGAAAGTTTACGACTGGATGGCGACCATGTATCGCGGTCGAATACGTTTTACCACTCCAATGGTTTATGCCATCGGCTTTTTAATCCTGTTCGTGATTGGTGGCCTCTCCGGGGTTATCCTGGCTAACCCTACGGTTGATTTCCAAGTGCACAATACACTGTTCCTGGTGGCGCATTTCCACAATGTTCTGATTCCCGGCGTGCTGTTTGGAATTTTGGCAGGGTACAACTACTGGTTCCCCAAAGCATTTGGTTTCCGCCTTAATGATAAGTGGGGCAAACGTTCAGCCTATCTCTGGTTTGCAGGATTTATGGTGACATTTTTCCCACTCTACGGCGCCGGCTTATTGGGGATGCCAAGACGATCATTCAGCTATGCCGATCTCACATTCAAGCCTTACATGATCGTTGCTTTTATCGGCGCAATGATTGTTCTGGCGGCCTTAATTTCGCTGGTTATTCAATTTATCGTAAGTATCAGGGACCGAAAGAAAACCCAGGTTCCTGTGGGTGATCCTTGGGATGGACGCTCCCTGGAGTGGAACTCTCCCGCTCCAGTACCGGCTTATAACTTTGTTGAAATACCCAAGGTTACTGATCGGGATGCATTTACTGAGGCTAAGGAGCACGGTGAAGCCTATAAGCGGCCTAAAGTCTATCGAGACATAGAGCTCCCTAAAAATAATCCTCTCGGATTTATTTTGTGCGTTGTCAGTGGAATTTTGATGTTTGCCCTGGTTTGGTACATCTGGTGGCTTGCACTGATCTCCGCATTAACCATTTTGGTTGCAGTTATCGCCGCCACCTTCCGCAAAGAAACGGAATATATTATTCCTGCCAGTCAGTTAGAGAAGGATACGGAAGCTTGGTTGGCCTTGGTCGAGAAGAGCGAGGCGGTGAGCCGGGACCTGGAAGATTCCCCGCGAAATGTCGGCCTTGCGAAGCTGGAGATCTAAATGAATCCCGTCTCTTCACCGAAAAGCCCGGGCAGCATCAATCCCCACGAAGCCATCCACAGAGATCCCGATATGGTGATCTTTGGCTTCTGGGTCTTCATGATGAGCGACCTGATTTTCTTTGGGGTGGTATTTGCGATTTATATCACCATGGTGGGCGCTACCGCCGGAGGGCCGGGCCCGAAAGAGCTTTTTGATTTCGGCAGCTTGTTCGCCCAAACGATGCTTCTTCTAACCAGCAGCCTCACTGCGGGTATTGCGACAGTTATTGTTAAGCATGAACGCAGTCGCTCTGCCTTTCTATTTTGGGTGGTGATAACCCTGTTGCTGGGCATGGGTTTCCTGGCGTTGGAACTTTACGACTTTGCCGGGATGGCCGAGAAGGGAGGGGTGCCACAGCGCAGTGGTTACCTGTCAGCCTTTTTTGGTTTAGTGCCCTTGCACGGTCTCCATGTCACTTTCGGCTGTCTATGGATGATCGTTTTGATCGTTCAGGTTTTCACTATGGGATTGGGGGATGTCGTAAAGCTGCGCTTTCTGCGCCTGGCATTGTTCTGGCATTTCCTCGATTTGATTTGGATCGGAATTTTTTCCGTGGTTTATTTCGGTGGCTGGGTCTATGGCTAAAGAACCGACTTTTGCACAACACCTGCGGCTGTATATCACAGGTTATATCCTGTCTATTGTGCTCACTCTGGCGGCTTTTGCCGCAGTGCTGACGATCGGAAGGGAGAATAAAAGTGTCTTGATTCTCGTTGCGTTACTGGGGGTTGCGCAACTGGTAGTGCAATTAAAATATTTCTTGAACGTAACGACCCAACGGGACCGGAGGGATAACCTGGCGTTAATCCTTTTCTCTAGCTTAATTCTTTTGATTATTGTGTTAGGTACAGTCTGGATTATGGGGAACCTGGCGGTGCGTATGCATACAACTATGTAGCGTTTTACGCTTACGCACCTTTTATAAAATTAGATAATAACTTTGCTCTTCAGGTTGGATGCTGCTTTTTGCAGGGACTGTAAAACCTTTTCTTTATCGTAATTTCGGATTTTATCCAGGTCTAAATGCATTGAGAATCCGGGGGCATGCTCCTCCAAGTAACTCTGCTGGCCACCCAGGTTCTTACGCAGATCAGTAACCTGGTAAACCTTCACCGGGGTACTAATACCTTTTACGGTGATGTGCCCTTTGTCCCGGCACATTACTGTGTGTTTGATCATGGCCCAGGTCTCGTGGCTAATCAGGATTTCTCCCGGCTGGGCGGCGCCTTCCAATCGAGAGGCGAGGTTAACGTGGGTACCCATCACCGTGTAAGACTGGTAGTTGGCAGTACCAAAAATGCCGACAGTACAGTAGCCGGTATTAATACCCATACGAACCTGCAGGGGGCGCGAGATACCTTTGTTGTACCATTCCTGCTTCATTTCACGTACGCGTTTACGCATCGCCAGGGCCATAGCTACGCAGCGCAGAGCGTCTGACTTTGGTCCTTTACTCTCATCGTCCCCAAAAACAACCATTACCGCATCGCCGATAAACTTATCGATAGTGCCGCCGTATTGCCCAGCGATGCGTGCCATTTCAGAGAGGTAATTATTGAGCAGCTGGGTAAAGGTCTCTGCCTCTAATTCCTCGGTGAGCTGGCTGAAGTCTTTGATGTCAGAAAAGAAAACGGTGAGGAGCTTTCTCTGGGTCACCAGAGCTTCTTCATCCCCAGTAGTGACAGAGCGCCACAGCTTTTGTGGCAAGTACTTGGAAAGTTTGTAGGAGCGAACCTTGCTAACGCGCTGCTCAACCATCAGGGAGTGATTGGCTTCCTTAAGCTGGCCAATCTGGCGGTGGGTAAAGAATGCATAGGCGCATAAATAGGCCAGAATACAGATCAGGCTTACGGTGCTGATAGTGAGGTCAGCGCTCACCAGTAGGGATGGTTCGTGCATCAGGTACCCGATAACGACCCCAACCAATAAGCCGGTATTGTGCTCAAACCAAGCGCGACCGCCGCCGCCCCCAGTGAGGGCATTCAGCTGGACCATGGTAACCAGCAGCAGCGAGGGCAGCATGCTGAAGTCTGCCAAGGATATGGTGATGCCGATCAGTACTGTATCCAGGAAAGAAAGGCAGCGGCGGGTTTTCAGTGCTTTTTTATCGCCAGTTTTGTAGAGGATAAATTGGGCGAGAGCGGTATAAGCAATGATGAAAAGAGCAGATCCGGTAATAACCAGCTTGTCTGATTGCCATGGCGCATCCCAATTCACCGCGTTTGCCAGGGTACCGGCAGCGGCAAATAAAATCAGGGTGCGAAAATAGGTGGAGTAGCGAGGGTTAACATTCCGCCCCGTGCTCTCCTCAAGCTGGTCCTGCATTTGTGTTGTTCTTTGTCCGTTTGAGCAGAAAGTGAACACCTTGCGCGTTGGCGATAGGGTGGCTCCGATTTCCCCATCCACCGTATAGCCACGCCGTGACTCCAGCAGCGCAGTTTACTCTTCCGAGGAACAGAATGCGAAAAAACTGTGCATGCAAGTGATATTTTTCTCGTTGTTGTCGCCGGTGATATTACCGCACCTCTAGCCTCAGAACCTCCCAATTTTCATGGCAGATTTGCAGTTTAGGCAGGGAGGGTACCTTAGGGCTTTGTGTATCAAGGTTTATATAGATAGCGACCACTGACTCTACAGCAGGCCAAGGATTATGACAGGGTGCTTTTCCGACATTATTAACCTAGATCAATCTGAGCTCAGGAATCCGGGCGACTTGTACCAGGTGAAGGGAAAAGGGGGGGGGCAGCAAAAGGCAATTTTTCTTATAGCTGCTTTAAGGGGTTGGGTATCGGCCTCAGATAAAGCCGGGCTTATATTCACCTTTGAGTCAAGGGGTTACATAAGTTGTACAGCCCTTATATTGGAGAACTGAAGGGGCAGAGCAGGCCGGAAAACTAATGCTGGTCGGACTAATATAGAGCCTGGATCAATCGACTCACAGAGTCTAGTCACCAAACCTGCGATAGCTGAGGGGCTCATTTGAAGGGGCAAATAGTCGTGGTGACTTGTGCGGATAGCCTGAGCTCCCTCATGATGCCCCGTTTTAACAGCCAGAGAGACTTTTTTCGCATTAGTGCTTGCACAACAAGGAACATTTGGGTAAAGTGCGCGCTCTCTCGACGACACAGCAGCTATCTTCCTGATTTCCTTGAAGATTTCGCTGAAGAGAGAGACCGCTACAACGCGGAGAGCCCTCGCGAAGGGTGACAATTTGGTGAGGTGTCCGAGTGGTCGAAGGAGCACGCCTGGAAAGTGTGTATGTCGCAAGGCATCGAGGGTTCGAATCCCTCCCTCACCGCCATCTTCTAAAAGCCCGGCTTATGCCGGGCTTTTTTGTTTCCAGGGTTTCCAGCCCCTTCAGTCCCGTTTTTTTGGCAGGTGATCTTGCGGGGTAAAGCTGCCGAGCTTTCGAGTCGACACTAAGCGTGAGCTGCATCATTCGGCCCTTTCTAATACTAAAAGTCTACTTTTCCGGTCATCTATGTAGGCAGCCCCGGAGCCGATGGGGTGTTGTTCAGGGTAGTCCTTATTAGCTGTTCGATAAATACTGCTGTGTTTGAAGCCTTCGAGATAATCGCGGTCATGTAAGAGTATTGTGCGATGAAGTGTCTTGGTTGGTGAGATTGTATTTTAAGTTTTGACCGACTCCCTTGTATGTTTTTCGATTACCTATAATTTAATTCTCATGTTGTAGGTAGATAGGTGGAAACACTTTCAAGTGCAAACTAAGTGCGTTACAAGTTGTTGATGAAAGGATGCTATCTCGTGAGTTAGTCCAGATTTTTTATATTCTGCAGTTTATGATGATAGTGAAAAAGTACGGGGTGGATTTCTAAAGGTAAGAATCGATTAGGACCGCAGTGCTTTTTAGGGGGGGAGATTTCTGTATATGGCCACAGTTGGCTTTAGGTGATGAATTTGTACATGCTTACTGAATTTTTCACCTAGTATCTGAGGAAATAAACAGTGGGCTAGGAAAAAGAGGGAGAATAATTTTAAAGATACTTGAGGAATATTTTTCACTAGTTCTTGGGTGCGTATTTTTTTTGTAGTGTCTGTCTAAGTGCTATTTGTTGGTGGTTAGGGTTGTGTAGAGTGCTCCTTGTGGGTTTTTATTTATTCTTTTTGTTTTAGCTTCTACTTTGCTCATATTATAGGTGTTAAATGTAATTATTGGATGTGAACAGAACTGTTAAGGTATCAGCCGCTTTTCAAGTATAGGCAGCTAAGACTTTTATATCTGATTGGCTGGGATTGTGGTGGCCCTGGGAAGGTCTATTCTTCTTACTTTTATGGTGTTTAGTTTGGCATTAAAATAGTGCTTGACTGAACTGTTGCTATGATGGCTTATTCTTGAGCTTTTTTTTGATATTTTTGAAAACTAATTGGGGGGGGCGTAATATGCGTGGTTCCATCCATTATTACCTTCTCTGTATACCTTGTAATTGAGGCCGGTAATAGTGAGGGCTATCTGTAACAGCGGGTTTTTCTGTTATCTGATTCCGTCAGTACTGCCTAAAAGCACTGATAAATGTTAAAATTGTGCCGATAATTGCGTTGGGTTGGCCGGGTCCTGCAACCAAAGTGGGGGCGGAAAAAACTAAATGAGTTCAGCTGAAAGAATAAAAATTCAGAAGTTTAGTGAAAAAAGATAATATCCTGAGGATTTTTTAATGATTTTTGAAGATAGATTAATAAGCTATTTTGAACAAAGTCCCACTGTGGATCCCGACGCTATTGATAAATTTTTATTAAGGGGAGAGGCCTATGCGCTAAGGGTTGGGTTGTCGCCTACAGGCTTATATTTAGTGTCTGGATTAATTCCTAAAAAGAATAAAATTTTTGTAACGGTTACCGATGGGCCAACTGAAACGATATCTTATTTGATAGATTACTTATCTAACCTCCCTGATGATAGTACCACTAATTGGGGGGATATGCTTGAACTGGAGAGTGAGTTGCTCAATGAGCATGGGATTAGAGGGTTATTTTTCAGTCGGTTGAGATTTTTTGAATTTTTTGATAACTGTTCAGATGTTTTTCAATTTAATGGAGAGGAAGTGACGGTAGTTGCGTTTTTATTTCTAGCTTATAAGGAGGTTGCAGCTTTTAGCCGATCACAAGATGAGTTCTATGACTTAATTGAATTGAAGGATCCTATTAGGTTTAATCAAATTGAATGACAGTTAGTAGCATGGTTGGTATTTGTCGATGACATTATGTGGGAATGAATATATGAAGTGTCCACGTGATTTCAGCTTTTGCTAAGAAATACATATTGAATACTTATTGATTGGAGGTAGGTGCTGACGGTTTTACTAAAGTTAGCTTTACCAGCTATTTCTCTTCAGATTTTAAGTTAGGCGCTATGAAGGTTTACCAGGACGTGAAACAATGAGGCTAGATAATACACTAGAAGTAATAGTATTGCTAAACAGGAGGGAGATTGGCAAGAGAGGGTGCAGGGTGTTTGTTGATACCCCCGCATTTAGTGTTTATTGAAATGACGAGGCTCTTTGTGACTTCTGCTACAGCTATTTACTCTTCTTTGGTTCCCTAGTAACGCCTAAATTTTGGTCATGTTTGCTAAGCAAACTCATAACGGTCGCATTAAATGTAAACCTGAACCTTGGTATGTCACCCTTAGATAAAATATGACCGCAAACATCTGAAGTTCAACTGGAATTTCTCTTAATATTGAGGTAAAGTTCGCGCTCTCTTAACGATCTTGCATCTATCTTATTGATTTTGTTAAGGATCTTGGTGACGTGGGAGGCCGCATAATGAGCGGAATGCCCTTGCAGAGGGCGACAATTTGGTGAGGTGTCCGAGTGGTCGAAGGAGCACGCCTGGAAAGTGTGTATGTCGAAAGGCATCGAGGGTTCGAATCCCTCCCTCACCGCCATCTTCTAAAAGCCCGGCTTATGCCGGGCTTTTTTATTTCTGAAGCTTTTGTTCTTTAATCTTGAGTATCAAAGACCTTAGCTGTCACTGCTTTCTCCTATAGATGGAGGAGGCTGCTAGGCAGAGACCCTATTTATTACCGCAATACTCATCAAAATTGCTGGGAGTGTTAGCAAAGCCAGCCTTCTCTGCAAGTTCCCATGGTCGTTCGCATTCTTTAGTTTTACTACACCAAAGGTAGCCGGCTGAGTTTATACACCCGTGTGCATCCTTGTCTGAACCGACCGGTGTGGTGGGTTTGGGGTCCTCTGGAGTATCTGAGGAGCATCCCATTAGGGAGGCGACTAGAATAAAAGCGGCGGCTTCTTTGATTTTGAGCATTACAATCACCAGAAAGTTAAGGTTATTGTTAAGTATACGATTTAGAGCAGCACCCATCACAAGTCGTGCCTGATTGTTACTTCAAGGCCAGTCCAAGTGTGTTTTTTATATTATTATCAAATTTGAAAGGGTATGGGTTTGATAAGCCCTTTCAGTCTAATAGCTTATCTGCAAATCTGGCTATACTTAAAAATCACCCTCTCGATAGCTCTCAAAAGTCCTGGTTACTTTAATATCCTATCTTAGGGCTGTGATATCTCTATCGCAGGAAAAAATAAGTCCGTAAGTAGTAGCGGATTGCCTAAATTTACGGTATTTCATACTGACTTCACCATACTGGCAAGCAGTTTTTCACATGCTCTATAGAGAATAGGTTCTAGCTCTTTTGCTCCAAAAACAGGCCTATATTTGAGCATCCCTCTTAGGCTGAATACTCCTGAAAAATATTCTCTCCATGGCATTTTCTCTCGAGCCCTATAAGAGGAGTGTGTTTTATTGGAGTCGGCGTAATAGAGTCTAGCTGCGACTTCAATCTTTGGCCGCCAGAATACAGGCATTGCACCAAATTCTCCAAAGTATGCGGTGTCAAACTCACCCCCTCTTACTTTTAAGATGCTAAATCATTGGATTTAGGTTCTATTCGACTCGATATATGTGGTAAGGAGAAAATTTCTACCAGCCTATGACGAATGCCCGCCTCTAAATCTCCGCCCTTAAAAGCCCCCCAAGCACCAATCTTGCTAAATTCATTCTGTGAGACGACAATCATTTTATCCAGATAGACTCGTGGTTTACTCTTTTTAAATAACTTTGAGAACATTCTTACTGTAGCCAGATATAGGTTTTGTGAGGATGGGTACAAGGGGTAGTGCTGAAGGTATCGTGTGAAACCGACATCCTATTAGACATGGAATGATAGGTTTTCTGTCTATATTTTGCACTACTGTTAATGGCTAAATTGTATCTCCCATGGGCAAAGAGCCAAATAGATATTGCTTGTCGGGAACCATCTTTTCTCTGCCGCCCATGATGACCGGTTGTAGCATGAGCTTGAATGATGTTAATAAACTAAAGGTATAGTGTTCTTGGAGGATTAGTTACCTATTAGTTTTGGTAACTCTCTCATCGCTTGAAAGGACACTACACCAACTGTATTAGATTCCTCGTTAAGACGATTAAAAAAGTAAGTTTTCATGCCTGCTTCTATACCGGCCTGAACTCCCACTGGCCCATCATCTATAGCGGAGCAGTTCTCAGGATGGTAGCCCATACTTTTTGCAGCATGTAGGTATATGCCTGGATCAGGCTTCCATATGCCTACTTCATATGAACTGAATAAATTATTTCCGAAATACTTAGATAGCCCGCATATATCTAATGCATGCTTGATTTTTTGCAGGGGGCCGCTAGATACTACCGCTTTCTCACCATCAAGTGCCTCAAGAGCGTCTGCTACACCTTCAACAGGTTTTAACTCTCTGGTAAAGATTTTTGTGACTATATCGCGATAAGCTGCAACAAAATTGCTTTTCAGTTTGATATTATTCTCTTCTTCTAATAGGGATAGAATACTTGCCAGTTTCCAACCTCTGAATTTTATGACCAATTCATCAGCATCTAGTTTTACTCCGTAATTTTCGAACATCATAGCTAAGCCAATACTGGAGAGATGTTCGCTATCGACTAAGGTGCCGTCGTTATCAAAAAATAGGCATTTACTCACGGACGAAGCTCGTATTGATTTTTTTCATGTTGCGCAATTTTTTCGATAGTAAGTTTATATAAATGATAGATAAAGCCGCCGCCGCAATAGACATGAAGTGCCACTAATAAGGGGAGGCGCCCCCTCCGAGGTTGTATTGGTATATAACAATGCCGGTAGCAAGTGCGCTAACTGAGGGTAAGAAATACGGGGAGGCCGCAAGTATGAATGATGAGATCTTTGATAAGTTTCTTTTATTATTAATGCCGCCTACAGCAAGTGCAGCCATCATAAAAAGAAGGCTGGAAAATGATAGCTGGAGAAATGAACCAATAATAACCCAAGTTAAAGACATGTTAATCTCTGCTCGTAAAGGCGAGTTTGAGCCCTAAAGCTGCGAAGCTGCCCGCAAAGACTCTTTGGATGATAATGCTAATTTTTTCTGAGTGAATAACATAATTTCGAATGACTGTTGCTAGTAAGCCATAAACAATGAAAACCAGAAAGGTTATAGCCATGAAGGCAAGTCCAAGAATCAGCATACTATCTACGGGGTTCTGTATTTGAGAGGGAATAAACTGGGGTAAGAATGCCAGGAAGAAGATGGTTAGCTTTGGGTTCAAGATATTAATTATAAACCCCTTGAAAGCAATTGAGGTTAAGCTCTGTTTCTTTTGACTTTCCTCCAGAGTCAGGGAGCTGCTAGATTTAAGCATTGACCAAGCTAAGTACAATAAGTATGCGACTCCTGCATATTTTACAAACTGGAATGCTAATGCACTGGTATGAATGATTACGGACAGCCCCATGATGCAAGCAAGGATAGAGGGGATGATGCCTAGCGTACAACCTAACGCTGCAGAAATACTTGCCCGTTTACCCTTAAATAGCCCCGCAGCAACTGTATATAGAACTCCCGTTCCAGGTATCAGCACAACGATAAAAGAGGTAATCAAAAACTCAATGCTTATCATAAGGACAAGTCCTGACATGAAATTATAGATTTAAATGCTGGATTCAGGGATAACCCTTTTGAATGGTGGCCTCTCAATCTTCTTCAATTTTTAAGCTTATACCAGCTATTGGTGTTCCTGGGGGAAGGCCGCTGAGTTGCTCATGTATCTGTCCTAACAGATCTAGATGGACTTCCCAAGATACAGATTGATAATTTTCTGTAATGTACTCCCCGCCCATTATCGGTGGTTGGATTGATGAATAGCAACAACCTTGAGTTAATGGTTGCTCCACTAACTCAAGTAATAATCTGTATTTAAACCAGTGGCCCGGAATATCTTTCATTGCTGCCATCATCTCTCGGAATGCATTCCAGGATTTAGCGGAAAGTTCCATTTCTCCTGTGCCAGTATCTAGGAAATAGACACGTTCCCTGTTCAGTAGGCCTTCCTTCCTTTTGAAGAATAAATCCCCCATGGAGGTCAGAAGGCACATGGAGGCCTTTTTGCCAACTAGCCATCTCCAGCATTCAAGGGCATCTCTTTTTCCTAGATCAGTAACTGGAGCAAAAATATCTACTTCATTATCCATAATGTATTTCTATATGCCTGCGGTAAAATTGCCCAAAACTCATGATTGTTCTTAATCCAAGCCTCTGTCACACATCTATGGCGCTACGTCAAGATTTTTGTGGAGACAGCAGTTCGCTTGCAGATTGAGCGGAGCCGAACTCTTGTTGGCCCTTTCTCCAGAAATAAATGCTGATACAAAAAATAACTACAGGTAAAACCATACCAAATTCATTGAGATACCAACCTGAATCTGTGCTTTGTAGGGTCAATGGATTGAAGAATTTTTGAATAAATGCATTGAGGCTCATGTGGAAAATAACGGCAGGCCAAACACTGTTAGTCTTTAATCTTACGTAAGTCATGATTACTGACATTGACATTAAGCCTAGCGTAAAGAAAAACAACTGATAGCTGAGAGGGGCTGTTTCATTCCCGTAGACACCTGCTACCATCATGGGCCAATGCCAGGCGGCCCATGTAAACCCAGAGGTTAATGCGATCCCTGAGAAGGACATAAGCTTTGAGAGCTCAGGTACAAGCAATCCACGCCATCCAATCTCCTCTCCTAAAACTCCAGGCAGTATCAATATAAAGCTGATACTTGCAGTAATTAAGAATCTAAAGATGATTACACTGGTATCACTCCAGGCATCTACTTTATACCCCTCTCTTAGTGCCGTAACGTATTCTGAGTTATACCACTCCCCGAAACCTAAGATCCACATAATAAGGTAGGCAGCTGCTACATAGCCCAAGGGTACCAAATAGCTTAACCACTGATATTTCCAGCTTCCCCAAGACCATCCTAAGGAGCCCAGACTCTTCTTGAATATCAAGCATGTTGTGACCGTGGCAAGCCCAACAGAAAGCATTAAGGGTACTGCGCTTTCCATGTGAAAAATTAGCCAGTATCCGATAGGGTAGAGGCTCGCTGTGAGAATTAAAAAAACAGCGATAATTTTGATCGAGCTCAGCGATTCTTTCATCTAGATCGTTAACTCCGTGCCATCTTTAAAATGGCTAATCTGCAGTATGTCTATGTGCGAAATAGGATATCTCTTGTACTTTTAATGAGTGGGGATTACAAGAGGCTTAAGGTTTTGAAGGTTGCCCTGCAGAGTACTGTTATTGAGGCTAGGTGAATTTTACACTCTCTAAATTATCTATTCTAAATGTAGAAGGAATAGCTTATTAACTGCTTTTCGAACTCATACCTATTGACCTTTTATTTGGCTTGGCTGCTTTAAGTCTACCAGACGACACATTGCATCTTTTGTAGATTCGATTAACGGTATCCCTTGTGAGATATCCAGAGATATTGATCAATCTTTGTAGGTTTAAAGAGTCTAGCTTTAGGTAGGCCTATTTTGTTTGGTAGTTCGAGGCGCAGCTCGAAGTGTCTTTGTTAACAACCGCTTACTGGGTAGGTATTATTTTTCATGTGGAAGTCAACTTTTGAATGAGAATATATATCCTACCAGCTATGCTTGATCTTTGTTTAAGGGGGTGGTGAAATTGAGGGGATGTAAGTACAGTAGAAGTAGTAAAAAGTTAAACCTTTCTTAAAGGTATAATTTCAGGTGCTTGCTATTTTTAATTTAATATGCACCTCTGTACCAGCTGGATGTAAAATTTTATAATTGTCTCACTGTTAGAGTAGTGCATTCTACTCGTAGCATTACTGTATACAAGTTTATGGATGCCTTCTGATCACTTTAAAGCTCCACTCTCAATTGCTTCATGGAGTTTTTTCTCTATAGTAGACCACAATTTATGACTGCCACCTGCTATTTTTTCTGAGTTGACAGTGAAAACCTGTTCCTTGGAAATATTGTGTTTCTGCCAGCTATGGCCGTTACCATAAATGTTATGTAGTAGTGGAGGTACTCTATCAATCGCTTTTGCAAACTTACCATCAGGTGAAACGCCTTCCTCAAATTCCTCCTATAAAGCTATAAATTCAGCTGAGAGCTTGTCCGGTAATATCGATAGTGTTTGCGCTAGACTTTGGGTCTCACTTAATTGTTGCTCGTCGGTGAGTGGTTGATACACAATTTGATCACCTGCTCCAATTTCACCCAGGTCATGTATCAATAGCATCTTAACAACGCGGCTAATATCAATACGTTCATTGGCGTAGTCTTTGAGCATAAGTGCGATTAAGGAGACATGCCAGCTATGCTCTGCTGAGTTCTCGTAACGATTTATACCGACTGGCTTTGTTTGCCTCAGGACAGCTTTAAGCTTCTCAATTTCGATAACAAATTCTATGATTTTTTCAATATCACTCATTCTACTTCGCTTCTCACGTAGGATCTTCTATTGAAACTGAATTATATAAGTCTTTGTTGGAGTATTTTTAGGCTTTGATATAAAGATATTATATGGTATCCCACAGTTTCCCTCTGGCTGATGCTGATTCAATTGTTTACTGCTTCTTCAGCCCACACAGGAGATCTGAAGTGATTTTTATTTATAGTTTTTTTGTGAAAATTTTTTAGAGTCACTCCTTCTACATTCACGTTAAGATCTAGGGATACATAGCCTTCAGGCATGTATTTATGTACTATAAAATGTGTACCACTTGGGATTATCATGCCTTCGTTAGTCTGTAGCGATTTTGTTAAAGTCCAGACTTCAGATGTACCGGAATCTCGAAAGCTAAGGAAGGTGGTAGTGGAACCTACCCCAAGGAAAAATCCTACGATTAAAGTTGTTATTGTTTTCATGCATTTCGCTATTGCTGTTGAGATGTATTGAATTGTTCTGCTAACGAATTTTATTGGTTTAAGTATATACAGTATCGATAAATTGTCGCTATTTGTATATTTTTACTACTACAGGTTTGCACATGCTAAATAACCCGTATCTCTGTCAGGTTCGATTATTACTTATATCCTCGAATAAATTTTGTGTTAAGAAAAGTGCTTGTTGACGCGCCCTTAAACTACAATCAAAATGCTCCCCCAGCAGTAATTAGCCGCAGTTTAGCTTTATGCGACTTAAGTCTTTATTAATAGTGTCCATGCTGACCCTCAGCGGATGTTATGAAGTAACCCCTCAATCTTATGATCGAAGTGAGTGGTTGCCACGGTGGTCTGATGTCGATGGTGATTGCCAGAATACTCGTCAGGAGCTATTGATCCGTCTCTCTTTGGCTCCTGTTGCCTTCAGCAATGAGAAGAGCTGTACAGTGGTTACAGGCCTGTGGATGGACCCCTATACGGGACAGTTTTTTGAAAAAGCTTCGGATCTGGATGTGGAGCATATAGTACCGCTATCTTGGGCTCATAAGTACGGTGGTGCTAGTTGGAGCCGGGAGCAGCGCAAAGCTTTTGCAGAAGACCCTGCAAATTTGTGGCTGGTTGATGATGGCCACAATCGCAGTAAGGGAGATAAAGGGCCCGATCAGTGGCTGCCGCCCTATAAGCCAGCCCAAGCCATTTATATCCGTCAGTTTGAGGTTGTGGCCCGTAAGTATCGGCTTGGCGACTGAATACGACACTCTACCGTTAGAGCTGACATTGAGCTGATTTTTAAGTAAATCGGCTCCTGATGGAAATCACTGATCTCCTGATTATTTAGATCCTTCACTCCTTGCTCCCCATCCTATTATCTCCTTCGGGTTAGTTGGCAATAGTGATATTTAGCTATCCACCTAACCTACAGGTCCTGGTATGAACGCTAGTCAGAAATGGCATTAATGTACACTTCAGTTAAAGCACTGTGATTTTCTTCTGCTGCTGAATATTCATTTCTGCGATTACTTGCCGCTTAGATAGGGTGGGGTGTTACGAATTTGGCTTCCTTGGGTTACATAATTGAAGCAATATTTACGGGCATTAAATTGAGTTAAAAGATGATAGGGGGTAGCTATGGATAGAGTTGCGGGTATCTCGGCGTTTGGCATGGGGTTAATTTATATTAGTGCTTTTGTATTCTTTGGTGCTTTTTGGTCTTTTCCATCGGATGGGAGCCCCATAGAAAAAATGACATTCTTGGCAGAAAATCAACTGATTTTTAATATTGCCTATACCCTAATGTACTTGGTCTTTGCGATATTACTGGGCTGTGTGGTAGTTAGCTTATATGAAAAGCTAAAAAGTAAGAGGAGGGAGATTGCTGCATTGGCATCCTTGTTTGGAGCAGTCTGGGTGGGCCTTGTCATAGCGAGCGGTATGATCGCAAATATAGGACTCGCCTATGCTTTGGGGCTTATGGAAGTCAGTGTTCAGCAGGCTTTCGATACCTGGGGAATAATATACTTGATGGTTGAAAGTCTTGGTGGTGGCAATGAGTTGGTGGGTGGACTTTGGGTTTTGTTAATTAGTATTGCTGCATTGCAAGCTGGGCTTTTTTCCCGGCCATTAAATTTTATCGGTGTGCTAGTGGGAGTGGCGGGAATTGCGACTATCTATCCGGACGATATCTTTACAGAAATATTCGGAATTTCCCAAATAGTCTGGTTTATTTGGTTAGGTTTCTCTTTGTTAAGGCTGGGTAGGCACAGTCAAAAATGGGAGGCAGCAAACTCTATTCCGACCGCTAATAGCTAAAGGTGTATATAGGTAAAGCCTGCTTCTTCACATGGAATGCGTCTGGACAATAAAGTTTGTATGCAAGTGGGTAAGAAAGTGTTTTTGATTTTCCCCAAAAAATGAAAAATGCGTCTATCCTTTCAATGGGCCAAGCATTCGTTTATTCAGTGTCTTGGCTTGCGTTTCCGCTGTCGTAAGGCTGGTGAATCCGGGGCTATTCCTTGCCTCGCTGTTTGTCGCAGTCATTTTAGTGACTTGCCGGCCAGTCCTCCCCGGCCCGTGGGTAGCGAGCGGATTGCACATTACCTGCAATTGATTCACGGGGTGATAACCCTGGATATTTTGGAGATCTAATTGTGAAAAGTAAGCAGTTCATTCTTCCTTTGGTAATTGCCAGTCTTGCTGCTTCTGCTGCCTTCGCGGATAACCATCCCAAGAAGCCGGCGAAAGACTGGACCTGTGCGGATTTCCTGGCTATCGACGATGAGTTTAAACCTAAAGCAGTTTATTGGGCTGCCGCCTACGCCAAGAAAGGCACGGAAGAGGGGGATATGCTGGATATTGAAGGCACAGAAAAAGTGACGCCGATGGTGATTACCGCCTGCACCAAAGCGCCAAAAGAATCTTTCTGGGCTAAGTTCAAAGATGAGTGGCACAAGGTGGGGATGCACCACAAGAAGGACAAAGCTGAAAAGCAGATGATGAAAATGCAGAAAAAAATGCAGGATGGCACTCAGATGAACAATAGTAATGGTGGCAGTGGCACAAACGGGACTAACCAGTAGGCGCTGTTCGTCAATACTTGCATTGCTATTGTTCTGGGCCCGGCTTGTGCCGGGCTTTGTCTATCCTGAGATGGAGATTCACCAGCGAAATGGTTTCGGTTAGTATTTATGGTGAATGGACGAAAAGTAGGCAAATGGATTTGTGATATGGGAAAGACTGTAAGAAACGAAGCCAGGCGGGGGAGAACAATTAGCCGTTCTACCAGGCTCTTCTGGGGTGGGGTGCTGTTGGCTGGGTTATTCCTGGCGTTGTTTATGCATTCGTCAAAGGCAGTCGTTTGCTAATTTGCCTTGATATGTATGGCGCCCCCGGGTGGACTCGAACCACCAGTCCGGACTTAGGAGGTCCGTGGTTTATCCTGTTAACCGACGGGGGCGGGTGTCAGCACTGCTGAAGAGCGGCGCTATTCTAGCCTGTGGAAAGCCCTGTGTCATGTCATGCTTTTCACCATTAACTCACCTTCCATCAAATCGTACCAAGTTGCTGTGTCACTGAGGGTAACATTGGCGCCACTCGGTTACTGCTATTCCCGTCGTTCCCTTTTCTTAAAATTTTCGAAAAACCTTCATAAATCTGTCTTTTTTCTTCGCTACTTTGACTTCGAAATGGCGGTTTTTGCGGATAGCTTTGTTCGGGGATCAGTTGGAAAGTTTTGACGTAAAAGCCGTATTTCCACTTGATAAATTATTGCTTGACCACGATTGATTGAGCTGGATAACCTGCAATTGCACCCTTGGTGCGATAAGGATATTTCTGCTTTCTCTAATCAAGATTATGGAGTTTCGTATGAGCGGCCACGTTAACGAAAGACGCCTAGATTTTGATAATGTGGGTATTCCACAAATTGCAACTGAAGTGCTGAAGGAAGCTACCTCTCAGCCACCACGCGACGCACGTCGAATGGTAGAAGACAAATTGGAGGAAAAGCGTTTAAGGCGTGAATTAATGGATTATGATTTCGACTAACGAAATATGCTGAAACTTTAACGGCTACGGCCAGCTATGCAGGGTGCAGATAATAAATTAAAGTAATCTAAAAATAGGATTGCTTAAACTGTACTCTGCGTAGTTAATAGATTTTATTGAAAATTTGCCTTTCCTGCCCAAGTCACTTCTATTTTCCCCTGGCTTTTCTCTGTGCTTTTAAATCGTTGGGCTCTGTTTCCCCGTATTGTATTTTCACTAATTAAAGTTGTTAGGTTTATTATTTTTGCAATGGGCGCTATGGAGATAGGGAAGAAGGTGTGTAGGTACAGAGCCCGTAAGGGATGCGGGCTCTATCGTAGGTATTGAGTTGGCTGTAGCTACATATTTTGTGTGGCTGCAGAGTTGCCTCCAAACCAACCCAGCAGACGCTTGAGTTTTGAAGCTAACTTGCCGCGCTTGGCCTTTCTGTTTTTGTCAGCATCGCTGACTAACCAGGCTACCTGGATAACCAATCTTTTACCTTCGAAAGGCAAGTGTCCGTGGAACGAGTTATCGGCTCGCTTAAATGCGGCCAGGGTACCGTACGAAGGTTTTACCTCTGGGGCTGCAGTATCTTCAAAGTTATCGCCGCTTTTTAAGAAACGCAGGCAGCCTGTGCCGTCCAAGGACCACTCCGGGTTCAGGTAGAGCAGGGCGGTAGCAATTTTTGACTGTCCGTCGGTATGGATGCGGCCGTGGCGTTTCTTGAGTGTACGGCTAATGGAAACATAGGTTGGGTATTGAGAAAGATTCTCAATACCCAGGTTGTTGCCAATAGCATCGGCGAATTCTGGAGCCCTAAACTGTTCAATCAGTTCATTTATTGTGGTGCCACAACTGCTTCTATCGTAGGGAAGGTAACCGGCCCCTTTAAGCTTTGGGAAGTCTTTGATAAAGGATGCCATCAGGTTCTCGGCCAGCAAGTTCTTGGCCACGAAGAAAGGAAATGGCTGTTGGTGAATCTGGCTTTCTTGGCCAATTAAAGTAGTAGCGTCGAGCCAGGGATCGATATGGGTGGCGAGATTGTTCATAGACACGCATCCTTACGAGCAGAAGAATTGGCCCTTTTGGGGGTCCAGCTTTATGTCGACTTCTGAGATTACCCACTTCCTTGAGGGTACAGCGAGAAACAGGTACTGAATCTCACGACGGTGTGAAAATACCAAAACTACAATTCAGTGCCAATTTAAATAGCGCTTTTCAGTGTGAATCAGTGGGCATTCTTGCGAAAGATCAAGGGTTGCTAAAATGTTGCTCGCTGAGACAATGCAATTAGCGCTGGTGCCGGTATAATGCCGTTCAGATTTGTCAGAGCGGTTTTATCCTGGAATGTCTGTGACCCCTAAGTCCCAAGTTGTGCTGCAAGTGAGAGATCTCGCCTGCGAAAGGGATGGTCGGCGCTTGTTTGAGGGCCTTCAGTTTTCTCTTCAAGCCGGCGCTGCAATTCAAATCAAAGGCAGTAATGGCGCGGGTAAAACGACCTTGCTGCGCACTTTGATTGGCAGTAGCAGTGATTTCACTGGGGAGATCCTTTGGTGTGATACCGCCTACCCGCAATCGCTCTCGGTGATGCGTGAATCCTTACTATATATCGGGCACAGGGGCGGAGTGCGCAGTGGCCTGACTCCGCTGGAAAACCTCACCTGGTATGGTGCTGACCATGAGGACGCGCTTAATGCGCTCGATAAAGTCGACCTGACCGGCTTTGAGGACAGCTTGTGCCACTCCCTTTCCGCCGGCCAGAATCGCCGGGTTGCCCTAGCGCGATTATTTCTACCTGATTCCCCTCGATTGTGGATACTCGATGAGCCACTGACCGCCCTCGACGTTGTGGGTGTTGCTGCATTGGAAGAGCAAATGGCGGTCCATCTTTATAGCGGTGGTTCAATTCTGCTGACCTCACACCAACCTCTGTCATTAGCCGGACTCAGTGAGGTTAATTTGTCTGACTATTCAGTCTCTGAGCCTTTTGAGGATTTTGGGGGAGAGCATGTCGACAGTTGATGTCCAAACACCGGTGAGCGAAGTGCGCAGTGGCCCTGGTTTTATGGCGCTGTTCCGGATTGAAATGCTCTTGGCGTTGAGAAAACGAGCAGATATTGCCAACCCCTTATTATTTTTTGTGACGGTTTTAGCACTTTTGCCGTTAGGGGTAGGACCTGAGCCCGAACTTCTGGCAAAGATGGCTCCGGGCATGATCTGGGTAATGGCCCTACTGTCCACCATGCTATCCCAGGAAAGCCTTTTTAAAGGTGATTTCGAAGATGGCACCCTGGAGCAGCTCACCCTGTTACCACAACCGCTTTACTTTGCGGTTCTTGCAAAATCCCTGGTGCACTGGATTGCCACAGGCTTGCCGCTGGCATTGCTGTCGCCGCTGCTCGCCTTAATGCTGAATCTGCCCGTGGATGGTTATGTTTGTTTGCTGGCTTCCCTATTGCTGGGAACTGCAAGTTTGAGTTTGATCGGGGCCATTGGTGCAGCACTCACTGTTGCCTTGCGCCGCCCCGGTTTGCTCTTGGCACTAATTGTTATGCCGCTGTATGTGCCCGTGCTAATCTTCGGCACCGGCGCAGTACAGGCGGCAATTGATGGCTATGCCTACAGCGCCCAACTGGCGATATTGGCAGCACTCCTAGCGGCTGCTGCGGCACTGGCGCCACTCGCTGCTGCGGGTGCAATACGTATTAGCCTGGATAATTGATTTGGAGGTCTTTCTTGGCTTGGCAATGGTTTCACCGCCTGGGTTCGCCCCGCTGGTTCTATCAAAAAACTGAAGCCTGGCTGCCCTGGCTGGCGCTGGCTAGTGTTGTATTGCTCGCTGTAGGCAGTGTTTGGGGCCTGGGTTTTGCCCCAGAAGATGCCAAGCAGGGCAATAGTTACCGCATTATCTTTATCCATGTACCCGCCGCCTTCCTGGCCCTGGCCGGTTACTACATTATGGCGATCAGCGGTGCTATCGGCTTGATCTGGAAGATGAAGCTCTCCTTTGCCGTGATGCGCGCTGCCGCGCCGATCGGTGCGGTATTGACCTTTGTCTCGCTATTTACCGGTGCTGTGTGGGGTAAACCTACCTGGGGTGCTTACTGGGTATGGGATGCCCGCATTACTTCAATGCTGATACTCCTGTTTCTCTATGTCGGCGTTATGGCACTTACCCACGCAGTGAACCGGGAGCAGGTCGCCGACAAAGCTTCTGCACTGCTGGCTTTGGTGGGCACCGTGAATATCCCGATTATTTACAAGTCCGTAGACTGGTGGTTTACCTTGCACCAGCCCGCGACCATTCGCCTGACCGAATCCAGCAGTATTGATCCGAGTATGTTCTACCCGCTGCTGACCATGATTATCGGTTTCTACTGTATGTATGCCTGGACCCTGCTGACTCACACCCGCACTCTGCTGCTCAAGCGCGAGATGCGCACCAAGTGGGTACAGGAAGAACTGGCGGGAGGTCGATAAAGTGGAGTTTCAATTTGCCAACCTGGCTGATTTCCTAACGATGGACGGCCACGGTGTATTTGTGTGGGTGTCCTACGCGGTGACTTTCCTGAGTCTCGCGGGGATGGCTCTCTACCCTTACATTGCCCGCCGCGGCCTGAAGGCAGAGCTGGTGCGACAGCAGAAAATTGCCCAGCGCCGCCGCCAGGCAGTGAGTGAGCGCACAGTAACCACAAAGAAAGAAATAGCAGAGGAACCGGCTTAATTTCAATTTGCCGGGTTCCAGCGGATAGGGCGATGGAGAACCTATCAGCGCAATAGAATTAAATAGTTATGGAGTAGGACTTAGACAATGCACCCTGTACGCAAGCAACGCCTGATACTCGTACTTGTCCTGGTGGTATTGTCCAGTGCAGCAGTAGGTTTTGTAGCCTATGCGATGCGCGGCAATATCGATTATTTCTATGCCCCCAAGGCCTTTGCAGCGGGTGAAGTCCCGATGGAAAAGCGGATTCGCGCGGGAGGTTGTGTTGTCCCGGGCAGTGTGCAGCGAGCTACTGGTAGCCTGGAAGTCCAGTTTGTGATTACTGATGGCGAGGCTCAACTCTCCGTAGTCTTCGACAAAATCCTGCCGGACCTATTTGCCGAAGGCGAAGCAGCAGTGATTACCGGCCAGTTGATGCCAAGCGGTGTTCTGCGTGCGGACCAGGTGCTGGCCAAGCACGATGAAACTTATACGCCACCTGAGGTAGCCGACACCATGGTTTCCCATGAAGGTTGTTCCGATGGAGCGAAAATATGATCCCTGAGCTGGGCCATTTTGCGTTAATTGTCGGCTTGCTGCTTTCGGTTGCTCTCGCAACAGTGCCGATGGCCGGTAGCTATTCATCGCGCCCTGTGTGGATGGATGCGGGGCGTCCGCTGGCTCTGGGTATTTTTGCGTTCGTTCTGATCGCTTTTGCCTGCCTGACCACTTCTTTTGTGCAGAGTGATTTCACGGTTAATTACGTAGCACAGAACTCCAACAGTATCCTGCCGGTTTATTACAAAGTTACCGCTGTATGGGGTGGGCATGAGGGCTCCATTCTGTTGTGGCTTTTGATTCAGGCTGGTTGGGCTGCGGCAGTAGCGCTGTTTGGTAAGCAGCTGCCCCCAGAGCTTTCCGCGCGGGTTTTATCCGTACTCGGTTTTGTACTGATCGGGTTTTTCCTGTTTATTCTGTTTACTTCCAACCCATTTGATCGCACCCTGCCATTCCCGCCGATGGAAGGTTCTGACCTGAACCCGCTGTTGCAGGACCCCGGTATGATTTTCCATCCGCCCTTGCTTTATATGGGGTATGTGGGTTTCTCGGTAGCCTTTGCTTTTGCTATTGCGGCATTGCTCGGTGGCCAGCTGGATGCGGTGTGGGCCCGTTGGGCAAGACCCTGGACGGCTGTGGCTTGGGGCTTCCTGACCTTGGGTATTGCCCTGGGTAGCTGGTGGGCTTATTACGAGCTGGGCTGGGGTGGCTGGTGGTTCTGGGACCCGGTTGAGAATGCATCCCTGATGCCTTGGTTGGTAGGGACTGCCTTGATGCACTCTTTGGCGGTAACTGAGAAGCGTGGCCTGTTTAAGAGCTGGACTATCCTGCTGGCGATTTTCGCTTTCAGTCTCAGCCTGCTCGGCACCTTCCTGGTGCGCTCAGGGGTGATTACCTCGGTGCATGCATTTGCTACTGACCCACTGCGAGGCAGCTTTATTCTTGGCTTCCTGGCTGTAATTGTCGGCACTTCGCTGCTGTTATTTGCCCTGCGCGCACCGACAGTCAGCGCCCGTAGCGTTTTCTCTCTCCGCTCTTTGGAAACCTTCCTGCTTGGCAATAACATTCTGTTGATGCTGATTATGGGCATGGTTTTGACCGGTACTCTTTACCCGCTTCTGGCCGACGCCATGAACTGGGGCAAGGTGAGTGTGGGTCCGCCCTTCTTTAATCTTTTCTTCGTGCCACTGATGGTTGTTCTCTGCCTGCTGGTGGGGATGGGCGTGCGCGCCAACTGGAAAGACAGCCGCTGGGACAAACTCCTGAGCGCATGGCGTTTGCCATTTGTCGCTTCGTTGGTAGTTGCGTTGCTGTGGACCCTGGCCCTGGGAGATTTCCATTGGGGAGCGGCGCTGGGAATCTTTATTGGTATCTGGGTCTTTGCTTCCAGCATCGCTGATATCGTGGCTAAAACCCGCAACTCCAGCTCATTCTTTGCCGGCCTTAAGCGTCAGAGAGCCAGTTACTACGGGATGCATATCGCACATATCGGCCTGGCAGTTTCGGTGTTGGGGGTAGTACTGACCACCGTTTACAGTATTGAGGAAGATGTGCGTATGGGTGCTGGGGACAGTTTCCAGGTTTCCGGTTACGACTTCAAATTTGACGGTGTTCGTATGGTTCAGGGGCCTAATTACCGAGCCTTTGAAGGTGTATTGCATGTCAGCAAGGACGGGAAGCCGGTTGCAGAGCTGCATCCCCAGAAACGCAATTACCTCTCTGGTGGCAACACCATGACAGAGGCGGCGATCGATACCGGACTCTTCCGCGATATTTATGTGGCCCTCGGTGAGCCGATGGACAGGTCTAACCCAAGCGGTGATTGGGCTGTGCGACTTCAGTACAAAGCCTTTGTGGTATGGATTTGGTTGGGCTCGCTTTTGATGGCGATTGGTGGAGCTATTGCTGTAGCGGATAAGCGCTATCGCAAAGCGAAAGCCGCTAAACCTGTAGATATAGAAGTTACAGGCAATGTTGCTACGGCGTAATAGTTGGAAAGGATAATGTCTAGACTCAAACTCTTTTTGCCCCTGGTAATATTTGTCGTGCTGGCCCTGTTATTTTGGCGGGGCCTCTACCTGAATCCACAGGAAATGCCATCGGCCCTGCTGAATAAACCTGTGCCGGAATTCTCTTTGCAAAAAGTGGCGGATAACAGCCAAATTGTAGAGAAGAAAGATCTTCCCAATGGCCCGCATTTGATGAATGTGTGGGCCACTTGGTGTGTAGCTTGCCGGGTAGAGCACCCCTATTTGAATGCTCTGGCTGAGCAGGGTGTGCCGATCGTTGGCGTTAACCTCAAAGATGAGGATGAGGCAGCAATCAAGTGGTTGGAGAAATTCCACAATCCCTATTTGTATAGCCTCGCCGATAGAGATGGCCGTTTGGCTCTGGACCTCGGTGTTTTCGGTGCGCCGGAAACTTTCCTGGTGGATTCCGAGGGGACTATTCGCTGCAAGCACGTTGGCGTTGTCGACAATAAGGTCTGGCAGACCAAGCTCCAGCCTTTGTATGAAAAATTAAAAAACCAGCGCTGGGACGATATTGTCGGTGAGTTATCAGATTCCCTCATCTCCCGTTGTCAGTGAGACAGAAGAAAAGAAGAGCCGTTTTATTTGTTGGCTGGGGCCAGTAGAGAATAAGGCGGCTTTTCAGCAACAGCTGGATACTGTCCGCGCTCAATATCCCGATGCAAGCCACCACTGTACCGCGTTGGTGATCGGCAACCCTTCCAACCCGGAAGTAATGCAAGCAGATGACGACGGCGAGCCCGGCGGTAGCGCTGGGCGGCCAATGTTGGAATTGTTGCTGAAGCAGGGTGTCGGTAATGTGGGTGCAATCGTGACCCGCTATTTTGGTGGTACCAAGCTTGGGGTGGGTGGCTTGATGCGCGCCTATCGCGGTGCGGTAGGTGCAGCGCTGCAAGATATTCCTTTACAGCCTTTTATTCCCCTGCTGCATGTTTCGGTTTGCTGTGATTTTTCCCAGGAAGCCCGCCTGCGCTTTTTGGTGGGACGTCACCAGGGGAGTTGTGGGCAGGCGGAATATGCCAGTGATGTCACCGTGCCAGTTTCAATCCCCCAGGATCAGTGGTCGCAATTGCAGGCGCAACTATTGGCGGAGAGCTTTCAGCTTCTCGATGATCAATAGTTCTTTCAAATGATGCCGTACTTGGCGAGCTTGGCTATCTCAGCCCCGGAATAGCCAAGCTCAGCCAGGATATCCTTGGTGTCTTCTCCCAGGGTAGGTGCCCGCTTGAAATTAACCATCTCTCCATCACAGCGAATTGACGGCGCCAATATTTTAATATCCTTGCCGTGATCACTGGGCATTGTTTGGATGCGGTCAGTATCGGAAACAAAGGGATTTGTCAGCGCCTGCTCAACATCATATACCGGGGCTGCCGGCACCTGACCAGCTAAAATTTTCAGCCACTCTGCAGTATCTTTTTTTGACAGTATCTCATCCAGTATTTCAGTTAATTCCGATTGATTTTTTCTGCGTTCCCTGAAATTTACAAACTTGGGTGCGTTAACTAATTCTGGATGTTCAATACATTGACACAGGGCTTCCCAGAATTTTTCCTTATTGCACATCAGGTAAATCCAGTCGTCCTTTGTCTTATAAAGTTGACAAGGGCTTAGGGAAAAATGTGCTGATCGTGGCACCCGCTTTTGGTTGTGCCCTGCATTTAATTGCCACATGGCCACATAACTTAAATTGTATAAAGCGTTATCAAAAAGGCTGACATCGATATCTCGTCCCTTGCCAGTTTCCCTGGCATTGAGTACTCCGGAAACAACGGCCAGTGCCAGAGCTACCCCAGTGGATAAATCCACCAAGGACAGGCCGCATCGGGTGGGTGGACTGTCAGGTTCACCAGTTAGCTTGAAATAGCCTGCCTCTGCCTGCACGGGGTAATCATATCCCGGCCACTTGGCCCTATCGCCGCTGCGGCCGTAGGCAGTCAAGTGAGCGCAAACAATTTTTGGGTTCAGCTTTCCCAGTTGTTTGTACGTAATACCCAACTTGTCTGGAACGTCTCCGCGCAGGTTGTCGGTCAGGGCATCTGCACCAAGAATTAGCTTGTGCAAGATTTGCTGGCCTTGGGGAGAGGAAAGATTGAGGGATAAACTGCGTTTGTTGTGGTTGAAAGTCTGGAAAAAAAGGCTGCTATTGTCCCCGGGTTCACCTTCCAGGAAGTAGGGGCCAACCGTACGGCCTACATCTCCTCCACGAGAGATATCTTCGACCTTAATGATTTCCGCTCCAAGATTTGCCAGATACAAGGTACCAAAAGGGCCGGCACCATATTGTTCTACTGCGACAATCCGCAAGCCTGCGAGAGGTAACATGTCGGAATATTCCACTAAATATAGATACGCCGTATCCCTCAGCATAGAACAAGAGTTGTAAATTCGGCGGGATTGGCTGGTAGATATTGGGGATAACTGGTCACTCGTATTTTGGTGACCTGTCTGACAGGCGGGGCTCACTGAAGGTGAGTGTCGCGATTTAATACAGAGTTGCTAGTCTTTTGGTGAGCTACTGGATTGTTCAGAATCCGGGTGCGGAGAAGGGCACCGGAAACGGATATCCGGCTATGTGTCAAATTGTTGAGAGGGTGCCGCCAGATGGGTAGTGCGACTAAGAGAAGCAAGTATTTTCGCAGCGTCCTGTTTGTCCCTGCGACCCGGCCGGATCGCTATGAAAAAGCAATGACCAGCGGAGCCGATATTGCCTGTGTGGATTTGGAAAATGCCGTTTCCCTGGAAGATAAAGATACTGCAAGAGAGCAGGTGGTCAATTTCTTTACAGGAGAGGATATTATTCCCACTCAGCGCGCGTTGAGAATCAACCAGCTCGATAGCGATTGCGGTATCAAGGATATGTTGATGCTGCTAGATCTACCGCAACTGCCAGATGTTGTGATTCTTCCCAAGGTTCAATCAGCAGAAGAAGTGATTGGTTTTTGCCAGGTTATGGCCCCCTCCCATAAAACGATTCGAATAATAGCCCTGATTGAATCCCCAAAAGGTTTGGAGAATGCGTTGAGTATTGCCCAGGTAGAGGAGGTGGTTTGTTTGGCCTTTGGTGCGGCTGATTACAGTGCAACAGTGGGGTCGGATATGAGCTGGGATGCTCTTTTATATGGCAGGGGGCGGCTGGTTCAGGCTGCTGCATTTGCCGGCATTGATGCTGTAGATGGCCCCTATTTGGAACTGGATGATGAAAGAAGCCTAATTGACGAAACACAGAGGGTCTCCGCCCTCGGGTTTTCTGGAAAAATAGCCATCCATCCAAAGCAAATTAAACCGATTCACCAAGGGTTGGCACCCTCTAGTGAGGCGCTCTCTCATGCTCAGCGAGTACTGAAAGCTTATAAAGAGAATCATGGTGGAGTTCTTGTAGTTGATGGACAGATGGTGGATATGCCCGTGGTTGAGCGGGCACTGAAAACTGTGGCGGCCTCGAAGGGATTGTGACCGTACTGTAGCAGAGCCAAACTCACCGGAGCCTTTCGGTAAGGCAAGAGGTTTCTATGCCCAGCTATCATTTTCCCGCATATATAAAGGCCGGCAAAAATCGCTACCGAGAGCGTTACGGTCTCGATTTTGAAGACTTTAAGGTAGGGCAGGTTTTTCACCATAGGCCCGGCGTTACCATTAGCCAGCACGATAATAAGGAAGAGTGCGTCAAGACCTTAAATCAAGCCATGCTGCATTTTGATGAGTGTTACACCGCCCAAACTGAATTCGGTAAGCCGTTAATCGATACTACTTTAGCGGTTCAACAGCTAATGGGCTTGATCTGGAAGACCTACAATCGACGAAAAAAAATTGTTGGTTGGAGAAAAATTTCCATGGTGGCACCAGCTTATGGCGGTGATACCTTGTATTCTGAGAGTAAGGTTCTCGAAGTCCAGGCAGGTAGTGAGTATGACGACGCGGGGCTGGTAGAAATTGTTATATATGGAAAGAATCAAGACAAGAAGACTATTTGCGAAATGCAGTGTGATATGTTGATTTTCAAGCGCAATCACCTGCCTTTCTCTGCGAACGGCTACTGAATTTTCATTTTCCATATTTAGGTTACCTCAATGAAAGAGTCATTTAATTTTCTGCGGGAAGTAGAAGATAACGTTTATATAGAAACGGTCGGAATAGACTTTGAAGATTTTGAAGTGGGGCAAGTATTCGAGCATCGTCCAGGCCGAACCTTCACGGAAGCTAGCTGTGTCGACTATGCACTTCGCTCATTCGATCTCAGCCCATTTATCACTGATAAGGTTTATGCGCGTCGAGTTTATGGTGATAGGCAACGAGTATTGGAGACATTTGTTTTAAGTGCAATGGCGCATACAACTAGAACGTTCGGAAAGGTTGTAGCTAACTTGGAGATGAGTGACTGTGAGTTGCAGCCAGTTTATGTAGGAGATACTTTATACTTCGAATCTGAGATACTTTCCAAAAGGGAGTCAAAATCAAGGCCTGAACAGGGGCTGCTCAGCATATACTCCCGGGCTCAAAATCAACATGGTGAATGGGTTTGTGCCTACAAGCGAACGTTACTTGTTTATCGTAAGAACTTTGGTCCCTATAAGGCTGCTGGATACTGATTTTACTTCGCTAAGTAGGTGGCTCTGCCACCTACCTCCTATCTCCTATGGGTTTAGCGTGTAAGTGTGAGAGTCTTAGGGCCACCAAGTCAGATATATATCTAAAGGCCAATAATAATTTTCTGTGAATCACCCGTGTTAAGCGGGCACTGACCACTAATGATTCGATTATGTAGGTTGATCTGAATAGTACACTTTAATATTATTTACTTATGTATACGATGACCTCTAAAGATTAAGAACAGGTATACATATAACCACAGAGTCACCGTTAGCTTGGTGATCTATATCGGTGTTTTCAGGTGATCAAGAGTAAATGTGTAGATGCAGTTGGTTAGGGATATATCTACAATAGTACCACTTTTATAAGCGTTCATAAATAAGTTGAATTATGGGGCTGACCTCGATTTTTTGCTTTTCCTTTCTGAACTCTGTTGGTGGGTGATATAATAAATCTGCTTACAAATATACTATTAGGCGCCCTAAGGTTAGCTCATAATGATAAAATTTTTGGTCGTAACTTTATCTTTGGTTGGTTCCCTCTCTTCTAATGCTGAGGTTTTTTCTTGTGAGCTAAATGGGGTGGTTATTTATACCGATGATCGAAATAAATGTGGATCTGAAGTTTCTAGCGTTCACTTAGTTCATAAAAAAGATAAGAGGGTAAATTACCGTTACCCTGAAAGAAAGTATGAGGAGCGAAGTGGGGCATACTCGATTTTCATTGAATCTCCGCAGACAGCTAAAGATGAGCAGAAGCTAAGTCGGGCGTTAGATAGATTAAGCAGCACCCTTGAGCAAATTTTTAATAAGATACCAGTTTCTAGCCATAACTACCTAAAAGACACAGATTTCTACATAATGCTCGGTCCTGAGTCAGAATTTGGGGGAGAGAAGAGCGGATTGCGTTATTTTCCAAAGAATGGGGACTCGACACTGTTGCTCGGTGACAGGCGTTGGTCCCATGCAGTTGTAATATATAACGTGGATAATTTTCTCTGGCTTCCTGATCTTTGGGTAAACAAAAGTATAATGCATGAGCTGGCGCATGCTTGGCACTATGAGGACTGGCCTACAAATTATAGATTGCTGAAAGATGCCTGGGTGTTATCCAGGCAGAGTAGCCTCTATTTAGCACAAGAAGATGTAAAAGGCCGAATTCTGGAGCCTGCATATGCATCAAAAAATGAAAAAGAGTACTTTTCCGAATTATCAGCTATCTATTTTGTAGGTGGAAATTACTATCCATTTAATCGGACTGACTTGAAAAAATACGACCCGAAGGGTTACGCCATGATTGAGCGTATATGGGGGTTGTGAGCCTTGCATGTATCTCCGATGATGGAGGTGGTGTGATATCTCTCTTTATTTAGATCTATTTGAAGGGAGTGTTTGTCAAGGATGTCTAGAGTTTACATTCGCATTGTAAATTGATTGGATTTGGATCGGTGCTTTGAGATTGGGTCTGTGTCCTAAATTGGCAGCGAGGCTGCAACAAAAGAAAAAATTTTGAAGTGAATTTTGACCTACCACGAAAGTTTTGTTGTTATAGGAAAGGATAAGAGAGTTGTAGGTCTTGGTTTCAAGTATTAAGTGATGGGAGAGTCGGTCTATGAGTATAGAAATTAGACATAGTAGAAAAGAAGATATTCCTGAAATTAAAGATATATATATGCTCAGTCTTCCTGCTATGCGGGAACACTTCAAGTCCCATACCCTTCAATAGATAAATGGGAGAAGTTTCTGGGGAATATCCCCGATAACTTTTATAGCATCGTAGCTGTCTTGGATGGGATGATCGTCGGCCAAATTGGAATGGAGGTGTTCTCGAACCCAAGGCGAAAGCATGTCTCAAATATAGGTATGGCAGTAAGTGAAGAGCATCAAAAGGGTGGGGTTGGTTCAAAGCTTTTGGAGGCAATGCTCAACCTATCTATTAACTGGCTTGCCGTTCGCCGTATTGAGTTAGAGGTTTATACCGATAATGAACAGGCTATAAGTTTATATAAGAAGTATGGATTTGAGGTCGAAGGCACCGCAAAAAATTATGCATTTCAAAATGGTGAGTATGCGGATGTCTATTTAATGGCTAAGGTGATTTAGCTAAATATAATTGCTGATAAGTATGCTCTCTGGTATCAGTTGCATATAGCGTATTTCTTTATTTTGGTTTATGAATATGGAGTTTTGCTCAAGGATGTCTGAAATTAATATTCGCTCTGCGAATGAGCGGGATCTAGCTAGGTGCTTTGAGATTGAATCTGTATCTTATGCTGGTAACGAGGCAGCAACAAAAGAAAAGATTTTAAAGAGAATTTTGATTTGCCCTGAAGGTTTCCTTGTTATAGAGAATAATAAGGAAGTTATAGGTTTTATTAATTCAGGAGCAACTCACGACATAGAATTATCTAACGAAGAGTTTAAAGAGCTGGTGGGGCATGATTCGAATGGAGAAAATGTTGTTATTATGTCCCTGGTGGTTCACCCCAAATATCAAGGTAAGGGTATGGCAAATAAGCTATTGAACAGCTTTATTAGCTCAATGAGTGAGCTAGGGAAAAAGAGAATTTATCTGATATGTCAGGATGAACTTGTTGGTATGTATTCTAAATATGGATTTATTCATCAAGGTAAATCTGATTCTACTCATGGTGGCTTGAGTTGGCATGAGATGTTTCTTACGCTCTAAAGTAAATAAATTTAACATCACTGTGGTTTCTTATTTTCTTTCTGGGATCGTTGTGAATTCAGGCCATATCTATTGGAATGAATTGCTTGCAAATAGAATCTGCGCCAAAAACTGAAAAAGTTGGCACTGTTTTGCCAGTGCCGCTAAAACTTCAGGGGATCGGTAACTTAAATATATCTGAAGTACTATTACATAGCACTTTGATTTAATTCCATTCCCATATTGTGAGAGTTGATGAATAGATGGCGACGTCTGACAACGGCTTCAGAAAGTATCTCTAACGCCTGATAAGTATCCTTCCAGCCGATACAAGCATCAGTAACTGATTGTCCGTAGGTCATCTTGTCCCAGGGGCAAATTTTTTGGCTCCCTTCTTCGAGGAAGCTCTCAATCATTACTGCTGAGATATTTCTTTGTCCTGTACTAATTTGATCGCAGAGAGATTCCGCAACAATCATTTGATTGCTGTGTATTTTCTGGCTGTTGCCATGGCTGCAATCCACCATAATGCCGGTGGGGAGCGATGTATTATCAAGCTGAGATATCGCCTGTTCTATGTCCTCAGTATGGTAATTGGGCCTTCTTCCTCCACGAAGAATTAAGTGGCAATTAGGGTTGCCTGTAGACTGAACAGCTTCAAGTTTTCCATTGTGGATTGTGGTACAGAATATCTGTTGAGATTGAGCCGCCTGAATCGCATCCATTGCAACTTTGACATTTCCGTCAGTACTATTTTTAAATCCGATAGGGCAGGGAAGTGCAGAGGCTAATTCCCGGTGTGTTTGTGATTCCGTGGTACGAGCGCCGATAGCTCCCCAGGAAATCAAGTCTGCTATGTAGAGAGCATTCAAAGGGCACAGGAATTCAGTGGCAGTACCTAGTCCCAGTGCATTGATATTGAGTAATAACTCCCTGGCTTTGGTGAGCCCGGTATGCATATCGGCGCTGCCATCCAAATGAGGATCATAAATAAAACCTTTCCAGCCTACGGTGGTACGCGGTTTCTCAAAATAGGTACGCATGACAAGACAAAGACTGCTTTCAAACTGGTTTTGAATTTCGGACAGTTTTTGCGCATAGTCTAGCGCAGCTTCAGGGTCGTGAATTGAGCATGGACCGATCACAACCAGCAGGCGGTCATCTTCACCGCTTAGTATTCTGGCAATCTGGTGGCGAGTTCGCTCGATCGCTAAAGCGGTATCAGACGGGCAGGGCATTTTTTGGATCAGCTCGCCATTACCCGGGAGTTTCATATGAGTCCGTGCGCTCAGAATAGCTGGAACGTCAGACATAAAGTGGTCCTTCTCTTCTTAACGGAAGTGCTGTCGGTATAGTCGGTGGTGATTAATATTCAACGATACTTAATATGCCACCTTGATAGGGTTGATAGGTGGCTGTATAGGTGCTTCCTCTGAGAACTCTGGGGGAGAGGTCCTGCAAAATTCTTAGTTCTAACTTTTGTTGCTGGGGCGATAGTGCAGTAATTTCAACATCCAGAAAGTCAAAGTACTTTCCGACTTTTGGGTATAGCGCCTTGAAAAAGCTTTCTTTCACTGAGAAAGCTATTGTTAGCCACTCTTCCAGAGGAAAACTGCTCTCTGATAGTAGCCTTACTTCTGAATTACTGACTATATTATGTTTGATTTCTTCGGCAGTTTTATCTGAAATAATTGTTTCATAATCAATTCCAAGTCCTTTAGACGTAGTGCTGGCTGCACAGATTGCTCGGTTGCCTGCATGGGTAATAGAAGCTTGCACACCCTTTGGCCATACTGGACAGCGGTTCTTCCCTACAGGGATTTCTTTTACCGGCATACCCAGCTTGCTGAGGGCAAAGTGAGCACAGGCTCGTCCAGCAAGAAATTCGGCCTGTCGGGATGGGACTGCGTTGTTTAATGCATCTGAAAAAGGAATATTAAGCAGTTCAAAAAATGAGTCACAATAGTTTCTCACGCTAAAAGTGGTTTCTATCAGGCAGCCAGAAAAGTGATTGGACTCTATATTTCGAAACCCACCTAAAAACGCAGATATTGAGTTGTAACTATCATTAAAGGAGTCCTGGTTCATGATGTCGTAGCTTCTTCAGTATCTATATCTTTTCGTCTTGGAGGAGGTACTTGGCGGAGAGGTTCTTCTCTGTGATTTTTTTCATATACAGCACTCTTTAAGCCATTTGATCCTAGAGAGCTAGCGGTAACAATACCAACTGTTGCAGAGAAAAAATAAACAGTCCCGGCCATAGTGACAAGTATTTTATCTAGAATACTAACCCCAAAATTACCAAAGGTATTGCCTGTGAAATATTGGGTATCACATAGGCTGTTTGTTTGACCATGGTGCTGTATTTGATTCTTATCATCAATGTGAATTAGGCGATAGCTGCCTATCCATTGCTTCTTTACCTCCGAACTCTGCGGCTGGCTGCCAAGCCCAAAAAGAATTGGAGCGGTGAATGAAAATAAATTTGAGTGCATGACAGCTGTAATGACAGTCCCTGTGTTTTTAAGCTTGAGCAATATAGACAGGTCTATCCCCGATATTAATTTTTAAGAAGGAGTAATGATGGGTCGCTAGGCTACCTCAGTTAGACGCTAAACGCAAATAAAAATTATTATCATTTGGGGTTTTGGTGAAGTGGCGGCTTTTTTTCTTCCAAGCCTGGGGATTCGTTGATCTTCAGCTTATGGCGCTGACTATTTTTTATCCACTGCTTCCTGTGTGGGATTGTGAAGCAATGGATTTTCTGCAGAAAATAATTAGCGGGTAGCTCAGGTTACCACTGGTAGCTTCAAGTGGCTTTATGAGTAGGTGTCGCGGGTTGTTTGCCAAAGCTAAGACGGCAGGAATTCGCAATTCTGTGGGGGCGCTTACCTCTCCCCCCCTATAGCCGATTTATTTTGTAAAAAAAGAGTTTCAGTATTTGATTTCTATATTAAATTTCCGTGTGCTGAATATGGTTATTAGAGCATTTCCATGGATATTATTAACCCTAATGAGGTTGCCTGTATTTGTAAGGGCTTGCTAACTGATGGCTTGGGGTCGGATATTTTGGTCAATGCAGTGGTATTCTGTAGGTTGGGGTATACCCGACCTGATATTTAATGAACGGGAGGACTGCTTATTGATAAATGTCACAGCCACTTTACTTGATAAAAGAGCTGGTTCACCATTTTAAGAGTGTGAAAAAGTTGTCAAAGGCCAAAAATTACATCTCAATCGTTTTATTTTTACGCATTTAGATTTCGATTATGAATGAGCTAATTTATTAAGCGTTTCTATTTTAATTTACTCTGGTTTATTGCTCGCTTTCGACAATGTGTCTCTTTTTGCTGTGTTTTTGTCTTTATGTGTTTTTTTGGGGTGCAGGAGACTATTTTTCTTGAAAGATAGCCTCCCAAGTTATCGCGACATCATCCATCGTAATTGTAACTATAACTCTACTTTTTAACCTCCTTCGCCTCTCACTTTATCCTATTTCTGGTTTTTCTTTTCACCGAAGCTTGGTAGGGTTGCGCGCGATTCAATCCATATTCCTTGGGGAGGGATGTTGTGAAGTTTAAAAGCAGTTCGGTAGTTATTGCATGTGGTGTGATCTTGAGCGCTTGTGGGAGCGGCTCATCTGGTGGAGGAGATGATAGTGGCGGAGGTTCCTCGATCTCAGAGGCGGCGACTCCCTACCTATATTTCAATTCTGCAAAAGTGTTCACTTTTGAATGGTCTGATGTTGAAGGGGCTACCTATTATCAACTTCTTGAGAACAAAGATGGGCAATCTGGCTATGAAGTGGTTAGTGATAAAATTTCTGCAGGTTCTGAAGTTGTAGAAATTAAGGTGCCTCTATTTGAGCGATTGAACGCTCGCTATATATTACAAAGCTGTGATGATACAACTTGCCTGGATTCAAGTGAGATATCGATTGATGAGGAAGTTGTCGATAGTATTGGTTATTTTAAGGCTGGTAATGCCGAAGCCGGCGACCAGTTTGGTTGGTCCGTTGCGATTAGTGACGACGGCTCTACCATAGCTGTTGGTGCGACTGGCGAAGATAGTAATGAGTTAAATGAATTTAATAATGCAGCTAGCGGGTCAGGGGCTGTATATATTTTTGATTATGGTGAAGATGGTTGGGTTTACCGAGCTGTTTTAAAAGCTTTAGAGGTTGAAAGTGGAGCTGCATTTGGATCTGCAGTGAGTCTCAGTGGCGACGGAAATACGTTGGCTGTTGGTGCCTACAAAGAAAATGGTGAGGATGATAACTTTTCGGCTGGCGCAGTTCATATATTCACCCGTGAGGATTTGGAGTGGACTCACAGCGCTAAACTAAGAGCAGATAATCATGGCTACTATGATTTTTTTGGGCGGGCGTTGAGTCTAAGTGGTAATGGAACAACCTTGGCAGTTGCAGCCCCATCTGA
Source organism: Microbulbifer maximicatervae (SeqCode) (assembly GCF_052467695.1). Lineage (NCBI taxonomy): Bacteria > Pseudomonadati > Pseudomonadota > Gammaproteobacteria > Cellvibrionales > Microbulbiferaceae > Microbulbifer > Microbulbifer maximicatervae (SeqCode). The sequence continues at coordinate 3,140,584 of NZ_CP174320.1, forward strand.
AGATAGTAGTGCTACCGGTGTCAATAGTGGCCCTGATAATGACGAAGCTCTGGATTCTGGTGCAGTATATATCTTCCAGTATTCTGGGGTTGAGTGGAGTCAAGAAGCTTACTTGAAGGCAAGTGATAGCAATTCAAATATGGACTTCGGTTCATCCCTTAGCTTGAGTGATGATGGTTCCATTCTGGCGGTTGGTGCTATTGGTGGGCATGGTGGCAGGGGAGCAACTTATATCTTCTCCAATAATGGAGGCTGGGCTCAGCAACAGCTACTTACTGCAGATAGCGCAAGAGTGGGCGATCATTTTGGTTGGGATGTTAGTTTTAGTAGCGACGGCAACCTGCTCGCTGTGGGCGCCCCACTTCAAGCAGGTGCTTCAGAGGACCCTGATGATCGCGATGGCTTCAATAATGGCGCGGTCTATCTATTTTCATACGAGGAAGATTCTTGGTACCAAAGTGCCTACCTTAAGGCGAGTAACACCGATGAAGATGATGCTTTTGGTACGTCTATTAGCCTGAACAATGATGGCTCACTACTTGCGGTAGGTGCACAGGAGAGTAGTGCTGGTATAGGTTTCTATGCTGATAGCAATGACAACTCGGCATCTAGGGCGGGTGCGGCCTATATGTATTCGATGGTTGATGGGCATTGGATTGAGAGCACTTACCTGAAAGCTAATAACACCGATGAGCGTGACTACTTTGGAACTTCAATCGCTTTAAGTGGCGATGGTGATACCCTGGTAGTGGGCGCTCCAGAAGAGCAGGGCTCGGATACTGGGATTATGGCTGATCCAGATTTAAATGATGCGGATGCTGCGGGAGCTATTTATATCTACTAGTTAGACGATATCTTTCTCAATCCCTAGGAATATTTCTATATCAGTTGGACCCATATTCGTGGGTCCAACCATGCTTTACCAACCTGTCTTCTGTAAGGTGAGACCTCAATTTCTTTCCTTTATTTCTCTTTCTGAATTTTACTGTTGGTACGATCGAGAGATTAGGGCTAAATTTTTTTAGCCCTATACTTTGAATATTCTATTTACTTTGCATATCTATCAAGCAATGGTAGGTGATTGGATTTTCTTTTTGCTAGTTAATGATTAACTTCTTTCTTGGTTGTCAAAGGTTAGGGTTTTTCGTTTTGGTGTTGGGTATCTTGGTTTCAAGTATTATTAAGCTAGGGTGAATTTGAAAAAGATAATTTTAGCTACCCCTAATTGATTGCGAGCATATCCAATCATTATCGCTCACACGGTTATAAATTAGAGTGCCTACACTATCACTAGCTCAAAATGCACTATGTGCTGTTTGTGAAGTTGGTTCAATGGGAGTTTTAATCTAATTCAGAAAACTCTTCCCTGCTACGGTAATGAGAGCTTATTTCTTCAAGCTTTTGAAAAGTCAGAGGGAGGATCCCAGTCTAAATAGCAGTTGTTGGTTGTTAGCTGGGGTTTCACAAGCCCGACACATAAAAAATATAGGCACGAAAATGATCTTATTGGAATTTATTAAGTTTGTTTTAATGTCAAAGCTGCGTAAAATCGATAGATATTTCTAGTATTTTGACCGTAATTGAGTGAGCTGATTAAAGCGGCTTTACAGGCTTGAAAGCCTAGAGAGAGCCGAGAATTTTCCAAAAGACCCATTCCCTAAAAGGAGAACGGTAGCGTGACGTAAGAGTAAGTAAAAGGCGCTGACCCAAGGTGCGCGAACACCCGGGGCCAGCTAACCAAATTGATACATGTCCTATCAAAATGGCTATATGGATAATACGCTAGAAACCCGCTCGTATTCAATAAAGTGGAGTACATTCAGCAGTTTGGGACCAATTCCCAAGCTCTGGAAGTCTAGCGCCCGCCTTTTCCTCTTCTGTGTCTACTGTCCTCGCGCACCACCCCATATTTCCTCCAAACGTTGAATCACAAGTTCCCCATCCCGGAAGTGCCCAAATTTTGATTATTGAAGGAAATGAGTATGTTGATTTTAAAGCGACGGACAGGTGAATATCTAAGAATTGGAGCAAATGTCTCAGTCACAGTGCTGGAGGTAAAAGGTAATCAAGTTAAGATAGGCATAAGCGCACCCAAGTCACTGCCTATCCATCGTGAAGAAGTCTATGTGAGGATCAAAAAGAAACAGAAAGTGGAGGCTTGAATATGTCGTAAGGGGGACAATTCCGGGGGGCAGGCGATTAAGAAGCTAGACTCCAAACATAAAGTTTTAGCCTTTGGCTGGCAGGCGATATACGCACTCTGGTTCGAGTGTCTCTTTGCTGCCAAAAGGCTCTTTTGAATATCAAAGCTAGTTAGGTGGCGGAAGGGCTAATTATTTTCTGTCAGGTGAGCTTTAGAATTCTCCATCTTTTTTATATTACAAGTTGAACTTGCAACCCTTGCTAAAAAGCCAGTTTTTATTTATGCCCCTTTGAAGATACATTCCACCTTATATCCATGCAGCGATACTTCCGAGCTTCTTTCGCAATTGCACTCAATAGGGCTTGGGTAATCTCTTCTTTTCGGTTTGTATCGCAATCCCCGATATATAGCTCACTGATAATAGCCCAGGCCGCCGAGCTTTCACTTTCTGGGATAATATTAAAGCTGATATACCCCTCAAGGTTGTGGTCTTGTTCCACAACCAGCACTTGATGCTCTTTCCTCTGAAACAACCTATTTTGCAATTCAAGTTGGGTAATATGGAAAGAGTCAGTTGAATTATTATGCCTGGCTAAGCAGCGCATCATATTGTAGAGATAAAAACAGTCGGTGGGATGGGCGTGGCGAACAAACATGTCAGTACCATTTAATCAGTGTTTCTTTGAATCGGCGTTTGATAGCTTGGCACATCCTTATGCCAAGCTATGTCATCCTGTAAGAGGTTAACAATAGGAATTAAATTGATTTGGCTGTTTCTTGGATGAGGGTGAACCCTTCATCTAGCCATCCGCTGATACCGCCGATCATTTTTTTGACTGGCCTGTTAAGCGTGGCCAGCCTGATAGCTGCTTTTTCTGTCGCATTACAGTGTGGGCCAGTACAATAGACAACAAATAAAGTACCTGAAGGGTATTCGCTCAGCTTGTCTTTATTGATACGGCTGTATGGTAAGGACTCAGCCGTTTGTATATGTCCGTTTTTATAAGCCTCTTCACCTCGCACATCTAAAAGTACGAAATCCTTGCGATTTTGGCTGACTGCGTGGTGTACATCCCAGCAGTCTGTTTCAAAAGATAGGAGGTTTTGGAAGTGGTTTAGCGCATCTTGACTGTTGGCAGCGGGTACTCTACTTACGGCTGAACTCATATATTACTCCCGGTGATTTTTCGGTGGTTCGTCAGGTTTTCAAGTGGTGATAGTGTCCCTTTTTGGTTGCTCCCGGGCGATCCGCCTCTGAGCCAGATAGCATTAATTTTGCGCCAATTCTGCGTGCAAACTTGTGGGTCGGCTTTGGCTAGTGGGGTTCGGCTTTACTTATTTGAGGATGATGGTGATTTACCGATTAAATAATGCTTCAAAGGTTGAGGGTTTTATTCCCTGCATTGCTTTCAATAACTGCTCAACTGGGTATGCTGGATTGGATTTATTCGTTAACCTAATTTAATTAACTGCTGAGGGTTAGGGGTACCTATGTCGACGTTGGCACAAAAGCCTAATAAGAGCCAGAAAGTGGCTGTTCTCGCCCACCGGCAGGTCTCACTCTTCGAACTCGGTTGCGCTACCGAATTCTTTTGCCTACCCCGACCTGAACTTAGCGAGCTCTACACCGGTGAAATTGTGACTTTCGCTGAGGAAAACCCTCTGGCGACCGGCGGTCTGGCTCTGGCTTGTCGGCGGGTAGAGAGTTTGATGGATTATGATCTGCTGGTGATTCCCTGTTGGTCGACCAATGCACAACCACAAGATGCTTATTTGGAGCGTGTACATAAGGCGGTGGCTGAGTTTGCCGCTGCCGGCCGCCAAATTCTTACTTTTTGCTCCGGTGCTTTTCTGCCTGCGGAACTGGGACTATTTGATGGTCGGCAGGCGACTACCCACTGGTTGTTTGCGGATCGTTTTCGTGAGCGCTTTCCTGCGGTGGAGTATGTGGGAGACGTTCTCTATGTGTGGGAGGATGCACTGGCTTGCGCTGCGGGTAGTAGTGCGGCCATCGATCTGGGCATTGAGTTTTTGCGGCGCAATCACGGTTATGAATTAGCCAATTCGGTGGCTCGTCGGTTGGTGATGGCACCCCATAGGCAGGGTGGCCAGGCCCAATATGTGGAGATGCCCGTTGCCAAACGGCCAGACCACTTCTCCGCCGCGCTGGATTGGGCGATTGGCAATTTGGATGGCGCTATCAAAATTGATGATATGGCGCAGCGCGCTCATTTATCCCGCCGTAGTTTTGACCGAAAGTTTCGCCAGTCGATGGGAATTGCTCCCAAGGAGTGGCTGATTCAGCAGCGCTTGCGGGCGGCGCAGAAGGCGCTGGAGTCCGGTAAGGAGTCTATAGACAGAGCAGCCCAACTGGCTGGCTTTGAGAGTAGTGCGACCTTGCGTCACCATTTCCGTCGGGCGTTTGGGATTTCGCCCAGTGAATATCAGCGCCAATTCCAGAATTCCGCCAAAGTGGCGGTTGAGGCTTAACGTTGGCCGCGCGTTGGTACGGCTATGGGGAGTCGGTACCTTTGGTTGATACACCCCCGGGCACTAAAGGGGTATGATTCGGTCTCTATTGCCTGATGACAGTACAGACTACGAAGGAATTATGACGAAACAGCGCGTATTAACCGGTATTACAACAACCGGTACTCCACACCTGGGGAACTATGTGGGTGCAATCCGTCCGGCGATCGCCGCGAGTCAGGATGAAAACAACCAATCGTTCTACTTTCTGGCCGATTACCACGCACTGATTAAGTGCCAGGACCCGGCACAGGTCCATCAGTCCACCCTGGAGATCGCTGCAACCTGGCTGGCCTTGGGCCTGAATACCGACAATGTGGTGTTCTACCGTCAGTCCGACGTCCATGAGATTCCTGAACTAACCTGGCTGCTCACCTGCATGACAGGCAAGGGCCTGATGAACCGTGCCCACGCTTATAAAGCAGCGGTAGATGCCAACCGCGCCGATGGCGAGGATTCCGATTTTGGCGTCACCATGGGGCTGTATAGCTACCCGATCCTGATGGCCGCGGACATCCTGATGTTCAATGCCAATAAGGTGCCGGTGGGTAAAGACCAGGTACAGCATATCGAAATGGCTCGGGATATTGCCCAGCGCTTCAACCACCACTACGGCGAGCACTTCGCTTTACCAGAAGCGGTAGTTGACGACCACGTAGCTGTGCTGCAGGGCCTGGATGGCCGCAAAATGAGTAAGAGTTACGGCAACACTATTCCGCTGTTCCTTCCTGAGAAGAAGCTGAAAAAGCACATTAATAAAATCAAAACCAACCTGCTGGAGCCGGGTGAGCCAAAAGATCCGGATACTTCCACTGTGTTCCAGGTTTGGCAGGCATTTGCCAGCGAAGAACAGACAGCAGAAATGCGCAAAGCTTTTGAAGAGGGCATTGCCTGGGGTGAGGCCAAGAAGCAGTTGTTTGAGCTGGTGAACGGCCAGATCGGTGAAGCTCGCGAGCGCTACAATGAGCTGCTGGCTAACCCGGACCAAATTGAAACGGAGCTGGAGAAGGGGGCTATTAAAGCTCGCGCTTACTCTGCGCCCTTTATCGAGAAGTTGCGTCACGCGGTTGGTATCCGCAAGATAGGTTAGAGCTTTTCCTGAAAAAGCAGGAGGCCATGGAGTATCGGCCTCCTTTTTAATAAAAAATAATAAATGTACAGGGTGCAAACATGGAAAACGTTCAGGCAAATCCTGATGCCGGCAATAGTGCCGATAATAAAAATGGCTGGATTAATCGAGCGCTCAATTTTATTGAGGTTGTCGGTAATAAATTACCCGATCCCGCCGTTCTGTTTTTGATCTTGATGGTGGGAATCTGGGTACTCTCCTGGCTTCTCTCCGGTGTTAACTTCGAAGCCTTACACCCCGCTACCGGTGAGGCGATACAGGTAACCAACCTGCTTTCCAGTAGTGAAATGGCCCGCTTCCTGTCTGGTATGGTAACTACCTTTACCAGTTTTGCGCCCCTGGGGGTGGTGTTGGTAGCCATGCTGGGGGTCGGTGTGGCTGAGCAGAGTGGCTTTATCAATGCGGTATTGAAAAAGCTGCTGGCGGTAACGCCGCAGATGCTGCTGACACCTATGTTGATTTTGGTGGCTATCGTCAGCCATACAGCCGTAGATGCGGGTTATGTATTGGTAATTCCTCTCGGAGGGGTGATCTTCTATGCGGCAGGGCGCCACCCTTTAGCGGGTATCGCTGCGGCATTTGCCGGAGTTTCAGGGGGCTTCTCTGCCAATTTTGTTCCCTCAGCGATTGATCCCTTACTGCAAGGCTTTACCCAGACAGCCGCACAAATCGCCAACCCGGAAATGCAGGTAAACCCCCTTAATAACTGGTTCTTCACTTCGGCATCCTGCCTGCTGGTGACCCTGCTGGGGTGGTGGTTGACGGATAAGGTCATCGAGCCCCGCCTCAAGAATGTAGAGGTGGATGGCGATGAAGCGGATATGCCAGTAATGCAGGAGCTGGGCGCCCGCGAGAAAAAAGCCATGTACCTGGCGGTAACTGTGATGGTGGCGGGTATCGTCGGGCTTGTGGCCTGGATGCTGCCAGAGACCTCAGCCTTGCGCGATGCAGAAGGGCAATTAGCCTCCTTCACTGCGCCAATTATGAAGTCGATTGTGCCGCTGATCTTCCTGCTGTTTGTGATTCCCGGTGTGGTGTTTGGCTATGCGGCCGGTACCTTCCGCCAGAGTAAGGATGTTATTGATGCGATGTCCAAAACCATGGGCTCCATGGCTTATTACATCGTGATGGCTTTTTTCTGTGCGCTGTTTATTTCTGAGTTCGCCCGCTCTGGGTTGGGCACATTACTCTCGGTGGAAGGGGGTAGCTTGCTTGCGGCCATGGACTTGCCGGGACCAATCACCCTGATGGGAATTATTGTGCTGGTGGCCTTTATTAACCTGTTTGTGGGCTCCGCCTCTGCCAAGTGGGCGCTGCTGTCCCCCATCTTTGTGCCTATGTTGATGCAGATCGGTTTCTCCCCTGATCTCACCCAGGCGGCTTATCGGGTAGGTGATTCCTCCACGAATATTATTACCCCGCTGATGCCTTACTTCCCCTTGGTGGTTGTGTACTGCCAGCGCTATGTGAAGGGAACGGGCATTGGGACACTTGTATCCATCATGTTGCCGTACTCCATTGTGTTTCTGATTTGCTGGTCGCTGTTCCTGGTGGCTTACTGGACACTGGGAATGCCTTTGGGGGTGCAGGCTAGTTATACCTACCCTTAAGAGGTCGGGGATCTTTGTCTAAGTCTCTCTAAATCAAGTCCCGATATCTACAATCTCAATCTGAGTGGTTGCTGCTGGGCAGCCACTTAGTATTTTTCCTGCCTTAGAGTCTGCTTTTATTCATTTCATCAAGTCATCCTGATGGTACGAAAGTGCAGCTTGTAGACTGCAATGCTGTCCTTTAATGCCGTATTTCTTGTCCCTAATCATGTCATCGCTCTTTTTAGTAAAAAAATGTTCCAATAATGTTGTAGATGATAACGATTCCTATTAGGATTCGCGCCCAGTTACCTGGGTCACAGTTTGACTGTGATCCATCCAAATTCAGTTGCGTTGAGGGATCTCCATGAGTACCGCTCGAATTAAAAGTATGCAAAAAGCTTCTCCTGTAATTTCTGGAATCAGCCGCTCTTTATTGGCGCTGGCTATTGCTGCGGGCGGTTCTTCTGTGGCGTTCGCTGCAGAAGATAAAAATGAAGGAATTGAAGAAGTTAATGTTATCGGTGATCTGAATCTGGATCGTCAGACCTCCATTGGTAAGCTGAATATTCCGGTCGATGAGACCCCCTTTTCTATCTCCTTACGTGATAAAGAATTCTTCGACACAACTGGCTCTAAGTCGATTCAAGATACTCTCCAGTACACCGCAGGTGTAAATGGCGGTACTTACGGAGTTGACTCCCGTGGGGATTGGTCAACCATTCGTGCAGTTGAGCCGGTTATGTTTGTTGACGGCTTGCAATCTATCTTTGGTAGTTACACCAGCTCCCGGGCTAATCTCTATGCATATGAAAGGGTAGAAATCCTTAAAGGCCCGTCTTCAGTTCTTTACGGTCAGGGCTCTACGGGTGGTATCGTTAACTTGGTTTCAAAGCGTCCCAAGAGTGAATTTGGTGGCGAATTGATGGTCCAGGGTGGTGACTATAATCGGAAAGTAATTGCGGGGGACGTTACTGGTGCTTTCGATGCTGATGGAGAATGGCTGTATCGTGTAGTTGGCTATGCGCGTGATGCCGACGCGCAAGTGGATCATGTGGAGGATAATAGCACCCTATTTATGCCTTCGGTTTCTTGGCGTCCAAGTGCCGATACAGAAGTTACCTTTTTGGCAAGTTATCAAAAAGATGAAACCGGCACTACAGCTGCATTCTTGCCCTGGGGCGGTACGCGTATTGATAACGTAAATGGTGATATACCTACTGATACCTTCCTGAGTGAGCCAGGTTGGGACAAGTATGATACTGAGCAAACAGCTTATAGCATTTGGGTCGATCACCGGTTTGACGAGAGCTGGGGTATTAATGCTGGTCTTCGCTATTCTGAGGGCGAAGTTGATTACAATTCAATGTATGCGGATTTCGATCTTACACAACGCTTGAATAAAGATATAAGTGATATTTCTCGTACTGCTTATATGAAGGATGCAACTAGTGACTTGCTAATTTTTGATTTGCGAGTTTCTGGAGAGGTTTCTACCGGTTTACTCGAGCACAATCTCTCGTTTGGCTTAGATAGCCAAGATGCGGAGATCAATGAGGATAAAATTTATGCAGTTGGCGCTGGTGGGAGCATCAATATCTTCGACCCCGTATACGGTTACGTTCCGGAAGGGATTGAGCCTTACGATTATCCAAAAACTAGCACTGAGCAGCTAGGGTTCTATATTCAGGATCAAGTTTCCCTGGGTAACTTCATTGTCAATGCTGGCCTTCGTAAGGACATTACAAAGTCTCGGACAGAAGGAGAAAATGCAGATAGTGAAGACGCTACTACCATGAGGCTCGGTGTGATGTACGCCTTTGATAGTGGCATTTCTCCTTATGTTAGCTATTCGGAGTCCTTTGAACCTGTGGCTGGTACGGATTCGTCAGGTCGTGCATTCCGCCCGGTTGAAGGCGAGCAGATTGAAGCTGGGATTAAATTTCAGCCCGAAGGAACTAACTTGCTAGTTACGGCTTCCGCATATGAAATTAAGCAGAAAAACTTCCTAACTTATGACCTGAGCTCTGCTGGCTCAGGTGAAGCCACTCAGCTCGGTGGAGTTGAAATTGATGGATTAGAGCTTGAAGCTAGCGGAAAGTGGGGTAACTTAACCCTGATTGCAAACTACAGTACTACGAACTCTGAAATAACAGAAAGTACAGCTTACTATGAGGTTGGTACTGAACTTGAGGCTGTGCCAGAAGAGCAGTTTTCTTTCTGGGGGAACTATGACTTTGGTGATTGGGTTCCCGGCTTGAGTGTTGGTTTGGGTGCACGATATGTTGGGGAGAGTTATGCGGGAATGGATAAAACACGGGAGATCGTGTTATCACAGTTCACTGGTGTTCCCGCTTACTACGCGTACTATGATGCGCTGCTGGCAGAGTTCCCGACCGATAATCCTTCATATACTCTGTATGATGCGACTATTGGCTACACGCTGGATAGCTGGAAGTTTCAGGTCAATGTGAAGAACTTGACTGATGAAGTGCACACGACCTCATGCCTGAGCCGCGGTGACTGCTTCTACGGTGAACGACGCTATGTAACTGCGGAAGCACGCTACATTTTTTAAGTTAGTGTAGACTGGGAGCCTGTCCGCAGGGGGAGTCTGTGGGCGGGCTCCCTTTTTTACGTTTAAGCAACCAGACGAGAGGCGAGTCTCTCGCTGTTATGGTTATGCCAATGTCTTTTTATATGATTGCAGGAGCTTCCAGCGCCTTTGCTTTGGCCGGGATTCTGCTCCTTTATTCCGCTTGGTCCCGCAGAGGGGCAGAGCCCGTGCGCCGTTGGAGTGGCTGGGGAGCCATGGTGTTGTCGGCTTTTGGGTGGAGCTCAATTGTTGGGGTGGAATATGGAATCAGTATTGCCACTTTAATTGTAATGCTCGGAGTCTTTGCTTTATTGGCCCTTAAGGGTGACTGGCCCAGTGGCCCTAGGCCCGTTGAAAAGCAGCGCTCGGGAACGCCCGAAACGCAAGCCCTGCTTCCATTGTGGTTGCGGGGCTTCTTGCGTTTTATGGCTGCCTTTCTTTTGCCCGCGGCTAGTGGTTTGATCGCCGGTTTGCTTTTCTTTGGTTTTACCGGATTTTCTGAAACTGTCCGCTTGGTCGGCGGAGCCTTCCTGTCGGTGATAATCTGGACCCTGGCGATGGTTTGGTGCTGCGCCGATAAAAAGCTTCTGCGCCCTTCGGCTGCCATGTTGGCTTTCTCGGTGGTCAGCGGCTTGTTGCTGACCTTTGCGCTTCCCGCTTCGGCAGCATAGATCAACGGACTTGAGTAGGAATTTAACGTGAAATTTTCCTTTAAACCGACCCCAGGCTTTGTCCGTGATATGACTGATGGACACTCAGTTCTCGGTCTGGCGGTATCCACTCTTTTATATATTGTTTGTGTCAGCGGAACACTGGCGGTTTTTTACAATGAGTTCGAACGCTGGGAGCAGGCCTCCGAGTTGGAGAACCTTAATGTTGAAGCCTCTGTGTATCGGACTGCTACAGAAAATGCGATTGCGTTAGCCAAGCAGGAAAAAGAGGATCTCGATTCAATTACCTTCACCATCCCCAATCAGGATAAGCCCAGATTGATGGTTGAAGTCGGCGATATGGAGCGATATGTCGCTGAAGATGGTTCCCTGTTGGGCAAGGTGGAGCATGAGTGGACCCACTTCCTGGCCTACCTGCATTACGCGCTCAACCTTCCTGTTGGTTATGGAGTCATCCTGGTTGGTTTGATCGGGATGGTGATGTCCGCTCTGATCGTCTCCGGTTTGCTGGCCCATCCCAAAATTATTAAAGACGCTTTCTCTTTCCGTCTTTCTGGCTCTAAGCGTCTTCAGCAAGTGGATTTGCACAATCGCCTGGGGGTTTGGGCCTCTCCCTTTCATCTTGCCATAGCCATTACCGGGGCTTTTATCGGGTTGTCCCAGGTAGCCGCTTTTGCAATTGCCGGCGTATTCTTTGAGGGTGATACGGAAAAGGTAGAGCACATGCTTTACGCGGATCATCCGGTGATGGAGGAAAACGCCCCTGAAGTTGATTATCCGGATTATGCTGCAATTCTGGCAACAATGGATCGTATCGCACCGGAAGAAGAGCGCACTCGTATAGAAGTGGCATTCCCTGGACGTGAAGGCCAGGTTGTTGAGGTGTGGACCCGGGTTCCAGAGCGTTTGGTCTGGGGTGAGCGTTACCACTTTAATCCCGATGGTAGCCTGATTGAAAAAGAGGGTTGGTCTGAGGGAGACGCGGCTAAGCAGGTTTACCTTTCTACGTACCGTTTACACTTTGGCCACTTTTCCGGTTTCCCAGTGAAAATTGCTTACTTCCTGCTGGGGGTGGGGATGTGTTTGCTGGTGGTATCCGGCATCAATATCTGGTTTGTTCGCAAGCGTCAGCGCGGCAATCCCGCCGTACGTTTGGAGCGAGTCTGGATGGCTCAGGTATGGGGTGTGCCATTTGCGATTGCTCTGAGTGCGGTGACTTATCTGGCGTTTAAGCTAAATGCTGCGCAGGTGTTCTGGCTGGTGACCTTGGCGTTAAGCGTTGCGGCTGCCTTCATGGGGACAGTGGCCAAGTGGTCTATGTCTCTGCGTATTGCCACAATTATCGCTTGCGTCGGTGCAGTTGTAGTGCACGTTGCTCAGTTTGGTGAGGATTCCTTTGTGAGAGCATCACTGGTCGTTAATGTTGTGTGGTTGCTAATTGCTGCTGGAATCGCGGCCTCTTGCCTTTATAGCAGGGCGCGTCAGTCGGATAGCGAGCCTGTATCCGCCGGTGCCAATCCACTGGGTAGCAACTAGATTTTTGGGGTCCCGCAGTGCCTCTGCAGGGCCCCCAAAACTTCTATCGGACTTACAAGGTCCCTTTCAATTAATTGGCAGGGCGTAACATCTCGATATGCGGGATGCCGTCTTCCTCATATGGCTCAGACACCTGCTCAAAGCCAAATTCCCCGTAAAATCTATCCAAATGTTGTTGAGCTGAAATGCGAATACCAGTGTTGGGGTATTCTTCGCATGTGTGCATTACGGCTCGGCGAATCAGCTCCTTGCCCAGGCCTGTTCCGCGACTGGCTTCTGCGGTTAATACTCTTCCTATCGAAGGTTCCCGGTATTTAAGGCCTGGGAAAACAACTCTCAGGTAGGCCATAACCTGCGGGTTATTTTCGTCTCCTTCCCAGCAGATCAGGTGCCAGGAGTGTTGGTCTTTGCCGTCGGCATCCTGATAGGGGCAATCTTGTTCTACCGTAAAAACTTCCTGCCTTACTCGCAAAACTTCGTAAAGTTGACTGAGCGTAAGCTCTTTAAAGCTGCACCATTGCCACTGCATAAAGGTGAATTCCAAATTATTGTCACTAATTTTGTATTGTGATTGGAGTTAAAAGGTATAGATTATTTATAAGATCGATTAATTTTAATTGGATGCCTGATTGTCGGCTCTATGAAAGAATCCATGCTTGAGGTAATGGATAACTTGCGAGATAACTTTTTTATCTTTCATCATAAACACATGGGTCACTGGCATTTGCAGATGATCATTCATGCCATCCAGTTTTGTGCTGGATACGGAGACTTTACCATCATCGGTTTCTGGGATAAGGCGGGATAGAATCAGGTTGATGCTGCGAGTACCGGCAATAATACCTACATCAAAATCTGCACTACCGAGCTTGTTGGGGACGCTCATCTCGCCGGTACCCAGCTGTAGCCCAGCATCCCCAAACATAAACTTGAAACCGGGGAATGTTCCCAGTTTATCAACTACTTCGCTGCCTTTATTGGGTGGGCCCAACATGACAACGCGATTCAGGTTTTTGATTTCAGCTGAATGTAGATATTGCCTTACCAGAATACCGCCCATGGAGTGAGTGACAAAATTGATTTCTTGCGCGTTACCGCACTCCTCGACAGCAGGCGCAATGGCCATGCTGGCCAAAGCTTCAATGGAGTGCTTGGTCGAAGGGTAATCAATATTGACCGTTTGGAAACCCTCGGCATCTATGGCCTTTGCCAGTTTCTCCATTGAGCTATCTGATTTGGCTAATCCATGCAATAAAATCACACAAGCGGAGTGAGCACTTGCTGATAGCAGCGTAAATGCGGCGGCAATTATAAAAGCGAACTTTTTCATCGGTTTGAACTTCCTGTCGACTTCTTGTACCTATTCGTGTGGCGTTGTTGTCGGAGCAATTAATTTGGGTTGGGTTGAAGTTGGCAGTGTTGGCGGAGAATGTCCGCTGCCCGCTCCGGTTTATCGGGGGTGATCACGATAGTTTGTGTAGCCAGGCGCAGTACGACAGATTTTTGCTGATCGGTAGCAAATGCACGATAGCGCCCCAACTTTTGGTTTTGAAACAGGCCTATATAGCCAAATAAGCCGGAATTGCCAAAGATGCGGACTGATCCTTGCATGGCGGTTGAGTCGGGGAATGCTTCAGATAGCCCCTCCAAGGAGATGGTGGTTTTCCAACCCGGGCGCAATATCAAGAGGTTGCCATTTTTGATGGCGTAACCACGGATGGCAAAGAAGGCGCTGAGAGCCAGTATTGCAGGCGGAAGTGCTATGGCAATGCTATAGAGGGTAGATGGAGCAGCTGGTGCTCTCGATGCCAGAAAGAGCGGCAGTCCCAGTAGGAGTAATGTGCATATGGCACTGATAATTTGGAGCTGGCGGCTCCACGGCGCTTTAAACGCGATTGTTGGCATACTTGGTTTAACTCAACGGATTACCTGAATGCCTCAATCATAGTGCTATTGGAATCTGCTTGGCAAAGGTAGAGATGGTTTGGTTTTAACGGTTGCTCGCTATGGAAGACTGTATTTTGATTAACGAGAATTCCCAGTCAGCCCTTGTGGTCGAAGGGGGTGCTATGCGGGGGATTTTCGCTGCAGGCGTATTGGATGCATTTTTGGAGGCGGGCTATCGGCCATTTGATTTTGCGATCGGTGTATCCGCAGGCTCCACCAACTTGATTGGTTATCTGGCGGGAAATCATGGGCGAAGTCGGCAAATACTAATGGACCATGCCCGGCGGGCAGACTTCATCGACTGGCGCCGCTATCTCCGAGGCGGTCATTTTTGTGATATTGGCTGGTTGTGGCATGCGTCCTATCAGGATATTCCGCTCAGTGTCGATAGTTATGTTGAGAATGGAATACCGCTTTATGCCGTGACTACCAGTATCAACACGGGGGAGGCTAGATACCTGAAAGTAACTCCAGAAAATATGCACGAGGTTTTCCCGGCCTCTTGTGCCATTCCGGTTGCTTACCGGGGGTTTCCTGAAGTGGATGGGGAGCCTATGACCGATGGCGGTCTGGCTGATTCGATACCGATTATTCAGGCCTATCAGCAGGGGGCCAGAAATATAACCGTTATTCTTTCGCGCCCTCTGGGGTATCGGAAAATTAAGGGGCCTGCTCCAAAATTTATCAAACAGTTTTTCCGTGATCATGCCCGGCTATTTGAGGCCGTGCTGGAGAGGGGGGAGAAATATAATCGGGCTCTGGAGTTTATCGAGGTGCCTCCAGAGGGGTGCCAGGTTTCGGTTATTGCGCCTCCAGACAATTTCCCGGTTAAGCGTTTTACCCAGGAAGCAGAGTTGCTTGAGGAAGGTTATGAGAGCGGCAGGACCCGGGGTTGGGAATTTCTTGGTGAGCTTCCCGGTCAGCGGGACTCTTTACCGTCAATTGAATAGTAGTGCCGGTATAAATGGGTTGATTGAGCTTAATCAGAATGTGAATGGTGAGGTAATCGACTGGTGGAAATACGTTTGCTCGGAGTGACAGATGCGCCCGCCATATCTGCTTTTTATTTATCTAATGAAGAGCACCTGAAGCGCTGGGAGCCCATTCGTGAGCCCGGTTTTCACAGTTCCGGGTCCTGGATTCGACGCATAAGCTCTGGAGGAATTTTAAAGTTTGCTGCATTAGAGTCCGGGTGTGATCAGTTACTGGGTGTTTGCTCCTTGACGAATATCATCCGAGGCCCATTTCAGGCCTGTAATATGGGATATGCAGTTGACCAGTCCCACGAGGGGCGGGGCTTAATGGGGAGCTTGTGTCGTCATGTCGTTGATTATGCTTTTGACACCCTAAATTTGAATAGGGTGATGGCTAACTACATGCCTGGCAACGATAGGTCGGCTGCTCTACTGGAGGCACTGGGCTTCGTTGTCGAGGGTAGGGCGGCAAAATACCTGAAGATCAATGGATGCTGGGAGGATCATATCCTCACGGCGAAGCTAAACCCCAGATCCTTGGATATTTAATGATGTTCGTTGAATGAGACGCCAAATGGCATTTACTTCACTGTGTGTCTATAGGAGTCTTGGGTAGGACTGAGATATTGTTGCTAACCTATTGCGATTTCATGGACGACTTCGAATAACAGTTTTGCGGAAGGAGAAAGGGATGAATGGGAAGTGCCTATGCGGTGGGGTTGAGTTCCAGCTGGAAGAGCCAATTCCAAACCTTTACCAATGCCATTGCTCGCTCTGCCGCAAATTGAGTGGTTCCGCCTCGGATACGGCCATGTTTATTAGCCGGGATCAGTTTCGCTGGGTGCGGGGCTTAGACCGAATCTCTTCATTCCGGACTCCTACGGGCTATCGATCTGACTTTTGCAGTGGATGCGGAAGTACAGTTCCTCACTTAATGAGTAATACAACGCACTTCTGGGTGCCTGCTGGATTGTTGGAGGGAGATATCGATGGGAAAGTCGTGGCCCATCTTTGCACTGAATCCAAAGCATCCTGGGATGAAATTTCTGGTGAAGCGGAGTGCTTTAACGAAATGCCGGAGCTGGAGCGATTGATGCATCTATTGCATGGCGGCGAAGAAACGGTGGATGGGGAATGGGAGGAGAGCCAGGCGGCTTCAGCTGAAGTTTAAAAACCCAAACTCTTTTCTAATTGGCGCAAACAAAAAAGCCCCGCTCTTGCGAGCAGGGCTTTTTTGTATATGGCGGACCGGACGGGACTCGAACCCGCGACCTCCGGCGTGACAGGCCGGCATTCTAACCAACTGAACTACCGGTCCGCATTCCTGCTTCTCTTGGTCGCTCTTGCCGGGCAAGAGTAAGAGAAGTGGTGGGTGGTACAGGGGTCGAACCTGTGACCTACGGCTTGTAAGGCCGTCGCTCTCCCAACTGAGCTAACCACCCCGTGTCAGGAGCTGCGTATCATAATGATTTTTTTACTTAGGTCAACAACTTAGGGAAGTTTTTCTAAAAAAGTTTGCGCCTGGCTTTAAGTGTGAGAAGCGGGTGTGTATTTGAAGAAATTGCTGCTCGTCTATTGGCAATATTTGGTAATAAAACAGGGTGCTACTTTCATTGCCCCGGTTTTCTATAAATTTTGTTAGTCGGTCTGCACAGTTTGTGGTGGGGAGTGGGGAGGTGGTTGTGTATTGAAAAGTGGTTTTGAATTTTTCATATACAAAAAAGCCCCGCTCTTGCGAGCAGGGCTTTTTTGTATATGGCGGACCGGACGGGACTCGAACCCGCGACCTCCGGCGTGACAGGCCGGCATTCTAACCAACTGAACTACCGGTCCGCATTCCTGCTTCTCTTGGTTGCTCTTGCCGGGCAAGAGTAAGAGAAGTGGTGGGTGGTACAGGGGTCGAACCTGTGACCTACGGCTTGTAAGGCCGTCGCTCTCCCAACTGAGCTAACCACCCCGTGTCAGGAGCTGCGTATCTTAATGATATTTTTTTTGCGGTCAACAATTTTGTTGGAAGATTTTTAAAAATTTTTTTAAGAATAAAAAACACCCAAAAGTTGTTTAAAAATTAATTAATTAGAGGATTTTTTGAGGGCTTTTTAAGTTGTTTTTATCGGTCAAAATCAGCTGCGTAGAAATTCAGAAAATAAAAATTCAGGCTGGAGAAAATTGTTGCAGGAAAATTTTGTCGGCACTGCGCTCGCACTATTTTTTTACGCTGAGATTTGGTTGTTTTTTTGTGGCTCTTTCAAATTTCCAGCGTAAGCAACTGAAAATAAAATGTTAGAAAAATGAAAAGATGTGAGGCACAAACAAAAAAGCCCCGCTCTTGCGAGCAGGGCTTTTTTGTATATGGCGGACCGGACGGGACTCGAACCCGCGACCTCCGGCGTGACAGGCCGGCATTCTAACCAACTGAACTACCGGTCCGCATTCCTGCTTCTCTTTGGTTGCTCTTGCCGGGCAAGAGTAAGAGAAGTGGTGGGTGGTACAGGGGTCGAACCTGTGACCTACGGCTTGTAAGGCCGTCGCTCTCCCAACTGAGCTAACCACCCCGTGTCAGGAGCTGCGTATCTTAATGATATTCTTCGTGGCGTCAACGCCTTTTTTGAATTTTTTTTTGTCTTTCAATGAGTTAACGCGCTTTTGTGTGAATTCGTGGGCGTGTCCGCCGGGGGGTGACACTGTTATAATCGCCCCAATTCCCGTTAGTTAGAGCGTGAGAAAAGCTGTGACACAGAAGACCTGGCTGGCCCAACTTGTACTGGCATTCGGTATGTTTTGCCTGTCCATCGCTGCACATGCGGTAGTGGAGACACAAAAATTGTCCTCTCCCGAGCTGGATGCAAGGTATCGCGTGCTTATTGAAGAGATGCGCTGCCCCAAATGTCAAAACCAGAACCTGGCAGACTCCGATGCGTCTATTTCCTCGGACTTGCGTCGTGAAATCCGCCGTTTGCTGGAGGAAGGATTTACGGACCAGGAAATCGTTGACTACATGGTGGCCCGCTATGGGGATTTTGTGCTCTACCGCCCACCTGTTCAGAAAAATACCTTGATCCTGTGGTTGGCTCCGGGAGTTTTTGCCGTTTTCGGGCTTCTGGCCTTGATTGTGATCGTGATGCGCTCAAAAAGTGGTACCGGGGCTCGCCAAGATGACGGCAGTGGGGAACTCACTGATGATGAGCGGCGTCGATTAAAGCAGTTGTTGGGAGAAGGAGCTGTAGATGAAGGTGATAGCGGGAAGGAAGGTAAATGATTGATATCTGGTTTGGTGTAGCCCTATTGCTACTGTTGGTAGCTTTTGTATTTCTGATTCCTGCTTTGAGAGCTGCAGGCAGACGTCGCAGCGGTAGTAGCAAGCGAGAGGCTATGGCAGCGCTCTACCGGGAGCGCAGTAAAGAACTTCGCGCTGCGGTGCAGAGCGGTGCGATGGATGAAAAGCAGTTTGCCCAGCTGGAGGCAGATCTCGCGCGGGAACTGCTGGCGGCTCAGCAGGAAAGTCAATCTGGTGAAGCCAGGCAGGGTGGCGGCCGATTGCTAATCGGCCTGGCGGTTTTGGTGCCTGCAATTGCAGCAGCTGCCTACGGGTTTTCCGACCGACCGTCCGAAGTAGCTTTGTATCGCGATATGGTGGCGAGCCAAGGTGGGCACACCTCTTCGGAGGAAGAGGCAAAAATCACCCGTCAGTTGCAGGAGCGGGCTAAAACTCATCCAGATGATCTTAGTAGTCGCTATATATTGGCGCAGCGGCTACTGGTGAGTGGCGATTTGGCTGGGGCGGTAGATTCCTATCGCTATGTTGTGGCTCGCGAGCCACAGGCGGCCAACGTTAAGGCTGAGCTGGCACAAGCGCTATTTTTTGCTGGCGGTTCCAAGATTACCGATGAAATCCGCTCCTTGATCAAGCAGGTGTTACAGGTGCAGCCATCCAATGGCACTGTGCTGGGCTTGGCGGGTATTGCCGCTTTTGAAGATGGAGACTATCGCAAGGCTCGCCAGCATTGGCAGCTAGCACTTAGCCAGCTTCCCCCAGGATCTGCAGCAGCAGAGGCGCTTCAGGCTGGCGTTGCCAGGGCCGAAAGCGCTTTGGCAGACAGCGGTGAGGCTGTAGCGGTGCAGGCAAAGGTAGAAACGAAAGAGAAAGGCCCGCAGATTCGAGTTCAGGTCAGTTTGGGGGAGGGAGTTGAAGCCCCAGAATCTACCCCGGTATTTATCTATGCACGCAGTGCTGCGAGCCCGATGCCTCTGGCTATCGTGCGCCTCACGGCTGGGCAGTTACCGGCAGAGGTTGTGCTGGATGAGTCCCGAGCAATGATGCCTGGAAGCTCCATCGCCACTGTCGACTCTGTGCAGTTGGTAGCGCGACTGGCCATTAAGGGAGATGCGCGTCCGGCCCCGGGGGATTGGCAGGGAATGATTAGCGAGTTGCCTAAATCCCGCTGGAGTGAAACTCAGTCAATAGCCATCGATAGTCAGCTGTAACTGGCTGTGACTGTCGAAAATGAGGTCACAGTGTAAGCTGTGGCCTCATTTTTATTTGCGGCCGGATGGCATTCTTGCGTCTAATTGGCCTCAAGCTCACATTGCCCCGATATTGATGAGTTCTATTGGGGCAAGTTGGCATTTGGTAGCGATCGTCATGTTTGACTTGACCGCTGCTTGGTCGGATTGATAATCCCGACTGAACATTACTGTGAAGAATAGCGCTGAATGCTCTGGCGACACCAAGTAATATTAAAGGTTTGGTGTCCCGCCCGGCAGAGAAAAATATCGAGTTTATAAATACATGCGTCTGAAGTGCATCAAGCTAGCGGGCTTCAAGTCTTTTGTTGACCCTACCACTGTCTATTTTCCGACAAACCTCAACTCGGTGGTGGGTCCCAATGGCTGTGGTAAATCCAACACCATCGATGCGGTGCGCTGGGTAATGGGGGAATCCTCCGCAAAGAACCTGCGCGGCGATTCGATGACAGACGTTATCTTTAACGGCTCCAGTGGCCGCAAGCCCGTGGGGCAGGCCTCGATTGAGTTGGTATTTGATAACTCTGAGGGCAAGCTTTCTGGAGCCTATGCGTCTTTCTCGGAGATTTCCGTCAAGCGCAAGGTAACCCGGGAAGCACAGAACACCTATTACCTGAATGGCGAGAAGTGCCGCCGCCGCGATGTAACCGATCTCTTCTTGGGTACCGGCCTTGGCCCGCGCAGCTACGCCATTATTGAGCAGGGCATGATCTCCAAGTTGATCGAAGCCAAGCCCGAAGAGCTGCGCGTCTATATCGAAGAGGCCGCCGGTATCTCCAAATACAAGGAGCGCCGCCGGGACACCGAAAACCGGATGAGGCGGACCTCTGAAAACCTTGAGCGCCTCACGGATATCCGCGATGAGCTGGATCGCCAGTTGTCCCGACTGGAGCGACAGTCCGCAGCAGCGGAAAAATACAGCCGATTTAAAGAGGAAGAGCGCAGTCACAAGGCCAATCTTCAGGCGCTCAAATACCGCGAACTGGATGACCAATCCAAGGCCAAGCAGCAACAAATAGGTGAGCTTGAACTCACCGTTGAAGAGCTGGTTACCCGCCAGGTCACCTGTGACACAGGCATTGAGCAAAAGCGCGTGGGGTACCACGAGCTATCTGACAGTTTTAACGAAGTCCAGGGGCGCTTTTATGCCGTCGGTGGAGATATCGCCCGTTTGGAGCAGAGTATTGCCCACGCTCGTGAGCGCTCTACTCGCCTGCATTCCGATTTGGCGCAAACCGAACAAGAATACCGCGAGGCAGAGACCAACCTCGAAGTGGATCGCGAAAAAGCGGCCCAGTTTGAGGAGGAACTTGAGATTATTCTGCCGGACCTGGAGATGGTCTTAGCAGCAGAAGAGGAATCTGCTGCGGCGCTGCTCGAATCTGAAGAGCAGATGCGCAATTGGCAGAACGAGTGGGACCAGTTTAACCAGGGTGCCTCTGGCTCCCGTCAGAAAGCTGAGGTGCAGCAATCCCGCATCCAACACTTGGAAACTTCTGGCCAGCGGCTGCTGGAGCGGGTCAACAAGCTATTGGCGGAGCAGTCCGGCCTCCAGGTCTCTGACGACGATGAAGAGACGCTGCAGCTGAACGAACAGATGGCCGAGCTGGAAATGCAGGCTGAAGAACGCCGCGAGGAAGCGGCAGAGCGTCGCGAGTCTCTGGACAGTCTCCGTGTGCAGGAGCGGGAGCTGGCTACCGAACTCGATCAGTTACGCTTGCAGCTGCAAACCGGACGAGGCCGTCAGGCGTCTCTGGAAGCCTTGCAACAAGCTGCTTTAGGGCAAGGCAAGGCAGTTGAGAATTGGCTGCAGCAGCAAGCCCTGGCTGACAAGCCCCGGCTCGCCGACCAGATTAAAGCCCAGCCCGGCTGGGAAACCGCAGTTGAAACTATCCTCGGCCCCCAATTGCAGGCGGTATGTGTTGAGCAGCTCGAGTCCGTGGCTGAAGGATTGGCGGCACTGGAAAGCGGTCAAGCGGTTCTGATCGATAACAGTGCTGTAAATAGCAATGCGAAGGGAGCACTTCCTTCGCTGCAGGATATGGTTCAGGGGCCAGCCTCTCTCTCCGGCATCTTGGCGGGAATTTATACCGCAGAGGATTTGACTGAGGCGCTGTCCAGGCGAGCGAGTTTGCAAGCTCATGAGTCTATTGTGACTCGCGATGGGCTCTGGCTCGGCCCCAACTGGTTGCGAGTGAATCGCGCCAGTGATGCAGAGGCCGGGGTCCTGGCGCGCAAGCAGGATCTTGAAACCCTGGGGCAGGAGCTGGCCCTATGTGAGGAGCAGATAGAGAGTATTGCCGAGCGACGCGAGTCCCTGCGCACGCAAACGGTCGATCTCGAACGCTCCATCGAACAAGCTCGCAATGAGTCCGACCAGCTCGGGCGTCGCGAGGCAGAGCTGCGCAGCCAGTTGTCCGCCCGACGGGCGCGTGCGGAGCAGATGAATGAGCGCCGTATCCGAATTGAGCAGGAAATCGATGAGGTGCGTGAGCAGCAGGAGTTGGAAGGGGAGTCCCTGTCGGAAGCTCGTCTAATGCTGCAGGAAGCTGTCGAGGCGATGAGCGATGATACCGATCGTCGCGAAACGCTAATGGCACGCCGGGAGGAATTGCGCGAAGCTTTGGATGCCGTGCGCCAGCGCGCGCGGGAGGACAAGGATCGCGCCCATGAACTGGCTATGCGCGAGCAGTCAGTGCGCACCCAGATGGTGTCTCTTGAGCGCACTTTGCAGGTGATGAGCGAGCAGCTGGAAAGGTTGCGCAGTCGTCGTCAGCAATTGCAGGAGCAAATGGAGGAGACCCAGGACCCCTCCCAGGATTTTCAGGCTGAGTTGGAAGAAAAACTCGGCGAGCGTATTGAGGTGGAAACGGAACTCGCCGATGCGCGCAAAAAGTTGGAAGAGGTTGAGACCGGCCTGCGTGAGCAGGAACAGGAGCGCCACAAAGTGGAGGCGGCTCTTCAGGGGGTGCGCGCCCAGCTTGAGCAGGAGCGTCTCGCTGCGCAGACTCTGGAGGTGCAACGAAACGGATTGGTAGAGCAGCTGCGCGAGAGCGAGCACGATATCGATCAGCTGCTCGAACAGTTACCTGGCGATCTGACGATTAAACAGGTACAGGAAGATTTGGAATTGGTAGCCGCGCGTATCTCGCGCCTCGGGCCGATTAACCTCGCAGCTATCGATGAATACAAGCAGGAGTCTGAGCGCAAGAACTACCTGGATCGCCAGTATGGGGATCTGATGGAAGCGCTGGAGACCCTGGAAAATGCAATTAAGAAAATCGACAAGGAAACGAGAATCCGCTTCAAGGAAACTTTTGATCAGGTAAATGCGGGCCTGCAGGAACTCTTCCCGAAAGTTTTCGGTGGTGGTAATGCCTATCTGGAACTTACCGGTGAAGATCTGCTCGATACTGGTATCGCGATCATGGCCCGCCCGCCGGGCAAGCGCAACAGCACAATCCATCTGCTCTCGGGTGGAGAAAAAGCGCTGACGGCGATCGCTTTGGTATTCTCGATTTTCCGTCTGAATCCAGCACCTTTTTGTATGTTGGATGAGGTGGATGCTCCCCTTGACGATGCTAACGTTGGTCGTTACGCACGAATGGTTAAAGAAATGTCAGAACACGTTCAGTTCATCTATATTACCCACAATAAGATCGCAATGGAGATGGCGGATCAGTTGCTGGGGGTTACCATGCACGAGCCGGGTGTATCCCGACTGGTGTCGGTGAATGTGGAAGAAGCAGCCGAGCTGGCTTCTGCATAAGGGCGTAAAGGGAGAGGCGCTAAAAAATGGATAACTGGCTGGTTACAATCCTGGTTGTCGTTCTGTTGGTCGTTGTGGTCGATGGCATACGCCGGGCGATCTTACGGCAGCGCGCGGCAGTTAAGGTCTCCCGCAATCTGTCGCGGGCCATGCAATCTGAAGTAAAAAATGAAGCTGATCCGGTCTCAGAGAAGGCTGAAGAAGAGCCCTCGGTCCGCAAACCCCTGGAGACGCGGGAGCCCAAGCCCGCAAACAGCGAATTGCCGGGGCAGGCTCGCGTTGTTCAGCGCCGTCCGCTAGAGGATGCGCTACATGTGAATCGCCAGGTGCAGGAGAGCTTTATTTCCTCGCGCAAACCGCTCGCCGGCAGCAGTCCCCAGAGGAGTCCGGAAGAGCAGGGTATCCTCGATTTGGAAGAGCAAGTCCCCACCCTGATGGAGTCGGTCGGTGAAGAGCAGCGCTATGAGCCTGCATTAGATGAGGCTGAAAGCCTAAATGCGATGGATAGCGCTCACAGTCCTGAGCATGAAGCGGTGCATGAGGATTCTCAAGCCGAGCGATCTTCTCAATCTCCAAGCTCTGGCAGTGTTGGTGAAGGTGCTCCCACCCGTGAGGTGTTGGTGATTAATGTAATGGCGCCAGAAGGGGATTACTTCGAGGGTAATGACTTACTTCGGGTAATGGTTGCCTGTGGCATGCGCTTTGGTGAAATGAATATTTTTCACTACCATGAGCACGGCGGTGCTGATGGGGCCATTATCTTTAGTCTCGCCAATATTGTTGTACCCGGCGTTTTCGACCTGGCCCAGATGGAAGAATTTGCCACGCCGGGTGTTAGCCTGTTCCTGACACTACCTGTGGAAGGCGAAGCGATTAAAGCTTTCGATCAACTGCTTTCCACCTCATACAAAATTGCCGAGCTGCTCGGTGGCGAATTGAAGGATGAGAATCGCAGTGTATTTACCGCGCAAACGGCGGAGCATTATCGTCAGCGGGTTGTGGAGTATCAGCGCCGCAGAACTTTAGCGATGGCGCAAAGCTAGCTCGCAATCTCTAAATAATTGTTGCCATTTTTAATGCGGCCCGGGATGCCGGCTGATTTTCATTTTGGAAATTAGCCGTAAGCTCGGGCCGTATTTGCATGTAAAATCGAAATAATTTTCTAACTATTATTTTTATTCACTCGAATTGCCGATGACTCATCAAACTATTTCCCCTCAAGTGCGCGAACGTGTTCAGGAATTACATGAAATCCTCCAGCGTGCGAATCACCAATACTATGTGCTTGATGATCCCGAGTTGCCGGATATTGAGTACGACCGGCGCCTGCGCGAGTTGCAGGACTTGGAAAGTGAATTCCCTCAGCTACTGACACCGGATTCTCCCACCCAGCGGGTAGGCGCAGAGCCGCTCTCCTCTTTTCAGGAAGTTCGCCATGAGGTGGCGATGTTGTCTTTGGATAACGCCTTTAATGATGAAGAGTTGCTGGAGTTTGACCGCCGGGTGTGTGAGCGCCTCAACAGTAAAGGGCCGGTGGAATACGCCTGTGAACCCAAGTTAGACGGTATCGCTATCAGCCTTTTGTATCGCGACGGAGTACTTGAGCGAGCTGCAACGCGCGGCGATGGTGCCACCGGTGAAGATATCACCCAGAATGTACGCACCGTGGGATCTGTACCTCTGCGTTTGCGTCAAGCAGATGGTATTGAAAAGTATCCGGGTGTATTGGAAGTGCGCGGCGAAATCTATATGCCGAAAGCGGGCTTTGCCGAATTGAATCGCAAAGCGGCCGCGGCGGGTGAGAAGCTTTTCGTAAATCCTCGAAATGCCGCTGCCGGCAGTTTGCGTCAATTGGACTCCCGCATAACAGCGCAGAGACCGCTGGAATTGTGTGTGTATGGCACTGGTCTTGTAGAGGGCGGTGAGCTGCCGGAAAAGCACGTTGAGACTTTGCAGCTGCTGGGGCATTGGGGCTTCCGTACAAACCGGGAGATGCGCGTCGCTAAGGATATTCAGGGCTGCATCGATTACTACCGGGAAATCGGCGAGAAGCGCGAGGACCTCGCTTACGATATCGACGGTATTGTTTTTAAGGTCAACAGTATTCCCCTGCAGCGCCGTCTCGGCTTTGTTGCCCGCGCACCCCGTTGGGCCATGGCCTATAAGTTTCCCGCTCAGGAGGAAATGACTGAATTATTGGATGTTGAATTCCAGGTAGGGCGCACCGGTGCGGTTACCCCGGTTGCTCGCCTACAACCGGTGTTTGTCGGCGGGGTTACCGTTTCCAATGCAACTCTGCACAATCGAGATGAGATCGAGCGCCTCGGCGTACAGGTGGGTGATACCGTCATTATTCGCCGTGCCGGAGATGTTATCCCGCAGGTGGTTTCTGTAGTGGAGAGCAAGCGCAAGCCGGGTGGCCACGCTATTGAATTCCCTACGCATTGCCCGGTATGCGGCTCGCCGGTGGAATCAACGCCCGGTGAAGCGGTGGTCCGCTGTAGCGGCGGCCTGATTTGTAGTGCCCAGCGCAAGCAGGCCATCAAGCATTTCGCTTCGCGCAAAGCAATGGACATTGATGGTCTGGGAGACAAGCTGGTAGAGCAGCTGGTAGATGAGGACTTGTTACATTCGGTGTCCGGGCTCTACCACCTCACCTTGGAGCAGGTGGCGGGACTTGAGCGAATGGGGCAAAAGTCTGCCCAGAACCTCCTCGATGCACTGGAGCGCAGTAAAGAGACCACGCTGCCTAAATTCCTCTATGCCCTGGGTATCCGAGAAGTGGGTGAGGCTACTGCGCGCAATTTGGCGCGGCACTTTGGCGAATTGAATCCGCTAATGTCGGCAGATGTCGAGGCTTTGCAGGAAGTTGAAGATGTGGGCCCAGTGGTCGCTCATTTTGTTGCTGAGTTTTTTCAGCAGCCTCATGCCCAAGAAGAGGTGGAGGCACTGCAGCAGGCGGGTGTGCATTGGCAAGCGGAGGAGAGTGACGAGCAGGATCAGCCCCTGGCAGGGGAAACCTGGGTGCTCACCGGCAAACTGGAAACCCTGTCCCGCAGTGAAGCAAAAGACTACTTACAGAGGCTGGGTGCGAAAGTCGCAGGAAGTGTTTCCGCCAAGACCGGCACTCTGGTTGCCGGGCCAGGCGCTGGCTCAAAATTGACCAAAGCGCAGGAGCTAGGTATCACAGTTATGGATGAAGAGGCGCTTCTGGATATGCTGCGCGAAAGGGGCTTTGAGATTTAGTTCTAGTATTTTAGGCGGGGCACCATTAGTAACTGAATAGCCGAACTTTTGAGCACTTTGCAGGTTCGTGTTTTGTTTTGTGGCTTTCTGGTCGCTTCGCCGTTAAAGTTGATACCTTAGATCTGTTTTGCCCTGGGTACCTGATGTCCAGTGGCACTGTGGTAAGGAATGGAATTAATGCTTCAGGGCGATCAGGAATCCATCGTTTACGGATGTATCAAAGACAGCAATAGCCTCGCTGGCGGCAGCGATCGGCGCAGGGTGAACCGCAATGCTGTGCTCGCTCTGCCCAGTGCTGACGAATGGCCATTCCTGTGCCGGGATATGTTTGCTATTCCCACCATTAAGGTGAAGCAATCCCAGTACCAAACCGATGTTATCCACTTTGGCGCTTCCTATCGGGCGGTAGAATACGAGTGGGATTTGTGGATACAGAAGTTTGAAGAGTTGTTGAAGAGTATGTATTGGGTTTCGGCAACTGTGCATTTGGAAACTGAGCTTTCCGGCGTTCACTCTTTCAGCTGGGAATCCGCTGGCCTCTATCACGAGCCGGGCAGCGGCGATATGCAGGTTCGCTGCGAGTGGACCCAAGAGGGGCGGGTGAGTATCTGATTTTTGTGGCCCGGTTGGTCCGGGCCCTCTCTTGCCTAATTGCCGCAAAGCAGATTTAAATAAGCAGCCCTGTCACAAATCCTATCTCTCTTTTTCTTTCCGCAACTATATTCCCTGATAGTCTCTGGAACTGAAACTTTGGTCTGTTAAAGTGTCTTTGCCGAACGGTACCAAGGTGCCGCGGCCGAGAAGCTGTAAAGCCAGATTATAAGAATTGGCGCGATCTGGGCGCCCTATCAGGAAGGAATACACATGATTAAATCCAGTTCTCTGCTGTTTGCCAGCGCACTGATGTTGTCGCCGCTGTTACATGCGTCTGAGCACGAAAGCAAAATGGATATGAGCAGTAAGGCCCCAGCAGATGCCAAGGTCTATATTATCTCGCCGAAGGATGGAGAGAAGGTGCCCCAGACATTTACGGTGAAGTTTGGTTTGTCTGGTATGGGTGTGGCACCGGCGGGTACCAATCAAGAGAATACCGGCCACCATCATCTGCTGATTGATGTGGATGATATGCCGGATATGAGCAAGCCTTTGCCGGCGAGTAAGAACATCATTCACTTTGGTGGCGGGCAAACCGAGACTCAAGTTACCTTGCCACCGGGCAAGCATACGCTACAACTGGTTCTGGGCAACTATATGCATGTGCCACATAAAGAGCCTGTGATGTCCAAGAAAATTACCGTCGTGGTCGAGTAGGGCTGCAGCGGCTAAATAACCTTCTGTCGATGCATTAAGCGCATCTGGGGAGAGTGAAATGGGTGGCGAATTCCGCACTGAGAAGGACAGCCTGGGCGAAGTTCAGGTGCCGACTGAGGCGATGTATGGCGCGCAAACCCAGCGCGCCGTGGAGAATTTTCCTGTCAGTGGTCACGGCTTGCCGGCAGAGTTTATCCGCGCCATTGTGCTGATAAAGAAATCTGCTGCGGAGGCCAACCGGGACTTGGGGTTGCTGGATAAAGCCCAGGCTGAGGCCATTATCAATGCCTGCGACAGTCTCGGTGATGAGGAGTATGCCACTCATTTTCCCGTCGATATTTACCAGACAGGTTCTGGTACCAGCTCAAATATGAATGTTAACGAGGTGCTCGCTCACCTTGCAGAAAAGCACAGTGATCAAACCATCAGCCCCAATGATCACGTGAATATGAGTCAGAGCAGTAATGACGTGGTTCCGACCGCGATTCATGTGTCCGCCCTGCTTGCAGTGCGCGACACCCTGCTGCCTGCGTTGCGCCATTTGCACACTGGCTTGTGCGACAAGTCCACGGAACTTGAAAGTATTGTAAAAACCGGCCGCACCCATCTGATGGATGCAGTGCCTATGACAATGGCGCAGGAAGTTGGAGGTTGGGCTGCACAAATAGAGGCGTGCCGGGAGAGGATTCGCGCGGTAATGCCTCGGCTTGCCCAGCTGGCTCAAGGCGGAACGGCGATTGGCACCGGGCTCAATGCTCACCCGGATTTTGCCGAGCTGTTTGCACAAAAAATCAGCGCCCACACATCTCATCAGTTTCGCCCGGCAGAGAACTTTTTTACCGCAATTTCCAGTCAGGATACGTCGGTGGAATTGTCCGGGCAGCTCAAGGTGTTGGCAGTTTCCCTGATGAAAATTGCCAATGATTTGCGTTGGATGAACAGCGGTCCGCTTGCTGGCCTCTCCGAAATCGCCCTGGAGGCCTTGCAGCCAGGGAGCAGCATTATGCCGGGCAAAGTGAACCCGGTTATTGCTGAATCAGTTACTATGGTTTGTGCCCGGGTGATGGGTAATGACACCACAGTGACCGTGGCGGGACAGAGCGGCAATTTTCAATTGAATGTTATGTTGCCTTTAGTAGGCAGTACGCTGCTGGAAAGTATTAACCTGCTCGCGAATGCATCGACCCTATTGGCTGATCGAGCCGTTGCCAGTTTCGCGGTGAATCGGGCGCATATTGAGGGAACCCTGGGCCGCAACCCCATTTTAGTGACCTCCCTTAACCCAGTGATTGGCTACCTGAAAGCGGCGGAGATTGCCAAGGCCGCCTATGCCAGCTGTAGGCCAGTGCTGGATGTTGCTGTTGAAATGACGGACCTGGATAGAGAAACGCTTGAGGAATTGTTAGATCCCGCCCATTTGGCCAAGGGTGGGCTGATTAGCTAGGGGCAAAAAAGGCGATTCCCAACAGTATTAACGATATAATGGCTGTCAGGCACATAAGCCAGTGCAAAAGCCTTAACAGCGTGGCTCGATCCTCTGGTTCCAGCATTCTTCTGCTCATTGATGCCTCCTGCGGCGTTGACAGGAACCGGCCAATCCCTCACGATTCGACGCCGCGTCGGTACTGGGTGCCGACAATACAATGGTAGCGCCACAAAATGTGGCAGTCTCACCTGTTTTGAAAATCAATGTATCCAGATCGTCATGGCTAAAAGAAGTCGCCGCTCCTTTATTACTAGTGTCCTCGCCTGTGTCGCCTTTGTAGTGGCGGCAGTCTACAGCTGGGACCTGCCCGTTAAGGATGTTGTCACCTATTTCATTCTTCTGTTGGTGATATTGCTTGTCATCATTGCTCTGGCGTTTGGGTGCGGGGCTTTATTGAATTGGTTGCGCAGGCGTAAATAATAGATGGCGTCAACGGAAGAGGATATTCGCATCCCTATCGCCTACCTCGAGCGACTGCTCGAAGAGGCGACCAAACACGGGTGTGATCGCAAGGAGCTTTTGGCTTCTGTCGATATCGATGAGTCTGAATTGCAGGGCGTATCCGCATTTTCAGCAGTGAAGTATGGCCGCTTGTACCAGCGCGTGATGTGGCTGGCGCAAAATGAGTGGTTTGGCATGCTTAGCGGTGGAAGGGTCCGTTCCGGGTCTTTTCGCTTGTTGTGTCTGGCGGTGGTGAATTGTGCAACCCTCCGCCAGGCGATTACGCTCTGTGCCGAATTTATGGAAATCTGCCGAGGTTTTAAGGTGAAGCCGGTACTCGGAGAAGGTGGCCATGGGCGCGAGCGGGTTGAAATTTGCGGGATCAGTTCGCTGGGCAAGGGCGAATTTGAGCAGCTGCTGAATAACACGAGCCCCAGTGTGGTGCGTACAACTCTAGCGGTTTGGCACAGGTTTTATTGCTGGCTGGCAGGGCGGGAGATTCCGCTGGCCAGGTTGCACTTCTCATTTGCTTGCCCGGAAGAGTTTCGCAGTCTCGCGCAAAGCGAGGCTAATGAGTTGTTATTTGAGCAACCGTTTAATGCGCTCGAATACGATACCCGCTACCTGGAATACCCTGTGGTGCAAAGCCCGCAGATGGTCGAGGACTTTATTCGCACCGCTCCTTACCACCTGGTGATCAGCGACGGCAGTGCCAATAGTATCAAAACCAAAGTAAAAACCATTTTGAACCGGGATGTGAGCGAGTCCATGCCCGCCGCTGAGGCGGTGGCGGAGAGACTCAATATGTCGGTCACCACGTTGCGACGTCGCCTGCAGCAGGAGGGTACCTCCTACCAGAAGCTCAAAGACGAATGTCGGATGGAAGCGGCTTTTCACTACCTCAGCTGCCCGGATCTTTCCAATGGGCAGATCGCAGAGATGCTTGGGTTCGATGAATCCAGTGCTTTCTTCCGCGCCTTCAAAAAATGGACGGGAATTACGCCAGGCGAGTATCGCCGGGGTGGTCGCGCCGCAGCTGGCCTGGATATTTGACTGGGCCAGTCACCTTTTTTCATCCTCTCGCCTCGATTTGTCACCGCTTTGGACGGGTTTGGCCATAGAGGGGGCTGCTCGCTTACTACTATGATGAACCAATCTTAGAAATTAGTCATAAATATGACTGGATGGTTTTGCCTCCGGTCCCAAACATAAGCGAATTGAGGTTATCAGGATGACCGATATCAAAATGCCACTGCGTGATTTGCGTTTCGTAATGCGCGAGATGCTGGACTCAGAAAAGCATTATGAGTCACTTGGATATGAGGAGGCTACTCCTGATGTCGTGGATGCCATCCTGGAAGAGGGTGCAAAGTTTTGTGAAAACGTTATTGCACCGCTGAACCAAATTGGCGACCAGCAAGGTTGCACCTGGAAAGACGGTGAAGTTACTACCCCGGAAGGCTTTAAAGAAGCCTACCAGCAGTTTGTAGAGGGTGGCTGGGCTGCGCTGCCCCACGATCCTGAGTACGGTGGCCAGGGCCTGCCGCCCTCGCTCGGTACTATTATGAGCGAGATGGTTGGCACCGCCAACTGGTCCTGGGGCATGTACCCCGGTTTGTCCCACGGTGCCATGAACACCCTGGAAGAGCACGGTACTGAAGAGCAGAAGCAGGTTTACCTGACCAAGCTGGTTGAAGGTAGCTGGACTGGCACTATGTGTCTGACCGAGCCTCACTGCGGTACCGATCTGGGTATTCTGCGCACCAAGGCCGAGCCGAATGACGATGGCTCCTACGCGATTACCGGCACCAAGATCTTTATCTCCGCCGGTGAGCACGACATGACTGACAATATTGTTCATATCGTACTCGCCCGCCTGCCAGACGCACCTGCTGGCACCAAGGGTATCTCCCTGTTTATCGTACCCAAGTTCCTGCCGAACGCTGACGGCTCTGCCGGTGAGCGCAACGGTGTGGTATGTGGTTCCCTCGAGCACAAAATGGGTATTCACGGCAACGCCACTGCAGTGCTGAACTTTGACGGTGCTAAAGGCTTCCTAATCGGCGAGCAGAATAAAGGCCTGAGCTATATGTTCACCTTTATGAACACTGCGCGCCTGGGCACTGCTCTGCAAGGCCTGGCTCACTCCGAGATCGGTTTCCAGAAGTCCCTGGCTTATGCAAAAGATCGCCTGCAAATGCGTTCTCTGTCCGGCGTGAAAAACCCGGAAGGCCCGGCTGACCCGATTATTGTTCACCCTGACGTGCGCCGCATGCTGATGACCCAGAAAGCCTTCTCCGAAGGTGGTCGTATGCTGGTTGTTAAGTGTGCACAGCTGGTTGATATCACTCACAAAGGCGATGCTGATGCGAAGAAAGCCGCTGACGATATGCTGGCGTTCCTGACGCCGATTGCAAAAGCATTTTTAACGGAAGCTGGTTTCGAATCTGCCAACCTGGGTATGCAGTGTTTCGGTGGTCACGGCTATATTGCCGAGTGGGGTGTGGAGCAGAACGTACGTGATTCGCGTATCTCCACAATCTATGAAGGCACCACTGGTATTCAGGCTCTGGACTTGTTGGGCCGTAAGGTTCTGATGACCCAGGGCGAATTGCTGCGCGGTTTCACCAAGCAGGTTCACAAATTCTGCCAGGCGGAAATTGATAACGAAGCACTGGCGCCTTTCGTTGCTAAGTTGCAAGAGCTGAACAAGCAGTGGGGAGACCTGACCTTGCACGTTGGCGGCAAAGCTATGGAAAACCCAGATGAAGTAGGTGCTGCTTCTGTAGATTACCTGATGTTCTCCGGTTACACCGTGCTGGCCTTCCTGTGGGCGCAGGCGGCTAAAGTTGCCAATGAAAAACTGGCAGCGGGCACTGGAGAAGAAGATTTCTACAAGGCGAAAATTACTACCGCGCGTTTCTTCTTCGAGCGTATCCTTCCTCGCACTTCCAGCCACGCAACGTCCATGTTGAGTGGAGCAGGCAACTTGATGGAATTGGATGCCGAGCATTTTGCATTCTGATCCCGCTCTGAAATGAAAACCGCCGGCAAATGCCGGCGGTTTTTTTGTGAGTAACAAAGCGGCTTAAACGGAGAATTTCCGATGCAATTGCCGGATTCGGTTCAAGAGCGCCTGTATCACTTAGCTTGTTCGTACCCGCTGGCTCGGGTACAGTTCCGGCTGCCAGATGCCTGTGACTTCTATGTTTATGTCACCGAAGTATCTAAAAATTACAAAGTGATTTCCGAATTTGGTCAGACTGATAATCCAGAACTAACATTGGAAATGGAAAACAGCACTCTCAGTGCTATATTGGACGGTCAATTAAGTGGGCGTCACGCCTTCCTTTTGGGGGATGTTCAATATTCTGGAAATCGCGAGTTGGCCGCAGCATTGGCAGGTTTATTTCCTGCGAATAGTGAAGAGGGAGATCGGTAAAGAAAGGTTTTAAACCCTTCTTTTTCACCGTCTCAAAGATACTACAAACAATAAATAAATTCTCGCTCGCCCAGAGATATGGCAGCTTTCGCCTATGGAGACGGAAGGTGTGGGCAAGCGACGACAACAATCAGGAATGGGAGAAGAGAGTTGGACATTGATCGCAGCATACTTGATGTCTTTAAAGGCGCTTGCGCCAAATTCGGTGACCGGCCGGCTTTCACATGCCTGGGGCGTACACTTTCAATCAATGATATTGACACGCTAAGTGGAAAATTCGCCTCTTATTTACAAAATCATACCGACTTGAAGCCCGGCGATCGCATCGCTGTCCAGCTGCCCAACGTGCTGCAGTACCCGGTAGTTGTTTTTGGTGCACTGCGCGCAGGTTTGGTTGTAGTAAATACCAATCCGCTGTACACGCAGCGCGAGCTTAAGCATCAGCTGAATGATTCAGGGGCCAAGGCACTGATCGTACTGGCGAATATTGCCGATACCGCTGCTGCCGTGGTTGCTGAAACTGATGTAAAGCAAGTTATTGTTACCGAAATTGCGGATCTGCACAGCCCGCTGAAACGTACCTTGATCAACAGTGTGGCGAAGTACGTTAAGAAAATGGTGCCTGAATTTTCTTTTGCCAATGAAGTTCGTTTCCGCGATGCCATGGCAAAAGGTGCTGAGCGTCCACATAAGGATGTTGAGCGCACTAAAGAAGATATTGCGGTTTTACAATATACCGGCGGTACCACTGGAGTTGCCAAGGGTGCAATGCTGACTAATGGCAACCTAGTTGCCAACATGGAGCAGGTGCGTATTGCCTTTGCCAATGGCATGAAAGAGGGCGAGGAGTTCTATATTGCACCTTTGCCGCTTTATCATATCTACGCATTTACCATCCACTGTATGTGCCTTTTCTCCACGGGTAACCATTCGCTATTAGTACCTAACCCGCGCGATATCCCGGGTTTTGTGAAGATGTTGAAAGGCCTGCGTTTCACAGGGTTTGTTGGGCTCAACACCCTATTTAATGGGTTGATGCGCAACAAGGATTTTGCTGAGCTGGACTTTAGCAAATTGCACTCGACAGCTTCTGGTGGTATGGCGTTAACTCGCGATACGGCTAAGCGTTGGGAGGAAATGACCGGCTGCATTGTTATGGAAGGTTACGGTATGACCGAGACTTCCCCGGTTGTTTCATTTAACCCGGCTGATGGTGTGCAACTGGGTACAGTGGGCGTTCCGGTTCCCGGTACCGAGGTTAAGGTTGTCGATGAAAATGGCAATGACCTGCCGAATAACTCCCCTGGTGAGTTGTGTGTACGTGGGCCGCAGGTGATGAAAGGTTATTGGCAGCGCCCGGAAGCGACTGCGGATACTATCGATAGTGAAGGTTGGTTGAATACCGGTGATATGGCCGTTATTCAGGATGACGGTTACATCAAAATTGTGGATCGCAAGAAGGACATGATTATTGTGTCCGGCTTCAATGTATATCCCAATGAAATTGAAGATGTGATCAGCGCGCATTCGAAGGTCACTGAAGCTGCCGCTATCGGTATCCCGGATGAGAAAAGTGGTGAGCAGGTGAAGCTCTTCCTGGTGAAGGCTGATCCATCTTTGACTGAAGATGAAGTTGTCGCCTACTGCCGTGAGCATATGACGGCTTATAAAGTGCCGAAGCATGTGGAGTTCCGTGAGGACTTACCCAAAACTAATGTGGGCAAAATCTTGCGCCGTGAACTTCGCGATGAAGAGTTGAAAAAGCTTGAGGCTACTAGCGCTGCTTAAGTCGCTATTTAGCTAAAGAGTTCAACCGCTTAAAAGGCCCTGCTGGAGACAGTGGGGCTTTTTTATTGGTTTCGATTCAGGGAGATGCACCTGCAGCTAATGCAGGGTTGATGTTTGGGGGGGGGAGGTTGGTGGCACCGAGGAGGTACCACCAAGGAAAAACGGGATATTTATCCTGCTTAGTTATTTGCGGCTTTCGGCACTGGCGTCGCGAATAGCGCGGAACTCATTGCCTTCATACCAGTTGGGCCAGTCGCGGCTGTTTGCCAGCTTCAGGCCCAATTGCAGGCCCAGCTGCAAATTCATAGCGGCGCCTTTCAGGTTCCAGTTGGGGTCGTACTCATCTCCCGGCTTGTGGTAGTGCTGGCTGAGATATTCCTTGTCCTTGGATTGTGCCCACTCCCGGCCGTGCTCATGGTTTTCGCTACCGGAATCAAAATACAGCATTGGCACGCCTTCTTTTGCCAGGCTGAAATGATCTGAGCGATAGAAGTAGCCGCGTTCCGGGTGCTCTTCAGCAGCCAGATAGCGGCCCTGCTTTTTGGCGGCTGCTTCTAAGAGATTTTCCAGCTCGCTGCTGCCGAAGCCTACGACGGTGATGTCTTTGGTGGGGCCCAAGACATTCATAGCGTCGAAGTTAAAGCCGGCAACCGTCTTTTCCAGAGGTTCAACTGGGTTGGCGGCATAGTATTTGGAGCCGAGTAAACCGGACTCTTCAGCAGTTACTGCGACGAATACCAGGGAGCGATCAGCTTGATCCTCTTTTACTGCTTGGGCTGCAAGAGCAAGTAGTCCAGCGGTACCGGTGGCATTGTCCACTGCGCCATTGAAGATATGGTCTTCACCAGAAGCATTTCGGTTGACCCCTAAGTGGTCCCAGTGGGCAGTGTAAACAATGGTTTCATCTGCGTACTTTTTGCCGGGTAACTTAGCAATAACATTGCGAGAGTTGGACTTCTCAAGGCTGTTGCTGAGTTCGATGCTGGCTTTGAGTTCCAGTGACTTAGGCTTGAATCCCGATGCTTTTGCCGCTGCCATTTCTTCGGCCAAATCGAGACCTGCTGCCTGGAACAGATCCTTCGCTGCCTGGTTAGTGATCCAGGCCTCAATCGCCACGCGATCGATATTCTTGTTTTCTGCTTCAAGGCTTACCTGGGCGCCAGACCAGGAGCCGCTCACTACTTCCCAAGGGTAACCGGCAGCGCCATTCTCATGGATAATAATGGCCCCTGCGGCGCCCTGACGGGCAGCTTCTTCAAACTTGTAGCTCCAGCGACCATAGTAGGTCATGGCATTGCCGTTAAATAGAGCCTCATCTTGGGTGGCATAGCCGGGGTCATTTACCAGAATGACTGCGGTTTTGCCCTCCATATCCAGACCTGCGTAGTCATTCCAGTTGTTTTCTGGAGCTACGATGCCGTAACCGACAAAAACCAATTCGCTTTCATTAAGGCTGGATGCACTGGTTTGGCGCTGGGTAAACGCGACCATATCGTCAATCGGTTTTAGAACTTGGCCCACACCTTCGCCCTGAATAGTAAGGGGGGTGGATTGAATATCCATCTCTACAATGGGGACTTCCTGGAACCAGCTGGGGTTACCTTCGGAGTCTACGGCACCAGGGGTAAGTCCGAGCGCCTTAAATTGCTCTGCCAGATAGTTTACCGTCAGCTCCTCACCTTTACTGGCGGGAGCGCGGCCTTCGAATTCATCGGAGGCCAATACGGCGACATGCTTGTGCAGGTCGGCAGCGACAGTATCAATTTGAGCCTTCTCAGCGGCTCCTAGATCGAGCTTTTCAGTGCTGTGCTCGATATGTTCTTTATGGGAGTGCGCTTGTGAGCTGACTTCTTCGTTGCCCTTGCTACAACCGCTGATAACACCGCCGATGGCCATAGCCAAGCCAAGGCGGCGCCAGGTGGTAGGAATTCGCATAATTTTGTCCTGACAGTCTTGTTAGGAGGCAGATTATGCCTGATCTTGTCTTAACTAACGACATATCAGCGATCAGTGGAGAGTAGAGTGTGGCTGGGCCCAGAGCTATATTCCCGTTTTGGTAATTTAGTTGAATATGGTGACAGGGTTTGTGTTTGAGAGGTTTCAATAAAACTCGCCTTGGATAGGAGGCTCGGGCTTAGCCTCCTATCCAGCCTAAATCCTCAAGTCGAGATTTTTGAGGTTAATTGTGCTGCCACTGGCCCTCAGTTATCTGGTCCTGATAGTTAATCCATACCTTGTCATAGCCAGTGGTTTCCTTGGCGCTTTTAAGGGCTTGGTTGTCCTGGCTATTGGTGGGGGCGGAAAACACGTAGTCATTGCCCAGTGCTTGGCACACCCCGGCACCATAAGAGAATGGGCCTGTTGAGGCGCTGACCAGCCAGCTACCGTCAGCCGTGTTCTTACATGCGAAGCTATATTGGTTGCTGCAGTTGGCATCATTCCAGCGCCCGTTGCCCCACTGCATAGCGCAATCCTCATTGTTCAAGTTATTTGGCTCATTCTGATCCCATGACCAAATAGCTGCAGCGATGCGGCCATCGGTCGTATTCATATTATCGAGGTTGATTATGTTGTGGCCTATAGCAAAGCCATTGCGCACATCGTCGGCTGTGATTCGTTCAATACCACCGCTAAAAATTTCTCCTATAGTGCCAATAGTGGTGCTGTCTTCCCACACTCGACCGATTTCCCCTAATCCGGTGAAGGCCATGTTCTTCATGTCACCATTTCCAGAGCAGCCGCTATCTTTCCACACGACGACTTGTTTCCCTGCAGCAAGCACATCATTTTTTGTAAGGCTGCTGGGAATACTCTGGCAGCCGCCACTGTAGAAAATCTTATCCCCGAATCGATCGGTTATTTGGTTGTAGAGATCTTGAT
Source organism: Microbulbifer maximicatervae (SeqCode) (assembly GCF_052467695.1). Taxonomy (NCBI): domain Bacteria; kingdom Pseudomonadati; phylum Pseudomonadota; class Gammaproteobacteria; order Cellvibrionales; family Microbulbiferaceae; genus Microbulbifer; species Microbulbifer maximicatervae (SeqCode). Next base: position 3,178,585 of record NZ_CP174320.1, read on the forward strand.
GGCGCCCATCAGAGTGGTCCTCGATATATAAAATGATGACTTCGTCCTGATTGGCGCTGTCATTTAGCCAGTCCTTTATTTCGTTAAATCCTTCAGTCGCATACTTATCATTGATACTGCAGAGACCATGGCACAGAAGTAATCTTTTTGGGTAGGAAAAAAGGCTCTCCATTTTCGTTGTCCAATGGACATCCAGCTCTATAAAGCGAGCTCCCATGCGCAATTGATCTTTTATGGAATGCTCCTGTTGAGGGTCCAGGTAGCGGCATCCCACTGAGAAGTTACAGGCGCGATACACTTCTGAGTTGTAAGAATTGTGTGTCCCCAAAATATTGTTTTCACTCATGGGAGTGTGGTTGTCTATTTGACGCTGTAGATCCAAGGCTGTGCCTGTCCAGCTGTTTTGGAAATCAGAAATGCTATCGGCCCAAAGGGGGGGAGAGGCGAAGGAAAGTACAAATAGAATCGATAGGATCATCTGTCTGATAGTGTGTTTCATTATTTTTCTCCGGACTGAGTAGATACGCTACCTTTGCAGTAGACGCTAGTGAATATTTTTTAATTTTTATTGGTGTGCGGTGCCTTAAGGTACCGTCTTATTATTTTTGCTTTTTACTACGAATTGGACTTTTTTGTCTATGTGATGAGGGTTGGTTTCTTGTTGTTTTCTGGCGACATCATAATTCTATTGTTAATGGATGGATTGTGTAGCTCTCTCAGCAATAAATGCCGATAAATTATTCAGGATCTTTCCTTGCTTTAATTAACAAGCTACATAAGGGGAATTATGCGACTAATGAATAAGTGGGTTGTTTTGCTTGGCTCCTTTCCAGCCACCTTTATATTGGGGTTGGACTACACCATTGTCAGTATTGCACTGCCGACAATCCAGCAAAGTTTAGGTGCATCCTTTATTCAAACCCAGTGGGTTATGAATATATTTATGTTGATGCTATGTATCCTGATGGCCAGTATGGGGAGATTGGGGGATATTGTGGGCTCCCTGAAGATGCTCAATATTGGATGGGTATTACTTGCAGTTAGCTCCCTTTTCGCGGGATTGGCTGAGGATCCACTTTGGTTAATTGTCTGGCGGGCCTTTCAAGGTGTCTCCATTGCCATAATCGTGCCGAATAATATTGCTTTGCTGTCCCACACTTTTGTAGAAAAAGAAGCCGGATTTGCAATGGGATGGTGGATGTCGGTATTGGCTGTCGGCTTTGCTCTTGGTCCGGTGTTGGGTGGGGTCCTATGTGAGTATTTGTCTTGGAGGTCGATCTTTTTTATTAATATCCCCTTTGTGCTGGTCAGCATGGTGTTTGGCCTTTTTGTAATGCGGAGCCCGCAAAATTTAGATAAAGAAAAAAGTTATATTGACTGGCGTGGAATGATACTTCTTGCGCTTAGTGTGGGTTCGCTAGTGGTGTTAGTAGTTGAAGGGGCGCAAGTGGGTTGGTTGAGCTGGCCGATACTGTTGTTATTGGTTATTTCTATATTGAGTTTTATTGCCCTTTTTCGTGTTGAGCGAAAACTGGAGCAACCGTTGATCCATTTTGCCTATTTTAAGAATTCGCTATTTTCCGCTTGTGTTTTAACCAATTTTAGTTTGTTGATATTTCTCATTTCTGCTTTCTTTTTATTACCATTTTATTTGCATGTTGTGCGTCAGGATACAACGGTAATGTCCGGCTTGATTTTGCTCCCTATTACCTTGGTGATGGCTTTGGTATCTCCTGTGGCGGGCAGAATGGCAGCTAATTCCGCACCTGCGGCTCCAATCTTAATTGGTGTCATATGTATTTTGATTGCGGCAATCGTAATGACACAATTCTCAGTGGATACCAATTTTTCGACGCTTTTGCTGGCTTTTATACCTTTCGGTGTGGCTTGGGGGGTTGTATTTAGTGCGACAGCCCCAATCGCTATTGGCGCTTTGCCGCCTAATAGTGCAGGAATAGCAACCGGAATGTTGTGGGGCATACAAAATATAGGCGCAGCACTTGGTTTGGCTGTGGTGGGTACTGTATTCCGGATAATGGAAAAACAGAGTTTGCTAAATCAATTGCAGGAAAGTGGGGTGCAGATTACCAGTGCACTGGAAAAATATATCGATGCATTGCTGATTAATCCTGAAAGGATAGAGCGTGGCGCAATGGGGGTGTCTGCTGCTCTGCACGGTCGCATCGCTAACATGTTTAATGAGGCTTTTGCCCAGGCTTTCCAGTCGGTGATGTGGGGGTTGGTTGTATTTACTTTTCTTTTGTTGGTTGCTGTAGCTGTATTATTGAAAAAATCACAGTGTAAGAAGGAAAGTTAGAAATGTTATTTTAATGGTCTCTGCAAGCTTTGAAATATAGAGGCTGTCCTGTGATTTTTGGCTCAAAAATATACGCCTACTCGGTTTTTATAAATCAATAATTACAATAAGAAAAGTTTCTCTAAAACTGGGCTGCCGTTTGAAACAGCCCAGCTCAAATTAATTTCTCTTGTTGGTAACGGTAATTTGGTTCACCGTATAGAGATTATTTGAGTGTTTTTAACACTTCGCGAATTGGGAAAAGAATATCGCGAGCGAGTTGTTGGCTTCGCGCCGGGGACCAACCTTCGATCAAGTCGGGCAGGTCATCATTGTCTTTAAACGGCATCTCCAATGTTAGAGCCAGGGTGCGGAATTGATGTCCAGCCCAGGCGGTACCAATTGTCAGATTTGCTTCGCCGGGTTTATCCAGCTCATATCCATGCTCCGTTTGGAAGTCGGGGCTGACGGCCTCATATGCTTGCTTAAATGTTTCTTCCAGCTTGGCGTGGCGCTCGTCATAGCCGGGAATGCCTTCACAAGCCGCAACAAAGTTATAGGGCAGGGCTTCATCACCATGAATATCCAGGAAGATATCCCCGCCTAGCTCCAGCATCTTCTCCCTGACTAAAAAGACTTCCGGGCTGCGCTCCATTGTGGGGTTGAGCCACTCACGGTTCAGGTTGGCGCCCGCAGCGTTAGTGCGCAGATGCCCGCGAACGCTGCCGTCGGGGTTCATATTGGGTACTACATAAAATACGGTATCTGCCAGCAAGCTTTGCGCAGTAGGATTGGCATGGTCGAGCAAGGTTTCCAGGAAGCCCTCAACAAACCATTCCGCCATGGTCTCTCCTGGGTGTTGACGGGCAATCATCCAAACACGATGTTTTGCGGTGTCGGCGTTGCCAACCGTGAGCATGGTCATATCGCGCTCATCAAGGGTTTTACCTAGAGTTTGCAGTTTGACCAGGTCGTGGCTCTGCGCCCAAGCGAGCAGGTCCAGGTGGCGTTCCCAGGAGTAGGGGGCAAAATAGGCGAGATAGATGCTGGGTTCATCCAGGGTTACAGTGAAGTCCAGGGTATTGCCGTCGTAGTTGGCGCCAATTCTGAACCAATTTTGACGATCGTAAGAGGCACAGATGCGGTAGTTTTCCCAGCCTTCCGGGTAGGCGGATTTGCCGGCATTAACGATGCGCAAGGGATAGCTGGTGCCAATATCGCCTTCCAGGCGAAAGTGAAACCATTGGTAGAAGTCAGAATTGTTGTCCTGACGGATTGCTAGCTCTATTGGATTGCTGTCGGTATTGATAACTTCGATATTGCCGCTGTCAAAGGCGCTGCTGATATACATGTAGAGAGCTCCACTCTTGTTCTTGGGCGCAGGATACAGCGGTAGGGGGAATTTTCCAGGAAGAAAGGTAGGGGATCTCGCCAATTTTGGGTGCGATAGGACGAAATCTCCTTTATTTAGTGAAATAGAAAAGCACGGCATCGATAAGGATACCGTGCTTTAGCCAATCCCTGGCGGCACCTACTACGACTACTGCTCCCTGAAATTTCCGGTGTCGGACCCCAGGCGACTGCTTACTGCCCGGTCAGATCACAAGTGCGTCACTCCACACTGTCAGAAATTAGTAAATCTCCTTAACATCCCGCAGCAAGTGCTGGTTAAAGTTTAGGCAATCGGGCCTGTTTGATGTTGTACGAACGTTTCGATCGGCGTAAATTTGATGATCTTTTTGTCTCAGGGCTATCTGACGTGAATTTGTACAGATAGAGAATAGATCCCATGGCATTAGTGGGAATAGAAAGAACAAGTAATAGCTCCGCATAGGGGGCTTTCGTGAGAGGTGACACCATGAATAGAGTGATTAAACGAAGTGTCGTGGCATCCGCTGCGCTTGTAACAGTGATGAATCTGAGCGCCTGCGGCTATTTCCTGTACCCGGAGCGCAAAGGGCAGGCGGGTGGGCGAGTTGATCCTGCGGTCGTAATCTTGGACGGCGCAGGCCTGCTATTTGGCCTGCTGCCGGGCATAGTGGCCTTCGCTGTCGATATTACCAATGGCACTATTTATTTGCCGCCAGGTCACAGCTCTGTGTTTGATCGCCATTTAAGCAGTACTGACCAGGGGGCACCTGCGGAGGTTACAGACGAAGAGGGGCAGGTCTGGATCCGACTTCCGGTGGAGGGCGTCGATGAGAATACCCGACTAGAAGTACTCAGTGATCAGTTATCAGGGATAACAGGGCAGCAAGTAGAGGCTGAAGATATTGTTTGGTTACAGGACTCAGCCGAGCTTCGTGCAGTAAGCCGTTTCCAGGCTGCGTCTCGCTAGTTTTTCCTAGCTCTGAGCGCCTCGGGAGCTAGGCTCCCGAGCTTCAGCTGTTGAAGAGACCTTTCAGGTGGCTGCGCCAAAGGTGGTAAGTCCCTCAAGGGCCAAGGGGATAACGCTTGCAGCAAGCAACAATCCCATAGCAATGTTAAAGCTTCGCAAGTAGCGTGGTTCAGTCAGGAACCGTTTTAGCCCAACGCCAAAGAATAGCCAAATGGCAACACAAGGCCCGCCAATGGTGATAAATGCCAGTGCAACCTTAACAACTCCCGACCATATTTCTGTGCCGGGACTGGTGAAAGCAGCCAGTGCTCCAGTGGCCATAATCCAGCCTTTGGGATTGATCCACTGAAAAGCCATCGCCTGGGTAAAGCTCAGGGGTTGGCTTGAATTTCCAGAACCCATTTCCCGGGTCGAACCAATTATCCATGCCAGGTAGAGTAAATAGGCAATGCCTGCCCAGCGAATAACTTCATGCAGAAAAGGGAAGTGATTGAAGGCGGTTCCCAGTCCCAAGCCAATGGCAACCACCATGGCGGGAAATCCCAGCCAAATTCCCAGTAGGTGAGGTGTTGAACTGTAGATGCCGTGATTGAGCCCTGAGGACATAATCATCAGGTTATTAGGGCCCGGTGTAATACTGGCTGAGAAAGCAAAAAGGGCGATTGGCAAAAGAGATTCAATCACAGGTGTACCAGAGGAAAAGGCGACTTCATGCTAATATGCGCGCGAATAATGGGTATCACAAGTGAAATTTATAGACAGCCATTGCCACTTTGATTTTGAGGCTTTTTCACTGGACCGGGATCAGGTGTGGCAAAGATGTCTCAATGCCGGAATAGATAGGGTCATTATCCCCGGCGTTTGCGAGGCTCAGTGGCAGTCGTTGGGCGCTCTGGTATCGGAACAGCCCGGTTGGATGATGGCTGCTGGTGTTCACCCTTGGTGGGTGAAGAAAATCCCGCAAGATTCCCGCTGGCGGGAAAATCTGATGGAGTTGGGAGTACGGCTTAGTGAGAGCCTTGAGAAATACTCATGTGTCGCTGTTGGAGAGTGTGGCTTGGATGCCTCTATCGGCACTGACTTGAATAAGCAGGAAGATATTCTCAAGCTTCATTTGGAGATTGCTAGTAACCATGAACTGCCGATTATTCTGCATGTTCACCGGGCCCACAATGAACTCCTGAGGCTGTTAAAGCAATTCAAGCTCCCGCGGAGAGGTGTGATCCACGCTTTCAGTGGCAGTGAGCAAATGGCGCAAGAGTACTGGAAGCGCGGCTTCTATCTGGGTATCGGTGGAACAATTACTTACCCACGGGCAGCGAAAACCCAACGGGCTGTGTCACGTGCGCCGCTGGAGAGTTTACTGCTTGAGTCGGACGCCCCGGATATGCCTCTTTCAGGTCAGCAGGGTATGCGTAATAGCCCTGAAAACCTTTCTAAAATTGCACAAGCACTGGCTGATTTACGGGGAGTTTCCGTGCGGGAAATCGCCAATGCTACCTGTCGAAATACTGAGAAGTTATTTTCCCTATGAGTTTTTCCGCTGAATCATTCAGGCAGTCATTTCCCCTCTTTGCTCAAGAGGAGAATAAGGAGTTGGTATACCTGGATAATGCTGCAACGACGCAGAAACCAGAGAAAGTGATTAATGCTGTACGCGATTACTATGTGCACAGCAATGCCAATACGCACCGCTCTAGTCACCGTCTAGCCCGTAAGGCTACAGAGATGGTGGAGCGAGTGCGTCGCCAAGCGGCACAATTTGTTAATGCTGCCAGCACAAGGGAAATTGTATTTTGTCGCGGTGCTACTGAGGCATTGAATTTGTTGGCGCACAGCCTGTGTAGTGAGTTGCAGGCTGGGGACGAAATTGTCATCTCAACAGCGGAGCACCATGCAAATATTATCCCTTGGCAGATGGCGGCCAAGCGATTCAATTTGAGTTTGCGCTATGTACCCCATGTAGCGGGTGTCCCGGAATTTGATCGCCTGGGAGAAGTGCTGAATGAGCGCACAAGAATTGTATCCCTGACCGGCGGTTCCAACGCACTCGGATTGCGTCCGGACCTGGCTGCGGTGAGGCAATTGTTGCGCAGAAAGCACTTGATGTGGATTGTTGATGGCGCCCAGTTGGCAGCTCATGAAGTGATTGATGTGCAGAAAATTGGCTGTGATTTTTTTGTTTCCTCAGCACATAAGTTTTATGGCCCGTCAGGAATTGGTTTTTTATACGGTAGGGAAACACTTTTGGAATCTATGCCGCCATGGCTGGGTGGTGGAGAAATGATCTCCGACGTTGAACTTGAAACGAGTCATTATGCAGGCTTGCCGCACAAATTTGAGGCAGGCACTTCTCCGCTGGCGGCAATAGCGGGTCTTGGAGCGGCACTGGAATTTCTTGAGCAGCAAGATAGGGTCGCAATAGCGGCGCATGAGCAGAAATTGGTGCGATGGATACATCGCGAACTGATAGCGTCCCCCAATTTTAGAGTTATCAGCCAAGTGCGCCACAATCTGGGTATTGTCTCTTTTGTGCCTATTCATGGTAGCGCTGCCGATTTAATGCACTGGCTGGACGAGCGCGATATTGCAGTGAGAGTAGGCCATCACTGTGCACAATTGTTAGGTAAAGAGAGCGGTGATTTGGTGACGGTCCGAGCCTCAGTCGCAGCCTACAATACCGATAGTGATATTCAGGCTTTTTTGCAGGCCCTGGAAGAGTATTGTGAGATCCAGAAGTCAATTGAACAGGGGGATAGTATTCAGAGTGATGAATGGGCCAGGGATGATTTTTCCTCGTTATTGCTAGAGAGTTTGGTTTCCCAGCGCAACTGGCAGGGACGTTATAGAGAATTAATGCTGTGGAGTAAAACTATTGCCCGAAAGCCCGAGATACGTACCGAAGAAAACCTGGTGCGGGGTTGTGAGTCTGCAGCTTGGTTAGCGCACCGGACAGAGGGTGGTAGGCACTATTTTGGATTGGAAAGCGACAGCCGGGTTGTAAAAGGCCTGGGTGCGTTATTACTTTCACAAATTGATGGCCGCACGGCTACTGAGATTCGAGAGAGAGATCTTTCTCTGTTATTTGCTGAGCTAGGACTCGGTAAGCACTTAAGTGAATCGCGCAGCAATGGTTTTTACGCATTGCTGCAACGTGCTTTGAATCTGGTGGAGCAGACCTCCCATTAACTTAACTGGAGCGGGGTATGGGGGCCTCCACCGCAATAGGCCTTATATTGGAAATAGGCTTTAAACCAAACAGCGGCCGTAAAACTGGATTTCTTCGGATGATAAATTCATATGAAGCCCAGCAGCCGAAAATAGTGATTAATAATACTAGCAAGGGCTCCAGGATGGGCCCCAGAGCGAGTTGCCCCAATTGATACACAGCGATTACGGTAATGGTTTGATGGAGGATATACCAGGGATAAACCGCTTCAGTGGCATAGGGTAACCAACGGAATTGCTTATTGAGAAATCGATAAGCGCAGGCTAAAACAGCCAGGAGCCATACCCATCGATTTGTATAGATAACAATAAAAAGCAGTATTTTCTGCGCGGGAATACTGTTATCAGGTAGTACTCGATCAAATAATAGATATAGGGCGAAAGTGAGGGGCGCTGCAATAATCAAGCGATTGCGCAGCCTTGCCAGTATTTCCCAGGGAGCGTTACTGCTGACCAGCAAGTAGCCGCAGAAGAAATAAGTAAAAAATCTGGCATGGGTGTACCAGTCGTCGACGACGGCATAGTTTATTCCACCAAAGCGCGGAAATAGGACCAGGCCGTACACCATCATAGGCACAAGCGGTAGAATTAGCAGTTGCCAAGATTTAATATTCTCCATGAATCGGCCCAGCCACCGTTGGTGTTTAAACCACAGGGCTAGAGGAATAAGGGCCAGGGTGTAGCATGCCAGATAGGGTAGATACCACAGGTGGTTCCAGGTCAGGCCAAACTCACTTCCAGCAAAGGCATTTTCTGGCCAGGGGCTGAACGAGAAGTACTTCAGCAGGAAAGATAAGTATCCAGGCTCAATAATGCCGTTGCTTAGCGCTTCATAGTAGGCCTGGGGTGGAACCACCACCAGCATTCCAAATGCCAGCGGAATCAATAGCTGCTTCATTCTTCTCAGTAAGTAACCCCCAGTGCCCAGCTTGTGGAAGAGAAAATAGCTGGCTGCACCTGAAATCAGGAACAACAACGGCATCCGCCACTGGTTAACCGCTAGCATTACCAGTTGTAGTGGCTCGCTTTGGTAGCTGCTTTTTACATGCCACCCCCATTCCGCGACATAGGCCATTCCCAGGTGGTAGAGAATAAGTAGGCCAAAGGCTAGTACACGAAGGGCGTCAATATCGTGGCGTCTCTGTGTTATTGAATGCATAGGTTTCGTCGTTCGAGGCTGTTTTAGTCGCTTGCTATGCTCCCGTTAGTATTTGCCATTAGCTATCCCAAAGTGCCGATTTGTAGGGTATTAGGGGCCAGTGGTGGTTTTTGGGGGTGAATCGGGGGTAGACTGCCGATGAATTTTTATACTGGTTCAGGAGCAATGACGGTTCAGCAGTATTTGACGCACCGGCGACAGTTTGAGGTGGGGTTCTGGGTGTTGTTTTTTGTCGGCCAGTGGCTTGTTCAGTTCGCTTTGGCATACTTTGATCACCGCCGCTGGGGTTCTATTTTTCAGCCATGGGAATTTCTGGTGTGGGAGGGAACCAGTATCCTAATGATCGCAATCTTATTTCCGTTGATATTGCTTCTTGATCATTATTTTCCCCTGCGCAAGGGGATAGTTCGGCAGAACTTGGCCATACATTTATTTTTCACTTTGCCTTGGTCCTTGGTCCACGTTTCCGGCATGGTGTTTATGAGGACGGTCATTTACCACCTTAATGACGGTTCCTATAACTTTGGTAACTGGCCTGTAGAATTTTTCTATGAATATCTCAAAGATATTCAAACCTATGCCGCTCTTTTAAGCTCTGTTTATTTGTACCGCTTCTTATTGGTACGTTTGCAGGGTGAGGCGCGCTTACTAGAAGAGCCAGATGAGGGAGATGCTGCTGAGCCAGTAGAAAGGCCGGAGCGTCTTCTGGTGAAAAAGCTGGGAAAAGAATTTCTGGTTAATGTGCAGGATATCGAATGGGTGGAAGCTGCTGGCAACTATGTCAATCTGCACCTGGGCGATAGAATTTACCCCCTGAGAGAGACTATGACCAAGTTACTGGAGCGTTTGGATCCAGGGTCATTCGCTCGCATCCACCGCTCCTATATTGTGCGCTTGGACTCTATTGCGGAGATTGAACCCCTGGAGAGCGGTGATGCGCGTATTCACTTGGTTGGCGGCCAGCTGATCCCGGTGAGCAGGCGCTACCGCGATCAGCTGAGGGCTCAATTAACCCCGGCTTAGTTTTTTGCCTGGAGAAGTCGCTCGATGGCCCGGTTGGCGGCCAAAAACCCAAAGGTGCCGGTAATCATAGTTGCCGCACCAAAGCCGCCACTGCAGTCTAATTTAACACCGTCCTGCATAGCGCTCTTCTGCTGGCATACTTGCCCATCTGGCTGCGGGTATACCATTGCTTCAGTGGAAAAGATCGCATCGATGCCAAACTGGCGCTTGCGACTCTTCTGGAAGTTGTGAAAGCGGTATAGATGTTGGCGGACTTTTGCCAGCATCGGATCATTAATTGTACGGCCGAGATCGGCGCACTCAATGCGATCGGGGGAGCGCTTACCTCCTGCGGAACCAACCGTTATCAAGCGTATTTTTCGGGCTTTACAGTAAGCGATCAGGGCGGCTTTTACCCGTGCGGAGTCTATTGCATCAATCACCACATCGATAGGGTGTATATCAGGATTGATCAGCTCTGAGAAATTGTCATTAGCGATAAAGTCCTCTTCCGTATGAACTGTAATCTCCGGGTTAATCTGCCGTAGGCGCTCTGCCATCACCTCGACCTTGATATGGCCTACAGTATCGGCGAGTGCGTGGCTCTGACGATTGGTATTGGTGATGCAGACGTCATCCAAGTCTATTAGCGTCAACTGGCCAATGCCGCTTCGCGCCAAGGCCTCTGCGGTCCAGCTCCCTACGCCACCAATACCGATCACCAATATGTGAGCAGAGGATAAAATTTCGAGGGCCTTATCGCCATACAGGCGAGCAATGCCGCCAAATCGCTGTAAATACTGGTCAGACAAGCTCATCTGGGGTCTCTTCAGGTACATCTTCCAAAAACCGCTGTTTGTCAGCGTCACACGGCAATAGGCAACTTTCCCGTTGACCAAACCAGCGATAGCGGTTTCGAGCAACCAAGTCGTAGAGCCAATCCCTTGCCGGGCGGGGAATGTAGCGCAAAATGGCCAATAAACGCCAGGGTTGTGGTAGGCGGCTGGCAATTCTCAGTGCCGCTTCACTTTTGTAAAAGGATTGGTAAGTGCCACCATGTCGTTCCAGCAAAATCATGGTCTGGTAAGTGTCCAGCGGCAGGTTCAGCTGTTTAAGGAAGTGCTGGCCTGCATTGGACTGCACTCGGCACAGGGTAAAGCGCTGCTCTCTGTCGCGCTTGAGTATTAGTTGACTCCAGCTATTGCACAGGTTGCAGATGCTATCAAACAGGATGATGTTGTTTGGCAATGACATTGGGGAAGGGGGGAACGCCGCGCGGCTGGCGGCGTTTCATATCATGGGATCAGTGCACGTGGCCGTGATCAACTTCTTCGGCAGTCGCTTCGCGTACAGAAACAACTTCAATTTCGAAGTGCAGCTCAACGCCGGCGAGGGGGTGGTTGCCATTGATAGTGACTTCGTCGCCGTCGATGTCGATAATTTCGACTTCAATCGGGTGACCTTCGGTGCTCTCTGCACGGAATGCCATTCCTACAGATAACTCTTCAACACCACCAAAGGCACTGCGCGGCATGGTTTGGATCAGCTCCGGGTTTTGCTCGCCGTAACCGTCTTCTGGTGCGATTACCGCAGTAAATTTATCACCGGGTGCCTTTTCCAGCATCTCGCGCTCAAGCCCAGGAATGATATTACCAACCCCTTGCAGATATTTGAGCGGCTCTCCATTGGCTGAGGAGTCAATGACTGTTCCGTCAGCATCTTTCAGGGTGTAGTGGATCTCCACAACTGTGTGGTTGGCAATCTTCATGAATAATCTCTGATATAAAAGAGTATGTGAATGAGCGCTTACCGCTGCGCAATAAAACGGGGGGTAAAGGCTGTGAAGCGCAATTGTATTGACAGGGCGGGCGCGCCGCAACTTGTGCGTGCGCGCCGCTGATAAAGATTAGCAAGCGATTGACAGGTCCTGCTCACAACCTCCATAGAGATTGGTTACGATCGCAACCAGTTGTGTGCTGAAGTCAGGGCGATAGCCCAACTCCAATAGGCGACCCTCGAAATACTCCAGCATTGAATCGAATAGCTCTGGGTTTAACCCCCTGGCTAAAAAACGGGCGCGACTACTCCGGTCTGGTTCCGGTGTAGATGACAACGCATGGCTCAAAAACTGAGCTTGACGACTTAATTGTTTGCGGAAATCACAAGTTTCGTAGGCTGAAAGGTGGTGGCTGAGAGCACCGTAAAATTCACTGACTGTACGGTTGACAAATTTAGCACCACCGACCTGATCCAACAGGCTTTCCATATCTCTCCCCCCGGTGAGCAGTTGGCACTGATTTAAAGTTTATCCGCAGAGCCGAAAAAGTATTTTGGTAACGAGAAGCACAATGTGCATTGGCTCAATGGCGGTACAACATTAATTGGTGACGAGCCTAAGACATATTCTTTCAGTATGCCAACTTGGTTTAAGAAAATTGTCATTCTGTTCGACAGGTTGTCACATATTGGGGGTTTATTTCGCCAAAGAAGAAAATCTATGTTTGCGCAAGTATTTTCTAAGCCTTTACACTTTATTTTTTCTTCTTGGTGTTAGACTGCACGCTTGCACCAAATAATAAATTTCAACCTTTTGAGATAATTTATGGCAAGTATTTTTACTCAGATAATTAATGGCGATTTACCTGGCAATTTTATTTGGAGAGATGAAAAGGTCGTAGCTATTTTGACCATTTCACCCATTAAGGCTGGTCATTGTTTGGTCATCCCTGTTGAGGAAATTAATCATTGGGATGATGTTCCGGAGGAGCTGGCGAGTCATCTAATGCTGGTTGCGCAAAAGGTGGCGAAAGGGCTGAAAGCAACTTACTCACCGAAGCGAGTGGGCGTGATGATCGCTGGGATTGAAGTGCCACATACCCATATCCACCTGATACCCGTAGATGAATTGTCAGACTTTGACTTCTCTAAGCAAAAGCCTGCTTCTTCAGAGCAGTTGGCACATGAGGCGGAAAAGATTCGACAATCCCTAAAGGAGCTGGGCTTTAGCGAGGCGGAGTGCGGCTAGGTCGTTAAGATTGATTTTTTAGACTGCATGGTCATATGGTGTCCCCAAAATATTTGTGGGACACTGCATCCAAGTCCCCCGCTTACTGAGTCACATAGGTATGAACTGGTAATAACGATGAGATTCCTCTAATGATGATTTTGAAGAAGACACTCTTTGCCCCGCTGGTAGTAGTCCTCGCCACAGTCGCTGCGTTTTGCACTAATGCCCAGGCAGAAGAAATGGAAACTAAGCGTTTCGATATGGAAGGGTTCACTCAGGTGTCTCTCAAGGGAAGTTCTCACTTGAAGTTGATTCAGGGGGACAGTTTTGAAGTTGTCGCTGTCGGCCCTGTCAGCACAATGCCCTACGTCAAAGTTGAGGTGAAAGGGGAAAGGTTGGAGTTATCCGTTGAGGAAAACACCCAGAACCTTTTTGGATTTGTCACCATATCCCGAGGGCAGGGAGATGAAGTTAACTTCACCGTGACGATGCCTAAAATTGAGGCTCTTAAGGTGACTGGCTCTGGTGAGGCTAGATCTTCAAGTGTTGAGAGTGAAGGCCTAACTTTGGGGGTGACGGGCTCAGGAATGATCAATATCGACAAGGTCGCCGCAGAATCCTTGAAAGCGTATGTTACTGGTTCCGGTGATTTGTTCCTCAACAAGGCATTGACTGTCAAAGGGGAAGTAGCGGTGACAGGCTCTGGCGACATGAAGATAAGTACTATTACCGGTGAGAGTTTACTAGCGGAGATACAAGGTTCCGGCGATATGTTGGTTGGCGGGCGAGTCGCCGATGTGAACGTTCGCCTCATGGGTTCAGGTGATTTTATTGGCCGCAGTCTGCGCGCCGATAATGCCAGCGGTTCAATAATGGGATCGGGTGATATTGTCTTGAAACGACCGGGAACTGACTCCTTCTCAGTAATGGGGTCGGGAGACGTAGCGCTGGTTGACTAAGCGGCGGCTCCTGAGCCCCCTTTGTATCTAAGGCGTTGGCCAGTAAGGCTGTGCGCCTATTTCTTTTTTGGGGGTATTCTTGAGCCCCCATTATCCTCTCTATTCCCATTTCTGGAATTCAGCTTTATATGGAACCCAAAGTGACAGAGTGTGTGTCGCTGGATCGCGAAGATTCTATGTCTCGCGAGAGTCAATCTCGCCCACATTTAAAAGAAAAGCTACGGCGTTGGAGCCGAGAGGCCCAGGATAAATCCCACTGGGCCGCCGAGCGCTTGTTGGACCGACGCATCTGTATCGGTATCACTGGGCTCAGTGGTGCTGGCAAGTCCACGTTTCTCACCAGTCTGATATACCAGCTCTGCAATCCAGAGAAGTCTCAATTACCTGGTTTTGCCCCTGCACTCAATGGCGATCTGTTGGGGGCAGAGTTGAAGCCAGCGCTGGACTCGGGCTTGGCGCCGTTTGACTATCAGGCCTGCCTATCGGCACTGATGGCTGAGCCACCTAGTTGGCCACAGAGCACTAGAGATGCTTCGGCTATGGAGTTACACATCCATTTACGCAGCCGGCGCCGTTTTCGGGGTAGTGGTAGAAAGACGTTGGTAGTGGAGTTGCGTGACTACCCCGGGGAATGGTTGATGGACTTGCCGCTATTGCGTATGGACTATGCAGAGTGGTGTCGTCATCAAGCACACCTATTTTCTACAGATGCGCGATCAATGCTGGCCCCCCGCTTGACAGCTCGGCTGGCAGCACTGTCCCCCGAGGCGAATGCCAGTGAAGTAAATTTAGACGAATTATGGGGGGAATACCGAGCTTATCTCCTGAGTTGCCGAACCAAGTTGAATCTCAGTTATTTACAGCCTGGTAGAGCGCTGCTAGACGAGGAGGCGTACGGGGTAGTTCCACTACTGGATTTACGTGGTTTAGATGCTGGGCAGTTAGCTGCTTTGTCTGAGAGTAGTGTTTTTAAGGTTTTACAGGCGCGTTACGAACGCTATGTACAGACGCAGGTAAAACCCTTTGTAGACAGCCATTTTCGACATATCGATCGACAACTGGTACTGGTAGATATGATTGGCACTCTATTTGCTGGTGAACAGTCCCTGGAAGATATGCGTCTGGCATTTGCTCATATTGCCGATACATTCCGCTATGGCGAATCGGGGTTTTTGAGCAAGCTATGGCGCCCAAAGGTTAATCGACTCCTTTTTGCTGCGACTAAAGTCGATCAGGTACTTGCTGCCGACCACGATGCTTTGAGGCAGCTTCTAGGCCAGCAGTTACAACAGACTTTCTCCGATGCCCGTCACCGGGGTTTGCCGGTATTTAGTGAGGCGATTGCCGCAGTTCGCTGCTCTAGAGAGGGGCAGAAGAATGGACGGAGAATGCTGATGGGTTATGACCTCGAAGGGCAGTATTTGGGTTTTGAAAATGCGGAAATCTTTGCCCAGGCGCCCTATGAAGAGCAGGGGTGGAGCCACTATGCGGGAGCTGCACCACCACAGCTGCGGCCTCCAGTGGGAATGCAGGCAGGACATATTCCACATATCCGGGTGGATGCTCTTTTGAACCTTCTGTTGGGAGATAAGGTTTGATTAATAGTGATAAAAATACTGAGTACCGTCGCGAAACACGTATCGAGTCGCTAGATGAGCCCGAGCAGGAGGTCCCGCACAGAGATGCGACACGGGTGGAACCGCTTGCGGATGAGTCAGCGGAGATTCCTAGGTCAATAACCACTGGAGAGTCTCTTCCAAATCGGATTGCTTTCTCCGAGTTGCGCTTACCCACTTTCCGGTTTAAGTGGTTAAAGCCCGCAGTGCTCTCTGCGCTCGCAGTAGTGGTGGCCGTGGTCGGATGGGAGTTTTATGGACTTTATCAATGGGCGGTCGATAAACACTGGGGATTGGGACTTTTTGTGGCTGTTTTGATGGCGGGTTTCAGTGTAGTTATTGGTAGTTCCGTTTGGGAGTTTTTCCGAGCGGGGCGCCCACTGAACAAGCTTGAAAAAGCTCAGGCAATGGCTGCCGAGGCCCGAGACTGCCGCAGTCACCAAGAGGCGCAAGTATTCAGGCGTAATTTGCAGGAGCATTTTGCCGGTAAACCCCAAGGTGTACTGCTCAATCGAGTCCTGGATGAGGCAGCTGATTATTACGATAGCGGTGAGCTGTTAGAGCATTTAGAGGTTACCTTCTTAAATGCCCTTGACCAAGAGGCTCTAAGGAGAGTCGTGCGCCACTCAACGAGCACTGGTGCATTGGTTGGATTGAGCCCTTTTGCCAGTATCGATATTCTGGTTGCCCTGAGGCAGTCACTGCGAATGATTGATGATGTGGCGCAGATTTATGGCGTGCAGCCGTCTCTTGTGGTGCGATGGCGCTTGTTCAAGAGGGTTTTGTCTTTGGTCGCCTACACTGGCGCGAGTGAGTATGCGATCAGTGAAATGTGGCCGGAACTTGTTGGCGATAGCATGCTGAGCACAGTATCTGTGCGTTTGGGGCAGGGGGTGGGAGCCAGTCTGTTTGTTGCGCGTATCGGTTTGGCGACAATGCAAAGCTGTCGGCCAATCCCTTTTACTGAAAAGCAGCGCCCTCGCCTGAGGTCAGTTATGGCTCGTATTGGTGGTGGCCTTAAAGAGAGGATGCCCGAGTTGTTTTCTATGGTTGGGCTTAGCTCGCGAAAGGAAGCAAAGGTTCGGAAGGCGGGTACCGAGTAGTTACTGGGATCGTAAGCCAATCTCTTGGGCTGACTGTTTGATGTAAGGGGGCGAAAATCTGCCCCCTTAGTCAGCAACTTATTGAAACTGTTTTTTCATCAACATGCGGGTGTGATGTCGATCAACCAGCTGGGCCAGGGCTTCATAGCGGCGCTGTATGAAGGGGGCGGGGTTGTTATTTCCCGATTCATCCCGATATTCAACACCAGACCGGACGTGTTGGAGCTCCTTGGCTAACTCTCTGATGGCGGTGAAGATCTTTTGTGTGTCGTCTTTGCTGTGAAATACTGAGCTTTTTGTGGTGTCTGTCAAGTAATCATCGCACTCGCTCAGCCAGTCCAACCTCTGTTCGAGAAACTGTATTGTATTGCGAATTCCCCCGGTGTATTCGGGGTTGAAGTTATGGTTGATATACTTGTCGAGGCTACGCATGCCCGAGCCGACAAATTGTTCAACCACATCGCCACAGTATTTTTCTGACAGATAGGATGGATGAGACTTTGCGCTGCTTAAATTGCTGATGAGCAGTAGAGAGGTAAGCAATAGGGCGCGCTGCATCACTGCATTTGGGTATTTCATATTATTGCCCATAGGTTTTGCTCTTATTAATGACTGTTATTTTATCCGCCTCAGGTTTTTTTGTTGTGCAATTTCCTCTGGCGGGCTGATATCTGTGACAGCAGTCACATGAATATCCAAAGCGAAGTCAAGTGTCAACGGTTATTAAGTAAGAATTGTCAGCTTGAGATGGTTGTTCACAGAAAACTAATTGTCGGGCTGTTTAAAAATTATTCGAAGCATAGCTGAGTGGGAGTTTATTTTGGCTGAGTATGATTTTGATCTGTTTGTTATTGGTGCCGGCTCTGGTGGCGTGCGTGCAAGTAGGATGGCTGCTGCACAAGGAATGAAGGTCGCTGTGGCTGAAGACCGCTATATGGGGGGGACCTGTGTAAATGTAGGTTGTGTTCCCAAAAAATTATTTGTTTACGCGAGTGGTTATTCCGCAGGCTTTTCTGATGCTCGAGCCTATGGCTGGAATAGCGCGGGAGTTGAGTTTGACTGGCCAACACTGCGGGATAACAACGCAAAAGAAGTTGCTCGACTCAATGGAATTTATCGCAATTTGCTGGATAACTCTGGGGTGGAAACCCTAAATGGCAGAGCCAGCATCAAAGGTCCTCACAGTGTTGTTGTTAACGGCAAAGAAATTACTGCAGAGCGTATTTTGGTGGCGACAGGCGGATGGCCATTTATTCCGAATATTCCGGGACGGGAATTTGCGCTGACTTCCAATGAAGTTTTCTCAATGGAAAACTTTCCCAAGCGAGTTTTGGTTGTTGGTGGGGGTTATATTGCCGTCGAATTTGCAGGCATCTTTGCTGGTCTCGGCGCGAACGTGCACCTCTCTTATCGAAGAGATTTATTCTTGCGAGGATTCGATCGCGATATTCGCACTTTTGTTCGCGACGAGATGCAGAAGAAAAATATCGATCTAAAGTTTAACCACAACGTTGTCTCTATTGAGAAGCTTCAGGATGGCAGCTTGCTCGCTCATGCCGATGATGGTTCCAGTATTAATGTAGATATGGTGCTTTACGCTACTGGGCGCGTAGCAAATGTTGAAGGGTTGGGGGTAGAGGAGCAGGGTGTTGTCTTGCACAAGGATGGCACAATCTCTGTGGACGATAATTTTAGAACTAGTGTGCAGTCAATCTATGCACTGGGAGATGTAACGGGTGAGCCTCAGCTTACTCCTGTTGCCTTGGCGGAGGCTATGGCCTTGGTTAAGCATTGGCGCATGGGAGAGACGGCTGAAATTGACTATAACAACATTCCTACAGCGGTTTTCTGTCAACCGAATATCGGAACTGTGGGGTTGTCTGAAGAAGAGGCACGGGACTCTGGACTCGACGTCACTATTTATAAGTCGGAATTCAGACCAATGCGTCACACTGTGAGTGGGAATACAGAGCGGACATTGATGAAGCTGGTTGTAGATGCGTCCAACGACAAGGTGATTGGCGTGCATATGGTTGGCGATGACGCAGGGGAGATTATTCAGGGGATGGCCGTAGCGCTTAAGGCAGGAGCTACCAAAAGCACCTTTGATTCAACGATTGGAATTCACCCCACTGCTGCTGAGGAGTTTGTAACTATGAGAACTCCAGTTGCAGGTTAGGTTCTGTTGTTACGCTGTAGATATATGTTGCAGTTGTGAATAATGAAAAAGGCGGCATTTTGCCGCCTTTTTTGTGACTCTCAGTTTTTAGCTGGGCTCTTCTACAACCTCTTGTAGGGCTTGGTGCCGCCGTGTTTTCTTGCGTTCGCTACGCTCTTTCAGACAGCGCTCGGCGGAGGCGAATGTGTCGTTTACCGCTCGGTGTATGGATTCGTTCTCACTACTAATAGTCACGGGATTGCCACTAATCGCAAGCTCTAGTGATGCCTTGAAGTGTCTGCCTTTAGTTTTGTGTTGATGAGGAGCTTCGAGGACTACGCGACTATGTATGATGTCGCCACAATAACGTTCCAGCTTGTTTAACTTCTTGGATACGGTAGTCGCCAGGGCGGCTGACTTGTCAATGTCGCGGAACACAATGTTATCGTTAGGCGCTGATTTCATGGGCACATACCTCCGGTTAAAAGAAACCATGCAGGCCGCTGTTGCGGTTTGCTGTAAAGAAGGTAGGGCGCCCTAGTGGGAGGGTTCGAGGCTGCAGTTGAAGCGCCGAGCTGCCGGAATCGCAACGATTGTTTGCTGACAAAGCAGCTTAGGGTGTTTTACGTCCGGGTCGGGTTTCCGCTGAGTCCAGCGATCTTCTCCCTGGTATCCATAATGCTTCCGCCAAAAAAAAAATCAAGCGCTATCGCAGAAAAATTTCATATAAATTTTGGAGTGGTGTCACTGTGGTGACTCAATATTGTGGATTTGAAGGTTTATTGATCAGCTGGTTGGCTCAGGTGAACGCAAGGTCATTGCTCATAGCTTGCTCCCTGCGTAAAATTGACCATATTGCGCAGTAGCTTCACTCTGTCGTAGATTCAGAGTCGCTGCGCTTCCAAAACACGAAACACATCAATTCGAGAAATGGGTTCACGACGATGGCGGTAAAGCGGTGTTGCTCGCTCCTTTTGGCGGGCTTAGTAGTTATGGGTGGGGCAGTGGCACAAGCGCAGACGCCCCTCACGGCGGAGAAGAACCGTCTTGCGCGATTGGAGCAGTCACTTGAAAATAGGAGTGTTGGGCTCGAGGATGTCGAAAATGAGCTGCTCTCCTATGAATATAAGCTCGAGCAGGCCCAGAAATCTCTCGATGACCTACGCCTGGAATACGAGGCGAGTCGCCAGGAGCTCAATCAAGCGACCCGGGCTAATGAATCAAATCCCAATTCAGATACTGAGCGTCGCCTGAAGAAGGCTAAGCATGCCTTCGCTATGGCGGAGAGAGGTGTCGATAGCCGTTCACGCCGTCTCGAGTTTATTAAAGAAAATCATCAGCAGCTTCATCAAAAACTGGCTGAAGAGAAACAGGCAATTGCTGATGCCAAAGCTAAGATTTCTGCCCAGCAGGACAAAATTAGCAAGATGGTTGAGGATATGCTGGCAAAGGCTGAAGCATCCGAGAGAAGGGCAGCTATGGCACGAGCTGCTGCTACTAATGAGAAACCAAAGCCCCCGCAAATTAAAGCTCAGGTCGAGCCGCCAAAGCGCGAGGAGCCCGCTAAAGTGGAAACTGTAGCCAAGCGTGAGATCGATGCTGATCTATTGGATTATGTAAAGCGTGAGACAGCGCGCCTGAGTGATCTCCTGGCTGACGAAGAAGGTAACGATAGAAAAACGTTCCGGGATCTTGAGTTGCGGCCAATTGGGGGAGAAAGAGTGCCCTTTGAGTTTTTGGGGGAAAATCAATATCGCTTGGTGACTACCGTTGAGTCAGGCCGCCAAACTTATAAAATTAACACTTGGAAATTCCGCCGTACAATTCCAGCTGAGGATGATGGGGCTCGCTATGTCTTTATTTTTGATGCGCGTCGCCTATCTCGACCAAGATTGGTTATGTACCCAGAGTATGTGCTGTCAGAATTGAATTAATTGTTCAGTGAACAAGTAAATAAAAAAGCGAGCCTAAGGTTCGCTTTTTTGCTTTTTGGGGTTTCAGAAAATAGATGTTACCAGTGGGGAGGAATTTTACCGCGACTGTAGAATGTTTGTTTGTAGAGGGGTGTAAAGGCTTCCTGCTGGACTTGGTTGACTTTGGTAGAGAGTAATATTGTTAATTGTTATTGGGTGTTCTAGGTCGATTGGAGAAAATCCGTGAAATTGTTTCCTGTTTCTGCACAGGGTGATATGTGGGCGATAGCGCCGGTTTTCTGTCGGTATGGAAAGGCTCTCTGCGAGGCGTTTGACGGACATATGCAAGGTCGCCAATTGTTTGGTGTCTGTGATTTCTGCGGCGATTAGATGAGCATCATTGCCTGGGAAGGTATCAAGTTTAAATAGGCGGGTTTTCGTCTCAGTTGTGCTTCGAGCGATTGAGATCAGGCCGGTTTTTAGCGGCGGTATTGTTTTTATTGGAACCTGGCCTAAAAAACAAAGGGTGATATGACGATTCTTATAGGCTATCCAACGGGTGCTGGCTAAGGATGAGGCGCTTTGTTTTTCCGTGATGAGGCTTGTTAAATAATTTAAAAATTCTTGTGTTGTTTTATCCAGCTGGATGCCGATAAAGATTCGACAAGTGGGCTCTAAAGGTTTTTTGTGATTTTTTGGCATAAAATTTATCTGTCACCCTTGAATTAGAAACCTCTGCCCATATCTCTGTTGTACAGGTGGTAGCTTCAATGAAAAGTGCCCCTGAATAGAGTCCGGTCATTTGACGGACGTAGTTTTAAATATTGCTCTGAATTGAGGATATGATAATGCGTAACTTTGATTTCTCTCCACTTTATCGCTCTGCAATTGGTTTTGACCGTATGGCCAGTCTGCTCGATGCAATGACCACAAGCGAGCAAAAACAACCATCCTACCCCCCTTACGATATAGAGTTGACCGGCGAGGATAGCTACCGAATTTCCATGGCTGTCGCTGGCTTTGAGCAGTCTGAACTCGATATTCAGGTGGAGCAAAATCGTTTAGTGGTTAGCGGTACTAAGCCAGAAAGTAATAGCCAGGGAAATTATTTACACAGGGGTATCGCCGCAAGAAATTTTGAGCGGCGCTTTCAGCTTGCCGATCACGTAAAAGTGACCGATGCAAAACTGGCTAATGGGTTGTTACATATAGAATTGGTACGCGAAATACCTGAAGCGATGAAGCCACGAAAAATTTCGATTACAGAAGGTAATGTGCTGCAGCACAAAGAGAGTGAGACTAAATCCACTGCTGCAGTAGCGTAAGTTGTCACTTCATTGCCCGCTGTGCCGCCAAAGTGCGGTACAGCTTTACCATCAGGATAAATTCCGCAGTTATCATCAGTGTGATAACTGCGCGCTCGTTTTTGTGCCGCCGCAATACTATCTGACACCTGAAAAAGAGAGAGCTTATTACGACCTTCATGAAAATTCGATGGAGGATGATGGTTACCATCAATTTCTCAGTCGTTGCGCGCAGCCGTTACTGAAAGAATTGAGTGGAGCATGCCATGGCCTGGACTTTGGTTGTGGCCCGGCGCCTTTATTGGCCAGAATTTTGGCGGAGAGTGGACACCGGGTGGACCTGTATGATCACTTTTACATGCCGGCCAGGAAGGCGCTGCATAGGAGTTACGACTTTATTGTTGCTACAGAAGTGATAGAACATCTTGTGAGGCCAGGAGAGGAACTTGAAAACCTTTGGCAAAGGCTTCGCACAGGGGGAGTTTTGGCCCTGATGACGAAACTGGTTATTTCTGCAGAGCGCTTCGCCAATTGGCACTATATCAGAGACCCTACACATATTTGCTTCTTTAGCGTGAAGACATTTGAATGGTTGGCTCGGTCACTCGGTGCCGAGCTCCAGTTTGTCCACAGTGATGTTATTTTTCTAAGAAAATTAAGTATTGACCCTGAATAGCTTGGCTCGCACCGTGGTGCGATATTCACTTGGAGTTGTTGCCAGGAATTTTTTAAATAGCGCTGTGAAATGCCCCATATCTTGGTAACCAACTTTTTCAGCAATTTCATTGACCGATAAATTGCTTGATTGTAAAAGCTCGCGCGCCATGTCAACCCTGACATTTTGCAAATACTGCAATGGTGTCTGTCCTGTAGCAAGTTTGAACCGGCGATTGAACGATCGTACACTCATATCGAAAAGTTGCGCCACTTCGCTAAGGCGTACCTCGGTGTTGCAATGTTCTTTGAGCCAGGCCTGGGCTTGAACGATATCTTCGTCTGGGTGTAGGTGAACAGATCCTTCTGAGTAGGCTATCTCTTCAAATGGGCGGCGAATTTCGTGAGAGAAATTGCGCTCCACATGACTGGCGATGGCCGGTCCATACAGTTGACGGATCATATGAACCGTTACGTCGGCGAGGGCATTGACGCTGGCCGCGCAGAAAAGTTTGTCTGCCTGGGTAATAAAATACTGACGTTTTAATTTTACCTCTGGATAGTCTGAGCTAAATTGATCAAAATAATGCCAGTGGGTGGTTGCAGGTTTTCCGTTAAGGAGGCCCGCATCGGCCAAAAAGCAAACTCCGGTACCCACAGCACTAATTGCAGCTCCTTGTTTTTCCTGTTGGCGCAGCCATTCCAATATTTTTCCGCCTCGCTTAAGGGCGGGGCGGGGGTTGCGCCACATGGTCGGGATGTAGATTAGGTCGCTATCTGGTGCGTCGCTAAGAGCGACGTCCGGTTGAAGGGTAAACCCGCAGCGGGTATTTACTGGTGCCCCATCCAAACTGGCGGTCACCAGTTTTAGGCTGCCCTTGATGCCCTCAACCCTGGCGCGACTCTCCGCACCGCGGAGCATCTCAAGTGGGAGAACGGTACCGGTTGCCAGCATCTGGTCGATAAGTAGAAAAGTTACTGTTCGCATTACACATCTATGCGCACTTGCGCTATTGGCCAAAACACTCAATTTTGCTGGCCAGTATGCCCATAACTGGACAGAATCGCCACCCCCTACACTCGCATCTCTTATTTTTATAGTGTTAAGTGCTTGGCTGGAGGTCAGGATGCAGCGCCTTCCCGTAATCACCGCATTCGGTGGATTCAACCCTGCTGGACGTAGTTCTTTCCATAGGGGGTACTCTCGCCTCGTGCTAGATAAACTGGGTAAGGAAGAGAGGGATAGCACTCTTTCCGACCTGGCCGCCCTGATGGGCTTGCGTACCGGAGACAACGCCGAAGGCATTTTGGACCCTGCCCTTGAGCAGCAGGTGTTGGATGGTACTTTGGTGCGCGAACTAGAGAGTCGCTATTACGACTACCGCAAGTGCCATTTCCATCAGTCTGCCCAGCTCGCAAACCCCCAGGGCCTGACATTCGAAATTTCCACCCGGCAGCTTCCGCAGCCTGTGCCCGCTCATTGGCACTTGGAGCATATCCAGGGCGGCAGGGTTCGGGTCACCACAGCTGAGCTGTCAGTTTTGTTGGATAGCCACCGCGAGATAAGTGTGGCTGCTGCCGGCCAGCTCCCAACAGGATTTGAACCGGGCACTAAATATAACTCTCGATTTCACCCGAGGGGCCTGCAGTTGGCCCTCTTGGGCGCATCAGATGCTGTGCAGTCTTTGGGGGTTGATTGGGATACCGTTGTATCTGCGGCTGGGCCGGGAAATATTTCACTCTATGCCGCCTCGGCAATGAGTCAACTGGACCCATTTGGCAACGGTGGTCTATTGCAGTCCCGCCTGCGAGGTGGTCGCGTAAGCTCTAAACAGTTAGCGCTTGGCCTAAATAGTATGCCAGCGGATTTTGTTAACGCTTATGTGCTCGGAAATGTCGGTTCTACTGGCGCTGTTGCCGGTGCTTGCGCAACCTTCCTGTACAACCTTCGCGCTGGTGTTGAAGATATTCGCTCGGGTAGGGCGCGGGTCGCTGTAATTGGTGCGGCTGAGGCGCCCCTTGTGCCTGAAGTTGTCGATGGCTATTCAACGATGGGTGCTCTTGCCACTACCGAGAATTTACGCAAGCTTTTCCCTGGTGAAATTGATTATCGACGCACCAGTCGCCCGTTCGGTGAGAGCTGTGGTTTTACCTTGGGTGAGGGTACCCAGTGGGTCATCTTAATGGATGATGCTCTGGCGCTTGAGTTGGGTGCTTCCGTATATGGTTCGGTTGCCGGTGTGTTTACCAATGCCGACGGTACAAAAAAATCGATTTCTGCGCCGGGTCCCGGGAATTACCTGACGATGGCCAGAGCAATGGCGGAGGCGCGGGCAATTGTGGGTGAGGATAGTTTGCGGCATCGCAGCTTTGTGCAGGCCCATGGCTCCAGTACGCCGCAAAATCGGGTTACTGAGTCCGCCATTTTTGATCGTTTGGCCGGCGCATTTGGCATTGCCGAGTGGCCGATTTGTGCGGTCAAGGCCTTTTTGGGGCATACCGTCGCTTCAGCCAGTGGAGATCAGTTAGTTACAGCGTTAGGTGTATTTGATCGCGGCATTCTCCCGGGAGTGACCACCGTTGATCACATCGCCGATGATGTTCATTGTAAGCATTTGGATATTTCCCTTGAGCATACCGATAGGGGCAGGGGTGCGCTTGATTTGGCGTTCTTAAACTCGAAAGGTTTTGGCGGCAATAATGCAACGGCAACAATTTTGTCCCCGCAGATTACCCAATCAATGATGGAGAAACGCCATGGCAAATCGGCCATTGCGGCGTCCCAAGCGCTGAACGAGAAAGTTGTAGATCAGAGTGAAAAGTACAACACCAAGGCTTCTCGTGGTGAGCTTGATGTTATTTATCGATTTGGTGAGGGCATGATCAATGAAAGTGAGATCACTATCTCAGAAGAAGAAATTTGTTTACCCGGAATGCCGCCGGTGAAGCTGCCAAATGGAAATCCCTTTGAAGATATGGTGTGATTGGCTTTTACATAATGCCTCAATTTCGGTGATTTTTACCTGAAGGGAGATTGCACAAAAGGAGCTAATGGGGAGCATGGATGATCCTGAAGAGGATGTTGGCGCCCGCTTGAAAATGGTGCGCCACATTTACGGTATCTCACAGAGGGAGTTGGCGAGACGGGCTGGGGTAACCAACGCAACAATTTCTTTTATTGAATTGGGAAAGGTTAGCCCTTCCGTAAGCTCCTTAAAAAAAATATTGGGCGCCATTCCTATGCCGCTAACCGATTTTTTTTCCTTGGAAATATCGGGCGCAAAGCAAATTTTTTTTCGCGGAAATGAAGTGCCTGAGATCGGTCACGGCTCTGTGTCCTGCCGTTTGTTTGGAGGGGCAAAAGCAAACTGCGGCATGTCGCTATTGTGGAAAGTATTTCCGGCTGGGGATGACACCGGCTTTTCTCTCGAATCTGCTGAGGGGGAGATTGGTGGGGTGGTTGTCAGTGGTGACCTGGAGGTTACGGTTGGCTCCGACTTTGCCCTGCTGAGTGCCGGTGATGGGTATTATTTTGATGCTCAGCGTCCGCACCGCTTTCGAAATACAGGTCACTGTGACTGTGTAGTTGTCAGCGCAATGATGCCGGCTTATGGGCATCCCGACCTTCAAGAGCCCAATTCCTGAAAGATGGTTTAGAAAAGAGGGAGTTCGTGCCAAGTGGCTGATAAGGCAGCACGATCCGAGATAGACTAGCCCAGCTTTAATTTCTCTCTGTTCGCAAACTGGCGAATTTCTGTACTTTGGCACTCCTGGTGCCACTCCATTTGTAAGAAATAGTATTCAAACAATCGTTTGAATCTGGCTATACTACGGCTGACCAAATTGGGCCTAAGTGTCACCGCGCTGTGCGGGGCGGCCCTTGGTTGCACAAAAATTCCGACCCCGGGCCCAGGATCGCGGCCCAGAATAAAAGAGGTCAATCAATGTTATTTAGTGGCAAAGCGCTCACGGTACAGGTGCTGGACAACGGCATCGCCGAGCTCAAATTCGACCTGCAAGGCGAATCCGTCAATAAATTTAACCGTCAGACGGTTTCTGAATTCTCCCAAGCGCTGGATGCTATCGAAGCAGCTGATGGTGTAAAAGGTGTACTGCTGACCAGCGGTAAAGGCGTCTTTATTGTTGGTGCTGATATCACTGAGTTTGGTGGTGCCTTCTCTGCAGGTGCAGAGGGCGTTGCTGATCTGATGAATCAGAACAACGAAAATATCAACCGCCTGGAAGACCTTCCGGTACCGACTGCGGTAGCAATTAATGGCTACGCGCTCGGCGGTGGTTTTGAGGTGTGTCTTGGCTGTGACTTCCGCCTAATGGGCGAAGAGGCCAAAGTTGGTCTTCCGGAAGTTAAGCTGGGTCTGATTCCGGGCTGGGGTGGCACTGTTCGCCTGCCGCGTGTAGTGGGTGTTGATGTTGCTGCTGAGTGGATTGCAGCGGGTAAGGAGCAGAAGCCTGCCGCCGCTCTGGAAGCTCACGCTGTCGATGCGGTGATCCCCGCTGCCAAGCTCAAAGATGCAGCGGTCAAGTTGCTTGAGCGCGCTATTAATGGCGAGCTGGACTACAAAGCCACTCGCGAGCTGAAGAAATCTCCAATCCCCTTGAATGATACTGAAGCGCTAATGGCCTTCTTTACCACCAAGGCATTTGTAGGTCAGCAGGCGGGTAAAAACTACCCCTCTCCCGTAGCTGCGGTTGAGTCAATCGAGCAGGGTTACAAGTTGACCCGTGATGAAGCGCTGAAAATCGAGCAGGAGAAGTTCATTTTCTGCGCGCAGACCGGCACTGCGAAGTCTCTGGTAGGGCTGTTCCTGGCTGACCAGGCAATTGGTAAAGTTGCCAAAGGTTGGGAGAAGAAAGCCGATAAGCCGATTGAGCGTGCGGCAGTATTGGGTGCTGGCATTATGGGTGGCGGTATCGCTTACCAGTCTGCCTACAAAGGCACTCCGATCAAGATGAAGGATATCGACCAGAAGGGTATCGACCTTGGTCTGAATGAGGCGAACAAGCTGCTGTCCAAGTTGGTTGATCGCAAGCGCCTGACCCCCGTCAAAATGGGTGAAGTGCTCAACCGTATCGAGCCTACCCTGAGCTACGATGGCTTCAACGATATCGATGTTGTTGTGGAAGCCGTGGTTGAAAATCCCAAGGTGAAGTGTGCAGTATTAAAAGAAGTGGAAACCAAAGTCAGCGAAGACACTGTTATCGCTTCTAACACCTCCACTATTTCTATTAACCAGCTGGCTGAGCCGCTCTCCCGCCCGGAAAACTTCCTCGGTATGCACTTCTTCAACCCAGTGCACAAAATGCCGCTGGTTGAGGTGATTCGCGGAGAGAAAACTTCCGACACCGCTGTAGCTCGCGTTGTTGCCTACGCAAACAAGATGGGCAAGAAGGCTATTGTTGTACGCGACTGCCCTGGATTCCTGGTTAACCGCGTTCTCTTCCCTTACTTTGCCGGTTTCTCCATGTTGGTGCGCGATGGCGCTGACTTCCAGGCCGTTGACAAGGTGATGGAGCGTTGGGGGTGGCCGATGGGCCCCGCTTACCTGATGGACGTTGTCGGTATCGATACCGGTGTTCACGCAGAGAGCGTAATGGCTGAAGGTTTCCCTGAGCGCATGGGTAAAACCTTTACCGCTGCTTCCGACGTGATGTATGAGGCGGGTCGTTACGGCCAGAAGAACAACAAAGGCTTCTACAACTACGAGCAGGACAAAAAAGGTCGCCCGAAGAAAGTGGCTACCGAAGAGTCCTACGAGCTGCTTAAGCCGCACGTTGCTGAACGTCGCGAGTTTGAAAAAGACGAAATTATCGAGCGCATGATGGTGCCTATGGCAACCGAGCTGGCTCGCTGCCTGGAAGAGGGTATCGTGGATTCCCCAGCTGAAGCTGATATGGCGCTGATCTACGGCATTGGCTTCCCTCCGTTCCGCGGTGGAATCTTCGCGTGGCTGGACAGCATTGGTCTGGATGAATTCGTGAAGATTGCCGATAAGTACGCCGATCTGGGTGAGCTGTACAAGCCGACCGATCGCATGCGTGAAATGGCCGCAAGTGGCAAAACCTACTACGGCGACAAGTAAGGAGAATAGCGATGAGTTTAAATCCTAGAGATGCCGTAATCGTCGACTACGCGCGTACGGCCATGGGTCGCTCGAAGAATGGTGTATATCGCCATGTTCGCGCCGATGATATGTCCGCTGAGCTGCTGAAAAAGTTTATGCAGCGCAATGACAAGCTCGATCCCGCCGAGATCGATGACCTGATCTGGGGCTGTGTTATGCAGCGCGATGAGCAGGGCTTTAACGTAGCTCGCTTTATCCTGCTGCGCGCTGGTCTGCCACACACTATCCCGGCGCAAACCGTCAACCGCCTGTGCGGCTCATCTATGTCTTCCCTGCATACTGCAGCTGCCAACATCCAGGCTGGCGTTGGCGATGTGTACGTTGTGGGTGGTGTTGAGCACATGGGTCACCTGAACATGATGGAGCATGTTAGCCCCAACCCAATGCTGGGTCGCTATATGGCTAAAGCTGCCGGCTCCATGGGTATGACTGCTGAATATCTGGCGATGATGCACGGTATCCAACGTCAGCAGATGGATGAGTTCGGTGCACGCTCTCACCATCGCGCCGCTGAAGCTACCAAGGCTGGCAAATTCAATCGCGAAATTATCGCTATTGAAGGTCATGACGATGACGGCGTACCTTTCCTGGTTGAGACGGATCAAACCATCCGTCCGGACACCACCGTGGAAGGTCTGGCCCAGTTGAAGCCGGCATTCGATCCGAAGCACGGTCAGGTAACAGCTGGCACCTCCTCTCAGATCACCGACGGTGCCTCTGTGATGCTGGTAATGTCCGCTGAGCGCGCTCAGGCTTTGGGTATGACCCCTATTGCCCGCGTGAAAGAAATGGCGCTGGCTGGTGTTGATCCGTCCATTATGGGTTATGGCCCGGTGCCCTCTACCAAGAAGGCGCTCAAGAGAGCGGGTCTAACTGTTGGCGATATCGACAAGTTTGAGCTGAATGAAGCATTTGCGGCGCAGGCGCTGCCGGTGCTGAAAGACCTGGATCTGCTCGAGCAGATGGATGAGAAGGTCAACCTGTACGGTGGCGCTATTGCCCTGGGTCACCCCTTCGGCTGCTCTGGCGTGCGCATTACTGGCACCCTGCTGAGCGTTATGCAGAATGAGGGCGGCAACCTGGGTGTGTCTACCATGTGTATCGGTCTGGGGCAGGGTATTACCACTGTTGTAGAGCGAGTCTAAGGAAATTAGACCCCGAAAAAAGGCGCCTTTGAGGCGCCTTTTTTTATTTTATGAGAAAAGTGTCCAGTAAAGTGTTGAAGACCCCAAAATGCTGTGGCACAATCTGCACCCCTTGTCGCGATGGGCTCTAAAAAAGTGGCGAAAGCGCTTAAATATCAAAGAGTTAGCGGCAGGTTCGATTTGGGGACGTGGTGAAATTGGTAGACACGCCAGATTTAGGTTCTGGTGCCGAAAGGTGTGGGAGTTCGAGTCTCCCCGTCCCCACCAAATTAAAAGCCTTGAAGTCCGTGTGACTTGCCCTGGAGGGGTAGGTGCGGGCTTCTTGTGTATTTGGCGGCAGCACAAAAGTATTGTTTTGGTGCTGGGCCTACGAGGTTACTGACTAAGTCTCGGTGACCCGGTATTCGTTGGCGCTGCGGCGCGATTACAGAGATAGTCTCACGAGGATAAACATGCAGGTTTCCATCGAAACTACTTCCGGTCTGGAGCGTCGTTTAACGGTCAACTTGCCGGCAGAAATTGTCGACAAAGAAGTGGATAAGCGCCTCCAGCAGGCTGCTAAGACTGTTCGCATCAATGGCTTCCGTAAAGGCAAGGTGCCGATGAAGGTTGTTCGTCAGCGCTTTGGTGCCGGCGTTCGTCAGGAAGTTCTGGGTGAGGTGATGAGCCGTTCTTTCTACGAAGCGGTACAGAAGGAAGAGGTTAAACCTGCCGGCCAGCCTAGCATTGAAGCTAAGCAGACTGCTGCTGGCGAAAACCTGGAGTACGTTGCTACTTTCGAGGTTTACCCTGAAGTTGAACTCGCTGACCTGGCTGAGATCGCTGTAGAGCGTCCTGTTGCAGAAGTTACTGATGCTGACGTGAAGAACATGATCGATGTTCTGCGCAAGCAACAGTCCTCCTGGAAAGATACCAAGCGCAAAGCTCAAAAGGGCGATCGTGTTGTTATCAACTTTGTTGGTCGCAAAGACGGCGAAGAGTTTGAAGGCGGCAAGGCCGAAGGTCACCAGTTGGTACTGGGTTCCGGCCAGATGATCCCTGGCTTCGAAGAAGGCATTCTGGGCATGAAGCCCGGTGAAGAGAAAGACATTGATCTGACCTTCCCGGAAGATTACCAGGCAGAAGAGCTTCGCGGTGCTGCTGTTACCTTTAATATCAAGGTGACTTCTTCCGAGAAGCCTGAACTTCCCGAGCTGAACGAAGAGTTCTTCAAAGCTTACGGTGTTCAGGAAGGTGGTGAAGAGAAGTTCCGTGAGGAAGTTCGCAATAACATGCAGCGTGAGCTGAAAAATGCCGCTCTGAACAAAGTTAAGACCCAGATCATGGATCAGCTGTTCGAGAAGCATCCAGTTGAGCTGCCGTCCGCTCTGGTTGCCAGTGAAGTAACCACCCTGCGTGGTCAAATGGTTCAGCAGTTTGGTGGTCAGATCAAGGCTGAAGATGCCGAGCGCATGTTGCCTGACACTATGTTCGAAGAGCAGGCAAAACGCCGTGTAGTTCTCGGTCTGGTAGTTGGTGAGATTGTTAAGCAGAATGAGCTTTCTGTTGATGCCGATCGCGTAAAGGCGAAAGTTGAAGAGCTGGCTTCTACCTACCAGCAGCCGCAAGAAGTGGTTGACTACTACTACAGCAACCGTGAGCTGCTGTCTGGTGTTGAGTCTGTTGTACTGGAAGACCAGGTTGTTGATCACGTACTGGCTTCAGCTAAAGTATCTGAAGTTGACAGCAGCTACGACGAAGTGATTAAGCCGCAAAAACAAGGCTAATCTCTCACTTCATTCAGGTGTTAGGTGGCGTCCGCTCAAGCGTGACGCCCCTACATCTCCTTCCTTTTTACCGGCTGGCTTTCTCTCGCCTGACCGGTTAAGCTCTGAAAACCAAATTTTTCAGCATGGGCATACGATGCCTATTCGCTGGCCTGCCGAATACGCCACAAAAGGAAGCAATGGTACCTATGGCACGAATTGATTTTCCAAAAGCTTCGATAGAGCCCTCAGCATCAGGTTTAGTTCCCATGGTGGTAGAGCAAACCGCCAGAGGGGAGCGCTCATTTGATATTTATTCTCGCCTGTTAAAAGAGCGTGTGATCTTCCTGGTCGGGCCTGTAGAAGACCACATGGCCAACCTGGTTGTTGCGCAGCTGCTTTTCCTCGAGGCAGAAAATCCGGATAAGGATATTCACCTCTACATTAATTCACCGGGCGGTTCGGTAACTGCCGGCATGTCTATCTATGACACCATGCAGTTCATTAAGCCTGACGTCAGCACTATGTGCATTGGGCAGGCCTGTAGTATGGGCGCCTTCTTGTTGACTGCCGGTGCTGAAGGCAAACGCTTCGTAACACCAAACTCCCGTGTGATGATTCACCAGCCCAGCGGTGGGGCCCAAGGGCAGGCGAGCGATATCCACATTCACGCCCAGGAAATCCTCAAGATTCGTCATCGTTTGAATGAGCTCATGGCGCATCACTCTGGACGTCCAGTCAGTGATATTGAGAGGGATACAGAGCGCGACAACTTTATGAGCGCCGATGAAGCCAAGGAATATGGCTTGGTCGATGATGTATTGTCTCGCCGACAGGCATTCGATAAGTAGATTTTTCTACATTAAAAGTTTGCCGGAGGCGGATTTCAGCGAAAGTTAGTTTTTTTGACAGGCTGGCTTTCGTTGGGACTTGAAAATCACGCCAAAAGGCAGCATCTTGCTGGGTAAGCTGAATTTAGGGCCCTGGCCGGCCAGTGACGACGGAGTATTTTGATGACCGACAAAAGCAGCGGAGAGGACAGCGGAAAATTGCTGTACTGCTCTTTCTGTGGCAAGAGCCAACAGGAAGTGCGGAAGTTAATCGCTGGGCCGTCAGTCTTTATCTGCGATGAATGTGTCGAGCTGTGTACCGACATTATTCGTGAAGAAGTACAAGAGACTGCGGAGGGGCCTGAAGGGCGCCTGCCGACACCCCGTGAGATTACTGAAATCCTCGATCAGTATGTGATTGGGCAGGAGAGAGCCAAGCGTGTGCTGGCTGTCGCCGTATACAATCACTACAAGCGTCTGCGCACCAAGTCTGGTGTTAAAAGTAAGGATGAAGTAGAGCTCAGCAAGTCTAATATTTTGCTGGTAGGCCCAACCGGCAGTGGTAAAACCCTTCTTGCCGAGACCCTGGCTCGCCTGCTCAATGTTCCTTTCACTATTGCCGATGCAACCACCCTGACCGAAGCTGGTTATGTGGGTGAGGATGTTGAGAATATCATCCAGAAGCTTTTGCAGAAGTGTGATTACGATGTAGAAAAAGCCCAGCAGGGTATCGTCTATATCGATGAGATCGACAAAATTTCGCGCAAGTCAGACAACCCTTCAATTACCCGTGATGTGTCCGGTGAAGGTGTGCAGCAAGCACTACTGAAGTTGATTGAAGGCACTGTGGCGTCTGTGCCGCCGCAGGGTGGACGCAAGCATCCGCAGCAGGAATTCTTGCAGGTCGACACCTCCAATATCCTGTTTATTTGTGGCGGCGCTTTTGCGGGGCTGGATAAGGTTATCCGCGATCGCTCGGAGAAGGGTGGAATTGGTTTCAGTGCAGAGGTTAAATCGAAGGATGGCACCAGTAATTTTGGTGAGATCCTGCGCGACCTGGAGCCTGAAGACCTGGTTCGTTACGGACTGATCCCGGAGTTTGTTGGACGCCTACCGGTGACCGCAACTTTGGAAGAGTTGGACCGTGAGGCTCTGGTACAGATTCTCACCGAGCCACGCAATGCCTTGACCAAACAGTACGCAAAACTGTTTGAGATGGAAGATGTAGAACTGGATTTCCGCCCCGATGCGTTGGATGCAGTTGCCACCAAGGCAATGGAGCGGAAAACAGGCGCCCGTGGCCTGCGCTCTATCATGGAGTCCGTATTGTTGGAGACCATGTATGACATCCCATCCACAGATAATGTGGTGAAAGTTGTGATTGACGAGGCGGTCATTAAAGGCGAATCAGCCCCGCTGCTGGTTTATGAGAGTGAGTCCCAGCCGCAGAAGGCGGCGCCGGAAGAGTAGCTCAAATCCCACCTCAAAAAGCCCCAATATTGGGGCTTTTTTTATAGTTTTTTCTGATTACCCGGGTATCTAACTACCTGTCTGGGTATTCCTGGCTCGAATAGCACTCTTAGCTCGGCACAAATTGGTCGCGAGATTAGACTTGTATTTCGGGCCCTTCCCCCCCATTACTAGCATCTGAAGGGCGGTGGCCCAGGTTAAGCTGTCAATTCCAACAGCAGCATGATGCCGCGCCAAATACCCAGTGATAGGGCCGAGAGGAGTTCTATGGATCAGTCATCCGACACCACACTTGAATATCCGTTGTTGCCATTGCGCGATGTTGTTGTTTACCCCCATATGGTGATCCCGCTTTTTGTCGGCAGGGAAAAGTCCATAGAGGCCCTGGAAGAGGCCATGCGCAGGGATAAGCAGGTATTGCTTGTGGCGCAGCGAAAGGCATCTGAGGATGACCCAGGTGCAGACGATATCTATCGCGTGGGCACTATTGCCAGTGTCTTGCAGTTACTCAAACTCCCCGATGGCACTGTGAAGGTGCTAGTAGAAGGGGGGGAGCGCGTAAATATCCACGAAGTGATGGAGAGGGAGAACCATTTCGAGGCGACCGTTTCGCCGATGGAAACGCAGGAGTTGCCGGAAGGCGAAGCAGATGCCCTTGTGCGCTCTGTGATGTCTCAGTTTGAACAGTACGTTTCTGTAAGCAAGAAAGTCCCCAATGAGGTTATTACTTCTTTGTCGGGAATTGATGAACCTGGCCGCTTGGCAGATACCATTTCTGCACATATGTCCCTTGAGCTGGCTCAGAAGCAAGAGCTTCTGGAGACTCTCAGTGTTAAAGAGCGTTTGGAGCATTTGCTGGGCCTTATGGATGCTGAAATCGACCTGATTCAGGTGGAAAAACGCATTCGTGGGCGTGTGAAAAAGCAGATGGAGAAAAGCCAACGCGAGTACTATCTCAATGAGCAGATGAAGGCGATTCAAAAAGAATTGGGCGAGATCACCGAAGAGCCCAATGAAATTGAAGAGCTGGAAAACAAAATTGCCGAATCCGGTATGAGTGCGGAAGCAGAGAAGAAAACCCGGGCTGAGCTGGCTAAATTGAAAATGATGTCGCCTATGTCTGCGGAAGCTTCGGTTTTACGCAGTTATATCGACTGGATGTTGAGCCTGCCCTGGAAAAAAGCCAGCCGGGTGAGACACGATTTGGTTAAAGCCGAGGAAATTCTCGAGAAAGAACACTACGGCTTGGAAGAGGTTAAAGAGCGGATTCTGGAATACCTCGCGGTACAGAAGCGAGTGAAAAAAGTGAAAGGGCCGATCTTATGTTTGGTTGGTCCTCCCGGGGTGGGTAAAACCTCCCTCGGTCAATCTATTGCCCGAGCAACAAATCGTCAGTATGTGCGTATGGCCCTGGGTGGCGTTCGCGATGAAGCTGAGATTCGCGGGCATCGACGCACTTATATTGGCTCACTGCCGGGCAAGCTGATTCAGAAAATTTCGAAAGTTGGAGTGAAGAATCCCCTGTTCCTGCTCGATGAGGTCGACAAAATGGGGATGGACCAGCGCGGCGATCCCGCCTCAGCGCTTCTTGAGGTTTTGGATCCGGAGCAGAATAAAACCTTCAATGATCACTACTTAGAAGTGGATTACGACCTTTCCGATGTGATGTTTGTCTGCACCTCTAACTCAATGAATATTCCAGGCCCGTTGCTGGATCGTATGGAAGTTATTCGAATCCCCGGTTATACCGAGGACGAAAAACTGAATATTGCACAGCGCTATCTTGTTCCGAAGCAGCGCAAAGCCAACGGCCTTAAAGATGATGAGCTGGATCTTTCCGATGACAGCATCCGAGATATTGTCCGCTACTACACCCGTGAAGCGGGTGTGCGTGGCCTGGACCGGGAGATTGCCAAGATCTGCCGCAAGGTAGTAACGGAGCACGTTCGCAATCCTTCAGAGAAGAAGGCTGTAATACAGCCAGAGCAACTTGAAGAGCTTCTCGGTGTTCGCAAGTTTGATTTTGGCCGTGCAGAGGAAGAGGACAAAATCGGAATTGTTACCGGTCTTGCCTGGACCGAGGTGGGTGGTGAGCTTCTTAACATTGAAGCTTCAGCTGTGCCGGGTAAAGGGCGCATGATCAAAACCGGCTCCCTCGGCGATGTTATGCAGGAGTCTATTCAGGCGGCCTTGACGGTTGTGCGTTCTCGCTCCCAGGCGCTGGGAATAGGTCCGGACTTCCACGAGACCCGGGATATTCATATCCACGTGCCTGAAGGTGCCACCCCCAAAGATGGCCCTTCGGCGGGTATTGCCATGTGCACCGCTTTGGTGTCTGTGTTAACGGACATTCCCGTGCGCTCAGATGTGGCAATGACCGGAGAAATTACTCTACGTGGAGAAGTTTTAAGAATTGGTGGTCTTAAAGAAAAGTTATTGGCAGCGCATCGAGGCGGTATAAAAACTGTACTGATTCCTGCTGATAACGAGCGAGATCTGAAGGATATTCCCGATAATATTCTCCAGGACTTGGTAGTTAGGCCCGTTAAGTGGATCGATCAGGTACTTGAGCTGGCGCTCGAACACAAGCCTGAATCCCTGTCTGATGAAGAGTATTCCGCCTTACAGAAAAAGGCAGAGGAGCGCTCGCAGCGAGGAATCCAAACTCACTGACTCTTGTAATGGGGTGACTTTTGTCGCCCCTTTACAACTTGCAAGGCCAAAACTTCGCCAATCAGGCTATCTACGCTGCTTGAAAAGTGTGCATCTGCCCGGAAACCCGCATGGTTCCTTGACCCGCTTCTGGGCAGTTGGTATAAAACGGGGCTTATTGCCCGGCGCGTAAATTGCCGAAGGCTAAAAAATTTAAAGTATGGGTGTCTTTTGTAGATCACCCGAAGCATATTTAAAAAGAACAGAGGGATTAAGCGTGAATAAGTCCGAACTGATTGAAGCAATTGCCGCATCTGCAGATATTCCAAAAGCAGCAGCTGGCCGTGCTTTGGACGCAATGGTTGATAGCATCACTGATGCCCTGAAAAAAGGTGATCAAGTTGCCCTCGTTGGCTTCGGTACCTTTGCTGTGAAAGAGCGTGCAGCTCGTACTGGTCGCAATCCTCGCACTGGCGATCCCATTGAAATCGCTGCGGCAAAAATTCCTAACTTCAAGGCCGGTAAAGCCCTGAAAGACGCTGTAAACTAAGTTTTCAGCAGGCTTTGAGACTTTGTAAAAGAGTCTGAATGTCAAAGAGGCGTGTCAGTTGGGATGCGCCTTTTTTGTATCTGATAGCAGTTAAAAACAATTAATTTTCGGAGCTGAGCATGCTTCAGTCCATGCGTGACAACCTGAAAGGGACAGCCGCGATTATTGTCGCAGCCTTTTTCGGTTTTATTATGGTCATTGGGGGAATTGATTTCTTCACCGGTGCCAGTGGAGGTGCTGCCGATGCGGTAGCCGAGGTTAATGGCGAAAAAATTACAAACTTGGATTTGCAACGCGCAATTCAAAATCGCCGCAATATGATCATTAGTCAGTACGGCGAAGATGTGCCCGCTGATTTAATCAGCGATGAGCAGTTGCGTGAGCCAGTTTTACGCCAGTTGGTTTCCAGTGCTGTGATGCGCCAAGCTGCTCAGGACAGCGGTATGGTGATGAGCTCTGCGGCGGTCGACAGAGCGATCGTGGGAATTCCGGCTTTTCAGGTGAACGGCAGTTTTGATCCGCAAATGTACCGCGATGCTTTGCGTCGTATGGGGTATAGCCCTGCAGGCTTCCGCCAGATTATGGAAAATGATATGGCGCTGGAGCAGTACGCAAATAGTGTGGTTGAAAGTGCTTTTACTACCCAGGCGGATGCAGAACAGATTGTTGCCGCCTCTATGGAAGAGCGTGATTTTGATTACGTGGTGATGCCAGTTGAAGGCCTGCTAGCAGAGATTCAGGTTTCGGATGCTGAAGTAGAACAGTACTACCAGGAGAATCAAGGGCAATACCAGCGTCCAGAGCAGGTGGCGGTTGAGTATATTGAGCTAACTCCTGAAGTATTTGCCGGTAACATTGATATTTCTGAAAGCGATGTTCGCGCTCAGTACGAGCAAGAGCTGAAAGGTTTCGCATCGGAACTTCGCCGTCGTGCTGCACATATTTTGCTTGAAGAAGCTGACGCAGAAAAAATTGCTGAGATTCAGAGCAAACTGGATGCCGGCGAAGATTTCGCCGAGTTGGCAAAGACTTACTCCCAAGACGTAGGCTCTGCGGAGGAAGGCGGTGAGTTGGGTTACACCACAGGTGATGTATTCCCAGAGGCATTCGAGCAGGCCTTGGCCGCGCTGGAAGTGGGTCAGGTTTCTGCTCCAGTGACCACCGATAGTGGAACTCACTTTATCAAGTTGTTGGAAGTAGAGCAGAGTGAACCGCCGAGCTTCGAAGAGCAAAAAGTGGCGATCGAAAAGCGACTGCGTGCATCCGTTGCCGAGCGCGAGTTTGTTGACGCCTTGTCCCGTCTCGCCGATTTGGCATACAACGCGGACAACCTGGCTGAGCCCGCTGAAGAGTTGGGTGTTCCCCTGAAGACTGCCAATCTGTTTTCGCGCGAGAGCGCATCTGGCGTCCTTTCTAACGGGCAGGTTATCGAGGCTGCTTTCTCTGTGGGAGTGAAGGAAGATGGCAATACTTCAGATGTGATCAACCTGAACAATGAGCATTCTGTCGTTTTGCGGGTCACCGACTCCAAGCCCGCGGGTACCTACCCTCTGGAAGAGGTTCGCCAGCAAATTGTTGACCGTTTGAAGCGTGATAAGGCCAGTGAGCAATTGGCTAAGCAAGCGGAAGAGCTTAAAGAGAAGCTCGCTACTGGTACTAGTTTTGCAGAACTGGCAGAAGCGCAAGGTTTAACCCTGGAGACCAGTGATAAAACTCGTCGCGGTGGTTTTGCTCAGCGCGGTGAGATTAATGCCAAGGCATTTGCATTGCCTGCACCATCTGCTGGCAAAGATGAAGTGACCAGCTTCGCTACAAATAATGGTGATCTGGTAGTTCTCGATCTGCGCAGCGTGCGCCCGGGCGAACTGTCCAAGCAGAGCAAAGAGCAGCGTCAGGCACTGATGCAGCAATTGGCCTCTGTAAATGGTGGGGCCGAGTTAGCAGCTATCCAGCGCTACTTGTCCGATCAGGCAAAAATCGATCTGGCCTCATCTGCCGAGTAACGGTTGTTATTGAGCCATAAAAAAACCCGGCAATTGCCGGGTTTTTTTATGGCTAACTCCCTGTAGGGTAGTGTGCGCTTTAAGTGTTGCTGGCACTATCCACAAATAAGGTTAAGCGCTGTCCGGGTTGTAAATACTTGGACTTGTTTATCTTATTCCAGCGGAGAATATCATCGATTTCGATACTGAATTTATTGGCTATCCGATATAGAGAGTCGCCGCTGCGTACCCGGTAAGAAACCTTGCGGGTAGTGCGGTTGTTCTCTGATACTGCGGGGGAGCCGTTGTAAGCCACCAGGGTGCGTCCAGGGCGCAGGGTGTCTCCCGGTGCCATGCTGTTCCAGCTGGCCAGTTGCTTTACGGTCACATCCAGCTTGCGTGAAATCCCCCAAAGGCTGTCGCCAGGGCGTACAGTGTAATTAACTTTCTGGCCCTTGCCGGAAGACTGCTTGCGTTTAACTCGCTGATCGAGTGCGTAGGCGTACTGTCCCGCGGGGCCCGATGCGCTGGGGATTAAGAGTGTTTTACCGGCGCGAATATTATTGCTGCGCAGTTTGTTTGTCTCGCGTATCGCTCCGACGGTGGTCTGGT
The DNA here is from genome assembly GCF_052467695.1 of Microbulbifer maximicatervae (SeqCode). Classification (NCBI taxonomy): domain Bacteria; kingdom Pseudomonadati; phylum Pseudomonadota; class Gammaproteobacteria; order Cellvibrionales; family Microbulbiferaceae; genus Microbulbifer; species Microbulbifer maximicatervae (SeqCode). The sequence continues at coordinate 3,218,451 of NZ_CP174320.1, forward strand.
AGCGGCGAGCGATAGTGGAGAGGGTGTCGCCTCGGGCAATGGTGTAGCGCTGCCAGCTTACCCTCTCTTCCTTGGGAAGTTGTGCCAGGGCGCTCTCAAACTTTTCCTGGGTCTCTATTGGGATCAGTAGTTGGTGGTTTCCGTTGGGGTCGGTTGCCCAGCGGTTATAGCCTGGGTTCAGTAGGTACAGTTCTTCAATCTCAATTTCTGCAAGTTCTGCAGCTTGGGCCAGATCGATCTGACTGCCTACATCGACACGGGCGTAGTAGGGCTCATTGGAGACATCATGCAGTGGGATTTTGTAATGGTCCGGGCGGGATATAACCTCCGCCAGAGCCAGCAGCTGGGGTACATAGCGCTTGGTTTCCCGCGGCAGTTTGAGATCCCAATAACTGGTGCCAAGCCCGTTGCGACGATTGCGCTCTACGGCTCTGCGAACCGTTCCCTCACCGGCGTTGTAAGCAGCGAGTGCCAGCTCCCAGTCCCCATCAAAGCGATCGTGTAGGTAGTTGAAGTACTTTGCCGCAGCCTGGGTGGATTCATGGACATCGCGGCGTCCGTCATACCACCAGTTTTGCTCGAGCCCGAAAGAGCGCCCGGTGGCCGGGATAAACTGCCACATACCGGAAGCCCGGGCGTGGGAGTAGGCGAAGGGGTCGTATGCACTCTCGACAATGGGGAGCAGCGCTAATTCAAGTGGGAGATTTGCCTGTTCCAGCTGTTCTGCAACATGGAAAATATAGCGACGAGAGCGCTCCGTTACCCGAGCCATATAGCCCTCGTTGCGGGCGAAGTAAGCAATATATTCCTTAACCTTGGGGTCGCTGGTGTGGTGATCCAGGGCGAACCCCTGACGAAGTCTTGCCCAGATGTCTACGGGGGGAGGGACCGCTTCAGAGGGTTCGTGTTTTTTAACAGCTCGGTCACTCGCGACAGAGGTTTCCTCTGCAGGGATATTTTCAGTTTCAGGCGCAGAGGCCTGTTCCGGTAATTGCGAGCAGGCCCCTACCGTAGCGGCTAGTAATGCTACGGCAAAATTCTTGTGAACCATGTGTGATATCCGCGAGTCTTTCTTGTAATTCATCCTGACGCATTTCAGAACAATTATTGGTAAAGCGCCAGGCATTTAGTCAATTACTTTCGATTCTAATTAGGCAAATTAGTTTCGGTCAATATTGACGGTTAAAAAGTATGCGAATTGCTAGTTTATCACCCAGCCTGAGAGGAGTTTAGGTGAAGTTGGGCGTTTAGAAGTTGTCCTTCCAGCCGCGCAAGCTCGCAAAAATATCTACGTTATCGCTTCCGTCATTTAACTCCGGTCTCGAATTGATAGCTGTCTGCCTAACTTCCGGATACTGACAGCGAAGAAATGGGTTGGTGTCTAGCTCAAGGGCGATAGTTGAAGGCAAAGTTGGCTTGTTTTCTACTCTCAAGGCTTTGCACTGAGCAACCCTTGCCTCAATGGCTTGATTGTTAGGCTCTACCGCTTGGGCAAACTTCAGGTTGGCGAGTGTGTACTCGTGTGCAGGATAAACAAAAGTTGCGGCGGGTAATTTACTGAGCTTTTGCAGAGAATGGTACATCTGCTCTGGAGTGCCTTCGAACAACCTGCCGCAGCCAGCGGAAAAAAGAGTGTCACCACAAAAAAGGTGTAATTGTTCACCGCCTGCTGCTGTGGTTTCATTCAAAACCAAAGCTATGTGGTCTAGAGTGTGCCCCGGAACAGCGTGTACCTGGAAGGGCATGCCAAGGACCTGTAAGGAATCTCCACCGGCAATGGGGTGAGTGACACCAGGTATGTGCTCGGGGCCATAGACAGGGCACTGGTACTGGTGGCAAAGCGTTTCGATGCCACCGGTATGGTCATAGTGGTGATGAGTAATGAGAATGCCGTTGAGCCTGGTCCCCTCTAGGGCCTTTTCTACTGGCACAGCATCACCAGGGTCGACTACCCAGTGCTGGCCATCTTTTTGCAGGTGCCAGATATAGTTGTCATTAAAGGCGGGGATTGGCGTGATGGATAGCATAATCGAATCGTCTTTTCGCTGAATAGCAGAACAATATCATGGAAGGCGTGAGACGGTGTGAATTGTTACCTGAGGACTGGTTTACTTAGAGTAAGGCCCTGGAAACATCGCCCGAGTGTAGAATTGAATAGCTGTTAGATTGATCAATGGAGATATGATGACCGGAAAGAGCAGGCCTGGTAATGATGAGGAGCAATCCCCTCTTGGCAAGGTCTGCCCAGCGCTATCCCATTGGTTTTCCAGTTCGCTGGGAGAGGAGATTCTCTCGCAACAGCTGGCGTTGGCCCAACCCTTAGTGGAGGGCTTTTTCGGTTACCACTTTCTACAGGCCAGTGTGACCCAGTCCGTTGACTTTGGCGCCTCCAGCCGTATCAATCATCGTTTTCGATTGGGGGCAACTTCTGAGCAGGGCGGGGCTGCGATAGTGGAGTTCGAGCAACTGCCCCTCCCCGCCGATTCAATCGATGTAGTACTGCTGCATCACCTTTTGGACTTTTCCAGTCATCCCCACCAAGTATTGAGAGAGGCGGCCAGGGTTTTGATACCCGGTGGTCATATGCTGCTAATCGGGTTTAACCCGTTTTCCTTGCTCGGCTTGTCCCGCCTGCTATTTTCCAGGGGGGCTTACCAGCGCGGAAATCAACTGCGTGCTGCTCGAATTGCCGACTGGATGAATCTGTTGGACTTGCAGGCTGAGAGGGTAGATCGCGGCTTCTTCCGCTTGCCATTACAGCAAAAGGAATTGCTATCCAAGACGGCTTGGATGGAGCGCCTTGGCTCCCGCTTGCACTTGCCATGGGGGGGCTTTTACATCATAGTCGCCCGCAAAGAAGTGGCACGTGTTCGCACTATTAAAATCAACTGGCGGGCCGAGAGAAAGCCCGCTTTGGTTGCCACCCCGTCGAGCCCTCGCGTTGCAGCACGCGGGAAGCATCAAAAGCGCTGATTTCGCTGAAAATCAGCCCCATATCTAATTTTGGCGTAAGTTTTGAAACAAATTACTATCTATACAGATGGCGCTTGTCGCGGTAATCCTGGTCCCGGCGGTTGGGGTGCCCTGTTGGTGTACGGTGAGCGGGAGAAAGAGTTGTTTGGTGGGGAGGCGCATACCACCAATAATCGCATGGAATTGTTAGCTGCAATCAAAGCTCTGGAGGCTCTTAAACAGCCGTGCAAAGTTGACTTACATACTGACTCACAGTACCTGCGCCAGGGAATTACCGGCTGGATTAACAACTGGAAAAAGAACGGTTGGAAGACAGCGAGTAAGAAGCCTGTCAAAAATGCAGACCTATGGCGGCAGTTGGATGAGAGCGTCTCCCAGCATGATGTAGAGTGGCACTGGGTTAAAGGTCATGCCGGCCACCCGGGCAATGAGCGGGCCGATCAGTTGGCAAATCGCGGCGTCGATGAGCTGGAGTCCTGAGGGGAATATTGCATATGCGTCAAGTGGTTCTCGATACAGAGACAACAGGTCTCGATCCCAAAAGCGGCCATCGTATTATTGAAATTGGTTGCGTAGAGCTGGTTAATCGGAAGTTGACTGGCCGTCACTATCACCAGTACATCAACCCGCAGCGACAAGTGGAAGATGGGGCTATTGAGGTCCATGGAATTACTAATGAATTCCTGGCGGACAAACCCGTATTCGCTCAGATCGCCGATGAATTTATGACCTTCTGTGAAGGTGCAGAGCTGGTTATTCACAACGCGCCCTTCGATGTCGGTTTTATTGATGCTGAGCTGAGGCTGCTGGGTAATCCGCGCTGGCGCAATGTCAATGCGCATTGTGGGGTTTTGGATACCCTGACAATGGCCCGGGAAAAGCACCCTGGGCAGAAAAACAATCTGGACGCCCTTTGTAAGCGCTACTTTGTCGATAACTCCCAGCGGGATTTGCACGGCGCATTACTGGATGCGGAGATTCTTGCCGACGTCTACCTGATGATGACCGGTGGCCAAACCGATTTGGTGTTGGCACAGGGTGATTCCTCGGAAGGGGAGGAAGGTAAGAAGGCGGAAAATGATGTGGCGGGTGAAGCCATTCGTCGCCTATCGGCAGATCGCGCGTCCCTGCTAGTAGCGCGTGCTACGCCACAGGAAGCTGAAGCGCATCAATCGATGCTAGGTTTGCTGGAGAAATCAGCGGGCAAACACTTCTGGTAGCACATCAATGAAGAGGTGTTCTCTTTAACCTTGATGTTTATTGTGCTTTTCTTTTTCTGAGTGGGTGGGAATTATCAATCCCCACCCATCCAGATAGTCTCTAATACAAGCTCTCTTTAGATCGCGTAGACCACGCAAATCAAAGCAACAATACTCAGTACGATGGTGTAGGGCAGAGCCATGATCACCATGCGGCCATAAGATAGGCGTATGAGAGGTGCCAGGGCCGATGTCAGCAGGAACAAAAATGCAGCTTGTCCATTGGGAGTGGCAACGCTGGGTAGGTTGGTTCCGGTATTGATGGCAATGGCCAGCTTGTCAAAATGTTCTCGGGTAATGTCGCCTGCAGTGAGGGCAGCTTTAACTTCGTTAATATAAACCGTTGCCACAAAAACATTGTCGCTAATCATCGACAAGATACCGTTTGCCATGAATAGCAATCCTGGCTGCTGTTCGGGCTTTTGTGCGAGAACGAAGTTGGTTACAGGCTCGAATAGGTGTTGCTGGTGAATCACTGCAACAATTGCAAAGAAAACCACGAGCAGTGCAGTAAATGGCAGTGCCTCTTCAAACGCGTGGCCGATTCTAGCTTCTTGAACAACGCCGTTAAACGAGGTCAGAAGTACAATAATCATCAGGCCAATGATACCGACTTCGGCAACATGAAATGCCAGGGCAAAAACCAGAACCACAGCGACAATGCCCTGAATCCACAGCTCGGCAACCTGAGCCGAGGTGCGCTTCTTTTCTTCCTCTTTGGAAAAATTAACCAGTACCTCACGTACGGCGCTAGGGAGCTGGGCTCCATAGCCAAACATTTTAATTTTCTCTAAAAAGAAACAAGTAACTAGGCCGGCAAAGAATGTTGGAATGGTTACTGGGGCCATCTGCAGGAAAAACTGTACAAATTCCCACCCGGCTTTCTCAGCGATCAGTAGGTTTTGCGGTTCTCCAACCAAGGTGCAAACACCACCGAGAGCAGTGCCTACGGCGCCATGCATGATCAGGCTGCGAAGGTAGGCTCGAAACTGGTCCAAGTCTTCGCGGTGATACTCCACGACATGCTCATCGTTGGAGTGGTCGTGGTCGTTGTGGTGGTGTGGCTGCTGGGAGGCGACCCGGTGATAGACTGAGTAAAAGCCTACGGCAACCGCAATCAGAACAGCAGTTACGGTCAAGGCATCTAAGAATGCTGACAGTACTGCAGATACAGCACAGAAAAGTAGTGACAGCAGAGATTTTGAATTCACATTAATCAAAATTTTAGTGAATACAAATAGAAGCAGGCTCTTCATGAAGTAAATGCCGGCCACCATAAACATTAGCAGCAGAATAACTTCGATATTCTCAACTACCTCGTGGTAGACGGCATCGGTGCTTGTCATACCCATCAATACGGCTTCAATTGCGAGTAGTCCGCCGGGTTGAAGTGGGTAACACTTCAGGGCCATCGCCAGGGTAAAAATGAATTCACCAATAAGGACCCAGCCTGTTACAAAAGGCCCCGATACATACAGTATTAATGGGTTGAGAAGCAAAAAGGCGGCTATGGTCAATTTGTACCAGTCAGGCGCTTCGCCGAGAAAATTTTCGGCAAAGGCGCGACCAAATCCGCCGCCGGATGCCGCAATGGTGTTGTTGTAAGTGTTCATCATTTACTTCCTTGGTTAACCCATTGGTGTGGGTCAAAATGGAATCTTTGGGAATCGGCGGTGTATGCGAAATAGATACCTGAGCTCAATTATCGCTGCGTGCTTCCCCGGGTTTATTGTGCACAGATTGATTGGTTTTTGTTCTTTAACACAAAAAAACGTACAGCTTTAAACTTGAAAGTAGCAAACGCTACTGGGTTTTCTGGAAAATTCAAGTAATTTAGGGGCTTCAGCCCCGCCGCTAGGTTATTTGTCGATTATTCGGTGGAAATTGTTTGGCGAAAGGTGGACTCTTTTATTTATTGGGGTAAATTGCCCTTAATGAGGCCAGAATCATCCTGATCTGGTTGTTTTTTGTTCGATTATAGGAAGAATGCAGCGGTGCAGCCAAAGACTGAATTGCGCAAGATCAATATCACTTCTGTCAATGTAGTGAAGGATGAGCTGGTAGCTACCATCGATAATGCCGCCTCACACTTGGATAAATTTGCCGCGGATACTTCCCAAAAGCAGGCTCTTGAACAGAGTTTGGCTGCACTCAGGCAGGTCAGTGGAGTATTGCAGATGGTGCAGCTCCAGGCAGCTGAGCTCCTCGCCCAAGAGAAAATCAAAGCGCTTACAGAGGTGTTAGAGGAGAGACAGAGCGCCTCAGAAGAACTGATGGAAGCGCTGGGCACAGGTTTTTACGTAATGGGACGCTACTTGGATTTTGTCCAAAGTCGTGCCATTGCCCGTCCAGAATTGCTGATTCCCTATATCAATAATTTGCGTGCGGCCCGGTCTCAGCCCCCTGTGCCGGAAAGTCATTTTTTCCGTTGTAACTTGGAGGGGGCTGTGCCTGGTGCAGGGGCTTCTGCGGTAATGTCGGAAGACTTGAATAGTTTTGTTCGCCGATTCCGCCATATGTACCAGGTTGGTTTGTTGGCTCTGTTGCGAGGTAAACCTCGGGGCCCAGCGTACACGATGATGTCTCGCGCCCTTGAGAGAATCGCAAGCATCACCATGGGGCGCCCAAATGGGCGTTTATGGGTGGTAGCAGGGGCGGCACTTGCAGGCATGGCCTCCCAGGAAATGCGCATCAGTCGATCCCGGGTGATGGTTTTCAGTATGTTTGATCGCTGGCTACGAGCTTTGCAAAAAGAGTGTGATACAGCTTTAGATCAGCCTGCGCCACCGATTTTGCTGAAAGAGTGCCTCTATTGGCTGACTCTTTCCAAGCCCGAGGGTTTTGGTGGCAAGTTGCTGGAGGCCTTCTCCGCAGAGCCTCTTGATTACAGCGAAGAGGAATTAGAGCGGGAGCGAGCCACCCTTGGAGGCCCCGGCGCCACGGCAATTACCGCAGTTGCTAACGCCTTAGAGGAGGAGTTGTCCGGTGTGCGCCGGATGTTGGATGACGCTGAGTTAATTGGTACTACTACCTTGGATGCAGAAGATGGCCTCGCTTCTTCTCTACAGAGAGTGGCCGGTACCTTGCAGATGCTCAATTTTAAGCGGGTTGGAGAGAGTCTGCGCAGCGCGGTTGCGGAATACCAGAGTGCCTCCGGCGCGGGTGGTTCCATAGCGGACAGCGCACTGCAAAAACTGACAGGCCAGGTGTTGATGGTCGATAGCACGGTAAGAGCGCTCAAGCAGAGTACTTCTATTGATCTGGATGAATACGGTCATGCGGATATTGCCTTTGAGCACAGCCAGCTGGCGGAAGCGGAAGTGGCTGTACTTAAAGAGGCAGAAGCCGGTTTGGCGTTGATTAAGAGAGCGCTGGCGGCCTATGCAGAGTCCGACTTTGATCATGGCCATATTCGCAATGTTTCCACTACTTTGAACTCAGTGCGCGGAGGCTTGATCGTTCTCAACTTAAGTAGAGCGGCGGCCGTAGTTGAAGGTTTGCTGAACTTTGTTGAAACTGTTATCGACCGTCATGATGCCGGCCCTGAAGTAGAGCAATCTTTACATATTTTTGCCGATGCGATTATCAGCCTTGAGTACTACCTGGGAGAGGTAAAGCTGCATAGGCAAGCAGATATTCAATCCCTCAGTCTCGCTATCGAAAGCTTGACTGCTCTGGGTTATCCCGTTGAGGCCGCATAATTAAGGAGGTCTCCTTGGTAGATAAGTTTGTCCCAGCAGATAATGTGTGGGCAGTCCCGGAATTTTCCCAGCATATCCTGATTGCTGATGGGCTGATTCTCTGCCGAGGAGATTTTTTCCTCCACGACGCCCAGGTATTGGTAGCAGAGGCTGTTCAATCCAGCCACTATTTGGGAGAGCTAAGTGGGCGGGCGTGTGGTGTCCACGTTTTGTCTCGCCAGGTTGAAATTGCCGGCTATGAATGGCGAAACCTGCGCAGCCTGCTGACTTTGGTTGAGGAGCCGATGTTTGCATTGGCTGGGCGGGCGCTACAGATTTCCCATTGGGATAGCCAACATCGATTTTGCGGTCGTTGTGGCACTCCCACCATCTATCACTCTAATGATCGCGCTCGCACCTGCCCGGCTTGTGATCTTACTGTCTACCCCAGAATCTCCCCCTGTGTAATTATGCTTGTTACACGGGGAGATGAGTGTCTCTTGGCTCGTCATGCCTCGCGTCGAAATGCAACTTATACGGCCCTCGCTGGGTTTATAGAGCCCGGTGAGAGTGCAGAACAAGCGCTGGTGCGTGAAGTCTATGAGGAAGTGGGGCTCAAAGTGGGTGCCCTGGAGTATGTGGGGAGCCAATCCTGGCCTTTTCCCGGGCAGTTGATGATCGGGTATTTGGCGGAGTGGCAAGGTGGGGGATTGTGCTTGGACCCCAATGAGATAGAAGAGGCAAACTGGTTCCACTACAGTTCATTGCCAGCTATACCGCCCATACAAACCCTGTCCGGCCGCTTGATCCACACTTTTGTCGAAAAGGCTGCAGCGAAGAACCGCCCGTAAGGTTGGTTTAAAGATGTTGCGCAGTATCAGGGAGTAGAAATCATAATGTATATAGCGATTACCTTTATTATTGCCATCCTGGCGTTGTTGTTTGTGTTTTGGGGGGCGCGAGTCCTGCTATCGGGAAATTGGTTCCTGGGGTTTATACGTGGCTCCGCCGGTCTTTTTCTTTTTGCAACTGCCCTTTGGATTGTTCTGATTGCTGCAGATGTTTACAGCTATAGAAACCTGGCTGAAGAGCACAGTGTTGGTATTGTTTCGTTTCGTAAAATTGCCGAGCAGCAATTTGAAGTCAAGTTTTCTGATGCGGATGGTATAGCGCAAAAGTTTGAATTGCTTGGGGATCAGTGGCAGTTGGATGCCCGAATGCTCAAGTGGCAGGGTCCATTAGCCCGCTGGGGAATTAAGCCTGCTTATCGTCTGGACAGGTTGAGTGGCCGCTATCTCACGCTACAGGATGAGCGAGCTCGCGAGCGTTCTGTCCATGAAATAGAGGGGGCGAACTATGGCGTGGATGTCTGGCAGTTTGTACGCGGTGTTGATCGCAAGTTGCCCTTTGTTGATGCGGTATATGGCAGTGCCACATTTCTACCTATGGAGGACGGTGCGGTTTACGAGGTGCGTATTAGCCACAGCGGTTTGTTGGCTCGCCCCCTTAATCAGCGAGCAACTTCCGCCCTGGAAGGTTGGCAGTAAAATACTGAAGCTAAATAAAAATTAGTTAAGACGGAAAATGGAGTCTAAGTGGAATTTTTAATTGAATACGGCCTTTTTCTAGCCAAAATTGTTACGGTTGTCGTGGCCTTAATGGTGTTGATAGGTTTTATTTTTGCAAATCGAGAGCAGCTGAAAGAGCGTGTTCAGGGGCATATCACAGTTACACATTTGAATGATCGCTATGAGCAGTTTAAAGAAACACTGCTTGAAGCTGTGATGGATAAGCACGAATTCGCCCGTCGTAAAAAGCAAATGGCGAAAGAGAAGAAAACTCAGGAAAAAGCCCTAGCTAAAAAACATAAAGCTGAGAGCAAAAAGCAGCCTGAAAAAAGTGCTGCTACTTCTTCCGACGTTGCTAAAGAGGAAGGAGAGCGTGAGTCCAAGAGTATAAAAGGGGAGTTGGTCTCCGAGCGCAAGCGTGTCTTTGTTATGCAATTTAATGGGGATATCAAAGCGAGTGCGCTTTCCCATTTGCGTGAAGAGGTGACGGCCATTCTTCAAGTGGCAGAGTCCGGAGATGAAGTTCTCCTTTGTCTTGAAAGCCCTGGGGGCATGGTGGCGAACTATGGCTTGGCCGCCAGCCAGTTAACCAGGATTCGTAGTGCAGGTATCCATTTGACTATTGCTGTCGATAAAGTGGCTGCCAGCGGGGGCTACATGATGGCCTGTGTTGCAGACCGTATTCTGGCAGCACCCTTTGCGATGTTGGGCTCTATTGGTGTTTTAGCTCAGATGCCGAATTTTAACCGCCTGCTGAAGCGCAATGATATCGATTACGAACTGTTTACTGCGGGCCAGTACAAGCGCACTGTAACCATGTTTGGTGAAAATACTGAGGAAGGTAAACAGAAGTTCCAAGAGGATTTAGATGAGATCCATATTCTGTTTCAGCACTTTGTCGGGGAGTACCGTCAAAAACTCGACGTCGACAAAGTTGCCACGGGCGAGGTTTGGTTCGGGCAAAAAGCCCTATCCTTGGGACTGGTCGATGAGCTGAAAACATCAGATGAATACTTGACCAGTTGTGCTAAGGACTGCGACTTATATCAGGTGGAATTCAAAGAGCGGAAAAATATTGCTAAGAAAATAGGGCTGGCGGCAGAAGCCGGTGTGGAATCGGCGGTCACTCGTCTCTTTTCACGGCTGGCAGCTCTGCGTCATCAGGCTCAATAGTTGTAACGTTACAGGTTGATAGTGTTGCGGGATATACCCCATGGAAATAGATAGGGATGAAAAATTTCGGGCAATTCAGGTTGCCGAAGTAGCTTCGGGAAAGTTTGACCAGTCTGTTGTTGAGCGTCAACTTTCTGAGCTTCCCGATAACCCGTTGCTGTTGGCCGTAAGTTATTCATCCTTGAATTTCAAAGATTCTTTATCTGCGTTTGGCAATCGTGGGATTACTAATACTTACCCCCATACCCCGGGTATTGATGCGGTGGGCAAAGTGCTGTTCGATCGGAGCAATACGTTTCAACCGGGTGCCGAATTATTGGTCAATGGCTACGATTTGGGCATGAATACTTCTGGTGGACTTGCAGAGCGTATTGCCGTTCCTCCGCAATGGGCCTTGCCAGTCCCCGAGGGCCTAACAGCTTGGGAGTCTATGGCACTGGGTACGGCTGGTTTTACCGCCGCGCTTTGTGTTGAAAAACTCCTGGAGTCCGGCGCATCTCCTGAGGATGGAGAGATTCTGGTAACAGGTTCAACCGGGGGCGTCGGCTCTGTTGCCGTCGCCTTGCTGGCGAAGCTAGGCTTTCGTGTCGCAGCAGTGACGGGAAAGTTGGAGTCTGCTGATTATTTGGCGAGATTGGGTGCATGGAAGGTTCTCGACCGGGATACACTGGCCCCTTTTGCCAATAAGGCGATGGCCAAGCCATTGTGGGCTTGGGCTGTAGATACTGTGGGGGGGGAAACGCTTTTTAATGTCATTAAATCCCTGCGCTACGGCGGCGGAGTGGCTGCTTGTGGTATGGCTTCAGGTGCTCAATTTCACGCCAATGTATTTCCATTTATCTTGCGCGGTATTAGTTTGTTGGGTGTGGATAGCGCTGTTTTGCCAATAGAAAAGAAGGCAGAAGTATGGAAGCGGTTGGGCAGTGAGTGGTATATCGGCGATAAGCTCGACAGTATTGCGGAGAATATTAGCCTTGATCAGGCTCCAGAGTTTCTTGCGCGCTTAAATAGAGGGCATGGAATAGGTCGTTACGTTGTAGATATGGCTCTCTAATAGATCTATCGATTTAGAATAATAAGTACACTTAAAAGATTCTATTTATCTTACCAAATATCCCCGACAACTCTGAATCTGAGTTGTATATGGGCTTTTTTCTCAATAGCCTTTAAGCGGACTCTGTTGTTTGCGGGCTTGTTGTATTGGAAGAAAAATTTGTCGACAAGTAACAGTGAAAGTAACAAACCTGGCCAGCGTAACGCTCTGGTTCTCTCTGGGGGAGGTGCGCGTGCTGCCTATCAAGCGGGCGTTTTAAGGGCGCTTGCGGAACTGGTTCCAGAAGATAATCCTCGGCCCTTTCAAATAATCTGCGGCACCTCTGCAGGAGCTATGAACGCGATGCTTCTCGCCTCTCATACAGGTACCTTTAAAGAAGCTGTCGACAGAATGTGCTCAGTTTGGTTGCAGCTTAGTGTTGAGCAGGTTTATCGCACCAGTTGGCGTAGTTTGCTTGGAAATCTGTTTTCTATCAGTCGTTCGCTCTTGAACCAAGGTGTGGGTAGACAAAAACCTTTGGCACTCCTGGATAACAGTCCGCTGCGCAGCTTGGTTGAGCGCGAGATAAACTTTGACAATATTCAAAAAAATATTTCGGCTGGGCATTTGCATGCCACAAGTGTTAATGCGCTTTCTTATAGTGAAGGGCAGTCCGTCAGTTTTTTTCAGGGAGCGGAGAATGTTAAAGGATGGCAGCGGTTTCGTCGCTTTGGAGTGCCCACTCAATTAACCTCGGACCACCTATTGGCATCGGCAGCAATTCCTGCCATTTTCCCGGCGGTCAAATTGGATGGGGTTTATTTTTGCGATGGTGCCATTCGTCTGATGGCCCCGATTAGTCCCGCACTGCATCTCGGTGCCAAGCGTGTCTTTGTGGTGGGTGTGTCGGACAACCGTTCTCCAGCCCATTGGGGGAGTCGCAACAGTCCTGCGCAGATGGAGTCCCCTTCGATGGCGCAAATAGCTGCTCAGTTATTCAATGCCGCATTTATCGATAGCTTGGAGGCAGACTTGGAGCATCTGGATCGAGTAAATATGTTACTTGACTATGTGGATCCAACAGATCATTCGGATTTGAAATTGTTACGTTCGGTAGAGTCGGTTGTTATTGAGCCCTCGCAGAGTTTAGGGCGTCTTAGTGGCAGAAAACTTGGTCACCTTCCCTCGGCGCTACGCTGGTTATTCCGCTCAACGGGTGCGACCAATCCCGGTGGCGGTGTTTCTGCAGCCAGTTATTTATTATTTGAAAGGCCATATATCGAAGAGCTTATCGATCTCGGCTATCAGGATGCCATGTGGGAAAAAGATAAATTGCGCAGTTTTCTACAGCCGGAGCCGGAAGGTAAAACTGAGCGCAAGGGGCTCTTTGGGATTCGCAGTAAATCTCAAGAAGAGGCTTCTCACGGTAATTCTGAACACTGACCTTAGTTTCTCTCCCCTCATTGGCGTGACTAGCGCCTTTCATCTCAGTGAATATTTTTGCATCAAGTTTCTAAAGGGCGTTAAACGCCCTTAAATCCAATATTGTTCCGCCAAGACGGCGGAAGCCTTTAGCATTTATTTTCGCGCTTTCTTATGATTTTCTCGGGCTATGTGCGCCCTCACTCATCCGAACAAGTAGCTTCTATATTTAATAGTGATGTCAATGCTGTCGGGTATTATTCAAGATGTTTTCTGTATTTTTACTCGTGACTCTTTTTTCATTTAGTACAGGTAATCAGGATTTCGCCCAGATGATCGGTAGGGTTGATCGGGTTGAATATTTGGGGGGAGGCTTGGTTGTTTCTGGGTGGGCTTGTCAGAAAGGAGTATTCAAGTCAGTTTCTGTTGGTCTTTATCTAGGTAGCGATAGTAGAAGCGGGTTTCCATTAAAAATTTCCAGAGCTGATCAGGCGTCGTCAAAAGGAATTGCCAATATATGTGATACTCAGGGCGTTCCCCATGGATTCAAGTTCTATTTGAATTATGAGGAAATGAAAAAATTTGTAAGAAAGAAGATCTATGTATATGGGTTTTCATCAAATCAAGGCAGATTCAGTGCAATTTCAAATTCTGGTAGATATCGGGTTGGGATCCCCTACATGAAATATACCGATATTACCTTGTTGCGAAGAACTTTTGATTTGCAACCACTGACAACGTTTGATGATCAGCATTTAAACTTAATTCCAATGCCCGGTAATGGGTATGCACTGGAAGCTCAGTACATTCCTTATGAAAAGGGTTCGGAGAGAATTAGTACATCAACCCAATTAGCCAAATCTGTTTCATCGGCAACTCTCGCTTACGATGTGAAGTTTCATCGGAACTTCGAATTTGTTAAGGGCGGTAAGCTACACGGTCTTGCTGGTGGGGGGCAGGCTTCAGGATGCGTACCTATCGATCCGAAGAGTTGGAGTGTGCGGGTTAAGTTTGGTGCGGAGGGTAGGGTCGGGCTCTATACCTATCATCAGGATAGAGTCGCTCGGTGTGGAGATGGGTATCAAGGGAATGACAGCTTTAGATTTGAGCGGGATACTTGGTATCGGATTGAGTTGTTTGTGCAATTAAATAGCAGTGCAAATAATGCTGACGGATATATCGAGCTATTTATAAATGGCAAAAAAATTGTAGAGGAACAAGGGTTGCGGCTGACTGGTAGTGATAGGGTAGCTATTGATAAATTTCAGTTCAGTACTTTTCATGGCGGTAGTTCAGCTTTGTGGTCACCCTCCAAAAAAGTCTATGCCTACTTTGACAATATTTCAGTGAAGCAAGGGAGAAAGATATATGGCCTTAAGGGGGCTGAATGCGAAAATGAGAAAGCTGGAATATATAATGGGTCGGGAGCTTGCTGTTTCAGCTCGTGTGGGGCCTGTGGCGGCCCTGGATGCGGCCAATTAAATGGCGGAAGCTCAGCCTGTTGCATATCGGAAATTATTAATTCAGCGCCATTGTGCTCTTATCCTGGGCAAACCGCCCCATGCACTATGTAAGGCTTGGCTTGAGGGGTTCTGAGTAACTCAGGGGCTTTATAATTTAAGGTTGCCATTTAAATCGCTGAATTAATTGCAAGAAACTTCCCTGTATTTCGCATTGTATTTTCAGCTGAGAACCGCTCACCGGATGTTCAAGCTTGAGTTCAGATGCGTGCAAAAGCAGTCTAGAGCACTCGAGCCTGTTGGCAAAGAAACGATTATGGGTTGACTTTCCATATTTCGGGCAGCCAATCAGAGGGTGATGGATATGCTTGAAATGCCTTCTTATTTGATGGCGCCGCCCTGTTTTCAATTGGATTTCTACCAGGGAATACCGGCTGGTCGGGTAGCGGTCAACCTCATAAGGTAACTCAATAGTCTCCAAGCGTCGGTGCAGTGTAACAGCCTGCTGACGTGGCAGATCCGTTTTCGGTCGCTTCCTCTGGTGTTTGAAGTCGGCAACGGGGGGGAGGGCATAGTCAATGACACCTTTTTCCGGGCTATATCCTCTACATACAGCAATATATTTTTTTGATGATAAATCACTTTCCAGCTGCTGCTGTACCTGAGCAGCAATCTCGCTGCTTTTCGCAAAAATAATAACACCGGAGGTAGGCTTATCCAGTCGATGTATTGGATAAAGAAAGCTACCACATAGGTCCCTCAAATATTGCAAAAGTACACGCTTTTCATGGCGGTCTATTTCTGATCTGTGAACAAGCCACCCCTCTGGTTTATAAGCGGCAAGTAAGTAGTCGTCTTCAAAGAGAATGGTAGGTTCTTGTGTGGTCATTTTGGGGGTGTGGCGACTGGACTGTAATTTCGGTAACACGATTTTATGGCATAGCGAGCCCTCAAGCTATGTTGAAAAGTAAAAGTTGGTCAGTGAATTCAGGGTAGAATTTTTATCGATAGACAAAAAACAGGCTTGACATGGTACCAAATGAGAATAAACTGCACCTAAATTCCATTGCTGATCTAGTTTCAAGGTTGGCATTCTAATTGGTAGTATTTTTGAAGTGGATCGCACCACTAAGGAGCCGTGAAATGCGAAATGTAGATATTAAGAGTTTATTTGTTTAATCGCTTTTCACGCACTTGAGCTTGGAAAGTGATATTGCTTTCCAAGCCAGACCTTCCAAAAGCCCTGGCAAATGCCGGGGCTTTTTTGTTTTAGCTTGGATTGCCGTTTCTGTTAAGTGGATTAATCCAGGGATAAAATATGCCTGTAAAAACAGTGTTAAATCGAAATGCACCGCCTGGCACGGTACCGGTAAAAATCTATACCGATGATATTGAGCCCAAGGCAATGCAACAGTTAAAGAGTATTGCTCAGCTTCCTATTGTGCACTCCCATGTTGCTGCTATGCCGGATGTGCATTTGGGAAAGGGGGCAACGGTAGGATCGGTGATCCCAACGGTAAGTGCGATAATTCCTGCTGCCGTTGGGGTGGATATCGGTTGTGGAATGAATGCGGTGCGAACTTCGCTACATGCCCATCAGCTGCCAGACAATCTGAAAGCACTGCGGGACGCCATTGAGGTGAAAGTGCCGGTTGGTCAGGGAAGACATAAACTGATCAGCGCCAGGGAATCTGCCTGCAAACTTTTAGCTCCCGGTGTGGATAGATTGTTTTCAAAGCATCCAGGGCTACTGAAGAGGCTGCATCAACCACAAAAAACCTGGGTGACCCAAATGGGTACATTGGGGGGTGGCAATCACTTTATCGAAATTTGTATTGATGAGAGTGGTGCTGTCTGGGTGATGTTGCATTCGGGGAGTCGAGGGATTGGCAATGCTATTGGTCAGCATTTTATCCAGTTGGCCCGACGGGATATGGCTGGGCATATGCACAATCTTCCGGATAAGGATCTGGCCTATTTCTCAGAAGGCTGCCAGAATTTTGACGATTATATTGAGGCGGTTAATTGGGCGCAGGAATATGCGCGCTGGAACAGGCAGGAAATGATGAAGCTTGTGCTTGGATGCCTGAAGGTCAGCTTACCAAAGTTTACTTTGACCACAGAGGCAATTAACTGCCACCACAATTATGTTGTTCGCGAGCGCCATTTTGATAGAGATGTATTCGTGACTCGCAAAGGGGCTATTAGTGCCCAGAGAGATCAACTGGGAATTATTCCCGGCTCTATGGGGGCTAAGTCATATATCGTGCGTGGGCTTGGCAATAAGGAATCCTTTTGTTCCTGCGCACACGGGGCTGGCCGAAAAATGAGTCGTACAGCGGCTCGCCAGCGTTTTACCAGAAAGGACTTGGAAGATCAGACCCAAGGTGTGCAATGCCGTAAAGATAAGGGCGTTCTGGATGAGATTCCTGCTGCTTATAAGGATATTGATCAGGTGATGGAGAACCAGTCCGATCTTGTGGAAGTGGTGCACACGCTACGCCAGGTAATTTGTATCAAGGGGTAAATAAGGAGGTATCAATACAAGTTTTGAGTGAGAAGATATTTGGAAGAGTGGATCTACTAAAAGTAAAAGGTGAAGTTTTATGAAAAAGAAAGAAAAAATTCGTAGTTACGTTGCGCGTAATCCGCTAATGAGAAAGGGCGGTGCCCACGTAAAGGCAAAATCTTCGGGTCGTTTCGCTAGCAAGCAGAAGCTTCGTAAAGAGGTGCGGGAGTGCGACTCCCGCCCCCAGGCTTTTGCTGCTATTTTTTCGTTGATATCGCCTCTTTAGTTAGCCGTGTTCTCTGCTAGCCTATTTCCCATCAGGCCAGTTGGGTAGAGCTTCCAAATATACCCAGCGCTTCTTAAATAACTTAAATAGTGAAATTTCGTGAATCAGGTGTTCTTGGTCATTTTCTGTATACCAAGCCTTAAATTCTACAATCGACTTTTTTAGTCCCGCCTTGCTCTTAATAACTTCCAATTGTGTCCATTGGGTTTCAATATCCTCAGCTTGCAGTTCTGGGCAGGTGTCGGGATGCCAGGTTTTTTTCAGGTACCGAAAGTTTCCGGTTGCAAAGGCTGTATAGCGACTGCGCATAACCGCTTCTGCATTATTGGGGTAAGCTTTTCCCGACAAATAGAGTCCGCAGCAGGTATCAAGGGGCTTGCCCGATCCACAGGGGCAGTACCGATCCGTCATAAATCATCTCTCCAGCGTGAACTTAACGCTCTCGTAACACTTTTTAACCATGTTTTCTGGGGAGGGAGCGTAGCATAGCTTGACCTTTGAAATGTTGCCGCTAAGATACCGACCAACCGGTTGGTTTTGATTGGTGATGCCCAGGAGGTCATGTGTCGAGAGTCGACAAAGCTGCCATTGTTCGAGCAGCAGAAGAAGTAGTCCGGGATCGCGGGGCGCGTAAGTTGACCCTGGATGCGGTGGCTGCACAGTGCGGGCTCAGCAAGGGCGGTTTGATTCATCATTTTCGAACTAAGCAGTCACTCCTGAAGGCGATGCTGGAGGCGGCAATAGCTCGTGAAGATGACAGTGTTGCCACTTTTGTGTCCTCGGGGGACAGCTTGTTGGTGTCGCGTTTGAAGAGCATTTTTGAATTGATGGAGGACGACAAGGGGCTGCCTCGCTCACTGATCGCCGCCGTGGCCGAAGACCCCATGTTGCTGGGGCCGGTAAAAGACAAAGAGGAGCAGCAGCGTCGCGATATCTGCGATGCGTATCGTGACCCGGAAATGGCGGAACTGCTAATCCTGGCGGCCCAGGGCATGTTCCTGGGTCGCGTACTCGGTGTGGTTGAGTCTGAAGACCCGATTATTGAACGTTTACAGGGACGTCTGCTGGCGCTCTCTGCCGACCTGAACTAAAGGTCAGCCCCAGTTAATACAGTTTGTGGATGATGAATATGAATATATCGCCAAGATCGCGTTTCTCATTGGCCGTTTTGATTGCAGCAGTTGCAGTTCTGGCAGGATGCTCCGAATCGAAGACGGAGCAGGCGCAAGCAGAGCACGTCTGGCCCGTGAAAGTAGCTACCGTTGCCAGTAATGACCAGGTCAAAGATCGACAGTTTGCTGGTCGTGTTAAGGCAGTGCAGAGTGTCGACCTATCTTTCCAGGTTGGCGGGAAGCTGGACAAGCTCACAATTCGCGAAGGTGAAATTATTCCTAAGGGAACCCTGATCGCAGAACTTGATCAGCGGGATTACCTGCGCAGGGTAAAAGAAGCCCGATTAAATGTAGAGTTGCTGGAAAAAACCCTCAATCGTCAGCGCTCTCTGGCAGGGTCAAAAGTTATTTCACAGCAGCAGCTGGATGAAACGAAAAGTAACTTTGACTTGGCTAAAGTTACCCTGGAACGTGCTGAGCAGGACCTGGCTTATACCCAGCTAAGGGTTCCTTTCGATGCTTTGGCGACCCGCCAGCTGGTAGAGAATTACACCAACGTCCAGGCTGGCCAGGCGATTGTCCGTTTGCAGAATATTTCTGAAGTTCGAATTCAAATCTCCGTGCCTGAAAAGCTGTTGGCCACGGTTAATGAAGAGCAAGTCAACTCCATGACCGCCGAATTTGAATTTTTGCCGGGCAAGGAGTTCCCACTTACTTACCGTGAGCACCAGGCTGAGGCAGACAGCGTTACCCAGACTTACGTTGTCGAGTTTGGAATGCCCCGCCCCGAAAATGTACAGATCCTTCCCGGCATGACCGCTCGCGTTAGTGTGAAGTTGAATAAAGCGAGTGGTGATCTGTGGGTTCCCCTTTCAGCAGTGCAGACTGGCCCGGAAGGTAAGCCCTATGTTTGGCAAATTAATGCAGACCAATCTGTTTCCAAAGCTTCCGTGACCCTCGGGCGTACTGATGGTGAGTCGGTTCAGATTAAAGATGGCATTAGCCCTGCTATGAAACTGGTTGCTACCGGCGGCCAGCACCTTTATGACGGTGCAAAAGTACGCAATTACGCACAGCACTAATTAGTGTGTTAGCTCTGGCCCTGTTAACAGTAGGGAAAATGTTGTGAAGATTTCTGACATATTTATAGAAAAGCCAGTTTATAGCTGGCTGTTGATGCTGATTTGCTTAATCGGTGGTCTTTGGGGGCTTTCAGATATTGGTCGCCTCGAAGATCCTGCGTTTACGATCAAGGAAGCCCGTGTTTACACTTTCTACCCAGGCGCCAGCGCCCAGCGTGTAGAAGAGGAGGTCACCGAAAAGCTTGAGGTGGCCATCCAACAAATGGGACAGCTGGACAAGGTCTCCTCCACCTCAAGTCCGGGGATGTCTGAAATTCGGGTGGAAATCAAAGATCAGTATGCCTCGCAGGAACTTGCCCAGGTTTGGGATGAATTGCGGCGCAAGGTTAATGATGCTCAAAGTGACCTGCCCAGCGGCGCTTTACCTTCTATTGTGAATGATGATTTTGGTGAGGTTTACGGTATTTATTATGCGATTACCGGAGAAGGGTTTTCGCTGACTGAAATGCGTGAAATTACCAAAGCGATTCGCAGGGAGTTACTGGGAGTTGAGGGGGTTGCCAAGGTTTCCCGCTCAGGCATTATCGACGAAGTGGCTTACCTGGATATTGATGAATCCCGCCTGGCCCAGTTTGGTTTTTCCCTAGATGACTTAGCGCAGGTACTGCAATCTGAAAGTTCGACCCAGAAAGTCGGCGAGATTGGAGGTCAGGATTTACGTACCCGCATACTGGTTGATAATCCTGCGAGTGACCTGGAATCCATTCGTAATATTCTCGTCGGCGTGCCCGGTTCTACCGCGATGCTGGCCGTCCGTGATATCGCCGATATTTCTCTCGGTTATGATGAGAGCCCAAGCTTTATTGCCCGATTTGATGGTAAGCAGGCCATACTGCTGGGTGTGGCCGGTGCGGAAAATACCAATATCGTGAACGTTGGCAAGGCGGTAGAGGCCAGGCTGGAGCTGATTAAACAGGCATTGCCCCTGGGTGTAGAAATCCATCCTATTTACGAACAGCACCAGGTAGTAGAGGAGAGTGTTGACGGTTTCCTCTTTAACCTGGTTTCCTCTGTCGTGATCGTTACTCTAGTACTTTGTGTATTTATGGGCTGGCGATCCGGTGTTGTGGTTGGCACTGTCCTCGGTTTGACCGTTTTGGGCACCGTGTTAATCATGAACCTGTTTGGCTTGAATTTGCAGCGGATCTCTCTCGGTGCCCTGATTATCGCCATGGGTATGTTGGTTGATAATGCCATTGTGGTTGCCGAAGGGATGCTGATGGGGGTTCAGAGAAAAGAAGAGCCTAAGAGTGCTGCCAGGCGCGTAGTCCGCCAGACTTTCTGGCCGCTGCTGGGTGCGACCATTATCGGTATTATGGCGTTCTCCGGTATCGGTCTGTCCGATGATGCTACTGGCGAATTCCTTTTCTCCCTGTTTGCGGTAATTGGTATCTCCCTGCTACTCAGCTGGATACTGGCAATTACTATTACCCCTTACTTGGGCTATCACCTGTTTAAGCCGGGTAAGCAAGCCGACTCGGATGATCCGTACGATGGCCGCTTCTACAACATGTATTCCGGTGCTTTATCAGGAGCGTTGAAGCGCAGGGGCCTGACCATTGCAGTACTTATTGTGGTGACCCTGGCCAGCTACTTTGCTTTCGGGTTTGTGAAGCAGGGGTTCTTCCCCAATTCAAATGCTCCTCTTTTTTATGTTAACTACTTCATGCCTCAGGGCAGTGATATTAACCGTACAGACAGGGCGCTTCAGGAAGCGACTGCATTCTTCCAGGAACAGGATGAAGTTGTCTCCGTAACGGCGGTAGCTGGTCGCGGGGCTGATCGCTTTATGCTGACCTATGCTCCCGAGCCACCCAATGCGTCTTATGGCCAGTTGATTGTTCGCACTGAAAACCGGGAGCAAATCCCCCAGTTGATTGAGAGTGCCAAGGCGAAGTTGCGTGTAGCGCAGCCGGAAGCATTGATTACTTTCAAGCGCCTGGTGTTTGGTCCCGGTGGCGGATCGGATGTTGAAGTGCGTATTTCAGGTCCGGATTACCAGACACTGCGTACCTTGGCGGTCAGTGTAGAACAGCAGTTCCGTGAAAAAGGACTGGAAGATATTCGTCACAACTGGCGCAGCAGAGAGCCTACTCTGCACGCACATCTGGATGATGAGCGGGCGCGAGTTGCCGGGGTTACCAATGCTGATGTCAGCCGTATGATTCAGTTTGCCACTGCAGGTTACACCGTTGGCGACTTTGAAAGCGGTGACCGTATTATCCCTATTGTTGCCCGTATGCCAGAGGGAGATCGCAATCAAGTGGGTTCACTGGAAGACCGCTTGGTGTGGAGCCCCAATGAGCAGGGATATATTCCGGCAGGACAGTTGATTACTGATTTCGAGTTAACCGCTGATGAAGGATTGATCCAAAGACGCAACAGGGTGCCGACTATTACCATCAGTGCGGATGCGCCTGAAGGTGTTACGGCAATGGCAGCCTTTGGCCGTATACGTCCCTGGGTTGAAGAGATGAAGTTGCCACCAGGCTTCAAGGTTGAATTCGGTGGTGAGTACGAAAGTTCTACCGATGCGCAGAAGTCGTTAGGTAAAGGTTTACCCTTGGGCTTCCTGATTATGATCCTGGTGTCGATACTGCTGTTCGGTACTGTTCGGGAGCCAGTGATTATCTGGCTGGTTGTTCCTATGTGTCTCGTCGGTGTTGTTGTCGGGTTGTTGGCGACGGGATTACCATTTGGATTTATGTCTCTTCTCGGTGTCCTCAGCTTGTCTGGTATGTTGATTAAAAATGCCGTGGTATTGGTGGATGAGATTGAGGTTCAGACCCACGCGGGCCTACCGAGATTGACAGCTATCCAACGGGCCAGCGTTAGCCGTTTGCGTCCGGTATTCCTTGCCGCTGTCACTACTATTTTGGGAATGTCCCCGCTTCTGTTCGACGCTTTCTTTGCGGATATGGCGGTGACAATTATGGGTGGGCTTGGATTTGCTACGGTGTTGACACTGATTGCAATCCCTGTGTTCTATGCGGTATTCCACAAAGTGAGACCCAACGAAGTAATCGGCGGGGAAACTGAAACCAAGGAGCAACGCAAAGAGGCGGCTATTAGCGAACCTGTATCCGTTTAAAACATGTTTGCCCTAATTTGGGGCTGATCTAAGAGTCCCGTGCCAAGTTACTATTCGCTTGGTACGGGATTTTTTTTGTCTTCGTTTTTTATCCATAAATTATAGGGTTGTTTTCTGAGGGGGAGCTTTCCATTGAAATATATGAAGAGCTTTACGTAGGAAATTAAATTTATTGAACTAAATTTTTTTTCGTCTGTAATCAAACCTTATTAAGTCTGTCATTTAGCACAACTACTCTATGCCGCCTTTATAACTGGAACTGCCTTCGGGTGGGGAATCAACGCATTGGAGTGGCAATGAAAAATCATAAATTTTTCAAAAGAGCAGCGTTAGCTATTGCTATACCGGCAATTTTGTCTGGTTGCAGTGACGATAATGATGATCCGATAGTGGTAACTCCAGATCCGGAAGTGCCAGAGGAAGTCAGTCTATTTGAATCAGTTGCTGGTTCTGAGGCTGCTGCGCATATTGGTCCTTCAACAATGCAGGTACCACATGTTGTCGCCACGGCTGAAAACGTCAAGGTAATTAATCTGCTCAGCAATGGTTATCTCCCCACTGATTACTCCAGTGAAAATGTTCCCCAACAGGATATGCTTCCTATATTCGAGGAGCACCCAAGTCTCGATGCTGCGGATACGGATGGCCTTTATGTATTGTCTGGAGAACCCGATGGTTTGGGGTATCTGGATAATGACGACGATACATTTACCCTGTTTATGAACCAGGAACACTACAACTTTGTTGGCGGTGATGGGGTGGTGCTGGAGAACTCAAATCGCAGTCTCCGATCGACAGGCACCTTCATTTCAAAGTGGGTAATCAATAAAACCACCGGGGAAATTGAGGGTGGTGAGGACCTGATTAAAGGTGTTTATGCCTGGCGGCGTACCCTGTATGACACGGATGGTGAGGTTGCTGAATCTCCAGGATATACCTACGTAACACAAATGAAACCCTATTTTGATGCGGATGGGGACCTTGTGAATACGGGAGCATTCGAACGCTTCTGCTCCGCAACTCTGCCAGCTGAAACTGCTTTCTATAATGCGGAAAGCGGCAAGGGCACCCAGGTGCGGATGTTCTTGACCGGCGAAGAGAGTGACGGTGGCGAGAGCCTCAAAACTTATTACGATGGTTTGGTTGAGAAGCGTGGTTATGAAGGCCTTCGATTTGATGCTTTTGGTAGCATCAGTGGTGAGGCGAAAGCCAAGAGTGAGATCGAGTCTGTCTACGAGTACGACAAATCGGAAATTTATATCGGTCGCGGTATCGCTGTTTTGACAACCGGAGACAATGCTGGTGATGCTTATGAATTGCCACTACTCGGTAAATCTCGATTTGAAAATATCGTACCCAACTATAAAGCACAGGATAAAACCATACTGCTGTCTGTCGATGATGAACGGCCTCGGGGGGATGAGGATGATGCTTATCGCAATGGAGGTTTTCTCACAGTCTATGTTGGTGAAAAAACCAATGAAGGCAGTGAAGTTGATAAGGCTGGCTTGACCAATGGTGAGCTGTATGCGGTTCGGGTTTTGGATAGAGATGGCGCTCCGGTGGTTGATTTTAGTGATAGTGACAATCGAGCGCTGTTTGACGACAGCGAATTGATGTTTGAGTTGGTACAACTCTCCAACCGGGATACCGACGGCGATGGGAAGTCAGAAGATATTCGCGATATGAGCCAGGAGGCTTTCCGCATTCATACCACCGGAATGGAAGTCTCCCAGTGGCGTTCTCCGGAAGATGGTGATTGGGACCCATTAGATCCCAATAGCTTTTATTTTGGAGCCAAGTACGGTGTATACCAGATTGAGTTTGCGGATATCACCAATCCAATAGATGGTGGAATCATCAAGAGAGTAGTGAGTAGCAAATCCGATGGCGATATAACTGACAACTATGAAAATTTCGACAATATGGCAGCGGTTGCTGGTGTCGATAATAAGACTCGCTTGGTGTTGCAATTTGATAAATCTAATTATTACTCACCAATCTACGTTCTCGACCCTGAAACCGGAGAAATGATTCGTGTTGCCGAATTTAACCCGGAAATTATTGGCGATAGTGAAGACGAGCTCGATCTGAAGATCGAGAAACAGCTGGCAAGTGGAGAGCTGGAAGCTGAGCCTACCGATGAGGAATACCAAGCGCTGCTGGAAGAGCATGTGGAGAGTAAGCCCTACCGTCAATACTACTCACAATCCTCCAAGGTTCGCAGTGGGCTGGATGATACCGGGATGGAGGCTGCGCTCTCTACCGATGCTGAAGCATCCGGGGTTATTTATGTGGGCGATATTCTGGGTGATGGTTGGTTCTTGAGTTCAACCCAGTTTCACTATGATTTTGAAGGTCGAGTGGATAGTTACCTGAATTCCTTTAATGTGCGTGACCAAAAAAATGGCCCCTCTACACAATTGATTCAGGAAATGATGGCCGGAGGACAGTTGCACGCAATCTATATCCCTCAAGCGGTAGGGCTGGACAAGTAGCAAAATCTATCGTTGATAAATTATGCCCTGTCAAGCGTTAATCAGGCAGGGCATTTTTATCAGGTGTAAAAAAATTGATCGAAATATCCTGCTCTTCATTACTCTTGCTATAGCCCTATTTTTTCATTTGGGGTGTTTTGTATAACGTTTGAACCATTTCTTATTGATTTGAATCGCCGCATACAATTGGTACACACTTTCTTGTAACCTAGCGCTCTGGTTTGATTGGTAGTTGATGTATGAGCGTTCGGTCAGTTTCTAAGCTTTTTTCCATTGCTGTAGTTTTCTCCTTCAGTTTTTCCGCTTTTGCAGCGTCCTATGATCGGGCGGAGTGGCTGCCCAAGTGGTCTGATTCCGATCGGGATTGCCAGGATACCCGCCATGAGTTGTTAATTCGCTATTCACTATCCCCGGTAACCTATACCCGCTCCA
Source organism: Microbulbifer maximicatervae (SeqCode) (assembly GCF_052467695.1). Taxonomy (NCBI): domain Bacteria; kingdom Pseudomonadati; phylum Pseudomonadota; class Gammaproteobacteria; order Cellvibrionales; family Microbulbiferaceae; genus Microbulbifer; species Microbulbifer maximicatervae (SeqCode). Next base: position 3,244,089 of record NZ_CP174320.1, read on the forward strand.
ATCACTGCAAAGTAGACACCGGTTTGTGGCTGGATCCCTACACAGGCGGCTTCTTTGTAAAAGCTTCAGATCTTGATGTGGAACATATTGTGCCGCTGAAGTGGGCGCACGATCACGGGGGAGCGGATTGGACGCGCAAGCGAAAGCAGCGGTTTGCTGAGGACATCGAGAATTTATGGCTGGTTGATGACGGTCGTAACCAAAGTAAAGGCCACAAAGGGCCGGACAAGTGGATGCCGCCCTATGGACCGGTCAAGCAAGTTTACCTCAAGCGGTTTATGGCAATCGTAGATAAGTATGGTCTTCAATTGAGTGCGGGCGAGCGCCGCAAATATCAATCGCTAATGGCGGATGGCTGAGGACAAGTAGTCTCTGGGGGTATAACAAGGTTCCGGCATCCGTTAGAATTTTGTTGTCCCCCAGGAGTTATTTGATATGCAGCACCCCCCCAAGAAGTTAATCGAATACTTTCGGCGCTGCTATCAAGCTGACAGTTACGACCTCTCCCTGAACAATATTCTAAATCTCAAATCGAATCGGCGTCTGTTCTTAGATGAGCGGGACTATTTGGGGGCTGATGAGTTACCACGTATACCTGTCTCCGCTACTTCGGGAGCAAAACTGCTGGAACAAGTGGATGCTTACCGAAAGGAGCGGCGGCTGATTTATGGTTGCCTGTTTATTTGTGGTAACTATGCTCTCCAATCTGGACTAAGTGTAAAACGCAAGTTCTGTGCACCACTACTTTATTTTCCCGCCAAGCTACATTTTGATCAGGATTGTTTTGTAGAGATCAACTCTGCAAACATTCACGTTAATCTCCCTGTTTTACGTCAACTGCTTAAACCTGATGTTGAGTCCTCAATAACAGATAGTTTCCCAGTGCTTGCTTCGCCGCTGTCCTCGACACAGCTGGCTGACGTCGGCCGCTGGCTAACCCATTACACTATTTTGGAAAATGTAGAGGAATTGGGGCGCTGGCCTAACCTGAGTGGTAAGGCAGCTGTTGAAAGTGCATCGAAGGGTGCTCAGTTGTCCTTGGTCTCGGCGGGTGCGGTAATTCTTGCAGATAGATCAAGGGGCTCTCGTGGAGTACTGCACGAATTACAACTTTTAGGCAGGGAAAAAAAATTATCTCCTCCGTTACAGGCATTACTGGGAGAGTGCCACTGGGAAACTGCACAGAAAGCGTGTGAGCCGGATATGCTGCCGGGTCTGTTGAGTGGGGCTCAGGAGGGGGCACTGGAAAATGCGGCTCGCTTTCCTCTTAGCCTTGTTTCAGGTCCGCCCGGTACGGGAAAGAGTTTTACGATCGCGGCTATGGTTCTCGATCGAGTGCTGCATGGTGAAAGTGTTTTGGTGGTATCGAAGAACCAGCAAGCATTGGATGTGGTGCGGGATAAATTGCGAGATGAGTACGGGCTGACTCAAGGGTATGTACATCGAGAGGAGCGGGGTTTTATCCCCAGCTTAAAAGCTCATCTGGATAGGCTGCTGAAAGAGGGGGTGGAACTTCCAGAGAGAAAGCCTGCCCAGGTGAAGAGGGAATTGAAGAGGGCTTATCGAGCCTTGAGGGGCCTGGAGAAGCGCTTCTCTAAAGAGCTGGGATTGGCGCGCGCTGTTAGTGTAGGTCGGTTTGCTCAGTGGGTAGCGCGATATGCCTGGAGCTTCTTTGCAAGTCGATTGAGTGTTAAAAGCCTGTGGCAATCACAAGGTGCGATTGATGATTGTCGGCGCAACTTTGAAAGCCTGGCAAGTCAGTATTTGAATACTTATCGCCGCGATACATTGCACAGACTGCTGGAAAAGAATCGAGGTACCCTGAGCCAATTCAATCAAGCCTTGCGATCTCGAACTTCAAAAGTACAGGCGGAGCGCTTTGCCCAAACTGATATGCGGGTGGTAATGCAGGCGTTCCCCATATGGCTGGTGGAGGCAGATGAACTCAATGAAGTGCTGCCGTTATCGCCCGCCATGTTCGATTTGGTAGTCTTTGATGAGGCAACCCAGTGTGATATTGCGAGTTCACTGCCGGCTCTGTTTCGAGCTGAGCGGGCAGTGATTGTCGGTGACAGTAAGCAACTGCGGCATGTTTCATTTCTTTCCCGCAACCGGCAGCAAAGTATCTGGCAGGGAGTGGTAAAAGATGCCGGGGTGCCGCCAAAACTGAGCTATAGGGATCAATCACTTTTGGATTTGGCTTCAGACGTGATTCCCACTCAACAAGCTGTTGTGATGCTGGATGAGCACTTTCGCAGCCATCCAGAGCTGATCGCATTCAGTAACCATGCTTTTTACTCCGGCCGCTTGAAAGTTATGAGGGCCAGGCCCAAACCATTACCAGAGTCGGCGCTAGAATTTTATCAACTGCCAGGGCGCCGGAGGAAAAATGGGAGAAACACCGTAGAGCGCGACTGGGTTATTGCGCAATTGAAAGCGCATTTCGAGCGCTATGCCGATGCTGCAATTCGGCCGTCGGTCGGTGTTTTGTCTCCCTATCGGGATCAGGCCGATTATTTGGAAGGGGAGTTGATTAAGGTTTTCTCCTCTCAGAAGTTACAGAGTTTTTCTGTACGCGTTGCCACGCCCTATGGTTTTCAAGGAGAGGAGCGAGATTTAATGCTTATCTCCATGGCTATTGATAATCAATCGTTGCGGGCAGCCAGCTACTTAAACCGGGCGGATGTGTTTAATGTCGCAATTACCAGGGCAAAAGAAAAGCAGTTGGTTGCATTGTCGATTGAGCCCCAAGCTCTCCCTACGGATCATCTCTTGCGTCAATATGTTGAGTTTCCACACTCCGTTGGCAGTCATTTGCAGGGTGATGAAATCGTATGTCGTTTTGCGAGTGAAGTTAGCCATTTATTAACCCAGCACGAAATTCCCCATTGGGTAGGCTTTCCTGTGGCTGGGCAGATTGTAGATGTGGTTTGTGCTGTGAGCGGGCGTTTTATCGGTATTGACCTGATTGGGTATCCCGGCGACTACGAGTCTTACTTTAGTGTAAAGGTCTACAAGGCATTGTATCGGGCGGGCATTCGGGTCTTTCCCCTGCCGTATATTAACTGGCGAAAAGACCGGCAGGGCTGCATCGAGCAGTTATTGACGATCCTTCAGCAGGAAAAAGTGCCTGTATCTGAAGCTGCTATTCCTGACGGTTAGTGCCGCTGCTTAGGGCTCAGAGATGAAAGTTACGCCGCAGCTGCTAGTCTTCAAGGAGATTTGAGCAAAATTCCAGAGTAGATCTATGAAATCCTGGTTGCTGATTCTCTCCCTCTCTGTGGTTGCAATTGCCGGAGTCCAAGTTTCTTTGGCTGATCCGCAGCAGGTTCAAGGGGTGCGAAGTCCCACTTTAAGTTTCTGCCAGGCGCGGTTCTATGAGGAAGAGGACGGACGCCTCTACTGTAACTGGGCAGTCAATTTCAGGTATGCCTGCTTTGTTTGGTGGCCAACGAATAAGATTATTCCTGCAGGGGCCAAGCTTTCAGAGCCTGAGGTTGTCGGAAAGTGCGGTAATGGTGAGCCAGTCGTCAAATTGCATCACTACTAACTCACCTGTAAAGGAGCTGTGCAGGTGAGTCGTGGATACCCCGGTTTTTCAGCGGGTAAGCTTGATTACTGACGACGGAGTCAAAGTGTGATCGCGTGTACTGGTGTCCAAGGAGGTGGCGTGTTAGCTTTTCTCCTGCTCGGCATAGAGTCCTCGATCTTGCAGCTCACGGGCCTGTTTGAGGATTTCAAGCATGGCGCTGTCCTCCACCGACATGGCATCGATGATGGCTGCCAGCAGATCTGCTGAAAACATGCACTTGCTGACTTTGCTGCGCAGGTTTTCCGGTGTCATTGAAATTCCTCTCTCGGCCAGTGCTTGGGCGAGATCCCCGTAACGCATGCCCTTTAGTGCCATTGATGCGCGCACATAGCGAGCAATTGCCTGCTTGTAAGGGGTCAGTGCTTGCTGGTTGCTCAGGCTTTGCTTGTGGTCCATGGGCTCTACTCCGTCCTATTCACTATCACCAATGTGGTAAATATTATCTTTGTGTGTATTATTTGCAACATTAGTTTGTAATAAGTTATTGACCGCAGATTTTTTGGTGCTATATTTGTGACCAATATTCCACAGCGAGGGAGTTGAGATGACCTGGAACAATGAGAACCTGCGCCAATTGGCGGAAAACCACTCCGGATGGGTGGTCGAATCTGAGGGGGATTGCCTCAGTATTTCCAACGATGAAGGCGTCGATGCGTTTGTCTATGTTGGCGAGAAGCAGATAGTTGTAGAGAGCATTCTGTTTCCCGTGAGCCAGGTAGATGATGTGGCAGCGCTCAATGAAATGGTTCTGCAAACACATCAGCTGGTGCCCCTGACAGCCATTGCGATTAAGAATATTGGTGGTGAGAACTACTACGTCGCTTTCGGTGCTCTGTCGGTGTCCAGCAAGGACGAAGTTGTTATCGAGGAGGTTGAGACCCTGTTTTCCAATGTGGGTGACTTCCTGGATTTATTTGCCGATCATTTTGAAACGGAGGGTGTAGCATGAGCCTTAAGAGAATCTGGACTGCTTTGAAAGGCGCAGTTAACGAAGGAACAGAAGCAGTAGCGGATAGCCAATCGATTCGTATTCTTGACCAAGAATTACGCGAGGCGAAGGAAGAATTGAAAGCTTGCGATGAAAACCTGACCAAAATCATGGCGAAGCGCAAACTTACTGAGAGTAAGGTCCAAGCGCTGCAAGCCGACGTTGAAACCTATAGCACTCACGCAATCAACGCGAGTGAAAAGGGCGATAACGAACTCGCTCTTGAGTGTGCAGAGCGTGTTACTGAGCTGGAAAGCCAGCTGGAAACTGAGCGCAGCATCCTGGATGGATTCCTGAGTTCAGAGAGCACCCTGAAAGGTAATATTACCCAGGCAAAAACCAATGTGCGCCGTATGGAGCAGCAGATTGACCAGATCAAAGCGACTGAGTCTGTTCAAAAAGCACAGGTAGCGGTTTCTTCCCGCCACATGGGTGCGAACAGCAAGATCAAAACAGCGCTGGACAGCCTGGATCGCATCAAAAACAAGCAGGAGCAGCGTGCCGCTGAGCTTGAAGCTGCGGAAGAGCTGGCTTCAGAGGAAACCGGTTCCAGCCTGGATGCCAAGCTGAAAGCGGCGGGCATCAAGCCCGGCGGCCAGAAAAGTGGCAGCGATAAGTTGGCTCAACTGTTAGCGGGCCGCGAAAAGGCTTAACACAGTGCTGCTTTATCGAGTGCGACGCCTTCTGGCGTCGCTTTTCATTCGGGCCAATGTAACCACCATTCTCATAGCTGTAGGCAGCTATGTTTTCATCTCCTATTGGCTGCTCAAAATTGCCGGTGAAGCTGATATTGTCGCGGGCGAGAATTTCTTTTACTGGTTGGTCGTTACCGCATCGACAGTAGGTTACGGCGATTTCTCCCCGGTAACCCCTGAGGGTAAAGTCGTAGTTGCCGCTTGGGTGATCCCAGTGGGCCTCAGCCTGTTTGCCATGGTGGTCACAAGAATTGGCTTTGCGGTTTCAGAATTTGTGCATCGCGGCAAGAAGGGCTTGCGTATGACAAACCATATTGATCACACAGTAATTATCGGCTGGAACGGTACCAGAACGCTCCGCTTGATTGAGTTGCTACTCTCCAAAACAAACGGTAGCGCAGCAGAGATTGTCCTCTGTGTTGAAGCCGATATCGAAAATCCGATGCCGGGTAAGATTGATTTTGTCCGGGTGGAATCGTTTTCCCACGGGGAAGGTATGCAGAGGGCAGGGTTGGCCGATGCCGCTCGAATTATTATCGACAACCCCCTGGATGATGTAACCCTTACAACCGCCTTATTCTGCGACAAGCTCAGCCCGAACAGCCATAAAACGGCTTATTTCCAAGATGAAAATGTGGGTGAATTGCTCCGTGCCCACTGTCCCAATATCGAATGTATTCCCTCTGTCGCTGTAGAGATGTTGGCAAAATCCTCGCTTGACCCCGGTTCCGCAAGGTTGCACCGACAGTTGCTCGATAGCACATACGGCATGACCCAATACAGCGTTGAATATCGGGGTGAGAAGCCTCTTCCTGTCGGTGAATTATTTGACCATTTTAAGCGGGATCTCTCCGCGACCTTAATTGCGGTACGTAGAAAGGGCGTGGTTAAAATTGATGTGAACCCGGGGCTTACCGATCAGGTCACCGAGGGCGACATGCTGTATTATATCTCTGCAAAGCGGCTCGATGAAAAAAGCTGTTTCGATATAAAAAGTAATGAAGAAGGTGTTGGTACATGTTTACCAAACTGATAAATAAAATAAAGGGAAAGGATGCTCCAAAGGTCAAGACTCCAGAAATTATGGGCTTGCGAATGGGGGCGAGTTTTGAGCTGGACCCTTTGGCCATTCGTCTGATACTCGATGAACTGACCATTGAATCCTGTTCACCGACCCAGATCATTAAAGCGGCCGGTGTTGTCGAACTAGATGGTACCTGGATTTATCGCTTTTACACTGATGATGATGCCTGGCTACAAGTGATTGCTGAGGGCGGTCAGCGGGATGAGCATGTGGTCGATGTAAAGCTGTTCCATTTTTACGACACTCTGGATGTTGGTTCGGAGCAGGCTTGGAATAAATTGTTAAAGAGTGATATTGGCGCACCCAGTTATCACCTGCAGGACCGCTCTTATAGCCGTGTATGGACCGCAGCAGGGGACTACCACAACCCAGTGCATATGGCCGAGAAGACTTACGATGAAGATGGTGATTATTCAGTAACGGATCAATTCACCATGCTTTTTGAGCGCGAATTGTCTGATCAGCAAACCGAATCCCTTTTTCTCTCAGCTGAAGAGAAAGAAGAGGATGCAGGCTACTTGAGCCGCAGCTTGGTGATTAGCACCGGCATTACTCTGACCCCCTCACAAATAACAATACACGGATAATAAGGAGATATTTAATGGACCAGCCTTATGATTTACTGACTGGTATCTTGCATTTTGCGGCCTACTTTGGCCTGTCGCTGGTACTTTTGATCGCGTTTAAATTTTTATACGCACTGGTGACCCCTCACGATGAGTGGAAGTTGATCCGCGAAGATAAGAATACGGCTGCCGCCATAGGTTTTGGTGGCGCTGTTTTGGGTTTTGCAATTGCCGTAGGTGGTGCTGCCAGTAACTCTATTTCTATTGTCGATTTCGCCATCTGGGCCCTGGTTGCATTGATCGCCCAGTTAATTGCTTTTGCCATTATCCGCTTTGGATTTATGCCGCGTATTGTTGAGCGCATCGAAGATGGAGAGGTGAGTGCCGGTGTTATGTTGGCTGCAACTACAATCGCTGTTGGCGTATTGAATGCGGCTTGCATGAGCTACTAATTGGGGGTGGTAATGAAGCGTACCAAGAATATTAACCTGGCAAGGATGCGCAAGGGCGGTGGCTCCAATTTTTTACTGCGCCCACTTGCCTTAGGTGTAGCGGCTGCCCTGGTCGGTTGCTCCTCAGATGAGGAAGTTAAAGTCGTCTCTTCAGTAGATGACTGTGTGGCCAATACCCAGCTGGACGAAGCTCAATGTGAAGCAGCTTATCAGCGCGCGGTTGAGGAAGCGGAGCGCACCGGGCCCAAGTATTCCCGTCTCTCTCAGTGTGAGGCTGAGTTCGGTAGTTGCCAAGAGACCAGTAGCGGCGTCTGGATGCCTCTGATGGCGGGCTTTATGGTTGGCTCCATGCTCAATGACAGGGATCGCCACTACAACTATGGCTACTACAACCCGGTCTACCGCTATTCAGGCTCCCGTTACCGCGACAAGCTGATGACAGCTGACGGCGGTATTATTGGCGACTATGGCCGTTCATCTTATAAGGTGGATAAAAGCGCTACGGCGCCTAAGCCTAAAGTTACCAAAACGGTTTCCCGTGGAGGCTTTGGTGCAGTGGCATCGGCCAAATCCAACTGGGGAGGGGGTCGCTCCAGCAGTGGTGGTTCGCGCGGCTGGGGAGGTTGATTTGTGCTGAGGTTGCCGATTGGTGAGCGCCCGCGTTGGCAAGAGCGAGCGCAGGAGTTTGGGTTTCACTTCCATACCATGTATGGCGAACCCTACTGGGATGAAAGCGCCTACTATCAATTCTCTTTGGAGCAGATAGAAAAGCACATTGAAGATCCCACTGAAGAAATTCACCAGATGTGCCTGGATGTCGTTGCCCGTGTGCTTGAGGATGAGGAGTTGCTGAGGCGGTTCTGTATACCCGAGCAGCACTGGGACTTTGTGCGAACATCCTGGCGTAATGGCGACCCCAGTCTCTATTCTCGCCTGGACTTTGCCTATTCCGGACAGGGGCCGGCAAAGCTCTATGAGAACAATGCTGATACTCCCACTTCTCTGTATGAAACCGGCTTCTGGCAGTGGTTGTGGCTGCAGGACAATGTCGATCGCAGGTCTCTGCCGCTACAGTCTGATCAGTTCAATAGCCTGCAGGAAAAACTGGTTAACCGCTTCCATGATTTACAATTCCTGACCCCGGGGCGGGAGTTGCATTTCGCCTGCTGTAAAGATACGGAAGAGGACCGGGGCACGGTTCAATATTTACAGGATTGTGCCTCCGAAGCGGGGATCAATAATCATTTTGTCTTTATCGAAGATATTGGCCGGGATGAAGCGGGTCAGTTTACCGATTTGAATGATCAGGTAATTACCTGGATGTTTAAGCTGTACCCATGGGAATTTATGCTCCGAGAGGAGTTTGGGACCCTGTTGGCAGGAAGCAATGTCCGTTGGTTGGAGCCGCCCTGGAAGGCGATTATTTCCAATAAGGCGCTTCTGCCAATGTTGTGGAAGCTTTTTCCAGAGCACCCGAATCTGCTTCCCTCTTTTTTTGAGGATGAGCTGGACAAGGCTGCGGATTTCCCGGAATTAGTTAAGAAGCCAATCTTTTCACGAGAAGGGGCGAATATTTCGGTAGTAAAAGGGGCGGATACCACTTTGCTGTCCGATGGCCCCTATGGGCAAGAAGGATTTATCTATCAGGCTCTGCATCCTCTGCCCAAGTTTGGAAAGAACCATACCCTGGTGGGAAGCTGGCTTGTTGATGACCTGGCAGCGGGAATGTCCATCCGGGAAGATTCAAACCTGATTACCCAGGATATGAGCCGTTATCTGCCACATATCATCCTCTAGGCCCGCCAACGACTGCAGGCGCTGACATCAAGCCGGCGCCTGCTTAATTCTCTTGTTTAAAAGTTATAGTGCAACCGCAGCTCAAAAAAATTCACTCCAGAATTTTCAGAACAGGTTCCTGCATTTGAGTAGTGCAGTGCGTAAGTTGTGACTCCCCAGCGGCGCTCACTCCCAAAGTCAGAGCCCAATCCAATTCGATCCTCAAATTGGAAATGACATCCCAGAGTTGTGTGATTTGTGTTTTTACTCACAATATTGGACTCAGTAATGTAACTGGCCCCCACGGAAAATTCGAAGTAGGGAAAGATAGGCTTGTCCCACTGGGGTAGGTACTCAAGCCTCCATACCGGGCTCACTGACATACCGTGAACTAAATCCTCTCCCCGTTTGGAGACGTCTGGATCGCCATCGTCCAGGCCGGATCGCCATTCAAAGTAACTGGTCTCCAGTCGCGTTTTGAGCGTCCATTTCTCAGCAAGGGACCACTGCCAGGGCAGGTCCTTGGATATGGCAAGGCGATATTGGGTGAGTTCATTGCGACGATTGGAAAATCCCGGGCCGGCTCCAACAATTGCAGCCCACCGTTTATCCGGGTTTGTTGCCGTTTCAGCCAAAGACCAGGCTGGAAGCAAAAGAGAAGAAAATAACAGACACAGGCCGAGCCTGCGGATAATCAAGTACAACATCATCCCTGATCCTACCTTTCCTACTACGAATGGTGACTACAAGAAAATGATTGGTTAGGGAAACTCAAAATCATCCGGGTTCTTTTCCAGTGTAGACAGAGGTGAGCGAATATAGGTCTTTTATCCCAGTGGTAATTTACTAATGGGAATAATTTACTAGGCTGCAGTTGTATTTGTTGCCAGGAAAACACTTGCAGTGACAGTTTAAAAAAAGCGGTGACAGTGATAGTTCTCTGATTTGAAAAGAGGTTTTTTTCTCAGGATGAAATACGTGTTCGTAGGTTGGGGTAGCTGCCAATTTCCGCCCTGCTGGCAACTTTTGAGGGTAGGTAATATCGAGAGATTTATGGTTTTAAGGCAGTCAGGCTTATCTATTTTGAATTGTAATAGGGGGTTGTTCGTGAGAGAGGGGTGTCATCTATTGATAATTAATGAGTGTGGGAACTTGTATTAAGTTAAAAATCGTCTGGAAATTTCTCATCCTGTTAAAGGTTTGCCTGTTCTCTATTTTAGGGGTCGTTGTAGTTTTTTCGTCCTATTTTTTAATTGATTATTTTTCCTTGAAAAAAAATACCCTTTAATATTATTTTTAAGGGAAAATGGTGCGCTGGTGATCTTCTGAGGTTTGTAAATTTATATCAATAATTGTCAGGAACCGTGCTGTTAAGTAGCGGTCCATAATTCTGTCGCCAACATTACACATCGAATATGTGTATTCAGGATAAGGACCTGGTTCAGCTGGGGAAGGAGGTTGGACGAAATTGAATAACAGGCATAGATATGATTTTACGAAAAACCAAACTAGCATCTGCAATTAAACTACCCGTATTAAATAGCGCCCTGATGGCAATAGCACTGGCCGGTATGAGTTCAAATGCACTTAGCCACGGCTATGTAGAGGCCGCTGATGGTGGTGTTGCATCCGCTCGTGGAACCTTGTGTAAATATGCTCTCGATACGGGAGAGATGAATGTTGACTGCGGTGCTGTTCAATGGGAACCGCAAAGTATAGAAGGGAATGAAGGTTTCCCTGAAAGTGGTCCTGCTGATGGGCAGATAGCCAGTGCAGGAGATAGCTCCTGGTCAGAATTAAATGAGCAATCCTCAGATCGCTGGGTTAAGAATTATATTAGCTCCGGTTGGCAAACTTTTAAATGGCGCTTCACAGCCAATCATGTAACCCGGGACTGGAAATATTACATTACCAAAGAAGGTTGGAATCCAAATGCGGTTTTGACCCGCGATCAATTTGATTTAGATCCATTCTGTGAGGTTGATGGCAACTATGAGCAGCCTGCGGTAAATACGACACATGAGTGTCAGGTGCCAGAACGTGAAGGCTACCACGTAATTCTTGCAGTTTGGGATGTGGGTGATACGGTTAATGCCTTCTATAATGTTATCGATGTCGAGTTTGATGGTGATAATGTTGTCAATACTGACTGGAGTGTTGCAGGCACTATTAATCCAACTCAAGATTTGAATGTGGGCGATAAAGTTTATACTCGTGTATTTGATAGCTCCGGTGAAAACTCCTCATATTCTACTGTCCTGGAAATTGCTTCAGATGAGCAGGGTATCGCTGAAAACTGGTCTCACGATCTGGCTGAGCTGATTAACCAGGAACAGAGCAGCATCCGCGCTGGTGATTACGATGGAAGCAGTAGTTTTGAGCCTCTATATGGCATCAACAGTATCTACTTGTTAGAAGGTAGCAGTTTAGAGAGTGTTGAAATTGGATACGAGCTTATCCAAGATCAGGATGATGACTCTACCGATGACGACAATAATTCCGGTGACGATAATTCGGATAATAGTGGAGACAATGGCGACTCTGGAAATTCCGGAAACTCTAGCTGTGAAGCGTTTGTGCAGCAGTATGGTGGTGATCCAGGCTACTCGATTGGCGACGTAGTTGTTTATGACAATGTTGCTTATGAATCTACACATGAGCCAAACTGGTGGTCGCCGAGTGCTGCACCGCAATTCTGGAATGAAACTACCTGCGATGGCTCCGATAGTGGTTCAGACGATAGCTCTGATAACGGCTCCGATGACAGCTCTGATAGCAATGGTGGAGATGATAGCTCTGCGGTTTCCTGTCCTGAGTTCCAGCAGCCCTACGCCGGTGATAGTGCTTACCAAGTTGGAGATCGGGTAACTTTCAGTGGTCAGGTCTACATTTCAACCTACGGGCCAAACTGGTGGTCCCCATCGGCCGCACCTCAGTATTGGGAAGAGAGTTCCTGCCAATGATGAGTACACTCTGCCTCCTATCTTTTGGTAGTTGATTGAGCTCAGTCCGACCAAAGGGCGCAGCTCCCTTAGGTCGGACGCATTTGTTAAGCTATCAGGTGTGTTGCTCTTTGTGATACACCAATCTTACTTCCCGCCAGTATTTATTCCTTTAACTTTCCTGTTGATACATTCAAATGTGAAGGGCTTCTGAATACAGCGCAAAGCGTCACCTGACAATGACTTCCTGAATCTTACTGTCAACTCTGTAACTCTAGAAGGGAATTGCTTTCCCCTCTGGGTCAATACTGTCCAGAACAGTGATCAATTCCTAGCTGCCTCTTTGCGGTATCATTCGATCCAGATACGCAAAGTCCACCCTATTGAACAACTTCCTATAGTCAGATATCGCGCTGTTCGGCGCCTGTAATATTAACGGGGCTGTTATTTTTTATTTCAAATCGGGTCTCAGCGTGTGTGCAGATTTTATTAGTGAATTAATTTTTTGGCCTGATAAATTTATTTAATTATGAGGGGCGGAAATTGGCAGGTACAGTTTGAAGTAACTGTATCTTGTTTGCTGCTGAGGTAGGGCATAGTGCCTTTGTGTAAAGATATGATGCCATATAGCTCAGCGGGCTCTCGTGTAGTGTTGTGTTCGTTTTTTTGGTGGTAAAAATGAACCGTTGATTTTGAGGTTTGATTTATTTGAGGTTCCTTCGACATTATGGTTGATGTAATCAAAAAGGTGCTTATCCGGCAGGTCGCGAAGTTAACGAGGTAAATCGACGTTTCAGTTTGATTGCGGAGGCGCTGTTATTCTAATGGTGGCTCTGGGCGAGCCTCAGTAGGGTGGGGGAGTGTTTTTCCGATCAAAATTGCCTGGGCTGGTGTCAAATTATTTTCCCAAGTCTGAGCATCATTAAAAGGGTCTGTTTATATGTTGAGTCAATAAGGCAGAATCCCTTTTCCTGTGAAGCTCCGGAATTCCTTATTTCTTTAGTGCCTGTTGGTGATTTGATTGTTTTAAGTGTTTAGAAATTTACCTTGTTAGCTGTTTTTTGTTCTATACATTTTTGGTTGCAGATTTCAGCGATTTTATTTTTTGGGGTTTAAGCTTTGAAGGTAATTGTCAGGAACTGTGAAGCCAGGTGGTGGTCTACAACTTTACAATAAATATTATTTTTGAGGTTGATCTCGACAGGATAATAACCTGATTAGTCTGGGGGAGGGAGTTGGACAAACTCGAATAATAGGCATAGGTATGATTTCACAAAAAACCAACCTAGCATTTGTATTTAATCAAGTCGCATTAAATCACACGATTATTGCTATTGTCTCAACTAGAGCCAGATCTAGTGCAACTGACCATGTTTACCTAGAGGCTGGTGATGGAGTTATCACATCTGCAAATGAAGCTCTATGTAAATCTGCTCTCGATCCTGGAGGAATCGATGTTGACTGCGATACAGATCATAGAGAGCCAAAAAGTACTGAGGGCTTCCTCGGAATTGAACTTGGGGATGGGAAAATAGCCAGCGCCCGATAAAAGTCTGACTGCTGGAAAAGAAAACCGTTTTAGCATCTACTCATTTTTTGCTATCGACACGAAATGCATTTGGAATTAAGTCGTTGAGGGATTGAAGTGCTAGGGATCACAAGTGTAATAGATGAAGAGACATTCTACTGAAGTCCAGTTTAAGGTCTAGCTGAATCGGTGTATCGACAGGTTGGTACGGCCTCCACAACCCAGTGCGGTCAACAACAGCCAATTTGAAAACAAACTTACGGCCCACTGATAGATTTACTGATTCAGCGCGCCCTTCAATATCAAAGGACGTAATACAATGAACCACATTTTGTTAAAAACATCGGCCTGCTTCCTGGCAGCAGGCTTAATATTGACATCGGGTGCTGTGCAGGCCCAGAAGGCAAAAGGTAAGCAGCCCAAGGGTCAAACCAGTGCTTATCTAGGAGAAACCAGCAGATCAACGCTCTCCAAAGGTGTACTTGATCGGCTTGAGCGGACATCGGGGAAGTCTGGCGAGCTTAATAGACCTAGAGATCGTGTTGTATTTTGGTTTAACACAATGCTCGACTCATCGGCTATCGATCATACCCCTGACCCTGATACCGGTGAAGTGGATTTCTACCAGGGGGGGCCTACCCGGTCCAGTCGCGCATTCGCCATTGTACAAACTGCTGTGTTTGACGCTCTGAACGCCTTTGACGGTAAATACCAACCTTATAATGATCTCGGTGTGCTCGACACCAGAGATGCATCCAAAGATGCAGCTATCGCTTACGCCGCTTACGAAACCTTGCGCGCACTCTACCCCGATCAGGCAGAGCGATTGCAGGAATTACTGCAATCCGACCTCGACCAGTCAAGAGATAGTGCCGAAAGAATTGCCAAGGGCCAAGTGATCGGCGAAGCCGCCGCTGCGGCCATGCTCGCTGTGCGAAGCAACGATAAGGCCGACCACTTGGAGCCCGCTTATGGTGAGGGCGGCGCTGTCGCGGATGGGGATGACACCTATCACTCTACATCGGTCAACACGGGTGCTACGGTACCGGGAGAATGGCAGCCTGATCCCGTGGATCCTGTTGGCCACGATTCCGTGGCTCTCGGAGCCTATTGGGGCAGTGTGACACCTTTTTCACTAAGTTCAGGTGATCAATTCCGCAGTCCGATTCCGCCTACAATTACGTCTGAGGAATATGCCGAAGCCTATGAGGAAGTGGCGGCCCTCGGCGGGTCCCCAGCCAATACTATTACCCCATCGACATCCACAGCAGAGACACGATTTATCGGGAATTACTGGGGATATGACGGTGTACCGTTATTGGGCATTCCCCCGAGACTATATAACCTTATCGCCCTGCAGGCAGCACTGGATAACAAAGTCGAGAATGAGCTGGATCTGGCCCGGTATTTTGCTTTGATCAATGTGGGGCTGGCGGATTCTGGTATCGCTGCGTGGGACAGTAAATACTATTACAATTACTGGAGACCGGTTACCGGTATTCGCATCGATGACGACAACCCATCGACCTTGCAGGATGAGCAATGGTTGCCGGTAGGGGTGTCAGTCATCAATACCACCATTGCGATTAGGCCAACACCGCCGTTCCCCTCCTACCCATCGGGTCATGCTACCTTCGGTGCTTCCACCTTCGAGATTATGCGCAGTATGTTTGGAGATCAGCCCTTTACTTTTGTATCGGAAGAATACAATGGGGAAGGCTTCGACCCTTTCACGCCGGACACACCGAGGCCTTTGGTACCTGTCCGTTTTGAATCCTATACCGCCGCTCAACAGGAAAATGGCCTCAGCCGCATTTATAACGGAGTGCACTGGGACTTTGACAATATTGCAGGCCAAGTCATGGGCGAGCAGATCGCGCAGAATTTAATGAACAACGTCGAAGCATTTAGCCTGATTAGTAGATCAAGGACTCGCAGGTAAACTATTTTTACGCTATGAGCTAAATTCTCGCTCTCTATCAGGTGCCGCTCCGCAAGGGGCGGCCAAACCAAAGGTAACTCACCGTATGAATAGCAAACGATATATTGCAGTGGCAGTGTTCGGAATAATCGCTTTTGGGTTTATAGCTACGCACACACTCAAAGAGCCAGTCGAAAACGAGAAGGTCTGGGTAAGTAAACAGGAGTCGGTACCGGATGTTGAAAGCGTTATCCACCCTGCAAAAACACCCGCTTCAGTGGCACTGGCTAGCAACGACATTAAGGCTGCATTCGAGCGGGATACAGTTATCAAGTTGAACAGTATTGTTCGCCGTTCCCTGGCTACTATTCGTAAGTACGATGCTGAGATAAAGGCCGTTCGAGCAGAGAGTCTTGCGGCGACTCAAGACGGAGTGAATGAACAGCAAGTGGCATCTGCCAGGGCAAGTCTCGCCAAGCTGAAGGAGTGGGACCTAGAAGCATCCCGGGCTCTCAAGGATATGAACGCAGCCGTTGAGGAGCTAGAGGCAAGTGAAGAGCACTATAACGCAGCGATTTTAGCGGGCATGGTGCGTTTCGTGGAGACCGTGTCCACAGAAATAGGAGACGAGAACATCAAGCTGACAACATTGGTGGGGAAGGGGGCCGTAGCAGCAAAATTGTGATGTACGACTAAGATAGTATCGGCTTGAAAATTATCGAGATTATACTGAACAGGAAAATGATGACATATCGATTGACTTTGGTTTGGGGGAGTCTGCAAGCACTAAAATAATGGGGAATTCCGCTTGAGCTGCTTTTGTATAGCCTTATCCTGGTTACTTTATCACTTCACTTTTTACAGCCGGTTATCATAGAGGTCATTCCATAAGCCAACCTGTTTGTAGCTGAACTCTGTGACGTAGCTGTCAGCTAGGCCGGCTGCGGCGATTTAGGTAGAATTATTTTGTTACCTGGGTAAAGTTATTTTTCCGCTGGCAATCATCTCTTCGATCTTTTTACTGAGATGCTCAAATGTAAATGGTTTCTGGATGCAATCCAGTACCCCGTCAGAAATTACTTCCTGAACTTTACTATCCACGCTGTAACCGGTGGAGAGAATAGCCTTCACTTCGGGGTTAATCCGTTTTAGAAAAGCGAATAATTCTTGCCCATCCATGCCGGGCATAATCATGTCCAGCAGGACCAAATCTACTTCATCACTATATTTTCGGTAGTAAGTTATTGCCTGCTCTGCCGTCGCAAAGGTAACGACGCTATGGCCGTTCATTTCGAACAGGGCTTTAGAGTAGGTGCGGACAATTGCCTCATCGTCGACAACCATAATGCGCAATTTGCGCTCGCGAGCCAGTTTCTTGGCCTGGTAAGTTCTCTTTTTGATTGGGGGCTTGGAAATTGGCAGGTATAGCTTAAAGCTGCTGCCAATTCCCTCACGGCTCTGACATTGTATAGCGCCCTTATGTAAATGAATGGTGCCGTGCACTGCGGCAAGGCCCAGTCCAGCACCACGTCCACTTTCTTTGGTAGTGAAAAATGGTTCAAAAATACGGCGTCGCACTTCGTCAGACATGCCAGTGCCATTATCGGTAATCGTTATTAAAAGGTATTGGCCAGGCTGAATCTCAAAATCGGCGATAGAAGCCGATTTTTCTATGGTGATATTGGCTGTGACAAAGCTCAGGGAGCCACCAGAGGGCATAGCATCCTTGGCATTGATTCCGATATTTAGCAAAGCGCTCTTGAGTTGAGCAGGGTCGCCCACAATATGTGGACGATTTGCATCTAATTGCTGATCAATCTCGATTCTGCGATCAATAGTGCGGGTTAGCATTGCACAAACGTCGCGAATGATTTCGTGGGTATTGCAGCTCTTAAGTTGATAATTTCCCTTGCGGGCAAAAGTGAGTAGCTGTTTGGTCAGCTCTGCGGCATGGCGGGCAGTAGTCAGTATATGGTTGGTATACTCGTTGATTCTGGCATCGGTGGAAATTTGTCGAATAACTTCAGCATAGCCATTGATTCCATGAATCATATTGTTGAAGTCGTGGGCGATACCGCCGGCAAGCTCACCGATAGCTTGCATTTTTTGAGCTTGCCGAAGCTCTTCCTCCAGCAACCGCTGTTTAGTAATATCCGAGCCAATACTGAGAATTCCCGCAGGATTTCCGTTTTCATCTGAAATGATTTTATTGGTCCAGGCGATCCATACTCGTTTCCCGCACTTTGTAATGTTTTCATTAATATTGTAACGGTGTTCCTCTGGGGACTGGCAAATATGGTCTATCAATTGCCGCAGGTCTCGGCCGCTCGTTTCGCTGGCGGGAACAATCGTACCAATTAAATGCCTGCCAATTATCTCGGCTTCGGTATATCCAAATAATTGTTGAGCGTACTCATTAAAAGATGTGATACGGCCGTATTGATCGCATCGCATTATGATTGAGTTCGCATGCTCCACCAGTTCCCGATAGCGCTCTTCACTTTTGCGTAAGGCCTCATAGACCTGGGTCGAGTCTTGATTAGAGGTGGTAGCAGTAGACGGTGAGAGGGGAAAAATGGGCATATTGCTTTCCTTGATCACCTATTTCTCCTCCTGAGTGCGGCTGCCTGTTTTTCCGCCAGAAATTCCACCATGAAGACGTACAAAAGTATATAGCCGGGGCGGCGTATTTTGACCGTGTAGACATTCTTTGCTGACTGGCTGTTATTTTTAGTTCGTATTGTTATCAAGTGTGCTTTGAGGATACTGCGGTAACTCTCAGGCTCAATTATGACCTCTTGGATTGGGAGATGTATATCTCTAAACAGTCGTTTGTGACAATTTGGATAGTGGCGCTGTTAGCACAAACTGGTAGCATTCACCGCCATATTCAAAACGATTGGATGAATGACTATGCAGCTGCAACCCCGATTTCTCGGGCGCAGTATCGCGGCTCTGTTAAGTGCCTCGCTACTGTTGTCCGCATGCGGTGAGAAGCGTGTTGACAGCGAGCCGAGATCTCTCGACTTCGCTCGTGTGGACGCCTTCCCCTCCACTTACTCTGTAACCCAGTCCCGCCCTGTGTTGATTCAGGGAGCTACCCTGCTCACCGGTACTGGGGAGCAGCAAGAAAATGCGGACCTGTTGTTTGAAAATGGCAAGATCAAGGAGATTGGTAAAGGGTTGCAGGCCCCCGAAGGTGCCTTGATTGTCGGTGGCAAAGGTAAGTGGGTTACTCCTGGCATTATCGATGTGCATTCTCATCTGGGTGATTATCCGGCTCCGGGGATTGAATCTGCCCAGGATGGCAATGAGATGACCTCGCCAAACACTGCCCAGGTTTGGTCGGAGCACTCTGTCTGGACCCAAGACCCCCAGTTTCCCTTGGCTCTTGCCGGAGGTGTAACAACCCTGCAAATCCTGCCGGGCTCGGCCAACTTGTTTGGTGGCCGCAGTGTCACCCTGAAAAATGTACCCGGCCGCAGTGTTCAGGATATGAAATTCCCCGGCGCTCCCTACGGCTTGAAAATGGCCTGCGGTGAAAACCCCAAACGGGTTTACGGTGGTAAAGGTAGCTCTCCCTCAACTCGAATGGGTAACGTCGCCGGCTATCGCGATGCTTGGATTAAGGCGAGTGCCTACAAGCAAGAGTGGGAGGATTACGTTGAGAATGGAGGAGATGAACCCAAGCGCGACCTGCAGATGGAAACTCTGGCGGGCGTACTCAATGGCGATATTCTCGTTCACAACCATTGCTACCGCGGTGAGGAAATGGCGGTGATGATGGACGTTGCCAAGGAGTTTGATTTCAAAATTTCCACCTTCCACCACGCAGTGGAAGCTTACAAGGTTGCTGACCTGCTGGCTGAAAACAATGTCTGTGCGGCAATGTGGGCTGATTGGTGGGGCTTTAAGCATGAGGCCTACGATATGACCGAGGCCAATATCGCCATTGTGGATCAAGCCAAAGCCTGCGCAATGATTCACTCGGACTCCGGTGTTGGCGTACAGCATTTGCACGAGGAGACCGCGAAGGCAATGACTGCAGGTCAGCGTGCGGGCTTCGATATTCAGCCCAAGGATGCAGTGGTTTGGATGACCTTGAACCCCGCCAAGGCTCTGGGTATTGCCGATCAAACTGGCAGCCTTGAGAGCGGCAAGATGGCGGATATCGTTGTTTGGTCCGGCAGCCCCTTCAGTGTTTACACCCATGTAGATCAAGTTTTCATCGATGGGGAATTGATGTTCGATCGCGCGGACAAGAAACGTCAGCCACGCACCGATTTCGAGTTGGGTATTCTCGATGCAGAGGGAGAGCGACTGTGAGAAAAGTAGCTGTTTATTGTGCGCTGGCCCTGGGGTTGATATCAGCCACTGGCCAGGCAGAGACCATCCTGATCAAGGGTGGCAAGGTACACACCCTGGCGGGGCAGGGCAGCCTGGAGTCCGCAGATATTCTGGTTGTGGATGGCAAGGTCCAACGGGTGGGCCCCTCTCTGGAGGTGACTGCAGATCAAGTAATTGATGCGCGCAACAAGGTGGTGACGCCCGGTGTGATAGCGCCCGTTTCTGAACTGGGGTTGGTCGAGATCAGTGCGGCCAGCGCCACCAATGATCACCAGGTGACCGGTGACAGTATCGGTAGTGCATTTAATCCGGTACCTGCTTACAACCCTAAGTCCACCCTGATCCCATTCAACCGGGCGGGTGGAGTCACCAGTGCGGTTGTTTCACCGGGAATCAGCACTTGGGACAGCGGTGCTATCGATGCTCAGCAGATATTTGCAGGGCGCAGTTTTGCCATCAAGTTGAATGGTGAATTTGATAGCGTCGAAGCAAAGAATGTTGCGCAAAAAGCTTATCTGGGAGAGTCCGGTGGTGAACTGGCCGGTGGCAGCCGAGCCAATGCTTATGCCAAGGTGGAGAGCGCTCTGCGTGAAGCTCAGGAGTATCGTGATAATCGTGCGGCGATTCACCGTGGAGAGTGGCGAGAGCTGGATTACGATCTGGCAGATCTGCAAGCTCTGCAGCCGGTGATCGATGGTAGGGAGCCTTTGATGGTAACTGCCGACCGGGCCAGTGATATCCTCGCGGTATTAGAACTGGGTGAAGCCTTTAAGGTGAAGCTCATTATAATCGGCGCAGCTGAGGGCTGGATGGTTGCCGATAAACTGGCGCAAGCACAAGTGCCTGTAGTGATCGATGCAATCAACAACATTCCAGCATCATTCTCAAGTTTGGGCGCACGCCTGGATAATGCTGCACTTCTGGCCAAGGCTGGGGTGACGGTAGCTATCAGTGGCCCAGATATGGTGGCTAGCCACAACGTTTACCTCTCGCGCCAATCTGCGGGCAACGCTGTAGCCCATGGTATGCCTTACGAGGAAGCGCTAAAGGCAATCAGTAGCAATGTTGCTGAGATTTTTAATCTGGAGGGCGGTACGTTGGAGCAGGGCGCTGTTGCGGATATTGTGATCTGGAGCGGTGATCCCCTGGAAGTTACCAGCTACGCTGAGCAGGTCCTGATTGAGGGTGAGAATCAATCCTTGGTGAATCGCTCAACGCGCCTCAGAGATCGACACCTCAAGCCCGCAAGGGGCCATGAGTTTGGCTATAAGCACTAAGATGCAAAGAGCGGGCTTCTAGCCCGCTTTTCTTTTTCCACCTATTGGTCTGAAAGGTCCATTGGCTTGTGTAGGATTTGTGTGGCGGAATACTTGCTTTCGGGGATATATTCCCTGGCCAGATTGATAAGAACAAGGAAAAAACATGGCGAATATCACAGCACTCTACACCGGCCTTTGTGCGCTTCTGATTATTTACTTGGCATTCAGGGTAGTCGAGTTTCGTCGCACAAAGAAAGTGGGAATTGGAACCGGAGACGATCGTTTCAATGAGATTAGGGTGCGAGTTCACGCTAATGCGATTGAGTACACTCCGATAGCGTTGCTTCTGTTGCTGGCTGCAGAGTTGGGTGGTTTGCCTGCACTGTGGTTACACCTCTTTGGGGCGTTCTTTTTTATCTCACGGGTATTTCATGCCTATGGACTGACCAAGGGCAAAGGCGGGCTGCACTTTGGGCGCTTCTGGGGAACTTTAATCAGCTGGGTCGTTATCGTTGTGTTAGCGGTCATTAACATTGTTAATGCCGTAATTAATCTTTGAAGTTTATTGGTGAGGCTCAGTATGAGCCCCACGCAAAAAAGCCCGGTAGAACCGGGCAGAGTACAGGGATGAATCTATAAGCGTTTACTGATTGGCGGCGAGCGGAGTTACGCGATCATCTTCGCTCTCCTGCACCATGCTTTCGTCTTCTTCGAGTAGTACTTCAGGCTTCCCTTTACAGGCTTTAGCCAGGGCATCGCGGCGTTTGGCCAACAGCAGGCCGATCTCTTCGCCCACTTGCTCATCAATGCTGTCGATGTGGCGCTCAATCAGCGACGTGATATTAGCTGCGAGCTCCAGCATCTTATCGTGTTCTTCAGCGTCTTTTTTGTTGTCGAACATTGCTCCGTCTCTATCGCATTTCCAAACAGCTACTACGGCCATCGTGTGCCTCCCAATCGTCTATTAGACTGTCCACTTAGTTTGTATGTCGCTACCCTAACTGTATAAATATTCAGTGTCAACGATGCGGTGAAGAAAGGGCCCTATGCGGTCAAAAGACCAGCAGGTGCGATGATTGGTCCGCCATTAAGCGTGAACACTGTCATAATGTGCCTACAGCCAGACGCATTCCCCCCGGGGCGACTGGCTGTCTTCACATCATTTAACAGGCCCGCTTGCGGGCCTGTTTTTTATTTGGGTGAGGTGAAACTGAGGTAGTGAAGGTTTCTGCAGGCCTGTGGCTTTAGATGCTAAGGATCAGCCGGGCAGCCAGTCCTATCAGTAAGATCCCGAAAACCTGTTGGATGCGATGGCCAATATGCTTGCTGACCAGCTGGCGTTTACGGCTGGCATGAACCGCCAGGGCAACGATGCAGTACCAAACTGCATCCACTCCTGAAACCAGCGCCGCCATGCCCAGCTTGGTGCTCAGGGCCTGTTGTTCTGACACAAACTGGCTGAATAGGGCGGTGAAAAATACGGCGATCTTGGGGTTGAAGAAGGCAACACCAAAACCTTGAGCGATAGAGCGCTTCAGGCTCTGGTGTGGAGGTTGTGCGGTTGCAGTACTGGTACCCGGTGCGGGCGCACTGAGGGCTTTCCAGCCCAGGTAGACCAGCATTGCTGCACCGGCCCACTGCAGAATATTAAATAGAAGAGGAGAGCTAGTGATCAATACCGCCAAGCCAAATGCGGTAAGAATTGCGTATATAGCGACCCCGGCTCCGTGAGCAATAGCACTGGCCAGGCCTTGCTGTAAGCCTGAGGAGGCGCTGCGTAAGACGATAAGAAGACTTGGTCCCGGAGACATAGCGCCGAGGGCACAGATCCCCGCGAGAGATAACCAACTGAGTAAGTCCATTATTTAAAGCCGCCCCCTTGAGCCAGCCATTCTTTTTCTGCTTGAGTGGAAGTGCGACCCAAAGCCGCATTGCGGTGAGGGAAGCGCCCAAATCGCTCGATGACCTCTTGATGGGCAAGGGCGTATCGATAATGAGTGTCGAGATAGGGCGAGGCAATTTTGTCTTCTGCGAAGGTTTGCTGCAACTGTCGAAAGTAGTCTACCGAGTGTTGCTGGGTCACGAGGTCTTCGCTGTGCTCTAGCGGCATGCCCAAGAATACCTGCTGGTAGAGCCCAAGATTCGGGGCCTCTCCGCGCTGAATCAGTGACATCGTAATTGCCAGAGCCTGGGAGTCTGCAGCGAATGCCTGGCGGGTGCCCCGGTAAATGTTTCTGGATAATTGGTCACAAACCAGTAGCAAGGCGAGTTCGCCTTTCAAAGTTTGCTGCCAACGGTCCAGCTCTCCACGCTGCGCTGACTCGGCAATAGCTCCAAATCTTGCCTTGATGTCGGCGTCCACTTCCGGAGTAGCGGCAAACCATAAACCCTGCTTCTCCGCTGCAATAGAGTTGCCACGAATATCAGTGCTGCCAAACCAAAAAACCAGGACATCATTAGGGGTTGTCATATCGAAGTTCTCATTCCGTTTTGTGTTCCGAGTTTATCCGATCGTTCCAGCCCAGTGATGACCATTAGAAGGTGGTTCCAAGTGTTGGCGTAAAAAAAATTATACAGCTGCATCCAACTGGGCTACCCGAATCGTCATAGTGGCGTACAAGGGAAAATCGGGAGATCACAATGTTTACTGCGAGATCAACTAAAAAGGTACAATTTTGCGTCGCGCTATCTCTGGTAGTTGCGGCTCTGCAAGTGGGTCAGGTTAATGCCTCCGAGCTGACGCTTTCCCAGGATGGGATTCACCGAGAGCTCACCCAGAAAATTGATCAGCAAATACTTAAAAAGCTTGGTGAGTGCACTGATAAGAGTGAGGAAGTTAACCGGCTACCTCCAGTGCGTATTGCTGAGGAAAAAGAGCCCCGAGGAGGAATGGCTTACCCCTACTCCAAGGCTCGAATGATGGTGATGTAGGTCACCCCCCCCCCCAATGACGGTTCACACCACTGATAACGAAAATGATTAGAGAGTAAGTAATGAGAGCGAGAAACAAACAATCATTCCAGGCAGTCATCTGCTGTTGGGTGGCCATTGCGGCATCCAGCATAAGCATGGGCAGCTGGGCCCAGGAGGAGGACTCATTTGTCCCTGAGCCCCCGCCGCCGCCAGGTGTGGAGGCCTCCGAATCTGAAACCCGCGTCCGTATATTGCGTGAAGATGGTGTTCTCACGATCAAATCCGAAGGCGAGAATGGTGAGAAAAGTGAAGTTCGGGTTGACTTGGGGCAGGACTTTGGCGGCCCCCTAAGCCAGGAAATTATCGAACGGCTGAAAAGCAAGGGCATTCTGGATGTAGACGGAAAGGTTACCGAAGATACCCTGAATAGCGTACCGGACAATGTCAGAATCAGGTTATCGGAAAGTCGTGACTACCGGGGTAGGCACTGGGATCACCATGACTCACACCACTCTGGAAGTGACGACTCATCTGTAATCCCAATAGTAGCGCTGCTCTGTGTATTTGGCATGCCAGTGTTTATTGTCTGGTTGGTAACGCGCAGCAGCTATCGCAAGAAACAACTGGTTATGAGTAATATCAACCAGATGGTTGCTGATGGTCGGGATGTGCCCCCGGAGCTAATTGATCTTTTGGATGAGAGAGAGCCAAATAGCTCCAGTGATCGCGGTATCACTCTGATCGCAATAGGCGCTGCAGTATTCATCTCACTCTCAGCCCTTGCGGGTATTGGAGTAGGCAGTCTCGGCTTGATCCCTCTGTTTATCGGTGTGGCTCGCTATGTGAACTGGAAGCTTGATAACAAGCAGGTGTAGGAAAGGCGAGTATGGACCTCAATGACGAGGAATTAATCAGGCGGGCCGTCAAAGACGGGGACCAGCGGGCATACGCCCAGCTGGTTCGTCGCTATCAATCTCAGCTGCGATACTCGCTCCGACAGCTGTGTGATGGTGACCAGGGTCTGGCAGACGATATGGCGCAGGAGGCCTTTATTAAGGCCTATAAGGCGTTGCCGGCGTTCAGGGGGGATGCCCGCTTCAGCACCTGGCTGTACCGTATCGCCTATAATCTCGTCATGAGCCACAAGCGTAAGAATATGCCCGATGTGGATCAAGAGGCAGTGGATAGGGCTCAGGCCGATGAGGCTATTGAAGAATCCCGGCAGTTAGGGATGGCTAGGGACCTCACTGCCGCGATGGATACACTGAGTGGCCCGCAACGGCAAGCAATCCATCTGTGTATGCACAGGGGCTTTTCTCATGAGGAGGCGGCAAGTATTATGAAATTGCCGCTTGGTACGGTAAAATCCCATGTCAACCGTGCTCGGGCCAAGCTGCGTAGCTTGCTACAGCCCTGGCGTGAGGAGGTGGTAAATGGTTAACTTTGAACAGCGCAACACGAAAGGTAACGCCTTGAGTGAAATGGCTTTAGAGGGCAACGACCGGGAGTTTGACGCCTGGCTAAGTGAACAGCTCCAGTTCAATGAGCCCCATTTGGATAACGATGGTTTTTGTGACCGCGTGATGGCCGCGCTCCCTGCGCAGCCTAATCGCTCAAAGCGTCGTTCCAGTTATTCTCAGTACATCGCGGTAGCAGCTGCCTTAGGGATCATTGCCTGGCAGTTCCCTTTCAGTGAGGTAGTTGCCGAGATGGCCAAGCAATCCATTAGCTTGTATAGCTTGGTAGGTGTTGGACTTTTATCTTCTTTAGCGGTAATGACCGCTGGCATTTTCGCCGCACGCCGCTAACGAGAGCCTGCCTTTATAGAAGCCCGCGCCTAAATCATGATAGGGCGGGCAGCTTCCTTTTTTACTTTGCAAGCTTTCCTTAAAGTTTTAGTGGGCTCGCTTCACATTAAGATTGTGTCTGGCCTTCGAGTAGATTTTGTCAGCCTTTGCAGCGAGCGTGCTCTTCAGCCTGGTTGCACATCTCTTTCAATATGGTTTTCCCCGCCTCTTCATAGCCATTGTTCAGCAGGTAGTCTGCTGTTTCGACTGTGGCATCGGCCCCGCCCGAAATTTCTTTAATGGTGTATGCGATATGGAGTTTTAATTCGCTAGCTGCGTTTTCAGAGTCGGAAATGGCATGGTGGGCCATCAAGCGCTGCAGGGTATTGGTGGGAATAACTACTTTGAAGCCAAATTTATCGGATAAATTACGGTAGTGATTAGTCAGTCCATCAAACCCACTTACTTTAAGTTCGTAAGTAGGTTCCCACCCTGTAAAGGTGTGTTGAAGGGAAAATTGCATAGAGTGATGTTTAGTCGTTCTGTGGGATTGCTCTGGGAATTTCTGGAAGGTAAAGGTTGCGCCCGGTACATTTGCGAGAGCTTGGCTCAATTCGTCAAATGGGACTTGCATATGATCCCCCTCGTTAGCGATGGTCACGGTCAGCGGGGAAAGCTCTTTGAGTTGTTTAGGTGCTAAATTGGAAACTCGCCCGGTTATATATTTATCCTCTAATGACGGGCTAAAAGCAAAGTACTGTGAAAATGGTGCTTTGTCGTTTAGCCAGTAGTCCAGTACGAAGCGGCCAGAGTTGGAGTGCCCAGACAAAATACTAAAATCTGCGGCTCGATAGTTTTTATTGACATAGGACACAACTTCGTTCGCTAGGAACTGAGAAAATGCTGTCGATTTACCTTGATCCGGGCGCAACTCCTTGCCCATTCCCTCTACACCAATCACGATAAAATTGGGCACTTGGCCTTCAAGTAAATCGACAGTAGACAAAGTAGAAAGCATGTCCCACTGAGCATGTAATACGTAGAGCACAGGATATTCTTTGTCATTATCCTTATATTGTTCGGGAAGTTTCACCAAGATGGTTCGGTTTTCACCAAGAAAATCTGATTTGATTTCCGTCTTTTGTGCGAGAATAAAATCTGAAGCATTTGCTATCAGCGAACAAACACTTATCAAGGCTAAAAATAGAACTCTCATTTTCCACTCTCCATGTAGGTATTATTTTAGGGTGTAGCACTAAAGTTCGGGTTAAATTAACCAGCTAAAACTGGCTGAAGAAAGCTGATTTTGCCTAATTGTCAGGTATTTTCAGTAGAGGGTACTCGTGTCGACGTGCGCCGATGTTTGTGTCGGAAGAAGTTAACAATTTATTGTTATATGACTTAAATCTATTTATTGACCCTTTAGATGTCAAGTGCCTTGACTAGGAGATATGCCTTGTTGAGCGGGGGTAAGTCGAAGAAGTAGGGCCTGCAGACTTAAAGCTTAGGACAGGCTGAAGTCGGTCTGCCCTAAGTTTAACAAAATAGTAAATGCTACTTAGTTTCTATATTCTCCAGAAATTGATCGACCACTGCATTGAATTCATCGGGTCTCTCCCAAAACATCATATGCTTTCCCATATAAGCGGTAGTGGCGGAAGGGGTATTAGCTTTGATCCATTTTTCAGCCACTTCCTTAACTTCATTTCGCACCACATATAGCATAGGGATCTTCCCTTCAAGGCCGATAAGGTCTTTGCTGTAGTCGAGGTAAAAACCAGTAGCGTTGGTAATTGCGGCGACGCTGCTAGAGGTTTGATTGGCGATATTAGATATCCAGGCAATATTTTCTGTAGTGGGATTCTCAAGCATCCATTTGGCGAACTCTACAATCACATTTTCGCGGTCCTCAATAACCCCCTCAGTGAATGAGCGCGAGTATCCGTCTGAATCATCATTCAGATACCAGACCCACTCGTCCCGGCTGGCCCCAGAAATATCCGGGCCAGTGTCGATCATAATCATGGCTTTTATCTTGTCAGTGCCGAACTGGTTGAGATAGGCCAGTTGCTCGGTCACTCCGTAGGACCAACCCGCGAGAATCACGCTATTAAGCCCCAGCTTGTCAATCAGTGCAGCTAAGTCTCGAGCGTGTTGCTGATAAGTATGGCCCTCAACAGGCTTGGATGACATGCCCTGGCCGCGGGGATCATAAGCTAGTGCGCGATACTTGGTGGAGTCCTTGAAATGGGCAAGTTGATGCTCGAAAACCTTTGTAGACATCATCCAGCCGGGAATAAAGATGATTGTCGTATCGCCGTTACCCGCTTGTTCGTAGTGGATAGTGAGAGAGTTGTCGATCTTGATTCTCTCTGCTGCCACATAAGTAGAAAAAATAGACAGGATGCTAAATAAAATTACCAGATGAAGAGTCTTCATGACGCAAATTAACCCAATAAAATTTCTATAACGTTATCAGAGGAAGTTCGTAGGCGAAGTGGCTTCGGCTACCAATATTCGCTTAGGTCCACATTGTACCGTGGAATTACTGCTATTAGTTGCTGCTGCAATATTGCCGACCATATAAATTGCACAAACGTCCGTTTTATAGGATTGATTGCTTAAAGCCAAAGTAGGTGGGAGCTTAGGGTAGTTGGTTATGATTTTTCCCATTTGGATTGGTATAAAAATCTATATTGGGTGTGACTGCTCGGTATTTATCCAGAATTATCATAATGAAGAATAAAGGAATAAGTGACAGTACAGAGAAGTGTAGTGCAATGAATTTGGTCTCCTCTTGTATGGGCGCGCTGGAAAATATAAATATTTCGATAATAAGTAAGAAAATAAATAAAAAACACTTATTGAAATCTGACACTGAGTCAAATATTTTGGGACCCAATATCCAATGCTTCCAGGATTTGTGCGCAATAGCATCTAGTAAGTAATAGAGACCGCAGGTAAAGCTAACCAATGTCGTAAGCAGTAGTTCAAATACCCAGGCGGGAGGTTTGCCTGGAGCCGGAGGCCAAGCATTCGTAACTCCAAATTCTGTAAAAGAGAGAATGGCAAAGAGACCGGTCGTCAGCAGTACAACTGGAAATCGAAATACTAAAATCACCATACAAATTGCAGCAAAGGTCTCGAATATTCTCTGGATTGGCATAAAGATCTCGGCGTGGTCCGCTACCCAGGACAAGGCTCCCCGATACCAATACGGTGTATTCCCGTATTCGACATAGGAGTTAATGAGACCTCGGTACCCTTCTACAGTAAACCAATTTAATAGCCCATCCTCAAAAACCTGAAAGACTAACATTACCCCGATGGTGAGGGTAAATAGATCAATCCAGCGCCCTACTATCGGAGTTGAATCCTGCTTGGGGGGAGTATTTCGATACTTGTCTAAATACTTTGAAGCTATTGATAAAACGGCAATGGTAATACTGGATAGGGCGCTTACAGTGAATACGTAATCGCCACCATTGCGTGACATAGCAAAGACCCCAAATAAGAGAGCTGATGCTACAACAATCGAACAACTCCAGGTTAATAGGCTTACTCTCGGTGCTATCACCGCGCCTAAAAGCCGAGAACGAAAATTGTATTGAGATTCTTTATGGAGCTTGTAAATGCTAACTGCCAAGATTAAGGCAAATAGCGCAGGTGACAAAAACTCGAAGTACCAGCTGTTTTCTCCCATGTAAGTCAATCCCCACAGCAAGATAAAACCAAAAAACATGAGTGTCGCGCCCAAAACAATAAAAACACGCAATATCAAGAGGGTTCCAGCAAGCAATAGTGCCAGGTGGAGTGTATAGGTTACAAAAACTGAGTAGGGGATAAGGTAGCTGACCAGTGATTTGACAAGTGAAGGTGTGCCCTTAGTCTGTACAAGCTGATGTAACAAGCTTGCGAAGACATCCGGTGCCATTTGCCCATTAAAAAAGCGCGTGATAACTAACTGGATACAGGCTGCGCCCAAGAAGAGGCTGATAATGGCTAGCCAAGTAGTTTGATGTGTGGCGCTTCTTGCTTGCTCAGTACTTAAGTGTAGGCTGGATATAAGCATGTATCTTATCCGAGGCCCTTTAAGATTGATTGCCTTATTAGTGATTATGGCAAATTAGGTAAATAACTTACAAATTTTCGCCGTGTTGATGCTGTAGTAACTACAAGGCTGGCTACAGCCAACCTTGTAATCGATGAGTTGATAAGAAAGTTCTAAAGCGACATTTGGTGACAGCTTTAATTAGGGTTTCTCCACTCTGCAGCCAGGTCAATTGCTTGCTGCAAGATTGGCCATTCCAACAGACTTTGCTGGTATTTGGTAGCTCTCTCGCTTAATGAGATATTATAAACATATAGTCTATAAGCAAGTATTGCGTAAAATGCGTCTACAGCCCCAGCAGAGCCGAACATGAAGGGCAGTTTTGCTTTCGAGAAAATATCTTCAATCCTTTTTAACTCAGCCTGAATTCCAGGGTTCATATCCGGGGAGGAGTTGCTTTTATCTAAAGTGAAAGGGCAGTTGCTTCTTAAGGCGATGAAACCGGAGTGAAGTTCAGCACATAGGCTTCTTGATTGTGCTCGCTCAATATTTGATGAAGGGTACAAGATGCCTTTGGAGAGCTCATTAAAATACTCAGCGATTGCCAGTGAATCATGAATGTAAGTATCTTCAAGCAACAATACAGGTACAAGTCCAGCTTGGGAATATTTAAGTACCTCGTTTTTGTAGTTAGGGCTGGAGAGGTCTATGGCTTTGATCTCAATGTCAAGGCCTGCGATTTGGGCGCATATCCAGACTCTTAAGGACCAGGTGGAATCAGTGCCTGTGATTAATTTCAAAACATGTACTCCTTTTTGGTGTTGCTGAAGAAAGTGGCAGGGTATTCAAGAGTATCCGAGAAGCTATATGTTACCTCCCTTCGCGATATTTAGAATAGAGTATACAGAATCTAGTGTTTAAATATTATACCGAGACTTTCATGCTGACTGAAAATTTAAGGGTGAATTTAGAGGTAGCATTAATTAGTCAGATAGCTTTTTCAGTAGTTCAATAATATTAGGTTTTTCATCTGTTTTTCTCATAAAATACTGAAGGTATACCTTGTTTAAGTTTGGACCTCTCAGCAGAAAGATAAATTCTTCGCCTAATGATGACTCTTGAATATTGCCGAGTTGATAGTGCCACATTTCCCAAAGTTCTACGTAAAAATCCGGGGGGCATGATCAAGGTTGCTTTTAATTACACCATTTGGCATCAATTTAACATGGAGTCTAATCTTATTTCCTGCGAAAGGACTGGTTCTCTCATCTGGGTTGAAGGTGATTTCTCCGCTTGAGGTGGCCATGTCTACCTTTTGAACCAGAACCTGCAGAACGTGATCGGTGCTTTCTAGAAGCTGTTCTAGTGTTGCAGGCTCTATAGATGTTCCATTTGCATAGCTAGAAAATAGTAGAAAGAAAATCAGCTTTTTCATGAGTATTATCTATTTTTGTAGGTTATACTAGGCGCAATATTGATTGCCTAGGGTAGAGCTTTTTAATAGCTGTTTTCGTCAGTAATGTTAGTATTTTTGTCTGGTTTCGATGGTTTTTCTATTCTAGTCAGAATATAGAGAGTCAATTCACAGGCCGCTACTTACTTGTGCCTTATTACTCAGCGGTAGTTCAATAATGGCCAATCACACCATTGTTTACAAGGAGGTATCTCTATATTTTGGTGTTAAATCCTTTTTGAATCGAATTTCGGTGTTTGCTAAATTTAAGCTGGTCCACTAGTTGTTAATAGGATCTTACTATGTGTCCGTATGGGTTGATAATTATGCTGGCTTATTCTGTTTAAGGATCTGAGGTGTGGTTTTTAAAATTAATTTTCAGAATTGTTTATTTTAATATATTTAAAGGTGGGCGACTTTCTTTAATGCGGCTGCTATTTTTCACAAAATATGGACGTCTATAGGAGGAGAGAGTGAGAAACTGCTGCGGACCTGAATAATCAAGCCCGCTTGCTCCAATGGATCACTTAAATGGTTTCAAACGTTTTGTAAGGTGCTTGCGGATATCTTTCATCGACTTTTCCGCAGTCTTGTGCCCTGCATTTATAGCAATTAGAAAAATTATGTCATGCTTGGGCATGATGCGCACATCAGTAAACCAATATCCATTACTGCCAGTATGCGCAAGAAGTGATAACTCAGAGTCGTACACTGCGCCCCACCCGAGAGCGTAATTGCCTGTCACCGGTGAATGTAACTTACGATAGGTTTCAGTCTTTAGCAATTTACCGCGACCATGTACGCCATTGAGTTGATCTTCTAAAAAAAGAGTCCAATCCTGGAGTGATATATTGATAGTTCCTGCGGGACCCATTACTTGTGGGTTATCACTATTTTTGTCGGCAGGATCTAGCGGGGTGAGCTTGCCCAGCCAGGATTTTTTATGGCCACGTGGTTGATCTAATGTGGTCGAAGAGCCGGGAGCTGCAAAACCCGCATTCTTGATACCAAGTGGAGCAAAGATCTGCTCCTTGATGAGATCTTCCCAGGTCTTGTCTGTTCGAGCTTCGGCGATAGCCCCAGCAATGATAAAGCCGAGATTGGAATATTCAGCTGAGCCAGCCTCGGAGCTGGGAGGTACAGTGAGGTAATGGCGTGCGACTGCCATGCGTTGCGCTCGAATACTGTGTTCCGGCTCGATTACTTTCATTAATGTAGGAAGCTCATACCAGCTGGATAAAGGGGGTAGGCCGGCAGTGTGACTGAGCAATTGTGTGATCGTAATATTACGGTAAGCGGGGTCTATATCTTTTGCAAAAGAGGGAAATGAGTCAGCTAGTGTATCCTCAAATTGTAATATGCCCTGCTCGACTAAGCGCGCTACCATTGTTGCTGTAATCGCTTTGGTGTTAGAACCTATGTGCCAGCGGTCATTGATAGTTACTATTTCATTATGGCCCTGTGCGCGAACTCCGTCTACCGCCATGGCAGCGATGTCGCCATCGATTTGAACTAGTACACCGACTGCTGGAAGGTTGTTGCTATCTCGGGCATTAGTAAGTATTTGTTCGAGAAACTCTTGTAACGAATCGTCGGCATGTGCGATAAAGGGTGACGTTAGAAGCGTGACTGCCAGGAGAATCCTTGGTAAAGTTTTATTATATCCTATATGCATTTTAATAAGCCCGAATGAATTTTAAAGGCAAGTGCTGGATCTGTGTTTATACAGAGATTTTATGTCGATTGGTATACTCTGAGGCTTCGATGCAATGAAGGGTTTTGGTACATTGTTGCCAAATGATTGTTTTAAATATTGTTCGTAATTATTTTCAGGTAAGTGCTAGAGAAGGGTGTTTTTTGAGGTCTTTCTGCTCGAAGAATTATAGGTTATAACAGCTACCTGATAATCGTATTGATCTGAACATCCTTTGTTTAATTTCAAGTCGACTTTGATATCCCTTAGTAATGATCTTTCCTTACTTTAGGGTGTTGACTGGAATATATGCTAACAGTATTTTTTCGATAATCTTTCTTTTGGAAGTTGATTCTTTAATGTATGCGACCTAGGAAGGTTATACTTATAATCTATTAGAAATGGTGTCATTGTGAGAGAGGCCCGTCAGCAATTCGTGTAGGTGGTGATTGCTGACGGAAAATGAAAATTTGGATCATGGCTGAGTTTATCATCTGGGATCAGATGCTTGTTAAGCATTACAAAAGCAAGAGCTTTTGGGGGTTCTAGATGGCAAGATTTCGAGCTCGAAAGATTCTGTCGCGAGGAACAAACTGAATGTGGAGGTCTCGAGAAACATTCGGTGCACTGATATGGGAATAATCTCCGGTAGCTGTGAATTTATACATTTGTAAGTTCCGTCCGGCAATATACCTTCCCAATCCCCAGTAACCCTGATAGTTAATGGCTTGATCATCGGGGATTTGGTTTGAAAGAGTGCTTATAGTACGAGCAACACGTCGGCCTCCAATCATGTTTCTTCCCATTCTTAACCCTGTGACATGCGCAGAACCTATAGGGATTATTCCGCCTGGACGTCCGCCTATATTAAAGTGGTGAATAATTCTTCTTGCTATTCCCTTTTGACGTTTTTCTGAAGATTTCCACTCTCCATTTCCTCTCCATGAATCCACACAGGCTATATCCCAACTTTTCCGAGAAGCTATATTGATTAATAGCGCTGATGTTTCAGTATCAGTTACGCCACCCGCGAAATAGTCTTTTATCCTATTGGGGTAAGCGGAGAGAGTTCCTGCAGCTTTTATTTCATGCGGTGCTTCGACGAACAATGAGTGAGGCTGATCGCTATTATCAGCTATCGCTTCAGCTGCAAAGGAGAAACCGTGAGGTACATCATTGTGCGGCTCTTGGACAATCACTAGCCCTCCGGCTTGCAATGTGGCGCGAACACGAGCCTTTGCGTCTTGCAGGGTTATATTGTTTACTGGCATTTTATATCTCCATCTTGCTATAGAACGACTGGTTTAGCGTCGAATGTGCTCGGTGTATTTCTCGTCGAGTAGAACCTTTTTATTTGGCTTGGACACAACTGCAAAAGCAGGAGTTATCATATTTCAGTTTTTGTAATGCATGTATTGCTAATCAAGTTACTCTTCATGAAAGTTAGGTTCAAGAAATAAATGCAACACCTTTCCAAATTTTGTCTTAGTTTGTGAGTTATTTCTTTCGGGGGTGTTTATTGCCCAGGGGTTTGTGTCCTTTGTGAGGTAGGTTCCCTTTTAATGTCCTGTAGTGTAGTTTTTATTAATATTGGCAATCTTGGAGATGGTCGTATCGAGTATGATTTCTAGGATAGATTTTTTGGTCTTTTAAGTCGGTTCTCCTGTGATAGATATTTTGGGCTAATTGTATTTTTTCTGGTTTTCTATTGGTTATTTTCTATAGGGATAGCTTTTGTAAAAAAAAGTAATCTACAGTAGAAAATCTTCTACATGTGTAAAGAATGAAGGGGTAGTGTGATCACATTATCTAATACTGCATCCCCTTACGGCATTCCGAGCTTAAAAGTTTAATTTTTTTGTGACTTATTTGTAACCACATTTTTGGTCAAAAGTCTTGAAGTTCTTGAAATGGCTTTGTTGGATCTATAAATTGAGGAGGTGCTAACTCTCGGTGGGGTAGAAGAGAATAGATTTTAATCTGGGTTGATCTAGTGATGTAGAGAGCTACAAGATGAAATAGAGTTGCCAGTTTGGCCGATAAGTAACAAAAATAAGCTGCCCGGAGGCAGCACATTAATATATCTAGTTGCAAAGTCCTAATTCCCGCTCAATCTGAGCCTTTCTCCAAACTGAGTAACTGGCTGGTATCTTTGCCTCTTTGGTGCCATCGGCAAGGATGGCGCGGCCGAGGTTTGGCCAGCATAGTACGGCCAATACCCTGGGCGCGATTACTTGGAAGACTTTGGGTGGCCCCATTAGGGATTTGAGTCTCTGTATTAATGGTAGCCAGGATGCGGGGACTACCTGTTCTGCGATCATCCATGAGGCCTGAGGATCACTACCCAGTTGCTTTGCCAGGGATTCGTAGCGCAATGTAGCGGCTCTTAGTGAGGCTTGGGGTGGTGCGAGTATAACGGCACGGGCCCTTCTCTCTGCACAGAGTAGGCAAATCTCTTTGGGGAGACCGCTACTTTCTGCAAGCTCTTGGTTGAGTGCCCATCCACCGGCTTTGATATCGCATTGGCAGATAGAGCAGTTATATTTCGGGTTTTCAGGGGTGAATACAGAACTAACTTTTTGGGGGCGTTCGCCATTTTTCCAGATGAGAGAGTGTCTTTTAAAAATATTGCTGGCAAAGTATCGGGTATAGGTCAGCCAGTCGATATTGGTTACATTGCCGAAACGGTCTTTGTGTACAACATCGGGAATATTGTGGCTGTAAAGGTGTCGTAAGCAGTGAGGGCATGGCTTTAGTTGATCCTGGGGAAATGCCTTTCGCGCTTCGCTATAGTCACTGCTTATCCAAACCGGACCCTTATAGTTATTCACTATTGGGCACTTGGGGTAAATATGAACTTGACCAAAAGAGTCCGGGTTTTGTTCCAGGCCAAATAAAAAAACCGGTATACCCCGGTAGCGCCAAGCCACAGGTACGCTGTCCAGATCACTTGAATCGAGTTGCATTCCAGTACGGATGGCTTTGGCTAAGCTGTTTCGATCAGGCATTTCAGACAAGCGCTGTGCTAACGGACGTTTGCCGGCTGAGAATGAATCACCATCGTTAATGACATAAGGTACTGATAGTGCTCGTGTGGCGCTTGGGAATGCTGTGATAGCCTGACGGTTTTGAATGGGTTGAAATTTTGTGAGGTTCACAGAGCTTCCTCAAGGATTTGCAGGATATGGCTCTCAGAGTCTCTAACTACCCTGAATGCTACCCGGCGAGAACGATCTGGATCTTCTACCCCATTTTTATCCAAGACTGGGCGAGCTGAGGAGTAACCGACAGCTGCTACCTTGGCCCGTACCAGGACGGCTTGCTGCGAAGGCAGTAATGAATGGGCATATTGCATTACGGCTCGGGAGCGCTGTTGGGAAAGTCGCAGGTTGTGGAAATAACCAGCTTCCGGTGCGGATTGATCTCCCCATTCAGAACTTGTGTGCCCTTCGATTTGGATTGCGGCAATGGAATCCATATAGGGCGTGAGCGCTTCGATGTAGCGAGGTACAAAGGAGGACATAATCTCGCGGGCATTGTCGCTCAGGGTAAAATCACCGGTTTTAAATAAGGCATCACTGTTATTAAAGGAGATGGCCAGGGTTTGCTTATCCAGAGACGCTCCCCAACGAGTTAAGTCGTGGGCAAATTCCTGTTGCAGAGTTTGATAGATGGCCAACTGGGTGTCCCGGTAAGACTCTGCGAGTTCGCGGATCTTGGCGCGTTCGTCGATAAGGGAACGCATTACAAAGACGGCAATACAGAGAAATACCATCATCAGGCCAGCCATCATGTCCGATAGGCTAATCCATTGACTATCGCTGGACTCACTACTGGCTTGCGTGCTTTCAAACATGCGCCTCTCCAGTGACTCTCTGAGCTTGCGCATCGATTCTCTTCATTTGCTGGATGAGCTGACGGAAGTCTCTGGAGAATTCACCGCTTAAAGTGCCAAGGGCATCGCCCATCGCTGCCATAACACTCTCTACTTCATCGCGCAGACGTTCATCCAGAAGTTCATATTGACGCTTGATACTGACATCGGCATTACTAAGATCGCGAGTAATCACTTGTGACAATTCGGTAATCATCTGGTTGTGAGTTTTGGCGATCAGCTGAGCTAGCTCGGCCATGGATTCCCGGTGACTGGTAGCCTGCTCGTGAATTGCTTTAGAGAAGTGGTTGGGGTCCATACTGGTAACCACATCGGCCAGGGCTACGACCTTACTGGTTCTTTGGTCGAATACTTCCGCCTGGGTCCTACTCAGGGAGATCAGGTTGGAAACCTGGGCCCCAAGTTGCTGTTGAGCTTGGTCAATTCCTCGGGTGAGCGCTTCAAACTTGGGCGCAATATCGGGGATCGATTGCTGTAGAACTTCAATAGAAGCTTGTTGCTCATTCAGCATGATTGATATCTGCTCTGCGTGATTGCGCTGCTGCTCTACCAGGGTGGGAATCACGTTGAAAATTTCTGGCAGCTCAGTAATACGCTGGTGTAACATTAGAAGGTTTTCCTGAGCACCATTAATTTCATTGAGAAGAGTTGCAGTTTGGTCGCGGTAAATAGTTGCGAGTTCTGCGTGCTGCTGATGCTGATCTATTAGGGCTTGCAGAGCAGGGGATACGGCCTCCAATTGCTGGGTAAACTGCTGTAGGTTCTCACCCATCTGGGCATTCAGGCCGCTATTAAACTTTTCTACAACCGCAGTGAGTGACTGTAGGACTTCATCACTAATCTGTCGCTGGAATTTTGCCAGATCTTCGCGCTGACCATTAATAGCCTGCAATATGTCATCTGCTGTCGCTTTAGGGGCTTGTTCTTTAGTGAATATTTGAAAAATAGTTCGCAATATCAGGGACAGGAAGAGCCCCAAGATACTGGTCATAAAGGCGGTTTCCAGACCTTGCATCAGTTCTGAAATTGAGGTGTCAATATCGTTTAGATCAAATCCATAGATACCGATAATGATACCGATAAAAGTACCTAAAATACCGAGGGCAGTCAGTAGTGACGGCGTTTCCTTTACAAAGCGGGGAAACTTGCCTAAAGGGTAGAGGATTATGGCTATAGCACCAATGGCAAGCATGACCATAAGAAAGGTGTCGGTAACCTGTTCCGCAGATAACTTGGTTAACCAGTGATAGAAAAACTGGGTCATTATTTATCCTTTACAACTTTTTGCATTGTTATTTCGTGATAAAAAGGTCCGTTGGGTATTCGCCCGGTTCCCTGGCTGAGTACTTTCATCTCTGGTAGAGATTTCACAACATCGGTGATAGTGCGGAGCTGGGGCTGCTTGTTACCCGAAGCGTGAACATAGGTTCCAACCTGGCCCGACTTTTGAATTTCAAATACACCACAGTTAACGGGAAGCTTGTTTTGCTTGAATAGCAAAAAGTGCATCACGCCTCCATCACTGAGATATTGATACAGGGCCTTAGTAATCGATTGTATTTGCTCGGTGGAAAAGAAGTTGAGAAGATCCCAGAGGAGGATGCAATTGAGATCCTTTGGCAGGGTTGCCTGTCGCAACGCGGCCTGAACGGCTTCTTCAAATGGCACTTTTCTGCTGATTTGCCAAGCGAGCGATGAGTAAAAATCAGAAATAAACAGTTCGCCCACCTCCCTTTGGAGGTGTTCCATATTTCTCCCAGCCTTTTGCCCAATATCCAGAACTTTGCTGACCGGTGAGCGCTTGACGTGAGTCAGGGCGGTGTCGAGAGCGGTTAGCGAAATATTAGTAAGGCGGTTTTTTTGGAAAGCGGATACCGCTGCTGATGATCCACTGGCCATCACTGAAGTTGGCGATTTTACATTGCCATACTCAAACATTAATTCGATAAGGTCTTTACGCATCCCCTCTCTTTGTAGCAGGGAAGAGCGCAGGGAGAAGTTACCCATAGTCTTCATTAAATTCAGGGATGAGTACCTATAGGTGGGCAGTGGTTCTTCCAGGTGGAGCGGTTCTGTATTGAAGGTAAAGCCAGAAAGGCGCTTAAAATCCGCGGGCCCCTTGGGCATAGTGCCGGTGTACAGCATTGTATGGAAAATGGTACGCGGCTTTAAGTGGGGTCGGATTTCCTCAATGAGCTTGGTAATAAGCTCAGGCTCCATAAAGTTGAATAGATCCCAGCAGAGCACCACATCAAGCTTGATTCGTTGGGGCTTTTTGGTGAGATATTCAGAAAGCTTAACGGCCCTGACTTCTTTATCGAGGGCAGAAGTATCCAATAGCAGACTGCGTAAATCTTCGATAAATGTCTGGCAGGAGCGCTCCAATAAAGGCTGTGTGGTGCCAAACGAAAGGCATCCCAAATCTAAAACTTTACTACCTGGTTGAATGACTTCATCCACCAAAGCAGCAATACCAAATGAATGATGCTGCAACATATTTCCCACACCAAAACTAAAGCCCCGGCATTAGCCGGGGCCCATATTGAGGATTAACTAAGAAGGTTTCCTAGCTTTCCTCAGCTTCTTCTTCGGTCTCTTTAGTGCCGAAGAGGTAGTCGCTGGTGTCGGACAGGCGAGAGGAATCGCTCGTGCTTGTGGTGCTGGAGGAGTAGGTAGAGCTGCCGCGAGTACGGGCTGCGGGCTTCTCTTCTACTGCGGGCAGGTCTGGGTGTACCAGGCGATCAGAGAACTCCTTGTGGCGCTCTTTCATTTCGGAATCGGTATCAACCATATCCATGGAGCCACGGAATTTACCGCCGTCGTCCAGCTTGATTCTCGGTGCAATCAGATTGCCATTAACTTGTGCGGTGTTGCGGATTTCGATCAACTCATCGGCAAGAGCATCGCCATCCAAGGTGCCTTCTACAACAATATTTTTTGCGTGGATATTGGCAGTAACTGCACCGCCAGTGCCAACAGAAAGATTGTGGCCAACCATAATCACAGTACCATCAACAGTACCTTCCACGTGCAGATCTTCGGTGCCGATCAGCTCGCCACGAAAGTTAATACCTTCACCCAGCACTGACTTGGAGCCTGAGCCCGAAAGAGATGATTGCTGCTCAACAGCGCTCATGCCCGCTAAAAATGGTGTGGAGTCATTGCTTTTGTCAGTGCTCATAGAAATAAGTCTCTCTGTTTAGAAAAGTCAGCTGTTGCGTCGATTGCACCGATAACCGTGGTTACAAGGTTGTCGATAAGTTGGGTTTTGTTAAATCGGAAAATCAAAATTTTCAAAAGTGATAAGGCACTTTTAATGGCGGGTACGGATTATTTTGATACTGAGTAAAACCTATCAAAACAAACGGCCCTACATTTATGTCAAATTTTTTTCTTTGCTGTGAGTGTTTTGCTAAAAAAGAAAATTAGACTATCAGTGCTTTTGGTCACCTAAAATATCCCTGTCTCTGCCTTTTCCCTATTGTGCACATACCTTAAGAACGACTTCCTTTGTCCTTTTACAGTTTTCGTCTCTCTCGTAGAGTTGCAATGCCCGTTTTCTCGTGCTTGCATCAAGGTGAAGAAGAGGCTCTTCTGACCTTAAGCTACGATCGATTTTTGCGATTGCTGTTGATATCGCTATATTCTCGCTATTTACTTCAGGCTCGACCTGTAAGTAAATATTTACTTCCTTTTGTGGAGGGCATACTTCTAATTGTCTGCTGATGGGTATCGAGCCTATTGGCACAAAACAATATATG
Organism: Microbulbifer maximicatervae (SeqCode); assembly: GCF_052467695.1. Taxonomy (NCBI): domain Bacteria; kingdom Pseudomonadati; phylum Pseudomonadota; class Gammaproteobacteria; order Cellvibrionales; family Microbulbiferaceae; genus Microbulbifer; species Microbulbifer maximicatervae (SeqCode). Next base: position 3,284,792 of record NZ_CP174320.1, read on the forward strand.
ATTGGAATACTACCTACAGCGAGCTTACCAGCGTTTTCGGTCTGGCAATCAATCAAGCTGACCTCGACTTGAATGCGCTGAATTTAGCACGGATTGCATGCTAAAAGTGTGACTTGTAGCACCTTTTGGTCGTGATGATCGTCGTTTCCTGTTTTTTAATCCGATAATGATTTACGGCTTAAAATATTGTTGCAATATGCGATGTATTCCTATGTAAAGAATTGTTTATGTTGGCATTTGGGTTAATGTCTGAGCCTCGCATTCTTGCGCTTTCAAAATTCTATCCTAAATGTAAGTGTGCACTTATTTGCAATGACTATTGGGTGTCTTCAGGAAGGCTGTTTTCACAGGGTGGAGCTGCAGGCAGTTTTTGCTAGGATTTATATCACTCACCGCATACCTCTCAGTCCCACCCACAAAAAGGTAGGCCCAAGAGATATTTTTGGTGGCGTTGGCAGGGGTGCCAGCCTTGCTGGGCTGGCTAAATTTCAGGGGTAATTTGGATTTTAAACGGAGTTCCGTTTGAAGTTTTAAACTCTACCTCTGCAGCTTGGTTGAACCCTGTCACCAGAATGGGACTTGCTATCTGCTTATAACCACTAGAAGCCCCAAATTCATATATTTTTGTCTGCAATCGAATTTGGTTTTCAGAAACTTGTTCGGCAGACACCTCGAACCTAAGTGTGTTTTCGATTTGGATTTCGCTTTCATCTCCTTCGTTATTGAGGAGGCGGACGGAGGTCAGGTTCTCGTTTCTGGTGCTGGCATCTACCTTAAGCATTATTGGAGAAGCTGACGATAAGGAGGTATACAAGAGTAAAGTCGTACCCAGGGCCAATATTGCGGTGAGTTATTTTCTACCCTGCTTGGCTATTGATATTTTTGGGTTTTCCTGAAGGATTATATCTATGGGCTTCAGTGAAAATGCTGAAGATATTGCTTTTATTGAATCTTGAGAGGCATTTCCACTTTTTTCTATCCGTTGAATGGTTCTAAGGCTTAATGATGCAACATCGGCTAGTTGTTGTTGACTCCAAGCCCTAGTTGTTCTCAGTTTAATAATTTTCTTTGAGTTAACTTTCACTTCCATACTTCTGTCCTCTGAAAATTGAGCTCCATTTTCAGGGGGGCAGTCCTTATTGGTTACGATATTCTTGCGACACCTGTCTGACAGCTATATGACTTTGTCCAAACAATAGGCTATCTGTGCAAATTGCGGTCAATGGTGGGCGTGTTTGAAGGTTAGGTGATTCACTGATGTACTACAAGGGGCGCACAATCTTTAACTATTGCCCTGAATTCATATTCTGGGTCGGGAAGACATCTATAGGCTCTAAGTTCTCACTTTGAGATAAGTAAAAAGCTAGGGAGTTGAGTCAGGTTGTAACTGGAGGTTCGGATAGTAGCTTTTTGGGGGGGAAGGTTACCACTAAGCAAAGCCAAAGAGCTTTCAATGAGAATATGTAGCAAGATGACTTATGGAGCTTCTGAACAATTCCGTAATATCTCTGTGAGCCAGAAGCATCACGGATTTATTTAGAGGCTCCTTATATAAATTTAACTCTCCAAGCCATTAAATCTTAATACTACCGTGAAGATAATCTATAGCGCCTCCCTTGAGAGAGACTCTGTTACTATGCAGTTCGCAGTGAATTAGTCCAGTCCGCTTGGAGAGTTGCTTAGCTAAAAGTACATCCTTTTTAAATTGTTGGCTCCAATATGGTGCCAGTTGACAGTGCGCTGACCCTGTCACAGGGTCTTCGTTTACCCTTAATTTTGGATAGAAGCATCGGCTAACGAAATCAATATCGTTACTTGCCCCAGGAGCGGTAATGACAACTCCTCGTTTATCCAGCTGGGAGAGTTTTATAAAATTTGGATTTACAGATTTTAGATCGGTTTCGCTACCCAACACAGCTATATAATCATATGCACACAGAACTTCTTGCGGAGTGATGCCGAGGCCATCAATAAGAGCACCAGGTGCTTCTGTGGATACCGGAATGCTAGCCGGAAAGTCCATGCTATAGACAACTCCCGATCTCTGGACTAACAGTGGGCCGCTTTTTGTATCAAACTGGATGGTTTGGCCTGAGTATCTTAAATGAGTAAATAGAACGTGGGCAGCTGCGAGTGTGGCGTGGCCACATAAATCTACTTCTGCCTCAGGAGTAAACCATCTCAGAGAAAAGGAATCTTCATTTTTAACAAAGAATGCGGTTTCAGAGAGATTGTTTTCCTCAGCTATCTTTTGCAGCGTATCATCCGCAAGCCAGTTATCAAGAGGGCATACAGCAGCGGGATTACCTTCAAATACCTCGGAGGCAAAGGCATCTACTTGATAAATTGCTAGTTCCATTAGTTTTTTCCTTGAGTAATAGATGCTATTTTGGGGCAGTATAAAATTATTGTGATAGTTGGTTTGTTTGTGCCAGTTTGTTTTTTGGTATACAAACTATCTAACGGCTGAGGGAAGCCAGGATGCTCATACCATCAGTGCTCCATGGGGCGGGTCTTCAAAGTCTACAGAAATATAGCGAACTATTTACAGGCTCTCTAGCTGCGCAAAGCGACGTTCGTAATAAATCAAGCAGTTGGATATGCGCATAATCTCAAGAAGGTCTCCAGAAGAAAATCCAACAACAATCTTAATAGGTGCTTCGTCACTGTATTGGAGAAGTTGTTCGTTTTTGCAGAGTTCTCGCGCTAAGAGGGATGTATAGCATAAGCTGAAACCAATGTATCCGTCTCTATTTAGGTGTTTCGGCTTGTTAGCTCCTTTACACAAGGCTGCAATATTTCTCAAATATCTCGAGCCCAAATCAGATTTTGAATATACCCAATCCTCTCTGCTTTTAAATAGTCGAGGAAGTAGAGTTAAGCTGATATCCGGGAATTCCCGGCCGATACTATCTCTGAATTCACGCAGCTCGAAATATAGGACTGAAGGAGGAAGCGAGTCCCCAGCAGCTACCAGTTCTGTATCGAACCATGTTTGGGCTAGGTCAAGTTCATCCGTTCCTAGCATAGTGGGCAGCTTTAGCCATGCCAAATTGGGGGTTCGGCCATCGGCCCAAAAAGAAAGGTTTTCAAGGCCGTCTTGGATGGGTTCGTTTTTTTCCAGCGTATCGAAAATCACTTCATAGTATTCAGCTATAGACAAACCCCGAACTCCTGTCATATCTCATTTTTGCTTAGTATATCGATCAAGCAAGTCAGTGGGGACGTTTTTGGCTTTTCCTTCTGATTCAGCAGTATGTGCGCTGGGGCGCAATCTAAAACAACCATCCCGTTCGAAATGAAATTCCAACAAAAGCAAAGAGAACGGACAGTACTGTAACTGGGATAATATGGTATGCCAGTGCAGTGAGATTTTTTTCAGAAAGATTTGGAATGATTCGCAGCCTTGCGTCAATTGCCAGTAAGAAAGTGCATGCCAAAAGAATCAGTTTGAAGGATACCAGGCGAGAAATTGGATTGGAGAAGTTGAACCACTGGGATAAGTCAGGCAGTAGGGTATATGAGAGATATAGCCCGGAGAGTATTTGAATGAGCAGGGCGGGGATGCCAATCTTTTCGTAGCTGTTTTCAAACCGGGAAAGAAAAGCTACATCCTTATCCCGTAAAACTTTGGGTAGTATTGTGCAGGCAAGTATCAGATGCCCACCGGTCCAAATTGTTGCACCTAGAAGGTGAAAAAAAAGTACTACGTTGTACATCCTGTCCCCCAGACAAATCCTTGTTGGGGGACTATAGCGCTAAAATCTACGGGTGTCTGCTGCCAAATAGGGGTAGAAAGTAGCGTTGTCTACTCCCTGGGTTCCGGCCGGGACCAAATCCAGTAGGCGCCGCAGCTGATGCCGCCAATGGTAAAGCAAAGAAGGTAAATATTACTTATATGAAGGATGGCAAAAGCTAGGGATATAGCCATTGTCAGGCTGGCCAGTAACTTGGTTCTGCGGCTTACATAACCACTGCGCCAAGTCCGCAATAGATGCCCAAATAGATGGTGTTCCTCGATCCATTGGTGCAGGCGCTGGGAGCTGCGTGATGCGGCCCAGGCACCGAGGACAATAAATACAGCCGACGGCAGGCCGGGAAGAATGGCTCCGATAATGCCAAGGGCGATAAAAAAGCAAGCAGCGGCGCCCCACAGCCAGCGCATCCAGCCCTTTGCCAGCGGCGGGGTGTAGGACATTACGCTGTCTTCAGTGGATTCTTTCATTCGGTACCTCTACCTTCTAGCTTATTGCAGTAGTTGTGCATCAAAAGTAACAATATTTGTCCGCTTGGTCTGCTTGCTCATAAGCAGTTTGCCCAGCACCTAGTCAATAGAGTCAGCAGGCCGATAGGTCGCTAGTGCAGGGTAACGGATTATGTGGATGATTTCCTCTGTCCAGGGAGGTGACTTTCTGGTTTATGTGAAGCCAGGCCTCCCAGTTCTGAGAAAGCAATTTATTTTGGTTAACGAATAAAAAATTCGATCGGAACGGCCATTGTCAGAGGATCACCGGGTACCTCTTCTGGTGGTCTAGGCAGTGGTTCTGCCCTGCGCACCAAGGCCACGACTTCTCGGTCGAGAGACGATATGCCACTGGCTCGGTGCAGCTCAACCTTTAGTACTTTGCCTTTTCTGTCCATCGTGAATTGTACCCAGGGAATACCTTGTTGACGCCGTATTTGGGCGCTACGGGGGTAGCGTTTTCTTCGCTCAAGGTGAGCCTGTAATTGGTTCTGCCAGGTTAATCTGGCTTGTGATTCCCTCTGGTTCAAGGCGCCCACTTCCGGTGCCGCAGCTTGCTCTGCTTCTGCTACATCTGCCGCGAGAGGGGCTGATGTTTCTTCAACAACAGTTTCTCCAGTAGCCTCTCCACTGGAGTCTTGTTGCTGTGCGATTTCCTTCTCTTCCACTGGCTCAGGGGTCTCTTCCTTTTCCTCCGTGGGGGGCTCCTCTTCGGGCTTCTCAATGGCAATTTCCGAGGGGGCTTCTGGCAAAATAACAGGCTCTGACTGCGCAGAGGTTTTTTGTGGCTCGTTGCTCTGCTGGTTTGCGGGAGAGGATTCCTGTTGTTGAGGACCTACCGGTAGCGACGTGGGTGGTGCCACTGGAGCGGCTACCATACTGACTTCAAATACCTGTGGTGCTGCAGCAGGCGGAAGTGCCAGTTCGGATTTGGGTTGCCATAAAAAATAGACGGCAATAAGTCCGTGAAGGGCTAGGGCACAGCAAAAGGCGCAGAGCGATAGAAAAAATCGCGGACGCTTCGCAGATTTTACCTTCGGGCCGGCCAAGAGGCTCATTGGTTTACGGTCGCCGGTTTATCCAGACCTACCAGAGCGATTTTCTGGTATCCGGCACTGGCAAGGCGGTTCATCAGGTCCATCAAATCCCCATATTCCACTTTGCTGTCGGCACGCAGCAGGATTTGCTGTTCTGTGCCAATTTCATTTGCCCGGAGTTCAGCAGCTAAGTTCTCCCGCACAATAACTTTGTCCTCACCGAGAGTCAGGGTGAGGTCCTTTTGCAGGGTGAGATATTTCGGATCTTCTGCCTGGGGTTGTTGTGGAGCTGTCGCCGAGGGTAGATTGACGGGCACGCTTACAGTGGCCAACGGAGCCGCAACCATAAAAATAATTAGCAATACCAGCATTACATCGATAAAAGGTGTGACATTGATATCGTGCTGTTCTGGCAGTTCTTCGCTATTGCTGCTGTTGAGATTGAATGCCATTAGTTGACGCCCTGAACCTGCGGTACTGCGCGCTTTTTGTTCGCGCTAACCAGTTCGGCGAGCGGGCGCGCATTTGGATGATGGCGATCCAGGTCCCGACTAATCAGTACCATTAAGGCGGTGACATTATCGGCCAATACCGCACGATAATTGCCGATAGCCCGGGAAAAGTAGTTGTAGATCACTACCGCCGGAATTGCAGCAACCAGGCCGATCGCAGTTGCCAGCAGGGCTTCGGCAATACCTGGAGCCACTACGGCCAGGTTTGTGGTTTGGGTTTTTGCGATACCGATGAAACTGTTCATGATGCCCCAAACAGTTCCAAATAAACCGACAAAGGGGGCGACGGAACCGATGGTTGCCAGAATTCCGGTGCCACGGTTCATGTCGGTAGCGAGAGAAGCTTGGACTCTTTCCAGGCGAGCCAGAACACGTTCTTTTAAGCCGTCATCTGACACTGGGCCACCTGAAGATAAGTCGAGTTCGTGGCGACTCGCTTCTACCAATAACAGGGCACCGCCGGTTTGGCCTGAAAGCTTTGATTCGGCATTGGCGAACGTCTTGCTTTGGATCAGGGTTGCCAATAATTGTTTGGCCTTGCGACGTGTTATTACCAGCTGCAAGGTTTTAAAAAGCCAAATCGCCCAGGTTAAAACCGAGGCCAACAGTAGGCCGATCATTACGCTTTTAACGACGATATCCGCGGCGTGATACATTCCCATGGGAGATAAATCGTGTGCGCTGAAAGCGGTATCTCCAATGTTGGAGGTTGCAGTCGAGGTAGAGTTGTCTTGATTTTCTTGCAACCCCACGGAGGTTTCCACATCTCCCTCGAGAACTATTTCTGTATTGCTTTGTTCGCTTGAGTTGGAATTATTTTCCTGCGCTAAAGCCGGCAATGGGCCCAATGTGCTGCCTAGCAGGCACAATAAAATTACAGTCCAGATTTTCATTACCGACTCCTGGCTTCAGGTGAAAAATAAATTAGGGTGTAGCGGGCGCTAATAATTGTTCGACATTTTGTCGTGCAAAAGCAAAGGCTTGTTTGGCCCCATTGAGGGCTACTTCTTTTTGCTCTTGGTTGAGTTCAAGAGCATCTAACGCAGTTTTGAATTGGCGCCAGTGTAACCCGCGACCGTCTTCATGTCCTGCCAAGTGGCGTGCGCCGAACTCTTCTGATAAATCCAGATGTTTGCGCGCGTACTTGAGAAGGAATGCCGCTCCTAAGTTGGAGCCTTCAACTACGTAGAGCCAGCCCAGTGCAGAGTGGAAATCAGTAATTGTGACTTCTGCTGCGGCTTGTTGATCAGCTTTTAAATCGCTCTCGGGCATTTCGAAATCAGCACAGTCCTGGAGGACTGCTTCAGAGCGGTCTCTCTCTTTCAGGCCGGGCAAAAAATTATTTAATTCGTCACTTTGAAACCAATCAGATACCGCTTGATGCAATCGCGACTGCGTGCGAACAAACAGTGCATATCGCTCGCGATTGGAAAATGGTGACAGGGACATAATGCGTTGATCTAGACTCTCGTGGGTCGTATTAGTGCCTTCTTTCAGCCAAGCGGAAAAGGTGGGCTCTGTTGGTTCAACGGATTGGCATTCTGCTGGGTTGCTCACGGGATTTTTCCAAAACAAATTAAACAATAACCGCCCGGTTATTCCGGTGGCTTTGTAATGGGTGACGGACCAAATTCAAATTAACCCATCCCGTTGATCAATATTTTTTGAAAAATTCACCGGGTTATTCCAAATTGATATAACATTCTCAGCTCAGCTACTTTAAATGAGAATAGATATCATTTACAGTCCCCGCCCTCAAAAGATTACAGCGCAAGGTCTGAGTTTTGGCCCCGGAAACCCCTTCAACCCCAGGATTTGATGAGCTTTACCAAGAGCACCACGAGTGGCTTGTCCGTTGGATTGCGCGCCGAACTTCCGGTGTTGATAATGCCCAGGATTTAGCTCAGGACACTTTTATTCGTCTGCTGGATAGGCCGAGCCTGCCTGCGGGGATTCGAAGCCCGAGGGCCTGGTTAACCAAAGTGGCCGGGAACCTGCTGATCGACCAAGCCCGTCGCCAAGTGCTGGAGAAAAATTATTTAGCGCTGCTGGAAAATTTGCCGGAACCGGAATGTCCCTCCCCGGAAGATAAGTGGGAGCTATTGGGGCTTTTGGAGCAAATTGATCAATTGCTCAGTGGTCTGCGCCCGATAGAGAAAACGGTATTTCTAATGGCGAGACTAGACGGCTTAACATACCGCCAGGTGGCTGAGCAGCAGGGGCTAAGCCTTTCCTCAGTAGAGAAATATATCGCAAAAGCCATGCTCAAGTGCTATGCCGCTGCGTACGATAACGAATAATTTTCTATGGACTTGGAACTTGCTTGCTGATGTCAAACGCCCCAGAAAAAAATAGAGAAAAAATTCCTGAAGCAGTACTGTTGCAAGCCGTTAGCTGGCGCGTTCGCCTGGGTTCCGGCGAGGCGCTTGACTCAGAGCGCGATGCTTGCAGTCAATGGCGTTCGGCGGACCCTCTGCATGAACTGGCATGGCAGCGTTTTGAGCGGATGGAGTCACCTCTAGATACGGTGGCTCGCCGAGCGCCGCGTTTGGCCCATTCCACCCTCAATCAAACCGATGCAGAAATTCGCCGTTTAAATCGCAGGGCTGCTCTTAAAACCATGGGCGGTGGTGTCCTTGGGGCTTTTGCCGTTGGCCTGGTGGGATATGACACCGGTTTGCTGAAGTATATGTCTGCCGATTATTCCTCTGGTTCTAAGCCGGCCCAATATACTCTGGATGATAAGAGCCAAGTCTGGCTAAACACCGGTAGTGCCATTGAATGGGAGTCGGGCACAGCAATCCGTTCCCTTGTTCTGTCTAAAGGTGAAATGCACTTGACCAGTGCCGCTGACCCGAGGCCAATGCAGGTATCGGTGCCTCAGGGGCAGCTGATTTCCCGTGACTCGCGCTTTTTTGTCCGCAATGGCGATGACCACACGATTTTGCAGGTTGTGGAAGGTGGGGTGCAGTTTCAGCCGAGTGCGGATATAGAGCCCTTTGCAGTTAAGGCGGGTGAGGCTTATCGCCTTACTAGCGCCGGTTCACTCGCTCTGAACAGCAAGATGTTTGATTACAGCGGATGGATTGACGGGGTGCTTTCCGCTCGGAGTATGCCGTTAGGAGCGCTGCTTGAAGAGTTATCTCGCTATCGTGTTGGTTTTTTACGCTGTGATCCGGCATTAAGAGATCACCAGGTTTCCGGGGTTTTCCAGCTTCACGATATCGATACCATCCTAAAAATATTGGCGCGTTCGGCGGGAGCTGAACTGAGCTATACCACGCGGTGGTGGGCAATGATTCAATTGCCGGGCTGATAGTAAGTCGCATCGCTCCCTGCCTTCCCCTGTTCGTCCGGGCCGACGGTTTTTTCGGAACGGGCAACCTTTAATTCCTGCTCTTATTGCCAGATGACCACAAAAAAGTTATCCGAAGGTGTCATTTTTTATTTTTGATGACGCTTTTGATTGCTAGTTTTCCCTCCGAAGCAAAAAAAACAAAATAATTCTCATTTAGATTACGGGTTTTTGATTTTCGTTCGGCTTCCTAGTTATACACCTGAGAATAGGAAGCCGCTTAAATGCAGTCCCGCGCCCCAAAACATATTTTGCCCACCTTGTTGGCACTGTTGTTGGCCGTAGTTCCCGTATCGAGTTTTGCGCAAGCCCAGCAGGGCAATACAGCGCTGATCGAATTCAGTTTGCCCGCGGGCAATCTGGGAGATGTGCTCAACCTCTACTCGCGTCAGGCCGGGGTAACGCTCTCTTTCGACGAGAACCTGGTGGAAACTATTTCTGTTCCAGCACTATTTGGTAGCTATCGTGCAGAAGAAGCTCTGTTGAGCTTGTTGCGCGGTACCAACCTGCAAGCGGTTCCCGTTGGTAGTGGTGCCTGGCTGATCCAGTCCGCTGGCGAGCAGGATCTGATGGTGCTGGACAGCATCCAGGTTGAGACTCGTGATGGCGGTGAAAAAGACCAGGCATTTCGCGAGTCCGGTTCAGTAAATATTCTCACCCAGGAAAATATTGAGCGCTTTCGCGGTACCAGTGTTGGCGATATTTTTCAGGGCACCCCCGGTGTACTTATCAGTGAAAACCGCAATTCCGGTGGTCTGGATGTCAATATTCGCGGTATGCAAGGGCAGGGTAGGGTTCCTGTCTTAATTGATGGCAGTCGCCAGGAAACAACGATTTATCGCGGTTATGCCGGGGTTTCCAGTCGCAGTTATATTGACCCAGATCTGATTGGGTCCTTGCGCATTGATAAAGGCCCCGTAATGGGTGCCGAGGGCACAGGCGCTACCGGAGGCGTTGTCAGTGTAAATACCCTACGAGCGGAAGATGTCGTAAAACCCGGCGAATTGTCGGGTTTCCGTGTTCGTGTCAGTGGTATCGGAAACAATAGCGAGGCTCCAGAGGCTGGTACTTACGCTGGTTACCACTTGCCGCGCCCTGTTTATCGCTCCGATTGCCGTTTTGCAAGTGATTGCACCGCTGACTATACAATGCCGGACAGCTTTGCGCCGGACCATGGAATGGATAGGCCCAGCCTGTTGGATTTTGAGGGTTACGCGGCGAGCTTTGCGGGCGCCCAGCGTTTTGAGTGGGGTGATCTGGTATTGGCTCACGCCCAGCGCGAACAGGGAAATTACTATGCGGGTACTGATGGCCCCGCGCCGGAAGTGGTTATTGGTGAGCCTCAAGAAATGGCTTGGTATACCGAGACTAAGGTTGAGCTGGAGAGTGAACTGGGAAAGAGTATCCCTTACCGCGCCGGGGAGCGGATTCCGAATACTAGTTTTTCTAGCGATTCCTGGTTGTTAAAAAGCAGTCTCCATTTGCCAAAAGACCAAAGTCTTGAGCTGGGCTATATCCGCTATAACAGTATCTTTGGTGAGATGATGCCCTCGCAAGTTCTTTCAAATTTCGGTCAGGCGCGCGAGTGGCTCGATAGTGAAGTGCTTAACCAAACCTACACTGCACGCTATCGTTGGCAGCCGGTGGAATATGATTGGGCCGACTTGCGTGTCAATTTTTGGCACACCGATGCGGTCACTGATCTGAACACACCGAATATATTCTCTATCGAGCTGGAGGATAATATTGCGCGAAATGACGATTATCAGCGCTTTGGCCTTGATATCACCAATAGTATGCGCTTCTACCCCATGGGTGAATTGCGCTGGGATTATGGTGTTTCTGCACAGTGGGAAGACTTGGATAGCGATACCCAGACCGCTGAAGGTATTTATGCCGGTTCCCGCAGTGGTGGGCGCGATGAGTACAGCTTGTTCACCGGTATTGAATGGCAACCGTGGCCGGAGTGGACGCTGGAGTCTGGAGTTCGTTATACCCATTTCTCTTCAAAAGACAATAATCCCCTCCCGTTGAGCATTGATTCCGATTTTTGTGTAGATAATGGGGAAGGGGGCTGTGAGGACGTTTACTACAGCAATAGTCGCTCCGGTACTGCACCTATTGTGGTTTTGACATGGGAGCCGATCAAGGGTTTGCAATTCTATGCCCGCCATGCGCAGGCTTTGCGTATGCCGAGCCTGTTTGAAGGTACCACTGGTTTCTCATCGAGCCCCGCACTGGATATCACCCTTAAGCCTGAGCATGCAAAAAATAATGAGGTTGGGATTAATTATCTTAACGGCCAGTTATTTGAAACTCATCATCAACTCCGAGCGAAAGTTGCTTACTTCGAAAACCATGTTGACGATTATTTGACTCGCACCGGGGTCAACGCCGATGAAGAAAAGCAAGGTAGCGGTATCTCCGATTTATTCCGTATGCGAAATATCGATAGCCTCGACCTTGAAGGTTTTGAGTTCAACCTTGGATACGATGCCCTCTGGTGGTTAGTTGAGCTGAGTGCTACCAAATACAGCCACATTGAAGTCTGTGATGTTGCCAGCTATGTGCGTACTTACTGCACGGATTGGGGTATAGAAAACAGTTATTTCAATAATATGGTCCCACCTAACTGGCATGCCAGTGCGCATATTGGCTTGCGTTTATTCCAGGAAAAATTGGAATTCGGGCTGCGCGGTACTTTTATGGGGGAGCGAAACCCTGTTCCTTATTACGGCGATCAAGCTGGATTTACTGAGCCGGTGCTGTGGCAGAGCTACGAACTGTTAGATTTTTATACCAGCTTCCAATTTAACGATAGTTTTTCGGTGGATTTCACCGTCGACAACGTAACCGATCAATATTACATCGATGCTTTGAGTCTTGGCTTGGTGCCTGCACCGGGACGTACGGCAAGACTCAGTCTCACTTATCAATATTAAACATTTGGAGTTCCACAGATGAAAAGAGCAGCAGCCCTTATCGGCATGCTATGTTTGTCTCTCGTGCTGGCCGCCTGTGGTGGCGGTGGTTCGGGCGACGGCTCAAATAATAAACCTACCGCCAGTATCAGTTTGTTGTCCCCTGTAGACACAACTTTCTCCTTGGCTGGCGGTGATGTCACTGTTCAATTGAGCGGTACTGACAGTAGCAGCTCGCGAGATGCAAGCCTGACTTATCGTTGGGAGCTGATTGAGTGGCCTGAGCTTAGCCTGGTAGAGTTGGCCAGTGCTGAGGATGCCTACACAGAGTTTACAGCTGATCTTCCAGGCGACTATGTTGTGAGCCTGATCGTGGATGACGGTACTGAAACCAGTGAAGCATCCCGTATAACGTTGACTGCAACCAGCCCGAATCCAGTGGCAATTACTGAGCCGGTGCACAGTGTTATCCTGGGTACTCAGACCCTGGGCCTTGATGGCAGCTTGAGTACTCCGCCAACGGGTGAGACTGGAGATCTGGAATATTTATGGGCCCTGGTTGAAAAGCCTCTCGACAGTGCTGCGTACCTGACTAACAGTGACTCTAGCCAAGCTACATTGCACTTGGATATCGAAGGTGACTACAAGCTTGAATTAGTTGTTACTTATAATGGAGTTGCCAGTGAACCTGCGGAAGTTCTGGTAACAGTTTCCGCCGGTGATGCTCCACCTGTTGCCGTAACAGAAGACCAGACGATTACTCTTGGAGAAGAAGTTGTACTGGATGCGAGCGAGAGTTATGACCCTGAAGGTAACTCTCTGCAATACCGCTGGAAGTGGGCTTATAGTCCAGTGGAAACTGATGGTGTTCCGGTTCCCGAGTTAGAGGGAGAGACAACCTCTACCGTTAAATTTACTCCCATTGCGGCAGATACTTACAATTTAATTTTGTTTGTTTTTGATGGCGCAAGAAAGAGTGAGGAGCGTGAAGTTACTATCGTAGTTGAAGCCGATTCCGAAGCGGAAGTCAATGATGCTCCAATTGGTGAAATCGAAGCGACTGGTTACTACCCGTCCTACAGTATTGGTGAGCAAGAGCTGGGGCTTCGCGCTGAATTTAATTTTGTTGGCTATGACCCTGAGGGTGATGCTCTGCAAATTATTGAAGCGGAGCTAATTGAAAAACCTGAAGGTAGTGTTGCCGAACTGGTTGATATTGGTTCTTGGAAACCGCTGGGTAAGAAAATCCAAGAGCTGGATGTGGTAGGTACCTATCGCGTAAGTATGACCGTATCTGACGGAACCAACCAGATAGACCTAGAAGCCACTATGGAAGCCAAGATTGGCAAGGTAAATGGTTATCCTTCTACCCGTAGTGTCGAAGCTCAGTCCAAGTCTGTGCTCGTTGGCGATGCTTTGGTGTTTGATGCCTCCAGTAGCGACCCTAATAATGATGAAATGACCTTCCACTGGGAGCTGGTTGACCGGCCCGATGGGAGTGATGCAGTGATTGAACCGGTTACCGAACCGGAGAGTGGGGAGCTTCGCCGTGCTCAGGTAGTTACCGATGTACCGGGTTCCTATACCGCTCGCCTGATCGTCAGTGATGATCGTGGTCTATATGCCAAAACCTACTCTGAAGACGATGGTCTTGCCAAAGTTTCCAACACGGCACCAGAAATCCGTTCTGTAGTTTGGGCGCGCAACTGGGGTAGCTTATCCACTGGTGAAGATTATTACCAAATCCTGCCCTGTATGTCCCTGCTGCATCGCCCTGTGGTGGTAGATGCCGACGGTGATGAAGTATTCACTTATGAAGAGCTGATCAGCGCGCCGGAAGGTGGTGAATTTACCAGCTATCCAGATAGTGAAGATTGTGAAAATACAACTGGTACCGTATTTTCGAAAGCGGGCACCTACGTATTCCGCTACTACGCTACAGATTTGATTGATGATGCGCCGGAATACGATTTTGTTGTAGAAGTTGAGCCCATGAGCGAAGCCAAGGGTGTGCGTCTGCGTAATATCAACTCCTGGGAAGAGAGCCTTTGGCTGCCCATGCCGTACGAAAATATTCCAAGCTACGGTACCCCGTCAGATTTACGGTGGGATACATCCCCTACCGAAGATGAATACCTACAATGGTCTCTGACTGCAGTTGATGCCGATTACACCATTGAGAATGTACAGGTGAAGCATATCAATGGCGATTTGGCTAGCCTTACACCATGGTTCGAGGGTGTTGCAGAGGGACAGGTTATTAGCGAGGGAGAGTCTCTGGACTTCAAGACATGGGTACCCTCTGTTCCCTGTATGCGCACAGATGAAAAAATAGAAGGCTTCCATTTCTCATTTAATATTAAAGAAATCCCGGAGTTGACCTTCACCTACGAAACCTGGGTAGCCATAGATGATGGTATCTTTAGCGAGGGCTGGAGACAGTGTGAAGCAGGGGAGTTAAATTAATCTTTCAGAGCTTACTTCTGCAATAACACATATTATTGCTGAGGTTCTATAACATTGTGATCTCTTTGAGAAAGGGCGCCTAATAGGGCGCCCTTTTTTAATCGTAATCAAACCTTAAAAGCTATTTTGTGCCCAATCATTGACTGCTTCTAAAACGAACTGTTGGCTTTTGTCATTCTTATCACACTTGTAAACCTGAAGACGCTCACCCTCTTCGGTTGAGCTACCCGGTGCGTCTATACAGTAGGTCCAGTTCTTATCGCGATTTTGGATGACCCCACTTTCCTGGATTTGCCATTTCTCCGAATTGCCGCCGTCACAATCCCACAGGTGCATTTTATCGCCGTTATCAGCAGAGCCAGTGTTGAAGTCAACACAGTATTTATTATTACCCTTAGGGCGGAGTTGGCCTTCAGCAGTATAAACAAACTGCTGTTCATTGCTGGAGCCACAGTTATTCATATTTAGGTTTGAGCCATTGCTATAGCCCTGGGAGACGGTCATGCACAAGTCAGCATTTGAGGCAGAACGGATTCTCAAATAGCCAGGAAGACTTCTCCTTACTCCGACAAAAGGAATTGCCGTGCCAGTATAATTGGGGGTGGTTGCGACTGTATCAGGATCCATCCCGATTGCAGTGGCACCATGTGCGATTGCTGTAAATATGTAGCCATAGTCGGTATTGCTAAAATCGCCAGAACTATCCCATAGGTGCATCAGCTGTTTGGTTTCAGCGGCTGCGTTGGCTGTTATCTGGTAATGATCGCCAGCCTGGACATTGCCGCAAAATATTCTTTGCGAACTACTGCTGTCTATTGAATCAATGGAGCCGGTAAATTCTTCTGGATCTGCGGTATCTATATCAGGACATAAAAATGCGCTCATCTCGTAGGAGTCTAATGCGGATTCCATTCGATTATTGACGTTGCCTGACTGTCCTCCGGTAAAAATAACGATTACTTTTTTGCCGTTATTTAATAAGTTGCCAACGCTAGGCCATCCCGTACTTGTAAGCGTGGTACGGTAATTTTCTGAGGAAGAAATTTGTTGTAAATATGCAAGCATATCCTGGTAGCTGTACTGGAGGTCGCCCAGCTCTTGTTGGATATACTGGTCAAGCAAATAAATTTCATCTGCATACCAGGCGTTAAACCAATCTAAATTGGTTTTCATATCGATATACAGCATTATTGGCGCTTCAATAGTGTTAACGGAGAGCCAGGATTTGATATCGTCCAGACAGTGCTCCAGACGATCATCGTCTCCGTTGCTATTGCACATGTGATTACCGATGTCGTTTTGTCCATGAGCAACATAGGGTCCATGGCTGCTACCTTGCCAGGCACCGTGATCTACGACATCGATTTCCAGTGATCGAAAGCCTTTGTCGAGCCAGTCAGTCAGTGTTTCACCGTTTTCTAGCCGCTCATAGCTGTTATGGGGCTGTAAGTAATAAAGCTCATCAATACGATGCTCACTGGTGGCCGCTTCTGCTTGGTAATCGGGCCAGTGAAAAGTGTCAGCTTTACTGATGCTGGGTATAGATACCCAAAGTGATAGACATAGAGCGCCTGTAGAGACTTTGAGGAAGGACATTGGGGTTCCTGTTATCATTTTAATGATATATTTATTATTTGTTATATAAAAAGTGTGTTAATACTTTGTTACCAGAGCTCGATAATTTAAGCCTGTTAATTAACTGTTTTTTGTCAAACGGCTTGGAGTATATAGATTTTTGTTTAGATTACAGGTAATTGTTCGTGTTCGTAAGTAGGGAAGTGTTTGGAGTTTTTGCGTTGACAGTGAGGGGCTAGGAGAAGAGTACTTTGGGAAAGTACTCTAACATCTAAAGCATATGCTTGTATTTGGCGATGCTCCATCGCACACGATTTATTGCTATTTACGCCCCATTCTCTTATCTATCTGCTTTCTCTCCCAATCTTCACCAAAGAAATTAAATAAATTGAAGGTGCTAATTGCATGGGAGGCGAGCCCTATACCCCAGCCAAATGCCGCCCAGAGTGACCATAAGTATCCGGGGGCGAGTATTAAGTTGGCAATTACTAGTCCCGAGATAACTAATAAATAGGTGATTAGGTGTTGGTAAAAGCTCTTCAGCTTCTTGACATGCTTAATGACTTCTTTTTCTTTGGGGGAGATCTGGTCTTGGGAGTTCATATTGATGACCTCGGCTGATTAGCTACAGCAGTGGGGAATATTATTATTCGAGTTATTTTCAAGTTTGGATAGAGATATTAACCACAGGCAATGAAATGTGGCAAGTAGTGAAATTTTCGAGTGTATGTAGGATGCCCGATGCGACCGGGCATCCATAAAAGGGTACTACACAATACAGTCTGGTTGTTCTGAAGGGTGGGCTTTAATAAAGGCCGGCAGTTCATTGCAAGCGTCTGTGATTTTCTGGATTTTGGGGTACTGGGTCATATCCAGGCCAAAGCGTTCCGCACTGTATACTTGCGGGAGTAAGCAACACTCGAACAACCCTGGATTGTCTCCAGCGGCGAAAGGAGAGGGTCTTAATTGCTTCTCCAGTGCGGAGAAGCCCAGGTGTATCCAGTGCTGAATCCATTGAATTTTTTGCTCATCACTGACTTTGAGTTCAGCCTGAAGGTACTGCAGAACCCTGAGGTTCTGTATAGGTTGAATATCGCTGGCAATACTTTGCGCGAGCGCGCGGATATGTGCGCGGGCCTCAGGGGCTTTTGGAAGTAGCGCTGGTTCTGGATGGGTTTCATCCAGCCATTCCAAAATGGCGAGGGATTGGGTGAGACTGGTTTCGCCATCATTCAGGGTTGGCAGTAGCCCGTGTGGATTCAACGTGCGGTAGTCGTCTCCGTGCTGATCTCCCTTGAGCAGGTTTACCGGGTGATACTCGTATTCCAGGCCTTTCAAGTTGAGCCCGATACGCACTCGGTAGCTGGCGGATGAGCGAAAGTATCCGTAAAGGTCCATTCTCTTTCCTTTTCTTTGTTTTGGCGTTTGGCTGTTTGAATGTCAGCCTTCTTGGTGTTGTCTGGATGCGCTGTATTCATTTTGGCTTCCAGGAGTTTACATAATCTGTTAGCTCCACGGCATGGGCATCCGGGAGAATATCCCAGGGGGTGCGGCTGTCGATCATTACAGCAACTTCATCGGTTTCCTTGCGTGCATGCCGGGCCCCGGTAGCAAATGCCTTGGGGTGGGGGCCGTGGGTAAATCCCATGGGGTGGAGGGTAAGCATCCCCGGATGAATATTGTCGCGGCTAAAGAAGTTACCACGGTGATAGAAGATGAGTTCATCAAAGTCATCATTGTTGTGAAAGAAGGGGACTTTGAGTGCGCCCGGGTCACTCTCAATCGGGCGGGGTACAAAAGTCGCTACAACAAAACCTTGTGCGATAAAGGTGGTATGAGCTGAAGGGGGGAGGTGGTAGCGGTGGCTCATCAACGGGCGTATATCGCGCCAGTTGATGCGAACGGCCAGGTTGTCCCCAGTCCAACCACAGGCGTCCAGTGGGTTGAAGGGGTAGGTAATGGTCGACAGTTGTTGCCGGGCCTTAACCGCAACCCGCCACTTATCATCGCCCTGTTGATCGAGGAAGGCTTTATCTATACGAGGCACATCCAGCATCGCTTGGTCAAAAATCGCATTGGGGCCAAGGATCCCTTTTTCGGGGAGCTGAAAATGGCTGCCTATCGCCTCCACCATCAATAGTTCCAGTGGCTCATCCTCTGTCGGCGTCAGGCGCCATAAGGTGCCGCGGGGCAGCAGGATATAGTCTCCATCGCGAATAGAGAGATGGCCGAAATCACAGAACAAGTCGCCGCTCCCATTGTGTATAAACAGGAGTTGGTCGCCGTCAGCGTTGCGCACCAGATGATCCATAGGCTCCCGGCAGGTCCAGAGGGCGACCTGGCTATCCTGGTTTCGCAGGATCGGCTTTTGATCCCAGGGGCTTGTTCCCTTGTGCTTCATTTGCGTGGCATCAAAAGCGTGGGGACGCAGTGGACCTTCGAACTGGCTCCAGCCGGTGGGGGGATGGCGGTGATAGAAGTGGGTGCAGGGCCCAAAAAAACCCTCTTTGCCCATTTCCCTTTCAAAGCTGTTAGGTGGGAAATCTGCATGGGCTTGGCGGCTTGTATTTCCTTCCGTTCGCGGAAAGCTGATCCACTGTTTCATGGCGTGGCCTCGCTTCTGTGCGGATGGTTCGAAGGTGTGGCGAAAAATTGAGCATCTCAGCGCCACTTACACGCAAATTTCTTGCGCCATAGACCCAATTAGTTCGCAAATATGGCGCAAAAAAACCTATACTGTCCGGCCATTTTTTCGTATGGCCCGGTAACTTTTCCAGAAAGTATTTGTGCCGATAGTGGTTACAATTGAAACCAATGTTAGTTAAATTGAGTATCAGGTACAACCGGGACACCCGAGCAGGCAGGTTTGAGGGCAGCTATGACAATCGAACAAAACACGCGACCCACGGTTGTTGAGAACGACGAGCTGCGCCTCGAAAAGTTCTTACCCTACCGCCTCTCGGTACTTTCCAACCGAGTGAGTAATGCTATTGCGCAAGCTTATGGTGCGCGCTTCCACCTCACCATTCCCGCTTGGCGGGTGATGGCAATTCTGGGTCGTTTTCCCGATTTATCTGCCGCCGAGCTGGTTGAGCAGACGGCGATGGACAAGGTCGCAATCAGTCGGGCCGTCTCTTCCCTGTTAAAGAATGACTACATTACACGCAGTGAAGATCCCGGTGACCGGCGCCGGCAAGTGCTGAACCTGTCGGAGCTGGGGCGTGATATTTATGCTCGCATAGTGCCGCTGGCCCATCAGTACGAGAATGACTTGATGGCATCCCTCTCCACTGAGGAGCGGGAACAACTGGATAGCATTATTGATAAGTTAATGGTGCGCGCGAAGGAATGGTCTGAGCGCGGCCTCGTTGATGAATAAATGAGATAACTAAGAGGAGTTTTCAGATGTTTGAGCATTTAAACAGCCTTCCGCCAGATCCGATTTTGGGCCTTTTGGCCAGCTACCGCGCGGATGAAAACCCCAGCAAAATTGATCTCGGTGTGGGCGTCTACAAAGATGAGGCAGGCCATACCGCTGTCTTGCAAGCCGTCAAGGAAGCCGAAACCCGCTTATTACAGGGTGAGGAAACCAAGGCCTATATCGGCCCGGCCGGAACTCCGGGTTTCAACACCGCCATGCAGGAGCTGGTACTGGGTGCCGGGCACCCCGCGTTGGTGGGCGGTCGCGTTCGCTCAGCTCAAACTCCCGGTGGATGTGGTGCTTTAAGAGTTCTGGCGGAATTGATTAATCGCGCCAAAGCTGGGGCAACCGTGTGGGTGAGTGACCCCACTTGGGCTAACCATGTGCCGCTTCTGGGTAATGCGGGCTTGCAAATCAAGAGCTACCCCTACTACGACCGCGCTACCAGCAGTTTGCAGTTCAACAAAATGGTCGAGACCCTGAAAGATGTGGGTGAGGGCGACGTTGTTCTGTTCCACGCCTGCTGTCATAACCCCTGTGGTGCGGATCTGTCCCGTGAGCAGTGGAAAGTGTTGGCGGAAATGGCGCAAAAGCAGGGCTTCACGCCGTTTATCGATATGGCCTATCAGGGCTTTGGCGAGAGCCTGGAAGATGATGCCTACGGCCTGCGCTTGATGGCTGAATCTGTTCCAGAAATGCTGGTTGCAGCTTCCTGCTCGAAAAATTTTGGCCTCTATCGCGAACGTGTCGGCCTGGCTATGGTGATTTATGCGAATGGCGAAGCCGCCGATAAAGGCCATAGCCAGATGCTGAGCGCTATTCGTGGCAACTATTCCATGCCACCTTCCCACGGTGCTGCCATTGTAGAATCTATTCTTACTGATGCGGGACTGAAAGCGAACTGGGAAGCTGAGCTGACCGAAATGCGCGAGCGTATTAACGGTTTGCGTGCTGGATTGGTAGAAGGGCTCGCCGCAGCGGGTGCTGCCGGTGAGTTTGGCTTTATCCGCCAGCAGAAAGGGATGTTCTCATTCCTGGGTATCAATCCCGAACAGGTACAACAGCTGCAAAAGGACTATTCCATTTATATGGTGGACTCGAGTCGCATCAGTATTGCCGGCCTGAGTTCCAATAATATGGAATACTTCTGTAAGGCTGTTGCCAGCGTGCTGTAAATTCGGCACATTTGGGGGTGAGCAATATGCTCACCCTTAAGATTTATCCTTTAGAAGTAAGAGTGAAAGATGGAAGTTGAGCTAGGAGTCCCAGTGCCCGAATCCCCCACCCAAATTTGGACCCCCCAGAGCTGGCGAAACTTCACCGCACATCAACAGCCCCAATACACGTCTGCCGAAGATGTTGCCCAGGTGGCTAAACAGCTCTCTGGTCATCCGCCCCTGGTTTTTGCGGCAGAGGCTCGCGAGCTGCGCCGTCAGCTGGCTCAGGTTGCCGAGGGGAAAGCCTTCCTTTTGCAGGGCGGTGATTGTGCTGAATCTTTTGCCGATTTTAATGCAAACCGCATTCGCGATACTTTCAAGGTATTGTTGCAGATGGCTGTCGTGCTCACCTTTGCCGGTAACCTGCCGGTGGTGAAAGTTGCGAGAATGGCCGGCCAATATGCCAAACCCCGTTCAGCAAATACCGAGACGGTGAACGGAGTAGAGCTGCCCAGCTACCGTGGCGATATTATCAACGGCATTGATTTTACCGCTGAAGCGCGCATACCTGACCCTCAGCGGATGGTAACTGCTTATAACCAATCGGCAGCCACCCTGAACCTACTGCGAGCTTTCGCCCAGGGGGGATTGGCCGATCTGCATCAGGTGCACAAATGGAATCTCAGCTTCCTAAAAAATAACCCTCAGCGGGAAAAGTATGCCCAGCTGGCGGAACGCCTTCAGGAAGCTTTAGAGTTTATGGCGGTATGTGGTGTTACCTCAGAGAACTCTCCCGCAATTCGTGAGACTTCACTCTATACCTCTCATGAGGCGCTATTACTTGAATACGAGCAAGCGCTGACAAGAACCGATAGCCTTACTGGCAAATGGTATGACTGCTCCGCACATATGCTGTGGATTGGTGAACGCACTCGGCAACTGGATGGCGCTCATGTGGAGTTTCTCTCCGGTGTTTGTAACCCGATTGGGGTGAAAGTTGGTCCAAAGATGCAACCGGATGAGCTGCTGCGTTTGATCGATAAGCTCAACCCCGAGAACGATGCAGGTCGCCTTACACTGATTACCCGTATGGGCGCCGATACTTTGGGAGAAAAATTGCCTGCATTGGTGCGCGCCATTCAAGCGGAGGGGCGCTCAGTGGTATGGAGCACTGATCCCATGCATGGCAATACCGTTAAAGCGGGTAACGGCTATAAAACTCGCGATTTTGAAAAAATCCTGCGGGAAATTCGCGACTTTTTCTCGGTACACTGGGCCGAGGGAAGCCATCCCGGCGGTATCCATCTGGAAATGACCGGACAGCATGTTACTGAGTGCACCGGTGGAGCTTGGAAAATTTCTGAAGCAGACTTGGCCAGTTGCTACCGCACCCAATGTGATCCGCGACTGAATGCCGATCAGGTGTTAGAGCTGGCGTTTTGTGTTTCTGAATGGTTGCGCGCTGGTCGAATCGCTTAATTGGCTGTTCTCTTTAATTAAGAAATTCTGAATGTAAAACCTCTTATCTTGAGCCTTTGGCTCGAATTAGAGGTTTTCATTTCTCTCGACTGAAACTCCCTCTAAATCAGTATTCTATATTTGTCAGCCTGTATGTGAGGAGCTGCTCCTGTTGCAGTTAAGTCATTCAAGCTGAACATTCTCCAGGTTTTACTCCGACTGAAAATATTTAATTTTCAATTAAGGTCACCTTATTTATTAGATTAGGGGGTGGATATCCCTTAACCGACATTGTTGATAATATTTGATAGTTTGTTCTGTCAATTTTTGTAAAAGTAAATTGTAGGGTGGGGCAATGGTGCGAACTATAGAGTTTTTGTTGGGTTTATGTCTTGTTGGCCTTGGTATTTACCAGGGGATCACTGTAGAAATCGATGTTTACGCGATAATGCTAGTCGTATTTGGTATAGGTTTGATGGCACGATGGTTCGGTTCATCAAGTAGCGATGAGGACAATGGTTGGTACGATAGTGATTCTGGCAGTAGTTCGAGTGGCAGTTCTTGCAGTAGCGATGATTAGTTTCTGTTTGACAAGTTGTTCTTGGAGGCTGCTATATTTGCTGGTTGTGCGTGCGTTGACTCGCATTTATCGGGATGAGCTATTGCGCTGTTAATAACCGCCAATTAGAATTCATTCCCTGTGCAAGGGCCTTGATTTATTTGATGGGAAGCGGCTTTCCACTTTTATTTGGGAGGCTTTACCTTTGCTTTATTTATTCTATTTATAATATGAAAATTGGGGGAAGTTATGACCAATCCATATGTGGCACCAAATTCGGATGTGAATGTTGATGCTGATAATAATTCTGGACAGAAAAGTGACATTGTTCCAGAAGGAGTTAAAGGCTGGAGCTGGGGTGCCTTCTTTTTGAATTGGATTTGGGCTGCCTTCAATAAAACCTATATTGGTTTACTGGCTTTGATTCCATATATTGGCTTTATTGTTGCCATCTATTTGGGTATTAAAGGTCGTGAGCTGGCTTGGAAGAATAAGCAGTGGGAAAGTGTCGAACATTTTAATTCTGTTCAGAAAAAGTGGTCTGTTTGGGGCGTTTGCTTAATATTGATTCCGTTTGCATTAGGTATTGTACTCGCAGTCGCATTACCTGCATATATGGACTACCAGAATGCGGTAGGAGCTCAGTAGATCGGGTTCTTTATCGACAAAGGGTTTGGCTTCCTGTCATTCCCTTTCTGATTAATTCCCTGACTTTTCATTCCTCTCTCTATAACTAGTATGATTGTATTTTCAATGTAATTAATTCATGTTCAATTTCCTAGAAGAGCGCTACAAGCTTGTTGAAGAGTGTGGCGTTTAAATTTTGGTCGATTATGACAGGATAGGTTTAGAAATAAGGTGTAATCGATTTCGGTCTTTAAATCTGTATCATGTACCATTTTGTGCTGACATGAAGCTTAAGTGACTTGTCAGCAGTGCTAGCTAACCAGCTTGACGCTGGTTGTATAGGGATAAAGCAAAATGACAGATATGGTAGAGGGACATTACTCAGTCAGTCGCAGGAAGTTTTTGGCTGCAAAAATATTGGGCGTATTGTCGGCATTAGTAGCTGTGCTATGGACACTTACCCAGTATCTATTTCCTGAGCCCATGATTTATCTATACGGCATATGGCGCCCTGAGTATTTTGTAGCCTTTATGGCTATTGTGATTGTGTGCACTTCTCTATCTCTTTGTATTTGGAGCTACTTAAAAAATCGCTACCTATTTGGTGTGGTTGTGGTTTTAGCTTATTCGATCTCTTGTTTTTCATTTTTTATTCTGGGGAAGGAGTATCACAGTCCGGATTTTGTTGCGGGTCTTCCAAAAACGACTTCTGAAGGTGGTGTTGTTTACCTGCAAGGGGTCGAGATTCATCACAATAATTGTGTAAGACAGGGCGGTACAGTGCAGTGCCGTATGACCGTGACTAATCGGAGAAGTCGGCAAAAAGTAAGGCTTTCCTCCTGGCGCCTGATTATGAAAGATGGCGCTGTCTTCAAGGAGTATGAGGCATTTAGGGGTGGGCAGGAAGTGAGGGGAATGGTATATCTGGAGCTTCCCCGCGGTTCTGAGGCCGAGCTGGAAATCGTGTTTTTTGAAGTCCCTGAGAACTATACTGAAATCTTGAATCTCGGCTTTAAGGCCGGGAGTAAAGAGTTTGGATTTAAAAACATAAATGTCAGATAGTTTTTTCTAAAGATAGAAAGGTATTGGAATCGGTAGGCTTGAAGCCACAGAAATTTTCCACTTAGGTGTTGTTTGCAGTGTTATCAAGTGTGGATTTGAAACGATATATTCGTGAGTTTTGGTTGTTTGGCTTGAGGCAGGCTTATGCCTGTATTTTCGGTGGCTTCTTGCTGGGAATTATGATTGTCACCAACTATTGGTATCCACTGGAATCGATTCACCGGTATGACTTTATCTTTCTGGCTGCTATAGCCTTTCAGGTCTTTCTTCTAGCTACAAAACTGGAAACATTCAGGGAGTCAATAGTTATTGTCGTATTTCATGTCGTTGCGACCGTCATGGAGATATTTAAGACATCTGACGCTATTGGCTCATGGAGTTACCCGGAAGAGTATTTCTTTGGGATTGGTAATGTGCCACTGTTTACAGGGTTCATGTATAGCGCAGTCGGCAGTTACATTGCTCGAGTGTGGCGAATTTTTGAATTTGAATATTCTCACTATCCATCGAAATTGCTGACAGTTGTTCTGGTTGTGTTTATCTATGTCAACTTCTTTACACATCACTATATCTGGGATTTCCGCTGGGCGTTACTAGCGGGAACAGTGTTATTGTTTTATCGAACCAATATTTACTTTAAGGTCGTTGAAAAGCATCGCTCTATGCCGCTTCTTTTGGGGTGGTTGCTGGTAGCACTGTTTATTTGGTTTGCTGAAAATATTGCTACTTTTGCAAATATATGGATTTACCCTAATCAATCCCATGAATGGCAAATGGTATCTCTGGCGAAGCTCAGTTCATGGTATCTACTGATGCTGCTGAGTTTTGTACTGGTCTCACTGATTAATAACGTGAAGATCCGCTCCGAGACTGCTGGTGCTCCGAGTACGGAAAGCAGGTCGCCCGCTTAAGGCGACCTAGCTGCTTGCTCCTTAAAGGTTAGGGCATTGTGGGGTAATCGGTATATCCGTTTGCGCCACCGGTATAGAAGGTGTTTGGGTCTGCTTCATTTAAGCTCGCATCGGCTTTAAAACGCTTTAGCAGGTCCGGGTTCGCCAGGAATGGAACGCCGAAGGCAACCGCATCTACTTGCTGCTGCCCAATGGCTGTATTGGCCTCATCTCGCCCGTACCCCATATTGCCAATCAGATTGCCCTGATACAGTTCCCTTGCTGGAGTCAATACATCTCCGAGTTGCTCGCCGAGGAAGTCGGCTCGCATCAAGTGCCAGTAGGCCAAATTATATTCATTCAATTTTGATGCAAACCAGCGAGTGTGTCCCTCAGGATCGCTATCGCGCATGCTGTTGAATCCGTTTAGGGGAGAAGTTCGCAATCCAACTTTGCCGGAGCCCCAAACTTCGATAACGGCTTCCAGAACTTCAAACAGCAAGCGTGCACGATTCTCTAAAGACCCACCGTACTCGTCTGTTCTAAGGTTTGAGCCATCCCGCAAAAAACTGTCCAAGAGATAGCCGTTTGCGCCATGAACCTCAACTCCATCGAAGCCAGCATCTCTAGCATTGATTGCTCCCTGTTTAAAAGCCGCGATAATTCCTGGGATCTCCACAGTTTCAAGGGATCTTGGGGTGGTGTAAGGTTTTTTTCCGTCCGGTGTGTGAACCGTATCGTCAATAGCGATTGGGCTGGCTGCAACCGGCGTTGTGCCATTATTCAAATCGGGGTGACTGGCTCGCCCACCGTGCCAAAGTTGCAGGAATATCTTGCCGCCTCTCTCGTGAACGGCGTCAGTCACTTGTCTCCAGCCTTCGATCTGTTCCTGGGAGTAGATACCTGGCTCAGAAATAAAGGCTGAAGTTCCCTCT
Source organism: Microbulbifer maximicatervae (SeqCode) (assembly GCF_052467695.1). NCBI lineage: Bacteria > Pseudomonadati > Pseudomonadota > Gammaproteobacteria > Cellvibrionales > Microbulbiferaceae > Microbulbifer > Microbulbifer maximicatervae (SeqCode). Next base: position 3,311,010 of record NZ_CP174320.1, read on the forward strand.
GCCACCATAGTTGCCTCGGCAATAATCAGGCCGGCGCCAGCCCTCTGTGCATAGTACTCAGCCATTAAAGGGGTAGGTACGTGGTTTTCAGCTCTTGCGCGGGTCAGGGGGGCCATCACCGCACGGTTGGCAAGCTTCACATCACCTAATTGAATACCTGTAAACAGATCCTGTGTCGCAGTCATCTTGTGTGCCTCAATGTTGTCACGAAAAGCAGTTGTCTATCGATGGCGCACAGACTAAGCTCACAGCTTATTGGAAACAATAAGGTTTTTGGAAATTGATTGTTCGCGATTTGGAAACTATAGACTTTCGAACTTTATCGATCTTTGTGACCACTTGCAGACTGCTGAGTCTCACCCAGTGTGCCGAGGAGCTGGGACTGCCCAAATCTACAGTGAGCAAAGCCATTTCGAAGCTGGAAGAACAACTACAAGCCAAGCTGCTGGAGCGCTCTACACGGAAAATTGAGATTACTGATGCGGGTAGGGTTACCCTTCGCCGGGCCTCTTTACTGGTGGAGGAGTTTAAATCCTTGCGCGAGGATGTGCGGGAGATAGAGCAGCAAGTACAGGGGTTGCTGCGTGTATCGGCTCCCCCGGCCATGGGGAGCTACCTGGCCCAGTATATTTTCCCTCCATTTCTCCAGCAGTGGCCGAAAGCCCAAATCTCGCTGGAGCTATCCAACACTTTTGATGACCTGTTTATTCAGGGTATAGACCTGGCAATTCGTGTCGGGCAGATCGCCGATGACCGTTTGGTGGCGAAAGAAATCGGGTATACGACTCAGGTTCTGGTAGCCAGTCCGGACTATTTAAGGGAGTACGGAATACCTGAGTCACCCCAGGAACTCAGGCAGCACAATTGTATTACAGCCGGGACTGCCCCTGAGTCTGCTTTTTGGACTCTGGTTTCCGAAAACAAAACGGAATCTATCGAAGTGCGAAGTAACTTCCATTGTGGCAATCCAGAAACGGCAAAAAGAGCTGCTGCTGGCGGGGTGGGAATAGCTCAAATTCCGGTTAACAGCATGATCTGTGAGTTGGAGAAGCAGGAGTTAATACGAATATTTCCCGAATGGCACGCGATATTTATGCCAATTTATGTAGTCTATCGGCCCGGAGTCAATAAGCCCAAGAGAGTCTCGGCAATGTTGGAGTATTTAAATGAAATTAAAGGCCGATTTGAGTTCGGTCCTGATCACCAGCTATGCCAATATGAGACCTGCCCGTTGACTACTGGGAATTTGTAGAATTTAGGTATGGGCAATTATCTGGAGGTGCCGTTCTCACTAAATAGAGACCTGATCACGGATTGAAACCTTTGAAATACAGTAGTTGCTTTAGCGGTAAGACCATAAAATCTTAGGTTTTACTATTCCCAATAGGGTGCTTTACGACATGATTTCTCATATAACATTAGGTACAAATAACTTGCCTAGGGCGGGGCTGTTTTATTGCAAGATTTTAGCCCCTATTGCTGCGGAGGAAGTTTATCGCTCTGATACAGTTATTTTCTGGCAGTTTAAAGGCTCCTCCACAAAACTTGCTGTTACTGCTCCCTATGATAAAAAGCAGGCGAGTATTGGTAACGGTACAATGTTAGCCCTTAACGTTGGCAGTATTGATAAAGTCGATAAGATTTTTTCTCTAGCGCTTGGACTTGGAGAGACATCTGAAGGTGGTCCAGGCTATAGGAATTCGGAATCTTTTTATGGGGCCTATTTTAGGGATTTGGATGGAAATAAAATAGCCGTATTTACTCGTTAGAAGGAGTTAAAGTGAGAAAATTGATAAGCTCCGGTTCATACCTTGAGAATCCCATAGGGTTTTCAAGAGCCTGTAGGATCGGGGGGCAAATCGCTATATCGGGGACCGCTCCTATATCGGAGGGCAAAACTGCCTTTATCGGTGATGTTTATGGCCAGACCAAACTCTGCTTGGATATTGCTGTCGCTGCTCTTAAGGAGGCTGGTGGACATCTGCCTGACGTTATAAGAACCCGGATTATGTTAGTTGATATAAAGCGCTGGGAAGATGCGGCCAGGGCACATGGGGAACTATTTTCAGATATTCGCCCTGCCTGTACTTTTGTGGAGGTTAAGGGGTTTATTGACTCTAATTGGTTAGTGGAGATTGAGATGGATGCCGTTGTCTCTGAAAGTTAATTTGAAAAGGGGGTAATGCCGACCTGAAATAGTAGCATTGGCAGTAAGGGGGGGCGGGGTTATTGCCTTAGTTTAAAGGCTAATAACCCCGGCAGACGTAACTTAGGGTTTATTCAAGGCAGCTCGGCTCAGCTGATGAGAAAGTGTTGCCTGACCAAAGGTTATTGTTAACGCTACATTCCTCACTCTCAAAAAGATCTTCAAGGTCGAATAAGCCGTTTCCTGTGGCAGTGTTAAAGACAATGTTATTGCCAATGGCGTTAACACCGGTAACTAATATACCGTAAGCTCCATTGTCACTACTGGTATTTTGACTGATGCCATTGTTGGATGCGGAAAATTCTAATGAAATTCCAGAAGATCCATTTTCTGTTGTTGTGTTATTTGAAACGGTGCATGAGCTTCCTTCAATTTCAATACCTGTATTGTCATTGTCTTGTACAATGTTTGAAACAAAGACAGAAAAATCTCCATCTAATTCGACCCCATCACTGTCGGACCCAGTAATAGTATTGCCGATTATTGTATTGGAAGTGCCGTCAACTTCCATACCCTCGTCACCGGATAACTCAATAATGTTTTGGGAAATAAAATTAAGGTTACCATTGATATCGATTCCATCATCTGAGTCATTCCCGTCACCAAGTGCATAATTGCCTGTGACGATATTGCTATCACTGCTTACAACAATGGCATCGTCCAGTGGAAGCAATGCATTTATGCCATATACAGTGTGCCCACCCGCCTCTAAGAGTAAAACTGCATCATTGCAACCATTTACTGTTCCGGTGGATAATTCAGCTGATGTGCCTATAAGCACGATTCCATTGCCTGCATCTGATCCTAAGCAAGTCAAGGAATGTCCATTCATATACAGACTTCCAGTTGGCCCCTGAATTGTTAAGGCAGGAGCATCCGTAAACTCACAAACTAGATCCTCGGTTAGGGTGGCGGGTTCGGTAATGACATCTCCGCAATCTACCGCATTGACCGTTAATGATAGGGAGACTCCTAAAGTAAATAGAGTCATGGAAAGGGTTTTAGGGTATTGGATAGGGTAGAACATAGGTAACTCCTTTTAACAGCTATAAGAAGTGTAGATATTAATACGGTGATATACTTTAATGAGGCAGTATTAGCTGTCTACATCTTTTATAGCGCTACGGAGTTTTTGGTGGTTTTTGGTGGTTTTTGGTGGTTTTTGGTGGTTTTTGGTGGTTTTTGCGTGCGCCTGGGGCCTGTGTGTAATTATCAGAAAATTATATAAAGCTCCTCATTTTTCTGGTTTACATAATCAAGACAGTAGGAGTTAGATATTGTGAATATATTGTTTTCTATGATTTGTTTGAAGTGAAAACTGGATTATCTACACTGAAATATAATCCGTTAATACTACCATTGGTTAGTTGAGCGCCCCTATTATCTCTATTTCTATACCGAGTTCGCTAGTGTTGTACATGGGGTTGTAGACATTAATATATAAATCTTATGCCAGAATAAGATCTGCGGACTCACTATGCTAGAACCTGATCGAAAGTGGTAGGTAGGGTTATCCGTTGTTGTCTGAGTTAATTAACATGTAGAGGATTGCGGTATATTTTCCTAGTTGATATTGTCGTGTGTTTAAGGGTGACCCTCTTTTTGAAATTAAAAGAGGGTCGTTTGTACATTTAAATTCTCAATTAATGATTTTTTTGCTGGCCATATGCTTATATGGTCTTAAATTATCAATTCAATCGAGGCAGCCCGGGTCAGAAGTGGTGAATGTATTGTTTATCCAGGTATTGCTGCTTATGCAAGCAAAGTTTTCTGGGTCATATAAGTCGTAGGTATGGCCCTTGGAGAAGTTGCCAGAAATCGTATTGTCGGTGGGCATACTGTCCGCAATATATATCCCATAAGTGCCATTATAAATAACGTTATTATTGGCAATATTATTGAATTCGCCCTGTAGTAGCTGGATTCCCGCAAAATCATTATCTGCAATCTTATTTTGCGCGATAGTGCCGTAGCTACCAGCAACTGAAATACCTTGGTAACCATTGAAGTTGGATGTGTTGTGGGTTACACGTGAAAAAATACCGCCAGCTACAATTCCATCGGTTGCACAAAAATAGACCTCGTTAAAATAAACATGATTGTAGGCTCCTGTAATTTCGATGCCAGGATTGTCAGTATTTCCAACAAAATTGTTGTTGACGAGATTGTTGTTACCCTGGATTAGGATACCTTCATCCACAACCCCACTACCTCCAGTGATTGTCATGTTGCTGACTACATTGAAATTGCTTTTGACATAAACAGCATTATTACCAGAATCAGTGATAGTGACACCTGTAACATAATGGCCACCATCACCTCCAACAGTCACAGCGTCGCCGCAACCGATTACGCTACCCCCGCTAAGCCGCGCACCACTTTCCAGTAAAATAATACCTGTGCCAAATTTATTGGTGGAACAGGTCAAACTGTAATCTCCCATTGAAAGGCTGCCAGATGGCCCTTCAATTGCTATTGCGACAGAAAATTCATCAGCAATAGTGCACACTAAATCACTATCGAGGGTGGTTGGAGTGGTTATTACGTCACCGCAGCTAACCGCCTGAGCTTGTGAGCCTGTGGCGACACCCATTGATAAAACCGCAACAGCTGCACCAAGTGGTAAAATGGATTTCTTTTGCATGAGTCTTTCCCTACTTTTAATCAGTTAAGCGAAAGTATGAATAAAATAAAAAGCTAGGTTTTCTGGGTTGATATTTGTGCCTAAAAAAGAGCGCCTGCTTTTTGTTTAAATATTGCCCAGTTTGTCTTGAGTAGATAAATATTGTTTTGAAGTTTTAATAGTGTTTTTTAATGGAGATAATTATGAAAAGTCGCATAAGTTAAGCGCGGTTGCTTGGCGTCTATAGCTTTATTTTCGAAGTGCATTGATACGTATGGCAAATATTCTGATATTTTTACCGGTTGTCGCTCATTACACTTCTCTGCAGGGGAATATTTCCGGTAGTCAAGGGTTTTATATTGAGGTGACTATTTTCAATAGAGAAAAATTTATCTAATTATAAATGGGAGCAGGTTTCCCTAAATATATTTAAATGTGTTTGTTTGTGTTTAGTTTGGGGGCGGTTTTATTGGTCGCTAATTGTCTTAAATGAAACTTGGTTTCCTGCTGGGGGCTCCTCTGATTTAAAGCATCAGTTTTAGGTGCGAGGTAATACTCTTTAGTTTTTAAAAAGGCAAACAAGGATGTGGAGCTGCAATAGCTTGTTGCCGAAGGCTTTGTTTGTGTTGGGGTTTAAGTGAGCTGCTGATGGTGATGGAAGTAAACTGACTATGACCGAGTAGGCGATATGGGCCGAATTTTTTGATTTGGTTCCTTCAGAAGGGACCATTGAATAGGAGAGGTGTGGGCAGCCTAGACCGTATGGTCAAAGCTGAAGGAAGTCGTCGTGTATTTCTTTCACTCTGCCGCAGCCTTGGCTGAGAATGGCGGTAGTATTGGCGGGCAGAGGCCAACTGGGGTTAAACTCCCGCTCTTAAAACTATTACAAAGCTCTATCCTAGAGGAGATACCGATGCGTCAAACAATGATCGCACTATCCGTGGCCGCAGCTCTTGCGGTAGTGGGCGGTTGTGGTGAAAAGACACAACAGGCTGAGGTGGTCAAAGATACCGTGAATGCCGAGAAGTCCATGGCTGTAAGTCCTGAGCACGCCAGCAACATGCTATTGGCGGAGTGGACAGGTCCTTTTGGTGGTGTTCCTGCGTTTGACAAGATGAATCTTGAAGATCTCAAGCCCGCAATTGAGAAGGGTATTGAGATGAATCTGGCAGAGCTGGACGCCATAGCCGCCGATCCTGCCAAGCCTACTTTCGCCAACACTTTCGTTCCGATGGAGCGCAGTGGTGCAGAGTTGGGTCGTGCATCTTCTTATTATGGAATCTGGGCCGGTAATATGTCCTCCCCGGAATTCCGAGAGGTTCAGCGCGAACTGGCACCTCTGTGGGCTGACTACGAGTCCAAGATTTACCAAAACAAGGCTCTCTTTAAGCGTATCCAGTCTATCTATGATCAGCGTGAATCAATGGATTTGGACGCTGAGCAGAAGCGCGTAGTCGAGTTGGTATATACCCAGTTCGCAACCAATGGCGCCACCCTTGAAGGGGAAAAGAAAGAGCGCTATGCAGAAATCAATAAGCGCTTGGCGGAACTCTATACAAAGTTCTCCAATAATGTACTGGCTGATGAGGAAGGCTATGACATCTTCCTGACTAAAGATCAGCTGGGTGGCCTGCCGGATTCCTTTGTCGCTGCTGCGGCGGCCCTGGCGGAAGAGAAGGGCGAAAAAGGTAAGTACGCTATTACCAATACCCGCTCCTCCATGGATCCCTTCCTGACTTACTCTGACAATCGCGAGCTGCGTAAGCAGATTTGGACCAATTACTACAGCCGTGGCGACAATGGTGATGAGCACGATAACAACGCTATCATCGCTGAAATCCTGAAGCTGCGCGACGAACGTGTTGGCCTGCAAGGTTTCGACAACTACGCTCAGTGGCGCCTGCGCGATCGTATGGCGAAATCGCCTGAGCGCGCCATGGAGTTGATGGAAGCGGTATGGCCGGCGGCAGTTGGTCGCGTGAAGGAAGAAGTGGCTGATATGCAGGCTGTGGCTGATGCCGAGAAAGCCAATATCACTATTGAGCCCTGGGACTACCGCTACTACGCAGAAAAAGTTCGCAAGGCCAAGTACGACCTGAACTCCGATGAAGTTAAACAGTACTTGCAGCTGGATAACCTGCGTGAAGCCATGTTCTATGTGGCTGGAGAGCTGTTCAATTTTGAGTTCACTCCAGTGAAGGAAGGCTCAGTACCGGTATTCCATGAAGATGTTAAGGTCTGGGAAGTTACCGATAAGACGAGTGGCGATCATATCGGCCTCTGGTACCTGGACCCATTTGCTCGTGCAGGTAAGCGTTCTGGAGCCTGGGCAACCATGTACCGCGATCACTCCACTTTCGATGGTAAGAAGAACGTTCTCTCTTCCAACAACTCTAACTTTATCAAGGGTGCTCCCGGTGAGCCTGTACTGGTAAGTTGGGATGATGCAGAGACTTTCTTCCACGAGTTTGGCCATGCGCTGCACTTCCTCGCGTCCAACGTTACTTATCCGACCTTAAATGGCGGTGTGCGTGACTACACCGAGTTCCAGTCTCAGCTGCTGGAGCGCTGGTTGTCTACCGATGCGGTTATCGACAATTATCTGGTGCACTACAAAACTGGTGAGCCGATTCCTGCGGATCTGGTGAAGAAGATCAAGAAGGCGGCTAAGTTCAATTCAGGTTTTGCCACTACTGAGTACCTGGCATCTGCACTGGTGGATATGAAATTCCACACTGCTGATCCTGAAGGTATCGATCCAGACAAGTTTGAACGTGAAACTTTGAAGAAGCTGGGTATGCCGGATGAACTGGTGATGCGCCACCGTTCTCCTCATTTTGGTCATATCTTCTCCGGTGAAGGCTATGCGGCCAGCTACTACGGCTACATGTGGGCCGACGTGCTGACCTCCGATGCCTCTGAGGCTTTCGCCGAGTCCAAAGGCGGCTTCTACGATAAGGAAGTAGCTGCGAGACTGGTGAAATACTTGTTCGCTCCTCGCAATGCGTTGGACCCGGCAGACGCTTACCGCTCTTTCCGTGGTCGCGATGCCAATATCGAAGCATTAATGCGCGATCGTGGCTTCCCGATCCCTGAAAAGAAAGCAAGCACGGTAGCTGTTAAGGACTAATTAGCAATAGTTCCCGTGACGAAAAAGCCGCATCCTTGGGTGCGGCTTTTTTTATTGGTTTAACTTGGTCTGTGAGTATTTCAGCTGGTTTCTGATCTCACCCTCTGTGAAGTTCTTTTACTTGTTTAGCCGCAGGCGCTAATTAACTTAGCTGGAAACATAATCACCTTGAATATATTCCCGATGTATAACTTAATAAATGGCTTTCATAATTGGAGGGTTTCTTGATAATAGTTAGTGTATAGCTGGTACTAAAATAGGGTTTGGGATACTGGGGGGATCTGATGATAAAAGTTGGCTGTGGGGGTCAAAATAAGCCATTATTTAGCTAACCCGAAACCTTAATACGGTTTTCAATTTTTCCGGTGCAACTTTTCTTGTGTCTGAAAGATAAATTTCCTTGTGTACCTTGGATAGGCGATTTAAGCCCTGATCTTTAGCAAAGGCTTCCATTTTCTCAAAGCTGATAGGCTCATCCTCAAATCTCCCTAAGTGGAGCATTTGTACACACTTCCCCTCTAAAATAGTCTCAAAGTTAACTTGATTCAGTAGTGGATTTGGTTTTTTGTTCTTAACGTAGTTAAGTATTTCCTTGAAAAAGGGTAGCTCGACAAAATCAGGCTGACGTATCATCAGCTTATAGATTAAATCTTCTTTTTTGATCTTCCCAGAATAACTCTCTTTGGCTTTTTCATTGATGTCCCAGACTCCCTCTAATGGATAGACTGTAAAATCAAAGTACCCCCTCGGCTTCTCATCCGTTTTTTTGGGAAGCATCTTGATAGCATAAGCCAAGGAATATAGAGCGTCGATACAGTTTGTGAATGCCTCCTCGGCAGGGCTGCCCTCTCCATGAATAGTAATGTAATTGAGTTTGGGGATATCGATAACTTCAGGTAGAGTTTTAGGGAGATAGAGAGATTTTTCTTTTTTTCGCCATTCATGCTTTACTGGCATAGTATTCCCTTGGTGCTTTCTAGGTCGCTTTAAGTTTACTGTTTATAAATACAGTGTTCAAGATGGGTGGTTTAATGTTGATGTTTGGCAGGTCAAGTTAGATTAGATGAAAGGAAATTTTCACTTATAACTGAATGGCGTTACGACGACTTGGAGCCCGGTGTGAAGAGTGATGATTGAAAGGCGCACGTTTATTATTTAGGGTAGTTATTACACCGCCGATAGCTTTACTACCGTCTACTTGTAAGATCTAGTAAGAGTCGCAATATGTCTTTGTGTTGGACTCCGCCTTCAATAGTGGGGCGATACTATTACTAGTAACGTGGGTAGGTTATATCGAGGTGGTAAGGTTAGCTCCGTCGCCGATCGCATATGCATCGACTTGGAGCCTAGCGCTAGTATTCAACTTGGAGAGGATTACCTTGACAGGGGAGTAAAGTGGTTTTAACTAGAGTCATCTAGATCGTCACCGGAGGGGCGGATACACGATCGACATGCTGGCCCGTTAATATTGCCCTTATGTGATTATTAGATTTGGTTGTGGATCTCTGCTGAGCTTATGCTGTGAGTATTGATCTATAAGGCAGAACTAAATTTCTACAGGTTAATTGCGCTCCGCTTCTATTTTCTGTTTGAGAACCTTGATAGGGAGGCCCGACATGCCGCCAATTTTATCACCTGCATAGGAGCCAGCTATCACCATCTTAGCGGGGTTGCCAGCCATAAATATGATTTGCCCGCTAATTTTATTTTTTCGAATGCCGGCCTCGTTTTCTATTTTTTCATTGTACACATCACCCACTTTAAAATGTAAATCGACACCATCGTCCAATTTAAGTACTTCTGAGACTATTTCCGTCAAATTGCCATTTTCTCCCTCTTTAAATTCGGTGGCAATGATTGCTGTTGCGGCTTCTATACGTTTATCAATACCCATTTTCCAAAGAGGAGCTTTTCTCTCTGCGGCGAAAGCACTCAATGGAGTAGCAGTGCCAAGGCATGCTATGCTAAATCCTAACCCAAAAAATAGTCTATTTAAGAATTTTCTTAGTGCTTGCATATTTCCTATGCTCGATAATCGTTATATGAGGTGGGTTTCCTGTAATCTCTTAATAGTCTAGATTACTAAAAGATAATCTCAGTTCTTTTCAAAATTATCAAGTTAGAATGATGGTTTAGATTGATATCATTTTAATAATTTCAGGACAATTGCGACAATTAAGCTTTCCTGTAAAAATTCAAGGTTGGGGCTTTGGCCTTGGTGAAGATGTGAGTGGGAATCTTTTTTAGAAAGTAAGAATGTACCAATTTCACTGATAAATCTTAGTCAAAAGATTTGTTGTTTTTTAGTTTTGTTGATTTTTTGTATGTCTTGTAATTTCTAATAGTAGCCTTAAGGCATCTTTGTGTTGTACCCCATCTTCAATAATGGGCTGATCGTAATTATGTAAGAAATAATCTTTAATGACGGTTTCAACCCTGAACCCATGGCGTTGGTAGAACGTTAGTTGGTAACCAAATGTACCGGTGCTCAATTCAACTCTATGAACTCCCCTGGTGATGAGCTCTGATAGAGAGAACTTTAACAGTTTTGATCCAATCCCTTGCTGTCGCATTTCAGGAGAAACTGAGATATTGAAAATCTCAGCGATTGCGGTATCAATTTCTTTTACTACGCATATACCTTCCACAACGCCAGCATCAATTGCTGCGAAACACCAGGATTCAGGTAAATAGCTGTCTATTTTCTTCTTTGAGGGATCTGCTTCGAGTAGAAGATACAAAGGTGCGTCGCTTACGGGTATTTGGATGTATTTCATAGCGCGGTCTATTTGGTTTCTATTTGAGGCATTAACCTATATGCGCTTTATCAATAAAGTTTTCTTGTAGCCACAAAAAGTAGTATAGCAATAGTGCAATACAAGGCTCTTGGTGAATTATGGGACGGTCGTTGTTTCTGCGAATACCGACTTTCGCCGGTATTCGCGGTTTGAAGTGCGGGAATAATGGAGGTTAGTGGTTGGCTACAGGGGTTTACGGTAGACCTGCTCTCCTTCAACCCAGGTCTCCAGAACCTGTACCTTCCAGATCTCCTGGGGAGCTATCGTAAAAATATCCTTATCCAGCAAAATAAAATCGGCGAACTTCCCGGCTTCAAGGTTGCCGATGACTTTCTCCTGATGGCTGGCATAGGCTGCATCCAGGGTAAAGGCGCGCAGGGCTTGCTCCAGAGTCATAGCTTCTTCTGTGCGCCAGCCTTTACTGGGGTCTCCCTGGCGGTCGCGGCGGGTAACTGCGGCGTGTAGACCGAAAAGCGGGTTTGCGGGTTCTACAGGGAAGTCGGAGCCTGCGGCGATGGAAGTGCCTTGTTCCAGCAGGGTCTGCCAAGCGTAGGCGCCGATCAGGCGCTCATTCCCCAGGCGGTCGCCGGCCATGTTCTTATCGCTGGTAGCGTGAGTGGGCTGCATAGAGGCAATCAAGTTGAGCCGGGCGAAGCGCGGAATATCTTCCATCTCAATAACCTGGGCGTGCTCCACGCGATGACGATAGCTAGCCTGGCTCTCTGCCTTGTTTAGGGTTTCCAAATGGTTCAATACGATATGGTTAGCCCTGTCGCCGATTGCATGTACGTTAACCTGGAAGTTATTGTCGGTAGCCAGCTTGAGCAAAGCCAACATTTTGTCTTCCGGGTAGAGCAGCAGCCCCTTTTCCTGAGGACGGTCGTGGTAGGGCTCCAGCAGGGCAGCGCCTCGGCTTCCCAAGGCGCCATCGGCGGAAAGTTTAATGCTGCGCATATACAGCCGGTCCGAAGGCTCTCCAATATGCCCCGCCTGAAGTAACTGGGCATAGTTGTGGCTATCTACTGAAAGCATGGGGTAAATACGCAACGGGATGGCTTTCTTATTTGCCAGGTCTCGGTAGGCGTTCAGGGTCTGTTCGCTGATACCCGCATCATGCACACTGGTTAATCCCAGTGAGAGAGCGGTGGTAAATGCATTTTGTAGACTCTTTTTCTCCTGGGCTAAAGTAGGTGCGGGTATCGCCTTGTACATCAGGCTCATGGCGTTATCGATCAGGATGCCTGTCGGGTTGCCGTTTTCATCCCGTAGAATCTCACCGCCATCTGGTGATTGGGTTTCCTTGTCGATCCCCGCTAATTGCAGGGCCCTGGAATTGGCCCAACCTGCGTGGCCATCGACCCGGCGCAACCAAATTGGCTGCTTTATTTCCAATTTATCCAGTTGTTTACGGGTTGGAAAAGCTTTGTTGGGCCAGGTAACCTGGTTCCAGCCACGGCCCGATAGCCATTCGTCGGGCCCCAGATCCCGAGCGTACTTCTTGATGGCAGAGAGTGCTTCTGCAAGGGAGTGATCGCGTAAGTCCAATTCCCTGGTGAGTTGGCCCAGGCCCAGCATATGGCCGTGGGCATCAATTAGGCCTGGGAGTAGAGTTTTACCCTGCGCATCAATTCTATCGGCTGTAGGGAATTGCTTTTCCAGCTGTTGATAGCTTCCAGTTGCCAGTACCTTACCTTGATTAAAGGCTAAAGCATCGAACGTGAGTAGTTGATCATCAGTAGTTTGGTAGCCGGAAACATTGTGAATCAGAGTGGTGGACTGAACACACAGTGAGGTGGCCATAAGTAGAGTGGCGGTAAGGGGGCGGAAAAAACGCATAGATAGCTTGCCTTATAGGGCGACTTTTGGACCTCGCCCCAACTAGTCGAATATCTTAAAATTCGAGTTATTGTTTTGCTGGATCTATGCGCAGTAAACGGCCTTTGGGGCCATCGGTCAATATGTAAAGACTGCCATCCTGGCCAACTTCTGCGTCGCGTACGCGCTCCCCAATAGGTATCCTTAGCTCGCCAATGGCAGCGCCATCTTTTATCTGAATGATCCTTAAATCTTCGCTAACTAACCCGGCGGAAATAAGCCGTCCTTTCCATTCGGGGAAGGCATTGCCGGTGTAGAAGGCCAGTCCCCCAGGGGCATGGGTATCGAGCCAGGCCAGTGCGGGCGAGGTAAATTCTGGACCCTCGATTTTGAAGGCTATATTGGAGCCATCCCGGTAGTCCCGACCAAAAGTGACCCTTGGCCAGCCATAGTTACTGCCAGCTTTGAGGCGGTTCAATTCATCGCCTCCTGCGGGGCCGTGTTCGGAGGACCAGATCTCCCCACTTTGTTGATCGATCACCAATCCTTGGGGATTGCGGTGGCCAAAGCTCCAGATTTGCGGCAGGGCATCTGCTTGGTTTTTGAATGGGTTGTCGTCGGGAATTGAACCGTCCCCATTAATACGAATAATAGAGCCGAAGTGGGTTTGTAGGTTTTGGGCCTGTTCCCGGGCAAAAATATCGAGGAATTCTTGTGGGGGATTACCGCCATCGCCAATGGTAGCCAGCAACGTTTTATCGGGTAGGAAGGCGAGCCGGGAACCGAAGTGTGCGCCGTTATTTTTACCCTGCGCGGACTTGAATATCTCTTCAAAGTTTTCCAACTTGCCGTTATTCCATTTAGCCCGACCAATGGCAAGTCGGTTGTTGTCCATATTGCCAATGGCATAACTGAAGTAGAGCATCTGGTCTTGAGGGAAGGTGGGGCTCACAGCGATATCCAGTAGGCCCCCTTGGCCAAGAAACAAGATTTCTGCTGGAAACCCGATAGGGTCCGCCAATAATTTTCCATCTTTTACAATTCTGAGTTGTCCGCTGCGCTGGGTGATAAGAAAACTTCCATCGGGCAGGCTGGTTATACCCCAAGGGTATTCAAGTGGGCCGGCGACTGAAGTAAGGGTAACCTCTTCGGCGAGCGGGATAGTGCCTCGGGAAATCAAAGGATTATTCTGGCTATTGGCAGCAGTGCTAAAAAAGATGCAGATTGTGACAACTACACTAAGGAGGTATTTCACCACATAGCCTCTATCGATTTGTCTCGGGATTGAGCATAGATAGAGTAGTCACTGGGGAATGTCCAGGCAGTACGCCAGGGTAATTGTCAGGGCGTTAAATCACTCTGTAGGGAGGTGAATAGATGTCCCGCTGGTTGATTATCGCAGGAATAATTTTAGTGTTGGTTGGGGTGCTATTGCACTTTTCCCCAGGGTTATTCAGCTGGTTCGGGCGCTTGCCGGGAGATATTCGTGTGGAGTCGGGGCGCACCCGTTTTTACTTTCCAATTGTATCGATGATTATCGTTAGTTTGGTATTGAGTTTACTGGTGAATTTATTTCGACGTTAATAAAAAACCGCCAGGGCAACTATCTCCTGGCGGTGAGAGGGAGTTTATGGAGTGTAGCGGAAGCGCATCAGCTTGTAGGGTGGCTTGGCATTACCAAGGCCAGAACTGAAAGCAGGATGCTGGTGAAGCTGATCCTGGGTGATATATACCCAGCCATTGCTAATAGCGAGGCTGTCAGGCCAAGAGAGCTGTTTGTCCTGTAACAGGATTTGGTAATTGCCCTGGGTGGTCAGTCCAATGGCGTTATTCTGCAGGTCGGTAACCAGCACGCCACCTTCCGGTGCCATTGCAATGCCATCACTGGGGTTTTTGGGGCCAAATTCTTCAACTTGTGCGGTTAGTTTACTCTCGGAAATATCGGCGTCCGCCAACTGTGCCGCAGGAAGGCGGAAGATTTTATCGCCGCTGAGGCTGCCAAAGTAGAGCCATTCTGCCTTCTCGTTCAGGGCAATGGGATTGAGACCAAAGTGCAGGCTTTTATTCGTATCACCTGCAGTTTTAGCCGCTAGCAAAACTCCGCCGATGATGAGATCCTGCTTTGGCGGCATAAATTCATTAGCGCTTTCCAGTACGCGCCGGGAGTGACCGGTTTTCAGGTCGACGACAATAATTGCCGGTTTGGTCGCGCCGTTAAAATTACCGAAAGACATATCGGCGATGTAGATTTTTTGGCGCTTTTCATCCAGGGAAAAATCCTGCGGAAATGAATTTTCCACTAATGCGGACTTGGAGATTTCAATCTGTTGGTGCAGTTTATTATTGACGCTGTCCCAGGCGACAAGTTGGGCGGGTGTATTTTCACCGCCCATATCCAAGATCCAGACGATGCCTTTGCTATCAGAGTGAATGCCAATTACTGATCCAAAGCCCACTTCACCCTGTTCAGGCCCATCCGCCCAATCTCGATTGGGAAAGGGTTGCTTGGAGCCGTTGGCCATTACCTCGAGTACTTTTAGTTTTGGCGCATCCAGTGGGTGCATGCTGACCAGTACCCGACCATTGGGGGTGACAGTGACACCGGCAGCGCGGGATTCGCTGAATTCAGTGACTGTTTGCAGGGACTCCGCTTTAGCTGCGTGAGTGACGCTGGTGGCTAAGCTGCCAACACCTGCAAGAGCCAGTGCGGCAAATAGTATTTTCGGGGACTTCATTGCGACTTCCATAAATTTTACGGTGTTTTAGTTTTTGGCTTGTTTGCGCAGCGCATCTTCCAAGGCGCTGAGCTTTTTGTTGCCGATATAAAGCTGGGACAGCGCAGACAGGGCGGCGCTGCCAATTTTCTGTTTGGCATCTTTGCGCACGATGAGCGTTGCTTCATCTTGAGTGCCGAGAAGCCCTTTGGGCTCTTTTAGTGCGCGGATGGTGTAGCGGTTGTGGAGAAATTGCGGGTGCCACAAGGGGATCACTACCCAGCGCTCCTGCGCTACGGCGTCTTCAAAACGGTTGAAGCAGTCCGCTTCTGTTCCCGGTCGGAATTCGTAACCTGCCTTATCGAGGCCATAGGAGTGGATCATTTCAGCGGAAAAGCGGCTAATACCCGCACCGGGATTAATTCCCTGGATCAGGCGATCCATACGGGTGAGAGCAGGTTCGCTGAGTAGGTCATCAACGCTGGCAATTGCTTTTTCGGGCACATAATCCGGCACACCCCAGATACAGTAGGGCTCATACAGCACGGTCACTTTTTCGACCTGGTCCAGTATGGGGTTCAGATAGACCTCGTGGCTGGAAGGCAGCCAGGCCGAAGTTAAAAGGTCGATTTCCCCGTTTTTTAGCAGCTGGAAGGCCGCCTCATGGGGGGCGGACTTGAAGCTGGTTTGGTGGCCGTGAGCCTCGAGAACCTTGGCGACTTCCCGAGCGCTGGCCTCGTGGAAAGAGAGCGCAATGTGTCCGATGCGAATACTGTTATCCATACCGAAACTCCCTAGTGTAAGTTTGTGACTGTGCAGTAGTTACTGCGATAGGGGTATTGTGGTTGCTTTGATTTACCGGATAAAATGCTATTAATAGAAATCAATATTCTGTATTTCCGATCAATGCTGATAGATAATCTCAAGTTGTTCCTGCAAATTGTTGATAAAGGTAGTCTGGTCGCCGCAGCGCGGGACTCGGGCCTATCTTCCAGCAGGGTTTCCGAGCGCCTTGCGGCACTGGAGTCGCACTTCGGTGTGGTGTTACTGAATCGAACAACCCGGGCAATTAGCCTGACAGAGGAAGGGCGCACCCTGATTGAGGGTGCTAAACAGATTCTGGGTGAAGTGGATGACCTTGAAAGCCGTATTCGATCAGGGGCGCAGACTCTGTCAGGTGGCATTCGCGTAAGTGCCCCCTGCGACTTGGGGCGTGCGATTGTGGCCCCGGAAATTGACCGCTTCTTACTGGATCACCCGACTATTTCTATTGAATTGCTGTTATCGGATGGTTATGTGGACATTGTCGGTCAGGGTATTGATATTGCCTTGCGTTTCGGCGCAATCACCGACAGTTCACTTCGGGTCAGGACCTTGAGCCAAAAGCAGCGCATCCTCTGCGCTTCTCCCAGATATTTACAAGAGCGAGGTACTCCACAAAAGCCCGGGGACCTGAAGGGTCACAACTGTCTGGTAATGCGTTTCGGTGAAAATCTGGATAACCACTGGCGCTTTCTCGGCGGCTGCGATGGATCGGGAAGTGAGCAAACTGTGGTGGTGCGCGGTGACCGGGTGACCAATGACGGGGAACTGGCTCGCCAGTGGTGCCTGAAGGGAAGTGGCATTATTTTAAAATCGGAACTGGATGTAGGGCCGGATATTCAGGCGGGCAGGCTGGTTCGCCTGTTAGAAAAGTACACTCCACCGCCAGTACCATTTCAAATGTTGTTCCCTCCAAGCCGGGCCCAGCCGCGCCGGGTGACGGTATTTGCAGACCGATTGGCCATGAAGTTTATGTCCACTTCTGCGAGGATTTAATCGCCCCTCTCAAGTTGATTGTTATCTTTATTTATTTTGAATTCAGGCCGTAAAGCTATGGCATTTTTTTATTCTTCTATAATTAGGCTTGTGACTTTCTAGTTCATTTATATCAGTGCCGGTATTAAGTTTTTTAGTGGTGGAGGCAGTTGATGATACTAGACATCATATATGCGGTAATTATTCTGTATGTGTTGATTTGCCTGGTGCTGTATTTTAAAGACAAGTCCTACTTCTACAAAAATGCGGCCATTATACAAGCCCCACCCGAAGCCTTGTTTGATTATGTGGTAGACCTACGAAATTGGGAAAGCAAATATCCGAACACTTTATTTGCGGAATACAATCTGGGGGGCGATAAGTCCACTGTAGGTAGCGTAGCGATCGAAAAATATTGGGGGATTACTGGCTACCACGCAATGAAGCATCAATTAATAAATTATGAGCGGCCCAATAAGATTTCCTGGGAGGGGAAGACGATTTACGGTGGTGCGCTGGTTCTATTATTTTTACCAATTACTAAACACATCACCGGCCATTTCAGTTACACCATTACCGAAATGAAGGGTGGGGCAAGTCACTGGGAGAGACAGTGTTATTTCAAAATGCACTCTGCGAACCCAATATATCAGCTAGTGTACTTGCTTTATATGCCGCTATTCAGGCTTGAGCTGTTAAAGGCATTGCGACTATACCAGGCGGAAGTGAAAGAAATGATGGAGAAGATTTACACGGATTAATTGTATTTTTTTGACGCCAAAAAAAAAGGCCGCATGGGAGTACGGCCATCAAGGGACTTATTTGCGAGATAGGAGAGTGTAAAACTCGTTAATTAAAAATCGTATCTGATTGACGCAGAGAAAGTACGTCCCGGCGCCGCATTGACAGAAAGATCGCTACCTTCATCCCAGCCTGCAACATTCAGGTAGGGAACGTAGTATTTATCCATCAGGTTGTTAACCGCCAAGTTCACAGACATGGAGTCCATTACCTGATAACCCAGGGTCCAGTCTACAGTGCCATAACCGGCAGTTTCAGTAGCGCCGTCGTTCACTTTTTCCATACGGTCTGCCCAGCGCACCAGTACTTGGCTGGAGAGTTTGGCTCCGCTGTAGCTTGCACCGACCACGCCAGAAAGTGGGCTGATGCTGGTAAGGTATTCACCGGTGGTGTCGTTTTCGCCGCGCTGGTAGCTGGCATTTGCAAACAACTCGATTGTTGGAGATAGGTACCAGCTGGCGCTCGCCTCTATACCTTTGATGGTGACAGACTCGATGTTCTGGTATTGGTACTGTTCAAATACATGGGAGAAACTGCCGTCATCACCATTTACAAATTCTTGGTGAATTAAAGTGGTTTCCAGGAAATCATCGTATTCGGTATAAAACGCTGCAGTACTGAAAGCTACCGGGCCCAGGTGCCCGCGCAGGCCGAGTTCGAAGGTGTCACTGGTTTCTGGTGACAGATCGTCGGCGGGCAGAACCTCGTAGATGTAACTGGAGGTCGGCTGCAGGTAGTGCTCGATATAGGCTAAATCGTAGGCCGGCACTTTAAAGCCCTGTCCGTATTGGGCAAAGGCGGACAGTTTCGGATTGATTCGGTACAGCGCACCCAGGTTGAAGGAAACATTGCTTTCTTCAATGGTGGCAAATGGAGTGTCATCAGACTTCAATGCGCCGTTCGGGTCCATTTCGTACCAGTCGTAGCGCAGGCCCGGAGTAACGGTCAGCTGGCCATTGGCAAATGACATTTCGTCATTGATAAACAGGCCGGCGCGCGCCACTTCATTTTCTGGGAATTTCTCGGTGGTGGAGTCCAGGGTGGAGCTACCTGCAACTTCACGGTATTGGTGAACGGTACGCTCGCTCTCAGTTTGCTCCAGGTCCAGACCGTAACCCAGGGTGTGGGTCTCATTCAGGGTTTTGCTGGCGTTGGACAGCAGGCCGATAGTGTCCTGGCGGTAGAGGCCGGTTTCCCACATATCGCGGATTTCGATCACACCGAACATGGGGGCGTTGATGTCCAGTTGGCCGTATTGCTCGTCTTCCTGTTCAGACTTGTTGTTGTACAAGCTGATATTTACCTGATCGTAAATCGCAGTTGGGGTCTCGCTGTGGTAGCGGAGTTGGTATGCAGTGGTCTCTTTGTCGGAAACAGATTGTTCAGCGACGATGTTGTAGCCGTAGTCGGCCAGTCCGCGGAAGTAATACAGCAGGCCATCGGCACTGTCACCGACAGTTTCCTGGTTCCAGTGGTCGATGCTGAAGCTGATGAAGTCTTCGCCACCCAGGTTGTATTTACCTTTGTACAGGATGCTCTTCGATTCAATCTCGAAGGGGTCCTGGGTTTCGTCGTAGTTCTGTTGTTCTTCACCATCGCGGAAGGTGGTGTGCAGCAGTTGCTCAAAATTGCCGGTGCGCAGGGCAAGGGTAGGGGAAACATTGTGCTGGCTGGTGATGCCGTTGTAGCCTGTCTTGATAGATCCGCCAAACTGCTCGCCATCTTCCAGGTAGTCGGAAGCATCTTTGGTGGTGAATACTACGATACCGGCAAGGGCGTCTGAACCGTACAGGGAGGAGGCTGCGCCTTTGGCAACTTCAACCTGCTTTAGGGTGTCCACTTCAATAAAGCCGCGACCAATAATGTCGTTTTGGCCATTGGCGCCATAACCCTCGTTCACCCGCATACCGTCTTTGATAATCAGTACACGGTCACCGCCCATGCCGCGCACCAGAATATTCTGCGCGCCGCCAGCCTCACCGGTTACTTCAACACCGGGCTCGTATTGGAACAACTGGTTCATGTCATTGAGCTGAAGCTGCTCAATTTCTTCATTGGTCACCACGGAAACGCTGCCCGCAACGTCTTTCAGGGGTTTTTCTGCGCGCCCGCTGACGACGATCAGCTCGAGTTCATTACTGGACGGAGAGGTCGGGGTCTCTGCGTACAGGTTTGAGGCGGAGGCTAAGCCCAAAATGGCCGCTGCTAGTGGGCGACGTTTCATGGTGAATTCCTTGATGTCGTTGATTCGGTCTGCTCGTAAGGGTCTCTGTGGTGCCCTTTCGCTTGGTCTTGTCGACCAGTTCGGAGCGAGATTATATGGATACTTATAAAAATGTAAAGCTAAATGCGAATCAATATCAATTAGATTAAATTTGACCTTAAAAGTTTCTTTGGGTACTTTCCGCTCAAATTTGTGAACGGCATCAATAGTGGGGCTTGGGAGG
The DNA here is from genome assembly GCF_052467695.1 of Microbulbifer maximicatervae (SeqCode). NCBI lineage: Bacteria > Pseudomonadati > Pseudomonadota > Gammaproteobacteria > Cellvibrionales > Microbulbiferaceae > Microbulbifer > Microbulbifer maximicatervae (SeqCode). Next base: position 3,331,341 of record NZ_CP174320.1, read on the forward strand.
CTTGCAGTGAATATTCAATCAATTGAGACCTTAATGGCGGATGTGGCCGACCTGTTTATGGCCCCAGTATTACTGGCGATCCTGGTACTTTTTATCTACTCGCTTTATGCCGCCGGGCGCTTTATTTCACTGTGGATGCTTCGCCGCAAAAATGCCGGAGCCTATCGGTTGGCATTGAAGCAAGGTCGGGTTGAGCGCCTGCCGGGCTACCAAGTACACAACTTTTACGTGAATAACCCTTTGGCATGTGACGACGAACTGGAAGTTTTTGCGTTGAGAAAACTGGAACTTCTTCGCATGGCTACCCGGATCGCGCCCATGTTGGGTTTGATTGCCACCATGATTCCCATGGGGCCGGCACTTCGCGCCCTGGCCGATGGCAATATCCAGGGAATCAGTGAAAACCTGATTATTGCTTTCGCCGCTGTGATCTGGGGCTTGGTAATCTCCACGATTACCTTCTGGCCCGCCTCAGTGAAAAAACGCTGGTTTGCCTCTGAGCTGATCAATATCCGCAAACTGAAGGAGGCCGACTGATGCGCTTCCTCGACGAAGATGAAGAACTGAATCCTATTCTGAGTGCGGTGAACCTGATCGATGTGTTTCTGGTCATTATCGCCGCGCTGCTGATTGCCATTGCGCAAAATCCCTTGAACGTTTTTTCCAATGAAAAGGTCACGGTGATTAAAAATGCCGGCGAACCCAATATGGAAGTGATCGTCAAGGACGGTAAGGAAATCAAACAATACAAATCCACCGGGGAAATTGGCTCAGGGGAGGGCACCCGTGCAGGTGTGGCCTACCAGATGGCCGATGGCAGCCTGGTTTATGTACCGGAAGGGGAAGGTAAAGATGCTCCCGCCGGTGAAAAAGCTTCGGGGGGGAATTAGTGGTGCGTAATAAACTATGGGCACAGTTTGTGTGCCTATTGATGAGCTTGGCTTTTGCAACCTTTGCCCAGGCCAGTGATAAACCCAAAGTACTCTTGATGATGTCGAGCCACACGGCCAAGGCAAAAGGTACATTGCTGGCTGATCTCTCTGCAGACCAACCCTTTGAGCTGGAGATCTTTAACAGCAAAGGTAAGAGTGATGAGGAAATCGACCTGGCTTGGTCTTCCGCTGAACTGATAATGCTGGATGGCATCAACCCGGCGCTTTCTGCTTTTATGTTTGGCAAGTTCCAGCCAATGCTGGCCAAGCATCCGCAAGTTCCGGTGATTTCCCTGGGGGATGCAGATAATAAGTCCATGAACCAGGGGTTGGCAGAGTCCGAGCATCGGGCGATAGCCGCTTATTTTAATAATGCGGGCCGCAAAAACTACCGGCATATGATGCAGTTTTTGTCGGCAGAGGTATTTGACCTTTCCAGTGGCTCAGTACCGGAACCGATAATTGTACCCAAGGTGGGTTTTTATCATCCCCGCCTGGAGCAGCTTGTCACCGATAAAGAGGAATTTTTCTTTGACTGGTTAAAGCCCGCTGAGCAGCAGCCAGTGATTGCCGTGGCCATCCATCGCTCCGTGGTGGATTATGAACAGCAGCAGGTTGTCGATACCCTGTTGGATGGTCTTGAGTCTAAAGGTGCCAAAGCTTTTGCCTTCTTCTTTGAAGGTGAAGACTTGCCGCTTTCCTATCCGGACTTATTGCAAACTGATAGTGGCAATACCCGTGTCGACTTGATGATTAATTACCGCTCCCTGCACTATGTCAGCAAACGTCGCGCTGAATTTGAGAAGTTGGGAGTGCCGGTTATTCATGCACTCAATTACACCGAGGGCAGTGAAGAAGAATATTTTGCTGATAACAGCGGTGTATCTCCATCCCTGACACCATTCTTCCTGGTAATGCCAGAAGATGCTGGCAGCATCGATCCGGTGATTATCGCTGCTAATAAAGACGGCAATAAAGAAGTGATGGATGTACAGATGCAGGCCTTGATTGAGCGCGCCTGGAATCACGCCTCCCTCGCTTATCAAAGCAACACCAATAAAAAGGTGGCAACGTTTATTTGGAACTACCCGCCCGGGGAAAAAAATATCGGTGCGGCTTTCCTGGATGTACCCAGCTCGATTGAGTCGATTGCCCAGGCAATGCGCGAAAGAGGCTATGAGGTACATATCAGGGATTCAAAAACCCTTATCGATTGGGCCGGGCAGTTGTTGCGCCCCTATTATCGTCGCGAAGACAGCGTAGCCTTGATCGATAAAGGGCTGGCTGATTGGATGCCACTGACCACCTATCAAGCCTGGTTTGACCAACTGCCTGCAACTGTACGGGATCCTATTGTAGAGCGTTGGGGCAAGCCGGAAGACAATGCCATGTTGGCCGAACATAACGGCGAGCCTGCATTTGTTATTCCCCGGATGACCCTGGGCAATTTGATTGTGTTGCCGCAAGGCGTTCGCGCGGACAATGCCAAGGATCACTCTTCCCTATACCACGATATGAAAACCCCGGTGAACCACGCCTACCTGGCGGTTTACCTCTATGCGCGGGAAACCTTTGGTGCCGATGCCTACATTCACCTGGGAACCCATGGCTCCCAGGAGTGGCTCAGTGGCAAAGAGCGGGGCCTGTCGGTTTACGATGCACCCAGTTTGGCCCTGGGAAATATCCCGGTGTTCTACCCCTACATTATCGATAACGTGGGAGAGGCCATGCAGGCCAAGCGCCGTGGCCGTGCCACCATGATCAGCCACTTGACCCCAGGCTTCGCGAAAGCGGGCTTGTATGCGGAAGTGGCTGAGTTGTCCGAGTTAATTGGCAATTACCTGGTATTGTCTGAGGGGCAGACCCGGGCCAATACCCAAGAGCGTATTATCAGTCTGGCCGAAGAGCTCAATATGCTCAAGGATCTGGAAATCAGTGCTGAAGCCTTAAGTGCGGATTTTGATGGCCAACTGAGCCGCTTGCAGGATCATTTGGGTCAATTGGCAGAGATGAGCCAGCCGCTGGGCATCCATCGTTTTGGTCAGCTGCCCAAAACCGAACACCTCACCAGCACCATGCTGCAAATGTTGGGTGAAGGGTTTATCACCGCAGCGGATGAATATGAGGCGGAGCACGGGTTGCGTTTGCCGGAAGAGCAAACCCGGGACGAGCGCAATGTTGTGGCTTTGGAAGCGCAGGCGGGGTTCCAGTTGCTGGATACCTTCCTAGAGGGCGGTGAGCTGGAGCAGGTTTCTGAGCCCTTGCGGGCCCAGTTGGATCAGGCCCGGGAATACTCCGATAACTTTGCCAAAATTGCCGAGCTGGAAAACCTGATGTCGGCACTCGATGGTAACTATATTCCTGTAAGCCATGGGGGTGACCCGATTCGCAACCCGCAGGCGGTGCCCACCGGACGTAACCTGATTGGCTTTAACCCGGCTAAGGTGCCGTCGAAGGAAGCCTATGAAGCTGGTGTACAGCTGATGGACCAGACCATTGCTGACTACCATGCAAAGCACGGCCGCTTCCCGGACAAGTTGGCATTCTCCCTGTGGTCCCTTGAAACCATGCGCCACCAGGGAGCCCTGGAAGCCCAGATCCTGCACGCCCTGGGCCTAAAACCCAAGTGGAACCAGCAGGGCAATGTTACCGGTACAGAAGTTATTCCCTATTCAGAATTAAAGCGCCCGCGTATTGATGTCGTAATCTCTGCGACAGGCCTATATCGGGATGCTTTCCCCAACGTGATGCTGTGGTTGGCAGAAGCCATCGATAAAGTGGCGCAGATGAAAGAAGACAATAACTTTGTCTACCGCCACAGCCAGGCATTGCAACAGCAACTGTTGGAAGATGGCAACAGTGAAGAGGATGCTCGCTATTTGTCATCAGTGCGTATCTTCTCCAATGAAAGCGGCAACTATGGTACGGGCCTTGCCGCTGCCAGCCTGGCCTCTGACAGTTGGGAGGGGGATGACAAGCTCGCTGACCTCTATATGCGCCGCATGGGCTTTGCTTATGGCAAAGATGAATCCCGCTGGAGCGAGGATCAGCGCAGTGTTGAGCTGTACGGCAAGGTGCTGTCTGGCACTGATGGGGTGATTTTCTCCCGCTCCACCAACCTCTACGCCATGATGACCAATGACGATCCCTTCCAATACTTTGGCGGTATCGGTCTGGCGGTTCGCAATCTGGATGGCGCAACGCCGGAAATGTATGTTTCCAATTTGCGTCGCAAAGATAACGTAAAAGCGCAAACCCTTGCGGAGTTCGTTAACCAGGAAATGCGCAGCCGTTACTTCCACCCCCGCTGGATTGAGGCGATGCAGGACTCTGGCTACGCCGGCGCTACCGCTATCCTGGATCGTGTCAACAATATGTGGGGCTGGGAAGTAATGACCCCGGAAACCATTCGCGACGACCAGTGGCAGGAAATGTTTGAAGTCTACGTGGATGACAAATATGAAATGGACATGCGCGAATTCTTCGAAGAGCACAATGCCGAGGCCCTGGCCCAGATGTTGGAGCGAATGCTGGAAGCGGTGCGCAAGGGATATTGGGATGCGAAGCCTGAAACCCTGGAGAAAATGGTAGAGACCTACACCGAGCTGGCAAATCAGTTTGATGTGGCTACCGACAATGACAAGTTCAAGGAATTCGTCAATCAGCAGGCACTAGGGTTCGGCCTTGCGGCCCTGGCCAATGCCCAGGTATTGGATAACCCTCAGGTTAGCAGCGCCAATGCTGCGCAACAGGTCAGTGGCCAGAAGCTGGAGCAGGTTGCAGAGCCGACTCCCAGTGATAAGCCGGAAAAGCTGATATGGCTACTGTTGATGGCTATAGTGTTGGCTGGCTTTGTCAGCGGTTTCTTTGATCATAAGTGGGTGCGAACCAAGCCCGCTTAATGCCCTTCTTTAACGGCACCCGATCTGCTTAAGGCCGGGTGCCGTTAACCCCCCTCTGTTTTACCCCTTTCGTGTAAATAATCTTAAAGCTGCCTCGGCTACTGGGTTAAGAATTGTTGACCCCGGCAACTATTACTCTCTTACTGTGTTAGCTTTCTATATAGAAGGTGAAAAGTGTATTTTGATTACTTTGTAAATCATTAAGCTTGCAGCTTGTCAGATTAATAGGGCTACAGCTTGGTGAGCTTCTGACTAAAGCTGTCTCTTGAAAGGAGGTTGGAACGATGGGAAAACGATATCAGGCGGCCTTCCTGGGCCTTATATCGATTACGGCAAATGCCTGGTCTCTGGAAAACCCTTACTCGAGCAATGGGGCGGTGGCTGGTGGTTCTGCCAAAGTAGAAACGGAGAACCTATTTTCCTGTGCTTCCGGTCGCTCCCGGTTGTCGCCAATGGGGGTGAAGCAGGTAGAGGGCAAAGCCTTTACCGTTCCGGCTGAAGTGAATTACAGCAAGCGGTACTTTGCTGCGGATCTCTATAACCAGTGCTCTGGGGTCACTCCATCCTCATTGGATGATATTGATCTTACAAAGGTACCGGTGGTCGATATCGACAAAGAAGGTGAGGTGGTTACCGGTTATATCTTTGCCGACAATTATTTTGAGCTATATATCAATGGCAAGTTAGTTGCTGTTGATCCGGTTCCATTTACGCCGTTTAACTCCAGTGTGGTTAAGTTCAGGGTGAAGAGACCCTACGATATCGCTGTAAAAGCGGTTGACTGGGAGGAGAACTTAGGGGAAGGCACAGAGAGTAACAGAGGTGTCCGCACCCATGCCGGTGACGGTGGCTTTATTGCAAGCTTTTCAGATGGTACCAAGACGAATTCAAAGTGGCATGCACAAACTTTTTATACAGCACCTATTTATGATTTGGGGTGCTTGAAAGAGCGGGGAGAAGAGCGAACCTCCTCGGACTGTGCTGAGAGGCCCCCAAAACCAGGTGCACAAGTCTATTCTCTGCACTGGGATATTCCGAAAAATTGGAAAGTCGACGATCGCTATCTTTCTTGGCCTTATGCGACAGAGTACTCGGAGCAGCAGATAGGTGTGGACAATAAAAACGCGTATATGAATTTTCGGGAACAGTTTTATGGCAGTGGAGCTAAATTTATCTGGTCAAAAAACATAGTCCTGGATAATTTGGTGTTGTTGCGCTATCGAGCTGAGTAACAGTGTCGTCATTGGCCAATTAATTGCTGTGCGTTGAAGTCACTGCGCACAGCTTTATCTCTACCCAGCCAAGAATAAATAGATTGTCTGAATTGCCTGCCTAGTTACGATTTTCCAGTTTGTCCTTATATTCACTTTTTCTCACAGAAAATTCCATTCCAAAATGGAATAGAAATTTGAGCTTCAACTTTTTTCTTCTATTGCCTTTCGTACACTGAAATTATTAATTCTGCTTAAAAATCTACCAAACTTGTTTCTTGTGAAACTTATTTTTTGGTTTTTTGTAGGTGACTCCTGATCGTATTTGGGGGAATCTCGCCACTGGTATTTGGCTTGAACTAATTTGGTGTAAAAAGGGTTTTCGTGAAATATGTCTGCTTTAATTCCGACGTTCCCCACAGTTTTGAAAAATAATTTAGATTCTGTTCAATTTTTATGAAAATTATGTGAAAAATTTCCCAAAAAAAAGCTGCGTGATAATTAGGATCGATCGTCTCAACTAAATATCGAATGTTAAGAATCGTAAAGATGCCAACATGAGGTAGGGCTGGTTAAGCTGTCGATAGGACGTGCTTTGCCGTTGCACGTAGCATTATTTTGAGAGAAAAGCTTGTGAGAAAAATAATTCCTCTCGTCGCCATTGCAGTGGCAGCAGGGTATTTCGTTTGGGCCAAAAGCCAATCTGAAGGTCAAAAACCAGTCGCTGAGCTAGAAAAGCCCAAGCCAGCTATCAGTAAATCTGCTCAAAAAGCAGAGCCGCTTAAACCTGAGGAGGTTCAGGTGGGTGAAGAGGAGCTCCTCGAAAGTGATGAAGAAAAAGCACTTTGGGTTGAGTCAGAGCTGGCCAGGGAAGCTCTTCATGAAAATGGTCGCCTACCCGTAGATCTCAATGGTGAAACCTATCTCGAGCTGGATATTGATATGCTCCGGAATCTCACTGTTGGTGATTACGTCGACATTGACTTGCCAGGTATTGAAGGTGATTACGATGCTCAGGTTGGCAGTATCGAAGAGCATGCCAGCGGCAACAAAAGCCTACAATTAAATTTTCCGGGGATGACTCGCCTGCATGGCGCAACTTTTACGCTCGGAGCAAATTCTGTTTATGCACAACTAAACTTACCTTCCGGATCATATACTATGGAAGCTCAGGGTAGTTATGCGTGGATAGCGCCTAATGGTGCATTAATTAAAAACCACGTAGAGAAACACGATAAGGATATGTCCTCGGAAGCACCTCGTGAAAAGACCTGGTCGGATGACGATGTTCCGCTAAACGACTTCAAATAAGAAGAAATTGATTCAAGGTAATTATGCTTTGAGTTAATAGTCAGGCAAAGGAAGGCCCAAGAAAATCCTGCAGATACCGGGGGCTCGTCTCCTCAGGCGGTTAAAAGGCTAGGGATAGCTTTTTGATCGAGTCAGGGTATTAAAAGCGTATTGTTACTCCTTTGGGCAGCAATTTTATTTAATTGCTGGGGGAGGAGTGTGCACTACTTATTATAATAAAAGGAGTCTTATAATGAACCTGAAGAAAAGCCTGGCTGCTGCTATTGCAGCACTGACCGTTTCTGGCGCTGCGAGTGCCGATACTGTCGATATCGCTATTATGTACACTGCACCAGCTGCGGAGTATACCGGTGATATCTCAGCCAAAATCGATAACTATATCAGCTATGCCAACAATTCCTTTTCAAGGAATGGTGTTGATATCCAGTTGAACCTGGTAGACACCTGGCAAGCTTCCAGTTCAGATTTTCGTGTAAACGAAGAGACCCTGGACCTGATTACCTTCCACAACACTGTGAATAACTGGCGATCCTCTGAAAAGGCGGATATGGTGGTTTTCCTGGGTAAAGCTGAAGAAACCGTAATCGACGGCAATACTTACATTACCTGTGGTATTGCCTGGGTTGGACAGGGTAGCAATGGCACCATGTACTCCAGCGCAAAAGAGCGTGCTTACAGCGTAACTGGCGTTGACTGTGGTTATAACACCTTCGTTCACGAGCTGGGCCACAATATGGGTCTGCTTCACTCAACCAAGCAGGGTGATACCTCTGGTGGCGTTTACTCTTACGGTATGGGTCACGGTGTAGATAATAAGTTCTCTACCATCATGGCTTACCCTTGGAAATACGGCGAAAACGTTACCCAGTACGATTGGTTCTCTGATCCTGACTGGTACGAGTGTGGTGGCTTGGCCTGTGGTGAGCGCTCAAACGGCGTAGACGTTTCTAACGCTTACCGTGCTCTCGGTCCTATCACTGATGATATCTCTGGTTACTACTAATCGGCACTAACCTGCTGAATGTAATATAGAGATTACTGGCTTATAGCCAAGGGAAATCGGGAGGTGCTCTCCCGATTTCCCATCTGGAAGGAACGGTTAATTATTTAACCAAAAAATCGAATACTAAGTGGGTAGCGCCAAAATTGGCCTTCATTGGCCCGGATTGCGCCAATCACAATAAATATTACATTGATTATTGCTAGTGCAATCAGCCCAAAAATACCGATAATAAAAAATATCAGTATGGCGGAAATAATAGAATAGATAAGCAAGCTTAACATCCAGTTGAATATCATCTTGCCGTGTTTGTCAATTTCTGGAGAGCGGTCCCTTGTTGTTGCCCACATGACAATAGGTAAAACAAAGCCTGCGCCAGGTATAACGACCCAAGCCAATTGGCTTAGATGTAGCAACATTAGGAAGGTATTTTGTTCAATATCCCAGGGGCGATAATCTTCCATTTAGTGACTTCCCTTTCCTTTCGATCCAATATTCTGTGTAAACTGATTTATCTAGCTGGCTCGCCCGGTTGATAGATAAAAACCCCAGTCATCCCGCCCTTGGGCAATAGCAGCTCGAGCAGCTTTATCTGCATCATAACTTACTTTAATAAACTCTGTATTCCAGGCTCCATCTTTGTTTTTTTCAACCAAAGCGTAACTTGCATGGGGGCTAAAGGTTTCCATTATATGGGGTTGCGGTTCACTGTCAGTGTAAGCCGGTAGCCCAACGCTGCCTGGATTTACGACCAGCTGGCCACTACCGACAGAGACACAGCGGGGTTGATGTGTATGCCCACATAGAATGACTTTTGAGGAAACCTTTCCAAGGAGGTTGAGGATTTCATGGTTGGAACGTATCTGGGGGCGGCCGCTGCTGGTATCTTCCAGCAGATATATGAGGTCACTACTGGGTGTTCCATGGCAAAGAAAGACTTCATCGGTGATTTGTAAGCTGGGTGGTAACTGCTTCATCCATAATAGTGGTTTAACACCAAGGTCTTTCAGAATAAATTGCAGGGTTGGGTTGCTTTCTATTTCGGTAGATGTGGCTTCATATATTTGCCGGTCCTGATTACCGCGAATTGTCGTGTAACCTTGCTCCATTAAGCGTTCATAGGTGAGTCGTGGCGCAATAGGACCATATAAAATATCACCCAGGTTCACCGTTAGATCGGCGCCTCTCTTTTTTAGATCAGTAACAATGGCATCGAGGGCATAAACATTGCTATGGATGTCAGACAGGACCGCTATTCGCATTGAGCTCTCCGCTGGACTGCTGAAAGTACTTTGACTGCCGCTATATTTTCACAGAAAGCTTCCTGTCGTCCATAAAACTATAAAAATCAGCGGTCAAAAGCCAGGCGAGAGGCCAAGCCGAGGAAAATAACTCCAAGAAAGCCATCCAGGTGCCGCTGAATATTGGCCTGTCTAGCAAGAGATTTTCCCAGCTTGCTAAACGATAGGGATACCAGGGTGTTAAAAGCCAGCGCTGTAATGCTTAAGAGTACGCCCAATACAAGGATTTGGGTCGTGATTGCCTGGGATGACACAGTAAATTGAGGCAGGAAAAGGCTAAAGAAAAGTAGGGCTTTGGGGTTCATTAGGTTGTTGAGCAAGCCTCGGGCCATCAGCTGTGCTGCCGACAGTGCCACGGTATCTGGTTGGTTATTTTGTGCCACTTTATTTGAACGCCAATTGCGAAGGAGTGACAATCCAAGCCAAGCTAAATATACGGCTCCCACCAGTTTTACTACCATTGCCACCAGAGGCATCGTCTGCATGATATGTCCGAGTCCGAGAGCAACTAGCGCCGTTTGCACTATCCCAGCAGTAAAAATGCCCAGCGAGATCATTACTCCAGCAGTAAATCCGCGAGCCGAAGAGTAAGCAGATATTAACAGTAAGTCAGGACCAGGGGAGGCCGCTAGAACAATCGCTGCGATCAAGAAGGCGGGTAAAATACTGAGGTCGATCATATGAGGGGTGCCTTGAAATTGCGATTTTATCACAGCAGGTGTGTTTACTTCTATGATGGCCGTGCCTTGCTTTTTCCCGGGCTTCTACAATAGACGTGAGTTCAACGACAGGGTGCAACACTACCAGTGAGCCATATAGGCCGGGTGTTAGTGGTTGGTGCGGGCCCAACAGGGTTGGCGGCAGCTTGTGCTTTGTCTTTCTATGGAATCAAATGCCGAATAGTTGAACGCCGTACCAAGCCCAGTGAACTCTCTCGGGCAGTCGGTATTTTTCCCTGCACCATCAGGCGCCTTCTTAAGGTGGGCGTTTCAGATAACTTGGTCTCTGAGGCGATGCGACTCTGCAAAGTTCAATATCTTCAAGCGGGTAGGCCGCTGTTATTTTTGGATAACCGGGGCGATGCGTATAAAGAGTATGTGGGCTTTGGGCTGCCGCAAAATCGCACCGAGGAAATTTTGCGAGATGCTTTATTTGAGCAAGGCGTTTCAGTTGAATATGGCGTGGCTGCTACTGAAGTGGATTCTAGTGATCACAGGGTGGTAGTTACCCTGTCTGACGGCAGTGTCGAATGCTTTGACTGGTTAATTGCTGCTGACGGAGTTCATTCAACAATTCGTGAAAAGCTGGGCATTCCCTTTCCGGGTATAGATTTGCCACAACCCTGGGGGGTTGCTGATGTGGACACAGAGGAGAAGTGTGACCCTGACTTGATTAGTGTAGATATTCAGAAGCCCGGCAATCAATTTACGATTGTTTTGCCCATGGGGAAGCAGCGATTAAGAGTAGTTGCTACCCAGCCAGATGCATTAGCAGCCTTACATCAACCGTTAAACATCAGTAATATCCGCCGCTCCGGTAGTTTTCAAATTTCCATTCGCCAGGCGAAAAGTTATCGCTCCCAGCGCGTACTTTTAGTGGGAGATGCCGCTCACTGCCATTCTCCGGTAGGTGGTAAAGGTATGAACCTGGGTATTGCCGATGCGATAGCTGCGGTTGATGCCATTATAAACGGCACAGTAGATAGTTATTCTGATGAGAGGCATAAAATAGGCGCGGCGACTATCCGGAAGACAGAAATTATTAGACGAATTATTAGTTCAAATGCCTGGGTGAATATAGAGTTGGTTCGTATTCTGGCAAAGCTTATTGTAACTTTCCCTGTAGTGCGACATGCCTATATCCAAAACCTGACAAAGCTCTAAGAGGTTGGTTATTCCTTAAGGATTTTGTTGTAGCCATAGGTATCATTGCCGTAGACCTGGAAAGTGCTGACGTCGGGAATATCATATTCAATTAAACCCTCGTCAGTTGAATACATGTCCTTGCCATAAGGGGCTACTTTTACGTGGTTAGCAGTGCATCTTGCTACAAAGGAAAATCGCCCTTGAGTCTTACTGCTGTTTGGGTATGAGGCATGCATGTTTAATGATGAGAAAATCAAGCACTCTCCAGCCTTCATCTTAATATCCTTTACTTCGAACTGGTCAAAGAAATCTTCTCCAATCAACTTGAGAGCAGTAAATAGGACAAGAGCACTTTTGTTAAACGTCCTTCCATAAAAAGCGACCTTTACTGCGTGGTATAGATAAACTGGCGACAGGGGTAGTAAGGATAAGTAGAATATCTTGTTATTGGGCGTAAAATTATAAAGATAGTCGATCCTGGCGTCGGTAAAGGAGCCTGCCAGTATCCGCAAACATCCATTTTCGGGGGTGGAATCTGTGAGAGCAACCCAAGCATTTAGTTGGATTATTGCTGGAGAAGTTTCTTGAGTAGGTTGTAACTTCGCATATTTCCCGGCCTCTCTAAAAGTTGCATTTTGGTGCCAAGGGGTTTCGTCGGTTCCTGGTAATTTATGAAAGAACTGGCTGCGCCAACACAAAACTTCATGTCCGAGAAGGCTGGCGAGACGTTGGGATATTTGGGGCTTTCGGATCAACTCCCGAAATGGCTTAAGTCGCAGTGCTTGGTACAATCCCGCATAGTCTATTGACCAGCGTCCATGTTTCTTCTCTATTTGGGGAATATGCTGCCCCAAATAACAAGTACCCTGGAAATCACTGTCGTACTCCTCTAGGGCCAGTACCTTCAGTTGTTCGGCCCCCTTTTTGTCAATTGCTTGGAAAGGGGGGAGATATCCATTCTGCTCAAAAAACGAGAGGTCTCCATCGCTGAGAAAAAAGTTGTCATCTCCCCCTGCATTTGACCATTTTCTTGGTAGGTTTATCTTTAAGTCTTTTAGCTGATCAAGTGTTTCTAATAGCTTTTGTTTTTTAGTTTTCTGCCAGGGTAGGATGAATACTCGATAAAGTAATATTGTTGTGACTCCAGCTAATATTTTGAGGTGCTGAATATTTGAGATTGGAAAATTAGCAGTGTCCGCCAGGTTGCTCATTCCTCTGAACATTTTTTTTAGTGTATCGCTCACCGATTTATTCCTGCGATTAAGAGGTTGTCAGGCAAAATTTGGGGTCAATATTGAATCTGTCATGAACCTGTTTTAGGTGTCATTATTCGTTCATTAATACTAGGCAATTACTGAACCGCCTGTTGGCGCAATAGTTTGGAGTGTATCCTAGGTCGAGGAAGACGACATGATCTATGGGAGAAAGGGGGGTATTATTGGCCCAGGTCTTGGTAATCAATTGCTAGGATTATTGATTGCCAAATTTAGGACCTGTTGGGGCATTCTGTGTTACTAGCAGCAGTTTGATGCTGCTGATTCTTTAGCGCAAACACGGTTTTCATTTTTCTGGCAGATACTGGTGTCATCCCCAAGAAAATTCAACTCCAGCCTGCGAGCAGCTTGATAATTTCCTGCCAGCTCATCTGCAATAGAGCGAACCTGCTCATATCCCGTCAGCATTAGGAAAGTAGGTGCCCGACCATAGGATTTAATACCAGCAATATAAAATCCCTTATTATGATGGGATAGTTCTTCAGCGCCATGTGCTTTCATCGAGCTACATGAGTGGTGGTTTGGTTCTATCATTGGAGCAAGGACCTTAGGCGCCTCTACAATATGATCTATATCATGTAACGAATAGCCATAATAGGTTTTGTTAATGTATTTTCATCCGCTTTGAAGTGTGATTTATGGTGCCAAGAGATCCTTTTACGGAATGCTTGTGATGTTGTCATGCGATATTGAATATCAGTGAATCTAAAACGCCCTTGCCACTATGCACGCCACCCTCCATTTCCTGAGAGGATTTACTTCGAACTAAGTAGCCGGCAAAACCTTGTTCTGAAGTAGCTGGTTGACCATTGAAATGAACCGTAAACATACCTATTTCACTGATTAAATCGCCTACTAAATATAATTCAGAGTCTCTGACTACCAGGGCGGGGTTGCTTCTAGGGGGCGGGCTCAAGCGTGGCATTAGTGCCCAGGCAGGGTATTCGTCTACTGAGAGCTGTTTGAGTTTCAGCTTGATATCCTGGCCAAAGACACAGTGCCCGCCGCCTTCTCCCTGATTTTTGAGCACCCACTTAGAGGCGTTCTGCTGACCGAACCATTCTATCGTTTCTGATGAAATTGGTTGCATGTCGCCAAGTAATGACTTGATTAAAACCGCTTCATCCTGGGATACATTGAATCCGGTTAGCATTTCTACTGACATGGACGAAAGGATCATTTGTACACGCTTGCTGGTAGCCAGTTGTTGGCTTACGGTTGCATTAATTGCGATCCGATGGCTCTCAAGCAAAATTCGCGATTGCATCAGTGTTTCACAGCAGCGCTCGCTATCCAGGTCTTTGGCGACATAATCACAGTAGTTGTAGCCGGCTCGTAAATACACGCAATCTACAGGGCCTACTCCTTGCAGCAAGAGCCTATTGTTGGGGCCTGTTACCAGGCCCGCTTTGAGTTCACGAAAGGTCTTTCGTACCGTACGAATGCCTTTTTCAGCTAAGGCATATTCAAGAAGGTGTTGGTCGAAGACATTGTCTTCATGCTCCTGTATCACCATTAGAAATGTTGGGCTGCCACCATCTCCAAACTCGCTTTTGATGGCTCTTGTCGCATCGGCAAGGCCTTGGGAGAGTCGCTCAATTGCTGGGTTCTCTATAGGTTGGCCGTTCGAAGTATTGGACCAATCGGAATAGGTCTCAGGACTTTGCGAGCGGATGAATTGGTGCAACTCGTAAATACGCTGCCCAAAGGGCCCCATTCCTGCTGCGATTCCATTGAACTCAATGAGCTTTGGTCCCTGGCTCTCATCGTCCATAAAGTCACTTCTCATAATCAGGAGGGGGAGGCGGGGCGCATTTTTTATTTGACCATGCATGGCGAGTAAGGCACCGAAAAACGGGTCTCCATGTGCAACAGGCCTGATAGCTTCGTGAAGAAATTGGTGATCTTCTGAGACTTGATGGATCAGCTTTCCCAATAGGGGTACTGCTTTCTTTAACGTCTCAAACCGTTCCAGGGCGATAGTACTTGGGGTAAGGCTAAAAGGAACATGGCTCGCTGAGCCACGACTAGATTTGAAAGCCAGGCCATGGGCAAGCCCCCACTCTACCGCTTCATTGGCTGCCTGAATGGCGTTTGGATGGCTCTTTTTCATGGTTTCCACTGGCCTTTGTATGCTGGGGGGGCACAACTTAGATTATATGATATTTCTAGAATAATGGAAATATAAGTGTTAAGTAAAGGTGTGTGTTCGAGTTATTTCCGAGGTATCCAAGAAAGGTATCAAGGGAAGGGAGCCAACTAAAGCTGGCTATTTCTGTAAATGGTCATTCTAGCGGTGCTTGAAGCAGAATTTAGGGCCTAAATGTATCCATCGGGGTGAAGAGAAGAAAGTTCGGACGCTCCATCGATAGGGGGCGCCCGAAGCAAGAGCGACATTGTTCAGTGCTGATCCGGTACCGCACACTTGATATCAGGACACTTTATCGGTGTATTGAAATCATCGTGGCAGCATTCATCTTGTAAAAACTGAATAACCTCAGTCAAGTGCTGATATTCGGCTACGCAGTAGAGGGTGCGGCTCTCGCGTCGCTGGAAAATTAATCCTGCCGAAATCAGACTGGAAATATGGTGGGAGAGGGTTGATCCGGGGATATCTAATTGCTCCTGGATGTTGCCTACAGGAATACCCGGTAGTCCGGCTTTGACTACTTTTTTGTAGATCAACAAGCGGGTTGGGTGTCCCAGCTCTTTGAGCGATTTGGCTACTTCTTCGATTTCCATCATGATTTGGTCATAAGTTCTATATTTGTCGAAATATATACAGTTCAGTGCTAAAGATAAAGTGTCGTGTGGACGACTGCTCAAGCTAGTGCTGCTACTAATTGTTTAGGGTATTGAGAGGAAGCTGCATTACTTATATTTCTTTAAACTATATTACCAAACTTACCGAAATAACGCTTTTACTGCTAATTGCCCACACCAGGAGGGGGGTAATATCTATTCTGAAGTAGACGCATCATCATCCCGGATTTCATTGTAGCCATAAGAATCTTTACCAAACACCTGAAAATTGCAATGTGAATTCCAGCAGGCCCTCAATGGTTGAAATGTTGTCTTTGCCATAAGGAGCAACTTTTACGTGATTAGCTGTATACCTCATGGCAAACGAAAATCGAGATTTATCTTTTGATGTGTTTGCAAAGGATGTGTGCATAATTAGGGGTGAGAAAATAAGGCATTCGCCGGCTTTCACTTCCAGGTCTTTTACTTCCAGGTCGCCAAAGAGATCTTCTTCAATAATTTCCCTTGTACTGAGCAAAAGGAATAGCTTGGCAAGTCTGTATAAGGAGCGGGGTGATGCAGGGACTAGTGATAAGTATATTAATTTGTTGTCTTGTATATAATTATAGAGGTAGCTAGTTCTTGTATCGGTGTGTGACTTTGGAAGCATGCTAAGCCAACTGGTATCTTTCGTACTTTCGGTGAGCACAACCCAAACGATGTGTTGAATTAGGGTGGGAGAAGTTTATATGGTCGGTCGTAATTTTGTATATTTACCGACCTCTCGAAAGGTTGCATTCTGATACCAAGACATCCCCTCAATGTCGGGGCTTTTATCAAAAAATTGACTGCGCCAGCATATAACTTCATATCCTAGTAGAGTTGCCAATCGCTCTGAAATTTTTGGGGGTCGTAGGAGGTTCCTAAAGGGTTTTATCCGCAATGCCTGGTATAATTCAGCGTATCCAATTGTCCAGCGTTCCTCTCTTTTACCAATCGCCTTCACCTTGTCGCCAAGGTGCCTCACTACAATTGGAAATTGTTTTTAAAATCATCCAGTGCTATTCCCTTAAGCTTTTCGCCAGTTCAGAAGAGATACACGGAAGGTAGGAAGGAGTTCATTTTTTTAAAGAGTGGCCCGATCATCTTCGTTTAATTTTCAAATAATGGTGGTAGTTGTGCGCCAGATAGATGCTGAGCTTTCCAAGCCGATCTAGATTAGAAAATAATTTTTATTTTTTGCTCTTCTGTCATGGGGGTATTATGAATTTGTATGCAATTATTGTCATAACTAAGTCTGCGGCCTTTAGGTGCTTTCCTAAGGGTAGGGAGGTTACCTAAGTTTTTTTTCGTCACCACCAGAGAGTATATTGATCATGACGGATTGTGGATTACTCTTCTGTTTTGTCCTCATCGTCTAATATTCCATTGTAGCCATAGGTGTCTTTGCCATAAATCTGAAAGCTGATAACCTTTGGGAGTGTATATTCTATTAGTCCGCCTAAAGTTGAGTAATTATCCTTTCCGTAAGGGGCAACCTTTACGTGATTGGCTGTGCAGCGACCTACAAATGAAAATCGAGTTTTGTCTTTTGATGTGTTTGGGTAGGAGGCGTGGATGTTCAGGGATGAGAATATTAGGCACTCTCCGGCTTTCATTTCTAGATCTTTGATGTCAAAGCCGTCAAAAATATGATCACCTAGCAATTTTGCGGCACTAAAAAATACTACTGCACCTTTGTGAAAAATCCTTCCATACATAAAAGATTTGCATAAATGGTATAGGTACAGTGGGGAAGCTGGTAGAAGCGATAAGTAAAACATCCTGTTGTCTTGTAGAAATTCGTAAAGGTAATTTACTCTCGCGTCAGCATAAGATCCGGGTAGAATTCTAAGGCACCCGGTTTCTTTTGTGGTGTCAGTTAAGGCAACCCACGCATTTACTTGAATGAGCGCAGGTGGTGTTTCTCTTGTGGGCTGGAGCTTTGCATATTTCCCCATTTCCCTGAAAGTTGCATTTTGGTGCCAGGGTGTCCCATCGGAGCCTGGTTTTTTTTCAAAAAACTGATTGCGCCAGCAAATAACCTCATCACCTAAAATGCTTGCAATCTTTTCCGAAATTTCAGGCTTTCTCATTAAGTCCCTGAAAGGCTTTAACTCTAGCGCTTGATATAGACTGGCATATTCGATATTCCAGCGGCCCTCTTTCTTAGCAATTTCTTTAATTTTATCTCTCATATAGGAAACGCCGTTAAAGTCATTGTCATACTCCTCCTGTACTAGAGTCATTAAGCCCTGTGCTTCTTCCGCGGATAGAACTCTATAGGGAGGCAGATAACCATTTTCTTCAAAGAAGTGGCGATCTTTGTCACTTAAAAAACAACTTCCTGTGGCGGCACTTTGGGGAGGATTGGGTAATTTTGCTGTCAGGTTTTTAAGCTTGTCGAGTTCGGAAAACAAATGATGACGCCTATTCCTTTGCCAGGGGAGAATAAACACCTTATAAGCTGTTATTAAGATTACAGTCCCAATAACTTTACACTTTTGGCTAAATGAAATATCGAAGTCAGCCAGACTACGTTCATTGTCTGCGCCTGAAAACATTTTAGAGAGCGTACTGCCACCTTGATTTTTCATGTCATGCATAAGTTACTTCGGGGTAAAGTTAGCTTTTATTAAGACTAGCTTCAGCTCGCACAAAGGTGTTCTGAACAGTACCCATGGCAATACTTCACGGCATGTGACGGGAATTTTTTCGGGGTGGCTAATGAAGGAAGTAGAGCGGTGCCAGGCCAGAATATAACCTGGAGTATCGAGCTTTATTGAACTGACGCCCATTGGCTGCAGGGGTCGGTTGGAGAGTACCTTTGAGGGGAGCCTGGCATGTTTCTCGAATTTCTCAGCTCTATGGGCACCCCTATCCCTTTTAAGTGCCTTAGGCCGATACAGTTCGACATTTCCCAAATCAGCAACAGCCAATCAAGTAAAGTGGAAAGTTTTAGTTACCTTTCACCAAGTCGACAGATCCGTGATCATCACAGTGATCACCATGAACATGGTGAAGTCGCCCGTTAACCAGATAGTCAACATGATCTCCGTGGGGAACCTGCTCATGGCCACAGTTTTTGCCGTGGATATGGGAGCTGTCATAGCCCCCTGTAACAGGGTGGCAACCCTCCGGGTTTTGGGTGCTTACTTCCAAGACGTGCTCGTCGTAGTGGTCTTTGTGGGGATGGTGTAGGTGGCCATCATGGAGGTAGCAGATATGGTCCCCATGGCGAATGGCTGTGTGGCCACAGTGGCTATTATGGGTATGTGAATGATGCTCCGCCTGTTGGCACTTGCCTTTTTCCATGATAACTCTCCTGGCCGCTTGGCACTTACATGGAACCACTCGTCGTCGAATGCTTCTAGAGTCAATAATTTGGCGCCACATTTGGACAGCCCTACATACTAAATCTAAGAACATCCGGGTGTAGTTTCCAAATATGAACTTCTACCAATGGCAGAAAACCTGCCCCTACCCCTCAAATCTTGATCTGCGAAGGTCTAACGGATGACTAGTCACTCAAATCTAGCCATTAATTCAATTTGCAATCGATTGCATTTGCGCATTATAGTTAAAGCACGGTGCATCAAGTAGCGTTTAGCAACTCTTTATGCAATCGATTGCATAAAGCTTTATAAAAATAGCACCGAAGTATCAGAACAGATAAGAATGACGACGAGAGGGAAGAGTTGATGAGCAAGAAACCATTGGCGCAGGCCGTATCCATGGCCGCGCTCTCCGTTGGTCTTTGCGGCTATGCCGCAGCCCAAGAAATTAGCCCTGAAAACGATATGGTGATGGAGGAAGTCATCACAACGGGCACCCCAGGCGGTGCGGGCATGCGTAAGCTGGATGCCAGCTTTTCTATCACAACTTTAAGTGATGATGAGATTAGCAAAGCCTCTCCTTCAAGTACTGCAGACCTGTTGAAGTCCGTTCCTGGCCTGTGGGTTGAGAGCTCTGGCGGTGTTTCTGGGGCAAATATCGATGTTCGCGGTTTCCCCGGCGGTAGTGATGCACCCTTTGTCACGGTATCCATGAATGGATTACCTCTGTATCCAGCGCCAACACTCTCATTTTTAGAAAACTCTTCTCTATTTCGTGTCGATGAAACTATTCAGCGAGTGGAAGCTCTGCGCGGTGGACCCAATCCGGTTTTCTCCAATGGCCAGCCAGGTCTGACTACCAACTTTATCTTAAAAGAAGGTACTGAAGAGACTGAGGGGCGCTTTAAGTACACTTTATCTGACTATGATCTGCAGCGAACAGATGCCCTAATGACTGGTAAGCTCGCAGATGATGTTTATTACATGATCGGGGGCTACGTATCTTCCTCCCCAGGTATTCGCGATGCGGGTTTTGATGCGGAAGAAGGGCATCAATTTACCCTGCACATCACCAAAGAGATGGATAACGGCAAAGCGGGTTTTTACATCCGGGATACAAAAGATACTGGTACCTGGTATTTGCCCAATGCTGCATTCCTGGAAACAGATTACACCCAGGTAGGCCCCAGTAATCGCAAGGTTTCTGTACCTATCACTCAGGCTGACGGTAATGGCGGCTCAGAAACTACCTGGGAAACTTTCGATATGGGCGAAGGGCGCGGGTGGAATGGTAATGTAGCCGGTGCTTATCTGGAGCTAGACCTAGGCGATGGCTGGAGTCTCACCGAACGCTTTGGACTTACCGCAGGTAACGCTGATACTTTGGGTTTTGTTCCTAATGGTGCGCCCGTATCGCTAAATTCTCTTACTGACCAAGCAGTAGTAACCGCCTCTGGAAACGAACTTAGTGGCGATACTGTGGTACAGCAGTTTGGTGCCTGGGTAGTACGCAAAGATATCGAGGCTACGACAAATGACATTAGCCTGGCAAAAGAGTGGGATAACTTTAAGGTAACTGCCGGTTATTACACCTCTAGCTGGGAAGTTGATGAATGGTGGTCCCTGGGTAACCAGAAATACTATGTATTGGGTCAAGATGGGGAGCTGATCACAGGAGCTGCAGATGGCTCTGAGCTCACAGGAGACCTTGCCTGTAATACATCCGCCGATATCTCAACTTGTGACTGGAAATATGATGTGGATGCTGTGGGTGATGCCCGTGAAAACGCGCTTTACCTTGCCGGCGAGTTTTACTTAGGAGATTTCACTTTCGATCTGGGAGTGCGTTCCGCAAACCGGAAAACCAATTACTCCGTGGATCATGGCGAACGTGACGGTAATTTTACCACCTATAAAGCAGACGAAAATGGTACTGCCTACACTGCGGCAGTGGACTGGGCATTTGCCGAAAATAT
Organism: Microbulbifer maximicatervae (SeqCode); assembly: GCF_052467695.1. Taxonomy (NCBI): domain Bacteria; kingdom Pseudomonadati; phylum Pseudomonadota; class Gammaproteobacteria; order Cellvibrionales; family Microbulbiferaceae; genus Microbulbifer; species Microbulbifer maximicatervae (SeqCode). The sequence continues at coordinate 3,352,229 of NZ_CP174320.1, forward strand.
GGGCACATTCTTCCGTATAAACTCCGGTTATAAATTCGCAGACTTTGACAACTATCGAGAGTTTGGTGACAGCTTCATTGCTGGGTCTGATCTTGTGATCGACATTGACCAATACGAACTGGGTTATAAATTGCAGGAGCAAGATTATTCCCTCTTTGCGACTCTGTTCTACAACGAAACCCAGGGCATGCCTGACTGTATCATTGGCAGCAGTACCTGTGCTCGTTTAGAGACTGAGGCGCTTGGTCTCGAATTGGACGGTAAAGTTCACTGGGGAGATTTCACCTTTGGGTTAAATACTACCCTGCAAAAGCCAGAAATCACGAGTGGTGAATATGAAGGCAACCAGGTTATGCGTCAGCCTGAATACCAGGTGCGCCTGAGCCAGAATTATGATTTCACACTGAATGACATTGATATGGCTGTGTATACCGATATCAGTCGGGTAGGTGATCGCTTTAATGGAAGCAACAATGAAATAACTTTGCCAGCCTATACAAAAGTTGACCTGGGTGCGGTGGCTTATATCAATGATATTACTGTCCAGTTGGCTGTGGACAACTTAACTGATGAAGATGGTATCACCGAAGGTGATCCCCGCGATCCGCTAGCGTCTAATGTCCGCTACATCTTACCGCGCAATATCAAGCTTAGCTTCGCGTACGATTTTTAACCTCATGCCTCTCCCATAGGCTTCCAAGCTTTGCCGCACACTTCTCCAGTGTGCGGCTTTTTTATTGCCTGAAAAATTTAACTACAATCCATTTTCAAATCCATACAAATAATGAAGCTTCGATCTTTGTGGTCTAACCCAAATCCTTCCGGAGGCTCCCCAATAAAGTATGTGGTTAAACTGCTTTCATGAAGCGAAATTAGAGTCGAGGTGGAGAGCCCTAAGGTCATTGCAGGTGTGAAACCTTAACGTTCGTATACAAATTTAAATTGGCAGTGGGAGATAGTTCTACTAGGTTATGAGTAGTTACTCCAATTCCTATTGCTAGCTGTATGTTGACGTTCGGACTAAAAAGTGGCATTAAAGTGGCGTAAGGGTTTGTTAGCTGTACTCTTTTCCCCTACTTTTTATTAGTTTAGTAATGTTTCATATGTATTGGTGATTTTGGGTTGGTACATTTTTGGTAATATGAAAAAATTTATTGGCGTTCTTGTTATTGTTTTGGCAATACCACTGCTCGTCTATTTTTCTACCTATAAGGGGGAGAGAAGTTTTACCAATCATCATGGCCTTCCAAATGTTAATCTGGTTGTCGATAATGCGTATTCTCTTTGGTTTACGCCTTATGATCCACTGATGGGGATGTATAATAATATAGGAGGGAAACTTGGATTTATTGTCTGTAGTGATGTACCTAATATCGCTTACGGAATGGCTGGATATTCATTTCAGGTCTTATTGAGAGATAGTTTTGTAAAAAATCCAAATTTTTATGATGCTCGAAATGGTAATAATCCAGAGAATCCATTTTTCCATCGCCGAGCAAGAAATCTATATTCCTATTTCCAGTCAATTCAATCTTTGAAACCAGCATCTTATAAGCCGCAGTTGGGGGATTTGGTTTTTTATAGAAAGATTGAAAAAGGATATATTGCCCATGTTGCTATAGTTACTTATGTTGATAATAGGGGGTTTAAAATCATGGAGTCAGCACCCAAAACCCTGTTCGCCAGGGAAGTAGAAATGGATTCTCCAGTGAAAAGGGGCTGGATCTTGGCGGGCTTTGGTAAAGTGTATTGAGGTGTTGTCCATGATTCGTAGTCATGAGGGATATTGTTCTTACAGTGATATATGCATCCCAGTGATTTTTGTAGCCTAATTTCTCCTAGGCTCAATTTCTGTTCACTGATAATTGAGATATATTGCTGGTAGACAGCTTACATCCAGATGGGTATTTCAATACATCTAACATGTTTTTAATGGTAAGAAGTTTGATTAATCGGCTTTGACAGGGTCGGTTGTACTTAGCCCAATGGTTTCAGACTTGCCAAATTGGCATTATGAGGTAATTTAGGTGATCTGGCGCCTAATAAGGTTTCTAAATGTAAAAATTAGAGATCATGCCATGTTTTAGGAGCATATTTATCCTTATTATCTAGTAGGATAATAGGTATTTTTCTACAGTTACTTTTTCAGATTTGAAGCACCGATAAAAGCGCCACAATGGATGATCTCTGGATTCCCACTGATCTAGCTTTTCAGAAGCAAGGCGCTAACTTAACTTTCAACTAAAAGAGGGTTGCCGATGTCTATTGAACGATTGAGAACTCCTGAGGAGCGCTTTTCTTTACTACCGGGTTTTCCGTATACTCCTAACTATATTGATAGCCTGGAAGGCTATGATTCTATGCGTATGGCATATATCGATGAGGGGGAGCAGGATTCGGATACCACCTTTCTTTGCCTCCATGGGGAGCCCAGTTGGGGTTACTTATATCGGAAAATGATCCCAGTTTTTGTTGGGGCAGGACACCGGGTAATTGCTCCAGATTTGTTTGGATTTGGTCGCTCAGATAAGCCCGTCAATGAAGATGTGTACACTTTTAACTTCCATCGTAACAGCCTGATGCGTTTGATTGAGCATTTGGATCTTAAGAATATTACGCTGGTTTGTCAGGATTGGGGTGGACTTCTGGGATTGACACTTCCAATGGATATGCCGGATAGATTTACCCGATTACTGGTAATGAATACGGCTATCGCAGCAGGGGATGGTGCTTCAGAGGGGTTCTACCACTGGCGGAACTTCTCTGTCAATGTGCCTGAAATCCCTGTGGGAGGGCTCATTGCCAATGATGCTCAATCTGAGGTCAATTTATTCGATATAGTTGCCTATGATGCGCCTTTTCCAGACAATCGCTATAAGGCTGGCGTTCGTCAATTCCCGTCAATTGTACCGGTTGATCCAGATATGGAGGGAGCAGAGCTAGGGGTAAGGGCTCGAAAATTCTGGTCTAGGAGCTGGGGTGGTGAGAGCTTTATGGCGATTGGAATGAGGGACTTTGTACTTGGTGAGAAAGTGATGGAGTTGCTGAGGGGAACCATCAAAAACTGTCCAGAGCCTCTCAAACTAGCGGAGGCGGGCCACTTTGTGCAGGAATATGGTAAAGAAATTGCTGAAAAGGCGCTCAGTCACTTCAAGCTTTCCTCTACAGTAACTGAAAATTAAGGGCGTACTAGTGCCGGGATAAGTTATATTCCGGCTTCTATTCTCAGGTAGCCCAAGGCATTCAGACTGCTCTTACATTTCATAACTAATTTATAATCGGTGGCTCTGTTTATAGAATCTGTAGTCTTTATTAGAGAGTTTAAAGTGAAGTTTAAAGACAGTCGTGGAATTATTCTGACTATTTTGGCAATGCTCTGTTTGGCGGGTATGGATGCAACAGGTAAGGTTCTCGTTCAGAACTATTCTATTGTTCAAATAATGGCGATTCGTTTCGCGATATTTTTCTTCATCGTTATAAGCTTGGCAAGACTCAAAGGGAGCTTGGATATAGTGCGAAGTGAAATATTTGGCACTCAATTAGCTCGCTCTATTGTTCTCGCTCTTGAGGTGTCAGTATTTATTTTTGCTTTTAGTATGATGTCTTTGGCTGATGTGCATGCTATAGCTGCGACCGCTCCATTATTCGCAATATTAATGGCTGGATGGTTTTTAGGGGAGAGGATAGATACAAGGAGCTGGGTAAGTGTTGCGGCTGGATTTATAGGTGCCCTTATTATCATTAGGCCTGGAATGGGAATGATGGGTTGGCAAACCTTGATCCCCATCTTGGGAGCTATCCTATGGGCCGCATATCAAGTGCTTTCACGCCGTGTTTCACACTTTGATAGTGCCGATACAACCGTTTTCTATACCGCGACCATGGGTCTTATTATTTTTGGAAGCTTAGCACCATTTTATTGGGTAGAGCCGACAGTATCAGGGTGGCAATTGTTGATTTTAAATGGGCTCTTAGGTGCAATGGGCCACTATTTACTGATTAAGGCACTGGCACTTACTCCAGCTTCTATTTTGCAGCCCTTTAGTTACGCTTTACTATTTTGGGCTATTGTTATTGGCTTTGTAATCTTCGGAGATCTGCCTGATGGAATTACATTATTTGGCGCCTTCGTAATATTGGCTGCGGGATTTTATGCCTCAGACCTAGGCCGCGCATTGATTGGTGTTTCACAGATTAAGGCCAAAAAGGGGAAGGATGATGCTGAATCAGAGTCAAAGTTAATGAGTTAAAAAACCAATTTGATAAAGGGTGCTCTAATGATGATAGTTGAGCCCCATTAATATATCGGTGGCGAAATTGTTTAACGCCACCTTGAATTCAGTTAGTGATTAGGTATCTGTTCTTAGAATATTTAAAAACTCATGCGTCACGATGCTCAAGGAAGCCGCCATCTACCCAATTGATTATCAAGTCAACATACTCTTGTCCAGCATCTTCCGATGAGAAGTGAGATGCGTTGTCAAATATAACTAGCTTGCTATTGGGGATATGCTTGGATAAGACAGTCGCATTATCTACTAAAACAAATGGATCTCTCTTACCCCAAGTGATCAATGTCGGAACTTTAATACCATTTAGCTTTCTCTCAATCCATGGAAGCTCTTTCGAATAGCTTCCAAAGAAACTGATGGCGCACTTGTGACTATCACTATTAAAGGCTATGTCATAGTACTCTTGGATAGCTCGTTTGCTGGGTTTGTAGTTGTGATAGCCATCTTTTACGGCAGTCAGAAAATTGGTTTTCATTACTGACTCCTTGTTTAAGCCTTTTGCTATCCAGCGAACCATTCGGGATCTGACAACGGCCATAAGAATAGGAGAGAGTTTTGGAGGGAAGGTGCCTGGGCCGTCAAAGATATTGAGACTCAAGAATCGTTGAGGGTGGTTAATAACGGCCGCTAAAGCAATAGGCACACCCACATCCGGCCCTACCAGGTGGGCCTGCTTGATGCCAAAATGGTTCATTATTTGAACAAGGGCTTCGCTCAGGCTGCTTGGAGACATATCTCCTTCCTCCGCTTTTGATAAGCCAAATCCTGGGATATCAAAGGCTAGTACATCAAACTTTTCACTAAATGCTTCAATGGATGACTCCCACATGCGAATACTTTGGGGTAGACCATTCAGCAGTAGTAGGCTGGGAGCCTGAGGTTTTTCCTTGCGTAGAAAGCGAATGTTAAATTTCCCTACAGAGACAAACTGCGGTGTAAATATATCGTCAGCGGTTGAGGGTCTATTGGAGGCGTATTGGGTGAGGGCCTTGTCTAAGAGAGCTTGGGTCATAACAGGGTATATATCTATATGGGTCTATAGGTGATTTCGGGTTAAGTTACTTATTTATACTAGGTTACTAACTTGAGAGTTGGTTGCCAATAAGGCACTATTAAGTGGTTAAGTTACTTTTTGATAACCTTTGGAGTGGAAGGGTGGGGACGCAGAATAAAAATAGTGAGAGGCGCGTGTTTGTGAATGATGATGAGTGTCCCGTTCGCAATGTGGTAGCTCAAATTGGTGACAAGTGGTCCATCCTGATATTGTTTGCCCTTGTTGATGGTCCAGATCGCTTCAACTCCCTGAAGTCGCGCATTGAAGGGATTTCACAGCGAATGTTGACGCAAACCCTACGTGACTTAGAGCGCGATGGTTTTGTACTCCGTACTGTCTTTGCGCAGGTTCCAGTTAAAGTGGAGTATGAATTAACTGACCTGGGAAGGGGGTTATCTGCAGCTGTGTGGAAGTTAGTCTCTTGGGCAGATGAACATCATCCCGAGATTCGTAAAGCGCGCCTAAGATATGATGAGGATAATCAATCGTAGATTAAGGATTCTACCTTCTATTGTCCCCATTTAGGGCTTCTCTCAAAAATTATCAGCCTGCTTTGTAGTAAAGCATGATCTGTACTTGCAATTTAGTTCAATAGGGTGTTTTGTGGCTGGAGCATTGCTGTAAATATATAGTTAGAATGATTGGTGATTTAAGTTTTCTTGACCTCAAGGCATAACGGAATAGGGCTTACAAGTAGATTTAAATTTCTTACCCTTAATAATTAAATATAAGTGACTAGAAGGTGAGTTATGGATTTTTTTGAAATTAACCGACACTCCTGGGATAGCCGCACCCGTATTCATGTGAAGTCTGAATTTTATAATGTTGATGGATTTCTAAGCGGAAAATCTACTTTAAATGAAGTTGAGCTTTCAGATATAGGTAATGTGTCTGGAAAAAGTTTACTTCACTTACAGTGTCACTTTGGCTTGGATACCTTATCTTGGGCTCGATTGGGGGCGAAGGTGACGGGAGTTGATATTTCTTCTGTAGCCATTACTGAAGCGCAGGCTCTTTCTGACCGTTCAGGTTTACATGGAGAGTTTATCTGCAACGATATCTACAGTTTTGGAGAGTCAAATAATAAAGAATTTGATATCGTCTTTACTTCCTACGGCGCACTCTGTTGGTTGCCGGATATCGAGCGGTGGGCATCAGTTGTTGCTCAATGCTTAAAGCCGGGGGGGACTTTCTACATCGCAGAATTTCATCCATTTTATGATATTTTCTCTGGTTACACATACTTTCATCGAGCCGATCCAGATATTGAAGAGCAGGGTACCTATACAGAGAATGATCGGGGTGACAAGTCTACCCTAGCCACCTGGTCACATCCGATTAGCGATGTTGTGAGTGCATTATTAAAATATGGTATTCAAATCGCTCAACTAAAAGAATACCCGTATAGTCCTTACAACTGTTTTGATGGCATGGAGGAGCGTGAGAAGGGGAAATACTACCTGTCTTTTAAAGGACATGAGATTCCGCTAATTTATACTATTAAAGGTGTCAAAGTTACTTGAGACAAAGAGCAATAATAGTAATCAGGCTAGCGGTAGATTTGCGCAGATTTTTTTAGGGGAGGGAAAAGGAGGGTAATGAGTGCCGCCCCCTTAAACTTCCCATGTAAAGGCCCACTGGCTTCATATCCAACACTGCTTTCTTGCGTTTTGTCTAATTGGCGTAGATAGCCACTATTTACCATTCACAGATGTTTAGATTCCGTACTTAGTTGCCATTTCTTTAAGAGAGATTTCTTATAGCCCTTTTAGTAAGCTGGATCACACTCTGTTCAGGAGAAGGTCATTATTAACTGATTTTATAGAGGGTAGTAAGATGGCTATATGGCAATTACAAGGTATGAAGTGTACTTTATCTATATTTGCAGGTGCTTTTTGCTTGCTAATATCCGGGCTTGCATCGGCGGTTGATTGTGGTGATACCATTAACACCCGAGAAGTTTTGGATGATGATTTGGTATGTACAGACAATATCGCGATAACCATTGTTGGCCCAACTGGTGGCCTGGATATGAATGGTCATACCATTACTTGTGACAATAATTCTGCAATAGGCATAGATGTTGTCGGTCTTGTGGGGTATTTGGAGGGCGCAGGTACTATATCATTCTGCCAGACGGGCGTTAGATTGGCTGGTGATGGATTTCATAATGTAACCAATATTTCTGCTAACAATAATGACTTTGTAGGGTTGGCGGTATCGAGCGACTTCAATCTAATTACTAATTCAAGTGCTAATGGTAATGGTAATACTGGTATATTAGTTACGGGGCTAAGAAATACCTTGATCTCAAATATTATCGAAAGTAACTTACTAGATGGGATTCAGTTGGATGGTGATGCCCCAAATTTAACCCAAAATTATATATATGATAATAATCGATATGGAATTTATATTGCTGATTCCAGCTTCGGGAACTATAGCCAGAACACCTCTGAGATGAATGGTTCAGTGGGTATCTATATGGAAGCAGCTAATCAGTTTTTTAACTTTATTCTCAACAACACATCCAAGGGAAATGCTGATTTTGACTTGGAGGATCTAAATGCAAATGCATGTAGTAATATTAATGTCTGGCGTGGAAACACTTTTACTACTGCTAATCCCAGTTGTTTAAATTAAGGCTTTTTGCAAGGTTCACCTTAAAGTAAACTGGGTGAGCCTGTGTTCAATTCGTATCCGCTCAACTATTTTGCTTGTTGTCTATAAGGATTAAATTTCACTGATACATTATGTGGTAATGTAGTATCAGACATGTTTCTAACTCTGATTACAAGGTGCTGATTAATCCATGAAGCCTGATAGCTTAATTGATCATCCTGAAGGCGGGAAATTTCTTCAGGTGTTTAAGTCGAGCTCAATAGTAACAAGGGAGGATGGGCAGAAGCGAAGCGCATTGACGCATATTTACTTCTCCTTACAGAAAGATGAAGTATCTAGGTTTCACCGGGTCGAATCTGATGAGGTTTGGAACTTATATAGGGGGGAAGGCTTATATCTCTATATTTGGACTGAGGGGGATAGCTGTTTGCAAAGGACTGAGATTTCCGCAGAGAATAATACATTTTGTCATGTTTTTCCTGCTGGTGCTTGGCAGGCTGCTGAGCCAATTGGGAATTCTGTTTTGGTCGGATGTTCGGTAGGCCCGGGGTTTGAATTTTCGGATTTCAATTTAATCAAGGTTGATGATCCTGTAGCAAAACAACTGTGTGAGATAGATAGTTGTTTGAGTCGCTTCATTCGTTAAGCCTAAAGTTTAAGCTGTAGTTACGCTTTACTATTGATGGATATTTTGGCGTAAATTTTATGGAGTCTATTTTAAGCTTTTCACTTCACGTCTATGCACGAGTTTTGATTATTTTACTTGCCCAAGCTTCTCTATGCCATTACCTTTTACATGCCAGAGCTATTGAGAATATTTTCCTATGGATATTTCACTCTTTGGGCTCAAAATGTATCCCAATATTCTTTTTTCTGATTTCAAGAATTTTTATTGCCTGGGCATAATGGTTATGACTAAAAATTGTTATTGGGTTTACTTCAGCTCTTTCGGATAATGTAAATGCCGATGATGTGTACGCTGATACCATTGCGAGTACAGAAATAATAAGTAAGGATCTCAATTGTAATTTGATTGGGTTAACAGTTGCTGGGCTGACCGGTAGCTCGGGTTTAAGTGGCAACTAGCTGTGGTGGTGAGTAGTAATCAATAGCTAAACAGTTTTATTAGGGGGGTACAATACTATTTTAGGAGTTCATTATGAATATTTGGCAGGAAGGAACGCAGTCTAAACTATATTCTTATCTATTTTTCGGTAGTGCGTTAGTAATCTCTGGAAGTGTAAATGCAGATATAGTGTGTGGCGGTACTATTACAACTCCAGAGGTGTTAACTGGGAACTTTTCTTGTAATTCCGGTGTAATAGTAACTGGCCCTACAGGAAGCCTGAACTTGAATGGATTTACGTTTGATTGTGAAGGGGGGGCAGGTGTCATTCTTGAAGGTACAGGAGCTGTATTATCTGGAGGTGCATCAGGAGGTACATTGGATGAATGTGGTACAGGAGTCATTGCAGCAGGTTCCGGTAGCCACACAATTACGGGTATAACATTTAGTGAGGTTTTTGGAGAAGGGGTTTTCCTCGACTCGGACAACAATACGCTGTCTGGTTCGATTATTGATGTACCAATTGGTGGTGAAGGTGTGTTTATTAGAGGCAGTAACTCAACGGTGATAAATAACGAGATTGTTAGTTCAGATGGATTCGGGGAAAGTGGTATCTTTTTTGATCTCGGGGCAGATAATTCGACCGTAATATCTAATAAGATAACCGGTTTTAGTGATTATGGTATGGAAATATGTAGCAATGGTAATTTCATTGCTCAAAATACGGTTGAACTCACTGGTTTTACAGATCCTATTCCCGGCACTGCGGTAGGTATATCGTTGGCTAAGTTCGCCATTCCCATCTGCTTTTTTTTTGATCCGGATAGCCAATTCGGAAATGTAATTATTGGCAATATAGCAACTGATAACAACTCTACCGATCTTGAGGATACTAATCCCTTCCCCTGCCTTAATACCTGGTTTGGCAATACGGCTGATAATATAGAAGGGGCCTGTATTGATCAATGAGCCGTAAAATTATTCCCTAGAAGGCCAGCGAAATCTTATTCTTTTGACTGATGTTTGGTGAAAGGGTGCGCGGATATTAATATAAGCCTTGGCCGATTGCTAAAATATCACACCGGGATTATCCGGTGTGATATAGACGTGATTAGCTCATTTAGAGGTTCGTTATATATTGGAGTCTTGCTGCTTGCATGGTAGAGCCATAGGGTTCTAATCTATTTTTTCGTTGGGTCGTTTATCGATATTCATATTTTGACGAATGCCGGACTCTGCTAGTACAGATAAGAAAAAGTCATTTGGTGTAAATTCCAATAGGGTTGCCAGGGTGTAGTCAGCATCTTTAAGGACATCTGGGCTGCCTATGCCTACAGCCGTCATGCCATTTGCGGACTTAATTGCACTGACTCCAGCGGGGGCATCCTCAAAAGCAATACAAAACTCTGGATCAATTCCGAGACCTTTGGCGGCGGCTAGGAATATATCTGGTGCAGGTTTAGGTGCAGATTTTTCCGGGTCTGCAATAACAGAAAAGCAACGGGATATTCCCAGGGCTTCCAATACCGCCGGTGCGTTTTTACTCGCTGAGGCGAGGCCGACCGGAATATGCTGAGAATTTAACCATGCGAGCAGTTCACCGGCGCCCGGTAACAGGTCTGCGGGGGATAGGCTGCGGATTAATTCCTGGTAGCGGCTGTTTTTCCTTGCAGCCAGTGCAATTTTTGCTTCTTCAGTGTAATTCCTGCTTTTTTCCCCGAGAATTACCTCAAGGGAAGCCATTCTTTCCAGGCCCTTTAAGCGCTCTTCAGTATCCGCTGTCCAGGAAAGGTTGAGCCCTTCAGCCAGCTGTTGCCATGCGATCAGGTGGAGACGTGCGGTGTCTGCAATAACGCCGTCGAGATCAAAAATTGCTGCACGATAGATCATCAGGATACCTCCTCCATCGGTGCTATTTGAATGGTTTCTGTTTGCCCTGGTGTCTCCAGGAATAGAATTTGCTTGCCGTGATGAAGACTGAGTGCTTCACCTTTCACCAAGGTGTACCTGGCGCTGTAAGAATCGACATCGACTGCGATCGTGCGGCCACGGAATTGCAACCGGAAACGATAGCCGTCCATTCCATTGGGCAGATATGGATTGAAGTTGAGTTCATTGCCGTGCAGCCGCATGCCAGCAAATCCCTGGACCATACACATCCAGGTGCCCCCCATACAGGCAGTGTGTATACCGTGCTGGGTATTGTTGTGGTGGTTATCCAGATCCATTCGCGCAACTTGCTGGAAGTAGTTCAGCGCTTTATCCGGATACCCAACTTCACTGGCAATAATGCTGTGAATACAAGCGGATAAAGTGGAATCGTGCGTGGTGAGCGGTTCATAGAAGTCGAAATCCCGACGCTTCTGCTCAATTGAAAATTCTGAACTTTCCAGTAACAGGCCAAGAACGACATCCGCCTGCTTACAAACTTGGTGTCGATAGATCACCAGGGGATGATAGTGAAGTAACAGCGGGAATTGACCGGCTGGCGTTTCGGCAATATTCCAGCGGGGTTTGTTTAGAAAACTATCGTCTTGAGAATGTATACCCTGCTTTTCATCGTAGGGCAGATACATGCTTTCTGCGGCCTTGGCCCAGTTATCAATTTCCTGTTTGCCGAGTTGAATACGCTGGGTTAACTCATCGCACGCTGCAGGATCGAATGATTTTAACCACTGTAATACTTCAACAGCATATTCAAGATGGGCTTTGGCCATCAGGTTTGTGTAGAAATTATTGTCAACCAGGGCGGTGTATTCGTCTGGTCCGGTAACCTCATTGATACAGAACTGGTTGTCGCGAAGTGCGTTGAAGTGGCCAATCTCCAACCACATACGAGCGCCTTCTATCACGACTTCTGCGCCCTTGTTGCGCAGAAAATCGACATCACCGGTAACCCGGCAGTAATGTCGTACGGCGTAGGCAATATCCGCATTGATATGGTATTGCGCAGTACCTGCCGGGTAATAGGCTGAGCACTCCTCACCGCCGATGGTGCGCCAGGGAAACAGTGCTCCCTTTTGAATCGACATCTCCCTCGCTCTTTTTCGTGCGGCATCGAGGATTGAGTAGCGGTATTCCAGTAGGCCGCGCGCTAATTCGGGTTGGGTGTAGAGGAAAAACGGTAGTACATAGATTTCTGTATCCCAGAAATAGTGGCCGTCATAGCCGTCACCGGAAAGTCCTTTGGCTGCAATATTGGTATTGCCATCCCGACCTAGGGATTGGAACAAGTGGTACTGGTTGAAACGTACTCCCTGCTGCAGGGCATCATTTCCACTGACCTGAATATCGGACTCAAGCCAGAAATTGTCCATTTGTATACGCTGAGTTTCGACATGGCTCGCAAAACTTTTAGCCGCACAGCGCTCCAGGTAATGATGCAATTCGTCTGCTGATATCGGCTCAGCATTTTGCTGTGCAAAGTAAGCGACGTACTTGGTTAGGCGAATAGGGGTGTTGCGGCGGGCAGCAAAGCGATAGTCAACCGAGACGCAGTCTTCACTGCGGAGGTTATTGGACGTGTAATCGCTGTCACTCTCACAATGGTGCAGGGCTGCGCATCGTATAGAGAAGCCACTGCTCTTAACGGATAGAGGCAGGGCTAAATAACCATCTTCAGCTGTATTTTCCAGCCATTCGATATCTCCCCGATCAATAGGGGAGGCTAGGCGTGGGTCCTCACTGCGTTCTGCTTGGGCAAGGTCACCATCTAGGCAGGATTGCAGGTGTACCTCTCCGTCAAAATCGATGGGAGTGAGTTCCAATTGCAGAGCTAATAGGTTTTTCTCACTGAGGGAAACCAGGCGCTGCACTTTGAGTTCAATGGTTTTTCCTTTTGGGGAGCGCCAAGTGAGTTTTCTCTCGCTGATCCCCGCGGCCATGTCTAGGCGACGCTCGTAGTTGAGCAGCTCGCCTTGGGCGAGACTAAAGCGTTCTCCATCCAAGCTGATATAAATGGTCTTGCCGTCGGGAACCGTCAACATCCTCTGGTTGTTGCGCGCGTAGCCATAAGCAGACTCACCATAGGTGATAGGTTCGCTGGCGTAGACTCCATTCAGGTAACAACCATCCGTGAAGGGTTCTGGATCGAAACCCTCCTCAAAGGTACCGCGCAAGCCGATATAGCCATTTCCGAGGGAGAATAGGGTGGCATTGAGGCTGTAATCTTCGGGCTGGAAGGTGTCCTCCACCAAGTCCCAGGGGTGGATCTTGTGTTTGATTTGTTGTTTTTGCTTCATACCACTTTCACTGGATTGGAGATTGGGTCCTAGGGCCGGGCCTGCTGGGCCTTCGGCAACTGGCATTCAGTCTATCCGTAGTTGATGTCTTTTTGCAATCGATTGCAAGCCTGGGGTTAAGCCTGGCTGTTACCAGAATATAGACCTGATTTTCATTCCCGAAAAGTCTGTAAGTTACTGAAAAATAGAGGTTATTTTCTTTTGCTGGGTCAACTGCCAGTTGATTTGTGACTGATCGGCATAAGACATTCCCAAATTTTTATTGGTTTTTATGCAAGCGATTGCAATGTTTTGCCTGACTGATACATACTGGGTCCCTTCAGGCATTGGGGCGAAGTCGCCTTTCTCCACAAAGTCTGGGTAAAAAATGTACAATAACAGGTTGGTACGGCTGACTGCCTAAACCACAGAGCCAGATAGAATCCACTATGAAGAATCAGCGCATACTCTTATCTCTATTCGCTATCTACTTTGTCTTTGCCATTTTGTTGAACAGCGTAGGCACGGTGATCCTGCAGGTAATCAATACCTATGGGGTGAGTAAGTCTGCTGCGAGTGTGCTGGAGGGATTCAAGGATATCCCCATCGGTATTGTGTCTTTCCTGATTGCCTCCCAGCTTCCCCGACTGGGGTTTAAGCGGGCGATGCTGGCGGGGTTGGCAATCGTCACCCTGGCTTGTACAGCTATGCCCCTGTTACCCGGGTTTTGGACGGCGAAGTTACTGTTCTTGTCCGTGGGTGTTGCGTTCGCATTGGTAAAGGTTGCCGCATACTCCACCGTGGGATTACTAGCGCAGGGCCGCAGCGCACATGCGAGCCTTCTAAACACCCTGGAGGGGGTGTTTATGGTGGGGGTTCTCAGTGGTTACTGGCTGTTTAGCGCTTTTATTGATTCATCGAACCGAGGGTCGACTGCCTGGCTCAATGTCTATTGGGTGTTGGCGGTGGTCTGTGTGATTGCATTTGTATTGCTCTGGTGCACAGAGCTGGATGAATCCGGGGCGCGAATCGAAGAGGCTAGCCCGAAACAGGACTTTATCGCGATGATAAAGTTGATGGCCAAACCCCTGGTATACATCTACGTGATCTCCGTATTTTTCTATGTATTGATTGAGCAGGGGATAGGAAGTTGGTTGCCGACCTTTAATAATGAAATTCTTAAGCTGCCCGCTGCAATGAGTGTTCAGGCTGCAAGTATCTTTGCCGCAGGGCTGGCGTTGGGGCGACTTGGTGCCGGTGTGATGATGCGTAAAGTACACTGGTACCCGATGCTGAATGTGTGCTTAGTTGCGATGGGAGTACTGGTGGTCGTTAGCTTGCCCCTGGCGAGTAATATTGTGGCGAATCCCGATGTAAACTGGCTTAGTGCCCCAGTGGCGGCTTTTGTTTTACCGCTGATTGGCTTGTTTATGGCACCTGTGTACCCGGCTATCAATTCTGTGATGCTCAGTTCATTGCCCACCCACCAGCACTCTGCAATGACAGGTTTACTGGTGATTTTTTCTGCGCTGGGCGGTACAACTGGCTCACTGATTACCGGGTCGGTTTTCGAGGCCTTTGATGGCCAGGTGGCTTTCTACTTATCCCTGGTACCCATCACAGTAATTCTGATTACCCTGTTCTTTTTCCGTCGCGCCGTAGAGCGGGGGGATGAGACGCTTGAGGCCTCAGCCCCCCTGGCTGGGTAGCGGGGTGGTTTTACAAACTTGGGCGACGGGCCTAAGATGGCATTTTTCCCGCGAACAAGGTGAAGTACGCCATGCCCAAGGGGTCCTCCTCTCCCGTTTCCATGTCCGATATTGCTCGGTTGGCGGGAGTTTCTGAATCTACTGTTTCGCGAGCGCTGAACGATAATCCATTGATTAACGAAAAGACTCGCGAGCGTATTCAAAAAATCGCGAGCTCCATGAATTACAAAATCAATGAGAGCGCGCGAAACTTACGCCTGCAACGCAGCCATACAATTTCGGTTGTGATTAATACGGGGCGCAGTGGTGGCCAGACATTTTCTGATCCATTTATGATCGATATGATTGGTTCAATTGCCGATCGCCTCGCAGTGCATAAATACGATTTACTGTTTTCCAGCAGTATCGCCAGCCGCTCGGATTGGCATTCTTATCTGATGAGTTCCAGGCGGGCTGATGGCGTTATTGTGATTGGCCAGGGGGTGGACGATACCCCACTTCGTGATCTGCAGCAGCAGGGGGACCCTCTTGTTGTCTGGGGAGGGACCTCAAGGCAGGGGGCCGAATATTGCATCGTCAGTAGTGACAATCAAATGGGTGGGCGTCAGGCCACAGAGCACTTAATGAACTTGGGGCGGCGGCGAATTCTCTTTCTCGGCGACACAGCTCACCCGGAGGTCAATGGGCGATTTGAAGGTTACTGTGCCGCGCTCAATGAGGCTGATCTGTCTGGCACGACCAGGCAGTTGGCTGCAGGCTTCTCCAGTGAAAGTGGTTATCAATCCATTATCGACCTGGTTGCGCAGGAAGGGCTTAGTTTTGATGGCATTTTCGCCGCCAGTGACAGTATCGCTATGGGGGCGATAAAAGCGCTACAGGCCCGTGGCTATAAGGTGCCGGAAGATGTTGGCATAGTGGGTTTTGACGATATCCCAATCGCGCCGTTTTTTACCCCTCCTCTGACAACCGTGCGCCAGAACATCCACCGAGGTGGCGAATTGATGGTGGAGAAAATGATGGAACTTCTCTCTGGAAAACCGGCGATGCCAGATGTACTACCTACCGAGCTGGTAGTGCGGGGTTCTTGTGGTGCCAATCCGGATTACCAGCCTGTAGAGGAGTTCTTTCAAGACACTTCAGGTGACCGTTAGTCGCAGGCCCTCACCATTTTGTTTGCCAGCAGGGGCGTAGTTAGTGCCCCTGCCGTTTCCCAAGTTTGAGCCACACTTGTAAAACCGAACTCTGTGGCTGGACTCGAAACATGGCAGGTGAGAAAACTAAACTGACCAGAATTCAGGTACTGGGACTGTTTGCCCTAAGCTTGGCAATTTTTCTGATTGGAAATGACCTCACTGCGTTTTCCGTAGCAATTCCAGCCATCGAAAAAGACTTCAACTCCAATATCACCACCACCCAATGGATTATCAACGGCTATACACTGGCTTTTGGGGTGCTGCTGATCTCGGGCGGGCGTTTGGCGGATATGTTTGGCCGGCGTAAAATCTTTTTCCTCGGCATGGCCGCCTTTGCATTTTTCTCCCTCCTCGGCGGCATAGCTACCAATATTCCAATGCTGTTGGCGGCGCGGGGATTGATGGGGATCGGTAGTGCCCTTATGTGGCCGGCAATCCTGGGGCTGATCTACGGGATGTTACCGGAGGATCGCTCGGGCTTTGCCGGGGGCTTGGTGATGGGCATGTGTGCCGCTGCGAATGCAATTGGTCCGGTATTGGGGGGCATTCTTACAGACTTACTGAGCTGGCGCTGGATTTTCTTTATCAACTTGCCGGTGGCTGCATTGGCATTTTGGGTCTGCTGGAAGGTTATCCCGGATGACACACCGGAAAATGTCACTGAGCGTATTGATTACGGTGGTGTAATCACCCTGACCACATCGCTGTTTTGCCTTCTACTGGCGCTGGATTTAGTCGTGGATATCGGCTTTAAGAGCCCGGTGATTATTGTCTTGGCACTAGCCACCTTGCTGTTTATGGGGGCGTTTATCCTGGTTGAGCGCCATGTGGGCAGAGATGCGTTAATTCCCGTAGATGTAGCAACGAATCACGGTTTCTTTGCCGCAGGTATAGCTACCTTGTTGCTGTCTGTGGTGTTCTTTGCAGCCCTTGTATACGTTCCCCAATACTTGAGTAAGGTCCATAATCACTCGGCGATGTACTCGGGAATGGGGCTACTTCCTATGATGGTCTCATTTGGTTTGGTGTCTTTTATTGCCGGTGGGCTCTACGAAACGCTCGGTGCAAAAACGATTGTCTCAGCGGGCACCATTGCCATGTGTATCGGTATGTTTATGCTTTCTCATTTACATAAGGAAACAACTTTTTTGCAAATGGTACCGGGACTGGTGGTTCTCGGGGCGGGTATTGGCCTGTTTTACTCTGCTATTACCACTGCCGCAATTACGGTTGTAGCGCCGGAGCGAGCGAGCTTGGCGGGAGCAATTCTCTATATGTTTCAGATTGGTGGGGGAGCAATAGGCTTGGGTATGAATACCACAATTGTGGCAATGGCTCCTGATATCTCTACGGGGATTGATCGCGCTTTTACGGTTAATGCCTATCTGGCGATGGTGGGGCTGGTAGTGTGCCTTTTGTTTGTTTCAGGGAAGCCAGCGGATAGGGCTCCCCTGTCTGAGAAATGATTTATTGCTCGCTTAAATTTCTATTGCCTAATTCTGCAAAATTTACGTTCGTGATGATGCCATCAGTATTGTAACTGAGAATCAATACTTTTTGATAAGAGACCGGTTGGAAAATAGCCTTATTGGTTTGGCTATACATATACACTTTGGCTTTCTCGGATTTATTGCTGATCAGTGGGTACTGATATTCGCCAGAGGGTTTGCCCAATAAATCCAGAGCTTCGAGAATACTGGTTTGGCCTTCGCTGATAAGTGGTACTTTTGACTCATCAAAATCGGTGGAATCTTCAGCAAGAGAGCTGACAAAATCCTGCCCAACCAATTTATCGTTATAAAAGTAGAAACCCTGGTTACGGGTACCGCTAATATTTTCGCTAACCGCCTTTTTGCCAGTAGTGGGGTAAGCATAAGCGAGTGTTAAAATTTGTTGGTTGTTTTTTACAAACATGCCTTTTTCATAAGGCTTACCGAGCTTCTCTTTAATGGATTGCTCAGTATCCACGCCTAACGCTACCTCTTTTTCTCCCAGGGGTTTTGTGCCAATGCCGGTACATCCGGATAGCACAAATAGGGAAAAAATAACCGTTACCAGTCCTTTCACTACAACCTCCTGCACTGTATCTTCCAGGTTCCCTGTGGCCTGAAATATTCGGCGCATCCTACAATTCGCATGTTTTAATTGCCAGTGATTTATAAAGATGATCGATGACCCGAGATTACACTGCTGTAGTATGAATTGAGTGGGTATAGAGAAGTGCACGAATTTAGGCATGTCGTGCGCTTTTAGAAAATACAGCGTAGTGAATGACAGCGTAGTGAATGACAGCAGAAGAAGAACTCAGTTCCTGATACTGCCCCCTCATTCCATTATTTTTTTAAATAAAATTGATAGGCATTTTTTACCAGGACATTTTCTGCTTGTGCTTCATCGAGGGTGTCGCGAATTAATAAAATGTCTTCAGGTTTGAAGGGGCGCGGTGCCCTGGTAGAGGGAAGATCGGAGCCAAACATCAGGCAATGTGGGTTGGCCTGGTAGAGGTCGACAATTGCCGCTGCGGGGTCGAAATCCAGGCGGCCAAAGCCGCTCGCTTTTACCTTTACCCCTTTTTCTGCCAGTTTGAGCAAGATGGGAAAACCCTGCTTAGTGATTCCCATGTGATCGATAGAGGCGGCTGGTAACGCGATCAATTTATTATAGAGAGGGGTCAATGCAGAGGCTTCAACGTATAGTTCGACATGCCAGCCTGCCAAGTCAAAAACTCGCCGGGCAAGAGTATCGATAAAACCGATCTGTTCCGAGCCACCCCGTACCAAATTAAAGCGCAGGGCTCTGACTCCATGCTTGTGGAGTGACAAAATGGTGGTGTCGGGAGTGTCGGCGGATAGCTGTGTGACCCCAACATAGCTTTTGCCCAGCTTTTCCAGGGCATTAATAAGGTAGGTTTGATCCAGCTTCTGGAATGAGCCGGAAACTACAGCGCCCCCCACTAGCTGGTAGTTTTGTAACTTGAGTTGATAGTCGTCCACGGTAAATGTTGGCGGCAAGTAGCCGTGATTTGGGAATAGGGGGAACTTGGGATTTATGATGTGGAAGTGACTATCAAGTAGTCTCTGTTTTTGCTGTTCCATAGTCGGGTGTACCGTGCTCGCTTAGATTTCCTGGATGACTCTTACTCGATCTGCAAGAGCGCGCTGTGAGACGGGAATGTCCGGGGCGAATAGCTCCCAAGAGTGAATCACGCCAGGTCGAACATGGAGCTCTGTACTAACACCGGCATCGGTGAGTAATTGGGCGTATTGCATATCCTCATCGCGAAAAATATCTAGCTCGCCAACATCGATAAATGCTGGCGGTAGACCCTTGGCATCTTGCAGGCGGGCAGGGGCTGCATGAGGACTGACCGCAGGGCTGCCCACCTGATTGCCCAGGTAAGCGGTCCAGCCGGTGAGATTATCTTCATAGGTCCAGATAATAAATGGCAATAACTCGGGATCGGGAGTAACCGTCCTGTCGTCCAGCATTGGGTATAACAATATCTGCCGTGCCAGGGACGGGCCTTTTTTGTCACGGGCGACAATTGTCAGGGCTGCAGCCAGCCCCCCTCCGGCACTATCTCCCATGATGCCAATTCGCGTGGGGTCAATGGAGAGTTCCTGTGAGTGCTGTACCAGCCAAATGAATGCCCGATAGCAATCATCAATCGGTATAGGGTAGGGGAACTCCGGAGCCTTTCGGTAATTTACTGATAAAAATGGCACGCCGCTGGCAGCTACATATTTGGCGATGACCAAGTCGTACCGTGAGATATCGTGGCAGATGAGCCCACCGCCATGAATGTAGAGAATGGCGGAGCCTGGTTTGCTATTCTCCTTTTGGTACCAGCGTAACTGGATCTCCTCTTGGTCTGAACTCTTTAGGGTAAAGTCCCGAAAGGAAACATCTGATGGAAAACTGCGACCCTGAAATAGTGCTTGGGTGACCACGGCTCCATTCTTACGGCGAGTATTCACGTCCCCAATAGGCGCTTCTGCCAAGGTATCCAGCAAGTCGCCAAACTTGCCAAGGGCGCTTGAAAAGTCCGGGTCCAGGGAAAAGCTCATTGACGAGATCCTTATCGGAGTTCCTATCAGCTAGTGGTCCATAGCTAGATATGGACCTTTGCTAAATGTGGACCTTCGGCAGCGAAATGCCAGTACTTTTAGCTGGGTTCTGCGACACCGCTTTCAGCCACCAAGGTCTGAATAGATGTTGTCGAAGTTGACTGCACCTCTGATTTGTTCTCGCTGTACCGCTCGGTCAGATAGTTACCCTGGCCACGCAATAAAATGGTGGTTTTTACCAGCTCCTCCAGAACGTCAATCACCCGGTCCCGGAATGGGGAATCTTTGAGGTGCCCTTGTTCATCGAATTCCTGCCAGGCCTTGGCAATAGAGGATTGGTTGGGAATCGTAAACATGCGCATCCAGCGGCCGAGAACCCTCAAATTGTTGACGGTATTGAATGACTGTGAGCCACCGGAAATCTGCATGACCGCCAGGGTTTTTCCCTGGGTTGCCCGGCTTGCAGATTGGTCCAGTGGTAGCCAGTCGATCTGATTCTTGAAAACAGCCGAGACATTTCCGTGTATTTCCGGGCTAATCCACACTTGACCCTGGCTCCAGGCAGACCACTCGCGCAGTTGCTGCACCTTGGTGTGATCCTGGCTGGTGCCGTCGTAAAGAGGGAGGTCGACAGGGTCAAACAAGCGAACCTCGGCACCAAAATGCTGCAATATTTCAACAACCTGGTTGGCCAATAGACGCGAAAAGGAGTTGGGTCTCAGGGATCCGTACAACACCAGAATCTTGGTAGGGTCACCATTGGGAGGGGAGTCCACCAGGCGATTAAGAATATTGATGGGGGTGTGGTTCGGTAGCATCATGAGTTACCTCCAAATTTCTATATTTCTATAATAGTCGAAATATTAGGTAAAGCAAAGGTACATCAGTCTCAGTCGGGCCTTTCTGAATCCGCTTGGAACCGGCTAGTCGAATAACGGGTTCACAGGGAGTCAAAATACTGAGCCAGCATCGAGACTTAGGCTTCCTTTAGTTTCTCCAACACTGGAGGAGATAGGACAAACGGAAAGAGAGTCCAGCAGAGGTTGCTCCCAATTATTAGAGGGAGTGGGTACGTTTAAATGCCTCCCTGATGGACTACTTCAATATTGAATCCCTCTGATTGGCAAGGTTCTTCAAAGTACTTATTAACTTGTTTGAAGATCTCAGGGGTATCAAAGGCGGCTCGTTCTGGATGTGATTTTTGCCTTTGGGCAATTTGCTGTAAACATAATTTATCATCGGCTTTAAGATAGATTAATTGATGGGGAAAAAGGTTATCCAGAAATATCTCTTTGAACCAAGATCTTTGTTTTCTTGTATTGCCGGGAAAATCCAGTACTACCGAGATGCCACTCCTCAAGATATCCTGAGTATGTGACTTGATCATTGGTTTTAATCTTGCAGAATACTCTATGTAAGTGGAGAGTGAGCAGATCTCATGGGGATATAAATTAGACAGCCACTCATCTTCGGAAATAAGAATAGCTCCTGTAGTTTGTGCTATCTCCGCAGCTTTTGTACTTTTTCCTGCGCCCATCTTTCCACAAAATAAAAAGAGCATTCCGTTTTCTTTCACAGTTCTTTCCATTAATCTGATTAGAGAAAATTTCGACTATGGGAAAATAATGCCTGAAACTTTATGCTTGGTAAATAGTGGCAAAGGGAGCTCATGAAGTGGCGATTTAGCTAAGCATCAGGGAAATACCAGACTTGCGGTGGCCGAATATGCTTGAGGCCATCTAGATGGCTAGTATCTAAGACGTGGGAATCTTTACTGCCTTAGATACTTATATTCAGCCCAAAGGTGAGCCTGATATAGGTATTTCGTCTCTATGCAACAAGATACCGATTAACTGCGGCATTTGACAAACACCATTGAGTTTAACCAGCTTTGATCGGCATCAAAATCTTTTATCAGGGGGGCTTCAGTAACGCCTGTAAATTTTCTTAACCCATGAGAAATCATATAGCTTGGTATATAGGATGGCGGCTTTGCAGCTGTCAAATAGTTACAAACTTCCAGCTTCCTTGCGCCGCCCTGATCAAGAGAGTTAATGCTGGCGAATAGTTTTTTTCGATCTCCCTCTGGCATCGAATTAAATTTTTTATTGAAAATCACTCTTAATACATTGTGCCCGGTTTTGTCGCTAACCCTCTGTGTGTCGAAATAAGCAAAGGCACTGGCAACCATTAACAACTCAGCTGCCTCATCAAATTTGGATTGTTCGGTACATGTTTTGGCGGCAGCAGTAATATCTGTCGGTGTATGGGTAGATAGTACTGATGTGGCACTGATACATCCGAGAGGCGAAGTGGCTTGACTATCCTTACTGACATAGTTGTTGGCTTGCGCGCCCAAAACAAATGCGGCGAGTAGAAGAGCAAGAATTGGAGGCAGGATTTTGCTCATGATTCGAATTTCCTTTCCTTAGTGCCTCCTTAATCATAGACGCCGAAGTGCCAGTATTATCTCAACCACCTGAGAAATTTATTCGCCAGTTGGAGTGGGTTTTAGTGAGATTTGTTTAAAAATCTGAATTGGAGATGTCTAGGGCTAATCTCCTGCCAATGGGGGAAGAAGTGTGCTTTCATGCCGTTGAAGTACAGGAGACTTCAGTTAAAGCGTGCCGCTTGCAATTCTCTGGTGCTAAGCGGCACCTAGTAGCCATCAGCTCTTACAGAGTCGGATTTGTCGCAATTGCTATTAAGTTAGTTGAGAAATTACTCTGTGTTAGGTTGTGATTCTTGAGAAGCTTGGAATAGTGATTTTATCAGATTCTTGGTGATTTCTTTTTGGTGTTCAGCTCTCAGGTTCTTCATGTACGCAGACTCGTCGGGAACAACTATTTCAGGCAGTATTTCTTTCACTGCTGAGTCGCCATTCCATTCTACGGTCGCTCTGCTGTCGAAGCTGGTTCTGAACTTTATATATTTATCCTTATCGACAAATACATAGCTATTTGAGAAGTATTCAGCATCGTTTCTGTTGGTAAGTGTGAAAGATGACTTTTTTCCAGAATATAGCTTTTCACCGATTTTAAAACTGAAGTTTTCAATAGTCTCTGGTGATCTTGACTTGTAATGCCCTTGCTCTATAGCAAAGTCAACTTCATCTATAATATCGCCCATTTCAGTGGAGATGATTTCATCTGTATTTTCCCATGTGATGCTATCGATAGGGTATACATAGACATTGATAATATCGGTAGGATACTGCTTATTATCGTACTTTAGGGCAATTCCCAGCATGGGTTCATCGAAGGTGCTGCTTTCGGTGAGTACAAAGTTATCTGTTTCTTCTGGAGTGATCAGGTCTTGCTGATAATTGCTTGCATTTTGCGGTCGCATAGATCCACATGAGGCGATAAGAATACTACTCAATATGATAAGTGCCTTGCTTTTCATTCTCTCTCCTTGATAAGGCTGCTTTCCTGGGGCGGAAATTATAAGTTTCTATTTGTTCTATGAATGTAATATTTCAATAAGCCTACCACTCCTTGGGTACTCAATTCATCGTTTGGTAAGTATAAATATCTAAGTTGTACTCTTCTTATATCCTGAATCCGGCTTAGCTTTAAATCAACTCTACGCCTTAAGGGGAAGATTTCTTGTCGTCTATTTTTTTATCGATGTTAGCTGAAGAGTGTGATGCCGATTCTTTTAAAGTTGCCCCAATTATATTTTGAAACTTTCAATAATCTGAAAAGATGATTTAGATGTCCAAACTCCGCCCCTAAACCAGCTGATTTAACGTGCGTAATATCACTTCCAAGGTTGTGATTGAATCCTAAATACTGGAGGGATATTTGGCCTGTCATTTATGTTGGCCTTGTTACAAATGGGCAGATATTTACATAACTGCCTTAAGCTCGTAACTGATTGGTCATGCTCTGTAGCTACTATTTGGCGCCCCCCGCTTGCGGGTAGTTTTATGAATGTTTAATTCGGAGATGGATGTTTGTCAGTACTGAAAAGTGCGTAAATTATGAAAATGTAAAGTAGGGTAAATGACTAAAATTGACCAGTCAGTACTGTTGTAATTTAGCGGTTCACGACAGGTGTGCACGCTTGTTCCAATTGGTCAATTCAACTGAGGGGAAATACTTACTGGGATTTTTATTTTAGCGGTAACTATCAAGATACTTATCAGGAAAAGAATAATGCATAAAACAATTGGTTTGGTATCAAGTTTGCTTTTGAGTTTTTCGATGTCTGTTGTCGGCGAAATTGATGCTAGCGATGATAAAGTGAAGCGCCTGGATTTACAGGGGCAGATTGATACAAAGGCTCCCTTATCAAAGACCTTGTGGGCGGGAGCGCATAATGCCTATGCATCCTATCAGTGGGATCAGGGTGTATATACCGATGTAAACCAGTGGTACGCGCCGGAGAAATTATTCAGTCGGGGAATACGTCTGGTCGAATATGATACTTACCCCGCTTCCAATTTCAGCTCAACACCGCACCTGTGTCATATGGGCCTGGAAGAGGCCACTATGTGTATTTATATGTTTGGTACAGCCGCAACGCTGGGGGATGGGCTGGATGAGATTAAGGATTTTCTTGAAGATAATAACGATGAAGTCATATTCCTAAAGTTTGAGGCTTACGATTCTGATTACCACCAGAACTTCCGCAATAAGATTGGTGAGAAAATTGAAAGCAGGTTGGGGGATCTGGTATTTAAGCCTACCGACTGGGGCTATACAGAAGATGATTGCGCCTCCCTGCCGGCGCAAACACTGACTAAACAGGATGTGTTGGATGCGGGACGCAACGTTATCCTATTTATTCAGGTGCCCAGAGAGTATCCGCACACTGGTGATAACAATCTGTGTGATTACCATGACGAGTCAAACACATCGAAATTCAGACGCAATGTCTGGATCGGTGTGGATGAGATGGATGCATCTGGAAACCTCACTTCCAATGAGCCACTTGCACAAAATTCCAGCCAGTTAACAGCAGATATCGACGGTAATCCCAGCGCAACCAGCCACTACAACAATGGGAATTTAAGTGTCGCCCTGGATGCAACAACGGAATATAACAAGGATGACATCAAGTATTCAGGCAGTGAGATCCTGGAGAAAGCAGTATCTGGGTATAACATGCTTGAGTTGGCGCTGGTGGAGGCCAATGCGACCACTATAGGTGCTTCTAAAGCACCCCAGATTGAAGATTTTATGTGGTCTTGGCGGAATGACTCTCCCAGTGGTAACAATAGTTGCGCCTGGTTAAGTAATGACAGTGAAATTCGCGACTATAGCTGTAGTACGGAGCGAGTGTTTGCCTGTGTAGACGATGAGCGAAACTGGCACATCAGCAGTGCATCGGGAGCCTGGAGTGAAGGTTATTCCGCCTGTGAAGCTGATGGCTACCGCTATGGAATGCCTTATAACGCTTTGGAAAATGCCGCGCTCTATGCCAAGAGGAATTCAGAAGGTGTAACTACCTCGGTTTGGGTGAATTACTACGAACCATTTGATGGGTTCTGGATCGCCAACCAAGATAGTTACTCGGATTTTGGCTACATCAAAAAAGATGCCGTGGGGGGTACCGGAGGTGATGCGTTTGATTCAATCGACCTGGTAAAACGCAAACTGCTCGGCAGCGGCACTATGAATCTGAAATCTGTCCAGATTCGTTCCGGTGGCCGAATTGATGGTTTTAAAGCTTGCTATGAATTTAAGCAATCCCTAAGCCATGCCACAGCCAGTGATCATGAATACTGTATTGAATACGGTGATGGAGACGGTGGCTCGATGGGGAGTGTACTGAGTTTCAACTCCGCCAGCAGCGAGTATTTGGATGATGTTAAAATTTGTGTCGACGATGAAAAGCATGAAACGGGTAGTGTTTACTACCTTAAATTGACGTCGAGCAATGGCTCATCTATTTCCGGAGGCACTCAGCAGGGGACTTGTACAACTTATTCTTCCACTTCATCCCAGCAAATTTTTGCTTTCCACGGGCGCCACGGTGATGAAATCGATGCTTTGGGCGTGCACAAGTTGTCCAACAGCTTGGTAAATCCAGGGTACTACGCAACCGAGTGGCTGGACCTGGATGATCCCTCCTCAGGTGGCATTGATTATGAGAGCTTTAACGAACACAAGTCAGCGGGAAATATCAGCAATAGCTGTGCTGTCAGTGATGTTGCTGGTATTGAGGCAAGGGTTGTTGATACGAAGTTGGATTATTCCTTAACCGGCGAAAGCATGCATATAGGCGATATCGGCACTAATTACCGCTTCTTCTGTGCAACAGAGGATTGTAGTGACTACGAAGTAAAGTATTTCTTCTCTAACGCAGCCTGCCTACCTTAACGACTCACAATATCCCGGCGGTGAATATGCTGCCGGGATTCCTCTTACTACTCGCTCACTAAAGGAAGCTCTCTCGGCTGAATACGGGGATTTCGCCTATAGTCGAACTCAAGCAATGTGCGGTATCAATCGGCAGAGCGAAGCCCATGAAATATGACGAGATACATGAGGATCATGCTGATCCCCTGATCAACCAATTACATCGAGCAATAAAATATGCCGTTAAATTTCTCGCCATTCTTATGGTGTTGGTCATATTCTGGACCATTGCGGATGTCGTCTATGTGCTCTATGAAAGGCTTATGGAGACGCCATTCCTATTGCTGGATATGGAAGATATCCTCGAGACTTTTGGGGCCTTTCTCGCCGTTCTTATTGCCATTGAAATTTTCACCAATATCCGACTCTACCTGGGTACAAATGTGATACCGGTGCAATTGGTATTGGCTACAGCCTTAATGGCTGTAGCTCGGAAGGTTATTGTGCTCGACTTGAAATTTGTTAACGCGGAGCAAATAGTCGGTATTGCCCTGGTGACTATCGCCCTGGGAGTTTCCTACTGGCTGGTGAGGGAAAAAAGTAATAAACCTGGTTAGTACTTGTGAGTTTTTGTCCTTGATAATGCTCACTTTATGATTTTATTTTTTGTATTTATATAGTTGGCTAAAATAGAATCATATCGTTAACTGCATTAATAGCTACTTACAATAGTTAGCCCGAACTAAGAGAGCCGGGCATTTGGCTGAGTGCCAAACCCACGATAAACCTTATTAATGAATAGGTCTTTCTGCTTCAACCGCACAAGGTGGTTGCAGGTTGTTACTGCGAAAGGTAGCTGCACTAATCCTTGCTTCTGGCCAATGGGAACTAGTGCCATTAGTGGGTTTCGTTTATAGCCTTTGATACTTTTTCCTTTTCTATTTCTAGCGATGGCCTTTGCCAGGTATTCACCTTGCTGAGAGGCGAGGTAGCCCAGTTTGGCCTCACCAATATCGGCAATATCTCCGAGTGCATACAAGCTTGGTTCGTCAATAACTTGAAGTCTGTTATCGACTTTCACAAATCCCCGCTCATTAAGGATATGCGCTAAGTGCGGTTTAAGGTAATCATTGTTGGGTAGCACACCAGTCGCTTCAAAAACCAGGTCTGCATCGCTGGCTTGGCCGCTGTTGAGATCGATATAGCAGCCATTCTGATATTGGTAGCGGCTGTTAAACTGAATTTCTACACCTAAATTCTCTAATTGTCTCTGGGCTTTGATTTGTGCTTTAGGCTTGAAGTTGTCCAATAAGACCTCTTTATTGTGTGCCAGAATTACTTGAGTTCTCGGCATAGCGTGTGCGATCTCTCCTGCCAATTCGACACCAACGACCCCTCCACCTATCACCATGACTTTCCTTGCTTGTTTCAGTCGCTGATGCTCGTTCAACAGTTCTTGGTTTCTGGATTGAATATCCATTGCGCAAAGGGATTTGGCCATTGGCATACTCGGATATCGGGTGCCGGAAGCGAGTATGGCACTGTTGAAATGTAACTCTGTTCCATCTGCCAAACGCGCTGATTTCGCAGACATTTCCATTACATCCCCTGAATGAAGCGGCCATAGAAAAAGTCCCTGTAGTACTTGCGCGCTTGATTCCCGGTGCTGGATGGATCGGTTACATTGCGCAAGGTGGCAAAAGTGACTTCGAAATAATCTTTTTTGTCTACCAGAATGGTATGGACGCCATTTCTTTCCAGTGCTTGTGCGACAGACACACCGGCGAAACCACCGCCTACTATCAATACTTCCGCTTCAATTACCATATTTTTCAACCATTAGAGGGTGTACAGGTCATTTGAATCCATTTTATGGTGTAGCGAATATGCTGTTAATGTGTGATTATGAGACTCTGATGTGCATATTTGCACATGCTGAGCATGGGGGGCTTGAGGTAAATAATGGATAAATGGACTGAGTTAAGGACCGCTTACAAGCTGGCCAAGCTTGGCACTCTGAGTGCAACGGCCCAGGAGATTGGTATCCACAGGTCCACCGTGATGCGCCATATTAATGTACTGGAGGAGAGCCTTGGGGTTGTACTATTTCAGCGCAATGACAAAGGCTATATTCCAACGGAGGCGGGGCTGGAGGTTATGCGACTGGGAGCGGTGACGGACAGCCATTTTTCTCAGTTGTCCTCGCGGTTACAAAGCAAAGAGCAGAATTTGCAAGGCAACCTCACCATCACCTCTGTCGGCGAATTGGTAGACCTGTTGATGCCGCTCATTAGGCAGTACCAGGCCCAGCACCCAGGTATGCTTGTCAATTTAATCGGGGACCTGCGCAATTTTAACCTGGAGTACGGTGAAGCTGATATTGCAATTCGTGTCGGTGAGAAACCAACGACACCCGATAATATCGTGCTGCCATTTTTCACTACAGAGTTCGTTTTCTATGCTCACAAATCCTATATTGAAGAGTATGGGCTTCCCGATAAAAGTAATCTTCAAGAGCACAGGTTTTTGGCTCTAGGTGATCGCCCGTTACACTTTGACTGGAATGAATGGATTTATAATCATATTCCCGATCAAAATATTGTGCTGACTGCTTCCAGTCAGCAAATTCTTAACCCGGCAGTGCTTTCAGGCTGCGGTATTGGCGCCATGCCGAGAATCCTGGCTAAAAAATTTGAAGATATTATTGAGATTCCTACGCCTGAAAGCTGGCAAGTCTCAACTTGGATACTTGTTCATCGCGATATGTTTAACATGCCAAAAATCCGTGAGTTTCTTAGCATCTTAAAGCTCTGGCGAAAATGAACAATACCAAGTGCCAGCCCAGAGAAAATCATAATAGCGGCCATTAACTTTTCTGAACCAATCGATTCGCCAGTTAATAACCAACTGAAAAAAAGTCCAAAAACGGGGCAGAGTAAACCTAAAGGCGCAACAGTAGACAGCGGGTACTTAACGATTAACCGGTTCCAGAACCAGTATCCCAGCAGGGTGGTTGGGTAGGCCTGAAACAATATGGAGAAAATTAACTTTCCACTAAGGTTGTTTTGAATTTCATAAAATATATCCGCACCATTTTTAATATAGGTAGCAGCGAACAGTGGTAACGGTGCAAAAAATAGCCCCCAGACAATAAAGCTAAATACTTGCTGTGTGCCACTGGCCTTTACAATGAGCCCACTGATGCTCCAGCTGGTAGCCGCTATTAGGATAAGTGCAATACTGATAAGGGGCACAGTGCCATCTTCAACCATCAAACTTAGCAACAGCCCTCCCAAGGCAAGTAGAGCCCCAAGAGCTTTCTGCGGGATAATCTTTTCTTTCAGGAATACCCAGCCGAATAGTAAGCTAATCGCAACATTTACTTGCAAAAGAAGTGAGGCCATTCCCGCAGAGAGTCCGCTAGAGATTGCCCAGGTGGCCATCCCCCAAACCCCACAGCCAAAAGTCAGGCTGTAGGCCAGAACGTACTTCCAGCTGACTGTCGGCCTGGAAACGAAAAGCACTGCCGGAAAGGCTGCCAAAGAAAAGCGTAAAGCCACCAGAAGGAGTGGGTCCAGATCTTCCGTTCCCATCTGAATAACAATGAAGTTGAATCCCCACATTGCCATTAGTAGCACACCAAGTAATAAATCCGAGTACCGCATCAGCCCCTCCAATTTGTCTCGGGGCTAACTATCCAAGAAATGAAAAAAGGTATACAGATGCAATTTTTGTATAAAATAGGTATACAGTTTGGGCGGAGGCGGAATCGGAGAGGGGATAGGTGCGGTATAAAGAGCTTGCCGAACGCTGTATAGAGGATATTCAGTCAGGGAGAATACCAAGCGGTCATAAACTACCGTCCCTCAGGCGGTTCGCTGCACAAAACGAAGTGAGCCTGACAACAGCCCAAAGCACCTACTACTTGCTGGAGGAACTCGGCTGGGCGAAGGTTCGACCGCAATCTGGATTCTTTGCCTCAGTTCCTCCCAGCAGTAACCCGCCTCCCATAATGCCCGCATTCACCTGCCGAACAACAGATCCAGTAAATCACGATTGCTATTTCCGTGGGTTGGGAACAGGGCCATTGGGTGTTGCGTCTTTATCTCCAGAGCTATTGCCGTTAGATTCCCTGGAGCGCAGTATGCGGCGGGCAACCCGAGAGGCTGGCGCCAGTATGCATGGCTATCCGGTTTCCTCTGGGGAGCCGCTTTTGCGCAGTGCGCTTAGCGCACACTTTGCCAGCTATGATTTGCATTTCTCTGCCAATGAATTAGTAGTGACGAATGGTTGTATGGATGCCGTCCGCACGGCGATTGCCATTACGACTAAGCCCGGTGAAGCGGTTGCGATCAGTTCTCCTTGTTACAACGGTCTTCTTAATCTGTTGGCTTTGATGGGGCGAAAAGTTGTTGAGATACCGACTGTTGAAAACGGCTTAGACCTCGCACAGCTAGAGCGCTATATGCAGCAGGGACTGGTCCAAGCGGGTCTTTTTAGCAGCAGTCATATGAATCCTACGGGTGTGTCCCTGAGCTCGGAGCAGAAAGAGAACCTGGCCGCACTGGCTGGTAAATATCGGATTCCAATTGTCGAGGATGATGTGTATTTGGAGCTCGGATTTCAAAGAAGTCTGCCCATGCCCGTGCGCTACTGGGACCGGAGCGGGTATGTGCTTTGGTGTGGCTCTATCTCCAAGACACTGAGCGCAGGCTATCGACTGGGGTGGTGCTTACCAGGAAGGTATCGAAAACAATATGAACGCTATCGATTTACCGAAAGTTTCGGTGTGAACTTGCCCGTCCAATTAGCGGTAGCTGATTTCATCGGTACCAACCAATACTCCCGTCATCTGCAGGGGCTCAGGCAAAAACTTTCCTTCCAGGTCGCATCCTATCGCAACTACTTAAGTTCATCCTTGCCCGATGAATCGCGTATCAGTGACCCCCATGGAGGAATGGTGATTTGGTTGCAGATCCCAGGGTTGGACAGCTGGAGTCTTTGCCGTATGGCTTCCGAAGAAAATATAGCCTTGTTGGGCGGTGCAGATTTCAGCACGCTTGATCTCTACGGTGATTGTGTGCGGGTGAATTGTGGTTGGCCGCTTGAAAGTAAAGATGGAGGGAAGACTGAGGCCGGATTTCAGCTGGAACGTTTTATCGAGTTAACTCACTCATGCCGATAATTAATATTATTCAGATATTCACAACCTTGGAAGAAGGTACCTGAACTTTCATATCGTTACACTGCTTTTGATAGTTTTTTTTCCTCTGCTAGAATCCGCGTCCCTTTTAGGATGATTGTTCACGGAGGACATCTAATGAAAACTCTTGCCACTTTTACAGCAGCGATTGCTATTGCCGGTGCGGTTCCCGCTCAAGCAGAACAGACTTTTGAACTGCCTAAGTTTAGTCAGTGTTCTGTAGCAGCTTCTGCAAGCAATACTAATGATCGCGAGGTTTATCGCATCTTTTCAGACTTCTATTATGAAATAGAAGACTCTCGAGAGTATGCAGTTAAGGCTGTGCAATACTGGGCTGAAAGCTTTGCAGAAGACTGTGCCGGGGAGACAACTCAAGTCAGCCTGGATATGGTTCAGTGTGATAATTTTATTGGCGGTGCGCCGGTTTGCAGAATAGAAAGTGATGAAGGTGATTACGTCATTGTGAAAGACTATGTTGATTCAACCAACGTAGTACTCTCTCAGCATGATCAACAGAATTGGCCAGGAATACATTCTTCGAATGATCAGGAAACCCTGTGGATGGCCAGACCTGAACTCTGCTATAGCGAGCTTCTGGAAGGCGGCGGTGACTCTCAAGCATATTACTTGGACACCTACAGCTATCGCTACTTTGGTGATTATCGCTATGTATTGGCAAGGGGCAGCCGAGACTTGGTGCAAACTCTTGAAAGCCAATACAGTCAGTGTGAATACGACACTTCGGGAATCGAAGCCTATAAAATGCAGTGTTCTGAGACTTCCCAGGGGACGAAGGTGTGCGCAACTGCACATACTGGCGCCGGCTATTTCGTATTCGTGAGTGACGATCATCACGGCATGCACGTTATTTTCAACCGCTGGGACTGATTACACTATTAGTCCACTTATACAGCGCCTCCCTGTAAGGGGAGGCTCCTGATTGCGAACCCTAATTAGCTTGCTCTATACAGTGCGCAGAGCTTATTGCCAGCAGGGTCTCGTAAGTAGGCGAGGTAGATTGGGCCTACGGCGCTATCCCGTACGCCTGGGGGCTCTTCGCAGCTGGTACCACCGTTGGCAATACCTGCAGCATGCCAGGCATCAACCTCTTCAGAACTGTTTACTGTAAAGCCAATAGTGCTGCCGTTGCCATGGCTTGCGGGCTCCCCATTGATGGGTTTGGTGATGGCAAAAATACCGTTGTCATTAAAATAGAAGCAGCGGCCACGATCATCAATAGTGCCGGGTTTGTAACCCAATATTCCGAAAGTGGAATCGTAAAATACCTTTGATTCCTCGATATCGTTGGCCCCGACCATAATATGACTAAACATTGATGTCACCTTAAATTAATTTTAGGGTAGTTGTGCGTGAAAGATTGTATACCAATACTATTAAACATCAATGAATAATCATTCACTCATTGCCTGATAGAATTGTTCGTATATCCGTTACCTCCAGGCTGTACCTCTCAGGGTGTGTGGACTGGTGCAGCTTTCTATCTATTGCGGTTTATATATGAGATGCCTCACAGATATATTAAATATTGTGCGATTCAATGATCATTAATATTTATTTTAAATTCTGTTGTTGATAATAATGTGGTGGCTAATTCGGGTGATATCGGATTTCTTATCGATATTTTTTTGCTTGACTGACTGGTGTTTGTTTTTTGTTCTGCTTGATAGATTGTATTTTCTGGTTTGGTTTATTTTTATTGTGGTATATAGGTTGATAGTGTGAATTTTAAGGGGTTAAAATTCTGGAGGTTTGATTTGATAAAAAATAATAAATGGTTTTCGCTTAAAGGTTTACTTTGGGTGTAAATTGCGCCAATTATTTCATTAAAAAATTTAATTTTATGGTCAGGTTAAGCTGTCGGCCGTATTTTTTAGGGATAAAAAATGAAGCGTCGAGATCTATTAAAGGCTGCAGGTGTAATGTCTGCATCACCGCTTATGGGAGTGGCATCAGCTAAGGCTGGAACAAGTAATGCTTTGGATGGCTCTAGTTTCCCAGAGTCAATAATGGTTGGTGATCTATCAGATTCCTCCGGAGTGCTCAGTGTAATACAGGGAATCTTACCCGATGATGTTATTGGCCATCTTCTTATGGCTGAGGGTATTCCACTGGCGTCCAACCATCTTACACCTAATGGAAAGGGAGCTTTGACCCGGCTCGACTTTACTGGGCGGAGCAATAACAGTGAAGTTCCCTATACCCGAAAAATGATACGTACCGCGTCTGCGATAATGCAGGAGCAGGATTTAACAGGCTTTGATAAATTCAATTTGTTAGGTGGGACAATATACTCAAGCCCGAATCTGGGATTTATGAACTACTGCAATACGGCCCCCAACTATATGGGAGATAACCGTTTTGCAATGAGTTATGAAGGGGGTATGCCCTATGAGTTTGATGCTACAACTCTAGAGATGGTAACCCCTATTGGAGAAGTGAATGAATGGAAGTCGAGCTTACCTCCGCTGCTTGAAAATCTAACCCCAGAAAAGTGGCTATTTCCCCAGGTTCGGACCACCGGTCACCCTTTCTTTGATCTGGAAACAGGTAACTGTATCACCATCAACTATGGTGGAAATATTGGTGATTCTGGTAGCTCAGGATTTATTCGATTAATTCGCTGGGATCGAGAGGGTGCATTTGAAAGTTGGAAAATTCGGGATCGCCAGGGTAACAACGCCTATATTGCTGCAAGCTCACACTCTCTTGGAGTAACGCGAAATCATATCATTGTCTTTGAAACTGCAGCGAGAGTTGAATCTACCCGAATTATTGGAACACGAATTGTTCTGCCTCAAGAACACCGGACCCGGTGTTGGGTTATTCGGAAGGCCGATATGGTGCCGGGTGCTGATACTATTATCGCAGATTACCTGGAGCTCGGCTTTGATACTTCGGACATTGTCTGCAACTACGATGACAATGCGGGTGAGATTACCCTGTATGGCCAATATATGGGGGCAATGGATAAATCTGAGCAGTTATTCCGCTTTGAAATCCTGCAGAAGGGAGGTTTGGTACCCAAGTGGTTGTCCGGATACCCTGCAGCACCGCTGGATGTTGGAGGTTTGGTACGTGCCCGGATTCGAGTTAACTCAAATTCAGCTATTGAGATAAAAGAAGATTACCGGGTTATTCGGGATGATGCGCTTTCCTGGGATATGAATGATCCGGCTTACCGTGGGCACTTCCAGTTCCCTGAAACCTTTGAGCACCTTTATTGGGCTGCTGTGGGTTACAGGCCTGACCATATATCTATGCGGGTTTCCTGGGCATATCGCGATTATCCTGAGCGCCACTACGGCTATTGGAATATGCCTGAAGAAAGTCGTCCCTCTGCCTTGATTCATATGGACTGCGTCAATATGAAAATTGCGGATGCCTTTCAGTTCCCAGAAGATTGCGTAATGCGTACACCGCAATTTATGGCCCGCCCGGGCTCCACGGCCCAGAACGACGGTTATGTGATTGCAGCAGTTGTACGCAAATATCCAACGACATCCGATTCCAATGGTAAAGAGTTTTGGATTTTTGATGCGGCACGTCTCAGCGGTGGGCCAATTTGTATCCTAGCTAACCGATCACTGGAATTTGCAACCACGAATCATGCACTGTGGGTGCCATCCATTGGTCGTCGCCCTTTATCGGCCTACCGGTCAAATTACGCTGATTTTCTTCGCAGTAAGGCGCCTGATCACAGCAGTAATGTTCGGGACATCATCGATGGGGAGCTACTTCCCCGTTTTGGTTGATTTATCCAGTCTAAGTTAATGCAATAAAGGGAATTTAGGTATGTGTGCAGAAATAATAACCAAATCCAAACATTTATTGAGGTGGTGTAAAAAAGCTCTTTGTGTAGCAGGCGTTTTCATGGCTGCTACAAGTGTTGCAGAACAGCTACCGCCGCCAATTGAAGTGCCTGAGGTATTAAAAAACTACCAGGATACTCAGGATTGTTTCCCTGGTGTTATCCATGATCCGACCAGTATTGATGAGGTTCAGCAGATAGTACGTGATGCAGCGGATCAAGGCCGTAAAGTGATGACCGGGAGTCGCAGATTCAATAGTCAGATTGATGCGGCCTGTGCAGGAAATGGAGAGGTGCAAATCACTCTGGAAAATATGGATCAGGTCGTTAGCCTGGACAAAGATAACCTGTTGGTTACTGTTCAGGCCGGTATGAGATTCCGGGATTTGACCGCCTATCTTCGAGAGTATGAACTAAGTGTGCCGATGGTGACAGAGCTGGCCATATTCACGATAGGCGGTATGCTGGGAAGCGGTACTCACGGTTCAACTTTTACACAAAAAAGCAGCATGATCTCTGATTATGTCACCGAATTGAAGTTGGTTGATGGCAATGGGGACTTACGGGTAATCAGTGGTGAGATGCTCAATGCCGCCAGGGTAAACCTAGGTGTTTTAGGCGTAGTTGTTGAGGTGACCATAGAGGTTGAACCTGGCTATAAGGTACAAGCAAAAGTAAAGGGGTATCACAGCGATGATGAGCTGGAGGAGGTTGTTCTTGATTTGGCTCGAAATAATCATTCAGCAAATGTTGCCTGGTTCCCGGGATTAGGGCGCTATACCGTAACAACTTACAACAAGGTACCTTTGTCGACTAAGGGTAATGCCTACAATGCCCAGGCAGATGTATCGGACTTCTCCGAATATTTATTTGGACTGATATTTGATAGCCTTCATGAAGCCGATAGTGCCGCATTGCAGTGTTTTGCAGCTTCTCTTCGCCATACTGCTCGCTCCAGTTCCTATTTCAGGGATGTTGATTCAGGCTTGAAGAAGTTTATTAAGCCCACTGGACACGCGGACTTGATGCAACATTTCGTATGTAAAGAGCCAGACAAATGTGTCTGGGATAACCTTCCAATTGCACTTCAGGAAGTCGCGATTCCATTTGAAGAATTGCCCAACTGGATTGCGGATGTCCGCCAGATTATTGCAAATAGTGAAAAAACCTGTTTTCCGCTGAATGGTATTTAT
The DNA here is from genome assembly GCF_052467695.1 of Microbulbifer maximicatervae (SeqCode). Taxonomy (NCBI): domain Bacteria; kingdom Pseudomonadati; phylum Pseudomonadota; class Gammaproteobacteria; order Cellvibrionales; family Microbulbiferaceae; genus Microbulbifer; species Microbulbifer maximicatervae (SeqCode). The sequence goes on from NZ_CP174320.1 coordinate 3,388,985, forward strand.
TTCCGTTTTGGCAAGGCTTCCGATAGCTATTTAGGAATGACAGCAGGCCGTGACACAGCGTTTGTAGGGATTGAATATACCCTTCGTCAACGAGGTGAAGCTGTGCCAAAGAACTACTTTGTCAATTTGGAAATTGAGCAAATGTCTCTCCGGAAGTATGGAGCCAGACCTCATTGGGGTAAGAATTCAGTCGCTATTTTTGAGGACATGGCTGAGCGTTTCCCCAAGTGGTCCCAGTTTATGGATGTTAAAGAAGAGTTGGACCCAAACAATATATTTTCCAACCCCTTTTGGAATCGAGTAAGTGGGGCTGATCCTTTGGAAAACTATTTAACTCCTGGCTGCAATCCCGATGGTCAGTGCTATTGTCAAATAGATGAACACTGTGAGGAGGGTGCTAGCTGCCAAGCGGGAGTTTGGTATTCAGGCGCAAGGATTTGTAAAGCTGACTAGAGCACTTTGGGGGGTGATATTTCCACCCCCTGCGTTTAATTGGTAGTGAATAGCAATAAGAGGCTTCTAACTGCTAAGCGGGAAAGAATGCTCGAGAGACTAAGCCTACAATCGGTTTTCATGCCTTATAGGTATTCTTTCCCTGCTCTTTATTATTAAGTTACAGGTTGCTGGTCACAGCAATTGGTAATGCGCTCTCTCACAAGTTGGCAGAAGTGTGCAGGATCTTCCAGAGGCAGCATATGATTTGCTGAGCTTATCTCTTGTGGATGAGCATCTGGAATCAATGTACCCGCCGCAAGCGATACAGTTCTAAATAGCTGGTGAGTATTGCTGCCGTAGGCCACGGAAACTGGAATAGATATGCCTGAAAGACTAGTTGGGTTCAGTGCGGGTTGTTCAGTTTGATTAAGCTGCAGAGGTAGGGTGTAGGCATTATCCAGCTGCTGTACACGATATTTAAGGGGCTGCTGAGAGAAGTAGCCTGCTTGATTCCCAGAGCCGTCGATTAGTAGCTTAACGGCAGTATCCAGCTCACCTTCAGCTGTTGTTTTAAAAATTTCTGCAAACATAGATTCAGCATCTCGGCGAAACTCTTCCATGTTATTGTTTTCAATGTATCCCGGATATCCAGGCTCATAAAGGTACAGACTTTTGATTAATTTAGGTGCCTTTATAGTAGCATTTAAGCTCACATCGGCACCATAGGACCATCCTATTAGGTGGACAGGACCTATATCTAGTGCCTCAATCAGCCCTACCAGGTCTGCTGCATGGGTATCAATTCCAAAGGGGCCTTCTGAAGGGTTACCCGGGTTACCGAAATGCCTTTGGGTGAATGAAATCGCTCTAAATTCACTTGATAGAATTTTGCAGTGTTCTTGCCACATACGAGCATCGGCCAGAGCACCATGTACAAAAACAATGGGTTCTCCCTGTCCCTCCTGGAAATAAGAGATAGAGTGGTTGTTTACAGTGATAGAGTCTTTTGGATTTCTGTCCATGGGGCTAGCTTCCTGGGAGCCACTTTTTAGCGCTTATCATAGTCTATAGGAGCTTTATGCTTAACATTTTCTAGTCCAGTTGTTAGGAGAGGGAGACAGCTGCCCTAATGGCTCTCTTATGAGAGTAACCGATAGGTCTCCTATGGGTAATCAACGAGTTTTTCGGGTATAGTTGATTTGTTTTGACGTAGTAGGTAGATGTAAATGGAATCGCTGATAAAGGACCGCTTGAAATCACTGGAAGTAGAGCGAGATATTGAAATTATCTATGCCTGTGAATCAGGAAGTCGCGCATGGGGATTTGAATCCCCTGATAGTGACTGGGATGTAAGGTTTATCTATAAGCGTAATATTCAGCAATATCTCACTATAGGTACTCCCAGAGATGTCGTTGAGGTTCCATTTGATAAGAAACTTGGCGATGAACTGGACTTGGTCGGCTGGGATATCAAGAAGACTTTAACTTTAATGAGGTCAAGTAACCCCACTTTAATCGAGTGGCTATTTTCGCCAAAGGTCTATTTTAGAAATGAAGATATTTTGGAATCATTGCAGGATTTGGCTCTAAAATGTTGGCAGCCGCGAGCATTAGCTCATCACTATGTCAGTATGGGATTTAATACTTATTCCAGATTTATTCAGGAGGGTGATAAAGGCTTTAAAGAGATTAAGGTCAAGAAGTTACTTTATGTGCTGCGTTCACTGCTTAATGCCCTGTATATAAAAGAGTTTACAAAAATTCCTCCTGTGGACTTTAGTCATATGTACAACGAATTGTTGCCTTCCTCAGGAAGTGAGTGGCTTCTGGATATTCTTTCCAGTTTGATTGTGAAAAAGAAGGAGCTTGAAGAGGGTGATTTGATAGCCGTTGATGGCAAACTGGATAGCTGGATACAAGAAAATTTGGATAGATCTGGTGCCAATTCTATAGAGGAAAGGCCAAAGTTGGATCTTACAGAATTTGACAGGCTTTTTCGTAAAGTGGTTGGTGTATAGTCTTTTAAATCAGGCGGATAGGGCGTCACTTAACACGCGAGTATACAACCCCAAAAGTACTGAGTAACTTGTAATACTGCCCAGTGAATAAACTCAAAGCTGAATAGACGCCCGCAAGAATGCAGGCGTCAAAAGAGGCTCAGCTTTGGTTTTCCAGCAACTGATCCAGCGGCAACTCAGTGCGGTAACGCACCTGCTTCAAAGAGAAACTGCTTTTAATATGATCGATGCCAGGGAGCTCAGTGAGTTTTTTATCCAGGAATTCCTGGTAAGCCTGCAAATTGGGTACAACAACGCGCAGCAGGTAGTCGAAATCACCGGTCATCAGGTAGCACTCCATCACTTCCGGCCATTGGCCGATAACCGACTCGAAGTCCTGCAACTCTTTTTTCACTTGGTGGTTAAGAGTAACCTGGATAAATACACTTACCGGCAACCCAACCTTTTCCGGTTCAAGCAGGGTAACTGCGCGTTTTATAAATCCTTGCTCGTTTAGATTTTTAACCCGCCGTGAACAGGGGGAGGGTGAGAGGCAGACTTTTTCTGCAAGCTCAATATTTGGAATGGTGGCATCCTGTTGAAGGATTTCCAGAATTTTCTTGTCGATGGCATCCAGTAAATAGGCCATGGTTATATTCCGTATCTCATCTCTCTGAACGTACGCCGGTACCGCCGGCTGCTAATCATCAACCTGCCAGTGAATCTTTGCTTCCCAGCGTTCTCCGGTAAATTGTGTGCATTGCGTACATGGTTTTTTTTGGTTTGTTATGGCAGTAGCTTCCTATACTGCGCATCTTTTGTGAGACCTTCTCGTTTTTTATTAATTTCCCGCTAATGGGTACGTTGCCCAACCGGTTGATACTGGTTAGCTGTAAACGGGCGGAAACTGATATCCCCTGATCAGTTCCAGGCTATGCCTCTCAAAAAGCTGAACCTTTGGCGCTTATTTAGTCATACAGAGTGTGAAGGCCAGAGGCGAGCACCATAAGAGGGCATCTCCTTTCCGTTGTATCCCCCAAAATACTTCATTTTGAGTGATTTGTTGCCAGTAGCTGGTCATCTTTAGCGAGTTATGGCGGCATTATGCCTGAGTTGGGCCAATTTTGGTATGACCTGCTCTGCCGGGCAGTGTTAATTTTAGCGCTATTAAACAGCTCTGGTCTGTTCTGCTGTAACTCGGGAGATGCCGCGAATATTTTCGCGACATGTTACTGGCGTCGAGAACCGGAGTGATGAAAGCAATAAAGATAAAATAGGTGGTACCCATGGCAATGGTCGAAGGCGATCAGGAATTGGGCTTTGATAGCGAGTATTCGCTGAAAGCGGCTTTTACCCGTGAATCCGGCCGTGTATTCCTGACCGGAATTGACGCCCTGGTTCGTTTGCCCTTAATGCAAAAGCGCATGGATGAGCTGGCGGGCCTCAATACAGCTGGCTTTGTTTCCGGCTATCGCGGCTCCCCATTGGGCGGTTACGACCAGGCCCTGTGGCGGCACAAGAAGTTGTTGGCCGAGCGGGAAATCCATTTTGAGCCGGGCATTAATGAAGACCTGGGGGCGACCAATATTTGGGGTACCCAGTTGCTGGATCACTATCGCCAGCAGGCAACGAAAGACGGCGTCTTTTCTATTTGGTATGGCAAGGGCCACGGTGTAGATCGCACCGCAGATGTTTTCCGCCAAGCCAATATCCAGGGTACCTCAAAACTGGGTGGTGTTTTGGCGCTGTGTGGGGATGACCACACTGCGGAATCCTCCATGTTTTCCCACAATACCGACCAGATTTTTGAGTCGGTAATGATGCCGTTGATATTTCCGTCCTCCATTGATGAGTACCTGACCCTGGGCCTCGCGGGCATTGCCTTATCCCGTTTTTCGGGCTTGTGGGTGGGCTTTAAGGCAATTACTGAAACTGTAGAGGCCGGTGCTTCCTTGATTGTGCCGGAGTTGCCCCAGTTTACAATTCCAGCTGACTTCCCAATCCCGCCACACGGCCTGAACTACGATCCCCACCTGAATTGGCCTGCCGAGCGCCTCGAGTACGAGCGCCGTATGCTGGAGGAGCGTTTGCCCGCAGCCAAGGCATTCGCCTATGCCAACCGCCTGGATAAAACCACCCACAGTGCGGAGCGAAAACGCTTCGGGATTGTAACGGTGGGTAAGGCCCACGGTGATTTGCTTGAGGCTTTGAAACTGCTCAACTTATCAGAGGCAGATCTGAACTCAGCAGGCATCTCCATCTATAAAGTGGCGATGTCCTGGCCGCTGGAGCCTAGGGGCATCAGTGAGTTCGCCAAGGGCATGGAGCGCTTGCTGGTAGTCGAGGAGAAGCGTCCTCTGGTGGAAGATCAGCTGAAAAACCTGCTCTACGGTTGGGAAGATAGTTATCGTCCGAAGGTAGTCGGTAAGAAAGACCTGGATGGCAAGGATCTGTTGCCGGCAGTGTGGGGCTTTGGCCCGGATCAGGTGGCCAAGGCCATTGCCCGCTGGCTGGTGGATACTGAACTGGCGGCACAGCTGATTCCCCTGGCAGAAAAACTGGGGGGCAATGTCGCTGCAAAGGCTCAGGGCTTGCTGGCTCGTGAACCCATTTTCTGTGCGGGTTGTCCTCATAACACTTCCACCAAATTGCCAGAAGGCAGTTTGGGGAGTGCCGGTATTGGCTGTCATATTATGGCTTTGGGTAAAGGCCTGCGCACCGATACCTATTCCCATATGGGAGGCGAGGGTGCCCAATGGGTGGGCCTGCACCGTTTCTCCAGCGCCGAGCATATTTTCCAGAATATGGGCGATGGAACCTACAACCACTCTGGGCTATTGGCCATTCGCCAGGCCGTGGCGAGCCAGGTGAATATCACCTACAAAATTCTTCTGAACGATGCGGTGGCCATGACCGGTGGTCAACCCGCTGATGGCGAAGTTAATGCTCCCTCCCTGGCTGCACAGTTGCTGGCCGAGGGAGTTGGTACCGTTATTCTTTTGACAGAGAACCCCGATCACTGGCGTGAACACCGCAGCGAACTGCCCGCTGCCGTAGAAGTTCTCCCCCGCTCTGAGCTGGATGCCGTGCAGCGCCGCCTGCGGGAAACTGCTGGTGTGACGGCAATTATTTATGAGCAGGTCTGCGCAGCCGAAAAACGCCGCCGCCGCAAGAAAAAACAGATGGTCGATCCATCCCAGCGATTGTTGATCAATCACCGGGTCTGCGAAGGCTGTGGTGATTGCAGTGTGCAGTCCAGCTGTATTGCGGTGGAGCCGTTGGAAACGCCGTTGGGGCGCAAGCGTCAAATCAACCAGTCCAGCTGCAACAAGGATATGCGCTGTGCCGATGGTTTCTGCCCGAGCTTTGTCACTGTGGAAGGGGGAGAACTGAAAAAGCCCCCGGTGCACTCCCTGGCGGATGCCTTAGACGTGGCCATTGCCGGTTTACCCTCTGCGCCGGTCGCGACTCTGGCCCAGCCCCTCAGTATTTTGGTGGCCGGCATTGGTGGCAGTGGTGTGCTTACTGTGGCGGCACTGCTGGGCATGGCGGCGCACCTGGAAGAGAAGGGCAGTACAACTTTGTACTTTACCGGTCTCTCACAAAAAAATGGCGCCGTGGTGGCTCACGTGAAAGTGGGAGAAAACCCCGAGGCGATTACCACCGCTCGTATTCGCGATGGTGCGGCGCAGTTGTTATTAGGCTGCGATATGGTCACCGCCGCTGGCCAGCGGACCAAATTTGCCACCGGCGAAATGCGTGCCCTGGTAAATACTGCTGAAGTACCGGTAGCGGCCTTTGTTCGCGACAACGAGCTGGCATTCCCTGCCGATGCGACCCAACAGAGTATTGAGTCTCTGTGTGCAGAATATTTTGCCTTTGATGCGAATAAATATGCCCAGGCACTGTTTGGTGATACCGTAGCCAGTAACTTGATGATTATGGGTTTTGCCTGCCAGAAAGGACTGCTGCCAATCGGTGAAGCGGCCCTGGAGCGGGCCATCGAACTCAATGGCGTGGCGGTAGAGAACAACCTGCGCGCTTTCCGCGCTGGCCGTTTGCTGGCGGAGAATCCTAAAGCGATCGAGCAATTGGCAGTGCCGGCCAAGCCGGTGAAATTGGTGGAGCCTGAGGAGTCGGTGGAGCAGTTGCTGGAGCGATTGGCAGCAGAGCTTCGCGACTATCAAAGCCCGGCCTATGCGGCAGAATTCCTTCGCCATATAGAGGCGCTGCGCAAAGCAGAATCCTCACTGCCAGCTGCTCGGGGCGATCTTACCCGTATGGGTGCGCGCAGCCTTTATAAAGCGATGGCTTATAAAGATGAGTACGAAGTGGCGCGCCTGTACACCGGTGAAGATTTCAAGCGACAGCTACGTGAGACATTCAGCGGCGACTACACCTTGAAATTTCATATGGCGCCGCCGCTTCTTGCTCGCCCCGATAGCAGTGGTCGCGTGCGTAAAATGCAGTTTGGCCCCTGGATGGGCAAGCTGATGCCGCTGTTGGCTAAGGGTAAAGTTCTTCGCGGTACTGCACTGGATGTCTTCGGTTACACCCAGGAGCGCCGTGCTGAACGGCGCTGGGCCCAACAGGTGGCCAAAGCAGTTGATAGCGTGGCCGCGCATCTGTCCGGCGAAAACCTGTCAGAGGCACAAGAGCTGCTCGAAATCCCCCTTCAAGTGCGAGGCTATGGCCATGTGCGCGAGGAAAAATTCGCGGCGGTCAGCGATCGTTGGGATGAGCTTTCTGCAGTATTTGTGGACGGGGAGCAAGAACCGACTTCTCTGGCGGCGTCCTAGACGCCGCAGTTCTTTTAATCGGTGTCAGCCCGGACGAAACGGGATAAGGCGGTTTAGCAACCAGCCGCTGACACCGGTAATCGCCACCGGTGCCTGTACCGCAGAGAAGCACAGGCACTCTTGATCTTCTGTTACCGTCGGGCGGTGCACGTCGCCGGGTTCCCGCAACAGAAAGTCCCCTGGACTATAAACACCATCGCTATCAGAGAAGCTGCCGTACAGAACCAGGGTGAGTTCGTAGCCCCGGTGATCGTGCTCTGCAACTTTGCCGCCACAACTCAGGCGATGAAAGCTCACTTCATATTGATCCTGCCCGGTTTTCAGTCGACACATTTTTAGGGCGGGCGCGATAGTTTTCCACTTGATCGGGGGATTTTTCTCCAGCAGCTTGTGCACGACTGGCGGCGCATCCGCCAGCATGGGCTCTGTGGATTTGGATCTCTCGGGAGCCACTTGTTGCTCCGGTTCAGCTGCCTGATCAATACGTCCCATCAGGCGTTGGAAAGCCTCATCGTTTACGGCCTGTGGTGCACAGGACTCCAGAATGGAGCCACCCAGGGTGTTCATGGTTTGATATTGAGCGCGACACTCGGCACACATTTGTATATGGGCGGAAACGACCAGGCTGGCGCCTTTGGGCAGGCTGCCGGAAGCGTATTCAAGGAGTAAATTTTTATCGGGGTGGTGGCGAATCATACTAAACCTACTTGGCCAACCTCGCTTGTAACTTCTTTAGGGCCAGTCGCACGCGGGACTTTACCGTGCCCAATGGTAATTCCAGCTCCTTGGATATCTCACTGTGGGATTTTCCCTCCATATACGCCTTTTCCAAGACGTGGCTCTGTTCTGCCGGCAGGCTGTGCAGGCCTTCCGCAACTTCCTTTTCGTTGCGTCTTCTCTGTAGAAATATCAACGGTTGGTGTTCGGGAGTTTCATCCCAAACATCCACGGCCTCAATAATCTCGGTGTTTTGATGACGCCCGTTGCGGCGCAACATGTCGATACGAGTGTTGCGCATAATGGTGAATATCCAGGTGCTGGCAGAAGCCTTACTAGCATCGAAGCTGGGGGCCTTGCGCCAGACTTTAAACAGGGTTTCCTGAACTAGCTCATCGGCGGCTTCAGCGCTAATTGCCTGAGTGGTGCGGCTGTGATGGAAACCCTTAATTAGTGGGGCAAAGTGGTGAAAGAGCTGCTCAAAGGACTGGCGATCACGCTCCGCACCGACTCGCGTCAGCAGGGCACTCCAGTCCTGGTCCTCTCTTTGTGGCAGTTTCACCGGGCGTATTTCACTTTTTGCTTGGGGGCTATGCGCCATGTTAACGGTCTTTCTGTCGTTGTCGATACTCACGCAATCAAGCATGTGTGGAAATTAGTGTTGAGACCTGTTGTGGTACATCCGTGTACCACACTCTGCAACAGACTCTCAGGGGGAGACTTCCAAGTTGTCTGATAACTACTTACGCAGAGGGGGCATAACTGGATCTCCCTGGCCTACCTTTTATTAAGCGGTGATCCAACCGATGGGGTGTGGCGTATTTATCTGCAGCTTGAACAGTAAGGAATCCGATGATGAGCGCGTTGATTGAGGAGCTAGAGGAGTACTACAAAGACTTCTTGATGCAGGAAACTGGCAGCCTTGGATCACTATATAGCGACGATGTCATTTTTTGTGACCCGTTGCATCGGATAGAGGGATTGCCTGCTCTAAAGAGTTACTTTGCGGGAATGAGTAGGGGGCTTACCCAGTGCCGCTTCCAATTTGATGATCTGCCGGTGGTGGGCGAGGGCAGCGCTTGCCTTTCGTGGACCATGCACTACCGACACCAATCACTCAAAGGTGGACGCCCATTACAACTTCGTGGCTGTAGCCTGTTGCGTTACACCGATAAGATTCACTACCACGAGGACTTTTACGATATGGGTGCCATGGTCTACGAGCAGGTGCCGGTATTGGGCTCCTGCATAGGTTTTATTAAGTCGCGAATGGAGCGCAACTAAGTGTCCCAGGGGATTCGCGATAAAACCATCTGGATCACAGGTGCTAGCTCGGGTATTGGGCGCGCGCTTACATTGCGCCTGGTGGAGCAGAATAATTTTGTGATTGCCAGCAGTCGCAGGCTCGATGCGCTGACGGAGTTACAGAACATAGCCCCCAGTCGCCTCAGGGTTTTGGATTGTGATCTTAGTGATGATGCGGTGATGCCGGGTGTTACTCGGCGATTAGCGGACTTCACAGATCACCTGGATATGGTGATTGCTTGCGCTGGTACCTGTGAATATGACGACGACCTTCAATTGGATGTCACCATGTACCGGCGGGTTTTTGATGGCAATTTCTTTGCCTTGGTGAATACCTTGAAATGTGCGCAATTACTGTTAGCTGCAAGTCGATCTCCGGTATTTGCTGCGCTCGGCAGTCTCTCGTCAGTGGTACCTTTTCCCCGAGCCGAAGCGTATGGCAGTTCCAAAGCGGCGGTGGCCTATTTTCTGGAGTCGGTGCGCGCCGATACCAGCCTTACTCCACTTCGAGTGGTCCATATTCGCCCGGGGTTTGTCGACACCCGCCTTACCCAGCGCAATGACTTTGACATGCCTTTTTTAATGACTCCAGAGCAGGCCGCCGAGCGCATTGAACAGGGGCTCTGTGGTGTTGGGCATACAGTCGATTTTCCCAAACGGCTCAGTTGGCCTCTGCGGTTTCTGGGTTTTTTCAGCTCAATCTGGTTCCGTTTTTGCGTACCCAAAATGACAAGAATCCGCACACTAAGGAAGAATTGATGCGAATCGCTATTGTTGGCAGCGGCATTGCCGGTCTTACTGCCGCTTATCTATTGAATCGAAAGTACGATGTCACCCTGTTTGAAGCACAGGCGCGCCTGGGAGGGCATACCGCTACGGTTGATATTGACGAGGGGGAACGCCGGTTAGCAGTGGATACTGGCTTTATTGTTTACAACGACTGGACCTATCCGAATTTTATTCGCTTGCTTAAAGAGCTGGGAGTTCAATCCCAACCCACCTCCATGGGCTTTAGTGTGCGCTGCGATCAGGAGGGGTTTGAATATGCGGGTAACAATCTCAACAGCCTGTTTGCACAGCGCTCGAACATCGTCAGCGCTGGGCACTGGCGTATGCTCTGGGACATAGTGCGCTTTAACCGAAATGCCCTCCGCGACTGGCAGGAGGGGAGGCTGAGCGAGACATTGACCCTGGGTGAGTATCTACCTGCGAACGGTTACTCCGCGGAATTCGCCAATCGCTATTTGGTACCTATGGGCTCTGCTATCTGGTCTGCCAGTGTGGCGCAAATGCTGGAGTTTTCTGTCAGTTTCTTTGTCCGCTTCTTTGTCAATCACGGCCTGCTCAACCTGGTGCGTCGCCCGCAGTGGCGAGTGATTAAGGGCGGGTCGCGTGAATATATTGATCCGTTAATACAATCTTTCGCAGATAAAATTCGCTTATCTACGCCCATTGAGGCGGTGCAGCGCTGCAGGGAAGGTGTGAATGTTCGCACCGCAGCAGGGGAAAATTTGGAGTTTGATGCCGTTGTTTTCGCTTGCCACTCCGATCAGGCCCTTCAATGTTTGACCGACCCCAGCGGCAGTGAGCAAAAAATCCTGGGGGCTATACCCTATGCAAAAAATGCCGTGGTCCTGCATACAGACAGCACCTTGCTACCCCGTCACCGTCGCAGTTGGTCGAGTTGGAATTACCAATTGCGCAGTGAACAGGATGCACTGCCTGTTTTGACATACAACATGAATATACTTCAGGGCTTGAATACCGAGAAAACCTATTGTGTCACCCTGAATGCCGAAGAGCGTATCGATCCCAAGTCTGTGCTCGGTCGTTTTGAGTACGCCCATCCCCAGTTCTCTGTGGCCGGAACACGAGCGCAACAGCAGTGGGATAGTATTAATGGTGTTAACCGCACCTGGTTCTGCGGTGCTTATTGGGCAAATGGATTTCATGAAGACGGTGTAACGAGTGCGTTGCGAGTGGCTCGGGGGTTGGGTGTTGACTGGTAAGGAGGCCGGTATCATGGAAAGTGCGATTTATACCGGGTGGTTGGAGCACCGGCGCTTTGCGCCCAGAGCTCATCAGTTTCGCTATCAGGTTTTTATGATGTACGTCGATCTGGCAGAGGTGGAAGCCATTTGTCAGCTCTCACCTCTTTGGTCCTCCCAGCGGCGAGCACCTGCGAGATTTTGTCGCAGTGATTTTTTTGGCGATGAATCCCTCAGTCTTGATGAGGCGGTTCGACAGCGGGTGGAGGAGAAAGCGGGAGAGCAGCCTGCGGGACCTATTCGTTTGCTGGCCAATTGGCGCTACTTTGGCTACAACATGAATCCACTCAGTGTTTACTATTGTTTCGATGCTGAGGGCCAGAATGTGGATTGGTTGCTCCTGGATGTGCACAACACACCTTGGAAAGAGCGTCACAGCTATGTTTTGGACTGTCGTAATAATACCAAGCTGCAAAAAGCGACCTTCGCAAAAACATTTCATGTCTCGCCTTTTATGCCCATGGCCCAAGGGTATCGATGGAGAGGGACAAAACCTGGAGGAAAGCTGACAGCCTACCTGCAAAATTTTGATGCGAGTGCCGATGATACAGAAGATGGCACTCGCCCAATGTTTGATGCAACCCTGAGTTTACAGCGCTGCGAAATTAGCGGCCGATCGCTTAATTCAATATTGATCCAGTACCCCTTGATGACCGTAAAAGTTATAGCCGCCATTTATTGGCAGGCACTGAAATTATGGGTCAAGCGTATCCCGGTATTTTCGCATCCTCGCGACGACGCCGAGGTTCAGGCAGGAGATAAACAACTATGAGAGCAGTTCAGGAAGTTGATCAGGCTTCGTCGTCAAAATCAGAAGTATCGGCACAGTCCTGGCTCGTTCGCCTGGCCCGCAAGCTGGTGTTGGAAAAACTCAAGGGTATTGATCGTGGCCACTTGCTAATTGAAGAGGGGGAGCAGTGTTACCATTTTGGCCAGAGGCCAGAAGAAGCAGAGATCTCGGCACATATTTGCGTACACGATCCATCCAGCTATATACAGGTGCTTTTAAATGGAACCATTGGTTCTGGAGAAGCCTTTATGCAGGGCGCCTGGACTTCAACCAATACTGTGGACCTGATTCGCCTGATGGTTGACAACATGGAATTGGTGGAAGGTATCGATAGTCGTTGGAGTTATTTACCCCGGTTAGGCCTGCGCTGGTTACATCAGTTGAATGCGAATAACCACAATGGCTCACGTAAGAATATTTCTGCACACTATGACCTGGGCAATGAATTTTTCCGGTTATTTTTAGACAGGACCATGCTGTATTCATCTGCGGTCTACCCGTCTGAAAACGCAACCCTGTTTGAAGCCTCTAATCACAAACTGGAACTGATCTGTCGAAAGTTAAAGTTAAAACCCTCCGATCACCTCCTTGAGATTGGTACTGGTTGGGGGGGGATGGCCATTCATGCTGCCAAGTACTATGGCTGTAAAGTAACAACCACTACTATTTCCCAAGAGCAATATGACTATGCCCGCCAATGGGTGAAGCACGAAGGGTTAGAGGAGCAGGTGACCCTGCTATTACAAGACTATCGGGACCTGAAAGGTCAGTACGATAAAATTGTATCGATTGAAATGGTGGAAGCGGTAGGTCACGAATTTCACAAGACCTTCTTCGCCGGTTGTAGCGAATTACTCAAAGAGGATGGCCTGATGGTGATGCAGGCAATCACCATTCGCGACCAGCGCTACCACGAGTATCGCAAAGAGGTCGACTTCATTCAGCGATATATTTTCCCCGGTGGCTGCCTGCCATCTAATCAGGTTATCGCGGACCATATTGCCAATTCAACAGATATGCAAATTGTTGGGCTCGAAGACATCACCGCCCATTACGCCCGCACGTTAAGTGACTGGCGCAAAGCATTTTTTGAGCGAATTTCCAAAGTGCGCGAGTTAGGTTTTGATGAGCGCTTTATCCGTATGTGGGAATTCTATTTATGCTATTGCGAAGGGGGGTTTTTGCAACGAGTGATTGGTACCGCCCAATTTGTGTTCGCCAAACCTCGGTTTCTGGGTAATTTCTAAAGTCTCTCCGGTTACTGTTGTGATGTGTTTGGCTTTCAGAATGGCTCAGGATCAAGGCGTGATTTCAGGGGGTTGTTTAAACCTTTTAAGAGTTTGCAATCCAAGATTATTACGGAATCAACCAGAGGCTCTCCTGCATGTGGCGTTTTGTCGCTAATGCCTTACTCTTCGATATCGCTTGGCCACTGTGCGTCATAGTGGCCAAGGTGTGGTTGGTGGTACCCTTTACTCTGTTGAACCTTTTTGTACATCTGCGCTATATCGCCAATTTGCCCAGGGAACCGCTTTGGTTAGCGGGGGTGTTTATCTTTGGTGTGTCTATAGACTCTATCTTGTTTCATTTGGGGGTGATGCGAAATGACAGCGGCTCCTCCTGGCCTCCCTTATGGCTGATCTGCCTGTGGTTGAACTTTGCCATGACCTTACGATACAGTTTGGTTTTCTTACAGAATAATCTATGGTTGGTGGTAATCCTGGGTGGTTTTTTCGGACCATTTAGTTACTTTACCGGTGCATTCCTAAATGGCACTGTGGAATTGCACAGGCCCTTGTGGCAATCCCTGGGAACATTAAGTGTAATTTGGGCCTGCATCCTGCCGTTGTTTGCCTATTTGGCAAGAAAGATTTGTCAAAAAGAGGTGAGCAATGCTTGAATTTATTGCGATGTCGGCTATTGCCGGAACTAACTGTCACTATGAAGGGCCTTTCCTGGTCAAAGGTTTGGCCTATGATCCGGATAATCAACAGTTGCAGTACTGCGAATATTATACTTCGCAAGATAATGGCGAAATAACTGTTTTCTACTATGCACCCCAGGGTGATTTGATAGCAGAGAAAACTCTTCGAGAGCGAAATGGCCCCGCAGCTGGTCGCAGTGCCTTACCTAGCGTCACTCAAATAGATCGGAGGCACGGCGAAGTCCGTGAAGTCCTTTGGGATGACGGCCAGTGGATGATGCGCTACAGAGCCAACGAGGGCGAAGCCTGGAAAGTAAGTTTGCGAGAGGCAAGAAGTGTTGATGTAGTTGATGCAGGCTTTGATACTTATGTGCGTGACCACTGGGACTTATTGTCTTCAGGAAAAACGCTTAAATTCAATTTTGCTTCGCCACTGCATGGTCGATCGATAAAGCTGCGCGCTAAGGCAGTATCCTGTAATCAAGCGGCAGGTGAAAATACTTGTATACGAGTAGATGTTTCCCAGCCTCTTATCCGCCTTTTCGTAGAGGACTTAAATCTCACTTACGATACAGAGAGTCGGCGATTAAAGAGTTTTAAGGGCATAGTAAATATCCTCGATCCACAAGCGAAATCTCAAGAATTAGAAGTGTTTTACCAATATTCAATTCTGCCTGTAGGAACCCAGCCTGCAGATCCATAGATAGAAAGAGCCCTCCGCTAATAGCTACAACACTATTTACGCCTGTTGGATTTGTTGCCCAGCGGGTCATTCATTTTTAGGCGCCGGACTGGCGCCAAGTTCTACCAGCAGCTAAACCTAAAGAAGAAAAGCGTGACAAGCTCACTATCCTGTGGCGAAAGCGATATGGGGTGTTTGATGAAGACTGCTATTTCTGCAACTGCTGGAATTATGATGTCGCTGCTTTACGGCTGTGCGAATCAGCCAGAGCAGGTTCCCGGTGCCGGTGGAATCGTTATCGATACCTGGGGCGTTAATATGAATCAGTATCAAGCGGACCTTGCAGAGTGCAAGGGAATCGCTTACTCCACGTACAGTGACCAAGGGCGCAGAACAGCTGCCGGTGCTGCGGGTGGTGCTGTAGTAGGTGGTGCGCTCGGTGCAATAGTCGGTGACAGCGGGCGTGCTGCGGTAGCCGGAGCTGGTGCCGGCGCGCTTGTTGGGGGCTTGTCAGGGGCGGGTAGTGCGAGCTCTGAGGCAACCTACATCATCAAGAATTGCCTGGTTGGTCGCGGATATCGGGTGTTGAATTGATCTTCTGCGTAAAACTGCGGTCCAATTTCTCATCAGTCCTCTGCTATTCAGCAACCTCACAGGACTTGGCACTGGCCGGGGGAAGTACCCCCGGCCTTTTTTCTGTTTTACAGCTTTAATTTCAATCTTTTTCTTTCTCCCGGTTATCACTTTTAATTTCTGTGCTAGGGAGCCTCTGAATAATTCCGTAATGCCTCTGCGGGTCTTGAAGGCTGCAGATGTTAGGCGCAGCTCGCCGCGAATGGCCGTAGCCCTTTGCAAGAGCTGCAACGCAACAGCTGCGGCCTTCAAGGCCCGCCCTTCGGGGCATGCAGAGCGATTCACACTCCGCGTTGCAACTTCTTGAAAGGTCTAGACATTCCTGCGAAGTCGCGCCTTGATTGTGAACCGCTCTGCATGCCAGAGGCATCACGGAATTATTCAGAGGCTCCCTGGATAGTAGGGCCACTAGTTTCTAGAAAGTAAAATTGTAAGGGTGCAATAAAGTCTACAGCTGAATGGCGTCTAAACTTTTAAGGTCATTTGTGATTTCCTTTTCTTCAAGGAGCCCGCCATGTCTACTGCATCAACTATTAATGCCTATGCAGTCTTAGAGGCCGGCGGTCCATTTAAGACCTACCAAATTGCAGCAGGAGAGCTGGGTGCAACAGAAGTTGAACTGGAAATCATGTACTGTGGCATCTGTCATAGTGACTTGAGCATGATTGAAAATGAATGGGGTATTGGACAGTACCCTATGGTTGCCGGTCACGAAGTCATCGGCCGTGTCACCGCGATGGGGGAGCAAGTAGCTCATCTTAAAAAGGGCACGGTGGTTGGGTTGGGGTGGAATTCAGGCTACTGTGAAACATGCCATACTTGTCGAATTGGTGACCTCAACTTATGTAGAGAGGCAAAGTTCACCATACTCACCAATGGAGGCTTTGCCGATAAAGCCAGGGCGGACATGAGTAGCCTGGTTGTGATCCCTGATGGTGTGGATTATGCATCAGCCGGCCCCCTTTTATGTGCGGGTATTACCGTATTCAATCCATTGGTCCAATTTGATATCAAACCCACTGACAAAGTGGCTGTGATTGGTATTGGTGGCTTGGGCCATCTTGCCTTGAAGTTTTTCCATGCCTGGGGCTGTGAAGTTACCGCGTTTACATCCAGCGAGGAAAAACGTAAAGAAGCCTTAGCTCTGGGTGCTCATAAAACACTGAACTCCCGTGATCCCGCAGAGATTCAAGCGGCGGCAATGAGCTTTGATTTTATTCTGTCGACTGTGAATGTCAGTCTTGATTGGGATTTGTATATCCAGGCTTTGAAACCAAAAGGGCGTTTACACTTTGTTGGAGCTGTAACTAACCCAATCCAATTTACTCTATTCCCCTTGTTATTTGGGCAGCGCTCAATTTCAGCATCTCCAGTCGGCAGCCCTGGTACCATCGAAACTATGCTTGAGTTTGTGGCGCATCATAAGATTAAACCTGAGATAGAGATTTTCCCAATGAGCCAGATAGAAGCGGCATTTGAGCATTTGAAATCTGGTAAGGCTAAGTATCGGATTGTTTTGTCGCAGGAAGGGTAGAGGGATATTGTGCTCAGACCACGATGTCAAAGAAAAGAGCGTCCAAAGTCCTACTGTTTTAAATCCTAAGCAAGTATCCACAAGTCTAGATAGAAATAGATACAAGTAACAATAATAATCCAAATGCTAGAAAGCAGCGTCCATAAAAAACATAGCGGCAACAAGTGCGAGTTAAAAAGGAGTCTTCCAGCCTCAAATATTCTTTTTCTCTAATAAAGTTATCAAAAAGTTTGTGTTTCTTGATCTCATTGATGTCAAAGGACTCAGACATGAGAAGTTGTTTGTACGTGCCCTCGTGTTCAAATTTTAGGTGTTTTTTTACTGATGCTCTATATAAAAAAGTTTTCGCAGCAAAAAATAAAAATATGATCGTGAGGGATACAAGTAAAGCAGCTTCGTACATTATTGGCACCATTTGATCTTGTAGATGTTAGATCATGAGTAGAAGCTATCATCTTTAAGCGATTTTAGACAAGTTTGTTTACCTTTAAGCTTCTGTTGAGCGATCCTAGAAGCGATGAGCTGCAGGTAACCTTACACTTAGGGTTTCGCCCTTAGATGCCCGTGCTGGAGGCTTAACTCAAATATATCTACATTTACTGTCCAGCAGTTGTGGCTAGACTGTTTAATCATCAACAAAAGATGACAAGTGTCATATAAATTTGATGACAGAAATGACTTACCCAATTTCTGCTATTGCCTGATATTACATATAAATATTATTTCTGCACCGGTGTTACGGTGTTTATGGAGGCTTACATTGATCAAGAAAGTTTCTTTAATCGTTGGCGCGATAGTATTCCTTCTGGTGGTAGTCTGTACTATTTGGGTCCTTACAACGCCCCCGCTGCCCAAGGATATCCAGAAACAGCTAAATCTGAGTCTTGAGAAACCACTACCTGAACTGATCTCAGGTCAGAGCGGATATGTTCGCTCAGGGAGCCTTAAAATTTGGTATCAGCTTAAAAGCCCAGAGGGGATATCTGTTCGTGGCACTGTGTTACTGATAAACGGTATGGGCTCTTCTTCTCTGTATTGGCCATCTGAAGTCTATGAGCCACTCTTAGCTGCTGGCTATCAAGTACTACTCACCGATCATCGTGGCTGCGGTGCCTCGAGTTGGGTTACCAACTGGACTAAGGAGACTGCTTACGACCTTTCTGACATGATGCGCGATAACCTTGCGGTTATGGACTCCCTGGGGATTAAGCAAGTTCATGTTATGGGCGCCTCAATGGGAGGGATGATTGCGCAAGAAATGGCCCTGCAATACCCCAATCGCTTGAAAAGCCTTACTTCAATCATGTCCTCAGGTTTTCTCGACGACCCCGAGTTACCCCAGGGAAAAACCTTCAGATACAATATGCTTCGGCTATTTCTTCGCTATGGACTCAGTGGCTCCGATGAGGGTATGGCTAAGTTGATGGTAAGTACTTATCACAGTCTTCAGGGGCAGGGAGGCTTTGATGTTGAGCATATTACACACACTACTCTCTACGAACTACGTCATAGGCAAGGATTTGATCATAATCTGCCAGTTCAGCAATTTACAGCCATCTCTCTTTCTGGCTCGCGATTAGAGCGATTGGAGGGCTTAGAGGTCCCCACTATGGTTATCCACGGTGATAGAGATCCCCTGTTAAGTATTGCTCAAGCCAAAAAGTATGCAGCTCGCATTCCAGGTGCTAAAACGTTGTGGGTAGAAGGCATGGGCCATGCCATGGCACCTGTATATGTGAAAGAATGGATGGAGCATGGAGTACAATTTTTGGAAGCTAATAACTAATGCCGACATATCACTATTTACAAAGGTTCTATACTTTCCCCAAGAATCTGAGAGGTGCTTTGAACTTAGTACCATATTTTCAGCTCTTTATATACTTACCCTTTATTTTCCATACTTTTAGTGAAGTTGCTTTTGGAGTGGTAGTGATTTGCCACTTGCTTCTCTTTCCTTTGTTCTTCCTCGTATTTTGGTGTAAAGGAACCAAAGTCACTGGTATTGTCCTGGTGTTAAACCTTTTAGGTGTTATCACTTCTTTCTATTCACTTGCTGGTATTGGTTTCTTTGCCTTTGCGGCTGCAGCTTGCTCGGCGTACAGGCAACTCTATGCATCCCTTGTTTTGCTGTTTGTTGTAACTTTTTCTTACTTGAGTACTGCCTACTTAACTGGACAATCACTATATGTTGTTTTGACGGGACTATTTTTTACAACTATCAACGGCCTGAACTTTCTATTTCAACTGAGAAAGTACTTATCTAACCTGGTTATTAAACAAAGCCAAAAGGAAATTTCCTCTATGGCGAAGACATCCGAGCGTGAACGTATTGCACAAGACTTGCACGATTCGCTCGGTCAGAGTCTCACGAGTATCACTTTAAAGGCGGAGCTTGCCGAACGGCTTCTCGAAGTTGATCCAGCAGCGGCACTGCAGCATATCTTTGATATTAAAAAAATATCCAGAACAGCGATTACCGAGGTTCGAGAAACGGTATCGAATTATAAAATCAGTACACTGGCCAATGAGCTGGCGAGTTCAAAGTTTGCGCTGGAATCAGTGAATATTACCTGTATACATCATATCGAGGCCACAGAAATACCCCTTCAGGTTGACAATACATTGGCAATGACTATTCGCGAAGCCACCACGAATATTCTACGTCACAGCCAAGCGAGTATGTGTGAAGTTTCGCTGTGGCTTGATAAGCAACTACTTTCTCTACATGTTTGTGATAATGGAAAGGCTATGGGAAAGGTATCTATGGGGCATGGCCTCAGTGGTATGAGCGATCGCTGGAGCCAGCTTGGAGGAAGTTTGAAAATAGAATTCCAGGGTGGTTGTCATATCTACGCCACAATTCCCCTCAAATAAGTAGTTGTATTAAATGATGATTAAAGTGCTTTTAGTTGAAGATCAAGCGATGGTGCTCGGTGCATTGAGAGCACTACTTGACTTGGAGAAAGATATTCGGGTCGTCGCAACTGCGAGTAATGGGCGAGAGGCCCTTGAGATTTTCGATAATTGCAGCCCGGATTTGGTAGTTAGTGATATAGAAATGCCTGGGATGACAGGTCTTGAACTCGCAGAACAATTACAGCGCCTTATAAATCCTCCCAAGGTTGTGATGTTGACAACTTTCTCAAGGAGTGGCTATATTCGTCGAGCACTCAATGCAGGGGTAAGCGGCTATCTTCTTAAGGATGCTCCTCCGAGCCAGCTCGCTAACTGTATTCGTCAAGTTTCAGCAGGTAAAACTGTGGTTGCTCCTGAATTAGTGCAGCAAGCACTCAATTGTGGGGACAATCCGCTCTCTACTAAAGAGCAGAAGATTCTTCAGCTCGCTTATGCCGGGAAAACCACTGAGGATATTGCACGAGAAGTTTCACTCTCTCCGGGTACCATTCGAAATTATATCCATAGCAGCTGCCAAAAATTGAATGCGAGCAATAGAGTTGAAGCAGTGCGCCTAGCTCAGCATCATGGATGGCTAAATATCTAAGTACCATGGATCAATGAAGCCAGAAGATGTTCTTTTCGGCGAAAATTATACTTCAAAGTGTTATGTATTGTTTGGTGCCGTTATCTCTATTATAAGATTATTCTTGGTGCAGAATAATCACTATTATTCGAGTGTCGTCGCAAGTGGGTTAAGTTCGAGATGTATCATTTTGCTTCCATTTCTCTGTATGTGTTGCTGTTGATAAGTCGAGTTTTACTGATTCCTGTATTTGTGAATTTGATTGAGTTGCTTTGGAGGTGAAGAAATTAACAATTGCTAATATTTTGAAAGCAGAGGTTCATTTAATTGTTTTAGGTGGTATGAGAATTTTTCTATAGCCAAGAATTGTAAGTAAGCCTGAGGGTGGGGGTCACGATAGTATGTGTTCAGAGTTTTCTGCAGTGCTAGTATAGTGATAAGTTTGAAGTATCTCGCTAAAAAAAGGGGGGTAACTGAAGCAACTAAATCAACTTGAAATTGTTTATGAAATTGCTGGCCAGAAATCGGCCAATCTTTAGAGTTGCATTAATGTCTAACCCTCAAAAGGGCTATTAAGTTCTTAATGTAGTGGCCTATCATTAGGGGTGTTTTTTTAAGAAAGCTTGCGGCCTATCCATTTTCATACTTGTGTTAATTCCCTTTGGAATTTGGGGTTAATAAATCATCCAAGAAAAATGTTATGTTTATGACTAAAGTGTATATCTTGCATATTTGATGCTTTGGGGCAATGTTTGGTCCAGAGTATAATAATTCCCTATATCTACCTTCTGTTCTGGATTTGAAGTTGAAGTATCAAGCAATGGATTTACTGCCCTCCCG
Organism: Microbulbifer maximicatervae (SeqCode); assembly: GCF_052467695.1. NCBI lineage: Bacteria > Pseudomonadati > Pseudomonadota > Gammaproteobacteria > Cellvibrionales > Microbulbiferaceae > Microbulbifer > Microbulbifer maximicatervae (SeqCode). The sequence continues at coordinate 3,410,170 of NZ_CP174320.1, forward strand.
CCTTTCTTGTGTAATTTTTCAGCGAACCAAAGTGGTACATTTTTTCCGCTTAATGAAATCTCTCGGTGCTCTTATATTTCTATTTCTTTTTTCTGCTCAGGCATATGCCCAAGTAAAAGCTTATGCATATGGTGATGGTTCAATTAATATAACTTGGCCGGGGCCGTATGGTGGGGTTCAGCTTTCAGAAGCCAAAAACAAAAAATATCAAAGAACTATTCAGGTTCCAGGAAAGTCAAGTTCTTACACTGTTACAGGAAGAAGTGACGGAATCTGGTCATATAGTGTCTCTGGGTGGGTAGTTAGTGGTGGTGGATGTAATCCAAACTGCCCATTTGCATTTCTTGATAAGATAAATAGGAATCCACTATTTTTTTGGTGTCATCTGCAAACGCCTCTCAATATATTGGCAGTGTAGAAGTGGAGGTACTAACAAACCCAGGTGTTCCGGGTGCGATTAGTCTAGCGGCCAGTGACGGCGATGGTAGTTACTCAATTAGTTGGGGTGTTGCTTCGGGAGTGGTGGACCGATACGAGCTCCAAGAGCGCAAAGAAGGTGGATCCTGGTCTCGAGTATATAACGGGGCTTCCAGGACCAGGAATATAGGTGGTAAATCCACAGGGGTCTATGAATATCGTGTGCGGGCCTGCAATGATAGCGCATATAGCTCCAAGGTCAGCTGTTACAATTATACTTCGATTAAAAAGATAACAGTTATAAAGGCACCATCTAGTATTAACGTTCCAGTTAATAGTAAAAACGGCAGTATCTCCATATCTTGGGGCAGCGTTTCCGGTGCGTCGAGTTATAAGGTTCAAGAGCAGAAGAATAGTGGCAGCTGGACAGATATTTATAATGGATCCGCAAAAAGTAAAACGATAAGTGGTCGTGGTACTGGAACTTATAAATATCGTGTCGCAGCTGTGATTAGTGGCAAGGTTGGGGGCTACCGGACTTCTAGTAGTGTTATTGTCTCTCGGACTCCGGGGATTCCAGGGGGATTGAGCGCTCCTTCAACAGCTAATTCTGGGAGTTATACGGTAACTTGGAATTCGGTATCAGGGGCAACGAACTACAATCTAGTTGAGGGAGGCTCCGGTACGGGAAACTGGAGTCAGTCCACTACTAGTAAGAGTATTAATAAAAGTAATGACGGAAGTTATACGTACAAGGTTCGTGCCTGTAAGGTTTATAGCGGTGTAACAGCTTGTAGTGGCTGGACGAGTAGCAAGACGGTTTCAGTCAGCCTTCCCAAGATCACCGGGCCGACCAGTAGTAATACTGGTGAGTATAAGTTGAATTATGCCAAGACCACTGGCAGCGATGCTGAACTACGAGTTTATAAAGGAGGGTCTCTTATCGGGGATCCTGAAGTAAATACTAGTGGAGGAACGTTTTCTGTAGGTGGTGCTGATACAGGAACCTGGAACTACAAACTTTATTCAGGTGAAAAATGCCGACAATATAATGCGCAGGGTAATTGTACTGAGCCCGGCGCAATGGCACTTAAAGGTGAGCATACAGTTTTAGTTGATATTCCCACTGCAGGAGCCATAAGCCTAGCCTCCGCTGATAAAGATGGTAATTACTCCATAAGTTGGGGAGCCGCATCCGGAACGCCCAGCCGATATGAATTGCAGGAAAGGAAGGATAGCGGAGCTTGGTCCAGTGATATACATGGGGATAGTGCGCGCTCTAAAAATGTATCATCAAAAACTACCGGTGATTACAGTTACAGGGTGCGCGCTTGCTTTAGTGGATGTAGTCTTTATTCGGCAGAGAAATCTATCACTGTTGTTCGGACACCTACGGCTATTAATACACCAGCCTCAAGTACCAACGGCAGTGTGGCGATCTCATGGAGCACTGTCTCGGGTGCCGATAGCTATCAATTGCAAGAGCAAAAGAATGATGGTGGCTGGTCGGATATCTATAATGGTACAGATAAAAATATCACGGTCACTGGTAGGGGCACTGGGACTTATAAGTATCGTATTGCCGCGGTAGAGAATGGTGTAGTAGGCAATTTCCATACTTCGGGAAATGTAATCGTATCTCGGGCTCCAGCGGTGCCAACAGGGTTGTCTGTCCCTGGCAACTCTATTAACGGTATCTATAACGTTAGTTGGAGTGCGGTTGCCGGTGCAGATAATTATAGGTTGGAAGAGAGTGGGGCATCGTCAAGAAGCTGGCTTCAAAGCGCAGTAAATCGGACTTTTACTAAGATTAACAATGGCTCTTATTCATATCGCTTACAGTCATGCAGTACCTATAGTGGCGTAACTTCATGTAGTGCTTGGACTAGCGCTGCCACCATTAATGTAGATCTACCAGACTTTTTCGCGCAGTCCGTTGACAGTGGTGATGTTCAGCTTGTCTGGAGTGAATGGCCGGTAGATAAGGTGGCTCTGCGGAGAGGTAGTGAGACTATCTATGAGTCAAGCTGGGGCTACTCAGGCCAAGCACGTACATTTACCGATACGCTGTCAGCAAGTGGAAACTATAGCTATACGTTGGTGGGGTGGAAGTGTCTTCCTGGGAGTGTTGATGGGTCTTGTATAAAAGAACCCCAGGGTAGCCGGGGGCCAGTCACTGTGGATGTGGTGATTAAACCCAGCATCCCGGTGTTAACTATTGATACAGGTAATGATACCAATACTTCCTATAGTGGCATGTTAACTGCCACTTCTGATAGTACCGGTCCTATTGAACGAGTCCAATGGCAGGTGCGGGCAGTAGGTGATGGCTGGCCACCAGACATTCAATATGATTCCACTGCTACTTTTACTCTATCTGGATTGTCAGATGGCAATTACCAATTGCGTAGTAAAAACTGTAATTCGGATGGATGCAGTGATAATTGGAGTTCAAGTGTCACATTTGAAATCTGGAAAATAGATCCGCCTTCTCGGCCGGAAATATCTCCTATTTCAAATAGCATTGATGGCATAATTCGTATTGACTGGCAGGATTTAACCGGCCAGTTCGCACATAAATATGAAATCTATGAGAATGGGGCGCATTCTCCGATAGTTACGCTGAAGAGTACATCGAATAACAAAAAAGCGCCCAATACACCGCACAGTTACGAATCTGACAAGCTTTCGGACGGAGATTATAGTTATGCGGTTATTGCTTGTAATCCAGCAGGTTGCTCCTCTCCCAGTGCCTCCCGGTCATTTATTGTCGCTCATAAACCGGCGGGTCTCAGTGCACCATTCCATTCAGATAAGAGTAATGGAGCAGTATATGTGCAGTGGAATTCAGTGCCAGGCAGCGATATTTATTACGAATTAAGACAGCGGCTAGTCGGTGGTGCTTGGTTTGAAAGTGATACTGATACCATAAAAACTAACGAGGCAGTTGTGAGAGGGCTCGCAGAGGGGGGTTGGGAGTTCTCAGTTCGAGCTTGTAATAAATATGCCTGGTCTTGTGGTAGCTTTAGTCCCGCTTCTTCCGCGGTAACTGTTATTCCGGCCCCAAACTGGGCAAATGCGGATTATGTGCCCGCAGATAATAGCTATAGTCCAGCTGATAACTTTGTTGCTCACGATAGTAGTGTTGGGATATTACCTGCCAGTGGTGATGTATTAGGTGGGCAAGCCAGCTATCAGGTTCAAATCGATGTTCCACCGGGACGCAATAATGTGGAGCCCCATGTAGATTTCAAATACTCAAGCCGCAGTGGCAATGGCGTGTTAGGAATGGGGTGGTCGATCTCCACTGGTTCTGCGATCAGTCGCTGTGGAAAAACTCTTGTCCATGATGGACATACCAAGGGTGTTGAATATACTGCAAGCGAAGATCGCCTGTGTCTTGATGGACAGCGTTTACTTCTTATCAGCGGTACTTATGGAAGTGGTGGAGCTGTATATCGGCCAGAACATGATGATTTTACCCGTATAACTGCCTTTGGTGGCATCAATTCAAATAGTTCATATTTCATAGCGGAGTTAAAAAATAACCGGGTCCGCTATTATGGAAGCGAGTCAGATAGTCGCCATATACCGGAAGGAGCCCCGGCACCGCTTAGCTGGGCTATTAGTCTGGAATTGGACCGCACCACGGCAGAAAACTCTATCGCTTATCAATACCAAAAATATAGTGATGGCGAGTATTTGCTGAGTGACATTTATTACACTGGCAGTGGTACTTCACTGGGGAATCGTAGGGTCAGTTTCTTGTATGAAACCAGGCCTGATATATCTTCCAGATATTTATCCGGTGGATTAACTCGTCAAACTAAACGCCTGGATAAACTGGTTACATATGTCGGATCAACGAAGGTGTTTGAATATCGTACGACTTATAAACTGAGCAAGGCCTCTGACCGAAGTTTGTTAATTGACTTGAAAAAATGTGGCTATGAAGTTTCTTCATTTAACTGTCTTGAGCCGGTTAGCTTCACTTGGGAAGATAGCGTACAAGAATTTGCGTTGGAGCCTTTAGGATATCTGAACTCTTCAGGAAATATTGTCAAGCAGCTACAAGATAAACGTGAAATTGAAGATGTAGTTCCGAAAGGTGATGCTAATGGTGATGGAGTTGTTGATTGGCGAACATGGCAGACTGATGCTGAGGGAAGATTTGTCTCCTCTAAGGTCGATGATCTGCAAACATGTAGTCTTAATTTTATCAACCAAGAATATCAGTGTGTTTCTGGAGACTTTAATCAGGATGGAAAAACAGATAGCTGGCGTTCAAAGTCAAGTGTATTAGAGATTTCTTATGCTCCAAGCAAGTGGACTTCAACTAGTGTTCCATTTTCTGCTAGCTCAGGGGAGTTCGTCTCCAATATTTCTGACTTTAATGCGGACGGTTGGCCGGATTTACTTATAGAGCGTGGAAATCATGAGCAGGCCTCTGTATATCTATATCTGCATACCGGAAATAGTACTGCTCCATTTATAGATAATGGAAAAAAGATCTTTACCTATGAATATAATGGTGACTACCGTAAGTCATCCATGCAGGTTATGGGGGATATGGATGGAAATGGGTTGCCAGATTTTATGGTGTTTAACCATTTCTTACAGCCATCTGGCTTAAATATTTCCCGGCAGCCACTTCCAATAGGAATATATTTAACAAAAGCCAGCTCCAAAGGAAATGTTACATTTTCGTTGGTTGACCTTGATCCATATAATTACAACCAGCCATTTAACTTTCATTATTTTATGGATGTAAATGGGGATGGCTTACAAGATTGGGTGGCATATAGAGAGGAAGGTGGATTATCTCTTAGTTTAAATATGGGGGCGGGTAGGTTCTCCAGTTGGAGTGCATTAGAAAATAGTAGTGGGTTAATTGAAACAAGAAAAACAAAGTATTGGGATAATGATGCGGCTGAATGGACGCGAGCAGTGTATGCCAAGTATGGGGGAAGTTTTAGGCAGATCGATATAGATGCAGATGGGCGAACGGAAATTCTAGTGCCCGGTACTAGGCTCGTTAGTTCCTGCCAAAAGCTACAGAGTTTTGAAGGGGGATCAAGCCTTAAGTGGATCACTGTTTGCGGTGATGATCTTTATACAAAAGAGTTGGACTACTCACCGGATGGTGGGGGGGTTACACAGGCTATTAATGTCGATGAGTTTGACGATAGCGTTTATCAATACAACGCAATTAAGTTCATAGAGAAAAGTGACGGAACCTACAGAACTGAGCTGGTTCCCACTGGGATTATTGGGTCCGCAACCCAAACAGCGGTTTTTGATGGTTTTGGCAACGGCTTAGCGGATTTGGTGTTTACCTATGGTTGCCGTAATGAGTGGTGTTCGATATCTGGAGGCAGTGGCGCTATGGCTGGCAAGCCTTTCGGTGTTTATGTCAACCGAAATCGGGGCTCAGCAACCGGTAATGAACGTTACGAACCCACCGACATGCTGGTCGCCGTAGAAGATGGGTTAGGTGCCCGCGATGAGTGGCACTATCGCCCCTTATCCTCCCACGATGAGCGTTATCACTCCAGCGCGAAGCCTTTCTATGAGCGCGGCGGATACTTGGATAGTTTGTCATCTTCCGTGAAGGAAGATCATTTCGAATTTACCTCCAGCATGTACGTGGTGGCAGAGCACCGCCAATCCAATGGTGTGGGCGGTTTAAACAAGAAGCAGTACCGCTATAAAGGAGCTGTATTTAACAATAAAGGCCGTGGTTTCCAGGGTTTCCACACCATTATTGAAGAAGACCTGGCTGCAGATATCGAAACCCAGTCTGACTTCCATCAGATATTCCCGCTCGCCGGCACGCTGCATAAACAGCGTAAATGGGAACTGGAAGATCGTTCTTCCGATAATAGTAGCGTTGAAGCTTTTGAAGAATCGAAATTTGAATGGCAGTTCTGGCCGAAGGATGAGCACTCATCCCCAAAACTGGTGGATGCCCTTACGGATTCGTGGAGTGTTTCCGCCAATGATCCCTATTTTGTCGGTCCTAAAAAGCAGCGTTCGATTCACCGGACTTTAAATAGGTCAGGTAATAGCCGCACGCATCTCTATACCCAGAGCCAAACCACAAGCTTTGATGCCTGGGGTAATGTGTTACTGGCAGAAAACCGCTATGAGGAGGCCAATAGCTCTCATATTGTGGTTTCTACCACCGATACCCAGTATGCAGCCGCGGATAAGGCTAATTGGTGGATCAATAAGCCTTCAAAACAGACAATCACCAAGAAATCCATCCAAAGCCGCAAAGGGGTTTCTATTGCCGCGAATACCGATACCCAGCAATCGGTAGTGGTGGATTTCCTACTGTGGGATAGTAATGCCCGCAAACCCAAGCGGGTAAAAACGACGCCTTCCAGTGGAAAATGGACGCAGGTAGATACGGTTTACAATAACCGCGGCCTGCCCACCAAGATTACGACCTCAGCAGAAGGGGAGGCAAAGACACGGGTAGTAGAAACTACTGCATTTAGTGGCGATGGATACTTCCCTAAAACGGTTAAAAATGTTTTGGGCCATACGGTAACTACCGAGACCAACGCCAAGTTCGGCCAACCGGACTCCATTACAGATGGCAATGGCCTAACCACCCGCTTTAGTTACGACGCCTTTGGTCGCACAACTAAAGTGACAGCCCCCTCTGCGCTGGGCCTTAAGGCTGCACCTGATAGCTTTACTGCTTTACAGTGGTGTAATTCCGGCTGTAGCCGCGCACCCGGTGCAGTGTTTAAAACCATTCAGCAGCAGGCTGGTATGCCAGAGCAGGTTACCTACCATGATCAGCTCGGCCGCGTGATCCGCACTGAAGTTCAAGCCTTCGATGGCAGCGACTGGATTGCACGAACGGTAACCTATAACGCTCTGGGTCAGACCACTTTCGAATCGGTGCCGCACTATGCCAGCAGCGGCACCAGTTACGGTACCCGCTACCTGGATTACGATACCTTCGGCCGTGCCCTGCACAAGACCGTGAATCAGACCAATGGTCAACAACTGGATGTAACCTACACCCACGAACAAGACAGTGGATTTACTACCGATATCCTGGTGAACGGCCGCACCATGAGTCGCACCTACAACGGCCTGCAACAGCTCACCGAAACTGTCGACGCCTTAAGTGGCACCACCCGCTATGCCTATGACGGTGCCGGTAATCCCATTGTTCTGAGGGATGCTAGCAGCAATCGCATCACCGCCAAGTACAATGCCCTTGGCCAGAAAGAATGGGTAGACGATCCCAATATGGGTTCCAAGTCGTTTACCTATACCGGTTTTGGCGAAGTGGAAACTGAGATTGACGGCAACCTGGATATCACCAGCTTTACCTATGATCGCCTTGGCCGCATGGAAAGCCGCAGTGTCAACGGCACAGAGGAAGCCAGCTGGAAATATGACAGCGCCGCCAACGGTAAGGGGCTACTTGCACGGGAGAGCCGCAGTGACACCAGCTATACACGCAACTACAGCTACGATGCCCTCAGCCGCCCCTACAAAGTCACCACGGCAATTGACGGCGAAGACTTTGTTACGCAAAGTCATTTCGATAGCAACTACGGCCGTTTAAAAGGCCTTAGCTACCCCTCCGGGCTGACTCTGCAATACGGCTATAACAGTAGCGGTTACCAGTTCCGCACCAGTAATGCCGCCAGTGGTTACACCTATCGGGAAATCACCCAGATGGATGCCTGGGGCGAATGGGAGTTTGCCAGTGTCGCCGCCGGCAATTACACCATTGGCCGCAGCTTCTATTCAGAAACCGGGCAAATGGCCGGCACCACCTTTGACAGCCTGGTGCAAAACCACCAGGGCATTGCCTACAGCTACGACAGCTTCGGCAACTTGACAGAACAGGTAGTGCAGCTGCCCTCAAAAACTCCGGCACTCAATGTAGAAAATCACTACTACGATGCCTTAAACCGCCTGGACTACAGCACCCGCACCGATGGCCCCAATATCGATTACGACTACGATGCCATCGGCAACCTGCTGAAGAAAGACGACTTCGCCAGCAGCTACAGCTACACCGGTGGCAGTAATGGCGGCCCCAGTGCAGTGAAGAGCGTGCGCCTGATCAACGGTGGCACCAAAACTTATAGCTACGACCAGAACGGCAACCGCACCCATGAAAATGGCACCCGGCAGATCTGGTACAACGCCTTTAACAAACCCACCCGCATTAACCGCAAAGGCGCCAACCTGTATTTCTACTACGGCGCCGACCAGATGCGCTACAAGCAGGTGAACCAAACCAGCGGCAAGACCACCCTGTATATCGACAAGCTATTCGAAAAAATTACAGGCGGTGGTGAAACCCAATACCGCCACTTTATCGGCGATATCGCCGTACTCACCAGCACTGATAACGGCAGTGAACTCACCCACAAGATCGGCTTCAGCCACCGCGACCGCCTCGGCTCTGCCGCTGCCGTGGGTGATGAAGCCGGCAACTTAAAAGAAAGCCACAGCTTTGATCCCTTCGGCAAACCGCGACAGGGCAATATCCTCGATAAAGATACCCCTATCTTAGAGAGCGTTTATAGCACCCGGGGCTTTACCGATCATGAGCATCTGGACGATGTGGAATTGATCCATATGAATGGTCGGGCCTATGATTATAATCTTGGGCAGTTCCTCTCTGTGGACCCGGTGATCCAAAGTCCTGGCAATAGCCAGAGCTTGAACCCCTACAGCTACATCATGAATAATCCGTTGGCGGGGACTGATCCGAGTGGATTTATAGCTGAAGATGAAATAAAGGTTGAAGTTAAAACAGAAAAAATAATGGAGTCACAGACTGGATCAAGAATTAAGAGACATGTGGGTAATAAAATTTCGGGAAGTGTTACCTCAGGGGGGGTTACCACAGATTTTAGCATGACGGTTAGAGATAATGGAGTATTTAGCGGGAAAATCACTAGTACAGAAAATGGTGATTCAAAGAGCTTTTCCTTTTCTGGAGATATAAATAATTTGTCTTCACGAGAGGGTGGAATAGATGCTCAAGACTATAGTGTGTGTAAAAATGTAAGTTGTAACAATAAAATGTATGGAGGAATGGATTCAATACTTCACAAGGAGAGTGGGGCCTCACACTCTGACTGGTTTGCTGCAGCAGAACACGTAACTTCCTGGGATGGTATTGGTGCAATAGATAACTGGAACTTTGGATTTATAACAGATTCTGAAGAATCATATTTGAGATTTGTTCACCATTCTTTAGCCCCTATAAATAAAGACACTTTTAAATCTGTGCGGAGTGGCGGGCTTTCTGGTCTCTCAGGGAAGCGTCTTGATGACGCCTTGGTGGTAAAAGAACAATTACTCGTTTCGATGTTTTCATCAAATTACTTTTCCGGGCGTGCTGAGTTAAGAGGGGAAGTCATATCTGGGATGAATAAATCTTTTGACCATAATAGTTATAGAAGTATGTACTTGCCGAAAAGAACTAACCAAGTTCTACGGCAGCAATTTGGACGAGGATCATTTGATCTTGGGGATGTAGGTCACAGAATTAAGCTGGGTATTGGGTTGGTTGATAGTATTCGAGAGGAAAGGGGCCACCAATGAGAAATGTGAGATTGCTTTCTGTTGAATATATTTTGGAACTTATTATTTATATTATTTTGAGCTTAATATACTACAAGTTTGTTTCTGAAAATCCTTTCAAGTTAGAGGATTTAATGGTGCTTGCGGGACTTTGGCTGGCTATTTTTGCGTATCGATTGGTGTTTTTGCAGATTCCTTTAGCGGGAATTGCGTCCTTATATTTTTTTAGTGGGAATTGCTCTGGAGCAAAGATGATGCGTGGAGTCGTAAATGCAGTTACCTTTATGTTTATTGTATTCATCGTTTCAGTATTTTCTCCTGTGGTGTCCGGATTTTTAGAGCCAGAGAGAGTAGCAATTCCGGGGGCGGTATTAATTTCGACCTTACTTAGTCCGTTGGTATGGTTTTGGTTGAAAAAACTTATAACCTAGTCCAAAAAATGCTGAAATTTTGGATGCCCATAGATTGAACGGTACATAAAAAGCGGTTAAATGATTATATTTCTACTTGTTGGTGGTCAAGAGAAAGTGGGTAAGGGATGTTTGTACTGAATATTTAAGTGATCTTAGACCTATTCTTCATTCAGGAGAGGCAGAAGTCGCTATATAGCTTTTAGAAGCCTCAAGTTGGCTGAAATTAGGGGAAGAGACGCACTTGGCGATCGCGCAAACCGTGTACCCAGCACTTATTCAGCAGCGTGCAGGCTTGCGGTACTGTCTCTACTGACCCTATCAAACCTCTAAAGCGGCTTTCAAAATTTCGATTGAGATAGAGCCAGTACTTTGGTGAGATTCCCAGTTGCTCGAGAATTGGAGGGGTGTTGTCAGGAATGGCACCACGCTTTCTGGGAGCTGAATGTCGACCCCTCCAATCCACTAGTTCTAAATAGTGATCCAGCCGAAAGGGAAGCTCTTTAGGCATATTTAATCGCTCACTGCCTACAAGTGGTAGTAGCTCTTTGGGCTGCTCACTTGAGATTGCTGTGCGAATACGCTGTTGAATCAACGTAAAATCAGAGTCTCCGGGTGTCTTGGCGATACTAGTACGGATAGGGTTGAGGTCTACATAGGCCATACAGGTAAGCAAGGGCTCTTTCGTCCAGTAGAGCCTGGGACTTAAATCGGCCTGTGCAGTTGTCTTCAGTATTGGCCTGGCGGGTGATAGATTCATTTAAGCAGCGCATAAACCAGCTGATATCCATCAATAGAGTTGGCGATTCATACTTCTTGTTTGGTGGGTGTTCAGAATTGTCCCACTGTGTTTTTTCTAGATCGTATATATGTTTAAGGTACTCATATAAGTAGAGTTAGCTTTTAAAGTATAAGTTGAAAAATGGCCGTACATATTCCTTGCGAATTATACAGCCATTTGTCAAGCGATGTTTTATCGAGATTTAAAGATCAGAATTCGATGATTGCCAGAATCAGTAACAAATAAGTGGTCTTTATATCCAAAAATTCCTGTTGGCTCCTTTAAAGTCGAAGCAGTAGGTGATTCAGGTTCATCAGGATAGCTAATACCATTTTGGTTGGCATCATTTGGCTTGAAGCTTACAAAGTCAGCTTGTCCAAGCACTGTGTCTGCTGGGGCGAAATTGCTGGTTGGCCAATTATTCCAGACTAAAACTCTATTGTTCTTCGCGTCGGCAACAAAGAGTTGAATGCCATTTGACCAGATACCAGTTTCTGGGCGATTTAGGGTCTTACTATTTACAGGCCATTCAATACCGTCCACATCGGGTAGTTCAATATTTCTTTCGCTGAATGAGGGTTGTCCGAGAACAACATCAGCAGGGGCAAAACTGCTGGTAGGAAAATCATTCCAAAGAAGAATTCGGTTATTTCCACTGTCAATAATGGCCAGCTTTTCTCCGTCACTCCAAACATCTGTTGGAGTGTATAGGGTGTTTGCTGATAGTTGATATGATATGCCACTTTGGTCTACATCGTTTGGATCACAGTTTTCTAACCCTGACTGACCAACAAGGAGATCCGGGGAGGCATAACTATTTTTAGGAATTTGGCTCCATATTAACACCCTGGAATTGGCTGCATCAGTAACCATTATTTTGCTATCAGCAACGGCGGCTCCCCAGTTTATCCAAAGTGCCAGGCTTTTACAGGGGGAGATGTCATAATCTCCAATATTTAAAGTCAGTGTAGGCGCTGCTCCTGCTCCGGATACCACACTATCGTAAATAGAAATATGCCTTTCCCGGTATTGAGAAATTAGCAGGTGTTCTCCGTCAAAACTAATGTCCGAGGGACCGAATAATTCCTGTTCCGGATTTGATAAAGCCAAAGTGTCCAGTCCGTCCTTGCCTATTACTGCATTTGCAGGTGAGCCATTTGTAATAGGAATTGAATTAAAAACTAAGACGCGATTGGACGAAGTATCTGATATAAATAGTTTCCCCTCATCATCGATACTGACATCACCGGATGGCTGAAAGGCAAAATTTTTAGCATTTATTCCCAAATCTGTGCTGGAGAAGTTATCTTGCCCTATAACGACCTGTGCGGGGTCAAAATTCTCAAAGTAAAAGGGAACAGTAAAGCTATTCTCATAAGTGATCAATGGAATCCCTACAAGATCGTCTATATCAATCTGAATGCTACGATCTTGAGCTGATTTCCAGCCATCTACAGGACTAATCGTTAAGGTATCATTGGGTATATTTGTTTTTGACCAGTTGATTGTATAGTCATCTTCTACGAGAGTACCAGATAGGGCAAGGCTCTCGATATCCATGGTCTCAGAGAAGAGGACATTGATCGTGTCATCTTTCTCCAGGCGAGTGATATCTGGCTCGAAGCTAGTAATGGAAGGGGAGAGCGTATCAATATAGTAGGTGGCAGTTAGCGCTTCGATATCATAGCCGGAATCATCTGTGGCGTTAACTGTTAGGGAGTAGTTCGAAGAGTTGGTCCAGTCTCCCCTGGGATGCAATATAAGCGTATCTTCATCGAGTTGAGAAAGTTCACCGGCCTCTCCCATGCTCCCAGATATAACAATGTTGTCGATCAGAATGGCTTTGCTAAAATCTAAATAGATTTCCTTATCTTTACCAATGGTACTGCCGCTTAAAGGCGTAAAGCTAACTGTGAAGCGCGAGCTACCAACATCGGGGTCGTCCGTTGGAGGTGTAGTGGTATCTCCATCTCCAGATCCACTCCCGGAACCATTTCCTGTCCCATTTCCGGAGCCACTCCCACCTCCACTAACCGGTCCGCTTCCAGAATTACTGTTCGCTGACTTGTCACTTCCAGAACCACCTCCGCATCCAGAGAGCAGAGCAGTAACTGCAAGGCATATAATTAATTTTTGAGAATTCACTTTCATACATACTTCCCCATTAACAACAAAGGTTAACCTTCTAGCATTTAAAGTAATGTTTTCGCTAGAAAAGTGATTCTAAATTTTCTATGTGAATATTGCCTGAATAAGAAGGTTAAGACTTTTCTAAAAAATACACAGAGATACTTAAAATATTCTACCGAGAGTTCTGATTTGTGTGTAAGAAATAATAGGAATGGGTAGTCATTACCATTTTCCATCTTACCTAGAAATAAGTAGAATAGTGGTTTGGCAGAAAGTAAGGTTTATTTGGCTCTAACAGGGGTTGCTGCAAAATATATATGTAACTTTGTATTCAATGGGGAGTACTTTCGATCTTTATTTAGTTGAGCTGTAGAGGGTTTGGTAGGCAGCTCGAAGTGCAAGAGATAGCAGGTATTACCATTTGAAAGTGATAATTTTTTGATCCTAGCCATCAACAGCGGATACCATGGATTAGCTCTGCTTTAAGTGAGTGGAAAAAGGTACCTGCAAAGGCGTTATTGTAGTAATTACCCTCGGCGCTCATACTGTACCGCAGATCATACGCTGTAATTAAAGATTGATAATTCCTAGAGCAATACTGACTTCTCCTGTCAGTATGTAGGAGAACATTCGTAGGCTTCTTACATCTCCATATAGTCATTTGAAAAGCGTCATAAGTTAGCCACCCGTTTTCGACGTTACCCAACCAATAACTAGCCAACTATATAGGTCGATCACTACCGCTAGATATAACCAATCCTTTTCTGATTCGGTGCATCAGAAAACCAGCATGCCAACAGATTGAAGAGTGGTGCTAGAGGCGCTGGCGGTGAAGCAGGTACTCTCCCAGTCTGTTAGTTTTCTAAGGTGTAATGAAAGTGTCAAGAATTCAGATTTGGATTAAAAATTGTGGTTTTAGGTGAAAGCTGGAAGTAATGATGGTGGTGACGGAGTGGAGTTAGCAGGGCGCTGGAGAAAGGTTGTGCCGACAGTCCTTATGCTGTGTACCCAGTGCTTATCGCGCTCGCTGCAAGCATGTCGTACAGCCTCTTCAGCGCTTACATTATCTCTATAGTGGCTTTCAAAATTTCGATTGAGATTGATCAGTATTTTGATGGAATTTCCAGCTGCTGGAGAATAGGGGAGTATTCTCAGTAAAGGCGCCGCGCTTTCTAGGATCTAAATGTCGACTACTCCAGTCCATAATCTTCAAATATTGATCCAGTTGAAAGGTAACTCTTTTGGGGTGAGTTTTTATAATGAAAGGCCTCAGGATTATTGAGGCCTTTCAGATAAGCGCTAGCAGATAATTTTCTACTAGCTACTTGTTTTGGTTGGTGACCTTTAACTTAACGCCAAACTCCCCATTGGCCGGTTGTACCCGGCTCCTCGCCCCTTGTCCACCATCCGGCAGTCCATGTTTCACCATTGTGGCTAACGATATCACCTGCGGTGTAGATTTCGTTGCTATCCCAAGCTTGAATACTGGGATCTGTGGGATCTGTGGGATCTGTGGGATCTGTGGTAGTTGATGGTTCAACAGTAAATGAGTAGATCTCGTCATCAACAGCAGAGTCACCGCTTACGGTTAACTTGAAACTTAATTCATGCTGTTCATTTGTTAAGCTTGACGTGTCGATTACCAGTGCACCACTGGGCCCGGTTGCGGTTTCAACAGGGCTTCCACTTACCTGTGACCATTCCGTATTATTGATATTTCCGGCGCTTTCTTCCGATGAAAGTACCACTAAATCCCCGTGTTCTACTCTAGCTATATCAAGCGGTTTTAAAACCTTAGGTGTGATAGCAGCTATTAATTCACTACCGTTGCTTGTAATAGTGAATTGACCGGAGGCACGTGAGTCTTTGGAGTTGAAGTAGTTACCATGTAAATCACCCTGGAAGTACATGTAATGATTCATTTCTTCATGCCAGCGACCAATAATAACATTTCCATTGTGGTTTGATTGGTACCAGCCGGTGACTTGAGAAGCTAAAAGCCTGTCCCAGTCATTCTTATTATTCTCGGTAATTGCCAGCGAAAATGATGAGTGTTCCTCACCATTTTTATTGAATACCGTATAATTGACGGTGTCCCCCACATTAACCGAATCTATACTAATGTCTTCTGGAATAAAGGTGTTGCCTTGAATCAGGTGTGGCTGTGTGGTGCCGGGATCAGGTTCGCTGGGCGATTCAACATCAGTATTTACAATAGTGATATCACTACAGTTGTAGAAGCCTTCACCAACTGGGTCTACTCGCTGCCAACGTACAAATAAAATTGCATTACCTACCCTGTCTTCTGGAATGGTGACATTCATGCGATATTGACCATTGACGACAGGTACGTCCCCTTCCTCCTGGATAAGCTCAAGGTCATCCCATGCCAGTGGTTGTGACAGGTCTGCATCCGCTTTCGTAAGGTAAAACTCCCAAAAAGATGGATTGTGTGGCGCTGTTGCCTGGAATGCGTATTCGAATGTTCCAGCATTAACTTCTACACGGGTCCAGGCATCAGTTGCTGCTCCCATCCCTTTTTTCTGCGAATCATTTGCATAGCAAAGAGTTCCATCAGTAATGGCACTTTTTACAGCGGCAGAATTATTGTAGTCAGGGATGTTAATAGAGAATTCGTTGTGTTGTTGGAAAGGATAAGATCCAGAAATGGATTTTGCCAGGGCACAGCCTGGATTGGATGGTGTTCCAGACCAGATATTGCCTTGATCATAGCAAATTTTTTGCCTGGCTTTTGGAAATTCAGACCAGCCGTGAGCGTGTACTTGTAAGCTGAAAGGTATCAGCAACATTGTCGCAAGCGCGCTTTTTTTTCTTAAAAGCATAAGGTTACTCCTGGTTTACATTATTCTCGTCGATTTATTTAGAGCGACTGGAATATTAAGTTCAATTTCCTGGTGAATACTGTGAAATAAGTTGGTGTTTGAGAATGCCGGCCATTCTTTCTGTGTCACCAAGATCAAAAAATGCAGTTAATAAATATTCACCCCTTAAAAAATTCTAATAAGACAGACCCTCCATGCGTACGGGGGTTCCATGCCAGGCATGAATTAACATGTTTTAATAAAATTTACGTTTCTATTGATCAACAATTGGCTGAGCAGTGGGCCAAAAAACGAGGTCATTTTTTATATTTTGTGACAATGTGATGATTGTCAAAGAAAGTAAAGTGTGAAGGGCGGTATAAAAGCTTGACATTTATTTGTCTGAATTCAGTGCTTCATGGGCTAAGTGAAACGTAAAATACATACCAGCCTCATTAGCTTGCCTAAATTGTATTGGAGCAGGAAGGTTTTTGGGGGGGCTGAAAAATCGCATTGTTTGAGGAGGTTTGTCTCATAGCAGCATAGACTATTGCAAAGTAAATTTATTGCACTTTCGATGGTCTGGTCTCTATCTATTCTTTAAGTGAATGTTAATTTATTTGGGTGGAGCTGATAGGGGTTAGACGAGAATAGGGGGAGTGAGAATGACAAACCAATAATTGAGAAGCTTCGGTCTTCAAATATGTAGCGGGCAAAAATTGAACTGTAATTATTTTTTCAATCTATTTGCTTGTTGTATCAGATAAATCGGTCAATAAGTTAATGCTGTAGGCATCAATAGATTCAGGCGCTGGAGCTGATTTATATATCCTTGTACATATTTTTATAGATATTAGGTCTCAGGTGGAGCTTATCAGCTTTAAGCGATTATCAATTAGCTTGTATACCTTTAAGTTGTTATTGAATGCCCCGAGAAACCATGAGCCACAGGCAATCCAATATTCAGCATCATGTTCTTTTAGAATAAAAATATCTTGGACATCCGATGTCCTCCAGAACAGCTTTCCTTTTTGGAGATAGTAGTTTTTGAGTTCTACAATTTCTATATTTTTGCTTCTTGCCCAAGATCTTATCTCTCTCCTAAAATATCTGGATTTTGGCGGAAGTAGCACATACGGAAGTCCTCCAAGTATTAAGAATAAAAGTAAAGGTAGACTCCCTCCCAATTCAGGACCGAACGTATGGACTAGACTATCCAGGCCAACTGCTACTATTAGAATTAGAATCAATCTCATTTAACAATCCTAGCGGTTTCAAGCCCTATGGAGAGAGCGGCAGAAAGTGAAATATTCACTGTAGGCACATTTTTGTATCTTTCTTTAATTGCCAGATCTAAAAAGCACCTAAATAAAAACTATTCATCTGCATCATTGAATAAATGCTCTCACCAGTTTGGTTTGGATACTTCAGTCATTTTCTGACTGCCATTAATCCTTAAAGCCGTTTTAATAAAAGAGTTTTTCACTCTTTAAATCGCAGTCCATCGGCTAAAAGTGCAACCATACGTCCTACTTGCCCAGATGAGTCTTCAGATGAGGACATCCCCAATCTCGCAATTCCTCCAAGTAGTTCATCTGCAGTTATATCTGAACGAACATCTCCCGATTCTATTGCTGCACCTAACACCATAGCGAGGGCAGGCCTTAAGTGCTGGTCAAAATAGCTTGGAAGGGTTTCAAAGGCTGGATCGCCTGAGTGCAATACTTCGGACAGTCCTCGCTTAGTGGCAAAAAAGGTCGCAAATATTTGCATACAGCTGGCCAGGGCTTCAAAGGGGGGGAGGTGTTTAGCTTGTTCTATCACTTCCTCAGGGCAGCTATCGATCTCCCTGCGGAAAACTGCCGCGATCAGGTTTGCCCGCTTCGGGTAGTGCCGATAAAGGGTGCCTACACCGACACCGGCCTTACCCGCAATCTCCCGCACTGGGGCATCTACGCCGGAGGTGGCGAATACTTCCTTGGCTGCCTGGAGTAGGGCGTCATGGTTGCGCTTGCCGTCTGCTCGCTTGCGTTGGCTCGAATTAGTGTCATCAGATTTTGGCATATCTACCCCTTGCTAAGTGGAACATTGTTCCGCATATTTAATCGGAACGTTGTTCCGATTTTGCCATAGCCATGTGCTGGAGCCAATGGCCCATGTGCTGTATCTATGTGGAGACTGACGATGCACGGTAGACCAATTGCATTGATAACTGGTGCTAGTAGGGGAATAGGATTACAAGTTGCGAGGGACCTGAGTGCTAGAGGCGTTTCTGTCTTAGTTGGGGCTCGTGATTTGAAGCTGGGGCAAAAAGCCGCTGATTCCATAGGCGAAAGCGTTTGGCCTATTCAGCTAGATGTTACTGATGAGAGCAGTATCCGAGCTGCAGCTAACACTATAAGAAAAGACTTTGGCCGTCTCGATATATTGGTTAATAACGCGGCGATTAGCCATGCAGGGGAGTCTGGAGTAACTCTGGCGGAAATCGGCAAAAAGACTCAGGTTAGCGCTGTAACTTTGGCTGAATTACGTGAGATATTTGAAACTAATGTTTTCGGGGTTGTAGCGGTTACTCAGGCAATGCTACCTCTTCTAAAACTCTCTCCTTCTGCCAAAGTGGTTAATGTTTCTAGCGGTGCTGGCTCGTTGATGAGCCATTCAAATCCTAAGAATCTGGCACGAAAAATGTTTGGTGCCTACTCCATGTCAAAAACTGCGCTAAATGCTGTGACTATGGCTTTCTCAATTGATCTTGAAAAATCAAACATAAAGGTAAATGCCGTATGCCCTGGGTTTACTTGCACTGGCTTAAATAATTACGAGGGTGAGCAAACTGTAGTAGAGGGTGCGAGGGAAATTGTGCGTGTCGCCCTTCTGGGCCGAGAAGGGGATTCTGGTACTTTTACTAGCTTTAATGGTTCTATGCCATGGTAATTCGGTACTGATTGCAAATACCAGTGGCCACTTTACTGAGTTCTATTAACCCCATCGATCAAGTGGGAAATTAAAATTGAAGGAGAACAATTTATGACAACATCAGATCATACATCAGTAAAAAAGCAAGGCCCTTTTGTTATACATCATGCTGTATTACTGCCTGACTCGGTCAGGGGGCAAGAGCTAAAGGTTCGTGTAATCGCACCGGTGAATGGTGAAAACTTACCAATCGTTATCTTCGCCCATGGATACAAATCACCACCTTATGGATACGCTCCAATAACTGAATTTCTAGCCTCTTTGGGTTTTGTAGTTCTGCAACCGGTTTTCCTGGATTCTGAGGTGCCAGATGATGACCCTAGAGTGCCTGAAATCTGGCAGTATCGAGTATCTGACATGAAGAGAGTTCTGGATGAGTTGGACAGTATCGAGAAAGCTGTTTCCATGTTGCGCGGCCGTCTAGATAAAGAAAAGGTAGTTGCTATTGGGCATTCCTATGGAGCACAAAGGGTAGGTGTGTTACTGGGGGCTCGGGTATTAAATGAAGACAATATCCCTGGCCCCGATTTATCAGATAAGCGGGTGAGAGCGGGTGTTTTACTTTGTGCAACTGGAACGGGCGGAGAGAACTTATCCCCTTTTGCGGCAAAGTTCTTCCCATTTATGAATCCAAGTTTTACGGAAATGACTGCACCATGCTTAGTTGTTGCAGCGGGTCAGGATGATTCTCCATTAAGTACCCGTGGACCTGATTGGTTTACAGATGCTTTTACTTTGGGAACTGGTGCAGAGTGTTTGCTGACCCTTGTGGGGGCAAAGCATTTACTGGGTGGAATTAATGGGTATGGCGTTATAAATGAAGAAGAAAATAACCCTGCCCATGTATCAATTGTGCAGGCCGCAATTTCTGCGTACTTAAGTAAGCAGTTCTATGAGAAAAACTCCGATTGGGAGGCGTTACTAAGCACGCTAAAAAGCCAAGATCCATCTATTGGTTTTGTTGAAGAAAAGTCAGCCAACAACTTGATGGCTTTATAGTCTGGAAACCTGTTAATTCGTTTCATTCAATTAATCAATTTTTCTGGGCAGAAAGTGAAGCACCACTTTGCCTTTAATCACGTCAACCTTTAGTGAATGATCTGGTAGTGTGATGAGTATACTTATCCAGGCTTTAATTGCATTGTAGTGAATACTATATTGAGTCTCTATATCGATAGAATATCTGATTCACACCCAGGAAAAGATATAACGATTGTAAGGCGTATTATTTAGATAGCCAGGACTATAAATGGCAGGAATATTGGTTGTGTGTAATTTATACAATTTCATGGAGTTTGATTCCTTATTCTATTCTGTGTCAATATTTCTGACATGTATCGTTGTGGCTTTGTTGGGTGCCCTACATTGCTAATACAGTTTGGAATTTTAAGAAAAGGGTTGTGTTGTGAACAATGCTATTTATTGTAGCTCTATATATTTCCCAGGACTTAATCAATGAGAGTTGCGATACTGGTTGTGTTATTGCTAGTTAGTGTTGTTTATCTAAGCAGGCCGGAGAAAGCGAGCGAGTTACTTGCTGAGTATTGTGAAGATTCTCACCCAGGCAAATCATTAGTCTATTGCAGGCAGCAATTAACAACGCCTCAAGTTAGATGTGATGTACTGAAGGGCACTTTAGAAAAAGATGGTACTTGTGTTAGGTGGGGACCGCCAAAAGGAAGTAGGCGCGGACTTGACAATGATATCAACTTGTAAACTTTCGCTGACTTAGTGAGCCTAAAATAATCCTTAGATCTTCTTGCCAAAGCTCTAAATTAGGGTAAATGGCTAAGTGAGCTGATATCCAAAGTCTTGGCTGGCTATGTCTTGAATCTATAAGTACCTCAGGATGAGCAGGATTCCTATCTCAACAAAAATCGTAGTACTCAGCTCTCTAATTTATGAGGCTATTCCAGGAGCACTTTCACACTCGAAGTCAAAGTTCTCCTTCAGTGAAGATATGGAACTTTAGATTAAATATACAATAGGTGTTTGATCCAATGGTTAGTTCGAGCAAATTTTGTCGATCGATTAGTATTTTATATAGGATAATATACGCTGTTCTATTTGGGTGGCGGTTAAATTTTAAACAGTTACCACCTAGACAAGAATTACTACTTGGTGTATGTGAGAAATGACGTTGTTAGCGTTTAAAACTTGTGCTTTCTGGTATTTGAAAGGGTGGACGTAGCATATCTCTATAGCTTCCTTGAAGTTTTATGAATTACTCTCTTTCATCAAATGATGGGAGCCGAAGGGAGTGGGCAATAACACACGGTACTTAGGGGGGATTCAGGAGAGTGATACCGGTATAGAAATGACATTTAGGGAAGTGTTGTGGCTTATGATTAAGTACGAGCGTGCTGTTTTTCGTCGTGATTGATTTAAGGACCCTCTGATCAACGAAGCATTTTTCTAGAATTAAGCTACACTGCTTGAAAAATTCACTTTATTACGCTCAAACGCGTAATTTTCGCGTAATAGTCCCCTAATTTTTCATCTGAAATCCTCAATAGGCGGATTTCAGGCGCCCCCCCTAGGTAGCCAAGTATTTTCTCCCTATTAATAAGTTGGTAAAGCCTGCCAGTAAGCACAGCCTCTCAGTATTTTTTACCAGTCCCCGATAGCGGACCTTGTCATAACCAAATACCTGTTTGATGTAGCGGAAGGGGTGCTCGACCTTCGCTCTTATCTGCGCCTTGATCTTTTCCGCTTTACGGAGTGCATCACGCCCTGGAAGAGTTTTTAGCTTGCTCGGCTTCATTGCTATATACCAATCCGCCTCCCGCTCTTTCAACTCTTCACGTTTCTCCGCACCAATGTACCCAGAGTCTCCCCAGATTCTTTTCTCCTCCCCGTGGAGAACTCGCTCTGTGGTTGTGACATCATGCGAATTCGCTGCTGTTGTATCTATGCTATGTATTACTCCGAGCACATCATCAACCCCGATATGCATTTTCATCCCAAAATGCCATTGATTGCCTTTCTTTGTTTGATGCATTTCCGGATCACGTTCTTTCTTTTCATTCTTAGTTGAAGTTGGCGCAGAGATAATAGTGGCATCTACAATCGTGCCTTCACGCAGTACCATGCCATTCTCAGCAAGATGTTTGTTGATTTCATCAAAAAGAGCTGCACCTAGCTGATTGAGCTCCAGTAAGTGGCGAAAGTTAAGAATCGTTGTTTCATCGGGAATTGGGCTACTCAAAGTCAATCCAGCAAAACTACGCATGGATTCAATTTCATACAGTGCATCTTCCATAGCGGGATCACTGAGATTGTAAAATAGCTGCATGCAATGAATACGAAGCATGACACTCAATGGATATGGCTGTCGGCCACGTTTGCCTTGTGGGTAACAAGGAGTGATCTGAGCTTCTAGTCGCTGCCATGGGATGAGGATTTCCATTTGAGAAAGAAACTTCTCTCGCCGAGTTATACGACGCTTTAGCTTATATTCTGCTTCGGCAAAGGTGACTTGGTGCATGATTCATCGTAGTCTTGATGGGTAGGTGAATATTACCAAATTGACTCAGAATTATTCAGAGGTTCCTTAATAAAAAAGTAGGTAATTTAAACATGAAACTACCCTCTCCATGTTGCAAATAAAATTATATGACTAAAAAGGGATTTAGTAGCGGTCTTAACTGTATAGATAGTAAAAGTTGGGCTAGAGGCTGATGTTAGCTTTATTTGTCCTCTTTTAATTGTTCAGTTTAAGTAGTAAATAAGCCCCAATTCCCCTGTTGTAGTTGTGTACTTTTTAAAGAATATTTGTAAAAATCGATAGTACTTAATAAGTTGATGGCTGGCGGCCATCTTACAATGGTTGCTATTCAACACGATGTCCGTGTATAACAAATTGCTAAATTTTGGTACAGATATGTTTAAGAAGGATTTTTTCATTGGTTTCTTTGTCTCTATCCTTGGAGTGGGCTATTCAGCTTCAACTCTCGCTGATATGTCAGGTGAAAAAGAGATTATAAGGATGGGCTGCCACCTTAATGATTCAACTTGTTATGTAACAATTGATGAGGTGGTAGGGCCGGAAGAATGTTCAAAGAATTCTGTTCGTTGGAGTAGTGATGCAGTAAATGGGCAAGAGACTTTAGCTCAGTTGATGGCTGCTTTTCATGCAAAAAAGAAGGTTAATTTTTACTTGGCTGATACGTGCCACTCAGGAGGGTACCCAACATTTGGTTACTTTTATGTTTCCGGCAATTAATCCCATTTGACACTTCACCCCCTGGATATTTTCACTTGACCCTTTCAGGGGGCTGATCAATTCACCCTGTCAGTGTAAATAGCTAATTCAGGTAATGCGGGGTTGAGGTAATCACTAGTCTGTACAGGCAGATTCAATAGTAACCTGTTTCTAACATTGTGAGCCTTTCTAGAGTATGCTGTTTTTTGTGTCGGCATAAAGAGCCATTTTATTCATTTCATATCTTTTTTCCATTTGTCTTAACATCTTACTCGACGGTTTCTTTGGCTTTGGGTGTTTGCTCCGTCTTCGTGCTGGGGCTGGACTTGACTACTGAAGTAACCATCAAAAACTGCTACTTGATCTGGTATTGGTTTTCTTAAGTAGGAAAAATTATGCGTGATTGTATAGGCTTCGTAGAAGGATCTGTTGGGAAGGCTTAATAGTGGGGGCTCGTGTTTTGATGTAGAAGAGGTGCTCCTCTTGCTTTCAGTTAATAAGCATGATCGTACTAATATTTAGTTGTGGTTTCTTTGGGGGGAAGTTCGGAGCTGATAAGTACTAGTTTTTGATGTCAATAATTAGGGGGCGATAGATGTGTCTATCAAGCTTGGCTGGTCGCTCTAATCACGGGGTTTTTCAAGTCTATAATTCATCTTTCTTGCTTAACCAGGTTGAAACGTAAAGCTACTTTCACATTTAAAACCAAAGCTCCTCTCCAAAATCGGTTGTAGCTTCTTATCCGGGATATAACCCCTTAGCCAGCTGAGTGGCTCTCCGCTTGAGGCTATAAGGAAGCTAAATGGAGTGCCGGGAGTTTCGCCCAGTACTTGTTGAAGCTGTGTGCTTGCTTGAAGCATGGGGAATCCCGGGCGTAGCTTTCGATATTCAGCCAGTAGGGCTTTTCGGGAGCCATTGATACCCAGGGCGATGGGTTGAAACTGTTGGGGGCACTCGCTAGTAAGTCGGTTGAGAGCTCGAACCTGGCGAAAGCACCAGGGGCAGTCGGGTTCAACCAGTACTATCAAGCTGGGTTTCCCTTTGAATTGCTGCAGGTTGATACGCTCGGGGCCGGCGAGGCTGCGCAGTTCAAAATCGTAAAGGGAAATGGCAGCTTCTGTCGCGCCAGCAGGCGCGAACAGAAGTGTGATTAGTGCGAGCCAGGTTCGCATTACAGGTTCCAGTCGAAGCCCAGGTAATACTCACGCCCTCGTAGCGGGCCGTAGATATAGGCTACGTCGTAGGCACCACTGGCATCCCAGAATAGAGGGCTCTCACCTTCCTCAACCTGGGTGTAATCTGTCAGGTTGTTTCCGCCCAGATACAGGCTCAGGTTTTCAGTGACGTCAAAGGTTAATTTAAGATCTACTGTCCAATAGGCGTCTGCGCTTGTGCTTTTTAACGTGGAGTCGCCCAACTGGTTGAAACCTTCGTAGCCAAATTCATCCAGGTCCCGGGAGCCCACCCAGGTAGCGCTGGCATATAGCATCCAGTAGTCGGCTTTGTAATCCAGATTGAATAGTGCACGTTGTTCCACTGGAGCAATGGCAAAAGATTCCCGGAAAACATCGTCGTAATCATAGGTCTCCAGTGTGCCACCGATAGACAAATTTTCGGTGAGCGCGTAGCCGAGAGTGATATCGGCAGCACTTACGGAGGCGCTTTCCTGCATCTGGGTAAGCAGTGGTACTCCATCTTCGGTTTCGCTCAGTGCTGCGAGGTTATCGACTTCGGTAAATGCCAGTGACAGGGTGCTGTTGAGGCGTTCTCCCTCGAAGCTCAATGCATAAGTTGCGGATAGAGATTTTTCAAGGTTTTCGATCTCGATGGCAAAGCCATCACCGGCATCAAGAATGCCGTGATCTGTTTCGAAAAAGGATAGGGGGGCTCGGTATCCTCGTCCCAGCGCTACCCGGGAGGTCCACTGATCGTCGTGCAGATAGCGAAGGTCTATACGCGGGGCCACCACCGTTTCATCGATCTCGGTACCGGGTTTTTGCTCGGCGACAAAGTCGGCTTTGGCGTTGTCCACTCGTATGGCCAGTGCCACTTCAAGATCCGGTGAAACGGTCCAGGTGTCCTGTATGTAGAGGCCGGTAGTTTGGTAGTCGAAACTGTCTTCGATGTAATTATCACTTTCCTCCCCTGCGACAGAGTCGGAGCGCATGGATTCATCGCGAAGATCGACACCAAAAGTGAGCATGTGCTGACCGTTAAGGATCAAATTGTTGCGCAGGTCGAAGTAGTTGAGTGTGTCTGTAGCGGTGTAATCGAACCCTTCGTAGAAGGAGTCCTGCTTGTGCTCAGACCAGGCGACAGTAAACAGCGTGTTATAGGATTCGTTGAATTCGTGGAGCCAACTTGAGGAAATTTCACTGCGAGTGGTGGAGATCCATTCGGTGGTTTCCCAGGGTTCACCAATGTATTGCTGCCGCACGTCGTCGTCGACAAACAAGTGGTCAGATTCCACACCATCGTAGCCTTGTAGGACGGAACCGATACTGTATCCCTGGGGGCCGCCAAAAATACTGGAGTCGGTATAGGCTGTGCGCAGTACCACGTTGTCCCGCTCACCCAGGTCATGGGAGAGGCGAACTACATAACTGGTGTTCTCTTGCAGCGGTGCTTCGCTAACACCGTTGTCATCATTGTCCATCTGGTGGTGCTTATCATCCTGAATGACCAGCGATGTGCGGGTGCGTTCATCATCGCTCACATAGCCGCCCATCATGCCGAGAAAATAGCTGTCGTTGTCCTCCATAGAGGCATTGATGTTGAGGCCGGTCTCCTCGACTTCCTTGGAGATGACATTGATGGTTCCGCCGATCGCTTCGGGTGCGAGCAGCGATGCTCCAGCACCTCGGGCCACTTCGATACGAGAGACACCCGTTGTGGCCAGTGCATCCACTGCGTAATAGCCAGCCATCATGGTGTGAAGGGGAACGCCGTCGGTGAGGATGGTGGAGTGCTCACCGCGCATACCGTTCAACATTATTCGTTTGACCCCGCACATGGAGCACTCATTGGAAACCCGAACACCGGGGGACTTCTCAATGGCGTCAGTGAGGTTAACCGCCTGCAGGGATTTGATCAGACTTTCATCAACAACCTCAGTTTTCTGGATTGCATCCAGCAAGGCTCCGCGCTCATAGAGGCGCTGGCGCACACCGACTACTACGGTTTCCTCCATTACCATGGGCTGATCTGAAGGAGTTTCATTGGCGAGGGAGGCGGGTACTGCGGCTGCGAGTGTGGTAGCTAGCAGGGTTTTGCGAAACATGAGAGGACTTCCAGCAAGTAAACTGCTGAACATGATAATGATTCGCATTTGCGGATCAAGTGGGCAAAGGTGGTAGTTTTAGTGGCTTTGGATTTAGCGGGCCAGGATGTAAGGGCGCTAACTTAGATGGGATACTCAAGGAGTCTATGGATTTCTTTTGGGCTGGCTTAGTGAGTTGCTCTTTGTGGAAGAGTTGGAAAGCCTTGGCCGATAGAGCGAGGTTGAGGCCCGCTGTGGGCCCTCATTTAAGGGGAAGTTGATTCTCAGCGTTTTCTGTTACTGAGTTTCTGCTCCCTTTGAATACGAATATAAATTTCTTCGCGGTGAACTGCTAGGGATTTGGGGGCATGGATCCCGATCTTTACTTGGTTGCCCTTAACCTCCAGTACTTTGAGTGAGATGTCTGTTCCAATTCTTAGGTTTTCACCAGTCCGACGCTTCAAGATCAACATATTTTGTCCTACTGAATTTCAAGCTATTTTTTTGGCTCCGAAACCGGAAGGCTTAGAAAGTCGTGATTGCAGGAAGGACAGGGAGGGGCGCGAGAACGGTAAGCATAAAAGAAGAAAAGGCGGGCACTACGCTCCCAGAGCTTGGGCAATCGCTTCAAGCTTCTGATTGCGCTCAGCTTTATTGAAGACGAGCGGGTTTCTAGCGTACTATGCATATAGCCAGTGCGTCCTGAGTATTTTTTTATTTATTTTTATAAATAAAAAATACGTGCTATCCAGGAGATGGAGGTCGGCCCTCCGTTATCGCTTTGCAGGAAGTGGTAACAAACCGCCTCAAGGTGATCGGAGTAAAGAGCTTTGGTTAGAAGCGCTTGAGGAAAAGGCGTACGAGATACGTCAGGTATGTTGTGTAGAGACGAATGCAAATGAACCACTGATGAGGTGTCGAAAGCGTATTACCAAGATGATGTCAAAACCCGTGCACTGGCTAAGTGCGGGGATAAGCTTGGAGGTTACCTGTTTACCGACCGAGTGGCATCCGGCATAGAGGTGGCGTGAACACACAACAGGCTTTTGGGTGGAACAGGAGAACCTGTCGTCCAGGTGTTAAGGAAGAGCGTCAAGTAGAGGCCCTACAAGACGTTGAGTACCAAGACTGGTCACAGGGGCGGAACAACCCGTAGTAGTGGAGAAGCGGCTGTAATGGACGTGGAGCGAAGGGGTTGTCGTATTCGGCGACTAACCGTGTAATCAACCCAGATGGGGAGGAATTAACGATTAGCGCAAAGCCATTCAATATTCCCAAGCGAGCGGTTTGGGGAGCGTGGAAGCAGATCAAGGCTAATGGCGGCGGAGCGGGGATTGATGAGATAACGATAGAGCAATACGAATCGAGTCTCGTCAAAAACCTTTACAAGCTATGGAATCGGATGTCATCTGGCAGCTATTTTCCATCAGCCGTCAAACGAGTGGATATTCCGAAACTCGATGGCAGCCTGCGACCACTGGGTATCCCCACAATCGAAGATCGCATTGCACAAATGGTGGCTAAGCAACTGCTGGAGCCAGAATTGGAGAAGGTATTTCACCCTGACTCCTACGGCTATCGGCCAGGCAAATCTGCTATAGACGCAGTGCGTCGAGCTCGACAACGATGCTGGGATAGAATCTGGGTAGTTGATTTAGATATCAAAGGTTTCTTTGACAATATTAATCACGAACTCCTACTGAAGGCATTGGATAAACATAATGATCATCGGTGGGTCAGACTCTATGTGCAGCGCTGGTTGACGGCTCCGGTACAACATCAGGATGGACAGCTTGAAGAGCGAACACAAGGCACTCCACAAGGGGGCGTAATCAGCCCACTGTTGGCGAACTTGTTTTTGCACTACGCGCTGGACGTCTGGATGGTAAGAACGCACAGAGATATTCCTTTTGAGCGTTACGCGGATGATGCTGTTTACCATTGTCGTAATCCCCGGGAAGCGGATCGCTTACTGGCGGCTCTAAAAGCACGCCTGACTACCTGCGGGCTTGAGGCTCATCCAGAGAAAACGCGCAAGGTCTATTGCAAGAACAGTAATCGTAAAGACTCCCACCCAGTGATCCACTTTGACTTTCTGGGGTTTCGATTTGGTCCCAGAAAAGCAAGGAATCGCCAAGGACAGATCTTCACCGCATTTAGTCCTTCAATGAGTCCTAAGGCCTTCAAGAGGATTAAGGATAAGGTCAGGCAATGGCGAGTAATAAACTGGGTGGATCGATCACTATCTGAAATGGCAAAAGTACTTAATCCCGCAATACAGGGTTGGCTGAACTACTATGGTCACTTTGGGCGGAGATATGGTGTTTATCGGCTACAGAAGTATCTTGATCAAACGCTGATGCGTTGGGCCAGGAAGAAGTTTAAACATCTGAAGCGAAGCTGTTTTAAGAGTTGGGTCTTTATTGGAAAGGTTCGTCAACAAATGCGTGGCTTGTTTGCACACTGGAGAATGGGAAGCTTGAAAATGTGCTGAATACGAAGAGCCGTATGAATTGAGAGGTTCACGTACGGTTCTGTGAGAGGTTGAAGGGGAAGTTCCTTTGGTCTACTCGACCTTTGATAGTGTGATTATCAACTTGGTTAGCTGGCCCCTGGTGTTGGCGCACCTTGGGTCAGCGCCTTTTACTTACTTTTACGTCACGCTACCGTTCTCCTTTGAGAAATGAGTCTTGGATTTGTTTGAATCAACGACCCTTAAAAAACTGCTGGGTAAGACTCTAATTCCGATAAATATTCATCAATTTTACGCAGCTTTGACACTAAAACAAACTTAATAAAATCCAATAAGATCATTTTAGTGCCTATATTTTTTGTTTCTTTGAAGGGGCTGCAATTGGCTGTTGTATTTCAGGGGGGGGGTAACGCTGCTTGCCACTCTCTATATCGCGAGTTTTAAAACTATTATTACTATTCAGGCTAAGGTAGGTTCGAGATGAAAATACCTCTAGAGGTTCTAGTCTCTCCAAATTTGGGAATGTGGTGTTAAAGGGAGTAAATTATACGTATTAAAGGTACTATTCGGTTGCTACTTTAATAATTACCATCTTGGTAAAATTGTATCTCTTAAGGAGGGGCAAGATAATTATTAATCTATATTATTATTCAATCTCTTGCCCACAAATATAGGTGTCAATATCTAGTGCTAGATTAAGCGCACTTAGCCTGCTCAATGTTTCTAAATCCAAGAGTATACCCGCGTTGGCGCTTATATATTGATGCTTGCAAACTGAAATATATGTCTTTGCTTTTTTTGTAAGCTCCCGGATAGAATCAGCTTCCTTTTCTAGTTCTTTTAATAGTTCCAGTAGTTTCTCTTCTAGTCCATAGGCTTCGTTCATATTTGGTTCATAGGAAATTCGTGTGAAGTTATATTTTAATTTGTTATTTCTTTGCAAGTCACCTTTTGACCAGCCGGATAAGTTACCATAAGGAAGTATACTTGATAGATCTTCATAGCTGAGTGTTTCGGTTGTTGCTGTTAAATAGACACGATGCCCAGATTCTACCCATATCCATTTGATGTTTGGAATGCTTGATTTGGCAACATTTACTACGAGAAAAAAACGTTCATTCTTAATGTGGAAATACACAGCCACAGTGTCTTCATAGTGATTTAAATTCACTCGCGCTACTTTGGGATAGCCATTTTCAAGTTCGATTTCCATAACCTGCAAGTGCTGCTTTGTTAGTTCAAATGTAGGTTTGTTAAGTTCTTGAGTAGCTGCTGAAATATACGGCTGCGGATCGATCATTTTGTATTCAACGATAAGTGTCAGAAAAATAGAGTGGGCAGTAGTGTCAATAAAGGTTGACAACCCTACTGCCCGATCGCTAGTTATTTATACTTCAATAATCAGCACTAATCCAAACATTTTCAAAGTCGGTATAACCATAGATGGTAATATACCAAGTGCCCGATTGAGGAGCATTCAAATCTATGGATTCATAGTTGCCCCAGTTTTCAGAAGCGTAGTCGGCATTTGATTCAGTGGCGGGTTCACCGTGCTTGATGTAGAGATCTGCATCACCAACGGAGTTGAATAGAGCTGCGCCCGTAGCTACAGAAAGCTGGGTAGCTCCTTCAGGAACTTCAATCTTAAACTCTAATTGATCTCCTGCATGGCCATTTAGGTCAGAGATAACCTCGCCGGGGATTAAAAATTCATCAGTAGATGATTCAGTAAAAGAGCCGGTCAGGGATACTTGATCGAAGTCTGAGTAGCCGTGGAGCATGACATGCCAGATCCCGGGAGTTGGGTTTGCTATAGCAACGGACTCCTCATTGCCACCTAAATAGGGCCGATAATCATAGACTGATTCAGTAGGTCTGCTAGCAAAACGAATATAGAGATCCGCATCGCCACTACCACCGGATA
The DNA here is from genome assembly GCF_052467695.1 of Microbulbifer maximicatervae (SeqCode). Taxonomy (NCBI): domain Bacteria; kingdom Pseudomonadati; phylum Pseudomonadota; class Gammaproteobacteria; order Cellvibrionales; family Microbulbiferaceae; genus Microbulbifer; species Microbulbifer maximicatervae (SeqCode). The sequence goes on from NZ_CP174320.1 coordinate 3,441,142, forward strand.
TCTCAAATGAAAGGTCGCTGGCATTTTCCGGTACTGTCATGGTGTAGAACAACGACTCTCCTGCACTGGCATTAAGACCGCTGACAGGTTTCTGATTAATCAGAATATTGTCGGACTGATCAGCCAGGGTTACCGTTGCCGTCAAATCTACCCCCTCGAAGGAGCGTTCGATAGGAGACAGTAATATGTACCAGCGGCCGGTTTCTGGCGAAGTGACCTCAATACTTTCAATATTACCGCCATTTTCAGAACTGAAGTCAAAATCGGTTGTGGTCGGTTGGCGATTATAGGCCACGTACATATTCATTTCACCGCCCAGTTCATCGCCTGAATTGTCAGTAATAACTGTCAGGGTTTGAGCATTTTCGGGCACGTCGATATGGAATACTTTTTCGCCTTTGCTACTTAAGTTCTCTCGCGTTTTTGATGGGATAAGAGTTAGCTCTGCCTCCTCATCACAAACTAATGAATTACCGCCTTTAGCGGGGCTGAAGCTAATGTTCCCTTCATTAAGATAAGAATCAATTAACTCAAGTGCCTCGCAGGAGTAGACATCGAGGAGGTTGTCCGTAACATCAATATCGTTTAAGAAATGTCGGTCTATTACCCACTCGAATTGCGCAGTATCCAAGTAGTTGCCGGCAATATTTAACGTTTCTAGACGTTTAGGTAATTCGGGTAACTCTGTGAGGTTTTCATTAACAGCGGTTAATTGCTTTAAGTATCGGAATACGTGAATACCTTGCAGTGACTGGATTTCCCCGTTGCCAGGAGTGCGAATTTCTTCAATGTTTGCTGCTTCCAGGCTGTCGATTTCACCATCATTGTTTGTGTCGAAATAGGAAGTCAAATATGACTTGAATGCAGGGTCAGGAATATTAATATTGACCACGCCATAGTGGGATGCTGCTGCAACCTGGTCACCGCCGCCCAAGTCGATACGCTGGGCCATTATACGGCTGAAGTGCTCATAACCCGATTTAGGGATAATTGTCTCTTGGCCATTAACCGAAAATGCACGTGATGGATAGTGCATTACAGACAGGAAGTCATAGTTACTGTAGTTGTGGGTTTGCCGTATATCAAAATTGTGGACATACTCGGGTTTAATATTATCCTCAATGATTTCGACATATTCATCACGATCAGATCGCTGATGTTCATGCCTCATACCAATAACATGGCCCAATTCATGGACAATAATGTACTTGGTATCCCAGTTGTTCATGCTGAAGAATTGCCCGCCGCCAGTTTTTCCAACCATGGAGCGGTTTTCAGTTCCGTTTCTTACGTGAACGTAGTCAGATTGATCAGTGCGTCGTAAAAATTGTAAGTTTGCAATTTCTTCCCAGACTTTGGTGGCGTCGATAAAACGCTGTTGATTTTCTTCAGTGACACTATCGTAAAAGTCGTAATATATGATTCCATCAGGCCACTTATTCGCTGATATTTCAACAGCGGACATAATGCTAACTTGACCGGAATCCTCTTGAACTGGCTCCAGCATATCTCCGGTCAGCTGGTATAGTTTGCCATCAATAATGACTTGGCTCGATTTGGGTTGCTCTTCCAATTGAGCAAACTCATTGCCGGTGTAACTTGGTATCGTTATATCTACAGCCTGGCTGTATGCCATTGCAGACTGAAAAGTTAAAGTTAGGGTTGCTGAAATTCCCAGTGCGGTACTGGTAAATAGTTTTATTTTCATGTTCCTGCTTTGAAAATGTTTTTAAAGTTTTGCCAAACTTTTATCCGTAAATAGTCGAGTAGGAGGCGTGCCTGATTAACTCTGGCAACAAGTTAAATCAGGATGAATATGCCGCCGCGCGGGAGAATACCGATGTTTGGATTTGAGGTCGATAGGTGGTTTTAAGTTGATTCAGAATGCGAGATTTGATTCGTGGCATTTCTGGAAGGGCGAACTCACGAACGAGATAAAATGTAGAGGATGACTATCAATTTTCGAATGTATATCTTGGTGTTATTAGCAATACTTGTGTTCTGAATATTAGAGATCACCCAGGTGCTTTGTTAGCTGGGTAAATAGTGCCAGATCCAAATCCACTTGCTCTAAACTACGAATATCTTCGAGACAATTTCATATGAATGAGTGGGGTCGTATCCAGTTTGGGGATATAGGGCCACCTCAACCAATCGTACAAACCCCTCAAATTGAACAACAAATAGCCTGGAAGGCAGTAGGGTGCCCTGTTAGCCTCTCTTGCAAGCTAGATAGGAAGGAGCGGGCCTATGCAGGAGTCGGATGTTGCCAATCGGCTTATCGATGCGGCGCGAGAGTGCTTTTTGAACGATGAGTACCAACGGGTCACAACTCGCCAGATTGCTGCTAAGGCTGGCGTGGCGGTATCGATGATTCGGTATTACTTCGGTAGCAAGGATGGCCTCTATGAAGATATGATCCGCCAAACTCTTCTGCCATTGATCGAGGCCGTAGAGCAACTCAGCCTTGATGGCGATTGGGATTTTGGAGATTTCTTTGCCCTTTACTACTCCACTATGGAAGAGAATCCCAAGTTTCCGGCTCTGATCCTGAAAGTCATGGCACTTAATCAAGGGCCGGGGAAAAATGTGATCCGTCAGCTCCTGGAGCGGGGGCGTCAAAGGGGATCTCGGCGGTTAGCTGAAATTAAGGGTGAAGAAGCCGAACCTGAAGACCCGAAGTATGATTTGCTCAGGATTTCATTTGTCAGTTTGGCTATGTTGCCGATGTTGGCCAAACCCGTCCTGGAAGAGCAAATGGGGCACGTTATGGACCCCGATTTCTTAAAACAGCTTGCAGAGTTTAATGGCCGACTTCTGAAGTCAGGTTTGCAAAGCTTATAGCGATAAGGCCTCAGCAAGTTGAGGCCGGTCTCTTATATCTGTTTTTAATCAGATGTTATTTCTGAGGAGTTCTTATGCCCCAGTCAATGCAAAGAAATAGAGCCGTAAATTGGGTCTTTCAGCGCGCTTCTAATATGATTAATAGTATTTGTAATATTCCTAATTCTCTGATGCCGCCGCCATTTCGAGTAATGCAAATTGGATCGCTATTTTGGCAGTCTAGATGTCTGTATACGGCTGTCCGATTAAATATAGCTGATCATATTAACGTTGACGTCGTTCCAGTAGAAAAACTGGCAAATGATTGTAATGCAGATAAAGAGCACTTATATCGATTGATGAGGATGTTGTGTGCAATGGGGATTTTTAAGGAGGTAAAGGCCAGGCACTTTTCGCACAATCGAAACTCTGAAGTGTTGCGCAGTGATGCCAGTAACAGCGTAAGGAGCATGGTGCTTATGCATAACTCCCCTGAATTCAGCAAGCCTTGGTTTAATGGGTTTGAAGATCATATTAAAGATGGGAGTGTGCCTTTTGAAGGTGTTTATGATCAGGAAATGTTTGATTATATGAATGATCATCAATCTGTTAGCACGCTGTTTTCGGACGCTATGGATACCGTTGATAATCTTACCGGGCTGCAGTATTTACAAGATTTTGATTGGAGCAGGTTTGATAGGGTTATTGACTTGGGTGGGGCAAAAGGCAGCAAAAGTGCGAGTGTCCTCTCTTCATATAAAAACATCACGGCGATGGTGGTCGACAGGAATAATGTTGAGGGAGCGGCAAGAGAGTACTGGAAAAACTCATTGAGTGATTCAGTTGAAGAGCGATTGGAATTCTTCCCAGCAGATATTATTAACGATAGACTGCCGGTAGCTAACAGTGATAAGAATATCTACTTGTGTACGGCTGTTTTTCACTTGCTGAATGACAGCAAGGCAAAGCAACTTCTCAATAATATTTACTCTGCCATGCAAGGGCAAAATGCTACGCTCGCCATTGTTGACGCAGTATTACCTGAGAAGGGCGCAGACCTTAATTTGGCTGCCATGGACATGCAGATGTTGATGGGAACTCGTGGGCGGGAGCGAACTTACAGCGAATGGAACCAACTCTTTAGTGATAGTCCTTTCTACTTGGTGGAGACAGTCTCCGTGCGTACCTTTGCAAAACTGATGGTGTTGAAAAAGAGAAAGGGTTAGGTGCTAAGCAGTAAGTGGGTGTCAACAAGCGCAATGTTAGTAATTATGAAAATGAAAAAACATTGCGCTTATTGTATTGGTGGCACGAATAGTCCGCTTATCAACTATAGATACGCCAGCAAGCCAATATCCGTAGTAGCTTAAAGTGCAGTATCACCTGTATTGGTTTTATATACGCCTATATTTACCTATAGCCTCTTTCTGCTAGTCGACTAAGGTTTCGGCCTTTGGTGTCTCAGTGGATATTACAGGATTACTTAGGGGGCTCTGAGACAATATATTTGAAATTACTGGATCTTAGCTATGTATCTAGTGTCCCGTCTAATAGGCAGCTTGCTAGTTTTATCGGTTATTTATGTGGGGTATGTTTGGGCTGATCTTGAGGATCGAGAGCTAGTTGCTGGGGTTACTTATGATATTCCAGGGTTGGCGTATAGAGAACCCTCTTCTGGCGCTATAGAAGGCTTTGAGCCTGACCTGGTCAGGGCAATTGGGGAGAAGTTATTTGGCGGCCCTGGCTATATAAGGCTAACCCGTGTGCTGGATGAGGATCGTATAAAGGCACTTGAAGACGGAAGAGTGGATATGGTGGTATCCCAGTTTACCATCACTCCAGAGCGCGAAGAAAAAGTGGACTTTTCGATTCCTTATTACGTTACGGGGGAGGGTTTACTGGTCCATAAAGATAGTGATATTGAGAGCTTTATCGATCTGGAAGGTAAGATAATTGCTGTTACTAAAGGCTCACTTTCCCTGAAAAGAATGCGTGCTGTCCTGCCGTCATTGGAGGGGGCCAGATTGGTTGTAGCGCCCACAAGCTCAGCGACCTTAGAGGCTGTTCAAAGCGGAAATGCTGATGCTGCCTCCAATGACATTATTAACCTGGTACTTTTGCGGAAGGCATCAGCCTATCCGACTTTATATCGTCTGGTGAATATTAGTGGAGACTTCCCGCCAAAACCCTTTGGTATCGGTGTTAAGAAAGGGAATAAGGAACTGCTCGAGCGACTAAATGTTGCTCTAGAAAGCCTAAAGGAGAGCGGGGAGATCAATAGAATGCTGGATAAGGCCGTTTCCAGTGTGGGGTCAGAGAATGATCCTGATGATACCTTCAGCGGTTCACAGTAGAGTAGTCGCCGAAGTATCCGTACAGATAAAGTCTAATTAGGGGTGATATGACTACTAAATCCCCCAGTGTCTTCTTTTCTTTGCTTTTCAGCTCAGTCCTTTTCTTGGCTATTACTTACAGCAATTATTTACTGGGGAATTCCCCGATGCAGGCTACCCATTCGATCTTGGTGGAAACGGATGCACATGAGGGGCTTGTTTATGTACCCTCCCAGAAACGTCTCTACTTCACCAGTGTTCCAGATTTAGAGATTGAGAATCCACAGATAGCGATCCGTTACTACGACTTTATTACTGGCGAAGTTGTAACCTGGAAGCACCGAAGCAATATGGCAAACAGCATGTGGCTTAGCAATGACGGTGAACATTTATTGGTTGCAGAGCAGGGGAAAGGAGCAACCCCGGGTGCTATCAGCCGCATAAGCCTTTCAGACGGTCAACGAGAAGTGCTTGTAGATGCCTATAAAGGTAAGCCATTTAATTCACCCAATAAAGTTGTACAGTCACCCTCTGGCTGGATCTACTTCACCGATCCAGATTATGGCTACAACCAAGGCTTCAAGCCTGAGCCAATGTTAACGCCAGCTGTCTACGCTTTTGATCCTTCAACAAAAAAGTTAATTCGCTTGTCAGCGGAGTACATGATGCCTCATGGGTTGGCAATCTCTCCAACAGGCAACCAAATTTATATTGGTGATACTGCAGCTATCGATGGAAAGAACCCTTACAATCCCAAAAAAACAAAAGACATTTATGTAAGCGCTTTGCCATCCCCGGAAAAATTGGAAGAGAAGCAATGGGTGTTATCGGTACCAATAGGGATTCCTGATGGTTTTATTGTTACTGGCCTCAAAAATGATCTGTGGGTGGCGGCAGGTGACGGACTGCGACACTATCGAGAGAACGGCTCCCTGGTTAATCTTTACCCTGTTACCGGCGGTGTGTATAGCGTAGCAACTGACGGTAAAGCAATTTACTCATCAAGTAATACCGCTATATGGAAGACAATTCCCCGAGGGGAAGAGGGGGGATAGTTCCTCTTACTTTTGGAGTGTTATTACCTGTTCGATCTGTCTAGCTACGGCAAGTAGTGCCAAATCCGCTCCGGGTAACCCATCCATTTCCAAGCCCACCGGTAATCCATTGGTACCAGGCCCGATGGGGATGCTGATGCTTGGGGCACCGGTAACTGGTGCGGAGACATTGTTGTATATCAGTGTGTCCAGGGTGGGGAGTGTCTGTCCATTTAGCTCCAGTTGGTATGAGGAAGTTTCCAGGGGTTGCGCTTCGATAGGCGCAGTTGGAAATACGATCGCGTCCAGTTGATGCTGTTGGATGATCTTCGAATAGCTCTCGTGCACAGCAGGCAATTTCTTTAAGGCCGCTTGATAAGCTGAGTCTGGCGGTGCCTTAGGGCCGAGCACTGATTCCTGATAGACCTCTTTCACATCCTCACTTTTGATCATTGCTACCAAACCCTCTAGTTGAGTTTGTGGTTGATAATTCGCCAGAAAATGACCCATGGCTGTCCGCATCTGATGAAACCCGACGGGAAATCCGATTTCGAGAGCGGCGCTGACTATTGGTGAAAGGTCTACTTCTACCAGGTCTACTCCGGCATCAATAAGGGTACTGATTAGAGCCCTGAAAGACTGGCTTACTCCAGGTGAGAGGTTGTCAAATAGAGGATGGGCAAGCCCCAAGCGCAACTGATTGATTGGCTTGCATTGGGGTACGGAGACTCCTGTCATCACTTCAAACAGATAGATGGTATCTTCGACACTAACAGCCATAGGGCCGATCGTGTCAAATGCTGGCACAGAGGGTACGACTCCTTGGCAGCTAAGGCTGCCAGTTGAAGGGCGAAAGCCAACAATACCAGTTAACGCCGCCGGTAATCTGACGGAGCCGGCGGTATCGGTGCCGAGGCCAGCGGGCACAATCCCCGCGGCTACAGCAACAGCGGTGCCCCCCGATGAACCGCCGGGGAAGCAAGCGATGTCCCACGGATTCCTTACGGCACCAAATGCAGCGTTATTGGAGGTTACGCCAAAGGCGAGCTCATGTAGATTGGTCTTCCCAACCACTATGGCCCCACATCCCTCTAGCCGCTCAACCACTGGGGCAGAGGACTTCGGCAGAAAGTTCATGCCAAGGGTCCCAGCAGTGGTATGCATACCCTTTACATTGATATTGTCTTTAACAGCGATGGGAATACCGGCAAGGGGTCTACGGTGGCTACCGGAGGCCAATTCCCTGTCAATGCATTTGGCTTTTTGAAGGGCGCCATGCCGATCGAGGCAGATAAAAGCATTGAGTTCGGAATGAGCAACTGCATTGTCACAAGCTTCTTCAATCAGTGATAGTGCGCTAATCTTTCTTGCGAGCACCATCTCCACAAGCTCATGAAGGGAAGTCGTCATAGTTTGCTTACTAGCTTCTGATTGTACTTGGGATCTTAGATCATAGAGAGGAAGAAAGCAGGACGATAAGAATGATATTGGCTAATTTGATAGCACTAGCCTTGGTCTCTCCGAGGTGTATCTGATGGTGAAGAGTGAGCAGCGCGTTTCTGGCCATTGAAAATATGAGGGTTATGGGTTTTGAAAATTGATGTATTACTGTTTGATCTCGGCGGCGTACTAATAGAGCTAAAAGGCCGTCCATTACCAACCGGTAAAGCGCCTGTGACTGATGTCATTATCTCCGGTCCGGTAAGGCAGTTTGAGAGAGGAGAAATCACCACGGAAGAATTTGCAAACGCTTTAAAATCTCAATTGGAAATAGAGGAATCGATAGAGACTATTATCGATCATTTCACAAACTGGCCTGCTGGATTCTATCCAGGAGCAATTGAATTACTCAGTTCTCTAGAGAAAAACTACAAAGTGGCCGCATTGACAAATACCAATGAACTTCACTGGCCACGCATCACTCATGAATTTAATGCACATAACTATTTTGGCCGAATATTCGCTTCCCACCTTATAGGTATGGCAAAGCCCGATGAAGCATTTTTCAAGCACGCGCTTGAGCAGCTGGAAGTTGAAGCCAGTAGTGTTGTCTACATGGATGATATCCCTAGAAATGTAGAGGTTGCGAATAGAGTGGGTATGAATGCGTTCCATACAAAGGGTTTTGATTCGGTATTGGAGGTTCTAGAGCGTATCAATATTCAAGAGAAGGGCTACAAAAATTAAGATAGATGGGGATTCTAACTGACTACCTTGAGAGGATAATTTTCTAATTTCTGAAATCTATTCATCCTCCCCAACAACACACCCTCAAGATGATTGCTGCTATCTAAATTAGCATTTTCAGGGGGCACTCATGATTCGGCTTACTCAATTATCGGGGCGAGCAATATAATTTATGCCAGTTAGTAAGCGCCAGCTTGGTTAAATATGATCATGATGAGTGTTATTTCTGAGTTAGGCTGAAATTTTGTGGAAAACACCCTGAAATCATGGGGTTACGTGAGCAGGGCGAAATTGAGATAGTAGTCATAGTGATCGTTTTTATAGTTTGTTCGCTCGTACCATTTGAATATAACCACTTGATTTTCCATGGGAAACTATAGTGGTGGCGGTAGATTGATTATGAGATAGTAGTCAATATAATAGTGATCAGAATGATTACTATATAGCTGTTGTACAAACCCGCTGCGCGGGAGTGGTGCTACTTTTAAATTATAAGAGGCATTTTAGAAAATGCATAACCGGGTATTGCAAAATATATTTTCTGCGTACAGTGGTTATTTATCTAAAACTGCGCAGCCACTAAAAAATTTAAAGGCTATCTCCTCGATACAAGAATGCCGTACAAAATCGATGGGAAGCAGTTATTATCGTTGTAAGCACAACCATGTCACAGAACAGCATCATTCTTGTAGGCATAGAAGTTGCCCCCTCTGCTCAGGCAGAAAACAGCTCCAGTGGGTTGATCAGCAGCGTCGTAAATTATTTGATACAGAACATTTTCATGTGGTCTTTACTATACCTCATGAGTATCTGCCGTTATGGCAATACAACGAAGAGAAGCTTACAGATATACTCTTTTTGTCGAGCAAAGAAACCCTGTTTGAATTAATGGCGAGTAAAGACTATCACGGAGTAACTCCCGGGATGCTTATGGCTCTGCATACTTGGGGAAGACAGTTAACTTTACACCCTCATATACACTGCTTGATAACCGCTGGTGGTTTGACCTTAAGGGAAAAGTGGAAAGAAACAGGTGAGTATTTATTACCTGTTCGAGTGGTTAAGAGTCTTTATAGGGGGAAGTTTCAAGCGCTGTTACTAGAGCAGTATCGTGCTGGGTTAATCAAGCTCCCTCCCAGTTGGCCCATTGGCCAGTTTGATATTCTCTTTAAAGCTTGCTATCGCAAAGAATGGTCAGTTCGTATTCAGGATCGATATGAGCATGGACAAGGAGTGCTTCTGTATTTTTCACGATATATCAAAGGTGGCCCGCTGAAGCCAAAGCAGATATTAAACGTGGATCATAAGGGGTTGGAATTTCGTTATTTTGATCACCGTGACCAGCGACGCAAGCGACTAAGGTTAAAGCCTGAAGAGTTCTTAAGACGTGTCTTGCAGCACATACCTCCAATAGGAAAACACATGGTACGGAGTTATGGATTATATGCTGGGTGTAATAAGAAAAAGCACGATCTATGTAGTAATCAAGTGGGTTTAATGAAAGATCAACGACTCCCAGCTGGATTGCAAATCCAAGATCTGGTGGTAGAGTGTGGGCAGTGCCATGAATCTACAAAGTTGACTGGCAGAGTGTGGTCTAAGGCGAAAAAAGGAATTTCCTTTATAAAGGGGGCGGCTCGGCAAGATAGTGCCGGCGGGAATGTACAACATGGCGATGAACCAGACACTGCAGGAATGGGCCTCTTTAGTTCGGCCTAAATTCAATGCCAGGTCATTTTTTTTACCGCCTGCAGTGCAGGTTATCTAAGCGTTATGTTTAATTTGAAGTGACAATAAGGAGTAGTTAAATGAAGTTCGTTAATAAGCTTGTTCTCTCTGGTTTATTTATGACTAATACAGCAATTGCTGGGAGTTGGAGTTATGGAAATGTTTATTTGGCTGAGTCTTTCTCAGAAAAAATATATATAAGATGGAGCGGTCCCAATACTCAAAGCTGTACAAGTGATGATGTTTACTTTAGTGAAACATCTCTTGGTAATGCAGAAGCAGTCGAGAGGGCATTTTCAATTGCTTTAACAGCAACAGTCTCCGGTAAACCAATTAGATTTTATTTAGATGGCTGTGAAGGAAGTCTTCAAAAAGCAACTGCGGTACAGCTTTGCGCAACAGATGATTGTAGCTACTAATTACATAACAAACCGTTGAAGTCGGACAGGCGCAAGCTGTGCTCAAAAGCATAGCTTGCGCCTGCCGCTTAACGGGGCGTTATTGTGGCGGTCGATTTTCAGATGTTCTGTAGCTGCTGCAAGCATCAATCTCTATCTGAGCACTTTTTTCTGAGAGTTTTCCTGCAATTTGGTACTACAGTTTCGTTCTAGTGCCATCGTTTTAAGTCAGCAAGCCCTGCAAGCCAGCTACGCCATCATGGAGTGCCAATCAGATAGTTAACCGGTTGGGAAAGTATGGTATTTTCCCCTTTAAATTTATCGGGCAGTGGCCAGCCAAAGTTGGCTGGTAGAGAGCAAGTAGGTGGTTCAGTGCGCGCCAGCCATAACCAGGCTAGTCAAGCTCGCCCAACCCCTCCGGGGCTGGGCTGGACAGCCTACGCGTTGCTTCGGCTGACCTTGCTAGCGGCGTTATTGGTCGCTCGCTCCAGTTTTGCGGGGGTTCAATAAAGAATAGCAGGTAATTATTAGGTTGCTGTATAAAAAAACAGTATTGGCGGGAAAGCCCATAGCCAACGGTTCGACCTTCATGTAAGCTTCGAAGCTTCAGCGACGCTCGCATAACGAAGTTAATGCGGACGGCGCAGCCGCTTCGAAGCAAGGCCGCGAACCTAGTGCTGCTAGTTTCTCTCTCCGAATCGTGGTAGACAATAAAAGAAAGATATTTGTAGTGGATTTGTACACAGTGCCACGAGCAACAAATAACAACCCGATTATGCGGAAACCTAAAAGTTGTCATTCCCTTTGCTTGCACAAAGGCACTGCCAACTTTCTTAACGGTTCCGCATATCTATTTTCGTTAGAACACGAGGGTATAGGAATATGAGGGCGGATTTTGGATGAATTAATGAAGTACATTTCTCTAGTCTCAAACTTATTTACGATTTTTGCATCGGGTATCGCTATTTATCTTTTTCTTGCAAAGAGAAAGTCGATTTCATCTGTATTTCATCTGTTAATGAACTATGGCTATCAACTTTCGTTGTCGGAAATAAAGGAGAAGCTCGAAAAGCTCAATGACTACAACGCTAAGGACTCTGACCAGTGTGAGCAGATAATAAACATTCTTAATGAGATAATCGGACAAATACGAGGCAACGATAAACTGAGAAATCATTTTTCCAGTTTTCTAAATAAGCTAGAAGTTCTCGTTTCGGATCGAAGGAAGTTAACCGAGCCAAGAAAAAGAGCTGTCGTTAGCGAATTGCGAGAAAGATTGAGACATTTAAATATCAGAAATATTGATGATTTCGTAGGGAGTGCTAGTGAGTAAAATTGTTAAAGCCGTAAACGCTATGGTTTCTAATCAGGATTTGATCGGCCCTGTTATACGTGGCTCTCATGGAACAGAGCTATTTTTTAAGTATGCAGGAAAACATAAATGGTCCATCATCAAAAATATGAGTGGAGATTTCTATCTTCACTATTACCCAGGGAAATTTGATCTGGAAGAGATGGCTGGTTGGCCTGATGAGGAGTGGCACGATTTCTCTGAAATGGTCTCATATAATACCAATGAGCTAGGAACCAAAGAAGCTCATGCCTCATTGAGTGAATTGTATACTGCAGTTCAAGAAAAGCTTTTTGGTATGGATCAGGTTCTCGACGATATCATCGCTGACGACCTGTTCTAACAAGCAGCAGCACGGTCGCCCGCAAAAAACGCGGGCTGGACGACCTACGCTGCGCTTCGGCCGCCCGTGTGCTGGGCGTTATAACCAAATCAGACATAAGAGATAAATTTGAGAGAAGTCCATCTATTTTTTATCGTTGCCTTTCCAGCTAATTCCTATGCGTGTTTTATTCAACCTGAAGGATTGGCCGAACAGCACGTGTCAGGATTTTTCCTTCTCTTAGGGATTTCTGCAGCGATTCTAGTTCTTGCGCTTTTCATACGCTACTTAACAAACAAGAAGCGTCTATGGGCACCAATAATTAGCGCGCTAGTTGTAGGCTACATTCCTGCGTGTATGTACTTTCTTTTTATGGAAGGTATCGCAGGTCCTGGAGGTACTTGCGGTAGACCTGAACTCTTACAGGCAGGGCAAACCCTCTTAGTAGGTTTCGTAGCTATCCTAGTGTATGAAATTTTTAAGTATTGGAGAGCTAAGCGAACCAATGGGCTATAACAAGTTGCTGAAATACGTTTCGGTCGCGAAAATCGCGCCCTTCACCGGACAGCCTACACTCCGTTTCATCTGCCGTTTAGCAAAGCGTTATGCGTTTCAATCAAAATCGAGATTATCATGAGCAGTAAACATACAGAACATTCCTCATATAGAGAAAAGCTAATTGAACATCTTTTTGTTGGGGAACTTCTCAAAATTTCATGGCAAAAAGGTGATTGCCAACTCGAAGTGGCAAAACCTGAAGTTGATAACTCTGGTTATGATGTAATCCTCGAAGCAAATCGTATTGTTAGGCACGTTCAATTAAAAGCGTCTTATGTGGGCGGGAAAACAGCTCGACAAAAAATACATGTGAAGCTTAGAGATAAACCTTCTGGTTGTGTCGTCTGGGTTTATTTTGATGAAGAATCTCTTGAACTCGGCCCATTTTATTTCTTTGGCTCTGAAGCAGGAGAACCATTGCCATCCTTAGAAAATGCTAAAATAGCAAAGCATACAAAAGGTGATAGTGATGGTCACAAGGCAGAAAGACCAAATATTCGAGAGCTAAACAAAGGTAGCTTTACATGCTACGAGTCAGCAAGTGAAATCTATCAAGCACTGTTCGGAGAGCACGCATAACAAGTAAATCCAGGTGACGCCTACGGCGCACCTGATTTAGGCGCTAAGTTTTATACACAAGTTTTTTTAAGTTTTATTATGTAAATCAATAAGTTACAGTTTAGCCCAGTAAGAACTACAGATTTGGCTGGATTATTATGCAGGACTGGGTCATGGAGGAAGTAAAAAATCAGGTTATGGGTGATACACGCTTGAATAAGCGCTTGTCCAATATTCTTAGTAGTTTAAGTTCAGATCCAAAGAATAGCATTCCCTGTGCAAACAAAACTTGGGCAGAAACGTTTGCAGCTTATCGCTTTATCGAAAATGATAAAGTCAATTTTGATTCTATTATGAGCGGCCATAAATCGGCAACTCTTGAGAGAATCAAGGCGCAGCCCGTTGTTCTTATCCCTCAAGATACCACCTTTCTAAATTTTGCCACTGACTTAGAAAGTAAAGAGATGGGAACACTTAGGCGGAAAGAGACCAATCAGCAACTCTTGCACACCTCCATCGCTATAACGCCATCAAGAGTTAACTTGGGTGTTGTTGAGGGTAGTATGTGGCAGAGAGACAAGGAATCAAGCTCTAATTCCCGTTATACCAAGTCGATAAAGAATAAGGAGAGTCGACGCTGGCTAGACCATTACGAAACGGCTTGTCAGATACAGGAGCGCTGCCCTGAAAGTACAATTGTGAGTATTGCTGATAGAGAGGGTGATATTCATGAGTGGTTTCAACTGGCTGAAGATCAAAGTGAACAGCGGCGGGCGAGCTATATCGTTCGAGCTAAGGCCAATCGCACTTTAGAGCTCGATGGAGAAGAAACGGTTTTGCTTTGGGATCATATGAATGAGCAGAAATCTGTTGGTCTATACACGGTAGATATTCCCAAACGGAATGGTGAATCTGGAAGAAAAGCCAAAGTCAGTGTATCCACTACTGAGATACGGCTACTTGGGAAAGGAAAATCTAAACGACCTCTTTCTCTCTATGCTGTATTGGTTAAAGAATTAAACCCACCAGAGGGTGAAAAAGGCATTGAGTGGATGCTGTTAACTGATCTTCCAGTTGAAGACTTTAAGCAGGCAAGGGTCATCATTGAGTGGTATCGAAGCCGGTGGGAAATTGAAACCTATTTTCGGGTGGTAAAAGGCGGATGCCAGATAGAAAGTAATCGTTTTAGAACAGAGCAGCGAATGTTGAACTGTATTGCGATCTATATGATTATTGGATGGCGACTACATTCGATAACTACACAAGCAAAAAGTCTTCCTGATGAACCATGTACGAGTGCTTACTCTGAAAAAGAATGGCGCATGGTATGGATGATGCGAGATAAAAGTTCCCCACCGAATATACCTCCAAGCATGAGAGATATAACGCGTATGCTGGCAGGTCTAGGAGGATTTCTAGGGCGTAAAGGCGATGGCGAGCCAGGGGTTAAAACTGTTTGGCAAGGATATGCTAAGTTGCTCCATTATGTTGAAGCAGCAGAGGTTTTAAATGGACTTAAATAATGTGTATAAAACACAGGCAGGGCGTTAATTGCCGGAGGTGACTCATGGAGCGGTTTACTAACTCAATAAGAAAAAATTTAGAAACAGAGAATTGGTATGGGGCTTTGTTTATGGCTCTAACTATGCCTGATATCTGTGGAAAAATAACATATCCAGAAATAGAATACTCTGGCCCTAGATATAAAGAGTGGTTTAATGCCAACCTATCCCAGATAAATAAATCTAATATTATGGGGAAAGAAGTTGTGTTCTTAACAGCTTCTGATTGCTGGGCATTAAGATGCTCTCTACTTCATGCTGGCACAGACGACATAACCGAACAGAGAGCTCAAGAAGTACTAGAAAAGTTTGAATTCACTACTTTGGGAATGCACCGAATTCACATTAATAATATTCTCACTCTAAACATAAAGGCATTTTGCAATGAAGTTATCCAGGCTGTTGAAGCTTGGTATGAACCCATTGCGGAAACACTTGAATAAAAGAAAAAATTGCAAGAATTATTAGTATAAAAACTGAGCCATTCTCACCAATACCAGGAATACAGTTTGAGTAAAACAATTAACAAGTTTGGCAATGCGACCACTAAAAGCGTGGCTTCGCCACAACGCGGCACATTCCAAAAGCGTTAATTTTCTAAGAGTAGCCATGCCTTACAAGAGTATTATTAGGTCTGTTGTAGTGATTTTTTTAGTCGTTGCTGCTTACTATGTTGGCGAGCATCGGGGGTTCAATCGGGGTGTAGAAATTTCTGCAGTTTTTTCTTCATCGGGAAGGTCAGTAGATGAAGCAAATATGATTGCTCTTCTTCTCGGATATGCGAGGCGGGGGGAAGAAGAAAAAATGTATGAATGGGGCGAAAAGTTCATTGTTTAGAACATGGATACATACAACAGTGTTCAGAGTGTGCTTGCTACAGAGTCTGCGGCAATAAAAGATACAAAGCTCTATGATGTGCTTGATGTAATGGTCAACTCATACCCACACAGTACAACGGAAGATTATATAGAAACATACATTAAGGCGGGCAAGAACTCCTCGGCCAGCCCCGAAAATTAACCAGGCCAGTCAAGCTCGCCCACCCCTTCGGGGTTAGGCTGGACAGCCTATGCTCCGCTTCGGCTGCCCTTGCTGGAAATGTTAAGTGCATGAGAGAATGAAGACATCAGTAGCAATTGTTTTACTTACATTAATTTTGAATGGTTGCGCTACACCGCAAACCTATACCGGAACGGTAACTGATTGCCAAGATAATCCGATTGCTAGAGCAGAAGTAGAAGCATGGGAAAACGAATGGATTCCTTTTCAATTGCCTGGCAAACTTGGAGAAACCAAAACGGATGAAAATGGAACTTTCACATTAAACACAGAAAAAGGGGCGAGCTTCTTCGTTTATTCTGGTAGCAAACTAGTATTTACAAGCCACCCTGGGAAATCGGAGACCAAGTGTGCCAAAAATAGCACTTAACAAATCGTGGCAGCAAGGGCGCCCCGGGACGGCTTACACTTCGTTCCAGTCGCCCCTGCACTCTGCGTTATATGTGAGCAAACATGAATAATAGATTAGGAACGATTATTGTAGTGGCTTTGGCATTGTTGCTTTCAGCTTGCCGTGCAGAGTACAAAGATATCAGTAGCGAGCCAGAGTATTCTCAATATATTGGCAAGCAATATAAACTAATATCCGATATGGACTATTCCGGGGTTAACTTGTCACGAGGCTATAGCGATGAAATTCATGTTTATATTATTTCATCACGAGATCCTGGCTGGAGTGGTCCAGAGGTAGTAACAAGAGAAACACTGCCTACTGGCTCTGTTGTCATAATATCAAAAGTAGAGGAATGCACAAACTGTTTAACTTTTGGCGCTCCACTCAGGCGTGCACAAGTTGAAATTAAAGGAGTCCCATCTATTAATCTACCAATACAGTTAGACTTTGATCAAATACTATCTGGAAAGCACCTTGAACGAGTTCAATGAAAACATAACCAGTCAAGGTAGCAAGGGTTACTTCGCGCACCGGGATGCACAATCCGCTACGTAGTTTGACGCCCCTGCTTGAAACGTTATTGTGGCGGTCAGTTTTATTGATTTTTCGTGGTAACTAATAGCTTAGTACGGCTAAATAGCAGCCAATATCGAGCAATTTTTACTGGTTGCTATTTAAACAGTTTCGCTCCTAGAGTGTTCGCTCAGGTGCTGTAAAAAGGGGCAGTCCGCTGCAATTTCGCGGATTGCCAGTAAGATAGGAATTGGTTGGGAAAAGTGCGGTATTCTTCCCTCGTAAATATTGGGCAGCGGCCAGCCAAACTATGGCTGGCAAAGTGCTAGTAGTCGGTCCCGAGCGCGCCAGCCATAACCAGGCTAGGCAAGCTCGCCCAATCCCTTCGGGGTTGGGCTGGACAGCCTACGCGCTGCTTCGGCTGCCCTTGCTAGCGGCGTTCAGGCTGTAGAAAAACTCTTAAAAGATAGTATTTTTTGATAAAATGGGATCTCGTTATTGAGATCCTCAACATGCCCAACTTTAAGCACTATGATTACAACCAAGATGCCATGGTTGTAATTAACTTCGAAGAGCAGTTACAGCCTCAAACTTTTGAGTTTACTCTCCACCATCTGATCAATGATCACATAGATCTATCTGCCTTTAATGATAAGTATCAAAATGATGGTGGTGGCCGCTCAGCTTATGATCCCGCGATTATTCTGAAGATCGTTTTATTTGCTTACTCCAAAGGCATCACCTCTAGCCGTGAGATTCAGTGGCAGTGTGAACACAGCATCATTTTTAAGGCGCTCTCATGTGATAGCACTCCACACTTCACCAGTATCGCGAACTTCGTTAGTAGCTATCCTGATGCAATTGAGTCTGTATTTGAACAGGTCTTGATGGTGTGTAGTGAACAGGGGCTTCTTGGCAATGAGCTCTTTGCGATAGATGGCTGTAAAATGTCATCAAATGCTAGCAAAGCGCATTCTGGCACTTTTAAAGAGCTTAAAAAGAAGCGGGAGAAAATTCGTAAGAAGATCAAATCCTGTCTCAGTGAACACAAAAGGCTTGATGGAAGAAAACCTCAAGAAAGGGAGCGAAAACAGGCTGTTGCTAAGGCTGCTGACACATTACGAAAGCACTTTGAAAAAATTGATCAGTTCCTAAAGAGTCATCCCCAAGGATGGGGCAAGGCAAAAGACCGAAAGAAGTAAAGAGCAATATCACAGATAATGAATCAGCGAAGATGACTACTAGCAAGGGGACTATTCAAGGTTATACCGGTATTGCGGCAGTGGATAAGAAACATCAAATAGTCGTTGAAGCACAAGCTTTTGGTGAGGGGCAAGAGCACCATACCTTGAAGCCTATTTTGAATGGTATTAGTACACGCTATAAAAATACCGAGATTGATGAAGATATCTTAGACAAAGATGTCATTATCACTGCTGATACTGGGTTTTCAAATGAGTCTAATTATAAGTACTTGAGAGATAATGGAATCAATGCCTACATTCCTGACAATAAATTCAGGTCAAGAGATAGCAGCTTCTCTGAGCAAAAAGAGAAATATGGTAAACGTAATCAAGGAAAAAAGGTTGGAGTTCCCCAGATAATACCGGCCAAAGATTTTACCTTTAATAAAAGAAAGAAAACCTGCATTTGCCCAGCGGGTAAAGAGATGTCTCTTCAAAGAGAGGAATATGTTAGCGAGGGTAAAAGAAAGCTCTTTTTTGAGGGGCGTTTAACGGATTGCAGAAATTGTGACCTGAAACATCAATGCATGCGAAGCCCAGATTCAGCAGATACGAGAAAGGGACATGGTCGGCAGGTATCACTAACTTGGACAAACGGGCGTACTGCTACCGATTGGATGAAAAAGCGAATTGATAGCATAAAAGGTAAAACCATTTATGCGCACCGTATGTCGGTTGTTGAGCCTGTGTTTGGGAACATTGGTACCAATAAAGGGTTGAATCGGTTCTCCTTGCGAGGGAAGAGCAAGGTTCAAGGCCAATGGCAGATGTTTTGCTTAGTACATAACATTGAAAAGTTGATGAGATATGGCAATATCCACTGATTGAGGGTGTAATATGGACTTAAGAAGCCAAAATTCTATGTAGTGATATAATTCTAGTTCTTCAGAAGAAATCTCTAGAATTTTAGATGGGCGATGATTGATTGGATAGGGGTTTTGGTCAATCTGTTTTTCTACACCCTCGTTAACTGTACTTATGGATCAGGATATAAAGTCACAATTGAGAATAATCTTTAGAAAATCGGAAGAGGTTTTTGGTGCAGAAAATTCGCTAGGCACCCCAGACTTACTCCCTTTTTGTAACTCTATTTTAGAGCTTTACAAAGCTGCTAATGATATGCACATGGAGTTTGAGGAAGCATTTATTGAAGACTTTGATATCCACAAAGAGTGTACTTGGGAGTTAGCCCAGGTTTGCATGTATCATTTACGGCTGCCAAAGTATAAGACACATTTAGAAAAGCGCTTGAAAGAGGCCCGTAGTGCCCCTGACTGGAGGGCGATTCCTGTTATCGAACACATCTTGAATGCGTATGAAGATCCTTGGAAGGATAAAGAGATGTTTTATGATACAAACAGTTAACAAGGCTATCAAAAAACGGTCACTTTGTGGCCTGATTGTTCGAGCCAAGGCTAATCGTAGTTTAGAGATCGAAGGAGAAAATACGACTTTACTTTGGGACTATTTGTTCAAACAGAAGTCCATCGGAAAATACTCAGTCGGTATCTCCAAAAGAAATGGAGAGCCAGAAAGGGGAGCTAAGGTCAGTGTATCCATCGCAGAAGTAAGATTAGAGGGAAAAGGAAAATAAAAACGACCTCTTTCTATCTACGCAGTTTTTGCTAAGGAAATTAAGCCCACCAGAAGGCAAAAAAGGTATTGAATGGATGCTGCTGACCGACCTTGCAGTTGAGGACTTTAAGCAAGCGAGGATCATCATTGAGTGGTATCGAAGTCGATGGGAAATTGAAACCTATTTTAGAGTGGTGAAAGGCGGATGCCAGATAGAAAGTAGTCGCTTTAGAACCGAGCAGCGAATGCTGAACTGTATAGCAATCTATATGATTATCGGGTTGCGTCTACAATCCATGACAACACGAGCACGAACGCTTCCTGATACATCGTGTACGAAAGTCCACTCTGAAAAAGAGTGGCGTATGATATGGATAATGTAAGCTAAAACCTCCCCACCAAATGAAACTTCAAGTATGAGAGATATAACTCGTATGTTGGCAGGACTTGGAGGCTTTCTGAGGCGGAGCGGCGATGGTGAGCCTGGAGTTAAAACCGGTTGGCAGGAGTAAACTAAGCTTCTCCATTATATGGAGGCAGCGGAGGCTTTAAATGGACTTGAATGATGTGTATAAAACACAGTTTAGGCGTTATGGCTATAAGGCTGCATCGTATGAGTAGGCGGATTTCTATTTTTCTAATAGCTTTGTTTTTCTTGTCCATTAACACTGCGGCCACTGTTTATAAGTCGCCCAAAACCTATGGGGTTTTCAGTGAGAACACGGAGTTCATGTCGAGGATCATCCCTGCGTGGCCTGTAGACGATAAATATAAGCCCTATGCTAAAGCTGAGATATATCAACTTAATGGTAATACTTATGAACTTAAAAGGACTTTTCACCTGCTAAATGAGGTTTCCCCACAATCAGCTTACTTAAGCAATGAGGGGGTGCTAGTTACCATGCTAGACTGGGCAAACCCTTTTGCGGGTCATGATCTCGTTATCTATTCTGTTACTGGTAAAGTTTCATTTGAGTTCTCTGGGCTCAATTTCTTCAGTGAGTCAGAGCTAAAGAAAATTCAAGATGTGGGCTCCGATGTTTTAAATGGCCCGCGCCCCTGGATATGCTGGCAAGATGAACCATTTCAATTTGAAAATGAGGTTTTTGAATTTACTGATTCCACGGGCCGTTATATATCGATTGATGTAAACACCGGAAAACACACTACTGAATCATCGGGCATAAAATGTAGCGACTAAAAGCCATAACATGTAAAGGCACCCGACATCAAAACCGCCGCTTCGCTTTGGTTTTGTCGCAGGTGCTTTAAGCGTTATTGGGCCTGCCACATCTAACCAAGATATTGAACATGAAATTAAATGTACTTATTAGTTTATTGTTTATGTTAGTTTTCTCCAAAGCTCTAGCCTGGGAGCCTTCTCAAGCATACGCTAAAAAGATTTCTCTGGAATACGAGCTATTTCCACCTTTTGGTAATACCCAAATAAATATGAAAGTTAATGGGGATGGTTACATTGAGCTTTTATCAATATCTACTGGCGGACGATCTATCATAATCCCTGCTAACGAGTTGCAAGAGTTTAGGTATCCGAGTCTTCCAGATGTTGAGATAATGCACTACGGAGAAAAAGATGCGGAGAGTGGTCTTGGCGGTACATTCTCTCTTTGTGTTCCGTATGGACGTATTAAGAGAGTAGAAAACGAAAAGTATTGGCAGAGACCTGTTTTAGCAGTTTTTATTACTCCAAGCGAGGAGCGGATCCGAGATGTCCCTTTGCCAAAAAACAATACTTACTATAGTGAGTTTAATGGTTGTGAAATATCTGCGCAGGAAGTCTATGGTTTTTAAAAGCCCAATAACAAAGCCATTAAAAACCGCGCTTCCAGCGCTGGACTCGCAACAAGTTGCTCGCCTTTTATGGCGGCGTTAAACGGTAATCGTAGATATGAGTAAGAGAAAGGCATTTAGCTTCACGAAGGGTTATACGTTTATATTCGAAGAAGACGGAGCCGTAGTTGAGGCTTGGTTCAGTGCTCTCTCTGGACTTGAGAAAGTATTTGTAAATGGCGAGTTAGTATCTTCTCAAAGAAACTTATCAACTGATTCAACCAATAACTTTTCTATTGGAGAAAATGAATATTCGACAAATCTCAACGTGGTGAGCTTATTGAAGGGTCCGTTTGTATGCACACTAAGTAAAAACGGCAAGGAGTATAAGAGGCAAAAGCTAGTTTTTCCCAAGGCCGAACCATCGAGGAAAGGCCTGCCTTTTATTATTAGGCTTTCGTTCTTCATTCTTTTAGGCGCATGCTTTGGCGTTGCCAGTTCTTATTCGCAGTTTTCCAAAGAGTCTATTTACGTGTTTATCGCTCTAATATTCGTAGTTGTATTCGCCTATCACTCCAAGAGCTACAAAGGAAAGGGGCCGGTGATTGAGCATGAAGAAATCGTTTAACAAGGCCATTAAATTCGTTTCGGTCGCAAAAGACGCGCCCTCCACCGGACTGCCTACGCGTTGCTTCGGCATCCGTTTATGGCGACGTTAGGGGCCCCTCAGGGAACGGTCATGAAAGATACAAAAAAGCTGATTGAAGAACTCTATAAAATTACGAATGGGTTGAAAGAAATTCATCCACACAGAAACTTCACTCCGGACGGTATTCTAGTGGGCAGCATAGGCGAGGTATTGGCTGAATATCATTATGGCCTCACACCGTTGCCGCCTGGAGAAAAACAACATGACTGTCGTAAAGGAAATAAGTTAATCCAGATTAAGACAACACAAAATAAAGCTATTCAAATTGGCGAGCCATGTGTACATTTAATAGCCTTAAAGCTCCTTAGAGATGGTACAGTTACAGAGTTTTATAATGGCCCAGGTAAGCCAGTATGGGACAGAGTAAAAGACAAAAATCTGCCAAAAAATGGTCTGTACTCAGTTAGTTTGGGTGTGTTGAGTGCGATGATGGATAATGTTCAGGAAAACGAAAAGATCGAACGAGTAGAGCCCTAACAAGGCGATGAATTTCGTTCCGGCCTTGCAGGCCTCCACCGGACTGTCGCTGCTGTGCAGCGCCAGCCGATTATCGCGGCGTGTGTGCCAGGCATGGCATTTAACTAGAGAGGTGAAAGTCCTCTTACCAGGTATTCGTGGAGCCGAAGGTTAGCGAAAGGGCAAGGTTAATATCGCGAGGTATTGGCTGGAGGAAGCCCAACGCAAATTCACGGGGTGATGTACAAAAACTGGATATGAGGTGTGACGTAGGCGGAGCCAGTGGGCACGTGACCATGAAGCTCTCCATCTACAACTGGCCTGCGTTTTATAAATCCAGCATCTACATGAAGAAAGTTAAATGTCTTACCCTGGGAGGTCTATAGGCTGTTAATGGATTAACTGAAAACTGAGAGATTGGTTTTGACCGGTCTATAGAAGTCAGCAGAAGGCATAGTAGGTAGAGCTCGTGCGACTGAAGGCCTGAACAATTCAGGACAGTATCATTAACGCAGAGTTTGATGACTGCATCTGACAAGTAACCTAGTTACCAGGATTTTTTTCTCCTGGGTGAACGTCAAACTGGAAACTTAATCGTACCTTGTCCAATTTTCCCTCTCTTTTAATGCAGCGAATTCTAGATAGGAATAATCTGTTTCGGGCATTACAGCAAGTTTCTCGCAACAAGGGTGCGCCGGGTCTCGATGGTATGACGGTAAAGCAATTGCCGGAACACCTGAAGCAGACGTGGATTGACACCCGGCAAAAGGTACTAAATAGTAGCTACCGACCTCAACCGGTGAAACGAGTCTTTATACCCAAAGGCAATGGAGACCAGCGTCCACTGGGTATACCCACTGTGCAGGATAGATTGATTCAACAAGCTATTGCGCAGGTACTCAGCGAGCAATGGGAGCCGAAGTTTCATGCGCTGAGTTTTGGCTTTAGGCCAAATCGATCAGCGCATCAGGCGATTAAACAAGTTCAATACTTTGTACGGCGAGGAAACCGCTGGACGATTGATATGGACTTGAAATCCTTCTTTGACGAAGTGAACCATGACAGGCTCATGTCAATACTGAAGAAAAGCGGGATACCGCCTGATGTACTGAGATTAATCAATCGCTATTTAAAAGCGCCGACAGCCGTTGATGGCAAGTTACTAGCCACTACCAAAGGTGTGCCGCAAGGTGGGCCATTATCTCCGCTTCTAGCCAATATTGTGCTCAATGAATTGGATTGGGAGCTGCACAAGCGCCAGCTCAGTTTTGTACGATATGCCGACGACTTCCAAATACTGGTGGGAAGCCGACGGTCTGCGGAACGGATAAAAGCAAGCCTCACGCACTTCATCAAATGTCAGCTGAAGCTTACAGTCAATACTGAGAAGAGTGCAGAGGATCACTTCTGGAAGCGAAGCTTTCTAGGTTTTAGATTATTGAAGAAAGATGCCCGAATAAAGGTATCAGAATCATCGCTAATTAAATTGAAAGCAAAGATCAGAATGATCACCCGCCGAACACGAGGCCGCAAGTTTACTCAGATCATAGAAGAGTTAAAGAAGTCCCTGCTTGGTTGGAAAGCGTACTTTGACATCAGTGAAGTACTGAGCGCTCTGAAAGATCTGGACAAGTGGATAAGGCGGAAGTTGCGATGTTATCTATGGAAGCAGTGGGGCCGTAGCGGTTACCGCAGATTAAGGGGGTTAGGAGTTGATCGCGTTTTAGCGTGGAACACAGCCAAATCAGCGCATGGGCCATGGAGGCTAAGCAAAAGTCCTGCTCTTTACAGAGTGCTACCAAATAGATATTTTAGGAACTTGGGGCTGCTGGAATTGGCAGACAGAAAGTGGAAAAGAGTTGAACCGCCATGGTACGTGACCCGTATGCCTGGTGGTGTGGGAGGAGGGGCATCGTGAGGTGCCTCCCTATCCCGATTAGCTCCATTATCAGAGGATGTGTTGTGAATCTAGAAAAACCGAATGAAATTGTAGAGTTGGTTGTGTACACAGTAAAGCCAGAAATGAATAGTGTTTATGTAAATACAGCTATTGAGAAATTTCGCAAGCTTGTGATGGGCTTTGAAGGTTTTATTAGTTATGAATTTTATCAAAGTAGTCGAAGTAAAAATGTTTTCATGGATTTTGTACGTTGGGAGTCTCTTGAATTCGCTGAAGAAGCAGCTAAACAAGTTAAAATTCTTCAAAAAGCTCCTGAGTATAAAGAGTACCTAGATTCGTTTGCATCACTAGAAATATTTAATCATTTTAATCAAGTGAAAGCATGGAGCTAACAAGAACTTCAAGCGGAAAAAAATACAGTTGGCTGTTTTCACTCCGTTCAAAATTTTAGCCAACTATATTTTTCCGCTTTAGTAGGCATTAAGAGTCAAAACATAGATATTCAATGAGTACTAATAAAGAGTTATTTCTACATGTAGTAAAGGTCTTAGGTTATCTGAATTTTGGTCTATTTATTCTGGGTTTCTTTAGCTCAAAAGGTGGGAGTGGCACTGTTGTACTGTTTCTGCCAGCCAGTTTAATCTTAGCAACAGCCGTCACTCTTGTTTATATTTTTGGCTTTAAGTATCTTCATTTGACTGGAAATCGCATGGATTATTGGTTTTGGTTCAGACCATATGTTTGGCTCATAGTAATTTTTGTATTCCTTGTAATTAGTATTGCTTCTATTGGGTACTTCGGAAATGCGAACTCTTAACAAAGTCAAGCACGATTGCCAGCAAAGCTGGCTGGACCTACATTCCGCAGCTTCGCTGCTCCATTTCGGCCCGTGTTGGCGGCGTTAACTTTCCAGGAGAGAAAATGGACTTCGGCAAAATCATCAAAAGCGATGGTGATATACAGCTTGATCAATGGAGTAGCGTAGTCTCCAGTCATCAAGCCCTCGAGCAAGCTCCTGATAAGAAAGGAACTAACCCTTTTACCAATGAGGAGGTTCTTTTCTCTGGTGAAGGCATAGCCTTCTATCTAGAAGGCGGGGATAAAGTTGGCAATATAAGCCTGGAGAATGGTGTTCTACTGACCAGCGGGGTTCCTATGTCAATGTGCTCTGAACTTGCATATTCCCTCAACGCGGAAGCTTTCGAAGATGACCGCAGTTAACAAGTGACTATGGTTGCTCGTCAAGTTTTTAAGCCATACTTTCATCCCAGTAGGTGTTGTTTTTCACCATTGTATTCAGGATCGTAATCTGCTTTCTCATGCAGGCAACCAGAGCGACCTTTTTAGGTTTGCCAGCGTCGACTAATCGCTTGTACATCGGCTTTAGTTTGGGATGATGCTGTATGGCCGACATGATGGAAACAAACAAAACCGTTCGTACACGATGCCTTCCACCCCGAATATATCTCTTTCCCTGGAAGCTGCCGCTATCACGGTTCATCGGGGCGATACCGACAAGTGCAGCGATTTCTTTACGGTTCAATTTTCCTAGCTCGGGAAGTTCACTCATCAACGTATAAGCCAATACACTTCCGACCCCTTTAGCACTCAACAATAAGTCGCGCCTTTGCCGCCACTCAGACACACTGTTAACCAGTTTATCTAGTTGCTTGTCGATACCTTGTAGCTCTTTCTTGATGGTGTTTAGAATGGTCCGTATAGGTTTGTGTACTGATTTCGGCATTCTCTGAAGCCGATTCTTTTGCATTGTACTCATCTCTAAACACTGACTTCTTACCGCCAGTAAGTCACTGATCTCTCTAAGCTTTTCTGGCTTTAGCACCGACAGCCTTGGCTTCATGGCCTCACCAAAATGTGCAATATCTATTGCATCTAGCTTGTCAGTTTTGGCGAGGCGCCCTGTGGATTTAGCGAAGCTTCTTATCTGTGAAGGGTTGCAAACAACAACAGGTAATCCTGCTTTATCAGCGGCGCAAACAAACTCTAATTCAAGTCTTCCTGTAGACTCTATTAATACTCTTTGAGGTTTAAGAGGTTGTAATTTTTTAATGGCATTCTTAATGCCATTTTTATCATTGGCAACACTAAAGAATTGGCCAGTAGGTCTCACATAAATATCGAGTTGTTTACTGCTGGTATCGATACCGACATTGATCTCTTGAGGTTCCATAAGATAAGCTATCTCCGCCTTGCTATTCGGGCTCGAGGCCCACATGACTATCCGAGTTATGCCTAGTGAGTGCTTATCGCGTTCATACTTGTTATCGGTCTTTTACGAACCGGCCAGGCAGCGAACTGTGATAAACAAGGCCTTCGGTGGCCGCCGAAGGTGGGTCTCAATTTACCCGTTAGCGAAAAGGATTTTCAACATCAGAATCGATCAAGAACAACCATACAAGGGCCAGCACAATCGCTAAATGCAAAAAACGCATTTTTCTGAACTCGCTAAAAGCGCTCGCCTGTGTGGCCGGCGTTAACAATCATGGAGAGATTGGTGGTTAGATCCCTCAGTATTATCTTCTTTCTGTTGCTCGCTTATGGGTGCACACCAAACGGTCAGGTGGTAGATTCTTCGGGCGTGGAATATAGTGAATATTTTCAGTGTCTTATATACTCAGAAGACAATACCATCAGCTTTAACGCATTCATCACCCTGGGTAAAGAGCGTCTACCAAATACATATGCTCTTTCCCCGAGCCAAGAGAAGTGTAGTGGTCTAATCCTTCCGGACACTTCGCTAAGATGGTAAAACTACCAAGCGAGGTGAAGTATGACAACAAAAGGTACACGTCGGCATTTCAAGCCGGAATTTAAGAAAGACGCCGTAGCGCTAGTCTCTGAGCAAGGGTATTCAATTTCTAAAGCAGCAGAGGCTGTAGGAACAACAGCCAATAACCTGCGACGCTGGATAAAGGAAC
This sequence comes from Microbulbifer maximicatervae (SeqCode), assembly GCF_052467695.1. NCBI lineage: Bacteria > Pseudomonadati > Pseudomonadota > Gammaproteobacteria > Cellvibrionales > Microbulbiferaceae > Microbulbifer > Microbulbifer maximicatervae (SeqCode). Next base: position 3,468,576 of record NZ_CP174320.1, read on the forward strand.
TGAAGCAGGAAGAAGACGGTGTGAGGTTGGGTGTAGGCGAGCGCGCAGAATTAGAGCGATTACGACGTGAAAATAAGCAGTTGCGGATGGAGAAAGAAATCCTAAAAAAGGCCAGCGCCTTCTTTGCGAAAGAAATGAAATAAAGTACAGCTTTATTGAAAAACAGCAAGGCAGCTTTCCTGTTAGGGTGCTCTGCCGGGTAATGCAGGTAAGTAAGACTAGTTATTACGATTGGTGTTGCCGTGGTAATAGCTCAATAGATGCTCAAACATGGCAACTATGCCATCGTTTGAAGGCCCTATTTGCAGAATCTAGACAGAGTCTCGGAAGTCGTCGGTTAATGAAGCTGTTACGTAAAGAAGGCTTTGAAGTCGGGCGCTATCGAGTCCGCAAGCTCATGAAAAAGCTAGGCTTGGCAGTAAAGCGCAAGAAGCGATTTACACTGACGACAGACAGTAAACATCACCTGCCTGTCGCAGAGAACCTTCTGAATAGGGAGTTCTCACCGAGTGCTAAAAATCAAGTTTGGACGACTGATATTACATATATTTGGATTTCGCAGGGCTGGCTGTACTTGGCGGTAGTGATTGATCTCTATTCGCGCCGGATTGTTGGTTGGCATCTAGATCGCAAGATGGAAACGGCCCTGGTAACTCGTGCGTTGATGATGGCTGTCAATTTGCGTACGCCCCCAAAAGGTCTCCTGCATCACTCTGATCGTGGCAGTCAGTATGCCAGCCATACCTACCAAATGTTATTGAGTCAGCAGGGGATGGTGTGTTCAATGAGCCGTAAGGGAAATTGTTGGGACAACGCACCGACTGAACGTTTCTTCAGCAGCCTGAAGCGGGAGTGGTTAACGGGAAACCTTTATCCGACAAGGGAGGATGCGGTAGCAGATGTAAGAGCCTATATTGCTTATTACAACTCACGAAGAATACATACGACACTGGGAGACCTAGCCCCTATCGAATTTGAGAAATGTGCTTAAAGAAGTGTCCGCTTGGAGTTGACCACAACAAAGTACCTCTCATCCCCGAACACTATTCTCTCGGTGAATGAAGTCTATATCCGAAATCATAGTGAGGGGCCAGTTCAGCTGTCCAATTTAGTTGTTGGGGAAGGGGTAGGAAGCTTCACTAGGCAGTACCAACCTCAAGTTATTAGGGTGGAATCAGGGGCAGTGGTTTTATCTAGCCCTATCGTAGATGTTACATCAATATACGGTCCGTCCGAATTACCTTGCAATATAAGCTACCAGATCCAGGGAGAGTCCTATGCACTCACAGGCAAATGGAAACGGCTTACCATCAGAGAACTTACGCGTTAACAAAGCATGGCATGGGACAAAACGCTGCGTATTTCACCTATGCTCGCAGAGTTAACTGCCCTATGAAATTGAAGCGGGTCATATATGAACTCTATGAAGTAGACCTACTATCTCTACATGACCATCCTGAATGGCATGAAATAAATAGAGAGATATTTCTAGAATTTGATAATGGATTGAAGCGATATTTCTCATGGTGCAATGAGCCTGTTCAATATTCGGTTGGTTTCCAAGATCATCGCTTTAACGTAAATGAGCCTGATCATGTAATTGACGCCTCGGAGTGGGGTATGTGGCGAGATCTGATCGGAAACGTAGTAGATTTCATTAGCCACGATAATTCGAATCAAATATTAGAGCTTAGGGGGCAAGATAGTTCTGTGTATTTATCAACCCAAGAGCGTGGTTCTTGGTCAGCAGACGTTTTGTATGTATCTACAACACTGCCGGAGTTCAGCAGTTAACAAGCCGCAGCAATCGCTCCTGTTGGTCGCTGGGACTGCCTTTCCGCTGCTACACAGCTCCTGAGCCGGACGATCAAGCTGTAGAAAAACTCTTATAAAGTGATGTTTTTGCAAAAATGGAATCTCAATATTGAGATCCTCTACTTTTATATGGTGGGATAATTCTAGTCCTTCTAAAGATATCTGCTGAATTTTAGATAAGCAATGAGTGATTGGATTAGGGGTTTGATTAATTTGTTTTCTATAGGCCTATTATCTTTAATCCAAGAATGAAATAAAACAGTATTATTCCTCAAGTATAAGTGAGCAAGATGTTACAGTCCGAAATTTAGATCCTAGGCGTCCCAAATCATTGCGATACTCCTTGGATAACTATTGCTGGAGTAGTATGTCTCTAAGAAATTTGAATTTTTACAGAGAAAGCGAGCGGAATAAGTTATTCATGCATCTACTTTAGTAGAGGTATCTTAGTCAACATTTTGGGTTGTGCTTAAATTTGGCACCAACCAATATTAGTCAAGAATGAGCGTTATGCGGCTAAAATGAAATTCTGAAATGACCGCACGATAACTTACCACTCTCGCTCTTTTTTCTTTAAGCTAAAAATCGAATGCGAAATACAATAGTTTCTGAACCTGCAAGTAATTGTTCTGCGTTTTCACTCCAAGGATGAAGGGAGAGTTTCTTGCCAATATACTGGGCATTGGGACTGCTGTCATTGGCCGCTAGTTGAAATACGGGAGTTGTCATTATGGGGTTGTTTTCAGCAATAACAACAGCATAGTCCTGCTCTCCTGAAAGCCTAATGACGGCATCTGTCGTATCAAAAAAGCTGCCACCAGTCAGAAATTCCATTCCTTCATCACGCACATGCTTTGCTGCCAGAAAACGAGGATCGTTGTGGAAAGCTTGATAATTCTCAATGGAAGAGGCGCGTGTGAATGAACCTTGAGTCGGTATTGGTCCGGGGTGGTTTGTAGCGATTATGGCAAATGGACGTAAGGACTGAAGTCCATAGTCCTCCATCGCAGGCCTTACGGAGGGAAAGTATTCGGCAAACACCTGCTGTTCCTTTCCAGATACGAGTTTTCCGAATCCGAATTCTATTTTTGTACTTGAGTTTAGGGTTAATTCCATGGTCACTGGGCTTCTCCAGGTTGGTCTGTTTAAGGATGCTGTGAATTATGGAATCTGTAATTCCGGAAGTCAACATTTCTATTATTGCGTCGGAACTGGCTATTTCCGGAAATCGGATTTACTGTGGAAACCCGCTCTGTTAGCATTCTGCGGATGAGTGAAAAGACAAATAGGCGCGCTGATAACACCCGGGGGCGTAAACGCGATTCTGGTCGTACAGAGGCTATCCTCAAGGCAGCAGCCACACAGTTACTTGAAATGGGTTTTGATCGTTTCCGTATTCAGGATGTGGCCGATCGTGCGGGCTCTGGCACAGGTGCGATCTATCGTCGCTGGCCTACAAAGGAAGCGCTAATAGCAGAAGCCATCCGTAATATGCCGGCCGATGAGGCGTTGGCAACGGATGACCCACTGGCCGATTTAAGAGCGCTGGTATTACCCAGATATATCAGTGCGTTAGAGAAGCCGGGTTTGGTGCCGGGCCTCGTTGCGGCGATGCGTGCCGATGAAGGCATTGAACAGGCTGTTAAGGACGGGTTTAGCATCGAGCATTTACGAAGTACGATTGCCCGAATAATCGGCGAAGATCACCCTCATCTAGATATTCTTACTGAATTATCGCCCGCGATTGCTTTGTTTCGCGCAGCTTTTACACCTGAAACCATTGAGCCGGAAAGAATGGTCGAGGAATACATTTCCCTCGTTTTAACTGTATCTAAAAGTAATTAACTTTGATGTTATCGCTCCATTCCTATGGTCAGGGCAATGAAGTCAGTGAGTCTTTTCGGTGGGGTGTGTTTTGGGGAGTAAGGTAACCAAGAGTAAAACATTTGGTAGTTTTTACCGGGAATAGAGGTGGTAGGTCTATTTTCGGTAAGCTATTTTTTGTGATGCAGCTGACAATAATTGCAAGCACCTATTTTTTTGCCTCCTTTTGGGGTAGTCAACAGGTTAAGTTTATGTTGTTGCGGATAAAGCAATAGGATTGCGATGAGCAAGGCAGGTTGCATATGCTATCTCATAACATGAAGTATAGATATTGAGATGGGGTGGACGGCCAATACTTTATTTCGGCCGTCCTTGTTAGTGGTGACAACTTATACGATTTGGCTATTTGCTGACTCACGACTGCATACCGACCGAAAAACTCAATGAATATTGAGAGCGGCTACCTAGCCTAGTCCTCAGGAGGAGGTGGCGGTGGAGGGGGCGGCGGTGGTTCGCTAGGGCTGTGCGGTGCGAGGGTAATTAGTAGAGTAACAACGCAGATTGCCTTCATTGTGAGGCCGCCAAGCAAACAAAAAATCAAAGCAAGAGAGTCGTCGTGAAGGTAGGTTAAGACGGGAAACAGCTGTGGTCTTTCCGGTGGTCGACCTTCCTGAATAGCCTCAACTAGGCGCTTTCCTTCTTCACTAATTTCTATTCTGCTTACAAGTGCTTGTCGAAGAGTTAAGAGCCATTTCTCCGTTGTGTCATACTTTTTTAATCCCTCTTTAAGAGCTGTCGCCAATGTTTCATCGACCTCTGTATTGGCGCGTATCTTTATTAAAAGAGAATCCGCATCAAGCCTTAGAATTTCTGAAAGACTCTCCTTGAGTTGATCAAGAGATTCAAGTGCAGTCTGAGACGCTTCAATCATGCATTCAAGTGATTGAAGCATATACAACGACCAGACATTTAATGCCCCGGAGGAAGTTAGCAACTCATCGTAGTATTTTGAATCTACCGCAAGACCATCTTCAATCCTTGTTGCTGCAAGGATTTTGGTGCGAAATGATCGATAAGACTTAAAGTCCCTGACTGTCGTATCTGTTGCAGCAATCTTTGTTGCTACCGAAAGTTCCATTATATCTTCCATTGTCCATTTCCATTGTCCAATACGATTTAATAATGCGGTGTGGACAGTAAATATTTTATGTGAGCCAATCAAGCCGTTGTAAGATTTTGTAATTTTCGATGTTGACGGCTAGAAGAACTATTACGTATTTGTTGTTTGGTGCGTAATATCAATAAATAGTAATAGGTTTGATTTGTGCGTGTTGTCTATTTCTATTGTGAGTAAATTGAGGGTTTTTAAGTTGGATTTAATATATGGTTGGCTTAGGTTGTGATTCTGCGGTTATAGGTTTTTATGCGTGGTTTATAGCAGGTTGGCTTTTAGGGCGGAGTGGGGTGGTGAGTAATCTTATTATGTGCCGAGATTATCTTAATCACTGCAGAGGCTGTTTTAGAGGCTCTTGTAAATTAATCTATCTAAGAAGTTTCCTGCAGAACTTTGCATTCTGTGTGTCATGATTTTCAATTTGGTTGAACAGTTATTGAATGCTGATGCAGGTTTGAAATAGACGAATGGGTAGTTAGTTTGGCAGATGGGTTCACGTGCTATGCGGGGCACATTCTATCAATCGGTAGTATGACTTTCTTGGGTAGGGAGAATTTAGCCTTGTAAACATACAGAGCCCAAAAGGCTCTGTATTGTTTGGGTTGGTATGGGTCAGATATCTGCTGTTATCAGGCGTATTACAGTTTGTGGTTAGTTAGAATTTTACACGCTGGGCGCTTAACTTCTTCAAGGTGTTACAAGGCTAAAATTACGATCAAATTTATCAAATAACCGCCCAAATTTTATTAGTGCCAAAGGATTTCCGCTCACCTTGAGTCTACCATCTTTGATTAGAGTAGGGGCGCCTACTAACCCGCTAAACATCATACGTAAGTCGGTACTGTTCAGAGCGAGGCTGGCAGAGGGCTCGCTACTGTGTCGGCCTGGGTAGCCGTGCAGCACCCCATTTTGTACTACGACTAAGTACTTTTCTCCAGTGTCAGTCATATCGATATTTAAGCGGATATCTGCATCTGCCGCTTTCTCACCATTAAGGCGCACCGCCATCGCGTCGAAAAGCAGCTGGAGAGGGACTCGCGCTACTATTTCTTCATCGGGCAGTATTTCTTCACGGTATTCAATACCATGGCGTAATTCCTTGGCTCCGGAGAGATAAAAGTTGCGCCAGATACCAGATTCTGCCTGGTAGCCGAGTTGCTCCAAGCTATCAGCCAATAGATAACGGGCTTGCTCGTTCTCAGGTTCAGCGAAAACCAAGTGCTTTAGCACCATGGCTACCCAGCGATAATTGCCCTGGGCAAAATCCTGTCGGGCCCGAGCCATAATGGCTTCTCCCCCGCCCATGTAGTCGATGTAGTGCTCTGCAGCTTCTTCCTGAGGAATAGGGTGGAGGTTTGCTGGGTTGCCATCGAAATAACCCAGATAGCGATTGTAAACTGCCTTGGCTCCAACATTGACAGTGCCGTAGTATCCTCGATTGGCCCAAGCCTGAGAGAGGTTCTCGGGCAGCTCAAGGCGCTCTGCGACTTCGACCATATCGTAACCGTGGTTAGCTAGGCGCAGGGTTTGGTCGTGGATGTACTTATAAAGATCCCTCTGCTTAGCCAGGTAATCCATTGCTTCATCTTTGCCCCAGGTGGGCCAGTGGTGGCTGCTGAAAACCACCTCGGTCTTATCGCCAAATTTCTCCATGGCGTACTCAATATAGCGACTCCAGGCCTTGGCATCGCGGGTTTTCGCACCACGCAGAGTGTAAATATTATGCAGTGTATGGTTGGCGATCTCACTCATGCAGAGTGCGTTAAATTGAGGGAAGAAAAACACAATCTCTGCGGGTGCTTCGGCCCCGGGTGTGTTAATGAAGACGATGTCCACTCCATCAACTGTCATCTCTGCACCGGTTTCAGTAATCTCTATTGTTGGTGTAGCTATTCCGTGCTCACCATCTGATACCCGGTTGCCTAAGCCGGATGAGACAAAACCCTCCGGACTGGAGGGCAGCAAATTTCCAAATTGGTATAACGCACGGCGCTGCATCACATTCCCGGTGCGCACATTCTCGCTAATCGCCTCCTCAGCAAAACCCTCTGGTGCAATAATGTCGATAGAACCGCTCGCGAGCTGTTCTTTAGTCAGAACTCCAGTTATACCGGCGAAATGGTCTGCGTGGCTATGGGTAAAAATAACGGCACTTACCGGTTGCTCTCCTAGTGCCTTGTTGGCCAGTGCAAGTGCTGCGGCTGCAGTCTCCGCAGAAGTGAGAGGGTCGATAACAATCCAGCCGTTTTCACCCTGCACCAGAGTCATATTGGCCAGATCCAGCGAGCGCACCTGATAGATACCATCTACCACTTTGAACAGGCCGTTATTCAGGACGTTGAGCTGGGCCTGACGCCAAAGGCTGGGGTTGACGGTATCAGGAGGGGTGCCTTGTAAAAATTGCATCTGGGATAGGCCATAGACTTCCCGACCTTCGGTATTTTTCACTTGGGCGCCGGGAATAGATTCAATAAAGCCTCGTTTAGCCAGCAGAAAATCAGTTTCATCGCCGAAGGGGAGTTGTTTTGCCAGGGATCTATTGTGGGAAATAGTTGCCTTGGAGGCGGGTTTGATCTCGGTATTTAAATTTTCTGTGTGAGTTTTTGGTTCACTACCACAGGCAATCAAAAAGAAGGACAGCAACCACATCAGTATCAGCGAGCGCATTGAGACTCCCCAAAATCGGTGTACATGAAACTTCATTTTTATACTGGGACAGGGTTTTTATTGCCCAGAGTGGCCTTAGCTTCTCCCACCTGCGGTGGCGCGTCAAGACAAGAACTATCCCTTTGGCGGCGTAAAAGTCTTTCTACAAGGGAAACAGTTTGATGTTACCCACTGGTTAACCAGTTTTGTCATTGGGCTTTGTATTTTCTACCAATACAGTCACGATTGTCGGCACTGTGATGAGTGAAGAGTTTGTGGTTCTTGAATCGAAGACGCTGGATTGTCGTAGCTGATAGTTTAATCTGATCTGTTTTTATATGCCCTTAGGGATTTTATATTTAGCAGGTTTAGGAAGGTTTCTATGGTAGTGAATGGTCGTAAAGGTAAATTTATTATTAGCTTTTTTCTGTTGGTACTAGTACCAAGCTGGCCATTCAAAATAGGGTGTCTTATTTATCAAATTCTATTTTAAAAATAAGACACCATCTATTGGGGTTTGAGCAGGTCGCCGATCAAAAATTCTTTAACTTCTATTAATCTTAACTCGAGAAGTAATTAAACAGCAGGTGATATATTTGCGCTCTTCCTGGCGAGCGTTGCGCTTAAGAATGCACAAAATGCCAGAGCTACGATATGAGGTACGTAAAGTGTGTATTCACTGGTGTGGAAAAAATACAGAGTGGCTTCGCAGGCGATAATGGCAATTGCTGCAGTTGCCCATGGATGCAGTTTTATCAGCCTAGATGCTAAGAAAATGAGTGTGAAAACAATTAGTCCATATCCTAGTAAATGGACAACAAAAATTTCCCAAAGGACAGCCCCTCCATCTGAAAGGAGTGCTCTGAAAGCTTCGGGTATAGCGATGGCTGCAGAATATTCTGTAATTAATGGGCCTAAGTATCCGGCGACTAAGCCTATTATTATTCCAGCTATTGTATTTTTCATTGAATCCATTCTATTTTTATAGGGTTGGCCAACTATACCTTATGTGGGGCTGTTAAAGAAAATACATGGCTTGTTGCTGCAAAAGGCTGCGGTTGAAATTGAAGTAATTGCTTTGATTCATCCGATTATTTTACAGGGGCTGAAAAATTTACGGGGAAGGGAAGCTTGGAGTTGGTACTTTGTGGGTGGTTAGCGAAATGTTTCTCCACAAAAAAGCGGGCTAAAAGCCCGCTCTCTCGTTGTTTTATGGGAGCTTATTGCCCCAATGTAAACAGTGCAGTGTTACCGCCGGTGGCAACAGTGTTAATAGTTTTGGTTTTTTCGCTGGCGAAGCGGAATAGGTAGTGCGGGCCACCGGCTTTGGGGCCGGTGCCGGATAGGCCGTGGCCGCCGAAGGGGTTAACACCTACTACTGCACCAACCATATCGCGGTTTACATAGCAGTTGCCGACGTTGATACGCTTGAATACCGCGTGGGCGCGGCCTTCGATGCGGGAATGCAGTCCGAAGGTAAGGCCGTAGCCGGTGGCATTAATGCGGCGGATTACGTCTTCCAGCTCGTCTGCCTTGAAGCGAACTACATGCAGGAAAGGTCCGAAAGTCTCGCGCTTGAGCACGGAGAAATCTTCAATCTCTACTACCTGCGGGCCGAAGAAGGTGCCATTGCTGGGCTTCTTTGCTTCCTCAAATGCAAATAGCAGCTTGGCTTCTTTAGCCATGCGCTCGCGATGGGATTCCAGCATGCCGAGGGCTTTTTCGTCGATAACCGGACCGATATCGGTATCCAGTTTACCGGGATCGCCGAGGGTCAGTTCTTCACACGCGCCTTTCAGCATATTCAACAGGTTATCGGCGATGACATCCTGTACACACAGGATACGCAGAGCGGAACAGCGCTGACCGGCACTGAGGAAGGCGGATTGAATTACATCGTCTACCACCTGCTCGGGCAGGGCAGTGGAGTCTACGACCATGACATTCTGGCCGCCGGTTTCGGCGATCAGCGGTACGATCGGGCCTTCTTTCGCTGCCAGCTGCTGGTTGATCAGACGTGCGGTTTCGGTGGAGCCGGTAAAGGCTACACCGCCCAGGCGGGGATCTTCGATCAGCAGTTTGCCCACTGCGGCACCGGTACCGGTAATCAAGTGCAGTACTTTTGGCGGCACGCCCGCATCGAGCATCAAGCGCACGGCGTGTGCAGCGATGATGGGGGTTTGCTCTGCGGGCTTGGCCAGTACGGCATTACCGGCGGCGAGTGCGGCAACTACCTGACCGGTAAAGATTGCCAGGGGGAAGTTCCAAGGGCTGATGCACACGAGGGTGCCACGGCCACTCAAATACAGCTGATTTTGTTCACCGGTAGGGCCTGGTAGCTCGGTGGGCTCACTGAAATGCTGGCGTGCGCCGTTGGCGTAGTAGCGGCAGAAGTCGATAGCTTCGCGCACTTCACTAATGCCATCATTTAGGGTGCGGCCCGCTTCAATGCAAATAATTGCAGCCAGTTCATTGGCTTTATCTTCGTAGAGATCAGCAATTCTGTCGAGAATATCCGCGCGGTGTTTTCCGCCCTGGCGATCCCAGTCGATCTGCGCCTCAGTGGCGGAGGCATAGGCCTGCTCAATCAGGTGCTTATCAGTATTCGCGGTGTGTCCAATTTTTTCGCCGGTTGCCGGGTTGTAAACCGGTTCTTCCGCTTCGCCCATGGTGCCGTTGACGATAGGGCCACCGAGGAAGTGCTTTTCGCGTTGCTGTTCAAGCTCTTTCAGCAGGGGATCAACGGAGAGTGGATCAGTCAGTTCGATGCCGTGTGAGTTTTTCCGTGGCAGGGCTTCTGCGCCCATATAAATATTCTCCGGAACAGGAATTTGCGGGTGACGGTAGGGGTTGCAGGCTTCGCTTTGTTCCAGGGTATCCTGGACCAGGGCTTCAACCGGCGTTGCCTCGTCCATAAAGCGGTTAACAAAGGAGCTATTAGCCCCGTTTTCCAGCAGGCGACGAACCAGGTAGGGCAGTAAGTCACGATGTGCCCCCACGGGTGCGTAGACGCGCACGGGCACACGCTTGCCGTGTACCGCTTCAATTTGTGCGTACAGCAAGTGGCCCATGCCGTGCAGGCGCTGGAATTCAAAGTCGGTGCGGCCATTGGCTAACTCAAGAATCAGCCCGACGGTGTAGGCGTTGTGGGTGGCAAATTGCGAATAGATTGCATCGCCAGCTTCCAACAGTTTTTTCGCACAGACCTGATATGACAGATCGGTGTGGCATTTGCGCGTGTACACCGGGTAGTCCGGCAGGCCCATCTGCTGGGAGTGTTTGATTTCACTATCCCAGTAAGCGCCTTTAACCAGGCGCACCATCAGTTTGCGGCCGGTATCGCGGCCCAGGGCAATCAGCCAGTCGGCGACATGGGGGGCGCGCTTTTGGTAGGCCTGCAGTACAAAGCCCAATCCTTGCCAGTCTTTAATTTCGGGGTCGCGGGCGAGGGCCTCGAAGATATCCAGCGAGATATCCAGGCGGTCTGCCTCTTCTGCATCGATATTCAGGCCCATATCGTATTGGGCTGCGGCGACACAAAGACGCTTCACCTGGGGCAGCAATTCGTCCATTACGCGATCCCGCTGCAGCACACTGTAGCGGGGGTGCAGGGCGGAAAGCTTGATGGAAATACCGTTGGCCTCAACCACATCCCGCTGGGTGTTGTCTTTGCCGATCTCTTCGATAGCCATCATATAGGCATCGAAGTAGCGGTGGGCATCGGCCATGGTGCGGGCGCCTTCGCCCAGCATGTCGAAGGAAAAGCGGGTGCCCGGGAGGTTTTCTTTGGGGCCGCGTTTCAGGGCTTCCTTGATGGTGCGGCCGAGCACGTACTGGCCACCCATAATTTTCATGGCCTGCATCATGGAGGTGCGCACCATGGGCTCGCCGATACGGCTAACCAGGCGTTTCATCCAGTGGGAGGGACGCTCGGTGATATCTGGGTCCAGCTCCACCACGCTGCCGGTGAGCATCAGGCCCCAGGTTGAGGCGTTCACAAACAGGGAGTCGGACTGGCCACGATGGCTGGACCAGTTGCCGGAATGCACTTTCTCGGCGATTAGTTTGTCGGCAGTATCGGCGTCTGGTACCCGGAGCAGGGACTCCGCCAGACACATCAATGCAACCCCTTCCTTATTGGAAAGGCCGAATTGCTGAAGGAAAGCGTCCAGCGTTCCGCGCTTGCTGCGCTGCTGTCGCGAATGATGAACCAGTGCGCGCGAGGTGTTCAGAATTTTCTTGCGCATCTCGTCGCTGGGGCGTGGCGCAGCCAGCAGCTCGCTCACGCAGAGGTTTTCGTCGGCGTGCAAATACTCGCGTGCCCGGTCTCGGGCATTCTGGAGGTCTCCGGCGAAGTTTGTCGACATATCGTCTCCCAAGCTCTATATCTAGGGTCAGAATAAAAAACCGGATTATGTGCGAAAATCGTTAGAATTAATCGCCATAATGTTGCGAGTTGTGGTTAAATATCACGCCTAATTGCGTGATTACCAGTAGGGTATTTTGTAATGTCTCGACAGTTGGAAGATCTTGATCGTATTGATCGCCAAATACTGCGAATTCTGCAACGTCACGGCCGCTTGCCGAATGTGGAATTGGCGCGCCGGGTTAACCTTAGTCCCACCCCTTGCCTGGAGCGAGTCAAGCGGCTCGAAAGGGAAGGATTTATTCGCGACTATGTAGCGCTACTCGACCCGCTCAAAGTTCATGCGGGCCTGGTGGTCTATATCCAGGTGACCCTGAACAATACGGCAACTGAAGCATTGGAAGCCTTTAATGAGCATGTGGCTGGACTGGAGGAGGTCCAGGAGTGCCATATGGTTGCCGGTGGTTTTGATTACCTGGTGAAAATTCGTATTAAGGATATGCTGGGTTATCGTCGCTTCCTCGGTGAAAAGCTGGCATCCGTACCGGGAGTACGGGAAACCCACACCTATGTGGTAATGGAGGAAGTGAAGACTGATACCGCTGTAGCGGTACCGGACCCAGAACCCAGTGTGAAAGGTTCGCGGCGCTAATTGAGCGCAGTCAAATATCCTGTGCGGAGTGAAAGAACTGTAGCGATTTTGCTGGTTGGCTTTTTTATGAACCTGGGTAGGAATCTGAATTCTCTCCTCAGGCCTCAATCATAGGGATTGATTGCTGATTTCATGGATGAACAGATGGAATTGGCAACCATTGTCGGCGCGGTTTTTATTATGCTCGGCATAGCGATGCGGTACCAAGGTGGGTGCCGTGTGATTTGTCCGTAATAACTATAAGTAGGTACTGTATGGATTTTTCACTGAGCGAAGAACAGCAGATGATTCAGGATGCGGCAAAGCAATTTGCTGACAGTGAACTGAAACCCATTGCTGCCGAACTCGACAAGACCGGTAATAGAGAGCTCTTGTTGGAGAAGCTCAAGCAATTGGCAGAGCTGGGCTTTATGGGAATCAATATTGATCCCAATTACGGCGGTACTGGTGCTGGTACTGTCGCATTCTCCCTGGCGATCGCCGAGCTGGCGCGGGGCTGTGCCTCTGTTGCAACGACCACGTCCGTAACCAATATGGTGGCAGAGGTTATTCAGGCGGTAGGTTCGGAAGAGCAGCGCCAAAAATACCTCCCCAAAATCTGTAGTGGAGAATACCCTGCGGGTTCTTTCTGTCTCACCGAGCCCGGTTCCGGTTCGGATGCGGCCTCTATGCGCACCCGCGCGGAAAAGCAGGGTGATGAATACGTTCTCAATGGCAGTAAGCTCTTTATTAGTAGCGCCGAATTTGCCGGTATTTTTGTTGTTTGGGCGGTGACAGATTCTTCCGCGCCTAAAGGCAAAGGTATTTCCTGCTTCCTGGTTGAAGCTGGCACACCTGGCCTGGTGATTGGCAAGGCCGAAGAAAAAATGGGACAGAAAGCCTCTGTTACCAATGAGGTTTCTTTCGACAATTGCCGTATTCCTGCCTCCCATCTTTTAGGTGAAGAAAATCGCGGCTTTCGCATTGCTGCAGGCGAGCTCGCTGGAGGCCGAATCGGTATTGGCTCCCTGGCGCTGGGTATCGGCTTTGAAGCTTTGGATTGTGCCCGGGCCTATCTGCATGAGCGGGAGCAGTTTGGTAAAAAACTGGCGGAGTTCCAGGGGCTGCAATGGCAGCTTGCCGATAAATATACTGAGATGGAAGGTGCGCGACTCCTATTGCTGCAAGCCGCTTGGCAGAAAGATGCCGGAATGCCGTTTGGCCCTGCCGCTTCAATGGGCAAACTGTTCGCCAGTGAGAAGGCTAACGAGGCATGTTATTTAGCTCTGCAAATGCACGGTGGTGTGGGCTATACCCGTGAATATCCACTCGAACGTATGAGTCGGGATGTGAGAATCACTACAATCTACGAAGGTACCAGTGAGATCCAGCGCCTGATTATTGCCAGGCATTTACTGGATGTCAGATAATATTTAATGACAAAAAAGCCGGCGCTCTTCGCCGGCTTTTTTGTTTCTTTCCCCTAAATTTGTCAGATATTCTTCTGATACCGGCATAAATACCCGCCCGCTTAATAGTTTCCTACCTATCCTCTACAAGGGGCTCTGCCGCATCGCTTTGCGAATCATGGAAAGGAAACAACTGATGAACGTTAACAAGCTGCCGCTGTTTTCGCTGTTCCTAGTATTCCTTGCCTGTTCGCTAACGATCGTAAGTGTCATGGCGCAAGAACCCAATCCCGCCAGTGTCGTCACAATGAAATCAAACCAGGCTGTACTGAAAGAGCTCCCCTTTGCAAATCGGAAGGACTTTGAGGATGTAAAGCGGGGGTTTATTGCTCCTCTACCAAATAATGGTGTTATTAAAAACAGCAAAGGCGATACGGTATGGAACTTGGAGCAATTTCAATTTGCTCGCGATAAAGAGGCTCCTGACAGTGCCAACCCCAGTCTGTGGAGGCAACTGCAATTAATTTCGGAGGGAGGTCTCTATGAGGTGATACCGCGAATCTACCAGGTTCGCAGTGCGGACCTCTCCAATATAACTTTTATTGAGGGCGATACCGGGGTCATTGTTATGGACCCGCTGATTTCTGCCGAGACGGCTGAAGCAGCGTTGAACCTCTATCGGCAGCATCGCGGAAACAAGCCTGTCGTTGCTGTGATCTACACCCACAGTCACGTTGACCACTATGGGGGTGTTCGCGGTGTTATCGATGAAGAAGATGTAAAGTCCGGCAAGGTTAAGGTAATAGCCCCACAAGATTTCCTGATTGAAGCTGTTAGTGAAAATGTCTTTGCAGGAAATCATATGGCGCGTCGTGCCAGTTTTATGTACGGGAACCTGATCCCTAAAGATCCCAAAGGTACCTTAGGGTCTGGCCTCGGTCTTGAAACCTCCACTGGCACCATCACACTGATAGAACCGACAGACTCCATTGTTGAGACCGGGCAAACTTTGGAACTGGATGGACTTATCTTTGAGTTTCTCTTGGCGCCGGGCTCTGAAGCGCCGGCAGAAATGCACTTCTATATTCCTCAACTCAAAGCCGTAACCGCTGCTGAGAATGCAACCCACACCTTACATAACCTTTACACCTTGCGGGGAGCAAAGGTCCGAAATGCTCGTGACTGGTCTCGCTACCTCAATGAAACCGTGCAGCGCTGGGGTGGAAAAGCCGAAGTTCTGTTTGCACCCCATCATTGGCCAACCTGGGGACCAGAGAATGTGGTGAATCATCTGAAAAAGCAGCGAGACCTATACAAGTACCTCAACGATCAAACCCTACGATTAGCCAATCACGGGTACAACATGGTTCAAACGGCTGAGCTGATGGAGTTGCCTCCAGAGCTCTCACAATATTGGGCCAATCGCGGCTATTACGGCAGTGTAAATCACGATACCCGTGCGGTATGGAATTATTATTTAGGGTTTTTTGATGGCAATCCCGCTCGCCTGTATCCAATGCCACCGACGGCCGCGGGAATAAAGTACGTCGAGTATATGGGCGGGGCCGCCAATATTATCAAGCAAGCAAAGAAAGACTATGAGGCAGGAGAGTACCGCTGGGTTGCGGAGGTGCTCGATAAATTGGTTTCCGCAGAGCCTAATAATCGTGCAGCAAGAGACCTATTGGCAGATGCGTTAGAGCAATTGGGTTATCAGCAGGAGAATGGCACCTGGAGAAATTTTTTCTTAAGTGGTGCCAGGGAGTTGCGGGATGGTATCCAGAGATACCCTGTCCCTCTGACTGCGAGCCCGGACACTATTCGCAGTATGCCGGCTGGTTTGATTTTTGATTATCTGGGAATTCGACTCAACGGCCCAAAGGCAACTGGCAAAAAGCTCTCCATCAATATCAATATGCCGGACGTAAAAGAAAAGTATGCGCTTGTGCTTGAGAATGCGGTGTTGAACTATGGCCCCCCAGTTGAGAATCCAGGAAGCAGTGTGCAGATAAACCGCTCAGATCTCAATGATATCATCTTGGGTAGTGCATCTATCCAGGAGAAGATGGAGGATGGGAAAATCAAAATTGAGGGCGATGCGGGAGAGTTGAAGATATTACTTTCTTTAATGGACCGGTTTGATTTCTGGTGGAACCTGGTTACGCCTGAACCGATGGATAAGATGGTGCCAAAGGATTTCTAAGATCGGGTTGACTCAGAAGTAAGCGGATTGCGAAAAAGTATTGATCCATAGGAATAGGGTGAAGTGAATGGCAAATAAGGGAAGTACTCTATCTGAGATGTTGAAAGGGATAGGTACTTTGGAGGATAGTGCCGATTTCACTATTTCTTGGTTTCAGAGGTTACATATATATTTGGCAATCATAGGTTTTGTTATCTATCGCCTCTTGATTACCCCATGGAAAGTGCGGAAGAAAAGGAAATTCTTTTCAGATCTGGATGCCCTGAAGAACTTGGCTCTTAGACTCCCACAGCCTGATGAAATAAATGAGGAGGGGGAGAGCAACTTCCTTAAACAGGGTGAATTGGATTTCTTCAAAAAAAATGGCTTTTTGGTCCCATTTTCTGTTGTTTCAGAGGGTGAGGCTGTCAAGCTGAAGGGGCTTGCCCTTGATGAATATGATAAAAGTTTCCACGGAATTAGTTTTCTCGGGAATAAGGTTCGTGATATCGGAATTAGGCATGGGGACTGGCCGATAGAAGATGCTGGAGCCTATCAGGCACTAAGTCCCCCTTCATTTCGAGAGCTTCTAAGAAAGCCTAAAATATCGCACCGTTTAGCTAGTCTACTTGGCAACGAAGTTATTTGTTGGCGAAGTCAATTTTTCCATAAGATGCCGGGAACTGGCCCCACTGCCTGGCATCAAAATGCAACTTTCCGTGAGACAGGTAAATATGCCAAGCTTCAACCAGCGTTAGATGCAGACCCAGCGATAGTTCAGCTGAATGCG
The DNA here is from genome assembly GCF_052467695.1 of Microbulbifer maximicatervae (SeqCode). Lineage (NCBI taxonomy): Bacteria > Pseudomonadati > Pseudomonadota > Gammaproteobacteria > Cellvibrionales > Microbulbiferaceae > Microbulbifer > Microbulbifer maximicatervae (SeqCode). The sequence continues at coordinate 3,485,413 of NZ_CP174320.1, forward strand.
TGGGTGGCTCTAACTGATGCTGCTCGTGAAAATGGCTGCTTACTTTTACTTCCTGGATCGTTTTCGGATGCGAGAATTAGTTACCTATATGAATATATGCAAACCAATAGATACTTCTATCTGTCGCAGCTTCCGCTTTCACTTCCTCATTTATACTTTATGGCAAAAATCGGCTTCTATGGCTCTATATTTGCAAAGAGTGCCTTGGTGTTTTTCACAGCTGTGGAGATTTTAGGGGAGGATTTTTTTGAAAATTTCGAGGTTCTTGATGTTGAAATGAAGGCGGGAGAATGTCTTATTTTTTCTGCCTTAAATATGCATGCATCTTACCCGAACATAACAAAAATTGACTGCCGGTTCTCCTTTCTTGGGAGGTGTACCACAACTCATGTAAAGGTTTCCCCTTCTGGTAAAGATAGATTTCCTAGTGCTGAAGGTATGGTTGAGTTTGAGTTGCCAGAGGTTAGTTCATTTCAGATATATGGTGGTGATTCGTATGGGTACAACAAAATAATGCGAAACTAGTGGGGGGTAGTCATTACTTGAATGAGGTTAAGTTTTATGGAGACTGGAAAAAGTACTTTTTCGGAGATGCTGAAGGGATTTGGTTCTATGGGGGATGCTGCAGATTTTGCGATCTCCAAAGTGCAAGCCTTTCAAGTTCTAATAATGATCACTGTTGTTTTGCTTTATAAGCTATTAATCCTCCCATGGCGTGGTTCGAAAAAGAAGCAGATGTTTGATGAGCTGGATAAGCTTAGAAATATGACGGTGACTATTCCGAGAAAAAATGTCTCAAGGGATGGTGGTAAGGATGATTTCCTAACAGAAGAGCAAATTTGTTACTTTGAAAAAAATGGTTATTTGCCACCATTTCAGTTGGTTTCTGAAGATCAGGCAGCAAGTTTACGTAAAGAGGTTGAAGACGCATTTGCTGAAGACTTTCAAGGGGTAAGCTATGTTGGCAGTAAAGTAAGAGAGATAGAAAAGCGGCATGGACAATGGGTAATTGAAAGTGCTGGACTTTACCAGGCTCTTAGAATGAAGTCTTTTAGGGAGCTGTTGAGGAATCCAAAATTATCGCACAAGCTTGCCAGTCTATTGGGTGATGAGGTGATGTGTTGGCGATCACAGTTTTTCGATAAATTTCCTGGTGCTAGCGGCACTATATGGCACCAAAATGCGACTTTTAGGGAGACTGGTAAATATGCGAAACTGCAGCCTACAAAAGATACTGATCCCGCAGTGATACAGCTTACTGCTTGGGTCGCTCTATCAGAATCTACTATTGAAAATGGCTGTTTGAGATTTTTGCCGGGGTCGTTTAGTGATGCAAGAATGGATTTTCTATACAGCTTTATACAAGATAATAAGTTATTTTATATTTCTTTGCTTCCTTTTTCATTCCGATATTTTTTTGATGTTTTTAAGGTGGTTTTGTTTGGTTGGATTTTCACTAAGAGTATATTTGTCTTTCTTACGGCAGCGAAGCTCTTAGGAGAGGATTTCTTTGATAAGTTCAAAGTTAAAGATATGGAGATGAAGCCGGGTGAGTGCATTGTGTTTTCATCTCTAAATATGCATGCATCATATCCAAATATATGTAGTAGTAATTCTCGGTTTTCCTTTGTGGGAAGATGTACGGCAAATCATGTACGGGTCGCACCGGGAGGTAAGGATGTATACTCAACAGCGGAGGGAATGGTGGAGTATGAACTTCCAGAGGTAGGTAGCTTTCAAGTTTATGGTAAGGATTCTTTTGGCTACAACAAGATCTTGAAAGATTAACCTTTATGTACCTTTAAAAGAGAGCGTCTTACTTGGTCTCTTGTAGTTTGCTCTTTATGTTGTGTTGTAGAGTTATATGCGGTCTGCAGTTGGAAATCCTCACTTGTTACTTTGCTGTATAAGTTTTCTGGCTGAAATACTTTGAAAAACCAGCCTCTTCTTCAGGTGTAGTTGATGTGTTTGACCTATCTATGATAGGAGAGAGGCTGAATTCAGGTGGCGGAGTTTTTGACTATATTTGTGTGTTAGTTTGGTTTTTTATTTGCTTTTCTATCCTATCATTAGGTTAGTGTTGGATACTGCCCTATTTAATATCTTTTTATCTTTTTATCTTTTTATCTTTTTATCTTTTTATCTTTTTATCTTTTTATCTTTTTATCTTTTTATCTTTCGGTGCCTGGAGTTTGTACGCCTTATTTAGGGTTCTGTCGGTGTTGAATGTCTCATTTTTAAGCTTCCTTATTGTGTTCATATTTTTTTAAGTTACGCACAGAATTAAATTTCGTTTCCGCTAAAATTTCGCCCACTTTTGCATTTCATGACTGTCCGGAACTTATATTTTGGACAGTACCTAACACCAAAATAAAAAACACGGCACTTAAGGCGATTATGGAAAAGTTATTCGGGCAGAAATTATTGGTAATTGCACTAACCGCGGCACTTGCAGCTTGTGGTGGAGGGGGAGGTTCGTCGGATTCTGACTCCGATTCACCACCTGTGAGCGATGGCGGAGATGATAATAGTGGGGGTAATCAAGATGGAGGAAGTGGAACAGGTGATAGCGGGTCAGATGATAGCGGGGATGACTCCTCATTGCCTGATAATGACCCATCGACTGTAACCGTTGGAGATGTGTCAACAGCTTAACTCGGGTTTGCAACAATTACCGCTACAGATATCACTTTGCCTAACGCAATGGTAAATGCTCAGGAAGTTTACCAGCTGGCCCACTATATTGGCCGTACGGACAGTGAGCAGGATGAGGAAAATATTGATATTCCTATCCGTAGCTATACGGCCTCCTGTGCTACGGATACTGCCCAGCCAAAAATGTATGTATCCACAACTTTGTCAGAGGGGAATAGTGCCTCTGATACAACCTATGGGTCCGTTTACGAGCTTCAATATAACCCAGATAGCATGAGCTTCGAGCAGACGGGTAACGCCACCATTCTGAATCAATGCTATGAGTCACATGGTATTACGGCCAGTTCGGATTGCTCCAGGGTAGCTGTTTTATGCAATACCGAATATAAGGCCAGTGAGCGATATGATATCGAGAAAGATCTGGTAGAAGAGTACGGTACAACCTGGATGAAGATTGAAGATAATCTTGACAGTGTTGCAGGTACCGATAATGAAGAGAAGTATAATGACCAGATCTGGCTAATGGAGTGGGATAACAAGCCTATAACAGAAACTCCAGATGCCTATGTTGTCAATAAAATGCATGGTGGCACTCATTTGGGGACTCAGGAGCTATTGTACGTAGAGGATGATAGCCAAGGGCGCACAAGTTATGCATTTTCCGTGACTGCTCGTGTTCTTGTTAGCGGTTCGCATTATTCGGCAGGGCTGACGGTAATCAATCGGGATGACTGGTCAATGTCCTTCTCTGGAGATGATCACCGGGGTTGGTACTGGGCGTGTGGCCATGGCCACGTTCTGAATATTCGAGCCTTTTATAATCCGGGGAATGAGATGTACGGTGCTCTGTGTACCAGTGATGGAAATAAATATTATCCGTCACCGGGCCTGAATGCGATCGCCATTAAAATGGAGGACAGTGGATCCTCTGTTTATGAAGGCACCTATAATCATTTAGTGCCCTCGACAAGTGCAATGATATCCAACGGTGGTGGCCATACGGTTGTCCCGGTTGATGCCGATACAAATCTCTCAGTTATTGTCTCTCCAAAGTACATTGAAGATTCGAACATGGATATGTTCTTACAGGATGAGCTGGGCATTGATACAAGTGGTGATGGCCCCTTCGAAGAGGAATGTGCTGATAACGGCATTCGCAATTGCTTCTTCTCATATATCGACAGTGGTGAATATCCTGTAATTTCCAGGCAGGGTCTCTATTCTGGAGATGCCTTGGATACTACTTCCCTGACACGTGTAGGTATTGCAAAAGTTGATGGGGAAGGCAGTATTGAAGGTAATGGCATTGAATGGCTGGCAACGGATTCCGATTGTCAAATTAGTGATCCCCAGTTGGTTGATCTGAAAAATGGCCGTTACTTATTTGGTTACGCACAGTTCCAGTGTATCTCCGATAACCTCCCGTACAATCGCAGTTACAATAAGAGTGGTGATGCCATGCGTATGCTGGTGCCAAAAGCCTACTATGTAATGGAGATTGATGCTGACTTAAATGTACTTGAGGGGCCGGTAAAGCTGACTGACTACGGTTGGGGTGGTTTGGATGAGCCTATGTACTTGGGTAATGGTAAAGTTGCCTGGAGCTATATTAAGAATCCTACCCTGGATAATTATATAGGCGGCCAACAAAATATTTGGCAGGCAATAGTTTATCATTCTGACAGCGTAAATTAATTGCGCTGATTTGGGGTAAGCTTAGGCTTGCCCCAAATTAAATTATATCTGTGCACCAGTATTAATTTACCCCCCCCCCCCCTCTCTTTAAGTTGTTTTTGTAACTCAGATATACGTGCCATTACATTAGGGTGCATCATTTTTTATTGTGCTCCTGTGTAATCCATTTCCTAATTTCCCCTCAGTATAATCGCGCGGCTTTCCCGTTCCGAAAACCACTTTTCGTTAACAGTGGTGACAGAAGTTCCGACTCCCTGAGTTGCGAAGACTGAAGTTGGAAAGGGCAGAGTACTTTTAGTGGACTTTATTTTGCTTTGAGCTGGCAGCGAAGGAATGTTGCATGGCTGGTTCGTAATCAATAAAGAGTGAGCTATGCAGCTATTTGTTGAGAATACATATGGAATTGTTTACCTGGCTCGAAGAGGGAGCGGTTTTAGCTCCGGATCTTCACTGCCAACTAGTGCTGAGCAAACCCTGGAAATGTTCAGTGTTTCATCTCTTCAAGAAATTTACGATTACTTCCTGGGTATGGGAGGGAGTTGTTCAGATTCTCTTCAACCAGGAAAGCAGCCTGATAGATGGGGCGATTTATCAGCCTCATTCCATTTAGATGCTCCTTCAAGCTACTCCTGGATAGAGAGAGCTATTTATAAAGAGTTAGTTCAAAACCGCTTGGTAATCGAAGAGGCTCCATTTGCTGATGCGGTGCTAGCCGACAAGCAGTCCCAATTGATTCCTAAAATCGATACAGGTCTTCAGTATATTGTTGACCTAGGGCGAGTTAATTCAAGGTTATCGAACAATGAATCTACTGATCAGAGTGACTTTACCGGAGGGCTAGCAATATGGCGTAAAGGTTTATCTGAAGTAGAGACTTTGGTGAGTTCTATTCGCCCTTTGATGGCGCAGGGACGCACCGCTAGGAACTATCTGCTGTATGAAAAGAGCATTGAAAAGCAAAATGAAAAATCTATACCGACTTCTAGCAGGTCCCTAGTAGATGCGCTTGGTTTCGATGCCAATAAAGTTACCCAGCAGCACTTAGAGTTAGCCTTTGAAGTAGCTGAAACTTTATACCAGGATGCGAGAATACGTGAAACAAATTTACGTTTCTTCCGCGATTACTTAAAAGCTCTATACCCATCGGAGGTTGCCCTACCAGAAAACGGCCTTTTTGAGATTATCTTAACATTCGCCATGGTGGCATCCGTGAGCGATTCCAACGCTATCGAGATTTCCAAAGATAATGCGGGCTTACTGAGGTCCCTTCAGGGCGTTAGTAACCTAATGCTGGAATTTGCCAAAATTAAAAAGCGTCGCAATGTATTTTTCCATAAACGCGCAGGAAATGCTGAGGGTAATAAGGCGAGCTTCTCTGATCTGAGCTCTTCTGAAGTTGTAATACCACCTTCCTCCGGCGGGCAACCATCAAGTACAGGAGCGTCGCAAAGCGGTAAAGGAACAGTAAACGATAATTCTGAAGCGGGTTCTGACAGCAGCCAGGGTTCGCAGAACTCTCAGAATACAATCTCTGACCAGCCCGATAAAGCTGGGACCATAACCGGCACAAGCCATACTGGGAAGGAAGTTCCTAATAATAGTTGTGCTATTGAAGGCGGTGATCCCATTAACTTAAAAACCGGGGAAGAGCGTTTGACCTTAGTCGATGCGCTATTAGACGGACCGCTCCCCCTTGTTTTTGAGCGTACTTATCGCAGTAGTAATCCCAGAGATTTCGGTTTGGGTCATGGTTGGACTCACACCCTGGGAGAGAGGCTAATATCGGCACCTGATAAAAGTGTTCAGTTTATGGATGCGGAGGGTCGGGTAATTAGTTTTCCCTTTCCGGGGGATAGTGACCGCAGCCACAATGTTGTTGAGCATTTAACACTTACTCGTGTCGCCAGCGATCATTGGATTATTACCCCTTACGGGGCTCCCAATGGCGTGCAAAAACACTTTAAGGCAACCGGTGTAACAGGAGGACTTAAGCTTGCGGAAATACGTGATGGCTATGGTAACTTCTACCTATTCCACTATATCGATGAGCGTTTAATATGCATTGAGAGCAGCCTCGGTGAAGCCTTGCATATCAGCCCTCCGCAAGGGCAGTCGAACAGCCTGCGTATCGGTGAGCTTAAGAAGGAAACTAGCGATGGCCATATTAAAGTACTCGCAAGCTATGAGTACAGCGATGTTGGAGATTTGGTTAAAGCCACCGACGCCGATGGTTACAGTGAGCAGTACCAATACCATCACCATGTAATTAAGCAGCGCATCATAAAAACTGGCTACCGTTTCCATTTTGAGTGGGATGCCGAAGGCCCTTCTGCCCGCTGTGTGAGACAGTGGGGTGACCCAATCGATGGTCAGGCGACTTACAATTACCAGTTTGACTGGGACGATGATGGTAAGGGCGTTACTGTTACTGATACCCGTGGCGGCAAAGAGCGCTACCGCTTTAACGACCGGGCCCTGCCGATCTATCACCGCGATCCCGAAGGTGCAGAGACTCTCTACAGCTACAACAACCTGGGGCAGGTTACTCGGGTACAACTGCCCAGCGACGATGGCAGCCTTCGCGAGGAAATTTACCAGTACGATGACCAGGGTCGCCTGATACAAAAGAGCGATGCCGCCGGCAATAACCATCGTATCGAATACAATGCTGAAGGCCTGCCCGCCAAAGTTACCGACCCTGCTGGGAATAACTGGCAAAGGGAGTACAACGAAAATGGCCAGATCGTGGCCAGTAAAGATCCCCTCGGTAACAAGACCCAATACGGCTATAACCCCGTTGGTTTGATCGGTAGTCTTACCGATCCTCTCGGCAATACCACTCGCTATCTGTGGAACCCCGAAGGCAAGCTCGCCGCAGTAAAAGACCCTATGGGCCGTGCCCAGCACTACCGGTACGACAGTGCTCGCCGACTGGAAGAAGTGCAACACGCCCCCGGTCAGCTGACCCGCTATGAATACGACGCTCAGGATCGTATCCATGCGGTGACCACTCCAGACGGTGCCCGCACACAGTACAGCTACAACCCCAATGGATTACTTACCGGAGTTATTGACTCTGAAGGCCGCAGCACTTGCTATGCCTATGATGGCCTCAGTCAGGTAAAGACCCGCACCAACCCGGACGGCAGCCGCCTGGAATATCACTATGATGGCGAGCGCAACCTAATTGGGCTTACCAATGAAAACGGAGAGCGCTACCAACTTAAATACGACTTCAACGAACGCCTGATTGAAGAAGTAGGCTTCGACGGTCGCGTTACCCGCTATGCCTACAACCGTGCCGGCCACTTGGTAAGCTCCAGAGCCGTAACCGATACGGACAGCGGTAAAGGTATCGATACTATCTTCGAGCGCGATCCCTTTGGCCGGTTGTTGGAAGAGGTTACCCCGGACGGCAATACAAATTTCCGCTACAACCGCAGCGGGCAATTGATAGAGGCGGAAAATGCCCACCGCAAATTGCGTTGGGAATACGATGCCAGTGGCCGAGTTACCGGCGACTGGCAGGGCAAAGAAAAGCTTAGCCACAGATACGATGCAGCAGGTAATCGTATTGCCACGACCTTGCCCGATGGAGAAGTACTTAAGTTTACTTTTAACCCTGCCGGACAATTCCAAAGCCTGCACCGTCGCCCTTTAGGCAGTGATACTGATGAGTTAATCACCCGTGTTAGCCATGATGGGCAGGGTAGAGAAAGCCTGCGTCAACATGGCAATGGGCTGGAAAGTCAGAGAGACTACGATCCACAAGGCCGCTTGCAAAAACTCAGACTGGGCAAAACAAGTAATGTAAATCAGAAACCAGTGTCCGATCCCGCTTCAGGCACAAACCCAGTTCTTGAGCGTAGCTACCATTACAATAAAGCCGGGCAGATAGCCAAAATTGAAGACAGCTTGCGCGGTAATCGCAGCTACCACTACGATGCCTTGGACCGCCTTACCCAGGTAGATGGCCTCAACCCAGAATATTTTGTACACGACCCTGCGCACAATATCCTTGCCGCTGCCAATTCAAAAGACGAAGCCAAACAGCAAGCCAGCGCTACCCAGGTAAAAGGCAATCGTCTCGCTTTTCGCGGTGATACTCACTATCGCTACGATATTCATGGTAATCGGATTGCGGAGCTGCGTGGTAAAGGACAAAAACTGCAGACGCGTTACCACTACAACAGTCGCCAGCAGCTGGTACGTGTAGAGAAACTAAAGGTGGAAGAGGGTGTAGAACACCTTCAACAAGATATCCACTACCAATACGACCCGCTGGGTCGCCGTATTAGTAAGGCTGTAAACAAAGAGAAAAATGATTTCCTTTGGGATGGCGACACCCTTCTAAAGGAAACTAATACCGATAATCAAACCAGGCAGGACCTCAGCGCTCGTACCTACTACTTTGAACCGGGCACCTTTAAGCCGGTTGCTTTAAAAGAAAGTAAGCTAGATGAAGAGCGGGTCTATCACTACCATCTGGACCACCTTGGCACCCCAGATACCCTTACCAACCAGGCTGGTGAAGCGGTATGGAGTGTTGCCTACAAGAGCTATGGCAATATTGCCTTAGCCTATCAGAATCAGATAGAGCAACCTTTTCGCTTTCAGGGACAGTACTTTGATGAAGAGACAGGGTTTCATTACAACCGACATCGGTATTTTGACCCAAAAGTTGGGCAATTTACTCAGCAAGATCTGATTGGACTCCTAGGTGGAACAAATAACTACCAGTATGTGCCTAATCCTGTTCGATGGGTAGACCCGCTTGGGTTGACAGCAACGAAGGAAGATCCAAATAGAGCTAAAAAAACAGTTGCTGCAGTGCAATTACAGCAAGCTCAATTTTCAAATATAGAAGTGGGAAAGTTTGATGATGCTATTGCATTGGGACTGGAAGGAAAAAACTGTAAAGGCGCTTTGTTGCCTAAAAGCGAAGCTAGAGACGTAAAATTTGAGGCGATGGTTGCCAACGAGCTTCGAGATTACTTAGTTTCGTTCAGAAAAGCAATTCCTCACCCTTCGAAAGAGGGGCTTGCAGGGGAAATAGATATTGAAACCCCGAATTTTATCATTGAGGCAACAATGGGAAGGTCAAGCAAGGCGAATCAAGTGCGAGAGCGTCTGACAAATTCTATTGTCAACCCCAATGGAAAGCCTGTCATCGTAATAGCACCTAAGATGTCGAGTAAACAAAAGAGAGAAAATACAGTGAAAGCTGGTGCGGCTGTTGTGGTACGCTCAATTGATGAGTTGAATGAATATATGAAAAAGAATGGAGGTCCATAGATGTCAACCTCGGTATATTTAGTTAGCAGTGATATTATATCTAACCAGGATGCTTTAGGTTTCATTATTGATATAGGTTCGATTGATATAGATAGTCAAAAAATATCTGGTCAATTTTTAAACGGGAGGGCTTGTGTCTGGATAAATTTTCTAGGCGGTTCTGTTCTTGATGAAAGCGATGAAGACGAAATTGATGCATGGAAGAAGGCACTAGGTGCAGATGCATGTAGTTTTTTCGAATTGACAGTTGGAAAGAGTCCTGGGTCTATGGATCTTATGGCTAAAATAGCTGAGAAAGCTATGGAACGGTGGAATTTAGTTCTTGATGATTCATTTGAAACTATATACACAGAGAGAAATTACAAAGAAATACTTAAGCAATAATTATGTCCCCAATAGAAATATAGATTGTAGGAAGTGCACTATTCGACACCCGTAGGTTGGGAATTGAACAATAAATCTTTGGACTCCGCTTAACGAGGAGTTTTACAGGAGTGAAAGGGAGCTTAAATACATTCAGTCATGTTTAGGCAAGTATGACGTAGGGGTAGAATAAATAGTGTGTGATGGTTTGTCGGCCAAGTAGAATAGCTTTGGGGTTTCAGTTAGTAGCGTAAAGATAGTAATATTAGCCGTATATCCCATGTGTTCAACCGCTATTTAGTAGGGAGTAACCTTGCCTTATTACTTGTTTAGGTAACATGCCTTGCCACGAAGAAATATAATACAGTAAGAAAGTATACAAACATGTATCAATATTCAGATTAAATATTATCAATGAGGTATATATTTCTCATACCCAAACATCTATGTCTGAATGTGTCGACTTTATGTCATTTGTGACCAAATTCACTAGCATACAATTCTAGCTGTACCTCCTAGAAATACCTTATTTATATGTTTGCGCTTTGCGTGAGGTATCCGATAAACGCTTAAGAATATATCGCAACTTGTAAAAAATAAATTTAAGTGAAAAAGGAAATAGCCATGCGTTCTTTAATCTGGGCTGGCCTATGCTCGCTGCTTTTTAGCAATATGGTCTGGGCCCACTCCACATCAAAAGATGCCTTTCATATTGGAATATTATTGTACGATGGTGCACAAACTATTGATTATGCCGGTCCCTATGAAGTTTTTGGGCAAGCTAATTATCGTTTAACAACGGTTTCGGAAGATGGTGGAACCATTACTTCAGCTATGGGGCTTAAAGTGGCTCCAGATACCAGCTTCGATCAGGACAATCAATTTGATGCATTAATTATCCCTGGGGGCAGTATTAATGAAGCAATGGAGAGCCCGGAAGTATTACACTGGATTAAAGAGCAGTCCAAACAGGCTCAGTACATTCTATCGATATGTAACGGTGCCTTTATTCTGGCAAATACTGGGCTTCTGGATGGTAAGAAAGCAACCACCATTCGCGGAGCATTTGGTTCTTTCGAGAAGAACTTCTCAGATGTTGAATTGGTAAAGAATAAAAAGTTTGTTGATAACGGCAAGTTTATTACTACAGCTGGCCTTTCATCTGGTATAGACGGCGCTTTATATCTGGTAAGTAAGGTTGATACGATTGAAAAAGCCAAAAGTGTTGCAGCGAAGATTGAGTACCTGTGGGTGCCAGAGGGGGGCTATATCCGGGGGATGATGGCGGATAAAATCATGCCAAACCTTGGTGACTTGCCTGAGTCAATTCAGTTTGTTTCTAAGGAGTATAGCTATGGTAGCCTGGAAGAATGGTACACTGCGTTTCAGCTTTCCGGTAATGTGGAAACTGTAAAAGCCTGGTTAAGTGAGCAAATGAAAGAAAATCCTGAGTGGAGTAAGGGGCAGGGTAAGTCTATTGACAATAAATGGGTGTATCAGTTTTCTGATGATCGTACTGTATTGCAAGTTGACTTTGTTGCTCCCTCTGATATCAATCCTTGGGTACTTAAGTTAAGCATATTAGATCAAGCGTCATAATTTGGTAGCTTTCATTAAAGGTGTGCGGGTTTTGTACTCAATTCCCACTTTAAGGTTTGTTTTGTGCAGTTGTAGCGCGGGCGATATCTGGTTGTCGTGTGCTAGGCGAAATCTATAAAGGTAAAGATGGAGACGATAAAACCTAGAATATAGGAAAAGTATTTGCTTTCTGGTCTTCAGATTGAACATACCGTTTGCACCGCCACATCGTCATTTTTGAATTACATTGGGAAGGTTCTTCATTCCGGCGATAGCATATTTGATAGGGCTTGGAAATTGACCAGCCTCTCTTAATGTTATTAAATGTTTGAAAATTTGTGAACGACGGGTTTTTTCCGCCGGTAACTTGAATTTGACAAATTCTGTCCCAGTTTTCTAGTTGTATACTTACAGAAGACGCCATTGAAGCTATTGATAGCGAGGACAAAATTAAAAAAATACTCACAGCTCTCACAGTAAGCCATCCCGTCTGGTGACCTAATATTCGGATTTGCTACCCCAAGATTATATGGTTACGTGAAGCCCGTAACGAATTTCGAGAAGGCATCGGTGGCGGATTAATTAGAAGTGTTTGTTACTTTTTTGTGAGGCGCGACTGTTAGGTCAAATTATGTTGATAGCGGTTGTTCACTATGGGGTTTTAGTCTGAGCTTGGAGCTAGGGATCTTGTGCAGTATCTATATCTGTCTACCTGATGAAAGGTAAAATAGATGCGAGCCGAGGCTCGCATTCTTAATGCTACCTGAAATTTAAATACTGCTTACTTCGATAGAGGATGTGTTGTTTTTATCTTGTGCCTTTTGAGTTTTCTGGGTGTCAGATTGGTGGGGCAAAAAAGTTAAAAATTCATCCTCAATCGCTGAATCAAGGAGTATCTTACAGTCCTCTTCATAGTTATTTAACAGGCGCCATGGATAGCGCTTACCCTGTCTGGGGAGTTCTCCATTTGCCCGTTTTACATAGCCAGAGTCCAGGCTGCTCATTACCGAACCTTGTTCAGAACTGCCTTCGCTATCTATCGCTGTACACACTTGAAAGTTATTTGTTTCCATATACTTGAATAATCGGCAAATATAGCGAGCGGTAATGTCTGCTTTAAGAGTCCAGGGAGCGTTGGTATAGCCGAATACCCATGAGATGTTAGGAACCCCCTCCATTAGCACTGCTTTGTAAGTCAGCTTTTGATTGACTGCTACCGGTGCACCATCAATACAGAGCTTGATACCTCCTAGCACTTGTAACTTTAATCCGGTCGCACTGATAACAATGTCTGCGTCTAATTGTTGCCCTGACGTAAGCAGGATACCCTTATCTGAGAAAGTTTCTATTTCACCGGTGGCAACAGAAGCTTTTCCTGAGCAGATTGAGGAGAACAGATCTCCATCGGGTACAACGCAGAGACGTTGATCCCAGGGGTTGTAACTGGGATCAAAGTGACTGAGATCGTAATTAGCTGGAAGGCTTTTTCTTACATCTTTTAATAGTAACTTTCTAATAAAGTTAGGCCAGCGCTTAGCAGCTTTAAAAATCCAGCGCTGCAATTTGATATTGCGCCAGCGTCCTAGCTTGTGAACCCAGGGTGCTGGCAGAAATTTTGATAGTACACGAGAGATTTTATCGATAGATGGAACTGAAATGATATAGCTTGGGGAGCGTTGCAACATGGTGACATGTTGGGCGGTGGTTGCGAGCGAAGGGACCAGGGTAACAGCGGTAGCGCCGCTGCCGATTACGATAATACGCTTGCTGCGGTAGTCCAGATTTTCTGGCCACTGTTGGGGATGAATCAGTTTTCCTTGATAGTTTTCTATACCTGGATATTGCGGCAAGTAGCCCTCTTTATGGTCGTAATACCCAGTACAGGCAATCAGAAAACTACAGGTATATCTCACTGGGCTGCCAGATTCGGTGTTGTGACCTTCCAGAGTCCAAGCTCGGTCTGTATTGGACCAGTTCGCCGTAGTTAAATTTATTCCAAAGTGAATTCTCTTTTTAACGTCGTATTGCTTTGCGGTGGTTTCAATATATTTTTGGATAGATGGGCCATCCGCGAGTATTTTCTCGCCGGACCAGGGCTGGAAGTCATAGCCGAAGCTGTACATATCGGAATCAGATCGAATGCCCGGGTATTTAAAGAGGTCCCAGGTACCGCCGACTTGTGCTCGCCGCTCGATAATGGCGAAGCTGCGCCTGGGACATTCGCGACTCAAATGACAAGCCATTCCTACGCCTGAGAGTCCCGCGCCGATAATTAATACATCGAAATGAGTCGATTTCACAATCCCTATCCCTGCAAATTTCTATGCCTTATAGACTGGGTAGATGTGCCCATGATTTATTGTTAGATTGCGACAAATAATTGTCTTTCCGCGCCACAAAGATGGGGAGCAAGTTATGGGTAGCCTTGTACGAGTCAGTATTCTTTCCGGTTTCAGTGAATTCGTGGAGCAGCTTGGGGGCAGGGGGGAAGCCTTCTTGGCCGAGTTCGGTATGCCTTGTGATATCAGCCCGGCGGATTCCCGCCTGGTATCATTTGTTGAGGTCGCGCGCCTGTTGGAAACTGCAGCACGCCGGTTAGATCGCCCTGATTTGGGGCTGTGCCTCGCATCGCGACAAGGGGTGGACCGCTTGGGTGGGATAGGTGTAGTTGCATGCAACGCGGCCACTCCCCGGCAAGCCTTGCTATCCGTTAGGCGCTTTCTTTCTCTTCATAGTTCATCCCTCAGTATGCAAATGGAGCCATTAAGTGAGGGAGATGTACTACGTATTGTTTTTGATTGGCAGGACCCAGCTCTCAGTAGCTATCGCCAGATCCGGGAGCAGGTGCTGGGAAATACGCTGACGATGATACGGATGTTGGTAGAGACTGAGTGTTGCCCGCAAAACGTACTGCTGCCTCATGGTCCTCAAATGGCAGAGGGTGACTACTGCAATTACTTTGGCTGTGAGGTTCTGTTTAGCTCGGGCTATTGCGCGATGGACTTCCCAGCTGCATTTCTGGATACACCACTGAAGTCTGCCGATCCAGTGGTTGAGCGATTGGCCATTCACCATTTGGAGCAGCAGAGCGCGACGCTGCCCGTTCCTCTAACTGTAGAAATTCGACAATTACTCAGTGAAATACTGCCCAGCGGCAGATCTCAGCTCGGCACTGTGGCAGGGGCGCTGAAGCTCCACCCCAGAACTTTACAGCGCCGCCTGGCTGCGGAAGGGCTTAGGTTCGAAGAACTATTGGATAACGTGCGGCGGGATCTGGCGACTCGATACTTATCCGATCCGAATCTGGCCTTGGGGCAGATTACGGGTTTGTTGGGGTACTCCGAGCAGAGTACATTTCAGCGAGCTTGTCGACGTTGGTTTGCGGAGACTCCCCGGAATCACCGCATACGCCTTGCAGGCAGCGCAATTGTGGGGCGGCCAGAATCTCCGTAAAAGCCTGGAGGGGGCAGTTCTTTCAATATTCAGTAGGCTCCACCTCTCCAGGACGCCAGGTTTTCTCCAGCCATGGCCCCAAGGGTCCATACAGTCTCAAGATTACGAAAAAACCTTTGTTAGGTAAGGTCTCCAGCCAGTTTTTCTCAAACCCTTTTGGCGCCTTGGGTCCAAAATAAATGTCATAAGAACCATCGGAATTTTGTCTTATCCCTTTCGACTGGCTGCTTACTGCGGGAAAGGGTTGGCTGGTTTTTAACATTGAGCGCGTTTGGCTGTCGTAGATATTTACTGCCCAAAAGGCATTGACCGGTACATCGGGGGGCAGGTGCAATTTGTATTTTCTAGAGCCATCAAAAGGCTCTTTGTTTTCATCGACAAAGGCAATGGCGTAATCAGAACCTTTGCCAGGTTCAATAGCAGTCATTGCTGGGCTGACACCGGTATAGGGGTAGAAGTAGCTGACTCGGGCGTCACTATTAATGGTTTTGCCATCGGGGCCATTGAAGAAGATATTCTTGCCGGGAAACGCCATTACCCAGGCGCTATCTGTGCCTGGGTAGATTTTGATATCGGAGAGGGATTTGTCTGTCCGTGGGTACCAAACAATTGAGCGGGCTATACCATTACCAATTGCAACTGCGTCCGTAAGAATTTTGGTCATTCTTTTATCTGGACTGAAGGCTTTCCCTTTTTCAATGCCTATTGAGGCAAAGAGGCCGCGCGTTTCTGGGTTAAGCATCCCAACCCACTCGTATTGAACGACTTCATTAAGGTGCTTATAGAATTGATAGTCATTGGGGTGGATGGTGTTGAAGGCCTTTCCAGACGCACTGATAAAGACCATCCTTGGCGGGTTACCTTTTTGAGCCAGGGGGTAGATTCTCAAGTTGTCTTTGATGTTTTGCACGGCCTCCGGCAAAGGCTGGTTACTTGGCGAGCGCATAAACACCCACAGTCGGAAGGAGCGAGGGTAGATGGGAATGTAGCCGAAGGGAATATTGCCTTTATAGTCTGGTGGCAGTAACAGAAACTTTCCCCCGCGCCCCTTATCCGGGCCAGAGGAGCCGATATCTTCAACAAAGCGGAACCAGGCATCATTAAACGCGCCCATAACGTCGGGCGGCGAGTGAAACACAGTTGGTCCGTCTCGTTTTAGATCTAAAAAAGCCAGCGTATAGATAGTCGAAGTATTGCCTGTAAGAAAAAGAGACTCAGAGTTCATTAATCGATCGAAAATTAAGACTTCATTGGCAGACTTAGCGCCAAGCTCTCTTCCCCCTTTCATCAGAGCATGTACTGATGCCCCCTGAATTCCCTTGAGGAAACTATCCACCGCACGCATATGATCCAAATAGTCGTAGAGCTTTTCTGCGGTCTGGGGGTAGGGAGCGCCATCGCGGAATTCGAGGGTGCCAATACTACTGTCCACCTTATCTGGCGTACTGATTGATTTCAGAGTCTCTGGATGTAAATCGGCGCAAAGCGGCAGAGAGCTGGTTAACAGAAGAAAAATTCCGACAGACCCAAATGCGTACTGAAGTAATCGAATCAAAATAGCTACCTCTATATGCAAGGCGTGCGTGATACGTAAGTGTGTGGTATTGCTTCCTCTATTGGGGTTATTTCGTGCCAATTTTTTGTGTTAACTGCCGGATTATAAAGATGACTATCTCCAGGCGTAACTTGGGTATCTTTAGCGATAAGTTTGGCTTAATTTTGATCTGGTGAGGCCGGTGGATTAAAAGGTCAACTTTATTGTAATTATTGGTCTGTCGCATTTAGGCTGGCGCCCATGTTTTGTCTGGCAGACCTGGATTTAAAGGTTTACTTGAAGCCAGTAATTTCACGCCGCTACTGATCTGACTCTCCTGTAACCGAAATTATTGCATTAACTTGCATTCAAATATTTATCTGGCTTTCAGTGCCAGTAGCCGATCATTTGTAAAAGAAATCTCTCAAGGTTTCATGGTTCTCAAAAACCACCTTCAGAAAATAAGTCTGAGTAATTTTTAATATTTGCCCATCCTATTTTGTGACCAGCCGGTTCAAATTTTTGGGGCTTTATAGGTTTTCACTACCAAAAAAATTATTTTCTTTTTTTTGATCGTTTAATGGAATTAAATCCTGAGTAAATTGGTTTTTCGTTGCCTATTTTTTTACTTGGTAGTGGTGCGAGATCGGAAAAAGGGTTTATTAACTTCTTGATTTATTTGTCTTTTGGAATGTTTGTAATGTTTAGTCAGATCGAATAATTTCTAACAGGATGAAACTTTTCATGGATTGATAAAGAGGTTGTCATAAGCTTTACAGAAAATGCTTGTCATTATTGGGTCATCCGATTTATAAAATGATCGTCCCATGTAGCCGGTTTGAATAGTTTTTTTTAGGCTTATTCGGACTAGATCAAAAATCTTAGAATAATAAATGGACTAAAAATGTTTTCTCTTGCCAGCCTGTTCGAGAAAGTTGTGGAAAAATGTTGGCAAGGTCGTCTGGAAAATCTGGATGGCGAGGTTTTGACCTCGGCTCACTGTGAGAATGCGTGGCTCTCACTTACAAATGAAGAAGTTTGTTTCAGTGCTGGCGACCGCATTTTAGTGTGTACTCAGTCTGAAATAGAGGCGGTCGCCATTATGTTGGCGGCGTGGAAGATGGGGTTGGTGGTTGTACCTGCAAAGGGGGATCTGAGCCATTCTTCAATTAAAATGATCGCTTCAGACTGTAATGCCAAGGCGATTTGGCGTGCTGGAAAAATTGAGGCCTTGTCTGGTTATCAGCAGGAATGCTCAGAGTTTGAAGTGTCTTCTACTCCAGTGGTCACAGGCGTAGATCTGGCTCTGGTGATCTATACCTCAGGAAGTACTGGTAAGCCAAAAGGCATTATGCTTACTCATCAAAACATTCTGACCTCCTTGGCCTCAATATCCCAATATTTGGGCCTGACAGCACAGGACAGAATTTTGTGCTTATCCCCTTTATCATTTGACTACGGTCTTTATCAGGTATTATTTGCGCTATATAGCAACTGTACAACCATCCTCTATGACAAACCATTTAACCCCATACAAGCGCTTAAAACGATTTCAGAGCGGGATATATCTGTTCTTCCGATTGTGCCAGCAATGGGGGCTGCGCTGGTGAAACTGGTGGGTTTGGTTAAACCTGACCTCAGCAACCTGCGCAGTATCACCAATACTGGGGGCCATTTATCTGAGTACATGATTCGCGCCTGGAAGGAGTACTGCCCAGGTCTAAATGTTTTCTCTATGTATGGTTTGACTGAGTGCAAGCGAGCCTTGTACTTGGAGCCAGAGCTTTGGGAAGAAAAGATGGGTTCAGTTGGCAAGCCGATCCCTGGCCTGGATGCACGTGTATTTATACCTCACTCAGAGGTCAGTAAATTTAGAGAAGCAAAAGCTGATGAGGTAGGTGAGCTTTATGTTCGTGGGACGGCAGTGATGCAAGGCTACTATAACCCGGCCGCTCAAGGTGGTGCAGAAATCTTTTCGGGCAGATATCGGGACGACAACTGGTTGGCGACGGGAGACCTTTTTACCCGTGATCAGGATGGCTTTTTCTATTTTAAAGGGCGTTCAAAAGACTTAATAAAACAAGGTGGATTTTGCCTGTTTCCAAAGGACTTGGAAAATCATATTGATATGTGCCCATTGGTGCATATCAATGCAGTCATCGGCACTAAAGATAAGCTCGAGAATGAAGTGGCTACTTGTGTTGTGGAGCTTCATGAGAATACCGTTGACAATCAGAAGCAGTTTCGCACTTGGCTGAAAGCGAACATAGATACTGACTACATGCCGAGAGATATCAGGTTTGTTGATGGAATTCAATTAACCGCTAATAGCAAGGTCGATAGGAAGCGCTTAGAACAGGATTTACAAGTCCATGCCTAATGATCTGAGTATATTTAGGCGAGATCCCGCCTAAAACATAAAACGCTAACTTAATAAAAATATAAACGATACGTTTAACCCTTGGGGGAGTTATGGGTGCACTGTCAGATGCGCTGGTTCAACAGTTGGGCCAAAACAAGAAACAGCTATCTACACCTTGTTATATCTATTCCGTTAAAACTGCTCACGATAACTACAAGCAGCTGAAGGAAGCGCTGGGCACGGGATTGATATACTCTCTAAAAGCCAATAGTTGTCTTGATTTAATACTTCGTTGTGGGCACATCTTTGAAGACGGTATTGAGATTGCATCTATAGGCGAACTAAATCTACTTCCCAAAGGGAATAGTCCCCGATTTGTCAATAACCCATCGGCAGATAAGGCCTTTATACGCGCTGCCATTGCGAGTAAGTGCCATTTAATTATCGACAACCTGAATCAATTAGCTTTGGTTGAGGAGTTGAAGGCAAGGCGGCCAGTAAACCCTGTCGTTTTAAGGCTTAATCCCTCAATCTTGAGCCACTTTGATAGAAATCAAAAGGGCCTAAGAAAAGATCATTTTGGTTTCGACTGGAATGGCTGCCTTGAGGCTTTGGATTTTTGTAAGAAACATGGGATTCCAGTTTTAGGTTTTCATTTGTTCAGGGGCTCATACTCATTTAATAAAGGTGCTTTCGACGCTGCCAAAGTGGCCTTGCAAGTTGTTTATGAGTTCGAGGAAATACTGGGATACCCTCTGTCATTAGCCAATCTAGGTGGTGGGTTTGACCCCAATTGGCGGGAGCAGGAGTTTGATTTTGAGCAATATAGAAATTTGATTGCTGAATTTCCAGATCATATCAAGGTAGTTCACGAGAGTGGTCGAGCAATTATGGGCTCAGCCGGTTATTTCGTCACGGAAGTTCGCTATAAAAAGTCCATTAACGGTGACAAGTACGCCGTATGTGACGGGGGAATGGCCCAAAATTTCCTGTTGGCAAAAACGGAAAGTACCTTTAAACGATTCCAGCAACCTCATGTTTTGCGTAATGGGACTCCTCTAAAAGAGAATGATGAGGGGCAGAAAGTCCTTTTAGTAGGCACTTCTTGCAATAAGGAAGATGTGATTGGGGAAGTCAACAATATTGACCTTCGAGAAGGGGACTTAGTCATATTCGATGGGTGTGGTGCCTATAACGCAAGTTATACCGTAGCACCTTTCCTCAAGTTGCCGGCTCCGAACTCTTATCTGGTGGAGTAGATCATGGAAATGCAATCGGTTGTAGGTGGTTTTGTTCTCAATCAATTATCCAGTATTTCACCAGTGCCCATCACATTGAAATCGCTGTTAGAAAATTCTTGTGCTCGGCTATTCGATGCATCAATGATTATCGAAGATCCTTTGACAGAGCTTGCACCACTTAGGGATGCTTCGGTTCAGCAGCCATTAGAGCAGTTTGAGCAGACCTTTGTTATTGATCAAATTATTGACACTGTCCGGGATGAAGGACTGGATAATCACTTTCACAATATGATCGGGCTATTTGGCTCGATTATGTTGAGCCTGACTGCCACAGATGATCAGCTTGCCCAGGTCAATAAATGGGTGGAGCAGGGGATTTTCGGCCACTTCCTTATGACAGACCCCGGCGGCCCGAGTCTAATGGGTTGGAAGACAGAGCTGGTTGAAGCTGATAGCGCCATGCTGCTGAATGTCGACAAGATCCACGGCATTGAAGCACATAAGCTTGGCTTTGCCATGGTAGTTACCAAGCAACCGGGAAGACCTTTTCCCTTGACAGTGATGTTGCCACCAGAACTCTGTAACCAACTACGGCAGAGTACTGTAGGAGAGCCTTTTTTAAATGGCACCTTACAGCTGGGAAATTGTAAGGGTAAAGTATCAATTACCAAAGATATGTTATTGAGCAAAGGTGGATTGGGTAGCGTCAATCGATTTTTAACACTGGTTCGCCCGCGCTTTGTCAAATCACTAATGCACTTTGTGCTTTGGCTACATGACTGTAAAGAAGCTCGTTTAACCAGCGAAGATCAGGCTCATATAGAGTATCTAATTCATTTGTGTAATGAGCAGGTAGCCGCAACCACTTTCTCTATGCACAGTGTAAACCGTGTTCTGGCAACGAAATTTACCAGCAATGAGCTTTTGCTGAACCTGGTCTTGTCAGGAAAGATCAAATCTGTGAATCGACAGCGCGATCTGTTGGCTTTCACAAAAATGGAAGGCAGTTCATATCGGTGCTTCTTTGAGATATATAGCAAATTTAAGGGGCTGCGGGTATGAGCCTGTATTTACGATCTGCAGCTTTTATCCCTATAGAAGGTATCACTGTCTCATCCAGTAGTGATGTATCAACTGCCTTTGGTGATATTGCCAGGATTATCCGAAGACAGACAGATAGTGTATTAGATGCTGCTCCAGAGATAAAAGATTCGAAAATAGATCGCCATTTTTTATGCTCTACCATGATTGAACTTCCTTTGAGTTCATCGGCGATTAGTGAGCAGGACTTCAATTACGGTGATAATGCAAGAGCGCCAATTACCAGTTTTGTTAATACCTATGAATGTGCATCTTGGGGTTATAGCCTTCGACATTACCTGAAACAAAATCCGAAATCGCGCTACTTAGTGGTAAGTATTCTTGACGCCAATGTTTTAGATCTAACGTTTTGGCGAGAAAATGAAAATTGGGGTGATAGTGGTTTTGGTCTCTGTACACTGTTGTTTGAAGTACGGAATCTTGACAGTATAAACCTTAATGCATCCTGCACGATTACCTATAATACAACTCCGGAATTTGCCACTGTCATCCGAAAAATGGCTGCTGGACGAGATGACCTGACTTTATCTTTGCCATTCTTTCCGGAGAATATTCGTCAGATTTTCTCCAAATTGTTGTCGGCCAATCAAAAGTTACCAGACCTGCACGATCGATGGGGGCATTGTTTTGGTAGTGATCCCTGGCTGAATATTATTTGCCAAGGCGCTGAAAAAGGCTTTGACAAGCAAGAAAATTTGCTGGCCTGTTCGATTGCATTGAATGGCTATTATTGCACTGTAGAAGTTACCGTTGATGAACAAAGTCACTTCTATCTAATGGAGGCCGCGTGATGAAGACTGTTGAGTTATCAACGTGTCTTGAACGTAACCCCTATCCGGACACATTGAAATCCTGCTTAGCACAAATGCTGCCGTTGAGTACTGAGCAGGACTATCTTGCATTATCCAGCCTGCCAGTTAATTCCAGTCCGGTGCTGCTGAATCATTCAGAGCACTATCAATTACTGCTGGATATTCTGCGATACCTTGAAGATTCTGAACTGGATATAGACTTAATCTTGATAAAAATGCAGATGCCCGCTGGTGGGCGTATGCCAAGTGATCTATTACAAGGCACCGTTTTAATGCTTCATGACCTGGCTGGTGAAGAAGCAATATTGGTTAGAGAGGGAAAACGATATATAGCTATTGAAGATAGCTTGGTTCGCCACCCATTTGAAGCGGGAACAAACCAGCTGAAAATCAGGTTGGCAGTGGATGTTGATTGCCATGATCTCTTAATTGAGGGGCTTTCTAAATTACTTATCGAGTGCGGTTTCGGTGATATAACAATAAACACCATGGACGGGACAGCATAAAGATGTTTATTAAAAACCTATGGGTAGACAGTGGCGGGCAGGTTGATCGATTACTTGATGCCTTGAGAGGATACCTGGATCAATATGATTTGTTACCAGAACTTATCTATGTGGTTTCTGCGGGAGAGGCTAATGTTCTACAGGATAGTCGGATTGTAGAGTTTATAGCAGACCTTGAAGATGGTGGGCATAATATCCGATTTGTGGGTAGCGCCTGCACCAGCTTCCATGCTGCAGTATTGAGTTTTTCAAAGTGTAGTGAAGCCGAAGCTTTGATCTTAAATCTCGAACTGGGCAAAGAGCGGCAACAAGAGTGCCTGGATTCATTGGGAATTGGAGTTGGACCTGATCAAGATGGCTTAGATGTTCTTGTAGGTGTGGCGGCTACCTGGATCTGTCGAGAGTATTGTGAAACACATCTCTGTCAAATATCCAGCTGTGATATTCTCTCTCAAGCGCCATCTTTATCTGGCGCACCAGATTTAGTAAAGAGTATTAAGCAGGTAATCTCAACCAGCTCTAGTGATGATACTCGAGTAGTTTCCTTTGATATCCGCTCGAAATGGGCCAAGGGGCTCCTGAAAGGGTTTTCGCACAGCGATAAGGCCTCATGGTTACCCAGTATTGAAGAGGACGGCTGGCACTATTTGAGTATTAAACCTCTGTCTGAATTGATCAGTTATTACATTGAGGAAAAGGTGACTGATCTATGGCTGTTAACTCTAGGGGGTGGCGGCAGGGTAGGTTGCCTGAAAATAGACATTCCTTCGCCCAATTTTCAGGGATTTCTTTCAAGACTGGTAAATGTTGAGAAATTGGTGTTGGAAGACGCCTATATAGATTTTAGTTCCGCCCAGCACCTGGGTGACACTCTAGGCCAGGATTACCTTTCGCATATTCGTGAGGCATTAAGGTATCCCAAGAGGATTTACCGGGGAAGACACAACCAGATATTTGACTGGGTATTAGGGGCAGGTAGTTGGCGTACGCTGTTGGAATATCAAGGAGCAAGACATGGATAATAATATTTATAAAACTGATATAAGAGAATTTCAATTCCTTATTGAAGAACAGTTCCATGAAGCTAAAACTCTGTTCAGCGACCAGATGTTTAAAGGGTGCTCACCAGAGATTCTCCATGAAATTTTAGTTCGGGCTAAAAAATTCTCTTATGAGGTTCTCGGGCCGGGATATCAGGATTCAGATCGAGAGGGATGCCAGTTAGAGAATGGGAGAGTGAAGCTCCCGAGCGCATTCCCTGAGATGTGGCAGAGATTTAAGGATGACTGGGGGAATATCTCCTCATTTGAGGGCGAACAAAATACAACTATTCCGCCCTTTGTAATGCAAATGCTCCTGGAAATGTTTATGGGGGCAAATCCAAGTTTTATGACTTATGGTGGTTTTTGCCTGCCGTCCTCCACCTTGGTGGAAAAATATGGAACCGATCTGCAAAAAGACCTGTTTAGGGACAAATTAGCCACCTCAGAGTGGACATCTTGTCTCTGCCTCACTGAACCCCAGGCGGGAAGTGATGTATCCCTTGTAGAGACTCGCGCTTCGAAACAGGAAGACGGCACTTATTTGTTAACGGGCGAAAAATACCTGATAAGTGCCGGTATGCACGACCTGACAGAAAACACCATTTATTTCGTTATGGGTCGTGGCGAAAAAAGCGGCTCGGGCACCTACGGTTTGTCCTGCTTTATTGTGCCTAAGTACTGGGTTGAAGAGGATGGGAGTCTCGGTGGGTTTAATAATATCGAATGCATTTCTCTAGCTGAGAAAATGGGCTTTAAAGGGTGTGCAAACACTCACCTTCGGTTTGGTGACAATGGCCCCTGTAGAGCTTACCTACTGGGGAATCGTGAGAATGTAGGCTTGTTGCAGTTTCTTACCTTGATGAATCAGGCACGAATCAGCACAGGTGTCTACGCCTTGGGTATGGCTTCCTCAGCCTACTACAATGCACTTTCCTATTCGACAAAGCGTCTACAGGGCAAGAGATTTCACGAGAGCTTTAGCTCTACCGCAAGCCGGGTCAATATCGTTGAGCATACCGATGTCCAGCGTATGTTGTTGGAAATGAAATCCAAGGTAGAGGGCTGTAGAGCACTGATTGCTAAACTGACATTGTCAGAGAGCTTAGTCAAAATCTACCAGGGGCAGGAAGACAAAAAGGATCGCATTGCTCACTACCAGGGTTTAATGAACCTGCTAACTCCAGTTGTTAAAGCCTATATCAGCGACCAGGCTTGGCGTATCTGTGAATTGGCAATTCAAACCTGTGGTGGTCAGGGGTATCTCAAGGATCTGGGTATAGAGCAATATGCCCGGGATATTAAAGTGCTGGCAATCTGGGAGGGAACGAATTATATCCAGAGCCAGGACTTGATCCGCGATAAGTTAGGATTGGGTAATTCCAGTAAGCTATTCCAATTCTATCAGGCAGAAATTGATAATTTCCTCGATCGGGCCACGGACTATCCTCAGTTTGAGATTGAATTTGAGCGCTTAAAGACCTCGTTTGGACATTTCGAAGCAGCACTGAAAGCTGTGCAGGTATGGGTGAAGACAAAAGAAATGTTCAAAATCCCTGCCTATAGCACACGTATTCTACATATGCTTGGTGATATAACCTTGGCCTGGCTTTTATTGGAGGCTGCATGCGCGTCATCAGATAAGTTGAGTCAGGACCTGAACGATACTGATGAGGAGTTCTATCGCTCGAAAATAGTCAGTGCTAAATTCTTTATTCGCAATGAGTTACCCCGCACCAAGCTGGTGCTGGATATCCTTCAGGATCAGGACTCTTTTTGTGAAATGGACGCTTCCTCCTGGAATTCATTATTGTCAAATGTGGAGGCTGTCTCATGAACAAGCTTGATCAGCTGGAATCCAATTACGATGTAGTGATTATCGGTGGTGGATGGGCTGGCTTAACCCTGGCCCGTCAGCTTAAACTCAATAAGGATGCTTTAAGCATATTGGTTGTTGAGGCAAATACTGAGTTTAAGGCCAAAGTTGGTGAAGCGACAGTGGAGATGACCGGCCACTACTTTATGAAGCAGTTGGGCTTGGTGAATTATCTCTATAGGAATCACTTGCCTAAAAATGGTCTGCGTTTTTTCTACGATAACCCTGAGCATACACTGTCATTAACAGAGATGAGTGAGCACGGAACCACCAGTATTCCGCCTCATCCAGCTTTTCAAATTGACCGGGCCAGATTGGAATCCGACCTTGTCGATATGAATAGGGCGAATGGCATAGAGGTTATTCAGGGCGTAAAAGCAAAAAATCTTAACATACAGCCAGGTGATGAACTCCATTCTATAGAGCTTATGGAAGATGGCGCTAGCGGAGTGGTTAACGCCCGCTGGTTAGTAGATTGCAGTGGTCGAAATCGGGTTGCTAAGAAGCATAAGAAGCTTACCCGAGTTGAGAATGTCCCTAAACACTTCTCTGCCTGGGGTCGGTTTAAGAACATACAGGATATCGATTCCATGGGAGATATGAATTGGAGAAAGAAGGCCTTTGGACGCTTTCTTTCAACGAATCATTTTTCTGGAGATGGTTACTGGGTTTGGTTTATACCCTTAAGTGGTGGCTATACCAGTGTAGGTATCGTTGGTGAGAATAGTAAATTCGACAAGCCGCCCACAAAGAAGCAAGATTTCCTAGATTTTTTGTTGGCTTATAGAGCTATTTCAGAGCTTCTGGAAGGCGCCGAGCTTATTGATTTCGAGGCTTGGGGACAGCTTGCCTATAGAGCGGATGAGTTTATCTTTGAGGACCGCTGGGCTACCTCCGGATTTTCCTCGATGTTCCTTGATCCTCTGTTTAGTGGTGGGGGCGATATGATAGCCCTGTTTAATGACCATATTTGTAAGTACATTGTTGCCGATATCTCAGACAATAATCGTGATGAAGCTCAGCAGCGGCTTGCAAAAGAATTGCCGATCGCAAATCAAGTGGTCACAGAATTTTACCAGGGCCTTTATGCCCATGTAGCAAATGTATACCCGGTTATTGACTCTGCTGAACTGTGTTCTCCTTTGCTTGCCTACAATACCGCTGCTTATTTCCTGGAGAGTGCCTGGGATTATATGTCAGGTAATTATCTGGATCAGGAGTACTGGCTACGCAAAAGTTACCTGCGCCGGGGATACATGGCCCTTGAGTTAATCCTGCAACGCCTTTTAGTTGAAACGACAAAAGAGCTTAAAGCTCAGAATCGATATTTTCGCAGAAATAGTGAAGGTTTCTTTGAGTCCGGTGCCGATCACTATAAGTACTTTGTATATTTAATGGGAACCCAAGGCCGGGACGGTTGGCGAATCGATCTGCGGGTCAAACTTTGGGTTGAAGTTTTCCTGAGTGTTGTCCAGGCGCGACTCGACCTCCCTAAACTGGCAAACCGGATGGTTGTTCAGCAGGCTATTACCCTGCCTGATCTTTTACAAAAGCCGAATATGAATGGGGCTGACCTCAATTGGCTGCTTGAGAAGTTATCTATCAAGCTTACAGATCTAGTCAATGAGGATATGGCAGATCCAGTGAGCGTTATTGTATCGGAAGAGTCCTTCCACACAGATACGATTGAAGTTATGGATCTTGCGGGTAGCTACTCCAATAAAGAACTTGCTGAGGTTAACAAGAAAGCAAAATCTATCTGGGTGCAGACTCAGGAGTATATTGCGATCCCTAGTATGGTTCCTGTATTTCTTGCTTTTGCACGCAGTCAGCCGGATAACATAATGGATTCGGTCATTGACCAGCGTGAAGTTATGCGCACAGCTGAATTAGACTCTGCTCATGCGGATTCGGAGGTCGTGTGATTCAGGAGTTCTTTCAGGCGCGGGATGGAAAAAACCTTTCCTTTCGCTGGTTGCCTTGCGATGAATCTGACTTGGTGCTTGTCTGCATGCACGGGAGCACGTTCAGTAGCCAGTGGTATTTAATGTTCGGACGAATGGTACACCGGAACGGCATTAGTGTGTGTCTGCCGGACTGGCGAGGCCATGGCAAGAGCGAAGGTGTTCCGGGAGATCTCGATTATTCCGACCAACTGCAAGACGATCTTGCTGACCTATTAAAACACCTCAAAAAAAGAGGGGCTAAAGCCTTTGTACTTGGGGGGCACAGCGCGGGATCATTGGTTGCACTTAAATATCTGCACCTATATGGCAGTAAAGATATTGTAGGTTTTTTTGCGATAGCACCGCCGCTGACTCAGTCAGAGGAAACAAGAAAATACGATATTCCAGCATCTGGCTTTGAGTATTACATTCGTTACGGAAGGAAGCGTCACTATACGCGGCCTAGGGCATCGGCTGGTGATCAGAATCTGCCAAAAATAAAAATGCTGAAATATTGGCTGGCACTTTTGTTCCCCCCATTGAGGAAGTTATCAGTGCTGAGCTTTCCCCCGGTGGGATCAGCAGCGGGGAATCAGGGGAGAGTTCTGGACTGCACGTTTAACTTACTCAGCGCCTATAACGTAAAGAGATACGCAGATCTCTTTGCAAGTTTAAATGTACCCTGCCACTTTTTTGTTGGAGAGAAGGACGAAGTGCTTGATACCCACGTGCTCCACACCGTATTGAGCTGGTATCTCTCTCCCAATATTAGGGCTGGACTCACCGAGTTGCCCAGAGCTACTCATATGTCAGCTATTTCTGCTTCGGCGAAACCTATCTCCAGCTGGTTGACAACTTTGATGCGGCAACCTGAGGGGGCTGTTGCATGAGACATAGCAAAGGCAAAACTCCCCTGATGCGAGAAAAAGTGTTGCCCGTCGGTGCAGAAGTTTCACTGAGTTCATTTTTAAGTGATACCGATTGGGGAGCAGGCCATGGCGAAGATTGGACATCTTTAGGAACTATAAAGAGAAGTGATAAAAACACTTTTCACTTGCAAGTTGGCAAGGCGTTTCGATTTCCCCTTTATTATTACCTGAAGGACGATCGTCTATTTGTTGGCCAGGATTTATCACTATTTCCTGCTGTTGGTGCCGATACGGTAGATTGCCACTACTTAATTGAAATAGAGTATTTTGGTTTCTCCATAGAAAGAAAGAGCCTTTTGCAGAATGTTAAAATGCTCTTTCCTGAAGATGATGTTGTTATATCAGCCAGAGAGCTTATTTGGCTCTCTGCTGAACATCATCAACCTGGGTCATTTGATGCAGCCCTGGTGACTCCTGAAGAAGCTACCGATAAACTCTTCAACAGTTTACCTGAGGTAACCTCTAAGCTTTTCTCGCCTGTTGATACCACTTTTTATGCTCATGTTGCCAATCGTTTGGCGGAGTCAAGCGGCACCAAATTAAAAGTGGGTAGACATAGCCTGCCTTTAACGGTTGGCTATCAGGAGAAGCGGGCAAAGATCTTTAATACGGCTCATAAAAATAGAGTCGTAGAAGGGATCGATCTACAAAGTTACACCGATATGGTACAGGAAGAGTTGGATCGAGCCTGGCAGTACTCAGAATCAAGTATCGATAGGGAACATTATATCTTCCAGACATTCTATCTGCCTTTTGCCCAGTTTTTACTCAATATACTGGCAATGAATACCAGCAAGATGGTGGAGATTGTTGGTGGTTCGGGAGATGAGGGTGTAATACCCCCGGCACTTTCAATAAGTGATAAACCTATCTGTAATATTTACGAATCTTTTCAGCGGGTGTTTTTTTATGGACACCATTGGCTTGCAAAAGTCTGGTTCTATATACCGCCCATGATCAGTTCTGCTGCCATAAAACAGCAGCAAAAATACTCAGAACGAGAGCAGCATGTTTGTGTTTTTACTTTAACGTTGGACTACTTGCTGCGATTTAATAACTTAAAAATAGGAAATGTTACCGGAGAGTAAATATGTCTACAGCAGTTGTAGAAAGCAATGTACAAGAGCTATGTGAGCAAATAGCTCTTATGCTGAATGTTGATGCTGTCGATGCAGATACACCCATTGCAGAACTCGGGGTGGATTCCCTGAATATTGTCGAGGTGATTCTAATTTGCGAGCAGTTATACCCGGGGGTGATGAGCCCTGAAAATCTTGTTTTCGACGAACATACCACCCTAAGGGAAATGGATGGTCAACTACTTGAAAACTCGGAAGAAGTCTAGCGTACTTCGGGAGCAGTCAATGTTTAAAAAAGTACTTACCATTCTTATCAGTAGTTTTTTTATTGGAAATGTTGTTGCCTGGTTTTCAGGTGCTGCTCCCATCGAGTTTGGCAAGATTGCCTATTCAGAAGGCGAGATGGAGCAGGTGGAGTTTCTCCAGCAGGAGATTGGTGAAAATAGTACAGACCCCGACTTGATGTTGGAGCTTGGGCAGTTATTTAGTCACCATAACGAGCTTGAAAAGGCTGCACACTTGCTGGAAGCCGCGTATCAACAGCGTCCAGACGACATGTTGATACGTGCAGCGTATTACTCTAATGAGGGCAAGCGCGCAGGTGCAATGTTTGATCCTGCGATGGGTCTTTACAAGCTCTACCGTCTACGCCATGCGATGGATGAGGTGGATCAGGCGGGTCTCAGTGCCGATTCAGACTTTAATGTGCGCTTGATACGGCTGATTACTTTTTCTTATGTAGGAGAAGTAAGCGGCCACTTTGAGCGGGTGTTCGAAGATGAAGCCTGGTTTAAGAATCTGATGGATTCAGAGCCCGATCTATTGCCGGCTGCTATGCAGCAGGTGGTGTATTTGTCTTTGGCTAATGCCTACTGGGTGAAAGCTGGAGAGGGCACTGAGGATTTGGCAGTGGCCAGGGATTACTACCAAAAAGCAATAGCAATGGCTCCTTGTCCTGCCACGATGCAAACCTCTTGTGAGCAACTGGGGCAAATGGCAGTCACCCTGGGTAAAAGTTAATGTTGGTTGAGCTTAAGCGTGTTTCAAAGCGCTATCGATTGGGCGATCTCTGGGTCGACGCCTTGCGGGATATAGATCTTGCTATCGATCGAGGTGAGTTTCTGGCTGTAAAAGGGCCCAGCGGTAGTGGTAAGAGCACATTATTGAATCTTCTATCCGCATTGGATCAGTGTGATTCCGGATCAGTTCATATTGATGGCGTTAATCTTGGGAGTTTGGGAGAGCATCAGCGCTCCCTGTTCCGAGGTCGTCATATTGGGATTGTTTTCCAGTCTTTTAACCTGATTCCCGTGCTTACAGCACTTGAGAATGTGATGTACCCGCTGACACTGCGGGGGGCTAACAATGCCAGGCAACTAGCGTTAGACGCTCTGGAAGCAGTAGGGCTTGCCAAGTTGGTTAATCAGCGTCCTACCCAGCTTTCGGGGGGGCAGATGCAGCGAGTGGCGATTGCCAGGGCAATTGTCAGTAAGCCGGATCTGGTGCTTGCGGACGAACCCACAGCCAATCTGGATTCGCGCACGTCGGAGAGCATTATGAGCCTTATGAAGCAGCTCAACCGGGAGCAGGGTGTCACTTTTATCGTAGCCACCCATGATGATTATGTAACCAGCTTGGCATCCCGTGTTATCACGGTACGAGATGGTCATTTGGTAGAGGATACAGCTTCGCCTCAAGGTATTGTTCAGGAGGCTATTGCATGACAGCAATCATGAAAATGTTGCTGGCTAGGGGCCCGCTAACTAGAGCGGCTTTGGCTATTTCAGTTGTATTCTTAATTTCTGCACCAGCTTTGGCTGAAGACTTCGTCTATCCAACTCCGATTCCATTCACCAATAGCGAAAGGGAAGCGCTGTTTGCTGCTGTCAATGGAGAAACGACCAGTGAGCAGAGAAAGCAGGCCTACTTGGCTCAGCTTGCGCGCCTTACGTCGATGGAAGATGCAGAGTTGCAGGATGTTGAGGAGTTAGAGGCTCTGATGCAGTCACTGGTGGAGAGTCTCCCGGATGACCCCGAACTCAATGCTGCATTGGGATCGACAACTTCCTTTAAATCCAGCTTCTACCTTGATCGATTGGCAAAACTATCGCTGTTCTCCAGACGAGGCAATCGCATGATGGATCGGGCTGTTAAACAATCTCCATTCAATCTGGGCGCCCGCCTTCAGCGGGGAATCAGCTGTGCCAATATGCCGGCCTTTCTAAAAAGAGCGCGCTACGCTGTTGAAGACCTGGAGCTGGTGAGGGAACAGGTGGGCTATCGGTTCGGTAAAGAATTTCTTGGCTTTGTAGAGTTCTACCTTGCCCAGGCTTACGAGCGCAATAAACAGCCCGATGATGCCCGGGTTCTTTGGGGAAAGGTGGCCGAGTCGGATACCGACTGGTCCGCTAAAGCCAAGCTGGCGCTTCGGAGTATTTAGTCATGGGCTTGGGTTGGAAAGTTGCACTGCTGAATATTATGCGTAACGGGCGCCGCAGCCTGATTACCTTGGCTGCGATCGTTTTCGGTTGTACCAGCCTGATTATTTTTGGCGGTTTTGTACAGTCGATGTATGAGGGGATGCGGGAGAGTATGATCCGCTCGCAGCTTGGTCATATACAAATCTATGCCAAAGGCTACAACCAGTTTGGCAAAGCGGAACCGGAAAAATACCTG
This sequence comes from Microbulbifer maximicatervae (SeqCode), assembly GCF_052467695.1. Taxonomy (NCBI): domain Bacteria; kingdom Pseudomonadati; phylum Pseudomonadota; class Gammaproteobacteria; order Cellvibrionales; family Microbulbiferaceae; genus Microbulbifer; species Microbulbifer maximicatervae (SeqCode). The sequence continues at coordinate 3,517,554 of NZ_CP174320.1, forward strand.
ATTGCTGATGGGGATCTACAAAAGATTTCCGAGCTGGTAGAAAACGAAACCGATACGTTGGTGGTAGCGCCTCGCCTTAATTTCAATGGCCTGCTTAGTGATGGCAAGCAATCGATAGCCATCACTGGAATTGGTATCGATGCGGAGAAAGAAGTGATGCTTTCCTCTGCAATTCAGATTGTTCAGGGAGACGATCTATTTCCAGAGGATATTTCTGCTGCACACCTTGGAGAAGGCTTGTTCAATGCTCTGGATGTTCAGATTGGGGACTACTTGACCCTGTTGGCAAGCACCCAGGATGGGGCAATCAATGCTGTCGATGTACAGGTGATGGGGGTAATCACAACCGGTGTTAAGGAACTGGATGATCGCTTGCTCAGGGTGAATTTGCCTCTGGCCCAGGAACTGCTCTATACGTCAGATATTACACGGCTAGTGGTTTTACTGGAGGAGACCGAACTTACATCTACCTCAATTGCGACTCTGGCCAGTGTCTTTGAGCAGAACAATTTGAACCTAGAAATAAAAAGCTGGGAAGAACTGGCGGGTTACTATCATCAGGTTGTTGGCCTGTTTAACGGAGTTTTTGGTTTTATTACCGTAATTGTGTTGGTAATCGTCGCGTTGAGTATTTCCAATACCATGTTGATGGCAGTAATGGAGCGCACCCGTGAGCTGGGTACTATCCGAGCCATGGGCGGTACTCCCCGGCAGGTTGTAAACCTGATTTTACTAGAGTCGGTATTTCTCGGTTTGATCGGAAGTTTGCTGGGGCTACTGATTGGTGCACTGGCAGCCAAGGGAATTACCTATGCCGAATGGATGATGCCTCGGCCACCGGGCAGTACCCAGGATTATCCTATCCGTGTGTTTGTCGTGCCGGATATCTTATTGAAAACATTCCTGTTGGGTTTTTGTATTTCACTTGTTTCCAGCCTTTATCCAGCGATAAAAGCATCCCGGCTGCCGGTAGTAAAAGCACTTAGGTTTACTTGATTTGGGTCTTCTATGTATAAGTTGAATTCTTTTTATGGGTGGGTGTTGGCGATAGCCTGCTTGTTGTTTAGCTACTCAAGTTATGCATCGGTTTCGGCTGAGTCACTGGTTAATAAGCTGGATGACTTTCGCGGGTTCAGGAATCAGGGTTTTAGCTTTGATATCACCAATATCAGCTATAAAAAGGACAAGGAGCCCCGCACCAATAAGCTCAGTGTCAAAGTATTTAATGAGCAATCACTGATCCAATTTTTGGCGCCCGCCCGGGAAAAGGGCAGGGCAATGCTAAAAGAGAGCGCCAATATGTGGCTCTATATTCCCGGTACGCGCAGGGTTATCCGGATTGCGCCCTCACAGCGATTAATAGGCGAGACCAGTAACGGTGATGTAGTGGGGGCAAATTTTTCCCGGGATTACACGGCAGAGCTGCAAGGGCAGGAAACTGTTGATGGGGAAGATTACTGGGTGCTGTATTTATCGGCAAAATCCTCTGGAGTTGCCTATGACAAAGTAAAAATTTGGATGGCACAGGCTGAGGGAAACCTGCCTTTAAAGGGGGAGTTTTATACCCGATCCGGGCGCCTCCTTAAAACAGCGCACTATAAAGAGTTCAAGCAGTTTGAAGGCGAGCTGAAACTGCATAAATTACTCTTGGTGGATGCACTCATTGACGAGAGTTATACCTGGATGAAATTCGATGACTATCGTCTTGAGAGCCTGGACCCGGCAATTTTCCAAAAAGGCTCCCTTGGCAGGCTGAATTGAGGTGAGTCGGTAATGGTTATCAGAATCAGGACAATTCTCCCATTTATACTCCTTCCTCTCGCTTTTGCTGAAAAAGTTGCCGGTGCCGAAGGCTATCAAGATCCTTTCGAGACCAACTCGGAACTTTTCGATGAAGTGAGCACTGAGGAAGGGGTTTCTCGAGTTGTTTGGGATGTTGATGCTTCGCTACTCGGGTATCACCAGCAGAATGAAGTTAGGGATGATCCCTATTTCGATCCGGGTCTGTTTGTCTTTGATGAACAAGAGTCTTTACTTGCTCTGGATCTCAGTGGCCAGTTTTCCCTGGGAGCACACTTCTCAGTTTACTCGCGGTTTGCGGCGATAGAGCACTATCGGTCTAATGAGGCTGGAACATCTGAAAAAGAGACAGAATCCCATCTGCTAGAGGGGTATTTCTCTTCTTACACTGACAACCGAAGGTTTGGTATTAACGTCGGTCGGATAAAACCTCAGTGGAGCAACGGTTACAACTGGTCTCCAGCAAATCTATTAAAAGCCACTTTTGACCGCCCCAATCTGGATGCCGATGAGCTTACCCAGCAACTGGGCTGGGATATGGCCCATCTCGATTTCCGCTATGGTCGCTGGAACACCGGCATTTATATGGCTCAGGTTGAGGACGATCTGGATGGTCACTTTGACACTAGCGTAAATGACCATGAGTTTCAGTACGCACTCGTGGTGAATCGTGAAGGTGACTTGGATACCCGCTTGGTACTACATCAGATAGAGGGGGAGGCAACCAATGTCGCTTTCGGGTTGAGTACTTTGGCTGGAGACAGTGCCACACTCAGGTTGGAGGGGGCTTGGGAACATCAGCGGGAGTTACCGCAGCCGGGCGAACTTTCCTATTTTCCAGCAGAGGACGATGGTTATTTGAAGCTGGTACTTGGTACTCAGCTCAGCTTCAACCAGGGATGGGATGTTACTGCGGAGTATCTGTATAACCAGCATGGATTCGATGATGACGAGTGGGGTTTGGTTCAAACGCAGGTAGATAGTGCAAAGAACGGATTGAACAGCGCGCAGATTTATGAGGCGATTTCTTTTCTGTCTGACAGTTTTAACCTTTTATCTACCGGACAACTACGGCAGGAGTATTTGTTCTTGATGTGGGGTAACACCCGGCTGGATAAGAAGTTTCAATATCGCCAGAGTGTGCAATACAACCTGGATGACAAGAGTCAGTACCACAACCTGGAATTGATTCAGAACTGGACTGAGCATTTTAGTACTCGACTGCAAGCCCAGTTTTTCCGGGGTTGTGAGTCCTGTGAATTTGGTCTGCTGCCTACTGAAAGGCTTCTTAGGTTAAGTCTCTATTATGATTTTTAGCGCTTGCTGGCTAAAAGTGCTTCATATTTTTGTGCGATTTCCCGCTTGCCGGATTCCCTGCTAATAGAAATTAATGCCCGCAAAATATCTAGGTCCTGCGGAAACTGGTGATAGCCGTCTTCTAGAATATCCAGGGCGAGTTCGCTGTTGCCTTCTGAGTGAACGGCTATGGCGTATACGTAAAGATACCGGCTCTGGGTTTGCTCATGCTCAGCCGCCGCCTTTAGAAAACCCATTGCCTCCTGGTGGCGGTTCTGACGAACCAGGGAAAGTCCTAAGGCATGCTGGATTACGGCGATATCCTCACTCTTCGAAAGTGCCCCTCTGAGTAATAATTCCGCATCGGTTTCACGTCCACTTGCCCGGTAAAGGTCGGCCAAGTTGATATAGGCGGGTGTGTAGTAGGAGGCCTTGGTTATTGCTCGGCGATAGAAGGCTTCCGCTTGTTGCGTATTTCCTCTCTGGAAATGGAGGTTGCCCAGGTTTACCAGGGATTCCGGTCGGTCGCTGTTGAATAATTCTGAGGTGGTATAGGTTTTAAGGGCCTTTGAGTATTGCTGATGTACTTGCGCGGGCATAGTCCCGATCTGAGCATCGGTAACGCCATTGGCAGCCAGCGACCTGGTCACGGCCATTTTACTGAAAAGCAGCGGTACACCGATCATCAGTCGTAATTGCTCCGGTAGTTCATCCAGAGACTGCGCAAGGGCCAGGTTTAATAATGGTTCTTCGCTCTGGGCAATTTGTTGGAGTAACTGAGCGGAATTTATCGTCAGGTAGCGCGGTAACAAACGGATTGCGCTGGCCCGAACAATCTCCGGTTGACTGTCGTCCTGAATAAGGTTCATTAACATCTTATCGGCCTCGCTATCCCCGCGCATAGCTGCGTGCAATGTCTGCCCGTAGTGAGGGGGAGGTGAGCCGTATTTGTCTTCCAATATCTTCGCCGCCCACTGACTCGATTTATCTTGATGGCAGCTGTTGCAAGTATTGGGGGTGCCCAGCACCTCGGAAAGGTCAGGCCGAGGAATGCGGAAACTGTGATCCCGGCGTCCATCCACCTGCATAAAATTTTTCTTCGGCATATGGCAGTTTGTGCAGCGGGCCCCGGGGCTTTGAGTTGGGTGCAGATGGTGATCAGTACGGGCAAACCGCTCCGGCATATGGCACTGGGCACAAACTGCATCACCAGCTGCTCTCAGTTGTAGGCTGTGGGGGTTATGACAGTGGCCACAGGTAACACCTGCTGCGTACATTTTGCTTTGCAGAAAAGAGCCGTACACGAATACCTCGCCATCGGCCTGGCCATCTGCGTGGTAGAGAGGCTCTTGCAGAAGGGTGAGGTTGAAATGATCCAGTAATTCGCTGTTAGCCTTCGCTCCCGGTAAATGGGTACTCCGCCGAGAATGGCACTGGGCGCAAGTTATTATTTCACGCTGGATGGCTGCCGATGGCGCAAGCTTGGCAATCCCCGTTTGCAAATCCATTTCCCGAATCTGTTGGGTTGGGTCAATAAGATGGGGGGCAAGCCCTTTATTCTGCAATGTCTCATTCTGTGTTTTTGCCCACTGAAGGTGTCTCGATCCCGGGCCATGACAGGATTCGCAACCGACACTGATCTCTGACCAGGATGTCTGGTAGCTATCGGTTTGTAGGTTATAGGCCTTTTGCAGATTGGTGGAATGGCAGTCGGAACACATAAAGTTCCAATTCTGGTTTATGCCGGTCCAGTGCAGGGGGTGTTGATGATCTATCTCTTGATCGGGATAGAGATGGAACCAGCGCTGGCCACCGACAGATTTGTCCCGGCTATCCCAAGCGATACTCAGTGCCTGAAGACGTCCGCCTCCCAAATCAATCAAGTATTGCTGTAAAGGGTGGACACCAAATGTATAGGCAAGGGGATAGTCCTGGAGGTCTCCACTGGGCCCATCAGTGCGTACGTAATAGCGCCCTTTCTTTTGATAGAAGTGAGATTTCTGCCCCTGATATTCAAATGCCACCCCGGAGAAATCACCTAGAACGCTGTCGCTATTGGCGGCCTGCATTGCCAGCTGGTGGTGGGAACCTTGCCAGGCACTGGCCTCTTCTTTGTGGCATAGGGCGCATTGCGCGGAGCCCACGAAAGTGGCTTCTGAGCTGATTGCTTCATCCTGGCGCTTGAGAGGTTGGGTATCAACCGGCTCTTCGTCACTACAGGCCACCAGTACGAAACAGATAAGGCTGATTTTGAGGAGGCTAGTGCCAGCTATATTTATCACGGTTTTTTTATTGTGATGAGTTCTTATCTTAGGGAGTTATTCAGAGGCCCCCTAGGCCAAAAGATTAGTTCATGTGCCGTAAATGTCATTTTGTGAGAGGGCCAGAATGCTGGATTGGAAATTTAGGGTTGCCCTGAGCCGAGGGTGTCTGCTGCTGGTTTTGGCAATCAGCTTACCGGCACTCAGTTCTCCCTTGCCATCCTGGCAAGATGGCGTTAAAGCCCAAATTATGGCCTTTGTTGACAAGGTTACCCGTAAGGACAGCGTCGACTTTATACCTGTCGGTGAACGTATCGCGGTATTTGATAATGATGGCACCCTCTGGTCTGAGAAGCCCGTGTACTTCCAGCTTCTCTATGCCGCTGATGAGGTTAATAGGCTAGCGCCCCAACACCCAGAGTGGAAAACGCAAGAGCCCTTCGCTTCGATTCTAAAGGGCAATTTATCAAACCTGTTGGGGCAAGGCAGGGAAGGTTTGGAAGTAATGCTTACTGCGACTCATGCGGGATTGAGTACGGATGCCTTCCAGCACTCTGTTGCCCAATGGCTCAAGAGCGCTAAGAACCCGGAAACTGGCAAGCACTACAGTGCGATGGTGTTCCAGCCCATGCTGGAGTTGCTGGACTACTTAAGAGCAAATGGTTTTAAAACCTACATCGTTTCGGGGGGCGGCACTGACTTTATTCGAGTGTTTTCCCAGGAGTTATATGGAATCCCCCCAGAGCAGGTTATCGGCAGTCGCCTAAAGTCGCGCTATGAAAATGGGGGTGGGCATCCCTATATCGTGAAATTAGATGAACTGGCCTTCCTCACCGATAAACAGGGGAAGCCTATCGCAATCAATGACGTGATTGGCCGGAGGCCAGTTTTTGCCGCAGGCAATTCCGATGGTGGTTTACAAATGCTGGAATGGACCACCGCCGCTAAGGGGCCGCGTTTTGCCATGCTGATTCATCATACCGATGCCAAAAGAGAATGGGCATACGATAAGAACTCCTCAGTGGGGCGCCTGGACAAAGCGTTACAAGCCGCTAAGGCAAATGGCTGGTTGGTGGTAGATATGGCGAAGGACTGGCGGACGGTGTTTCCGCCAGAAGCGAAGGATCAGTCAAGCCTGGGGCCGGTGATTCCTCAAGTTCCCGCCTACCGGGACTAGTCTTAAAGCGGTGTATTGAGCCTGCCAATATCGAGGTGTGTAATGCTCCTGATCTCCCGATCCCGTCTCCGACAGTTCCTTTTGGTTGTACTGGCTGCTGTATTCCTTTCCCCTGGTAGCCTATTCGCGCAGACCAAACCCAATATTTTGGTGATCTGGGGAGATGATATTGGGATCTGGAATATCAGCTTCAACAGTCGCGGTATGATGGGCTACACCACGCCCAATATTGACCGGCTGGCGGTAGAAGGCCTTTCTTTTACCGACTACTACGGCCAGCAATCGTGCACAGCAGGCCGCGCGGCGTTTTTAGCGGGTAATGTCCCAGTGCGCACCGGCATGACTAAGGTGGGGCTTCCAGGTGCCAAAGAGGGTTGGCAGAAGAGTGATGCCACTATCGCCACAGTAATGAAAAGCCTGGGTTATGCCACCGGCCAGTTTGGTAAAAACCACCAAGGGGATAGGGACGAACACCTGCCCATCAACCATGGCTTTGACGAATTCTTTGGCAACCTCTATCACCTGAATGCGGAGGAAGAGCCGGAGAACCGGGACTATCCCAAAGACCCTGAATTCCGCAAGAAGTTTGGCCCCAGAGGAGTGATCAAGGCCAAGGCCGGCGGACCAATCGAAGATACCGGCCCTCTCACCAAGAAGCGGATGGAAACGATCGATGATGAAACCCTTGCAGCTGCTATCGACTTTATCGAACGCGCACACGCGGCTAAGACCCCATTCTTTGTCTGGTGGAACGCAACCCGGATGCATTTTCGCACCCATGTTAGAGAAGAGCACACAAACCTTGCGGGCCCCAACAGCAATGAGTATATGGATGGCATGGTTGAGCATGACATCCTGGTAGGAAAGCTGCTAAGTGTGCTCGATCGCCTGGATATCACCGACAATACCATCGTGTTTTATTCCACAGACAACGGCCCCCACTTCAATACCTGGCCAGATGCTGCAACTACGCCATTTCGGAGTGAGAAAAATTCCAATTGGGAAGGAGCTTATAGGGTGCCAGCCTTTGTACGCTGGCCAGGTAAATTTCCAGCGGGTACTACTTTGACAGGTATTGTCTCCCATGAAGACTGGCTGCCGACTCTCGCTGCGGCCGGGGGGAACCCGAATATCAAGGAACAGCTCAAGGAAGGGGTCGAGCTCAATGGGCGCGAGTACAGAAATTATGTTGATGGCTACAACATGATGGATTACTTCACCGGCAAAGCAAAACTTTCACCAAGAAAAGAATTTATCTACGTAAATGATGACGGCCAAATTGTAGCTATGCGCTACGAACCCTGGAAGGCTATTTTCCTGGAAAATCGCGGGCGGGGTTTTGAAGTCTGGCGAGAGCCCTTTACTGAATTACGAGTGCCACTATTGTTCAATTTGAGGCAAGATCCTTTTGAAAAAGCCCAACACAACTCGAATACCTATAACGACTGGTTTATAGACAGGGCTTTTGTCCTGGTTCCCATGCAGCAACTCGCATCAAAATTTTTGCAAACTATGAAAGAATATCCACCCAGCCAGGTACCTGGGTCTTTTAATTTGGATAAGGTACAGGAGCAGCTGGAAGCTGGAGCGAGTGGTAGTAACTAAAAATGTAGATACCAACACAAGTATCAATAAAGGTAGGGCCCATGGATAAAATTCATATCGCACTGTCGACTAATCAGATAGAAGAGTCAGTTGCCGACTACAGTAGAAGATTAAATACTGCTCCCTGCGTGCATGTGCCCAATGAATATGCTTTATGGCGAACTGCCACTGTTAACTTATCGATTCGCCATGATCCAAATTGTGAAAGCGGCACGCTAAGGCATCTAGGGTGGGAATCGGATGGTGCCGATACATTTACCGCAGAAACTGACATTAATGGCATTACCTGGGAACACTTTAATGCTGAGCTTCAGGCAGATGAAATCAACAAGGCTTGGCCCAAAGCCAGCTACCACCCAAAGACATAGCTGCCGGGGGACCGAAATCAGTCAAGAGGGCTGGTAACACCGCGCTCATGTACGCCTATAACATCGGTGTAAATCATGGTTGTACTGATATCGCTGTGGCCAAGCAGCTCCTGAATATTGCGTATATCAGTACCAGCACGTAAGAGGTTGGTAGCAAAAGAGTGGCGAAATGTGTGGCAACTCGCCTTCTTACGGATATTGAGGGCTGAAACGGCCTTGGAAACCGCCCGTCTTACTTGTTGCTCACCAATATGGTGCCGTCGCATCATATCGCTGCGAGGGTCTTGCGATCGAAATCGAGCAGGGAACACATATTGCCAAGCGGCACTTGTAGCCGCGTGTGGGTACTTTTTTGACAGTGCGAAAGGTAAATAGACATACCCATAGCCTTCTGCCAAATCCTGCTGATGTAGAGAGAGCGCATGTGCAATCTGCACCTTGAGGGGCTTAATCAGAGACCGAGGCAGCAGTGTTCTTCGCCACTTCTCCCCCTTGGATTCCCGTACTATCAAGCATTGATCACTAAAATCAATGTCCTGCACCCTGAGCCGCACAGCTTCCATAACTCTAAGGCCTGAGCCATACATTAATGAAGCGGCAAGCTTATATGGGCCACTAAGGTACTCTAATACTGAAGTTGCCTCTTCATGGCTAAAGGTAACAGGCAATCGCTTAGGCCGATGGCTTTGTTCGAACTGTAGTTGCCCTAACTCAATATCCAGAAACTGCTTATAGAGAAAGACAACCGCATTCAAAGCCGTTCTCTGAGTGTTTGCTGATACATTGCGATTAGCGGCAAGGTGACTTAACCACTGATCTATTTCAGACTTTCCAAGGTCCTGCGGATGTTGCATCCCATGAAAGCGTATAAAGTCCTTCACCCAAAAGCAGTATGTCTTTTCTGTTTTGTATGCCAAATAGCGAGACCGTATAAAAGCCCTAAAGCGGTCCATAAAGCGGGATGGCCGCTTGGGAAGCGGAATAGGGATGTCGTCCATCTCCACAGTCTCAATACTGTATGGATTAACAGTTTACTGAACATTTGGCTGGGAGTCAGCAGGATTTTCGATCAGTTTGACTGTTATTTTTGGCTAGAGGCAAAAATGATTGAAAACCTGATGTATTACAATAGGTTAGAGAGATCGTATAAAATGGGGATAGTAGGCAAAGTGATCGTTTTTACATTTGGAACAGTGGTTCTGAAAGTTGGATAACTTGCTGATTCTCCTTGGATTTTGAGTATTTTTTCGCTAGATTGATTCCAGGATAGTAATCAGGATAATAGTGATCAGAATGATTACTATATAACTGTTGTACAAACCCGCTGCGCGGGAGTGGTGCTACTTTTAAATTATAAGAGGCATTTTAGAAAATGCATAACCGGGTATTGCAAAATATATTTTCTGCGTACAGTGGTTATTTATCTAAAACTGCGCAGCCACTAAAAAATTTAAAGGCTATCTCCTCGATACAAGAATGCCGTACAAAATCGATGGGAAGCAGTTATTATCGTTGTAAGCACAACCATGTCACAGAACAGCATCATTCTTGTAGGCATAGAAGTTGCCCCCTCTGCTCAGGCAGAAAACAGCTCCAGTGGGTTGATCAGCAGCGTCGTAAATTATTTGATACAGAACATTTTCATGTGGTCTTTACTATACCTCATGAGTATCTGCCGTTATGGCAATACAACGAAGAGAAGCTTACAGATATACTCTTTTTGTCGAGCAAAGAAACCCTGTTTGAATTAATGGCGAGTAAAGACTATCACGGAGTAACTCCCGGGATGCTTATGGCTCTGCATACTTGGGGAAGACAGTTAACTTTACACCCTCATATACACTGCTTGATAACCGCTGGTGGTTTGACCTTAAGGGAAAAGTGGAAAGAAACAGGTGAGTATTTATTACCTGTTCGAGTGGTTAAGAGTCTTTATAGGGGGAAGTTTCAAGCGCTGTTACTAGAGCAGTATCGTGCTGGGTTAATCAAGCTCCCTCCCAGTTGGCCCATTGGCCAGTTTGATATTCTCTTTAAAGCTTGCTATCGCAAAGAATGGTCAGTTCGTATTCAGGATCGATATGAGCATGGACAAGGAGTGCTTCTGTATTTTTCACGATATATCAAAGGTGGCCCGCTGAAGCCAAAGCAGATATTAAACGTGGATCATAAGGGGTTGGAATTTCGTTATTTTGATCACCGTGACCAGCGACGCAAGCGACTAAGGTTAAAGCCTGAAGAGTTCTTAAGACGTGTCTTGCAGCACATACCTCCAATAGGAAAACACATGGTACGGAGTTATGGATTATATGCTGGGTGTAATAAGAAAAAGCACGATCTATGTAGTAATCAAGTGGGTTTAATGAAAGATCAACGACTCCCAGCTGGATTGCAAATCCAAGATCTGGTGGTAGAGTGTGGGCAGTGCCATGAATCTACAAAGTTGACTGGCAGAGTGTGGTCTAAGGCGAAAAAAGGAATTTCCTTTATAAAGGGGGCGGCTCGGCAAGATAGTGCCGGCGGGAATGTACAACATGGCGATGAACCAGACACTGCAGGAATGGGCCTCTTTAGTTCGGCCTAAATTCAATGCCAGGTCATTTTTTTTACCGCCTGCAGTGCAGGTTATCTAAGCGTTAAATTTCATAAGATCATGAGTCAAAAAGTAAAGATAGAGCACATACTAGAAAGAAAGCCAGTTGGCATATTCGTCCGTGTGCTCGATGACACCAAATTTGAACTCGGAGATAATCCCGCATTAGCTGGGTGCCCAATAAAGAAATCGGTGACACAACCTAGGGCTTTAAAAAATGATGGCAGTCCAGATTTGGATGTGTTTTGTTTTTACCTTGTAAATGGTAATGACAAAAGTAAATTTAAAGTCGGTGAGGTAGTTGAGCTTGTTCCGTGAAAAATTTAACAAGTGCCGGCACAATCGCGCACTACGTGCGCTGGACTCGCAACAAGTTGCTCGCCTGTGCGGCGGACGTTGTACAAACCCGCTGCGAGGGAGTGGTGCTACTTTTAAATTATAAGAGGCATTTTAGAAAATGCATAACCGGGTATTGCAAAATATATTTTCTGCGTACAGTGGTTATTTATCTAAAACTGCGCAGCCACTAAAAAATTTAAAGGCTATCTCCTCGATACAAGAATGCCGTACAAAATCGATGGGAAGCAGTTATTATCGTTGTAAGCACAACCATGTCACAGAACAGCATCATTCTTGTAGGCATAGAAGTTGCCCCCTCTGCTCAGGCAGAAAACAGCTCCAGTGGGTTGATCAGCAGCGTCGTAAATTATTTGATACAGAACATTTTCATGTGGTCTTTACTATACCTCATGAGTATCTGCCGTTATGGCAATACAACGAAGAGAAGCTTACAGATATACTCTTTTTGTCGAGCAAAGAAACCCTGTTTGAATTAATGGCGAGTAAAGACTATCACGGAGTAACTCCCGGGATGCTTATGGCTCTGCATACTTGGGGAAGACAGTTAACTTTACACCCTCATATACACTGCTTGATAACCGCTGGTGGTTTGACCTTAAGGGAAAAGTGGAAAGAAACAGGTGAGTATTTATTACCTGTTCGAGTGGTTAAGAGTCTTTATAGGGGGAAGTTTCAAGCGCTGTTACTAGAGCAGTATCGTGCTGGGTTAATCAAGCTCCCTCCCAGTTGGCCCATTGGCCAGTTTGATATTCTCTTTAAAGCTTGCTATCGCAAAGAATGGTCAGTTCGTATTCAGGATCGATATGAGCATGGACAAGGAGTGCTTCTGTATTTTTCACGATATATCAAAGGTGGCCCGCTGAAGCCAAAGCAGATATTAAACGTGGATCATAAGGGGTTGGAATTTCGTTATTTTGATCACCGTGACCAGCGACGCAAGCGACTAAGGTTAAAGCCTGAAGAGTTCTTAAGACGTGTCTTGCAGCACATACCTCCAATAGGAAAACACATGGTACGGAGTTATGGATTATATGCTGGGTGTAATAAGAAAAAGCACGATCTATGTAGTAATCAAGTGGGTTTAATGAAAGATCAACGACTCCCAGCTGGATTGCAAATCCAAGATCTGGTGGTAGAGTGTGGGCAGTGCCATGAATCTACAAAGTTGACTGGCAGAGTGTGGTCTAAGGCGAAAAAAGGAATTTCCTTTATAAAGGGGGCGGCTCGGCAAGATAGTGCCGGCGGGAATGTACAACATGGCGATGAACCAGACACTGCAGGAATGGGCCTCTTTAGTTCGGCCTAAATTCAATGCCAGGTCATTTTTTTTACCGCCTGCAGTGCAGGTTATCTAAGCGTTATTGGTCGCTCGCTCCAGTTTTGCGGGGGTTCAATAAAGAATAGCAGGTAATTATTAGGTTGCTGTATAAAAAAACAGTATTGGCGGGAAAGCCCATAGCCAACGGTTCGACCTTCATGTAAGCTTCGAAGCTTCAGCGACGCTCGCATAACGAAGTTAATGCGGACGGCGCAGCCGCTTCGAAGCAAGGCCGCGAACCTAGTGCTGCTAGTTTCTCTCTCCGAATCGTGGTCAGGGCTGTCCCATATAAATCGGTGTAAAAACGAACAAAATAGACCTAGAATAGCTATCTTTTTTGATAAATAGAGTGTTTTTCAGACAAAATGGATAGCGTAAGCCTTTTACATCACTTTGACGACATGGAAGATCCTCGAGTTGATCGGCACAAGCTGCACGCCCTGCCCGATATTTTACTTATCATGTTTTGCGGTGTTATTTGTGGTGCTGAAAGCTGTAGAGATTTTGTCGATTTCGCAGAATCTAAAATAGATTACCTAAAACGATTCACCCCGCTAAATAGCGGAATACCCTCAAAAAACACTTTTAGCCGTGTTATTTCAAGCTTAGACCCCGAACAATTTAAGCGCTGCTTTCTGCAGTGGGTCCAAGGTATTCAGCAAGAACTCGGTAACGTAATTGCGATCGATGGCAAGGCGCTAAGGCGCAGCTTCGATCAGGCCAGCAAGCGATCTCCTATACATATGGTGAGTGCTTTTGCGTCCGAGGCGCGACTTGTCCTTGCTCAGCAAAAAGTAGAAGAAAAGTCGAATGAGATTACGGCCATACCGAAGTTACTGGAGGTTCTTGATCTTAATGGTGCGATTATTACGCTTGACGCCATGGGCTGCCAGAAAACGATCACCCAGAAAATTATCGAACGAGGCGGCGATTATGTGATTGCTGTGAAGGGCAATCAGGACAAACTGCACCAGCAAATTACCACGCATTTTAATAATTTGTTCGATATGCAGTACCACAAGGATGTCGATACTGATTGTGTGGAAGAGGTGAGCCGAGGCCGAATAGAATCCAGAAAATGTCTCTCTACTAACAGTATTGATTGGCTCGGAGGTAAAGAGCAATGGCACGGTCTAAGAAGTGTTATCGCAGTCCAGGCGAAGCGAACTGTAGATGGGCGAACTAGTTGCGAAACGCGCTACTATATCAGTAGTTTAGAGCCGTGCTCAGCAGAACTTAATCATATTATTCGCTCTCACTGGGGTGTTGAAAACTCGTTACACTGGATTTTAGATGTGGTTTTTCGTGAGGATGATAGTCGCTTCAGATCAGGAAATGCACCAGAAAACATGGCGATCTTGAGGCATTCGGCACTCAATCAGTTGCAAGCGGCAAAGCCCAGCTTTAAAAAAGACATGAGCATTAAAAGGCTTCGGAAAAAGGCTGGCTGGGATAATGAAACCTTGGACAAGATAATTACAGCCACCATTTAGACTGATTTATATGGGACAGCCCTGGAATCGTGGTAGACAATAAAAGAAAGATATTTGTAGTGGATTTGTACACAGTGCCACGAGCAACAAATAACAACCCGATTATGCGGAAACCTAAAAGTTGTCATTCCCTTTGCTTGCACAAAGGCACTGCCAACTTTCTTAACGGTTCCGCATATCTATTTTCGTTAAATACAGGGAATTAAATGAAGAAAGGAAACAAGACTACAGGAATACAATTGCTGATCTTATTGGGCTTGTTTGTTGCTTCTATCGTTTGGTGGAGGCTTTGGTTTTACCAAGGCTTTGTTGGTCCCATTCCTTTCTTACATTGGTTTATCCACGTGGATGGTGAGGCCTCGTATGACTTAACCTATTGTGAAATGTTTATTCAACTCATACTGGTTTGGTTATCATCTAATGTGTTTTACTATGTTAAAAAACGTTATGGTAAAAGCATTTAACCAGCTCAGGCACGCGACCCACTTTTCGTTCCGCCTTTCGGCTCCACAAAAAGCGCTCGCATGCTAAAGACGTTAGGTTTAAGACTTACCCACGTTTAGTAGACACCCTGTATAGTTAGGTTTAGGCCTAACACGGAGGTGTATCATGGGTAAGAAAAGAACTCAGGCGTATACGGAGGAGTTCCGCAGAGAAGCAGTTAAGAGAGCGGAAAAGCCTGGAGCAACAACGGCTTCTGTGGCGCGAGAGCTAGGCGTCAGCGCACAGCAGATCTACAACTGGCGTCGTCAATTTAATCGACTGTCTGATAAGCAGTTCAATAGTTTAGACGGTGTCGACTATTCCAAACAGGAAAGCGCTGAAGTTCGCAAACTCAAGAAGGAGCTGCATGAAGCTCGTCAGGAGGTTGAGTTTCTAAAAAAGGCAGCTGCGTACTTTGCGAACCACCAAGAGTAAAGTACGCATTGATACAAGAGCATGTAGGGTCATTCCCGGTTAGCTTGATGTGTCGGTGTTTAGAAGTCTCAAGATCGGGTTATTATCGATGGCGGGGGCGATTGCCATCTGCTCGCACGATTAGAGAGATACGAACAATCGAGAAAATCCGAGAGACGTTTGCTGAGTTTAAAGGTCGTTATGGCGCGCCTAGAATTGCTTGCGAGCTTCAAGGGTTAGGTGAGCCATGCTCGCGGAACTACGTCGCTAAGCTTATGCAACAGGAACATATTAAAGCGAGAAACGGCAAAGGCTTTCGATATAGTCAGCCCGTGGAGGGGAGCATTAACGTCTCCGCCAACTTACTTAAGCGTTGCTTTGATGTGGATCGACCAAATTGCCGCTGGACCAGTGACATTACGTATATCTGGGTTCTGGATAGGTGGCTATACCTCGCGGTAGTTATGGATCTGTACTCTCGACGTATTGTAGGTTGGGCATTCGACTCGCAGATGACCGATGAATTGACACGTCGAGCATTGAAAATGGCCCTAGAGCGACGACCAATAAAGCCTGGACTGCTAGTTCACTCTGACAGGGGTGTGCAATATCGATCGCAGAAATACCAGGATCTCTTGTCCGAAAGCAAGTGCAAGCCGAGTATGAGTCGCCAGGCTAACTGTTGGGATAATGCGGCAATGGAATCATTCTTTAGCAGGCTAAAAGTCGAGCTGGTCTATGCCGGAACATTCGAAAGCGAAGAGCAAGCAAAATCTGAGGTGTTTGAATACATTGAGATTTTCTACAATAGGGTTCGTAGGCACTCTGCATTGGGCTATGTAAGTCCAGCAGAGTATGAGCGAGAATACGCATAGTTAGAGTGTCTACTTTTTGTGGGCAAGACCAGTGTCAATGAGTAGGAAATATGATTGATGTCATTGATGGGTTTAAAACAGGTGGTTGCGGTAAAATTTTTATCAGACACTTACTTAAGCTTATTTTTACATTGTGTGCCTCAATAGTTCTTGTAGGATTGATTCGCTTCTTACTTGGGAAAGATGAGATAATACCTCTTGGTGCTGAATTCATAGGCGTTTTAATAGCTTTGGTATTAGTGCACTTAGTTGATTTCATGCGTGCGGTAATTAAAAATGGCGAGCATTCTGATATACCTCCAACCACATAACCAGGCCAAGCAGGCTCGCCCAGCCCCTGTGGGGCTAGGCTGGACAGCCTACGCAGCGCGCTTCGCACGCAAACGCTCCGGCTGCCCCTGTTGGCAACGTTATATTTATTTATGACCAAAGTGCCAAGTGTTGGAATATTAGTCTTTGCTGACAACGGAAGTTGTTCAATGTATCTCGTTGAGCATTTTTTAGGAGATTTAAATTATCTTGAGATTGCCGAAGGTGTATTTAAAAAAGATTGCATACCAGAAAATGTAAAAATATTTGTCGAAGGAAAACCATGTGACTACGTAGGTAACCCATTGAGTTGGCATATTTGCTCAAATCGGCTTGCAAAGCATTTGGAGACTCATGCGTCCGCTTGTGTGCGTTTAATCGATATACCTTTGTACTACAAAAGTGGTGCTAGAATTGACGGCTACAGTTTGGCAATACCAACAAAAAATGTCGATTGCTTAAATTACGATAAATCGGAATTCCTCGATGGACAGGGTGGCCCTACATGTATGGAGCCAGTAATTAAGCGATCGTCGGTGAAAGATTTGCCGCCGCTATTTCTAGTAGAAGGTTGTCCCTGGACTGTCCTTTTTAGTCAAGGGCTAATCGCTTCATTGGTTGGCAAGGGGTTTACTGGTATTGGGTTTTTAGAGTGTGAAGTATCATAAATATAACAATGCAATCGTAGGGACTTTTGTTGCTACGCTCCGTTTTGGGGTGGCTTCGCCACTGTACCCCAAAACTCAACTACACAACAAAAGCCCCACATAGCGGCGTTATGATTAAGAAAGTTTCTAGATTCACGCTCTTAACTTACTTGGATTTCGGGGGCTGATTGATTACATTTTTATACGTTGTCCTAATTATCATACTGGCTGTCGGTCTTGAGATGGTCTATGAAAAAACCAGTGGAGTTGATCGAATATATAAAGCAGATGATACAATGGAGGCTATGGCTAATAGCGGTATTAAAACTTCTCTCAGGCTAATTGGCTTTGGTTTGTTATCCATTATGATTGTTGTTGGTCTTACCCAAAGGTTTAACTAAGTGCAAAACATAACAAATACAAGCAGGTTGCTGCGGGTCTTTGACCCTTCGCGGGACGGCCTACGCTACGCTCCAGTCGTCCCTGTTGTAGTCGTTAGAAGGCTTTGAGAATGTCGAGAAAACTCAAAATCACGATCGTTATAGCGTGCGTAGTGGCAGCACTACTTACTGCCACATACTGGTTCCTGATTAAAGCGCTAGAACCTAAAATACCTGAACCAAAATCTGATGTACCCATAACGTATAAAATTGGGTGGTGGGGCTACCAAGACGACCTAGTAATCGACGTATTAGAAACCAAAGAAATATACTCCAACTTGTACTTATTTAATTCCAAGGCTGTTATCGAGTACAGATTGAGAGGAACTATCAAAAACAAACCAATGTGGAAACCTTATATAAAATCAGTATTCCTTAGTGAGCGCTGGCTTGGTAATCCTGAAAGCTTCAAAGGAAATACTGGGGAAGTTATTTTGACTCCTGTTGTAGGCGTGAAGGAAGATCAAGCGTATAGGGGAGAAAGAGTTTCTTTCGATCTTAAAGTACAAGACTATTTACAGGCCGGAGGATGGGGTACAAATACTTATCTGGTAAAAGCACAAGACAAGGAACAAAAAATTGTACTCCAGCAGCGTAAGTAGCCTTCTAACCAGGTCAAGCAACAGGACCCGCGCAAGCGCGGGCTTCTGTTGGCGGCGTTAGTTGCTCTTAATGAAGATAATGAAACATAAATGCCCACACTGTAATAAAAAGGTGATTTCGAATTGGGATAAATTCAATTCCAGCGCGTTGCACCCCGCCATTTGTCCAAATTGTGGTGGTTACTCTAAGCAGCACTACGCTGGTACAGCACTTGAGAGCTTACTGGTAACTTTTGGTGTTCCCGTAGTCTTGCTATGGTCTCTCCTCGCTAAAACCTGGTGGCCAGTCTTTGCCTCTGTGTTGATTGTTATATCTAGCGGTATTCTTAAATTCTTATACGTCCCGATGGTTGCGGTTGACCTACAGGCAGCCAAAAACTATCACTGGTTTGCTTTTGGGTGCTTAGTTATAGTTCTAGCCTGGGTCTCCTATGAGGCACTTGGAAGTTAAGCAACTAACAAATCAATTAACTACGCGCCTTCGGCGCCCGACAGCTTACGAAACCTTCCCCCATTGAGTAGACGCCTATCTTTTAAATAGGATAGGAAAAAATGCCGAAAATACTGAGTGAAGAGCGGGTTGTTGAATATTCAACAGAGTTCAAAGTTAGAGTGGTAGCTCTCACTAATCAACTGAAAGTAGATACGACTACTATCGCCAACATTATTGGTTTGCATCCAGTAATGGTGTATAGATGGCGACAGGAAAGTAGAGAAGGCAAGCTGGTCGAGAAGCCCAGTCGTAGAATAAGTATGACAAAAGCAACGAAAAATCGGTCTCAAACCGATGATAAAGAGATAAGACGTCTAAAAAAGAAAGTCGAGAAATTGCAAAAGGAGAATGATTTCCTAAAAAAGTGGGAAATGTACCTGAAAGATCCAAAGCCGAAAGATTCTCATTCATAGCTCTTAATCGATCAGACTTTGGTGTCAGGTACTTATGTAGATACTTGAATGTTTCACCCCAAGGGTTTTATAAATGGCTCAATCGAGATGAGAGCACTCGTGACATAGAGAATAGGCGAATTCTAAGGCGTATCGAAGCTATCTATACACAGCATGATGGTAATTATGGAAGTCCAAGAATTAGCGCAGAGCTGAAAGCTAATGGTGAACGAATAAATCACAAGCGCGTTGAGCGCCTTATGAGAGAGGCTGGAATCGTGGGGAAAGCTGGAAGGATCTATCGTCGGCGCCCTTTGCCTGGAAATCCTTGCATTAAGTTTGAAAATATACAAAGAGAGCATGGTATGCTGAGTAAACCAGACTCTCAATGGGCTGGTGATGTAACCTATCTGAAGATCAATGGGCAATGGCAATATTTAGCTGTGATTATTGATCTTTACCCCCGGAAAGTGTTGGGTTGGGAGCTGTCGGATACTCGAACCGTTGAGCTAACACTGTCAGCGCTAAATAAAGCTGTCCGTCGCAGAAATATAGAATCAGATCTAATATTTCACAGCGACCGAGGTTCTGAGTACGGTGCTTATGCATACCAAAACCGACTCACAGAATTGGGTATTGAGCCGAGCATGAATCGTCCAGGGTTTGTGAATGATAATGTGTATGTAGAATCATTTTTTCAAACACTGAAAACTGAGAGTTTTAAAGGATTTAATTTTGAGTCCGTTGAGGAGCTAAGAACCAACTTAGCTTGGTATCTTGATAGGTACTATAACGTTAAAAGAAGACATGGTTCACTTGGGTTCAAAAGCCGAGATGAATATGAAAGAATGGCCGCATAAGATGAATATAAGGTGGCGTCTACTTTAAGGGGGGAGGCTTCCTGGACTCGCTCTGCTACGCGCCGCTCGCCCATTCGCAAGGCGTTATTGTGGCGGTCATTTTTTAGGTAGTTTGAGGTTGCTGCAAGCACCAATCTCTTCCTGATCACATTTTTCCAGAGAGTTTTCCTGCAAGTTGGCACCGCAGTTCCGTTCAAGTGCCTTCGTTTAAAGCCAACAAGTTATGCAAATTAACTGCAGCATTGTGGAGTGCCAGTCAGTTAGTTAACCGTTGGGGAAAGTATGGTATTTTTCCCAGTAAATTTATCGGGCAGTGGCCAGCCAAAGGTGGCTGGCAGAGAGCAAGTAGGTCGTTCAGTTATAACCTTGCCAGGCAAGATCGCCCAGCCGGTGGCTGGGCTGGACAGCCTACGCTTCGCTTCGGCTGCCCTTGCTGGCAACGTTCAGGCTGTAGAAAAACTCTTAAAAGATAGTATTTTTTGATAAAATGGGATCTCGTTATTGAGATCCTCAACATGCCCAACTTTAAGCACTATGATTACAACCAAGATGCCATGGTTGTAATTAACTTCGAAGAGCAGTTACAGCCTCAAACTTTTGAGTTTACTCTCCACCATCTGATCAATGATCACATAGATCTATCTGCCTTTAATGATAAGTATCAAAATGATGGTGGTGGCCGCTCAGCTTATGATCCCGCGATTATTCTGAAGATCGTTTTATTTGCTTACTCCAAAGGCATCACCTCTAGCCGTGAGATTCAGTGGCAGTGTGAACACAGCATCATTTTTAAGGCGCTCTCATGTGATAGCACTCCACACTTCACCAGTATCGCGAACTTCGTTAGTAGCTATCCTGATGCAATTGAGTCTGTATTTGAACAGGTCTTGATGGTGTGTAGTGAACAGGGGCTTCTTGGCAATGAGCTCTTTGCGATAGATGGCTGTAAAATGTCATCAAATGCTAGCAAAGCGCATTCTGGCACTTTTAAAGAGCTTAAAAAGAAGCGGGAGAAAATTCGTAAGAAGATCAAATCCTGTCTCAGTGAACACAAAAGGCTTGATGGAAGAAAACCTCAAGAAAGGGAGCGAAAACAGGCTGTTGCTAAGGCTGCTGACACATTACGAAAGCACTTTGAAAAAATTGATCAGTTCCTAAAGAGTCATCCCCAAGGATGGGGCAAGGCAAAAGACCGAAAGAAGTAAAGAGCAATATCACAGATAATGAATCAGCGAAGATGACTACTAGCAAGGGGACTATTCAAGGTTATACCGGTATTGCGGCAGTGGATAAGAAACATCAAATAGTCGTTGAAGCACAAGCTTTTGGTGAGGGGCAAGAGCACCATACCTTGAAGCCTATTTTGAATGGTATTAGTACACGCTATAAAAATACCGAGATTGATGAAGATATCTTAGACAAAGATGTCATTATCACTGCTGATACTGGGTTTTCAAATGAGTCTAATTATAAGTACTTGAGAGATAATGGAATCAATGCCTACATTCCTGACAATAAATTCAGGTCAAGAGATAGCAGCTTCTCTGAGCAAAAAGAGAAATATGGTAAACGTAATCAAGGAAAAAAGGTTGGAGTTCCCCAGATAATACCGGCCAAAGATTTTACCTTTAATAAAAGAAAGAAAACCTGCATTTGCCCAGCGGGTAAAGAGATGTCTCTTCAAAGAGAGGAATATGTTAGCGAGGGTAAAAGAAAGCTCTTTTTTGAGGGGCGTTTAACGGATTGCAGAAATTGTGACCTGAAACATCAATGCATGCGAAGCCCAGATTCAGCAGATACGAGAAAGGGACATGGTCGGCAGGTATCACTAACTTGGACAAACGGGCGTACTGCTACCGATTGGATGAAAAAGCGAATTGATAGCATAAAAGGTAAAACCATTTATGCGCACCGTATGTCGGTTGTTGAGCCTGTGTTTGGGAACATTGGTACCAATAAAGGGTTGAATCGGTTCTCCTTGCGAGGGAAGAGCAAGGTTCAAGGCCAATGGCAGATGTTTTGCTTAGTACATAACATTGAAAAGTTGATGAGATATGGCAATATCCACTGATTGAGGGTGTAATATGGACTTAAGAAGCCAAAATTCTATGTAGTGATATAATTCTAGTTCTTCAGAAGAAATCTCTAGAATTTTAGATGGGCGATGATTGATTGGATAGGGGTTTTGGTCAATCTGTTTTTCTACACCCTCGTTATAAGGCTTAGGGAATGAGATCTACAGCCAGATCTTGGCTTATCGAAGAAAAAATCGGTTTAATTTCGGAGCACGAACTAGTCGGGTTAGCTGATAGATATATAGCTGACCATGATGACTTCCCCGATTGGATGATTGATATATCAACTGGTTCATCTCTTGAATTTCAGGATCAGCTAGATTTGGTTGTTTATCCAATAAATGTTAATGATTGCAAAATAATAGCTAGGCGAATGTTAGACCTTCTTGCTTCAAATGACATCTCATTGAAGGATTTAGGTAGGGCTTGTGAGAAAATGTATCTGTCTGTTGAATGGGGTTCAGAACCGTTCAACCATTTTATTTGGGTTAGCGATGAAATTAACCTTAATGAACAGGGCTACAAGGCAACGGCCAATATTGATCAAGCTATTAAGGATGCTTTGTGCAAAATCACAGCCTTATAACAAGACAATCAACTACGCGCATTCTGCGCCGGAAGCAGCTAAGCTGCTCCGGTTATTGAGGCGTGTGTGCCAGGCATGGCATTTAACTAGAGAGGTGGAAGTCCTCTTACCAGGTATTCGTGGAGCCGAAGGTTAGCGAAAGGGCAAGGTCAATATCGCGAGGTATTGGCTGGAGGAAGCCCAACGCAAATTCACGGGGTGATGAACAAGAACTGGATATGAGGTGTGACGCAGGTGGAGCCAGTGGGCACGTGACCATAAAGCTCTCCATCCACAACTGGCCTGCGTTTTATAAATCCAGCATCTACGTGAAGAAAGTTAAATGTCTTACCCTGGGAGGTCTATGGGTTGTTAATGGAATAACTGAAAACTGAGAGATTGGTTTTGACCGGCCTATAGAAGTCAGCAGAAGGCATAGTAGGTAGATTTCGTGTTACTGAAGGCCTGAACAATTCTGGACAGTATTATTAACGCAGAGCTTGATGACTGCATCTGACAAGTAACTTAGTTACCAGAGAAAAAAAATTTTTTTCTGGGTGAACATCAAACTGGAAACTTAATCATACATTGTCCAATTTCTCATCTCTTTTAATGCAGCGAATTCTAGATAGGAATAATCTGTTTCGAGCATTACAACAAGTCTCTCGTAACCAGGGTGCACCAGGCCTCGATGGTATGACGGTAAAACAGTTGCCGGAACATCTTAAGCAGACTTGGATTGCTACCCGACAAAAGGTGCTAAGTAGTAGCTATCGTCCTCAACCGGTGAAACGCGTCTTTATACCAAAAGGCAATGGAGGCCTGCGTCCATTGGGTATACCCACTGTGCAAGATAGGTTGATCCAACAAGCTATCGCACAGATACTCAGTGAGCAATGGGAGCCGAAGTTTCATGCTCTTAGTTTTGGTTTTAGACCAAATCGATCGGCACACCAGGTGATTAGACAGGTCCAAAACTTTGTCCGGCAAGGAAAGCGCTGGACGATCGATATGGACTTGAAATCCTTCTTTGATGAAGTGAATCATGACAAACTCATGCTAACACTGAAGCAAAGCGGAATACCGGCTGATGTGCTGGGGTTGATAAACCGATACCTAAAAGCGCCAACGGTAGTCGATGGCAAGGTAATAGCTACAACAAAAGGCGTACCGCAAGGTGGGCCGTTATCTCCGCTTCTAGCGAATATTGTGCTTAATGAACTGGACTGGGAGCTGCACAAGCGGCAACTCAGTTTTGTACGATATGCCGATGATTTTCAAATACTGGTGGGAAGTCATCGGTCTGCAGCGCGGATAAAAGTAAGCCTTACGCACTTCATCAAATGTAAGCTGAAGCTCACAGTAAATACTGAGAAGAGTGCAGAGGATCACTTCTGGAAGCGGAGCTTTCTAGGATTTAGATTGCTGAAGAAGGATGCCCGGATAAAGGTATCAGAATCATCGATTAATAAATTGAAGGCAAAGATCAGAATGATCACCCGCCGAACACGAGGCCGTAAGTTTACTCAGATCATAGAAGAGTTAAAGAAGGCCCTGCTTGGTTGGAAAGCGTACTTTGACATCAGTGAAGTACTGAGCCCTCTGAAAGATCTGGACAAGTGGATAAGGCGGAAGTTGCGATGTTATTTATGGAAGCAATGGGGACGTAGTGGTTACCGCAGATTAAGAAGGCTGGGCGTTGATCGTTTTTTAGCGTGGAACACGGCCAAATCAGCGCATGGACCATGGAGGCTAAGCAAAAGTCCTGCCCTTTACAGAGCATTGCCAAATAGATACTTTAGGAACTTGGGGCTGCAGGAATTGGCAGATAGGAAGGGGAATAGAATTGAACCGCCATGGTACGTGACCCGTATGCCTGGTGGTGTGGGAGGAGGGGCATCGTGAGGTGCCTCCCTATCCCGATTAACTGTATTAGCGAATCTGGAATGTTTTTCAAAAAGAAAGAATCTACTGATACCAAATCTAGCGGCAATAAGGCCGTGTTTTGGGGGGCAAGTGATCGAATGGTTTGCTGCAAAGGAATAGATTGTAGTCAAAATGAGTTCAACGTAACTTCTCACCCCAAACTATGTGAAGGTGGTTATGTTTGTACTCTTGAAATAACTGTCCCAAGCGAAGTTCAAGGTATCTTTGTTCATGTGTTCTACTCAGGCCACTGGTCATTTGCGGTAAGCCCTTCAAGTGAAAATTCAGATGATATGCCAGAGTGGCGGATTGATAGAGACTGGGGAACAATAAACCCTCACTCAGAAACCCTCACGATTTACTGTCCAAAAAGTGCACGACTTGAAGTGATAGACCGGATCGAGGGGGATAGTTAAATCGGGTAGCCGGTAGTTTCTAGCTACCGGCCCCCACACCACCCATCGTGCGGGTCCGCAATGGGCGGTTCCCTATCCGTAATGAATCTCTACCCAACGATCTCGCAATGAAATCAACCCCATCTCTTCGAAGAACCCATTATTGAGCGCAATATGAATACCCTCAGTTTTTGCGCTTCGCCAGTAACTTTTACCGGACGAGCCGCAGGTAACTGCCAGCGACTCACTCACACCCATACGCAGTAAATTTCGAACTTTCGTTCTCACTCTGCGCCAATTCTTCCAATAGCTCATTCTTAATCGCCGACGTATCCAGCAGTCTAGATCTATACATTTTTGATAGCCTTGTGCTATACCAAAATAATTAATCCAGCCACGGAGGAATACGGTAAGCTCTTTCATTTTCTTCTCCATCGAAATACCACGAGATCGCCCTGTAATCTGGCGGACGCAGTATTTAAATTGGCGCAGTGACTTATCATGCCAGACAAGCTTTGCCCCCCGAAAAGAGAAGCCTAGGAACTTACAACGGCTGACAGGAACCACTTGGCTTTTAGTATCGTTAACTTTGAGCTTAAGCTTGCGCTCAACAAAGCGCTTAATACTCGCCATAACCCGTTCACCCGCGCGTTTAGAGGAAACTACAATCACAAAATCATCCGCATAGCGGACAAAAAGGTGTTGGCGTTTTTCCAGCTCTTTGTCGAGCAGGTCGAGTACAATATTGGACAGCAGCGGCGATAAAGGGCCACCTTGTGGCACCCCCTCATGACAGGCTTTCCAGCATCCATCTTCTACACTTCCTGTACGCATGTAGCTTGCGATCAGTTTGAGTAAGCGCTTATCGCTGATTCTTTGGCCAAGTAAACTCATGAGGAAATCATGATTTACCCGGTCGAAGAATTTAGATAAATCGACATCCACTGCTATTCGTTTCCCTCCCTCGATATACTTTCGCAGCTTTTTCACCGCATGATGCTGCGATCGCTTTGGGCGGAACCCATAGCTGAACTCCGAAAAGGTTTTATCGAAACTGGGACCGATGATTTGGGCGATAGCCTGCTGAATAACACGATCAAAGATCGTAGGTATCCCGAGCCCACGCTGGCCCCCATCTGGCTTGCGAATGTAGACGCGCCTGACGGGAAGCGGCTGGTAATGACCCTGTCGAATAGTCTCGATGAGGTCGTCGCCAACTGCCTTGAAGTGCTGCACAAAATTATCGACAGTAATCCCGTCAATGCCTGCGGCACCTTTGTTGCTTCGCACGTGTTTCCATGCAGCATTAAGATTTTCTTTGCTGAGGATGGCTTCAAGCAGATTTTCATTTGAGTTGAGTGTCATGGCAGTGCGCTACGTCAATTTTATATCCGGCTGGCAACACATCGGTAGGCTAGCCCTGTCTTTTAACTCGTGGATTTTGGGTTCAGGCCTTCACCGTATCCAAGGTATTAATCTTGGCATTAGGCTACTATGCCGTCGGCTGACTTCTGTTCAATCACCTTGGCCATTACTGGCCGAGGCGCTGCTGTGTTCCACCAATTTTGTTTACCCCCGCGATGGTGGCTAGCGGGCTGGGCCTACTTATGAGTCAGCGGCCACGCTGACAGCTTTACAGCAGCAGGTTGAACAGATCTCCCCAGATAAGAACGTGAACTTTCACTACACAACAGCATCATTTACTCTACCCGTTAGATCACATGGCTTCGGTGTTCTTGGCCACCTCGCCTCCAGGCTAAGCCTTATATGATGTTTCTGTCCGTCAGCTCGTAGTTTTGCTAGCGGCTTCCTCCCCACAAGACCTCACGGTGTTGCAGTTGCCATTCGCTAGTAGTTAGCATTTAATGGAATCCATTAAACGGTGATCCTCCTACAGGGGACTTTCACCCCATTAGTTCACGCCCATGCTGGGCGTACCAAGTAAAGGCACCCGACGTCAAAACCGCCGCTTCGCTTTGGTTTTGCCGCAGGTGCTTTAAGCGTTATGTTCTAGGAGAGTTATGGCTTCTTTACAAGGTATATTAAATACTGACTTCTCTTATCCTGGGATACAAATCAAGGTTGAGCTGATTGTCCTGAAAGAATACTTGTCCCATATGGAGGTTGGTGTAGAAGCTGCTTGTGATAATTACGTTGCATTAGAAGAGGACAAAGCTAAAGGGCAGGAATATGAAGAGTATTCATATATCTACCGTATCGCTGAAGAGGAGATACCACGTATCATTCGAATGCCCTTGTTGGTCAGTATTTACACCTTATTCGAAAACTCAGTAACGCAGCTTCTTAAATATGCTCAAGAGAAAGAAGAGAAGGCGCTGGGATTAAAGGATATAAACGCTAAATCTCTACCTTCAAAATTTAACAAGTATATGGAGCATGTGCTTGGTTATGATTTCAAATTTTCTGAAAGTACAATGAGTTCACTTTCAGAAATTATCAAGCTTAGAAATTGTATAGCCCATGCAAATGGAAATTTGGATGCTCTTGATAAAAGTAAATTTAGTGCTATCAAGAAAATCGAAGATAATGGAGCAGCTATAACCACTTCAATGAGTCAACTAGATATATCTCACAATTATCTCTGCCAAAGCATGGAAATTATTGACTCCTCTCTGAGATCGCTAATGAGGCATATGGAAGAAAGGTATGGTTTTAACTAAGAACATAACAAGTTGCTCAAGTACACTCCGGCCGCAAAAAGCGTGGCCTCCGCGGGACAGCCTACACTGCGTTTCGGCTGCCCCTTAGCAAGGCGTTCAGGCTGTAGAAAAACTCTTAAAAAGTAGCTTTTTTGTTAAAATGGAGGTCTTGATGTCGAGATTATCCATATGCCCAATTTCAAACGTTACGATTACAACCAAGATGCAATGGTCGTCATCAATTTCGAAGAACAACTACAACCTGAAACCTTTGAGTTTACACTTCATCATTTGATTGATGACCATATCGACCTCTCTGTCTTCCATAAAAAATATCAAAATGATAGCGGCGGGCGAACCGCTTATGATCCAGCTATCCTCCTGAAAATCACATTGTTTGCTTACTCAAAAGGCATTACCTCAAGCCGTGAAATTCAATGGCAATGTGAGAATAATATCCTCTTCAAAGCACTGTCATGCGATACCGTTCCGCATTTTACTAGTATTGCAAATTTCGTAAGCAGTTATCCTGATGCGATTGAGTCGGTGTTTGAGCAAGTGTTACTGGTCTGCGATCAGCAGGGGCTGCTTGGCAACGAACTTTTCGCAATAGATGGATGCAAGATGCCATCCAATGCCAGCAAAGAACATTCGGGGACTTTTAGAGAGCTAGAACAGAAGCAGGAAAAAATTCGCAAGAAGATCAAAGATTGCCTCAAAGAGCACAAGAGGCTGGATGGCAGGAAACCTAAAGAAAAAGAGCGAAAGCAAGCGGTAGCTAAAGCGGCGGATACGCTGCAGAAACACTTTGATAAAATTGATCAGTTCTTAAAAAATCACTCCCCCAGGATGGGGCAAGGTAAAAAACCTAAAGAAGTGAAAAGTAATATCACGGACAATGAATCAGCTAAGATGACTACCAGCAAGGGAACCATTCAGGGCTATAACGGTGTTGCCGCAGTTGATAGGAAGCATCAGATAGTTGTTGAGGCCCAGGCCTTTGGAGAGGGTCAGGAGCATCATACATTGAAACCTATTCTTGATGGCATCAGTTGCCATTATCAGAATATAGGAATAGATGAAGACATCTTGGCCAAACAGGTCATCATTACTGCTGATACTGGATTCTCCAACGACGCTAACTACAACTACCTGCGAGAGAACGGCATCAATGCCTACATACCTGATAATAAATTCCGTTCACGAGATAAAGCTTTTACAACGCAAAAAACCAAGTATGGCAAGCGCAATCAAAAAGGTAGGGCTAATGTCCAGAAGACTACCCCAGCTAGTGAATTTACATTCAACAAGAAAAAGAAAACCTGTATTTGTCCTGCAGGAAAATCCATGCTTTTGTTAAAAGAAGAGCATGTCAGTGAAGGTAAGAAAAAACTATTGTTCGAAGGGCGCCTCACTGACTGCAGGAAATGCAGCCTTAAAAAACAGTGCATGCGAAACCCAGATTCTGCTGACTCTCGAAAAGGACATGGAAGGCAAGTATCCCTAACTTGGACAAACGGACGGACAGCCACTGACTGGATGAAAAAGCGGGTTGATAGTATCGAAGGCAAGACCATTTATGGGCATCGAATGTCTGTTGTTGAGCCTGTGTTTGGGAACATTGGTACCAACAAGCGATTAAATCGCTTCTCGCTACGAGGAAAAAGTAAGGTTCAGGGACAATGGCAGATGTTCTGCTTGGTACATAACATTGAAAAGTTGATGAGATGTGGCAGTATTCACTGATTGAGGATGAATTAAGGGCGTCAAGACGCCTAAATTTAATACAATGAAAGAAATTTGGTGGTATAGCTAAATTTAGCTCGAAATTTAAATTAGAGGAGCCTGTGGAGTGACAGCTTTTTCTAAAACTGTTTTTCTACAGTCTCGTTATGTTTAAACTCAATAAATAAGGAAAAATTATGAGGCCAATTAAAACTATACTTCTTCTAAACCTACTGCTTATTTCGGCAACTTTATTCGCCGAAATTACAATAACAGAAGAAAAGATCAAAGGTATTAGCAAAGAGTTTGCTAAAGCAATGCAAAATAATGATCTCTCGGCTATTGATAAATACATGCACCCAAACACTAAAATAATAATTGATATGGATCCTGCAAGTAATCGGGGAGAGAAAGAAATTTCATATGATGATTATATGAACCTTACAAAGGTGAGTATGCAAATGATGCAAGATGTTGAGATTCATGATGAGTTAATTTCAATATCAATCAATAAAGAAAGTAACCAAGGAACAATCGAAGAAAAAACAACGGTTGTTGCAAGTATGATGGGTATGAAAATTGAAGATATTTCAATTAATAAAACTACCTATGGAATTATTGATGGTCAAATCAAGGTTCTCGTCTCTCAAGGTCAACTAATTAGCTCAGCTCCAATAAAGTAACCATACAAGGCCAGGCACGATCACAAATGCAAGCATTTGCTGGACCTTCGCCGCTTTGCGGCTACGGCCCGTGCTGGCGGCGTTAGCTTCCTATAGCTTCGAGATAGAAATGGAATTTGTAGATACATTTGAGTACCACCGATCTACACCGGAGATATGTTTCGATACATACGTACGTAGCCGCCGGATAGAACTCGGGGAAAGCCTGCAATCGAAAACCAAGATTTATCTAGATATAAAATACTGGATATATTTTCGCGATGTATTGCTTGGAAGGAAAACAGAAGGGCCGCTCTACGACGCATACCATATTCTAGACTCGCTGTGTGAATCAGGTGAGGTAGTTTGTCCGATAAGTGAGGACATTTTCTATGAAATACTAAAGCAGAATGATCACCAGACTCTTGCTTCTTCAATAGAACTGATGGATCGATTCTCGAAAGGTATATGCATTGCTTCTCAGAGCGAAAGGATTCAAGCTGAAATTCTGTATTTCTACTACCGTTATACGAAGCAAGAGCGAGAGCTATACAGCCCCGATGTATTGGTATGGACAAAAATCAACGACCCCATCATGTGTGGGTTCCCCTCGGGTATTGGCTTTAACGAGAAAGAAAGCTTGGTAATCAAGAAAGCATTTTTTGATCAAATGTGGTTTTCATCCTTATCAGAGGTATGCAATGTGATTGGTCTGGATAGTCTTGTGCAGCTTCCAAAAATGTCAGATTTTTCTCATCTACTAAATACCGATAATTTAGAACGACGCGAATCTTTCTCGAGTTTTAAACAAGTATTTCTTGATGAAATATATATAGCTGTTCAAGAAATGTCTGAACCACTAAAAGATGGTATGGAATACATGTATCGAAAGGAAACTGGTAGATCCCTTACTGATGAAGAGCGAGCTGAGCAGCGCGATGACAAAACTCTTACGAATGTAGTATGTAACTTGTTTCGCTTGGGAAAAGCAGGCGATAACTTCCCTACGTTAAAGGTAGGTGCAGGTGTACATGCCGCAGTTAGGGTTGATAAGAAGCGCACATTTGAAGCTAATGACTATTATGACTTTCGTCATGCGCAAGCTGCAGTCCCTTATTGCGACTATCTATTTACAGAGAAAAATCTTCGCCATTTACTGAGAACCAATAGTCTCTCATACGATGTCGAATATGAGTGCAATGTAATATCTAAGCCTAAAGAAGTTCTTGATGCGCTCTCAAAAATTCGAAGCTAACAAGGCGATGAATTTCGTTACGGCCCTACGGGCCTCCACCGGAAACCTTCCCCCATTGAGTAGACGCCTACCTTTTGAATAGGGTAGGAAAAAATGCCGAAAATACTGAGTGAAGAGCGAGTTGTTGAATATTCAACAGAATTCAAAGTTAGAGTGGTAGCTCTCACTAATCAACTGAAAGTAGATACGACTACTATCGCCAACATTATTGGTTTGCATCCAGTAATGGTGTATAGATGGCGACAGGAAAGTAGAGAAGGCAAGCTGGTCGAGAAGCCCAGTCGTAGAATAAGTATGACAAAAACAACGAAAAATCGGTCTCAAACCGATGATAAAGAGATAAGACGTCTAAAAAAGCAGGTCGAGAAATTGCAAAAGGAGAATGATTTCCTAAAAAAGTGGGAAATGTACCTGAAAGATCCAAAGCTGAAAGATTCTCGTTCATAGCTCTTAATCGATCAGACTTTGGTGTCAGGTACTTATGTAGATACTTGAATGTTTCACCCCAAGGGTTTTATAAGTGGCTCAATCGAGATGAGAGCACTCGTGACATAGAGAATAGGCGAATTCTAGGGTGTATCGAAGCTATCTATACACAGCATGATGGTAATTATGGAAGTCCAAGAATTAGCGCAGAGCTGAAAGCTAATGGTGAACGAATAAATCACAAACGCGTTGAACGCCTTATGAGAGAGGCTGGAATCGTGGGGAAAGCTGGAAGGATCTATCGTCGACGCCCTTTGCCTGGAAATCCTTATATTAAGGTTGAAAACCTACAAAGAGAGCATGGTATGCCGAGTAAACCAGACTCTCAATGGGCTGGTGATGTAACCTATCTGAAGATCAATGGACAATGGCAATATTTAGCTGTGATTATTGATCTTTACTCCCGGAAAGTGTTGGGTTGGGAGTTGTCGGATACTCGAACTGTTGAGCTAACACTGTCAGCGCTAAATAAAGCTGTTCGTCGCAGAAATATAGAATCAGATCTAATATTTCACAGTTACCGAGGTTCTGAGTACGGTGCTTATGCATACCAAAGTCGACTCAAAGAACTGGGTATTGAGCCGAGCATGAACCGTCCAGGATTTATGAATGATAATGTGTATGTAGAATCATTTTTTCAAACACTGAAAACTGAGAGTTTCAAAGGATTTAATTTTGAATCCGTTGAGGAACTAAGAGCTAACTTAGCTTGGTATCTTGATAGGTACTATAACTTTAAAAGAAGACATGGTTCACTTGGGTTCAAAAGCCCAGATGAATATGAAAGAATGGCCGCATAAGATGAATATAAGGTGGCGTCTACTTTAAGGGGGGAGGCTTCCCGGACTGGCCGCGCTGCGCGCACCCAGCCGATTATCGCGGCGTTAGAAGTAAGAGAGTAAAAGTGCGACGAAAGGAATTCAAAAGCATCGTGAGAGGTTTTGCTAAACGCTTAGCAAGTCGCAACAATGATTATGAAGGTTATTGGTCACTAGGCCAGCTTTTAACCATTGCTCAGCTGTAGTAGTTCAGACTTGATCTGACAGTTACCGGTTTTTCAGGAGGTGCTCTGTCAGGTCAAATTCAGTTTACGAGCTTTTCCTTCCAGATGCTTTTTCCATCTTCAAGAGTGGCTAACGGTGTTCGACCGCAACACTTCTTACCCTGATGGGTTCTCTCATTATTGTAATATGTGAGCCACTCGTCCAGATCCTTTTGTAACTCTTCTATTGATCCATAGATCTTGCGGCGTAATGAAGGTTGGTAGAACTCTTGTAGAATAGTTTTATGGAAGCGCTCACAGATCCCGTTAGTTTGTGGATGTCTGGCTTTTGTCTTGGTGTGTTCTATTTCGTTCACACTTAGATATAACTGGTAGTCGTGCTGTTCCAATTTGCCACAATACTCTGTACCGCGATCAGTTAGGATACGCAGCACCGGTAGATCATGTAAGGCATAAAACGGTAGTACACGGTCATTCAGGAGGTCTGCCGCAGTGATTGGCGTTTTGGTGGTGTACAGCTTGCAATGAGCCACCTTCGCATAGGTATCGATATAGGTTTGTTGGTAGACACGTCCGACGCCCTTAAAGGTTCCTACATAGAAGGTATCCTGCGAGCCCAGATAACCAGGGTGTTGAGTATCAATTTCACCACAGGCTTCATCATCATGCCGTTTTCTCTCCAAAGCCTGAACCTGTGACTCCGTGAGGATCAGTCCCTCCTCAGCGACCTTGGCCTCAAGTGCCTTTAATCGCAATTTGAAGTTAGCTAGGTCATGCCGTAACCAGATACTCCGAACGCCACTAGGGGACACAAATACACCGCGTTTACGCAGTTCATTGGAAACTCGAACCTGCCCATGGGCAGGCTCTTGGAGGGCATAAGTTAACACTGCCTCTTCAATGACTGTGTCAACACGGTTCTTGTGGTTGGGTACACGCCGGTTCTTCTCAAGAAGGGCGTCCACGCCACCACTTGAAACGGCTTCCTTGTACCGATAGAAAGTGTCTCTCGATACACCCAGCATCTTACATGCTTTGGAGATATTTCCGAGTTCTTCTGCCAGATTTAGCAATCCGGTCTTGTGTTTGATGATGCGATCATTAGTATGGATCATGGGGTTTATCCTTGGTTTTGCTTTTAGGTTTAGGCACCTTCATCAAAACCGGTAAACCCCTCTTTTTCAAGAGGATGTGTCAGATTTGGTCTGAACTAATACAGCTCAGCAAATGGAAGTAGACAAATTGTCCCTCCGAGCGTCACATGATGCAGTCGAATGTAATAATTCCAATTTGGCTCCGTTCGTTCAAACCTATTGGGCGTACTTATCTGAAATGGTAAAACGCATGGGTGGCAATACTAGTTGGCTTCAAAGCGTTACTATCGAGTTCACCTTTGCCACTGACCCAAAACGATCTTATAGCTTTTGGGGGCAGCAGTTGATGCAGTGCAGTATTTCTGCAAAGCTAACATCCGATTTAGGCAAGCAGTTTACGGCATCTTCAGTAAGTTATTGCGTCCCTCATAATCCGAACAAGGAGCAGAGACGTGCAAACTTCTAACAAGTTTATCAACCATCGCCCCAGCAAAAAGCCGCTGGGGCTGGACCTCTGTTCCGGCGCTTCGCGCCTACACTGCGGCCGGTTATAAAAGCGTTATGTGTAAACCAGTATGAAATTAATTTTTTCCCTCATAGCCCTCGTTTCGATGATATCGACATCTTTCTTCTTAGGTATGAAGTGGGAAAAGTATCGAATTTTGGAGTCGAACAGCTTGGAGCTCCAGGCTCCGTTCGTACTTCAGTCAGATAAAGGCAATGGTCAATTACCTGTTGGCACTATTTTGTATCCCTATTCATCTGGGCCTAGTATAGATACCTTTATCGTCTTCATTAATACTAAGAACTTGAATGCACTAGAACCATTTTCATTTGAAAAGCCCTTTACTATGGTTCCATTGGATGCATACCAAGAGTGAGACACATAACAAACACAGGCAGTATGCTACGGCCCTTCGGGCCTCCGCGGGACGTCTTACCTTGTGCACTTTTTGCGCAGGTCGCTACGCTCCCAGTTTTGCGCAAAACGCGTACAAGGTAATCCGCCCCTGCTGTGGGCGTTATCGGAGCTTACGAGTAAATGCTATACAGAGTTGCCAACATAAATGACTTAGAGGTTTTAGCTAACTTACATGCTGAAAGTTGGCGTGAGTCATATCGGGGAATATTCCCTAATCAATTCCTTGATAATGATGTTTGGGTGGAGCGGAGAAACTCTTGGGCAAATCGATTATCCTCACCAAAGAGTAACCAATACGTTTTGGTTGCCATTGATGGTGATAACATTTGTGGTTTTATTTGTGCTTTTGGTAATGAAAGTGCTAGATGGGGAACATTCATAGATAACTTGCATGTCTCA
This sequence comes from Microbulbifer maximicatervae (SeqCode), assembly GCF_052467695.1. Lineage (NCBI taxonomy): Bacteria > Pseudomonadati > Pseudomonadota > Gammaproteobacteria > Cellvibrionales > Microbulbiferaceae > Microbulbifer > Microbulbifer maximicatervae (SeqCode). The sequence continues at coordinate 3,552,504 of NZ_CP174320.1, forward strand.
AGGGCTTATCAAGGTAAAGGAATTGGTAAACAGCTAATGCATTTAATTGCTAAATGGGCTGATGAAAACTTTAGCCATAAGGGATTATACCTTGAGGTTTTAGAAGATAACTCAAATGCACGCGATTTTTATCATCGAATGGGGGCAAAGCACCAAGAAACAAATTTATGGCTACCGCCCGGCAGTAATGTAAAAGTAAATGATTTGCTCTATATTTGGGAAAATAATTTATCGCTGTTGCAGATAAACAACTAACAAGCACCAGCAAATCGCACGCAAAACACGCGAGCTGGACTCGCAACAAGTTGCTCGCCTTTGTGGTGAGCGTTAAATTCCACTCGGAGATAAGCCACGAATGAAATACATCACTATTCTTGCTGCTATAAGCATGAGCATTAGTGCCTATGGGAGTTCCTTTTGGTGTACCGTCAAGGATTTTAACGCGGGTCCTTTAACTCAAGATTTTTATACAGACGCGATTGGAAAAGAGTTTCATGTCAACCGATCAACGGGAAGAATATATGGCGGACTAGATAATAGCGTTCTGGATTCATACACACCGAAAGTGGTGAGTGATGGATCTAACAGTTACTATAAGTCTATTAGCGGAAATGTCATGACTTATTTCACCGTAAGGATAGACAAAAATACAAAATCGCATTTCTTTGTTTTTGTATGAATTTCATGACATACACTGGTCAATGCGTTGATGTATGAGCAGGAATTTAACAAACGCAGCCACACCGGCCTATCGGCCTCGACTCGCTACGCTCGCGTGTGCTGCGGGCGTTAACTTTCCAGGAGATAAAATGGACTTCGGCAAAATCATCAAAAGCGATGGTGATATACAGCTTGCTAAATGGAGTGGCATAATCTCCAGTCATCAAGCCCTCGAGCAAGCTCCTGATAAGAAAGGAACTAACCCTTTTACCAATGAGGAGGTTCTTTTCTCTGGTGAAGGCATAGCTTTCTATCTAGAAGGCGGGGATAAAGTTGGCAATATAAGCCTGGAGAATGGTGTTCTACTGACCAGCGGGGTTCCTATGTCAATATGCTCTGAACTTGCATATTCCCTCAACGCGGAAGCTTTCGAAGATGACCGCAGTTAACAAGGGCCAGCACAATCGCCAAATGCAAAAAACGCATTTGGCTGGACTCGCTGAAAGCGCTCGCTTGTGTGGCCGGCGTTAAGTGTCATTATGGACGATAGAGCATTTACAAAATTAATTGAGTATCTTGAGAAAGTTCCAGCGATACGTGGTGCCATCGGAAAAGGTTCAGAAGTAGATGGCTGCTGGTGGGTGAAATTCGATATTGATATTCACCATCAATTTGCGTGGCACACCGTCCAGGAGCTTGGTCATGTTTTGAACTACATGTCAGTCAATGAGCGTCTGCCAACATCCTTTCACCCGGTGTCTCCACCACCTTATATGAATGGTGGCCCTGATGAGTTTCTATCTTGGGTAATAGAGTGCCATAACCCAGAATTTAAGCCTGGTACATGTGCTGAGTGGCTTGTTGGTCGTTTGCCAAATCCAGTAGAGGACTTAGGGCAATGGGCTACGGAGTAAAACACTTAACAAGGGTAGGCAACATCGCCAGCGCAAAAAGCGCGCTGGCTGGACGTCTTACGCTACGCTTCAGCCGCCGTTGCTACCGGCGTTATAGAGCAGCAGGGTTCGAGTAATGGAAGTACCTATATCCCAAGAATTCGTAAAAATCTGTAAGCAAATTAAAGCCAAATCGTATTCAATCTCCCAGTGGTCTGAAATCGAATCCGATGATATGTTTCACTCAGATTCTTTTCGTGGTGGCTTTGATGCAGATGAACAGGAGTTCTGCTTTAGCTTTTATGACCAAGCTGGAGATGAGTATTGGTTTCAAGTAAGTCTTTCTTCAATCATAGAAATAGCTAGTGGTATACAGCTTAAAATTGTAGGTAGGGCTGCAGACTGAAGGCCTATAACAAGGTGCTCAAACACCGTTCCGGCCGAAAGCGGCCTCCATTGGACGCGCAAAAAGCGCGCGCCGTTTAGCACGGCGTTATGTGAGCAGGAAATAGAGCATATGGACATCGCGATAAAAATGATTGATCAAGCTTGGCAATTACTTGTGCGTATTCCATTTTGGTTGTTGTTGTCCACACCATTGATAATCGCTCTCTACTTTTATGCAAAGAAAATCAGAAGCGTGCAGTGGAATATGGCAATAAAACTGTTGCTTTTTGTTCCACTTTCGACCGTCTTACTTGCTCCAATGCCGGTTGGCATGTTCATAGCACTCGTGCCTAATGGTTTTTTGCTCTTTAGTGGCCTTGAGTACTACAGTAGGGTTTTTGCCTGGTGTGTTTCATCCATGCTCGTATCAATGATAGTTTGTTACTTCGTAGGCAAGAAATACCAGAGACCCACATAACAAGTGACTATGGTTACTCGTCAAGTTTTTAAGCCATACTTTCATCCCAGTAGGTGTTATTTTTCACCATCGTATTCAGAATCGTAATCTGCTTTCTCATGCAAGCAATCAGAGCGACCTTTTTAGGTTTGCCAGCGTCGACTAATCGCTTATACATCGGCTCTAATTTGGGATGATGTTGTATGGCAGACATAATGGAAACAAACAGAACCGTACGTACACGATGCCTTCCACCCCGAATATATCTCTTTCCCTGGAAGCTGCCGCTATCACGGTTCATCGGGGCGATACCGACAAGTGCAGCGATTTCTTTACGGTTCAATTTTCCTAGCTCGGGAAGTTCACTCATCAACGTATAAGCCAATACATTTCCGACCCCTTTAGCACTCAACAATAGGTCGCGCCTTTGCCGCCACTCAGACACACTGTTAACCAGTTTATCCAGTTGCTTGTCGATACCTTGTAGCTCTTTTTTGATGGTGTTTAGAATGGTCTGTATAGGTTTGTGAACTGATTTCGGCATTCTCTGAAGCCGATTCTTTTGCATTGTGCTCATCTCCAAACACTGACTTCTTACCGCCAGTAAGTCACTGATCTCCCTAAGCTTTTCTGGCTTTAGTACCGACAGCCTTGGCTTCATGGCCTCACCAAAATGTGCAATATCCATTGCATCTAGCTTGTCGGTTTTGGCGAGGCGCCCTGCGGATTTAGCGAAGCTTCTTATCTGAGAAGGATTGCAAACAACAATAGGTAATCCTGCTTTGTCGGCGGCGCAAACAAACTCTAACTCGAGTCTTCCCGTAGACTCTATTAATACTCTTAGAGGTTTAAGGGGTTGAAGTTGTTTAATGGCATCCTTAATGCCACTTTTATCATTGGCAACACTAAAAAACTGGCCAGTAGGTCTCACATAAATATCGAGTTGTTTACTGCTGGTATCGATACCGACATTGATCTCTTGAGGTTCCATAAGATAAGCTATCTCCGCCTTGCTATTCGGGCTCGAGGCCCACATGACTATCCGAGTTATGCCTAGTGAGTGCTTATCACGTTCATACTTGTTATCGGTCTTTTACGAACCGGCCAGGCAGCGAACTGTGATAAACAAGGCCTTCGGTGGCCGCCGAAGGTGGGTCTCAATTTACCCGTTAACGAAAAGGATTTTCAACATCAGAATCAGACAAGAGCAATCATAGAAGGCCAGGCAGCATGGCTCCGGGCCTGCGGCCCTCCGCGGGACAGCTTACCTTGTGCACGTTTTGCGCTGGTCGCTGCGCTTGCATTTTTGCGCAAAACGCGCACAAGGTAAGCTGCCCCTGCTGGCGGCGTTCAGGCTGTAGAAAAACTAATTTATGTCTTTGCTGTCTTAGATGTGATCAAATATTAACCATAAATGGTGATTCTACGTGAATTCTGATCTAGGGACCCTCTGATCAACGAAGCATTTTTCTAGAATTAAGCTACACTGCTTGAAAAATTCACTTTATTACGCTCAAACGCGTAATTTTCGCGTAATAGTCCCCTAATTTTTCATCTGAAATCCTCAATAGGCGGATTTCAGGCGCCCCCCCTAGGTAGCCAAGTATTTTCTCCCTATTAATAAGTTGGTAAAGCCTGCCAGTAAGCACAGCCTCTCAGTATTTTTTACCAGTCCCCGATAGCGGACCTTGTCATAACCAAATACCTGTTTGATGTAGCGGAAGGGGTGCTCGACCTTCGCTCTTATCTGCGCCTTGATCTTTTCCGCTTTACGGAGTGCATCACGCCCTGGAAGAGTTTTTAGCTTGCTCGGCTTCATTGCTATATACCAATCCGCCTCCCGCTCTTTCAACTCTTCACGTTTCTCCGCACCAATGTACCCAGAGTCTCCCCAGATTCTTTTCTCCTCCCCGTGGAGAACTCGCTCTGTGGTTGTGACATCATGCGAATTCGCTGCTGTTGTATCTATGCTATGTATTACTCCGAGCACATCATCAACCCCGATATGCATTTTCATCCCAAAATGCCATTGATTGCCTTTCTTTGTTTGATGCATTTCCGGATCACGTTCTTTCTTTTCATTCTTAGTTGAAGTTGGCGCAGAGATAATAGTGGCATCTACAATCGTGCCTTCACGCAGTACCATGCCATTCTCAGCAAGATGTTTGTTGATTTCATCAAAAAGAGCTGCACCTAGCTGATTGAGCTCCAGTAAGTGGCGAAAGTTAAGAATCGTTGTTTCATCGGGAATTGGGCTACTCAAAGTCAATCCAGCAAAACTACGCATGGATTCAATTTCATACAGTGCATCTTCCATAGCGGGATCACTGAGATTGTAAAATAGCTGCATGCAATGAATACGAAGCATGACACTCAATGGATATGGCTGTCGGCCACGTTTGCCTTGTGGGTAACAAGGAGTGATCTGAGCTTCTAGTCGCTGCCATGGGATGAGGATTTCCATTTGAGAAAGAAACTTCTCTCGCCGAGTTATACGGCGCTTTAGCTTATATTCTGCTTCGGCAAAGGTGACTTGGTGCATGATTCATCGTAGTCTTGATGGGTAGGTGAATATTACCAAATTGACTCAGAATTATTCAGAGGTTCCCTAGCTTTCACTGATGAGTAGGCTATTTTTCACGTAGAAGCACAATACGAAAAGAGGGCTGAGTTTTTCTACACCCTCGTTAAGTATCACTATATGAAAAAACAATTTCTTTATATCTGGTGTGGAATAGCTACATGGTATGTTGCACAAGGTTTGCTTTCTTTTATTGCTTTCGAACTCCAGATCGATAAATACCCCGGATTAACTTATGGAGTATTGGCGCTAATTAATGGCTTTATTGGGGGTAGCGTTGTGTTGGCTTTATCTAAGGAAAATAATGTTCTGATCCAGTCAATACCCCTAATAGTTTTATCTCTCGCTTGGATTGTCTTGTCTCCAGCACCACATTGGCGTAATTTCTTCACCTGGAATTGGCCTATTTGGGGAGTGGTATCAATGTTATTAACAATTTATTTTGGGCAAAAATACTTAACAAAAAGCTCAAGCAAGGACGCCGCAAGCGGCGCCGCTTAGCTTGGCGTTAGTGCGACAAGCGAAGCTTGTTGCATCTTGCTGGGTGAAAGTCCCAGCCTGGTATGAGTTAGCCACTCACCAGTATCGAGTCTTGCGCGTTGTGCGGAGCTTTAAATTAGGGGTATTTGAGAGGCAGGATGCACGAGCGAACAATCAACGTGAAGCGTAGACAGAGAAATATGTAGGCCATAGGGAGTGCGCGCTCCTGAAGTGCTGGTATCGCTTCGAAATGCAAATTCTAGGTGACGAGGCTTGTAACGTGGTCGAAGTCCAAACAAAGCAATCAACTCAGGAGTGAATTTGTTTTCGCTACCTGAATGGCAAGATTGTGGAGACCTAGCGGAGTTCTTAAGTCGTGGCATGCGTACAGAGATGTAATGAGAACTTGTGAGACCCAAGGTAACTCCCAAAGGAATGGGTAGGGCGGTGTAGCTGAATAAGCGAGCCGAACGATGGTGTCTTGGGAGTCGGACCAGCTCATAGTAGTCGGAGGGCGGGAAAGCCGTCTACAGGGCGAAGGGGCTGGCAGTTATATTGAGCTTGCAGTCGATACATACACCGGACATGTAGGACTGGATATTGTATGAAAACAAAAGTGCAAGCATTACATTCAGTTGAATCTAAGTTTATGCACTTCAGTCATTGGGTGAAAAGGCGAAGATGGGTAGAGTGAATAGCTTTGATAGGATTTAGCTGCGCGGTAAATAATATAACGGAGGAGCCGGATACGGTAATTCCGCACGTCCGGATCTGCGTGGGGGCTGTCGGGTAACCGGCTGTCCTACCACTACGGCATTTATAAGGAAGTTAGGCATTGAAACTATTTTCAGCATTTTTTGTATTTTTAGTTTGTACCGGTTGTTCAACCCTTAGTAAGACTAAAAACTTTGAAATTGAGCCTTCTCCAAAGTACCAGAGAACCTATGTTTACGATTGGTGTGAAGAAGACCAAGCTGTATTAGGTATTTTGGGCGAGCACTGTTCTGGGATTTACAAGCCGCCTCTTTACTCGGTGCCTATCGATGATGGTTTTCTTGTTATCTACCCATTACTTTTGAGTCATAAAGAGCTTTCAGTGGGCCCTATGGGCTTGCCTATTATCCCTTTGAGTGGTAATAAAGTTTCCGCGAGTGAGGAGCAAAATATATATTTTCGGTTTAGAACCTACTCTAAGATAGGGAACTTTAATATTGCTCCAGTAAGAGTTTCGATTTTAAATGCTAATAGAGGCTCTTGCGACGTAATCGAACGTTCAGAGGATGCAATTGGAAAAGTTTATAACTGTGTGGTTGGTCTTAAAATTAATAAACTTCAAAAACTAATTATTAACCTGGAGCTAGATGACAATTCTACTTTAGATATTTCCTATATTTTGTCAGAGTTTACTAGTTACCGCCCTGTTGTTGCACCAAATGGACCTGCTAGGGATATTAAGCCGTTCATTACAATAGCTGATCCCGATGTCTAACAAGGTAATCATGTAAGGTGCCCATAATATCGGCGGTACTGGAGAAGCCTTAGGGGTTGCAGGTATTGGCAATGAAAAGTCAATTTTAGGGTAAGGGCATCAATTGACTTCAAATTTCGGAGGGGCAATTTGGAAAATGATGTCTGAAAAAGCTCAAGATTGATAAGAATAGAAAGTCGGCATCACAGATCATAGTTGTCGGACAAAATTTACGCAGAGCACGGCGCTATCAAAAATATAAAGTCTCCTTATTAGTACTCTGACCAGTTAGTAACTTATTTATACTGATTTCACCTTCATTTCACCTTTCCTTCTTTAAAGTGCTACTCAACCAGTTATTTAAAGAAACTAACTATGTCGAGTAGCATTCACTTAAAGCAAATTGACCATTATTTTACTTTGGATAAACAACAGGTCAGCCTGTTTGAGGGTTTAAATATTAAACTGCACAGTGGCCATTCTTACGCCATTGTGGGGCCCTCTGGAGTAGGTAAATCAAGCTTATTGCTGTTAATGGCGGGCCTTGAATGTCCGGTTTCTGGTGAGGTGCAATTTCAGAAAAACGGTGAGCCACAATTATTAAAGAACCTGCGTCAAAACTCAGGTTTTATTTTTCAGCAGTTTCATTTGTTACCCGAACTTGATGCCTTAAACAACGTTGCTCTGCCTTTAAAACTAAAAGGTGACAAACACGCATTATCCACAGCTGAATTATGGCTCGACAAGGTAGGGTTATCTGAGCGAATGTATCATAAACCACAGCAACTCAGTGGTGGTGAGCAACAACGGGTGGCCATTGCCCGTGCTTTTGTAATGCAGCCGCAATTTATTTTTGCCGATGAGCCTACGGGCAACCTAGATGAGAATACCGCGCAGCATGTCGCGCAATTGATGTTTGATTGCTGTCAGCAAAACGGCGTGGGGCTGGTATTAGTCACTCACTCGATGGAATTAGCGCAGCAGGCCGATACTTTACTGCAATTGAGTCAAGGCAAATTAGCAGTCAAGGCGCATAACAAAGCTGCGGCTATGGCAGGCCCATTATGCTGATTCTATTAGTGTGGCAATTATTCCGCCAGCAATATCACCAAGCGGATGTGCGCTTAATTCGCTGGACCCAAGCAACTTTGATGTTTTTCATTTTAACGCTCAGCTTAACCAGCAGTTCCATTCAAACTTATTTAGCCAATAATTTGCAGCAAATGCTCGGTAGCGATTTGGTGATTTCTCAGAATCAAGCGCTAACCGATGTACAACTAAGCAAGTTGCACCAGTATGCACAGAAGTTGAGCGTGAGCCAGCTGGTGAATGTAACCTTGACCAATGATCACCATTGGCAAGCGGTTCAATTAAAAGCAGTGGATGATCTTTATCCAGTGCAAGGCACAGTGCAAGTGGCATTTGAGACGGATGGACAAGGGCTATCCCTGAGCCATGGGCCCAAATCCGGTGAAATCTGGGTCGATAGCCGATTGTTTGCTTCGCTGCAGCTCACCCTTGGCCAATCCTTAGACATCGGACACGGACAATTGAAGCTCACAGGTTTGGTGCAACACGAACCCGACCGTCTGCTCGAAGGCCATTCCGTAGCGATGCGTGCATTGGTGCACCTGGATGATCTTTCACTGATACAAGCAGACAATGCCCGCTTTCGCTATTTACTTACGGGGGATGAAAGCGAACTGAACACCCTCAAACAGTGGGCCACTACTGAGCTAGTGACTGCACAGTTTTATGATAAATACAGTGGCCATCCGCTGGCGATGTTTTGGCAACGGGTTGAGAATTTTGTGGGTTTAGCATCGGTACTGTTGTTTTTGATGGCTGCCATTGCTATCGACCAAGCCGGTCGACGTCAGTTGTTATCCCAGCACCGCTTTGCTGCGGTGTGTTTAGCCATGGGCAGCAATAAACCCCAAGTGTTTGCTTTATCATTTGGTCAATGGCTACTAACAGTCATTGCAGGTCTAATTCCGGCAACCGCCTTGGCATGGGGGGCGGAATACCTAATTTTGCAGCAAATGCAGATACAGTTTACGGACCTATCCGCCACCCGGGTATGGACGGATTTATTCAACAGTTACATGCTGTTATTAGCCCTATTGGCGATTTTCCAAATTCCCAATTGGCTAGTGATGGCCAAAGTAACCCCGGCGCAGTTGATTCGCCAAATGGCGAGTCCGAATCACCTATTGCCACGATATGGATTTGCGTTAATCGGTGTGGCTGTGGTGGCCTTTGTTTACTCCGATAACGGTCTGCTCACGGCCATGACTCTATCCGCTATGGCGGCCACCTTGATGTTGATGGTGGTATTGACTTGGTTGGTATTGAGGTTGGGCTATACGGTGACGAGCCGTACAACGGGCATCATGGCTTTTGGTTTTTATATGATGAAACAGCGTTTGCTCAGCAAATCCATTCAAATTCTGGGTGTTGGCATGTGTGCCACTTTGTTGCTGTTCACCTTAAGTTTGATGAAGGACATTGGTCAAACCATGGAAGGCTATACCCGCGAGCACGATGGTAATCTGATGATCACCCAGGCCAATGAACAACAGGTGCAAGACATACGCCAATGGAGTGCGCAAACTGGCAGTGAGATTCGCCAATTAAAGCCATTTTGGTACGGGCAGTTAAGTCATATCAATGGTCAGTCCTTGGTGGAATTAACCACCGGCCCCAGCGAAAGTTTGGCTAGCTTACAGAAGCCTATCCGCTTGCATTTCAGTATTAAGCAAGCAAACAACAACCAAACCGTGATTGGCCAACGCTGGCAAGATCGGGATGCTGACTGGCAACAAGTATCGGTGGAGCAAGAAGTTATGACTGATATGGGGTTGAAGCTCGGCGACCAATTGCGGTTTGAAGTTGCGGGGCAATCTTTGAACTTTGAAATCAAAGCTAGTCATAAATATGTACCAGGCAAAGGTTCCATCACCTTTTGGTTTAATGTGCCGCAAAGCACCATGAACCAGCTTCAAATATCGCCTCTTTATATGGGTAGCCTTGAGCTTGTTGACACTGCTTGGGTGCAGTTGGCAGAGCTTTGGCTGCGTCATCCAACTTTGCGGTTAATCTCGGTGCGCGAATTAACGCAACGCTTTGATGATACTTTGTCGATGGTCATTAAGTTGGTATCTGGATTTAGTTTGATGATTATTGTGCTGGCACTGTTGGTGATCAGTGCATCGGTCAAAGGCTATGAAGCTGATGAGTGTAAAAAGAATGCCTTACTGATCAGCTTTGGTCAATCACGCCTTGCGTGCTGTAAACTAAGCCTGTTTGAGTGGTTGCTGACTTCTTTAATTGCTAGCGTGGGTGCCATTTTAGGTACTTACCTTATGGCTCAATTGATTTATCAGTCTCAATTTGGCATCAATTATAAGCCTGATTGGTTATGGATCATCGCTACTTTACTCGTCAGTGTATTGGTGGTGTGCAGCGCTGGTATGATAGCCAATCGCAGCAGTTTAAAGTTTTCCGTTGGAACCTTGTTAAGGAACACAGGGTGAATAACATTTCAATTTAGTTGGTGGAAGACCAACAGGATTTGGCCATTAATGTCACAGAATATTTTGAGCCAAAAGGTCCGTCGGTAGATTGTGCGAACTGTCTCAGGGGATGACATGAACTTTGATCATCCGGGGGGCAGCATGGTCTTCTGAACAATACAGGCGAAGATATAGAGTTGCTTAACGATGGAGGTTGCATATTAATGGTATGTAAATTGTAAAAATGTGTGTTGCGATACCTATAAAGAGTGCTCCATGCCTCTGGGCGCACTGTGTTCGGCATAGTGTGCATCGCCGTTTACGGTGATATTAGTGAGTAAAAAATGTGAAGATAATTATCGCTATAGTTAAATCTGCACATGATTTTAGTATTTACTAAGAAAATTATTCATGAAAAAGAGCCTTGATCAGCTAATAGATAATAGAGAAGACTGGCGAACAATAGCATTTGCTTTTTACTCCCTGGTTCACAATGACCCAAGTGATTGGGATAAGCTTTCAGACGAATTGAAAAATAGTGAAATAGGCAATATTGTCAGAAATATATAGATACTAAAGATGCTCAGTACCTAATGGGGGCAGGTAAGATGCTTGCAGGTAAAAATTGGTACACAGCTCTTGGAAGAGCATTTTAAATGTTTGTTATTTTAAGTTGGTATAAAAGTTGTGGTGTGTCAAAAAGATGTTAAGTATTGCAAATTAGAGTGAAATTATTTTTCCTAGATTTAACGCTGCTCGCACTCGAAAGATAATATTTCTTGATAAAGCTGAATCCAATCCACTGTTGGTTGGCTTATTTCTGGAAATTGCAATAAGCGATTATTCCAGAGCCTTTCAGATGTGTATGCAGTTTATGGTTTCGTTTAACAGTACATTGTGCTGCCAGGGATGGCACTAAAGTATGAGGCTGTCGTTCATAAAGCTCTTCTCGCTAATTATTTTTACTCCCTTTGAGGGGGGTAGCTTGTTGTTCAGGTCTACTCAGTGCGCTTGTTCAAGAAATGTCAGGTAAGTGCCTGTAATTTCCTAGTGAATACAATTCTAGTAGAATAAAATCAAATAGCTGGTGCTGTTATATATGGCAATGATGGTAGCTCCACGCTATCCGTATTTGGGTTAAGTAGGCTTTAATTATTTAGGTGCTCATAAAATAAGACAGATAAATCCGATATCAGCAGAAAGTGTAATTCGGATGATTGAATGGAAATGTGTTGGATTTATAGTGTTAAGTACTGCCGCATTAGCACTTTTATCACTATTTGTGTTGGGCTAGCTCGTGTTTATGGAAAATATATGCTGGGATGACGCCCCATTTAATCCAAAAAATATTCGCTAAGGTGTAACTTTTTTGACTTTGCAGTTTGTTAAAAGAAAAAATGGATTGTTGGCTTTTTAAAGGAGCTTGCCAATAATTTGAATCTCAAAAAATTACTGTTTCTGTGAGCTGGTATCTTTACAAGTAATTACTTTGCAAGTAGTTTCATTAGCTTGCCTTAACTGTTGGTTTTTAATTTTAGGTTCTGATAATACAAGTGCCGCCGGCACTAAAAGAATGTCAGGAATTATGGTCATCTACAATTGAAATGGGGGCGAGCAGTCTGTTTTAAAGTGTTTTTAGGTGTTTATCATTAAAAAGTGATCGGTAGTTAGGATGCTACATTAGTCACATGGATATAGCAAAAAGGAAAATCCAATGCTAAAAGATGTAACTTATAAAAAAGCTTTAAAAAGTATTATAGGATTAGTATTTGTGTCAGCAAGTTGGCAAGCGCAGGCCATCAGTTGTCCTCAGTTAGAGGATGTTTCATTGCCTCCAAAATGTAGCTCTGAAGAGCTAGGGACTTGTAATGTTGCGGTACAAAATATAATCCCAGCTGCAGCCTGTGCAATCTTTGAAGTGTCTCCGGCTGCAAATGATGCGACGTTGGTACTCCGTTTTACAACGCTTATCACTAACTCCTGGTTTGATGCAACAGCACCTTATCATCCGACAGCAAAGGGCGTTTACTCAGATATTAGTCGAATGACAGAGCCGACAGATAATACTGAGTTAAATATTGCATTGACCTATGCTTCCCACAAAGTACTAAGTGGTTTATTTCCCCATTTGGTATCTGAATGGGATGACATGCTAATTGAGCTAGGGCTAGATCCTGAAAATATTTCAGAAGATACGACGACACCAATTGGTATAGGAAATTATGCTGGTAGAAAAGTTCTGGAAGGACGTGTCAATGATGGGATGAATCAGTTAGGTAATGAAGGTAACCAGCTTTATCATCGCTTGCCTTATGCCGACTATACTGACTTTAAACCTGCTAATTCTGCCTACAAGCTGCGTTTTCCATCAAAATGGCAGCCGGCAGTTTTAATGGAGCGACCAGGCGTATTTCGGGTTCAGCAGTTCGTAACTCCTCAAATTGCCTTGACTACGCCCTACAGCTACGAATCTCCTGATGAGTTCACTTCACCGATACCAATTAAATCCAAAATTTGGAACTACCCCAGTTACGTAGCGCAAGTAAATGATGTATTGGCTACATCAGCGAATTTAACTGATAAGCAGAAGATGAAAGCTGAGCTATTTGATATGAAGATATTCAGCTTAGGCTTCGCTGCCGTTTTTGCATCTGAATCTCAAGGTTTATCCCTGATGGATTTCATACACTATGATTTCCTGACTAATATGGCAGCTTTTGATACTGCTATTGCTATCTGGAAAGAAAAGCGTCGCCATAATTCAGTAAGACCTTTTTCTGCTGTTCGGTATATTTATAAGGATGAACCTGTAACGGCTTGGGGTGGTGCTGGAAAGGGAACCGTGGATGATTTGCCCGCCAGTCAGTGGACTAGCTATCTGCCTGTAGCTGATCATCCCGAGTATCCCTCCGCATCAGCTAGCTTTTGTGCTGCGCATGCCGAGACAAGCCGCTTGTTTTTACCTCAAGGCGATACTTTGGGATATTCTGTAACTGCTCTGTCTGGCAGCTCTCAGATTGAACCTGGTGTAACACCACAAACTGACTTGAATCTATATTTCCCTACCTGGACTTCATTTGAAGAGGACTGTGGTAATAGTCGTGTATGGGGAGGTGTACACTTTGAGCCTTCAGTACCTGCAGGGCAGGCGATAGGTCATCAAGTGGCACATCGTGCTTTTCAGTTTTACCTCTCAAAATTAGAAGGTAACTAAGAGAGATGACGTGGGGCAGAAGAATCACTAATTGATAAGCTCGGATCCAATTAGTATCTTCTGCCTCATTTATAAGTTAGATGTTTCTATTCTGGGACCTCTGTTCATCTATGTTTAAAATGTGAGCTAAGTTGTCATTAGATAATCTTTTATCTCGATACTTGGGAAATCTAGAGTGGCTTTCGATCACAAGAAATGTGAACCTAAGAACCCGATAATAAGTTCACTCAAGTGACTGAAAAGGCCATATAGATAATGCAGCCTATTGTACCATAAGTTAAGAAGTGAAATACTTGACAATGATTTTTGACAGAGGAGCCTGAATCTCAGTAGGGAACAATATCCCGTTGATGTATTTCTGCAGTTTTTAGATGTTTTACAGGGCTTAACTTTAATTAAAATATAATTCGGTCCTGTTTCTCTTATGCTAATTACTTTACTTATAATAATTGGATTGTTATTGCCTGCAGTATGGCAGGTATTGTTAGGATAATTGTGATGAAGCGAATCCCTGAACCCTTCCGTATAAAAATGGTTGAGCCGATCAAGATGACAACCTATAAAGATAGGGAGGTTGCACTCAATAAGGCTGGATTAAATCCGTTTTTACTGCGCAGTGATGATGTCTATATTGACCTATTGACAGATTCAGGTACTGGTGCAATGAGTGATAATCAATGGGCGGGTTTGATGCTTGGTGATGAGTCCTATGCCGGTAGCCGAAACTACTACAATTTGTGCAATGCAGTAGAGCATTTTTTCGGGTATAAATTGGTTGTTCCTACACATCAGGGGCGTGGAGCAGAACAAATTTTGTTTCCTGCTCTGATTGAGCGTATGCGTCAAGTGCGTGGAGGGACGGAGCCTGTATTTATTTCAAATTATCATTTTGATACTACTGCAGGGCATATAGAGTTAAATGGCGGAAAAGCAATTAATGTGGTGGATAAACGTGCTTTTGATACCACGACAGCATACGACTGGAAAGGTAACTTTGATTTACAACGCCTGGTTGCCACTATTGAGGAGCACGGAAGCCACAATGTCTGTGCGATTATAACTACTGTGACCTGTAACAGTTCTGGTGGTCAGCCTGTGTCCATGAAAAATATGCAGGCAGTTTATGAAATTGCTACTAAGTATGATATCCCAGTGGTAATTGATTCGGCTCGATATTGCGAGAATGCTTACTTTATAAAGCAAAGGGAAGAGGGGTATCAAGAGAAATCGATTTTAGAAATTATTCGCGAGATGTATCAATATGGGGACATGTTGACAATGTCCGCAAAAAAAGACCCTATGGTAAATATTGGTGGCCTTTGCTGTATTCGAAACAATGAGGAACTGTTTCAAGCCGTACAAACCCGCTGCGTCCCTATGGAGGGTTTTGTGACCTACGGAGGGATGGCTGGTCGCGATATGGAAGCGCTGGCCCGGGGGCTCTATGAGGCTGCCGATGAGAGCTATTTGAGCTACCGAATTGGCCAAGTGGCCTATCTGGGAGAGCGATTGAGATCTGCTGGAGTACCCATTCAATATCCCACAGGTGGGCATGCAGTTTTTGTAGATGCATCGAAGATTCTTCCCCATATTCCATCAGAGCAGTTTCCGGCACAGGTGTTAACCAATGCGCTGTATCTAGAAGCGGGAATCAGGGCTGTGGAAATTGGCTCTTTACTTCTTGGGCGGGACCCGGATACCGGTGAACAAAAGAAAGCAGATCTAGAATTAATGCGGCTTACTATTCCACGTAGAGTCTATACAAATGATCATATGGATTATGTAGCAGATGCGATTATCGAACTTTGCTCGCGGGCCAATGAATTGCGGGGGCTAGCTTTCGAGTATGAGCCACAAGTTCTACGACATTTTACTGCCAGATTTACAGAGATTTGAGCTATAATTAACTATTTTTTCTATTATAGTAAAACCATTCTTTAGTATATTTTACAACTAAAATAAGGTGGATACATTGGATGTTTGTATCCACCTTATTTTTTCTAGAAATTATCTTGCTGCCTTACCTGGTTCCAGCTGGCCCCTAAGTCGGTCGACTCGTAGAAATCACCATTGGCACCATCGCAGGAAACTAATAAACGATCGGCAACCAGAGGAACTATAGAGGTACAATAGTCTGTAGGTGGTTTATTGTCTGTAGCTATCCAGCTTTTTCCGCCATCCGTTGTTGTTAAGATTCTGGTTTCTGTTTCACGATTCCTACCGGAAAAGTTACTTTGTGAAAAACCAACAATCGCAACGGCTTCATTGTCAGTTGAGAACCAGGGAACGGATCGAAATGTGAAATTTCTATTTATACAGCGATTTCTGGAAGATTTACTCTCTTTACATTCTTTAATATACGTAGTTATTTTATCCTGGTTGCCATTTTTATCAATTTTGTAATAGGTTGGCTTTCCTGTCCAGGACCAGAAGCCAGCTTCCTCGACACCTAACTGAACTGCGCCTGCGTTAACAATTGCATTTAGGTCAAAATCATCTACTGTTTTTTCGATCATCCAACTTTCAGGATCATAGATGAAGATTTCGCTATTGATTGGCGAAAATATAATACTTCCATACGTTGATTGCTCACGGACAGTTATGTAATTCTGGCCGTTGAATTCAAAAATAGTTGTATTGTATATATGTTGGTCACTTTTAGTGTGGGCTTTCATTTCCCCTATTTTTACTTCCGCAATATGCTTCCATCCTTGACCTGATCTTGAGGAGTATTGATTCAAAAGTTTCCACTTTACTTGTGAATTTGCTACTACTCCCCTATAAATATTCACTTCAAAGTCGCGAGTAACTAGAAGTTCTATCTCTCCTGTATCTAGAAGTCTCAGGTTTTCAATGTGAGTATTGTGCTCCAATGATATGTCTAGCCAATCCCCTTTAGCAGAGCGCCAGAATAGGGCGCCTTCACTCCCCCCGACTACTAGATCACCATGATTGTTTTGTGCGATAGCCGTTAGTTCATGATTGGTGTCAACAGCATCAAGCTCCCAGTCCCCGTCGGGAGTACGTTTCATAAATACGCCGACCTTTCCAAGAAAGTAGATGGAACTATCAGGGGAAATATACTCTTCGCTGTATGTCAGAGGATTCTGTGCAATGGATATATAAGCTGACTCACGCTCTTCATCATTTTCATCGATATGCCACCCGTTGATTGATTGAGGATCGTATTTTATGAATGGAAAGTGCTTTGCAATTACCTCCCCTTCTTTTGATTCAGGCGCGCGAATCAAAAGGTCAAGGTATCTGTCACCTTGTGGCTTTGGATAATAGATCAAAGTACCAAGATCAGTGACCTCACCCTGCGTAACTGAAAAGGTCCCCAGCTTCTCATCTGCACTTACGAAACGGCTGTACCATCCATTACCGTTTGAATAGAACGCCCGAATGCTACTAATAGAGTAATTCCCTGGTTTGACAGAAGAGGCAAATACCGTTGTACCATTTAGCTTTGGTCGATCCGCAAGGAGACGTTCAGGTTTTATGGCCTTAGACTCGTTTAAGTTTTCCGGGTTAATTGTGAGTTGATTAAACGGCAGGGCAACTCCAGATGCGTTAATGATTCGGGCGACAATAATTCCATCTTGTTCGTTAATAGGGGCGTCTTCTTTCAATGCCGGTAGCATATTAACTTGCACCGCACAACCTTGTAGAAATAATAAACAGACCGTTAAAAGAAGTGGGCAAGACTTAACGTACCTGAGAGCGTTCATCCCTGACATATTATTCTCCATAATTAGAACCAAAGCTTGCCAATTGTATTGCATTTGGCTCTGAGATAGTATTCAAAACGTTGTCACTCATTTATAAATAAACATATGGAAGTGTTATTTTGACACTAAATTTAAGAAGCGTGATGCCGATAGGCTATCAGGCAAGTGGAGTTAATACTCTTCTTAAAGGCATAATATTTGCGGCAATCCTTGTGTCTGAATCAGTAATTGCTCGGGCGCTGTCATTGGTACCCTATGATAGTCCGCCTGAGTTAGAGGGCGGGCGTGGGTATGTTTTGGTAAAGCTCGATGTAGGAGGTACTGCGCCCTCAATAGAGTTTGCTAAGATGTACGCTAATGGAAATAAATACCTGCTGAGTGGGCAAAAATATAAACTGCGAAAGAAAGGTCGTTATAAAGTCAGCCTCAAGGATAAGTCCGAAGGCTTTTACCTGATGACAGTCCCTGCTGGCCTGTACCAAATTACCCAAATAAATGCACCTTACTTCAATCTTCCCTACAAACTAGATACTGCTAAGCGGCGCACATGGCGTTTTCATGTGGAAGCTGGAAAAACAAATTATATTGGCAGCTTGTTTATAGGTAAGCAAAGAAAGTCAGATACGGTAGAGGTCTATTTCAAAAATCGAATAGCAACAGATTTAGATGGAGTTCAAGAAGCCTTAAACTCATTAACTGAGTTGTATCCTCTGGTATCTGGTGCGGGAGTGCAAGATGAATTCTTGCAAAGTTGGTTAAGTCCTCTGGAGATAAATCAATGATTGTTTTTTTTCGAGGGGCTTTATTGGTTTTGTTATGCATTCTGGTGAAAATTGGTCCAGTAGTAGCAATGCCAGCAGAAAGCTACTTTAAATCGGTTGATACTATAACAGCACAGGTTAGTCCAGATGGAAGGTTGGTAGCGTCCATTAAGCAGAGTGACGCTAGTCAAAAGTTAGATATTTGGAGTCGTAAAGATGGATCTAGTCATACCCTAATTGATCTCGAAACATTGACTTCCAGGGATGCATCAATTCAATTTATCCGTTGGGTTGGCCCAAAGTATCTTGTTGCCCAGTTTAAGGAAGTCAAGAAGGGTGTTAAAAATTTACTAGATACCAAGCCAGCTTATCGACTATTAGTGCTTGATGTATCAGGCTCCGAAGGCCAGCCTCCAGAAATATTTGAGGTAAAAACGCCGGGTTGGTTGGTCCATGCGTTGCCAAACAGGCCGGGCCATTTTCTGTATGCAAAAAGTGGGATTTACTCCAAGGTATACAGTATTGACGTATCTAAGCTTAACCGATTTAAACAGAAAGCAAGTAAACTTTTACGAAAAGATGGAGGCCAGTTTACAGTTCAGAATGAAGTGGCGTCGGTTGAAGGGTATGCGATACGCTGGTTTTTTGATCCATCAGGCCAGCCAAAGTCCGTTTTGTTTTTCAATGACAGCAAGCTTCATCTGAGTAAAGTTGTTGATGGAAACTCTACCGCCCCAATAAAGAGTTGGTCTGAAGAAGAGTTGGAAGAGGAGCCCGCTCCCGGAGCAGAGCATGGAGTCCTTATTCCGGTGTCTATAAGTTCAGAGCCTGGAACTTACTTTTGTTTAGATACTAATTCGGAGAAAGATCGGGTAGTTTACCGCTGCAATTTCACTAGTGGAGAACAGAGCATAGCTTATCGATCTGATAGCTACGATATTATCGATCTGGTAATAGAGCAATCGACAGGGGAGTTGATTGGTGTAAAAGTCGTTCATAATGGACGGTTAGAATATCAATATATTGATGAGGATAGACAAGAAAAAAATGGCATGGCGAGTCTACTAAAAACAACAGTAGGAAGAAGCCTCGATAGTACTATAGAACTTTACTATAGTGAGAGCCACGGCCAGCCAGGACGTTATTTCATTAGCAGGAAAAACCAGAAAATTGACCAGCTAGTGGCCTCAAAATTTCCACATTTAAATGATCAGCTTGAGAGTCGCCAATACCACGAGCAGGTTAAAGTGGAGGGATTGGATATTCCTTATATATTGACCATGCCAAAAGGTAACGGGCCATTCCCTCTTATAGTTATGCCACATGGTGGTCCTCTTGGCGTTTTTGACCATCAGTATTTTGACTACTATACACAGTTCTTTGTGGCGAATAATTATGCCGTTTTAAGGGTGAATTATCGAGGATCGAGTGGTTATTCAACTGAGCTGGAGGAAGCGGGTGTTCAGCAGTGGGGTAACTTAATGCTTGAAGATATATTTCAAGCAACAAAGGTGGTAAGTGACCGAAGCGATATTTTGTCTTCGGAAATTTGTTCTGTTGGAATAAGTTATGGTGGATATGCTGCACTAATGATGGCTATCAAACACCAGCAATTGTTCCGCTGTGCAGTCAGTGTGGCCGGTGTCACAGATGTTAACCTCTACCTGAACTCACCCTATGCAACTGAGGCTCAAAGTAAGTGGCTGCTGGAGAATGTTGGAGATACTGTTAAAGACTATGGCAAACTGAAGGACATTTCACCAGTATATCTGGCACAAAACCTTCAAAGGCCTGTATTTATTATTCATGGTGAGAAGGATGAAACTGTTGATGTTGAACATATGTATCGCATGAATATGATGTTAAGTAAGTTTGATAAGGACTATGAGTGGAAACTATATCCAGAAATGGCTCATGGTCCTACTGATAGTGAGCACCATAGAGCTATTTTTGGGTCGATCATCAGTTTCCTTGAAAAGAACATGTAGGTTTCTGGGATTATGGAGGCTCGGAGTAATTTCATAGCTGTATTTGTGGGATTACTTAGAGCCATCTATTACCCAATTAGAGAGCTAGCTGAGACTCTAATACTCTCCTTTAAGATGGATAGAAAACTGCGAGATACTGGGATAAGTGTATCTGTTCCGGAAAGCCGGACAAAATGGCGTCGTGACTGTAACTTTAATTCAAGGATTCTATGGCTGTTAATGATGTAGCTTCGATGTAATCGGTAAAAAGTTTCCTTAGGTAGCTGCTCACTGAAACTGTCAAGTGTCATATCTGAAATAATGGTATTTGTATTGTGAGATTTAACTCCTGTCTCGGTAAGGTGGATGCGACGATAACGACCGATACTATCGATATAGTTAATTTGTTCATATTCAAATATCTTCATTTGATTGTAATCACTCAAAACCAATCGGTTTCCGCTTGTCGAAGACGTCTGTTGCCCTAAGGCATACATCTCTTGCCGTAATATCTTGCGAATGCTTTTCTTTATTAATTCTGGATGAGCAGGCTTTGTCAAATAGTCAATTGCATTTGTGTCGAACGCACGCAGGGCATAGTGCTGATAGGCTGTTAGGAAGACAAGTTGATAGTTTATATGTTGAGTTGCATTGGCCACATCAAAGCCATTCACTTCTGGCATTTCAATGTCAAGGAAAACGATATCAGGGCTTTTGGTTGTGATCTGCTTTATTGCTGACTTCCCATCAGTTACTTGCGCCACAACTTTCAATTCATCGAAGGTGTTGATTACTTCTATTAGATTGGATCTTGCTGCAGGTTCATCATCGACAATAATTACCTTTTTAGTATTCATTTTCGCCATTTTCAACCTACGGGGTTATGGATGAATTTACTTGTGGGAATCGAATTTTCAAACTTGCTCCTTCACCGCTTGAATTTAGCTTAAGGGCGTGGTTGTCACTGAAGTTGACTCTTAATGTTTGAGTTAGAATACGTAATCCTTCACCATAAGTGATGTTTTTGTCATCAAAGCATGCCCCTGTATCCTGAACTTCCACTTCTATGTAGCTATTATTTAGTTCCACATTTACACTCACATGACCACTTTTAGCGTAGGGTGCAATACCGTACTTTATAGCATTTTCCACAGCTGGCATTAATAGTAATGAAGGTATATTCATTCCATTCAAATTTTGTGGGCAGTCAATATCAAAGGTGAATCGATCCTCAAAGCGCTTTTGCTGCAGCAAGAGGTATAACTCGATTAATCTTAGTTCTTCCTCAATAGTTATCCATTGGGTTTTGGTTAAGTTGATTGTGTCGCGCAATAAATCGGAAAGGCTGTAAATGAGCTCTTTAGCTTTTGATGGGTGCTGAATGACTTCTGATGCAATCAAATTTAGAGTGTTAAATAGAAAGTGAGGATTTGATTGCATTTTAAGTATTTGTAGCTCTGCCTGTTGCGCATGAAGCTGCGAGCGATAGTAGAAGCTTTGCTGTTGAAATATATATATGGCAAAAATATAAACTGTGGATTCAAGTAGCATTATCGCCAATGGTAATATTTTAATATCAGGTACTTTGAAAGTTAATGGGGGTTCTACGATCGGTGCAATGCTTATAAATAGAAAAATGACTACAATTGGTCTAAGTAAGTAAATGTGTTCTTCTTTTAATAATCGTAGAGGGCTGTTGGGAAGGTTTTCAATAAAAATGAAAAGAAGGTGACATAAAATAAATGTTCCCCATATTTTAGCTGTAGCCAACAGGAAGAGGTGGGGGGTTAGTGACTCAAGTGAATAAAGTGTAGCAGAGACGATAAAGATATTCACCCATGGCCATATTAGAAGAAATATCCATGCTTGGATCTTATTTATTTTGCGAAATTCAAACAAGGTTCCTTGCCTATATTGCATTCAATATCGATTTTATATATCAAAATATCAACAGTGAATGATATAGGTAATCTCATATGAAAGAAACTTGCCATTTGCTCCATTGAGCTTGAAATATGCACCGTTCATACAAAACATTCTCGATTGCAAGCAAATTTTTAAGTATCTAAGCATAAGTTTATGTATCTCTGGTTTTTAAATTGGCGGAAGTTAGTTATGTGCTTTTTTTATAGAGTTTTCCCTGTTTAATTAATGATAAAACTTCCAACAGTTCTGGTCGTGCGGAGTTTTTCACCATCCGCACAATTCTGTCATAGGTGGATGCTCTGATGGTGATATGAATATCCTCTCCAGTTAAAGGAATTTTTATTTAATGTAAAAGGAAGGTTTATATTATGAATTATTCTTTTGTCTCTATATCTATAACTCCCCAATATATCTCTCTATTCCGGTGCCTGTTCGGTATCTGCTTTTTGGGTTCCCTATTGGTTGCTTGTGACTCGGATGACTCTGAAGATGTCTCAGGGACAGAGATTCCCTTAGTTACAGGCCCAAATAGCGATGCTTGTAAATTGTCTGAAAGTGAAATATATGCAACCGCTACGGGTTTGGAATATATTGTTACTCCCGATGCCTGTTTTGACTCCCTTTCCGGATATGAGTTTGAGCCAAGTTACGTAGAAATTGACGGCTTAAATATGCATTACGTGGATGTTGGGCCTGATAATGGCGAAGTTATATTGTTACTACATGGCCAACCCAGCTGGTCCTATTTATACCGAAAAATGATCCCGATCCTTGCTGATGCCGGTTACCGAGTGATTGCACCAGATAATATTGGAATGGGAAGGTCAGACAAGCCGATCGACGTCACAGTTCATCAATATGAACAACATGTTGCTTGGACTAAGGCGTTTATTGATAAGTTAAATTTAACTGATATTAATCTATTTGTACAAGATTGGGGAAGTGTTATTGGTCTTCGTATTGCAGGTGATATGCCACAAGTTATCGGAAGGCTAGTTGTCGCGAATGGTGACCTTCCGGTGATTCCATTGGGGGGAAATCCTTATATATACCCGACTTTTGAGATTGATGAATCACTGGGTGATGCAGAAACATTCTTTACTTCAAAATCGACTGACAGGGTGGAGGGATTCCAACAATGGATTAACTATGCTTCTAGTGTACCGGAATTAATTGCTGGAGATGTGGTACAAACATTGACTATTAACCTGCTAAGTGATGAGGAAGTACTTGCGTATAACGCCCCCTACCCAAATATTGAGTATAAAGCGGCAATACGAGCATTTCCTGCGATGATGGTAGGCATTGAAATGCAGAATTTTTCTGCCTGGAAAACACTTGGAGCTTTTCACAACCCATTTATGTTTAATGCCGGTGAGTATGATATCAACTTGGGGAGTATTGAAACGCAACAGAAGTGGGTGGAGCATGTACCAGGTTCGGATGATGGTGATCATAGGCGCTTTGCTGCAGGCCACTTTATTCAAGACGATGTAGGCGAGGAATTGGCCATACACTTTTTAGATTTCTTGCGAAATACTACGGTTGAGGAACCATTGCAAGCTGGCGGTCCACTCTTTAATTTTCGCTATTGTGAGATATTACTGTCTTATCTAGACGGAGCTGAGGAGTCAACAGAGATTTGGGGTACCCCGGGTGTTAATTTTTGTCCCCAAAGTCAGTGGGATGCTATCAACTTCAACGATATAGAAATTGAGTATGGTGCGCTTTTTGCAATCCCTAATGGGCCGCGTTTTTTTGTGGTGGATGAAATTTTAGGTGGCGATATTGTCTCACCCAGTCCGGATGATGAATACCGTTTTTTTGGTGACTTAGAAATGCGCTTATTGACTACCATGAATTATAGTTCTGATCTCGGAGAGAGTGTTTCCTATATTCCTGGACAAGTACTAAGGAATAATACTTGGTTGTTTTATGAAGGTCGCCGTGTTTATGAGCTAACTGATATCAATGGGCAGGTGTATATTATGCAATCATTTAGTCGTATTGAGGTCTCTGATCTTCAGTTTGACGATTTAAAAGACCTGGGAAGTCGCCTCAATCTGCCAGAAGGCTGGACATTTAGAAGTCGCATTCTAAGTGAGCCATTAGAAGTCTCCGCCATCAATGGTATTGCTGAGGTTGTACAAGACGACTTAGGTAATAGCTACCAGTTAGTGCCGTAATATAAATGAAGTAACATTCATCGGTGTTATAAGGAATTACTGTTCTTTAAGAAGCCCATTTTTATTAAAGTGGGCTTCTTATGCATCGCCATACCCTTCAAGTGCATAGGTTAATGGAGGCTTAGGTGGTCTCTATGTCAAGTTGCTAGCGCTTGTTACTTGTGACTCTGCCAATTAAACGAGTTTCACGCTCTATCCCTGGGATTTATCTATAAATATCCTCGCTTCGCCGATATTCCGCATTTGAGGTGTTGAAACTCATTTTGTTACAGTGCCTACTATAAAATAGGAAATTGAAGTTTTCTTTATAGAAACCTTTTTAATGAGTTTTATGTTGCGGTCTTATAAGAATGATTAATGTAAAAAGAGCGGGTTTAGGTGTATTGGTAGTTTCATCGGTCCTAATGGGGTGCTCAGTTACTGATAACCAAACTGATGTGGCCGGTAGGGAAGCTATTGACAACTCGGCGCTACTCCATGATCTAGCGGATCAATATGCTGAAGCTTATTTAGAAAACTTCCAGCCGTACGCTTACTTCTCAGATATGGAGCTGGACAGGCACAACCTTTTTTTAAGTAACTCCCCCAGTAACGCTGCCTCTCTAGCGGCATCTGAGGACAGAATACTCAATAAATTGGCAGAGATAGATCTTAATGGTCTAAAAAGTGATCAAGAGAAGGTATTCTACTTCAAACTAAAAGAGCGATTAGAGTCCAATGTTGGCCTAAGGGTGTGTAAGACTGAACTCTGGTCTGTTGATCATATGTTTGGGCCTCATATCATTCTTGGCTTTTTGACCGAGGTTCAGCCGGTTGAAACAGCCCAAGAAAAGGCAGATGCGATTGAACGTTGGCTTGACGCGGCTCGTTACTATGAGCAAGAAATAGCCAATCTCCGCCGGGGGTTAGAGCAAGGTTACTCCGCACCTCAGAGTGTGGTTAAGCGAGTCATTCAGCAAGTTGATGGCTTGACCCAAGTACCTATCGATGAGCACCCGTTCTTGGGGTTAGCGAAGAAAGCTGGGGACCCTGAGTTTGAAGCTGCATTTAAACAGGTGCTTTCAGATTACGTTATCCCCTCAATGGAGAATTACAAGAATTTTCTAGAGTCTGCCTATTTACCTGAAGCCAGAGCGGAGCTTGGTATCCATGCGATTCCTAATGGCCGTAAATGTTATATGGCTCAGTATCGTTCTTATACGACTTTGCAGAGAACACCTGAAGAAGTTTTTGAGTTGGGTTTAAGGGCTGTCAACTCAAACAAGAGCGAAGTGGTTCGCTTAGGCAAGGAGTTCTATCAAGTAGATTCCTATTCTGAGGCAGTGGCAAGGGCCAGTGAGGATAAAACTCAGAAATTTAATAGCGCTGATGAAATGCATCAGTTTTATGAGCGCCTGGTAGATAAGTCTAGAGATTTCACCGTTGACTTCTTCCATGAAATGCCTTTGATCGAAATGGAAGTAAAAGCTATCCCTGAGCATGAACAGGGATCAGGTCGCAGCGCACACTATATTCCGGGCACCAAGGAGCGCAAGGCGAGATTTGGATATGATCCGACAACTTACAAGGATGAGTCTTACGCTTCTGCAGAGAAGGTTACTATCCACGAAGGGTACCCGGGCCATCATATGCAAATTGCTCTCGTACAAGAGCAAGAAAAGTTTCACAAAATAGAAGATGCTTTGTCTAACTCTGCTTTTGCTGAAGGTTGGGGTAGGTACTCTGAACATCTAGCGGAGGAAGCGGGAATGTATCAGTATGGGTCAACCAAGATCCTAAGGAGAGCATGGCCTGCGCGAGGTATGGTAGCGGACACCGCAATGCATGTACTCGGTTGGAGTGATGAAAAGGTTGCGGAGTTTTTGCAGGATTCTGGCGCTTCATTTGCAAAAGGCCCGAGGACTCTGATGGACCGAATGGCGGTTATGCCTGCGCAGCTTACCTCTTATGATTCTGGTGCCCTCGAGATTTTCGCCTTGCGAGAACTGATGCAAAATGAACTTGGTGAAGACTTCGATATTAAGGACTTCCATGAAATCATTCTGAGAAATGGCAATGTTCCTATGGCCGTACTAAGTGAGCAGGTAAGGGATTTCATTCAGGACAAGAAGTAAGGGTAGCTGCATTTAAGTCTGATCTCGGGCTCGTGTTATTGCGAGCCTGAGCTACACAGTTGGGTACCAATTAATTTTTGAGTAAGTGTCAGCGCTATATAAGTTGGTTTCCCGAATTGGGCTATGTTTAACTTTTTTACTATAGTGGTTTTTTCCTTCCCAGTTACGATTTTAATCAGTCACCTAAAGTTATCTGATCTGATTAAGTACCAATTTGAGAGGTACCATGAAAAATGGCTTAGGGATGGAAGTCCGATGGCTTTGTTTTTCAAACCGAGGGGTTCTTCCTTTTATGCCTTTCATACTGTATGTAACAGGTTGGCTCGAGGGGAGAGGCCGGATTGGATCTTTGGTGATCCTTATGCAGAAATACTATTTGGGAAAGTGAATTTTTGGGATGAATTTTCTAAATATCACACAATTCTCTTCACTATCTCTATATTTTTATTCCTCTAGTAGTTGTTAAGATGGTTATAAAGTGGGTAGTTAATTGTTCTCTTAAGAAGTTGCTGCTGCCTGAGTCAAAGTAACTACCCCAAATAAAGCTTCGTAATTATTAATATGATGTTTTTAGGAGGCCTTACACTTACTAAATCCCCATTTGCCTGGACGCCAGATCCCGCATAATTTCTTCAGATCCGCCACCAATCGCATTCACCCGCACTTCACGATATATACGCTCAACACGGCTGCCGCGCATATAGCCTGCGCCGCCCAATACCTGCATAGCCTCCCGAGCGCAGAACTCAAGAGTTTCTGTGGCTTGGACTTTGAGTAGTGCGATATCCGCTACTTTGAGCTGATGTTGTTGCTCTGCCCAGGCACAGAGGTCCAGATAGGCTTGGGTGGCATTGATGCGTTGAAGCATCTGGGCAAATTTGTGTCGAATCACCTGGTGATTGGCGAGACGCTTTCCGAAAGTTTGGCGCTCCTGGGCCCACTCAATGGCATCCTGCAAGCAGACCCGGCTGAATTCTACACAGGAAGCGGCAATGCCCAGGCGCTCGCGATTGAAGTTGTGCACTATGGGCAAGAAACCTTGGTTCTCACCGCCAATTAGATTACTCGCGGGCACGCGCACCTGATCAAAAAAGATACTGGCCGTATCAGAACACCACCAGCCCTGCTTTTTATCGAGAAGCTGCCGGCTAACGCCTTCGGCATCCGCAGGGATTAAGAGCAGGGAGATACCGCCGAAGCCTTCCTCGCCAGTGCGCACCGCAGTAGTAAACCAGTTAGCGCGCATACCGCCGGTGATATAGGTCTTTTCGCCGGTAACGATATAGTCATCCCCATCACGCTCTGCGCGGCACTGAAGATTGGCTACATCGGAGCCTGCGCCTGGCTCGGTAACAGCCAGGGAAATATGCTTTTCGCCACGTAATACAGAGGGAATAACCTGATCTTTTAGGGCCTCACTGCCATAGTGCAGTAATGGGGGCAGGGCAATGCCGTGGACCATTAGGCTGGCGTAGAGGCCACCAGCGCCGGGGCGGGCTAACTCCTCTGCGGCAACAATCATATGGAAGACATCGGTTTCGATACCGCCGTAGTTTTCCGGATAACTCATCTGCAGAAGGCCAACTTCTGCGGCTTTTTTCCAAAGCTTGGCGGGCAGTTGGCCGTCTTCGTCCCATTGAGTGATGTAGGGAGTAATCTCACGGTCAACAAAGCGGCGCAACTGGGTGCGCCATTCCTGATGGCCTTCGTCGTAAAAGGGGCTTGCCATACGGGAGGCATCAATATCGTACATTTTGATCTCCTTTAGGAAGTAGCGTCGCTGGGGATTTTGGCTGTTTCCGCAGGAGCAGCTTCGATCTGAACTAACAGCTGGCCACCGCGTACCTGGTCTCCTTCACAGGCGCCCAGTTTAATTACGGTACCGTCGCGGTCTGCGCGCAGGGCGTGCTCCATTTTCATGGCTTCCATTAAGGCGATAGTGTCTCCCCGCTGAACGCTTTGATTGGGCTCAACCAATACCTGCACTAGGCAACCGTCCATAGGAGCCGTGATGCGGCCACTGCCTTCGTTAAGGCTCGATTTGGCCGGGGCGTGGGTGATATCGACAAAATGAAATTGCCTGCCGTCTAACAGGAGATGCAGATTGCTTTGGTTGGCTAGAAACAGTCTCTTTTGGCTAACGCCATCCAGCAGAAGTTCAGCGCTATAAACTCCAGTTTCTTTTTGTGATTTCTCAAAATGGACCCACTGAATCAGGAACTGCTGGTCGCCTACTGAGATTTGATAAGAATTATCTACTAACGCCAGCAGCTCACAGTTTAGGGTTTGTCCTGCAATTTCCAGTCGGTAGTTGATCGGCACGCTGTTGTCACCACTGCGCCAGTCACTGCGGCCGCTACGCCGATCCTGAGGGTTGGCTTGGTGCAAGTGATTAAGTAATGTGGCTTGGGCTGCGATTACTGCTGGAACTGGTTCTGCGGATGTCAGCGTGCTCTTTTGGTCGAGAAAGCTGGTATCGGCATCGCCAGCGATAAACTGTGATTCGGCCAGGATCTTCTGCAGGAAATGGATATTGTTTTTGGGGCCGATAAATTCCAGCCGGGTTAGGGCCTGAGTTAGCTTGCGCCGAGCTTCTTCTCGATCCTGCCCCCAAGCAATTAATTTGCCGAGCATGGGGTCGTAAAATGGCGTAATTTCGCAACCATTTTTCAAAGCGTGGTCGATACGGATTCCTTGCCCCTTTGGCGCTACCCAGTGGAGTACTTTTCCGGCCTGGGGCAGGAATTGTTGTTCCGGGTCTTCGGCATACAGGCGGACTTCAATGGCGTGCCCCTGCTGGGAGACTTGCTGCTGGGAAACGCATAGGGCTTCGCCGCGTGCTACTGCCAGTTGCCAAGCTACCAGGTCAAAACCGGTTACCATTTCTGTTACCGGGTGCTCTACTTGCAACCGGGTGTTCATTTCCAGGAAATAGAATTCGCCGTTGGGGCAGAGTAGAAACTCTACGGTGCCCGCGCCTAGATAACCGCAGGCTCGCGCGGCGTCGACTGCGGCTTGCCCCATTCTTTCCCGCAGCTGGGTGTCGACCGCTGGGGAAGGGCACTCTTCGACCACTTTTTGATGGCGTCGCTGTACGGAGCAATCCCGCTCCCCCAGGTGAATACAGTTGCCATGACGATCCGCAAATACCTGGATTTCGATATGGCGAGCGTTGACCAGTGCCTTTTCCAGAATCAACTCGTCGCTGCCGAATGCACTCATGGATTCACTGCGGGCGGCGCGCAACTGGGAGGCCAGCTCGTTGTCTCCGTGAGCCAGGCGCATGCCGCGCCCACCACCGCCTGCGGCGGCTTTGATCATTAATGGGAAGCCAATGCGCCGCGCCTCGGCGATCAGGGTGTCGTCGTCCTGGGCACCCTGGAAGCCGGGAATACAGGGTACGCCGGCTGCGGCAACAAACTCCTTGGCTTTGCGTTTGTTGCCCATCAGTTCTATGACTTCGGCACTCGGGCCAACAAAACTCAGTCCACTCTCTTCGCAAGCGCTGGCAAATTCCGCATTCTCAGCGAGAAAGCCGTAGCCGGGGTGGATGGCGGTGGCTCCGGATTTTTTAGCCGCGTCGAGAATTTTTTGGATATCCAGATAGGACTCCGCCGAAGTCTGCCCGCCAATGGCTACGGCGATATCGGCAGCTTGTGGGTGAAGTGCATCGCAGTCCGCATCGCTGTAGACGGCGACTGTGCGATAGCCTTCCGCCTGAGCAGTACGCATAATTCGCAGTGCGATCTCGCCGCGATTGGCGATTAACAGGGTCTCTGTTGTCGACATCAGTGCTGCCACTCCGGTGATCGTTTTTCCAGAAATGCACGGGCGCCTTCGCGCCCTTCATGGCCTTGAATTGCGCGGGAAAACTGTTGCGCAGCGCCGTCGAGCAGTTGGCTGAGGGCAGTCTCATCACTCACCCGCGCCGCATCCAGCAAGATTTGCTTGGTCGTTGCCAGAGCGCCGGGAGCGCAGGCATTGATCGCGCCCAGGTGTTCCTGCAGCGCGCCTTCAAGGGCTTCGGAATTATCGAGTAACTGATGGATTAACCCAATTTCCAAAGCCTGCTGTGCATTGACCTTTGCTCCGCTGAGGGCCAGGCGCCGGGCCTGGGAGAGACCGACCCGTGCCACGACAAAGGGAGCAATTTGTGCAGGCGGTAAACCCAGGCGGGTTTCCGGAAGGGCGAAGCGGCAACTGCGATCGGCAATGGCAATATCGGCACTGCAAGCGAGCCCGAAACCACCGCCCATTACGGCACCTTCCAATACGGCAATGACTATTAAAGGGGTGCGATTAAAGCGTTCCATCAGTTCACCGAAACGACGGTTTAGGTGAAAAAACACATCACTATTTCCATCGCTCGCGCCCTGCTGAGCATTGAGCATATCGGCAATATCGCCACCGGCGCAGAAGTTGTGTTCTGCACCCCGCAGTACCAACGCTCGCACCTGCGGATCTTCTTCCGCTTCTGCGAGTTTTTGCAGAAGCTCATCTACCATTTGCAAACTGATGGCGTTGCGCTGCTGCGGGCGATTTAGCGTGAGATAGCGGGCGATGCCGATGGTTTCATCAATAATTGTCTCCATGGCCTGACCTCACGCGGTGGGTTTGCGTTTGCTGGGCAGTATGCCCATCAGCTTACAGATAATGCCGAGCATTACTTCATCTGCACCGCCGCCGATAGCGGTGAGACGGCTATCCCGGTAAGCGCGGTTGATTACAGTCTCCTCGATATAGCCCATGCCACCCCAGAACTGCAGGCACTGATCGGGAATAGAGCGGGACAGGCGACCAGCCTTGAGCTTGGCCATTGAAGCAAGGGTAGTGACATCTTCACCTGCCACATAAGCTTCCACCGCGCGCCAGGTTAGAGAGCGCAGGCATTCCACTTCGGTCTGCATTTCTGCGAGGGCAAAGTGGATAGTTTGATTGTCGATCAATGGTGCTTTAAAGGCATGGCGTTCGCGCACATAGTCGATGGTGCTGGTTACACAGTGCTCCAGGCCTTTTAAGTTCAGCGCGGCGCCGGCGAGGCGTTCTTCCTGGAACTGAAGCATCTGCAATAGGAATCCGGCACCTTCATCGCCGATACGGAAATGTTTGGGCACCCGTACATTGTCAAAAAAGATGGGAGCGGTTTCCGATGAGCGCATACCTAATTTGTCGAGTTTTTCGCCGATGCGTACACCAGGCGTTTTCGCCGGAATAATGACCAGGGATTTGTTGCTATGGGCTTTGCCCTCACTGGTATTGACCAGGGTGCAGAAAAAATCGGCGCAGGGGGCGTTGGTGATCCACATCTTGCTGCCGTTAATCACATAGTCGTCGCCATCGCTCTTGGCGGTGGTCTTAATCGAAGCAACATCGGAACCGGCGCCGGGTTCGGAAACGGCAATTGCACCGATCATCTCGCCACTCACAGCGGGAATCAGGAACTGTTCTTTCAAATCCTGGCTGCCAAAATTAGCCAGGGCCGGGGTGCACATGGAGGTTTGTACTGAAATTGACAGGGGTACACCACCACAGTGAGCGCTGCCCAGCTCTTCCAGGAAAACGGTTTCGTAACTGAAGTCGAGACCCAGGCCACCGAAGTCCGTGGACTTACTGATTCCCAGCAGGCCCAGGTTGGCCAGTTGTTGGAAAATTTTGTGGATAGGAAAGCGGCCGGCCTTTTCCCATTCCGCCACATTGGGATTGATTTCCTGCTGTACAAAGTTTTGTACAGTGCGCTGCAGTTCCCGGTGTTGATCGCTAAATATCATTATTGTTTTCCCTGCCTTGAAGTGTGAACCCGGTGATTGTGTTAATGGGCAACCGTACTTCCTTGTTGCCCCGGTTTTTCGTTAGAACCTAGCTACGCCAAAGGTATTTTTATTGAGTTTTCTCTGCTCGGCCTCATTGCAAATTTCTAGCAACATGCCTAAAAGTTTGCGTGTATCGCGGGGATCGATAATGCCGTCATCCCAGAGGCGTGCACTGCAGGCGAGAGCATCGGAATTGCCATCCATAAATGCGCTGGTGTCATTTTCCAATTTGTCCAATACAGTCTCATCCACATTGCCACTGCGTTGCATTTTTTGCTCGGTGACGATGCGCATTACCTTGCCGGCCTGGGCTGCGCCCATAACTGCGGTGCGGGAATTGGGCCAGGCAAAAATAAAGCGGGGATCGAATCCGCGACCGCACATGGCGTAGTTGCCGGCCCCGTAGGAACCGCCCACGACAATACTGAGTTTTGGTACGCTGGCATTGGCCACGGCCTGAATCATTTTGGCCCCGTGCTTGATGATGCCGTTGCGCTCCACCTCGGTACCCACCATAAAGCCGGTGGTGTTATGTAAAAACAGCAGTGGCGTGCCACTCTGTTCGCACAACTGAATAAACTGCGCGGCCTTGTTGGCCCCCTTGGGGGTGATCGGGCCGTTATTCCCAATAATTCCTACAGGAAAGCCTTCAATACGAATATGGCCACATACGGTTTGTCGATCGAATTCCGGCTTGAAATCCAGCATGGCAGAGCCGTCGGCTAGACGAGCGAGAATTTCGCGCACGTCGTAGGGCTTTTTACTATCTGCTGGAATCAGGCCGAGCAGGTCGTCGATAGGATGCAATGGGTCTCGGTAGTCTTTTTGTACTGAGCTTTTAATGGGTGAGGGTAGGGTGGCAATAATTTCCCTTGCTATGCGGATACCATCGGCGTCGTTCTCAGCTAAGTAATCGCCACTGCCGGATTCGGTACAGTGCATTTCCGCTCCACCGAGGCTTTCCGCATCGGCAATTTCACCGGTGGCTGCTTTCAGTAGCGGCGGCCCAGCCAGATACATACCGGTTTGCCCGCGTACCATGACCACATAATCTGACAGGCCTGGCTGGTAAGCACCGCCAGCAGTAGCGCCGCCATGTACCACGGTTACTTGCGGAATACCGGCAGCGGACATTCGAGCCTGGTTAGCAAATCCGCGTCCACCGGGAGCGAAAGTGTCGCTGGCATACATCAGGTTGGCACCACCACTTTGTGCCAGGGCGACAATCGGCAAATGATTCTCCAGAGCGATCCTCTGCATTCGCAGGGCTTTATCCATCCCGGCTGGTGAGATGGTGCCACCTTTTACGGCATAGTTATCCACCCGAACCATGCAGCGTTGTCCGCTGACCTGGCCAATGCCACAAATGGCTCCGCCACCCGCACCGGTACCATCCTGGTCGTCAAAAAGTTTATAGCCGGCAAGGGAGCACAACTCTACAAAAGGCGCGCCGGGGTCGAGCAATAAATTAAGGCGCTCCCTTGGCAGCAGCCAGCCCCTGTCACGATAGCGCGCAGCCTTACTTTTCTCTGCCTGTACCGGACGTTGCTCAGCTTCACGAAAATGGTTGATCTGTTCCAGCATGGCAGCTTGGTTGTCATTGAACTCTGCCGAGCGGTTGTCGAGCTGGGAATCAATCGGCTGCATTAGAGCTTGCCCTCCGCTTCCAATTCTTCCACTACCTGCGGCCGGCGTTTGCGATGGAATCCGTTGAAGCGTTTAGAGTTACGGGCCGCCTGTGGCTGCCAAAGGGGAGAGTGATGTTTGAGACTCGAGCCACCATCGATACGCAGCGTTTGTCCGGTGATATAGCTGGCGGCATCGGAAAGCAGGAAGCACACGGCCCCACTAATTTCCGCTTCCTCTCCCAATCGATAGAGGGGAATACTGTCTCGGAAGCCCGGTAATAGCTCGCGCAGGAATTTGGGGTCGTAAGTATCAAAACCGCTGGAGAGAATATAACCTGGCGCCACGGCGTTGACTCGAACCCCAAAAGGCGCCCACTCTAAGGCGGAGGTTTCGGTAATATTTTCCATGCCTGCTCGAGCGGCACCGGAATGGCCCATCATTGGCATACCGCCGGCGTTATCTGCGGTGATATTTACGATACTGCCGCCGTGCTGTTTCATAGATTGAACAAAAACTTCTCGGGACATTAAAAAGCCACCGAGCAGGTTGCTGCGTACAACAGCATCAAAACCTTTTGTGTTGATCTGCTCAAGGGGGGAGGGGAACTGGCCACCGGCATTGTTCACTAATCCGTGAATTTGGCCCCGGGCCTGGACTATTTGCCCCACTTTCTCCTGCACGCCTTCTTCATCGCGGATGTCCAGGCTGAATAAGCTGCACTCGCCAGCATCGTTGTTGATCTCGCCGGCAACCCTTTCCAGCTTGTCCAGTTTGCGCCCGATCAATACTACATGGGCGCCG
The DNA here is from genome assembly GCF_052467695.1 of Microbulbifer maximicatervae (SeqCode). Classification (NCBI taxonomy): domain Bacteria; kingdom Pseudomonadati; phylum Pseudomonadota; class Gammaproteobacteria; order Cellvibrionales; family Microbulbiferaceae; genus Microbulbifer; species Microbulbifer maximicatervae (SeqCode). The sequence goes on from NZ_CP174320.1 coordinate 3,587,084, forward strand.
AGGCTGGCCAGTTCGTGGGCGATGCAGCGTCCAATACCGCTGCCGCCGCCGGTGACGATATAGGTTTGCTCGCTAAAGCTGCCGGAGCGCAGCTGGCTTTGATAGCGCATGAAAGTTTCCTTTTTTACGGCCTTACGGCTTATTCAGTTTTTATTGTTCTTGTCGGCGCTTGCGCCTGCGTGTGGGAAAACGCAGAATAGCTTAACGCTACCAAGCAAGCGCTTGGTATTCAATGCTTGGCGCCTATTTGATTAAAAATTCTCAGGGCCGTTAAGATGCTTGACTCAAATTGATCAATACGGGGAGTGGTTCGTGATTGAAAGTGGGCAGGATTTAGTGAGAGTTCCCGAAGAGTTATCGCCGCAGCAGCTGGTAGGTGCTTTGGTGGCAGAGGGAGTGCTAACAGATCCTGAATCTGCCCGTGGACGTTTGCTGAATGCTGCAGCGCGGTTGTTTGAGCAAAAAGGGTTCGCCCGGACAACAGTGCGGGATCTCGCTGCTGAAGTGGGTATTTTGTCTGGCAGTATTTTTCATCATTTCTCCAGTAAGGAGCAGATTCTCTGTGAAGTAATGCGGGAGGTGACGATATTTGCTGGTGCGCGAATGCGAACCGCGGCGGAACAGAGTCGAACACCGCAAGAGAGGCTTCAGGCCTGTATTCAGTGTGAATTAGAGGCTATTCATGGGTTGGCAGTACCGGGCTTTTCTATCCTGGTGGTGGAATGGAGAAGCCTATCCGAAGAGAGTCAGCAGGAGGTTTTACGCCTAAGGGAGGAGTATGAGCAGATATGGCTGGACGCTATTGAGGCCGCCGAGTGTCCCGGTGGTGATCCCGCTCTGGTAAGGCGTTTGCTGGTTGGTGCCTTGAGTCACACATACAGTTGGTATAAGCCGAGAGATAAGGGGTTGTCTATTCCAGATCTGGCGGCGCGTGTTCTAGCGATATTCACTCCCTGATTTCTTCCTAAATTGGCAAAGCGTGCCAGAAAAACTGTGAACTTTGCCTTCTTTCCTGCCATTTTTGTTTTTGAACTGGCTTGGTGAGAACTGGTGCGCAACTGATTTTCTCTGAATCTTTTACTCTCCGCGCAAGATGTAATAAATGTGACAATTTGCGTCACTTGGTGACAGGAGAGGGAGATGGCGGGCCAGGATTTGTACCAGGTGGTTTCCACGGGAAGGACGCTTCACGCCAAAGAACCGGGTCCGGTTATCCGGGATGTGGCGAAGTTGTTCTCTATCTCGGAGCCCCAGGCGCGCAGGCTGCTACTAAAAGGCTGGGTAATTAAAGATCGGTTGGTTTCTGACCAGGCGCTGGAGTTTCGCACCAGTCTGCAGAAAATTGGCCTGCGAGTGGAGGTTTGTCCGGCGGGACGATTTGATAACCGCGAGCTGATTGCAAAGATAAAAGTCGCCCAGCGGCGCAAGGCCCAGGTCAATGCTGCATCGGTGGATGCGCCGGATAAGTCGCGCGCTGGTACTGACCCTTTTGTTCCTGTTAGCCAGAAAACTCTCGAAGCAAACGAGCCCCAGAAAGTCGTTTCATCCACTCCTGCCGCAGGCAACCCAGCAATAAAGCCGGAAGGCTCCCGGGATTCGGTTGAGTGGTATTTATCTGATGCAGGCCGATTACAGGCTGACAGTGTCACGAGTCAGGGAAAGGCAGTTTGGGGAGTGGTCAAAGCAGTAATCGTGCCTTCAATATTCTGGTTGGTACTGTTCGCTTGTGTTTTCTCCAGTGGATATGCTCTATGGCAAATCCCTATGGCTGTTTGGCAGGGAGAACTTACTTGGGTGGGGGTGTCGCTGAGTATTTTAACCGTACTTCTCGCCCTGCTTGTTGGTCTGCTGTTTGTCTGGCCATTTTTCTGCTTATCCTCCCGTTTGCGAGATTCATCGGAGCCCCGTCAGCTGTTGCCCTCTGAAGGTAAGGAGGCCTTGAAGTTAATTAATTCATTGGTCGATAAGCTAGGGCTGCCAAAGATCAGCCAGGTCTTTGTAAGTGCAGACTCCCATATTCTGTCCCAGCCGGGATTTTTCCAGGTTTTTAGGCAGAATTTACCACTTACGGTAGGGCTTGCCAGCGTCGCCTCATTGAACGGAAAGGAGGTCCTGGCACTCGTGGGCCGGGGGCTCGCCTTTTATCGCGGCCGTTTGCTCGGCGCACTTGGTTGGTTGACTTACGGCACCGTGCAGCGATTGGAACTGATGCAGTGGGCTTTTGAAAATGAGCGCAGTGTTGTTAGCCCGGATAATGCTCCGGGAGCATTGGCCGCGCCATTTCACCGTATGCTAGTGACAGGTGGATATATTTTGCTCCCTATCTTGCAGCGCCTGGAGGCACTGCATTGCCGCTTAACCGCAGGCAGTGCCGTAATGCTACAGGAGAGGGCTGACGGTATTGCGGCACAGATAATAGGTAGTGATGCGTTGGCAGACTTCGCCAGAAAGTGGCACCGGTTAGTGCACGCAGATCTCTTGGTGACAGAAATTAATCGTGAAGCCCAGGCGCTGGGACGCAGTTGTGCAAATATTCCCGATGCCGTTCGCTGGATGCAGGAGAACCTGGATGTTGATACCTGCGATGTGGTTGAGGCTGCTATGACGCAGGCCAGGGACCCCTGGGATATTCAGCAGGCGATCGACAGTGAATGTGTAGCGGTGTTGATTGAGCGGGAATTTGTGGGGCAGGTTAGATCTGCGATACCCCTGCAATCCATGTTTGTGGACTTTGCCGGGCTGGCAACCGCTGTGACCTCTGAAGTTGCTGGCAAAGACTGTGAGATGGTCGAAAACCGACTTTTACTGAGTTCAAGTAAGGAGTCAGAGGAGTCTGCTGAGGTACTGGACGAGTATTTCAATCGCCTGGCACCCTTGAACCTGATGCCTCTGCGCAGGCCATCCTCTGCGGAAATGCAGGCGCTGGATCTGCAGGGCACTATCGATTGGCTGCGCAGTAAACTGGTGGAGTTGCGTGATTTGCGTGGACGCCGGGAGGACTTGCAGATCAGGGTTTTTACAATGCAGCTGGGAGCGGCGCTGATACGCGGTAAAATCCCTTTTACCGCTGAAGACTTTTGCTTGAAAGGGGCCAGCCTTGCAGGAGCTCAAGAGCAGATCGCTGTTAAGCGCGCTGAACTGGAGGAGTCACACAAGCAATTACAGCAGATTTATGGTGTTTTCTATCAGCGCCTGTGTCTATCCCTGGTAACTATGCCCACGGATCAGCGTCAGACAGCCAGGAATCAGCTGCGCCATTTGGCCGCCTACGATAGCTTGGCACCACATCTGGATCGGCTCGCCGGTTATAGCCACTCGCTGGCAATATTTGCCCAGCACCTATCACCAGAGTTGAATGAAAGGGAACTGCTGCAAAAATATACGGCGCTGTCTTTGCGAGAGACAGATGCCATAGTAGCGGCAGTGGAGAGTTCGGCTCTATTAAAAGAGCAAGGCGTGGCGGCGGCAATAAATTTGAAAGCTCAGGGGGAGCCTTTCAGGCAGCTGCCACAAGGGCGACAGGAAGTGCTGGATTCTCTGCAGGTTATGGAATCGCGTTGCAAACACATTCGCGCTGCGATTCTGGAGCACTATCATATCCAGCTAGCCGCCTTGCTGAGTCAGTGTTTGGAGCGGGAAAAGCAGTTGCAGTTAAAGCCACTGCGACTGCTTAAGGCCGGCTAACCGCCGGCCAGTTTTACCGTGTGGTTGCGAGATTCCAGGAATGTTTTGATCTCAGTACGCTTGTCACCCTGAATCTCAATCACCCCATCTTTGAGGGCGCCACCGCAGCCACAGCGCTTCTTGAGCTCTGCCAGGAGCAGCTTGAGTTCGCTGTCAGTGCCTGGCAGCCCGCGCACGCAAGTCACCCCTTTTCCTTTGCGGCCCTTGGTTTCCCTTTGGATTCGAACTATGCCATCTCCATCACGGCGCTTCTCTGTCCTGGATTCCTCTTTAATTCGACCGAGGTCAGTTGAATAGACGAGACGATTCTCCTTAGCCATGGCTGGGAATACTCCGTTGGTATTTGCTGAAAATGCCGGGAATTGTGCCCGAGGTGCGCAGGATATCAAAGCCGCTGTAAACGATGTTGAAAATGGGGCGACCCCTGGGGCTTGAGAGGTTAGAATTTTGCCGCAATATGAAACAGCAGCGTAGTTGAGGTGATAGATGGCGTTGACGGGACGTCGCAAACTGCTCAATGAGGTAATTTTCGGAACCGAGACCCGGGCAGGGCGGAATTTTGATGTTTTTTTGATCTGGGCGATCCTGATCAGCGTGGGTTTGGTGCTCCTGACCTCCATAGGTACGGTGCGCGACCGCTATGAGCACTTACTCATCGGCCTGGAATGGGTATTTACTGGTCTCTTCACCATTGAATATATCGCCCGGATATATTGCACGGTGAATCGCCGCAAATATATTTTCAGTTTCTATGGGATTGTGGACCTGCTCGCAATTCTCCCCAGTTACTTGGCGCTTCTCTATACCGGCGCCACTTATCTTTTGGTGATTCGCCTGTTGCGGGTGCTGCGGATCTTCCGAATCCTGAAGTTGGTTCGCTACTTACGTGATGCCAACGTCTTGTTGCGAGCCCTCGGGCTGGCCCGGCGCAAAATCCTGGTCTTTTACTCCAGTGTTTTGGTTATGTGCATTATTTTTGGTTCCCTGATGTTTGTGGTGGAGGGGCCAGGCCACGGATTTACCAGTATTCCCACGAGTGTTTATTGGGCCATTGTGACCATCACAACCGTTGGTTATGGCGATATCTCTCCGCAAACGCCTTTGGGGCAGGGCATTGCTGCAATGACCATGCTGATTGGTTACTCAATTATTGCAGTGCCTACCGGCATTCTAACGGCGGAGTTGGCTGGAGAAATGCATCGGGAGCGAGTGCAACAGCGCTGTGATAACTGCAGCCGTAGTGCCCATGACCCAGATGCGGAATACTGCAAATTCTGTGGCCATCGCCTGGAGGATATGGAAGAGAGCGAAGCACTGTAAGTTATTCGTACTTTGTCACTGCCGGCCAAAACAGGGCCGGCAGCCATTTATCAGCTTATGGTTTTACCATTCATCAGGGACGCGGACTGCTATGACTTCTGCCTTGGCGCAGAGGCGTCCATTGCTGGTGAGATTGCAGTGCAGAACAGTTTTCTTGGAGGAGCGCTGAACAATAGTGGCTTCGAGAATGACTGGTTTATCGATGGCAGCCGGTGCCAGATAGCTAATATCCAGTTTGCCGGTGGCATACCAGATCTTGTCACCAGTGCCGACAGCTCGTCCGGCTTGCAGGTAACCATCGGCGATGGCTGTGCATACGGTATGGCAGTCGATAACCGTAGCGATAATTCCACCGTTTAAATATTGAGCAGGTCCAGCATTGTGATGGGAGCTGGGAAGGAACTCGCAGCGGGTTTGATCCTTCTCGGTCCAGTAGCTTTTAATACGCAGGCCCTGGTCATTGTCTGGGCCACAGCCGAAGCAATGATTGCCCTGGATCTGATCTTGAATTGCGCTTTCCTGAGTCATATTTATCCCTCGCTATGAGCGCGCAATACTACCGATTTGCGCCGCAGAGTGGAAGAAACTACCCTTGCGGGCTTGCAACAGAGTTATCCGAATTATCTGGACGTAAATACATGGACATATACGGCTTTTGTGCCCCTGGTTTAGAGGCTCTTTACGATGCTTTTGCCAGAAATTTTCGCGAGTGCGGTGATACAGGAGCGGCCTTTGCCGTGCGCCAGCATGGAGAATTAATCTGTTCCTTATGGGCGGGAAGTGCGGATCGGGGTGCAGAGAGGCCATTTACTGAAGACACATTGGCCAATGTCTTCTCATCTTCCAAAGGCGTTCTTGCAGTTTTGGCGATGCAGCAAGTTGCCGCAGGCAAACTGGATTTGGATCGCCCGGTAGCGGATTACTGGCCTGAATTTGCCCCAGGCAAAGAAACTGTCACCGCACGCCAATTGCTGTGCCACCGCAGCGGACTTGTCGCTTTCCGTGAGCGGGTAAAAGACAGTTTGATTTACGATTGGCAGGCGGCTTGCGACCAGGTGGCTGGCAGCGAGCCTTGGTGGAAGCCCGGAAGTGCACAGGGTTACGCCCCATTTTTATACGGCTGGAGCTTGGGTGGATTAATTGAAAGGGTTGCCGAAAAACCCTTGTTGGAACTTTATCGGGAATTGCTAGCCAAACCCCTCAATCTTGATGGGGGCTTTGGGGCAAACGGACACCTCTCGCAGAGAATTGCCGATGTCAGCCCGCTGAAACAACCCTTGCCAGAGCTTCGAGAAAATGCCATTGGCCGCGCCATAAAAGAAGACCGCAAAGGGCCTGTTGCTATGGCATTTAGCAACCCGGTGAGCTTGATGATGGGTACCAATAGCTCCGAGTGGCGCGGTGCTTTAATTCCTGCAGCCAATGGCCACTTTAGTGCGAGAGACCTGGCAGCGGTTTACGGTGAACTCACCTGTGACGAGCCGACTATTTTGCCCAAGCGGTTGATAGATGAAGCGGCAAAGGAGCAGAGTCATGGCCGCGATAAAGTATTGCAAGCTGAGGTGAGTTTTGGTTGTGGTTTTATTCGCAGCAGTTCCGCTGCGGACTTGCGCTTTGGGGGTAGCCAGGGCTTTGGACATCCGGGAGCGGGTGGTAGTGTCGGCTTTGCTGATCCGGAAAGAGGGCTGGGATTCGGATACGTGACAACTCGTTTGGGGCAGAGCTTATTTATGGATCGTCGAGCGGTCGGTCTGGTAGATGTTCTTTACGGGTTGTTGTGATGACTGAAGAAATAAAGGCTCTGGTAGAGCGGGTCGATGAACTGGAGAGCCGTTTGGCTTTTCAGGAAGACACTATAAGCCAATTAAATGATGTGATTACTCGTCAGGATACGGATATTCGCACTCTACTCGCACATATGCGCGAGTTGGGCGAAAAGTATCGGACGATTGCTTTTGAGATGCAGGGGGCCGGCAAGCCGCTGGATGAAAAACCTCCGCATTACTAATTCAGTGGTTACAAAAGGGTTTTTATAGAAGTCCACAGGGGCTGGCATGAAAATCTTTTTTGTTACTAAGTGACAGACATAGAGGTATTCGCTGCCTCTTGGGGGCGTCTTTAAAAACAAAAGCGTCTAAAAAATTGCCTCAGTGGAGTGTGGGGCTATTGACAAACTTTTCCACATACGCAGTTGGTAAAATTTGCCCTCAAACAAGAAGATATCCACCGTTATTTTACGTCAAGGCAAATTTTTAACTTGTTGTTTTTTAAAGGAAAACTGAAGAGTTTAAAAAATGTGCAAAACGCTGTAGGCGAGAGTTTACGCCGGCTGGCGCCATGGATAGCTTATTAGTGCACAGTTTTATCCACAGATTTTGTGGAAGACCGGAAAGCTGATCACTTCTTGCTCGCTACTTTGTCCGTCATTGGTACGTAGTTATGAATAGTTAGTACGTAATGGGGACTAGTCAGTAGAACTGACAATAAATTCGCTTTAGTCTATGGAAAATTTCATTGGGTTGGTTCAGCCGCCAGTCAGATAGTGTGTTGAACAATACAGAGATTGCACAAGACATGTGTAGCTCAATACCCGTTACTTAAAAATGCGTTAGGAGAGCCAATAATGAAATATTGGGTAGCAGCCCTGGCACTGGGTTCGATGGTTGGTTGTTCCACATTGGACCCTTACACAGGTGAAAGTAAGACCAGTAATGCCGCCAAGGGGGCTGGAATTGGAGCTGTAACTGGAGCGATCGTTGGTGTCGCTACTGCCAGTAAGAAAGACCGTGGTAAGGGAGCCTTGACTGGTGCCCTGGGTGGCGCGGCGATCGGTGGTGGCATTGGTTACTATATGGATCGTCAGGAAATGTTGTTGCGTCAGCGCCTGGAAGGTACCGGCGTACGTGTTGAGCGTGAAGGTGATAATATTCGCCTGATCATGCCTGGTAACATTACCTTCGGTACTAACCGCGCAGATATTCGTACAGACTTCTATGACACTCTGGAATCGGTCACTGTTGTATTGCAGGAGTTTGATAAAACTGCAATTCGAGTCAGCGGCCATACCGATAGCACTGGTTCAGATGTGTACAACCAGAGCTTGAGCGAACAGCGTGCTAATTCCGTTGCTGGCTTCTTCAGCGGTCAGGGCGTTTCTGCAGGTCGGGTACAGGCGGTAGGTTACGGTGAGCGTTATCCTATTGCCAGTAATGACTCTGAAGCTGGGCGTCAGGCCAATCGCCGAGTTGAGTTGGAACTACTGCCTTTATAACGATCAGGTCAGATAATTTCTACCTTTAGTCGTTCTTTTGTTGATAGTGCCCAGATTGTTCGGTTTGGGCACTACACCCCTTCATAAATTCCCTTTATTATTCTGCTCAATTTCTTAACTATTCCCTTAATCCGCAATTTGTTTGTCCCTGCAAAGAGTTTCCGGCTTTGATCCCTGATTACTCAGAGGATGACGTATTGAGAGAAAGCTTTCTCACTTATCCTCTTGCCATCTTCAGAATCTTTTCCGAACTGTTTTTGTAGTTGCCGCTCAAACCATTCTATTTAGATCAAGGCTCATCTTTGGATTTCCGTGTTGTCTTGTTTTCAGACTTATATAAATCTAGCGACCCTAAGATTTAGCATTAGTTTGATTTCAGTAAATTTTTAGAGAATGTTTTGTGAGCCAAACGAGAGTGGTTATCAGTTCTTTGATGTCTCAGTTTGTTCGACTGCTAAAAATTAGACGTGCCAACATTTTTATAGAGATCATTTGCCAATCATATTTTCTACCTATGAATAATTGATTTTGTGGCCATGTATGCAGAGATAGATTTGCTTGCTTTTTGATTTTTAGAGCATTGGCCGTCAAGTAAGCAGGAAAGTCCGAAAATTAAGTTGTCTAGGGTTGGGTTGGCGCTAATAATAATTTCTTAGTTTTATTATTTTCTGGATTTGTACTTTATGTGATTTATATTTTTGACCAGCTTTTTATGTTGGTACACCTGTGCAAGTTGAGGTGGTGTGAGTCGTAAGTTTTTATTGTTTTTTCTGTCGCGGATATTTTTAGGTGTTTAGTTGGTGGAATCAGTTTTGATTGGTACCCCCAGGCAAAGGATCGCATAAATACTTCTAATTCGAAGGGTGTAGCGCCAGATTTTAGGGCTGTGTTAATAGTGGAGGTTGTTCCTTCCCTCATTCGCCACTTCGATTGGTAATTTAGTTGATGGATGGATGGATGGATGTTTGTGTCTGTCTCGTCGGAGAATCAATTCGACACATTGAGATGGGTAAAGAATTCCATAAGTATTGTTTTTCATAGTTTCACTGCTGTAAATAGCTGATCTATACGCTGCAGAAATATAATAATGGTGATTGTGAACCTGGCTGGTTTTAAGAGACGATAAAGTAAAATTTTTCAGGAAGCTTGTCCTTTTGGTTGGAAATGATGAGTCTTAAGATGTGGGCCTGTGATGATCGTCAAGCTTCATTACTTAAATGTTTTGTGAGATTCATATTGGGGCTGAGGGCTTCAATCTCTTTTTATGAAGGTCTATGTCATTTTCAGTTCTTCACTAAAAGATTTTATCCATAAGATGGAAAGGCTATCTCGATAACTTTTGGTTGGTAATTAATAAGGGGTAGCGATGATCTTGGCAGAAGGTGTTGGCTAAAAGTAGGTTCTGAGAAGAGTACACAATGAGTTCTTAACTTAAAGCCTTGACTCTCTTCTTAAGGGAAGAGTTTAGAATTTTAGTGGCTCAGGTAAAGATAGGGGTCAAACTTAACATGCGGTAGATGTAGTAGCTGCGCCTAATTGTTGAATCGATCGTAAAATTATTGATTGAGTGGTTGGATGTTAGAGTTGGTAAATAGTTCTTAGCTTTAGTGTTTTATTGCAATTTTATTACATTTAAATTTTTCTAGTAGGTTTTTGTTCTTTTTTTGTTTGTGATTTGGAGTTTTTTTAATTTTGGGTGATTGTTTTACACCCAGGCCAGGTCTGTGGGGCGGGGTGGAAAAATTGAGGCAGTGTTGTGGGTCCTTAATTGGCATTTTATTTAGATGTGTCAAAAAAAACAGTCTTCAATCATTTGCTGGTGTGCATGCAAAAGACGCCAAAATTTTTAGGGTGGAAAATACTATTTATCGTTGTATGAGCGAAATAATTATTGGTTCATCTGTACCAATTGAGGTTGTTAGTTTTATTGGTACAGCTTGTAAGTACAAGTGGGATGAAATTTGATCAGTTAAAAGGCCCCAAATTTTGGGTGACTGGTTATTCTTTAAGGTAATATCAATATTACTTTACAGAATATGTAAGGTTAGTACATCCTAACGCAAAGTCACTTAATTCCATCGAGTTATTTTGCCTTTTTACGCCAAGTTAGATTTGCGAGAAAACATAAAGAACCCTTCTGGGTTGATAAGTTAGTTGTAGGTGTTTGCCGTGAAAAGTAGTCTTCTATCGCCATACCAGGGCCTTAAAGAAAGTAAAAAGAGAACGATATCGATCATTATTTGTTCTGGTGCCCAGTGCCTGGATATCACAGGTCCAGCTGAGGTGTTTACGTTTGCTAATAAACAAATGGCCGATTTTGGGTATGGCGAAGATCAGCTGTATAAAATTGAATTTTTGGCTGCAAGCAAGGAGCCGAGGCAAGTAACTACTGGCCTGAAAGTACATCCAGATAAATGTTTTTACGAGGCCGATTCCATCCATACTCTTTTAGTTGGAGGTGGTACTGCGAAAAGTTGCCTTGATTTAACGGATGACAGTCTGTTTCTTGAGTGGTTGAAAGTTAAGGCAAAGGAAGTTGAGAGGATAGGGGTTAGCGGAAGTGGTACATTGGTACTTGCTAAGGCTGGAGTTTTATCAGGGCATCGGGCTACAACCCATGAAAAATACATCGGTGATCTAAAAAAATATAAAGATATTGAAGTAGATGACAAAGCGATTTTTGTGAGAGATAAGAAAATCTACAGTTCTGTAGGGCGAAGTGCAGGGATAGACTTGGCCTTAGCTATGGTTGAGGAGGACTTCGGTCGAAAACTGGCCCTTTTAGTTGCTCGGGAAATGATTTTGTACCTGAAGCGTGATGGTGATCAGAGTCAGTACAGTAGTTATTTACAGGCACAATTAAAAAATAATAGGTTCTCCCCGTTGTTGGAATGGATAAACCTTAACTTAGAGCAGTCTCTCAGTGTTGATTTTTTGGCCAAAAAACAAGCAATGAGCCCCCGAAATTTTTCTCGCTGCTTCACAAGCGAGATAGGTGTAACTCCGGCTCGGTATTTGGAGCAGGTTAGAGTTGAGAAGGCCTGTCAGTTAATCTTGGAGGCAGGGATTAGTCAGGATGTAGTGGCAACCCAGTGTGGCTTTTCGTCGCAGGAACAAATGAGAAGGGCGTTTCTCCGGCAGAAAGGTATTCTTCCCAGTAAATACCGCAAACAGTTCGCTTGAAAATGCTGGATTTCGTTGATTTTCGGCTTATCTTCGATATGGGAGGCGGCTTTTCAGGGTTTAAGCATGAGTGCTCATGTATGTCTGAACCTCTGAGTTGATCAACATCTTCACTTTTAGTTAATATTTATATTTTGCAAGAATATAAATATGAAATACTTACTTTTGACCAGTTTGCTATTTGCAGCTTCTGCAAGTGCTGAGATAGACCTTGATTACCTCAAGGTACCCGAGGGCTTTAAGCTCAGCTACTTTGCAGAAGATGTTGAGACGGCTCGTCAATTGGCACGTTCTGAGTCGGGTACAGTATTTTCTGGTTCTTTCAGCGCGAAAAAAGTTTATGCTTTCAAGGATACAGATAATGATGGTGTAGCTGATCAGCGTTGGCTATTGATGGATGATTTAAAAGCGCCGACAGGTATTGCCTATAAAAATGGCGATTTATATGTGGCTGATGTCAATAAGATTATTCGCTTCCCCCAGATTGATAAAAATCTTGACAAACCGAAGTCTGAGGTTGTTTACGATCAGTTTCCAGCGGACAGGCATCATGGTTGGAAATTTTTGCGTTTTGATAGTGAAGGGCAGCTGATAGTGCCTGTCGGCGCACCTTGTAATATCTGTGATGCCAACGAAAATTACTCAAAAATATTTTCGCTGGACTTGCAATCTAAGAAAACAAAAGTGATTGCAAATGGGGTGAGAAACTCCGTTGGCTTTGATTTTCATCCGCAAACTAATGAATTGTGGTTTTCAGACAATGGTCGGGACATGATGGGTGATGATATCCCACCCTGTGAAATCAATAAGGTAAGCTTTGCAGGAGAGCATTTTGGCTATCCTTATTTCCACGGTGACGATATTGCGGATCCGGAATTTGGTCAGGGTAAGAAGGTCGCTGATTATTCCAAGCCGGTATTAAATTTAGATGCCCATGTGGCGCCTCTTGGAATTCACTTTTATCGCGGTGGGCAGTTTCCCAAGGAATACCAACAGAACTTGTTGGTTGCTGAGCACGGGTCCTGGAATCGAAGCAAAAAATCAGGTTACCGAGTAATGATGGCGACAGTTAAAGATGGTGAGGTCACGGATTACAAGCCGCTGGTCACTGGTTTTATGCGGGATGAAACCACCTATGGGCGCCCTGTTGCATTTTTAGAAATGCCTGATGGCAGCGTATTAATTTCTGATGATTTTGCCCATAAAATCTATCGCTTAACCTATACCGGTATTTAAATGGCCGATTGTATAGCTATCAGGGCTGCTCATTGAGCAGCCCGCTTGGTTATCCACTGTATTGGTTTTCACGCTAGAGGAATTTCTGCCAAATTTCCTCACCTCTTAGCTATCCTTCAGACTCTGTAAAAAAGAGTAAGCCGATCCTAATTACTTGTGCTATGTCTACTGCGATAAGAGCATAAGTAAGGAGAGGGTTGTGACGCAAAAAATATCCTGTGAGACATTTTCCAAAATCGTGAGTGTTATTTTATATCTCCTAGTGAGTAGCACGGCGCATGCGACTGAGGACATAGCTTCGGCATCTACTGCTCATTTGGAATTACGTTTTGCCCAAGCTGAGGTTGTGGCGCAAGTAGAAATTATTGATGTTCACAGGGATGTGGATAGCGCACTGTCTGAGGAGGGAATTACAGCCATATCAGGCTATATCTACTCTGCCGTTCCCAGCCAGGTTTGGAAGGGGCCAATGGGTGGAGAGATCACCTTCCGCCTGGGATTTGAATCCTGCGATTTAAAGCTGGAGCAAGGTGAAAACTATCTGATTTTTGCGAATTTGGATAGCTACGGAAGGTTACACCTGAGGAGTTGTGAGGCGGTTATTGCTGAGTCAGACGCCACCGCGATACTTGCCCAACTTAATAAGTTTATTAAACAGGGCTAAGAAGTTGCTTTCTTGCAGACCTGTTAGAACTATCAGTTGTAACTGGTTCTTTCTTTACAGCAATCCAACCTGCTACGAAGTGGCTCTCCCCCTTGAAGAACCCCAAAGGAGGGTTATTCTTATCAGTATTGGCGCGACCTTCTTTTACAGGCGCTGCATCTCATTAAGTTGCGCACCGTTGTAAACAGGCTGGAGTGTCAGGGTTTGGGATTGTTATCGAGAAAGTACACCGACCAGCACTGTGTAACCGGCTCGATTTTAATGATTAATGTCTTCTTTTGAGTTTGCCTGGGGTCGAGAGGTCCAGATATGAAGAAGTTACTGATTCCCCTGATCATTTTATTACTGATCATCGGTTATTTTATGTCGCGCAGCGGCGAGCATAAGGCTAAAGAAGCCTATAACTCGATGGAGCAGGAGCAGAAGAGTGAACAGATGAGGGGATCCTCTACCCCCTCTAGTGGAGGAAGTAGCGGTGGCTCAATGGCCCCAGCAGATACCTCGGATTCCCCTGATGGTATGGGTAATCCCGATTCCCAAATGCCCCAGGACTCTGACTCAACCGATCCCGCTCCTCCGGGGTCTTCAGATAACGGGAGCTCACCTGACGCTACTATGTCTGGGTCCGACAATATGGGTGCAGATGGCAACATGAGCCCGGATGCTAATGATTCTAGCGCCATGCCAGACGCGAGCAATAACTCGGGCGGCGACCTAAATCAGCAAGCGGATAAGGTCGTAGATGATGCTACGAAGGAAGCCAATGATGCTGTAGAGGGAGCGACTAACGATATGGATGCCTCTGCCGATGGCACTGAAACAGATACAGAGGCAGATACCGGTCAGGATGAGGGAATGGAAAGTAATGATAACTGACCAATAGTAATGACTCAGCTACATCGAGCTAAGCGAAAAGCAGGGCCGCACAGAAGTGTGGCCCTGCCGCATTCTCAAAATATGATTGAGCATATCTGGCATCAGGGTGATCGAATACTTGAGGTTAGACCAGTTGGGAAGTTAACCGTTGAGGACTTCCAGTTGCTAGCCGCGCAAGTTGATCCGATCATCAGTAAGCGGGGACGTATAGAAGGGTTGCTAGTCAATGCGGGAGATTTTGCTGGCTGGGAGAGCTTCGTCGCAATGATCTCTCATTTTCGCTTTATTCGAGAGCATCAACGACATATCCGCCGGATAGCCGTGGTTACCGATAATCCTATCCTCCGCTTTATGCCCAACCTTGCCTGTCACTTCATCAGTGCTGAGGTGCGTCCCTTTCCCGAAGAGGAGTCCGCTCAAGCTCTGGAATGGTTACAAAAACCGGGTTAGCATCGCCTCCCTTTTTCAATGTTACCTGGAGGGCAGGTGAGTCCATCGTTGGCTATTGTCGCTGCGGCGCCAGAATATGTTTCCGCAGCGGAAGAACTATCCGCTCAGTTAGATTACCCCCTCCTTGGAGCTATTTCTCCTGCTGATGTGGTCGACTTTCCCCAAGTGTTGTGTCTCGGAGAGCAACTGCAGGTATGTGCGACCGGGCGCAAAGCAGCCGGGCCAGTATGGGTGGATTTTGTTGCTGGAACACTTGCTCATCGCCGCAAGTATGGCGGCGGTAAAGCTCAACCGGTAGCAAAAGCTGTTGGTTTGCGTTCTGGCTTCCACCCCAAAGTCCTCGATGCCACCGCTGGTTTGGGTAGAGATGCCTTTGTTCTGGCGGCGCTGGGATGTGAGGTGCAGATGCTGGAGCGCAACCCGGTTGTTTTCCAATTGCTGAAAGATGGAATACGCCGGCTGCGACAGGCGTCTATCGGGGATGCTGAGTTGGCTGCAATTTCTGAGCGAATGAGCTTGGTGGATTGCTGTACGGCGGCGTCAGAGTGGCTCGCGCTGCAATCGGAGGAATCCATCCCTGTTATTTATCTGGATCCAATGTTCCCTGCGCGGGGGAAAGCTGCCAAGGTCAAAAAGGAAATGGCTGCCTTCCATCATTTGGTTGGGACTGATGAGGATGCGGATAGCTTATTGAGCCCTGCCTTGGCGGCCTGCTACTACCGCACAGTAGTTAAGCGCCCTAAGCTTGCCCCCTATTTGGCTGATATGAAGCCCAACCTTTCCTTGGAGGGGAAATCCGGACGCTTCGATATCTACACCAAACATGGGGTTCCAGGCTAACTGCCACATACCACTGCCCTAGCCGATTTCTCCTTGGGTGAAAGATGGTGTGGGCACCGACTTGCTATGAATTCTATGTTTCCATAAGTCCGTTGCTAAAAGGGCGGCTTATGCCTTGGTAGCGGCACCTCTGTTATCCCATCTATCCCGCAGGCTCCCACGATAGGCTTTGCTTCTTTGTACTGCCGCAAAAATATTGCACTCCAGGGAGGTCCCATCAGTGCGACCAAAAGGGAGCAGTGCATCGAGCACCCCGGATATTGCCAACAGAAAGATGTTTTCTGTGGCTGCTCTCGGGCTCCTAACTGCCGCAACGGTCGTTACCAGCTTGCGTACCCTGCCGATGATGGCGCAAGAAGAACTGACGATGTTTTTCTATATCGGCTTTGCGGCATTGTTGTTCTTGATTCCTGCAGGGCTCGTGTCGGCAGAACTTGGCAGCGCCTTTTCAGAGCGCACTGGGGGTGTCTATACCTGGGTTGGTGAGGCCTTCACCCCGAAGGTGGGTTTTGTCGCTATATGGTTGCAATGGATCGAGTGCATTGTTTGGTATCCCACAGAGTTGGGTTTTGCCGCAGCGGCGGTGGCTTATGCGGTGGGCGATAATACCATCGCCCAGAATACCTACTATATCGGTGGGTTTTGCATCCTTGCCTATTTGCTAGCGACCCTGATTGCTCTTACTGGAACCCGCTTTCTGGTAAAAGTGGCACAGTTTGGATTTCTGGTGGGTATCGTATTTCCCTGTTTGATTTTGATTATCCTGGCTGTTTGGTGGGTGGTGAGTGGTAATCCTATTGGCTGGGAGACCTTGACCGACCCGGAAGTAGCAGTGCGTCGGGATGGTTATGATCACCCGCGCTGGTTTCCCCATATTAACGGTTTGGGGGCTATTGCTTTTCTCGGGGGTATTTTACTTGCCTTTGCTGGGGTGGAAGCACAGGCCACGCATGTGTCGGAACTACGTGATACCCGTCGAGGATATCCAGCTGTAATCGCCATCGCCGCCGTTATTTCCATCCTGGTGTTCACTCTCGGCGCACTCTCTATTGCTGCAATTTTGCCCTATAAAGAGATATCTGTAGAAACTGGCTTATTTACAGCTTACGAAAGAGCTTTTGGGCAGCTACTTGGGGTTCAATGGCCCGTGCAAGCACTTTCCTGGCTAATTGGCTATGGTGCACTAAGTGGTGCCTTGGCATGGTTGGCTGGCCCCAGTCGAGGGCTACTGGCTACGGCCCAGGATGGGATGTTGCCGCCCTGGTTTCAGCGAGAAAACCGGGTGGGTGTACAAAAAAATATTCTCCTCGCACAGTTTGTAGTGGTAGCGGCAATCTCGTCCATTTATATTTTAATGGATAATGTATCTACAGCTTTTGTTTTGATTTCAGTGATGGCTATTAGCTTATATATCATTATGTACATAATGATGTTTGCTGCGGTTATTCGGTTACGGATCACGCAACCAGACTTACCCAGAAGTTTTCGTATCCCCGGAGGGCTGCCAGGGGTTTGTATTGTTGCTGGAATAGGCTTAATTTCCGTTGTTTTTGCCTTGGTAGTTTCATTTTTCCCGCCAGAACAGCTCACGATAAAAAATCCTGTAACTTATGTTGCTCTCAACCTGGCTGGAATTGCTATAGCGATCACCGTTCCCTTGTTAATTTTCTATTTTCACAATCCCTCCTGGCGGGGGGAGGGTGGCCATCAACAGCAGTCATTTTCTGATATTGATGAGTGAGCCGGAGGTAGGTAGTGAAAGAGCAATCTCCATTTGATAGGTTCTTTGACGAATACAATGAAGATATTCCAGAAAAGCACTTTCCCCGGTGTAGTATTTCAGCAGAGGCTGCCGAGGCTATCGTAACCAGTGAAACCTGGGCTGACGCAAAGCCTGCGATGAACTTATCTTCGTTTGTCACAACTTTTACTGAGTCAGAAGCATTTGAGGTCGCCAAGAAACATTATCTGAAGAACTATATTGATCACGACATGTATCCTCAGCTGTTTGCGATGGAAGCGCGAATGGTTCGCTGGTTACACAACCTCTGGAATGGACCTGAGGGAGTAGAGCCATACGGCGCAGCGACCATAGGCTCGTCAGAGGCCTGCATGTTGGCTGGTTTGGCGCACAAGTGGAATTGGCGTAAGAAGAGGCAGCAAGCCGGCAAAGACGGCTCAAAACCTAACCTGGTTACCGGAGCCAATGTGCAGATCGTTTGGGAAAAATTTATGCGCTACTTTGATGTGGAGCCGCGCATAGCACCGTTAAAGCCTGGTCATTACCGCTTTACCAGTGAACATCTGGATGAATTGGTCGATGAGAATACCATCGCTGTTGTCGCTATCGCCGGGCAAACCTTTACCGGTGAGGATGATGCATTTAGGGCGATTCAAAACTGGTTGGATAAGTATGAAGAGAGAACAGGAAACGATATCCCTATGCATATTGATGGGGCGTCGGGAGGATTTGTTAATCCATTTCTCTATCCGAATTACAAATGGGATTTTCGTTTGCCAAGAGTGAAATCTATCAATGCCTCCGGGCACAAGTTTGGCTTGGTGCCGCCGGGATTGGGGTGGATAATTTTTCGTGAAAGAGCAGTTTTTGATGAAGACTTGATGTTCTATGTTAATTACCTGGGTGGGGAGATGCCTACAGCCACATTGAACTTTAGCCGAAATGCATCGCCGGTTGCCTACCAGTATTACAACTTTATACGTCTAGGCTATGAGGGTTACAGGCAGATTATGCAGCACACCTTGGAGAATGCGCAGACTCTTCGTCAACTTCTGGTGGCCAGTGGGTACTTTGAAATAATGAATAAAACCCAGAGAATCCCGGTTGTTGCCATGACCCTGAATAAAAAATATAAGAATTTTAATGAATATGATATATCCAATAAAGTACGTGAACGGGGATGGGTTCTTTCTGCCTATTCGATGCCGCCAAACGCTCAGTCTGTAAACTCTCTGAGAATTGTTGTTCGCCCTCATCTCAATCAGAATGCAATCAGTGGCCTTGCAAAGGATATTATCCATGCTTGCGATTGGTTGAGTAAGCATTGTGGTAATGCAACTCCGCCCAAGTTACATGACCCGCAAAAAGTGGCCCCCAGTAAGTGTTAATTCTTACGGGACTTTAACGATCCTTGCATTCAATGACTGGATAGATAAGTGGGCTATTTTGGAATCTCAGAGGCATCTTTGACAACTCTAACATGCTGCATCATGCCCCCATCCTCATGATAAAGTAAGTGGCAATGCAGAGGATACTTTCCGGTAAAATCCTTGAAACGAGTACGGAATTTGACATGTCCATGGGGCGGTACTTGAAAGGTGTCGCACCAAAACGGTAGTTTGAGTGTGTGGTGCATGGGATCTTCTCCAGCCACCTCGATAACATAATACGGATTAACATGTATATGGATTGGGTGTGGGAATTCACTCTCATTAACCAAGGTCCACTCCTCTACTGCATCAAGCTCTACGTAATGATTAACCACTTCACATCCTTCGAATGGTGAATGATCAATACTGACATTCAGCCCGCGATAATATTTTTGGGGGTCATCAAGCGTGTTGGCCTGGAAAGTGAGTCGACGTGTATTGGTGATCTCATCATCTGTAATAGGTTTCAGTAAGTCCACTTTAAAACTGCTGGGAAAGGGTGGGGGTGCACATCGGGCGGGTGGTTTGCTGGGAGCATAGATTGCCGTTCCGATTTCCTCTCCCTGGGCAATAGCGATAACAAAAAGAGGACTGTTGTTATGGTACTTATAATGCGGCATTTGTTGGAACTCAATCGCATTATTGTAAATGTAAAAATGAGCTCCCGGAGTGGCGGCTTCACTGACTTTTAAGAAAAGGGAGGCTCGATTAGCGGGGCCCAGGCTTACTCCGTCTTGTAGGCGGTAGTCATCAGTAGGGTTTCCATCAAACCCGTAGATGTACATTTGCGCGAACCAAGGGCAATCGATATCTATCGATGTCCTTGTGGTAGCATTGAGAAGTCTCAGATTGAGAAGCTCACCCACCGTTGCATGAATGATAGGGCAGTATTGTCCGTTAACGGTAATACAGTATTCACTATCTGGGAACTTAGCGACCTGGTGTTGATCCTCTACTTTTCCGTGCTCATCTACGGCAATATTCTGGAAGACAAGAATATGTTCCTTAACTCCCATTGCCTCAAGTTCATTGTCAAATTCATCCCTTACGATTAGGGCACCTGCCATCCCGCTGCCGACTTGTATAGCGACAGAGCCGTGCTTATGGGGGTGATACCAGTAGAGTCCTGGGGGTTGGTCCTTGGGAATGTCGTATTCGTAGGTATAACTTTCCCCTGGTTTGATCTTCATGCAGACATTGTCGGCCGGAGATTCTGGGGAGACGTGGAGCCCGTGAGTATGTAAGTTGTAGGTATTGAACTCATGGGGGAAGTTTATTGTAGCGGGTGTATTGAGGGGGTCTTCCTCTGGCAGCAGGTTGTTTGTCTGGATAGTAAGGTGGCTATCAGCGCGAATTTCAATGGTAGGGCCTGTCAGTGTGAAACCTGCTTCTTGAGTGATTGATGATGAAAATACACGGGTCCAGGTTGGTGTGTCATGGGTTTTGTAAAAACTGAAAATGTTATTCTTTTCGTACTGTACATCAAGTTTAAGTTCTAGTTTTCTATTTTCTTTATCCATTGAGTAAGCGGGTGGATTTTTTATGGGTTCTAGAAAGGAAATATGCTCTCTATTGCTCACTGTTAACTCCGAGGATTTTGTGGGAAGCAAGATTGGTAAGGGGTATTTTATGAACGAATATCAGTTTAGATTCTAAGGCTGGATTATTTGTGGATTTGCTCGCCATATGATTGTTAATTGATAGGCAAGTTAGGGTAGCAATAATCCTTCTGCAAAATTCATAATAATTCTCGCGACTTTGTTGGGGTGTGCCTGAGCAATAAAGTGCCCACCTGGAATATCAATGACATTAAGGTTGATGTATATCGCAGATATATCGATGACAGCTTTTTTACTTACAAGTCGATCTCTATCCGGGCGGATATAGACGGCAGGGATTTCCAATTTTTGGGATGGTTTGGAGATAGAGGCGATATTATGAAGCCTTTGCTTTAGTTTGCCTCTGTTGGTATTTAGTAGGGCGTTATAGGTGCTGTCAATGAGTATGTCACTGCCTTTGCCATTGAAACCAAAGAAATTTAGTGTGATTTTGGTTAAAGATGGGCAGTCTATAAGCGAGATTGGAGCTAGTTGTGTCGCCTTGGATAGCAGCGAAGGAGAGCTTATAAAGCTAGCTATAAAGGTAATGCCTAAAATTTTCTCGGGAGCTAAAAGGGATAGCTCATATGCAACTCTTCCTGAATAGGATTCAGCAATAATGTAAGTCTTCTCATTGAGATAGCTCTTGGCGATTGATTGAGCTTGAGCCAGGTAACTATCCCCTGGGAGCTTGGAAAGGCAGATAGTTTCGGTTGTCCATTGTTTTGGCAGTGCCTTAATCAAACCTGAAAACAGTGTTCCTGTTCCATCAAGTCCTGGTAGAAGTAAAACTTTCAATTCCGAATATCCTGTTGGAATTTCCTATTAATTGAATATTAACATGCTTATGTTGAGTATTTCTCTATATATGACATTCAGCCAGGGTAATTCTTCTTGATGTTTGTACGGGACAACCAATCTGGTAGTGCCAAAAGGTGAAGTTTTCTATCGTATGAGGCGGTTTGAGTTGCTGTGAAAGCTGTTGGGTGTACATGTTTTAAATAGAAATAGTTTCTTTGATTTGGGCTTCTAAATATATTTAATTATTCTAATGGATATTTATTTATACTAATACGTTATTTCTAGTTATGTCGATAACGAAAACAGAATTGCTAGGCCAATAAGTTGTCCAGGTAGGTAAGTATTAGTGTTCGATAGTGTAACTTAATGACAGGCCTAAACGTAACTAGAAAGTTAATTGAAAGTCATTTGGTCAAGGGGAATATGGCTCCCCAAAGTGTTATCGAGCTTAAAATTGACCAAGGGAGCCTCTGAATAACTCCGTAATGCCTCTGCGGGTCTTGAAGGCTGCAGATGTTAGGCGCAGCTCGCCGCGAATGGCCGTAGCCCTTGGCAAGAGCTGCAACGCAGCAGCTGTGGCCTTCAAGGCCCGCCCTTCGGGGCTTGCAGAGCGATTCACACTCCGCGTTGCGACTTCTTGAAAGGTCTAGACATTCCTGCGAAGCCGCGCCTTGATTGTGAACCGCTCTGCATGCCAGAGGTATCATGGAGTTATTCAGAGGCTCCCAAGTCCTCAGTGAGGATGCCACCGGCACGTTAGTGATGTAGGAGCTTGAAGCTTTGGGGGCGAGGCAGGTGAAAGCAGAAATCTGTGCTCAGTATGTGGATCACAATGTATTGAGGGCAGACCATAAGAATGGTGATGACCATGTGTTCCTGCAAAGTTCCTGTCGAAACTACGGGATATGGTACTCGCGACCAGGAAATAGTATTAGTCATCCTGTCCATATGGCTTGTTTTGGTATCCCCGGTAAAACCCTTTTGGGTGGGGATAGCCACTCATGTGCTGCGGGCTCGTTAGGTATGTTAGGAATAGGAGCCGGAGGAATTGAGGTTGCGCTTGCAATGATGGGATTTCCGCTTTCTCTGGTAATGCCAACTATTTTGGGGGTGCGTTTAGAGGGGGAGCTACAGCCATGGGTAAGCGCTAAAGATGTTATTTTGGAGCTTGTACGTAGATATACATTGAGAGGTTGCTGGAACAAGATTGTTGAATATCACGGCCCTGGATTGGCAAACCTTACAGCAATGGATCGTCACGTAATCGCCAATATGGGGCAGGAAATGGGGGCCGTAACAAGTGTCTTTCCTGCTGATGATCAAGTGAGGCTTTTCTTGCGGCAGCAGTCGCGCGAGAACGACTTTGTCGAGTTGCTTGCCGATAAGGATGCAACCTATGATGAGGTTGCAACTTTAGACCTATCGAAAATTGAACCGATGATCGCTTGCCCCTCGCGGCCGGATAAGGTTGTTAAAGTTCGTGAAGTTGAAGGTAGGCCAGTTTCTCAGAGCTATATCGGTTCTTCGGCTAACCCTGGGTTGCGTGATTTTTCTATTCCCGCCCGGATGGTAAATGGTCTCTTTGTACCGCACGAGGTTTCTTTAGATATTAATCCCGCGTCGCGCCAACTACTTCATGAGCTGACTCATAATGGTGACCTTGAAAAACTGCTTGGTGCAGGGGCTTACTTGCATGAAACCGGCTGTGGTGGCTGTATCGGTATGGGGCAAGCCCCAGATAGCGGGCACAATAGTCTTAGAACTGTGCCGAGAAATTTCCCTGGGCGTTCGGGAACTAGAGAAGATAGCGTCTATTTATGCAGCCCAGAGACTGCGACGGCCAGCGCCCTGAAAGGAAAAATAACTGACCCCAGAAATTTAGACATGGATTATCCGGTATTTGAAGAGCCTGAACATCTAATGGATATGCGATCACTATTGGAGCCACCGCAGGAAATACCAGTGAAAGTTGAGGTGAGAAAGGGCCCCAACATCAAGCCTTTGCCAGTTCTGGAAAAAATGTTAAGTGTGATCGAAGGCCCAGCTCTTTTAAAGCTGGAGGATAATGTCTCAACCGATGATATTATTCCCGGAGGTGCGGATGCTTTGCCTTATTGGTCAAATGTCCCAGAGTTAAGCCGCTTTGCTTTTTCAAATGTAGATGAATCTTTTTATCAGCGGGCTTTGAGCACCAAGGAGGATATATTTCTTATTGCCGGCAACAGTTTAGGTCATGGGTCGAGCCGGGAGCATGCCTCAATTACACTGCGATACTTGGGAGTGCGCTGCGTCATAGCCAAAAGTGTAGCTGGACTCTATCGCAAGAATCTTATTGACCACGGAATTCTCATTTTAACATTTTGTAATCCAAGCGATTTTGACGCCTTTAGTAAAGATGATCAACTTCAATTTTATGATCTTTCAAGCTGTACAGGGGGTAACAAGATACTAGAGCTGAGAAATGTGACTAAAGGTATTAAGATTTGGTTGGAAAATGACCTTTCTCAAGAAGAAATTGAAATAATTAAATTTGGAGGCCGCATCAACTATATTAAGGGGTTGTTGAGAAGGTCTCTGGAAGATATGGGCTCATTTTAACAGTGTGCAGGGTGGTGTGGGGTTGGCTCTCCACGCAAAATACTTGCTTGTATTTTTTAGAACGGTATTTTTAATTGTGAGTTGGCAGTTGATGTATAGATTAAAATTTAGGTTGGCTTTTGATGAAGTTCTACTCGCTTGGTGAGGCTAGAGAGAATATTATTTTCTGCTAGTAGTTTTTGCTACTGCAATTGACTAGTTTGAATATATAGGGTCTCTTGCTGTTAAAAATTTTTATGTCAATAGATCTTTGTGTTGAAATCTCTGTCGTTATGATGGTCAATTTGAGGGGTTGAGATCGCTCACCTACCATTGCTACTGATGTTAAGCGCAGAGATAATTTCATCGTATCTTGCTTTAGAATGGTATCCATAATCTAAGTTGAAATCTTTTGATAGAGAATCATTAAAGGTCTTGGCCAGTTCGAAAATCTCCATTCTCTTTATATAAGTTTCACTGTAAAGTTTATTAATGAGAGTTTTGTGGGCTCCGTAGATTTTATTCTCTTGGGGGACTAAAGTATATATAGGTTTAGATAGGGCAAGGGCCTCAGAAATCATTGATGAACTGTCTTCGGTTATAAAGACAGCTTCACTTGCACCGAGTATTTCTTCGAGGCTGGCATTGGGGGCCTCATAATCTAGCAAGTTGAAGCATGTATCAAATGGCATGTTGCTTTCAATTAGCTCAGCCACATATTTAGGGGTTCTTCTTGAGGTGCTAATTAGCCATGAAATATTTTGATAGATCGCTATTTTTTTTAGCTCTTCTATCAAGTCTATATAATCCTTTCGTGTGTATTTATAGCCGCTTCCATTGCCTCCGATAAGTAAAGTATAAAAGGGTTTGTGGTGTTTCTTCTTTAAGTTGTCGCCCAATGCTTTGCATAAATTTACATCTATGCGGCTAAATGGAAGGTATTGCCTAGATTTCTTAATATCCTCTTTGGTAGATAGGGTTAGAGAGAAGTCGGTTTTCCTGAAGCTGTAAATATTTCCTATGGCAATATTCATGCATTGTGTTTTTTTGGTTAGTGCAACGTTCGCAGCAACGCTATTTCCACCAAAGGAAATAATTAGATCTGGTTTTCTTTTGAAGGAGGGGTTTCGGTGAAAGAGCATGATAAATTTGTGTGTGTTTCTGGCGAGATGCCTAGTCAATAGTCTTATTGGTTTGTTTAGGGCCTTTAAAGCTGGTTTACTGGTGGTGATTTCATAAGAGTAATTGCCCTTGGAGTAGCGGGACAGCAGTTGATATAGCCCCAGCGAAGGACTGAGATGGCCCGGTTTTCCATCGTAAATAATTAAAATGTGCATAACCTTGCTTAATGGTTTGAGAAATGTTTCTAGGGGATTTTAAGTGAATAGGAGTACCCTAAATTGATTATTCTCAATTTTCTGTAGATGGAGTTTCTATACGTAGTTGTTGAGATTGAGCACCTCAATCTGAAGGCTTAAGCCCACAGGCAACCTTTGGTTTGTTATCGACTTCTGGTGCTACGGATAATGGTCTCGCCCTTGCAGCATGATGTAGGTATGAGAGGGTGTGATTTTGAAATTATCACTGATCATATTTTTACTTCTTCGGTATAAATAGGACTCAGATACTATGGTACTGCTGGAATTTCCTTAACAACAGTTAGGATTTTGCCGATATTCCAACGAAAAATGACACATTTAGAAAAGTAAGTGGCCTTATTCAAGCATTAAATTTTTTACTGTTGGGGAGAAATATGTAATAAAAATATCTATTTTTAACCCGGCAAACTCTCCCTGAGTCTGGTAGGGGTAGGTATGGGTGTTATCAATTATTTATGTGGAAGTTCCAGATATAAATGAACTTATTGGGTCTGGTATTACCTAAATTGGATTTATGTTAATGTTGGACTCTATTTATTGGGCTAAGAAATAGGTTAAAGTTCATATTTTAAGGCTAGGTTGTTTGGTTAGGTGAGTACCCCAAGTATGTCTATGTTTCAAAAACTCAAAGCGTCAATAGGTATTGGTGCAGCTAAAGTTGATACAGTTCTACAAAACTCTGAGCAAGTTCAGGGTGGAATCATTGAAGGGGCTATCCATATCATTGGTGGTGATATCGACCAGCAGGTGGATGCTATAAGTTTAAAGCTCTGCACCGAGATCAAGGTGGAGACTGATGAAGGGGTAAGCCATGAGCGTTTTGTACTGAATGAATTACAGGTACAGGACCCTTTCACTATCGACGCTGGAGAGAGCCGGGAAGTTCCTTTTCAGTTGGCGTTACATGAAGAGACGCCAGTTACTGTTTTAAACACCCGTAAAAATAAAAGCTATGTATGGCTGGAAACCTCCTTGGATATTGATTTTGCGCTGGATCCGAAAGACAGGGATCCCTTGCGGATAAGACCTTTACCTGTTGTAGAGAAGGTACTTTCCATGATCGAGGAAAGTGGCTTTAAAATGGTAAAAGCGGATGTTGAAAAGGGGCATTTGCGTGGAAGCAATTTTGTCTCCCGGTCTGGTTGCTACCAGGAGATAGAGTTTAAGAGTAGTGGCTTATTGACTTCAAAAGAGATTGAACTCTCTTTTATCGTTGAAGGTGAGCAGGTGCACTGTTTGGCAGAAGTTGATCGAAGATTTGGCCTGCGGGGCGATGAATATCATTCGTTTTCATTAGCGCATGATGCGAGTGATAATGAGGTTGTCGCAGCGGTTCAGTCTATTTTGTCTCTATAGTTGAGCTGATCCATAGAGTCTGGCGGCACTGAGCTGCCGGGCCCTTAGGGGCAAAAGTGTTCAAGTAAAATAGTACACTCTTAGTATCAACTGCCGCCAGGTTCGTTAGTGATTCAGGAGGGTTTCTTAATGAGATTGGGGGGGGAGCATAACAGGCAGAGTCAATATCATAAGCTTCTGGCCATTTATAGAGAGCAATTACAAAGTAAAAATGCATAACAGTTGCTGTTATCGCTAAATTTTCAGCTTAGCTCGGTCCTGTGGAATTGTTGCGCTTCTGGCCCCGAATCAAAGGGTTAGGTTTCCATAAACCACTTCGGGGGAATCCATGAGCCTTCAAAATATGTATTTCCCCATTTGGCGATTGCCTGAAGAATCGGTAAAACATCCTTGCCTTTCTGTGTTAGCAGGTACTTATATCGCTTAGGCTTTGATTGATATTGTTCCCTCACCAACATTCCCTCTGCTTCTAGCATTTTTAATCTTTCTGCGAGTCTATTGGTTGGTATTTTCTCTGGTGAGTCAGCTAGCTCGCTATAGGTCTCTTTACCACACAGTAAGTCTCTTAGAATAACTAATGTCCATTTATCGCCGAATACGTCCAGTCCGTTCACGATAGGGCATCCGGAACGCATAAATTGATTATCAGGGCTCATGCTCACACTCTTACTGCCAGAAAATGAAATACTAGCCTAGCTACTTGCGAAATTGAAGTTATTGATTTAGGCTAAGGTTACTTCAACTTCGTAAGTAACAGGAGAAATTTATGTCCAAAATATCTGGAGAATGCCTGTGCGGTTATATTAGTTATTCTTGCTCCGAAGAGCCGGTAATGGCGGGTCATTGCCAATGTACAGATTGTCAGAAAATTAGTGGGGCTGGACACATCGCTAACATTGCTATTCCTCGCGGAAGCTTAACCATTAGTGGCGATCTTGCATTTCATGAGAAGCAGACAGATAGCGGCAATACAGTAAGGAGAGGTTTTTGCCCTCGCTGCGGTTCGCATATTTATGCGGAAAATAGCGGTATGCCGCAGTTTGAATTTATCCGCGCTGGAAGTCTTCATGACCTGGAGCAATTCAACCCGACAATGGTGGTATATGCTGGTAGTGGTGCATCTTGGGACTATATGGACCCGGAATTACAAAAATTTGAAAAAATGCCAGAAATGTGACCTTAACAATCAAAAGTAGGGGATGCAGCGCATAGCTGTTTTTGGGCTAAGGAAACTTCTGAAAATCACATTTCTCTCAATTTATCTCCCTGCAATCCCCATGACTCGCTACTTACGGGCACAAAAAGGTAACTCATAAGAGTGCCCTTAAGAGCAGTGGTTTGTTGACTTCTAAAGAGATTGAACCCTCCTTTACCCTTGATGGTGAGCAGGTGCATTGTTTGGCAGAATTATTCGTAGATTTGATTTGCGCGGCGATAAATATTATTCGTTTTCGCTAGCGCATGATGCGAGTGATAATGAGACTGCCCCATCGGTTTAGTCCATTTTTTCGCGATTGTTGACCTGCCTCCAAGAACCCAGCGGCATCTAGGCTGCAAGGCTCTTGGGTTTTGGCTTTTACAGAGTGTCTATTAGGCCTTGAGGGATTCCTCCCAGTTATTAGCCCATTCCCTCAGTGGATCAAGGGTTTCCATTAACGAAACTCCCAGATCTGTCAGTTGATATCCGTTCGTACACTTATTAATCAATTTAGCTTCACTCAACTGTTTGATTCTTGTATTTAGTACCGAAGGGGACATGGCATCACACTGGGCTTGGAGTTCCCTGAAGCTCCGGGGTGTGTTCCTCAGTTCCCACAGTATTCTCATATTCCATTTTCGCCCGAGCAGATCGAATACAGCCATAATGGCTATGCCGCTAGTCGAGCCTCTGACAGTTTTTTTCGGTAGAGGAGTTGCCATAGTTCTTGCGCTTCTAAATTAGTAGCGTTACAGTTGCTACGAAATCAGTAGCAATTTTATGGTATTTTTAGAGAAGAGGGAATGGGTATGTTTTTAGTGGATATGCATTTTAAGGATATGAAAAAGCTAACCCCAGAACTGACTGCGGAGCATAGGCTTTATCTGGAAGGAGAGTACAAGTCTGGAAGTTTGCTCTTTGGAGGAAGGAAAAACCCCAGGACTGGAGGGGTTATTGTTTCTCGCCACAACAGTGAAGAAGCATTGCGGAGAGTGCTTGATGAGGACCCTTTTATAAAAAGTGGAGTGGCAGTTTATTCGCTAACCGAATTTGAGCCTGTTATGGCCTCTGAACAGTTTTTACACCTTCTAAAGATGAGTTCGCATTAACAGTCTAAAGAGTGAGCTCAAAGAGGGAGTGCCATCGCATTAATCCCCAAATGTTTTGAGGGGAGTTTGGTATGTGGCTTTGAGGGGGATACCATAGCCTGGAAGGCAGATGAAGCTCTTCAGGCCACATGTAACTTGATTAATCTGAAGTATCGTCTATTTAGCACTTTTGCCTAAAGAAAGGTACGTGATGGCACCATTAAATTAAATGATGCCCGATCATCAATCTCCGATGGTTTCCATTTAAACTACTGCTTGGGGATTATCCTCTACCGCCAAGATGAAAAGATTAGCTATCTATTAGTTTGGTGGAGGTTATTTCTGCAAGCTTAAAGTGGTGTAAAGAGTTGATATATAGCCCCTAAGGAGGGGGGAGACGTTATGTTTTTAGTGAACTTGAATTTCCCGGATATTAAAAAACTGACCCCAGAGTTAATGGCGGAGCATGTGAGCTACCTGGAGGGACACTATAAATCGGGAGACCTGCTTTTTGGGGGAGCGAAAGAGCCTAGAACTGGCGCGATAATTATTTCACGTCATCCCTCTGAGGAAGTGCTGCGAAAGGTTCTGGAAGAAGACCCTTTCACAAAACATGGGGCGTCGACTTTTACGATCACTGAGTTTGTACCCGTTATGGCTTCAGAGGAATTTTCCAGCCTCTTGAAAGAACCCTAGATCGGGTTCCTTCGAGGCTTGTGTTACTTCTTACTCAGACAATCTTCGGCCGTGTTATTCGCTAAGGTCTGCGGTGATCACCGAATCAGAGAAGCTCTGATAAGCGGCTTCAAAAGTCTGCGACATGGCATCCGGGAAGAGGTGAAAATCCCCATTTTCTAGCGCGCCAACAATTTCCTCAGCCACTGCACCGGGGGATTCTCCGTCCTCCAGCCCAGCCTGTTTGGCCATATCTGTTTTGATGGGGCCGGGGTGAACACTCAATACTTGTACGCCTCGCTCCTGAAGCGTTTCTCGAAGTGCCTGGGTAATTGCGTAGCTGGCGGCTTTGGATGCGGAATAGGTGCTAACGTGTGGGAAGGTACGCAAGGATACTACCGAATTCATTTGTACCAGGGCGCCTTTGCTCTTTTCCAAATGCGGGGTGAATGCTTTGGCTACACGGACAAGCCCAAAGGTATTCACTTCCAGTTCCTGCTTAAGAGAGTCCTCTACATGGTCGCTAAGCGGGTCTGCGGGCGCAAGTACCCCGGCATTGTTCACCAGAATATCCAATTCCTGAATCGCCTTTGCCGCCGCCCCTACACTTTGGGCATTTGCCACATCGAGTTTCAATGTGATTACTTTGTCGCCATATTTTTCTGTCAGCTCCGTCGTTGTCTCCGGGTTGCGAACGGCTAGATAGACTTTTTTTGCGCCACCGTCGAGAAAGCGCTCAACAATTGCCTTGCCAATTCCGCGATTCGCTCCAGTTACAAGGGCAGTTTTTCCTTCGATTGAAATGCTCAATTCTGTTCTCCTGTGAAGGGTTGATCAATATTGTACCGATCGGTAAGGTTTGAGCTAAGTCTTACCGATCGGTACAATATTGTCAAAACAATTTTTGGGAGATTGCCAATGGCGGGTCGCAAGCCGGAGTTTGATAAGGCGCATGCGCTGGAATCAGCAACGAAAGTCTTTTGGAAAAAGGGCTATGTGGGCGCCTCAATGGCCGACCTGACCAAGGCTATGGGGATTAATAAGCCAAGTCTGTATTCTTCTTTTGGCAATAAAGAGAAACTGTTTGTTCTTTCATTGGGGCAGTACCTGGATAGATATGCCAAAGATCGTATGCAGTTCCTGACGGAAGAGGGAGTGCCGTTGCGGCAGCGATTGCATAGTTATTTGCTGGCTACCGTTAAAGGACAGGGCGGGGAGGGAACCCCGAGGGGTTGTTATCTGGCGTTTGGATTATCGGAAACTGCCGGTGATGCTTTGCCTTCTGATGCCATTGACGCTTTAAAAGCTGCTGACGCAGAAGCGGTAAAGCAACTGGTTGACTTGTTTCGTTTTGATAAAGAGTCCCAGGCTATAGGGCTGGATCGGCGTGCCGAGGAGTGCGCTATGTACCTGATTACCTTGTTGCATGGCACAGCATCGGTATTGCGATCCGGGCGGGAACTCAAGGAGGTGGAACCCTCTTTGGAGTTTGCACTTAATGGATTGGGGTTGGAGGCGTGATGGAAGTGGAAATTTAGACCTCTGAGTATTCAGAGGTCTAAATTGAGCTTTAGAAGCGGCGACGGAACATGGGCAGCGGTTGGTCTACCCCTGTTTGGTAGCTATCGCCAAAATCGCTCATCGAGTCTTTAAGGCTTGCCAGAGGCTGCTCGCCTTCAAATGCGTAGGCATTGAAGCCGCAGCGTTGTAAATAGGTCAGCTGGTCTCGCATAAACCCGCCTACTGCGCGTAACTCTCCGGTAAAGCTGTAGCGCTCGCGCAGCATACGGCCTGCGGTAAAGCCTCGACCGTCGGCAAATGCCGGGAAGTGCACGGCAATTACCGGCAATTTGGGAGCTTCTTCCGCAATTTGCTCGGCACCTTCTTCACTGTCCAGCCAAACACCGACTTCGTCACTGCGGGATGACAGCGCATCGCGATGCGCCAGCCACTGTCGCAGTGGCAGGATAATTTTGCCGGAGGGCAGGGTGCTTGGGTCCAACTCCTCTCCCGCTTCCAGTTGGGGTACCAGCTGCCATTCGTTGGTCTTTACTTCACCATCGATGATCAGTTCTGCGGGGTTGCCCGGCTGTGGGCCCAGTTT
This sequence comes from Microbulbifer maximicatervae (SeqCode), assembly GCF_052467695.1. NCBI lineage: Bacteria > Pseudomonadati > Pseudomonadota > Gammaproteobacteria > Cellvibrionales > Microbulbiferaceae > Microbulbifer > Microbulbifer maximicatervae (SeqCode). The sequence goes on from NZ_CP174320.1 coordinate 3,618,555, forward strand.
AGCTGGCTTTGGCATAAACTCTCTCCTTGAAGGGCTGAAGGCCGATGCGGTTGTAGGTGTCGATAAAGGGCTCTTCCGTTTGGCGTTGCTCGACATAGAGGTCGAGGATTTTGCTGATCACGTCTGGCACTTCAGCGCGGGAGAAACTGGGGCCCAATACCTTGGCCAGGCTGGCCTCGTTGGATGCACTGCCGCCCAGCTGAATCTGGTAGAACTCTTCCCCTTTTTTGTCGACGCCGAGGATGCCGATATGTCCCACGTGGTGGTGGCCACAGGCATTCATACAGCCAGATATATTGAGGTTGAGATCACCCAGGTCGTACAGGTAGTCCATATCGTCAAAGCGACGCTGGATGGCTTCGGCTACCGGGATGGACTTGGCATTGGCAAGTGAGCAGTAGTCACCGCCGGGGCAGCAAATCATATCGGTCAGGGTGCCGATATTCGGTGTGGCGAAACCGTGCTTGCGGGCCTGTTGCCAGAGTTCAAACAGTTTGTCCTGTTCGACGTCTGCGAGTACCACATTCTGGTCGTGAGTTACCCGAGCTTCACCAAAGCTAAAAGTATCGGCGAGATCGGCAATAGCCTCTAATTGGGCATCGGTTACATCACCTGGGGGGACACCAGTGGGTTTGGTGGACAACTTAATCGCGCGATAACCGGGTACCCGGTGCGGGTAGGTGTTGCGTTCAAGCCAGCGGGCAAAGGCTTTGTCGCTGTCAGCTTGTTGTTGCAGTGCAGCTTCAGCAGCTGATCCGTCAAACTCGCGATATTCCGGGGCTGTGAAGAAGGATTTAGCCCAATCCAATGCTTCCTGGGTTAACTTTTCAGCGCCGTCTTTAATATGTTGCCACTCTTCTTCCACGCGGCGGCCGAACTCTTCCGGGCCGAGGGCCTTGACCAGAATTTTAATGCGCGCTTTGTACTTGTTGTCGCGACGACCCAGCTGGTTGTAAACGCGGACAATCGCTTCAAGGTAAGAGAGCAGGTCTTCTTCCGGCAGGAAGTCGCGGATGGTCTCGGCAATAACCGGTGTGCGGCCCTGACCGCCACCTACCAATACCTGGAAGCCAATCTCTTCACCGCGCTTGACGATCTGCACACCGATATCGTGTACACGGATGGCGGCGCGGTCCTGCTCTGAACCACTGACGGCAATCTTGAACTTGCGCGGCAAGAAAGCGAATTCCGGGTGGAATGTAGACCACTGGCGAATCAGCTCGCAGTAGGGGCGGGGGTCGGCAATCTCGTCGAGCGCAATGCCGGCGTAGGGGTCCGAGGTGGTATTTCGGATACAGTTGCCGCTGGTTTGTACCGCGTGCATTTCCACTTCCGCCAGCTCATCGAGAATAGCGGGTACATCTTCCAGCTGCGGCCAGTTGTATTGGAGGTTCTGGCGCGTAGTGAAGTGGGCGTAGCCTTTATCGTAGTCGCGGCTTACGCGGGCGAGACGGCGTAACTGGGCACTGTTGAGTAGGCCGTAGGGAACGGCAATACGCAACATGGGGGCCAGTCGCTGAATATAGAGGCCATTTTGCAGGCGCAGCGGCAGGAATTGTTCCTCGCTCAACTCGCCGGCAAGGTAACGTTCCGTTTGGCCGCGGAACTGGGCTACGCGATCGTTGATGATGGCGCGGTCCCGGTCGTCGTATCGATACATAACAGCTTGATTCCATTGCCTTTGTGCGCTGATGGTGGAGAAAGGGGCAGGCCCCGGGCGATTCTCCGCTGGCGCATAACATACCAGCGCTCTTATGCAATAAATAACAATATTTTCCGCTATATCTGTAACCAATAGTTATAAGGGGTACTTTCTGTGGCGCTGGTTTGTGGTGTCGGGCGCTTAGAGGCTAACTGCCTTGTATTTGATAGTACTTTGATGGCGGGCCTATATGTTGATTATAGCGGCTTTGGTTTCCCGCTCTTTGGGTCGTGACCCCTGGATTTGTTTTGGCTACTATCGAGAAAGTTCTTGACGACGTGTAAGCTGGGGCCAGCCGGTAAGCTAACAGATGTCGCTATAGCTAACCTTTAAAGGCAATGAGATCAGCAAACGTCTCCAAGCCCAAGGGCCCTATGCAGCTGGGCATTACTTATCGGTTTGTAGTGGTGAATTAGCCGTTTGACTCTTCGTAATTAGTTCATAACTTATGTACTTTGGGCATCGATTCTGTAGCCTGCTTGGTTTCTAAAGTGGTGGGGGACGCGCATTCACTCAGGTGTTGGTGTGTAGAAATGAAAACTGTAATTTTGTGGTTGGCTGTAAAGATAATATTCACATAAGGTAGCCAATTGTCGTACGCTAACTTCGATTATTAATGATTATCTAAGAAGTCTCCTCAAGCCTTGGCGGAGGTGCTAGTGAGAATCAGATGGCTATTGCTGTATTATCGAAAGTTCTCCTTTTTTGCTACTATCTCTTGGGAATGATTCTTCACTAATTGTTCAGATTATGATGTCTGCAGGACCATTGGACCAATAAAGATAAAGGGCTTTTTAGTTATTAAGTTTGTATGACTAAATAGAAGGTTATAGCGTTATTTTCTTATCCTTTATTGTCGCAGCTCTTTGGGGGAGGTAAGGCCACCCATTAATGTGAAGTTATTATCTACTGATGTCTATGTGTCAATTGGAGGCCGCACTTTATTGCTATCTCTGGTTGATTATACCTGCGGGCAAAAGAGCTTTTCTTTAATTGAGATACGAAAATATGATGGGCTAAGAGCGCATTTTATGAACTTTTAGCTAATTCCCAGCCCAAAGCCTTTTTGTGAATTTTCGGTTGATGGTAGGAATGACGTAAATATGGCTCGATTAGGTTTTGCCTATTATGAACCACGAAAGAGAGCATAGTCTGCGTGTAATGATTCTTGGTTTGCAATTCACATGGTCGGTTTTCGCTGTAGACTTGCGCGGCCGACATCTTAGTTAGGCGTTTGCGGGTAGTGATGGTTGTGATAATGCAAAAGTGTCGCCTATAAGTTTTGGAAAAGTGTGAGATTTTTAATAGAAAAACATTTGCTGCCGTCCATCTGCTAGTGCAGATTTCATATGGTGAGAATGTAATTCTCTGTAATGGGGGTTTCTCTTGTATTCACTTCTCCGTTCAGGCTAAATCCGTCGGCTATATATTGCGTCGAATTCAACCGGTAGTTCCCGGAAGTAGGTCATGACGACTTCAGTATTTTAAGTATTATTGTCGTCGTTACTCAGGCTCTTTACCTTGGATCTGCTTTCAATTCCTCATCCCCAAAAATCTCTTGAGGGCAAAGTGTTACCCAGTTGTTAGCTATTGGAAATGTAGTGCGTGCGTGACAAAGGTTTAGAACATTAAGGATAAGTAGTTAGCGAATGACCCCCTTAGCATTAAAAAATTATCTATCACGCCTCCTTGAGGCTCGGTTGCGTCATGCGGTCATGATCTGGGGCAAGCCTGGTATTGGTAAATCATCTATCGTACTGAACCTCTGTCAAGAGAGGGGGTTGGACTTCGTCGATTTGCGACTGAGCCAGTTGATGCCAAGTGACTTACGCGGTATCCCGGTTCCCGGCAAGGGGGCCACTCATTGGTTTCCGCCGTCATTCCTTCCCACTCAAGGAGCTGGCGTTTTGTTTATGGATGAGCTAAATATGGCTCCGCCTGCACTGCAGGGTGTGGCTCAGCAGCTGATCCTTGATCGGCGAGTTGGCGATTACCAGTTACCTGAGGACTGGGTTGTTTGGGCTGCAGGAAACACAAAGAGTGATCGTGCTGCCGTATATGAGATGCCAGCTCCGCTGGCCAACCGTTTTTTGCATCTCAATGTTGCAGAGTCGCTGGATGACTTCAAGCAATACGCCTATCGCCAGCGTCTGTCTGCAGAGATTATTGGCTTTCTGTCGTTCCGCCCCGATTTGCTACACAAGCCTCATCCCAACGAACCTAACTGGCCGTCACCTCGAAGTTGGGAAATGGCCGCTAACCTGCATACCGCAGGCGTCAGTGTTGAGCCGGCAGTGGGCGCTGCAACCGCAATGGAATTCGATGCCTTTGTACAGTTAAAAAGCCAGTTGCCGGATATCGAGGCTATCTTCGCTGGAAACGGCCCGGAACAGCTCACGGTGGAACCCTCCGTTCGTTATGCCACTATATCGACGTTAGTGAGCCGTGCGGAGCAGGTGTCGCATTCAGTTAATGCTTTTAAGTGGCTGATTGATCGAGTCGGAGAGGAGTGGGTCCACCTCTATGCAAGCGACCTGTTCCCACGCTTGCGAGAGACAGGCCAGTATCAGGAATTTGCACGCGACATAATACAGGATGACAACGCAAGTCGTTTCCTGCGTGACTTTGTTGCCCTGGCATCCTGATTTTGCAGGCGCTTTATGAGTAATGCGGTAAGTCTTGAGAAGGGCTGGGCACGATTTATTTTGGCTTTGCAGCGAGAATTTCCGTTCTTCGCTGTGCTGGCGATGTTCGCGCGTTTGCAGTTCGATAATGAAGTAGAGATTTCGAAAATTGACGGTCGCGCACTGCGGGTGTCGCCACAGTTTTTTCTTGGTATGGAAGAGCACGAGCGTCACGGCTACCTGCTACATCAGGTGCTACATCTAGCCTTGGGCCACCCCCATCGCGGCACCGGTCGAGACCCGTTGCTTTGGAATATGGCTGCGGATATCGTCGTCAACAACATCCTTACTGAAGAAACATCCTGGCCAGTGCCGCCCACGACGGCGTGGGATGGGCGTTTTGCAGGGTATTCTGTTGAGCGGGTATATGCCCGTTTATTAAAAGATCGTCCTAAGGATGGCGGGCAGGGGGGGGATGGCGTTGGGGACGACCCTATTGCCAATTATGCTCGAGTTCTGGTCCAGAGATACCGCTGCCATGACGATTTTAGTCCTCAGTCTGGCAGCCAAGCCACGGCTGAGCAGGCCTACTGGCAGGGGGCTTTGGTCAAGGCGCGACAGCTACCCCAAAATAGTAAATCTGCGGGCACTAAATCCAGCTCCCTAAAGCGTGAAACAGAAATTGTTATCGGTGGTCAGTTGGATTGGCGTTCGTTGCTGTGGAAGTACGCCACACCTGCAGCGAATGATTATGAGGAATTTGATCGCCGTTTTTTACACCGTTCCTTGTATCTGGAGCATCTACAGTCCGAGGATTTACCGGTAGAGGTGGTGGTGGATACTAGCGGTTCCATCTGCGGTCGTACTTTGTCGCGCTTCTTGGAGGAGCTATTTGCTGTTCACCAGTGCCACCCCAATACCCGTATTAATTTTTATTACGCGGATGTTGCACTACACGGCCCCTACGGAATACCACAGGACCTGTCCGATTTTCCGGTACCTATTGGGGCTGGCGGGACAAGTTTCACCACGTATTTTTCGGATTTGGAAAAGCGTGACTCGCTATTGGAACAGCCGGTGGCCGTCCTCTACTTCAGTGATGGTTTTGGTACTTTCCCAAATACCTCCCCCTCAATACCAGTGCTGTGGTTGCTAACCGAAGATGGCCAGGAAGATGAGCAAATTCCCTTCGGAACTGTTGTAAGAATTAAGGTATAGATATGGAATTGACCGAACTGTGCACCCAGGAGGATCCCGCCTATAAATCGCGGATTAAACTGATTCGTCAGGCGCAGTCTGAGGTGCTGGAGGCATGTCTGGCCTTGCCGGATTGTCGGAGCTGGTTTTTGGAAGCGGCTTTTAAGTTTCGTAAGGACACGAATTTAGAGCGGACTAAGCGCATCATGGGGCATATAAACTGCCCCTTGGAGCTGATTGCGTTAGTAGACGCTATTTACCCGGAGATGGTCGCAGATGTACCGGCAATGCGTGAGGTACAGTTGGCCATGTTGGAGCCTGGCGGCGGGCAGAGGTGGAATTGGTTGCAAAGCCTTACTCGCAAGGCAAGCCTTGAAAGCCTTGTGGAGCACTATCTCTATAAAGGGTACATACGATTTATTAGAACTACAGCAGATGGAGTTGAGCTTAACAGCAGCCAGACTCGAGGAGAGTTACTGTGTCTCACCCCCGGCTTTGTTATTGAGCACTTCCTGCAATACCCAGAAAATGAGGGGTATGTCGCGGCCTATATGGGATTTGATCAACTTGAGCACTATGTAGAGCGCTTAAAACCAAAGAATGCCGCACGTGCTTTGAAGCGGGAGGGAGCCCCTCAGGAATGGTTTGAACGTTTCGCGCTGCATAAGTCTGTGGTGGTGCGAAAAGCTGTAGCTGCTGACATACGCACACCGCAGACGATACTGCGTAAGTTGGCGCTAGATAAGCATGCTGGCGTTAAGGCGACTGCCTTGGACAAGCTGCCCGAGGATGTCCGCAGCAGTATGCTTGGAGAGAGCTTGACGGATACCCAGCAGGCCTCCAAAGCTGGCCCTGGTGATGCAGGCTTTCTCACAGTTTTGCGCCTGGCAGGGGCGGATGACAGTCAATTAGCGACAGTGGCCTCGAAAGCCGATGATCTGCTAGCTTGTGCAGCTTCCTTGCATCCGCAGGCGGGTGAAGCGGTGCTGCAGGCTTTGCGCCAGCGGGCCGATTTGCCTCTGTGGGCGCGGATTGGCCTAGCGATGAAAACGCAGCTGCCGGAAGAGATTGATGGCTTGATTGCTGAGGGCGATTACCATCTGTGGATTGGTCTTAGCGATAACCCGCATCTGAGCCTCGACCAGGCTATGGCATTGATGCAAAAGCTACCGGAAGAACGGGTTCTGGCTAATCTGGTAAATACGTATATCGATCAGCCGGAGGCGATTGACGCCCTGTCCAAATTGGCGGTAGATAAGTCGCCGCTGGCGACGGCCCTTAAGAGCCTACTCAAGGACACGACAAGTGAGAAAAAGTTGTCTAGCATCCACGGTTCACGTAAATGTCGTGCTCGTGTGATGCACCGCTTGGTCGCGCGCCATCAAAATTGTCCAGAGAAATTGTATCGTCGCTATGCCTGCTACTTGTCGGAAGATTTGGCCCAGAATCCAGCTTATAGCTTGGCTGTGCTGGAGTCGGCAAAGCCTATCAAGCCTGAGGCTTTTGATGAGTGGAAGTACGATGACTATTTGGATCGTGGTCATGCGCCGGAGTTTTTATGTGACTGGGTGCTGCGTAATGGAGAGCGAAGCTGTCAGCGCAAAGTAATTGCTTGTTCCGAAGTCAACCCGAATAGTGTCCGTCATCTGGCAGTGCTAGATGATTCCCATGTGCACCGCCGCTTTGTACATTATCGTACGATCAGGTTTAGCGAATACGAATATCGGATGCTGGCACGTATTGGTAGCGCATCGCTTCGCAAGAAGTTGGTGGAGGAAGGTTATGTCTACAATGGCATGCTACAAGAGCTGGCACAGGATAAGGATAAATCCGTTGCTAAGGAGGCTCAGAAGTTAGCGCGGAAACGCGGTGTGCCACTCGCAGCTATAAAACCCGATAGCAAACCGCGCAAAAAAGGACTGGGAAATAAAGCTGCGCGGCTAGAGTTGGCGGAAATAAGCCAGGATTTTGAGATTTTGTCCCTGTTGGCAAAGGATAAATTAAAGGATGTACGCCGTGAGGTGGCACGGCGGAAGGATTTGCCACCAGACCTGATTTTACAGCTTTTGGATGATCCCGAGGAGCAAGTATTGTACTCGGCGCTTTCACAGCTGTGTCGTCGTAATTTTTCTGAGGCCGATCAGTCGCGTCTACAGCAACGATTACTAGCTCTGGTGGCCGATATTCACAAGGGTGAGCAGTTGCGTAGGCGTGCTATGGAAAACCTTCCCGACCCGACCGCAGGAGATGCCTGGTACGGGAGGGAGAATGGGCGCTTCGACAGTGCAATTTTTACGATCACTGCGGACTCTGGGATTATCGACAACCTCCTGTTTCGGCTCGAGCGCGGAGAGAAGGTTTGTGGTTGGAGTAGTGTTTTTAATAACCCTAACCTCTCTCTCGAGCAATGCGATGCCCTGTTATTGAGCTTTAAAAGAAGCGGCACTCCTGAGAGGGAGCTGGCAAGGTTGATTCGTCAACACCCGAATCTCGACCTAGTTGTTGCATTAATCAAGAAGTATCGCAAGTTACTCGATGAGTACCACTTTTGGGAGCGAGAACAGGAATGTTCTCCGGAGCAGGTGTTGGCGCTGAGTACTGACTCAGATATTCCCCTAGGTACGCTAATCTCCGTCTGGTCTGATCAGCTGTGGAAACTGCCCGAACCTGAATATAGGCAATTGTTTGAGCGGGCATTGCAGCAAGGGTTGGGCAGACGTATGTCATTTGACAGTAATATGCCTCCTGTGCGACAGGCATTTATTCTCAAACGATTGCTGGAGGTGAATGATGACGATTTGCTCCAATCTTATTTCTACCGTGTTAAGTTAACAGAAAGGGAGGTAGATAATTTCCTCGAAACGGGTGGTGAGCCCATACGCCACGGGATCGCAGAGGGACAGGATTTGAGCGATACACAGATCCGCCGAATCGAGAATGATGAGTCGAATATTGTCAGGACGGGGCTTTATTACTCTTGTAGGACGTCTCGTTCACGTCTGAGTAGCGATTTTCTTCGAGGCTTTGTCCGTATTGATCGCACTGCAAGGTCAGGGGTTATAGAGGAGTTGCGGCTGCGAGGAGAGGAGCTTTGAGGCAATAGCCACTTAGCAGTTTAGTTTCACTCTAATTTAGGTTTTCGGTCGGCTTCCGGGCCAGCCTTGCAACTGCGGGCTCAATTTGCTCTACTTGAGTGGCCGTTTATGACGGCCCAACTACTTTAAATAACAATAAAGAACGATCGGAGAGATTCGATGAATGATGAAGTAGCTGTAGTTTCTGAAGACGATAATGTAGTGGATGCAATTGCTGCTGTAGCACTGGTCGCAATTTTCGTAGCCACCTGTATTTTTTGGGTGGCCACGCGCTAGCCCGCCGCTGGCCCGGAGTTGTGTAGTCCCGGGCATTAGCGATAGACATTTCGCTCGGCTTATTTGTGTAGCTGCTAGCTGATGGAAAGCACTCTGCGCTTTTAGCCCATATTGCCGAGTACTATTTTCACAATTAGAGCCAATCCGATTACAAATACGGCGGTAAAAACAACGCCGGCAATAACGTACGTCATAATACTGCCACTTTGAAAATCCCTTTCGCGGTTTTTATCACTCTGCACGCCAATCGCGGCGGCCAGGGTACTGACTACCACCTGGCCGAAATTGGGCTTTTTCGCTTTCTTATTATTATCTTCCACAGGCTCACTCCTCGAGGTTGGGACGTAGCCAGCGCTCCAATTCCGGTTCGCTGACCCCTTTTCGTTTAGCCAGGCTTTGCAGCTGATCCCTGCCGATCTTGCCCACATTGAAGTACTTTGCCTGGGGGTGGGCGAAGTACCAACCGCTCACCGCAGCTGCGGGCATCATGGCAAAGTGCTCGGTAAGGCTGACGCCTGCATTTTGCTCCGCTTGTAGCAATTTGAACAGGGTAGCTTTTTCCGAATGATCGGGGCAGGCGGGATAGCCCGGGGCTGGGCGGATGCCCTGGTAGGCTTCCTTGATCAGCTCCTCATTGCTCAGAGTTTCGTCTTCGGCATAGCCCCAATATTCTTTTCGCACCAAACGGTGCAGTGTCTCAGCAAAGGACTCTGCCATACGGTCTGCCAGGGCCTTTACCATAATGGCGTTGTAATCGTCGTGCTTGGCTTCGTAGGTGTCTGCCAACTCGTCTGCGCCGATGCCAGTGGTTACTGCGAAGCCGCCCACATAGTCTATTTGGCCTGACTCCAGCGGCGCGACGAAATCTGCCAGGGAGCGGCACAGGCCATCGCCACCGCGTTTCTGTACCTGCTGGCGCATATGGTGAAGGCGAGCCAGCTCCTCACTGCGGCTTTCATCCTTGTAGACGATGATATCGTCGCCGACGCTATTGGCGGGCCATAGGCCGAATACGGCCCGTGCGCGCAATAGCTTTTTATCGATAATCTCTTTCAACATACGCTGGGCGTTGTCGTAGAGATCGGTAGCGGCTTCTCCCACAATTTCGTCTTCAAGGATTGCCGGGAATTTACCCGCCAAATCCCAGGAAATAAAGAAAGGTGTCCAGTCCATAGTGTCGAGCAGTTTCTCCAGAGGGAAATCGTCGATCACGGTAAGGCCCAGCTTGTTGGGTCGTGCTGGCTGGTAGTTTTTCCAATCAAATTCCGGGGCAGTATCCCGCGCTTCCTCGTAGGTTAAGCGGGTGTCATTGCGCTTGCGGTTGGCGGTGCGGGTGCGTACCTTGTCATACTCTGCCTGGATTTTTTCCACAAAGGCTGGGCGCAGCTCATTGGAAATCAGGCTGCTGGCCACGCCTACGGCGCGGGATGCATCGGCTACATACACCACCTGGTTGCGGTGGAATTGGGGATCAATTTTTACGGCGGTATGGGCTTTGGAGGTAGTGGCTCCGCCGATCAATAATGGGATATCAAACCCCTGGCGCTCCATCTCGGCGGCTACATGAACCATTTCATCCAGGGATGGGGTGATCAGGCCGGACAGGCCGATAATGTCACACTCCTTTTCCTTTGCAGTTTGCAAAATGGTTTCCGCTGGCACCATCACGCCGAGGTCGATTACTTCATAGTTGTTGCAGGCCAGCACCACGCCCACAATATTTTTGCCAATATCGTGCACATCCCCTTTAACAGTGGCCATCAGGATACGGCCGTTGGAGCGGCTGTCTTCGGTTTTTTCCGCTTCAATATAGGGTTGTAGGTAGGCTACCGCCTGTTTCATAACCCGGGCGGATTTCACTACCTGGGGCAAGAACATTTTCCCTTCGCCAAACAGGTCTCCGACGATATTCATACCGTCCATCAGTGGACCCTCGATCACATCCAGTGGGCGTGAGGAACTTGCGCGGGCCTCTTCGGTATCTTCCTCGATATAGTTGTTAATGCCTTTCACAAGGGAGTGTGCCAAGCGCTCCTTCACGGGCAATTGGCGCCAGCTAAGGTCCTCTTTGCGTGTGGCACCGCCGCCATCCCCTTGGTATTTGGGGGCAATTTCCAGCAGGGCTTCAGTGGCATCCGGGCTGCGGTTGAGGATCACATCCTCAACTTTTTCCCGCAGCTCCTCTGGGAGTTCGTCGTAGACCGCCAGCTGCCCGGCGTTCACGATACCCATATTCAGGCCGGCTTTAATAGCGTGAAACAGGAATACTGAATGAATGGCTTCACGTACCGGATTGTTGCCCCGGAAAGAGAAGGAAACATTGGAGACGCCGCCACTGATCTGGGCACCGGGCAGGTTTGCGCGAATCCAGCGGCACGCCTCAATAAAGTCCACCGCGTAATTATTGTGTTCCTCAATACCGGTGGCGACAGCAAAAATATTTGGGTCGAAAATAATATCGGTGGGATCGAAGCCGACTTCATCGACCAGCACATCGTAGCTGCGCTTGCAGATCTCAATTTTGCGCTCGAAAGTATCCGCCTGGCCATCTTCATCAAAAGCCATCACCACCACAGCTGCACCGTAGCGCAGGCACAGTCGAGCCTTTTCGATAAACTCCTCTTTGCCTTCCTTGAGGCTGATGGAGTTCACAATGGGCTTGCCCTGGATGCATTGCAGGCCGGCCTCGATCACCTCCCACTTGGAGGAGTCCACCATAAATGGCACCTTGGCGATATCCGGTTCGGTAGCGGCAAGGTTGAGGAAGCGGCGCATAGCGGCGAGTGCATCCAGCATCGCCTCATCCATATTGAAGTCGATTACCTGCGCCCCATCTTCCACCTGGGCGGCAGCCACTTGCAGGGCGGTGTCGTAGTCCTCTTCAAGTATCAGGCGCTTAAATCGGGCGGAGCCAGTGACGTTGCAACGCTCGCCCACATTGACGAATAAGGCGTTTTCATCGGCGACAAATGGCTCCAGTCCGGACAGGCGCAGAGCAGGTTTTATTTCCGGCTGCTGTCGTGGGGGTATATCGGCCACTGCGTCGGCAATTGCACGAATATGATCGGGGGTGGTGCCACAACAGCCGCCGAGGATATTAATAAATCCGCTGCGGGCAAATTCCGCTACGATTGCGGCGGTCTGCTCAGGGGTTTCGTCGTATTCGCCAAACTCATTGGGCAATCCCGCGTTGGGGTGGGCGGAGACATTAGAGGTACAGGCGCCCGATAAGGCTTCCACATAAGGGCGCAATTCGGTGGCGCCCAGGGCACAGTTGAGCCCCACAGAAATTGGCTTTGCGTGGGCAACGGAATTGTAAAAAGCTTCAGTCGTTTGGCCGGAAAGGGTGCGGCCAGAGGCATCGGTAATGGTGCCGGAAATCATAATTGGCAATTCGAAACCCAGCTCCTCAAAGAGCTGCTGCATGGCATAGATAGCGGCCTTGGCATTGAGGGTGTCGAAAATGGTTTCGATTAAGATCAGGTCGCTGCCGCCTTCGACCAAAGCGCGGCCCGCTTCTACATAGTTTTCTACCAGTTCATCGAAAGTGACATTGCGTGCCCCTGGATCATTGACGTCTGGTGAAATACTGGCGGTGCGGGAAGTGGGGCCGATGACCCCGGCTACCCAGCGCGGGCGCTCTGGGGTAGAGAGTGCATCTGCTGCACGGCGCGCGATCTCTGCGGAGGCCCGGTTGATCTCTACTACCAAGTGTTCCATATCGTAATCAGATTGGGACAGCTGGGTCGCGTTAAAAGTATTGGTTTCGATAATGTCCGCGCCCGCCTCAAGGTACTCCCGATGAATCTTTTCGATTAGCTCCGGGCGGGTCAGGCTGAGCAGGTCGTTATTGCCTTTCAAGTCGCGTGGGAAGTCGGCGAAGCGCTCACCCCGGTAATCGGCCTCTTCCAGCTTCTCCCTCTGGATCATCGTCCCCATAGCGCCATCCAGGATCAGGATACGCTGCGCAAGCGCGGCATTAATTTGCTCGAGACGTTGGTCGCGGGACTGCTGGGACATTTACCAATCCTTATGTTGTCGATCTTTTGCCGATGGTGGGAATGGCGCCAATCTTAGCACAGTCACGCCCACTCACTGGCTGCGACTTACGCCTTTTTGGTTGATCCACCACAATAACAGAGCAGTTTTGATTAAAGTTGAGCAATTTATAGATACTTCACAGCGCCTAATCACTATAAATCCCTAGACGACCGGTCTAGTTTTGCGTAGAGTGCTAGGCATGAAAAGCAGCTATGAAGATACTCGCCAACATTTGTTGGATACCGGTTATACCGTGATGGCCGTAAAAGGTTTCTCCGGTGTGGGTTTGAGTGAAATTCTCAAAACCGCCGGTGTGCCAAAGGGATCCTTTTATCACTACTTTAAGTCCAAGGAGCAATTTGGCGAGGCTCTGCTGGAAGATTATTTTCGCAGCTACCTGGAACAGATGGACGTTGGCTTTTCCTCCCGGGATCAATCTGCCGCCGATAATTTATTGGCCTATTTTGATGCTTGGCAGAAGAGTAGTGGGGAGCGTTACGATGCACACCGCTGCCTGGTGGTTAAGCTTAGCGCTGAGGTGGCAGACCTGTCTGAATCGATGCGGGTTATCCTCAGAGATGGGACTGAGCATATTATTCAGAAGCTCCAGAATTGTATCGAGTTGGCGGGGGAAGACGGTTCTCTGCCGCCTAGTACCCTCAATGCCCGTGCCACCGCAGCTTCCTTGTACCAGCTGTGGCTGGGAGCCAGCCTGTTGGCCAAGTTAAACCGCAACGATACGCCAATGGCAGAGGCGATGCTGGCGACCCAGGAGATACTGGGGAAACACTGAGTTTTTTACTGAGCCCGCGAGGGGAAAACCGTTGCGGGTATTTTTATGGCGCCTTTCTAGACGACCGGTCTAATTTGGTGACTTTGACTTCCGTTTTATGAAGTTATGGAGAATAGAGAATGCAATCGAGCGATATAAACCGCCGCCTGGTATTGGCATCCCGCCCTGAAGGCGCCCCGACGACAGATAACTTCCGCCTGGAGCATGCCCCGGTGGTCAAGCCGGAGGTCGGCGAGGTGCTGTTGCGCACAGTATTCCTATCGCTCGATCCCTATATGAGGGGGCGAATGAGTGATGCGAAGTCCTACGCAGAGCCTGTTTCACTGGGAGAGACCATGGTTGGAGGGACGGTGAGCCGTGTGGTTGAGTCCCGATTGAATGGATTCGAGGAGGGGGATTGGATACTCGGTTATAGCGGCTGGCAGGACTACGCCATTTCTGATGGTACTGGGCTGATTAACTTGGGTAAAAATCCGGATTACCCCTCCTTCTCCCTGGGAGTGCTGGGTATGCCGGGAATCACCGCCTACTTTGGCTTGCTGGAAATTGGGGAGCCAAAAGAAGGGGAGACTCTGGTAGTTGCAGCTGCTACCGGTCCTGTGGGGGCAACAGTTGGACAAATCGGCAAGTTGCAAGGGTGCCGGGTAATCGGTGTTGCTGGAGGTGAGGAAAAGTGTCGCTATGCGGTAGAGGAGTTGGGCTTCGACCTGTGCCTGGATCACCGCGCCGAAGATTTTGTCGATCAATTGGCTGCGGCTTGCCCTGAGGGTATCGACATCTATTTTGAAAGTGTTGGTGGCAAGGTCTTTGATGCGGTGCAACCGCTATTAAATGATTTTGCGCGGATTCCTGTATGTGGGCTTATCTCTCAGTACAACGCAACCTCATTGCCGCAAGGCCCGGATCGCACCAGTTTGCTAATGCGGGATGTACTGACCAAACGCTTGAAAATCCAAGGCTTTATTATTTTCGATTACTACGAACGTTTTCATGAAGCGGTACGTACATTAAGTCAGTGGGTTGCGGAAGGCAGTATTAAGTATCTTGAGGATATGGTCGAAGGGTTGGAAGAAACACCCAATGCATTTATCGGGCTTCTGGAAGGAAAGAACTTCGGCAAGTTAGTTGTGCGCATAGGAAATGATGATTGAAGCAAAGCTGACAAAGTTTATAAGGACAGAAATATGAAAATACTGATGGTTTTGACTTCCCACGATGAACTGGGGAATACCGGCAAGAAAACGGGGTTTTGGCTGGAGGAGTTTGCCGCACCTTACTACATCTTCAAGGGCGCCGGTGCTGAAGTGACCCTAGCCTCTCCAAAAGGCGGGCAGCCGCCTCTCGATCCCAAGAGTGATGAACCGGATTTTCAGACGGAGGCGACTCATCGCTTTCAGGATGACGCCGATGCTCAGCAGGTTCTGGCCAATACCCACAAATTGGCTGATATGAATGAGTCTGATTTTGATGCAGTCTTTTATCCCGGTGGCCATGGTCCCTTGTGGGATCTTGCGGAAGATCCGGTCTCAATTGCACTGATTGAGAACTTTTTTGCCGCAGACAAGCCGATCGGTGCTGTGTGCCATGCTCCGGGCATTTTCCGTCATACACGCCGCCAGGATGGCGCTTACCTGGTGTCGGGAAAAGGTGTGACCGGGTTTGCCAACTCGGAAGAGGCTGCGGTTGAACTGGTGGATGTCGTGCCTTTCCTGGTTGAGGATATGCTCAAGGGAAATGGTGGAAACTACTCCAAAAGTGGTGATTGGGCACCCTACGTAGTGGTAGACGGCAAACTGGTAACTGGTCAAAATCCGGCCTCTTCAGAGGAAACCGCCCAGACTCTTATGGGATTTATCCCCACCTAGGAGAGTGGTGAGGCCGGTCGGTCGAAAGGGTTCCAACTGACCGGTTTCCCTTGAGTCTTTCTGAGAGTAGAATACCCGACAAAGAAGCTTGGTTATTTGAGAGCCTATATGTCTGATTTGAATGTCACTATTACTGAACCCGCTCAGGAATACCTGAAAGAGCTGTTGGCCAAACAGGACTGTGAGGGAATTGCCATTCGCATGTTTGTTTCCAGTCCCGGCACGCCTAACGCCGAGACCTGTATCGCCTACTGCCGCCCGGGAGAGGAGGAAGAAGGTGATGTGATGTTGGAAATGAACGGTCTCAAAGCTTACTTCGAAGGGCGCAGCGTTCCCTATCTGGATGATGCTCGGGTTGATTACTCTTCGGACAAGATGGGCGGGCAGTTGACGATTCGCGCGCCCAACTCCCGTATGCCGAAAATTACTGACGACAGCCCTATCCAGGATCGTATTAACTATGTTTTGTACAACGAGGTTAATCCGGGCCTGGCAGCTCACGGTGGCCAGGTAAGCCTGGTAGAAGTGACCGAGGATATGTTTGCTGTGTTGAAGTTTGGTGGCGGCTGTCAGGGTTGTGGCATGGTTGATATGACCTTAAAGGAAGGCGTGGAAAAGACTCTCAAAGAGAAAATCCCCGAATTAGCAGGCGTGAAAGATATTACTGACCACACCGACAAGTCCCAGGCTTACTACTGAGTTCCTGAGACCATTCTGAGTCGGCCAAGTGGCTCAAAAGAAAAAGGCGAACCTTGTGTTCGCCTTTTTTATTGCAGTGAACCTCTCAGGTTAGATCCCGCGTAAGCCTCCCTACGAACTACTCCCACACTGTATATATTTGAAATATTCCTCGGTGCTTTTGAGGCGCTGGGGCAATGTAAAGTGCCGGTGCAGCGATCCAGTGATTGGTCATGCTAGTGATTGCTTGTGCGCCAACTCCAGGGAAGAACAATCTATGTTTGACCAAGTGGTGTTTGCCGGTGGCGGCGTGCGCTGTACCTGGCAGATCGGCTTTTGGGAGTCGGTTGCAAAGGAAATTGATCTGGCACCTCGGGTGGTCAGTGCAGTATCCGCTGGCTCCCTGGTTGCCAGCCTGGTTCTGATGGACAGGTCACTCGACGGGGTGGATTACTTCGTTTCGGCATTTAAGTCCAATGGGAAAAATATCCATTGGGGCAATATGTTTCGCAAGGACCCAGTATTCCCGCACTATACAATTTATCGGCGAGCATTAAGCGACTTATTTTCTGGAGGCTTTGATCAACTTAGGGAAGCCGCAGACCTACGTATAGGAGTCAGTACTTCGCCGAAATGGCTGCCTGGTCCAATCGCATTAATGATTGGAGCTGCGATTGATTACTCTGATACTTATATTTTCCCGAACCTTCACCCCACTACTGCACTTAAATTGGGCTTCCGCCAATCTTTTTATAAAGTTCGTCACTGTTCAGATCCGTCCCAGTTAGAGAAGTTGGTTATTACTTCATCCTGCACGCCACCTCTGACACCGCGTCTGAAGCAGGGCGGTGCAGAGGTATTGGATGGAGGGGTTGTAGATAGTGTGCCTATTGGTGGGCTGGATACTGGTGAAGGACGGGTGCTTATTTTGCTAACCCGACGTTTCCCGCAGCTGCCGGACCGTTTTACGGTACAAAAATTTAACCAGGAATGGACATATGTTCAGCCCTCTGGACATGTTCCACTTAATGTTTGGGATTTTGCCAGTCCGGAAGAGGTGAAAGATACTTTCCGTATGGGGATTGCAGATGGCCGTGCATTTTTAGCGGCACTGAGTGGCGAAGGGCGGTTAATTGAGAGTCCTCCCTGATGTGACTGGGGATATCTTGAATTACTGATTGGAAGGTTACGATCTTAAAGTTACTCATAGGTTTGCACTGAGTGTTGAGATAAAGACACCTTTAGTCTCAATGCCTAGTTGGTTTGAAAAGTGAAGCCTTTTTTATATCTATTTGTATCAAGGTGGTTGGCAGGTTCGCTGATTGTGATGCGTAATAGTTGGGAGAGAGCCATTAACTGTGATCTCGCTTTAACGCTTGGTGGCGATAGAGACAAAAACTCCTGCCTAAAATTAAAATCAAAAATACCCGTATCTATTTCGATAGCCTTTTTTAGAGGGTGTCGTCATGTTTGATCAAATGGTTTTTGGTGGCGGTGGAAGCCGTTGCACTTGGCAGCTTGGTTTTTTGTTATCCCTAAGTCGCGAATTACCGATCCGGCCGAAAGTTGTTTGTGCTGCATCCGGAGGCAGCATGGTAGCGGCACTCATGCTTACGGATCGCTGCCGTGAGGGTGTTAATTACTTTCACTCTGTTTGCAAAAAAAATGAAAGGAATTTCTACTGGAATAATTCATTCCGCAAAGAACCAATTTTTCCGCACTTTGAGATCTATCGCAAAGGGGTACACGAATTTTTTCACGATAGTCTTGAGCCTCTACGTCAATCTGCCGACCTCAGAATTGCAGTGACTTATCCCCCGGAATGGTTGCCCGTGCCTCTGGCACTGACGCTGGGGCTGGCAATTTTCTATTCTAACAAACACATCTTTCACGACTTGCATCCAAATACAGCGTTACATCTTGGGTTTCGCCAGATGTTTCACCCCGTGAGTAAATGCAAAGATGGGACAGATCTTGAGCAGCTTATTTTGAGTTCCTGCTGTGCCCCCCCCATATCCCCAAGGTTGTCGCTTGATGGTGCAGAGGTGCTGGATGGAGCTCTGGTAGGTAATGCTCCGGTCGCCGGATTGGATGCTACCAAAGGGCGGGTTCTGATTTTGGATACAGGGAGCTTTCCACACCTACCGAACAGTTTCAGTGTGCAAAGGGGGGATCAGGTGTGGACTTATGTTCAGCCTTCCAGTCCGTTGCCCATCGGGATGTGGAATTTTGCTGACCCCAGTGCGATGAGGCACACCTTGAAAATTGGGGTTGCAGACGGTTATGCCTTTCTTGATGCGCTTGTGTCCGGTAAGGAACGCCTGGTGGAAATTTGAGTATTCAGTGAGTTCAGGATCAAGACGATCAGTTGCACAATGCTTGTGATTCGATTAGCTTATGCAATTAGTTGCATATTGTTGTCGTCATCAATATGTCATCATGAAGGCTGAAACTAATTGGTCAAAAGTGTCGGCGGTAACGCAAAGGGCGGCCTGAAACTGCACTTGAGAGGATGTAAAACACAGAATGGACTCAGGAAGTTCCAGCCGGAAGGCTGCTGCAGGGAAGCGCGATCATGTTTGACCAAGTTGTTTTTGCCGGTGGTGGTGGGCGGTGTACCTGGCAGATTGGCTTTTGGGAGTCCATAGCCAACGAAATTAGTCTTTCTCCGAAGGTGGTTACTGCGGTTTCGGCAGGGGGCCTAATGTCGAGCCTGGTGCTGATGGGTAAGACGGAGGAGGCTCGAGAGCATTTCTGGACTGCGTTCGAGACTAATGAAAAAAATGCTTATTGGGGAAACCTTTTTGGTAAAGAACCTGTGTTCCCCCAATATGGAATCTACCGCAATGCGATGTTAGAGCTGTTTCGCGATGGACTGGAGACCCTTCAGCAGGGCGCAGAGTTGCGAATTGCGGTTGTTCACCCACCAAAAGGCCTATCTGGAGGTTTGGCTTTTGGAGTGGGGGCCATGGCCTACTATGCCGATAAGCATTTTTTACGCAGCCTTCACCCCAAGATCGCCCAGCGCTTAGGTTTTAAGCAGCAATTTTATCGAGCCCGGGATTGTTCCAGTATTGAGGAGTTGGTGGACCTGATTTTGTGCTCCTCCTGTACGCCGCCATTCACTCCAAGACTTAAGTTGCGGGGGCGAACAGCGCTCGATGGTGGGGTGGTAGATAACATCCCGGTGGCAGGTTTGGATGATGGAAAGGGAAGGGTGCTGGTGTTGTTGACCCGTCGTTACGATCAGTTCCCAGACATATTTACACAGCGTAAAGGCGATCAGGATTGGACTTATGTCCAGCCCTCGAAACCGCCATTCATCAGTGTTTGGGACTACACAAATCCTGAGCTGGCCCAAAAAACTTACGAGTTGGGGTGTGCTGATGGGAGAGAATTTTTACAAAAACAAGTGAGTGAAGAGGAAATCTCCAATGAACAATTCCAATAAAAAAATAGCGGAATCGATTGCCCTATGGCACGAGATGGTCGCTGCGCGGGATCTGAGTCGCTTACCAGCGATCGTTGCAGAAGATGCTGTTTTCCGTTCACCGGCATTTTTTAAGCCCTACCACAGCTCCGCTGCTGTGTGTCTGATTCTCAATACAGTGATGCAGGTTTTTGAGAGCTTTGAATACGACCGTGAATTTACTACCGAATCGGGACACGATCTGGCTCTTGAATTCGCAGCCTCCATCGGTGATAAGAGCCTGAAGGGATTGGATATTATCCGCTTTAATGATGAAGGCAAGATTATTGAGTTTGAGGTGATGATACGCCCGCTCAACGCCCTGCAAAAATTGGCAGAGGAAATGTCCGGGCGGCTTTCCCAGTATGTGACTCAATATAAGGAAACTCAGCAGGCCTGATGCCTGCTAAGTTAAAGCGTTGGGGCCTTGTGATTACTCATCGTCGGAATCGAAGTATTCAAATGCATCGATTCCATCCATATAGGCCCCATCGAATCCTGCATCAACGATCATATAAATATAAGAATCATCGTTGCCGAAGATAATTTTTTGCCAGCCCTCCTGCCAGTACTTCACGTAGTAATTACCTGGCTCGTCGGATATTTCCCCCAGTAGCCATTCGGGAGGGGTGTTGTACCAATAGGATTTCCAGTAATAGCGATCGTCTTGTGCCTCGCCGACATTGACATAGGCCAGCACTAGGCGGCGCCCACCATTTTCTTTTACCCTGAGCTGCTCAATTTGTTCTTCTGTGTAAGGTTCACCGTCAAAGAAAAAGTCGATTATCAATATGTCGTAATCGGTTTCACTCAGTTTATCGATGAAATCTTGAGGCGTAGAGTAGTTGCTGGTATTGGTGATATTGATAAAGTTTTTGGCTTCCTCAAGGTCATCAATGTCCAGAGAGTTAACATTGAAGGGCTCATCGTGATATAGCGGTACATCGTTCAGGAGTTCGCTATCTGCGGCAAAAGAAATATACCCAGCTTCTTCGTTATTCTCATATGACTCTTGAATATCCCGCTCAATATTGGTGAAGTCCGTGATTAGGATTGTATTCCCTTCATCTTTCGCCAAATCAAGGTATGTTTGCAGGCGCTTGGTTTCTGACTCGCTGGTGGGCTCGTTGACAACACCATTTGCGCCAAAGAAGAGGGCCTCCTGTGCAATGCCGTCTGTGGCATCAAGGTAGGCTTCATCGACGGGGCCAGTGGTAGTGGTTGTCGTAGTAATCAACTCAACCCCATTCTGGGGTACGATGAGAAAGTGACGGTTGATGCCCTTGGCGTAGGCGCTGATATCTTCTACCAGGTAACGCATTTCCTTATCGTACTTGATAGTTGACTGATTCAAATCATCGGGAAGATCATCGAGGCTACAGCCAAATATCAGTAATGGGCTGAGAGCGGCTAAGAGTATTCGGCGCAAAATACATCTCCATTGCTACGAGTTAGAGTTTGTTCTGGTTTTGGGGCGTCGCTGCGGGCCAAAATAATTCAGACTATCTCTATTGGCGCGAGTTCCTATCCCTTGCGGCAGCTTATGCTATCCGGTTGTTGCTGAATGTTAACTTAACCGCCGCCCAGAAAGTAATTTTGCTGCCTCAGGGGCAGTGAATCTAAAAAAAGAACTACCGTCCCATGTCCATTCTCTTCTTCGTTTTAGTAGTAGCCTCAGCCGTCAGGGGATCATCGGGCCAGTAGTGTTTCTGGTATTTGATACGCAACTCCTTCTTTACCTCTTGGTAAGTATTGGCCCAGAAATTCACCAGGTCACGGGTAATTTGAACGGGGCGCCGTGCCGGAGATAGCAAATGAATCATCAATGGATAGCGGTTTTTTAGAATTGTTGGAGTTTGTGCCAATCCAAATAGCTCCTGCAGGCGCACAGCCAAAACAGGTGGGGTTTCTCCGTAGTCGATTCTTATCCGGGAGCCACTGGGAACCAGGTAGTGACTGGGGGCCAAGTCATCGAGTTTTTGTTGCAAGTCCCACTCAAGCTGTCCGCGCAAGATGCTTTGCAAGTCAAGCTGCCCTAGCTGCTCAAGTTTGCTGAACCCCTGCAAATGAGGCAGCAGCCAATCCTCCATGGTCTCCAATAGAGCCTCATCACTCCAGTTTGGTACTCGAGTGTCGCCGAGCAAATCCCCGCACTCTTCATTTTGGCGTAAAAATTCCACTCGAAAACGTAACTGGTTAGCTTCTGTGTTCCAGGGGAGGGAGGAGAGACCTTTCTTTCGTACGGCTTCTAATAATGCGCGACTGAGGGTCTCCGGTGGAATATCTGCTGCAGGCCGCTGGTGTAAAACCAGCGCCCCCAATTGCGTTTGCTGTAGGGCGACAGCGCGGCCGGTAGTCTCGTCCCAGCGAACTGAAATCTCTTCCTTGATCTGGGCGGCGAAATGCGACTTCAAAGCGGGCAGGGAAATCTCTGCTGCCAGCTGGATACTTGCATCTCGGCCCTGGCCATCCAGTTCGGCAATGACCAGGTATTCGCTTAAAGCTAGGGCGTCATCATGGGAGAAATGTGCGCCTCGGCCACTGGAGAGTAGAAACCGGCGGCCGGTATCACTGCGCGATTTCGCAATACGGTCTGGGTAGGCGAGTCCAAGCAGGGCACCAGTTTCATCGGAGTGATCGATACTCTGTGGTGCAGGACTTGAACTTGACTCAAATTTCTTTAATTGAGAGAGCCAGGTTTTAGACTGCTGGCGTACTCTGTGAGCAGTACCGCGATCTACCCGCCGATCGTTGCCTTGGGACTGCAGAGCCTGAATCCGTTTGCTAATGTCCCTATCCCATCGGGCTTCGCCACGAAAAATATCCCGTTCAGATAGTAGCGCTGCCAGCAGGCAGGCCTGTTCCTGCAATCCCCAGCTGACACTGGCAACTAACATATGTGCGAGGCGAGGGTGGGCGCCAAAAGCCAGCATGGTATTCCCGTGAGGGGTAATACGCAGTTTGTCATCCAGTGCCCCCAGTTGCTGCAAGAGCTGTTGGGCCTGGGCCATAGGTCCTGGGGGTGGTGTGTCGAGCCAGTTGAGCTCGCTGACATCGGTAACCCCCCATTTGGCTAATTCAAGTGCCAGGGGAGCCAGATCACTGCGGGTGATTTCCGCTGTATTATTGGTGCTCAATGACCGTTGCCGGCCCTCACTCCAGAGTCGCAGACAGTAGCCGGCGCTGAGGCGCCCGGCACGCCCTGTGCGCTGGTTAGCTGAGGCCTGGGAAATCGAGCTTGTCACCAAACGATTCATGCCACAGTTGGGATTAAAGCGCGATTCACGCATTAATCCTGAGTCGATAACTATTCGGATGCCCTCAATCGTCAGGCTGGTCTCGGCCACATTTGTAGCCAGTACGATTTTTCTCGTGCCTGGTGCCGTTGGTGCTATCGCCTGATCCTGCTGCTCACGGCTCAGATCCCCAAAAAGCGGTGCAATAATAATGCGGCCCTTTTCGGTTTCCTCAGATAGTCGCTCCCCCAATAAGCTCTCAACCTGTTTGATTTCGGCGACACCAGGAAGGAAGGCGAGAACACTACCTTCTTGTTTGCCTAAGGATGCGACAACTTTACTTGCCATCAAAGCCGGGATTTGTCGTTTGTCCTCGGGCTCTTCTCGTTGGTTTAAGTATTCAATATCGACGGGATAGCTGCGTCCTTCACTGGATATGATGGGTGCGTTATTTAGTAGTGAGGAGATGCCGCTGGTATCCAGGGTGGCAGACATCACCAGAATCTTGAGATCCTCGCGAAGATACTCCTGGGACTGAAGACATAAGGCGAGGGAGAGGTCGGCTTGCAGGCTGCGCTCATGAAATTCATCGAATATGACCAGAGCACTGGATGCCAATTCAGGGTCAGCCTGTAAGAGGCGCGTGAGAATTCCCTCGGTTACAACCAGGATGCGAGTCTTCTTGCTTGACTTCCGCTCGCCCCGGACCTGAAATCCAACGGTATTACCAACTTTCTCACCCAGCTGGTTAGCCATGCGCGCCGCTGCCGTTCTAGCGGCCAAACGTCGCGGCTCCAGCATAATAATATTCTTTCCGCTCAACCAAGGCTCATCTATTAATGCCAGTGGTACGGCGGTCGTTTTACCCGCTCCGGGGGGTGCCTGGAGCACGACATTACTATGCCCTCTCAAGGCCTGGAGCAGTTCGGGGAGGATACTGTGAATAGGTAACTCAGACATGGGCGCGATTATAGTGATTTCGCAACATCGGTGATACCAGCACTGTCCGGTAAGCTGGCTAGCTGCTGGCTGAACTATATTCTCCCGTAACTAGATGGTTGCTTCCCAGGAGAAAGGAGAGTGCGATGAGTGTGAATGTCCGGCGAGTTGTTACAGGGCACGACCCAGAGGGAAAGCCAGTAGTGCTCATAGATGATCAGGGTTTGCATACCAGTAGTTGGCGGCCTCATATGGTTCAGCAGCAGTTATGGACTACTCAGGACTTGCCCGTAGAGCTTTGTGAAGATGGTAGAGACAACGGCGGGAGAAAATTTGATGGAACTACGATTCCGGGAGGCTCGGTTTTTAAGGTCGTAGAATTTGGGCCGGGAGTTACGCCACGATCTCACCAAACTGACAGCATTGATTATGCGGTAGTGATGTCTGGGAATATCGAGATGGAAATGGGAGATGAGGTTGTTGTGAAGCTGTCTGCGGGAGATGCACTTGTCCAGCGGGGGACAGTTCATAATTGGGTCAATCGAGGTGAAGAACCTTGCGTGATAGCTTTTGTGCTAATTAGCTCTACGGGCAATACGGCATTTGGTTAGTTGTCTTTATTAATGGTTACTTGCAAGTACTTTCGACTTCAACCCTATCCAAAACTCAGTACTAATGAAGGTTATTAACTTCTTTTTTACGTTCACTTTTCCGGGTAGGGGCTGGGGGGCGTTAAAGTGAAAATCAGTTGCGTAGCTAATATTCCAGTCCGGCATTCGATAGATTGTGTAGTGGCAGCGGAGCATGATTGATGCGTATCGGTATAGTCTACGACCTTCGTGATGATTATCTCGGGATGGGGTTTAGTGAAGAGGATGTCGCTGAACTTGATCACCTGGAGACGATAGATGCGATTCACAATGCGCTTACCAGCGCTGGCCACCATATCGAACGGGTCGGCAATATTCACAGGTTGGCGCAGCAACTGGTTGAAGGTAACACCTGGGATCTAGTCTTCAATGTTGCTGAGGGCATATACGGAACCGGGCGCGAAGCACAGGTTCCCGCTTTGTTGGACGCCTGGAAGATACCGTACACATTTTCTGATCCATTTGCCAACACAGTGACCCTTAATAAGGAAATGACCAAACGCATATTGCGGGATATGGGTATACCAACGGCACAGTTTGCAGTTGTTCGAAGCGTTACAGATGTCAATCGAGTGGAGCTTGAATACCCTTTGATGACAAAGCCGCTCAGGGAGGGAACCAGTAAGGGGATATCGCCTGAATCTAAAGTTATCGACAAGGCAGCTTTGAAAAACCGCTGTGAATACCTTTTGAGTCGGTTTAATCAGCCAGTACTGGTTGAAACATTCCTACCTGGCCTAGAGTTTACTGTGGGCTTTTTGGGGACGGGTGCAACTGCCGAGTGCATTGGGGTGATGGAAAAGTTATTGGGCGATGAACCTGTGTATTACAAGTATGATGGAGCTTTCCCCGGCCGGCTGGTTGACGATGATCAGGCGCTAAAGGTCCGAGCAATTGCCCAGAAGACTTGGGAAGTACTTGAGTGTCGTGATGGTGGTCGAGTTGATATTCGCTTTGATGCACAGGGGGCCCCCATGGTTATGGAGGTCAATGTCTTACCGGGTTTGCGGCCTGAAGTTTCTGAACTGCCCGTGATGTGTGAATTGGCGGGTATTCAGTATGGGGCCATGATCAACCGCATTGTGGAATCAGCTATAAGCGGTTATCTATAGATATCCTGGGTTCCGAAAAATTTTGCGATATATTTCGGTGCATACTACCGTTGCCAAACACTTGGTGTTTTGGATATCTCAGGAACATCCAAAAAGGCATCAGCGCAATAAATTTATGATTTTTGATGACCCTCTCTGGTAGTTAGCACTTTGTTACTCCAGATAAATACCCGTGTGCCCTCTGAAATTTCGAATGTGCCATTCGCCTTCGATATCACCTTGTTTTACATATTCGTAGGGCATGACCGGGTTTTTGCCCAGCTCGGTAGTAAGTACATATTGAGGGACCGCAAAACCCGTGATGTGCCCCTGCAATGATTCATAAATCGCCTGTCCTTCCTTCAGGCTTGTCATAAAGTGAGAGACACCGACCACATTATCACAGTGATAGAGGTAATAGGGCCTGACTCGTATTTTTACCAGAGCGAGCATCAATTGGCGCATAACATCCGGTGAATTGTTCACGCCTTTTAAAAGCACTGTTTGATTTCCTACCGGAATGCCTGCTCTCAGCAAGCGGTCGCATGCAGCGGCGGCTTCTTCTGTGACTTCTTTGGGGTGATTAAAGTGTGTGTTCAGCCACACCGGATGAAATGATGCGAGCATTTCGCACAATTCGTCGGTGATACGTTGGGGGGCCAGTACGGGAAAGCGTGAGCCAATACGAATAATTTCCACATGATTTATTGCCCTCAGCTTCTCCAATAGTCTGGCCAAGCGGTCGTTGGAATACATCAGTGGGTCGCCACCGGTGAGTAATACATCGCGAATCTGTGGATGTGATTCTATGTAAGCAATATCCTCATCCCAGCTGGTTGCTTCGCCTTGTTCAAAATAACTTTCCGGGCCCACCGTTGTGGTGTGAAATTTCCTTGTGCAATGACGGCAATAAACAGGGCAAACAGACGTTACCAGAAAGATGACGCGATCTGGGTACTTATGTACGACGCGGTTGGTTTTACGAAAGTACTGATCACCTACAGGGTCAACGTCTGCACTGTCGGGTACGATGGTTTCCTCTAGTGAGGGAACTGCCTGCAATCTAATTGGACAATTAGGGTCCTCAGGGTCCATTAAAGAGGCGTAGTAGGGTGTAATACTCCACCGATAGATTCCTTTGAGCTTTTGGATAGCGTCAGATTCAGAAGTAGAAACATTGATCCATTGCTTCAGGCCATCTAATGTGCTGATGCGATTGCGCATCTGCCAGCGCCAATCAGACCAGGCCTCGTCAGAGTTTCCCGTTACGGAACGGACTATAATGTTGCGCATAAGTATCGCCGCTTTGTTGTGCATTCATTTGTTGCTGATGGTCTGCCTCGATATCCGAGATTGCCTGTAAGGGGCTTGAACATGGATTGCCTGTGAAGCAATCATTATGTGTAATGAAATCTGTGGAAGGATTTGATCTTCGTAATGCCTCAAATCTCTGTAGGACTTTCTGCGATATTTTGAGCAGCCAACTTCTGAGCAACCAATTCCAGTGCATTTTGAGACCATACTACTTAGTTTCTTCAATACCCTTGTGAAGTAGGGGGGTGTATTTTATCTACCGCCCTTCTAATAAAAATAGAAGATACGATTTTCAGCTGGTAGGTGCTAAGAATACTGCTCTGTCGATAGCTTGGTAGAAAAGTGTTTTGCGATCTAAACGCTAAATCGAGAAATTTGTAATTATCGTGATTGTATGCCTGTAGTAACACAGGTCTAAAAAGGGGTACGTCATTGGCGATATAGGGTGTAACCACAAAAATTATACCAAGTATCGGTTTCACGATATTTCAATCCTATATCCCAAATATCGTTTAGTTGTTGCTCGATGCAACTTGCCTGCTACGTGAGGTAGATGTTATTTGGTCCGCACTCCTCTGTTTAATAAATATTTGCACACATTGAGTATTTTTCAACAAGTCAGTAATCGCAGGTATGGGGCCAATATGAGTGTAAAATTAGTCACGATTTTTTCTGGAGGAGTATAAGAAACAGCTGTAATACTACAATTAGATCTATTGGTATCGATAGGCTAGGTAGTTGTCGGGGCTGAAATCTAGCTCTTCTTTTATTGCTGATTTGTCAATGGGAAGACATGAGTTATCTTGAGTAGCCAGAGGGCTGACTGTTGACTGTAAAGTCCAGCATTGTATTTCGTACAGCCGCATAGTAAATAGCAGAATCCCCGCTATTTTCCAATAGCGCTATTCGTCATAAATTTGATAGTATCTAGCTGATCAAGTGATTTGACTACAATAAATTCTAATGGAGTAGAACTTGACCTATTTGTTTTTATTTTTTGCAATCATTACCGAAGTTACAGCTACCCTACTACTTAAGGCCTCCAACGGTTGGGAAAAGTGGTGGCTGGGAATGGCCTCTATCTTTTTTTATTCTCTGGCGAGCCTATTTCTTGCGTTTGTACTAAAAAATATGAATGTGGGAATGACTTATGCCATCTGGTCAGGCGTCGGTATTGCTCTTGTTTGTGCAGCTTCTGTGGTTATTTGGCAGCAGAAGTTTGACGTATACGCTGTGAGTGGTATTACTTTGATATTTATGGGTACGGCTCTAATTACTATAAAATCCACTGTGTTTGAGCAGTAGCTTTTTCCTGAAGCTTTTATAGGGCGGCTTTGCTCAGAGAAAGGCTGGTGAATTTGGTTTTACGGTGTAAGTGCATCGATGAACTGCTGGCCTCCTCTAGAGAATAGGTTTGAGGCACTCTTTGAAGGGTGTCTCTTGTCATTTAGGTAAACCTGGCTTACCGCAATAATAAATACGGCGTTGCGAATTAGGCAATTTTTGCGGCTCAACAGGGTGGGCTTGGCCTATTATTATAGATAACTGTAAACCCTTATATGATATCTCTTAAAAGGGAAGGTATGCCTGTGGTTGAGTTGTGTGTTAAGGAAGTGTTATATGAAGCAGAGCACGCACGAAAGCTATGAGACTGCAGCTGATTTACAGTTGGCCTTGATTCGAATTTATATCGGGCTCAATTTTACCCATCACTTTGCTGAGAAGTTTGGTCTGCTGGGCGCAGACGCTTACAATTTTGTTGTTCATTATTTTGAGGGGATTGGATACTCATCCTCTATGGTGATTATCTCTGGTATTTGTGCGTTCTCTGCATTTGTTGGATTTACTTTCGGTTTGTTTACGCGGTTTGCCGCTGTTGGGACTGCTCTTTATTTGATGATTGCATTATTTGAAGGGCGGCATTATCTCGCAGGTTTTTCATGGGCAAGTCATGTCAGTGGTATAGATATTAGTGGAAATATACAAACCGTTTATGGTGGGTGGGAATACCCTCTTTTTTGGGCTTTTATTTGCTTGTCTTTTGTGTTAACTGGTGGCAAAAAGTGGTCTGTAGATCAATATTTGAGGAAGACAAATTCTTCGGTGTTACAGTTTCTAAGTAGGTGATCTGGATTGTCTGAAACTAGGGGTAACCTATGGATAATTAGTGATTTATCGATGAGGCAATTTTTAGCTTTTGCTGATGAGGTGAGATACTTGTAGTGCAAGAAGAAATCGTTCGCCAAGATTTTTATCATCTTTGGTATGATAAAAGAGGAAGGTCAAGAACCACTGTAGGACATTTTTCAGATTTTGAATTGATTCAATACTCCAATCCTGTGCCCGAATATCACTATCGTGATTTGCCTAAAGTTATTCGAAGTGAGTTTGCAATTTTGCCTCCTTGGTGGAAAAGCGATTTTCACTCTACTCCGAACCCTCAATGGGTTATTACATTATCTGGCTGTTGGCGTACGACAACTCGGGACGGTGTTGAGGTGACATATAGGCCTGGAGATGTTCATTTTGGGGGAGATACGCCTGTTAATGGTATAGCTATTGACCAGCAGGGGCATTGTACGATTAATCCCTCCAAAACAGATCCCGCGAAATTACTTATATTAACTGTCGACTCTTTGCTTCCTGCTCCTGAAGAGTGAGTATCTGATAGTTTGCCTAATAGACTCCGGATCATATTTCCTGTAGCTATTGAAAGCTATTTTTGATTAAAAAACGCATATTTTAAACATTTACTTTGGCTGTTGGGTGGAATACGATTTTTCTCGAGATAATTCTATTTGTTAACTTAGGCTTTGAAAGCTGGGGAGGGTTTATGCCTGCAAAGGAGTTTATCAGTAATGTCAAAAGTGCTTTAAAGGATTATTTTGGTAATAAGGCAACAGCGCTTTGGCATACCTTTGATGATTCTGAAGTGGCGGTGGCAGGGAACTATCAGTGTATAGATCTTGATGGTCGTGCTTGGTTGTGGACTCCTCGTGGAATGACAACGAACCGGTTAATTGTAACTGCTCACGGGTATCGCAGAACTACATCCAGTTTCAAAATAGAGCACAATGTTAACCTGCATTTTTACTCGCGTGATAAATTCAGTGTGAATGATCCTGGACTTGGGAGGTTTTATGATCGGGGGGCCAATTCTGTTGAAGATTTAGGTTTAAATGATACTTGTTTTAACTACATCCTGACGAAGTATACCAGTAGCGCTACTAATAGACACAATACTAACAATGAAACTTATACTTCGATTAATGCGATTATGTCTCACAATGATAGTGATAGTCGAAGACGCAGAATTCAGAATGCTAATAATATCGGAATGGTTGCCAAGGCAAATAGCATTCAGTCCTTTCAGCCGCCCAGTATTCTAACCATAAGAAATAGACAGTTTATGGCAGCTGTAAACCTGAAGTGGGTTTTGGATACCTTGGCGAAAAAGGGGCATCACTTTAATGACATTGATTGTCTCTTCTGTAGAAATACTCTTTGGACTGGCACGGTAGCTGTGATGTCGGGTCTATCTGGAGGGGACAAATATAGTGATGATGTTGCTATAAATTAGTAGTACTAGAAGGGTTTGATTTATAGTGTCGATATAGCCTTTTTTTGTGCGGCAAGAGCATTTATTGATCTACTTGGTACTTTGAAATATCTCGTTGATATTTCCTTCTTTTCTGGATCTGCAGGTTGATTGCATAAAAGTTACTAGTAGGGTTAATATGACCTTACTTTCTTCGTCGAAAGTAAGGTTTATATTTATAGAATAAAATTAGGACGATTTAATGAAGAAGTTGTTGTTGGGCGTTGTTTTAAGCATTTTTTCATCTGGGGTGCTGGCAGAAGATAGTAAACGAGAAAGTGTTGAAGAGCTGCTGGAAGCCTCAAATGCTGAGGCTATGGTCGATACGATTTATGCGCAAATGGATCAGATGTTTGTAGGTATGTCTGGTCAGTTGGGAGTAAAGCCTTCAGAGCGGGAGCTTTTTGATCAGCATATGAAAAAAGTTGTAGCTTTAATGAAGGATGAAATGAATTGGGAGAAAATTAAGGAGCCAATGATTGATGTTTATCTGAAGCATTACTCCGAAGAAGAGGTTCAAGATATGCTGGCATTCTTCCGTACTGAAACTGGCCAGTCGATGCTGGTTAAAATGCCTGCGGTGATGAATGACTCAATGGCTATTTCGCAGCAGATGGTGCAAAGTTTTATGCCAAAGCTGAGGGAGCTTTCTCTAGCCTTTAAGGCGGATTTAGAAGAACAAAGAGGCGCTGTGAGTGAGACAGTACAAAATTGATACTTCAACGTTCTCTAGTGGCTTATAAAAGTGGGGCCCTAGAGAACCAGTGAGGGGAACCCCCTCACTTTATACCCCTAAACAGTTCAATTTGATTAGATTTGTAAGTGAGAAGGGATCGGATCGTCAGTGTCCCGCGGGTTAGCTAGTGCGGCTTCAATGGCAGCCTGTATCCCAAGGGCGGCAGTTTCTTTTGACATGCTGGGATTGCCGATATTTTCGGGTAGTGCGGCAATCTGGGGTAGCTGAGGAAGGTGTATCCAGCCGGCGGGGATATTTAGTTGATTAGTCGCGATATAGTGAAGCGCGCCATACATCATATGGTTGCAACAAAAAGTACCCGCAGTATCAGAAATGTCGGCAGGAATACCAATATTGCGCATTGCCATAACCATTGCGCGGATAGGGAGTGTGCTGTGATAAGCGACAGGACCATTTTGTACAGTCGGCTCACCCTGCATTTCAACTCCCCGGTTATCTTTCAGGTTATATCTGGTGGAGTCATTATAATTTTGTGCAATTCTCTCAGCCGTAATGATTGCACGGCCACTGTACTCTCCTAACATCACCACTAATTGCGGTTCTATTTCTTCAATAGCATCTGTGACAACTTCAATGCTTTCAAAGAAATTGTTGGGTATCAAAAGACCATGAATATCACCATTGGCTATTCGTGTTCCGTCCAGCATACGCATAACTGACTCAGCTGGATTTATCGGTGTGTTACCAAAGGGCTCAAAGCCAGTCAATAAAACTTTTGCCATAGAGATATTATCGTAAATAGATACAGAAAGATTGATATATTGTTAGTTGTCAAAGGTAGCGTTGTGCAGGCTACCTTTGACTGGTTCGTGGTCGGCTATTCAACTAAACCTAATTGCTCCAGGAAAGTGTATTTATCCCAGTCCACCCAGCTTTCCACCATTTTTCCATCTTTATATCTATCGGTATGCACGCCAGTCCAACTGCTGGTTTTTCCTGTTGCGTCATACTGTAGGAATTTTCCCGTATGGGTGGCGGTTATCCTCCAGCGGGTGCAGACGTAATCTCCCTCAGAAATTTGCAGCAGAATTTCTAACTTTGTATTGGAGAATCCCTGGTGAAAATCTGCGACAAGTTGCTGCCATCCTTGTACTGTTAGCGCTGAAGTGTCGCCTCCAGCATAAGGCATTTGGTGGTTTTTATAATCCGGTGATAAATAATCTGTCGCTTTGTCGGGGAAGTTGTCCCCCCACAATTCCAGTATCGCTTTTGATGTCTCTTTGTGATTGTTCGTCATTTTTGTCCCACTGTCAGTTAGGTCGGAATTTGGTAGCCCAAGCATAGTTCAGTGAATTTAAGGGGGGAGTGAATCGAAGTGGGATTGAATTCAATATTGATAGTCGATTGATATGAGTTGGCGCAGATTACATGATAAATAAATATATTGAGTAACTACTTTAAGCTTTATAGGGTGTTGTGCGTTCTGCGAACTTTAATAGAGTATTCAACTGCTGGGTTTTAGTGGCACTAGGCTTTTTAAGGTCTGGTTCGGCCAGTTCTTTATGGGTAAAACTATGACAAGTAGCGCAATCAAAGCCTTACTAAAGCGTCGTCGAATGCTACCCGTTTTGATACTTGGTGGAATTTTAATGGCTGTGTCGCTGGTGGCCAGTCGACAGAAACCACAAAGATACGAAGGGCAAGTTCCGGAGCTGCTGGTGGAAGCTATCGAAGTGAAGCGAATGCCTATTCGAGCTGAAACTGTTGCTTTTGGAGAGGTGATGCCGAGCCTTACCCTTGAGGCAAACTCTGAAGTTGGTGGTCGTGTGGTTTCAGTGTCGGCTGATTTGGAACCTGGCGCAATAATATCTGCCGGGGCACCAATCCTAAATATTGACGAAACCAGCTATCAATTGGCCGTTGCTCAAGCGGAGAGTGACCTGGCTGTTTATCGCGCAAAATTGCAAGAACTGGAGGTTGAAAAGGCTAATAGACAGCTTTCGTTGGAAATAGCTCAGAGGACACTGGAATTAGGGGAACAGGAATTACAGCGAAAAGAGCAGTTGGCGGTTAAGGGGATTGTTTCTCGCTCAGCGGCTGATGCGGAGGAGCAACGGGTATTGAAGTTGCGACAAGAAGTTGAACTTCAAAAGGGTAATCTCTCCCTATTTCCCACTCGTAGGCAGGTGATAAAGGCCCAGATAAGTCGTGCTGAAGCGCTGCTTGGTGAAAGTCGCTACCAGTTATCGCGAACCCGGATAAGCCTGCCCTATAACGTGCGGATCGGTGATGTCTATGTGGAGGCTGGCCAGTCTGTTGCCCATGGGACTCGGCTTTTTGTCGCTTATGGTATGGATCAGGTGGAGGTTTCAGCCGAACTGACGATGGCTCAAATAGTGCCTCTTTTTCGGAGTATTGAATCTCCCAGTGATCAAACTCTCTCGCCTGACGACTTCTCAGATGCCTTATTGGGATTGGAGGCCAGGGTTGGGCTGGTAGGTGGTATTAAACCGGTGGAATGGCGGGGCAGGGTAGTGAGAGTTGGAGGTACCATGGATACCACAAGCAGAACTCTATCCGTAGTGGTTGCAGTGGATAACCCTTATCGAAATATAGTAGCCGAGGGTCGGCCGCCCCTATTTCGTGGTATGTATGCCCGGATTAAGCTTGTTGCACCTCCTTCGCCAGCTTTGGTTATCCCTCGCAGAGCCATGCATGAAGGGCGGGTCTACTTGGCTGAAAATAATCAATTGAAGATTCGCACCATAACGGTGGACTACTACCTGGGTGATCTAGCTGTTATCCGCTCTGGCTTGGTGCCTGGAGATCAGGTGATAACTACTGATGTTATCCCAGCAATCAGCGGGACGGCAGTATCTGTCATCGATGTCAAAAAGGGAGTTTCAGACCTGGCCGTGGCAGCAGAGGAAGTTGGCGAGTGATTCGCTTTTTTGCGATCCACCCAACTGCTGCCAATTTGCTTATGGTGGGTTTAATGCTGGCTGGCTTTTTCGTATTGCCGACGATGAAGCGAGAGACTATGCCGGAAATCGACAAGTTCGAAGTACAAGTCTCAGTATTTTATCCTGGTGCAGCTACCGCTGAGGTCGAAGACAGTATCTGCCTCCCCCTCGAAGAGGCAACGGATGGCATCCCATTTATTGATGAGCGCCGTTGTGAAGCTGCAGACAATCTTGGCGTGATGAAACTGAAAATGCAGGAAGCAGGTGATATGGGGCAGTTTCTTGCCGACATTGAATCTGCAGTAGATGCGATAGACTCCCTTCCTGCTGAGAGCGAAAGGCCAGTAATAGAAGAGCTGGGACGTACCCAGCCGGTGGTGAGTGTTGCCCTAAGCGCAGATTTGCCTTTGATCCAGCTCAACCAATTGGCCGAGCACTATCGCCGAGAGTTACTTCGTCATCCGCTGGTGCCCATTGTCAAAATTTCCGGTTTTTCAGACCATCAATTGCAAGTGGAAATTTCAGATTACAATTTGCGACAGTATGGACTGAGTGTTGCCGATCTTGCCGCAATTATCGATAAGCAGGCAATTGATATGCCCGCCGGTAAGGTAACTGCACCTGATCGGGAGTATCAGGTTCGTTTTACCGAAAAGCGGCGCACCGCAGCTGAGCTTGAAGCACTTATTGTTGTAAAAGGGGTGGCTGGCGCAGAGGTGCGCTTGGGCGATATTGCCACTATCCACGACAGTTTTGAAAAGGAGGAGGACAAAATCACTTTTGATGGGCAGCGAGCCGCATTGCTTGTTGTTCAGAAAAACAGCGTGGATGACAGTTTGAGGGTGTTGGAAGCGGTTCGCGAATTTGTCCAGGCGGAAAATGCCCGTTTACCGGAAGAAATGCGGTTGATTCTTACTCAGGATAGCGCCTCAATTGTTGCTGATCGTTTAAGGATGATTATTACCAACGCCTGGCAAGGGCTTATTCTTGTTGCGCTGACCCTTTATTTGTTTTTTAGCGGGCGAT
The DNA here is from genome assembly GCF_052467695.1 of Microbulbifer maximicatervae (SeqCode). Taxonomy (NCBI): domain Bacteria; kingdom Pseudomonadati; phylum Pseudomonadota; class Gammaproteobacteria; order Cellvibrionales; family Microbulbiferaceae; genus Microbulbifer; species Microbulbifer maximicatervae (SeqCode). The sequence goes on from NZ_CP174320.1 coordinate 3,653,809, forward strand.
ATGTGTTTTGGGTGGTGATGGGCTTGCCCGTTTCATTTCTCGGCGCCTTTGCTGTGATTACTGCTTTGGGTATATCCATCAATATGATCAGCTTGGTGGGGCTGCTGATTGCAATTGGCATCTTGATGGATGATGCCATTGTGCTTTCGGAAAGTATCGCCACCGAATACCGAGATGGCCGTACACCTCTTCAGGCGGTGGTTATCGGAACCAAGCGTGTTGCAAGGGGGGTTATCTCCTCATTTGTTACTACCGTGATCGTTTTTTCTGGATTAGCTTTTATCAAAGGGGACATGGGGCAGGTCCTCAAAGTTTTGCCAGTTGTTTTGATCTCTGTACTAGTGGTTAGCCTGATTGAAGCCTTTCTTATTCTCCCCGCCCATTTGCGTCATGCCCTTTCGCACAAGGAAAACCCATCAGCCTGGAAAGTCGCTTTTGCTCAGCGATTTGAGTTGTGGAGAGAGTATGTCGGGCGTGTCGCTGATAAAGCGGTTGAATACAGATATGCTTTTGTCGGCGGCGTAGTGGGACTATTTTTTGTTACGGTGAGTTTACTTCCTGCGGGGTTAGTTAAATTCCAAGGGTTTCCTACATTGGAGGGAGATTTACTACAGGCCCGAATTCTAATGCCCCAAGGAACCTCCCTCGTAGAAATGGAAAAGCTGGTGGCGTATCAGAAGAAGGCCCTGTATTTAGCTGCTGGAAACCTCTCAGGGAAAGAGGTAGCGCCACTTATCGAGCACATTAGTGTTACTTACGGTGTGAATGGCGATGCTTTTGAGAGTGGAGCTCATGTAGCCACAATAAATGTCGACCTACTGGCTGCAGAGGTTCGCCATACAAGTATCAGTGAGTTACGTCAGGCCTGGAGTAAGGCTGCTGGCGATATACCTGGTGCGATCGCGATTTTGTATAAGGAGCCATCGCCTGGTCCAGCTGGACGAGCTATTTACCTTCGCTTGGCCGGGCTGGATATTGATCAGCTAAAAGGAATATCTATACGTCTACAAAACTGGCTGCGCAGTTACGAAGGAGTGGTGAATGTACTGGATGACCTGCGTCCTGGTAAGCCACAGCTGACGGTCCGAATGCGGGAGGGGGTTTATGCTTCTGGTATTGATGCCAGTGTTGTGGCCACTCAATTGAGAGCTGCCTATCAGGGCACAGAGATTGATGAAGTGCAGTATCAGGGAGAGACTTACGAAATTCGTGTTCGAATGGATGAGCCATCTCGCAGTGCGCTGTCACGATTTGACGAGCTTGTCATTATCCACCCTGAGACAAGGCAGCGTGTACCCTTGATGGCAATTGCCGATATTGAAATGCACCGGGACTATGCGCGTATCCAGAGAATAAATGGTGAGCGTGTTGTTACGGTCTTTGCAGATGTTTTTACAGAGAGGGCCAATGCCAGTGAAATCCTGCTGGATACCCAACAGAACTTTTTTGCACCATTGGAGCAGGAATTTCCGGGCCTAAGGGTAACCATGAAGGGAGAGATTGAAAATAGTCTCATTACAGGTCTATCGATGGGTAAGGCCTTGTTGATCGGGGCAATAGGAATCTATTTACTACTGTCGCTTCAATTTCGTAGTTATACCGAACCTGTAATTGTGATGATGGCGATTCCCCTGGCTTTAATAGGTGTAGTCTGGGGACATATTATTATGGGGCAGAATATGACGATGCCCAGCATGATGGGATTTGTCTCTCTCACTGGAATTGTGGTGAATGATTCAATCCTGTTAGTAGAGTTTGTGAAGCTTCGCGTCCGAAAGGGAATGGACGTTCACACGGCGGCAAGTCAAGCCAGTCGCGACCGGTTCAGGGCTATTTTTCTTACCTCACTGACAACAGTAGCCGGCTTGCTGCCACTGATGTTCGAAACCAGTCTTCAAGCCCAGATACTGATTCCACTGGTAACCAGTATTGTATTTGGGATAAGTAGTTCAACCGTTTTGATTCTGTTAGTCCTGCCAGCCCTTTATGGCATTCTCAAGGACTTTGGCTTAACTGAGCGAATTCAGGAGCCGCTAGACCGATTACCTGAAGATATCGCCGCTTCTACGACTTAAATAATCTTAATTGTTGAAGTGAAAAAGTAGCTGGAATGAGTGGTAGAAGAAGGAAGATAAAGAGAAAGCAGTGGTAATACTTTGAGCTCCGGGAAGAATTATTCATCAATTCTTAATTAGCGCACTTGTACGAGTATCCAACATAGGGTTTCGGAGTTGTTTTAAGTAGTCGAATGTTTCATGTACGTCACGGAATAAGTAGCGAATAGTCCTTGTTGTCCCCTTTACTTCAATTGATAATCAGGAAGATAAATTTGAACTTGCCTTCTTTTGTACAGATTCACGCTCAAAATGATTAGAAAATACAATGAAAATGACTATCCACGTGTGCTGGATATATATGCCCGTTCAAAACTCGATGAGCTACGGTTTGAAAACCGGAGTTTCAATCTGCTGCCGCTGGATAAAGATCAAAAACGTTTGGCCCAGCTGATGGAGTCGGATATTTATGTGTACGAAAAAGGTGATGTTCTTGGCTATGGTGCGCGGTATAAGAATGAGATTCGTGCACTGTTTGTGCATCCTTCGTTTAGAGGTCAGGGGGTAGGGCGGGAGTTGCTGGAGTACCTGTTAGGGGAAATCAGTGGCGCTGTACACCTGCAGGTTGCCAAGACCAACGACCCGGTGAAAAACCTGTATCGCAAATATGGCTTTGTGGTGACCAGGGAGCTGCAAACTACCTACAGCGGGGTCCCAGTACTTGCCAATGAGATGGTTCGCCCCCCCAGCGCCAACTAAATACACAAACACCTATGCTACAGGAGTGTCAGCAGGCGTTGTTCTGAAAACATTCCTCCAGAGATCTCCAAAAGGCATCCAGCTTGGCGGAGGCGGCTCTTCTCTGCTGATACACCGCAAAAAGTGGCCTGCTTGATTGCTGCCAATCCGGCAGAACCTGAACCAAGTTACCCGCCGTCATATCCCGCTCTACCAAATAATCGTAAAGGCAAGCTATACCGGCGCCAGACAGGGCTGCTTGGTAGAGGGAATAGTAGTTATTACTTGAAAAGTAGGGCTTGGGGGCAATCGTGATCGATTCCTGCCCCTTTTGAAAAGTCCAGGAAAGTGGATCGCGGCTGTACTTGTAACACAGTAGTTGGAATTTATTGAGTTGGTCCGGGGAGGAAAAAGACTTAATCCTTGCCAGGTATTCGGGAGATGCTACCAGGAGCCGATCGTGCCGGCCGATTTGATGAGAGTAGAGTGTTGACTGGGGCTGCGCAGGTTGGGAGCGCAATGCCAGGTCAAACCCTTCACCGGTAAGATCCCGAAGCTGATCATCCAGAATCAGATCCAAACGGATATCTGGGTGCTCAGTTGTAAACTTCGGGAGCCTAGGTGCCAGCCAGAACTGCCCCAGAGCCGTTGGGGCGGTAATCCGCAGCAGTCCAGAGGGCTGCCCCTTGGAGCTGGTTAGGCGCTCTTCCACTTCCCTTAGATCATTAAGGACGCGCTCTGTGGTTTCCAGGTAGTCCCGCCCCGCATCCGTAAGGCTTTGGGATCGGGTAGTACGGTGAATTAGCCGAGTACCCAGTCGCTGCTCTAGCTGTTGGATGGCCTTGCTCACAGCGGACACCGTGGACCCCAATTCCCGAGCAGCACGGGTAAATGACCCCAATCGCGCCACCGTAGTGAACACCTGAATTAAGTGGAACCGGTCCAGAGGAACCTCCAATACTTTCCTGGCAGGAAAAAGTGAATATCAAATTTATGCTATTAACGCATTTATAGGAAAAAGTCACAATATCTTGGCAGATTGACAAGTTAAGAAGGGTTTCTGATGAGAGTGATTGTATTGCTATGCCTGATTTTGGTTCCCAGCGCCTTTACGCTGGCCGAGGCACCGCCAAACAGCCAGCCATTTCACGTCAAGGGGGGTGATTTTAAGTTGCCAGTGGGTTGGCACTTTGGGGAGGTTGCGGGGGTGGTCCGCAGGGAGAATGGCCACTTTGTTGTGTTTCACCGAGGGTCTCATTCGCTGTTGGAGTTTGATGGACAGCGGCGCTTTGTTCGCGAAATCGGCGCGGGACTGTTTGAAAATCCGCATGGTCTTCGTATAGACCATAAGGGCAATATTTGGACTACCGATACTGCCACGCACCTGGTATTGAAATTTGCACCTGATGGCGAAGTAGCCATGGTATTGGGGAAGCGAGGAGCAGCCAGTGAAGGCTGGTTTGATCGCGACTACAACTTGGTGCTGTTCGATCAGCCCCAAGATGTTGCGGTGGATAGAAATGGATTTATTTATGTGGTGGATAAAGGCAACAGCCGTATCGTAAAGCTGGATAAGAATGGCCTTTTGGTAACCACCTGGGGTGGTCAGGGGGAGGCCCCTGGAGAGTTTAATTTCCCTCACTCCATTGTGATTGATTCTGAGGGGCAGTTATATATTGCCGATCGTGAAAATCGCCGGGTACAGATCTTTGATTCAAAGGGTAAATATTTAACTCAATGGAGTGGAATAGGTTACCCCTATGTCCTGTTTCTCAAAGGTGATGCTTTGTGGATGACAGATGCACGGGCCGAGGAAGTGCGACAGTACGACCTGTCTGGTGATCTCAAGATGCGCTATCAGGGCCAGCCTGGGCGGGGACAGAAGCAATTTGGCTTTGTACATGGGATCTATGTGGATGACGACGGACTTTGGGTGTCCCATATCTTGAATTGGACCATCAATCGCTTACTGCCAGCGGATACACTACCCGCTCCGGTCATGTAGCTTTTCTTTCAAAATTCACCTGGGAGTATTTATGCCTCACTGTGTTATCCAGTATCCTTCTAACCTATTTGAGTCGGTAGATGTTGATAGCTTACTGACTTCTATCCATGCCGCTGCAGATCAGTCTGCACTCTTTGAGTCGGGGGATATTAAAGTTCGTTTGTTACCTGTCGAGCACTATTTGGTTGGACCTGAACCAGCACCGTTTGTACACCTGGAATGCAGTCTGCTTTCTGGTAGAAGTATTGAGCAGCGACAAAGCTTGGCTCGTTTACTAGCCAAGGCCCTGTGTGAAGCCGTGCCCGATGTGGAGATGGTTTCTGTAGAGGTCCGCGAGATTGTGCGAGCTACATATTGTAATCGCGCTGCATTGGAGCTTGCAGTGTAGCTTATTTCCCGTGTTTAAGAGTGCCGGGGTGAACTACAAGAAAGCTTCGGCAAAAGGTACTCATTCGCACAAGTGGAGGGCTTGGCCCCCACTTGTGCACTTTCAAGCCGGTTAGAGGCAGTAGCCCCCATCAACCTTCAGGTGTGCATTTCGCATACCGACTGAGTGATCTGTGGCCAGGTAGTGGATTGCTGGCACTATGTCATCTACCTCAAGTGCCCGGCCCAGTGGCGTTACCATCATACTCTCTGTGAGATTTTGAATGTCTGATTGGCTCATGCCGGCTTTTTCCTGGATTTCGGTCAGTGTGACTCCAGGGCGTACGCTATTTATACGAATACCCCTCACCGCTAACTCTGCATTCAGGACCTGGGCATAACCTTCAATGGCAGACTTACTCGCGCTATAAGCGGAAGTTCCCGAGAAGGTTTTCTCTACGGCAATACTTGAAAGCAAAACCACGCTGGAGGGGTTATTCATCACCGGTAGTAATTTTTGCAGCGTGAAAAAAGGTCCCTTCACATTGATATCAAAAGTGTGATCGAAGAGGGCTTCATCGGTTTCCTCAAATATCCCAGGTTTGAAAATACCGGCATTCAAGATAAGGGCATCCAGTTTAACCTCATCGTTTTGCAGTTTGTTTCCCAGTTGATCAATTTGGTCGAGTTTTCCGCTATCACATAGGTGGCAGGTCAGCTGGCCGCCACTCCCAAAGAGTCCCCCGATGTCCTCGGCTGTTTGTTCCAGTTTTTCTGCATTTCGGCCCGTGATGATGACTTGCCAGCCCTCAGATAAAAAGTGCTTAGCTGTTGCAAGTCCAATACCGGCAGTGCCACCAGTGATTGCGATGGTTTTTGTTTTCTGCTGGTGTCCCATAGATCCTCTCTTGCGATTGTAATGGTGCAATGAATGGCAGTTGCCAAGATTAGGCTTAGGAGGATATGTTGTTAGACTGGTATCAATAAGGCACCGTTAGGGCAACACTTTGGTTCTATTTTGGAAACAATGAGACAGAATGCAGCATCTACATCAATACTTGGGACATTTGTACGTCTTCCGGTTGGTCATTGAGCAAGGCAGTTTTCAGGGGGCTGCTAATCAGCTGGGCTTACCTCGCTCATCAGTCAGCAAGAAGCTGGCACAGCTGGAGGGGTTTGTTGATCAGCGTCTATTGCACAGAAGTACGCGGCAATTGCGCCTTACGGATGCCGGTGCTGCTTTGTTGGAAGCAACGGAGACTATGGCTCAGCTAATGAGCAATACCGAACACCTGATCCTCTCCCATCAGGATGAAGCTGTTGGTAGAGTTAAGATAAGTTGCTCTACCTTAATGGGGCAGCGGTACTTATTGCCATCCATACCATTACTAAAGCAACGCTACCCAAAAATTACTTTTCAAGTGAACTTAAGCGATAGGGTTGTGAACTTACTGGATGAAGGCGTTGATATTGCCATTCGCACTGGGCACTTGCCGGACTCTTCATTGGTAGCGCGCCGAATAGGTGAAAAGCGTTGGGGGTGGTTTGCCAGCCCGGATTATTTGGCTAGTTGGGGTGAGCCTAATTCTCCAGATCATTTAAGCCAGCATCAATGCTTAGTGTTTAGTAACCAAACAACAACCATTGACCACTGGCACTTTTCTAACGATGGTAACGAAATAAAGACTGTTGCCATTGATCCGGCGATGGTAGTCGATGATGGCCGTACATTGGTTGAATTAGCTACAATGGGTCAAGGTATAGTTATGATTGATCCTCTTCTGGTGCGCAGGGAATTAGCGGAGGGCAAGTTGATGCCTATCTTTCAGCAATGGAGAAGCCCTGAGCTGCAACCGATCCATCTAGTGTGCTTGGGAAGGTCTATAAGAAGTAAAGCGGTAGAGGTAGCTTGGCAGGCATTGGTTGAGGGCTTGCAGAGGGATTTAATTCAGCCTTAAAAGCAAATATGGCAGGGTTTTACGTATCATCTCTTTTTTTCTTTTGAATTTCCTGAAGCTTCTTTCTTTTTAATTCTCTTTTCTCTTGGTAGTAGCGCTTGTCGACATATCTAAGCAGTAGCCATAAGACAAGCGCAGCAACAATGCCAATCAGGTATCCTTTCCCGTACATACTATGTGCGCCCCGCTGCTGGCCAGATTGATACTCTGTTCAACCAATCTGGTCTTTTTAGAAAACTGGTTATTAGTAGGCAAAATAGGGCAGGTAGGAACTCCAGTCGGTCCATACGAGCTGCTGGACAGTTCTGTTCACACCATTGGTTTGCATGTAAAAGTTCCACTGGCCAGTTTCCTTAACACCTATTACGTTTTTATTTTGCAGATTAATGGCCGCAAAGTTTGATTGAATCAAAATGTAACGATTAGGGTCCAGGCCGCCAACTTTAGAGGCATCGATTAGCTGAGTGACGTCTGTTCGTAAGTAGCTTCTCTGCGTGCTGGCAAATACGCTGAGAGGCGTATTATTGATAATAGTTTGATTTACCTGGTTGTAACTATTAAAGGGATGGGGTTGCAAGTGTCCCATAGAGAGCTGACCACCACCCCAGTCAAGAATGATTAAGCTACAGCCAGTTTGACGCTCGGTTACCCAAAAATCCGCATTTGCCGTATTGGGCCGTAATAGCGCGGTATACCGATTCACAGAACTGTGCCCTCGTGTTGGGGTTGTGAGAGCCTGAATATAGATTCTACTGTCGTTATTTGGTGCTCCTGGGCCGATATTGATATTTCCCAAGTTGAGTGAGAATGGAACTCGAGCCAGCTGCGTTTGATGTCCAGGTTGGAGGCCGACTTGCAACCGATAATTTTGTAGTGCAGTTTGCGGGTCAGCTTTCAGTTCTCTCAATGCATTACGCGAATTTAGTTGATCTTGCAGCGGCATAGTTTTGAACTCCATTTCATTTATGCTTGGCATAATACCGCATATTTTTGGCTGTTTTCACAGTATTTTTCTTTTCAAATTTACTCGACTTGTATTTGGCTGGTAGAGAGTTTCTATCGAATTAATTTGTACTGAGGTGCAGGTTAAATTTTGCCATGAGTTGAATGATTTTGACTCAGAAAATCTTTGTCTTGATAATGTTCGAATTGATTCAGGTTATGTTAAAGGTTTTTTTTGTGGTCGGAACGGTTGTTAAGCGAGATATCACCTTATTTTTCGTCATATTTATTTTTGGGGCAGCAGGTATAACCTACCTGCTAAGTGGTAGTGAGGTTATTAAAACTACAGGACAAGTCTTTCAAGGGATTAAGATTTCTATTGGTGATTCGGTTATTAGATGGCGTGCCGACTTGAGTAGAATTGCTGAAAACCCGCTTCTAGAAAGGATGCAGGGGCCGGTGATCATTCAAAGCACAGATGGTTATATTTCACGGTGGTTCTGTGACGATAAAGTTAAAGAGCAGAGGTTCCTTTCTAAGGAAATTGTATTGGAATGTGGGGGCGATCAAAGAACTTATTCTTTGAGGGGTGGTGAGGTTGAGTTTGTCCCCTATGATGGGGTAAGCCCTATTGCTGTGGTGAGTGACTTGGAAGGAGATCTAGACTTCTTTAAAAATTGGGCGAGAAACCTGGGTATTATTGATGCCGATGGAAAATGGACTTATGGCTCAGGCCAATTAGTGATTGTAGGTGATGTCTTTGACCGGGGGCGATATGTTTATGATTTGCTCTGGTTTATCTATCATCTTGAGGAGCAAGCGGCCAATAGTGGTGGAGCTGTACATCTTCTACTAGGAAATCATGAACAGTATGCATTTACTTATAGAATTAAATCTGTAGAGGCTGAACACTTATGGGCTATAGAGCAGTTGAGGCCATATGATCAAGCTTTGGCAGAAGATACAGTTTTAGGAGCTTGGCTAAGGAGTAAAGATGTAATACTGAAGCTTGATCAGTACTTTTTACCCATGGAGGTATAAGCCCTCAGGTGCTCAAGCAGGGGCTGAGCACCAGCGAATTTAATGATGCCCATAGAGCCTATTTAACAGAGGCCAAGATAGATAATAGCCTGTTAGTTGGGCCACACTCTCCAACGCAATATCGTGGCTATGCCTATGCGATGGATCAATATCCGGAGGCCGATCAGCAGTTAGTTAATGCTACTATGGAGCACTTTGACGTAAGCTATATTGTGGTAGGTCATAGCCATCAGGAAGAATTGGCTTCCAAGTTCCAGGGTAAGGTGTACTTGGTGGATAGCACTTTGTATGTACCAAAAGCACTGGTCTTTGAGTCGGGTAAACCAGTAATTCGTAATACTGGCGTAGTGCGTAAAAGTTTTATTGACAAAGATACAAAGGAAGAGCCATTTGATGTTCTAAATACTGTACATTGGATGGCTTTTTTGGGGATATTTTTGTAAGTATGCCTGTATAAAAAAAGAGCATTTGAGGTCGTTGTTGGGAGCTGAAATAGAGTGTTTAGACCGACTTTTTGGTATTGGCATGTTTCAACTCCATTAAGCAAATTGCCTCTCTAATCATGATTTTTATTGTTTGGTGTATCGCTTATAACTTACAAAATGATAAAGCCAAACATGTATGTACATTAGTAGGTGGTGTTAAAATACGGTATATATTCAATATGATACGAGCTGGGTGATTGTGTGGAGCAGGGTATTAGAAAGCTGGTTGATAATTATGAGAGCAAAGAGGGGCGATTTTTTTCCATATTTATTCAGTGTCTGATAGTTGTATCGCTAATTTCTTTTTCTGTGGGTACTATCCCTGATTTAACACCAGAACAGAGAGCTGTATTGGATCACTTCGAATTGTTCTCAGTGATTGTGTTTACTTTGGAATATATATGTCGCGTGTACGCGGCGAGAAATAGACTGGGCTTTATCTTCAGTTTTTATGGTTTGATTGATCTTATGGCGTTCTTGCCATTTTATATAGCTTCGGGAATGGATTTAAGGGCGCTTAGAATTGTTCGCTTATTTCAAGTGTTTAGGGTTTTAAAGCTGTTGCGCTACAGTAAGGCAGTTGCTCGATTTAGCCGTGCATTTCGTATGGTTAAAGAGGAGCTGGTATTGTTTGGAGTAACAGCTCTGATCTTGCTTTATTTGTCATCTGTAGGTATCTATTATTTTGAGAGCGCTGCTCAGCCGGAACAATTTAAATCTATCTTTCACAGTTTGTGGTGGGCAGTTACAACCTTAACCACTGTGGGTTATGGTGACATGTATCCAGTTACTCTCGGTGGGAGAATATTTACTTTCTTTGTGCTTTTGATTGGTTTGGGGGTGGTTGCAATTCCGACAGGTCTTGTCGCTTCTGCCTTATCTAAAGCCCGGATTGAGGATGTAGAAAACGATTAGTAACAAGCGCTATTAGGCTATGGCCTCTTCATCTGTGAGGCCATCCCAGGGTATTTAATTGAACTCAATCGCTTTACTATTGATAAAGAGCTGGGTATCAACGGGTGTAGCACTGGAAACGGTTTGAAGTGACATACAGGCCTGTCGGCAACAATGCATAAATTTTACAAGTTTTTCTTCTGGCTCATCACTTTCAACAATCAAATGTATTTCCACTCTATCCCCCTTGCCAAAGACTTCTTCCGGTTTGATACCCCCAAAATTCAAAGTGGTTGAGAACTCAGTTTTTTGCTCTAGCCTTACACTTTTTAATTTGATCCCGCCAAGTTTAGCCAGCATTTCGATGTGAGACATCATGCAAAGGGCTAGCCCAGCAGAGAAGTACATAATTGGAGATGGGGCGCTGCCTCTACCGCCAACGGCTGTGCCTTCATCACAGATAAGCTCCCATGTTCCACCATTAGGAACGTTGGAAAATATGGTGGCTTTTTTTAGGTGATGCCCCTCAGGCATTTGTTCGACATTAATGTGAGCGTGAAACTTCAGCAGCTCGCCTTGTTTCACCTTATCGAGGTGAGGGGGAGGGAAGGTTACTTGGTGCGCATTCTCGTCCAACTTGCGAACGATGGTAGAACTCGACATTTCCCATTGAATTGGGTCCATTTCGAGGCTCCTCTGTTTTTGTGTCTCGACTGGAGGGTCGAGTAGAGTTGATTTGTGCACCCCTGCGGAGTTGGGTGGCAACAGCTTTAACAAAGGAGGTTAGGGTGAGAAGGGCTATATCCCCACTTGTGCCTTAAGAGTACTGGCTCTTTAGTCCAGTAGGGGGAGCGCGGTAAAGAGCGCGAGTTCATGCGCGTAGGCCAGCGCATCTTTCTTGGAGTGGAAGGCCTGGGCCTGGACACTATTGCTACCGTTACTTTGGCGGGGGACCAATATTACCTGCCAGCTGGAGTGGCTACTTTTACGGTCTGTGGTATGGGATGAGTAGGAGACAACCTTTATCCCCTTGAACGCCGCTAGCGATTGCCTCTCGGTCCAGCTATGCCAGAGGGCTTGTCTCTTGGAAACATAGCTTTTTGATTCTCCATCAATGTAATGTGTTGCCCGAAAGGAGAATGTGATTACCGCGAGAAGAGTGCAGAGAGCGGTGGCCAGCCAGGAGATGGTGGAGCCCCCATCGAGAGCAAAACTTAGGCTTACAAGTAGCCAGGTCAGAGTAAACCCACCAAAGATATAGATTGGTACTTTGTTGGACTGCAGTTCCATATGTGCTGCTTTCCTATTTCCCATAAATGAAAAAATTAGGTGCCAGATTTCAACCTCAATCTAGTAGGCCGCTTATTTTTATTTAGCTGATTGAAGGAAGCATACGACAGCTATCTGTTACGGCAGGGCAAAAGTACTCTTTTTGTAGGGTCTTTATCAAGTGAATAGCGTAATTTGTAGGGAGATCAAGCTGTGGCGGTTATCTTTTCGGCAGGAAAGAGGCCCGCTATGGGCCTCTCCAGGGGGAGATCTAAGAGGAGCGTGCTTTAAGGGGCTCGCGCAGCTGTTCGGCCATGCCTAACAGCAGGGACTCAGTAGTTTCCCAATCAATACATTTATCGGTTACCGAAACGCCATACTCCATATCGCTCAGGTTTGGCAGAATTTTCTGGTTGCCGGCTTTCAGGTTACTTTCCACCATAATGCCAATAATCGACTGATTGCCATCGAGGATTTGGTGAGTCACATTGTCGACCACCAGGGGCTGTAATTCGTGGTTTTTATTGGAGTTGGCATGACTGCAGTCGACCATAATGTTTGGCACGATATTGGACTTACGCAGCTCCTGCTCGCACATTGCAACACTCACTGAGTCGTAATTTGGCTTGTCATTGCCCCCGCGAAGTACAACGTGACCGTATGGGTTTCCTGCGGTGTGGATAATCGCAACTTGACCGTGCTTATTGATGCCGAGGAAACGATGGGGGTTGGCGACTGATTGCAGGGCATTGATAGCCACCTCCAGGCCACCATCGGTACCATTCTTGAAGCCCACGGCAGAGGATAGGCCGCTGGCCATTTCCCGGTGAGTCTGTGACTCTGTGGTTCGCGCGCCAATGGCAGACCATGAAATTAGGTCCTGCAGGTACTGAGGGGAGATTGGGTCTAGTGCTTCTGTTGCAGTAGGCAGTCCTAGCTCGGCAACATCCAATAGCAGCTTGCGGCCAATATGCAGCCCCTCCTCAATCTTGAAGGAGTCGTTCAAGTGAGGGTCGTTGATCAAGCCCTTCCAGCCAACAGTGGTGCGGGGCTTCTCAAAATAGACGCGCATTACAATTAGCAGGGTATCGGAAACCTTGCCCGCTATCGCCTTCAAGCGCTTGGCATAATCCATTGCGGCGTTCACATCGTGAACGGAGCATGGCCCGATTACCACCATCAGGCGGTGGTCTTTGCGATCTAGGATGTCGCGCACGGCGGCGCGTCCTCCAGCGACAGTCGCCTCGGCGGCATCGCTAATGGGGAGCTCTGCTTTCAGCGTCTCCGGGCTGATCAGTACTTCCTGGGAGACAACATTTAAGTCGTCGAACTGCTGTGTGGTCATGGCGTCTTCTGGTTTCTCTATTCCTTAGTGCCGCGCTGCACCTGCAGGCGGAGTACCTATCCTACTTTGCCATCAAGAATAGGGCGAGGGTTTCATTTGCAACCAAATAATTGGACTTGGTTTGGGATGTTCATTTGTATTCACCCTTTAACAGTTTGGCACTTTCAAAGCGGTTGAGGTGGCTCTGCTGGGGCGGGCTGAGTGATGCGGGGTGCTACTTATCCATCGGTGAGTAGGTCTTCTGGCGTGTTTAGAGAGGCTTGATGTTACGAAAGAAATACGGATAACTGACACTGCAATGGCCTGCTGCCATGATATAGAGATCCCTTTAGACAGGGAATCCTTTCCAGGCGCTATTGGAACAATATATGAGTACGCTCAAAGTTCCGCAAAAGAAATTGTTGGAACAAGATTCCTGATCAATAATTTTTGTCAGTCACCAGCGGGGGTGGTAAACGGGGGGGCTCTATCCAATGAAGGAGTTTGGTTTAACTGATGCGGGGCTTTTATTTCAACATAGCGAAGGCTATCTCCTAACACTAGGGATCATGGTATTCAATTAATTGTGACATGTGCAAGGGGAGATGTCAGTTTAGACTAAATAATTGTATTTGATGAAGGCTTGTTTAATACGGATATTTCATTGTGAGGTGACTATTTAGAGCAGATGAAGTTATGGCGAGCTACATAGCTGTGTTTTTTGAGTAAAAAGTAAGAGCTCATGTACAGTGCTTTCTTATGGATTGTTTATGATAAAGACTTGTACTAAAAAAGGTCGTTTTACGTAACGATTTCTGAGTTACCACAACGGTAAGATATACGGTGGATTGAATTTTTGTGTGGACTGGCCTTTTGGATTTACCTGTTAAAAATTAGTGCGGATTTTTTTGCGTATCTATACAGAATATAATAAGCAGGGTATTCGAGGCTATGGTGTTCTGAGGAAGCATGCTTCCGTCTAGGCTTAAGCACAACCGATAGTAGTTTAGATGAGCATTCCCATACTGAATTACACGTAGATCCTAGCCCTTTGTTTGATATCTTAAAGTGAGCTTCATATTCATTAATATCAAGAATCGGTCGCGGGAGGAGGGTCGTGTCGTTGAGTCGATACAGCTGTGAACAGTGTCATGACTACGGGTAATGCAAGAGAGAGGAACCCCCAAATTTTATATCCAATAGTGCCAAGAATTACACCAGTTATAAACCCCATAATTACCCCCAAATAGTACTTAGCTCTACGAGAAGCCTTAGGATAGGGCGGAGCGTTCGTGCTTTTGTCAACACGATAGTTATCCAGCATTTCGAAAGCAGCAGCGAAAAGATTAGTAGAGTTTCCTGTCATAAAGTGTGTAGGCGCCTTCTTATTAAGTACCCTGAAGAATATTGTACTGTGAAGAGACATGGTTGCAATTGCAAAAAAAGAGATGATGAAGGTATTTGCAGCATAGGGAGATGAAAGTTTTCCTATATAGCTGCCACTAACAAAAAATAGTAGCATTAGTCCACTCTCTAAAAATAGCATGATAGTTGCTGGGTTTCTCTTTTGTAAATGTAATCTTCTGATGAAATAAATCCAAAATATTTGAAGAAGGATAAAGGCGAAGAGGATAAAAGTTTTTGTGATGTAGTTTGGATTGTTGCTTGCAAAATCGGTGATGGCGAGAACAATTGTGCCGGTAATAAAAGTTGTAAAGCTTCCGAATAAACCCAAAATGCATACAGCTTCAGAAAAGCCGGCAACTAATGCCAGGGTGTACTCTATATTTGTCTCTTTATTGGACCTTTGATTCATGGCGTATAATCTACCCTATACTGTGATAGCTTATCTAATTGACTATTTGGTATTTAGATGATTATGAATGATAGTTTATCTTGATTTTGGATAATAAACGTTACTGGAAAGAGAGCCTCAGTTATCAGAGATATAATCCAAAGTATTACCATTCGGTAGTGGTCTTGAATTCGCTTGCCATGAAACGATTGCGGAAGGTTTGAAAGCTGACGTTTAATTTATCCGCTCACTCATTTAGACAGGGTGGTTAATGCAAATGCTAGCGGCCTCATTCAACCATATTTCCCATAGAGTACTGGCTTTAACGATGTAACAGGCGAGCAGGTTAGATTTGTGACGGGTTGCTTGGATAGTAGACCAAGAATGAGTCGAGCTGGGCAGTCACCGAAAGGGTTCTTTGTGGGGCTGCAAGTGATTTGCTTGTAATATTAAGAATTGCAGCTATTACTTGAGGTCAATTTATAGCCCCTAAATCACTAGATTAGCGCTGGTAACTTTGTCTATTCGCTTGTTTATTGATGAGTTTTCTCAAATTTCAACAGATTAAAGTTATCTACTTAATCGAGCAATTGCCGAGCAGTTGCTCATGAGCGATGTTAATTTTATAGATTTCTGTGATATAGCAAGCGAATATTGAAGGGCAGTCGCATAGTTTGGTTATGTTTGCTGAATTGGAGCACATGGTCTCATATTCACATCCAGGCCAGATCCTTTGCTTGAAAAATCACTTTAAGATCAAAGAATAAATCAAAGAACTGGTTCACGGCATTTGTTTTTATATCTCTCTAAAATTTCTGGTTAATTTCAGCTCTTTAAATGACTACTAATGTTTATAAATGCTAATGAAAATCTTCAATCAAAAAAAATATTGAAGGCTCCGCTTTTAATACTATTGAGTGCACTACTTTTTGGCTGTGGGGGAGGTAGTAGTAACGATGAGACGACACCGCAAGAGAACACTGGCGGTGATAACTCGGGCGGTGGAAATTCGGGTGGGGGAGTGGTAGATACCCCGGATGAAGGTGATGATTCTAACACTTTACCCATTGCCAATGATCAGTTGGTACAGATGGCCGCACACGGCCGACTTGGAAAATCTATATTTCTTGCTGCGTATGATGAAGATCTGGATTCTCTAGAATATTCTATTCAGTCGGAGCCGGCGCATGGCACTTTAACAGGAAGTGGGCGTCGCTGGGAGTACCTCCCTGCAACAGACTTTACGGGTACTGATAGCTTCTCATATCTAGCGTCAGATAGTAGTGGTGCTAGTAATATTGCGACAGTTACTATTGAAGTTGCGGCAAATGATTGTGCCAGCGATTTCCTGGATGGACCAGCTGACAGCCTTCTGGTGCATGTTCCGTCTCACTTGGAATTCCGTGATGTAGCGGGTGGAAATTCTGTGATTGTTGAGGGCACTGCGCTAACAGAAAGTGCATCTTCGGATCCAGATGTAGAAGGGCGCACAATGTTTGTCAGTCGCAACGACTTTAATAATGCAGACATGACGGTGGCTCTTCCTGAGAAAGATGGCCTCGCGCATTTTAGCTTGTCTTTTAAGTTCATCCCGGATAGTACTGAAGGCGATGAAGTGATGGTGAGATCAATTGCTGATCCTAATGGTGATAATAACTCCGGCAGCTTTTATATAGGCATCAGTGATGATGTTGTTGTAGGGCAATTGGGTGGCCAAGACAGCCAGCAGTTTTCTAACGCAGAAAGTACTTTAAAAACCCGTAGCTGTAATCATGTCGCAGTTACGGTGGACAATGGCACGTTAACCGTGTACGTAAACGGTGAAGCTTCTTCTTCGATATCTGTTGATGGTGATAGCTATCCTTACTTGGGCGACATGCTGCAATTTGGGCCCTTTGCGGGAAAAATCTGGGATGCGCGACTCTATGAGCGTGTGCTGACATACGATGAAGTCATGGACCTGGGTGGCAGTAAGTGCAATGAATCCATGATTGCTACCAGCCCCTATGATGGTTACAACAACTATCTTTGTTCAACGTACCAGTGCCAATGGTGGTCGGATGATACCGACAAAACCATGGCTAATTTTGAGCATTATATTGTGGCTCAAGAGCGGGTATGGGAAAGGAATATCTTTGAAGCCGGCATGTATGGAAAAGGCGAGCTTTGCACTTACTTCAGTGATGAAGGTTCCACCCGTGATTTAAAACTCAATGACTCAATCAGTAATACGTTCGTTAAGAATTACACCCTGGAGGATAACCCGCTTACCCAATCTAACGCTCAGCACTGGATGCATGAGAACTTCCACTCCTATCAGGGTAAGCTAAACAGGGTTACAGGTGAGTCCAGTGGTAAGTACACCCTGGAATCCTCCGCAAGCTGGGGCGCGGATCACAATATCCCGGGCGTTAAAGATAGCTTGCTGGGTTACTACACCCTCCACCCACATATTACCCTTTGGGCCATTCAAGACTCTCCCGTCGATCACCAATATGGTTATGACTTTAAAGGTGGGCATCAATACGGCGCTTATATTTTCTGGTCTTGGCTGACTAATTATGCTGTGAGTAAGGACCTGATGGGGGGGGTATTCCGTGACTCCAGGGATGGACTTAACGACCTGGAAGCAGCCGATGCTTATCTAACAGCCCAAGGGCACGACATGAAGGCCCTGTTTGCAGATTTTGCCGCACAAATCACGACCTGGGATATGGTTGAGAGTGAGGCCTACCAGGTGTCGGAGGCGGCCTCTTTGAGTCGAATGTTGAGTGAGCACCCTGATGCCAGCACCCACGATAATAAGTACACTCAAACATTTGACCAGGAAGGGACGGGTAACAGCTGGACTGATATGGATACCGGTTTTGTACCAGGCTCTTGGGCTTTTAATGCCTTTAAGGTAGAAGGTATTACTGAAGACAGTAACTACACCATTGCGGTTAGGGTTGATGCTGAAAATAACCCAGCTCATGCGGACTTCCGTGGTCGTGCAGTGGTTTACAACCCATCTACCGGCTCTCGTAGTTATTATCCATTTGATATTGATAGCTCCGGGGAAGATTCAAGTACCGTAGTACCGGTACCTGCCAATCATGAACTCTATGCTCTCGTAGTCACAACTCCTGACACCTTCAGGGATTTTGAGTTTTATGATTATGATTTTGCTATCTATCCATCTGGTGGCGACGTAAATACCGATCCAGTGGGTGATACTTCAGATGAGGATGTTGTAAAAGTTGTGGTTATGGCAGGCCAGTCCAATATGGAAGGCAACAACACCCGGTTAGATCGCTTGCAAGAGCTGATTTGCCATGCCAATGCAGATTACACCTACGGCGATGTCGACTGTGGTTCTACGGCGATTAGTGATGACCAGATAACAGAGCAGTTTATCAATAATAGTGATTCGCTAGCCGATTATAACCAGAGACTTAGCGATGATAACGAAGATCCTGTGGTGCAGAAGCTCGGGCAATTCCTCTGCCGTGCAGGCAGTCTCGACTCTCATACAGGTGAAACCTGTGATAGCCGTAACTTTGATCTGACTGACCGACTCTTTGCCACCATTAGTAGATATTACTTCTCCTCTAGCGAAGGCTCCTATGGGTACAACTACGATGCCTGGATGCAAATGAGTACTGCTATGGAGGTAGCTGAGATTTATGCTGATGGCCACCTGGACGCAGCTCTTGAAGGTACACGAGACGATATTACTGTACTGCAGTATCAGGGTTCATTGAATGATACCGGTTCTCTCTCCTTCTCTGAGCGCCATGGTGAATTGTTCCCCAATTATGGCGTGTCTACTAACCGCTATGGACCAGAGCTCACTTTAGGGCACTACCTCGGTGAAGAGACTGAGAACGATCTGTTACTTTTAAAAGTGGTTCAGGGTGGTACTGACCTGAGAGTAGACTGGAAGGTCCCTGGCTGCCATGACTCCGCCGCTAATGAGTGGACCCAAGATGAGGAAAATCAGGAGTCTCTTTACACTGCGATGTTGGAGAAGATTGAGGCCTTGCGCGACCCTGAAGTCTTGGCTGGTTACTTTCCGCAGTATGAAAATAAGTCGATTGAAATCGATAGTTTTATCTGGTTCCAGGGTTGGAATGATGGAGGGCAAAGTGTAAATGAAAACAACTATGAGGCGAATTTGACCTGTCTGGTGAATGGCCTACGGGAAGCGCTAAATGATTATGACTTGCCCATTGTTATTGCTAAAAGCCACTATGGTGATGCCAGTGGAGCTATCCAGTCTGCCCAACAGTCTGTTGCAGACAACCTCTATAATGTTGAGGCTCATGAAACAGATGATCTCTCAGGTTATTACCATTTTGATCCAGCGGCGCATTTAGCGATAGGTAAGAGAATGAAAGAAGAGATGGATAACTTACATTGATTTAGGACTCATTTACAGGGGTTAAGTAGTGGATAAAACCATCATTCTTAAGGTTTTATCCGCTCTGGCTTTGCCTTAAAGGCTTACAAGTTAACTCCAATATACTCTCAGGTTGCCTTGCTTTGGTATATCGCTTTGCCTAGGCCAAGCGAGGTACCTAAGACCTAATTTAAGTCGTTCATTCCTCACATTATTACAATTCCTTCAACTCATCGCTGCCTTTTTCTGGACCGGGAAAGGTGGTAGTGCTACCAGTAGAATTTTCCCTGATTAATGGCACTTACTACTCGTAGCGAAGCAAAACAAGCTTTACTTTATTTTGTGAAAACGCACAGCCCGACTAGAGTTTAATCTTTATATATGCGGCTAATTATTTACTTCTACAACTGGAGGCGAATGACATATGGGAATTTTGTTAAAAATTTTCGAATTACTCACCCTCTTCAGATATTCAAGTTGATACTGTGAGCGTTGGAGTATTGAATCACAAGGGGCAAATTGATCTTTAACATCTCGTGAGTTGTATTTTAGGAATCCTCACTTCCTAGGTGTGAAGAGTTAATAGTTTCTATCCTAATAGAAAGTTATGAATATCATTTGTGAATTGATCTAATCGCAACCCTTAATACCTAACATGGATTCGTGAGGTTGTAATTGTACTTGTATGTAATCGTGCTGACCCATCACAGTAGGTTAGAGTATGAATTTTAGCTAGGCATAGCCATAATTTATTGCTATGCGATGGCGGCGTTTCAACCAGGAATGGTGATAAAGATGAGCAGGTCGGTACATGCTTTAATAATTAAGTTTGGTCTTGTTCAGGCTGGAATATCAGCTATAAGTGGGATGATTGCTCCGATTATATTCTTGTTGTTTATGAGTAAAGGAATCGAGCTTCATGAAATGGGTATATTGTTGGCAGTAGCAACAATATCCACTGTTGCTTTAGAGGTCCCGTTTGGAGCGCTTGCTGATAGATACGGGAGAAAAAAGACCTTTATAGCTGGCGAGCTGGTTCTACTGTTTGTAGTGATAGGTTTTTGGTGGTCGTCTAGCTTTGCGGAATTGATTGTATTTATGATTCTTAATGGATTGTCTATAGCTCTTTTCTCTGGAACTATTGATGCACTTTTTGTTGAGCAGTTTAAAGTGGTTTCTAGAGATGGTGAAACAAACTTGATGGAAGCCCAAGCTTCAGTAAATATTTTCCAGATGATTGGCTTAGCTGTTGGGGCAGTATTTTCAGGACTTATCCCAGTATGGTTTTCATTTGTAAGTGATAGCTACGATTTTATAGGGTTTTATGAGGTGGGTTTTGTCTTTCTTGTTCCTTTAATATTAATACATATGCTTTGTACTTTCTATTTTGTTGGTGAATCAGATTCTATGGGGGAGCCAGTTGGTTCGAATTTTTTCCGCGAGGTTCACAGTACCATTAAGAGTGCTTTTGATGTGATTGTTGAGAATCCAGTCTTTAAACCACTTTTATTAATTGACTTCATAAGCGGGGTCGCGTTCATTAGTTTAGAGCAACTTTGGCAGCCAATGCTTTCTACTTTAGTCGACAGCAAGGAAAGTCTTTGGTTGTTTGGTATTCTATTTGCGTTAAATTATGTTTGTATGGCGGTAGGGCAGGGATGCTCCATTCCCTTGTCAAGAGTTTTTAAAAATAATTATTCGAATATGCTATTGGTGCTTGAGTTCTGTACAGGACTACTATTTTTTATATTTGCAATTCAAAGTGATTTGTATGGTTTTATAGTTGTATATTTACTATTGCATGTTGTTGTTGGGATTTCGATGGCTCCAGGATCGGCAATGTTTCACGAGAAAATTCCAGAATCTAGAAGATCAACAATGCTATCAGTGAAATCTTTAATTGCACAAGGGGGTGCGACGGCAGGGGCTTTAGTGGCAGGGTATACAGCTCACTATTTTAGTATTTCTATTGCGTGGTCTATTGCTGGATTTGTGTTTATTATTTCCTCTTTCCTTTATCTATTGCCGTCTATCTCGAACTTGTCAAAAGATATGGCTATTGTGCTAAACAAGAGGTTTCAGCCACAACCCGAGTAGTACTTTCTGCGCTCAATAAAAATCTGAGTTGATGGTATGTAAATAGCTATCAATATTTTATTGATATGTGGGTTCTGAAATCTGGAATGTGCATTAATTGATGATGAGAATCTTCCTATATCCAAGTTGTATATCTCGTGCGTATAGCAGTTCATTGAATCTAGTGAGTCTCTGAATAATTCCTCAAATTAATCCAGGAATTAGAAATTAATCCAGAGAAATTAATCCAGGACATCCAAAGAACATCCAAAGAATGGAGAGTCGGAAGCTAGACAAGAATTTTTTCGCCACCACTTGGTAGCCGGTATATCTGTCTCAAAATAGATGGCAATTTGACGTTAAAAGATCATTTTGGGAGTCCATAGGGAATCAGGTGGGGTGTAGAGTCGGGAGCGATGGAATCTAGGGGCAGCTGATAAGCGGATTTCTGTAATCTAGCAGGGGGCGGGGCAAAGAAAGCGCTGGCAATCGGGCAGCCCGTGTACCCAGCGTTTATTTTGCTGCGCACAGACCTGGCGTACCGCTTCCGCCGAGCCCACCAAGCGTTTAAAGCGGCTTTCAAAATTGCGGTTTAGGTAGAGCCAGTGTTTTGGCGAAATACCCAGCCGATTTAAAATAGGTGGGATGTTTTCGGGAATAGCGCCGCGCTTTTTAGGGTGCAGCTGCCGGCCACTCCAGTCTACCAGCTCTAAATAGTGATCCAGCTGAAAAGGCAAGCCTTTAGGCATATCCCGGCGCTCTCCGCCCACCAGCGGCAGTAGGCTTTTGGGCTGCTGGCCTGAGATGGCTGTGTGGATGCGTTGCTGGATCGAAGTGTAATCGGATTAGCGATACTAGCACGGATAGGGTTGAGGTCCACGTAAGCCAGGCAGGCGGCAAGGGCTCTTTCATCCAGCAAGGCCTGAGACTTGAAAAGCCCTTCCCAGAAACGACCGGTGCAGCTGTCCTCGGCATTGGCCTGGCGGGCGATGGACTCGTTCAGGCAGCGCATAAACCAGCTGATATCGACCAGGCGTTCGCGCCAAAGGGATGTCACCTCCTGAAGTTTTTCCAGCTCGACGGCATCCAGGGCTTCACCGCGAAGATAACGTTTGCTTAGCGCAGAACCTTTGAAAAGTTGTTGCCAGCGTTCAATTATCTCGATAGTGGACCATGAGTTTGCTGTGTAGGTATCGATATAGAGCACAATATGGGTGTGATTACTCATTACCGCATAGGCAGCGATATCGAGAGCAAAGATTGAGGCCAGCTTATGCATCCTGGCCTCAATCCACCGGCGTCGGTGCTCATAGTCTTTTTCGGATTAGCATCCCTACCGCAAAGGAACGCTCTACGCACACAGCGGGAGACACAGTGATAATAGGGTGTCGCATCGAGAGAGATTTGCGTGCTGCGCGGAAGAGTCATGGATTTTTATCTTTGACTCCAGTATTTTGATCATTCTGCCTGTGTTGTGTCAATTGACTTGACGCTTTAAGCTTCTACTTTGGTGGGTGTCCAGAATTGTCTCGATACCACCTACAATGTTGAGGCTCATAAAACAGATGATCTCTCAGGTTATTACCATTTTGATCCAGCGACGCATTTAGCGATAGGTAAGCGCATGAAGGAAGAGAGAGATAACTTGCGCTGATTAAAAATCATACTCGATAGCAAGTGCGTAGATAAGGCCTCCCTGCTGAAAGTCTTATCTACGCTCACCTAGCCCACAAAGCCAAAAAACCAGTATTATCCCTTCCGTTTATCTTGTCAGATTTTTTCAAACCATACTGTATCTCGCTCTAATAGCGTGATATCAATAGCGCTATACTCAAGTAATTAATTTGCCCCATCAAAAGGTGCGTACTTTAGCGTTTGAGATAGGCGTTACATTGATTAGCTGTGTCTTCAAAATTACTTTTGCTGAAAAGTTATGTGAAGGGAATATTGATATCGGTAGAGATATAGCCTTTGGGTTTTAAGTTTAGTTACTCTAAAGTGAGTATCGATAGTAGTGCGTATCATAAGGGACCGCCGCAATTCTAAGTGGCGGATTAATTCTAATAGATAGAAGTTTAGTAATATGAAAACCTTGCCTAAACATATAGGTATAGTTGGATGCTCCGCAGAAGGGGCCGCCCTTTGCTATAGAACAATATGTACTGAAAGCCCCAAAATTTTGGGGGAGTATGCACACCCGGAAATCTCCATGCATACTCACTCTTTGGCAGACTATGTGGATCGATTGAATAACAGCGATTTGTTGGGTGTTGGTGACCTAATGCTTTCTTCAGCTAAAAAGCTCAAAGCGCAGGGTGCTGATTTCTTAATTTGTCCAGATAATACCATTCATCAGGCGTTTGAGTATGTAAAAGAGTTATCACCGCTACCTTGGCTCCATATTGCTGAAGCTGTAGCAGAGAGTGCGAAATCTCGCGGTTATCAAAAGCTTGGTATTTTAGGCACCAAATGGCTGGTGGAAAGTGATGTTTACCCAAAGAAAATTGAAGGGCAGAACCTTGCTTGGCTGCGACCTACAAATGAGCAGGTACACAATATAGACCGCTTAATTATGGAAGAATTGGTCTGTGGTGTCTCGACGCCAGATTCAGTAACTTACTTTCAAGAGGTAATTCAAAGTTTGAAGGCTAATGGTTGTGATGCCGTTATACTTGGGTGTACAGAAATACCACTAATAATTAGTGACTCCAACTCCCCTCTGCCTACCTTGAACTCCAATCATTTATTGGCGGAGGCAGCAATTAGGTTGGCTGTTGGATGTGCAGAATATTCCTGGTAAGCGCAATAGTGGGTGCTCGATCGGCATTTATCATATATAAAGCGAAGCTCTAATGTATGGATTTAGATGGCAGCAAAGCAAAAAACCATTTCACGGATAGGTTAGCATGGCTTTTGCTGCTGCCTGTATGGAAAATACGGCGGAAGTATCATTCTTATCTTAAGCTGTTTTGCCGCGAAGTATTCAGTTTCAGTTGCTATCTTAACACCTGTCTTAACACGCCAAGGTAGTTATCAGCCAGCTCTACATCATCATAGTACCCGCGGGCCTTAAGAAACTTATGGAGTGCCCTTAAGTTATAGGTGGGCACACCCATAAAAGCGTGATGCTCACAATGGTAGCTTAATCCATCGGTGGGGCTGACAAAGAGTAATCCTAAAATTCCCCTTGGAACCGATCGTGTATTATATTTTGGTTCCAGATGATAGAGATCTTTAACCCCGGCATGCTCAGCGATTTGACGCATTCGAATGATGGCCATATAGACTGTGAAGTAGGCTATTACCCATAGGATATACAACTGCGGAAAGCCAGAGGCCCACAACGCCGCAAACATGATACCGTTAACAAACAGGCCCCGTGTCAACTGATAATTAACTCTCTTATTTCTGCTCAACAAATCTCGACCGCTTAAAAAAAGATATAGGTTTGCCTTTAAACCAGTGATTCCCAAAAAATCTCTAATGAATTTTCTCGCTAGACTCCTTTTACTTACAGGATAGTCTTTGTAGTTCTTCAGATCCGGATCTTTATCTGTGCCAGCATTTCGATGATGTTTTAGATGGCTCTTAATATAGGTATCACCATCCATCAATAAAAATGGTGAAGATAACCACTTGGCAATGAATTTATTATAGGCCCGGGTTGCGAAAAGCGTTTTATGACTGGCTTCATGCATGATTGCAGCTAAGGCCTGTTGACGCCCAGCAAGCAAGAATACTGCTGCAATATATACGTACCAATACGGTAATAGTGCTGCAATAACAAAAATACTAACGATGCCAATCCAAGCGCTTGCTACTATCCACCAAGCTCTGGCATCACTACGCTGCAGAAAAGGCTTTAGTTCTTCTTTGCTAATTGGGATATTCATTGAGGAGTACCTTGTTGTGATTATTAGTCAACACCTAACTTCTTCAACTGTTCCAGCCAAATGTTACGGCCAACACGATCGTACTTACGCACGATATTCTTCAATTCTTGGTACTTCTCTTGCGGTCTTATTATCTTTGGGAGTAGAGGATCAATCGCTAGGCGATGAATGGCCTCACCACCCAACCGGCATGTTTCTGATAATGTTGTATAAATAGGTTTATTTGACAGAGTCTTAAGGCTGTTCTCAAGGGACTGTACGAGATCGTCATATTCGCTATCAAGCCTTCCGATATCCCATAGCTGGTGAGCCCATTGAGAGACTAATGAATCGGGAACCTCATGCAATACAAAACAGTTCGCCCCTACCTCAAGTCCAAGAGTATCTAATGAAGCGATTATTTCAGAATGGGCGAGTTTTAGATTGTTGGGTCGTACCCACAGGTGGTCGAGGCCTACGGAAAAACCATACCATTGGAGAACCGATAATGACTTTCTACGAACCGTACGTGATATTCCTTTAGGTAAGTGACAAGTAAGCCAACTACCGTCCCAAGTTTCATAATGAAAAGTATCATGTTGCCAGCGGTTGATAAAAGCACGTTTGGCGATCGCTTTTTCTGTTAAACGGTACACCCCCCGCCCATCATGGCTGACCAATTCGGTACTTACCAATCTATTTAATGTTACTCGTAGACTATTGATAGAAATGTCAAATGCATCAGATATAAAGCTGAGCTGACTGGTTCCAAGCTCGTGTCGCTTGTTAACGCCCATCAGGTCCAGTAGGACATTTTTGGGGGTAGGCTCATACGTAAACTGATACATAATGATATTTCTGACAATAATCCTGGTTTTTGTTCTACGTGATATTACAGAGTAGAGCATAACTTGCAAGACATTGTAATCTTTGGGTTAAACAAATAGACGCTTAAATCCACGGTAATGCCATCTACTGCTATCCGATATCCTTATCATCGTGAGAGAAATCTATTGGGGAGGATTATTTCAAGTGCTTATTAAGTGCTTGATAAGCTCTCTGTGCGAGGATGAGATGATAATTTCAAGCTTTGTTGCTAAGGCAGTTAAAGTTGTAGATGTTAATAGCTAACACAGGTGTAACTTGTACAAATTATGTGTTCTAGAAATTCTAACAGAAGCAATTTTGTATATTACTTTAACAATATCCCTAAAGCAAATGCCTAAGAATAGGTGCTTTTTAGCACTATCTAGCAGTTTAATAGTTGCTGTTGATATAATGATCGATAGAGGAATCCCATAATAATAAGGGAATGCTATGTATACCTCTAGATTGTCTTTTCGCTAGATTGATAACTGTTCTTTTGTGTGGGCCGGGAAGGAACTGGATATGTCAATTGCTATATGCCACTAAAAGGTATTTCTATAGTTCGGCATCCTTTAATCTAGGGGAAAATATATGGTTGCTTGACTTGTTAACAATTTTTTGTGCTTGGGTAACATTTGTTTGTGCAGTTTAGGTTAAAATGCTTGGAAGTCTTACAAAAAATGGTGGTAGAACATGAGTGAAATATCAAAGTTCGGAGTCATAATATATGTAAGAGATATACAGGGTCTCTCCGAGTTCCATCTAAAAATGTTTGATTTTCACGTACTACATAAAACAGATAAGTTAATCAATATAGGTAAAGACGGATTTAATATTGTTGTACATGTCCCGCCCATAGAGCTCCCTGAGCGAAATTTCAACACAATTAAACTATTTGTCATGGTGGAGTGTCTTGAAGATGCAAAGAATAAGGCTGAGACACTTGGGGGCAGGGCTATGGAAGGTGAGTGGTCAAATCCAATTTTCAAGGTTTGTAACGTAGCTGATCCTGAGGGGAATCACATTCAGCTTAGGCAAGTTAAATCTTAGTAATAGAGTCAGTTTTATCTATATTGGTAAAGCATGACCTTCAGTGATGCTGCTTGGTGGCGAGTATATGTTTCTTTACAGTTTTGTATTTTAAAGTTTGATTTCCAAAGTAACTCTTCAATGTGGTGCGTAATAGTGATTTGGAGGATAGGTGGATTTAATATTAAAAGATTTAATTTCTTTATCATGTAAGGCTCTGCAGGAGGATCAGTATCTTCAGGAGTCACTTTCCAATAATTCTTGCTACTCGTGTGACCAAGCTGGGATTCTGAAAATAAACAATGAGAGATATTATCAGTTCATCATTGCCAGGTACCTTTTTAGATACTTCGCCAGAAGGATTCAGGTCGAGTATGACTTAATTGATCTTGTTGTTTTCCGGGAAGATGTGCCATCAGAAATAGAAGTGGTGGTGAAAATGAAGAGGTGGATGAGCTCAACAGGTAGTCCTGAAATACCTAAAATTAGAAGTGACTTTGATAAATTAAGCAAGTGTAGTCCGGCAAAAGGACTGGCTCTAATAATGTCTTCTAATCCAAAGGGCGTATCAATTAAAGATAATATACAGTATCTTTCTGATGAGCTAGATAGAAATTTAGATTCGGACCTATGGGTATATGAGTCGTTCGATACAATAGGTATAAATGGTGAAGAAAATGTATTTTGGGTGGCCGGTTATAACCCTGCTTATTGATAAGAGTCAGTTGTAAAAAGACATGATTGTTTTCTGTAATTTACTATTTGAGTAATTCTTCTAGCTTAAAATCGTTTATTGTGTATATAGGCTTTTTTTATTTAGATGGTTTTTATTTGGTGGTCATCAATCATTCGTATAGTTAAGTCGAATTTAGATGATTCGGAACCAGTTGGTTGGAGATTAATATGATCTATCCTGCTTGTTGGTTGTAAGCTAGTCATAACTCTCAATAGAGGTAGTCTTCAATCAGGTGGGCGAGAAAATAATTTTCAAACTTGTTGGCAGAGTATAGGTTGGCTCTACTTACCTTTAGTGGTTGAAGCACATTTAATGCAATAAGCTACTATGATTGGATGCTAATTACTTGAGCGAGAAAAGGAGAAGTTGGTATGGACGCTGCTTCCGTTAAATTCCCAACGCATTCTGAGCTTCAGAAAGTGCTTAAAGATATTGTGAGCGAAAAAATGGTGGATTTAACTTTAGGGCACCTCTATAAATTCAGAGATAAATTTACGAATTATTGGACTGCTATTTTATGGTTGATTTTTAGCTGCAAAACTGAATTTATTGAATAAATTGTAGTAGTTCAGACTTGATCTGACAGTTACCGGTTTTTCAGGAGGTGCTCTGTCAGGTCAAATTCAGTTTACGAGCTTTTCCTTCCAGATGCTTTTTCCATCTTCAAGAGTGGCTAACGGTGTTCGACCGCAACACTTCTTACCCTGATGGGTTCTCTCATTATTGTAATATGTGAGCCACTCGTCCAGATCCTTTTGTAACTCTTCTATTGATCCATAGATCTTGCGGCGTAATGAAGGTTGGTAGAACTCTTGTAGAATAGTTTTATGGAAGCGCTCACAGATCCCGTTAGTTTGTGGGTGTCTGGCTTTTGTCTTGGTGTGTTCTATTTCGTTCACACTTAGATATAACTGGTAGTCGTGCTGTTCCAATTTGCCACAATACTCTGTACCGCGATCAGTTAGGATACGCAGCACCGGTAGATCATGTAAGGCATAAAACGGTAGTACACGGTCATTCAGGAGGTCTGCCGCAGTGATTGGCGTTTTGGTGGTGTACAGCTTGCAATGAGCCACCTTCGCATAGGTATCGATATAGGTTTGTTGGTAGACACGTCCGACGCCCTTAAAGGTTCCTACATAGAAGGTATCCTGCGAGCCCAGATAACCAGGGTGTTGAGTATCAATTTCACCACAGGCTTCATCATCATGCCGTTTTCTCTCCAAAGCCTGAACCTGTGACTCCGTGAGGATCAGTCCCTCCTCAGCGACCTTGGCCTCAAGTGCCTTTAATCGCAATTTGAAGTTAGCTAGGTCATGCCGTAACCAGATACTCCGAACGCCACTAGGGGACACAAATACACCGCGTTTACGCAGTTCATTGGAAACTCGAACCTGCCCATGGGCAGGCTCTTGGAGGGCATAAGTTAACACTGCCTCTTCAATGACTGTGTCAACACGGTTCTTGTGGTTGGGTACACGCCGGTTCTTCTCAAGAAGGGCGTCCACGCCACCACTTGAAACGGCTTCCTTGTACCGATAGAAAGTGTCTCTCGATACACCCAGCATCTTACATGCTTTGGAGATATTTCCGAGTTCTTCTGCCAGATTTAGCAATCCGGTCTTGTGTTTGATGATGCGATCATTAGTATGGATCATGGGGTTTATCCTTGGTTTTGCTTTTAGGTTTAGGCACCTTCATCAAAACCGGTAAACCCCTCTTTTTCAAGAGGATGTGTCAGATTTGGTCTGAACTAATACATATGAGACTTCAGTGTGAGGAAGTCGAAAAAGTGAAAATTTTTAACCCTGTATCCCGTTGCTATGTAGCAATCCATGCTTTTATTAAGAAACTTTTTAGCGATTTAATTTTTAAGTTGTATATCGAGACAAGTTTGATGAGTCAATAATGGAATTGCATTATATTCAGTCAGTTCTGTGGGTCTTTGTCTACGCTGTTTTCTTTTATATATCCCCCTTTACGAAGAGCGAGTAGGGGGATATAAAGCTCTACTTTTGCGATTGTGATTATAACTTAAACATTAAGTTTTTTGTTTACTGGCAGATTGCGAATTCTGGTTCCTGTTGCTGCAAATATCGCGTTGGTCAATGCAGGGGCTACGGGTGGCACACCAGGCTCACCAACGCCTGCTGGAGCAGAATTGGCACTCACTACCGTTACCGAAATATCAGGGCACTGCCCCATACGAAGTACAGGGTAATCATGGAAGTTGGACTGCTTAACCTTCCCATCTTCAAAGGCTAACTCTCCCATCATCGCCAAGCTTAAGCCAAAAATCACCGCGCCTTCGGTTTGTGAGACAACTCTATCAGGGTTAACAACAAGTCCAGCATCAATAGCTGCAATTGCTTGCAGTACCTTAAGGTTTGTGTTTTTCACCTCCACCAGAATCGCTATAGCTACATAGCTATTAAAGCTTCGATGAGCGGCAAAGCCCCAGCCTTGATTTGACTGGTTAGGTGCAAATTCAGCCATATTCCTTTCAACAATATCAATTACCTGATGGTAGCGACCAACATCGACTGGGTGGCGTGATAGATCTTCTCCGTAGTTTCCGTATTTGAACTGTTGACCGGAAAAGTCGATATGCCTAGGTTGGCCCAACATTTCTTTCCACATCTTTGGGCATGATACTTTGGCATTGTGTGCCAGTTCATCCACGAAACTACCAATACCAAAGGCGTGCTGAATATTACTCACTGAGCGCATCCAGCCGATACGGGTATGCGCCAATGCTTTAACCGCTTCACAACGATGACTTGGCACAGTAAATGGAATGTCGACGAAGCCAAGGTCCAGCTCTCCAGCTGAGGGGTACTCCACGTTCTCGGCAAAGGTAGTGCTAATAGATGGAAAGGCGGTACGTTGTAGTATTGCCGTTGGCATTTGATCGCTATCAAGTTTTGCTTGATAAAATTGGGCACTAATTGCGTGCATGTAGCCGTTTTGGATATCGTCCTCGCGGCTCCAGCTAACTTTAACCGGCCGTCCAAGCTTTTTAGACAATAGTGCCGCTTCCACACTAAAGTCAGGCTTTGACTTCCTTCCAAAGCCGCCCCCTAATAGCGTGACATTAACTTTCACTTGTTCGTCATTGAGCCCGAGGTTTGCTGCTACATTTTGCTGCGTACTTTGCGGTGTTTGTGTTGATGCCCAGATTTCACAGCCATTTGGTGTAACTGAAGCTACAGCAGCAGGAGCTTCCATCGGTGCGTGGGCCAAATAGGGCACTGTGTATATGGCTTGCTGGGTTGAGTCCTCCGGCCAATCGGTGTTTTCAACTCCTTGTTGGCGAACTAATTTACCAGGCTCCTTGACCCCCTGAATTAACGACTCCATGAAACTTGTGCTGCTGTGGCTATCATTCTTACTGGCAGTCCAAGTTATTTCTAATGCTTTACGCCCTTGCAAGGCACTCCAGGTGTTAGTAGCAATAACTGCTACACCACCTAAAACTTGAAACTTAGGTGGTCCTTCGGGCACAGGTAATTGAATCACATCCAAAACCCCGGGAACCTTGCGAGCCAGGGTATCATCTAAACTTTCTACATCACTACCGAGAACCGGGGGCCTGCTTATACTGGCATACAGCATGCCATCTATTTGAATGTCGTAGCCATATCTAGCTCTTCCGGATAGCATATTATCCATGTCGACAATCTTGTGAGATTTGCCGATATGTTTAAAGTCCTTGTTTTCCTTCAGTTTCACGCGGTTCAATTCTGGTATGGGAAGTTTCGCAGCAGCAACTGCTAGCTCTCCATAACTAGAGCTTCTGCCCGACTTTACGTGCACGACTTTATGATTCCTGGCTTCCACTTCTCCGACAGGCACTTGCCATGAGTCTGCTGCAGCTTGTTCCAGCATGGTCCGAGCTATTGCCCCCATTTGTCGCATTTTGTCATAATGCTTACGAATACTGCGTGACCCATCGGTATTCTGGCTTCCATAGCGCTTATCGGCTAACCCTTGAATCACAACGACATGTTGCCAATCAGCCTCAAGCTCATCAGCGAGTATCTGAGGTATCCCGGTTCTAATACCTTGGCCCATCTCTGAACGATGACAGGTAAGATAGACTTTATTGTCTTCGCCAACAGCAACAAACAGGTTTAACCTCGGCTCCTTTCCTTGTGCTATGGCCATCGGACTCCAGCTCATTCCACTTGCACCTAAAGCTAAGCCCCCGCCAGTTGCTCCAAATAGTTTAAGTACATCCCGGCGGCTGAAATTTTTTACGGCTGTAAAGCTACTCATTATTAAGTTCTCTTTTTAGCGGTGTCTTGAATAGCAGCTCGAATTCGTGTGTAGGTACCACAACGGCAAATATTTCCAGCCATGGCAGAGTTAATCTCTTCATCACTTGGTGATGGGTTTTGGGTCAATAGCGCGGCAGCAGTCATAAGCTGGCCAGACTGACAATAGCCACATTGTGGAACGTTATTGTCGCTCCATGCTTGCTTCAATTTAGCAAATTGCAGCCCCTCGATGGTAGTTACTTTCTTGCCTTTGGCTTGCGAAACCGTCGTTAAACATGCTCGCGTCGGCGTTCCGTCCAAGTGGATTGTGCAGGCTCCACACAATCCAGCACCGCAACCATATTTAGTGCCTGTTAATCCAAGTAAATCTCTGATTGCCCACAAAAGTGGCATCTCAGGTGCAACATCTAGTGCGTAACTTTCGTCGTTGATGGTTAAGGTTAACTTCTTATTAGACATTACCCGCTCCTTGATAATCCCGCTAGTAATTGCGTATCGGTGGCGAAATCGCCTCTTTCCGTTAACTGGCTCTGACTTAGAAATCTGTGTATCGCACAGCTAGTTTTACGGAAGTAATTAATTATATTGATACTCTCACTAAAAACTGAAAATAAGCCTAACTGAGATTCTCCACAATCATTTTTTGCCATTTTTCTATATCAGCTCTACGATCTATATCTATGGCGACACCCTCGATCTCAACAATTGATAAAGCATCAAGATTAGATTTCTTTTTCAATAAGTGCTTTGCGCCCGTATCGCCTGTGAGAGATGCGAGATCAGTAAAATCTGAGGAGTTAAATACTGCAGGTACGCCAAAACTATTTTGATATTGGGCGCAGCAAGTTTGCCCATATGACTGCCACACAGTAATTAATTTTTGATAATCATCCAAAGTTACGCCTATGTGATCAGCCAAGGCAATTAGCAAACCATCTACCTTAAGGGCCTCGGCTTCGATAACTGCTTCTTTAATAGAGCTTGCAATACCACTTTGCCAGTTAGTGTTAAATCGTCGGTTCACATCGGAAGACAACAAATTAGCCAGCTTCTCTTGATGCGCTCCCAGAACTACCAATAACTCTACTTTTAGCCCGGTTGATGTTTTTGTGTTTAGGCTGGTTAGTTTATCAAGCGTTTGCAACAGCAGAGGCTGACTCTTAATCTTCCCATTTGAGTCAATCACATCTACTGTTGCTTGTAATTTTATACCATTAAATCTACGACTTTCTCCGGCAGCAAGCAATGCTACCAGTATCCGTTTTGAAGGTTGTCTAGCTGTCTCCCGGATAAATTTATTCACGTTGCGACCTTGTCTAGGGGTAACAATCTAGCTTGATGCAATACTCCGTGACATTGAGCCAGGATGCTCAAAGCAATGGACTCAGGTAGCTCACCACCTAATGCTAAACCTGCCGGTGCGGAAAAGACACCATAGAAATCACTTACTTTTATCCCCGCTCTATCAAGAACTTTATCACGTCTATGTGGAGGGCCGAGCAGCGCAACATAGTGTAGCTTCGTCAGGCTTACGGCTTGTAACGCCTTCGCATCCAAGTCCAAGTTGTGGTGCATCACAATCGCCGCATCAAACTGATTCAGCAGCGATGTAGTCAGCTGTGAATAGGGTTTCTTTAGAATACTTGCACCAGGGAAATCGTAATGACGGGCAAAACTTGCGCGTTCATCAATCACCGTAATGTGCCAGCCTAGTTCTTGAGCAATTTTGAC
The DNA here is from genome assembly GCF_052467695.1 of Microbulbifer maximicatervae (SeqCode). Classification (NCBI taxonomy): domain Bacteria; kingdom Pseudomonadati; phylum Pseudomonadota; class Gammaproteobacteria; order Cellvibrionales; family Microbulbiferaceae; genus Microbulbifer; species Microbulbifer maximicatervae (SeqCode). The sequence goes on from NZ_CP174320.1 coordinate 3,687,652, forward strand.
TACTGGCTGAGCATCTAACCCGCCACCAAAAACAGCAATATGGAAGCGGGGTAGGCAGGGAATAATTAATCTCGGATGCAGAGCATCTGCTTTTCCATTTTGTAGTGATAGGGTAGCTTTGGTAGTGCTATCAATCTGGTAGCCCATTGCTTCTGGCGCAATAACTCTCGCAACAAGATCTCTTGAATTGGTATTTTGAATAGGTAACTCCAGTTCGTAGAAAGCGGAGTTTCCCGAGTTCAAATATTCTAAAAGGCAATGCAACTGAAGATATTGGTTTCTATGCGTTAGGGGAAATAAAATTAGTTCTACAATGCCGCCACAGCCTAATTGATAGCTAGCATCCGACTCATCACTGGCATCGTAAATCACTTTAATCGAAGTATCATACTGAATAGCGCGTTGAGCGTATCGTTTTAAATCAGCCTCTAAGCAACCACCACTGACTAGGCCAATACTCTTACCTAGTGGGTGAAACAACATCATCGCTCCCGCCTTACGATAAGCTGAGCCCTGAACTTTGGTGATTACGGCTAGTACCCAATCATCCTCAGGCGATGCCTGCCATTCACTTAATAGGGCTTCAATATGGTGCGACATAACTCTGTGCTCGAATACATGAAAAATGACCTACAAACCTACTTGGAACCCAGTAAACTGTAAAACACCACAATTTAGCGATACTCCAAGAATGTGAATAAAATGCAAGGTCGTTCCCAGAAAAAGCGGCAGCTGTGCTGTTAAGTGCGATAGTCGGAAATTGATGCGTGCTTTCGTCTAATAATGGGCTGCTTCTATAAGGGTAGAATCTGAGGCGAGGCAGTGGAGTTTTGTCCTAAATGGCTCTTATTAGATTATTTTCTATTTTGGCCGCCTCTGAAACAGTGGTACCAGCTCACTAGCTTGTTCTGAGTCGAATCAGTAACCTATTTCCTAGTGATCCTTTGGGTAAGGAAAGGCTTAGTGCGTAGAGGTTCTTGTAATTGATCTTTGGTAGAAGAGTAAAGCAAGGCAAAAGGGTAATAGATGTAGAATGGAAAATTAGATATTAAGCTGCTAGTGCTGGGAAGCCATTGGTTACATCAATATTTATAAGGTTAACTAAACGTTAGTATTGCAATGCCAGGAAAATTTCGAGATCCGTATGAAATTCTATCGATAGCCGGTCTTGTTTAAGCGATAAGTAGTGTTTGATTCAAAGATTGTAACAGATAAGGTTAGAGTACGGTGAATTTTAAGTCCGTTTAGTTGTGTTTTGTGGTGTGCCATATAAAGATAAATTGATAAGGATGATTATGAATGCTAAGTCGATTCTCAATTTTCTCATCGCAGGTATCATATTATTTGGTGTTTCAATTTTTGCTGAGAATAGCGGTATTCTAAAGCATGGAGTATTAAAGGTGTGGAATTATCTATTTCGCCGTATCATGAAATTCTTGGTTTGAGTTATGTAGTTAATGGGGAGTAATTGTGAAATTTACACAGAGTTTATTAGTTAAGTATTGCCTTATTCTATTGTTCCTTTTCTACAGTGCGGTAACTCTGGCACAGAACAATAAAATAGATTATTTGGACATTTTGATTCTTGATGGAAAAGTTATCGATGGTTCAGGTAATCCATGGATAAAGCAAGATGTAGGAGTGGTCGATGACAAGATAGTCTTTGTAGGGAACGCTGATAGTCTTAGGAGTAAGGCTAAATTAACCATTAATGCTGAGGGGTTATATGTTACTCCTGGGTTTATTGACATGCATAGCCATGCAGATCTCAATGACCCGCAGGGTAAAAAAATGTTACCCCAGATCTTTCAGGGCGTGACCTCGGTAATTATTGGTGTAGATGGCTTTGGGAAAAATGATGTTCTAGAGCAATATAAAGTCGCTGAGGAGGGAGGCGAAAGGCTCAGTGATACCGGCGTCAATATAGGAACTTACGTGGGTTTCAATCAGGCTCGCTTGAACGTTATGGGGATGAATGATAGACCTGCCAGCAATGAAGAGCGTTCAAAAATGACGCAGTATCTTGAAAGTGGTATGCAGCAAGGTGCTTTTGGGGTCTCAACGGGTCTTTTTTACCGACCGGCTTCTTATGCCTCAACAAAAGAAGTGATTGAATCCCTGTCATTCTTAAATAAGTATAAAGCTATTTATGATACCCATGATAGGGATTTGGGGGCAGTTCTAAACGGTATAGGATACGATGCTTCTGTTGCTGAAGCTATCAAAATTGGTTCAGCAATAGATGCAAGAATTATCTTTAGCCATTTTACTCCACAGGGTAAGCATAACGACGGACGAGCTAACGTAGGGATAGATTTGATCAATAATGCCAGGGCGGATGGTGCTCAGGTATTTGCTGCACAACATCCATATACTGCAACGCAGAGTTCATTGCTGGCTTATACTATTCCAGACTGGGCCTTAGCTGGAGGAATGACATCTTTACTTGAACGGTTACAAAGTAAAAATCTCCTAAATCGTTTACATTCAGAACATAGGCAGATGCTTGACATTCGTGGTGGTCCGGAAAAATTATTATTTACTGATAATAATAAAGACCTCAATGGCAAAACGTTAGCACAAGTATCCGAGGAATTAAATCTAACAACTTTAGATACTGTACTTCATATTGCTAAGGAGCAAAGAGATGCTTCTGTGATGAATCTTGAATTATATGATATGGACAATATTCGCTTATTAGCAACACAGGAATGGATGATGACGAGCTCGGATGGAGGCTCACACGCTGTGCCAGGCCAGCGTGCACATCCTAGGACATTTGGAGCGTTTGCTAAGAAGATAAGGCAGTTTGTTGTTGATGAATCTCTGATTTCTTTACCATTCTTGATTAGGGGGGTGACAGCATTGCCTGCGAGTTTCTTAGGCATTCAGGATCGGGGGCGATTGGCTCCTGGATATTATGCCGATATTGCTATCTTTGATTTGGATCAGGTCAATGATCGAGCAACCTACGAAGATCCGCAGCAGCTCGCAGAAGGGTTTATTCATGTATTAGTTAATGGCGAGTTGGCCTTGTACCACGGTGAGATAAAGAGTACAGATTTAGGACAGGTTTTACTTAGGCACCAGCCGCTAGTGAATGAAATGCCAACTGCACTACAAGTTAAAGAAAATCTCTTAGGTGCTTTTGGAGGGAAGGATTCATTACATAAGATTGAATCTTTAACGTCTACAATAGAGTTATCTTCAGAAAGCAATCCGTCGCGCACAAAAATTCAATATTTAAATTTTTTAAATGAATCCATCGCTGAATATTCAGGTCGTGAAAATGTAATTCACTTTGGAGTAGAAGGTCAATACGAACTATATCAAGGTGGCAATTCAATTGACCCTGAGTCAGCTGCCTATATTAGCTTAAATAAGAAGGATAATTTACTTCAGGGATTATGGCTTAATTTCCTTTATTTTCTACGTGACCCATCGATGGAAGTGCAGGGTCCATTTGATGTGCCTGAGCACAGAAGTGAAATCTGGTGGAAGCTCGTCTCAGGGGGAAGGATTACCCCTTTACTTGGTATAGACCCTGATACTGGGTATATAAGAAAGGTGCTTTATAAAAATGGTGTTTATGTTGAGGAGTTTGATTATAGAAGGATTGAGCCAGGCGTCGTTTGGCCACATCAATTTAAAGTAATAAATAATGGTAAAGTTAGCCTGAGCGGTCGATACAGCACTTTAAAGGTTAACTCAGGTTCAGGGTTTGTGGAATTACCATCTTGGTTCCCTGAGAATAAGTTTACTAGGAAAACACAGTGCTACTCGCCTATGAATAGATAGTTGGCTACGGTTGGCCCGAGGGTGAGCCTTGCTTGTATTAATTCGGATTTTGATTGGCAGTGTGTTTTCCACAACAGTGGTAATTGGAAGGTCAGGATTGAATTGGTATATGTGAGTGTTTGTCGTCTTAAATTATAGTTTGGGCTTTTGCCTTATAGTCAGGATTGGCTAATTTAGAAGTCCAACCTCAGGTAAGTCAGCCTCCTTGTATGAGAAATTATTCACCAATATTTATTAGCTATAGCTCCATGCGAACAGAGATTTCTCTCAATATAGGCGATAGCTTTGAGCTTTCGCAAAGTCCACTACCTAGCCATGCAAAGCCTAAATCGTCACCTATGTCTCCACTTTAGTATCTGTTTCATCTACTAAGCTCTATACCCCTTTAAAAGAGCATGGTTTTTCATACTTCATTTCGATGGCTTTTTGCTCGCGATATTGGCCGAGTAATGAGATACCTATTCCGGACATAATAATGATACCCCCAATGATTTGAGCGAAGTTGGGAACCTCTTGCAGGATAAGAAATGCGAAGAAAGTACCGGCTACGGGGGTAATGGCTGTCGCGATAGAGATATCAGCAGAGCTCGCCCCTCCTTGGAGTCCTTTAAACCAGGTGATCTGCCCAAAGACAATAATGATTGCTCCGTATACAAGCATCCATACCCAGAGGAAAGGAGAGAAAAGGTCGTCAAAGTGGTGGGGGCCAAATACAGAGAGGACAATAATCGAAAACAGTATCACCCCTGCAAGCATACGAAAAACTGAGAACACGCCAATAGGGACGCGATCCAGCAGTTTCCGGCTTGCCTGAACCGCAATGACCCCTAAGAGTGTGGCTAAAGCGGTTAAAATTTCTCCAGCTTTGGGGAGGTCTTGAAGAAATTGGTTCATGGCTGGATTTCCAAGATTAAGCATTTTCATACTCATTGGATCGTCCATCGGGGGTTGGTGTAGGGCAAAAATTGCAATAACACCAACCGTTACCACAAGGGCGCCCACTATTGAGAACACGGTAGGCCTCTCCCGGAACATCAGATAAGCGAACAAAAGCCCCAAGGGAGCATCTAGAGTTGCAATTAAAACGACATTGGTCACTTCTGTGAGCATCAGAGCAATAAAGAAGAAGGCGGGGGCAAGAACTCCAGACATCAAAATAAGCACGAACATGTAAAACCAGTCTTTGAAAGGATACTGCTTTAAGATGCTGAGGCGCCAATCTTTTCTATAGATAATTAAAAGGGTGATACCCGCCAAGAGATTTCCAGCGAACAAGAGGTTGCAAAAAGAGATAGGGTTGTTTCCATTAATGGGGTGGCTGGCACCTAACTCCCCAATTTTCGCAACGACCGCGTTGGAGGCAGCAAAAATAAGAATCGAAATCCATAACCAAAATCGAGTACTTTTTACGGAGGGCTGATTTTCCATCTCATATCCCTTGAGCGCTATGGTAAGCCTTAATGAGTTTACCTCACCCAAAGCAAATTGCGCCTTTACTATCTGGTTGTTAAGGGGAGCTAACTCTGATCTGGGTTAGTTTAGACCAAATCCAATAGTTGTCGGGAAAAGAGAATTTTATTGTATATAACGATATTGGAGTTTTTTATCTAGAATGCAGACGTTGGTAGGTATTATCTTTGTTTTAGCAACTTACTGGATAGAGTGTGTCTATGCAATTCATCCTGAGTATATGGAAGTAAGATCTTTACCTACTTTACTAACATTGAAGTTCTATAAGTTTACCGTATGGTGAATTAGATTGCGCATTTACTGCTCTATTGGCATGTTACTATTAGGTATAAATATAGTGATAATACCTCAACGCAATGAATCTTTTCTTAGGCTGTCATTCCATTTTTACTTGATCCTGTTAATGCCTAATTTACTTGCGATTAAATTGTCTAAACTGAATTTTCCAGGGCCTGTAATTATTAGCCATATGAATAAAATAATATATAAAACTTGAGGTAAATAAAGAAACCAGCTCATCCAATCTAATGGTCCAATATCTTTAGGGATGACACTTTCTATTTCAACGGTAGTAATGGCAACAATCATTACAATAGACAGGACGACGATGACAGGTGTTGACAGTAGGCCTACCATTAAAAGTAACCCTCCGAAGAACTCCACAGAAGCTAAAAAAAATGCCATAAATTCATGAAAGGGAACTCCTATTTCATTCATTAAGTTTATAAGGTCTGCATGCCTCTCAGGGATAAATAGCTTGTTGTATCCTGATACTGAAAAAAATAATCCCAGTGATACTCGCGTAATTAAAATAGGTAACCACTCCCATCCGGGATTGCCGACAAGTATTTTTTTAATTAGAGGAGAGGATTTTGTAAGCATCTTTACGCTCCAGTAGGGTGTTTTTGCCAATATCTATTTCGAATAGATTATACCCATGATCTGTGTGTTGCTCCCGATATTAGGTTGTATATATTTCTATATTGCATATAAGCAGAGTGTAAGTGAACATCTAAATCAATTATTATTACGGTACGCATTATCGATAGTAGTGGTTATAATCGACGTTTCTTCATTAAGTAGAAAAAATGCTGGAGGTGACACTTTGCTTGAGTATAACTTATGCATTCCTCTCTCCAGATAAACCATTTGAATTTATGCTCATATTGGTGCATAAGGGCGAGCAAAATATTTAAACAAAAAAAATTTGATACCATAATAACTAAAACATCATAGCTTACTTATACACCATCGTAGGTGAATCCACATTTGATTGTAGCAATTATACATATTGCTATTTCGCGACAATTTGGCTGACTCCCCATCCATGCTTAATAGAAATGGTGAGGCGACTTTATATACCTGAACCGTATCCGCTGTATGGTAACGGTAAATACAGCGCGCAAGACTCTAAAATAATACTTAAGTATTGTAGAAGTGAGCTTGAAGTCTTCTGATTAAGCTAAGTTTATTATAATTAGTTGATTTACATGTTAAATGCTGAGCTTTCTATGTCATGAAGAGAGGGGGCTTTATGATGTGCTAGCCACTATCATATAATTTTATGTTTCTCTCTGGACACCTTATGATAAAAGTGAAGTCGATATCATTAAAAGTTCTACCTATAAAAGCTTATCAGATGTTTTTTCTTTTGCACTGCGGAATTATTCTAGTGGTTTAGGTAGAAAGAGCTTTCTGTTTGTTTGATTTATTAGGTTTTCGATTCATGATGCTGTAAAAACCTATCTTACAATCATTAAAAACTAAGATTGACTGACGGGGCGTAGAGTTGTGCTTATGCATTTCATGGGGCTAATCGAAATAAGCAGGAAATAATATGATGATCAATTAGCTTCTCAGGATTGGCGATATGGGACTTTACTTGTGGATTTTACAAAAGAGTTTTCGCACCAAGAATTAAGATGATATATAGGGGGAGGTGCAAGAGCTGACATTTTCAAGTTTAGAAACATATAGCTGAAATGTACATCAGTGCCACTGACTCAAAGGCAGTGAAAACTTTGATTCCTAAGGGCATCAGGCCGCCTACAGTCCTTCCATTATCTACTTTTTGTCCCAATCAATACGTACTTTGCTCTACGTACTACAGTGGATGATTGACTTGTGGGCGCGCATGTCTAATTAAATTTTATTACTGAGATTGAGGTGGTCACACAGATACTGGGGCTCGCTCTGTTTAGTTGAGCGATGAAGAATTTTCGTTCTTGACTGTAAAGTTGGAGGTAGGTGAGAGGCTTGGTGAAACCTGAATGCAGCAGCATAAGGAAAGGATGTACTAGACACGTGGATGCTGGGTATTATTTACTTGGGTACTGGATTGTCGTAGTACAATAACCGAAAAAATTTCGCCATCTCAATCAAATTATCTATAGCAGCCAGAAGTTGAATAAGGCAATCATCAAGGCTGATTGCTTCAGTAGTACAGTTTCAAGCTTTAGGTGTTCGAAGTGGAAAGGTTGCGTCACACTTGTTTTGTCTAGTAATTTCGATGATAGATATTATGTATAGTTCACCCGTTGAGTGATTTTTCCTGAATTCAGGGGTAAATCTTTACCAAAAAAATATCTATAGCTTGCCTAAGAGTGGATATAGGGACTATTAACTTGGAGGCTTTGGAGAGGCATCCGGACATATCCTTCATTCAAGAATGTTTTAGGTTGGCGCATTTTATGTTCAGACACTTTTGAGTTTCTTCAGGAAAGTCTTTCATTCGTAGAACACTTCATTGCGAGAGTGTTATTTTTGTGGTTGGTGTATTGAAATATTGGCTAGAACTCTGGGTAGCCTGACGCCACTGAAGTGAAGTCCCTTCTGAAGAGGCATGAAATTGTTTTTCTTGCTGTTTGCCGGATATGTTGAGTGATTTATAGGAATATTTTGTTACGTAGATAAGTCGTTATTGACTGACTGAGCTGTGCATTCAGTTTAAATACGGGGATATTCATTTATATTATGTTATACAAGTTATTTTATTTCGCTTTTGCCCGCACTATAGCTAGAAGGATAATATTTATGCTTACTAAGAGGGATGCGTAGCCAAAGCTATGAGTGAAGCCTGTGCAGACACCTCTTGCCAAAATGAAGTTGAACTAACCACTTGGCTTGATAGTACTTTAGTGCAGTTTGGTGAAGGATGTAGAATGGTTCCGCTTTAAGCTCTTGCATGAATAGCAACTGCTTTATGCCTTATCGAAGTGGGGTAACTCTACTTAGAGCGCCGTCTATAAGTCAGGGCAGGATTTATCGGAAGATGAAGATAGATACTAAACCTAATATTAATACTTCATTAATAGGTTTGACTAAAGAGATTAGAGATGTATATTTGAAGCGTCAAATAATATCTATTGATACAAGAACAGGGAATGTATGTGCTACAAAGAGAGTGAAATCTTTAACAAAGAAAGAAAATCGAATAATGTGTAATGATTCAATATCTGAACCCAGGTACAAGTTCAGTTAACAACGTTTCTTTATTGCGGGTTAGTTTATGTCATAAGTTTTATGAGGTCGATAAACCTGAATAATGTTCGATCAAGGTCGATATAATTTTCGCTGCTATGGTGAAAATACATCTTTTAAGGGCGTTCTTCTAGGAGGATAGTTTCGCAGCAAGGGAAGGTGCTAGGTGTTAAGGCCTAATCCTTTATTCGATTTTTGTGTGCGCTTTTAAGTGTTCTAAGGTAATAATTAATCTTGAAATGAGAATGTATGATGAAAAATATAAAATGGATTTTTTGGGTGTTTTTAATGCTAGGTGCCCAGGCTTTTTCGGAGCAGGATGTTTACGAATTGTTTATTGAGCGTGGAGATGATAGTCAAATTACCTCTAGGGCAGCCTCTCGTGCTGACAACAAAACCGTAAAGCGAACAAAATATAATCCACTTGTAAGGAAGGTAAATGCCGGTTCAAAAATTAAATTAAATATTGATGATAAAACGCTTCTCTTTGATGTAAAAAGTGTTAATAGAAAATCTGATAATAGATTGTCATTTTCTGGGTTTACCGGTAATAGAAGTGACTTTCTAAATGTCGCTGAAAATGATGGGCGTGTCGTTGGGTCACTCTCCTATGCTGGCAAGTTATATAAGATTCGGCCAGATAAGAATGGGGACAGCATAATATCTGAAGTGGATCAAAGTGCGCTTATTGACCATGATGAAAATTATTATGCCAATAGTAGTTATAATTTTACTGACATGGATGGTAGTATAAGTAACGATAGTGTACACCTTGATAGTAGCTCTGAATTTACCGTTATAGTTGCCTACACAGAGGGTTTTTTAAATGAGGCGGTTGATGTTGATGCCTATATGGATCTTCTTGAGCAAGAAACCAACACCGCATATATAAATAGTAGTATTGATACTCGTGTCAAGATTATTCATGCATACCAAACAAGTTATTCGCAAAGCGGTAGTTTTTCTACTGATCGTGAATATTTTTCTAATACAAGCAATCCAGAAACGCAGGAACTGTTGAGCCTAAGAGATAGTTTTAATGCAGATGTTATGATGGTTCTTACTGGCAATGATGGTTATAGTTATTGTGGTATTGCCAGGGAAATTGGTGCCAGTGAAGATACCGCTCTAGCTCTGGCTAAGGAAAGTTGTGCAGCAGGTTATTATAGTTTTGGTCATGAGTTAGGCCATCTATTTGGGGCTAGACATATTATTGACAATGACCCAAGTACGACTCCTTTTGTATATGGTCATGGCTATTGTAATACAAGGTCCAACACATGGCATACAGTTATGGCTTATAATTGTCCTTCGGATACAGGAGGGCTGAGAATTCAGCAATGGTCTAACCCTAATATTAGTATTAATGGAGAACCGACTGGAACGGTGGATCTTGAGTTTAATGCAAGAGTCATAAATGAACGAGCGCAGGAAGTGGCCAACTACAGGCAGTCGTCAACTGAAGAGAATTTATCGTGGCTGATACCTGTTATCAATTTAGTTCTGTTGTAGTCCATTGATATGGATCAGTGCTGGAGGAGAAATTATTTTAACTGTTCCATTGTCCTTGGTATATTGTGACAGTGACGAAGAATTTGAAATATCTGGTGATAGATTAGTCATTGTAAAAACTCTAAATGGGACTGTTTAGTATGAGGTGATTCAATGCTGGAATTACCGAAAAGTGAACAAACACTTATCGAGCAAAGTATTGAATCATCGTATTAGAGGGCATTAGATTATTGGATAAATATTGCTAAGTTAATGTGAAGGAAGTGGGATGTTAGGTCACAAAGATTTTTTATGAGTATGCCGGGTTAATAGTTAGTGAGCAGAAATTCTCAGTAATAGATTCGCCTCTTTATTGTAATTTTTTATTAGTATTTACGGTGTTGTAAGGCTATAGGAAACTTAAAGGTTCTTATGATTCCTTATGATTCCTGAGGTGTGATAGGTTATAAATTGTCAACGGTGACTCTAATTGAATTTTGATTTAGTGGTAGACTGTTGTTTGTGTCGAAGCACAACATGAAAAGTAGGGTGATTTTCTTTGTTGCCTATTATGAAGCTTTCTTACCTCGAAAATTGGCACTGAAATGCTTTGCTAGTCTGGAAGACCGGCCGTCAACTCTTTTTCCTGTGGATCTAAACTTAACGCCTTTGATAGCCTGCTATATACTTCTCTTCAGTGTTCGCAGAAATTTCTTCACTACGCACGAGGCAGTTTAGAGCGTCGATTCCTATCTTTACTCGACTGCGACCATCTCTGGTATTGTGATTGAGATACTTATTCAAGTTTATAGTTTTTGTCGGTTCGGTACTTTTTGTTAGCCTGTTTACTTCCTGTCGATATTTGGCTTGTGGGTGGATATTCCATGGTGGGAAGTTAGAGGCTGCTTGAGCCTTCAGTTCCGGGCATCTTGTTTGACTTTTTTCTGGGGTCAATAGTATTGGTGATTTGTATATTTATTTGAGGAGTGGCCATAATTACTTCAGCAGCGGAATTTCCAAGTCGTGAACCTCTAAAGCCAAATCAGCACAAGAAGTTCACGATAACCAGCCCAAGTAGCCTTAGATCCGTGGCAACCACATTCCCATCGTAGCGGCAAAAATACCAATGGCCATAAACACAGTCAGGGGTATCAGGGCACTGACAAAAGCAATCTGGGTACCCTGTGCGGTTCCACGCTTTTGACAGTGAAAATACCATTCCAGCATTGCCAGCGGGAGCAGGTATTGACCGAAGCCCAGTGCATACAGGAATGGCCCGGTAAAAGATTCCCAGTCGACCCCCCAGCCGCCGGTGAGCATTGCCCAGCCCATCAAGGCCACGCGGAAGAACCACACCGCACTGGCAGCCATAAATAGGCGCAGGGCCCAGCGACGGTGCTCAGCAAAGCGCCTGGCCATCGCGGTACGCACCGCCAGAAAGGCAAACACCAAAATTAGTATGCCGTCCATGGTGATACTGATCTGCGATACCAGATTACCAATAGTGTGCCGCGTCCAGGTCATGTAGAGCCCCGCAATACTGGCTATGACAGCGGTCAGCAGATAGCTGCGTCCCAGCCAGCGGTGGAAGTTAGGGGCATGGCGCCGCACCGAAGGGATTAGCTGAAGTGGACCACCGCCAATGACAATCGCAGCCAATAGCACGTGGCTCACCGAAGCCAGGTTGCCTAATATATCTCCCTCGCGGAAGCCTGCCGGTAGGTGCAGCCCTTTCAAGCCATGCACTCCTGATTCGGCAATGGGTGGGTAGAAGACGGCCAGGATATAGGCGAAGAAGATCGCATGGCCGATAGCCGCGATGCAGAACCAGGTTTTTACCGACAGGTTAACTGCCCGCCGGGTATCGAATGGTCGCGGTAGTGTTTGGCTGAGTACAGCGTCGTTCATGGGGTTCTCCAGGCGATTATGGTCCGTATTGGGTCTTAATGTGCTTGCCGGACATGTTCTGCTTTTTCAGACCTACGCACATCGGCCGCAGGCAGGAATCGAACTCCTCCAAAAGGTGGAGAGTTTGCCGTATCCATCTCCCCCGAAAGTCCCATGACAGCTGGTTGCCCCTGGTTTAGCATGCGGAAATGAAATCTTCGTCCCTAAGTACGCCTGCGCCGAATCCGCCCAATACCAGCACGGAACTGCCCAAGCTCCCTATGTGGCGGCCCTTACGTGGGCCGTTTGAGCGATGGCCGCACCTGACCGACTTGTTTATTGCGTTGCTTATGTTCTTGCTGACGCTTTTGATGTGGTCGCGCAACGGCTCCCCCGAAGTACTATCCATGCAGAGCCTGTGGGATGTTGTTGCTTTCCAGTGTGCATTCGTTGGCTCCTTCGCTCTGTTGTGGCGTCGCACTCACCCTTGGCAGGTACAGGCCGTTATTCTCGGCGCAACAATATTGCTGGAGCTGGGTTTGCCGGCAGATGGCATCGTGGCTATGGCGATTTCGCTGTATAGCCTCGGTCGTTACGAGGCCAATACCCGGGCTAGCTTTTTTGGCGTTATCGCGACGCTGGTTTTTGTGGCGCTTGACCAGGGTATTCCGGTTCAGCCAACTGCAGCAGGCACAGTAACGGTGATGCTGGTATGGGCGCTGTGGTATATCGGCCGCCGGCTGCGCTTTCGCGGCGAATATCTGCGCTTGTTGGAAGAGAGAGCCAAGTATTTGGAGCGTGAACGCAATGCCGAATCCGAGCGTGCAGTCGCGGCTGAGCGCACTCGAATCGCCCGTGAAATGCATGATGTGGTAGCGCACCAAGTGAGTCTTATGACTGTGCAGGCCGGTGCCGCCAGGGCTATCAGCCGCAATAACCCGCAAGCTGCCAATGAGGCTATGGCTTCTGTAGAGGCGGCTGGCCGTCAGGCCATGGCAGAAATGCGTCATTTACTCGGTGTACTGCGACCGACTAATAACGACACTGCGCTCACTCCGCAACCAGAACTCGGCGATTTGCCAGATCTGATTGAAAAGGTCCGACAGGTGTTAACCCAGGTTGACTACGAGGCCAACGGCGCACTGGAGAAAGTGCCAACCAGTGTCGCGCTCGCCGCCTATCGCATTGTTCAGGAATCCCTCACAAACGCTATCAAGCACGTCGGTGCCGCAGTGCGGGTGCAAGTGAGTGTGCGCGCAGACCACGGCACTCTCACAATTCGAGTGCGCGATGATGGAAATACTCACGGCGAGCGGCCCATGAGGGAAATAGCTATTGATGGGCAGCCAGGCGGTGGGCACGGCATCGCGGGAATGCGCGAGCGTGCGGAACTGCTCGGTGGCTATCTGTATGCGGGGGTAGTCGGTGGTGGCGGTTTTGAGGTATATGCACAACTACCTACAGGAATGGTGAAAACAAAATGTTGCGAGTGATGGTAGTGGATGACCAGGCTTTGGTGCGACGCGGTTTTGCCCTGATTCTGGATAACCAGCCCGATATCGAGGTGGTCGCCGAGGCCGGTACCGGTGTCGAGGCAATTGAAGCCGCGCGAGTGTACCAGCCGGATATCATCCTAATGGATATCCGTATGCCGGAGATGGACGGGCTGGAATCCACAGCGCGCATCCTGGAAGCTAGTGATGCAACTTGCCGTGTCATTATTTTGACCACGTTCGATCCTGATGAATATGTGTTTCGTGCGCTGCGGGCTGGCGCCAGTGGCTTTGTGCTCAAGGATATTCCCCCAGAGGCGCTGGTACAGGCAGTGCGCACCGTAGCAGAGGGCGGTGCCATGCTCGCACCGGGCATCACCCAACGCTTGATCAGCCAGTTCGCACAGAAACTGGGAACTGGGCGCAACCTGGCAAAGCGGCTGGAGCGCCTGACCACCCGGGAGCGTGAAGTACTGGAAGCCATCGCCGCAGGCAAGAGTAATGCAGAGATTGCCGAGACCCTGTTTATTGGCCCAGCTACCGTGAAAACCCACGTTTCCAGTTTGCTGTCAAAATTAGAGCTGCGCGATCGTGCGCAGGCAGTCGTATTCGCTTACGAATGTGGCCTGGCCACCGTGGGGGAGCGCGATGTCGGCTTCTAGATCAAAGCCCGCTTTGCAACGCAATGCACTTTATCGCCTTGCCGCCTGTGGCACTGTGGTTCTGGGGCTGTTTCTCTTCCTTGGAGCCCAGGGCCACTTTGTTGCCATCTGGCCTTTGGTAACCAGCGATGGGACTGGTTTAGCCCGTCGTTTGTTGTTGATGTTACCCGGAGTGATGCTCGCCGGAACGGCGGTGTTGAACCTCCTGCTCTGTAAGCCACTCTGGCAAGAACGTCGCTATGCCCCCAACGTTTCTCTCGCGGTAAATTTGCTTACTACAAGCTATTTGTTCTACCTAATGATACGCGGGGTTCCCAATCACCCTATTGGTATATTTCTCGCATTGGAGATGTCTTTTGTATTATTGCTCCTAGTAACAAGAGCTGGACTGGTATGGCCTGTGTCAGCAGAACCGCCGGTTGAGATGGACATGTAGTAATACACGATCTTGGGAGCCATGCACTAGGTTGAGGGCACAAGCGATACATGCGTACACACCAGAAATACCAACGTACTCCAAGAATTCAACGTAGCTGGTCACCAATAAGAAATACCCTATCATTAATCTAATCTTTAGATAACTTGCCAATTTCCACTCTTTTATCGAAGAAGTGTCTTATTTGCCTATTGGTATTTTCGTTTAATACGTATTCTGATGAGTGACACTGCCTGACCAAAAAAATCTTGCGGTCTATTTTTTGTGTGATTGACTGGTGGCCCATGAGTTTATCGCCAGTGCGAAGATTATGATCTCACATACTGCCTGATAAGACTTCAACGAGTTACTTCCTTTTGTTGTTGCTAAGTCCGTCAGTTGTTGTGGGAATCTAGGAGTCAATAAATAGCGTGTGGGCGCACTTGGTAAGCATGTCGAACGATTGAGGATGCCGAGTTTGGTGTTTTTTGATTTCATGGGGGGGAGGGTGGAATCTAATGCATAAATTTGTAAATTATTTTTTCGGAAACTTCTTGTTAAGAGTTTCTGGTGATGATCAATTGCTTGATTGTTAAACGGTGGTGCCAGTTGTAGTGCTGGCTTGTAACAGTCTGTAAAGTTGTGTAAATTTCTGACACCCTTCTCTCAGTTAAATATTGAGCGAAGCAAAAATAAAATTACATCCTTCATCTTGGGGCCTCTTCGGATGCGTATCACTGTTGTTTACGTCTGTCTCGCTGTTGCTGGGCTATTCTCCTCATTTGCTAGTGCTTCGTCTGGTATTTGGGGGAATGGATACGAAATTTATAGTGGTGATATCAATAATGATGGTCTTAATGATCTTTATTTTGAGTACCATCGTCCCTTTATTATTTTGCATGGTGAAGTAGCTACCCCTGTAGCAATGCCAGAGCTACCTAATTTTGTATTGTATGGCACGAGAGACAATGGTGGTCTTGGGTACGGAGCGCCACAAAGCGGCACTCTCACAGAAACAATACTAGCGACTCTAGAAAAAATAGATGGCAACCTGTCTTTTTCCGGGGACTTTAACGGAGACGGCGAATTCGATTTATTGGTGTTAGCCGCCACCCCCCTGGTACTACAAGCTAGTGGTAATGGTTTTCCTACTCTATCTCAGGTGTTTCCAATTGGGGATAACACGGAGGAAATTGCTCTGATTCTTTCAGGTGCAGACCCTGAAAGTTTAAGAATCGAAGACGTCAATGGCGATGGTCGAGATGATATTTTAGTTCAAGGTGTTATCGATGCGACTCTACTTGCCAGTATATCAGGCACCTTTGATAGTCATGGTACGCCCTTGGTCACGAACAGCACTAATATGGCTGGAGCCTCTGGAGGAGAGCTTCGGGTAAATGAGATGGGTGCTGTAACTTACTCAATACCCATTATGGCAGCCTCAGGTACCGGTGGAGTTACTCCTCAATTATCTCTCACTTACTCAAGTAATGGAGGTAATGGATTACTGGGCAAGGGATGGACGATCGGTGGTTTGTCAGGCATTTCCCGATGTCGCCAAACATTAGCAATTGATGGGCGTGTAGCTCCAATTAATTGGACTGATTCTGATCGATTCTGTCTTGATGGACAGCGCCTAATTAAAGTGAGCGGCTCAGCATATGGCGCAGTTGGAGCCGTTTACAGAACTGAGATGGACTCCTTTGCAAAAGTTACATCTGTTGGTGGTTCTCTAGGGAAGCCCGCTTATTTTACGGTTGAGCGAAAAGATGGGTCATTGAGCTATTACGGTAACAGCAGTACCTCAAAGTTGTTGGCCGGAAGTCATGTGTTGGTGTGGGCGCAAAATCAATTTGAGGATAGTGTTGGAAATCATATCGACTTCCAGTACGAGGGTAATGCTGATAGTGGTCAACGTATCAAAAGAATTCGCTATGCGTATGGCTCGGGTAGCTATGGGGGAGAAGTAGAGTTTAGTTACAATACTCGCCCGGATTACATGCAAAGTTATACCTCTGGGTACGAATTTATTACCACAAAGCGCTTGGAAAAAATCATTTCTAGGTCGAATGGTAGTGTTATTCGCGAATATAACTTGGGGTATAAGCCCGTTGGAACTTTTGGGTCTGGGACAGATTATTCTGATAGAACTTCTCTTCTTTCCAGTTTTCAGGAGTGTGTTGGTTCTAGCTGCTTACCTGCTATGAGTTTCGAGTGGCTGCAGTCCCCTTTGCTTCATGATGGTACAGTGCACGAGGCTATCGATTTCTCTCCTGCCAGCAGCCGTTTCCTCGTAAATTATAAATATGCTGATATTAATGGCGATGGCAAGCAAGACCTTGTATGGATTGAAGGAGATGCTGATGGTGATGATACCGATACCAGGGTGAAATACGCAATTTCAGATGGTACCAAGTTCGTCAAGAAAAACTTCTCAGGTTCAACATTTGATTTGGCGTACTTCTCAGGCATTAATATTGATAAAGACTTTGCCATCCGGGTGTTGGACTATAATGGCGACGGCCGTCAGGACTTGGCTATCTTCAATGCCAGGCAAGCTTATCAATTTTCCGGTGGTTACTGGCATGTATTCCTCAGCAGGTATAGCAATGGCGCCTGGAGGCTGGATTCAGATGGTATTTATACCGGCCTTAATGATAAGGATGCAATATTTGCTGACTTTAATGGTGATGGGTTAGCAGATTACATTTCTACCGCAACGGCAGGTAGCGTGAAAGTACGTCTTCTGGTACCTGCGGGTTTGTCTGAATCTTCGGACCGCTACTATAAGTTTAGCAGTATTGTAAAAACCTACGATTTAAATGTCACTGGAGCCACAGTTGGTACACCGGATAAACGAGTGCCAGATACTCTGGGTGATTTTAACGGTGATGGTTCTATAGATCTGCTGGTGGCCACTTATACCAGTAGATTCGGCTGTGTAACGGTAAATCCCCCTGGTGGTGGTGGCCCACCTACTCATGAACCATTTTTGCCACGACAATTGGTTGGAGGGCCTGACAGTTGCGGAACTAATCAGCAATGGACATTCTTGGGTAATTACTTTGATGGTTACCGTGTGGCAGTATTTGATCAGGAAGAACAAGAGTTCAATTCATCACACCTTCTCTCTGCTAGTAGTGAGCCGGAAAGCGACCCTATTGCCATAGATATCAATGGGGATGGGTTAACAGATATTGCTTATATAACTGGTAGTGCTAACAACCTTGTAATTAAGCTCAGCACCGGATCAGGCTTTGTTAGCCTGGGCTCATTCCCTGATGGTGAAAAGGCAACTTTTGCTGATCTCAATAATGATGGTTTCCCGGATTTGGTACGTGCGGACTTTGATGCTGGCTATGCCAAAGTCCGGTATTTTGATCAAAATACCGGTAATTTTGTTAGTACTGAAAGAAGCTGGAAATATATCGGAACCGACAAGAGAGATTTTATCTGGTTTGCCGATACCAATGGTGATGGTCAAGTTGATTATCATAGGTATGACCAGTCTTCGGGTAAAGTTCGAACCCAGATTGCCAATGAAAAGTATGCCGAACATAAAAATAAGCCAAGTAAGGTAATCAATGTAATTGATAATGGTCTTGGCAATTTGACCGAAGTTACCTATGAAAATATGGTAGATGGTGATGTATATACCCGTTTATCCATGTCTTCCACCCATGAGGAAAGGTGCGTTAGGATTTTCGATTCGGAAGATGGGTTCGGCGGTGGAAGTATCGGAGGGGAAGTGATTTGTTATACTGTCTCTACTCCAAACCCTTCTTCTCTTTACTCCGAATTAAATGGTGACTGGGAGCTTCCTTCAGGTAGTCACACATTGGGCAAAAGTAAGCCAGTGTTTGATATCCTGGCGCCGATCTTTCTTGTGTCCCAGGTTGAAAGTTCTGCGCCTGCAGCCGGAATTAACTCTGGATCAGTAGCACAGCTGGCTAAAAGCTCAATTTCTTACCACTATCACCAGATGAAAATACAGGCTGCTGGCCGAGGTGCACTGGGCTTCCAGAAGGTAAGTAGTACAGACAACCAGACTGGGGTAATTACTGAAACTACATACCGACAGGACTTCCCCTTCATCGGAGTGCCCCTGCATACAGTAACTCGCACTGCCCAGGGAAAAATATTAAGTCAGGCCACCAATAATTGGCGACTTCAAGGGTGGAGCGGGAGTGGTACACCATCGGCGCCTTATCAACCTTATATTTATAGTGCAGTTGAGAATACTTACGACCTAAAGGACGGAGGGGAAAGTGTTGGAGATCTGCTACAGACAGTAGCAACAACTAATAGTTACGATAATTACGGGAATGTCCTCACAATTAATGTAACTACGACAGATGCAGCAACTAGTGAGCAGTTCGTTAAAAAGGTAGTAAATGTTTATGGTAACAGTACCTGGGAAAAAGAGATGGGACGCCTTAGCAATACCAGGGTTACCAATACTCGTCCAGGAATGACTAGCCATATACAGGAGTCATCTTTTACCTACTACACATCCGGAATACATAAAGGGCTTTTGCGAACAGAAGTTGTTGAACCGAACAAATCTGCATACAAGCAGACAACCACCTATGATTATGACAGTTTCGGCAATGTTTCGAAAAAAACTTTGAGTGCTTCCGGAGAGGCAAGTCGATCTGTCAAAACTGTATACGATCCCTCTGGTCGCTACGTTACAGAAACTTATAACGCATTAAATCACTTGGTTGAAAAAGTGGTGTCCCGCAACCATTTTGGAGCTCCTTTAATTGTTGAGGGTGTAAATGGCCTGATGAGCTACTTCGCCTATGATGCTTTGGGGCGTGAAGGTTACTCCTGGAACAATGCGGGAGTGGATAAGGAAACCAAGTATGAGCGTTGCACGAGTGGATGTCCTAGCGGGGCAAAATACAGAATTACCACCAGTAGTAGCTCTGGAAAATGGGGAAGGGAGTACTTTGATGTATTAGGCCGGTCGATTCGCACGGAAACACAGGGCCTGTATCATAAAATCTACATGGATAAGGAATACGATAATTTAGGCCGAGCCAAATTCATCAGTGAACCTTATTTCTCCGGCGACACCCCTATGTGGACAGAGGCTGAGTATGACCTACTCGGCCGTCCAACTCGTGTTATAGCGCCAGATGATTCGGATTCCACTATGGTGTATTCGGGTCTGAAAACCATTACCACCAATGATAAGGTTCAGAAAAAGACTGAAATCAAGAACATTGTTGGTGAACTGGTTGAGGTTCTAGACGCTAATAGTGGCCGCCTTACCTATGAATACGATAGCCAGGGTAATTTACACAAAGCCAAATCCTGGGGTAAAACCAACTCCTCCGGCAGCCATATAGATGAAGGTGACGGAATCAACTATCCGATTGTTGTCACTATCAATCACGACCACTTGGGCCGTAAATTGAATATGGATGATCCGGACAAAGGTTTCTGGGAATACGAATATACCGGCTATGGTGAACTGGAGAAGCAGACAAACGCCAATGGGCATACAGTAGCGTTCACTTACGATAAGCTGGGACGCCAGCTCACGCGAATTGAAAAGGAGGGCGGTACAAGTATTACCAGCGATGTGAGCTGGTTCTACGATAGTGCTCATAATGGCCTTGGTCAGATAGAGATGACCATTGATAGCGTCACTGGTTATCAGGCGGTATATCAGTACGATTATCTTGGTCGGAATAACACTCAAGCAGTAGACTTCGATGGTGCTGGCCCCCAGCCTACCTATATCACAACGAAGACCTTTGATGATTATGGGCGCGTAGAGCGCAGTTACGATGCCTTGGACAGCCTCTTGAGTACTGGGCAGTCCGGTATCCGCAACTACTATAAACATGGTTTGTTATACAAGAGTGTTGACTTGGCAACTGGCAATTTGATTCAGGAAATCAAGGCACATACTGCTCGAGGGCAGCTAAAGGAGCAGCTTCTTGGCAATGGTGCGACTACAGTATACACCTATCAGGACTCTACAGGCCGGTTGCTTAACCAGACTTCTACGGTGCTAGGCACTTTTGGTATTCAGAATATCACTTATCAGTGGGATACCCTTGGCAATCTTGTCAGCCGCCATAATCGAAGTGGTAGCAAGAACCTGCGAGAGAGCTTCTGCTATGACAACCTAAATCGATTGATAAAAAATCATATCGGTAGTAGCAACTACAACTGCAGTACTCTGAGTATTGGTAATCAGGATGTTAAGTACAATGCCATTGGCAATATTACTTACAAGGCTGGAGTTGGTTCATATATCTATGGCCAAAATGGTGCAGGTGCTCATGCGGTAACTACAGCCGGAGGCATTCGCTATAACTACGATGCCAATGGCAA
Source organism: Microbulbifer maximicatervae (SeqCode) (assembly GCF_052467695.1). Taxonomy (NCBI): domain Bacteria; kingdom Pseudomonadati; phylum Pseudomonadota; class Gammaproteobacteria; order Cellvibrionales; family Microbulbiferaceae; genus Microbulbifer; species Microbulbifer maximicatervae (SeqCode). The sequence goes on from NZ_CP174320.1 coordinate 3,708,702, forward strand.
TATGACATCTGATGGTTTTGATGGTGGTCGTAGCATCCGCTATACCACATTTGACAAAGCCTCCTGGATCAAGAAAGGTAACCATACTACTGAGTTCCTATACGGACCCAGTCATGGCCGTTACTATCGTAAAGATACGAATAGCAGCAACGGAGAGGTGACTGAGACTTGGTATATCGGTGGTGTCGAGCGCATCCAAAAATCGAGTGCCCCCAATGAGATTCAGTGGAAGCGCTATCTGGGAGGTAGTGTCTTACACACAGTTAAAACCGACGTAGATTATGTGGTGCATTCCACAGAAGAGACGTTCCTGTACAAAGATCACCTGGGATCAATGGATCTGATTACTGATGAGTCGGGGACAGTGAAACAGGAAATGGCCTTCGACGCCTGGGGGCAGCGCAGGAATGCTGGAAACTGGAATGCATTGTCAAATACCGCCTTGACGAGTTTTGACCATGGGCGTACCACGCGCGGTTATACCGGGCATGAAATGCTGGATGAGGTAGGGTTGATTCATATGAATGGGCGGATTTATGATGCGAGGGTTGCACGATTTATCCAAGCTGATCCGTTTATACAGGCTCCAAGTGATACTCAATCTTATAATAGGTACACATATGTAAGGAATAACCCATTATCTCAAGTCGATCCTTCAGGATATTTTTTCAAAAAAATATTTAAGGGAGTTAAGAAACTTGGAAGTAAAGTTAACCAGTGGAGAAAAAGCTTCCAAGAAAAAACGCTTCAGAATCATCTTCATTTTCGTCAGTATAATCCAATCAGTAGAGCTGTTGATAAGGCGCTAGTAAGGAACAAAGGGTTAAGGATAGTAGGACAAATTGTTGCAGCTGTTGCTGATGCTTATGGTTGCTCAGGCTATTGTTCCGCGGCGTACAGTGCACATTTAACTGCGATTTCGGGTGGTAGTCCGGGAGATATCGGAAGAGCAGCAATTTCCTCCTATGTTAGCTATGCGGCATTTTCAAGTATCAATGCATATTATGGTGATACATGGACTCTTGGCCGTGTAGGGATTTCAGCTACAGCCGGTGGTTTGTCTGCTGAGATGGCAGGTGGTAATTTTAAAGATGGGTTTATATTTGCCGGTATATCGGCAAGTGCGAGATATTTATATTCAAGTATTAGTAGGGGCTACAACCCGTCGGGAGAGCCACATATGTTTCAGGAAGGACAGAGTGATGTAGGCAAACAGTTAGATGCTGAGACTCTAAGAAAAGTGCAAAGTGGTGAAATGAAAGCTCCTTTGGCATCAGATCAATCGGCTTTTATGAAGAATGCAGCAAAAGGCCCTTACATGGATGCTTTTGCAGAATTTCATGATGGCTTACATAATTTTAGCTTTGTTCCAGCTGATCAATTGTCTTTGATTCTTACAATGCCCCCATCATATGCTATAACGATTGTTGCGGCTGCACAGCCATATGCGCACTTGTATGCTATTGAACGAGAGCGGGAAACATATTAATTATGAAACGTAAGTATTATTTTTTTTCTATTTTCATTCTATTTTTGGCGATTTTGTCAGGGTGCTATAGTGTCGGGCATGATGATTTTAAACGATACAGAGATGCAGAGGTTGGTTCGGTTATGGATTACACGGAGCCATTTAAATATGAAAATTCAGGAAAGTTAATAAGAGCCGACTTTCTTATATCAGGACAAGGTCTTACGGAAATCACAAAGAATGCTCAAGGAGATTTTGTTTATCATTTAAGTGTTCAAGAGGTCCTGCCCAATTTTCATAATAAGGATTGGGTCGGAAAGTGCCTTATCTATGTAGTGGTAGATAGTGAAAGTTATATAATTAAAAGTTGGGGCTTTCAGGAGATGTCTAATCCTTTGAGTTGTAGAACATGGCCTTGAAGTTATACCATTTTATAAATCCATCGGGTCAGATGGAACTTAAGGCGCGTCAAGCGCCTTTTTTGCACAAGTTTGCCAGTAGGTTATTTAAATCAAGTTGGCACTCCCCCTTCAGGTATGGCAAGCTAGCACAGTGCGCAAATCCGTCCGGTGCACACAAGTGTGTACTGCAAATGCACTGTTAAAACTTGTCTGCTTGTGCTGCTTTATTCTGCAGGGTTTGCTGATGTAACTGAACAATCTTATGGGGACTAAGATCAAACTGGGGATCTGATGTATTCAAATGAATTCTTTTGAGCTGAAATCGATGCAGAAACTTCAGTTGATCTTGGGGCCGTCTGATATGTACCCTTGCTGCATGGCTGCATGGCTGCATGGCTGCATGGCTGCATGGCTGCATGGCTGCATGGCTGCATGGCTGCATGGCTGCATGGCTGCATGGCTGCATGGCTGCATGGCTGCATGGCTGCTTTGATGGTGAGCGCCTTTTAAATAGCCTTTCGTTGGATGTCTTTCTTGTCGACAAGTGACGTATTCTTGCTTTTGACACGAGTGTTGAGAAATTATTCGATAATCGATTCGGACAGTGATTCAGAGATGGCGCTATAAAAGATGAGTGAAGATAACCTTTCCAACAATTCTAAAATCTCTCACTAGCACTCCAGATGATAATTATATTAGTTGCTAAGTTTGGCTTCTCGTAGCAACAAAAGTAGGCCTGAGAGAGGCGCTAGGTTACTGGTTCTGACTACGTTTTCGATTTGAAAGGGAGTTCTTAGGATTGGTCTCGGGGAAGGTCTATGCCATGCTTACAAGATTTCTGAAATAGACGGCGGCACACATTGGATTCGAGATCCCGTATTATGGATATTGAATGACGCGTTTGGTGTCCGGTATCTTGCTTTCTACCGATTAATGAACTTCTTACCTAGTTTTTTAGTTCCCACTCAAAATCGGTAGCAACGGCGATCTCCACTTTTCGAAATGGAAAAAAGAAGAGGCAAATTCGTATATGCGAAGGATATTGTGCATTACTTAGCGCAATAGAAGGTAACTACAGCAACGGACACAGACAGTGGAAATTGATAACTTCCAGTTCTCTCTGCAGAGAGTGGCTTTTGTGCAAAACTCATTCTCAAAGCTCCTCACTGTCAAGAGGACGAGGTTTGTTACAGAGCCCAATTATTTGGCAGATTTACTTAGTAAGAGAATTTAGGGATACGCCAAGATAAGGTTTGATATGGACGGTCAGGGGTGCACATACAACCATCGAGTACTGGAAGCGTACTCAGAACCTGATTTTGATGAGCCTGCAACAACAATATTACGGGCGTACCAATACTCAGGCAAAGCTAAAGCGCTGGAAGAATTGTTCTCCTACAAGATTCAAGAATGAGCTTAATAAATGAAAATGGACGGCTAAATTCTGTTTTGTTTATTTGAATAACTAGAGCACTATAGAGGCGAAAGTCTATTACAGTACTATGCCTTCCTGGTACAAAAGCAGTTGTCAACATACACTAATGGATTCCAGCCTAAAAGCTACTGCCTGTACAATTCTGGATACACGTTGTTTGTTGTGGTCAACTCCAACCGGACGCTTCTTTAAGCACATTTCTCAAATTCGATAGGGGCTAGGTCTCCCAGTGTTGTGTGTATTCTGCGTGAGTTGTAATAAGCAATATAGGCTCTTACATCCGCTACCGCATCCTCCCTTGTCGGATAAAGGTTTCCTGTTACCCACTCCCGCTTCAGGCTGCTGAAGAAACGTTCAGTCGGTGCGTTGTCCCAACAATTTCCCTTACGGCTCATTGAACACACCATCCCATGCTGACTCAATAACGTTTGGTAGGTATGGCTGGCATACTGACTGCCACGATCAGAGTGATGCAGGAGACCTTTTGGGGGCGAACGCAAATTGACAGCCATCATCAACGCACGAGTTACCAGGGCCGTTTCCATCTTCCGATCTAGATGCCAACCAATAATCCGGCGCGAATAGAGATCAATCACTACCGCCAAGTACAACCAGCCCTGCGAAGTCCAAATATATGTAATATCAGTCGTCCAAACTTGATTTTTAGCACTCGGTGAGAACTCCCTATTCAGAAGGTTCTCTGCGACCGGCAGGTGATGTTTACTGTCTGTCGTCAGTGTAAATCGCTTCTTGCGCTTTACTGCCAAGCCTAGCTTTTTCATGAGCTTGCGGACTCGATAGCGCCCGACTTCAAAACCTTCTTTACGTAACAGCTTCATTAACCGACGACTTCCGAGGCTCTGTCTAGATTCTGCAAATAGGGCCTTCAAACGATGGCATAGTTGCCATGTTTGAGCATCTATTGAGCTATTACCACGGCAACACCAATCGTAATAACCAGTCTTACTTACCTGCATTACCCGGCAGAGCACCCTAACAGGAAAGCTGCCTTGCTGTTTTTCAATAAAGCTGTACTTTATTTCATTTCTTTCGCAAAGAAGGCGCTGGCCTTTTTTAGGATTTCTTTCTCCATCCGCAACTGCTTATTTTCACGTCGTAATCGCTCTAATTCTGCGCGCTCACCTACATCCAACCTTACACCGTCTTCTTCCTGCTTCAGTTCCTTTATCCAGCGTCGCAGATTATTGGCTGTTGTTCCTACTGCCTCTGCTGCTTTAGAAATTGAATACCCTTGCTCAGAGACTAGCGCTACGGCGTCTTTCTTAAATTCCGGCTTGAAATGCCTACGTGTACCTTTTGTTGTCATACTTCACCTCGCTTGGTAGTTTTACCATCTTAGCGAAGTGTCCGGAAGGATTAGACCACTACAGTTTCGCCTGGATAAAGGCTTAATGTTAAGGTTTAGAAAGAATTCAGAGTTTGTTAAATGGAAAAGTTCAACGAAACAACTTTTGTTCTTATTAATCAATTTGCAGGAAAAAGTGACATTTTAGATACTGTTTTAATAGCTGCAGCAGAGGCCATGCCTTATATTTTTATGCTTGTGATGCTCCATCTATGGTTTGATCCTAGTATAGAAAGAAAAAGGTCCAGCATAAATTGCGGTTTGTCTGTGTTGCTCGGTATGTTAATGAGCTATATTATTTCCATTTTTTACTATCATTCTCGTCCATTTGTGAATAATCTAGGTACGCAATTAGTAGATCATGCGCCTGACTCTTCATTTCCTTCAGACCATACTACATTTATTTTTTCGATAGCTATAGTACTTCTATTTAACAAATCAACTAGGGTAATCGGTGCTGTTTTGTGCCTGTTGAGTGTTGTCAGTGGCTTATCCAGAGTTTTTGTTGGTGTTCACTATCCTTTAGATATACTAGGTGCCATTTTGGTAGCATTTTTTTCATCAGTTGTAGTATTTAAAATGCAATATAAAACTCAATTCCTTTTTAATTTCCTGGTTAAAAAAATACCTGGAAAGAGAGTGGGTTAGAACTAAAAGTAGTTGATACTTCTCTTGCATTTATAATCTTTACTTTCTATTTATATTTCATATATTAGGTTAAGGGGCTGTTAGGGAAGGTGCTGTCATTTTATAGTGAAGAAATAGAAGTGGAGTTTTTATTGTTCCTCTCGATTAATGGTATGCTGAACTGGATTGATGGAAACGATGAGGTTGTGCTAATCTCAGGTAGGAAATCATGAGGGTTTGTGTTTTTGAAGCTTGGTTAACAGTCGGTTGATATGGATTCTTCCATTTTGTGGTTTCTCATTCCAGTCTCTTTCCAAGTTAGTACGGTTGAGTGTTACACAAAACTTGTTCTTACTTAATTTTTACATCCATAGGGGAGGCCTGCTTTAGCTCCTTAAATAAGGTATATATCTTACTTGTTGACTCTCAAAGTAAAGAGTGGGTATGTGTAAAAATTGGAGAGAGATAGCTCGTTTCTGTTGGTAAACATAGGTACCGACTTAATACGATCCCTTTATCTTTCACTCTTTTTACTGCAGGGACGAGAAGCTTTAGAATTATAGGTAGGCTTGGTATATAGATACTGCTTTTTAGTTAACGGTTGTAAGAGGACTATATGAATAAGGAATTTCTAGACCACATAATTTCGTATATATATTTCCCGTCTTTAGGAGCGTTGCTGTTAGCTACGCTTTTTTCTCCGATAGGACTGAAGGGATTGTCAAAATTCTCTAAACTCGCCCGTTTTTCGGTTGGTGTTTATTTAAGTATCACAATTGCCGCTTGTTCTGCTTTGCTCGCATTTTCATATGGAGGTTGCTTCGAGAACTGTTCTGAGAGCGTAGACGATGAGATTGGTATTTTTATTGCTAGTATAATCAATTTTATAGGTGCAGTATTTGTATTTCGCTTCCTTTCAAAGAACTGGCCTAATAAGCAAAAGCAAGGTGCTGCATAAATGTACTCAGGCTTAAGACATTAGCTGTATAAGGTAAGCTATCGCTGCGTTACTACTTGTGTTTGTGATTCATGTCGCTATTGAACTCATGTATGGTAAATGCTTGCCGTGTTTCTTTTTCTAGTTGTTAGTGGTCTTTATAATCCAGCGCTATACTCGCTTCCGGCATATTCGTGCCTATATAGCTGAGATTGGCGTTATTCGGCACAAATTATTCATCTCTTTCGCGAGAATCAACCAATGAGAAACTTAGCCATATTAGTATTTCAAACACTTGACGGAGTAATGCAAGCACCGAGTTTGCCTGAGGAAGATTTTTCAGGTGGCTTTAGTCATGGAGGCTGGGCCAAGGATTATTGGGATGAAGTCATGGAGCAAGTCGGAAGGGAGGCCATGGCGGAACCTTATGATCTGCTATTAGGACGTAATACGTACAATTTATTTGCCACAAGTTTTTCAAATGCCAAACCTGGAAACCCAGCTGCAGACAAACTTAATCAAGCAAAAAAGTATGTCGTAACATCAGGTAGTGATGATCTCACATGGAATAATTCATTCAAGCTAAAGGGGGCAGATGCGGTCGTCGAGATAACCAAAATTAAGAAAATGAATGGGCCTTTACTACAAGTTCATGGACGTTGGCAGTTGGTGCAGTCACTTCTAAAGCATAACTTGGTAGATGAGCTTAGGCTTTGGACGTTTCCAGTAGTTGTTGGAGAAGGAAAGCGACTGTTCGAAAGTGGTGAAATTTCATCAAAATACAAACTCATCAATTTTGCGAAGTGCCCCTCAGGGGCTTTTATGCATTTTTACAAATCACTAGATGGCAGGGCTATTTAAAGAGCGTTGTTAAATAGAAACTCACTCATGCGACTATCCTTACTGAGATTGTTGTTGAAATAAAAGCAATATTATCGAATTTACTGCGAATTTATCAAAATGATTAGGTTATATAACCGTAACGATCTGCCTACCATATTGGATATTTGGTTGCAAGCTTCTATTCAAGCTCATGATTTCATACCTTCAGATTTCTGGGAGGCACAGTTAAGTGATATGAGAGATGTTTACATTCCTACATCGGAGACATATGTTTATGAGATGGAAAGTAAAGCAGTAGGCTTTTACTCACTTAGTGGCGATACGCTTGCAGCTATATTTGTTTCTCCCTCTCTACAGGGAAGAGGAGTAGGCAAACAGCTCCTTAACCATGCAAAGTCAAAAAGAGATAGGCTGATACTTTCTGTTTACAAAGAGAACGTTTCTAGCTATCAGTTTTACTTGTCTCAAGAATTTAAAGTAGTAAAAGAACAAAGAGATGAGCATACTGGTCATCCAGAATACTTAATGAGTACAAAAATATAAAAAGGAGTTCAAGTCGGCTTAGCTTCTGTCGTCTAGCGCGACGTTATGCATAAGGCGAGAATAAGATATCTCAAATATGAAACCTGAAGAGAAGAATTGTATAGAGAAAAGAGTCAGGAATAGGATCATAGAGGTTCTAGAACTTTTCTCAGATGAATTTAGATTTGATGTTGCAATCGCTAACCTTGAGTTCTGGAGTGATTGGTTTGATGCTAATTCAATAATTCAATTTGATAAAGAGGTATTTGTGAGAGAAGAAATTGAATCTTTATTAGCTGTAAATAAATTCTGGGAGAGAGTTCAGCCAGATTCGAAACCGTCCTCTCAAGAGTGGTGTGATCTGCTTTTTGAGTCAAAGCATGCTTTAAATATATTTCTCAAACGTGGTAAATTTTATGAGTAATTCTTTTAGTTTATTGCTGCTAACGTAAGTTATACAGCTTACTTAAGGTTAAAGTAATAATACATGAAATATATACTAGCTTTATTCGCTTTGGCAATTTCACTTGATGCCTATTTCTACGAGTTGTTGGATATCGTTCCATGACAAGGTAGTTCAGGTGAATGAAATAGAGTTTGTTGTTGATAGAAGCAGAATCATTTTTATAGGTAGCGCTGAGAGTATTGGAACAGAAGTAATCGCAGAGGGTAGTGGTTAGGGCGGACATGTTTCAGAAGTACACATTTTTTCGATGTTGAAGAGTCAATAAAGGGAAATATCGCAGGTAAGAAGCTAGTTACTTCTGGTAATATTTACTCTTGCAAATATGATTTTGAGGCTGGAGTGAGCTATATAATCTTTTCTACTGATAGAAAGGGGATCCTGTACCTGGACAGTTGTGTCTAGCAATACTTAGTCTCTAGCCTGGTCTCGACTACATCCTTATATATGACATCTGTTCACAGATGCCTCGTGTTAGCTATTATTTGGTCTCATTTGGTAAATTCGCAGATATCTTCACTTTGGACCAGCAGGGAATTGTGGGGCGTGGTTGTATACTATTACTTGATTTCTATTGAATTTCTGCTCTATGACAGATACATTTGTACCGACTCTTCAGCTTTTACTAGTTCGCTGCTTTGTACCAAAGTATTCGATACCGGATGCTGCTCCAGCATACAATTGATCTTGCTTTGACAGACAAGCTTGGTACGTATGCAATAGGTGTACCTGGAAGATAGTAAGCGGAGAATAGGGAGGTCTCATTTCGAAATCGCTACTAATGCGTTTTTGATGGTTGTGATCTGGGCGATTTTATTGTGTGCGATTGGGTAGGCATATTTTGTAATTATTGATAATCGTGCTATATAAACTCTGCTTTTGAATTTACTATTGGGCTCAATCAGCTTATGCATGAACTTAAGCAATTAGCAAAGCAGATACTAAAGGGGAGTAAGAACTTACCTTTTTCAGTATATTCCTCATATAGAGAACAAAATATTTTTAGTGCTCCTATTGTAAATCCGACCTTGATATGTGTGCTTGATGGATGCAAAGAGATGGGTGGTGACAGGCAAAAGAGTTGCTCAACAGGGGAGTTTATATTTTTATCTAATAGCCCTAAAATTGATATGCGAAATATCCCAGGTGATTCAGAATACTTCGCATTGCTTATTGAGTTTGAATACAATGATTTCGATAGATTAACGCCTGTAAGAAACAAAGAAGAAAAATATTTTACGGGAGATATAGATTCTACTTTAGAGTTAGCCCTTCATCAGTTTATGGAATGGAGTTCTTCCGTTCCTTTTGATCTATGGCATATTCGAAGACAGGAAATATTACAAACATTACTCTATTTGGGATACCAGGAAGTAGCTTCTGTTTTTGAATTGGCAAGTGTAAGCCAAAAATTATATAAAATTATCAGTGAAAACCCAGCTGCGGACTTAAGAGTGGATATGTTGGCTTCAAAATTGTCAATGAGTGAGTCAACATTAAGAAGAAAGTTAAATAGCGAAGGTACGAGCATTAAAGTCATTATAGATGACATCAGGCTTGGATTGGGGTTGCACTTACTTCAAACGACTTTTGAGCCAGTAGGCCGTATATCAGAAAGATGTGGCTATAAATCCCAGTCTAGATTTTCAGATAAGTTTAAAAGATCTTTTGGTATAACTCCTATAGAGCTGAGAAAAACACGAGTGAACGTTTGAGGCGAAAGTTTGCCTGTTTTTGATATATTACTCTGAACATAATGCTCCTATGATAAGTAATCATTTTTAATATGTTTGGAGTAAATATGTTTAGCCTAATTAGTAAAATTAAATGTGCCGTCTTTACAGTGCTTATATCCGGCGTAGCCTCTGCAGAATCATTTTTGCTCTCGAGTAATGATATAGATACTGGAAAGTATATGAGTAAAGAGCATGAGTTCCAGGGGTTCGGTTGCACTGGTAATAATATTTCACCCCAATTATCTTGGGCAAATGCCCCAAAGGGGACAGAAGCTTTTGCTGTTTTTGCATATGATCCTGATGCACCAACAGGCAGTGGTTGGTGGCATTGGCAAATTGTAAATATTCCCAAAAATATAAGTTCACTGGAAGCTGGCGCAGGAAACTCAGAAAAAATCGCACTCCACAAGGTAGTGTACAAATAGTAAATGATTATGGAGTAAGAGGTTATGGTGGTGCTTGCCCACCGAAAGGGCATGGTGCGCATCGGTATCAGTTTACCGTTTTTGCGCTATCAAAGAAACTAGATTTACCTAGCGATGTATCAGGGGCACTAACTGGCTATATAGTTAAGGCTAACTCTTTGGGGGAAAGTACTATTGAAGCTTTATACATGCGGGAGTGACTCTCCAGCAAGCAAATTCAGATGAGGCTTTGGCGGATCTGATCTGTGCGAGAGCGAAATAATCGAAGCTCGTTGTTACTTGTTATCGCATAAAGTTAAACCTCTTAAGAAAAAGCTGCACTAGGCCTCCTTTGGTGAGGCTGTTCCCTTAATACTTCATTTATATGTGCAGTAAGATTCTATCCGTTTGATGACGGTGGTGAAGCGTGGATGCCTATCTTTAATTGGCATCCATCCACCAATAGTACTTTGATTGACAGATTGATTCCAAATCTTAGATTTCGTAAGTTCGGATCTCTTAGGTCAGCATATTTTTTTACTGATATGCAATCTATGGGTACAGAATCTTTGAAAGACAAGCTTGGAAGGCGGCTTTTGGAAACGGAGTAGCTGGGTTTACCGGTGTGGATTAGAGGGGGGCTAAAATACCTCAAAAATATGGGTAAAAGCTGTTTCGTTGATTACGCTACGATATGAATATCAAAATTCAATAGACGCTGCTCTACATCTTGCTTTGATTGCTAGTGCCACCTAACGGTAGCTTCTTTATCATTTGTCTCTTTTTTTCCGATCAGGCTGATAAGCTTAGGAAATATAGAGAAGTGTGATATATAGGTGTTACTTGTCGATTGATTATTAGATCTTTAAGGTTAGACCATGGAAGTATCACTTCGTCAGATTACCAAACAGAATTATGAAGCAGTATGTGATCTTGATGTTGCACCGGATCAAGAAGATTACGTTGCCTGCAATATGTGGTCACTAGTTGAATCGATGTTTAACGAAGGCTATGAAACTCGTGCTATTTACTTGGACAATGAAGCCGTTGGATTTCTAATGTGGGTACAAGAAAGCTTAGAAAAAATCTCAATCTGGCGGTTTATGATTGATCAAAATTACCAACAAAAAGGTATTGGTCGCATAGCTCTGGATCTTGCTTTAGGAGAAATTCAGGACGTCCCGGGACTTCAAGAGATTGAAATTTGTTATAACCCTAATAATCCCGTTGCAAAAGCTTTTTATTCTAGTTTCGGCTTTGTTGAGGTCGGAATGGATGATGATGGAGAAGATATGCTCGCCGTAATTGACTTAACCAAATCTAACGGCAGTCACGAGATGAGAAAAAGAGCAGCTTTTCTGTAAGTGGTTAATAAAATTATAAAACGATAGAATGTAGTTCTATTATTTATTTCTGATATCGGGTTTACTGAATAGCAGCCTCCAAATCTGGTATATGAGATAATCTTAATGGGGTGGTTTAGTAGGTGATTCTTGGTTACGGAATAGGAAAGGAATTCATATTTGAAGTGCTAAAAGACGTCTTTTAGGTGGTTTTATCATCAGAATATAAGCGCAGCTACCGTTGTTTCTTGGATAGGACGAGTCTTTCCATAACTCGTTGAGCGTCATCATAAGATATAAAGTTGGGTGGTCTCAGGATTATGGATGTCTCAATCTATATTTTGTGTTGAACATTTGTACCAGTTAAAGGCTATTCTTTGCTCCTCCTGATTTTATCTCATTGGGCTAGCTTTGGAATTCTAGAGAAGCGTGATATATAGATGCTGTACTTGAATAAACTATTAAGAGTTAATAATTGCCACCTAAGGATTACAAATGACAAAGTACTTGATAGTTATAATTGCGATACTTGTTACAGGTTGCGCTACTGTAGCTACATCTCATCGACCAAGCGATTACTATAAGGCTGGGGGTAATGAAGCGAATAATGAGCCTCTATTTGGCTCCACTGGTGAATCGTTAGGGGATATAGACATAGACCGCATCCTCAACTATGAGTTAAAGCTTCCTGCACAAAATAGAATTGCAATACTCAAGTTGTCCAATGATAGCTACTGGCGCCATTACTCTAATGATTTTACGCAACTAAATGAAACTATTGCTAGGGACTTTGTAGGGCAGTTGAGAGAGTCTGAAAGGGTTTACGATGCTTCATTCTTACCAAGCATGCTCGTTCCAGAGCAACGTACAGTGCCTTATCTTCGAGAAGCTGCTGCACGCTACCAAGCTGATTTACTATTAGCCTACCGTTCAAGTTGCCGTACTTTTGAGAAGTATAAGTTTATTGATCCGAATGAAACAAAGGCATACTGTTCAGTGGAAGTAGTCTTACTTGATGTTCGGTCGGGTATAGTGCCATTTACGGTTGTGTCAAGTAACGAATTCTCTGCCCGCAAAGAACTCGGTGATACTAATTTCAATGAAACCATAAAGAAGGCAGAGATCGCTGCCGTAGCCGAGTCATTAAAGGATTCCGCAACTCAGCTAACGTCATTTTTAAGCAGTATTGGCACACTGTAGCAAGAACTCTAACTACTATATTCAGGTGGCGCCAGCTTCGCACCTGAAATAAAGATTAGGACTTTCGTCGTATGCGAGAGCCAAAGGATAATTACTGATGGATAATACACAATCATCACTTAGCCTATATGCGAAGCATCTAGGTGCTGCATACTTAATTTATATCGTTTTAGGGATGCTCAATTCATTACTTGTCAAGAAAGGAATATATGATTTTGGGGCTTTTGCTGAGACAGAGGTGAGATTCAGGTTCGCTCAGATTATAGATATAATTATGTTTATCGCTGTTATTTGGGCATCTTGGGCGCAGTACTTGGTTACAAAAACAATCAACAAAAATGTTGCTTTTTTGGCATTGCTTTTCAGGTTTGGAGAAGGGCTTCTTGGCTTTGTAGCAACAATTATTACATTGACGGTTATAGTAGTTTTAAGAAACCAGGAATATTCGAATACATTTCAAGAAGAGCAGCTACATGCGTTAGCGAGTATATTTGTGAATATGAGTGGTTCGATGTGGGATGTTCTTTTAATCATAATGGGCATAGGCGCGACTATTTTCATGTACTTATTTTACGTTTCAAATTACGTGCCTAAGTGGTTGGTTCTTTGGGGGGCTTTCACTTATATGTCGATGGTGGTTTATGGGTTTTCAAATATTTTGTTACTCGAGCCGCCCCAAATACTGAAACACTTCATGCTTCCAGGCGCGTTTTTTGAAATCACATTTGGGCTATGGTTATTAATCAAAGGAATTAACATCAAACCTAGTTCAATCGATGCTCCAGGTTTATACAAAAGTAATGCCTGAGTAAGCATTAATGCATGACTGACAAGGCTGTGCAGTTTTTGTACAGATAATCGTATCTTGTTACCAAGCAAAGTTTAATTTCACCAGAGGGGGGGGTAGGGCCTCCTTTCTTGGGGAACTTGCCTTTAACGTCCAATTGTCTAATATTTGGTCGATTCTGATATGAACATAGATCTCTTTTCTTTGGACACGGAGGGGGTTGGAGATGCCAATGCCTAACGTGACTTCTTTTCATCTCTATTGTCTTGACTGAGGCATGCTCTCAAACTGTTAGACGTGCGCCGGTAGTGCTCTTTGGGATCAAGCTATTTGTTTCCTATTGAAATTTGAGCGTAGGTGAGTATTCCTGAATGGGAAAGACTGATAAGTTAAGTTTGATGGAGGAATGGGGTACGGGGTCTCAGAATAGGAAAAAGCAAATGCCAAGCTGCAAGAGACTTGGGAACCCCTCTATTTGCTAACTTCTGTGAGTCATCGGGCTGACTAACTTTTAAGTTATGGGAAAGTGTGATATTTAGCTTGTGCTATTGAACAAACTGCTATCACTTATAGTGTTTAAATACTGGGATTCAGCTTATGTTTCATTTACTGGATCAAGTCCAATGGCTGTATGAAAAACGGACTACGAATTGCCCTCACTGTGGAGCTGCACACGAGGAGCGTAGATTTGATTGCCATATTTGCGGTACTGATTTCAGCAGCGAAGAAATTGAAGCAATGGATGAGCAAAGGATAGCAAATTTCAGGCGTTCGGCAATTTTTGGTTTGCTATTCTTTCCTATATTTATTGCTTTCTTGATTTTACTTTTGTTGAATTATTAGTAGCTTGTGATATTAAGTTCACTTAGACTCGTTCCTGGAAAAAATTGAGATTCCTTTCGGGCAGTCTATTTGTGTTCCGGCTGCCGTTTATTAAAGCTTTGGGTGTTTATAGCAATGGCACAGGTAAGTCGGTCTAAAGCTACGTTGAGATTGATTGGAGATAAATTGCAACCACAAGTGATTTCAGTGATATTGGGGTGTGAGGGTACAACTATGTACTCCAAAGGTAACTTAAAAGTTGTAAAAAGAAGTGGTAGAGAATATGTGTGTAAAAGTGGGCACTGATCTTTGGCAGCAAAGGAATGCAAACCTGAAGGCTTAGATGGACAAGTGAAGTAAATTCTTGATCGTTTGACAGATAATATTTCCATTTGGGAGGACCTCTCACAAAAACATAGTATTGACCTTTTCTGTGGCATATTTATGGATAAGGGCAATGAGGGTATGAATGTTTCCCCTAAAACACTGTTGGAACTTGGTAGTTGTGGGATAGTGCTTTCACTTGATATTTACGATGGTGCTGATTAGCCCATGCCTAGCAAATGTTCCAAAAATTATGTTTGGCGAGGCATCTTAAGTAGGCCCTATAATTGTAGGGAAAAAGATGGTAATTTCTGAAGAGGTTGTTAAGAGTATCATCAACGAAACAATGGGTTATGCAAATTATCCATACGATAAAAGTATCAGGCGTGATTTTTGAATATTGAAAACGTAGTAAATAATAGAAGAAAATAGTTTCAGGAAAGCCGTTGATTTTGTCATGGAGTTTTATAAAAAGTATGACCAGGAAGCCCCGTTTTTGTCCGTTCGCCACTCTTAATCGATCGCTATACAGGGCCCTATTGGGGTAATTAAAATCTAACATCTAATTAAGTTAAGCTCGCACCGAGCGTATGGGCCACATTCCTTCGTTATAGAACCAATTAGTATCCCCTTGAACTGGCTACTTTTCTTCTCTCCTGATGCGCACGTTGGTCACTTCGCAGTGGAGATGGGGGGACCTGGGGACGCAGATGCCTATCTTTACTTGATTGCCGTTCATTTTCAGCACTGTGATTAAGATATTCGTACCGATCCCCAGCCTTTTGCCGGTTTTGTGCTCAATATTCAACCTGCTTACTGATAATTAAGCTGGGCTCACGGCTCAATTTTTGTGCGTGGCATAATTACCGCAGAATTGTTATGGGCCGGTGCTCTAGGGTTAACCTATCTGTTTTTTACTGACACTCAAGCCGAAGATAGGTATTCCTTGAAGGGGAAGTTCGGTGGCGAGTGGTGTTGGGCCCAGAGTAAGGAAAGGCGGGTGCTGGCCTCCTAGAATTTAGGGCATCACTCCAAGCTGTTGAATGCACCTTTAATTTGTGACGTTCATTTAATTAGTAAAATTGGCTCCCTTTATTCATTTAACGCTTCGATTCAACCACTTATTTTGGGCAGGTTATACTTATTTGGTGTGTGTCCAGTATTGCTGACAGAATTTACGGAAAAGGTACAGTTGAACAATGTGGTTGTCTTGTGTTATTGATTTGGTACAAATCTCTCGTTTGTGGCTAAGGGACTTCTCGCAGTGGGAAGTGCTTCTCAGAAATAGCAGGAAACCGATTACATATGATTACACTTCGGCAGTAGACAGCTGTTGGTTTTTTGACCAAAAAGCAGTTTAAGTAAAATTCCACTCTGGCACCAATTTTACAGCCCGCAAAATCTTGCCGCTCTGACCAGACGGTCTACTTAATGGCAAAATATAATCGATTTTTAGTGATCTCTCTCAAAATGTACTTAGAATGGTCTCACTGGTAAATTGAGGCGCAAATTACCATGCAGAATATCTTTATGTGACTGACTTCACAGGAGAAACTGCGCCTACTGAATAAGGATGATCAATGAACTCTTTACCTTCATCAGCTACGAGCTTGGGACTTAAAACCTTTGGTCAATCTGGTTCTGGTCGTTCGATAGTGGCTAATGACCAGCTCCATCATATGCTGGAAGGGTTTCAGGAACTCAGTCGTATTCCTAGTAGTGAGGGGTATCACGCATTAGCGTTGACTAATGCTGTGAACGGGTTGAGAGGCGGGGCTGCACCGGTTAACTCATATTTGAAGAATGGCAGTGCAACTCGCCGCTGTATTGTTGGAGATGGTTTTGAGATTGAATATGAGTTAATCAATTACTATGGTGGGCCGCAGACTGATGTTGTGATTCTTGATATTCGGTTATTAGGACGGGAAGCGCAAAAGGAACAACGAGCTGCCCTTTGGGAAGTTGAGTGGGAATCTGAGCGTAGTGAAAGTAAATGGTCGCCAAAAGAACGACCAGCTATGTTTTTACGTACAAATGGGGCTATGACGGGCAAGGAAGATTCACGGTTAAAAATCGGTATAAATGGATATTGTGAAAACTTGGCTCATGCGGCAAATATGATGCCTTCGCATATAACCCGAGGGGATGAAGGGGCGCTTGAAAAATTGAAAGGGAATGGATATACCCTCTTTTACGTTCCTCAGCATGGAGCTCTTAAATCAGGCTGGCGATGTGTGAGAAATTTAGGAAGAAGTTCCACTAGAGAGGATATGGAGGCTGCAAGGATTCTTGCTGGATACATGAAAGAAGCCCATGATAAAGGGTTATATGTAGAGTGGACTAGCCATCGGGGTGGTTCAAAAGTTCTAACAAAGGCAATGGAACAACTTGCGCTACGACAAATAAATCTTGATGGCAAGCAAACAATATTTTTGAGTGATGCTACATCCAGTCACTATTTGGCAGATGACGCACGACGTAAAATTGGAATGAATACTAATGATTCGACATGGTACAAGGCCACTCCGGGTATTGCACAATTGGCTGGCGGATCGGTTATTGGTACAGCAAAACCTGTGATGTCAGTGAATACATTTATAAAGTATACATCGAAGGAAGATCGTATCAATAAACTAATTGATACTGGATATCACACTTTGAAGTTTATCAAAGGGGCTAAAAAAGTGGCAATGGGAGGATTTTCTATTTACGGAATGGCAACGGCTGCTACAGCTATGGGTATTTCATTCAGTACAGCTAAATTACTTCTTGGGGTAATGACTGTAAAGGGTGTACAGGTTGCAGCTGAAACAAGTTTAGCAAGTATTCCTAGTTTAAACGAGGGTTACCATAGTAGTCCAACAGATCCATTCAAGCAGTTGGTTCAGCGAACTCGTCTAAGAAAATAGGTAATATTATGAAATTGCTAAAGGACGCTTTTCCGCGAGCTCCCAGTTTTCGTCGAGCAAGAAGAATTGAGAAAAACTTATCCGGCTCTAAACTTACCTTTATGGTCCCTCCTCCAGCGGACCCATTTCCCTCTGCTCAAAAATGGGAGGCAGAACCAGAGGAGTTTGATATTTTTGAGGCTAATAATTTTTGCCCAATTTCTTACCGTTCGAGTGATAATTTGGACGATAAAATCAAATTTCCAGATATTACGTATCTAAGAGTGTTCTCAAGTTGTTGGGGGTTTAAGGGGATGCCCATTATAGGGGGGTATGGTGGTGACATTAGGCTGATTGCCGCAGTTACTTCTATAGAAGATCTCCCTGTTAATGAAAGTTTATTTGATACAAGGGTGTTAGCAAAAGAAGTTTATCGCAGTTATGAGTTAGAAGATCTTCATGATTTTCACTCAGGATTGAAAGACGATCCATTTGATTTAACCCAGTATCGCTGGCCTAACTATTTGGGACCTATTAATTGCCAATGGGTAAAACAGGCTGATAAGAGTTGGCTCTACTTTGAAAGTCAACCTCTTCGTAATAAGCCTGATAAGATTAGCTGGCATACGGCATTGGCAGATAGACTTTTTTTAAGCTTTAGCTTTACTATTACACGTGCACCTTCGCATACAGCTAATGCTTACCGAGCAAGCCAACGTACTTCGTGGGGAAACTACATTAGTTTTGCACAACGCATTGTGAACTCTTTAGATTTACGTCTCACTTCTGATTTATCTGAACGCCTTTTTCAAGTTCAGAAGCAGCCAGGAGCTAAAGATAAGCAGATTTTATCCTTTACTTCCAAGCAAGTTAAAGACGCAAAGTATGTGATGAGAATGTGGAGTGATTCTGGATATACAGCTCCAGGTAAAGGGGTGGATGAGGATCATAGAGCTTCTATTGGTGAGGTTTCTAGTTTTATCGACAAGCGTATTCAGCATAGACCTTTACATAATAGCTATCCTTTGGGGGATAAAATAGAGGTTGTGTCCAGAATTCCCACGGAGCATCTCAGCCAACCCTTAATTTATCAAGGATGATGAATTAAATAGCTTTTATAGGCCATTAAAACACTACTTTAGGCTCCAGGTTGTTTTCTGCGGGGTAACACTCCGCAGATGAGCTTCTCTATTCTTGCGATATCTTGCCTAGATCAGATTACTTTTAAGATTATTTCCATATGGATTTTTCGAAAGATGTTTTTCCTCGTGGGCCAAACTTTCGTAGTGCGAGAAGGATAGAGAAAACTCTATCCGGCTCTAAGCTTTCTTTTATGGTGCCTCCTCCAGCAGATCCATTTTCCTCTATTCAAAAGTGGGAGGTAGAGCCTGACGAATTTGATGTTTTAGAGGCTGAGAATTTTCGCCCAATTTCATATTGTTCGGGGAAGGATTTGGATGAAAAAATTGAATTCCCAGCTATTAGGTATCTAAGACTATTCTCAAGCTGTTGGGGTTTTAAGGGGGTGCCCATTATAGGGGGGTATGCGGGCAAAGTTGGGCTGGTAGTTACTGTTACTTCAATAGAGGATCTTCCAGTCAATGAAAGTTTATTTGATACAAGAGTACTGGCAAAAGAAGTGTATCGCCGATATGAATTGGGAGACCTTCATAACTTTGATCCAGGTTTAAAAAGCGACCCATTTGATTTAACCGAGTATCGCTGGCCTAGTTATTTGGGGCCCATTAATTGCCAGTGGGTAGAGCAGGCGAACAAGAGTTGGTTGTACTTTGAAAGTCAGCCTCTGCGAAATAAGCTTGATAAAGTTAGCTGGCATACTGCACTTACAGATAAGCATTTTTTAAGTTTTAGGTTTAATATTACTCGCTCTGCTTCGAATGCCGGTAATGCATATCGAGTAAGTGAGCGTGTTTCGTGGGAAAATTACATTGGGTTTGTGCAGCGTATTGTAGATTCTTTAGATTTACATCTCACCTCTGATTTGTCTGGTCGTCTTGTTAAAATTCTGGAGCATCCTGAGGCTAATAGTAAGCCGATTTTGTCTTTTACTTCCAAGCAAGTAAACGATGCAAAGTATGTGATGAGAATGTGGAGTAGTTCTGGATATATAGCTCATGGCAAAGGAAGGGATGATGATAATAGAGCTTCTACTGACGAAGTTTCTAGTTTTATCAATAAACGTATTCAGCCAAGGCCCTTACACAATAGCTACCCTTTGGGGGATAAAATAGAAATTGTGTCAAGAATTTCCACGGAGTATCTTAGTCAACCTTTAATTTATCAAGGATGATAAATTAAATAGCTTTTGTAGGCCATTATAATACTTCTTTAGGTTCCAAGTTGTATTCTGCGGGGTAATACTCCGCAGATGAGCTACTCTATTATTGCAATATCTTGCCTTGATCGTATTTCCTTGAAGATTAGTTTCATATGAATTTTTTGAAAGATGTTTTTCCTCGTGGGCCGAGCTTCCGTAATGCGAGAAGGGTTGAGAAAAGGCTTTCCGGGTCTAAGCTTTCTTTTATGGTACCTCCTTCTGCAGACCCATTTTCCTCTATTCAAAAATGGGAAGTAGAACCTGACGAATTTGATATTTTTGAAGCTGAGAATTTTTGCCCGATTTCATACCGTTCGAGTAAGAACCTTAACGAAAAAATAAAATTTCCCGATATTACATATCTAAAACTATTCTCAAGCTGTTGGGGATTTAAGGGGGTGCCCATTATAGGGGGGTATGGTGGCGATATTAGGCTGATTGTCGCTGTTACTTCAGTAGAAGATCTTCCTGTTAATGAGAGTGTATTTGATACAAGAGTGCTAGCAAAAGAAGTTTATCGCCGATATGAATTGGGAGATCTTCATAATTTTGACCCGGGTTTGAAAAGTGACCCGTTTGATTTGACTCAATATCGGTGGCCCAGCTACTTGGGACCAGTTAATTGCCAATGGATAAAGCAGGCTAATAAGAGTTGGTTGTACTTTGAGAGTCAGCCTTTGAGGGATAGATTTGATAGAATCAGTTGGCATGTTGCATTAACAGATAAACATTACTTGAGCTTTAGATTCAATATTACTCGCGCACCCTCTAATACTGGTAATGCATATCGAGTTGCTCAATGCACATCATTGGATAATTATGTTGGCTTTGCGCAGCACATTGTAGATTCTATAAGTTTAGATCTTACTTCTGGTTTATCTGATCGCCTTAGCCTAGTTCAGGAGCAACCCGGAGCTAAAGATAAGCCCATCTTGTCTTTTACATCCCAGCAGGTTAATGATGCAAAGTATGTAATGAGAATGTGGAGTGGTTCTGGATACGTAGCTTCTGGAAATGGAATCGGTGATGATAATAAAGCCTCTGCTGATGAAGTTTCTAGTTTTATGGATAAGCGTATTCAGCCCAGGCCTTTACATAATAGCTATCCTTTGGGGGAAAAAATAGAAGTTGTATCAAGGATTCCCGCAGAGCATATTCGTCAACCTTTAATTTATCAAGGGTGATAAATTAAATAGTTATTTAGACCATCATAACACTTCTTTAGGTTCCAAGTTGTGTTCTGCGGGGAAATACTCCGCAGATGGGCTGCTCTATTATTGCAATATCTTGCCTTGAAGATTAGTTTCATATGAATTTTTTGAAAGATGTTTTTCCTCGTGGGCCGAGCTTCCGTAATGCGAGAAGGGTTGAGAAAAGGCTTTCCGGATCTAAGCTTTCTTTTATGGTGCCCCCTGCTTTTGATCCATTCTCCTCAATTCAGCAGTGGGAAACTGAGCCGGATAGCTTTGATATAGAGGATGTGCAGTCCTACCATCCTCTTGAATACCAATCTGGGGTTAGTATTAAAAATAAAGCACAGTTTAATGCTATCAAAGTTTTAAACTTGTTTTCTACTCGCTGGGGTTTTAAAGGGGTGCCTTTGCTTCAAAGTTATGGGGGGCATATAAATTTCTTTATAAACCTTAATTATATTGATGATCTTCCTGTTAATGAAAGCCTCTTTAATGATGAGGTTTTAGTTCGTGAGGTTTATCGTAGATGTTGCCTTACGGATCTGCAAAAAATGCATGAAGGGATTAAAAGTGATCGTTTTGATTTAACACAATATAAATGGCCGGATTATCTATCCCCCCTTAACTGTCAGTGGGTGAATCAAAAGGGCAAAATCTGGTTCTATTTTGAGAGTCAGCCACTCGCAGATGGTGTAGATAAGGTGAGTTGGAATTTGGCTGTCAGTGATAAAGTTTTTCTTTGTTGCCGATTTATTATAAGTCGTGCGGGCTCGAATGCTGGAAATGCATATCGCCTAAATCAAAGAACACCTTGGGATAATTATATTGGGTTTATACAGCGTATAATGGATTCCATGATGTTTGAGTTTTCTCCTGGTCTATCTTGTCGTTATGAAGAGGTTCAAAGTGAGTTGTCGAGATATAGAAAACCAATTGTGCAGTGTACAGCGCAGCAGCTTGAAGAGGCTAAACATGTAATGCAAATGTGGAGTGACGTTGAATACCTAGAGCCTGGTAAAAGCAGGGATGAGAGTCATCGTGCTACAAGGGAGGAGGTTTCAAGTTTTCTTGATAAACGTATTCAGCCAAGACGCTTGCATAATAGCTATCCTCTTGGGGAGAAGATAGATGTTGCTTCAAGGATATCTTTCGATCAAATTGAAAAACCTTTTGTGGCTTCGGGAAAGTTGGGATGAATATTTAGCTTTCATTGGTACTTTTAAGAAGTGCTTTCTGTCAAAGTGATTTTTCAGAGGTTATAGGTTGAGGGGGAGTGTAGGTAGCTATTCTGCTTTTATTTCACTAAAGGCTGAGCTTGTTAATTGGGATGTGTTTCATAGGAATCATAGGGGCCCAATTACATATAATTACACTTGAACATGAAATAGTTGATTGTTATTTGATCAAAAATCGGTTTTATAAAAATTCCACTCTGGCACCAACTTTACAGACCATAAAATCTTGTTGCTTTGACCGGGTGGCCTCAATAAAAGCAGAATATAATCGACTTAAGAAAATCTCTTCAAATGTACTTAGAATGGCCTGTAAGCCATCAAGCACCCCCCTAAAATGCCAGTCAACTTTTTTCTACTCTCCTGATTTTTAACGATCAGTGTAGTGGTCAACTATTGCCGGACAGTAAGTTAAGTTTTTCTTCCGCTTTTGCAGGCGGTAATATGTCATTGTATTGATGGGGACTCTCTCAGTTGTAGTAAATCATCAAGTAATGGCTGATGTCTCGGCTCGCTTCTGTGATAGAGTTGTAACCGAGAGGGAGTATCCATTCACTTTTCAGACTCCGAAACAGTCTTTCCATTGGTGCATTATCCCAACAATTTCCACGTCGACTCGTGCCCTGGGTCATTCGGTAGCGCTACAGCAGTAGGCGGAACTGATGACTGGTATACTGACAGTCTTGATCCGAGTGGAACATAACTCCATGGGGCTTTCCTCGCTGCTCCCAGGCCATTTCCAGTGCTTTTGTAGTTAATGCCGTATCTGGGTGACCTGAGAGAGCCCATCCAACGATACGGCGAGCATGTATAACGGTAGTTAGGTAACACCAGCTTGAGCCAGCCCAGATATAGGTAATATCGCCACACCAAGCTTGATTGGGTTTCTCTACATTAAACTGGCGGTTACAATATTATTTATAGACTTTTCAAGTCAGCTGATTTTGCAAAGGAATAGTTAGTTACTCAAGAAACGCCAATAAATAAAGTAAAAGCTAAAACCTATCATTAGGCACAGGCAGGCATAGGTATAAACTAAGTACCATCCCTTTAAGTGATGCTCTTTTGGTACCCACTTCCCGTTCATAACAAGAATATTGAGTAAAGCAAAGATTGGAGCACAAACGAAAGATAGAGTAGTTACAAAGTCGATTAAGTCCTTTAGCTGGTTGGCAAATAGGGAAATAATAAACCAGCTTATGAGGCTTAGTATAATAAGAGTGGATACGTAGACTCTATTTTCGGGAATCTTAATACTACTCGATGACCTCAAGGCACTTCGCCAAACTTGAGGAAACCCATCGGAGACTGCAAAGGTAGTTGAGAAAAGCGCAATAAAGCAGATAATACTGATTGTTAAATGGCTCCAGTCACCTAGAGATTCGGTATAAATATTGATTAGCTGACCAGCAAATATGCCTGCAGATTGAGATAGTTCAATATCTTTCCCAAACATTACTAATGCGCCTAGCCATACAAATACAATAGCTAGAATCAAGCTGGTGAAATAACCAACCTTAAAGTCAAATACGAGAGATTTCTTGGCAAAGCCTCTATCCGGTCTCTCCTTTATCCTTCGCTCCGACCAAATAGAGTGCCAAACAGAAACTTCAATTGAAGTTGGCATCCAGCCGACTAAGGCGACAACAAATGCGATGCTCACAGCTGGTGCTATATCAGCTGTTAAATAGGATTTAGAGGGAAGAAGCCCATATTGACTTATTGCGGCAATGAGAGTGATCAAGCTGGCAATTGCCAGAATGAGGACCATCCACTTTAAGCTTTCATTCAGCCATTTAAATTGGCCAGCAATCAATATTGCACATGTAATGACCAAAATGATGGCAGACCACTCTGAAACATTTAAGATATCGCCAAATAAATTGAGGGCTAAAGCAGCTGTGACGATCGTAACCGCAGCTTGAACAAAGAACATTGTTAGAAATGTGAGAGCCATATAACTATAAAAACCAAGTCGACTGTGTTTTTTATAGCCTTCCAATAAACTCTCACCGGTGACAGCAGCGTACTCTGGTCCGATTTTGAAAAAAGGGTATTTGACTAAATGAGCCAGGAAAATAAAACCAATCAAAGCGAAAGCGTAATCTGCACCAGCGCGAGTAGACTGCACGATATGAGATACGCCAATACTGCTTGCAGCCCAAATAATACCAGGGCCTAGATTTGAGAAAGTACGTTTGAATACATCCATTGAATCAGAACTGCTCGGAATGATTTTGCTCAAAATAGCTCTTAGCCATATCGATAAAGGTTTTAACCTTCAGGGAAAGTTCGCAGCGATGAGGGTAGAGCGCAAAAATAGTTAGTGGCTTTATTGTGAATCTAGGTAGAATCTCAGTGAGATGGCCAGAGTCGACATAAGATTTGACAGAGTAAAAAGGGGCTTGGATTATTCCTTGTCCTTCAGCAGCCGCCTCATTTAATAGCCTCCCATTGTTAGATTGCCAGGCCCAGGGAAGTTTGATCTTTCTTGTTTCTTCTTTGTCTTGAAATAGCCAATGATCCCCTCGAATACTGTGGTTAAAGAAGAGTAATTGATGCTTCTTTAATGACTCTATGCTTTCAGGGAGCCCATTCTTCTCTATGTAAGAGTCACTTGCCCAGAGTGCTAGCTTAGTTTTTGCGATAGATTGGACGATATAGCTAGAGTCTGGCAATTCTGGTGCGATTCTAAAAACGAGATCAATTTTATTGTCGAGTAAATCGAGTGGGTCATTGCTGAGATGAAAATCCAAGAATACTTGAGGGTATAGATTACGGTAATTGGCAATCAATCCTGAAAAATATTGACTGCCTAGCTCTATACTGGTCGATATCGATAGTCTGCCTCTAGGCTCTTGATTGTATTCTGACATCGCCTGGTCGACGGAGTGGAGTTTTTTTAGTATTGGTGAAACCTGTTTATAGTAATTTTCGCCCGCTTCGGTTATGGATACTTTGCGTGTATTGCGCATCACCAATAGGCAGCCCAGCTCCTCTTCTAACTGCTTAATGTACTTACCAACCATTGCTGCTGAAATGCCGAGCTCGCGAGCAGTAGCTGCAAAGTTTTGCTTTTCGCACACTAAACAGTATGCCTCAAGGGCGTGTAACTTGTTCATTGACTCCCCTGATGGCTAATCCGCTTCTCTTCTTACGGTGGGCATTAGCTGGAGTATACAGACAAACATAATAAACAAATAGTTTATACACTATAAACCTAAATTACATTTAAAGTGCATCCTAAATGACGCAAAATTTTGCTAGTAGATTAAAAG
This sequence comes from Microbulbifer maximicatervae (SeqCode), assembly GCF_052467695.1. NCBI lineage: Bacteria > Pseudomonadati > Pseudomonadota > Gammaproteobacteria > Cellvibrionales > Microbulbiferaceae > Microbulbifer > Microbulbifer maximicatervae (SeqCode). Next base: position 3,734,309 of record NZ_CP174320.1, read on the forward strand.
TCCCACGGTCTCACATTAGATAAGTACATGAAAATAAAACAAATTTTTATTCTGGCGGTTCTACACATTGCTACCAGCGGCGTTGTATCAGCAGAGGATGGAAAGCTAGAGCAAGTTTTGCTCATTAACGCCAATATAGTGGACGTTAATGCGCTTAAAGTTGATGAAAACCAGTCGATTCTTATCGAAGGCGATAAGATCAAGAGAATTTCTTCAACGAAAAAGCTCTCCAAGGTGAGGCGGGCCAGTGTTGTCGATTTAAAAGGGAAGTTTGTAATCCCTGGCCTGATAGATGCGCATGTCCACCATGCGACAGATCCGGATAGCTGGGATAATTTGTCTATCACTACTGAGCGACTTCGATACCTGCTTCGTGGTGGTGTCACATCTGTGAGAGATATGGGCGGTGATGCACGAGCATTGGCCTACTTAAAACGTCAAGCAGAGGTCGACTCCATCGCTTCGCCAGACATCTACTTTTCAGTCATTATAGGTGGAGAATCCTTCTTCTCGGACCCGAGAACCATTGCCTCAGCTAAAGGGCGTACTCCAGGCCGCACAACATGGATGAGAGCGGTAGATCAAAATTCAGATATGGATTCAATAATGCTTCAGGCCATAGGTGCTGGTGCAACAGGCATCAAAATATATGCTGATGTTGAGGCTGAGACGGTGCCATTACTCGCGAGTGCAGCCAAGAAACATGGTTTGAAAGTCTGGTCGCATGCTTATATAGGCCCCTCCAAACCTTTGGATATTGTCAATGCTGGTGTTGAGACTATTTCACATGCCTCAGATATGTCTGCTCAGCTAGTTGATAACTTCAAGGCGTGGCGCAGAAAAACTGCTGAGTTCGATGATTCAACCTGGGGAAAAATGCTGCAAAAAGATAGCTATTTAGACCTTTTTGATGCAATGAAAGAGAACGGTACAATTTTAGATGCGACGCTTACAGTATTTGAAAGAAGGAATACCTTAAACGAAAAGTACAGGAAACTTGATCAGCTCAGTACACAAATGACACAATTTGCCTATCAAAACGGCATCACTATTGCTGCTGGCACGGATGCATTTAGTGACCTTGAAAATGACACTACACCGATGATTCATCATGAGCTTAAGCTGCTCGTAGATGAAATTGGTATGACACCTCTTGAGGCAATTCAAGCTGCAACTATAAATGCTGCGAAAGTGATAGGGATAGAAGGTTCTGTTGGTAGTATTGAAGAGGGAAAGAAAGCAAATATTGTTGTACTTTCAGAAAGTCCAGAAAAGAATATCGAAAATAGCCAGTCGATAGCTCATGTGGTTAAGAACGGTCGCTTTATTTTTATTGGCGACGATCCACAGTTGCCTTTCTCCTCTTCACGTGAAGTGAATGGAACCATTTGGTTATCTGGGCAGATCGGTAATCATCCTTCAACTTTAACCATGGCAGGTGAAAGTCTGGAAGCTCAGATGCATCAAACAATGAAGAATATTGGCCAAGTTCTCGAAAGCAAAAACCTGGATTTTGACGATGTGGTTAAGTGTACTTTGATGCTCGCTGATATTGATGATTGGCCTGCGGCGAACGAAGTCTACCTCCAGTACTTCAACGGAAAGAAACCTGCGAGGAGTGCTTTTGCTGCGAGCGGCCTGGCACTTGATGCCAAAGCTGAGGTGGAGTGTATAGCTTCACGAAGCGCTGATTAATTCTGGAGTAGGGGACTTATGAACGATATAAATAGAAGAGCACTGATTAAATCTCTAGTATCAGGTAGTGTTGGTTCATACTTGGCTATTAACTCGGGTATATTAAATGCCTTTTCCGGGGTTAACGCAGGTAAAGCAACGTGGAATCCATACAGTTCATCGATTGTAATTGATGGCCTCAGCGGAGCATTCTCACTCAGGGAGCCAGTCTCTGAAGAAGTCCTGGGAATATTCAAGAACTCGGGGATTAGTGCCTTGAATATGACAGTCCCCTATCCAGGTGATGACTACACAGAGACTTTAAAGAAGGTTGAAAAAACCAAATCTATCATCGAGCAGAACTCAAACTACTTGAGCTTAATTCATTCTGCATCAGATATCCTGAAAGCGAAGCAGGAGAGTAAGCTCGGTATCATAATGGGTTTCCAATCAACTGAAATGTTTGATGAGTCACTTTCAGGTATTTCAGAATTCGCCAAAATGGGCGTCAAGATAATGCAGGTATCCTACAATGGGCCCTCTATCCTTGGCAGCGGCGGTCTCGTAAAGGAAGATTCAGGGATAACTTCCCTTGGCAAGAAAGCCCTAGAGATCATGGAGGCGGAGAAGGTTTTGATCGACCTCTCGCATTCTGGAAAGAAGACAGTGTCTAGTGCAATCAGTCAATCAAAAAGACCGATTGTGATCTCTCATACTGGCTGCAACGCAATTTATTACCACCCTAGAAATAATGACGATACCGAATTAAAAGCTGCTGCAGACACCGGTGGCTTGGTTGGAATCTATTTAATGCCATTTTTGGAGGGTGGGGAGCATGAAATAAAGGCCGATGTGGTGATAGAACATATACTGCATGCCTATAAAGTATGTGGTGAAGATCATATTGCCATAGGTAGTGACCAAGGCGTAGTACCGGTCAATGATGGCCCTGAGTATCGAGAAAGTATCCGTAAGGAAGTTGAGCGTCGTATTGCGGCTGGAATCTCCGCGCCCGGAGAAACACCAAATCGTCCACCGTTTATTCCTGAGCTGAACTCTGAGCGGCGGATGGAGCTAATTGCCTATAGGCTAAGCCAAAAGGGAATTCCTGATCGAGTGGTAGAAAAAATAATTGGTGAAAACTGGTTGCGTGTTTTTGCTTCGGTATGGAATTAAAGGAAAGTAAGATTAAATGGATAATTATCTAAGGCTTGATGGCGTTCTAATTCGATTGGTGGCTTGTATTACTTTCCTCTTTTCACCTTTGCTTTTTGCTGAAGGACTTAATACTTATTCCGAATTCCCAAAGAGTTCAAAGACTGAAGTGATTCCTTTCCCGATCGAATTTGCTTCAGATATCACCTTGAATGGTGTTGAAGAGCTTGTGTTTCTGCCTGGTATGTATAAACAAGAAAAAGAGGATTTCTTTAGTTATGCTTTTTCATGGACTCACAAGCCAGAGAAGAACCAAGTTTTTGGGAAGGTCGAAATACAGGATTTTATAGCCTCCTACTATAGGGGGTTGTACAAGGCCGTCACTCAAGGCAAAGAATATAAGCCGGCTATTACAATTGAGTGGGATGATGGCAAGTATACTGGTCAGATAAAGTGGATTGAGCCATTTGTAACCAAAAAAGAGCAGACCCTCTACTTTAAAGGGAATCAAGTTAACTGTGAAAAAACTGATGAGCTTCGTTGGTACTTTATTGCTTCTCCACAAAATTCCTCTCACCCCGTATGGGTGGAACTCCAGTCGATAAAACCCAAAAACTGTTAGTGATAGAATCCAGTTGCTCTCAACTCGGAAGCCTTACCATTCAACTTAAAATTATCACAAGTCCTAAATCAATCTGTTTGAATAAGTATCAGTCCTGTGCCTGCTACATTAGGTGAGTGTCCAGAATTTCTGTTAACTGTCAGATCAATCCTGAACCACTTCACTTAAAAAGAGGTCATATCCAATCGATATGCTTAGTTTTAGTAGGCACGTATGCTTTCCCAGGCATCTTCAAAACCATTAATAAGCATATAGCCAGAAAGTTTGTTAAAGAGTTAATGGATGTTGGCATTATCCTGTATGTGGTAGCCTTGAGTTGGGGGGCTCCTGTTTACTTAGAGGATGGTAGTGGCTCTTTCCAGATATGTAGCTGCGGATTTGAGTTTGGTTTCGATGATGAACCATCGGCATCCGGTACAAAAATTGACTCTGTCATTGGTAATTGGGAAGTTAAAAGGCATCGTAAGTTACAATACTTATCTTCCAAGTCCGATCAATATAAAGAACTGCTAACAAATTTAAGATGTATCGGTATTGAGCTAAGCACATAGTAAAAGTATGTATCTCTGCCCCCATCGGGTGATTCCGGCGATGTGTATCTTAACTGGTCCTGCATTTCATCTAAAATAGAAAGTGGAGAAGACCTTTAACGTTTGTGTTCAGTAACTTGAAACGAGCTATGCAGCTTATCGAACCAATAGTTGAATACATAGGTATATATCACGATATAAATCACCATGACTATCTCAAGCATAAATGCTTCTAGGATAGTCAGATTAAAGCCCCAGGCGATTACTGGCAACGTCAGTACCAACATACCCCCTTCAAACAATAACGCATGCATGGCTCTAACGATAAACGTCTTCTCCGGGTTTTTACGTATATTCAATAAGTACCAGTCAAAGGCGTGATTGAAAACCATATTCCAGACCAGCGCAAACAGTGATAGTCCAGCCGCAAGTACTAGCGATTGGTGTACCTCCAGATCAAACACTGGCACCACCAGTAAGCCACCTGTCAGCAGCAGAAAAAACTCGTAGGAAACCGCATGGAATAAACGATTCTTCAATGATTTAGTCATCAGCCATACTCACCCTGGTTGAGAAAATATGCCTGAATGATATATAGTTATTTTAGGTGGGATAAGTTAGATACTATACCTTAAACAGATAGGTTGGGCGCGTGGCAGTTTCTATTGAGCAACTGGAAGCATTTGTAGCAACCGAGCAGGCTGGCTCGTTCTCAGCGGCTGCACGTAAATGTGGAAAGGCACAGTCGGTAATCAGCTCACTGGTATCGAATCTGGAGGTTGACTTGGGAGTCAATCTATTTGATCGTAGTCAACGATACCCGCGATTGACGGACGCTGGTGAGTCACTGCTGGAACGCGCACGGAATCTTATCGAGCAACGCGAGCGTTTGATGGCGATCGCACAGGGGTTGTCTCTGGATGTCGAGGCCCGGTTGACGTTAGCTATTGCCCAGCATGTGCGGATTAAAAACCTGGGTGGACTCTTTCAAGAGTTTGAGACCAAATATCCAAATGTTCAAATTACGCTCAGAGCGGGAAGTGTTCAGGATGTACAGACCTGGGTCGAACGGGATGTGGCCCAACTCGGGATTATCACGCAGCAAGAGGATGTGCCCACTGGGTGCGATTTCAGAGCCCTGGGCCATCTGAAGCTCACTGGCGTCGCCTGTGCTGAGCACCCGATAGCACAACTTACTGAAGTAACCTGGGAAGACCTGAAACAATACCGACAAATCTTATTGCAGGAGTTTGAGATATCCAGCCAAACTCGCTGGCTGGTGTCTCCCGACGTGTGGAGTGTGTCACGTGTCGATGATGCACTTGACCTTGTCGACGCCAATTTGGGCTGGGCAGTATTGCCACTACACGTGGTTGCGAAGGGGATAGCGGCGAAAAAACTGATACAGCTCCCTCTGGTATTTGAGCAGGAGAAAGAGCTGTCACACGGTGTAGATATTATCTGGTCCAGTAAGCGTCCACTGGGTCCCGCAGCCACTGACTTGATGAAGCGGCTGAGCACAGAGGACGCAATACTGAACAAGGATCAGTGGCTATGAAGCGTTTGACAGATCTCGGGCAAAATCTGTGATAGTTGTATCTGGCTTACCTAACACCTGCCAAGTTTTTTGACTCACTGGTTGCTCCTTTAGCTGTTCTACGTAAGTCAGCATATGTTCCATGAATACTGCCTGCTCCTCGGGCAGTCCCATTTCTGCAATGGCTGCGATAGGATAGACGGCAATTTCTGTTCCCGGAGAATATGCCTCTACGAACGTTCTGGCCGCCTCTGGTAAAGACATACCTTCTGTACCCTGAACTGAAAAACTCTGGTTGTAGGCCATCTCATTACCGATAGCATTACCGATCATCTCTGCCAGGTCTGTTGTATTGGTGTAGTAGATAGGGTGGACATGATCGCCGATGATAGAAAATTGACCGTTCTCTATAAATGTGGGGAAAGAGTCCAGGAAGAACGAGCAGAAGAAGAAGGTGAAATCAATGCCCGAACTTTTAATGGCCTCTATCCCTGGCTTACGGATTACATTGGTCTTGTACTCAAGCCCCTTGTCCGCAAACTCTGGGTGGAGATAATCAATACCAGCAATCTGCATGATGTGTTGCACACCATTGATCTTTGCAGCCTCCACGATATTAATCACACCTTCACGCTCACTATGAAAGGGTAAAGTCGGGTCGAGTGACGTGGTATTCAGGGTGATATAAAGTGTTTTGGTACCAACTAGTGCAGACACCAGGCTCTCTTTATCCGAGACATCTGCTTCGACAAGCTGGATACTCTCTGGGAGGATAGTGCGAGCGCTAACCGCGTCCCTTACGAGCGCAGTTACCTGGACACCTTTAGCGTCCAGTTTTCGTGCTACCTGACGACCTAAATGGCCTGTGGCACCAATAATCGTAATAGTTTTCTGCATGATTCAACCTTTAAAGCAATGAATGGGATATCCCATACTTTGCCCAAGTTCTAAAAAATCCTACAGTTATGTACCATCTATCAAATAGATACTACAGCAGGGCTCTCTAGTCCTACTTTTTGTTCATGTTTGATGCGCACGTAAATGTCTCCTCGATAGATGACAAGGGGTTTGGGGTAGAAGGCATATCTTTACTTATTTTCCATTTACTTCAACACTGTGAGTGAGGAATCCGTAACAATTTTTAGGTTTTTGCCGGTTCGTTATTTGTGGGTAACCTCATTGCTTTCTACTGATACTCAATCCGAGAGGGTGTTCCTTAACAGGGTACTAAGTGACTTTTTATGGGGGGCGGTGGGTGCAGGGGAGAAATGACTTTTTATCTAATTCTCCCAGAATAGGCAAGTAAGATGGTTTTGCATTGTTCTGTATATCAGAGTTGAAAAACAGCTTTTCTTATTTCTTGAAGATAAGCAATAACTCATTGACTCATAAAGTATTTCTAAAAATATACAGAGCAAAGAAAGTACAAGAATATAAAAGGTTGCTCTATATCTTTATTTGACATACTTATCAGTTAAAGGTGGTTTCTTGACTCTCTGTATTTTTTTGTGTTGTAGGATATATGATCTTTAGAATTAGAGAGAAGCATGATATACAGATGTAGATTTTGAATTAATCGGTAAAGGTACCCGATCGTGTGGTTTTTAAAATTGTCAAGTAAACGCAAGGCCATACGGATCTTCAAAAGGGATTTAAGGCGTAAATTATCAAATGATTGGGGGAATAAGAGAAAATATTTAGCCTCTGAGGTAGCTAATAGTGTTCAAAACCACTATCCCAAACTGACTAAGTATCAAATGTACGCAATATACATGTGGTCAGATAAAAAGCAGTATGATAAATATTGTACAGAATCTGGCGTAAGTCTTAGCTCAATCGAGGCCAGGAAAGAAATTGATTCTGTTGTGATTTCTATGAATAGAAGTGATTCATCCCTAGTAGAATCCAATTGTAGCAACGAATTTTCTGACTCAGAAGGTTCGGATTGAGCTCACATTTAAAACGAAAAGGCATACGGTGTAAAAACCGTTGCTTCGATTTGATTTTGCTGTAAGTGCTTTAGGCGTCAAAAATCCTGAGTTCGGAGAGAGAATTAGTGGAAGAAGTAATAGGCGGTGTATTTAGGTTTCTCGGTCGATTTATTGTTGAGACTATATTTACAATCATTGTCGAGGTCATGTTCCATTTCCCTGGTAATCTAATTTGTAAACCTTTCACAAAGAAAGGGAGAGAGCCAAATGGGTTTCTGGTGGTGATTGTCAGTATTTCATTTTGGTTGTTAGTAGCTGGATTAGCCTACACAGCGTACTTCCTTCTTTCTGGTGAGCCCGGTGCCTAACAAGCACAAGTAGTATGCTACGGCTCTTCGGGCCTTTTTGGAACAACTTACTTCATGTACATTTTGTACAGTTTACTCAAGAAAAGGCTGGAGCAGGGCGTGGAGATATGTATCTCGTTGCCAAATAAAGTTTAACTTCTACAGAGAGGGGTAGGGCCTTCTTCCTTGGGAAGCCTGACCTGGACAACCCCTATAGCCTAATTTTCGTTCGCTTTAGATATAGACATAGATCTCTCACCTGGGCCGTGGATGCCTATCTTTACTTGATTTCCCTTCACCCCCAGTACTGTAATCGAGACACCTGTTCCAATTCTTAGGTTCTCGCCTGTTCGGCGCTTTAGGATCAGCATGTTTTTTTCCTAGCGATACTCAAACTGTGGGTGGGCCTTCCTTTGTGGGGAGGCTTGGTAAGTGATGCCTGTAGGTAGAGTGGGGTGGGACGCGGGGGCGGTGGGCGCAGAATAGGAAAAGTCGGGTGCTAGGCTCCCAGAACTTGGGGAGTCGATCCAAGCTGATAAATGTACTTTATCTCCATAGTGTCTATGCCATTTTAAGTAGCTAACTCCTATTATTTTGTTTGACCCTCCTCTTCAGTCAATAGCTTTGGCGGTTTATACTTGCTATTTAGTGGGTGTCCAGAATTACCTTTCATTGTAACCTCTTGAATTTAAATCATTTTTGTAGAACCAATGCTATTTTTCTAATCGGGCTTCTGCTGCCCTGCTCGCCACTCTATTTGTTGGGTGTCCAGAATTTTTCAGTCCTATGCCAATTTTCTCATCTGGCTTCTGCTACCCAGCTCGTCACTCTATTTGGTGAGCATCCAAAATTGCTGCTTTAGCTAATAGTTTTGGCGGTTTATACTTTTACTTTGTGGATGTTAAGGGTATTACTCCCCTCCTGAAATATTAAGAATGCATCTAAAGGGAATTTATGCAAATAGTATATGATCAAGACCAAATGTTAGCGATTCAGCTAATTGAATCTACTATTCAAAACTCGTCCTTTAATCAACACATACTTATAAAGGGCGAGGCTGGCAGTGGTAAGAGTGCTGTAATAAAAGCAGCAATTGCTAGGCTTTGTATTATCAACCATCCTATATCGGTTACTGCTTTTACAAGTCGTGCCACGAATAAGCTAAGAGATGGCATTAGTGGGATATGTCCGGAATCTTCAATATCAACGACGGGCCGTTTGTTTGGTTTTTGGTTCGACAAATTTGGTTATATCAATTGGCGCGAGATAACACCAAAATTCCAGGCCGGGCACGTAATTTTTATAGATGAGTGTGGGATGCAAGATGGAAAGGCAGCCAAGTTTATTATAGATGTTGCAAATGCCCAGAATTGCTTGTTGGTTATGGTTGGTGATCCTTATCAAATACCATACATAGAAAATAATAAATATGTTGAATCTCCAGTTTTTGCTGATTTATCTTTCACGCAAATTGAACTTTCAGGCTGTTATAGGCAAGATGCTACAGAAAAAAATGGTTTGTATCAATTGGCTAAAGGTATTAGGGCATCTGTCGATGGAGGAAAGTTTCCAGATTTTTTATCATTCAGCTGTGTTGAAAAATTACCGTTTACATCGTTTATAGACGCGGCCTCTAAGCGTTTTAAAAATGGAGATTCAGTAAAAATAATTTCAATTTCTGGATCTAACGCAGAGGTTGATGGGCTAAATAGGGGGGTGAAGAAAAAGGTTCTTCCTAGTAGGTCTAATTCTGCATTTCAAGAGCATGAAATATTGATTACGCTAGCCGATATGGAGACTGCTCAAGGTTTTATATCAAAAGACACTGATTTAATTGTTGAGTCTGTATCTAAGCCCAAAAAATCAAGTCTCGGTATTAGGGTTAATGACTATGTTTGTCGATCAATAACTGATGATAAGCGTGTAGAGTTCTCTGCCGCTCTTAATGTAGAGGAGGCAGTTGTTGTGCACCGCAATCTCAAAAGTGAATTAAAACAATCACTGGAATCAGGCAATAAATTAGGCGCTAATGAAATAAGAAAGAAGATTAGTGACTATGAGCGTTTTGCGGCTCCAGTTAATTCAGCTTATGCTGTTAATATAATAAGCTCCCAGGGCTCAGATTATGATCACGTGTTTCTTGATTTAACAGGGTTGCGAAATAAATATGACCGTAATTTACTTTTGCGAAAAATATATGTGGGAGTCACTCGTGCTCGAAAATCTTTAACAATCACCGGAAGCTTCCCTAAAAATCTATAATTTTTATATTACTTGAAACCAAGGCTTTATAATGTCTTTATCAAAAAATAAAGAGTGGGAAAGCTAAAAAATTATAGCGCATGGCTTTATGTCTTGTTTTGAACACATGTGCCGGCTAAGGTTGGTTTCTTTGTGCTCTACTTGTTTTAGTGGTTCTTGCTAGTTGGTATTAAAGCTAAAAAAGCGTAATACATAGATGCCGATTTTGAATTAACTATTATGTTTCTGAGGAGAAATAATCATTGTCAGATCTTTCAGAAAAGAAAGCTAATCAGATTAATCTATTTCTGGCTTACCTTGCTGTTTTAACGCCTGCAGGGTATTTGGTTGGTCTGAGCTTTTATCAGGGTAAGCTTGCTGCATTAGGTGTAAGTACAGAAGTTTTTCCCTTGGCAGTTCAAGATGCATATGTTTCAGCCTATTACGCAATTGGATATTTATTGATAGCGGTCAGTTCTATATGTTCGGATTTTTTAAAATTAATATTCTCCTGGCCTAGAATAATTTACACATTAATTGCCTTCTGTAGTTTTATTGGTCTGTGCTATTGGATAATTAAGAGCAAGAAAAGATCTAATTCAAAACTTAAAAGATTCTTATGGCTGCAAATCAAGAAAATAATTTCATATCTCCATTGGAAAAATAATGACTTTACTAAAGCAGTTGGTATAGCAGGTCTTGCATCCTATGGAATTTTATCAATTTTGTATGTTCTAGCTTTTATAGCAGTTTTTTGGTTCGCAATACCTGCAGCTTCCTATTATAGAGGCTTGGACTATGGTGCAAGCATCAGGTCTAACTACTTAGAGAGTGGCTGTCACATAGGCGATGATGACTTCTGGGGTAACTGCCACACAGTTAATAGCAAGGATGGAAAGTTAATTTTTAAAGGAATTCTAGTCGTCCATGCAAAAGATCATGTTGCATTTTTCCATGATGGTGGATCTATAGTAATGAAAATTCCAGAAGGGGCTAATATCACAAAAGATTTTCGTCAAAGGAAGATGACAAGTGTGCCCTGATGACACCTGCCTCGCATTTGATGCAAACATTACACCTTACATAGGGTTTTACATTGAGCGGAAATTGGACAGATGAAGAATTAAAGACGGCGTAGAAGCTTATCTTGATATGCATTCCAAGAGGCTAGAGGAATATCTTTTGCAAAGAGGAACATTTCACTATAACCTGTTGAATTCAAATCATTTTTATAGACCAAATACCAATTTCCCCATTTCTCTTTTACTTCCCTGCTCGCCACTCTATTTGGTGGGTGTCCAGAACTGCTAGTGTCTAATATTATTCAGTCACAAGGCTGACAGGAGTTGAAATTATAGAAAAGCGTGATATAAAGTTGTGATGTTGAATTAACTGTTAAGTATTCTCGGAGGTTTATTTGGATATCAAATCAACTTACGCATTGATCGCCGCATGCTCGGCCTTGTCTGGTGCACTGCTTAGCGGGGTGCTTCAAGCATATTTGATCGAGAAAAAATCCAAAATAGATCGAGAGTTATCAAACTATGAAAACAGACGTAAATTGGCTGAAAAAATTCACTTCAACTTGTCAAGCCTCTCGTTGAAGTTATCTTTAGCCAAAGTAGATATGGCAGAAGGCGAAGATAAAATTCGCTATTTTGATAAAAATTACGGCGAAGCACATGATCTTATATCAGAAGTACTAATGATTTCATCCCTATACTTTCCCGGCGTGAAAGAAAAATTACTGACTATAGAGGACCAAGCTAATCTATATTGGGGTTACTTTAAAGCAACTTTAAAAATCGACATCGCAGAGAACCAGGAGGGTTGGCAATTCAACTGTGACAAGGCTACCTCAGCATCAATCGACTGCCTCGAGCTAATAAAAAAGGCAAAAGCACAGCTAGAGCTCGAAGTAAAAAATACTAAATAAGCACATCAAGTACATTCTTTCCGTAAAAAATGTACCACTTACCGGATAAGCTATGTTTGCTATTTATAGAAACTTAAATCAGCTTAGGCCTCTTTTCTTGAATCATCTATCCTAAGCGTCTTCAAATGTCGACTTTTTGTTCATTTTTGATGCGTATATAGATCTCTTCTCGATGAGTAGAGAGGTATTTGAGGGCGTGGATACCTATCTTTACTTGATTGCCTTTCGCTACCAGTATCATGACTGAGACATTGGTTCCAATTCCTGGCGTTTTCCAACTCGGTGCTTTAGGGGCAATATGTTGTTTCCTACTGATATTAAAGCTGTAGATGGATACTGTTTGATTGGGAAGCATGGTAAGTGATTATTGGAGGAAGAGTGGGGTGTGGCGTTGGGTGATGGGCTCAGAATAGGAAATGGGAGGGCAAGACTTCCGGAGGTTGACGAGGTTTCGTAATAAAGTAGTTTACTTAACAGGTGCGTGATTATAGCATTATGTAAAAGCGATATATAAGGATAAACTGTGAGCCTGGAAGTAATTGTCACATCTTTTGTAGTTTCGTTTTTCGCTGGAATAGCGTGTATCAAATATATTCGTTTTAGGGAAGATCAGATCCGAAAGAAGATTGAAGAGATAGACTCTCATCAAGAGTTTGTCGAGAAGCTGAGCAAAGGAAATACTAAGCTGCTGAGAAGTTCACTTACGCTAATTTTTATTTGTTTCTTTCTTCTTTTTATTGTAATCGTACTTCTATTAATGGTTCATTTTTTAAATCCACCTTTGTTGCTTCGCAGTGTAATTTATGGTCTCTGTCTTGGTGGGCTTGGTACTGGAGTAGGTGTATGTTTTTACTTTGCGAGAGCTATTATCCAGAGTAATGACCTGCAGAGTACTAAAGCCAAGTTGCATGAAAAACGAGAAAGGCTTGAGCGCAAGATTACGTAGCAAGTACGTGTTGTAGAACTTAATTTATAAGCTAGTAACCTTACGCTGGGTGATCCACTCCTAAAAGTAGATGTCATGTGGTTTGGATTGGAGTATTCGTGTTATACACTAGTGATTCTGATTTTGAAGTCGTAAGAGACTAAGCCCTTTCACTACCAGCTTATGTGATTGTTATCCAATAGGGTTACACCTATACCGAGGGTGATGGGCTTCCCGTCTCTTATATGGGAAGCCGGTTCCGGGGACACGATAATACTTATTTCAAAGTTGGCTTGCCATGCCAGCCCCCATAGTCATGATTCATGGAAGTGAAAGCTTGCGTTCGGACCTCCTTCCTTAGCGAATTTGCCCCCAGCTCTTTTCAATGTCCACTTTTTGTGCGCGCATAGGTCGCTTCGCAATCGATAGGAAGGGAATTGGACGCGTGCATGTCTATCTTTCCTTGACTGCTTTTCAATTCCAGTGCAGCAAATAGGACATTAGTTCCAGCTTAAAGGCTTTCGCCGGCTCAGTGCTTTATGGTCAACTTATTTGCTTCCTCGTGGTATTCATACCATGGGTGGGTATCCTTTGTTGGGGGAGTTTAGTAGGTAATACTTTTCGGGTAGGGAATGGCCACAGTGGTGCAGAATAGGGAAGGCTGGGGGCTATTCTTCCTGAGTTGGTACTTCACTATAACCTGTTGAATTTAAATCATTCTTGTAGGAGCAATGTCAATTTTCTAATCTGGTTTCTGCTGCCGTGCTCGCCACTCTATTTGGTGGGTGCCCAGATTTGTTGAGTACACACAGAATATAGAAAGATAAATACAGGCTAATTAAATTATTTTAAATAATTTGTTTGGTTTATATTTCTTAATACATCTTTATTTTCTGCGCTATTTCCCTGTTCAATTATGAATCTTGCCGGTTTATACTTTTATTAGTGGATGTCCATGGTTGCATGGTACCGCTTCTGCGGTGGCTGCGCAGGACGCCTAATCAACCTGAAGGATAGTTGATGCCATATCCAATCGAAAGTAAGCTTGTGATAGCAGTATCGTCGAGTGCATTGTTTGACCTGTCAGAATCAAATGCCGTTTTCGAAAATCAAGGCCCAAAAGCCTACAAAGAATTTCAAGAAGCGAATCTGAATAATGTTCTTAAAAAAGGTGTTGCTTTTCCATTTATCCGACGGTTCCTTCAGGTAAATCAGCGATTTAGAGATGAGGTCCCGGTTGAAGTGGTTTTATTATCGAGGAATTCTGCTACCACAGGCAAAAGAGTATTCCGCTCTATTAAACACTATGAGCTTGATATTTCTAGGGCAGCTTTTGTCGAAGGGAAGTCTCCTTATGAGTATGTTCCAGCGTTTAATGCATCACTCTTTCTTTCAGCAAATGAAGTGGATGTCCAAAATGCAATAGATGCAGGATTCCCTGCTGGTGTTGTATTACCTAGTAAGATTGTAAACGATGATGGTGATGATGAGTTAAGAATCGCATTCGATTTTGATGGTGTGATTGCTGATGATGAGGCGGAAGCCATATTCAAAGATGGGGACTTACCAGAGTTTCATGAATATGAAGTAAAAAAGTCTGCAATTCCTCATCAACCGGGGCCGCTGGCAGATTTATTTAAAAAGTTATCCTCTCTACAAGAATTAGAGGATAAAGAGGTTGAAAGAGACCGAAACTATAAGCGTATACTTAGGACTGCGATTGTAACTGCCCGAAATGCACCTGCACATGAAAGGGTCATTACGACTCTTGAAGATTGGGGGGTAAGTGCTAATGAAATGTTCTTTTTAGGTGGGATGGTAAAAGAGAGAATATTAACCAGGCTTAAACCTCACATGTTTTTTGATGACCAAAGAAGTCACCTTAAATCAGATACTGGTGATATACCTATGGTGCATATTCCGTTTGGCATTGCTAATAACTCAGATCTTAAACACGAAAGTGCTGGTGACCAGCTAGAGTTGGTTACCTAAAGCTGAATGATTATCATTAGTCTCAGTAAGCATATTTAAGGAGGAAACATGCAACCGTCACATAAGGAAACGTTAGAACGGTATGATGTATTTCGAGCGCAAGCAAGAGATATAGCAAAAGAAAGCCTGCCCGGAAACCTGAAGGGCGTTCTAAATGTTGAAGGTATAGATCACAAAACCTTAAATGCTTTCCAGGCTTGGAAGGATACCGCTGAACGAAAGGTTTCATGGGATTGGGAGTTTTCCCGGAGCTATAAGATTTTCTATCCGAAGTCATTCGATATGTCAGTTTGGTTAGGGAATACTCTATGTTCAATGTCCCTTGGTCGCCCTACATTCAAGGGCACCGAAATGCGTTTAGATTTTATAGAGAGAGCGCCTAAGAATTGTCCATACGCCGGTGAAATGTTCAGTATTTCTCTATTGGCGTATGAAATTTATGGGGATCTAATTGGTGCAAAGAAAATTCGCATCATGGAGCCTATGAATGACAAGATCATAAAGTACTATATGTCTCATGGTGGGTTTAAATTGGTTGGTTCAAAGAAAGGCAATCCACATTATCTGGTAAGAGACTTATGAACGATAAAGAAAGATACGAACAGGCAAAAAAGAAAGCCGAAGAGAGGGCAAAAGAGTTGTTCAAGCCACTTCCTGAAGATATTAAGGAAGAGCTTGAAAAAGATAGCACTTTGGGCTCACCGGAAAACCTGATAGATCGTAGTGATGAAGAAGAATAGGTTAAAAAACGACCACAGTCTTCTGCGAACTAGTTATACTGCTTGTTCGATCGAATTTGTGTTGACTTTTACCTTTCTGTGGAGAGGTGAATTTTTGTAGTTGTAAAGAGGGCTATGTAAGTTCACTGCCCTATACCTCGAAGATAACTAGCTATTAATAGCGACTTTATTGAGGTGGAGCCTCCTTCCTTGGAGAACCTTTCTTCAACGCCTTCCGTTGCTTATTTTTCGTTCTCTCTCGATACGCACATAGATCTCTTCACGATGGACGGGGAGGGATTTGGGGGCGCGGATGCCTATCTTTACTTGATTTCCCTTCACTTCCAGCACTGTGATCGAGACATTCGTTCCAATTCTTAGGTTTTCGCCTGTTCGGCGCTTTAGGATCAACATGTTTTCTTCCTACCGATACTCAAACTGTGGGTGGGCATTCCTTGGTGGGGAAGCTTGGTAAGGGATACTTGATAGGAGAGTGGGGTGGGGCGCGGGGGCGATGGGCGCAGAATAGGAAAAGGCGGGCGCTAGGCTCCCAGAGCTTGGGCGGGCGCTCCAAGCTGCTGATTGTGCTCCACTTTATTGAAGACGAGCGGGTTTCTAGCGTAGTATGCATACAGCCATCTTGATAGGACTCTTATCAATTTGGTTAGCTGGCCCCTGGTGTTGCAGCACCTTGGGTCAGCGCCTTCTCTCTACTCTTAATTCACGTTGTGGTTCTCTTATTGAAAGTATGGACTCTTCAGAAATTTGGAGATCTTTGTTAGAGGGCAGCAACCGTAGAAATTTGCTTGATTGCAACCCTCCATACTGATTGATATCTATCAATTCTACTCAGCTGTGACACTTAATAAAACTTAATATATTCCAATAAGAAAATTTACGCGCCTATATTTCTCTGAGCCTCTGTGTTAGAAAGCTGATTTCCTTGGTTGCCCCTTTTGCTCCCGTAATTGAAGTTGGTTAACGCTTTAGTTGATAGGGTTGGCGGGTTATACTTTTTAATTAGTGGGTGTCCAGGATTGCTCACAGGTGAGCTTCGTGTAATAGAGTTAGAATATTTTTGGGGTTCTCTAGGTTTGAAACGAAAAATATTTAACGGACCAAGAAATAGTTGATTGGGGGTGAGTTTTGGGTTTTAGGATTACCAAATCTATTTATGAAGGTAGGCATCTTCCCCTTGCCAAACCTTCCTTAGGGACCCTCTGATCAACGAAGCATTTTTCTAGAATTAAGCTACACTGCTTGAAAAATTCACTTTATTACGCTCAAACGCGTAATTTTCGCGTAATAGTCCCCTAATTTTTCATCTGAAATCCTCAATAGGCGGATTTCAGGCGCCCCCCCTAGGTAGCCAAGTATTTTCTCCCTATTAATAAGTTGGTAAAGCCTGCCAGTAAGCACAGCCTCTCAGTATTTTTTACCAGTCCCCGATAGCGGACCTTGTCATAACCAAATACCTGTTTGATGTAGCGGAAGGGGTGCTCGACCTTCGCTCTTATCTGCGCCTTGATCTTTTCCGCTTTACGGAGTGCATCACGCCCTGGAAGAGTTTTTAGCTTGCTCGGCTTCATTGCTATATACCAATCCGCCTCCCGCTCTTTCAACTCTTCACGTTTCTCCGCACCAATGTACCCAGAGTCTCCCCAGATTCTTTTCTCCTCCCCGTGGAGAACTCGCTCTGTGGTTGTGACATCATGCGAATTCGCTGCTGTTGTATCTATGCTATGTATTACTCCGAGCACATCATCAACCCCGATATGCATTTTCATCCCAAAATGCCATTGATTGCCTTTCTTTGTTTGATGCATTTCCGGATCACGTTCTTTCTTTTCATTCTTAGTTGAAGTTGGCGCAGAGATAATAGTGGCATCTACAATCGTGCCTTCACGCAGTACCATGCCATTCTCAGCAAGATGTTTGTTGATTTCATCAAAAAGAGCTGCACCTAGCTGATTGAGCTCCAGTAAGTGGCGAAAGTTAAGAATCGTTGTTTCATCGGGAATTGGGCTACTCAAAGTCAATCCAGCAAAACTACGCATGGATTCAATTTCATACAGTGCATCTTCCATAGCGGGATCACTGAGATTGTAAAATAGCTGCATGCAATGAATACGAAGCATGACACTCAATGGATATGGCTGTCGGCCACGTTTGCCTTGTGGGTAACAAGGAGTGATCTGAGCTTCTAGTCGCTGCCATGGGATGAGGATTTCCATTTGAGAAAGAAACTTCTCTCGCCGAGTTATACGGCGCTTTAGCTTATATTCTGCTTCGGCAAAGGTGACTTGGTGCATGATTCATCGTAGTCTTGATGGGTAGGTGAATATTACCAAATTGACTCAGAATTATTCAGAGGTTCCTTAAATGGAGGTGAAGAAAACTGCATAACCGTGATAGTCGGTAAAAATGGCGTCGGGAAAAGTCGTTACTTAAGTGCCATAGTCGGTTCACTCAATTCATGTTTTTATGATGGTAGAGTTGATAAGATTCGAAGCTATAGAAATCAACGTATTAAAGCCTTAGATGGCTTCCACTTAGATATAATAAGTAACATGAAAAGCTGTAATCTAAGTGTAAGTATGGGGCATAGTGAATTTACGAGTGAGATCTCAGATCTTCCAAGAAAAATAATTGCGGTATCATCTACTCAGCACGATAAGTTCCCAATCCCCAGAAAGCACCAGAGTGGTGAAGGTGGTGTGGACGGTCGTTATTTTTACCTCGGTGAAAAGAATTTTAGACCAGCCTTAACTGCTGGGCCAACAACCATCCTTGATAGGGTGGCTGGATCTTTATTTAGAAACATTACTGATAACAGAGGGAAAGAAGGTAGGTTGTCGAATGTTTTTAGTTTTCTCGGGTATAGATCTACCATTACTATCACCTATAGATTTGAAATTTCTATTGACAGACTGGTTTCCGAAATTGAGAAATCCTCTCTGGAAGAAGATTATGTTGATCCAAAAAGAAAGTATTTTGAGCTTAAAATTAAAAATATAATTGAAGAAATTAATCGTGTTAGTTCTATAGATGAGGTTTTGGATGCGATCGATTTTATAAAGTGTAGTGTACCTGAGTTTAGGAGGCAGAGAGATGTTGTTTTTGATATGAATTTTGATTCGGGAATCATCAATTCTGGTTCTATAGAGCTTTTTAGGCGTACCTATTTATTAAGGCAAATAGGATTGATGCGACTGGAAGACGTGATCCTTTCTCCGATGGATGAATATAGCAAAAAATTCTCAATTAGAGAGGCTAGCTCGGGTGAGCAGTGTGTTATTTCGACAATTTTAGGGGTGGCCGCTGAAATCGAAAATAATTCATTGATTTGTATTGATGAGCCTGAAATTAGCCTGCACCCGGAGTGGCAAGAGAGGTACATTGATCTTTTGCTTAAGACTTTTTCAACCTATCAAGGTTGCCACTTTATTATAGCTACTCACTCGCCTCAAATAGTATCCCAAATGCGTGGTGAGAATAGTTTCATACTCAAAATGGAAACTGGTGAACTGGCTTCAGCTAGCGAGCATTACAATAAATCTGCTGATTACCAGTTGGCATATATGTTAGATGCACCAGGGTTTTCAAATGAATTTCTAGCAAGGGAGTGTTTGAGCCTCATATCCAAGATTGGTAAGAAAGACCTGGATGACTTGGATGATATTTACAACAGGGTTTCTAAGTTGTTGAAAGTAAGGGAGCTTGTAGATGATGCTGATCCCATTGCCAGCTTAATTGATGGTCTAGAAATGGCAGTAAAGGAAAGGACTTAGATGGCTATAATACAATCCCCTGTTGTTTATTCAGATGATGGCGCGCAGCTAGTAGAAGAATATGAAAATACAAGTGAATTGCATCACCAAAATTATTGGGCAAGGGAAGAGGTGTCCTCGATAAAGAATGAAATAAAAGAATTTTATAAAAAAATACAGAAGTACATTTGTGTTTATTGTAATAAAAAATATCCTGTTAAGCACTCATCTGTTTGGGATGCTGAGCATATAGTTCCAAGAGAAAAATCCCCTCAGTTTATGTTTGTTCCAAGAAATCTTTGTGTGGCGTGTAAGGACTGTAATGGGCCTAAAAGTAATCATAATGTGCTTGTAAATAGTAATAGAAAAACATACCCAACAACTAGTGATGATTTTTTAATTGTCCACCCACATTTTGATGACTATAGCGATCATATAGCTATATTTATGGGAAGTATTTATTCACCCAAAACAAAGAAAGGACAAAATACAATAGAGTTGTGTAATTTACTGAGGTTTTCTTATGAGGCTGTTGGTTGGGAAGCGGGATTAGCTGAAACCCCAGATGTAATTGAAACTGCCTCGGCTCTTTTATCTAGTGATAAAGATGAGCAGGAGAAGTTAACCATGGAGCTGTTAATGAAACTGCAAATAAATGCCAGTAATACCCTTCTTAAGAGAAAGTGAGCTACTTGGGTCTTTAAGCTGAGCGTAGCTATCCATTTTTAATTGGATAAGCATGGCATTTTATATAAATGAAGATATGCAAACTGGGCTGTTGCTGTGTTGCAGAGATCGTAGCAAATTAGCCCACACAGTATACCGTTTATTGTGCATAGAGCACTAGGTTTCATTGGATGTCTCAATGGTTTATATGGGCTATAAGTAATGTGTAAGCCTTCTTTACGAATAGATTAATACCTCGTCACTACGTTCCTTTTATCCTAATCTAACTCCACCAACCTCCGCATTAACGGAAAATACAGTGCACACCGAATATTCCGCTCCCCCCGCGCATAAAAGAGCTTGCGGTAATTCTCCAGCTGATTCCGGTACTGCTCCAGTTGAGCCGCAATAAATTCTTCCTGGCTTTCCTCACCACTGGGCTCAGCCGTTTTGTAGTCGACAATCCAGCGGGTGCCTTCGTTATCGATAAAGGTGCGGTCCACAATGGAGCGTCGTAACTGCCGGCCACCGCTGTGGAGTTCAAGCTCGCAGGCAGATTCCCTTAGTGAGCCATCCAATAGCCAACGGCCGGTGGAGCAGTTGAGGCTGTTGCGTACGGCGATCTCCACTTTCTCGGCGGCGCGGTCCAGGCTGGTGGCGGATAGCCCCAGTTGTTTCAGGCGCAGTTGCCATAGGGGGCGCTGGGCTTCCAGTTTGCTGGGTGTCCAGTCGTTGATATTGCTCTCGGCAATGGTGGCGAGGGTTTCGTGGGCTACGGTGCCGGCGTGTTTTAACCAGCGCAGGGCTACCTGGCCCAGTTCGGGAATATTGTCTTCTTCCTCGGTTTTGGGTTGGTAGTCTGGCATACGGTATTGGGCCAGCCATTCCTGCCGGGGCATGGCCTGGGGTTGCCATTGGTTGGGCAGGCGCAGCAGGTAGTCGTGATCTCTGCTGGCTTCATCCTGGTTGAGCAAGGGTTCTTCCGCTTCCAGCCAGTGGCACCAGTCGCTTTCCTGATGGTGCAAAACACTGGGCCAGATGCCGGCGAGTAGGGCGGCGCTGCCGGGGGCTTTTAGGTGGCCCTTTTTTTCATCCCGGTTGATACAGGCCAAAAGATGCAGCGAGCGGATGGCGCGGGTGCAGCCTACATATAACAGGCGCGTGCCTTCAAGGCGTTCGCGTTCGCTGTTGTCGTGCTTCAGGTATTCAAAAACCGGGTCGCGGCCGCCGCGCGCATTTTTGGGGGCGAGCAGGAAGCGGCTTTCGCCTTCGCGGCTGAGCCATTCGCTCCAGCGCAGCAGTTGGTCGCTGCCGGGTTTGCCGCCTTGGTCGAGGCCTGGGATCAGTACGTGTTCGAACTCCAGCCCTTTGGATTTGTGAATGGTCATCACCTGCACTTTGGCATCCTGGGCGGGGCGGGCGTAGAGCTGTTCCAGGGCCAGGGTGAACTGTTGCCAGTCGGTAATGGCTCCGCCGGTATCGAAGGCTTCTAATAATTGCAGAAAGTCCTGCACATTATTCAGGTCGGATTTTTGGGCAACGGTGGCGGGGCCGCCCAGTTCCAGCCAGAGGCCTTCAATCCAGGTGCGCAGGGGTTTGCGGCCGCGCTGTTGCCAGGCGTGCAGCAGTTTGGGGGCCGCTTGGGCCAGGCGTGTGCGCCCTTCATCGCTGAGCAGGGCGATATCGTCTACTTCCTGCAAGGCCATTAATAGTGGGCGTGCGCTGGTATCGGTTACGGTGATATCTCCATTGCCCCAGTTGGCCAGGGTGTAGAGGTCTGGCAGTTGCAGTCCGCACCAGGGGGCGCGGAGTACGGCCAGCCAGCTGATGCGGTCGCTGGGGTCGAGCAGGGCGCGGGTGAGGCTGAGTAAATCCAACACCACCATTTTACTGGCGAGCGGTGCTAGCTCTGGGGCCTGGAAGGCGATATTGGCAGTACTAAGGGCCGGCAGAATTTTTTGCAGATGTTTTTTCTTGCGCACCAGAATGGCGATACGGCTTTCCGGATCTTGCGCTTGCAATTGCTGCACCAGTTCAACCGCTTGGGCGGCTTCGCGGTTGCGGTCTTCGTCATCAATGCATCCGTAAAAATTCACCGAGGGCTCGGCCCATTTGCTGCCTTTAAAAGCTTCGGATTGCAGATAGCGCACGGCGCCGCGCCCGATATTGTCCGCTTGCGGAAAGGCCCTTTGGAAAGTCTCGTTGACCCAGTTCACCACTGCGCTTTCGGAGCGGAAATTTACCTGGAGGTCGAGGGCTTCCAGGGGCACTTCACCGATACCGCGTTTGCGCGCATCCAGGAAAATACCCACGTTGGCATTGCGGAAGCCGTAACAGGATTGCATGCCGTCGCCGACAATAAATAAGGTGCGGCCGTCTCCCTGCTGCCAGCCGGCAGTGAGTTTTTCCAGCAGTTGTAGCTGGGTGTGGGAGGTGTCCTGGAACTCGTCCACCAGAATATGCTGGGATTGCAGGTCCAGTTTTAGGGCCAGGTCTGTGGGGTTATCGCTATCGCCCAGTGCGATCAGTGCGGCTTGGGCCACTTCGGTATAGTCGGTGGCGCCCAGTTGCTGGAAGACCAGCTTTAATTCTGCGACTAACTTGGGCAGTACCTGGGCGAGCCCTTGCAGCAGTTGCCATTGGCTCTGTTGCAGTCCGCTGGGGAGCTTGCCTACTTCTCGCAGTGCGGAGAGCAGCGGTTCGTTGCCGGCCAGTTCCGCCAGCAGGTCTTTCATGCGCTGTTTGTATTCTTCGGCGATGGGGCGCTCGGGATCTTTTTTATCCGGCAGGCCAAAACCGAGTTTTTTATTGATGCCGCCGCCTTTGCGCAGATCACCAGTGGTGGTGAGGAGCAGGCTGCCGAGGGCGAGCCAGGCGGGTAGGCCGCTGCTGTCTGTGCTGGGAAAATCGTCCTGTTCGGCGAAGAGGCACAGGCCGTGGCTGGGGTTTTCCTTTTGTAAATTGCTGCCTGCATAACTGGCCAGCTCCAGCAGTTCCCCGGCGTAGCTGCCGAGGGCTGTGGTGAGGTCTTTCAGCTTTTCTGCCACCAGTTCGTCGATAACAAAATGGAAATAGTCCTGGGCGCCGTCAAAGTTAACGCTCAAAAGTGGGCCGAGCCATTGCTCGCGCTTATCCAGCAAAATACGCAGCAGTTTATTGAGCTGGCCCAGGTCGTTGTCCAGGTGGAGCAGTAGTTGCTGCAGGTCTGCGTCTGGGGTTTCGCCATCGAGGTGTTTGAGCAGGTTTACTACCGCCAGTTCGAAGGCAATTTGGGTGCGCTCCAGAGGTTCACCCGGTGCGCCAAGGCCGCTTTCGATCGGCAGTTGGCTGGCGAGGCTGCGGCAGAGGCCGTCGATGGTTTGAATGCGCAGGCGCTGGGGTGTTTGCAGCAGCTCCCATTCCAGTTCGTGATCCCGCTCCAGTAGGGCGCGGGCCAAATCCCAGGTGATGGCATCGTGGGGGTTGTCTGGCCGGGCTTGGTCGCGGGCACTGTGCAGGGCGTCGATCAGGCGCTCGCGCATTTCACCGGCGGCTTTGCGGGTGAAGGTAATGGCCAGCACTTCTTCCGGCTGCTGGCAGGCGGCGAGCAACTTTAATACGCGCTGGGTAAGCAAGCCGGTTTTACCGGAGCCCGCCGGGGCAGATACGGCAAAGCTGCGGCTGATATCCAGGGCTTGGCTACGGGCGTCGGCATCGATGGGGCGGCGCAGGGCGGGAGTGGTCACGACTTCGTTCATTCGGTTATTTGCTCCCTTTCCGGCCAGCGGTTCAGGGGCCAGAGTTCACTGTTGTTATCGGTGGGGCGATCAAAGGCGAGGGTGGCTACACCACTGCGATATTCGGTGGCGAGGGATTCCAGGCTATAGCGCCAGTGCTCCACCAGATTGCTCCAGGTGCCGTAGGGGGATTCTTTTTCCGTATCGCCCACGGCTTTTATGCCGGCGATGGGGTGCTCCAGATCTCCGCAGCCATTCCATTTGCAGTCGCCGTTGCGCACTTGGCCGAAGGCGATGGCGTGGGCGTCCGGTTGGAAGAGGGCGTAGAGCGGCAGCTGGGGTTCGCGGATACGCTGGGTAAGCCAGTCGCGAATACTGGGGACGCCAGTTTTGTAATCGATTACCAATTGTTCGCCGCTGGCGAGTTGGTCCAATCGGTCCAGGCGCAGGTTAAAGTGCAGCCCGCCGATTTCCACGGCTTGTTCCCATTCGACTTTTTCTACGGAGAAATTGGGCCTGTCCAGTTCCACGGATAGCCATTGTTGCAGCAGGCGCTCCAGGCGCTGCTTTTCCATGGCCCAAAATCCGATCGGCAGGTGATTGTATTTTTTGCGCACACTGACGAGGGAGCGCTCCACCGCGCGTTCGATTTGCGCTTGGCGTTGCTCGTCGTCCATAGCTTGCAGTTGTGCGAGGGTGCCGCACTGTTGCCAGAATTCCGCTAGCACCTGGTGCACCACATTGCCGCGCTCGGCGGGGCCGAGGCCGATATCCGGTTGGGTAAAATTGCTGGCGCCGAGGCGGAAGCGCAATTGGGCATTTAACGGGGACAGGGCCTGGGCCTTGAGCACCGAGGCACCACCGCGCACCCTTTCGCATTCAGCGGGGGTGAGTGGCGGTAGCTTTTTGTCTTCGATTTTTTCCAGTTGGCAGGCTTGCGCCAGTTGGCTGTAGTGATTGTGCAGGGCGCCTTCGGCAAAGTGCTGGGCTTGTTGCGGGCTTTCAAACAAGCTGCTCAGGCCCTGCTGCACACCATCTTCTTCGCAGGTGTAACTCACGACGATATCGCCGCTGGCATTGAGCAGGTCGGCGGTGAGTTCGCGGGCCAGTTCCAATTCCCGCTCGGCACTGGCGCGGGGCATCTTCCAGTGTTTTTGCCATTGAATTGGCAGCAGCGGATTGGGCGCCGGTGCTGGCGGCCATTGTTGTTGGCCGAAGCCGACCAGGCGCAGGTGATCGAAGGCGAGGCCGCCAGCTTCCAGTACCCCGAGAATTTGCAGGGGGCCATCGCGGGTTTCCGCCTGGAAGGGGGTGCGGCTGGCAATCTGACGCAGCAATTGCAGGGCCTGGGTGAGAGTAAGGTTGCCACCGCAGGCACTGAGTGCGGCGAACTCTTCCAGGATGGATTCCCACTGCATCAGCTGCTGGTATTCCTGGCTGTCCGGGTTGCGGTTGCCGGGCCAATTTAATGCGCTAAGTGTTTCGGAAAAACGCGCGGCCCAAATTTCTGCGGGGGCTCGCTGCCATCGCCGGGCGCGTTCGGCCACTTGTTCCAGTTGGCGGGGCAGTTGCGGTGATTCCAAGTGGAGGACTTCTGCGGTGCGCTCGGCCCAGTAGCGCAGGGTTGCGCCGTCGATACGGCGCAGTTCCAGTTTTTGTAGGCGGCGGAACAGGGCACTGCGCAGCCAGGTTTCACTGTCGTCACCCCAGAAGGGGCTGAACAGGATGTTTTGCAATTGGGGGTAATCCCATTCGTCTTGCAGTAGCGATAGCAATTGCAGGGCGGCGCTGCCGATCGGTGTCTGTGCCAGGGGCGTACCGGCGGAGAAGTTAAACGGCAGTGTGTAGCGCGGTTGTTGCGGGTCCAGGTATTGGGGTTCGAGCACGCGGGAAAATACCGCTTCCACCTGGGCGCGGCACTGGCCCAGATTATTCACCACTATGCCAACACTGTGGCCGGGGTTTTCGGCGAGCTTTTGCCCGGCCCAAAGGGCCGCCTGATAGAGTTCTTCATCTAAATCGGCGCAGGCGGCTACGGACAGTTCGCTCTGCTGGGTAAGTCCCGGCCTTTCATTAACGGCTGTTGCACCGGCGTGAATCAGGGCATTGGCGAGGGGCGAAATCTGGGCGAAGCCGGCGGTATCAATTTGCGCGACGGGTTCCAGAATGCCTTCTTGGAATGCGAGCAGGATCAATTGATCGCGCTGGTCTGGCGTGATGGCGCTGTGGGCCTGAAGCTCAGTGGCAAAGGCTTTGATCATTGCGCACAGCGGCAGCTCGTCGCTGCGCATAGAGAGTGCGAACTGTTCCAGTAGGGGAGTTAGCGCTTCATCTATTTGCGAGAGGTCGGAGATCAGTTGCCATTGGAGTAGCTGTGCCAGGGCGCTATCGGCATCCCGGCATAGTTGCTGACTGTTGAGCAGTTGCCGGTCCAGGGATTCATCCAGGGCGCGCTGCCAGAGTAATTGCCGCTGCTCGCGATTCAATACCTGCTGCAAGGCGGGCTGCCAGTTGCGCTGTTGCAGCTGGAACCAGAGCTTGTCCAGCCAGCTGCGCAGGGATTCCACCGGCGGCGGCATCCAGCAGGCACCGGGCGACTGCTGCGCGGCAAACACCTGTTGGCAGCGGTTGCGCAAACGGTTGTTGGGGGTGAGCAGCAGTCCGCCGGGGGGCAGCTGCGCCAATATTTCGAGAGCGGGAAATGCCGGCTTCAGCATGAATTCGGGTACCGGTTAGGGCTTGTTATTCGGGGAACGGTCGCGGTTTGTGACGGAGCTGTCAACTCTGTTGCGCGGTTCTCATCATTTTGGCGATCTTAGGTGTTGGGTTCGAGGGGTTCGGCAACAGGGGCGAACTCGCGGAAGGCCTGTTCTATATTGCCGGTTAGGTCAACCGTGCTGGTGATCAGGCGGCCAGTGTTTGGCGCATCCGGCAGCATCAGCTCGAGTTCTTCCAGCCACCAGCGCACTCGCCGGGCGATGGCTTCACCGGAATCCAGCCACTGGATTGAGCGAGGGGCGAACTGGTCCAGTTCTTCCCGCAGCAGGGGAAAGTGAGTGCAGGCCAATACGGCAATATCCACTTGGTCGCCACCGGCGGTGTGGAATACGCGGTGTAATACCGGCTCCAAATCCTCTGCGGTGATGGCTTCGCCGCGCAGTTTGCTTTCCGCCAGATGCACCAACTCCGGTGCGGGCACATTAATTACCCGGTTGCCGTTGGCAAATTGCTCGATCAGCTCGCGGGTATAGCGGCGATTGACGGTGCCTTCGGTGGCAATCAGGGCAATAGTGCGGGAACGGCTGGCGGCAGCGGCGGGTTTCACCGCGGGCACAACGCCCACTACGGGTTTCTTCAGTGATTCGCGCAGCTGGGGCAAGGCCAAGGTGCTGGCGGTATTGCAGCCCACCACTAAAATATCGGCCCCGCAGTGCTGCATCATGGCTTGGGCCTGCTGGACGATCCGCGGGCGCAGTTCCTCTTCGCTTTTGTTGCCGTAGGGGTAAAAGCCGTTGTCCACACCCAGGTGCAAGGTCAGGCCCGGCATCAGGCGGCGGATTTCCCGCGCAATGCTGACGGCGCCCACGCCGGAATCAAAGATCAGGGCGCTGGGGGCTGGGCTATCTGGGTGGGCGCTGTGTTTGTGCATGCGTTCTGGAGTACCAACATCGAAACCAATCCTCCAAGAATACCTAAAACCCCGTAAAAATTCCCGCTGGGTCTTCTCGGGCGCAAACCTATCCCTTGTTACTGAGGTTATCGGCCGGGCTGGCGCGGGGTACTTTCCAGGGGCAAGCTGATAGAATGGCGCCTTCGCCTGGGTGGTATCCCGGGCAGGCCAGCGGGCGAGGCCCCTGGCAAAATCCTGATTTATCCATCTCTTTCCAGGTCTGGGAGTACCACTCTATGCCAGCGTTCCCGCTGCAATTGAATGCCGATCATGCGGTGATGGCGGCTGTTGCCATCTTGTTTCTGTTGGGCTTGGTGTTTTGGTTGGCGCGAGCCAGTAGCCGCCGCGCTTTATTACAGAGCGAAGCCGCATTGCAGGTGGCTCAGGCACGTATTGATAGCAGCCGCGAGCGGGAATCCCAACTTGGGGTTGAGGTGGAATCCCTGCGTACCGAGTTGGCGGATAAGTTGCAGCAGCTCACCCGTAGCCAGGTGCTGGTAGAAAAAGGGGAGGCGGCCCTGGCGGAGCAGCGCAAGCTGATGGAGCAAATGCGTATTGCCATGGGTGAGCAGTTCGAGAATCTGGCCAACCGGATTTTTGAAGAGAAGCAGCAAAGCTTCGTGCGCCGCAGTGAAGACAGCCTGCGCAAAAGTCTTGATCCGCTGGAGCGTCAGCTGGGGGATTTCCGCAAGCGGGTGGAGCATGTCTATGATCGCGAAAATGCTGAGCGCAACAGCCTGCTGGGGCAGATTAAAGCGTTGCGCGAGCAAACCCAGCGCATCAGCGATGAGGCCCTGAACCTGACTTCGGCCCTGAAGGGAGATCGCAAGATTCAGGGTAACTGGGGTGAAGTGGTGCTGGAGCGCTTGCTGGAGGAGTCCGGCTTGCAGAAGGGTCGCGAATACGAAACGCAAGTAACGCTGACGAGTGATGGCCGCAGGCGCCAGCCGGATGTGATTGTGCGCCTGCCGGAAAACAAAGACCTGATTATCGATTCGAAGGTCTCCCTGGTGGATTACGAGCGCTACAGCTCGGCGGAAACCGATGAGGAGCGCACCCAAGCCCTGAAACAGCATGTGAATTCCCTGCGCGCCCATATCACCGGCCTTAACAAGAAAGCCTACGAGCAGCTGGAGGGTGTGCGCACCCTGGATTTCGTCTTTATTTTCGTGCCCATTGAAGCTGCGTATATGTTGGCTATGCAGGCGGACCCGGACCTGTTCCGTTTCGCGTATGAGAAGCAAATTGTCCTGGTGAGCCCCACCAGCCTGATGGCGACCCTCCGCACCGTCGAGAATATCTGGCGCTATGAGAAACAAAACAAGAACGCGGAAAAAATCGCCGACGAAGCCGGCAAGCTGCACGATCAGTTTGCTATGGTGCTGGAGTCACTGGATGTTCTTGGTGACCGCCTGCGCCAAGCGGATGACGCCTACCAGCAGACCTACAAGCGACTGGCGACAGGGCGTGGTAATGCGGTGAAGCGTATTGATAGTCTGCGTAAGCTTGGTGCTAAAACCCGTAAACAAATATCCGCCCAGCTCCGTGACAGGGCTGAGGATTCAGGACAAATGGCGCTTCCTCAGGAAGAGGGAGTTGCTGCGGAAGACTAATTCCCTATGGAAAATATTTCCTTTGCTCTGCTAGTTACAGGCCCGATCTTTTTGATGATTATCGGTGGATACTTGCTTACCAGGCAGGGCATGTTGCATAAATCCTTTATCGACGACGCAACGGTGCTGGTTTTCAACGTGATGCTGCCTGCACTGTTGTTCGATAGTATTTATTCATCGAATGCAAAACCCTCAGAAGAGATTCCCCTTTTAACAGCGGGAATTTTGGGTACCTTCGCGATAATCCCCATATCTTGGCTGATGGCTCGGCCCGTTACT
The DNA here is from genome assembly GCF_052467695.1 of Microbulbifer maximicatervae (SeqCode). NCBI lineage: Bacteria > Pseudomonadati > Pseudomonadota > Gammaproteobacteria > Cellvibrionales > Microbulbiferaceae > Microbulbifer > Microbulbifer maximicatervae (SeqCode). The sequence continues at coordinate 3,763,632 of NZ_CP174320.1, forward strand.
GTGAAGGATCGCAGTGCGTTTATCCAGGGGGCATTTCGTGGAAACGTTGCCATTGTGGGGCTCGCCTGGGTTGAGAAGGCGTTTGGTGAGTCGGGCGTTTCTCACTCGGCAGTGCTGGTTGCAGCGTTGACGATTCAGTTCAATGTGTTCGCAGTAATACTTTTTGTTTTTTACAACGAAGAGAAGAAATTCAGCCTGGGCTTGTTGCTGAAGGAGTTGGCAAAGAACCCATTAATCATCGGGGTATTCCTGGCAATTTTGTGCCGGGTGCTGGATATCAAAGTGCCACAAATGGTGCTTGATACCGTTAAAATACTGGGCTCTGCAAGTTTACCAATGGGGCTGATTTGCATTGGTGCGAGTATGAAGCTAGGCCAGCTACTGCGTAGCTCGCCAACAGCGCTGACCTCCTCAGTGCTCAAGTTATTAGGAGTACCAATACTCTCAGTGCTGATTGGTTGGGCCCTGGGTATGAGTCCGACCTATTTGGGCTATTTAATGCTGATCACTGGCTCGCCTTGCGCGATATCGGCCTTTGTGATGGCTCATACCATGGGTGGTAATAGCCAATTGGCGGCCAATATTGTTGGTCTTAGTACAGTGCTCTCTGTGATTTCGGCCAGCATCGGGCTGGCGTTACTTAAGGTGTATATTTAATGACTGTGTTTTCTACTTGGCTGCTGATTGTTGCGGCTTTAGTTATCTTCTCCCTGGCGATTGTAGCTGGCTACTATCTGCGCAAATTATCGATTGCACAGAAGAAGCAGGCCGCGCAGCTAGCTGAGCTAGAGCAGGCTGCAGAGGATCAGCGACAAAGAGTAAATGACAGTATTCAGATTATTGCTCGCACGCTATTGGATGATGGAGTCGGGCTTACCGAAGCTTCGATTCGTATTCGCGTTCTTTTGGATGCACTTCAGGTGGAAGATAAAGTGCGTGAAGAGTTTGTGGCCTTTTACACCATCGCAGAGAAAACCAGTCATATCCCAATTCTCAAAGACTGGAAAGAACTGCCGCGTAAAGAACAGTTCAAGTATGAATTGGAGATGGCGCAAGTAGAGGCGGACTATAAGGATTTTGCGATGGATGCCGCCAAGCGGATTTTGGGGCGTTCTTTTTAGAGCTGAGTCATTTCCTGTTTGGGGGTGGCTTTTTGGATCAGCGGGTAGGGGACTGCCTGCTGATTGAAGAGTATCGTATCGCCAGCTTTCCTCCTGGCCCCTTCATATCACTTACCCCTCGCCTGCCCACTTTTTGAATGTTATAAATATCGACTTATAGCATTGTTTTTATCGAGTTAGCTACCTGCCTAACCATTACCCCTTCAACTAGCTTCGAATAGAAGCCTGACTTATGACGGAAGAAGTTGGATCGAGAGAGGATCGGTACTGGAAGTATATTTATTCCAGCAAGCTGAGAATTAAGCGACGAGTGCTGCGAATGGAGCGGCTGGCAGCAAGGAGACTTAGTCTGCTGCTGGTTAAGGAAAGATCACTTGATGATTGGCGCTTTGCGACCAGTCTTGAATTTCTACTTACTTGGAAGCTAAAAACAGGATGCTGCCCTGATATCATGTGGTGTGATGGGGTTGAGTTCGAAGATATACATATTGCTGGTAAGAGAGCTATTCGCTTCAGCGGCTCAGCATGGATAGGTCCTGAAGGAGCTGATAATTTTTTCCAGGTGCCTTTGGAGGCTTATATCTAGCTAAAACCGAGTGGTAAAAAAATCAAGACTTATCATTTTAGGGTTAACTACGGTGGGTGTTATTTTGACCTGAAAAGACCCTAATCGATATAGTCACTGAGGTGACAATTATAAATAAATAGATATGGCAGGTGCGACGTGGTTTGTGTGAGCATGCGCAGGAATCAGAGAGCCAATAACTGCATAAGTATGAGAGTAGATAAGCGAACTATATCGGGCAGGTATGAAAAACTTTACTATTGTATTTCCAGGATACTGTTTGAAAATGATATAGAAGGTATCAACTTCGGGATAAATCAAGATGAATATGAGTCAGAAGTTGGGACAATATTACCACCGCCTACATGAAACTGAAACGATAGAAGATATTCAGCAGGTGTTATTAGAAGAGTTCAGTTATTGGTTTGGCTGCGATAGGGATCTTATTTTTTGATTGGATATTGTTTGGTAGCTATCGGATGGTGAGATGATAATTATAATTAGAGTTATACGTGCCGCTATAGGTTTATTTGGCATTAGCCAAGCTGTTGGAATCTTTCAATTTTCTCCCGATGGTATGAGCGTGGTTGTAGGGGTGGATGAGCTTATTCTGAGACTTGCTGTTTTGCTTGTATGTCTCACGTTATTTTTACTTTCGAGGCGAATGATAAATCATCTGTATCGATTGAAGCGTAATAATGATAAGGTTTGTATAACTTCCTTGTGGAATTTGTAGTTGTTTGGTTGCTAGAGTTTATCACGATAAATTCCTGTAATATTAAATGGGCTTGTCTGAGGTTAAGTGGAATGTGAGTGCTCGCTGGGAGACGGCGTAATCCACACCGAAAGATAATGTTTAGAGTTAAATGCGCGTTGAGTAATATGGGAAACATGAAGAAGATATCAGGATCTACATTCTATTTTAAGAAAATTTTTCCAAGTATATGGTTTGGTTTCTTGGTGCTTTTTGTGGCTGCCTCTATATCTGGAGGTGCAGTTAAAGATTCGTTTATGTTTTTAGTCATGCCGATTTTTATGGCTGTATTTGGCTTTTTCTTTTTTAAAAAGCTGTTGTGGAGTTTGGCTGATGAAGTATACGATGAGGGAGAATCATTGCTCTTTCAAAAAGGGAGTAAGCGGCAAAGAGTTCAGCTTAAAGATATTATTAATGTCAACTATGCGCAAATGAACGCGCCCGAGAGAATTGTTTTGCAAGTGCGCACGGAGGGGGATATTGGAAAGGAGTTGGCTTTTATTCCCCCAATGAGGCTTAACTTTTTCTCTAAAAGTCCTATTGTTGTAGATTTAATCGATAGGGTTGATCGTGCTAGGGAGGTCTAGCACAGGTTCTGCTATGTGTTTAACAAGGATGGGTTAGATGGTCGGGAAGCTTCGAATGATTCCCGTGCCTTTTGTAAGTAGTGTTGTTGGTTCTTGGGAGAGGGAGCCTCCATGTGTAGGAAGAGGGTTTTAGTTGCTTTAGTGATATCTCTACTTCTTGTTGGTTTTGGTTTCAGCTTTAAGCCACTAATAGAATCGTGGAGTATGCCTGCCAATGCTGGTGAGCATTTGATAAGGTTCGACATAGGTGAGCTGAAAGAAAATCGCTTTGTAATTATAGATAGTGGCTTTGATGGCTATTGGGGGCACTCGTATTTGATTTTAAAGGATAGGGGCGAGGTAAGAGCATTTCTTTTGCTTACACGAGAAAATAGATATCTGATGCCGTCAAAACATCACTTATGGAGTGCTTCCGGTTATTGCCAAAAGCTTCAGATCAAAGATCAAGTGATTTCTTGCGAAGATGAAGATATTTATGATTGGCAGAAAGAGGGCTGGAGGTGGAACTTGAAGGGTGAGAGTCTTTCAGGTGAGTTTGGAGCATTAGAAGTTATAGATTATGCCTATGAAGGGCGTTTCATCGCTATAGGTAAAAGCAGCAGATAAGTCGTGGTCAGACGAGCCTCTTTGCTGTTTCTATCATTTGTGAGAGCGATTAAGGAATGATCAATAGAGCGGGTGTGGGGGCGATGAATGATGCCTAGATATGTTAAGCTGCTTAGCTTAGAGGAACTTGAGCAGCTTTCAACTGAGAGACTTCTTGCCTACCTTTGTAAGCTCCATCAATGTGAAGACTCAGTTGACGCTTCCGATTTTTGCGAGAGTGAGGCTCATATGCCGGGAGTGGTATTTTTTAAAGAATCAGATCAGTGGCGGAGCCAATACAAGTTAGTAAAAGAAATTTTATCGGCAAGGCCTCATATTGATAAGGTGATAAGAGTAAATGGCTAATGGATTTAGGTGCCGAACTGCAGGGTTGAGTCAACTACCGCTGTAAACTTAATCTCTCAAGGGGGGAGTGGAGCTAAAGGCCCTTAGCTGTATTTGCTTGATAAAGAGTTGTGTAGAAATGGAGTGCTATACGTGACAGATGAAGAGTTAATAACATTTATAGGCAAGAGTGTTGTTAATAACTGGGAATATATTGTAGGTATTTATTTTGCGTTACTAAGTGGCGGGGTTGCGTTATCCTGGATGATTTCCAATCTGATCCACAAAAAGGAAATTAAAGTCCTACAGTTAGAGATTACCCATCAAAAAGAAAGGTTTTCTCAATTTGAGTCAATTATGGAGCAGCGGATAGCATCCATCCAGTCAGAGGCTGAAATGCTGCAAAGGAAGATCAGCTTTGCTAGCCCGGCAGTTCCTGCGGCAATGCCACTGAGTGATCCCTTTGCTGATATTGAGCAGAGCGTTAGTCCTGATGTTGATTGTTTAGAATCTATGCAAAGACGGGATATTGAATATCTGGATATCCCTGCGCCTTTGAAGCGGTCAGCTCCGCTTGAAGTTCGAGAGAAGGGCTTGGAGAAAGGGGATGTATCTGATTATAAGATGTTGTCCTTGTTGGATAAAACTGATGCTGTTAATAGGACCCTCCGGGAAATAGAAGTTCCCTCTTAAGCCCTTACTTTGCTGGTTGGCAGCTTCATTCGTTCTGTTGGTATTTTTTGGGGGTGGCTGCCACTACTGATACCGGTTTTGGGCATGTATAATTGGTGGATGCCTTTAGTAAGTAACGGAATGATTTGAGAGGGATGTATGGAAAAAATTTATAGAAATGGACTCAGTTCACGTGAGTCTGCCAAAAAAATCTTAACTGTCAATCTTGGTGTTATAGGTGTTGCATTACTAGTTGCTCTTATCTTTACGCGCATGTTTGGCTCTTCAGCCGAGAGCGGTGAGTCAGATCTTACCTTTTGGACTTTTGTGATTTTAGGTTCTTTAGGTGTTATCGTTTATATATACCTTTCTTTGATACGATTACTTCCACTTGCAGAAATTAATGGGAATACACTAACGGTTTATACCGGAGTCTTTATAAAGAAGACTGTAGACCTTGATAAGGTAGAGAAAATAACGTTTCAATATAGCTCAGAAAAAGATCAAAGGATGAAGGTTAAGTATCCGCGAAAAATTGCAGAAGAGTTTACGATCAAGCAGTCAAATTGTTCAGTTAAGCAACTTTCCGAGTTTATTACCAATCGCTTTGATGTGAATGTTGCCTATACATAGTGGTACGAGCTTCTATGGTCCCTCTATTGCTGTATAAGCCTACAAGGCGGAACACCTTTTGGTGAGGTGTTCTGTCCAGTGTAGGAGCAACTCAATGCTTAATTATCACAGCTCTTAGTTTCTCAGAATTTATTGTTGAATTTCTTGGCTGGTATAAGAATGCCGGCCAAGTCAACGCTGTATAATGCGATTGTCCTTTTGGTATTTATGGCTCCCTTTTGTTTGGTGCGGATGTGCTGTAAATAGAGTAATCAGTTTTAGTGGTGCGTTGTCCTGGGAAAAAGTTTGATCTCAAGGCCTTCCATGAGGAGTTTCTAATTTTGATAATGCGCCAGTGCCAATTATCCGAGAGTTAATGCTGGTAAGATTACAGGAAGAAGATCAAGATCAAAGACAGAGCCTAGTGCGTAATAAGGTACAAGTAATCTACAAGCTATCAGTCGTGAAAGTCGTCAAAGGAATCCTGCGGCTCCCAATAGAAAGTGCCTAATAAAAGGTCGAATAGCGGAAAAGTTAAATTGAAATTATAAACTTTCATTAGTTTACGGTGATGATGAATTCTGTGTAAATGGGCTAACTCACGAAACACAGGCACTTTATGAAACCAGTGACTCTTGGGTTGGTGATAGCCGATATGCATTAGCTCATAAGCCAGGTGATTTAATATCATGGTTGCCGCTGTGATATATCCCATATTACCTGAAGCCATCCAGGATAGAAAAAAACCACAAAGTGGTGCCAGAAAAAAAGTGATAACAGCTGTTAGATAGATTGGAAACAGTACTATACGCCAATCACGAGTTGATTCAAAAGACAGCAAAGGTGCAGAAAAGAAACTGTGGTGATCGCCAGTATGCCTCTTGTAAAACAGTTTGGTAAATCTCAACTTATTATGCCCAGACCAGCGATGGGCGGCATACTCTATAGCGTTGTAAGCAAGAATTCCCAGTGGAATTATTAGCAGTTCATGCGCCCTCAGCTCACTTATCTGAAAAATACAGTAAATAGCACCGATTAGGCTGATCAGTAGAATACTCCCTAAATGGAACCAGCCGCTATAGCGGCTATGGGCATAGGCTCTATATTGCTCTCTGAAAGCCGCCGTATCATGCATATTCGACATATTTCACCTGACTTTTTATAGTATTTACGGTTTTTCATGCTATTGACGATAAATATAATTAGGGACATCATGTATCGTCTAATAAATAATTATTAAATGCATTATTCATCAGGTTGATAATGTCTACGCATCTTAGATCACTGGATTTAAATCTGCTTCCCGTTTTTGAAGCACTTATGATTGAGCGAAACCTGACCAGAGCTGCAGTAAAACTGCATATGAGCCAACCGGCCGTCAGTGCTGCCCTCAAGCGGTTGAGAGCTACTTATGAAGATGAGCTTTTTATACGGACCGCTAGGGGATTGCGCCCGACTGAACGCGCACTGGTACTGCACCCCTCTATTCACCAGGCACTCAACACCGTCCGTTCAGGCTTCCAGCAAACGTCTTTTGATTACCGGAAAGCAGAGCAGGAATTCTCCATCGTTATGCCCGATGTGGTGGAAACTCTGATGGTCCCCGGCTTCAGCAAATGGCTTCGAGAATTTGCACCCGGCATAAGGCTTACTGTACTCCCCGATGAGTCAGAAATGACAGCCAGAATGGTGAGTAATGGGGAAGTAGACCTAATCATTGACTACCTACCAGTCAATTCCCCCAGCTATGTTAACCAGCCTATCGCAGAAGAAGAGCTTGTGATTATTGTCAGCAAACATAATAAAAATGTGGGTGAGACAATCAGTGAAAAAAAATTCCAATCGCTGCCACAAGTATCCCTATTAAGAGGAAACCCTATGGGCTCTCCAATGGAAAGGCTAGCCAGGCCCAGAAAGTTACAGCGTAATATTTGTTTACGAGTCCCACACCTCTCGTCTTTCCCCTATGTGGTTTGCACAACCGATTTAATTGGCGTTGTACCAGCAAGAATGATGATTTCAAGCTATTATAAAGAGCTTCCCATACGTATGCTCAAACTGCCAATGGCATTTCCAAAGGTAGTACTTCAGCTCACCTGGCATAAGTCGCAGACAACAAATCCAGCTCATCGCTGGCTAAGGGAAAAGATTTTGGAGCTTTATCCGAGTTTATAAACACCGTGTAATACGAGTGCCCTTTGATATTTATGGCTCCCTTTTTTGGTACGGATGTGCTGCAAATAGGGTGATCCTTTTCGAACGTTCTGATAAGAATAATGTCCCACCTAATGAAATCTAAAGGCTGATTTTTTAGTTTTCAGAGGTTCTGTTATTTCTGAGTGATCAGTTTTAAGTGGTGCGTTACCCTGGGAAAGGAGTTTAGGGAATGAGCAGGTATAGTTTTAAGAGTGCGGTAAGAAACAACCGCGGTGCAATATTGTTTCTATTTCTTATGTACTTTTTCAAGTCAGCGTATGCCGACTGGTCTCCAGTACCAAGTGGGTCTATGGAGCCTACTATTCATCCTGGTGACTTTTTGTGGGTAGATAAGACGAGTTATGGGCCAACTTTATTTTTCTTCAATAAGCAGGTTGCTCAATGGGGGAATCCTTCCAGAGGAGATGTTATTACCTTTTTGCCACCTCACACTGATCAACTATATGTTAAGCGTGTAATAGGCGTCCCTGGTGATAGCTTACGTATTGAAGGGGCGAATGTGTTTGTTAATGGAGCTCAGCTTGAGTATCACCTGGAAAGTGGGGTGGGTTCGGACATCCTGGGTAGGGAAGTCATTGATGGCAGGGAGCATCAGTTCAAGCTTAGTGGTAATAAGAAATTGCCATATATTGGGAAGACTATTGAGATCCCTGAAGGTAAGTACTTTGTCATGGGAGATCATCGCAACGATAGCTTGGATTCGAGATATTGGGGCTTGGTTGACCGTGATAGGGTTATGGGCAAAGTTACATCTTTAGCGTTTTCCTTTTCTAAGGAGAGAGATTTCTTTAGTAGTGTGGCGATGCCTCTCAAGTAAATAGCCAATAAATTTTCTTTAAAAGGGTGCAGCTGTTCACTGGTAATACTTGTGCTACCAGAGAATAGAGGGAAGGCTTGCAATAGCAGGGAGTTGCTAACATGAAAGTGATTGATGTTTGGGCCCAGCATCCTACAGAGCGTTTTCTTGCTGAACCTTTCTTTGATACTTTGAAGCGTTGGATGGGGCAGGATTTTAAAGAAGTGCCCCTTGAGTGGACCCTGTCAGCTATGGATATGGCAGATGTGTCCAAGTCATTGATTTCTGCTTGGCATGGGCCGAGCGGAGCCTTGATAAGCAATGATGAAGTACTGGATCTTACTTTAACTCATCCTGACAGGTTTTGCGGTCTGGCATCAGTGGACTTGCGAAAGCCAGTAGAGGCTGTGCAAACCCTGCGCAAGTACGTTTTGGAACATGACTTTAAAGGGCTGCGCATTGTGCAGTGGCTCTGGGAGTTGCCTTGTACTCACCCTTTGTATTATCCGCTATATGCGGCTTGTGTTGAGCTGGGGGTGCCAGTTTGTTTGCAAGTGGGCCTTACCGGGCCGTTGCGTAGCTCTGATTCTGGCCGTCCTGTCCATATTGAGCGGATTGCTCTCGATTTTCCCGATCTAAAGATTGTCTGCGGCCATATTGGGTATCCTTGGCACAATGAAATGATTGCTTTTGCGACCAAGTTTCCCAATGTCTACATAGATACTTCTGCTTATAAGCCAAAAAGATACCCCCGTGAGTTGGTTTCATTTATCAAGTCTCACGGTAAGAATAAGGTGATGTTCGGGACTAATTATCCCATGCTGACACCGGAGATGTGCTTAAAGGAAATGCACCTTCTGGAGTTGGAGGATGAGGTTGCGGAACTCTTCTTGTATAAGAATGCAGAGAGAGTGTTTAAGCTTTAATAAGCTGTCACCATTGTTAGTCGATTGCAGTGGTCTGCTAAATCCCGCTACAGGAAGAGACTAAGAGGTTTAGTCTCTTCGCAACTCATCCTTGATTGCAATGGGATTGGGAAAGTTCATCACCACAATGTAAGACGACACCAGGAATGTAAGGATCGCGGTTGCCTGGATTAAATGTGATGCTGCGCTGCCAATCAGGTTTTGTGTATAAGCGAGCAGGGCGATTAACAGGGAAAATTCACTAATTTGCCCAAGTCGAAATCCAATATCCCACGAGAGCACTTTGTGCTCACTGCGATTTCCAAGCAGGAAGTGAAATACAATGGGTTTTATTACCAGAACTGCGGCGGCTGTGACCAGGGCAGGAAGTAGAATTTCGGGCAGCATGGCCAGCTTGAATTGCGCTCCGAGGCTGAAAAAGAACAGGATCAGGAAGAAGTCTCGCAGAGGTTTAAGGCTGAGGGCGATGTACTGTGAAATCCGGCTGGCAGCCAGCGTGATACCACCAATAAATGCGCCGATCTCTCTTGAAAGGCCAACAACTTCCGCCAGCTCTGCCATTCCCATGCACCATCCAAGTGCCATTAAGAATACGTATTCGTGAAAGCGGTCAAAGCGGGTAAAAAGTGGTAATAAAATATATTTTACTATTAGCCAAGCAAAAAGTATCAGCAGTGGTAGCGATCCAAAGGAGAGAGCCAATTGCCAGATCTGTTCGTCGCCGGTGTTATCACTCAGCAGTACCATTAGGCAGACTATTGCCACAAAGTCCTGAAAAAGAAGAAGTCCCACCATAAGTTCACCCAAGTGCTTGTGGTGAAGTACGGTCGTGGGAAGCAGTTTGATACCGATAATGGTGCTAGAGAACATCAGCGCCATGCCGATTACCCAGGATTCAACGGTAGTAAATCCAAACAGCAAGCCTATGCCAAAGCCAAGGCCGAGGAAGATCGCACAGCTTACAACTCCCACAAATGTAGCTTTGCGCAATACAGCTACCAGCGCTTGAGGTTGCATATCCAGCCCCAACAGGAAGAGCAGGAAGATAATCCCAACGCTGGACATATCGGATAGAAGTTGCAGGTTATCGATTACTGCAAAGCCGGATGGGCCGAGTAAAACACCGAGAGCGATGTAAGCGACCAGAAGCGGTTGTCGTCCAAAAAGAGCCAGTGAGGCAACAATTGCTGCGCCACTAAAGATCAAGAAGAATGATTGGAAAAGGGAGCTGTCCGCCACAGGCCATCCTTGTGTGTGAGCGAGATTTAACCATTATCCATAGATGTGCGAACAGCTGAAAGAGCTATGTGCCTACCAAGTGGTTGTGCTGAGACCTTATTCACCGGATGGAATCGGTAACTCGGTAGTGCTTTTGATCTGTTCCAAGGCAAAGTTGGAGACAATATCGCTGATGCCGACATGCCGGATTAACTCCTTGTAAAAGCGGTCGTAGGCCGTGATATCGCTAACTACCACTCGCAACAGGTAATCGTAGTCGCCTGCCATACGGTAGCAAGCCACTACCTCTGGCAGCTGTGCCATATGTTCGGCAAAGTTGTCGGCCCACTCCGGTGTGTGCTGGTCAGTTTTAACCTGGGCAAACACTGAGACCGGAAGTCCTAAAATCTCGGCATTAAGCAAGGCGACTTTGCGTCGAATGATGCCGCTCTTTTCCAGTTTCTGCACCCTGCGCCAGCATGGGGTTTTTGTCAGGCCCACACGCTCCGCCAGCTCCTCGATCGAAAGGCTGACGTCAGATTGCAGAATCGCAAGAAGTTTTCTATCAATCGCGTCAAGTGAGGACATAGTGCTATGCGCTCCCTATAAGGTAGGGGTTTTGTGTCCTTGCGCTGATTGCATTGCCTCCCTGGCTACCCCTAACGGTATTTGGGCGAGTGGGTGTGGGGGCTATTGGATGAAAGTCATCGAACTACCATCACACCTACTGCAGATACGATAGGCTCAGGGGGAGAGTGCTGGTAGTGGAATTTCCCTAGATGTGCAACGCTTCTGGGGGAGCTTTTTAGTAGAGGTAAGATTGGGCGGAAGTTGGCCGCCCAATCTTGAATGCAGATCAGGCTGCGTCTTTGGGCGGGAAGCGGGGTTCGAATAGTCCCAGCTCAATGGCCTCGCGGACCTTGGCCATAAGGTCAATTTCTGTCAGTTCCTGCAGCTGTTGCAAGCTGTTGAGAACATAGTAAATGGGTTGAACAATATCGATGCGATATGGGGTGCGCAGTGCGGTAACCGCGTCTAAATCGTAGCGCTCTGGTTGGTGACTCAGTGCGTAGAGTGTCTCTTTCGGGGAAGACAGAATGCCGCCACCGTAAATGCGCAAACCATCGTCGGTGTTCAGCAGGCCGAACTCCACTGTAAACCAATAGAGGCGGGCTAAATAGGCGCGCTCTTTAGGTGAGGCTTTAAGGCCCAGTTGTCCGTATTTTTGCGTGAAGTTTGCAAATGCTGGGTTGGTGAGCATGGCGCAGTGGCCAAAAATCTCGTGGAAGATGTCTGGTTCTTGCAGATAATCAAATTCTTCGGGAGTGCGTATAAAGGTAGCAACTGGGAATTTGCGATCCGCTAGAAGGCCGAAAAAGGTTTCGAAGCCGATAAGGGCGGGAACCCGGGCGACTTCCCAGCCAGTTTCCCTGCGCAGCACGCTGGAGATTTCTTCGAGCTGGGGGATGCGGTCTTTCGGTAGGTCCAACAGCTCCAGGCCGTGCATATATTCATCGCAGGCGCGGCCAGGTAAGACATCCAGTTGGCGTTCAATCAGACGCTGCCAAGTTTGGTGTTCAAGGTCGGTATACTCGATAAAGCCGTCTTCATTGGGCTCACGGGCAACGTACTTGCTTGCCTTCTTTGCTTCTTTCTTCATGAATGTCTCTCCTGCGGCTCGGTAGCTCTCGCTGATTCCCAGTGCCCAGCACCTGCCGCTGAACCTGTTGTTGTTATGTTTCGACCTCTATTTTTAGCCAGGCGTGCCCTTGGTGGGGAGAGGTAGCGGCGAGCTATTGCGCCTTCCGGGGAGTTCAAATTACACTTTCTGTAAATATTTCTTTACAGGTGACGCTGTGCGGGTAGAGATTACTTGTGCAAATCGTGTCGGCATTTTGCACGAAATAATGCAAATTTTCGGAAAATATCGGATAAATGTGACCTCTGGTGAGCTCGGGGGGGACAGTGGAGATAAGGTCTATCTGATAGCGCCCGGGATGCTTGCCACTCAATACCAGACTATCGAGAAGTCCCTGCACCAGGTTCCTGGAGTTAAGCGGGTGCGGAGGATCTCTCTATTGCCTCTGGAGCGACGTCATTTCGAGTTGGACACTTTGCTGAGTCATGTGACTGATCCGGTTCTTAGTGTGGATCGCGAGGGCAGGGTGGTCGCTGCGAATCTGGCAGCCGCAAGGGCTTTCGGTGTGAGCCTGGACAAGGTGCCAGGTCTACAGCTGCAGAGATTCCTGCCGCTTATGCAGGTCGCAGAATTACTGCGGGATTTTGCAGTACCTCGCTACGGACTGCCTCTGGTGGTAAGGGGGCAGAGTTTTCGTGTGGACTGGTCCCCGATCACTCTGGAGGGAAATCCCGGAGCGGTTGACTCACTGGCTGGGGCGGTACTGCGTTTACAGCCTTGGGATAGCAGCGAGTTTGTCACTGAGCTGCCAAGACCGATGGTGTTGTGGGATTTTGATTTGCGTCGAAGGAGTTGCCTCCAGTTACAGGACTTATCTGAACTCAGTGCACCTCTGTTGATACTGGGTGAGCGGGGCACAGGAAAGACAACGTTTGCCTGTGCGGTGCATTACCTCTCCCCGTCGGCCTCAAGGGCTGATTGCTATCGAATTATCCCACGTGACGGCACTATGCAGCTGCCTTCACATCTTCGTCGAACGGGTACTTTGATTCTTGAGGATATACATACTCTCAAAACAGAAGCTCAAGTTGATTTATTGAGAAAACTCCGCAATTTGCCGGCATCGCTGAGATTGGTGGCCACCGCTATTGATAGGGAATCTATTGCGCCGCCACTTGCACAGCTCTTTTCGTCGTTAGCGATGTCCTTGCCCCCGTTGCGAAATATGCGACCGGCTCTGCCGCGCTATGCCAGTACTTTAATGCGCCAGGAGTCTCCAGAGGCAAGTGAGCTCAATTTTGATCGCGAGGTGATGGAGTTGATCAAACTCCACGACTGGCCGGATAACTTCAACGGCCTCAGGGACTATTTAATGGCCGCATCCAGTCAATGCTTGATTAGAGGGGCTGCGTCGATCAGTTGTGCGGATGTGCCGGATTTAATGGTTAAGGCGGAACTTCCCTGGCGGGACTGGAGCCGTGGACTTACCTATAAGGAAATGATGGAGCAGCTGGAGAGGGCGTTGTTGGCGGACATTATCAAAGGTCACTCCTCAACCAGGGAGCTGGCTAAGGAGCTGGGTATTTCTCATACCGCTGTGGCCAACAAATTGCGGAAATACGGCTTGTCGGCCACTAAAAAATAGTTTGTTTAGCGTTCGATTCGCCCGATCAGCATATCTTTAAACATAACAAAGTCTCCGATAAAACTGTAGAACGGATACTTAAAGGTTGCCGGGCGGTTGTTTTCAAAGAAAAAGTGCCCGATCCATGCAAACCCATAGCCCGCGACAGGAGTAACTGCTAGCCACAACATATTGGAAGTTACTACAGCCGCAATTATTGTCGCGAACACCAGACTGGTGCCGAAGAAGTGCAGCCGACGACAGGTGAGGTTGCTATGTTCCTGTAAGTAGAATGGATAAAACTCGCGAAAAGATTCAAATTTTTGCGCTTCTATTGCGGCCATGCTGTGCCTCCTTATTTTTATTGCACAGTAAAGTATATGACGAATACCTAACCCGGCCAATCAAAGCACGGGCGCAAATTATCTGTTAGGCTGCCGCAAAAATATGCGGTTAACCCGCAAGTAAGCGATATGAGGAAGTTATGGCAGGTCCACTCGCACACTTAAAGGTACTCGATTTAAGTCGTATTCTCGCCGGACCCTGGGCTGGGCAGGTGTTTGCTGATTTTGGGGCTGAGGTTATTAAAGTAGAGCGCCCGGAGCGAGGGGATGACACTCGCCACTGGGGCCCTCCCTACCTAAAGGATGAGAAGGGAAATGACACTGCTGATGCCGCTTACTACCTAAGTGCCAATCGCGGAAAAAAATCAGTTACCGTAGATATCACTACTGAAGATGGCCAGGCCTTGATCAAGGAGATGGCAGCCCGATGCGATATTCTTCTTGAAAACTACAAAGTAGATGGGTTGAAAAAGTACGGCCTGGATTATGAATCCATCAAGGCGATCAATCCTGGTGTTATCTACTGCTCGATCACAGGTTTTGGGCAAACTGGCCCGTACAAAAATCGCGCAGGCTATGATGCGATGATCCAGGGGATGGGTGGCCTGATGAGTATTACCGGTGTGCCGGAAGGGCAACCGGGTGCGGGCCCGCAAAAGGTGGGGGTGGCAGTAGCCGACCTGATGACGGGGATGTACGCAGTATCTTCTGTATTGGCAGCTGTTGTTTACCGGCAGCATACGGGCGTTGGCCAGCATATCGACCTCGCCTTATTGGATACCCAGGTTTCATGGTTGGCTAACCAAGCTCAAAATTACCTTACCTCCGGTAAAAGCCCTGAGCGACAGGGTACCGGCCATCCCAATATTGTCCCCTATCAGGCGGTCCCTTCAAAAGACGGCTATTTTATGTTGGCAGTGGGTAATGATGACCAGTTTAAACGCTTCTGCGGAATCGCGGGTGTAGAAGAACTGGCAGAAAATCCTGCCTACGGGACTAACTCAGCGCGGGTAATGGCCCGTGAAGAATTGGTGCCGCAGATTGAAGCTGCGACTCGTAAGCACGAATCCGCTTGGTGGCTCCAGCATCTTAGTGATGCTCATGTTCCCTGTGGGCCTATCAACACATTGGAGGAGGTTTTTGCTGATCCTCAAGTGCAGGCTCGGGGTATGGTGGTTGAGCAGGATCATCCGGAAGCTGGAAAGGTGAAGACTGTGCGCAACCCCGTAATCTTCTCCGAGTCCGCACTCGACTACACTCAGGCGCCGCCAGTATTGGGTGAGCACACTGAGGAAGTATTGCGAGATTTGCTTGGTAAAAGTGACGAGCAAGTAGAAGAGTTGCGGAACAAGAGTATTGTGTAAGTTATAGACAGATAACTTGCTGATAATCAGGCACAAGGATGTGCCTTGTAAATTAGGGAAAACAGATGGAACTCGACCACGTCAATATTACTGCTCCTATGGAAACCCTAAAGCGGGTACGGGACTTCTATGCCCAGGTTCTCGGTCTGACCGAGGGTGAGAGGCCAAATTTCAAGCGTAATGGATTTTGGCTCTATGGCAATGGTAGGGCTATTTTGCATTTAATAGATGGTGAGGTGAGTGGTGACCAGCCTGAGAAACCCTACCTGGATCACATAGCTTTCCGTACAGATGAGCTTGAGCCGGTTAAGCAGCGTCTGGATGCGTTGGGAGTCGCCAATCACCTAATGGATGTGCCCGGACGCAATGTACGGCAATTGGTATTTTTTGATCCAGTAGGGAATAAGGTGGAAGTTAACGCGGTGGTGTAGCAACTTCTTGAAAGGTCTAGACATTCCTGCGAAGCCGCGCCTTGATTGTACCGCTCTGCATGCCAAAGATATCACGGAGTTGTTCAGAGGCTCCTTAAATTGTTTTATTCCTTTCAGAGGCTTTTGAGTCTCTTAGGTTTAGAAGATGCTTTGTAGAGTATGTTCTTTATAGCCCCTGGATTTAACTTGGTCCCCTGCCGGAGAAGCTATGGTAATCACTTCCGATTGGTCGTTTTCTCTGATTGAAAAGTTGATATGCTTCATGTTTTATTGCAAATGACTAGGTCCCTGATAAAGATAATAATTTATGCCAGATAGTGAAGAATCAGTTGTATTTAAAATACAAGGGAAAATGGTAATTGGTCAGCGTAAATTCAGGGCACCGTTAAGTTATCAAGACCGCTTGGTTGATGAGGCAAGGTTGGTTTACGTTATCAGTGGCTGTTCAACCCTGGTTTGCGGTGATGAAACCCTTACCTTGAGCCCAGGTGCCACTGTGCTAATGAAGACAGATAATTTTATTAATCAGTGGCATGAAGATGGACTAAACAATGAAATTAATTTCATCGGTTTTCGGCTAACGTCAGAGCTATTACAGCGACTCTACCCAAGTGGTATGCCTGATGCCTTTGGTAATAATGGCGAAAGTAGGACTGCTGTTAAGGAGGATAATAAGTCCATTAATCAGCCCCCCTCGGCTGAGCGCCTGCAGGAATCCGTACTGCTCTCCAATTATATGCGTAGCATAATTGACTATATCCAGCAGCCAGAAGTATTCAGTGAGCCACTGGTGGTATTAAAAGTTCGAGAATTAGTAGAGCTTATCCCCAGGATTGATAGTAGTGGAAGAGTCGCGAAGATGTTGGGGCAGTTGTTCATCAGGCAACAACCTAAGCTACAGGAAGTGGTGCAAGCTCACTTATACACCCCTCTTAAACTGGCGGATTTAGCTTTTCTATGCCATATGAGCGAGTCAACATTTACTCGTAAATTTAAGCAAGTCTATGGCAGTAGTGCCACGAAATATATTACCTCGAAACGGATGGAGAAAGCACAGCAGCTGATTCTCAATAGCGATCTTAGCCTGACTGAAGTTGCTTTGGAGTGTGGTTTTGATGAGCTTAGTTACTTCTCCCGGGTGTTCAAGCAACACTATCAAGTAGCCCCTTCCCAAATGCGTAAAAAGGCGATTTGACGGATTTGTACAAATCCTTGACTGGATGTTCCAAGTAAAGTGTTGGCTTGCTGGTTAATCTAGTCCTTGTCTTAACAGCGTACTTTTCTAACGATATGTCGTTATATTTAAACCCTCTTGTTATTGAGGGGCTAAAGAATGAATACATGCTCATTGCTGGTGCTAATGGTGATGTTGGTTTTACGTTTAGTCCGACGAGCATTAGTTATCGTCCTGGTGGTTTGATTAGAACCCTCCTGGGGCAAACTATAGCTGATACCGCTGAAGACTATAAACCAGTCACTTTTATTACTTGCTCATGTTTGCTGGAAGCCTGAATGCTAATCACTCTGCCCCCTGCGCAATCAAAAATAGTGAGACTTGATACAGTCAATTAGTAGCACTGCTTTGGTCTGTTATCCGGGCTAAGTGCCTCTTGAGGTCTCGCAGAAATGATAAGGAATTTTTCAGGGGATCTTTGAGTTCTCATTCTGTTCATTTAATCAACCAGATGGAATATTTAATATGATTCGTTTCGCACAATTTCTTTCCGGTATATTTGTACTTATATTGGGTTCGGCTGGCTTAGTGACCATGCTTTTCCCGGAAGTTATTAATGGTCCAGCAGGGTTTGATGCCACAACTAACTACGGTTTCACTAACCTACGTACTCTCGGTGCCCCCACGCTTAGCTTAGCGATCATTACGGCAATTGGTGCCTTTCGCAAAGAGTGGTTATTAATACTTCCTGCCTCGATGTACTTTCTATTTAATGGTTCTTCGCGGCTTATTTCTGTATTGGTTGAGGGCTACGAGCCAGTAATGCTGACTGGCTTGGTAGTGACATTTACACTATTTATTCTGTCTCAGGTGGCTGTGTACAACTTCCGTCGTGCAGCTTTGACGTAGGTTTAGAAAATGTAGGGTGTTGGCGGTGTTTACTGTAAATGTCACACCGCCTCTCTTTCAGAACGTCGCTGAAATGAGGTTGACGCTATGGTAATTGTGTACTTGATTGATGGTGAGGTAAGTGGTGTGTTGCTCCCGCAGGTTTTGTATTCTATTTCCTGAAACGAAAGCAACCAGTTTTAAATTGAAAAATGTTTCTAGTTTTTAGGGGCTTTGTCTGAAAACAGCTTTCCAAACGCATCGTAAACAGCAAGATGCAGAGTGTCACCATGGTCTAGTTGTTCAAAGTAGCCGAAGTGTATTTTTGTGTTGCTCTTCTTATTATCTAGCTTGTTGTATAGTGTTCGCGCTAGGCGCTCCATCACTTCCCCCTCTTTTCCAACTCCAATATAGATCTGTTTGTCCTCACAGCAGTCTTCAGGGATGCTTGTCAGAAGAGATTCTCCACTCCACCATAAGCTTGGGCTGATAATAATATAGTTGTCGAAAAGGTCCGTATGCTTTATCAGGATTTCTGTAGCTACAAGTCCTCCCAGAGACTGACCTATCAGTGTGGAATTTTCTTTTGTACGGAAATTGCTCGCAATAATGGGTTGAACCTCTTTGTCCAAAAAATCAATAAATTCCTTTGATCCGCCTGATGATGGAAATTCTTTTTGATCTAAAGCTATTTTGGATGGAAATGTATAGTCGCGTTTTCTATCAATATTTTCTATGCCTACAAGAATGGATTCTGGAAGCATATTAATCCATGAGAATGAGCCGAATTGGAGCACTCCCGCTATATGGATAAAGTCTTCGGATAAGGAGCCATCTAAAAGATAGATTACGGGGTAGTTTCTTTCAGGTTCACGATGGTAGCTCTCGGGTAAGTAGACATTTAAGGTGCGCTTTTCCTTTAATATCTTTGACTGAAAACTAATTGAGTCGCCAATTACCAGGGGAGAACTCTTAAGGTCTGTAGCCTTTGCGAAAGTAGCCATAAGAAAAAATGAGATGAGAGCCAAATACTTGACCATAAGTTATATGCCCTTTGAAGGTTAAATTATTCTTGAAATAGATAGGGTCTGTAGAATATTCATATTGAAACGGCCTAATACTAACATTGAGGAGGGTGTTGGTTGTAGTAATGCTTTATTTAAAGCTTAAAATTATTCATCACTCATCATTTATACAGAAAGTCTTGTTGGGATTGGCGTTCGGATATGGAAGAGGATGAGATTGCGACGTTTTTCTTCTGCTCTAGCTGAATGGCTTTCCTGGTTTCGCATTCAGGCCGCTTTAAGTAGAAATTTGGATATTTGGCCTGAAAATGTACCAATCTAAGTGGTTGGAATTTTCCCGGTAAGTACTGCTGAATTTAGTAAAGGTGGCCACTTGCAGGAGGTCAATTTTACAACCTATTTTGCTAGCCCCGTCAAACCCTTGATCATTGGCACGTATTGCGTCCCGAGATGCTTAGCTTGTGAATCAGAAATTAACCCGGCACAACCTGACTGACTGGTCGGATTATGGGGTTGTTGCATGGGTGTAATTCCTATTTAATTAATCAGCTGATTAATTAAGGGTAAATGCCTGTGACTGACAATCCATCCACTCGAGGCCGCGGGCGCCCAAAAGATCCTGAGCGTGAATCCCAGGTGCGTGAGGCACTTATGCACTCAGCCTACTCTCTACTTCGGAATAAGGCCTTCCGTGATATTTCGATTCGGGAGATTGCTCAGGGAGCAGGGGTGAATTCTGCGATGATCAGTTACCACTTTGGCGGTAAGGAGGGGCTAATTATCGAGGTGGTTCGGAGCCAAATCATGCAGTATGGCCCCGCGTTTGTTAGTGCAGGGCTGGATGGAGGGGAGCCCTCTTTAGAGTTGCTGAAAGAAGCAATGAGTCGAATGATACGCCTATACATCAAGGAGCCCTGGATTCCGCGCCTGATTGCTGATGAAGTGGCTTCCAAATCTGGTCGAATGCGCGAACTCTTTGTTGACAGGTTAGCCTCACAACTGGTGCCAAAGCTGCGCGGGTTGCTGGGAATTCTCCAATCCAGCGGCCAGTTGCGAGAGGACCTGGATATTGACCTGATGCCAGTCTCTTTTATCAGTCTGATTGCCTTTCCCTTCATCGCTGGCGACCCCTTGAAGGAGGGGTTTGGCTTTGCTCTGGGGGAGGAAAACCGGGAGAGATGGATTAACCATACCGTTCAACTCTTACTCCGTGGCGTTTCCAATAAATCTGTGACCAAAGGCGAGGAAGTCGGCAATGGAAATTAAGACTCATATGAAAGCACTGATGAATCGCCGGCTGGCATTACCAGCTTTGATAGCGGCGGGGGTGTTTATATCTATGGCATTGGTCGTCACTAAAGGTGAGCCTAAACACGATGCTATTGAGGCTCCTATAACGGTGGTAGACGCAATTAAAGTGCAGGAGTTACCGCTGCGAGCTCAAGCTATTGCATATGGTGAGGTGAAACCCAGTACTTTCCTGGAAGCCAATGCAGAAGTCAGTGGTAGGGTGGTGTATACAGCTCCGGAATTGGAGCGGGGAAATATTATCTCTGCCGGTACACTGGTGTTGAAGATCGATGATACCAGCTACCAGCTTGCCCTGGCGCAGGCTGAAAGTGACTTGGCTGCAAATCGCGCTAACTTGCAAGAGCTGGACGTGGAAGAGGCCAATAGTAAACGCTCTTTGGACATCGCCGAGCGCACCCTCAAATTGGGTGAGAAAGAACTCGCTCGCAAGCAAAAGTTAGTTGCCAAGGGAACCGTCTCCCGCTCGACCGTAGATACTGAAGAGCAAAATATGCTGCGTTTGCGCCAGGAAGTGCAGAACCAGAGCAGCCAGCTCTCCCTTTTCCCGACCCGCCGTAAAGTGATTGAAGCCCAGATAGCTCGCTCAGAAGCTCAGGTACGGGACAGTAAATACAACCTGGAGCGCACCCAGGTGATCCTGCCATTTAATGCTCGTATTGGCGAAGTTCATGTTGAAGAAAACCAATATGTTGCTGGCAATGCCCGTTTATTTGATGCAAGCGGCCTTGCCCAAGTAGAAATTGCAGCAGAGCTTCCTATGGTTCATGTGGCTCCACTTTTGCGCAATTTAAGGCCTGGCATCGATTCCAATCCGACTCCTGATGATCTACCCAAAATGTTGTTAGGGCTGGAAGCTCGGATCACCCTGGTGGGTGGCCCGGGGAATAGTGAGTGGCAGGGGAGGGTAGTGCGCTTGGGTGGAACCCTGGATAGCACCAGTCGAACACTCTCCGTTGTTGTAGCTGTGGATGACCCCTACGGCAAAGCGGTGACCGGTGAAAAACCACCGCTATTTCGCGGTATGTATGCTCGTGTAGAGTTATTGGCTCCCGCCGCACCAGCACTCGCCATACCCCGCCGTGCCCTCCATGAAGGCAAGGTTTATCTGGTAGAAAATGGTCAACTAAGAGTGCGCCCCGTACAGATTGACTACCACCAAGGCGACACCACTGTGATCCGCGAGGGATTGAATCCCGGTGAGCAGGTTATTGTGACTGATGTAATTCCTGCGATTAATGGAATGGCAGTTTCCGTCGTCAGTGATGAGCAATCCGTTGCGGCGAGTGCTAGAGGTACCCAGCAGTGATACGTTATTTTGCCGGTCACCCAACGGCGGCCAATTTATTGATGGTTGCGCTGATGCTAAGCGGGCTTTTTGTTCTGCCCAGCATGAAGCGTGAAACAATGCCGGAAGTCGATAAGTTTGAGGTTCAGGTTTCGGTACCTTATGCCGGCGCTGCGGCAGCCGAAGTGGAAGATAGTATTTGTCTTCCCTTGGAAGAGGCCACCGATGGAATCAGCTTTATTGATGAGCGATTGTGTGAGGCAAAAGATAATCTGGGCCTGATGACCCTCAAGATGCAAGAAGCGGGTGATATGGACCAGTTTGTTGCTGATGTGGAGTCCGCAGTAGACAGTATCGATTCGCTTCCTGCAGAAAGCGAGCGCCCGGTGATCGAAGAACTGGGCCGCACTCAGGGGGTGGTTAGTATTGCTATCAGTGCTGACCTTCCTTTGCCCCAATTAAACCAGCTGGCGGAGCACTACCGCCGCGAATTACTCCGCGATCCCGCTATTCCTATTGTGCGCATTTCCGGTTTTTCTGACCACCAGCTTCAGATTGAAGTTTCAGATTATAACTTGCGCCAGTACGGACTCAGCGTGATGGACCTGGCTAATATTATTGACCAGCAAGCGATCGACATGCCCGCCGGCAAGGTATCCACGCCGGATCGAGAATACCAGGTGCGTTTTACCGAAGAGCGCCGCACGGTTGCAGAATTGGAAAACCTGGTGGTGATTAAAGGTGGTGATGTAGCGGAAGTTCGACTTGGGGATATTGCAAAAATTTACGATGACTTTGAGCTGGCTGAAGACAAAATTATTTTTGACGGTCATCGTGCAGCGCTTCTCAATGTCGAGAAGAATAGTGTGGATGATAGCTTGCGTGTGCTTGAAGCCGTACGCGACTTTGTCGACCGTGAAAATGAAAATCTGCCTGAGGGTATGAAACTCACTCTAACCCAAGACAGCGCCTCTATCGTTGCGGATCGCTTGCAGATGATTATGGCTAACGCCTGGCAGGGCCTGATTTTGGTAGCGCTGGCTCTCTATCTGTTTTTCAGTGGCCGCTATGTCTTTTGGGTGGTCATGGGCTTGCCAGTTTCATTCCTGGGTTCGTTTGCACTGATCACGGCCATGGGCGTGTCCATTAATATGATCAGCCTGGTGGGACTGTTGATTGCCATTGGTATCCTGATGGATGACGCCATTGTGTTATCGGAGAGTATTGCCAGTGAACACCGAGAGGGAAGGTCGCCGTTGGAAGCGGTTATCAATGGCACCAAGCGGGTGGCTCGTGGAGTGCTGTCTTCATTCGCAACTACGGTAATGGTGTTTGGAGGGTTGATCTTTATTAAGGGGGATATGGGGCAGGTCCTCAAGGTGCTCCCCATTGTATTGATTTCTGTATTGCTCATTAGTCTGATCGAGGCTTTCCTGATTTTGCCGGCACACTTGCGTCATGCCCTTGAGCATAAAAGTCGGACCCCCGCCTGGAAGCAGGCTTTTGCCAAACGTTTTGATGGTTGGCGAGAAAATATGGGGCGCGCAGCAGATTGGGCTGTTAAATATCGCTATGCCTTTGTCGGGGGTGTATTTGGCTTGTTCCTGGTCACTATTAGTTTGATGACATCGGGGATCGTCAAGTTTCAGGGGTTTCCCACCTTGGAGGGCGATTTATTGCAAGCTCGGATCTTAATGCCTCAAGGCACGTCTTTGGTCGATATGGAGAAATTAGTCGATAAGCAGTTGAAGACGTTGGATCAAGTTGCCTCAGAGTTTTCTGAAAATGAAAGAGCACCTTTGGTAAACCATACGAGTGTCACTTTTGGTGTTAACGGAGATGCCTTTGAATCGGGGCCCCATGTGGCCACAATTAATGTCGATCTGCTTGCCGCTGAAGGCCGCAATACCAGCATGGATGAATTGCGCCATGCTTGGCGTGAGGCTGCCGGCGACACACCAGGGGCAATCGCTATTCTTTATAAAGAACCGGCCTTAGGCCCTGCCGGCCGTGCTATCCACTTGCGACTTGCCGGTTTGGAGTTGGATCAGCTAAAGGCAGCGTCCATTCGCTTGCAGAATTGGTTGCGTGGATACGACGGCGTAGTGAATGTGGTGGATGACTTGCGTCCTGGCAAGCCGCAACTCACTGTCAAAATGCGTGAAGGCGCTTATGCCTCTGGCCTGGACGCCAGCAATGTCGCTAATCAGTTACGAGCTGCTTACCAGGGGATGGAGATAGATGAAATTCAATATCGGGGGGAAACCTACGAGATTCAGGTTCGTATGGATGCAAATTCCCGCGGTGCACTGAGCCGTTTCGATGAATTAGTCATTATCCATCCAGCTACCAAGCAACGAGTTCCGCTGATTGCCGTTGCCGATATAGAAATGAATCGGGAGTATGCGCGAATTCAACGTATTGACGGCGAGCGGGTAGTAAGTGTGTTTGCTGATGTCTTCACTGAGAAAGCGAATGCTGGACAGGTACTAGGTGACACCCAGGAGAAGTTCCTGTCTGAGCTTACCCGTGAGTTCCCAGGATTGCGCGTTGATATGCAAGGGGAAATGAAAAATAGTGAGGTTACAGGTAAGTCCATTGGTCGCGCCCTGTTAATAGGTGCCATTGGTATCTACCTTCTCCTATCCATGCAATTCCGCAGCTATGTGGAGCCGTTGATTGTATTGGTGGCTATTCCTTTGGCGCTGATTGGTGTTATCTGGGGGCACCTGATCATGGGGCAGAATATGTCTATGCCAAGCATGATGGGTTTTGTCTCTCTCGCCGGAATTGTGGTCAATGACTCAATATTGTTAGTGGAGTTTGTGAAGCGGCGAGTGCGTGAAGGAATGGATGTGCATAGCGCGGCGAGCCAAGCCAGCCGCGATCGTTTCCGAGCCATCTTCCTTACCTCGCTGACCACAGTTGCAGGCCTGTTGCCACTGTTATTTGAAACCAGTCTGCAGGCACAGGTGTTGGTGCCGCTTGTTACCAGTATTGTATTTGGTATCAGCAGTTCTACTATTCTGATCCTTCTGGTGCTACCGGCGCTCTACGGAATACTGGAGGACTTTGGGTTTACTGAACCTCAAGAAGAGAGTGATGGCGAAGACGTATTAGTACCGGCGCCTATGGCAACTGCGCCAAGTAGTTGATCGTTTTATGTGAAGGGAAGCTGGTTTCCTGGAATATGCCTAGCTTATTACACCTAATAATGGTGCTAATAAGTTAGGCAGTAAGTGTTTTGGGCTAATCAATCCACAGATCTACGATCTATCGTTTTGCCAATACTAGTGTAGAAAAAATAATAACTCATAGTCTCCAAAATAGTTTTGGGGGCATCGTCATTTCGGCTTTGCTTCACTGAACTCTTGTAATCCCGTTTTACCGATTTCTTTAATTTCTCTCTGTGTAGAATCGACAAGCGTATTTCCACCTGGTCCCAAATAATAATGAACTATATTCTCGACGAGATTGGAAGTGCTAAAAGCCCATACTGCTTCGGTGGGTTCCAATATTTCTCGCTTATGTCTCTTAACCGCTTAATGGACATTAGTACTTTTGAGTGTTAATTGCGCACCTTCATAAACATCTCAACCCATAGTCACTTACTATGCTATCTTGGGTGTATAAATATACAGTTTTGTATATTAAAATGGAAAACCGATAAGTAGCACTTTAGACTCCCTTAGAGCCTAAGTTGTTACTGGTAAAGCCAGACACGTACTACTTCAATCTAAATTCGCAAAGGAGCAAATATGAAAATTTCAGGAAAGTTCGAGGTTACTGTAAAGCCGATGGATCCGTATGCGAAAGGTAGTGAAGGAAACAGCTTGGGGCGTATGTCAATTAATAAAGTCTTTTACGGTGATCTTTCAGGAGAAAGTCGAGGAGAAATGCTAAGTGCAATGACTCCTGTAAAAGGATCTGCGGGGTATGTAGCCATAGAGCAAGTTGCCGGTACTCTAGGTGGTAAGCGAGGCACGTTTGTTTTACAGCACTTTGGGATCATGAAGAAGGGAGAGGACTTCCTTATTTTAGAAGTTGTGCCTGATTCTGGCACTGGAGAACTAGTGGGAATCTCTGGGAAAATGTCTATTCAGATGGATGGTGGAGTTCATTACTACGACCTTGAATACCAACTTGATTAATCGTAGTTTTTGCCTGTATAGCGTCAGGGAAAGATTGTTCGATCGAAATTTATATGGCCTGTGCTCGTCTTGATTGAAGGTGCTACCTCGGATTGAATATTTGCTAATAGAAATTCAATCTGGGGGATCAGTGTCATTTTCATAATATCTAAGTTTAGAAGAAGGGCTGAATAGGTGGGTAAGTCTGCGGGAATATATTGATGAGTGTATCGCCAAAGAACTTCCTTTCTGTATAGAACAAGATGGTATCGCCAGTGGAAATCCGCTGACGATAAATTGCTGGGTCGCTAAAAGTCATAGGATAGCTGGGCGATTAGCTCTCGTGGTTGGCCGGGAAAATGTCCTTGCCGCTCATTAAAACCGCTCACTGCATACGTTTTATTCAAAAGGTTTTTTACGTTGATACTCAGCTGAATATCATCCCAGCGAGTTGCCCAGCTGGCATCGAGTACAGTGTAGGCCTTTACTTTTTGATCATCGAAGCTTATTTGATCGCTCACATAGTCGGCACCAATAGCAAATGCTGAATCCCATATACTGAGGTCATAGCGGGCCCACAAGCCTGCTTGGTGCTTGGGTGCATTTACGAACTGACCTGAGTCTGACACATTGCGTGAGTCACCCTCAGCGATATACGTATCGTTGTACGCATAATTAGCTGTTATGCTGAGTCTCTGAGTTATGTCACCGACTAAGGTGAACTCGCTTCCACCACTTTGAACCTGCCCGAGGTTGATAATTTCGGCTTCATTCGGGGTCTCATCGGCACTGATATAGGCGGGGTTACTTTGGGCCATATTTGCTTTTTTTATCTGATAGAAGGCTAGAGTGGTCAGGAAACGCCCATCCAGCCATTCCTTCTTCACACCAATCTCCACTTGACTGCCAGTACTGGGTTCAAGCTCCTCGGCGCCGCCCTCAAAGTCGTCTGCGCTCACCGGATTAAAGCTCTGGGAGTAATTTGCATAGAGGGATAGTGTATCTACGGGCTTATAAGTGATGCCTGTACGGTAGCTTGCATCATTATCTTTGTAGCTATTGCCGCTTTCTTTTTCAGTTTCGTCGAACTGATCAAGGCGCGCACCTATCATCCAGAACCACTGATTGGTCAATTCCACAGTATCCTGGATATAAATGCTGGTACGGATGCTGGCCGTACCATCCTTATTCATATTGATAAGGTTGTAAGTTGACGGGTCAGTTATCCCGTAGTTGAGTTCGTAGATGTTGAGGTTTGTAACACCGTCTGCTCCAGGGCGCGCTCGCCAATAGTCATATTTTGTATCAACATCATGATAGTCACCACCAAGCAAAATCTGATGATTCATACCTGAAATGTCTGTGTCATACACAAAGTCCAAAGTAAGGCTCAGCTCTTCATTTGCCCGGTACTGATCGCGGTACTCACGGCGGATGGTTCCATCTTCAGTATTGGCCGTTCCATCACCATTGATGTCTACCCAACCGCGCGATTCGTGATAAGCCTGCTCCCTTTCATTTTCCATGTAACGCACTGTTGCGTTAAAGTTCAGGCTATCTGTCAGCTTATGCTTGACTTTGGTTCGTAGAACCAAGGCTTTTAGGTTTTGATAATCAGATTTTTCGTTGGTGTTGTAGGAAGGATCCACCAAGAATTTCCCGTCATCATTAACGGGCACGCCGCGCAGGCGGTTACCGCCTAGATTTTGTTCTATGTGCTCGAAGGTGGTTGTCAGTTGAGTGTCTTCTGAGAGGTCAAATAGTAGTCCCCCAGCAAGTTCAATGTTCTCGCTGTTCGCATTATTGCGAAAGCTATCTTGAGATTCATAGAAGCCTCCTAAACGATAGGCGATATTTCCAGTTACACTGCCTGTTAGCTCGATAGAAGCTCCTTTAAGCGATTCGCTTCCGGAGGTGACTGTTAATTCACGGCGCTCATCGAAGGTTGGCCTCTTGGAGGTGTAGTTAATCATCCCTCCGGGCTCGCCGCCGCCATAGAGGGCGGAGGATGGCCCTTTTAGTACCTCGATGCGCGCTACATTTGATACTTGAGGAACACTAAACCCCGAATAGGGATCGCCGCGGACTCCATCGTAAAATATATTTTTATTGTCTCGAAATCCCCGAAATGTGACTCCGGAATAGCTGAATTCACTAACTCCTGCGATGGAGCGGTACAAGTCAGTGATATCGCGGGCAGCCTGGTCTTCAATAAGCTGTTCACTTAGTACCTGAGCAGACATCGCAATATTTAATAAGTCTGCGTCTGCTTTAGTTCCAACTTGTGTATGAGAGTCCAGATAAAATTGTTGGGCTCTACCAATAACTTCAACTTCTTCTACCGTTTGAGTTACTTCCTGGGCAGACACCAACGCAGCAGGGGCTAGTGAGGCCCATACTGCCAAGTTGAGTTGTTGAGGGTACATATTGATAGAATTCCGTACAAATAGGGTCGATTATAATTGATAATGGCTGTCATTTTTGAGATGTAGTAATAAATGTGAAGCAGTCGCAGGAAGCTAAAAAGCTATTGTGTCGATTAGAGGGTAGGCAGGAATAGTTGATAGCTGAGAACCCTAGCTTTCAACAAAGCATTGATTTTCATTGAAAGGGTGTCAGTAATAGGTTAAGGAATTGATGGTTTGTCCGAATGATTGAATTAAGAAACATTGAAAAGAGTGATGAAGCACTACTGGTTGAGTACTTAAATGATGAGTCAGTGCTTAAGTATTTGTCATCGAGAATTCCTCACCCTTATACATTGGAAGATGCGGCTTGGTGGGTTGATAAAGGTTGTGGGAAGGATGGGGTTGTAAAGGCAATAGAGTACAGAGGGACCTTTTGCGGGATTATAAGTATGCGTGAGCAGCTGTTTGAGCATTCTCACTCCGGTGAGGTTGGATATTGGGTTGCGCGAGAATTTTGGGGGAGAGGAATTGCTACTATTGCTTTGACTCAGTTTACTCGTGAGATTTTTTCTTCACAAAATATTGTCAGGCTTTATGCCTCTGTCTTTTCTGGAAATGTCGGATCAATGAAGGTTTTACAGAAGGCGGGGTATAAGCATGAAGGGACTTTAAGCTGCTCAGTAAAAAAAGGGGGTATTTATTTTGATGAGTACATTTTCGCCAAGGTGAATGTCCCATCATAAAATTTCGAGTTAAATTCTTAGTTGTGGAATATTAGAATTGAATAGAGATACTGAGTTCAGTAGAGAGCTGAGTAGGATATCAAAATACTTCAGCTACCTGCTCAGGCATAAGCCTGAAGCCATCGGCTTGTTTATGGATGAGAATGGATGGGTGGCAGTTGATGAGTTGATTCAGAAAACTGTAGACTTTGAGCTAAACAGGGATTTGGTTTCTGTCGTTGTGGAAACCAATGATAAGCAGGGGTTTTCTATAAGTGATGATGGTCTTTCTATCAGAGCCAATCAGGGACATTCTGTAGATATTAATTTACATTTAAGCCCCCTTGAACCACCAGGTGCGCTTCTCCATGGCACTGCAGAGCGTTTTGTTGAAGATATCCTCGCGCAAGGGCTTAAGAAAATGCAAAGGCATCATGTTCACTTGTCAGAATCTGAGGCTGTTGCTCGATCTGTTGGTGCCAGGTATGGCAAGCCCGTACTGTTAAGGGTGGAGGCTAAATCCATGCATCGAGATGGTTTTGATTTTTATCGCTCGGCTAATAATGTGTGGCTGGTTGATCATGTGCCAGTCAAGTATATGAAGTTACTTTAAAGGCAGGGGTTATCAGTATTGTTATATGGGTACTGTTAGTGGAGGGATACTCTAGAGTCAGCTTATTTATAAAGGAAGAGCCATTGATCAAGATACACCCTTTGAATGGATAGGCCTATTGGGGGTGAGGATAGCTTTATAAATTTTTATGCCATAATAAGGAATAATTATAATTTTTCTGTATACCAAATTTTTGGAGTTACAAGCACGCCAGCCTTTTTTCTAGATTCTTCAAGCTCACTACTATTGACAAACTTGATAGCATGCTCCTTCGAAGGAAACTCATGGATCACTGTTACATTGTGATGGTTGTCAATTTCTCGATATACAGATGTAGCTGTAGCGCCCATTTGCTTCACTATAGGCATAAACTCTTCTAGCACTCTGTGCCATTCGTTGAAGTCCTTAACATTCGCGTGCATAAATAGATGTATCATATGGATACCAGTTGGTCAGTAGATGTTGCGTGTTATACAACCTTGTGAATAGTTATAGTCGTTAGCTATTCAGGGTCAAGTTTTAAAAAGGTTCCCTATAGTAGCCTTTGGGTCGCAAAGGAGATGTTCGGCAGGTAGTTGGGGGTCGGTTGTTATAATAGCCCTTTAAATTTATTAATTGTATGGAGTCAGGGGATTTGAATTAAATAGTGTGGTTAGTTAAATGCTATCTTGTGAGTCAACCTTTGCCCCTTATTGCTTTGCCTGCTTTCTAATTAAATCCACGGGAAAAGTTCAAGCTCTGTATATTGCTATTTAATTGTGTGCGACGAGGTGAATCCAAGTGGGTACGATTGTTTTGTTTTGTTTTGGGTTTCTTATAAGGCTTCCATCTAAAAATAGTATTTTTAACTTATTGATTAACTTTTCTGAGTAAGTGTATCTTTCTATTTGTTTCTGCCCATTAATGAAAATAGATAGTTTGGCGGTAATTTTCGCAATGTGGCGTGTATCTACTGTGTTGAAATTTTCTGGTATCGGTAGATAGTGATACCAAGATTTGATTTTTAGTGCATATTGAAATTTGATTTTTTCTGGGGGAGCTTATGGATCTGACTATTTCTATTTTAGGGCATGCACTTACAGCTATCGCGGCTCTTTTGGCAATTCATGGGAAGACATGGGATGAAACCCAAATTGGCCTGAAAAGGGTAACCAGGATAGGCGGTGTTGCAGCCGGGGTGGCAGTTGTTGGTCTGGCGCTTTCAATCTTTCAGACTATCGATAAGTATCAGGAAAAAGCTGCTTATAAGGAATATGCAATTTCAAAAATTGAAAAGGGGTGGAGCAATCTTTTTGTTCCCTTTGAGGCGCTCCACTACCAGGTGACAGGCTTGAAACCCAAAAAGGGGGAGCACCTGGAGTTTGCCGAGTTGGTATTGAAGGAAAATCTATTGGCCAGCTTTGATAAGGTGGACTTTAAAGAAGTTCATCGATTCCCCAAGTTTGGGACAGTTGGGAATATGGTTTGTGCACAAACACTTTCAGGTATGGGGACGGTTTCCAGATATATTGAAGAGTACTCAGATCATTTGGGTTTAGAAATCAAGGCTTCGGTAGAAGAGTTGCAGTTAATGCCTGCTTTTTCCACACTAATACGATTTGGCGGCTGTCCCGGTATTAAGGGGCGCTCAGTCAACGATCCTGATCGTTATCAGGGGAAATTTGATACTCCGGAAATGCGAGCTTACATCAGGAAGTTAATCGCATTTCAGAAATTAATAGGCTAGGGGGTAAGTACTTAGTGGAGAGATAGCAAAATGGCAGCTCAATAGCATACCGTTTTGCAGTCGGCTGTGATCATGGTCATATATCAGACGGCTCGACCTTGCTTCTTGAATATTGTGATGGCGCTGATAGTGAGTTCCTTGACTAAAGCTTCAAATTTTTGCAACGGCATATTTCTAGCCGGAGCAATATTCAATAGGTGCTCGCTGACCTGAACGAGTTTCAACCCTTTGGGGGGGTGAATGTGGGCGGGAAATCTACAAACCCATCCTGTTAGTGGTAGTTTGTTGATAGCTTCTCTATCGAGAGCTTGAATTCCTTTGCCGTTAGCAATGATTACTTCGATATCATCAAGGTGGGTGGTATCAATGTTTTGGGGTTTTCTTGGTGTTGAGTTAGGTTTTCTAAAACTCTCGAGTTTTAAAAGTTCTTCGTAGGTGATATAGAGCCCTTTTCCAGACATTCTGATCTCCTTCTCACGGTCATCAACTAAAACTTGTGTCCGATGCTCCTGAGGATTTTGGGTTGAATCGGATCGCTTTTATTTTTTAGTGTTTATTAATCTAGTTGTTATTCCAAGAATCGCAATCAAATTCGATGATTGCATCATATAGACAGATTGATACTTTGGGCAATGTTTTAAGCTCTCAATAGGTGGGCTAAGAATATTCCAGCGACTGATTGTGTAGAAAATTCACGAAAACCGCCGTTGTGATCTGAGTTTGTTACTTGCCGGACTGGGTGATTTATTATTTTAAGCGTTGGCGTAATTCTTAAAATAATAAACTGCCTTGCAGTTATTCAAATTTATTTATGTTTCCTTTTTGAGGTGGTGTTTGAAGGTTTATCTGGCTGATTGAATTTTGAAGCGTGACGTTTGATTTTGGCCAGCTTAAAAACTCGTTTTCCTTTTATTTGATGCCTCACAGGTGCTTCTCTTCTGGGGTCTCCAGGTGGAATGGGAGAGGTTTATTTAATTTCATTTAAGAAGTCTTGCGTCGATATATCTTTTAGGCATGTGATACATCCTCGCGTTGGTAAGTAGGTCGAGTTTTAGATTAAAGCAATTTCTGTAAGACAGAATTGCAAAATCTGGCGTGCATAATGCTTATCTTGGATACAACGTATAAAAATGGATAAGCACTATGGAAGAGAAGGATTCGATTGACAAGAAAGTGTCGAGCAAAAAAATTAGTCGTAGAAATTTTACTAAAGGAGCGGTGCAACTGGGTATTGCTGCCAGCGCGGCTTCGACAGGATTGGTTTCCGCTCTCTCAATGTTGGATCGGAATTTCTATGATCAATATGACTACGTGATTGTTGGGTCCGGTGCGGGTGGGGGGCCATTAGCGGTAAATTTAGCAAAGGCGGGGTTTTCTGTTTTGGTGTTGGAAGCTGGTGCTGATGACCCCAGTGATGACACCCATAATATTCCAGCATGGCACCCCTTTGCGTCTGAAGACCCAAAATTGAGCTGGGACTTTTTTGTTAAGCATTATGCGGATATCAATCAGCAGAAACTGGACGAAAAATATGTTTCCGAGAAGGGAATCCTCTACCCACGGGCGAGTACTATCGGTGGTTGTACCACGCACCATGCATTGATTACAGTCTATCCACATAACAATGATTTTGACCGCATAGCTCGGGATACAGGGGATATCTCCTGGGGTAGCGCAAATATGCGGCGATATTTTGAGCGATTAGAGCGTTGTGAATATGTGCCCCGCCCAATTTTCTCCAATCCATCCCGCCACGGTTTTGATGGTTGGCTGCCTACGAATCGCGGCAATCCCGCTTTGTTGCTGG
Organism: Microbulbifer maximicatervae (SeqCode); assembly: GCF_052467695.1. Classification (NCBI taxonomy): domain Bacteria; kingdom Pseudomonadati; phylum Pseudomonadota; class Gammaproteobacteria; order Cellvibrionales; family Microbulbiferaceae; genus Microbulbifer; species Microbulbifer maximicatervae (SeqCode). The sequence goes on from NZ_CP174320.1 coordinate 3,796,521, forward strand.
AAGACCCGGCGATCTTGAAAGTTGCGCAGGCTGCGCTGGCCAAGTATGGGCTCGAAGGGGCTCTGGAAAAAATTATCAGCGGCAATCTTCGCCTGGATATCAATCATTGGGACGTGGCCAGTGGCCAGGAAGGGCCTTTTATCGCCCCTATGGCAGCAGATAGCCGAAACCGCCGTACCAGTGTGCGCGAATACCTCTTAGATACCCAGTCAGTTTATCCAAACTTGCTTCATATTCGTACAAATTCACTGGCAACTCGTGTGTTGTTTGAGGGGAATACTGCTGTTGGGGTGGAGTTTTTAGAGGGGGCGAGCCTGTATAAGGCAGATCCTTACCATGACGAAAGCGGTACTGCCGGAGTCTTGAGGCAAGTGCGGGCAAATCGCGAGGTTATCTTGTCTGGAGGGGCCTTCAATAGCCCGCAACTTCTCAAGTTGTCGGGAATTGGTCCCGCCCATGAGCTCCGAGATCACGGCATAGAGCCCTTGCTAGATCTGCCTGGGGTAGGAGAGAATCTCCAGGATCGCTATGAGGTCGGAATCGTTAGTGAGATGAGTGAGGATCTTGCCCTTCTTAAAGATTGCACTTGGGGGGAGGGGAATGATCCCTGCTTAAATCGCTATCGCTATGGCTGGTTCAATCAGGGGCCCTACAGTGGAAATGGTCCAGTATTGTCTCTGGTCAAACGTTCCAAACCGGAGCTGGAAGATCCCGACTTGTTTATTTTCGGAGTGCCCTCCGACTTCCACGGCTACTTTCCCGGGTACTCCCAGGCATTGCGGGACTACAAAGACCGTTTCTCCTGGATTGTACTGAAAGGCCATACGAACAATACCGCCGGGCGTGTGACCCTGCAATCTGCTGATCCCAGGGACACACCGGAAATCAATTTCCACTATTTTGGTGAGGGTAATGATGCTCTGGGGGAAGACCTTCAAGCCGTTGTTGAGGGGGTAAAAATTTCCAGGGATATTATGTCGGGCCCTATTGTGAGCAAGCAGGTCTCCAGGGAATTATTGCCCGGTAATGAGGTTCAGTCAGATCAGCAAATTGGCGATTTTGTTAAGAACCAAGCTTGGGGACATCACGCTTCCTGTTCCAATAAAATGGGGCCTGCCAGTGATCCTATGGCAGTTGTCGACAGTAAATTCCGGGTTCACGGCACCAATAATTTAAGGGTGGTGGATGCTTCGGTGTTCCCCCGAATCCCCGGTTTTTTCATTGTGGTGCCGGTCTATATGATCAGTGAAAAGGCGAGCGATGACATCATTGCTACAGCAACTGGGCTGAGCGCTTGAAGATTGGTATGTGAAATAAAAAGCCCCGCAACGCGGGGCTTTTTATTTAGAACGAGATGTTCTTCGGTGTGCGCGGGAAGGGGATTACATCGCGGATGTTGCCCATGCCGGTCACGTAGGACACGATACGATCAAAGCCCAGGCCAAAGCCCGCATGAGGCACGGTGCCGTAGCGGCGGAGGTCGCGGTACCAGTCCAGGTGTTCCTTGGGTACATTCATTTCATCCATACGCTCATCGAGCTTCTCCAAACGCTCTTCACGTTGGGCGCCGCCGATAATTTCGCCGATTCCCGGTGCCAGAACGTCCATTGCGGCAACAGTTTTACCATCGTCGTTCATGCGCATGTAGAAGGCTTTAATATCCTTCGGATAGTTCATCACGATAACTGGTTTTTTGAAGTGCTTCTCTGCCAGGTAACGCTCATGCTCAGAGGCCAGATCAATACCCCAGGATACGGGGAACTCGAACTTCTCTTTGCAGCTTTCCAGGATTTCAATCGCTTCGGAGTAGTTGATGCGGGCGAAATCGTTGTCGATGATATTCTCCAGGCGGCTGATAGCCTCCTTGTCGATGCGCTGAGCAAAGAAGGCCATATCATCGGCGCGCTCTTCCAGTACCGCCTTGGATACAAACTTCAGCATTTGCTCGGAGAGATCGGCTACATCTGCCAGGTCTGCAAAGGCAACTTCCGGCTCAACCATCCAGAACTCTGCCAGGTGGCGAGTGGTATTGGAGTTTTCTGCACGGAAGGTAGGGCCGAAGGTGTACACCTTGGACATGGCCAGGCAGTAGCTCTCAACATTCAGCTGGCCGGATACAGTGAGGAAGCTCTCTTCGCCGAAGAAGTCCTTGCTGTAGTCCACCGCACCCTTATCTGTGCGCGGCAAGTTCTCCATATCCAGGGTACTGACCCGGAACATCTCGCCAGCACCTTCACAGTCAGAAGCGGTGAGAATTGGGGTGTGCACGTAGAGGAAGCCGTTCTCGTGATAAAAACGGTGAATCGCTTGGGCGATACAGTTACGTACGCGGGCTACGGCACCACTGACATTGGTGCGCGGGCGCAGGTGAGCGTGTTCGCGCAAGTGCTCCATAGTGTGGCGCTTGGGGGACATGGGATAGGTATCCGGGTCTTCCACCCAGCCGACAACCTGGACTTCGGTGGCGAGCAGTTCGATAGACTGACCCTTGCCTTCGGATGGTTTGATGGTACCGAGGATATCTACCGCGCAGCCGGTAGTCAGGCGCTGCACTTCTGACTGGTAATTGTGCAGGTGATTCTCAGCAACCACCTGGATCGGATCAAAGCAGCTGCCGTCATGTACGGCCAGGAAAGAGAGGCCGGCTTTGGAGTCGCGGCGGGTTCTGATCCAGCCTTGAACGCGGACTTCTTCGCCCTCGCGACCGCTGGATTTCAATAGGCTATCTACGGATTCGACTTTTACTGTCATTTTCTATCGGTTTCTCATTAGTCCGGAAGGTGGTGTTCTGTCAGCTTGCCTAAAAGTTGACCACCCCACCAAGGTGAAGTTACGGCGGGCATATTGACTGGTTGTAGAGGGGAAATCCAGTCCCTTGGCTATCGGGCAGCTCTTCAAAATCTCCCTAAGGACTTTGAAGAACTGTTATGGCCTCTATATTGGTGATGTCTCACCAGCGGATTGCAATGGGGGTGCCGATTTTTACGAGAGCCATAAACTCATCCATCTCGTCATTGGTAAGGGCAATACAACCATCGGTCCAGTTAAAACGTTGGGTGATTGGAGCGAGCCAGCCCAGTCGATTGCGCTGGCCATGGATCATAATGAAGCCACCTGGCGAGACTCCCCGAGCCTCAGCTTGAGCGCGGTCTTCGGCATTGGGGTAGGAGATATGCATTGCCCGATAATAAGAGGAGTCTTCTTTTTTGTAATCCAGCGTGTAGTGTCCCTCAGGGGTTTTTTCATCGCCTTCCTGCTGCTTGTGTCCTTGGGGTTGCCCGCCGAAGGCTACATGGTAGCTCTTTATAACCTTGTCGCCATCGAGCAAGTGCATTTTGTTTTCGGACTTAATCACTTCCACCAGGGTGACTTCAGCCTGGGCAATAGTGGTTAATGCAAAAAACAGAATGGCGATATAGCGCACGGCTTGTAACTCCGGTTGGAGGTGGTTGCTTCAGGTTGCTGTGATCTTAAATTTCCGAATCAGCAAAAGGGTGGGGCTGAATTATCTTGCAGCTGCAGCTGCAGCTAGAGTGGGGTGCTTCACTTTGGGTGAGGCAGGCAGCTTCAGTTGAGCGCCTGCCAGGATGTGCTAGATCAGCCGCTGGGTTTTTTCACTGTGTGTAGGACGGTGTCCTGTTCAAAGAAAACGTAGAACTCGCCGTATTCCCAGCGCGTGATAGCGGGTTCGCCAATTGGCCCTTCAATACCAAGGGGTTCTCCCAGGCGTGAGGTCACATCATGTTTTTTAAGCCCACGGACTTCTTCAATGGTGAGCTCCCCACCCTGGGTGCCTACGGGTACTTCAATGGTTGTCGCCTGGGCGCCAAAAGTAAGAAGTAGTGCCATTGAGCCAGCGAGACAATTCAATCCGCTGCGGAGTCTGCTGAACATTTTTTGTTCTCCGATGTAGATGTTCCATTAGCCGTCCCATTAAAACAGAATTTCCGCCAATGCTCCTGTTCTTCTTCACGTTTTCGCGTCAAGAATAGAAATAAATGCGCCTCTTTGGGATGTTTGGTGTCATGGATTGACGCCTACATTCTTGCAGCGTTGCTACTTCGAGTTTTGAATTGACGGAGCAGAAGAGGGCATGGCTGGTTGGCCAGGGGCCTATGCTAGGCTATTAGTTATGCTTGGCTTGTCGAGCGGACAAGAATGAGGCTGGTTAAAACCTTTTCAATTCTCGGCCTTCTGATCGGCTCCATCTGCTTTGCGCTTTCCCTTACCCCCTCCCTTGTTCCTCGCAGTGACTTTATGCAAGGAATATTGGCCGGCGTTGCGTTCTTTGTTGGCTATGCTTTCGGCGTCTTTCTTAGTTGGCTCTGGAAATACCTGGGTATTCCAAATCTGGCGGTTTCTCCATGGCAGAGGCGCTTATTTGATCGGAGCGTATTGGCTGTATGTCTCTTGGTTATCCTTTTATCTCTTTGGCAGGGAGTGAGGTGGCAGAACTCGATCCGTGCTCTTATGAGCATGGAGCAGGTGGGGTCCGTAGGACCGATTACTGTAGCTATGACCGCACTACTCATGTTCCTGGTTTTGTGGTGCCTGGGAAAAGGGTTTCAGCGAATAGTCCTCCTGGTGGCCTGCTATGTAGAGCAGCATGTGCCCGAGCGAGTGGCGATGCTTGTGGGTGTATTAGCGGCTGTGCTTCTTTACTGGGCTGTTTTTAATGGTGTGCTGTTAAAAGCAGGATTGCATGTAATTTCATCGACCTATCAGCGGTTAGATAATTCTTATGCAAAAAGTATTTCTCCACCGGCCGACCCCAACCTTCCTGGCGGCGCCAATTCGCTGATCAAGTGGGATGACATTGGCAATCAGGGGCGCCGGTTCTTAACGCTGGGGCCGACAGTGGAGGAGATAAGAGAGGTAGCTGGTTCTGCAGTACAGCCTATTAGGGTTTTCGTTGGGCTTGATAGTGCTTCGACGCCTATGAAGCGCGCTCAGTTGGCGCTGGAGGAATTAAAGAGGGTTGGTGCATTCAGGCGTGAGATCTTATTGGTGGCAACTCCAACCGGCGCCGGCTGGGTTGATCCCGGTGCTGTAAATTCTTTAGAGTTTTTGTATCGAGGTAATACCGCCACTGTTGCGGCGCAGTATTCCTATTTATCCAGCCCGATAGCGCTGATGGCGGATGATTCTGAGGGGCTCGAGTCGGCGCGAGCACTGTTTAAGGTCATTTATGATTATTGGGCTGAGTTGCCAGAAGATGAGCGGCCCCGAGTTTACTTGTTTGGCCTCAGTCTTGGCGCTCAACTTTCCGAAGACTCCTTCGACTTCTATGACATTATCGATGACCCGATTGATGGAGCCCTTTGGGCTGGGCCGCCCCTCGGTGTAGGCATGTGGAGCCGGATTGTCAGAAATCGAGATCCGGGCACTCCCGCCTGGCTGCCAGAGTTCAAAGGGGGGGAGGTGGTGCGCTTTGGTAATCAGTACGGAGGCTATATTGGTCGTGAGCCATGGGGTGAGTTCAGGATTGCATTTTTGCAGCACGCCAGTGACCCGATTGTCTTCTTTAGTGTGCGCTGGGCACTGGAAAGGCCTGACTGGTTGAACCATCCCAGAGGGCCTGATGTATCGCCGGATCTCCAGTGGTATCCACTGGTCACTGGCTTGCAGCTGCTGGCAGACTTAAATGTAGGGCTCGCTCCGTTATCTTTTGGTCATCGGTATACCCCGTGGGGATACACCTTAGCGTGGCTCGCCCTTACAGAACCAGAGGAGTGGGATGAGGAGGCGTTGAAGCGCCTGAAGGCCCAGCTCAAGACTTACAACGTTCGGTAAACTTGCCTAAATCTTTGGATTTCCTGACGTTTTTCCGTTTAAATCGACCCTATGTTAAAACCTGTTCCCCTATTTATTGGTCTGCGCTACGTGGCTGCCCGCCGCAGGCAGCAGTTTATTTCCTTTATCAATGGCTTTTCTCTACTGGGAATGGCCCTTGGTGTTTTTGCGTTGATTGTTGTCGCTTCTGTTATGAACGGCTTCGATCGTGAGCTTAAAACCCGAATACTAAGTGTTGTACCTCACGGCTTTATCGAGCGGGAAGGCGGTCTTGTGGACTGGGAGACACCTGCACGGCAGTTGGAAACTCAGCCACATGTCGAAGCGACCAGCCCTTTTGTGAATGGCTACGCCCTTTTGAGTGCTCATGGCAGCAGTCACGGTGCCCAGTTCCAAGGTGTGGAACCGCAAGCGCTGCGCAAGGTGTCTACCGTCGGTGAGCATATGGTGATGGGTAACCTGGATTTGCTCGAGCCTCGCAGCTATGGGGTGGTTCTGGGGCGAATCCTTGCCCATCAGCTCAATGTGATTCCCGGAGATTCGGTAATACTGACCCTGCCAGAAGTCAGCGTTACCCCCGCTGGTATATTCCCGAGAACAAAGCGTTTCACGGTTGCCGGTGTTTTCTCTGTGGGTGCGCAGGTGGATCAGAATGTCGCGCTGATCAATATTGAAGATGCTGCGCGTCTGACCCGGATGACGGGTAAGGTCCAGGGGCTGCAGTTGCGCTTTGACGATATGGACAATGCGCTGGGGCTTGTTTCTGTTTATGCAAATGAGCTGGGCGAGGGTTTTCAGGGTGAAGATTGGGGGGATTCCCAGGGAAGTCTTTTCCAGGCAGTTAAAATGGAAAAGACCGTTGTCACGTTGATGCTGATGATCATTGTCGCCGTGGCCGCATTCAATATTGTCTCCGCATTAGTACTGATGGTTGCGGATAAGCGCTCCGATATTGCAGTGTTGCGAACATTGGGGCTGACCTCCCGTCAGATTATGGCGGTATTTGTGATTCAGGGCAGTGCCATTGGTATTATCGGCGCTTTTGCCGGTGCTGTTTTAGGCATCGTGATAGCGATGAACCTGACTGAAATGGTGAGCTGGATTGAGTCGGTAGTAGGCGCCAAGATATTTGATCCTCGTGTTTTCTTTGTTAGTTACCTTCCTTCTGAATTCCGTGTCGGCGATGCAGTGGTGGTGTTAACGGCGGCAATTTGTATGAGCCTGCTGGCAACGATATTTCCTGCCTGGCGAGCGGCACAGATTGAGCCGGCGGAAGCTTTGCGTTACGAATAATTTATAGTAAGTCGGCCTGTTTTGGTGTGATTTATAGATGTTGAGAGACAGCGAATAATTTGATGAACAGTCGAGTGGAAATAGATACGGAAAAAGCGCAGCCAGCTCCGGCCCCGGATGGTGCTGTTTTGGCTTGTCGGCAATTGCGCAAACATTATCGCCAGGGAGGTCGGGATCTGGAGGTTCTGAGTGGTGTTGAGCTTGAGGTAAAGCGGGGCGAGAAATTGGCCATCGTCGGCGCTTCGGGCTCTGGTAAATCGACACTGCTCAACTTGCTTGGTGGCCTCGATACTCCAAGCTCCGGTGAGGTCTGGGTTGCGGGTAAGAATCTCGCTGAACTCAACGCCAATGAGCGGGGTTGGTTGAGAAATAGCAGTCTCGGTTTTGTATACCAGTTTCACCATTTGCTTAACGAGTTTTCCGCCCTGGAAAATGTCGCCATGCCATTACTGATCGGCAAGCGTTCAGTTGCCGAAGCTCGCAAAGAGGCCGAGGCCATGCTCACGGCGGTAGGCCTGGGTGAACGCATGGGGCACAAGCCATCACAGCTTTCTGGCGGTGAACGGCAACGGGTGGCCATTGCCCGGGCACTGGTGACAAGACCCGCCTGTGTTTTGATGGATGAGCCCACCGGCAATCTGGATCGGGCTACGGGGGCAGAGATCCACAAATTGATGGATCGCTTGAATCAGGAGATGGGAATTAGCTTTGTGATCGTTACCCATGACCCGGATCTGGCGGCGGCCCTGGATCGCTGTCTGCATCTGATCGATGGGCGGCTGACCGCTGACTGGCACCAGGGTGATCATGTTTAAGCCACTTCCCGCTTATATTGGGCTTCGCTATGCCGGTGCCCAGCGCAGAAATGACGATTCGGCCGGTTTGGTCTCGTTCATTTCCGGTTTATCGATGATTGGTTTGATCCTCGGTGTTGCCTTGATGATTGTGGTGATGTCGGTGATGAATGGTTTTGACCGGGAGTTGCGCGAGCGAATCCTGGGAATCATGCCTCATGTCACTATTTACAACGGGAGCCCTGATGTGGATTGGGCCCAGTTGCGCCAACAATTGGTTTCCGACCCTGCGGTTCTCTCCGCGGCAGAAGTGTGGCAGGTCAATGCGCTTGCCAGGCGTGGGGCTGAAGTGACGCCGCTGTTGGTGCAGGGGGTCAACCCGGAGACAATTACCGAAGTCTCCAATATCGGGGACTTCCTTGAATCCTCATCCTTCGATGCCTTGCTTGACCCGTCTGAACCGGGTGTGGTTCTGGGTAAAGCGCTTGCTGAAAAGTTGGGGGTTGAGGCGGGTGATTACCTTTCCCTGATTGTGCCAAATAACGATAGTGCCACCGGTGCACGCAAGGCAGCCAGGGTTGCTGGATTTAAAGTGGCACAGGTTTTTCACTCTGGCACTGTATTGGACCAATCTCTCGCCCTGGTTGCCTGGCAGCAGGCCAGGGCTCTGGCTGGAGGTAGCGGTGGGGCAGGGGTCCAGTTACGGGTCAATGAAATGCTCGAGGCCAACTGGATTATGCGGCGTCTTCTGCAAGACCTGCCTCGGGGCAATTTCTACGGCACTGATTGGAGCAGAACCCACGGCAACCTCTACCAGGCTATTCAGATGTCCCGCAACCTGGTGGGGTTACTGGTTTTCCTGATTATTGCGATTGCCGCTTTTAATGTGGTTTCCACTTTGGTGATGGTGGTTATCGATAAGCATACTGATATCGCCATCCTCCGTACTATGGGTGCCAGTACCCGGCAGATTTTGCTGACTTTTGTGAGTCAGGGGGCGTTGGTCGGGCTTGTGGGGGCTGTAGTTGGTGGTGCGTTGGGGGTGTTGGGCTCGCTGACGGTGACCAAATTGGTAGCGGGGCTGGAATCAATGCTCGGCATCCAGTTCCTAAAGTCTGATGTCTATCCCGTGGATTATTTGCCGTCCCAGTTGGTGTGGGGAGACGTGGCACTGGTTGTGGCGGCGGGCTTTCTGCTTAGCTTGCTGGCAACTTTGTATCCGGCGCTTAAGGCCAGTCGGATTCAGCCGGCAGCGGCCTTGCGCAATGAGTAAGTCGGGCCGGGCTTTTGGGTAGGGTCTCAATTTTTAGAAGATATCTGCCGGTGCCCGCCGCAATTTTGGCTTGGGTGCTGGCTGCCTGTTTTACCTTGATGCTGGATGGGTGGTACCTAAGGGTTTTTTGTCCCCCAGGCATGCGTAGTGGTTCAGTTTGCTACGCAGAGGGGTGGGAGATCTGGCCCATTTGGATTGTTTCACTGGGAGCGGTACTTTCAGCATTTATGGTGGTGTGGGCGGCAGCGTTGGCTACGGCTACCGCCAAAATTAAGGTGGCCCGCAAAGCTTTATTTGTTGGTGCTATTGTAGCTCTGGTGCTAAGTACTCTTACCGAGTATTGCCTGCAGGCATTGCTGGCAATTGCCTCAGGGGCTTTTGCCTGTTGGTGCCTGCAGAGGGTTTACAGTGGGAAAAATTAACTGACCGCTGATCGCCTTTGGATTCGCAATTTCCATCTTTTCACAACGTGCCAGCGCCAGAGGGCACGCATGGCAAAATAGGCCACTGTCGCAAAGAATGCCCCGGCAATCAGAGAGCCGGTAAATAGTGGCAGCCAGATCTTCCCGACTTCACTGGTCAGCCATTCCCACGACAGTTCGATGCTGAAATCCACCGGTGGCGCCCCCAGAACCCAGGCGCCGAGCTTGTAAGTGCTAAAGAAAATAGCCGGCATGGTGATCGGGTTACTGATCCACACAAGAATCATCGACAAAGGTAGATTGCAGCGCAGCCAAAGTGCGAGCAGGGCGGCAATAACCATTTGCCCTGGCAAAGGGAGGAAGCTGGTAAATACGCCAACCGCAAATGCGACCGAGACTGAGTGTCGGTTCAAATGAAAAAGGTTGGGGTCGTGGAGAAGAGTCCCCAGAAATTTGAGGCCGTTGTTGGCTCTAACTTCTTCGGGGCTTGGCAGCCATCGCCTGATAATACTCTTCGGCATAACTCTGTCTGTAACCTGGGTGGTGGCAGCCTAAAACAAGCGCTGTTCCGAGGCCTGGATATTCTTTCTGTGGGATTTTCCCTAAGCCCCAAATAAAGCATAGAGCGCTCGCGTTAGTCGAACAGGCTCATCTGGCGCGGGCGCTATTATGCCCACTTAAACATGGCAAGACTACTGCTCTGTTGAAAGTCACCTATTTTGCCCTATTGTCAACAATCCTTAATGTTTAATCGGGGATGCCTGCTGTTGACGAGAGAATGCTGGTGATTTAATGTCATGCCCCATTAAGATTGTCGACAATCTAGGTCTTGCATGACTGTAGTTGGTACTGCCGGTTCAGCTTCAGAGGAGCGTCAAAGCCTTGCTGAACGCTTATTTCTGACTTTGCGCGCTGAAATTGTGGAGGGGCAAATCGCCTCTGGCAGCAAAATTAGCGAGCCGGAACTGGCGCGCCGCTTTAATGCCAGTCGCGGGAGTTTGCGCGAAGCAGTGATGCGCCTGGAGTCTTTGGGACTGCTGGAACGTAAGGTCAATATTGGAGCCCGGGTTGTAGAGTTAAGTGAGCGCGGCTTACTGGAACTCTATGAAGTTCGCGAAGCCCTCGAGGGTATGGCTTGCCGTCTGGCAGCGGAACAGCGCACCGAGGAAGACCTGGTCGAGCTGCGCCAAATGCTCTATCACCATGAGCAGCAGGAAGAGCTGCAGGCCGGTAAGGCGTACTTCCAGCCGGAAGGGGATTTTGATTTTCATTTCCGTATCGTGCAGGCATCAAAGAATGATCTTCTGATCGATACCCTGTGCAATCGACTTTATTACCGTGTTCGTATGTATCGCTACCAATTGGGGATGGCCAGTCCCCGGGCCCAGCGGGCTTTCCGCGAGCACAACCATATTATTGAGGCCATTGAGGCCGGGGATGGTGAGCTGGCGGAGCTATTAATGCGCCGGCATATCCGCGCCTCGAGAATAAACATTGAAAAGAAACTGAGGTAGAGCATGAGCCAAAAGCCTTCTGCTGGCGCGCGTTTCCGCGCTGCACTCGCCGAGAATCAACCGCTGCAAGTGGTTGGTACCATCAACGCCTATTCCGCCATTATGGCCGAACGTATTGGTCACAAGGCGATTTACCTTTCTGGCGCCGGTGTTGCCAACGCCTCCTACGGTCTGCCGGACTTGGGTATGACCAGTCTCGATAATGTACTGGAGGATGTGCGCCGCATAACTGCTGCCAGTGAGTTGCCGCTTTTAGTGGATATCGATACTGGTTGGGGTGGCGCTTTCAACATTTCCCGCACCATTAAAGATATGATCCGCGCTGGTGCCGCTGCGGTACACATCGAAGATCAGGTAGCGCAGAAGCGCTGTGGCCATCGCCCGAATAAAGAGATTGTTTCCAAGCAGGAGATGGTCGACCGTATCAAAGCGGCAGTAGATGCCCGTACTGATGACGATTTCTTTGTAATGGCTCGCACCGATGCCTTTGCACAGGAAGGGCTCGATGCGGCTATTGAACGCGCCCAGGCTTGTATTGAGGCTGGCGCTGACGGCATTTTCGCGGAAGCAGTTACTGAACTTGAGCACTATCGTGCCTTTAAGGACGCGCTAAATGTGCCGATTTTGGCGAATATTACCGAGTTTGGTAAAACCAAGCTGTATAACGCCAAAGATTTGGGCGAAGCGGGCGCAGATATCGTACTGTATCCACTGTCGGCGTTCCGTGCGATGAACCGCGCGGCGGAAAATGTTTATACCAGCATCCTGCAAAATGGCGATCAGCAAGCGGTTGTCGACACCATGCAGACTCGTGAGGAGCTGTACGATTACCTGAATTATCACGAGTTTGAACAGAAGCTGGACGAACTTTTCAATAAGTAGGCATTACGGAGTTATTCAGAGGCTCCCAAGCTGCCCGGTGTGAAAGCCGGGCGCTGCGCTTTCAATTGGATGAACACAGCAAATGTGTATACAACAGGGGAAATAAGAAGATGGTAGAGAAAGCATTGGGCGGTGCTGGTCTGCGCGGCCAGGTAGCAGGTAAAACTGCACTTTCTACAGTGGGCAAATCCGGTTCCGGCCTGACTTACCGCGGTTATGATATTAAAGATCTGGCCCAGCACTGTGAGTTTGAAGAAGTTGCCTACCTGATTTTCTATGGGGAATTACCCACTGAGGGAGAGCTGGCGGAGTACAAGGCGCTGCTGAAAGCCAAGCGTGGCCTGCCGCAGGCATTAAAAGAAGTGCTTGAGCGCATTCCGGCTGATGCCCATCCAATGGATGTAATGCGCACCGGTTGTTCCATGTTGGGTAACCTGGAAGGTGAAGAATCCTTTGCCCAGCAGTTGGATAGAGCCAATCGCCTGCTGGCCGCATTCCCCTCCATAATCTGCTATTGGTACCGTTTCACCCACGACAATGTGCGCATCGAAACTGAAACTGATGACGACAGCATCGGCGGCCACTTCCTGCATATGCTGCGCGATGAGAAGCCCAATGAACTGCACGAGCAGGTCATGAACGTTTCCCTGATTCTGTATGCAGAGCACGAATTTAACGCGTCTACTTTTACCGCTCGCGTTTGTGCTTCCACTTTGTCCGATCTGTTCAGCTGCATCACCGGTGCTATCGGCACCTTGCGCGGTCCTCTGCATGGTGGTGCCAACGAAGCGGCAATGGAACTGATCGAGCGTTTCGCCAATCCAGACGAAGCAGAGAAAGAACTGCTGGGTATGCTGGAGCGGAAAGAGAAGATTATGGGCTTCGGTCACGCCATTTACCGCGAGTCCGACCCGCGCAATGAGATTATCAAAGGCTGGTCTGAAAAGTTGGCTGAAGATGTCGGTGATACCGTGCTGTACCCGGTATCTGTTCGCTGTGAAGAAGTGATGTGGCGCGAGAAAAAATTGTTCTGTAATGCAGACTTCTTCCACGCTTCCGCGTATCACTTTATGGGTATTCCCACAAAATTGTTTACCCCGATTTTTGTAATGTCCCGCGTTACCGGCTGGGCTGCACATGTATTCGAGCAGCGCGCTGATAACCGCATTATTCGCCCAAGTGCAGAGTACGTAGGTGTTGAGCCCCGTACAGTAACTCCAATCGCTGAGCGCGGTTAATTTTCATTTCACTTTTGAAATGAGGCACACCCGGTGTGCCGGCTCCAGGTTGCCTTTGGTGAGTGGCCTGGAGCCACCCTCAGAAGAGACACGATTTTAAAAAAAGATTCGACTGATTTACCTGCTATGAATACTGATTACCGCAAATCACTGCCCGGTACAGACCTCGATTATTTCGATACCCGAGCCGCTGTTGATGCGATCCAGCCCGGAGCCTATGCCAAACTGCCGTATACCTCACGTATTCTGGCGGAAAACCTGGTGCGTCGCTGCGAGCCGGCAAAACTGACCGACTCCCTGAAACAGATTATTGAGCGCAAGCGCGAGTTGGACTTCCCTTGGTTTCCAGCCCGGGTGGTGTGCCACGACATCCTCGGCCAAACTGCGCTGGTAGACCTAGCCGGTCTGCGCGATGCCATTGCCGATAAAGGCGGTGATCCCGCCAAGGTAAATCCAGTTGTTCCCACCCAGTTGATTGTGGATCACTCCCTCGCGGTAGAGCACCCCGGATTTGAGAAGGATGCTTTTGAAAAAAATCGTGCGGTAGAGGAGCGTCGTAACGAAGATCGCTTCCACTTTATCAACTGGACCAAAACCGCATTTGAAAACGTCGATGTGATTCCCCCCGGTAACGGCATCATGCACCAGATCAATCTGGAGAAAATGTCTCCGGTGGTGCAGGTGCGCGAGGGCGTGGCCTTCCCGGATACCTGTGTCGGTACCGACAGCCACACGCCGATGGTAGACGCTCTGGGTGTGATTTCTGTGGGTGTTGGCGGCCTGGAAGCTGAGAGCGTGATGCTTGGCCGCGCCTCTTATATGCGTCTGCCGCATATTGTTGGAGTGGAGCTCACTGGAAAGTTGCAGCCGGGTATTACTGGTACCGACTTGGTATTGGCTCTCACTGAATTCCTGCGCCGCGAGCGCGTGGTCGGCGCCTACCTGGAGTTTTATGGTGAGGGGGCTTCCAACCTGACCCTGGGCGATCGCGCCACTATTTCCAATATGACTCCGGAGTATGGCGCTACTGCGGCCATGTTCTCTATCGATGAGCAAACCATCGACTACCTCAAACTCACCGGCCGTGATGATGGGCAGGTAGCTTTGGTAGAGAAGTTTGCCAAGGAAACGGGCCTTTGGTCCGACACCTTGAAGGATGCCGAATACGAGCGGGTACTGAAGTTTGACCTGGACACAGTGGGTCGCAACCTTGCTGGCCCCTCCAACCCCCACGCGCTTCTGCCGGCTTCGGAATTGGCTAATCGCGGTATCGCTAAAGCCTGGGAAGAGAAAGCTGGTGAGATGCCCGATGGTGCTGTGATTATTGCCGCGATTACCAGCTGCACCAATACCAGCAACCCGCGCAATATGATTGCCGCAGGCCTGATTGCCCGCAATGCGAACAAGCTCGGCCTAACCCGTAAGCCCTGGGTCAAGTCATCCCTGGCTCCAGGATCCAAAACGGTAAAAATGTATCTGGAAGAGGCCGACCTGCTACCGGATCTGGAGCAGATGGGTTTCGGCGTAGTGGCTTTCGCCTGCACCACCTGTAACGGTATGAGCGGTGCCCTGGACCCGAAAATTCAGCAGGAAGTGATTGATCGCGACCTGTATGCTACTGCGGTCCTGTCCGGAAACCGCAACTTCGACGGTCGTATCCACCCCTATGCCAAGCAGGCTTTCCTGGCTTCACCGCCGCTGGTCGTTGCCTACGCTATTGCCGGCACCATCCGGTTCGATATTGAAAAAGATGCGCTGGGATACGATGCCGATGGCAACCCGATTACCCTGAAAGACATCTGGCCCAGCGATGAAGAGATCGATGCGATCGTACGTCAGAGCGTGAAGCCACAGCAGTTCCGCGATGTGTATATTCCGATGTTCGAAGAGCGGGATGCCGCAGAAGAGCAGGGCCACGCACTCTACGACTGGCGTCCGATGAGCACCTATATCCGCCGTCCACCTTATTGGGAAGGTGCCCTGGCAGGCGAGCGCAGCTTGAAGGGCATGCGCCCGCTGGCGGTGCTGGGTGATAATATCACCACCGATCACCTGTCTCCGTCCAATGCCATTCTGGCCAGCAGTGCTGCCGGTGAATACCTGGCGAAAATGGGATTGCCGGAGGAGGACTTTAACTCCTACGCGACCCACCGTGGCGACCACCTCACTGCCCAGCGTGCAACTTTCGCCAACCCGAAGCTACTCAACGAAATGGTGCGCGATGATAACGGCGAGGTCCGTCAGGGCTCCCTGGCTCGTGTCGAACCGGAAGGGCAGGTTACCCGTATGTGGGAAGCCATCGAGACCTATATGGATCGGAAGCAGCCTCTGATTATCATTGCAGGTGCTGATTACGGGCAGGGCTCCTCCCGTGACTGGGCTGCGAAAGGTGTGCGCCTTGCCGGTGTGGAAGCGATTGTTGCCGAAGGCTTCGAGCGAATTCATCGCACCAACCTGATCGGTATGGGTGTATTGCCGTTGGAGTTTAAGCCGGGCACTACTCGTGAAACCCTGGGTATCGACGGTACCGAGAGTTTCGATGTAATCGGTGAGCGCACTCCCCATGCCACGCTAACCTTGCTTGTCCACCGCGCTAATGGTGAGACGATTGAGGCTCCTGTTACCTGTCGCCTGGATACTGCAGAAGAGGTTTCCATTTATGAGGCTGGGGGTGTTTTGCAGCGCTTTGCCAAAGACTTCCTCGAAGCAGAAGCGACGGCCTGAGTTATGAAGTTTGCTCCTCAAGTAAAAATCCCCGCGACTTATATGCGCGGGGGAACCAGCAAGGGCGTTTTCTTCCGCTTGCAAGATCTGCCCGAAGTTGCACAAGTGCCGGGGCAGGCTCGTGACAACTTGTTGCTACGCGTGATTGGCAGCCCGGATCCCTACGGTAAGCAAACCGACGGTATGGGTGGCGCTACTTCAAGCACCAGCAAAACGGTAATTTTATCGCCCAGCGATAAAGCCGATCACGATGTGAACTACCTTTTTGGCCAGGTTTCCATCGATAAGCCGTTTGTTGATTGGAGTGGTAACTGCGGCAATCTCACTGCCGCCGTGGGTGCCTTTGCGATCAATAGCGGTTTTGTAGAGCCCGCCAGAGTGCCAGAAAATGGCATCTGCACCGTGCGCATCTGGCAGGCCAATATTGGTAAGACCATTGTCGCCCATGTACCTATGATCAATGGTGAAGTTCAGGAAACCGGAGACTTTGAGCTGGACGGAGTGACTTTTCCGGCGGCTGAGGTGGAAGTCGAATTTATGGACCCCGCCGATGGTGAGGGAGCCATGTTTCCTACCGGTAACCTGGTCGATGATCTGGAAGTGCCCGATGTAGGTGTGTTCAAGGCCACCATGATCAATGCTGGAATTCCGACGATTTTCGTCAATGCAGAAGATATTGGCTACACAGGCACTGAATTGCAGGATGCCATTAATGGTGACAGCAAAGCGCTGGCGATGTTTGAGAGCATTCGCGTTCACGGTGCGGTAAAGATGGGATTGGTTTCTACCATAGAAGAAGCTGCCAATCGTCATCACACCCCGAAGGTTGCTTTTGTCGCTAAACCGCAGGATTACACTGCATCCAGTGGCAAGGCAGTGGCATCTTCCGAGGTTGATCTCCTCGTGCGCGCCTTATCTATGGGCAAGTTGCACCACGCCATGATGGGCACGGCAGCGGTAGCCATTGGCACCGCTGCAGCGATCCCGGGCACTCTGGTTAATCTTGCAGCTGGTGGGGGTGAGCGCAGCTCTGTTTGCTTTGGCCACCCATCGGGTACCTTGCGTGTGGGTGCTGAAGCCAAAGAGGTCGAAGGTCAGTGGACTGCTACCAAGGCTATTATGAGTCGCAGCGCTCGAATCCTAATGGAAGGTTGGGTGCGAATACCTGGCGATAGCTTTTAGGACTTTAGTGATTTCTTTATAGGGGGCCTTTGGGCCCCTTTTTATTTTCCTTCTCTAAAAATTGATTAGGAATCGGTTTTAAAATTTTACTCCAATCATGTTTTATATTTCGCCTATATTTAACTTTATAGGCGAATATTAATCTCAGTCATCCTGATATTAACTTTTCTTCCGGTTTTCCTGTGTTTTCCGGTAGGTTTTTTATCTGAAAAAATGCTGTGTTTTTATCATTGTGAGACAGGGCTTGCCTTAATAGTCACATCTAGGTCTGTTTAGATATAGCCTTTATTGCTCAGCGTACGTATATTTAAGGCCTGCTGTTGGGATGCGAGGCGTTGGGTGAGCAAGCAGATAGACTCTAAAAAACTCCCAACATTCGTAGAAAGCTGGTGTATGAATCCTACGCTTTCAGTACTTACTTGACTTGCTGGTCGCAGCTAGTGACAACAAATTGTGAACTAGTCCTCTTTGTCCTAGTCGCGATCCGCTCTATCGTATCTGAGTTTCTTACGTCCCTTCTTTTTGAGATTTTAGCCTAGCCGCCGTACTGCCGACGGCCCTATGGGATGGCCATTCATTAAAAAATAAATGTGGCTTTCCTTTTGCAGCAGATTGGAGAGACATCAATGAGAATTAAAAAACCACTTACCTTTGCAATTGCAATGGCAAATGTCGCGGTAGTGTCGGCTTGGGCTCAGGAAGATAGCCAACAGGATGACGATTGGGCACTGGAAGAAGTAACGGTTACCGCAACCAAACGCGAAACCAATTTGATGGACACCCCCGTAGCGATCAGTGCATTTACGCAAGAAGAGCTCGATCGCCAGGGTATTAAGAATGTAAAAGATCTGGGCAACACTATCCCCAACGTGGATATTGGCTACGATGCTTCCCAGTCCTCCCCAGTAATTTCTATGCGCGGCGTGCGCTCCACAAATACTAGTGAACTTGGCGATCCGGCGGTAGGCTTGCACTTTGACGGTATTTACTCTGCACGTCCTCAGTCCGCAATGGCAATGATGTTTGACTCCGAAAGGGTTGAAGCCATGCGTGGGCCGCAGGGTACCCTATATGGACGCAACTCCACAGTAGGTGCCATCAACGTTATCTCCAAAAGACCGGTAATTGACGAATTTGAAGGTTCTGTCGGTGTTGAACTTGGCCGCTGGAATCAAGAGCTGGTTAAGGGTGTTATCAATATCCCGGTTTCTGACACCTTCGCACTTCGCGCATCCTTTATGGATGAGACTCGGGATTCCTATCTGACTGGTTACTACGACGCTAACCAATATGACAACCGTTATGTTAGTGCAGATAGTCTCGGGGCAACCACGCTTTCTGATGATGCAGATCGTACTTTCACCCAAAATGGAAACTGGTGGGCATCTGAGGATGTTTCCCTGGTAAGGGCTGATGCAGATGACTTCTACGGGAATGTTGATCAGCAAGCCGTACGTATTGGTGCCCTGTGGGAACCAACTGAAGATATTTCCTGGTATGCAGTGGTTGAACATTTCCAAGACAGCAGTGCCGGCGGTATTAACACCATCGACTGTGAAAAAGCTGAGCAGCGAACAGATGGCGTAAACTGCGAAACTTATTATGGTTCTGGGGCCGATGAATACACCGTTGCTGTCAACGTCCCTGGTGAACTTGACCTCAGCATGGACTCGTTCCGCTCCAACTTTCGTTGGGACTTTAGCGATAGCATGGCTTTTGTTTATAACGCGGGCTACGCGGTACAGAATCGCAGTAACTTAATTGATGTTGATGCGGGTCGAAATACTTGGGATATGAGCATGAGCATTACAGATGCAGAAAATGTCTCATACTCCCATGAGCTTCAGCTTCAATCTACTGATGACGGCCCTCTTCAGTGGATTACAGGCTTGTTCTATTTACATGAGACTACTGATTTAAATGGTTACTTCCTGGCCTCACTGGATAATTCAACTTTTTGGGATCAGCCAGAAAGGACTGTAGAAGCTAGCGCAATTTTTGCACAGGGGACTTACAGTCTCACCGATACTTTGCACCTGACGCTTGGTGGTCGCTATACCGAAGATAAAAAGAGTGATGAGGGTGGTAATAACTTAAGCTGCATCCGTGACTGGTCTATCGATACGGACACAACGGGAGAGTACGGTTGTTTTCCAGCATATAGTCAGGCCCTCTTTAACGATTTGTCTACTGATTACTTTGCAGACAGCTCGATATACAGCGTAGTAACCTACAATGACACGAGTAAGACTTGGAGCAATGTGGATTATCGTATCGGCCTGGACTACGACCTGACTGATGATGTAATGCTTTACTCTTATCTAGCAACGGGCTTTAAATCTGGCGGCTTAGGTGATGTTATTTATGAGTATGAACAAGACCCTGATACTGCTGATTATATCCTTGATGAAGATGGTAATCGTGTTGTAGCTGCCACTTATGACACTAACTATGATGAAGAAACGGTTGTAACCTGGGAGCTAGGTGCCAAAGGTACATTTCTTGATGGCCGCTTGAACCTTGCTGGTACATTCTTCTTTTCCAAGTACAAAGATATGCAATTGGCTGCACCGGATACTGCATATACATTCTTAGTACGAGAGGTGGATGACGAGGGTGTACTTACAGGGGATATTGTTTCGGAGCCTGCGGTAATATATCGAACTAAGAATGCTGCTCGAGCGGAAATCAAGGGGTTAGAGTTTGAGTTTGATTGGGCACCTTATCCGAACGGTCGAGTCAGTGGATTTGCAACCTGGATGCAAACCGAAATTACCTCCGACTTTGTGAATCGTTGGAACTTTAACAATCAGGCGCTATTCGAACTTGATGATTGGGCTGCTGCACATGACAATAGCAATGAAGAGCTCTACCGCAACTTGAAAGGTAATGAGTTGCCAGTATCTCCAGAGTTTAGCTTCACTATCAATTACGACCACACCTTTGAGCTGGCTCATGGTGGAGCAATTATTCCGTTTGTCGGTATTCACTGGGAAGATGAGTCTTATCTAACCTACTGGAATGTTGATAAGCATGACTTCCCAGCAGATGATACTTCTGCTTTTGATGACAGCCGCGATTCTTTCTGGATGGTAAATGCTTCCGTGAAGTATGTAAGTCCAGATGATCAGTGGAATGTTGAAGCCTTTGGTAACAACCTTACTGATGAAGTAGTTCCGTACTACGCAGATGGAAGTGATGGCCTCGTATCCGGTCCATTCTCTACCCCAATGAGCTACGGTGTGCGCTTTAACTACAACTTCTAAGTAGTTTTTACTAAGCGAGTATGAAAAAAGCCGGACTGTATTGTGCAGTCCGGCTTTTTTATTGTCTTATGAACCTCTCGCTTACCAATATACTAATTACATGATGTCGCAGATCTAATGATGTAATTAATTCAGCTGTTTTGAAAAAAATAATATTGTGAGCTATCTAGAGCAATAAATAATCTGTTGCTGAAATTACCCCAAAATATGCGTTGTAAGCTATTTGGAGGCAACTGTGAGTGTAAATACTTACATGGGTATTTTAGATTTCCAATGAAATAGGGGCTCGCGTTTTAAAGGGAGTCTGGCTTTAACCTGTTTGTCATCACCGTTTGCTTCACTTGCGCGTCAACATTTATACCGTTGCAAAGGCAAGGCTGCTTACAATGAACAAATTTGATAGACGAACGCTTTTAAAATGGGGTGGGTTGTTAACCGTTATTGCTATGGCCCCACCACTGAGGGCCAGTAGCGATGTACCCGAGTATGAATATGATGGACTCGCCAGTACCTCCAGCCACTTTATACATGGCGTAGCCTCCGGAGACCCAACAGCCAATTCGGTTATTATTTGGACAAGGGTAACCACTGAGGAGGTTTTCCCCCTTGTCTATTGGGAAGTGGCACTAGATGAGGCATTTAGTCAGCTTGTTTCATCCGGGTATCTACAAACGGATGAGTCAAAAGATTTTACGGTTAAGCTGGATGTTACAGAGTTAAATTATGGTAGAGATTATGTCTATCGATTTAAGTACAGGGATCAGGTCTCTTCTGTAGGTCGTATAAAGCTAGCTCCAGCCTCTGGTGAGGAAGCTCCTTTTCTTAAGTTTGTGGTCACTTCCTGCTCACACTTTGAGCATGGAGAGTTTGTGGGTTACCGAGATATGGTGGAGCGGGAACAGAATATAGATGCCGTTATCCACCTCGGGGATTACTCCTATGCATCCTCAAATTCTGGTGACTACCGTAAGTTTGAGCACTCTGACTTTAAGTTTGATCGGGAGAGTTACCGAGCAAGATATTCTGAAATCAGAAGGGATACATTTCTACAGCAAGCTCATCAAATGCACACCTGGATGGTGATTTGGGATGATGGCGACCTGAGAAATGGTGTCTGGAGAGAAGGCCCGGAAATCAATGGGGCAGACTTCGAGGAAGTGATGGAGGCTGCTATGGAAACTTTTTTCCTTTGGATGCCAATCCGTTACATTGCACCGCGGCGCGTATGGCGCTCTATACCTTATGGTGATATGGCCGATATCTTTTTCCTGGACATGTGCTTCTATGATCGGGATGAGCCAATCAATGATATGCCAGATAACCTTGAGAAGCGCCAACCTATATTTGCAGAGCTTGATTACATTGGCCGGAGTATTATTGGTCAGGAACAGGCTGCTTGGTTTGAGCAGACTATAAAGCAGTCTAATGCGCGTTGGCGAATTGTCTGTTCTGGAGCGCCGGTTTTTGAATGGTGGAATAATTATTCACCGAGCGCCTGGAGAGGATACCCCCAATCCCATAAATGGTTGTTGAATCTGTTTAGTGAGCTTGAAGATAATATTGTGGTTTTATCCGGGGGATTACATAAAGCAATGGCCTCAGGGCTAGCTTTAGATCCTTTTGCTGATGATTACAATGCAGGTAGAGATAATGTCGCGATTGAAATAACGGCTCCCTCCCTCACTCGTGGAGATGGTGGTGCTATATGGTACGAAATTGCAGACAACCGGAGCACTGAGACTACGCTAAAGAAAAATCCTCATATGAAGTTCCGTAAGGGGAATAGGGCGGGTTACTTAATTAGTAAATTTGAGAGTGATCAATTTACCGGCCGCTGGCGACTCTATGATACCGTGAGATCTAAAAATGGCCCGAGCGCTGATACTTACGGAGATATTATCAGTGAGTATGGGACATCAAAAATTAAAATAGTGGATTAAATATTGTCGCAGTAAATAGCCGGCAAAGTTTTGATATTAGATGCCGCCTCAGATACCACCATATGGTGGTTCGGTAAGAAGTCTGGGGCTAGGATTGCTGCATCTGTGTCATACTTGCACACTTTCTCTATTGGGGGTGGCGGTATGTCTGAAATACAGTTGGAAGAAAGACGGAAGTTAGAGCTAATCGAAAAGGTTAGAGGTTATCTGTCTAAAGAATTTGAGCTGGAAATTGGCGGTTTTGAAGCGGAGTTCTTTATTGATTTCCTTGCAAAGGAGATGGGGGCCGGCTTTTATAATCAGGGTTTACATGATGCTCAAGTAATAGTGTCCTCCAAGTTGGAGGATATTTCTGATGCAATTTATGAGATAGAAAAGCCTGTCGACTAGAATTATTGCACCTGTTGATGGCAGTGCGATTCTATCTCTTATAAGCTGTTCAGAGATATTATTTCTTAGGTTTTTCCGCCTGGATAAATAGCATGGCTGCAAAGACCAACACTATTCCAGGTATAAAGCTGATATTAAAGTTTGCCATTTCCAATACTATGGCCACTATTAGTACAAATATCGGATTCAAGAAGCTATACGCCGCAACTTTGGTTGCCCCGATCTTTAACGTGCTGAATTGCAGCAGGAAAAAACTAATTAAAGTTGAGAATAGGGCTAAATAGATTAGCCCGCCGTAAGTCTCGGTGGGTATATTTTTCCATTCTATCTGATTCAAATTTGGAAAAGAGAGCAATAGTAACCAGAGTGCGCCAAATAGAATAACCCAGAATGTCATGACCTCTGTAGGCTCCCCTGTGTGAACCTTCTTGATAAGCGGGTTGTATAAACTGAGTGATATAGCACCTAAGGTGAATATCCAATCCCCTTTGTTTAGGTCTAGCGTTATCGCTGTTGAGATACTCCCCTTGAATACAATCCAAGCTGCACCCAGAGTCCCAAGGGTTAGGCCGATAACTTTGCGGGTGCTACTTCGCTCGCCATTAATGATCAAAGTAAAGATGGCAGTCATCGCCGGGACGGTTGTAAAAAGAGCG
Organism: Microbulbifer maximicatervae (SeqCode); assembly: GCF_052467695.1. NCBI lineage: Bacteria > Pseudomonadati > Pseudomonadota > Gammaproteobacteria > Cellvibrionales > Microbulbiferaceae > Microbulbifer > Microbulbifer maximicatervae (SeqCode). The sequence goes on from NZ_CP174320.1 coordinate 3,819,888, forward strand.
CCAGTATTCACTGCGGTGGTGTATTTGAGTGCTTCAAACATACACCAGAAAAAGATAACCAATGGGATGCTGAGTAGAGCATACCCCAGTAGTTTTTTGGGTTCTGGAAGCTGAATCCCGTGCTTTAAAAATATGAAGGGTGCAAATAGTCCCGCCGCAATTAAGAATCGAATCAACATCATGGAATCCGCCGGGAGTGAATCGGCGATTAACTCCCCAACAGGAAATGATCCTGCGACCAGTAGTGTACAAAGTATCATCAGGCAGTGAACCCACCAGAGCGAGGTGTTGGGGCTTGTAGTTGATGGGGTTATGTCCCTGGAAAGCTCACTCATGCTTCTTCCCTCTATTAGCGAGAGATAAGTGTATGTCGTTTCTGGTAAACTGATAATCCAGCATTATAGACACTCACTGTTGAGGAGAAGGAAACAGTCGCCTATGGAGACAATTGCAGCAATTCCAATATTTGTGACTGTGGCAGAAACCGGTGGCTTTTCCCCGGCGGCAAAGTTACTTGGCATCTCAAAATCAGCGGTAAGCAAGCGGGTTACCCAGTTGGAGCTGCAGCTTGGGGTGAAGCTTTTGCACAGAACTACGCGAAAGTTGAGCCTGACGGAGGCTGGGGAGCATTTTTATGAGCACGCACGCATTGCTTATAAATCGGCCAAAGATGCACAAGACGCAGTTCTGCAGCTACAGGGGGAGCCTCGGGGGCGCTTGCGGATCAATGCTCCTATGTCCTTTGGTAGATTGCACCTGGCTCCCATAATTCCCGTGTTTATGAAGCGTTACCCTGAGATTAGTATCGACATGATACTGGACGATAAAGTTGTCGATTTAGTGGGGGAGGGCTTTGATATCGCTATTCGCGGAGGTGACCTTCCCGATACCAGCCTGATTGCCCGCAAACTTGCACCTCTGAAAAGTGTACTCTGTGCGTCACCTTCCTACTTGAAGGAATTCGGGGAGCCCACAGAACTGGAGCAGTTGAGCGCCCATAATTGCCTGATTTTTACTTATTCCAGGGATGTGAAAGAGTGGGGTTTTATCAAAGACAATCACTTACATACCATCGAGGTGAAGGGTAACTACCAGGTAAATAATAGTGAGGCACTGAGGGAAGCTCTTCTTCAGGGTGTAGGGATAGGCCGCTTACCCACCTTCGTGGCAGGACCAGACATTGAGGCTGGAAAGCTAATTCCTCTATTTGAGGAGTACCAGATGCCTGCAAAGTCTATCTACGCGGTTTTCCCTGAGCGGCAGTTTATGCCAGCCAAAGTCCGCGCCTTTATAGACTTTGCAATAGAGTACTTTGGCGGCGATACACCTTACTGGGATCAGTAAAATGTTAACCTTTCGTCAACAGTAAGTCTCCGTCGAACCCCATTATCAGCGATAGGGAAACCCAATAAGCTTCTTCTCATCGACATTCAATCAACGAACGATAGTCAGAGAGAAACTTATGGAATTGTTTAAAGCTGTTGAATCCCGCCGCTCGGTTAAGCATTTCGATGTCACAGCAGAGATGCCTGCCGAGGACTTCACCCGTCTGGTCCAGGCGACTATGTTGTCGCCGACTTCTTACAATATCCAGCACTGGCGCTTCCTGCGCATCACTGACATTTCCCTCCGTAGCCAGCTTAAAGATGCAGCCTGGGGGCAACAGCAAGTAGAAGATGCTTCTGAGTTGATCATACTTTGTGCAGATATTAATGCCTGGAGCGACCGGCCGGAGCGGTACTGGGCCGAAGCGCCGAAAGAGGCTAGGGATGTGTTAGTGCCAATGCTAACTGAGTTCTACAAGGGTAAGCAGCAACTACAGCGGGACGAGGCTATTCGAAGCTGTGGATTGGCAGCACAAACCATGATGTTAGCGGCAAAGTCTATGGGATATGACACAGGTGCAATGGTTGGGTTTGACCCAGAGAGAGTCGCTGAGCTGATCAATTTGCCCGAAGGTTATTTGATCGGGATGATGATAGTGATTGGAAAAGCGGCAAAAGTTGCGAATGGGCGTGGTGGACAGCTGTCGATAAATGACGTCCTGTTCGAGAATAGCTTTTGAGGTGATGAGAAATAGAGGTGAAACGCTATTGAGGCTCTTTTTTTTAGTAGGTCTCAAGGATTAATTATGTAAATTATAAAGGCAATTACAGTGTCTATTTGCTGACGTTATCAAAGTTTCGTTATGCTTGCCTACCTCAAATAATAGATGTGAGATAGAGCAACATAATAAAAGCTCCCTTAGGCTCAGAATGAATTCTTTTCATTGATATTGGAAACGTGAAGTGTGGCTTATGCCTACAATTTTCTTATATCAATGAGAGGGACCTGCTATGAACACCTATTACCACAAGTTAGTCACAGCTTTCGTCACAAGTGCTACTTTATTCTCATCACCACTTGTTATGGCTGTTGATTGTGGCGATGTAATAACAACAGCTGAAACCCTGTCGGAAATGCTGAATTGTGAACTGAGCCTGGCGAATCCCTATGCGGTAACAGTAACTGGACCCGGTGGAAGACTTACGATGGCAGAGGGCGGGGAAATTATTTGTGATAACCCAAATCTAGAAGGTATCGCTGGAATTTTGGTTAATGGATTATCTGGTGCCGTTTATGGTGGGACGATAACCGACTGTCCAGATGGTTTAAACCTGGAGGGAGATGGATTTCATACCATAGATGGAATTATGATCTTAAACTCTCCACGAGAGGGAATTGTTATTGATAGTGACTCCAATAATATTGTTGGGAATCAAATTATTGATACTGGCAATGATGATGGTATAGATGTTAGAGGCGATCGAAACCAAATTATCAATAATTATATTGAATCAGCCGGTGATCAGGGAATTACGGTAAATGGTGTGTTTACACTGGTTCAGCTAAATACTGTTGTCGGCAGTACTGATGGTGATAACGGAATTGATATTAATGAAAGTAACACAACAGTTATTCAGAACTTTGTTACCGGCAGTGCGAGTAATGGGATTGAACTCAATGTGGATGTATCAAGTACTTCTATAATACAAAACATAGTAATGGAAAATGGGACAAATGGCTCGCCTGATACAGCCGGTATTAATATTGCTGGATTCAATAATGAGAATAATGTGGTGATAGGGAATACATCGCTTGATAATTCTGCATTTGATTTACGTGATCCTACCGATCCAACCTGTAGAGGAAGTAATACTTGGATTGGCAATACTCATGTAACAGCAGAACCTGCCTGTTTGGATTAAAATCGGGGAGACTTTTAATCTGGGAAAAGTAGAAGCGTGTAAGTGATAGTGCTGGAGAAGGCGGAAAGATATACTGCTTTTAAGGTGTGCTGTGCATTCGTGTGTTTCCTATTTTGGGTAAGTTGCGGAGTTACCAAAATTGAGCCCGAACTACGATGTTCCACGCCAATGCTGACATTCGATTGCCGATAGGGTGACACTAAGGGATATATTCTGTGAGAGAAACGACATAGCAGTCTTCTGCTTTATGAAAATCAGTTGTCGTTTCCTACAAAAATCTCAATCCGGTCGACATTCCCGCTAGTATCCAGTACAGCAATTTGGTGCTTACCACTTCCCGGAAGTAGTGCCAGGTTTTCGTTTCCGAGGGTTTCGCCCTTGGGTTCACCGTTTAGGAACCAATAGCGCTTTCCCTGTCCGCCAATCGCGCTCAGAGTTAAACGCGGAAGTGGGGCATTTTTGCCGGTAGGTCGATACTGGTTACCATCTCCAGCTCCGATAATCTTTAGTGGAGTTCCTGTTGTTGCAGTCGGGGTGTAACACTCGGGAGCCGTCGGAGGAATTTGCTGGGCCCGGGTTTGGTTTGCGGGTAGCCAGGATTCCAGTTCTTTTGGCCAAAGGGCTAGGCTATGCCTTTCAGTAGTAGAATCCATACAACTGGGCTTTACCCGCATACCTTGCCGGTTTGCAAAGAAACTAAAGGTTTGTGCTGCCCACAGAGGCTCACCTTGCGGCGATAGTGTTCTGGGTGTGCGCCCTTGGATTAACCAGGCGTTGTGTTGCAGATGGCAGTGGCTGGTTTGTGTGAGCGTCTTCTGGCCCCCAAGCGGCCAACAAATAGTCTCTTGAGTTACTGAGTCTGGCTTTTTCAGGTGCTGTTGTTTGTTGTCTGGTAATGCGGCGATAACTGCGTTCAACAGAGGTGTGGCACTAATGGAGCCATAGTAACCGGGCAGGGGAGTGCCATCCGGTCGGCCTACCCAAATGCCGACGGTGTAGCCGGGAGTTACGCCAATCGCCCAGGCATCCCGGTAGCCGTAGCTGGTGCCTGTCTTCCAGGCGATATCTGCCTTGTTTTGCCGCACCAGATTGCGCCAACGGCGGGAACCTCCGCGATTGGAAGCGAGCATTTCAAATGTAATCCAAGCTGCCTCAGGAGACATCAGATGCCTTTCACGTACGGGCTCCTCGGGTAAATAGCGGGGAGCTGCAGTCTGGCCTCCCCGTGCCAGTGTGGCATAAATACCTGTCAGCTGGTCAAGACGAGCACCTACGCCCCCCAAAATCATGGCCAAGTTGGGTCTACCGCCACTGGGAAACTCTAGTGCTAGTCCGGCATTTTCCAGGGCTGCGGCCAATCGACCGGGGCCGTAATGTTCCAGTAGCTGAACTGCAGGAATATTGAGAGATTTCTGAAGGGCGGCAGTGGCGGTGACAGGGCCGGCGAAGCCTCGATGGAAATTCTCAGGGCGGTAATCGCCGTAGATAAGGGGCGCATCGCTGAGCAGGGAGGCGCTGTGGATCAGGTCCTCATCAATGGCAAGTCCGTACAAAAAGGGCTTGAGCGTGGAGCCCGGTGAGCGCACAGCCTTGGCCATATCCACATAGCCATAGCGACGCCCGTTACCAAAATGAGAAGCTCCCACATAGGCACGCACAGATAAATCGGAATTCTCCAAAACTACAACAGCTGCAGATGTTTTGGCTGGATAGCTATCCATATGATCGCGCAGAAAATCTTCCAATCCGCGCTGGATGTTTCCGTCGATTGTGGTGCGAATAACTTCTTGATCGCTGATGGTATTTACCAGTCTGCGAGCTAGGTGTGGGGCGTTTTGTGGGAATTCCAAGCGTTCCGCATAGACCTGCTCAAGTTGGGCGCGTTTAACATCCTCAGCGCTCCAGACGGTAAATGACTGCAGCCTATCCAGAACTTTGTCCCGGGCTTTTTGTGCCTTTAGAGGATGCCGATCTGGCCGCAGGCGGCTCGGAGCCTGAGGCAGTACAGCTAGCAGTGCAGCTTCCGCATGGGTAAGGTTGGAGGCTGATTTACGCAGGTATAGGCGGCTGGCTGCTTCCACTCCTTCAATATTGCCGCCGTAAGGTGCGAGGTTCAGGTACAGATCGAGAATTTCATTCTTGCTGAAGTGCCACTCCAATTGCAATGCACGAAATATCTGCTTGGTTTTGCCCGGCAGAGTTTTGCGGTGTGGGTCCAGTAGTCGCGCTACCTGCATGGTGAGAGTGGAACCGCCGGAAACGACTCGTCCATTGCGAAGGTATTGGACTGAAGCTCGCAATAGGGCTAGCGGATTTACTCCGGGGTGCCGATAGAAGTGTCGGTCTTCGTAGGTGAGAAGAGCTTCGATAAAGCGCGGTGATACATTTTCCCGAGATATTGGGTATCTCCAAACTCCGCGACTGTCGGCAAAGAAGCGTAGTGGTTTGCCGTAACGATCTGCAACGACCCGTGCAAAATCTTGAGTTTCGGGAAGAGGTGGAGGGAAAGCAAAGTCGAGCAGTAGCAGTACCGCTGTGAGGGCGGCGGGCGCAAGCAGCAGTGCGCGAACTCTGCGACTGCTGCTTTGCCAGGCTCTCTGGATAGTGGCCAACAGCTTCACTGTTTACCGATTACCCGCATTTGCGTTAGGGGATTTTCACCGATAGCGAAGCGTTCCGGTTTGTACATATCCTCTACGTAGGGTGGGGGCACCTGATAGTTGCCGGGGGTTACTGCGCGGGCGATATAGAAGAGATTGGTGGTTTTGTATCTCAGCTGATCCAGTGCCGCTACAAAGCGGTCGTCGCGATATTCAGTGTGTTGGATATTGTCCTGGGTGTCCTGCCACTGGGCGATATTTTTGCCATCGAACTGGAGTTCATCCACTTTGACACTGTCGGCCAGGTTTTGATTCTCAAGCTCAAAACCTGCGGGCAATAGGTCCACTACAAGTAGGTCGGGCAGGCGCTGGTCCGCATCAATTTGCAAACGCACCAGGTAAAGCTCGCCCTCACGAACCTGATTGGGAATGACTTCCGTGCCATCCAAATTGTGGTAGCTGCGTTTAATTCTGACACCTTTATCCATCTCCGCCTCAGGTGACTTCTTGCTGTAACCATTGATGGTAATTGCTGCATAGAGTTTTTCTATCTGTGCAGTTACCTCAAGTGCGCTGGCGGCTTCGCGGCCGCGGAATAATGTGCTGTGCGGGTTATCGCTATTGAGCTCGCGCAAGCCATCAATACTGGCCAAAGTCGCAGACCAGTTTGCACTGCTATTAAGTTGCAACTGTGCTCCAGCCATAAACACACTATTGCGCTCCTGGGTGCTGAGATATTGGCGACCGTGGAGAAGATCGGCCAGCTCGAACACCAGAGATTCCGTTTTATCACCTGCGAAATTGTGCTCTAAGAGCAGGGAGATCATTTGGGCCGTATCCCGTAGGTCTGATCCATAATCGCCATAGTAACTGCGGCGTTTGCGCTCGATTTTAAGCGCTTTTTGCAGGGCCTCCTGGGCCAGGGTGGCATCGCCCATGGTGTGCAAAGCGATTGCCATATGGAGGTTTGGTAAGGGAGATTGGGACAGGCTCGAGCCGCTTTCATAAAGGGTACGCAGTTGCCCGAGAGACACTTTTTGTACTCGTGAGAGCACATAGGCTGCGTAAGCTCTTGAGGCATAAGCATAGAAATCGGGACTATAGCTATAGCGTTGCTGATAGAAAGTACCGCGCTCACGGGTGTAGTCCTGCAGGCGCTTGAGTGCGGATTCCAGGCGGTTATTGTCAAATACGATTCCCTGGTCCCGGGCCCGCAATAGAAGATCGACTACATAGGCGGTTAGCCATTGGCTTTCGGAAGACTCGGAACTCCATAGGCCAAAGCTGCCGTTTCCTTTTTGCATACTGAAAATGCGTTCAATACCTGCGTCGATACGCTCGGCCCGTTCATTCTCATCCAGAGGTTCAAGGCCCAGTTTTTGCTGTCGCTGCGGCGTTGCCATGACTAGCGGGAAGGTCCGACTGGAGGTTTGTTCCAGGCAGCCGTAGGGGTATTGCAGCAGGTTGGATAGGTGATCCTGTAACTGCAGTTGCGGTCGGCTGTCCAGGGATACCAGGGTTTGAACAGTTCCAGGCATTAGGGAATCCAGGAAGCTGCTATCGGCACTGAAGCTCTCGCCCTGGGACAGGAGTCTGCGCTGGTTGCGTGTGGTTGCCGGCCAAGCGGGGCGCACGCCCAGGCGCCACTGCTGTTCGACATCGATATTATTTCCATCTTTATCGACGGCACCCTGCACGACCAGTTTGAACTCCGCATCTCCGGTGGCATCTTTGGCGGTGATAGGGAAGCGCAAAGTTTTGCGTTCACCATCCGCCAGTTCCAGCATCCGCTCACCCATTTCCAAATCTACCGCGCCCACTGATTGCATATTTACAGTGAGTTTCTGGGAGCGGCCACTTAAGTTATTGAGGTCAAGGGCCAGTGTGCTGCTATCACCAGGGGCCATAAAGCGAGGCAAGGCGGCTTGGGTGACAACCGGTGAGGCGACTGTTACTTCTCCGTCAGTGCTACCGAATCGGTCTTTGCTGAAAGACACCGCCATCAAGCGCAGCTGTCCGTTAAACTCCGGTAGTTGTAGCGCGACCTTTGCTTGGCCCTGAGTATCAAATTCAACGGGTCCTGAGAATAAAGATACTATTTGAACATCGGAGTTGGGCTCGTCGCCGCCTCGGGCCAGTTCCGCATCGCCGCCAAAACGTTGCTCCACCAGTTTGCCACTGTTGGATTCAATAATGCGATGATAGATATCCCTTACATCCACACCATAACGGCGCTGGCCAAAAAAGGCATCGAAGGGATCCGGGGTTTTGAAGCGGGTGATATTGAGTACGCCGACATCGACGGCGGCAAGGGTGGCCCAGGCTTTGCTTCCGTTTTGTTCGATAGAATTTTCGTCAGTAGAAATGGTAACTTCAATTTCCGAGCCGGGCAGGGCATTCGTGGGCGCTTCGAGTGAAATGGGCAGGCGCCGTGGATCGCGATTCAGGGGCAAGTGGGCGAGACCAAAAGCGCGATTGGGGGCGATACGCTCATTCTTGTCCGCAGGGCGCAGAGCAGTAACAGAAATATAGGTGTCGTGGCGATCCCACTCAGCAGAGATTGGGATTTCGATATTGGTGCCCGACTTTTCTACAGGTAGTCGTTTGGACCACAATAGTTGGTCGCTCTCCACCAACACCAACGCCTCTCCGTCAGCGGGCGGTACTATGGTGAGTTGCGCCAGATCTCCAGAAGAGTACCTTGGTTTATCCAGTGATAGGGCCACGGTATCTGGACGCGCAGCCTGGCCTTTGGCTACTTGATCCTTACGCCACCAGTAATACCAGTCCCGGCCGGCGTGGAAGCGTAAGCTACTGGTTGCCCCCGTATTGGTATCAGTGACTTCTAAGCGGTAGTGACCATGTTCCACTGGGACTGTGAGCTTCAGTGGCTGCTCTTCGGTGAATTGGAGCTGGCGACTGAAAGTTTCAAATTCAGCACTTGAGTATTCATAGTGCCAGCCCCGATTTGCAGAGTACTCCCAAAAGTACTGGCGGTCTTCGGAAATTAACACCGCTTTGAGATCCCGCCCGATAACAGGCTCGCCCTGTGCGTCGGCAACCACTATTTCAAATTCAGGCCTGCTGTTGGCTGATGGGTTTTCCTCTCCAAAATTTGGGCGAATACCTACCACCGGGTGTGTGGGCCATACCAGGACTGGATGTTGGCGAGTTACCGGGCGGCCGCCGGATTCGAACAGGCTGGAAACCAAGTTGATTTTCAGTGGGCTCTTTGCTCGTTTCCAACGGGAGGGCAAGGTCAGATTGCTCAACCCTTCCTCATTGAGTTCAATCGTAGGCGCATGAAACTGTCGCGTGGGCAAAGATTCATTAGTGTTCCCAAATAAGAACCCTTTCCACTGGGGGAAGGGCTCGCGATAGTGGCTAATTTGCACCAGAGTTTCCAGGCGGTTCTTTGCCGCTGGCGCACCATAGAGATAACTACCTTCTACTTGAAGTTCGAAAGATTCTTTATGGCCCTCTACCAGACTGCGCTCTTCACCGTCTTGCAAAACCAGCTTCATTCGCTCTGGCAAGAATTCTTCTACCTTAAATGGATATTTCACTTTGCGCCCATCGGCTAGCTCAACATCCAGGCGCCAGTCACCGGTAGGTGCATTTTGTGGAAGTGGGATAAGCTTTTCGTAGTATCCGGGCGCGCTGGCATGCCATGTGAATGCGCGCGCGCTGGTATTGTCCGGCTTTATGAGTTCTGCCTTGATCGGCAGGTCTTTGATATAGCGACCATCATAATTGCGCAGCAGCCCGCTCACCTGGATCGATTCATTGGGGCGATACAGATCTCGCGGGCCATACATGAAAAACTCCATCGGTCTCGAAGGGCGCTGGCCCAACTGAAAATCCGAAAGGTCCAATGCAGGTTCACGTAGGTCGAGTATGGAGAAGTGACCGGTATCAGGATCTCTTGCGATGAAGAAGCGCTGTGAGTCTTCCTGTTCCTGCGTCAGAGCAAAGCGCACCTGGCCGTCTTGGTCGGTTGTGTATTGCTGGATTAGCTCCCCTTTGTTGTTGAGCAGCTCGACTTCAATGCCCTTAAGAGCCTGCCCTTCATCCAGAGATGAAACATAGAGGTCAACACTGTTTGGATAGTACCGCGCATGAAGGCCTAAGTTGGAGATAGAGAAGTGGGTGACATCATAGAGATTGGTGTCATACACGCCTGCCGGCTGCATAACTGCGACATAGATTCCTGGTTGTTGCAGGGGCTTTATATGCCCGATAGAGAGGTCGAAATCTCGCTGGACGTATTTCTCCTTGGTGAGATCGAACTGGGCACTATAGACAAAATCGGCCACTTGATTGAGGGACTTTAAGCGATAGTAGTATTTTAGTGACTGGCTTTTGATCAGCCTGAAGAACTCGGAATAATGCTCAGGTTTCACTCTATGGAAGTGAATCTGTGCAGCCTCAACACTGACTGCAGTAACAGGTAGGCCGGGAGTTACCGTCGTGGGAAAAATACTTCCATTGCTGGCAAAGCTGATACTGGGCTCAATCCGTCGGGTGCGAAGCCTCTCCTGTTTCTCTTCCTGTAATTCCAAGCCGTTTTCGCCGGGCAGACCCGGGAGCACGGTGAGTTTATAGCGAGTATCTGGTTCAATATGAGGAAAATAGAGAATTTTCTGGTTATCGGAGAGAACCCAACCACCATCTACACGCTCGCCATCGTCACGGGATAGATTCAAGTAGGAGCCAAAATGGGCATTGCCCAGTAAAGGTTCAGAAAAGATAACAGCGATGGCCCGTGCATCTTTAAACGTCCGCTCCCCAACATGGAGGACCTTTAGAAAGTGATCCCCGGAGATTTGAGTACTGGCTCTGGCTGTGACTTGTGCAGGGGTAGCATCATTCTCTGTCAGCTCAGTAGAATTAGTTTCAGAAGTGCGCCGAACTTCATCAGCTTTCGAGCTTATTTCACTAGAAGAGGCCGCTTCTTTTTTATGCACTTTCTCAGTGGGGCTGAGAGCTTGTGCCTGGTTGTTACCCTCTTCAACGCTCCCGCCTTCCGCAAGCTTGGGGGTGTCAGCGAGTTTCTTCTCTGACTTTTCTTGTGAGCAAGCCATAGCAATAAGACAAAGAAGAATGACCGCAATCCAGCGTGGTGAGCGGTGAAGAGACATGGGTATTTCCTTATAGAATCCATTTAACGACGCACAATTTAGTCCGTCTTTAAATATGTCTCAAGTTTCCTCCATGGTTTCTGTGCTCGGTATCTACTTCTGATGCAAGTGTGTATCAATAGTGAGGCGGGATTACTGATGGCTGGAAAATAAATTTATGGAATGGTGGGGTGGCAATTAGGTGGCTTAGATAGTAAGTGACTTTTCTGCTCTATGGTTGTTGTGGTCAACTCCAAGCGGACACTTCTTTAAGCACATTTCTCAAATTCGATAGGGGCTAGGTCTCCCAGTGTTGTATGTATTCTTCGTGAGTTGTAATAAGCAATATAGGCTCTTACATCTGCTACCGCATCCTCCCTTGTCGGATAAAGGTTTCCCGTTAACCACTCCCGCTTCAGGCTGCTGAAGAAACGTTCAGTCGGTGCGTTGTCCCAACAATTTCCCTTACGGCTCATTGAACACACCATCCCCTGCTGACTCAATAACATTTGGTAGGTATGGCTGGCATACTGACTGCCACGATCAGAGTGATGCAGGAGACCTTTTGGGGGCGAACGCAAATTGACAGCCATCATCAACGCACGAGTTACCAGGGCCGTTTCCATCTTCCGATCTAGATGCCAACCAATAATCCGGCGCGAATAGAGATCAATCACTACCGCCAAGTACAACCAGCCCTGCGAAGTCCAAATATATGTAATATCAGTCGTCCAAACTTGATTTTTAGCACTCGGTGAGAACTCCCTATTTAGAAGGTTCTCTGCGACCGGCAGGTGATGTTTACTGTCTGTCGTCAGTGTAAATCGCTTCTTGCGCTTTACTGCCAAGCCTAGCTTTTTCATGAGCTTGCGGACTCGATAGCGCCCGACTTCAAAGCCTTCTTTACGTAACAGCTTCATTAACCGACGACTTCCCAGGCTCTGTCTAGATTCTGCAAATAGGGCCTTCAAACGATGGCATAGTTGCCATGTTTGAGCATCTATTGAGCTATTACCACGGCAACACCAATCGTAATAACCAGACTTACTTACCTGCATTACCCGGCAGAGCACCCTAACAGGAAAGCTGCCTTGCTGTTTTTCAATAAAGCTGTACTTTATTTCATTTCTTTCGCAAAGAAGGCGCTGGCCTTTTTTAGGATTTCTTTCTCCATCCGCAACTGCTTATTTTCACATCGTAATCGCTCTAATTCTGCGCGCTCACCTACATCCAACCTCACACCGTCTTCTTCCTGCTTCAGTTCCTTTATCCAGCGTCGCAGGTTATTGGCTGTTGTTCCTACAGCCTCTGCTGCTTTAGAAATTGAATACCCTTGCTCAGAGACTAGCGCTACGGCGTCTTTCTTAAATTCCGGCTTGAAATGCCGACGTGTACCTTTTGTTGTCATACTTCACCTCGCTTGGTAGTTTTACCATCTTAGCGAAGTGTCCGGAAGGATTAGACCACTACAGGTACTAAATTGGGGCGTGTAGTGTATTCGATAATCACTAGTTCAATTGAATCTAGCCGAAATAACGTTGTATCACTACACCTATGTTGGCTTCTTTTTACGTTTAAATAGCTTAATCCAGAAGATTCCTTCAAAGATAATGCCAAGAGCAAGGAAGATTACCCCTCCCACAGGGACTCCGAAAGCGTAGCAGGCAATCGCCGCAAATAAAAATAGCAGTGCGGTGGCAATTCTTTTCACTTTGATATCCCTTTGTTATGCCTCAGTACTAGCCTAAGCTTATCCTACTTCAAAGACTATACTGAATACCGGACTTAAACCCAACATAAATAATGCCCAAGCATAGAACTGTGGAACAGAAAGCTAAAGGCAGATAGAGTTTGTGATGGCCATGCCTGACCCTGTAAATCGTCACCACTATCAGCGAACTTAAGGCCAAAAGTGCCGATAAGCCTAGAGCCATAAAGATGACTTGAACTTCAGTAATACCATCATTTCCGGCAACTAGCGTCGGTTCTAAATACTTGGGGCCACTTTGCCTGGCAGCTGTTACAGCGGAGACACTTTTGGCTAAAAGCAGTTCGTTACCATTAAGCCCTCGCCAGTACTCCATAATGGAAATAAGAGTTGCTATTGAACTTGCTATAAGGCAAAGGCTGATTTTTGAAGCGGTAGCCATGATGCTTGAAGTTGGGGGCATACAGAATGTCTTATTTTGTCTTTCTATTGAGTTTGCTTTGCCAGAATGTGATTAGTAAGCAGGCAGCTAATGTAGGTATGAAAACGACTAAAGCCTGAAACATCAATATGGAGGCCTGGAGCTTCAGAATTTCACCTTCACCAAAAGAGTTATCGTAAATGTAATGTGCAGCCAGAGTATAACTTAGGCTGACTATTATAGAAGTAATCAGTGATCTTAGAATCATTGTTTTAGTTAACTATGATAACTCAGCTTGGATGGCCTTTAAGGATAAACTAAAGCTGTGTTAGATTTCTAAGGAAATTATTAATTGATTCTTGTAGTTCGTAATCCTCTGCACTGACAGAATAGATTTGTGCTTTATGGGCAAATTTCAAGGCTTTATCTTGATTGTTTAGCCTCAAAAAACGTTCAGCCATTTCCAGGGCAATTGAAGCTGAAAACAAAGGGAGATCTAATTTTATGGAGCAGTTAAGTCCCTGCGTGTATGCCTGTATTGCAGCCTCACAGCTTTCTGAAAAATCACCCAGAGCCTCCCACTGTAGGGGATGGTCTAGCTCGCCTCCGGCATATTTTGCGCATAGTCTCTCTAGCGAGTTGAGGGAGTCTTGGCACCCAGCTTTATCCCCAGAGGCGGATTTATTGACTATCTCAAGTGCGAGTCCATGTACATCATCGTAAAGTGGTGTAATCATTTAGAAATTAAACCCAAGAGATGAAATATAAAAATATCGATATAACAGTGGGTACTCTTTGGCAAGACGAGTCTTTTGTCTATCGTTGCCAGATATTAGAGGTTTTGACTTCGCAAGTTTAAGTACGTCCTCACCAAGCGGTGACTGGTATTGCTGTGAAGAGATCACTGGTGGCGACCGAGGTTTTTTATAAAGAGTCTCAGACCAGTCAGTCATCCTTACTCTTTCATATGTACTATCTTACTGTTAGGTGGGGTTATTTGAGGTAGCCTGTGAAAGTACTGATTGTTGGGGCTGGGCCCACGGGCCTTACAACAGCGGTCGAGCTTGCTCGGCGAGGGCTATTGCCAAGAATTGTGGACCGCAGGGATAGCGCTTCAACCCTTAGTCGAGCGGTGGGAGTTACTTCTCGCAGCCTTGAGTTGCTTTCACACTCTGGCGTTTCTGAAAAGTTGATTGCCGAGGGGATCGCTGTTCAGAGCGCATGCATTTACCTAAATACGAATTTAGCTCTAGAGTTTCCCCTCCATTCCAATCGGACCTATTTCCCCGCCATTCTTGGACTTCCTCAAGACAGAACTGAAGCTCTCATGGCTCAGGTTTTATCTGGTATGGGAGTCGAAGTTGAATACAGGAAAGAACTCAAAACCCTTACAGAGGAAAATAGTGGGGTAGTGGCTTTTTTTGATAATGGTGAAGAGGAGCGATTTGACCTAGTCATAGGAGCGGATGGTATTCGCAGTACTGTTCGTGAAGCTGCAGGTATCAGTTATCCTGGATTTGATTTGGAAGAAGTGTGGTCAATCGCGGATGTTGATACAGGGGATTGGCCTCCTAAAAGAAAGTTTACCTTGGTCAAAATGGAATCTGGCGTGGTCGCTGTTGCGGTGCCATTGGGAGAAGGCCGACACCGTCTGGTAGCTAGCTGTGATAATGCAATTAAAGCATTTCCGATGGCGGTGGATGTTAAGAGGGTTAGGCGGGAGGGAACCTTTAAAATCTCAATTCGACAAGCGGAAACTTACTCAAAGGGCAGGATACATCTAGCTGGGGATGCTGCTCATTGCCACTCTCCGGTTGGGGGGCGAGGTATGAACCTTGGGATAGCTGATGCAGCCGAATTGGCAAAACGAATCACTGAGGGGCAGCTCCTAGGCTACTCTGAATTGCGCCATCAAGAAGATAAAAAGGTTATTGAGGTAACTGAGCGTGGCCGGAAAATGATTACTGGACAATCCCTGAAAGCAAGATTTGAATTTCGAGCGTTAATCGCTGCCGCCAGTTCTATTCCTGCGGTGCGGAGAAAACTGGGGCAGTTTGCGGTAGAACTTTAGGGGCATTCCAACCTATTTTTTTAGTTTTACAGCTGTACCAAAGACAAGAATTTCTGAGGAGCCATCCATAATTGCACTTGTAGTAAAACGAATTCCTACCACGGCATCAGCGCCTTTTTGCCGGGCACTGTCACTCAATCTTTGAAAAGCTTTGTTTCTCGCTTCGGTCAGCATTTCCGTATAGCCTCGTATCTCTCCACCGACAATACTCTTTATACCTGCCATTAAGTCACGGCCGATATGTTTTGATTCAACAACGTTGCCCGTAACGATATCCAGTACCTCCGATATTTCTCTTCCTGGTACTGTTTCTGTAGTTGAAAAAATCATATCACTTCCTTAATTATAATTACCTATTTTTTGCTCTATTGGTGATCTTACCCTAACCTGGATCCGTTATGCGAATATATTTAATTGTTTGATGGTGGTCGAATGTTTGTTTTAGCTGCCGTGTCTTTTCTGGATTTTAGCTTTTATCTTACATTAAATGAGGTAGGGTTCCGGGGTGAAAAGTGTAATGATCATATAGGTCAGTAACTTTTGATGGAATATGAGTTAAATTAAAAGTAATCCAGTAATTGCTGAAACTTTCTCTATAGTAAGTTGTCCACTTTTATTTTGGTGTAAATTGGGAGGGAAATCAGTGCCCTTAATAAAGTCTCGGCTACTCAATGTAATAGCCCTTGCTGCGCAAAAGCGCGCAGTTATGACCTTAGATTAGAGAGGATTTGGTAAAATTTAGGTTAAAAATCCCTAGTGGGGTTAATGTGGGTACATAAAAGCTGCTTAAAATGTACTCCCTCATGACGTGCTTATTTCATGCTTTCTCCTTTCTTAAGGGGAGTAAGCACTGCCAATAACCAACATCTATCCACTGGTTAAATTTTCGGCCGACTTCTTTGAAATGAGCAACTTTTACCATTCCAAACTTCTCATGAAGTGCTACGCTGCCTGCATTTGGTAGAGCTATGCCGCAGATTACTGCGTGGACATTGAGTTCACTTAACTGTTTAAACAGTTCATTATAGAGCTTCGAACCCCAGCCTTTAGAAGAATAGTTCGTGTCCAAGTACACGGTAGCCTCCACCGAATACTGGTAAGCACAGCGTCCTTTCCATTTACTGGCATAACAATAGCCAATTAAACGGCCCTCATTCTCAGCAACTAACCAGGGAAGATTGTTTTTTGAGCATTCTTCGACTCGGTCGGCGATAATTTCTGCAGAAACTGGCTCTACCTCAAAAGTGATACAGGTATTCTCCACATAGTAATTGTAGATTTTAGCAATCCCAGCAGAGTCAGAAGCCTTAACTGCTCGTATCATACTGTTGTCTCTCCCTATGGTTGATAGCATTGGCCAGAGATTGGTGGTGAACTGACTAGCCAGATACCCGCTGGCTGGCTCTGTAAAGCTGTATTAATGCTTACTTTTCTTTTTACTATTTAGCGACTTTTCCATGGCCTTTGATTCTTCTAGTGTACGAACGGACCAATCTATTCGCTGCTGATCAGAGATTGTATCATAATCAATGTTATACAGGCTCCAGATCCCAGAGTCATCTTTAATAAACTGAGTGCCGTACCACTGTGGCCGACCAAGATTCATCATTAAGCGATCCCAAGTGGCCGCTTTTAGCCAATTAGCTTTATTCTTATCCTCTGCCAGGGTTGCTGCAATAGTGGCAAGAGCATGGGCCAGTCTTATATCTTCTGATTTATTACCATGCTGAAAGATAAGTGCCGCATTATAGTAATCCTTTGAGGTTCTGATTCGGCCTTCTGCTAGCATTTTTGAGACTTTTTTTCGTCGATCCTCGTCTTCTTTATTGAGTGAACTCCAGTCAATTTCACTGTGAGGTATATTGCGTGCATTTTGATCCTGGTTAAATAGTTCTGTTAGTTGGATATTTTCCGGCGTAGCTTTGTTGTTGTGAGAATCGTAACCCTCCTCTGTCCCAACAGCGAGGGAGGTATGAGCGACAAATCCAAGAAAAAGAGATAGATATTTAAGTGGGATATATTTCATATTGAACTCTACACGTCTGGCCATCGGAGTGATGGCAACTGGTAGTTTCTATGTGTGTGATAATTCTTTAGGGAAGCTTCATCTTCCTCCAAAAAGGGCAGACTTGATATTCATTAATTATCACTGCTGCTTTATGCTCTTCTTTAAGAACCATATATCAATAGTGAAAGGTGCATAGCAAGTCCGGATTGGTTTTACATGGTTGATTTTGCAAAGTGTAAAGCTTTTGATTGTTCCTCTGAGCTCAGAAGCGCTTTCAATCTTTTAACCTCTCTCTTCGCATCCAGATAAATACTCTGATCGGATTCACTGAGATCTTTATGGTTTGGATAGAGTAAAAATATAGACTCATACCAGCCCAGTGCCTGAACAGGGTCTCTGTATTTAAAGTTGTCGTCTGAGTAGGCAGCACCGAGGTGCCTTCGTGCTTCAAAACCACCTTTTTTTACGACTTGCTTCCATGTGTCGACAGCAGCGGCCCGGTCCTGCTCAACACCTAAACCGTTATAAGTGAGAAAAGTTAATGTACTTAGCGCCATTGCCTTTATCTCTGCATCTCTTGCATATTTTATAGGTGTCTCTAAGATATATTTCCAATGCGAGGCTGCTACTGAATAAATTTCATGTCGATACGCAGCTGTTCCCATGTAGAACTGACACTCAATATCTGTATATTCCATCTCCTCTAAATATTTTTTATCACACTTTTCCGCATGCGAATAGGGCGAACAAAGGAAAACCGATGCGATTACTGTAAGGGCTATCGTTCTATTCACTAAAGTAAAATTCCGTTCAATAGTAAAATGTAAGGTTGAAATCTATAATTGCCACTAAAAAATGATTTTTATATATCTAGGTGTGATGTACCAATTTATAAGATCGGAGATAAGATGTTTCTCATAATCGCGCTCTTTGACTCTGGGCTGTCTATAAGGAGGCAGAATGTTGACAGGATGCAACTCTTCAGAGTAGCTAAGTTGATACATACTTAGATCCCCAGGCCACAGCTCATTGTTCAGTGTGTCCTCTTGGTGTGCGCAACTAGTAAGAGTTAGGGATACTAGAGCAGATAATATTAATTTCGTTGTCATTTTTTCCTTGGGCTTGAACACTGCTATCTTGGACGGCTGAGTCAAATTATTACTGTAGTTAAACTGTTTCCGAGTATAAAGTCGGCGAGCTTTGACCTAGAAGCTCTCTGATGACTATTGATATCCAACGACTATCCAGAAATTTTGTAAGTTTGGCAACCATATGATTCTTAGACCGCCCAAACTCTGTGTCATTGATGGCAAATAGGCTTGGCTAAAATTGGTAGTCCCGAGCAAAATTCAACCAAGGTGTTCGTTTTTTGATAAGTGGTGAGTTGACTCTACTTAGATATTTAAGAGAGGGGACCTTAATGAAACAAGGGTACGAACTCACCACACTATCGGGCACCTCCGACAGGGATCTTTCCAAACTAAGAAATATTACAGATCTGACCACCAGCCGTAAGTAGCTGCTGTAATTCCTTGTGATTCAACCACGTGACTTAATTACAGAGAGAGAATAAATATGCCATAAACACATGAAAGGTATTAAGTCGTTACAAAGGATTTGTAGTTGCAGGTATGTTCAGTTAGTAAATTATGGAGAAACAAGCAATCTACTTCCACGGAGAATATCTGCCTTTGCCCCGTCTTTCACACACTATCACTTTGCTGTTGCAGCCAGGCTAGTCAAAGTCATTACTTGGCTTGCTTGTATCAATTATGCAGGCATGCAGAGTATTACAGCTTGTTTTGAGAGGGTTCCAAATGTAACACAGAGTTTCACATGGTGCGGCAGTGCTATTAAAGAGGTACAGGAACAGGTGTATAAGGAAAAAGCGGGAATTAAAATTTAGCCTTTACCTGTGGCTAATTGCGGCCGGATATTGATGGCTGGCGGTTGCCATGTTTTTTCTGCGTGCAGCGCAAGAAAGCCTGAAAAAATATTGAACTCAATACAAGTAAACGGTTCTATGCTTGTGAGAATATTTATCACTAACTTTTTTGTTGGAGTTCACGCTGTTGATTAACAAATATATTGCTGTTCTTTCGATGCTGTATTGTATAGGCGGAGTTAAGGTCCATGCTGTTGAAGCGACTTATAGTGCGATAGAGAAAAAGATAGTAAATCATTGTGGGGCTTGGTTTGATTCAAAGGAGTTTACTTTTGATAATGCAAGAGACTCTAAGTTCGAAATCAAAGAGGTCTCTGGTGGAATTTGTATGGATGGACCCATACATCGCAATGAAGCCGAGCTAAAATTTAAATCTAAAACCTCCAATTTGGTAGATGGCTCCGACTTAATTGTTGTTGTGAGGTCCCCTGGTGGTGAAGGTCGTCCCGCAGTGAATATTGCTGAGGAAATTTCAAGGTTAAGAAGCACAGTTGTTGGCTTTGATTTATGTGCATCTGCTTGTGCGAATTATATTATGGCCGCCGCCAAAAAGAGAATCGTGCATGATGATGCACTGCTTCTTTTTCATGGGGCGCCGTCCTATCAAGGTTTGGTAAATATTTTGGAGGTTAAAAGTAATGATTATTATGATGTCACAAACGATACTCGTGTGGATTCTATTCGGTATCAGGTAAGTTTCTTAAAAAAACAAGAAGAGCTCTTGAAGAGTGCTGGAATAAAGCCTTACTTTTTTTCTTGGATGATGCTGTTTGATCAAATGGACGAGTCCGACAGGGTTAAGTTTTGTCCGATGGGTACCTCTATGATCTTATATTCTCCCAAGATCTTGGATAATTTTGGATATAATATGCATATCTATAAAGGTCCTAAATCTCAAGAAGAGCTAGATTTAATTTATCCAGCTAAGGGTGCTAGACATAGGATGTGTTATTGGGATAGCAAGTCCGTAGTAATCTAAAATCAACCTTACCTATTATGTTTCGTTACACAAAGATACTTGTGGTAGATAGGCGAAAGGAAAGAATGCCCCACGCTTGACTTGCATGGGGCATAGATGCCGATTACAAGCTTACAGAAAAGTATCCACAGCGTCCCCTGAATGTAGTGTATTCTTTCCTTCTTAACCAATAGTAGGTCGCACCTTGTTGTATGCCACTAAATACCTTCTGAGCCTATCAGCTTTCTGAAACTTGAGGAAGTAAAGTGTTAGCCAGGTCTAGCTAACTTGATAGTTTGATTCTATCGATAGAATTCAACATAAAATTTTACATCCCCTAACGGTCTTATGTGATGCCTTATAGTTGGCTCTACGACACCAAACTTCTTAGGGCTCAGTTCAATAATCTCCACTTCGGGCTCTTGAATCGTATATTCCAATGATCCGGAGAGGATCACTATCTTCCCCCATACGCCTTCCTTGGTAGTATGATCTTTCAATAGCCCTGGAGGGATATTCTCCTCAGTGAATTCAGGGGTTTTCTTATATGGAGCTATATTCCTCGGAAACTCTTTCATTGATTCTGGCCTTTTATCAACTTGGGTGGGTTTTGGCAGTCCAGGCTTTGTTTATAGGCTGACTTGAGACTCTTTGTTTGAATAGGCCTCAATAAACTTTAGATATGTCGAGACTAGAAGAGTAGGAGCTTCCCACTGCGGATAATGCCCAATCGTTCCCAGCTCTACAATATCCGTTGGCCGATCTATCAGTTGCCGAAATCGATCCACCATATGCTTACCTGAAACTGGGTCTAATGAGCCATTGATTAGTAATAGGGGGCCGGGGTATTGCTTTAGGGCGTCGACCCAGCGCTGACGATGTTGGCGCCTGTCGCGCATATAGCTGATTAGTTTATAAAGGAGCCGGTTGCCATTCTTATATTGGAGAATTTGCCACAAGTCTCGCAACTCTCTGTCAGAGGGTTGTGTCTCTGGTCCGAAAATGGCACTGAAGCTGCGGCAAAACTGCCGGTAATTCATCAGTTTATTGATCAGGAAGCCTGCGGGAGAGAGCAGCAGTTTTTGTACGAAACGTGCTTGATGAGTTTCTGGAAATAGACCTCCGTTTAGCAGGCATGCTGAGGCATACCTCGTGGTACCACCGCTATTGGCTCTGGCGAGTAACTCCTGGGCAACGGTATCCCCATAGTCATGGGCCAGCAGGTGAACCTTGTTGATGTTTAAATGTTGCAGAAGAGCTTCATGTAAATCAGATTGCCCGTGGATACTGTAGTTATGCTGCTTGGGTTTGTCTGAGTAACCGAATCCCAGCATATCCATAGCAATACAGCGATAGTGCGCTGTCAGTTGGGCCCATACCTTTTGCCAGTCATAACTACTGGTTGGAAAACCGTGAATCAAAAGCAGCACTGGTTTATGTCGGCAGCTTGGGTTGCTATCGACATAGAAGAGTTGGTGGTTTTGATAATCAAAAATCTTTCCGTTTGATAACCACTGCTGAGGCTGCATTGGCTGTTCCATTTCTTATTGTTGTATTTGCTGTAAAGATTGCACGATGAGCGCGCAACCTCAAGCAGCGGCTACAGGTGGAAAGTAATTATCCTGTTCCTTGCAATGCGTAAATCGCGGGCTTGTTGATTATCTTCCATACTGAAAGCAGGGTCACCGAGGCGGTTAGGGCGATAATAAGCAATGGTGGTAGCAGCCAGCCCCATAGGCTGGTTTCAATACTGAACTCGCTTTGCCCAAGCCAAAGCGCCAGAGGGACTAGAACCAAAGTCGCTACAGCGATACCGATAATGACGGGAATCAGGCTATCGATCAGGGTGTGATAGAAAATCGTCGCTGGGCGGGCGCCGATTGCCATGCGCACGCCAAGCTCAGTACGCCGCAGTTGTACACTGTAACTGAGCACTCCAAAGATACCGATGGCAGCGAGGCTAAGTGCCAGTAATGTCAGGGCGGTGGTTACCCAAACTGAGACCCGGTCATTGCTTAGGAGTAGGTCTCGCGCCTGCTCGAGGGTGAATAGCTCAGAAACTTTGTACTGCCTGTTTACTTCGGCAAACCCCCGATTAATCTCTGTGGTGCTGAGCGGTTGGTGAGGCTTATGCCTGAGTACGAGTAGGGGATAGCTCACGTTGATACCGCGCACAAATAAGCGGGCGGGTTCCTTTTTGCCGGGCAGGCTTGCGTTGCGTACTACACCGACCACTTGGTAGGGCAAGTCACCTCGCCAGTAGTAGCGATTGCCTAATACTTCTCCATCCGGCTCCAGTTGCTGGGCCAGGGTTTCGTTGACGAGCATCATGCGATTGTTATCGGAAAATTCAGCCGCATTGATATGGCGGCCAGCTATCAAAGGCATACGCAAAATGGAAAGGTAGTTTTCGTCGACCACAGTGGTCTTGGCCATCACCGGGTTTTGTCGGCTGGCATCATGACTCAGGGATGTGGTCCAGAGTGGCCGGCTGATGGAGATAGGAGTGTTTAGGCTCAGGCTGGCATTTTGTACTTTAGGGTGCTCCAGCAATCTTTGCCTGATGGCCTTCAGATAACTCTCCCGTTCGGCAGTGGGGGCACTCCTAAGATTGCCGATATTCAGAGTCATCACTTGAACGTTGTCTAGGGGGAAGCCAAAGGGCTGGTTAATCAGTCGGTTAGCTTGCAGGAAAATCTGCAAGCTGGCGAGGATAAGCAAACTGGTCATCGCCACTTGGCTACTGATGAGTACCTTGCGGATTAGAGGCGAGATCTGTACGCCGGAACCTTTGCCGCTGCTCTGCAGCATTTGATTCAGTGCGCGGTAATTAACCTGGCGACTGACTACGGCTGAGAAGAACAGGGCGAGCAGTAAGGCACACAACAGTGCAAAAACCAGTGTCTGCCAGTTTAAGGTGAGCTCTTGAATACGAGGAATTTGTTCCGCAGCCATCACCTTTAGTACCTCTGTCGATCCCAGGGCTAAAAGTAGAGAAAGTAATGCAGCCCCTAACATAAGTAGGCCGATTTCACATAGCAGGGCCAAAAAGATATGTTTTTTATGTGCGCCCAACGCGACCTGTATCGCCATATTGCGTTGTTGTTTGGCTGCGCGAGAAAGAATCAGGTTGGTAACATTGGCGCAGGCAATTAACAGAAGCACCAGTGTACCGCCCATTACCATTAAGGTTCGCGTGGCGCTGTCGCCAAGTATTTTATTGGCGAAGGGGGTGAGTCGGTATTCAACGGACCTTTCTACCGAAGTGGACCTTCTCGCTAGGGCCGCTTGATACTGGGCATCCATTAATGTGCTCAATTCATGCCCCGCACTGGCGGGGTCAATGCCCGGCTTCAGCTTTCCTGTGAGCATGCGGAAAGGCAGGAAGCCTCTCCAATTATTTCTGCGCTCTACTTGTGTATCGTTAAAGTCCCAGGGCAGCCAGACCGCCGTTTGCCGGCCCTGCTTATAGATTTGGGGTTCAATGAAGTCTTTGGCGGTGACGCCGACAATGCGAAAGTCCACCTCCCCAAATTGCAGGCTTTGCTCCAAGACATTTGGGTTGCGCCGGAACATCTGCTCCCAGGTTTGATAGCTGATAACCGCCACAGGGACTCGGCTGTCGAGCCCTTCATCGGCATTGAATTGTCTGCCTAAGGCCAGGGGTGCTCCAGCCAGCTGGAGATATTTCGGAGAGACATAGGAAACATTAACCCGTGGTGATCCGGATAAATTGCGAGCCACATCTTCCCAGAAGTACACCAGGGCGCTGGACTCGAAGAAACTATCGTTCTTATAGATTTCAACCAGGGCAGGGTATTGGCTGTTGTTTTCCAGCCGCAGCTGCTTGTTCTGGTAGAGATTACCATTCACGACATACAGCCGATCTTCGTCCGGGTAGGGTAGGGGTGCGGCTAACAGTTGGTAGTTGAGATTAAATAGTGTTACCAGGGCGCCGAGAGTGATACCCAGGGTCAGAATAATAGTGGTGGCGTAGCTCCGCGCCCGATTGAGGGACTGGAGGGCAATGGACAGGTCCTTTGTGGTGATCATAGGGCCATCTCATGGGGCTCTAGTATGGGCTGCGGCGTTGAGATTTTTCCATCCAGCAGATGCAGTTGGCGGCTGGCCATGTCTGCATAACGAGGGTCATGGGTCACCATGCACAGGGTGGTCCCTTCATTGTTGAGCTGCCGCAGCATTTCCATTACTGCATCGCCATTGTGGGAATCCAGGTTGCCGGTGGGCTCGTCCACCAGTAGCAGGGATGGATTGCCAACTAGCGCCCGGGCTATGGCGATTCGCTGCTGTTGGCCACCGGATAACTGGTTAGGTTTGTGAGAGGTCCGGTGACTCATTCCCACCTTCTCCAGGCAGTGTTGCACTTTTTTGTCGGCTTCAGACTTGGGAATGGGATTGCGGCGGTATCGCAGGGGTAGGGCGATATTGTCGTAGACTGAGAGTTCGTCAATCAGGTTAAAGGACTGGAAGATAAAGCCTACTTTCTCGTTGCGAATAGTCGCCGCCTCACTCAGCGACAATTGAGCGACTTCAATGCCTTCAATCTGATAGCTGCCGCTGGTGGGGAGGTCCAGCAGGCCGAGAATCGAGAGAAGTGTGGATTTACCGCAACCCGAGGGGCCGCAGATAGATACAAATTCCCCCTGGTAAATACTCAGGTCAACGCCCCGCAGGGCGTGAGTTTCCATTTCTTCGGTGCTGAACACCTTAGTGATCCCGGCCATATGGAGGATTGGCTTGGACATAGCGAACTCCCTTTCTCGCTTTAGGTTTCAGGCTTTAGTCAATAATCTGGATATGCTCAGCTTCATTGAAATTGGCCATATCCGAGAGGATGATGCGGTCCGCTTCATTGAGGCCTTGGGTGATCTGGATATATCGACCTGACTCCTCGCCGAAGCTGATGGGCTGGAGTGCCGCTTCCTCCCCGTTTTCGTTAATCAGGAAGAGATTGGCCTCACTGTGCCTCTGCACATTGATAGGTCTCTCGACGAACAACGTATTTTCCATCGTGGCAGTGAATATCCGGGCATCGACGTTGAGCTGTGGCCTGGCAGACTCTGGCGCGCCCGCGCTAAAAGCAATTTCCACTTCAATATTGCCGTCCCGAACTTCAGGAGTAATACGGGTTACCATACCTTCGACCTTTTCTCTGCGGGTATCAATTTCAGCGGGCTGGCCAACCTCCAGTTGCTCTGCTTTGGATTGTGGTACTTGAACCAAAGCGAGAAGATCAGTCTCGCTGCCGATCAGCGCCAGCTCCTGCCCGGGATCGACACCTTGCCCCAGCTCTACTGGTAGTCGTTGCAGTATGCCGTTCAGGCCGGCGCGTACTGTCAGTCGGTCTGTACGTTGCTGGATACTTTGCAATTGGGTTTGGGCTTGGTTGATTTGCTCGCGCTGGATTAACTCTGATTCGACGGCGACTTTGCGCAAGTGATTGATACGCTGTTTTTGCAGGTCCACACGTTTTTTCATCTGTTCCTGGCGTAAGACGGTGGTTTGGTAGGTGAGCTGGGAAACCACTCCACTTTTTACCAGCTCGTCCTCAGCTTCGCGACGCAACTTGATCACTTGGTAATTGGAGTTCAGTTCCGCGAGTATGGCTTCCTCCGCGAGAACATCGCGCTGGTTGTTCAGAACAAGCCGACGCAGATTAGCTTCCTCTTGTTCCAGGGAGGTTTCGGCTGCATCCAGGTCGCGCATTAATTCTGGGTTGCTCAGCTGCATAATGATGCTATCACTTTGTACTTCTGCACCGGGACGCAACATGATTTTTTCAACATTCGCTGCGGTTAGAGCGGTAATTAACGTCTGCTTGTCTGAACGCAGCCTACCATAACCATCTACCACAACTTGTAGGTCTCCCCGTTGGACGGTGCCTAGCATTAGCTGTTCCCGCTCAACCTTGTAGGCGCTGTCAGGAAGTAACAGGAGGGTGCTGGTAAATGCCACAAAAGCAAGAGCAGCACCACCTAGCATTAAAGGGTGCTTAATCAGGGGGCGTTTCTTAGGTTTAATAATATCCATATTGCGGCATTTCCTTGGTTAAGCAATCGTTGCACGCATTTCTACTGTGAAACCTTGATGCGGGGGCGAGTTAGAGGTGGAAAATCATAACTATTTAAAACGGGTGTATTCCTGTTGGAACTCCGAGGGAGGGTGGGTTTTTATCTTGTAATTAGTACTGTCGAGCATATTTTTGTGATCAAAACTCAGGGCTTTAAAAGGGTTTTAGGTGAGGCTGAAAATGCAGGAAAATTGGTACAAGAACCAGTTGCTTGCGGTGAATGGTGGGGAAATACAGGACGGTTTGAATATTATGAGGTGGGCAGTAACTTGAGAGGTTTAACGATTACCCAATGCATTTTGAGGATAGGTTCACAAGTAAAATTGTGGAGATGTAGTGGGAATAAAGGTGTCGTGGCTTAGTGAATCCGGTAGATTGTCTAAACCACTACACCTTTAACAAAATATATTTGCAAAACGAAGAGCTTGATAAGCCATAGTGCAAATTACAGGCCGAGGGTTATCCCAGAGCTTTGACCAATAGCGCCTGTTGAAGTTGATCGTCATCAACCCCCTCTGGTCGGGGTATTTGCACGATATGCCCGGATCCCGGAGCCACATCGATAGCCTTACCTTCCGTATTCTCCATTTGCTCCAAGGGGAAGAACAAGCTACCGCTGGGAGTCATTAACTCCAATTGATCACCGCGTTCAAAGCGATTTTTAACATCAATCGTCAAATGCTCAGGACTGCCGTCAATAAGCTCGCCTACGAACTGTTGGCCCGGAGTTGATATCAACCCCTTTTCATATTGCTGGTATTCTGCTGGTGGATGGCGACGG
The DNA here is from genome assembly GCF_052467695.1 of Microbulbifer maximicatervae (SeqCode). NCBI lineage: Bacteria > Pseudomonadati > Pseudomonadota > Gammaproteobacteria > Cellvibrionales > Microbulbiferaceae > Microbulbifer > Microbulbifer maximicatervae (SeqCode). The sequence goes on from NZ_CP174320.1 coordinate 3,846,839, forward strand.
TAGAAACCTTCCGTGTAGCCCCTATTCGAGAGGGTTTCCAATTCGTCCATCATTTTCATGTCAAAGTCTTTTCCTGCTGCAGCATCGTCTATCGCGCGACGATAGATCTGAGCAGTACGAGCCACATAGTAGTGGGATTTGGTGCGACCTTCGATTTTTAAAGAGTGAACCCCCATTTCGGTGAGGCGCTTGACGTGCTGTACGGCCCGCAAATCCTTGGAGTTCATGATGTAGGTACCGTGCTCATCTTCGTAGGCAGGCATATACTCTCCAGGGCGACCCTCTTCCTGTAGTAAAAAGGCCTGGGAAGTATTGTCACTGACGGAGGTGGGTTGCTGGATGGGTTTTTGGATAGGTTCCTGGGTTTGCACATGAATCAATTCGCCAACTTCATTCTCTTTGGCTTCATGAGCTTGGTATTGCCAGCGGCAGGAGTTGGTGCAGGCGCCCTGGTTGGCATCTCTATGGGTCATATAACCGGATAGCAAGCAGCGCCCGGAATAGGCGATACAGAGTGCACCGTGGACAAAGACTTCCAGCTCCATCTCAGGCACTTTCTGGCGAATTTCTTCAATCTCATCCAGGGACAGTTCTCGGGAAAGTATCACCCGAGATAACCCCTGGCGATGCCAGAACTTTACGGTCGCGTAGTTTACCGCATTGGCCTGTACGGATAGGTGGACTGGCAGATCAGGCCAACGCTCCCTTACCATCATTATCAGGCCTGGGTCGGACATAATCAGGGCGTCAGGTCCCATTTCAACAATTTCTTCCAGGTCCCGCAGGTAACTGCGAACTTTATCGTTGTGGGCGGCGATATTGGAAGCGATATAGAACTGTTTTCCTTGCTGGTGTGCTTCTTCTATACCTAGGCGCAGGGTTTCAATATTTTTAAATTCATTATTGCGCACACGCAAGCTGTAGCGGGGCTGGCCTGCATAAACGGCATCGGCACCATAGGCAAACGCATATCGCATATTTTTTAAAGTCCCTGCGGGGGACAGTAACTCAGGTTTGAACACAGAAAAACTCATAGTGGAATAGTCGGACGCGGCCGCATGTTAACGGTATTCAAGATCGCGCTAATTGATATAAATCAATTAGCGCTGGGGTGGGGGTGATAAGCTGTTATGGAGGGAATCTATGCTGTTACTCTAGCCGAATAATAGACCTCTAACCTCTGATTTTTGCTGTTTACTTTTTAGTTCTGCAGGACCTGCTGATAACCCTGTGTGTATACCCAGTCATTATTCTTGGCAGGCAAATGACATCCAAAACAGTTGTTAAGCCCGGTGCCTTTCCAGGTTTCAGTTTCACTTTTGGCTATTCCTGGCTTAAATAAAGCCCATCCCCAGCCTTCGGCCCAAGCCGGGTTTTCTGGGAAGCGGTTGTTATCGTCTTTTACCATCATAAAAGTGAATTGAAGGTCTGAGGAGTAATAAGCCAACCCTGTGGTTAAGGGCTCCGATTGGGTGCTATTAACATCCTTTACCAAAACTGTCCCATCGGGAAACTTCCCCTTTTTGCGATACCCTTCTACTGCCTGGGGTTGGGTATAAACATTATGAGTATCCCATCCATCGCCACTCGAGGACTTTACCTGATAGGAGCCCAGGAAGACCCATTCCCGGCGGTAATTATCCGGCAAAGTAATATTCCCCTGGCTATCAACCATGCTTTTATAGGTTGAATTGAGGTTTTCATCGGCCTTTGCAGAAATACTCAATACGAGTGTCAGAACTAAAGAGGTAAATAAGTAGGCGCTGCGCATAATCCTTTTCCATTGCTGTTGATGTGGGAGAGCTATACCCGGGTTTCAGCTGCTGGAAAGTATATGAAGGCGGGAAGGGTAAAACTGTCAGCTGGCTGACACTGGCGCATATATTTGGTTCTCTGCCAGGCCTTTTAACGCGGTTTGATCGAGAAGGCAGATATATTGGCGCGTATAGTCGATAACTCCATCAGACTTCCACTGTTTAAGCTGTTGGCTGACTGTTTGCCTGCTGCTACCGGCCATGGCGGCCAATTCGGACTGGGTCAACTTGATGTCTAGTTGATGTCCATGGCCACAGGGTTGTCCCCGGTAATTAAATAGTTGTGCTAACAGGTTGGCCAACCGGACCGGTAAGGGGGCGGTGATGTGGAGGAAAAGACGTTGCTGAAGCTGAGACTCCCTTGCGGCTAGTTGTTGCAACAGCTCATCGAGGGTCTGTGATTGGCGCGCCATCATGGCGTTTATATGTTGAATGGAAGCAGCTTCCAGTTCACTGCCGGATTTGGCGGTTGCTTGAATGTCCAGGTTTTTCCCAGTTAGACCTGGTCCAAACCATGATCCGGGCCCATAGAGATCGATAATGGCTAGGTTGCCGCAGTAGTCCACTTTTTGGATAAGGACGTAGCCGGCATGAATAAAATAAATCTGGGGACCAGAACCCCCTTGTCGGAATAATACCGTTTCTTTGAGGAATCGAAGTTTTTTTATTGGGTCGCTAGTTCGTTGCAAGTGGGTTGATTCCTGTTTTTAGAGATTCCTAACAATATAGAATTCTTCGGTCGTTTGTTTGACTATCTGAAGTTTAGGAAGCAGCTAATCTTACTCCATCTGTTTTGCCCTCCGACAATTTCACGGGCTATTCAATCATGATTGCTGACCCCGCTCCGAATATCCGCCCCGATTACGATCAGGTGATACAGGATATCGCAGATTATGTGCTTCATTTCAAAGTGGGTTCCAGTGATGCTTGGGAAACAGCACGGTTAAGCCTGATGGACTCCTTGGGGTGTGCCTTTCTGGCGTTGAGTTTCCCTGAATGTACAAAGTTGTTAGGACCCTGGGTGGAGGGGACATGGGTGCCGAATGGGGCCCGGGTACCTGGCACCCGGTTTCGCTTGGACCCGATAAAAGCGTCATGGGACATCGGCTGTACAATTCGATGGCTCGATTACAACGACACTTGGTTGGCGGCTGAATGGGGGCATCCCTCTGACAATCTTGGGGCAATATTGGCCGTTTGTGACCACCTGTCGCAAGGGCGATTAGTTAAAGGGGGAAGCTCAATAAAAATGGGCGCGGTACTCGAAGCAATGGTCAAAGCCTACGAGATTCAAGGTGTCTTGGCATTGTCTAATAGCTTTAATCGGGTTGGGCTCGATCATGTACTACTGGTGCGGGTTGCTTCTGCCGCTGTGACTGCCTGGCTTAAGGGGGCTGGGCGGGAGGAAGTAATGGCGGCGGTGTCTCAGGCGTGGGCGGATGGTGGAGCATTGCGGACCTATAGGCATTCCCCGAATACTGGATCACGCAAGTCCTGGGCTGCAGGTGATGCCAGTTCCCGTGGGGTTCGCTTGGCTGATTTGGCGATAAGTGGAGAAATGGGAGTGCCCGGAGTACTTACGGCAAAGCAATGGGGTTTTTATGATGTCCTGTTTAGCAAGACAAATGCTGAGCAGCAACTGAAACCACCATCAGAACGCAATTTTCAGTTCCCCAGAAGTTTTGGCTCCTATGTCATGGAGAATATCCTGTTCAAAATTTCTTATCCGGCTGAGTTTCACGGTCAAACAGCTTGTGAGGCGGCAATTATTTTACATCCACGGGTTGCAGAGCGTATCGATAATATTACTAAAGTAGTGGTGACCACACATGAATCAGCCCTTCGCATCATCACTAAATCAGGTCCATTAAATAATCCGGCAGATCGGGATCACTGTTTGCAATATATTGTTGCAGTGGCGCTTATTTTTGGTGATTTACAGCCAGGTTTTTATGAAGACGGTTTTCATCGCGATCACAAAGAGATCGATATCTTGCGGGACAAGATTGAAGTGATAGAAGATAAAGGTTACTCAAAAGATTATTTAGACCCAGATAAGCGTTCTATAGCCAGTGCGGTACAAGTATTTTTTAAAAGTGGTGACGCATCAGAAAAGATTGAAGTTGAATATCCGATGGGACACCGCCGTCGCCGACGGGAGGGGGTTCCGTTATTGGAAGATAAGTTCCGTAGTAATTTAGCTACGCGATTCCCTCAAGGGCGGGCTAACAAAATATTTGCAGCTATTAATGATCTTCAAGGGTTAAAGCAGTTGTCAGTTAATCGCTTTATGGATCTATTGGTTATTTAGAAGGCCTTTTAGGAAATTCCAGAGTGAAAAAGGCAGCCAAAGGCCGCCTTTTTCACTGCTCAATCTTCCCTATGCGACAGAATCGCACTTCCCAAATTGGATCGCCGCACCTCAGGAATGATTAGAACTTGTATTCAACACCAACACCGGCATAGCTGCGATCGTAGTCGTCGTCAGCAGTTTCGTCGGTGTAGAAGCCGAAAATTTTGGCTGCACTGTTGAATTTGTAGTCTGCGCCCAGGCTGAAAGTCTCACCGCCTTCTTCTTTGATATCAGACTGGCCGTATTGGGCTTTCAGTGTCCACTGGTCCAGTTTGTAAGCAACAGAGCCCATCCAGCCATCAACAGTTTCGCCGTCGTCAGCGTCTTGTTCTTCGAACAGCGCACCTACCTGTACGGGGCCGATGTTGTACTGGGCTACGAAACGATGAACATCAACGTCCTGATCTTCAACGTCCTGGTCCATAGCGTAGGCCAGGTAAACACCGTTGTTGTCGTAGGCGACAGACATGGATACGCCGTTGTTGCGCTCTTCACCAGTTACGTCGTCAATAACTTCTTCTTTGTTGCTGATAAAAGCAGCGGAAGCTTTGAAGCCACCGAAAGAAGGGGTAGTGTACTGAAGCGCATCTTCTTCGCGGTTATCGCTGTTGGTGATCAGGCTCTTGATGTCGCCTTCCAGATCGTTGAACAGGTCAACTTTTTTCTGGGCAACTTTCAGGGGAGTATCGAACTTACCAGCGATGACCTGGCCGAAGCCGCCTTCCAGACCTGCGTAGATGTTGCGCTGGGAGAAAGTATCGTCAGCGTCACCGTCCATATCTACTTCGTATTCCATACGGTAGATACCTTTAACGCCTTCAGTCAGGGCTATTTCACCCTTAACGCCCAGGCGGGAAGCGTTGCTCTGAACGTCAGTGACGGAATCGTCACCTTCGTCGGCAGCCTGGAAGGTGACGTTGGCTTTGCCGTAAAAGTCGAGTACATCGCCTTCATCTTGGGCGTTGGCCAGAGCAGGTACCATGGCAACGATGGCCAGAGAGAGAGCGGTCTTATTCATAATCGTCTCGCACAGTTTATGGTTTTGGGTTGAAAGGTGCCTTCCGTGTCGTCCTAGTTGGCTGCCTTTCGATTTGGTGCGGATTCTGCGTTTTGAATATTACAAACATGTTAAAAATGGCATTTTTCTTAAAAATATGTGACTGGCCAGTGCTATGAATGGCAGGTTAGCTAGCCATATTAAGGTTTTAGGCGCCTGAAGCGGCGGTTCGCAATCATCGTTGATTTGAGTGAAGGTGGTCAATAGTTGAACAAAAAGATGGTGTAAGGGATGGCGCTGGGGTTGGAATTATGGAGTTTTCGCGAGCGAATTCAGCGGCTTTCTCGCCTGCTGGCTAAGGCGAGAGGCATTGTCGTCTACATGGGGCCCAGCATATATCTTTGGGTCTATTCGCTATCTATTATCGCAGTGGGATGTCTTGCCCGATTACCCGCTGAAAGCACTCTGTGGGGACTGTATCTCTCTCTAGCCTTGTTTGCCTGGGTGGTAATACGCCGCTGGCGCCCCCTTGCTCTGATCTTTCTCTCCTTTATTGGTGCGACCTGGGCACTCCACTCTCATGAAGCATCGCTGGATCGCCGGCTCCCCCTCGGTGCACATGGTGCGGACTTCGTACTTCAGTTGAACCTGGTCTCGCTGCCTGAATTAACTGAGGGGGGAGGGTTTGGCGCTAGTTCAGAATCACAAACGGTGCGTTTTCGCGCTCGAGTTGTGGATATTGTTTCCAGTTCTTTAGGTGAAGAGGGTGGCCAGTTAGCACCGCCAGAGCTACCTATCGGAAGCCTTCTCAACCTAACCTGGTATCGAGTTGACGATGAGGCTCTGGCTCGCCTGCGGGGTGGCTCTCAATGGATATTGCCTGTGCGATTGAGAACTCCCAGGGGGAGCGTTAATCCACATACATTCGACTATGAAGGCTGGCTTTTGCGAGAGGGAATTACGGCAACAGGGTATGTTCGCCCCCGCGATTATCCTCCTCAGTGGCTGGGGCAGGGGAATGGCATTATCGGGTTAAGGGATGAATTGCGCTCCCTAATTAGTCAGTTACCGATCCAGCGACCGGACCTGATAGCTGCGCTATTGCTTGGGGATCGCAGTCAGTTGAGCGAAGGTGATACCGACCTGCTTAAAAGGACAGGTACGGGCCACCTTATTGCCATATCCGGCTTACATGTGGGCATGGTAGCCGGTTGTATTTTGTTGATGGGCACCGTACTGGCAAAAGGGATTGGGCTTTTTACGGGCACCAGCCGTTTTGGTATTGCGATAGGACTCGCCTTGGTGGCGAGCCTTGTATATACCTTGATCGCCGGCGCTCCTCTATCCGCGCAACGTGCGCTTGTAATGACCTGGGTGCTGTTGCTGGGGTGGCACTGGCGGCGCAGACTGGGAGCGGGTATTGCTTTTTCATTGGCTCTGGCAATAGTGCTTACCCTGCAGCCACTGGCTTTTTACAGTGCTGGTTTTTGGTTGTCCTTTGTGGCCGTCGGCAGTCTGCTTTTGGGGTTCAGTGGGCGAATTAGCTTAAGTCGAGAGCCGCAATGGAGGCCGAAGGCTGAGGCCCCTGGTGCTGTAACCTCATGGCAGCACCGATTTTCCCAGTTACCGTTATGGCAGCTGTTGCGAAGCCAGTGGCTGATTGCAATTGGCCTGTTTATCCCATCGATAATATATTTTTCTGGCTTTAGCCTTTCAGGTGTATTGGTCAATCTTGTAGCGATTCCCTGGATGGGCCTGTCTATTTTGCCATCACTTATGTTAGGTGCTGTATTTATTGATACTCAGCTGGGTGTTTGGCTGCTGCAGTTTGCAGGTTGGCAATTGGATCTGCTGATGACTGCGCTCGATATTGTCGATCATTCGATACCGGGGTTCCGTGGTTTTGCGATTGCCTCCACTGCATTGGTGATAGTCATCGCTGGGCTTGGCGCGGTGCTACTTTTGCTGCCTAAAGGGTTGCCAGGACGCAAGTTAGGCTGGTTATTTTTTCTTCCAGTTGCTCAGCCCTGGCTTTCTACATTGGCGCCGGCAGATGAGCGTTTGAAGTTATCAGTGCTGGATGTTGGTCAGGGGTTGTCAGTAGTTATCAGCACCGGAAAAAGCCGTATTGTTTACGATGCAGGGCCTTCAATCCCCTCGGGCTGGAGCGCGGGAGGTTCGATAGTGGCTCCCTACTTGATGAGTAGCGGAGGTAGTGAACTCGATGTGCTGATCGTCAGCCATGGCGACAGGGATCATGCCGGCGGCGTGGCGGGTTTGCTTAGTAACATTGAAGCAAAAAAACTCTATGCCCCGGGGACTTTAGCTAGCAATTTACCATTATCGCCAACCACGATTACTGAGCAGTGTCGGACAGGAACGGAAGAGCAACTGGGAGATATATCATTTCGATGGTTATGGCCCTCCTTAACGGCACAGGGAGAGGAATTACTGGATGGTGAGGAGAACGATCACAGCTGTGTAATTTTGGCTGAATGGCAGGGGGTGCGTTTACTGCTTACTGGGGATATCAGTCGTAAGGTTGAATATCAACTGTCTAAAATGTATCCACAATTTCCCGCTGTTGACGTACTGATTGCGCCTCATCATGGTTCCCGCTCTTCCTCATCGGTTGCTTTGCTCGAATGGGCCAGGCCTAAACGGGTTGTATTTAGTGCCGGTTTCCGACACCACTTTGGCCACCCTCACACCGATGTTGTGAAGCGCTACCAAAACTTCGGTGCCAGTATTTTCAGTACTGCGGAGAGCGGAGCGGTAGAATTTTTCTGGCGAGCTGGAGATCAAGAGCCGCAAATTTTACAGGCTCGTTTGGCACCACGGTTTTGGTATGCGAGTCACAACAGGGAATAAGGATGCGTGGGAGGACTTAGCCGCCGGCACCAGCTGTGATAAAGTGCTGCTCTGCGTCGAGGACGCAGTAATAATTTTCCAAAAATTCCCTCTGGTTTTCTGGGGCTAAGAAAGTGTTTGAGATAATAAAATCCGGCGGCCTGCTGATGTGGCCAATCCTGTTTTGCTCTGTAGCGGTTATTGCTATTTGTGTCGAGCGTTTCTGGACTTTGCACTCGCAGCATATTGCACCACGTACTTTATTAGGTGAGGTATGGGGCTGGCTTAAAAATAACCAGGTCAATGCGGAAAAATTGAAGGAGCTGCGCGACTCCAGCCCACTGGGAAAAATTTTTGCTGCGGGCCTGTCCAATTCCCGCCACGGTCGCGAAGTAATGAAAGATAGCATCGAGGAAACTGCCAGCCAGGTTGTGCATGAACTGGAGCGATTCCTGGGTGCTCTGGGCACGATTGCTGCCGTAGCACCGCTGATTGGTTTGCTGGGTACTGTGATCGGTATGATCCAGGTCTTTACCGCGATTATGGTGGAGGGTACCGGTAATGCAGGCGTACTGGCCGGTGGTATTAGCCAGGCATTGATCACCACTGCCGCTGGCCTGACTGTCGCTATTCCTGCGTTAATGGCACACAGATACTTCCAGCGTCGCGTTGACACGATTGTTGTGGCAATGGAGCAGGAAGCTGTCAAGCTTGTGGATGCTCTGCACAGCGATCGTAAAATCGAAGATGCGGCCTGAGCGGGGTAGCAAGCGATGCAATTCCGCCGCCAAGCCACAGAGCAGGAAGGGGTTAACCTGACACCACTTATCGATGTGGTATTCCTGCTGTTGATTTTCTTTATGGTGTCTACAACCTTCACCAAGGAAAGCCATCTTAAGCTGAACCTACCTGAAGCAGCAGGTCCTCAGTCTGTTGATCAACCAAAATCTGTAGAGATTTTGATCAGTGCTGATGGTTCTTATTCAGTAGATGGACAAGCTTTGATCAATAAGAAGATCAACACCCTCAAATCTGCGCTGTCGGAAGTTTCCGCAGGCGAGTACAATCGCCCGCTTGTGATAACCGCCGACGCCACCGCTCATCACCAAGCCGTGGTTCGGGCAATGGATGCCGCTGGACAGCTAGGCTTTGTCAACCTAAGCATTACTACACGGCAGCCGGAAGAAAACTAGCGCGGAACCCTGTAGGGAGCTGACTTACCTTCGGTTTCTGTGCCCACTCGCCCCAGTTGGGGCGAGTCCATTCATTGGTCTGTATGAAGAAAGTAAAAGCGCCCCCCAGCAAACCGCAAAATGGGGCGGAAACTTACCGTCGATTGCTCACTTATGCCCGCCCGCACATGGCGATTTTCGGGGTTGCGGTACTGGGCTTCTTCCTGTTTTCGATCATGGGTGTCAGCCTGATTGCTGTGACCGAGCTGTTGCTCGATGCAGTGGGGGCAGGTATCCAAGAGAGTCGCGGGTTTCTCTCAAAGTTTGTAGCATCCTATTACCCCGATGGAGTAATGCCCCAGGAGACTGCTCGTTGGCTTGTACCGCTTGCAATGTTGCTGATTATTGTCCTTAGGGCTATTGGCAATTTTGTCGGCAGCTATGGTTTGGCCTATGTGGGCCGTGCAGTGATCCACGAGTTGCGAACACAGCTATTTGAGAGAATTGGCCAGCTTCCCAGCTCCTATTTTGACCGCTATACCGGCGCCTACCTGATCTCAAAGGTTTCATACAATGTTGAGCAGGTAACCAACTCCATCACCAAGGCGGTGAAGGTACTCTTCCGGGAGTCGTTTACGGTAATCGGTCTCTTGACCTACCTGTTACTGGTGAACTGGAAGCTGACTTTAACCTTCTTCCTTTTTGCCCCCTTGATCGCCTTTATTGTGCGTATCGTGGGTAAGCGTTTCCGCAAATTAAGCCATCGCATCCAGAATTCCATGGGCGACGTTACCCATGTCACTCAGGAGGCGATCAATGGCTATCAAGTGGTGCGGATGTATGGGGGGCAGGATTACGAGAAATCCCGCTTCCTCTCTGCCAGTGACAATAACCGTCGGCAGTTTATGAAGCTCGTAGTAGCAAACAATGCCAGTGTTTCTGTGATTCAGATACTGGTTGGTTTGTCTACCGCAACTATTGTCTGGCTGGCTCTGGCACCGGGTATGGTTGAGTCCATGACTGCTGGGGTTTTTGCCGCCTATATTGGTGCGGCTGCATCCCTGGCCAAGCCGGTGCGCAGCCTTTCTGAAATTTTTGCCGATATCCAAAAGGGTATTGCGGCAGCGGAGAGTATCTTTGAAGTAATGGATGCTCCCAGAGAGCCCCAGGATGGTGAAGCTCAGCTACCTAAGCCTGTGAATGGCACAGTAGCTTTTGAAGGGCTTGAGTTTAGTTATGACCCGGCAGCACCCAAAGTACTCTCCGACATCAGTTTCGCGGTAAATCCGGGAGAAACGGTGGCCCTGGTGGGTGCATCTGGCTCCGGCAAGAGCACGCTGGTAAGTCTGCTGGCTAGGTTTTACGAGCCGACAGGTGGACGTATCCTGGTCGATGGGGCTGATATTTCCAAGGTGCCTCTTAAAGAGTTGCGCCGCCATATCAGTATGGTTTCCCAAAATATCGTGCTGTTTAACGACACTGTATATCGCAATATTGCCTACGGTGAATTAGAGCATGCACCCAAGGAAAATGTTCTGCGTGCTATGGAGCAGGCACATGCAGCTCAATTTATTGAAGAGCTGCCTGAGGGGGCGAATACGGTTCTGGGGGATAATGCGCAGATGCTCTCCGGCGGCCAGCGTCAGCGCTTGTCTATTGCCCGTGCCCTGCTTAAGGATGCGCCCATACTGATCTTGGATGAGGCTACCTCAGCACTGGATAATGAATCGGAGCGCCATATTCAGGCGGCTCTGGCTGAAGTCATGAAAAACCGCACTACGTTTGTTATCGCCCATCGCCTGAGTACGATCGAGAATGCCGATCGCATTCTGGTGATGGAGAAAGGTCGAATTGTAGAGAGCGGGAATCACGCAGAGCTGCTCGCCCAGGGTGGTCGATACGCATCTCTGTTACAGCAGCAAACAATGGGGTAGGGCACCTGGATGTCACTGGAAGACTGGTTTAACAAGCGCTGGTACCCCGAAAAGGGTGAAGGTCGCTCGCTCTCCCTGCTTACCCCGTTGGAATTACTCTATGGGGGGGTGAGCAAGCGGCGCCGGGTAATGAGTTCTCGCACTCCACCGGAGCCCTTATCAGTTCCTGTCATCGTCATCGGTAACATCACCGTTGGCGGTGCGGGTAAAACGCCATTGGTTGCGGAGCTGGCTCGCTGGCTAAAGGAGCGGGGTCGCAATCCGGGGATTATCAGCCGTGGCTATGGTGGTCGCGCAGAAAAATATCCCTATCAGGTGACTGCCCAATCCCACCCCCTGGAGTCCGGGGATGAGCCGCTGATGCTGCACTTGATCACTGGTGTGCCGGTGATGGTTTCTCCCAATCGCACCGAGGCGGCGCAGGCCCTGATCGACTATCACCAGTGCGATGTTATTTTGTCTGACGATGGGCTGCAGCACTATAGTTTGTGGCGGAGCTACGAAATTTGTGTGGTTGATGGTCATCGCGGTTTGGGCAATGGTCATATGCTGCCCAGAGGGCCTTTGAGGGAACCGGTGACACGCCTGCAAAGCGTCGACATGCTGGTAAGTAATGGAGAGCCAGAAGCCAAGGTCAGGGATCAGTGCGGAGGGCTTTTAGAGTTTGAAATGACGCTCGAGCCTTCCTGCTGGCACCAGTTTAACCTCGACCAAACCTCCACATTGCGCCTGCCGTCAGGGCCTGAAGTGGGGCCTTGCCACGGGGTGGCAGCGATCGGTAACCCCAAGCGGTTTTTCCGTTCACTGCAAGCGCTGGGGTTCGAGGTGACAGAGCAACCTTTTGACGATCATCATCAATTCAGCCCCCAGGAACTGCACTTCGATGGGGAAACCCCCGTGATCATGACCATGAAAGATGCGGTGAAATGTCGCGATTTCTGGGAGAGTCACTGGTGGGCGCTCGAAGTGCGGGCCAAGTTGCCTGACCTTTTTTATCAAAAGGTGCACAAGCACCTGCAACAGTTTAGTGAAAATGAAAAATAACTCTTCTTTTGATGTGATTATTCCCGCGCGTTATGGTTCCAGCCGCCTGCCAGGCAAGCCCCTGGCTGATATCGGTGGCAAGCCGATGGTGGAGCATGTTTATTTGCGTGCCCGTGAGAGCGATGCTGAGAGGGTGGTTATCGCCACCGATGATATGCGTGTAGCGGAGGTGGCCCACGGCTTCGGCGCGGAGGTGTGTATGACATCTGCCGAGCATGCTTCGGGAACTGACCGACTGCAGGAGGTGGCTCAGAACCTGGGCCTTGCAGAGGACCGCATTTTGGTTAATGTGCAGGGCGATGAACCCTTGATACCCGCTGAGGTAATAAATCAAGTGGCTGAAAACCTGGCAGCTATAAAGCGAGCCGGAGTTGCAACCCTGGCGGAACCCATCACCTCAGTGGAGGATTTTCGCAACCCGAATGTCGTCAAGGTGGTGACAACAGAGTCCGGGTTGGCCAGGTATTTTTCCCGAGCGCCAATCCCATGGCCCAGAGATGCCTTCGCGTTGGATAGCAGTGAACTACCAGAGGGCTTGGAACCCCGTCGCCATATTGGTATCTATGCTTACCGTGTTGCGCTATTGCGCCAGTTTGTCTCCTGGCCCATGGCCCCGCTAGAAAAGTTCGAGGCTCTGGAGCAGCTGCGCTTTCTTTACCACGATCAAGAGATTCACGTAGCGGATGCCTGCGCAGAAGTGCCCGGTGGCGTAGATACTGAGCAGGATCTTCAGCGTATGCGAGAAACCCTGGCCTGATGTAGAACCTAATGATTGAAGCCAATATCGATTTACAGCCCCACAATACTCTGGCGATTTCAGCCAACACGGCTTATTTTGCGCGAGTGGAAACCCTGGATGAATTGCGTGAGGCTTTGAGCTTTGCGCAGCAGAAGCGTTTGCCGATTCTGCCCTTGGGTGGAGGCAGTAATATCGTATTAACGGGAGACTTTCCCGGGCTTGCCATTCAGGTGGGGCTGCGAGGGCTAACAATTGCTCCCAATGGTTGTGGCGGTACGATTGAGGCGGCGGCCGGCGAGGGGTGGCACCAGCTGGTTATGTCTTCTGTCGAGCAGGGTATTGGAGGCTTGGAAAACCTCGCGCTGATTCCAGGTAAAGTGGGTGCAGCCCCAATCCAAAATATAGGCGCCTATGGTGTAGAGTTGCGCGACTGTTTTTACAGTTTGCAGGCCATGGAAATTTCTACCGGTGCACTACATAACTTTTCCGTGTCGGACTGTGAGTTTGATTACCGGGACAGTGTGTTTAAAGGGCAGTTGCGCGATCAATTTATTATTACCCAGGTTAATCTTCGCCTTGCGCAAGATTGGCAGCCCAAAGTAGCTTACCCGGCACTGCAGCAATTTATTGACCAGCAAGGATGGGATTGTAACTCCTTAACACCCGCGCAAATTGCCGCTGCGGTTATCGATATTCGCAACAGTAAATTGCCGCTCCCCGATCAGATTCCCAACGCGGGGAGCTTCTTCAAAAACCCTGTGGTGAATGCGGACATTTACCAAAACCTAAAATCGGAACATCCCGATTTAGTAGCTTATGCCAGCGGTGAAGGTTGGAAGCTGGCTGCGGGCTGGCTAATTGATCGCGCTGGTTGGCGGGGCAGGCGGCAAGAAGCGGTTGGTGTTCACCACCAGCAGGCATTGGTTTTGGTTAATCCCGGCCGGGGCCGAGGTGATGAAGTGACAAGATTGGCTCGCGCTATCGCTTCTGATGTGCAGGCTAAGTTTGGTGTTACCCTGGAGCCTGAGCCGCGCTATTACCCTTAACCCATTTAAGATTGTTTGCATGAGGGTGCGGGCAATCCCTTCTTTTATTCTTCACTGAATTACAGTTAGGAAGTACCCAATAGAAAGTGCAAGTTATTGGGTGAGGTTGGCAGTTTTCAGTCTGAATTTCAGTAGAGAATTGTTCTAGTTGTTGACGATTATTTTGTTATAACGAATTCAACCTCTAACATTTTCTCATATTCCGATTTCTTTCATAAATATTTTCTGCGATAAAATGAATCTTCTATCGCAAATTTTGCGGAAGTGCTCATCTTGATCGCAGAAAAATTAACTGGTACGTTTTTACGCTATAATTAAATGTTATAAAGGCAGCAAGATCCTGTGGTCAAATGTCTGTTCAGCAGCATTTGAAACGGTGCTTCTGCTTTGCAGTAGCGTTTTTGTCTGGTATGTTGCGGTTGGGTTCCGGGGGGACCTACACGGGGTAGTTTCACCGTGAGCTAAAAAGAAGAACGCAGTTTATAGAGCTCGTGCGTTGAGGATGTATACGCCGCGTAGCCACTGCACTTATCCGTAGTTGGGGATAGCTTGATCAAAGTCTTAGTGGTGGATGATCACGATCTTGTGCGAATGGGTATTTCGCGCATGCTGGGTGATGTTGAGGATATAGAAGTCGCCGGAGAGGCAAATTGTGGCGAGGAGGCCCTGGAATTCGTTCGCCGGTCTAATGTTGATGTCATTCTGATGGATGTAAAAATGCCAGGAATGGGCGGCCTTGAAGCGACTAGAAAGCTGCTGCAGCGGTGCCCGGAGGCAAAGGTTGTTGCCGTTAGTGCACTCGATGATGATTTATTCCCGGGCCGCTTGATGCAGGCTGGGGCAATGGGTTACGTGACTAAAGGCGCGGACCTTGAAGAAATGGTTCGAGCGATACGGACGGTTATTTCAGGTGGTGTTTTTATCAGTAATTCCATGGCAACCAAAATGGCGATGCGCAGTGTCAGTGGCCAGGATGATCAGCAATCTCCGTTTGAAAAATTATCTAAAAGGGAATTGCAGACTGCAGACATGATCGTCAATGGCGCCAAGGTTGCGGATATTGCAAAGTCTCTCTCGGTAAGCCCCAAAACGGTGAATAGTTACCGCTACAGGATTTTTGAGAAGTTGGATATTAATAGTGATGTAGAGTTGACGATCCTCGCTGTTAAACACCAAATTCTCGACCCAGATGCTGCACTTTAATTGAAAAGTGGCTGATTTCTTAAAATATTGAGGCCGGTTGCCAGATGTTCGACAGCAAGCGTTTCCTCGCGACAGTAACTCGCAAACCCGGCGTCTACCAGATGTTCGACGCCGAAAATAAAATCCTCTACGTAGGGAAAGCCAAGAACCTTCGCAATCGGTTGTCGAGCTACTTTCGCAGCTCCGGACTAACGACAAAAACCATGGCGCTGGTGCAGCGTATTGGAAACATCGAAGTCACCGTTACGCGCAGTGAAACCGAAGCCCTGGTGCTTGAACAAAGCCTGATCAAGTCCCAGCGGCCCCCATACAATGTGATGCTGAAGGATGATAAAGGGTACCCTTATATCTTTCTTTCCAGCAATGACACTTTTCCCCGTATTGCATTCCACCGTGGTGCCAAGCGCAAGAAAGGCCGATACTTCGGACCTTTTCCAAATGCATCGTCGGTTCGCGACAGCCTGAACTTTTTGCAAAAAACTTTTCGAATCCGCTCTTGTGAAGACAGTGTTTTTCGTAACCGTTCAAGGCCCTGCCTTCAATATCAGATAGAGCGCTGCACCGCTCCCTGTGTCGATTTTATTTCTCCCGAGGACTATCGCCAGGATGTTCGCCACGCAGAGATGTTTCTCACGGGTAAAAGTGACAGCATTATCCAAGAGTTGGCCGATCAAATGGATGAGGCATCCCGGGCGCTGGAATTTGAAAAAGCCGCGAGACTGCGGGACCAAATTTCCGCGCTGCGTCGTCTACAAGCGGATCAGGTAGCTGAGGGTGCAAGTGGCGATGTGGATGTGCTGGGGATAGCCAGTGAGGGCGGCAACTGTTGCGTACACGTTCTGTTTGTCAGGCAGGGGCGAATTCTGGGGAGTCGCAGTTATTTTCCCAGTGAGCGCCTGGGACTCACACCGCCAGAGCTACTTTCCGCATTTGTCCCGCAATTTTACCTGGGCAGTCCCCGAGAGATCCCCCGTGAGATTTTAGTGTCAGAGGCCTTACAGGATCTCGAACCACTTCAACAGGCTCTTAGCGAGCAGTGTGGTCGCGATGTTGGTATCACCCATAAGTTGCGTGGCAAGCGGGCCACTTGGGTTGAGATGGCGCAACAGGCAGCACAACAGAATTTGACTAGTCGAACTGCAGCCCAGCAAAAACTCTACAACCGTTTCGAGAAGCTACAGGAAGTATTAGAGCTGGAGCAGCTCCCGGAGAGGCTTGAGTGCTTTGACATCAGCCATTCTTCCGGTGAGGCCACGGTTGCGTCCTGTGTTGTATTTGATACCGGAGGCCCGGTGAAGTCGGATTATCGCCGATTCAATATTGAGGGTATCCAGGCGGGCGATGATTATGCGGCAATGGGGCAGGCGCTAAAGCGGCGCTATACGCGCCTTTCCGGTGGCGAGGGCAAATTCCCGAATATCCTGTTGATCGACGGGGGCAAGGGCCAGGTTACACAAGCGGTTGAAGCTTTGAATGAGCTGGGCATTGTCGGAGTGCAAATTATTGGTGTTGCCAAAGGAACTACACGAAAAGCGGGCTTTGAAACATTACATGTGGTTTCCAGTAACAAAGAGCTTGTACTCTCCGCCGACTCATCAGCGCTTCACTTAATTCAACAAGTGCGAGACGAAGCGCACCGCTTTGCTATCGCTGGCCACCGGGCAAAACGGGATAAAAAACGCAGGGAGTCTCCATTGGAAGGTATCGCTGGAGTAGGGCCCACTCGCCGCAGGGCGCTACTGCGACATTTCGGAGGTTTGCAGGAGCTAAAGCGCGCAACAGTAACGGAGATTGCCAGCGTGGATGGTATCAGCCGGAAATTGGCTCAGGATATATACTCGGCACTACACCACGAGTAGAACAGGATTGAGCTGGCGATTAAATGACCAGTTTTTTCCAAAGCGTTTCATTTTGCGCGATGGCTTGATAACGTACGCCCTCCGCAAGAATAGAGAAAAGTATGACAATCGCCAATCAACTGACGCTGTTACGTGTTGCTTTGATCCCATTTTTTGTTTTGGTTTTCTATTTGCCGTACAAGTGGAGTTACATTGCTTCTGCTGCAATTTTTGCAGTTGCCGCAATTACCGATTGGCTTGATGGCTATCTCGCCAGAAAATTAAATCAGAGTACTGCCCTAGGTGCCTTTCTGGACCCGGTTGCCGATAAGCTAATGGTGGCTACTGCATTGGTCTTGCTGGTGGGATTGCATGACAATCCGCTGTTTGCGATTGCTGCGGCGGTGATCATCTGTCGGGAGATCGCGGTCTCTGGGTTAAGGGAGTGGATGGCTGAGCTGGGGCAGCGCGGCAGTGTTGCCGTTTCCTACGTAGGCAAAATCAAAACCACCGCACAGATGGCAGCAATTCTTGTACTGCTTGCCTTCGATGTTAGAGAGTTTCCGGTGATGGAAACTATTGGATATCTGCTGCTCTATATCGCTGCCGGCCTCACCTTGTGGACAATGGTGATGTACTTGCGCGCTGCATGGCCGGCCCTTATGGCCGACAGCCAGGATAAGTAGATAGAGGGGAAATACTTCTCTCACGAAATTGGCGCCTCGATTCTGGCATTTGCTGGAAAACGAGGCGCTCTTTACCCCGCTTAAACTCGCTCTTCCTCTTCCAAATCCCTGCGTTCCTCTAAATTGTTAGATACTTTTCTGCGATCTATAGGAAGCTCATGTCCGTCCAAAGCCACCTGATTATGATCTGGCTGCTTTGCATCACTCTCAATGTCGAGGGGCAAGTTGTACACGATGCCGAGTTTTATATTCTCAAGATGCAAAACGGCGAACGTTGGGATCAAGAGGATGCGGAGCTTGAGCAACGCTTACAGCAGTTGCGGCAGAAATATGGACAGCCACCGAATATCGTATTTCTGCTGTGGGATGACACTGCATTTGGAGCTGTTGGCTTTCCTGCGTTACAAAAGAACTTTGGCTACTCAACGCCAAATCTAAACCAGATGGCTTCAGAGGGTATCAATTTTACCCGCATGTACTCTGAGCCCTCATGCACACCAACCCGCGCCGCTGCGCTCACCGGACGGCTACCGGTGCGCTATGGCATGGGTGAAGTGGGTATGCCCCATGAGTTTTCCGGTCTACGCGCAGAAGAAGTCACTATTGCCGAGGTACTTTCGCAAGCGGGTTATACGACAGGCTTTTTTGGCAAGGGGCACCTTGGAGATATCGAGGAGAGTTATTTGCACAATCAGGGGTTTGATGAGGCGTTGTTCACTCCGATGAATCAGATTACCTCTCTGTTTAACCCCCAGGCAAATGTAGCAAATGCGGTGCTGGGCATGTTCCCCGAAATCTATCCACCTGATCCCTATCAGTTGGACAGCCCTGGTCTGATTCCCGCTGGCTGGGTAATGAATATTGAAGGGAAAAAGGGACAACCCGGGCGAGAGTGGTGCGGAACATCCAACGAGTGCTTCGCTAAGTTTGATCCAGAGGCAGAACAGAGAACGCTGGCGTTTATTCGCCGCAGTGCGGAACAGAAGAAACCGTTTTTCGTTGCCTACTGGCCCAATCTCCTTAATTTCATGGCGATGTATAACCCCAAGCGCTCGGTGGCCGGGTTGATGGTTGCCGATGCTTTCCCGGCGATGGATAACTTTGTCGGGGTGCTGATGCAAGAGTTAAAGAGCTTAGGACTTGCTGAAAATACCTTGCTCGTTGCAATGGCGGATAACGGCCCTATGGTCCACAGTCCGCCGGCGGGGTGGGGAATGCTGCCCATGTTGTATCGGGGGGGCAAAGGGGATTTTACTGAGGGCGGTGTTCGCGTACCTGCTTTTGCCTGGTGGCCAGGAACTATCGAAGCGGGACAAACGGCAGGGGATATTATTCATATCACTGACCTGTATACGACTTTCGCTCGCTTGGGTGGAGCAACTGATGCTATTCCCACGGATCGCGTCGTTGACGGCCTCGACCAGACCGCTCTGTTCCTAAACGGCGATACTCATGGTCGCCGGGATTATGTATTCATTTATACGGGTAAGGAATTGGGGGCAACAGTAAAGGGGCGATATAAGAGGCATTGGCTGGGAGCGGGGGAGGTGGCAGGGTCGGGGATGCCGGAGGCTTATTACGATTTATATATGGACCCCCGGGAGGAGTCCCCGCAGTTGGTGCCGTTAATTTACACCCAGGGCCAGTTCAATCATATGGTGGCTCGCCACCGTTTATTCAAACGTAAATATCCAGACGTAGCCAGCGGCAAAGGCATACCCTATACCGGGCTGGCCAATGCGCGCCCTGAGACACAGGCTATTGGTGAGCGCGTGCGCGCAGTCATCAGTGAGATGCCATTCACTGTTGAAGACTATCTCGAGTATCAAATCCCCGGTGCCGACAAGGTCGGCGACTGGGGAGATTAAAACGCTATATCCAAAGTGAGTAGGCTTGGACTAGTGGTAGAGGCCCAGATTCTGATTTAGTCGAACTTCGCCACTTCGCTGCACTGTAATGGAAGGCACAATGGACCTGCTCAGGCCAATCTTTGCCTGAAGTTCATAGGGTACCGATTGCTGCCCACTATTCGCTAATTCAGCGGCGGCGAATAGAGACCCCATCCAGCTCGCAGTTGCGTCTACCGCGATGTCATCCTGGCCATAGGGGGCAATGGGCAATAAGTTGTTTGAGGTTCCTGTCATCACTTTGTGGCCGGCAAGACTGAGCTTGTAGTAGATCCCGGAGAGGGGTAGCTCTTGGTTGTTGGGGTTGAAAATGCGCAAATGGATTCTGAAGCGCAGATCGCTGCCGACGGCAGGAGGAAGCGGCTCCAGCCCAATAATCTCAACCTCGGGCTGCTGAAAATTGGGCGATAAAGCGGCGCAACCACCCATGAATAGAGCGAATAATACGAGTAAGTTCAGTTGTAAAAGTTTGATCACTGCTTGTCCTTCATTTTTCTCTCTTCTGATAAGTGCGAGGTTGGTGTCCCAGCGCTTATTCCACGACCACCACAGTTTTATTTCTCTTGCTTGCTTATTGAGCAACCGCTCGAATTGCTTCATTCTGCGATCCTGATGGATCGAAGAAGGTTGTTGCCTCTGTGCAAACTTCCCCGTGGATTTCTACTAACGGAGACAATAGATGAGCAAGTGGTTCATTCTTCTGACAACAATGGTGGTGATATTGTTCGCCAGCTGGAAATGGCTTTTGCTTCCGGCTATTGAAAAGTCGATGAACAAAGTAGAGCCGGGCAAAATTGCAGCGCTGTCATCTGAGGCTAAAGCGCTACACCAAAGTCTATTGGTAGGTGATCTCCACGCAGATAGTTTCCTGTGGGCCAGGGATTTGAGGAAGCGAGCCGACTATGGTCATCTGGATCTCCCCCGGGCGCGAGAAGGTAACCTGGGTATCCAGGTCTTCACATCAGTTACCAAGTCTCCCCGGGGGCAGAACTATCAGAAGAACTCCAGCAAAGCTGGCGATAACATAACCTTATTGGCCATTGCTCAGGCGTGGCCAGTAAAGGCGTGGGGCAGCCTGTATGAGCGGGCGCTCTATCATGCAGAGCGTGTTAATGCGCTACAGCAATCTGCGCCTGACCAAATACGTATCGTCAAAAGTGCGGCAGATTTACAAGAGGTGCTTGTAGCAAGGAAGCAGGGTGGAGAGGTTTTGGCCGCACTCCTTGGCACTGAAGGTGCCCATCCTTTGGAAGGGAAGATCGAAAACATCGGTCGCCTATACGATGCTGGCTTCCGAGTGATGGGGTTGCAACACTTTTTCGACAATGAGCTGGGTGGCTCCCTGCATGGAGAAAGCGGGCAGGGTTTGAGCGCATTTGGCCGGAAAGCAGTGCAGGAGATGGAAAGGCGCTCTATTGTGATTGACGTCGCCCACTCCTCCGAGCAGGTCGTCCGCGAAGTTTTGGATATTGCCGAGCGCCCAGTGATTGTTTCCCATACCGGGCTTCAAGGGGCGTGCAACTCACGCCGGAATATCAGTGACGAGCTAATGAAGGAGATAGCGGGTAAAGGAGGCTTAGTTGGAATCGGTTTCTGGCCTGGTGCTGTCTGCGATACAAGCCCCAAGAGCATTGTTAAATCCATTCGTTATGCCATTGATACACTGGGTGTGGATCATGTCGCATTGGGGTCGGACTATGACGGTAGTGTAAAGGTTGCATTTGACGTAAGTGAACTGGGCGTGCTTACCGCAGAAATGCTTCGGCAAGGGTTTACTGAAGAAGAGATCCGTAAAGTAATGGGTGAGAACCTGAGAGATTTCTTCCTTACTCAACTTCCCAGTTAATATCATATAGGAAGGTTGAATTTAGATTCCTCAGCCTTCTCAACAGATATATTAGCGCTGGCATTTGATAGCTCACTGTTCTGATGAGTTTGTTATTACCAGCGCAATACTTATACTCGTATATGATTAAAAATAAATTTACTTTCTGCACATATCCAAACGCAATTTAAACTGGAAATTTCTATCAAATTTTGACCTTAACGTCCTGAAAAGCCAATTGAAATTAAGTGTAATCAAATTCCGGTTTACATTTTAAAATGACTTAAAGCTAAAAAAGCTGAAAGAAAATTGATAGAGCTAAAACTGTAGGTGAGAAAAATAGAACATGGGCCGCGATACTGCGGATAGGCAAAAGTCCACTATCTCTAAAGAATAGGGAGACCTCCATGTTCAATCCGAAACTAACAGAAACAGAATTTCTATTGGATCAAGCAAATTACATTCAACCCGGTGTCCACAATGATGTAAGGCGCGGAGTTTGTTACGCATTATCCTACATGTGGGTGAGACTCGGCTTGCAACCCGGCGGTCATATAAATATGCACCTCCAGGCAGGACTGCAACAGCGTTACCATAATACGGGAATTGGAAACGCCCTCAACAGAGCAACTCCAGGTATGTTTTTAAGGGCTGTTGGCGGGTCGACCACCACCTTTGGGCAGCCTATCTATACAATGCAAAGGGCAATTTCCGCGCAGCAGCAGATCCAGGGAAATGTGATGGGTATATCGTCAGGGTTAAGGACGATTTGTCGGGCAGATGGGTATACCGAGCACTGTATCGCCCGTGGGCATCAGTTGAATCCATTTGAGCCTTTTTCCACATTTTTGCGATGGATACGGCAGGGGATGGCCCGCCTTAATCAAGGCTTTGCATTGATAGGATTCCTGGGCCCCAACAGCGGCCATGCAATTGCAATTCAAGTACAGAATGGTAATACCTGGAGACTTTTTGACCCCAATTTTGGTTCCTTTGTATTTAACGGATACAACCGCTTTAAGGCCGAATTACATCAGTTGGCTTTGATATACCTGGCGATGGGCACTGCTGGCGGAAGCTGGATGATTTCAACTTTTAGATAAGTTAGTAGGGTTGTTTTATTGTCTAGGTATCACAGGGTCGCTTAGGCGACCCTGTGCGTTGAGTTTAAGTGCAAGCGTATACTAGAGAATTGAGACCGCAGTAAAAGTCCTGATGAGTCAATTAGGGGGATTAGTCTGGCACTGCCAGTTTTAATATTGACTACTTGGCAGCGATGCACTCAATTTCAATTTGGGCGTCCAGCGCTAGGGACTCCACTGCAAAAGTAGTCCTTGCAGGGTAGGGGGAGGCAAAAGCTTTCTGGTAGATGTTGTTGAATTCAGGGAAATTCTTGATATCTGTTAAAATGACCGTGCATTTAACAACATCTTTCATTTCGTAGTCGTAGCGCTCCAGGGTTTGCTTTATGTTGTCTAGAGTCTGTTTGATCTCCGCAGAGAATCCCCCTTGAACTAACCGCTTAGTCTTCGGTGAAAGCCCTATTTGGCCAGAAAGAAATAGCTGGTTGCCAACTTTTACAGCCTCTGAAAACGGTAGCTTTGAGACTGATCCTGTTGGGTTCAGAAATTCAACCTGTTCAGCGTCCTTTGCATGGCTGAAGCTGGAAAGCGTAATAGTGAAAAGTGCAGAAATTAATGCATTTATAGGTGATGTCTTTATACTCATTGGAATCTTTTTTTGTAAGTTTTTCATAAAAGCTGGGGCCGGTGTATCTTGCGGTCGATCACTTTTTGTTCTTGGTGATTACCTCAAAAAACTTAGATGGGTTTCTGGAGCAAGTGTGTATTGGAGCTTATGAGTAACCACCTTCGCTTTAGTTGAGTATAACCTGCTGGAGCGAGCTAATTGAATTAAGGTGCTAAAGGGTATATTGGTCGGTGATTATACCTGCAGTTTGTATCTAATTTGTATGCATTGGCGACGGTGATGAATGCGAGAGTTTTCTCGTATTATGAGCAGCTCAATCCTATTGCTTGCCTGAGAGCCACTTTCAACATTGCTGGATTATTGAACAATGGTGCTCTGGAGTGACCAGGGCTGTCCCATATAAATCGGTGTAAAAACGAACAAAATAGACCTAGAATAGCTATCTTTTTTGATAAATAGAGTGTTTTTCAGACAAAATGGATAGCGTAAGCCTTTTACATCACTTTGACGACATGGAAGATCCTCGAGTTGATCGGCACAAGCTGCACGCCCTGCCCGATATTTTACTTATCATGTTTTGCGGTGTTATTTGTGGTGCTGAAAGCTGTAGAGATTTTGTCGATTTCGCAGAATCTAAAATAGATTACCTAAAACGATTCACCCCGCTAAATAGCGGAATACCCTCAAAAAACACTTTTAGCCGTGTTATTTCAAGCTTAGACCCCGAACAATTTAAGCGCTGCTTTCTGCAGTGGGTCCAAGGTATTCAGCAAGAACTCGGTAACGTAATTGCGATCGATGGCAAGGCGCTAAGGCGCAGCTTCGATCAGGCCAGCAAGCGATCTCCTATACATATGGTGAGTGCTTTTGCGTCCGAGGCGCGACTTGTCCTTGCTCAGCAAAAAGTAGAAGAAAAGTCGAATGAGATTACGGCCATACCGAAGTTACTGGAGGTTCTTGATCTTAATGGTGCGATTATTACGCTTGACGCCATGGGCTGCCAGAAAACGATCACCCAGAAAATTATCGAACGAGGCGGCGATTATGTGATTGCTGTGAAGGGCAATCAGGACAAACTGCACCAGCAAATTACCACGCATTTTAATAATTTGTTCGATATGCAGTACCACAAGGATGTCGATACTGATTGTGTGGAAGAGGTGAGCCGAGGCCGAATAGAATCCAGAAAATGTCTCTCTACTAACAGTATTGATTGGCTCGGAGGTAAAGAGCAATGGCACGGTCTAAGAAGTGTTATCGCAGTCCAGGCGAAGCGAACTGTAGATGGGCGAACTAGTTGCGAAACGCGCTACTATATCAGTAGTTTAGAGCCGTGCTCAGCAGAACTTAATCATATTATTCGCTCTCACTGGGGTGTTGAAAACTCGTTACACTGGATTTTAGATGTGGTTTTTCGTGAGGATGATAGTCGCTTCAGATCAGGAAATGCACCAGAAAACATGGCGATCTTGAGGCATTCGGCACTCAATCAGTTGCAAGCGGCAAAGCCCAGCTTTAAAAAAGACATGAGCATTAAAAGGCTTCGGAAAAAGGCTGGCTGGGATAATGAAACCTTGGACAAGATAATTACAGCCACCATTTAGACTGATTTATATGGGACAGCCCTGCTGGAGTGACCGACTCGATAGCACTGCTATTCGAGTGCGCTATTCACTCCCTAAGCCAATCGAGCTTAAGCGTTGTATTGAGTGGACCGATCTCTTTTAATTGAAACCAACACACACATTTTATTGTAGAAATATAGATTTGCCAGGATTTTGGCTATACTTGAGTACTCAATTAGGGAAGTGGTATGTCCTTCTTTAAGCAACCATCAAAAGAACGGAAACGCTCGAAACTAAATACTTCAAAGCTTGATTCTCAAATTGGCGTAAATGTCACCTAAGGCTGTATATTAATACAGCTGTACGCATTGACAGCTCTCTAGTATGAGGGGTAATATATTTACAGCTGCTTTGGTTTTCATGCAGCAACCATCCTTTCTTGAACCGGCCCCCAAGCCGGTTTTTTTTCTTCCTTGGTCGGTTTATTTCATCTCTAGTTTAGGGTAGTTAAATGAGCGTATGGCATACATTGGCCATTGAGGCGGTAGGCTTGATTCTTTTTTCTGTGCTTTTGGGTGTGCAGGCACGGAGGTGCCGGTAAGAACCTCTGGTTGTCCAATAAAGGTTGGAACTAAAGTTATGGTGATAGGGGAGATGTATTGCCTCAAATTCTCCCTTCCGGAAAAATTGGCTCGGATACTGGAGCTCCCGAAATGGTAGGATTGATTCGGATATTGATTTGTATCTTTGGTGTATTTGTCGGCCCCTTTAAAGGGGTGGGTTAAAGTATCATTGCAGTGACTGGTATTTCTGTGTCTGTAGAAATAGTAGGGGCGCCATGAGATTCCAAAGATTTTAACTAATACCGTATCTTGCTTTTACCGTCATATGCTCACCAGTAACTGTTACCTCGAGCACTTCAATTTCTCCCTCGTGTTCAGTTTTACCAATAATATCCTTCATACACCCATAAAAGTATTTGGCCAAAGCCTCAAAGCTAGGGGAAAAGTCGACAACATATAATCTTAAATTGTCTTTCTCCACAATTTTTTTATGTCTGGGTATAGTGGGTCATTTTTATCAACAATAAATGAATGATCAATTTGATCAATAATCTTTTGAAAAGGTGCCTTAAATAGGTCTGTATCCATGACAAAGTTCTGGCGATCTACTGTTTCACTAGATTAAGGTCACTGAAACTAACAATGAGTGGCCATGTAGATTTGCGCATTTGTTATAAGGATACGGCATGTCATCAGAGTAGAACTCTTTGCCGCGCCCTTTGCGCATGTCCTGATTCCATGTTCGATGGCCCATGTCTAACTTAAATGTTTTTGTGATTTGATATGCCATATAGCTATTCCTAATATAAAGCTGGCCATAAAAAATATCAAAAAAGTAAGGTGTACTTGTTAATTGTATTCTATATCGTAAATCGAGTTTTAAATTGCTGAGAATAAATGCGATCTATTATTTATTGTAATGCTTATATTATTTCGATTCTGGTGATTTTTCATTCTTCTTGTATTTTTTGTCCGAATTCGAGTGAAAAATTACTCTGCTCAAATTTTCCTGATGAAAAATTAAGTTTTATTAGGTGTGGTTTATGCAGTTGGCAAAGGTCTGTTTTCAAATTGTTTAATCGATTTGGGGTCTGAGGGTAAACATGATTAAGGGATGTACTTTTGTTTGTCCAGATAGCGGATTATTTATAAGTTTAGTTAATTTGTTGTTCTCCAAAGCAGTGTAAATTCCAGTTATATTTTAGTTTTTTTGAAAGAGTCTATCCTTAAGTATAGGCGGTTTTATCAGGAGTTATGTGGTTCTTGTTGCCAGGCTGTGAGTGAGCAGGGTGGGCGGTAGCTTTAATACATACATGACTGGAAGATGTTGCGGAAATGGTATGAAAGAACACTACGCACGAATTATTGAAGAAATAGGTGAGGGTCCACGCCGATTTACTTGCAAGTCAGCCAATGTTGACTAAGTAAATTGCTATTTTTCAGACTATCAAGGATGGTGCTGGGAAGCTCGAGGCTGCTGCTCTCGTTATAAATGAATTCCATTTTAAAACATTTTTAGT
The DNA here is from genome assembly GCF_052467695.1 of Microbulbifer maximicatervae (SeqCode). NCBI lineage: Bacteria > Pseudomonadati > Pseudomonadota > Gammaproteobacteria > Cellvibrionales > Microbulbiferaceae > Microbulbifer > Microbulbifer maximicatervae (SeqCode). The sequence continues at coordinate 3,873,605 of NZ_CP174320.1, forward strand.
TGCCCTAGAGGTTTCCGATAATGTGGGGTTAGCCTCTTCAGCTGCGACGGTGACTAAAGGTGAGGCCATGGAGTTCTGGCTATATGCAGATTCTCACTGTATCGTAGATAAGTATTTTATTTAAAATGCTGGGGTGCCACCTCTGAGTGCCAAGGCATGAGAAGCTCAAAGGCTAAGCCATTGGTTGCCAAGTGGGTATCCTGATAGTTAGGGGTGCTGTAACGAAGATAGATAAAAAGTAGCCGGCCTAATTGCCATAGAGTGCGACTCCTCCGGTGACTACCAGATTGCAGACCTCGCGCCCATTAAAGCCTATTTCAGCCATGCACTCTTTCGTCTTGCATGTTCGCGAAATAATCAACCAGGTGGTGCTGATGCTTAGTGGCTCAGTAGCTCTATAAATGAAACTTGAGGGTCGATGGATCTCAAGCTATCTAGCGACAAAGCTCGGTGTAGCTTGATTGGTGGCGCAAGCGGGACGGTAACTACTAGTGTATCAGTGGAAGAAATTTAACTATAAAAATGGGGCGCGCCAGATTTGCACGAAGTGGGGAGTTGCTTATTGATTTCAAAGATCTGATTGGTGCCCGGGGCCGGACTTGAACCGGCACGGCCGTGAAGCCGGGAGATTTTAAGTCTCCTGTGTCTACCAATTCCACCACCCGGGCAGATCCTTTGCGAGAGAGGGCGATGTTTAATAGCTGCCCTTCATTCTCACTTTCATTGCATTCAACAGGATACTGCAATGAAGAGGAAAATGGAGGCTAGGGTCGGAATCGAACCGGCGTACACGGAGTTGCAGTCCGCTGCATGACCACTCTGCCACCTAGCCTTTTTTATCCGCCTTTGGCGGAAAAGAACGCTGCGAATTCTATCTGATAAATCTGAAAAATCCTAGCGTTTTCTTATACTTACGTGCGTTTCGCTGTGTAAGTGGGCGCCATTTTAGGGACTCTAGAGGATTAGTCAAGCATTGTTTTCATCAATGTTGCAAACAAGTGAAAAAAAGTAGGAAAAGTTACCTTCTGATGGTGGGGGAGGGCTGTAATAACTTTTAGCGCTGGTGCTCAAGAACCTATTTCCATTTGTTCTAAATTAATCTTCAGGTGTGCTGGCAATCTGTGACCTGTGTTCGATACTGTCTTTATCTGGCTAACACATCTCCCCCAACGTGTTTAGTAATGCTGGTAGGGTGGCTCACATGGCTGCCACCCGGAAGCAAGGATGAAATCCTCCAAGTTTCACTCCTAATGGTCTTGGCCCTGACGCTCTCCCCCCCCGTCGTCAGGGCTTTTTTTTGTCTGCTATTTACTGGAGCCTTTCGTCCGGGTCTGTCAGGTTTTCTGTGGCTAATGTATCCACGGGTTTACCGGCTGCTTTCTCAGACAGGGATCTAAACCTTTCCAGAGTCACTTCACCGCGTGTTCGAGCCAGTTCTCGTGCGACGTCATCAATACTTGCCTTGCCATTGCTGGCCTCGCGAATCTCTTTATCCAGTTGCTGCATTACCCCGGCCGCACGGGCGGTAATGGGACCGGATGAGCGTTCGACTAATAGTGAAGGAGCCTTCTTACCCCATTTAATCAGTTTATCCATTGCCTCCTGATAGCGGGTTTCACTGATGCCACCAGTTCGCCTTAAAATCTCCAGGGAGTAAAACTCAGCCAGTCCCTCTACAATCCAATCGCTCTCATCGTCGCCGTGAATTCCCGTGCCCACATGAACTAACTCGTGGATCATGCTGCTGGTGCGGTTGCCGCTGATCAATGGTCGATCAGCATGCATATATAGAGAGCGTGTCCCCGACAGTCCGCCGCGCCACATGGGGTCGTCAGCGGTTACGATCAATAGATGATCAGGGAAGAGGGGGAAGATCTTCTTGAGCTCTGGCAGGTTCCAATTTAGGAAGGCCAGGATGTCTTGCCGCCGAATATTCTCATTTTTAGGGCCTGCAACACGGGTTTCAGTGCCGGCAATCATATCCTGCCGACTGCCAATTTTCCCTACAATCATCCAGCCCTTGGGTCTTACAAACTTACGCTTGGGGTCAGATAACTCGTATAGGTTATCTTCGATCTCAGGGTAGGGTAGGGCCGCATACCATTGGTCAGGAAGTTCCAGCTTAAGGCGGGCGGTAGAGCGGCCACGGCTGGTTGCTGATACCGGTGCAATCAATTTATCGCTGCGGAGAATTGCCCAGTCTTTGGTGATCCGTGAGTCGTAGCCACCGTTGCTACGCTGGTTATTTATGACAAAGCGGTACTTGAGGACGGGGTTCTTCCCTTCGGGTTGCCAGGTTGCTTTGTCGCCCTCGATCTTTAGTGGGGTGTCACTTTCCAGGTCCTGATAGCGGCCAGAGCGCAAGTTTAGAACGAGCTTACTTGGCATATCATCACCGCTGAGCGCCATTTCCACCTCAGCCAGCTTGGAGTTGGGTGAGATCTCTGCACTGTAAAGAATCTCATAAGCCTGAACAGCAGGGGATAGAGTGGCGAGTAATAGCGGCAGTGTTAGTAATCGTTTAAGCATCATTTCTTCAGCGGGAAATCCAACAATTAGTCGTTTCGACAGTATCTAAGCCTACAGGTGCCCTTGTGTCATCTTCAAGCAAACTGGTCACAAGCTAGCCAGTTATGAGGTGACAGTTTTGTGCCGTCAGGTTTCATTGGATTGGTTTTCAGATATGTACCACTTAAAAAGAATGCACTTACAAAGTCGTTATCATATTGCAGCGCATACTAGTAAGCATCTCCCGTATGAGTAAACAAGAAGATAGATGTGGGTGGGCCGTCACAAGCATCTTTTGAGAGGGCTGGATTAGCGGGCAGGCATGCTGCCTAAGTGGGAATTGAATGCTACGAAGGACAAGACCGCAGCATAGCTGCGGTCTTGAAAGGTCTTTTGCAGTCTAACTAATGATGGCGACAGAGCTACCAATATCTGATTGCACGGGGATCAACGAACTGCATACCGTAGGCGCTCAGGGCAAATCCATCTGGAAAACTACTTACCATTGGTTGCTGGGGGTTAACCGCGGCTATTTCGGGAGGGTAATAACCTCCCGGCACAAACTGCCCCTGCCAACTGGGTGTAGCTTGAGGGGGGTAGCCCTGTAACGGACTCATGGTAAATCCAGAGTATGGCGTGGCTGAGGAGGGACCTTGCGCGGTAGCGGCATGAGTACCCGCGGCCCTTGCTTGCTCTTTGGCGGACTCAAAAGCGGAGTTGATACCAAAAAGCTTGGGAACACCTGCGCCAACTCTCTCTGCCCCGAGGGGCATTGGTGCGGCCAAGGATTGGATCAGTTGGAATAAGGCGGTCACTCTGGATACATCTTTCTGCCGGAGCGCACCTTTAAATAATGGATGGTGGGCAAGTAGTAGTGCTGCCAAACCGGTAATATGCGGCGCGGCCATTGATGTACCTGACTGAACATCGAAGCCTTTGTCAGGCACAGACGAAACGATACCCACACCAGGTGCGGCAATAGAAATTTCCTGACCGAAAGCGCTAAACCTAGGAACAAACAGACCGTCGGCTGATGCTGTTGAGGGTATTACTGTTTGCGCTTCCCAGGAATCTTTGGGGAATTCATTGAGCATTCCAAGAGCGCCTACAGCCATAGCATTTGGGGATCTGGCTGGATACTGGACTGCCCCGCCATTGTTGCCTGCGGCAACTATACAAGCGATACCATGTTGGACCGCTTCCTCGATTTGCTGCTCAACAGCCTCTGATGAGTCAGAGCTGCCCAGGCTCATATTCACCACATCAACGCCGAGCTCTATGCAATGTGAGAGCGCATCAATCAAGCTACTAAATTGCCCGCCGGGGAAAACTTTGAATACATAGATTTCGGCTTCAGGAGCAAAACCGCGTATTGCCTCGGAGCCAGAGGGTTGGCCTGTAATAATTCCCGCACAGTGGGTTCCATGGCCGACGATATCTTCTGCCCAGCTATTGGTATCGTTATTATTGGTGACATCGATACCATTCTTTAAATGGCTCAGTATCGGGTGCTTATTGTCCGCACCGGAATCGATGATTGCGATTTTGATACCTTTGCCGGTGTATTCATCGGGTAGCTGGTCCAGGCCCATGTACTTTTGCCCCCAGCCATAGGAAGCATCATTGGGGAAGTTGGGTATGGCTTCGCTTAGGGGTTGGAGTTTCACCAAGTTTACACCGGTGAGAGATAGGGAGGGGCTGCGAATATATTTGTTCCAGAAATCTTTGGCGGGGCGGATCAGAAGTGATTTCACTTGAGCGCCGCCGCTTTGCGCAAAAATACTGAGCGCGACTTCCCCTTTATTATTGGTGACCCCTTCTTGAGGAAAACCCGCACTTTCAACAATTATTTGCGCGTCGCGTATGGGCTCACCTTTTGCACCGATAACGCGGAAGTGCACCTGCTGTGCCTGGACGTGGTATTCGCGCAATAGTCCGGGTTGCTGTGCAAAAACTGCGGAAAAGGTCGGTGAATAGCTCGCTTGCCCGTAAGAGAGAAGTGAGTCCAGTTCAACGGCGACGTTTGGTGGAGTGGTCTGGTAAAGTGCCGCAGCAGCATCCACATCCATACGGACTTTGTAAATATTGGTGGCCTCATCGGCGGAGGACAGCGTTTTTAGTTTTCTGCCGGGGCGTATTTCACGAAGCACCTCACAACCTGCCTGCCTGGCAATAGTGGAAATCACATGGTGCATTGAGCCCGAGCTCAATGGCTGCACGCCCATGGATTTAGCCATCAGGCTGCGGCGGGGTGAAATAAGTAACTCGACTTTCTCTGCAACCTCGACCGAAGGTTCTCCTGCGGCCTTTTCTTGTCGGGATTCAGTCATGTTCATGTTCCTTCGCTTTCAGTGCGGTACTGATTTAGTACGCGTGTGAAACGTCTGAAAGTGGTGAATCGAGTGGGTTTCAGTCTCAATTGAGAGGGTGGACAGGTTGATCCGGATCAATAATTACTTTGCCTCTCAATTTCTTTCTTAGGTCGTCGACGGCATCGGGTGTAGCCACAAGGGTGACGTTGCTTTTGCGCAAAGTAACGTCCTTAACATCGGGGCAATTTGAAGCTTCCTTCACCAGCTCCTCTAGCTCCAGAGTGCTAGCTGATACCTTACGATTGGGTACGGCTACATATTGCTCAAACTTCTTCATTTTCTTCTCATTGTGACTGCGCCATCTAAAATAGGGCAGGGTCGAACCCACCCCCAGGAAAAGGGGCGTGAAGCCCCTTTTTTTGCATTTTTAGTGCAGATAAGCCTGTTGCTGAAAGGCTGAGTTGGGTTGCGGCATTGCCTGATAGGGCAGTGGCTGCCCGATGCCACTCAAATTCTGGAGGGGTTGCTGAGGTGGTTGCGGGAAAGCCTGGAATGGCACCGGTTGGCTCAGTGGTGCAAAAGCCTGCGGGGGAACCGATCCATACTGCTCCGGAGCCACAGGTGCCAGTTGATTTACCGGTTGGCCGATGTAGGTCTGAGGAACGAGGTGTGGCGTAAATTGCGGTGCGGCCTGGTAGGGCAGTAGGTGGTTGAGGCGCGCCAAGTTGTTAAGGAGTTGACCTTGTTGAGGCACGCCAATGTAGTTGCCAAGAGCAGGTGCGGCACGACTAATCAACTCACCGAGGAGACCTTGCGGTGGCAGTTGCGGAGCGGCTTGATAGGGTAAGAGCTGCCCTAGTTGGGCGGCTGCATTGATTAGCTGTGCCTGAGGGTTATTGATGTAATTGGCCAAAACTGGGGCCGCGCGGTTTATCAATTCGCTGAGATAGTTTTGGGGGGCAAACTGATGAGCGAACTGAGGTGGAATTTGTGGAGCAAGCTGTTGAGGAATGTGGGGCGCTAACTGTTGTGGAAGCTGCGGTGCGGCCTGGAAGGGCAGTACTTGGCCCAATCCGCCGAGTGCATTGATCAATTGACCTTGTGGTCCACCGACAATGCCACCAACTACCGGAGCTGCACGGCTAATAAACTCTCCCAGCAATCCTTGTGGTGCTAACTGTTGAAGCGGTAGGTATGGCTGGGGGGGAGTGAGTCCGACGACCGGATTAATCGGAGGTACGGCATAGTTTTGTGGTTGTCCAAAGATCCCTTGAGCATATGCATATGGTTGGTACATGAACGTACTCCTCGAGTAGACCAATGACGATAGGGGGCTATCGCCCAGGTTATTTCATGGTTTACGGGTGAGAATTTTGGAGCTTGATAGAGCCCCGTTTTTAGGGTCAGCCTGCTGATAATAAATCGGTAATGAGCTTTCGAGTTGTTGCATCTTGCGACGGACACTCAGCCGGCTGATCTGAGTATAGAGAAGCTTTTCAGAAGCACAGGGAAAGTTTGAAAAAAAATGGAGCGGGAAACAAAAAGGTAATGGGGGCGCAATTGTAGTCACCATTTTTCTTAAAATTTTGTAATTTTTCGAAAAGGAATATTTTTTAAAAAATAAAGTCTTACTCGGGATTTGCTACTTAAATGAGTGGTTAATATTCTTGTGGCGTGCAGGGTGCTGCTCCCTTGTATTGGTGTTAGGGCTCGGGAAAAGTCCCCTCGGGTGCCCGGTGAAAAATAACGGCACTTGTAGAAATATCCGTAAATAGCGAACTGGAATTTAAAGGTAGTTGTTTATATCGATGCCTTGGAAAGGTAACTTATAGAACTTATCAGTTCGCTTTTATGTAAGGGTCTACTTACTCAAAACATCGAAAAACGATATCTAGTAGCGTTTCAATGTAATTTGTTATGGCCTCGCGCTGTATGCCTCTCTTGGTTTTTTTTGCTCCAAGTTCTGATGTCCTCTGTGGAGAGCTTTGCATTTGTTTATACGTGTGCTCTCAAAACTAAAAGTACTTGATAGTCGTTGAAGATACGTAAATACAAGAAAGAGGATAGAAATAATATCGGTATTTCTTTGGCGACCACAGTTTGCCGTATACGTGAAGAGAGTTTCAGGGAGTGGCTAGATCGGTGGAAAGTGTTCGATCCCAGGGAGAACAAGGGATTGGTTGTTAGTTGGCAGACTAAATGGATGTGTCGGAGATTGGGGCAATTACTAGCAACCGTAAAGCTTGAATCTCCAGTGCAGAAAGAGGCGCTTGGAGCCGGGGAGGTCCAGCTATAATGCGGATTAGACTGCCTTTGAGGACAACTCAAAGACCAGTTGTGTCGGAAAAATGACCTATGATGACAATCGCGCCAAAAATTACTTGATCTTTGAAAAATCGATGAGTAGTATTCGCGGCCTCGGTGAGTAGCGCAGCCTGGTAGCGCACTTCGTTCGGGACGAAGGGGTCGGAGGTTCGAATCCTCTCTCACCGACCATACAAAAAGAAAAAGCCCGCTTTTAGCGGGCTTTTTTGTGTTTATGATTTCATTCCTGGCAGAGCTTTTACTCGAAAGGTTTACATGGGTAATTACAGAGCTGCCTTGAGGGTGTAGTCTCTTGGTTGTTTATCGGTATAAATAGTTAAGTCAGCCATATTCAAAGCCTCGTCGGTATTTCTGAAACCCATTCTTTATTTGTCCCCATCGCATCTGACTTTTGTAGTTTGCTTCCGCATTAGCCCCTGATTTGACGAAGTTGAATAGCAAGTGGTCTAAGGTGGGCCCCCAACAAGGTACAAGTAGGAGTTGCTTGCACTTTTTCCAGGTGCGATGTGCTGAGGGAAAGTAAGGGGCAATCTGAACGGCTTATCGTCAGCTCAAGCTAAAGAGTTCAGGCACAAAAAAGCCCGCTAAAAGCGGGCTTTGAAAATCTGGTCGGTGAGAGAGGATTCGAACCTCCGACCCCTTCGTCCCGAACGAAGTGCGCTACCAGGCTGCGCTACTCACCGTTTTTTGTTTCGCATCATTTGCGAAGGGGCGGCACTATAGCAGCAATTTTTCTGCTGTAAACCACTGATTTAATTTTTTATTTGTCGAATCAGTCCCTCTTGGCAGGTAGACGCTACCAGCGTTCCGTCGCGGGTGAAAATCTGGCCGCGGGTAAAGCCTCTGGCACCGGTTGCCGAAGGGCTATCCGTTACATAGAGAAGCCATTGATCCAGGCGGAAATCGCGGTGGAACCACATCGCGTGGTCAACGCTCGCGGGCATCAATTGGGGGTCGAATAAGGATATGTCGTGCGGTTGTAGGGAGGTACCCAGGAGTCCCATATCGGATGCATAGCAAAGTGCTGCTCGGTGCTCCATCGGGTCGTCCGACATCTCGCCCTCTGCCCGCAGCCAGAACATGCATTTGGCTTCGCGAGTTTCAGCGCCAAAGTAACTTTGTGGGTCGACCGGGCGAAAATCGATCATATAGCGCCGCTGATCGTACTGCGGGCTAACCAATCCAGCTTCCAGGGCCAGCTCCTGGGTGTTTTTCAGACTCTCAGGAGAGGGAATCTCGACACAAGGCAGGTCGGCCTGGTGGTCAAATCCGGGTTCCCGAATTTGGAAGGAGGCGGACATATTGAAGATCGCGCGCCCGCGCTGTTTGGCGACTACGCGACGAGTGGTAAAGCTACCGCCATCGCGGATTGGGTCTACTTCGTAGATCACCGGCAGCTCACTAGAGCCAGGGCGGAGGAAGTAGGCGTGCAGGGAGTGGGGTAGGCGATGCTCAACGGTACGAGTTGCTGCCATCAGTGCTTGGCCCAGAACTTGCCCGCCAAAAAGCACTTTACGATAATTTTCAACGTGATGACGACTGCGGAAGAGATTTCGATCCAGCTCTTCAACATCCAATAACTTACCTAATTTTTCCAACATAAGGGATTTTGCCCGTTACCTATTCCACTTAACAGAGTTTGCAGATGGGGAGCTTTGCGCTCTTAATCAAAAGGATAATAACAGCAAATCCCTTTAACCCCATTCATATTTTGAACGTTAGACTCATTTTGGTCACAGGTGCCTCCTCGTATAGCTATCCAGCTCTATCCCATACACTAGCTACTGATTTTCTCAGTCAAGTTGAAACTCTGTGCTATTGACTATTGCGACTTGTCGAATTCTTACTTATTTCTGTGGTATAAAGCGCCAATAGTTGTTGGGACAGTTGGACTAATTCGTTTGCAGCTATCCAACAAAGATTGAATAAAAGAAGTAGGAGATACCACAGGTGCCACACAACAATATTGATATACGTCCACCACTGAATTTCGGCAAGGTTGTCAGTCGGCACCGTACCGCAAAGGCTGTGGCTGGAGGGGTTGGCTCCGCTGCTTATTATGGGGTGTGGGGTGCACAGACGGCTACAGGTGCCACTCTAACCGGCCTGGCTACCGGTGCAGCGGCTGCGACTTCTGCGACGGGTATTGGTTTGGTTGTTGCTGGAACAGCATTGTCCATTGGTTACGCTGGTTTGGCGGCCCGATCCGCATACAAGACCAATAATCACCTCAATGCTCTAAAAAAAATCTACGAAAACAGGAAGTCGTATAGCTGTCCCTGTAAAGGATCGGTCGCCCACGACTATGTTTCTGGCCAAGTGCTTCCTTATATCATCGAACAGAAAAGCAAAAAGTTGCATCGCAAAATGGTTGAAGCGACTCCGGGAATCGCCTCAGTGGAATATGCGCGCAAGGCAGTAAAAAACCTGTACAAGCGTTCACAGGGTACGCTCGGTAAAAAACGTACCTTTGCTGCAGAGTGGTTGGCGCAGCATTTGATTTCTCATGATTGTGAATTAGCTAATGCGATTGTTGCAGAGCTCTACTCAGAGGAGGAAATGCTCTGGATTCGCACGCAGGACAACGATGTAGTCGCGCCTCTGTTGGAGCTAAAGCTGAAGTCCGTTTAATAGTGGCTTCTTGTGTTCTGGTGTAGTTCTTGATTTCATTCGGAAGTATTGGGGTAATGGACTACCCCGCAATCACTCAATCGTCGAATTTTATGTGTTATGTGCAATGCTTGGGCTCGCCAAGCGTCACCACATGCTAAAATAAAAGGTCTGCTCTCAGCTTAAAATTGGCTCATTTTGGGTAAATTTTGAGCAAAATGGCCTAATATTTTTAATATTAGGCAGTCTAATTCCCCGATTTACTTTTCCAACCGACTTGAATTGCCTATCATTCATGAATGAATAGTCAATTTCAGTCCCCATTTTTACGGGCAAAGAAGGTCGGAAGTATGGATAAGGCAAAAGAGAAGGTTCAGCGGTTCCGCGCGCGGGAGCAGCGTATCCTGGATGCGGCTCTGGAGCTTCTGTTGGAGCACGGTGAAGAGAAAGTCACGGTCGAACAGATTGCCGAGCGTGTGGATATCGGTAAGGGCACGATTTACAAGCACTTCATTTCCAAGACAGAAATCTACATGCGTTTGCTGATGGATTATGAAAAATCCCTCGCTGAACGTCTCAAGACCGCTGTAGCCCTGGCCGAGCAAGGTGATATCACCGCTCCAGCCCGCGCCTATTTTGAATCTCGTATGGCCGATCCTGGCAAAGATAGACTCTTCCAGCGCCTGGAGGAGAAGATTATCGCGTTGAACCTGGCTCCAGAAATGATTGCGGAGCTCCACAATATTCGTAATTCCAATGCCACCTCTCTCAATCGGGTCTTTGAGCGCCGTATGGAGCAGGGCATGCTGAAGAACGTTCCTGCATACTTCTATTACTCAACATACTGGGCGCTTGTGCAAGGGGCGGTAGAGCTTTATCACTCCAAGTCTTTTGCCAATGTAATAGAGGACAGGGAAGGTTTGATGGAGTTTATTATGGATGTGGGTGTGCATATCGGTGATATGTCCTCTCGCAAAACGCCAGAGGGAAGCCAGACAAGCCATCACAGCGATTCTGCGGGGTCCGCCCTTGGCTGAGCCCCTGTTCCAGCAGCTGCAAAAATTACAGGCTGAATTTCATGGGCATCCACCTGTAGAAAGGTGGAACCCAGAGCTTTGTGGGGACATGGATATGGTCATCAAATCTGATGGCCGTTGGATCCACGAGGGAACAGAGATTCGTCGTCATCCTCTTGTGAAACTGTTTGCCAGCATTTTGAAGCGTGAGGGGGATGAATACTTCCTTGTCACCCCTGTCGAAAAGCTGCGAATCACAGTGGAGGATGTTCCATTTGTAATCACTCAGGTGGCCCGCAACCCCGGAAGTACTCATCAGCAGCTACTTTTCACCACAAATGTGGGCGACGTTGTTGAGCTGTCGGAAGAGGGGCAGTGGCAACTGAGAGACTTTGGTGCTCCGCCGCAGCCAATCCCTTACCTGGAGATTCGAGGGGGGTTACAGGCTCGCGTTTCCCGTGATGTTTTTTACCAGTTGGTAGACTGGGCGCTTGAAGGGGGGCGCGATACCGATAAGCTTTTTGTGCAAAGTGACGGAAAAGATTTCCTGCTGGGTTCTTGTAATTAGATAGCTCCAGGTTCCTGCTGGCGGATTCCTCGCGCCTCAGCGCTGATTTGTAGCTGGGGCTTTAATTCATAGCCTTGCTCCTTACTGTTCAAGTTTAGAAAGTACTTGCTTGACCCTATAGCTCCTGACTTTACTCTCTCGACGAACTTTCCTTATTTATATCTTTGGTATCAAACTGTTTAGTGGATGCCACTATCGCTTCTGTATTTTGATTAGCACTATGGGATTTATACTTGATTGTGCCAGTGCTTGCTTGAATCCGGAAGACAGCCCGGGAATATACATGTCCGTACTATTTATTTATGGTGTTGCTGTATTTCATTTCTATTAAAAAAATAGTGTTTGAAATCTTATGGAAATATAAGTGTATTTGTTCTGAAAGAAATAAAATATTAATTCGATAATTTACGGAAATATCTAAATAAGTAACAAATCCGCAACAGTGCATTTCTAAACTTCCCTCCGTCCAAATCGCTACGGCGAAACAAAAAATATAGTTTTTATTAGCTTGGTTGTTGTCATTTATTTTTTTTAAAAATGGCGGAGTTGAAGCAATTAAAGTTTTGGATTGAAATTCCTATAGGGGGAAACATGAAGCGAGTACAGAATAAGCTCTTACTGGCAGCTGCGATTGCTGCGCTATTAGCGGGTTGTGACGGTGGCGGTGTGAGTATCGAGCCGGAAACAGTAGATAACTCGGTGGACAACTCGGTAGATAATTCAGTGACAAATCCTGGCGGAGGTTCCACTGATGAAAATCCATGTGCCACTATAGAAAGTTCAAGTGTACAAGGTGAATTTAGCGGTGGTAACTGCTATTACACAACTGATTTTGTTTCTGCTGCAAACCCATTAACTGAAGATTTATATCTCACTGCGCTGGATAGCAATGGAGCTCATGTCTTTAGCGGCAGTTTGTTTGTTGGAGAAAGTTACTCCAGCGATTCTGACCTAGCAGCAGCCGGTATTTCTGAGGGTGGTGACGGCGTAAAACTGGAAATTGAGGCGGGCGCCACTATCGCTTTTAAAGATAATTCAGCATTTATGGTTGTAAACCGTGGATCGCAAGTCTTTGCTCGCGGTACAGAAACAGCTCCCATCACTTTTACGTCAGAAACTGATGTTCTTGGCACTGTAGGTCCGGAGGATGTTTCACAGTGGGGTGGAATGGTTATTAATGGCTTTGGTGTAACGAACAAATGCCAATATACAGGTTCTATTGGTGGTGGTGATCTGACTCTTGATGGCGAGTGTCACGTAGCTGCTGAAGGATCCACTGATGACAATACCTCCTACTACGGCGGTGACAACAATGCCGATAACTCGGGAGAGCTTTTGTACGTTGTTGTCAAACACACAGGCGCAGAAGTTGCTAGTGGTGATGAGTTGAACGGAATTGCTTTTGATGCTGTAGGTAATGGCACAACGATCCGTAACCTTCAAACATACTCAACTTACGATGACGGTATCGAGTTCTTCGGTGGCGCTGTAGATGTCGAAAATTATGTTGCACTCTACGTTCGCGATGACTCCATTGATATTGATGAAGGTTATCGTGGAAGTATTACCAATGCTTTGGTGATTCAAAGTGAGACTGACGGCAATCACTGTATAGAGGCCGATGGCATCGGTTCATATAGTGATGGAGCTGATTATTCCACCTTGATCAGCCAGGGTCTCAACAGTCGACCAGTAATTGACGGGCTGACCTGTATTGTTTCCGCTCAAGAAGAGGGTACTCATGACCCCGGTGCAGGCTGGCGCCTGCGTGAGGGTATTTATCCAATGATCACTAATTCTATAGTTGTGGCCTCCTTCTTTGCTGATGAGACTGGCGTGGCCGGCGATAACTACTGCCTGCGTATTGAGAGCTCTCAAACTCGCGGCGAAGCATCTGCTGGGACTGAGGTGGCTCTGACTTCCAACATTTTCGCCTGTGAAGATCGCACTAAAACCGATGAAGACAGCTTCAATGTTGAGACTTGGGCTGTGGATAGCGGTAACCAATTTGCCACTATCTCCGGTGAAGTTAATCCAACCTCTAATGCCGATACTGACTTTGTTTTGCTCGGCGGTTCCCCTGCAATGTTCACAGTTGATGCATCTGCTCAAGTGATCGATGGCGTTGCACCTACGGTTTCTGCCGAACTGGGTCGTGCCTATTTGGGTGCGCTTGAGCAGGATGGTACCGATTGGACTCAGGGTTGGACTTACGGTCTTCACCAGGGTGATCGCGCTCAACCTCTCTGGTTTGAGTAATAGATCGAGGTAGCGGTTGGGGATGCTAATCCCAATCAATTAAGGCGCCGCCTTCGCTGATGGAGTCGGCGCCTTATTTGATTTAAGACCGTGATTCTTAGGAATGAAAAGAGGCCTGAGAGATGGTTAAGTGCGAAAGATTTCAAAGGGCGCCGCTTGTTTTGGCGGTAGCTGCGGGCTCCACATTTGCAGCTGGAGTGTATGCACAGGATGCTGAACTGGTTGATAGTGCCACTCCTGGGATTGAAGAGGTTGTAGTCCAGGGGCGGCTGAAGGACTCTGCTGAAGTCCTAATCAGCGAGCGCCTGGAGGAGGAGGTAGTTACGGATATCCTCGGGGCTGAGATGATCAGCAGGGTGGGGGACTCTACCGTAGCCGCAGCGCTGCGACGAGTATCCGGATTATCCCTGGTAAGTGACAAGTTCGTTTACGTAAGGGGCTTGGGTGAGCGATATTCAAGTACAACTCTCAATGGTTCGACGGTGCCATCCCCGGATCTGACCAGAAATGTCATCCCACTAGATCTATTCCCGACCTCTATCGTGGAATCGCTAGCGGTACAGAAGAGCTACTCAGTTGATAAGTCTGCCTCGTTTGGAGGTGGTAATGTCGATATCCGCACCAAAGGGATACCTGATGATCTGACTTACGCTATTGAAGTTGGTACGGGCACCAATAGTGAAGTCAATGGTGATGTGCTCAGCTACAGCGGTGGAGATGATGATATTTGGGGTGCTGATGATGGTACCAGGGCGATGCCGGGTGAGATATCTGCGGCACTGCAGCGCTTCAAGGGTAATATTTCAGTTGCGGATATCCGTGATACCTTGATTGCTGAGGGGAATGAGTATTCAAGTAACCAGGAGGCGGAAAAGGCGGCTCAAGCGCTAAATAGGGAGCTCGCCCTAAGCTTGAATCGTGATATTTCTATTAAAGAGGAATCTAGCGATCCTGACCAAGACTACAAGGCTAGTGTAGGGAATCGCTTCTACTACGGGGATGATTGGGAGTTCGGTTTCCTGGCTGGAGCCTCCTACAAGAGTAAGTGGAGGGAGAGTGAGCGCACTATTCGTGACTACGGTAACCCACAGGAGCAGGTTGACCGTCGAACCGAGTCTACTTACTCCGTAGATATCAGTGGAAATTTAAACCTAGGTATACGTTTTGCGGACGAGCATTCGGTTGAGAGTATCAGTTTGTATTTGAGGAATACGGACGATGAGACTTCAATCAGGGATTACTTTGACTCAAATCGTCTATTGTCTGATGGCGCTGGATCGAGAAATTATGACCTGAAGTATGAAGAGCGGGAGCTGGTGCTTCATCAAATAAAGGGAAGTCACTCTCTTGGTCCAGAAACAAAAGGCCTGCTGTCCGTCAGCTCCCTAAGTTGGGTGCCTGAGGATTTGGTGGTTGACTGGTTCTACTCCGATTCAACGGCGATGACAGATATCCCCAATCAGGTTGAGGTGATTGCTAACACCGAAACTGACCCTGAAACCGGAGAGGTTATTAACTCAACGGTGGATATTGCTTCGCGGAGTGCGAGCTTTCGATTTACCGAGCTGGAGGATGAGGTCCGAAACTACGGTTGGTCCGCAACATTGCCCGTTGAGTTTTCCTCGTCTTCGTTGGAGTTGAGTGGTGGGTTTGCTCGAATTGAGAAGGGGCGCTCCTATAAGCAAACTGAATTTGGATTGGATATCTTCAGTGTGGCTGACCCCTCAATTCTTGATGACCCTTTGAGTGATGTGTTTAGCGATACCAATATCACTAACGATGAAAATAACTTTGTTTTTGCCAAGTCTGGCAGTAACAAGCAAAGTTATTTGGCCGCTACTTCGACAGATGCGATCTACGGTAAGTTCGATTGGACTCTTGAGGAAACCTGGCGTATATCAGCCGGGGCCCGATGGGAGGACTATAGTCAAGCTGCTTTAGAGTGGAACCCCTATAGTTTCTCGCAAAGTGAGCCGCAGATTACGAATGACCCTGAAGAGTTGGCTGAAGCGGTATATACGGATGACGATATTTATCCATCATTATCCTTGACCTATATGGGGTCATTTTGGGCGGAGACATTCCAGTTGAGGTTCGGTGCATCCAAGACCGCTGTTCGGCCTGACTTGCGTGAAATTACCGACGCTATTTATATAGATCCGCACACTGATGATCAGATCAGGGGGAATTCGAGTGTTCGGCCGTCGGAGATCGACAACTACGATATTCGCGCAGAGTGGTTTTTTGATAGTGGCGATAGTCTGACCATTTCGGCTTTCTATAAGGATATTATTAACCCTATTGAATTCTTTGAAGCTGCCTCGAGTGATGACAATATTGCTCGGGAGATTATTAATGCTGAGTCTGGTGAGATTACCGGTATAGAAATAGAAGGTATGAAAAGCCTTGGTTTTATCTCTGACCCACTGGAGAGCTTCTTTTTGCAGGGTAATATTACTCTGCAAGACTCGGAAATTGTTGCCGGTAATGAGGCCGATGCACCGACGAATGATGTCCGCGAGATGACTGGTGCATCTGATTATGTTGTCAATATGCTGCTCGGTTTTGACAGTCCGGACGGGAACCATTCTGCCAGCTTGGTTTACAACGTATTTGGTGAGCGCCTTTACAAAGCGGGGCGAGATCCTCATCCCGATTCATTTGAGCAGCCATTCCACTCTCTGGATTTGACTTACTTCTGGTATCCAACTGATGAGGTGACGGTGAAGGCGAAAGTGCAGAACCTTTTGGGTGAAGCCATTGAAATTGAGAGGCAGGGCGTCACCGTTTTTGAAGAGGAGGTTGGGCAGACTTTCGCATTGAGCGCGCAGTACAAATTCTAGGGAGGTCAGCTGGCTGTGCCTTGGATTAAGTGCATGAAAATATGCGTTCTCAAGCAATAAAAAATGGCGCCATCGGCGCCATTTTTTATGTGTAGACCCAATTACATATTTGGATAATTGGGGCCGCCGGCACCTTCAGGGGTTACCCAGACAATATTTTGGGTTGGGTCCTTAATGTCACAGGTCTTACAGTGTACGCAGTTTTGAGCGTTGATCTGGAAGCGCTTACCGTTGGTGTCTTCAATAACCTCATAAACACCGGCAGGGCAGTAGCGCTGCGCGGGTTCATCGTAAATCGGCAGGTTGTGACTCAGCGGAACTTCTGGGTCCTTCAGGGTCAGGTGGCAAGGCTGGTCTTCTTCGTGGTTAGTATTGGAAATAAACACGGAAGATAGCTTGTCAAAACTGAGTACGCCGTCGGGCTTCGGATAGTCAATCTTTGCGCAGTCAGCAGCAGGCTTGAGCTGGGCGTGATCAGCCTTGGTGTCGCGCAGGGTCCAGGGAAGCTTGCCTTTAAAGATATTGATATCCACAAATGCATAGGCAGATCCCAGAATGTTGCCCCATTTGTGCTGGGCAGGGCCGAAGTTGCGCTGCATGTGCAGCTCTTTCCAGGCCCAGCTATCGCGATACTTGGTGGTGTAGTCGGTCAGCTCTTCGCTATTGCGCTCAGCGGCGAGGGCTTCAACTACAGACTCAGCCGCGATCATGCCGGATTTCATCGCGGTGTGATTGCCCTTGATCTTGGCAAAGTTCAGGGTGCCGGCGTTATCACCGATCAGCAGGCCGCCAGGGAAAGTCATTTTCGGCTGGGATTGAAGGCCACCTTTTGCTATGGCGCGGGCACCGTAGGCAACGCGCTCGCCACCTTCCAGGTACTGCTTGATTACCGGATGGTGTTTATAGCGCTGGAACTCGTCAAATGGACTCACATGGGGGTTGCTATAGGCGAGGTCAGTAATCAAGCCGACAACAACCTGGTTGTCTTCGAGGTGGTAAAGGAAGCCGCCACCGTGGGTGGAGCTTTGTTCCAGCGGCCAGCCAGCAGTGTGAACAACCAGGCCTTGCTGGTGTTTGTCCGCAGGGACTTTCCAAATCTCTTTAATACCGATGCCGTAGTGTTGTGGGTCGGCATCTTCGTCTAGCTTAAAGCGTTCGATCAGCTGCTTGCCCAGGTGACCGCGACAACCTTCAGCGAAGAGAGTGTATTTGGCATGCAGCTCCATGCCCGGCATGTAAGAGTCTTTTTGCTCTCCGTTCATGCCGATGCCCATATCGCCAGTAGCGATACCTTTTACAGAGCCATCTTCGTTGTACAAAATTTCAGCAGCGGCGAACCCAGGGAAGATTTCCACTCCCAGGCTTTCGGCTTGTTCTGCCAGCCAACGGCACAGGTTGCCGAGACTGATAATGTAGTTGCCCTCGTTGTGCATGGTGCTGGGCACAAACATGTTGGGGACTTTTATAGAGTTCTCTTCGCTGCGCAGGACGTAGATGTCGTCGCCTTTTACCTCAGTATTGAGGGGGGCTCCACGTTCTTTCCAGTCGGGGAAGAGTTCATTAAGGGCGGTGGGCTCAAATACAGCACCGGATAGGATGTGAGCTCCTACTTCTGAGCCTTTCTCCACGACACATACAGAGACGTCTTCATTGAGCTGACGAATACGACAGGCCGCGGCCAATCCAGCGGGGCCGGCACCCACGATCACTACATCGTATTCCATTGATTCGCGTTCCACGGCACTCTCCTCAGCAGTTGTATTCAACTTTTTTGCGGCCAATCCGGCCTTATCATTTATATTGCTGGCGGATTATATAGGCGTTTAATCAACCCTACCAATTGCATGACTATTCATTTGCTATGGCAAATGCGCTGTATTTCAACGGCTTACTGGGGGTGGATAGGTGGTTCTTATTCCCGGAAATAGATTTTGTGAATGGCAGGAGGGACTTCCATTTGACTATTGATTTTGCGCTATAGAACCGCCACCATACACGCCGTTCAAACACTTGTTTGACCAGAACACCGTATCCGTTCGCGACGTGAATTATCAGTCGCGGCTGTTAAAAAGCATATTTGAGACGGGATTTCCATGAAAGTTCTTGTAGCTGTGAAACGCGTTGTTGACTACAACGTCAAGGTTCGCCCCAAGGCGGACGGCTCTGACGTTGATACAGCCAACGTCAAAATGTCTATCAACCCCTTCTGCGAAATCGCAGTAGAAGAGGCGGTGCGCTTGAAGGAAAAAGGCGTTGTCAGCGAGATAGTCGCCGTTTCCATGGGCTCCAAGCAATGCCAAGAGCAAATCCGCACTGCACTGGCCCTGGGTGCCGACCGCGGTATCCTGGTTGAGACCGATGCTGAGCTGCAGCCTCTGGCAGTAGCCAAATGCCTGAAAGCGATTGTTGAGAAAGAAGAGCCTCAAATGGTAATTCTGGGCAAGCAGTCCATCGATGGCGATAACAACCAGACCGGCCAGATGCTGGGTGCTTTGACTGGCATGGGGCAGGGTACCTTCGCCTCTGAAGTTGCCGTAGAAGGCGACGCTGTTAAGGTAACTCGTGAAATTGACGGCGGCCTGCAGACTGTTGAACTGAAACTGCCTGCCATTGTTACTACTGACCTGCGCCTGAATGAGCCGCGTTACGCCTCCCTGCCTAACATCATGAAGGCAAAGCGTAAGCCTCTCGATACCACGACCCCGGATGAGCTGGGCGTTGATATTACTCCCCGCACCAAAACCCTGAAAGTTGAGCCGCCGGCTGAGCGTCAAGCAGGCATTAAGGTTGCTGACGTTGCTGAACTGGTAGAGAAACTGAAAAACGAGGCGAAGGTAATCTGATGAGCATTCTGGTTATTGCTGAACACGACAACGCCGAACTGAAGGGCGCTACGCTCAACACCATCGCTGCTGCCAAGGCTATTGGTGGTGATGTTGCTGTATTGGTTGCTGGATCTGGCTGCGGCCCTGTAGCGGAGGCTGCTGCTAAAGCTGAAGGCGTTTCCAAGGTACTGCTGGCAGATAATGCCGCTTACGAGCACCAGTTGGCTGAGAACGTTGCCAAGCTGGTAGCGGACTTGGGTAAAGACTACGGTCATATCCTGGCTCCAGCCACTACTACCGGTAAGAACATGCTGCCACGCGCTGCTGCGCTGCTGGATGTTCAGCCGATTTCCGACATCGTCGCTGTTGAAAGTGCAGATACTTTCAAGCGCCCGATTTATGCCGGTAACGTCATTGCCACTGTACAGAGCTCCGATGCCATCAAGGTAATCTCTGTACGTACCACTGCCTTTGACGCCGTGGCGGCTGAAGGTGGAAGTGCAGCGGTTGAATCTGTAGATATCGCGGATGACGCTGGTGTTTCCTCTTTTGTCGGCGAAGAGCTGGCTGTATCCGATCGTCCTGAGCTGACCGCTGCGAGCGTAGTCATTTCTGGTGGCCGCGGCATGCAGAATGGCGAAAACTTCGAAATGCTGTACAAGCTGGCCGACAAACTGGGGGCTGCAGTTGGTGCCTCCCGTGCTGCTGTGGATGCAGGTTTCGTACCTAACGATATGCAGGTTGGTCAAACCGGTAAGATCGTTGCCCCTGACCTGTATATTGCCGTTGGTATCTCCGGCGCGATCCAGCATTTGGCAGGTATGAAAGACTCCAAAGTTATCGTAGCCATCAATAAAGACGAAGAAGCACCGATCTTCTCCGTTGCTGACTACGGTCTGGTAGCTGACCTGTTTGAAGCTGTACCAGAGCTTGAAACAAAGCTGTAATGTCCGATTGCTATACTAGCGGGCATTGAAAAAGGCGGCGTCATGCCGCCTTTTTTCGTTTTTTGGTGACAACCTGCGGAACTAGTGTGCAATTTAAGGGACGAAATGAGGGTTTGCGGCGTTTAACTTGAAAGAGCGTTGCCTTTCCCGGGCTGAGGCAAGAAAATAGGCGTCAAAAACCAATAACCTCAGAAAGTTGAACTTGTATGTGGGTATGTTCATGTCCCCTCTAGCGCGAGCCGTTGGCTCAATTGGCAATAAGTTTGCCCAGGGCGAGTCGAGCAAAGGTCTCTCCCGTGGCACTATGGCGGCGTCAGCTATTGGCCTGTTGTGGTTGTCTGGCAATTTGTTTGCCTATGGCTCCCTATTGGTCCCAAGCGATCCTCAGGAATCCCTGCTCGCGGAGCGTAAAAGCCCGAGAGGTGCTCCTCCCCCCAGCGCTGCCAGTCTTCCAAGCACGCCGTTCTTTGGACGTGCTGAACCTAAAAAGGCTACAGAAGTCCCTGAAGTCGACCTCGAAAATATTCCTCTGACCCAGCTGAATATTGTTTTATCCGGTGTTTTTGACAGCTCCAATAAAACCAAAGCCAGTGCTCTGGTGTCGGAGAAAGGTAAACCCTCCAAGCGTTTGTATGTCGGTGATCGGCTTCCAGGTGGCGCCGAACTTTATTCTGTTGAGGTTGACCATGTGGTTCTTCGTCGTAATGGCAGGATGGAAAAACTGACATACCCAGAAGTGGACGGAAGGCCAAACGTACCATTGAGAGGCGTCAGCAGTTCCAGACAGAGAACGTCAAGTTCCAGCTCCTCCAGAAGAACTGCTCAAAGAGATGAGAACCAGCAGAACATTCGGGAGAGAATGGAGCAGCTGCGTGAATTGGCCCGCGAGCGTCGTGCTCAGCGTGAGCCTAAATAAAAACTATCTACCTAGATTGTTTTGATTTTTTGAACATTTACTAGAGCCAGATAAATAATGATGAAGATGTTTTATCGACGGCTGCTTGCGGTCGGATTGAGTTTTTTTGTTTGTACTGCAACGCTGGCTCAGGGCCCGGAGCGGGTTACCCTTTCTCTCGACAATGCAGACATTCGTGATCTGATCAATTGGGCTGCTGATTTCACTGGCAAAAATATTATTGTCCACCCGAATGTTAAGGGTAAGGTCACCGTAGTTGCCGGTGACCCAATGACACACAATGAAGCCTTTGATGTATTTATGTCGGTGCTTCAAGTCAATGGCTTTAGTTTGGTGGAACAGGGCGGAACCTGGAAAGTGGTTCCCGATGCGCTAGCCAAGCAGCAGGCGATACCTGTCGCCGATGAGACCACTCGAGCTCCCGCGGAATCCCTGGTTGTTCGCACGGTAAGGGTTGAGAATATTTCCGCTTCACAGCTGATTGCTATGTTGCGCCCGCTGATTCCGCAAACTGGGCACTTGGCTGCCTATGCTGATACCAACACTCTGATTATTGCTGACCGCGCTGCGAATATTGACCAAATTATTCGCCTGGTGAAGCAACTTGACCGTGCCGGTGCTATTGATATTGAAGTGGTGCCGTTGATGTTTGCTTCTGCGAAGGAAGTAAAGCAAGTTCTTACCGATCTACTTCAATCGAGTGGAGGCAAAGCGGGTAAGGAAGTGCAACCGCTGCGTATTTCTGTTGATGAACGCTCCAATAGTATTCTCCTGACCGGAGACCCTGTTACCCGCCAGCAGATTAAGACGGTAATAGGCCGTCTCGATGCACCGCTGGATGGCGAAGGCAACACCGCAGTTGTTTATATCCAGTATGCCAATGCAGCAGATCTGAAGCCTATCCTCGAGGGTATGAGCGGTAGCATCCAGAACACAGAGAAAGACCAGCAAGCGGCGAATATCGAAGTCAGCATTCAAGTTAACGAATCGCTCAACGCACTGGTGTTAACTGCTCCTCCAGCTCTCCTTGAAACTATGAAAGGTGTTATTGCCAGGTTGGACGTGCGCAGAGCGCAGGTTTTGATTGAGGCAATTATTGTAGAGGTAGTTGAAGGTACAGGTAGCGAACTGGGTATTAGTTGGATTGCTGGTTCCGGCAGTAATGCTGTTGCCGGTTGGAATAACCAGTTAGGTACGGATTCCGATGGGGAACCCAACCCATTTTCACTTCCTGTGACTGATTTGGTGGGAGCTGGGGCATTGCACCTGGGCTACCTCAGTGGCGGTGATATCCGTGCTGCGATTAATGCCGTAGCGTCAGAGAGCAATACCAATATCCTTTCTACACCAACAATTATGGCTTTGGATAATGAAGAAGCCGAGATTTTGGTGGGCCAGAACGTACCTTTTATTACCGGTGAACAGTTGCTGTCTGGTAGTAACGATGATCCGTTTACCACCATCCAGCGTGAGGATGTGGGTACCACTCTTAAAGTGATTCCCCGTGTGAATAACAACAATTCGGTAACTCTTGAGATCGAGCAAAAGGTTGAAAACGTTTTGTCTTCTGCTACGGCTGCAGCGGAAGGTGCGTCCGATATCGTTACCAGCAAGCGTGAGATCCGCACAAAAGTATTGATCGATGATGGCGCGATCCTGGTACTGGGTGGTTTGATGGAAGATCAGGTTAATGAAACCGTGTCCAAAGTGCCTCTCCTCGGTGATATTCCCGGCATTGGTCGCTTGTTCAGAAACACTGAGAAGAGTGTTAGCAAAACTAATCTGATGGTGTTTTTGCGTCCCAGAATCCTCAGTAGTCAAGTTGCTGGCTATGAGGAGACGCGCAAGCGCTACATGGATATGCAGCAGAAGCAAATATTCCTGAAAGACCGCACCAGCCTGATCTGGGATTGGCACCGCGGTGATGTACTACCTGACCTGATGCCGCCAACAGGCACCTACAACGAGAGCCCTGCGCCAGTAGATGGTTCTATAGATGGTGCTGCCATTGAATCAGTCGAAGAAGACGTGGATGTTGAGGTTGAGGTGTTGGAGGTAGAAGAAGCTAAATGACGGCTGAAACAGGAACAGGGACTCCAACAATTCGCCGCCTTCCTTACGCTTTCGCAAAGCGTCACAAGGTTCTGTTAACCGAGCAGGAAGGCAAACCCCTCTGCCAATATGTGGCGCCGCTGAGCCCATCAGCGGTTGCCGAAGTACAGCGCATCAGTGGTGCGGCTGTATCTTTGGAGGCTGTAGAGGAAGATGTTTTCCAGGGTGCTTTGCAGCGCCTGTATGAAAACAGGGAGGGTGGCAACCTCTCCGAAGTCGAAGGCCTGGGTGAAGACCTGGATCTTGCAGCGGTCGCCGATTCGCTGCCTGAGACTGAGGACTTGTTGGAACAGGAAGACGATGCACCTATCGTCAAATTGATCAACGCAATTTTTGCCGAATCGCTCAAGCAGGGCGCCTCGGATATTCATATTGAAACCTTTGAGAAGCGCCTCGTCGTGCGCTTCCGGGTCGATGGTGTACTTCGTGAAGTACTGCAACCCCGACGCGCTCTGGCTCCATTGCTGGTATCCCGTATTAAAGTAATGGCAAAACTGGATATCGCCGAGAAACGCGTGCCTCAAGATGGCCGGATCTCCCTTTTGATGGCTGGCCGAGAGGTAGATGTACGTGTCTCTACCATGCCGTCATCGGCGGGTGAGCGGGTGGTAATGCGTTTGCTGGATAAGCAAGCGGGCAAAATGGACCTGAGTAAGCTGGGGATGGCAGATCGCGACTTGCGCGTGATGACAGACCTGTTGGGACATCCCCACGGCATTATCCTGGTGACCGGACCAACGGGCTCCGGTAAAACCACCACCTTGTATGCTGGCCTCGGTAGTATCAATAACCGTGAGAAGAATATTCTGACGGTCGAGGACCCGGTGGAATACAACCTGGAAGGGGTTGGACAGACTCAGGTTAATACCAAAGCTGATATGACTTTCGCCCGAGGGCTTCGCGCGATCCTGCGTCAGGACCCGGATGTAGTGATGGTTGGTGAGATTCGAGACCTGGAGACTATGCAGATTGCAATCCAGGCGAGTTTGACCGGACACTTGGTACTTTCAACCCTGCACACCAACACCGCTTTGGGTTCGGTAACCCGTCTGGTGGACATGGGAATTGAACCCTTTCTGCTGTCGTCCAGCGTGATTGGTGTTCTTGCCCAGCGCCTGGTGCGAGTTCTGTGTCCTGAATGCAAGCAACCTCATGTGGCTGACAGCAGCGAGCGTGAGGTTTTGGGCGTCGGGCCTGAAGAGGAAGCCATCATCTATCGACCTAATGGCTGTGAAGAGTGTAATCACAGTGGCTATGTCGGTCGTATCGGTATCTATGAATTGGTGCCGCTCAACGAAGTGATGCGCCAATTGATCCACGATCGCGCTTCAGAGAGCAAGTTGGTTGCGGAAGCACGCAAGCTTGGCCCCAGCATCCGTGATGATGGCGTAGAGAAAGTACTAGCGGGTAGGACCTCCCTTGAGGAAGTACTACGAGTTACGCAGGAGTCCTGATTGTGGCAGCTTTTGAGTATACAGCGCTGGCAGCATCCGGCCGCAAGAGTCGCGGTACGCTCGAGGCGGATAGCGCGCGCGCTGCGCGGCAGCAACTGCGCGCGAAAGGCATGGTGCCCCTGGAAGTCAGTGCAGCTACCGAGAAAGAAGAGAAGGGCGGCGCCAGCTTTCTATCTGGTAGCCCTGGGCTGAGTGTTAAAAACCTGGCCCTGCTAACTCGGCAGATGTCCACCTTGCTTCGAGCGGGAATTCCCCTGGAAGAAACCCTTGGGGCCATTGCCAACCAGACACGCAACCAAAAAATCAAACGCGTGGTATTGGCTGTTCGGGGCAAAATTCTTGAAGGGCACAGTTTCGCCTTGGCCCTGAGCAGTTTTCCACGGGCATTCCCCAAACTCTATCGCGCTACGGTTGAAGCAGGGGAGCACTCTGGTCATTTGGATGCGGTGCTGGATCGCCTTGGTGACTATACGGAAGGGCAGCAGCAATTTCGGCAGAAGGTGCAGCTGGCTCTGATCTACCCAGTTGTTTTGGTATTTATCTGTGTATTGGTTGTAACCGGTTTGATGGTGTACGTGGTACCTGATGTTATCGAGGTATTTACCGGCACCGGGCAGGTTTTGCCGCTGGCTACCCGCATCCTGGTCTCCATGAGCGATTTTATTTCTGCCTGGGGCTGGCTGGTGCCGCCGGCACTTGGGGCGCTCATTTTTGGCGCTGTGATGATGCTGCGGCGCCCGGCAATTCGGTATCGTTTCCACCACCGTTTGCTGGAGCTGCCAATTATTGGCTGGATGATGCGAGGGACACAGAGTGCTCGCTATGTAGGGACCCTGGCGATTCTTACGGGCAGCAGTGTGCCGCTGGTTCAAGCCATGGGTATCGCCGGTGGAGTAATGACCAATACCTTCCTTAAAGACCGACTCGATGCGGCTCAAAAGAGCGTGCGCGAGGGCGGGAGCCTTCGTAAAGCCCTGGAAGATGTAGGCTATTTCCCACCGATGATGATCTATATGATCGCAAGTGGTGAATCCTCGGGCACTCTCGATGAAATGCTTCAGCGTGCGGCGGATTCGCAAGAGCAGGATTTGCAGGGTGCGGTAACTGCCTTTGTGAGCATCTTTGAACCTCTGATGCTGCTGATAATGGCTGCCATAGTGTTGTTCATCGTTATGGCTATTATGATGCCGATTCTGAGCATGAACGAATTGGTTGTTTAATGCTCAAATTAGATGTAGGTCAAAGAGAAATTGCGTAGCTGCTTCAGGAGGTTGGTATGAAATCCTTGCGCAACAGCGCCGGCTTTACACTGCTAGAGGCGTCGAAGATTCTTGTTGGGCTGGGAGCGGCAGTTTTGCTGGGCATGTTGCTGCTTTAGGCTGGGGAATCGTGTAATTTACTGATTTGGTGACTTTTAAATAATTGGGGTCACGAAGGGTATCGTGACCCTTGGGGTTCCCAGAGTTAGAGTGAACTAGGAGAGAAAAATGAAAACCCTACGTAAAAGTGGTGGCTTTACCCTGATTGAAATTATGGTGGTGATCGTAATTCTCGGGGTGCTTGGTGCACTGGTTGTACCTAATGTTCTTGGCAAGACCGGCGAAGCTCGAATGAAAGCGGCCAGGGTTGACCTGAAAGCTATCGAGACTGCACTAGACCTTTACCGCATGGATAACTTTGTCTACCCCAGCTCTGATCAGGGCCTGATGGCACTGGTATCCCGCCCATCCGGCTTCCCCGAAGCGAAGAACTGGACTGAGCCCTACCTGAAGAAAGCGCCAAAAGATCCCTGGGGCTATGAATATCAGTACATCAGCCCAGGCAGTGCCGGTGCCTACGACCTATTCACCCTCGGTGCCGATGGCAAAGCGGGCGGTGAGGGCGAAGCTGCTGATATCTACGTTACTGACCTGTAACACCTGAAATTTGCACTTGATGTATAGCATTGGTCGAAGCCGTGGCTTTACGCTGATCGAACTGTTGGTAGTGATTGTCATCATCGCCTCTCTGGCTGGCATGGCGACTCTATCGATGGGGAATTCCGGCGGGCGCGTGTGGCAAAAAGAAGCCCAGCGCTTGTCGGCCCTTTTGCAGTTGGTTGCGGATCGAGCCCTGATTGACAAAATGCATTACGGCGTTGTTTTTGAACAGGGCACTTATAGCGTGGTGCATTTTGAGCAAGAAACAATGACCTGGTTGCCGATAGATTCGGTTGCGTCGGGGAGGCGTGCTGCGCGTTTTGCCACCCATGAATTGCCGGAAATTGTTCGCCTTGAAGTGATAACTGAGGCGGAGCTGCCGTCGACAGAATCCACGGAATTTGCAGAAGAGACCAATGAAGATCGAGTCGTTCCGCAATTTGTTGCTCTCTCCAGTGGAGAGGTACTTCCCGTGGAAGTTGCCATGTACCTTGTTGAGAATGGCGACGACGTTCGAGGTGCGACTATTTCTTACACCAGCCTGAACGGATTGCAGCTAGAGTGGCAGGCCGATGAATTTTAAGAGAGCCCAGCGCGGTTTTACATTAGTAGAAGTCTTGATAGCCCTGGTTATTTTTGGGGTTATTGCCGCCAGTGTTCTGAAGGCAATGCAGCGTAGTGTTGGCCAGCAGCGGGTGATGGAGGATCGCCTCTCGGCAAACTGGGTTGCCCAACAAGTGCTCTCCCAAGTCCGCGTGCAAACTCCTTGGCCTCCTTTAGGGGAACAAACAGATCAGGTGGTCTTGGGGGAAAGGGAGTGGGAGGTTAGTGCCCGAGTGGAGGCCACCAGTAATGAGCGCTTGCGCCATATCATTATTGAAGTAGGCCACCTGGATGCTGAGTACCCAACTCTGACCCTGGATGCCTGGGCTGCGGAGGAGTAACTGATATGTCTTTGCGCCTTCCCAGCCAGTCGGGCTTTACCCTCATTGAAGTCCTCATAGTTTTAGTTCTTGTCGCCATTATCAGTGTCGGTTCCTTTTCGCTGTTGGGACTCTTTTTTGACACCGAAGAGATGGTGGACCAGAGGGCAGAGCAGCTACGTCGCTTTTCTATGGCGATGTACCGTATAGACAATGATTTTCGCCAGGTAACTGCCCGCGCTGTTAAGAATGCCTACAGCGGTTATGAGCATGCGTTACGTGGTGATGAAGATGAGTTGGAATTTACGCGCCTTGGTGCGGCAAATCTCACCGGGGAACCTCGGGGCGAGCTATTGCGTTTGAGTTATAGCATCGGATACGCCGAGGATCTTGAGATCGACTCCCTGACCACCGGCACTGGCCGGGAGGGCGAGGACGATATAGGTGGATTATTACTGCGCAGTCGCTGGCAGGTCTTGGATCGGTCTCCCGATTCTGTGCCCATCGCCGAGCCTCTGCTAATGGGAGTCGAAAGTTTAAGCCTTCAATACCTGGACCCAGACACTGATGCCTGGGTTGCCCAGTGGCCACCGATCAGCTCGGACGGTTCCCAAACAGAAGCGGATATACGGCTTCCGCAAGCTATTGAGTTTGTCATCGTTACCCGACAGTACGGGGAGGTCCGTCGCGTCTTCCAGATACTGGCAGCGGAAGACAGTTCCTCTGCTGACGACGATGATGATGACGGGCGTTAGGCGATGAAAGGTAGAAAAATGCCGAGGTCGCTGGCTCGTCAAAAAGGGGTGGCTCTGATTGTTGTACTGCTGGTGATGGTGATTGCCATCGCGGCGGTATCCCACGCTATCTTGCGCGATCAGATTGCGATTTCCCGCAGCGGTGCACTGTTGGCCAACACACAGTTGGCAGAGTTTGTTGAAGCGGCTGAGGCCTGGACACGGGTAGCGCTGTTGGAGGATTTCGAGGAAGACCAGGAAGAGGAGGAAACCGCAGACCATGCCTTGGAGGCCTGGGCATTCCCAGTTCTGCAGTTCAATCCTGATAATGGCAAAATTCGCATGAATATCAAAGACTTACATTCATGTTTTAACGTGAATAATTTGTCTGATAGCAGCGATAGTGATCAATTCGAGATCTTCCAGCGCCTGGTGAATAATGTTACCGGCAAGTCTGACCTGGCCAAGTCAATTGCAGATTGGGTGGACGATGGCGATACCCCGCGAACCTCGGGGACAGAGGATGACGGCTACCTGGGAAGGGAACTTGCCCACAGAACACCGGACATGATGATCACTGATATTACTGAGTTGTCATCGGTAGTAGATATGGAATTAGAGGACTGGGAGAAACTTGTGCCTTTCCTTTGTGCCCTCCCGGAGACAGGAACCCTGGTGAATATCAACACGGCTTCTGAGGAGTTAATCGAGGCGATTGAGCCTTCCGCAAGTGTTTCCAAATTGGTGCAACTTCGCGAGTCGGGCGGTTATATCAGTGACTCGAGTGAATATGCAGATTATGAAATCGCTAACTCGGGGCCTTTTACTTTTCAAAGCCAGCACTTTCTGGCGCGAATTGCTGTCCAACTCGGAAGCGATGGCGAATACAGGCAGTATTGGGAGTCCGCCCTGGTTCGGAATAGTACAGATGGCAAGGTTCGGGTGCGCCAGCGCCAGCGCCGGGCCTTTTCTGGTCAAATGATGCAGGAGTTGCTCGAGTACGAAAGCACTGAAGAGAGCGAATAGTTAGAAATTGTATGTTTAAAAAGAAAAGCATTAACGAGATTGAAGCCCCTACAGCGCCTCCTCAGTCGTCTCTTGTTCTGCTGCGGCTGAGCGAAACTGCTGACCTGACTCTGCGCCTGCATCAGTGGCAAGAGGGTAATTGGCAACAAGTAGCCTTGGATTCAGAATTTGCTCAGGCATTTAATCCCGAATTTGAAGTTGTCGAAGAGCAGCCTGAATTCCCTCAGCTCAACCTCCCTGAGGGAGCCAAAGCGCTACTGATGGTGCCTGGTAACTGGGTATGGAGCGGCCTCGAAACTATACCTAAGGCAGCTCGTCGCCAGGCAAGTGCCATTGGTTACATGGTTGAGGAGCATTTGGCCCAGGATGTCGAGGACTTACACTTTGCCTGCAGACCCCGCACCGGTGATCTCTGCAGCGTATACGCCATTGATGTTGAAAAAATAGAAGCGCTTCACTCCCAGTTGGAGCGGCTCCAGTGGCCGCTGGCTGCTGTAGTGCCGGAGTATGAATTACTTAGCTTGATCGAAGGTGACATTCGCCTGTGGCTGGATGGCGGCCAAGCGCATATCTGGAAAGATGCCGGGCAGGGTCTAACTGTTAATCGCGATTTTTTACAGCCTCTTCTTGGTTCGCTATTAGTTGATGAAGGTGATGAATCCGAAGGCGAAGATGATTCTGAAAGCGGCGAGCCGATCGATAACAAACAGGTAGTACTGCTGGGGGCTGGCGAGCAGGATGGGCTGCTGATTGCTGAGTTGGAATCCCAGTTTGGCGATGGCTTGCAGCTGAACCAGCGCTCAGCGGAAGAAGTCTTTATTGAACGGTTCAAGCTGGGGCTGCTAACAAAC
This sequence comes from Microbulbifer maximicatervae (SeqCode), assembly GCF_052467695.1. Lineage (NCBI taxonomy): Bacteria > Pseudomonadati > Pseudomonadota > Gammaproteobacteria > Cellvibrionales > Microbulbiferaceae > Microbulbifer > Microbulbifer maximicatervae (SeqCode). The sequence goes on from NZ_CP174320.1 coordinate 3,903,753, forward strand.
TTGCTAACTGGAGATTATCAGTTATCGAGTAATAAGAGCGCTGCGGCTTGGTGGATACGCCCGGCTAAAGCTGCTGCCGCTTGTTTTGTTATCCAGCTACTGTTTTTCGTCGGTGCCGGTGCTTTTTATCAGTGGAAGGGCAACCAGTCTGAAGAGCAGGCCCGGGCGATGTTTACGGAATTGTTCCCGAATACTCGTCCGTCTGCCCAGATGCGCCGACAGCTTGAAGGTTTTCTGAAAGGCGCGGGTAATCAGGGTGGTGCTTTCTCTACCCAGATGCAGCAGTTGAGTAAAGTCTGGATTGCTCACAAAGGGGGAGCATTAAAATTACAGTCCCTTCGTTTTGATGGCCAGCGTGGAGAAATGGTGTTGCAGCTTCAGGCAGAAAACCTGTCTGATCTCGATGCATTTGTCAGCAAGCTATCTGGCGGCGGGATCAAGGCGGACCTGTTAGGTGCGAACGAGTTGAAAAAAGGCGTTTCAGGCCGTATTCGCTTACGTTAGAGCCAGCGCTTTATATAAAGCAGCCAAGCGTAAGAAGAGATTGGTGGTAGCAATATAATGAAAGAACAGATCGAACAGTGGCGCCAGAAATGGCAGGCACTTCCGCCCAATGACCAGAGAGCCTTGGGTTTGCTGAGTATATTCGGAGCCGTAATTTTTATTGTTTATGGCCTGTACTCCCCGGCAAAGGGCTTCTTTGATGAGTCCCGTTTGCGAGCGGAAGAAAATCGTGAGCTGGTTAACTGGATGGAGGGCCAGCGCCCGACGCTGGAGCGAATAAAGCCCGCAGGCGGTGGTGCTGGTAGTGCTTCAGGTACTCTTTTGCAGCGCGTTACTGGTGCGGCCAAACAAAACCAGATTGTGATTAAGCGCTTTGAGCCTGAGGGTGAAAATCGTATCCGATTGTGGATTGAAGAAGTCCGTTATCAGGATTTGCAGCCCTGGTTGAATCGCCTAATGCAGGAGAAAATGGCTGTTCGCACGATTAATCTGGATGCCCTCGCCGATGAAGGTATGGTCTCCGCTCGATTGACGATCGAAGGCTAGTAACCTTCCTACTGATAGGCTCGAATATAGAATTCGGGCCTGCCTCTCCCTTTCACCTCTTAACCGCACTCCGTCATCGACGCTCCCAATCGTGTGTACCCTCACAGAAGGAGGGCGGTTTTAGGCGGAAATGTCATCTTTAGCCCTATACTGGTTTAGTAATGAGGAAAAAGGTGCCACTATGCTTTTTAAAGACATATCCACCAAGCATTTGGTAGAAGTGGCTGATATCGTCACACTTTCGAATCCCTACGAGCTGACTGTGGTGGGCCGTTATTTGTGGGGTGAAGAGATTCAGGACCCAGAAGTCTTCGATAAAACTGACTTATGCTTCCTCTCTGGTGAGCCACTTCCTAGATGCTGGCATGACAGCCGCTACCGGGATAAAGAGGTTCGCAGGCTTCGTTGCGGCACTCACGCTTCAGAGGATGGCGACTACTATCAAGGTGCTTGAATTTATAGTTTGACTAAATGGTACGATGGTCGACTAGATTTTGCCAATGACTTACCAGTTGCCCTCAAGCACTGTACAATGCGCGCCAATTTTTTAAGCGAATGCACGCATGACATTTGAGCAGTTTGAAGAGTATTCCCTGTGGTTGGGAATCGGTGCACTAATTCTATTTATGGTGTTTATTGTTTGGAACCTGGCAAAAGACTCCAAGGCTGGTAGATTTGGAACATTTATTCTGTTCCTCGCTCTGGGGCTTGGATTGCTGGGATTTCTAATAAAGACCGTTTTGGTTGAAGTACTCGGGATAGGCTAGGGAGCTTCAATGGCACCGGATACCCAGTCTCTCAGGGAAGGTCGCAATGTCTATATTTGATCGCCCTGAACTCAAGGTTCAAAAAGACAGACGTATTTGCCGCGCAACTGATATGCGTATCGCCAAATATACCCGGCGCGGCATGGTGCTCTCCCTTTTTGCATTTCTGATCGCAGCCTCTATTGGCGACATGCGCCTAGAAGCTCCGCGCCTGTTATTAACAATGGGAATCGGCCTGGTAGTACTAACCCTGATCAGGGGATACTACGTTTTTCGCTTCGACCACCTGTATGGCTCGGGGCCAAATCGTTGGCGCAATCGTTACTTTCTGTTCTCGATTATCGGCTCAGCCTGGTGGGGCATCACCTTATTTTACTTTGTCTATTTAATGGGGTTTGCCCCTGAGACCCACTTCCTGTGGATCTATTCGGTAATCTTTTGCTCCAGTGTCACTACCGTATTTTCCCCCTACCATCGTTTCCTGACTTGGTTCACCGCAACCTCATTACTGCCAGCAGCGCTAATGGCACTGTTCTCGGGCATGATCCTTGGGACCATCTACGGGACTCTCACCCTCGCTTTTATTTGGCTGACCGCCCACCAGGGCCGTCGCGAATCGGAGAACTATTGGGAGCGTCTGTCTGCGATGCAGGAGCTGCAACAGAGAGCGAGTAGCTTGGCTGCAGCCCGCAAACACTCTGAAGCTGCAGTTGAACTGACCAATGAGTTTATTGCCAATATCGGCCAGGAATTCCGCAGTCAGCTGTCTGACTCCCTCGGTGCTCTGGCACTACTGGAAGCTGAGCCATTAAACGAGCGACAGCGCGAATGGGTGGAGTTGGCCAAGGCCGCCAGTAGTCAGCAGCTAAAACTGGTTGATAATGTAGGGTTGTTTACCCGTGTGGCTAGGAAGGATATCCGATTGCGCCAGGGGCCCTTTAACCTGGTCAAGACAGTAGAAAAGTCATTCAAGTTTGCAGCGAGGGCGGCCCATAGTCAGGAATTGGAGTTCAACTTCCAGATTGATGACAACCTCCCTGTGATGGTGACAGGGGATAATCGCAAAACGGCCCAGCTGATTCGCAATCTGGTGGACTCCGCTACAGGCATTGCCCAGAGAGGCGAACTGTGGGGTGAGGTATCTTATAACCCGATTACCACAGTAGAGGGGCAACTCTCGATCACCTTAATGGATGATGGGCGTGGAGAAATTTTACCGGATGAGAGCGAGCTTTTCGGTGCCTTCTCCCGTATGGATACCACCCAGGTTACAACTGGCCTTGGGCTGTCGATAGCTAAAGGTTTAGCTGAAGCGATGGGCGGTTATCTACAGCTGCATTCAACGCCGGATGGCAACCGCTATCAGGTGGTGATCAAGTATTCTACAGAGCCAAATCAGCGAACCTATCTCACACCGGATAGGAAATTACAGGATATTGAAGTCCTGTTAATTCATCAGAAGGGCCTATTTATTTCAGGTTTGGTGCAGGTGCTGCGTTCTTTTGGGATGGATGTAAAGTCGATCCGCTGGTGTGAAGGTTGTGAGTGCGAAGTCCAGCAGCTGCTTCGCCAAGCGGTAGAACGCAACCAATTGGTAATGATGGCACCGGCAATGGGGGATTCGACTCTTTTCGACTCCATTACGCCTTTCTTTGAAGAGTCCCAAGGGGCAAATGATAAAGAGAGTCGCCTGGTATGCCTGGGCGGCTTTGGCCAGAAAAGTGAGTTCACTCATTTGCAGCAACTCTTACCATCGGCACAGTATCTGAGTCGACCGGTGACCCGTAAAGAACTGCACGATGCGTTAGTGGGATTACTGTTTGGCGGTGCGAAAAGAAGCTGTCGAAGAGTGGTTACCGGTGGGGCGGATCAGCCACGCCACTACTCTTTGTTGTTGGTGGAGGAGTCCAGGCCTCATCAGTGGGTGACTGAGGAGATGCTTCAGGCCCTGGGTTACCAGGTAGATATAGCAGTAGATGCGGATGATGCGTTAGTTCGCTTGTCTGAAGGCCATTATGATTTGGTGTTAGTGGATTGCCAGCAAAATACGGATCACAGTGCGCAGATTATCGAGATACTGCGTCGCTGGGAGTCCGAGCACCGCCCGGATGATCGCCTGCCTATTGTTGCTGTAACCAGTACTACTGAAGAGCAGTTTGAGGGCCGTTGCCTGGCAGCAGGTATGGATGATTTTCTGACCAAGCCTCTGAGTAAAGATCTTCTTCGGGAAACCTTGGCGCGTTGGCTGGGTAGCGCTTAGCTTACAGAGCTTGCCTTAATGCTGAGTAAAAAGCTGTAAGTAAATGCGGCTTTTTTTTTTCCAATCGCTCAACCTTTACGCCTTACTGCTTTTGAGGTGAAGAAGTTTAGCTCCAGAAAAGTAATTATCTCGGCAGCTATTGAAGGTAGAGAACTGGTTTCTGGAAAGACGAAACAAAAAAGGCCGCAGTAAACACTGCGGCCTTGCGGGGAAAGGTGGGATTAGAACTCGTAACGGATACCCATACGGGCGCTCCAAAGTGATGCTTCATTAACTCGGGTTTGCCCCGAAGTCTCATGAAAATCTTCAAAAACGTAGCGACCCTGATCATCAACACTGGCTGTTACTGCGGCTTGATAGCGTGGGAAGTCGGTCTGATACATTACGCCCCACTCATCATTTAGCAGGTTGCCCAGGTTCTCGATAACAAAGTATGCATTTACGCGATCTTCAGCGCGCCAACCTGGCAGCTCCTGATCAATACGCAAGTCGAACTTGGTCCACCAGTCGCTATTCAGAGAGTTGCGTTCCATGGTGCCGCTGTCCAGATCTTCTGATTCAACCCATGCAAAGAACTCTTCGGCACTAAAGCCATCCGCAAATACTACATTGGCGTCATCTGTTCCAGTAGGTACGTATAGAAGCGCGTTGTCTCGACCAACAACACCTGACAGGTTGTTCCCCTTAAATGTATAGCTATAGGGCAAGCCTTCGTTAGCGCTACCGAACAGGGTGAAGCGCGTTTCGTAACCTGCAAAAAACTCTTGGGCGTAATCGAGCTTGAGAGTAAAGCGGTGCGGTACTACATAGTTGGAAGTGGCCGTACCTGGGTTCTCGGCGTCAGTAGTCGCGATAGTGGTGTAGTTGGAGTAGGCCACAGAGCTGGTCATCGGATTGACGTCTTCAGCTTCGGTGAAAGCATAACCAACTGCCACATTCAGTCCAAAGTCGAAAGATTTGCTCAGGCCAAGGGAGAGCACGCTGGAGAAACCAGAGTCCCCATCCACGTTGGTAAGCATAAAGTCTCCGCTACGGTCATTGGAGCTGTCATAAATTGCGCGACCATCTACGGTGGTGCCAGCCTGTTCAAGCGAGATATCTTGAACAATGGCGGCATCCTGGTAGTCACTGTACAGGTAATCGGCAGACAGTAAGTAGCCAGATTCAAATTCATAGCTAGCACCAATTGCATACTTCCAGACAGATGGGATTTCGAAATCCGGGTCCATCAGGTTTACGCCGCCCGGGTAACCATCACCGCTGGCAACCTGATCGTAGAGGGACTGGGGGATATCGTAGATAGGATTGCCGCTGCCAGTCCAATCCATATCAAAGAGGGAGGTGCCAGATCTATCCTGAGCCTCGACCTGTAATACGCCATTATTGGAATAATTGTTGGAAATCCAAACGTTGGGGTTGCCACCGGAGTAGAGTCCGACACCACCGTGAACCTCTAGGCTGTCATCGACGTTCCAGCTTAGACCCAAGCGCGGTTGCAACAGGTCCAGGCCGTCCATGGTGTGCTGGTTAGAGAAGCCGTAGGCTGCAGTAATATCAGAATTTTCCACCGGCTTATCATCACTGCTATAGCGGTCATAGCGCAAGCCAGCTACAACGGTCAGGTCCACGTCTGCAAAAGTGTATTCGTCTTGAATATATAAAGTATCAATGTCGTAGGCGAACTCTGCAGCAGCATCCAGAATATTATTGGTGCCGGTCGCATTTTCGTAGGTGATACGGCTAGGGGTGCCCGCTTCGAAGTCTTCTACACTGCTGAAGCGATACTCACCGGCGGCTTCCTGAATAAACAGGTTGTATACATCGAAGTTCTCGTGCTCGTAGCCGGCAGTCAGGTTGTGCTCACCCAGAAGAAGCTTGCCTGCAAGTTTAAAGGTTAGGTTATCGTAGCTGAGCTTGTTCGCATGACGGGAGTCGTCAGCACCCAGATAAACGGTTGCTTCAGAGGGAATGCCATCCCCGTTGTGATCGTTAGAAGTATAAATTTGCACTTCACCGAAGTCGGTGCCGCCGAGTGACAGCTGGCGATTATCTAGTTCAGAGTAACCAACCTTTATTTCAGTAGAAAAAATGTCACTCCAGTCAGAGAACATTTGTGCAACGTAAGAATTCAGCTCCGCACCGCGCTCGTAGTAGTGGTTGGAAAGCTCCAATTCGACGTCATCGCTATCAGATTCGGCGATAGAGAATCCATCGTTATAGTTGTAGGTGAACGATGCTCGGTGATAGTCAGATATATTCCAATCGAACTTAACCAGGAGTTTCTCGTCTTCCTCTGGCAAGCTGGACGGAAGGCTACCGGGGTTGTAGTCGTATACTTCGTTGGAGATACGGATAATCTCATCCAGTTGCTCTTGGGATACACCCAGAACCTCAGTAGCCGCGCCGCTGCCGGCAGGGCCGCGGTAGAAGTTGGCTACACCTTCCAGTTTTTCGTAGGCAGCAAAGAAAAACAGCTTGTCTTCAACAATGGCACCGCCCAGGGTGGCGTTGTAACGTTTCTCATCAAAGCTGGGATTGGGAATATCATCCCCTTCGAGAGAGTCACCACGGAAGCCGTCATCAGTGTAATCATAGAAGAAAGAGCCGTGCCACTCGTTGGTACCGGACTTGGTAACAGCGTTGATATTACATGCGCTAAAGCCACCGTACTGTACATCAAAAGGTGCAAGCTCTACGGCTACCTGGTCTATGGCGTCGTATGAGAAAGGCATACGCTCAGTGGGATAGCCATTGCTGTTCAAGCCGAAGTTGTCGTTCATGCGAACGCCATCAACAGTCAGGCTGTTGAAGCGCGGGTTTGATCCGCCGCATTGAATGGAGTCTACGTTCGCTTCATCAATGTAAACGCGGGGGTCGAGGCGTAGGAGGTCTTTAATATCGCGGTTTACAGAAGGTGCGCTCGCCAGATCATCACTATTAAAGTGAGAAGATGGGCCGACAGCCAAGCGAGAATTGGTTATGGCTTGGCCAATTACGCTCACTTCTTCCAGGTTGGAGTTGTCTAAAGTTAAGGTTAGCGGCAGGGTATCGCCTACAGACAGGTAGATATTTTCTAATACCCGATTACCTTCGTCGGACTCTATAGTTACAGTGTAAGGTCCACCTACACGTAAGCCACTTAGGTTGAACTGGCCGGAATCGCTCACCTCTACAACCCGACGACTGTTTGAGGGGGTGTGAACTACCGTTACCTTGGCATCGCTAATTGTTTGCCCATTGCTACCGGTAATAGATCCGCGGATACCCGCTGCGGTTTCTTGTGCATAAGATACCTGCGCCATACTAGCTGCAGAGATAATCGCCGCGGATAACAATACGCGCGGGAACAGAGAAGGTTTCATAGCGTTTTCCTGGTCTAAAGAATTGCCAACTCAAGTGGCCCAAGTAATTATCGAGTTTTGCTCTTGCAACTTAGGTTCCAAGTTCCAATGGAGACTGTTATGTGATTTTTATTGGGTACTGTCTAAGAGCTGAAGCGATTATGTAGTGCACATATAAATAAATTATTACAGCCGTGAACTTGTCACATACTGGCGTTAAAGTACGCAGCAAATTCACTCTGGCGGACATGCCCAATGAGCATACGATTGATAATTGCCCGTATAGCAGTTGCATTATTTGGACTCACAGCTATGACACAAGCACACGCTTGGGGAGATGATGGTCACAGGGTCGTTGGAGAAATTGCATGGCATTACCTGGACCCGGAGGTAGCCGCCGAAATAGAGTTGCTCCTTGATGAAGTCGGTGAGCCGCACCTAGCTGAATCCACAACTTGGGCTGATCGAATTAGGTCTGATGAGACTTATAACTGGGCTGCGCCGCTTCACTATATAAACTTGTCTCGAGACTGGTCTGCTTATGTTGAGGAGCGGGATTGCCCAGCTGCAGGATGCATATTGAAGGCGATTCAAAGATATCAGGAAGTATTGGCCGATCGCTCGCGCACCAAGACGGAGCGTGCAGAAGCACTGATGTTTATTGCCCACTTTGTTGGCGACCTTCATCAGCCATTACATACCGGATTATTTTCAGATAAAGGGGGTAATGATGTGGAAGTCCAATTCTATGGGGTCGAAACGAATTTACACGCGCTCTGGGACATCCATATGGTCGCCCGTTTGTTTTTAGACTGGCAAGATTATGCTCAGGAGCAAACGGATAAAATTAGTGCGGCTGAGAGGCAGATCTGGCAGTCTACCTCGGCCGAAGTTTGGGCCCAGGAGTCTCATCACTTAGCCCATGGTCTCGCCTATACCAGCGAAACACAACTTGGGGAAAAGTACTTTCTGCGCTGTCAGGACTCCCTTGAAAAGCGTTTGCAGCAGGGGGGAGTTCGCCTGGCCTCTGTTCTAAACAGTGCACTTGGTAACCCTGCGATCGATGTGGCTAATAAGTAAATTCTTTCTTGGGGCTCGCCTCAGTCTACGCTATTGATGTGGTGAGCCAAAAGTGAAGTTTCAAAATCAGTCGAATTATCCTCTTTTATCTTTGTTCTCTTGATGTCTATTGGCTAATTAATTGGAATGTCATCAATTTGTCCGATAATCAGTCGGTAATTGCCTAGAACTGTAGATATGTAAAGTTATCTATTTCGAAAGATAGCTGAAATTTGCAATCATTATCCCCATTTAAATATTTGCTCAAGTAAGTAGGGGGGGAGTGAAATCTTTAGCTCAAGTAGCTCGTGAGTAATGCGATTGAGCAGGTTGGAGAGGGAAAGTTAAAGGCGATTGTGGATGAGAGAAAGGATCTTTAGAGTAGCTTCCCCTCAGCCTTTTGAGTCTTCCTTGTACAGGTATGCCTATAAAAGGAATCCTTTATGCGGGAGTTTTTAGTATGTGAGTTCTCTTATGGTCGTTGTTTTGTAATTTCCTAATAATTTTCATGATTCAACTATACTTGGTAATAAGCAAATAATATCTAATAACTGCTTTATATCCTTTCATATCTTGAGTTTTATTGTGGACCCATTGGGTTGTTTGCGATTCTCTGATAAATTTTAGAGGATACATGACTCCTATTTTACTTTGCCTCTCAGTTACCCCTTCTCTTCAGCTTGAAATATTTCCCGTGTTGACACGGTGGTACCAGATTTGGTATCAAATAATCTCGAGTTATATAGAAAGTCTGTCAATTTTCATTAGGTCCTGAGTAATAAATATAATAATTCAGTGGCTTTAGCGATGAATTGAAAGAGTTCTTGATTTGTCAAAATATTAAATAACAATTTTGGCAAAAAAATTCATAGTCGTTATGGAGGATGTGGGCGATGAGCGGAAGAGGTTTTAATCCTAGGGCGTGTGGAGGATACTTTGCAGGTATTTGTTTTGTATCCAGTTTGAGGTCATACGGTTCTCTTTTTTCCAGGTTTTACGCGCAGTGGTGGAATAATGGTGGAGTGGAAAGTTCTCTGGGTAGAACATGGAATGGCCACACGGCATTAATATCAGGTCACAATGGTGTTATCGATACTATTGTAGGTTGGGACCCCAACAGTTCTTGGGATGCATTTAAAGGCTCAGTGGGCGGGCGTCACAATAGTATGAGGCCTATTGCTGGTCGTTGGCGTGATGACACAGGGATGAATGCAGACCCAACAGCTCAGTATTATGGCCTGCAAGTTAGCCAGACACAGCATGGTAATTTCAGAGATTTTTTGCAGCAAGATCTTTTGGGTACCCAGGGTTTCGGGCCCCACCTCAATAATATTGGAGTCTCATACCATTATGCATTTGCCCCAGGAAAGTGGATGGAGCGTTTGAGTTCCCTGGAAGGGAATAATAATGGTCAGCTGCAAGTCATTTCCAACTGTTCAGATGCTGCCTTCCATGTGCTTGCAAGCTTTCTTTATGAGTGGCGAAAGGCAAATCTGGTAACCGAACTGGCATCTTTTATGAATAATGGGGATGAGAAAAATAAAAATATGTCCCAGGGACGCTTGATGCAGTGGTCAAGCCAGATGGGGCCGTAGAACAAATATACTTATCTGGTTGATGGGTGGTGTAACCGAATTAAAGTTACACCACCCAATTGTTAAGCAAGAGGTTAGTCTTAATAAATTATTTTTTGCGTAAGCCAAGTAATCAATAATTTGTTAGGCTGAAAGCTGGATCTAGGGAACTTCAATTCCCTTAGAGGCGGTCCATATTCTATACCACTGCTCTCTACTCAAATTGAGTTTCAAGCTTTTTATCGCCGACTGAACGCGCTCAATTTTTCCCGACCCCATAATTGCTAGGGGCTTGGAGGGAAAGCGTCGTACCCACGCATAGATTACCTGGTCAATACTGGCTGCCCCGATTTCCTCCTTGATATCTTCCAGGGTGATTCGTAACCGTGTTGCTTGGGTGCTTGATCCACTAAAAATTTCCCCTCCAGCTAAGCAGGACCAAGCCATAGGATGAATTCTATATTGCTGCAGTTGATCCAGAGTTCCATCCTCCGCAGCGCTAAAATTGATAGGATTAATCTCGACCTGATTTGTCACCAGTGGTGAGCTCAGGCGGGACTGCAACAAATCAAATTGCTGGGAGGTAAAGTTGGAAACGCCGAAATGTAATACCTTACCGGACTTCTGCAGTTCGGCGAATGTGGTGGCAATTTCATCTGCATCCATCAAAACATCAGGTCGGTGAAGAAGCAGGATGTCGATGTGCTCTACACCGAGGTGGGCTAAGGAGTTATTAACCGAGTGCTGAATATGTTCAGCACTGGAGTCATAGTACTTAACTTTCCTGTTTGGATATTTTTCAGAAAGCAATTTGATATTGCATTTGGTGACAATCTCGATGTGATTGCGAATAGATCTATCCAGCTTAAGGGCCTCGCCGAATAACTGTTCGCAGGAGTAATCCCCGTAAATATCAGCATGATCTACGGTGGTAACCCCTTTATCTATATGTTGCTTTAGGAATGTCAGGCGCTCCTGAGGGCTTAAATTCCAATCACTCACACGCCAGTAGCCTTGGACCAACTCTGACAGTTCTGGTCCTTTTGGAGAAGCTAGCACTCTATTAACCACTGAATACCTACCTGATCGAAAAGCATTAGGGTATTCCTGTTCCTGTTGATACTCAACGCCTAAAGTAGAAGGGTAGGCAGCCCAATGTCGCCATCGGTGTCATAAATGTCATTGAGTCATGTTGATCGTTGAGCTAGCTGACAACTGAAACCGGAGCAACTTTAGAGTCATTTCTCAATGCCCTGATGTTCTGAGGATCACTAAAGAGGCTTGGGCTTTTATCTTCACAGGAGCACCGCATGGTCAGTACCGAGGAAAAAGTTTCCGGCTGGTTGATAATTACTTACTCAATTTTGATGTTGTTGATATCCAGCGCAATATTGTTATTCCTATACGCAGTTTTTGGAAGTTCAATTTTGAGTATGCCATTCAATATATTCAGTCTAATGGGCTTGATGATAATACTGTTTGCGTCTTTGAATATTTTGGGGGTCTTTGCTGGCATTGCTGTCCTTTTGGATAAAAGGTATGCCCCAGAGTTAGCTTTAATATTTTCAACAGTGAGTGTGCTAAATGTTCCGCTGGGCACTTTGGTCGGCGGTTTTTATTTATGGCTATATATTCGTAAATATAAATAGCTCTTTTTGATGTTTGCAAAGCCTGTCTACTGTTAACAAGAGTCATTTTATCTCTGTAATAAATGCTGATCTTAACTTCGAGATGTACATAGGCTTTAGTTCTCTAAGTGGTACGCAAATAAATTACGATAGAAATAATTGAGAACAGGCAACTCAAGTAGTTGTTTTAGCAGTCATCATGATTAACAATAGTGCCAGCGATATGTACACGATAGCTTTGGCAATAGCCAAAAAGAAATAAACAACAATAATGTAGTAGGTGTACGCATATGGAACTGGAAGTCTTGCGCCGGAGCTTTAAGCTCTTGTCTCTTTTTTTGGTACTAAATGTCATTCAAGGATGTTCTGAGCCTCCACAGGATAGTGAAAAAAGCCGGGCAATGTTGACCCAAAGAGCGCTGTCTCTTGCGCCCGCTGATCCGGAAATCGCTGAAATATATACTCGCACTTGCCGCAGCTGTCACAGCACTGGCGCCAGCGCCGCACCCCTTACCGGAGATTTAGCCAACTGGAAGCCCCGTATGGAGAAGGGGATGGATGTGTTGGTGGAAAATGCGATCAATGGGTTCCAGGGTATGCCGCCACTAGGCCTTTGTTTTGAGTGCTCCCCCGAGCAGTTTGAACAGTTGATTGTCTTTATGGCTACAGCGGAGTAAAGGATATGGGGTTCAATCGTCGCCAGTTTATTAATTCTATCGCGATCGGCTCCGCATCATTAGCGGCCGCGCCCATCTCATCAGTTGCACGTACCTTATTGCAAGCTGCAGCCCCACCGACAAAAAAAGCGGGTGTTCGATGGCGGAACTGGTCTGGTTCACAAGAGTGTCTGCCGGCCCATCGTCTGGCACCCAAAGATATTCCTGCACTGCAAACGATAATTGCGGAAGCGCAAGGTACGGTCAGGGCGGTAGGTGCGGGTCACTCCTTCACTGCACTGGTACCCACTGACGATACAATTATTTCATTGGGCCGTATTACTGGCGTCGCCGACCACGATTCCGACAAGGTCCAGGCGACAATCTACGCTGGCACCCGTGTAGCAGACATTGGCCAACCCTTAGAGGATATCGGTCAAGCGCTGATTAACCAACCAGATATCGATGAGCAGACTTTAGGTGGTTGCCTGGCAACCGCGACCCATGGAACAGGTGCAGGCTTGGGTTGTATGTCCAGCTATGCAACGGGTATGGAACTGGTGACCGCAGGAGGGGATACGCTCTGGTGTGATGGTGAGCAAAACCCCGAGGTGTTCGCGGCAGCGCAAGTATCCCTTGGCAGCCTGGGTATGGTGACCAAGGTGCGTATGCAGAACCAGCCCAGCTACCGTTTGCGTCGTGAATCTTGGGTAGCGCCCCTGGAAGAGGTGTTGGATCAGGCTCCAGCACTGGCAGAGGCCAATCGGAACTTTGAATTTTACTATATCCCGTTTTCTGGGATGTGCATGGCTGATTCCCACCAGCCGACCACAGAGGAAATCTTCTCTACGGAGCGGGAAGATACTAATGAAGCAGTAATGACCCTGAAATCTGTGCGGGACTGGCTGGGTTGGTCACCGAAGTTGCGTCAGTTTGCGCTGCAAAATGCGATGGAAGATATCGAGAGGGAAGTCGTTGTCGAGTCCTCCTGGCGGAATTACGCCAGTGAGCGAAACGTACGTTTCAATGAAATGGAGTATCACTTGCCCCGCGAGGACGGTTTGAAAGCCTTCGCGGAAATACGTCGAACGATTGAGGAAAATAACCTGGATGTTTTCTTCCCTATCGAGGTGCGTTTCGTTAAAGCTGACGATATCTGGCTGAGTCCGTTTTATAAGCAAGATTCCGTGTCCATCGCCATACACCGCTACTTTGAAGAGGACCACCTACCGCTATTTCAGGCCATTGAGCCCATTATGCGCAAATATGGGGGCCGCCCGCACTGGGGCAAGTTAAACAAGCTACAAGGCTCGGACTTTGCCGAGCTCTACCCTCAGTGGCAGGATTTTCTTGAGGTTCGCCGAGAGCTGGACCCCAGTGGTAAGTTCTTAAACCCCTATCTGAAAACGCTTTTTACCTGAGCAACGCTGCTCAGCAGTGAACCCTCAAAGAGGAAAGCACAATGGATATCAAGCGACGAAAGCTAATACTAGGTGGGGTCGCGTTAGGAGCGGTGGCAGGTGTCGCCGTTCTTCGCCCTAAAGCGCAAGGGCAGGGAGGGCACAGCGAATACTTCTCCAGTGTTTCTAAAGCTCTGGATCATGCCGGCTTTTCTGGTCCCACCTTAGTCGTAGACCTGGAAAATCTGCAAAAGAACGCCGATATATTAGCCGGCCACCTCAGAGGTCACTATGACTACCGGGTAGTGGCTAAATCCTTGCCCTCGCTAAACCTGCTGGATGCTATTACTCAGCGAACAAATACCAATCGCATCATGGTATTCCAGCTGCCATTTCTACAGCAGCTGGTTAAATCTCATCCAGCGAGTGATATTTTACTGGGTAAACCTCTCCCGATTGCTGCGGCAAAGGCCTTTTATTTTGGCACTAGGGCGGAGCATTTTGATCCTACGCGGCAGTTACAGTGGCTGGTTGACAGCCCCCGCAGACTTAATCAATACGCCGATCTGGCGCGATCGCTCAAACAATCCTTGCGAATTAATATCGAGATTGATGTAGGCCTACACCGGGGTGGCATTGCCAGTGCGGAAGATCTCTCCACGATGCTTGGTATCATTCAGCGGGAACCCTATTTGGAATTTTCCGGTTTTATGGGTTACGACGCCCACGCCGCAAAAATGCCAGGTGTTCTCGGTGGACCTGAAAAGGCAATCACTCGGGGGTTGGATATTTACCAAAGCAGGGTGGAGCAAGCTAAGATCCAGCTTGGAAGTGCATTCCCGAAGGCGGCCACTTTGAACGCTGCCGGTAGCCCAACCTACCAACTGTACAAATCCCGAGCAGACCGGGCTCCCTGTAACGAGATTGCCGCTGGCTCGTGCCTGGTTAAACCGGTGGGCTTTGATATTCCCACTCTGTCTGATCATTTACCAGCGGCGTATATCGCAAGTCCGGTATTGAAGAAATTGTCACAGACACAGATACCCGGCATAGAAGGGCTCACCGGACCCTTTAGTTGGTTGAACCCAAATCGGGAGCAAAGCTTCTTTATATCTGGCGGCTATTGGAAGGCGGAGCCAGAATCACCAAAAGGTCTATCGATCAACCCCATCTATGGCCGCTCCAGCAACCAAGAAATGCTGAATGGCTCAAAAAAGGTACTGCTGAATGAAGACGACTGGGTCTTTCTCCGGCCCACACAGAGTGAGTCCGTGTTCCTGCAGTTTGGTGATATTGCGGTCTATAGCAAAGGCGAGATAGTGGATCTCTGGCCGGTAATGAGTAATTCCTGAGGATTCAACCCCTGCTACGGGGTAAGTACAAATTTGTTTAATAGATGTACTGACCTTAGTGGCGGGCAAACAACAAGTCTTGGAGATATTGATGATCTATGAAGTTGTTTTGGTGTTAAACACGATTTGGTTTCTGATGGGATTTAACGTTTTCTCTTTGAGAAACCATATATTTGCGAAGTTACTGGTACCCAGGGAACAAAGGGATACCCCCGTATTTAATATCTTGGCAGAATCGGGAAAATTTCTGGGTGGTTTTAACCTGTCGTTGGCGCTACTCAATATCCTACTGCTAATCAGCCCCTCAGTATTTGCTACGGAGGTACAACGCGCTACGTTGCTGCTGGTGTTTGCTGTCACTCACGGAACACAGTTTATTTACAATGTCCCGGTAGCCCTACAAAACCGAAAAGGTGAAGGGCCGTGGCAAGTTAAAGGGGTGATGCGTTTTATTTTTATCACTGACTTTATAATGATGTCACTGAATCTAATAGCCGCACTTTGGATACTCCTCTAAATTTAAACCCTATGAAATTCGGTCACGATGCTTGTTGTGGCCGATAATGATCAGCATGCCAGATCAGTTGTGAGGATGTCATTGTTAAAGTCGATGGGCGAACTTTAATTTCTACAGAAAATGTCGGCGTATAATGTCTCTATGGCAGTTATTGGGTCAAACTAAATAGGTACCCAATGATGTGTCGGCGGTGCTTATATTGGTTTTCGCCGGACAAAATTTAAGTCATTTCTTACGGCGCAGTACACTGGTGATTGTGTGCTCAGGATTGCTGATATTATATTCAGGGCATGGGAGGGATTGTTAGTCCCCCCCCCCTAATTTAACTATTTGCTTGTCTGATTTCAGGCAGATAATTTCCCTCGCTTTCCAAGTTTATAAGTTGACAACTAGTTGCTAACGGAATTTCCTCAATTATAGGGGCGACATAATGTACTTTAGAGTTAGTTCTGCGGGGTATGATATTTCAGGTGATATTGAATGGTTTGCGAGCTCTAAGCCTTTCAATCCTCCACAAGGGATTGTGCATAGATCACTGCATAACCAAGCAGGAGTTATAGGTCCATTGCCAGGGGATATGGCTCGCTCCGCAATGGGGCTAATTAGCGGTGATTTGGGAGCAATAATTGGGGATCGAGATTCTGGGCTGGGGCGCAGTTGGGAGAGACTTCACCTAATTGGAGTAAGCGCGGGTATTTTACATGAACGCCGATACTCTAATTACAATACGATCATTGGCAGTCATGGCCTCAATACTGCGATGATCCCCTTTGAGGGTATTGCGAACTGGGTCTTAAATCAAAATCGTAAATTTTTCTATATTGTCAATGTGGACAAACAAAAAGTACTTAACTTTACGGATCGAAATGGAAACGTCAGAGTAGAATCTGTACCCACGAAGCTCCGTCAGGCCATCACATATACATCGGAGCTGGACCCTAATATTTGGATTACTATACGGCAAGAACACCATGACTCTCGGACAGCAAGTTTAGCTGATAATCAAGCTATTGATTACAGTGCAAGTATTACTGATGAGCTGAAAATGAAGAAAAGTAATTGGGAGCGTATTCGGGGTCGAATAGCCGCTATTGATCAACAGATTATAGATTGCCAAAATAATGCTCGCTGGAATCTGATAGACCTTTGACTTCTTGCTGATAACTATTTTGAAAACAATAAACTGATTATATTGTTTGTGACTAATTATGGTAATTTGGCGAATTAAGGTGGCCTGATTCTCAAGGGATTAACTAGATTAATGAATTAGTATAAAAGGGATTTATATATTGCTTCACTGCGCTTATCCAAGTAACCGATAAATAGCGAGCTAAATGCCGATATTTTAATGGTCACCCTTAGAGTCACCTTCTTTGGCTTAAGTGTTGAGCAACATGCGATTCAGTAGCGTGATAGGATAACTAATAAGGGCCGCTTACTAGACTCAGTAGGTATCTAAAATAAACCACCCAAGTAACACTTAAATTGGGTATGTAAATACCTCAGGCATATTAGGCATAATAAAATGACCAAATATCAACAATATGTTAATATTTTCATGAATTCCTAGAATGCTTATAGGTAGCCTACGAGCATCTGGTAGTAATTGAGATGGATAAGGGCTGGCGATGTCGTACGATCCTGTGACCTGGTTCAGGATATCGAAAAGCTCATCCATGAAGTATCATTTGGGTTTATTGAGTATGAGAATTCTAAAGATTTTGGTCATATCGGGCTCGATTCTGTTCACTGGTTGTACAGTTTTTCTTGGAGAGCCGGACACTAGAGTTAAGCGATTTGGTGATTGGGAGCTTTGCACAAAGCTGGCCGATAAAACTTTTAAATATCATTCTCAATGGCACTGGGCTATAGCCAATGAGATTAAGGCTAGGGACCTGGGGGCTTCACAGCGATGTAAGTCAACGTATACCGCAAGGATGAATCGTTTTACAGCTAGGAGCGTGATTAAGTCTGTTTCATTTGAAGATGCCTTGAACCATAATTTTGAGTAATTCCAATACATGCCAGCTATCAAGCGTCCTTTATTTGTAGTTGACGATGGCTGGCAATACCTGCCACATGGACTTGTGTACCTCTTTCAAATCAAGTTACTTAAAGCTTGATTGGATAGTATTATCAAGTCTTATACTGGGGAGTAGGGCTGTATTGTTGTTTCAACAGCACCCAGTAATAGCTTCTTAGGCAGTAGGAAAAACATGACCCGGATGGCATAGCTGTGCCGGGCCTTTAAGTTATCAATTGACGACGGGTCAGATTTATCCTTTCATTTATTCAGGCCTATAGCTTGATTTCATGGTGCTGTGCAGGTAGAAGCCATCTTTCTAGTGATTGACAAGCTTGCTTTGGTATTCTGCTTTACGCTAGTTTGATTAGCAATGGATAGAATGGTTGATCTATATATTCACTAGGAAAGTCTTTTTTCGCTTTTACTTATTCCAGTAATGGGTTAGTTATGTGCATTTAATCAATTATCGTTGGATGCTAATCATATTTTATGAGTAGGGTTTCAGAGGTGTTCTGGTAAGGTTGCACTTTGATGTTATGAGGCTTGAATTTACTATTTACCTTTGAAGTAATTCAACTCGACTCTTTTTCCTATATCTTTGACATATAACTGTGAGACTCTTCACAAAAGGTAGTGTGCCACCTAATGGTACTTCAGCTCATTTGCCTAAGAATATAGTTGATATGGTGATTACATCGATGTTTAAGCATGCTCGGTTAGTTCCTCTATTTGTTGCCTTGCTTTCCAATATGGCGGTTGGAGAGCAAGTAAATGATATCCAGAGTATTAAAAGTAATGACACAAATTTGTATGTGGAAGTTGCAGGGCAAGATGAAGGCAAGCCTTTGTTGCTATTTTTACATGGCGGGCCTGGGGATGTGGAGTTGGGGTTGGTTCCATTTCAGGTAAAAATTGGGAAAACTCTGGAAGATGATTATTTAGTTGCCTATATGCATCAAAGAGGGGCAGGGAAATCCCCTGAAGTTAAGGAAGATACCTTAACGATTGATAATAATATTGAGGATGTGCGCAATGTAGTTAATTTTCTCCGGACCCATTATAAAAAAGACAAGTTTACTCTGGTTGGCCATTCATGGGGTGGTGCTTTAGCTGCTCTTTATGCAGGAAAATATCCAGAAGAAATAGCTAGCATAGTATTTATTTCCTCATTCCAAAATGGAAAGGTTCAGTCTAAAACAAGCCTTGATGCAACCCTAAAATGGGTAATGCAGGAAAATAATGAACATGCAATGCACGAATTGAAGCAATATCAAGAGAACCCAGGAGAGAACCATCTTTTACTCGCAAAGTGGGCAAGTAGGGCGAATGATGGTATCGCAAACGGGGTGGATATTCATGGCTTTATAGCAGATCAAAAGATAAATGAGCAGTTTCCTGGGTGGCAACAGAAACGGGGAAGCTTGGCAGATAAAATGGAAAGGGAGCTTCAGGCGTTAAATGTTAATGCTGAAGTCGATAGCTTGGAGATTCCAGCATTATTCATGGTAGGTGAAAAGGATACAATAACCACTCCTTCTCAAGTTAAAGATGATTTTGCGCGATATCGTGGGCCAAAGTGCCTCACTATACTTGAAGACAGCCATCATCTTCCATTTTTTGATGCCGATGAAGAACTTGGTGAAACCTTACTGCAGTTCTTAGAGAGTGGTCGTTGCTCGAAAACAGTTATTTAGCTAACTAGATATATATAGTGCATTTTTTATCAGAGTTAGACACCTGATATAAGAGTTATGTTAATTCTGCATTCTCTTTCAATGTATTGATCGACACCCTCATTATACTGATGAGGGTGCTCACAAGTCTAAAGGGGGAGTAGGCATTATTTGATATCTAGGTCACCCATCTCGGTGTTGATGGCATTTAGGGGAATTTATTCAATAGTATAGAAATTGATAGGGGATCTACTACCAAGAGGGAGTTTCGCTAACTCATTCTAATACTGGTAATGCAGTTTCCATTATGGGGGCAATGGGGGCAGCCGCGACGATTTTTTCGTGCGGCTCTATTCGAGTAGATTTCGGGGCTGAGCTTAGATTGTTTGTTGCAAGAATTATGTGATTTCGAAAAAAGCCCAGCAGCTCATCCTTACGACCGATATTTTGTGTAGAAAATGCCCACTGGTCGTTTCCATCTCTCACCCCGAATACCCGTGCACAAGTATCGTAGTATGAGGTACCAAGTTTTGCTTGCTTTTTCTTGAAGCTTGCTCCTTTTCTACCCCCTTTGGGGCCACCTATTGAGAGTCTCCTCTCCTTGGTTGCATCGGGAGTTTTCACCATCTTCTCCAACTCATCTCTTTGTTCGCTCCCCTTGATGGTCCCCCCTGGGAAACATCACCTGCAACATGGATAACCGTTACACTTTTGCTTTGGTCGTCATGGTACTTGAAGGTCATTCGACAATTGCTGAGATGGGAGGTGAAGAAGTATGGGGGGCTTTTACTATCTAGAGTTACAGGCACAGCTTGTTGTCGAGCCCAGGTGAGGTATGTTGCTTTCTTGCCAGAATCTCCGCTTTTTACCATCATGATTTTATTGGGTTTTACAAATTCAAAATCAAACTCAGTTTCGTAGGCTCCTGCTTTGTTGTCGAAGGCCTCCGTATTAAAATCAAGTTCATAGGTTTTGAAGGCTGATTCAATGTCTTTTTCTAATAGGCTGATGAAGTCTTCATAACTTGGCATGGCTCAATCCTTATGTCGCCGGCTGTTCTGATATAAGCGGTTTGACTTGGTTTTATCAGTGCTAACTCCTCCATTTAGTTATTCATAGTTAAAGGTACTTTTGGCATGATTTCTACTTTTCAAACTAGCATGCCTATCAATATGCCTCCAAATAAATCTAAGGGAAGCTTGAAGCAGATCAATTTTTAGTTTTATGAGGTCTTTATATGTCCACAGGGTGCGGGATATAAGCTTGTAGCCGAATATAAATTTTTCGAACAATAAAGAGGGTGGAGTGCTTTTTTTAACGGCAGATTTGTTCAAGCTAGTATTATTGGCCCATATAATTTAAGTAGCAATGCGAAAAATTTTGATATTCTTCTATCGTTCATTCAAATTTTCATAGATAAAGTCTACGCAAAGCTTTATTTTGGGAATTTGGTATTTAGTACGCTCATACAAAAGAAATACTCCCAGATCGCCACCGGGGCTGACTGAGACTTTACCCTCGCAAGGTACCTGTACAAGCTCCCCTGTATCTAGATAGTTACAAATACTCCACGAAGGTACGCAGAACATACCGCGGTGATTGAGGGCGGCTGCTGTTAATGCTTTACCGTTATTGCTGATAACTTTTGGAGTCAACTTCAGGGGCTCCCAGTGCTCGTCATTGAGTATGTACCACTCAATAACGCCACGAGGCCCCCGGTATTGCAAGGTAGCAATTGACTCAATCGCCGACTTGTTTAAGGGCAAGCTATACTCCAACTTGTCGATAAACTGCGGTGTAGCCACGAGGGTGAACTCATTATCCGATAGGCGTTTGGCAATAACATGCTCATCCGGTGCAAACCCTCCGCGAATCGCAATATCAACGGGATCTTTCCCTAACTGGGACAGGTCATCGTTATAGGTTAAGTCGAATACGATATTGGGGTAACGTTGGGCAAACTTCTCAAGAAGGGGGGTTAAATGCTGCTCTCCATAAGTTGGGAGGCAGCTGATACGTATCAGACCGTTGGGCGCTTCAAATGTCTGGCTAACCAGTTCATCAGCCTGTTCAAGCTGGCGAATTGCTTTACTTATCATCGAATAGTAGAGCTTGCCGAGCTCAGTAACCTTGACTTGGCGGGTACTGCGTTGCAGTAACTCCACTCCTAAGGACTGCTCCAGATCTTTTACGCGGCGGGAGATTGATGAAGCGGGAACCTCAAATTCCTCAGCAACTGCAGTAAAGCTATTCAGTTCTACCACCCGCTTGAAGTAACGCAATGCTCTGATTTTGTCCATAATCAACTTCTAACTGTTTGTCATCGGCTCAAAATATCCCCCATTATTGCCAAAATGACAAAAGACTTATACCTATTACCACCTTTTTTTATGGTCGCAGTATGGGCACTATCGCTTTCAATGTTTGTTGAACCGATTGTTAGGATGACCAATGAAAGCTTTGAAAATGACTCGCTATGGGGATATTGATAGCAGCCTGGAGTTTCAGTCAGCTGAGGTTCCCACCCCCAAGGCTGGTGAAGTTTTGCTTCGGGTGCATGCGGCTAGCGTAAATCCAGTTGATAACATGATGGTGCGGGGGGAGCTTAAATCGGTACGAAAGGAAGTATTTCCGGTTGGTATTGGCCGGGATGTCAGTGGTGAAGTTGTAGCAGTGGGGGATAATGTTGCTGGATACAGTGTAGGAGACCTGGTGTTTTCCAGGGTGGGGGAGGATCATGTGGGCACTATTGCAGAATATCTCACCGTTAGTGTTTCCCACCTGGCTGCAAAGCCCGAAAACTTGTCACACAGTGAAGCGGCGGGTATTCCGCTTGTTGGGCTGACCTCCTATCAGTCTTTGATCAAAGTTGCGGGCTTGAAGTCCGGAGAGAAAGTGCTGATACATGCAGGCTCAGGTGGTGTTGGCTCTATGGCGATCCAATTGGCGAAGTCTGTAGGCGCCTATGTGGTGACTACAACAAGTAGCGCGAATGTGGAGTGGGTGAAAGCACTCGGTGCCGACCTTGTTATTGATTATAAAAAAGATGACTACCGGCGATTACTATCTGATATGGATGTCGTATTCGATACTTTGGGTGGTCAGTATGCTTTGGATGCATTTCAGGTCCTGAAAATCGGTGGGCGTGTTGTCTCAGTTAAAGGGGCTTTAGATCCGCAGACAGCTGAAGAGCTTGGGCTAGGTTGGTTGCTCCGCAAGCTATTGGCGCTTAAGTCGCGAAAGCTGATGAAGGCCGCGAAGGAAAAGTCCGCGCTCTATAGAATGGTTATTATGGAAGCTAGTGGAGAGCATCTGAGTGAGCTAGGAAATTTGTACCAACAGAAGATACTATCCCCGGTGATAGACAAGATCTATTCTTTAGAGCAAGGCAAAGAAGCTTTCTCATATCTCGCTTTGGGACGCGCAAAAGGCAAAGTGATTATATCTGTTAGAGCCAGTTAATTAAGAGTTGAAACGATCAATAGTGCCAGTGTTGCCTTGAAATATAGTGGCGTGCTGGCTGTTGTTTTACACTTTGCGTCTGCCTCATCTTTGAGGTTGCACTTGAGAAATTGGCATGACAAAGCTCGTGGAGATGACACACATAAGTTCAGTTGACTTTCAGAAGGATTGATATATTGCTCTAAAGAATTACGATTTGACTTAGATAGAGAATATATATGATAGTGTGTTGATGATATACGAAATAGAATGACTCTAGTACATGGCGAAATAGACCTATTAACTGCAATTACTAATGTCGGGCTGGCTCTGGTCGCATTTATTGGCGCCCTTTATTTGTTGGTGTTTGTAAGGAGGAAGCAGTGGAAAAGAAGTATTTGGCTTATTTTTTTCACTATCATGTTCATAGCCTCATTAGTGGCAGCTATCTATCACGGGTTTGAAATCCCTCCATATTTTCGAGTTTGTTTATGGTATGGAGTGCTTGTTTTACTTGGTTTACTAATTTCTTCTTTTGTTCTTGCGGTTAGCGTAGATTTGGTGAATGAAGGTTTTTCCAAGCGGGCTATTTTTCCAGTATTATTTATTTTTCTGATAGTTTTTGTTTTCTCGTTTTCACTTAAAGATAAAATTTTTGCCTTTGCTGTTTATCAGTTTTTAATCAGTGCAGTGGCTTTTATAGGGTATTCTATATTAGCCTTAAGGAGACAAAGCTCACCGCGTGGCAGTTGGTTTATGGCACTTGGCTCGATAGTTAGTATTGTTGCAATGGCTGTCCAGTTAGATGGAAGTTTATCAGTCAGTATCATTTGGGACCTTAATCACAATATTATCTATCATTTTGTCCAAGCGTTTGGTGTTGTACTCTTTATTTTGGGTTTACGTAGATTCTACTCGGAGAAATAGTAGGCGAATTGCCGATAGAATATAGTTTTCGGAAGTGGGAAAGAAATAGGAATGAACCTGAGAAATCAACCTGACAGTTACGGTTCAGTAGCCAAGTGGCTACATTGGTTAACGGCCTTATTGTTTTTGGGTTCCTATATTTCAGTCTACTACCGCCAGTGGTTTACCCAAGAGGAAACACCGGCGAATTGGACTGCCTTGCAGTTACATCTATCTATTGGTGTCACCATTGGGGTGATCGTCATCCTAAGAATCGTATGGCGTCTCACTAATCCGCCACCGCCATTAGAACCAGGTAGCTCCCTGGAACATTTGGCCGCTCATACCGGTCATGCTCTTCTCTACTTGATTATGATCGTCGCTCCGCTAACAGGGTATATCGGAACAGGTGTGGATACGGATTACTTTTTCCTGTTTGACATTCCTAAGTTTGAGAGTACCCAAGCCTTTGTGGCGATAGTTCAGGATCGGATGGGGATGACATTCGAACAGTTTGAGAAGCCGGTCGATTTTATCCATAAAGAGATCCTGGGAGAGTGGGTGGTCTGGATCTTAATCCTGGGGCATGTAATGGCCGCTCTATATCACCACTACATCAAAAAGGATCGGACTTTGCTAAGAATGACCCTGACTAAAAAGTCATAATTCTTGCGATGGTTTTGGCAGAAAGTAGTGGCAATTAGGCATTGAGTGCCAAATCCAGACATTTTAATCTCGAGTTTTTGCAGCTTCTGTGGAGCTGTGCACTTGGACTTGAGGTGGGTGTTGTATGAGGTATTTGGTCCTTGCTTTGATTCTATTTCAAATGGGGTGCATACCTGAGTCCAAACTGTATCGAATCGTGCAGGTCGAAATGGTCCCTCAGCCTACTTGCCAGCCTTTGCTGGCAAGTAGCACTCATACTGCTATCGGATCAGCTCCTACTTAAGCTGCCAACCTCCTGCCTGAGCCCCGGTTTTGTGTCTGGGCAAACCCAGTGAAACCAGTGCGGTTAACAGAAGAAAAGCACTGGAAATAAGCAGGCAAGCCACCAACCCCTGAGTTTGGAATACCCACCCCGAGAGCAGTGTCCCGAGCAATCGCCCAGCGGCATTTGCCATATAGTAGAAGCCCACATCCATAGAGACGCCATCTTCCCGAGCATAGGCAACTATCAAGTAGCTGTGTAAAGATGAGTTTACGGCGAAGAGTACAGCAAACATCAAAAGTCCACCCAGTACGGCGAGCTGTGGGTCCACCCCTTTGTGTAATGCGATTGCGATTAATGCGGGCACTGCAGTGAGCGCTATTGCCCAGAATAGTGCGGTTCGACCATCCGGAGCCTGGGCTGAACGTGCCGTCGTGACCTTTGGGGCCTGGGTTTGCACTATGCCGTATCCTATCACCCAGGATGCCAGGAAGGCACCTACCTGCCAATGGCTCCAACCGAACTGGCTGGCAAGGAAAATCGGTAGGGCAATAACAAACCAAACATCCCGGGAAGCAAACAAGAGTAAGCGCGCGGCTGACAATATGTTGACTGCGGGACTCTTGGAAAAGATATCTCTGAATCGGCTTTTTGCTTTGGCTTTCCCTAAGTCCCGCTTAAGAAACTTGAGACTCAATATCCAAACTATTCCAAGAGCTAGGGCCATTGATGCAATCGCGCCTTGAAAGCCAAGTGCGGCGAGTAGGGCACCGCCGAGAAAGAAGCCCAAGCCTTTTAGCGCGTTTTTCGAACCGGTAAGAAGGGCGACCCATCGATATAAGGTGCCACTGGCCTGATCGGGCACCAGTAACTTGATTGAGCTCTTTGCACTCATTTTATTCAGGTCTTTGGCGATACCGGAAAGGGCTTGTGCAGCCATAACCAAGGGGACCGAGAGATATTGACTGGGTGCCAGCAGCATGGAAAGAGCAATTACCTGTAAGGCCAGCCCCAAATTCATGGTCCGATTGAGTCCAATCCGGGCACCGAGCCAGCCGCCGACAAGATTAGTGACTACGCCAAAGAATTCGTAGAAAAGGAAAAGCAAGGCTATTTGCAAAGGGCTGTAGCCGAGTCCGTGAAAGTGCAGCAGCACCAGCATGCGCAGAGCGCCGTCAGTCAAAGTAAACGCCCAGTAATTGCCTGTTACCAGCAGGTATTGGCGCACTGGCGACGATAAATTGTGAAGAAACTGCATGATCTTGTTCTGTGTACTGCTACTTACTAAAAGCGGGAGGAAAAAATACGAGCTCATGGAGAGGAGTCCCCCTCAGGTGCAGAGCGTTCTTTCCTTCTGGCCCCGTTGTACTTTGGCTGCTTAGCCCATGGTGCCAATCATTCGAGCCAATTCCGCTGTGCGGTTGGCGTAACCCCATTCATTGTCATACCAAGCGTAAACTTTTACCTGGGTGCTGTTAACGACCATGGTCGATAGGGCATCGATAATGCTCGATCTGGGATCGGTTTTGTAATCCACGGAAACGAGGGGCCTTTCCTCATAGCCGAGGATATCTTTTAGTTTACCCTCTGCAGCTTCCTTAAATAACTGGTTTACTGCCTCTGGGGTAGTGGCGGTTTCCACTTCGAAAACACAATCGGTAATGGATGCGTTGGCGAGGGGAACACGAACTGCGTGGCCGTTTAGGCGGCCGGACAACTCTGGAAAGATGGTGGCAATAGCTGTAGCTGAACCTGTTGTTGTGGGAATCAGGCTGGCACCACAGGCGCGGGCTCTGCGCAGATCTCCATGGGGTGCGTCGAGGATGGTCTGGGTATTGGTGATATCGTGGATTGTGGTGATTGAGCCGTGCCGGATACCCAGGTTTTCGTGAATAACTTTTACTACTGGAGCAAGACAATTAGTCGTACAGGAAGCGGCGGTAATAATCCGGTGTTTGTCCGGCTGGTATATATGTTGATTCACTCCAAGGACAATGTTCGGTACTCCAGCCTCTTTAACTGGTGCAGAGACCAACACCTTCTTTACCCCTTGATCCAGGTAGGGTTGAAGAAGTTCGGTAGTTTTCATTTTACCGGAGGCCTCTACTACCAGATCACAGTCTTTCCAATTGGTCTCTGCAATAGCGGTATTGCGGCTACAGGTTATTGTTTTGCCATCAACCTGAATTGTGTCATTAACGGCTTTCGCCTCTCTGTGCCAGCGCCCGTGTACAGAGTCAAAGTTGAGCAGGTGGGCGAGTGTGGCTGCGTCACCGGCAGGATCATTAATCTGGACAAACTCAACTTCAGGCCAATCCCAAGCCGCGCGCAGTACCAGCCGGCCAATTCGGCCAAATCCATTGATCCCAATTTTGATGGTCATTGTTAATTTTGCTCCGTTTCTGCCAGGCACATATGAAAAATCATATATATCTGGATAGTTTAAATCTTAGGTCGGCAGGCGGTATCAGCAGCACAGACTTGTGCGCTCTGGCCGGTCTCCCATTTGAATCAGGTTGTTGAGGTCTTCGGTAATAAAGTGCTGGTTCGCCTGTAAGGTGTCGAACAGTACAGACTTTGCCCAGGCATTTAAGTCCGGGTTGATTCGGTAAAACACCCACTGCCCCTGGCGGCGGTCTTGGAGCAGGTCTGAACTTCTCAGCAAGGCGAGGTGCCTGGAAATTTTCGGCTGGCTCAATTCGAGGGCTGCCGTTAGCTCGCATACGCAAAGCTCTTCCTCATGGGCAATAAGGAGCAGTGTGCGTAGCCGCGTATCATCGGCCAGGCATTTGTAAAACTGTACTGGGTTCATGCTGCTCTTTTTCGTAAATCCGCCTCGGCTTGGGCCAAGACCAGTAGTTTGATGCGAGTGCTCAACTCACGTGCCGTGGTGTAAAAAGGGCAGAAGCAGTGTCGCTTTGTCGGTTCCTTAAAATTCCAGGCAATCATCTTGTCAACTTTGGGGGAGGGTACGTATTCTTCCCGGCTTTTGTCGCAAAGTGTGATGACCAGGTCAAAAGGTTGGTCAGCTACATCTTCTACAACTTTGGGAATGAGACCCTCTGTTGAAACCCCCAGTCGCTCCAGTGCTTGCAGAGCGCGTGGGTCCACTGTATGGACATTGGTTCCAGCGCCAACGGCTTCGTATGAGTTGCCTCCAAAATGCCGCAACAGTGCCTCAGCCATCAGTGAGCGGGCAGAGTCCCCGGCGCAAACAAACAGAACACGCCTTTTCATTGGAGGGCTCCATTTGGCTTTTTAACAATTATATATGGAAAACCATATATTCATAGCCTTAAAAATAGCCCACTGAACCAGCGGGCTATAACCTGCGCTTAGAGTTTAAACTCGGCCCATACAGGCGCGTGGTCTGATGGGCGTTCCATAGCCCGAATATCGTAGTCCACGCCAGTCCCGACACATTTTTCCAGAAGAGGGTTGGTGGCGAGAATCAAGTCGATACGCAGGCCGCGTCTGGGCTCGCGATCGAACCCACGGCTGCGGTAGTCGAACCAGCTGAATACATCGTCTGTTTCTGGGTTTTGTGCGCGGAAGGTGTCGGTGAGCCCCCAGCCTTCAATTTTTTGAAGCCACTCGCGTTCTTCTGGAAGGAAGCTGCATTTGCCATCGCGCAGCCAGCGCTTGCGATTGGGTTCACCAATACCAATATCCTGGTCGCTGGGTGAAATATTCATATCGCCGATAACCAATACAGGCGCTTCCGGCTTACACGTGGTTTGCAGGTAGGTGTCCAGGTCGGCGTAGTACTTTTGCTTTGCCGGGAATTTAACCGGGTGCTCGCGATTTTCACCTTGCGGGAAATAGCCATTGATAACCGTGAGGGGCTCAGGACCACCGATATCAAACTTGCCGGCAACCATACGGCGCTGGGCGTCGCTGGCATCGGTTGGGAAACCGTATTCGCGATCAATAAAAGGCAAGCGTGAGAGCAGGGCAACGCCGTAGTGTGTTTTTTGACCAAAATAAATTAGCTCATAGCCCAGGTCTTTTATCGCATCTACTGGAAAATCTTCGTCGGTGACTTTGGTTTCCTGTAGGCCGATGATATCGGGCTGATGGTTGTCTACCAGGGCCTGCATCTGGTGCAGGCGAGTGCGAATACTATTGACGTTAAAGGAAACAACCTTCATCTCTTCCCCCAAAATAAAAAAGGTCGGGCTAGCCCGACCTAAGAGTTAGTTCGCGGACCGGGCGCAAGCCGCGCCCAGTGCCTATCAGTATTTAGAAGTTGGCAACTTGGGGCGGGGCCTTGCTGGCCTTATCGGCCAGGCCGATAAAGTCCGCCATTATATAGCCCGCTTCATTCAAAATTGGATCTTTTTCCAACTTGATCTCTACAGGACCACCAATGTTAGCCACCTCTTCAGATTCGCTTTCTTCGTATGCCTCAAAGTTCTCGTAGGGTTCAAGGCCTTTAGCTTTGCGGCGACGGTTTTCCATATCCAGCAATCGCTGATTAACGGACTTGCGCTCATTCTCTCTAGTTGATTCGTTGAGAGAGACATACTTCTTGTCAGCCCGCTCGGCGTCGAACTTGAACTGATCGCGCAGGAAAACAAAATCTGGATCTGTTTCCGTGCGCTTGTTGTGCTTGGTGATCAAGTTCGGGATCAGCATCTTCAAGTTGAAATACTTCGCATGAGGCACAGCGTGGATACGGTCCCAGGGCAGGGCAGTATCGTAAGCACTTTCACCGACATTTTCGGCATCAATCAACTGTGGCATATCGATGTCCGGCTTCACACCCGCGTGCTGTGTGCTGTCTCCGGAAACCCGGTAGAACTTGGACTGGGTAATTTTCAACTGGCCCTCCTTCAGGGGAGCCATAGTTTGCACAGTACCCTTACCAAAGGATTGGTTGCCCACTACCAGGCCGCGGTTGTAATCCTGGATTGCACCGGCAAAAATCTCGGATGCAGAGGCGGATAAGCGATTAATCAATACCATCAGCGGCCCGCGGTACATGGCGCGGGAGCGCGAGCGATTGTGGCGGGAAATCTGCTCGTTGGCATGACGGATCTGCACAACAGGGCCCTGATCAATAAACAGGTCTGTGAGCATGGTGGCTTCTTGCAGTGAACCACCGCCGTTGTTGCGAAGATCCAGAATAATACCGTCAACCTTCTCCTCTTTAAGTTCACTCAGCAGACGGGCAACGTCTCGCGTGGTGCTCTTATAGTTGGGGTCGCGGCGGCGATAGGCATCAAAGTCGATATAGAAGGTCGGCAGGTTAATCACACCGATCTTGTAATTCTTGCTGCCGTCAGAGAATTCAAACACTGCCTTCTTGGCCGCCTGATCTTCAAGCTTCACTTTGCTGCGCTTGATCAAGATAGTCTTATGAGTGCCGTCACCACCAGTGGGGATGGTTTCCAGGCGAACATAGGTACCGGCCTTGCCGCGAATCAAGTCGACAACATCATCCAGGCGCCAGCCCACTACATCGACCATTTCGCCTTCTTTATCCTGGCCAACACCCACGATTTTATCGTTGGGCTTGATCTTGCCAGTGCGATCGGCTGGACCACCGTGTACCAGGCGAGCAACTTTGGTGTATTCCTCGTCTGCCTGCAGCACAGCACCGATACCCTCCAAGGAGAGGGACATGCTCATATTAAAGTTTTCCAATGAGCGCGGTGACAGGTAGTTGCTGTGTGGATCGTAGAGACGAGTCAGTGAATTCATATAGAGCTCAAATACGTCGTCGCTCTTCTGCTGCTCGAGGCGCTTCTTTTGACCTTTGTAACGGCGCACAAGAAGGTCTTGAATTTCCTCATCGGTCTTACCGGTAAGGCGAAGATTCAGGATGCTGCTCTTTAAGCGCTTGCGCCACAGTTCATCTGCTGCGCTGATCGAGTTGGGCCACTGGCTTTCCTCTCGATCCAGCTCAAGGGTCTCTTCCCGAGAAAAGTCATAGGCGGGCAGGCCTTTCTCTAGTTGAGACAGGATGTTATCTAGCCGATCCCCCATACGCAGGCGGAAACGGTTGTAGATACTGAACCCAGCGGTGACATCTCCAGCGCGAAGCTGGTCATCCATTTCCGCTTCCCACGCGCGGAATTCGTTGATATCAGAGGCGAGGAAGTAACTTTTAGTGGGGTCGAGTGCATCGATATACTCGTTCCACAAGTTCTCGGACATTTCGTCGCCGATTTTGATTTTGTTGTAGTGCAGCATTTCAAGCTTGCTGACTATCTCTTGTGCAGTACCACCTTGACCCTCTTCGGGGGCTATTCGCTCTGGCTCTGCCAGAACACTTGTGGAAAGAAGGCCAATGACCAAGAAGCCGGAAAAGTAAGCGGCGATCCGATTGGTAAGCATAGGGAGTCTCTTTATACGTCCTACTTCATAGGCGTCCGGCCCTTATGGCTCGGCGACCTATAGCTTAGGACAAGTATAAAGGCTGAAAGCTCCAAAGGGCATGAAATACCTCTAATCAGAGATGGATCTTTTTCTTTAACACTGTATTTAGCAAAATAGCTTTCCTATTGAGTGTGAAATTGAGGCATTTTTTCTCGTTTTGAAGGCTTGAGTATGTATGGTCATCATAACTATTGTGTAACTGCAACTGTAAAAAAGCATTAAAAACAAGAACTTTGACTAATAGGTCAGCACCACTTTGATGACTTTGAAGGCTTTTAGGGTCATGAAGTTGCACCAGTTACCACTTTATTAATTCGAGTGAGCGCTCCTCGGCTAGAAGTGTTGCTCCAATAATCAATGTGACCGCAAAAATGGTGTTTTGATTTCGGAGCAATAGGCGAATATCGGGCGAGTGCCAGTATCTGAATCTGCGAATCGTGTTTTTACCACTTGGTCCAAACAGTGGTAACATGGCCAGTAGATTTGTTTGAGGTGAGGTGCTTATGCCGTGGGAGAAAAGTTTCGATGTCGATAGCGCAGTCGATAAAGCGACGGAAGCTTTTTGGAAGAAAGGCTTTGAAGCGACTTCTCTGGCCGACCTGCTCAAAGCTACTGGGCTGACTAAAGGGAGCTTTTATAATGCCTTTGGCAGTAAGAAGCAGCTTTTTACCCTGAGTTTACTCAAGTATGAGAGAGAGCAGCGGCGCGACGTAATGGCCCGGCTTGAGTCGTTGGAAGATCCTATCGGCGCTATCAGTCAGCTTTTCGACTCCCTAATTGAACAAAGCCTTGCAGATCCGGAAAAGAAGGGCTGCTTTTTGGTTAATACCGCACTCGATATGCCTAACCTGGATAGCGATATTGGGGATGCTGTAAAAAAGGGCTTGCGGGATACTGAGTCATTTTTTGCAAGGCAGGTTCGCCTGGGGATAGAGAAAGGTGTGATATCTGATCGAGTAGACCCGGAAGTCTGCGCCAATAGTTTACTGACTCTTTTAGTCGGCTTGCGAGTGTTGGCACGTGGAGTTTTTAATAAGGAAAGCCTCTCCAGAATTAAGGTACAGGCATTAGACTTGCTGCGTTGACTTGATCTTTCTTCTGGCGTTGAAAGCTCTTCGTAGGGCCTTGGCGCCGTCCTCTCGGTTGCCAGGGCTGCACTGTGATTTCCCTCTCCTGGCCTCCATTAATCCTTCCTGTCAATTTTTGCATTGGATAGGGCTTCATATTTTTTCTGTTCATTCTCAGTAGGCATTAATGCATAGCAAATAGTTATATAAATAATCTTTACCGATCGGTACAAACTCATTAGCATTGTTTGTAGCAATCGGTACATACAGTTTACAGGGGTGTCTCCCCTTATTTTTTAACCAGGTTTGGACCGATCGCTACAAACAAGTGAAACTATCTAGTTAGGAAAAATATGATGGCTACTTTCAAGACTCACACGATTGAATCCGCTCCTGTTGCTGCTCAGCCTCTTCTTGCAGGCGCTAAGAAATCGATGGGCTTTGTGCCCAATCTATTCGCAACTATGTCAGAGGCCCCCGCATTACTTGAGGGTTATACGACCTTGGCGGGAATTTTCGATAAAACCAATCTTTCCGAGACAGAGCGCCAAATCATCTTAATGACAAACAACCGCCTGAACGGGTGTCGTTACTGTATGGCTGCTCACACATCCATTTCCCAAATGGCCGGTGTTGAAGCGGAAATAATTGAAGCATTGCGTAGTAACACACCGATTGCAGATGAAAAGCTTGAGGCATTACGTACATTTGCTGCGGTAGTGAATGAAAGCCGTGGCTGGCCGTCAGAGGAACAAGTTAGCGCTTTCCTTGCTGCTGGCTACACGCAGCAGAGCGTACTGGAAGTGGTTCTAGGTACCGCTTTAAAAGTTATGTCCAATTATACAAATCACATTGCCGAGACCGCCCTAGATAGTGCCTTTGCAGTTAATGAGTGGACTCCCGAAGGAGAGACAGTGGCCTGATTTCTGGCCTGGGCTTGATTGGCCATCCAGCCCTCACTGAGGAGACTTGGGGTGGCCATCAACAATTCGTAGCGGAGCCCGCAACTGTGTTGCGAATTGAAATTTGAATTTATTCGACTTAAGTAACTGAGGTATACGAAATGACTCTTCAAGCTAGCAATATCACTGCATTAATCACAGGGGCAAATCGGGGGATCGGCAAGGCCATTACAGAGGGACTGTTGGATGCGGGCGCGGTCAAAGTGTATACCGCTGTTCGCGATCTAGCCTCGGTACGGCAGCTCGTCCAAAAATATGGCGAAAGGGTCGTCCCCATTGAATTTGATCTTTCACGTGAAGAAACCATTCAAAGCGCTGTAAAGGTTGCCGGTGATGTTAATTTGGTTGTCTCAAATGCGGGCGTAGTGAAGCTATCGACCCCCTTGGACGATGATGCTGTGGAAAGCTTCAAGTATCAAATGGAGGGCAATGTTTACCCACTGATAAACCTGGCCAAAGCGTTTGGCCCTGTTTTGAAATCTAATGGTGGGGGTGTCTTTGTCCAAATGAACTCACTGGCATCCATCAAAAATTTTCTCCCATTTACCGGTTACTCCGGCTCAAAGGCGGCTGCCTTTGCAGTAACTCAGGGTTTGAGGGAAGTCTGGGCGGAGCAGGGGACTCAAGTTATCAGTGTTATTGCTGGTCCAATCAAGACGGATGTGGCCGACTCCGCAGGCATGGGAGAGGGCGCCCCTCCAGCGAGCATCGTGTTCGATGGCATTATGAAGGCACTAACAACGGGTGATTTTTTTGTTTATCCAGATGAGATGGCTCAAGAGGTCGCAAAAATTTACGCTCCCTTTGCCAAGAGCGTACTTGAGATCGAAAGCCAACTTAGAACCCAAGAGAGGATCGGGCAATGTTACTAGATACACCAGTATGTGATTTCGGATGGAAAGCCCCAGACTTTACCTTGAAAGACCCTGACGGCAAGAGCTTTCGAATGTCGGACCATCTGGGAAGCAAGGGGCTGTTGATTGCATTTATCTGCAATCACTGCCCCTATGTTCAGGCGATTGCAAATCGTTTAGCTGAGGATGTGCGAGAACTACAAGGGCTGGGAATTAATGTTCTGGCCGTTATGTCAAACGATTATCGCGATTACCAGATTGACAGTCCTCCTTATATGGCGAAGTTTGCCCGAGACCATGGGTTTACTTTCCCCTATTTGGTTGATGAAGATCAGTCCGTAGGGAGAGCTTACCAGGCGGTATGTACACCGGACTTCTTCGGGCTGAATAAGGATGGAGAGCTCCAATATCGAGGCAGAATCGATGATGCGGGAATGGGAAACCCGGCAGGCCGAACCAGGGAGCTGGTCAATGCAATGAAGTTGATCGCAGAGACTGGGGCAGGGCCGGAAAAGCAGCTGCCAAGTATGGGGTGCTCTATTAAATGGAGTGGTAACTATAACTGATATGGGTTGTTAGCTGACGGGAATGCTCTGGCGAACATAAAGCACACAAAAATATAAGAAAATACATTAATATAATGAGTTAACCTATTGATTATAAAGAATTAATGAAAAGTTAATGTAGCTTGTTAAGTGGCGGGTGCCAGAAGTGTGACACCCGCTTTCTTGTTTACTCAGTAAGCTGGCGGGTCATGATGATGTGGTCAATGTTGTAACCATGCTTTGTAACTGCCAGGTCTAGTAGATAATCTGTAATAGCTTCATCCAGCTGGGGAGTGCGGCTTAACAGGTAGAGGCTGGAGCGGTCCGGATCACCAACGAGTGACCACTGATAGCCAGGATCTAGCTCTAGTATCCAGTAGTCGCCGGCAGCTTTACCCTCAAAGAAGGTGATAGCGAGTTTACTGTTCGTCTCATCAATGGGGACTCCAGTACCCTGAACACTGATCGGGAACCCATATTTTGGGTGTAAGATTCGACAAAAATTGAAAACGCTGATAGATCCATCATCATTAAGGCCGTAGTCCGCTGTTACCGCAGTACAAGCCGGCTGGAAAATTTGCGGTAGCCGGGCAATCTCATACCACTTGCCGAGATACTGATTCACATCGACATAGGGAACCGTTTCCAGTTCATCATCTGCCAGAACGGCCTGGGTACTGAGTGCAAACAGTACAATTCCTATACCTCTCAATAAGCTCTTCATTTCCTTGCTCCTTGTGTTCGCAGTTTTTTAGGCCGCCAGCTTCATAGCTGAGCGACAATCTCTTTACGAGGATATAACTGGAACGGATTAACCAAGTTCTGTGTTTAATCTGAATTTCAAAAAAGTGTCACCTAGGTGAATGAGCTGAGGTCTCAAAAGTTGACAGAAGGCCAGCCTTTGCTAAGTGGTGATAGATAGGATTTGTTTGAGGCTGACCATGGCTAAAACGGTAGACGTAGACGTCCTGGTATTAGGGGGCGGAATTCAAGCGATTTCATTGTTGCGAGAGCTATCAACAGATTTTTCTGTGCTGGCAATAGATCAGGGGTTAGACAATGCTGAGTCGTTACACTTTCATGGCTATTTCTCCTCAGGCTGGAATGCGGCACACCCAAGTGCGGCCAAGGCTTACTTAAAGGCCGCACAGTTTTGGCGCACACAACTGGAGAGAGATGGTGTTGATAGCCACATAACAGATTTCTATGCCGCGCTTCCCCGAGAATTTTTAGATACTGTCGAGCCCAACTGGATTGCGGCGGGTATTCCAGTGGAAGAGGTGCCGATACCAGCTCCACTGGTAACAACTAGCTTGCCATCGCATCAATGCTTTCGATTTGCTGATGACCTCATGTTTGACGGCGCTGAAGCCTATCGTCGTTTTAGTGCTCCTGTTAGCGAGAAGTTGGTGAAAGGGAGTATCCGAAAATTCGACAAAGATAGTGGTGGCGTGACTGAGGTCTCTGCCGATATCGGTGGTAGTTCCCACCAAATAAAACCCCAGTTGGTTCTCTCAGCATGCGGGGCGGGCAATGCAGCAATACTCGAAAGTCTTGGAGTGCCAGCTCAAGGTGTGCGTGATAGCCAAGTTGTTCGGCCCCTACATATGTTGCTGGCTAAGGGTGCTAATACCCCTCCAATCTCAGCCTTCCTGATGGACATGGTAGTGGCATATCACCCGCTGGAAAGTGGAGAGGGACTTTGGATACTCACCCTCAATCCAGAGCACCCCAGATTTCGCTCTGGTGTGGTTGACATGAGGGTGGCCCCGCCCATAGAGAGGGCGTTAATCCGGGATACCCTGGATAGATTGGCAAATTGTATGACCGGGTTTGAGGATTGGGCAGCCGGCTGCCATTGGGGTGTTTACGCAGGTTGGAAAACTGACGCTCCAGGGCCGGATGGGGATGCTCTTGTGCAGTTAAACTATCCGCGTCCATACCACATCCACAGCTTTGATATAGCCAATTTCTTGGCGGTTTGGCCGAATCACTGGGGGCTCGCCGTGGAAGCTGCAAAGGAAGCCGGGAAATGGGTTCGCTCAAAAGCTAAGTCTCGGCATCCTCAACCTGAAGCGATAGGTAGCTTGCTGTCGCAGTCAGTTGGTCATCAAGCTATTTGTAATAAATGGCAAAGCGACGAGCTGAAGTGGCACTCTTGGGCTGAGTTTGTCCAGAAAATGGGCTTGCCAATCAGGTGATTTGCTTAGTATTTCAGCGTCGAGCCATCAGTCTATGAGTCCAATAAGGCGATATTAACAGCGTATTTCACTTGCAAAGACATTTTTTTTCTGTATCTTAAATTGAAATGTAACCGGTTACATTCTGTTTCAAACGGTGGAGTGCTACGAAAACTGCGATCTGGAAACAGCGTGTCCGCTTACAAAACACGGAAATAAAAATAAATAGGCTGTTTATTCAACTGGTTCTTTGAGTGGCCCGAGGGGATGGGGTTTGGTTAAAAAAATAAGAATGGGCATGGTTGGCGGTGGAGAGGGTGCTTTTATTGGTGCAATCCATCGGATGGCAGCAGCTCTCGACGGTGAGATAGAGCTAGTCGCCGGCTGCTTTAGTAGCGATTCCGAACGCAGTCGTAAAACTGGTGACAAGCTGGGGCTTCACCCGGACCGGATTTACCAAAGCTATCAACAGATGTTCCAAGAGGAATCCCGTCGCAGTACTGATGATCGAGTTGAATTTGTATCTGTAGTAACTCCCAACCATCTCCATTTACCCGTTTCTATTGCTGCGTTGCGGGCGGGATTCCATGTCCTCTCCGACAAGCCAGCCGCCTCCACTTTGGAAGAAACACTTGAGCTTAAAAAGGAGGTGGAGCAAAGCGGGCATCTTTATGGTTTGACCCACACTTATGCTGCTTACCCTCTGGTTATGCAAGCGAGAGCAATCCTGGGCAGGAGAGAGTTGGGGTCTATTCGACGAGTTACCGTTGCCTATCCGCAGGGGTGGCTGGCACTAGCCGGTGATTCCACGGGAAGTAAGCAGGCGAGTTGGCGAACAGATCCTGCACGTTCGGGAGAAAGTGGCTGCTTTGCGGATATAGGCACCCATGCTCATCATCTGGTGGAGTTTTTTACTGGTCAGCATATCTCTGAAGTCTGCGCAGACGTGCAAGCGGTAGTTGATGAAAGAGCGTTGGATGATGACGGTGCAGCGCTATTTAAATTAGATCAGGGCGCCCGAGGAACACTTACAGCCAGTCAAGTCTGTGGAGGAGAGGGGAACAACCTGAATATCAGCGTTTACTGTGAAGACGGTTCGCTGTTTTGGGAGCAGGAAGCCCCAAACCAATTGCTAGTAAAGCGCAGGGGGCAGCCTGTGGCGATTTGGAAAGCCGGTGCGGATTGTGAGTATCTGGATGGAGATGTCAGGTCTTTCTGCCGGACACCTCAAGGACACCCGGAGGGCTATATAGAGGCCTTCGCCAATATCTATCGCGATTTTGCTGGTCAAGTCCGAGGCCGCCGGAAGGGGTTAGTTTCAAAGAACAGTCCCGCCGTTGGGAACATTGATGCAGGTGTTCGCGCGATGGCATTTGTGCGCGGTGTGCTGGAGAGCAGTCGCGCAAAATCCTCATGGGTTTCCCTGGCGCCTTATTGGAAGTGAGTGGCTAGGTCTAACCTCACAGAATTTAGGTATCTCTGGCAGGGTGGGCGTCCGGCAGCTAGTACGGCACAGGGAGGTGCCGGTGTCGGCCTGCGGCCAGTTACCTTTTGAAGAGTTTTCTCAAAAGGTGCAAACCAATCGCTTGGAAAGGGTTGGTTACAGAATTAATAAGTACAGCAGTAAAAAGGATAACAATAAATGAAGGCACCCAGAATTCAGGGGCCCGGAATTTTTCTCGCCCAGTTTCTCCCATCGAGCGAACAGCCAGCTTCGCTTGAATCTATGGCTCGTTGGGCATCAGACCTGGGGTACAAAGCCATCCAGGTTCCCACTTGGGACAAGCGGATTTTCGACCTTGAGCTGGCCAGTAAAAGCCAAGCTTACTGTGATGATGTACTGGGAATCTGTGAGGAGGTTGGGGTACAGATTTCTGAATTGTCTACGCATTTGCAGGGGCAGTTGGTCGCAGCTCACCCAGCCTATAAGGAAATGCTGGATATTTTTTCTCCAGAGGCAGTACGCGGAAACTTGCAAGCCCGTGCAGAGTGGGCGAGCAATCAGTTAGTTCTTGCAGCTCGGGCCAGTGCCAACCTGAAGCTCAAATCTCATGCAACTTTCTCCGGCGCTTTACTCTGGCACACTTTTTATCCATGGCCCCAGCGCCCAGCGATGTTGGTTGAAGAAGGTTTTCGCGAACTGGCCCGTTTGTGGCGTCCGATATTGGATGCGTTTGACAGCGCGGGGGTCGATGTCTGCTATGAGCTGCACCCCGGTGAAGACCTGCATGATGGCTTGACCTTCGAGCGGTTTCTTTACGAGGTGGAAGATCACCCTAGAGCCAACATCTTGTATGACCCAAGCCATTTGCTTTTGCAGCAAATGGATTACCTGGCCTTTATCGATATCTATCACGAGCGAATCAAGGCTTTCCATGTGAAAGATGCGGAGTTTCACCCGAGTGGAAGGGCTGGAGTATACGGCGGTTACGCCCCCTGGATTGACCGCCCCGGTCGCTTTCGCTCCCTGGGGGATGGTCAGGTAGATTTTCGTGGGATTTTTAGCCGACTGACCCAGTACGGTTACGATCGCTGGGCGGTATTGGAATGGGAGTGTTGCATTAAGGATCAACAGCAGGGGGCCAGCGAGGGTGCACCATTTATTCGAGAGCACCTGATAACCGTGGCTGACAAAGCTTTTGATGATTTTGCCGGTGCTGAAACAGATCGCGCTCGCAATCGTAGGATTTTAGGGCTGGACTAATTTTTGCCAATCCCAGTGAACAACGAATAACAATAAATCATGCGGAGACTGGATAGATGAGTACACAGACAAAGGCTTTGCACAGGAACGTCTTCCTGGTAGGAAATCTGTCAATCTTTATGATTGGTCTTGGGTTTGCTGTGAGGGCTTCGATCGCCGGCAACTTACAGTCGGACATTTATGATCATATTGATCTTGCCAACTCCACCGCAATGGTTGGAGAAGCGCTTGGATTTACCTTTACAGGGTTTGCCCTAACCCTGCTATTTGGCAGCGCATTGGTAGACTTGGTCGGTATCAAACGGATGTTAATGCTCTCATCAATAGGCTACGTGTTGGGCAGTCTGCTTATTATTGCAGCATCCTTAGTAACCCCCGGGGAGGGCGTTGAGAACTTGGTTCTTGCGGGGCTGTTACTTACCGGTTTGGGCTGGGGGGCAGTGGAGGCTGCCAGTAACCCAATGGTTGCAGCGGTTGACCCTGAAAATAAAACTCAGCGGCTAAATGTACTACATGCCTGGTGGCCTGCCGGGATTGTGGTGGGCGGATTACTAGGGTTAGCCATTTCTGCGTTTGAACTTCCCTGGCAGTTGAACCTGATTGTTTTGGCCCTACCGGCTGTGGTCATGGCGTGGCTTGTGTCCAGAACGGAATTCCCGGTAACTGAACGGGTTTCCTCTGGCATCAGTTATGGCGAGATGTTTAAAGAAGTTTTCAGGCAGCCGATGTTTATCGTGCTATGGATCTGTATGTGGCTAACCGCTGCAACAGAGCTGGCTCCAGGGCAGTGGGTTGACCTGACGCTCTCTCGAGTAGTCGGTATGAAGGGCATTCTCATTCTGGTTTATGTCAGCATGTTGATGTTTGTAATGCGCCACTTTGCCGGACGGCTGGCCAAAAAACTCTCTCCCATTGGACTCTTGTGGCTGAGTAGTTTACTTGCAGCTGTTGGCCTCTATTGCTTAGGAATGGCGAGAACCCCGGTAACTGCATTCTTAGCGGCAACAGTTTGGGGCATCGGCGTCTGCTATATGTGGCCTACCATGCTCGCTACGGTATCCGAGCGTTTTGTGCGCGGTGGCGCACTGTTTTTGGGGCTGCTGGGGTTTGCTGGGGGAATGTCTATTCAGTTCGTACTGCCGAGACTTGGAGAAATTTTCGACAACGCCAAGATTGAGGCTGCCGGTGGTTTGGAAGCCTTTGAAAAGTTAACGGGCGATGAACTGGATGCTGTGTTGGCAACTGCCTCTATCGAATCATTCCAGTCATTGGCCGTGGTTCCCCTTATCTTGCTGCCGATTTTTGCGTTTATCTGGATTTGGGATCGTAGGCAGGCTGCGAGCAAAGTGCAAGGTGTCACTGCAGTAGGCAACCAGTAGGCGTTTTCCATTTGTGCGAAAATAGTCGACTACTAACAACAAAGTAACGGAAAAGTATGTCAAATATTCGCGAAGTTGCACGTCGCTCCGGTGTTTCCGTCGCGACCGTGTCCAGAGCCCTGAAAGACCCGCAAATGGTTTCTCCGCGGACCAGGGAGCGGGTGCTGAAGGCGGTGGAAGAGGCCGGTTATCGGCCCAATATGTTGGCGAGAAACTTTAGTTCCGGTAAGTCATTTGCAGTGATGGTTCTGGTTCCAAATATCGCCAATCCATTTTTTTCCAAA
This sequence comes from Microbulbifer maximicatervae (SeqCode), assembly GCF_052467695.1. Taxonomy (NCBI): domain Bacteria; kingdom Pseudomonadati; phylum Pseudomonadota; class Gammaproteobacteria; order Cellvibrionales; family Microbulbiferaceae; genus Microbulbifer; species Microbulbifer maximicatervae (SeqCode). The sequence continues at coordinate 3,944,690 of NZ_CP174320.1, forward strand.
GTCATCCGAGGGATAGAAAAGGCAGCTCAAGACCAGGGTTACTCCGTTTTACTGGGAGATACCAAGGGCGAACCAGCTCATGAGCAGTTCTATGCGGGAATGGCGCTGACGAATCAGGCAGATGGGCTTATTCAACTGGATAGCCGCTATCCATTTGCAGAGAAAGATGCAGCTTTAGCAGCGTCGATTCCAATGGTAAATGCGTGTGAGCGCATTGCTGAAGACGACCGCTATCCGGTTGTTGAACTGGATAATTCCGGCGCGGCGCAAGCCATGGCTCGCCATTTGATCGAGCTGGGTCACCGCCGGATCGGCATAGTGACAGGCCCACTTAATAGTCCGATTGTGCGTGATCGCCTGGCCGGTTTTGAGGAGGAGATGCAACGGCACGGTCTCGAGTTGAATTCTGACCTGGTTGTAAACGGAGAATTCACTATGCCGTCTGGTGCGGAGGGTGCAAAAAAACTGCTCTCTTTAGCCTCTGCGCCTACCGCCATTTTTTGTATGAATGATGAAATGGCTATTGGCGCTGTTCATCAAGCGAAGGAAATGGGTTTGCAGGTGCCTGCGGATGTGTCGGTGGCGGGCTTCGATAATATTGAGTTTTCGCAATTTACGGACCCACCCTTGACAACAATTGACCAGCCCGCAGAGAAGCTGGGCAGATATGCGATGGAAACCTTGCGCCGCATTATTGACGGAAAACCGTTAAAAGCGAGTCGAACTATTTTGCCCTTTGATTTAGTGGCAAGGGGAAGTACTGCCCGCTATCAGGATTAATAAAGTACGGATGTAAAACCATCTCGGCGAACTGATTAGATAAACACCAATTCATGTGGAGATAACAACGATGAAAAAATTCACTGAGACAAAATTTTGCACATCTATATTGGCCTCTGCAGCACTACTAGTCACACTAGGGGGTTGTGAACGGATGCCGGAAAAGTCCGGTATACAAGCGGATAAGGACTGGAGGCATTTATTCGACGGTAAAACGTTGCAGGGTTGGACCGGTACCAATGGCTCTCATGTAGGAGAGGCCTGGCAGGTCGTTGATGGCAACCTGGTGCTCACTGCTGGTGGAGCAGGGGATATCGTCACTGCAGAGAAGTTTTCTGATTTTGAGCTGGAACTGGAATGGAAGATATCTGAAGGCGGCAACAGCGGCATTATTTATCGGGTAGCTGGTGGCAATGCACCAGTCTGGATGTCAGGTATGGAATACCAGGTACTTGATAACAGTGCTTTTCCCGAACTGGAAAAACTGAGCCACAGCGCGGGATCAGTCTTCGACTTGTATGCACCCAGCGAAGATGAGGTAAAGCCGGCGGGAGAATTCAATAAAACGCGTATTCGAGTGGAGAATGGTCGGGTTGAACATTGGCTGAATGGAAGCATGATTGTCAGCTATGAACTCTGGTCTGAAGATTGGGATACACGTCTTGCCAACAGTAAGTTTTCCTCTTACCCCGATTTTGCCCGTAGTGAGAGCGGCTTTATTGCTTTACAAGACCACGGCGACAAAGTGTGGTACCGCAATATCAGAATTCGGGAGCTGTAAATCATGGGTATTTCAGGCGTGGGTATTTGGCAGGTACTTATTGTTCTTGTGTTAGCGGTTCTACTATTTGGTAGTGGCAAGATCCGCCGCCTGGGAGAAGACCTTGGAGGAGCGATTAGTGGTTTCCGCCGCTCATTGCATCAAAGCGATAAGGATGGCACTAGAGAAGATTCCCCTGGTAACTTGTCTGGTAATCTACTCCAAGCTGGGGAGCGGGAATGAAGCGTAGAAATTTGCTACAGGTTGGTGCCGGCTTGGCTGCAGCTGCTTTTACCGCACCCTTGTTTGGCAATAGTGGACGAATCATTACCAATACCCCGGGCGGCCCTGTGAAAATTTCCCTGGCCCAATGGTCCCTGCATCGGCAATTGCGAAGTGGCGCCCTCAAGGTATTGGATTTCCCCATTAAGGCAAGAAAGGCATTTGCAATTGACGCGGTAGAGTATGTCAATCAGTTTTTTGCCGATAAGGCCAGGGATCAGAATTTTCTTTCAGCGTTGAAAGTGCGTGCAATAGATCACGGGGTTAAAAGCCTTTTGATTATGGTTGATGCAGAAGGTGATCTTGGCAACCCAAATACTAGCGAAAGACAACAAACGGTAGAAAATCATTTCCAGTGGGTTGAAGCTGCTAAATATTTGGGTTGCCACTCTATCAGAGTGAATGCTGGCGGACAGGGTAGTAGCAGGGAGGTTAGTTCTGCTTGTAGAGATGGGCTGAGAGCCCTCTCAGAGTTTGCCTTGGACTTCGGCATCAATATCGTGGTGGAGAACCACGGTGGCTATTCCTCAAACGGACTTTGGTTATCCCAGTTATTACAGTCAGTGGATATGCCGAACTGTGGAAGTTTGCCAGACTTTGGAAACTTTGGTGACTACGACCGCTACTTGGGAGTAGAGCAGTTGATGCCCTTTGCCCGCGGAATCAGTGCAAAGAGCTTTTCATTTGATAAGCAGGGAAATGAGACCAATACGGATTTTGCCCGGATGCTGCGGATAATTCAAAAGGCGGGTTATAAGGGGTATATCGGTATTGAGTATGAAGGCGCCGGCGATGAAGACTGGGGGATCAAAGCAACGAAAGAGCTTTTGCTGCGCTTGTCGCGACAGGGTGAGCTATATGGTAAGTAAGTAATAATTATTTGGTTAAAATGTAACCGGTTACTCTCATTTTTTGATCAAAGTGTTTAGGGATTTCTAGGTTCGTTAAAAATATTCATAAAAATTAATCTTTTTGGTTAAAAAAACATAAGTTAGACATTAGATGTAACGGATAAGTAAAAATTTTTGAAAAAAAATGTAACCGGTTACAGATTTATCTTATAAGTTATTTAAAATTAAACGAGTAAAACAAAAATAATTGATGAAGTAGGAGAGAGGCGATGCCGAATGATGACTTCGAGAAGAAAGAGTATGACGCACTGATTGTTGGGTCTGGTGCTGGCGGCGGTATGGCTGCCTATGTACTAGCCACTGCAGGGCTAAAGGTTCTACTGCTGGAGGCGGGGAGATCCTATGACCCGGTTAAGGAAACCCCAATGTTTAACCTCCCAAAAGATGCGCCTTTGCGTGGGGGGAGCACACCGGAAAAGCCGTTCGGTTTCTATGATGCAACGGTTGACGGAGGTTGGCAGGTACCCGGCGAACCCTACACTCAGGGCTCCAGAGAAAGAGGCCGCCGTTTTGACTGGTGGCGTGCTCGTATGCTGGGTGGCCGTACGAACCATTGGGGACGGATTTCCCTGCGAATGGGTGAGTATGATTTTAAACCCTACTCAAGGGATGGGCTCGGTTTTGATTGGCCGATCAGTTACAACGATCTCGCTCCCTACTACGATAAAACCGAGATGCTCATTGGTGTTTATGGCACTAACGAGGGGTTAGAAAACACTCCTGACTCCTCCGAAGGAGTGCTGCTGCCACCCCCGAAGCCCCGTGCCTATGAACTTCTGGCCAAAAAAGCGTGCGATAGGCTGGGGATCCCTGTAATTCCCTCTCACCTGGCTATTCTCAGTGAGCGTCTGGATCACGAAAATATTCCGCAGAAATTATTCCCAAACAATAAATTGGCTCAGGACGTCACCCGGGAATCAATGAAATCTCGCGCAGCCTGTTTTTGGGCCACGCCCTGTGGGCGCGGTTGCTCAATTAAGGCGAATTTCCAGTCCACGACTGTACTACTGCCACCGGCATTAGCGACGGGCAACCTGGATATCATTACTGATGCCATGGTGCGTGAAGTTACCATTGATAAAAAAGGTAAGGCAAACGGGGTTATTTATATTGATAAAGATACCCGTCAGGAAAGATTTGCCAGTGCCCGCGCTGTGGTTGTTGCAGCCAGTGCAGCTGAAACTTCGCGCATTCTCCTTAATTCCAAAAGCACTTTATTCCCCGATGGTATCGCCAATGGCAGCGGTGCCGTAGGGAAATACCTGATGGATACAGTGGGAGCTGGTATCGGCGGGCAGATTCCCGCTTTGGAAAGTATGCCTGCCCACAACGAGGACGGCGCATCGGCGATGCACATGTATATGCCCTGGTGGTTGTACAAGGAACAATTACGTGGTGACTTGGATTTTGCCCGTGGTTACCACATTGAATTCGGCGGTGGTCGCAGTATGCCGGGCGCAGGTGCTTTCGGCGGTATGGGTGATTTTACCAGTGGCGCTTATGGCAAAGACTTGAAAGAAGCCTGCCGGCGTTACTACGGCTCCTTTGTGTGGTTTGACGGTCGCGGGGAAATGATTCCCAATGAGGACAGCTACTGTGAAATTGATAAGGACCAGGTAGACCAATGGGGCATCCCGGTGTTGAAGTTCCATTGGAAATGGAGTGACCAGGAATTGAACCAGGCCGCTCACATGCACAAAACCTTTGCTGAAATCATTGAAGGCATGGGCGGTAAGGTCACCTCTACCGTGCAAACCGACGGTGCCAAGGCAATTATCAACGGCGGTGCGATTATTCACGAAGTCGGCACCGCGCGCATGGGCTCAAATCCGAATGATTCCGTGCTCAATCCTTACTGCCAGTCCTGGGAAGTACCGAATCTCTTCCTTACTGACGGCGCACCCTTTGTCTCCAATGCTGATAAGAATCCAACCCTGACCATTATGGCGCTGGCCTGGCGCACCTGCGACTACATCGTGGACCAGTTCAAGAAGAGGAATATCTGATATGAGCGAGGAAAAAACCAATCTGGGTCGGCGCAACGCCCTGCGTTTGATTGCTACCACCGCTGCTGCAGTTCCAGTCATTGGCTGTTCTGAGAAAGTAGCGCAAAAAGTTGTAGTGAAAGAGGAGGTGCCCGCGGCTGAACCGGTAGTAAAGAACCTGGATGCCCCGAAGCAGACTCTGGCCAGGGGCACGCCGACAGATCCGGATCTCCTTAATCCCGTTGTGCCTTGGGAGATGCAGCTTGAAATGGGTGAGTTAGCGGTATTGGCAGCACTTTGCGACGTCATTATTCCCGCGGATGAAACTTCTCCGAGTGCCTCTTCAGTAGGGGCCCATCACTACATCAACGAATATGTCAGCGCCCCATATTCCAATAACAAAGCAGATCTTGTCACGATTCGGGGAGGGGTTGTTTGGCTGGAGGGTGAGTCCAAGCGCAGATTTGGAGGTTCCTTTGTCGATCTGAATGAACCTCAAAAAGTAGCCATCTGTGAGGATATCAAGTGGACTCGCACGGCGAAGCCAGAGTTCCAGGCTGGTGCTCGTTTCTTTGCCAAAGTTCGAGTTCTCGTGTCCACCGCTTTCTATACCACCGAGGAAGGTATGGCGGATATCGGTTATGTGGGTAACCGACCAATGGCGAGTTTCCCTGGAGCACCCCCTGAAGTCCTCAAGCGACTTGGCTTGGATAGCTAAAGACGCTTTTTGCTTTAGCGCTATACGCACATATAAAAATATCGAGACAGAACTGGATCGATAAGAGTAGGGCATATTCCGGTGGCCCGGCAAATGATATGTCGGGCTTTTAGGGTGAACGGAAAGCTAGAAAAAAATAATAAAAGAGAAATTTGAGCAATGAGAGAAATACCCTTAAATACAAATCGCCAGCTAGATCTATTGCGGACCTCCGTAAGTGTTCTAGTGTTGTGCAGTGTTGTCGGTATGGCAAATGCCCAGAGCACCAGTGAATCTGATACAGAGAGTCTGGTGCTGGAGGAGGTAGAGGTATTGGGTATTCGCCGGAGCATGGAGAAAAATCTCGATGTAAAGCGTTTTTCCAATGCGGTGGTAGACTCAATCACCGCTGAAGATATGGGTAAATTCCCCGATAAGAATGTTGCAGACTCTTTGCAGAGGGTTCCGGGAGTATCCATCGTTCGAAGCGGCGGCGAGGGTGCCGAGGTAAGTATCCGAGGAACTGCACCTGAGCTCACTTTTACCCAGCTAAACGGAAACTATATAGCCACTCCCGGCGATGATCCATCCCGATCATTTTCCTACGCATTGCTACCTTCAGCGATGATCTCCCGAGCGGATGTGTATAAAAGTCCAGAAGCAAAACTGGATGAAGGCGGGATAGGTGGTACTGTAATTTTACACACCCGCAAGCCACTGGACCTGGATTCCGGGGAGGGCATGTTATCCATTGAGAGTACTTATGCTGATGTTACTGGGGAGTACGAACCTCAGTACACCGGTTTTTACTCATGGAAAAATGATCAGGAAACCTTTGGCGTATTGTTTGGATACTCAAAGCAGGATCGTCAGAACCGGGTAATTAGCACCTCGGTAGAAAACTGGGGTTGGCAGGGAGATGAGTCCCCCCAGACTGGCGTAGAGGCCAGGGGGCCGATGGTGGATATCGACGGTAATGAATACCGGGATTTCTATGCGCCGCGAGCCGTTGTCGGTAGTGTCTTGGAAGAGGAGCGGACCCGGGATGGCATGCAGCTAAGTGCCCAATGGCGTCCGGTAGAACAGCTGGAATTTGGTGTCAATTATTTCCGCTTTGAGCTAGGCGGCAACTCAGAGAATTATCGTATCGTATTTCCTGAGTGGAACTACGGGGATGCAATAGCGCCGGGCAGTCTCAAGTTTGATGAAGATGGTGATACTCTTCTCGGCATTGGTATGCTCGATCGGGGCCAGGCAGAGTTACAGTCTCCACAGGTAGCTGGTGACTACACTCGAGCGGAATATGTTTCGGATACGCTGGATTTCAATATCAGTTACGAGGGAGATGGATATAGTGCTCGGTTGGTAGTCGGTAATACCAATGCAGAGGGCGGCCCCTCTGAGAAATTGTTTGCATCAGTCAATTCCCGTTATGGCACTGCAACCGATTGGAGCTGGGATCTCAGCAGTGGTACTGCTGAAATTGATACCAGTGCAGATCTGGGAGATCCCAACACTTATCCTTTATATGACTGGTTCTCATCCCATTGGACCAGCAGCGAGGACGAGGAGAGTTACTACCAGCTGGACGTTTCCATCGATATGGATTATGCCTGGCTTACCTCCCTGGATGTTGGGGTTAAGTACCGGGACCATGAGATAAACCGCCGCATCACCAAACAATCCTGGGATGATGATAATCCTCCCTGTCCAACGATTAACTGGGGTGATGTTGATGGAGCTTGTTACCCCTGGTGGCCAAGTGATTCATTCCACACTGACCCCGATGGTGTGCCCGACACAATCGATATCCTTTCAAACGGCCCTCTCGATAATATTATCGGCGGTGTGAATGTGCCAAATTTCGCTTATCTGGAGTTTGATAAGTTAAAAGAGTTTCTATACGCAACCTATGGTGACCCTAGGGTAATCGTCGAGAAAAATCAGGTTTACCGGGTTGGTGAGGAAATTACGGCTGCTTATGTACAGCAGAATTTTGCCTCGGCAGTCCTGCGCGGAAACTTTGGTATTCGAGCAGTCCAGACCAAGCAGTATGCGAGCACCTACGACAATATTGATGGGGTGTTACAGGACGAACCCAATATTCGTGACAGCAGCAATACTGATATTTTACCTAGTGCTAATATCGCTTGGGATATCTCCGATGAACTGGTTATGCGCGCAGCTCTCGCTAGAGTCGTAGCGAGAGTGGAATACGATAATCTCGGTGGTTCTGAAGTGATCCACGCTCCTTTGCCCGGCTCAACAGTCAGTCAAGGGTATGCAGGCAACTCTGAATTGGAGCCTTATAAAGCTGATCAGTTTGATTTGGGGCTGGAGTGGTATTTCGATGATGCCTCTGCTGCAGGACTGACCTTGTTCAGAAAAGATATTGCTTCGTTTGTAATCAACGGCAGTTCTATGGTGACAAGGGATATCGATGGTGTTACCCGGGCAGTGTCTATGTCTATGCCGGTCAATGGCACTGATGCTACCGCACAAGGTGTAGAACTGTTTGTTCAGTATGCCTTTGATAATGGCTTTGGAGTCTATGCAAACTATACCTTCACAGATACGGAGCTAGCTGAGATTGACTCTGAAGGTATCAAAACCAAAACAGAAATTGCCGGCACTTCAAAGGACCAGTACAACCTATCCCTTTACTATGAAAATATCGACTTTAGCATTCGCGCTTCTTACAATTATCGCAGTGACTATGCAGACGGATTCCACAATGGCATGAACACTTTCACTGATGAATACGATCAGTTGGATGTTAATGCATCTTATCGCTTGATGGATAACCTGACGTTGACCGCCTCAATAATCAACCTTACCGAAGAGAAGGTGGATAGATATTGGGGTGAGGAAAACAGGGTCTGGGGCTCCTCATATTCAGGCCGACGAGCTTATATGGGGCTGACATATAGTTTCTAACCTCATTGCTACCCAGTCACGCGGACACAGGGACGTGTCCGCACCTTTCTGTAAATTTTTAATTTCATATCAGCGTACTCAGTTTAGGCGCAATTGAGTATTTTATTAGCTCTCATATATCAATTCGATCTAGGAAATGTGTGCATTTTATACTAGTACTCAGTTAAAGGAGTAATTTAAAGTAGTTTGAATGGAGGGAAATATCATGAAAAGGGTATATATAGAAGACGCAACACCCTATGCTCTGGGAGTTTGTGTCACAGTCTACACTACCTGTTAATAGAAGGTAGTTTTTCACAAAAAGTGAGATGGCCCTTGAAAATGAGGGACGTCTCACTCAGGGCTAATACAGACAAATCAAGAATTTAGCGATTCTGCCTTTCTAGTTTTTTTACTACTTCTAGTAAATATGATGGTTAAGCGATGATGAAAGGCGCTGCTTTATTAGATAATTTCTTTCTCTATTTCAGTGAAAATGAAGTCATCTTGTGGGATGTTGTTCATCACGATCAGTGGGCTTTGGATAAAGAAACCCTCATAAATATTCTGGATAAATTTTATTCCGATGTGCAGACAGGAGAAACTAAGGCAGCAGATTTCCTTCAAAGTAATGGAGCCTTCATCAGTGGTGATTTAGCTCGGAAACAATGGGGTTGGGATGTACTATCCTGGTTTTACCATTATGGCACCAAGCTTTCGTTACCGCCCTCGACTGAGGGCAAAGAGGGGGCTAGTGAAGATCCCAGGGTATCTTGGGTAGGACAGTATGTTGACTACTGTAAACAGGTGCCGGAAAAGGCTAAAGGCAAGTACAATTATCCAGAAGTGGATATTCCACTGAATAGCTTTCCTACCACCAATCAGTTGGAGTCTGTGTTTGGGACCCGGTTTTCTTCACGAAAATTTGTACCGGGTACCACTTTAAAACGTGAGCTTTTGGAAAAAATACTCTTTCATTGTGTAAAATTTCGTACTTCTCCGTTTGTTGAAAAATTTTATAAGGCCCACTCAGAAAAAATAAATTATTTTGGATATTTTCGCAGCAGCCCTGCTGGCGGCGCCTTACAAGCTACAGATATATACCTGATAGTGCACTCGGTACAGGGGATTGATCCCGGTATTTACCTCTATAATCCGATTGATCATGGATTAACCAAAGTCGGCGATGCTGTTAGCCATGATAAGATACGTCGTTTGTTGGTAGGTCAACCCTATGCCGAGGGTGCCGCAGTTAATATTTGCTTTGTATGCAAATTTAATCGTTTCTGGTCTAAGTATCGTCATTCTCGTATCTATCGGATGGCTTACCTTGAAGCGGGTCATTTATCTGAGAATATATTTCTCTACGCTCATTCCCTAAAACAAGACGTGTTTATAGCCGGCGCTTTTTATGATGAAGAGTTTGAGAGCCTATTGAAGCTGGATAAGGATAGCGCCATGGTCTTTTTTATGGCTATTGGGGAAGGAGAGCATGCCTGTTTCCCGGTAGAGTACTTGCCTTCTGATTCAACAAAATTGGATTAATGAGTAATAGTTAAATGTTTTGCCTGAAAAAAGAAGTTTGACATTGCGGTAATCGATGATTTCAGGGCCAAAATAACCAGTTTGGGACTTCCAATGAGCATAAAAGAGAAAAGGTACTTATGGTGAGGTGAAAACTGCAAAGCAGTATGCCCCACCGAAGTAGATAAGGATAGGGTGCGTTAGTGCAGGGTGTGGACCAACCGTGAACTTAAGCGCATGGTGGGGGAGAAGCGGATCATATCGATTAGAGAGTCGATATAGCGTTCACCGAGTTCGCCGATATCTTCAATTCTTGAGGATAAGAGCCAAGTTTCAATCACACCGAACAGGCCACCGTGTAACATCTGCATCGCGAGGTCTGTATCAAGATCTTCGGGCAGTTGGCGCTCGGATACTGCGAGGGCAATCAGTTGTGCCATTCGCTCAAGCCCGCGGGTGCGCCCTTGCTTCATACGCAAGTGGGCTTCATTGTTCTCGGTAACCTTTTCTTCACAGGGATGGAAGATAATCTCAAGTACCTGCTGCCACTCTGGGTTACAAGCAATTTCCTGAAACAGCCACACCCAGCGGGTTCGCAGTGTACCGAGGGGATTGGCGTTGAGTTGCTCGCCGGCGTTATTACAAAGTTGTTCGCCGGGTAGTACCATGCGTTCTGTCAGAGCGAGCAGCAAACCGGTTTTGCTGTGAAAGTGGTCGGCAACAGCACCGCAACTAACTCCAGCCAGCTTTGCGACTTCGGAAAGGGAAGGGCGACACACTCCATATTCATGAAACACATTGAGCGCGGCGTTTAATATACGCTCACGGGTGGTCAAAATTTGCTCATCTCTGCGTTTGGTCATAAGGAACAGCGGCTTCTTTAATCAATTATTAGTTTCACTCTGGCTCATTTTTGCAGCGTTTAACCGCAAGTGTGCAAAGGGGTTTTATGTGCAAACCCTTGAATATACTGGGTGAAAGTGCATGTTAGATGAAAATTGCACGATTATGAACAGTTGATCCTGTTTCCTACGTACTCATAAAATGCCACGCTACTTTACTCAGATTTCCTTGTCACTTAAAAATTCCGCTAACTGCCAATATTTTGTCCGCGCAGTCATTTTTAGAGGTAACCATGTTAAAAGCCCGAGCTCTCACCAGCCTTTTGGTCGCTTCCGCATTGTTGGCGGGGTGTAACGAGGAAGCTTCGGCTCCACCGGGAATGGCCCCCCAAGTGACCGTAGTCACACTTCAGCCGGAATCCGTCACTCTTACCAGGGAGCTGCCGGGGCGGACTTCCCCCTTTAAAGTGGCTGAGGTTCGTCCGCAGGTTAATGGCATCATAAAACGCCAGTTGTTCCGTGAAGGTGGCCAAGTTAGTGCAAATCAGCCACTTTACCAGCTAGATGACGCTCTTTATCGTGCTGACGTCGATAGTGCCAGAGCAAATTTTCAAGGCGCAAAGGCGGCTATGAACATCGCTCGCCTCAAAGCCGAGCGTACTGCGAACCTGGTGGGTAATGGTGCTGTTAGCACGCAGGAAAATGATGCTGCGGAAGCCGATCTTCAGGAGGCCCGAGCCGATGTAGCCGCAGCTCAGGCGGAGCTGCACAGGGCGGAAATCCAGTTGGAATATGCAAGGGTCACCTCTCCGATTACAGGCCGAATTGGCAAATCTACAGTTACTCAAGGTGCTCTGGTAACGGCCAATCAAGCCGGAACTTTGGCTACTGTGCAGCAACTAGATCCGATCTATGTTGAGGTTACCCAGTCGGCAGCTGAGCTTGTTAGCCTTCGCCGAGCGCTTCAAGCGGGCACATTGGCCGACGCCACTCATCTACCTGTGACAATCCTATTAGAAGATGGCAGCGAATTTGAACACCAGGGCAAGCTGGAGTTTGCCGAAGCCAGTGTCAACCCCTCAACGGGCAGTGTGTTGTTGCGAGTAGTTGTTCCAAACCCGGATACCATGCTGTTGCCGGGTATGTATGTACGCGCAATTGTCGGTAGTGGTGTCCGTAAAGACGCAATTCTGGTACCTCAGCAAGGAATTGCGCGGGACCCTAAAGGCAATACCTCAGCCATGGTTGTTAATGAGGAAAATGTGGTTGCCCAGCGATCTGTGCGGGTTAGTCGTACGATTGGCAATCGCTGGCTAGTGGAAGATGGGCTCGAGGCCGGGGACCGGGTCGTAGTCGCCGGGCTTCAGAAAATTCGCCCGGGAGCCCCGGTACAGGCCAGCGAGCGCGAAAATGAGCAGCTGCCGGCGGCTGAAGGTGATCAACAGGCTGGCGAAGCGCCTGCACAGCAGGGGTCTTAAGGGTAGGGGTTATGGCAAGTTTTTTTATCAATCGGCCCATCTTTGCCTGGGTGCTGGCAATTATCACGATGCTGGCAGGTGTACTATCCATCGGCAAGTTAGCAGTAGAGCGCTACCCGGATATTGCCCCTCCATCGGTGAATATTGAAGCAAATTATCCAGGGGCTTCAGCCAAGGTGGTTGAGGACTCGGTGACCCAAATTCTTGAGCGTAATATGAAGGGGCTGGATGGCCTCCTTTATATGTCTGCCACCAGTCAGTCTAATGGCGGCGTTTCCATTTCACTGACCTTCGAGAATGGAACTGATCCAGACACGGCCCAGGTCCAGGTACAAAACAAAGTACAACTGGCAATGCCGCTGTTACCCCAGGAAGTTCAGCTGCAAGGTGTGAATGTTAGTAAGTCTCGGGGCGGCTTCATGATGGTTGCCGGTTTTGTTTCTGAAGACGGCAGCATGAATCGCAATGACATTGCAGACTATATCAACTCGGCCATCGTTGACCCGATAAGTCGAGTACCGGGAGTCGGTAATGTTCGAGTGTTTGGCTCCAAGTACGCCATGCGGATTTGGCTTGATCCCAATAAGCTCAACACTTATGGCCTCGCGCCTAGTGATATCGCTGACACAGTACGAGCGCAAAATGCTCAGGTTACAGTGGGGAGCCTTGGCGCTGCGCCAGCAATCCCGGGACAGCAGTTGAATGCAGCGATTACTTCCCAGGGACGCTTGCAAACCCCTGAGCAGTTCAGAGATATTATCGTCCGAGCCAATGGGGACGGTTCTCTGCTTCGGCTTGGAGATATTGCCCGTGTTGAGCTGGGAGCTGAGAGCTATGAGTTCATTTCCCGCTATAACCGTCAGCCCGCTTCAGGTATCGCTATTAGCTTGGCGACCGGGGCTAATGCTTTAGAAACTGCGGATGCAGTAAAGTCCAAGCTGAAGGAGCTGGAAGTTTACTTCCCGCGTGGCCTCACTTCGGTAGTTCCATTTGATACGACGCCATTTGTCGAGGTCTCGATTAAGGGGGTTATCAGTACCTTGATTGAGGCGATCGTGTTGGTATTCCTGGTGATGTACTTATTCCTCCAGAATTTCCGCGCCACTTTAATCCCAACGATTGCAGTGCCAGTAGTGTTGATGGGCACTTTTGCCGTACTGGCTGCGCTGGGCTTTTCGGTGAATATGCTCACCATGTTTGCCATGGTGCTTGCTATCGGCCTCCTCGTAGATGACGCCATCGTAGTAGTGGAGAATGTCGAGCGCGTGATGCAGGAGGAAGGGCTATCACCGAAAGAGGCTACCAAGAAGTCGATGCGGCAGATTACTGCGGCTCTGATCGGAATTGGCGTGGTGCTATCGGCAGTGTTTGTACCTATGGCATTTATGGATGGTGCTACCGGTGTGATCTATCGTCAGTTCTCCGCTACCATTGTTGCAGCTATGACGCTGTCAGTGTTGGTGGCGATTATCTTGACACCAGCGCTGTGTGCAACCTTGCTCAAACCGATTTCTAAGGGTGAGAGTCACGGAGAAAAAGGATTTTTTGGTTGGTTCAACCGAAACTTTGAAAAGGGTAGTCAGCGTTACCAGACCGGGGTACAAGGTATTCTTAAACGCAGCGGCCGATTTCTGTTGTTGTTTGCAGTGCTCTCCGCCGCAATGGCCTTTCTGTTTCTGCGTCTACCGAGCTCTTTCCTGCCGGATGAGGACCAAGGCGTGCTCTTTTCTATGGTGCAGGCGCCGGTGGGCGCAACCCAGGAGCGTACTATGGGCTCCATAAAGAAAGTGGAAGACCAATTTCTGGATAACGAACAGGGCACCGTTAAGTCTGTATATTCCGTGCAAGGCTTTAGTTTTGCCGGTAGCGGACAGAATACCGGTATTGTTTTCGTCAATATGGAAGATTGGTCCCAGCGGGAAGAGGAAACGCAAAGCACCGTTTCGGTCGCTATGCGCGCGATGGGCGCCCTGATGCAAATTAAAGATGCGATGGCTTTCGCTTTTGCACCTCCGCCACTCCCTGAGTTGGGTTCTTCTGGTGGTTTCAACTTCTACCTTCAGGATAATGGCAGTTTGGGCCATGAGGCATTAACTGCAGCCAGGAACCAGTTTCTGGGAATGGCCGGACAAAGTGAACTTCTGGCGAATGTTCGCCCCAATGGCCAGGAGGATACTCCGCAATTTCGTGTGAAAATTGATAATGCGAAAGCAGCAGCGCTTGGCTTGTCTATCGACGATATTAACAGCGCTTTGAGTACAGCATGGGGCGGTTCATATATTGATGACTTTATCGATCGCGGGCGGGTAAAACGCGTGTATATGCAGGCTGATGCTCCCTTTAGGATGGTCCCGGAAGACTTCCAATTGTGGTCAGTGCGTAACGATAAAGGCGATATGGTACCGCTATCATCCTTTGCCAGTTTTGGCTGGGAATACGGTTCCCCCCGCTTGGAGCGCTATAACGGCGTTCCCTCAATGCAGGTTAATGGGCAGGCTGCAGCCGGAGTCAGCTCTGGTGAAGCAATGGAAGAGGTTGAGCGCCTAGTGGCGCAGCTACCCGCTGGTTTTGGTATGGAGTGGAGTGGTCTCTCATATCAAGAGCGCTCTGCTGGAGCACAAACCCCATTGCTGTATACCTTGTCCCTTTTGATCGTGTTCTTGTGTTTGGCTGCTCTCTATGAAAGCTGGACAGTACCGACGGCAGTACTATTGATGGCTCCGCTGGGAATCCTGGGTGCGGTACTTGCAAATAGCCTAAGGGGTATGGAACGCGACATTTACTTTCAAGTCGCGATGCTGACAACAGTGGGGCTAACCAGTAAAAATGCCATCCTGATTGTGGAGTTTGCCAAACAGAACCTGGAAGACGGTATGGAGTTGGTAGATGCCACGATGCGAGCTGTACGGGACAGGTTACGCCCGATCTTAATGACATCTCTCGCTTTTGGTTTGGGGGTGTTGCCCTTAGCCATAGCAACCGGAGCTGGCTCAGGTGCCCAACGGGCAATCGGTACCGGTGTGTTCGGCGGCATGATTGTTGGAACTCTACTGGGAATCTTCTTTATCCCACTGTTCTTTGTTGTGGTGCAGCGATTGTTTGGCAAGAGAGTCCATAAGCAGGAAGTGGAGCTGGCTAAACAAGGTATCTCGTCGGAAAAGAACGAGAGAGCAGAAGCGGCCGAAGCGCTTTAACAGAGCTTTAACTATAAAGTAAATAAAGCCAGGCCAGGTTAAAGGGCCTGGCTTTTTGCTTTATGGCCCCCCGTTGACCACAAAATCCCTGAATAGGGTGCTGCTGCGAGTCTCAAGATACAAAGTGAACCTCTTTTAGTTCCAGCACCGCCAAGAAGTCATTGTTTTAAATTATTCGCTGAAGTAATGAAACATCAGCAATGATTTAAATCAAGAAGCCGAATAGTGTTTGGAGTCAAAATGCTAATCCCTGGCAAGGTGAGTAGCTATCCATACGTGATTGAACCTCACTTCTAAGCTAGATAGAGCGCAGTATAGAAGCCTGATATGGACGTTCATAGACTATTACGTCTATGGAGCATGCGAGGAAGCACCGATATTGCATAAATGTTATTAACAGCTAATTTAAGGTGAAGAGTCGGGATGGATTTAAAAGTTAAAGAAGGTCAAGTGTGGAAATATGATAATCGAGAGGGCGAGGAAGATTCGCGGGCTATCATATTAAAAATTGAAGAGTCTAAGGACGATTCAATGGTGGTACATGTTCAGATTTCAGGCATTAAAATTAATAACCCTAATAGTGGAGAGGTCATTGAGGAAATTACCCATATGCCGTTTTCAATTGAGGCGCTAGGGGCAAGCATATCTGAACTAATGGGGGAGTGTGAGATACCTGATTATGAGGACGGCTATAATTCATGGAAACGTGAATATATTAATGGCAATGCTGGCGTGTTCTCTATTTCTATTGGAGAGTCAGTGAAGTATATGGATGATGCGGTGAACAGCTAAGCAATAGTCTTTTTACTACATATCAATGACAAACATTCTTTTCATGTTAACCGCCTCAGACTTAGAGTCCCTATTCAGAACCGAGGGAGATTGACGCTTTGGGGCGTTTCGAGATAGTTGCTTTCCACTTGTTCATTAAATGTCCACTGTTTCTAATAGTACCGTTGACAGATTCATATGAATACTAGTGCTGGGGTAGGTTGAATATGCTTGCTTATCGCTTCATATGTTATGAGTGATCGCATTGCTATCAGGGTGTAGCTATCTATAAATAAATACACTTGCCGAGATTTTTATTAAGATCTCTAGTTTTGCTAGTCGGGCAATGTATATTTTAACTGACTGCCTATTTGGCCTGATTGTGGCAGGAGGAGCGGATACTCCCCCCAAAAGCCACGTATTAAATGTTTCGTAAATCCATTATTTCACACAATTTCAGCAATACGCTTCTTTGCAGCTGCTAACGCCTTCTCTTTTGCTTCATTTCCCATTGCCAAGCCTTCAGCATAGACAAACTCCACATCAGTAATACCAATAAACCCCAAGAACTGTCGAAGGTAATTACTTTGGGGATGATCGTCACCATAAACACCACCCCGTGAAATGAAGATGATGGCCTTTTTGTTCCTTAATAAGCCCTCAGGGCCGTTTTCGGTATATCGGAATGTTACCCCGGCACGTGCAATAAAGTCGAAGTAGGTGTGCAAATTAGACGGGACGTTGAAGTTATACATCGGGATACCTAGCACCAGCAGATCTGCCGATGATATCTCCTCTATCAGCTTGTCCGAAAGTTCTGCAATTTCACTTTGCTTGTTTGAACGGCTATCAGCTGGCGTGTTGTGGGCTTGAAAGTGCTCCAGGCTCAGATGAGGTACAGGCTCGGATACCAAGTCACGATGGATGATTTCATCATCCGGGTTATTAGCCTTCCAGCTCGCTATGAAATTGTCCGTAAGTTGAGATGACTGGCCGTTCTCTTGAAAGAGGCTGGACTTAATGTTGAGTACCTTTGCCATGACTGCTTCCTCGTAACTAACTTTGTATGAAGCTATTGAAACATTCATTAAATTGATTAAAAATTAGAATTATTTGCTTATTTCTATCTAAAAATTCGATCATGAGCCAACAGTTGACACAATTAGCAAACCCAAAGATCACTCTTGAGCAGTGGCGTTGCTTGATAGCGGTAGTTGAAGGGGGAGGGTATGCAAAGGCCGCCGAGCTTCTGCACAAGAGTCAGTCCTCGGTAAGCTATTCAGTGCAGAAGTTGGAATCACTACTGGCTGTAGCGGTTTTCACTATTAGTGGGCGCAAGGCGATTCTGACTCCCGCAGGTGAGATGCTTTACCGGCATGCAAAGCAATTGCTGGAGGATGCCTCTGCAATAGAGCAGGCCGCTGGCCGGGCGTCTGCTGGGTGGGAGTCCCAGATTGCGATTTCTGTAGAGGTGCTATTCCCAATATGGTTGCTACTGGACTGCCTTGCGCTATTTGGTGAAGAGAGCCCCCAGACCCGTATTGAAGTCCATGAAATGGTGATCAGTGGTGCTTTGGAGGCTTTAAATGAAGGGCGGGTCGATTTTGCGATCAGTCCTAGAATCCCCCAGGGCTACAACGGTGAGTTACTACCGGCTCCTGCCCGGCTTGTTCCCGTGGCGCACCCCAGCCATCCCCTACATAAGTTGGATCGCCCGTTGACAATGAAAGATCTCCGTAATCACCGGCATTTGGTGGTTCGGGATACTAACCCCCAGCGCGGAAGTAAAACGCTTACGGTTGACGTCGCTAAGCGATGGACGCTAAGCAGCATGTCTTCTTTGATCAGAGCCGCCTGTCAGGGGTACGGTTTCTCTTGGTTACCGGAAGATAAAATTCTTAATGAGCTTATTGAGGGAAGTCTTAAACCGTTGCCCCTTGAAGGAGGAGGTAAAAGAGAGGTCCCTATGTATCTGATCTTTCCTAACCGGGATGATATCGGCCCCGGCGCACTGAGATTGGCAACTATTATCAGGGAGCGTTTGCAGGATCTGTCTTCCCCGGAGAGTTCTTAAGTAAGAACCAGGTCGGTCGGCAGGGCCAACAGCTCGCTTACTCATTATTCAACAAGCTAATTTCGTGAGCGGTCTCGACGATTGGCTGGTACATTGAGTTGTCGGCTTTGATAAACCCTTTGCGGGGAAATGCGGCAAGTAGTTTAGGGTCCCGCATATTCAAAATCGCCTGCTGGACCTTGTCTAAGAAGCCGTTGCCCCAGGTTTCATCGACATCCCCACGAATTGTCCAGTTGTAATCTGGGTATCCTGGGGTTTTCCAGATTACTTGCACCTTGCTTTCATCCACTTTGCCGGCTTTCTTTTCATTTTCCCACACCTTGTGATTTAGGGCGCCAACCTGATACTTCCCAGATTGCACAAGATCCAGGGTATTGGAGTGGTCACCTCCAAAGCCCACACGGCTGAACACCTCGGCAGGGGGCTTACCAAACGCTTTTCGAATAAAGTATTCCGGCATTAGACGTCCAGAAGTGGAGTGCTCTGAGCCAAAAGTAAATGTCATACCTTCAATACCACGGGGGAAGTCTTTTGAGGGAGTGAGTTCAGTACTTTTATTCGCAATAAAATAGGAGGTGAATTTTTGATCTCCTTCTCCCTGGGCAATGGCCTTAGCGCCAGGCTCTGCAATACGGGCTTGCACCCCGGTAAATCCGCCAAACCAGGCCAATTGGACCTTGTTATTTTTAAAGGCTTCAACCGTATCGCTGTAGGACTTCACCGGTAAGTACTTAACTTCAACCCCAAGCGCGTCGGACAAATACTTTGCAACTTTGCCAAAGCGTTTTTGTAAGCGCTCCGGGTCCTGGTCTGGAATGGCAGTGAAAACAAAAGGTTTTGGGTTTTCTTGAGATGATACGAAGGGTACGCCGCACAATATAACGAGGCTTAGAATAAACACGGTTAAACGCTTTAACATTCTTTTGGTCCTCTGCGGATCTGTAGTTCAAAATTTGTAGGATAAAACTAAAAGTTTAACTATAGGCGTTATATATAGATCAGAATGTTTGGAAGAAACTGTATTTCTCTGTTTGGGCTAGCAAAATTGAGATGGCTTTCTACCATTTATCCGCAATATCTGAGTTGTTGAAATAATTGACACATATTTAGGCCTCTACAGGTGTTTATTATTATAGGGTCTCTTCCTTTGTAGGATGCTTTCTGTGCTAAATAGGCCCGCCACACAAGCCAGGGGAGTTACGGGGTTGTTTGGAGGCTCCTTAGGCTCTAGAAAGAACCTTTAGTGTAAAATAGGCAGTTTATGCCAGCACTTGCGGAGTCGAAACATAGAATGAGTGAGTATGATGATCAGTTTAATCTGCGCAAGCGGCACCCATTTGGTAGAGTCCATCTGCTAATCAATGAGCTACAAAGCTATTTGGCCACGCAAACCCTGAGAAACTCACTGGATATCAGCTACGGAGATAGCCCCGGTGAAAAGGTTGATATATTCCCTGCTAAATCTCCTAATGCACCGGTTTTTGTGTTCATCCACGGTGGGTATTTCCGGGCGCTAGATAAAAAGCAATACCGGTACATTGCCAAGCCCTTTGTAGAGGCCGGGTGTACAGTTGCTTTGGTCAACTATGATTTGGCGCCCGCCGTCAGTGTTAAAGAAATTAATGAGCAAAATATAAAGGCATTCTTATGGATATATAAGAATATTGATCGCTGGAATGGCAACCCCAGTAATATAGTGGTCTGTGGTCACTCTGTTGGGGCCTTTCTTGTCGCTAAAATTTTAGAATTTGAGTGGACACCTGAAGTCCGTAGCTCTATTAGCGGCGCTATTATGTTAAGCGGGCTCTATGATTTAACAAAGATGAGGCAATCTTATCTCAATGAATCTCTGCGTTTATCAGAAGATGACGTTACTAATTTGAGTCCCATTTTTGGCGATATTAGATGTTTCACCAAAACGATTGTTGCAGTAGGTGATGATGAGACTGCGGAATTTATTGATCAGTCAAAAAGATACTGTGGGAAGCTACAGCAAACGAAAAGCCCGTGCGAATATATACTTTTGAAAAATAAAAACCACTATACTGTATCGCGTATGTTAAGCAGTAGAAATAATGATCTAATGAATAAGATACTGGATATCTGCGGTGTGAATTGAGAGAGGGTATGACTTAGCGCTCAATTTATCTAGTTTTGAATATATGTTGGGATTAGTTCTAATCAGGGAGCCTCTTAAGGCCCTCAGGGATAATGCTGAATTATGCCGAGACTCCCTGACTATCAACTAGCTTTAGTTTCTCCAGCAAGAGATTGTAGGTAGGAGCAGCAATAGCCAGCGATTAACCCTAAAAACCAGGCAATGATATTACCTACAAGTGGCAGTCCTCTTAGCGATACCACCACAAATGCAACGGAGAAAACTGTAACTACAAAGGCAATGCCGCCTACCACTGGCTGCAAAAGGGTATTGACTATAGCTGCTGTCATTCCCATCAATATCCCTAGAGCAATACAAACCCCGCTGGAGATTGCACTTGAGGCAGAATTTGGTTGGGTAAAGAAAGCAACCCATCCAACAAACATGGCCCAGGGAGGAAGTTCTAGCATATAGCAAGTAAATGCTGCTGCACTGGCTACGGTCGCAGCGATAAGGGTGTCCCTGATGTATTTACCCCATAGTACCGGTGATTGAGCGGTCATTGGCTTTTTAGTCCTAAATCATCCCAGCTCGCATAACGCTTAGCTGAGGAATGTTAAATAGAAGGGTGATTGCTTGTGAGGCTAGACAAGTCCACCATTGGCTCGTATGACCTGTCCATTGATCCAGCCACCTTGCTCACTGACTAAAAAGGCAATGGTATTTGCAATATCTTCAGGCCTGCCCAAGCGCTCAAGTGGCGACATTTTGGCAAGAGTATTCACCATTTCATCGGTCTTCCCCGACAGGAATAGCTCGGTAGCGGTGGGCCCTGGGGCGACGGCATTCACAGTGATATCTCTCTCCCGCATTTCCTTGGCGACTACCTGGGTCAGAGCTTCAACAGCTGCTTTGGTCGCCGCATATACGCTGTAATTCGGCATACACAAGTCGACGACACTCGAGGATAAGTTGATAATGCGGCCGCCTTCTTGAAGCCTTGCGGTGGCTTCACGCATGACATTGAAGGTGCCCTTAAGGTTTACAGCTACCTGACGATCGAAATCATCTTCTTCACATTCTGCCAGAGGGGCTAGCTTCATAATGCCCGCATTATTGATGACACTATTGATTCCGCCAAAAGTGACTTCTGCCGAGTTGAATAGGCGCGAAACCGCCTGTTGATCACTGATATCGGCTTGGGCAGTAACCGCCTTGCCACCCTCGGTTTCAATGCGGTTTACCAACTTTTCGGCAGCTGAAATATTACTTTCAAAGTTCACCAGAATGGTAAAGCCATCCTTTGCCAGGCGAGAGGCGATCGCCGCGCCTATGCCACGGGAAGCTCCTGTTACCAGTGCCACTTTCTCCATAATGATCTCCGTAGTGATTACTGGAGCCGCCCTTGCAGCTCCCTGATTTGGCTGTATTTCCATACTATTCGTGTTATTCATGTAGATAATCCGGCTAAAATGGAATCTATTGTTCCAAATAAACAAACAATAGGGCGATATGGATAAGCTGGATGCGATGCGCTTGTACGTGCGGATTGTGGAGCGGGGCAGTTTTACAGCCGCTTCTACTGATCTTGGTATTCCGAGGTCGACATCGACTCAGGTCATCAACCGGCTGGAGAAGCGGCTGGGAGTCAGGTTGTTGCAGCGATCGACTCGCAAGGTCAGGGCAACACTGGATGGGGAACTGTATTATCAGCGCTGTATTTCAATACTTGCGGACGTAGAGGAAGCAGAAGGGGCATTTACAGGTTTATTGCCAGGCGGTGAGGTGCGGGTAGATGTACAAGGGACTATTGCCCGTCATTTTGTTATGCCGCAACTCCCCCAATTTTTTGCCCAGTTTCCTGACATTTCTTTGGTAATGAGTGAGGGGGATCGATGGGTGGACTTAGTCCAAGAAGGGGTCGACTGTGCTATTCGCTATGGACACTTGGCAGATAGTGAGCTGATTGCCAGGCGTTTAACCATGCTGGAACGGCTTACATGCGCATCGCCGCAATACCTGGAACACTACGGCCACCCAAGCTCTTTGGAACAACTGAATGGTCACCGTGTTGTAGCGCTTCGTTCTATAACGACTGGGAAGTCTACGCCGCTCTCTTTTTGTCTTGGCGATAGGGTAGAGACGTTGCAAGTTCCGGCGCAATTGACGGTAACTGGGACAGAGAGTTACTTAGATGGCGTTAAGCGGGGGCTCGGATTAGCTCAGTTTCCAAAGTTTCATGTAGAAAAAGAGTTGGATGCAGGAAATTTAGTTGAAATATTGCCCAATTTTCGCCCGCCCAGCGAGCCGGTATCGGTTGTGTTCACCCAGAATCGCTTTTTATCTCCCAGGGTTAGGGCATTTATTGAGTGGCTAAGTAAAATATTTTCAGTTTCCATTTAAAGGATTGTGATTAAGCTTTCATTTGAATTTAATTTTCCAAAAAGTTATCTGCTCTTCAGATAGTAACTTGTCAAAAATTTGCGAAATTAAATTATCGGTAGGCGTAAGAATATTTTTTTAGTTAAGAATCATATAGA
The DNA here is from genome assembly GCF_052467695.1 of Microbulbifer maximicatervae (SeqCode). NCBI lineage: Bacteria > Pseudomonadati > Pseudomonadota > Gammaproteobacteria > Cellvibrionales > Microbulbiferaceae > Microbulbifer > Microbulbifer maximicatervae (SeqCode). The sequence continues at coordinate 3,967,542 of NZ_CP174320.1, forward strand.
GTAGCCGCGCACTGTGGATTTCAATAAGTATTTCTATTCAGTCTTTTAAAGGCTGCATTAATAGATTTATTTTTATCTTTAGTGCGGATCTTTCTAAATTGATTTTCCGAGAAGCAGATACAGGGAGTATGTCTGTGAAAAGTTTTAAAATTCTTGCGCCTTTCGTGTTGCTATTTTCTACATTTGGCGCTCATTCAGAAGAAAATGTGCATGTTGTTTTTGAAGCTTCCATGAGTAAAAGTAGATCAAATATAATCTCACATAAAACTAAAAAAAGTTTAAATAATAAGATTTTTAGCTTGAAGCCCGGTAGTACCCTTGAGGTTCCCAGTGAGTTCGGCAAGCAACGGTTTACCTTGCAAAATATTCGCTCAACAAAAAATAGGGCTTCACTATCTGCATTTTCTGAGGATGGAAAAGGGTTTATCACCTTAGCCGAGAACAACGGTAGAATTGTTGGCTCAATACAATCTGAAGGTAGGCTCTACAAAGTGAGACCTGCCGGAAACGGTGCGGTTACAATCGCTGAGGTTCCAGACAATTCACTTGTCGACCATGATAGTAACTACTTTGAAGAAATGGATTTTACTTCCAAGGTTGGTGCGCTAAACACAACCTCAGGAATTGCGACTACTGACTCTGGTGGAAAAATAACCGTTATAGTTGCTTATACCGATGCCTTTGAGGCAGACGCCGGTGATGTACCCGCCTACATGGATTTATTGGAAGAGGAAACCAATGTTTCATTTGCCAATAGTGAAGTCAATACCTCGGTAGAAATTGTTCACGCTTATAGAACCAGCTATGCAGAAAGCGGTAGCTTCTATGTGGACCGCGAGTACTTTTCGAATGACGCATATCCAGAAACTAAAGAACTATACGAACTTAGAGACTTGTATAGTGCAGATGTAATGATTGTTTTAACCGGCAATGATTTGTACAGCGGATCATGTGGACTGGCTAAGACGATCTACGCATCGGAATCAACAGCCTTTGCTTTCGCAAGGGAAGGGTGCGCAACGGGGTACTTCAGCTTTGCCCATGAAATTGGCCACCTACTGGGAGCCCGACATATTATCTACAGTGATTCGAATATGGAGCCGTTTGAATATGGCCACGGCTACTGCAATACCACCCCTTCAACTTGGAGGAGTGTGATGGCCTACAATTGCCCGTCGGATCGAGGCGGCCCCAGAATTCAGCAGTGGTCCAACCCGGATATCACAATAGATGGAGACCCTACAGGCACCTCCAACCTTGAAGATAATGCCCGGGTTATCCGTGAGCGCGCCTGGGAGGTTGCCAACTTCCGGGTCGATGGGGAAAGTTAACGGCAAATTTATAAAGTAGCCGCTAGCAATGCAGAACTGCTAGCGGCTTCAATCGGCGATACCTTTTAATACGACTGCGTTAAGCTTTAGACTCTACATCCCTGGTCTTCTCGAACCAAAAGTTATAGAAGTCTTCAGTCACCAGCTGTTCGATATTGGTGGCTTCCTCTCGGGGGCAAAAGACGGTTACCGTGGTTACATCGTGGCCAAGTTCATTCGTTGTGATACAGACTTTGGCATCAGGCCCCGACAGCTCAACGCCCATGCGATTCTCAATCAGGTTGCAGTAGCGTTCGGCAACTTCACGGAAGGACTCGCAGTGTTCTTTAAGTCGCTCAGAGATAAACTTCTTGGCCTCAAATGGATTCATTCCTTTGCTTTCCCGGGTAATCGAAAAGGTATGCTCGATATACCGGCGCATAAAGTTCAGGTTCTTTACCGGTTGGGTAAAGAAGGCATTGTTAGGGATATACAGAGTTGTTCCTGTATAGCCATTGCCCAAACCGTGCGGATCGATTTCCAAAAGGGTGGTGCTTAGCCAGTCACTATCGGTGACTTCACCAAATTGATTGCCGACTTTAATCCAGTCTCCCACAGTAAACGAGCGCATGTTTGCCTGATACAAGCCACCAACGAGGCACTGCACCCCCTCTCTAAGTGCCAATACAATTGCCACAGAGAAAGCGGCAATGGATAGGGCAAAGTCCCGGAGTTCGCTTACCCAAATTGCCATCAGGCCAACAACCAACAACAAGTTGCCAAGGTTATGTACGGTATTTATACGGCGGCGCTTATCCGCTTTTTGCCAACTACTTCGTGCTATTACTAGCGTGAGCAGACCACGTAATAACATCACTACTGAGATCAGGCATATAGTGATAAATAATTTGCTATCCAGGATATGCGCTAAGAACTCTGGTTTCATTCGGGACAGGGACCTCACAGGAATTACTGGACCACCAATTCATATGGCAACGCCTAGCACCCCTTTATGGAGGTAAGAGTGCTATGCCGGTCAGGTGGGTGTTAATGGGAGCAAAGAAGGCGGGAATTTATCCCTGGTGCTACACCTTGTAAATAGGATTTTGTAAATACGGATAGACTTGGCCAAACAGCAACAAATTTAGGCTGCTTAGCTCTATAAAGTTAAAAATGCAGGATGTTTCTATCGATAATCAGGGTTAGGGAAGTCGGGCTTACAGCCGGCATCCCAGGCGGAGCGCTGGTTGCCATGGGCGGGAATGCCCCCAGCTTCTTTTATCATTCGCGCCATATGCATCAGATTCCAAGTCATAAAAGTGGTGTTGCGATTGGTAAAGTCGTTTTGTGGACCACCGGAACCGGGGTCAAGATACGAGGGGCCGGGGCCAGCTTCTCCCACCCATGCCGCATCTGCCTGGGGAGGGATAATATAGCCAAGGTGTTGCAGAGAGTAGAGAATATTCATGGCGCAGTGCTTTGCGCCATCTTCATTGCCGGTGATAAGGCAACCGCCCACCCGGCCGTAGTATGCGTACTGGCCTTTAGAGTTCAGGTCAGCTGAGTTCGCATAGAGCCTTTCTATAGTTTGGGTGCAGATAGAGGATTTCTCTCCCAACCAGATCGGCGTGGTTATAACCAGGATATCTGCGTCTTCAACCCGGCGATAGAGCAGTGGCCACTCATCAGTGTCCCAGCCATGCTCCGTCATATCCGGGTAAACACCAAAAGCGATGTCGTGATCAACAGGGCGTAAAACCTCAACTGAGACTTTGTTGCGCTCCATGATTTCCCTGGATATGCGAATTAGACCGTCTGTATGGGAGAGTTCAGGCGTAGGCTTTAGAGTGCAGTTGAGGAATAGCGCCTTGAGGTCGGAGAAGTCCGACTTGCTAGACTTGCAGTCTTCAATTTGTTTCTGATTTAGCTTCGTCATTTAAGGCCTCCTTGCCACAATTTAGATAATAGCCTGAGTTCTAATCCCGTGATTTCAACGAGGATACGTTGAACTTTACCCAAATAGATCTGCGACACGGTGTTAGTCCATATAACTTACGGGGATCAGGCTTCGACTTATCCATCCAGGGTCCGCTAGGGAGCGTTACTATTGGCGTGATTCGGCTTGCCCCGGGATTATCTAACCGTAAAGCTGCGCCTATATTTGACTGACTACTATCTTGGAAGTCACCATGAAAATAATCAATCAGCTATTACTCCTGTTTCCCTCAGTGCTTCTGACTCTTGTTGCTACTCACGCCAATGCCCAATCGGAAGCTAAAGATTCCTTGGAAGGAGTCTGGTGTGCAATTGAAGGTGAGTCGTTTATTTTTTACGAGCACAGTCCAGACGCCTTTACCTTAGAAAAGGAGCAGATTTGCCGAACTTTTAAAGTTCTCAAGCAAACAGGGGTGGGTGGTGGTGGTCGCTATCTTGAGGTAACGAAGAAGCCGGATGTTAAACACCAACTAACTGCAGTTGAAGAGAAGGTGAATGAGACCACTATAGCTAAAGATATCGGCATCTTTGCCTATATGAAGAGTGGCAATAGAATTCAAGTGGTAGCTGTTGATGTGTCCGATGAGAGCGTTACAAATTTGACCCTCGATGGCAGTGGCACTATGCGAGGTTTTATCGAGGAGGTTACTGCTGATAGTACCGCTAAGAAGGGTCATGAAGCTCATGTTGGTGTGTTGTTCTTTCGGAGGACTTCCTCGTCAATACCCGAGACCTTTGATCAGGACTGGGAATCAATCTTCAATGAGACCCATATCAAGCAATAAGTGCTTGGGCCTAATGATACTGCCGGGGATACGATGTCATTACCACAACTAAACAATTCAGCAAATTAGCTAAAGATCGTAATTCTATTAAGGCGGTATCGTCGATACCTTTGCGAAAGGCGACCTAGTGCGATTTTTCATGCCTACTCTAGCCAACCATTAAAGACATTTATTAGGAGTGTTAAAAATATAGCTAAAACCCAAGGGCATAATTGATTCTATATTAATCTAACCTAGTATTATCAACGGCCCATCACTCTCAGCAAGAAATGAAGATATAGATTATGCAGGTTAATTCAATGGAGTTACCAAAATATTCCGAACTTAAGGCGGTGCTAAAAGATGTCGTAAAAGAACAGAATGGCGGTTTTAGCTTAAATATGTGGGCAACGGTAGTTGATAGAGATGGAATTGTTAGAGCTGTTGTATTTTCCGGCGAAGATAGAGGCGACCAATGGCCCGGTAGCCGCGTCATTTCAGCGCAAAAAGCAAATACAGCAAATGCTTTCAGTCTGCCAGGCCTACCCTTATCGACAGCAAACCTTTTTACAGCTGTTCAGCCTGGTGGAAGTTTGTATAGTTTACAACATAGCAATCCAGTTGATACCAATGTTGCTTATGGCGGGCTACCCAATGATATTGGTACAGAACACGACCCAATGATTGGTGAGAAAATTGGAGGCGTTAATGTTTTTGGTGGTGGTTTAGCGCTGTACAAAGACGACGGCAAGCTTCTTGGAGCAGTTGGGGTAAGTGGTGATAGTTCATGTGCGGACCATAATGTTGCGTGGAAAGTTCGTCATATGCTCAAGATGGACTACATACCTGAAGGGGTGAGTCCTAGCAAGGACGATAACATCGCCAATGACATTGTGGGTGGTGTTAGCGCTGGTGGTTGGGGGCACCCTGCCTGCTCGCCTGAAGCAAGTGACATTGCCAAAAAACTACCTAAGACACATCCGACTAGATCTAAAAACTAAATTACTTTAGAGCAATTCAGGTAATGAACTGACTTGGCTCTCCATATGTACTTAAGTTGATCGGCTAGTCGCCGATATCTACTAGTGTAAACTGATGAAAAAATCTAGCTGTAAGGGTGATAAATAGGCTACCGATCCAATCAATACTAATAAACAAGAGCCTCTTTTATTGCAACTGTAAACGGGAGATAAGATGGTGGCGACGCCTATAGGCGCCGCAAACGGGTAGGGGGATCTATTTATTAGTCGTACTATTAGTGAACTCCCGAAGCTGAATATGATTGCCTTCAGGGTCAGCTATATTGCAGGCTTTGAATATTGGATTTGACCACTCTCCGTCAAGGGATTTGCCACCTAACTCTATTGCTTGGTGCCGTGCCTTTGTAAGGCTTTGTACTGCTATAAATACTTTGACTGTATTAAAATTTTCTTCGGGAAGTTCAATAGGGGGAGTATGCACAACAATATTGAAACCCTCTCCGCCCAAACTAACCAGTTCGTTTGTTTTATGAAGTACAGACAAGCTGAACATATTTATATAGAATTTTGACAATTCATTGATATCATTTGCGTATACAACGACACCAAATTTTGCGGGTCCGCTCATGTTTCCTCTTTACTCATACTTAAATTCTTCGTAGCGATAACTTCTATGTTAAGTTATCAATAGTTATTTTTAGCAACAACAAATTAGATAAGGCTTTTCAGTGTGGCTCAGCTCAGGGCAGCTTGGTGCATATTATATTGATCTAGTGTCAATTAGTTGAGAGTTGTTAATCAATCAAGAAAGTTGAAACTGCGCTAGAGCGTTTGCCTTTCGTTCCACTGTATACGCGTTGAAGACTGCTAAGGCGTTTTGGATTTCTGGAGGTCGAGGATGAATGTAGTAGAAGGTGATTTAATCAAAATGGCACTTGAGGGCCATTTTGATGTCATTGTTCATGGGTGCAATTGCTAGTGCCAAATGGGAAAGGGGATAGCCTTAACTATTAAGAAGCTTTTCCCTGAAGCCTACAAGGCGGACTTGGGTACAGAAAAAGGCTCACGATTTAAGCTGGGTACGTATTCAAGTGCTTACATATCACAGTTAGAGGCCAGCTTTACGGTCGTCAATGCTTACACTCAGTTTCACTGGAGAGGAAAGGGGTAATGGCGGATTATGAGGCTATACGCAGTGTATTCACCAAAGTTAAGAAAGATTTTCCGGGGAAGAGGATTGGGTATCCTCTAATAGGTGCGGGGCTTGCCGGTGGAGATTGGGAGGTAATTTCCAGCATCATAGAAAATGAACTTGAAGGCGAAAATCACACACTTGTTAAGTTTGTGCCGTAACAAGCCCCCAGGCTGATTACTTCCGCACATATACCGCCCGCCTGAAAGGCGGGACTTGCCAGCAGGTCAATAACAACTTCTTAAGATAATAGTTCCGACATCTTCTTCATCAAGATAGCTGAGGCGTTGTCGGTAAACTGTTGCCCCTCCTCAATATACTCCCAGACAGTGGCGTCACTCTTCCAGCCACCTTGCTTCTTGATTAGCTCAAAGCCAACTTTTTCTCGCGCAGCAGAAGTAGACAGGCCTCGGCGAAAGCTGTGGCTGCTGAGTTCGGCAACAAAGTCAAAACCGCAGGCTTCCCCGAGATTTTTCAGTAGATCGTTGATAGCTGTGGGGTTTAGCTGTCGACTTTGCACCGTATCCCAGCGATTGACTGACCGAAATACAGGCCCAGCTCTAATGCCACTAACATCCAGCCAGGACTTAAGTGCTCGTGCGGGACAGATTTCAGGGGTGCCGTAGGGAAGGGCGCGCATCATACCCTGACCACTTTGATCCGTTTTTGATTTGGGCAGGCGAATGATCAAGCCTTCCTCCTCCCATATCAGGTCTTCAACCTGGATCGCCACCAACTCACTACGCCGGAAGGCACCGAAGAAACCTACCAGCACCAATGCCAAGTCACGGGTCTTCTTCTTGGAATCTGGTTGAGAGCGCAACTGTCGGGTGAGGGTGGCAATGTGTTCGAGGCTCAGCGCCTTGGCTTTTTGCTTGGGTTTTCCGTGGGTGCGGCGAATGCCGCGCATGGTTTTCTGTACCAGTGGTTCAGCGACTGGGTTGGCAATGCCTTGATAAAGGTGCCACTGGCCTATGGCGGTTAGGTGCAAATCCAGGGTGCGCGGGTTCAATTGCTCGGCTCGACTCAATAGATAGCTAACCAGTGAATGGCTATCGACGGGGAGTCGGCCTCCCCATTTCTCGAACTGGCGAATGGCAGACCGATAGGCTTTGCGAGTGCTGTCTGAAGTCGCTGCTCGCAGGTACTTCTGAATGTCACCCTCAGTCAGAAGTGCTCCAGCCCCGCTAGATGTACTACCGAGCGGGGATTGAGCTTGGATTTTGGTTGAAGCCATAGGCTATTTTCTCATGAATTCTGCGTCACCCGGAAACCACTATTTGTACTGAGGGTACGTTAAAGGGGGATTCCCTTACTTTTATAACCTTCGATAAGAATCATTATCGAAGGTTAGTTAGGTTAATTCAAGAATTGGTTTATTTTTATATGTTATGTATTATTACGTAATACGTAATTTGGTACAAAATAATCTGAGGGAAGGTTAATGGCGCGCACAGGGGTCACCTATCTGGACATTTTTGAGGCAGCAAAGGCGATTAAGGCCCGGGGCGAGGAGCCGACAGTTGATAGGGTGCGCGCTCATCTGGGGACAGGGAGTAAAAGTACAATTGCGCCGCTTCTAAAGCGGTGGAAAAGCGAGAGTTCCAGCAGCATTGATGTCAGCGGCTTACCTAAAGATTTGGTGGAGGCGCTGAAAGGGCTTCATCAGCGTATCCAGGGGGATGCGGACCAGAGAGTGGAGCAGGTTCAGCAGGAATTTGAAGCTAAAGAGCTGGAGATAACAGAGAGACTAAATGAAGCTCAAGAGACCAGTAGCAAGCAAACCGCATTGATTCGCGAGCTGGAGCAGAAGCTTTCAGCTTCTGAAAGTGAGAAGCGCCGCCTCAAAGTTACCCTGGGTGAAGCTCAGTCAGAACTGGAAAAAAGTGAGTTTCAATTGGAGCAGGCCTCGGTTCGAGTTGAGGAGCAGAAGGCCTCAATTGAAGAGATGAAGCAGGAGAATCGCGATGTGCGCGAGCACTTTGAGCACTTCCAGCAGCGAACAGCTACAGACCGGCAGCACGAGCGAGATCAGTTTCGATCTTCCAGTGAGCAACTTAAGGGGCAGGTGGCTTCACTGGCGGAGCAGCTCGGGCTAGCGGAACAGAAGCTTTCTGAGCAGGGCCTTCTGTATAAGCAGGGGCAGGCATTAATTACTGAACTCAATCGGGAAAAGCAGGAGTTGCGTGAAAATATAGGCGCCGCTCAAGCCGAAGCAGCAAACTATAAGCGGCAGGCTGAAGAGCAGGCAGCAAGCGCTGAATCCCAATCTTCTGAAATTACACGATTACAGGATGAGGTTACCCGCCTCCAGAGCAGCGGTGTAGGACAAGCTAAAGAGATTCAGCTTCAGCAAGTATCTTTGGAAAGACTGGATGCGGAACTGGGCGCTACAAAAGACCGGATAGAGGTCTTGTCAGACGAGAATCGTATCCTTCTTCAGGAGAAGGCAATGCTGCAAGGACAGTTTGCTCAACTGGAAAAATCTTTGGGTAAGCAGTAGTTCAGAACCCGGCAGGCTGGGGCGGTCGTCAGTTGATAGCCCCAGTTCAATTGGTTGTCGCACCTAAACAGATGTGACAGCAGTAAAATTGAAATACGTTGACTAGCTGGTACTATTGGAGATAAGTAAAAGCAAATTTAGCTGTAGTTAACCTACCTATCCTTATATAAGCTCTATTCACTAACGCCGCATAATAAAGTTCCTTATATAAAGTCCCACTTGCTTTTATTTGCCGCGGTTTGCAAGGCATTTGGGAGGCAAGTGTTGTCCAGTCATTTTAGAGAGATCATCGATAAACCCACTTTTTTTGGTTCATTGGCGCTGCTTCTGGCAGTGACAATCCCTTTGGTACTGTTCCCGGAAGTGGGTGCCGCCTGGGTTTTAGCCGCTAAAGGTTTTGTTACTGACAAGCTAGGGGTTTTCTATCTCGCACTGGGTGTCGGGGCAATCCTCTTTATGGTCTATATCGTGTTTAGCGATATCGGCCAGATCAAGCTGGGGACGCCTGAAGAGGACCCAGAGTTCTCCACGATATCCTGGGCGTCAATGCTTTTTTGTGCGGGTATCGGTGCTTCGATTCTCTACTGGTCTATGGTTGAGTGGATCTACTACTACCAGACTCCACCGTTCCAGGTTGAAGGAGGCACTCCCGAGGCTGCACGCTGGGCTGTTGCCTACGGTATTTTCCACTGGGGTCCGCTGGCATGGTCGATCTACCTGATTCCCGCTTTGCCGATCGCTTACTTCTACTACGTTCGAAACCATAGCGTGCTGAAAATTAGTGAGGCGCTGATGCCCGTTTTGGGGGAGCAGCGCGCCCAGGGCGGACTCGGCAAGCTGATCGACGTGCTGTTTATCTTTGGTATGTTGGGCGGCGGTGCTACGACCTTGGGAATTGCTGCGCCGCTGATCACTCAGGGGGCTCATGAACTCTTGGGCGTGCCCACCGGGCTGGGAACCCAGGTTGTAGTGCTGATGATATGCACGGCAATCTTCGGCTATAGCGCTTTTGTTGGGCTTAAGAAGGGTATCCGCGCACTTTCCAACCTAAATATGTGGTTGTCTATTGTACTCCTTCTGTTTGTTTTCCTGGTTGGCCCCACCTTATTTATGTTGAACACCGGCTTGGATGCCCTAGGTCGTGTCTTGGATAACATCTTCCATATGGCTGCCTGGACTGAGCCATTTGCAGAGTTTGAGCAGTTCCCGGATACCCATTTTCCCCAAGACTGGACCATCTTCTATTGGGCGTGGTGGTTGGTTTTCGCTCCCAGTGTCGGCTTGTTTATTGCGCGTATCTCGCGGGGGAGAACCATTAAGACCATGGTGGTTGGCTCCATTTTTTATGGCACCTTAGGCTGTTTCCTGTTCTTTATGGTGCTGGGGAATTACGGCGTCTACTTACAGTTTTCCGGTGAGCTGGATGTGGTTGGGATGCTAAATGAGCAGGGCGCAACTGCCGCAATTTTTGCCACACTCAAGACACTTCCCGGCAGTAAACTGGTGATTCTGGTATATACGGTGCTCGCCCTCATCTTTACTGCAACTACATTCGATTCCATCTCATACATTCTTGCTGCTGTTGTGCAGAAAGAGGTCGATGAAGAGCCGGCTAGATGGAACCGCCTGTTTTGGGCATTTGCGCTTTCACTGATGCCGATAACGCTGCTGTTTTTGGGCGGCCTGGATACACTGCAAACTGCCAGCGTGATCGGTGGTGTGCCGCTTTTAGTTGTTGCTTTGCTGCTGTGCATATCGATTGTGAAAGCCGCTCACTTTGACCTGCGCTACCAGCCGAGCTACGAAGAGAAGGAAATCTATATTGAAGAGTTTCCAGAGGATGATCCCTGGACAGAAGAGGGCAACTGGGAGGTTCCAGCCCAGGCAGAGCACGGCGTATCCCACGATGACAAACCCCATATAGAGGGCGATCCTGGAAGCCATCCATCTCGACTTTAATAGTTGGGCAGCAGGAGGAGGCCGAAGCCTTCACTCCTGCTCCCCATCAAATTCTGATACCACTTTATCGACACAATGTTTTCTGAGGAGAGTAGCGTTTTTTATCGAGTTGCTCTCCTCAAAACAGCGATTCAATTGCTGGGTATATCGGTTAAATAGTTGTTTTGCACTCTCCTTTGGCAAAGTTACAAGGCGGTTAATGAACTGACGGGAGCCAACCTGGAAGTGCATATAATCAATCGGGACATTCCAGTCTCCACCCCAGACAGCGAAGCCATGCCTGGCAAAGATTGTGGTTACATCTTCAGACATCCCCATGCGGGTTGGCTTTCCCGGACGAAACTTTGCCCGGTTTAAATATCCCTCTGTTGCATCCTTAGGGATTACTTTGGCCCGGGTGTGTTTATCAATATACAGGTAGGGGTTTTGTAGGGGGTTAATATCAATAGCGACACCATAAGCGTGCTCAGACCATCTACTCCCACCTGTAATGGGACGCGAATCAAAGGCCAGCGTGTTGTTTCGATCATCTGCCATTCGCTCTTGCAGGGTAAAATATTCGACAGGAATGGCTGACTGTATTGGAAAGCGAGATCGGGAGATCTCACCAAATAAAGACAGGACGTTCTCGGCAACGATATCAAGCACAACAACGGCGCCTCTGCGGTATAGATCAGCTTCGATGCCAACATTATCCTGAGCAGGGGGATCTAAGAGAGGCGTATAGTTGAAGACGACTCTTTTCAGCCTTTCACAGCCAATAGGGGAATTGTTCCGAAGAACCTGCCGGAGCTTCATCAGCTCACAGTCTTCTTGGGAAATGTCGTAAATCCCTACCTTTGCTTCAGGTTCAAAATCATTAACATTGATATTCCTATCTTGGTCCTTGGTGCATGCAAATAGCACCAGGCCCGCAATGGCGGCGATAGCCTTCTTATACATATCGCTTCTCGGTATTCCTTTGGGAAAGCCCCGTTTCAAATAGTATTTGAGTATGCACATCCTGTTCACTCTTGAATTGCATTTGGCCTGTTAAATCAGCACTCAAAAGGATGCTAATCACGTCATGCTAGCGGTTGGTAAATGGCAGTGCAGTGCTCGCCTTAAAGATTGGCGTCTTTAGTTTCAGCAACTTTGTTCCGGCTGGTCAAAAAATAGCCAGACTGTAATTGATTTAGCTCCCAACTCCTTCCCGTTTTGTAAGAACATCTTTTCAGAAGGAACCCTTGTTGAATAAGGGAACAAAGGATCTCATAGACAAGCCCACCTTTTGGGGCTCTTTTGCATTGCTACTAGTGGCGACAGTGCCCTTGATCCTCTTTCCCGAGGAGGGTTCTTTATGGTTATTGGCAGCTAAAGATCTGGTAACAGAGAAGTTGGGGGTCTTTTATCTCCTGCTTGGCCTAGGTGCGATGTTATTTGTGCTGTATATCGCCTTCAGTGATATCGGCAGGATAAAGTTGGGAGGGGGGAAAGAGGGCCCCGAATTCTCAACTCTATCCTGGGCTGCCATGTTGTTTTCTTCCGGTATTGGCGCGTCGATTTTATACTGGTCGATGGTTGAATGGATCTATTACTACCAGCAGCCACCGTTTCAGGTTAAAGCGAGCTCAGCGGAAGCCGCACGCTGGGCAGTCTCCTACGGTATCTTTCACTGGGGACCGCTGGCTTGGTCTATCTATCTGATCCCCGCACTGCCAATTGCCTATTACTACTATGTGCGTAAACGCAAGGTTCTAAAGTTAAGCCAAGCGCTCGCGCCAGTATTGGGTGATCGTAGCGTGGGCGGGCCCATTGGTAAGCTTATCGATACTTCCCTGGTATTTGGCATGTTAGGGGGCGCGGCTACACGGCTTGGTATTGCGGCGCCGCTGATTACTTTGGGATTGCATAAGCTATTTGGGGTTCCTACTGGGGTGGGATTTCAGGTTGGGGCACTGATATTTTGTGCGCTATTGTTTGGTTACTGTGCTCTTGTCGGCGTAAAGCGCGGCCTTAGTGTCCTATCAAACTTTACAATTTTTCTCTCACTCGTCTTGCTGCTCTTCGTGTTTATCGCGGGACCAACACTATTTATGCTCAATAGTGGGTTGGATTCCCTGGGTAGAGCGCTGCATAACTTCTTGCAAATGGCCACTTGGACTGAGTCCTTCTCTCATTTTAAACAGTTCCCCAATACTCGCTTCCCCCAGGACTGGACCGTCTTCTATTGGGCTTGGTGGTTGGTTTTTGCTCCGAGTATTGGCTTATTTATTGCGCGTATCTCCGGAGGGCGGACTATCAAGGCGATGATTCTTGGGGCACTATTTTTTGGAACTTTTGGCTGCTTCTTGTTTTTTATGGTGCTAGGCAACTACGGCGTTTACTTGCATTTTTCGGGCGAGCTGGACTTGGTGCAAATACTGAATCAGCAGGGGGCCAATACCGTGATCTTTGCCGTTTTGGATATGTTGCCCGCGAGCCAGTTAGTTGTGTTGCTGTATACGCTGATTGCACTGGTTTTCACGGTCATTACTTTTGACTCCATATCTCATATTCTTGCCGCAGTTGTGCAGAAAGAGATCCATGGTGAGCCGCTTCGGTGGAATCGAATTTTCTGGGCCTTCGCGCTGGCAGTAATGCCTATTGCTTTGTTGCTTATTGGAGGGTTGGAAGCATTGCAGGCGGCAAGCATTATCGCTGGTGTCCCTTTGCTGCTAATTGCCCTCTTGCTTTGTATCTCAATGGTTAAAGTTGCCCGACATGATTTGAGTTTGCACCCAGTAATCCTTGAAAGGGAAATTGTTTTGGAGGGGGTGGTTGAGAAAGGTGCCTGGAGTGGGAATACTGAATCAGGACAAGTTGTGTTGAGATCTGCAGAGAAGACTGGCCAGGACGGAAAAGAAGAAACACCCTAAGAGCAGACCAGTAAGATATGTCGGGGCTATCTAAAGCCCCGGCTGCACTCATAGTTTAAAGGCTAAAAGTGCGGGCAACAGAGAAGACAATTCGCTCGTCAGCAGTGCCCGAGTCGAGATTGGTATTCTCAGCGGCAACATTGAAATCAAAACCTTCCAGGGAAGTCATATACTCCACTCGATAGTGGTTGTAAGATTTTTTGCCTTCCCAGGTCCATTTGTCTTTATTGACGCTGGTAGAGCGGTCAACACTGAAGCGAACATTATGCCCCTCGGCAAACTCAAAGGTATGCGCCAGCATCATAATGTAATGACCACCGCCCGTGCCAAAGTAATCCCAGCTATACCAGCCATTGACTTCTGATTCGCCTAGAGTAGAGCTGTAGCCAAGCTTGGCATAAGCTTCCGGATAGGCGTAGTCATCAGAGAGATCATCATCGCCGTGATAGGTGTAATAGGCGATGCCGGTATCCAGGCTCACTTTTTCATTGAGCTGCATAAATTTACCGGCATAGAAGTCCCACTCCAGGTTGGTGTCGTCATCGCCACCGAAGTCTACGTTGGAAGCCCAGGTGCCGATATACCAGCCGCTATCAAAACCGTAGTCCAGACTGGCTTGCAGTGCTGGGTCGTTTTGAGTCTGGCTGACACCGTTAAAGGTGTAGTCAGTAGTCAGGTTTACAGTAGAGGACAGCTCCGCTTGGGATTGTTGGGCAAGCACCAGCAGGGAAGCGCAGGTCAGTGCAGAAAGTTTCAAAGTTGATTTCATTGTTCAATTACCACTTATTTATATTTTGTAGCCCCCGCCAAACCAGGCGGGGGATTTCAACAGTTAGCTCGCCAGTTCGATCTTGCTAAAGTCGATCTTGTTTTCTTTAGGCGAGGAGTCGATAGCTGCTACTGCCCTGAAGCGTTTCACCAGGATGTAACCCAGGCAGCAGAAGAAAATGCCAATTACCAGAGCGCCGATCCACTGGATTTGCAGGAAGTTGAGCTTGAACAGCAGGGTGAGCAGGCTCATCGCAACCAGGTTCAGGACGAAGTATTTCCACTTGCCCAGACGCTCAACGGTCATGCCCAGGTTGTCGGTGTAGAGGCGAATCAGGGAATCCAGCGAGTTGATCACGAAGGTAACACCCACAATCACCATAGCTAGGTTGTAGAAGCCACTGGTATCCAGGCCTTGGCTGGAGTAGTAGTAGAGCACGGTGAACCAGAGCGCGATGGGGATGGATGGGAATATCAGCATCGCCGCCAGTACTTGGTAAGTGCGCAGGCCGCCCACAAAGCGGGAGGTAAACTGGCCAATCATAATGCTCCAGGCAAACCACCAGAACAGGTAGAACTCGTGGTAGTCATTCAGCGGCAGCACGAACTGGTGGATATTACCGAAGTAACCGCCGAGCAGCGCAAAGGTGGAAGCGAAGTCGCCAACGCTACCGTTCTCACCGGTAAAGGCGCCTACCCACATTACCGCGATCAGGCCAATAAACATCCAGGTAGTCGCCAAGCTGAGGAAGCGCACATAGCGCAGGCTGGTGGATGAGTAGACCGCAGCGGCGATCACGGCAAATACGATCAGGTAGAAGGTACCAACAATGGTTTCACCATCGCCAACCTGTGGCAGATACCAGGGCAGGTTGCTAAGCAGCAGGTAGGCGGTAAACGCGCAGGTACCGATAATCACTACATTGTTGATCAGCTTTACCAGGCCGATCTCAAAGAATTTAACTTTGGGCTCGATAATGCAGAAGTAAAAACAGGTGAGGAAGTAGAAACCCCAGATCAGGAAGGCCCAAAAACCAAACTCAATCGCGAGTGCGTTGGTGAAGCCGTATTCTGGGTTTGCGGTTAGGTCTGCGTAGCCACCGAACTCGGTGAGGGGGAACATGATAAGGCCTACATCGAGGCCGGAGGTGAAAAGGATCGCTATAAAAGTGAAGGTTTTGACCGGGGTCACCCCGACCATCTTCACATTTCCCCATTTAATCAGCGAGAAAATTATTGCCGTGAAGGTAAATAATAATCCCGCAGAAAGCCAAGCTGTCATGCTGAGTCTCCAGCTAGTTATTGGTATGCCGGCGCCCCTCAAGGGCGTTGCTGTGCGAGATTTGAGTATCCCCGTCGTGTTTGAAGGGGGCAGTCAAATCTCTGCCAGAGCGCCGACGAAAAATCAGCTAACTGAGCGCGCAGGGCGGCCAGGTCGCTGAGTGCTGGTAGCTTTGGTCGCTACCGGTGCCTCGGAGGGCGCCAATACTGGGCGCCCTAAAATCAGGTCAGCAGCCCGCTCCGCCACCATAATGGTGGGCGCATTCAGGTTGCCGTTGGGAATGGTCGGAAAGATGGAGGAATCTACAACTCTCAAGCCCTGCAATCCGTGTACACGGGTTTCCGGGTCTACCACTGCCATTGCATCAGTTCCCATCTTGCAGGAGCAGGATGGGTGGTATGCACTCTCGACGGATTCCCGTACGAAAGCGTCAATTTGTTCATCAGTCTGGATATCGGTGCCGGGCTGGATTTCATCGCCCCGGTACTCGTCGAAAGCCGGCTGATTGATAATCTCGCGAGTTAGTCGCACACAAGCACGGAAACCCTCAATATCCTCTTTCTCCTGTAAATAATTAAACAGGATGGAAGGGGATTGCTTGGGATCACTGCTCACCACTTTGACTCTGCCGCGACTCTTGGGCTTGTTGTGCCCGATATGCACCTGGAAGCCGTGGCCGTCGAAAGCTTCGCGGCCGTCATAGCGCATGGCTGCTGGCAGG
The DNA here is from genome assembly GCF_052467695.1 of Microbulbifer maximicatervae (SeqCode). NCBI lineage: Bacteria > Pseudomonadati > Pseudomonadota > Gammaproteobacteria > Cellvibrionales > Microbulbiferaceae > Microbulbifer > Microbulbifer maximicatervae (SeqCode). The sequence continues at coordinate 3,983,913 of NZ_CP174320.1, forward strand.
AAGTGATATTGCAGGTCCGGCCACTCCACATTTTCTTTGGAGCGAATAAAACCGCATGACTCGAAATGGTTGGTGGCTCCGAGACCATCCTTCTTCAGTATCCAACGAGCGCCGATCAGGAATTTATTCCACGGATCGAGCTTGCCATTCAGGGAAATCGGTTGGTTGCAGCGGAACTGGAAATAGAACTCCAGGTGGTCCTGCAAGTTTTGGCCGACGCCGGGGAGTTCGTGTTGGAGTTCGATACCAGCTTCTGCCAGTGTGTCGGGATCTCCGATTCCGGAGAGCTGAAGAAGGTGAGGGGAGCCGATGGGACCTGCGCTGAGGATGACTTCCTGCCGCGCCTTGAATTCCAGGATCTTTCCCTTGCGTTCAAGTTTGATTCCGACTGCCCGTTTACCTTCCAGAATCACCTTATGCACAGTGGCGTGGGTCAATACCGTCAAATTGGGGCGCTGCATTGCCGGCTTCAGGTAAGCGTTGGCGGTAGACCAGCGCTTACCATCTTTTACCGTCATATGCATGGGGCCAAAGCCCTCTTGCTGCTCACCATTGTAATCTGCGGTGTAGTCGTAGCCAGCTTCTTTGCCAGCTTCGATAAAGGCTCCATAAAGGGGGTTGGCCATTTCATTGCCGTTATTGACCCCCAGAGGACCTTCGTCGCCACGGTAATCGTCACCGCCGAAAGCCCAGGTCTCAGAGCGTTTGAAGTAGGGTAGGCAGTGCGCATAGTCCCAGCCTTCGGCGCCGTGCTGTGCCCACTCATCAAAGTCTTTGGCGTGCCCGCGCACGTAAACCATCCCGTTAATCGAGGATGAACCCCCGAGCACCTTGCCTCTGGGGCAATGCATGCTGCGGTTGTCCAGGTAAGGCTCTGGCTCGGTCATAAACTGCCAGGCGTACTTCTCAGTATTCATGGGGATGGACAGCGCGGTGGGCATCTGGATAAAGATGCTGCGATCGCTGCCTCCTGTCTCTACCAGGAGGACTTTTTTATCTTCCTGGGCAGACAGGCGGTTGGCCAGAACGCAACCGGCAGAGCCGGCGCCGACAATGATGTAGTCAAACTCACTCATACAGGGTACCGCTTAAAATGGACTTTCCAGTGGTGCCAGGCCCACATACACCGCTTTTAGCTGGGTATAGTGCTTCAGGGTCGCAAGTCCATTTTCGCGTCCGATTCCGGATAACTTGTATCCGCCCACCGGCATTTCTGCCGGGGAAGCGCCGTAGGCATTAATCCAGCAGATACCCGCTTGCATCTGGTGGATCACACGGTGGGCGCGAGTGATATCACGGGTAAATACGCCGGCGGCCAAGCCCAATCGGGTATCGTTAGCGCGGCGGATCACTTCGTCTTCATCATCAAAAACCAGTACCGACATTACCGGGCCGAAGATCTCTTCGCGGCAGATGGTCATATCGTCATGACAGTCGGTGAATACGGTGGGAGCAACGAAGTAACCGTTAGGTGAATTTTCTGGTGAAAGGGTGTGACCGCCGCAGAACAGGGTCGCGCCTTCCTCTTTACCCTTGCTGATGTAGTCCATTACCAGTTGCTGGTGCTTGGCAGAAATCAGGGCGCCGAAGTTGGTGTCCGGATTCATCGGATCACCGGCAATAATATTTTGCTCAACACGGTCTTTCAGACGAGCGAGGAACTGATCGTGGATGCTGCGGTGTACAAATACCCGGGTACCGTTGGTGCAGATTTCGCCCTGGGTGTAGAAGTTGCCCAGCATGGCAGCAGAAACGGCTTGCTCCAGGTCGGCATCATCAAAGATCACCAGCGGGGACTTGCCACCCAGCTCCATGGTAACTTCTTTCAGGTTGGAAGCTGCTGCGGCCATCACTTTCTTGCCGGTACCCACTTCGCCGGTAAAGGAAACCTTGGCGATATCCGGGTGGTTAGTCAGCCAGGCACCCACGGCGCCATCACCCTGGATTACGTTGAACACACCAGGAGGCATGCCCGCTTCAATAAAGATTTCAGCCAACTTCAAAGCACCTTTGGGGGTCTCTTCGGAAGGCTTGAAGATCATGGCGTTACCGCAGGCCAGGGCCGGGGCGGCTTTCCAGCAAGCGATTTGTAAGGGGTAGTTCCAGGCACCGATTCCGGCGCAGATGCCCAGGGGCTCGCGGCGGGTGTAGTAGAAGTCCTCACCGACTTGCTGCTGATTGCCTTCAATGCCTGCAGCCAGGCCGGCAAAGAATTCGATGGAGTCGGCCCCAGTCACTACGTCCACAACACTGGCTTCCTGCCAGGGCTTGCCGGTATCAGCCACTTCGATAGCTGCCAGTTCGTCGTTGCGCTCGCGCAACAGTGCTACTGCTTTCAGCAGGATGCGACTGCGCTCGACCGGCATCATCGCTGACCACTGGGCAAAACCGCGCTTGGCGCTCTCAATAGTTTCTGCCAGTACCTTTTCGTCGGCAACCTCAACCTGATAGCTGACTTCGTTGGTCGCCGGGTTATATACATCAAAGCACTCGCCGCTCTCATTCGACAGGTAGCGGCCGTCTACAAAATTCCGTTGTTTGTCCAGTGACATCTGTCTCTCCATACTGCTTTAACAGAGGGTCAGTCGGTTGTTCGTTGGCGATGGACTTGAAGGGCGCAATGGGCCGATCGTGAAGGTCCAGTCATCATAAAAAAGGGCCGGTCTGACGAAGACATTTGTCCCTAATCGTCAGATTCCAGCCCGGGCTCGATAGTCGTTTATCGAGCGATATGACACAAAATGTAACATATTTTTAATTTGAACTCTAATTGTTAGCACTCAATGCAACAAAGCTGGCGGATTCGTAGGAGGATTTATTTTTCAGCGACTACAGAGTTAATCCGTATTTTCAAGGGTTAAAAGTGGGCTGGGTTGGGCCAAAAATCTCATTTGAACTCTATAAAAAGCACTGTATGAATTTTGCTCAACCCGGCTATCTCGGGGTCAAGTCAGGTGCCCGAAAGGCGGGGACTTCGGGCGGCAGGAGATAGGATTTGTCGCTTTTGGGGGAGGAGGCTCTAGCTGGTGAAGGTCTGGCAGGTGGGGAGGCACTACCTCCCCAGAATTACGTTGAGTGAATTTAACTGTTTGCCTCGCGTAAAGTGGAGGTTTGGCGGTTCAGGCTGGCCAGATATAGCACTGCTAACCCAGCTGCAATACCCGGCAATCCCTCATAGATCACGCCGTGATACCCCAGTAGCCGCCAGGTAATCGCTGCTGTAAAGCCGATAATCACTGCTGCGATAGCGGTTGCCTGGGATGGCTTACCCCCAAAACACAATACCAGGAGTAGGGGGCCAAATGCGCTGGCAAGTCCCGACCAAGCAAAAATAACCAGGCTGAACACACTTTGGCTGTTGGCGAGCGCCAACAGCAATGCGCCGCCAGTTATCGCAACTGTGACAAGCTTGAGAAACCAGGTTTTTTCAATCTTGTGCGGAAGAATATCGTGGGTAATGGCTGCGGAGCAGCTGAGAAGCAGGGAGTCTGCGGTGGACATGGTTGCGGCAAAGATACCAGCCAGGATCAGCCCAACAAAAACAGGGGGCAACAAATCCATAGCCATGGTGGGAAGAGCAAGCTCCGCATCAAAGCTCCCTGTGTCAGCAATAAACACTCTGGATAGCAGGCCGACCCCGGTGGCCATACAATAGAAAAGGATGAACCACAGATAGTACCAGGCCCTTGCCCGGTTCATCTTGCTGGAATCCTTCAGGGTCATAAATCGAACCATAACGTGGGGTTGTCCAATCACAGACAATCCAGCAAACCCCCAACTGATCACAAAGAGTATAACCCCGCCCCAGCCCGCAAAGGCGAGCCCCTCGGGAAACCAATGGGTAAAACCTTCAATAGCCTGCATTTGTATCGCCGCACTGGTGATGCCACCCAAGTTGGCAAGGGCGACGGCTAGAAGTGCTGCCATAGCCCCCATCATAACGATGGATTGGGCCGCATCAGTCCAAATGGACGCGCGGATGCCGCCAGCTAAACAATAGAGGCATACAAGCACAGCTCCAACTACAGCACCGGACCAGAGAGGCCAATCCAGCAGTACGTGCAGGGCTTTGCTGCCGGCAACCATTTGGGCAGAGGCATAAGTTAGTAAAAACAGCAGGGAAATGATGCCGATCAGGCGCTGCAGGGCTGAGTACTTCTGTCCGTGCCAGTTACTGAGAACACCTGCGTAGCTGACTTCACCACTTGAACTGGTAGCGGTCCTCAATCGCTTGTGTACATAGAGGGAAGCCAGAAAATCACCGGCAATCCACCCCACCATCAACCAGATTGAGGCCAACCCAGTGGTGTAGGTATAGCCGATAACCCCGATAAACATATAGCCGCTATTGTTCGTTGCCACGGCAGACAACCCCACCAGCCAGGGGGAGACACCACTGCTGGCAAGGTAATAGTCGGCTTTGGTTTGACGGCTGAACATCGCAGAAGAGAGGCCGACCAGAGTGAACAAAAGTAAAAAACCAAGAAATGAATAGATCATCGGCAATCCTAATATTTTTATCCCGTATTATTTTATGGGTTGGTCTTCAGAGGTTATCCGAATATTTCTAGCTCCCCTTGCCACCACTTTGCGGCGAGGGAGTATTGGCAATAACCTGGTCGAGTTCCTCAAATACTTCACTTTCCGCTAGAGGCTGTAAGGCACTATCAACCAGAATTTCATCGCGGTAGCTTTCCCGCCTTTTAATGGCTTCCGCCAGATAACGCAGCGCTTCATCAAATTGACCCATGGCAGTATGGGCGCATGCCAGTTGGTAGAAGGCATGGCTGTTATCTGGATCAATACCCAGGGCCTGGTGACAAAGATTGGCGGCCCACTGGGGTTCATTAAGCTCCAGCACTGCATCAGCTTTATAGGTAAGGGCTTCTACATCCTCGTGGCGGAGGCGCAAAATCTCGTCGTAAATGGCAATTTTATTGGCCACTGAGGATTCCTGTTGAGCGCGCAGCCACAGGGACTGTACTTCCTGGGTTAGCTCGATTTCCTCGCGGTTTTCTTCAATATGTTGTGTTTTCTGTTGAAGCTGCTTCTCTATAACTTCCAAGCGCTTTTCGTATTCCTGGACCAGCTTTGAGATCTCCTCATCGGCCAGGGAGTGTACCCGCTCTTTAATGTCCTGGAATGACCGCCAGCCAACTAAAACCAAAATTGAAGTGGCGGCGGCTATCAAGTAGAAAAAGTAGGTAACCGTATCGGTTGCGTAGGCTACGGCTCGATCGACAGAGTTGTGTTCACGATCGACAATTTGCTGAATCAATTCCTGCTTGGCATTAGCCTGATCGATTCGCAGCTGCTTAATTTCGTCGAGCATATAGCGCTCGACGAAGGGTGTGTATAAGGGCTTCTCAAGGGTGTCGACCTCGCTTTGCGCACTGTCTTTTTTCTTTTCTTCCGCTTCCTGGGAAATAGAGGTGGCGGAAGTAAATAAAAAGAGCAGGGCACAAAGGCTCAGGATGCGAGGCATATCGCCGTCCCGTGATTGTAAATTTCTACCAGTGCCTCGTGTAGTGTCCGAACGGCTGCGTCATAGTCTGGCTCGTTAACGATGAACTGCATATCCACATGACGCAGGGACTGGTGCATGGCGAGCACGCGGATATTGCTTTTGGACATCGACTGCACCGCTTTGGCCAGCACGCCGGGGATTTGCATATCGCTACCGATGGCTGAAACTATGGCGACTTTGCGCTGGTTCAGTTCGGCTTCGGGAAAATGCTCTTCCAATGCAGCCTGAATCCGCTTGATTGTTTTCAAGTTGGTGGAGAGGAAATGGGTAAGGGTATTGGCATTAGTGTTTTTGGAAATAATATGAGCTTTGAAGCGCTTGATCACCAGTAGCACTTCGCGATCATAATCGTGGATGCTGCCCGCCATATCCTGGTCAAACAATTCCAGGGCGTAAACCCCTTTACAGCCTGCAATAATTTCCACTCGTGGAGAGTCGCTGATGTAGTCACCAGTAATCAGGGTGCCGGCGTGTTCGGGCTCGAAGGTATTTTTCACCCTGAGAGGGATATTTTGTTGGCGCAGCCCCTTGGCGGCTTTGGGGTGAATCGCTTCCATCCCCAGGTTTGCCAGTTGGTCGGCCACATCGTAGTTGGTGCGGCCGATGGGCACTGCATTTCCCTCTCCCACCAGACGGGGATCTGCACTGCTCAGGTGAAACTCTTTGTGAATCACCGCCTCTTTTGCCCCGGTGAGGACGGCGAGACGACTGAAAGTCATCTCGCTATAGCCCCGATCAAACGAGATCAGCAGACCCTTATCGCTATGGGCATAGCCGGTAACAATAGGCAGCTGTTTGCTTAAGTCGATAGTGGCAAAGGCATCCCGGATACGCTCATCCAGGGGAATGTGCTTGTTGGTGCGCCAACCAGTCAGATCGACAAAGCAGGCATTTACACCATCCCGCTGCAACAGTTTTGAAGTGTTCCATGCGCTGTGGGCCTCACCGAGGCTGGCTAACATCTCCCTTACCGTGCCCAAGTGGGCGTCGAGGGAGAAGTGGCCGTGCTGACAAAGGCTTTGCAGGTCTCTCAGGCATTTTTTCGCGCTCTCCAGCCTTTCATCCAAAAACAGGTTCGCTTCCGCGAGAAGATCGCCATGCCCGAAAAGACGTTCGTTGATTTGCCGCAGTGCTGCCCGAAGCTCATCAAACTTAACCAGCCAGCTATCGTCCTCAATACTGCTGGAGAAGAGGGCATAGATACCTGGTTGACCACTTTTCTTGTGCTCTAGAAGCAAGTCAGTAATGCCGCCGTAGGCAGAGACTACAAAAACACGATTGTAGATCCCCTTGGAGTCACCTTTGATAATATTGTCCCGGACCGCTTCGTAGTCCGTCATAGAGGTGCCGCCAATTTTTTCTATCGTATGCATCGTCTCTTACTGGTCCTTCTTTCTCTTAAAAACTGGGTGAGTGCTTTGAATTGAGATTTGCTTCAGATAGTAGAAATTGATTTCCTCGCGCAGATGTATTCCGGCCTGGGAGGCAAGCCGCAAAACGGAGCCTCCACCTTGTTGCTCAGGGCATTAAAAACAAAAAACAAATTAGACCTCGGGTCGGGGCTGATATTGCTGCTGGAGCCATGCATTAAGTTACAGTCAAACACAACAATGCTTCCTGGCTTGCCTGTAACAGCTGATATTCCGCCATTGGATACCAGGGACCTCAAATGGCTATCTGAGGGAATACCAAGTTCTTGCTTTTTCAGTGAGCTGAGGTAGTTCCGTTTTGGTGTTTCCCCATCGCAAGCAATGTAATGGTGGTGGGACTTGGGAATCAGCATCAATGGGCCATTAAAATGATGATTCTCTGTTAAGGTAATGGAGATGCTGAGTGCCCGCATACGGGGCATGCCGTCCTCGACATGCCAGGTTTCAAAATCGGAGTGCCAATAAAAATCTTTCCCGCGAAAACCAGGTTTGTAGTTCGCGCGAGACTGATGGATATAAACCTCATCACCCAAAATACATTTCGCAATACTTGATAGCCGTTGATCCCTGGAAAGCCGGTTAAAAATTTGGCTGCTTTTGTGGATACGAAAGACTGAGCGCACTTCGTTACTTTCAGGCTCGGTGATAATTTCTTCCGACTTGTCAGTGTGTCTGCGCTGTTTAATCTCCGCCAGCTCTTGCGTAAAAAGGTTAATCTCCGCCTGGGAAAACATATTCTCCAGTACAACAAAGCCCTGTTCTGCATAGCGCTTGAGTTGCGATGGTGCCAGTGGGGAGAGGGACTGGCAGTCCCCATACACAATTGGATCTTTGCGCACCCTGGTACCACCCAGAAGGCCCGGTTTTCGGGAGGGGTAGCAATCTTCCCTGGTAACACTTGAGCTATCTGGAAGGTACTTCATGGATACTGCCCTATGACTGACTAATTATTCATCAATCTTGTCAGCCTCAAGTTCGTAGGCTCCCTCAGCATTGTGTACTTCCTTGCCATTCAAAGGGGGGTTAAATACACAGGCCATAGTCATTTCTTCAAAGGCTCTTAAAATGTGCCGGTCATGCTTATCGAGAATATAGATAGTTCCAGGTTCGATAGGGTGCTTCTTGCCATCCTCAAGAGTTTCTACCTCACCTCTGCCGGAAATGCAGTAAACCGCTTCCAAATGGTTTTGATAGTGCATTTGGAAATCAGCATCTGCATAAATAGTGGTGATATGGAAAGAAAAGCCCATTTCATCATCTTTAAGCAGGAGTCGGGTGCTCTCCCAGTTGCCATCCGGTGAAACAACCCGGCGGCCGGATTTTTTAGCTTCCTGTAAACTTCTGACAATCATTGGTATTTCGCTGTTTCGTGTGTGTTCGAGTCTGGCTGGTCAGCAATATTCTTAGTTTGCAGCCTGCACAGTTGGGTCTTTTACGTGAACCTTTTCAGAGGCCCTTAAAGTCTAGCAGGCTTCAAAAAAGACTCTTTCCTCAGGCATATCCCGCTCTCCGGCACAGACTTCCCGGATAGCGGATTCAATAATGTCGATCCCTTTTTTAAGGTTTTGATCAGTGATAATCAGTGGGCAAAGGAGCTTAACGATCTGGTCATCGGCTCCGCTGGTTTCAATAATCAGCCCCTGCTTGAATGCCAGTTTAGTGATCTTTCCTGCAAGTTCGCCGCTGATGCAGTCGATACCCTGAAACATCCCCCGGCCTTTGGTGGTGAAGTTACCCTCACCATACCGGCTGACAATTTCATTCAAACGCTCGGAAATGTATTTGCCCTTGCGTTTAATCTCCCGTGAGAAGTTTTCGTCAGACCAGTAATGATCGATAGCGGCTTTCGCAGTTACAAAAGCCAGATTGTTGCCACGGAAAGTGCCGTTGTGCTCACCGGGCTTCCACTGGTCCAGTTCTGGTTTCATTAGCACCAGCGCAAATGGCAGCCCATAGCCGCTGAGGGATTTGGATAGCGTAATGATATCGGGTTCGATACCGGCCTCTTCAAAGCTGAAAAAGTTGCCCGTGCGGCCGCAGCCAGCCTGGATATCATCGACAATAAAAAGTAAGCCGTGTTTTTTACAGACGGACTGAAGGTTTCTTAGCCACTCGATACTGGCCGCATTGATACCGCCTTCCCCTTGAACTGTCTCAACAATCACTGCTGCGGGGGAGTTAATGCCGCTGCTGGAATCTGAGAGCACTTTATCGAGGTATTCGGTGGTATCGATATTTTTGCCCAGGTAGTCGTCAAAGGGCATGCGGTGTGTACCATTGAGGCTGACACCGGCAGCATCCCTGTGATGCGAGTTGCCGGTGGCAGCCAGCGAGCCAAGGCTTACGCCATGGAAACCGTTGGTAAAGGTGACGATGTTCTGCTGCCCGGTTACATTGCGGGCAATTTTCATCGCAGCCTCTACCGCATTCGTCCCTGTCGGACCGGTAAACTGCACCACGTACTCCATATTCCGCGGCTTGAGAATTTTCTCATTCAGTACCTGTAGGAATTCACCCTTGGCCCTGGTGTGCATGTCGAGGCCGTGAGTAATTCCATCGGCCTCGATGTAATCTTGCAGTGCCTGCTTGAACAGCGGGTTGTTGTGCCCGTAGTTGAGCGTGCCGGCACCCGCCAGGAAATCCAGATACTGATTTCCCTCCTCATCCCACATCAGCTCGCCTTTTGCGCGATTGAAGACTCGCGGAAAGGAGCGGGCATAGCTTTGCACTTCTGATTCAATCTCATCAAAGATCTTCATGATTTTCTCTTTTATGGTGTTTCTTCGAGGGCGAAAGGCCCGATGCGGACAAGGGTTTCGGAGTCGTGCAGCCCATCAAAGTGGGCTTGAGAGTCCATCCAGGGTGAGGAGTGAAGATCGACCGATAATTTATCGGCGACACTGTGGAAGAGCGCCCAAGAGGGCAGGTTGTGTTCTGTAATGGTGGTCTCGATAAATCTGACCGAACCACAGTGAGGGCGCTCAAGGATGTGACTTATCATCCGGGAGGCCAGTCCAAGCCCCCGGGCTTTCTCGTCGACGGCCACCTGCCAGACAAAGAGGGTGTCTGTACGGTCGGGGATGATATACCCGGAAATAAAGCCCAGCAGCTCTCCATCAACCTCTGCGGCGACTGAGGTGTTGGCGAAATGGCTGCAGTGGAGGAGGTTGCAGTAGCTGGAGTTTGTATCCAGGGGAGGGCAACGCTTGATCAATCGGTAAGTGGCCATCCCATCTTCAATCAATGGACTGCGCAACAAAATATTTTCTGAGCTAGACAAAAAACCTTCCCAACCGACTAAATATTTTTTCACCTCTAAATATTTACCTGCACAAGTGTTGAGCAAATGGCGTAAATATAGCTTCTAAGAGGCATTTTTATGTCGGGTTACTAGTAAAAATGCTTTGAACGCTAAATATCGTACACAAATTAAATTCAAAGTCCAGGATGCTTGAGGCGAATCAAGTCACAATATTTGACCTAGAAATGCCTGGATATGTGGGATATACAGCCTATAGGCAGGTAAAAATAATATTTTGAGGTCTATAAATTTTTCTGTTGAGCATATCTGCTGAACGATCGCCTGGGTATAAAATAGACAGTTTTGTGGTGAAGCCTGGCGCTCTTGTGGGGGTGATGTTTCGCAGTCGAGTTATAAGCGCTTAGTGATTGAGGGGTAGGGCGATATAATTCCGGCAATCACCCTGACTCCATGATTGAGAGGTAACTTTGAACAGTATCGAACAAGTGCTAGTGGCCCTGCGGCGGGTAATAAGAGCCACGGACCTGCACTCCAAGCACCTGGCTAAAACCACCGGCTTAACCGCCCCGCAGGTGTTGTTGCTACAGGCTATTCGCAATAAGGGTGAAGTGACTATTGGCGAACTTGCAAATGAGGTTAGCCTGAGCCAGGCAACAGTAACCAATATTTTGGATCGCCTAGAGAAGAGGGGGTTTGTTTACCGCCAGCGCTCCCAAACCGATAAGCGCAAGGTGCACGCCTACCTCACGGAAGAGGCTACTGAAACGCTGCGCGACGCTCCCATCCCGCTTCAGGACCAGTTTGCTCGCCAGTTTGGCGATCTAAAAGACTGGGAGCAAAGCATGATTATTGCTTCACTACAGCGCGTTGCCCAAATGATGGACGCTCAGCATATCGATGCCTCCCCAGTACTGGATATCGGTGTTCTGGATCGCCAGGGTGCCTCAATGGATAAGCCCGCAACGGCACTGGGCTACAGTGACATCCCCGACTCCTCCGACAGAGATAAAAGTACTTAAGTAGCGACACCGGAGAAGAGGGGCTATGCACACATTTAGCGTGTATAACCCCCCTCTACAGCGGTAGAAATTTGTCTAAGCTTGCAGCAGCAAGCTCCCTGTAGCGATCGAGGCATTCTGTGTCGACCGGTTGAGCTTTCAGGCTACAAATTGTATCGATGGACATCCTTGTGATTGGTGCCGGTCCGACCGGATTGACTGCTGCAGTCGCCCTCACTTCCGTGGGGCTGAAGTGCCGTATTGTTGAGCGCAAAAACAGCCCCTCTGAACTCTCTCGCGCTGTTGGCATTATGCCAGCCACCATTGATACCCTTCGGGAGCTGGGCGCCGCAGCCCCCTTTCTTGCAGAGGCAATGCCCCTGAGGAAAATGCACATATTGCGCGATGAGAGAACCCTGGTTTATATCGACAACAGCGGGAATGAGTTTCGCGATAGGGTGCCTCTCGGGTTGCCGCAAAATCGGACCGAGGGAATCCTCAGGGACATTCTTGCCGAGAGGGGCGTCGAAGTTGAGTACGGGGTCTCAGTCACTAACATCACAACCACCCCAGACAAGGCGGCCGTCAATTTCTCAGACAATACCAGCGCCTCTTTTGATTGGGTGATTGCCGCAGACGGTATACAGTCCGCCGTGCGACAGCAGCTGAAAATACAGTACCCTGGCATTGATCTGCCCAATAAGTGGTCAATTGCGGATGTGGATTTGAGAGGAAGCTTCGATCCGGAAGAGATTGCCTTGGACCTGTACGGCGGGGAAGGTGAGTTCACCTTGGTACTCCCTATCGAACGGCGACGCGCTCGCATCGCATCATCAACCGAAGATGCCCTGGCAACCCTCAGGCTGCCGATAGAAATCGCCGACATCCGAAGGACAGCAGCCTTTAAAATCTCCATCCGACAGGCAGAAACTTACCGAAAGCACCGGGTGTTGTTGGCTGGAGACGCAGCCCATTGCCACTCTCCAGTGGGAGGGAAGGGGATGAATCTGGGCATGGCTGATGCCATAGCCGCAGCATCTGCTATCGCTAACGGTGCGGTCGATAGCTACTCTACCTCCCGGCATGAGGCAGGGGAGTCCGTGGTTAAGAAAACAGAGCTGGCGAGAAAGCTGATCTCCTCGAGCAATCCTTTGGCAAAATCGGCATTGTGGCTATCGGCCCACTGCATCGCCTCAGTGCCTCCGGTTCATCGCGCCTTTATGCGGCAGTGGACGGCGGTCTGAGTATCAATTTCGAGGGTGAGTTGAGGCAAAAGTGGACATAGGTGACAGGCTAGTGCTACTATTCGTCCGCCGGTTTAAAAGCCATTTTTTATTGCAGTTTACCTCGTAGTTTTAGTCATAATCCTTCGTTCGGTCTCGTTTAAAATAATACTTTTTGCCCGCACAACTCCATTCAATTGGAGCGCAATTGTTCAATCAAGGATATCTATTATGTCTAATACAGTTACTGGTACCGTTAAGTGGTTTGACGAAGGGAAAGGTTTTGGCTTCATCGCCCAGGAATCCGGTCCCGACGTTTTTGCTCACTTCAGCGCAATTTCCGGTGGCGGTTTTAAAACCTTGGCCGAAGGCCAGAAGGTAGAGTTTACCGTGACTCAGGGCGCTAAAGGCCCACAAGCAGAAAACATTGTCTGCCTGTAAACTTTAGGCTTCGCCCCCAATAAGGGGCGAGACCGTCCACTTCCCCAGCCAGGCAAGTGCTGGGGAGGTATCCCCCTTGGTACAACCTCTCTTTCTTTGTAGTGACAGCCGAGCTTTTTAGGTCTATCACGCATTTTCGAATCCCTCCCAGCTTTCTTAACTCGACGACAGATCTACCTGGATCAACTCAATCCAAATGAAGGGTGTAGTACCAATAAGGGTCGCCAGAGGGCAACTTTTTGCAAGAGCCTCTGAAGATTTGATAGGGTCATTTCTTGTCAAGCGCGATGGCCCCGACATTTTTAGATATGGCAGTAGCTGTCACAGGCAAGCTTCCCATAGGTGATCAGTAAGTGGGCAATCTTACACTTATTTACTTTCCGTTTACCCAGTGGCTTTTATTATTCCAGGTCTATCAAGAACTTTTGAGTGACTAGATCAATGGGGCCTGACTGCAAAACGCCATTATTGGTACTCTTAGCTGAAGACAATCACGCACTGGCGGCCAATGTTATCGAGAGCCTCGAAGAGTACAATATTCGATGTGACTACGCCGATAATGGGATAATGGCCACTGAGCTGACCTTAAAGCATGACTTCGATGTGATCGTACTTGATGTCATGATGCCGGGTAGAAGTGGTTTCGAAGTGAGCTCTAAGTTGCGCAATGCAGGAAGCTCGACACCAATATTGATGCTGACCGCGCTGGACCAATTGGACGATAAACTTGCCGGTTTCCAATCTGGAGGGGATGACTACCTGGTTAAACCCTTCGAAATGCTTGAGCTGGTCGCACGGATTCGGTCTCTATCAATAAAACGACGCGTTACCCAAACCCGGTATAAAGTTGAGGACCTGGAAGTTAATTTAGAGACCCATGAAGTCACCAGGCAGGGGAAATCTATAAATCTGCCCCCAATCTGTTGGGAATTGCTCGTGTTTTTGATGCAACAGAGTCCAAAGCTGGTTACTAAAGAAAAAATTGAACAGCATTTATGGCAGTTTCTTTCCCCCGAATCCGACGTAATCAAAGTACATCTGTATCGGTTGCGGCAGGGAATTGATAAGGGGTTCAGTTTTCCACTACTGCACACGATCAGAGGGAAGGGCGTTATCCTGGGGAAGCGTGATGAAAGCCTTTGATCGCTCCATTCGCAGAAAATTTTTCTTTCACTATATTTGGATTCTTGCCGCAATTGTGGCGTGCAGTGCAGTTGTCGTCGAGAGATCCAAAGTGAAAATGGTTAAGCACGCTTTAGGTGCGACACTGATATCTGTAGCTGAAAAACGTATCATTGAGGCCGGAGGGGTTATTGATGACCCTTTTTTTGCCCAGTTACAAACATATGATGAGTACAGTTCACTGCCAAATACGGCAAAGCGCGTGTTAGAGGAAGCTGACGGCGAAGAAAAAAGGGTGCACTTTAGCAAAGACTTAATTGATGATCGCTACTATTTAGCAATTATGCCTTATGCTGAAAGCGCACTTAAGACAACTTACTACGTGCTAGAAATAGAAGAAGCTGCAATACCCAGCAAGTACAAAAAGGTAGAAATTGAAGTTCTTATCGGTATCTTACTAGCCCTTACTTTAGCATTAAGTGTGCCTCTTATTCTTGCAAGACAAGTGATATCGCCATTAAAAGACCTGGAGAAATTTGCGCAAAAGAGCCGGCATAAGTTGACTCCGATCCCGGAATCTTTAAAGCAAAGGAAGGATGAATTTGGTCGTGTAGGACGAGTACTGCAAGAGTCGCTACAGCAGGTATGGAATCATCAAGAGCAGGAAAGGCAATTTCTACAGAATGCGAGCCATGAATTGAGAACCCCCTTGGCAACCATTGGCAGTGCCTTGCATGTGGTGAAGGTAAGGCAAAAAAAAGGTAAGCCAATCGATACTCAACTGGAGCAGATTGAGCGCTCCTATGAGCAGATGACCCAGCTAACACAGGCACTTCTACTGCTATCTCAAAGCAAGGTAAATCTGGAATCAACAGAATTTGATTTCAGTAATATGATTCAAACTCGAGTTGAGCAGCTCAAATACCTCTTGGGTCAGCGAGATGTACAGGTTCATCTCAATTCGGATAGTTTGGTCAACTTGAAGCAAGTACAAGTGCTATTG
This sequence comes from Microbulbifer maximicatervae (SeqCode), assembly GCF_052467695.1. Lineage (NCBI taxonomy): Bacteria > Pseudomonadati > Pseudomonadota > Gammaproteobacteria > Cellvibrionales > Microbulbiferaceae > Microbulbifer > Microbulbifer maximicatervae (SeqCode). The sequence goes on from NZ_CP174320.1 coordinate 3,998,919, forward strand.
GATATCGCCATAACCAATCTGCTCAGAAATGCCTTTGAGCATACCCTTGAGGGAATTATCGATATTGATTTTGATGCAAATGGAATCCGGGTTCAGAACCCCATACTGCCGGAACAGCAGGTGCATTTTGACAGGGGGGAAGGGCAGGGTTTTGGTTTAGGCCTTCATATCCTGAAGCAAGTGGCCGATCAGCAGCAATGGGTCTTTTCTTACAACAAAAATGAACAATACTTAACCGTTAACCTGGCCTGGGCATGAGTTTATTTACCTGGCGTTTACCTTTACCGGCATAGAATCCACTCCAGAAATAACGGAACTTCAACCAGTTCAAATTGGGATTCAATATGTCTAGTTTGCGAGATCAAAACCATAAGAGTTCTCTGCCATTAACTTTGAGTATGTGCACCGCGCTGGTGAGTTCGGCATTAACCAGCCTAGCTTTTGCAGATGAAGTTACCCAGAAGCCGCCAAAGCAGGATGAGACGGCACTTTCTGTAGGTATTGGGACCTTTAGCGTTGAGTCAATCTACGTTGATGGAGAGGACCAAAACAACATATTTCCATTGATCTCAGCCCGCTACAAGCGCTTTTACTTTCAGGGTTTTGAGTTGGGTGCTGACCTGTACCACGACGATAAACTTCGAGTGAAGTTTGGCATTGGCGGTGACCTGGCGGGCGATAGAGACAGAGGGGACAGTGATAAGCTCAGCGATATGGAAGAGCTTGACCTGGCGATTCTTGCCAACTTATCAATGAACTATAAAAGCCCTGTAGGCCTTTGGAAGGTTGGCATCTCACAAGATATCAGTGATACCCACGACGGATACAGTCTATCGGCTGGATATAGTCTGCCTTACAAGCACCAAAAGTGGATCATCAAACCCGACTTCACTATTAGCTGGCAAAGTGATAGTGCGTTGGATTACTACTATGGCGTGGACCTAAATGAAGTAACTCAAGATAGGGCAGCGTATGAAGCAAATGCAGATATCATTACCCGGTTAGGTATACAAGTGGGATACAACATTAGCCCAAACCTTATTCTTATGGGGGGCGTATATCAAACCTGGTATGGCGATGAGATTAGTAATAGCCCAATCGTGGACACTGATAGCTCAAGACGTACGTCATTAATGGTGAGTTATAAATTTTAACTCTTCTTACGATATTTGATGAGTGTAGATTATTTAGACTAGCCGGCTTATCAATACCAAGTAGAAGTTACAGGCCGAGGCAAGAGCCCCTGCCTGTAACCAAAACCTGTTTGCAGTACAATGTACACGATACCCACCGAGTCATAGCAAGAAGGCCTCTCTATTTAGCATCCCAATAGCAGGGACTACCGTATTTCTCCTTAAGGAAATCAATAACAACACGTACTTTGGGAGCCAGGTTATCCGTAGGTAAGTAGAGTGCATTGATAGTCTGGTTTTCTGCCGATGAAGATGCGCGGTAGTCAGTCAAAATAGGAACTAGCTTGCCCCAAGGGCCACGAAATATACCCAGGTCTCTCCTTCAGTTGGCCCTTCAGTCATCACTGTAGGAGCACCGAGTACCTCTATATTCTGTTTCTTGAGGTATTCAACCGCAGCATCAATATCTTCAACATAGAATGCTAAATGATGCCCCCTTATTTCGATCTATGTTGTCGGCATACTCGAATATTTCTAGATTGATGCTGTTAGCATTCATAACAGCAATTTGCTTGATCTCTACACGAGGATTTACATTAAGGTGATCCGTCATCCAGGTATCGCCTGAGGCAAATGGCCCAAACGTATAAGCCAACTCAAAGCCAAAGTGTGTACTAAAGAGCTCAACGGCCAATTCAACATCGGGGACGGTTAATCCTATATGATCTACTTTTTTAAGTCCGGGGATCCCCATTAGATATCTCCTCGATCATGGCGAAGCTTATTCAGTCCGCCCATGGTGGTAGCCCCTTTATTGAAGCCCGTATACATTGAGGCAAAAACAATCAATTCCTCAATCTCTTCATACGTTGCCCCTTGTTTGAGCGCCATTTGGTCAATAGCGATAGTGATTAGTGCTTTGGTTTTCTGATCTAGAAGTGGCTTTCCCCATACCTCACCCGCGACTCGTACAGCTAGATCTCCCCATACCGGGTTGATAGACTTAAGTCCCTCGATCAATGCTTGATCATCCAAAACGGCATTTTCGTATTTGGTAGTCATAGTTAATAGTCCTGGTTATCTAGATGATATTTCGCTGTAGAAACTGGAAGTTATTATAGAGAGTCGTATCCTTCTTAAAACTTATAAGCAGGAACATCACTTTTGCAAATTATGCACAGATGATCGCTGTTTATGGGGTGGCACAGTCTGTTGTTGGGACCTATTTTAGTGCCCTAGCAGGGGCGAAAGAGGTATATGGTAGCGTTGCTAAAATGGTATTAGCCTGAAGGGAAGAGCGTTTTGATATGGCGATTACAGCATGTTATCTAATATCTTTAAATATATTCCAGGTATCCCAACTAGATAAAATCTACTAGCAACACAAGTACTGCTTATAATCTACCCTAAACTATGAATATCCATTGAAGGCTCGATATTCATATGTCCATGACTCCTATAGATATCGAACGCTGGAATAGAAAGGCCCACTTTGATTTTTTTATGAGCAGTGCAGGGTCAACTCGGATAGGCTTAACCCAGCCGGTCGATGTGACAAATCTGGTATCTTTCTGTAAAAAGAATACACTTCCTTTTTATTACAGCCTTATTTTTCTTGTCACTCAGGTGGGAAATGAAATAGCGGGTTTCAGGCATCGTATCGTCAATGGCCAGCCCATTGAGCATGACATGCTGCACCCTTTATTTTCTGATTTAGGGGATAATGAGTTATTCAAGCTCGTTATGGCAAGAATGGAAACAAATCTGACAAAGTTCGTCCACAAGGCAAGGAAACTTTCACAGGCACAATCTGAGTACCTCCCCGTAGAAAATTTCATCAGCCGCCATGATATCTTGAATATCAGCTGCTACCCCTGGGGTGACTTCTCTGGTCTACAGGTAAAGCCTGTACAGAAAGAAGATTGTGATCCAGGAATACCGTTTATTTTCTGGGGTAAATACCATCGCCAGGAGGGCCGCCTTGTCACCTCGATGTATATTGAAGTTAATCATTGCTTTCTGGATGGCATCCATCTTTATCAATTTAAACAGCAGTTGGAGGATAAGATTCGTCAACTAGCTTAAAATTTTTAAACTGGATCTAGGAGGCTCTGAGTAATTCCGTGAACCCGCTCTTAAAGTTGCTTGTCGCGGACCTTTAAAAGCTATAGAGATACTACATAGTTACTCAGAGGCTACCTAGCTAAAATTCCTTCAAACGGTGAAGTTTCAGCCCCCAATAAAAAAGGCAACTACCAGTGCAATAAGCCCGAGAGAAGTAAATTGTATAGAAGTCTTCCTGAATTTTGGCACCGCAAAAGCAACCACTAATCCACTAATCAAGCTAAATAGCAGGCTCGCACCAAGCATAATGGATGAGAACCAGAAGAGGGGACCGGCATGACCTTTATGAATCAGCAGAAATTGATGCCATAGATCATGTTCTTTTACATGAAGTATCGCTGATTGCTTATCCTGGCTTGGCTCCAAATAGACTTGGCGTTTGTAGCCATACCAGCCAATCCACTCATCCTCCAAATAGAAATCTGCCGGCAATGATACTTCTGTGGGCTGAACAATCGGAGAGATGGTATCCAGAGTCTCTTGCTCATTGCTGGGTAAGCCCTTGGGTAGAGAAACTGTGTACTCAAATTGTTCGTCGACGCCCCCCTCTATATCAAATAGGTAGAGCACGCCCGTGGCGATATACAAAATGGCAATGGGTAGAAAAAAGCAGGAAAAATAGGTGTGGAGCTTGATCCACAGTAAACGGTATCTGGATTTCATAGGCAACAAAGGGCGCAATGCAAGTGCATTGCGCCCTGATAGTAAATCAAGTAAAAAATTAGAAGCGGTAGTCTACGGATAGACGGATGTCCCGGCCTGCTTCATAAATTCCGGATACGATACCCCAGCCAGAAATATTTCTATAATCGGCTACGCTGGAGTGATCACGGTACTGCTCGTTAAATACGTTTTGAACAGCTAAATTCACATTCAGTCGATCGTCTGCCAAAGGTTCCCAGTGCAAGTAAAGGTCATGCACATCGTAACCAGACTTATCTACGGTTTGAGTGCTATCGATCCAGCCAAGTTCCACTGCGCGGTGTAAAACCTCAATATTACTCAGGTCATCAACACGAGTGTAGTTCCAGCCCAGTTCTAACTTAGGCGTAATTGCATAGTTAGCGTTCAGGTTATAGGTGTCGCCACGGGCATTCGCCAAGCCATTGTGTTCATAGGCCTCTACAGTATTCCCATTAAGCTCTGAATCATTATGGCTAAAAGCCGCGCTCAGCGTTAAATTATCCCATGCGTAAGAAGCACTGAGTTCAAAGCCGTCGGTTTCCAACTCACCGACATTTTCGTAGTAAGTACCACCTCCGAGCTGATCGAGAATAACGTCATCGATCGTACTGCGGTAGACAGCGGCTTTTAACTCAAGTCCATCCTGGCTGTATTCCAATCCCAGCTCAGTATTGTCGACGGTTTCTGTATCCAGATCAGGGGCAAGTTCTGCCGATTCCAGCGTAAACCCATCTCCAACTTCCTTACCGCGCATCGCTGTTGCGTGGCCTAGGGTGATGGTGATCGCATCGGTCAAAGAATAACTCATACCAATATTGGGGCTGAAACCCTGGCTATCAGTCTTTTCGTCGTAGTTAATCTGCTCCAGCTGGTATTCATCGTAGCGCAGGCCAAAACTCAGTAACAGTGCGTCTGTTGCCTGCCAATGATCCTGAATATAAGCCCCAAGAACCTGGCCTTCCTCACGGAAGGTGCGTGTATCTGGATAGTAATCCCAAGTATCAAGCTCTTCGAGGTAACGGCTCTCCACTTCATCCTCTCGTGCCTCTACGCCGTAAGTGATGGTATGCTGGCCGATACTGCTGGTATTGCGCAAATCAAAGCCGACGGATTCCACCGAGGCGCCGTACTTGCCCCATCGATCGAATATACTCTGCACCATCTCTGATTTGGTGTGATAAACCGTTGTTTCCAGATTAATCAGCGCAGAGGGGGAAAACTGATGATTGACGACAAATGTCTGGCGTTCAGCGTCCATTGGGTAGAGAGTTTGCTCCTGAGTGGCAGGCCAGTTGGGACGCTGTCCGAGCTCTCCAGATTCATCACGCTGTTCGAAGCTGAAGCTCAGCTTTTGATTTTCAGACAAGTCGCCACTCAATTTTATAAAGGCGAAATCCTGTTCGGAAGCTGAGCCATTGATGGTATCACCGTCGCCATCTTCCATATTGTCGCGATCAACCGTCACAAATGACCCAAGCAGCCCCCAGTTGTCAGTGATCTTTCCATAAACTGAAGCACTGGCTTTCTCGCCATCATTACTAAAGAAGGAGCCTTTCACTATTGCGCCAAACTGCTCATCCTCATCGAGTAGGTCATCCGCGTCTTTGGTCTCAAAGCGGATAGCACCGCCAATGGCGCCAGCACCACTGGTAGCTTCGCCGGCTCCAGATTGCACTTCAACTTTCTGCAGCAACTCAGGTTCTATGGAGACTCGGCCAATATGATGGAAGAGAGTACCGGTCTGTGGAGCGCCATCAACGGTAATGTTAAGGAGCGTGTCTTCCATGCCACGGATATAAACTTTTTGCGCAATACCCACCGATCCACCAACAGATACGGACGGAATCTGACGGAAGACATCACTAAGATCATTTGCCTGCTGCTTATCGAGTTCTTCAGGCGTAATCTCAGTATCAGTCGCCACGCCGACAACTACTACAGTTTCCATCGCGGCTTCAGCGTTATCTTCTTGCTTTTGTACTTCTTGTGCCTGGCTGATGCCAGAGGCCAGGGCACTGGATACCATCAAGGGGAGTAACGCGTATTTATTGTGGGAAATATTGCGGGCCATTGGCTGTCCTTCACAGAGTTACCTATTTGCTAATGCGAATTATTCCTATTGGCAACTGTGAAGTACAGCAGTGTTGCATTTGTTACATTTAGTTGCATCAGTGTGTTGGAGAGTTACCTTATGCAGGCTCCAAAGATTGAGTGGGGAGAGTGACTCTCATACACAATCCTCCTACAGAGCGGTTGGAGGCTTCTATGGTTCCGCCCACGCTATGTAGCTGGCGTCGCGCCAACGCCAGGCCCAGCCCAAAATTTTTCGATTTTGATGTGCGAGACTGATCTGCTCGGAAGAAAGGCTTAAAGATACTGTCCAGTAGTGCTTCGGGAACTCCGGGGCCAGAGTCTTCAATATCAATAACAAATCTATTTTTCGTATTTCCCTCCAGAAGGACATGAACGGCTTGTCCCTTCGGGGTATAGCGCATGGCGTTACGCAAGATATTTTCCAAGGCTTGTCCCACTGCCTTGTGATTAGACTGTCTTATTTCAGCCGAGTCTGGCAAATGAGTGCAGATAGTGCGATCGGGAAATTCGAAACGGGCATCCTCGACAATCACATCGATAAGGTCGACCAGATCCAAGTCTTCGATACCTATAGAAGGCTGTTCGTTATCCAGCCAGGCTAGGGTGAGTGTATCGTCTACCAAACGCCTGATATGAGTAGACTCCCGCTGAATCCTCTGGATATTTTTATCATCAGCGTGACTTGCACCAGCTCCCTCTATCGCAATATCCAGTCGGGTGAGTGGAGTTCTCAGTTCGTGAGATAGATCCGCGATTAGCTGGCGCTGGTTGACGATTTGCTCGCCTATTCGAGTTGCCATTTGATCAAAAGTTTTGGCTAATTCAGAAATCTCATCGTCACGATTTCCCAATTGGCGGTGCACTCGAACATCAAAGTTTCCCCGACTAAACTCACGTGTTGCCTGCTCTAGTTTGCGCAGCGGGTGCATAATATGGCGATAGAGCATCACGGAAACTAAAGCTAAGATTCCCATTGGTAGGAGTATTTGCAGCAAGAGTCGCGTTGTTTTCCAGTAGCTGCCAGGGCGCATCCTATCGGGAAGAAGTACTAAGAGGCTGGTTTGCTCGGTTGCAAAAGGAATTTCCATCACCGGGTTTTCTTCAAAATACAGGTGGACCTTCCAATCCACATCCCGGCCGAGGTTATAGCCGATGTAACGATGTTCATTTCCCGTCGCACCAGCTACATGGATTAACTCATACTGGGTAACTGTGGCCCAGGTGTTTTCCTTCTCCTGTAATTCTTTTAACCACTGTTCCAATTCCCCCTCGTTGCCGGAGAGAAACCGCGCTTCCGCCTCCTTTCCCCACTCTTTCAATTCCTCTCGATGAGATGCCTCCAGCATACTCATCTGCTCCTCGGTGCGAATAGTCAGGGAGTTGATCAGGTAAAAGAGAGAGACAATGCCCGCAGTAATCAGAAGGCATAGTTTCCAAAAAAGTTTGCGGTTCATTTCAAACAGTACCCTCTGCCATGCACTGTTTGTAATCGGTCTCCACGCCATCCTGCTCCAGTCAGCTTGCGCCTGATTCGACTCAAGTGCATGTCCAAACTGCGGTCATAGGCACCCAGAGTACGGTTGAGAACTTGCTGTGAGAGATAGGCTTTGCTCAATACCTCTCCCCGGTGAACCGCTAACTCCCACAACAATTTAAACTGGGTAGCGGTAAAATCAATTGCAAGATCGCCGGTGAATGCTTGCTGAGCATTCAAATCGAGTTGCAGGTTGTCGATTTCTGTATGGTGGACGGTCTCCATCATCGCTGGTTGACTGCGGCGCAATAGCGCCTCAACTCTCAGTAACAGTTCGGTCTTGTTAAATGGCTTCGCCACATAATCATCCGCTCCGTGACGAAAACCGGCGATTCTCTCCTCTTCAGCGCCCTTGGCAGTTAGGATGATGACCGGAACCTGACTGGTTTTGCGTAAAATTTTGAGTAGAGAAATACCGTCCATTTCCGGCAGCATCAAATCGAGCAAAACTAATTGAGGTTGTTGCCTGGCAGCTTCCAGCAATGCGGTATTGCCATCAAAGCAAGCGTTGACCTGGTATCCTGCGCTTTGGATCATTTCGCAAAGTTGGTCGTTGAGACCGCGATCGTCTTCAACGATAAGGATGTTGGATTGTGTGGAAGGTTTTTGGCTCATGAAGACATTGGCTGTATGCAAACTGGTTGTGGAGCAAATTACCACAATGAGCAAAGCCTAAATATAGTTAGTTGAAGAGATGAGTATTTGTTCAATCATAGCGCTGGGCTGAACTGCTGATGAGCTCCAATAACTTGGCATTGTATGCTTGAGCATAAAATTTATTGTGTTCGTGCTGCTCGCTATCCAAAGCGTAATCTTCAATATGGAAGCCGGTTCCACATAAGAAAAAAGTTTCCTGAGGTCTGAACTCAGCATACTTACCTTGCAAGTCTTCTTCTAGTATCCCGGGCGCTACATGACCAACCCCTGGAGAATAAACATCCACGAACTTAGCCCGTTTATGAATAAAATCATCTTCCGCATCAATGAATCCACGCTCCGCTGACAGCACGGGATCGCTGGCTATTGCAATCAATTCATAGCTTTTTGAAAGTTCAGCCCATCCCCAAGCGACTACACCAGCGAGAAGGCCCGTGCCCAGAAGAAAGGTATTTCTAAGAGTTGACGTCAATGTCTCCACCTGTGGAAGCCCTAAGGCTTCGTCCTAAATAGGAAAAATAGGCTGTGAAAGCCTGGTTAATTCTTTTGCGTTGCTGCCCCTGTGGATACAGTCCCAACTTTGCCTCTTGACTAGCCTTTGAGCCAGCAACCAAAAAATTATTGTTGATACTGGCATCCTGAATAAATGCTTCGAAAGCCCGAGCACTCAGCTCTACAGGCTCACTGTAATAGACAGAACCATTAGCTTTATCGGCACTGACGGAAGCAGTCACCATGTCACTGGGGTTATTACCACTCTCATCCAGCATCACAGTTTTAAAGCACGCAAAAAGTAAGTCATTGAGCGGGTGGGGTACTGGAGTTGCATTCCGCAACCAGGCCTCTGAGGCATACATGGTACTGGGCGTATCACTGAACGCTTTTTGCGCCAAGTAATGATCAAATGCATGAAACCATTCATGGGCAATGGAGCCAGGCCCCGCATTCTTGGCAAGAGAAAAGCTCCGGGCAGTAGGGTCATAAAAGGCAGCCATCCCCGGGCGCCCGCCGATTCCATATTGAAAAGACAATGTACCTCGGAGGGATACCAACGCTTCCGGTCCTTGAAGAATGGTCATTAGATCAACAAGTGCATCATAAAAAAGTCCTGCGGCCCGATCGCGCTCCTCGCGAGTGACCCATCGGCCAACAGCAATCGAGCGAAAGCCGAATCGCTTCCTGACATCCACAAACGAAACGGGTTGTCGTTGCTGGGTTGCAGTGTGACCACTGCGATAAAATGCCCTGGTCAGGACCATAATCAATGCCAGTCGATTGGAGGAGGGTGGATATTAATCCTCTGGATTGAAGGCTTGCAAGAAACGGGGAGTGCTTCTATTCCTGTCAACGAATCCAACTGCTTTCTATTCCACCCAGTCAGAAAAGTAATCAACCAAATAGTCAATCGCCATTCGCGCTCGCATCGGCAAAAAGCGACGATTCTGATACACGATCCAGCTACTGGCGCCGCGCCCACAAAAAGATTCCAAGATGGGCTCCAGTAAGCCCTGTTGAATTGAACCACTGAAACTGCTTTTGGGCATATAAGCTATACCCAGGCCTTGTTCGCAAGCTTTAACGATCGCATGGGCATTATTCGTTCTCCAGCGCCCACTAACCTTTACGCTTACAGGCTCCCCATTCAGGTCAAAAACCCATTCATCATTGTTAGCTACCAAGCAACTCTGCGTTTTTAGTTGATCGGGGTGATTGGGAATACCATTTTCTTTCAGGTAACTCGGGCTTGCGACGGCCATCATTTGGCGGTCGGCCAGTTTACGAGCAACTAAGCCGGAATCCTCAAGGCGACCATAGCGTATGGCAAAATCAATCCCATCCTCGACGAAATTGACCATCCTGCTATTGAAGTCCATGTCGATTTTCAACCCCGGGTGTTTCAAGCCAAACTCCATCAGGGCAGGGGCAACATATTGCTCAGCAAAGATACCAGCACCGCTAACTCTTAGTGTTCCATTGAGCTGAAACTGTTGCTGGCTAACCTGCTCATTCGCCTGTTGCAGGCAAATCACTAATTCTTTACACCGCTGGTAATAGGCGGTCCCGGCCTGGGTCAGACTTACCTGACGTGTTGAGCGGGCCAAAAGAGATGAGCCCAAGCGCTCCTCCAGGCGGGAGACCTGCCTACTCACATGGCTAGTACTGCAGCCGAGTTGCTTGGCAGCCGCTGAGAAACCTTGGCTTTCTGCCACCGCTACAAACTCGACTATACCGTCAAAATTTTCCATGTTTCTCAATCTCGATTATTGCCACTCTGCAAAGGTATTTAACAGATTTCACGTATTATCAGCAAAAGAGGGACAATCTACAATCCCTCCCCAATGAATACTGACCAACAGAGGAAAGAAACATGAAGAAAGTACTTATTCCAGTGACAAACCACGCCACCCTTGGTGAAACTGACCAGGCAAATGGCACCTACTCACCTGAGTTGACTCACGCGATTCATGTATTTATGGAGAGTGGAGTCGACTATGACATCGCCTCCATTGAAGGGGGTAAAGCACCAATCTATGGCACCGATATCGAGGGTGACGATGTCAATCAAAAAGTACTAAATGATTCTGAATTCCAAAATCGTATCAATAACACCATTCCTGTGAGTCAATTGAATATTTCTGACTATGATGCGGTCTTTTATCCGGGCGGATTTGGTCTGCTTTCTGACTTGGTAACTAATGAAGATTTCGCAAAGTTGAGTGCCAAGCACTACGAAGAGGGCGGTATCTTAGCAGCAGTATGCCATGGCCCTGCCGGTTTCCTGCCTATCACTCTCAGTAATGGTGAGAAGCTTCTGGCCAGCAAATCCGTAACTGGTTTCACCCGTGAGGAGGAGATCGACTTCGGCACTATTAATGATATTCCGTTTTTGCTGGAAGAATCTCTGGCAAGGGGAGCTGCACTTTATAGCAAAGTACAGCCATGGCAGGAATTTGTTATTGAAGATGGGCGGGTGATTAGTGGCCAGAACCCAGCGAGTGCCCACGGTGTTGGCGTTGCCATTGTCAAGCAACTGGCTAACTAAGTGACCTTCGCAGCCGACCCTCCTGGGTCGGCTGCGATTCTGAGTAGAGGTATCCCAAGTGCAAAATGCGATTATCTACCCATCTCTAATGCTTATTGCAGGCATCGGCATACCGGTAATGGCAACACTAAATAACGGACTGGGTATCAAGCTTGGTAGTTCAGCCCTGGCAACTACACTGCTATTTCTCGTTGGACTTGTAATCTCCGCAGCCTATCTCTTGAAAACGGAGGGGTTACCCAGTGCTGTTTTTAGCAAAGATATTGCCTGGTACTTTTACTTGGGTGGGATTCTGGTGGCTTTCTATATATTGAGTGTGACTTGGGTGTCGCCAAGGTATGGTGTGGGTAATGCAGTATCTTTCGTTCTTCTGGGGCAGCTGCTCGCCATCAGCGTTATCGACCATTTTGGGTTACTGGGTGCGCAGCAAACCAGCTTGGATACCAAGCGCCTTATCGGTCTTGCCATGATGGTTGTTGGCGTACTGTTGGTAGTGAAACGCACTTCTTAATTTCAGAAAAAATGGTTATGTACTGAGAGCATATGGCAAATTTAATCGTTATGGCAAAAGTCACAGTCCGCCCACAATATACTTCTCAGGCATCAGCACTGTTGATCGAGCTGGCATGTAAGTCAGAACAAGAGTCTGGCTGTTTATCATATAAAATTTTACCCTCACTGGATGAAGACAATGTTTTCACTACACTAGAAGTTTGGGAGTCTTCTGAAGCTGAAATGCAGCATTGGAATACAGACCACTTAAAAACCATCATTGCAAAGCTGAATCCACTTCTTGCTGCGGAGGCAAGAATCGAAAAATATTCAGAGGTTCCCTAGCACAGCCGTTATTTTATGTTGCGACTTTTTGTATTCTCACTTTTATAATATCCATATCTTCTTTTTCATTGAAGTGAGTCTAATCGGACATCGGCTTAAAGAAGCGCATATACACCTATGAGATAACCTATCCACTAGTCTACTTTTTGATCTCATAATTAGGAGCGTGGCCTTTCTTATAAACCAGAACTGTTCGCTGAAAGCTCATAAAAGTATCTCCTCGCTGATTAATACCACGGGTTTCTACGCTAACAATACCCTGTGTTGGCCTAGACTTGGATTCACGCTTAGAAATGACCTCACTTTCTGCATAAACCGTGTCACCTTCAAAAACAGGTTTAAGCAGTTTAACTTTGTCCCACTCAAGATTGGCAACAACTTTCTTGCTAATAGTATTTACTGTCATACCCGTGACAATAGCCAATGTCAGAGTACTATCTACTAATGGAAGGTTCCATTCAGTGCTCTCTGCGTAATGGGCATCAAAATGGAGTTGCGCCGTATTCATAGTTAACAGGGTCATCCAGGTATTGTCTGTTCGCGTCAATGTCCTACCTGGACGGTGCTCGATAATGATACCTTCTACAAAGTCCTCGAAGTAGAAGCCAAAATCTTCGCGATATCGATTGTTGTCAATCTGTTTATAGGGGTTAAATTCCATCAATATTGCCTCCTTGATTGAGTGGCTGTAAGTTCGCCTGGTTATGCCCACAGCACTTGTGGATTTTTGCTGGAGTATCCTTTAGCTAAGATTATTAAAGTTTGAGATTATTTGCTGGGCCTTAGAGTAGATCGGGATATCTATCATTCGGCCTTCATATTGGCAGGCTTTACCTGAGGATTCATTGTAGATACGAACGATTTCCTTTGCTTCCTTATACTGATCTAGTGTGGGTCTAAAAGATATCTTGATAGTTTTTACTTGTTTAGGGTGAATAGCTGCCTTGCCACTAAAGCCAAGCGATTGAGCCTCATTGAGTTCATTAACTAGTCCACCTTCATCCTTAAAGTTAAAACAAGGGGAGTCATAGCAAGCTATCTGTTTGAGTGCGGCAGCTTCGACCAATTTCATGCGCGCCCATATCAGTGCTTGTGGGGTGCATTCACAATTCAGATCGGCTGCATAATCAGCGGCCCCAAACATCAAACCTTGCAACTTTTCAGAGCTACAGTTAACGATATCATATAAATTGGATGCTCCCTGAGCGGTTTCAATTAAGGCTATAATCGAAATATCCTTATAGGCTTCGCTCAAGAGCTCACTGATAAGGTTGATATCATGTTGAGATTCTGTTTTCGGATAAAGCACCACATCTATAAATGGCTTTTTATCAATAATTTCAGCCATATCTTTTATTCCATTGATCGTTGACAAACTATTTATCCGAATTGCACTTATAACACCATTCGAGCTTGGCCTTGAATAAAAATCGATCGCGATATCCCTGGCACTATCTTTGTCCTCCACTGGTACGCTATCTTCGAGATCAATGATTATTCCATTCGCCCCAACTTCAGACGCCTTAGCAAATCGTTCCGGTTGGTTTCCAGGGGTGAATAACAATGCGGGGAAAAGCTTTAAGTTGTTCATTTTATCGCTCAAATAAAGTTCTGCTCTTTGGCCTGCTCCAATAAGCTCTTACGGAATTTAGGGTGTGCGATTTCAATCAAGGCGAGGGTCCGCTCTGTGGTTGATTTTCCCATAAGTCTGCAAGCTCCGTACTCGGTTACCACGTAATCGATATCTAACCGAGAGTCTGTGGTTATAGAATTCAAACGTGGAACTATCCTGGAGGTATTACCACGCTGTGCCGTTGAGCTACTGGCCAGAATAGTCTTCCCATTTTTTGAGTAGTAAACTCCCCTCACGAAATCCAGTTGCCCACCAACACCGGAGAATTGATGTCCAATGAATTCCGCATTGACCTGTCCACTGAAATCAATCTCAATAAATGAGTTGACTGAGATCATATTATCGATCTGGGCTATTATTTGGGGTTCATTCACATATGACACGGGCAGACAGAACATAGATGGATTGCCATCTATAAAGTCAAATAGTTCTTTGTCTCCAGCTGCAAAAGTGAATACGCTCACATGAGGGTTAATTGTCTTTCGGGCATTAGTTACTGCTCCAGACTTAATAAGCTTAATCATACCCGGTGTTATTACCTCGGTATGAATGCCCAAATCTTTCTTTTTAGTTAGTTGTTCACACACTGCATTCGGAATAGCGCCAATACCCATTTGGATAGTTGCGCCATCAGGTATTAACAGAACAATGTAGTCACCAATTTTTCTATCTAAATCGGTAATCTCTTTTGGAGATTCCTCCGCTAATTCCATATTGTTTTCAACAATGGCATCCACTTCACTAATGTGCAACAAGGTGGCCCCCGCTGTACGTGGCATATTTTCATTCACTTCCACAATTAATCGATTTGCGTGGCGCGACAACTCAATAGCATAATCACCATTAGTGCCAAAGTTGAAATAACCATGCTTATCCATCGGCGCCACAGTTACCAGGAAAGCATCTATTTTAACTTGCTCTCTGATTATTTGAGGATATCGACTAAAAGATATAGGGACATAGTTAATATATTTTTCCCCTTTTGAAAATCCAGCATTTGCTAATTTAACTTCGTCTTTAGTTAGCATTGAAGAGTAAGGCCTAACCCGGTCCATTAGATCTTCTTGAAAGATGGTTTCCGTTGCGACCTTTCCACAACGCATATAATAGACTTTTAAATGTGTAATAAATCCATTTCGAATATGCTTCTCTAGTGCTGAAAGTAGGGCTGGTGGGCTAGCGGTGCGCATACCGATAGAAATAACGCTATCGTCTGGGATTAAATTAACTGCTTCTTCAGGTGTTAGCTGTTTCTTTTTATACAGGGCGTTGTTATCCATAGCAGATTAACCGATTATTTGGCCACACTGTGATCCTTGAAGCGGCTGCTGTCGCTCTTATGGTCCTATTACAAAGGCGTTAATAAGCAAAAAACTTCATAGAGCTGCAATTAAGCACTCATAAGGAAGTAAGAGCTACTAAGCCCTGCGATTATAGTTTGCAAATCAAAACTTGTTTCAAAAGGGCTAGTGACTTAACGATGAATATCATGCAGCTTGTTTGAGCAGATTCGATTTTATGCAGTCGGTATGCTCTAAAAGCTCCGCAGTTGATCTTTATGCCAAGGTGGTATTCGTAAAAGCACCTAAATCTCTTAATGGTTTTCCATTAGCTTTATAGTGCTGTTCACCAAAGATTACTGCTTATCAGCTGTCTTTAAGAAAGAATGATATGACTTTAGCTGATTCATCAAGCAGTGGTATGCCAAACCTCAGCAACTACACTTTTGCAAACACTCGTAGATGCCGCACTGGTACTATTCCAAATAGTTCTTTAGCGGTTCCCAAAGCAACCGTTGGAAGTCTATTTATGACAAAATCAAAACGTCCACTGATTTCCGTCAACCCCTTGAACGGTAAAACTCTGAAGACTTATCACGAAATGTCACAAGAGGATCTCGACAAGGCGATCGGTCTCGCAGACAAAGCCTTTGTAAGCTGGAGAAACCGAAGTTTTAGTGATCGAGCAGCGATACTAAAGCGTGCAAGTAATCTATTTGAGGAGCGATCCGAAGAACTTGCCCGCCTAATGGCGTTAGAGATGGGTAAGAAGCTCAGTGATGGTCAAGGTGAATTGGCACTTTGTGCTGAAATTTTTGACTACTACGCCGAAGAGGGCGAAAAAATCTTAGCTCCACAGCAGCTTTCCACCCGCGAAGGGGAGGGCACTTTAGTCTTCCAGCCCTTAGGAGTGGTCTACGGCATCCAACCATGGAACTTTCCCTTCTACCAACCGGCTCGCTTTACCGCCGCCAACTTGATCGCCGGCAATGTTGTACTTACTAAACATGCCTCTAATGTTCCCCAGTGTGCCGAAGCCTTCGCACAGCTGTTGTTTGATGCAGGGGTACCGGAAGGAGTCTATACCAATCTACCGATTACATCCGGTGGAGCAGCCTCCATTATTGATGACGATAGGGTCAAAGGAATCTCTTTTACTGGCAGCAATGCCGCCGGGGCAATGGTTGCAGAGCAAGCCGGCCGCAATGTAAAGAAAACTGTTATGGAGCTGGGTGGTGTTGATCCATTTATCGTGCTCGAAGATGCGGATATGGATTTAACGATACAGCGATTTGCGGAGGGAAAGCTGGGCAATTGCGGGCAGATATGTTTGGCTGCGAAGAGAATCATTCTAACGGAGCCCATTGCTGAAGAATTCCTAGACCGCGCTACCAAGCTGTTCCAAGCGCTGAAACCCGGTGATCCTCTTGTAGAAAGCACAGATTACGGTCCGTTATGTACCGAGAAGGCTGCTGAGCAACTGGAGGATCAAGTCAGCAAGTCCGTTAAGGCTGGCGCCCAACTGCTAGTGGGAGGTAAGCGCAATGGCGCATTTATCGAGCCGGGTATATTAACTGAAATACCCGCTGGTTCCCCGGCAGCAGTAGAGGAGTTGTTCGGCCCCATCGCTTGTGTTTGGGTGGTTCCCGATGAGGAGGCAGCGGTTAAGCTGGCCAATGATAGCCCCTTTGGTCTGGGTGGTTCTGTCTATACCCAGGACCATGAAAGGGGGCGCCGTGTCGCGGAACAATTGGAATGTGGTACTGCCTTCGTGAACCATGCCGCTTCAAGCTACGCCAGTATGCCTATGGGAGGAGTGAAGAAATCCGGCTATGGCCGGGAGCTGGGAGAACTAGGTATTAAAGAGTTTGTCAATCAAAAGCTGATACGGTACTTCTAAGTAGCGCAATATAGACATGGGCAGAGCAATGAAAGTACTTGTGGCGGGTGCTAACGGTGCAATCGGTCAAATCCTTGTGGGTAAACTTGTCGGTAAGGGGCACGAGGTAACCGCTATGGTCCGCACGGAATCCCAGCAAGATAATTTGCGTAGTACAGGTGCGCGCCCCATTCTTGGAGATCTGACAAAGAAGGAGTCCCTAAACAATGTGGTAAAGGGGCAAGATGCAGTCATTTTTGTTGCGGGCTCCAAGGGTAAAGCATTGGAGTCTGTGGATCGGGATGGTGCTATCCATCTTTGTGATGCAACGAAAAGCGCGGGTATATCGCGCTTTATTCTATTGAGTTCCATTTTTGCCGGGCGAAAGGAGCAAGGGCCTAAAGAGCTTCAACTCTACCTCAAAGCCAAACAGATTGCGGGTGAGTAAATCGGAAAGAGTAACTTTATATGTAGTAGTTCAGACTTGATCTGACAGTTACCGGTTTTTCAGGAGGTGCTCTGTCAGGTCAAATTCAGTTTACGAGCTTTTCCTTCCAGATGCTTTTTCCATCTTCAAGAGTGGCTAACGGTGTTCGACCGCAACACTTCTTACCCTGATGGGTTCTCTCATTATTGTAATATGTGAGCCACTCGTCCAGATCCTTTTGTAACTCTTCTATTGATCCATAGATCTTGCGGCGTAATGAAGGTTGGTAGAACTCTTGTAGAATAGTTTTATGGAAGCGCTCACAGATCCCGTTAGTTTGTGGATGTCTGGCTTTTGTCTTGGTGTGTTCTATTTCGTTCACACTTAGATATAACTGGTAGTCGTGCTGTTCCAATTTGCCACAATACTCTGTACCGCGATCAGTTAGGATACGCAGCACCGGTAGATCATGTAAGGCATAAAACGGTAGTACACGGTCATTCAGGAGGTCTGCCGCAGTGATTGGCGTTTTGGTGGTGTACAGCTTGCAATGAGCCACCTTCGCATAGGTATCGATATAGGTTTGTTGGTAGACACGTCCGACGCCCTTAAAGGTTCCTACATAGAAGGTATCCTGCGAGCCCAGATAACCAGGGTGTTGAGTATCAATTTCACCACAGGCTTCATCATCATGCCGTTTTCTCTCCAAAGCCTGAACCTGTGACTCCGTGAGGATCAGTCCCTCCTCAGCGACCTTGGCCTCAAGTGCCTTTAATCGCAATTTGAAGTTAGCTAGGTCATGCCGTAACCAGATACTCCGAACGCCACTAGGGGACACAAATACACCGCGTTTACGCAGTTCATTGGAAACTCGAACCTGCCCATGGGCAGGCTCTTGGAGGGCATAAGTTAACACTGCCTCTTCAATGACTGTGTCAACACGGTTCTTGTGGTTGGGTACACGCCGGTTCTTCTCAAGAAGGGCGTCCACGCCACCACTTGAAACGGCTTCCTTGTACCGATAGAAAGTGTCTCTCGATACACCCAGCATCTTACATGCTTTGGAGATATTTCCGAGTTCTTCTGCCAGATTTAGCAATCCGGTCTTGTGTTTGATGATGCGATCATTAGTATGGATCATGGGGTTTATCCTTGGTTTTGCTTTTAGGTTTAGGCACCTTCATCAAAACCGGTAAACCCCTCTTTTTCAAGAGGATGTGTCAGATTTGGTCTGAACTAATACACTTTATATATGTTCAGGTGCTCACTTGAGTAAGTCACCAGTATTCTCTTCGCTACCGACCCCCGCCAACGCTCCGTGTCTCTATCACCAGAAACACCCTTTGAGTAAAATTTAAGATGCTCTAGTTAAGGGTTATGAGGTCTTTAATCGCAATCGAGGTTTCAAATTCTAAACTCATGTGAAGTCAGAATCATTGATATTAAATGGATTTTAAGGCCAATAGTTTTATAAATATGGTGTGCCTCAATCATTACCGCACAATACTCATTATGAGCCACCTTTGGTCCCGCATAGATGAATTAACAATATTTTTCAGTGCATTCATAGTGAAAGTATTACATAAGCTGTTCTGATCATTTCTATGGCTTTTGCTCACTTAAGGAGCCTCTGAATAACTACGTGTTACCTCTGGCTTGCAGAGCGGTTCACAATCAAGGCGCTGCTTTGCAGGAATCTATACCTTTCAAGAAGTCGTAGCGCGGAGTGTGAATCGCTCTGCAAGACCAGCAGAGATATTACGGAGTTATTCAGAGACTCCTTAGATTAACAAAAGTCCAGACGAATATGAAAGAATGACCACATAAGATGAATATAAGATAACGTCTACTTAAAAAAAGGGGTGCTGCCGCAATGCTCCCATTTTGCACAAAATGCGGACAGCTTAGCGGGTCTTCTAGCTGTAGAAAGTTGAAGTTCAGCCTCCCCCCTAGATGACTGGTTAAATATTAGGCACAAATGAGTATCCTGCGTGAATCTAAGTTAGTTTTCACTACTTAATATGTGCTGTTTTAATGTAAGATTACAATGTGAAAAGGTGCGCGAGTTTTTCTACCACCCCAGCAATCTAAATAGTATTTGGAGGAGTAATAATGAAATATGCAATATCAATAATTTTTTCCTGTTTTTTGGCAGTCTCAGCAGTAGCGGAACCAGCTTACACAGGTGATGCAGTCCCATCATTTCTTCATATTTTTAGTGAAAGCGGTCATGCTTACGTGGATCACCAGTCAGGCTACTGTAATACAGATAGATTTGTCTTGTATACAAGCCATGAAAAATATGATGCCGTTTTTTCTATGTTACTTTCGGCTCAAATGGCTGAGAAAGAAGTTATGATTCGATTTGATGGTTGTGTTAATGATGGAGATTTTGGGAAAATAATTGGTGTATATTTGAAGTAGAATATACGAATTCGAGAAGCTGGTAGTTTCTAGTGGTCCATCCGGTTAATTCTATAGCGATTGTTTTGCACGCTCTACAAAAGCGATGGTTTGACCGGAGGGCTTTGTCCATTTAAATGGTTTTACAGCTTCAGCATTGTGAGCCTCGATGAAGCAAAACTAGGATACCCACAGATTAAAAGATGACGTCGGAAATAGTACAGGCCTTTCACTTTAAAGGCCATTTCTCCTGGTCTAGTTCGGACGATGTGAAATGCTGAAAATTAAGCTTTAGGTTTAATTGCGTAACTTTAGTTAAACCGGAAGGAATAGCATCGAAGCTTGGGAGGGAATTAGTAGGGTGTTGCCGAATGGAAACCTTGGCAATTACCTATGCCATGTACCCAGCGTTTATTGAGCTGAATACATGCCTGTCGCACAGCCCCTGCTGATCCCATCAGGCTTTTAAAGCGGCTTTCAAAGTTCCAATTTTAATAGAGCCCATGTTTGGTTGAGGTGCCCAGCCGTTCAAGGACAGGGAGCGTGTTTTGAGAAGTGGCACCGCGCTTTTTGGGGGCAAAATGTCGGCTAGCCCAATCTACTAGCGCCAAATACTGATCTAGCTGAAAGGGTAGCCCTCTCAGTATATTCAAACGCTCAGCGCCGACAAATGGAAGTAGATTTTTGGGTTGCTCAACTTAGGCTGCCACAAGAATACGCTGTTGAACTGAAGTGTAATCAGACTCTTGAAGCATCTTCGCGATATTCGCATGGATCAGGTCGAGGTCTACATGGGCCAGATATTGGGTATCTAGAATCGGTAGCTAGTGGATTGGGCCTACTTTTAAGTCAGCGGCCACACTGAAAACTTCACAGCAGCAAGCTAACCAGAGCTTCCATAATTTTCTTATCAGTGCGTATATCTAAATGGATACCAAAAGTGGAATAGATCTCTTCGTCTTTAATTTTCGTGTCCTTATTATTGTCCGAACCTAATGAAAGGCTACAAATATAATTCTTAACTAAGGGGGCAAGACAGGTTTGACAAGTACTCCTATTCCTAATCCAGACGTTTTGGTTGCTGTGCATCTTTGGAGTGTGTTCTAATTGCGCGTTTTTTTGTATTATTCAAGGAATGACTCTGTATGTTAACTGTTTTTAAGAATAAAGTTTTTGGCTCATTTTTAAGGTTGAAGTATTTCAGCCTTATAAACTTAGTTTTTTTACTCCATGCAGCACCTAGCTTTTCTTACAGCCTCGATCAATCCTATCAGCTATACGCAGACGGTAGCACATATTATTTGAAAACAGATTCCATATGGGTGCCAATTGGGGTGGAGATTATGGTGATTATACCTGCCTATAAGGATGGGCAGGTACTTAAACTAGAAAAAGTGAATGGAAACTGGGTCGTCGAGTCTATTTCAATTTCTATCTTTAATGCCGTCGCCCCATCGCTATTGAGCGGGAATCGAATTCAATATGTTGATACAAACACTGATGGCCATTTAGATATACAGGTCTCCTTGGGGGGGGCGGATGGAACAGTCATTCTGCTTAATGACGGTACATCATCGGTTTTCACTGCCTCTAAACCAGAACGGCGCGTAATATTTATTCATACCGACTTGTTGGGCTCTCCCGCAGCAGAAACTGATGTTAATGGTCAGGTTTTGAGTCGTTAAATACTCTATAGAATAACTTTTATTTGAGCCTAATGTTTTACAGATGGCCTCACAGTAATTGGGGTTACTATCGAGAATATTATGAATTTAATGGGAATACTTTGAATGAAGAAATCTGGAAAACTGATCAGTAATACTGTACCACTGACACTATATATTTACTGTTCTTTGTTTTTGTCAGGGGTTATTATTAGCCTAAATACTTACGCCATGACCGAAGATGAGCTGGCGACGGTGCTTTTCCCTGTGGGTGATAATGTTGAGCCCTTGACTTCTGAGGTTTTTAACGAGCAACTAGATTTACAATCGGGAGCTGTCACTTTTACAAGAAGTGATGTAAAACTCCAGCCTTTAGGAGATTTATCAGTCGCTTACAATATCTCCTTTGGTGTTAGCTATGGAGCCGCGTACGGCTGGGCCGAAGATATACCCAGAATAGAGTCCAGTGTTGCAGAATGGGTGGTAGGCTTATCAGCAGATGCTAAACCCGATGCTGTAACTAATGGGAATTTTTGTTCAACAAGCTTCCGCAATCCATACGAATTAGCATACGATCTTAATGAAGATAGTAACCTCCCGTTTGCCACGCCTCCTACCTTACATATTCCGGGATTGCTGCGAGAGCGTCTTTTAATTAATGACAACCCCAAGAGCCCTACCGACTCTCCTTTTATCACTAATAGTGGCTGGCGTGTAGAGTGCTACGACTCCCCCAACTCAAATATCAATGGTTTTTTAGCGACTTCCCCTAAAGGCACAAAATACTATTTCGACATTTATAGCCAAAGGCCGGCCTTGATTAAAATGAATGATGAGCTTAGGCCATATATTCAGCATCCTGACTTTCTAGATGCGGGAAACGGTATTTACTCAAGAAAAATGTACCATATGCTCTACATCAGCAAGATAGAAGATCGATTTGGTAATAACGCAATATACGATTATGACATCCGCTACCGCAAAGATTTTGATGCAGATCGAAATTACTTTCAGGTAAACCAGTTAAGCAGTATCACACAGAACGATGGTCAGAAAATTGACGTCAATCTTGTAAACGGACGAAAGACTGTTTCCGCTAACAATAGGCAGTGGCAATATTATTACTCTAGTAATAGTTCAATCTCTAATTCAGCATTTAAAGTGCTTTTGCCGAATGGGCAAGAGTGGACCTATCGTACAGCAGGACCGGAGAATCCCTATCTATATTTTTGGCTAACGGGTATATCTGGGCGATATAGAGGTTGTAATGCAATAACCGAAGATAAATATATTAACGTCGAGATTGAAGCCCCTGGAAATCTGATCGGATTATTTTCCTTCAAACCAACAATCATATCGTTAGCAAACTATAAGCGGCGCCCATTTATTGATGACGAGCTTGACCGATGCCATATGTCGATGGCACTAGATAAGAAAGAGATTAATTACGATACAAATAAAAGCTACACATGGTCCTATCAGTACTCAAACCATAAAGGCGAGTTTCAGGAGATGTTTAATTATGTGCCAACGATAACAGAAGCGGAAAAATTACAGGGAGATGTCCCTGATAATGTTGATCGATATCTCAGCGGTCGAACAACGGTAACAATGCCTGATCTTAGCTATGTAAACTATTATACCAACCGTGATAGGTTATCTAACAATTTTGGTTCAGTTATTGCCCTTCAAAATTATTCTGCGCCAAATAACGGCTCATCAAAACTGCTTCGCGAGGTGCAGCTTGACTATCAGTTAATCCCGGCTTCTGGTTCTAGATGGTGGTTGCAACAAAATCCCGATGAAAACGGATACCGCTTAAAATCCAGAAGAACTATCGAAGGTGATGAATATTTAACAGAGTTTGAAGATTTTAGCTTTTTTGGCACACCACTAATTCGTTATGAGCAACATAAAAATCAATCAGGCTCGACCGTTCGAGAAAAACATACTAAATATAGCTATTTAAATGACTATAACAACTGGGTACTGGATCAATTCGTAAGCAGCTCTGTAAGTAGTAATGGAAATTCTTACACCGAGACAGATAAGCTAATCTATAGCACCTTTAGCTATGCTAATCGCTATACCAGCCAAAAGCTGCCAAGCAAGCAGTACAAATTTGGACAACTCGTCAAAACCTATAAATCTTATGATGCCCAGGGAAATTCAAACCGTGTTGAGTTTAACGCGCCGCTAGCTTTTGGTACTGGCAATCGTTTTATAGAATACAGCAATTATAAACGCGGCATCCCACAAACAATTACCCTACCTCGCCGAGAGGCGACAGGTGAAATGACATTATCGAGAACGGTTAACGATAATGGTTTATTTACTAGCATTACAGATTTTAATGGCGTTACCACACAATATAAATATGACGAAATAGGGCGCCTATTAGCTAAGGATTTAGACGATGATACCGATTACAATTACAGCTGGGCGGACACGCTATATCAGTGGGATGATGATACCAATACGAGAACTGTAACACGTTGTAAATTGAATGCTTCGCAGAACGGATGCATTAATGGAACCACCGCATTAGTAACACAGCAGGATTATGATGGCTTGATGCGTTTGACAAATACAGAAGCGGAAAATAGACGTCAGACTAAGGCAAGTGAAAATACTATTTATAAAAGCTACACTTACGATTTTAATAATCACGTATTATTTTCTTCGTTTGACAGTTATGGCAGCGTCGAAACTGGAGGCACGACAAATACTTTCGACGCCTTAGGTCGCCTTAAATCCACATCTAATACAGGCCTGGGAACCATTACATATGTTTACCCATCTGGAAATATTGTTGAAATAACAGATGCGGAAAATAATACCACAACAACGACCTTCTCTGCTTATGGAGAGCCGTCCTATGAGAGAGCAATAAAAATTGAATCTCCGGAAAGTGTCGTAACTGATATCAATATTGATATCTTTGACTTGGTAAAATCTATTACTCAGTCTGGACCGGGTAAAACCTCAAACACTATAATAAGCCAAACCGAGAATCATTATTATGACACCTATAAACAGCTGTGCCTGGTTACTAGAAAAGATATTGGAAGTACAGCATATAGCAAAAACGCACTTGGCGAGAATCTCTGGACGGCTCAGAATATCGACTCAAATCACAGTAACTGTTTAAGTAGTCAACCTAGTGATGCAACTCTTTATGGTTATGATAATTTAGGAAAACTTCATTCAGTTGATTACTCTGATAACTCACCAGACATGCTTTACCAACGCGATAATAATGGAAATGTAACGTTAATTGCTGCTGGAGCGGTAGGCCATATTTATAGCTACAATAACCTCAATTTTCCTGAAGATGAAGTTATAGATATAGAAGGCGATGTAAGTTTTAATATTGATTACACCTATGATTCCTTAGCTCACCTTTCTTCAATAACTTATCCTGATGCCAGTCAAGTGAGTTTCTCACCCAATGGCTTTGGGCAAGCAACTCACGCAGTTCGGCAAGCAGCAAACGGCTACAGTGCATTTACCTATGTAGACGATGCAGTGTATTATGCGAATGGATCGATCAATAGCTTTGATTTTAGCAATGGCCTTAGCCATAAAACCACACTTAATAGCGCTCAAATTCCAAGTAATATTGAAGACTCTAGTGGCAATATTAAAGCGCTTGATTATAGTTACTTCTATGACAACAACCTTAATGTTACTCGTTTGTTAGATAATATCGATACTGCTTATAGTCTAACTGACTTAAACTATGACGGGCTTGACCGACTGACAAAGACTTATGGGAATAGTGGCATCGGCAATAGTACTATACGCTATGATGGCCTAGGAAATATCACCTATTATCAAAGTAAAAACAGTACTCTAGATTATACTTATAATACTAGCCTGAATCGCCTGAGTTCAGTCATTGGCAGTGGCTCAGCTTCTAAGAGTTACAGCAGCTTTCAATATGATTCACGCGGTAATATCGTCAACAATAGTCACCGAAACTTCACATATAATCTAGCCGGTCAAATGACTACATCTGATTCTAATAGTTATCTTTACGATGCTTACAATCGACGTGTTAGAACGGTAGATAGTGAAGGCACAGGTTATAGTATTTACAATAGGAGTGGTGTACTACTTCACCGATACACGCCTGCAGGTGGTATCAATTACATTTATCTTGGAGACAGACTCGTCGCAAAAGATGGTGCTATTGCCGATAATTCTGGTAAGCAACATTACCGGCCTTATGGAAAAAGTATTGAAGGTGAAGTGGATGATGTCGGCTACACAGCTCACAAATTTGATGCCGATCTCGATTTGTCTTATATGCAAGCTCGATATTATGACCCCAATCTAGGTAGGTTTTATTCGAATGATCCGGTAAATGCTTTAACGTTTATTCAACAAGGAAATATTCATGGATTTAATCGTTACGCTTATGCAAACAGTAACCCCTATAAATATACTGATCCGGATGGGATGGCACCTAATAGAGCGGGTGTTACCACGATAGCCAATCTAAAATCTGAAATAATAGGGTATGAAATAGCAGGTTTGAAAGGTGCTGCTGTCATGAAGGCATTGTCGAAAAACCATGGAGGTAACGTAAATCGTTATATATTTACTGATAAACATGGGTGGGTCGACTTGCGACATTTTGGTAAGGCTGCTGAAATGGCTTCGTCTATTGGAAGCATAGCAACAGAGACTTTAGGCTTTGGCAACGAAATGGCTCAGTGGGCTACCGAGTGGGGAGATGATTACCGAAGCGGTTTTTCCCCTGAAGATATTTCTAGTAACGCAGCGGGTGCGGCATTTGGTGACGACTACATGAACGATTCTAGTAGTGTCTCGAATAGCCTTGATACGTGGTTAAAGGATGCTGGGGCTAGAGATCCTAGCGACCCTGCCTCAGGAGCATCTAGTTTGCCTGCAACAGACCCTGCTGTAAAAGGCGGTGCAAATAGAGGCTCATCAAATATTAGTAATAGTAATCATTGCCCATCTTCTAAATCTAGTTGCTCGTAAAAGACTCAATATGAGAAAATCACTAATTTTGTTGTGTATGTTTTTCATTACCGGCTGTATCCAGCAGCCGGAGCTTAGTGAGAAACAGCTTGTG
Source organism: Microbulbifer maximicatervae (SeqCode) (assembly GCF_052467695.1). Lineage (NCBI taxonomy): Bacteria > Pseudomonadati > Pseudomonadota > Gammaproteobacteria > Cellvibrionales > Microbulbiferaceae > Microbulbifer > Microbulbifer maximicatervae (SeqCode). Next base: position 4,025,418 of record NZ_CP174320.1, read on the forward strand.
CTCATTAGGGCTGAGGCAGAAGAACTCCTTCTTCTGTCACCTAACCCTAAATTTTATATTGATTACTCAGGGCAATCTAACATCAAAAAATTGAAGCCTGAAAGGGTCTATGTTACTAAAGATGGTTTGTATATTGAATTGCACTCAAGTTTCTCGACTGAAACTGGCTTATTTGTCCCTAGAGATGGAGTTAATATTGATACTGGTGAAGGGCTAGATCCAGCATATAGAGAATTGAAAAATAAAGTTTACAGCTACGAAATTAAAGGTTAGGTCTACAGTATAACTTGTCAATTGAGTACAGCCACTAATTAAATAAAAGCCTTGGTGATGAAAATCCCCAAGGCTTTTTTCATTTTTTAGTATCTTTCGCTTGATTTTAAACAATTAACGCTACGCCTTATATTTAATAATCATCCCCATCTGCAGTGCTTCAGTATTCAAGTGATGTTCTGATGAGATGGCGACAGTCCTGCCATTTCAAGTGGTGGTGTGATTAATTTTTTAGTAAAGAATCGACAAGTCACTAACCACAAGAAAGTCCAAGCTTGTCTTAGCAAACACGTGACAGATTAAGGTGCAGCCATATACGTAGTCGGGCATCAGTTTAGATGGTAAATTTGCCACTAAAAAAGGAGGAGTTCAAGTTGGATTCAGCTCGCTTTTTAGTAGATTAAACGCGTTTAATATCTGGAGCGCCCCGCTCAATTGGTGAACCCACAACCATCAGTACGGTGTTTGAATTTATTGAAAGAGATGCACCGATTTCTTATGCATTAGAGCAGCTGCATTAGTTACTATCATTCAAGTTAAGATCCTCAACGTCTGATCAATCGCTTGCTCACTATTGCAGCGCTGGATCTCCAACTTTTCAATGCCAACACCGTTAAGTTTCTCCCGTATTTGGTTCAGTTCAGCATCAGTTGTGAGGCTCGGATGCCTGGTAAGGCGCACTTGCAGTGGTACATTGGATTGAGCGAGAAGCTCCGCACACTGCCAAGGGGCCTCGCCACTGCCATCAACACCCGTAATGGAAGGGTAGTTTTCCGGCATTGCTTTGATATCCAACCCCACCCAATCAAGACATTGGATCAGGCGTTCCAGCCTGCGGGGGTAAATTCCCGCAGTATGAAGCCCAACCTTGAATCCCAGCTCCCTGACTTGGGCAATCGCCGGTTCCAGGGCACTCTGGGCAGTGGGCTCTCCACCAGAAAACACAACGGCGTCCAGCAAGCCCCGACGACTGTCTAAAAATGTGAGGATCTGATCCCAGTCATAGGCACTGGGTGCTCGCGCAGGTAGTAGATCACCGTTATGGCAGTAGCGGCAGCGCCAGGGGCATCCCTGGCAAAAAACCACCGCTGCCAACTCGCCGGGGAAGTCGATTGCCGTAAACGACGTGAATCCACCGACACGTAACTTATTACTCATAAGTTTTTAGTGCATTCCTGCTGTTGTCCGCCACAAAGAATTGGCGCTCCCGGTGCTCTGATTGTTTTCCCGGATTCCAAAATGAAACTGGGCGGTGGTACCCCATTACCCGGCTCCATACCTCGCAGCGGGTCCGATCTTCTTCTCTCAATAAAGTATCTTGTTGGCTCATGGTCTTTCTCCTTGCAAGTATGGTTTAGTCGCTACAACAGGAATGCTCACGGGCCAGGAGAGCTTCGTCGCAGCGTGGGCAGAATTCGTGTTCGCCACTCAGATATCCATGGACCGGGCAAATAGAAAAGCTCGGGGTCACGGTGATATAGGGCAGGCGGTAGTTTTCCAGAGCACGCCGCAATAAGCGGCGGCAACTATCGGCATCAGGCAACTGTTCGCCCAAATAAAGATGAAGCACAGTGCCACCGGTGTAACGGGATTGGAGGGATTCCTGTCGGGCCAGGGCCTCGAAGGGATCATCGGTAAAGCCCACCGGCAGCTGGGATGAATTGGTGTAGTAGGGCGCTTCACTACTACCTGCCTGCATAATATCTGGGTAACGTTTGCGATCTTCGCGGGCAAACCGATAAGTAGTGCCCTCTGCCGGGGTTGCCTCCAGGTTGTAGAGATGTCCGGTTTGTTCCTGGAATTCAGTCATGCGCATACGGATATGATCGAGTAATTGCTCGGCCAGTGCTTTCCCATCTTCCGTAACTACACTTTCGTTATCCCCACTGAAGTTTCTCAGCATCTCATTGATGCCGTTCACCCCGATCGTGGAGAAGTGGTTGCGCAGAGTCCCCAGGTAGCGGCGAGTGTAGGGAAATAGACCTGCATCCATATGCCGTTGGATGACTTTCCGTTTCACTTCAAGTGAATCACGGGCAAGTATCAGCAGTTTGTCCAGCTGGGAGAGCAGAAGCTGCCAGTTTCCTTTATAGAGATATCCAAGGCGGGCACAGTTGATAGTTACTACGCCGAGCGAACCTGTCTGTTCGGCGGAGCCAAAGAGGCCGTTGCCACGCTTTAACAATTCGCGCAGATCAAGCTGTAAGCGGCAGCACATGGAACGAACCATGTTTGGGCTCAGGTCTGAATTTATAAAGTTTTGGAAATAGGGCAGACCGTAGCGAGCGGTCATGGCAAACAGCCGCTCAGCATTTTCGCTCTCCCAAGGGAAATCCTCACTGATGTTGTATGTGGGAATAGGGAAGGTGAATACCCTACCGCGTGCATCCCCCTCGCTCATGACTTCGATATAGGTGCGGTTGATTAGATCCATTTCTTCTTGCAGGTCGCCATAGGTGAAGGGCATTTCCTGACCGGCAATCACAGGCACCTGCTCGCGCAAATCCTGGGGGCAAACCCAGTCGAAAGTGAGATTAGTAAAGGGGGTCTGGGTACCCCAGCGGGATGGCACATTCAGGTTAAAGATCAGCTCCTGAATGCACTGGCGTACGGTCGCGTAGTCCAGCTGGTCCTTGCGCACAAAAGGCGCAAGATAGGTATCGAAAGAGCTAAATGCTTGCGCGCCCGCCCATTCGTTTTGAAGTGTTCCAAGAAAGTTAACAATCTGTCCGACCGCGCTGGTCAAGTGGGCCGGCGGTGCCGATTCGACTTTTCCCGGAACACCATTCAACCCTTCATGTAATAGGGTGCGCAGCGACCAACCTGCACAATATCCAGCCAACATATCCAAGTCGTGGATGTGTAAATCGCCATCCCGATGTGCTGCGCCGATCTCAGGGGAATAAACATGATTTAACCAATAGTTGGCAATCATTTTACCTGCGCTGTTCAGGATCAATCCCCCAAGGGAATATCCCTGGTTCGCATTGGCTGCAACTCGCCAATCCGCTTGCTCTAAATACTCTTCAATAGAAGCACCGACATCCACCAGTGTTTGCCGATCAGTGCGCATTTGCGCATGCCGCCCCCGATAAGCGATATAGGCGCGGGCAGTATCAATGTAATCGTTATTGATCAATACCTGTTCAGCAATATTCTGAATCTCTTCAATATCAATGGGCTCACCACTATCAAAGCGGTGCTTGATCACTTTAAGGACAGATTCGGTAAGTTGTTCCGCTTCCTGTTGATCAAAAGATTCCGTTGCCTGGCCAGCACTGAGAAGAGCCAAAGTGATTCTGCGAGCATCAAAAGCCAGTGTCCTGCCATCTCGCTTACGCACCAACAGTTGATCTGAACTTACCTGCGAAATCTGTTCTGAAGCTGGTGCGGCTTCGCTGTCGGGTATAGCGGTACTGGTCATCGGACTTCCTCACAATTTGTGGGGAGAGCATATCGAAGAGACAGGAACACCAATTGATCCAGATCACTATATATGGCGCATTGCTTAATAGATGGACACAATATGTTGTGCTCTTGGTATGGGCTTAGATTAGGTACATACCTACTCTCGGCAAGTCCGAAGGCGAGTTCAGTGCCAGTCGGATGTACCTAACTATAGGGAGAATCGCGAAGTGCTTCCTTCAGCCAGGTTACGAAAGCCAACACATTTCCATTTCTTGAATGGCGGCTAGGTATTAATGCGGAATAGGTAAATCCCTCAATCCCTGAAAGCTTGGAGTCTCCTCTGTAGGGGACCAGCCATTGATTGCGCAAAGGATTTTGAACAAGAAGCGAACTTACTAGCGCAATACCCTGGCCAGCCAAGGCGGCCTGGATTACATGATGCTCCTGGTCAAACTGCCGCACGCGAATGCCATCAAGTTTTCTTTTGAGGAGAGTTTGCCAGTTCAGCGGTGGAAGTGATGAGTTAACCCATTTTGTTTCCAGAAGTTGAGCTTCAGAAATATCCCTAATCTGAGTCAGGTAGCTTGGTGCAGCGTAGACACCGATTGTTTCGGTGGCCAAGTGGAGAGCATTTTTTGTACTTCCATCATATTTCCCGTACCGAATAGCGATGTCGATGCGTCTATCTCGCTCGATATCACTCACTTCTTCCCCGGTCACTACTGAAACAATGATATCTGGAAATTTCTGATAAAAATTCTCCAGATGGGGCACAAGCCACATAGCAGCAAAGCTTGAAGTCGTACTAACGGTCAGTGTTTTCTTTGAACACGTTATTTCACTCACCGTTTCAGTGAGCTGCTGAAAAATTTGAGAGGTAGTTTGAGCGAGCATCTGCCCTTCACTGGTCAACTGCACGGCACGGGTTTTGCGCTCGAATAATGTTGTACCCAGGGACTCCTCCAAACCCTTTATCTGATGTGATACGGCTGTCGGCGTTATAAAGAGTTCTTCCGCAGTTCTCTTGAAACTGCCCAGCCTGGCGGCTGCATCGAATACTTTGAGGGCGTTGAGGGAGGGCAGGTTTGGGTACACCGATCAGAATCTCTTATAGATGAGTTTTCCTCATCTATAAGAAGAAATAACTCGTTTGTCAAGGATACTCCCCAGCATCACCATAGATGAACCTTCAGGCGGTTTAGTAAAGGTTCCAGACTATGAAAACACTATTACATATTGACGCTAGTGCCCAGAAGTGGAGCGGCTTAGCAGCACCACATGAAAGTGCGAATATCCCCAGGCATACCTCAATCTCCAAAGCAGTTGCCGCAAGTTTTGTAAGCAGCTGGCTAGAAAAGAGGCCTAAAGATAAAGTTATCCATAGAGATGTCGGTTTAAATCCACCAGGTTTTATTAATCAAGATTGGATTGCCTCGGTTTTTACGCCTGAAGCGGATCGCACCAAGGAGCAACAGTCCTTGGTCGCGCTTTCTGACACCTTAATTGATGAGCTATCCCAGGCGGATATCATTGTTATGTCCACTTCGATGTATAACTACGGCATGCCTGCCGCACTTAAAGCCTGGTTCGATCAAGTTGTTCGTATCAACAAGACGTTCACCTTTGATTTAGACCGCGGTGACTTCCCCTTAGAGCCTATTATGTCTGGCAAAAAGCTGGTGCTAATCACCTCTGCCGGGGAGTTTGGCTTTGGACAAGGAGGAATCCGTGAGCAAATGAATCACCTGGGGCCACATATCCGAACCTTAAGCCACTATTTGGGGGTTGAGGAGTTTCATGAAATCAATGCGGAGTACCAGGAATTTGCTGATGAAAGGCATCGGGATTCGATTAAACGAGCTTTCCTCAAAACCCAGGAGTTAACCGCAACGTTGGCTAACTGCCTTTAAAGTTTGCCTGCCAAAGCAGCTTGTCTACCCAATGAAGTGGCCAGCGACTTGTCAGAGTGGCCTCCCGATACTTACTATGCGGAATAGGCGCAAATAGCGTCTTTGTCAGCTCTCAATTTGTACTCTGGTACAAAAAAGTAAATAAGTATCTGAGGATTCATGAAGCAGCGGGTATTTGGCAATTCATCGAACGACAACGCGAATGTTACTTTAGCCTCTGGAAACAATTGCCGGTTGATCAGGGTTCGTAGAGACCTAATACCGAATTACCACCTCTTGGTTTTTCCAAAATCCCAGGGAGAACCAAGTAAGGAGGAGGTTAGTGAGATGGTTTCACTTGGCATTGAGCATGCAAGAAGCATTGCCGAATCAATAGTCGATGACCCAGAAGCCTATACTCTCCTTTACAGTGGTTATAGTGCTCGACGGGAAAAAAGCTGGCATATTCATATCGTATTATTGGGGAATCGATGGAGAAAGGCATGGCTTTATTTGGTATTGGCAGGGAAAAACATTTTACAAGCTACGGGTTTTCGGAAAGATGACGCTCCGAGGATTAGCCAATGAACCAAAATAGATGGCTCAACCTAATGGGGGCACTCAATCTTCCTGAATCCCTTCAGTGCTTCGAAAAGTTAGTTTCTTCGTATGCAGAGAATCACAGGCATTATCATACAGGGCATCACATTGATGCGATGCTGAAGCACTTTGATAAAGTTGCAGAGCTTGCCGAGCACCCCCATGAGGTCGAGTTGGCTATCTGGTTTCACGATGCGATTTACAAGCCATTTTCCTCTAAGAATGAAGAAAACAGTGCTCTATGGGCAAAAAAGTTCCTGATCAATTCCGGGTATTGTCCCGCAGGAGTGGATAGGGTGTACCAATTGATTATGGCAACCTGCCACAATTACACGCCAGTTAGTATTGATGAAAAGCTAATTATCGACATTGACCTAACGATCCTGGGTGCCAGCACAAGCGTTTTCGAAGCTTATGAAAAACAAGTCCGTAAAGAGTATCGGCTGGTACCGATTATGATTTACAAAAAGAAACGCAGGGAACTATTAAGGGAATTTTTGTCTCAGAAAAGGCTTTATCACACCGATTACTTTCACAGTCACTTTGATGCTCAAGCTCGAAGTAATATTAAAAGAAGTTTACAGGCCTTTTGACGTACTCTTGCGTGGTTTAAATGATAATTCAACTTCCCTTAAGGCTCGTCTACAACTACTGGATTCTGCTAACAGTGGTGTTTTTGTGCATTATTACGAGCCTATCCCTGTTTCCGCTTCCCGAAGTACCCAATATACCCGGCACCGACAAAACCAATCACTTAATTGCCTATAGTGCACTGATGTTCCCCGTCGCTCTGCGCAGGCCTAGTTACTGGTGGCTAATAGGGTTATTTTTTGTGCTGTGGAGCGGTGGCATAGAGTTACTTCAACCTTACGTGAATCGCACAGGTGAGTGGTTGGATTTCGCGGCTAATACGGCAGGGATATTGAGCGGCACACTTATCGCTTGGGTGCTGGGAAAATTTGGGCTGAGGGAGTACAAATCCTAAAAACCTGGATTAGCTCAAGCTCCAGAACTGCTCCAACTTGCCCGTTAACTGATCGGTATTGCGACAAATCACCGGTTGCCAGTGCTCGGGGAAAAGCTGCCAATAAAAAGGTTCTGAAAAGCGGCTATCTACCAGAATGATCACACCTTTATCAGATTCGGAACGTATAACCCGACCGGCAGTTTGCAGTACGCGAGTCATCCCTGGATAGCGGTAGGCGATGTCAAATCCATGGATGCCAGTAGTTTCCGCAGCATCGCGCTGTAGCTCCCGCTCAACATTAACTTGCGGGAGCCCAGTACCGACGATAATAGTGCCAACCAGCTTCTCCCCAACATAGTCAATGCCTTCACCAAAGGTGCCCCCCATAATGGCAAACCCAAGGCTCTTGTTACCTTCGTTGAATCCAGACAAAAACTCAGCGCGCTCTGTCTCTCCCTGCCCCGGCAGCTGTTGTAACAAGAACACTTCCGGGAATCTCGCCTTAAAACTCTCAGCAACTTGCTCCAGGTAACGATAAGAGGGAAAAAATACCAGGTAATTTCCTGCGCGGCTGTAAAAGGTACGGGAAATAATGTCGACGAGATTCTCTATTGAGCGGTCGCGGGCTTGGTAGCGCGTATCTATATATGGACACAGGAAAACGCCCTGTTGCTGCGGCTGAAAAGGCGAGGGCAGTCTTAAGTAGGGCGACTCATGCTCTACACCCAGTTGACTATATATATAGCTGGCTGGGCGCAAAGTCGCAGAGAAGAGTATAGCGGCTTGGTTTTGCTGGTAGGATCGCTGTAAGAACTGTGCAGTATTTAAACAAAGTAGCTTAATTTCCTGCTCCTGCCAGGGAGCATCCCGGTCAATCACCCGAGTGACGACTTTATGCTGATCGGAAAGCTCCTGCTCAATAACAGCGTAACGATAGACAGACCTTAACCACTCCGCTATTTCTTCCGGGGGCGACTGAGAGCTTTCTATAAGTTGGCTGACCGTGGAGAGAACTTTTTGCACTGCTCGGGAAACCGATTCTGGATTCTCTGCTTCACCTGTTGCTGCAGTGACCCAAACTTCACCCCCTTCAAAAGTACTGCGGCGTTGAGCTACACCAACTTCTCGCAATCGCTTGATCCAATTTTCAATTGCCCGAACCAGAGACTGGATACTTCTCCGCAATGTAGGAGAGTGCCCTTTGCAAGCATTAGCTGCGCGGCGACTATCACGGCGGGATAACTTTGCACTGTACATTTCCTGGGCGCGGTCGATCAAATTATGAGCTTCATCGACTAACAATGCGCGGCGATTGCGCTGGTCCTGAAAACTGGTCAGGCGTACCAAAGGGTCAAATACATAGTTGAAATCACATACCACCAAGTCTACCCAAGGCAATATTTGAAGGGAGAGTTCAAAGGGGCAGATTTGCTGCTGATCCGCCACATCAGCAATTTCTTTGGGAGTTAACTGGGGCCGGCCGAGCAGGGCATCCATTGCAACTGGAAGTCGATCATAAAACCCTCTTGTTCTCGGACAGATGCCGTCATCATCACGGGTACAAAGCCCCAGGTTACAGGCACAGGTTTTTTCTCTTGCTTGAATTTCAAGTAAAGATAACTGCAAACCACTCGCCTGAAGTGCCTCAATGGTTTCCCGCACCATTTGCCGACCGGAATTCTTTGCGGTCAGGTAAACCAGCTGATCCAGTTTTTCCTCGCCAATTGCCTTTATGGCTGGGAATAGGGTGCTGATTGTCTTACCGGTTCCCGTTGGAGCTTCGGCCACCAGCTCGCCACCGTCCCGGAAACACCGGTAGGCTTCCACTGCCAGTTGGCGCTGGCCGGGGCGGTATTGCGGAAAAGGGAAAGCGAGCTGTTTCGCAGTATCAATAAGCTGTTGCCGATGTTCCTGCCAAGCCCTGTGCCAACACAAATATTTTGTGAGAGCCTCAAGAGTGAAGGCCTCTAACTCACTAAAGGGGTACTCTATGCACTCTGTATAGGCCTTGCGCTCCTTGAGGTTATACCAGACAACTTGCAGGGCAACTGTATCTGTACCATCTGTGGCGCCTTCATTGACCAAGTGGCAATAGCCGTAAATTTTTAGCTGGGCCCAATGCAATTTCTTGGCGGCTTCGGGCAACTTCGATGGGGGTAAATAAGTGGTCTTAATTTCATCCAGCTGAGCCGGTTTATGCAAATCACTTTTCGGGTGAAAAATGTCAACCCGGCCGCTCAAAGTAACCTGCTGTTCCATCCAATCTATTTGGGTCTTGAGCTTGTATTCTGCCGGCCGCTGATTTTGTAGCTTCTGATGAGCCCGAATCCCTTCCTGGGCAGAGGGCCCAGAAGTTGGCTCCCGAATCAAATCCCCGCTGCGGCAGGAGAAAGCGACTAGCTCTCCCACAGAAAGATTCAAAGTCTCAGCCGGCTCTAAGCTATCCAAAGCTAGTGCCATTCCACATGAATTACCCGATGAGGGATCGCCTCTTCAGCAAAAAACGCCAGCCAGCGTTCTTGGTTTTTTTGTAAGCGATCCCCAGGACCTTTAACCTCCACGAGTTCATAGTGACCGGAGGGAGTAAAGCAAATGAGGTCTGGCAGCCCATTTCTATTCTGTGTGATATCACTGAGCATGCGAGTAAAAATTGAACGCCAATGACTTAGGGGGATTCTATCCAGCGCCTTCTCAAGTAGTTCTGTAGACAAAGCCTCCCAAGTAACCAAAGGGTTGGCAATACCTTGTTTCTCAGCAAAGGTAGCGAGGACACGGGACTTCAAGGGCTCATGCTCTATTTCAGCCAATCGCTGGGTGAATAGCGCTTGTCGGGAATAGTAAAAATCCGCGGTGCGAAAATCGGCTGGGGCTACCTGGAAGGGGTTGAAAAAAGCACCAGGCACAGGTGCAAACAGTATGTCCCAAATATAGAGGCCCAACACACCAGTGAATAGGGTGTTCTCTACATAAAAACACTCACCACCGCTAGAACCTTCAAGGTGCTCTGCCACCTGTAGCTCAACACAGATTTCCCCCTGCGCCAAACTTATCACTTCAGTGGGTGCTTGGATTTTATGAGGTGCCTGCCAATTGTTGAGGCCTCCACTTCGTTTGGCTGTGCGGTAACCAAAGCTAAGAGCAAACTCTCTTTCTGCCTGGTCCATAGGGAAGGCTATTATTTCCTCGCATATTTCCAATGCTAGAGTGTCGTACCCTTGCTTTATGGCAATTCGTGCGCGGCGCTCACGGGCGGGAGGGGTTTTACAAAGTTGATATAGTGAATCGGCCTGCTCAAGAGCATTGAGCCGCTCAAGCTGCCGTGCCAATTTAAGACGTATTCTGTCCAGCCGACGAGCCAGGGTTGAGTCACCATCGATACCTTCTGGCAGTTGAGCAGATAGGGCCAATATGGCTTCCGCATCTTCCAGTAAAGGCTCTTCTAACAGCTCCAAGCATTGGTAGTAAAGCAGATACTGATCAATTTGCGAGCGGCTTTGAAAGGGGAGATTTTCCTTGTCCAGTGGATAGGATTCATACCGATAAAGCCCAAGATCCCGCAATACATAGTCGGTAAGATCCTGATTCAAGTTGCCAAAGTAACACAGTTTAAAAGTCTGGAAATGTTCGGCACCCTGGACAGCTAGTATCCTGTGCTGAGAAAGCAACTTCACAAACCAGTCACTCGAACTGGAGTCTTCAAGCAATAGTTGCTCGAGGGAAGGCCGGCTGAGAGACTTGGATATACCCAAGGGGCCTGCCGCAAGCAATTCAGCTTTGGTAAATAGTGGTAGATATTCTTGTGCCGTTAACACCGGATTAAAACAAAGTAGTCCAGCGCGATCCAAAACAGCTGCAGCACTTTCAATGCTCTCTATCTCACCATAGCTAAGCTTCTCCAGGCGGAAAAGCGATCCTCTAGAGGAGGGTACTCCTTTACGGGACAGCAAACGCACATAGAGCCGCTGGCTATAAATATCCAACTCTTGGAAGGTTTTAAAAAAATTTTGCTCAGATGTGGTGATAAGCCGGGAATAATGTTGGCTAACAAATTCAATCAACGCTTTGAAGTTGTCCAGGTAGTAGCCAGTTGGCAATTCTATCGGTTGGGTCATGGCACAAGCGCTAGTTTTTCGATCTATCTATCGTCGATGCCGCACACCAGTTCCTTATGACGTGATATGCAAACAATGAGGCAGAGGTTACTCTGGGGCTGTATGGTTATACAGCAAGTTAGCCCCGTGAACAAACAACAATCCCAAGCTTTCTTCTTAGTTATTCAGCCATTTTTTCCTATGGCAACTCCCTTGATGCTCATCCAGGCTTGCAGTCGAGGCTTATAAGCGGTCGCCCCATAAGATTTAACCAATAAGGGATTACCTCTATGAAAGTGACAAATTCTGTGACTGCAGTCGCGCTATTTGCCGCCAGCGTATCTGCTCTAGCTGATAATAATGTCACCCTGGTATTCCAGGAAGGTACTGGCAATAGTGCAACTTCTGATCAGTCCGATGGTACTGTGCATAACAACTTGATTGTTCAGACCCAAATCGGCGATTTCAATGACTCGGATGCATCCCAAACTACGGGCACTTCTGAAAGCACTATTGAACTAGTGCAGACGGGAAATTTGAATCAGGCCTCAGCAGTGCAACAGAATGCAACGCAGCTTACTACTTCCTCCCTAACCCAGAGTGGCAGTGATAATACAGCGACCTTGCTGCAGGACGATGCTCAATTCAGCGCCTTCACCGGCATGCAATCTGGAGACTTGAACGACATCCAAGTCCTGCAGCAGGAAGATGTTACTTCCACCACACTTGTTGCATCTCAACAAGGAATGTCTAACACATTGGTTTTAGATCAGCGTATAAGGGTGGATAGCACTAGTGCCATGTTCACCCAAGTTGGTGACTCCAACTTCGCCAATATAGATCAGGATAGAGATGTAACCTTTACCTTTGCTATGGCCAGCCAGACTGGCTCTTCCAACTTTTTAGATATCGAGCAGGATGAAGTCACGACGACGAGCACTGCAATAATAACGCAGATAGGTGATTCGAATACTGGAAGAATAGAACAAGAAACTGATGTTTCAGCTGCTACTGGGATAGTCACCCAGATTGGTGACAACAACATTGCAAATGTAGATCAGGAGAATATTACCTCAAGCAGCGGTGAGGTAATGCAAACCGGCTCTTCTAATACGGTAAATCTTGATCAAGGGAACGAAAATATTGCCGCTATTGAACTTATTTCCTGCACCACTCTAGTAATCCAAGATGGTTCAAACAATACAGCACAAATAGATCAGGGGCAGGACGGGTCTTTGCTCACCAGTTCATTGATACTAAATCAGTTTGGCGATTCTAATTCTTCCCAGATTAATCAACATAGCGGTATTAGCAGCAGCATTCTTGCGACACAAAACGGCACTTCCAATACTCAAACAATCTCTCAGGTTGGCAGTGGTGAAATCGCATTAACCACGCAAACTGGCACAGGTAATGTAGGCAATACCTTCCAATAAACCACTAACTGAAAGAGGTTAAGGCTAGCTTAGATATTATTTAAAATATCGCATCACCTTTTGATATCGGTACACAACGTACCAAGTAAAAAATATCACTGAAATCCAAATCATAGTAATGATTTGGATTTCCAGTACCGACATATTGAACTCATGGATGACGGAGAAAAATTCAAATACGTCAGTGCAGATTAAAATAGGCAAATAGATACGCCAAGCATTTGAGAAGGCAATCCTTTTCGAGAAGGCCAATCCAAACAAAGCAACAAAAAATACAATATAAACTACCAGACTAAAAATCATCCACCAAATAGGGAGGTCCCACTCATCGGCGGCGAAACCAAGATATTGGGAATAGACTTCCAGCGGAGCGAGAATAAAAAGGAGCACCTTCCAACCCGCACTGGGTTTGTAGTGTGGAATAGAGTCTGTAAGGGGGCTATCTGGTGTCTGATACATATCCTGCATCTCGAAACGTCCTTATTATTTACCACTATTCCAGATAGGCACCAATTACCAATCCGAAAGTTACTTCTCGCCATTCCCTGAGCTAAATAGAGGTCATCATTACTTACCAGTTAGGCTCTCTGACTATCAAAATTTGAACAGCGAGGATATTGTCTGCAGTTTCAAAGTCAATAGTTGCTACATATAGTTTATCGATAGTGTGAGGCAGCTCATCGCATAAATGTGACAACATAGCCTGCTTTTTCGTAGTGTTAGCAAGGTAAAGCCATGATGTCAATCTTTAAGCTCTGAATGCAAAAGACTAAACGATAATCGGCAAACTACTTCTACATTTGGTCTGCAGTAATTAATAGCCGGCAAAAATTGCTTATAAATGCACTTACCCATAGGATTGAAGTCGCCGACAGTTTTTAATTTCAAAGGCCAATAAAAGGGCAGAGCGTGCAAAATCCTTATCAAGCACCTGAGAGCGAACTCGATAATCGCCCCGCCGTCTATAGCCCTAGTGTAGGCTGGAAAATTGTCTTTTTTATCCTTCTACCACTGGAGCTGTATTCCCAATATACGGTCTTGACCGATGGCTCCACAGGCATCCCCTTTTGGTGGTTGGTAATCAGCTTGGTTGTTTCCTCCCTTTTCTACGTCGTACTGTTTGGATTAGCGTTTGCCAAGAGAATAGGATTCGAACAACTTTGGATCTTTTTTATTCCAGTTATAGTGCTTATCGATATTTTTGAATTTTCTTTACTCGCCATCAACTTAAACAAGCTCGGGGCAGGTGTAGCCCTTGTGATGGCAAGCACTGCGCCAATCATCTTGCTTAGATGGTATGTCGTATATAAGTATCAGAAGGTTATGAAATACTTTGCCTAAAGGATGTACCCCACCTCAATAAGTAGTCGGAGCTATAGCTTTTCTCTAAACTTTATTCTTAGCATTTTGGCACTTTTGTCTTAGTGCAATTCGCCGGTACAGACCTAAAAATCAGTAGGTCACCAACTACTGCTCTTTCGGAGCCGGCTCTCGGCTATTCGTGGAAATGCTTAAACTGGCAGCGAATGACCTGGATCGTTTGATTCAGACAATTCGCAGTGAAGGTTACCAGCTCTTTGGCCCGATACTGCATAACGGGGCTATTACCTATGGTGAGATTGAAACTCCCACAGATCTACCCCAAGGATGGACGGATCAGCAAGAGGCGGGGCAATACCGGGTGGAGCGCCGCAATGACAAGGCTTATTTTGGCTACGCCGTTGGACCCCATTCCTGGAAGCAGTTTCTTCAGCTGCCCCAACGCCAGCTCTGGAGCGCTAGCCGCTATGGAGAGGATGTCCAGATTCTGGAAATTGAAGAGCCTCCGGTCAAGTTAGCGTTTCTCGGTGTTCGCAGTTGCGAGCTACACGCCATTGCTATCCAGGACCGTGTCCTCGCACAGGGGGATTACGCCAACAGCAGCTATAAGGCACGTCGAGCTCAGCTGTTCACTATCGCTGTGGAGTGCACAACAGCAGCAAATACCTGCTTCTGTACCTCAATGAACACAGGCCCGCAGGTGCAACTGCCCAGTGATCTGGTAATCACCGAAGTTCTGACCTCCGATGCCCACTTCTTCCTCATACGCAGCGGCAGCCCTCAAGGCAACAGAGTGTTAAAGCAATTACCCACTGTTGACGCATCAGAAACGGAGAAACAAGAGGGGCAAGCTGCCGTTCAGCAAGCCGAAAATCAAGTGGGTAACGGTAGCCGCAGCTTTGACAGCTCTGACCTGAAGACACTGCTTTATCGCAATTATGACAACCCAAACTGGGATAAAGTCGCGGAGCGCTGCCTCTCCTGCGCCAATTGCACTATGGCTTGCCCCACGTGCTTCTGCTCAACCGTTGAGGACACAACAGATTTAACCGGAAATGAAGCTCAGCGCTGGGAGCGTTGGGATTCCTGCTTTACGGCTGAGTTGAGCTATTTGTCTGGCGGCCCGGTAAGGGCGGATACCCGCAGCCGCTATCGGCAGTGGATGACTCACAAACTGGCCACTTGGTATGACCAATTTGACAGCTCTGGCTGTGTCGGCTGTGGACGTTGTATTACCTGGTGTCCAGTAGGCATCGATATCACGGAAGAGATACAGAATATTCGCGCCCAGGAACAAAAATGAAAGTTGTCACCACCTTACTCAAGGAGCACCCTTTCTTTACCGGGTTGGCAGACAAGGACCTGGCATTCCTCTCCGGGTGTACAAGCAATAGTCACTATAAAGAAGGCGAATACCTTGCCAGGGAAAACACTCCGGCTAGCCATTTCTTCTTAATTCGATCTGGACGTGTCGCCGTAGAAACCTTTGTCCCCAACTATGGGCCCCTTTGCCTGATGACACTGCATGGTGGAGATATATTCGGCTGGTCCTGGCTGTATCCTCCCTACTTGAGTGCCTTCGATGCCCGGGCCCTGACCTCAGTTCGCAGCCTTAAACTCGGCGGGCAGTGCCTCCGAGATAAGTGCGAAAAAGAACCGAGACTCGGTTTCGAATTGATGAAACGGTTTACCAAAGTTGCTACAGAACGATTGCAAGCAGCACGAATACAGTTGTTGGACCTTTACGGGCCACATCCGTCACAGGGAATCCCTCGCTGTGATCCCTGAATTATGGCGTGTTGCCCATCGACGCGAAGAATTTCCTGGCACTGTCACTCTATCCCTGACACGAGAGGCTAGGGGCCCATCACCCATTCAGCCCGGGCAATTCAATATGCTTTATGCCTTTGGTGCCGGGGAGGCTGCTATCTCCTTAAGTGGCCCCAGCACGTCATCGGCTGACCCACTTACCCATACGATTAAAGGCCAGGGGCTTGCTACCCAAGCGCTTTGCAAACTGGAAGTTGGAACGCAACTGGGCATCCGGGGACCATTCGGGCAGGGGTGGCCAACTCACCTGGCGGCAAATCGTCCCTTAGTGATTATCGCCGGCGGACTTGGGCTAGCGCCTTTACGCCCCCTGATCTACAGCTTTCTTAAGGGGCACTTGCCGGCCAGGAGCCTACAAGTTTTCTATGGGGCTCGTCGCCCCGAAGAAATGCTTTACCAGCCAGAGCTTGGTCACTGGCGCAGCTCATTTGAACTGGTGACATCTGTGGACCACGCCAGCACAGACTGGAACGGGCATATTGGTGTGATTACCGACCCTCTGCGTGTCACTCATTTGGAGTGCAATGATGCTTTAGTGTTTGTGTGTGGACCCGAGATCATGATGCGCTTTTGCATACAGGTTCTTCTCCATAAAGGTGTGACTGAATCCAATATCTATCTATCCATGGAGCGCAACATGAAGTGTGCCATTGGAATCTGCGGCCACTGCCAGTGGGGACCTAACTTTGTTTGTAAAGATGGCCCTGTCTTTTGCTACCGGGATATTCGCTCATGGTTTCAAATCAACAGCCTATAGCTAGTAGTAATCCTACCCCCAAGCTTGCTGTCTGGAAGTTCACCTCCTGTGATGGTTGCCAATTGAGCCTATTGGATTGCGAGGATGAGCTTCTCTCTTTGGCAGCCCAGGTAGATATCGCCTATTTCCTGGAGGCTTCCAGTGAGGTGAAAGAGGGTCCTTTTGATATCTCTCTCGTTGAAGGCTCCATTACCACGCCAGCAGATGAAGAGAGAATCCTAGAGGTCAGACGTCAGTCCCGCTTTCTAATCAGTATTGGCGCCTGTGCAACAGCTGGAGGGATTCAGGCACTTCGCAACTTTGCCGATGTGCAGGAGTTCACCGATGTGGTCTATGCCCACCCGGAATATATCGCCACTCTCAAGGAATCCACACCAATATCAGGGAGGGTAGCAGTGGACTTTGAGTTGCAGGGGTGTCCTATCAACAAGCATCAACTGCTCGAAGTAATCAGTGCATTCCTGCACCGGCGAGCACCCCAGGTTGCCAATCACTCGGTGTGTATTGACTGTAAATTGCGCGGCAATGTTTGCATCTGGGTTGCCCATGGCACCCCCTGTATGGGGCCTGTTACACACGCGGGATGTGGCGCTATTTGCCCCAGTTACAACCGCGGTTGCTACGCTTGCTACGGTCCCAAGGAAAATCCCAACACCGAATCACTTTGCCACTGGTGGGATGAAAAACTAAATGTAGAAAATACTTTAATTGTTGAAAACCTTAGGAATTTCAATCCACTAGCGTCTTCTTTTAAAGTACAAAGTGAAGATAGGCAAGAAGATGGGGAGCGTTAATCCCCCCAAACATTGGTGATAAATCTGCCCCCAGGTGAGCTTTATGGCGGATCGCAGCAAAACGATTAAGGTAGATTATCTCGCTCGGGTCGAAGGGGAGGGAGCCCTCCATATCGACTACGACGATAGCGGCGTACAAAATGTACAGCTCAAGATTTTTGAGCCCCCCAGGTTCTTCGAAGCCCTTCTCAGAGGGCGCGATTACTTGGAAGCCCCAGATATCACCGCACGCATATGTGGGATCTGCCCGGTGGCCTACCAGATGAGTGCTGTGCATGCCATGGAGAATGCCCTGAACCTAAAGCCCGACGGCGCTTTGCGTATGCTTCGTCGATTGCTTTACTGCGGTGAATGGATCGAGAGCCATATGCTGCATATCAGCATGCTCCATGCACCAGATTTCCTCGGCTACCCCAATGCAGTCGCAATGGCTAAGGATCATCCAGAGATTGTTAAGAACGCGCTGGAGATTAAAAAGGCGGGCAATGCCCTCGTTCGCCTTATTGGTGGCAGGGAAGTACACCCGATTAATGTGAGGGTAGGGGGTTTCTACAAGGTTCCGGAAGCTCGTGAACTCACAGCCTTGGTAGCGCAGCTGGAAATGGCCCGGGATCTCACCGAGCGACTGGTGCGCTGGTCCGCAGCTTTGCCTTTCCCCAGCTACGAATGGCGAAGGGATAATCACTACGAATTTGTCGCTCTAACCCACCCGTCAGAATACCCAATGAACGAGGGCAGGATCACCTCCAGTGCGGGACTCAATATTAGCGCCCAAGACTATGAGAACCACTTTGAAGAAGAGCACGTCGCTCACAGCACCGCGCTGCACTGTACTTTACGGGAGCGGGGTGCCTATCTGGTGGGCCCCATCGCACGCTACAACCTTAATCGCGACAAGCTGTCGCCTCGAGCATTGCAATTAGCGGAGGAGATCAACTTTACCGCCCCCTGTTTAAATCCCTTCCAAAGCATCCTCGTTAGGAGCCTGGAGGTACTACATGCCTTTGAAGAAGCCCTGCATATTATTGATAGATACCAACCCCCAGCCGAGCCTCATTTAAAGACCGAGCCGAGAACCGCAAGCGGCTGTGCAGCCACCGAAGCACCCCGTGGGCTTCTATATCATCGCTACGATATTGATGAGAAAGGCAAGATTACGACAGCAAAAATTGTCGCTCCCACCTCCCAAAACCAGAAGACCATCGAAGATGACCTCCGCTTGATGTTGCCGAGCTTTATGCACTTTCCTGAGGATAAATTACAGGGGCTATGTGAACGGGCGATAAGGAATTACGACCCTTGCATTTCCTGCTCCACTCACTTCCTACAGCTACATTTGAATTATGGGCAAGCGGAAAGTAAGCAATCCATGGTTACTGGTAAGCCTGGGCAACCCCCTGCGCGGTGATGATGGAGTAGGGCCACATATCATCGCTCGACTTCGCCAAAAACTTGGAGGGGCGGTGGAATACCTCGAAAGCGGCGGCGATATTTTACATTTGCTCGCGCAATGGAAAGGTCGATGGGTTTGCCTTGTAGACGCCATGATAAGCGATCAGCACCCTATCGGGGAGGTTGTCACCATTGATGGGCTTGAGAGTGCTCTTGCTCCATCGATGTGCAATACATCAAGCCATGGATTTGGGCTGACCGAAGCGCTGACCATGGGAAAGCACATTAATTCGCTGCCGGCACATCTGGATGTTTTTGCGATCAACTCAGAAAGTCTGGCAAAAGGGCAAGGGTTATCGCCCAAAGTGGCCAGTGCAGCCCATCGAGCAGAGCAAATGATTATCGCGCACCTAACGCTATACAGCGGAGACCACTATGCACGAACAGAATCTCATCAAAAACCTGATCGATAAAATCCAGGAACTGGCCTCTGATGAACCCGGCAGGCCGATCGGCGTTCGCTTACGCTTGGGTGCCCTGGCGCATATGTCTGCAGCGCATCTGAGGGAGCATTTTGACAGGGAGATACTCGGGACTTCTCTCGAGGGGATTAAGCTGGAAATTGATGAGCTTAAGGATATTAATCACAAGGAAGCCCAGGATGTAATCCTGGAGAGCTTAAAGTTTGAGGAGACTGATGGCCACTGAACGCCGCCGGATTGAAATCGCCGGATTGGTGCAGGGAGTAGGATTCCGGCCCTTTATCTATCGCCTGGCCGATAGCTTTCAATTGAAAGGCTGGGTGGCCAACTATAGCGGCGGCCTGAGAATTGAAGTCCAGGGCAAAAGCCGGGAAATCGAAAAGTTTATCGATAAGTTATCTTCAGAGAAACCTCCCTACAGTCGCATCACTCACATTGAATCCTATCCGGTGGCTCTTCAGGCAGAATACGGTTTTCGAATCTTACCCAGTGTCCGTGATGCCAGTAGTTCAACCATCGTTTTACCAGACCTGGCTCCCTGTGATGATTGCCTCAGGGAATTGTCAGACCCTAACAATCGCCGCTATGACTACCCGTTTATCAGCTGTACTCTTTGCGGCCCCCGCTACAGCATCATTTACAAACTGCCCTACGATCGTGTCAACACCTCCATGCACCACTTCCCTTTGTGCGGAAAATGCTCGGGGGAGTACCGGGACCCCCTCAATCGGCGCTTTCATGCGGAGCCCAATGCCTGCCCCCAGTGCGGCCCTCAATTGCTTTTCTGTAATACTGCCGGCGTTACAATTGCGAAGAAGAGTCGGGCACTATCTAAAGCCCTTGATGCCCTTGCCCAGGGGAAAATTATTGCCCTTAAAGGGGTAGGCGGCTTTCAACTGTTAGCCGACGCCTCCAATGGTAAGGCGCTCGCCAACTTGCGCCAGCGCAAACAACGTCCGCATAAGCCGTTCGCGCTTCTATATGACGAGCTGAAAAGTGTCTGCCAGGATTGCTGCGTCTCGGAGCAAGAGGCGCAGCTATTATCGACCCGAGAAAGACCGATTGTTCTACTGGAAGCGAAGGATGACAGTCACTCCAGGATACATCCGCTGGTCGCTCCAAATCTTGCCGACTTGGGGGTGATGCTGCCTGCATCACCTTTACATTACTTGCTTGCGCAAAAGTATCGAGCTCCTCTTGTCGCAACTAGCGGCAATCTCGCAGAAGAGCCTATTTGTACAGAAAATGATGAGGCATTTGAGCGCCTGGGTAAAATCGCTGACTACTTTCTGGTTCACAATCGTCGAATTTTGCGCCCGCTGGATGACTCTGTACTCAGGGTGGTCAATAACCGTCCGCTGATGTTGCGTCGAGCCCGGGGCTACGCGCCACTTCCCATCACCTTGCCTGTTCCAGGCACAAAGGGCGAAGGTGAACGAGAGAGCTTCCTGGCCCTGGGCGCGGACCTGAAAAACACAGTTGCACTGTCTCACGCCGGGTGGGCTTATCCGAGCCAACATATTGGCGACTTAGGTAGTGCCAATACCCTGAAGCACTTCAACCAAACTATTGGCGATCTCACCAAACTACAGCAGTGCCGCCCGAAAAAATTAATCCACGACCTCCATCCAGGCTATACCTCTCACCGCTGGGCTATGAAGCAAAGAGCTGTGCGTATTGGCGTTCAACACCATATTGCCCATCTATTCTCCTGCATGGCAGAACACGCTCACTCAGGACCTGCACTGGGAATCTGCTGGGATGGAACTGGTTACGACCGCAGTGGCATTGTTCGCGGTGGAGAATTCTTTCACTGGAATGGACAGTCTCCTGTCAAACACATCGCCAGCTTTCGCACATTCCCGCTGCCAGGCGGTGAAAAGGCCGTACGAGAGCCCAGACGCTCTGCGGCCGGGCTTCTGTATGAAATCTCAGGGTTTGTCGCCCTGGAAAATCGACAATTGAAGCGCTGCTTCACCCGCTGCGAGCGTCAAAACCTGGTCACCATGTTAAAAGGTGAGATTAACAGTCCACCATGTAGCTCTGTCGGCCGCCTTTTCGATGCGGTATCCGCACTCCTGGGACTGACTACGCATACCAGCTTTGAAGGGCAGGCCGCCATGGCTCTTGAGCAGTGCTCCCGTGGCGTCAGCTCTAAAGACTGCTACCCATTTACTCTTATTCAAAAAGGGGATCTGCTGGAACTGGATTGGACACCCTGTATTAGTGCTTTGATCTACGATGAAAACCGATCACTGCCACAAAGGGCCGCTGCATTTCACAACACCCTCGCGCAGATGGCGCTGGCAGTAGCAACGCAACAAGGTGAAAAGAATATCTTTCTGTCCGGCGGTGTATTCCAGAACAAGCGGCTTACCGAAACCGTCACTGCGCTCCTGGAAAGCCAGGGCTTTTCCGTTCACAGCCACAGCGAGGTCCCCCCAAATGATGGCGGAATATCGCTGGGCCAGATCCACTACGCACAATGTATGGATGCTGCTGGGCAATCATTGGGAGAGGAGAGTTCCTAGTGTGCCTGGGAGTTCCCGGAAGAATCGAATTAATAGAGCAAGAATCAGCCATGGAGCGCACTGGAAAAGTTTCCTTCGGCGGTATCAGTAAAGCTGTAAATTTATCACTGGTACCCGAGGCTGAAGTAGGAGACTACGTGATCGTTCATGCTGGAGTCGCGATCAGCAAGTTGAGAGCAAAAGAAGCAAATAAGGTTTTCGAGTACCTCAAAACATTGGGTTGAGTCAGCCTGTAATGAAATACCTCAAGGAATACCGCAACTGCGAGAACATCAAGCTAATTGCGGCAGAGATTCAGAAAGTCACTACTCGCCCATGGACTCTAATGGAGATCTGTGGAGGGCAAACCCATGCCATCGCAAAATACAACTTGCAGCAATTACTGCCCGAGGAGATTCAATTAGTACACGGACCCGGTTGCCCGGTTTGTGTCACACCTCAGGAAATCATCGATAGAGCTATTGCGATTGCTGCAATACCGAATGTTATCTTCTGCTCCTTTGGCGACATGTTGCGAGTCCCCGGTTCAGATCGAGATTTACTAGAGGTCAAAGCTGCCGGAGGCGATGTCCGTATTGTTTACTCGCCGCTGCAAGCGCTCAATGTGGCAGAGCAGAACCCCACCAAGCAGGTCGTATTCTTTGCAGTGGGTTTTGAAACGACTGCTACCGCCAATGCCCTGGCGCTGTCCCTCGCCAAGCAAAAGCAAATCGACAACTTTTACGCATTGATATCCCAGTTTTTGGTTACACCGGCGATTCAATCGATATGTGCCCGTGAAGACTGCCGGATTCAAGGTTTCCTAGCTGCCGGTCACGTCTGTGCAATAACCGGATATCGTCAGTACCGCAGCTTGGTGAAAAAACACCAGATTCCAATAGTGATCACGGGCTTTGAACCTCTGGATATTCTTGAAGGCGTACTCCGGTGTGTCCGTCAATTAGAAAGTGGTCGCAGTGAAGTAGAAAACCAATATCAGCGCGCGGTTACTAAAACAGGTAATACCGTTGCCCAGGACTTGATTAAACAGGTTTTTAAAGTAGCAACACAACAGTGGCGCGGCATAGGTGAAATTCCCGCTAGCGGTCTGGTATTGAGCGATGATTACTCAGGATTTAATGCAGAACAAACATTCAATCTGCCAACATTGAGCATTTCTGAAAACAGGGGCTGTATCAGTGGGGATATTATGCTGGGGCTAAAGAAGCCTGGGGATTGCCCTCACTTCGCTAAGACCTGCCAACCCCAGCAACCGCTGGGGGCGCCAATGGTTTCCACTGAAGGCGCTTGCGCGGCCTACTATCGCTACCAGAATCAGGTGGAATCGAATGAATCTGCAGTGTCCAATTCCACCAACCGCTGACGAGGTCGTACGCCTTGGCCATGGCAGCGGTGGGGAGATGACCCAACGCTTGATCGATCAATATATTCAACCTGTATTCTCTAACCCCTGGCTATCCCAGGCCCATGACAGTGCAACACTTCCATGGAAACCTGATCAGCTCGTATTTACCACCGACTCCTTTGTCATCTCACCACTTTTCTTTCCCGGAGGAAATATCGGTGAGCTCGCCGTTTATGGCACCGTCAACGATTTGGCCATGGCAGGCGCGGAACCCAAGTTTCTAAGCTGCGGCTTGATTCTCGAAGAGGGGTTACCCCTGAAAACTCTCCAACGGGTTCTGATCTCGATGGCTGAGGCTGCCCGGAACTCAGGAATTACCTTAGTCACCGGCGATACCAAAGTGGTAGAGAAAGGGAAGGGGGATGGGCTCTATATCAATACCAGTGGCATCGGTACCCTGATAAGAGAACAACCCATTGATCCCAACCGCATTTGCCAGGGTGATTCTATTATTCTATCCGGCGATATTGGCCGCCACGGAATGGCGGTAATGGCCTGCCGCGAAGGACTCGAGTTTGAAAGTGATCTCCTCAGCGACTGTGCACCACTGAATGGTGTAGTTGCACAAATGATCAATGCCGGAATTGAAGTTCATTGTCTGCGAGATCTCACACGTGGTGGGCTTGCCACTGCACTGGTGGAGCTAGCAGAGAGCTGCGGAAAAACCTTCATTTTGGAAGAAAGCAAAATTCAAGTATCCGATGCCGTACAGGGCGCTTGTGAAATTTTGGGCCTCGACCCACTATATGTCGCAAACGAGGGACGTTTTGTCGCTATTGTCCCTGAAGGCGCCTCCAAGCAGGCAATTTCCATCCTTCAAGAAGCAGCAGCGGAAAGCGCCTGTGGTTTTATCGGTACAATTGAACAAAGAAATTGCGCCCAAGTCATTCTGAAGAACAGCTTGGGATGCGATCGGTTATTACAACGGTTACCAGGGGAACAACTACCGAGAATTTGCTAAGGATTTTATTGGCAGAATATTCATAGAATTAATCAGTTCCTCTCACCTTCAAGATCCTAACCTTTATTTAGTCTTGGATATTGCTGACCCATTTGGCCTGCGATTAATAAGACCCACAAGCCTTTTAACCGTTGATTTTTCCGCTGTAGCGGTAAGTAGTAGGGCAGGGAATATACATGAGAGCCACCGCATATTTTGCAATTTCGTTACTTTTAACCTCCACAATCCCAATTTTCGCTAACGCTCAATGGGCAATACCAGAAGTTGGGCCTCAAGGTCATCCAGACAAAAGGTGCAAACGGGTTAAGCCGCGTTTTGACAAACTATTTAAAGCACCGATCGACGAGTGCTTTAACGGTATTGGCCAACCCTACCCGGAATTGGTCGATGGGGTATGTTCTGCGGGGGAGCCTAAACGCAATAGTGCACAGATCTGGGGAATGGCTGAATCTCCCAAGTTTTTGTATTGGGGAACAGGTGCCAACGTTCCTTGTACCGCACAAGCGGCCCCGGATGCAGTTTTGACTCCAATATTTGCGCCAAACCAGGGATGGGTATGCGAATTCAATCAAGGGATACTGGCCCAGGAAAACCCCAACCTTAAAAACCTTGGCGATTGGCGGGCACCGACAGCTTACCGCATGGACACTTGTACCCTGGAAGTAACAGAAATAACCCCCACTTATGACCCACTTCTTCAAGACACATTGGGGTTCCGCTCGGGTGGCTATGCTGACGATGTTATTTTTCTTGCGGGACCCGGCGGTGTCCAAGAAGGTATAGCCGGCGAGGGCGGCGGTAACAGCATCATTATGATGGCTTGGCAGGCAAGTACCGGGCAGTACTTGGGATCGAAAAGATTCCCTGAGTATTCAAACATCCGTAAGTTTTTAAATTACAAAGGTGTGTTGTACACAGGTGTTCGATTACAAGAAGACCTGGGTGGATCAGGCCAAGTCCTTCGCTGGATGGGCGATCTGCATGATCCATTCAAGTTTGAAGCAGTGGGAACCATGGAAAGCACCCCTGCAAACCTGACTGTACATAGAGGGCGTATATTCTCCTCCACCTGGCCCAATGTTAATACTCAAACAGGAGAAGTTCTGGCCTATTCGGGAATTGTAATGAGCCCCAGGATACCTCCCGGAGGCTTTAAGCCCAGTGATGTTGAAGAGTGGGAAGAGGTCTGGAACATCACTGAGTACGAACCAGACCTCATCAGTGCTAGGGCCTATGCGGGCGGAGACATTACATCATGGCAAGGAAAGCTCTACTGGGGCACGATTAACTTTCCATTAGGTGGTTTCAGAAGCCATGTTCAAGCCTATGGCGAAACCTGGGATACGCCTATTGGTGAATTGGGAACCATAATCGCAACTCATCGTGCAACCACTGTGTTCAGTGGTGACCGATTCACCAGAAAAAGTAAGAGAGATAAAGGGAAGAAGAAACCGAGGGTTAATGTCCTATATGGGTATCAAAGTGTCCAGGTTTGGGACCCAGATAGTAATGAGTTTGTGGATACTCAGACACTGGCTGGGGCCCCAAAGCTAGGCAGAGCCGGATTGGGTTGGCCATTTAATGTATACACATGGCGCCTGGGTGTAACTGGAGACAATATGTATCTGGGTACCCTAGATGTCAGTAAGCAATTTGCAGCTCTAATAGAGAGTGGAACTGACCCCGCAGGTGAACTTCCAGCAGAACTACTTATGCTACTGGAAAACGCACTATCCAACCCGGTAACATCTGGCGCAAAGCTCTATCGATTTCTCTCGCCAAATCAGCGCGCTATTCCTGCAACTATAAATGGTGTGGGCAATTCAGCTAACTTCGGTTTTAGAACGATGATTAATCACCCAACCTTCATGTGGCTTGGAACAGCGAACCCATTTAATCTCAACCCTGATGGCGGTTGGGAGCTATATCGATTCGCTCCTATCGCCCCCAAGAAACCGAAATGGGTTGATGGTATGCAACAGGATTAATTCATCGCCATATCTATCTGACTAGCTGGGTCTGCTCCCCATTTTGGGGTACAGACCCAATTAGGTTGCGTTCAATATTTGAACATATAGAATCAATACTCAAAATAGTTAAAAATTACTGAGTACCTCATGACAATCTCCACATCCTTAGCTCTGTTCATTTCAATGCTAGTTCTAGCACTGATACCTGGGCCAGGAGTATTAGCTGTTGTTTCCCGGTCAGTGACACTCGGCTTGCGCCAGGGGTTAATTACAGTAGTGGGAATTGTTGTAGGTGATTATTTCTTTATTTTGTTAGCCCTGCTTGGCCTAGCAACGCTAGCCGAAACCTTGGGGAGCTTATTCATCGTTATTAAATATGCTGGAGCCGCCTATCTTATCTGGCTGGGAGTGAGTCTCTTTCTCTCAGCAAAGAAAAGACAAGTCGACCAAAACCAAATAGCAACAAGCCACTCCCATAGCAGCTTTTCAAGTTTTCTACTGGGCTTAGTCACCACGCTGGGTAATCCGAAAGCTATTCTTTTCTACGTAAGCTTCTTTCCAGCCTTCCTCGATCTAACTCGCGTTGCTTCTTTGGACATTGCAATTATATTTGCAATTGCAACGCTAGCCGTAGGCAGTGTGATGGCCGGTTATGCGTACCTTGCCTGCAAGGCACGGTCAACAATCAGCCAATCAGGAAAGACCCCGGCTCTAAAATACGGCTCTGGGGCTTTACTTATAGGAAGTGGTGTTTTTATTGCGGCAAAGAGTTAGTGCCTCCACTAGGTGCAGTAAGGAGCCTCTGAGTAACTCCGTAATGCCTCTGCGGGTCTTGAAGGCTGCAGATGTTAGGCGCAGCTCGCCGCGAATGGCCGTAGCTCTTTGCAAGAGCTGCAACGCAGCAGCTGTGGCCTTCAAGGCCCGCCCTTCGGGGCTTGCAGAGCGATTCACACTCCGCGTTGCGACTTCTTGAAAGGTCTAGACATTCCTGCGAAGCCGCGCCTTGATTGTGAACCGCTCTGCATGCCAGAGGTATCACGGAGTTACTCAGAGGCTCCCTAATTACTGCTCTCTGTTAGTTAGTCTAAGGAGGACGACCGTTTTACTTAGCTCTAAAGCTACTCACTCATGTCGGCCTGCTAATGCTACTTCTAGTGCCTTCCTGATTATTTTTGCATCATCCAGTGCTCGATGAACTGTGAATTTGTCAGAGTCCTCCAGCTTTTCGCGCTCATTAATGAATGCTCTTAGGTGATTTTCAGAGCCACCAATTAGCTCCTGAATATCCCTGAGTTCAAACTCCTGATGAATGCCAGTATCAGAAAAAAGGGCATTGCACCAAAAACTGTCCCAGTGCAGGGCATCACAATAGACAACTTGGCCTGAAAGAATCCTGTTTAGGCTATAAGCCACTGTAGTTGGATAAATACCCTTGGATTCCAGCTTTGATTGGGAAATGTTATGTATCGATTCAGCATCATCGGACCAATAAGACCAGTGTGGCATTGGTTTTATTAGCGCCTGGTATTCCACTGTTTCAGAGCAGAGGCCAACTTCTATAGGGTAACTCTGCTTGGATAAGCCACTGGCTTCGAAGTCAATAATCCACATGATAAGAACGTTAAGATATGGAAGAAAGGTAAAAGAACTTAGCACCTCTTCCTTGCTACCTTCCAGTCTGTCTGCATTTTCAAGCCAATTGAACAAACATGTATCTTAAGATAGACTACAACTGATAATGATTATTATTTGTGACTTAAATTTAAACCCGGTAGATCGCTAAATACAAAGCTTCCCAGTATTGAAGGCAATATTTGCAACTACGAAACTCCATTTCTGTAAAGAATAAGCGCAATGTTCAAAAAATCCGCGACCTCTAAGCAAAGAAGGCTGGAAAACTTCAATGTCTAACCTGGTGGCTTTCCTACTTACTTATTTGGCTGTACTACTTATTTTTGTAACCAGACATAAAGATCTACAGCTCAGTAGTTTTAAGCGCTTACAAAGAATTGCCTGGTGGGTGCTTCCGGTGAGTTCAATTCCTTATGGATTCCTATATGGTTGGGAGGTAGGGATACCCATTTGGCTTTGTGTCGCGATGTTCTGCGCTTTATTACAAGCACTGCTCGCCCCAATCAAACCTAATTGGCTGCTTCGCCATTTTCCGCTGTCAGTAGTGGGCTTGTTGGTATTAGAGCAGGCTCTTCTGACTATCGGATAACTCTATGGCTGCTTCAATAAAAATCAGTTGGCAACAGGTCGCCCTGACCATTGTGCTGAGCATTATCTTGATGTTTTCCAGCACGGTGATGTTGTCGATTTACTGGCCGTCCGCCGAGCCAACAGAACGGATGGCAGCGGGATCTATGTTATCGACACTTTTATGGGTCGGGTATATGAGTATGGGGTTACTCGCCGCCTCCACTTGGCGCGCAGCGGCATACCTACTGTCCCTGTTGCTGGTCATGCTCGGACTAAGCGCTCTTTCTTTTTTATAATTTTCGGTCTAGCCAACTTAAATGCAACAGCGTAGCAATATCCTTTTTTACGAAATTCACTCCTGGATTGGGGTGTTATTTTCTATTCTGCTATTCGTAATTTCCTTTTCCGGCGTGGTCGCACTATTTGGCCACGAGCTGACCCAATGGGAACGCCCCGAGCATCGTATTGCCTTCGATGCTGAAGCGCCTGTGGATGTAGATCAACTGGTCGCTCCGGTGCTCGCCGAGGCAAATATCGGTGAGGACAGCTTTTTTATGATCTCAATGCCAGACTACTACCATCCTATGCTGGAGGTGCTCTGGACTGATGCTGAAAGTGAGGAAACCGAGGTACGCCATATAAACCCCAATACCGGTGAAGTGCTGCCGCCCAGCGGCTCTGATTTCGCTGAGCTATTGACGTATATGCACACTGACCTACTGTTTCCCAGGCCTTTCGGACGCTACCTGGTTGGACTGATGGGCTTGGTGATGCTGCTCTCCATATTAAGTGGCATCATCATTCACAAGAAAATTTTTAAAGAGATGTTTAAATTCCGTGTGGATCGCAGCAGGCGGCTCAAATGGACAGACCTGCACAAAGTATTAGGGGTCTGGCCGCTACCGTTCCATATAGTGATTGCTTTTACCGGCGCAATACTTGGCCTGAATGGCATTATGATCCAGGTTGCTGCATTTTCTGCTTTTGAAGGTAATGTGGAAGCTGCAGTCGCCTCGGTAGTGGGGGAACATCCTGAGATAACTGGCGAGCCTTTGCTGTCCAGTAGCTATAACCAAATACTGCTACGCTACCAGGACCAAGTGCCTAATGCGAAACCCAAAGCCATTTATGTGGAGGCCTACGGGGATCGCAATCAGGTTGTCCAAGTCTCGGGCCAAACAAACGAGGCGCTGGTGCGCTTTGTAGATGTCAAATACCGCAGTGAAGATGGCGAAGTAGTTAATATCAATAACCCAGTGAAGGATTCAGGTCCGTTTATGCGGGTATATTTTTCACTGACTCCACTTCACTACGCACTCTACGGTGGCTTCCTGATAAAAGCCCTGTACTTTGTGTTGGGATTGGCATTGTGTTTGATGATGGTAACGGGCACCGTTATCTGGCAGGTTCGCAAGGCACAGAGGCAAAAGCTCCCCTCTGGTGATATTAATACCCGAGGTTCCGGCTGGTTCCTCAGTTTGCTCACGGTAGGGGTTTGTGCCGGTTTGGTTGTCGCCACCGCGGCCACTTTCTATGCCAATAAGCTGTTACCTCCCGGTAGTGGTGGCGATCAGCGCTTTCACTGGATTGAAATGGTGTATCTATCTGTATGGGGAGTGGCCATAGCCTGGGCGATGTTGCGCCGCCAGATAAAACCTGCATTAGCAGATCTCTCACTTTGTGCAGGCTTGCTGCTGTGCGGCATCCCGCTGCTGAATGCGCTGGTAACTGGAAATGGTCTGCTGGTCCCCTGGAAGTCCGTCACTTTGCCAGTAGTCTTCACTGACCTGGGCGCCCTGGTAATGGGTGTCATTTGCCTCTATTCGAGCAGATATATCTATAGACAGGTATCCCAGTTAAAGCAGCCTGCAGATATACCCCAAGCTGTTGCCGCACAATAACGGGCTATTTCCTGCGAGATGGCGAATGCCATCTCGTAAACTTTATAGAATCAGTACAGCACTGGAATAGGGCGCTGCAACCTATCCCAACTACACACTTTACCTTCCACTCAATTACTCTCGAAGAGAGTGGTATTTACTTTCAAGCATTCAGAGGACGCTACTTTTTTCACAACTTACATATAGGATGAGTGTGTCGTTGGGCTGGATAAATCCAGAACATTCTTGCCCCCTCCCGAACCGAGACGCTCCCTAACTCCCGTCGCCAGGTATGGAAATATCAAAACCATTTAAAATGGCAGAGACCTGATGATAGCCAGCCACGAGAAAGACCAGTTCGGCGGCACCCTCGTTACCGAAAGCACTCACGGCCATCTCCCAAGTAGCCTTTGGCAGGCGGCCTCCAGCTGCAAGTGATGCGGCGACATCATAAGCAGCGGTTTCCTCAAAAGTTAGGTCTATCGGACGCTGGCCCGCTGCGATAGTGGCAATTTTGCTCCTTGCCAACTCACTTTTCTCACCAATAACCGTATGGGAGTACAGCTCATAACCCGCTTTAAAATGAGCTGCGGTGATTAGAATCGCAACCTCCCGAGCAGCCTTAGGAAGCGTGGGTTTATCTGCAATAGCCTTGATATTGTCCCACCAGGGCTTTCCAAACCTGGGATATTGCAGTGCTGGTGCCCAGGGCCCCAGTAAAGCGCCATCCTTACGCTTCTTGATGAAACCTGTGAAATACCCCTTCATCTCATTACTCATATCTTCGTAAAGAGGTTTCTGTTCTTCGCTAAGTTCTTCTGGTGGGATGGCAGGGATACGCAACTGACACCTCTCTTGTCCAATTGGCGATTCAGATTTATCACATACAAAGATTCTAGCCCGACAGAACGCAAGATTCGGGATGCCTGTTTGAAGAGTTGCATTCAACAGCAGATTAACTGCCGAACTTTGGCTCAGGGAGCCCCTGAACTCCAAGCCCGTGAACGGCTAAGATACAGCCCGGTTGAGGATGTCGAGCCAGTTCCTCTTTAGTAAGGAATGACTGCTGAGATGTGACAAACAGTGTCTCATAATTATTACCGCCAAAAGCGATGTAGGTAGGACTGCGAATCGGCAGGTCGATTTCTCTATCAAGCCTTCCTTTGGGATCTACTCGCAAGATTTTGCCCCCAAGATTCAACGCAAACCAGTAAAACCCCTCCGTATCTACCGTTGCACCGTCGACAATTCCTGGTTGTCGGTCTTCTATGGAAAAGAAAGGGCGCCGGTTGCTAATCCGGCCGTCACTGATATCCAGATCGAATACGTAAACCATATGTCCAAAGGTATCCCCGAAGTACATTCGCGTATCTTCAGGGTCAAAAGCAATGCCGTTGGCTACAACAAAGCGAAAATCCTTATCGGCCTTTCGGTAGGTTAGATCGGGCTCCAAACAATAGAGATAGGAAGATTTGTCTTTAAAACGAACATCCATACTGCCGCACCAGAAACGCCCATAACGGTCCACTTTGCCATCATTCAAACGACTGTGAGGCCTACCGGGTTCAGGATTAACGATTGTATCGACACGTCTGTTTTCCAAGTCGATCGCAAAGAAACCGGAGCATCCACCTCCGATCATTCCGCCTCCACGGCGGAAGCCAAAGGAGCCTATTTGTTCAGGCATCTCCCAGGTCTTGCGTTCGCCTGTTTCGATATTGAAACTTCTTATGGATGGAGGCCGGGCATCAGTGGGATCAGGTTCGGGGTTAACGTGATCAGCCCAATAAATAGACTTGTCTTCCGCTGACCAAATCGGTGTCTCACCCAATCCATCATTGCACTCCCATAGGCACTCGATTTCTACCACCGTAAATCCTCCAATATGAAAAGTGCGCATTCACGCTGATGAAGGGGGCGAGTACCTATTGAGTCGTAAGGCTAATTTTGTGATTCCAAGTTAAGAAGGCCGAATAAGAATACCCGGCCCATAAAAACCAATATGGCTTGGCTTGCCACTAAAAGACCATCAAAAACTGAAAGTCCACTCGGGAATCCAATTCAAAGCCCAGGCTTCCATTACCTTATCAAGCCCACTCAAGACCAGTACCCCGAGTAGTAATAGTATAAGACCTAGTACTGTTTTGCCTCCAATCGCGAAAGCCCCAACTGATGGTGACAGTCGAGTATAAATCTGCTTCGATAGCATCCCAGCCACTAAAAGCGCTGTACCGGTACCTAGTCCGAAAGCAAACATCACCATAAATGACTGCCCCAATTGTTGGCCCATGGAAGCCAGTGCTATAGCGGCACCCAGGGTAGGGCCAATACATGGCAGCCAGATGATTCCGGTAAGGAAGCCAATACCAAACTGCCCAGCCCAAGCTCCATCACCGGTAATGCTCGCCCCTGCGGTGATTTTTGATAAGCGTAAGGTAAGCCAATCGGAAAGTGGTTTGATCAACAAGACAAGTGCAACCGCCACTAACATTATCGCGGCAATATAGCGGAAGAGTTCTGGGTCTAATCCTAAGGAGACCAATAGAAAGCTCAGCACAGTACCAGCCAATGCAAATGACAAGCTCAGCCCAATAGCTAACGCGTACGGCCCCCAGCGCCCGGCACTATTAGAAGCCCCGACAACCATTGGCACCAATGGCCAAACGCAGGGAGAGAGAATACTGAGAGTACCCGCGATCAAAGCCAGGGGGATGGCGCTAAGCTCAAGCATTGTCAGTGCAAGCCTTAACTGAATCGAAGATATTCTGCTGAATTACATCGGCACGAGTTTCGGCAACACTGAACCACACCTGTTGCTCCCCATTAAACAGTAGTAGCGTTGATTGCCGAGGAGCGCGGAAGTGCTTAACCCACTTTTTCTGGGAGTCGAAATCCACATTCAGGATCGTAAGGCCACACTGGGCATTGTCCCTCTGAAACTGCGCCAGAATCTCGCCCTGCTTTTTACAGGTTGGGCACCAATCTGCTCTCACATCGATCAAAATGGATCGTTTGGCGGCTTGTAACTCCTTGAATCGTTCTTCGGAAAATGGCTCTGATGCTAGAGCGAATGGCATAGAAAAAACTAATGTAGCGGCGATCAAGGTGCGAAGAGCTAAGCGGATAAATTTCATACAATCCATATCCTTAGTGGCAGGGTATAAGCCCTAATTTGAAGACAATCTGTTTAGATACCCATCTTGGTCGTACTGGAGTGCAAATTCTTACAGTAAGGCTACGAGGATTTGTTCGACTAGGAACCCTGGGCCGACTCTCTGTGTATTCAGGAGCGAAGAAGGCTAGGCATCGAGATGGAGAAGGGTGATGGCCTCACTGTCATAAAGTAACAACCAGGTGAAGTTGGAGCCTCCAAAGAACTTATAAGATCTGTGGGAGTCCTACCTGTTATCGCACTAATCACAGAGTTTTTCGGAAAAGGATTTTGGCCAGGTCTATTGAGATATGGTCTACGAAGTAGATGGGTTTTAATACGGCGACACCTTCACTCTCCAACATCAAAACCACCCAAAATTGGCGCTTTGCAGTCTCAGTACTTATTGCTATTGGAACCCATATAGCACTGATAGTTGTTCCAGTATCAATCGCTCCAGGTCCAACTCCTAGGACCAACACGTCGCTAGAAGTCAATTTACTGGCCCCATTTACTCCTCTGCCTTCTACGTCTCCGCCAACTGCTGAAGAACCGAGCGTAGTATCAGAGCAGGATACCGCTCCGACAGATGCAGTAACCGTTACTAGCCCGCCAATACCTGATAGTTTGAATAAGGTGAAGCCAGCCAAAATAGAAGAGCCACCACCCAAATTGGAAGGAGCATTAGAGGCAAGGCCCCATTCCGGGGATTTCCCAACTGTGCCAAGGTCAGGGCGACAACCGACTGTATTCAATCCCGCTCTTGAGAGAAAAATAGCCAGGGAACGCAACAAAGTCCGTCGATATCAGCCTACAGAAAACAGAAACCAGACCTCGACAGGAACCTTTGTTCAAGTTGGAGACCGCTGTTTTGATGTTAAAGAGCTACCTGCTACAAATACAGACAGTGATCTAAACCCATGGTTTGGTGCGAAGTGTCCAGATAATTCCAGATCACAAGCAGAAATCGATCGATTGGCTGAGAAATATGGGATTCCATGAAGCTGCTGGAGTAACTTTTTATAAATGAAAGGGTACCCAACCTTCACCAGTTGTCTTGAAACATGTAGTAATCAACTCAACTGGTGAAAGTCTTACACCTTTACTTTCTTCGCTTAAAGGTTAGTGAGCCTTACCACCTGAACGTTCAAATCCAGCGTAAGGGTGGTATAGAGTTGATTGCAGGCCTGAGTGACGCTCCCGAAGATCTTGTGGCATATCTCCCAGGTGGACTAAGCGAGTCGGTTCAGCAGCCGCTATCCAACGATCGGCAAAGTTGTCCCACGAGTCAATATGCTTATGAGCGGACTTGGAATCCTTGAAATGCTCATAGATAAGCACGTTTCCATCATCGGTTACGTAATACTGGTAGTTCAGGGTTCCACCTTCTTTCTTAGTTGCTGCGACCATCTCATTCACAACAGCTTTGAACTCCGCTTCATGTCCCTTTCTTATCTTTCCCTCGATAATCCAACCTACATTGTTAAACATGCTTGCTACCTCACTACCGAAAGTATCGTTTAACCATATACACCGGAATAGCTTAAAGTACTACCCACGGCGCTTAAGTGGTGTGTTGAATTGTAGATGGTTTTTGGGGAAGCACATTCAATCACAGGTATGAAGAAAATTTAATAAGTTAAAGCAGACTACAGGCTTCTGGTCAGAACGTGACAGTCAACTAAGTAGCACTACAATATATCGAAAAAGATCCGCTTACCTGGTAACTGTTTATTGCTCATGGCTTATCCTGGATAACCTAAGTATATTTATGGCCGTGAATAAGTGAGCGGGCAGGGTCTATTACAACTTATTCAGGTTAAGAAAGATAATGGATAACCCCTTTGCTAATCTCATACACAATATATTCTAATTTCACTTGGCTCAAAATCTGGCATCCACACTAACTAATTCGAATTAAGGCTGTAATAGAGATATGTAGTGGTCTAATCCTTCCGGACACTTCGCTAAGATGGTAAAACTACCAAGCGAGGTGAAGTATGACAACAAAAGGTACACGTCGGTATTTCAAGCCGGAATTTAAGAAAGACGCCGTAGCGCTAGTCTCTGAGCAAGGGTATTCAATTTCTAAAGCAGCAGAGGCTGTAGGAACAACAGCCAATAACCTGCGACGCTGGATAAAGGAACAGGAGCAGGAAGAAGACGGTGTGAGGTTGGGTGTAGGCGAGCGCGCAGAATTAGAGCGATTACGACGTGAAAATAAGCAGTTGCGGATGGAGAAAGAAATCCTAAAAAAGGCCAGCGCCTTCTTTGCGAAAGAAATGAAATAAAGTACAGCTTTATTGAAAAACAGCAAGGCAGCTTTCCTGTTAGGGTGCTCTGCCGGGTAATGCAGGTAAGTAAGACTAGTTATTACGATTGGTGTTGCCGTGGTAATAGCTCAATAGATGCTCAAACATGGCAACTATGCCATCGTTTGAAGGCCCTATTTGCAGAATCTAGACAGAGTCTCGGAAGTCGTCGGTTAATGAAGCTGTTACGTAAAGAAGGCTTTGAAGTCGGGCGCTATCGAGTCCGCAAGCTCATGAAAAAGCTAGGCTTGGCAGTAAAGCGCAAGAAGCGATTTACACTGACGACAGACAGTAAACATCACCTGCCGGTCGCAGAGAACCTTCTAAATAGGGAGTTCTCACCGAGTGCTAAAAATCAAGTTTGGACGACTGATATTACATATATTTGGACTTCGCAGGGCTGGCTGTACTTGGCGGTAGTGATTGATCTCTATTCGCGCCGGATTGTTGGTTGGCATCTAGATCGCAAGATGGAAACGGCCCTGGTAACTCGTGCGTTGATGATGGCTGTCAATTTGCGTACGCCCCCAAAAGGTCTCCTGCATCACTCTGATCGTGGCAGTCAGTATGCCAGCCATACCTACCAAATGTTATTGAGTCAGCAGGGGATGGTGTGTTCAATGAGCCGTAAGGGAA
Source organism: Microbulbifer maximicatervae (SeqCode) (assembly GCF_052467695.1). Taxonomy (NCBI): domain Bacteria; kingdom Pseudomonadati; phylum Pseudomonadota; class Gammaproteobacteria; order Cellvibrionales; family Microbulbiferaceae; genus Microbulbifer; species Microbulbifer maximicatervae (SeqCode). The sequence goes on from NZ_CP174320.1 coordinate 4,061,705, forward strand.
ATTGTTGGGACAACGCACCGACTGAACGTTTCTTCAGCAGCCTGAAGCGGGAGTGGTTAACGGGAAACCTCTATCCGACAAGGGAGGATGCGGTAGCAGATGTAAGAGCCTATATTGCTTATTACAACTCACGCAGAATACATACAACACTGGGAGATCTAGCCCCTATCGAATTTGAGGAATGTGCTTAAAGAAGTGTCCGGCTGGAGTTGACCACAACAATACTATGACAAAGCCAATAACTACAAAACTCAGAAATTGTCTTGTCAGTCTCTTCAGAGGAATTAGCCAGGTCATCCTGCAAAGAAACGCCTTGAGTGGCTTTCTATTCATACTCGGAGTAACAGTTAACTCTATTGCCATGTCTATAGGGGTCGCAATTGGGGTTATCACCTCAACTGCCTGTGCAAATATTCTTAATTATCCCGTAAAACAAATTGAGGATGGACTATTTGGGTACAATGGAGCTTTGATCGGTGTAGTCATATTCTTATTATATGCTCCATCCCTAATGACTTTTTTATTGATTGTCGGTGGAAGTGCTTTAACAGTCTTAATTATGCGCTTTATGCTGCTTCATTTTGTCCTTCCGCCTTATACTGCACCCTACATTCTGGTGATATGGGCTATATGGATATTGGCTCCAGCACTAGATCTAGCGCCAACTGCAGCATTCGTTAACGAAAACACCTCAACCTGGGGGATATTCGAAGGTATTGGTCAAATCATCTTTCAGAACAATGCCATTACAGGTATTTGTTTTTTAATTGGGATTTTTATCTCGAATAAATCTCATGCGTTTTGGAGTATTATTGGTGGAATGCTGGCCACATCACTGGCCATGTTCCTGGCATTATCACCCACATTAATTCTTGCCGGGCTCTTCGGTTACAATGCATCTTTGAGCGCTATTGCATTATCAAATGGTCGTAAGCGATGGCTAGCCCCAATTGCAGGGAGCATACTAACCGTTCCAATCGCAATGGCTTTTATGAGCGCTGATATTATTGTATTAACCGCACCATTTGTTATCGCTAGCTGGATTATATTGTTGATCCAAAGAAAACTTACATTAACTCATTAATCCAGCCCATTAGAGAAAACACTAGCTCGTGAAAGATTCGGTAAGTACAGCTTCCATTTGACGAATTGATTGAGTCCAACTGACTTTTGCCAGTTTTGCATAGTCAGTGTTGAGAAGCGTATGTGTCAGAGTAACGATGGTACCAAGCTCACTGCCCCTAAAAACAACTTCGACCAAAGATGCATTCTCTTGCGGCTCGGTGCTGTTTGGCAGATTAAGATTGCAATGCTCGTGGACTTCAAAAACTAATCGCTTTGGCCTGTCAACGCTGCGATACACACCAGACATAATGCAGGAACTGCCGTTTGGAGCAGTCATCTCAAAAGCAAAGCACCCACCAACCTTGGCGGTGAGGTTGAGTACACGTGTCGTGAAATTGTCAGGCCCCCACCATTTTTCAACCATGTTGGGTATGATCCAGGCATCAAAGACCTTCTCTGGCACTGCCCGGACTGTATAAGAGATCGGTTCGGTTCGAACATCCTTTTGATATGTAAAATCGATCACTGTTGCACCTTATTCTTTTAAGTAAGGGGGTTCCAGCAGCCTGTTAACACTGAAACATTTTATCTTTGTCCTATAACACCATTTAATCGACTCCACCTGATTCTATGATCATAGTAGGGAGCCAAACCATCGCTTGCAGACGCTCTAGAGCATATCCATTATCGTTGAGGCGGCAAGGCTAATCGAATGATTGAATGAGCGGTTTCCAAGCAACCTTAAGCTGCTTTTAATACGTAGCTACACCTAATAGCCATTGCCTAACAATTTTTCACCGATATACTTATTCAGATGGAAGAAAATCACGACAACCTGAATACTGTTTTCCAAGCTCTGGCTGATCCAACACGACGCGCTGTCATTCAGCATTTGATAAGCGGACCAGCGTCGGTCACCGAGCTCGCAGAACCATTTGAGATGGCACTCCCTTCGTTCATGAAGCATATTGGTGTGCTGGAGGATGCGGGCTTGATTCGCTCCAAGAAAACCGGTCGCGTGCGAACCTGTGAGATAAAACCCAAGCAACTGACAGCGGCACAAAAATGGATCAATACACAAACGGCCATATGGGAAAGCCGGATGGCTCGGATGGCGAGCTATGTCGAAACGCTTGATGCAGAAGAGCAGGATGACTTAGTACAAAAGGGGTAGATGCCCTAACAATACGGATCCCATAGGCATAAGCCAATTTCTCGCCCTCCATCCCACCTAGAGTTGAAGTTTTAACCGCACGGAGCCATTCGCCGGTTATCCATTGACCTAACAATTACTGTTAACTATAGTTATCCAAAAAGCTAACTATCGTTATTTTTTGCACTCGGCTGTTCACGCTTTGCAAACATCGCAGAGGGATTCGCATGAGCCAAGATTTATCCCACGACACCATATCGATCAGTAGAAGGATCAAAGCACCGAGAGAGCGGGTATTTTCCGTATGGGAAGACCCGCAAGCCCGCTCGATATGGGGGCCTCCCTCAGAAGATGAAACAATCGAATTTCTCGAAAATGACTTTCGCGAAGGAGGCATTGACGTATATCGATGCGGTCAAAGTAGCGATCTGCGATTCCGAGTTGAAACACACTATTACGAAATCAGAAGGCCGCACCGGTTGTTGTTCACCGAACGTGTAACTACGGATGGCTCTCCACTGAGTATCTCTTTGATTAGCGTGGAGATCGGCAATAGTGAAAGCGTGACAGAACTCAAGGTAACGATACAAATCACCTCCCTGGTCGGCTCGGGAATAATCGAGGAAACTCGCAATGGGTGGCAGTGCGCTCTTTCTAATCTGACTGCATACATGGAAGCAAGAAAAGTAGAAGCCGAATAGAAAAGGGCAATATTGCTTCTCTTCGGGCTTCAATAGCCATTGAGTAACAGTCCAAGTACAACCCGCAGCATCATTTGGGCCAATAGAACCAACAGGGAAGAACTTGTGCGGAAAATAATTGTAAACACGTTTATTAGCCTGGATGGTGTGATGCAGGCCCCTGGCGGCCCGGAAGAGGACTCTTCAGGGGGCTTTGAGCTTGGTGGATGGGTAGCTTCCTATTTTGATGAAGGTGTTGGTGAATTCATGGGCAATGTGTTCGCAGCGCCATTTGAGTTACTACTTGGCCATCGGACTCACAATATTTTCGCTGCGCATTGGCCAAAAGTTGCTGCTGACCCTCCGCCTGAGGGTGTTGATGAAAGTGAAATCCAGCTGGCCAAAAAAATCGACGGTACAACACGATACGTGGCTTCTCGCACGAAACCTGAGTTTACCTGGGAAGGCAGCGAGTGGCTGGGGGATGACCCAATCTCGAGGCTTCGTGTAATCAAGGCTAGTAATGGCCCTGATTTGTTGGTTCCAGGCAGTGCTGACTTTATTCAAACTCTACTCAAAGCGGACCTAATTGATCAGTTCAAATTACTGATTTTTCCTTTGGTCCTGGGTAACGGGAAACGTCTTTTCGGTTCAGGTGTGATCCCTACAGCGTTCCATGTACAGCAAGCCATGACGACAGATAGCGGTGTAATTTGTGTGACCTATGTTCGAGGCGGAAGTATCACGACTGGAGATTTCTCCCTGCAACGAGAGTAGGGCCGGCAGTCTAAGCGCAATTTGGGATAGATAAGCAGAGATAGGAACTCGAAAGTTATGGAGCCCATCACTGACTTGGTATTCAAGGGAAGCTGCACACATTATGCCGATACGTTCGGCAGTAAGATCTGATCTGGAACGCCCACCAGATGTCCCGACATAACTATCAATGCCAGAGCCTTTCAGCAGAGTAAGTATTCGACCCGTTCAAATCCCAGGGAGATATCAAAATGACAGAAATCGTTACCTGTCTTTGGTTCGACTACGGCGAAGCAAAGAAAGCGGCGGAATTCTATGCAGCAACTTTTCCTAACAGCCATGTCGACCGCGTTAATGCGGCCGCCGCCGACTACCCCGGCGGCCATGAGGGCAGTGAGCTAACCGTTGAATTGACTGTCCTCGGGCGCAAGTTTATAGGTCTGAATGGCGGTCCAAATCTAACTCCGAATGAATCGGTTAGTTTCATGGTTATCACCGAAAACCAGGAGGAAACTGACCGTTACTGGAATGCGATTGTGGATAACGGTGGACAAGAGAGCGCCTGCGGTTGGTGTAAGGATCGCTGGGGCCATTCGTGGCAAATTACGCCAAAACTGCTACTCGATCTTACAACGAACCCCGACCGTAACAAGGCAAAACGCGCTTTTACCGCGATGATGACCATGAGAAAGATCGATATTGCGACAATTCAAGCTGCTACAAATTCGGTTTGAAGTAACAGAGAGATATCGCGAAAGAGTATTTAAACTACGCATGGCCAAACCGCCTCGGAAGCCCAGAGCTACTAGCGCAAGGCCCTAACAAGCTGAGTGACACTGCCCTCATCAAGCTCAGTCCCAACAGACAATGCAAGAGACAAATATATGAGGATCAGATTGTGAGACGGTTAGTGGTTTGGAATGTGATGTCATTGGACGGCTGCTTTGAAGGCACCGCCCCATGGTCATTGGACCATCACGCAACAGTGTGGGGCGACGAATTAGAAGCCTTCTCTCTTCGACAGGGTGATGAAATCGGCACCTTGCTATTCGGATGTCGCACCTATAAAGGGATGGCCGATTATTGGCAAAACGAAACTGGGGCGATTGCGGACATGATGAACTCGCTTGAAAAAGCCGTCATCTCTCGCACGCTAGAAACCTCCAATTGGTCAAATACTCGTCTACTGAAAGGCGAGGCGGCCGAACATGTTCGCGCGCTGAAAAAAGAGACCGGGAAGAGGGATATCTTCGTATTTGGTAGTTCGAATCTTGTAGCTACTCTGCTCAGAGAAGGTCTAGTAGACGAGTACCGGATATGCCTAGCACCTATCGTACTAGGAGCTGGCTCACCTCTCTTCAAACCTGACGGTATCCAGAAAAATCTTGAGCTGATGCGGGCAGATACCCTTGAAACGGGCGGAGTAGTCCTTCGCTACAAGTGTCTATAAAAGGGCGGAGCGTTATTGCAGCCAGCTTCTAGGCATGGTTTGTATCATTAACCTAAAAGAGTCTATGGGAAGAGGGTCATGATGAAGTTCCAACCTCTTCGATTGCCACTTGATCTGGATAAAAGGCAATACGCCCGTTGATCACCCCGGCAAAGTCAAAAGCAGCTTCATAGGCCCATGCAATAGCTTCTCCGCTATCATCGATTGAGAAGTAGCTGGCATCGCCTTTCAGTGGGCAATAGCTTGTCTTTCCCTCTATAAGGAAGAGGGGAGCAAGAACATCTTCTCTTGGGAAATAGAATACGGGGTCGAGCATATCTTTTGCGAGTTCTGTAACTCTCAAAGCATTACTACTCTCGGCAATCACCTTGCCACCACGACGCACACGCACTGTCCTAGGCACAATCTTGGCGCGCATAAGGTGTCGGGGTTCTTTCGGGTTGTGGATTGTGTCACTAGACATCGTAACTTCTGGATAGGGCATTGATCTTTCCTTTCAAGGTATTAGCCTGAAGCGATAAGCGGGCCGTATTTATCCATATAGAGATACACACTTATAAGACTAAGCGAACAGCGAGCCTTCATGTCCCCTCACTTGGACTCAATAGTTAGCGCTGATACGACCTTCGATGCATAAATTGTGGACGATTGCCGCCGAATTACGAACTTTCCAGATCCCGTTGAAACAATAGGGTTGGCATGGTCACGACTGATTTCGATGGTATCACCTGCTTCACACGCGTTAGCTTACTCCCTAAAGTACCTCTCCAATTCCATCGATAAAATCCGAGGTAGTAACAGTGTAAATTGGTACCGTGTGATCGGCGTACGGGAAGTGGTGACCAATATCAACCAATCCTTCACCACTCACGCATTTGCCCGAGCATCTACACCCCAAACATAGAAATCCTTGGGCCCTGGGGACAGTTCTCTGATTTCGGGATAGGACCCCAAATTGCAGGAAACGTAATCGTCTCAATTAATTAGACTGCCCCCTGGGTTTTCCTCTAATGATTAAGTAGGCTTGGGTGCACTTTTCGTTTACCTACCATCCCGGTAACAATTCTCCCAACTTCCTGCTCAGAGGGTAATTGTGCTACGTCATACGCAAACCATGCCACTGAGTCCGCATTTTCCACCGCTTTCACCTCAGTGAGCTCTGCCATAAGAGTTGCCGCTGCATCTTGTCCGCGTAACTGATTGAATGCCTGCTGTACAACAAGCTTGAATGCTTGTTCATGGGTTTTACCACTGTCCTGATGGAACTTCATCCATATAGCGCCACCTTCACTAATAGCTTTATCCAATTTATCCGCGATGCCTTCATCATCGAAATATTTATGATCCACGGTTTGCGCATATTTATGTGTTCCTTCATGAATCAGAGTAACAATGCAGAATACCTCACCTTTCTCCCAAATTTTACTAAAACTCAAGCAGATAGGGTTTTGATTGGGCTCCATAAAGCTCCCCCCCTTAAGTTGCCCTCCACCAGCCCATGACAACTTACAGAAGTTTGAAATTGATCTGCCCCAACTTTCCGTAAAGGGCACAAACACAAACCCGGCCGCATTTTTCGAAGGGTCCTCAATACCAAATGGATATCCTATCGTCGATATGGTAGAGCATTGAACCTTGCACAAGGTGGGCATCATTTTTACATCCGCACACTCCACATCACCACTCAAGCCTATCTGGGTTTTACTGAGTTTTTGAAGTATCGCATTTACGCAATTTGAATATCTTTGTGGCGGGCAATCCATAGGAAGGCCGAAGTAGTAGGAGACTAAATTTTTAAACTTATCAGGAACCTTATCAGGGTATGTAATCGCTACAGTGCACATATCTATCGCTCGTTTTAAGATAGTCTGTGCTTCATCCAGCCAGTTTTCGAGTGATTTTTTGACCTTCGTTTGAAAAAGTATCGGCGAATTATCCTCTACCAACACAGTAAAACTCACTTCCCGGTTGATACTGCGGCTCACTATTTTTGTCATAATTATTCTCCTGCCTTTTCCTGCTACTTTCAGCGATGGAATCCACTGTTTTTGCTCTGATGCCAAACCAGAGCAAAATAGAATATATAATATTACTTAGCACGACTGTACATTAATATTCTTGAAATCATTCAGGAATAGCACTTCTTAACAATCCACCTCGGATTCAAGTATCTTGCAATAATTCTTCTGGAGATTACTCATAGATTAATATTGTGGAGGGATTGAGGTAGTTCGCAGTACTTTGAGTCACTTTAACTGATTTTTGCTGATTTTTAACTCGGCTAGTAATTACTTAGCGTCGGCCACTACGAAACCCGGCCAAATCCAGCCCAATTAAGATGTGGTATTGATAAATCAATTTGCAGCAATGACCTGACTGACATAAAAAATCTCAATTAATCAATAAGTTAAAACTGTTTCTTCCAATATTTCCCTAGGCTGCACTTACTAAAAAGGGAGAAGGGAAAAATACATCGCGCATGGGACCCTATGAGGCATCGATGCCGATTAGGAGCTTACAGGGATGTATTCTCAGCGGGTCTCGCGTGCGGTGTATTCTTTCCTTCCACCCCAGTAGTAACTAGCCGACCATTCAAGCTAGGGCAGTCGTTTATAGGAATAAGCTTTTCCACCTTGACGAAGAATAAACGAGCGGGCAGGGCTCATATCGCCCTCCTCAAACTCAATAGTCAACCCTGGGACCATCTTCGATGCATAGATTGTGGACGATTGCGGTCGAATTACGAACTCTCCATATTCCGCTGAAACTATAAGACCTGTATAGCCACGGCTGATTTCGACAATATCATCTGTTCCGTGCCCATAGCGCCCGACACCTCTCAAAAGCACCTCCTCTGGTAAAGTGATGAAGTCTGGGACAGGGACAATCTTGGTAGATACCGTCTGCTCGGGGTTCAAGAAGTGATGGCCAATATCATCCAGCCCTTCACCGCTGGCAGTATCTGCCAAGGCAACAACACCTGCTCCCCGCGCTGGGTTAAAGCCCATAAATGTACGCGATCCATCACTGCTGCCATTGGACCAATAATAAGTCTCTCCATTGGTGGTTGTCCTGCGCCAACCCAGGGCCATACGAGTGATATCACTGCCTCCCGGCCTATCAATTGACAGCATTAACCGCGATGCGGCAACCAAATCCTTAGGACCTCGACCGTTGATAAACAAGTCGAGAAGTGTGAGGAGGTCGCTGGCTGTAGATCGTAAACCGCCAGCCGGTGAGAGCACTCCATCGCTTGTTGGGCCGATCGGACTGAGATAAAAGTCATGGCCTTGAGCTCGCCGAGCAGACTTCTTGGGATCATCCTCTAAAGTGGTATCACTTAGCCCTAAAGGTCCCGTCACACGCTCTCGCAGTATCGTTGCAAAAGAGCGGCCTTCTTTCAAAGCAAGTCCTTGACCTAAGAGCCCAAAAGCCAGGTTTGAATAGCTGAATTGAGTACCCGGGGTAGCTTTCAGATGATAACTTGGCAAGCCACCATAGAGCTGCTCAAAGGAATAACCAGCGTACTATTGGGCGCATCGGGCGCCAATGCAGCAAGATTATTTGGTCTTAGAGGAAGAGAAGCAGCATGAGTAGCCAGGTCGGCGAGAGTGATTTGTTGCCCTTCAAAAGTTGGAGCTTTTACACCGGCTGGTACGTAATCCTGGAGAGGATCATCGAGTTTCACTCTCTTATGTACAACTTCAACAGCCAATAGCAAGGCCGTAAATATCTTAGTTAACGACGCAATTTCAAAAATCGTATCGCCCCCTAGTTGATAAGTATCCTTGGCTTCAGGCTCTCGAACAGTAATGATTCGACGACCAGAAGAATTTAGGGTACCTGCAACTGCTGCATGTGCTGCGTGTTGCTTAAGAATACGATGGCGAATCAGACGTTGAAACTCATCATCATTCACTGGGTGACTTGATAAAGCATCTAAAGCGATGAGTGGTTGAGGGACAGCAAATACAGAGGTAGCTCCAAGAAATAATTTTGTGAAATCACGTCGTTCCATGGCGACTAGTACCTATCCAAGAATCTTTACAATTGGCTAATCAAGTTTGACTATCGAAAAGAGTCAAAAGTTCTGATGCGGATACGCTGACTATGGGTTTAGTTAAACTCATTTAGGGTAAATAGAGCCTTATGAGGGGCAACCAGAGCTTCGGAGAGATTACGCCCAAGGTATTCAGCACAATCAAGAGATCTATCGAGGTAACTCAATTGTATCGATTTTCGACACACTGTTGCTCTATTTGAGTAGATTATTAAGTCAACAGCATGTACTAGGATAGATCGAAAGTTTTGGACATTAACCCAACGCTTCAGGAGCTTGAAATGAAAGCAAAACTTATTTTACCAATGATTCTATTAAACATGCTTGGCGGAGTAGGGTCCGGCATCATGATCTATATATCTGGTGGCGATCCGGTTTGGGTCGGCGCACTTTTAGCGACCCTGCCTTTACCATTTTTCTTGATGGTCTTAACAAATGTGTTCAGCATTTCAAGAACGTCAGAAAGATTACCAGTTATTCAAGCCGTTAACTTTATAGGAGTTGCACTGGTTGCTTATTCAACTTATTCGAACCAGGCTCCAATGTCCTTGCCTCAGTACATTCCTATTGCAGCTGCTGCCCTGGGCTTCGTATCCCTTCACTGGTATATCTGGTCATTCTCCGTCTACAACCGTAAAAAGAGTAAAGCTATATCAAAAGGCCAAAAACTGCCTGAAATGAACTTTAATCGATTAGATAAATCAGGTGTATCTTCCACCTCTTTTGACGAATCTAAAATACTATTAGTGTTCTTTAGAGCCAACTGGTGTCCATTCTGTGTGAACCAGTTAAAAGAAGTGAAGAAGTATGCTGAGACACTTAATCAATATGATGTGAAGGTAAAGTTTATCTCTAACCAAGGCTACGACAACTCAAGGAAGTTAGCCGACAAGCTTGATCTGCCTGGTCATTTTGAAATTCTTCAAGATGACAACCTAATGGGTGCTAAAGCTCTAGGCATCGAAGATATTGGCGGTTCACCTGCAGGAATGCCTGGATACCCTAAGGATACCGTTATGGCCACGGTGATAGCACTGGATGAAGGTGGCAAAGTTCTATTCGGGGATGAGACCGACAATTATCGCAGACGCCCAAATCCTACGACTTTCCTGCATGTTTTTGCTGACTCAGCACCACAGCTAGAAAAGGACAAACCAACCTTTAAAAGCATTGCTTAGCGAAAGGCCTAAACTTAGCAAGCAGAAGGTTTTCGTCAACCAATCTCCCCCTTTCTAGAACTAGAGAGGGGGTTCTCTTGGTGAAATTATTCTGCGATTTCACCTGACACCCAAATCCTAATCCAGCACGCTTTGTAGAAAATCGATAAAAACTCTCGTTTTCGCAGGCATCGCTCTACCACTGGGAATCAGTGCACTAACCGGTGGACCGGGTACTACTTTCTCAGGAAACAACTCAATAACTTCGCCGGTCTGAATAGAAGAACCAAGAGCAGTATCATATACCTGAGCAATACCCATACCAGCGACTACTGCATCTATCAGTGTTCGTCCATCTCTAAAAATTGCCAGCGGGGAAGGGGAGAATTCAGTAATTGAGTCATCATTTTCTCGAAATGACCAGGCTCTTACTTTTCCTGTAGGCGCTCTGAAAACAAGAGCATCATGCTCTCTCAGCTCCTCCAAATTCTTAGGTTTACCTTTCTGGGAAAGGTATTCAGGCGAAGCACACAAAATACGTCTAGATCCGCATAATGTTTTTGCGATAAAAGAACTATCCTCGAGTTCGCCAATTCTAACAACGACATCCCATTCACCTTTAATAGCGTCCTCCAGGCTATCTGAAAGAGAGACCTCGACCGTAACCTTGGGATGCAACTGCGTGAATCCCTTTAAAGCACTGACAATATTTCGGCCTATGCCTATTGGCAAATTGATACGCAATCGTCCGGCAGGCTCATCCTTCCTGGCATGCAGCAAAAGCCTGGCCTCATTGATTGTTTCTAACGCATGTTTTGCGGCATCCAGAAATATTTTGCCTTCTTCTGTCAGCCTGATACTTCGTGTGGTTCTGTTGAATAGCTTAAGACCCAACTCCTCCTCAAGCTTCTTAACTGCCTTACCAGCGCCTGATTTGGTTGAGTTCAATGATGCCGCCGCCTTTGTAAAGCTTCCGTGTTCGGCTACGGCAATAAATACGACTATTTCGTTCAAATGGGCTTGTTGAAACACAGATTGTGTCACTAATGGATACAATGAGTTTCAAAATAGCATGTTTATAGCACAAATCAAAGTAACTAACCTTCCCAATAGTGGTTTGGCGTAAGTACCTGCATAGAGGCCAATTGGAGAGTTAAGTACGTCGCCTCTTGGTCCATCGAAGGCTTACCCAAAGCTCGCGCTTCCAAACTTTAAACCATTAGAGGAATAGGTTATGTCTCTTCAAGACAAACTAGATGCTTTCAAAGAAGTATTTAAACAACAGGCCCCGGAAGGAGCATTTGAAGCCTTTGCCAGATCATCCAAGGAATTGGCTGCTAGTGGCCAAGTCAAACGTTCGATTAAAGTAGGGGAGAAAGTCCCATACTTTACATTGCCAGATTCAGAAGGTAACGACCTTGTCCTGGAAGAACTCCTAGCCAAAGGGCCCGTTATTCTAACGTTCTATCGAGGCGTGTGGTGCCCTTACTGCAATATTGAGCTGCAAGCGTTAGAAGAAGTTGCTGCAGAGATCAAAGCGCGTGGCGCAACCCTGGTTGCTATCTCTATGCAAGGGCCCGCTGAAAGCCGCAAATCTCAGAGGGATAACAAGCTAAGCTTCCCAATTCTGACTGATCAAAGTGGAAAGCTTGCTGAAGAGTTTGGTATCCGCTGGACATTACAACCTTATGTAATTGAGTTCCACAAGGTTTTCAAAGTCGAACTCCCGACCATCCATCGTGACGGCGCGTGGAACTTACCTATGCCTGCAAGATATGTCATAGATACCGATGGAACAATCGCATATGCGGAGGTGAATCCTGACTATACACGTCGCCCCGAACCCAGCGACTTATTTCCCGTACTTGAAAAGCTGAGTCAGTCTACAACTGCATAGTATGTAAACACCTCCACCTCTTTAGCGCTGACTAGCGCCAAAGAGGTGGAAGCACTCAATGTAAATCGATATCGAGCACCGTAAAACCCAACTTATATGGTAAGACTCATGGTCAATTTTACACGTTACACAATTAAAACAGCACCAGAAGCCTCTAAGCCCACTCTAGAAGCCGCTAAAAAGAAAATGGGATTTGTACCCAATCTAATGGCAACCATGGCCGAATCACCTGTAATGGTGGAGAGCTACCTAACACTTATGGGATTATTCGATAAATCTCGCTTGGGCGAAACGGAGCGAGAGATAATCCTGATGACAAACAGCCGCCTAAACGGTTGCACCTACTGCATGGCTGCGCATACCGCAGTTTGCAAAATGGCCGGTGTAGATGAAAATGTAATCAAGGCGCTGCGTAGCGGTAAAACACTCGATGACCCTAAACTCGAAGCGCTCCGAGCATTCAGTGTCATTATCAATGAGAAACGTGGATGGGCCACAGAAGAGGAGGTTGAGGCGTTTCTTGCAGCAGGTTATACGAAAGAGACAGTTCTAGAGGTGATAGTTGGAACCAGTCTAAAAGTACTCTCGAATTACTCTACCCACAATCTGAATGTCAGTCTCGATGATGCATTTTTGCCGATGGCTTGGAGTAAGGATATGGATTCGAATGATTGAGCGTAAAGGCAAATAAAAAACATGTATCCGATTCATGCGTCTAATAAAGAGTGGGCCTTGGGAAGAGGGCGCCTGTCCAAATCATAAAAGTGACGATAAGAACCCCACTGATTCACCAAAGTAATGAGGCCCATATAGCCACTATGGGCCTCTACTACATTGTCCGAGATATATTCGTGGTATCTAAGCCCTAAACAATATATTCTCTTAAATACAGCCTTCTTTTGGCTTATCGCAATTACTCCATTTCGCTACGAACAATGCCGGGTGTTTTGGCTTGTCCCCGTACTCGGTCAGGATGATCGCGCTCGTTAAAGCGCCTCAAGCCTTCGGATAGCTCTGCTCTGGATTCAGAGTCGCTGAATAATCGGTTAAAGCACTCAGCCTCAATTCGTAGACCTTCATCAAGATCCTTTCCATAACCACGGATGGCAGCTTCTTTATCAGAGTGAATCGCTGGCTGGGGAAGGGTAGAGATATACTGTGCTAACTCAATGGCACGGTCTAATGCGGTTCCCTTTGGCACCACTTCGTTGGCCAACCCAATGCGATAAGCTTCTTCAGCATTGATAACTTTTCCCGTGATGATTAACTCCAGCGCTCGCCCCATACCAACAATACGCGGCAAACGCTGAGTACCACCATCGGCTAGGCCGATATTCCAACGACGACAAGTCATTCCAAAGGATGCCTGCTCTTCTACAATCCGCATATCGGCAAAACATGCCCACTCAAAGCCACCCGCATAAGCAATTCCGTTCACAGCCGCAATGATAGGCTTATAAATATCGGTCCAGCGGGATGGACCTATAATACCTGGAGCTTCTCCTCGGTTATGCCGGGCAATATCAGCGGGCTCTACAGGACATAAAACAGCCACGTCAGGATCCGGGTGATTGGTGGGTTCAGTTGCAGCAAGATTGCTTTTCAAATCACCCCCTGCACAAAATGCAGAATCGCCAGCGCCGGTGATTACCGCAACTTTAGCTCCGTCATCGGTACGAAAGCGATCGAATGCATCCACCAGCTCGCGGTGAGCGCGAGTACCAATACAGTTCTTAACCTCTGGACGGTTAAAAGTAACGATGGCTACAGGGCCAATTTGCTCGTATTTAATATGATGATATTCCATGTCATAAGACCTTTATCATGTGGTGTCGAAGTAATATTTAAAATCCACCCTGATACATCAAATAAGAATTTAATCCAGGTGCCGATTAAGAATGGATCAATATATACCGCAATAAGTTAGTACGAATGAACCTTTTTCAGGTAATAAAAATTTATTTGCTACCGCAATAAAATCTTGTACTTTTCATCCTGCAATGATTAGATGGTTACACACCTATTCTAATATCCATTTCTTAAAACTTTAGCATCAATTTAACTTTACTTGAGGATGCGACAGGAAAGGCGGCGACCATGCACTTTAAAACAATAATTAATACTGCAGTTTTGACTTTTTTGGCTCTATCACAAAATGCTCTTTCAACATCTGTATCAGACTCGAAGACCTTACAAATTTCTGAGGAATGGAAATTTCAGACTAACAACGCTACTCGCAATATTGTTTCAACATCAGAAGGGGCTTTGGCGCATATAGTAGCTCAAGCTGACAGCCAACTATTTATGACTCTTGATATTGATCCATCAATTTTCCATAAGGGGCCAACAGAATTAAAATTCAAAATCAAGGCGAATGAAGTCACTAAAACTGGCCACTTTATCGTTAAGGTTGAAGGCAATGGATCACCCCTTTATCTATACGAAATGAGAAATGATCCAGTTAGTGGAACTCACGATTGGCGCACAGTTTCCGTGAGCATCCCACGCCTTAGTAAAGCGACAAATGCAATAGTCGGTTATCTTATGTTTTCATCTGGAGAAGTGTGGCTGGGAGATGTGCAATTATTACAAGATAAAACTGAGGCTGAATCGAACAAGTCTTACGACAAACTCAAAGAATATGCGCTTTCACTAATCAAAGATCACTACATTTTGCGCGACACGATCGATATTACAGAGTTCGAACAATTTGCAGACGACGTTTTTATGGGAATTCAAAACGATGATCAAGCAGATGCGGCTCTCACTGCATTATTTTCAAAACTCAATCATAAACATCTTACAATCTATAATCGGGCAGATACCTCCGCGTATGGAGAAACAAGACAACTGAAGAGTGAATTAAGTTTAGTTGGCAATAAAACTGCCTTAATTTCTCTCCCCAAGAAGTTTGGTTCTGAAACAGCTCGACAGGCGGAATTTACCCGCACAGGCGCACTAATCGAGAAATATAGTGAAAACGGGGTACAGAATTGGATTATTGATTTGCGCGATCAACCAGGGGGCAATCTGGTCCCGCTATTTTATCTCACCAGACAGTTTTTCTCAGATCAGCAGCTCTACTCAAGCCAATTGGTTGACGGATCGGAAGAATTTTTCTGGTTGAAAGACGGTAGTGTTGAGGCCGGTAATAGGACGTCAATGGAAAGATCTCTATCACGGAAAGATAATTCTACTGCTCATCATCCACTCTCAAAAGCAAGAGTAATTGTACTGATAAGTGATGATACTGGTAGTGCGCCAGAGATGCTCGCCCAAACTTTTTTAGATCGAGAAAATACTATTCTGATAGGATCAGAGACAGCAGGTCTAATGTCTACAAATTATACATTTGAATTTACAAACGGTACGACAATTGCGCTGCCAATAGGGCAGTCAGCCTCGATACGCGGCGAACCAGTATATAAAATTCAACCCCACATCAATACAGAGCCTGATGAAGCATTAAGTGTTGCGCTAAAGTACCTAGAGGACAATCGACTGTAACCCCGTGTCAGATAATTCATAACGAAATAGGGTGGGCACAACCCACCCAAACACATGTGACTCAAGTGCAAAGTGGCTCATTTGAATTTAAGTGTGCATTGCAGAGGGCCACTTATCTACCGAGAGGAGCGAAAATTTGATGGTGTATGCGTTACCATTTGGGGCAAGCCTTAAAGCTGGAAAGGGCGAGTAATCGAGGATAATAAATGGATTCGGTTATTACATTTCCTGTAGTGTGCTTTTTAAATGGAAAAATTACAGTGCACACAAAGAGTAGCTTCAAAGCATTAGGGGCTCGTTTTTTGGACGAGCAGACATTTGTCACTCTGGAGAATCGGCGATCAAAAGCAAAAGATGGTTGGATACTTGACTCTAGCGGGAAGTTTGTACCTTTATCTCATAGCGGCAATTTGAGAGAATGGGCTCGTCCTATTTCCTTCCTCTGGAATGCAGTGTTGACTAAGTACCAAGCTAATATCGAGGGGGCTGTGAAGGTAGGCTTTGTACTGAAAGACTTAGATTCGATGTCCAAATCCTCGCCGGGAAAGCTTGGGATGGATTTCAAAAGATTTCTAAGTAAGTATGAGCCTGACCAGTATATTACTAGTGATATGCTGAAAGAGTGGCCCCTTTAGTTTGACATTTTCTTGTAAGCCTCACACGCCAGATATACTCTGTTATTATATTTTGCCTCCTCCAAAGAAGCTTCCTCTAAAGTCGGCAAGACCGAAATGATTCAAATCAAGACCAAAGTTGATGATGGTCCAGGTTCTGTGAGGCTTTGTAGTACGTGCGCAGGGACAGGCATTGATCAACAATGGAGAGTTTGTGACGGATGTGCAGGAGCTGGAATTTTGGTAGATAATCCAGCCATGTCTGATTTGCAGCTAACGATATTTGCTAACGAAGTTCAGCCGCACCGGCAGTACCTCGCGAGCATAAACACCGACCTGGTTAACCAGGACCCAAAACAAACGGAGAGTGTCATGGCAGCAACCAGGCATTCCCACAGCAAGGGGACACGTGAATATCGGAAAAAAAACCGCCAAGAAAAAGTGGACTGCCAAGTAAAGCACTTAATCAGTATTCATAAAAGTCCGTTATTAATCAATAAGTTATCACAACCTTGATCAACTAAAGCTCTTCGCCGCACAAATTTTAACCGATCGGCTAGGATAATAACAATGAATTACAAATTAGGTTTCCGTTGGACTCTAATTACCCTAAATTTGGCAATGGTCTCATGGTTTGGCTTTTCTCAAGCCGGCACTGGTTATATTGATGAAAGTGGGCATTTAGATGTTATCTACATATTAATTAGATCACTGGCGGTCATTTTATTGTCTTTCACTGCCTCGGTTGTAATTGTTCGATCACGAGGAAAAGGTATAGCTATATCAATTATTACCTCTTTAATTTTTGGGGTGCTCCTTTTATGGTCGGGCTTGGTTACTAACTCGATGTCAGAATATGGCGGTAGCAGCGGTTTACTTTATGGAATTACAATCTTTTTGGTAGGGTTTACTCTAGCGTTGTTTTTTTGCTCAGTTGTATATGTTGGCTCAGCTAAGGTGATCAATAGGTAATTCTCTTGCACAAAAGGGGCCGAACGGTAATTTTTCTCCAGTGCCAGGAACCTATTTTGATGAAAATGGTGACCCAGTTACCGTTGGAGTAGGGCCGTTGGTAATACAGTCAGCGTAGATAGTACGACAGCCTATAATTTTAATTCTAATACCTGAACGTTAATAATCCTGTGGCTACAGGCTCATTAGTTGGACGTCCAAAAAATTCAAACCTAGGCTCCACCAGGAGCCCCATTATTTCCGATATTTGTGAATATCGGATATTTTATAAATGCCCGTTTTTCCGTATAATTTGCCGCATTCCAACAACAACTCCATATTTCTATGTCTGCTACCAACCGGCCACCAGCACCAATCATTGACAACCTGAGCAACCTTGAGAATCCATTCCGCTGTACCAGCTTTTCAGCTAGCCGTTATCTTAGCAAGCAGCTTCCTGGTGCTGATACCGATCTGGAGTTCACGCTTAAGTTTCTTTACAGCTATAACGGCAGCCAGGCAACGTTTAACAGCTACCGCCGTGAACTTGAGCGCTTGCTGCAATGGGCGTGGCGCATTGAAGAAGTTTCAATAATGACTCTGAAGCGCGAACACATTGAGGAGTTTGTGCAGTTTTGCATTGAGCCGCCAATTGCCTGGATCGGAACTAAGAATGTTGCCAGATTCAAAACACAGAATGGCGAGCGTGTTGTGAATGCCGATTGGCGGCCATTCGTAGTCAGTGTGTCCAAAGTTGAGTTTCGTGCTGGCAAGACGGCTTCTCCCAAGGAGTTCCGGCCATCCCAGGCAGCGATCAAATGCATCTTTACTGCATTGTCATCCTTCTTCGATTTTCTCTATCAAGAAGGCTTGGTTCCAGCCAACCCTGTGGCACTGATTCGCCAGAAAAGTAAGTTTGTTCGACGTGAGCAACAAAGCCAGGTTGTGCGCCGAATCAGCAACTTGCAGTGGGACTATGTCCTGGAGACTGCTGAGATCATGGCCGAGACATCACCAACAGATCACGAGCGAACTTTATTCATTATGAACGCCCTATTCGCTATGTATTTGCGAATCTCTGAATTGGTTGCGGATGAAAGATCGGCACCAGTTATGGGTGATTTCAAGAAAGATCGCGACGGAAACTGGTGGTTTCACGTTACGGGTAAAGGTAACAAAGGCCGGGCGATCACTGTTTGCGACCAAATGTTGAAGGCCTTGAAGCGCTACAGAAATTATTTGCAGCTCCCTGCTCTGCCCAGCATTAATGAGCAGACACCTCTGGTGCACAAGTCCCGTGGCAAGGGACCGGTTACCAGTACCCGACAGGTTCGCCTGATTGTTCAAAACTGCTTTGATGCTGCCCACCAACGGATGGTTGAAGAAGGCTTAGGGGAAGATGCTGAAGATCTTAAGGCTGCCACTGTGCACTGGCTCCGCCATACGGGTATTTCTGAAGATGTGAAGTACCGCCCCCGCGAGCATGTCCGTGATGATGCGGGCCATGCAAGTATGGCTACGACCGATCGCTACATTGATTCCGATATGCGAGAGCGACATGAGAGCGGGCGGAGTAAGCGGGTAAAGGAAGAGCGGTAATACTGCCGCCCTACCCTTATTTATTTAGCAGCGAAAAGCATTTTATAAGGTGCTTGACCGCTTCGGGGTTAATCGGTATTTTTTACCTGTACGGTTTTATTGGTCCGATATTCAAGAGAATATTTCAGGTTCTACATAAACTATTCAAAATCATTTGACATTGATAAGCTTCGCCAAAATACCCTTTGCCACATCGACCTGGCACACTCGAGCTGCCTCTAGAACACCTTCAATCGCCTGCTCGAAGGTGTCATTTTTCATTATGGGGCTCAATACCTCTTTCAAGAGTTTTACCGTCAAAGATTTTTGCCAAATTTCCTCATAGTCTTCATGCTGTTTAATTGGATTGTTAATCCTAATAGCTGCCAATCGATTATTTGGAATACCGATATCCGGTAGATATTTATCGTCATCGAGAATATCACTAAACTCTAAGCATAGCTGATCAAAAACTCTATCTAAAACACCCCTAGGTGAAGCCGATATTACCTTTGGTAACATGTTTGACTCAGTTATCGAGCTAAATAAGTCCTGATGGGCCAAACCATAGTCACTCTGAATAAGTCTTGCCTCTTTATCTGCGACTACTTCTTCAGCAGCGTTTTCCAGAACCTCACCTTTCGAAGAACGAGATACCTCTCCCGAATTAGAAGTACTCTGCGAGCCCCGTACAAAATTTTGAGTCTGTGACTTCTCTGGCACCCTTGCTTTTAACTTCTGCTTGATCTTTCTGCCTTTACCCACAAAATTATTGATAACAGCGGACACTCTTCTATTGTCCACAAATTGAATGGAAGAATTTAATCCTGTTATACCCAAAGCAGCCGCTGCGCCAGTTGCCGCAAACACAAGACCAACAGGTGAAGCAACGGCTACAACACCAACGGCTCCACCGGCCCCTAAAACCATTGCGAGAGAGGCAGAGCCTGCAACCGCACCTGACATATATCCAGCAGTAGTCATTACTTTCGAATAGGGCTTTAAAAGATTACTGGTAAAACCAGGCTGTTTTCTAAGAATTGCCTGCAGCAGTTCAATCTGTTCCTGCTTGCGCCCCATTGCTGTGAAAAAACACATCAAATCATTAAATAGATTTTTCACGGTATCGAAATCCGGGTCACTTAATAAATTATCAATCACCTGACTAGAGGATTCTGTAACAATACGGCCACTCAATAGCTGATAAATGGCCTTTTCAGTACTCGAGTCATCCTTCGAAAGCCGCTTCACAGCAGCCTCCAGTGCCTTCTTTTTAACAGAAATAGCTTGGCGTTCTTCCTTCAATCCATTATTAAGGTTACGTATCTTACTGGTTAAACTTGAATTCAGACGCTCAGAACGCATGGAAGATTTAAAAGCAGATTTCAAAGAAATTGCATCTAGAACACCCGCTAGTGTCTGTGCCCCTCCGGATACCCCAAACGCGGAAGCAGCAACCATAACAGCACTACCCTCAGGCGTGAGTTTTGCAGCAACAGATAGGGCGGCGCCGATAATACTGCAGCAATACCTAAATATTTTTACCCGAGCAATAGTCTCTTCTGTACTTCCTCCAAGTTCCACATCGGAGTTATCGATACTATTTTTAAGCGATATTATCCTTAGAGAAATATCCTTTATCTTTTCATCCAAGCCGTCCAATTGTTTTTTAATTAACTGATATTGCTGGGGCACCTGCTCATACGCGTCCAGCTCTTTAAGCAATTCCAGCTTTCGATTTAATAAGGCATTTGCTCGCTTAACCGATCTATCAAGAACCAGAACTGATTTGGACTTTCTTTCCTTCTCAGAGGCATTATTCATTAGTAGTTTAATACAACTTCCTATGCCGGCAAGATATTCAACAACCCCCACACTTGTAGTCGCGCTATCAAAGCCTGAGGGCACTACCTTTTCATTAAGAGTAGTATCAATCTGATCTTCAACTTTACCTTCAACCTCATTCTTTGACCCTGAAACTTTACTCGCGCGCATCATATTCTGACCAGTTTTAGCAGCATTCTTTAAAGTATCTGGTTTAAATACAGTAAAGCATTTTAAAACACGATTGCGAAGCTTCGAAATCTTAGTGCGGCGCGGGGTATTTGCCCGAACCTCTTGAGAGTTTATTTTTCCATCGTTAGCTATACTACTAATTGTATAATCCCTTAAATCAATACCACGCCCAGGTAATAGCGGTAATATTTCCGCCAATCTCTTGGAATTAACTCTGCCGCGCTCAGCCCAAAAAGAACCGTTAGTATCAACAGGCCTAAGCTGTCTAACCAGTGATCCATGGTGCTCTTTCAGAGTCTTGACCACTTTTTCAGACCGATATAAAGTCGACTTTGTTTTACTTGTATTGTTACCTAGGTTTCTCAAATTAGACGGAACAGGCTTTTCTGACACCTTATTAGGTCGAGAACTCTCATTGGTATTTTTATTGGATACAGACCCGGGACCGCACATAAAATGACACCTTAATTTTTAAGCCTTCAGTAAAAGTCCACTATCGATTAAGGCATAGTCATCTTGCTGCAAAGATGAATTACACATCGAATCAGTCAATAAGAGTTCACTACGACAATTTTCTGCAAGGTCAATATATCGACTTAACTCAGCCTCAAAGTTATTGTAATCTGCCCTAGAAAAATCAAATATTCCCACTAAATTTACAATCTCGGTAATTCCATTCACCAGTAGAACCGGATGACCCGGAGAAAAATTTACATAGTTCCACATACATATTTTAAGCAAATGATTTTCACGTGCTGTTCCAGGGGAATCCAAATTCATAATATCGACTTCAAAAATAACGATATCACTATCTTGATCAGCTGTAACGGTGATAAGCATGCCGTGAGGTGTAGCAAGTCCACACTGCAAGTTCTCATCTAACACAAGATCGTTAATACCTATCCTACGTCCCAGCTCAGATATATAATCAACGAAATTACTATGCATCATGCCACTCTTTAGATACAAAAATTAACATCGACTCCGCTCAATAGAGAGAAATCTCGACACTAAATATAGTATCTAATACTTATGTGAACATAATATTTCTGCCCAAGAGGAAATAGAATTTTTCCTTAATTTGGGCCGAAAACGGAGTATTAACTATCTGTTAACTCTCAACTTTAAACTAATGAACTACAACTTAAGATAGTAGTGGCATCAGAAAATTGACACCAACTCATCAAACCAGCATTGCAAACAGACATTAAAAAAAGAATCTAGGAATACAGCCTACATAAAGTCTACATGCCATCCAAGTGAGCGCTGAATCACAGATAGCTGAGATTCCAATGACAAGTTAAGTATTCCTATTGGCGTTTCAAGGATACAACTACCGAGAGCAATTTTTTCATCTGAAACTACTTCGAAGTTAGTCAGGGTTGGATAATCTTTTAAAAGTTCAATAATTTTCCGGTTTGCTTGCTCAAACTGGGCAGGTGCAACAAGCAACTTAGCGCTATCAACATTATAATAAACTGCTACAGAGCTTTCGATAAGCTTAATTAGCTGCGTATCATTATCCAGATCCCCAAGAACTTTCTGAAGTACAAGTTTAACAAGCTGCAGCATCTCATCTTGTTGAGAATCCAAAAACTTCCTACAAAGCTCAAGCGTTAATAACATTGCTTCGCTTTGCTCAGAAAGCGCCGCCTCAAATCCATCTCTATAACCTTGATCATACCCCGCTTTTATTGACGCCTCTGAATTGGCGATTATCTCAGAAGCAGATGCTTCAGCATGGGCAAGAATATCCTGAGACTTTTGATATACCGCATAATCCTCTTTTTTGATAATCCTATGATCCGCTTGAATACAGATAGAACCGGGGATTATTTTAACAAAGCTGTGCATTCAGGCTCCAAATGTTTCACTAACTTGCTTGTTAAAAGACATGTTTGACTATCGATTAACGGATTCAACTGCCACTCATCCACTAATTCGTGTGATTCTTGTTCTGGAAATCTCAATCTATAAAGAGTCTTCCATTTTTCCAAAAAATTGGTATCCGGCAGTCTATAAAAGTGAGATATCATGTATAGCAAGGTATTGAAAAAAATTACTTCACCCACCTCAATACAAACTTCAGATTTCGATCTGGAAATACTGGGCATGTCAACTTTTGATTTGACTTGATCAAAAACCGATGGACGACTGCGCAAGAGAAAAGGTGATAAATCTTCTAGATTCCGTAAAGTATTTTGAGATAATCGGGCGAATAAGTCATGCCTTGTTGCCCGATCAATAATATGATCCAACTTCATATCAAGACACAAATAGCCCATCATCAACATGATACGTTTCAGAGCCTCTGGCGAAGCAAATAAGAGCTTCGTAAGCGGGACGTTAAAAAATGACCAATCAAGGTTACTTATACCTAAATGACGCCTAATCAGTATCTGCGCGCATGGTCTATTTAGAAGCTCAGCAGGAGTTTCTTCAAACAAGCTTTCCAAGCGACTCGCATGCACCCACTTGACTGGGCAATAAGTCATTCTGAGCCACATCAAAAATATTGGATCTTGTAGTTCCTTCTTGTATTCTTTCTTACTTATAGTTTCCATCAAATATCAATATTAAATGTCGGAATAGTTGGAAATACCAGGAAATATAACAACTGCTACATTTTCATAATCAAGCTGATCTACAGAATTTGCAACCATTGCCTTTATCTGTGGAATGTAAGATTTCATTGCTACTCTACTATCATATTTGATGAATACAGAAGCTTTAACCAGAGTGTTTTTATTGCTAGCTTTTGAGTTTTTATTCCCTTCCTCAGTTGGAAGCACCAAATGAACCTTGGCAGTAAGGACACCATCAATATTCGATAAAGTCGAAGCAATATCCTGGGACATGGCAAATGTATAACGAGCACTATCCGCCATTGGCGACTGTATCAACCCCCCCTGAGGAAAAACTTCATTAATTGTTGCGTACTTCTTCCGAGGGTATGAGTGCCTGGACAATAACTCTACTGCTCGAGTAAGCTGAGACTCCTCAACTAGTAAAGTGATGCTCCCCCCCTTGCCCGCGGCCTTACTGGCTGACACTCCCTCAGACAATAACAAAGCAAGCATTTCATTACCCTCTTGCTCTTCCAGGCCGGTATATAAGTCTACTTTACATGCAGAGACTAAGACGCATACAACAATCAATAAAATTCGCAGATTAAACATTATTGTGCCTTGAGCAAGGTATCGACATTTTGCGTGCTTTTTGAGATACCTTTACTAATTAGCTCTTGCTGGATAGTAATTTCTGCAATCTCAAACTGTAACCTAAGTAAATCGACAGGCTTGATTTCATCAACTCTTAGAGCAGACTCAATTTCATTCGTCTTAGCTCCAATTTCCTGCTTAGTATCTGAAATAATCTGAAAAAACTTATCGCCAAGGGTGGCCTCAGAGGTCAAAACGTCATCATGATTTTGAGAAAATCCACCCGGATCTGAAAGGGGCGAGTCAAATACGACGGGCTGAACACCAGAAATTGCATCCATATTAATACCTTATTATTCTCCTATCTGTGTACAAATTTCTCTTGCTAATTTTTTGCTTGCGCAATCAGCAGAGGATTCTATCAATCGACGACAAAGCTTTTCAGCCTCCTCAACCCTGCCGGATCGCCACAAAGCTAGAGCAAGATAACTATGGGGTGTATCTAACTGATCGCTATGCTCTTCACACCAAGGCTCAAGTAGATCTATCGCTGACTTAATATTATCACTGTAAATAAACAATAATGAACGCAAGCTCAGCTTGGAAATATCACTGACGGACTCCGCCTCCAACATTTTAATAATGCTTTCAGCTTCGTCAATCATGCCTTCCAAGAGACCACTAATTGCGATCTCAGCCAGCGCTTTATTCAGTTCCATTTCTTTTTTCACATTTTTTGAACTATCGACATAGATGCATCTTTGACGACTTTATTGATAGTGGACACAACGTTCATAACGACTGACCACTTTGCCACAGATGCATTGAAATTCGCCAATGCTGCCGGATCATCGGGATTTGCGGCTAAAGTTGCCGATTGCGTATTCATTTCTGTGCTTACCTGACTGGCGGCTGGAGACAACACAGCTGAAGCAGATTCGATAGAGAAACTGGTATCGATTGGTGTATAAGCCATTATAACTTCCTCATTTAATTACGATTTACTATAAATTATAGCGTTACTATTAATTTTCTACTGCGCCAAATACTCGATACCCAGCCTTTTCACAATAATCTGGGCACTTTCTATTGCAGTTAGTCGACTTCGTACAGATTGAAAATCAGCTGGTGCTTGGGGTAATCTTAATTGGTTCTCCCAATAACAATGCTGATCATTTAAATAATCCAAAATACAGCTACTGGGTGCATTTGCATATCTGTGTCTATATATATCTGAATCTATCATCATTAAAACCAGATCAATTTGTTAAAAAGCTATATTCAGCACTTGGACTTTTTGTCATATAATCTTCATAACTTAACGTATAGGATCTTTGACCGCGGATCAATGTAACCTGGCCTTCGGAAAAAGATTGTAAGTTAACCCCATTAGGTAGCCTGGCTCCTACCAAATACCGCTTACCATTTTTATACACTAAATAAGGTGTGGAACCCGAACGAACGGCAGAAATTCCAAAGTCTGATAGTGTTCTTGATTGCTTCTGGGTTCCAGGACTAACATATGCCAGCCTAGGACTTTCACCCACTCTTGCGCGAAAGTCAGACATGACAGTTTCAAGCAGTCGCCTTTCCTCTGAGTTCAGCCTGCCAACAATTTTTATCTCATCACCTTTATCTTCATAAATTAATGAAGCAGAAAACGGGTAACTTGAAAGTAGTTTCTTAATACGTTCGAGAGGCTGAGATTCCCGAATTGAAATAGCTTCCCAATTTTTCAATCCTGGGATATCTGAGAGCAGTACTTTCTCGGCTTGCTCCCAAGATTTTGCGAAATCTCCATCGGTTATTGCTATCAAGTGTCCAGGTTTACTCCCTTGTTTAATATCTTCTGCAGCCAGCCCCAAATTCGAAAGTATCAAACGTGCTGAATGTTGCATCTTTTCGATACTAAAAACATCCATGGATATTGCTGAAGAAATCTGCTCAAGCTGAGAATGTAGCCTTGCTAAAAGGATATCATCTTTTACATATCCCGAAACCAATAAATTTCCAGATTTAATATTACCTTTAATCGAAAGTTCCTTGTACTCACTTAGTAAGAGGAGCTCAGATAACTTCCTACTTTCCTCAGATATAGGTCCAAAGTGTGGACTCGCCACAGCTATGTCTCTACCTTCGTCCGCTTGTCCCACGAAAAAATCTGCAGACATCACATTAGAGTCGACCCTTTTCTGGCCAACAAAATAATAAGCCCCAAAGGATATTAGGCCTACACCGATAGCCACTTGAGCCAACAATTTCCTTCCAGAAATCTTAGATGCCTCTTTGGCTAAATTCTTAATCTCCGATGTGGGGCTTAGAGTTTCGGAACCATCAACTTTAAACGTTAAGATCTTTTCTTCCCAATCATCTGACTCAGCTCTCACGGCAAAGCACAAATCACCAGCAAAGATAACCTTCTGTTCTGGCAGATAATCATCGAGAGAAAATATATTTTCATCAATTAAAACCGATATAGTAGCTTCGCAAACTTCTAATTTTACACCGGTGTCATCGGGCTTAAGGATAACAAACTGATCGGTTGCCAGATTAGGTTTAACAACCAAATCTGAGAGTTCTTCATCACTACCCACCACCATATTTTCATGAAGCGGTACTTCAGCACCATAATGCTCGCTATTTAAAAATCTTAGCTTCCACCGATTCATTATACTGCGCCATATTCCAGTTTAAGATTAATTTATCGTTACCACACGATAAGATTCCCCATCGGTATCCTCACATGGAACGATACGCGTGGATAACTTTACGGATCTAAAGCTGTTACGTCTTTGCCTTGCTTCTAAAGCTGATTCACAAAGCCCGGTCAAACCTAATTTGTGTATATCCGGGTTATAGTTAGATACGTTAGCAAATTTATTAAGCCTGTGATCGTCCTCAAGGTTCTCCTTTTTCTGCGAAAATGAGGAATCGAAAAGCGCATTTGGTAAAATTCTTGGACTCAACATAAAGAGCCTTACTAATTGAGACTGAGTATCATCGTTTCGCTTAAATAGCCCCCCAAGTAATGGTAACCCAGCCAAAAAAGGCACACCTTCAGTATTACTCGTTGTCGCTTCTCGGTAGTAACCACCAATAAGTAGAGATCCGCCATTTGGAACTGACGATCTTGTGTTAATTAGCGTATTTCTAATAGATGGTATCGAATCTACTCCACCATCCGCTAATCGATTAGCATCTTCAATTTGCACGTCAAGGCTAATCAGGGCCCTATCTCCCATTACGGACGCACCTTCAACCACACGAGGTACGACTTTTAATAGCGTACCAAAGGTAATTTGCTCAAGAGTCGCAACACGCTCACCTTGAATTCGAACAAAAAATGTCTCACTATTATCAAGTAGTGCTTCCGTACCATTTTCAGTTACCACTGCGGGCCGAGAAGTAACACGAGCTTTACCCTCAGATTCTAAAGCTCTTACCGTTGCCAAAAAGTCAGCATTTGTCTCAGTGAACAAGCTATCACCAGTTAGTGAATCCCCGGGCAAAATCAAATCTAAGAGGCCGCTCCCTTTACTAACGGCATCAACATTCCAATGAACACCCAGCTCTCGTAATGAATTGGTTGTAAGATCAATGATAACCAGGCTGATTTCCAGCTGTTCCCGAGGCCTGTCTAATTGAGTAATGAGATTTTCATATAAAAGAAGCCTTGACGCGTAATCCTGAACAATAACTGAATTGGTACTGGGGTCCGGGTAGACCGTTGCATGTGGGTGGGAAGCACCGCTAGAATAGCCTGATCGGCTTTCTTGTAAAATATCGCCCGCACGGAGATTTAAAGACTTACTAGCGGTTAATTCACTGTCGGTTAGTGTTTCATCACGTCGATGTGCAGAAGCGCTTCTACCAGTTGTAGCCTCTAGTGCCGAGTCGGAACCAATCAAACCTCTTAGAAGAGTTGCAACCCCAGGCAGCACAACTTCTTGATCTCTAGCGGTAACTTTTCGATCTATAGCGGATGCGTATTTTAATCCATAAATTTGAATGACTAATTCATCATTTATCTCAGCGGAAACTCGTTCATTTAGCATTTCCACTGTCTTATCGACCAATTCGAGATACCTAGGGGGACCGGATACCATAACAATCCCATTTGCGCCTAAAGAGCGCCATTCAAAGCGTTCATCCCAAATCGACAATTCCTGCATTGTCTTCTTTAAGAGGGATGAATCAACCTTCGATAGCAAGAAAAGCTTGCTTTCCATTTCATTAATTGGATCGATATACAACGTCGCACCATCAAAGTACCATACCAGATCAAATGCGCCGGCAAGGAAGTCTAATGCTTCCTTGCTGTTGGCCTTCATTAGGTACCCACTAAAATCACTATCGATCCCTTCATTTATCTCTACCCCCAGGCGCGAATGTGTAGCAATCGCCGTCAGAACATCTCTAAGTGGCTGCTCTTCACCATAGAATTCAAATGACTCCCCCATAAGGGTTTGGGCATTCGCACCACTAAACAGATGAGAAAAAAATATTGCCATCAGTAAAATAAAATTATGGCGTAATAAATTCACGATATTCAAACTTAGTTATTTGGTGAATAGGTATCAGTTTAACTAGCAGATCACAAAATCCGCAGTGATAGTTTGTAATGTCAAAAAAAACGTTAAATGAAACGTTATTTGGCATTATGCTTTGAATACCGAAGTCGCCATCTTCTCCAGAAATCAAAGATAGATTTAGCCCACTCCAAGCATAACTTTTTCTCATTGCCTCCATCAGAAACTGCTTACGTAAATGTTCTTCAACAACCAACCCAAATCCGTAGCTTAGCAACACATATCCACCTCGATGCTCAATAAATTGAATCGAAAACTTTGAATCAAAATTCAAAGTATAAGATTCATTATCGTCTATAGCGGGCATAGGCATATGAATCTCCGAGCACAATGTAGATATCTTATCCCGTAGTGACATGTCGCTTCCCATATATAGCAAGATCGCCATGGGTAATAACCATACCGATGATAAGACGAAGATTCTTTCAAAATTAGCCGATTATTTTTATAAAATAGACATTTGAAAATGTCCATTTACCAAAGGCGACATAAATACTTAGATTTATAAAATACTAATAATGCCGCCCACCCTCGCCTGTTCCACCTTTGCTTTCATCTCAATTTAAGATCAAGAACCTAAGGTACCGGAAATTACCCGAAAGCTGATACTTCTATACTTTTATGCCAAAGTTGTTTTCCATTCCAATAGCCCCAAGTGACTGATCAGTTTGTTCAACGTTGGGGCTACTAGAAAGGACCCCCTGCCAGTATATAGCAGCTTGATATAGCGACTTTACTCTCCTAGTGAATGATTCGATTTCTATAGACTCTGCTCTCTCTTTGTCGCATAGTACCACTTTTTGTGTTTCGGGATTCAGGGATAGGGTTGCGTATTCACTAGCAATCCATAGGTAATTCGCCTGCAACATTAATGTTGCAAAATGCTCATCTTGGCCATGGGGAATTTCACCAATGTCTATTGTTATAATAACAAGCTCACCCTGATCCTCCTCATGATAATATATATGCATATCGATATTATCCCATGATATTCGGCATGCATCTTCAATCTGGTCCATAAGCGGCTGCTGTAAATTTACCGCTAACTCTTGTATCAACTGCGAGAAATCTAATTTCATAATTCACACTCTTGTATTTATAAGTAGCAATCTAGGTCTGCCTTTCCTGAGATTGCAGCCAACGAATAATATCAGCTATAGGCTCTACAAACTCATTTGTTATTTTTTGATCTATGTCTATTTTTGCATAGAGAGATCTTGCTAAAGGCACATTTTCAACGATAGGGATTCCTTTCTTAATCGCGATATTTCGTAGCTTCTTAGCAAGAATCATTTCACCTTTTATTGTAACAAACGGCAATGGTGACAGCTGTTGGTCATAGCGTATACCTACAGCAAAATGCACTGGATTTGTAATCAAAACATCTGCTTGAGAAACCCTTTTATTAACAACTTCTTCACTCATCAATTCTCTATGTATCTCTTTCCTTCTACCCTTTATTTCAGGATTACCTTCCGTGTCTTTATATTCTCTTCTAACCTCATCGATAGACATTCGAAGCTTCCTAAAATATAGAAACCTTTCCAAGCCAAAATCAGCCGCCGCCAAGAACACAAATGCTGCCAAACAATACAATATCAACTTCATCATTAGTGAACCTGTGATATATATGGCGCATTCCGCACCGCAGACGGGTATCTGCATCAATAGCTGGATATTACCCTTTAATACATACCAGGCTACGTAAGTGAGAACTATAATTTTAATAAGGGACTTTAAAAACTCCATTGCATTCTGTGCGCTGAATATTTTCTTTGCACCATTGATCAGGCCTATCTTCTCAAACTTTGGCGCTATGGTCTCACCACTAAATATCCAACCAGTCTGCATAACATTCGATATGATGGCAAAAATAAATACGACAACTAATATCGGAGCCAGTACACTGAATGCGATGTAGAATGCCTCTATTGAAGCATTTAAAAATAGTTGCCTAAGAGGAAGGTCGATATATTTTGAAGGGTCCTGAAACAGACTTTTAATTCTCAGGAAAATATCTTCCCCAAAAAGCCAAAAATAGCCAGTAACAGAAACTAAAAGAACGAGCGAAACAACCTCTTTACTTTTTGCAACCTGCCCTTTCTCACGAGCATCTCTTATCTTCTTCGGCGTTGGCGGCTCTGACTTTGAAGATGTCATTAGACCTCTCCCAACACATGCTGCATAAAATACTGCATGTCTTCAAACGTGTCCGCAACCACATTATCTATATTACCTAAAAGCAAATGAATATATATAACCAAAACGAAGATCCCAACTGCACTCTTAATGGGCATAGCCATAAAGAAAACATTTAGCTGTGGTGAGAATCGATTTATTAGAGCCAAAGTGAATTCTGCTAAAAACATAGATATTACTATCGGAGCAGAAAAAACAACTATCGACTTCGTTAAAAAATCTAACTGAGAAAATATGTATACATCAGTACCAGTCAAATCCTCGGGAAACATTTTACCAATAGGCCAATATACGTAGCTCTGATAAATCACACCCATCATCAGCAAAAATGCACCACTCATAATAAAAAATGTATTTAACAAATGGCTAAGATAAACCCCTAAAGGCGAAGTTTCATCACCTAATAATGGATTTACCATATTTGACATGGTAGACCCCCTCTGATTATCTATAAGAAAACCTACTCCTTCTGCTATCCAAAATGGAATTGCTACCACTACACCAATAACCAGACCAATAGCCGATTCTTTCAGGAGTATTGAAATATAACCCACTTTTCCCAAGTCTTCGGACAAACTTCCTTCAGTTAGAGGAAAGATAAAGAGCGCCAGACTGAGCAATATACCATTACGAATCATTGAACTTCCCAGAAACCCTTTGCTCATCATAGGAAGAACAGTAAATACTAGGTATATACGTGGTAACGACAAAATATACGCCTGAATCATTCTCTCCAGGCTATTCAAGTCAAGATCCATATCAATTATGGTTTTTCACTTTGTCAAATACTCTTAAACGCGGTTGCCCCTAGATTAATTAACTCAGCACCCATCCAACTTCCTGTTGCCAGAAGCGCAAAAATCACAGCAACAAGCTTTAACACAAACCCAAGTGTTTGCTCCTGAATTTGTGTTAACGCCTGGATAAGACTAACTAAAGTTCCCACTAATGAAGCAGCTACGATCGTAGGAAGGGATAATATCAATACAAGCATCATCGCCTCCTGAGCCAGCATCATAAGATCGCTAATATCCATTATCAATTATCCACCGCTACGATGTTAATCATATCTAACTTTGGTAAGTTACTAATAGGCCATCACTAGACTATGAGTTAGAGTTGTCCAACCATCAAGAACCACAAACAACAATAATTTGAATGGGAGCGAGATCGTCATTGGAGACACCATCATCATCCCCATCGCCAGAAGAATATTCGATACAATTAAGTCTATCACCAGAAATGGAAGATAGATTAAGAATCCAATTTTGAATGCCTCTGTCACCTGGCTAACGGTAAATGCAGGCATTAGCACCAGTAAGCTATCTTCAGTAACCTTTTCGGCATGGCGCTCTGGCCAAATCTCCCTGGCTGTATCTAGGAAATAGGTTTTCTCAATTTCGGTGGTGTTTTTTTGTAAAAATGCAGCATACGGCTTTACCGCACCTGAAAATAATTCCTTATAGTTCTCTGATGACTCAGTTAGATGGGTATTTGCATCCAGATAATCCTGTATATCGTACCCTATGGGCGCCATAATATACAAAGTAAGAATAAGTGCCACACCATATAGTGCCATATTAGGGGGTGTTTGTTGAACACCTAAAGCATTGCGAAGTAGCGAAAAGACAATTACAATTTTTACAAAAGACGTTCCCATTACTGCAAGAAAAGGCACTAAAGCTAAAGCACCAAGGGCTAAAATTATTGATATGTGGTCTAATTGTCCACCTAAAAAACTAACCCCCATTTTTGCCCCACCCAATAATCTGCACGCCCAACCGCCCCTCTATATTAACCAACTTCCCCTTTCCTAATACTGAGTGGTTAAGGGATATTAGAATTTCGCTAGAGGCCGAATCATTTAATGTGAATGTATATCCTTCCGTGAGAGATTGAATCTCTTCAATGGTCATTTCCTTACCGGGCAATTCAAATTTTAGAGATAAAGATACATTATTTAATTGCGTTAAGTACGCTTCTGGACTTTCCGGATTATCTGCCTTGCTAATTGGTTTGGTAGAATCCTTCAATTGACTTTCCATCTGCACACTCCAGCGATCTATTAATTTAATACTTTTCTCATTTATTTGAGCCAACCAAGTTGCTTGTCGGCTCACCAGCAGGAGACATTCTTCCTTAAAGGAACTAGAGCTATCTACAAGCACTACATCACCCGACCTAAGAGTTCTTAGTTCTTCAATATCCAGGTGCACCTGACCCACCAAGAAGGAGGTTGGCACAGGAATTTGCATGCGCCCCTTCCTTTTTTTACCATATATTTCAAACAGAGTTGCCAAACTATCAATATTTGCCTTGCAAAAGGCACTAATTGATTTTCCTTCTTTATCTACTTCAAACAAATAGGTGTATTGATAGTCTTTATTACCTCCGTCAACATCTGCTATTTTAACGCTGGTTATCTGCCAACTTTTAAACTCCTCAAACTCATTTATAAGTTGCTCAAAAAAAAGCTCAGATGCGGCAAAAACCAATTCGATGGGCAGCTCTGATATCTGGCTTATATGGAGATAACTTGAGAGTAATAAGCTTGCATCTCCCAGACTAAAATAGAATTCCCAGTATGTGGAGGTGTTTTGCTGACACACCTCAAGGATTAAAGCTCTCTTAGGTAAACTATATGTAAAACAACGTGATCGCACATTAAGATTCGGTCGATTTGCGTTACTAGATAAATCTAGCTGAAAACCAATTTCACTACTAACAATGATGTTCTGTGCATCAATCACCTGGCTGGTAAATTTAGGCAAAGTAAGCTCGTCGATACTCATGTATTCAAACCGTCATCCAATAGAACTTCTATGTCTAACCCATCATCAGACTGATGCCGAGATTCACTGTTTTCACCCTGAGAATTATTTTCATCATTTTGTCTTGAACTACCATTTATATCCTCCTCAAGGTCAGAACTGACATTCCAAGAAGTTGTTACCGACACTTGAAGCTGTGAATACTTCTGCTCCAGCATACTTCGGAGCTCTGATAATGTTGACGAATCCGATAAATCAAATCCCTTATCGACACTATCAAAATTTACTGTCAGAGCACCCTCATGCAAGCTAATGCTAACTCTGGTATCATGCAGCGATCTAATCAGAATCTCTGCGCGCACCATTTCTTTATCAACCACAACAGTGTCAATTTCAGTATTTAGCGAATAGAGCAACGATGGAGTAGAGTTCGATTTCTGATCGCTTAGCTTATTTAACTGAGAAGCGAATATCCTATCGGTAGTCGGTAGTATGACTTGTTGGACTACGTCTATATCTGCATCTTCAATGCGATCTGAACTCCCCAAGTCTGACTGTAAACTATGTACGTGTTTAAATGGCTTAAAGTTTAAAGAAGCTGCTGTTAATTCAGTTCGCTGTAAACTGTCTCCATCGTGCAACACCTCATTGATTGGATTATCCAATACTTCGGCAAGTAGTGTATCAGGTCTAACAGTTTGCCCACTCATCCAATGTATCTGAGAGTTTGATGATCCATTAGCCGGCGGTTTGTTTATTGACTGCAAATAGTGCTGCAAGTAACTCTGATTTATTTTACTGTCCAATGATAGATTATTTGAAATAACAACCAATAAGTCAGTTATAACAATAAAATTGTTTGCGTCCTCCAAATTGATATTTAAATCATTTGCATTACCATCAATATGGTTAGCTAACTTACTACTCCAATTAGTTGGATCGGTATTACTTTGTAAATCACCTTTATTTATATCGATATATTTCTGAAAATCCAACCCACTACTATGTAATTGAGTTTCTGACGTTTCAATAGTTCTTTTATGACTTAAATGGGAGCATAGAGAGGATAACTCCATAAATGTCGAAATAGTATTTTTTTTAGAGGTAATTTCAGATGACATCGGTAATACTAGCTCTTCAAAGTACTTGAAAATTCATCCATCGTCTCTTCAGCAGCCCTCTCAACTGCAATATTTTTAGACGCGGAAATTTCGGCAGTGATATGTTCATATTTTTCAACATTTTTTAGACATTGCCGAACATGCTCATGGCAGCTATCCCTTCTTTTTTGTGCTTTTTCAAGCTGCTTTTGCGCTTCAAGGACTTTCATACTCAGGCTAGCTTCTTCTTCATACATTGAAGCTATTGATGAACGAATTTCATCTAACTGCTTAGATTGGACAACCTGGTCAATAATCGATTTGTACCTTTTCGCTTCCTCTGTAATACGCCACTCTCTGTGGCTCATATATTGCTTCTTAGCAGATGAGTACTCTCGCTCTCTAAGCTGTACCTCTTCAACAGCTAGCCTATATTCTCTTTTGGCTACGTCGAGCTTCCTCTTCTTAATCTCCATAACACGGGTTAGACTAGCCATGTGTGATTATTCACCATCTTGACGGATTGACATTGTATTGGCCGCTCAAAAACTTTCTTTATATTTTGGGTAATTTTTTTTAGAAGAAAGTCCTTTTTTATAGATTTTTGCAGCTAACTTCAGGTTATAGACTTTCTCGGTTCCTTATAAATTACGGAAACATCTTTAGGAGCTGGTTTACACTCGCATCAAATGGAATAGATTCATGGGTACCTTGCTTAAGAAAAGCATTTATCTCTTCAATCCTATCTACGGCTTCATCAGTCATCCGATCATTGCCGCGTTGGTATTCACCAATACGTACTAGGAGTTCAACGTCTTTATATTTACCTAGTAGATTTCTTAATTTCATTGCTGCTAATTTGTGCTCAGGTGTTACAAAATTGTTCATTACTCGACTTGCACTTAGCAATATATCCACAGCAGGGAAGTGAGCAGCGGCTGCTAACGACCGCGACAATATAATGTGCCCATCTAAAATTGATCTCGTTTCATCAGCAACCGGCTCTGTCATATCGTCACCCTCAACGAGGACGGTATAGCAAGCAGTAATTGATCCCCTGGCAGAATTTCCCGCGCGCTCCATCAATTGAGGTAAAGCAGCGAAAACTGATGGTGGATACCCCCTTCGGGTAGGCGGCTCTCCTGCAGCTAGTCCAATTTCGCGCAAAGATCGAGCATATCGTGTTACAGAGTCCATAAGTAATAGTACTTTCTTCCCCTGCTCCCGGAAATACTCTGAAATAGCAGTCGCTACTAATGCAGCTTTTGCACGCTCCATTGCCGGTCTATCGGATGTGGCGACTACCAATACAGCTTTTGTAAGACCTCCTGGGCCTAAATCGTGATCAATAAACTCCCGAACTTCCCGCCCACGCTCGCCAATTAATGCAATAACAATTACATCAACATCTGCATTGCGGATAATCATTGAAAGTAGCGTACTTTTTCCACCACCTGCAGCGGCGAAAATTCCAACTCTCTGACCTTCTCCACAAGTCAGAATACTATCAATAGCCTTTATGCCCATGGAAACTGGTCGACTGATTAGCTGTCGAGTCATTGCATCCGGAGCATCAGCAGTGACCGTCACCCGTGAACGTTCAGAGGGGTCTATGTCGTACCGTTCTCCTTTCCTTATGGGATTTCCCAAACCATCAAGGACACTTCCCAACAAAAAATCGCCGACTTCTATCTCATGGCTACGGCCAGTGGGAATAACTTCAGTTTTACTGGAAATCCCTTTCACATCTCCCAAAGGTGATAGTAATGCAATAGATTTGTCTAGCCCAACCACTTCAGCCAACAAGGTTTTATTAGTATCCGGTGAGACCAGTCGACATAGTTCTCCAATTTTGACATCAACAACTTGGGCTTTAATTATGGTTCCGGATACATTATTTACCCAACCTCGCATCCTCATGTTTTTACATTCAGCGATGAGCCCCCGGAGCTTATGTGTTTTATCTCTCCATTTTCTTTCAGTGTCTCTCAAGTTAGATTTCAGCGTTTCCTGAATATCATGCTTGGTTTTATATTTTGAATCTAAATCGTTCACAGCTGTATCTTCAACTTATAGATATACGCGCAATTGGTTGAACATTTATATCTTTTGTTAACTCCTGGAAAGATATAACAGGAAGCTCATAGAACTCTGTTTCTATTAGCTTTCTTACATAACGACGTATATCCATGGCAATAAGCAAAACAGGTTTTCTCTCCATCTGTAAACTATCTCTGGTGTATACAGCGAGCTTCTCGGTAAATCGTTTTGTTACCGAAGGATCTAGAGCTAAATAATAGCCTGCCGAAGTTTGTCTAATGGCACTACGAACACTATCTTCCAACTCCTGATCCAGTAGGTAGCAAGGAAGCGTGCTATTTCCCCCAGAATACTTAAAGCAAATCTGACGCTTTAAACTACTACGCACGTATTCAGTTAACTGCACAACATCCTTTTCTTTCTGTCCCCACTCAACTAGCGCTTCTAAAATAACCCTCAAATTTCGAATGGATATATCTTCTGACACCAGTCTCTGGAATACCTCACTAAGTCGCTGAATAGGCATTACTCGCTCAACTTCTTTGACTAACTCGCCAAAATGCGGCTCTACTCGCTCCAACAAGTAACGAGTTTCCTGTATCCCAATAAACTCCTCTGCATATCGGCGAAGGATGTAGGCCAAATGGTAAGTAATGATACGATTGAACGAAAAATAGGACAGATGATTAGTATCCAGTATTTCAATCTGCTGATTGCTTACCCACAAACTTTCGATGTCAGGCAAAAACTTTTCCTCTTCACTAAATTCAATACCCGACATCGATAGTTGATCTTTAGGTTCAGTTATCAAAACACAGTCCGGCATCAATCTTCCACGCCCAACAGGTACCTCCTGATTCAGGATGTAGTATTCATGCTCGCTAAGATTTTCATTAAATCGTAAGTGGACACCGGGAAATGGTACCCCTAAATCCAAGTAGAGTGCTTTTCGTACGCGACTTAGTTCTGCATTCAATTCTGTAGCATCTAAAACACCCTCAAGATCAACAGAGACATCAACTAAAAGAGGCACTGTAATAGAGAATTCATCTCTGCTGCTAGCAGCTGTTCGGGATGATATTCGTTTTGCTTCTGCCGTTGCAGCCGCTGCAGAGGCGCCATCTTTTGCCAAAATTTCTGGTAGATTCTCTTCATGGATTCTATTTTTAGTGGCCAACCGTGCTAAGAGGAACCCTCCTCCTCCAATCAATATTGCCAATACAATAAAGATTTCAGTAGGAAACCCTGGTATCAAAGCCAATCCCAATAGAAGTGCGGATGACATATAGAGAGCACGAGGGTGTGCTGTGATTTGAGAACCTATAACCGTGCCCAGGTTTATATCTTTACTCTCTAGCTCATCTTCTGTTGACGTCACGCGTGTGACAATCATGCCAGCGGTCATCGAAATAAAGAGCGCAGGAATTTGTGCTATTAACCCGTCACCTACGGTGAGAATAGAGTACATTTCCAGGGCTTCACCAGTAGACATTCCGTGCTGGGTAGTTCCGATTAAAATCCCACCTATGATATTGACACAGATGATAATAAGACCTGCTATTGCGTCTCCTTTAACAAATTTCATCGCGCCATCCATTGACCCAAATAGCTGGCTCTCACGATTTAATGATTCCCGCCGATCCCTTGCCTCTTCAATATCAAGCATCCCAGCTCGCATATCACCATCGATACTCATTTGCTTGCCGGGCAAGGCATCCAGGGAGAATCTAGCACTCACTTCAGCAACTCGTTCAGCACCTTTCGTAATCACTAAAAACTGTACAATAGTGATGATAAGGAAAATAACCAACCCAACCACCAAGTTGCCGCCAACTACGAAATTCCCGAATGTAGTAATAATATCTCCAGCATCTCCATTCATAAGAATTAATCGTGTCGTCGTGACCGATAACGCTAAACGAAATAGTGTACTAATAAGCAGTACTGCAGGGAATGCACTAAACTCCAATGCTGTTTTGATATAAACAGATAGCATCATTAGGAGTACCGCGATAGCAAAATTTATTGCTATTAACGTATCTACCACTCCTGTTGGCATTGGCAATATCATCATAAATATGATAGCGACCAACAATATAGCCAGGGCAAGGTCAGCTCGCCGACTAAACGCAACCAATACATTTTTCATTTACTAGAAGGGCCTTCATTAATAAAATTCAAATAACTTCTACGTGCTAATTTTGAGGCATCAGAGTTTCCGGATTTCCAATGTGCTTCACTCAAACAATAATATATTGCGGCTGACTGTTCCCGACTTAGATTGCACGTCTTCAGAAGCTCTCTGGATTTTGACTCCAGATTTTTAAGGTCATTTAAAGACATCCATGCTTTGCACAACATAAGCCCGGTTGGTAAACTTTTTCCGTACAAAGTTTCAATAAGTAACAGTAGAGCGACTGCCTTATTTACATCAGCATAGTCTAGTTGCAATTGCGCTTGCGTGAGTATCCAATCTCTCATAACGCTAACTTAGTCTAATAAAACTTGTAAACACTTTAAGACTCAAACTTTTTTAAGTAGATTTCTTTGAACTTGATTTTTCAATTCCAGCTCCGCTAGCTCAATGAATATCTGTTCACACTTCCCCCTTAGTTCTGTGTCTAGTTTGTCCTCTAAATTTCTTATCCATTCCACAGCCTCCATGGCCTGTCGTTCCCCCTGACAAACGTCAAATGATTTCAATTCAGACCTTTCAGGGCTACATACTTTATCCAATAGCCGTTTACCGTTTGAACGCTTGAACAGTTTAGACAGATGCGACGGAGCCGCGTGGTTGTTAAAGAATATGATACGTGTGGCTGACGGTGTTTTAAGATTTTCGGGCTCGTGCTCTAGGTATGAGACCTTAGAGATTCCACCTTGGAAATTTAGCGTGTGCTTAGTCTTGTCAGACAACATGACTTAATCCCCTAAGATGCTTTGATTTACTTGGCGGAAGTTATTTAGCGCCGCTTCAAAATTGATAAAATCCAGGTTTTCTCTAAGAATTACCAGCCTGAGAACAATTTTATCTTCATAAATATGCCCAGTAGGGGACAATGAATTCTGATTGCTATATTTGTTAGCTTCTAGAACATGCTCTATAGTATCATCATCTACTCGATGCTTTACCCCCAACGATATGAGCAATGACTCATCATGAGGAAAATAGTTTAACTCAAGATTTCCAATATTATTAAATTCCAGCTGGAGGTAATTCTGAGCAAGCTGTCGTTTGTCGATCTCGATACTATAAGCGGAGAATACACGTATCAGTATTGCTTCAATCCAGCCGGGCATATGCTGATTCCCTCCGAGCGAACAAATCTGTACATTTAAATATTGCTTCAATACATTGATTTTTTTGTTCAGCATTACCATAAATATGATTAGGCACAAGACTTATTATATATTTAATTTGCACTCCTAAGATATTAAGTTTCGCTAGGTTTTTTATTTTTAAATTACTCGCAATTTTACTAACATCGGAACTTTCCACCCAGCTTTTCTTTTGTAAAGATAGGACCTCATTTAGAAGCTTACTTGTTAAACTTCTCTGAGTATTTGCTCCAGTCATGGGTTGCTCGAGTATTCTCGCAGTCTCTCGGCAGGCATCAAGTAATGCTAACAAAGTCTTCAACTCGCTCATATTTCTCATTACAGAGATGAGCTCTGAGTTCTCAATATTCCGGCCGCCTCCATGATATTGTGAAGAAAGCTGCCTATATAGCTCTCCAGCTCCAAGATCAAGATAGTGATCTCCGAATTTTTCTCTAAGATCACAAAGTACATTGAAAATATTACCAAAGCTAATTGAGTGCTCCGGTTTGGTCAGATCACTTAATTGGTTTTCATCCAGTCCTCGTTGCTTCGCGGCATCCAAAGTACCATTGGCCAATACACCGGCTCTGAATTCCAAAGACGTTGATATCGGGGCTAGCTGCCTATCAAGCTCAATATATATTTCAGATATACTGGGAACAGTTCTATTAGAATTTTCAAGCTGCTCCCTGAGAGAAAGCAATGCAATCCCTTTCTCCGTTATATCTGATGAAATAAATTTAGAAAACGTTCTAATCTCTTCAATCACTTCCGACTTGTTATGACGATTTTGTTTAATTGCTGCTGCAATTTCACTAACTTTGTCGACTTGATGTTGGCTGAGCGCTGATTTCGATAGCTTTTTTACATCCAAGCCATCAAAGTCTCGACGGGACTCTCTAGCTCTGCTACGGTTTAAATTTTTATATTTATGTAAAAATGAAGAAAACTCCTCCAAACTATTACTTATAGTTTGAAACATCGTTTTACCTGTTTGAGCAGGCTGTATTTCTCTACTTACACTGTCAATAGCTGTGGGTTTTTCGACAATGCGATTTACTCCAATTGACTGACCGCCCTGAGAATTCATCAGAATACCTTATTTATCAAACAAGTAGGTGGTAGTTAGGCATTTGTATTATTTCCTGCATTGATTAGACTAGTAGAAACTCTATCACTAAATAGTTTCTTCAATGCTCTCTCTAGAAATCCTCTCTCTTTCAAAGTAAGACTTCGAGAATTCAAGCCAATAGAAAATTCCCCCAGCTCAAAAAAATTCACTTCAGATACATCTAAACTATAAGTCGTCAGGAAATAACTTGAGGCATGATCGATTTGTATACCAGAGATACATAGCGCATCAATTTTTCTACTACTAAGCATATCAAGGCATTGATTAACTGACTTGCAATTAATGAATGATTTCGAATAAGCATGTGAGCTTAACAAATTTGAATTGACAGCTAGCAGAGGATCTGGCCGTATATATCCAACCGATTTTACTTTAGAGAAAAATACATCCTTATTATATGTATCTATGAGACCTTTCCGCTCAGTTAGTGCCAGGTAATGAAGAGATAACTCTTCTATTGAAAATGATTTCCAGTTGGTGACTTGCGAATCGTACTCA
Organism: Microbulbifer maximicatervae (SeqCode); assembly: GCF_052467695.1. Taxonomy (NCBI): domain Bacteria; kingdom Pseudomonadati; phylum Pseudomonadota; class Gammaproteobacteria; order Cellvibrionales; family Microbulbiferaceae; genus Microbulbifer; species Microbulbifer maximicatervae (SeqCode). The sequence goes on from NZ_CP174320.1 coordinate 4,103,400, forward strand.
ATGGTGTTTGAAGCGCTAATCACTATATCGTAATTACCCAAAACCAACTCTTTTTTGAGTTCACGAACAGAAAGGAAATCGATAGAAAAAGGTGCTTCGTCTTGTAAAAATTTGTCACTTGGAAATAGAATTTCTGCAGCCTTTTGTGTCACGGCATTGTTGGCTTGCACACCTATACTTAGGGTTTGAAACAAGTCTTTCTCATTTACTGATTCACTTACGCAACCACATAACATAGAGATACTAAGTAAATGAACAAGGAAACCTCTTAAATACACTTCTGCCTTGCCTCTGAAGGTGATACGCCATACTTTGACTTATATAATTGCGTGAAATAGGACTGACTGGAAAATCCACTTTCCAGGGCAATATCTACTAACCGTTTACTTGTCGTACGTAATTGAATATTAGCGTGCCTGAGTCGTCTCTCATTAATCCATGATTTTGGGGAAGATTCACTAAATACCTGACTAAACATATTCTTAAACGAAGTCAAACTCATACCGATATTCTTCGCATAAGTAGCTATGCACCAGTTTTTTGTAACGTTAGCCTCCATGAATCGTCTAAATTTTTCCTGAACCGGGTTTACCCGATTCAGCAGTTCGTCAGCGAGTATTTGCCCCTGATCACTCTTTAATTTCAGCAATAATAACTCTTCTAACTTGAGGGCATTCAATCCCTCATCATCTAACCGGCTGAACAACCTAAAAGAATCTAATGTCAGCCGTGTCAACTCACAACTCGGAAAGACAATCGGATCTTTGCCTTTCGGTAAAACAGATTTAACCATTTTAAGCGCCTGCTCCTTACGAAACAGCGCGTTATCATACCTTTCATAGAACCTGGTCAGCATTGCTGCACGAATACCTACACATATTACAACAATATCCTGGTCTTTTAGGTTGTTGCTTAATTCAAAATCTTCATCAGATCCTGCAAGCCAAACCTGCCCTATTGTCAGCTCAAAATTCGATTGATGATATCTAATTCCAGCAGAACCGGTCACCATCATGACCAAATTCACAAAAGGTGAAAATGTGAGCACGATAGATTCTCCACGTGGAATTGAGAATGTTTTTAATTCAAAAAGATCGCCACAATGTTGGCAATCAATAGCCACTCTACTGTTTCTGAATCCATCTTGTCCCTTATAGGAGGGAGTATTCATGTCTTTCACTTCTCTTTATGAAATCTCTACCTATTTATGCTCACATTTGATTTTAATTACACCTCGGAAATCATCTAAACTATCGACTTTGATAGTGCGTTTATCGTTGAGCTATGATGAGAATGAAGCTCATTAATCATCGATGAGAATGTACTTGTCAGATTGTCAACTAAAGCAATATGCGCATTAGCTAACTCTCCATCTTGTTTATCGATATTCATTTCGGCATCCAACTCTACCTGCCTCGCCTGCAATAGTGCTTGAAGTTCCTCCGCTTCAGCATTGAGCCTATCTATTTTTGCTTCTAAATTTTTCTGTACGGCCGCTGCAAAATGTTGGCCGCTACCCGCCCCTCCTGAACCGCCACCAGCTAGGCTAGCGACCCCCATAACGCCGCTCATGATACCCATCCCCATTTTGAGGTCCGCTGCTTGAAATCGTAGATTTTTGACTTCCTCCGCTGCTTCGATAATTTCATCACGCTTCGCCAATGCAGTGTCAAATTGATCAATATATTTCTTGATACGAATCGAAGTCTCACTTTCCCTCATCTCTCGAAAGACAGACTTAAGATTATTATTAAGCGTATTTATCAGGCCGTAGATATGGTTGTTGTGAGAGAAAGCATTAAGAAACTTTTGTACATCATCTGATTCATCGAGCACCGGCCGGTAGATATCAATAGCATCTTCAGCTTTGGTTATTGACGCCTTTGCCTCTTGAGGGGGTCCCTCAACCTCTCCATTGGAGTCGATCTTTGTTGAGCGAAAAGTAATACCGGGACCGAAACTAACATTACCATCTACTGAACTCATAATTTTCCTCCTTAAACAACTGAAATATTTAAACCTATCAAATTTGCCGCTATTAGAAAGTTGACTTCCTGCTCTTTAGTATCTTCTTTGGTCCGATCATCCACTACCACTGCGGAACTTTTTATGGTAGCTTCAGTTATCACTATATATATTGTTTAACCTATTCCTTTTCCGCTAGTCCTGCGGAAACCAAACCAAATTTGGGGAAGAAAAATTTTTTGCTTTGTCTTAGAGTCTCCCTTGAGAAGCACTGTACATTCTTCCATTTTGCCTGATCAAAATCTTGAATAAGCAGATGTCTGTAATTCTCCGCCCACCAAAAAAATACTCGGTCTGATTTCCTTTGGCGAGGTCAATTCGGCTGTTGAAATATCAACTCTGACGCCGACTTTGAATCCAAACATATTGCCAGCCATATTTTTCTCTTTACTTAAATCCTTGTGATGTAATTCAACACAACTAACTTTCATTGTACTCATAGCTCTGAGAGGCTTCAGTAACTACAAAGACATTAGTCTCAATTATTAGGTTAGTGTTTTATTACTCATGTAAGCGCAATTATTTGGATTGCTCATTTTTCACCTATGGTACGTAGTCGTGAACTTGATGCTTTAGATTTCTTGCACATTTTTTAGATTTTAGGCATTTTTTTTGTCGGAAATATATTTCCCGAATGTGGTATCAGATTAGCCACAGAACTCTCTTACTACTTCATTATTGAACTTATAAGGCAACTCTTTTGATCAGCGCTTAAAGCCAAAAATATGAACGCTATCTAAGAGTAAATTCGAACTCATCCACAGCTGGAACCAGATCGCAAACGTGATAGCATACATACCTTTTTACCTTTGACTGCTGGCACCCTAAGAATATAATTCTGTCAATATCTTACTTCTTGTATTTTAGTTTCGTAATTTTCAGGTTTAAAGTTAAATATAGTACTACCCGTTAAATCGATTTATCATTGATCTTCGGTCGTTAACTATCCTCGGCCAGACCAGATTTTCGCTAGTAAAACTGATTACCGTTTGGGCTACCGTTTGAACTACCGTTGAAATTACCGTTTTCTCACCACCAAGCAGTGAAGTGAGGCCACTAACGTTCCAGTCGACAGAATAGGATTGTCACAATTCGAGCCCCGCACTGATTACATGCCTATGAACTCTTAACTGTCAGCCATGCCTCATACAAACCCACGTCCAGCGTTCTCTTTCTTTCGCCCCGAGTTGCTAGCGGCCCTCTGAATTATTCAGTGGTGAGGTAAGGTCTGCTTATGTACTCTGCTCAGGTATTTTCATCGTCTTGTAAAGTCTGATTCCGGAGTGACCACAGGTTGTTCAGGTATTAACCAGTGCATGTTTGAAACCAGTCTGATTCCTGTCTCTACCTACACTGGTAGGCAGATGTCAAAGTAGCGAGGAGCTCGCTTGATCTTAACCTGAGGTGACTGGCAACCAAACTACTTGATTTAGAACTGTTACTTGACACCTAAAAAGCCATTCATTCCTGAGCCCTCCCCAGAATCGACACTTGGTCGACTGTCTATCGCTGGCTGCAAGGGAAGTAGATAGGCACGGGTGATATCCCGGGTTGATCCATGTCACTGTCCGAGAGCCGGGTTCAAATTGAGGTGCTTCCCCTGTCTCAGGAGGGGCACGTCTCATGGTGGCATAGCTAGCGAGTGATGCCGCGGTAAGGTGCGCTCAGCGTGCAAAACAATCTTCAGCAGAACTGCGAGGCCATTTTCCATGAAATGTCAACACCAGGGATGAACAGGGCTCTATAGTAGAGCTCATCGCCAATTTCAGTGCACCACAAGAGGTGAGAAGCTCGCCAAACATATCTAGCTAGGGCGCCACAGAAAGACTGTAGTCAAACTCGTATGATTGAAGGAAAGGAATATTCGAAAGGGCATGAGGGTCTTCCTGCTACTTGAGGGTCAGTAGAGGCGATTACCCACGACCAACACTCCCAATAGCAGACAAAATTGTCGGATGAACATGGTAGTACTCCCCTCCAGTGGGGGGTCGCCCTTCCGGTCAAATTGCTGTAGCCCTGGAATTTACGGTGGATAAACAGATAGCTGTGAGGTATTTTACGATATGGAAGTCGACTATTTGCTAACTCAGAACTTTGAGAGTAAAGGCTGTTTTACCCTTATGCACTCCAGGTTACCGATTACTCCTCCACGATTATTTTCTATCTTTTTTGCATTTAGTAGGCATTTCTAACGCCACCATAAGTAGATTAATTTTCATACTGACATACAGTTTGGCTCAATTACAAATTGGCTCAAAATTATCGCTCAACTGAGTATTTAATCAGTTAAAGTGTTTACTGTGCTTGGCTTTACAGTTACTACCTGACACTATCTTTCCATATGTTATTGCTGGATAGTGAAGATTCTGCGGAAATTTAAGCGAATTTCACTTTATAATTTTAATTTACAATTACACTTCCTCAGATTTATTACAATAAGAAGTAAAGTGGTGCAATTATCATATCTTGCTGCCCTGTAAAGATATGCTTGAGTCCCAGAAAACCCCGATTGATATTAGCCATACAGAAACAATTGGGGTCTCAATTTAAAAGAAATAAGGCCTGAATTTATACCCTAAAGATAAAAATGACCAATACTTATAAAATTTCTTAAAAATCTAAAATTTAACACTTCCATATCAGCTAGCCTTATATAATACTACTAAGCCTACTCAATGAAGCAGTAAAAACTTACATGACAATTAAGTAGCAGTATAGTATCTAAAAAATTAGAGCTAGAGAGGATTGGTCTTTAAGAATGCGTTGATTCTGAGTTACATCCTATTAGATAGGAGAGCCTTGACCCGCATGACCAAATTAACAAATGGAAACAAAAGTTCGGTGATACCGCCGAAAAATACTATCAAGGGCTAATTCACATATGCCTAAAATTACTATGTTGAACGGTGCAAATACAACAGTAACGCCAAGTACCGATAATAAAGGGGCTTTACATTCAGACAAGAGTCCTCAAAAGACTACAAGCGAATTTGCTCAAATTCGAGAATCAGCGCGCTCTAATGTTGATGATGCCTTCAGAAAAAATTTTTTCCCTGCTCCTAAATCTATTGGCAATGTAGATTCTCGTTTAAATTTTGGCGACCCAAAGCAAACTTTTATTCATTTCCTACAGCAACTCAGTGTAACAGTAGCGGAAAATAATTCATCCTCTGCATCAGAAAAAATCGAGCAGATAAGCATGATGATTCAAATGGCCGAACGAAAGATAGGCGGCAGTGGGTGATCCCTCAGGTTTAGCATTCCTATTTAATGTATGCCAAATGCGTCAGACTAGCTTAACTGCCTATATCCCTTATAGACTTCACATAGCTATTAGGTGGCTATTATAGCGCCCCTGATATACACAAGCTATAATATCCTAGGTACACCCTTGAGGAGTCATTTTCCAGCTTGATTTCAGTTGACCTTTCTCTATCTAATTTCATATTTAAAATTAAACAACTGAAAATGCTGACTTTGATCCTTTAGGGTTTCAACAGGACAAAAGCCGATTGCTAGCTAAAAGAACTACCAGCCAACTAACAAAAGATATTAAGAAAGATAAACTTTGGGATAGGGATTTGAGTGACGCACGTTCAACTCAGCTAACCCATCAGTTGAAATACCAATACAAAGATAATTCTCTCATTGACTTTAATTCAAAATTTGAGTCGAAACCATTAGGGTAAGAATCCCAACAACCTCCATTCAGCAAGAGAACACCATATAGAAATTAATGATACTCAAATCTCAGATGCAATACTTGACGCCAAATAGTATAATATTTGCAAACATTTAACCCTGCTAAAATAGTTATTATGTAAAATATACTGGTATAAAGAACTTATAAAAGGTCGACTTCTCGCTAACCGGAGCCTTGAATTGCTTCTATGGTTTTAGACTATACATTGCTATTCTTAAATGGCATATCACTGCCAACGATCATACTCGATAGCTAAACTAGCTTGCTGAATTAATTCGAAAAGTAAGGCTGGTTTATTTTTCAAAGAAAAGAAAGCCTCTAGTCACCTCCCCCGGAAGTATTCCAGTGAAGTATTTTTGACCAAATGGAGCGGGCTCTACATCAGAAGAGTTGCCATATATCAAATAGACGAATATCAAATATACAGAAGCCAGAAAGACATCCTGATGAAGCATCCGCGCGATAGTAGCGCTAGATGCTACACGAAGGCAGCTATTCGCTACCTTCAAGCTCGGGAATTAGGTTCATACCTTTTATAGGTGGGCGCATTAATCCTCGAGCTACCTTTCTTTAATCAAAAATCTAGCCATGAGAAAGATAGCCTTCTTGGTTTTAGCACCAAATATTTGACATACTAGGGGCCAACAGTCTTTCTGGCCTCAGGTTTTTGATAGGAAAATGCCCTTTATTTATTATTCGAGATAAATTTACGCACTTCCTCAACAAACACCCTTGAGGCTGATTCACGTCCCAGCAATAAATGCCCATCACTCTCTAGACCAACAAAGCTGGCGTTAGGTATGCTGGATGCAATATCGCATGCTGACTTTACCGGAATCCTCTGATCTCCTAGAGAGTGAATAACCAATGTAGGAACTGTAACTCTCTTTAGCTGATCGCGAACATCAATGCTACCAAACACTGAAAGAAAGCGAACTGCATTTTCTGGAGAGGTTGTTAGGCGTTGAAACTCGTTGAACCAGGCCAGCTCGTTTGCATTAGCACTTGGCATAAATGTTGAGGAGAAAATCTGTCTGTATGCAGGGTTATCTTGTCCCCAGCCAACTTTCGTAAGGGTCATTACCGCTTCTCGCTCTTTAACAACAGACTCTGTAGCTCCAATACGCCAGCCGGCTGCGTAGCCACCAAACAGAATAAGTTGCTTTACCTTTTCAGGATACCTTACGGCATACTCGATAGATACAGCAGCCCCTTGAGAAATACCAAGCAACGTAAACTTATCAACGCCACAGGCATCAACAACCGTCTCAAGATCTGTTACGAATGACTCAAAAGTAATATTGTCAACATCCCAATCTGAGAGACCATTCCCACGCTCATCATAGCGTATAAATCTATGGTCTAAAGACAGCTCTCGAAACAAGGGGCTCCAAATGGGAGAGTCCCAATCATACTCCAAGTGGCTCAACCAATTAGCAGCCTTTACTATCGGGGCGCCCTTTCCTATCGTTGCATACGCGATTCGGGCACCATCTGCAGCGGTACAAAACTCAATTTTCTGACTAGTGAGAAGTTTGCGCTCGAGAAGCTGTTCATTGACAGGGGGCGGACCGGACTCTTCCTCTGCTGGCGCACAAGGTGACCAGGCAATTCCGGCCTTTCTAAACCTTTCCGCCAACTGTGATCTTATTCTGGCCAGTTCCTGTGCTAGCCCCATTCTCTCCAGCTTTGTCAATAGCTGAGTGGCAGCAAGAGAGTTGTATGGCTCAAGACTTTCCCAGTATCGCGCCCACCTCAATTGCTCGGGAGGTGATATCTCAGGGTGAGACGACAAGCGGGATAGTATTTTACCGCGCAAACGTCCCACTTCCTCCCGCTCAGCGAGCAGCCACTGCTGGAATAACTCTTGGTCAGGCAGATCTATCCCCTCAAGAAATGGCTCCTTTAGTTCAGAATTGATGGCCTTTAGGTCATCTACTGATAGGTCTGGGGTCTCAAGATGACAAGCTATGGATCTAATATCAATTAGAATGTCATCAGTATCCAAACTCACCCTCTCACGATCCGCAATCAGCCGGTTTATGTCGGGGGTGTTGACAATAGGACGTATTTTACTTAGTGACCACCTAAGAGATGCTCTTGGATCATCAGGCAACTCCCAGAAGATTTCACATAATCGATCACGACGATGCGGTCGTGCCGCCAACGCTAAGAACGCGAGAAGTGCGCGTGTCCTTTTAGACCGGGGAAGACTAACCCGATCTCCATCACGATAAGCGGTCAGTTCTCCAAGTAATTGGATTGTTATACCCATAACCTAAATACTTACTTATTAATACAATAGTGCTCTAAACCAAATGAGTGAAGTTTCAAGATCAATGTGAGTACACTCACTATAACTCCGAACACAGCAACCAAAACCCCTGGCGCAATTAACTATTTAAGTTCATTAAGCTAAAGGTATATGCATATTATATTCTCCATCACATTGGTTAGCCGCCGATAGGCAGGAGTATAGGTGAGAAGTATAGGTGAGAAGTAATAACGACATAAATATGGAGCACTGATCCGGGTGACAACCTACTAAAGATGAACCCATCTGGCACCTAATTTGTAGTAGTTCAGACTTGATCTGACAGTTACCGGTTTTTCAGGAGGTGCTCTGTCAGGTCAAATTCAGTTTACGAGCTTTTCCTTCCAGATGCTTTTTCCATCTTCAAGAGTGGCTAACGGTGTTCGACCGCAACACTTCTTACCCTGATGGGTTCTCTCATTATTGTAATATGTGAGCCACTCGTCCAGATCCTTTTGTAACTCTTCTATTGATCCATAGATCTTGCGGCGTAATGAAGGTTGGTAGAACTCTTGTAGAATAGTTTTATGGAAGCGCTCACAGATCCCGTTAGTTTGTGGATGTCTGGCTTTTGTCTTGGTGTGTTCTATTTCGTTCACACTTAGATATAACTGGTAGTCGTGCTGTTCCAATTTGCCACAATACTCTGTACCGCGATCAGTTAGGATACGCAGCACCGGTAGATCATGTAAGGCATAAAACGGTAGTACACGGTCATTCAGGAGGTCTGCCGCAGTGATTGGCGTTTTGGTGGTGTACAGCTTGCAATGAGCCACCTTCGCATAGGTATCGATATAGGTTTGTTGGTAGACACGTCCGACGCCCTTAAAGGTTCCTACATAGAAGGTATCCTGCGAGCCCAGATAACCTGGGTGTTGAGTATCAATTTCACCACAGGCTTCATCATCATGCCGTTTTCTCTCCAAAGCCTGAACCTGTGACTCCGTGAGGATCAGTCCCTCCTCAGCGACCTTGGCCTCAAGTGCCTTTAATCGCAATTTGAAGTTAGCTAGGTCATGCCGTAACCAGATACTCCGAACGCCACTAGGGGACACAAATACACCGCGTTTACGCAGTTCATTGGAAACTCGAACCTGCCCATGGGCAGGCTCTTGGAGGGCATAAGTTAACACTGCCTCTTCAATGACTGTGTCAACACGGTTCTTGTGGTTGGGTACACGCCGGTTCTTCTCAAGAAGGGCGTCCACGCCACCACTTGAAACGGCTTCCTTGTACCGATAGAAAGTGTCTCTCGATACACCCAGCATCTTACATGCTTTGGAGATATTTCCGAGTTCTTCTGCCAGATTTAGCAATCCGGTCTTGTGTTTGATGATGCGATCATTAGTATGGATCATGGGGTTTATCCTTGGTTTTGCTTTTAGGTTTAGGCACCTTCATCAAAACCGGTAAACCCCTCTTTTTCAAGAGGATGTGTCAGATTTGGTCTGAACTAATACACCTAATTCTAGCACTTGCCACACAAATATGATACGCGCCAATTAGATTGATATTTAGTCAATACTTCCGGCCAAGTGTTGCCAAACCCGTACTATCATGACTGTGAATATACGTCTCTCTATTATGGTGTGAATCCGTTCGGTCGCTGAATTTTGCCTAACGTTATTACCAGGCCAGAATGTCATCAAATATCAACTAAAACTTGGGTGTCCCGAAGACCTTCAACTAAAACTTGGGTGTCCCGAAGACCTAGAATTGGCAGATATAGTCAACCGCCTTATATCTCTTCGTTGCTTTTCCGTTTATTAATTAGCCACCACTGAAGAAATACATCAACCAGTACTGATTGCACCTTTAAGTTACCTATATTGCTTTAGCTCTGCCCGAAGCCGAGATAACTTCATAAAGCGGGCTCCTCTTAACGAGATTTCCTCACATCCACCCACCGGCCGAATCAGTGTCTGGTATACGAGTTGACGCGGGGCACAAATTATTTGTAATTTTGCACTATTATAAAGTTGACAATGAGCATAAATAACCAAAAAAATTGATTACTAATAGGAAAATAAATTCAGTTCAATATCGTCCCCATTGTATGGCCCATCGGGTAAGAGTTCTAAGGAACCTCTGAATGACTCCATAATATCCTTGGCTTCCACAACGACACTCATTGCCAAGGAATGTAGGCCTTTCAAGAGGCCCCATTGCAGAACATTAATACTTTTCTAACTCACGGGGTAGCCCTTGAAGGCTACAACTTCTTCATTTTAGTCTTGCTCGCGTTACGGCCGTTCGCGGTGAGCTGCACTTAGTATCTATAGACTTAGTGTTCACCATAGATGTTGTGAAATTATCAGAGACTCCCTAGGTATCTAGGATTTTGCGATAATACTGTCTTCCATTTCCGCCTTCATTTTTGCCTTATCACGAATTAAGTTCTCTAAATCGTCAACAAGATTTTCATTCTTGAATTTCCTACTTGGCAGTCCATCAATATAAATTGCATGGCTCGGAGTTCCACCAGCCAAGCCAATGTCTGCCTCCCTAGCCTCACCGGGCCCATTAACAATGCAGCCAATTACTGCAACATCCAATGGTGTCGTAATATCCTCCAATCGAGCTTCAAGCTCATTCATAGTTTTAACAACATCAAAATTTTGGCGTGAACAACTTGGACACGCAATAAAATTGATGCCTTTAGAGCGTAACCTTAGACTTTTTAACAAATCCCACCCAACTTTTACCTCTTCAACAGGATCTGCTGCCAACGACACTCTTAAGGTATCACCAATTCCATCTAATAATAGCGCTCCTAACCCGATCGCTGACTTGACCGTACCCGACCGTAATCCACCTGCTTCCGTAATACCAAGGTGAAGAGGTTGATCAATCAGTTGGGCCAGTTTTCTATAGGCAGCAGTGGCCATAAAAATATCAGATGCTTTGACGCTCACTTTAAAATTCTGAAAGTTAAGCCGATCGAGGATTTCAACATGACGAAGGGCTGACTCGACCATTGCATCCGGCGTTGGTTCCCCATACTTTTTCTGAAGATCTTTTTCCAATGACCCCGCGTTAACGCCTATACGAATCGGAATATTTAGGTCGCTCGCCTTATCAACTACCTCGCGGATACGTTTCTCTCGACCAATATTACCCGGATTAATGCGCAAGCAGTCGACACCTAAATCTGCCACTCGCAATGCAATTCGATAGTCAAAGTGAATATCTGCCACCAGTGGAATGGATACTTTCTTCCTGATTTCACCGAAAGCTTCAGCAGCTTCAAGACTTGGTACAGACACTCTTACGATATCTGCCCCAGCTTGTTGTAATCGAAGAATTTGTGCGGCAGTAGCTGTCACATCACAAGTTTCTGTGTTTGTCATACTTTGCACAGAAATCGGGGCTCCGCCACCAACAGGTACATTTCCCACCATAATTTGGCGTGATACACGTGGGACAATAGGTGATTCAAACTTCATCTTTCTAACCTGTATAAAAACATATAGATTAATATTAGCAATTAACCAATTTATAAACGAAGGTACTTTGGTACAGTAACATCAGCAAACATAATTGCTTCACATAAGAATAATTAGTCATCTATTACTCTAAACAATAAAAGTCAAATTAACTTTATATTTTAGGCATTTTTTTTTAGAAAAAAATAAAACAGTGATACCGCCGCATGCAAACATGTATTCATGTAACACCTAAACAACAGTATGGAAATCCTTATAGCTATCAGGTTATTCAGTCAGCCATAAGCTTCTTTTTAGCAAAAGTATCCTATATTCCAATCAAATTAACTTTGAATATAGTTGTAGTTTGCCAAGCAATAAGTTTTCTGCGAGTTATACCGCACCAACTCTAGCCTTAAGAAAAATTACAATCAGGGCGCAGTTTTTCAGGAATGTCTAGGTCCTCAAGAAGCCGAAATACGGAGCATTAATCGCTTTGAAAGCCCTGCAGAGCGGGCCTTGGAAGTTACACCTTTCACTTTGTAGTTCTTACAAAAAGCTAAGACCAATGAATACGAACTGTGACTAATGTTTGCAGCTTTCATGGACGCTTTGACATCGCGGAATCATTCGAGAACCCCAGATAAAGATATCCGCCATAATGAGCAACCGCGCTATAGGCTTCAACATTGATACCCAACAATCACCACAGAAATAAATTTATAAGAATATGACCAATAGTGATATATTCAACTCTCTCGTTCATAAAAAATCTCTATGCTAAAGGAGATTAATTATACCAAATTCAGTCACAGACAAATCAGGGTCGTTACCTTTCCCTTCCTCACAGGACGTTCACAACACTCAAGCAACACAGCTGATAGATTCAATTCATGCAGGCCTTTTTCTACGGCATGTGGAACATGCAAGATGCTTTTTTAAAATTATCCAACCCCTACTCAACCTAAAATATAAATTCTAGACCCAATAATATCCAATCAATTTCCAGCAACTCCAAAGCTGCAAGTTTAAACAAAGACACCCACAAAAAACTGAGTTTTACGCCTTCTCGACCTACCCCCACATAGGGAGCGGCATCAAATGGGCACAAAAAAATATAACTTAAGCAGATGTGATACAAACTCTTATTTCACCAATAGATGTGTATGAACAGGAAAAAATTGATCACCTTACAAGCTTCTATTTTCCCAATAGTTCTGAAGAAGTGTCATCAGACAAAAAAGATTCAACCAATCGCGAGGATCAGGCTCCACCAAACAAAAATTCAATTCACTATTTTATGACAAAACGCAGAAAACTTAAAAAAGAAACAAAAATAACTTTAACCGATTTACCTGCGAATATGTCACTTTCTACACAAAAAGCTATTCAAGAAATTGTGAATTACAGAAAATCTAAGGGGAACGTGCCCAGTATTCCTCTTAATGAGTACAAGGCAATATTTATCAGAAATGAATTACCATTATCTTTTGAAATCTATCCACACAAAAACGATGGCATAGACATAGTGATGCGCCCTATTCTTGAACCCAATTAGTTAAAACAGAAAAAATATACCAAAGTATTGTGCTGGATGACTCCCAATGAGCCTTGATAACCAAGAATTGATGTCGTAGCTAGGATTGAACCGCCCAAAGTCTATCCGACGAAACTCCGCATAGTTTCAATATCTTATAGTACATTAATTTGCACTCTGCTAAGACAAAAGTGAATTGGTGCATTATTTCTCGTAATGTTAATCACTATTTAAATACCACTAGCAAATGAGTTCGGCCTACCATCAATTTGCGTCTAGTTATCACTCTCGATAGAATTTAAAGAATTTTTGATGGTAGAGCGGATACACACCTTAATGGGTCTCTCAACAATTCCGCAGGTCAAAGTTGTAGGCTAAAGGTACAGTTAGTAGCGATTGACTTGGACTGCTCCATACATGAACTGGGGGCTTTAAGCCCCCGTAGTTAGGTTTTCAGAGTAATTTACCCTCGACCTTACAGTCCTTTGCAAAATCTAAATGCTCCCACGAACTGGTATACTGATTCTGGATCACCTCGAGTGTCGGAAGCACCTTGAAACTTTCAAGAAATCATCTAAATTCTCTTTTGCCTCGCTTCCGAAGGGGCAATTCCATATTTCGACTTATAAAGCTGTGTGAAATATGACTGGCTCGAAAAGCCGCTTTCTACAGCAATATCTATAAGTCGCCTACTTGATGTGCGTAACTGTATATCTGCATGGCGAAGTCGCCGTTCATTAATCCACATTTTTGGGGATGATTCTTTAAATACCTGCCCAAACATATCTTTAAAAGAAGTCAGACTCATACCCATATGTTCTGCATATGTAGCAATAGTCCAATTCTTAGTAACATTTGCCTCCATAAAACGTCTGAATTTTTCCTGAGCAGGATTAACCCGATTTAGGAGTTCGTTAGCAAGTATTTGTCCTTGATCACCTTTTAATTTCAGGAGAAGTATCTCTTCCAATTTCAAGGCATTTAACCGATCGTCTCCCAGTTGCCTAAATAATTGGAATGAATCTAAAGTTAGCTTAGTTAGTTCGCAACTAGGAAAGACGATTGGTGATTTTCCTCTTGGAAGCATGGATTTCACAACATTCAACGCTTGCGTCTTTCGAAGTAGTGCATTGTCGTGCCGTTCGTAAAATCGGGTTAGCATTGCCTCCCGAATTCCAACGCATATTAACACCGCTTCCTGATCGTCACCATTATTACTCAACTTATATTCTTCTTCTGAACCAACCAACCATACCTGGCCCATCGTCAATTCAAAACTCGATTGATACGATATAATGTTTACAGAACCCGTTATCATCATGACCAGATTAACAAACGGTGAAAATGTGAAGGAAATAGAGTGAGCAGATGGTATTAGCAGAGTCCTCAATTCAAATAAATCACCACAATGTTGGCACTCTACAACTGCTTCATTATATGTCAAGTTATTCTGCCTCCCATAAGAGGAAGTATTGTTGTTTTTCACTGTTTATTGCTAAACCACTATCAATTTATGCTCACACTTGCTTCCATTAATCCAGCGATCGTCTATCGCGCAAAAAACGCTTATAAACTAAGAATATGCAAGCCTGAAAAGAAACATATATTTAAACTGTAATCACTGGGTTAACAAACCCACAATTTATCATTTAACCACTGGTCTATTACTTTCTCCAAGAGGGGAGTAAAGCATGAGCAGTGGATCTTACTTAGGGTTACAGGAACACTTGGCTAATCTGTTTGTTACCTAATTTCACATTTTACTGAGTCTATGAATCAACTTAAAAACCCCACATGGTACGCACTTTTAATTTCTCAAACACCATGACTGGCAGAAATCCGCATGTTAACACCAGCGCGATCTTGAATTGCATTATTTAGAACTTTTACCGCATCCTGAACCGGGCTAATAATTGCCCTTGTCCATTGCTCCTGTAATAGTTGAACAAGCTTATTAATAAATTCTTGCTTCGCCTCAACAGCCTCCAAACGAGCTTGCAAAGCTTTTATTTCATTATCCAGTTCCGCCTCTCGCTTATCATAATCATTCTGTTTTATGGAGGTATAAATTTCTTTCGCTCCATTTCCAGCGACGGCAACAGAACCCGATGTAGCTGCTATTTTTATCCCTCTATCCACAAATTTCTTTGCTATTTTTTGGGCGGCCTCCTTGGTGGTGTCTTTCGCAACATCTTCCGCAACTTCTTCCGCGCCTTTTTCAGCACCTTCTTTACTTGCTTTTTCTGTTATCTCTTTCGCGCCTTTTTCAGCCCCTTCTTTCACACCCTTTTCAACTACTGATTCAACACCTTCCTCAACACCCTTTTTTACACCCTTTTTGGCGCCAACCATAGCACCAGCTGCCGGTGCAGCTGCGCCAAATGTTACAAAAGCAACACCTGCAACCAGTAGCCCTGTAGAAGCGTTTGAGAGGCGAGAAATCATCTCTTCGCTACCATTAGTTAGTCTTACCGCCCCTTCAGCGACTTCAACTGCACCCGCAGCTGCTAAACAAACACCTCCAGCTATCATGGCTGGGTTTAGGCTGACTGCTCCTGCCACAACCATACAGGCACCAGCAACCATTTCTGCAGCACCCATGAAGAAATTGCAAACAGCCCCGCATATTTTTTGTATTTTCTTTTGCTTTGCCAGTTCTTCTTCGTTTTTCTTTCGCTCCTGTTCAAGCTCGGCATTTTCTTGGATATCTCTCAGCTTATCCTTAAGAATTCTCTTTATTTCTTGCCGCTTAAACTGGAGTTCGAACTGGACGGTATCCGCCATATCTCCCATCAGCCCCGCTAATCTTGATAGCGCATCGGTTAATGTTGAATAAAAACTGCCCATGTTCTCATCTGTTTCTGGCATATCCAGTTCAACACGTTGGGCATTGCCTGCTACAGCACTTCTTGCAACAGGTGCTAAACTGCCCATTTCCTGCTTTAATTTTTCACGCTGAGCAATCTCTAAGCTCTGCTGTGACAAATCCTGAACACCAGCGCTGTGATTGTCATTTGTGAGAACTTTTTGTGGTATGCTATTTAATATCACTATTCTTTTCCTCAGTGCTATCTGCTATCCCTAATTTCTTCTTCACAGAAGAAAATTTGCTCATAGCCTTTTTATTCAATGTTTCAAACTCAGGCTTACCTTCACACCTCAACATTGTCATTTCAAAACCACTGCCTGCCTGCATCCAATTCTCTAGTGCCAAATGACATTCAGCCGCATGGAATGACGGTCTTGGATCGAATGGATTCACAATTGCAGCTAAACTATATGCCTCACCAGCTAGCTCAAACTGAGATAAAGCCTGTCTAGTGGCTCCAAGTCCTAGCAAATACTTAGACTCCATATGATTGCATTGGCACAGAAGCTGAAAGAGAGGCAGTGCCTCTTGGTAGTTACAGTTTTGATATTTTTGATAAGCCAGGGCATATATTGTTTTAAGCTCTTCAGGCTTCATATCAAGCAAATCTGCCAGAGTTCCACCCTGCTCCAAAAAATTATTCCAATCTTTCTCGGATATTTCGCCTAACACGGATGGAACTTCACTCTTTCGTAACATCTTCCTTCCCCACCTATATTGGATTAGTTACAAAAAAGTTTCTCTTCTTTGATGTTGTTGATCCAGACTTTTCCTTATAGATATACTCTTCCACTAACTTTCTTGCTCTAAACTTCTCGTCAAGACCTGGCTCGCCATAAGTATCCCGTATTCTCTGAACCCATTGATGGCGGGAGCAGCCCAGCGAACGTGTTAATCCTGCCTCCAGGAGGTCACTATAATTTAGCGCGCTCTTTGCCTCATTTAATACGTGCTGGCAGCGTTGTAGTGCCACTTCTGTATCAAATTTTATTGCTTTTTTTGGGTCATCTTTAAAAGACACTTTATTTCACTCTAAAAATACTATTACCAATAAGTGTTAAATTACAGAAAATCTCTTCAAGGAATCCAGTACGGATTTATTGTAGTTGTTCATTGCCTCTATCAGGTTGTTGAATCTGGTGTTATCAACAGTCATGTTTGTGCCGAGCTGTTCAGTTAAAGTTGACAGAGTTGACACTCGCGAATTGATATTTTCTTTAGCTACCGAAAATGAGGTGGAATTTAATGTTCGTCTATCAAAGGTCATGGTCTGCACCCAGCATCGGTACTTATATCCACCAGCTAGGCCGTCATCCCTCGTCTCCCAGTAAAGGTTTTTATTGGCAATATTTGCCTCGGCTAATAAATCCTCACCTCTTATCATATCACTAGAAAAAAATTCTGCGCCTTCTCCTTCAGTCCACCAGGCTGGTAGATTTAAATCTGAATCGGACATCAACTGCTCATAGTCGTACCATAGTCCATCCATCAAGGCTTCACCGGGTCTATCGGTGTGTAAGTTATCGAATATTTCTGGAAAGTTGTCGAGAGCAAATTCATCAAAATCAGTTCTGCCGTCTGCTACTTTGTAGAAACACATCGACTCCGATGCCATTTTTATTTCTGATTGCTTCCAATCACCAGCCCCCGGAACCTGTGTTCCATTCTTCCATGTCCGTTTTTCTTCAACATATATCCTTTGCATGAACTCATAGGTGGCTGTTATTTCATCTTCTCCACTTTCAGCAAGTGCCTCCTGAAGCCACCCATCGACAGATACAATCTGGCTTTTTAGCACAGAAAGCTCAGATACCTTGTTAGTGAGTGACTCAATGAGTAGCGCATTGAGTTCAAAGCCAACATTTTCTGGTGGTATCTCTACTCCTTTGTGGAATACCTGCCCGGAGTCATCAACCGAAAATACACCATATCTAATGTCTTCCCTCATCTTATTGCGCAAAGCTACCGTGGCATGCTGAACATCATTCGCAATTTCTTCGGGGGTTTTGTCCGATTGGGCATGCAATGCTGCAATTGCATCAACATCTTCCTGGTAATAGCCATTCGCATCAAAGCGCAACAAGTCCGCTCCAGTTGAGAGTATTTCGACCATCGCTGATGGAGAGTTTCTCGTCTCATCTAGAATCTCTGCTGTTGTGGCAGCCCTCACCTTTCCATTTGTATCTAAACGTAATTTGGAGGACCCAAACATCCATTGATCAGACTCAGCCAAATCCGCAGCCGATTTTACGTTGTTTTTCGTCAAAGGATTGTTCGGCAAATCACTGTTGGGGATGCTTGATTTTATAGTTACTAGACTATCAGCCATACCATTGTCCTTTTTTATTTAACCAATGCGATTATTCAGCATGATCTGTAAACGTAGATATCCGTTAAGCTTTATAGCTCTGAACCCTGTCAGAGGGGCGCTTTATCAGCTATCAATTGCCAGCTTAGCTAGCGCCTATATTACGTACCTCTGAACCTATCGCTTTAGATTTCTCACTGTTTTTTTTTGATTTCAGGCTTTTTTAAGCAGATTGTTAACTACGTAATCTTGATCTACAGCATTTCAATTGGCACTATGTTACAAATGTATTACAGGGCTTTTGTCATCGAGCGCAAAACTTTGTGTTTCATTGCACAATAAGTAATAGAGTAAAAAGGGTTTAATCTGCTTACAGTAGATGAATATATGCCCATTATATGAACTTTACGACTTCCCATAAGCAAAGGAGAAGCCTAAAATCCCCTGAGAAACTGAAAGGATAGAATATTGCTCTGCAGAATTTATCACCACCGACTCCGACCTTATCGAGTATTCGACGCCCCCTAAATGGACAGAGTGCTATTAAATACGATTACCGTTTGAACCACCGTTTGAATTTTTCTCAATCAAGATTTTTTGGTGAAATTTGATATATCTCAAGCAAGCATGAAATTGGCATGGGCTAAAGGCACCTACATCAATATAGTTACATGTGAAACTAGATATATGCTGAATTCCATATATGTATAGATATCGATCAAAAGACTTCTGGAAATGAATTCAGCATTCACTGCTCTTACCCTACACTTAACAAGAGTCGGTCACTCTACTCACACAATCTGCATGGTCGACAGTCAATAAATTGTCGCCACTTCGAATCTGGCTTTTTGAGCGGCCTACAACCCTCTTGCACCCCTAGAGCAACTGGATTTTCCTCCAAACAGTTATTAGCAAGCAAGCTATGAAAGCACTGAAAAATTGAGCATATTTTAACCTAAAGCTAAACTTTCATAGGCATACCTTTCGCATTTTTACGGTCAATATCCGATCAATACGGATTTCGGGCATACTCCCCTAAGTAAAGAGATATTTTTTTCCTATCATTAAGCTTGTAAAACCAGCAAGCAAGTATAAACGCTGAATGTTTTTGGCTAGCTCCTCGTAACGCACTTTGCCGCACCCAAACACTGCTTGGTATAGGGAAATGGGTGTTTCACTTTGGCGCGAAGAGTACTAAGTTGCCCCCAATCATTTATACATTTTCCTAAAAACAAAAACCCATATTTTTAAGACTTAGGTACAAGAGAAGAATATTCTTAAAAATACCTCTTAACAACTTATATGGTTTCACCGATGTGCAAAATAACAGGATCAAATTCTAGCGCGGCAGCTAGCGACGCCACAAAAAATAATGAGAGCCGGCATCGCCCCAATACATCTAAAAAATCTACCCTCAGGAATGCGCAAATAGACGCAATCGATAAAAACCCCACTATAAATAGACTTGTGCGTGACTCTAAAAATTTACTTAAGAAGATGAACGGTGCTCCTGTAGAGATAAGTAGCCGTATGAATAGTTCTCGCGCAAATACCGAAACAGAATATCTTCATACAACACGTGATGAACTTAGGGCCGACGAAGTCCCTACACCCATAGCGACTACTATTTCTGAATCTACTTTCAATAAGGATCATACTCCTACAGCAGAAATAGAAGAAAATCCACTGCTATATCTACCATTAGCTGAAAAAGTAGAACTGCAAAAGCCTAGCAGACCTAGCCCTTTAACTTTAAGAGAGATAGAACTGAGCCCTACTAATTTTATAAAGAGCAAAACAGATTTAGTGTACTTTTTAAAATCTTATTATGATGAAGACAGCCTTTTGGGCAAGGCCTGGCAGTTAATTCACAGATCTGAACGCATAGATACTCAGTGGAAGATTAAAGACTCTTTAAAATTCTTAAAAGATTTCGTGAGGGTGCTGGGTGTAGCGAGAGCTGAAGAAAATATTAAACTTGATGATTTGATAGATGAATACTGCAACAGAAAAACCGAAGCCTTTACGCGTAATGATAGTGCAGGTTTAGACACCCTTAGTAAGAGCCTTGAAGCTTGGAAACATCATATTGTTAGAAAACACTCAAAATATCATCATATGTCTGAATCTTATCTCAGTGATTCAAAGAGGGACAAGATAAACACTTTGACTTCAGAAGTGTGCGGTTATATTAAAGAGAGAAAAGATGGAGCACCACTAACAACTCAACGTGAAACAGAATTCAAACAGGCAGTAACTTCCCTTTTCAAGGAATATGCCGCCTTTGTTAAAGATATTCATAAGGGAGTTACAAATCATGAAGATAAAGTTATCCATAGTTTTGCTATTAAAATTTTTAATGGTTCAGTCAAGCAGGGAGACGCGTAAAAACAATAAGAGGTCTTTTTAGAACCACCCAAAAACTCTAAGGAACCTCCGAATAATTCCGCGATGCCTCTGTGGGTCTTAACTGAAGGCTGCAGAGGTTAGGTGCAGCTCACCGAGAATGGCTTTAGCCCTTTGCAAGAGCTGCAAGGATACTACGGAATTATCCAAGGGTTCCTAGCACCCTGAATCAGTACTTATACGTGGAAGATATTAAATCACCCCGCTTGCTGGATTTACCGGTAAGCAGATATACTTCGCTCCTATTTATCCTTTCTTGAAGGCTGCGGAGCTTTTATTCGCAACCTTCCAGTCATTAAGTGGTACGCAGGCCAACCAAAAGACAATACTTTAAAAATTACTAGCCATGTTTACTCATACCCTGCATTTTCTAAAAAGTTTAAGCCAAAATTAAAAGATTTTATTATTTGAAAGAATTAAGATTTAAATGAATGAATTTGAAATGATTTTTATATTTAAATAAATAGTGTGGCAATTGAGTTACCAAGTATTTTGTTAACGGTTCAATAGGAGAGCACAGGATGGGATCGGTAAGTGGGGCAAGCAGTCAAGAGCCGAAGTTTATCGCCAAGCGTGAAGATATTTCGAGAGCTCCGGAAAACAATTCAGAAGGGCAAGTCTCAAAAAAAAGGAGCGGTTTAAGAGCCATTTTTTTAAAAAAATTTGGGCTACCAAGTAGTGTGAAGTCCCTTTTTAGACGCCCGAATGAAGTAAAACCTACTAATAGCGAAGGTAATCGCACGGTTTGGAGTGGGAGTAACAACGTAGGTAGCCCCGCTTTTCTAGCAGAGCTTTCGGGGAAAGGTAATGACGGACACGTCTCCGGAGAGAGACACAAGAGTGAAGATCTATTTAATCAGCCATTTACTGAAGCTCTCTTTGATAATGATTCAGGCAATACCCCCAGTCCCATATATGAGGGACTGGATACCCATGAAATTGTAACCCTTTTTGGCTACGATTCGCCCGAAGCCCCTGAAAAAGTTGCATTGCGAGGTACCCCCCCCCTAAAGCCCCATATGCTTGATAAGCTGCGAAATGCTGGGAATGATTTAGGTTTGCCTCCCTTACCTCCTAGGCCGCCAATCCCTGATAAGCCTGATGATGTAGGGAGCGTTGATAGTTTTTTTGATGACCTACCAAATATAAATACTGAAGGAGCAAACGAGAGTAATAATGATGATATACCATCAATTTTTAAGTCTTAAATATCCCCGCGAGAAGAATGGATAGGCCTGCGCCCCTTGCCCTGAAATCTCCTTGTTAAGGAGATACCTTTCGCATTTACATGCCCAGTTTCGGTTAATATGATTTCTGGGCATACTCTTAATCAATGAAAGTAACTTCCCTGTCGATAGGTTTTCAAATTTTCCGACAAGAAAACACTGGAATCGCTTTGGGGCTTATGGTGCCTCAAGCACAGATCGTTACACTGATTCATTGATGTACAAGTTGGGGT
The DNA here is from genome assembly GCF_052467695.1 of Microbulbifer maximicatervae (SeqCode). NCBI lineage: Bacteria > Pseudomonadati > Pseudomonadota > Gammaproteobacteria > Cellvibrionales > Microbulbiferaceae > Microbulbifer > Microbulbifer maximicatervae (SeqCode). The sequence continues at coordinate 4,125,446 of NZ_CP174320.1, forward strand.
AATAGTTGAGACTTGATGGGGATGGCTTTGAACCCTACATATATACACCAGCCTATAATGCCCCCTGCCCAGCTGTTTGGTATTTATCAATAGCGTCGATATTACAAGGGTAATTTGGCGCCCGGAAGAATTGACCAAAATATAAAAACAAAGGACCGAATTTGCAAGGCTGCAAGATTGCATTAAGGAACCCATTCTAGATGGGCTAAACTTCCACAATTATTCAGTGCCCCCTTGATTTGATCAGAATTGCTCTTCGACTCCCTAACCTGACAAACATAAAACTCCTTGCTTTATGATAATAAATTTACAGATATATAAATTCACAATAAAAATGACCAATAATCATAAAAACAAGTGAAAACCTAAAGCGACTCTCTTTTAAACCCGCTATTCTTAGATAAAAATATGGTCATTTAAATAAGAGTGTAAGGATGTTTATTGGCAGAAGGGCGCCTCTGGATACTTCCGTAATACCTCTGCAGGTATTGAAGGCTGCAGAGGTTAAGCACAGTTCGGCGCTAGCCCTTTGCAAGAGCTGCAACGCGGCAGATTTAGCCTTTAAGGCCCGCCCTACGGGGCTTGCAGAGCAATTCACACTCTGTGTTGCGACCTCTTCAAAGGTCTAGACATTCCTGCGATGCCGCGTCTTGATTGTGAATCTCTCTACAGGCCAGAGGCATCGCGGAATTATTCAGAGACTCCTTAGTTACAAATTACGATTTGGAATTTTGAGTGTGTTTTTTTGTTGCAACCCATTGAAATCAAGGTGCCATATCTTTAACAACCAGTTTTCATCAATATCCAATTTATGTAGCCAGGTTAAGAATTTTTAATATGTCTAAAGTTACTACCAAAAATTGTAATTTTATTAAGGGATTCAAAAATGTTCAAAGCATGCAAGCTTCGACGGAGCTACCTCAGCCCAACATAAAAACACATACTAGACTACAAGAATACTCTCATGCTTCCAATAACAATGGTATGAAAAATATTCCTGTAGGCACCCCGAAAGCCATCAAAAGTCTAGGCTCCACCATACAAATAGAACCCCTTAAACAGGCCTTAATTAACCTCATGGAGAACCTTACCCAAACCATGAGCGAGGATAGCTTTCCAAGTGCTGATCAAAAGATCGATGCTGTCAGGGCTAGCATACAAGAGATGGAAGAAGCAGTGTCTAAAGTATAAATACGCTGATTAAGCACCTCGATACTTTCACCCACGATTCCCAACTAAATATTTTTGATGGGACGAACTAAAGATAGCCTAACGAAACGAATAATCCTTTATTTCGAACAATCAATTTCCTGGAGTTTTTTTACCGTGGCTATATTCAATTTTAAACTACCTAAGATGCCACCGGTCAAGCCGATCAAGAAAGTTCAAGGACCGAACCTAAGCAAAACGAACCTGAGCGAAACAAGCATAAAGCCCACCTTTTTCGCAAAAATGAAAGCGAAAGGCTACAATGCTTTCATGTATACCCACAAGGCTTTCAATCATATAGCACTAGGAGATGGTCACAGAACTTCCGCCGCTCCCCAACCTAAGTCAATCAGTAAAAGTGCACCGCTTAACAGAGCAAAAGGTCTCGGTGAACCTAAAAAAGTTCAGCCGCCATTATCTGACACGAAGTGGTTTAATAATTCTGGATTAACTGACAAAGAGTGGACTGAAAATCTAGTGGGCTATATTAAAACGGACGGCGCTTGGGCAGGGCAAAGTGCTGACTGTTTTCCCGAACTTCTCTCCCACTACCTAAAGCGCCCAATCAATGTAGTCTCAGCCTCCGAGGGAGGGAAAGCTTATGCCAACCAGCTCGGTACAAAGTATGAAAATGATGATTCACAAGCGATTAACCTACTGCTGAAGGATGACCACTTCCAACTGATAACAAATAACACTTCCAATCCCAAAGAGCTTACTAAATCTTTTAATAACGACTCTTTAGTATTGGCTGATGTGGAAGGGGACGGAAACTGTTTATTTTCTGCTATATGTAAAGCGACAAACCAATCAACAGACAAGGCTTTGGAATTACGTACTAAGCTAGGAGACTGGATTCTTAAGAACCAGGATCACGAGGATGTGAAAAATACCATCAACTTTATGAGAGCCCTTTAGGAAGACTGGGGGCTACTGTAATGATTTTGCCAATGAGGATGTGCAGCGAGTCAATACACAGAGTTCATTTGTAAGCTCCATTTCAAAATAAGCCAGCTGGCTACACAAGTAGCCCTGAAAATCCCCCATTCCAATAAATATGATGGGGGATTTTTGCGGATGCCAGGCTTCAATCAGTACATGTAAACCGCACCAGAAATCTCAGCTTGATTGTTGTCCGGATCACTATTAATACCAGTAGAGCTACTGCTTTCATTGGGAGCCCCAATAACCAGGGCATCGCCATCGGCACTGAGGCTAGCGGAATAGCCAAAATTATCATTTGCATCAGTATTACTTGCTTTCAGATATGCTTTTTGTAACCAAGCCTCATCAACCAGAGTAAACACATAAGCTGCACCAGCATTTTCGACACTGTTATTATTTTGGTCTCCCCCTATACCCTTTGCGCTACTGCCCTCTTTAGGTGCCCCCACTACCAGCGTTCGACCATCGGCAGTCAAGCTAACAGACTCACCAAAAGCGTCAGAGGCATCTGAATTACTGGCCTTGAGGTAGGCCTGCTGCGTCCACTTATTATCTGTGCGAGTAAAGACATAAGCAGCACCAGAGTCTTTGGCTTCATCATTGCTTTGGTCGCCATCAGTGCCTATTGCATTACTGTCTTCACTGCTGGCACCAACGGCCAAAATATCACCACTATCGCTTAGGGTAACCGATTGACCGAAAGAATCCTCTGAATCAGTATTGCTGGCTTTGATATATGCCTGCTGTGCCCAATCACCATCTGTACGGGAGAAAACATAGCAAGCGCCAGCCTGTTGGGCATCATTATTACTTTGCTCACCATCAATACCGACAGCGCTACTGCCCTCTCCAATCGCGCCAACGGCCATCGTAGAACCATCGCCGCTCAGGCTGACGGAAATTCCGAATTCATCATTGGCGTCAGTATTGCTCGCCTTAACATACGCTTCCTGTATCCAGGTGCCATCTATATAGGAGAAAACATAGACCGCTCCTGAGTCCGAAGTATCACTGGTGCCCTGATCCTCATTATTACCATCACCATTAGCATCTACCAGCAAAGTACCACCTTCGCCAGGGAGTGTCAGAATAACAGTGGGATCAGTTTGGTCACCATTGATACCAGTAGCACCACTATCTTCATAAGGTGCACCTACCGCAAGAAGGCGGCCGTCATCACTGAGACTTAAAGAGCGACCAAAACTATCAAAGGAGCCTGTATTACTCGCTTTGATATATGCATCTTGTGTCCAGCTACCGTCTATACGTGTAAAGACATAAACCGCACCGGAACTTGTGGCATCAGTATTACCTTGATCGCCATTGATACCTGTTGTGTTACTGCTCTCAGAGGGTGCACCAACGGCTAAAGTATTTCCGTCTCCACTTAGAGTGACAACACCGAAAAAATTTCCTCTGTTGTTATTGCTGGCCTTGATATAGGCCTCTTGTACCCATCTATTATCTACCCGTACAAACACATAGACCGCACCGGCTGGGCCGATGCCGTCATCGTTGTCCTGGTCGCCATTGATACCGACCGCATCGCTTTGCTCTCTGATAGCGCCTACTGCCAAGGTGTGGCCATCAGCACTGATAGCGACTGATACTCCGAAGATATCGCCAGCACCAGTATTACTGGCCTTAAAGTAACCAATGCTCTCCACCAAGGTGTCGTTCACAGAAAGGGGGTCTGAATCAGTGCAAAGATCTTGCTCCCCCGCTTTGTTACAAGCTTGCAGAATATATTGCGCATTTGTTCGGGCGTGCAGAGGCACTTGCACCGTAAGGGTCTCACTACCCTGGGGAATATCCTCGACTAAACGTGTGAAACCGGAAACCCCGTCAGGATTTTCCAGCAAATGGTAATGGGTGGCCCCTTCCGCATCGGTCCAATCAAAGCGGAAAATCTTGGTCGCCTCGAAGCTTAGAGTGAAATCCTGAACTGCTCCAGGGGCAGCGGGCGGCTCTTCTGCGGGTGGCTCTTCTGCGGGTGGGTCTTCTGCAGGTGGGTCTTCTGCAGGTGAATCTTCCGCAGGCGACTCTGCTACAGCGGTATCTTCACCGTCAGTATCGCCATTATTAGCCCCACCGCCACTACAGCCTGCAAGGGTAAATAGAAGCATTGCCATAGTCATGGCCTTAAAGCACGAAACAGTCACTTTCATTAACTCTTATAGATTTCACGAGGTGCCAGCATTATCAGATTTCACCTATATCTCATCTTTAGTTTTTGGGCATAATTTTATTAATTTCTAAAGATTTCGGGGATGGAGAACCCGAAAGAGTCATCGGGAACATCTACTGCCGCATAAAGGTAAAAAAAGGCCCAGGAATGAGCCATAAAAGAGGAATGAAACACTCAGTCACCAAGAGCCTAGAAACTTCCGGGTGGTGAATTTAGTATGCCAGGAGCAGGGTCAATAACCAGCAGATCAATGCAAAAAGCACAATACACCGAAAGAACAAAATCACGGGAGCCTCTAAATAACTCCGTAATGCCTCTGCGGGTCTTGAAGGCTGCAGATGTTAGACGCAGCCCGCCGTGAATGGCCGCAGCCCTTTGCAAGAGCTGCAACGCAGCAGCTGTGGCCTTCAAGGCCCGCCCTTCGGAGCTTGCAGAGCGATGCACACTCCGCGTTGCGACTTCTTGAAAGGTCTAGACATTCCTGCGAAGCCGCGCCTTGATTGTGAACCGCTCTGCATGCCAGAGGTATCACGGAGTTATTCAGAGGCTCCTTAAGTTAATCCTAAACAATAGTACTTTATTCAAATTATATTTAAATTAGCCAGTTAATCTTTCAATTTTTGACTTGCAACTATAAGGTATGGACAATTTCGCTAATATATTTTCAGAAATGGCGACATACACTTATCTTCTTGCGACATAAAGGGATTGCAGTTATTACTTGAAATCAAGCCTAAGTGAAGTTGCCATAACCACGATTATGGCATTTAGTGACCGATATCTAACAGGCTAGGAAGGAGCCTATCTTACCCACCCTATCCTTAAATTTTAAAAACAAAATAATCGCAACTTTATAGGCTGCCTGGCTCCGAAACACCGTCCAACAGGAAGGCTTAAAAAGGACATTTCCACAAGGCTGCAAACCTATTACCGCAATAGCCTGATTCCACCCACCTCATCACGCAGCTTTATCAATTAGGCTCCTCTCGCGATAGCAGCACGAACCACTCGCTAATAATATCTAAAACCTAAAAATAAAAGCCCGAAAATAAAAGAAAATAAAAGAAAATAAATCGACTATTAGGATAATCATCTCTTTTTATCTATACCCAACAGCCAACAGCCAACAGCCAACAGCCAACAGCCAACAAAAAATGACCATTCAATATTACAAAGTTCTACTAATGCTGCTGCTTCTCTCGATCCTTTCTGGATGTAGCGGAGGCTCCAGTGATAAAGAGACTGTCGACGAAGAACCAGCTGCAACAGAGTCGACTGCAGAAGATCCACCTGTGGAAGAGCCACCCGCAGAAGAGCCACCTGCTACCCCTGGAGCAGCTCAGGATTTCACCCTTAGCTTCGAGGCGACCAAGATTTTCCGCTTTGATTGGACCGACGCGGAAGGGGCTACCCATTACCATCTGCTGGAAAACCCCGATGGGAACTCAGGCTTTAGCCCAGTCGCTGAGAATATCCCCCAGGGCAGCGGCACCCTGGCTTTGGAAGTTCCCCTCTTCGCCCGCACCAATGCACAATATCTACTGAGGGCTTGTAACAGCGACGGAGAGAAAGAACAGTGTAGTGACTCAGACCTGCTCTCTGTCAGCGACAGCCTAGCGGCGAGCATTGGCTACTTTAAAGCTAGCAATACCGATCCACGTGACGCTTTTGGATTCTCTATCAGCCTAAGCGCCGATGGCCTTATCCTGGCCGTAGGGGCTGATCGCGAAGACAGTGGCGCTACCGGTACCAATGGCAACCAATCCGACAATAGCGCCAAGGATTCGGGCGCAGTCTATGTGTTTACTCGAGTAAATGGCGCCTGGGAGCAACAGGCTTACCTCAAGGCCAGTAATACGAATGCTGGTGAACAGTTCGGTAGCTCCGTCAGCCTCAGTGACGACGGTCGCACCTTGGCTGTGGGGGCTAATGCCGGAGACTTTGCAGCTTTCGGTTTTGCTAGCGATCAATCGGAGAATGGCGCCGATTATGCAGGCACAGTTTATATATTCACCCAAGAGGACGGAGTCTGGACACAGCAGGCTTACCTCAAGGCCAGCAACGCCGATACTTTTGACCGTTTCGGTACCTCTGTAAGCCTCAGTGCCGATGGTGACACCCTGGCTGTAGGGGCTGATTCCGAAGACAGCGGCGCAACCGGTACTAACGGCGAACAGGATGATAGTAGCGCCGAAAATTCTGGCGCCGTCTATGTCTTTTCCCGTGAGGATGAAGCCTGGCTACAGCAGGCCTATGTCAAAGCCAGTAATACCGATCTTGGTGACTTCTTCGGCGCCACTGTAAGCCTCAGTGCCAATGGTCAAACCCTAGCTGTGGGGGCAAATCACGAGAGTAGCGGCTCTAGCGACATTAATGGCGATCAATCCGATAATAGCGCCAGCGCAGCAGGTGCGGTCTATGTTTTTAGCCAAAGAGAGGGGTCCTGGGTACAGCAGGCCTATGTTAAAGCGAGCAATACCGAAGCTCGTGATTTCTTCGGTACATCTGTAAGCCTCAGTGCCGATGGCCACACCCTGGCTGTGGGAGCTTTTTTCGAAGATAGCAACGCTATCGGTATTGATGGTGATCAGGCCGATAATAGTGCCATCGATAGCGGCGCGGTCTATGTGTTTGCCCGAGTGAATGACGCCTGGGAACAGCAAGCCTATCTTAAAGCCAGCAATACTGAGGAAACTAATTTAGGCTTTGGTGACTCCTTCGGTGGTTCCATCAGCATTAGCGCCGATGGAAACACCCTGGCTGTAGGAGCTGACCGTGAAGAGAGCAGCGCTACTGGAGTTAATGGCGATCAGCTCAATAATGAAGCCACCTTCGCAGGTGCTGCCTACGTGTTTATCCGTGTGAATGAAGCTTGGGTACAGCAGGCCTACCTAAAAGCGAGCAATACCGAAGCTCTTGATTTCTTTGGTAGCTTTGTCAGCCTCAGTGCCGATGGCAATACCCTGGCTGTAGTAGCTGACTCTGAGGACAGCAGTGCTACCGGTATTAATGGCAATCAAGCCGATAATAGCGCGGAATCATCCGGCGCAATCTATGTTTACTGAATCTCGTACATAAATTATTAAGGAAGGGGCTCAGATGCACCAAAGCTCAACGGATATAGGTTTCCAACCTTAGCGTTGAAAAGCGAACCAACAGGCCTGCCGCAGCAATTAGATGTCGGCCCCCTGAGCGCTGAGCGCTGAGCGCTGAGCTACCCACCTATACGCCTACATAACTGGGCGCGCCAGTGCCAAGTAATTTCAAAATACAGCGATAAGAGAGGAAGCTGCATGAGCATCCCCCCAACAGGAAGAACCAACACTACACAGTCCACTCGCCCCACTAACGAGCATAGAGATACCGATACCCGCGGTAGTCAGGGTGGACGTTCCTCCACTTATGCCACCGAGAGGGAAAGGCTCCAAGAAAATTGTAAACATGCTTTTTCTCGAGGGCTTAACAGATTTAAAGGTCCCAGTGAGAAGTCTTTTGACGAACTACGTGAAACATTGGGGGAAAGCTTAAGTACTCTTACTTTAAAATCCAGAAAATCTGAGGCCGAGACCGCCAAAGAAGTGGAGCGGATCCAGAGAATGGCCAGCGAAACAAAACCTGAAGCAATGAACAAACATGTCGAACTAAAATTGGCTGAAAAAGCAAAGCATACCAAGGAAGCGGGAAAGTATGATCACAGGGACTCCGAGAGGCGGAGGATTTTTAAAGACAAATTCCAGAATCTAATAGATAAAAAGTATAAGTTTGCTAGCAAAATACTCAACAGGCGACCTCGCCAGCAAGATCCCGACATTAAAGTTAAAACTGAACAACATAGCAAGCCTCTCAAGGATAAAATCGACATACTGTTGGCATCAACTTACAAAGACTCCATCGATGATATTAGAGCGCAATTAGATGATGAGAAGCCAATAAATTTTTCAGACCTGCGAAGCCATATTGTCAAACTCCAGCATACAATCATTGCTCACAGTGTAGCCCTTGAACAAATCGGCGAGATAGACAGCGACCTAGAGCATGAATCTGAAGAGGCACTCGCCACTCATAAAAACCTCGCAAAAGACATTGCCGCTAAGACAGAGAAGTTAATCGACGTTCTAGAAAATGAAGACGCCCGATCCAAAATGACGATTATCCAAGGGGGAAGGGCTTACGCCTATGAAGGCGAAGACAAGAATGCAGTGCAAGACGAACTCAAAACTTTACTCGCTGATGCGGAGTACTTCCTAGAGACTGCCCATGCAATGCTCCAAAGAAATGAGGAAACCATTAAAAGCTACGTTGCCCCCGAAATTGAGGATGGTGATAGCGTAGTCTATATAAACGATCAACCGTAGTCGTTCAAGCTTGATCTGACAGTGACCGATTTTTCCAGCAGGTGTTCTGTCAGGTCAAATTCAGTTGGTATATTTTTTCTTCCAGAAGCCTTTTCAGGCTTCAAGGGTTGCCATCGGAGTGCTGCCGCAACACATATTACCGTCGTGTTACCCTCGTGGTTGCGAGCATTATTATAATAACTGAGCCATGCAGGGTCCCCTGCGTATGGATCATGGGATTTATCCTTGGTGTTATTTTAGATTTAGGACCTCTGTGAAAACCGCCCCCTTTTCAACAGGCTATATCACATTTGGCCCGAACCAAGGAGCCTCTGAATAATTCGATAATAGCTATACGGTTCTTGATGGCTGCAGAGATTAGACACAGTTCACCGCGAATGCCCCTAGCCCTTTGCAAGATCTACAACGCAGCGGATAAAGCCCGTCCTTCTGTACCTTCAGAGCGATTCACGGAACTATTCAGAGGCTCCCTCTCCAATTAATCTCCGTTGCAATTTTATCCCCATGGAGGCTTCTATCGTCAATCTGCCACCATATTTTTTAATACTCATAGAAGCACCAAATAAACTTACCGTTTCAGTGGTTTTCAATTTAACAAAGATCTGCTGTATTCTGCCGTTAATTTTATCGAAAAAAACATGAACCTCCCCAAAATGTATTCGACCCACTCCCAGGTCAAGCATTGAAATTATATAATGCCGTTTATAGTTTCTATCTGACTAGTCCCTTATAAAAAATAAGAATTTTGGAATACTCACTAAGAATGATAGTGAGCAGGGAAGAAATATTTCAACGCTACTAAAATTTAAGCAGCTCGAAACTCATTAATTTTACCAGCAAAGTCTAGCTCACACTTTAAAAATTAATGTCCGATACTGAAAGCTTAATAGTTTTATTCCTAATACTTTACACCAACTCAAAATATCTTTAATGGATGAATTTTATGCCACGAATAGGTTCAACAATCAGTCAAGGAACAACAGAAAGCACAGCAAACAGACACCAAGAAAATCCAACTGCTGCAAACAGTGGAACAAATTCCACTGTTTCGCAAATGGCAGAGCATGCACGTTCAAGTGCAGGCCCAACAATAGCTGACGCTATCGATGTAATCGAAGACTTGAAAAAGGATCTAAATTCTGCTGGAGATACAGTTAAAATGCGAGAATTAGGAGTTAGAGAAGCTGAAAATGATGTGAAATCACTTAAATCAATGCGACACAGGTTCATTAGTATGTTCTCTCGTGAAGAGAGACATAAATTACCATTTGCCAAAGACATTCTTAAAAGTGAAAAACAAAAACTTATGTCTGACCGAGCTGACTATAATAGAATTCAGAAAAATTTTGAGCGAACTATTGCGCAACAAGAAAGCCTCCCCCTTGCGGCCACAGTTGAATTCCCAGTTGCGACAGTTATTTCTGAAGTGGGAGAAACTTCAGAAGCTACAGTGCGCAACAGACAAGAAAGTGAGGATAACAGGGAACATCAACAATTAATAGAAGAAATCGAACATCTGAACGCACCAAGAAATTCCGCCAATGTCCACTGCGAAAATGCAAGCAATAACGAAATTCAGAATAACGAAAATATTGAAGAGGACCCACTCCTCTCATCCCAATAAAAAAACCCTATTAGCTCACTAAAGGAATTCATACTTGATCTGCCAGATACCGGCTTGAGACGATATTCTGCCAGATCAAGTTCAGGCGAAAGGCTTTATCTACCCACCCGATAGATCTTTACCACTTTCATGATCTAAGGAGATAAGCTGGACCACTACAATTTATTCGGCCACTCAGCAATGACCTTACCAGTGCTCACATCCAGTTCTTGCCAGCCAGGCTTGCCAACTCTATCATTTGCCTCATGATTGGAGGGCGGCACCTCATCACTCCTAGGAGGATTTTCATTTAAACCCTTTATTTTTTCTTCTATATCCTCACCCAATGCACTCAAGCGACCCGATAACGATATTAAAGTATCTAATTTTTCATTGTAAACATTTTGCTTTTCTAATTCATAACCCATTTCTTGCACCACAGTTTCGTAACGATTAACTTCGCTCAACCACGACTCTAAAGTTTCTATATCAGAACAGCTCTCCAGCTTGGAACAGATAGTTTTATTAAGATTTTTGATCTTACCTTGAAGTTCTTCTATCCCCCCATAACTTTCCTGATAATCACAGTGAATTTTTGTTGGGACTGCAACCTCTCTGGACCGACTATTCCGAAAACCGGAAACTAATGCCTGAAAAGCTCCAGGGACACATCCACATAGACGCACAATGTTCCGACTGAAACTTGAACTATCTCTCTCCTCAACCTGAGGATCAAATAATGCCTCACTTGAACTTGTTCTGCTTATTGAAGCAGCTTCTGAAATACCAGTCATTTTATCACCCAAGCTAAATATTTTTTGTTTAAATCATTCATCTATATTAAAGAACCAGCTTTCAGCCGTAAAAGTTATAGAAAAGGAATTACACCCGAAAAAATGCACTGCCAACCTATAAACCCGCTAAAGATACAGTCCCGCAATATTGAGATGCGAAACTGCACAAAAACTAAAAACAGCCTAATTGCTGGCAGCAAGCCCTTTTTCCTCAAGAACGTCCTCAAGCGCCTGAGCAACCGACTCATTTTTAAAAAAAGTACTATAAATATTTTTTACCACTTCTTTATAACCTAACAATAAATCATCAATTACTCCGACGGCGGCGTCTTCAATAGAGGTAGAAGGTTCGCCAGTCTCAACTATTGAACCATCGGACAAACCAGCCTTATCATCCTCAATGGAAACAGAAATCTGGTTGTTTTGTGTTTTTTCTTGATATAAGTTTCTTAACTTCTCAAGATTATTAAGAACACCCTCCCTTTCCTTATCTGACACATTTAGACAATATTTATTTTCACTACCCGGCACTACTAGCCAGCTTTGACCTTGATCTTCATACTTTACAAACTTATCCCCAAGAGCTTCTAAGCTCTTAAGATTACTATCTTTTCCTGATCTAAAATCTTCCAACATCGCAGCTTTAAGATCTTTCAAGTAGCCATCAAGGGTCTCATGTTTTTGCGGCTCGGTAGTAACACCTACACTTATTGCGCGCCCAAACTCTCGTAGAAATTCAGTACTTTCATCGGTCGCGGAATTATCAGCGGTAATCGTAAAAATTTCATTTAACTGGCTATCGCGCGTAGATAAAACCCGCATAAAGTAGACATTATCTACTCTGGTCCGATCAAGAGTATGCTGGATCAAATCCTTCTCTGGAACTAAGTAAGCCTCATACTTCCTTGACAAATCTTTTAACGAATCCCCTACCCTTCCCATCTCACCAATGAGATATTTATCACCATCGCCATTTGAGCCTAAATTAATTACATTTAACTGGAGATATTCAATCTCTCTATCGACAATAGATTTAAAGTTTCTTAACTGTACTAAGTCGTTACTGCTGCTGCCAAGAGCCTCCTCAGCTTCTTTGTGAAGTTCAGATAGCTGTACTAACTGACCAAGATCAACTGGCAGCCCCCCAGCTTTACCAGCTGAATTTACTTCATTGGGAGTTGGTACCCGATTATTTTTATTACGATTCAGGCCGGACACTAGGAGCGCCAACCCCCCACGTAGCCTTTGCCCCACAACCTGCAATTTACGTTTAAAGCCGGATTGCTTCGTGGAGTTATCTTGATTTAAGGTTTGATCACCGCTCACTTCAACAAGCGACTGGAAACTGCTAGAAGAAGAACTAGCATCAACAGATTGAGAAGAATTAATTTTCGTCATTTTTTCCACACAAAGTTAAATAATTACAAACAAGTAAATATACTTTCCCAAAAGGTACTAACCCTGATTTATTCATCCATATCGAAATAGCAGCACTCCCCTTATGGATCGCATGTCCGATTGATTACACTCACAAAATCAGCCAGATTTAGTCAGCAGTCAACTACAACCAGCCTATTACTATAGCTGCAAATAAGTTACTCATTTTTTCCAAGCTATAAATTTAATCTTTATGGTTGTAGTGCGCATTTTCCTGACATTAATATTTCATTCCAACCAATCTTCGTATTGTTAATATTTTCACAGAAAGACGTAACCACTCTTTGAAATTAAAATCAATCGGTCAAACGTCCCCGCCGAGGAATTACATAGATACACTAGGAGATTCAGCGCCCTTCTCCCTAGTAGCTGTTCACTACAAACGATCACTTCATGATCGAAACTAGTTACTAACCGATGCGAGAACCTACCTAATGTAAATCGAAAGACATACAAGCGCTAATAGCTATCATCTGCTGACATTACTATTCTTCTATCTGCAATATCGAATTTTTTTACCGTAAACCTCAAAGCTCTACTCTTTGTTAGGATCTATACTTGAACGCACCCATATTTAGAACCCCATCGACTGCTTCACCAAGGGCAGCTGGGGTAGTGAAAATTGAGAAAGGCCGCGAGACTGAGCGTATACTCGATTCCGTATTTTGAACGGGTGGCTTCTAGCCAAGCTATACTTTTCTCTTTAAATATTTAGAATTTACATGATGAATTTTTTTGCCCTCCATTAACCAATACCGCAACTAAATCTACACCATCATAATCTCACATCTATTTTTTATGGTCTTATGAATTTAGCCAAACTATTTTATATTACAGCTACGTCACCAAATGACAATCTTATGTTTGTGTCGCCGATAACATTTATGTGAATCAGGCACCTTATCAGAATAACGATTGGCACTGGGGCATACGATTCAGTCAAACATGATTATGCGAGAATAGAAAATCATGACATCTTCAACTATTTCAGCAACAAACCCAATAAAAAAGCCAAAACTCCTGAGGCTCCCCAAAAAAATTAATCAGTATATCTATTAAATGAATAGACACGCTGACTCCTATGACTTAGGAGATCCCTTCGACAATGACACTGCGCCATAAATCTCCTAAATAACAATATTGAAGAAATTTTTGTTATATAGATTTAGGTAATCGACAATAACTATCAAATATAAATATGGATGCGCATATCATGAAAGAGCCAAGTACGCAAAACTCTCTGCCGATAAAAGATGTGGCCAGAATACTGGAAATATCGGAGTGGCGATCCGTGTAAAGATGAAACATCCAACTCGACATATAAAGTGAGCATTGATGTGTTGGGCAAGGTACGTCACCAGTGATCTCACTCAAAACATTCGATATTAAGCTTAACAGAATAGCTTGTAAATATTTTCAAAGGTGAAACATTTATTTAAGGGCAGCATGTCCAGAATTCCCATTAACCGAATTCTGGACATGAAAGTAGTAAAAGTATACCATTAAAATTCCTATTTTAGGCAAGGTATACTCAACCTTTCCATAATAGTGAATTCTCAACTTATTTTTTAATATTACTTTACTACATCCCTGAAACTAAAAGGTTGAACCTAGAATCAATTTAAATAAACCAATAGCTGTAGATTACCCTTCTAGGATTCTTATATTATATCTTAAATCGATTGGCTATCATATTCATTCACCTCCTCGATTCCGGAATCTAATTCACTTAAATCGATAGTGACATTCTGCTTGCATACTTTAACATCATCCCAATTAATGTCTGCGCAAGAAGATATAACATCATTTTCCTTTCTTAGATCCGATGAAAAGGGCTCATCATCAGTTTGAGGATTCTCGGTAGCCCTATTATCCAAGCTCTGCAAATTACCATCCTGATTCCTCATACTATCTCTGGGTGGCAAGGAGGGAGCATTTTTAATCGCTCCCGAGTCAACATCAGGAAGTTCCTTACTGGAAACAACTGGCTTACCATCGTGATAATGCGGCGCTTTAGGTGAATCAACAGTAATCTTACCGACTGGTTTGCTAGAGTTGACATCGGGCTTACGCAAAATCTCATCGACACTCTGACCATTGTATTGCCATTTTTCTGAATCACTAATTGTAGATTTATCGTTCAAATAGTCAAGATTTCGCTGTTTGGCAGTTTTTTCTACTGCATGATAAGGGGCAGCTAACACTTGATTTGGACTTCGGAAAAAGATCTTTTTAGGATTCAGCCACCCCATCCTTGAAAAAAAATTTCCTCTATGGTCAGCTCTTTTTTCTGAGACCTGCCCCTCTGGTTTGCTTACCTGATCTTGCGGACCATTTTCAAGTTTAGAGGTAGTACGCTGCGCTTGATTACTTGCCCCGTTTATGGAACCCGACATATCTTTCTCCACTAAGTGTTTGGAAAATTTCCTGACAATTCAGTAGCTGCTCTTTCCATAGTTAAACCCCAAAGCCAAAGCAAGCCAATCTACTAAAAGCTTAGTGAATATAAATCGATATATCTTTCAATTTTAGCCCAATTTTTTCAGAGTTGAGCCTCAATTTTTTGGAACTTTTGCCCCTCTGCGATCACTACCTTTTAAACTTGAAACCAACACCTACAATCTCCCAGCAATACACCCACCTAGACACCTAAGGTCTCGATTAAAACTTGAAATCTTATTTACCTCATACTGAGGTGCATATACTGCTTCAGATTTTCATCAACAGCAGATCAACATTTTTGCCCAGCTCAATGATAATTGAGCTTGCCATACCATAGACACACATTAAAATCTTGCAATTATAGGTATGATTTTTTGTGTTTTTCTTACCCACATGCATGGAAGGTGACCCAGAACAACGCCATGATACATCAGGCTATCAGTCAAGCTGCAGTTTTATGGGAATGTCTGGACCTCACAAGAAGAGGCAATACAGAGCATGAACCCTCTAAAATATCCTTAGAGTAGGACTCAAAAGCTACAGAGCTATTAATAAGTCTGCGAGTAAGACTTTCAAAACTCAGTAGCAGGCAATTCAGGCGCTTAACCTAGCTAGACTTTTCTATAATTTTAAACCACTTCGGAATCCACAAAAATAAATAGGTTCGGCACTCTGCGAATGACACCCATGTTTTTACCCCCCCTCCTGCCACCACACAAAAGTTAATTGCAACAAAGTGATGGATTACCCTATAAGCGTATAGAGCCTTGTAAGATAATCGCTGTAGAGCTGGCTCTATACCCTAATAGGTCGGCATATAGACCCTACCGAAGTACCGCATAAAGAATAAATGCTTTAGTGTCTTAATCTATCAAAAGATGCACTTCGTGCATTTAATTATCCTGTCATCATACAACTGAATAATGGCAGGTTGACATGAAACCACTTAAGATTCACCTAAGTATCATTAACACTTAATCCTAAAAATATTTGTCCAAAATAACAAGTCTATTGAGATACAAACCGGTATGCTACTCGGATTTTCACACGCATCAATAGAGGTGGCATTTATGCCGGGACCAGAAATAATATCAAATCGTTCGTCATCAAATTCAGTGACTGGAGCCAATGAGTCTCAGGGAAATACAGCCCGCAATCCCGAAGGGAACCAACGAGACTCATCATTTTCACAAGTACAAGCTAACGCACTTTCTCAGGCAAATCTTGCACCAATACATAATGAGGACAATAGAAACGAACCTCCAAATGGAATTTCTCACGTGCCGGCAATACCTTACGCCAAGGCAATATCTAATAAATCTATAACTAACCAACAAAAAAAAGTAGATGGTATCAAGAAGGTTATAAATGAGCGAAAGGAAGAAGCAAACACAAAACAATCAAATATCGACCAGATAACAAAAACCATTAATAAGTTGGAGAACGAAATTAAGATATCTGAAGCTGCTGTTGAAAAGCTGTCAGGATCGAGAAAGGAAAAAGATAAGGAGATTGCTGAGAGATATATGGAAATAATTGTGGACAACAAAAATGAATTAGAAGAGAAAAAAAATGAACTAGAAGATAATAAGAGGTTTAAGCTAAAACATGAACGATTCATAATAGCTGCGGAGAAACACCTTCTCTCTGCAGAAAATAAGCTTGCACGCATGAGATCTAAAACGGAATCCCTACCTATTGCATCTGAAGTAAAATATTCTTCTGGGCCTTTTGCACAAGCGATTGCACGAGACTCTGACAGTGTGTCGCAGCAAGAGGTCAATAGATCTGCATTAGAAAACGGCGGGTTGGATGTATCTACAGGGAATGAAGAGCTAGTTACATCGGGCGAAACATTAGAGGATCATGCCAGTACTTTACACGAATTTCCAATAGCTCCAGTTCTAGATTTCACTGCGTCCACTCTCAACGAGAATCCTGAGGAGCAAACGATATTACCTCAAGGCGAACCCAGCAGTAGTGGTGAAGTACCGATTGAAACTGGCACATCAGTAACTCAAAGTCAGGCAGACAGAGAGCATGCGGATCTCATTGAGCAAATTCAAAACTTAAATGTACCAGCTCCTACTCCGAACCTCAGAGAGGAATCAGTTGACGAAAGGGTGCCTTTGAGCAGTTAAACTTTAGTTGTTCGGGCACACAAATAATCAGCAACCCCCCCGCAGAGCGGGCGGCGCTGCTTGTCCCTTAAAAAGCATGGCGTAAAGGGGCTGCCCCATAAGTGCGCTAAGCGCACTTATATAGTGGTCTAATACTTCCTTATACTTCGCTAAGAAAGTAAGATTCCCAAACAAATGAGAACCGCAAGCTATTAAAGCTCGCGGCACGTTCTTTTAGCGCTCTATGTAACTAGATTGGGATCAATGGTACACCTAAGAATTGGTCGACGGTGTAAGTGAAGTAATAGCACTCTGAACTATTTTTGTACTTTGGTTTACTTCGACCCACAATGCAAGTTGCTGTCGAATAGACTTATAGTCATCATCCTTGGTATATGGCCTATTTCCGGATTGATCAGCGAATGCTTGAGCAAAGGCTCTATACAAGCAATTGCCATCACCTTCAACTTCTTGAGTTTTCAGTTGATCGTATTTCACCTTACCCTTAACATTGCCTGAACTTCTGTATCTTGCGAGGGACCCCGGATTATCTAGGACCTCGTAGTGATTTGTACGATCACCATCACCATGAATATGGACCAAGGTGATTCCGGGATTATTTGTACAGTCTTCATTATAGACTTGCACGTTTGTAACCACCTGCACACCTTGTTTATCCTGGCTCACCATTGCGATAGAAACAGGCACCTGGAACGCATGGGCCAGTAAATATGGGATAAGATCACCAGTATCTGAAAACCATTCCCCGTCTGTTTTAATGTCTTCTAATAATTGAGGAAGAATGTCGCCTCGATTCGTTCGCACAAGGGCTCTAGCTCCCATCTCTGCAGAGTTAACCTTTTTTTGAGCGCCCTCTTCCCTACTTTCCGACTTAGTGGAATATTCGTATGCATCTGAAGCCATATGACTTGGCGCATCTCTGACTGTTGTTTCATTTACCGATTCGCTCCAGTACTTCCTAAAGGAATCTTCCCATCCAACTTTTTTCGATGTAGTTGAAGAAGAACATCCTTTATCAACAAATTCCGGAAGTTTTGCAAGTGCCAGTTCCAGTTTTTTAAGATTTTCTATTCGCTGTTTTACAGCTTCACGCGCATTACTAACTTGATTTTCTGTCGGGCGATTTTCACCTGAAACATCTTTTAACAACATTATTGCTTGCTCACCCACATCTTCCAGACGATCGGATGCTTTCGGCAATTTTCCAATTTTATCAACAAAGTTCGCAATCTGCGCGACATCGCTTATCTCCTTGGATTTTTTATCATCGTCCCTCATGCCAGCGCTCGCATTTTTCGAGTCAAAGTTGATCAAACTGCAAACTTCAGCAACAGACTTATCTTTGATACCTCCATTAAAATTAACCAAGCTTTTATTGTTAGCAACAATTTCCTGGATTCCTTTCATACTACGGTAAAGAGTGTCATGCTTACGGTCAAGTTTCTTAACCTTGACTTGATTCCTTAAGACGCCAAGGTAAGCACTCAGTGCAAGATCAATCTCCCTAGCTCTATTTGCTACCCCCCCAGGGTTTGTTGACGCCGGGAAATCTTTAATAATTTCTACTAGCATCTCATTGAACGATAATTCAGGCTCTCTTCCCTCAGATAGCCCCATCAAAAACTTCACTTGCTTTTCATTAAGCTCTTTTATTTTTTTAACGTCTGCTCTTTCTGGATTTTTTGCTTTCGTCACACTATTAGGAGATAAGCTTCTAGCACTCGGCATGCTACGCATGCGATCTAGAAACCTCCCCGACCTTTGTCTTTGTAAAGTGCCAGCTGTCGCATTTTCACGCCTATTGGCGGCACCAGCAGCGTCACCCCCTCTTGTGGTATTATTTGCATTTGCCGTGCCAGCCTTATTTTTAGTGGCCGAGAGTCCACCTGACATATTATTTCTCCCGAGATTTTCTCTTATAATTAACTTAGAAAAACAAATTTTTCGCCATACACATTAGGAAAAGATATATGGCTTAGTGCTATCAATTACTCACCAATACCAATCTATTGTTATACCTCCAAGACTTGCCATTCAGTTGGAAAAAATATTTCAATATTGCGAATAATCAATCTTGAATATAAACGCATTACCCACCATAGTTTCAGCCCATCATTCCAGATACAAGCCAGATGAAAACCCTTCACGGGATTAAGCAGATCAAACCTTGCTGCAACCACCAACCCCATGGGGAAGCAACTTGGCTGATAAACTTTTTCATTTTCCCTCAGCCTTGATCTACTATTTAATTAATATATTTAAATTTTAACTTTAAGTGCTTTATAATTTAAAGTTCAGCATTCATAGAAAATAATACAGATGTAGATCTCTGGACACTTTTGCTACAAGTAACACATCAAAAAAGGACAGGCTGCCACCAAATATGGCGGAGATGAAATACTGAGGCGCTTAGGGTTCGGCTGTCAAAAAGAGTTGACCACAATTCTTGCACTAGCTTGTATTTCTATTTGGGCCCAGAAGCCACTATTAAGCAGATTCATGATCGAATTTAGTGATTATCTCACCGACTCCCAGGACCCAAGTTTCACCCGGTCATGTATACCCTCTTAAGGTACGTCTCACGCTCAGCAATATGTTTATAGCAGATTAATCTCACTAATTTTACTAATCAGAGAGCCTTCACATTCAGCTTTAATGCTGACACGATCTCCATGCTTTACATCAAGGCCTTTTGTTTCTTTCTTGCCAATGAAAAAATAATTTCCTGAAGCCTCATCCTTAACTGAAAAAACATACTCCATTTGACTAAACCCCTCACCTTCTAAAACAATTTCCTCTACCGTCCCGACTATAACGCTCTCAGCCAAGACAGTCGCCGACATAACAAACAAAATTATCAACAATAGCACTCTCAACACAATCTCCACCATACAAACACATTTATTTAAATATAATCAGTCACTATATTTTACGGAAATTTTTGCGTAACCACTTACAGCATCTATCGATTCAAACCTGATAACCAACCCATTCATAGGATCTACAAAAGACTCGCCTAACGACTTAAGTCTCGCCACATCATTATATGCACCATCATCGACATAACTAACAATCACCGAAGGAGCATTTTGGGTTGGATACATTATAGAATGGCGAGCATGGTAATTAATGTAGTAGTAATTTTTCCCATGGCTGCTACCCTCACTTTGTATTTTTATTTGCTGGGGAATATCCTTTGAAAGTTCCCCGGGGCCGAGGTAAATTGATTGCAATTCTGCCTCTTGAAAAACGCCCGCAGTCGGTGTAACTACTCCTGTATATTCCGGGAATAGCTCATACCAACCTAAGAATTCTCGCTGGCCACTACCAAATATTTTGGAATAGCCAAGTCCCATTATTCCTAGCCCCCCATACCTACCATCAGAAGCATCCCCATCATTATTGCCATCAAAATTTGCATGAGCTAATCCAAAATTATGACCCACTTCATGCTGAATAAAATCTAGGCCACGTGCTGGACCAAAATCCAACCCTACTAAGGACCACCCCCCCCATGTTGCAGCTATAGCACTTGCTCCAAAAATAGCTTTCGGATAAAGATAGACTCTATGATCCCATTTCCCTAGGTCTAAAGGTTCGTTATTCTCATCCACTAAGTTTTCTTTGGCCCACTTTGTAGCTTCGTCACGAAAACTCATCCCTCTGTCTGTGTATCGTCCACCAAGATGTACCCTATCAATTATCTCTTGGTAGCTAAGCATATCTCCATTTATTTCATCAGGGACATTGAAGATCACACAATCAATTGAAGAGGCATACTGTCCAGGCGAGCCATAGCAATAATTCCCTAGTGAACTATCTTCAACACGATGCCGTACAAAATTATGTTGTCCAAGCGAATTATTATAATACACGTTATTCATAGAGTCTGGGTTATTGAAAACTCTATTTGCAAGATCAGATACACCGAGAATATCTAACGACGAGTCACCATCGAATTCCATATATATGAATACAATACTACTCTCCTTAACCTTTATCGTATTAATAGAAAACGTTAATAGTTGAGAGCTATTATCGCTAAGTGACAGACTGATCGTCTCTGTAACTGAGCTTCCTGAGGGAATATCTTCAGCTTTCTCGTTAAGGTAGTACTCCCAATCACCATTTTTATTTATACTAAAATCGCCATACTCGCCTTCAATAGCTTCATCATTAAAGGTTGGTGCATTTCCATCGACATCACTGATAGTTAGCGCTCCGGTTAAGTACTCCGTGTCACCAACCACTAATGTGCCAATTGGTGTTTCTACATTAAATTCGTATGGATCATCAAACCCTACAATAGCAATCGCAATGGGAGTTGTTTCATTACTTGCCTGAATACCTATATCGAAATCATCGCTGACAACTTCTCCCCCTTTAATTGGATCTGAGAGAAGGTCATCAAGCACATACACCCAACTTCCATCTACACTGATTTCAAGCTCGCCATAAACCCCTTGAAAGCTACCTGGAGTAAATTGGATTTCACTATTTGTGTCACTGGAAAGTTTCCCTGAAACTCTTTCTTCGAGATTTTCTGAAATCCTACCAGAACCACCTGTTATTTGGTTCGAACTGCTGCCGCCAGAGTCATCACTATTTCCTGAGTCATCACTATTTCCTGAGTCATCACCATTTCCTGAGTCATTACCTCCTCCTGAGTCATTACCGCCTCCTGAGTCATTACCGCCTCCTGAGTTGCCGCCTCCTGAGCTACCGTTCCCAACAGAACTTTCATCCGTGTTTTGGTCAGAGTTTGAGTCTGCTCCGCCACCTCCGCATGAAGCTGCAAGAACAGATAACAAAATGGCGGCTGAGATCATACCTATATTATTCACACATTCTCCAAAGCACTATTTCTAAGATTATTTTTCCGTGTTTAACGTTTTGGCTACACAGACAATCTATTTGTTAAATTGATTGCTCAGCAACCATCAAAAAAACATTTTTTTAACAAAGCAATAAATCAACCAAATCATATGCATATATTGCCCTGCGCAAAACATAATCATTCACTAAACAAACGTGGATTAATTAGCCACAACTAAACCTAAACATTGGAGGCCTAATTATTGTATAAAACTCGTTAGCGTCATTAGATTTATGGCGCTAAATTTTAGAATTTAGTCTTTCTTGGTGTTTTTTCTCATTTTTGTGAACTTTATATAGATGCAGGCACAGCCCCATATGCTCACCACTTTCAATCTCTATGTATTATTTCGATATTATTCGACTATATTTTTTGCATCCCTAGTCCATAGGTAACCGCTGAATATTTCTGTGATTTCTCTGACCTTCAGAGCACCTTATAATCAGAGCGCGCCTTCCCAGGAGATTCTTGTGTAGAGGCCTACTAAACCCGGAAAACAATTTAGGTGGGGAAGTTGCTAACGAAGACAAAGTCATTCAATAAGTAGACAACATCAACCTTTGTCTCCTGACGGGTATTTCTGAAGATGTAAAGTACCGTCCTCGCGAGCATGTGCGCGATGATGCGGGCCATGCAAGTATGGCTACGACCGATCGCTATATTGATTCCGACATGCGGGAGCGGCATGAAAGTGGGCGAAGTAAGCGGGTAAAGGAGGAGCGGTAATACTACCGCCCTGCCCTCATCTAAATGAAATAGCTTGACCCGCCAAGGATACGATATATCATTTCACACCATCTGATTAACCTAGTACACATGGATGAATACTCAGAGTGCGGAGAGGCTAATGGCACATACAAACAAACTCCCAGTCACCGTCCTTTCAGGTTTTCTAGGTGCCGGTAAAACTACCGTACTTAGCCACATACTGAACAATCGCAAAGGCAAAAAAGTTGCTGTAATCGTCAATGATATGAGTGAAATCAATATTGATTCGACGAAAGTACAGAGCGAGGTTTCTCTTAACCCTAGTGAGGAGAAGCTTGTTGAAATGAGTAATGGCTGTATTTGCTGCACTCTGCGGGAGGACCTTCTGGAAGAAGTCACTAAGCTTGCGCAGGAAGGACGGTTTGATTATCTCGTTATTGAATCAACAGGGATTTCTGAACCCTTACCCATTGCAGAAACCTTCACTTTTGCCGACGAAAATGGTGTTTCTCTCTCTGATGTTGCCAATTTGGACACAATGGTGACGGTAGTCGATGCAGTCAATTTTTTAAAGGACTATGACGAGGCCGTATTTTTACAGGATGCTGGTGAATCATTAGGCGAAGAGGATGAACGCAGTGTAACTGATTTGCTGATCGACCAGGTCGAGTTTGCAGATGTCATTCTGATCAGTAAAACGGATTTAGCTGGCCCTTCTGATGTTGAGCGCCTAGAAGCCATTCTGCGAACTCTAAATACGCAGGCAAAAATAGTTCCGATCTCTCAAGGGCAAGTCAATATTGACGAGGTTCTAAGTACCGGCTTATTTGACTTCGAGCGCGCGCAGCAAGCACCTGGTTGGCTTAAAGAGATGCGAGGTGAGCATGTTCCTGAAACTGAAGAGTATGGCATTAGCAGTTTCAGCTACGAAGCACGTAGACCCTTCCATCCAGAAAAATTTCATCAATTTCTGCACAATACTGAGAGGCACGGCAAGTTAATTCGTTCCAAAGGGTATTTTTGGCTGGCGTCCCGTCCTGAGTTTGCAGGCGAATGGAGTCAAGCGGGAGGCATTGCCCACTATGGTTTCGCTGGGATGTTCTGGAAGGCTATACCCAAAGAAAACTGGCCCACTGACGAGAATTATCGCAGCTCCATTAAAAAGCAATGGGTAGAACCCTTTGGTGATATGCGGCAAGAACTAGTCTTTATTGGCCAGAGCTTGAATCAAATCAGCATGACAAAAGCGCTTGATGATTGCCTGCTAAGCGAGGACGAAGTGCTACAAGGCAAAGAATACTGGGCGACATTGAATGATCCATTTCCCGCATGGGAACAAGGATGAATATTAACCTCACCCCTGTACTTGGCTAGATCCTTTAGTGGAAAAGTGTAAAAGACCGGCAAAGTGCCGGTCTTTTATCAAACTTACTCCTATCTACAATTCAATCCTCTATAGCGGCCTCAACGGCTGCCGCCGCATCAACAATCCCTGATCCACAGCGCCGACATGAGCCTGTAAAACTTCGGGCTGTACTGGTGAGAATGGATTCAACCTCATCTGGTGTAACATCGGGCTTGACTGAATAGATAAGTGCGGCTGTACCGGCAACATGTGGAGCGGCCATGCTGGTGCCGGCGTAGTAAGCGAAGCTATCACTACCGGGAGTTCGCGCACCGCTGTTTAATGTAGAGAGAACGCCATCGGATTCCACCGAATTAGTTTCACCTCCGGGGGCGGCGACATCGACCACATTGCCGTAGTTGGAGTAGTAAGCAAGCCCACCGGAGCGGTTGGTTGCGGATACTGTAATAACTCCTGAACAGTTAGCTGGCGAAAACCAGAAGGCATTCCGCCCAGAGTTACCCGCAGCAACAACAACGGTGGCGCCCAGGCTACGGGCTGTATTGATGGCACTTTGAGTTGTGCTTCCACAGAGGCCAAAGCCCCCCAGGCTCAAGTTCAGTACTTGGGCCGGAGTTTCATTGGCTGGTGCACCACTAACCGAGCCGCCAGCACTCCACACAATGCCATCGGCAATATCAGAAGTGTAACCGCCGCAGCGGCCGAGTACTCGAACGGGGAGCACTTTTGCTTTATGGGCTATCCCAGCGATACCCATATTGTTGTTGGTGACGGCAGCAATGGTGCCGGCCACATGAGTGCCGTGCCAGCTGCTATCAAACTCAGGATACAGTGGGTTTCCGCAGTAACTATCGGTATACCAATCCCCGGGATCACTGGCATCACTATCACGGCCATCCCCATCTACAGCGATATCGGAATCCGAAATCATGTCGTAACCAGGCAGCAAGTTGTCCATGAGGTCTGAGTGAGCGAGATAACCGGTATCAATAACTGCTACTACCACGCCCTCCCCCTGAGTTATATCCCAGGCTGCGGGCAAATTCAGTCCGCCATCAGCTTCAAAGTAGTGCCACTGGTCGTAATAGCTGGGGTCATTTGGGACCGCCATAGGGTGCATCATCAAGTCGGGCTCAGCGTACTCAATATTGGGGTCTTGTTTTAGGCGGTTGATTATCAGGTTGATCTCGGCTTGGCTTTTTCGGCTCCCCAGGTGCATGACTTGTGCACCCGTCGCCATGCGCCGCAAGTGGCGCAAGTTGTGGCCCGCACGGCGAGAGGCTTTCTCCACAGTTTCCTGAGTCATGCTCGTTGACCGTCCGATCGTGGAATCCTGCTTGTATTTCACAATGATCCGGTCAGTTGTTGGGGAACTACTTAGGTTATCCATTTGGGTGGCGAAGGAGCCTGTACATAGAAGTGAAAACACACCTGCTAGAGTGGATTTTTTCAACAGTGACTTCATTATTGTTATCTCTCCATGATGATTTAGCCGACGGGGTGTAACATCCTAACCATTAGTACCACTGTCCCTGTTGTGACAGGGCACGTTAGGCTTTACGCAAGATATATGCCTGAGCAAGTCATGGCTGGATATTGAGACAAAATTAGTACCAGTGTTTCAATTTTGCCCACAGGGATAGTAGTGGCAACCGATGTATCCTTCTTAGGTGATTGCCGGCCTCTTTCTATTCTTGTGACAGCCTCCACCTAAACAAACTTATTTATCTGTCTTTGCACCGATATAGAGATAACTAAGGGCTTTCCAATCACTGTGCACAGAAAGGCTGCAAAATACTTTTCGAAATTTATCAACTTTAAAGAAAAGGCTGGAGCTTGAAGTTAATCCACTCTGATAAAACGAGCTTTAATCGAGCAGTGGAAATGATCATCACAGAATTGGTGATATTGCCGGCAATATAACTGGGAAAGGATTCTGCGGAGATCAACGTGTTAAATGAAAATGCCAGTCAGCTTAACTGACTGGCATTATTTGAGTAGAACAGCTATCTACCCACCCCACAGGAACCTGTGGAGTGGGAGTTGGCCCATTTACTCAGTACTAGCACTCAGAGAAACGCCAGAGTAGTCAGAGTAACCGCGGATACTGATATACCAGGTACCTGCGTCTGGATTGCTGATGCTGCAGCTTTCATCATTACCCCACTCGTAAGGGCGACAATCGTAGGCTGTGCGGGTGGGCTCTTGGCCGAAACGGACGTAGAGATCTGCATCCCCACTGCCACCAGACATTACGGCGCTCAGCGTTGAAGCTCCGCTATCAACCTCAATAGTGAAATGCTGCCAGCCGTTGCGGGAACCACTAAGATTTGTCTCTTCCCAGCTGTCACTACCGCCACCGCCGCCACCACCTGCGGTGTAGCTGCCTACGAGGCTAACGTTAGAGAAGGAGCTATACCCACGTACCATGACGTGATAGGTTCCTCTCTGTACGTTAGCAATATCACAGGTTTCATTATTGCCTGAAGTATAGGGGCGGCAGTCATAGGTACTGGTTGTGGGGGCGCTGCCATGTCGAACGTAGAGGTCAGCATCGCCGCTTCCACCGGACATTACAAAAGACAAGTCTGTAGCGTTGTTAGGCACTTCTAGGGTGAAGTTAATTTCATCACCACTGTTACCCTCGATACCAGTCTCAGCAACACCATTTTCAAGTTCACCGCCGTCGTTACCGCCACCACCGCCGCCACCATTGGCCGAGGCTACGGCCGCTGCTGCATCGACAATACCTGAGCCACAGCTGCTGCAAGAAGCCGGGAAGCTCCGTGCGGTACTGGTGAGGATTGATTCAACTTCATCTGGGGTCAAGGTAGGGTCTACAGAGTAGAGCAATGCTGCGGCACCGGCCACATGAGGCGCCGCCATACTGGTGCCCTGGATGTAATAGTAACTATCACTGCCTGGGTCAGTAGCACCATTGTTATAGGTAGAGAGGACGCCGTCGGAGTCATTGGCGAAGCTCTGTGCTCCGCCCGGCGCTGCAACATCTACTACATTGCCGTAGTTAGAGTAGTAAGCACGACCGCCACTGCGATTAGTCGCAGCCACTGAGATCACCCCATCACAACTGGCAGGAGTAAATTGGCTTGCATTAGCATTGCTATTGCCAGCAGCTACAACAACCGTCGCACCGAGACTGCGAGCAGTATCGATGGCATTTTGTGTAGTAGTACCACAGCTTCCGCTGCCGCCAAGGCTGAGATTGAGTACGTCGGCGGGATTCGCATTGGCTGGCAGTCCACTGACAGAACCACCAGCACCCCAAATGATGCCGTCAGCAATATCTGACGTATAGCCACCACAACGGCCGAGCACACGGACAGGAACAATCTTGGCCTCATAGGCAACACCTGCGATACCAAGATTATTGTTGGTAACGCCAGCGATAGTGCCGGCAACATGGGTACCGTGCCAGCTACTGTTGCTTGAGGAGCTATCTCCACAAGTACCAGAGCTATACCAATCACCCGGATCGGTGGCATCGCTATCGCGACCATCGCCATCTACGGAAACGAAGGTATCGTCGATCATGTCGTAGCCCGGCAAAATGTTGGCTGCCAGGTCTGCATGGGGTCGATAACCAGTATCGAGTACCGCGACCACAGCCCCATTACCCGCAGTGGTATCCCAGGCTGATGGAAGGTTCAAGCCACCGGTAGATTCATAGTAGTGCCACTGATTGAGGTAACTTGGGTCATTAGGTACAGCCACTGCTTTCAAGATCAGATCTGGTTCTGCGTACTCCACATCCGGGTCTTGCCTCAGGCGATCGATAATTGCATTTACTTCAGCTCTATTTTTTCGACCTTCCAGGCGCATTACCTGAGCGCCAGTAGCTATGCGGCGCAGATGGTGCATTTTATGGCCGGCGCGACGGGAAGCTTTTTCCACAGTTTCCTGAGCCATAGTAGCGGCCCGTCCAATTTTAGCGCTTTCTTTGTACTTAACGATGATGCGATCAGTTAGCAGCGTGTTATCCGCTTCTTCCGCATAGGCACCAAAAGGCGCAGTGCATAGCAATGAGAATGCACTTGCTAAAGCCGTCTTTTGTAAAAGAAATTTTAAAGATAATTTCATTATTGTGGTTTCTCCGAAGTTATATTTATTCCAATACCAAAAAATTATTCGATATCGGTTACTCCTAAACCGCCCCGCTTTGGCTAAATAAATTCTATGAAGGGAAAGCCCAAAAACTGCTGAATTTAGGATCATTTAGTTAGCTTGAGCGAAATTGGTACCATTGTTTCAGCTTGGTACAAATGTATAACGACTTGGAAATTGTTGTCCTCAATGGAGATCTCGAAACTCATGTGGACTGCGATGACAAGTTTTAAATCTCTACAAAAAACTTAAGTAATAAATATTTTTCCGCAAAAAAGTGTGGAATGGTTCACGGGAGATACAACCAAAGAGGATTAACAGATCACTTATGACAAAAAATACGGCCTTATCCCTCAAACATAAAGCAATGTTATATCACATCAAAAATATTTTATTTAACTATGACTTTTGATGACTGGTAAGTTGATTCAATGAGGGCTGGGCGCTCTTGCGAGTATGAAAGAAAAGAAAAAATCTACTACTTTAATCGGCGCTAGTTATCAGCCTCTTACTTGAGCTAACCATTCACCGTTTGATAAATCAGCAGCAAATCTAATTTCTCCGAGTTGTATAGCTGCTATATCTCGGCCTTTATAGGTGTTCTTTCGCCAGTGAAATTAAACGATCACACCTGGCTATAGCTTTATAGGCATAGGCCTCTTTGTTGCCCCGAGAAGTATCGAGCTCAGAAAGGACACTCTTTTTAAGAGCAGTAGCAACTTCAATGGCAAGAGCATACTTTTGGTGGTTTAAGCAGTGCCGACAAAAAATTGTTTCCAGAGTATCTTCGCTATCAATGTTTAAATACCCCAAGTCGTGCACATCCTTGTGAAGACCTTGAATAACTTCAAAAGATAAGCCTCTCTCAGAGAGCAATAAAAATTTCTGCTCAGCAATACGCCGCTTTGTTTCAAGCACTAAATCTGGATATTCTTGAATAAGCGGGTAGTGTATGCTTTCAACCTTATCAAACTCAGTAACTATCTCATCATAACCAAGGTCTTTTACTTTTAGATATGCATCCGTTAAAAGATTACACAACTTTCTAGACAACTCTTCCTTTTTGAAGCTATTGAACACTCAGCAATTCTCCGTAGCTGCATTACCTATCCTAAGAGCCTTTTAACAAATCAGATTGAGCCGCTTTATATCTCAAACAGACTCCTCCATATACGCTTGAGATATATCAACCAGTATAAGACTGATGGAAAAATAATGTGCTGGTTCTCTCTGGCTTCCAACCCTTTGTGAATGGCTAGTCGCCATATAGGTGTCTAATCTAGTGCCATGGAGACACCGACTGCCACACCTGTCCCTTTGTCATAACTTGTGAGGTTTGATATGAGAAAAGCAACTGGAGAAGCGGTAGGCACACAATCCAGGCTAGCCGCCCCTTCTGATTTAAGTGAGAGTGCGAGGGCCAGCATTACTATTGCCGTTAATACCCTGCTGGCAGATACTTTCAGCCTATATATGAAGACAAAGAACTTTCACTGGCATGTTAGCGGCCCCCACTTCAGGGACTATCATTTGCTTTTCGATGATCAAGCCGATGAAGTATTCGAGATGACCGATGCCCTGGCGGAGCGCGTGCGCAAACTAGGAGGCACTACGCTTCGCTCCATTGGCCATATCGCCAAGCTACAACGATCTTCAGACAATGATGCCGAGTATGTAGATCCGCAAGATATGTTGTTAGAGCTAGGCGAAGATAACCGGGAAATGATCTCAAGTATGCGTAAAGTCCACGAACTTTGTAATGAGCATAGAGATATTGCTACCGCAAGCTTGCTGGAAGAGTATATTGATCAGGCAGAAAAGCGGTCATGGTTTTTGTTTGAGGCTAGTCGCAGCTCTGGTTTGACACACCACTGAGCTGTAGTAGTTCAGACTTGATCTGACAGTTACCGGTTTTTCAGAAGGTACTCTGTCAGGTCAAATTCAGTTTACGAGTTTCTCCTTCCAGATACTTTTACCCTCTTCAAGGGTTACCATCGGTGTGCGACCACAACACTTTTTACCCTGATGAGTTCGATCATTATTGTAATATACGAGCCATTCGTCCAGATCCTTTTGTAGCTCTTCTATTGATCCATAGATCTTTCGTCGTAACGATGGCTGGTAGAACTCTTGTAATATAGTTTTATGGAAGCGCTCACAGATACCATTTGTTTGTGGGTGCCTGGCTTTTGTCTTGGTATGTTCTATCTCGTTGATATTCAAGTACAACTGATAATCATGCTGCTCCAGCTTGCCGCAATATTCAGTACCGCGGTCAGTCAAAATACGCAACACCGGCAGATCATGCATGGCGTAAAACGGTAATACACGATCATTCAGAAGATCTGCTGCTGTGATTGGCGTCTTAGTGGTGTACAACTTGCAATGGGCTACCTTTGCATAGGTGTCGACATAGGTTTGTTGGTAAACACGCCCAACCCCCTTAAATGTTCCTACATAGAAGGTGTCCTGAGAACCTAGATAGCCGGGGTGTTGAGTATCAATTTCCCCGCAGGCTTCATCATCATGTCGCTTTCTTTCCAAGGCCTGAACCTGCGACTCCGTGAGGATTAGCCCCTCCTTAGCCACCTTGGCTTCAAGTGCTTTTAATCGTAACTTGAAGTTAGCCAGGTCGTTCCGTAACCAGATACTCCGAACACCACTAGGGGACACGAATACGCCACGTTTACGTAGCTCATTGGAGACTCGAACCTGTCCATGGGCAGGCTCTTGGAGGGCATAAGTCAACACGGCCTCTTCAATTGCTGTGTCAACACGGTTCTTGTGGTTAGGCACCCGTCGACTCTTTTCAAGAAGGGCGTCCACACCGCCACTTGAAGCAGCTTCCTTGTACCGATAGAAAGTGTCTCTCGATACACCAAGCATCTTGCAAGCTTTTGAGATGTTGCCAAGCTCTTCTGCAAGATTGAGCAATCCGGTCTTGTGTTTGATGATACGATCATTAGTATGGATCATGGGGTTTATCCTTGGTTTTGTTTTTAGGTTTAGGCACCTTCATCAAAACCGGTAAACCCCTCTTTTTCAAGAGGATGTGTCAGATTTGGTCTGAACTAATACAACTGAGCCCTTTGGCTCAAGCTTGATCTGGCAGACAGCGCTACTTTTTGAATTACCCTGTCAGATCAAACTCAACCAATACGACTTTCATTTTCCAAAGCGGCCTGTTCCTTTTCAGGTTAAGAGCTACAGCTCCAGCTTCAACCTCTCCCCGACCGAATTCTCGAGGAAACCTTCTCGGAGGTAAAAATCAATTGTTCGTTGCCAGTTTTCTCTTTCTGGAGTACTAACTTCCAACCGTGGCCAGCCCTCCTCCTTCGCAAAGCTGATCGCCTCAGCCAAAAGAGCCTTGCCAATAAACTGCGAGCGGAACCCTGGTTCAACATACAGCTCCTCGATTACCCCGTAGTTGCCTCCGGCATAAATAGCGGCAGATCTGGATAGGGTAATACAGGAGCTCCATCGACATGATATAGGAAAGCATGGAATCCATTATCTTGTGATAACAGCTTCTTAGCCGTTACTGCCATCACCTCTGGATCGATGTTGCGCTTATGACCGACAAGGGCTTGCAGCAATTTTGTTACCAGTCCTGCGACTTCATTACTCTGCTCCACCCCGGCCCTTACAATCGGACTCACCATAAACTATCCCTTCCCTTTAACTTATTTACATTTTTGCCCAGCTGAAATGTGATCACATTTAGAATCTATCAGCAATTTTTACTGGCAGCAAGCTGGGTGCGTGGGAAAGAAAGCGGACAACTCTCTATTGAATAATGGTCACAAAGAGCCAATGGGTAGAAATCATTAGAGCCGAAGGGATTGATGAAGCCTCAACGCTCGCATAGCACCATAAGTTTGAAGAAATGGAACCTGAACAACATCAGAGGCTTTTTCAGTCTTTAGGTATGAAACCTGAAGACTGAAAAAGTACAAGAGGTATTTATGAATTTTACCTTATCCCAAGTCTAAAAAATTCAAGGTAGGACAGCTGGAGCAATTTTATAAATTTAAGCTCCAGCAGCTCCCAACCTACCTATAGAACAGCTTTCAATCGCTCTTTAAGGGAGGATATAAACACCTTATCCTTCCCCCCAAGATTGGAAACATAAAGTATAAAATCACTACCATCTTTTCTGACAACCGTTACCGTAGTGGTATCGCCTAAAGAACTGGACCAGTCTACCTGTAGATCCTCAATATCCTCGTAAGATGCCATTTCCTTTTCCAAAATATCCCCATCTTTCCAATAGGAAAATACATGGCGTTGTGTAAAACCATTGCCATCTTCACTCACGAATAGAAGCGCGTCACTATAGAAATATGCTACCTCATCAGTAGCCTTTAGGATCCCCTTTCTCTGCATAAACTTGAGGTCCCTATCTGATATCTCACTTCCTTCAACAACCTTGTCGCTAGCTAAAATACCAAACTCTCCACCGACCACCAGCCCACACACCGGCAAGCTCAACACCACTAACAAAGCATGCCTAGCATGCCATTTGGAACCCTCAATTACCGCTGGTGACTTATCACCATTCACAAACAGTAAATAGTTTGCCAATGGCAATACTGTTAGCACGGTTAGAAGCTGGAACACCAGGGGGTAGCCCGTATATCTACCCAAGACTGGTGAGATCAAAAAGGTAATGGCCAATACAACTGCAAATCCTTTGTTTGGCAAATATGATTTACCATATCGATTTTCACTATCTTCACGGAGTTTATTCCAAAGGGGGAAGTACCAGAACTTGTTAAAAATACCTCTAGCGAGCGGCATGATCGCACTACGTTCCTGCTCCCGGATATATTTGAAGTTTCTATAAAACCAATAAACACCAAAAATTCCGAATGTAAAAACCCACATCGCCGTCAGCTTACCCAGGGAGACAGGGTAAAAAATCGTATCTTCCTTTACAGGGTTCTTCCATCTATCAAAGCGCCACATAAAGACCAGGAAGACATACATGGCGGCATAGATATAGATATACGTGGCGAGCGATAACTGTGATAAGAAACCACTCTCAGTATCTCCTGAGGTATTTGCATAAGACTGATAGATACCGTAACTCAGTTGATTCTTGAGTTTGTTAATAGCTTCTACGTAGGCTTGATATTCACTCGGCTTAACATGATCAACTTTACTGCGGTATATGTATTTCAGTGAAAGTGTCTTACTGGTTTCCTGATAGGAAACCTCATTTTTGAAATAGAAAAAGCTGTTATCTTCCTCAAAATACTCACTATCAAAAAACCAATCGTCTCCTTCGAAGTGAATTTCAATAACCTGCTCTATATGCTCTGGATACGATAAAGCCAAGGGATGGTGCCTATCCTGATCATCCGGCTCAGATACCCATGGGCTAACAATGTTTGCATAAAAATCAACCTCCTGGCGCTTTCTATCTGGTTTATCTTCCCAGAAATTTTCCAGCTTATATTGCTCATGAGAGGTGAATATATTTCGCTCTGGGTTATCTTCGAGCTCAATTAGAGCAGCGACTTCAATCCCGGAATAATAATCCTCAAAGAACTCCAAGTATTCTGTCTGTATTTGATCTCGCCCATTGCTAGCTAAACGCTGTCTCTGCCTTTCAGCGTCCTTACCATAATTTACAGTAGTGGTTGTAAAGGTTGCAGGGCCGTCATCCAGTACTGTGAACTCATCTTTTACAAATACTCCATACTTTGCGACATCTGGCTCCATATTTACCAAGTCATCAATGCCCGGCCTGAGTATTAGTGCTTTTCCATAATCTGGCTGAAAAATACTGCTCAAGTCACCATGCTGATAGCTACGCGTTGGATCTACCCAATACTCTTTGTCTTCAAATTCAAAATAGCTGATAACATGGTCAAATGACCTTACGCTGGGGATTCTATCTTTAAGTCTTGTTTCGGTATTGACTAGAGCCGGGTAGCCAACAACTCCAAGTTCTTTCAATAGAGTTAGAAACAGTACGGTTTTATCTTTACAATCTCCATATCTATACCGCAAAGTCGTGCTGGCTGGTCTGGGCTTGTGTGAGTTTTCCCCCAACTCTATCCCTAAGTAACGTATCTCCCCCTGGACAAACCGAAGTGCGGCAGAGATTTGAGAACTCTTATCTTTGTGATTTAACTTGATGTCAGCGACTAATTTGGCTATCTCCGCATCAACATTAAAAACTCCTTGATATAACCCTAATCCCCAGACACCAACATCTTCCCAGGTTGCCAGTTCACTAAAGTAAATAGCGCCCCAAGGACTAAACCAGGAAGGAGTCCCATCGTCAGATTTAAGTGGATCAAGTTTATTGTCCTCGATGATATACTCTCTGGCACCCCCCAGATCTTTTTGTTTGAGTTCTAAATCGCTATTTAAAATTGAACTATAGAGAGGTGTTTGCTTCTCCCACAATATACGCAAATAGAGTCTCTCAAGTGGGACAGACCAATTCAGACTAGAGTTATATGCAAATATCCCGTGATAAACAGGGTTCACCCCTGAGCGAGTGTAGCTATACTCTACAACATCACCCACCCTGATATCGTCTAACAAAATATTGAGTGTTAATTGACCATGGTAGACTGACTCATCCATCTCCTCTTCGCGCCGAATATGATCTATTCGCGCAGTATTGAGTTTATTTAAAACCTGTCCATCGCGGATCACATTAAGAGTATGTAATGTAACCTTTTGATACTCTGGGTCATAATCAATACTTATCTGTGAGCTTTCATCAACCCCCTCTGGGTTAATAATGTATTCAGCCATTCGAAAGAAGTATTCAAATTCTGACTTATCCCCCGCTTTGATCTGCGAGTCCAGAAGAAGATAATGAACCCCATCCTGGATTTTATCGATCGGCCGCTCTTTTACTTCAGGAACTACTACCTTTGTTACCCAATCTGGTATGGGAGATGTAGCAACTTCTTCTCTTGCCCAAACCTTGCCTGCGGCCAAGAATGAACAAATCACTAAAACTATTGATATAGCCGCATCAATCTTTTTCTTCATTATCTACTTTTCTACAATACTTAGAGTGGCTTTCAAATACGATATGAATGCGCACCAGTGAAACTAGGCTGCGAATCCAATTAACTCAATACCTGCTTATACAAGGGGCTTAGTAAAGGCTTTTTTCACTCGAAAGTCCAATATGGAGTCACAATACGAGCTATCCCGATCTTTTTTGTACGATAGTCCATTTACTAAGAATCTAAGACAACGTAAATAGCAGAAGATATAAGATTTAGAAGAGCTGAGACTCTCTATACTAAAACTGGTATTCAGGCTTATAAAAATTTAATCACAACCAAACTTCCCCCACAAACTACAAGTAAGCTTATAAATAAGCTTTCCTATTAACTAGGAGTTAACAGGGATAAATTTTGTAAC
This sequence comes from Microbulbifer maximicatervae (SeqCode), assembly GCF_052467695.1. NCBI lineage: Bacteria > Pseudomonadati > Pseudomonadota > Gammaproteobacteria > Cellvibrionales > Microbulbiferaceae > Microbulbifer > Microbulbifer maximicatervae (SeqCode). The sequence goes on from NZ_CP174320.1 coordinate 4,161,033, forward strand.
GGTCAGCTACTGTTGGTTTACCCATAGAACAATATAGGGAAACAATTTGCTTCTAGTTAATTTGCGGCCACTGTTCATGGCAGTAGCTAATGTAAATCTCCATAGAAACCTCTTAGTTGTTCCCATTTGGCAACGGCAAGAAATCTAATAGCAGCAGTGGAGCCTAATCATCCCCGAGGAAAGTAGTCGCCCGCCTATGGCATCAAATCTTATGTAGAACAGGTGTTTCTCTTATCGCCAGCAGAAGTTGAGCTTCCGGTAGAGGCGGCCTCCATAAATAATAGGATTAATACAAATAATAGCCTGAATAACACCTGTAAACGATCAATTTAAGCATTAATAGCTGCAACTCCAACTATTAACACTTTTAACCTTTGTAGACTATAATAGCTCAAAAAGCACCCTTTAGCTCGATAAAACCTAATCAAAGGGTGGAAAGGCAACTATTATGGGATTTCACGGTCAATCAGATAAGCAAATACTTGAGTCGCTGGGCAATCGTCTCAAAAACTACCGCTTACGAATGAACCTTACTCAGGATGACATGGCTGAGCGTGCAGGCCTATCCACCTCCACCATTAAAGGGCTGGAGGCTGGTCGTGGCAGGCTTGATAGCCTTGTTGCTGCGCTGAGAGTACTTCGCCAACTTGATTCATTGGATAGCTTCTTACCTGAACCGGCAGTAAGTCCGATGCAAATTGCTACTCAAGGTAAACAGCGGCAGAGAGCCAGCCGCAGCTCACAGAATCAGCGCGATACCCTGCCCTTGAACAGCAATAAGAAAAGGAGCAAGCCGGAATGGTAAACCAGACAAATGCCGCAACAGTTCACTTGTGGGGCGAGTTGGTAGGCGCTGTCCACTGGGGTGACAGTGGTTATGGTTCATTCGAGTATGCACCGGAGTTCTTGCGTCGGGGGCTGGATATAGCTCCGATAACCATGCCTATTGAAGCTTCAAATGTGCCATATACATTTCGCGGCCTCGGTCGGGAAACATTTAAAGGATTACCGGGACTCCTCGCCGATTGCCTGCCTGACAAGTTCGGCAATGCGGTGATTGATGCCTGGCTCGCACGCCAAGGGCGAACTCCAGAGAGCTTCAACCCTATTGAGCGACTCTGTTACACCGGTACTCGTGGCATGGGAGCGCTTGAATTTCAACCGGCGGTGGACGGCACCTTCAAAGACTCTGTCGACCTGAACGTTGAAGAATTAGTCAATCTAGCTGCCGCAATTACCAATAGGCAGACGGATCTCAATACGCAATTTGGACATAGTGATACTGAAAAATCAGGCTCCTTGCTGGACATTTTGCGCGTTGGCACCAGTGCCGGAGGCGCTCGAGCAAAAGCAGTTATTGCCATGAATGATAAGGGGGATATTCGCTCTGGTCAGGTCCCCGCCCCTAAAGGCTATGACTACTGGCTTTTAAAATTTGACGGCGCGGGAGATCTTGAATTCAGGGCAAGCGATGGCTATGGGCGGGTTGAATACGCCTATTATCATATGGCTCGCGAAGCGGGTATCAATATGGCGGAGTGCGGGCTACTGGAGGAAAATGGCCGAGCGCATTTTATGACGCGGCGCTTTGATCGGGTAAACGGGCAAAAGCTTCATATGCAGTCTCTATGTGGTATTGCGCACTTGGATTTCAACATGGCAGGCGCACACTCCTATGAGCAAGTATTCAGCATAATGCGTGAACTATATCTGCCTAAAAATGAAGCCGTTCAGCAATATCGCCGTATGGTCTTCAACGTATTGGCCAGGAATCAAGATGATCATACAAAGAATATTGCATTTCTTATGGACCCAGCCGGAGAATGGTCTCTTTCACCAGCCTTTGACCTGACTTATGCCCACAATCCTGGCGGAGCTTGGACAAGTCAACACCAGATAAGTATTAACGGAAAGCGTGATCACTTCAATTTAGATGACTTAATAACATTAGGGGAATCCATCAGTATTAAGCGCCCAATGGAGATAATTGATCAGGTCGCAAGTGCGGTAGCAAATTGGGAGCAGTTCGCTGAAGCCTCCGGTGTCTCTGAAAGCTGGACTATTGAAATTGGCCAAAACCACCGCAAGCTAACTTAAATTTTATCTATATGTCATTGACCTATCCGCTACCCACTTCTTTTGTGGCCCCAAGGATGGAGCCAGGGCTCGATCCCAAATTTTACCGCTAAAACCTTCAGCCTCCCAACCATACTCCCACGGCGGCCCCAGTGTATCTTTTAACTCCAAAGATCCCTTGTCGAATAGAACAGAGGCACCGTAAACGGGCTGATAGTCCATGAGATATCGAGGGGGATGAAGTCAAGTCCAATCGAAAAAACGACACTTCAATCGTCTTCATCTGAGAAATATCAGCTTACATTCTATTTTGGCGATTAACGTATTAAAGAGCTGCTCATGATGAAACTGTCACTTCTATTCACAATAATTTTGATTTCCCTTGCTTTTATGGGAGCTAAAACGGCAGCAGAAGAGAATAGTCATAACTCAATCAAGAATAGTGAGGGCATCATTTGTAATAATGAGTATGTTCTATGCACATCTGCCCCATGCATTCCAGATCCCAGTAATCCAGATTCAAATGCAATTTGCAGATGTGACGTTAATAAGGGGTTGAACTTCGGGTTTTCTGAATGTAAAAACCGGACTCCTGAGACTGACTCAAACGACGTCAAAAAAGCCTTATCGACATTTTCTTTCGCGCAGGCTTCCACCAAGCCTGTACTTTCCTGCCCCGAAGGTAAACCGTGGACTGATTGCCTGGATCAACCCTGCATTGTCGACCCGATGAATCCACTTAAAGCCATATGCACATGCAAGATTGTACGGGATAAGTCTTTTGTAACTTTTGGAGGCGATTGTGTTTCCCTGAGTTGTGATACGGGTTACTGGTCAGGTGCAACGGCAGAGTCCTATGTGGGAGCAAGCAGAAAACTGATGAAGGCATTTAGCTTAGATGAGGTTCCCGCCAAATATTGCGTGGGGATGAAACCTGAGGTTTCAGAATAATTTCTGCCCGATCCAAGTCACACCAATCTTTTGTGTTTTTTAGAAATAGATACCCGATTCGCAGTACGGGCCGTTGATCCCTACACTGTTTAGCGGCCCATACAATTTCTGAAAGAATCACCAAGTAGATTATATTACTTTCATAATTATTAAAATTTCGGCAAAAGTTAAATCACCCTTATCGTAATTTCTGGTATGGTTAAATCAACCACAAGAAATGATTAACTAACAACTGCCGCCTAAAAAATAAAAACCAAACAAACAACACTATTTTAGACAAAAGGCACTCTTATGAGAACACGCTGTAGCCACGTTTTACTCTGGGTGGAGGATATTCATCAAGCTGTACAAGATTTTCGTCAGCTCGGTTTTTCTGTGGATTACGCCACAAAAGAAAAGAACGCCCAGCACGCCCATATTTGGTTTAGTGAAGGGGCTATTATTGAGTTATTGACATCACCATCCAATGCTCAATACTTCAAATGGATTATTGATCTCTTTGCCGGCCGGGGCGCAGGACGTAGGATGATACGTTGGTCGCAAGAAGGGGAAGGTTTTTGTGATGTTGCCTTAGTCAGTGACGATTTTGATAATGATCTTTCAGCGATGAAGCGTGAGGGTGTTCAAACCGGGCGAGTGATTCCCTGGCAACGAACCAAGCCAAACGGACAAAAAACCAGCTTCCGCTTTTTTTATCCTCGCTCTGAGCGACTGCCATTTATTGTAAGTCCATATAACCCACCTCAGTACCCTCAAGAAACAAACCATAAAAATGGTGCTACTGGCCTGAGTAAAGTGCACATGGAAGTCAGTGAACAGGACTGGAAAACTGTACAACGTTTAATCGATAAAGATTCCACATTTAATATCAAACCCGGGCCTACAACCAAAGTTACGGGTATAGAGGTTAGTGGACTGAGAGAAAATTTAGACCCGACTCTATTGCATGGGAGTACAATCAACCCAGCAAGCTAAGGAGCCTGTGAGCTATTTAGTGGATCAATCTCTACAGAGATTGATCCACTCAGATAGATAAAACAGTCGTTAACTAAACTGTCGAAATCTCATTACAGACGGTATAGAACTCCAACTCCCGCACGACGTCCTTTTGCCGGCGCCCCTATTCTGGCATCAGGGGCAAATATCGCATTGGTGTAGCCATATAACTGATACTGCTCATCAAGCAGATTGTCAGCAAACAGATAAAGCTCCATAGAGTCCGTTTGCAGTGCTACACGAAGGTCCACCTTGCTGTAAGCATCCAGGTTAAAGTGGTTTTGTGCATCTGCCGGGCGCTCATCTACATGGCGTACAGTCAGGTTAGTATTGAGAGCCGGTGCGCTTAACCCCATAAAGTCTGGCAGAGGCTGGTAGTAATTCAATGCCAGGCTAGCACTCCAGCTGGGTACGTCAGGCACTTCATTACCCGCCAAAACGTCACCGCCGGAAACACCATACACATCTTTTGTAATTTCCGTATCCAGGAAGCTCAAGCCACCGGCAATACTAAACTGCTCGGTAATAAACCAATCGGCCTCAAGCTCTGCACCAAATGTCTCCGTATCTGCATTTACTGCAGCAGAGGAATAGGAAGCAAAATCAAAGCCTAACAAATGATCATCTTCCACTGAGCTAAAGAATACAGCACCACTGATATTCAGACTGTCTGACTCATTTTTAATGCCTAGCTCGAAGGTGTCGACAGTTGCGGGCTTGTAAGCAACGCTATCGGCAGACTGCAAAGCAAAGTCATTGAACCCACCGGATTTATAGCCTCGTGCGGCAACTGCATAGATATTTGTAGAATTGGACAGCGAATAACCAAGAGCCAATCGGCCAGTTGTATAACTATCGTCCAAATCTCTTTGATCTTGAGAAACGTAGAGATTGCCATCCGTACCGTAGCTGGAATACTCACCGGCGTACAACTTACTCTCTTGGGTGTAACGTAATCCAGCTGTAAAATTCAGGGAGTCAGTTACAGGTAATGTAGTCTCACCGTAAATAGCCTGGCTATCAGTATCGTAATCCCGGTATTGATTGGCGAAGGACACCAAATCAATTGAGTCAAAACTTCTTTCACCTTCTTGTAGATTGAGTCCAATCACCCAGAATGTAGATGCCTCAGGCAATGAGGACAAGCGTAGATCCTGGCTGATGGTCTGCTCGTCCTGGCTATCGCCACGAAGATACTCCATTGGGAAATTGAACACTGCTTGGGCAGTCTCTTGGTCAAAACCGGTTAGGTAACTAAAATCCGTGTTGACCAATGCAGTGATAGAAGTCAGTTGAGTATTAGCCCATTGGTGATTGATTTCAGTGGAAAATCGCTCAACGGTTTTTTCATTATCGTCAAAAGCTCCTGGTGTGTGTTCACTGCCAGGGTCATCACCGAAAGGTTGTAATAACTGAAGGTTTAGAAAGCCTTCCTGTTGTTGCTTCTCAGCAATAAATAAGGCTGATGTTTTCGCACCTAAATCCCATTCCAGGCTACCTCTGAAAGCCAGGTCTTTGGGTTCAGTCATTGGATCGCCGTTAGTCGTATTCTCAACCCAATGGTCCTCACTGATATGTCGGATGGCTACTCGGCCACGGAGTGATTCAGAGAATGGGCCGCTGATAACCGTTTGATATAAACTCTGGTTATCCTCTCCGAGCTCTACACGTCCGTAAGCTTCAAACTCTTCGGTTGGCTTGTTAGTGGTAATATTAATAGCGCCAGCTTCACTGTTGCGCCCGAATAAGGTCCCTTGAGAACCCTTTAATATTTCCAGTCTTTCGATATCAAGGGTCCCAAGGGACACATTTCCCGCAGGCATAGATACGCCATCAAGGTTCACTACAACGGAGCCATCATCCTTATTTACCTGAGTCAGTGAACCAACCCCGCGAATACGGATATTTGCATCCACCGCACCACTGGAAGAATAAACATCTACTCCAGGTGCACTGCGTAATGCATCTTCAAAATTGAGCAGCAATCGGTTTTTCAAATCCTCTTCGCTAACAACACTCAAGCTGAAGGGAACATCCTTGGCTTTCTCTTTTGTAAGCCGGGCAGTAACTTCAACGACTTCCATTTCTATTTCGGAAGAACTCTCCTTTTCCGCTCCTTCCGCCGTAGAGTAGGCTCCGGAAGCGTATAACAGACTTGCCGATATTAGCGAAATTTGTTTCGCAAGTACTTTCTTATCTAGGTTTAAGCTGAGCATAAATTGAATTTCCTTTCTATTACTTAGGCTATTAATTGATATTCGATACTTCAGAACTCTCAGCCAGTAAATTCTGTGCAGGGTCCCGCTGATAGGAAGGCCAGATATCCAGCGCTAGAACTTTCTCCGAGGGCAGACGCTCAATCAGCGTTTTTCCATTGATGACCTCAGAATCCAACTCATTGATATCGGCTAGCAAACGGTAGCTGGCCGTTTGTGCGACCGGTTGCCATCCACCCTTCTCCCAGCGCCAACGCTGTCCGTCCAGGCGTATTTGACCGGACTCCAGGTACTCGACCGTCAGAGCTGATGACAGAGGAGCCCCGAGCATATTTTGTGTCCGTGTCTCACCGACATAAGCGCTCAGTACATTTTCAATATTCTTCTGCTGCTTGATGTCATCGAGTAACGCGGACAGGGACTCAGGAGATTGCAGAAGCGTCCAGTCCAGTGCAGCCACCGGCGCGTAGTAGCGAGTCCAACCGGAAATCGGTGCGGTGCTTAAGCGCTCAACGGGTACCTCACTGCCAGCCAAGTCTCTGGTCGTCTTATCGGAGTATCGAACCAGCACATCATCAAGCACTTCAATGCCGTCGATTTCCGCTACACAAAGCAGGCCAATCGCTCCAGAAACTCCATCGCGGAGCCACGCGGAGCCGGCAATACGTCGTAAGTCCGAACTTTCCAGTAAATGCTGGCGGGCCAAGGCTCGGGCGATATCGACCCGTCGCAGCCAGCGCCCTGTACCTTCATCGGCGATATCCCAATGAGGCCCCTCGGACAGTTGCAGCAAATTACCGCTGGCCCGTGTCTCTCCAAGTCCTCTTGGCCATTGGGCAATCCGTTTAATTTCGATATCAGTACCCAGCCGCTGGCTCACGCAGGCCTGCATCTGCCCAACGTCTTTAGCAATGGCGGAAACCATATTTGAGCGATCGGAATCATGGGAAACATCAAACCCATCGAATACCGCTAGTTTCGTATTGGGTGCCCATTGAATGGAGAAATCCAAGGGGCCATGAGTGCTCCCCTGCTCACTAAAGACATTTTTATCATCCCTTTGGATTTGGATCTGCCAACGCCAGTCCCCCGATGGGGCCGCGCCCTCAAGGGTTGTGGCCAGTTGTGAAGCCGGCAGGCTGAACTCAGGGTTCAAGCCCAGCGCTTCACGTTCCGCTGACACACGCAAGATACGCTCGGGGTCAACACCGATACGCGGAACAATATCGCTCGCTTGTAACCAGACTCCACTGGCAGTCAGCCCTGAGGGCTCTCCCTCTGCGGACCACCCCGGCGCCGTCATTTGCCACAACAGTTTGATGTTACAACTCTGTTCAGAGCAGCCTGATATTGGCAGCGACATATGGTCGTAACGTTGATCCGGTGTGACTTCACGCCCGCCCACTAAGGCCTTAACCAATACAAATCCGTGGGGTAATTCAAACTGCAAGCCCTGCCCTTCGACATGAACTTTATGCAATAACCACTCACCTTCTACTGTTTGGTTATCCGGGTTGATATTGATATTCAATTCACCACCGGACACCTCAAACCCACTCGCTTTCGGCAGCCAATAAGATTCCCAGAGGGCATCTTCTTGTTTGAGTTGCTCTGGTGATTGATACCCGCCCTGCACTACCAGCCTATCTCCCAATACAGAACCGAGACCGAGAAGAAATAAAGCGGAACAAGCCACCAGGGCGCCCTGAGGGGCCATAAGACGTGAACGTATCAGGGCAAAACCCTGAGACATGCGGCTATCCAGTCCACGGGGAATCAAAAGAGCAGCCAGGCCGATCATCAATAGGGCAAGCGCAACTTTAAATCCATCCAAGGCCAATAAATAATCGATCCAGGGTTCCCAACCACTGAGTGCTGACAGTTGAATATGAGCAGTGATACCCACTTCATAGGGCGGGTAATGCACCAGCTCCAGCTCATGATTGAGGACCAGAATAAAGGTCACAAACATTGACATGGAATAGGCAAAGCCCGCATGGCGGAACAATGCATGCACCAAAAGCACCATCATCGACAACTCCAATAAAGGAGCTGTCACTATCAGCAATTGATAAGTGAACGCCTGTACGATATCGACAGATGCCGGAGCGGTGAGAAGCACAGCAATAATGCCCGATAGACCCGGCAACAGGGCCAACAGCACCGTCATGGCGAATACGGTAAGGGCAACGCCAAATAATCGTGTGTAGTCGGGCGCGGGGGTTGCAGACAGCATGTCGTCAAACCCGGGCACCTGATCCCTGCGGCACACCAAGCCAGTCAATGCGGCGATTACAAAAGCAATAACCAGGAAAATAACATCCTTGAGAAGCGGCAATAGCATTTCCAAGCGCGGTGCCATAGGCCCTTCAGCGTGCCAGATGATCTGGGTAAACGAGCTAGCCACCCCCATTATTACCAGGACCGCAACACCGACCCACCAAGCGCGACTACTCCATACGTGAAATAATCTCCAGCGGGCTTCCAGCATGAGTTGACGCAGGGAGCGGCCAACCGATGCGGTATCGGGCTTAGATGAAGAGAAATCTTTAACCTTGCGAGTGGCTGCCTTTTTAGCGGCCTTCGTCCGGGCAGGTTTGGCAGCCCCTTCCAGTACCAGTGTTTCCCTTCGCAAGTATTTCAGGCAAGCCGCCAAGGCAAGCAAAGGAACAAGACACCATAGAATTCGATTCAGTACCGAACCCAAAGTAAACGGCAATAGCGAGGTTGATTTTTGCAGAGGTGTCCAGGAAGTAACCTCCGTATAAACGAAAGTAAATAGCGAGGGGTCCATTACCGCAGCCAGCTGCGGATTAATATTGCCACCCCGAAGAACGATCACAGCAAACATCCACAACATCATTAAAGCCGCTGCGAGTCCAAAAGGACCGGCCAGGCTGCGGGTTCGCAGCGTAGCGACAAAATACAGAGCGCCAATACCGATGCTCGCGGGAATCTGTAACCAGATCCATGCAAATCCAAGGGCTTTCCAGGGCGCTGGGCCAATCGCTGTTTCGGGAAGCAAGCCCATCCACACCAATACCGGCGAGACCAAAAACCCTACCAGCGCAGATGCACTTAATATGGCTCCTATTACCGCAGCGCCAAGAAACCGCCCCCAAAGCATTACGCTCAGGGAATTCGGTGTTGTATAGATCACTTCATGCAGACTGGCTTTGCGGTCCCGCAAAATAGGCTGCGAGAAAACCCAGGCCCAGGCAAAAAACTGAAAGAACATACATCCCGCACCCATCAGGTAAATGAGCGATGGGGAGTTCCGGGGGATATCTGTAGCCCCCATTTTTTGCATATAGTCTGCATTCACCAGATTCAATAGCAGGTACATCACCAGGCCCCAAAAGGCCAAAGCCACAATGCCGCTGCTAAAACCGGCCCTTATTTCCAGCTTTGCCTCATGGGCAATAAGCGCCAGCTTGTTCATGCAGCCTCCCGCTGGTCTTTTACCTGCTCAATAGCCAGATGATAAATATCTTCCAGGCGAGGCGTGTGGGCAGTAAAACGAGAGTCTGCGGGTTTTTCCCCGTGAACGATTACCTGGGTACCATCGGGTCTGGCAATATTGTGCAGGGATGCGGGAAGTGATTCGCCACGGGGAATCAGTGCTTGCCACATCTTGCCTATATGAGGGTCTGTGACCTCCGGGGCTGTGCCCTCAACAACAATACGCCCAGAGGCCAATATGGCCAGGCGCTGGCACAGGTTTTCGATATCTTCAACAATATGAGTAGAGAGCAATACAATGGCATCCGCCGCGACATCCGCCAAAACACAGTGAAAGCGATTGCGTTCAGCCGGGTCCAGGCCAGCGGTTGGCTCGTCAACGATGATCAGGCGCGGCTCGCCAATCAATGCAATGGCAATACCAAAACGACGCAGCATACCGCCGGAATAGGTTGATACGGCTCGATCGGCTACATCGGCCAAATTGACCTGCTCCAATAGCCTATCCACTTCACGGCGTCTTGCGCTTGTTTCGGTGAAGCCTTTGAGCCAGGCAAAACGCTCCAGTAATGACCGCGCTGCAATTCCAGGATAGCCGCCGATATGTTGCGGCAAATAGCCCAGTTTACTGCGCATAAAGTCCGGCTTTGCCAGCACATCCACACCATCCAGCATGATCCGACCACTGTCCGGGGTTTGCAGGGTAGCCAAGGTACGCATCAAACTACTTTTCCCGGCACCATTAGGCCCAAGTAATCCGTACATGCCGGGGCCAACTTCCAAGTTAACGCCGTTTAACGCCTTCACCCCATTTTTATATGTCTTAAAGAGCCCTTCGATGATCAACCCTGATTGATTTTGCATCTCTCCTCCTAACCCCGTTTTATAAGTAAAAATTCCGTAATCACTTTTTTTGTGCTGTTCGTGTTTTCTTAAAACTCTAGTCGCAAGCCTGACCGACAATATCCGCGAGTGCCTGAACTGATACCGGCTCCGGTTCCCCTGGCTGGATCAAAGTCGGCATACCGATTCGGGCCGTTAAATCACTCCACGCCATTGAGACACTCAATGCCCATTGACCACTTTGCTTGCGCTTCTCGGGTTGTGCGATATCAGTACAAAGGGAGTGCAGAGCCTCAATAACCGCCTCCGGCCAAGTGAGGGCAAAAATATCGTGGTAACTACGCATTTCCGTATCGCCCAGGGTAACCATGCTGGGAACGGCTAGCCGCTCTGTACCCTCACCCTTTAAAATAAGCCGGCCGGTTTGGTCCCTTGGTGAATGCAACCTGGGATTCCAGAGCACGGGGCCGTGAGTATCAGTCAAAGTCAAAACCCCAGCCTCGCCACCTATAGCAAGCCGATGTAATAGTAGGGAATGATTATCAGGGTCCTGTGGATGAACCTGATTCTGAATACGCAAAGTCATGGGCACACCACCAAAGGTAGCCGACAGACTTTGAAAAGGATGGCCCTCTGGTTGCACCGGCTCGCTATAAGACCAGGGGCGAAGCCCGCCCACTGCACGACCAATAACATCCAATAGCGGATAGGCCATCTGGCTGTTGCAAATAGCATCGATCATTTCCAGGCGCTGGTGCCGACGCAAGTATTCTGCCGCAGCCAGGAACTGCCTGGTGGGGCGCAAATTGGGGTAGAGGGTGTTAACGGCATAGGCCGAATTTCCCTGCTTTGCAGCTAGCAGGTTGGCGGTAATTTCCTTGGTGTGGACCGGATGCTCCTGCAATACATGAATGCCTCGTTTAAGAAACGATTGTGCTATTTCAGAACCCTCGCCCCCGGTTGCACCAGAACGCACAACAACACACACAATATCGATATCATCGGGGACCTGCTCTGCCTCGGTATAGAGCGGTACTCCATATTGCTCGGCACAGCTCCTGGAATAATCACTGCCACGAGCCAATAATCCAGAGAGTTCAAAATATTCTCGGCCGGGTAATCTGGACGATGTCAGGGCTTCGAGATAAATACGACCAAAACCTGTCCCTGCAACGACAACCCGCTTGCGGTTATCAATTCCCATTTGACTCTCCTCGGTTTTCAGCCATGGACACGGCCCATTTCTCTAATTGGTCCTTATCTATCTGCCCCTCAAGAGTCAAAGGCAATTTGTCCAAAACTTCGATATAAATTTCTGACTTAAAGTGATCGAGATATTCGGCCAGGCAATCTGCTGACAGTCGCATTTGATGTTGCTTGGCTCTACAGGCAAAGAAGCGGTGCCCCTGCCTGGACAAAGGGTGTTCGGAGACAGGAAAATCCATGACCAGCTGTAAGCCGGCGGCATCCATGGCGTTGTGCCACTGGGAAAGTGACAGGAAGGTTGCACCGGTATCTATGCGCTCATCGACGGCATCCACCAACATAAACGCCTGTGATGCCATTACCCAAAACTCCTCACTGGTTGGCTCCGTCATAATGAACCAACCACCAGGGCGCAATAACTCGGCTGCCCTGCGCAATGATGCATCTGTGTCGCGGGCGGCGTTAAAAACACCGCCGGCAATAATTACATCGAAGCTATTGGGGGAAAATCCCTGGCTGCGCGGTGAACGATCAATATCAAACAATCCACGGTGCAACCAGGGGCGCTGCTCCTGATCCCCATGTTTTGCGAAAAAGCTATCGAGAAAAGCCGCAGAGATATCCGTAAACTGGTATTCAAAGTTGATATGGCCACTGACACCGTCCAACACTGGCAGTAGAGCCTGGGTAGTCGACCCAGTGCCAGCGCCAACTTCCAGTATTTTCAGAGTCTGTTGCTGCCCTTCCCAGTTATTTAAGATGGACTTCAATAAAGCTCTTACTGAATGCTGCTGGTACCTGGCCGCTATACCCTCCCGGTAAAGCGCACTCGCCAACTCAGTGCTACCACGGGGGAACAGCAGGTGCACAGCCTGGACTTTGCCCCGAATCAGATCCGGTAATTGTTCCGCGTTAGCGCGGGCGTAATTGATCGTTTTACTGGCTCCAGACAGCATCCGCCATTCCTGTTCCAGCCGAGTCCATGCTAGAGCCAGGGCAGCATCACTGTAGCTGTCTGGATCTACCTCAAGCGACCAATACTCGCCATCAGTACGAAGTAACTGCTGCTCCTGCAAAACCTTGATCCAGCGCTTGATCAAAGCTCGGTGCTGCTGAGCCACCGGAGGGGCTTCAAGTATTTCCGCTAAGCTGTGTACTGAATGTCGATCGCAAAACAATCCCAGGTGGCTGAAAGCATTCAGCATGGATAGCAAAGCAGTAGCGTTAAGTTGTTCCGTTACCTTTACCGCATGTTCCAAATCAATATGGGCAAATTCTGCATCCAGCTCGGTATTAATTCGCTCGAACAACCCTGCCATATCAAGGTTACTGGCCTCTGCCTGCATTTTGGGCTGCGCAAAGACCGCCCAGCGATTCTCTCCAGCAAGGGGAATTGTCACGGAGCTGGCGACCGCAGGGTGTTTCGCAACACTTTCAACAAGAGTCGCAAGCTTTTGGGTCTGGGCTTGCTGGGCCTTTGCAACAGGTTCTATACCTTTATCGGTACAGACCCAACCGGAAATATCGTTTGCCAATAAGCGTTGAATATCTTGCAACAGAGATTGTGATAGCAAGACATCGGTTTCATACAAAAGGCATTGCAGGCTTTTGAGATTGGTCAGGGCTAATGCCGGGTGTGCGACCAAGCCTTTTAGCAAAGTTGCCGTCAATACCACTCCGGAAAACCCTGAACGCTCCAGAGCAACCAGCGCTTTAGCTGGGTTGATAGCGGGGTCCTGCAATCGCACAGGTAGCCCACAACTCCATGCTGCGAAAATACCAAAGCGAGCAAATTCATTAAGCGGAGAAAATACGGCGACCTTTCCCTGAATAGGCCCCAAAGCTTCTTGCTGCGCTTCGAGTAAGGTAAGGTTTGTCTCCACGGTGGTGTTTTCTGCCAGCAATACCGAAAACTCACCTCGATGGCCTTCTAACGCATTCGGGATTTGTACCTCTAAGGTCAAGCAATCCTTCTCTGGGTTCGCCTCAGGCACAAGTTCAAACCCGATGCCCAGCCTTAGTGCCACCAAGTGCATCAGCAGAGGCAATCCATTCCCAGAATTATCAGCTTGCCAGAGTAGTGTTTTGCCTCGCTGTGAGCCCTGTTCTGCAAGCTGCTCACTGAGCTTTGCAACCACGGAACCAGTCCAAGTCAGCACCTGACTGCCACTCCAGTCACAGCCTTCAAGTGATAATGCGGAATCTTCACCCAACTGTTCCAAACCACTTAAAATATTTGCTGCTATTGCTTCTATTTTCATCACAGTCCCTTAAACCGCCCTTGCAACAAATAAGGTTTGGCCGGCTACTGATAGCGGCGATGTCGAGGGTGCCAGGAAGTACTTAATCTCAAAGCCTGCGCTTACCAGCTCTTCCTGCCAGGCTGCGCTATCGATAAATACCTGATCCGAGCCCCCTCGCCGATCTTCACTGCCCAAAAGAGTCCCGGATTCAGCAGGGGAAAGCAGAAACTGCATAGCCGTTAACATGGCGTGGTTATCCCGAGTGGATTCGCTAAACAATAGCCAGCCACCAGGGACAAGCGACCTGCGAATACGCTTTAGCATTTGGCCAATATGAGCAGCGTTGTGCAAAACATTGCCAGCCACAACGATATCGGTACTTGCCGGCGCAATTGACTGCGCAGAAAAATCGACATTGATATTGAGCAGGCTGCAACGCAAACCGATGTGATTGCGAAATTTTTTCTGTGCAGCATTGGTAAATACTGGCGATACATCGGTAAAGCGATAATTAACCGGCCTTCCGGCTAAAGTATCTAAAATTGCCGAAGTGGTTAGGCCTGCACCTCCCCCCAATTCAAGCACCCTGAGCATAGGCCCAGGCTTGACAGCCTGTTTTATGATGTACGCTGCGGCATAATTGAGATACGTCGTAAACCAGTTGTTCTGGTAGGCAGCCAGTGCCGTTAGTATTTCTCCATTCTCAAACAGCAGTTGATTAATGGAGACTTGATCCCGCACCAATTCAGACAAATGCCTCAGGAGCTTTTGGTGTGACTCGGCCATTTCAGGGGGGAATCCCAGCGCACCGTAGGCCTCCGGTAATTTATCTGCTCCAACTGCACTCTCAGGAATTTGCTCCCAGGAGTAGTTGCCATTACTGAGCCTCAAAAACTCTCGTTCAACCAAGGCCACCAGCCAGCGGCGAACCAGCCAATGGTGTCGGCAGGCGGTACCTAGCGTATTAATAATTTCCTCACTGCCGCGCCCAACACTCTCTGGAGTCAGCACTCCGCTGGAGGAAAATAACTCCATAATCGCCCGCAGGCTGATAAACTCAAGCCTCTGCATTGCAGCCGGCAGTTTTGCCAAACCACTGTCTGTAGCAAGCTCAGCGGGTAAAGCTGCCAGCCCAGCCTCATGGGCGATATCGGCGGGTGGAGGTGTTAGGTTTTTCAAATGGCTCCCTCCTCAAGGCACACCATATCTTCAATACTTGTTTCCAGGGTGGTTAAAAAACTCAATGCCCCAATCTTCGACATGCGTTCCATCGCCAATGCCGGCGGCAATACTTGGGCGCAGTAATGACAACCCGGTGGGATTTCATCGCGAAGTACAGCCATAGTGGTGACTGCGGCTACCGCTGCTGTTAGATCTGCATTGCCAGTGCCCCGCAACGCGGCTGTGCGCGTGCGCTCTTGCTCGTTGTATTTACCGGTAAGTTGCAAAAGCATCAGCACATAGGGATCGCGCCCCGCCAGATCCAATTCGCTAGCCCGACACAGGGCTGCACGCGCTTCATCGCGGCTCAAACCATGGGCAGTATTAAAGGCGGATAAAATATAAGAGCCGCTAACCGCGTTATACCAATCACCATCAGAGAGGGATAAATCCTGAGCCAGGCGCTCGCCCTCGCTATTTAAATACGGAAGCACAGTGGTAGATTCAGGAAAAAAGGGCAGCTCGACATCGGAACGGCGTTTCAATATTCCATTCACCCGGCGTCCATTGCGCCAGGCTGCCAAGGGTTTACTGTGCTGTTCATTGGCACCTTGCAAATAATCATCGGCGGCGACATCGGTAAATCGATCGCGCAAGCCGAAATAGCTGATCAGGCTCTCTACCTGTGAAAACTCCTGCTCTGCCAGCCAGCGTGGTAGCAGACTACTGAGCCCCGGCTGTAAGCCGGCTGATAAAACTGCGGTCAGACCATGGCTCTGGTAATAGGATCCATCGAGTTGCTCATAGAGGGCTTCATCGCCAGCAACATCGATATAGGCTGCTCCCACTTGTGCCGCAGCTTTGGCAACCCTGTCGCCAATTAAATGTGAAGGTCCTGCACAATTGATCAGAACCTCGCAGCCAGATACAAACTGATCCAGTGAGGCTGCATCCAGGTAGTCCACCGTCTGATAAGAAATTACCGAATCACTGGATAGCGGCTGTTTATGTGCGTTGCGACCACCGATACGCATAGCACCCAACTCGAGGGACTGTAAATAACCGGTAACCGCTGCACCCACATCGCCATAACCACCTAAAATCGCAATTGTCATAGGCTTACCTCATATCGGACTCAACCAAACGCCAGCCAGTAGCTTGACTGCGCTGTTGCCAAAAATGTGCATACAGACCCTGCTGTGATAACAACTTGTGGTGATTGCCAACTTCAGCCACCGCACCTGCTTCAAGTACGATGATTTGATCCGCGTTCATAACGGTGGATAATTGATGGGCGATCACAATGACAGTGGACCCTTGTTTTAATTGCTCCAGGGAACTGTTCAGGTACTTTTCATTGCGCGGATCGAGTGCTGCTGTTGCTTCATCCAGCACAACAATAGGTGCAGCTTTTAATAGGGCACGGGCGATAGAAACCCGCTGGCGTTCGCCACCAGAAAGTGCAGCGCCCCCCTCACCTACCTGCGTCTGCCATCCCTGGGGCAAGCGCTCAATAATCTCGTCTACTCCAGCCAGTTTCGCCACACGTTCCAGGGCTTCCTGACTGGCTTCGGGGTGACTCAATCGAATATTCGCCTCCAAGGTGTCGCTGAACAGATACACATCCTGCATAACGATAGAGATCGGCCGCATCAGGTCTTCTGTGCGCAGTTGCCGCACATCCACCCCGCCCACTTTTACCTGGCCCTGGTCGGTATCAAAAAAACGCAACAACAAACGGGTGATGGTGGTTTTACCTGAGCCTGATGCACCGACTATCGCTGTAGTGGTACCCGGAGAAACTCTAAAGGAAAGATCCTTCAATACCGGTTGCCCCGACTCGTAGCTAAAATTCACATTTGAAAATTCAACCAACCCACCCTGCTCGGTAAAAGGCTGAGATCTGGATGGCTCAGGTAGCGACTGCTCAAAAAAAATAGCGGCCAGCCTGCGTAAATCATTACCGGCCATGCGCAGCAGACCACTGCGCCCGGCGAGTTCGGCCAGAGGACCGGTAAAACGGGCCGCCAAAGCTAGCAAAGCTACCAATTCAATTGGGGGAAGTTGTTGATTGAGCGTGAGCCAAATACCCACGGCAATCACTGCGGCAAAGGCGAGTTGCACCGTAAATCCGCCGGCAAACAAGCGAGGGAAGGTCTGCTGCAACATGGAGCCCGCCGCTCTGTTTTGCCCGGCTATCGCCTCTTCCAGAGGGGGATAACCACTGACGTTTTTACCAAATGCCCTCATTACCGCCTGGTTGCGCGCAAACTCCACTACCCGGTTGCTGGCGCGAGCACCAGCAGCATCCACTTCCGTTTCCATGGCGCCGATCCACTGGGAGGACCAACGATGGCCGACATAAATCAGGGGCACAAACAACAAAGCGGTCAGCCCCAGTCGCCAGTCAAACCACAACATTGCCACCCCCACTGTCAGCGGAGTGACAACACCGCTGACAACAGGGGGCAACAGGTGGGCAAAAACGTTAGTCACCATCAAGGTGCCCCCGGTTGCGCTGCGGGACAAACGACCGACTTTTTCTGCACTGAACCAACCGAGGGGAAGTTGAGAGAGGTGTTCACCCAAGCGATTGTGCAGGGTTTTCAATACCAGGATGGCCAGTGCAGCCCCTTTTACGGTTTGCTGGTAACGGGCAATACAAGCAATCAGAACTACCGATAACAGGGAAAGCAACCAATACCCAACCGCCTCCATCTCAGATGCCAACAGTGCGCTGAGCAGAGGTACCAGAAGCGTCACCGCGATTCCCTGCAACACGCCATAGGCGAGAAGCCATACTGTATAAGTGCCAACTTCACGGCGATGCGCGGGTCCGAGAATGGCAAGCAAACTGCGAATCATGATGAGACCCCGCTAATAACCTGAGCCCCACCATTCATTGCTTCTTCGTTTTGTTCAGCACTGTTGTACAAACGCCATAATTCCGCGTAGTGCTTGCCCTCTGCCAACAGTTGTCGATGAGTTCCGCATTCAACCAGGCGGCCACTGTCCAGGACCGCAATCTGGTCAACGCCGGCGATGGTGTGCAGCTTATGGGCAATCACCAGTACCGTGCGATTACGCACCAAACAAGATAATGCCTGTTGAATCTGGGCTTCAGACTCCGGATCGGCGTGAGCTGTGGCCTCATCCAAAATCAACACAGGGGCATCTGCTAAAAGCGTGCGCGCGATACTTAAACGCTGTGCTTCTCCACCAGAAAAAAAGGCATCCTTGCCAATAACCGCCTGGTAACCTTGGGGGAAACTTAAAATTTTTTCATGGATGCAGGCACTGCGCGCTGCATCTACCAACTCCTGGTCACTGGCACCCGGGCGCCCAAGGCGCAGGTTATCTGCCACAGTGCCACCCAATAGCTGAGTCTCTTGAAGTACAAAACCCACATGTCGATATAAATTGTCCGGATCTATATCACGGACATCGACGTCTCCCAGAAGTACAGCACCTTGGGTCACGTCATAAAAACGGGGAACCAACTTGGCCAGGGTGGATTTCCCGGCACCGGAACTCCCAACCAAAGCTGTGATCGAACCGGGGCGACAGCGCAAAGTAATATCGCTTATTACCGGCCGATCCTCGGCATAGGCAAAACTGACTTGCTTAAACAGTAACCCTGCATCTTTGGGCTCTTTGGGTTCAGAGGTAACAGCCAGAGGCGCAACCTCCAATAGTTGGTCAATCCTGGCTGCGGCTGCTTTGGCTTTTTGTTGGGCGGTTAATCCCTGGCTCAAGGTGAGAATCGTCTGAGGAATCATTACCGCGATCAGTGTGGTTGCAAGAACATCGATTGGCTGAATGCCTGTATTCACTACCAACCAAGCGCCTCCGGCCAGACTCACCAACATGATGACCGGCACCGATAGGGCCAGAGAGGTGACTGCCTCCAGACGCACAAGCGGTGTAACCCAGCTTGTATAACGGCGACTAAAATCTTCCACGGCCTGTTGGTAATTCCTGTGGGCGCGACCGGTTTGCGAGAAAACCTTGACCACCGCAATACCGTGGACAAATTCAACAATCGCAGCACTGACCCGGCCAAAGTCCTTATCCAGCTGCTGCATTTTTTCCCCGAAGCCACGCATCATCCAGGCGTAGGACACCAGGTAAATTGGCAGGGTAGCTACCGCTAACATAGCCAAGCGCCAGTCGAGCCAGAATAAATAGCCCAAGCCCGCCAGCGGCATTGCAAACGCAGCGGCCAACTCCACCTGATGGTGCGCAACCATATGGTGAAGATCATCAAGGTCGTCTTGCACCGCTTTGCGCACCGCGCCGGAGGTGTGTTCGCTGTACCAACCAAGGGGCACCTGTCCCAATTTCCGCACCAGGGCCCGTCGCAGTTCCGCCTGCATACGCTGGTCGGCAATATGGGTTAACCACAAACCGATCACGGTGCAGATCCAACCCATCGCCAGCCCGGCAACTATCGCGAATACAACGGGAATAATCGCATCGGCGATATCACTGATATCGGGCGCCAGGAACAGGCGAGCCAGCTCAACGATACCGATAAAAGGAATCAGTGAAGTGAGCGCACCACAGGCACCAAGCGCCACCCCTAGCCACACGAGGCCACGAAATGGACGCATCAGTTCCCGCAGGTTGGACTTTCGCAAGTTGGAATTTGGCAAAATGTGCTCAGCCATCTATTCGCCCGCTTTACCGCGCTGTAACGGTTTTGCCAAGTGCTCAACGACAGTGGCAACCTGCGGCGGCTCCATCACGCTGAAGTGATTGCCCGGCACATCGATTAATTCAAAATCACCCAGACAAACATCCTGCCAATAAGGCGCAGCCATATGGCCTACGCCGGCAGTGACACCGAAGGATTGCTCCTCCTGGCAGCGCAAGTAGGTCATATCGCCAATATAGGGAGGCAGGTCAAAACAGGCAGCGCGCATACTGTGTCGGCACACCCGGAAAAGCCCCGGTATCATCGCGGCTTCAACCGGCACACCCGCCTGGGCAGAGGCCATCTCGGTATAATCGGCAAGGCGCTGTTCCTGGGTGAGTTGAGAGCGCTGCCGCACGGCTTCCGCTACCGCTTTAAGCCCGGCATCACCATCGAGTTCTGCCATCGCACCGGCGGGAACACGACCGTTGTGTTTCTGCATTAAGGTCTCGATCGCGCGGGAAATATCCTCGCTCTCGATATGCTCACCAAATACCGCTTTTACCGGGTCGAGATTCAGGTTGGGGGCAAAAATCGCTTCGAAAGCCAGCTCTTCATCGGTATCGACAAACATTGGGATACTGTCTATCAGGCTCAGGTCAATCACATCGATGCCGCGCTCCAGCAATCTCCGCGAAACTTCTGTGGCCAGCAGGCCGCCCAGGCAGTAGCCAATTAACTGGCAACGCTGGTAGCCCTCGTCGATGATTCTTTGGGCGTAATCATCGGCGGTGCGCTCGATTAACTCTTTGGCATCAATGGACAGATACGTTTCTGTATTGGCAACAGCAATTCCAATGACCGGGCCCAGATCCTGGGCCGCAAGCGCTTTACCCAGGTGCTGGAAATAATCCAGGGTACCCAGGGCCGCATGGAACATAATCCGCACCGGCGCCTCTTCTTTGGATGCCCCTTTACCCTCGCCTATATGACTGAAAGGAACCATCAAGGAGTTGCTGCCCTCGCGGGTAGTTGCCACCAGGTTGTCGCTATCCGTGTCTGCCTGCTCATCTGCAACGGCACCCGGCTCAACTCTCAGTGCTCTGGCCAATGCCGCAACCGTTGGTCCATTGAGCATGTGGCGCAACAAGGCGTCGTAAGTGAAAGGTTTCGCTTCCGGAATTTCTTCCAGCAATCGCCCTGCAACCCGCGCCATAATCAGCGAATCACCACCGAGATCAAAAAAGCTATCCTGGCGTCCGACATTATCGAGACTCAACGCATTCGCCCAGAGTTTGCACAGAGCGGTTTCCAGTGGGTCCATTTGCTCTGAGTTCCCAGCCTCTTGCATATCACCCGTCACTGGGCGCCAACCAGCCAGCTTTTTGCGATCGATCTTGCCATTGGCGGTGAGCGGTAGCTGGTCGAGAACTTGCAAATGTGCGGGCACCATATGTGCGGGCAACCGATTCGCTAAAAAGTCCCGCAGTGTCCTGGCACTCAAATCCTGTCTGTCAGTTTTCATCTGCGCGGCCAGTAGATTCATGCCGAAGGCAGACAAAGGATGGTCATCTTCAGGCAGGGAAAGAATCTGTCCGGCGCCATTGGCTTTCAACAGCGACTGCCATTTCCCGATAGAAAGGAACTTGGTCGCACCACAAGCGCGATCATCACCCGCCGGGTCCATCATAAAGCCCTGGGTAAGTAAGATATGGGCGTGATCCACCGTTGGCTCAGTCAGGATTAACCAGCCTCCGGGTGCCAGTAACTCCACAACACTGGCAATGGCCGCCTCTGGATCTCGGGTGCTGTTGAGCATACCTGCACATAAAATGACATCTGCGCTATTAGGAGCCAAACCCTGGGCGCGATAGTCGGTATTGAGATCCATTAATCCAAAGCGTACCCAAGGCCACTCTTTAAATTGGCGGCGAGCCTCAGTCAGGAAAAATGCGGTCATGTCAGTGAATAGATAATCGACGTCATATCCATCCAACATAGGAATAACAGAAGCGCTGGTAGCCCCTGTGCCCGCACCCAGCTCAAGAACCCTTAACCCTCTATCGCTCTGGGCGGCAATGCGGTTAATCAATGCGGCAACGGCGGCATTGTTATAGCGAGCGATAAGATCATCCCGATAGAGGGACAAAGCCACCTGCTGGTCACCTTGGGGGAACAACAATTCAAACGGATTTTGTTGATTCGCTAATAACTGCGGTAATAATTCGACATGATCCCGGTGATATTGCAGGAACTCCCGATTACAAAATCCGTATTCAATCCCCTGCTCAACTCGCTTCCAGGCGGCATCAACAATGGAAGCATCGATTTGTTGAGCAAGCGTATATTGTCCACTTGAGCTGCTGAAACTGAGCAGCTTTGCGTTAACGAGAAGGTCCAACCAACGACGCACTAACCAGTGATGCTTTTCGTGTACTTTAGCTAGGAAGAGAACTTCTTCTGCACTATATCCCTGCTCACAATTTTTAAATGCCTCTAATTCCACCAGACCGTGAAGCATCGATAACAGCGATGCATTTTCAAGTGCCTGCACATAATCGCCGACACTAACCGCTTCTGGCTCACCAGCCTGATAGTGCGCAAACTGACGTACTGAATTCACCAGCTCGGGATCAATAGTCGCCGGTTCTGCATCATCTAAGCGACGGCTTTCCACAAAACCTAACAGATTTAAATCCCCTCGCGAGTCTCCCTCTTTCTTTTCAATCACCGTCGCCGCTGTTGACACTGCGGGGTGGGCCAGCAATGCAGACTCCACTTCTCCCAGCTCAATACGGTGTCCGCGAATTTTTACCTGTCCGTCTTCACGGCCCAGGAATTCGAGTTCACCACCGGGTAAATAGCGGCCCAAATCGCCAGTGCGGTAAAGGCGCTGACCGTCCACCGGATGAGAGAAGAACTTCTGCTCAGAGAGTGCCGTATCACCGAGGTAACCATCGGCCAACCCCAGGCCAGTAATCATCAGCTCACCCGCCACCCACACAGGGGCATCGCGCAACTGGCTATCCAGCACCCGGAAGCCCTGGTTCGTCAGCGGCACGCCATAGGGAATACTGCTCCAGGCGGGATCGACTCGATCAATACGGTGGTAGTTGGACCAGATTGCAGCTTCTGTAGCCCCACCCATGCCGATCAGGTCCAGTGCTGGCACATGGCGCCTGATATGTTCCGGTAAAGTAACCGGAATCCAATCTCCCGATAGCATTGCCAATCGCCATTCGGACAGCGGCCGAGGCTCTGTATCCAGATAGGTGGCCAGCATTTGCAACTGCGCGGGGACAGAGTTCCATAATGTCACCCGGTGCTCATCCATGACCTCCGCCCAATGTGAAGGGTCTGCGCCGCGGGCCGGATCGGGCAGCACCAAAATCGCACCGGCTGCCAAGGGGCCAAAAATATCGTAGACCGACAAATCAAAACTGAGTTGGGCCAAACCCAAAATACGATCGCCCGGGCCCACTTCGAAGCGGCGATTAATATCCAGCACCGTATTTAAAGCGGCCCGATGATTAATCATCACACCCTTGGGCTCGCCGGTAGAGCCGGAGGTGTAGATAACATAAGCCAGCTGCTCCGGGTCGCCATTACTGGCTACCGGGATCTCGGTTTCAGGTGCCAGGGTATCTACACTGATCACCTGTACTTCTGATGGCCACTTAATTTGGCTGGCGAGGTCGCTGAGGGTCAGGACGTATTCCGCCTCTGCACTAAGCAACAATTTATTGAGGCGTATTTCCGGTTGTGCCGCGTCCAGTGGCAAATAGATACCACCAGCCAAGAGCACACCGAGGGTCGCCGCTATTTGCTCTCGTCCTTTCGGCATTGCAATGGCTATGCGGCCCCCCAGTTGGAAGCCTTCTTTGCTCAGCGATTTGGCGATACCCGCTGCTTTTTTCGCCAGGTCGCCATAGTTCACACTGCCATTGCTATCAATAATGGCGGTAGCTTCCGGTGTCGCCGCTGCCTGGGCAAATACGCCCTGATGCAATAACTCTGAAGGAACTGGTCCATCGGTTTGATTAACCTGATACCTTTCCTGTTGCTGCCACTCGGGTAAAGAAACCGGAGACTGGCCAAGCCATTGCCCGTCGCCGCCAGCGGCGAGCTCATTCAACAAGCCGGTAAAGGCCGCGAACATATCCTCTACCAGGCCCGATGGGAAAACGCCCTGGCGCACGTCCCAGTTGATTTCCAGGCCTTCGGCATCATCCCTTACCTGGCAATCCAGGGTGACTTGCGGTGTCTGGGTAATTCCCCTGCCGGACTTTCTACCGCTAGCGGGTTTTTCGCTATCTCCCAGGCCAATAGCACTGGTAAATACCACCGGCATCAATGCGGCCTCGGGTCCTCGCGCACGGGACATTTCCCGCAGTACTTCCACACCGGAGAACAAGCGGTGATCAATATCACTGAACAACTGTTCGCCAATGCCTGCCGCCCAATCGCGAAAGGTTTTTCCATTGGAATCACCAATCGCCAACACACTGACCGAAGTAAAATCACCAATCAGCTGGTTAACCTGAGGGTGTAAGGGCAGCCGATTCAATAAGGTAAGATTCAGGCTAAAGCATGGCTGGCGGCTCCACCGTTGCAATACCGCTCCATAGGCAGCCAACACGGCAACCGACGCGGTCAAGCCGGCAGTTCCTGCTCGCTGCTTCAGTGTCTGCCAGTGCGCCGTGTCCAAGCGGTAGTGATGGCGATTAAAACGTACAGATTCAGTCTCGGAAGCAGGCGGTAAAACCGGTAACTCAGGTGCGGGTGGCAATTGCTCCAGGCGATCCAACCAATAGCGACGATCATTTTGGTAGCTCTGGCTGTCCAATAGACTTCGTTCGGCCAGGAGATAATCGCGAAAATCAATCTCCAGTGGCGGCAGGGCTGCACCGGGGTGAGACAGTAGAAGGTCGAGTTCATTAAATAAAATGCCCGCACTGGCCCAGTCCGCAATCAGTGCATCCATAGAAAAATGCACTATATGGCCCTTATCTGTACGACTATGGCGCAGCTCGAACATGGGCCAGTCACCAACGGGGTAGTTGCGGTGGCCCAGTTCATCTCTCACCGATTCCAAGGCAAGCTCCAGGGCGTCCTTGTCCAAACCGGTGAGGTCCTGGCTTTTCATTTCGTAGTGCGGCACTTGGGGGAGAACCCGCTGGTATCCCTCCTGCTCGATAACCGCCCGCAACATCGGGTGACGTTCAATAAGTTGGTTCCAGGCTTCCTGTAAACCTTTTGGATTTAATCCCGGGTACTCCAGCTCCAGGTAACCGTGACAAGCAACGCCGCCGTAGCCAAATGCATTTTGTCGACCCAACAGGTAGGCAGTCTGCACATCGCTTAAAGGGAAAGGTTCATGCCGATTATCTTTATCGGCCTCAACCACCACTCCCAGGTCCTGGTCGTTGCCAGCGGCTGTTTGAGCAGCGCTCAGTATTTCGATAATTTGTAACTTGTGTTCCCGCAGCCTCTGCTTGTGCTGCTCCGACAGCAGGCCTTTGGCCGCGCGAAAGCGCAGTTGTTCAGACTCGGTCCAGAGTTCCACCCCAAGCCCTTGTAATTCGTCGATCAGTTCCATAGCCGTCATGGGGTTAAAACTCCGTCCAATCGCTGAAAAATAAAATTGCCAACAAGCTCATATCACACCCTCTTCCACCGTATCGGGATCAACATCCACTAGCGGTTTCATTGCACTTAGGGCACCGGCAACATCTGCCAGTCTCGGAGAGGCGAATAAACGTCTGAGGGGAAGCAGCAAGCGGTGTTGCTGTTTTAAGCGGTCGATAAACCGGGTGGCCAATAAACTATCGCCACCCAATTCAAAGAAATTTTGATCGCGGTTTATCGCTGGCAGGTTAAGAAGTTCCTGCCAGATCAGTGCGACCAGGCGCTCGTTATCTGTTGCCAGCTCAGCCGCTTTTTCCTGTTGCGGTTTTTCCACCGCATGCACGAGCTTTAATACTGAAGCCCGATCCAATTTGCCGTTTGCACTCAAGGGCATTTCCGGCAAGGTCACAATGAAATCCGGGACCATATAAGACGGAAGATGGTGGCGAAGGTACTCGCGCAAGTCATCAGTACTAAAAGTTGGTGGGCATTCGGGTGCGAGCACAACGGCAGCGACCAGCTGTTGTTCTTCTGTGGTTAGCACCAGCGCGCGCTGCACAAACATCTGACGATTAAATACGGTTTCGATTTCACCCAGCTCTATGCGATGGCCACGGACCTTCACCTGGCTATCGGCGCGCCCCAAAAATTCCAGGCATCCATTCGGCCAGTAGCGTCCAAGATCCCCTGTGCGATACCAGCGCTCACCATCGACCGTAACAAAGCGCGCTTCGGTCAACTCGGGAGCCGCGCGATAGCCCATGGCGACACCATCACCACCGATCCACAGCTCACCCGTTGTCCAGTCAGGGCAGTCGCGCCCCTGGGCATCCACCACCCTGAATTTCTGGTTGGCCAGGGGGTATCCGTACGGGATCGAGTGCCAGCTTGGGGCAACGTCTATAACTTCAAAACTGTTGGACCAAATAGAAGCTTCCGTGGCGCCACCCAGTGCGATAAAACGGCATTCGGGCTGTACTTGTTTTAAGCGCTGGGGTAAATCCAGGCCAATCCAATCGCCGGAATTTAATACCAAACGCAATTTGCCAGGCGGTGTACCTGCACCGACAGTGAGTAACATATCCAGTAGCGCCGGTACCGTATTCCAGATGGTGATGCCGTAGTGACATACCCGTTGATGCCAGCACTCGGCATCCCGCCGGTCCTCTTCATCAATCAATACCAGCGCACCACCGACAGATAGCAGTCCGAAAATATCGAAAACAGAGAGGTCAAAATCCAGGGCTGAAATGGCCAGTACACGATCATTTTCATCAACAGAGAAACGTTCGTTGATATCCGCAATGGTATTCCAGGCGGCACTGTGACTGACTTCGACGCCCTTGGGTTCGCCCGTGGAGCCGGAAGTGAAAATGATATAAGCCAGTTGCTCAGGTTCTGTTGCAATAGGCTCAGAAATCGGTTCACCAATAGGAGTGAACTGTTCGGCCTGATGAATTGCACTTTGGTCGAGTACCACTTTTACATCGGCACGGCGCAACATTGACTCGCGCCTGGCCTTCGGTTGATCGATACCAACAGGCAAATAAGCAGCTCCCGCTGCGAGTACCCCCAAAACAGCGGCAATCTGGTCGGGTCCTTTCGGCAGGTTAACGGCCACCACCTCGGCAGATGAAACCTGACTTTCCAATAACCAGGCAGCGATACGCAAAGCACGCTCTGCCAGGACGCCATAACTCAGGGAATTATCGTCACCCCAATATAAGGCGATATTGTCGGGATTCGCTTTTGCTTGCTGGAAAAATCGCTGCGACAAATTATCTGTTGGGTCAATTGCGGTACGCTTTTCAAGCTGGGTTCTCAATTCCCGTTGAGACTTGGGTAATAAATCAGGCGGTGTGGAATCCCATTCAGCGTCACCCGTCCATTGGAGCAAGCCGATATAGGCCTGGAACATTTCCGCGCACATCCCCTCAGGGAAAAGCGCTTCGACCACATCCCAATTTAAGAAAACGCCTCCCTCGACTTCGACCACCTGGTGATCCAACCAGACTTGCGGCGTTTGTGTCAGGGCCCAGATGGGTTCCCGCAGAGGCCCATCCTCCGGTGCCGCTGTGCCACCGGGAATACCCAGTGCACTGGTGAAGACCACGGGCATTGTGGCTTCCGCGTCGCTCTGTCGGCGGGCTAATTCCCGCATCAAGCTAACACTGGAAATATCGCGATGTTCCAGGGCCGCGCCAACTTCCCCTTGTATTTTTTTCGCTCGCACCAACCAGCTGTCACCGGCCTCAGGTCGGTAACCCACCAGGGTCAGGGAGGTGAAATCCCCCATTACCCGATAGATATCTGGATGAACTTCACGGCGATCAAACAGGGTAAGGTTCAAACTCAGGTCAGGGCGACTGCTCCAACGACTAAGCACCTCGGCAAAAGCTGTTAGAAGCAGACTTGATGGAGTGATTCCCTGCTCAGCCGCGCGCGCAACCAGGTTTTGCCAGGTCCGCTTATCAATATGCTGTTGATGGCGCACAAAGTGCGGGCGCTCAATGGATGCCGGCTCCCGCACTATGGGCAGCTGAGGCGCGGGAGGCAGCTCCGATAATTTGTGTTGCCAAAATGTTTTTGCGGCAGCCAGGGGACCTTCGGCAAGATCACTATCAAATACTGCGGTAGTTTGCGGCAATACATTGCGCACATAATCGCGGAAAGAGAGTTCGATAGAAGGTAGATGAGTTTCAGGGCTCTGATAGAGGATATTTAGCTCACGATAAAACAGCAGAATACTGAAGGCATCGAGAATCAAATTGTCCAAACCGATAGCCAATCGGGTATTGCGCCCACAGCGCACCGCACGGACATCAAACAGTGGCCAGCTGCTGGGCTCAAACACCTGCTCCGCGCACTCCTGTCGCAGTTGCGCAAAAGCAGAAGTTGGATCGCTGTCTACGTCTGTAACATCAATGGAAAATCTCGGCACATCGGCAAGGATGCGCTGACGACCTTCACTGTCGAATACAGCCCGCAGCATTTCATGGCGGGCAATCATCGCATTTAGTGCAGACTCCAAACGCTCCAGATCGAGATCAACAACGTCGTATTCGCGATAAAAATGACAACCGATACCACCCAAAACAAATTCCGGGTCCCTTCCCAGCCAATAGGCCCGCTGGACATCGGTAGGTTCAAAAGCGGCGTACCGATTGGCCTTATCCGATTGCCAGGGTGTAGCAACAATTTCGGTAGTGCCTTTGTTTGGCTGTGGGTTCTCAGTTGGATCTTGAACTAATGTCGCAGCAAAGTCGGCCAGGCTGGGCTGGCTAAATAATTCCGACAGTGTGACACCTACGAAGCCAGACTCGCGCAGGTCTCGCACAACACGGGTTGCCAAAAGGGAGTCACCCCCAAGTGCGAAGAAATTATCATCCCGTGCTATATCATCAACATCGAGGAATTTGCACCAGGCGGCAGCCACCTGCTGCTCTAATTTACCTCGCGGCGGGTTCTGCTTTGCCTGATGTTGCGCTATGGATTCATCGGCAAACTGCTGTAAACCGCCGCGATCAATTTTGCCATTGGCCGTAAGGGGTATTTCAGCGAGACAGCAAAGCTCACTGGGCAGCATGGCGCTGGTCAATCGCTGGGTCAGGAATTCCCGCAAGTCGCTCAAGGGTTCCTGCAATTGCTGCAAATCAACAAAGCACTTTTCTGAAGCGGTGCTGGATTTCGCCACTTTGGGCTCTGGAACTACAACCGCCACCACACCTCGCTGGGTCAGCAGAGCGACCGCTTGCGCAATCGCATTGTGCGCAGTCAGCGCGGCTTCAATCTCGCCGAGTTCGATACGGTGTCCACGCACTTTGATCTGGTTATCGGCGCGGCCCAAAAATTCCAGGCAACCATTTGGCCAGTAGCGGCCCAGATCTCCGGTACGATACCAACGTTCGCCTCCGTCTGTTACAAAACGTGCTGCGGTGATTTCAGCAGCACCTCGGTATCCAAGGGCAACGCCCGCACCACCGATCCACAACTCCCCTATCACCCAGTCAGGGCAATCTCGGCCCAGGGAATCCACCACTCTGAATTGCTGGTTGGCTAAGGGGTAACCATAGGGGATGGATCTCCAAGAGGGATCGACTTCTTTTACTTCAAAATTGTTGGACCAGATAGAAGCCTCGGTGGCCCCACCCAAAGCGATAAAGCGGCAACTCGGATTTACACGTTTTAACCTTTCCGGCAGGTCCAGGCTGATCCAGTCTCCGGAATTTAATACCAGGCGCAGCTCTCCCGCTGGAGTATCACCACCGGTGGTTAATAGCATATCCAAAAGGGCCGGTACTGTATTCCAAACAGTAACGTTATGTTGACACACCAGCTGGTGCCAGCGCTCTGCATCCCGCCGAGATTCCTCTTCAACCAATACCAGTGCACCACCTGCGGACAGCAGCCCAAAAATATCGTAAACGGATAGGTCAAAATCCAAGGCTGATACTGCGAGCACACGATCACTTTCGTTAACAGAAAAGCGCTCGTTAATGTCCGCTATGGTGTTCCAGGCACTTCCGTGGCTAATTTCAACTCCCTTGGGCTCACCGGTAGAGCCAGAGGTAAAAATGGTATAAGCGAGATCCTTTGTCTCACCCACTACGGGCCGGGATAAAGGGGCAACACCCGAGAGCACAGACAAGTCATCAATAACCAGCTTGGCCCTGGCAAGCTTGAGCACACGCTCCCTGCGAAGCGGTGGCTGGTCTATTCCCAGCGGCAGGTAAGCCGCTCCAGCGGCCATTACCCCAAGAACGGCAATAATCTGCTCCAGGCCCTTGGGCAATAAAATCCCGACCATATCACCGGGCTCAACCCCCTGAAGTTGCAGGTAAGCTGCCATTGCCAGGGCACTGTGGGCCAAGTCCCCATAGCTAATTTGCTCATCGTTCCAATACAAAGCCACGGCTTCCGGGCGGCTTTCAGCATTGTTAAAAAACTGCTCGTGTAATTGGTGGGAGTGAATTTTTTTAGCCGTGGAATTTACCCGCTGGCGTTGCTGCTTTTGCTCAGCTGGCAGTAGTGAAGGTATTGGCTGGTCCCAGAATTGTGGGTTGTCGATCAGGCGCTCCAGGAGCTGCGTAAAGGCTACAAACATGCCATCCAGGACACCGGGCGCAAAAGCGGCTTCCCGCGCATCCCAATTCACGGACAGGCCGCCTTTTAGCTCCATAACTTGTACGTCCAGCCAAACCTGTGGCCCTTGGGAAATAATCCAATTGACATCTCCAAAGGCACTGCGAACTGACTCGCCAAATAATTCTCCCAACCCAAGCGCACTGGTAAAGACAACCGGCGCAAACACCGTTTGTCCCTGTTGCCTGCTGAGGTCACGCAGCACCTCTACGCCGGAATAACTCCCGTGCGCTACATCCTGACGGAAGTTGTGTTGTAAACGCTGTGCACGCTCAACGAAGGTCCCACTCTGGCTGCCCTGCCAGGCAAGCAAGATCGAAGAAGTAAAGTCTCCTACCAGGGAGTTGACATCCCGGTGCAGGGATTCCCGGTCGAACAGGGGGAGATTCAGCAGGAAGTCTGACTCTTCGCTATAGACCGTAAGCACTTCGGCAAGCGCCGCTGCCAGGGTCATGGACAAAGTAATTCCGTGACGGCTCGCAAGTTCCGCCAGCTGGTTTTTCTGGTCAGCAGACAAGCTATAGTGACGCCGAACAACTCGACGAGTGTCTTTAGACTCAGTACCTATCGCGGTTGGCAACTGAGGGGCGCCGGGCAAACCTGCCAGGCGATCCTGCCAGTGTTCTTTGGCCTGCTGCTTCTCAGCTCGGCGCTCTTCCTTTGAGTGAAGAGCGCTGCGGTCAGCCTGGTAGCGCGGATAACTGTAATTAAGCGGAACCAGAGACTGCTCTGGTTCCAGGTAGAGCTTGGCCAAGTCATTCAGTAACACGCGCAGACTAAAGGCATCTGCAGCTACCATATCCAGATTAATATGTAGGCGTGTGCCGCCAGCTTTTAATTCCGCAGGTAACAATGAGAGCTGTACATCAAAAACCTCGCCCTGCGATATATCCAGCTGCCGATGGGAGAGTTGCTCCCTAACAGCGATAAGACTCTGCTCCGCTTCTGCGGCAACCTGATGCCTGAAATCATGAACCTTTAAACCGGGCCAGCTCACTTCTGCGGGAATCTGCTGTCGACCATCATCGAGGATTTGAACACGCAACATTCCATGCCGCTCGAATAGGGAGCGCACAGCCTGTTCCAATCGATCAGGTACTACATCCTGGCCATCAAACTCATGATAAAAATGTGCGGCAACGCCCCCTAAATATTGATTCGGGTCTCGTCCAATCCAATAGGCATGTTGCATCGGTGCCAAATCAAAGGGAGTGCCTTCATCAAAGGCTCCCGGCACAGATAAATGTTCACTGGTACTTTCTTCAGTTCCAGTAGCCAACTGAGGTAGAGAAAGCCAGGCTTCCAATTGAGGCACTGCAATAAGATCAGCAAATTTTACTTTGATCTTTTTCTGCCTTAATTGACCAGCTATCTTCATGATTTGTACTGAGTTGAGCCCCAGTGCAATTAAGTCAGCCTGCGGATGAATGCCATTAATATCGGCATCAATAGACTGACAAACTAAATCCTTTAACAAACTGGACGGACTGATTGGCTCTGATTTATTCTGCGGCTTCGGCGACAAGAGATACGCTCCTTATTGCGTCTCGGATAACACGCATTTTGATGCAACTTTCATGATACTCGTGGGTAGGAAGGGAAGCCTCAACCAGGCCGCAACCGGCAAATAGCGTTACCTTGCCCGGAGTAATAAGTGCAGAACGCAGTGCAACAGCAAACTCCCCTTCCCCCTCGGCATTGAGCCAACCAACAGGTCCGGCATACCAACCGCGATCCAGGCCTTCATTTTCACGGATATACTTCAGTGCTTTTTTCCTCGGCAGGCCTCCCACCGCAGCACTTGGGTGTAAATCCGATAAGATATCCAACAGATTTACGCCATCTTTCACAAAACCTTCCAGCGGCGTAAGCAAATGCTGAATTTGCTTTAATTTGCAGAGTTGGGGCGGTTCTGGTTCCGCTACGTTGTGGCAGTATTTGCGCAAAATAGAAAGGAGATGTTGGACAACCAGGTCGTGTTCAAATCGGTCCTTCTCGCTGTCAAGCAGAGATATCCCCAATCTATAATCAGTTGCCGGGTCTTTTCCCCGAGGTGCGCTACCGGCCAAAGCCACTGTGCTAATACGCCCGTCTTTACCAGCCGCTAAGCGCTCAGGCGAAGCCCCAAGAAAGCAACTTTCCCTCCGAGAAAAGGCAAATAAATAGGCATCGGGGTAAGATTCTTGTAAATATTCGAGAATACTTCCCGGGCAGCAATCCGCGCTCAGTGATTCAGAACGAGCGAGAACTACTTTTTGAAACTCGTTGCGCTTGATTGATTCTACCGCACCAACTACACGCTGCTGCCAAGCCATTTGGCCTGCATAATTTTGGCTAAAATCAGACTCCACCGAAAACAAATTGTCATTCGCAGAAAGGTCAGAGCTACGAGACAAAATATGCTGCCACTGCGCCTTCACCCGCTCCGCAGCCTGATTGCATTCCGTTTGATCGGTAACGATAAAATTCATTACCAGATAACTGCGATCCCCTTCACTGTAAAGGGCCAACTCGGGCAACGTAAGCGCCCCTGCGGGAAAGTCTTGCCACAAGGATGAGGAATCTTTTTGGCTATCAAAAGCAAACCCACCACACAAAACCGGCCGATGCCCCCCGCTTACCACAGCGGAGGACAGTAATTTTTGCCAATTGGCTTGGATTTCAGACCAAGATTCCCCTGGGGCACAACTAAATTCACAGGCAGAGCCAAAGGTCACAGCATATTCATCTCTAGAGGGCACACCCCACAGAGACGCGAACCTTTCATGCTGATAGCCGGTGGCAAACAACCCTATTGGGTTGCGTCTATGACATGGAGATGAAAACGATACCAGAACCTCTGGCTGTCCCTGGCTGACCCAGGACTTGGCTTCCTGCAAACAGGCTTCCAGGCCAGCATATTTAGAGCGGCCCTTCATACACCTTCCTCAACGGGCAAGCCGCGCTCAGCGCGCCAATGCAGCTTTTGCTGAGTGATAAACCAGTGAATAATCCCGGTAAAAAGCTGCTCTATATAATCTGCGGAAAGTTGTTCTTTCTCAGCCCAACGACGGCGGTCAATCAACATATCCGCAACCCGGTCTGGAGCAGGAATACTCGTTTCATCCGGCTTGAACTGGGCTGCTGACAAAACATACCCCATACGCCGCTGCAACAGCCTGATGATCTCGCGATCAATGGAATCGATACCTTGGCGGATCTCATTCAGATTTTCACACTCCATTGGTAGCTTCGTTGCTTGCATAGAAACTCCATCACCTAAGCAGTTCATCTTCCCATTAATAATGAAACGTTATAACATATCATTTGCGAAATCAACGGGATGTTTGTTTTGGATTTGGGCGTCAGGGTGGAGAGAGTGTGTGCTACTTGTTACTAAAGAGAAATAATTCGAACATCACCAAAAATAACGATCTTGGATTAATCGAGGTAGAGATCCACTATCTATTGAACGATGGAGAATATAGAGCCGCTCAACAGCCCTACTCTCCCGACAATTAATTTCGATAGCGTTACAAGAAACAGAAAGATTTTATACGGCCAACTTAACTTCACATACAGTTAGGCCAAGCGGAGCTTCTGAACAATATGGCCAACCACCAGATCGGGGCATTCTGACAGATAAAAATGGTTACCTGCGTATTCGTTCAATTGGAACTCACCATTGGTCCACTGCTGCCAACCCCGAGCTTCGACGGTACTCAACTCAGGATCATCCCGTCCTAGCATCGCGGTGATGGGGCAATCTAGAAGTTGGTCCGAGGACATCTTGCTGGTTTCGATCAATCGATAATCCTGGCGTATAGCAGGAAGTAGTAGAGCCCTTAACTCAGGAATTTCCAATAACTCAGGAGAGGTGCCGCCAAGCTCAATGAGTTGTTGGCACAGAGATTCATCACTTAACTGGTGTATGTTTCCACTCTTTTGAAATTGTGGCGCTTCGCGCGCAGAGACAAATATGTGTTCAGGACCGTGCAATTTTTCGCGATACAAGGAGAGAGCCAATTCATGAGCAACTGTAGCTCCCATACTGTGCCCAAATACTGCCCAGGGTTTATCGATGACAGGTTTGATAGCCCTACTTAACAAAGCAATTAAAGTTTGCATATCTGCGGGCATAGCTTCATTACAGCGTTGCTCCCTACCCGGTAAACATACGAGAACCAATTCTATGGAATCTGGCAATAATTTCGCCCAGGGCCGGTAAAGTGATGCTGTACCACCAGCATGAGGCAAACACAAAAGTCGGATAGCCGCTTTAGGTTGAGGGCGAGGGATTTGTAGCCAAGCGCCGGACATAGATTTATCTCAATAAGAAATTTGAAGCCGTGAATACTAACTGTTAATTCTTAATTTAGAAATCTGAAGAAGATTCAAAAAATCACCCGCCTGCTCCACCCAAACATTTCAGGAGACCAGCATGGAAAATAATTTACTTAATGGTTACACGCCTCACCCAAAGGAACTAGAGGCTTTCTATCAGCAACAAGGAATTTGGGATAACCAACCTATTTGGGAGCTGATCACACGTAATGCGAAAAACTTTCCCAATCGATGCGCAGTTCGGGACCTATCGGATCAATTAACTTACGCAGAATTGGTTAACGAGGCCGATAGTATTGCCGCAGGCCTGGTGGAACAAGGCTACAAAGTTGGGGAGCGGGCAATACTCCAGTGGAGCAATCAGGTCAGTTTTATTACAACCCTGCTCGGCTTATTTCGAGCGGGACTGGTTCCTGTACTAGCTTTGCCTGCGCATCGCCAAAATGAAATATGCCATTTTGCACAGGTCTCGGGTGCCAGTATCTATATCACTTCAGGAGCGGAAAGTGATGCAAGCAGTCACAGCATGATAGAACAAATTGCTTCGCAATCTCCGACTTTGCGAGGCATATACAGTTCTGATGAAAATGACACATTCCCCTCCCTGCCCAGAACAGAATGCCAAGGCTTCACCCCTGTTCCCGTAGACCCCCACGCCCCAGCTCTATTCCTCGTTTCCGGTGGCACTACAGGACTTCCGAAACTTATTCCACGCTCCCACAATGACTATCGCTACAACATTACCTGCGCTACGGCTGCTTGTAATTTAGGAAAAGATGAAATCTATCTGGCAGTACTCCCCGCCGCCCATAATTTTCCATTGGGTTGCCCCGGCATTCTGGGCACGCTATCCATGGGTGGGCAGGTAATATTCACCAAAGATGCAAGCCCGGACTACTGCTTTGAGCTGATAGAGCGTTACGGCGTAACCGCCACAGCCCTGGTCCCAGCACTGGCTCAAATCTGGACTGCAGCGACAGAATGGGAAGATGCTGATTTAAGCTCTCTCCGCTTACTTCAAGTTGGTGGCTCAAAGCTGAGTCCAACTGACGCCTATGCTGCGATAGATGCTTTTCCCGGTGCACTACAGCAGGTATTCGGAATGGCCGAAGGGTTGATTTGTTACACCCATCGCGAAGATAACAATGAAACCATCACCAATACTCAAGGAAGACCTATGAGTTCCCTCGATACTCTAAAAGTGGTTGATGAGTACGGGCAGGAAGTGAAAGCCGGAGAAGAAGGAGAACTGCTTACTCGCGGCCCCTATACACTGAGAGGCTATTACCGTGCAGAAGAACATAACCGACGCGCTTTTACCCCAGATGGATTCTATTGCAGCGGGGATCGTGTACGCATTCTGGACAATGGCAATATTGTAGTTACTGGACGACTCAAAGATGTTGTAAATCGGGGCGGGGAAACATTTGCATGTGACGAAATTGAAGAGCATCTACTCGCCCACCCCAGCATCCAACAAGCAGCTATCATTGCTTTGCCAGACCAAGAGATGGGAGAGCAAGTTGGAGCGACTATCGTATGTACGGATAAAGCGCCAAGCTTGCAAACGTTGCGCGACTTCTTAACCGAAAGGGGCCTGGCCAGCTTTAAGCTACCTGAGCAGCTTAAAGTGTTATCTCGTCTGCCGGTTACCGCAGTCGGGAAAGTTGATAAGAGGAAGCTCTTAGATCTTATCGATTAGTACTATTTGAGAGATTGAGCACCCATATTCATGAAAGTATGGCTTTAACCCATACTTTCATTTTAAATGAACAAGAAGTATAAATCAGAATATAAAGGATATACCAACTTGCAACACATTAAGGTTCCTTAAATCAAATTCTATATGGTCAAAGTCATTCATATAATACTCCCCCACCTTACCAACATTATGCAGCATGTATTCGGCACTTATACGGAAAGAGTTATTAAAGTTGTATCGCGCACCTAGACCTACATGGAAATAGCTTTTACTGAATTCATTTGACCCATAATAGTTACCACCAGCGTAAAATTCATCCATAGTATATGACCAGTCCAGCTGCGCAAAACTATAGCCCAACAACAAATACATGCAGGACCTGTCGCAATACCAAGATAAATCCAGAGTTCCTGTAATTGAAAATACATCCAAGCGATGTTTCTGATTGACCTGGTATCGCTCAACAACTGTAACTTCGTCATCGATATAATCGATATTTTCTACCGATATCGATCGCCCTAAATTTGTTCTGCCATAGCTAAAGCGAAGTTCAAACGGGTAGCCATTGAAGTCGATCCCGATATCGACGCTGCCCCAAGGCTCACTTCCTGAACTTGAGGTTTTGTAGTAACTATATTCGTAAAAATAATCGTAGTAGAAATATGGGTCATAAAATACACCCACAGTACGATAATCCTGCTTAACCTCCAGCCTATTAACTCCACCATTCAGTGAAATATATGGACGAAACCCCCACGGGTTTTCTAGACTACCATAGTCAGCAGCTATGGCCTCCATGGAAAAAATAAGTGATCCAATAATGACAGCTGAGTGCAGGCGCATAGTAACCTCCTTGTCGCTTTACACAACTCAAGACCCTAACAGAATCCAATACATTGATTTGTCGATATGACTAAAAGTCCTTTACAGCGGAACAAAAAACAATTTGTCAAAGCTCCCATCTTGATATCGACAAATGGTGTTCTTATGCAATGAAAAGCTATGGATTCAAAGTAAATTTGTACTCCTATAAATTTAAAAATAGCAGTTACTCCTAACTTCCAGGGCTCAATTTACTGCCAGGGTAGCGAAAGGTGTTAGCAAAGTGATGAACGGGCATAAACCAACAATGTAAGAACGAAGCCGTTAGATTTATACACGCCGTTTAAATACTCTGAATTTCAGATATAAACAACAATCAAAAACGATACTCTTATATTATTCATACTTTGATGCCGAGCAACACAAGGAGGAGGGCTGAAAATCAGGACACTCCGCGATCCCTTGCCGTTTTATGTCATTTGACCAACTATTTTATGCTGGCATAACATTTACCTCAGCATCAAGATTCTTTGTGGCAACCCCGGTCAATGAATACGAAATTGCGTCCAGGGTTGTCACGCAAAACAATATCATTTTGGCGGCGCACATTTATCGGCTATCGCATATAACTCCACCCTACTGATATGAAAACGATCCATATTCACATCCTTAAAAGCCATTAACTGGATCTCAAAGAGTCTAGTTTGCAATACCCGGTTGTGCGTTGGTGGCGCATACTTAGACTTACTACTATGTAAAAACTATTTCTCGGATCGGGATACTATTTGTCAGTCAAACCTAAGAGGAATAATTAAACACTCAATGTCCGCCGTAACTTCAATAGATCCTAATAACCAATGCAAACTTCGTACTCTCTTTTCCCACATCAGATTTACACAGTGATCTATAAACTAATACCCACTTGTAACTAAGTGGCAAAACTTGGCCGGCCAATAATTTTGTTTGCGCAAATCAGGTATATCATGATGCTCCCTCTCCACGGAAAGCGTATCCTTTCATTCGAAACCTGGGGCGCAGGTTCCTTTCATGGCACTTTACTAGCTTTTCTGGGCGCAGAAGTAGTCAATATTGAAGACCCCAAACAAGGTGGGAATCCACTTAGAAAAATGGGATCTATCTATCTTGATGAAGCTCGCGAAGACAATGAGACAAGTGAATCGACGCTCCACAACAAGAAGAGCTTGGCCCTCGATATCAGGGCCCCCGCTGGCAGGAAGGTATTCTTGAAGCTTGTGAATAACTCACATGCTGTTATCGACAACTTTCGAGGTTCTTTGCCCGAAGAGTTAGGCGTTACCTATGCTGACCTCAAAGTGGCGAACCCTAAAATAGTTTGTACTCATCTCTCAGGGTACGGCAGAGACAACAATAGAAAACACTGGCCAGGATATGATTTCCTTATGCAGGCAGAAACTGGTTGGATGTCAGTGACTGGAGAACCAGGATCTATCCCAACCAAAGTTGGCGTGTCAGTAGTGGATCTCCTGGGGAGTGTCTATTCAGCCCTCTGTACCGTTTCAGGGTTACTGCGGACCGAAGTCACAGGAAAAGGCGGTGATTTTGACACTAACTTATTCGATATCGCGCTAAATTGCCTCTGCTACCAAGGGTTATGGTTTCTTAACGAGGGGATAGTCCCAGGGAAGCAACCTCGCTCAGCCCACGCATCCCAAGCACCTTGCCAATTAGTAAAGACAGCAGATGGTTGGTTTTATGTGGCCTGCTTAACCCAGAAGTTCTGGGAAATGCTTTGTCACGAACTAGGCTCCGATATATTACAAACTGATGCCCGCTTTTTGACCAATGAAAGCAGGATGCAAAACAGAGAGCTGCTGACAGAAGCTCTGGACCAGCACTTCCAGAAGAGAACAACAAAAGAATGGTGCGCTCAAATGGAGGGTAAAATCCCCTGTGCCCCGGTCTATGATATCGCCGAGGCGCTTAACAACCCCTATGTCCAAGATAACGACAAGACTGTATCAATTCCTTATACACGCAGTACAAGCCGTGACTCAATACAATTTATAAACGCCCCCTTCTCTATTCCCGACACTCCTCCAGTGCCTTTCCAGCAAGCACCACTTTACGGAGAGAACACTCGAGAGATCCTTGGTGACCTGGGTATCCCACAAGATGAAGTGGAGTCCCTGGCAAAAGCTGGCGTGATCTATTGCTGCTGAAATGCATCGGTACTGATGAGGATAACTCCCAATTGGCCAGACCACCCTCTACCTAGGCGCCCTGTTACTACAATTTCCTCAGTTCCACCCGATACCTCACCACCCCAGGAAGACGGGATTGAACGGGAGCTACCTTAACGCTATGAACATTGGCCACCTGGATTGGAATGCCATTCTCGCCCACGCCCGCAGTCTTTCACTCTACGGTGGACCAGATATACCTGTTTCTGCCGTATGTCTCGATGACATTCCCGTTTGTGGCCCCGTTGAACTGAAACATATCAGCCAAAATGCCGCGCAGGAACACGGAGCCATTATCATGTCTAGCGGCGGCACAACTGGAAAGCCGAAGCTGGCCTATACACCTTATCACCAGGCAATTCAAAGATTGCTCAAGGAATGGCGCCCGCTCAGCTCTCAAAGTGTTCTTCTTAATCTCTTTAATCCTGGGCGGCTATGGGGTGCACACTACTTTATTCAAACACTGGCAGAGGCTTCCAAATGCACCATTGCACCTACAGGCCCCTTTATACCCGGTGAGGTGGAGAATTGGCTGGAACTTCTACATAACATCGATGTGGACTCACTTGCTGGCGCACCCACAGGACTGGCAGATTTTGCCGAAGGTATACTAGATTCAGGCAGCCAACTCCCAATAAAGACAATTATCTGGATGGGGGAACCTTGGACCAAAGCAAAGTTGAAGGTCATACGTAAGGCTTTCCCTGAT
The DNA here is from genome assembly GCF_052467695.1 of Microbulbifer maximicatervae (SeqCode). NCBI lineage: Bacteria > Pseudomonadati > Pseudomonadota > Gammaproteobacteria > Cellvibrionales > Microbulbiferaceae > Microbulbifer > Microbulbifer maximicatervae (SeqCode). The sequence continues at coordinate 4,201,371 of NZ_CP174320.1, forward strand.
GCTGGGCTGTGGTGCGACTATGGATCGGTAGAAACCAATAGCATTGCTGTCAATTCCCCTGAGTGTGATTTGAACATATATCACCTTTTAGCGGACCAATTGATCGAAACTGACGATCAAGGCGCCCTGCTTACCCGTGTAGGTACAGGGTGGACAGTACCGATAGTGCGTTACCGGTTAGGTGACCTAATCCAAAAAGCAACTTGTCCCTGTGGTCGCCCTAATGGCCTATCTATTCAGGGGAGAGCAGATGACAATGTCGGGTTATGCAGCGCCCTTCTGGACCTCAATAAGATCATAGAACTCACCTATGAATGTGAAGGCGTCGAAGAAGTTCAACTACTTCTCAGCGGCGACACACAAACAAAAAAGTCTGCCGATTCAATAGTCATTCAGTTCACAGGCACGGCAAGTGCCAACAGCATCTGTGAGCATATTTTGAACAACATTCACAACCTCGCCTCTGTTGTCAGACAGTACCCTCAGTCCTTCACAGTACAAAAAGCCGAGCGACTTAAGCGTATCGAACGCACCAACAAAGTTCCCCGGGTTATTTGGAGAATGAGCGATGGGAAATAGCGGTAGAACTCAAAGCATAACTCCCCCTAGCGCATCCGACGGTCCTATGTGGGACCGTCTTATGGGAAACTATAATTTTGCCTGCCTGATGGTTTCTGCAAGGTTGGATATCACCGGGCTAATTGAACGCGGTTACGATTCCTGCGAAGCACTCAGTAAGGAATTGCAGCTCAGCAATAAAGGAATGGGCTTCTTTCTGTTGATTCTGAGTCATTTGGGGTATATCTGCTTCGACAAACAACAAGTGAAAAATACAGAGCTGGGGAAATGCTACCTCTCCAAAAATAGTCACTACTATTGGGGGGAAGTCTTACTCGATCCTTTTCAAATCTATGACATCAATCACCTGGATAAAAAGATACTCACCAGCTTACAAAGAGAATATGAGCTGGAATGTAAAGGTCGCTCTGTAACCGACATGTGGCAAAAAAATGACATGGACGATGACTCAGCAGCAGCTTTTACTCATCTGATGCATTCGCAGGGGTTTGCCTCCGCAGTTGAGGCTGCTTCCTGCGGTATTTTTGAAAACGCTCAAACCCTACTCGATGCCGGTGGAGGCTCTGGAACCATTGCTCTCGCCTTCTGCGATACCTATCCTGAGCGCAATGCGCTGCTCTTCGACCTGCCGCCGGTTTGCGATATAGCAGCATTGTATATAAGTAAGTTCAAGAAAGACCAGCAAATCCAGATAGTTAAAGGGGATTTCTTTAGAGACCCATGGCCTGAGGGGTTCGATGGCATTTGCTTTAGCAATGTGTTGCACGATTGGCAGTATGCTACATGCCAAATCTTGATCGACAGAGCCTTCGCACTTTTACCAAAAGGTGGGCAGGTATTTATTCACGATATGCTCTTCGATGATACTCGTTTAACGCCAAGCTTGTTCTGCTTTCATTTGTTTATGAACCACGGCTCCCAACTATACTCAGCCAAAGCGCTTTATCGGATGCTTGAGACAGCAGGATTTGTAAATCCTCAATCATACCAGGCACTCGGCTATTTCTCGGTATTATCGGCCAGAAAACCCTAGCCCTACCCTTATTACCCTATTTTACTTATATGCTATCTATCGCTACTTCCACGAGCAGTTCGCTTTTTGATTACCATTTCGTCACCGATTGACTATTAGGGTATTAGCTAGAAAGTGTTTAACCTTTAAATAATAGTAAATAGTTTTTGATTTAAGCATTATAAAACTATAACTTTGTGAGTTGCTTCTCGTTAATACATTTAAAGTGGCTAACAGGTTATATCTTTTCGATATCATTGCTTTTGCACTCTATTGACCTTCAGGGGTTTATACTTAAAACATTTGAAGATTATTGAAGTTCCTGATATCCGACCTCACAAGGGAGATGGGTAGAAATAAACTTCATACGTTTAGAGACGCAAGTATTGCTGCATGCGATTACTTTTATCTCGGCAGTCGTAATAGAGAGCGCAATTAAATCTGTTTAAAAAATAACAAACTCAGGCGAACAGTAGGAATAATAATGAAAAAAAACTATTCATGGCCACTCTCGAAAGGGCTAAAGAAGATTTGTATCGCTCTATTTAGTTATATAACGTTGATGAGTACACCTCTATTTGCAAAGACCGATCCCTATTCAATGTTGGTTCAATTCAACCTCTATTACGATTACGAGACAGAACAAGGTACCAATGACCACGCAAAATATGCACTCGAGCTACAACGGCGCCTGACTTACTCAACACCAATTCGCTATACACAAGTCCTTGCAACACACAACAGTTATAACTCTGATGCCTATGGTGCTATCTGGGTAGGCTCTGAACAATCTGCCAGGGTTAAAGACCAAATTGATATTGGTGCTGAAATTATTGAGCTGGACCTGCATCAGTTCAGTGGTGAACAATATTTTTGTCATGGCTCATTCTATTGTAATTTCTGGCTTGATCCTCAACGCGTTCCTATCTCTACTGTATTGGGAGATTTGAGGGATTGGGCTTACAAGCAGGATCAATATGGCACTAACCGTACAGTAATCGTACATATCGAAAATGCGGTATCGTCCGGTGCCCAGGTAACTTTTAAAAATCATCTTATAGATCAGATAGGCCTGGAATACATTTACACACCCCAAGACTATAGAGAGGACTTTCCCAATGGGATTGAAGTCACGAGCTATAAACGAACCTCACTCCCCTCTCAAGAGTTATCACGGGAGACAGTCCGTAAACATGATGGTGTAAATGGAAAAAAGAGATTCGTATTTTTCTGGACAAAAAATGACAGCAATATTAGGGATGATAATGAGTCATTCGATGTAATATTCGATGGATGGGGTGGACTGGACAGACACTGGAAGAGTGGCGATGACGATTCCCTGGATAACTGGGATGACGGCATCAACACCGTAGAACACTATGATGTCAGTGCTACAGACAGCAGATTTCAAAATAAAGGACTATGGTCTTGGGGAGAGGGAGAACCCAATGATCATGGTAACGGAGAGGACTGCGCTGTTATCAGAAGCGACGGGCGCTTTAATGACCGCCAATGTGATCGTTCCTATTCATTTGCTTGTAAGAGACGGTTAAATGGCGAACTGCATGTAAACGACTTAAAAGATGATGGCGCTATCAATTACCCTGTTATGTGGTCACTGACTACGAGTAAGTCTACCTGGTCGAATGGAGAAAGTGAATGTCAGGCACTGGGTACTCAATGGCACTTCGATGTGCCTCGCAATATGATGGAAGCGCTCGCATTGAAAAGTAAGCTGGCAGCTGCCAGTGAGACAGCAGCCTGGATTGCTTATACTGACCAGGATAGTGAAGGTACAATTGAAGGTGACTTTATAATAACAACTGTAGATTACTAAAAAGATATTGTAGGGTTCTTTGGCTTTAGGTAATTAGAGATCTACTAACTTTCAACTTGATCTGACAGTTACCCGCTTCTTAGAAGAAGCCCTGTCAGATCAAGTTCAATCATGCCTATTTTTAATGTGAAAACATCTTATCTTTACGGCCCATCATCCTATAAAAATATTTAAAAGACCTCACAATAAAAAATCTGTGGTACAGGTAACGAGCTACCGATGACTCCTATTCTCAAGGTTAACAGCAGCCCGCCTAATTTTAGCTATGAACTCTATAAGCGCTGTTCGGTCGCTGGTACGTCCCTTTCCTTTATCATAGGTGCAAACCTGAAATATGTTAAAGTTCGCCAAAACCACTCTAGCGGCCCCATACGAAATGCCTTGAGCCAAAGATCCGAATAGGCCAGCTGAAACAGGCCCAGCAGCACACAGACCCCAAGTACTTCTATACGTGTCAGCTCACCATACAAGCCCAATCCAAAGCCATAAAAAATATAAATGCAAATAAATGATTGAGCCAAGTAATTGGTAAATGCCATCCGTCCAACACTTTGGATTTTTCCTTTGATCCATAGGTGCTTACCTAACTTGAACCAAAGGCAGATCAATCCGATATAACCGATACTGGTAAATGTGGACCCTACCAAATTAAAAATGGCACCATAGGTGAAGTAATCATCCATACTCCAGTCATGACTATAGTTCCAAATAAGCCCTATACCGGTCAATGTCACACCAATAGCCACCCCAGCAATAGCTAGTTTTTTGTAGGCAGACGAACTGGCTTTGCCACGTAGGATATCCAACTTAAACAGGCCCATTCCCAGCAACATCATAGCGGCAGCTTTTAAAACAATGGAGAGACTAAAGTAGGAAATAACGATTGCTGATTCCGGACTAGAAGCTAAATTACCAGCAACTAATCGACTCCCGACCAGATCCCAGAACCCTCCTCGATATATTTCTATATCTTGCTGGATCTGCGCTGTATCAGGGGCAAAAATGGCTGCCGTTGCATATCGAGCTTCTCCTGTTAGGGGTTGTATAAAAGCTCCTGCCAGATATGAGCTATATGCTGACAAGGCAAGAGTAATCACCCCCAATGCAATCAGCCAGCTTCCGCGCAACTTGCGGAACAAATAGGCAAACATGGCTATAAATGCATAGATCATCAGGATGTCGCCTTCCCAAATGAAGATGCCATGACAAAGGCCTATCAATAACAGCCAAAAATTTCGACTGTAATGAATTTTTGCAGCAGACTTATTCTGCTGCTTGCGTTTCTCAGCTAATAGTATGATCCCCGCGCCGAATAGCATGGCAAAAAGCCCCATGAACTTTTGATCAGCAAACAAATGGAAAAAGCTAAAGAGAAACTCATTCAAAGGGCCATTTGGCAAATAGGCCTTCGGATTCAAATAAGCCGCCATAGGCATAGAGAAATTTATCATATTCATTAAAGGAAGCCCCAACAAAGCGACTCCCCTTAACAAATCCAGCTGTGATATTCGATCCTGCATATAAGTCCTTTTAAAACTAAAATACGTTGCAGATGTAAAGAGGTGGAGATTACAGGAAAAGAGGAAGAAATCGCTATATTTTTTCTGATCGCAGGTACCAACTAGGACCTTTCTAAGGAAGCTTTGATAAATGGACTTCTAGCCACCCCCATGGGATGAGAGCATGCATTTGAGAAAAAACTTCTCGCAGCGAGTTCCATGGCGCTTCAGATTATATGCTGCTTCGTCAAAGGTGGCTAGGTACAAGATCTTGACGAATAGCGGAATACTACCAAGTTGGCTCGAAATTAATCAGAAGTTCCCTAACTAAGCTAAATATCAATTAACGTATTACTATCCAACATCGCCTTCGCCTGCTGAAATGCAGTTTCGGGTACATAAGGATGGGAGAAAATCCAAAACTGCCCGCTTTCTATACCACTAGTAATGATATCAGCAGCTTTTTCTGGCTTCATACCTTCAGAAACCACCTTGACAACTTTGGCTTTAACTTTTTTCTCGACTTCAGACTCAGGGTGAATTACCGCTACACTTGCAGGCCTATTACGTGAAGAGTCGAGAATATTAGTTTTTATAGCACCAGGACAAAATACAGAAGTTTTTATAGGCGAGTTAGCCAAACGAAGATCCCGCTCTAAACTTTGCATTAAACCTACAACACCAAATTTTGAAACATTGTAGGCCCCTAAGTACCCTATACCATATAGGCCGGATTCCGATGCTACAGACAATATATGGCCCTCGTCATTCTGTTCGATATGAGGGAGAAATACATGAATACCGTTAATAGGCCCCCACAAATTCACCGATAAAATCCACTCCCACTCATCCATAGAGGTTTCTGCTATAGCCCCCAAAGGACCTATTCCGGCCACATTACAGAGCAAGTGTACCTTATCAAAGTGCTTTAAAGTTCTATCGGCGATGTTTTGCACATCCCCAAGTTTAGATACATCTGCTTGTACGCATATACACTCAGCACCTTTTCGTGCTATCAACTTGGCTGTTGATTCGAGATGACTTAGGGTATATCCGGCTAATACCAACTTCATTCCTTTTTCGGCTAAACGTATTGCTAAAGCCCGCCCTAGTCCACTGCCCGCTCCTGTAACAACAGCAACTTTATCAGAAAAATCCATAACTTTCCTTTTTACAATATATTCAACATGACTAGGAACTTTAGATTCAACAAATCCTTAAATAGTTGATATATAGCTATTCACAGCAATAAAAATTGAATAAATTGAACCTCTACCAATAATCTGAATAACTGCCAGGAATCTTATCCTTTAGCCCTTCAGTTAAAGTCTGTTGTGGCCATTTAAGCCACTTAAACTTTAATTAAGCTATAGATTAACAACCTAATGAACCGGGTATTGTATTTCTTTGGCAATCACCCACATTTTATAATCTGCAGGCATTTCAGATAAGTAATCGAGAGTTCGATAAATAAGATGTTTCTCCATTTCATCGACTCCAGAAGACTTGCTCCAGCCTTCTGCTGCTAACCGGTACATAAAAGTAACCAAAAGGAATTTCTGCTTGCTTGATAACCCATTTCCATGACCATTGATCATCATATGCATAGAAACAAGGTCATAATCCAAGTCAAAAATTGACTCATCAACCTGGACGGATATCTGGGCCGAACGACCCGATACAGAGTTCCCCCGCGCAATCACCTGCATTTCATCAAGAAAGAAGGAGACATGAGCACTATTAGCGGCAGAGCTGTTTTGATAGCGCCCTCTAAGTGCCAAGTCCCTTATCTGACGATTTGAAATTTCACCCTTTAGCCAGAGTTCTGTCATCTGGGTAAACGGGTCGTAGTCCTCGCTCTGGACTATGTACTCATCTGCAAAGGGGGATAAGGAATAGAAAAGCGCGACAAGCCAAAAACAGATCCTTGTTACAGTCATTACAACTACCACTCGAAGTGAAGACCATGCCACGCGGTCGATTATGACGGGAAATCTATTAAATTAAGTATAATCAAGAATTATTGTAGGAACATTGATCGGGAGGACACTTGCACTCATTTACGGGCGAATCAACCGGGGGCTTAAATTCCACATTGATCTTAGCTTTTTTAGCCAGCCTTTTCTCTTGAAGCCTTTCCAAAGCCTCCTTCGTCATTGCGTTTATCTCCCCAGAAAGAAATTTATCAACAAACATTTCGGCTTCTTGATCCAGACTGTAACTACTACGTCCCATTCCCTCTCGTGAGTTATATTTCGATAAGCTATAGGTCAGTAATATCTCTTGAGCTTCACTATCAAACTTACTGAATAGATCTATGATCCAATTAGTTTCCAAGAGGTGTTCAAGAGCTTCAAGATTACCTTGAAGCTCTAAATAGATAGCGGCAAAGTCCTCACCTCCTTGAAGGATCCGGCCTATGTAACCAGCTTCCTCTTTGTGGAAATAATCTAATCTTGCCTGGATGTTTATTTCTTTGATGTCATTGGCGATAACATAGCGACCCAACTTTTCCACTTCAGCCACAGTCATACCAAGCTCATAAAGCTCCTCCTGATTCGTCTTTAACATATACCAAGAAGAGAGTACCCCTAGCAGTCTAAATGACGTCAGCCACGCTCGTTGCTTTCCTAAATCAATCTCGTACCACGCGGACTTTCTCTCAAGCCCATACTTACTGAGGTATGACAAGTCCTCCCCTCTATTAGCAGCTTCCCTAACAGCCCTCATTCTTTGCCAGGCAGCCCAGTTCCGCTCCCTACTCAGCACCCATTCACTGTTAATCTCTTCATTATGTTTATAGGTAGTCGCAAATAACTCCTCGAGAGATGTGCGTTTAGAATCTGCAAAAGAAGGTGCCGCCAATAAGAAGATCAGAAGGAGGCAAACCGGGGGAGTTAATTTCATAGAGACACCTTGTGGTGCTGTTGTAGTCGCATTTATCGAAGGGAATCTACTAACTATCGTCAAGAAATCTCTGCCGAAGGGTTAACCTGTGCCGTAATTACCCCTAGTAGAAGAAAGAAAAACTTGGAAATACCTCTTGGTCACATAGCGAAAGCAACCTTTGTCGAGCAACCGGCCTCTGGTGTATGATTTATCAGTAATGAAGAACTATTCGTCCACATTTCGCGCCAAGCTGATAGCCATGGCGGCCCTGCTCCTGCTGATGTTGCAGGTACAGACCGTGCTCGCCTGCGAAATGATGGAGGACCCCAAGCCATCAGCGGAATGTTGCTGCGATGATATGGCTAAGGGGTCAGACTCAGGTGATGACTGTTGTGGCTATGACGCCCAAGTCTCCCTGAAGACTTCGCTGGACGACCACCAAGTTGCCGTCACCGCCGCATACTTGAATCTGGAACTTCCCCATTTGGCGCCACCGCCAACTTACCAGTGGCCCCAAATTCTGGCTCCGCCATTCGGTACGCCTGAATTATCTCCTACTGCGACAGAATCCCACCCCGGCAACCGAACCTGGCTTGCCACTTTGCGCCTGCGTATTTGATCACTCCCTTTCTCTCTGACTAGCGAAATATGCCCCCAGCCCATGCTGGCGGCTTCAGAAAGATTGTTCTAGGAGTGAACCTTTTGATTTCCCAACAAGCTATAGCGGCCATTGGTGGCCTGCTCGTTGACCCGTTTATTGATAATGTGCTTTGCGCGCAGATGCCCCTTTCCTTCACTCAGGAGGGTGCCCTATGAGCCAGCAAAAAACATTGAACTTAATCGCCCTTACCCTGATGTTAGCGGCTACCGGCGCGGCCTTTTATTGGAAGAAAATTTCTGCACAAGCCGAAGCTCCAAATGCCGATTTTGTGCAAGCTGGCCCCTTCCAGATCGCCGTGTCTGTCGACCCGTTGCAACCCCAAGCGGGTAAAAACCAAATTCGAATTGAAGTTCGTAATGCTGACAATGAGCCGATATCTGGAGCTGAAGTTCGCGCGGTAGCCGAGATGCCCGCCATGGGCGCCATGCCAGCTATGCGTGCCGTCGCCGATATCAGTGAATCCAGCCCCGGTATCTTCACCGGTGAAATTGAGCTGGCCATGGTGGGCTCCTGGCCCATGGTGGTAGATGTAGCGACAGGCCATGATAAGCATGTCGATCTTGCCTTTGATATGAGCACCAATCGCAAAGGCCTGCGCCTGAAATCTGCGCCTGAGGCCTCAGATACCGCCTATTACACCTGCTCAATGCACCCATCGGTGAGAGCTGCTGAAGCCGGTAGCTGCCCTATTTGCGGTATGAACCTGCAGCCTGTGAGCCACGATGAACTGAAAAGTGGCAGCATTGTAGTGGATAGCGGCCGACGCCAGGCCATTGGTATCAAAACCGGGATTGTCGAGCGGCAACCTTTCGCTCTCCCCATACACCTGCACGGCCAAGTCACCTATGACGAGACCCGCTTGCGGGATATCAGCCTGCGCTTCGACGGCTGGATTGGTGAGTTGGATGCAGATTTTGAAGGCAAGCAGGTTAAACGCGGCGAAGTACTGTTTTCTGTTTACAGCCCGGAGTTGCTCGCAGTCCAAGACGAGTATCTAAAGGCCCGCCGCCGTGGCGATGCCCTGGAGAAAGCAGCACGAAGGCGTCTACTGTTGTGGGGTCTCTCTGAAGAGCAAATCGACTGGCTGGTTGAACAGCAAAAAGCGCAGGACTATATCCCGATTTTTGCACCCGCCAGTGGTGTGATTATTGAGAAGAATATTGTCGCGGGCTCTGCGTTTGAAAAGGGCGACAACCTGCTGCGTATAGCCGACCTCAGCCAGGTTTGGATTGAAGCCCACGCCTACGAAGATCAGCTGCCGTTGATAGAAAAAGGTATGCCGGCCAAAGTGCGTTTAACCAACGTCTACCACGAGGAAATCCCAGCCACCCTCACCCAGATTGATCCCTTCCTTAATCACAACAACCGCAGTGCACGGCTGCGTGTGACCTTGCCCAATACCGATGGTGAACTGCGCCCGGGACTGTTTGCGGACATCATGTTAACCGCCAAACTGGGAAATCTCCTGGTGGTACCCAGGGATTCAGTATTGATCTCCGGCAAGAAACGCATTGTCTTCCGCGACCTGGGCCAGGGTCGTCTTGAACCGGTACAAGTACGCACCGGATATGGCGACAGCGACAGGATTGTTATCCGCTCTGGCCTCCAGGCCGGAGATAAAATTGTCACCTCTGGAGTATTCCTGATCGCGGCGGAAAGCCGCCTGAAGTCGGGGGTGCAGCAGTGGTAAATTCCGAACCCAAAGGGCTGATTGCCCGAATTATTGGGGCCTGCGCCGGTAAGCCGGGGATCACTTTGATTCTTGTAGCGATCGCAGCCCTGGCGGGATACCGGGCGCTAACCAGTGTCCCCCTGGATGCTATTCCGGACCTGTCCGACGCCCAGGTGATTGTGATGACAGACTGGCCGGGGCGCAGCCCTGACCTGGTCGAGGATCAAATCACCTACCCGCTTTCTACCGCAATGTTAGGACTGCCCAAAGTCAAATATGTGCGGGGCCAGAGCTTTTTTGGTCTTAGCTTTGTCTACGCCATCTTTGAAGACGGCACCGATATTTATTGGGCCCGCTCACGGGTTCTTGAGTACCTCAACCAAGTAGCCGACCAGCTCCCAGAAGGTGTTCAGCCAAAGCTTGGCCCGGATGCTACCGGAGTGGGCTGGGTATTCCAGTACGCGCTGGTTGATCGAAGCGGTAACAACGATCTGCAAGAACTGCGTGCGCTGCAGGATTTCAAGTTGCGCTATTGGCTCACTTCTGTCGAGGGCGTGGCCGAAGTGGCTTCCATTGGCGGCTACGAAAAGGAGTACCAGGTCCAAATCGACCCCCATCGTTTGCAGATGTTTAAGGTTCCGCTCGGCAAAGTGGTCGAGGCCATTCGCCGCAGTAACAACGACACCGGAGGACGAGTACTGGAGATCGCAGGCCACGAACATATGGTGCGTGGCCGGGGCTATATCCGCAGCGTTGACGATCTCGAAGAGGTGGTGATCGGGGTCAATGCGGCGAAGATTCCAGTGACTTTGGATCAGGTAGCGGATATTACCCTGGGGCCTGCAATGCAGCGCGGTATTGCCGAGCTGGATGGCGAGGGCCAGACCGTAGGTGGCATCGTAGTAATGCGCTACGGTGGAAATGCCCTCAAGGTTATTGAGAGAGTTAAAGAGCGTATCGAGCAAATCCGTGCAGGCTTACCGGAAGGCGTTGAGCTGGTAGTAACTTATGATCGCTCACAATTAATTAATAGCGCGATCGACAATCTCAAAAATACTCTGATTGAAGAGATGCTGGTGGTCGCCGCTGTGATCGCTATTTTCCTACTCCACGCCCGCTCAGCGTTGGTAGCTGTAATCACTCTGCCGATTGCAGTTTTACTGGCCTTTATTCCACTGTCCCTACAAGGGCTTACCGCCAACATTATGTCACTGGGAGGTATTGCCGTAGCCATCGGTGCCATGGTGGATGCGGCAGTGGTAATGGTGGATAACATCCACAAAAAGCTGGCAGCCGATGGGGATAAGGAGTTGTCTCCAGGCGAGAAAAGAACGCTAATCGTTCGGGCAATGCAGGAAGTCGGACCGAGTATTTTCTTCTCCCTGATTATTATCACGGTTTCATTTCTGCCGGTATTCGCGCTGGAAGCTACCGAAGGCCGCCTGTTCAAACCCCTCGCCTACACCAAAACCTACAGCATGGCTTTCGCCGCCCTATTGGCAATCACCTTGATTCCAGCTCTTGCTGTACTGCTAATGCGCGGCAAAATTCGCAACAGGGAAAACCCGATTTCCCGCGTTTTAGTCCATACACTACTGCCAGTGATCCACTTCTGCGTGCGGCAACGCAAAGTTGTAGCCACTCTCGCGATATTAGCTCTGGTTTCTGTGGCCTACCCCATTAGCAAGCTAGGTGGTGAATTTATGCCGCCGCTCAATGAGGGCAGCATCCTGTATATGCCTACCGCCCTACCCGGCATGTCGGTTACCGAAGCGGGCAAGGTGCTGCAACAAATGGACGAGGAACTGAAAGCTTTCCCAGAAGTAGAGCATGTCTTTGGCAAGATTGGCCGCTCCAATAGCGCCACCGATCCCGCACCGCTCTCAATGGTAGAAACCGTAATCACCCTGAAGCCTAAAAATGAGTGGCGCCCCGGCATGACTTGGGACGACCTGCTGGCGGAAATGGATGAAAAGCTGCGCTATCCCGGTATGCCCAATATCTGGTGGATGCCCATCCAAACCCGCACTGAGATGCTCGCCACCGGTATTCGCAGCCAGCTCGGCATCAAAGTGTTTGGAGATAACCTGGAGGAGATCGAACAGACCGCTTTGGCCATCGAAGAAGCACTGCGCAGTGACCAACGTACTTCGGAACAAACCCGAAGCGTCTTCGCCGAGCGTCTAACCGGCGGTTACTTCCTGGACTTTGATATCGATCGCGCACGGGCTTCCCGCCACGGCTTGAATGTACAAGATATCGAAGATGTGATCGCCGCAGCTGCTGGTGGCCTGGCCGCAACCCAGACCATCGAAGGCCGAGAACGTTACGATGTGTTAGTGCGCTATGCCCGCGACTACCGGGATACCCCTGAACAGCTTGAACAAATCCTGGTCCCCGCCTCTGATGGTTCCCAAGTGCCCCTGAACCAGCTGGCTGATCTGGACTTCCGCACTGGCCCGCCCATGATCCGCAATGAGGATGGGCAGTTGGTGGGCTTGGTATTTGTCGACTTGAAGGGCGATATCGGCGTTGCAGATTATGTTAATCGCGCAAAGCAGGTTGTTGCCGACCAGGTTTATCTGATTCCTGGGCAACGTATCGCCTGGGCCGGCCAATACCAGTACCTGGAGCGCGCCAAGTCCCGCCTGCAATGGTTAGTGCCCCTGACCTTGTTGGCTGTGTGCTTCCTGCTATATCTACATAGAGGCAGGCTATCCGACACCCTGTTTGTACTCACCGCCATGCCTATGGCACTGATCGGCGCCTTCTGGCTGTTATACCTGCTCGACTACAAACTTAGCGTTGCTGTATGGGTCGGCATGATTGCCATGGCTGGTCTCGCCGCTGAGATGGGGTTATTAATGCTGCACTACTTATCTGCCGCCGGAAATAACTCTGAGCGCGGCAATACTGCGACTGTTGCCGAAGCGGCAGCTGGCCGTATTCGCCCGATGCTAATGACCAGCCTGACACTGTTAATTTCATTGATACCAGTCATGGTTTCCGATGGCACCGGCGCAGATGTTATGAAACGGATCGCAGCACCAATGGTGGGCGGCACCATAACCACACTGCTGTTTGTGTTGTTAGTGATGCCCGGGGTTTTCTATCAATGGAAAGCCCGCGAAGGTAAGCAAAGCTGACGTTAGTAAATTGGGGCACCGGGTTTATGCTACCCAGTGCCCCAGTTCTCATTTCACAAGAAGATAATCTGGATAGAAGAGACTTTAACGGGAACAAGGTGATTCATAGGTTTCTTCAGGGTTAACTGTTAAAATTCCATACAAATTTTGTATTGCACAAACTGCAAAATTGCAGCGTTCACAAAGGCTAAGTAGGTGACGATCACTTTCCCTACTACTTGTGTAATACGCGTATTTGACATTTAACGACTCCAGGATTCACCTTGACTGCACCTTTTTCCGATCTCTCCCTAAACCCCGCCCTGCTGAAAAACCTGGCGTCACTCAACTACAAGTCCATGACCGAGGTTCAGGCCAAAACGCTTCCGATCATTCTTGACGGCAAGGACGTTATCGCCAAGGCAAAAACCGGTTCCGGTAAAACGGCCGCCTTCGGTTTGGGGGTGCTGCATCGGCTCAATGTCAGCCGCTTTCGGATTCAATCGCTGATTCTATGCCCAACACGGGAATTGGCGGACCAGGTTGCGCAGGAACTGCGCCGACTGGCACGGGCAATTCACAACATTAAGATTCTGACTCTCTGCGGCGGCATGCCTTTCGGCCCTCAAATCGGCTCCCTGGCCCATGGAGCCCATATCATCGTTGGTACTCCAGGGCGTATCGAAGAACACCTGCGCAAAGGAACACTCTCCTTAGAGCATGTCGATACGCTGGTCTTTGACGAAGCCGACCGAATGCTCGATATGGGATTTCAGGACGTTATCGATACCATTCTGGCGCAGGTGCCAACTGGCCGGCAGTCGTTACTATTCAGCGCTACCTACCCCGATGAAATTGAAAAGCTCAGCGCCCGAGTGATGCAAAAACCGGTGATGGTTAAAATTGATTCTGCCCATAGCGACGAGGTGATCGAACAACGCTTTTACAGAACTGAGAGTTTCGAGGATCGCCTGGAGATGACTCGGCGTGTCCTGCTCAATGATAAACCAGTCAATACCCTGGTTTTCTGCAACACCAAACGCGAAACCGATGAAGTGGCCGATGATCTGAAACAGGCTGGCTTCAATGTCCTCGCCCTGCATGGTGATATGGAGCAGCGCCAGCGCAATGAAACCCTGATTCGATTTGCCAATGGCAGCGCTTCAATTCTGGTGGCCACTGATGTGGCTGCACGAGGTCTTGATATCGACAAGCTGGATGCGGTTATCAACTTTCATATCGCCAAAGACCCGGAAGTTCATACCCATCGCATAGGGCGGACAGGCCGCGCCGGTGAGCGCGGTTGCGCTTACTCCTTTTTTGCTGAAAAAGAGGGCCACAAGCTGGTTCATATGGACCTAACCCAGGACCCACTATCCGATCCAGATACACCGCCACCCGCCAGCATATTAAGTGAACCCCCTTTCCAGGCACCGATGGCCACTCTTCAAATCGATGGCGGCAAGAAGCAAAAGGTCCGCCCTGGCGATATCCTCGGTGCCCTAACCGGCGGCGACCGCCCGATTAACGGTAAAGATGTTGGCAAGATCAACGTACTGGATATGACTGCCTATGTTGCAATTAAACGCAATGTGGCATCACAAGCACTTAAGAAAATTGAAAACGGAAAGTTGAAAGGACGTAAATTTCGAGTGCGGCGTATTCGAGGGTAAGCCGAGTGAATATCCCCTGGCGGCGCCGGGGGATTGCCCTTTTACGCCCGCTTCTGGTTTATGGATCCCCTGACCGTTATTTCAAGAGCTGACAATAAATATAGAAAAATCAGATGGAAATCTAAGGGTTACAGAGTGATATAAAATTAGGATAGTGGTCAAAGTAATCGTTTTTGCAGTTTGCACGCCGTGACAACTAAGTTTCACCCAATGATTTTTAACAATATTTTCGTTTTAGCGAAGAAATTGATTCTGAAATAACAATCGGGATAATAGTGATCTGTATGATTAATTTATAAATGTTAGGCACTAAGTCCGAAGTAAAATTAGGTTTTTCGAATGAGTATCAAGGTTGATGAAGCTATTTGGGTGAGTATTCCCCAAGACTCCCGGGAAGATTCTCTCAAATGGCATGATGGAAATGGAGTTCAGTTGGTGCTTCATTCTATAGGATTTGACGAAGCTTTGTATTCACGATTGACTAACGAAATGTTAGCGCGAAAATATTATAGGGATAATTTCGCTGAACAAGGTATAGGTATTGTTCAATGTGACTTAGTGACGGTTAGTGGCCAAAAGGCTGTTAAGACAATCGGCAAGAAAATTGTGCAAGGTCAGCCTGCCCTATATATTGGCTCATTGGCAATCCCTATGTCAGACCGATCTTTTGTTTTATCCCTGTATTCACAAGAAGCTGGTATTACAGGTATGAGAGATACTGTGCTTTTCAGTAAGTTGTCATCCGAGAGTGATAAGTTAAAACCAGATCCTGATTCGGGAAAGATGATTGGGTGGGCACAAGATCCCTATTTTCCGAAGTACGATGGGCCTTGTCTTCGAAACCTGTCTGAATCAGAGGATTATGATAATCAGTTTCCAAACCACCCATTAACAAAAGTACGGAGCCGAATTGGTGAATTGGTTGCTTCGGTAGAAGTCTTGGTGAGAGAGCCCAAAAGCAACAAACCATGGTGGAAAGTATGGTAGCAATATTGCCTAACAAAACGCTGCTTGGGACAAAACCACGCTGCACTCCGATTTGCCCAAGAACATGGATTTATGCATCGTAGAGAATTAAAATGAATACATTAGAGATACAAGAGAAGAAGAAATTCCCTAAGGAAATCGCAATTGCGTTAGCTATAGTCGCTACACTAGTTTCACTTGCACCAATTGCCATTGTTCAAAATGAGAAGGCTGTCTTACTTGCAATATTTGGCCTTGTAATGAACTTCGCTCTTATACCTTCCATTTTCCTATTGTTTGGTGGTATCCAGAAATTACGTGATAGGCAATTCAACTTGTGGAGTGCGTACTACCTTGGGCTCTTTGTTGCCATAGTTTTGGCAGGACAGAAGCTGATAGTGTAGTGGCCATGTATAACAATGCCCGACAATTCAGTTCAGGTCTTCGGCCCTCCATGAGATAACTTACCCGGTGTACGTTTTGCTCAAGTCGCTTCATCTGGCCCTTCACGGGGCAGATCACCCTGTACACTTTTCACACAAAATGCCCGCTAGCACTATTATGAATCCGTTGAAATTACGAGTACTTAAACGAACTTGCTCAGAGTGTAAGAGTAGGACTCTGGAAATTCCATTGTTCTCGACAACTTTAATCTGCCGGAACTGTGTATCTATCTTTAAGGTTCGTGGCTGGTTCAGATTTGTGCAGATTATTGGAGCGGGCTTCCTATATTTTTTGATACTTCAAGCGGCTCTAGCGCTTCTAGAAGATGCAAGATTAAATCAAATTAGCTTTGTAGTGGTGACATTTTTGGTGGCACCTTTAGTCACTTCAGTTATATTAAAAACTTCGAAAATGTATCTCGCACCCTTGGAGCTAACTGGAGTAAAAAGCAAGGTGCGAGGTAATTCATAACAAGTCAATTCACTTCGCGCCTTCGGCATCCGACAGCTTACACTGAGGAGCATCATGCAAGGAATCCTTTCAGAGAAATTGATTCTTACTGAAGCGGCCATACTCGAAAGAGTCAGGCGTAACAAAGATATAAGCCTTTGCAGCCATGTCGATCATGCTAAATTAATCTATAGCAAAACTGGTGCTGAAAGCCTTAAACGAATCTACTGTGAATACATAAACCTTGCAATTGATGCAAAACTCCCTCTTTTGCTTGCAACTCCCACATGGAGGGCCAGCTCAGAGAGAGTTTCTCTAGCCAAGGCGCCTACGTCTATCAATGAAGACGCTGTTAATTTTCTTTCGAATATCTTGCCAAAAGAGGGAAATGTATATGTAGGAGGCCTAGTCGGCTGTAAAAATGACTGCTACAAACCAGAACAAGGCCTAACTTACAAAGAATCTATTTCTTATCATCGTTGGCAAATTGATAAGCTCGGAGCCTCTAATGCTGACTACCTCATGGGAGTAACCCTACCAGCTGTACCAGAGGCACTTGGCATTGCATCTCTAATGTCAAAGCACTCTAAGCCATATTTTATTAGCTTTGTCATTGGCTCAGATGGTCGCCTTTTAGATGGCCATACCATTCAAGAAGCAATTTCACATATTGATCATCAGATTTCGCCTAAACCTTCTGGGTACTTTATTAATTGTTCTCATCCTTCTTTTCTAAACGCTTCAAGTCAATTACCTGACAGACTAATCGGCATACAAGCCAATGCTTCATCACTAACGCATACTGAACTAGAAAACAGCAAAACAACGCACTCCGACAGCATATCGAAATGGGGTAATCTTATGCTTCACTTAAATCAGAATAGCGGGTTCAATATATTAGGCGGCTGTTGCGGTACTGATTCAAGACACCTGGAATACATCATAAATAATCACAACTAACAAATTTAGCCCGCTTCTTTCCGCTTACGACTACCCTGGGCAACCACTCTCTTGGAGTGGCTATCATTGCAAACGGCATTAGCAGGACTGCTGGAATTATGAATAGGGGAAAGGGAGCAACACTGAGGCTCACAGTTGCCTGATCGCCTCAATTCTAGTGGCCACCGATGTGACAGTTCGCGGTCTGGATATCGCCAAAGGTCTACCCTGAGGATATCGTGGGTGCCCTAAAGGTGGCGATCGTCCGTTAAACGGTAAAAATGTTGGCAAGTTCAACGTGCTGCACATGACCGCCTATGTTGTGATTAAGCAAAATGCGGCAGTACAAGCACTTAAGAGCATTGAGAACACAAAGTTGAAAGAGCATCTGGTGCGACATATCAGAGGGGCTCTTAGCTCACCTACCAAAGTTGTAGGTCAGCTCAAAGAGGTAGGATTAGCCCAGAAAGCCTATAAATAGGTTAACCCCATCGTTTGGAGCTGCGATCGTGCCCAAAATACTAATTCCCGTCGCCGATGGTAACGAGGATATAGAAACCGTTGCCATCTACGACATTTTGAGCCGAACGGATGCAGAGCTGGCACTGGCATCGATTATGCCGAGTAGACGTATAACTACCCTACGCAATCTTGTTATTGAAGCCCCCTACTCCATAGAGGATTGCTTGGACTCCACGTGGGATCTAATAGCCCTACCAGGCGGCAAAGAAGGTGCCGAGCAAATGCATAACTCAGCCTCCCTAATAAAGCTTATCCGAGAGCAACTTGAGTCGGGCCGATGGCTAGGGGCAATTTGCACTGCTCCGGTGATCGTTCTTGGTCGGCAAGGGTTAATCACCAATTTCAAGGCCACTTGCTACAAGACTTTTCGCAGTGAACTTAGTCAATATGTGAAGGAAACCAGTGATCAGAGAGTGGTGGTCGACCGGAATTTGGTGACCAGCCAATCACCCGGGACCGCTATCGAGTTCGCTTTTGAACTCGTCACCTGCTTGTTTGGGGAAG
The DNA here is from genome assembly GCF_052467695.1 of Microbulbifer maximicatervae (SeqCode). Lineage (NCBI taxonomy): Bacteria > Pseudomonadati > Pseudomonadota > Gammaproteobacteria > Cellvibrionales > Microbulbiferaceae > Microbulbifer > Microbulbifer maximicatervae (SeqCode). The sequence continues at coordinate 4,220,143 of NZ_CP174320.1, forward strand.
ATCTATCACAGTCAATTGCGGAGACAGTGAATGTTTATCTACCAACTAAATAAGCCTACTTTTTGCCTGCTTTATTTAACTCTGTAGAACTAATAAATGCTCGGGTACTGCCTCAATACTATCGCCTGAGGAGAAGACTTAAGGAGCCTCTGAATAACTCCGTGACACCTCTGGCATGCAGAGCGGCTCACAATTAAGGCGCGGCTTCGCAGGAATGTCTAGACCTTTCAAGAAGTCGCAACGCGGAGTGTGAATCGCTCCGCAAGCCCCGAAGGGCGGGCCTTGAAGGCCACAGCTGCTGCGTTGCAGCTCTTGCAAAGGACTAGGCCATTCGCGGCGAGCTGCGCCTAACATCTGCAGCCTTCAAGACCCGCAGAGGGATTACGGAGTTATTCAGAGGCTCCTTAATTAAGGTATACCTCTAATCTGAACGTAATATACCTATAGTATTATGATGCTACCACGCTGGATAGGCGTAAAAAATTGCAAGTAACTGAGCGTTTTGCATTCATCTTATTCACAGCTTTCAGCACCGTCAGGCAAAAGACCTGGATCAGGTGTATTGCGTTTCCCCTTATATTCCGATAATGCTCGAATATACTCGGACAAAGGTCTGCATACCTTTAGATCCCTTGGATAGCTCCTGGTACACACCACTGACAATGCCGACTTTAGTTCCATTTCGGCAGATGCAGTCTGCATGGAAATTAAACTAAGGCCCGCCTTTGTCGCAGGCATTTCAGAATCTTCCAAAACCATCTCTTTGAGACGACATATATCTTGTGTAGACCTCATTTTCCCCAAGCTAAGAGCAGCATAAGCTCTTGGGATTTCTATACTAGAGCCTAGCATTGATCTTACATAATTTAGGTACTTATAATCCTGGTCTCTGGCTTTTTTCCATATCAATTCAGCTAAGAGTATCTTGACTTCGTGAGACTTTACTAAATCTTCATTCCACCCGTTTTCCTTCGCACCCTTATAGTCAAACGCCTCTATTAATTCTTGTACCTGCTTATCATTAAGACTTTGATAATAACGTAAACTGACAAGAGCGCTTAAGGCTTCTTCAAGCTCTATATCAGGGTCACGCAGAACATTTATAATGCCATCAATTCTTTTTTCGAATTTTCCAGCAGACGCCCCCTGGGATTCACCCATACCTGCGATCGGAAAGATGGATGCGAGAACAAAAAATATATAAACAATAACTCTCATAATTTCTCAATTTTTATTGCGTCAATAAAAGTCTAGCAGACCAATATTTTTTATCTTAAGGGATTCCATATTTCAACCGAGTCCATTTCAGTAATCGCCAAAAGTACCCAACATGCTTACAAGAAAATCAGCTTTTCTGATATTTCTGCCTAAATTGACTGGGACTCATCCCCACATGCGACTTAAATACACGTCGGAATACTGCATCATCGGAATAGCCTAATTCATGCGCAACACTGGCAACTTTATTGGCCGAATTAAGTAAAAGGCTGCGTGCGTACTCCATACGGACGCTATCGATAAATTGTTTGGGTGCTTGCGCTGTTAACTGTTTTAGCCGCCGGTGTAATGTTCGCTCGGATATCGACAGTTCTTTTGCAAGCAACTGGCTGCCTAACTGTTGACCAAAATATTGACGAACCACATTTTCAGCATCCACCAGAAACTGATCTTTTGATACCTGGTAGCCTTTTGGTACATGCAAAGTTTGCGAACGCGGGTGGGAGTCCACAACGGCGAGATCAGCAACTTTGGTAGCGACTTCATCGCCAGCTAGCATCTTGATCACTTGTAGAGTCACATCTACCCAAGATAAAGGGCCACCCGCTGTCACTATATTTTCATCTACTAATAGTCCACTGGCCCATAGAGGGCAGGCATTGCTAAAGCGGGATTTCAACTCATTGTGTAACCACCAGGTGGTTGTGCATTGTCGTCCATTTAGCAAACCCGCTTCACCCAGCGCCAAAACGCCACTACAAGAACCCGCGATAATCGCCCCGCGCCTATATTGAGTTCGCAACCATTCGCAAGTCGGCTGGTCCAGTAACTTTTCAGGAGGCACACCAAACTGGTTGGGCATAAATCCGGGGACTATCACGGCATCGCAACTGGATATTTGTGATACCCCATGGCTTACAGCAAAGTGGCTGCCCTGCCCGTCTATAATGTCGGCGCCATCAGCACTGGCGACTAGGGTTTCGGGGGACCAGGACTGTTGATAGGCTGGGTCCAGGGAGTGCTGGCTTTCAGATAAGCGGAGGCCACCCAGGGCAAACATATCCTGAACGCCAGCCAAGGCCGACGGCAAAACTCCTGGCATAGACAAGATGACTATCTGGGCCATAAATCCTCAAAGTGGCGAATTTTGTCTGATCATTGTCTTTTTGGACACTGATAGTCAAGCCTAAGCTTCCCCTAGGATACTCATCACCAAACAACGTGAGAGAAAACAATGACTGAAGCAAAGCTGGCCATCGTGGCACTGATCGACGCCAAAGCAGAGAAGGCTGATGAAGTAAAGGCGCTGCTCACCTCAGCCCAACCACTCGCTGTGGAAGAGCAAGGAACCCTGAGCTGGTATGCCGTACAAATCAACGCTACGCGATTTGCTATTTTTGACACGTTTAGCGATGAAGACGGCTTAACTGCACATCTTAACGGCAAGATCGCTGCAGCATTGCTTGGCAAAGCGGATGAACTGCTCGCGTCAGAACCACAAATTATGACTGCGGATATCCTCGCATCTAAAGTCTAAGGAAGCCTTGAAAAACCGGGAGCCGGCTTTGGATAACTCTATCGTCTTTATCCACGGAACCAATGCCGGCCCCTGGACAATGGAGAACTTCCACCAGTATTTTGAGGAGGAAGGATTCTATTGTCACAGCCCAAGCTACCGCTACCATGAAGATCTAAAGTCAGAACAAAATCAGCAACACCTTAAAGGACTGAGTATTGCCGACTACGTTGATGACATCAGGGCATTTATACAATCTTTAAATCAAAAACCTATACTAGTCGGCCACTCCCTGGGCGGTGTTATTGCACAAAAATTGGCGACTATGGATTTGGCACGGGCAATCGTATTGCTTAACGGAAGCGTAAACTGGGGAATACTGCCCACCACAGAAGAAGAGCGTGCGCTGGGCAAGTTGTTTATGGCTGCGGGTGAATTTTGGAATGATGTCCTGTTACCGGATTTCGCGACAATGGCGAAATTCGGGTTGAATAAACTTAATCCAGATGACCAGCACAAGGTCTTCGATCGGTTAGGTCCTGAATCTGGGCAAGTCCTATTTGAATTGTTCTTCTGGATTTTTGACAACAATAAAACAACCAGGATTGACTATCAAAAAATCAATTGCCCCACTTTAATAGTTTCAGGAACCGATGACCTGGCAATTCCCCCTTCCACAGCACAGTTAATCGCGGAGCGGCAAGGTAAAAATACCACCTTCTACCGGGCGGAAGGTTATGGTCACTATTTAATGCTGGAGCCAAAATGGAAGCGGATTGCGGAATTCTGCAGCACGTGGATAAGCCAACAATTTCAAAAAACCACCTCCACTAGCAATAAATCACTGTGAACCCTTTACTACACTAAACCCTTAATCTGCCTCCTCCCTTTTCTCAAGTGAGATACTCGGCTAGATAATCAATCAGCAGCCTGACTTTCGGCGCGATATATCGATTGCCGGGGTAAACTGCATATACCCCTTCATCCCTATCTTCGAGATCACTTAAGAGTGTGATTAATTTTCCTTCAGCGATATATTGCTCGACGTAATAATCTGGCAACTGCACAACCCCCAGGCCTTTAAGCGCAGCATCTAAAAGCGCCCAGCCGCTGTTGTAACGAAGGCTACCTTTGACCCTAAGGTTTTTTTCTCCTTCCCTGGTACTGAATCGCCAGTAATCCAGTGTACCCAGCAGGCAGTTGTGACTGTTCAATTCAGACAAGGAATGTGGGGTCCCGTGCTCTTCAAGATAATCCGGTGAGGCGCATAGATGAATTCGCCGATCCGCCAACTTTCTTGCCATCAAGGTTGAGTCCTGCAACTTACCCAGGCGTATGGCGATATCGTAACCCTCATCTATAAGGTCAACCTGGCGATTGGTGAAATAGGCATTGACCTCAATCTTGGGGTTTTGAATCACAAAATCATTGATCAGTGGTGCAACCTTCTTTTCAGCATAAGTGACCGGTGCCGTCAGTTTGATTTTGCCCTGTGGGTGGCTCTGTAATTGAGTTACTGCTCGTTCCGCCGCCTCCAGCCCATCGAGCACCCCCCGGCAATGCTGGTAAAACAGCGTACCTTCTTGTGTCAGTGACACCTTGCGCGTGGTTCGATATAGCAGTTTGACATTCAAACGGCTCTCCAAAGCACTGACCTGGCGGCTGACTTTAGCAGTAGAAATAGCCAGCCGCTGCGCTGCGAGGGTAAAGCTCTCGCTTTCAGCAACATAAACGAACTCCGTAATGCCTTCCCAGTCTTTCATTATTGCAAATATGTAAAAGTAAGTTTCAAAAACACCCAATTATAATCAATTCTGCAATCAATATAATGGCTCCCCAGTCGTCACAGCGGGGCCAGCCAACTTCAGGCCCTGAATGACATGGTTTAACAGCGAGTAATCTTATGTCTGAACAATTTATCAAGTCGAAGGCCGCCATCGCTTGGGGGCCTGGCCAACCGTTATCGGTCGAAGAAGTGGATGTCATGCTGCCAAAGGCTGGTGAAGTATTGATCAAGGTCATTGCATCGGGAGTGTGTCACACCGATGCTTTCACCTTGTCTGGCGACGACCCGGAAGGCAAATTCCCCTGTATTTTGGGCCATGAAGGTGGCGGTATTGTCGTGCATGTCGGTGAAGGGGTTACCAGTGTCAAAGAGGGTGATCATGTGATCCCCCTGTACACCCCAGAATGTGGCGAGTGTAAATTCTGCAAGTCCGGCAAGACGAACCTCTGCCAAAAGATCCGTGAAACTCAGGGCCAAGGCCTGATGCCCGACGGCACCACACGCTTCTATAAAGATGGCAAGCCCATCTACCACTATATGGGCTGCTCGACATTTTCGGAGTACACCGTACTGCCAGAGATTTCACTGGCAAAAGTAAATCCGGCTGCACCGTTAGAGGAAGTCTGCCTGCTGGGTTGTGGTGTCACTACTGGTATGGGCGCTGTGATGAACACCGCCAAAGTTCAAGAAGGCGATACTGTTGCGATTTTTGGCCTTGGGGGCATTGGCCTTTCGGCGATTATCGGCGCTACCATGACAAAGGCCTCGCGAATCATTGCCATCGATATCAATGAAAGCAAGTTTGAAATAGCCCGCAAACTGGGGGCGACGGACTGCATCAACCCCAACAACTACGATAAGCCAATTCAGGAAGTCATTGTCGAACTCACCGAGGGCGGTGTGGATTACTCCTTCGAATGCATCGGCAACGTCAATGTGATGCGCTCCGCTCTGGAGTGCTGCCACAAGGGCTGGGGTGAATCGGTCATTATCGGTGTAGCTGGTGCCGGCCAGGAGATCTCCACCCGTCCCTTCCAGCTGGTAACAGGCCGAGTCTGGCGCGGGTCCGCATTCGGCGGCGTTAAAGGACGCTCCGAATTACCAGACTACGTAGAGCGCTACCTGAATGGCGAATTCCAGCTCAACGACTTTATCACCCACACCATGAGCCTGGATGACATCAATAAATCTTTCGATCTGTTACATAAAGGCGAAAGTATCCGCACCGTCATTCACTTCGATCAATAACCAGCAATGATCAATTGGGCCATCCCTTGGAGGTGGTCCAATTAGGGCTATCCATCATGTCTATTGAAAATATCAGTGCCAACCGGAGTTTTGGCGGCTGGCACAAGCAATACCTTCACGACTCTCAGTCACTTAACTGCAAAATGCGTTTTGCTATTTATTTGCCACCGCAAGCTTCACAAATGCACAAGGTTCCGGTGCTCTACTGGCTGTCAGGTCTGACCTGTACCGATGAGAATTTTATGCAAAAGGCAGGAGCCCAGCGGATTGCCTCCGAACTAGGGATAGCCATCGTTGCTCCCGACACCAGTCCCCGTGGAGAATCTGTTGCCGATGATGAAGCCTATGATCTGGGGCAAGGTGCTGGATTTTATATCAACGCCACCCAAGCGCCCTGGAGTCGCCACTACCACATGTATGATTATGTGGTGGAAGAACTGCCGGCACTTATCGAGAGCACCTTCCCTGTGACAACACAGCGGGCCATTGCAGGACATTCAATGGGGGGCCATGGCGCACTGATAATCGCCCTACGCAATCCGACAAGTTATGTTTCCGCATCAGCCTTCAGCCCCATTAGCAATCCTTCTCAGTGTCCGTGGGGACAAAAAGCCTTTGAAACCTATTTAGGCAAAGATCGGGATAGTTGGCGAGACTACGATAGCAGCGAACTGCTCAAAAATGCCGAGAAGCCTGTGCCGATGTTGGTGGATCAAGGGGAAGCTGATAGCTTTCTTGTTGAACAGCTGAAACCCGAGATGCTCGAAGCGGTTGCCAAAGTAAGTAACTACCCGCTCCAACTTCGCCGCCATTCCGGCTATGACCACAGCTATTACTTTATCGCCAGCTTTATTGAGGAACATCTTCGGTTTCATGGCAGCTTTTTCAATCAAGCACTCAAAAGATAATATTTGATGCCCTTTAGAAACCTAATGCGGCTGTCTGGAGGAGAACTCGAACTACAAATGGGCCACAATGGGCCCATCTGCAGTTAAACATTTAGGTTTCGCCACCAAACTACAAAGTGACAAACCCTATCTCTGCACCATCTGAATTGAGGGCTGCCACTTGAGCTTTACTCTAACTCCTTCAACAGTTGAAGATGTTTGATTGCTGAAGACATAGAGCTCAGAGACCTGCTGAGCTTCCTCCATAAATAAATCTCTGTATTGGTCCTGAACTTCCAAGTCAATGACCCGGACATTAAATGGAATTCCACTGGAATTAACATCAAACTCCACGGTAGCTTCCGCACTCACACCCATCATTTCCAACTCCTTAGAAGGGTAGCGGGGAAAATGGGATTTAATCGCATATAAAGACTGGTCAATATTAAAGCTATGCGTTGCCTCGGAGTCAGGAATAGAGTAAGGCAGTAATTTTATATCTCTTTTCGGCATCTTCTTTAGGGCTTCATCACGAGCCTCAGCAGATGTACCGACGCCTGCATAGTGATAACGAACAATGTATTTAACATCTTCGACAAGCTTACCCTTTGTCTGGAATGCTGCATTCTTAACGAGGAAGGTTGCATTTTCAACAAACTGATCCTCAAATCCCCCGGAAGTCACAACCTGCAAAGCTTTAATATTCGAAACTTCCCCATCCTCGGCTACATTAAATTGCAGTAATACTTCCCCCTGTACTCCCGCAAAGAATGCTTGACGTGGGGGCTGGCGATATAGTGAGGAAAAGGTTCCCAAGCTCTGCAAACTTGATTTCTCTCCCGCCACAGCTTGCCCCCAGACTATCGACAAGCACCCGACCAACAGACAAAATCCCTTAGTTGTAATATTGAGTATTTTAGAAGGTATAAACTTGTTCTTCATTCTTTCAATCCTTGTAATCATTGTTCTTTTATCTCCATAATGTGACTGAAGAATACCAAAATCAGTCTTCAACTCATTGGTTATCACCATAGTTTTGGCATATTCCAAACGGTCAGATTTTACTGCATTCGCAAGCACAATCTCGTCACATGAACACTCTTTAAATAAGCGAAATCTATATAGCAGAACCCATGCCAGCGGATTTATCCAAAATGTAATAACCACAATTAAAGCTAACAAATTCCATAAGTTGTCGTATCTTTTTGCATGCACCTCCTCGTGTGAAAAAATTAATGACAACTGCCTATTACTGTAAATTTGATCATAGTTCTCAGGCAGCACTATTTTCGGTGAAACAAAACCAATCAAGATAGGACTTGATATCTTCCTGGATGTGAAAAATTTTTCTCTACAATTTTCTTCAGAAGAAAAGCCTGAGCGTGGCGCCAAGGGTAAAAAGCTAACTTTCAGAAAGCTTATTACCAGTATGAACAAAAGAAATACAAACCCAGACCACCAGACAGTGCCTATCCAATCAAACGAGCGAGCTTCAGATGCCGGGTTCAACACCTCAGACACTGAGTCAGTGACATTACTATAACCACTGCTGACGGCTTGAATTGTTGGTGTCGCTTGCTCGAACTCTAAATTAAAAGTATCAGAGGCTGACAAATTGGCTAACACTAAGCATACTGGGATCAGCAAATACAGCTTGTATACAAAAACAGAACCAAGACGTTTACTAAGAAACTGATCACCAAGTAACACTAGAATTGCTAGAAAAGAGAAAAAAAGTTGCTGCTGAAACACCCAGCTACTCATTTTCCTGCTCCCAGTTTCTAATTAACTCCTTTAATTCCTCAATATCATCTCGTTTAAGTTCACCACTGGAGGCAAATCCAGAAAAGAAAAGAGATACCCGCCCTTCAAACAAGCGGTCCAGAATACTCCGACCTTGCTTTAACTGATACTCCCCCCTCTCAATGCAAGGTGAATACAAATAACCTCTATCTGCTTTTTCAAAAGAAAGGGCGCCTTTCTTAACTAAACGGCTGATTAAAGACCTAACCGTTTTCTCTTGCCATGACTTGCGCGAATGCAACCTCTGATACAGCTCCCGCGCCGTAGCAGGCGCCCCTTGCCACATCGCCTCCATAACTTCGAACTCAGCATCGGTAATCTCCATTTACGCTCCTTGATTACATTTGTAGTCCAGTGACTACAAATGTAATCCAAGTACCCAAACCCTGTAAAGCGATCTTTTGAAAATAATTCCCAAAGATCACACAAAGTTAAACTTAACTTTCTATTAAACGAAATGATTATCCTAATAACTACCTAAGGACAACAAAGGTAAATTTCTACATTGGGACCAAATAGGTGTGAGGTCATAAAATTATTGAGTTTGCCCCCCTTGATGTATCTAGCCATTGATAGTAACGGCGCTCTGGTGTCGCTTTATTCCCTCTAAATAGTTGCACCGTGTTCAGAGGACGCTAATTTGAAAACTGGAAGCTCATATTCCCTTTCAAAGTAATCGCCACGGATTTCCCCGCTGACATTTAGGTACCAATATTCTCTATCCCCACAATAAACACTGGTACTAGATTCAGGTAAGCCCTCTGGGATATCAAAACTAAAATAGATCCTATTCCCCACAGCAGTAGCCTTTAGATTACCCTGTATCATTTTTCCCAATTCACATACTCACGTTTTCTAGCATCTTTTCCCCTCCCCTCTGTTACACACGCGAACTGCTTTAATTTGATACGAATAGATTTATCGGTTAGCTCTAGTAGTGGAGGAAATTGGATATACCCGGAAACCTTACCTCCTATACGGCCAGGAAATGGCCGCATAACAATAGGCACCCTTCCAATTGCCTTATATCTAGACCAATTAATGATTGGCACAAATATAAATAAGCAACTGACAACACCTAATATCAAAGTTATTAGCCAGTCAGAATTCCAGTTCGATAGAAACGTCAACCCTATAAAAATAAAGATCAACCCAAGCAAGAATACTAATACTCCGCCCCACAGTTGTTTTTTAAGGATTACTCTGGTTTCATATATTATACCTTCAGAACTCCACTTGTTTTTTGCCAACCATGGTTTTCTCTCAATTAACTTAGGATTCTGCTCTTGCTCCTGAAGAGTATATATTCTAAGAACAACTACTCCGATAAGAATAAAGATAAAGCACACTGATCCTGGAACAATAACCTCTGACCATCGCAACCCCCTGTCCAACACAGAGTCATAGGGATCATTTGGGTTATACCAGCCACTAAACGTGCGTTTCTGCTTCTTATACTTCTGAAGTTTGTCATACATGATTTCATGGTAGTAACCTCCTGCAGAATCATCAGACTCTGAATGTATATCAACTCGATTGCCCCAGTAGGTTTTACCGTTTATATAATATTCATAACTGGCAACAACCTGGCGATAGGTACTGTGCCCATCCTGATAAACCTCTAAATCTATATCAAGAATTTGAGCGTCCATCGGAAACCAGGTTGACGTCCTAATTTTGTCAACTATTGGTGAAAGCACCCATAGATATAAACAGGCACAACATAGAGTTTGATAGGTAATAAAATATAATAAAGACTTCGGTGATATCTTAGCTTTATTTTTTATCCGGTCATCCATGAAAAAACACCTAAAACAACTTCAATCACTACTGGAGGCCGTCAACTCAATTTATCTAGTGCCGTAAAAGAAACTTAAAAAATAGCGAAATAATTAGCAAAATAATAAAGGCTGAGTCTAAACATAAACAGCGGATTAATTATTATATACAAAAATAATTGCTGTATAGTATCACAATCAAGACACGTCAGATATGAGGTCTAACTTATCGCTTTCCTCTGTGAGTAACATCTCAATTTAAAAAATTCTTAGGTCCTACCCTGGAGTTCGCACCACCATCAACCGCTCCTCGGTCATATCCGCAATAGCCCAGCGTACCCCTTCCCGACCAAGACCCGAATCCTTAACACCACCATAGGGCATATTATCTACCCGCCAGCTGGGTACATCACCAATAACCACACCACCCACTTCCAAGGTATCCCAGGCTTGCTGGGCTTTGTAAAGGTCACGAGTGAATATGCCAGCCTGCAGACCAAAGGCACTGTCATTCACCTTGTCTAAAACATCATCAAAGCTATCGAAAGGCTCCAGAATTGCAACTGGGCCAAATGCCTCCTGCTGTACAATGGAGCAGTCATGGGGCACGTTTTCCAATAGCGTTGGATCAAGCATGGCGCCATCTCGTGTACCTCCACAAAGCAGGGTTCCCCCGGCTTGAACCCCCTCTTCCACCCAGGTATGCAAGCGCGTAGCCTCTCCCTCAGAAATCATTGGGCCAATAAATGTATCTTCTGATCGAGGATCGCCTTTCTTAAGCTTTTTAGTACGCTCAACCAGACGTCGCTTCAGGTCTTCGTATAGACTGCAATGTCCATAGATCCTCTGGACGCCGATACAGCTTTGGCCCGACTGATAGAAAGCACCGAAAATCAGCCTCTCTACAGCATCATCAAGATCTGTATCCCGATCGATAACGCAGGCTGCATTACCTCCCAACTCCAAAACCACTTTCTTTCGCCCCGCCCTGGCCTTTAGGTCCCAGCCCACCGCCGGTGAGCCAGTAAAGCTCAGCAGCTTAAATCGATCATCCACCGTAAACAGCTCTGCTCCCTCTCTATGGCAGGGCAATACAGAAAAGGCACCTTTCGGCAGCTGTGTTTCGGCCAGAACTTCAGCGATAATCAATGCCCCTATGGGCGTGCGGCTTGCAGGTTTCAGTACAAAGGGGCATCCAGCAGCGATGGCAGGCGCCACCTTGTGAGCAGCAAGATTCAAAGGGAAATTGAACGGCGATATAAATGAGCATGCGCCCACCGGTACTCGCCGGATATATCCACGGTAGCCCCGTGAGCGCTTGGATATCTCAAGATTGATAATCTCACCATTGATACGCACTGCCTCTTCAGCGGCCACATGAAATGTATCGATTAGACGCAGCACCTCGCCCCGCGAATCATGAATCGGCTTACCAGCTTCAATACACAGCGCTTCGGCCAGCTCTTCAAACCTTTCACGAAAACGTACAACACAATGCTGTAAAACTTCCTGGCGGGTGTAAGACGGCAAATTAGCCATCGGTTTTTCTGCCAAAAGCGCCCAGTCGATGGCACTGTCAATAACCTTGGCATCAGCCATTGCAACCCGGGTAGCTACTTTCCCTGAATACTTGTCAGTAACTTCCAGATCGGTGTTGGCATGCACTGCTTCATTGGCCAGGTAGTAAGGGTAAGATTCTTGCAGCAAAGTAATATCCTTTTACTTGATGTCTTGATCTATCAAGAGCGCCCCAACGCCAGATACAGCATTGTGCCCATCGTCGGGTATAGATGACCCGCAGGCATATATCAAATGCGTGTTCATTGGCTTATTAGTTTTGCTACCGGGGAAGGGCTTTCTTACTTGTACAAGCTAGATATGATGAAGAAGGAATCGAAATAGTGGAATCTTGTGAAGTTGGGGGCAAGCGCCCCACAACTTCATATTGACTGAGAACCAGCTACTTTTCGGTTAACCACATGCCAACAGGCTCATAATTAAACTTCTTATATACCGCTTTTTCGGTATCCGGGTTATCACTCTTCTTATCGATGTTGTATACGGTCCAGTTTAATTCATTGACATTGAATTCGATCACTGCATATCCATAGATATTACTAACAAAATCTTTGATATGTGGGTTATTGGCCTGAACCCCGCCATTTAGCAGTGATGTAAACACACTGCCAACATCAATACCTTTCTCAATCGTATCGTTCATATTGGGAGAAGATATGGAAGGGGTCATCAGCTCAACGCCGACCAGGTTGTCGTAGTCCCAATTGCTAATTTTGCTGAAATCAACTTTCAGGTATGAAGCGATACTGGAGTGGAGGTCCCCTGTCAGCACTACAAAGTTATCGACATTGCTGTCCTTAACAGATGACAGGATTTTTTCCCGCTCCCACTGGTAACCATCCCAGGCATCGTAATTGGCGTACACAAGCGAACGCCCCAGGATAGTACCAGCCAATTGTGCCAGCAAAGTCTGATTCCCCCACACTTTCCAGCGGGCACTGGAGTTAACAACTCCATCAATCAGCCAATCCCTCTGAGTCTTACCCAGCATGGTTTGGGTATCTTCTTCATAATCTGTGCACCAGTAGTTTTCCCAAGCTGTACCATCCTTGCACGGCTCCTTGGTTCTATAGGTGCGGCTATCCGTCATATACAGATCAACCAAGTCACCGAACTGGAAAGAACGATAAATCTGTAAGTAGTCAAAAGCGTGGCTTGCGGATTCATCGACTTTTACCCGTGCAGGGACATATTCAATCCAGGCCTGCTGAGCATCGCGACGCAACTGGCGCAGCTGGTCAGGGTTGTTATCGCCGGTCTGGTAGGGATGAGATGGCACACCCAGAGTATCCCGCTCGTAATCCCAGTAAGCATTGTCTGCAGTTTCATGATCATCCCAGGTGATGATAAATGAGTGCATTTCCATCGCTCGCTGCAGGTTCTTGTCCTTGCGATACTCTCTGTAAATATGACGATAGTCCTCAAGATCCATCGCAACAGAGCCGCCAGAAGGCAGCGAGAGTGAATGCACTATCGAGCTTTCAAAGCCCTCGTACTGGGCATATTCATAGATAAAGTCACCCAAATGCAGTACGCAATGTACATCTTCGTCCGCGATATGGTTGTAGGCGTTGTAATAACCGGTGGTGTAATCCTGACAGGTAACCACAGCCATCTTTAGATTCTCTAGGCTACCGGTAGGCAGTGTGTGACAACGCCCAACGCGGCTACTGACAGTCCCGTATTTGAAGCGGTAATAGTAACGTTGGTCAGAAGATAAGTAGCCTTCCAGGTCGATGTTAACGGTGTAATCACGGTCTGCAGTGATATCACTAGCATTAATCTCAGCACTTAGAATTGGCTGGGTAAATTCCTCATCCAGTGCGACATCTACATACAAAGACTGACCCGCGATATAAGAATCAGGGTTAATATGCGTCCAAAGGACCACTCCAGTTTGACTGGGATCTCCCGAGGCTACTGATAAATCAAAAACAATTCCGTCGTTATCAATTTGATCAGCAAATGTGGTGCCACCCAGTACAAAACGTGCATAGGTTTCACTATCAGTGTCCGCGAGAGAACGGACCGTAAAGGGGGTCAAAAGTGCAACACCCATGGCCTGGACAAAGGTTCGGCGGGAGATGGTCATAAATAAACTTCCTGTTATCGTACGCATGAAGAATCGGAAAGGGAGCGGATTCTATAGAAGAACGTACCAACAAAGAAGTTTGACTTTTTATCTAGTAATCTCTTTTTCTCTTGAAATTAATATTTATGGAGTTAATATACAAAAGACAGATTAAGGGAAGCAAAATCCCCCTCTCCATCAGCTATAAATATGAAAACTTAGCGTTGTTAACCATTAGCAATCTGAAATCATCTCTGGCCTGAGATAAGCAAAAGCGTGCTGTACATAGTCGGCTTTACCTAAGGAAACACCTTGGGCTCTCAAGATTGCATAGGCCGTGTTGATATGGAAATAAAATTGAGGTAGCGCCCAGTCCCTGGCATATTGCTCATTAGTCATATCGAAATTCATCCCATTCGGGAGCTTAATCGTCACAGGCTCATCCACTGCTACCATCACTGCTTCTGGCGTAACGCTTCTTAAAAATACCAGTGCCTCTCGAATTCGCTCTTGAGCTTCGGAAATAAATCCGGGGTTTTCACCAGCTCCCTGCCCTTCACTAGCCAACTGCTCCAGAAAATCTGGAAGCGCACACCGCTTCAATCGAAATATTGCTTCTTGCGCCTGTAAACAACTAAACCGCACTTGGGATGATAAGGGAAACATATCTGGGGCAAGCCTCGCTTTAAGGAGGGCTTCAGACTCATCTTCTGGAAATTCTGTTTTTGCCTTATCCAACCAACTAGAAAGTGCTTCCAATAGTTGTATATACGTAGGTAACAACAAATCTGTCAGGTTCATAATATGTTTCCACTGGTTTTTATTGATAAGCGACAAAATATATCTCTGGTACCATTCTAAAATAATAAGGAAGGCACAAGCATAATTTAGTGTCTTCTCGCCTCCATATCTAAGCTAAATTCATAAGGCGTCAACTCGAGATAAATAAATGCTCAGGATACTCAAATATATTGCTGCTAGTTTAATGGTATTGGTGCCACTAGCGAATGCAGAATCTATTGACGTCGCAGTTAATGGCACGCTAATGCGTGGATTCGCCCTCGAAAAACATATGCTTAAAAATCACGCCACTTTTGTACGAGAGGCTAAAACGGCGTCGATCTATCGCATGTGGTCAATTGGAGACAAATACCCCGCAATGGAAAGAGTTCTCAACGGCGGCACATGGATTACACTGGAGATCTGGTCGATTCCGCAAGCCAACTTGGTCAATCTATTAGAGGAGGAGGCCAAAGGGTTAGTTTTAGGTAAAGTTGCTTTAGCGGATGGAACACAAGTATTAGGCATACTGGGTGAAAACTATATTGTCCAAAACCAGAAAGATATATCCAAGTGGCATGGCTGGCGAGCCTATGCTGAGAGTATGGGTATGAGTAGTAATAAAACCGGTCAGTAGCACTAATATCAAATATTTGATTTAGACAATCGAAATGAGTACACACACAGAAGTCGCAGTAAATGGACCATTGATGCGTGGCCTGGCCTTAGATAAAAACTTAATACAAAACAATGCAACATTTGTCAGGGAGGCTAAAACAGAAGCCATTTACCGGATGTGGGCAATCAAAGGCGAATATCCTTCGATGCAGAGAGTGCGTACTGGTGGAACATGGTTCAACATTGAAATTTGGTCCTTACCCAAGGCCAGTTTAATTGAAGTGCTTAATTTAGAGGCGACGGGACTAACTTTGGGTAAAGTAGTCTTAGAAAATGGCGGGCAAGTTTTAGGAATATTAGGAGAAAACTATTTAACTCAGCAACAAGAAGATATTTCCCGATTTCATGGATGGCGCAACTATATACAACAGAAATCTAAAAACTGACGTTGAAGCTACTTTTATTTAATCCTAAACAATATCATTAGGGAGCCTCTGAATAATTCCGTGATGTCTCTGGCTTGCAGAGCGGTTCACAATCAAGGCGCGACTTCGCAGGAATGTCTAGACCTTTCAAGAAGTTGCAACGCGGAGTGTGAATCGCTCTGAAAGCCCCATAGGGCGGGCCTTGAAGGCCACAACTGCTGCGTTGCAGCTCTTGCAAAGGGCTACGGCCATTCACTGCGAGCTGCGCCTAACATCTGCAGCCTTCAAGGCCCGCAGAGATATTACGGAATTATTCAGAGGCTCCTTAGCTAAACAATCCACTCAGTCTATATCTTTGGGCGGTATAGCTGCCTACCACGGCACGGTATTCCTACCCACTCTAAGCACCCTGCATCCAGAATCGTTACTACCGCCCCACCTCTCGAGTCTTCGCAAAAGGCTATATTCGTGGGTCGCTTACCACAGGTGGGTATACGTTCGGCCACCCTTCCCCCACCATCAAGAACGGTCACGTCACCTTGACCAAAAACTGCACAATATAATCGCCCGTCACTACCGAAAGCCATCCCATCTGGCCCGACAAATCCCTCTGGCGCCCCAACAACCACATTGCCGAAAAGCTCCCGTTTGGGGTGCGTTAACGAAGCGAGATCGTAGCGGTAGATATTGCCGCTAATAGTCTCCCCTACATACAGCTGGCCCCGATCATCAATGGCAATACCGTTGGGAAAACGCAATCCGGAATCAAGCTGTCGCAACACATCTCCATTGCGAGGATCTATCTCTAATACCTGTCCATCGTAGCGACAAGATCGGCAATCAGCTCGAATCACCTGCCCCTGAACAAAAATATCCGGGTCAATCCCGGAGTCTGTTATGTAAAGTAAGCCATTTTCACCAAAAACCAGATCATTGGGCCATAAGTAGGGCTGATCTTCTGGTCCGTCATAAGATTCGATAAGATCCCCATTTAGCCCCATGCGAACAAGCTGCTTACCCCCTCCATCTGCAATCCATAAATTGTCATACCCATCGATTGCCATGCCATTAGGACGCCGAGCAGGATAGCCTATTTGTTGATATTGACCCTGCAAGTCAATACGGCTTATACAGTGCCGTCCAGATGCCATTTCAGTGACATAAATGCGGCCATCAGGCAGACAGACGGGCCCTTCTGGTTCTTGTAAGCCTCTACACAGTACTTGTCTTTCCATGCTAACGACCACAGACTCGAGTTGCTTAAAAAGGCATCATTTGTGATACGAGGACGTATCAACGCCAGGAGGGACTAGTCCAGCCAACCTAATACGTTCCGCCAAAGACTCTCCTTGAACTCCTTTCGGAAAAAACCAAAGTGGCCTATTGATGTATTTCCAATAGAGCTGGTTTGAATAACCTCAATATCTGTATTTGCATTAGAGTAAAAATCTCGCAATGCACAGACAGCCTTCTCTGGTGCAAAGTCCTTATCGTCATCTATTAGCAGGAACTTCATATCACACTGCAAGCGCTCGAATCCCTCACGAATCGGCAGACCATGCTGATCGACAACATAATCCTTATGTCGAGCCCAGAAAGCCCATTCACGAGCTATTCCTGCAGGTAGGTTCTCTCCACCCCAAAGTACTCCAGGCACCCATCCCAAAACATTCGATAGCAAAGGAAATGCGCAGTACCATCCGAATAATAGCTTTGGCTGATACCTTGCATCCCAATGCCCCCAATAGCCGCTCTGAGAAGAAACACAATACACACTCTCAAATCGGGTGTTATTTGATGCAAGACCTACAATTTGACCACCGACACTATGGCAAATGCAGTGCCACTCCAAGCTTTTAGCTCGTTTGCTACACCAGTCAATCACTGCCGCCAAATCTCTCTCCCCCCAGGCTCTTAAGGTCAACCGTTTGTCCCTTTGACTCTCGATAGCGGACTTACCGATACCTCGGTAATCATAAGTAAGAACCAAATAGCCATTCCGGGCTAAGAAACAAGCAAAATCCCGATAGTAGCTCTGCTTAACCGCCATAGCAGAATTAATAATGATGCCGGCTTTGGGCACCTCACTCGGCGAGAATAGCCTTGCACCAAGCACTATCCCATCGTTAGTGGGGATTTGCTGAGCCTCAATCATTTACTCAAAGGTTCCCCCGTGTAATTCAACACAAACTGTTGGGTAAGTTAAAATTCCACCCAATACATCCGGTCTATCGCATGAGATGTAATTAACAAGCTGATCCCTAACAGGTATTTCCTCCTTCCAAGAGCAATAAATTGACTTGAATATTCACTTCTCGACATTTACCACTCCCTAAAGACTAGAGCAAGTTAAAAGCCTTAATTATATCGCCCTATATAATGAGATTCGATGTTCCAGTTTATGAATTGAAAGGAGGTAGCTTTACCAAGAAGTCAAATAACATGGCAGACTATTTCTCTAGCTTTCCACTACCTCACCTGCAAATGTCCAAGTGAGCTGCACAAAGATATATCCTGCCAATAACCCTCATATTCACTATCAAAAGTGCTAAAACTTATAAGTACTCTAAAATGCAAGGATCAGGTTTGATAGCCGATCAATCCAGTCGCCAAGTTAAGGGGATTCGATTTATCGCTTACCTTATATTCCACCTGATTCACTTAAAATGATTTTGAGCTATAGACAACAGGAAGTTTTGGTGCATGTCCGATCGATTCAGTATTATTATGCCATGCTACAATGATTCTGACCTTCTGTATAACCTATTACAAGGCTACACTTTACAAACCTATCCAAAGGAAAATTTTGAAATCATTATTGTCGATAACAACTCAAAAGATCCCAACATCCTGTCATGTTACAACCAGTTTAAGAACCACCTTAGTTTAACTTTACTATTCAGACCTCAATTACCAGACCCATTCGCACTAAACTCGGCGCGAAACTTAGGTGTAAAAATTGCTAGACACGGGTGGTGTATATTTACAGATAGCGACTGTATTCCCGCCCCGAACTATCTGGCAGAGATCCAAAAAATAATCAATGATTATGGGCCTAGCATCTGTATGACCGGGATAAGGGAGTTTATTCACTCTAAAGATATTGTCCCAGCAGAAATGGACAGCGACGGCAAGTACCTTGACGCATGCCCTAGATTTAATAGCCCATCAAATTATGGACTCAGTAAAGATAGGCGCCTAGGGAAAATAGAGCAATTACCGAATACAGAACACCCCTGGGGGCACTTTTATGGATGTAATATGGTATTTAAAAGGCAGGATGTCATTAAAGTTGGTTTTTTTGATGAAAAATACGACGGAACTTGGGGTTACGATGACATAGACCTGGCTTATCGAGTTATCAATGAGCTCAAAGTACAGCCAATTTTTATGAAAGAAGCCATTGTCTACCACCAAGACAACATAAATTTAACAGAGACAATCAATGGCAAGAAGAACAAAATTAAAGATTTGAGCAACCCAAACTATCAATATATCTGCAAGAGAATTTCCGGGTATTATGAGTTTAGCAATCGCGAATTTAAACGATTTGGGCTAACAGCTACTGCAAGCTAACAATTGACTTGAGTGACCAACTTAAATGCGCCTAAATATTATTTTACATTTTTCAAGCATCTATCAGATATCTGATAGTTCAATCTCACTAGAGAAAGATTTCAGAAACAGAACAACCTTATCAAGAGAGAAAATAGCTTCATTAACAGCAACCTCAATATGATAACCATCAGAAGCTTTACTAATAACAAAAACCAGTGCATCTCTTGTGATTGAATAGGTCGCGATACAGTCGACCTCTCGAGCAGGCAAATAACTAAATGTAAAGTCTTCGTTGATACTTGATGTAACTTGTTTCTCTACTTTTAACATATTGAGGAGTACCATTGCATAATATGCAATGTGGTACCTTTTCAATAGGTATATTTGATACCTAGAGAGTTTATTTAGAGAAAAATAGAAACCAGACGCCGTATTTCCTACCCCGGCCAGTCTTTCACCCTGATCCGGAATGTTGTGAATAAACTCTTGGGTAATCAATATGTTTGCTCGCTGCCTTTCGAAAGTACTGACAAAATTATCTATAAAAGATTTCAAGACATTTTCGAAAGATATCTCGCTAGATTCAACTTTAGCTGACACCAATACGATGTCATCGAGATCTCCTTTTATACAACCCTTTTCCTCCAAGAGAAATGGATTTGGCTTGCTCTCCTTCCTATTAAACATTCTCAGACTTAAACCTATAAATATAGCTTGAGCCAGCCCTATAACCCGGTGAAAATTTGAGTATTGCCCATTACCCTTATATATATGCACTATTGAAGAGCAATATGCATCTGACCTTTCCTGATCTTTCTTCAACAAGCAATTGGCATATTTAGAAAAGAGCAGGCCAGTGTAACCGGAAAAAAAGTCATGATTTGCTATAAAGCATACAGATGTGCTATCAAAGTGTATGTAGAAGGGGATCTTTTCAACCTCCAACCTCTTATACAGGGCCTTCCTTCCAACGACACCTGTCAGCTCTTCCCTCAGCGCCTCTATCTTTTCTAAGTAAAAGCGTTTCGGGTGAGGCGCGGTAGTCAATGCAACTAAGTCATAGAGTTTGTCTAGACAATCAGTAATTTCGCGCTGGTCACTTCTAGTGACAACATTTATAAGCAGAGTAGATACACTGCCATAACCTTTTAAGTGCTGCTGGACAAAGCTCTCTGGCGCTTCTATCGGCGTGAATAGTCTGGACAGAAAGTTGGATTTATCAGCCACGATATCACCTTAAAAGGGAGGGTTTGCCACTTAAGGAACCTCTGAATAATTCTGAGTCAATTTGGTAATATTCACCTACCCATCAAGACTACGATGAATCATGCACCAAGTCACCTTTGCCGAAGCAGAATATAAGCTAAAGCGCCGTATAACTCGGCGAGAGAAGTTTCTTTCTCAAATGGAAATCCTCATCCCATGGCAGCGACTAGAAGCTCAGATCACTCCTTGTTACCCACAAGGCAAACGTGGCCGACAGCCATATCCATTGAGTGTCATGCTTCGTATTCATTGCATGCAGCTATTTTACAATCTCAGTGATCCCGCTATGGAAGATGCACTGTATGAAATTGAATCCATGCGTAGTTTTGCTGGATTGACTTTGAGTAGCCCAATTCCCGATGAAACAACGATTCTTAACTTTCGCCACTTACTGGAGCTCAATCAGCTAGGTGCAGCTCTTTTTGATGAAATCAACAAACATCTTGCTGAGAATGGCATGGTACTGCGTGAAGGCACGATTGTAGATGCCACTATTATCTCTGCGCCAACTTCAACTAAGAATGAAAAGAAAGAACGTGATCCGGAAATGCATCAAACAAAGAAAGGCAATCAATGGCATTTTGGGATGAAAATGCATATCGGGGTTGATGATGTGCTCGGAGTAATACATAGCATAGATACAACAGCAGCGAATTCGCATGATGTCACAACCACAGAGCGAGTTCTCCACGGGGAGGAGAAAAGAATCTGGGGAGACTCTGGGTACATTGGTGCGGAGAAACGTGAAGAGTTGAAAGAGCGGGAGGCGGATTGGTATATAGCAATGAAGCCGAGCAAGCTAAAAACTCTTCCAGGGCGTGATGCACTCCGTAAAGCGGAAAAGATCAAGGCGCAGATAAGAGCGAAGGTCGAGCACCCCTTCCGCTACATCAAACAGGTATTTGGTTATGACAAGGTCCGCTATCGGGGACTGGTAAAAAATACTGAGAGGCTGTGCTTACTGGCAGGCTTTACCAACTTATTAATAGGGAGAAAATACTTGGCTACCTAGGGGGGGCGCCTGAAATCC
The DNA here is from genome assembly GCF_052467695.1 of Microbulbifer maximicatervae (SeqCode). NCBI lineage: Bacteria > Pseudomonadati > Pseudomonadota > Gammaproteobacteria > Cellvibrionales > Microbulbiferaceae > Microbulbifer > Microbulbifer maximicatervae (SeqCode). Next base: position 4,241,705 of record NZ_CP174320.1, read on the forward strand.
GCCTATTGAGGATTTCAGATGAAAAATTAGGGGACTATTACGCGAAAATTACGCGTTTGAGCGTAATAAAGTGAATTTTTCAAGCAGTGTAGCTTAATTCTAGAAAAATGCTTCGTTGATCAGAGGGTCCTTAAATCGATCACATATCATTTAAATTTGGTCAACTCATCTTATGGCCCCAATTACTTCAAGAGTTTCCTTTTAGTAACTTAGCATAAAGAAGACGTAGAAAAATTTAATACAAGCAGTGACTATCAGCCGACAACTCTTAACACAAATGTGTTTGTCCTGGGATCCGTATCTAAGTAATAATTAAAGCAAACTACACGCCCATAGATTCCTGAAAGAGTTATCGCAAGACGCATATTTAATCAAGTTAATTTATTAAATTTAAAGCTAACGAAGCCTTATCCGATGATAATTTTCACCATCTAGAAAATTGGTATACCAAGCTGCGAAAGTGGGCCTACAACTCTTTAAGATTGCCTTATCCTCACTTAGAGATAATGAAGGGAGCGATCAATATTCAACCTTAGATGGTGAGGCTTTACTGTTACAAGTTTTTAGCCTTACCCTAAGCCAGGCTGAAGCCCCATATTGATGCCAACTCCATAAAGGCTAGGTGGCGCCAATAAAAATCGTGAGATAGCTACACCTTGTTGCTCAAATACTGATTGCCAAGCGTTCATGCTTTTCATCACTTTCATTGTAGTAGCAACATAAATTGAGGTTACTGATCATCAATGGCCTCATACCTTGATATTCAGCGCGCCCCAGTCGCTTCAGTGCCCGCTAAATAGATGTGTGCTCTTCACTATCTTTTAGGTTTCATTTATGGGGATGGCGCTGATTATCAAGGTATAAATATATATTTCTTGAGCTATTGGTGGTTATTATTTTTAATACTATTTTCTGTATTAACAGGCTTTAACGGAAAGACCATTTGTGCAAGTTAGCGATCATTGTGAGCCAACAACTGAAACCCTATCGTTGCGGATGTCCGGTATAATCTGTTGCTGCTATGGTAATTTTCATACCACTTTCGAAACTGTGCAAATTTTAAGAATTTGAACTCACCCGCATTAGGGTCAAAATAATATGTGGTTTTATCTGCAGTGGGCTCAATCCTGAATGCTGTTGCATGTGCCCACTTAGCCCCAGAAAACCTTAACATGCTATAAATTGTTTGTGTCTGCTGGGTAAAGGATTGTTCTGCTTCAATGCCGTCAAACACAATGGAAAATTGTTCTTTTAAAGGGGGATTTCCAACCTTGTCTTTTTGTTTTGAGGCCTTCCCTACATGAGTTATATGCTTGAAGCCTTGAGACTCCAAATACTTTTGGGATTCTTTTATCATTTGGAAACCCTTTAGTGGATCTCCCTCAGTTCCATCTTTAAATTTGAATCGATACATGGAGGCAAAACGTTGAGCAACTACTGCCACTTTCGTTTTGTCAACGTCTCCTCCTGTAGACAATGCATCCTGAAGACCAGATTGAAGCCCCTTACTAATCCAACTTACCGCTAGAGCTTCACAAATTCCGCCCTTAGAATTTGGGTGCTTTTTAAGCATACTATTGTAATTGCCCTGGTTGAAACTCCAAGTTTTCTGACCTCCAAAATTGGAGGCTCCAGCATCATTTGGCATAGTTTGTCCTTACCACAATATTACATATTACATTGCTGATTCTATTTGTGAATCATGCAAAGAATATGAAAGGTAAATTTTGCAATGCTTAAAGCAACCATTATTTGGTGCAATAAGTCGTCTTTGCTCTAGCCTGAAACGTATTTTGAATTATGCAGATAAGGAAACTTCAATTTCCTTTAAGTCCGGACAGGCAAGTATATTTTGTGATCCTGGTAAAATACTGATAGTTATGATTCCCTTGCTTTCTCAGGTCTAACCACACAAATAAACAAGTAAGGTGAATTTCATCAAATGCCAAAAAAAACCAGTGATTTCGATGCCTTTTAGGCTAAACACCGATCAGTGGTAATGAGGCCTGAAAATAAGTAAATAGCTTGCTGATCTAGCTCAAGTGCCAGCTTAATACCGCACCTATACAGTCCAATATAAGCCCCGTCTAGAGCTCAAACTTGACAGGTGCGAATCCTACCGATGCACCTTCCTCCATTTTTTAATGGACGTTCGAATACATTTTTGAATGCGTCAGTTAACTGGATCCCAAAAATCATAAAAAGCAATTTAATGTATCAAACAGCTCGATTCAGTGTGTTTGGTTAGCTTCAAAAGTGACTAGACTATTGCACTATGGAAATGCTATTTGTTTACTTGTTACTCGGCGCCATCGCGGGTACAGCGGCAGGCCTCTTGGGGATTGGTGGGGGCTTGATTATCGTGCCTGCTTTGGTGTTGATTTTTTCTGCCACGGGTATCTCCCCCCAGGTGCTGACCCATATGGCGGTGGGGACCTCGTTAGCGACCATTATCGTGACTTCAGTCAGCTCGGTCTGGGCACATAACGCAAAAGGTGCCGTTGACTGGCGCCTATTCTGGATTATGACTCCAGGGATACTTGTGGGGTCTTGGCTGGGCGGCGTGACAGCAGACTTGTTACCTGGTGCTTGGTTGCAGCTATTGATTGGCGTGTTTGCCATATTTATGTCCGTGCGTATGGGCTTAAGTGGATTGGCCTCGGCAACCTCACAAGAAAATGGCAGTCACTTACCCGGGGCAGCACCCCTGATCTGTTCCGGAGGAGTAATCGGCTGGCTCGCAGCGATCTTTGGTATTGGTGGAGGGGCCTTGGTGGTTCCCTACTTATCGCACTTCGGTACAAAAATGCAGCTCGCTGTCGGAACCTCTGCTGCCTTTGGTCTGCCAATCGCGATTTCTGGTTCAATCAGCTTTGCCGTGCAAGGGTGGGACAATCAGTTACTACCAAAGTGGAGTAGTGGTTATATTTACTGGCCGGCTTTTGTGGGAATTGTACTTACCAGCGTGCTCTTTGCCAGGCTTGGTGCCAGCGTTGCTCACCGAATATCTGCTAAGCGCTTAAAGCTGTGTTTTGCCTTACTGCTTTGTATTATCGGGGTTCGTTTTATCTGGCAAAACTTCAATCTCTTAGCTGGACTAGGCTAGACCTACCCTCTGGATTGTTATTAGCGGATTGGAAGTAAACAGTCTATTCCTCCCAAGCATCTATTATCAGATGCTCGCAATAAACATTCTGGTCTTAAAGGCTCCCGGTCGAATTACTCTTGCCAGCCCTTCAGATTACGCGACTGAAACATCCTTATAGGATATTAGTAATACAATGATTTGTATTTTCCCCCAATACATGCCAACCAAAAATTATGCGTTCAAAGTGGCAAAGATAATTTTTAGCCATTAGTAATCTCTATTTTCAAATTAGAAAATACTTCGATCCAAGTTCAAATTGCCAGCAGGAAATTGAAATTTAAAAAATGAAAGCCCATTAAAATATAGGCACGAAAATAATCTTATTGGATTTTATTAAGTTTGTTTTAGTGTCAAAGCCGCGTAAAATCGATAGATATTTATCAGTACTTGGTTCGCAATTCAGGGGTTTTCTACAGGGCTAATAGTCCAACAGAATCAATCGTTCCAAGATTTTTTATCAAAGCTTCCCCCCCAAAAGGAGAACGGTAAAGTGACATAAGAGAAAAGTAAAAGCGCTGACCCAAGGTGCGCCAACACCAGGGGCCAGCTAACCAAGTTGATATCAGACCTATCAAAGGTCGAGTAGACCAAAGGAACTTCCCCTTCAACCTCTCACAGAACCGTACGTGAACCTCTCAATTCATACGGCTCTTCGTATTCAGCACATTTTCAAGCTTCCCATTCTCCAGTGTGCAAACAAGCCACGCATTTGTTGACGAACCTTTCCAATAAAGACCCAACTCTTAAAACAGCTTCGCTTCAGATGTTTAAACTTCTTCCTGGCCCAACGCATCAGCGTTTGATCAAGATACTTCTGTAGCCGATAAACACCATATCTCCGCCCAAAGTGACCATAGTAGTTCAGCCAACCCTGTATTGCGGGATTAAGTACTTTTGCCATTTCAGATAGTGATCGATCCACCCAGTTTATTACTCGCCATTGCCTGACCTTATCCTTAATCCTCTTGAAGGCCTTAGGACTCATTGAAGGACTAAATGCGGTGAAGATCTGTCCTTGGCGATTCCTTGCTTTTCTGGGACCAAATCGAAACCCCAGAAAGTCAAAGTGGATCACTGGGTGGGAGTCTTTACGATTACTGTTCTTGCAATAGACCTTGCGCGTTTTCTCTGGATGAGCCTCAAGCCCGCAGGTAGTCAGGCGTGCTTTTAGAGCCGCCAGTAAGCGATCCGCTTCCCGGGGATTACGACAATGGTAAACAGCATCATCCGCGTAACGCTCAAAAGGAATATCTCTGTGCGTTCTTACCATCCAGACGTCCAGCGCGTAGTGCAAAAACAAGTTCGCCAACAGTGGGCTGATTACGCCCCCTTGTGGAGTGCCTTGTGTTCGCTCTTCAAGCTGTCCATCCTGATGTTGTACCGGAGCCGTCAACCAGCGCTGCACATAGAGTCTGACCCACCGATGATCATTATGTTTATCCAATGCCTTCAGTAGGAGTTCGTGATTAATATTGTCAAAGAAACCTTTGATATCTAAATCAACTACCCAGATTCTATCCCAGCATCGTTGTCGAGCTCGACGCACTGCGTCTATAGCAGATTTGCCTGGCCGATAGCCGTAGGAGTCAGGGTGAAATACCTTCTCCAATTCTGGCTCCAGCAGTTGCTTAGCCACCATTTGTGCAATGCGATCTTCGATTGTGGGGATACCCAGTGGTCGCAGGCTGCCATCGAGTTTCGGAATATCCACTCGTTTGACGGCTGATGGAAAATAGCTGCCAGATGACATCCGATTCCATAGCTTGTAAAGGTTTTTGACGAGACTCGATTCGTATTGCTCTATCGTTATCTCATCAATCCCCGCTCCGCCGCCATTAGCCTTGATCTGCTTCCACGCTCCCCAAACCGCTCGCTTGGGAATATTGAATGGCTTTGCGCTAATCGTTAATTCCTCCCCATCTGGGTTGATTACACGGTTAGTCGCCGAATACGACAACCCCTTCGCTCCACGTCCATTACAGCCGCTTCTCCACTACTACGGGTTGTTCCGCCCCTGTGACCAGTCTTGGTACTCAACGTCTTGTAGGGCCTCTACTTGACGCTCTTCCTTAACACCTGGACGACAGGTTCTCCTGTTCCACCCAAAAGCCTGTTGTGTGTTCACGCCACCTCTATGCCGGATGCCACTCGGTCGGTAAACAGGTAACCTCCAAGCTTATCCCCGCACTTAGCCAGTGCACGGGTTTTGACATCATCTTGGTAATACGCTTTCGACACCTCATCAGTGGTTCATTTGCATTCGTCTCTACACAACATACCTGACGTATCTCGTACGCCTTTTCCTCAAGCGCTTCTAACCAAAGCTCTTTACTCCGATCACCTTGAGGCGGTTTGTTACCACTTCCTGCAAAGCGATAACGGAGGGCCGACCTCCATCTCCTGGATAGCACGTATTTTTTATTTATAAAAATAAATAAAAAAATACTCAGGACGCACTGGCTGTATGGATAATACGCTAGAAACCCGCTCGTCTTCAATAAAGTTGACTAGACTCAGGAGCTTAGGGTGTTTCATTAGGCTCTGGGAGCGTTACATCCGTATTTTCTTCTTTTATGCCTACCGTTCTCGTGCGCCTCCTAACCCTCCTCCACACACCACTTTCCAGCTTCCCCTCGTGTGGAATCCGCACATAATTTAGCTTCCGAAGGAAATGAGCATGTTGATTTTAAAGCGCCGGACTGGTGAAAACCTGAGAATTGGAACAAATGTTGTAATAACAGTTATTGAAGTAAAAGGCAGTCAAGTGAAGATAGGTATAGATGCACCCAAGTCTCTACCCATTCATCGTGAAGAGATCTATATACGTATCAAGAAGAAACAGAAACCTTAAAGCTATTTATCAGTCGCCGCCTCAACCAAACCACTATTCAGATTTTATACATACGGGCTGGAGATTTTTAGACCTCAGACAAGAATACCGTGTTGCCGAGAGCACAGCGCCTATCTCGGCACAGCCCACTATATCAATCAGGCACTGACCATTTCTGAACCGGAATTTTTTGAGGCTTTGCGCAGACTTTGTGAGATAGTGGGAGCAGTACAGAAAACTTATATTTGGTTCAATAAATGCTGACATCTTAGCGCGGGCTATTGCCGATGCTTCCTCCCCTGCGCACGCTGCAACTTAGTTCAAACCGTTTAATACATTTACCTCCAGCCGCATCAGCTTTAATGGAATTTATTCCAGCAACAGATTAACCCCCTACCCTTTCACTCTTGAAATCCTTATCAAAGCGCTAGCCAGAATTATTGATAAAAACTATAGAGTCAGCAATACCAATTAAGATAACAGTCGCCCTACTTGCCCTTCGACAAAAATTCTAGTGATTCCATGTAAAGCTTCTTCAGATGCTCAAACAGAGGGACTTCACCAGATTTCCTATCAAAATAATGCCCCTTTAGAGAAATTATTAAGTAATCCACAGAAAGGTAGATCAAGAGAACTAGAATGGCGCTCCCAATTCTAATAACTCAAAAATGAGATTTTGTCGACAATTTCACAGATAACAATCGATTCCAATCGCACATTTACGGGCAAACTTATGAGCAAGCTATTCAGCAAGAAAACTTTGGCACTGGCATTTACAGTCATACTGGCTTCATGCGGTGGAGGTGGAGGCTCTTCTTCAGATTCGGACCCAGCCCAATCATCTGGCGACAATGGCGGGGGCCAAGGCTCTGGAGACGGAGGCGGTTCAGGTAGTGGTAGCGGCTCTGGGGATAGCGGATCGGGGACCCTTCCAGACAACGAACCTGGCACCGTGACTGTTGGCGATATAGAAACGGCAGATCTTGGGTTTGCACAGATTACTTCCCGGGATATCACATTGCCGAATGGCCAAACCAATGCCGAAGAAGTCCATGGACTCCCACACTATATAGCCAGAACAGATAGTAACCAGGATGACAATCTACAGTCTGTGCCCATGCGAAGTTACACCACAGCTTGCGCAACCGACACTGATAGACCCAGGATGTTTGTTTCCAAAACCCTTAGCGAAGGTAGTGGAGAAGATGAAACCACTTATGGCACTGTTTATGAGCTGCAATATAATCCTGAAACTCTAAGCTTCGACCAAACCGGCAATACCACAATTCTAAAACAATGCTACGAAGCCCATGGTATCGCAGCTAGCGCTGATTGCTCACGGGTTGCGGTCTTGTGTAACACTGAATACCAGGCAAGCGAGCGCTATGATGTTCAAGGGGATCTGGTTGAGCAATACGGTAGCGACTGGATGAAGATGGAAAATAATATCAGTGCTATTGACGGACGTATTGAAAGGGATATCGGCCTGATGATATCTACCAATCACAGTCAATACATTGGCTATTTTACGGACCATCCCACACTAAAGTTCGAGGACTTCCTACCTGGGCTAAAAGAAAATTTCCCCGAGACCGACTTCGGCGATTCCCCGACCTTTAAGACAATTAAAGGTAACGAAATGCAAGAGGAGATGGCTTACATTGTCGATCAACTCTCTGATGCCGACTATAACGCTATGGTCGAGTATATTCGCGAGAATGGCTATAAATATAATGATCAGATCTGGCTAATGGAGTGGGATAACTTAGCGCTTAGCGAGAAGCCTGCGGCCTACGTTGTAAACAAGATGCACGGTGGTGGCCACGCCGGAGCCCAAGAGCTTATCTATGTCGAGAATGATAGCCAAGGCCGCACCAGCTACGCCTTCTCAGTAACTGCTCGGGTTTTTGATAGCAGCTATGGTGGCTCCCACTATTCTGCTGGAATGACTGTTATTGATCGCGATAACTGGTCCTTAAATATGAGTGGCAGTAATAACAGAGGCTGGTATTGGCTTTGCGGCTACGGTCATGTCTTGAATATCCGGGCATTTTATAATCCTGGTACCGAAAAATATGGAGCGATTTGCACTAGCGATGGTGGTCAATATAATCAATCGCGCGGATTAAATACTATTGCCATCAAAATGGAGGATATTTCTTCTACCAGTAGATTTGAAGGTTACTACAATTACCTGATCCCCTCCGACAATGCATTTTTCTCTAACGGAGGTGGACATACTGTAGTCCCTGTGGATGAAGATACTAACTTATCTCTCATCGTCTCCCCCAAGTACATTGATGACGAGGAAATGAATCGCTTCCTGCAAAGCGAATACGGCATTGATACCAGCACTGAAGGGCCTTTTGACCAGCAATGCTCATCCGATGATACGAACTGCTTCTTTTCCTACATGTCAAACAGCGATAACCCAACCATTTCAAGACAAGGGCTACGCAGTGGGGATGCTCTGGAATCCTCATCCCTGACTCGCATTGGTATTGCTAAAGCGGATGGTGAAGGAAGTATCGAGGGGGAAGGCTTTAAATGGCTTGTAGAAGAGCCCGACTGTCAAATCAGTGACCCACAACTTATCGACTTGAAAAATGGGCGTTACCTATTTGGCTATGCTCAATTTCAGTGTATTTCCGACAACCTTTCTTATAACCGCAGTTCCGCTAAAAATGGGGCAATGCGGATGCTTGTTCCGAAAGCCTACTATGTTATGGAAATTGATGCAGACCTAAATGTATTGGAAGGCCCTGTAAAGCTGACGAATTTTGGTTGGGGCGGACTTGACGAGCCTGTCTTCCTGGGCAACGGCAAAGTCGCTTGGTCATATATAAAGAACCCTACAATTGATAGTTACGGCGGCGGCAAGCAGAACGTTTGGCAAGCGATGATTTACCACTCAAATAGCGCCAATTGATTCATTCATAAAAAGTAAAACTAGTTGTGATAAAAATAGAGGATTTTGCTCTCTATTTTTATCACACAGCTATTAGACCTCCAGAAGCAACAAAGATAAAGAAGTGCTATTCACCTATTTATCGACCAATAGCAAAACCTTGTCGAATAAAAAACTCAAAACTACTGTTTCTTCACACAATGACTACTGGATCGGTAGAATAATACGGCAACAGCTCAGTGTAATTGCTTGAAACTACGTACCCAGATACAAGTATGCTAACCTCCCGGCCAAATAAAATTAGTCACTGAACTAACTGCCCTTTCTTCATTGAGTTTTGAATTTAGAAGCCACTACGCAATAAGGAGATCGCGATGGCTATTACTGTTCATGTCTGGAAGCAAAAGACCGGGAATGTCGGACATGCTTCCATCACCATTGATAACGAGGGTGTAGAAAAACAGATTGACCAAAACCCCTATCCAATCAATCATCGCCCATCTAAAATTCTAGAGATTTCTTCTGAAGAACTAGAATTATATCACTACATAGAATTTTGGCTTCTTAAGTCCATATTACACCCTCAATCAGTGGATATTGCCATATCTCATCAACTTTTCAATGTTATGTACTAAGCAAAACATCTGCCATTGGCCTTGAACCTTGCTCTTCCCTCGCAAGGAGAACCGATTCAACCCTTTATTGGTACCAATGTTCCCAAACACAGGCTCAACAACCGACATACGGTGCGCATAAATGGTTTTACCTTTTATGCTATCAATTCGCTTTTTCATCCAATCGGTAGCAGTACGCCCGTTTGTCCAAGTTAGTGATACCTGCCGACCATGTCCCTTTCTCGTATCTGCTGAATCTGGGCTTCGCATGCATTGATGTTTCAGGTCACAATTTCTGCAATCCGTTAAACGCCCCTCAAAAAAGAGCTTTCTTTTACCCTCGCTAACATATTCCTCTCTTTGAAGAGACATCTCTTTACCCGCTGGGCAAATGCAGGTTTTCTTTCTTTTATTAAAGGTAAAATCTTTGGCCGGTATTATCTGGGGAACTCCAACCTTTTTTCCTTGATTACGTTTACCATATTTCTCTTTTTGCTCAGAGAAGCTGCTATCTCTTGACCTGAATTTATTGTCAGGAATGTAGGCATTGATTCCATTATCTCTCAAGTACTTATAATTAGACTCATTTGAAAACCCAGTATCAGCAGTGATAATGACATCTTTGTCTAAGATATCTTCATCAATCTCGGTATTTTTATAGCGTGTACTAATACCATTCAAAATAGGCTTCAAGGTATGGTGCTCTTGCCCCTCACCAAAAGCTTGTGCTTCAACGACTATTTGATGTTTCTTATCCACTGCCGCAATACCGGTATAACCTTGAATAGTCCCCTTGCTAGTAGTCATCTTCGCTGATTCATTATCTGTGATATTGCTCTTTACTTCTTTCGGTCTTTTGCCTTGCCCCATCCTTGGGGATGACTCTTTAGGAACTGATCAATTTTTTCAAAGTGCTTTCGTAATGTGTCAGCAGCCTTAGCAACAGCCTGTTTTCGCTCCCTTTCTTGAGGTTTTCTTCCATCAAGCCTTTTGTGTTCACTGAGACAGGATTTGATCTTCTTACGAATTTTCTCCCGCTTCTTTTTAAGCTCTTTAAAAGTGCCAGAATGCGCTTTGCTAGCATTTGATGACATTTTACAGCCATCTATCGCAAAGAGCTCATTGCCAAGAAGCCCCTGTTCACTACACACCATCAAGACCTGTTCAAATACAGACTCAATTGCATCAGGATAGCTACTAACGAAGTTCGCGATACTGGTGAAGTGTGGAGTGCTATCACATGAGAGCGCCTTAAAAATGATGCTGTGTTCACACTGCCACTGAATCTCACGGCTAGAGGTGATGCCTTTGGAGTAAGCAAATAAAACGATCTTCAGAATAATCGCGGGATCATAAGCTGAGCGGCCACCACCATCATTTTGATACTTATCATTAAAGGCAGATAGATCTATGTGATCATTGATCAGATGGTGGAGAGTAAACTCAAAAGTTTGAGGCTGTAACTGCTCTTCGAAGTTAATTACAACCATGGCATCTTGGTTGTAATCATAGTGCTTAAAGTTGGGCATGTTGAGGATCTCAATAACGAGATCCCATTTTATCAAAAAATACTATCTTTTAAGAGTTTTTCTACAGCCTGAACACCAATATCAGCTACTGGCCTTCTTCAGCAGCAGGGAAAAAGGACTTTAAAATCGGCCGATCTCACAGCCCTTCCTTTCCAAGTGGTTATCGAGTTGATAGACGCCTCGAGGGTGGTGATGCGGATCAGAACATTCTTATCGATGGGCTGAATGAAACAAAAATGATTGAAGCCTGGGAAAACTTCAAGGGCGAGCAGAAGCATTACAATATGAAGGATCAGAATTGCTCGACGGTCGTTGCCTGGTTACTTGAGACTGGCTCAGGGTTCGCATCACCTGGAAAAGGAGGAATCAAAATCAGTGACTGGGCAGCAAGTCCTATTCATCGTATTCTCTTCCAGTTACGCTTTTTTGGTAATCATATTGATATGTGGACACCCAATGATGTGTTAGCTTATGCGCTACAAATTCGAAGCCAGATAACCTCATGAGCCTACCGCTATTCTACTCTCCAAATTACAACATCAGCTTGCCGCTGCTTTCCAGCTTGCATCCTTTTGATGGCTGTAAATATGAGAAAGCATTGGCACTGATTAATGCCGAGTCAGAAGCGAACATTGAGTTAAGAGTTGTTTCAGAGCCTCTTAGTCAAGACTGGCTATTATCTGTACATACGCAGCCCTATTTAGATAGCTTGCATCAATCGAAAACACTGGCTCGCGTTATAGAGATGCCGCTACTGCGCTTGCTGCCCGCAGGCGTTTTAAATAAATATTTCATGAAACCAATGCGCTTTGCAGCAGAAGGCACTTGCTTGGCGGTACGGGAAGCCTTGAGCAAAAAAACCTCTGCTTTGAATCTCGGTGGAGGTTATCACCATGCATTCGCTGGTCACGGTGAAGGGTTCTGTGCTTTCGCCGATGTAGCTATTGCTATTAATCGTGCCCGCAAACAGCACCTGCTCTCACCAGATGACAATATCTGGGTAATTGACCTTGATGCCCATAGAGGGAATGGGTTTGCTGACTGGGCCATGGAGGACCCCAATATACATATCTTTGATATGTACAATATGCAAGCCTACCCCGGCTTGCACCCCGATGAGCAGGAATCTCGCTGGCCATTTTTAGTCCCCCTAAAGCAAGGAACAGATACTGAAGGTTACCTCAGTCGGTTGGAGTCGGAATTTTCGGACTTCATTAAGCAGAGTCCGCAGCCTAAATTGGTTATCTACAATGCAGGCACAGATATTATTGCTCAGGACAAGCTGGGGGGGCTCCAGGTCAGTATCGATGGGGCCAGAAAAAGGGACCAATGGCTGGTTGACCAGATTCAATCGCTGGATGTGCCTATGGTCACCGTAACCAGTGGCGGCTACTCCGAAAACTCCTATCGTCTAATAGCAGACTTAGCGATTTACCAGGCAAAAAAGGTAACAAGTTGAAGCTCTGGAGAGGCCTCTGTCATTGAGAAAAGTGGCCCAGTAAACAACCGCTCTCTAACCCACCAAATTTTTCAAAGACTTTTGAGTATTTAGGCACTTGATTGACGCTGGAGTACTGAGCACCAAGTTACTCTTTGAGCTCTTTCGCCCGCAACCAAGCCAACCCGAGACCAGCGGCAACCGTAATACCCATGCCTATCACACCACGGATACCGAATTCTGTGCCAAACATAAAACGATCGGCTAACACACCGACGAGGATCGCACTGTAAAACAGTGCCCCAACGAGATAAGCAGGTGCGACACGATTAGCGATCGTATAAGCGAGGTTCTGTGGAACAAACAGCAGTGCGGGAATCGCGAGAATCCATAGCGACGATGTCTCTACCTTCGCATCCTCCCAGAATACAATAGATAAGCTAAAGACCAACATCCCAACAGCGAAATAGAACATGATGCGCTCAGGTGGCTCGGTCCGGCCAGCGACACCGGTTGTGATACTACCCGCTGCACGCGCTACTCCCGCTAGCAACGCAAGGAGTGAGTAGGGATTGAAAATGCCCTGAACACTGTGCTGGATCAAAATGAGGCATACGCCCAAGAATGCCAATATCGCAAGAAAGATAGTGGCGATACTAACCCGGTGACCGAGGAATACTCGGGCCATCAACATGGCAAAGAATGGATTCGTGCTTTCCAGCACCAGCGCATCTGCGATGGGTATGCCCTTGACCGCCCAATAGAAGGCAGCAAAATAGACAAAACCTGATATGGAGCGAAGGACAAGGATCTGGGGATTCACCGGCCTTATCCCCGCCACCCCCTGTCGCATCAGAAGAAACATACCCGACAATGGAGCAAGCAATATGACCTGTGCAGCCAATAGCAGAAATGGGCTAAGGCCTGCACCAGAACCCAGCTTACCGGCAATACCAAGACACCCCATCAACACTCCGCCGAGAAGAGCTAGCCCAACACCCAGGGAATGATTTTGATAAGTAGATGGCAAACTGTCACTACCTTTGGCAAATAGAGGTCAATCCTGCCTGAGAGGTAATAATGATGCCTTCATTTATGTATCGGGCGGGTCATTACAGAGCAGGACTCTATGTAACATTAGCCCCCCGATTGATTCATTTCCTATTGGGCAAGCCAAAGAGTTTGGCGCAGTAATTACTTGCCTGCCGGCGTCAGTTTCCCTGTAACAAAAAATATGAACTTCATAATATGAAATCTGAGCTTTGACCACTTTAAGATCAAGAGTATTAATCCTGTCCCCAGTTCTGCCTCAACAGATATACAGCATAAGCGATTGTCGGCACTACCTTTCTGCCAGACGTAACCCCACATAATATCTAGTTACTTCTCCTTGCGGTTTATATCAAACCCTTTGGGCGTCATCGCACAAGGGTAGTTGGCAGCCCTAAATTACTTCAAATTGGTGGTGGAGCGTAAGAATCTATAGGCGCTCGCTTGAATATGACGATTGTACCCACACCCTGTTTACTAAAATCGAGTTATGCCCTACGATCGCTAACTTGCATAAAGATCACTGCTCTCGGAAAACTCTCTTAGTGTCTTCATATATTTTTCTACATACTTTAAAGCACTTTCTTTGCTAACTAGCGGTTCACAATGCCCGAAAACAAACACCCCTTCTCCATCTATTGTACAAGTCACTAGCATTATTGGGTGTTCTCCATGTGTTTGAACAGTCATAGCCACACCAAAGTCAAAGAACATTAAGGAGCCTGTATACTCACTGATATCCCCTACATTGGATACACAAATCCCAGAGGGGAAATAGTCTTTCTCAGAACTAGAATTTTTAGCCAAATGTTTGATCTCTTCAAGGCTGTAATCAGGCACAAGTGGAGGTTTAAAAAAATGCCCATTTCGCAATTGCAAATAAACTTTTCTTTGAATTAAACGTGCGAGGTTTAATAAGTCGAGACTATTTTCATCTGATGATAAGGATATGGTTAATACAGCTGTACATTCCCCTATAACATCTCGATCTATCTGGCGTTTACACAAATATTGTGCATTTATAGGTAACGTTAACTCTGTTGTTGAGCGAAAACTTGGTAATGACTGGGCAGCAATAACAGCAATGGCATTATAAATAGAGGTAACCTGAACATTCTCACGCTTTGAAATTAAATGTAAATAGGAACATAATTTTTTAGGGAGGACACGGTACATAGAACATCCCATTCTAAGGGAGGCGTTTGCTGCCTGCTCTACTGGCCACTTTGGAGAAACGTCATTTCCGCCACCAACTGCCGATTGTCTTTTTTTAAGGTGTTTTATGGAACTAACATACTCCACAACCGATTTTTGCATGATCGAAGCAGAGGGTTTACTTCCTGAACCCCCTCTCAAGAACCGATCCAAATCTCTAACCAAGATTAATAAGGAGCGTCCATCCATGGCAGCATGGCTTACCATGAAAGCAATCCACTTTACTTCTTCCTGCTCATTCATATAAACCGTGAAACGATACACATATTTATCCAGCTCAAGAACTTTACTTCCTAAGCGCCTGAACTCTTCCTGATAATTTAAAGGCATTGCATCATGCTTTATTTCAAAAGGAATAGTTTCAAACCCCACATCACAGAACCAATAGGCATGATCATTTTTTTCTATACGAGAGCGGAGCATTGGGTGCAGGTTATGGAGGTATTCCATTCCCTTTAGTAATTCTTCGATACCGAGAGAATTACATACCCTGAAGAAGACAGCTAGTTGAACTGCGCCATTTGACTTTTCAGTCAACTCTACAGAGAGTGCTTCCTGAGCTCCAAGCTCACGAAAAGGTTTTGTATTTTTCATTGCAGGCTCTTCCCAGTCGGGAGATCACTGTCAATAGTATAGAACGAGAAAGCGCTATACCCTTGTAACATTTATAACAATCGATTCTAGATAACCACGAGACTCTCACAAACCTCATAGATCTCGGCGCCATAGGTAATGGGATCTCTTTCCACCTACTTATTGATGATATCTTTCAGGACCTTCATGAACTGTCACTTACTGTCAACGCCGCTCAATATTCTCCGCCTAACAAATACAAACAAATGATAAGCAACAACTACAAATCCGACCTTGCACCCCATCTGAGTTGAGTTGATTGCCTTTTCATTCTCTGAATCAAAAAACAGTGAATACACATGTGCAATAACATGTGTTAAATCAATCAACACAATCATTAAGAATATGACCAACCAATAACAAAACAATAAGAGCCTATTAAGGTTCATAAATATCAATCCATTTCCTCAGCGACTGTTAACTATCATCCAACCTCTAGTTACTTCTCCTTGCCGCGTTTATCGAACCTAATGGATTCCATCGCACAACTATGGTTTTTTAATTTTTTACCATACCTTTGCTCTGACTTGAAGGGAAACATCCCTCGATACCGGTAACAATAATATAACTAGCTCTCATCTCTAGTCTTTTGGTGTCCTGGATTTATCATTTAGAATCAACCACTCCCTTTAGTCAAATATTGTATTCACCAGGAAGCAACTAACCTTAAACTCCCGTTAGATTCTCTATGTACTTTCAACTCACGCTTGAACGCCCCCAAAACCATGACCCACATGCCACCCAATATTCTTCATCGCGCCCCTGCAAATAAAATACACCTTGAATATCGGACACCTTCCAGATCAACTTACTCTTGATTAGGTTGTTATTTTCTATACTTAAAATTTCTACGTTATTTGATTTTGCCCATAATTCAATCTTTTTTCTAAAGTAATTATATCGCACTATTAACAGAGTATATGGAAGCCCTCCAAAGCAACCTACTACTACCACCATCAGTATTCCATGGTACAGATACAATCCAACTAGATTAAAAAAAGTCGCACAATTCGTAGCGAAAGCGTCACAAATATTGACACATTAGGACCAGCAGGATCAAATACTGTGCAAGCACATGCCCCCTATATAGATATCGCTTACTACCACAACACCCGGTCCACTACCACCACTGCTAACATCTTCATTCAACATTCAGGCCTCCTGAATTATTTTGAAAATTGATGCTTCCAGACTAATGAAGAGGATAGTTTAAGAAGTAAAACACAAGTGTTGACCTATTCTGATCTCAATATAGATATTGTGGGTAGATCTTGTAATCTCACATTATCCCTTACAGATCACTAACTTATATGGAAATCATTGCTCTCGGAAAAGTCTCTTAGTGTCTTCATATATTTTTCTACATACTTTAGAGCACTTTCTTTGCTAACTAGCGGTTCGCAATATCCAAAAACGAACACCCCTTCTCCATCTATTGTACAAGTCACTAGCATGATCGGGTGTTCTCCATGTGTTTGTACCGTCATAACTACACCAAAGTCAAAGAACTCCAAAGGGCCCGTATACTCACCTATATCCCCTACATTGGATACGCAAATCCCAGAGGGAAAGTAACCTTTAGCAGTACTAGAATCTTTAGCCAAATGTTCGATATCAACAAGGCTGTAATCTGGTACAAGTGGAGGTTTAAAAAAATTCCCTCGCCTCACCTGTAAATAGAATTTACTTTGAATTAAACGTGCAAGGCTCAATAAGTCAAGACTAGTTTCATTTGATGATAAGGATATAGTTAACGCAATTGTACATTCCCCAATAACATCCCGTTCTATCTGGTGTTTACACAAGCATTGTGCATTCATAGGCAACATTAACTCTGCTACTGAACGGAAACCTGGTAATGACTGGGCGGCTATAATCGCAATAGCATTATAGATAGAGGTGACCTGCACATTCTCATGTTTTGAAAGTAAATACAAAAGAGAAAATAATTTTTTGGGTAGGACCCGGTACATAGAACATCCCTTTCGAAGGGAAGCATTTACTGCCTGCTCTACAGGCCACTTTGGAGAAATATCATTTCCGTCACCAACTGCCAACTGTCTTTTATTAAGGTGTTTTATGGAACTAACATAATCCACCACCGATTTTTTCATGATCGAAGCAGAGGATTCATCTTCAGCCCCGCCTCTCAAGTACCGATCCAAGTCTCTAACTAGGAGTAATAAGGAGCGTCCATCCATGGCAGCATGGCTTACCATAAAAGCAATCCACTTTACTTCTTCATGCTCATTCACATAAACCGTGAAACGATAAGCATATTTATCCAGCTCAAGAACTTTACTTCCTAATCGCTTAAACTCTTCCTGATAATTTAAAGGCAATGCATCATGCTTTATTTCAAAAGGAATAGCTTTAAAAGCTACATCACAGAGCCAATAAGCATGATGATTTTTTTCTACACGAGAACGGAGCATTGGGTGCAGATTATGGAGATATTCCATTCCCTTTAGTAATTCCTCAACACCCAGAGACCTACAGGTCCTGAAGAAGACGGCTAGTTGAACTGCACCGTTAGACTTTTCGGTCAACTCTACAAAGAGTGCTTCCTGAGCCCCAAGCTTCCGAAAAGGTTTTACTTTATTCATTGCAGGCTCTTCCCAGTGGGGAGATCACTGCCGACAGTATAGAATGAGAAAGCGCTATTGCCACATAACATCTATAAAAATCGATTCAAGATAACCACGAGGCATGCACAAAAGAAATCATAGCTGTAAACGCCAAAAACAAGGCTCACATAGCTTAAGAAACTTGCAAATCGCCTAGAAAACCCACATCGCCGCACTCCAGATATACTCGAATATAGTTAGACAAAAATAAAACTATACGCTAAACAACCTTCACCGCCATCTACATTCAGTCGAAGTACTAAAGCCTATATCCGTATATCCTAGCAACAATAACTGAGCACGAAGTTGATCAATGGCAACTGGAGTGGGCCGATAATGGCCAGAACAGGTGTTAACGAAAACTATCTTTCCACCCTCCGCTACGATCTCACCCGCTGCTGCAACACTATCTCCTGCCAGAAACGTCGAATGAGCAAAGACTGGCTTTGGATAAAAATAACTTGAATATATATTCCCATTCTTATCCATAACATAGATAGCGGCTCTACCATTATAATCTTCTGCCTGTTGTGCGCGCCTAGTATCAAAAAGCTCACCAGTAGAGTCATAAATCTTCCCGTCCATCACCGATAGTTTCGTCCCCTCTCGCTGGGCATCTGTGTAATAAATAACATATGCAGGACACATATATTTAAATTTTTTAAGACACCTTATATCTTCACCCTTGTATTTTGAATGAAGTTCAAAAAGCCTGTAGTTTTTTATCTTTGAATTACCATGTGCCGCAACATTAGAGCTACTTTCATTAGCCCTATTCGTATCGTTCATAGTAAGAATCCACTGGGAGATACATTCTGGTACGTATCCATCCGTATTCGCCCCATGGTGACTACATGTATTTTCACCTAACCACCAGTCAGTTGGCCTAGGCAATACACTATTGGAAAGACCTATTTCCATTAAGTATTCTGATGTATCATTTACTTTACTGCTCTCAACTATAAATGCCCTATCACGGTAAGTCATACCGCTTGAGGGCTGGCCACAATGGAGCGCAGTCAAAAGCACGGCAATAACTTTCTTTAGATTCTTGACGACCATTAACGGCAACTCTTTCGCAACTGAAAAGGACGAGAAAATACAGTGGGCTGAAAACATGCTGTGAATAGGTGTTTAAGAGCTTTCAGTTGGCATCTATGCCTATATTGTCCCGCACGCACTGTATTTTCCTTCGTAAATTTTGGTTTTTCAGTCATCAAAACCCACTCTAAGATGAACACCCAAGACTAACCAGCAGGACCTGATACAGAAGAGTAAATAGTATGACGAGTGGGGCGACTTCCAAATCAAAATAGAAATGGTCCCCCTAGATGCTCAAGCCGCAGCATTCAACCAACCTAAAGTGTCCCTCCACAAACTATCTTCGTAGCGCGCCTTGAAGAAACCAAAATGACCTATTAGCTTTGTATCCACGGCTTTAGCATTCACAATCTGCATTTCAGTATTTGCATTACAATAGAACGCCTTGAGAGCCTTCACAGCCTGCAGTGGAGCAAAATCTATATCATCATCTATGTATAGAAACTTCATATTGCACTCTAGACGGGAGAAGCCATCTCGTACGGGCCTACCTCTCTGGTCAACAATATAATCTTTATGGCGCCCCCAGTAGGCCCACTGCCGAGCAACACCTGCGGGTAAACTTTCACCTCCGAGGAAAAGGCCTGGAACCTGCCCCAAAATATTTGATAAGAGCGGTATCATAGCGAACCAAGCAAACAATATTTTGGGCCTCTGACGCAATCCCCAGTGACCCCAATACCCGCTTTGGGAGGATACACAGTAGACACTAGCAAGTTGGGTATTGTTATCTGCGAAGCCAATAATTTGGCCCCCTACACTATGCCCCACACAATGCCAGGTTAGCGTTTTGTATTGGCTAGTAGACCAATCGATAACAGCGGCCAAATCGTACTCTCCCCACGCGCTCATAGATAGTCGGGAGTCTCGTTGATTGGCAACCGCAGACTTACCTATACCTCGATAGTCATAGGTCACTACCAAGTAGCCATTCTTAGCCAGGAATTTTGCAAATTCAGCATAATAGCCCTGCTTGACCGCAGTAGCCGAATTTATGATTACCCCCGCTTTAGGCGGACCTTTTGGTGAAAATAGCGTTGCCCCGAGAGATAGGCCATCCTGAGTTACTATTCGACATTCTTCAATCATTACTTGAGACCTCCATGTCTTGGTCTAATACAAAATTTATGAGAGGACCCAGCACCACATCCGGAGCCTCCAGCTCAGGGAAATGTCCAGCTTCTGCTATGCGTAGTAGAGAGGCCTCCGGGATCATATTCAAACTTGAATGCTTACAAGTACATTTATGAGAAAGGTCCCGCTCCCCCCAAAGAAATAAGGCTCTCACTGTTAAGGGTTTGGAGAAAAGAGTACCCTGCAAAGGAGATTCGCTGACTAATAATCGCTGAAAAGCTGACGCCAGATTAAAAGTTGCTCCATGTTGGTAGGCTTGTTGGGCCAATTCATTAAATGGTGTGATCAGCTCACTCCTCCCTAGCGCAGCTTCAAACCAGGCAAGTGTTCGCTTACGTTTCAGAGCTTTTAGCAACAGCTGACTTAAAATTGGCTTGCTCAGCAATCCTCGTGGATCTCTCCCCTCCTTCCATCTCAACATTTCTCCCCAGCTCGGTACTTGAGATAGCACTATGTGGTCAAGTAAATCTGGACGCTTGTACGCAAGTGCAATTGCTCCAAAGCCGAGTACGCATGGAGCAACAAGCGTCACACATCCAAGGGCAAGGTTTTGTAAAAACACCTCGGTAAGACTAACCAAAGATGCAAAGTTATAATCAAGACTCGTTGAAGGAATGGAAAAACCAAAGCCAGGTGGTTCAAATATTACAACGGTGAAATCACTTGGAACTTGGCTTACAAGATAGTCATAATGCTCAATAACAACTGGCGGATCTGCTTCAAATACAATTACACGGCTGCCTCGCCCTATCTTTCGATAGCGAATTACACAAGAGCCCAAATCCATAAACTGAATACCATCTCTTGAGTGAGCTGCGTACCCTTTAAGGGTTTGACTTTTAAGCAAACTCGGCACAAAGCCATCTATAACTGCCGATATCATACTCTGGCCACCTGATTACTTTAGATACTCAATCAGATAATCCTAGGGAAGTGACAACACTGCGACAAATGGGTTTTTCCTTAGGCTCAGGCAAGAAAATCTTGTCCGGGAAAATAAAGCTAGGTGATTAACCTTCTAGGAAATGGACAACTTCTATAAACCAGCGAACAAATCCTTCAATAATTTCGTTACCCTCCAATGACTTGCTAAAGGCAAGATACAAAGGAGCCAGCTCACTGAATTTTTCAGGGTAGAGTAGTTCAAGCTCTCCAGATCTGACTTTAGGCGTTAGTGCGGGAAAGTATCCCATTGCGACTCCTAACCCTTGTTCGGCCATCTCGAGTACGGGTTGTAAGCCATCACAAGTCAGCGTCTCATTGAATTCAACTGATAAGCCCCAATCTGCCGACCATCTTTGCCAACCCAGCTTATCTGTAGACAATTGGATCTGATTTGCTCGATCACTCTTCAAGTAACCCGGTGCACAAACCGGTGAAATTCGCACCCTTGAAATCTCCCGGTAACACAAATCATCATTCGACTCCTTGTCATAACGTATAGCAACCTGCAGCTCGCCAGGGTCTATGCTGGCGCGGGCAATTTGCGACTCGATACTAATACACACTGTGGGGTATAGCGCTTTAAAGGATTTGATATTTGGGGCGAGTACTGTATTGGTCAGAAATGGAATACTGTGGATGGTAAGTGTTTTATTTTGATCCCGCGCAAGTAAATCCAAAGTTGCCCGTCGAATCACTTCCAGTGCCTTGGCAATTTTCAGATGGTATTCCCTACCAACACCCGTAAGTTCAATAGTTCGATTGAAACGAATAAATAGCTTGGTTTGCAACTCCGCCTCCAGCGTTCGTATCTGGTGCCCAACAGCGGAAGGTGTTACATGAAGCTCTTGTGCAGCGTCCTTGAAGCTTAAGTGCCGAGCAGCCGCATCAAAGGTTACCAGCAAGTTAGTCGAGGGAAGTTTCCGCATGAAGAATACTGTGATGCCATACCATTATTTTGTGAATGGCAGATTATCATGGGTACTACAGACTCCCTCAACGTGTTAGCTGCCAAAATTGAGGAGAATCTAGCCCAAAACAACCCCTCCCGTTGGAGCGGTTACACTTGAAAGCAACTCCAAACTCACCTCCCTCCTGCAAGCCCCTCTATCTGATCTAATGTAAACACATCCCCTCCCCGATCGTGTGAGCTACACCCATGAGAGATGTCGCCGTTGTTGCCTATTGCCGAACTGCCATTGCCAAAGCCAGGCGGGGTGCGCTAAATGAAACTCACGGTATTTCTATGGCTGCCCATGTCCTGAGGGAGGTGGTTTATAAGGCGGGTTTAACGCCACAGGAAGTGGAAGACGTTGTGCTGGGGTGCGGCTTACCCGAGGGAGCTACCGGGCACAATGTCGCGCGCAACGCGGCACTATTTGCCGGCTTTGGGTCTCAAGTGCCGGGTTTTACTATAAATCGCTACTGCGGCTCTGGCCTTAACGCGGCTTCTATTGTGGCCAACCGTATTGCCACAGGCGAAATGCAAATTGGGGTGGCCGGTGGCGTCGAGAGTATCAGCCTGGTGCAGTTCAACTTGAACCTGAACCATTTTGTCTATGAGCCCTTGCAAAAGAAAGTGCCGGCAGTTTGGTGGACCATGATCCAAACGGCCGACTATGTCGCCGATCAATACAACATCAGTCGCGAAGACCAGGATCGCTATGTGGTTGAATCACAAAAGCGTGTTGCCGAAGCTCAAAAGGCCGGAAAGTTTGCCGAGGAAATCACGCCGTTTGATACAGTAATGGCAGTGAAAGATAAGGAGAGTGGCGAAACCAATCGCCTGAAAGTCACCTTGTCAGAAGATGAAGGCCCCCGCCCCGGCACAACCATGGAAGCCCTGTCTGCGCTGGAGCCCGTAAACACGGGGGGGACGATAACTCCCGGTAATGCGTCCCAATTATCCGATGGGGCCGCAGCGGTCGTCATGATGGATGCTGAACTGGCAGCGCAGAGAAACCTGCCTATTCTGGGGCTGTTTCGCGGTATGCAGCTGGGAGCGGTAGCGCCAAAAGAGATGAGTATTGCGGTAGCGCCAGCGGTCAGTCGCCTTATGAAGCGCCACCAACTCACCCAGGATATGATTGACCTTTGGGAGCTACATGAGGCTTTTGCCGTAACCACCCTATACAACCAAGCTGAACTCAAAACCCCTTGGGACATTACCAATGTTAATGGCGGTGCTATTGCGCTCGGCCACCCCTACGGTATGTCGGGCATCCGCTATCTGGGTTCAACCCTATTAGAACTGGGCCGGCGCGACGCCCATCGGGCAATTATTGGTGTCTGCACTGCCGGCGGTATGGCGACGGCTGCTTACTTAGAGCGATAAGGAGTCAGCCCATGAACACCTGGAAGCCTATGGCTGCCCTAGTATTATTGCTAATCTCCCCTTGGTGGGTTATCTACAGGAAAATATGCAGGGGGTAAAATTTGACACACTGGTAGAATCGACCAAGGATTGGGCCGGAGATACCCTACCCCAATATCCAGAGGGGCAGCCAGAGCTCTCTGTGGTGCGTGTGACAATCGAGCCAGGCGCACGGCTACCAGTGCACAAACACCCCGTACCTAATAGCGTCTATGTTGCCGAAGGCACTTTAAGAGTTACCCTCGTTGACCAGGATAAAAGCCTAACTTTGGATGAGGGGAAAGCCTACGTTGAAGTCACCGATATGTGGCATTTTGGGCGCAATGAAGGCGACAAGCCGGCGACACTTATCATTTTTTACGCTGGTGCTAAGGGAATTCCGACAACGGTCTTTCAAAAAGATAATTAGGAAGCACCCTACTCTAATAACTTGCCAATGAATTGGCAGCTAACTGACGCGCAGCAGGGCCTCTCTAAGATAGCCAGGTAATGGGGTCTTTAGCTTTTCAGGGGATGACAGGGTGACATAGGTAATATTAGCGGTGAACGCTAGTATCCCATTATCCAAAAAGCCTTTCGTTTGAAACGTAAAAGAGTGATTACCAATATCCGCAACAGAAACATAGATACTTAATTCTTGATCCCAGGTTACAGGGGATAGAAACTCCAGGTTAAAAGCTCTTACAGGTGTAAGAAAACCCAGTTGTTTCATTCTGGCGATAGCAGGCCCTTCAAGCAGAACAGCCATTGCATCATGGGTTGCCTCAAGTGCAAAAGATGAGAACCTTGGGGTGTATACGATTCCCTCGGGATCACAATCCCCGAACAGTACTTTTCGTTTGACTGTTATCATCGTATCAACCCGTTATTTCTTATCTGGGCTGGAATTATATGTGAAGGTCCCCGCTCCATTCCTACCAAACCACCTACCCAAATCCATCATTGAGGGATTAAACCTCAAGGACCAAATATGGATAATACAGTTACTTCTGGTGGCACCAGGAAACGTACTGGCAAAATACTGGTCCCTACCCCAGGGCTTACATAGAGGTGTTTATCACCTTCAACAATATGCCCAATAGCAAAACGCTGCCCGTAACTTGAAGGTACTATGGGCCGCCCAATAAACGGCAAGTAGACCTGGCCCCCGTGAGTATGCCCGGCGATAGTTAATGACAGCTCCGCAGGCAGCTCGGGGAAAATATCCGGATTATGAGTGAAGGCCAATACCGTCTCACCTTCATCTATCCCCTGCATTGCTTTTTTAACATCGTGAGGCCCCTCCCAAAAATCACTGATTCCCACTAGCCGTAATTTACATTCGATACTAACCAGACTTACTGACTTATCCTCAAGCACTGAAATCCCCTGGCTTTCAAGGGATTGCTCAACCCGCGCTGCATCAAGCCACCAATCATGATTTCCCAATACGGCAAACACCCCCATCGGGGCCTTGAGTTCTTTAAGAATTCCCGCTGCATCCTCCGGCGGAACGAATTTACCTCCAACAACCCCCTGAATAACAAAGTCACCGGGTAGGAGAATAAGGTCGGGTTGGCTTTTATTAACAGCCTCAACCAGGTTTTGTAGGCTCTTCCGCCCCTTGTAAGGGGAACCTACATGCAGGTCAGCAAGTATCGCGACCCTTAGCCCGTTACATTCCTTTGGCCAGGTATCTACGACAATATCATCTTCATTAATTCGGAAACTTGCTGGCTCAACGATAAATGCCCATACGGCTAACAACAAACCAATACAAAATAATACGATAAAAGTTATACGCCACTTACTCAAAACAAGGCCCAAAATTTACGACTAACACTCATTATTATTTGCCGGATGGCCATGACAGCTACAATCTGTCAGCTCCCGCATAATGTCACAGGCATTAATTGCCTGGCCACCCTCACATCGATTGCGTAAATCTACCAAGCTTTTTCGCAACTGCTTGAGCGATTCCAGTTGTTTTTCGACTCTTTGAATTTGATCATCAACCACGCTATCAATATCAGTGCAGCTTTGCGATGGAGCCGCTTTTAATCTCAACAGGTTGCGAATATCCTCGAGGGGGATATCCAGAGAACGACAGTGGCGAATAAAACGCAGTTGTTCCAGGTGAGACTCTGAGTAGAGCCGGAAATTACCCTCTGAGCGAGCGGGCTCTGGTAGTAGCCCCGCCTGCTCGTAGTAACGAACCGTTTCCACTTTGCAGCCCACTCTCCTGGCAGTTTCACCAATCTTATAAGCCATGCCACTCCCTCTTGACTCTATAGTTACTAGAGGGATTGTAATACTGGCTCACTGACTGATCTATCCGAGAGTGAATAATGGTCAAGCGCGATTCCAGCTGTGGCTGCAGCGGGGCAACCCAAGCCACAACCATGACGCCAATTCAAAACACCAATAACAACAGCGACAAAGGTGACCTGTCCCTGTTCTCCATCAGCAAGATGGACTGCCCCACTGAAGAGGGGTTGATACGCGCCAAGCTCTCTGGCATGCAGGGCATTTACCAGCTGGACTTTAACCTGGTGCAGCGAATCCTACAGGTGCGCCACGCGCCCGGTATGGAGAGCAAGATCCTCAACACCCTAACCCCTCTTGACCTGGACGCACGCCTGGCCACGGAAGATGACATCGATTCCGCGCCACCTACCACCCATGCAAACTGGTGGTTATTGGGCGCGGCCGGTTTGGCGGCGATTGCCTCCGAGGTCGTATTCTGGTTACAGGGGGGAAACAATTGGCTGGTAATGATACTGGCCCTGGCCGCTATCGCTGGCGGCGGACTCACGACCTACAAAAAGGGCTGGATTGCGCTCAGTAATCGCAACCTGAATATGAACGCGCTGATGTCCATCGCGGTCACCGGCGCCCTGCTTATCGGTCACTGGCCCGAAGCAGCAATGGTGATGGTGTTATTCACCCTAGCAGAATTAATTGAAGCCAAATCCCTGGATCGTGCCCGTAATGCGATTCGGGAGTTGATGGACCTGGCCCCGGAAACCGCCACTGTACAGGGGCCAGATGGCGAGTGGGTTTCCATGTCAGCCAAGACTGTTCCGGTTGGCACAACCATCCGGGTGCGCCCCGGCGAACGTATCGCTCTAGATGGGGAAGTAATACGCGGCAATTCAGCAGTAAACCAGGCCCCAATTACCGGGGAGAGCCTTCCGGTAGACAAAGGCCCTGGAGATGAACTTTTCGCCGGCAGTATCAACGAATCCGGGGCACTCGAATACCAATCTACGGCTGCTGCCAACGATAACCTGCTCGCCCGAATCATTCATGCGGTGGAAGCCGCACAAGGTAGTCGCGCGCCAACACAGCGCTTTGTCGACCAATTCGCCCGTTGGTATACGCCGCTGGTATTTGCAGTGGCACTGGCTACTGCAGCAATACCGCCGCTGTTTTTTGCCGGCAGCTGGATGGAATGGATCTATCGCGCACTCGTGTTACTGGTAATCGCCTGCCCCTGCGCACTGGTGATTGCAACTCCTGTCACCATCGTAAGCGGATTGGCATCGGCCACCCGCCACGGAATCCTTGTCAAAGGCGGGGCCTACCTTGAGCAGGGGCGCCACCTTCGCTGGTTGGCATTGGATAAAACTGGAACCATCACCCATGGCCTGCCAACCGTCACGGATTTTAAAGTGTTAGCGCCAATGCCCGCGGAAGAGGTACAAACCCTGGCGGCGAGCCTAGCCGAACGTTCCGATCATCCGGTATCCAGGGCCGTACTGGAGTTTGCTCAGATTCCCCACGAACGCCTACAAGAAGTGGATACTTTTGAAGCCCTGGCCGGGCGCGGCGTCAGGGGCAGAATTCAGGGGGATCAGTGCTACCTGGGTAACCACCGGCTTATTGAAGAATTGGGCATTTGCTCCGCCGAGCTGGAGCGCCAATTGGGAACCCTTGAGGAAGAAGGGAAAACTGTTGTGATGCTGACCCGGGAAAACTCCGTTCTGGCGATATTTGCTGTCGCCGATACCGTGAAGGAATCGAGCCAGCACGCCATTGAGAGCCTTCACAAACTGGGCGTGAAAACACTGATGCTTTCCGGGGACAACCAGCACACTGCAGATGCGATTGCCAAACAAGTCGGCATAGATCGGGCTGAAGGCAACCTACTGCCGGAAGACAAGCTCAGAGAGGTGGAGGCTCTATCTGGAAAAGGCCAGGTTGGCATGGTTGGCGATGGCATTAACGATGCCCCCGCCTTGGCACGTGCTGATATTGGGTTTGCGATGGGAGCAACGGGAACCGACACAGCGATAGAAACCGCTGACGTGGCCCTGATGGACGACAATCTGGGCAAGATCGCCACCTTTATCCAACTATCTCGTTCAACGGCCCATATTCTTTGGCAGAACATTATCTTGGCGCTGGGCATTAAAGCGGTCTTTCTGGTGCTTGCTTTTGCCGGAGAGGCAACCATGTGGATGGCTGTTTTTGCCGATATGGGGACCAGCCTGCTCGTGGTTTTTAATGGGTTGAGAGTGATGAGGAAATGAGCCGGTTTGATATACGGCTTTTCTAGTTAACGGTACTAATTCAGCAATACAGTCTTTCCGTTAACTCCGCTAGATACCGGATAGATTACTTGCTATTTAACAGCTACAGAGAAAATCTATAGGGTGTTACACTTGCCATTTCAATAAGTGCAAAGAAGATTAAAAGTTTTGAACAAATTAGCCCTGATATCTATTATTTTTCTTCTTTGCAGTTGCACTGACTCTCCAACAAGCAAAAATTGCAGCTCTTACGACGAATGCCCCCAGTACATTGACTTTTATAAATCCAGCATTGAAGACAGGGAAATGGCAAGAGAGAAAGGCGGGCCTGTTCCTGTTTACAAATCACTGCCAATATACCCTCAAGAAGCGCTGGAAAAGCAGATGGAAGGCTACGTAATTGTTGAGTATGACATTAATAAAAACGGCGATCCGGTAGACCCCCGAGTTATTAAAAGTAAGCCCTCGGGTTTCTTTGAAGAATCTGCTATCCAGACAGCAAAACACTTTAAATATGAAGCAACTCCAGAAGAGTTCAATAACATTAGAACCAAAGTCATTTATAATATTGCCGAGAATCAACCTGATAGCCAAGAAACATTTTTTGCATATTTATTGTGGCTAGCGATTTAGTTATTTTTATACAAGATCGCAAGTATAAGTATTTACAGCTCTAGCCTTCTATCAAATGCTTGGAGTAATATCACATGCAAATCGTAATACCCCTTATCAATTCCACCAGCGTCTAAAACTAATAAGGCTACGTGCCAGCAAAAAGGGAACCAGAAACTGGCCACTCATCTGCAGCGCAAACTTTGGCCAGAAATCTATTTCTTCAGAAAAGAATGACAGTACAAGATTGCCTGGAAATAAAAATGTACCGAAATACGGCCATCCCCCACCAATAATTTTCCAGTTATACGCAAATGCCAGTACGCCGATAGTCAGGGAAATTACCCCTACAACCAGTGAAAGCCGTAATCCTTTATCGCTAATCAACATTGCAACTCCTTGCTTCATATAGATTACTTACCTCGAACAACCTCTTTCTTGATGTAAACACCCAACCTTTTAGCGAGACGCACCAAGTTCCCTCGGTCTACGGATAGTAATTTGGCCGCTTTACTCCAGTTCCCATCGGTCTCAGCTAGAGCACGCCCAATGAGTTCACTCTGATAGTTTTCCGTTTCCACCCTTAAATCAATAGCCTCAGACAGCGACTCTACCGGTTTCTGCGGAGGCTTCTGAATAACCAGGTCATCGGGAATTTCAATTTGTGCTGCAGTAATGGCAACAATAGCTTCTGGAGAGCTACCTTTGCGGGCCCTAAGGGCTGCGCGGCTGATAATATGTTCCAGCTCGCGAACATTACCCGGCCAAGCGTATCGCTGTAGCTTGTTGGTGGCCTCTGTACTGAGACGCAACTGACGAAAACCCAGCTTCCTGCGGGAGCGCTCCAAGAAGTAGTCTGCCAACAGCAGAACATCATTACCCCTCCGGCATAGCGGTGGGACTTCAAGGGGATATACAGAGAGGCGGTGGTAGAGATCAGCTCGGAAAGTACCGTTTTCAATCCCTTTGCGTAAATCCCTATTAGTCGCCGCTACAATGCGAACATCTACATGCTGCACCGTATCTTTGCCTACCGGCTGAATCTCACCACTTTGCAATACACGCAACAGTTTGCTCTGCACCACAAGCGGTAACTCGCCAACCTCATCCAGGAAAATAGTGCCGCCGTTCGCCAGTAAAAATTTGCCGGGCCTCTCGCGATCTGCGCCGGTGAAGGCCCCTTTTGAATGACCAAAAAGTTCAGCTTCCGCCAGGGTTTCAGTCAGGGAAGCGCAGTTCAAATAGACTAAGGGCTTCTCCTTGCGAGTCGACAACCTATGGACGGTACGGGCCACCAGCTCTTTCCCCACCCCTGTTTCACCGAGAATCAGCACGTTGTAATCCGACCCAGCCACCAGCTCTATCTCACTGCGCAGGGACTGCATTTCCGCGCTCTCACCAATTAATTCACCTCCATCTCGCTCCAGAGCCTGCTGGGTTAGGTCTTTCA
The DNA here is from genome assembly GCF_052467695.1 of Microbulbifer maximicatervae (SeqCode). Lineage (NCBI taxonomy): Bacteria > Pseudomonadati > Pseudomonadota > Gammaproteobacteria > Cellvibrionales > Microbulbiferaceae > Microbulbifer > Microbulbifer maximicatervae (SeqCode). The sequence goes on from NZ_CP174320.1 coordinate 4,271,824, forward strand.
CCAATTGCTCGGCATGCTCAGCGGAGTGTGACAGGGCCTTTAGCTCTAAAGCTGTGCGTAAAGTGGCCGCAGACAGCGCGGCTATCAGTTCAAGGGTTCGATCACTGATTCGGGCATAGGCATCCGCAGACATGCTATCCACTGTTACCAGACCAATCAGGTGGTTATCTGAATAGAGAGGCAAACCCATACAGGAGTGCACGGGAAGATCTCCCTCCCTATCCAACAGCAAACCATCAAAGGGATCTGGTAGCTGACAGTCAGATGGGAAGCGGACTGGGTGTTCCGAAGCACAGATCTGCGCTAGCCGTGGATGCTCATCAATCAGGAATCGCCGCCCCAGGGTCCGTCGGGCAAGCCCTTGGACTGCGAGAGGGGTGAGTGTATCGCCGTTGAGCCCAAGCAAGGCAACGGCATCGCATTTGATCGCTTTGCGGATAGTAGACAGCAGGCGCTCAAAGCGATCGCTGTTGTTAAGGCTGTTAGCCAAGTCCAGAGCCACTTCGAGCAGTAAGGTTGCGTTGGTATCTACCATAGCCAAATCAGTCCAAAAGACCTTTTAGAGTCATTATGACACAGCAACCATAAAGGTCAATTTGACACACAAACACCAAGAATAAGCCGTAACTCCTTGTTTTTATTAGCATTTATATTTGGCATAGCAGTTGCTAAAGATAGATTGACGCCGTTTGAACCTGAGGCCGATATGCTGAATACGGAAAACCCCTTACTGCGTGAGCGTTTCAAGCTTCTACTAAAAGCCGGTAACTTTACGCTGCTTCTGTCAGTTCCCCTGCTTATTCTGACGATTGTTATTTGCTATCCCCTATCGCACCTATTTTCAATTCCCGCGCAGGTCGCAGGACATATCTTTATGGTGATTAGTGCGACGTTTCTAAAACTGGGCTACATAGGTCGTGTGGTTGCTCAATACAACCTTAACCTTGAAGTTCGTTAGAAATTAAAAAACGCCTTCTTGTCCCCTGCCCCATTTAGCAGTGGCATATAAATTTTGCCTGAAGCCGCAGTAGCTCTGGGCTTCAGCACTACTCGGCACCTGAAACAACCGTGGACTATACTGACAATCTCAGGTGACGCATCTCCTTGTGCGACACCTCGGACCGACATATCAAGTCTGCAAGCACTTAATTGATTGATGAACAAAGGGCCAAAGTCAGGGGGTATCAAAATTGGGCTTAGCCTTAACAAGCAATGAGTTGAGAGCCCTTACCAATGAATGGAATCCAAGCGTAAGACCCACTCCGCACACTCAATCCCCTCCCCCTCTCAAAGAGGTACTGCCAGACACTAGCAGTGAGCCACATACGTTCGCTCCTATATCACAGATAGGTAACAGCAATAGCCGAGGGCCGCATTCGCCTATTGGGGAGCAAACCTAAATGTGGGAAATGATCGATGACGGAATTACTTTCTTTGCCACTCAGAGCTACGCCACCCTCTTTACGATGTTTTGGATTGTCGTGGTGTTGGAGTTTCCCAGATATTTAATGTCGTTTTTTACCTCTGTATTTTTTTTCGCCTCCAAACCCGAATTTGAAGAAGATATAGAGTCTTTAGGCAGACTCACAGCGGTAATCGCCGGTCACAACGAGGAAAACTCTATTGAAAAGTGTGGCGAGCGCCTACAGGAACAGAGCTATATCCCCTACGAAGTGATCGCGATTAGCGATGGCTCCACAGATAAAACTCGGGACGATATTCACTACCTGCAAAATAAAGGTCGCTTGGATGGCGCTCATGCAACAGAGCTGCGTGGAGGCAAGGCCTCAGCCCTTAATTTAGGACAGAGATTTTCAACAGGCGACTTTATAGCCTCAATTGATTGCGATTGCACCTTCGATCGCCACGCTATGAAATACGTGATGCAAGGCTTTGCAGATCCCAGGGTTGGCGTGGTTTCAGGTAATGTAATTGTCCGAAACTCCACAGAAAATATACTCAGCTCCTTCCAGGCCATTGAATATGTAATCAGTATTTGCTTGGGGCGACACTCCCTAGCGATGCTCGACCAAATGTGTTGTGCCTCCGGTGCCTTCAGTGCTTTTAGGGTATCCGCAATGAATCAAATTGGCGGCTTTGATGCCGGCGGAGGAGAAGACTTAGATATCACCTTTCGTTTGCGGGATTACGGTTGGAAAGTGGAATTTGCACCTGAGGCGATTTGTTATACCGATGTTCCCACCAGCATCACAGTTCTAATGCGCCAGCGCTTTAGGTGGGAACGGGATGCGATTCGTCTTCGCTACCGCAAGTACCTACATTTTATTAATCCGTTCCGCCAAGGAATGCAGCTAAAAGAGTTTTTTCACCAATATGAATTCCTGGTTTTCAATGTTATTGCCGCAATAGCTTTACCAATCTATTTAGTCTGGCTATTTGTGCGCTATGGCGACAATGCCTGGTTTATTTTAGCGGGAGCCCAGGTTGTATTAATTGCACTCGATACAATTACCTTTGCTTTAGCTTCTTACGCAACCCCAAAAGTCAAGTCACTTCCCCTTTGGCCCTATATTCCTGCCTATAGCATCTTTTATGTAAACTTTATGCGAGTCGTAAGACTGTATGCTTATGTTCAGGAATGGATCTTTAGAACATCCTATAAAGATTCTTTCGCCCCTTTAAAAGTACACCGTGTTCGTGAGTAGCTTGAATGAAGGCTCTGCGAAAACGACTACGCCCAGATAGCTTCGAAAGCGAGCAGCGAAAAACCCGAGGATCTGCCAGCCGACGAATATATCTGGCTTTGTTAATTTTATTTGGTATTGGCGTTATTCGCTATATATGGGGTGACTGGTTTTTACTGCGAAGCGATGGGTTAGTACTACGCGATCAAAGCGTTATTGAAATGGGCTATCTAGTAAAAGTAGTAGAGGTTGCCGTAGATGAAGGGCAAGCTGTTCGAGAGGGCGAGTTACTCTTAAGGATTGAATCAATGGAGCTACTGGAGCGAATCGCCGATCTCTCCACCCGCCAAGCTAACCTAATACAGATTTCTGCTGAATTCACTTTATTGGCAGAGACTGCTAAAAAACTACTCACTCCCGCCAAGGAGCGTAAAGTACAAATTGGCCGAATCGTAGATAGAATCAATAAACTTGCAAATAAAGGAGTAGTCAGCGAAGTCGGTTACCAAGATGTATTGAAAGATAACTTCGAGGCCAGTGAAACCCTGGTAAAATTACAAGTTGAAAGCGCCACCCTGGAAGGAAAACGTAGATCTGTTGATGAGGCAATTTATCGCTCCGAACAAGCGCTAAGAAAACTGGAGGAGCATTACAATAACGGTATTATTCAAAGCCCCACTTCTGGTCTAGTTGGGGCTTCAGTCCCCCATGTCGGCAATGTTTATGATGCTGGGGAGCCCCTTATGTCTATCTACACCGGGGAAGCCTATGTCCTAGCCTATCTACCCAATCAATATCAATTCGTGATCAAGCCTGGAATGGAGGTATTGGTTACTGGTGGACGCTTTAAAGACAAAGGGGTACTAGTAGAAATGATCCCCCTCTCAGCCGCACTACCCCAGGAGTTCCAAAATACATTCAAGCCCACATCGCGTAATCAGTTAGCGAAAATAGTCTTACTTGACCCATCAAAATTTCCGGTGAACGAGAAAGTTACCATAACCCTAAAGATTGACTGGATTGATGTCATTATTGATAAATTTATTAATTAACTCCCCCCAGATGACGACTACCTTTTATGTCATACAGTTATTCCTAATTCCTGCCAGGGACGTAGGGCACCTATCCCTGCCTATTGCCAATTTTTCACCTATCTTTTCTTAAATACTCAACAATCTATTCAGTAAAAGGGACGCCATATACACCACAGGTTACACAGTTACGTATAACTGGCATGAAATAAGCTAAAACACTCAGTTAATCTTTCAAACGCCAGCTGTTATATAGGTGTGGAGGAATCAGCATCTCCTTTTTAAGTGACGAATATAGCTTTTTTCGCTGGCCCGGCGACTCTAAGGTGACATCGCATACCGGTGAATCCAAAGACGCTATTTTGATTGAGGAGCCAGCATCAGTAGATGACCTGACGCATATATGGCATATGCGTGGTGGCTTGTATCTACTCCCGGTTATTGATCTCACTGGAACAGTCGGCGAGAAGGCAGATCTGGATTGCTCAAAGCTTAGTGCGCAGGATATGCCCGTTGTGAGCCAGGTTATTGACGACTTTCACTATCGGCGCGCGCAAGTCCACCTGGATTTCCACACCACTCAGAAAGATAGCGACAAAATACTAGCGCGATTATTTGTATCTGGCGTAAGTCTCTCGCCGCACTATAGCCCCAACTCCAAAGCTACTGTTGATTTTAATATTATCCTCGATAGCCCGACGGTTGTGACGGAATGTGAAAAACTGATCGAATCAGGATTTCTACAGGGCAAGTTTTTCGATCGACGCCATATCTGTAACGGCTGTGGGGGTTCTCAGTTTAATGTCCGTGAAGAGTGCGCGGTATGCAGATCCTCTAACCTTACCGAAGACTTCTATCTTCACCATTTCAGCTGCGCTTATTTGGGTCGTGAAGCTGACTTCAGGGAGGGTGAAGACCTGATTTGCCCCAAATGTCGAAAGGAGCTTTTACACTTCGGCAGTGACTACGACAAACCCGGCACACTGCTTATTTGCAATGCTTGCGGCCATGCCAGCTCAGAGGTGGAGATCGGTTTTTTGTGCCTCAACTGCCAGAAAGATACCGACAGCGAGTCAATACGCACCGGGGACATTCACAGCTATGACATTACAGAGCGCGCCAGTAGCTACCTAAGAGCTGGCTATGCATTTCTTGATTTTACTGATCATAACCCTATGTTCGCTGACCTTCCCTTCACCCTGATCGTGGAACTCAACCAGGCGGCAAGAGCATGGAAAGAGAATAAAACAAATTTCTGCTTAGTAAACATTAATTACGAACATGCTCATGAGCTTGAAGTCGAACATGGGCCTCGACAAACGATGCAGAGCCGCCGCCAATTCATAGAGAACCTTCATGGAGTTTTATGTAGAGCTTACGAAGGTATACGGAAAGAGGACTTTATTACCGGGAAATATGAAGATTATATGGTTCTACATGGAATAGCCAAGGAGGACATACTTGAAGATCGTAGAGAAATGATCAAGATTGCCATGTCCTCCATAAGGCTGGATATTGGTCCCTACTTTAAAGTACTCGGGCCCGAGGAGCTTGTTTAAAAGAAAGCCGAACACCTCCCTGTTACAACTACCTTACCCGAGCCGGCTACCCCCTACAACTTACTCGACAACTCGCGAATTTCATGATTCAGGATACGGTCGTTGTGACTGTAATCCACGGGCACATCCACGAGATGGACCCCACCAGCCCTGCAACATTTTTCTATCATCGGTTTAAACTCATCCGTGGCCGTTATTCTGTGACCATGAGCACCATAGGATTTTGCATAGTCGACAAAATCAGGATTACCAAAATCCAGACCAAAGTTATCAAACTCCATCATGGCCTGCTTCCACTTGATCATTCCGTAGGCATCATCGCGCAAAATAAGCACGATAAGGTCAAGTTTTAAACGAACCGCCGTTTCAATCTCCTGGGAATTCATCATAAAGCCCCCATCCCCACAAATTGCAACCACACGACGGTCTGGGCACACCAACTTGGCAGCCATTGCCGAAGGCAAGCCCGCCCCCATCGTTGCCAGTGCATTGTCGAGCAGCACGGTATTCGGGGCTAAAGCAGGATAATTCCGCGCGAACCAGATTTTGAACATGCCATTATCAAGCGCAATAATGCCCTTCTCCGGCATCACTTCGCGGAGATCCTTTACCAGTCGTTGCGGACGAATTGGGAAAGTGGTGGTATTTGAGCCCTCCTGGATGTGTTTTTGAAGCGCGGCACGAATGCGATGTGCATCGGTAAAGCTCCAGTGATCCTGGGGTTCCAAGTGCTGGTCCAGCTGCCACAAGCTGTTGGCAATATCGCCAACCACCTCTATCTGCGGGAAGTAGACCGGATCCACCTGCGCTGAATTGAAGTTAATATGTACAACTTCCGGGCCACCGGGGCGCATAAAGAAAGGCGGCTTTTCTACAACATCGTGGCCCACATTGATAATCAGGTCGGCCTGCTCAATGGCCCGGTGAACAAAATCCCCATCCGATAGCGCGGTATTTCCAATAAAGTGCGGGCCCGATTCATCAATTACTCCCTTTCCCATCTGAGTTGTGACCACCGGAATACCCAATTTGTCGACAAACTTGCGCAACATTTTGGCGGTTAATTTACGGTTTGCGCCTGCTCCCACCAACAGCAGTGGTTTACGGGATGCCGCAATCGCTTCTGCGGCTTTGCGCACCGCCTTCTCTTCAGCAATTGGCCTGCGGTTATAGCTGGGCTCCAAGACCGGCATGGTGGAGTGTTCACGGGCAATATCTTCAGGAAATTCCAAGTGGGTCGCTCCCGGCCGCTCCTCTTCCGATTGCCGAAAGGCTTCACGGACATGAGCAGGCACATAGTCGCCCCCCACAATGGTCTTGGTGAACTTGGTCAGCGGACGCATCATGTCAACAATATCAATAATCTGAAACTGGCCTTGCTTGGAACTTTTGATAGGTTTTTGACCAGTGACCATCACCATCGGCATTCCACCGAGCTGGGCATAGGCTGCAGCTGTCACAAGGTTCGTGGCCCCCGGACCCAAAGTAGACATACAGACACCTGGTTTGCCCGTAAGCCGACCATAGGTAGCAGCCATAAAACCGGCACCTTGTTCATGGCGCGTGACAATTAGTTTTATCTTTGAACCCCGCAAAGACTCCAGCATATCCAGGTTTTCCTCACCAGGAATCGCGAAGATGTACTCAACGCCCTCTTTCTCCAGGGCACGAATAAAAAGGTCCGATGCTTTCATTGGGGAGGCTCCTGTAGTCCCGCCTTACTAACAATAAGATCCCCGCCAAAAGAGCTGCCTTTATAACTGCCTGACACAATTGCTCAATTACGCGGATACCTCTCTTACATCTCACTTTATCGGCTCGTAAGTTTGCACCCTGCACAGTAGCTCACATGGTGCCTTAGCAATGTATTGCTAAGATCAGTCTCAGGGAAAACTATTTCTTGCGCGCTGATATCCACCATCCAAGTGATGACAGCAAACTCCCTGATAAGTCTTAAATCACTGCCTTTGTATGACACCGGATGATAAGAGTTGCAAATGGAATCTCGCTCAGAAGGCGCAAGAAAACACTGGGTTCTATCACTTGCCGCTCTCGGGGTTGTATTTGGTGATATCGGCACTAGCCCACTCTACGCCTTTAAACTGATTTTCCACCCCCGGTTTGGAATTCCCCATAACACTGAAACCATTATTGGTGGGGTCTCTGCTGTCTTCTGGGCACTTACCCTAATTGTCACTATTAAGTACGTCATATTGGTAATGCGCCTGGACAACCGAGGGGAAGGTGGGATCATGGCGCTGATGACACTGGCCCTGGAAGCGACAAAAGGGCGAGAATTATTAAGAAAGCTCATTATCGGCGGCGGAATCTGTGGGGCGGCACTATTTTTTGGTGATGCCGTTATCACACCAGCCATCTCAGTTCTCTCCGCAGTCGAAGGACTGGAGATAGTCAATAAGACTCTAAAACCGTTTATCCTGCCAATTTCTATCGGCATACTCTTTGGATTGTTTTTTGTACAGCGCTTCGGCACCGAAACCGTGGGGAAACTGTTCGGCCCGATTACCGCCATCTGGTTCTTAGTTTTGCTGCTCGCGGGCCTTTACTGGGTGCTCCAAAACCCTGTAATCCTCCACTCCATTAATCCTCTACATGCTGTGAGCTTCCTCACTAACCATGGCATGGCTTCCTTCTGGATATTAGGTGCAGTGTTACTGGTGTTTACCGGAGGAGAGGCTCTATATACCGACATGGGGCATTTTGGACGCATGCCTATAAGAATTGCCTGGATAGGTTTGGTGTTCCCCGCCCTGGTGTTGAACTATATGGGACAGGGCGCTCTACTTATTAGTGACACCTCTGCGGTAGACAACCCCTTTTACCGGATGTACCCGGACTGGTCGCTCTACCCAATGATTATTCTTGCAACTGTAGCAACCTGCATCGCTTCCCAGGCCTGTATCTCGGGGACCTTCTCCCTGACAAAACAAGGAATCCAACTTGGCTTGATGCCCCGTTTTGCCATCCGGCACACGTCATCAGCACTCGCGGGACAAGTCTATATGCCCGGTGTCAATTACCTATTAATGACAGCGGTAATACTGGTGGCAATTCTCTTTGGAAGCTCAGTCCACCTGGCTAGTGCTTATGGTGTATCAGTGAGTGGCGCAATGTTGATTACCTCCTGCATTGCAGCAATCGTGTATCGCCACTACCTCAAATACAATCTGATAATTTGCCTGGCTGTCGGCTCATTCTTTGCTTTTATTGATTTTGCCTTTGTTACTTCAAACCTGGCAAAGATAGGCCACGGGGGGTGGTTCTCTATAAGTTTAGCCGCCTTTATTGCGATGCTGATGATTACTTGGAGAGATGGAAAAAAAGCGATAAATTGTTACTTACAGGGGAAAAATTTTAAATTAGAGCCCTATTTAAACTCACTTTTTGATAATCCCCCATTACGAGTACCTGGAACTGCAATATTTGTGGGAACCAATCAACTCTTTGTACCTCATGCCCTAATATACAATTTGAAACATAACAGTGTTCTTCACGAAAAGAACCTTTTCCTAACCGTTACGTCGGCCAACACACCAAAAGTACTCCCAAAGAACCGAGCAATCATTAGCAAGATTAGAGAGGGATGTTTCAGGCTAATCTTACGTTATGGATATATGGAACGCCCAGATGTCGAAGGGGCCATAAATAAACTCAACAAAATGCACCTATTGGATATTGATCCAAGTAAGTCTTCTTTCTTCACCTGCCGGTACAATATATTTCCTGTAAAAGGCGGTTATAGCAAAATGGCGAATTGGAGAGAGCGAATTTTTGCCGCCATGGTAAGAAATTCAAGCAGTGCTATAGACTATTACCGCATTCCAGCGAATCGGACTGTCGAAGTACAAGAGAATATAATGATATGAATTGACAAGCTATTTTATCAAATAACTGACGAACCTATGAGACTCACCTCAGGGTATAGAATGGAAAGGTAAATGTGTGATAGTCATACCGCCTGCTTCCTTTATAGCTAATATGGATGCAGGCGGTAGGCCGAGAACCCCCTAAATATTCTATTTAAGAAGTATAAAGATATTCAGGAGCTCCCTATCCCATAATCAGTTCGCTTCGTTTTTAAGTATAGAAGCCATATCACCGGACCAACGGCCGATTACTTGTGTTAAAGCTTTATTAAGCCCTGCCATTGAAGAGGAATTGAATTTTTTAGCTTCTGGCTGGCTCAAGAACTCCTCATATTTCGCTAAGCTTGCATCGTCGAAGCCTTGATAAGTTTGCACGAAAGAGAGAGTAACAAATTGCTCAACATTTTGACGCATCTGGGGCTTCATTGCTTCCATTTGTGCCTTATAAGCATCTAGATTGATCTCTTGGCCGGGAGCCATCACTGCCATCACTGCGGAATAGACAGCAATAGCCGTAGAGGCCTGCATCTCCATCGCTATATCGGTAGCACCAACAAGCTGATCAATACGAGTTGCCATTTCAACGCGCTTTGTGTCAGCCATCAACTGCTGAGCATTAGCCATCAAACTCTGGAATGCCTCTTCAGAGCTTCCTTCCTCTTCAGCCTTGGTAATTTTCTTACCAATATCTGACTCATACCAAGCCAATAAAACTTCAACATCTTTACCGGTCAGAGAAGTACTCAGTGACGAGCGCACTTCATCCATAATGATGGATGGTAAAATTGTATTATCTGCACTTTCAAGAATCTTCTGCAGTTTATCCTGAGGAATTGGTGCACCCTGCTGTACGCCTTCTGCAAACCCAGATTTTACTAGCTCAGGAAACCCCTCAACCTGCTTGGTCAAACCCGATACAAGCAGAAGCTTATCCAAATTGGCTACTTTATCAGCAGCCAGGCATAATGAGCAAAAGGTGCTGATGAATAGAGCAAATATAACTTTTACAGCTTGAGTTCCCATAGGAAGCTCCATATGAAAGTGAATTTGATCGCCATTATGCCGATTGACTCTCAACAATCAATCAAAAAGCACTAACCATTGCAAAAACAGACGTACCACAGCTTCGCTATAAAGAGCCTAAATAACCCCCAACTCAGATAGTTTTTTTCTGGCAATTTCAATTCTTTTCTTTTGTACTTCCCGAAAACTATTGCCATCTATGTTAATCGCAAAATAATGAATATTGTTATTGGACTCTACAATTCCAATATACCAACCTAAAGCCTTATTCTTAGCTAATGGCCCTCCTCCTGTTTTTGCATATAACTTATAGGCATCGGTCTCCTCTACCAGCATCACTTCTTTAAATTTATCTATAGCTGACTGCGATACAGGTAATTGACCAGTAAATAAACGCTCCAAGAAGTTTACCTGCTCCAACGCTGATATTTTGATACTCTCATTGAGCCAGAAGGTATCAATACCAGACGAAGCATCCCGATTACCATAATTAAAACCTGCCAAATACTGATTCATTCTCTTAGCGCCGATCTCCGTTGCTAATTGCTGATAGATCGGAACCGCTGAATTTTGAAATGCTTCGCGAATCGTCAAAGGCCTTTCTGACCAGATTGTAGGCCACCACTCTTTAGCTGGGTATTTGTCATGATTATAGGTTAGCTCTTGTAACAGGTTCTCAACTAAACCCAAGTCAAGTGCAATAAGGGTATTGGGAACCTTAAAAGTAGAGAATGGTGTGAACTGCCTGGCTGCCCTCTCCCTATTAATTACCGTATATTCTGAGGTCCGACTATTCTTGAGCACAAAAGTACATAACTTGCTACATGAGCCCCCACTTTCTGCGATCACCGAGTTGCTGGCACCAAAAACCAATATTGCAGCAGTGATAAACCATATAAAGTGTTTCAACCGGAATCTCCTTGATTTAGAGTGCGTGATACCCGAGGAACATCAATAAATTTAATCAGGATATACCGGGTAATAAGCACACCGAAAAGTACCTTTCGGATATTGGGAGGAGTTAATTGGCAAGTCAAGTAACTACGAGACTAACAAACAGTCCTCATTAAGTAATGACTGTACCATCATTTAGAATTTAAGAAATACTGCCAACTGAACAAACTAGGTTTGGTGCTTCCTATTGATAAGCACCAAACCTTTTGTGTAAAAAGCAAGCAAAGCTCTAGCTTTGGGCTATCTTAATTTCTGCGGTCTGAGTTATTCCCCATATCCCACAGAATTGGCTGATCGCCACCCATAATAGTTGAAGGCATCTGACCATTCCATTGCTGCGCGCGGATATATTCAACCAAGGTATGGTTTCTGGCAATCGCATCAGCTTTTGCTTTAATCGCTGCAGCTTCCGCTTCCCCTTTCTCCAGAATCGCAAAAGCTTCCGCCTCGGCTTCTACACGAATCTTATGGGCTTCACCATCTGCTTTAGCTTTGGTGGCATCACGGCGCGCATTAGCAGTATTCACCTCACGTTGCGCTTCCAGCTTTTGACGTTCCAATTTATGCTTTTCGGCAGCCGCCAAGTTCAACTCTGTCTGCTTGGTTTCAATAGATTGGATGTACTTGGGAGGCAAGCTGATGCTCTCAATCTGTACATCTCCCAATTCCATAGGCAACCCCTTGGTTTCCTCCTCCAAGAGTTCCTCAATCCGTCGAATTGCTGCATTCCGGTTCTGGATAATCTGCTCTGCCTTGAATTCAGCCAGACCAGCTTTACTGGCGCTTCTCAGCCTGGGATCGAGAATCCGCTGTTCAAATTGTTCCAAACCGCCATATTGCTTATACAAATCTATGGCTGCACTGCGAGTTACCGTCCAGTTCACCGCGGTCACTGCTTTTAACGGCATTTGTTCTGCGGTGGCGGCATTCATCGTTTCAACATTTTTCCGGGTTCTCACTTCGATTTCGACCACATTATCCATAAATGGGACTTTCGTATGAATTCCGGGATCAACCTGTGAAACTGCCTTGCCAAATCGCTTTACGATTCCTACGTGACCCTCGTCAACCGTGAAAACTGTCCCCATGGTGATAGGGATAATCAGTAATGCAACACCAGCGAAAATTCCCTTCTTAAGATTTTCCACAAACTTTCCTTTAACTACTTACATCCAAAAACGGTTCTTAACTTCAAAGATGAATACAAAAGCGGGCATTTTTTAATCCCTATATTTCTTAATCAGATGGGAGTACCAAGTAAGCTCCGCTAAAATTCACTCAAAATGACCCGCAGGATGATATAGATAATTTTTCAATAAAAAAAGTATGACGCTTCACTTCCACATATCAGTAGAACAAACTCTTTGAACCGTAATATAGAAGTAAGCTTGAACTATCCAACCGTGATCTTGGGAGCCTCTGAATAACTCCATAATGCCTCTGCGGGCCTTGAAGGCTACAGATGTTAGGCGCAGCTCGCCGCGAATGGCTCGGTCCTTTGCAAGAGCTGCAACGCAGCAGCTGTGGCCTTCAAGGCCCGCCCTTCGGGGCTTGCAGAGCGATTCACACTCCGCGTTGCGACTTCTTGAAAGGTCTAGACATTCCTGCGAAGCCGCGCCTTGATTGTGAACCGCTCTGCAAGCCAGAGGTATCACGGAGTTATTCAGAGGCTCCCTTGTTTGTAGATATTTAGCGCACAATAAAATCGCATTCGCAATTTCATATGCTAGATATACGAATAAAAATCGCCTTTTAAATTTGATCAAATACTTGAAGAGAACCGTATACACAAAAATAGATGTCACAATATTTTTGGCCTTTCATGAATAAAAGATATAGGAGAGATACGCCTAAACCCACTACCAGATGAGCACTTATTACTTATGCAAATCCAGCTATGCCTCACCTAAGCAAGAATTGTGCGCCCGATAAAGCCTTGCCATTCAATCAAGCTCTCAATCAACGCTATTATCCATTAGCAATCACTTTCTCTATCAATAAGTAGAGGCCTTGACAATGAGCACTTCAGATTCATCGGACAAGAATGGCCCTGTCGAGGCCAACCCATACAAGTGGCCATATAATGGGGATCTCAGGCCAGAAAACACCGCTCTCGTGGTTATTGATATGCAGGTGGACTTTTGCAGCCCCGGCGGCTATGTCGACAAGATGGGATATGATCTGGAGGCAATGCGCAGGCCCATCGAACCCATCCAGCAAGTATTGAATGCGATGCGGGCAGAAAACTACCACATTATGTACACCCGGGAGGGACATCGCCCCGACCTTTCTGACCTCCCTCCAAACAAACGCTGGCGCTCACGACAAATTGCTGCAGGTATCGGCGACCCGGGACCATGTGGACGTATTTTAGTCAGAGGGGAACCTGGTTGGGACGTGATCCCAGAACTAGCGCCCAAAGCTGGTGAGGTCATTATTGATAAACCAGGCAAAGGTACCTTCTTTTCTACAGACCTCGGGCTAATACTCAAGCTTAAAGGGATCGATAACTTGATTCTCGTGGGCGTTACAACCGACGTCTGCGTACACACCACCATGAGGGAAGCAAATGATCGAGGATTCGAGTGCCTGCTTCTATCAGACTGCACTGGGGCTACCGACATCGGCAACCATGAGTCGGCTCTCAAGATGATTACTATGCAGGGAGGTGTCTTTGGCGCTCATACAGATAGCCATAAACTTCTGAAGGGACTAGCGGAAGCCTCTAATACCAAGTAAGTAAAAAATATATTGTAGTTGGGGAAGAGCTTGTTACTGAGATCGCTCTTCCCTAATGGCATTTTAAATCAAGCGGGCTCCGTAATTTTCAGATCGCCAGCATATGATAAAATGAACCCCACTAAAAACATGTGCACACTGACACTGAACTGATACTGCCCTTCACTCTCTGTTTCATAAGCCTTGACTTTGGGCCAAAGAAACTTTGGCAAAGGTATACCTAATAGCTTCGTTTTCGAAAACTGATATTCAAGTGCTCCGTCGACATTATGAGCGGTAAACTGCATTTCCAAAGGGCCGAGCCTTTCCACCAGGTAATTTTTTTCTGAATAAAATGATGAGCTCATCTTGAACCCATCGAAATCTCTCACCCAATCCATCCGATCGGAAAAGTGTCCACAATCAACAACTAACTGCGAACTTGAACTCGCCTTCGGGAATCTAAATATTGAACAAATAGTATTCGCAATAACCCCACCTCGTTTGACGACAACAGAACCCTCATACCTCTTCATCCCAGTGTGTGCAAATTGCAACAGTGGAGATAATTCATTGAATGAGGACCCCATATGAGCGGAAAGTATGTTCAATATTCACTCCTATTCCTATTCACTTCCTTTACCCACAGTACCATCTATACAGGTAACTGGCAGGCTGCAAATATTCAACCTGCCAGCGCACTCTCATTCAACTCGATGACTAAATCAAGCTTATTTGCTATTCGCTCTCAGAATAGCGCTCATAGCCCGGTGGGCGTCAACGAACCCAAGCCCGGTGTTGTGATCACCTAGCCAACTGCGGCGAGCATTATCTTTCAATGACTTGCTCACTAGTTGAGCAGCTTCTACCCTGCTAAGGCCGTAGTAGTCTGCCATTTCAAGGAGCAATAGGCTGACAGCCGCTAGTTGAGGAGCGGCAAAAGAGCTACCAGACTCAAAGTTTTGACTGGAAGCTGAATATACTGCATCGCCGGCAATAGCAAAGCTCTGCTTAATAGCCAAGGGGTTGTAACCCGGAACCGTCGCCGTAAGTGAGATCTCATTTGAGAATGGCTGGAGGTTGATTGCAAAAAACAAATTCTCAGCACCGGCCTGCCCTTCATTCTGAGCAAGGAATGCCCTGATTAAATCCAGGTCATAGGTAAAGAAGCTGCCGAGTGGCGGTAGTTCCAAGCGCTCTCTCACATCGGAGTTGTTATGCTCAAGATCCGTACCTGTATTTCCCAGTGACTTGGTAAAAATCTTACTTTGTAAAATAGCGGAAAGATGCTCTGCAAACTCTGGGTCTAGTTGGTCATTGGTGATATGGAATGCACGGCTCATATTGATCACACTAATGTCATCTCGATACCGCATATAGGCCATTGCATCATTATAAGTTTTGCTCTCAGCACTAACGGGTACAATAGTTGCCTTAGGGGCAATATCCAAAATGATATCAATTGCGGTGTTACCATGAAGGAAAGTAATGGGATCACCAAATGCAACTTCTGCTTCAATATTGGGATACTGTTCGCGCTGCTCTTGTAAGCGTGTCGGATCAAACAAATCAAAGACAGCAATTACCATACCCTCGCCATCAAAGCGCTTAGTCAAAATTTGCTGTTTCAGTTTATAACCGGGTACATGGGGAAGCAGTAACTCATTAATTGCCAATCTGAATAGATTCAGGTCGGCAATAGCGGCATCAAATTCCGGCCTGTATTGCTCCTGGTAATCTTCTGGCTGAAACGTGTACAGAAGTTCAGCTAATACAATAAATTCTGTGATTGACTGGCCCCACTTGTGCATCAGTAATTCTTCAACCATATAGTGGGATTTTGCCATCCCCGAGTATTGATCGAATTCAGCTGCCATATACTCTTCAATAATTGGAGTTACCGGCTCTTCCCAAGGCCAGGGGGTTAATTCTTTCACAATCTCTAAGGAATCTCTGGCCTGCTCAATATCTGGGGTTGAAGCAAATATATTGAGGCTACCCAGCAACATTAAGATTGTTAGTATTATCCTATTCAAAACTATTTCCTTGTCATGAAAAATTATTAGATAGTGTTTGTAGGCTGCTACAAGCCACGGGATATAAATAGTCCCAGTGACAGGAAAAGCTCGCAGCCTGGAAATAGGATCACGAATGGTGTGGAAAGGCAACAAAGCAAATATATATAGAAATTACAAAGCTAATATCGCCCATAAAATAAAAGATATTCGGTTACCTCTGACATCAAAATCTAGAGAAAGTCTTACTCTGAATTTGGCTCCGCCTCATCTTCTAGTCAATGCAGAAGATCACTATCCCCCAAAGACTGGCGGCATGCACTTATAGCGGGAATAGCAGCCACAATTAATGTGCTTACCAGTACTAAAGCTAAAAGCACAATCGTATGTTCGCCTATAACAACGCCGTCCAAATAGATTCCAAATTTATCTGTCAGAATTGGCTCAACCAGCCAGCCTCCCATTATCAATCCAGAAACAGCAATTGTCGCACCTAAAAGTAAAACCAAAAATGCCTCAGACTGGATCAATAGGAATAAAAACAAAGGGCCAGAACCTACAGTTCTCAGTAGTGCTATCTCCAGTCTGCGCTCGCGCATCGTGGAAAGTAGTAAGATACATAAGCCAAGTAATGCAGCCAAAACCACCATAGCTGAGACAAAAAATAATACCTTTTCTATACCACCGGATATCTGCCAAAGCTCCGATAGTGCAATGCTCGGCAATATTGCCAGCAGCGGCTCCTTCGAATATTCGTTTATTTTTCTCTGTACCTGAAATGTAGCTATAGGGGAATTAAGCCCGAGTAAGAAGGCAGTAATGTTATTAGGCACCAGATCATCGTGCTCCGCATCAGCACCATGAACGGCTTCCAGTCCCGCCAAGCTTACATAGAGTGCTCGATCTACTGGTGTACCAGTAGGCTTGAGTATGCCACTAACGATAAAGGGGTTTTCACCATGCTCTGTGAAGCGCGTTCCAACCAAACCGTGCGCCAGTGTGAGAGTGTCATCAAGTTGGTAGTTGAGTTCCCGAGCGACCTCCGTCCCCAATATGACACTAAAAGTATCGATAAAATTCTGGCCGGTTGATAGCTCCAATGGCCTCTTATTCCCATACCGATAGTGATCGAGAAATCCCGTTGAGGTTCCCACCACCCTGTAACCTTGGTGCGAATCCCCCAAGGATAGGGGTATCGCCCAACCTACCTGGGGTAAGTGAGAAAGTTCCTGGTAGCTATCCCATGAAATATGATTACTGGCATTCCCAATATGGAATACGCTGTATAACAAGAGATTCAATTGTCCCGTAGGCGCCCCAACAATAAGGTCTACCCCTGACACAGTTCGACTAAAGCTGTTTTTAGTATGGCTTCGCAACTGCTCGATCCCCAACATTAGAATCAAACTGATTGCTACAGACAATACGGCCAGTGACACACTACCCTTACGCTGCATCAGGCTTTGCCAAGCAAGTTTAAAAAACATCGGCTAAAGCCTCTGGTGCAGTGTCCCACTCGGGCCTAAGTTTCCAGGCAATATTTATTTCGCGCATATCCATAACCAGAGGGAAGTGTCGTTCCAAAGAGCTATCGTGGCTGACAAAGATCAGAGTGCATTTCTTTTGCTGACATGCAGTCATCAACAACTGGACAAAAGCATCTCTCGCTTCAGGGTCCAAAGCAGATGTAGGCTCATCAACCAGCAATAACTGCGGTTCATTGATCAATGCCCGCACGATTGCCACCCTCTGTTGCTGTCCGACACTCAAGCTGGCCACTTTCTTGGGTAAAATTTCCTCTCCTAAACAGAGCCCCGTTAGCAGCTCATTAACCCTGCCGCGAAAATCGCCACGGAAACCAGAAAAGTGGGTAGCGACACGAATATTGTCCTCCACACTCAAATAGGGAATTAGGTTAAAGCGCTGAAATACAACGCCAATATGTCTCGCCCTGAAGCGATCCCGCTTGCGCTCGCTCAGTTCATCCAACGATTGGCCTAGAACCTTTTGGCTCCCCGATTTTGTAACCAGAATGCCTGCCAGGAGGTTCAGCAGCGTTGACTTGCCACTACCGGATCGGCCGCGTAAAAACACCTGCTCCCCCACTGGTAGCGACCAATAGGGGACTTCTAAAACTGCCGGGCCTTTACGATAGGCGAAGCGCAACTGCTCCACCTCAATAGCAAGTTGAGGTCTTGTAGTGAAGGCATTCATCTTTTACCTCATTTACAGCATGGATTTTTGCAAACAGATATATAATGATATATCACATCATTTTGTATAGTAAATAAATCCGAGCCATGAACAGAACTCCCCTTTCGGCAGCCTGCACCCTGACCACCGCACTACTCACTGCTGCCTGTGACAGTCGAATTGAAACTCGTCCAATTTCGCCCCCAGTTGCAGAACATACTCAAGTCAAACAAGTAAGTATCAATTATCGCGAAGTCAGCTGGGAAGAGTTAATCCCGAAAGATGATCTGGATGCGTTACTCAACCCACCAGAATACATAGATGATATTGTTGAAGGCTCCACTGCCGACTCAATGCCTAACACATCAGCTATTGCCTCTACGAGCGAAAATGAAAGCCGTTACCAAGCCGCTTTGACTTCCACTCGAATAAAACCAGAGTTCGACAACCAACAGATACGTATTGCTGGGTTTATAGTTCCAATTGAATTCAATGACGAATTAACAATTTCCAATTTCCTTTTTGTTCCCTACTTCGGAGCCTGTATCCACCTGCCGCCCCCACCTCCAAATCAGGTTATCCATGGCAGTTTTTCTGAGGGAGTTCAAGTTGACGCTCTGTACGAACCTTTCTCTATAGAAGGGAAACTGAGAACATTGAAGATAGAAAGCGAGTTCGGAACTGCGGCTTACAGTATGGAAGTGGATAACATACAACCTTACACAGAATAATGTCCCCGGCGAGCGCTGCTCACCCGAGGACACTACTTCATCGATTGCCGGCTACTGGCCCATCTCCCGAACCAAGTATCCGGCCCCGTCAATATTCTCCATTACCCAGAGAATATAAGCGATATCGACATGAATCGCCCGGGTGCTATCGGTGAAGTCCCAATCAGCATTGATGCTATCGTATGTTCCGTCAAATACGACTCCCACCAGCTCGCCGCGACCATTCATTGTCGGAGATCCTGAGTTACCGCCCGTAATATCTACGGTACTTAGGAAATTAACCGGTACTGAATCCAGCTGCTTTTCATAGTAGCGGCCATAGTTCTTCTTATCGATCGCTTCCATCAAAGCCTTGGGAGCATCAAAGGGGTCCTCGCCGGTATACTTTGCCTTAATACCACGCAATGTTGTAAAAGGTACAAAGCCTTGTTTACCGTCATTACCATCTGCTGCCTCTTTAATTGTTCCAGCTGGTGGCTCATAGCCTTTAACCAGGCCATAAGTCACGCGAAGAGAGCTATTTGCATCCGGGTAGACCGGCTTACCTAAGGAGTGGTAATAATCTATCAGCATCTCCATATACTGTGGGCGCAATTGAGCGAAGCGCCCTTTCATGGACTCCTCATGCTCTTCACGGGCAAGCATATCATCGTACATGGCCACTGCCAGCTGGATAAACGGATCCTTGCTCTCTTTGAAGTCTTCGGGCTTTTTACCGATCCACGCTTCACGTACCTCGACATTGGAAAGCTCTGTTTCCTTATACATTTTGTCGAGAGTTGCCTCTAAGTCAGTATTGCCTTTGCCGATATTCAAGTAACGATCAAAGCTGGCTATACGCTGCTCCTTAGGGAGCGCCTGGTAACGGTCCAGGAAATAAAGCCAGATCTGTTTGTCGACTGATGGGTGATAGCTGCGTTCAATACGACGCATGCCCTCTGTGAATCGGGTCAGATCCCTTTCCTGATAACCCGGCTTGCGCTTAGCATCAGGTTTTTCGTTCTCTTTAGCCAAACGATACAGTTTGCTCGCGGAACCCAGCATAGCTGAACGATCCATATAATCGATGGCGAGATCCTGTTCACGGGTTGATTCTTTTTCTACAACCAGTGCCTCAAGGTCATCAATAGTAGACTGGTATTTTTTCTGGCGGGCTTTGTCTGAATCCACCCAGGCCTGCAAATCTTTTTCCAGCTTTTCTTTACGCTGCAATAGATCGCTACGCTGGTATCCCTCCATCATGCCGGTAAAGTTTTTAGAGTAATTATTCAAGCCTGCCACGAGACTGGCATACTTTAACTCTGCATCTTTATTGTCGGCGGTAGCCGCACCAATCGTTTCTGACCACTCACCCAATACCCGCTGCATGTTTGGGTAATACCAATTAAAATTACTTTCCACTTCCTGGGCGGTGCGATAGCGATTAGTGCGGCCAGGGTAACCGGCAACCATCACAAAATCGCCTTCCTTAGGGCCTTTTGCCGCTACGGGCAGGTAGTGCTTGGGCTCGTAAGGGACATTATCTTTGGAATAATCAGCCGGTTTACCATCTTTGCCAACATAGGCGCGGTAGAAAGCGTAATCGCCGGTATGGCGAGGCCACATCCAGTTATCGATATCGCCGCCGAATTTGCCAATCGAAGACGCCGGCGCATGAACCAAACGCACATCGCGGATTTCCAGCTGCTTAACCAGGTAGTAATTCAAACCGCCGTAGTAGCTATAGACCTCACAGCGATGGCCCGGATCTTTTTCACACTCGGAAACCAGCGCCTTCTCCGCTTCTTCGATTGCGGCAAAACGTGCAGCACCATCCATCTCATCTGTCAGGCGTTCGTTAACCTTGTCCGTTACTTCGTTCATTGCAACGGTGACGTAGACGCGGGAGCCCGGTGCAGCAGGCAGCTCTTCAGACAAATCTCCGGCCAGGAAACCTTCAGCCAGTAAATCCTTGGATTCAGTTGAATTGTATGAAATTGAACCGTAGGCGCAGTGGTGGTTGGTAATCACCAATCCCGTGGGAGAGACAAAGGAAGCAGAACAGTTTCCCAGGCTGATCACCGCGTTCATTGGAAATTCGGTAAGCTTGGTCATGCTGGCTGGGTCCAGCTCCAGGCCATGAGTCCGAAGCTCTTTGGACAGCTCAGGCAACTGGTGAGGTTGCCACATGCCTTCAGTTGAAACACTCTCTTTCTCTGCAGCGAGACTGGCGCAACTCGCTCCAGCAAATAACGCAGCAGTTGCAACCCCGTAAACAATAGAATTATTGATCTTCATATTTACTCAGCAATATTTAAAAAATAACAGGTTAATTTTGGGTACTTCCCAACGCTAACCCTGTCTTTTCCGGTACACCGAAAATTCACTCATAAACACGGCAGGCTGACAGAGTAACACACCCTCCCCGGCTGCAGGCCGGCACGAAGCTGCACCCCTAGCTAAATCCTGCCAATCATTGCCATTATTTCCCTGGCTCCTCCACTCAAGTGGGATAAACCATAAACACACAATTGATACACTATATCATTTTAATCCAGTCAAATCTGAGCAAAATGTGAATTACGACGACAGCAAGAAAGAAATCTGCGATAAACAGTTTTGCTGCTAAAAAGAACATCGCCGAATAATCTACTTGCGCCAGGCAGTGGTCAATACGTCTCACCAAGGTTCCTTCCAGCTATCAGAACTCCTGATGAATTCGGTCTTCAAGCTTGATTCACCCCAATGTTGGAGGTTGCCAAGGCCGACCATTCTCAATATGATATGTTATAACATCACCTACATTAAGGAGTGGGTAGTGCGAGTGAGGAATTTAGGTATTGCAGCGCCCGCCACAGCAGAGAGCAAAGCAATTAAAGCCTCTGAAAATAGTGTTTATTAGCCGAAGTTACTTAATTGGAGATTAGCTTGAGCCTGACCGACTTTACAGAAAGAAGCCATGAGACACTTATCACACAAACTCCAAGTGCTGAACTGGCTCCGAAAGAAGAAGGACTGTCAGAGGCAGACCTGCCAAATATCCGTCGGGCCGTATCTGCAGATATTGGAGAAGTTTTAACAGATATTTTCCAAGCTGATATCAATATGGCCATCTGGCAACGGGAACTGCCCAGTAGCATAGCCAGTGATTGCCGCACCCTCTTAAATAGTGGTGTACACCCCAACCGCCGGATTCTGCTTCCCACCACCAAGATTGACCGTCTCGCTGAAGTATTACCGGAGCTTAAGCCCTACCCGCACCTATGTGCTGATATCCAGCTACTGGCAGATATGTTCAGTTACCTATTTGAGCTAAGTGGAGTCGGTATTCGTTTAACAACCCTGAACGGTGCAATGTGCCCCAAGTTTCATGTAGATCGGGTGCCCTGCCGATTGATTACGACATATTTAGGTACAGGTACAGAGTGGCTGACTCCAGACTCTATTGACCCAAATACGCTCAACTTAAAGGCTAACCAGGAATTCCCTCCAACTTCCATCAATCACCTGGCATGCGGCTCGGTTGCCCTTCTCAAAGGCGAACTCTGGGAGGGCAATGAAGGGGCCGGTCTAATCCACCGCTCGCCGAGTGTCGAGCCCGGCCAACTGCGACTGCTACTCACTTTCGATTTCGGGTCCGCCGACGAGTAACTAGCGTGCACTTGGACGTAAAAATCTTATAAGGAATAACTCATGAAACTTACTGCGAACCTTTTCGCACTGATGACCCTATCTAACCTGGCCCATGGGATTTCCGGCCAGGTATTAGATTCTTCTGGAGAGCCCATCTATGGCGCTAGTATTGAAGTCGCGGGAAGTAGACAGCAGGCACAAACAGATGCGCAGGGCCGATTTTCACTTGAGGTGAATACTTCACAGCTCCGCGAGATCCATATCAATGCCCCGGGGCACAGCCATAAGACAGTAATTTTACAAGCTGGTCAGGATGAGCCCCTGAAGGTTACCTTGCAACACACTGTTATCGAGCAAATTGACGTAACAGCCACGCCATTACATGCTTCGACCATTGAATCAGCACAACCAGTAACAGTGGTAGCCGGCGAAGAGCTGCGTCGAAAACAAGCCTCCACTTTGGGAGAAACCCTCAAGAATGAAGTAGGGGTTCATTCCAGTTACTTTGGACCAGTAGCCAGTAGTCCCATTATCCGCGGACTCAACGGCCCCCGCGTTCTGATTACCCAAAATGGGCTCGATAGCGCTGATGCCTCCCGAGTTGGCCCAGACCATGTCGTCGCCACTGAGACCATTACTGCAGAGCAGATAGAAATCCTGCGGGGACCTGCCACTCTATTTTATGGTTCAGGAGCCATCGGTGGCGTAGTCAATGTGGTAGATGAGCGGATCCCTACCTCTAGTGAAAACAGGACTGCTTATTCGCTGGGAAGCAATACCGTGGCAGATGAGCGCGAAGCCTCGCTGGCTCATACCGGCGGCAATGATCAGCTGGCGTATCACGTGGACAGCTTCTGGCGCAAAAGTGACGACTATGAAATTCCCACCTCAAGCGACTATGGCGAAGAATCCAGTGGGGTATTAGAGAACAGTGACTCAAAAAGCAAAGGGTTCAACATTGGTGGCAACTGGTTTTAGATAATGGTTCAATCGGCCTTGCCTATGGACGCCTGGAGCGAATTAACGGTATTCCCGGGCACAGCCATTCGCACGCTGAAGAACATGAGGAACACGAGGAAGATGAGTCAGAGCATCATGACGAGCATGAAGAAGAGTTAGAAGTAGTCTCTGACTTGAAACAGGACCGCTGGCAATTGGCTAGCGAACTGTCACTGGATAACCCATGGTTGAGCGGCCTGGATGCCAGAATTGGCTACACAGACTACGAACATTCCGAGATCGAAAACAACGCTATCGGTACGACATTCAGTAATCAAACACTGCAAGCACGGGTCAACCTGCTGCTGCAAGAGATGGCCGGCTGGCGTGGTGCAATAACCCTGGAAAGCAAAACCACTGATTTTGAAGCAATAGGCGAAGAGGCGTTCACTCCGCCGAGCACAACGGAAAGCTCAGCGATTGGGCTAATACAGGAAAAGCACACGGGAGAGTTCCTATGGCAGTTAGGAGCCCGAATCGAAAGAGTCACTATCGAAGCCACCGATGATGACTGGGAGGGGGGAAATCTCGATAAGTTAGCTTTCACACCCTATAGCTTTTCTGCCGGCTTGGTCTGGGACATTGCCGCTAATTACAATGCCGGCATCTCTTTTACCCACGCCCAACGAGCACCCAGTACCGCTGAACTTTTTTCTTATGGTCCCCATATTGGCACCAGCACCTTCGAAGTCGGCGCACTATTTAGACTGGATGACACAGAAGAGCCCTATTTTTACTACGAGAACAATGTTGAGGAAGAGGTTTCCAACAACATTGACCTCAGTTTTCGCCGGCATTCCGGAAATATCGGCTGGGTGCTGAATCTATTCTACAACCAGGTTGATAATTTCTACTACGAGCGAAATACGGGCTACACCAGCGAAGATATTGAAGAGCATGGTCACGATGAGGAAGAAGAGAGTCACGATCATGGCGAATTACCCGTTTATGTCTTCGATCAAGCTAATTCGACACTCTACGGGCTAGAAGCTGAATTTGCCTGGCAAATATCCAAGCCACTCACATTAACACTATGGGGAGACACTGTTCGTGGAAAGTTAGATGACGGAGGTAACCTGCCTCGCACTCCACCTGTACGATTGGGCGGTATGTTAAGTTATAGCTCCAATGGATGGGATGCAGGAATTGAGATTACGCACGCGTTTGAGCAAAACAAAGTATCAGAACTGGAAACCAGCACCGCTGCTTACACACTTTTGAATACTGAGCTTGCATACACTTTTCAAGGAAGCCAACACGACCTCACCGTTTACCTGAAGGCTAACAATCTAACTGACGAGTTAGCTTACGTGCATTCATCCTTCCTAAAGGAACTTGCTCCACTGCCGGGGCGGAACTTTAGTGTTGGATTGCGAGGCATGTTTTAGTCAGGGAAAGGCTTTAGTCAATCAATCAAACCACCAGCAGTAATCATTGCCGGTGGTTTTTCCATTTTATAAATTGCCCTCAATAAGAACTTAGATAAATCCCTGCGTTTTCACAAGAACTTCCCTTAGGGCCCGTAGGCACCAAGAAAATAATTAGGAGTTATTATGACCCAGCCAGTAGTACCAGAGAATTTCAACGCTTGGCTACATTGCATTACGGTAGAGTGCGGCATCGAACTAACACCAGAATTTGTTGATGAGCGCATCAATGCACTGCAGGACAACAAGAATTACC
The DNA here is from genome assembly GCF_052467695.1 of Microbulbifer maximicatervae (SeqCode). Classification (NCBI taxonomy): domain Bacteria; kingdom Pseudomonadati; phylum Pseudomonadota; class Gammaproteobacteria; order Cellvibrionales; family Microbulbiferaceae; genus Microbulbifer; species Microbulbifer maximicatervae (SeqCode). The sequence continues at coordinate 4,296,874 of NZ_CP174320.1, forward strand.
ACACCCGTAATTTTATTCTCTTATACGGGCAAGAACACCACCAGAAAGTACTCAGCTGGTTTAAACAAGTACGTGAAGGAATATAACCCCGGAGACAACCAAAAACCACCAAAAACAAAGGACACAATAGCCTCGACTGGCATTATGTGACTCCAGATTAATAGTTTTATAAGGAAATCCAAACACCCTACCCATCGATGCGGATAATTTAAGAAAGATTTACATCTAGCTATTACTCCAAGCTAAAACAACCATAGCGACCTCAACTCAACTGCCTTTACAAGCAACATGAAGCCGTTAATAACATCCAGAAATTGATACCAGAGATCACAGTTACTCAAACTAAAGATCTGAAACGGAAATTACGAAAATGAAACCCCTGATACCAAGTAGGGTTTTACGACTTGCCGCCCACAAAGCACGGCCATTTAATCAAAAAATATAAAATAAAGAGTCGCATCTAGAGATTGCCATTAGCCGACTAAAACACAGCATTACAAATAGCACTTTTTTCTAACAGTTAGGTCCGCCATTCATTTATCATGGCTTCAATGCGATTCATTTGGTGCATTAACATTTAGAAAACAACTTCTAAGCATAAAAATAAGGAACAAAAATGCCACTAATGACCTTAATCCCTGAGGGGCAAACACCGGGTAGAAGAACACGTCTGTTAGCTGAAGCGATGGGAAATGCGAAACCCGCTTTCATGAACGGCACTCTGACAGGGCCAGAGCTTTCCCTTTATACAAAACTAAGCAGTTTGCAATGCTGGGACGCTGCGCTCTACTGTGCCTGGAGCGCCAAGGGTGTAAACTGCCCAAGTGTAACCATGGACAACAAAAACTATAATGTTACTGGTAACAATAACTACAATAGAATTTTTGGAGCCACCCCCAGAACCCGATCAGTTAATACTCTGCACGATTTAATGACCTTGCCGGAGGGCTGCTTCGTTGGTTTTCTATCAAATTTAGGAGTTATGAGACATGTAATGATTCATACCTCAAATGGTCATGGAGCAGGCAATAAAAGTGACTGTGTTTTTACTGATGGAAATACAGGCGGTTGGGAGCTACTAGATATGGCTCATTTTTTTGGTAAAGATAGTAATCATAACGGCAACTCCCATACAACCATGATATATATGCCGGTAACGGGGCAAGTAATTTAACTTTTCTCAAGAGTGGACGTATAGCCTATTGAGCTATTCTGCTTTTGACTGCATCAGTTCAGATTTGATCTGACAGTTACCGGTTTTCAAAAGGTCTTCTGTCAGGTCAACCCTGAACTACAGCTCTTCAGACAAGCACAAAATTAGATGCTATCTGATAAATTTCCAGCTTATAAGGCAAACTCTACCCTACTCCCACCTGGTTTTAAGGTGTAACTTTGGGTTTTCTTACCTCGATTGACATTTATAGTATTCACTTGATCCTGCTCAATTTCCATGAGCATTGATTGCTTAACACACAATTTTTTGCTGGAAATATCTACCAAAGGTATTTCCTGATATATCCAGATGTCATGAACATCGGACTCCACACCTACCCAATTGAGCTTCAACAACTCACCATTTTCCTGGCTAATCTGGAATCTTGAATTGACATAGCTCTCCATCTGTTTTTGTGCTTCATTCAATTCTTTACTGGCACTTATTGATAAGGCCTTTTCAATATCAGCAACAAAAAAACGATGGGAGACCTCCAGTGTTTGAGTGCGCTCGTTTACGGAGAGGTCGGTCAAACCAAAATGATAGCGATGTGCATTTGCCTGGAGTGTAAATATCGAGGTCGTTACTATCAACAAGAAGGAAAATAAAACTTTCATCAATTACTACCACAACACAATGAATGTTTCAGGTGGATACGTTAAGTAAAGAGCACTAAGTGCAGCTCTCCAGGCCCACTGCCGCAGAGCTGCACTTCTTCCAAGGCTTAATCTTCCTCTTTAAGCTCTACGTCCCAATCCTTCATCAAGTTACGCGGCTTCTCATCCTTAAATAGCTCCAGGCGAGACTTGATAATTCGGCGTGGGTAGAAATTGTTCTCCACATTAACATCTGCTGTTTCCCAGTGGGGGTCGAGCACTACTGACTTGAGTACCTTGCTCTTGTCCCGCACCAGCATTTTGGAAGTTTTCTTAGCATTGCGAGTCCAGATTTCCGCAGGGATACGTAAGTCCTCAATACTTCCATCTTCATATTCCAGGCGCAGGAGTAACGGCATTACCAGGCCGCCAATATTGCTAAAGTCCATTACATAGACATTGCTCTCTACTTTGAGCATGTCCTTTTCCCAGTCCTCAAGCCCTTCAAGTTGGCTTTGGTAGCTATTGCGGTCCGCATTGGAGACATCAAATTCATCGTGCTTGTTGTAGAAGTCTTCCAGCTCCGGCTTACCATCAACGATGCGAGTCAGCTTTCGTTCGCGGTTTTCAATTACAGTGATAGTGTCTGGCTCATTTTCATGCTGGGCCCGTTTCCAGGGACCTTCCACTTCAGGGTTCTTGGTGCCTACTGTGTAATGATGGACCGCATCAAGGCTGATATCGACATTATCGGTAGTATAGAACCAGCCACGCCAGAACCAATCAAGATCCATACCTGATGCATCTTCCATAGTGCGGAAAAAGTCCGCAGGCATAGGGCGTTTGAACTTCCAACGCTGGGCATATTCCCGGAAAGCAAAATCGAACAACTCACGCCCCATAATGGATTCACGCAGGATATTCAGTGCAGCTGCAGGCTTACCGTAGGCATTGTTACCAAGCTGAAGCACAGATTCCGAGTTCGTCATAATCGGAACCTGGTTTTCACTCTTCATATACTCGACAATTTTTCGTGCATCGCCACGGCGGGATGGATACTTCTCTTCCCATTCCTGTTCAGCCAAGAACTGTACGAAGGTATTCAGGCCCTCATCCATCCAGGTCCACTGACGCTCATCAGAGTTGATGATCATAGGGTAATAATTGTGCCCCACCTCATGAATGATCACAGAGATAAGCCCATACTTGGTGCGGCGAGAGTAAGTACGCTTGCTGCGGTCCTCCTCATCAATTTCAGGGCGCGGACCATTGAAGGTGATCATGGGGTATTCCATTCCCCCCACAGGGCCATTGACGGAAATAGAGACCGGATAGGGATAGTCAAAACTGTAGCGGTTATAGATATCTATTGTATGAATAATGGACTCTGTTGAGTACTTGTCCCACAGTGGAGTGCCCTCTTCCGGGTAGAAGGACATAGCCATCGTATCGGTTCCACCCTTCTTGTAACCCTGTGCGTCCCACAGGAATTTACGTGACGAAGCCCAAGAAAAGTCACGTACATTCTCAGCTTCAAATACCCAGGTTTTACGCTTATTTGAACGACTTTTTTCGTTCTCCAGCGCTTCATTCTTAGTGACAATCATCACAGGCTTACTGGCTACTCGAGCCTTTCTCAAACGCTCGCGCTGCTTGGAGGTCAATACATCCTTGGGATTTTGAAGAACACCGGTTGCAGCAACGATATGATCTGCTGGCACTTCAATAGCAACGCGATAATCCCCAAACTCCAGCGCAAATTCGCCGCGTCCCAGGAACTGCTTGTTTTGCCACCCGCTAACATCGTTATATGCAGCCATACGAGGGAACCATTGGGCTATCTCGTATAAGTAGTTATCGTCGCGCTCAAAATATTCATAACCGGAACGCCCACCCAGTGCTTTCTGCTCAATAACCTTGTAAGCCCAGTCAATCTGGAAACTCACGCTGGAACCTGAGGCCAGAGGCTGGGGCAAGTCAATTCGCATGCCGGTATCGACAATAGTATGGCGAAGCTCCCTACCCCGAGTGTCAGCCACTTTAGTAATCTGGTATCCGCCTGGGAATTCACCGGATACTACTGCACGACGAAAACTCTTAAATGGAATGGTATCTGGAGCAATCGCCTCCATATCAACCGGCGTCGCCAAATTACCAGAGGAATTTGGCTTGAAGCGATTTTGATCCAGTTGCACCCACAAGTAACGCAGGGTGTCCGGCGAATTATTGGTGTAAGTGATAGTCTCTGAAGCAGTGATCAGTTGCTTATCATCATCCAATGAAACCTTGATATCGTAGTCCGCCTGCTGCTGCCAGTAGGCATGACCAGGGGCTCCCGAAGCTGTGCGATAGCTGTTAGGTGTCGGCAGTAGCTCCTCCAACTGGCGGAACTTATCACCGGTTACATTGAGGGGGTCTGCGGCAAAGCTGCCCGAGGTTCCGGACATAGCAAGCCATGCCACAGTTAAGCGGCCGAGTAATTTTATATTCATTGGTTTACTTCAGAGATTTACGTCAGATTAAAACTTTACGGAATACGGCCGCGAAAAAATGACCGAATTTATGCAAAAATTTCTAATAAGCCAGGCCAGATTTGAATACCTGGCCATATAGCTATTTGGATTCGTAAAACACTTTTGTTTCGGTACCCTGGTTATCCGCCAGGGCAGCGATCCAGGAGCTCTCCATTGCATCCCAATCCAAACGCGCTTGGTTAATCGCCTCTACCCGGCTTTCCAATGTGTCATCCAGCTCTAAAACTGTAAGCACTTTGTCAGCCTTATTAAATCCAAATACACCTTGCTCGGTAATAAATACCCCCTTGATTCTCTCAGCGTCAGTGCCACTGAATAGTGAAAAGAGCGCATCATAATCAAATATAAATTCAGGGCTAAAACGCCAGCCACAGCTGTAGTAACCCTCTCCGCTATTCTCTGAGCGGAGATAGCCACACTCCGGCAATAGCTCAATCTCATCCGCCGCCTGAGTTACTGGGTGGTGGTGGTCACTCCCCGACGAGACCTGAAAACTGCAGGGCAGCTGGAGCCAATCCAATTCGATACGCCCCTGCTCCACCACTTGCAGCGGTTTTTCAGCGCCCTCACCTAAGAACGAGAGAAATCGCTGAAGGTTTTGCATGTCTTCGGGGCCGTAGAGATCAGACTTATTAGCCACTACCAGATCAGCAACTTCTAATTGCTGCCGAAAAGTCTCACTGCGTAAGTAGCGGTTATCTTCAATACAGCGAGCATCGACCAAAGTTAGCGTACCGCAAAGGTCCAACACACCGCCGCGCACTGCATCAGACAAAGCCGCCAGCACCTCTCTAGGGTGCCCCAAGCCCGTCGGCTCAATTATTAATCGATGGGGTCTGGCCTTAGCCAGTAACTGGTTTAAAGCAACCTGCATCGGCAAACCAGCAGCACAGCACATACAGCCGCCAGGTACCTCCCGAATATAAATATTGCCTTCCTGTTCTGGTTCAAAAAGTGCGCCATCAACCCCCACTTCTCCAAACTCATTGACAAGAACAGCCCAGCGCTCATCAGCGGGCTTACTTTCCAGGAGATGCCGGATAGCCGTTGTCTTGCCGACGCCCAAAAAACCAGTGATAACGTTGGCAGGTACCCCGCGTATTAACTGACTAGCTGCCACTAAGCTGCATCCCGGCTGCACTCATCACAAACACAATCCAGCTCCAATTGGGATGTCTGGAGATGGTATCCAGCACTTTCAACCGTATCGCGCAATGCATCAATGACTTCGGGCCTAATACCGATTTCCCGCACTTTGCTGCAGCGATTGCAGATTAAAAACTGTGGAGTCTGGTGGCTGTGGTCACAGGCAATATGAGCACAGGCCAGATACTTATTTTCCGAATTAAGCTTGTGAACTAAGTTCTCTGCGGCCAGAAAGTCCAGCATACGATAGACAGACATGGCGGGAATTGAGTCGCCAAAGTCACCATTGTAATGCTCCGCTATTTCATAGGCAGAGAGCGGAGTTTTTGACCGCAACAACACGGTAAGAACGTTCTTACGCTTTTCAGTCAGGCGGGCACCTGAACTGCGACAGGTTTGTTCCGCCACACTCAGGGTCTGTTTGATTTGGGATGCTTTCATAGCCTATTTCATTTGCAATTTGTTGTCTTTACCAGTGAGCAGTTCAGCCCCCTGACGACCGGAGCTGATCCATTGCACTGCAATCCCATGAATACCGGGAAACCTCTCAAACAGGGTAACAATGACACTGTTGAACTGTGCCAGATTATCACACTTGAATTGGTAACTAGCACGGAAACCACTGTGCACCGAGTTGTCACTGGTAACTTCTGCGCTATATGGCGCCTTAACTTCCACATTTAAGGGTTTGCACTGGGCACCGACAAACTCAAGAAAATGATCTGGCTTGGATAGTTCGTGAGCAACCTGCTCTAACCGCTGCTTTTGGGCATCGCTACGTGGCGCATGCTCAAATCCCACTAGATCAACTGTGGGTGACTCCAGCTCGATGATGATTTTGTCTGCTTCGGCCACCAGGTACATCATCGCCTTACCGTGAACATGACTTCCCATTTCCCCAGCGACTGGGCCGGCCCAAAACAACGCAACAAACAATGCTCCTGCAAGTTTCATGACCCTCACCTACTCGACTAAAGCATCCCGATAAATCAAGCGCAGGTTTACCCAGTGGGCAACAATCAATAAGCCTGCACCAAGAACACTGGCAACTAGCTCCCATACCCCCTCGAGATATAGCGCACCAACCAACAGCAATGCCCCGGAGAAACCAACAATCATTACCGCGTAGCGCTGATGGCGCCGGCAAGAGGCTGGGAAGCGGGCCAAGGCCAGAATTACCACAGGTACAAGCAACAGCAAGTGGAGAAACTGGTCCTCTTGTAAAGCACCCAATATCCCCAAACCTCCCAATAGCGGTAACAAAGGAGTCAAAAGACAGTGCAGCAAGCAAAGCCCAGAAGCCAAAATTCCTAAAGTATCTCTCACAACAATCCTTTTAATCTACGAGAACCCAAGACAACCACATACACTTCAATCAACTTAATGATATGTTATATCATAAATTTAATATTTCAAGTCAACACGAGCTATGCAACAGGGGATTCATGGAATGCCAAAAATCGGTGAACAAGAACTGCTGGGGATGCCTGCATCAGACTATATGAACGAAAAGCAATTACTCTTCTTCAAACAGCTTCTGATGGAATTGAGAAATGACCTGCTAGCCGAGCTTGCACACGGGCAACAGGCTATTGCTACCACGAAACTTGCCTTAGCTGATGACCTGGACCGGGCGACCGCAGAGCAAGAGAACCAGCAACATCTGCGCTTTACCGGTCGAAAGAACCTGCTGTTGAGAAAGATCCAGCGGGCTCTGGAGAAAATAAAAGATGGCAGCTACGGTTACTGCGAAATCAGCGGTGACCCTATCGGGCTGCAGCGACTATTGATAAGACCCACCGCAGAGCTTTCCTTTGAAGAGAAAGCTCGCCAGGAAATACTGGAGCGTAACTACAGTAAGCGAAGATAAGGGTCACCTTCTAAGAGACCACTAATATTTCTTTCATACAGCCCGATAGTTAAGCATTGTACCAAGGTGGGACAATCCACTGACCAAAGTGCCAGTCGCGGGGTACAAACCTTCCGTAGCCTTGCCCCAATCGGTCTGGCTTATTATTGGTAGGGTTCATTGCCCAGCCCTCTGCCAGAGTGACATTGACACCATTTATTCTGCACATTGCTATAAGCTCTCTGAAAGCCTGCAAAGTTTGAATGACCACTTCACTGCGAGCAGGAGTAAATGCAATAAGGGGTAAATCTATGTCATTCACATATGGGCGTGCGGCTTCATCACTGTGCCATAGCACATTTCTTCTCGGGAATGGCCCCCACTGCCCAGCTCCAGCTCTCGGGCTGCGGATACCACCGATAGTGGAATTGAGTGTCTGGCTTACTTCATAAATCCGATTAGTTATATTACCCAGCTTGGTGCCTTGCCTTTGGGTAGTGAAATTTCTCTCTAATTGGGTTTCGATATGCTGACGCTGCGACCAAGCTTGAGCAGTGCCGAGAATACGGCGATCATCTCCATATCGATCAAACTTCTTTGCGCCCCGCTTAAATGGCCAGATAGCAAACAGATCATAATCTCCAGTAATTGCATTAAGGGGGTGCTCATTACGAAAATGACGATGCTCCACGGGGTTGGTCATTGCCAGTAGCGGCTCATACATATCCTTGTACTTAGTGTCATACTGAACAACAATGTTGCCACGCTCCTGAATAAAGCCTGACTGCCTACTTTTTTCCTTATCGACATAGACACCCCACATGTCTCCCAAGCATGTGTTAACCCTGATAAGAGAGTAATGAAAAGTAATGCCACTGAGGTGGCTGGCTACACCTTCGTAACGATCTTGAGTTTTTCTTGTAACATTGATCTTTCCTGATTGAATAAGCCAATCAACCCGTTCCTGATGTAATCGAAGAGGTGTTGTTGATGCAGTCCAACCTGCACCAGACTGTAGATCAGTAAAGGCTTCTCGATGTTGATCACGGTTATAGGCCGCTTTTCTCATCCCGTGTTTATTTAACCGGGGGTCTCGTAATACAAAGCCTGCCATCGGCCCCCAATCACATGACTTCCCATGAATCCTAAAGCCCTTTGTGTCATATCCCTGCTCAAGTAATTGGGTACATGTTGGCCCTGTTGCGCGAACGATGATAACGCAACGGTGAGATGCTGCGGTGGTTTTAAATGCGTCTGCATGAGAAGCCGGGCAGCCTATAAGGTTTTGACGCAATGCAGCATTGTTAAATATAAGGTCCATGTATTAACTTCCTGTTTCGGGGCAGCCTACATATAAATTTCGATTAGCTAAATAAATGCTATTTATAGAAATTTATTACGATGAATGTAAAACTACTAAATCTATATTTTGTGCCTCTAAAAATAAGCACTAGTCCAATTACTATTATCAAACACGCCAAGGTAGAGATCTTGCCCATCGCCCTGACTTATTTATAGGTCTGTATCTGTGAACACAAACTGAATTAGTTTTTTGAATCCAATTAATAAAGCCAAATTCTTAGGAAGCTTGGCTTGAAAAATGCCCTACCCCAAATTCATACGCAAAGGAAAGGCTACCAAAATACCAAAGTCCGTGGATCGTATCACTTAAAGCATCCAAAGGATTTCCAGTTTGCTCTAAAACTTAAGCCTACACGCAGTTCGAACCCCAGCCTTTAGGTTTTGGACATATTTTTTTAGATTTTGGCCTTTTGAATTGAGAAGGGTCGGTTTAAACAACTGAAGCATCAGTACTAGACATATATGATATCCTGTAGATGAATATATTCTTGATAGATATAGTATTTACCAGATTAGAGAAGGGTGGCCACATCAGATCACGAATTATAACCTAAAGAAAAAAGACCCCTAGCTAGCCTCCGAGATCTTTTCCTAAAGGAGCGCAATTAATCTACCTATCTGAGTCAGAACAGAGCCTGTTATACACAAGAGGAATCGTTGGACTTTACGACATTAAACACACCCGGACCCACCAAAATTTGAACACTAAGAAAATTGAGATTTATCAGACTGTATCAATTACATTGCCGACTACCTGTCACCGTCTAAAGTTCCAGATTCTGTTTTATCTCTATTGCTGAGTACTTGTTGCTTTACACATCTAACTGACACCCAAAGTATAGCGATGGCTCCAATAAATGTAGTGGCTGCCATTGACAACTCTAGAGCAATCAACGTTAAAGAAATGACACTTATCGATAACAGCTTTAAATTTTTGATATGAAATTGAAGATAATCTTGCCTTAGAAGATCTTCAATTAAAAACAATATGAGAACCGCCAAACCAAAAGCAATTACTATAAATTCAAAGCTTCCTGTCGACACCCCTCGATAAAACGATATATAACATGACAAGCCAGTGACTGGGATAGCTGCAACACTTTGCATTGTATAATAGTCTGCGGAAGCCAGCCTCCAGAAGGTTGACCACTGACTACTTTCATCTTGTTCAAGCATGGTTAGTTTAATCGCCAAATATGGGACTGCAAGCAGCCCTCCGACAAAGAGAATAACAAAAAATATTCCCATAAAAATATCTAGCCAGCAAATTCAATTTCGATAGTTGATCTACAAAATAATACGCTGCGACTGAGTCTTCCTGCTGATAAGCAGAAAAACTAACCGCTTCTTCTCACCCGATTCAAATCATCACAAACCATCTCCATACCATCCAGCACCCGAAAAGTATGTCGCTGGATGATATCCGGTGGTACATGAAACAGGTTTCCCTCTTTAACTGCATTAATTCTTGGGTATGCTTCCCAGGCATCCAACCAATCTGGCCGCTCTTCTCCCATGCCGCTGGCGATAATTACTCTCGGGTCTCTATCGAGTACAGACTCAATACTAATCTTCGGTGCTAATACCAATGCACCGGCAAATATATTACGGCCGCCACAGGTTTCAATAACATCGCTAATCAGGTGGTCGCCATTAAGTGTTTGCAGTGGCTCATTCCAAACTTGATAAAAAACACTGACCGAATCCAGATCCTTATGGCTAAGCTGTATTTGATTCAGTCGCTCAAGCCACTCTCCGGCAGATTTATCTGCATAGTCACTTGTGCCTGCAAGTGTACCGAAGCGCTTTACATTCACAGCGATATCTTCAAGAGTGTGAGATTCAGATACGAAAACTGTAAAACCGAGATCCTCCAGTTTATTAATCATCTGATCGCCATTTCCCGATCCCCAGGCAACAATCAAGTCGGGATTTAGCAATAGTAAACTTTCATAATTTACCGCCTTATAGTTACCTATCTCCGGTAATTGCTTAGCCTGCTCGGGGTAGTCACTGTAGCTTACTGCAGCAATTAGCTTATCCCCGGCCCCGGCACTGTAAAAGTTCTCCACGATATTTGGCGCTAGCGCAACAATACGCTCTGCGGGTGCAGGCAGTTCAACCCATTGGCCACGGGCATCTTTTACCCGCACGGAATCATCCGCCCAAGTATTACTAACCAATAACAGATTCAAGGCTAAAACAACACGGACAATACTGCTTCGAGACATCTCTTTAACTCGACTATAACTAAGGAGCTTCTAAACAGCCCCGTAATTCACATTGGCAACCACTGCCACCCATAATATCAATATCGACAATTCACTTATCTCGACCAAACCGCCCAAACAATCGCCGGTATAACCACCAATAGTCTTATCCCACAGGCGACGCCAGAATAAGACCAGGGCAATCAAACTACAGACGATGCCTATGGCAATGGGAGTTGGCGCCGCTAAACATCCAATAGCAACTACGATTGCAACTACCGGCAATAGGTCCCATCGGCGCTCGGAGCCAGCGGGCGGTACATGGCCTTCAACACGTGCGTATTGTGAAACTCCTATTAAAGCCAGGGCCGCAGCCCTGGCTAACATAGGTGAGAGCACTAACGGCAGATAGACCCAAGCATCTTTTGTTACCGGGTTTATTAGCTCTAGCAGGGTTGCTATTGCAGCGAACTTTATCAGTAGGAAAACAACAACAGCCGCTACCGCAATAGAGCCGCAGTGGGGATCGTGCATTACCCTCAGAATATGCTGACGTTGTTCTTCAGGATCGGCACACTTATGTCCAGCAAAGTAGGCATCAGTACAGTCAGCAAGGCCATCGAGGTGTAGTGCACCTGTCAGGGCCACCCAGAAACCCAATAGTATTGCAGCTTGCAACTGGGCACCTAAAGGAGCCAGAAGGTAGGCGGCCCCGGATAACAGAACACCAATCACCACTCCAACCAGGGGGTAAAAATATATCGACCGCTTCACCGTATCCTTGTCCACGTCCCGCAGCAAGCCCGCCACCGGCAGCCGGGTAAGAAATACCAGCGCATACAGAAATGCTTGGGATAGGTTGTACAACTTACGGGCAATAAACATAAGCTGACTGCTCTGGGTAGGAAACGGTAAAGGTCTTATTGTCCGAGTCGTATCTCAGCGATGCGGCAAACCCGTAATTAACTTGCAGTGAAATCATTTTCACTGGAAGCCAGTTATTCGCATATGCGAGCAACAACTTGATAACGCCACCGTGAGTAATGAGCAGCAGGGACTCTCCCGAGTATTGCTGGGCTAGATTATCAATAGCTTGAAGAACTCTGGATCGAAATACGGGAAAGGGCTCACCTCCCGGCGGTGCGTGCTTTTCCGGGTCACGCCCCCAGGCTTCACACAGCGCTCGTTGCTCAGTCCAGATCTTATCGACTGACTGCCCCTCCCAGTCCCCGAAACCAATTTCCCGAATATCAGGAACTTCAGTTATCGGCAGCTCTTTCTCTCGGGCAAGCTGAGCAGCGAAGCGTTGGCAGCGTTTCAAGGGTGAAGTAATAATCCGGTCCCAGGAGCCATCGAGCTCGGCAAGCCCTCGCAACATCTGCTCCCTACCCTCACTGGTTAGGAGCACATCGATCTGGCCGCGAAAAATATTTCCACCTTCACAGGCACCGTGTCGTAAAAGATCAATCCGCAACTGGCACTCCTGCCTCACTGAAAGTGAACATTTTGTTATGCAGGTTCAGCGCTTGCTTGATAATACTGATGGCCAACACTGCACCTGTGCCTTCGCCAAGGCGCATATTGAAGCTCAGCAATGGCTTCACCCCCAGGCACTCGAGGGCCAGTTTGTGACCAGACTCATCAGAGAGATGGGCGTAGAGCAACCAGGGTTTCACTGACGGATTAATAGCACCGGCAATAGCTGCTGCGGCAGTCGCCATAAAACCATCAACCAATACAGGGACACCTCGCTGGGCACTGGCGACAAACGCTCCCGTTAAGGCTGCAATCTCAAAGCCACCAAAAGTTTGCAGAATAGCAAGTGGCGAGCCCAGCGCTGCCCGGTGCTGCTCCAAAGCAAATTCGATCAGTTCCACCTTGCGGGCGAGCACTGCATCGTCGATACCTGTTCCTCGCCCCGTAATGCTGCCAACCTCTAGCTCAAAAAGGGCGGCAAACATGGCAGCGGCGGAAGTGGTATTGCCAATACCCATGTCTCCGCCAATAAAACAATCTGCATCGGTAGACTGGCGGCGACCGGCATCAAGAGCAAGAGCCAGCTGCGCTTGGGTCATAGCTGGGTTACCTTGGGAGAAATCCGCAGTAGAGGGAGCTATAACTTCATCAATCAGGTCGGGGTGTTCAGCGGGGACCACACAACCCAGATTAATTGCGGCAAAATCAGCATTCTGCTCGCGGCTCAACACATTAATAGCCGCCCCACCCTCGCAAAATAGTTTCAGCATTACAGAAGTGACTGCCTGAGGAAATCGGGAAGTTCCCTGGGCTGCAATACCGTGATCAGCGCCGAATACCCGCACCGACAATTTATTCAGTTGGGGTTGCTCCCACCCCTGGAATCCGGCGAAATCCACGGCAATACTCTCGAGCCGACCGAGTGCGCCCTGCGGCTTAATCAATTGCTTCTGGCGGGCAATCGCGGCATTGCGAGCACTCTGGTCCGGGGTTGGTGCAGGCTTATCGAGCCAACTGAGTTCATATGTCATCATTATCAGTCTCAGGTGATTCTTTACTTTACAGTGAGCGGCAAACCTGCAATTGCCAAGGTGACGCTATCAGCTCGCTCGGCTAATGCCTGATGAAGCCAACCTGCAGCATCCACAAATTCCCGTGATAACTGCCCAAGGGGCACAATACCCGAACCGACTTCATTACTGACAAAAATCCAAGGTGGGGTATTACCGTTAGCGAGTGTACGCCTCTGATCGATACATTGCAGAAGCGCCTCTTGCTCACGCTCCCAAACGCCCTGATGAAGACAGTTGCTCAACCACAAAGTGAGGCAGTCCACCAGTACACAGTGGGACTCAGGAGCAGTAACCAGAGCCTCTGCCAATGCAATAGGCTCTTCCAGGGTCTCCCAGCGATGATCCCGGTCTTCCCGATGTCGAGCAATACGGGTAGACATTTCTTGATCGCCCGCCGTAGCCGTTGCCAGGTAGATAAGTCCACCATCGCTACTGCTGTTTAGCCACTGCTCCGCGCGCTGTTGCGCGAGTCGGCTTTTTCCACTGCGTGCGCCTCCTAGTATCAGATGCACACCACTGGCACTAGACATCGGCAATCACCAGGGATTTACCGGTTACCGGGTGTGGCATCACCGTGACACTGTAGCCATAAAGCTGCTGCATATTCTCCGCAATCAATACATCCTCTGGATTTCCGTAGGCCATACTGCGCCCCTGCTTTAAGGCGAGGATTCTGTCGCTATAGCCGCTGGCATGGGCCAGATCATGGACCGTCATTACCACAGCTACGCCACTTCGCGCGAAGTCTCTTACCGCTCTCATCATTCCATATTGGTGTGCAATATCCAGGCTGGCAGCGGGTTCATCTAATAAGAGGAGCCGCTCTCCCCCATCCTCTGCCCGCCAGACCTGGGCCATCACCCGAGCCAATTGCAAGCGCTGCTGCTCGCCGCCGGATAATGTTGGGTACAGGCGCTCAGACAAATGACTAACATCCAGCGCAGCCATGGCTTCCAGGCAGATTTCTCGGTCCCGGTCAGTGCCGGTGGAATGCGGAGTTCGACTGAGGGCGACCAATTCCAGCCCGGTAAAGGCAAATGTCAGTGGGTTATTTTGCGGCAGGACGGCAACTTGCCTGGCTCGATTGCGGGCCGACAATTTTGAAAAAGAGTTACCTTTAAAGTGGACCTGCCCGGAATCCATCCTCACTTCACCGCAAAGGGCACGCAGCAGGGTCGACTTCCCCGCGCCATTGGGGCCAATCACACAAACCAGCTCGCCGACATCTACCTCCAGGTTGATATCTTGCAACAGCGGCCGATTATCGACACTAACCGCAACTCCCTCCACCTGTAGCAGAGCCATTAAATTGCCCCCCTGCTTTTACGCAACAAGGAAACAAAAAAAGGCACCCCAATCAGTGCGGTAATCAGCCCTACCGGGATCTCCACCGGGGCAATAATGGTTCGTGCCAGGGTATCGGAAACTAGTAATAAACTGGCTCCAGCCAGGGCAGAAAGCGGCAACAGTTGCCGGTGATCAGGTCCTACCCACAAACGCACTATATGGGGCACTACCAGCCCCACAAAAGCAATACTGCCGGCTACAGCAACCGAAGTGCCCACTCCCGCCGCAACAAGCACTATCAAACGGGTTTTTACCCGCTCCACATCAATACCAAGATAGCGCGCCTGGGATTCTCCCAATAAAAGAACATTTAGTGAGGTACCGAAGCGGGGCATACTGGCAAGCAAAGCCCCCAGCACGGCCAAAACCAGAAAAGCGCGAGGATAGCTCGCTGCATCCAGCCCCCCCATTAGCCACAGGCTCATACGGCGCAGGGTGTCATTATCAGCAAAGTACTCCATTAGCCCGATCAGGCTTGCGGAAAAAGCGGTAACGGCAATCCCCATTAGCAACATGGTGGCCACGGAAGTGCCATTAATACTTTTCGCCACTTTGTAGACCAGTGTCACCGCTAAAAGGCCGCTGAAAAAAGCAGCTATGGATACAACGGGCAAACTCCCAAACGCAGCGGCAACCTCCGCTCCTAGCAGGATGGCCAAACAAGCACCGAGAGAAGCCCCTGCGGTAACACCAATCAGGGATGGGTCAGCTAGAGGGTTTCGGAATAAGCCTTGTAACATTGCCCCGCAGATAGCGAGCACAGCACCCACTCCAGCGGCCAACATCGCTCTCGGTAATCGTATTACCTGAACAATATCCCCAGCGAGTCCACCATCGCCCTGGCCACTGATCGCGGCAAATAGTTGTGAGGGTGAGAGATACACTGCACCTATAGCAACGGCAGCAGAAAAACTAAGGGCAAGTGCTGTGGGCAGTAACCACCAGGCAACATTTAATGCTTTGATACGGGCAACAGTCACTGGGTATCCTCTTGCAGCACTGCCGTCTCCTTAGCTCCCTCAAATTGCTCGAGCCAGTTTCCCTGGATATTCTCGGCAATAGTCTCAGCCAGCCTGTCCAATTGTTGCTGTCGCTGTTCACCCACATCCAGCGGCGTAGAGTCTTTCAACCCACCCCAGGCAAAAAGTGCGCTCAGCGCTTCGGGTGAATCGAACAGCCCATGCACGTAGGTCGCGAATATCTGTCCATCAGCACTTATTGCACCATCAGGCCTGGAATTTCCGTCTTTATCACAGATATGTACCGCTGGAGTTTGCAGAGCTACACCTTCTGTTATACCACAGTGGATTTCGTAGCCCTGAACAGGAGTAGCTTCTTTTACTTCATGTTCCAAAGCTAAAAAGCCGGTAATATTTTTCAGTGCTTTGACTGGCTGCAAGCGAGTTGTGAAATCCAGATAACCCAAGCCCGGTTCGTTACCCGGGGTATCCTCTACCCCATCCGGGTCCTGTACCTCGCTCCCCAGCATTTGCAAACCACCGCAAATACCCACGAGTTTGCCGCCATAACGCAGATGCCGATCCAACTGTACAGGCCAATCGTTTTCTTTTAAGTAAGCCAAGTCTGCCCGTACATTTTTACTGCCAGGAAGAATAATCCAGTCGCACTGTGGGACTGGTTCGCGGACACTGACAAATTGCAGATCGATATCCGGATGCAACCTCAGCGCATCAAAATCTGTATGATTGCTAATGCGCGGCAATACCGGCACTACCACTTTCAATCGAGCATCAGCACCGCTCTGCTGGGTACTAATAGCATCCTCCGCGTCAAGGTAGAGGTCATGGAGATAAGGTAAGACTCCGAGAACTGGCTTGCCGGTATATTTCTCTAACCAATCGAGCCCCGGCTGAAGTAATTGCAGATCGCCACGAAAGCGGTTGATCATAAAACCGACGACACGCTCTCGCTCTGAGGAAGACAGCAATTCGAGGGTGCCTACCAAGTGGGCGAACACACCTCCGCGATCGATATCGGCAATCAGTATAACCGGGCAATCAACCGCCTCGGCAAAGCCCATATTAGCAATATCGTTTTCCCGCAGGTTAATTTCTGCCGGACTACCTGCCCCTTCAACTAACACCAGCTCATATTGATTATCGAGCCGTGCGAAGGATTCCAGCACTGCATTATGCGCGGCGGCTTTATAGTGGTGGTAATCCAGCGCCTGCATATTCCCCAGCACTTTACCCTGAATAATAACCTGAGCCCCGGTATCTGAAGCGGGCTTAAGTAACACCGGGTTCATATCGCTGCGAGGGGCGATTCCACAGGCCTGGGCCTGCAATGCTTGTGCCCGCCCTATCTCACCACCATCCACCGTAACGGCACTATTGAGTGCCATATTTTGCGGTTTAAAAGGTGCGACACTGACTCCGCGCTGGGAAAAGTAACGAGCGAGCCCGGCCACCAAAGTACTCTTGCCGGCATCGGAAGTCGTGCCTTGAACCATCAACACGGACATAGTGAAAACAACCTAGTAATCTACGCCTTTGCGGGCTTTGATGCCCGCTTTAAAAGCGTGCTTAACATCTTTCACTTCAGATACTGTATCCACTAGCTCCTGTAGTGCACTACCACCACCTCGACCAGTCACCACCAAACTCTGTTCCTGTGGCCGCTGGGCTAGAGTCTCCAATACTTTGGACTCATCCAGGTATTTGTAAGCGAGCATATAAGTGAGTTCGTCCAACACCACTAAGTCATAGGTGGTATCGGTAAGCATTTTTTCTGCCTCTGCCCAGGTTCTCTCTGCAGCAGCAATATCGCTGGTGCGATCCTGAGTATTCCAGGTAAAGCCGGTGCCCATTTGATAGAGAGTAACTTCCGGGCAATGGTTTTTAAGGAAAAGCTCTTCCCCAGATTGCTGTGCGCCTTTAATAAATTGCACCACACCCACTTTCTGCCCGTAACCCAGTGCGCGCATCACCATGCCGAAAGCTGAGCTCGACTTCCCTTTGCCATTTCCGGTGAGCAGGACAGCAACTCCACGCTGGATATCGGCTGCTGCAATGTTGGCATCAACCTTCTCCTTGTGTTTTTGCATTGCCTGCTTGTGCTTGGCATTTCGTTTTTGCTCGTCTTCCGACATGGCCACCTCGTTCAAGAACCTATAAAAGAAAGTGCTTTAGAAGCTAAATTCCACACCAGCATAACCGGCGAGGCCCGCAGTGTTATAGCCTGTGACTTCCACATAATCTTCGTCGGTAAGGTTTTCACCGCGAACAAATACAGTCGTGGAGTTGTTCAGCTGATAACGGACACTGGCATCCAGCACTTGATAATCATCCAGCGAGGTGCCATCGCTATCTACCACATCCGCACTGGAGCGCAGGTTCATAACCAGACTCAAGTCACTGGTAGGCTTATATGTGAAGCCTAGGTTGGCCAAGTGCTTGGGGCTACGAGCTCGGGGAGAATCATCGGCTTCTTCAGCGTCGGTGTAGGTGTAGTTGGCAGAAAGCAATAGACTGTCAGTCAATTGTGCTTCGACAACAAACTCCGCGCCTTGGGACTCACTTTCTCCACTGCTCTGCAGGTAACCTGTGTAGCCCACCATATCGAATCCGATTTCATTCTCAATGACCTGTTTAAACAGTACGAACTCCAGGTAGAGAGAGTTTTCACCAAAGTATTCAACACCAAGATCCAGGCCTTGGCTCTCTTCCGGCTTAAGGGACGGCAACTCTAATGGAGTAAAAGTTAACCAGTCGAATGCGGTAGCGTTGTAGTCAACTTCATATAAGCTCGGGGCACGGAAGCCAGTGCCGTAACTACTTTTTATTTTTACCGTACCGTTGGCAACATCCTCAAATAAATAGGCTGAGCTGGCGCGGAAGCTGTTGTAGCTGCCAAAATCAGAGTTATTGTCATGGCGAAGGCCAAGGGTGATATAAGCCTGATCGGCATAGCTTCCCTGATATTCGGAATAAACTGCCCACTGATCCCGATCCAGGTCTCCCGAAGTATCTTCACGATGCTCTACCCCGTAGACCATCCCATGTTCGCGACTAAACCCGTAGGAACCGGTGAAGTTCAACTTTTCGATATCACCTTCCGCTTCATAAAAGGGCACGCCTTCACTGATATAGGTACGCTGCAAATCAGAACGTGTATAAGCCAACTCCTGCTGACCATCTTCGCCTTTATGAGCTAAGCTGACACGAACACTTTCCTGGCTGAAATCAAAGTTACAATCATCCTGAGAGGGCCAGCCGCAGCGATCATACTCACCTGAAGCATCGGTATCCCGCGCCACAGCCTCAAGTCGCCACTGCTCAGAAATATTCCAACCTACACGGCCATGCAAGGTTTCATTATCGTAACCGTCGTCATCTCTCAATTCCGTGTCATAACTACTGGTATTAAAACCATCGGTTTCTGCCGCCGCAGCAGAAACAAAATAATCCAGTGCTTCATTAGCTCCGCTAGCGCTGGCACTGTAGCGTTCAGTATCGAAGCTACCGCCCTCAGCTGACACCTCAAAGCGCTGCCCTTCACCCTCGCGACGAGTCGAGATATCCAGTACACCACCGGCATCGGCTCCGTAGAGCATACCTTGTGGACCGCGTAATAATTCCACGCGCTGCAAGTTGCTGCTCATAATATGTTCAATATGAGCCCCCGCCTGGGTACCGGTTGGGTCAGAAACGTCGATACCGTCTATCTGGACCAAGGTTCTGAAACCGGACTCTCCACGTACCCTTAAGGAGGTTGTCTTGCCCATACCCCCTGTATTGGTAACAGACACGGAAGGCACACTGCGCAAAACATCGGCAAGGGACACCAATCCCCGCTCTTTTAGCTGCTCTTCATCCAATACAGTTACTGAAGTAGCTACCTGGCGCAGCGGCTCACCCTGACGGGAGCTCACAACAACCACGGTTTCCAGGTCTGGAATTGAAGATTCGGAAACAGTGGATTCAGCAAAAGACGGCGCGCTCACGGCTGATAAAACAGCCAGGCTAAATATAGATTTTTTCAAGCTTCAACCCCTAAGACAAAAGCACATGGGATCGAGGGAGGAATAGCAATGCGGCACGCCGAAGCGCGAAAGATCGTATTGCAAGATGGTAGCCCTCCGCTCCATCGTGTTTAGAAAAGAGGCCGGTATCGGGCTTACCACTCAGAATGCAGGTGGATCACCGTTGCGGGGGCAGCGCCGGACTTCCGGACTTCCCGTTTAACCTTCTCAGCCAATTCAGGGCAGAAGGCACCTCTAATCGTGATCGCGAAACTAGTGGAAAGGTACCGGAAAGTCAACAGAAACCAAAAAAGATTAACTTTCACGTCATAAGTCATTAGACACCTTGCTCTGGAGCCATTCGAGGGGGGGCAGTTCCTCCAATTTTAGATACATCAACTTATTCGAGTTATTTAACCATTAGCGAGATTTTTTTGAGATAACACTCAATAATAATTAACCCACGAAGAAAGGAGGATATAGACAAAAATATGAGAGGTTTTTCTTTGCAAGCACGATTATTACTCAGGGTGATCACAAATTTTATCCGCTGCCTAAGCGAATACTTTCAAGCATGATCGTTAAATAACCATTATTCAGCACTCAAACTCGTACCTATCAGCCCCTTTCCTACAAAAATATAAAAATCACGTCAGCCTAAGTTCAGAGCTCGGCTAAACCAGGTAACTATTTTAGCAAATAGATTAATAAAAGTACCCCTGAGTATATTAACTCGCGAGTCAGACGTACTTTCCCTGCTTGAAACACTAACCATACCTGCTCCTATCCTGGCAGCATTCTACGAACAAGAGGCCATCAGCTACAGGCAAAATATATTAATAAGCAATTAAATACAGCTTTAAAAAGGAGCAATTAATAAGCCACTCCCTATAATTATTATCAAATACTGCAATCCAATCCGAGAAACATTTATCGGTACATTGGCGAAACAATGAAAACATCGAAGATGCATTTTATTTATGGAGATTACAGCCACCTCCATTATGAGTAATTACATTTTTGTCAACTATTCCAGTGAGAACATGATATAGAGCCAAAGCACGAAAGATTGCATTGCAAGATGGTAGCACTCCATTCCATTATATTTAAAAAAGGAGGCCGGTATTAGGCTTAACACTCAAAATACTGAGTGGATCACTATTGCTTGGTCAGCGACGGATTTCCGGACACCCCGTTTAACCTTCTTAGCCAATTCAGGGCATAAGGCACCTCTAATCGTGATCACGAAATTGGCAGAAAGGTACCAGAAGGTCAAACAACACTAATCAAATGAGGAGATACAACTGGGAAAAGTTATTATTAAAGCGCCATAATTCAATTTTTAATAGGGGCCTTAAAATAATTCTACAGTATATTGTAGGTATTAATGGTCGCAGACATTAGGCGCAGCATGCAACGAATGCCATCAGGGTCACAGTGCAGCAACTGCGGTCTTCAAGGCTTCCCTATGGGACTTTCGAGGCATCACAAAATTGTCCACCCCCTAGATATTCATGTGGAAGTACTGAACCACCTGGTTATTAGAGCCTATCACTCCCAGTACTTGATCATAGTCCCTACCCAGATTGCCACTTAAAACTACCCGGAGTATTGACCTTAAAGGAATTCAAAAAGTATTACCTGAGGTGACAAGTATCAGACAAGATAATTACACCCACTAATTCTCAATATCTATATAGGACAACCGACACTAAACATCTCCATATAAATATTAAAAATCAACACCAGTACTTCCCGGACAAACCTAACCTCATAGACCAAGGGAAACACCCAAAGACTTATAAAAAAATATAATTACAATAACCTCAAAACTCCAAAAAAATATTTGAAAAAAACAACCACACAAAGCAGAATTGTTGCTGCAATAACAGCCGTCCACTTTAACCACAAAACTGCATTGAAGACTCTAAAAAAACCATTTCAGGATACCTAAAAAACAAGGATAAACTAAACCTACTCATACCCTATTATATGGAAGGAATCATCAATGAATATCAAATTTTCTAAGTCTTTGACTGCGCCCATCTACTTAATGGTAAGCACTTCAGCCGTTATACTTTCCCCTCAATCACTTGCCGTTGAATGTTTTGATACTATTAATTCACCTACCACTCTTACAGAAAATTTACTATGTGAGTTAACGCCAGAAAACCCTTACGCTTTAACCATTACCGGCCCCTCAGGAAACCTGTATATGTCAGGTGATGGCGGAATCACATGCATCGGCGAAGCTGGAGAAACTGGACAATTTGGTATAATGGTTGAGGGTACCTCTCGTCAAGTTATCGGTGGGAGCGTAGAGAATTGTCCAGGGGGCATTCTGGTAGCCGGCTCCGGCTTACACTCAATTCTTCACACACAAATCACTAATTTTCTCCTCGATGACGGAATCAGAGCAGAGAGTAATAACAATCTAATACAGGGCAATATTATTACTAGTAATGGGGTGGATGGTGATGATGGCATAGATGCCAGTGGCGACTTCACTACAGTAACACAAAATATAATTAATGGGGCAGGTGACGAAGGAATAGAAATTAATGGCGCCTCAGCCTCTATCATCCAGAATTATACTGCAGGCAGTGACGATGACGGAATTGATCTAAACAGATCAGGAGCAACCATATCATTCAATATTTCTGAAAACAATGATGGTGGCGGAATCGTCATTAATGGAAACAACTCTTATATATCCCAAAACATTGCCTCCAATAATGGTGATGATGGTATTGAGATCTCCGACAGCGGCTCTAGCAACACAATCCTCCAAAACACAGTCCAATATAATGGTGACCAGGGAATATATATAGAGCAGTCAGGAAGTGTCGACAATGTAATTCGAGGCAATATATCTACAGATAATGTTGGTTTCGACTTGCTGGACCCATTTGCCGATCCCACCTGCACTAATTTAAATAATACTTGGAGCTCCAATACAGCCAATACTTCCGACCCTGACTGTCTTCGATTTCTCTAGCGTATCAAATAACTGTACTTGTAGATAAGTCCTACATTTACAGCGTGGGCGATCGATCATGGGGGTAGGCAGTGGAAAAAAGAAATTTAATAGCCGTGGATTGGCAACTTCCAGAGTTATGTATATTAGACAAGCCTACCCCCTAAATATAGGTACATTCAAATCCAAAAGAGCGATAATGAACCGAATAAAACCGATAACAATAATCACCCTAAATCTACTGGCATTGAATAAAATACACAACCGTGCAATATAGTTGTAACACTAACCACATGTTCCGGATCATTCGATATGGAGAACAAACTCCTACCATCTCCCAAACACCAACCTGACAAGTCCGTCGTGGGGCTACCATGGCGGCATGACTTGTAACCAAGGTCGTCAGGTCCGTAGAGGAGGCAAGTGCTTAACAAACATATACTCTTTAAGAGAGAAACATCTCTACTAAAGCCACCAGCCGAACATTAACCACCCCAAATGACCAGGATAAATAGTGCAAGATTGGTAGGAATTATAGTCATACCATTAACCAGGATTACCCAATTTTCCTGGGAGAGACCTAAACAATACCACATTGCGATATTGGGATTTGACGAATTTACCAAACTAAAGAAGTTAAGACCATCTTCGAAGCCGTGAAATGCAATTTCACTTTCTTTAGGCAGTGGATAGTCGCCACCAGCTTCGAGAATCACGAAGCCCAACTAAGCTGCAGAATATATCCACCCTCTTCAGGTGTAGCTGCACTCCAAATACAACTACGTATCAATCATTAACGGAACCTTCGCACTACTCAATTCACGATAAAATACTACCTCAAAGGCAACTCAAACTAAGCTATTGACATTCCGCAATGACCCACAAACATGCCTTATTCATCCAATATAATATTAAAGCCACCATAGATTAACCTCTTACCATCAAATGGCATAGGGTTTTGATCTGGATTCATCCTCGGATCATCCATAACCGCCTGCCATCCAGAGTCTCGAACCTCTTTAGAAGGCCAGAGGACCCAGGAGAACACTACAGTTTCATTGCCAGCACACTTTACGGCCAAAGGAAAAGAGGTTAATTCGCCTTCTGGAACATCATCACCCCAAGTTTCAACAACCTTTAGAGCCCCCTGCTCTTTAAATACCTCTGCAGCAATTTTTGCATGCTTAATATATTCTTCTTTGTTATCTGAGGGTACAGCTGCTACAAATCCATCTGCATAAGACATTTTTAACTCCCCGACATTTTCTAATTTAATAAGTTACTATTGAAATTAAATACAGATTTACAAAGCACTTCTACTGCCCTAATCTAGTGATAGCGATATCTCTCTATCACCAACCCTTCTTACACCCTACATAGAGCACAAAATCAAATGCTACCACTCGTTTCTCTTGTGGCATTTTCCAAACCTCCCTAGCCTTACGGTAGGCCCACTCCATAAATTCACCACCCATGCCATCTATACATCTCCGCACAGCCGAAAAAGTATGTATAAAATTAAAAAACTCATTCAGGTCCCAGACTGCTTCCATAGTTGGCTTCGAAACCTGTATAGTACTAAAAGGAAAGTCTATATCCTTAAAATGATTCCAGAGCAATTTGTTTTGTGGAGCCCAGTACGTCTCTATTGGACCCAAAATAAGATCATTGAATATTTGAGCCAGTTCTCCATCTAAGACTGGCCAGTTATAGCCCCAAGCTGAAAAAATACCTTTTGGCTTCAAAACCCTTAGAACTTCGGGCCAAAAATCATCAAGGTCAAACCAATGCAACGCCTGGGCTACACAAACCAAATCACAACTCTCATTTGCCAGGTCACACTGCTCAGTAGGTCCTACTTGATAGTGAATATTAGGGTGAGCTTTAGCCGCTTTTATTTGCTCGACACTAATATCAGATGCGTACACACTACTAAATAGTTTCGCCAATCCTATCGCTGCCTGACCACTACCGCAAGCACAATCCCAGGCAAGTTTATTTGATGGAGCCAAGCTTGAGAGACACTTATAAAGCTCTGGAGGATAGGTTGGCCTAGCAGTCTTATAAAGCTCACTCTTGTCACTGAATAGTTTTTGATGGTGCATTCCTGCCCCCAGGTTCTTTAAGCAGCCGCGGCAAGCTAATATATATGAGCTACTATAGCTGCACCTCTTATCCTAGCTCTTAGGTCATAATCAAAAAAACCATGTTATTCTTATTTATTAGCAGCTGGGACCCCCACCAAGCATTACCCTACCAATAACTTCTTGAGATGCAACAATTCATGTGAGACCAATACTGGCGCGACAGTGGACATCAATACTCCTGCCCAATACCAACAAACTATAAAATAGCGATACCTTGCCCTTCCGAGACATAATACGAGCATCATCTTCCAGGTAAAAACTTGACAGCTTCGATATCACGTATAATTTTCCGCCACTAGCTATGCAGACCAAATGCACATTAGGAGTCACAATAGAGCTTCGAAACAGCAATAGCACAAAAGACACTAAGAACTTTGCTTCAACGGCCTTCTAAACAGGAGAAACATAACCCTCCATCCAGGGTCAAAAATAATCCAAAAAATAAGAGTGCCTTGGAAATATCATCCACATATAAAGTGCTAAGGATTTATCTGGATTATCGATCATTCATATCATTGCTCGCATGAGAGCTAGGGTGATTATGCAGACTATCAGTGCTTTTATAAATACAATCAGTTCATACCCTAAATTGGACCAACCATAGTCGGGACTAGCTGGCTTGGACTCGCCGGTAAAATGCCTAGCAAAGATTATATCGGCCCATTGAATCAAATTACGACCAAAGATAACTGAAAAAGTAATATAAGCAGCGCCAGGACCATGAAAAAAAATATTGTAGTTGTACCACATAGAATATCAAGTACTGTAGCGCTGAGCAGTACGACATCGACTATCGGGGTAAAGTACTATCTAGGTACCCCGAAGCCACCAAAGGATAAGCCCATAGGCTTACCCCTCGGATGACCTTACTAGACTGGCTCGGGCTCTCTCAGCGGTCGTTGTTTTGCTACCGCAGCCGACTTATCAGGTAACGGCAAAGCGACAGGTACTTGCTGCGCCTGGCTGGTAGCCATTACCACAGTACTACCGTGACGTGCAGCAGTTACCAGTGCATCATTATCTGCAATGGCAGTCATAAAGCGCAACGCTTCGTCTGCGCTGGTACCAGCGCTGGTAAGAACCTTAATAGCCTCGGCTGCACTTTGTGCATATACCCGTCGTGCCTCCCCCATTTTCTCCATACGAATCTTTACGGACTCGCCATCAGCTTTAGCCTTACCCACTTCGCGCTCCCGGATCGCCTCAGCCTCGTAGGTAGCGGCCTGCTTCTCCCGCTGCATTTCCATAACTTTGTTAGCCTGAACCTCTACCGACTTGGGTAGCCGCGGCTCATCTGATAATACATCGACAATCTCTACACCAAAGTCGTGGAAAAATTGGCGAAGGCGCTCTTTAGCCTTATCAGCTATATGTTCTTTTTTGTTATAAACGTCTTCAAGCTCAATGCCGTTGGCAACAGGAATAGCTGCATCTGTCGCAAAAGACTTCAGCTGTGCCTGGTAATTCTCTAGATCATAGAGAGCTTTGTATGCAAGCTGCACATCCGACGACACCTGATGCTGAACCTTTAGAATCAAACCAAATGTGACATGATTACTGGTCTTTAGACTCAACTCAACAGGGGTTTCGTGTAGAGCCGTTGAGGCTTTTTTGTCTACCCAGGAAAGGTAGGGAATAATCAAGTTGAAACCAGGGGTGGCAGTTTTCCAGTACTTACCAAGAAATAGCACGAAGTGGTACTGCTTTGGCTCCACTATCACGATGGATTTAGCTAGCAAAAAAAGTACTACAGCTCCAAGTATCGCAGGCCAAAAAGGTAAAAGTGTAAAGAGTTGTTCCGGCATATTTTAAAAGCCCAGTCAGAATAAATTATATAAGATGTGCAAATTATCTTACTCAGCAAGGGGCAACCAATGGATAAGCAAATATACCCCCCCTACTAAGAGCACTCACCCACAGCTTACATCAACTACAACATGCTGGCCACAAAGCTACTGTCCAAAACCCAACTGTAAGTCTACTTCCCCCCAGTAGGGTAAAAGCAAATGTAAAGAACTTCACTAAAACCGCTACAGACCAATAAACAACAATTTTCCTGGAAAAACCCTTAAATAAAATCCGCACCAATAAAACCATTGTTAGTACAACTTACCATCACTTAACTACTCTTCTGCAACAAAGTATCCAAAATCAAATCTACAGCCATTTATCTTTAAGCAATTGTTTTTTGCGATTCAAGCCTATTCAAGTTACTTTACATGATATGGATGGGCTTTAAAAAGGAGGTACTTTGTGCCGGCTACAGAGCTCTCCAGAGTATTAGGTGCAGAGGAGGCTATGTTCACCGAGTTGGCAAGGCGAACTTGCGGGGGGACATTAGTAATCTCCTTTATCAAAGTACTCACTCCTCTTAGCGTTGAAAAATTGATAAGTGGTTTCGCATCGGCACATAAAATCTACCCACTTTTACAGGCAAGAGTTGAGTCCGGCAACAAGCTTCGATGGCGCTGCGACGTACCATTCGAGTCAATTCCAATTGAGATTCGAAAATTGAAGGAGCCTCTTGATTTCGAGGCTGAATTCAATCGTCGGGGTAAGACGGGCCTTGATGTTGAAAAATGCACATATACACTTTCTTTCTATATTAATTCCCATGACGAAGTTGAATGGATCTCACTAGTCAGCAGCCACGCAGCTTTGGATGGCCGATCAGTGATGACTTTATTCTGTATTTTGGACATATTCTTTAAAGATGTAGGAACATTCAGGTTGGGCGGACAACCACTTTATGAAGCTGTCGAAAGCTACTTTAGCTCCTCTAAATACTTTGCCCATGAAAAACCATCTTCTCAAAAAGATGAACTTTTTAATTGGCCCGTAGAGGAACCTGCTTTTGTATCAGAACGTGAAGGTCATGCTATATATCGGCAATTTCCGATTGCAGAAATCTCACAACTGGTAAAAATAGGGAAAAGTCACAAGGTAAGGCCAAGCGCCCTGTTTTGCGCCATTGCGATTCAAGCATCCAAAATATTACCCAACCATAAAGATTGGATAAAAATTTTACTACCCATGGATGTTCGTGAACTCTGCGGCACTGAAATTGGATTAAGTGCAGTAGGTGCTTTTTCATCAGCAACCACTCTTGAAATCATGCCCAATATAGACATAGAAGATACTTGGCAACTAGCGCGCCACTTACAGATTGAGCTTGATAAACAGGCGGAAGAAGGAGAACCATTCAAGTTCATGTTTCCCAAGAAATATAAACTCGAGGATATTATTGAATGGGCTCAGGATTATGAGGAAAAGAAATCTGTCTTTTCTGAAGGAATGTGTATATCTAATGTAGGCAGCATGAAAGCGCTTGGCACGGCAATGAAGTACTTTGAAATCATCACGGCAATTCCATTTCAAACACATGGGGCTCACCCTATCTCACTACTAACCTATTCAACGGTACGTAATTCAGTATTTATATTTTCGTACTGTGATCCACTCACAAAACGAGATAGCGTTTTGAATTTTGCAGAAAAATTCATTAACACTATCAAGAGGCTTTTAGAACCTGAGAACTAACCCTTGACTTAAAAAACGAACAAAAGCAAAAGTAAAGCAAAGGCGCCCATTACTCCCTAATCAGCCAAGGCCACCCCCCAAACAATTTCACCTTATGTACGATTCTCCAATAAAGAATCAATTGGTCACTACAAGTGACCACCAAAAATCAATGCAAGGAAATATTGGCAACGCCAACCAAGTACAGTCAGTCATATCATATACATCTCACAGATTCCACCAAACATCAACCTTAAGCCAATAAACCATATAAAATTCAGTACTTGATTTTTAATGTAACCTGCCAAAAGGAGGCGACGTTACTAGCTTTATTGAAAGGCATACATGTATTCCAAAGGAGCTATTGCCCCATACCCCCACTCAAGTAATGCACCTCAAACCAGTCAACATTAGATCAAGCCACGACAAATCTTAGCCAACACTTATGTATTCCGAACATGTATATATAGATAAGCAAGCAATATTTAGGTATCAATATCTTTGCATCTTAACTTCTATTTTATTAAGTTTGACATTAAGTCAATCTGTTCTTGGAAAGAGCACCTATGTCCAGCCGAGAGTTCTCCAGGGTGCTGGGGCCTGAAGAAGCATTATTTACCGAGCTAGCCAGGAGAACTTGCGGGGGAACCTTGCTGGTTTCCTTTTATAAAGTTCTAATTCCACTGAGTGTTGAGCAACTTAAAACTGCCTTTTCTTTAATCCATAAAATTTACCCCCTTCTACAGGCTCGTGTTGAGTCAGGTGAGCAACTGCGCTGGTATTGCGACGTACCCTTTGATGATGTCCCTTTAGAGATAAGAGGGCTTTCAAAACCCATTAATATTGAATACGAATATACTCGCAGAGGTAAAACAGGACTCAACGTTGAAGCATGTACATATACTCTTTCCTTCTATCTAAATTCACTCGGTAAAGTCGACTACATATCTATGGTCAGCAATCATGCTGCATTGGACGGCCGGTCTGCCGGGATCATATTCTACATTTTAGATTTGTATTTTTTGGATCAAGGAAGATTCAGGTTAGATAGACAGCCGTTATACGACCCTGTTGAGACCTACTTTGATTCAAGCAAGCATTTCTCCAACCAGCAAACATCTGGAATTAAAGAAAATTTATTTAAATGGCCAGTAGAAGAAGCCGCTTTTGTTACTGAACGGGAGGGCCATATTTTATATCGCAAATTTCCTATGGAGGAACTCTCTCACGTTGCAGCTATTGGCAGAAAACACAAAGTAAGACCTAGTGCGCTTTTTTGTGCTATTGCCATCCAGGCATCAAACATACTGCCAAATCACAGAGAATGGATCAAAATCTTATTACCCATGGATGTCCGCGACCTATGCGGCACCGGAATCGAGTTAAGCGTTATTGGTACCTTTTCTGCAGTTACCACTCTTGAGGTTACACCAGATATCGATATCGAGAACACCTGGGAGCTGGCAAAGCACTTACAGATTGAACTTGATCGGCAGGCAGTGTCCGGCGAATATTGTAAGTTTAACTTTCACAAGAACTATGATTTAGGGAATATTATTGAGTGGGTTGAAAAATACGAAACCAACAATCCCTACTTTCTTGAAGGATTATGCGTATCCAACTTGGGTAACCTGGAATCCCTGGGTGTGCACATGAATTTTTTTGAACCTATCATAGGTACCTCACTCCAAACTCACGGCGCCCATCCAATATCATTGAGCACTTATTCAACAGAAAAAAGTTCCGTTTTTGTCTTTTCATATTGTGACCCACTGACAAAAAGAAATAACGCTTTAAATTTTACTGAAAAATATATCAACACTCTAAAGAATTTGATATGAATCAGCTGCACATAAACTAGACGTCTCAAGCTATCGAGTCACTTTCGGCATGTACCACTCACAAAAACACAGCGCCATAAAAGCAATGCATTTAAACCATACGCAGTCTGTATATTAAACACTAAGATTATCTTACAGACTCATAGGGGAGTTTATTAGGAAGCCGAACGACCTGCACTCATACCTTTTGTTTAGAGCGTCACTAGGAGTCAATAAATTAACTGAATCTTGCCTCATTGGTTCTACACCTACTTCACCTCTTTTGTGAGGTGAAGTAGGCAGAAACATCTACTTAATAGAGTTTTTAGCCATCTCGTCTCCTCCCCTGCCATGCACAATCCGATAAAGTAACGGAAGTACAAACAGAGTTAGAAGTGTGGAAGAAATAATCCCCCCAATCACAACCGTGGCCAGGGGCCTTTGTACCTCTGCGCCGGTACCCACATTCAATGCCATAGGCACGAACCCCAAGCTGGCGACCAGAGCGGTCATCAGTACAGGACGAAGACGAATCATTGCTCCGTCAATAATCGAAACCAAAAGCTCACCGCCCTGTTGCCGCAGCTGACGAATAAATGACAGCATTACCAGGCCGTTTAAAACCGCAACACCAGAAAGGGCAATAAACCCAACCCCTGCAGAAATCGATAGAGGCATACCGCGCAGCCATAGAGCTAGCACCCCGCCAGTTAACGCTAAGGGAACTCCTGTAAAAATGATCAAGGCATCTTTGAATGAGCCGAAAGCCATTACCAGAAGACCGAGGATTACCAAAAGCGTCAGCGGGACAACGATAGAAAGACGCGTACTTGCAGATTCCAGTTGTTCAAATGTACCTCCATATACCAACCAGTAACCGGCAGGCAAAGACACCTGTTGTTGGATTCGGGCTTTTGCCTCCTCCACAAAAGATCCTAAATCGCGATCGCGTACATTCGCGGTTACCACTACACGGCGCTTGCCATTTTCACGACTGACTTGATTGGGAGCCGGTGTCATTTCAAGATTGGCTACTTCAGACAAAGGCACATAGCTACCTAGCGGGCTACCAGCGGGTAAAGGTACAGGTAAGTCACCAAGATTTTCATAGTCCCGGCGCAGCCCTTCCGGCAGCCTTACTACCAATTGGAAGCGGCGGTCACCCTCATAAATCAGCCCTGCAGATTCCCCTCCAATTGCGGTTGATACCAAGTCCTGTAGGGTTTTCAGGTCGATACCATAGCGGGCGAGCGCTATACGCTTGGGGACTACAGAGAGAACTGGCAGACCTTCAACCTGCTCTACTCGAGCATCGGCTACACCCTCAATCCCATTTAACACACCCAGGATTTGATTAGACGAAGCGACAAGCTGGTCCAGGTCATCACCAAATACTTTGATGCCCAGATCTGCACGCACACCAGAAATCAACTCGTTGAAACGCATCTGGATTGGCTGGGTAAATTCGTAGTTGTTACCTGGAAGCTCTCGAACGGCTGCTTCGATTTCTGCCACCAATTGCTCCTGAGGCAGTTTTGGATCGGGCCATTGATTTCTGGATTTTAGGGTCACAAAGTTATCAGCCACATTCGGAGGCATTGGATCTGTAGCTACCTCTGGAGTACCAATTTTTGCAAATACCTTGTCTACCTGGGGGAACTCCTTAATGCGCTGCTCTAGTAGACGCTGCATTTCCACCGACTGCTCGAGGCCAGTCCCCGGAATACGTAAAGCGTGTAGTGCAATATCGCCCTCATTAAGCTGGGGGATAAACTCAGAACCGAGAGTCGTAGCTAGCCAACTGCAAAACAGGACTAAAGCAAGAGCCCCTGATAGTACCAGCCAACGCACTTTCATTGCGGCAATTAAAAGCGGCTTGTACAGTGACTTAGTAGCAACAATCACCTTATTTTCTTTTTCACTGACTTTCCCGGTGAGAAAAACAGCAACCGCTGCAGGTACTACGGTGAGAGAAAGAACCAATGCAGCCAATAACGCCATAACCACAGTAGCGGCCATAGGGTGAAACATCTTTCCTTCGACACCAGTCAGTGTGAACAAAGGAATATACACCACCGTGATAATCAACACTCCAAAAAGGCTCGGGCGAATCACTTCATTGGTGGCCTGGAATACCAGCTCCAGTCGCTCTTGCAGAGGTAACTTAGCGCCCTTGCGCTGTTGGGCTTCGGCGAGCCTGCGAATCGCATTTTCTACGATAATTACAGCCCCATCGACAATCAGGCCGAAATCGAGCGCACCGAGACTCATCAGATTGGCAGAAACACCGGTTTGCACCATACCAAATATAGTGGCAAGCATGGACAGCGGAATCACAGCAGCCGTAATAAAGGCAGCCCGAATATTTCCAAGCAGCAAGAACAGCACGACGACTACCAGCAACGCACCTTCAATAAGGTTTTTCTGTACTGTAGCGATGGCTTTGTCCACGAGCGTCGTGCGATCGTAAACCGCTTCCACCTTTACACCTTCAGGTACAGTGGATTTTACTTGCTCCAAAGCTTCCGCCACATTGCGCGCCACCTCGCGGGAGTTTTCCCCCACCAGCATCATAGCGGTACCCAATACGGTTTCTTCACCGTCTCGCGTAGCAGCACCGGTACGCAGCTCTTTACCAATAGCCACTTCAGCAACATCAGAAATTTTAACCGGCACCCCGGATCGGCTGGTAATTACTACGTCTTCAATTTCTCCGATATTCTGTAGTTGTCCCGGTGAACGCACTAACAGTTGGCGTCCATTATTTTCCAGATAGCCAGCACCTCGACTTTCGTTGTTGCGACGCAAAGCCTCGGCAATGTCCTCCATCGATACGCCGAAGTTAAGCATCTGGCGGGGGTCCGGTGTTACGTGATACTGCTTGTTATAGCCACCGATAGTATTTAGTTCCGTAACCCCCGGAACGAGAGACAATTGCGGTTTAATAATCCAATCCTGAATCTCCCGCAGTGCCGTGGCGTCGTAGGGCTGACCATTGGGCTGGGTTGCTCCGGGCAGAGCCTCCACGGTATACATAAAGATCTCACCGAGCCCGGTGGCAATGGGCCCCATTTCCGGCTCCAACCCCGGGGGCAGATTGCTCTCGATGGTACCCAGGCGACTGTTTATTAAGTTTCGCGCAAAATAGAGATCTGTCCCCTCTTTGAAAACCACAGTCACTTGGGATAGCCCGTAGCGCGAAATTGAACGGGTGTACTCCAAGTTGGGAAGTCCGGCAAGTGCCGCCTCTACCGGATAGGTGATTCTCTGTTCAGCTTCTAAAGGCGAGTAACCAGGTGCTTCAGTATTAATCTGCACCTGAACATTGGTGATATCGGGGACCGCATCAATAGGGAGTTTCTGGTAACTCCAAACCCCTAGCCCCACCAGAATAAAAATTAG
This sequence comes from Microbulbifer maximicatervae (SeqCode), assembly GCF_052467695.1. Taxonomy (NCBI): domain Bacteria; kingdom Pseudomonadati; phylum Pseudomonadota; class Gammaproteobacteria; order Cellvibrionales; family Microbulbiferaceae; genus Microbulbifer; species Microbulbifer maximicatervae (SeqCode). The sequence goes on from NZ_CP174320.1 coordinate 4,330,529, forward strand.
GGACAATACGAAATAACGCCGCTCAATGGAGAAGCGCAGGATGCTTTCAATCATCTTCTGGCCTCAATTAATGGTGGTGAGCAGCGCCGGATTTCTCTATATCCGCCTTGATTAAGTAACTGTTTTCAGTGACGTAGCGGTCTCCAGAGTTGAGTCCACTTAATACCTCTGTAACCCTGCCATCGGTCCGCCCAAGTTCCAGTGGGCGAATCTCATAAGCATCCCCTACTTTTACAAACACAACGGTCCAATTGCGGAAGGGTTGTAGCGCTTGATTTTCCACCACTAAAGGCGCGGGACTCTCATTGGTGACAACATCAGCTTGAACCATCAGGTCTGTTGTCCAAATTTCCTCTGGATTCTCAATCATCGCGCGGGCTATTGCGAAAGGCGTGCCATTGCCCCCCGGTGCCAAGCTGACAATTGTCGAATCAAATGAGAGCCCATCGGCGGTAATAGAAACTTTTTGTCCGCGAGCAATTTGTCCCCGGCGAGTGGGGAATACTTGAAGCTCTGCCCATATTTGCTTGTAGTTCGCAATCGTAAACAGTACCCGGTCACCGCTAAACTCCCCTCGACTGGCCTGCTTATCGATAATCTGACCGCTGATAGGCGCTATCAAGGAGTAAGTTTGCAAGCTGTCATTGGACTCAATTGTTGCAAGCTTTTCTCCTTTCTGTATTGAATCTCCCAACGCTTTCTCAATCGTGACAACGGTGCCTGGATAACGAGCACGAACATGACTGAGGCTGCGATGATCGATAGTAGTTTTACCGTAAAGGGTAATACGCTCTTGAATAACTCCCGGTGCGGCTATCGCAGTTTTAATGCCGGCCTTTTCCGCCGTGCTTTCATCTATCTTTACTCTTCCTTCATGTGATTCAAACTGCCATTTGGCACGGCCTCGCTTGTGAATCAAAGAGAGCTCAATGTCGAATGAATGGGGTTCAGCCAGATGTTCTTGGCTGCGCCAGTAATCAATATTTGCATCACGGTATAAGGCAATATGTTGCGATTCACCCCCAAGTCGAACCAGAGTTAGGGTCAATTCTGCATTGTCCAGCGCTTTTCCGTCTTCCTGAATCCATGCGCGAAACTCAGCCTTACCACTCCGCTCTACCAGAGCCAGCTCAACCACAAGATCCCCCTGCTCTAAGAGGCGGCCCCCATGTGGCCCTTTACTTTCTTCTTGATGATGCTCTCCACCGTGGGAGCCACTGGCATAACTAAAATTTGCCACCCACCCTTGAGGTACCAAAAGGATTAGGAACAGCATCGCTAGCTTAAAAGTTCTATTTAATCTGCTCATTTTTAAACTCAACTTCATCTACTGCTCTCGACAACCACGACACCCAATGGCCGGGCAGTTAACCTCTCAATTTCCGCTCCATACACATGAACAGAGCGTGCCGCCACAATTCTCGAGCGCTCAGCATCGAGCAATTCCTCGCGGGCAGAGATCAACTCAACATAGGAATAGCGCCCCCGGCGATAGGCCCGGTCAACCTCAGAAAGCGCCTTACGCAATGTGGGAATAACGGTATTTTGCATTTCGTCAACAATGGCCAGCGCTTGTTCACGGCTCGTTACCGCCAAGAAAAGCTGGGGATAGAGCTTCAGCAATGCCGCCTCTCTATCCAACTGAACCTGTTCCAGCTCAGCCATTGCAGAAATCTCTTTACCCCGGTTACGTCGCCCGGTAAAAAGCGGCACGTTAAAGCCAACAACAACAGCATTCTCATCATCTTCTTTGTCGTTCCGATAGCCTGCATACCAACCAATATCAGGTGTCGACTTCGCTTGTGTCAGATGCAGGTGAGATGCGCGCAAGCGCTCTTCAGAGGCAAAACGGGCAATAGAAGGGTTTTCCTGAGCCCGCTCGTACAGAACATCAAAGCTGGCATTTGGCTCAAATCGGAAGAGCACGCTGGAGTCAACTGCAAAGTCCTGGGTAGGTTGCCCCCACAGCGCGGATAGTGCGTACTTGTAGTAGCTCAGCATTCGCTCCTGTGCCTCGGCGGCCAAAATGGCATTCGCCAGTGCAGACTCAGCCCGCATGCGTTCAGCTATGGGGGACGCAGCAGCATTGACCCTTGTAGTTACAGCGTCCAACGCTTCTTGCGCCAGCGAGACCTTCTCTTTTTCCAGAATCAGTAATTCTGCGGCAGCGAGTACTTGCGCATAGCCACGAACCACCTCGGCCAAGACATCCAGTGCTGTCGCTTGCTCATCGGCAATTAAGAGGTCCCGCTGAGCATTGACAACATCGATTCGAGCCTGGCGTTTGCCCCCCAACTCAATAACTGATGACAAAGAAGCAGTCAGCTCAAGTTCCTTGTCATCATCATCATCGTCGTCACTTGGCGGACCGGGCCGGCCGGGGGAGCCTGAGCTTGAGCTTGAGCTTGATGAACCATCATCTCCGTATACCGCATACTCAGCTTCGAAACCAAAATCCCATGCAGGACGTAGGCCGGCTGTGAACTCAGCACCATCCAATGCCCATTGCTGGAGTGGAAAAACTGCAATCTGGGGATTTTGTGCCAGAGTTTTCTGTATTGCCTCTGGCAACGTCAATACTTCTCCCCTCTGCGCAGAGGTAGCTTGCGCAGACATAAGTAGAGCGGTCGTCAACAAAAATCTAAAGGATGTACGACCAATCACGCTCAGCGAGAGCGTGGAAAAAAAATCCATGGAATTCTCCCAAGTCACAACTCGATCATCGTGTGCGAGCAAAAGCTACATACTTCTATAGCGGCACACGCAGTATTTAACTAATCAGACTTGGGTTATAGGTGGGCGTAAAAGTGGAGAAAAATAACCTGAGGGCACAGCTGCACTAATTGTGTCACTGTAACTGATAGTGCCCCGAAGAAGAGGTTGATAAGACTGCCCCAAAAGCCCGGTTGCATTAATTCCGTGACAATGGCAACAGTGATTACAGAAATCCAACGTCGGTGTAGATTGCTCTTCACCGGAGGAAGGCAGCGAGAAAGTGACGGAACCCCCATCAGGCTCGTCAGTAGGAGCTACCCCCGGGAGTTGATCAATATGATTTGAAGAGAAGTGGATGGTGATATCTTCTAGCTCATCATGACTGTCATAGAAGGCGCCAGCTGTCTGGAAAATCAGCAGCGCAATCAGTAAAAATGACAGACGAACCACATTCATAGGAGCAGGCTAGTATCAATAATGGACCGACTCTAGCAAACATAACCCAGAGCCTCAATTGAATACGGCAAAAGTTTTGTAAAACAACAGCTTATTGACCAGCAATTCTGGATAGCCAGTCTCGTTTCAATACTCGATTTGACGCAACAGCAGGCGCGAAGGTTCTCCTCTACACTGATTCAGATGCCACAACTATGGCTATGTATTGGGAGGTACCGGTAAATGCTTGCTTTTCAACCCTTTGGTGGCTTGGCTAGGGCGCTGATTCTTGCAGCGACGGTGGCATTAGCCCCTGCGATTGTCGCTCAAAACCCGACTCCACCCCCGCAACCCGATAGCACTGGCTCCCAAGGCCAAACCCCGCCACCAGGGCACCCCACTCAATCGACCGATGACAGCAATCCCCCCCAGCCACCAGGGCAAATGCAGCAAGGCAAACCTCCTCAAGGCCAAATGGGGGCCATGGAATCAAACGAGCCCCTAGACCCCAAGGCGATGGCAACCTTGAAACGAATGGGTGACTACCTCGCCAGCCTCAAAATGATGATGTTTAACGCCGATATATTCACAGAAGTCGTTCTGGAAAATCAGGAAAAGCTCCTGATTGGCGGTACCGTCAAATATATGGCAATGCCACCAAAGCAACTGCGTGTAGACCTGAAAACAGATTCTATTACCCGTCAATTTATTCACAATGGCGACAAGTTCACCGTGATTGCTCCCCGCGATGGTTATTTCGCAGAAATGGAAGCACCCCAGCCTACAGCGGAAGTTTTGACCAAAGCCGCCAAGGATTACGGCATTGAGATTCCTTTTGCCGACCTCCTCGAATGGGGAAGGAAGGAAAATGTTTGGTCCGGTATCAAAGAAGGCTTTCTGGTAAACCGGCCTATGGTTGACGGCCAAAAAACCGAGCACTGGGCATTTCGCTCTGAAAACCTGGACTGGGAAATCTGGATCAAGGCTGGTGACAAGCCCCTGCCCCTGCGTATTTCAACAGTGAATACCCGCGACCCCGCCAAGCCGCGCTTTATTGCCACCTTGAAATGGATGGAAGCCAAACCTGGTGCCGCCGGGCAATTTACCCCTTCCACCGACAAGCTCAAGCAGATCCAGTTTAAGAAGGCGGAACCCAATAAGGAGGCCACACCATGATGCATCGCAACGGTCAAAAGACGGGTTTCCTTGCACAACTGGTTGTGCCTGCCCTGGTCACGGGGGCACTACTGACTGCATTGGCCAGTCCCTCAGCCGAAGCCTTTGGTCGGTTTGGTGGTGGTGGGGCTCATTTCAATATTGGGGGACATTTTAATGGGATGCGTCCGATGGGTGGAGGCTTCCACGGTGGCTATGCCCCGGGGGAGTTTGCAAGGCGCTTTCCCAATCACCCCCCATTTCACCCCCATCATCCACCCTACCCACCGCCCCCTTGGCGCCCCCACTACTGGCCCTACCCGGGACCAGCATTTTGGGGTACGGCAGCAGCCGTAGGTGTCGGCGGGTGGTTATATACGTTGCCTCGCAGCTGTGTTGCAGTAACTGTTGGTAACGTTACCTATGAGCACTGCGGGTCCTACTGGTATGAACCGCACTTTGTCGGTGGCCATATCGCCTACCGCCCGGTTCGCCCTCCCCGCTAGGAACGCCAATATTGGATAAGTGGCCCCAAGTGCTAAATGCTATTTTTCGTTGTCAGCTTTCTCGGGGCCACCCTGAGCATAAGATTTGGTGATATGCCTGAGGGTCTTCATCTGCTTGCCGAAATTGCGGCAAGGTGTGCAAACCGCCAGATGTAACTTCAGGCTCGCCTTCTCGGAAATGAGCAGGTCCCTCTCCTGGGACTCAGACATCAGCCTCGTGGCTTCCCGGCAGGTCTTCATCATTGTCACTTCTCCACACCAAACCAGTTATCTTCCAGACACTCGCGCAAGCGAAGGCGCGCCCTGTGCAATGTGACATTTAAGTTGCTAACGGTAATCTCCATGGCAGCACAGATTTCATGGCTTTCCAGCTCAATAAATTCCCTCATCATAAAGATCTGCGCTTGGCGCGAGGGAAGATGGCTGAGACAGGCCTCGAAGATCCGCCAGAAATGCTTGTCGTGGATTGCCGACTCAGGATCAGCCCAGCGCTTGGGCTTTTCATCCTTCTGCCAGTGTCCCGTCTGATCAAACAGCTCATCGTGATCATATTCTTCCCTATCCCCACGAACCAATTGATCCGCATCCACGAAGCGCTGTCTCTGTCGCAATATGTCGGCAATCTTGTTCTTGAGAATGGCGAAGACCCAGGTCTTCAAAGCCGAGCGACCGGAAAAGCTGCGCGAGTTTTTTAGGGCACCCATCAATGCTTCCTGAACAGCATCCTCAGCCAGCTGTGTATCCTGCAACTGCAAACTGGCAAAACGCAGCATCTGCTGGCGCAAATCCACCAGGAACTGCGAATTCTGTAAGGAATCCTCGGCGGACTCTGTCGAAGCACTGGGAGCTAGGTGATCGCTCAATTACGTTCCCTCATAATATCGAAGCGGAGAGAGTCGATATTAACGAAAATAATGCGATTCTCTACAAACCAATTCCCACTGGCGCCAAAAGGCAATTTTGCTGATTCTGAAATATCTAGTGCATCATGCTGGTATTTTTGTGCCAATTGAGACTTTTCTGCTTTTCCCCGCCTCTCGAGTCAGAATGAGTGAAATATCATGCCAGTATAGAGCTCTGCATCAGTTTCGAAAGCGGAAACCTTTGGCCAGAAGAACCTCTAACTCCTCAACTCTTCCCTGATTCCTCTGGTTTTTAGTCGCGGGAACCGCAGACTTGTTACACTTCCTCAGCAAAATTACAAAGAGCGCCAATACCGGCGCAACTGCGCCTTTTTGGTTAACCCCCGCAATAGGTAAAGAGCCAATGCACGATTTAGTACAGGACTACTACGGACGCCAACTAAAGAACTCTTCAGACCTGAAGACCAATGCCTGTTGTGATCCCAGCGATATGCCAGAGTGGCTAAAACCATTGCTGTCCAATATTCATCCCGATGTCCTATCCCGCTATTACGGCTGCGGACTTGTCTGCCCTCCACTTTTGGAAGGCTGCCGGGTACTGGATCTTGGCTGTGGCTCAGGCCGGGATATTTACTTGCTCTCCCAGTTGGTAGGCCCAAAAGGTGAAGTAGTAGGTGTCGATATGACGGAAGAGCAGTTGGCTGTGGCCAGGCAGCACCAAGCCCATCACGCCGACAAGTTTGGCTATGACAATGTCCGCTTCCTGCACGGCTACATCGAAAAGCTGGAGGAACTGGAATTAGAGCCTGAAAGCTTTGATGTGATCATTTCCAATTGTGTGGTTAACCTTTCCACAGACAAAGATGCTGTACTCAAAGGCTTGTTCCGGCTGCTGAAACAAGGGGGAGAATTTTACTTCTCCGATGTCTATGCCGACCGTCGCATTCCCCCCGCAATTAGCTCTGACCCCGAGCTGTTTGGCGAGTGTCTTGGGGGCGCACTCTACTGGAATGACTTCCTGGAAATTGCTCAGGGCAGCGGCTTCCGCGATCCACGCCTGGTGGAGAGCCGGCCATTACTTATCACCAACCCAACCCTGGCCCAGCGCTGTGGATCAATTCGATTTTTTTCCGCCACTTATCGATTGTTCAAATTAGCGCAACTGGAAAAAGACTGTGAGGATTACGGCCAAGCAGTGATTTACAAAGGCACACTACCGGGCTCTGCCGATCAATTCGTTCTCGATGGACACCACATTATTGAGACCGGACGAGTATTCCCTGTGTGCGGTAATACTTGGAGAATGCTCGCAGAGACCCGTCTCGCACCCCACTTCGAGTTTATTGGCGATTTTTCACGGCACTTTGGCCTGTTTCCCGGCTGCGGCAAGGAAATGCCATTTGCCAGCGACACTCCCGAAGCGGATCAATCGAGTACCCAGTGCTGTTAACCCTGAGCCTGGAAATGGGAGCCCCCTAACGGGCTCCCTTTGGAATCCCAACGACTGCCCCCAAAAAGTAGGGTATTTTTTTCTCCAACCAATAACTGGGGCTCCATACCGTCCCATCTATAAACCCTACATGCCCCCCTCGATCACTCACCGCCAAATCGACAGCAGAACTAACTTCGCTGGTTACGGGGATCGCTGATGGACAAATAAAAGGATCATCAACGGCGTTGATAATCAAAGTCGGCGTGCGAATATCTTTGAGTAAAGGCTTGCTGGATGCCTGAGTGTAATACTCATCCACATCACGAAAACCATGTAACGGCGCAGTGAAAGCATTGTCGAAATGCCTGAAATCGACAAAGTCCTCACTGCAATTGAGATCGGGTAAGGCCGCAGCCAACTGTGGGTCTTTCGCCTTATGAAGCAGGCTCAAACGAAGCCCGCTAATCAGGTGGCGCTCATAAAGGTGGGATATACCAGTGTTGATGTAGCGACTACAGGCATGGAGGTCCATTGGCGCCGAAACAGCAATCCCAGCGGCTACCTGCCCGCGGCCACCATCTTCACCTAACATTTTCAGAACAACATTTCCGCCCAATGAGAAGCCAACCACGGCAATCGTCATTAATGGAAACTGTTTCTTAAGTTCACTAACCAGCCAGCGAGGATCTTCAGTGTCACCACTGTGATAGGCCCTCGGCAACTTGTTAGGCACACCACCACAACCTCGAAAATGCATTACAGCGACCTGGTAATGGTATGCCAGAAGAGTTTCCATCAGCCCCTGCACATAGGGCGACTCAACCGAACCACCCAAACCGTGAAGTATCAATACCAGAGGATAATCGGGATCATTGCGTAGCGGCCTGGGAAAATGCAAAGAAAGGCGATCGCCATCAGGCGTTTCGTACCAGCGGCAATCTGTCTCAATCCAGGGGGTGGCGCGGTGAAAACGACTGAATACGGTCTGAATATGTCGATTGCCAAGGCCTCGGGCTGGAGAAAAAGAATTAACCATAGATTTCTATCAATAGTCGAAACAACCGGGGCTATCAGTTTCCTGCTGATGGTTTAGGGATTGTTGCCCCTTTCGTTTCTGGGACAAAAATCAGAAAAAATGTACCGGCGATCAGAGCAATAGCTCCCAAAGTAAGAAAAGCAACGCCATAGCCAAAATACTGAACAATATATTCCGCAGAAAAATTACTACATGCCGAACCAATTCCCACCAAGGCGGCCATAGCGCCCTGAGTAACATTGAAACGGCCCGTACCACGTGTCAGGTCGGCACACATTAAAATAATAATGACGCCAAATATACCATTAGCCACGCCATCCAGGGATTGAATTGCTACCAGGAAGTACGGATTGTCCGTAGACATAAACAACAGCGCCCGTACCGGATTGATAAAAAAACCGATAAGGAAGATTAGCTTGCGCCCCCAGGTATCCGCTTTGGCCGCACACAGAAAGGACATCAGCATCATCATAAACTGGGCGGCGATGATACAAGCTGACGTAAAGGCAATAGCTATATCAGCATTCGAGTTAATCGACAGTTTCTGACTCACCAAGGGCAACATCGCAGCATTGCCAAAGTGGAATAGAAACACGCTGACAGCCAAAGCGACCAGGCGCCGGTCAGATAGCAGTGACTTGAAGCCTGACGGCTGCGCTTTGCCCTCTAGATCCTTGTGCTCTCCGCCCCGAGCACGGATATGATCGATAGATTTTCCCGGAATAAAGGCTACCGAGATCGCCATAAGGGCACCCATAACCGCCATCAACCAGAACACCCCCTGCCCGGAAATAGTCAGGGCAAGAATCGCTGCAAGCCCAGCAGCAAAGACATTGCCCGCATGATTGGAGGCCTGGTTGGCACTGGTTTGATAGGTAAAATTTTTATCGCTGGTAACCCCGAGTGTGATTGCCGCAATAGAAGGAGCCACGAAGGCAATTGCGCCTCCCATCAAAACCTGGGAGAGATAAATCAATGGCTTGTGGCTGGTAAATTCCACAATAGTGATAGAAACAATACCGATAATGATCCCGCAAGTGGCAATAAGCCCTCTCTTAAAGCGAGTACTATCGATAAATGCGCCAGCAGGTGTCTGCAGCAGTACAGTGGTTACCCCGCCAATTGCCAGGACAACCCCAATATCTCCCGGCTTCCAGTGCATGGCTGAGAGCAGGTAAATAGCCAGGTATGGTCCCAAACCCGCAACCACATCTCCAGCAAAGAAATTCGTAAAGAGAAGAGGTTTGTTTAAACTCTTATGAATGGCCTTGTTGGCACTCTGCTGCACTGGATAGAGCCTCAGAAAAATAGCAACGCTGAAAACCAGAGTAGCAGTTGGGACTAGCGACACTCGGATAACGATAGATGTCTATCAGCTTAACCGTCTCGGCAATCATCTTTATCCTAATAGCCGTGCGCCAATGGCTACCGTCTGCCGTTCGTATCTGGCACATCATGACCCTTGGCGCAGTAGCACTTTTGGCCTTGAGGCAAATCACACTTAAAGACGCATTCTTTGCTGTAGATTGGGATTTAATCCTCTACTTATTCTCTGTATTTTCGATTGCATCCGCTCTATACGACACAGGGATTTCAGCACAAATCAGCAGGCGAATACTCTCCCGTAAAAACCCCAATACCATACTGGCAAGCTATGTCCTGATCATGGCCGTCTGCGCAGCCCTTCTCACCAATGATGCTGCAGCAGTGATTGGTGTACCCATCGCGCTATTGATGGCTCGGGATATGAACTGGGGTGTTGTACCCCTACTTATTTTACTTTGTGCCACCGTAACGATCGGCAGCATGATCTCACCTGTCGGCAACCCACAAAATATCTTGATTGCCAACGCAGGGCAGTTTGACAATATGTTTCTGGTATTTGCCGAGTGGATCTTTATCCCGGCAGCAATCACCATGCTGCTGTCGATTCTTTGGTTAAAAAGGTTTCTTAAAGTTGACGAACCCAGTCACAATGTAGGCATTCAGCCTCGAGAGGACAATGAGATAGCACAAAAATGGCCACCTCTATTGTCGGCAGCCCTTCTGGTAATTCTAATAGCATTAGGCAGTGTACTTCATAACGTAGAAGGTATTTACCACCCAACCTTGGGTCAAATAGGCTTGGTCGCCTGCTCACCCATTTATCTGGCAAGTCATGAAAGAAGAAAAATACTGAGAGAAGTAGACTGGCCCACTCTCTTTTTCTTTATTTCCATGTTTATAGTGACCGGCTCACTACTCAAGTCCGGATCACTACAGTTTTTTTTGCACGAGAGCGGGATTAATCTGGCTGAACCCGGAACTGTAACTTTTGTCAGTTTTTTTGCCAGCCAACTGTTTTCCAATGTTCCCGTAGTGGAAATCTACCTGAATCTGCTACATGAACACGATACCCAAACACTTATGATGCTATCAGCCATATCTACAGTTGCCGGTAACCTCTTTATCATCAGTGCAGCCAGCAATGTAATAGTGCTGCAGCAGGCGGAAAAATTTGGTGTGCAACCATTTAACTTCTGGCAGTTCTTTTTATTGATGTTGCCGGTAAGTGTTATCAGTGTGGCAGCGAGTTATCTCTATATTATTTGGTACAGCTCGCTACAGACCTAAAAAAAAGAGCTAACTCTGGGGCTTCTCGACTCGGACAAAGGGGCGATAGTCTCCCCCTTCCAGCAGCAGATAAATATTGTAAGGTTCAAACTTTCCATCCACTTCCATTCCTGGGCTACCAACGGGCATCCCGGGTACTAATAGACCGATTCCATCCTCTGGAGGAGAGGAAATAAATTGCAGGATATGTTTGACGGGAACATGGCCTTCAAAAACATATTTGTTGTGCCACACCGCCGTATGGCAACCCTCCATCCCCCGAGGAACACCCCATTGCTGCCGAATTTTGGCCATATTCAGCTCAGAACTGGTAGATACAGCAATGTCTTTACCCCGTAGATAATCCACCCACTTGTTACAACAAAAGCAAAGCGGGTGTTTATACACAATAAAACTATCAGCATCCCACTGTTTTTTTTCCTCCGTACCAGCAAAACTTACTGGTGCGGTCAATATCACCAGTGAGAAAAGGAGAGCTAAAACCTCCCTAGATAGCCTGGGCATAGTGAATAGCATAAGACTCAGAGGAATCAGTCCAGTGGCGAACAGGCTTAAAGCCGCCTTTCATCAACAGGGTATTAAAACTACTCACTTTATATTTATGGCTATTCTCGGTATGAATAGTCTCCCCTTCCGAAAAGACGATTTGTTCCCCAGCGATTGCGACGCTTTGTTCCCGGAGGCTAACTAAATGCATTTCTACGCGTTGTCGCAATGGCTGATAGAAGGCGCGATGAGAGAAAGATGACAAATCAAAGTTGCCTCCCAACTCACTGTTAATTCGTTGCAGGAGGTTCTTGTTAAACTGCTCCGTAATATGCTCACTATCGTGATACGCCCTCTCCAGCACAACGGAATCTTTAACTAAATCAGTTCCGATAAGCAGGCCGTCTCCCGCTCTCAAATTTGCCGCAAACGTCTCCAGCAATTGCTCCGCCCTATCCGGCTCAAAGTTTCCAATTGTCGAGCCAGGAAAAAACACCACACGTTTTTTTGATTCAATATTCGACAGATTGTCCCATACTTCGGCTTGAGTAAAGTCACCTACTTCCGGCCAGATAGAAATATGAGGTAAGCCTTTTTTAATTCGTTGCCCCGCCAGATAGAGAATCTCCGGGGAAATATCGATGGGATAGTATCCGCTAGGGCTTTTTAAAAGATGCAGTAGGCCCTCTACTTTTTCGCAGTTGCCTGCACCGGGCTCCACCAGTAACGCCCCTGGGCCAATTTCCTCAGCAATATCCGGTAGATACTGATTGAATATCTTAGCCTCAGTACGGGTTAAATAATAATCATCTACATCACATATTTTCTCGAACAACTGAGAGCCAAGTTCGTCGTATAGGTATTTACACGGTAGTGTTTTCTGATCTCCGGCCAACCCCCGTAACACATCACTGAGAAATTCATGGTCTTGTTGTGAACTTTCCTGCATCGATGATACGGCTGCTTTCACATTTAGTCTCCTGCCAAACGGATACCGGTAAATTGCCACGACTGGTGTGGATAAAAGAAGTTGCGGTAACTGATCCGAATATGGTCAGCCGGGGTTGCAAAAGATCCACCGCGAAGAACCTTTTGGTTACACATAAACTTTCCGTTGTACTCCCCTACTGCATCCTCCCGGGCTCTGAAGCCCCGATAAGGTAAGTAAGCGCTGGAAGTCCACTCCCACAAATCCCCTAAGAACTGCGTTTGCCCCCGCTGCGCCTGCAATGGCCTAAAGTGACGTTTTTCCAGAAAATTAGCTGATGCCATTTGATTCGGCTGGCGTAAATGGCAAGCAGCTGCCTCCCATTCAAATTCAGTAGGCAATCGTTTTCCAGCCCAGGTTGCGAAAGCATCTGCCTCATAGAAAGAAAGATGGCAGACAGGCTCAGCTGGATTTAAGGGTAGCAACCCATAGAGGGAGTACTGATGCCAACCATCACTGTTCAACCGCCAATAGGATGGGTGCTTTTGCTGATTTTTCTGCAAATGCAGCCAACCATCCGAAAGCCACAGACGATGCTGTTCATAGCCACCATCCTCTATAAATTCAAGGTACTCCCTATTAGTAACCAGTCGGGAGGCAATAACAAAGTCATCGATAAACTGCTGATGCTCAGGCCCTTCATTATCAAAGCAGAAAGCATCGCCATTACTCCCAATCCCATAGAAGTCCTTGGGTATGCTCAACCAACGGAGTGGCTCCAGTGCCCCGTCTTCATCTTCAGGAAACATATCCCGGTAAGCTGGTGCCATGGGATTAGTTGATAGAGCATGCTTGATATCGGTCAATATCAATTCCTGGTGCTGCTGCTCATGATTCAACCCCAGCTGGACCAGTGCGGCCAAATTTTCAGGAATCGGGTACTCACTGAGCAACCGGTGCATGGAGTCATCGATAAACTTTCGATATTCATAAACCTGGGCACTATCTGGACGCGAAATTAGCCCCCTGTTAGGGCGTGCAAAGGGGGTACCCAAACTGTTGTAGTAAGAGTTGAACAGGTGGTTGAAGTGTGGGTTAAACGTTTGATATCCCCGCAACCGGTTGGCAAGGATAAAGGTCTCAAAGAACCAGCTCGTATGTGCTAAATGCCATTTGGTAGGACTGGCATCCGGCATAGACTGTAGCTGCATATCCTCCGGGGATAACGGCAACGCAAGATTCTCTGTCTCTGCACGAACTTTCTGGTAATCACTGAGAAGTTGATGTTGTACTTCCTCTAAAGTTACTTCACCGACGTGTATTGCCATATTAGTAATCAACTGCGACACATTTCTTCTCTATTGAAATCATCATACGCAGTTTTAGGTGTAAACCTAGAGGCTAGCTATTCAACAGAAGGGTATATGCGCCAGTTTATTTTTCTCTTGAAGGGTCAATAAAAAAAAGGGCCGGATAAACCGGCCCACTCTCTCGTCATGCTGACAGGAATAACTTAATAAAATAGAGCAAAAATTGTTTTATGTAATATTTCTTTCAAAATTTAGACGCAATTTTCACAATCTAAACGTTTTTTATAGGCTACTGCCGGAATAAGGGGCTCTAAATAATCCCACAATGCCCCTGTGGCCTTTAAATGCCCTCCCAAGGTCGACAACAGCACATCCCTGTGCCGTATTAACCCATGGGTTAATTAAAATCGGACAGTTAAATCCGCACCGTACATTCTCGGCATAAAGCGCCAAGCGGGACTGGCACCAATGGCTGCACCGGTACCACCATAACCGCCAGCAATTTCTTCATCCGTCAAATTTTGTATCCATAGCGCTAAAGAATAACTATCTGAAGGGCTGTTCCAGGCCGCCCGTAGGTTGAACAACTGATAGTCTTCCACGATACGTGTCCGGTCAGTAATCGAACCAATTCGCTCATCTGTCCAGTTATAATCGCCACGGAAAATAAACTCCCCGCCAGATGCAAGGTCCACTGTGTATTCAGCCATTAGGTTGAATTTATTCTCTGGCGTTGATACCCGAGACTGGCCTACTTTCGAGTCCTCTTCAGTCTCACCAATGGCTTCGATGATCTGGTAGTCAGTAAACTCTGTATCCAGGTAGGAGTAATTACCGGCAATAAACAAGCTCTCTGTTACTGCCCACTGCACTTCGATCTCCGCCCCAGTACCCTCTGCATCCGAATTCCGCAGGTTATAACTGGGAATAGGAGTACCCACCAGATCCAGCTCCTGCAAATTGTTGTATTCGTAGGTGTAAATAGAGGTATTCAAGCGTACTCGGTTGTCGAACAGGCTGCTCTTAAGACCAACCTCCAGGTTAACGACATCTTCCTGATCAAAAGACGACTCAACCCCGGGACCAAAATTAAGACTATTGAATCCACCAGCTTTAAAACCATCCGCCAGGGAGACATAGGTCATCACATCGTCATTCCAGCGGTAATCCAGCACTATACGACCGGAAAGGTCGCTCCAGCTATCACTCAATTTGGAGTCCAAAACCGGCTGGCCATTGTTGAAAAACACAATACCAAACAACTGCGACCCCAAATCGACCTCAGGCAGGGTTACAGTGCCGATTACGTTGCCATCTCCGTCAACCAAGCGCACATCTCCGCCGGATAGTGACAGAGGAATACTGTTGCCATAAGCCGTCTGGATGGTGAAATCTTTTTGATCGTAGGTATAACGAGCACCGACAGTCAGGTCCATCTTATCGGTAAGGCTCCAGGTCATGTCGCCGTAAATAGCACTGGAACGGTAATCACCTGTGTTGCGAACGCTCTCCCCCCAATGTGCATCCGAGGCTATCCAGGGATTGAAGCCCGCCATCATCTGTCCGACTACATCTTCCGCATAGAGCATATCGCCGGTTATACCAGTGGCCCCTAACTGAGCGAGTAACGCATCCACCTGGCCTGTTTGCAGCATCAGGTCATAGACAAAGGAAGCGCTGGCAATTCCCTCCAACCCCGCCTGCTGTAGCTGCGCACGGGTGATAACCGCTAAGTCCTCTTGCTCGGTTTGGGTCAGGTCTGGATAGGCAGCTTTTACCCCTTCATAGACGGCAAAGGATTCCACCGATCCGGTAGTGAAATTGGCATAAGTGGTGTGATCCACCTCTTCTTCGGAGTAAGAAGCTCCCAGAGTCCATTTGATGGTATCTGTAGCACCATTGAGACGGAATTCTTGAGAGAACTGGCTTTGATCATCAGTATTAGCTGACCCAAACATATAGTCCGGGTTGGCAGTACCATCCTCATCCTGCTGCAGGTGGGCATCGAATTCGCTATAGGCTGTAATCGAAGTAAACGTGAAATTATCGAAATCTTTGGTAATTGTCAGTGATGTGCCGAAGGAATCACGATCCTCAATGGTCGGGGTATCCAGGGCGTAATCGCCAAAAACATCCGTTTCATCTTTAAGACTGGGCACTATCGTTGTTCGCAAAGCGCTGCCTTGATCCATAACCCCGTAATTGGCGCGCCACAGCACCTCGGTATCCGTCGCCGGCTCCCACAACACAGAGGCGCGGTAGGTCTGAGTATCCTGATCCCCTACAGAGAATCCATTTGCTAAATTATCAGCAAATGGATCGCGACGATTTGTCGACGCCGAAAAACGGCCATACAGGTTGTCACTAATCTGGCGATTAACCAAAAGATCCGACGACTGGCGCCCATAATTACCGGCAGTTAGATTTAATTCCGTAGAATCATCCGCCTGCGGTTTGGTGGTAATAATGTGGATCGCACCACCGGTGGCATTGCGACCGAATAGTGTACCCTGAGGCCCTTTGAGGACTTCAACCCTCTCAATATCGGTCAGCGGTATCTCGGCACCTGCACTGCGGCCGGTATAAACCCCATCCACATAGACCGCCACTGCTGGATCAGAGCCTATGGTCCAGTCATTAGTTTGCACGCCGCGAATACTGTACGTTGGTTGCAGGGCGGTATCATTGTGCATTTCCACGCCCGGCGTATATTTCCCCAAGTCAGTCAAATTTTTGACACCGGCTTCTTTTATATTTTCCCCGGTGAAGGCGGAAATCGCGATAGGTACGTCCTGTAGGTTTTCCGCTCGCTTCTGCGCAGTAACGACAACCTCCTCAATTTCCGCAGCGTGAACGTGAGAGCCGACAGCGGTGAGGAAAGCAATGGTTCCAGAAAGAATGGAAAGATTGAATCTACGGTTTGTTACATCTCTACCAACATCGTGCATCATCGCGTCCTCGCGTTTATTGTTATACAGCCTGATGTTTTCGATTTCTTGTTGTTTTTGTTATTGCACGCCATCTTACGGTTGCGTTTTCATATTGAAAACCCTGCGATGACTTTTTTCTTGTGACCAGTCAGTTCTTCGAGAAATAGCAGTGAAAGACAGGAAAATCCTATAATTTAAAGCTTGGGTTTTGTCACTAAAAGTTACTCTTTGTATCGCTTAGTAACTTTGCGAGTGAAATTAAAATTGCACAATAAAGTGCTACCGACATTAACTCAGAGATTTTGCGGCCACCACAATGACAACATTTCCATTTCTCAAGCGGTATATGCCAGCACTAATTATCAGCATATTGGGTTTGATAATTATATTTTTAATTGGCTCCTGGATCTGGCTCCGACAGAGCTTGCCTATTCTCGATGGAACCATTACCACGAGTGAATTAAAAGACCCGGTTGTTATCGAGCGCGATTCACAGGGAGTGCCATTAATTCATTCTGAAAACCGAAGCAGTTCGGCCTTCGCATTGGGCTTTTTACACGCGCAGGAACGTTTTTTTCAAATGGATCTATTGCGGAGAAGTTCTGCTGGGGAATTATCAGAATTACTGGGCGCATCCACTATAAAACACGATCAAAAGGTACGTTTGCATCAATTTCGCCAGCGAGCAGAGCGAAACATTGCTGCGATGCCGGCGGAACAAAAGGCCCTTCTGGATCAATATATCAACGGTATTAATTTTGGCCTCAACCAGCTTCCCGCAAAACCCTGGGAGTATTTGTTATTGGGTCAGGAACCGCGCCCCTGGAATTCTGCCGACAGCCTGTTAACTATCTACAGCATGTACCTGACGCTACAAAGTGAACGCGGTAGTTATGAACTTCGCGACACCGCTTTAGCCGAATTACTTCCAGCAGATCTCTACGCTTTCTATTTTCCCCAAGGCGGGCGGTGGGACGCACCACTATTTGGAGACGCACGAGAAAAGGTCAGCCTCCCAGAAACACCGATTTCTGCACTTTTAGATGAACAGGACACTATCGTTTATCAGGCGATGGAGAGTGATGACAAAATTTACGGCAGTAATAACTGGGTGGTCGGCGGTAATTTAACAGCGCACGGTGGAGCCATTCTTGCCAACGATATGCACCTCGGGCTGAGTGTTCCCAATATCTGGTTCCGAGCAGGCTGGAGCATACCAGGCACCAACCGATTTGTTCGTGGCGTAACCCTTCCAGGCGGCCCAATTATGGTTGCCGGAAGCAACGAATTAGTTGCCTGGGGATTTACCAACACCGGTGGCGACTGGAGTGACCTGATTCCACTGGAACTCAGCGAAGACGGCAATCAATATAAAACGCCTGAAGGCTGGAGGAATTTTGCCTATGAAACAGAATCTATCGCCGTCAAAGGCAGCGACCCAAAAACCATAGAAGTTCGCACAACTATCTGGGGTCCCGTTATCGGTACAAACCACGATGGCGTTCCTCTCGCATTCCGCTGGGTTGCTCACGACACTCTGGGCGGCAATATGAACTTGATTGATATGGAAGTTGTTCGCACCGCCGAAGAAGCTCTGGAGCTTGGCCCCACCATAGGCATCCCCCACCAGAACCTAGTGGTTGGCGATAGTAACGGCAATATTGGTTGGACTGTGGCTGGCGCTATTCCCAAGCGAGTCGGGTTTGATGGCAGTCGATCAATCAGCTGGGCAGATGGTAGTGCCTATTGGGACGGCTATTTAAGCCCCCAGGAGCATCCCCGCCTGTATAACCCGGAGTCCGGCCGAATCTGGAGTGCCAACGCTCGTATCGTTGATGGGGACTATCTCAAACTCATGGGCAACCACGGCTATGCGCTCGGCGCACGTCAGCAACAAATTCGCGAACGGCTTTTCGCTCAAGAAAAATTCAATGAGCAGGACCTTTTAAATATCCAGCTCGACGATCAGGCAGTTTTTCTCGAGCGGTGGCAGCAACACCTCCTCACCTTACTTGAAGATCAGCAAGACTACCGCGAGGTATATACACAGATTCAAAATTGGGGAGGCCGAGCCGCCATCGACTCCGTAGGCTATCGCATCGTTCGCAACTATCGCCTGAAGTTGATGGAGCTTACGACAGCGCCCATTTTGACTTACATGCGCCGCTATCAGCCTAAGTTTTCTTTCGGCCAACTCAAGCGCCAATTTGAATACCCACTTTGGGAAATGGCTCAGCAAGAGCCAAAACAGCTTCTCAACCCGGATTTTGAATCCTGGAACGCGATAAAGCTCGCCGCCCTGGATCAAGTACTGGAAAAAATGAACCGCAGCAATCAGCCCCTTAAGCGTCAATCCTGGGGTGCTGAAAACACGGCAAAGATCCAGCATCCACTGGGCAAAGCAATACCACCGCTGAACTGGTTCCTGGCAATGCCTGCGGAGCCTCTCGCAGGAGATACCCATATGCCCCGCTTCCAATCTCCCACTCATGGCGCATCCCAGCGCTTAGTGGTTTCACCGGGTCGGGATGCAGACGGTATTTTCCATATGGCAACAGGTCAAAGTGCCCATCCACTCTCACCATTTTTCGGTAACGGCCATCAGGATTGGGTAAAGGGAAACGCTTCATCATTTGTTGAACGCGAGCCTCGCTACCGACTCACGTTAAATTAGAGGTACCGCAGGGACGCTAAAGTCAAGCAGTCTCATCGAGAATTGCGAAAGACAGAAACGTGGTGAAGAAGGCAAGACTCACAACGAAAGGCAGCACGGGAAAGCACAACATCAATGCCGCCGATGTAATCCAGAGATTTCTCACCCAGCTCTTCTTTTGCTGGTAGTGGTAGGTGTAGCGCCGGGTGTGACTGTCTAGCTGTGCAGGAATTGCTATTTCACGGACCGGTGGGAGAAAAAAGCGCACAGCATTGGTGCAATAAAAGCGAATAAATGCAAGCAGCATATTGAACACCACTCTGAGAGTACCTTTTCAGTATAGGTACTCTCGGCGTCATTGAGTGCCTGCCTTAATCCTCTCGATTTGGCTGATACCACTGAAGCTTTTCATGCAAGCTCACTACCCCACCAATGATGGTGAGTGTTGGCGCTCGAACTTCACTGTTTTCAGCAAGGGCCGGCAAGCTGCTCAAGTCACCGACAACTACTCGTTGGTCTCGCGTAGTGCCCTTTTCAACCAAGGCAGCCGGCGTATTCGCATCGAGCCCGTGTTTAATCAATTCAGCACAAATAGTTTGTAACCCCGTAAGCCCCATATAGAAAACCAGGGTTTGTGCTGGGCCCGCAAGTTCTTGCCAAGGGAGGTCCAACTCACCCTCTTTCAGGTGCCCGGTAATAAAGCGCACAGATTGAGCGTGATCCCGGTGAGTCAGTGGGATACCGGCGTAACTGGCGCAACCAGAGGCCGCAGTGATTCCCGGCACTACCTGAAAGGGGATCCCCGCCTCTGACAACTTGTCTATTTCCTCACCGCCTCGACCAAAAATAAAGGGATCGCCTCCCTTAAGCCGCAAAACCTTTTTACCTTGGCTGGCCAGATCTACCAACAGCTGATTGATATCGTCCTGTGGCACCGCGTGGAAAGCCTTGCGCTTACCCACATAGATTCGCTCTGCATCCCGGCGCACCAACTCCATCACTTCCGGTGAAACCAGCCGATCGTAGAGAACCACATCTGCCTGCTGCATCAAGCGCAGTGCGCGAAAAGTCAGCAGGTCTGGATCTCCCGGACCTCCACCCACCAGGTAAACCTCACCCACCGGATTGGGGCTCCCCTGCCAGTCTTGGAGCGCATCCACCAGCGCCTGCTCGGCATCTGCCGGTTGCCCGGCCTCCATGCGGTTGGCAACGGGGCCGGCAAAAACCCACTCCCAAAAATTCTTGCGGCGAGACTCTGGCAGCGCTGCCTTAACCCTATCGCGCATTCGCGCCGCCAAAGTTACCAGCGGTCCCAGACCCGGCGACAGCAGAGCTTCGAGCTGGGCCCTGATTCTGCGTGCCAGTACTGGAGCCGCGCCACCACTACTGATACCGATCGATAGATCTCCCCGCTCCACAATGGCCGGAAAAGTAAACGTGCACAACTCTGGCGCGTCCACCGCATTGACCGGCAGGCGCTGAGCCTGGGCATCGGCTGAAACCTGTGCATTCACGGACTCGCTATCGGATGCAGCAACGACCAGCCCCGCTTTCTGTAAATGCTCGCTCGCATAAACTGATTGAAACCATTCCCCACCAGAATCAGTCACCATTTGCTGAAGCTCATCGGTAATTTCCGGGGATACCACCAATATCCGTGCACCCGCTTTGTGCAATAAACGAGCTTTACGGGTGGCAATGGAGCCGCCTCCAACAATCAAACAGGGATGATCTTTGACATCAAATGCGAGGGGTAAATAACGCAACTTCTTATTCCATCAAATAGCGGGCAAAGTGAAACTCATGACTACAAACAAAAAAGGGCGAACTCTACGCTCGCCCTTTTGGAGTGCTACGCTCAGGAAGCTGAGATCACTTCCTGGCCTCGCATATAGGGCCGCAATACTTCCGGCACCTCTATACTGCCATCCTCGCGCTGGTAATTTTCCAGAACAGCGATAAGGGTACGACCCACGGCAAGGCCGGAGCCATTCAGCGTATGCACCAATTCGGGCTTATTGGTTTCCGGGTTGCGCCAGCGCGCCTTCATTCGGCGCGCCTGGAAGTCACCTACCAGGGAGCAAGAGGATATCTCGCGGTACTTATCCTGGGACGGAATCCAAACTTCAATATCGTATGTCTTTCGAGCAGAGAAACCGATATCGCCACCGCAGAGAATCACTGTGCGGTATGGCAGGTTCAGCTTCTGCAAAATGGTCTCAGCATTTTGCGTCAGGGTTTCCAATGCCTCTTCAGACTGATCCGGGCGCGCCACCCAAACCAGTTCTACCTTTTCAAACTGGTGCTGGCGAATCATGCCACGAGTGTCGCGGCCGTGAGAGCCAGCTTCAGAGCGGAAGCAGGTAGTGTGAGCAACCAATTTATGCGGCAGGCTAGCACTGTCTTCAACAATATGATCGCGATACATATTGGTGAGGGGCACTTCCGCAGTCGGGATCAGGTAAAAACCACGATCATCCTCGAGCTTAAACAGGTCTTCCTCAAATTTAGGCAGCTGGGAAGTGCCGTACAGGGAATCAGCATTCACAACAACCGGCACATTGGTTTCCTGGTAACCATGCTCTTCGGTGTGAGTATCCAGCATAAACTGTGCCAACGCGCGATGCAGACGCGCAACATCACCACTCATTACCGCAAAGCGGGAGCCGGTTAGCTTCACTGCCATCTCGAAGTCAAGGCCACCAAGGTGTGTGCCCAGGTCTACGTGGTCTTTAACTTCAAAGTCAAAAGTACGCGGCTGGCCCCAGCGGCGAACTTCTACATTATCGTCTTCACTCTCGCCTTCAGGCACTGAGGCATCCGGCAAGTTGGGAATCGCAGACAAGATTGCATCCAGCTCTCCCTGCAATTCTGTCAGTGCATGTTTGGCATCTTGCAACTCACCACCGAGGGACTCCACTTCTTTCAAAAGCGGGGCAATATCTTCACCATTCGCCTTGGCACGGCCGATATTTTTCGACTTGCTATTGCGCTCGTTTTGCAAACTCTCGGTGCGCACCTGCAATTCTTTGCGGCGTTCTTCAAGGGCTTCAAGTTTGGCAGTATCCAGTTCTACACCGCGCTTTTTCAGGGCAGCGGCCACCTGGTCCATATCCGTGCGAATCAGTTTGGGATCGAGCATCGTTTCCAGTTCGCCTGTTATCAGGCTCCTACAACAGAGAAGTTAAATTAAAAATACCGTGTCGCCAAAGCGACAGCAGCAGCGGTGGCCAACAAACAACCAACAAGGCTGCCGACAATATAGCCAAGGGCCACCAGCGGCTGGCCATTGTGCCACAGTATCAGGCTTTCGAGGGAGAAAGTGGAAAAGGTTGTCAGTGCGCCAAACATGCCGGTCATCAACAGTAGACGCCATTCCTCCCCCAACATGGCGCGGTGAGCGATCAGTACATAAACAATACCGATCAAAAAAGAGCCTGTTAAATTGACAATGATGGTTCCTAGCGGAAACCGACCCTCAAATACCGGAAAGCTCCAGATACTCACCAGGTGGCGAAGAACTGCCCCAAGTGCGCCGCCCAAGGCGACTGCCAGCCACTGCATTTAGCTGCTTCCTCTCTATCTATTTAGAGTTTCTGTAACGCTGCCTGTCACTCTCGCGATTTAGTCGGCGCAGAGTCTGCAATTTTTCTGAAATTTTTAACTCCAACCCTCGGGGAACCGGCTGGTAGTACTCGCGCTCAGCAATCTCTTCGGGGAAGTAATTCTCTCCCGCAGCAAAAGCATCGGGTTCGTCGTGGGCGTAGCGATACTCCGCACCGTGGGACAGGCTTTTTGCCAGTTTGGTAGGGGCATTGCGCAAATGCACTGGCACTTCGTAACTGGGCTCGCGACGAACATCCGCCACGGCACGATTGTAAGCGGAGTAAACCGCATTGCTTTTTGCCGCAACCGCCAGGTAAGTAATGGCTTGGGCAATTGCCAGCTCGCCCTCGGGGCTCCCCAGTCGTTCCTGCACATCCCAGGCATTCAGCGACAACTGCAAAGCCCTCGGGTCCGCATTGCCGATATCTTCACTAGCCATACGCACGACACGGCGAGCGATATATAGCGGGTCGCAGCCTCCATCCAGCATCCGCACAAACCAGTAGAGCGCCGCATCCGGGTCAGACCCCCGCACTGATTTATGCATGGCGGAAATCTGATCGTAAAAATAATCGCCGCCTTTATCAAAACGGCGAACATCGGCACTGAGCACCTCGGCGAGCACGTCTTCATCGACAATCAGTCGCCCGGCCTCCTCTTTGGCCAGATCGCATGCCACTTCCAGCAAGTTCAAAGCACTGCGGGCATCCCCATCGGCAGCCCGGGCAATCTTGCCCAACACTTCTTCGGGAATGTTGACGCTCCGCTCGCGCAACTGCTGGTCAGTTTGCAGGGCGTAGCGCAGCAACCCCAACAATTCCTCTTCGGGAATACTGCGCAAAAGATAGACCCGGCACCGGGATAGAAGCGCATTGTTCAACTCAAAAGCCGGGTTCTCCGTAGTCGCCCCGACAAAAGTCACAGTGCCCTCCTCCACGTAGGGAAGGAAGGCATCCTGCTGAGCCTTATTAAATCGATGCACTTCATCGACAAATAAAATAGTGTGTCGGCCCGACTGTATCCGGTGCTGTTCAGCTTCGGCCACCGCCTGGCGAATATCTTTCACTCCGGCGAGTACCGCAGACAGAGTGGCAAATCGAGCATCGCACTCTTCAGCTAGCAACCGCGCAAAAGTGGTTTTGCCAACACCGGGTGGCCCCCACAAAATCATTGAGTGCAGTTGGCCGCGCTCTACGGCCTCCCGCAGAGGTTTGCCCTCCCCCAATAAATGCGACTGGCCCACATAGTGGGCCAGGGAATTCGGCCGCATACGGGCCGCGAGGGGTTGGTGGGTTTTGGGAGTATCGAACAGATCACTCATCTTTAATAATGTCAGTACCGGCCGGGGGCTTAAAATCAAATATAGAAGCGGATAGTTTTGGGTTCGCCTCCATACCACTGAACTGAATTTCAGTGGTTTGTCCCATACCATCGCGCACGGTCATTGCCGACGGCAAGCCATTTTTGGCAAATCGAATTTCCATGGCTTTAAAAGGGGCCGAGGGGTTCTTGGGGGTCAGCTGATAAACCCCTTCTTTCTGGCTCACATTAAACGAGCCTCGAATTTCCTCTACTTTGCCCCCCAGTAATAGGGCTGGGGTATCCTTAATACGGGCATCCACCGGGCGAACTGTCACCTGCTCCAGGTCCGGATCGTACAGCCAGAGCGTCTTGTTGTTTGTCACCAGTAACTGGGGGTAAGGCTCACCGGTTTTCCAGCGCAATTTGCCCGGGCGCTGCACAGAAAAGCTACCATTGCTCTTCTGTGTGACCTCACCGCGCTCGTCGATCAATGTCTGTTTGAAATTACCCGAAATCGCCTCCAACGGCTTGAGTAAATCGCTCAGGTCATCGGTGGCATCAGCCCAGGCCGCGCTGGCGGTAACACTGATTGAAAGCAGCAGACCCTGCAGAATTCTTTTCATAGTGGAGTCCCAACGTATTGATTTCCTTAAAGATTAACCCCGACTAAGTGAACAGTGGCTTAACCCGCCACTGCTCCAAGGGCCAAACTCGTATCAGGCTGGCGGCGGTGCCAGCACCTCTCGATTGCCGTTGTGGCCCGCCGCAGATATCACCCCGGCAGCCTCCATGGCGTCAATAATTCGAGCCGCGCGATTGTAACCAATCCGCAGCTGACGCTGCACAGAGGAAATTGACGCCTTGCGGGATTTAGTGACGAAAGCTACGGCTTCGTCGTAGAGCGCATCGGCCTCAGGGTCTTCATCCTCACCGCCTTCAGACTGTAATCCAGGCACGGGAATACTGTTATTACTATCGTCGACAATACCATCGATATAATCAGGCTCACCGCGACGGCCCCAATCCGCGACAACTTTATGCACTTCGTGATCGTCGACAAAAGCGCCGTGGACACGAACGGGAACACCACTTCCAGGCGGTAAGTACAACATGTCACCATGACCGAGCAGCTGCTCCGCGCCGCCCTGGTCGAGGATTGTGCGGGAATCCACCTTGGACGAAACCTGGAAACCGATTCGAGTAGGTACGTTGGCTTTAATCAAGCCGGTAATAACATCCACCGACGGACGCTGGGTTGCAAGCAGTAAGTGGATGCCAGCTGCACGGGCTTTTTGTGCGATTCGAGCGATCAGCTGTTCGACCTTTTTACCGACGATCATCATCATGTCGGCAAATTCATCAATCACGACAACAATGGCAGGCAGTGCTTTCAGGGCCGGTGCGGTTTGTTCATCTTCCGGCACGCTGGAGGCGGGATCTGGCTGCCAGATAGGATCGATCAGCGGCTCCCCGGCCTCTTCAGCTTCTTTCACTTTGCGGTTAAAGCCTGCGAGGTTTCTCACCCCCATTGCCGCCATCAACTTGTAGCGGCGCTCCATTTCTCCAACACACCAACGCAAACCATTGGCGGCATCGTTCATATCGGTGATGACCGGGGTCAACAAATGCGGAATGCCCTCGTACACCGAGAGCTCCAGCATTTTGGGGTCCACCAGGATCAGGCGGACCTCATCGGGCGTGGATTTGTACAGCAGGCTCAACAACATAACGTTGATACCCACGGATTTACCCGAACCGGTGGTACCCGCTACCAGTAAGTGAGGCATCTTGGCCAGATCGGCCACCACCGGCTGACCGGAAATATCGTGACCGAGCGCCAGAGTCAGCGGCGATTTGGCATTATCGTAGACATCTGCCGACAACACTTCACTGAGGCGTACCATCTGTCGATTTTCGTTAGGGATTTCGATACCCACAACCGACTTGCCTGGGATTACCTCGACCACACGCACACTGATCACCGCCAGTGAGCGCGCCAGGTCTTTTGCCAGATTGGAAATCTTGCTCACCTTTACACCGGGAGCTGGCTGAATTTCAAAGCGGGTTACTACCGGTCCCGGCAGCACAGATACCACTTCGGCAACAACGCCGAAGTCTTTCAGCTTAAGTTCCAACAGGCGTGACAGCGCTTCCAGGGATTCCCGGGAGAAGCCGGCCTTCTTGTTTTGATCTGCTGGATCGAGTAGACCCAACGGCGGCAGGGTTCCAGTAACCGGGCCACTCTTGAAAAGCTCTCGCTGTTTTTCCTTTGCTGCCCGAGGACTCTGCTTCGGCTTGGGGGCAGTGGGCTCAATCTTCGGGGGAATTCGTTTGGCAACTCGCTGTTTCTCTTCCTCCACAGCCGCCTTGCGCACGACAATCGCCTCTCTGGCCACCCTCCGCTCATTGCGCTTTTGGCGCCAGCGTTGATAGAAACTGCCCAGTAAGGCAAAAAAGCCGAGCACATTCTTGCCGATTGCCTCTGCCAATTTGAGCCACGACAAACCTGTAAAAACAGTGACACCGATAGCAAATATCGCCAGCAGTAAAATGGTTGCCCCTACATAGCCGAGGCTAGAACCCAGGGCAGACGCCATCGCACTGCCGATGATGCCTCCGTTGGTAAACGGCAATGGGTTTTCTGCGGGATCAAAACAAAGAGTCGCCATTGCCGCCCCGCTGACAAGAACAAGCAGCAAGCCAAATACTCTCAAAGCAAATAGCGGCAAATGGAAGCGGGCATTGCGATCGCGAAGAATGTGATAGGCCCGCAGACCAATCAGCAAGGGGAACAGGTAAGCCATCCATCCGAGCAAAGACAAACACACATCTGCCAGCCAAGCACCGGCTGGCCCAATGGCATTGTGCACTTCTTGGGTACTGCCAGTTTGCGACCAGCCCGGATCTTCTGCGCTAAAGCTTAACAGGCTAATGGCGAGCAACAGGGCACCAGCCAGCAAACTGATCAGGGCCCCCTCGCGAACGAGTCGGGCGATCAATGAGTCTGGCAATGCATTGCTCTCTGCAGGGCTTTTTTCAGTTGCGCTTTCGGCCTTCAATGGCTTACCTCAATAATGCTGTACTTTTTATGTCCACATGAACTTGGCGGTGTCTACCTGGGACCTGAATCCCCATGCCGCCCGACAAAATTCTGTATTGCTTACAGAAGAAAGCAACTCAATCAGGCTATTTTACAATCTACGCTTTCAGATTGCGCCTTACGATCCCTGACACCAAGTAGTTTTTTGTTGTTTGGCGGCAGTATCGAAAAACCTGGAGCGCTTCCTAGCCAGTATTCTCTTCTAAATTTATCGGTTTGTACGTGCGATAGATGCAATTTGGAATCATCATCGAGATATCCTGCCCTGAATCCTCCCAGCAAACCTCATCAATAATCGCCTGGGTAACTCTCTCGCGGAGGTAACTATTCAGAATTTCCAATTTGTATTGATCCCCGCCCAACTCTGTTTTTAATTTGTCTTGAGTACTATCCCGGTAATAGGTTCTGGATACCCGCTCTGCTTGCGAAAAGCCTGCATCGCTGAGCAATTGTAACAACTGGTCTTCCCGCAAAAAGAACCGATCCAAGAGCAACGATTCACGGTGTGTCAGCGCTGACAATTTTCGCTTTTGGGCACACAGTAAATCTTGGACCCCGGCAGATGCCGGCATCAAGTCCCAAACCAACAGCGGACCTCCCGGCTTCAAAACCCGATAACACTCCTGGAGAACCAGGGGCTGATCTTTATAAGGCACTTCGTGCAGGCCCATTCTGATTGCCACAGCATCAAATAATTCACTGGGATATGGCAAGTTTCTTCCGTCACCTATAGTGATATCGGCAGCTAGCAATTGAATATTTGGGTCAAGGTTTTCAAGCTGCGAAGGGTGGGAATCGCACAAGCTACATTGAATAATAACCCCATGAGCTTTGGCAAACTTAAGCAGGTAGCTACTCAGGACTCCCCTGCCACACATCAAGTCGAGAACTCGACAACCATTGCTGAGGCCCAGCGCCATAGCAAACTTCTCGAGTTCTTCTGGCTCACCCGCGCAAGTAACCGCCCCACCTCCTGTATCACCATATCCATCAGAGACAATTTCACAGCGTATTTGCAAGTTAAGCGCGGTAAATAGATCCAGCAGGTGGGGTGGGCCATGTAAGCTCGCCCGGTGATCGCCATCGGGCTCCAGATCAATGGAAAAACGCAACGAATAACTATCGTCGATAATTTCGGCTACGAAAGCCTGGGCCTCCTCACTAAGGGTCAGAAAAGTTTTAGGATGCCCCAACTGCTCTCGCTTCAGGTTTAAGGGTATAAACTTTCTTTTATAGCGCATAACGATCCTCAACCCACTGGGGTTTGGGCACTTACTCGAAGTCACTGGCCCCTATGACGCTC
Organism: Microbulbifer maximicatervae (SeqCode); assembly: GCF_052467695.1. Taxonomy (NCBI): domain Bacteria; kingdom Pseudomonadati; phylum Pseudomonadota; class Gammaproteobacteria; order Cellvibrionales; family Microbulbiferaceae; genus Microbulbifer; species Microbulbifer maximicatervae (SeqCode). The sequence continues at coordinate 4,358,902 of NZ_CP174320.1, forward strand.
ACACACTCAATACATCTAACAATCCGTAATTCTAATTTGTGACACCCCATTCTCCCCCTAGCAGTGCCAGCAGCAGCTGCGTTAGATTGGAACTTTTTTACATTTTTCCAGCTCTTACGGCCAGCTATGGCGCAAACTCCGATTTGAGCCAAACCTCTAGCAAGGTCAAAGATAGAGTTGAATAGGTAGGATCAATCGAACAAATTAAGGCAAACTATTTCGCCGAATGGTAAATATCGCCTATTATATCGCCCAATTTAATAGTCTCGCCTGATCAAAAAATGGACGGGCATATGGACTCCCAGCCCATTGGGTAAACTTCGCAAATTGAGAGTTTTAAAGAGTACTTCATGAGCAATAACCATCATCGACTGATCATCCTCGGCTCAGGCCCTGCCGGCTACACCGCGGCTATCTACGCTGCACGGGCAAACCTGAACCCGGTTGTTATCACGGGTATGCAACAGGGTGGGCAGCTGACCACCACCACTGAAGTCGAGAACTGGCCGGGCGGTATTCCGGAGCTTCAAGGTCCGGACCTGATGGTGCAAATGCAGCAGCACGCAGAGCGCTTCGAGACAGAAATCATCTTCGATCACATCGAATCTGTTGATCTGAAACAGCGCCCTTTCACCTTGAAAGGTAACGAAACTTACACCTGTGACTCGCTGATTATCGCCACTGGTGCCTCAGCTCAGTACCTGGGCCTACCTTCTGAGGAAGCCTTCCAGGGGCGCGGTGTCAGCGCCTGTGCGACCTGTGACGGATTCTTCTATCGCGACCAGAAAGTTGCTGTTGTCGGTGGTGGCAACACCGCCGTAGAAGAGGCCCTGTACCTCTCCAATATCGCCAGTGAAGTGACCCTGATTCACCGCCGCGACGAGCTTCGCGCAGAAAAAATCCTTCAGGACCGCCTGATGGATAAAGTGGAAAACGGCAATATCAATGTCTGCTGGCACAACACCCTGGACGAAGTGCTCGGTGACGACAACGGTGTAACTGGGCTGCGCCTGCGCAACACCCAGGACGACACCACTTCAGAGCTGGACGTTTCCGGTGTGTTTATTGCTATCGGTCACAAACCGAATACCGGCATCTTTGAAGGCCAGCTTGAAATGAATGGTGGTTACCTCATTGTGGAGAGCGGCCTGAACGGCAATGCCACCCAGACTTCTGTTCCCGGTGTATTTGCCGCAGGTGACGTATCCGACCATATTTACCGCCAGGCGGTAACTTCTGCGGGTACCGGCTGTATGGCCGCCCTGGACGCCGAGCGCTTCCTCGACGCCGAGAAGTAAGTCAAATCCCCGGGCAGAGCTTTCTGCCCGGTATCCCCCTCTACCGACAGGAGTCAGATCGTGGCAGGGAACACCCAAAGCCGCCTGATGTGGCTCGACCACACCGTTGTAGACTTTCCCCCAACTGAATTCGCACTGGATGACCCCAATGGCTTGCTGGCAGCCGGAGGTGATCTGACTCCCGAGTGGCTGGTTGAAGCCTATCAAAGAGGGGTCTTCCCCTGGTATTCAGATGACCAGCCAATCTTGTGGTGGAGCCCCTCCCCTCGCTGCGTGGTTATCCCGCATAACTTTCGTATTGGCCGCACTTTGCGCAAAGTATTGCGCCGAGGAACCTTTTCGGTCACCTTCGACCAAGCCTTTGCCGAGGTAATTGAGGCCTGCCGTGCCCCCCGGGCGGATGAAACCGGCACATGGATCACCGATGAGATGTGCGACGCCTATATCGACATGCACCATCAGGGGTTTGCCCACTCAGTGGAGGTTTGGCGCGACGGTCAACTCGTTGGCGGACTCTATGGTATTGCGCTGGGGCGAGTGTTCTTTGGGGAGTCGATGTTTCACCGGGAGACAGCCGCTTCAAAAGTCGCTTTTGTCCACCTCGTTCGGCAATTAGAATTGTGGGGCTGCCCACTGATCGACTGCCAGGTGAGCAATCCTCATCTCAGCAGCCTTGGGGCAGTGGAAATGTGTCGTAAGGATTTCGAACAACTGCTGGCAGACGGCGTTAAGCAGCCGCCTTTCCCGCAGCCCTGGAAGCTTTCGTGGACTTATGGGTAAATACTCTCAGCTGGATTCAGTGCGCCTACTGGCCACCCTGCCCCACCCCTGCGGTTACCTGCCGGATCGGGAGGCAACAACGGTGTTTGTCGATCCACAAACAGAAGTGGATCAGCGTCTGTACAACCGCCTGTCAGAGCTGGGATTCCGGCGCAGTGGTGCCTACCTTTATCGCCCCCAGTGCGCGACCTGTCGCGCCTGTATACCGGCTCGCGTACCTGTGAGCCTGTTTGTCCCCGACCGCAACCAGAGACGCTGCTGGAAGCGCAACAAGGACCTGGACATATTCCATATCGAGTCCATCGATACAGATGAGCATTACGAACTCTACGCCCGCTATATCGAGCAGCGCCACGCCGATGGGGAGATGTACCCGCCCAGCCGGGAACAATACCGCAGCTTCCTGAGTCAGGCTTGGGGGTCTACTCGCTATATTGAGCTGAGAGCCCGCGGCAAGTTGGTGGCAGTGGCTGTAACAGATATCCTGACTGCCGGGTTATCGGCCATCTATACTTTCTTCGATCCCGATGAGGACAAACGGAGCCTGGGCAGTTACTGCATCCTCTACCAGATCGAATGGGCCCGGCGCTTGGGACTACCTAATCTCTACCTGGGGTACTGGATTGAGAAGTGCCACAAAATGGCCTATAAAAGCCAATTTCGCCCCATCGAAATGTTAAAAGAAAACCGCTGGAGCCTTAAATCGCTCTAGTTCAACACACTCTCCCTTTGCTCTATCTTGCCTTTTCGTGCAAAATGCTCGCCCGTCAAGCCGCGGCTAGGCCAAAGAGCCTCCGGGGTAAAGGTCTGATCAAGTTATTGTAAGGTTGCTGCCGCATGGCAAAAGACGATTATATTGAAATGGAAGGCGAGGTGATCGACACCCTGCCGAACACCACTTTCCGCGTAAAACTGGAAAACGGACACGTGGTAATTGCGCATATCTCTGGAAAGATGCGTAAAAACTACATTCGCATTCTCACCGGCGACAAGGTGAAAGTGGAGCTGACTCCATACGACCTGAGCAAGGGCCGCATTACGTACCGCGCGCGCTAATTCGCTCAGAGGTCAAATTCCGCAAGGCAATTTGACCTGAAATAAAAAAGCCACCTCTCGGTGGCTTTTTTATTGCCTGGCTGAAGCTAATTAACTTTAGGCGGGCACCGCCGTTTTAATCGCCAGCTCATCATCTTCAATAGTGACGCAAACACGCCCACCCTCTTCTGCCAACTCACCAAAGAGCACGGCTTCTGCCAAAGGCTTGCGCAGCTTGTCGCGAATCAGGCGGGACATAGGCCTCGCACCCATCTTCTCGTCATAACCCCGCACCGCCAGCCACTCTCGAGCCTCATCATCAACGACCAGTGTCACCTTGGAGTCATCCAACTGGGCCTGCAACTCAACGATAAACTTATCCACCACCGTCTTCACGACATCCAGAGGCAGAGAACGGAATTGAATAATATTATCGAGGCGATTGCGGAACTCCGGGGTAAACATCTTCTTGATCTCCTCCATTCCATCGGTGGAGTGATCTTGATGGGAGAAACCGATTGAACGACGGCTCATCACCTCAGCGCCCGCATTGGTTGTCATAATCAGGATGACATTGCGGAAGTCCGCTTTGCGGCCGTTGTTATCAGTTAGGGTACCGTGATCCATCACCTGCAAAAGCAGATTGAATACTTCGGGGTGTGCTTTCTCAATTTCATCGAGCAGCACAACACTGTGAGGGTGCTTGGTTACCGAGTCTGTCAGTAAACCACCCTGGTCAAAACCTACATACCCAGGGGGCGCGCCGATCAGGCGGGAAACCGTATGGCGCTCCATATACTCAGACATATCGAAGCGAATCAGCTCGATACCCATCACCTTCGCCAACTGGCGGCAGAGCTCTGTCTTGCCGACTCCGGTGGGGCCCGAAAATAGGAAGGAGCCGATGGGTTTCTCTTCAGAACCCAGGCCGGCGCGACTCAGCTTAATCGCAGTACCCAGGGCATCAATCGCGCTGTCCTGCCCAAACACCACCATTTTGAGGTTGTCATCCAGGCGTGATAACTGCTCCTTGTCAGAAGCAGACACGCTCTTGGCAGGTATTCTCGCCATCTTGGCGATAACCATCTCAATCTCACAAACCCCAATAACCTCTTTGCGGTCCTCTTCAGGCAGCAAAGATTGGTAGGCTCCCGCTTCATCGATTACATCAATGGCCTTATCTGGGAGGAATCGCTCGGTGATGTGACGACTGGATAGCTGCGCAGCAGCATCCAAAGCTCCATCGGTAAAGCGGACCTTGTGGTGATCCTCAAAGCAGCTTCTGAGCCCCTGCAATATTTGCACGGTCTCTTCCACTGAGGGCTCACTGACATCGATCTTTTGAAAACGGCGCGACAGCGCGCGATCTTTTTCAAAGATACCGCGATATTCAGTAAAAGTAGTGGAGCCTATGCAGCGCAATTGACCGCTGGAAAGTAGCGGCTTAAGCAGGTTGGAGGCATCCATGACGCCTCCTGAAGCGGCGCCGGCCCCGATGATGGTGTGGATCTCATCAATAAACAGTACCGCGTGCTCACGCTTCTTGAGTTCCGCCAGCAGCGCCTTAAAGCGCTTCTCAAAATCACCGCGATACTTGGTCCCAGCCAGTAGGGAGCCAAGATCCAGAGAGTAAATAGTGCTCTCTTTCAAAGGTTCGGGGATATCCTCATCGACAATACGCCGTGCCAAGCCCTCAGCAATTGCCGTCTTGCCGACACCGGACTCACCCACCAACAGTGGATTGTTCTTGCGGCGACGAGCGAGAACCTGCGTGACACGCTCCACCTCAGGTGCACGTCCCACAAGCGGATCAATACGGCCAAGAATTGCCTCTTGATTGAGGTTGGTGGCGTAGCTTTCCAGGGGGTCGGAACCACCTGGCTCAGCGCCCCCGCTAATTTCCTCATCTACCTGCTCAGGTGCAGTATCGGAACCGTGATGGTGATTGTTACCGCTGGAGCCAACTCGGGAAATTCCGTGGGTGATGTAGTTAACGACGTCTATCCGGGCAACACTCTGCTGCTTCAAGTAGTAAACAGCCTGGCTCTCCTGCTCACAAAAAATGGCGACCAGGACATTTGCCCCTGTAACTTCCTTTTTACCGGATGACTGGACATGGAATACGGCCCTCTGCAGGACCCTCTGGAAACCCAATGTCGGCTGGGTTTCTCGATCTGTATCGGCCTCCGGGATCAACGGTGTTGTGGAGTCCACAAACTCCAGGAGTTCACGGCGCAATGCACTTAAATCCGCCCCGCACGCATGTAGAACATCTGCTGCGGATTCGTTATCCAAGAGCGCCAGCAATAGGTGCTCAACGGTCATGAATTCATGCCGTTTCGCTCGAGCACCTTTGAACGCTAGATTAAGCGTTACCTCTAAGTCCTTGCTGAGCATCTAAACCTCAAACCCTAATCGCCAATATTTCCCGCCGACTCCGCTGGTAGGCGCGCACCCTTCGCCGGCGTTTATATCCTGGCTGATTCCCTTCAGGTGACGGGACCCTTTGTTCAAAGCAGTTTTTGTCAGAATCAATCCTCTTTGCTTTCGTCCGCTTCAATTTCACATAACAGGGGATGCTCATTCTCTTGAGCGAACTGATTGACCTGTGCGGCCTTTGTCTCCGCTATATCCCGAGTATAGACACCACACACTGCTTTTCCCCGTGTGTGAACCTGCAACATTAACTGTGTGGCGCGCTCCCGGTTTACTGAAAAAAACAACTCCAAAGTCTCAACAACAAAATCCATGGGGGTGTAGTCATCATTGAGCATAATGACTTTATACATCGGCGGCCGCTTCAGCTGCGGCGGCGCCTCCTCAAGGGCCAACCCACCATCGAAATCATCGAAGTACGGGTTGTCTCCATCGGAGTCACTGGAGCTTAGTTTAATGATTCGCGAAGTACTCATAACAATTATCAATGAATTCTATCGAGCCTGAAAATTGCACCCAATGCAACCTTCAATGACGTGACATTGTAACCTTATTTGACCTTTGACACAGCGGTCAGCGGGGAACCTTGACAATCCCCCTGCTGTTGACTACAAGAGGTAGTGACCGCTACATCAAACGTTAGTCGCAGATAGGATCGCAGCCGACTAACCAGCAGGTCAAATAAATATAAAAACTCTGTAAGGTGGCCAGGGGCCACTCAGGCAATTAGAGGGAATCGTTATGCCTACCGGTACTGTAAAGTGGTTCAACAACGCTAAGGGATATGGGTTTATTCTTGCAGATGAGGGAGGGGAGGATCTGTTCGCGCACTATTCCGCAATTCAGATGGAAGGCTACCGAACCCTGAAGGCCGGCCAGCAAGTCACCTTCGATATTATTCGGGGAGACAAGGGCTACCACGCTGCAAATATCTCCGCATTGACCTCCGAAACCACTTCACCCAACACTTCGAGCAAAAGCGAATCTGATGCAGTACACACAGAAAAGTCGAGGGAGAAGGAAGCGGAAGCTGTCGGCTAAGCGAGCCCAGCAAACAGACAATAAAAAAGCCCTTCACCAATGTGAAGGGCTTTTTTCATGGGGCTCGGACCAACTTAAAGCCAGCCCGGCCTCACGGATGTAGCTTAAGCCATGTGCTTGATAACTTCGTCACCAAACGCAGAACAGGACTTCAGCTCAGCACCGTCCATCAGACGCTCGAAATCGTAGGTTACGGTTTTGGCTTCGATAGCCCCTTCCATACCCTTGATTACCAGGTCAGCAGCTTCGTTCCAGCCCAGGTGACGCAGCATCATCTCAGCGGAAAGAATCAGGGAGCCCGGGTTAACCTTGTCCTGGCCAGCGTACTTAGGCGCAGTACCGTGGGTTGCTTCGAACAGGGCAACGTCGTCGGACAGGTTTGCGCCCGGAGCGATACCGATACCACCAACCTGTGCAGCCAGTGCGTCAGACAGGTAGTCGCCGTTCAGGTTCAGGGTAGCAATTACGTCGTACTCAGCCGGACGCAGCAGGATCTGCTGCAGCATAGCGTCAGCAATTACGTCCTTAACAACGATTTCCTTGCCAGTCTTCGGGTTCTTGAAACTGTGCCAAGGACCGCCGTCCAGCGGCTGAGCGCCAAACTCGTCGCGAGCCAGCTCGTAACCCCAATCAGCGAAGGCACCTTCTGTGAACTTCATGATGTTGCCTTTGTGTACCAGGGTTACAGAATCGCGATCCTGGTCCACAGCGTACTGGATAGCCTTGCGCACGAGACGCTTGGTACCTTCTGCAGAAACCGGCTTAACACCGATACCACAGTTCTCAGGGAAACGGATCTTCTTAACACCCATCTCGTCCTGCAGGAACTTGATAACTTTCTTAGCTTCGTCAGTGTCAGCTTTCCACTCGATACCAGCGTAGATATCTTCGGAGTTTTCACGGAAGATAACCATGTCTACCTTGTTCGGCTCTTTAACCGGAGAAGGTACACCGCTGAACCAGCGCACCGGGCGCTGACATACGTACAGATCCAGCTCCTGACGCAGGGCTACGTTCAGGGAACGGAAGCCGCCGCCTACTGGAGTGGTCAGGGGGCCTTTGATGCTAACAACGTAGTCTTTGATCGCTTCCAGAGTTTCGGCCGGGAACCAGTCGCCAGCGTAAGTCTCTGCCGCTTTCTCACCGCAGTAGATTTCCATCCACTCGATTTTCTTTTCGCCGCCGAAAGCTTTTTCTACAGACGCGTCGATCACCTTGCGCATTACCGGGGTGATATCCACACCGATGCCGTCACCCTCGATGAAAGGAATAACCGGGCGATTCGGAACATTCAGCGAACCGTCGGAATTGACTGTAACTTTTTCGCCGTCTGCCGGCACTTGGATATGACCCATATTGCGTAAACTCCCAAAATTCTATGACTTTTTAGGTCCAGCGTTGCTTGCACCGCTCCCCCGGGACCTTAGGGCGGGGATGAAAAACGGCGGGATTATAGCAGCCTCGGCTAATTTTTGTAGTTGGATTACAATACTCAATTTTTCTTATGGCAAAGATTATTCTCCTCAACAAGCCTTTTGGCGTATTAAGCCAATTTACAGATGATCAGGATCGCGCCACTTTGGCTAACTTTATCCAGCACAAGGGATTCTATGCGGCGGGCCGCCTGGACTACGATTCTGAAGGATTACTACTACTGACTGATGATGGAGCGCTACAACATCAAATCAGTCACCCCAAGCGGAAAATGCCCAAAACCTATTGGGCCCAGGTGGAGGGTGAAATTACTGATGATGCCCTTTATATGCTCAGGCAAGGGGTCGACCTGAAGGATGGCCGAACCGCACCTGCCAAGGCCAAGCGCCTGCCTGATATGGAGCCCTGGCCCCGCACGCCGCCAATTCGCGAACGCAAATCGATCCCAACCAGCTGGCTGGAGCTGACTATCTCTGAGGGGCGGAATCGCCAGGTAAGGCGGATGACTGCGGCGGTAGGCTTCCCTACCCTGCGGCTAATCCGGGTGGCGATAGGCAGCTGGAAGCTCGACTCATTAAAGCCTGGCGAGTATCGAATGGAGGAGGTTTTTAGCGCTCCCAAGCCCCGAACAAAGCCGGCAAACAACCGCAATCGACCGCGCCGAAAGCGATAATCTATAACGGAAGATCAAAGCGGTCTTGGTCAAATGGGGCGTTCGCAGGTAAAATTCGCCCCCCTTTCATACCAGTGAAGTAGTGACTGTCCTTCTTATGCCTGATTCCACCCACAACAAACAGCCAAAGCGCGTCATCGTCGGTATGTCCGGCGGTGTGGATTCCTCTGTAGCCGCACACCTGCTGATCCAGCAGGGCTATCAAGTGGAAGGCCTGTTTATGAAAAACTGGGATGAAGACGACGGCACAGAATACTGTACCGCCAAGGCAGACCTGGCTGATGCCCAGGCAGTTTGTGAGAAATTGGGCATCAAGTTGCACACCGCCAACTTTGCTGCGGAGTACTGGGATCACGTATTTGAGTACTTCCTGGCAGAGTATAAAGCCGGGCGCACTCCCAATCCGGACATCCTGTGTAACCGGGAAATAAAATTTAAGGTCTTTCTTGAGTACGCCGAAGTGCTGGGTGCCGATGCAATAGCCACCGGGCACTATACCCGTCGCCGCGATATCGATGGCCGCACCTATTTATTGAAGGGCCTCGACGGTAACAAAGACCAGAGCTACTTCCTGCATGCGGTGGGAGAAGCCGAATTTGCCCGCTCACTCTTTCCTCTAGGAGAGCTGGAGAAGCCCGAGGTTCGCCATATCGCTGAAGAAAACGGCTTTATCACCCACAACAAGAAAGACAGCACCGGCATCTGCTTTATCGGCGAGCGCCGCTTCAAGGATTTCCTCGAGCAGTACCTGCCCGCCCAGCCCGGCGATATGGAAACCCCAGAGGGTGAAGTCATGGGGCGCCACGCGGGCCTGATGTACCACACCATTGGCCAGCGCCAGGGGCTCGGTATTGGCGGCGTCAAAGGTGCAGGCGAACAGCCCTGGTATGTTGTCGGAAAAAATCTGGAGCGCAATGTCTTGATTGTGGCCCAGGGTGCACACCACCCCCTGCTTTATGCAACGGGGCTGGAAGCAACACAGACCCACTGGATTAATGGCGCAGCACCGGGCAAAACCTTCCGCTGCCAGGCCAAGACCCGCTATCGCCAACCAGATCAGGATTGCACCGTGCACCTGCAGGACAATGGCGATTTGGTTGTAGAGTTCGACGAGCCACAACGCGCAATCACACCGGGACAATCTCTGGTACTGTACGATGGAGAAACCTGTCTCGGTGGTGCGGTGATCGAGAAAGCCACGGGAGTTGGCGCCGCAGTACCGGAAAAATACAAGAAAGATTAAGGAGTAATTTTGAATAACTGGCGGGATCAGGCACTGGCACTGGCAGGAATATTCCAATCCGCAACACTGGTGGAGCGCCTGGCCAAAACAGGCTCTGCACCGCAGGAACAGCTGGAAACCGGGGTATATAGCCTCTTCCAACTAAACCCTGATCGCACTGAAGATATATTCGCCGGTGCAGACAAGCTGCTGCCCGGCTTAAAAGTATCGCAGCAAATACTAAAGACCCGGCAACACCCGGAATATACCGACGGTCTACGCTACGCCCTCTCGGTGATCTACCTGCAGCGACAACTCAGCAAGAATAATGACCTGCTATCAATCATTGGCAGCCGATTGGATAAGGCCAAGACTCAAGCAGAGCACTTCGAGCTGACTCACGAGAATGTATTTTCCAACCTCGCCAGCATCTACAGCGATACGCTAGGTACCTTCCGCTTCCGGATTCAAGTACTGGGTGACTTCAATTACCTGCAACAGCAGCGTATCGCCAATCAAATTCGCTCCATGCTATTTGCCGGCATCCGCTCGGCAACCCTATGGCGACAGCTGGGTGGGCGTCGCCTGCACCTTCTGTTCCAGCGCAAAAAGCTTTTGAATGCGACCAACGAATTGATCGCACATATCGAATCTATAGAACACTAATCCCGGAGATTTACTATGACAGTTGAGCTTTCCGCACTCACAGCGGTATCCCCTATTGATGGTCGCTACGAGAGCAAGACTGCCCCCCTGCGTGAAATTTTCAGTGAATACGGCCTGATCCGCGCCCGCGTTGAAGTGGAAGTACGCTGGCTGCAAAAACTTTCCGCACATAAAGAGATCGCCGAAGTTGAGCAGTTCGACGAAGCTGCCAACAAGCTGCTCGACAGCATTGTGGCCGACTTCTCCCTGGAAGATGCTGAGCGCATCAAGGAAATCGAGCGCACCACGAACCACGATGTAAAAGCGGTTGAATACTTCCTCAAGGATAAAATCAGCAGCAATGCCCAGCTGGCAAAAGTGAGTGAATTCGTACACTTTGCCTGCACCTCTGAGGACATCAATAACCTATCCCACGCCCTGATGCTTCGCGCCGGCCGCGACAACGTCATGTTGCCTGCGATGGAAGCCCTGATTGACGCTATCGTAGGCCTGGCCCAGGACTTTGCCGACGTACCCATGCTGTCCCGTACTCACGGCCAGACTGCCAGCCCGTCTACTGTTGGTAAAGAACTTGCCAACGTGGCCGCGCGCCTACGCCGCCAGGTAGCCCAGATTAAAGCGGTACCGCTGCTGGGTAAAATTAACGGTGCGGTAGGTAATTACAACGCTCACCTGTCCGCCTATCCCAATATTGATTGGGAGCAAAATGCTGAAGAATTCATTTCTTCTCTGGGCCTTAGCTGGAACCCCTACACCACCCAGATCGAGCCCCACGACTACATTGCTGAGCTGTTCGACGCTGTTGCCCGCTTTAACACCATCCTGATCGATTTTGACCGCGATGTATGGGGCTACATCTCCCTGGGTTACTTCAAGCAAAAAGTCGTAGCCGGTGAAGTTGGCTCCTCCACCATGCCGCACAAAGTTAACCCCATTGACTTCGAAAACTCCGAAGGCAATCTGGGTATCGCCAACGCCGTATTCCAGCACCTGGCAGCCAAACTTCCAGTATCCCGCTGGCAGCGCGACCTGACAGACTCCACCGTGCTGCGCAATATGGGGGTGGGTGCGGGCTACTCTGCCATTGCCTATGCCGCCACCATGAAAGGCCTGGGCAAACTGGAAATCAACCGCGAGCGCCTAGCGGAAGACCTGGATAATTCATGGGAAGTGTTGGCAGAACCGATCCAAACGGTTATGCGTCGCTACAACATTGAAGAGCCTTACGAAAAACTGAAGGCCCTTACCCGTGGCCAGGGCATCACCCGTGAAACCCTGAAAGTATTTATCGAGAACCTGGAGATTCCCGCAGAAGCCAAGAGCGATCTGCTGGAAATGACTCCGGCATCCTATATCGGTAACGCCGTAGAACAAGCTCGCAAAATTTAACCGAGCCCAGCTACCAGCCGCACCCAGTGCGGCTGGTCATCTTTTAAAAAATACAAAAGTACGCTGGATAGTTTCCGAACCTCAGAATATCCAGATACAAACCCCAGCCTTCTGACAGTGAGAGTTACCGTGGCCAGCCCCCTTACCCATCTTGGCGACATGCCCATCGAAGTTTTTATGCGTGACTACTGGCAGCAGAAACCCCTGCTGATACGCAATGCTTTCGCCAACTTTGAATCACCCATCTCGGGTGAAGAACTCGCTGGTATGGCCCTGGAGGAAGCGGTCGAGTCTCGCTTGGTATTGGAAAATGGTGAGAGCGGCCCCTGGGAGCTGCGCACCGGTCCATTCACTGAAGAGGATTTTCTCTCCCTCCCTAAAACCCACTGGACCCTGCTGGTACAAGCTGTCGATCAGTGGATGTCAGAAATTGCTGAACTAAAAGATTTCTTCCGCTTTATCCCCGACTGGCGGCTGGATGATGTGATGATCAGTTACGCCGCCGATAAGGGCAGCGTTGGTCCCCACTACGATCACTACGATGTGTTTCTTCTCCAGGCCGAAGGCAAGCGTTTGTGGCAACAAGGCCCCAAGGTGGATGAAAGCAATCCCCGCCTGGAAGGAACGCGCCTCAATATCCTGAAAGAATTCGAAGCAGAAAACAGCTGGGTACTAGAGCCCGGCGATATGCTTTACTTGCCGCCCCAATACAGCCATTGGGGAATAGCCGAAGGTGGGTGCACCACGATCTCTATTGGTTTCCGCGCGCCTTCCGCCGCGGCGACCCTCGAAGATCTCGCCGCTGAAATCGCTATGGATTTGCCGGACAGCCAGCGTTACACCGATGCCGGTGCTGAAGTGGCGAAAAACCCAGCGGAAATTGACCCCACCTCTGTTGCCCGCCTGCAACAACAACTCGGCGAATGGCTGCAGCAGCCGGAGAAAATCGCCCAGTGGTTTGGTGCGGTTATGACCGAAGCAAAATACCCGGATACTGTCGCCCTGGATGCTGACGATGCTGCAGACTGGCGCGAACAAATGCCCCGGGGAGCACAACTGGTTTTAAATCCCGCTTCCCGCACCGCCTTTTGCCGCGAGCCAGCCACTTTGTTTGTTGATGGTGAAGCCTTCCCCTGCCCCCTGGCGTTTGCCGAGCAGTTTGCTGAATCCCATGAAATTTCCTGGGATGATATCGAAGCCTTCCCGGAAATAGCCGAAGACAGCGCCCTTCTCGATCAGCTGGTTGCACAGGGCACCTTGATCTACCCTCCTGAGGATTTCTGAGATGCCAGTAGCTATACGCCTAGCGGATTGGAACACTGACCGGGACGCAATTCGTTCAATTCGCGAAGCAGTTTTTGTACAGGAACAACAGGTACCTGCGGACCTGGAATGGGATGATCAAGAGGAGACATCCCAGCACTTCCTCGTCTTCCGCGAAACAATCCCAGTTGCCACCGGGCGCCTCACCCAAGGCGGAAAAATTGGTCGTATGGCTGTACAGAAATCTTCACGCGGATGCGGCATCGGGGCCCAGCTATTGCAGGCCATCTGTGAGCGGGCGAAGGAACAAAACTTTCAGCAAGTCTATTTACATGCACAGCAACATGCCGAGGGGTTTTACTTGCAGGCTGGGTTTGAGGTGGAAGGCGACGTGTTTTACGAAGCGGGAATTCCCCACATCAAAATGGTGCGCGGCCTGATTTGACCATTTTGAGGCCTGCCACCAGCACCCATATGGCAGGCCCAGCCCCATCTCAACTCTCTACTGGGGCATAGCGCTTCTCGACAAAGTGAGCCAAAGGCGCTATCCCCAACACATATACTATCCAGAGCCCAAGCCCCCAATAGGGATTGAAAAGGGTCAACAAGCACGCCAGGATACTGGTACACAACATCACCATGCTGACCACTAGTACACGGTGCGCGGATACGTTCGTTCGGTTCGCAGCGACACACCACATACCCGCAATTGCGATAGCGGCCACCGCGTAGCTGGCTGACAATAAGATCACTGACCAAACCTGGTCTGGATACTCCCCCATCAAACTTGCTGGAAAAGGAATAAACGCCACCGCCCCCAATAGCAAAAAGTTAAAACTGGTAAAGGCAACCGATTTAAATTGGTGGTCCGACATCAGATGATTGTGGGTAAGCCATAGCCGACAGAGAATCGCAAAGCTCAGTATCCAGGAAAAAAAGTGGGGCAACTGCTGAAGAATATTGCTGTGGAAATCCTCGCCCGGCTTTATATCCTCCAGATCGGGAATCTGGATATTAAAAACCAACAGCGTCATAGCAATGGCAAAAACGCCATCACTCACGGCATTAATACGGCTAGCCAAGAAAGACTTTCGACGCATGGGCCACCATCGATTGCCAGGGTTGCATACTCATTAAAGCCCAGTCCCGAAGCACGATCTCACCTCCAGTATCAAGATGCCAACAGCGTTCACACTGCTCACATCCCTTCCACCTGATAACGAGCCACGGAATGTTTCTATTGGGGAGATGAAATCACGTGATAACGACTTTGTAAGTGTATTCTTTTGAATAAAGAGTCTATTAAAGCTCCTCAATACGGCACCGCCTAGCAAATAGCATTCAACTTCAACAGCCGTTGGCGATACTTTGATCAAACCTAGCTGCCCGATCGATTTCAATCCTGCTTACTATCAACTACTTGTGTTCGGGCTACGGCTCCTAATTGCTCTAAGATCTATCTAATGCGACTTGTTTCATATCCATTTAAAACCCTAGCGCTTTATCCCTATTGGTCGCTGCAATCATAAGCAGGAGCTGAGGAGTGAAGCCCAAGGCCGAGACGTGGCAATAGACACCGATAAAGAAAAGCCTATGGGGCAGAAACACTTCCGCTACGCGTCTTGGACAGTTGCAGTCATATTTTTCAGCGCCAGCGTAACCAACTCAATCCTATTTGCCCTACTATCACCTAGCCTCACTCAAGAACTCAATCTCAACCATCAAAGCTTAGGGATGCTGGGAGGATATTACTTTGTCGCCTATTCTATTGGTCAACTGACACTTGGCTCACTATTGGGCCCTATAAGTCCACGGTATTTACTGGGTATCTCAGCCGCCCTCGCCGCTAGCGGCTGTGTAATTTTTGCCAGCAGTCATTCTTTCGGAACAGCCCTTACAGGGCAGCTCTTAGTCGCACTTGGATTATCCAGTAGCTTCTTGGGAGTTATCTATGTTATCGGACGGGATTTACCTAATAAGTTTTCACTAATGGCCGCTGTTAGCCAAGGACTAGCTAATTTCGCAGCAGCTTCACTCTCATTACTTATCGGTTTGTTCGATACCGAAGTCTCATTCCGGGAGCCCTACTTCATCGCAGCGCTATTTTTTATTTGCCTTGCTGTGCTGCTATTTATTTTTATTGGCAGCAATCAAAACTCTTCCCATGAACTCTCTGCCAAAAAAGCCACTCAATTTGACAAGCTAAATTCATGCTTCAAATCAAGAGCTTTTTGGCTGGCCCTCACCTTCTACTCCTGCCTTTTCGGCGTAATTATCGCCTACTCTGATTTATGGAATATCCAGTTCCAGGTTGATTTTTTTCGTGAAACATCCAAAGAAAGTGCCCTACTCAATGCGATGATTTCAACGGGCATCATTATCGGCAGCTTTATTGTCGGTGCTTGGTCTCATTATCGGGGAGATTATATAATTCCAGCGAGAACTTTTAGTTTCCTCTCAATTATTGCTGTCACAGCTTTACTGAGTATTCACTTGTCGGACTCCTGGACTTTGGCGGCAAATTTTCTCTTAGGGTTTGGCCTCAGCAGCTCAATTCTATCTCTCTCGATAGTGCAATCTGAACTTCCTGAAAAGGCGCACGCCATTGCCTCTGCCCTTATTGTAACTGGGGGCTTTGTTTTAGGAGGGGTAATTCAAACCCTCATAGGGCTCTCACTCGATCAAGATATAGAGTTCGCTTATATCCGCTCCCTCAGCAATCTACTAGCCAGACTTTTTGACTTTGCTCCACAACCAACACAGAAATTCTACAATTACCAAGCGGGATTTCAGCTAATCGGGATTGTCGTCATCATAGGCTGCATCAGCAGCCTACTTTTGAACAGCAAAAAGCTAGTCAAGAAGCGCGGTTCTAAAATCGGAAGTTCGTAGTGCTAAGCCTGCGACTCGACGACCTAAATGTACGGCTGTAAGTCGGTCCAACTGATGAATTTCACCAGCCCCCTCAGCGACAGCTACCAAGCCCGACTGACAACCACCCCGGTTTCTACCCAGGGAATCTTGGCTCGGTAGAATATCCAGGGGAACCCACAACATGCCCATTTGTGCAGCAAAGACCTGTAGAGTCCTGATGGTACCTAGCTGATCACCACTAAAATTACTACCAACAGTAAATCCTGCAGCTAACTTATCCAGCCAGCACCGATCTCCATAGCGCTCACTTGCTGCATCCATAAATGCTTTGAATTGAGCGGAGACAGTACCCATAAAGGTCGGCGAACCCATTACTATGGCTTCACATTGATCCAACTGAGCTAATAATGACTGATCTTCATAACGTCCGTGAAGAATGCTCTCTCCCTGAATCTCAAGGGCAACACCAATACACTTCTCTAGCGTGTTAACCCCCTCCACCACGGACTCCGCAAGAACTTTACTGCAACCAGATACAGAATGGTAAACAACACCCACCCTCTTCATATGACGCGCTCCGCTATGCCGTCTGACTCAAATATCCGGCCTAACTTTTGATCAATTTCTCTGCCAAACGGCACTTCTATCCCAAAGATATCCAGTAAAGTAGCCCGAAGCTCATCAACATCCGCTAACATGACAACACTCTTGGAGCCTAAAAGTGGTTGATAGCTTAACTGTCTATTGAAAAGTGTATGCCGCCCCTCTGGGAAAGACCGAGCAACAATCAAGTGCTCTACAAACCTGGATTTAGGGTGCGTTGAGCAATACCAACTACCAATTTTATAATCGCCATGAGTTTTAGGTTTCAAGTCAAAGCTGTACATAGGTTGCCAACCACTATCGGTTGTAACCTCTAACAGGTACTCATCATCTATTAAAGTAAAGCGGTAAACACCGTGCGGTGTGCTCTGACGATCACTGGAGTCTAAATTGAGTGGTGCAGTCAAAGTGTTACTTCCAAATCCCGCATCTATCAGGAAGCGTGTACCCTCAAGCTCCACCATCAGAATCATATGCGACTGAGCGGGTTGATGCCCTATCGGCATTTGCCACAGTATCCGTGCGGCGAGGTTCGTAACTTTTAAACCGATTTGCCCTAACACTGCCCCTAATAAGGCATTTTGCTCGTAACAATAACCTCCACGTTTTTGTTGTACCAACTTGGCCTCAATAGATTCCAACTCAATATCCACGGGGCTTCCCAAAAATGAAGTGACGTTCTCGAATGGAATCGTACGTACGTGCTGGGTCAACAACTGCTGTAGACACTGCAAGTTAGCACCCGGGGCTCCATCAAAATTAATACGGTCTAAATATTGCTGCAAGTTAATACCGGGGGTACCCATCTCGATTGTCTCCTCAAAATCCGGGCTCATAAACAATAGACGGGAGCTTAATACCTAAACCTAACTTGAGGTCAATAGCTTTTTTTCATCTTCTACACTGCTTATCAATCAGAAGTTAATCACAGCCAAAGCTCAGGAAGCCCCCTAGCCAGCGTAATCTTCAATATTGCTAAACAATCAGGTAGCGACTAAGTGGAAATACTGTTTTTGGGGACATCATCAGGCACTCCGACCAAGCAGAGGAATGTTTCTGGTATTGGGCTATTAGAAAGCCTGGGAAAGAACTGGTATTTGATCGACTGTGGGGAAGGTACCCAGCAGCAGATTCTACATACAAACTTATCACTAAATAGGCTAAGTGCAATCTTTATCACCCATAAGCATGGCGATCACTGCTACGGACTCCCCGGTCTACTTGGTAGCTCAGGAATGCAACGAAGGACAAGACCACTGACACTTGTTGCTCCTAGGGCCGTCTATGATTGGCTTCTATCAACTCAAACAGTCACAGAACTCTATCTTCCATTTGAACTCAACTTCATTCCTGTTGAAGATTTACCCCAAATAGAAATGGGACAGTTCACCACAACCACTATACAACTTTCCCACAGGGTCCCCTCTTATGCGTACAGTTTTACGGAAAGATGTGTTGAGGTTACATTAGATACACAAAGTTTACTTGCCACCGATATCCCTAAAGGACCGCAGTGGGGGAAGATAAAGAACGGTATCGATGTCGTTCATCACGGTAAAATATACACTGCAACGGACTTTATTCTAAAGCCGAGGCCTCCACGTAATATTATAATTTGCGGAGACAATGATAACCCTGAGCTTTTAAAAGATACCTGTGCCAACTGCAATGTCTTAGTGCATGAATCGACTTATGCAAAAAATTTGGCTCAGAAAGCGGGGCATGTAGGGCACAGCTATTCCACCCAAATAGCCTCTTTTGCCGAGAGCCTTTCAATTCCCAACCTGGTTCTCACACATTTCAGCACACGCTACCAAAAAGATAGCAAGGCGAGCTGCTCAATTGATACTATCAAAAAGGAAGCGCAGTTGATTTATAAGGGACAACTATATTTAGCTGAGGATTTTATGCATCTTTTATTGGAGAAATCTGGAAAACTCCTCCATATACAAAAAACCAGCGCTAAAGGCTATGCGGCAACTACACGTGGATATTTACCCCCTAACCTTTAAGGTATTATGTATACAAAGTCTGTAGTGGTCTAATCCTTCCGGACACTTCGCTAAGATGGTAAAACTACCAAGCGAGGTGAAGTATGACAACAAAAGGTACACGTCGGCATTTCAAGCCGGAATTTAAGAAAGACGCCGTAGCGCTAGTCTCTGAGCAAGGGTATTCAATTTCTAAAGCAGCAGAGGCTGTAGGAACAACAGCCAATAACCTGCGACGCTGGATAAAGGAACAGGAGCAGGAAGAAGACGGTGTGAGGTTGGGTGTAGACGAGCGCGCAGAATTAGAGCGATTACGACGTGAAAATAAGCAGTTGCGGATGGAGAAAGAAATCCTAAAAAAGGCCAGCGCCTTCTTTGCGAAAGAAATGAAATAAAGTACAGCTTTATTGAAAAACAGCAAGGCAGCTTTCCTGTTAGGGTGCTCTGCCGGGTAATGCAGGTAAGTCAGACTAGTTATTACGATTGGTGTTGCCGTGGTAATAGCTCAATAGATGCTCAAACATGGCAACTATGCCATCGTTTGAAGGCCCTATTTGCAGAATCTAGACAGAGTCTCGGAAGTCGTCGGTTAATGAAGCTGTTACGTAAAGAAGGCTTTGAAGTCGGGCGCTATCGAGTCCGCAAGCTCATGAAAAAGCTAGGCTTGGCAGTAAAGCGCAAGAAGCGATTTACACTGACGACAGACAGTAAACATCACCTGCCTGTCGCAGAGAACCTTCTGAATAGGGAGTTCTCACCGAGTGCTAAAAATCAAGTTTGGACGACTGATATTACATATATTTGGACTTCGCAGGGCTGGCTGTACTTGGCGGTAGTGATTGATCTCTATTCGCGCCGGATTGTTGGTTGGCATCTAGATCGCAAGATGGAAACGGCCCTGGTAACTCGTGCGTTGATGATGGCTGTCAATTTGCGTACGCCCCCAAAAGGTCTCCTGCATCACTCTGATCGTGGCAGTCAGTATGCCAGCCATACCTACCAAATGTTATTGAGTCAGCAGGGGATGGTGTGTTCAATGAGCCGTAAGGGAAATTGTTGGGACAACGCACCGACTGAACGTTTCTTCAGCAGCCTGAAGCGGGAGTGGTTAACGGGAAACCTCTATCCGACAAGGGAGGATGCGGTAGCAGATGTAAGAGCCTATATTGCTTATTACAACTCACGCAGAATACATACAACACTGGGAGATCTAGCCCCTATCGAATTTGAGGAATGTGCTTAAAGAAGTGTCCGGCTGGAGTTGACCACAACAGTCTAACTTTTCTACCCAGTAAAATAAAAAGCTACATTTAACACTTCTTTTTAGCCATCACTTTTCCAGCCATTAGAGATTCTATATTTCAAAGCCCGAGCAATCACACTTGCGCAGCGTACCCACTCAATTTTAAATCGGGATATAAGACAGCTACAGAGTGCAGCAGACTATGCCCTATATTTTGCTTATCATATATCTACTAGTGACTCATTATCCAACAGTATAAAAATACAACCCGAACAGTTGTCAAAAAATCACCTCCATTCACCAAAAAAGTTCCGGAAATTTGAACCCTGCTCGCTGAATTCCATTCCATAGGACTAAAGATATTGAACCCAGATAAACTGCAGAAATGAATAGCGTAAATATGCTAATTTGATATGGAGATAGCTCTGATCTACTAAAATAGATGGATACCAAACTACAAAGATGGACAATAGTTAAAATACACATCGCCAACTTGTAAACAGCCATTTTATTTTTATCACTAGGTTCTGGGTTAGCTATTAATAACTTTTCTCTAGGTAATTCCAGTGCAGAACTAAGTGCGCTTAATGACTCTCGTGAGCAGGCTCCAACTTTTTCAATCCTTTGTATAGTTCTCAAGCTGACGCCACAGATATCAGCCAGTTGCTGCTGTGTCCAATTATTGCTCTCACGAGCTTTTTTAATTAGTGCAATGTTTACGTTCATATCCATCTTTCTTTCCCACACATTAGAAGTTTCCATCTAAAGTACTTAGAAAGCTCCCTTAACTCTACGAAACCTTTACGACATCATATGACACAACAGCGTAAACGTCTAAAATTTAGCCAATAACGGGATACCCGACTTGCAGAACATGGTACAAAGTTAGCAATTTCGAATAGCTGTAACGATAATAGTCGCCTCACATTCACCTGTGATACACAATTATTTTCGCTCCAATCAATATACTCTTTTGAGGTCAAAAAATTATAAATTATATGGATAAATAAATGCTTGTAAGCCTCAAACAACAAGCGTACATGAGCCACCTATTCATTCCATATAGAACAACCGATATACCTTGCCCTGCGCTCGATTTGTAACTCCATGCATACGGCTTAATATATTAACTGAGTTAGACTGCTATTCCTCATAGAAACACTTACTGTAACTCTAAGTACACAGGATGTGTACCATTTACAATTAATACCATAGGTTTGAATTAGCTGCTACGTGAAAGTAAATGTTAGGGACCACTTCAAACTAATAACGACTTTATGAAACCCTCTCTAGGGAACATCTTACTTTCACCTTATACCTCGCACCTGAATAGCCTGCCGCATCTCACTATCAGGAGTTATTTTTTATACGCCAGTAAGATCGAACACCCAACCTGACATCCATTTATAAATAGCCGTTCAAGCTCTTTTAAAAATTCATATCAAGTGTTGATCGCAATGCTACAAATTATATTTACGCTCAAACATTTACCTTTACCATAAATCGTTATTTCATAGAGGTAATTTAAGATTCACATGTTAAGTTACACCCGCGATAACATAACGGTCAGTCACTCTATGTAATCAGCACCTTCCACCCCATATTCGTATAATTATAGCGCCCCAATATAATTCAATCATGTTTCAAGACATATAAATTTAAGGGAGGTACGGCAATTAGATTCCGCCGCCAAACTATTTTTCCAATCATTCTTGGAAAATTTTAAAATGGTTCTCCAGGGCATATATGTCTGTAAGATTCACATACTCTAACCATAAAGAGCACCCACTGTTTAATATATTCCTGATGAGTATTTTTCGAAGTCAGACAGGAGCAAAATTAACATATAAACCTTAGGGTGTTCACTTTAGCTCTGGATACAAAACTTATATACTTATTAGCAACAAAGCAGGACTAAGCCAATGGTTTCCTTAAGTGACCTTCCCAGACAGAAAGATACTGAACCAGATCGAAAATTTATTGAGGCTTTAGCTCGTGGGTTGGATGTACTCCGAGCTTTTCAACCAGGTGATGGCTTCCTAGGTAATTTGGAGATCGCCCAGCGTACTGGCCTGCCCCGCTCCAGTGTTTCCAGACTGACTTATACTCTAACCAAGTTAGGTTATCTAACCTACTCCGATCGAATGGAAAAATATCAGCTGGGTAGTGGCGTCCTGGCTCTTGGTTATGCTTTTGTCTCAAATCTCACAGTCAGGCAGGTAGCCAAGCCTTTAATGCAGGATCTCGCCAATTCTACTGGTACCGCTGTTGGTCTCTCTGATCGGGACCGGCTGGATATGATTTTTGTCGAGTTCTGCTCTCCAGCAAATGTCACAACTTTTCGCCATGAAATCGGAAATCGCGTACCCATAGCTTCCAGCGGCTCCGGGCGAGCCTTTTTGGCAGCACTCCCTCAAGAAGAACGGGAATATTTTTATGGCTACTTGGAGAAAAAAGCTGGTGATCAATGGCCAACGATCAAAGCCGGTATTGAAGAAGCGGTCAACAGCTACCAGCAGCGCGGCTTCTGCTGCTCTTTTGGCGAGTGGAATCGCGATGTCAACGGTATCGCAGTACCTCTCTCTTTAAGCCAAGGTCATATTTACACTTTTAATGCTGGCGGACCTGCTTTTAGACTTAACCCGGAATACTTAGAAAATGAAGTAGCTCCTCTGTTGAAAAACCTGGTAGGCAATATCGAAGCTATGTTAATCCGATATTAGTCGACTCAAACTCCAGATCTTCTCAACCAGTACAGCTACAGCTTGAAGCGTAGTAGAAAATTGAAAATTTTATCAAATCTTTGGCCATAAGGTGGTCGTAAAGGCACCGCCGCTGACTTTTTGGCTTGTGTAAAGATCGGTCGTAATTTTGAGAACTCCAAAAAACCCTCATAAGCGTGATATTGCCCCATGCCACTCGCCCCAATACCACCAAAGGGCAAGTCTGCCTGGGAGACATGAATCGCGCAGTCATTGATACAAACACCTCCAGACATTGTGCTTTTGATAATCTTTTCCTGAGTCTCCCCGCTAGAACTGAAAATATATAATGCTAAAGGCCTATCTTTACTATTTATGTAATCTATCGTATCAGACAGATTCCTATACGTAAGAATAGGTAAAATAGGGCCAAATATCTCCTCACGTAGCAGGCTTATGTCTTCTGTCGGGTTTAACACTAAGGTGGGAGCAATTTTTTGCAAACATTTATTGTTTTCAACATCTAATAACGGCAGAACTGTAGCCCCTTTCTCCAGAGCATCCTTTAGACAAGTATTCAGCCTATTAAACGCCTTTTCATCAATAATCGAAGTATAATCTTCTGAATTTAAAGATGGATACCATTTGGGTACAAGTCTCTTAGACGATTCCAAGAATCCTGAAAGTTTCTCCTCAGGAATCAATAAATAATCTGGAGCTACACAAGTTTGGCCCGCATTGAAGAATTTTGAGCTCAAAATACGTTCCGCAGCAATATTTTCATCAAAGTCGCTACATATTATGGCTGGCGACTTGCCCCCCAGCTCTAATGTCACAGGAGTTAGGTGATCCGCAGCCCTCCGCATTACCGCTTTTCCTACTTTGCCAGATCCAGTAAAGATCATGTGATCATATGCCTGGGCTGTAAACTCCGTAGCGCTCACTCCAGGAAGAATAGCTACCAGATCCTCTGAAAAGAATCTATTAAATAACTGATGTAATAATGCAGAAAGGGCACGCGAGTTAGCAGCCATCTTGATCATACAGCGATTCCCTGCGGATATCGCACTCACCAAGGGCCCAACAGATAGAAGTAGTGGGTAATTCCAGGGGGTAACAATAGCAACCACCCCTTTTGGTTGAGGTAATACGCGATTTTTTACTCCTCGAAGTAGCAAAGGCACATGACGTTTCTGAATTTTCATCCACTTTTTTAAGCGCTTACGAGTGTAACGAATCTCCTCGATACACCCATAGATCTCTGCAATTTTAGTTTCCTGGATGGCACGATTACCAAAATCCTCGCTTATTGCCTTTGCTATGGATTTCTGGTTTTCCAGGATCAATTGCTCTAATTTTTTTAAACTTTCCAGACGCTCCTGAAGACTCGGGTGGGGGTTCCTATTAAATGCATCCTTTTGAAGTTTAAAAACACTCTCTACTTTACCTATGCTCACAGATCTGGTGTGCTCGACAACTTTTTCCATGTGTGTGCCCTCGCAAAGTGGCAAGTAGAGAGTGAGTTTGGCCGTATAGTCAGTGCTTTATGATTTACAGCTTGGCAAATCGTAAAGTGTGGTAATCAGTACTGCCAAATAGGTACTGAGTTGTTGTTAGACGCTTAAAGTAGTGACTTACATCCAACTCCTCAGTAACCCCTATACCGCCATGTAACTGTATCGCCTCTTGACCGATAAACCGCGCAGCTTTACCAATACGGCTTTTTGCAGCGGATATCGCCTTAGGCGCAACTCCGTTATTGCTGTCAAGCTGTAGCGCAGCCATCAACAATATTGAGCGCGCTTGCTCATACTCAGTAAACATATCCACCATGCGGTGCTGTAGTGCCTGGAACTTGCCAATAGGAACACCAAACTGCTCCCGCGTCTTAGTGTACTCAACTGTCTTCTTATAGATCCTTTCCATAGCTCCAACAGCTTCTGCACACAATGCCAACGTCGCTCTATCAACAGCCTTTTCTATAGCTCCTAAAGCCGCCCCCTCTTCCCCTATCAGATTAGCTATGGGTACTTTCACGTTATTGAATTTAATTTCGGCGGCACGGTGTGCATCCACAGTGGCATATCCATGCCGCTGAAGCCCTTCTGTATTAGGATCGACAAGTAGTAAGGTGATCCCCTCACGATCTCGCTGTACTCCGCTAGTCCGCACAGCAACTAAGAGTTTATCTGCTACGTCACCATTTAGAACGACAGCTTTATGTCCATTCAGGAGGTAATTGTCTCCATCCTTTACCGCAGTCATGGCTATATCAGTAAGGTTATAGCGACTCTGGGACTCAGTAAAAGCGAATGCCAATTGCAATTGGCCTTCCATTAACATTCCCAGGAGTTCTCGCTTTTGCACCTCACTGGCGCAGTCAGCGATAAGACCACCACTGAGAACAACACTGGCCAGGAAAGGCTCAACCACTAAACCTCGACCGAACTCCTCCATAACCACCATCAAGTCTACGGCGGAGCCTCCTAGGCCTCCATCATCCTTTCCAAATGGCACCATTAACCAGCCGAGTTCCGCAAATAGCTTCCAATTTTCCTTACTGAAGCCAATATCGTTACTCACTATTTTACAACGACGGTCAAAGTCATAATCCTGCTGGATAAACTTGCTCACACTGCTTTGCAGCATCCGCTGCTCTTCGCTATAGGAAAAATCCATCGCTCAAGTCCTCTTTAGATGCTGCACTTACAGGCCAAGTACCCATTTACTGATAATATTTTTCTGGATCTCATTACTTCCGCCATAAATTGAGGATTTACGGTTATTTAAGTAACGAGGCACACTGCTGGCAATAACACCGGGGCCCACCCATTCTCCGTCAAACCCGCTCCTAAACTGCTCTCTCACAAACGGCATTCCGTAGTAACCCGCAGTCTCCATATACAGTTCATCGATAAGTTGAGCGACTTCGGTTCCTTTGATTTTAAGGATGGAAGATTCCGCTCCTGGGGCACCACCTGTACTTACCGCCGCAAGCGTACGTAGTTCAGTAAACTCCAGGGCCAAGAGATCAATTTCAACTTCGGCCAGTTTTTGGGCAAAAGCCGGATTCTCAAGCAGACTATTTTCTCCATCGCAGGTCTCTTTGGCTAAATCCTTTAACGTTTGTAAGCGTTTCTTGGATTTTGCCACCCGCGCAATACCGGTGCGTTCATGGGTTAGCAAAACCTTGGCGTAAGTCCACCCTTGCCCCTCCTCGCCAATACGGTTTTCTACCGGCACCCTCACATTATTGAAATGGACTTCATTTACTTCATGGTGACCACCCAAGGTCATAATTGGCGAAACCGTAATACCGGGGTGTTTCATATCAATTAGCAAGAAGCTGATAGCAGCCTGGTTCTTTACTTGAGGCCCACCAGTACGAACCAAACAAAATATCCAGTCTGCAAAGTGACCCAAGGTATTCCAGGTCTTGGTGCCGTTGACAATATACTCATCGCCATCACGGACAGCTGTTGTTTTTAAGGAAGCTAAATCTGAGCCAGCATTTGGTTCTGAATACCCCTGACACCACCAGACATTACTTGCCAGGATGTCAGGCAGAAATCGTTGCTTTTGTTCTTCACTACCGTAGGTAAAGATCACTGGAGCAACCATTTTTAAGCCGAAAGGAATCAACTCTGGTACACCATAGTTAGCACATTCGTCTGCCCAAATGTGTTTCTGAGTAGGTGTCCAACCGGTACCTCCATATTCAACCGGCCAATTCGTAGCTGCCCACCCTTGCTCATAGAGTATTTTTTGCCAGCGAATAAAATCCTCTTTCTCCAGGGGGATTTCCTTCAGGGTTTTCTCTCTAATATCTTCAGGAAGTTTCTCTTGGAGAAACTGCTGGACCTCCTGCTGAAAAGCTAACTCTTCGGGAGAAAAATCTATATTCATTCGCCTGCTCCTTTATTAGTCGGCGCATTGAACAGCAGCTCCTACAAACTGCTTCTATCACAATCTTGCGCAGCAAAAATACGCAATCTTTTGAAAGATCCCCGGTACAGGCGGAACTAGTGTTTAACAGCTTCACCTCGACAAATTACTTAATTGCCTTTGAATCGATCCCAACGATTTAAATTATTGGCGCAAAATGCCTTTATCGAAATAAAAAACCGAGCACTTCTAGCGCCAATCAACTCCAGATAGGCACACAAATCGACCGCTCGAAAAATAAAACTGGAAAAACCTCATCAACATGGCGCCTTTTTATTTTTGATAAGTTTTTTTGCGCCATTTTCCATTAAAAAATGCATTAGGCACTTCTTAATAGGTAAAACACTAACACCTTATTCCGCAGAGTGGAATGCTGTATTCACTTTTGCTATGGTCGTCACCATAATAACCAAAGTGAGAGAAGCCCCCATGTCGATCACGCCCATTCAATCCTCCGATACAATGTTGCAGTCACTTGCTGAAATTCAGGAGTATGAAAAAGTCCCCCTTTCGCAGCGATACCCCTGGGAAAGCACTTTTGATTTAATCCGGCAATCTGCCCGCCTCTACCAACATGACTCGGCCATCGAGTTCCTGCCAACGGCCGCACCTGACGAAGACACGGTTAAAGTAAGTTTCTTCGAGTTATCCCAGCGAGTGCACCAGACTGCCAATCTTCTTTACTCCATCGGTGTTGAGCCGACCGATACAGTGACTTTACTACTACCCAATTTGCCAGAAACCCATTTTGCACTTTGGGGAGGCCAGGCAGCAGGTATTACCAGCCCTATTAATCCGTTGCTGGAACCCGAACATATAATCGAAATTATGAATACCACCAAGGCTAAAGTCCTGGTAACTCTTGGCCAAGATCTTAGCGAGGAAATATGGGATAAAGTAACGCAAATTCTCGAGCAAGTTCCCACATTAAAAACTCTGTTACTAATCAGTAAAAAGCCAATTAGCAATACTCCAGTCCCAGCGGGTATTCACGCAGATAATTTTGTCTCAGCTATATCCCAACAGCCGGACGATCATCTAAAGAGTGAACGTTATATCCAGGGGAGTGAAACCGCTAGTTATTTCCACACCGGGGGCACTACTGGAAGACCTAAAATAGCCCGCTTAACTCACAGCAATATTGCCTTCGTCGCTCAATTAAGTGCTGATACGTCATCCAGTAAAGGGCGCTTCGCTACCCTGAGCGGACTTCCGCTGTTTCATATTTTCGGTACGGTTGTTGCGGGTATTGGCACCCTATTGGCCGGACGCACAATTGTTATCATGACACCCTCTGGTTTTCGCTCACCCAATGTCCTGCCAAATTGGTGGCATCATGTTGCGCGTTTTCAGGTGAAGGGCTTTGCCGCCGTCCCCACCATCCTCGGTGTATTGCTGCAAATTCCCGTGGGTGACAATGACATCAGCTGTCTAACAGATATTGGCTGTGGAGCCTCCACCCTGCCAACGGGGTTGAAGAATGCCTTTGAGGAGAAGTTCAATGTCCTTGTCAGTAATGGCTACGGCATGACGGAGTCCAACTGCCTTTTAGCTCGCCCTCCTACCGATATGCAAGCCCCTGAAGGCAGCGTCGGCCGGCGATTGCCTTATATGGAAATGAAAATTGCCGAAGTAGACGGTACCCGACTGGTTAGAACCTGCAATACAGGAGAGGTGGGCATAGTACTCGCGCGCGGGCCACATATTTTTTCTGGCTACTTATCAGAAGAGGATAATGCTAAAGCCTGGGTCGATAAGTCCTGGTTTAATACCGGCGATATGGGATATCTCGATGGAGATGGTAACCTGTTCTTAACCGGACGGGCCAAGGATTTAATTATTCGCGGCGGCCACAATATAGATCCGGCTCTGATCGAAGAACCATTATCCCGTCACCCTGCCGTTGCTATTGCCGTTGCAGTTGGTCAACCAGATGCTTATGCCGGAGAAGTTCCAGTAGCTTACGTTACCCTGTTCCCATCCACTAACCCGCCCACAGAAGAACAACTAATTGACTATTGCCGCAGCCAAATTTCTGAGCGTGCAGCCATTCCTAAGCGCGTGGAAATTATTGATGAGATTCCACTCACGGCTGTAGCCAAAGTATTCAAACCGGCTCTGCGCAATCGCGCTACCGAATATGTCGTAGGCCAGGCATTAGAGGAAAAAAGTATTACCGCTAAGTTTTCCGCCCACTTCGATACATCCCTTGGCCAGGTAGCAAAAGTTCAACTTGAACAAGCCTCCAGTAAAGCCGATGTAGAGGAAGCCCTGGAAAATTTACCCGTGGCTTTGGAGTTTGAATAAAAGAAATTACCGCATGACTCAATGCATTTAGAACTCCAATATCGGAAATTTCACTATGTCACATGCCTATATTTATGACGGCGGCCGCAGTGTTTTTGGCCGCCACGGGGGCAGTCTTTCCTGTATCCGGCCCGACAATCTGCTTGCCCATGTCATCAGGACCCTGACTGAAAGAAACAATTTTAACCCTCAACATTTTGAGGACGTTATTGCGGGCAATACCAATCAGGCGGGAGAAGACAGTCGCAACGTTGCCAGATTTTCAGGCCTACTAGCTGGATTGCCCATATCCACAGGCGGCATAACGGTAAATCGCCTTTGTGGTTCCGGCTTATCCGCTATAGCAGATGCCGCTCGCTGCATTCGCGCCTCGGAAGGAGAGCTATTTATCGCGGGAGGTGTCGAATCAATGAGTCGCGCCCCCCTGGTTCTCTCCAAAGCCAACAGTGCTTTTGATCGCAATCAGGTATTGGCAGATACGACCCTAGGCCCGCGCTTCACCAACCCAGACATTGTTGCTGAGTATGGAAACCACAGCATGCCTCAGACCGCAGACAATATTGCATCAGACCTGAATATTTGCCGGGAAGAGTGCGATACATTTGCATTGGCATCACAAACTAAATACGAGTCGGCACGTACCGATGGCTTCTTTGTCGATGAAATTATTCCCATCGAAGTACCCCAAGGCCGCAAGAAGCCAGCGCTTCTTATCGATACAGATGAACATCCCCGTCCCAATGCAACATTGGAGCGACTTCAAGCCCTACCCGCACTTTTCGAAGATGGAGTGGTTACTGCCGGCAACGCTTCCGGCATCAACGATGGCGCGGCGGCACTCATTATTGGTAACACCGAAGCCGGCCAAGCAGCGGATCTAAAACCTAGGGCACGAATTCTCGCCAGCGCCATTGCAGGAGTAGAGCCACGGGTGATGGGGTTGGGCCCGGTACCGGCTACCCGTAAAGCCCTTGCCCGGGCGGGCTTGGAGCTTGGGGATATGGATGTAATGGAGTTCAACGAAGCTTTTGCAGTACAGGCTATGGGCTGCCTCAAAATGCTCGAAATTGATTATGCGGACCCACGGGTAAATCCCAATGGTGGTGCCATCGCCGTTGGTCACCCCCTGGGTGCCAGTGGTGCCCGTATTTTGCTGACAGCATTGCGCCAGCTGGAACGTACGGGTGGGCGCTATGCATTGGCCACCATGTGTATCGGGATCGGCCAGGGCATCGCTGTAATCATAGAACGCATATAAACCTGATTAGATGTAAATAAAACCGAGACCGAACAGTTGTCACTTAAGATCTGGAGATAGCAATGTCTAGTGTAAGTTATGAACTCATTGGCGATATCGGTGTAATTCGATTGAACAATCCCCCTGTGAACGCCCTCTCTCACGGCTTGCGTGAGGGTATTTGGGGAGCGATTAAGAACGCTCAAGGCGATGCATCAAAAGCCCTGGTGCTAGTGTGTGAAGGCCGAACTTTTATCGCTGGTGCGGACATTACGGAATTTGGCAAGCCACCACAGGCGCCCGCCCTATCAGAAGTGATTGAGGAAATAGAAAACTCCTGTAAACCAGTGATCGCCGCCATTCACGGCACGGCACTCGGCGGTGGATTCGAAGTCGCTCTAGCCTGCCATTACCGCTGTGCAATAGCATCGGCCAAAGTGGGGCTTCCAGAAGTCAAGCTGGGATTACTGCCAGGGGCCGGTGGCACCCAGCGCACCCCACGCTTGGCTGGTGTTGCCGCTGCACTGGAATTAATCACAAAAGGCAGCCCAGTACCGGCCTCTAAAGCCAAAAGTATGAAGTTAATAGACCGGGTTATCGATGATGACTTGTTAGAGGGAGCCCTCGCCTTTACCCGTGAATTGATAACAAATGAAGCTCCTCTGCGCCGAGTCAGAGACATCGCAATAGATCCTGACAGCATTCCTGAGGGGTTATTTGATGATTTCCGCAAGCGCCTTGAAAAGAGATCACGAGGTCAGCTTGCACCGCAACATATTGTTACCTGTATAGAGGCCGCAGTTCACCAGCCTTTTGATCAAGGGCTCGCAAAAGAGCTCGACCTGTTTATCGAATGCCTGCTCTCCAGCCAATCGGCCGCCCTCAGGCATTTATTTTTTGCCGAGCGCACTGCAACCAAAGTCACAGGCTTACCAAAAGACCTACCCACCAGGGAGATAAAGAGCGTAGGCATTATCGGTGGAGGCACTATGGGCGGAGGCATCGCCATGAACTTTGCCAATGTCGGTATTCCAGTCAAGCTGGTAGAAATCGATCAAACTGCGATAAATCGAGGGCTAGCAGTGATCGACAAGAATTACACTATCAGCATGCAGAAAGGGAAACTCACAGAAGGTCAAAAAACTCATTGTCTCTCGTTGATTTCCGGCACAACTGACTACGCAGACCTAGCAGACGTAGACCTGGTCATTGAGGCCGTATTTGAAAATTTGGAGCTCAAACAGGAAATTTTTGCCAAATTGGATCACTCCTGCAAACCCGGTACTATCCTTGCAACCAACACTTCCTACCAGGATATTGATCAAATCGCATCTGCAACCAACAGGCCTCAAGATGTTATAGGGATGCATTTTTTCAGCCCTGCCAATGTAATGAAACTACTCGAAGTGGTTCGCGGCTCGCAAAGTGCTGACGATGTAATTGCCACTGCCATGCAACTCGCTAAAACGATCAAGAAAGTTCCCGTATTAGCGGGAAACTGTTACGGCTTTATTGGCAATCGAATGTTGCGCCCCTATGGCAGAGAGTCGCAGCTGTGTTTAATCGAGGGCTCAACACCGGAGCAGATTGATTCGGTTATGCAGTCTTGGGGGATGGCTATGGGCCCTATCGCCGTTGGAGATCTAGCGGGACTGGATATCGGCTACAAGGCGCGCCAGGGCCTGAGCGAATCAGAAAGAGGAGATCCAAAAACCTACTGTATTGCAGATGCCCTGGTTGAAATGGGCCGCCTGGGCCAGAAAAGTGGAGCCGGCTACTATCGCTACGATCCCGAAACTTGCTCTCGCAGCAGCGACCCGGAAGTACTGAAAGTCATTGAAGCCCAAGCTAAAAGCCAAGGGGTTGTAAGGCGGGAAATTTCCGACGAGGAGATTCTAAACCGCCTAACTTTCGCGCTGATTAATGAAGGAGCCAAAATCCTGGAGGAAGGCATAGCCCAACGTCCGAGTGATATAGACGTTGTATATGTTTACGGTTATGGCTTTCCGCCCCATCGTGGAGGACCTATGCACTATGCCGACAGTATCGGCTTGAAGGAAATCTACGAAAAAATATGTACTTTCCGCCAGCAGCATGGAGATACCTACTGGACTCCAGCCCCTTTACTGGAACGGCTAGCCCAAGAGGGAAAAACATTTGCGCAATGGGCTGATGGCAAAATCTAAGCTTGTAAACTATAGGGGAAGTCAGTATGACTACTGGCTTCCCACTTTACCCGCTGCAGCCAAATAAAGAAGTTGTGTCACCATGAGTAGGCCTGATGCCTTAGTCGAAGTACAATCCCCACCAAGTCAGCCACTCCGCACGGATATCCAAAACTGGAAGGGCATTGGTTTTGCATTGGCTACCGCGCTGGTAGCAAGTACAGCGGCCGCAGCCAGCAAATGGGTGTCTACCGCTGTCCCCGTGCCATTAATTACGCTCAGCCAATACAGTATCTGCCTGATACTGCTAACCCCATGGCTAGTGCGACAAACACCTCGACACCTTACCACCCAACACTGGAGAACCCACCTAATACGCGGTTTTGCTGGGTGGTTATGCTTTTTCACATATTTTTCTTCCCTAAGCAAAATTTCACTAATGGAAGCGGGACTATTGCGTAATGCAGCTCCCATTTTTGTTCCCCTTATTGCCTGGCTTTGGTCTCGAGCAAAAATCCCCATAGCCCACTGGCTACCAATCTTACTGGGCTTACTGGGGATCACCTTGATTCTTCAACCCAACGTGGACGGTATTAGTAGCGGCCATGCCTTCGGCCTGATTTCAGGGCTTACCCTGGCTGCCTCTATGGTCGGAACACGAATTTTGTCCCGTACCGACCGGCCCAGCCTTATATTGTTTTACTACGTATTAATCTCGTTCGCGTGCAGCCTGCCCCTGGGTATCTATTATTGGGAACCAATACCTTTATGGACACTCCCCTTTCTTTTTTTTAACGGTGTCTCTGTACTCTTGGCTATCTGGCTGTACACCAAAGCATATAGCTATGCAAAACCCAGTGTGGTGTCGCCAATCAGTTACTTTGGTGTGGTTATTGCCGGACTTCTAGGTTGGCTCATTTGGCAGCACTTACCTAATACTATTGCACTGGTGGGGACGCTGATCGTTATCAGTGCAGGATTGCTTACAGTCTACCTTTCAACTCAGAAAACAAATTGTAGCGACCCATCATAAACTTACTTTCTAAGGTGAAATTGGATGAATTGGCAGAACAAGAAACAACCCCCGTTCAATGACCATCTAGGTGTAACCATAGATAATTGGCAGGAAGGCCATGTTGCAATCAGCGTAGAAGTACAACCGGAACATCTGAATACCCACGGTGTACCCCACGGTGGTTTTATTACAACATTAATCGATATCGCTGGCTCTTACTGCGGCCTCTACTGCCCCCACGCCAACCGCCGTCGCAGAGCCCTTACACTGTCTTTAACAGCAAATTTCACCGGTCAGGCAAAGACTAATCAACTCACTGCGATAGGTAAGTTAACGAGTACTGGGCGAAAGATATTCTATTCATATACAGAGGTATACGACAGTGAAGGAACTTTAATTGCTACCGGCCAAATGACTATGCGCTATCGTGGTGGTAGTGAAACATTGGATGGTGAACTGATTGAAAAGGAATCTTACGAAGCTGCTGAATAGATATTCTAAGTATCTATCCACTTTACCATAAAGTATCTCCAGACTCTCACCGCGATGCGGCACTAGGTCGCAATGATCAGCGGCTCAATTAGCTTCACCGAAACTACTAGAAATGACATAAACGAAATAGGTCTTAAAATTAGAAGAGGGTCTTCCTTAGAGAAAGTAAACATCCATTGAAATTTCTCTTATTCTAACTTAACATTCAATACATATATGCTTACTGTGAAACTGGCTTAAATTCTCATTTAATGTTGCAGCCTATAAATCCACATCAGATTAATATTGATTTCTATATGCATTTAAATACGAGCCAAAATTTTCATACTATCTTAGATCCCTCACCAAGCTAAGAAAAGATATCATATACTATTGATCCATGCGGAGAACTATAAAACCAACAACTCTCCAGCTGCAAAAAATGAAATGCCAAAGAAATACATCAAAAAATATAACATACCCATTTAAATTAGCTTGTTTTTCGCATGAGCCACCAGATGGACAAATCACCCTTCTACTGTGTTTAACCATGATAAACTAGTGCCATCGTTATTTCAGTATGGTTATATTTGAATTTTAAGGGCGCATTTATAGGCAGTCGGGGCCGGAGCGAAAGCCATACCATTCAAGGGCTAACAATGATTATTCACGAATAGTACGTGCCCCCCCTTTGGGATGAGGCAGGTGAGCTAATTATGACTCCAATTATTATAATAGAAGCTATTCTGTTACTAACACCCCATAAAGCACGCTCTGCAAGGGCATTTTTGTTAACCGGTACAGATCTCGACCGTCGCGAGTAATTAGCTTGACTCAAGTCGGCCTATTTAATGTTACGCGCAGATCATTGATAAACATATAGAATACATCAGATATTAATCTCAGCTGATCGATTTAAATCTTATTTCCTTTATTCACGCCCATAAGTTCCAGCAGAACATTTTTTGGACTGACTCGCAAGCAAACTGACAAATGATGAATGTTACAAAAACAACCCTGCCATGCATATCATCTGACATTACAGTATTCAACTTAATCTTCAGTTTTTCGTAAAATTTTATTAGGATGAATATCATCTGAATCAACAATAACTTTTCCTTCCTCCAACTTTTTACTAATTTTTGGCAATAAAGATTTTTATGTTGGACGACCTCCAAGATACGTGATATTAGAAAGGAAAGTATTAAGCAACTCTGTGATTGAACGCTCTTAACCCTCTACGTTAATTCTAGAACTCATACTGGCATGGAAACAATTAACGATTTTAATACAAAACTACTTCAAGCGTATGCCAAGGATCGGCTTGAAACCAGGTTTTGAGCTGAAATATGGGAGATGGTTACCGGTCGTTACTAAATGAGCCGGTTTTGAAAGATTGGTGATACTATTATATTATTTGAAGTTGGCTGTGGATTGTCTGACTTAGGGCTTGCCTTATAGCGTAAACGTTGCATTTGGGCCTGAGGGTTAACTACTACCTATTTGGCGAGAAAAAACTAACTACTTACCAATATGACTTTATTTCTCTCTACCCTTGAAAACATTAACCGGGAATTGCTTTATATTCTAACTCCTTATAGATGAGAATATTCTTCTAATGCATGAATACAGAAAAGAAATTGACGGATTAAGATTCTTGGCTGTTGCTCCCGTAATTATCTTTCACTATCATCCGGCCACACTGCCTCTGGGTTACTTGGGGGTAGATCTTTTTTTTGTGATCTCTGGATATTTGATCACCGGGCTGATAATGAAAGATACCGATAAAGGGAGTTTCAATTTAGCTCACTTTTACATCCGACGAATTAGGAGAATTTTACCGGCTGTATTGGTCGTATTCCTTTTTGTGTTAATTTCTGGTCTGATTTTTTTCATCTCTTCAGATTTAATCAGATTATCTACAAGCCTGCTAACAAGCTTATTTTTTGTTTCCAATATATACTTTTGGCGCTCAGGTGGTTATTTTGGTGCTAGTGATGAACTGAAGCCTTTATTACATTCTTGGTCCTTGAGTATCGAAGAGCAATTTTATCTTGTTTTCCCTTGCACGCTATTACTGCTAACCAAATTATCCAAAAATAAGAATTTTTATATAATCTTAGCTTGCTTAGTTATATTGGCATCCATCAGCCTAAATATATTCATTCTTTCTATCGGGGGTGAAAATCCTGCTTTTTTTCTTACACCCACACGAATCTGGCAGCTTGCAATTGGCGTCCTGGTTGCTCTATTAGCTTATAGAAACCCACAGCAAAATAAAAACATAAATATTCTGCTATCTTACCTGGGGTTTGGGATGATCATAGTCGCGTATTCATATCCCGAAAACTCGATTATTCCAGCTATTTTGATAACGACAGGGGCAGGACTAATGTTGTATCAACCCATTGGTTCGCAAAGTTTGTTATATTGTATCTTAACTTTATCAGCAATTCGTTTTATAGGCCTTATTTCATATTCCATGTATTTGTGGCACTGGCCAGTTATCTCTATCATTAAATATGTTTATGTTGATCCACCTAGTAATTATGTATTGATATTAGGATTCTTATTTACATGCCTTGCTTCAGCTTTGAC
The DNA here is from genome assembly GCF_052467695.1 of Microbulbifer maximicatervae (SeqCode). Classification (NCBI taxonomy): domain Bacteria; kingdom Pseudomonadati; phylum Pseudomonadota; class Gammaproteobacteria; order Cellvibrionales; family Microbulbiferaceae; genus Microbulbifer; species Microbulbifer maximicatervae (SeqCode). The sequence goes on from NZ_CP174320.1 coordinate 4,395,290, forward strand.
TTGGAAATTTATTGAAATTCCTTTTCGCCACAAATATCCTGATAAACTTTCCATACTATTGATTGCCCTGTTATATATCTTGATCGTCGCATCGACCGCACTAATTTTTAGCTTTAATGGATTTCCTAAGCGTCACCCTCCATTAGCAAATAATTTTTCGGAATCAATAAGCTCTAACTTTCGTTGTGGGGTTAGAGAATACTTACCTTTTGGTGCCTCTAGAGCTTGCTTAGTCGCAGGTGATAATAAGCAACCCTATTCAACAGTACTTTTGGGTAATTCTCATGCACAAATGTATGGGCCAGCTTTTGTTAATGCATTAAACAGTATTGATGAGAAAGGTCTAATTGTCCCTTTAAATAGCTGCTTGCCAACACTTAGAGTCAATCTCAGTCAAGATTGTTTGAGAAAAGCAAAAAAGAACTATGAAGCTATTGTTTCTACTAAGGAAATACAGAAGGTAATTATCGCACAAACTTGGCATTCTAATAGATATATTAGCTCTGAAGGTAGCCTTGTCAGTAGAAGAGCCAGGGAAGCTTTGGCTGAGGCTACAATTAGCTTTGTCAATCGATTGGAGAAGGCTGGTAAGATAGTCTATGTATTAGGGCCGATTCAAATACCTGGCTATAATTTTCCATCTATTCAAAGCCGAAAGTTGGCTATGGGGATCTATAATCCAAAGCATTTCTTTGTAGGAATTGAAAAATTTAATGAAGATTATCTTGACGTTGTTAACTACCTACATAGTAGATTGGGTGACCAACTGATGTTACCTCACCAGATTCTATGCCCAGAAAATACCTGCCTATTTTCTAATGGTGAGGTTTCATACTTTAGCGATAGTCACCATTTGAGTCCTGCAGGTGCATTACTTATGACTCCGTTATTTGATACGATAGTCAAGGGAACTTAAGTTAACTGTTAGGTTAGATTAAGTCGAGTATATAGTTTATTCAGGATATAAATAATGAGCATAAAATATAAACAAGGAACTAAAGCTGACTGTCATCGTGTAGCGGAACTCGATTACATAACATCCGACGGTGTTGTTGAGTATCTTTTACTCGATTTTATTCCCGACCAATCGCCCTTCGTTTCGGATAATATGTGCCGTTAGTCCGGGAGGGTTCTTCTGATCGCGCCGGCACCTCTCCCGGCCAAGATATGATCTGAGGGAGTTGTAATGATATTGTGGAGGAACAGCTTGGATGGAATCCCAGGGGCCTCGCGTAGCTTAAACGAGAAACAATATATAAAGTAAGGCAATCCTTAGGAATAACTCGTGAGCCTTGAAGGCTAAGCCAGATCAGATATAGTTTAAACCGTATTTCCGGACACCCATCAAAGAAGTATATTTAAATGTCAAATTCATTGACATAATGTAGGGACTTCCACAAAGTACTGGATACAAAAACAGCCACCTCACCTAATTCCATGACCCTATCTCGATGCTCACAGATATCTCTTGATGCAATACCCTACTATCCCTGCGTCTCTCGCTGTTTACATAGGGCATTTCTTTGCCGAAAAGATGTTCAGCTTGGGAAAAACTATGAGTATCGACGTCACTGGATTGAGGTCGGAATGTAAAAACTGCCATTTTCGCCCTTGATATTGCAGCCTATGTAGTAATGAGTAATCATATACCATATCGTACTCTATATTGACTCAAATACAGCCAAAGCTTGGTCCGATACTAAAGTCATTCATCTCTGGCAGCGAGTTTTTTAGTACATCAATACTGGCTCAACGCTGTATTCAAGGTCACCCCCTTAATCACAGTGAAATGGAAAAGCTCAACGAGCTTATCTCTCTAACGAACCTATTGCTCGCCAGGCCAATGCAGAATACAAGTGTACAGGCCGCTTTTCCGAGGCGTGCTTTAAATCCCAAGCTTCGACGGATGAGAGAGCCCTTGCCACCTACATGACCTATGTCGATCTCAATCCTATCCGAGCCAAAATGGCCAAACCCCGAAAGATTCCAGTCACACTTCCATTCAACAGCGTATTCATGTTGCGACCACAGGTGAGCAGCCCAAAGACCTACTGCCATTTGAAGGAGGCGAACATGCGTAAGGGGTTACCCTTTCAATTGGAGCACTACCTGGAACTAGCGGGCTGAAGCGGTCGATATTTAGATCCCAGAAAGCGCGGCTCCATTTCTGAGAACGCTCCCCCATGCTCGAACGCTTGGGTATACCACTAAAACACTGATTGTATCTCAGTCGTAATTTTGTATACCACTATAATCGCCTGGTTGGATCAGCAGAGACCGTACGACAAGCTTGCATCAAGATCGGGAAACACAGGGTACAAAGTATCAGCAATTTCCAACGCTACCTTTCTGCAACACCCTGCTAATTCTAACTCTCTCCAACCGCCTTCATTCCTTTCAGATTTTGCCTAAAACCTTAATTTTCAAATCCGTGGCATAATACTTGGTCTTTCATTACGCGTTAGTGCCAATTTATGAAAACCAGTCGCCAAGGGGGGTACCTGCGCCTCAGCTGGCCCCCTACCTTTATCTATGGGTGTCCACAAGACCAATTCATGCACAAGATCAACTTCAAGCCCGCTTAGAAAAGGAATTTGTTATGAAAAGTAGATATCTAATGCTGCTGTTTCCTTTTGTGCACGTTATTATAATTAAGGCAAAATCAAGAATCTCCATGCTCTTTAAGATCTCCCAATCGTCCTTTAAAATTTTTTTTTGCTTTGAAGTACTCCTCGCAATCGATTCGGTATTCTAAAGCGATCAACTTCATCGCAGAAATAGCGGATTTATGTGCGTAAGAAACCATTTGTATCGGATATACGCCTTTGGGGGAATTCAATAACTTTGGATACGTCACATCCATCAGCTGAGCCATTTCGCACACTCTGCGAGGTGTTAGCATATCTGATTGAATGTTGTATTTAACAGCAACAGATGCAAAAGAAATCCAACCAACTAGTAAATTAGTGTATAACTGTGCCTCTCTATTTGGTTCTATACCCTTTTCAAGAAGATCGTACATAAAAGCGAGATTGGTTTCATGTGAGGCAATCAAATCTCGAACCTCTTTATCTTCCGCAAAAACTGGCCCAGTTAAAACTAATATTGCCATTAAAAATAAAGAATATTTCATAAGTTAATTGCCTTTATACGCCACAACATAGGAACCACCAGAACTCTCTATTGCCATCACTACTTGTATTGCTGCAGTCATCAAAGTAGCTCCATCCTTAATCGTACCCTATGACTTTACAGAACTTACTACTACAGTATTGGCTCCCGCATCAAGGATGCGCATTTTGTGCTACACCCGTCGGGATACCACCAAACTTAGAAGAAATTTTGTCATTAATTCTATCTTTTACTGAGATTGATTCCATATAATAAAATTCATTAAAATTATCTATAGCATTAACAGGTTTTTCAGGAGTCCATTGATCCATGGTCCCACGAGAGTATAACTCCCAAAGCTGATGCTCTACAGCGCAATTTGCCTTAACACCAACCTTGAGATGATCAAGCTCATCCTCGCACGAAGAGCCTGCCGAGCACCTAGAAGCACTTGAATGTAATCCTACCCAGCAGATTTCTCTCACGGTGATAAGGATATCGAATAACAGAAAAATGGCTTTACCATAGATTTAAGCGTCTATTTGTTTAACCCGAAAACTCCTATCTATGGATATCCTGAATAATTGGTGAGATATACCTCACACCCTAGCAGCCTCTAACTTTTACGATACTTAACCATACGATCTAAACTCCAACCAAGAAGAGAAGATTTTTCTTGCGCCAACAATGGCAGATCAGCCTCAATAAAACGCTTATGCAATATTTGCACTCCCAAGATATGATTGAGCATCGCATCCAATTGAACCTTTTTTGACCGATGCAGGGTCGGTAACTTATACTCTTCAATTAAAGTATCTATTTCCGAGTATCGCAGTAATCCAGCTAAATTAACCTCCTTTGGGCTGAGAAATTTCTCAATAACTCGTTGCACCCAAGTCCAAGCTCCGGTAACTGTCTCTACCGGAGGAGCCATGAATGCAAATTTTTGCTTTTTATATAGAACATCCGGAAGGACTCCCTTCATCGCTTCGCGAAGGGCATACTTTTCTGTAGTTCCGCTAATCCTGACCGATGGTGGGATTTGTATAGCAAACGCAGCCAGGTGATGATCGAGAAAGGCCGGACGGGTTTCAATGGAGTGTGCCATATCCACTCGATCACTTACCCAGCCCAATATCTGGGTCTCAAACATAGTTTTTATCCAAAGATACTGAGCAACATCCAGCGGATGTCTACCTTCAAGTTGTGATAAATCTAGCGTATCAACAATTGCCTTCCCGGCATCATAACCAGATATTTCTTTGCGCCACTCTTTGTTAAGCAATTTTTCTGCTTGATGATGACAGCTTAACCAGGATTGCAAGCATGTAGGGGTGAATCCTAAAGTCCGTTCCATTCCCTCTGATCGATAACTATCAATTGGCAGCATAGCTCCCCTAAATAAGCTATTGCTCCTTTCTAGATGTTGCTGCCAGGTTCTTCGTTTATTCAACTCAGCTTCAGATGTGCCATACAAGTAAAAATCTTTTTTAAATGCAGGATACCCAGAAAATAGCTCATCTGCCCCCTCCCCAGTAATTGCAACCTTGTAGCCATTAGACTTAACAGCTTTACTGAGCAAAAATTTAGCTACTGATAATGTATTGTAAAATGTCCTTTCGGTATGCCAGATGGTTTCTGAATAATTTTCATATATTTCTTCATCAGTTACCTTTACTATGAATTGGCTGACACCAATCTCACTCGCGGCTTCCTTTGCGATATGAGACTCATCGTAATCCGGATTTTCAAACGCTATCGTAAAGGCGGTGAGATCCTGCTGAGAAAGCGACTGCCCTACCCCAAGCAAGCTACCCGAATCAACACCACCTGAAAGATAATAGGTTACTGGGACATCAGCTTGAAGCCTCAAAGACACGGAGTCTATAATTTGTTCCCGCAAACCCTCAATATAATACTCATCAGACTTGTCACGAGCATACTCATCTGAAACCAAAAAATCGATGTCCCAATATTTATGTTGAGTAACAGCCAGTTCAGTGTTGTCTCGCTTAACTTTTGTAATGCACCCAGGTTCAACCTGGAAAACCCCTTCAAAAGCGGTTGTTCCAGGAATCGATACCTGAATGAGCTGGTGATACACTCCATGCGCTGTCAGTCTTCTTTGGACATCAGGGTGGGCAAACAAACTTTTAATTTCAGAACCAAATACTAAACCTTTTTTGATTCTAGCCCAATAAAGTGGCTTCACTCCAAACCGATCTCTAACCAAGTAGAGGCAATCCTCCATTTGATCGTAAACGGCAAATGCAAATTCTCCTCGAAGATGTTTAATAGCCCGAACAAGACCTAACTCCGCAATAAGATGCAAAATAATTTCGGAATCACTTTTACTTAAAAAATAAACTCCAGAGGCCCTCAATCTGGCTCTTATTCGCTGATAATCATAGATTTCACCATTATGAGCCAAATAGTAACGACCATCTTCTGACACATAAGGCTGAGAAGCGCGCTCATCACTCAGGTCATTGATCGATAAGCGCACATGACTCATCCCAAATCCCAGACCTGGAGGATTTGTAAAACCTACACCATCCGGGCCACGGTGGAACTGGATAGCAGCCATATTTAGAAGGAGTTGACCATCGACAGGCATTGTACGCGCACTATGAAGAATCCCAGCTATTCCGCACATAGACGATACCTTTTATTGGGGCCATTTCGAGACTGGAGAGGCTAGATAATGTCTACGACCTCACTAGGGCGGCCACAAATAGCCATTGCCAAGGCCATTCTGACGTACACACCACCTTTTGCCTGTATAAAATACCAATTATGGGGCGTATCATCCAGATTACTATCAAGCTCCCCCATTCGGGGTAAAGGATGCAGCACAATAGCTTGTTTTTTCAAAGGAGAATTATTATCTATAAAATATCCAGACCCAAAATCTCTATGACCCGCTGTTTTTAGGGATATAGCATTCATATAGACCACATCGAGCCGGGGAAGAATATCTCCAATCTTATCCGTTAACCTTATTTTTAAACCTTTTTCCTGAAGCATTGATAATTGCGCTTGCCTAAACGGTTCTTGTTCTTCCTCATCACAAAGCACAAAAACCTCTGAGAAAAACTCAGGAAAACAGCTCATGAGTATCAAGAGGCTTCTCGCCGCTCGCATTCGAGCTGGCGCTCCAATTAAGCCAATGGAGAGTTTTCGACTTTTTCCTGACAGAATGGAAGGGTTCCACTTAAGAAGTGCATATAGATCGATAAGGGATTGCGTGGGGTGCTCATCTATCCCGTTACCAGCATTGATGATTGGTATACTTAAATTATTAGACATAATTTTCACTGAATCTTCAGAAGAATCCCTCAAAACTACACAATCACCATAATTACTTACCATCTCTGCAACATCTCTTAAGCTCTCTCCGACACCAATACGTGTTGTCCCTTTATCTGTAATTGAAACAGTACTCCCTCCAAGTCGCAGCCAGGCGCTTTCAAAAGATAGCCTCGTCCTGGTGCTCGACTCAAAGAATGCGCTGATTAAGATTTTATTATTTAAATGACATGAGAATTTTCTGTTATCCAGCTCACAACGAGCGGCAAGTCTGAGTAACTGCAATATTCCATCTCTATTAAGCTGACTGCTCGATATAAGACTTTTACCAGTCAGGGACTCTAAGTATCTACCCTGCTCCGGGATAGCCTCTACCAGAGTTTTTGCCATCAAATTTGTATCTTTGTCGAACGGAGCGCTAGTCATCATAACCAAAGCCTAAATCAAATTTGAGGGGACAATTATCGCTTGAATAATCTGCGTGCAGATAAAGCACTTACAATACGGTTACTTAAATTCATACATCTAGTACCACCATCAAACTAAGAATCTTCAACCAATTTTATTGAACCTTGTTCCAATACGGTGTTCTTTCTAGCATTTCCTGCTGAATATCTTCTGGAAGAAGTTGAAATGGTGGAATTCCCTGCTGTATCTGCCATCCACCTCCGAGCGATAGATACACCTGCACCAGGTTCGCTGCCACGGCACCTCGCGCTATCGCCAAAATATCCTGCTGCTGAACATCTGATATCAGCGTAGTTATCACAGTATCAAATTCCACTTGACCATTAGTATATTGAGACAGGGAAATATCGACAGATCGCTGGGAGGCCTGGGCAGCCACCTCATAGTGAACTAATTGCCTTTGAGATTTTATATAAGCGACAATAGCGTTCTCCACATCAGCTTGCGCTAACAGAACTATTTGCTGATAGTCAGACACCAACTGCTGGAAAATCGCATCCTGTAGCCTGACATTGCTCCGAAGTCTTCCGTAGTTAAAGAGATTCCAGTCAAATTCAATAAAAAGGTCCCAGGCACTACTGCTGCCATTAAGTTGACCGCCATTGATATCGATAGCCCCTATCTCCCCACCAATACTAAAATTTGGATAGAGTTCCGCCCTCGCAACACCTATTAACTCACCTTGAGCTGCCAGCCGTCGCTCTGCTGCACGGATATCGGGTCGCTGCCTTAGTAAATCCTGAGGCATACCAACAGTAACGACTTTAGGAATCATAGGTATGGATGAGGGAAAAGAGACGATGTACCTCAAACTATTAGGAGGTATTCCCAGAAGGACTGCCAGGGCATTTTCAAACTGCTGTAAGCTTATCTCCAGTCCCGGCACACTGGCTTCTGTGTTACTGAGCAAAGCCTGCGCTTGCTCCGCATCCAGTGCACTGACCTCTCCTGCACGAAATTTGACTCTCGCGATCCTTAAACCCTCACGTTGTACGCGAATGTTTTCCCTGGCAACTTCTAGCCTGCGTTTCGTTGTGCGAATATTGATATAGGTTTGCGCCACCTGGGCAATAATAGAAACCAGCACACCATCATAGTCAGCTATGCTGGCTTCAAAATCTGCTGCGGCCGAATTAACCAGCCTTCTTAACTGCCCCCAGGTATCTAATTCCCAGGTTAAATTAAAGTTCGGGTAATATTCAGTCTGCAGATTGCCAGTGATCCCCGATCGAACATACTTTGAACGATCAATAAGTCCCTCAAGCTGCTGTGTTTGGGGATACTGGTTACCTATTGCAATAGCTAGCTGTTGCTGGGCCTGGAGAGCCCTGAGAGCCGCAGAACGCAGCTCCAGGTTATTCTCAATCGCAAGTGAGACTAATTCGTCCAGCGTCACATCTGAAAATGCCCACTGCCACCACAATGGGTTAACGGCTTCCAAGGTATCCAGTTTTGAGCTGGTTTGATAGATCCACTCACTTTCGACCTCTACCGGTGGGGGATGGTAATCTGGCCCCAGCATACAACTACTGCCGAAGATGAGCAGCAATGCCAACAGACACCCCTGTAGGCTCCGTATTAACCCTTTCCTGAAACTATTGGGATTGCACCGGTTCATCTTGCTCGGTGCCCGCAGAATTGCTCATTACTAGCACTGAGCTGGTAAATCCAACACGAAGCTTCACAGATTCGGGGACTTCTGTCAGATGAATCCTGACGGGAATACGCTGTGCAAGGCGAATCCAGTCAAATGTGGGATCTACCATTGGCAATAAGTCATTACCTGCAGTTCCATCTTTGCGAGCAATACCCCAGCCAATACTTTCAACATATCCTTCCAATTCTAGATGAGGATAAGCCATCAACTTCATAAATGCCTTATCCCCCGTAGCGATCCGACGAACAAAAGTTTCGCGAAAAAAACCATCAATACGAAAAGTGCTTATATCAACTACAGAAAGTGCAGGTTGGTTGGCGACGGCCTGATCACCGTAACGAAAATCTATATTGGTGACATAACCAGTAACCGGAGCAACAACTGTTGTGTATTCGAGATTTAGCCGCGCCTGCTCCAGCAGCGCAAAAGCCGCACGAACGCCCGGGTTATCGGCTCCAAGCGCTCCCAATTGTGCTCTAACCTGCTCCAGCTCCGCTTGGGATTGCTCCAAAGCAGCCATAGATTCCACCAAGCTGGCTTCTGCACCCGCTCGATACTCAATTGTGGATTCATACTCAGCCTGAGCCGCTTGCAATGCCCTTACTGATGTCGCTCTCTGGGGTAGCAGCTCTCTCTGCCGATCATATTCAGCTTTGGTTCTTGCAATTTCCGCATCAAGCGCGCCGATATTACTTTTTGCCAGATCAATATTTGCTATTGACTCCCTAATCCTGGCCTCATAAGCGAGAATATTCTTGTTTTGCGCTCGGTATGTATCGAGAGCTTCCTCGTACTCTGCCTTGGCCTCTTCCAAGGCTGCTTCATATATTCTCGGATCAATCTGAAACAGTAGTTCCCCTGCTTTAATAAACTGATTATTCTTAATAGGCAACTCAACTACCTGTCCAGTTACCCTGGGAGTCACTTGAATAATGTCCGCCTGCACTTTTCCATCCCTGGTCCAGGGATTATTGAGATATCTCCAGAACTGGATAATAAGTAACAGCAGTGCTACAAGCACTATTGTTCCAGTAAAAATATATTTTCTATACCTAGCCACTACTATATTCCCAAGAATATCCTTCCTATAAAAATTGAATAAATTACACTGAGGGAGATAATAACAACCGGTGGATTGGCAAAATATCGGGATAAACGATACCGATCCAAAAGCCTAGCGGTTAACAAGGCCGCAACAACACCAAACAAAGCTATCACCAATATTGGTGATAGATAGAAACTGCCTATTGATATATCGTGCGGTACTCTTTCCATTTAAAACCCTACAGACATTAAAGACACCTTTCCTCACAGAAAGCCTTCCAATCCACAGATTCTGAAACGCGACGAAACTCTGCCAGATAGTTATTGATGCAGTGGGTAACACCCAAGAAATAAAGAAAGTTTGTTACACCCTCTCTGGATTTTTCACTACATTCCCTTAGCTCCATCAACTCACCGACATCAATATTTGCCCTTTCAAATATCCTCCTATAACCTCTTCGCAGGGATTCAATATCAACCTTTTGGTTGCCACCAGAAAAATAGATAAGTATTTTGCTTGCAAGCCGCCTCCATATAAATGCCTCGCGAAGTAATCTTTTAGGAGCCACAAAATTTATTTTCTTCTTATCTATCTTATATAACAGCTTAACCTGATTGGATATCAACATAGCCAAACCTATAAGGCTTTGCATCTGGCTTCTGGTCATACCCCGCATTTTTTTATCAGAAATGCCCTCCACCCAATAGAACACTCTCTTCCTTGAGATCATAATAATATTCAGGTGGTACAATATATATAACCTGAAAAACAATGATTCTCTCTTTTTTTTCGGAATATCACCCTCCACCACCAGCCATGCGGCACTATTGAGAATCCTATCAATACTTCTCTTCAGGTTTATTTCTGGGTGAGCAGTGAAGGGGATATTTCTTGAAACGGCCAAAATACAAAAAATTATCGCCAGCACAAATAGATAATTTGTGTAAACTACAAAACTATACTCTTGAGAGTTGTTAAAATTAAAAATAATCTGGGGAAAGATAAGAACCAGGGTTCGAATCATCGACTGGGGTCCAAAGACCTTATTCGAAGAAAAGCTTACTACAAACGTCCATACAAAAATCACGACAGCCAATGAATAAAATCCGTGCAATTTCGGCATTAGAAAGAAATATATAGGTGCCGATAATATGCACACTAAAATCGTGAAAACACAGGTTTCAAACAATTGAATTTTAGGGGTCATTGAGGCGAGAATACCTATTACTGTTATCAGTAATATAACCAGCAATCCACCAATCATGTCAGGGATAAAAAGATATGCCAGATAAGCGATCCACATTCCCATCTGAACACGGACAATATTAGTCAACCTGTCCGGGTCGGGCATCAAAGCTCCAAGCCAGCCTATGCCATCACTACTTACCTGTCTCGAATAGGAGTCACCCCGTGTTTGTATATCATTTACTGAATCAATTAGAGATCGGGTTTCAACCTCCAAGTCATTTAAGGATTTTCTAGTAACGGCTAAAGCAGCGGTTTCAAAGGTTGACAACCTCTTTACTTCTTCAATATTTCCTCGAACCACTCTCCCATTGGCACTATCTATAGGCATTTCCTCTGAAAGGGCGCTTTCCACTTGCGCGAGGCGCCCCTCAATGTCAGGTATATATTCCTCTACACCAATAAGGAATTTTGATATACCCAGATCACCTGAGAGTGCTAAGCTTTCTTCCAACTTCAAGAGGGACTGCGTGACGGCTGTCGCAGATTGACCAAAGTGACCCCACTGCTTTCGACATTCCCACACCTCATAACTATCTGAGCTCGCATCGCCAATGGCTGTTTGTAAGCGCGTATCAAGCTCTAAAAGAGCAACACGCTTTTTACGCCTAATCTTTATTTTCTCGCCACTTCTAACCAGAGAAAAACAATTATCCACAAATCGACGATGTTCTCTCAATAAATCCAGAGATGCTCTTCTTAACTCACCACGACTACAGTTAGGCCAGATCAAAACGGCTACCAATCCGTAGACAATTATTCCGAGCAAGGACTCCTGAATACGTAAAACCCCAGCCTTGTAGGAGATAGAGAAGTCGCCACCAGTCACATCCCACAACAAAAAGATGACATACCCACTTGTAAGCCAAAAATACTGATAGTTTGATCTCTGTAAAAAATAAACACAGATAGACACCCAAATAGATAGGGCAATCATAAACAACCAGCGATCTTGTGGAAATAACGCGACGATTATCCAGCCAGCCAGCAAGGCAAATAGCGTCCCTAAAATCCACAAAATGGCTCGATTAAGAGACTGCCCCAAATTCGCCTGACTGCAGACAATAACAGCGAATCCAGCCCAAAAAGGCTTCTCCCAATTCAGGCCCAAGGCAATGGCATAAACGATCACTAAAGCTGTTGCTAGCTTAATAGACTCTTTAACATTACGAGACAACTGCAAAGCTTTCTCCGACCATTTCTACATACTATTGCTTCACCATTTTGATCTTTGGCACAGCAATATGTATCTACCCTAAATACAAGCTGGATAACCAAAAGGGAGTATGGCATATAAAAAGGTAGAGAAATCTAAGACCTGGGGGCTTAGCAAAAACGGCCCAAGGCCTAACAATCCGCCCACTGGTATGAAATACAAATTCTGCCAGCTTATAAAAATAAACGCCTAAAACACCAAAAGGATTAGGCATGCCTTCCTAACCTCTCTTCTCACAATCCTGAAGCCCAAGCCATCCCCCATCTTCGCCCAGCACCTTTAAATACACTAATTATAAATCCTTAAGGCAAGAAGGGAACGCGGTATCAGCGGTATTACCGGACCAAATATTAGTGCCAGAGCTACAATCTAAGGCTTCATTATCATCTAAAAGATCATCTAAGCCGCTTCCTGTTACCGTATTCCCACTGATTACATTGTCCTGATTAGGAAAATCGTATGGGCCACCAATAAAAATTCCATAACTTGCACTACCCAGCACTGAATTGCTGGCAATAACGCAAAACGATGCACCCACCGACATTCCATTAATTGGTTGCTCCGCTAGCACGATCCCCAAATCATTATCCTGCAGATTATTGTTTGAGATGTTGGAAAAGAAACCACTTGCAATTATTCCATACACAAGAAAACCTGAGATGCTGTTACCCACCACTACATTTCTCACACCGAAAACATCAATTCCAGCCGCCTCAGCGTTATTACTATTTGACAGCGTATTCTGGCGAATAAGATTGCTATCACTTTCTACATTAATAGCAATATCATCTGAATCCTCTACAGTTACCCCTACAACCGCATGAAAACCATCCCCACGTAATGACACCCCAATTCCACAGCCTCTCAGTTCCCCACCAGTTAGCCGAGCATAAGATCCAGCCATAAGTATACCAGCGCCACTACCGGTACACTCCACCGAACCATCACCTACCATGGTTAACTTACCATCGGGACCTTCAATAGTAAGAGCAGGATCTTCACTACAGGAAAGGGCCTCACTTAATTCTTGAGCATCAGTAATCGTATCACCACATTGAACATCTGCTGTGGCTAGAGAAGAAAAAGCCGAAATCGATATTATCAATCCCGCCAGATATCGTTTATTCGGAGAATTAAACATAGCTGGAGCCCCGTCGTGAAGTTGAAATTAAGCTTCAGTGTCGGACTCCCAAAGGTAGCCTGCCATAAGAATATATTCTCATTCTAACTTAAACAATAAAGATACACCTTATGACTAAGTTTTATAAAGCCAGCGCCAATGTATCGACAATCGCCCTTCTATAAAAACTTAAGCACTACCCCAGCCTATCAATTGACATGCAACCAAAGAGCATTCCCAGATTAAGAACTTAATTAATCACAATTTGTTTTTTAGGAAACCGTATAACACCGCCACTTTCCCATCGATAATTATCTTCCACTTCCAGATTCTTAAGCTGAACCCCTTCAGGATTATTAACCCCTTTAATAAATCTTCCCGAATAATCCCAAAACCCCAAATGACATGGGTCTAATAGGCCATGCAGCGGTATATCAATCGAAAATCCTGAAGAATCCTTAAGGAGACACGCTGAATGAACACCCAGCGGATAATAAACAAAAAAGTCTGGTATAGCTCCTTCACTATAGTAGGGGCCATTTGTCAATTTATTATTAGCAACAAGTTCCTTCAAATATTCTTCTGTAGGCCGATAAACTGCTAAAGGCCTACCCTCATATTCATAGATTTTCATCTTGCCTTTAGGGATTGAATAAACACTAACAGTCAAAGGCCTATCCGTTACAGCAGATGGTTTCAAGCTTTCAACAAAGGGGTATAAAGAAAATAGTAAGCCGACACAAACCACCCCCCAGACACACCGAACAAGAATTTTCCTTTTGCTCATCACAATTCCCTAAGATGCACTACCTAATTTTGCCTCAGCCACCCACTTCAATAATGAATATTAAAGATGGCAAGTTGCGCAAACCGAAGCCCCATAATACAACTTAAGAGTCAGAGGCTCCCCCACAAAATTAGCTGCGACAATCTGGATTAGCGCAGGGTAATAGAGCTAAAACCGATTAATAGCTGATGCAGATACCCCAAAATAAAAAAGGCCCCATTGGGGCCTTTTCAATCTCAATTAGCTCAGCAATTATGCATTAAGAGCTTTAAACTCGCGTCTACGACGGTGCAGAACCGGCTCGGTATAACCATTTGGCTGGGCACAACCTTCGAATACCAGCTCACAAGCAGCCTGGAAGGCAACGCTCTTATCAAAGTTCGGTGCCATATCGTTATAATTGGAGTCGCCGGCATTCTGGCGATCTACCACAGCAGCCATACGCTCCATGGTTTCACGCACTTGCTTTTCGCTAACGATACCCTGCTTGAGCCAGTTGGCGATATGCTGAGAGGAAATTCTCAGGGTTGCACGGTCTTCCATCAGGCCTACATCATTGATATCCGGCACCTTGGAGCAACCCACGCCCTGCTCTACCCAGCGCACTACATAGCCGAGAATACCTTGGGCATTGTTGTCCAACTCAAGCTGGATATCTTTAGCACTCCAGTTGGTTTCAGCCGCTACCGGAACCGTTAAAATATCTTCCAACTTAGCGTGATGGCGATGTTGAATCTCTTCCTGGCGGCGATTCACATCCACTTTGTGGTAGTGCAAGGCATGCAAGGTAGCAGCCGTGGGCGACGGTACCCACGCCGTATTGGCACCTGCCATTGGGTGGGCCAACTTAGCGTGCATCATGGCTGACATCTGGTCTGGAATTGGCCACATTCCTTTACCAATTTGCGCCCTGCCCTTCAGGCCACTGTTCAGGCCAACATCCACATTCCATTCTTCGTAGGCGCTAATCCAAGTGGATTGTTTCATATCACCCTTGCGAATCATGGGGCCTGCAAGCATGGAAGTATGAATCTCGTCACCGGTGCGATCCAGGAAGCCAGTATTAATAAAGACTACACGCTCTTTCGCTTCGGCAATACAGGCTTTGAGGTTCACTGTGGTGCGTCGCTCTTCGTCCATAATGCCCATTTTTACCGTGTAACGGGGCAGATCGAGTGCATCTTCGATTCGGTTAAACAGAGTATTGGCGAAAGCCACTTCCTCCGGGCCGTGCATCTTTGGTTTTACGATATAGATACTGCCTTCACGGGAATTCTTGATCGGGCTCTCACCACGGAGGTCATGCAAAGCGATCAAGCTGGTGATCATACCGTCGAGAATCCCTTCGGGGATTTCCTGGCCATCGCCGAACAGCACTGCATCGTTGGTCATCAGGTGGCCAACGTTGCGTACAAACATCAGACTGCGCCCCGGCAAGGTAACCTGGTTGCCATTCGGGGAGGTGTACTCACGATCTGCATTGAGCTTGCGCTCAAAGGACTTACCGCCTTTGCTGATGATTTCCTTCAGGTCGCCCTTCATCAGACCGAGCCAATTGCGGTAAACCACTACCTTATCTTCAGCATCGACAGCCGCTACCGAATCTTCGCAATCCATAATGGTGGTCAGCGCGGATTCCATTAGCACATCTTTAACACCGGCATCATCGGTTTTGCCGATGGGGCTCTCGCGATCCACCTGGATCTCAAAGTGCAAACCGTGCTGCTTCAGCAGGATGCTGGAGGGCTCTTCACTGTCACCCAAATAACCAACAAACTGCTTGGCATCTTTTAAGGTGGCGATGTCGCCACTGGCCTGTACCACTTCCAGCAGTGAACCATTGATGCGGTATTGCACCGCCTCAGCGTGACTACCGCAGGTAAGCGGGGCTGACTGATCGAGGAAGTTGCGTGCATATTCGATCACTTTAGCGCCGCGAACCGGGTTGTATTCCGTACCTTTTTCCGCGCCACCCTCTTCACTGATCACATCTGTACCGTAGAGTGCGTCGTAAAGGCTGCCCCAGCGCGCGTTTGCCGCATTGAGGGCGTAGCGTGCGTTCATTACCGGCACAACCAGCTGAGGTCCCGCCAGGATGGCGATCTCTTCATCGACATTTTCGGTAGTTGCGCTAAATTCAGCAGGCTCGTCGGCGAGGTAGCCGATCTCTCGCAGGAAAGTCTGGTAGCCTTCCAGATCGCGGAAACCCTCGGGGTTGTCCGTGTGCCAGCGATCCAGGGTCTCCTGCAGTTCATCGCGTTTTTCCAGCAAGGCGCGATTTACCGGGGCCAGATCGTGGACAATAGATTCCAATTTGGCCCAGAAAGCTTCGGCGCTAACTCCAGTTCCTGGAATCACCTCCTCGCAAACCAGGTTGTAAAGTTCTGGTGCGATTTGCAGATCGCCGATTTGGACTCGTTCCGTCATACCCAGGGCCTCTCATCAGATTGTTGGAATAGCGGCATTCTAAACAGCCATTTCCACATACCGCTAATTTATAGACACAATTCCCACTATTCATAGATCGAATTTTTATGACAAAGCAGTTGATGTGTGTTTGCCCGGACAGAACCGCGCAGACACAGCGCCCACCTGCAACATCGTTACAAAGCGCGGCCAATATCGAGAATTAAACGGCGCAGCCAGCGGTGCGGGGCGCTCTGTTGCAACAGCGGGCTCCAAGCCATTTTTAACTCCAAGTTGGGAATATCCAGGGGCGGATCACGCCTCACCACGCGGGGATTATCACTGGCCAATTGGGCCAAGCGAGTGGGCACCGTTACGATTAGATCGCTCTGTTCAGCCAGCAGCATAGCTACCTGGTAGTGACGGGTGAAAACGGAGATATCCCGCTTCTCCCCCAAACGACCTATGGCCTCATCCACCCAGCCCAAGCGCTGTACATCTTCCGGGTTAACCCCGACACCCACCCCCATACCGGTCTTGCTCACCCAGATATGCTGGGCTTCCAGATAACTCTGCAGATTGTAATCCCGGAGTATCGGGTTATCGGCGCGCATCACACAGGAGAAGCTGTCGCGCCATACGGTGGCCTGGTGAAAGCTCTGCGGCATGCTGTCAAAGCGGTTGATCACCATATCCACTTTGCCCTGCTCTACATCCACAAAGCTAACATCACTGGGCGTCATGATATCCAGGCTGATACCCGGGGCGTCATCCCGCAGTTGCTTTAACAGCGGCGGTATCAGGGTGGACTCGGCGTAGTCACTGGCCATGATGCGGAAGGTGCGGCGTGTATTGGCGGGGTCAAAATCCCGATTTGGCTGGATAACCCGATCAATGGAAGAGAGTGCTTCGCGCACCATCGGCTGCAATTCCAAAGCCCTTTCCGTGGGCATCATGCCCTCGCGGGTGCGCACCAGCAACGGATCGTCAAACAGTTCCCGCAGGCGCTTCAGGCCATTACTCATGGCCGGCTGGGACAGCCCCAGGTAATTGGCTGCACGGGTCACATTGCGTTCGCGCAGTAGCACATCGAGGTAAACCAGCAGGTTCAGGTCAGCTCTTTCCAGTTGCATACATCTATTCGCCAAATCGATAGTGAAAATAAAATCAATAAATTAGGCAAATTATGCCACTCCTCCTAAGATACTCAACACCTAATCGCAGTCACCGTTTAAGGATTTACAGTCATGTCCACTTACACTCAAGACATCGACGCGGTAGCAAAGCTCCGTGAAAGCCATGGCAGCTCCTGGGACGCCATCGATCCCGAATCTGTTGCCCGTATGCGTGCCCAGAACAAATTCAAGCACGGCCTGGATATCGCCAAGTACACCGCTGATATCATGCGCGCCGACATGGAAAACTACGACAAGGACACGTCCAAGTACACCCAGTCCCTGGGTTGCTGGCACGGTTTCATCGGTCAGCAGAAGATGATTTCTATTAAGAAGCACTTCGAAGGCAACACTGACCGCCGCTACCTGTACCTGTCCGGCTGGATGGTTGCCGCTCTGCGCAGCGAATTCGGTCCTCTGCCCGACCAGTCCATGCACGAAAAAACTTCCGTAGCCGCTCTGATCGAAGAGCTCTACACCTTCCTGCGCCAGGCTGATGCCCGCGAACTGAACGACCTGTTCCGCGAAGTGGACGCCGCTCGCGAAGCTGGCGATAAAGAAGCTGAGAAAGCTGCCCAGGACAAGATCGACAACCACAAGACTCACATTGTACCGATCATCGCCGACATCGATGCAGGTTTTGGTAACGCCGAAGCAACTTACCTGCTGGCCAAGAAAATGATCGAAGCGGGTGCTTGCTGTATCCAAATCGAAAACCAGGTTTCTGACGAGAAGCAGTGTGGTCACCAGGACGGTAAAGTAACCGTTCCTCACGAAGACTTCCTGGCCAAGATCCGTGCAGTTCGCTACGCATTCCTGGAACTGGGCGTAGACAACGGTGTTATCGTTGCCCGTACCGACTCCCTGGGCGCTGGCCTGACCAAGCAAATCGCTGTAACCAATAAGCCGGGTGACCTGGGTGACCAGTACAACTCCTTCCTGGATTGCGAAGAAATCGATGCTTCCGAGCTGGCCAACGGCGACGTAATCATCAACCGCGAAGGCAAGCTGCTGCGTCCTAAGCGTCTGGCTTCCAACCTGTTCCAGTTCCGCAAGGGCACTGGCGAAGCGCGCTGCATCCTGGACAGCATCACCTCTTTGCAGAACGGTGCAGACCTGATCTGGATCGAAACCGAGAAGCCTCACGTTCGCCAGATCGGCGGCATGATGGACGAAATCCGCAAAGTCGTTCCCGATGCGAAGCTGGTTTACAACAACAGCCCGTCCTTCAACTGGACCCTGAACTTCCGCCAGCAGGTATTCGATGCCTGGTCTGAAGAAGGTAAAGACGTATCCGCATACGACCGCGCCAACCTGATGAGCGCCGAGTACGACGACTCTGAGCTGTCTGCAGCGGCCGACGAGAAGATCCGTACCTTCCAGGCCGACGCGGCTCGCGAAGCTGGTATCTTCCACCACCTGATCACTCTGCCGACTTACCACACTGCGGCCCTGTCTACCGACAACCTGGCCAAAGAGTACTTCGGTGAGCAAGGTATGCTGGGCTATGTGAAAGGCGTACAGCGCAAAGAAATCCGCCAGAGCATCGCCTGCGTTAAGCACCAGAACATGGCTGGCTCCGACATTGGCGACGACCACAAAGAATACTTTGCTGGTGACGCTGCCCTGAAGGCTGGCGGTAAAGACAACACCATGAACCAGTTCGGTTAATCGACCGGTACGGTTTCAGTAAATTTGAGGCGGCACTTGCCGCCTCTTTTTTTGAACCTATTGGGTTCATCTCAAAGCACCGCAAGTTTGCCTATGCTTTGATCTCTGCAATTTTTATTACTTGGGCCGCTACTGCGGCCCTTTTTTATTCCGAAACTGAACTACGCCGGTTCTTTCCCTCGCAAAGACAACTCCTCGGCTAGCCTTAAAGCACCCTCGTTGAAATTCGCGCATCATGAGCGATCAAAATTTAATTCTGATATTCAATTGCGGCAGCTCGTCAGTGAAGTTTTCCGTGCTGGACCCAGATTCGGGTGCAGAACATCTTGCTGGTATCGCGGAAGCCCTTGGCACCCCCAAAGCCAAACTGAAGTGGCACTATCAAGGAACAGAAGACTCCCATCGGCTCGCGCTGGATAGCGACCACGCGGCGGTAATTAATGAGCTGGTAACACAGTTTGACCGAGCCTGGTCAGAGTTACAGGACGGGTTAAAAGCGATAGGTCACCGAGTCGTCCATGGCGGCGAGCATTTCTCCAGCTCCGTTCTGATCAATCAGAAGGTGATGGCCTGTATCGAAGAGTGCTGTGACTTAGCCCCCTTGCATAACCCCGCTGCTCTCAAGGGGATCTACGCCGCCCTCGATGCATTCCCCCAACTCCCCCAAGTCGCCGTTTTTGATACCGCCTTTCATCAGCAAATGCCGAAGTATGCGTATCTATACGGGCTCCCCTACCCACTGTACGAAGAGCACAAGATCCGCCGCTATGGCATGCATGGCAGTAGCTATCAGTACATTGGCGAGCGGTGCGCCGAACTACTGGGAAAACAGACGGCTGAACTCAATATCATTGCTGCCCACCTCGGTGGCGGCGCCTCTATTTGCGCCATCAAACAGGGTTGCAGTGTAGATACAAGCATGGGGCTTACACCTCTTGAAGGACTGGTAATGGGGAGTCGCTGCGGCGATCTGGACCCGGGAATACTCCTCTACTTACAGCAAGCGCTGGGATATACCCAAGCCTCACTTGAGCAGCTGCTAAATAGAGAAAGCGGTATGTTGGGCATATCCACCCTGAGCAGTGATTGCCGCGCACTGGAGCAAGCTGCCGAGAAAGATCATCAGGGAGCCAAACTCGCCCTGGAAATATTCTGTTACCGCCTGGCCAAATATATTGCTGCTTACACCATCCCCTTGGGTAGCGTCGATGCTTTGGTATTCACAGGCGGTATCGGGGAGAACTCCTCCGGGGTGCGAAGCCGGACCATCGAATGGCTCAAACCCTTAGGTTACCAGCTCAACCCCGAAGCCAATCAGAAAACCAAGTCGCAAGTGGAGGGCTTAATCTCTGCGCAGGAAACTCCCAACATCCTGGTAATCCCCACTAAGGAAGACTGGATTATTGCCCGAGATACATCGCGCTTGGTGCAGTCTTAAACATGCTGCGACACAGTAACGCCAGAACCCTGATGCTGGTTCCCCTGGAAGCGGGGGCCGGTATCACCTCCGTGAGCCTGGGTTTAATTCGGGCGCTAGACCGAAAAAGTATTGAGCTTCAATTTTTTAAACCCGTCGCCGAACCCCCACCACCAGACGGCACTATAGAGCGCACCACTGAAATCTTGCGGCAAACATCCAACCTGGCCATCCCCAGCTCGCTGAGTGCCGAATATGCGGACTCGATGGTATCCACCGGAAAAATGGCGGATTTACTGGAAGAGATTCTCGCCCGTTTCGGACGAATCTCGGCGAAGGCTGAAGTTAATGTGATCGAGGGCGTGCTACCCAGCCGCGACAACCCCGTGACTAACCAACTGAATTATCAAATTGCCAAAACCCTTGATGCAGAAGTGGTACTCGTCGCCTGCCCATCTCCCGGTGCCAGCGATTCAATCAAGCAACTTCGCGAGAGACTGGAATTTGCCGTACGTCTTTATGGCGGCGAGGATGCAAAGCGCGTAGTGGGCTGCATCATCAATAAAGTGGGTCTGCCTGCGGAAATTATGGATACTCCTGGAGCTCATTTAATTGGACTGCATTCACAACTGGAATCTAGTAAAGAAAGCCCCCCTAGCCTGACCCCTGAGATACTTTCAAAGCAGATTCCACTGCGTATTGTCGGTTTTATTCCCTGGAATGCAGAGCTGCTCTCCCCCCGTGCACTCGACCTGGCGCGGCACTTTAATGCAAAGGTACTCAATAAAGGAGAGCTGGAAACACGCAGGTTGCATACCGTCACTTTCTGCTCCCGCTCACTGCCCAATATGTTGAGAAGATTTAAGCCTGGGGCCATGCTGGTAACTTCTGCCGATAGGCCCGATGTGGTTGTGGGCGCATGTTTAGCCGTGATGAATGGAGTCAAAATTGGATGCCTGCTATTAACCGGCGGCTACCATTTGGACAAAGCCATTTTGAAACTGTGCACCCCGGCCATGGAAACAGGCCTACCCATTTTATTAGTGCCTTCCAATACCTGGCACACTGTGATGTCACTGCAGACTTTTAATTTACGCACCCCATCAGATGACAGAAATCGCGTGGACCGGGTACAGGAATTTTTCGCCAGTCGCCTGGATGAAGAGTGGGTGGAATCACTGAGCCAACAAAGTGAAATCCCCAAACGCCTTTCACCTCCGGCATTCCGCTACCACCTCACAGAACTGGCCCGGCGCCGCACTATGCGGATTGTCCTACCCGAGGGAACTGAACCCCGCACCATTCGCGCCGCCCAGCTCTGCCTGGAGAGAGAGATTGCACACCCGGTTTTACTGGGCGAAGAAAAAGATATTTTCAAAATTGCCGAGCAGCAAGGGTTAAAGCTCAATAAAAAGTTAGAAATTGTCGATCCCAAGGCTGTGAGGGCACACTATGTGGAGCCCATGGTTGCCCTGCGTAAAAACAAGGGACTTACTCAAGTAGTGGCACTTGAGCAGCTACAGGATAATGTGGTTCTCGGAACCATGATGTTGGCATTGGGTGAAGTGGATGGACTGGTGTCCGGAGCTATTCACACAACAGCCAATACCATTCGGCCCGCCCTGCAACTGATCAAAACCGCCCCGGATGAAGAGCTGGTTTCCTCGATATTTTTTATGCTGCTCCCTGAACAGGTACTGGTCTACGGAGATTGCGCGATCAATCCCGATCCCGATGCACAGCAACTCGCCGCTATAGCCATTCAATCAGCAGATTCCGCAGCGGCATTTGGTATAGAACCCCGAGTCGCAATGATCAGTTACTCCACCGGCACATCCGGCAGCGGCAGCGATGTCGATAAAGTCCGCAAGGCCACCCAGCTGGCCAAACAGAAGAGACCGCAGCTAATTATTGATGGCCCCCTTCAATACGATGCCGCCTTAATCCGCAATGTCGCTGCCCAAAAAGCCCCGCACAGTCCCGTGGCCGGCAGGGCCACAGTTTTTATCTTTCCCGACCTGAATACCGGCAACACTACCTACAAAGCCGTTCAACGCAGCGCTGACTTAGTGAGTATTGGGCCAATGTTGCAGGGATTGCGCAAGCCGGTTAACGACCTATCACGGGGCGCACTCGTGGATGATATTGTGTATACCATTGCCCTCACCGCCATCCAGGCCCAGGGCAAACTTCACTGATTTTATTTACTCACGGCGCAGGGGCCTTCGCTGGTCGATATACTCTTGTAACGCGGCCGCAACGGTATAGGCTTCCAGCCTGTGCTCATAGGTCTCTGTATGATCGTACCCCATTCGCTGTAAGCAGCGTTGGATATAGTCGGCACTTGAGGATTTATCGTGCCAGACCCGGCGGCCTTTAAAAATATTGGCCAACACTTTCCACCAGCTTTTATCAGCAGAGCGCAAGTGCTGTAGGGCCACCGCTAGCAGGGCTTCCTCATCAGAGAAATCAGTACCCAGTGGATAGTGAGGCAGTTCCGCCAGGCATTTTTCGTCATTGAATACACTGGCGAGATGTTCAGGTGTGTTGTTATTAAAACTCTCGGGAATCGAAAAGCTTTTTTCTATCTTCCCCGCGTGCTTGGCCTGCTCTAGCAATACAGCTTGAAAGCGGGTATCACAGATACTGAGCATAGCCACCATTACATCCCGGTCTGTTTTACCACGCAAATCGACTGCGCCATATTCCGTCACAACCACATCGCGCAAATGCCGGGGAATTGTCGTGTGAGGATATTCCCACACAATATTACTCTCGCAGATACCATCGCGCATTCGTACACTTGGGAGTGCAATAATGGATCGGGCCCCAGGCAAGTCCCAAGCCTGGGCGACAAAGTTATATTGCCCTCCCACCCCACTCACCACGTGGTTATCCACCAAGGCATCCGAGACAACCGCCCCCCCAAGGGTCACCATCATGGCTGAATTTACAAAGCGCGCATGCTGTCGCTGCGCCAGCTTTAGGTCTCTTTGGGATTGGAGGTCATTGGTAAAACTGATGTCAATCATATCGAGACCTGCACCCTCCTTAGGGTCCAGATCCCGCAACTCTCGATACATAAGTTCCGGCCCCAGATAGAAGCCACCATGTAACCAGATCCCCCCAGCGATCTTTTTATTCAGGCAACTACCAATTAGACGGCGGCGCCCATGTTCGCTGTGAAGATCACACTCCTCTTCTTCACCATCAGGAGTCAGCAACTTATGGCCCCGCCAACTGTAGCTGGGGTCCACAATGCCAAGCTGCTGTAAAAAATCTGTATCTGCCACGGTTAAAGGGCAACTGATACGGCCAGCATTCTTTAATGCAAGCAGCGTTTCTTCCTGCACAGTATCAGTAATCTGATCGCTATCGAGCAGATGTTGAATTGTCGCATCAGCGTAGACTTTACGGGTCAGAACCCCCGCTCTACGCAAATGGAGAAAACCGTGGGGCACCATTTCACTGGCCCCATAAAGGCCCCTCTGAAATGTACCGGTACACAGAGGTAATTCCTCTCGGTAGCGCTTTGTATCCTCTTCCACCAAGTCATTCAGAATCCGGCAAAAGAGGGCGTTTTCCTTATGCCTCAAGCGCAGTACATGGCAAACCGCATCTCCCAGGGCGCCGATACCTACTTGAAGGGTTCCCCCATCTTCAACCAGACTGGCGATATGGTAGGCGATACTGTATTCGGTAAAGGTTACCGGCAGGGCCGGAGCCGCAAACAGCGGCGTATCAAAAGTCTCGCCTTTCAACAAAAAGTCAAAAGCACTGGCCGGTAGCTCACTGCTTCCATGGATATAGGGCAGCTGTGTATTTACTTCACCCAATAAAAACAGGGGGTAGTCCTTGCGCTGAGCTGCCAGCTTTAGAACAGGCAGTGTCAGGTCTGGGTTACAACTTAAACTGTACTTGTCTCCACACTCTGAGGGCGCCACCATTTGCGCAATAACGTTAACCCCCCGACTGATCAGCTCACCGGGTACCTGGGTATAATTTGCACTCACGTAGTGTTGCTGTGCATAGTTGTTGCCGAGCAGCGAACCGGGCTCCATAAAGAATTCAATAACCTGGATATTACCTGGCAGGTGCCCTTTCCTCCTCGCGGGAACATAAGCAAGGTCTTGGTATTGACTGTAATGGGTATCCAGAAGTGGCTGGATAAAGCGCCGGGAAATATCACTATCCCCACGGGGGCGCTCCAGCGTCAGGGCCGTAAATATCGTCAGTGAAATCGTATGATCTTCTGCCGCTCGAGCGTATAGCGTATTAGCGAAATGGTTTGCTTTACCAAGCCCCAGCGGTAATGCCAGAACTATTTTTTTGCCGACAACTTCTAAGAGCTTATCGACACACTCCTCGGCACTGGTAAAGCTCTCTGGAGCATTCTTGTGCGCAGATTCCATCGGAGGTAGCTTTCCTCAAACCCTATTGGACTGTGCCCGCACACCCACCCAAGTGCTCGAAGTGATCCACCTGAATTGCCTTCTCTACAGCATCCGCTGCATCGTAGAGTATCTCAGCCTCTTCATCGCTGATTAGATTTTTCTTTAACCCTTTTTCCACGCTATCCCTGCTCAGGTTGCGAATACCGCCTTTTTTTAATTTTTCACGAGCCCGCTCGGAAGCGCATACCCGATCAAACGCCTGCTCAACAATATCCACTCCATCCCCGGGAGTTCCGAGAAAGACTCCACTGGTCAGCCGGTCGCGAGTCGCCGACGGCGTCAACAGTAATTCCGCACAGGCCTTGGCTTGCCGATCCGATGCAGTGTGGACACTGTGACCCCAAGGCATGGTGAGGAAGTGCATTACTTGGCCAATAAATGGCCGGGGGAAATTTTGAAACACCTCCAACAAGTTGACTTCGATCTTATGCAATCCATCTCGCATGGCAAATTCCAGCAGAGGGAGGTCATCCTTAGGGTTGCCATCATCATAAAAGCGCTTCAGGGTGCAGCTGAGCAGATACAGCTGACTCAAGACATCGCCCAATCGGGAAGAAATCAATTCTTTTCGCTTGAGTTCTCCTCCCAGGGTCATCAAGGAAAATTCGGTGACCAGAGATAGCACCGCCGAATACCGGTTCAATTGCCGGTAGTACTTGGCGGCGTGCCCTACGTTGCGGGGGCTGCTGGCAAACAAGCCCACCGTCCAGCCGTGAAAAATACCCCGACAGAGGGTTTTGAATTGAAACCACATATGCTTGGGCAGCAACTTATCCAGTTCGTCCAAACCCGCTTCATGATCCGGGTTTTCTGCCGCCAACATTTCCTTCAAAATATAGGGGTGGCAGCGAATTGCGCCCTGACCAAAGATCATCAAACTGCGAGTGAGAAGATTGGCCCCCTCTACCGTAATTGCTACCGGTATCGCTCGATAAACATTACCCAGGTAATTTAATGGACCATCCATAATGGCCTTGCCCGCATGAATATCCATTGCATCAATAATGGCCTGGCGTAGACCACAAGTAGCATTGGCTTTCATAATTGCGGTGATCACCGCTGGCTTTCGCCCCTCATCCAGGGCACGGGTAGTCGTTTTATGGGCGCTGTCCAATACAAAGGCGATAGAAGCAATTTCAGCCAAGCGGCGTTGCACGCCTTCAAAGCGGCCAACAGGCACATTAAATTGCTCTCGAACCCGGGCGTAAGCGCCGGTCATGCGCGCGGCCATTTTTGCCCCACCGGTAGACAGGGATGGCAGAGAAATTCCTCGGCCTGCGGCAAGGGCACTCATCAGCATCTCCCAACCTTTGCCGACATTCTCCTCGCCGCCAATAATCCAATCCATCGGCATAAAAACATCTTTTCCCCAGTTGGGCCCATTCTGAAATGCTTGCAGCGCTGGGAGATGCCTCTGACCAATGGAAACTCCCGGT
The DNA here is from genome assembly GCF_052467695.1 of Microbulbifer maximicatervae (SeqCode). Classification (NCBI taxonomy): domain Bacteria; kingdom Pseudomonadati; phylum Pseudomonadota; class Gammaproteobacteria; order Cellvibrionales; family Microbulbiferaceae; genus Microbulbifer; species Microbulbifer maximicatervae (SeqCode). The sequence continues at coordinate 4,421,807 of NZ_CP174320.1, forward strand.
GTATCTGTGGGAACCAGGGCAACCGTAATACCCAGCTCTTCTTCATCGCCGAGAATATGGTCCGGGTCATAGAGCTTGAAGGCCAAACCTAACACCGTGGCTATCGGGCCCAAGGTGATATAGCGCTTGTGCCAATTAACACGCATACCAAGGACCTTTTCGCCTTGATATTCGCCGTAACAGACTACGCCACGGTCAATCATGGATGCCGCATCAGATCCGGCCTCCGGACTGGTCAGCGCAAAGCAGGGAATATCAGTGCCATCTGCCAGACGTGGCAAATAGTAGTCCTTTTGCTCTTGCGTACCGTGAGCCAGTAGCAGCTCTCCCGGGCCCAATGAGTTAGGCACCATTACGGTGACACCCACACAGGTACTGCGGGTGGTAATTTTGGTCACTATCTCCGCGTGAGCTGTCGGAGAAAAGCCTAGACCACCATACTTCTTGGGAATAATAATGCCAAAAAAGCGATTTTTCCGAAGGAAATCCCAAACATGCTCCGGAATATTGCGATCCACATAGCTAATTTGCCAATCGTTGATCATTCGGCACAGCTCTTCGACTGGCCCCTCCAGGAAAGCCTGCTCCTCTTCATTGAGCGCAGGTGGCCCCATCCCCAACAATTGATCCCAATGTGGTTTACCTGACAATAACTCAGCGTCCCACCAAACTTCACCCGCTTCCATCGCCTCCCTTTCTGTTTCAGAAATTGGCGGAAGTACCCGTTTAATAATTTTTAAAAGAGGCGCGGTAAAGAATTTTTTGCGCAATTCGCTCATTTTCACCTTCCATAGCGGCAGCCGTTGCAACAAACACTGCCAATTCCCGCAGGGTCAAGAGAGTCATCAATGCACAATAATAGGAGACGTTTGATTGCAGGTAAGAATTCACAGAAGAAATGCATGCCCCTACCCTGATAGACATTTTATTTTTCAACAAAACCGGCGTTATTTTTTTTAGGGCCATTGAAAAGTTATTGAGATTAGCTTTTTCTCACTCCGTCCACAGCAATTCGTATTGTGGGACCCCCTCACCCCCTTTCAATTAAACAACCATTTTTTCCAGGGACTTAGCCTTATAACTTTTTGAAAGGGAAAGAAAAATAAACAAGGATTTTGACATGAAGCGATTAACGGCAATATCTCTCACCAGCATCAGCCTGATGCTCCCTTCATTAATTTACGCCGATCTTATCGGCGAAGCACCGCGCTTAGACCCTGCAGATAGGATTAGCCAGGATGAAATTTCCCAAGGACAACTCCACCTCGACGAAATACGTGAAGCGGGGCTGATTATTTTCAGCACGCCTTTCAATCGTTACGACGGTTTTGGTGATGGCCCCCACGATTTTTCTGAACCGGACAACCACTCCCCCACCGGAGGTAACAGGCCCACCCTGCAAGGTAATGGCACATTCTTACGGGTCAATGGCCTCGATGCGCAAAATTGCCTGGAGTGCCACACCGTTATCAGCAATAGAACAACGCCACCCAAATTAGGCATTGGCGGAGGTGGAGGATTCGGAACCAGCGTATTATTCCGTCCCGCCAATATCGATGTTATCGATGAAAACTTTGACGGTATCGCAGAGTTTGATGGGCGGCTGATTAATCCGGTATTTTTATTTGGCGCCGGGGGGATTGAATTGGTTGGTCGTGAGATGACCCATGAATTACAAAATCTTAAACAACACGCCCTCAACAACCCCGGCACCATCGTTGAACTGGAAACAAAATCAGTCAGTTTTGGGAGCATCATTGCCGACGAGTACGGCAATTTGGATACAACCAATGTCGAAGGCGTCGAGCACGATTTGGTTGTCAGGCCATTTGGTCGAAAAGGTGACAACGCCTCAGTCAGGGAGTTCGATGTCTCCGCCTTGGCATTTCACATGGGGATGCAGGCCTCGGAAGCCTTTGGCGGAGCAACAGCAGATGCTGATAATGACGGAGTCGTCAATGAAATCACCGTTGGGGACTTATCCGCACTGAGTATCTTTATTACCACCCTGGAACCACCATTCGATGTCGATGACAGAGAACACCGTGACGGCCGGAGGCTTTTCTCCGATATTGGCTGCGCCGACTGCCACCGCCCAACGATGGTCACCCAGAGAAGGACCCTCCCTTATAAACTTACCGGCTCTCCAGAAACTCCCTTTGAAGACATTTTTTACGAAGTGGACCTCACCAAGCAACCGACAAATTTTCGCCAAACCCGCAATGGCGGAATAGAGGTCGCGATGTTCTCTGATCTCAAGCGCCACGACATGGGCGAAGGGCTGGCTGAGAACGCCTTCTTCCAAACGGACCAGCAAAACCGTGAGTTTATTACCGCACGCCTTTGGGGAGTGGCCGATACCGCGCCCTATTTACACGACGGCAGAGCCACTACGTTGGCAGAAGCCATTTTTCTCCACGACAGCCCCGGAAGCGAGGCCAGTAACGCAGCACAGAATTTCAAGTATTTAAGTGAAAATGATCAGAATAAGATCTTGGCATTTTTGATGTCCCTGAGAATGCCGGAGAACCCCGCTGATGATCTAATTGATCCCCGCTGAGTTGATTCTCAACAACTGGCAGCGCTTTTTCGCTGCCAGTTTCCAGACCCAATGGACTTACTGGCGTTTTTAAGTCAGTGCCTTACCCGCCACAATTACACCGTTGTTATCCGCGTAGAGGTATTCCCCCGGGCGGAAATCCACACCGGCAAAGCTTACTGCCAAGCCTCTTTCACCAATTCCCTTTTTTTCTGTTTTCATTGGATGGCTACCAAGTGCCTGCACCCCCAGATTCAGTTCCGCGATTTCATCTACATCGCGAATGCAGCCATACATCAGGATACCTTCCCAGCCGTTGGCAACCGCCTTTTCTGCCAACGTATCGCCAAGACAAGCCCGCCGCATAGATCCACCGGCATCTACTACCAAAACCTTGCCTTGCCCCGGTTCAGCCACCAGTTCTCGCACCAGGGAGTTATCTTCAAAACATTTGATAGTGACAATCTGCCCACCAAAACGATCTCGGCCACCGTAATTGATAAACATAGGATCAACTACTCGCACCTCATCAGGGTAGGCATCACATAAATCGGGGGTTGACTTGAGCATCAATATTCTCGCAGCAATCTATGGAAGAGAAGGATAATAGCGGGAAAAAAGTAGAAGAGCTAAGAGGCAAATAAATACCGGGTATCACCACGATGGATAATACCCGGCCAAGCCTTCGCTGCCACGAAATTGAAACTAGTGTGTTACACGAACCGGCGTGCCTACACGCACATGCTGATAGAACTTTCTCGCCATATGTGGGGGCATACGTACACAACCATGAGAAGCGGGATAGCCGGGCACATGGCCAGAAGCATGTAAACCGATACCGCCATTAAAACGAATGTAATTATTCATTTTTGCACCGCGATACACAGTACCCGCAGGGCGACGATGCTTTCGAGTATTTACATTAGATCTCACGACTCTGCCAGTGCGTCTATCAACAAAACTGCCATAAATAGACGAGCGGTGATAAGGGTGTTTGGACAACACACGAAAATGTCCGGGGCGTGTGCTGTAACCGCGCTTTCCCGAAGAAATACGGGAGACACCAACTAATTTCCCACCTTTATACAGATATGCGCGCTGCTCACTTAAATCAATTCTAATTGATGGACTACCACCCCTTGCTGCAGCGCGATCATCAAACCAATTAGATGCGCGTGGCTTTGCATCTGCCGGTGGCGCCGCCATTAAAGCCATAAGGCACATCATCAAAAAGACATGAAGTATGGGGATTTGAAACTGTCTACTCGTTTGCATAGCTCACCTCACCGAGTCTGGGTACCCTGCCCTGAATCCAACAGATAAACAGTCTGTCGGTAATTTTCAGGTGCGCGCCAGTGGGGCCAGGGCCCACGGCGAACATTTTTACGGAGCACATTGCGCAATCTGTTTTTCGATTTACACGCAACCTTAAGACTCTTCCGATTCTATTGAGGCGAGCGGAAAGATTTAGAATGAATTCTTCTGTGCGGATCAGCTGATAGAGGTTTGTATTTTTTGGTTAATGTGTCGTTTAAATTTTTCAAACACAATTAGCAGAACAAAATCAGATGTTTCTGGGTTTAACGGCAACAACGGACTCATTTTCCACCAAGGCAAACATCGCTTCAGCAGAAAAATTACAATTAAATATAGCGAGGGAAGAATTAGGAAAGCGGCCCATAATTGGGCCGCTTAATGAGGAAAATTAACCTTCCTCGTTGGCCAGGAATAGCCAGGTATCTACTGCGGTATCCGGATTCAGGGACACACTGTCAATCCCCTCATCCATCAACCAGCGGGCGAAGTCTTTATGGTCAGAAGGACCCTGACCACAAATACCTACATATTTACCCGCTTTCTTACAGGCTTGGATCGCCCTGGAAAGCAGTGCCTTGACCGCTGGGTTGCGCTCATCAAACAAATCGGCAACCAGTCCGGAGTCGCGGTCCAGACCAAGCGTTAGCTGGGTCAGGTCATTGGAACCGATGGAGAAACCATCAAAGTGCTGCAGGAAGTCTTCCGCCAGCAAAGCATTGGACGGCAGTTCGCACATCATAATGACCTTGAGGCCACCTTCTCCACGGCGCAGGCCGTTTTCAGCCAGCAGACCGACTACTTCCTCAGCTTCTTCCGGGGTGCGGACGAAGGGCACCATGATTTCCACATTGGTCAGTCCCATTTCATCGCGGACTTTCTTCAGTGCACGGCACTCCAGGGCAAAGCACTGGCGGAAATCTTCGGAGCGATAGCGAGCTGCACCACGGAAGCCAAGCATTGGATTTTCTTCGCTTGGCTCGTACAACTGGCCACCCACAAGGTGCGCATACTCATTAGATTTAAAGTCGGACAAGCGTACGATAACGCGATTCGGTGCGAAGGCTGCAGCCAAGGTAGCGATACCTTCCACAAGTTTTTCGACAATAAAGTCTTCTGGAGAATCGTATCCACCGATACGCTCGCGAATATTCTGCTGCAGATCTTCCGGCAGGTTATCCAGTTCGAGCAGTGCTTTCGGGTGAATACCGATCATGCGGTTGAGGATAAACTCGAGGCGTGCAAGGCCAACGCCCTGGTTCGGCAGATGACTGAAAGCGAATGCTCGATCCGGGTTGCCCACGTTCAACATAATTTTGAACGGTAGCTCCGGCATTTCCGCAACTTCAGTTTCCTCGCGCTGGAATTCCAGTTCACCAGCCATTACAAAACCGGTATCGCCTTCCGCACAGGAAACTGTCACCGGGGTGCCGGTTTCCAGCAGCTCGGTTGCATTACCACAACCTACAACTGCGGGGATACCCAGCTCACGAGCGATAATTGCCGCGTGACAAGTACGGCCGCCGCGATTGGTAACAATAGCACTCGCTTTCTTCAGGACCGGCTCCCAATCCGGGTCGGTCATGTCGGTAACCAGGACTTCACCATCCTGCATCAGCGCCATATCTTCTACGGATTCAAGCTTGCGAACGGGGCCCGCGCCAATGCGCTGGCCGATTGCGCGACCTTCACACAATACGTCACTGCGCTCCTGCAAGCTGTAGCGCTCGATGCTGGTTCCCTGATCGCGGGAGCGTACAGTTTCCGGACGCGCCTGTACGATAAACAACTTACCGCTGTCGCCGTCTTTAGCCCACTCGATATCCATCGGGCGTCCGTAGTGCTCTTCAATCTTGCGGGCCTGGATTGCCAGGTCTGTCAGCTCCGCATCGTTGAGGGCAAAGCGCTGGCGGTCTTCGTCTGCCACCGGGATAGTTTTTACGGAACGACCACATTCACCGCTCTCGTCGTAAACCATCTTGATCGCTTTACTGCCGCGATTGCGGCGCAGAATTGCAGGACGGCCCGCATCCAGGGCTGGCTTGTAGAGGTAAAATTCGTCCGGGTTAACCGCACCTTGAACAACGGTTTCGCCCAAACCAAAGGCGGCGGTGATAAAGATCACATCGCGGAAGCCACTCTCTGTGTCCAGAGTAAACATCACACCCGCTGCGCCAGTCTCACTGCGCACCATGTGCTGGATACCGGCAGACAGGGCAACGCCCACATCCGCATAACCGGTGTGCACGCGGTAGGCGATAGCACGGTCGTTGTAGAGGGAAGCAAAAACTTCTTTTACTGCCTTCAATACAGCGTCGATACCGCGGATATTCAGGAAGGTCTCCTGCTGACCGGCGAAGGACGCATCCGGCAAGTCTTCGGCGGTTGCAGAGGAGCGAACTGCAACAGCAGTTTCCGCACCACCCAGGGCCTCATAGCCCTCGCGAATCTCTTTTTCCAGCTGCTCGGGGAACGGAGTCTGTAAAATCCAGTTGCGGATTTCATCTCCCGCCTGGGCCAGCTCGGTGACATTACCAACATCCAATCCTTGCAAACGCTCGGCTATACGCTGCTCCAGCTGTTCGTGAGCCAAGAAAGCCCTAAAGGCTTCTGCGGTGGTAGCGAAGCCACCGGGTACGCTCACACCGGCACCGGCGAGAGAGGAGATCATCTCGCCCAGTGATGCGTTCTTGCCGCCGACTTTGTCGACATCGGCCATGCCCAGTTTTGCGAAGTCGATCGTGAAGTTCGTCAAGTGAAGGCCCTCTAAAATTCAGGTTGAGTGGCGGCAGATTATAAGGATGAGTTTTGTAAAAAATAGCCCGTAAAAATTGGCCAAAATGTTGTAAATTTTCTACAAAAATTGCAAAACGCCAGAATAAAAGACCTTTGCCCCATTCCTCCCCTACAATAGCCCCCTCACGCCGACAAACTGAGAACAAACATGGCAAAAGACAAGCGCACGGCTTTTTTTATCTCCGACGGAACCGGTCTCACCGTCGAAGCGATTGGCCACAGCCTACTCGCACAATTCCGCGATCAACAAGTTGAGCAGGTCACGCTTCCCTATATCGACTCCACCGAAAAAGTTAAACAGGCCCTGCAACGCATAGAAAAAGCTGCCGATGAATCCGGTTTACAGCCGATCATTATTACCAGCATTGTTTCCGACAAGATCCGGGAACAGCTGCACCAAAGCTCTGCGCTGATGCTCGATATCTTCGAGAACTACCTCACGCCACTGGCCAATCTGTTTAACCGGGATCCGGCACAGATGGTCAACGTCTCTCACGGCATTGACGACAACCGCCGCTACACCGACCGGATTGAAGCAGTGCATTTCGCCATGGACAATGACGATGGCCGCAGAGTCAGCGAATTCCAGCAAGCCGATGTAATCCTGCTGGGCGTTTCCCGCTCCGGCAAAACGCCTACCTGCTTGTACCTGGCACTTCAGTTTGGCCTGCGCGCGGCAAACTACCCCATCACCGAAGAGGATATGGACTCCACCACCCTGCCAAAGATCCTGCGCCCGTTTCGCAACAAGCTGTTTGGCCTGACAATCGAGCCCGAGCGTCTGATGCAAATTAGACAGGAAAGGCGCGCCAACAGCCGCTACGCTTCTAAGGAACAATGTGAATTCGAGGTGCGCCAAGTTGAGCAAATGCTGAGGCGGGCCCAGGTGCCTTTCCTCAATGCAACCCAACTTTCGGTGGAGGAACTCGCCACCCGCCTGATGTCTCAGGCCGGTATTGAGCGCAGGATTGACTAAAGATCCACACACCCTTTAATTGCCGCCGCAAAATGTGTAGTGTGCGCCGTCTTCCGGACTGCTGTAGCTTGATATGCAAATTGTCTCACTGCCCTACTCATTAAACACGCCCGCCGCATTTGCGGCGATAGCGGATTTACCTATCCCCGTTTGGCTCGACAGCGGTCGACCTCTCGCGGAGGGTGGGCGCTATGACATCATTAGTGCCGACCCGATAAATACCCTCGAGTTAAGTGCCGACACGCCCGAGCCATTTGCCCGGCTGGATGACCTCGTGTGCGAACTCTGCCCTCAGGACAGGGACTCACAACTGCCTTTTTGCGGCGGGGTTATTGGTTACGCTGGTTATGAACTCGGTGTGGAGGGCAATTATCTACCGGCAGATATGCGCCCTACGGACTTGCCCGCAGGCTTTTTTGGTCTCTACACATGGGCCTTTATTGCCGACCACCAACTGGGCAGCAACCACCTGGTTTTCCACCCCGCCTGCCCCCCCCAGCAAGTTCGCGAATTGACACAGCGATTTAAAGCTATCAACTGGGAGACCACGCTTACGCTCGGGGACTTCCGGCTGCATTCACCATTTGAGCACGAACTGAGTGCAGATGATTATCGGGCACAAATTGAGCAGATACTGGAATATATAGCCGCTGGCGATATCTATCAGGCAAACTTTACCCAGCGTTTCAGGGCCCCTTATAGCGGCGATCTGCTAACCGCTTACCTGGCATTGCGCTCTCAAGCTGCCGGTCCCTTTTCTGCTTATATGGCCCTGCCCCATGGCAGCCTGCTCAGTATGTCGCCGGAGCGATTTATCCGAGCTGACGGCGCCAGTTTGCGCACGGAACCGATTAAAGGCACTGCAGCAAGACACGCTGATAAGATGGCCGATCAGCGCGCCGCCTTCTCGCTGCAGAGAAGCCCCAAGGACCGGGCGGAAAACCTGATGATCGTCGATTTACTGCGCAATGATTTGAGCAAGCTGTGTCGCAGTGGCACCGTACGTGTTCCCGAGCTATTCCAATTGGCGAGTTTTGCAAATGTCCACCACTTGGTCAGCGTAGTAACTGGTGAGCTACCCGAAGAGTCAGTTTATAGCGAAATACTCGAAGCTTGTTTCCCCGGCGGGTCTATCACAGGTGCTCCAAAGCGACGCTCAATGGAAGTGATCCGGGAGCTGGAATCCAGCCCCCGGGGGATTTATTGCGGCAGTATTGGCTACATCAGCAGCTGTGGCCGCGCTGACACCAATATCGCCATCCGGACCTTCAGCGCCAACGATGGACATCTAACCTGCGCGGCAGGTGGTGGGATCGTTGCAGATTCCGATCCCACTTCAGAGCACCAGGAGTGCTTGGCCAAGGTGCGCTTACTACTGGAAACTACTGAACAATTTTTGCAGTAGGCATCAAATCGCCGAAAAACGACTAAAAATTAGCCTATTTTGGCGCCTTTTGTAGCATCACTACAAATTTCAGTTATAAAGGTATCGGCGATTGATATTTCAAAGTTATTAGGGGTTCTGATAGATTCAGTCCTTCTTGCCTTTAATGGCATTGCACTGGATCAAGGAAATTATCGTGAAGATCACACTGGTCAAGAAAATTCTCGCCGACGGCTCGCCCTGCGCCAAGTGTCGCGACGTTGAAGAAAAGCTGGAAGAAAATGGCCAAATGCAATTTATCGACCAGACACTTATCGCCGACGTGCGTGACCCGCAAAGCCCGGGCTTACAGCTGGCTCAGCAGTACAAGGTAGAGCGAGCGCCCTTCTTTGTCGTAGAGCGCGAAGGTAAGGAAGCAGAAATTTTTACTGTTTACTTCAAGTTCGCCAAAGAAGTGCTGCGCCCCCTGATCGAGATGGAGGCTTCATAGCCTCCATCCCTTAGCTTTATTCGGCACTTCCATTCAGCAACACCTCTAGTAAACCGGCAACTCCATATCGGCGAACAGCGCATCGACCTCAGAACGGGATGTCGCCTGTGCCGCTTGGTCAATCAGCTCACGGCTGAGATGGGGGGCAAATTGCTGGATAAACTCATACATAAAGCCCCGCAGGAAAATCCCCTTACGGAAGCCAATTTTCGTAACACTCGATTCAAATAGATCACTGGCATCGAGAGCCACAAGGTCCTCATCTTCGCCATCAACGGCCATATCAGCCACAATGCCAATTCCCAATCCCAGACGCACGTAAGTTTTGATTACATCAGCATCGGCGGCGGTAAAGACTACCTTAGGTGACAACCCTTTCTCCAAGAAAGCTTCATCTAACTTGGAGCGGCCGGTAAACCCAAATACATAAGTAACTATCGGGTACTTCGCCACGTCCTCAAGGGATAGCTTGCTCACTTGGCAAAGCGGGTGATCTTTCGGTACCAGGATGCAGCGGTTCCAGCGGTAGACAGGCATCATCACCAAGTCGCTGAAAAGCTCCAGAGCTTCAGTAGCAATAGCAAAGTCTGCAGTGCCATCTGCCGCCATCTCAGAAATTTGCATAGGGGTTCCCTGGTGCATATGCAGGGAAACCTCCGGATAACGGCCTATAAACAACTTAATAATCGGGGGCAAGGCATAGCGCGCCTGGGTGTGAGTGGTAGCTACAGCGAGACTACCTTTTTTATCATTGCTGAACTCTTGCGCAACCTGTTTGATATTCTCCACTTTGCGCATAATTTCGCCGGCAGTCTTTAAGATTGCCTCCCCTGCCGGGGTCACCCTTGTGAGATGCTTGCCGCTGCGTGCAAAGATTTCTACGCCAAGCTCATCCTCCAAAAGTCGGATTTGCTTACTAATTCCCGGCTGGGAGGTATAGAGGCTCTGCGCTGTAGCAGAAACATTGAGGTCGTGATGTGCCACTTCCCAGATATATCTCAACTGCTGCAGCTTCATAGATCCTCCCTTTCATTAAGTTCGCTCATGGCCGAGAGCGAGTAATACCATTTTTTGATCGATAGTTATAAAAACTATCTTGAGTTATACGAGAAAAGAATAGCAGTGAATCAAAGCCAGGGCCAATGGACGGTTGAATATCCGTGGTAGAGACGAAAGTGTCAATCAACTTTGGGGGATCCCGGACTTTCTGTCGGCTTTATTTTCTAATAATTAGAGCTAAGCCTCTCGGATGAGGGCCGGGAAAAGTTCAAACATTATCGGCATAGAGAGCACTGAGTGATAACGTACACCTTTATCACTTTTGAACTTTTTATACCTCTGCATTTGCGATTCCATGAGGAACATGGCCCGTAGCCACATGCTCACCTGCAGAAACACAGTGACTAGGCTGATCATCAAAGAAGACATCGGCGCCAAAAGCCCGCAGGAACTCACCTTTAGGAAGCCCGCCGAGAAAAACTGACTCATCCACTCTAATATCCCAGGCGCGCAATGTCCTGATGACCCGCTCATGGGCCGGTGCGGAACGTGCCGTTACCAAAGCCGTTCGTATCGGGCAGGTATCCATCTCAAATTCAGCCTGCAACCTCTGCAAAGCCTCAAGGAATCCCTTAAAGGGTCCTCCCCCCAGTGGCTTCTGTGCTGAGGCACGCTCCGCCTCAGTAAAAGCAGCCAGGCCTTCCGTTTTGTAGACTCGCTCAGCCTCATCAGAGAAGATTACCGCATCGCCGTCAAAGGCAAATCGCAACACATCATCACGATATTCGCGGTTTCCTCCGGCAACCAAGGTTGCCGCAGCAACCCCCTGCTCCAACGCCTGGCGGACATCTACACCATCAGCAGACAAAAACAGGTTGCATCCAAATGGACCAATATAGCGGTAAGGGCTCCCACCATTGCAGAAGGCTGCACGAGTAATATTGAGCTCATAGTGCTCAATAGAGTTAAACACCCTTAATCCGGTATCGGCACTATTCCTGGATAGCAGGATCACCTCCACCCGCGGCTCCCCGCCAAGAAGCTCATTGATCTTTAGAAACTTCTCAACCAGAGGGAATGCATCTCCTTTTTCCAGAACATCGTTCTCACGCTCAACTTGATAATGAGAAAAGGCGTGCAATCCCTGCTCCTCAAAAACCTTGTGGCTATCGCTAAGGTTAAACAGAGCTCGAGAGGAAATAGCGATTACTAACTTATCTGGACGCACAGCCATTAGGGAGCCTCTACATCGTTAATCCACCGACACCGCAGCTTCACTGAGGGCAGTGAGAGTCTGCGACAAATCTCAAACTTATATTCCACAAATTGAGCGATATGTACAGATAAGAATGCCAGCCCTTACTGATGTTGCTTCCGTAGCGCCGCACAAGTGCCCAGGGAGTCAAAGTTGTTTGACTGCGGGATTAAGACGATGGAGCAAAACGTTTCAAAATTGAAACCGCTCCAAACTACCGCGTGCATTTTTCTTCAGTAATGTATTGATAGAGTTAATATCCACCCCATCAAATTCAGAAAGGATTAATACTTTAATCCTTTAGTTTGACAACCCCTTAAAGAACCCAGATTAATACACTCCTTCAAACTTAACAAACATATAGCACCCTCTTCATGCAAATTGAATTAAATTGAAGAATTTCGCACCAGAAATAAACAAAAACAACAAAACAATAGAAAGCTAAACCGTTTAAATATAACTCAAAAAAGTTTGCCACTCAGAAAAAAGCTATAAAATAACCAATTAAAACCCCTCAAATAACCAAAGTTGCAAATATCTGAATTCGTGACATACACATCAAAAAAACAATTTGACCTTTCAAGTTTACATCCACCACAAAAAAATTATTGTCAGGAATAACAACAAGGGATATCGTTATTTCGCCTGACAACGGCAAACAACCCCCAAGAAAATTTTGCACATAAACTCCATACAGCTCTCAGCTCATAGCGCGAGATATTCTTGGGGTGTGATTCAATTGGCCGCTTAACCAGACAGCATTAACCACTGAGCGTTTATTTTATGCTCCCGGTTAACTATGGCCATTAAATTATAATCATAAAGAGAATTACTTAATGAAATATTTGTTAGGAGCCGCTAGCACACTCGCACTCGCTATTAGCGCCCAAGCGGCGGAGCGTATTAATGTCACACCAGAGTTACTTTCCAATCAGTCCCTAGCCTCAATCGCTGGCTCAGATATGAAGTTGGAAAAGGTTCGCGAGCGCACGCTTGCCAATGGGAGAACGGTTGCCCGATATCGGCAAACTCATAAAGGCATACCCGTTTGGGGGAGAACCATAACCAGTTCCAGGCAAGGCTTAACTGAAAAAGTGAGAGGCCACGTACTCTCAGGCCTAGAGCTGGAGGTACCTACCGCCCGCGCAACGATTGATGCCGATAATGCTATTGATCGAGCCATGAACCATCAGCTGAATCTGCGCACTCAGGATGGTGACAGTAAAAAAGCTCTCTCAATGTCGTCCATGCGCTTCAACGCACGAAACCAGAAAAAAGAGCTCTATGTCTATGTCGATGAAAACGACCAGGCGCGATTAGCTTATTTGGTTAACTGGGTCGAATACGGAGATGAGCCGAGCAGACCGTTCTATTTTGTAGACGCACTTACTGGCGAAGTTATCAAGCAATGGGACGGCCTTGCCTTCCAGGATGCCACAGGCCCCGGTGGCAATGAAAAAACCGGGCGTTATGAATATGGAACGGACTTCCCTGCCCTCGAAGTTGACAATAACTGCTCCATGAACACTGCTAACGTAGAGACTGTGGATTTGAATCACGGTACAAGCGGAGGTAGCGTTTTCTCCTTCACCTGTCCGGAAAATGATTACAAAGAAATCAATGGTGCTTATTCTCCATTGAATGATGCCCACTTCTTCGGCAACGTCGTTTTCAATATGTATAGTGACTGGTATGGAACATCGCCGCTCACACAAAAATTGAGAATGCGAGTTCACTACAGCAACAACTACGAGAACGCCTTCTGGGATGGCAGCCAAATGACATTTGGTGATGGCTTCACAACCTTCCACCCGCTTGTCAGCTTGGATGTATCCTCTCATGAGGTGAGCCATGGCTTTACTGAGCAAAACTCCAACCTGACCTACGCCAACCAATCCGGCGGCATCAACGAAGCCTTCTCTGACATGGCCGGTGAAGCTGCCGAGTTCTACATGAAGGGCACTAACGACTGGATGGTGGGAGCCGATATATACAAGGCTGATGGCGCTCTTCGCTATATGGATGACCCCACCAAAGATGGCAGATCCATTGGCCATGCTTCCGACTACTATAGCGGCATGGACGTGCACTACAGCTCCGGCGTATTCAACCGGGCTTTCTACCTGATCGCCAACTCAAGCGGCTGGAACACCCAAACTGCTTTCGATATCTTTGTGCTTGCTAACCAAACTTATTGGAATCAAAGCACTGATTACATTGAAGGTGCTTGCGGAGCCCTGTCAGCTACTGAAGATCTCGGATACGATACTGCAACAGTAATCGCAGCGTTCGACACCGTAGGGGTATCTACCAGTAACTGTGGCGATGATGGCGGTTCAAACTCAGAAGGCTGGGAAGAAACCAACTTATCAGGCCGCCGCAACAGCTGGCAGCACTTCACTCTGGATGTACCATCAGGCTCATCATCTTTGACTGTCGAAATGCTCGGTGGCAATGGCGATGCCGATTTGTACGTCCGTTATGGTGCCACCCCAACCAGCGACAACTGGGATTGTCGTCCTTACGTAAACGGCAATAATGAATTCTGTAGCTTTAGCAATCCAGCTGCAGGTACCTGGCACATCAGTGTACAAGGCTATATTTCATACAGAGGCGTAACCCTTTCCGCCCAGAGCCAGTAATATTTAAGGCCGGTGCCGACACATTAGTGTGTCGGCATTCTCTATCACACCACTCAAAGACTAGCTTCCAAACCTATCTAACAAACTGTGGTAAAGCATCCCCAACACCAACCCCGGCCACCTCAATAAAGTGCCACCTGGAAACTCTACTTTAGGAAGAGAAGAAAACACGTTATAACCCTCACTCTCCCCATAAATTGCATCAGCCAGAAGCTTGCCGGCAAAAGTTGCCGTAGGCACTCCATGTCCAGAATACCCCTGACTATAATATAGGCCCGACTGTAACTGTCCTATACAGGGCATCCGATTCATAGTAATGGCCAGCGTACCCCCCCAGCCGAAATCAACAGCAGTATTTTCCAGCTGCGGGTAAACCCTCAACATATACTTACGGACGAAACTGCGAATATCTTTAGGGAAACGCCTGGTGTAATTTTCCCCTCCCCCAAAAATTAAGCGGTTATCGCCAGATAATTTCCAATAATTTATAACAAATAGAGTATCTTGCAGTGCGAAGTCATTGGCTATGATTTCCCCAGCGAGCCCCTCCGGTAAGGGCTCTGTTGCCAGCACAAAATTATTTATTGGCATTATGCGCCCCGCTAAGCGGGGCTCAAGATCTTTCAAGTAACCATTGCAAGCTAAAATCAACTTTTCGGCCTTCACCTTTCCTCGTGCAGTTTTCACCGTAAAGGGAGAAGAGCTCGAATACCCTTGCACACCACTACACTCAAAAAACCTGGCACCAGCAGAAACTGCTGCGCGGGCAAGACCTAATGCAAAATTGAGAGGATGAAGATGTAGCGAACCAAAATCCAGCTGTGCGCCGAGATATCGTTTGCTACTTACAAGCTGTCGAACTTCTTCTTTCTCTATATACTCAACTTGCCTGTAATCATATTTCTCTCTGAGTTCTTCAGTTTCATCCTGCAGATATTTATCGTGACTGGATTTTGCTGCAAGATGCATGATCCCGCGTTTTAAATCACATTGAATCTGATTCCTGACTATAAGACTTTCCACCAGTTGAACAGCGTTGATACTCAAATCCCAGAGCTGCTTAGCGGTGTCGAATCCGAACATGGCTTCCAGATCACCCTGACTTCGCCTTTGTCCAACACCGACATGTCCTCCATTCCTTCCTGATGCGCCCCAACCAATCCTATTAACCTCCAGAAGCACCACACGGTAGCCGCGCTCTGCCAAGTGCAAAGCACTGGAAAGTCCCGTATAACCACCACCAATAACGCAGACATCTGCCTCCACGTTACCTTCCAGGCATGGATACTCCTGAAGGTCGTTAGCTGTAGCGGCATAATAGGATTCCGTGTGCTCATCCAACCTATTCATCACCTTCATATTTCTACCAGATACCCTCAATGCCATTTAAATAAACGGCCCTGTTCCAATCGGCAGTATATAGTTCCTTTACACAGGAGGAATTATTTTCAGCGCAACGCTTTCCGGCACTGATCATAGAATTTCACTCAGGAAGAAAAAGTAAGCAATGGCTATCCAATGGATAAAATTACAAACTGGCTGGCAAATCACAATATTGCAGAAGTTGAATGCCTTGTTCCCGACATGTCAGGTAACGCCAGAGGAAAGTTCACCCCCACCGATAAGTTCTTAACTCAAGACAGCCGTTTACCGGAAAGCATTTTGGTGCAAACTGTCACGGGGGATTATGTCGACGAACACAATGAGCTTGTTGATCCAGCAGACACCGACATGCTCCTAATCCCTGACCCCAACTCAGTGCGCCTAAACCCTTGGGCCAATGATCCGACAGCACAAATCATTCATGACTGCCATTCTCGAGATGGGGACCCTCACCCTATCAGCACCCGTAATATTTTAAAATTTGTCCTCGAAAAATATGCAGACAGAGGATGGAAGCCCATTGTCGCCCCTGAGGTAGAGTTTTATCTTGTAAAAAGAAACCTGGACCCGGATGAAAAGCTATCCGCGCCTGTGGGAAGATCGGGACGCACAGAAAAAACCCGACAATCCTATAGCATTGATGCGGCCAATGAATACGAGCCCATCATTGAAGACATGTATGATTTTTGTGAAGCTCAGGGGCTTGATGTCGACACACTGATCCACGAATCAGGCACTGCCCAGATGGAAATTAACTTTCTACATGGAGATCCACTTCATTTAGCTGACCAGGTCTTTACCTTTAAACGCACAGTGCGCGAAACGGCTCTGCGCCACGGCATTTATGCAACCTTCATGGCAAAACCGATGGAAGACGAACCTGGAAGCGCGCTGCACTTACACCAGAGTGTGGCGGATAGAAAAACCGGTGAAAATATTTTTGTCGATAATACAGGAAAAGAGAGCAATAATTTCTTGCATTTTATTGGCGGCATGCAGAAATACACTCCCGGTTTTATTAGTTTTTTTGCTCCAAATGTAAACTCCTATCGCCGCTTTACACCTGAAATGGCCGCACCCACCAGTCTCCACTGGGGTTACGACAACCGAACAACAGGCCTTCGGGTTCCCGACAGCTCGCCACAAAGTAAACGTCTTGAAAATCGTTTTCCCGGAGCAGACTGCAATCCCTACCTTGCCATAGCAGCTTCTCTTGCCTGCGGGTATTTAGGAATGACCAATAAAGTCGCACCGAGCGCACCTTATCTGGGCGACTGCTCCAAAGAGTCAATTACACTTCCCCGCACCCAGGAACATGCCCTGACACTCCTATCAGATTGTGATGAAGCGACAGAAATGTTTGGCAGTAAATTCGTAAAAGCCTGGAGCGCAATCAAGAGAAATGAATATGAAGAGTTTAATCGTGTGATCAGTTCGTGGGAGAGGGAATTTCTATTATTAAATGTATAAATAACCGTTCCACTAAAAGCTAACAGAAATAATAAACTGTTATCGCCAAATTTATTTTTTCGGAAAAAACAACTCATCTTTTCCACCTCACAGGCAGAACATCACTTCCTAATTTGTGACGATCCGAGCAAAAATATCGAAAACAATTCAAATATATTAGTTTGCCATCACCTTTTTGTTGCCTAGATGCGTATGCAGGGTAATCTCAAGTTGCCCAATTAATTAGGGCAACCGGTTTGAGAAAGCGAACGCCACTGCCGCTACCGCGGTCCCTTCCTGGCGACGGTTATCTTCTGCTGTCTTACCACATAAAAATCCAGCCTGTATTGGCCAACCAGATTTAATACGGTCCCCACAAGGGAAATACGGCTGTATACCGGCGGATTCATATATAAAAAAGCTATAAAAGGGAAAGCTAGCAATGAAGCATTTTGTAGGACTAAGCTGCACTTTAGCCTTGGCTATTAGTGCACATGCTGTTGAGCGCGTCCCCGCCACGGCGGACATGCTCTCACCACAAACTTTAGCTGCCACCGGCGGATCGGATATGGCGCTCGAAAAAGTTCGTGAGCGCACTCTCGTCAACGGCAAAACCGTAGCCCGCTACCAACAGACTCACAAAGGCATTCCTGTCTACGGCCAAACAGTAACCAGCTCCGGGCAGGGTCTGATTACTGAGGTTCGCGGCAATGTCATCACTGGGCTGGAACTGGAAGTACCCAATATCAAAGCATTTATCAATGAAGATAATGCTATTGAGCGGGCAATGGACCACCAGATCAACTGGCGCACGCAGCAGGGCGTTATCCAGGGAGCTTTGTCAGTTCAGGCTTTGAAGCTGGAAGCACATAACCCCAAAAAGAAACTCTACGTCTATATCGATGAGCAAGACAATGCCCGCTTGGCTTACCTGGTCAACTGGGTTGAGTACGGCGATGAACCCACACGCCCCTTCTACTTTATCGATGCAATGACTGGCGAAGTTCTCAAGCATTGGGACGGCTTGAACTTTGCACAAAATGCGACAGGCCCAGGGGGCAATTCAAAGACCGGGCGCTACGAGTACGGTACTGACTACCCCCACATGATTGTTGACGACAGCTGTGCCATGGATACGGACAATGTAGAAACCGTTGATATGAACCACAGCACGAATGGCGGTAGCATCCACTCGTTCACTTGCCCGGACAATGACTATAAGTCAATCAACGGCGCTTACTCACCACTCAATGACGCACACTTCTTTGGCGGTGTGGTCTTTGATCTCTATAGCGACTGGTACAACACATCACCTCTCACACAAAAACTGAGAATGCGGGTGCACTACAGCAACAACTACGAGAATGCCTTCTGGGATGGCAGCCAGATGACATTTGGTGATGGCCAGAGCTACTTCTATCCACTGGTTAGCCTCGATGTTTCCGCTCACGAAGTCAGCCACGGCTTTACCGAGCAAAATTCGGACTTGAATTACTACAATCAGTCCGGCGGTATCAATGAAGCCTTCTCTGATATTGCCGGTGAAGCTGCCGAGTACTATATGCGCGGCAGCAATGACTGGTTGGTAGGGGCCGAAATCTTTAAGTCCAGCGGAGCACTCCGCTACTTTGAAGATCCAACTGACGATGGCAGCTCCATCGGTCATGCCGATGATTACTACAACGGCATGGACGTGCACTACAGCTCCGGCGTCTTTAACCGGGCCTTCTACCTACTGGCGAATACCAGTGGCTGGAATACCCGCACAGCATTCGACCCCTTCGTTCTTGCCAACCAGATGTATTGGAGTGCCAATACTGATTTTGAAGATGGTGCCTGTGGTGTTTTCTCTGCAGCATCAGATTTAGGCTACGACACTGATGATGTTGTTGCCGCATTCTCCACGGTAGGCGTTTCCACCAGCAGCTGCGGTGGCGGCGGTGGTGGTGGCGGTGGTGGTAATGAAGGCGGAGAACTCGAAAACGGGGTTACCGAGACCGACATCGAGGGCAGCAGTGGTGATGAAGTTCACTTCACCCTGGATGTACCCGCAGATGCCACAGACCTGTCTTTTGTAATGTCCGGCGGAAGTGGCGATGCCGACCTCTACGTTCGCTTTGGTAGCGCGCCGACCACCAGCACTTATGACTGCCGTCCGTATAGTTCTGGCAACAATGAAACTTGTGATATCGCTGACGCTGACCTGCAGGGCGGAACCTATTACGTCATGGTGCGCGGCTACTCCTCCTTCTCCGATGTCACCCTGGTAGGCAGTTACACCGGTGGTGGTGGCGGTGGTGGCGGTAGCGATAGCTGGGAAGAAACCAACCTTTCTGGTTCCCGCAATAGCTGGCAGCACTTCACCATTGAGGTTGACGCTGGAGCTTCTACCCTGAGCGCCGTAATGGAAGGTGGCAGCGGAGATGCAGATCTCTATGTTCGCCACAGCCAAGAGCCTACCCGTACAGCGTACGACTGTCGTCCCTACCAGTGGGGCAATGACGAAAGCTGCACCATCAGTAATCCGGATGCTGGAACCTGGTATATCAGTATCCGCGCTTACTCTGCCTACTCTGGTGTTACCCTGAGTGCAAGCACTGAGTAATTAAGCTGATTTCCACCCAGCAGGTCTCTGCTGGGTGGACAAGCTCTAGACCGATCAAAGGATCGGTGGTGCACAAACAAAAAAGGCGGCCATATTGGCCGCCTTTTTTAATCAAACCCAGACAAATTATTTATGGCTTGGGTCTTTCCAGTAGTCCTTCACGGTATCTTTCATCTCCTTGGCCAACACAGTAATACCAAACAGATTGGGCAAGGTCATTATCACAATGGCCACCGCAGAGAGGTTCCAAATAACTGTGGTGTCCTCAATCGCAGCCCAGAAGAATGCAATAACGTAAACTATTCGGTAAGGCATTACTGCCTTGGGGCCGAAAAGGTAAATCATTGAGCGGTCGCCGTAGTATGACCAGGCAATTGCTGTAGAGAAAGCAAACAGCAGAATTCCCAGAGTTACAATCAGACCACCGTATTCACCAAAGTAACCGCGCTGGAAGGCAAGATTGGTCAGGGCCACAGAGTGCACCAGGGACTTACCCCAAATATCCACATCTTCATTGGCAAACTTACCATCTTTCACATCCAGAACACCGCTGAAGCTGTCATCCCCCACACGGAAGTCCAGGTCTTCAGCAATAGAACGGGCGTGGATGAGGGTAAAGTCCTGGCTGTTCAGCGGGTGGCCGTCAGTCACAACAATGGAGCCGTTATAGGCCTTAACATCACTCTCCTGACCGCTCAAATACTTGAACAGCTGCTCAACATCCTGGGTATTCTTCTCATCGTAGCTACCCGCTACAACGTAAGTATCTGCACCTTCAAACAGGTTCTCGTGTTTCTCAGTCCAAACACCAGAAGAAAGAATCACAAGTCCGGTTAAGGTACAAATGATAATGGTGTCGATAAAGGGTTCCAGCAGGGAAACCATACCTTCAGAAACCGGCTCGTCTGCGCGAGCGGCGGCGTGAGCAATAGGTGCAGAGCCCTGACCCGCTTCGTTCGAGAAGAGGCCACGGTTCACACCACGGTTAAAGGCATAGGCAAAGCTCGCACCCAGGAATCCACCTACAGCCGCACTACCGGTGAAGGCATCGCGGAAAACAGCCCCAAAGGACGGCAGAATATTTTCGTAGTTGTAGATGATAACGCCCAAGGCACCTATTACGTAGATAACTGCCATGGTGGGAACAATAGTGGAGGTCACTTTAGCAATTCGGGTAATACCGCCAATAATCACCATGCCCAGCAAAATCGCCAGGATGCCACCAGTCAGAGCCTTCTCAACACCAAAAGAATCGTGCATTGCCTGGGCAATGTTGTTGACCTGGGGCAAGCTGCCGGTACCGAATGAACAGATAACGGTCGCGATTGCAAAGAGCACCGCAAGCCATTTCATATTCAAACGGCGCTCCATGTAAAACATGGGGCCACCCGCGTAGTAACCATCCGCTGCTTTAATACGGTATTTGTGTGACAGGGTCACTTCCACAAACTTTGTGGTCATACCCAGGAATGCGGTCATCCACATCCAAAACAGCGCAGCCGGACCACCGAGGAAAATAGCCAAGCCAACGCCACCGATATTACCGGTACCTACGGTACCTGACAGTGCCGTGGCCAATGCCTGGAAGTGGGAGGTATCACCCGGGTCACCGGGCTTGTCGTACTTACCGCGCACAATCTTGATCGCATGCCCAAAATAACGAAGCTGCGGAAAACCAAGATAAATGGTGAAAAAGAAACCGACTCCAAGTAACACCCAGGGGAACCAAGGTGCTGAGCCGAGCATGCCGTCTATTAACAACAGCAGATTGTTAAAGGAATCCAAACTAACCCCCCACTACTCTGACTTATTTCTGTTTGTTTTATATACAGATACAACTGTAATTTGTTGCGCAGGTTAGCAGCTTACGCGGCACGAGAACAGTAATGTCGTATTATTCGGCCACTGGGAAGAAGTGAGTTCGGTGGGGGAAGAGGCCAAATTGCCCTCCGGTATGAATAAAAACCAGGTTGTCTGAGCCCCGGTAATTTCCTTTTTTTAACTCCTGTAACAGACCATGAAATGCTTTGCCGGTGTAGACTGGATCGAGAAGAATACCCTCCAAGCAAGCCAACTCTTTAATAGTCTGGTAAACCTCTGGCTCCGCCACCCCGTAAGCGGGACCTTTATAGTCGGCATTAACCAAAATCTTGAGAGACTCCAAATCAAGCGATACACCAGACTGTGCCATCCACTGTGAAATATCCTCACGCACTTTCACTTGGAAATAATTAGCATTGTCGCAAACGGCGAAACCCGTAACTTTCACACCGGCTTCCAGCAAATGGCATCCCAAGGTCAAACCCGCTTGGGTCCCACCGCTGCCAGTAGCGCATAAAATATGATCAGGCGAGAAGCCCCTATCTGCACAGTCTGCCAATAATTCCTGAGAGGCCGAGATATAACCCCAGATGCCTAAACCGTCGCTGGCACCAGTGGGGATACAGAAAGACTTCTGCCCTCTGGACAGATACTCAGCAGCCCAGCTATCAAAGAGGCCCTGTAAATTCCGGGAGTATTCTTCCGGTGAGTAAACCGCAATTTCAGCGCCTGCCAACTCATCCAGTAAGAGGTTGCCATCGGGATTTGCAGTGCACTCGCCACGTAAAATCAACTGAACCTTAAACCCCAATCGAGCCCCCACCAAAGCAGTGGTACGGCAATGATTGGATTGCACTCCGCCACAAGTGATCAAAACCTGAGCCCCTTGGGTCCGGGCCTCAGCGGCAACAAACTCTAGCTTGCGCAGTTTATTTCCCGACATGCCGGACTCGGTAAGATCATCTCTCTTTATCCAAATCCTGGGCCCTCCATAAGGAAGGGAGTAAAGATCACTGATTTGGTCTAACGACTGCAGAGGTGTGGGCAGGTTCGCCAGGCGCAACCGCTTAGGCAACTCTATTGGCAGGCTCTTAAGCACGGTGAATTAAACCTGTTATGTCTAATTATTAGTTTTATCGATGTGACTCAGTAAGAGGACACCTCTAGCAAAAAGTTTCCGCAGAGGTAGAGCCAAGCTTGCTGAGTAAGCGGATAGAGGACTAGCTTTTAAAAATGAACATAAGCATGCCTTTCAGTGCTATTTATTGCTTTTTGCCTAACCTGTTTTTTTATTGGAAAATTAATCAGACAAATTGGCCCAGCCTTTGATTAATTCCGCAATTTTTCTGTGGGCTTTCAAGGTCCAACAAATGCCACCCGCGCAAAAATAGTAACCATAAAAAAGCCCGGCAATTGCCAGGCTTTTTTAGTGACGACATTCAAAGATAAACCCTGAATAGGATTAGATCTTTTTAATCGTACCTTTCGGTAATACTGCGTGCACAGCTACTTTTTGGAACTTCAAAGACATGCTGTCTGCAACTTCCAATACGATGTAGTCCTCATCGACCTTGTCGACGCGGCCCAGCATCCCGCTGCTCATTACAACTTCGTCACCCTTTTTCAGGGCGCCAACCAGCTCTTGGTGCTCTTTCTGGCGCTTGCGCTGTGGGCGAATAATAAAAAACCACATGAATGCAAACAAACCCGCAAACATCAGCAGGGTTATCATCGGATTACCCTGTGCTGCCGGCGCCGCTTCCTGTGCCATGGCGGAGGGGATAAAAAAGCTCATGCAAAACCTCAAAGAGTCAGCCTATTAAATTGCCGCCAACTCTAACGGGTTTGCCCCGCCGAGGCAACGGATTGGGCCGATCCCATAGAGACCGGCCAAACCAATCCACACTCAGAACCTCTGGCGGACCTGCCGGCGGTAGCCAGTGGGAGACATCCCGGTCCAGCGTTTGAACGCGCTGGTAAAACTGGTTCGATCAGAGAAATCGAGAATTCGTGAGATTCCATCAACGCTCAGCGCAGTATCTTTGAGGAAATGCACCGCGTGACGAAAACGAACATGGTCACGTAAAGATGCAAAACTGAGGTTGTGTTCCTGCAACCGGCGTTGCAGAGTCCGGGTGGACATACTTAGGTCGGACGCTACCGGGCGAATAGCGAGAGAGGCCTTACCGATACGCTGCTCCAGCACATCTATTACCCGTGCGGCAATACCAAAACTGGTTGCTTCGGGGGGGGCCAGCAGCTGGTCGAGAATATTCGGGTCTCCGGATATTCTGGCCTGCTGAAGTGATTTGTCTTCAGAGAGCGAAGTCTGGTCGGGCTGAGTATGGTTCATCGAGCTGCTCCTATTGAGTTCCGTGAGCCGCAGTTATTTTTCTATGTCCGCATCCAGCGAATCCCGGTTGCCCCTGCCCACACCAACACAACATCAACTTCGGCGGACGACTACGTGATGCGGGATGCACCAAAAAACAGACATCGAATCCTTCACAGAGATGTACAATTTTTAAACTAACCGCTCCGGCAATTCCCGCAGAGAGACTCTCTCTAGCCGGCGCACCTTTCCTTTACAACTGCCAGTATAGACCAAGAATTAAGAAAGCAAGGGGCGACAGTGCTTTTTTTCATCTTATTGTGTACCAAGGGCCAAAAATACTTACTTTCGGTACCCACGTGTCGCCTTTGAGTCCGAAAGGTAGGGGCTACAGCAGACCAAGCACCAGTCCAGCCCCGCCCCTCAGAGTCTGGCAATTAATCCAGGTTCTCGCCAATCCAATTCAAAACATCAGTGTCATGGGTCTTGGTTTTAACTTTGTCGATAATATGGCGAAGGCGCCCACTCTTATCGATAATAAAAGTTGTTCGCAGAAGCCCCATGTACTCCTTACCCATAAATTTCTTCAAGCCCCAGCAGCCATATTTATCAGCAATCTTGTGTTCTTCATCAGACAGCAAATCAAAATTCAGTTCGTGCTTGTCGATAAAGCGCTGCAACTTTGCTTCTGGATCCGGGCTCACCCCCAACACAACAGTATTGGCTTTTTTAAATTCAGCCGCACTATCGCGAATCCCACATGCCTGAGTGGTACAACCGGGGGTAAGTGCTTTCGGGTAAAAGTAGAGGACGACATTACTTTTGTCACGAAAATCCTTAAGTGACACTTTCTCGCCACTTTGGTTGGTCAGCGTAAAAGCCGGAGCCAAATTATCGATCTTCGGAAAAGCCATCTGATATCCCCTGTGGAACAGTTAAGAGTAAAGCGGGGATTATAGCGAAAAGAAACAAACGAGACGCCAGTTCTATAGAGAAATCAGAACTGCTGCAGACGAAACTCTTTCTCTTTCCTGGCACAAATGCCAAAACGACCTAACTTCTGCACCAGCTCCGCCTTTTCAGCTTCGGTGAGGAACTCCCCGACTTCAAGGCACCCCTCAGGACCACTAAAGTTTACCGAAGCCATTTCGGTAGCACTGCTCCCCATCCTTACGAGTACTGCCAACTTATCGCGAGCGAACTCCCGGTGATACACCGTTTGCTGCCTGAACCCCTTACAGCAATCCAGAATTACCAACTCCTCATTGATGCGTATTACTTCTCTGCGGGTCCCTTCGAGGTACACGTAGGTAAACAGGATGCCCAGCAGGATCATTTCAAGCCCGGCAAAGGGAAGAATCATCCAGGCTCCCGCCATCGCAAAAGCGAGGCTGATTCCAAGGGATACCCCAACCAGGGAGAAAAACACCCATAGATTGCCGGAGAGGGACAGGGACTGGTTAGGCTGCAGCAGGATACAGGCGCAACGGGCGGTGTTGCGGCCAACTTCAGTGACCATAGCAGGGACATCCGGCAGATATATAAAATCAGTGTAGTGCCGATGGCGGCAGCTCACACGAAGATACTGACCGGGAAAGTTTCCTGGTCCGGGCCGGGGTTTACAAAATTCAGGCATAAAAAAACCCACACCTCAGTGTGGGTTTTTGGGAGAGGCCTGCGGCCAAGGCCTGGGACCTGTCACTCCCTATTACGGCAGCAGGTGTGCTACTGCATCACGCTCTTCCGCCAGCTCCTGCTCGGTAGCAGACATTTTCTCGCGGGAGAAGTCGTTGATGTCGACGCCTTGAACAATTTCCCAGTCGCCATCTTTGCAAGTGCAAGGGAAAGAGTAAATCAGGCCTTCCTGAATACCGTAAGAACCATCGCTGAATACAGCCATGCTGGTCCAGTCACCTTCAGCGGTACCCAGAGCCCAATCGCGCATATGGTCGATGGCAGCGTTGGCAGCGGAAGCCGCAGAGGAAGCACCACGCGCCTTGATGATAGCTGCACCGCGCTGTTGAACAGTCGGGATGAAGTCGTTTTCGTACCATTCCTGCTCCACTTTATCCATGGCTGCAGCACCGGAAACCTTCACTTGGTGCAGGTCTGGGTACTGAGTGGAAGAGTGGTTGCCCCAAATGGTCATATGGGTGATGTCGTTAACGCTGGAATCAGTTTTGTTTGCCAGCTGAGACAGAGCGCGGTTGTGATCCAGACGGGTCATCGCGGTGAAGTTACGCGGGTCCAGGTCTGGCGCATTGCGCTGAGCGATCAGGGCATTGGTGTTAGCCGGGTTGCCAACAACCAGTACTTTTACGTTACGAGAAGCAACGTCGTTCAGGGCTTTACCCTGTGCAGAGAAGATAGCAGCGTTAGCTTCCAGCAGGTCCTTACGCTCCATACCCGGTCCACGGGGACGCGCGCCTACCAGCAAAGCGTAATCTGCATCTTTGAACGCAACAGTAGCATCATCGGACTGAACGATACCCGCGAGCAGCGGGAAAGCGCAGTCTTCAAGCTCCATAGCAACGCCTTTCAGCGCTTCCAATGCCGGAGTGATTTCCAGCAATTGCAGAATAACCGGCTGATCTTTGCCCAGCATTTCGCCAGAGGCGATGCGGAACAGCAACGAATAGCTAATCTGACCGGCAGCGCCGGTAACAGCAACACGTACAGGTGCTTTCACGATAGTTCTCCCTCGTTTGTAAGCGGCCGCATTATAGGGCCTCGCGAGTAAATTTCATCTTACACAAGCGAAATAGCGGCTCAATTTGTATGACAAAACCTCTCAGACTGTATTGGACACTCTTTGCGAGTGTTTATGTCAGCGCCAATTCCCGGTAACGCGTCTGCAGTGCCTTGTAAACCTGATCACTGTAATCAGCAGCAGATGAGTCCAAAAGTCCGGCAATTTCCGCTAGATGTTCATTGTCTTCACGGCCCGCCCAGTTTTTTACATAACTGCCATCTCTATAGCCGTTATCCTGACGGAATCGGTTGAGTACATTTTTACCAACATATCGCTGGTACAACTCAGCAAAAGACATTTCTGCATCGGCCAATAGTTGAGCAAAGCCAGCAACATCAAACTGTTTGGTGGCCAGGGTGTTCAAGGTGAAAGACTCGAGGTTTTCACGGAAATCACCCGCCGTACGCTCGGAAACGGCAAACTCCTTCAGCATGATCTCAGCCACTTCCTGCGGAGAGCCTTTTTGCAACTCAAGGCTCAAACCGAAATGCCAGATATCCACCAATTCAAGCTTCACCTGATCCATTTCTGGAAGCTGCTTCTTCCACCACTTCCAACCGTAATGGTCTAACAACTCTGCACTTTCCACCCAAATAGCGCGGTACCAGGCAAAGTTTTGCTCACGCCAGTTTTCATTTACTACTGTATTAATCTGGTCTTGCAGAGTCAGCATGACTTGCAACTGCTGCTTCATCATAGGGGAACATCCAATAGACCCGGATCAAACTGCCCGGGGGAATAATCTGAAAAAGTTTTCTGAGGTGATTTCGGCCAGCTCTTCGTAGGGAATACCGCGTAAATCAGCGATAAATTCTGCCACTTCACGCACATAGGCCGGAATATTGGGCTTACCCCTATAGGGCACTGGAGCCAAATAAGGGGAGTCAGTCTCAACGAGCAACCGATTCAAAGGCAACTTGCGGGCGACATCCCGCAGTTCCTCGGCATTTTTAAAGGTCACGATGCCGGACAAAGAAATATAATAATTGAGATCCAGGGCAGCCTTGGCCATATCCCAGCTCTCGGTAAAACAGTGCAGAACACCTGCGGTATTGGTATTGCCGTACTCTTTAATGAGAGCGATAGTATCTTCCCGCGCATCTCTCGTATGCACAATAACCGGAAGCTCTGCCTGCCCTGCCGCTTTCAGGTGTGCAATAAAGCTCTGCTGCTGGATTTCCTGGGTGTCAGTGCTGTAGTAGTAATCCAGGCCTGTCTCCCCCAATGCAACAACATTGGGCTGGTTAGCCATTTCTACCAGTCGCTCAACATCCGCCATGCCAGAGTCGACATCCAGCGGGTGCACCCCAACGGAACAGACTACGTCCTCATGGCGGGATGCGATTTCAACAACCGCATCGGCATTTTCCAAACTGATACCGACACAGAGGAACTTGCCAACACCGCGACTGCGGGCCAGGTCCAATACAGCATCCACATCGCCATCAAATTTATCGAGCTTAAGTCTGTCCAGGTGACAGTGAGAATCAACAAGCATTAGAGAGTTACAACGTATGGGTTGGGCGGCTGGATTCTAAGGTTCCCGCCAAGTGGGTTTCAATCTTGTTTTGCGCGATATTGTCCTTATCGCCAAATTGAACTCCGATTCCGGGAGTGCGGTTGCCTTGAGCACCATTGGGGGTAATCCAGATCACTTTACCGGCAACCGGAATCTTTTCCGGCTCATCCATTAAGCTCAGAAGCAGAAAAACCTCATCGCCAAGGTTGTACGATTTATCCGTACTGATAAACAAGCCACCATTCTTTACGAAGGGCATATAGGCCGCATAGAGCACAGATTTATCCTGGATTTTCAGTGACAGGATGCCGTTGCGGGCACCGCCTCCCATGGCTTTCATGGACAACCTCAATGTTTATATTTCTAAATGATGCGCTAACTTATCTAAGCCCGCTGCCTGTGTCCAGGCAACGTCAATTACCCTACCCGACTTGTGCAAGACGCCTAAGCAAAAAGCTTCGCCCAACGAATAAATAATTCTTCCAGCAGCAAACGACGATTGGGGTTAGCTGTGCCCAGTAACCCTCTCCGCGCCTGAAGCAAATGATCGTAAAACGCAAATACTGACTGCAAGCTTTGCTCACTCGACCCCGGCAACCTCTGCAAAAGAACCATTAGCTGGGCATCTCCACTGAGATCACAACTGCGAATCTGCACCATCTGGGTTAACCAGTGCTGCCAGAAAAGCAGTAGTTGAACCAATTCAACACCCTCGACCGGTGTTTCCCAACGGCCCGCTGTAGAGACTGAACTTGCCGTACCCTGAGCTACAGCAACCAAATCTTTAAAAAACTGCTCGCGTACTTCTCTCGACTTGGGCTCGGCCAGCTCCGCCGCCAATAATGGTGCCCCGCCTGCCAGAGTTAAGACACGCTGTGCCAGCGGCTCTTCCAGTCCATTGCTGTATAGCCACTGTAGCGCCACCTCTCCAGTTGGGGGCGGAAAAGCTATAGATTGACAGCGACTTCGAATGGTTGGCAAAAGGCCTGTGGGGGCATCGGTGATCAACACAAAGATAACGGAGGGTGCCGGCTCTTCCAGGTTTTTCAACAGGGCATTGGCTGCGTTGACATTCATCGCCTCCGCCGGCGACAAACAAACCAGACGCACCCCGCCCCGCCCACTGGTGCGGGAAACAAAGTTGCCCAGCTGACGGATCTGTTCCACTTTCAGCGGGCCACCGGGCTTTTCAGGTTCAACTTGCAGGAAATCAGGATGCGAGCCAGCCATCCACAACCGACAATCCTTACACTCCCCACAGGCCTGACCTGCCCTCGGTTGTTCACATAGGGCCAACGCGGTAAAAGCAGCTGCGAATTGTCGCTTTCCCAACCCCTCCGGGCCAGTCAACAGCAAAGCGTGCGGGCAGCGACCCGCCTGCAACTGCAACCCCAACCGCTGCCATTGCTCGGAGTGCCAGGGAAGAGGTACCGGTATCGATTTATACTCAAAAGTTTCAGGCACAGACATCAGCCACAATTCTTATCATTTAAAAATAGATTCTGGGGCAAGATAGCTTAAAGCAACAGCTCCAATTGCCTGGCTAGATCCATCTGCACCTGTTCCAGAGATTGGCCGGCATCCACAACCGCGTAACGGGCAGGCGCAGCTTCAGCTCGATCGCGATAAGCCGCACGTACTCGCTGGAAGAACTCCAGGTGCTCACTCTCAAAACGATCCGCTTCCCCAGTGCGAGCGGCTCGCCGTAGCCCCACTTCCGGGTCGAGATCCAATAAAAGCACTTTATCTGGGCGCAAATCCCCTTGAACTGTCTGCTCCAACTGCTCGATCAATTGTCGATCCAGTCTGCGACCACCGCCTTGGTAGGCATAGGTAGCATCGGTGAAACGATCACAGATCACCCAATCTCCACGTTTTAAGGCGGGCAGTATAACCTGAGACAGATGTTGCGCGCGGGCGGCAAACACCATCAATAATTCCGCCGTGGGATCAACGGATTCATCCCGTTTGGCCAATAACAGCTCGCGCAGCTGTTCTGCCAATGGGGTGCCTCCCGGCTCCCGGGTTTGGATAAAGTTAATATTGTGCTTTTTGAGCCACTCGGTGATGAAGAGTAAATTGGTAGATTTCCCCACCCCCTCTACACCCTCGAGGGTGATGAACTTGCCGTGCGACACTAATTCTTTCCTTTTGCCGGACTCGAGCGGTAATCCGCGCGCCTTTTCAGCTGATACTCCCGCACCGCACGGTTGTGCTCTGTCAGAGTCGCTGAGAAATGATGAGATCCATCCCCTTTGCCAACAAAATACAAGCTCTTGCCGGGCTTCGGATTTAAAGCGGCCCGAATTGCCGCTCGCCCAGGTAGGGCAATCGGCGTAGGGGGAAGGCCATTAATAACATAAGTATTATAAGGTGTTGCCTGGCGCAGGTGTGTACGGGTCAGATTTCCATCAAAGTCCTCACCCAAGCCATAAATTACGGTGGGGTCGGTCTGCAAGCGCATACCTTTATTGAGTCTGCGCACAAAAACACCGGCTATTTCACTGCGCTCAGATGGCTGCCCTGTCTCTTTCTCGATAATTGAAGCCATGATTAAGGCTTCATAGGGCGACTTATAGGGCAGATCATCCCCTTTTGATTGCCACTCCTCATCCAGTACCTTCTGCATCCGACCATAGGCCTGACGCAACAGCTCAATATCTGTGGTACCGGACCGGTAGACGTAAGTATCCGGGAAAATCCAACCCTCGACCTCATCCTCCTTTAAACCCAAAGCCCGGGCAGCGGCACTGACATTGCTCCCCTCTTCGGACTGAACGATTCTTTCACCGGAGCGGATTTGTCGCAGGGCCTGGCGAAAGGTCCAGCCCTCTAATAGCGTAATGCGATAGCGGGTAACTTCACCGCGATTCAGGCGCGCAATCAAGTCCCGCGCGTTACTGCCAAAGGGAACTAAATACTCGCCGGAATGGATTTCTGTTGTGCCCTCCCAATAGGCATAGGCGAGAAGTATTTGCGGCCACTGGATTATCCCTTCGCCCTGCAGGCTTCGCAGCGTCCGGGACAAACTTCCGCCCTTTTCCACCTGAAGCGTAAGCCCATCTTGTGCAATCGGCAGGGGGGATTCCAAGGCTTCCTTTGCCACATATAGAGAGGCAACTGCAACCAAGCAGGCTAATACCAGCCCACCAAATAACAGCTTCAACACTCTCCAAGCGAAACTCGCTTGCTTTTTCTTCACCACAATTTATCCAATATCAGCTTCTGTAGCTTGCGGGTCTCGGCACCCACAGGCCAGTTTTTGTAACCGATTACCTCTACTACCGGTAATACACCTCGAACACTGTTGCAGAGAGCCAACTCATCGGCCTCACAGAGCTCGGAAAGCTCCATGTCTTCCTCTTGCCAGTGGATATGGCTCGAGAGCCACTGCCGCATCACACCATGAACACCACACCGGTGCAGGGATGGAGTCATCCACTTCCCACCAAATCGGGCCAGGATATTACAGCGCAGGGTTTCGATGACCCTTCCCGCCGAATCCAGCATCAATCCATCGAGAAATTGACCCACCGGCAGCTCTGCTTTTGCCGCATTATATCGGTTACGGAGTAAAGTTTTGCAGCCCTGGTTCGAATTACTACCGATCGGCAAGCTCGCCGAACAAGGGAAAAGGCTAGTGCCCACCTGCCCCTCAGCGGTTTCAATCAGCGGCCGCAGCACCAAATCCCAACATTGCTGCCCGCGCACACTGCCAACACGCAGGCGCGCAATCGCCTCAGGCCAGCGACAGCCGGCTGTCAATTTTAACGTCGACTGCTCAATTTCTCCCAGACAGGCCTCATCCAACACTCCCGAACGCTCCAGGCGAGCGCGGTGGAAAGACCAAAGCGGTAGACCTTTGTTGTGACAGCGCATTGTTTCGAGGATTCCACCCGAGTAATCAGCATCATCTGGCAACTGATCAACGGCCAGCCCCCGAAAGTACATTTGAGGTAACTGGTACATGGAGCTCCCAAGGCAGGTGTGCCCACCTCGCGGTGGGCACGGGAATCAGACTCGCTTGAATATCAGTGACCCATTGGTGCCACCGAAACCAAAGGAATTGGATAGGACTGCATTGATTGCCATCGGCTGGGCCTCTTGGGGCACCAGGTTAATACCGGCACAGGCCTCATCCGGGGAGAAGAGATTGATAGTGGGGGGCGCAACCTGGTCGCGCAATGACAATACCGAGAAAACGGCTTCAATAGCACCGGCAGCCCCCAGCAGGTGACCGGTCATCGACTTGGTAGAACTCACAGCGAGGGA
The DNA here is from genome assembly GCF_052467695.1 of Microbulbifer maximicatervae (SeqCode). Lineage (NCBI taxonomy): Bacteria > Pseudomonadati > Pseudomonadota > Gammaproteobacteria > Cellvibrionales > Microbulbiferaceae > Microbulbifer > Microbulbifer maximicatervae (SeqCode). Next base: position 4,454,335 of record NZ_CP174320.1, read on the forward strand.
GTCCGTCACCCCCGCGAATACTTTTTTAACCGCCAGGATCTCAGCTGTGTCTCCCAGCAGAGTAGAAGTACCATGAGCATTGATATACTGGATATCACTTGGGCTCATACCGGAATCTCTCAGGGCATTTTCCATTGAGAGAGCAGCGCCAGCGCCATCTTCCGGAGGAGAGGTCATGTGGTGGGCATCACCGCTCATACCAAAGCCAGCTACTTCTGCATAAATCTTGGCTCCGCGAGCGATTGCATTTTCGTACTCTTCCAAAACGAGTACCGCAGACCCTTCACCCAGTACAAAACCATCACGGTCTTTATCCCAGGGGCGGCTTGCTGATTGCGGATCATCATTGCGAGTGGACAGCGCCCTTGCCGCACAGAAACCGCCGAGCCCTACCGGGGTGGTAACCATTTCTGCACCACCACATACCATCACATCGGCATCACCGTGCTGAATCGCACGAACTCCGAGACCGATCGCATGGGTTCCTGTGGTACAGGCTGTTGTCACTGCCAGATTGGGGCCTTTGAGGCCATATTTAATCGAGAGGTTACCCGCAACCATATTAATGATGGCGCCAGGTACAAAGAAAGGTGATACACGGCGAGGGCCTTTTTCGGCAATCAGCAATGAATTATCTTCGATAGCCAAGATACCGCCCATACCAGAGCCAATACAGGTACCCACGCGCGGACCCAGCTCTTCGGTTACCTCCAGGCCGCTATCTTGCATAGCCTGAATACCGGCAACCAGTCCGTACTGCAAGAAAGTATCCATCTTGCGCGCTTCTTTTGCGGGCATGTATGGCGTGGGATCAAAATCCTTTACAGTAGCGGCGAAGCGGGTTGAAAAAGCCGAGACATCAAATGTCTCAATCGGAGCAGCACCATTAGCTCCCTGTAGTACCCCAGACCAAGTATCCTCTAGGGTGTTACCTAACGGGCTAACGACTCCCATTCCGGTTACAACAACTCTTCTTTGCGACACTGCGCTCCCCCCTGAAATTTTCTGCTACCGTCCTTCACCAATGTAGTTAAAAGAACAACATCCGGTCAGCAGTCACAATTCCGTAGTACCAATAACAAGAAAGCCGCGCTATGAAACATAGAACGGCTTTCAGAATCGCTCGGCTAGGTACAGCATATTGAGCTGCCCGTGCCTAAACTACCCAGCAGGAATTAACCAAGGTTATCCTTGATGTAATCCATTGCCAGCTGAACAGTAGTGATTTTTTCAGCTTCTTCATCGGGAATTTCAGTTTCGAATTCCTCTTCCAAAGCCATAACCAGCTCAACTGTGTCGAGTGAGTCAGCGCCCAGATCTTCAACAAAAGAGGCTTCAGGCTTAACGTCTTCTTCCTTAACGCCCAGTTGTTCAGCAACGATCTTTTTAACGCGCTCTTCAATGCTGCTCATGATTCAATTTAACTCCTAGTGGGTAAAAATCTGTTTTAGTCGCTATTGTTTTTCACCGTATCCAATGTTGTTGGTGATAACGACCGGCTCACACAGCTTTTGGATAATTCAGAGGCCATTGTACCCCAAGTTTTTCGGGATGTAATGTGCGGCCCCTCAACACCATCAGCAAAAACATAAATATCTCTAAAATCAATAAGTTAAAGAGACATTTTGAAACACAAACTACGCCATGTACATACCGCCATTGACATGAATTGTCTCGCCGGTGACATAGCCTCCCGCATCACTCGCCAGGAAGGAAACCACCGAAGCAATTTCTTCCGGCTTCCCGAGCCTCCCGAGAGGAATCTTACCCAGAAGCAACTCGCGTTGCGCTTCAGGCAAGACTTTTGTCATATCAGTATCAATAAAGCCGGGGGCTACGGTATTAACCGTGATTCCTCTGGAGCCCACCTCTGAAGCCAGGGAGCGGGCAAACCCTCCCACACCAGCTTTGGTCGCCGCATAATTGCTCTGACCGGCATTACCCATACTACCTACGACGGAGCTGATATTAATAATCCGCCCCCATCGCGCCTTGGTCATATCGCGCAGGCAAGCCTTACTCATGCGATAGACCGCGGTCAAATTCGTATTGACGACTGAATCCCACTCGTCATCCTTCATGCGCATCAACAAGTTGTCCTTGGTGATGCCAGCATTATTAACCAATATCGCAGGAGCACCAAACTCATTTTTTATCGCTGCATGAAGCTCGGAAACACTTTCCGCATTGCCCACATCCAGAACTTTACCGGCACCTGCGATACCGGCTTCTGCGAAGCGGGCGCTTATTTTTTCAGCACCGGATTCGCTGGTGGCAGTACCAATAACTGTGGCACCCATTCCACCGAGCATATCTGCAATTGCCGCACCAATACCGCGACTTGCACCTGTCACCAAGGCAACTTTACCCTCAAGGGACATCTGTAAGGTCATTCTCACTTATCCTTATTCGACTTCTGGACTACTTTTTGAGCGATTTATACCGCTGTAGCTCGCAGAGCTTCATTAAAGTTACCGGGGCTATCGATTGCGTGACAGGAAACACTTCGATCGACACGTTTGATCAGGCCAGACAAAACCTTACCCGGACCACACTCAACCATTTGCTCCACTCTGGAGCCAATAATTTTTTGTGCGCAGGCAGTCCAGCGAACCGGGCGATAAATCTGCTCGATCATCAGGGTCTTAATTTTTTCCGGGTCCGATTCAAGCTCAGCGTGGACATTGTGCACGATGGGTATTTCCGGCGCGTTAAATTCTGTCGCCTCTATTTGAGGTGTCAGCTTTTCCGCCGCGGGACGCATCAGCTCAGTGTGGAATGGAGCACTGACCGGAAGAGGCATAGCCTTCTTTGCACCGGCAGCTTTACAGGCTTCGATGGCGCGCTGCACCGCCGCGCTACTTCCCGCAATAACAATCTGGCCGGGAGAGTTGTAATTCACCGCAGCGACTATTTCGTCCTCAGCAGAAGCAGCACAAGCTTCTTCAACAGCTGCATCATCAAGACCGATGATCGCAGCCATAGCGCCCTCCCCTACGGGAACCGCCTCTTGCATCAAGCGGCCGCGCTCGCGAACCAAATGAACCGCATCTTTAAATGCCAGAACGCCAGAGCACACCAGTGCTGACCACTCGCCCAAACTGTGACCGGCCATAAATACAGGCTGGGCACCGCCGCGAGAGCGCCACATGCGATAAAGGGCAACACTGGAAGTCAGTAAGAGAGGCTGGGTACGCTGGGTGAGATTAATGGCTTCCTGCTCGCCATTCTGGCACAGGTCCCAGAGGTCATAGCCGAGCACATTGGATGCTTCGGCAAAAATGGCCTGAATTTCAGGCGCCTCTTGGGCAATCTCAGAGAGCATACCTATTTTCTGGGAACCCTGCCCCGGAAAGACAAATGCGAGTGCGGCATTGGTCATAAGATATCCTTAACCTAAATGTGGCTGATTTCAGTAAGGGAAAACTGCTTTTTACCCTTCATCCATGGAGCGTCTTTCGCCGGATTGTGCCATAGCGGCATCGACCCTGGCTGCCAGGTCAGCATCGGCACACTCCTTCGCCGTAACCATCGCCCGATAAAAAGCTTCGCTGCTGGCACCGCCGTGACTCTTGATCACGTTGCCCTTTACCCCTACAAAGCTGGCGCCATTATAGCGAGCAGGTTCCACCTGTGTACGCCATTTTCGCAACAGCTTTATGGCCAATTGGCCAAAAAAACGCTTGAAACACCCTCTTTTCTCGATTGTGAACGCTTTTTGACCCATTAGTCGAATCACACCCTCGGCAGATTTCATCGCGACATTACCCATCAGACCGTCGCAAACAACCACATCTACCGAGCCGGTAAAAATATCATGCCCCTCAACAAAGCCAACATAATTGACCCCGGGGTCCGCATCGAGCAGTTCCGCTGCACGGCGTATTTCGGCGCTACCCTTATGTGCTTCCGCCCCAATATTGAGCAGCGCCACCTTTATATCCTTCACACTCTTGCGGGCAGTATGAATCCGCTGAGCCTCAATCCCCATACGGGCGAACTGAAGCAAATCCTCAGCACTGCAATCCACATTGGCACCAAGGTCCAAAAGATAGCAGGAACCCATACCCGAAGGTACAGACTTACCGAGCGCCGGCTTCCTAACACCTTGGATATTACCGAGAATACTGCGACTCAACGCCAACAAGGCGCCGGTATTGCCGGAGGTAACTGCAGCTTGCACATCTCCCGATGCAACACTCTTCAGGGCCATCGCCATGGTTGAATCGCGCTTATGGCGAACAGCCTGCAACGGATTGCACTCTTGAGTGATGACTTGCTCGCAATGGATAATTTCGAGACGGCGGGTAACGCGGCGGCGATGGCGCTGCAGCTCTTGATGAACCAGAGCTTGAAGCTCTGCGCGCGGGCCAAATAGCTTTAGCTGCGCTTCAGGGAAGTTTTGAAGAAATCTAATACATGCCGGAACGACAGAGCGGGGACCTAAGTCCCCGCCCATTGCATCCACGGCCAATCGCAATTGGCTGGACAAAGCTTACTCTTCTTCAGAGCCGCCGCTAACTTCGATCACTTTGCGACCACGGTAGAAACCGTCTTTGGTCACGTGGTGACGACGGTGCTTTTCACCGGTAGTCGGATCGACGGAAAGGGTAGCACCTGCGCCCAGCGCATCGTGGGAACGGCGCATACCGCGACGGGAACGAGTCTTCTTGTTTTGTTGAACAGCCATTGCTAGCTCCTAAAATAAACAAATTTCGCTGGAACCGGGGCGCCTACCGGCGAGCCCAAACTCATCGGGAAACCTAGGATTTACCCGACGAACCCTTCAACTGCTCCAGCACTTTAAAGGGGTTTGCCTGTTGCTCATCCGCCTCGGCAACCTCGTCACCAAAATGAAAGCTCTCCTTGGAGACACATTCTTCCTGGTGATAAGCCACCATTGGCAAATTGAGCAAAATTTCATCTTCAAGGATCTGGTGCAAGTCCAGCTCATCGCCGTCCTGGATCACCGGGTCCAGATCTTTGGGCAGGGCCTTACCCTGCTCCTCAGTCCATACGATACCCCAGCTAAACTGTGCCTCGATCTGCTCATGGACCGGTGACAAACAGCGCTGACACAAGAGGTCAACTGCAAGTTGAACCTTGCCGCTCACCGTTTGGTGACCTTGCAAGTCTCGCTCAAACTGCAATTCAGCAGAAATCTCTCCGTGGACAGACTCAACTGCGCTACCAACCCGAGGCAGGGACTCCAACGGCAAAACACCATCGAGCAACTGCTCTCGCTGTACCAATTTCCGAGCATCAATGCTCTTTGGCAATACTGATTTAGAGGGGGCTATCGACATAAGCGCGCAATTCTATGGACTCACCTTAGCCTTGTCAAAACAAATCAGGCATTGCAGTATCGCCCGGTCACAAACCACTATTCGACCCAGCGGAAAATCCACCAGAATGCCCCACCCTCTGATACTAGCCTCCAGCTCTCCTTACCGCAGAACCCTACTACAACAGCTTGGCATCCCCTTTCAGCAGGATTCGCCCCATATAGATGAAGCACCACAGGCGGGGGAAGCGCCAGCTGCACTCGCCCTGCGCCTCGCCACAGAGAAAGCGCGCGCCCTGGCTGGCCGCCACCCGAAATCACTGATTATCGGTTCAGATCAAGTTGCCTCTTGCGACGGTCAAATACTTGGCAAGCCAGGCAGTAGGGAGCGCGCCATCGCCCAGCTGCAAGCCTGCAACGGCAAAAAAGTGATATTCCACACCGGCTTGAGCCTGCTGAATAGCGCAAGCGGAGAGCAGTTGGGCGATACGGAAACCTTCACCGTCTACTTTCGGCAGTTGAGCACAGAGCAAATTGAACGATATGTAGAGCTGGAACAACCTTACGATTGCGCCGGCTCTTTTAAGGTGGAAGGGCTAGGTATCGCCCTGTTTGAGAGGCTTGAAGGGGCAGATCTCAACACCCTGGTTGGGCTGCCACTAATCCGCCTTACCGATATGCTGAACCACTTTGGCATAGATCCATTGGGCCCGCAGGCCACCTAAAAGAGTGGCGGCCAGCGGAGCAGCTCAGAGAAGCGATCGATAACAACCTTGGGGCCACACCCCTGCAGTCGGGTTGGGCAATGAGCACCATAGCTCACCCCGATAGAGGGCATGCCGATCGCCGCCGCCATTTCCAGGTCGTATACGGTATCCCCCACCATTACCGCCTGCTCCGGACCGGCTCCGGTCTCATGCAGCAACTCATTCAGCATCAGCGGGTCAGGCTTGGAAGCGGTCTCATCCGCACAACGACTGGCGGCAAACAAGTGGCCGAGGCCGTGCTCCTCAAATTCCCGATTGAGCCCCTGCCGACTCTTCCCAGTCGCTACCGCCAACTGGTGACCACCGCACAGCAACTGGTCCAGGGTATCCAGGACTCCCTCAAATAACGGCAGGGGTTCAACCCGGGCCGCCATCCACTCATCAAAGTAAAGTTGGCGCAACGTGAGCTTTTCCTCACTGGCAGCCTCCGGAAACAGAGAGGATATCGCTTCCGGCAGACCAAGCCCGATAATGTTGCTAACCGCTTCCGGGGCAAGCACCGGCAAACCGGCCCTATCTGCTGCCCGCAACATACAATCGACGATACGCGCCTCAGAATTACAAACCGTCCCGTCCCAATCGAGGATTACCAACATAACAAAAGAACGCCCTACTCTTCCCTTAATCTATTCAGCACTGCACTCAGCTCCACAGGGAGTGGAGCCTCCACCTCAACCTTGGAGCCATCTGGCAAAGAGCAGCGCACTGAAGCCGAGTGCAAGAAGAGACGCTTCAGACCGCGACCGCGAAATTCACGATTGACTTCGTCCGAGGTGTACTTGTTGTCGCCCGCCAGAGGACAACCAACAAACTGTGCATGAACTCGAATTTGGTGTGTTCGCCCGGTGACCGGCTCTGCGGAAAGCAGAGTCGCCGCCTTAAATCTCTCAATCAACTTAAAGCGAGTCTCTGAAGGCTTGCCCTCAGGGTGCACTGACACCATTCTCTCGCCGCTTTTCAAAGTGTTCTTGCGCAAAGGTGCCTCAACAACGCGGCGACCTCGGGGCCACTTGCCCACCGCCAATGCCTGATACGATTTACCGATCTTTCCCGCCCGCAACTCCGACTGAACATGCTGCAATACCGCGCGCTTGCGGGCCACCATGATGGCGCCACTGGTATCCCGGTCCAGGCGGTGCACCAACTCAATAAACGGGCTTTGCGGAAACATCTGGCGCAAAACTTCAATCAGGCCCAATCTGACACCGCTGCCGCCATGGACCGCAAGGCCCGACGGTTTATTGATCACCATAAGCCCGTGCTTGTCATAAAGTATGGACTCTTGGATCAGCTGGCGCAGAGATTCACCAGCGAGAGGGGTCTCAGCCTGCTCGGCAACACGAATTGGCGGCACTCGCACCACATCGCCCGCCTTTAACTTGTATTCAGCCTTTATTCGTCCTTTATTTACTCTTACCTCACCCTTACGCAGGATTCGGTATATACGTGAACGCGGCACACCCTTGAGGCGCGCCTGGAGGAAATTGTCGATCCTCTGTCCCGCCAGCTCTTCAGGTACAGTTAAAAGCTGCACGCCGCCAGATGGATTCGAGGTCTTTGATGGGGTCTCGGCCGGAGCCTTCTTAGGGTGGGGTATACTTCGCATGACGCGCATCATAGCGTTGCCAGGGATACAATTGAAGCACCTCCCTGCCCATGCTATATTCGGCCGGCCTGAATTCGGCGTATTTTCGGTCAAAGGCGACTTCCCACATGAAGAGATAGCCGTGACCCCAACGAAAATACCCCATTCGGTCGGTGCGCGGGGATGCCGCGTCATTGATAAAACTTAGCCGTTGAGATGTCCCCCAATTACCAGAACCAGAGGGGAGCTCACCGGCAACAACAGCCCGCGGTTATGCGGGTAATTATCGCGAAGGTAAGACGGGCCGTGACCCGCAGCGCTTGAAAGGACGACTCAAACTTGCGTCCGGTTTTGCAGAATACGACGAGCCAGCAACCGAACTGGCAACCAGGGCAGCACAGCTTCCGCAAGCCTGGTAAAAAAATTAAGAAGAATGGGTATCAGCCAAAAGCTGAACTGCAGAACCTCTGATGATTGACGCAAACCTTGCCGCCCAGCATGAAACAAACCAAGGGGCGGCGCCCAACCCTGCTGCAGAAGCCTGCAGCATAGGTACAGGGCAGTACTAACAAAAGGTATTAAAGGTACCAACGGATAGCACAATAACAGCGCGTATCCGGAGTTTTTGCAGAGCGAATAATAGGCAAATGCCAGTCTCAACAAGCCGCATAGATCCATGGCGCGGTAGAGCTGGCATACCTTATTTTCCCTGCCCTGCCTGGTGGTCCTCTCCACCGGACAGCCAACAAGCAAGCCTGTGAGTAGCGGTGTCACGCCTTTGCGCAACGCAAGGAAAACGACACGCATGAAAAGAATGCTAATCAACGCAACCCAACCTGAAGAGTTGCGTGTTGCCCTGGTCGACGGCCAGTGGCTCTATGATTTAGATATTGAGAACCGAACCCGCCAGCAGAAAAAAGCGAACATCTACAAAGGTAAGATTACCCGTGTAGAACCCTCCCTCGAAGCTGCATTCGTCGACTACGGCGAAGAGCGCCACGGGTTCCTCCCCCTGAAAGAAATCTCTCGCGAGTACTTCCTCAAGCAGCCCAAAGACATCGAAGGCCGCATCAAAATCAAAGATGTTGTCAAAGAAGGCATGGAAGTTATTGTCCAGGTGGACAAAGAAGAGCGCGGCAACAAAGGCGCTGCCCTCACCACCTTTGTCAGCCTCGCCGGCCGCTACTTGGTGTTAATGCCCAACAATCCTCGTGCCGGCGGTATCTCCCGCCGCATTGAAGGTGATGAGCGCTCCGAACTCCGCGATGCATTGGCCAGTGTAGATGTCCCCTCAGGCATGGGCATCATCGTGCGTACCGCCGGCGTTGGCCGCAGCGGTGACGAACTGCAATGGGACCTCAACTACCTGCTGCAACTTTGGAATGCCATCAAGGAAGAAGCTGATACCTCCAAAGCGCCCCACTTCCTGTTCCAGGAAAGCAACGTCATTATCCGCGCCATCCGCGACTACATGCGCGATGATATCGGCGAAGTTATTGTCGACGACAAAGGCGCCTTTGAGCTGGCCGCAGAGTTTGCCCGCCAGGTAATGCCCCACTACGCCAATAAGGTGAAGTACTACGAAGACGCCATTCCGCTGTTCAATCGCTATCAAATTGAAAGCCAGATTGAGACAGCGTTCGAGCGCGAAGTGAAGCTCCCCTCCGGAGGCTCCATCGTTATCGATGTGACCGAGGCTCTGGTGTCTATCGATATCAACTCCTCCCGCGCAACCAAGGGCGGCGATATCGAAGAGACCGCGCGCAATATCAACCTGGAAGCCGCCGATGAAATCGCTCGCCAACTGCGCCTGCGCGATATGGGCGGACTGGTTGTAATCGACTTTATCGACATGCAGAGCAAGTCCAACCAGCGCGAAGTTGAAAAGCGCATGGAGAAGGCCCTCAGCATGGACCGCGCCCGCGTTCAGGTTGGCCGCATCTCCCGCTTCGGACTTTTGGAAATGTCCCGCCAGCGCCTGCGCCCATCCCTGGGTGAAACCACCTTCCGCGTCTGCCCCCGCTGTAGCGGTCAAGGCACTATTCGCGGCACCAAATCTCTGGCTCTCTCCATTCTCCGCCTGGTAGAAGAGGAAGCGAAGAAAGAGCGCAGCGCCGAAATCCGCGCAATCACTCCGGTGAATGTCGCGACCTACCTGCTGAACGAAAAACGCAAAACGATCTCCCAGATCGAGTCCCGCAATTCCACTCGCGTAGTAGTTGTGCCCAGCGCAGAAATGGAAACGCCGCACTTTGAAGTTCAGCGCCTGCGTGACGATGACACTGCCACCCTGGAAACCTCCTACAAGATTTCTGGCACTGCCGAAGAGACAGTGACCAAGAAAGAGGAAAAGCCACAGCGTCCAGCTCCAGTGCAAGCGGCCGTGCAGCAAATTGCCCACACCGCTCCAGCACCCACTCCGGAGAAAAAGGAAGAGCCTGGACTCTTCAGCCGATTGATTAGCGCTATCGCCTCCTTCTTCACCGCAGAAGAGGAAGAGCCGAAGAAGCATCAAAAGTCCAAAGGCCGTGGCAAGGACTACCAGCAGCGCAACCGCAATCGCAACCAGCGCGGAAATCGCAACAACCGCAGTGGCCGCCCCGCACGCCGCAAGGATGATCGCCGCGAAGACAATAAACGCGACGACCAACGCGAAGATAAGCGCAGCGCCAAGCTGGACGAGCATGACAGCGCCTCCGATCGCCAGGGTGAAGGTCAGCGCAGACGTCGCCGTCGCCGCAACGACAACCGCCGCAGCGACAACCGCACTCAAACTGCTGAAACCCAAAATACCGTTGATACCAACGAACAAGCCGGAGACGCTTCCGATCAGCAACGCCCAGCACGTCGCCCGAGCAATGTGCGCGGCCGCCCTCAGGCGCGCCGTCGAGGCGGACGCCGCAGTGAGAACACCGCAGCAACCGCGGTAGCTCACAGCCAGGAAGAGCTGAATCGCGAAGTTCACGAAGCCATCGACGAAGCTGAAAGCGAAGCCCGCAAGACCAAGGAAGTCGCAAAAGAGACTCGTACCGAGGCGCCCAAGCCCAAGGCGAAAGACTCTCACAAGGCTCAGAGAGCTCCCAAGCAAGCAGCTCAGCCCGCCATTACAATGCCGGTGCGAACTGCTCACGAGGAAAAATCTGAAGCACGAGAGACCCAGAAGCCTGCAGCTCAACCGCAAAGCGCCCCGCAGGCAGCCAAAGCAGCCGCCTCCGAGCAGCAACAGCAGCCTACTCAGCCCAAGCCCAAAGCTACCCCGGTAGAAAAAGCAGCTGCGCCAGCTGCCGAGCCGGCCAAGCCTGTAGAGCAAGCGCCAGAACAAAAAGCCACCACGGCAAAAGTTCCGGCTGCCCCCAAAGCTGAAACCACTCCTGCCAAGCCAGAAGTAGAAGCAGCAGAGGAAATCGTGCTTGAAGAAGCACAAGCTGCAGCTGAAGCTTTACAGGAACAGGCAGGCACCAGCGAGCCGGAAGCTCAGGAAGAAATTGTTGCCGCCGAGCAGGCAGCTTCCGAAGAGGAACCGACCGCACCCAGCCAGGGACGCGCAGTAAATGATCCGCGCATCAACCCCAAACCACTGGGTGAATTCTCAATTGTTACTGAGCGCCGTGAAGCGGGCTCCCAGCAGCCTCTGGATACCGCGCAGCCGGCAGCGATTGAGCACAATCCACGCGCCCTCGCCCGCCCGGCCAACGACCCGCGTATCAGCCGCAAGGCCGTGGAAGTTGATGCCAACGCAGATATCGATCGCGACTCTGCAGAAGCGAGCTAAGCGATAGCTGCCAAGCCGCCCCAGCCAATGGCCGGGGCGGCCTTATCAACCTGACAGCAAGCCTTGAGCTGGTCAATAAATCACCTAACTTATTGAACTATATAAAAAAAATCAAAATGGCGCTTGTACATCCCGAGAAGCTATGTATAATGCGCAGCACAATTTGGTGGGGTGGCTGAGTGGTCGAAAGCGGCGGTCTTGAAAACCGTTGACTGTAACAGGTCCCAGGGTTCGAATCCCTGCCCCACCGCCATTATTCATACAGAAAGCCCTGATTTTTCAGGGCTTTTTTGTTTCTGCCTTTTATGGTCCCCACTCAGTCCTCCACTTGTCTTTTTGCTGGCCCGTAACGTTCCAGACGAAGCAAACTCTAAACGCACCAAACGCAGCAGCGCACCAACGTCTTTACCGCCCGCCCTTTCACGTGAACACCAGATCGATTTAGCTCTTTTGCAGGCTCCACAACCGCTCGACCCTCAACCTTACAAAGACCTCATACGCTTACGCAGCAGCTAGACCGTAATCTCTGGTAGCTGGTCCCACTGAGTCGTATAGGCTGGCGATCGATGCTCCTGCCTCATCTTCCACTTCTTGTCGATACCTTCAGCCCCCAGAAACAAGGTGCCCCGGCCAAACCGTTGATTGATCTGGTCCATGGCCTGCATGGTCTCATCTGATCGTATTGGCTGGCCCGTGGTGAACATGTCGCCCTGGCCCAGTGAGCGGGGGATAAGCTCTACCAGCCCTACCCCCGCTTTCAGGAATCTATGTCCCTGCAGGAACAGCTCTGTAATGGCGCGCTTTACCAGCTGCACTATCAGCCGTGTGTCATCCGTGGGGTATGGGCTTTGTACCACGGTGCTGCGGCTGTAGTAGAGCGGCTCATGGGGTGAGGTATGCAGGAAGACATGGATAGACTTTACCAGGGAGTCCTGGGCCCGCAGCTTCTCCGCCGCCCTGCTCGCGTACAAGGTAACGGCCTGCAGTATCGGCTGCAGATCGGTGAGCTTTTCGCCGAATGAGCGTGTGCAATAGATCTGTTTCTTGGCCGGTGGCTGCTCTTCCAGGCTTAAGCAACTAATGCCATTTAGCTCTTCTATCGTGCGCTCAATATTTACATTCGTATGGCTGCGTAGAATTTTCGGGTTGGCTTGTGCCAAGTCATAGGCTGTCTTGATACCCAGGTGCCCAAGTCGCCTTGAAAGGCGCCTGCCTACACCCCACACATCACCCACTTCAGTGCGTCGCTGCAGCCATTGCCACTTTGCGGGGGAGTCCAAGACGCAGACGCCCTGACATTTGGGGATCTTCTTGGCAACTCTATTTGCCAGCTTGGCCAGGGTTTTACTGGGAGCAATGCCAACGCCCACCGGCATGCGAACATCCCGCCAGAGGGTTTGCCTTATTTGCTGGCCGTAATCCAGTAGACACTCTTGCAACCCATGCAGATCCAGAAACATCTCATCGATGCTATAGACTTCAACCTCTGGACTGTACTGCTTCAGCGTTATCATTACCCGGTGGGAAATATCGCCGTACAGGGCGTAGTTACTCGAGAAGATCTTTACCCCGTGCTTTCGCAATAGATGCTCAATCTTGAAGAACGGCTGCAAGTCGGGAATACCTAACACTTTGGCTTCTTTCGAGCGAGCCACCACGCAACCATCATTATTGGAAAGGACTACCACCGGGAGCCCGCGCAGGTCGGGGCGGAATATCTGTTCGCAGCTGGCATAGCAGCTGTTGCAATCAACCAGTGCCAACATCAGCAGGACCGGTGGTACCGCACGGAAGCCTTGACCACTCCCTCAACAATCAATTCCTGCCCCTCCCAAATGGGAATCGGTGCGTATTTGTCATTGGCTGATAGCAGGCGGCCCTGTTGGCGGTCGAGCACCTTGCACGTTAACTGCCCATCCAGGGCAACCACCACCACATCTCCGTGGATTGGTGTTAATGATCGGTCGACTACCAGCAGGTCCCGGTCAAAGATGCCGAGGTTCTGCATAGAGTCGCCGTTGGCGCGGGCGAGGAATGTCGCCGCCGGGCTGGTTATCAGGTGTTGATCCAGGCTCAGTGCCGCTTCTTTGTGGTCATCCGCTGGCGAAGGAAAGCCGCAGCTAACGCCACTGCCGTATAGAGGGGAAAGTTTCATGTGTTCTAGCAATATACTGTATCTTTATACAGTGTATTAGCGAGCACCCACTAAAGACAAGTAGCCAGTGTGACTCCAGGGCCTCACAGGTACTTTTGTACTCAAGCCATCTCGGCGCCGCCACCTCCTTTTGACTCAACCGAATAGATAACACCTTGGATAATGGTGCTCACTTCCTCACCTATCAGCTTTAATACGGCATCCATTCCCGCCAAATCGGGGCAGCCTGTTACCCACTCCAGGGCCACACACAGATTTGTGACCCTCTGTAATTGATCCATTTGCGCTTTCATAGGCATGCTCAGCTCCTTGTAACTGCTAGTCCTATCTCAATCTTGTGTCACCTAACACCGGTTATCTTTATTGCCTTGTGACGACAAGTCGCCAAACGCACCTCGATATTTGAGGCCGGATCACTAGGCGATCTCCTGAGCAACGTACGGAAACGGGAGAGGATGATGATTGCACAGCCGGCAAGACAGCTGGGGCTTGCGTCATCTCAAATTTCGAAAATGGAAACGGGCGTACAAAGAGTTCCGGCGGACCTGCTGCCGGTATGGTGTGAGGCGGTTGGGATTACTTTGGCGGAGGTGTACGGGGTGGAGAACCTGCACCACTTTGCACAGATTCCATTCCCGCCTTTTATTGCTCGACTTTATTCGCAACTACCGGAGAATTTTCGCAAGCATATTCATCCGGTCATTGAGAGTAGATACCAACTCTGGAAGAGGTTGGGATAACGAGGGTGTAGAAAAACTCAGCCCTCTTTTCGTATTGTGCTTCTACGTGAAAAATAGCCTACTCATCAGTGAAAGCTAGATCAGAATTCACGTAGAATCACCATTTATGGTTAATATTTGATCACATCTAAGACAGCAAAGACATAAATTAGTTTTTCTACAGCCTGAACGCTCCCAACAGCGGCTGAGCGTAGCGAGGTCCAGCCCCGGAGAGTCGATGCCACTTGGCCTTGTTAACCAATTTTACGCTCCAATTCTGACCGAAGGGCTTTAAACAACACTTCAATCTCATTACGCTCAAAACCCAAGATAGAATGGAACTTAGTTACGTTTAGCGCAGAAGCTCCGTACAAGATTTCACCGAATGAACTATTTATGGCTAATGCACACTCATATGAGCACTCCGATATACTTTGTGGCCAAGCGGCGCTTATCGATTCCAGCGTTTCTTTCTCAAAGCCAAACAAAGTCGGACATTCCGAGCCCCACTTTTCGATCCAGTATTCAAATGCTGCCGCAATAATCGTATTTTCTCTCTCAGAAATCATGCTTCATCTTTTTGGTTAACGCCTTGCTCAGCCGTCACCGGAATAGAGCCGCATTGTGCTAGCTTAGCGTACAGTACAAAGCGAGTGGAGTGTAGGCAGGGCTGTCCCATATAAATCGGTGTAAAAACGAACAAAATAGACCTAGAATAGCTATCTTTTTTGATAAATAGAGTGTTTTTCAGACAAAATGGATAGCGTAAGCCTTTTACATCACTTTGACGACATGGAAGATCCTCGAGTTGATCGGCACAAGCTGCACGCCCTGCCCGATATTTTACTTATCATGTTTTGCGGTGTTATTTGTGGTGCTGAAAGCTGTAGAGATTTTGTCGATTTCGCAGAATCTAAAATAGATTACCTAAAACGATTCACCCCGCTAAATAGCGGAATACCCTCAAAAAACACTTTTAGCCGTGTTATTTCAAGCTTAGACCCCGAACAATTTAAGCGCTGCTTTCTGCAGTGGGTCCAAGGTATTCAGCAAGAACTCGGTAACGTAATTGCGATCGATGGCAAGGCGCTAAGGCGCAGCTTCGATCAGGCCAGCAAGCGATCTCCTATACATATGGTGAGTGCTTTTGCGTCCGAGGCGCGACTTGTCCTTGCTCAGCAAAAAGTAGAAGAAAAGTCGAATGAGATTACGGCCATACCGAAGTTACTGGAGGTTCTTGATCTTAATGGTGCGATTATTACGCTTGACGCCATGGGCTGCCAGAAAACGATCACCCAGAAAATTATCGAACGAGGCGGCGATTATGTGATTGCTGTGAAGGGCAATCAGGACAAACTGCACCAGCAAATTACCACGCATTTTAATAATTTGTTCGATATGCAGTACCACAAGGATGTCGATACTGATTGTGTGGAAGAGGTGAGCCGAGGCCGAATAGAATCCAGAAAATGTCTCTCTACTAACAGTATTGATTGGCTCGGAGGTAAAGAGCAATGGCACGGTCTAAGAAGTGTTATCGCAGTCCAGGCGAAGCGAACTGTAGATGGGCGAACTAGTTGCGAAACGCGCTACTATATCAGTAGTTTAGAGCCGTGCTCAGCAGAACTTAATCATATTATTCGCTCTCACTGGGGTGTTGAAAACTCGTTACACTGGATTTTAGATGTGGTTTTTCGTGAGGATGATAGTCGCTTCAGATCAGGAAATGCACCAGAAAACATGGCGATCTTGAGGCATTCGGCACTCAATCAGTTGCAAGCGGCAAAGCCCAGCTTTAAAAAAGACATGAGCATTAAAAGGCTTCGGAAAAAGGCTGGCTGGGATAATGAAACCTTGGACAAGATAATTACAGCCACCATTTAGACTGATTTATATGGGACAGCCCTGGGAGTGTAGGTGGTCGAATGCAGCAATTTGTTATGTGTTTCACAGGCATATATTACCTACCTTTCTTAAGGATTACTAAGAAGTAAAGGGAATAGCCAATTAAATACAGGAATAATATGTGCGCAAACATTTCCAGCTCCGTTAGAAAATATGAAGCTTCACCATCAATCGAGAACATCCAATTCAAGAAAGGAACTGGACCAACTACCTCTTTATACATCCACGCATTCCACCAGACAACTGAAATGCCATATGAAATCACTATCCCCAAAAGGAAAAAGATTATTCTACTCAAGTTTCCCTTAATCACTTCCTTAGACATAATGCCAAGCGAAGTACGCAGCACTTTGCCCCGCTTGCGCGTTTTGTTAAACAATTACTTGGCATAAGGCCTAATTTGATCCAATTCATTTACTTGCTTAATTAAATCTACAAGCTCTGGGTCTACGCTCTCGGGCACTTTGCCTACATCTTCGAGGTGTATGCTACACCTTGATCCTGTGATGAACTTACTTTCTGGTGGAGAGTCAATTCTATACACACCATTGGGCAAGAGAAATGCGGTGCACATACTATATCTTTGTTTGAAGGTAATCCCGCTGCCTTTTGTGAGGCCGCTGTTTAGTGGGGCGAAAACTTCAAGTATTGTTGTAACCTCACCCGCCCCCATAAGTTTTTTTCCTTCTTCTTCGCTTACGGGGTAGATCGCTTCGCCCTCTATAGGCATTACGAGGAATGACTTACTCTTGTCAACTTCTCCTATATGCCAGCATGAGCATGCGTAGCTTTGTAGGGGTATTAGGAGAAATATTAGCGTGATGAATTTCATATGTTTAGCGCCTCAATAACCGGCAGGCAAAGTGATGGGGTTTTTGTGCGATAATTTGCGTAAAAAAACGTACAAAAAGGCCAGCAGTTTGACTGTCCTACCACGAAGTGGCGATGGCTGATAAACTTGTTAAATGTTTTGGCACAAAGCCACCTTATTATAAAAAAGCCGCCAACTGAAACAGCTATGGTAAATGCTAAAATTAGCCCGCCCGGATTTAAGAGGCCTACAACTTCAGCCAATACTACCAAGAGAACTACCAATATAACTTGCCCTACGAGTGTAGCCATCACTAGTTTTGACTTTATTGGGAACCCCTTTCTCCTAAAGCTATAAAAATGCCCATTGGCTCAATTCCTGAAATCATTTAGACATTTAACGACTACAACAGGGGTGGCCGGGGCGTAGCTTAGGCTGTCCCGTGAAGGGCCAAAGGCCCGCAGCAACCTACCTATACTTTTTATATTTCAATTTCACTGGTGATGTCCATCGTTTCTGTTTCAATGGCGACTGCAGTGTGCCCACTAAATTGAACTTGGCTGAGGGCAATGCCTTTGACTACAACAAATGAGCCGGAGCCTTTAGTTTGCTCAGTTAACAATTTGGCGTCTTCTACTGTTGACGAAATAACTAGATGAATAACAAAGTAGCCGTCACCCGTTTTCTTTAACTTATATGGCTTATCGCTAAGCGGGGCTTTTTCAAAATGGTGCTTTACAAGCCAGTAAACTGATACTTTTTCTCCATTCTCTTTTATCTTGGAGTCAATTATCTCACCAGCCCAATTAATGGGTGTGTCGTATGCGGATGTGGCCATTATCAGTTTTGGGCTTGGAGATTCACCAAAAGCCAATTGACTGATAAAGAGTAAAGCTAAAAGAATCTTGTTCATAACCTTCCTTGAAATATAACACCTGCAGAAGTGGCCGAAATGTAGCCGCGAAGCTGCGGAATGTAGGTCCAACCCAAGCTTGCTTGGGCGTTGCTTGCTGCATATATTAGGCATGGGCTACTCTCCGTACTCGATTAATTTGAGGAATTCACCCTCGCTCTTTGCGATTACCTCTTCGGATTGTGCCTGATGGCACCAATAGAATATATAGCCACCGCAATGCCTGACCAAAAAATTGCCATTATCATCAACTCCGATCAGGGTTAATTGCTTACCTTTCCACCAGTCTGCTTGTAAGGGGCGCCTATCCTCTTCCCGAAGTAAGCAGGCTAGTTTAATCTGCTTGCCAGAGAAATTTATGGTGCGTTTAATTCCAAGATTACTTATCGCTTTATCTAGAGAAGTCATGGATTTGTTTACTGCCTAACGAGGGTGTAGAAAAACTCAGCCCTCTTTTTGTATTGTGCTTCTACGTGAAAAATAGCCTACTCATCAGTGAAAGCTAGATCAGAATTCACGTAGAATCACCATTTATGGTTAATATCTGATCACATCTAAGAAAGCAAAGACATAAATTAGTTTTTCTACAGCCTGAACGACTACAACAGGGGCGGCCGAAGGCCCGTAGCAACCTGCTTGTATTTGCTAAGCATTGCAACGCTATAAGCCAGAATAAGTTTGGAAAACCTCATGATCTTTGTAGTCCCCTCGCTCATTTAAGTTGATATATATTTGAATGGCACATTCATAGAATAGCCAAAGAAATATAGATTCAACGTTACAGTCAGCCTCATTTTCTCGTACTACGGCCTGATATCTAAAAGAATACTTATCGTAAGAATACACAATGTTAGCTGAGGCTAAATATTCTTCAATTATTTCCTTGCTATCGCCTTGCGATAGATTAGCAAAAATACTTTCCTGTATTTTCTTGACTGTATTAAGACTATTCCCCCAAACAGGATTACTAATTATTACTAGCGCTAATATGGTAGCTATCTTCAATGCTCTTCCTTGAACGCTTAACAGTGTATTCAAAAGCAGCTGCAATATATCACCCACCACTATACCCACAAATTCCTTCGACCACGATATAAAAAGCCTTTAAGTAACATTAACCTATCGACAGTTGGTACCAATGTACACAAATGGGCATATTGCAACTGCATTATATCCAGACATTTGGGGTGCTATATATATTTTTGGAACCCCCTTAAAAGTCAGAAAGTTAACACCTTTTTTCCTGTGCATAAGATGCAGATGCTTTTGATCCCAGATATACGAAGCAGGCTAGGTGACTTGGTTATCCCAGTAAATATTGTTTAACGCTGCCAACACCTGCCCAACCACCCCGGCCAGATCCGTGCTGGTATCCCCAGTGATCTGCGGCAGAGTCGCCGGGCGGTTGGCTACCTGCCAGCCTCTACTGCCGTTGATATACAGCAGGCCCTCCGCCTGATTGAGTGCGACCTTAGCGGGGAAGAATTTCCAGTAGCCGGGGTCTGCTACATAGCGGGCCAGTTGGCCGTCTTGGCTTGCCCAGTCTCCGGTATCGCTGGCCACTATGTAGCGGTCGCCATCGCTGGGGGAGTCGGGGGGATCGTTTTGGATGCCCTGCACTTCGATTTGCAGAAGCGCGTAAGTTCATTGTTACAAACACCCCACTCACCATCATCATCCGCATAAACTCGCTTACCGCAGTTAATTGCAACCATACTCACCCACTCGGAATCGCCATCACCGCAATAGAACTGTGCGCAGTCATGCGATTCGCCACTTCACCAGTGCAGTCAGAAACAAGGCCCGCTGCCTCGTCAATCACATTGACCGCCTGCCCTGCATCTGTGGTGAGTGCCTTCGTTGTCACATAGACCCGATCCATCGGGCATCGGTCTGCACGCTGTTCTGATCATCAATCACAGCAATAACGCACTTGAGCACGGCGACGGCTTGAGCTTCGGAGCTTGCGGGCTCAGCCTTTTGCGTGATTGCAGATCGCACAATCGTACCAGTACAGTGGCGGTCGTCGATGATGTAGGCAAATTGCCAAGCCTGGCACTCTGTAAACAATATAAATATAGGAATTTCTTACTAAACTAGTTATCCCTATATGTTTAAACTTTATTCCCAGCTTTTTGAGATCATCTTCCTAAAGATAACTACCGCAATCCAGCCCTATACTTCCCGTGTCACCTCTATTTTACCTAGACAGCCAGACAAGCAGTAGGAACTCTCTAAGGATGAAATCCTGTATTGGTGACTCCACTTCAACTTTAATGACAAAGATTTGAGAGCATTCTCCGCCTAATTAGCTGTTCAGCTGAGTCCCAAATCGATCAACAGTCTGTAACAAAATTAATCGCTTGATTTTTAAGGGATCATCATGAAAGCTTTCACCCCGATAGCGGCAGCTATCTTCTTAGTAATTAGTGGGTATTCATTCGCAAATGGGAATACTGCCATAGTGAACCAGAATGGAAATGGTAATATGGCTAACCCGGACCAAAGTGATCCCGCAACGATGGACAGTTTGATCGCAATCACCCAGGATGGTGATTTCAACGAATCTGCACCGGTACAGGAGAATGCCACTCAAAATGGCACTATTATTCATATTCAAACTGGAAATCTAAATACCGCTCCTGCCTTACTACAAAATAACAGTGTCTCTACCCAGATTACGGCAATTCAGCAGGGCAATCTTAATGAGGTAGGCATGTCGCAAGTTGACTCTCAGTTAAGTACTGTTTTTGTTAACCAAATTGGGGATACCAATAGCTATGGCGGTGCGCAGATAATGTCAGATAGCGATACTATTTCTGTATTGCAATCTGGAGATTCCCAAATTTCCGGTAATACTCAACTCAATACCTCCTTTAACAGTTTTATAGTGAACCAGACAGGAATGGCCAATAGTGCTATTGGTTTCCAATCTAGCGGTACCTCAAATACCTCAGTTATGATCCAGAATGGAACTGCTAATATCGCTGGCATGGCTCAAAACGACGGCGACTTTAATAGCTTACTTATTCAACAAGACGGAGATAGCAATGATGGCATTGTTACACAGTTAAATAATTCAAATAATAATACTGTGAGCGTATTCCAGTCAGGCATGATGAATATGTCGGAAGTTAATCAAGATGCTTCTGATTTTGGCATAGTTGATACCAACCAAACTGGCATGATGAATATGGCACTAACCAATCAGACGGGGATATCCAACTTTGCCAGTCAATCCCAGATTGGCACATCTAATATGCATGAAATCGGTCAGGCAACATCCGGTAATTCTGCAACTGCCCTCCAATCTGGTACTGGCAATATGGGCGTGATTTTTCAATAGCGGATAAGGTTGACGATTCAACACTGTACTCCCTATTAGCAGCTATGGGTGTTTGACTGTTTTTGGGTAAAAGAGATGCTTTTTAAATAGCTATAACGCCGCCAACACGAGCTAAAATGGAGCAGCAAAGCTGCGGAATGTAGGTCCAGCCAGCTTCGCTGGCGTTCGTGCTTGGCTTTGTTATGCATTTATACGACTTGCTCCTTGAAGAATTGCACCGTGTCACTTTGGTCGTTAACCACAATTAAGCAGCCGCAGGACGGACAGACCTTTTCAATTTTGGACTGAACAATGATTTGTTGTATGTCGGATTCAGTGACAGCTTCGTTATCAATGACTTCTTCAGGAACAACCAGAGACCAGCCGCTACCTGCGAATAGATTTTTATTGATCTTGTCTCCACAGAGACATATTACCCAACTGCTCACGATACCCTATTCACTCCTTGTGCATAACGCCGCACTAAGTTGTGCTAAAGGCGGGTCTTTTGGCATCAACTTGTGTGATTTGTTATACATTTTTTTTGATTACTTGCCTAAATGTCAAAGAAACTCTGCGCGACCTTTGAACTCTCTGCCCGTTTATTAAGTCACTTTTTCTATTTGGAATACTGTGCGTCCAATTATACCGAGCATCTTTTTGGAGTATTACTACCGATCTTGGATTTAACAAAATGGATTGCTTCTCGACCTGTTTATTGCCAAGTACCATTTCTGCTTGTGATCCAATACTTAGAGAAACAATTGTTTCCTTGAAACATGGCACACAATCAATATGTGCTGATATTCCTTGACCTGGCTCGTATTCATTGATGATAAGCTGGTCAAAGGTTTCTGAAATAGACTCTTTGGCATGTAAGCGAGATAGAATTTTGGTAGACCAATCAGGGAGTGCCCCGAGATAAAGTGAGCTATCAACGAACCTAGTCTTATAGTCGTATCGATATCCATAGTGCTGCACTCGCCGCTTTAAACTCGTGAGCCATTCTTCATTATCCAAAGAATTTAGTAGAAATTGCTCTTCTTCTTTGGAGATAAACTCTTCTATGTATGTTAAACCGTGAATCATATTCTTTTCATAAAATGTATAACGAGGCTGTAGAAAAACAATTTTAGAAAAATCTGCCATTTCCCAGATTCCTCCAATTAAAATTTCGGCCAAAATTTATCTATACCATCAAATTTCTTTCATTGTATTAAATTTAAGCGTCTTGATGTCCTTAATTTATACTCAATCAGTAGATACTGCCATATCTCATCAACTTTTCAATGTTATGTATCAAGCAGAACATCTGCCATTGTCCCTGAACCTTACTTTTTCCTCGTAGCGAGAAGCGATTCAATCGCTTGTTGGTACCAATGTTCCCGAACACTGGCTCGACAACAGATATTCGATGTCCATAAATGGTCTTGCCTTCGATACTATCAACCCGCTTTTTCATCCAGTCAGTGGCTGTCCGTCCGTTTGTCCAAGTTAGGGATACTTGCCTTCCGTGTCCTTTTCGAGAGCTGGCAGAATCCGGGTTTCTCATACACTGATTTTTAAGGCTGCATCCCCTGCAGTCAGTGAGGCGCCCTTCGAACAATAGCTTTTTCTTACCTTCACTAACATGCTCTTCCTTTAATAAAAGCATAGATTTTCCTGCCGGACAGATACAGGTTTTCTTTTTCTTATTGAATGTAAATTCACTAGCAGGGAAAGTCTGCTGGACATTAGCCCTACCTTTTTGTTTACGCTTGCCATACTTGGCTTTTTGCTTAGCAAAAGCTTTATCACGTGAACGGAATTTATTGTCAGGTATGTAGGCATTGATGCCGCTCTCTCGCAGGTAGCTGTAGTTAGCGTCGTTGGAGAACCCAGTATCAGCAGTAATGATGACCTGTTTGGCCAAGATGTCTCATCTATTCCTATATGCTGATAATGGCAACTGATGCCATCGAGAATAGGCTTCAATGTATGATGTTCTTGCCCCTCACCAAAGGCCTGTGCTTCAACAACTATCTGATGCTTCCTATCAACTGCGGCAACGCCGTTATAGCCCTGGATGGTTCCCTTGCTGGTAGTCATCTTGGCTGACTCATTGTCTGTGATATTACTTTTTTACTTCTTTAGGGTTTTTACCTTGTCCCATCCTGGGGGAGTGATTCTTTAAGAACTGATCAATTTTATCAAAGTGTTTCTGAAGAGTATCAGCCGCTTTAGCTACCGCTTGTTTTCGCTCTTTTTCTTTAGGCTTCCTGCCATCAAGCCTCTTGTGCTCTTTGAGGCAATATTTGATCTTCTTGCGAATTTTTTCCTGCTTCTGTTCTAGTTCTTTAAAAGTTCCCGAATGTTCTTTGCTGGCATCTTGCATCCATCTATTGCGAAAAGCTCGTTGCCAAGCAGCCCCTGCTGATCGCAGACTAGTAACACTTGCTCAAACACAGACTCAATCGCATCAGGATAACTGCTTATGAAACTCGCAATACTAGTAAAATGTGGAACGGTATCGCATGACAGTGCTTTGAAGAGGATATTGTTCTCACATTGCCATTGAATTTCACGGCTTGAAGTAATGCCTTTTGAGTAAGCAAACAATATGATTTTCAGTAGGATAGCCGGATCATAAGCGGTTCGCCCGCCGCAATCATTTTGATATTTTTTATGGAAGACAGAGAGGTCGATATAGTCATCAATCAGATGATGAAGTGTAAACTCAAAGGTTTCAGGTTGTAGTTGTTCTTCAAAATTGATGACGACCATTGCATCTTGGTTGTAATCGTAACGTTTGAAGTTGGGCATATGGATAATCTCGACATCAAGACCTCCATTTTAACAAAAAAGCTACCTTTTAAGAGTTTTTCTACAGCCTGAACGACTACAACAGGGGCGGCTGGAGCGTAGCGTAGGCCGTCCCGCGAAGGGCCAAAGGCCCGCAGCAGCCTGCTTGTATTTGTTATGTTTTGCACTTAGTTAAACCTTTGGGTAAGACCAACAACAATCATAATGGATAGCAAACCAAAGCCAATTAGCCTGAGAGAAGTTTTAACACCGCTATTAGCCATAGCCTCCATTGTATCATCGGCTTTATATATTCGATCAACTCCACTGATTTTTTCATAGACCATCTCAAGACCGACAGTCAGCATGATAATTAGGATAACGTATAAAAATGTAATCAATTAGGCCTCCGAAAACCAAGTAAGTTAAGAGTGTGAATCTAGAAACTTTCTTAATCATAACGCCTAAAGCACTTGCGTCAAAACTAAAGCGAAGCGGCAGTTTTGACGTCGGGTGCCTTTACTTGTTACATGCTGGTGAGCTGTGGATCATGCCAAACATCCACATACTCTCCAGCTATTAAAAATCTATAACCCGGCGGCAATGCAAGATATTGCTCCACTTCAGGTAAATATTCTGAGATATGTCTAACGTGCAATGGCTTGAAAAAATCTGCATCTTGAGACATTTCTTCGCCGCACCAAATATACCAACCACATGTTCCGTTTTCTGGATTATGTCGCAAGCCATTGATTGGGACCTTGCCAATGGTTTCGATAGCAATACCTAGCTTCTCTTTACCCATGCAAGGAAAAGGTAGAGTATTGAATCTTTTACATACATCCTCTTGACTAGACACAATTTTTCCTAAGGCATGTAACGCCGTGCGCAGCGGCGGCTTACTTTGTGTGCTTTTTACACGAAAATGGGAGCGCAGCGACCGTGCAAAAAGTGCACAAAGTAAGATGTCAGCTGCCGCACCTTGTTATGTGGGCCTCAGGTATTTCTTGCCTACGAAGTAACAAACTATCATTGATACGAGTATGGATGAAACACACCAGGCAAAAACCCTACTGTAGTACTCAAGGCCACTAAAGAGCAAAAAACCATTAGGCACGAGTGCTATGAACATGCCAACCGGCATTGGAGCAAGTAAGACGGCCGAAAGTGGAACAAAAAGCAACAGTTTTATTGCCATATTCCACTGCACGCTTCTGATTTTCTTTGCATAAAAGTAGAGAGCGATTATCAATGGTGTGGACAACAACAACCAAAATGGAATACGCACAAGTAATTGCCAAGCTTGATCAATCATTTGTATCGCGATGTCCATATGCTCTATTTCCTGCTCACATAACGCCCCAAGCTGCGGCGCGAAGCGTCCGACAGCCTTGGCTTGTTATGGGTTGGCCCACATATTTAAAATACTGTCTAGCGCTTTGATAACTTCCTCACGCTTGGCGCCTTTATTTATACCCTTAGGCAGTTTTGAATACCAAGGATGCCAATAATGTTCTAACTCGTGACCCTTTTCCCGAGTAGAAGGGTGTACAGACTTTGAAAAGTAATCCTTACACTCTAGTACTTGGTCAATGCTCGCAAACTGGAAAATGAAATTGCATACGTCTGCAAAGTAAACCCATTTTTCAATTAGATTATCTCTTGAAGCTTCAACTAGTACACCGCCTTCGTTTCGAGTGCTCATGTAGTCAATGTGCTTCTTGGGGTCTGCGATCTCTCTCCATACTTTGCTCATACTTTATGACCCATAACGCCCAGCGCAGGCGCAGCCAGCGCGGAGCGCCTTTTGTGTTAATGTTTGAGCGACAGCGAGTAACACAAAAGGTGCGTAGCGTTGGCTGTCGCTCTGCCGCTGATTGTTATGTGTAGTGGACCTGCCCATTTATTCACCCTCTACTTCTTCGGGAGCCAAAAACGGCACTGATGAGTGAAGTTTTTCTTTTAGGCAAAGTCCATGAGAATAAAGCGACTGAAATTGCTGATCACCTAGATCCAAGTTCATTACCACAAGTGATTTATTATCAATGACCTCCCCACAAAAGCAGCACTGGCCTTTAGGGTGTTGAGACTCACCAAACATCTTTTTTATCTTCTTCAAATTCATGGGAGATAGTCATTCGCTAGGTGCACATAACGAGACTGTAGAAAAACAGTTTTAGAAAAAGCTGTCACTCCTCAGGCTCCTCTAATTTAAATTTCGAGCTAAATTTAGCTATACCACCAAATTTCTTTCATTGTATTAAATTTAGGCGTCTTGACGCCCTTAATTCATCCTCAATCAGTGAATACTGCCACATCTCATCAACTTTTCAATGTTATGTACCAAGCAGAACATCTGCCATTGTCCCTGAACCTTACTTTTTCCTCGTAGCGAGAAGCGATTTAATCGCTTGTTGGTACCAATGTTCCCAAACACAGGCTCAACAACAGACATTCGATGCCCATAAATGGTCTTGCCTTCGATACTATCAACCCGCTTTTTCATCCAGTCAGTGGCTGTCCGTCCGTTTGTCCAAGTTAGGGATACTTGCCTTCCATGTCCTTTTCGAGAGTCAGCAGAATCTGGGTTTCGCATGCACTGTTTTTTAAGGCTGCATTTCCTGCAGTCAGTGAGGCGCCCTTCGAACAATAGTTTTTTCTTACCTTCACTGACATGCTCTTCTTTTAACAAAAGCATGGATTTTCCTGCAGGACAAATACAGGTTTTCTTTTTCTTGTTGAATGTAAATTCACTAGCTGGGGTAGTCTTCTGGACATTAGCCCTACCTTTTTGATTGCGCTTGCCATACTTGGTTTTTTGCGTTGTAAAAGCTTTATCTCGTGAACGGAATTTATTATCAGGTATGTAGGCATTGATGCCGTTCTCTCGCAGGTAGTTGTAGTTAGCGTCGTTGGAGAATCCAGTATCAGCAGTAATGATGACCTGTTTGGCCAAGATGTCTTCATCTATTCCTATATTCTGATAATGGCAACTGATGCCATCAAGAATAGGTTTCAATGTATGATGCTCCTGGCCCTCTCCAAAGGCCTGGGCCTCAACAACTATCTGATGCTTCCTATCAACTGCGGCAACACCGTTATAGCCCTGAATGGTTCCCTTGCTGGTAGTCATCTTAGCTGATTCATTGTCCGTGATATTACTTTTCACTTCTTTAGGTTTTTTACCTTGCCCCATCCTGGGGGAGTGATTTTTTAAGAACTGATCAATTTTATCAAAGTGTTTCTGCAGCGTATCCGCCGCTTTAGCTACCGCTTGCTTTCGCTCTTTTTCTTTAGGTTTCCTGCCATCCAGCCTCTTGTGCTCTTTGAGGCAATCTTTGATCTTCTTGCGAATTTTTTCCTGCTTCTGTTCTAGCTCTCTAAAAGTCCCCGAATGTTCTTTGCTGGCATTGGATGGCATCTTGCATCCATCTATTGCGAAAAGTTCGTTGCCAAGCAGCCCCTGCTGATCGCAGACCAGTAACACTTGCTCAAACACCGACTCAATCGCATCAGGATAACTGCTTACGAAATTTGCAATACTAGTAAAATGCGGAACGGTATCGCATGACAGTGCTTTGAAGAGGATATTATTCTCACATTGCCATTGAATTTCACGGCTTGAGGTAATGCCTTTTGAGTAAGCAAACAATGTGATTTTCAGGAGGATAGCTGGATCATAAGCGGTTCGCCCGCCGCTATCATTTTGATATTTTTTATGGAAGACAGAGAGGTCGATATGGTCATCAATCAAATGATGAAGTGTAAACTCAAAGGTTTCAGGTTGTAGTTGTTCTTCGAAATTGATGACGACCATTGCATCTTGGTTGTAATCGTAACGTTTGAAATTGGGCATATGGATAATCTCGACATCAAGACCTCCATTTTAACAAAAAAGCTACTTTTTAAGAGTTTTTCTACAGCCTGAACGTCTACAACAGGGGCGGCTGGAGCGTAGCGTAGGCCGTCCCGCGAAGGACCAGAGGCCCGTAGCAACCTGCTTGTACTTGTTATACTTTTCTTGCGTCAAGTTAATCACCGACCGTACCAATTGAAAAAATGAAAAATAATATTGCTAGAGAGCCGACAAGAAACCATTGCCCATGCACAGCAAACACAATCATACCAAGCAACAAGAAAATAATTATTAGAGTTGACCCTAGATCGTTAAGAACTTTCTTTCGCTTCAGTCTTTTAATCTTTGATTTTAATGCCTTTCCTGACAATGACTCTACGTTATTTTTCAAATATTAATCTCTCTTAATGTATAACGCCCAGCACACGGGCGGCCGAAACAGAGCGAAGCGGCGTGTAGGCCGTCCAGCCTGGCGCTTTTTGCCGGGCGTTCGTGCTGCTGCTTGTTAGAGTTTGTGGCACTCATGTTAATTTTTAAATGACAATATTTTGAGACCAAGACAAACCAGCGCTCCAATTAACACGCCTTGCCCAGCAGCTATGATCGGAACTAATGGTACGGCTAAAAGCATATTACCAGGGGCGTCAGGTTGTACCAAAGCAGCAATTAAGAACAGCGGCGTAAAGATAACGGAAACACCCGTAGTCCAACCTTTCCATATTTGTGTGAACATTAATTACACTCGGTTTTATTGGTAGCTCTAACGCCCAAAGCTGCGGGTGCGAAGCATCCGTAGCCTTTGTTTGTTAAATTTAGTTCTCCATACCACCAGAAACATACTCCCGCAGGGCTTCAATCCCAACCCTAAACGGATGATTCTCATCTAATGGTTTAGGTTTTTTTGAGTAGTCTGAATAATTTAAAGCCCTCATTTTTCTCTGCATCCATCCCTCGTTTGTGGTGGGACAGTATGCCGCTGTACGTAACATCGTTTGAAAAATGTATTGACTGGGGATCAAATCAATTACTTCAGAAATATTCTTTGACGTTATGTGTTCTAGAAATCGATCACATGCCTCTCCGTTGGGTATTTCACCGGAGTTATAGGCCTCTAATACTTCTTCATATGTACGATAATTATCCATGGTTTTGCAATTTAACGCCCCGCACAAGGGCAGACAAATAAGCGCAGCGTTTTGGCTGTCCCAGCGACCGAAGGGAGCGATTGCTGCGGTTTGTTATAAATCATTTGTAGAAACTGTAGCACCACAATGTATGCAACTTACCCTACCTGTAAACCAGTGAAACACAACGGACGACCAGCTTTTGTGTATAGAGGCAGGATGAACCCCATGCATACCCTGAATGGTTAAACACTTGTTGCAATTCGGGCAACGCACCCAAAACGCCAATACAAAATGAATAATTGCAAACAAGAAAAAACCGCCAAAGATCAAATAGTAGATGGGCATCTCATAAGTAACATCGAAGTAACCAAGAACAAAGGATGCAATCATACCCCCAAGAAACAACCAAGTAATATATATGGCTATTGCATTCAGCTTTCCGAGCACAAAACTCTCCAAGATTTATAACGCCCAGCGCAGGCGCAGCCAGCGCGGAGCGCATTTTGTGTTAATGTTTGAGCGCCAGCGAGTAACACAAAAGGTGCGTAGCGTTGGCTGTCGCTCTGCCGCTGCTTGTTACTAGCGCTACGGAGCACTGCGCTCGCCTTTAGCGAGAGCCCGTAACTTCTCAAGCTCTGGCAACACTTGCGTACCTTCTGGATTGAAATAGCCCCAAGAACCACTTGGTAGAGTTACAAAATCTGTATCGCCAAGATATATAATATATTCCATTCCGGTTAGTAGACCGAGCATACAATTACCTGGGCTGAAAGTAAGCTCTTTTACATAGCCGCTCTTAGTATTACGGCCTTTGTAGGACTCAATCAATTTATATTTTGCTTTAACAATTTCGAAGGTTTCACCTTCCAAGTTCTCAGTTCCCAGCTGAGTTCCGACAATCTTTGCTCGAAATACACGATTTGCATCTTTAAATTTTTCTTCGCCACTACGCTCGCTAAAAGAACAAGCGAGTACGTCTTGGCCAATCACTGAAAGCAATAATGTGATGATGATCTTATTCATATGGTTCTAGTAACAGTTAATTCAAAAGAAGCGTTTTTATATCACCCTTCTATATAATTCTACTCACTTCTTTCAAGATAACCTCAAAAACCCAATAATATCAAAAAGTTAAGAGCTTTGACATAATTCTCAACAGGTAGATATAAAGCAGGCGCTATATATCTACCTGCTTTTTCTGCTCTTTATAACATTATCAACCCTATAAAAATCAAAGAGATAGTTCGTCACCCCCAGAAATAGGAGAAGCTTCTCTTGAATTCTGATATATAGAGCAAGCCTCAACTGTCTTAACCGCCTTTATTCCCGGGTAACTAACCGTGCGCTTAGTCTCAAATAGCTCTATCGCTCTTACCTGGCTTACGCTGCTCAATGACAGGCCCCGTCACCTATTCATCACCTGCTATCTTGCTTTAGGCAGCAAAGCTGAAGCTGGGGGAGGAAGTGGTTATGTCTGCCATGTGCCGTTTAGCCCTTTTGGCAGTAGTTTTTGTAGATCTGATGGGTCAGGGATTGCTGTTCCCGATCATCAATGAATTGGTTATGTCGACAAAATTCCAGTTCCTACCTACTGATACGCCACAATCAACTCGGCACTTGTACTATGGAGTTGTGATCAGCAGCTTCTTTCTGGCGTGGTTTGTTGGGTCCGTATATATCGCCAAACTGTCTGACAATATTGGACGCAAAACTGCCATGGTGCTGTGTTTGGTGGGGGCCATGGCCGGATACGCTATCACTGTCCTCTCTTTGCTAAGCAATAGCCTTTGGCTTCTTATTCTCGGACGAGTGATCAGCGGCTTTACTGCGGGAAACCAACCTATTGCTCAAGCAGCAATGATTGATGCCAGCCAAAGTGAGCTGGAAGCCTCCAAGAACCTAGGGTTATTGGTAGCCGGAATGAGTGCTGGGGCTGTAGCTGGACCGATTATGGCAGGAGTCCTGGCAGACAGGGAGCTATTGGGGAGCATAGCCAGTATCCAACTACCCTTTTACTTTGCTCTGGTACTTGTCGCTATTACTTTGTTTTTGATCCTGACCTTTTATCACGATACCCGGCAAGCCCCGATGCAGCTTAGGCTTCGCTTTCTGGATCTATTTACTCAGTTTATACATCTGAAGGACCGTCCTCGGGTTGTCCGACTTTGCCCTGCCTATCTCTGTTTCATGCTGGTGCATCTCAGCTTTTATATATTTATCACAAACTATTTAAGCAGTAGATTCCAGGCAGGCCTGCTAATAACCAGTATGGCCATGCTGACTATGGGTATTGCGGTGGCAATTTCCAGCCTCTTTATGGTCAAGCCTGTTTTGTCCCGCTGGACTAAACCCCTGGTAGTTACAGTTTCCGCCTTAGTGATGGGCGCGAGCGCGTTAGTCTTCGTATTCAGCAGCCATATTTGGCTATGTTATCTCAGTGTGTTCTTCGCGTACCTTTGCTTTGGGCTCGCTTACCCCGCCCTCTTAAATATATTTGCCAATAGTGTCGATGAAACGGAACAGGGTTGGGTGATGGGAATAGCTACTGCGGGCTTCACGCTGGTAGCAAGCTTGATTTCGCTCGCGGGGGGCATGGCAATGGAAGTTGATATCCGCTTACCGTTTTACATTACAGCAGCTGCATCGATATTAGTATTTGTTTTAATCCGCTGGAGCTGGCGCAAACTCCCTGGCGTAGCATAGTGAAAAATCAGGCAAATAAGTAACCGACCTACTCTGCCAGTGGCACCAGACATGGGCCCATCAGGGTAAGCTGAAAGGCCCAAAACTTTAAACCTCGCCCCTCATTAGTTAATGAATCGCCCGCTCTCTAGCTAATCCACAGTCTACAGGGTTATTTACCTCCACACTTAAATCTAGAATACGGGCGATCCACCATATAAATGGCTCAACCTGACCGCTTAAGGTGCAGCTACCTGTACAAATATCATCAAGCAGCGACTGAACATCGTGAAGCCGCAAGGCCGTGACAGACCTCTGGTTTCTTAGCGTTACTGAGCAAAAAGGAACGTCGTTGACCGAGAGATCACTCAAGGTTACTTTGCCGCCATCAATTAAAATCCTCACTGGCTCAAACTGTTCAGTAACACTCACAGATAAGCACAAGTTGGGCACGGGGCTGGATAGTCGATTGATATATTCCTGTAGGAAGTTAGAAAAGGTATTTGCCCACTCACCAATTTCAGCAAGGGCTTGCCCCAAATCCATCGCCTCCTCTTTTATTTCCTGAGATTGGGCATCAACCTCTTTTTCAGCCTCAATAAGAGCTTCCACGGTCCTATCAACATCCTCCCTCGTGTGAGCTGCCGAGCAGATCAACCTCAGGCGGCCACGGCCGCTCTCAACTATCGGGTAAGTGACAGCCGAGGTTTGAATACCGCGCTGATAAAGCGCTTGGACTATCCCGTATAGTTTATCTTTATCTTTAAAATGGGGCGTGATAATAGGCCCATCACCTGTTCCCAAATCGTATCCGGCCTGCTCGAATTTCCGGCGCATATAGCGGGTCGTATCCCACAATCGATCACGCAGTCCATCGTCAGATTTAATCCGACGCAAGGCAGTCAATGCGGCTGCAATATCTGCAGGACTGATAGAGGCCTGAAATATATATGCCCTGGCTGAGGACCTCAGCAAGTCAACATACTCCTTACTCGCAGCAACCACACCCCCAAGGCTACCGAGCGACTTACTGAGTGTTGTCATAATAAAATCAACTTGATCAGTAACACCTTGAGCCGCACAGATACCGGCACCACGCTCACCATAAAAACCGAATGAGTGTGCCTCATCAACTAAGGTCAAGGCGTTGTATTTCTTTGCTGCACGCACGATTTCAGCTACCGGCGCAGCACCTTCCCCCATACTGTAAACGCCCTCGAGAACCACTAGCGTCGTTCGGTAGGGAGATGCTTCAGATTCCAGCACCGACTCCAGATCAGAGGCATTATTGTGTTGGAAAGTTCTAATTTTGGCACCACTGAGACGGGCACCGTCAACAATTGAGGCATGACAAAGTTGGTCTATAACCACAACATCATCTTTACCTAATATTCCTGCCACCACCCCGACATTGGCCGTATAACCCGTTGGAAACAAGCAGGCTCCAGACTTGCCTACCAAATCAGCAAACTCCGTTTCAAACTGGAGGTGAAGGTCCGTCAGGCCCGATGCCGCCGCTGAAGTGCCCATTCCTGTTCCGAAAAGCTGTACAGCGGATGAAGCCTGTTCGATAACTTCTTTATCTCTATTCAGGCCAAGGTAGAGATTGGTCGTCCAAATAATTGAATCCTGGGTATCATCGTTATAAACATCTGTAACAGTGCCGTGCGTCCCACTACCTGTACGTAAAACCTTACTGTAAGGATTCCTCTTCTGATTGTTTGCCATGGCTATCACCGCCTGCACCAACTTACTTTTGTCAGAGGCAGACCAGGATGATGCCTTTGCGGCCTGGAAAGTTGGATGGCTCAACTGGAGCTGGGACTGGAAATTAGCCAGCGCATCAATTTCAGATTTGGCAACCTCATTAGCTGACTCACTACTGATCTTACCTTCCGTCAAATCAAGCATATAGCCAGCCAATAGCTTCGGCGTGGGATAATCGAAAATTGTCTGCGCAGATAGGGGGTGTCCAATGCTATGACTCAATCGGCTGGCCAATTCTAATGTTGTCAGCGAATCCAGGCCCTGCTTGTCGAAGGCTATCTCTGGGCGCACAACCTCCGGATTTGGGTGATTCATGATGGAAGCCACCTCACCCTGGATAACTGAAGTAAAAATTGCCTCGCTGTCTACTGATAAATCTGCGAAATGCTCGCCCATTCCACGGCTTCGGTTAATATCATCGTTTGCAGCCAAATTGCTTTCAGTTGGGACGACAAGCTCTCCTTCAAGGAGGGCTAATCGTTTGCGATCCAGCTTATTGTTGGGTAGCAGAGGTAACTCTTGCAGATGCTTGACAAACTGGGGGACCATATATTTAGGAAGGCGCTGTTCAAGAAACTCTTTTACTGCTACTTCGGTAATTGTCTTTTCGCGAGCAACAATATAAGCCACCAGAATCTTCTGCCCCGCCCCGCCATCTATAACGGCAGTAGCGGCAGCATCAACGCCCGGTATAGACTCAATTGCCGATTCTATTTCTTCAAGTTCAATACGATAGCCCCTAATCTTCACCTGGCAATCGGCGCGCCCCAAGTACTCTATTTCTCCATTTGCTGTCCATCGGCACAGGTCTCCCGTTTTATACAAGCGCTGATCGGAAATTCGGGGGTTGGAGACAGGCTGTATAAAGCGCTCCTCGGTCAGATGCTCATCATTCAAATATCCCCGAGCAAGCTTGTCACCAGACAAATACAAATCCCCCTCCCCGCCGGGAGCAACTGGCTGTAATCTCTCATCCAAAATATATGCGCGGGAACTTGAAACCGCCCTTCCAATCGTAATTTGGTCGCTATCGGGGCTAACCTCTGTATAAGTTGAGTAAACCGTGTCCTCTGTGGGTCCATAAACATTAACTATCCGCAGTTGTTCAGTTCCCGCATATATTTGCTCGACCAGGGATTGCTTAAGAACTTCACCCCCAAAAATCAGGCAACGCACTCCCTGAGGCAATTTGTCTATCGAAAGTAAAGCCTGAACCGCAGATGGAACGGTGATGCAAGTTCGCACTTGCTCTCGAAAGGGAAGTTTTGGCAGCTCCAAAATATTCTTCGACAATATAACTCGGCCGCCCAGAGAAAGAGTCCCGAAAATTTCCATCACCGAGGGGTCAAAGCAAACTGAGGTCGAAGCCAAAACGCCTTCTAGCTCTCCACCGCTCAACAGCTCACTCATGGACTTACTGAGAGCGATAAGGCTTCGGTGTTCGATAGCAACCCCTTTCGGGCTTCCAGTAGAGCCGGATGTGTAGATTACATAGGCTAAATCACTCGTTTGCGGCCTGGTAAGTTCCGGTAAAAACTCCGGTGCCTGCTCTCGCAACTCATCGATCCATACCAGCTCTTTCACGCCAAGGCACAAGTTTGCGTTTTCGTCACAATCAACGATTGCTGCGGCAGCTCTGGAGTGCTCGAGCATATATCGCACCCGCTCTAGCGGATAAGTTGGGTCCAATGGGACGTAAGCACAACCTGCGCGCATCACGCCGAGTAGAGCCGCGACCAGCTCCCAGGATCGACTCATACAGACTCCAACCAAGGAACCAGGCTCAACCCCTCGATTTACCAAATCAGCGGCAATCCCATCGACCCGTTTCATCAGGCGAGCGAAATTTATTTCTGTGTTGCCATCGATAATAACGACCTGATCAGGACTCTTTAGCTTTTGTCTTTCGATCAAATCGCAAACTGTATCTCCTGATGGTACAACGCCCATTTCTCCCGATTCAAAATCTAAGGACTGGGCGTTATGTTTGTTTATTGAGCTGCACACTGAACATTACCTTTTATACTTATTAAAATCCGGAAACTAACTTTCAATTCATTTCTCTGTCTTTCAAATTTGGTCAAAATTTTCTGTTATTTGAACTAATTGAAAATCAGTTGCTAAATTGGAAGTATGCCGGGAAATAATTTCATAACATTGAACTGGAGCAGTATTTCAGCTAACGGAGTTCCAAGTCATAAAGGAAAATTAAATGAAGGTGGTATTCAGGGAGACAGGAACGTATTTTGGAAACTGATAGTTAAATATCAGTCATAAAATTAAATTTCTGAGGAAAATAGCCGATAAGAAGATACCGGCTACTATTGAATTTATCTCTGTGCGATTGCACCGCTACGACCAAGGCGAGCGATGATATTTTTCAACCTTGCAAACAACTGGGGAATATCTTTACCCATCATTAAATAGAGACAGGGTACCAATAACAATGAGATCGCTGTGGCAGCGAGTATTCCATAGCCCAGCGAGATCGCCATTGGAATCATAAAGCGCGCTTGCACCGAGCTTTCAAAGATCATCGGCATTAAGCCGCAGAAAGTTGTTATGGTGGTCAATACGATTGGGCGAAAACGCCGCGCTGCCGCTCCCTTGATAGCGCTTTCCAAATCGGCGCCATCATTTCGGAGACGATTGCTGTACTCAATCATTACCAGAGTATCGTTAATCACAACTCCTGCCAGTGCCACCATACCCAGCAGACTCACCATACTGAGTCCGTACCCCATACCCAAGTGACCAAGTAACGCACCGATCACACCAAAGGGTATCGCCACCATTACGATCAACGGCTGTACATAACTCTTTAAGGGAATTGCCAATAGCAAGTACAGCACCGCCATCGCAAGGGCAAAGGTCATCGCCAGGCTTGCCAGTCCCTCTCGCTCCTCCGCTTGGCGTCCCTCATAGGAAACACTTAGGCCGGGGAATTCAGCTTTCAATTGGGGGACCACACTTTCATTCAGCTCATTAATCACAAGCGTCGCTTGGTCACTGGGCTCCACATTGGCGGTAATTGTTGTAACCCTGCGGCCTGCCCGGCGATTAATCGTGGCATAGGCACGCCCTTTATCAATCTTTACCAGATCTGGCAGGGGCATCCAAAGTCCATTGCTAGCCCGAATCATAATGCTATTCACATCATTGATATTGGCCCGCTCATCCTCAGGCAAACGCACCATGACCTTCACCTGATCCCGGCCGCGCTGTTGGCGCAGGGCCTCAGCCCCGTACAACGCTGCCCGCAACTGGCGACCAATATCCTCCGCAGACATGCCCAAACTTTTGGCCGTTTCAGTCAGCGTAAGGTCCAACTGGGTTTTACCAAGGGAAATACCGGGATCGATATCACTGACATTGGGGAATTTCTCCAACTCATCCCCTAAACGTATCGCAGCTTGCTCCAAGGTATCCGTGTCGGTATGACGAAGCTCCACGGTTAACGAGGAGCCAGCGCCGGGACCGCCACGGTCAGAAGCTGTTGTCGCGCTAAGGGCACCGGCAATGGGCCCCACTTCCTGGCGCCAGGCGCGAATAAACTCACCGGTGGAAAAAGGACGCTCATCTGCGGGAACAAAGAAAGCGTCCACCATAATCGCGTCATCGCCCATCAAACCGCGAATACCCAGGAAGACCTTTTCTTTATCGTATTGCTCGAGCACCCTATCGGCAGCAATAATAATCTGCGAGCGCGCTTTTTCCAGCTGGGATTGGGCCGTTCCGGTGGGAAAGGTGACAGCAAAGCGACCGGAGTCACGCTCCACCCTGGGCATCAAGGTGAAGCCCATGCGGCCGCTAGCCGCATAGCCGCCAACCACCAGCAGCGCCGCTACCGCCACGGCAATAGTGGTGTAGCGGTGCTTGATACATATATCCAGGAAGGGCCTAAAGCGCTGCTGTACAAAACGATCCAATCCCCGTGCCAGCATTTTCTGCCGCGCGGCAAAGCGGCGCGCCCGGCGACTTTTATAGCCGCGACGAGAGTGGGCCAAGTGACCGGGCAAAATAAACAGGGCTTCCACCCAGGAAATAATAAATACCGAGCCCACCACAAAGGGAATCACACCAAAGATCTTGCCCATAAAGCCGGGTAAGGCCATCAATGGAAGGAAGGCGACAATATTAGTCAGAATCGCAAATGTGAGCGGTACCGATACCTGGCGGGCACCGGCAACGGCAGCCTCCAGATTGCTGTAGCCTTTCTGCCGCCACTCGTGGATATTCTCACCGGCAATAATTGCATCATCCACCACTATTCCAAGGGCGATAATAAAGGCAAACATACTTACCATGCTGATGGAAATATCCAGCCCAGGTAGGAATAGCAATGCCCCCAGGAAGCTGGTAGGAATGCCCAGTGTTACCCAAAAAGCCAACCGCAATTCCAGAAAGGCTCCGAGCACAACAAATACTAACAAGAGCCCAATAAAACCGTTTTTCAGCAAGAGGGTCAGACGCGCTTTGAAAATTTCCGAGTCGTCATCGCGAACTGTCAGGGTCACACCCGGGGGCAGGCTTGCCCTGACCTCATCAACGACTTCATGGGCAGCCTCACTGACACTCATTGGTGTCTGGTCGCCCACTCGGTAGATCTTGATGCTGATAGCTGGCTCGCCGTTGAACACCATATTGCGCGCTTCTTCCTCAAGCGCATCGCTGATATTGGCAACATCCTTTAAATAAACGGCACCGCCACCAATACCTTGGGCAATAACAATATCGCCAAACTCACGAGCCCAATCGCGGCGCTCAGTCACCCGGACCAATATCTCCCCCGCATCAGACTTAACACTGCCGCTGGGAATATCTACCGCTGCATTTTCTACGATGTTTGCCACTTCCAGCAGGGTAAGCCCATAGCGACGCAGGTCATCGCGGCGAATCTCGATCGCCACTTGCAAGTCCCGCATACCCCGCGCTTCCAGCT
Source organism: Microbulbifer maximicatervae (SeqCode) (assembly GCF_052467695.1). NCBI lineage: Bacteria > Pseudomonadati > Pseudomonadota > Gammaproteobacteria > Cellvibrionales > Microbulbiferaceae > Microbulbifer > Microbulbifer maximicatervae (SeqCode). The sequence goes on from NZ_CP174320.1 coordinate 4,492,726, forward strand.
GGGTAATACCGCTGTGCGCTTCGAGCTTATCGTAAACCTGCATCGCCAACGCACGCAGGTTGTGCTCGGTAAGATCGCCGTGTAATACCAGATCCAGCACATCCCGTTTGCGCTCGGCCAGACTAACCTGGGGCTGCTCAATATCTGTGGGGAAGGTGGTAACAGAATCGATAGCCTGCTGAATATTCTGGTACACCAAGGCAGCATCAGCATCGCCTTCCAGCTCCAGGGTCAAAGAGGCACTACCCTCATTGGCCCTCGCGGTCATCTCTTTGATACCTACCAAGCCCTGCACCGCCTGCTCGGCAGCCACCAGTACACCGCGCTCGACTTCCTCAGGGCTGGCACCGGGATAGGAGATGGACACGCTCACAGTATCCAGGCTGAATTCCGGGAAGACTTCCTTTTTAACGATGGTCGAAAAAATCAAACCACCAATCAAGAAGACCAACATCAACAAATTTGCAGTTACGTGGTTGCGCGCCATCCAGGCGATGGCGCCCGTGCGGGTATCGACCTTATCTTTGGATCTATTCTGTTCAGTCATCTGCGCCCCCAGCGTTGGGTCCACCGGGGCCGCGTCTTGGCGGGCGTTCCGCAGAGGCAGCCGCATCTATCGGCGGGCGCTGCTGGCGATTACTGTCTCCGGCAATTCGCACCGGCATGCCTTCAGTAACGGTTACCAACCGGGTCGTCACTAAGGCTTCTCCACCGCTGAGCCCCTGCTCCAGGACTGCAAAGTCGCCGCTCATATAGGCCACTTCTACCGGCAGAACCGTGGTGCGGTTCTCGCGAACCACCCACACATTGTTGCCGTCTTGCAACGCGGTGAGGGGGATTCGCACACGCTCATCCTCACTTTGGGAAACGATCTCTACTTTCGCCAGATCGTTGAGAAGCAGCTGCGGCTGGGACGGATCCTGTACGGAAAGCGGGTCTTCCAGCTCTACCAACACACTGGCGAGACGACCCTGCTCTTCCAGTACCGGGATAACCCGGACAAACTCACCACGGCGGTAGACGCCCTGCGGCCACTGGCTGCCGTAAATTCGAACTTCAACATCACCGCGTCCAAGCCGGTGCAGTTGCGACGCGGGAACCTCAACGGCAATCTGGAAACGGTCAGCACTAGCGAGGCTGTAGAGAGTATCTCCCGGAGAGACGCGATCACCGACATCGGTATCACGCTCAACTACTAGGGCATCAAATGGGGCGCGAACCTCGGTAAGCCGAAGATCGCGTTTAGCCAAGGCCACATTTGCCTCTGCGGATTTTACTGCCGCCTCTGCTGCTGCTCTCTGAGGCTCGCGCAACACCAGGGCCTTATCCGTTCCAGACAGGGCTGTGCCGAGAAGCTCGTATTCCTCTTGAGCAACTTGCTGCTGTCCTTGCTCCTGCTGCAATTCAGCACGGCGTTCGGCGAGGGTGCTCTGGGCCGTCATCAGGGCCAACTGGTAGGGCTCCTGGTCAATACGCAACAGCACCTGCCCTTTTGGCATTACCGCACCTGGACCCGAATCATAATCGAGCCACTGCACCTGCCCCTGTACCTGGGGCTCCAACTCCGCTAACTCACGGGCACTCACTTTACCCAGCGCGCTCAAGGTCACAGGAAAACGACCCTGCTCAGCAACGGCTACATCGACTGTCGGCGGTGGCGATTTGCGCTCACCGCGACTGACCGACGGTTTTTCCCGCATCATCCAGTTGAAGGCCAGGAATGCCAGCACCACCAAAATTATGGGAATCAGCAGGCGCCAATTGAGTTTCTGCAACATCAGTTATTTCCCTCCAGGTACAACTCCAAATCCACTGGCTCGGGGGCTGGAAGATCCACCTGGGGGATCCCGCCGGAAAGCGCGCGGTAAAGTACTACTCGGTTTTCAATCAGTTCGCGCTCGGCAGACAAGATTTGTCGCGCCAAACTCTGTTGTTCACTCGTCGCGGTCAACACATTGAGGAAGTCGATGGTTCCCCGCGCATAGGCGCGGCTTTGGCGCAGAACCAAAAGGTCTGCGAGACGCTCACGCTCACGTAGATGGTTGAGTCTCTGCTCTATCAGGCTCTCTCGAATCAAGGCCTGCTCTACTTCAGACAAGGCTTCATTAACTGCACTGCGGTAGAGCGCCCAGCGCTCCTGCAGAACGGCGTCCTGTTGCTCCCGGGCTGATGCCAGGGCGCCACCATCAAAAATCACCCCCTCAATAGAGGCTGCGATGGCCAAAAGCCAGTTTTCAGTCACGTCACTAATTAAACTGGTGCCATTGCTGGCTACTGCAGACAAACTAAATACGGGCAGTCTATCGGCCCAGGCCTCATCGGCTACATGATAGCCCTGTAAAAGGTCTCGCTGCGCCTCAACGACATCCGGGCGGCGCAACAACAATTGCGATGGCACGCCGGTCTCTGGCAGGGCTGGTAGTGCCGGCAACCCGGCCTGTTTGTGAATAATGCTGCTAAGTTCCTCGACATTGATACCCAAGAGCACCGCTAACTGTACTTTTAGAGTTTCGGCATCCGCTTCCGCCTCATCCAGTTCCTGCTGTGACTGCTGGACCAGCTGCTGTTGCTGCAAAACATCGGCTGCACCTGAGACGCCGCGACCAAAGCGCAGTTCCAGAACCTTCAGGCTTTTGCGATTGATCTCCAGCTGTTGTTGCAGCAAATCCCGCTGCCCCCACTGCTCCCGCAACTCCAACCAGGTAGCTGCCACCTCGCTCGCCAGGGTCAGGGCTGCCGTCTGTAAATTCTGTTCCTGGGCCAGGTAAGCCGCCTCTGCTGCACTGGCACCGGCACGAACCCGCCCCCAAAGGTCCACTTCGTAGCTGGCGGCGATTCGGGTACTCCAACTATTGCCCTCCGCAGAGGGATCGGTGAACTCGCCGGAAGAGTAGCGCTGCTCAGTATTTTCAATGCTGGCAGTCAGTCTTGGCCAAAGGCCCGATCGCGCTCCCCGCGCGGTGGCTGCGGCCTGCTCCAATCGCCAATAGGTAGCCTGAATATCCGGATTATCTTTCAGTGCCAGCTGTACCAAATTGTCCAGCTGCGGATCTTGCAAATCTCGCCACCAGCGCAAACTCGGTGCGGCAGTGCCCGATGCACGAAAAGATTCTGGTAACCCCAAATTTTCATCGGGCTGAATGGTCTCAATTGGCTGCGAACTACAGCTGACAAGCAGCGGAACACAAATTGCCAAAATACGGTAAAAGGACAAGGAATATCACCGAAATTAAACGTTTAATCGTAAAAAATAGAGATTTATTGCGTGCATTATCCGCCCCCCAAAATCGCTCGCAATGCGTTTTACTCTTGTTTACAAAGCATGCGTAAAATCAGGCAAAAAATTGCTGCCCGCAGGAGTGCCGAAAACCGACTACTTCGGTATGATGCGGCACACTAAACTGAATAGTCATCGGGGTTTGACGCGGAGCTTATCCAAAAAGTCTCCCCTCTGTACAAAGGTGCTCGGCCTTCTTCAGCCGGCCCCCTTGGACGCTCCGGTGGAATTAATAACGGAAGTAGAAGAGACAAACCATGAGTAAACATCAGCCACTCGCCCATTGGGACGATATTTTGCTGCTGGACCAACAGCTGACCGACGAAGAGCGCATGGTGCGCGACACGGCACGTGAGTACTGCCAAAGCAAACTGATGCCCAGAGTTCTCGAGGGTAACCGCCACGAAATCTTCGATCGTGAAATCATGAACGAGATGGGTGAATTGGGCCTGCTCGGTTCCACCATCGAAGGCTACGGCTGTGCCGGTCTCAACTACGTTTCCTATGGCCTGGTGGCGCGCGAAGTTGAACGCGTTGACTCCGGCTACCGCTCCGCCATGAGCGTTCAGTCCAGCCTGGTTATGCACCCGATTTACGCTTACGGCAGCGAAGAGCAGAAGCAGAAGTACCTGCCTAAGCTGGCATCCGGCGAATGGGTTGGCTGTTTCGGCCTGACCGAGCCCGATGCGGGTTCCGATCCCGGCGGCATGAAAACCCGCGCCAAGAAAGTCGATGGCGGCTACCGCATCAGCGGTTCCAAGATGTGGATCACCAACAGCCCAATCGCCGACGTTTTCGTTGTTTGGGCGAAAGATGACGACGATATTATTCGCGGCTTCGTGCTGGACAAGGGTATGGAAGGCCTCTCCGCACCGAAGATCGAAGGCAAGTTCTCACTGCGCGCCTCCATTACCGGCGAGATCGTGATGGACAATGTGTTCGTTCCGGAAGAAAACAAATTCCCGGAAATTGGCGGACTGCGCGGCCCCTTCGGCTGCCTGAACCGCGCTCGCTACGGTATCTCCTGGGGCGCCATGGGTGCCGGCGAGTTCTGCTGGCACGCCGCTCGCCAGTACGGCCTGGACCGCACCCAGTTTAACCGCCCTCTGGCTCAAACCCAGCTGTTCCAGAAGAAACTGGCTGACATGCAGACCGAAATTACCCTGGGCCTGCAAGCCTCCCTGCGCGTAGGTCGCATCATGGATGAGAACAAGCAGTTCGACCCCACCATGATTTCCCTGGTGAAGCGCAACAACTGTGGTAAGGCACTGGATATCGCCCGTATTGCTCGCGATATGCACGGCGGCAACGGCATCTCCGACGAATTCCACGTAATTCGCCACGTGATGAACCTGGAAGCTGTAAATACCTACGAAGGTACCCACGACGTACACGCCTTGATCCTCGGCCGCGCCCAGACCGGCCTGCAAGCATTCGTGTAAAACACGTCTAGTTCGATGCTCACGGTATTTTCCGTGGGCATCGCCCTTATCCCATCACTTCTTATCTGCTTACTTCTACTTCGCCCCCAGGTTGGTAGTACAAAACCATTAAACTAAAGTTCGGAATAGTCACGCAAAAAGGCGGCGCATAGACTGTGGAGCAGTATTAAATTATTACCCACACCAAGCAAAGTACTGCACCGAAAAAAAACGTTTGAATTTAAAGTAAAATAATTTGAGGGCAGACCAAAACTCACTGTGACCATTTACGCATCATCCAACCGCGAAATAAGTAAATACAGCCCTCAGCAATTATTAAACTCTCAATAACGGTATAAAAAGGAAGTTTTGGGAACCGCGGAAAGCCCAAACAGAGAGCCCAACAAGCTGAATAAAGTTATTACCCCTCCCCTAACTTCCCTCCACATCAACAATCTCCTGTCCCGGATTTCGATCATTTAATTTCACTACACAAAGAGCAATACCCAGCAACACGACAAAAGTCGCTACCCACTCGACAAATGTAAGATATTCACCGAGGATAATTGATGAGCCGATTATTCCCACAATAGGAACCAGCAACCCAAATGGTGAAACGCAGGCAGAGGAATAGCGACGAATTAAATCACCCCATAAAATATAACCAACCAATGTCACCATGCACACTTGGTAAACAATTGAAAACCAACTGGCCGTATGCGCCTGAAAAAAGAAAACCCAGGGAGTATGGCTCTCATAAAATATCGACAAGACCAAAAGAGGTACCGGCGGCACCAATGAAGCCCAAACCATTAAGTGAAGTAAGTTAACTCCTGGCATCCTGCGGAATACGATATTCGCTATCGCCCAAGACAGCCCCGCCCCCATGATAAGGATAAATCCCACTATCGTTGTCGACCCACCTTTATCGGCATAGTAGAAGAATACAGAGAACCCTACAGCCGCTATTACCAAACCCAAGCACTGCTGCATATTTATCTTATCGCCAAACAGCATTGCGAATAACAATAGGGTGAATGGCACCTGCGACTGCATAAGCAGTGACGCTACACCCGCTTGAATATCGGCCTTCATGGCGTAGTACATCAACCCCAGAGAGAGAAACTCTAAGAAGAAGCCGAGCGCAACAACATTGAGGATCGAGGTCTTGGGGAATGGACAAAAGAAAACCAGAGGAACAGCGACGAGGGTGAAGCGAACCGAAGCCAATAACATTGGCGGGAAGTCGGCCAGCGCCACCTTGGTTATCGGGTAATTCAGTCCAAAAATTGAGACTGCCAGCAAAGCCAACAGTATGCTTCTATACGGCATCTCTACAGCCAGTGAACAATGGACGTAACCAAAGGGTAGCAGCCTCCATTACTCTTCTGCGTCTAATGGGCCCTTTGTAATTGTTTCAATAGCTCCCTGGTACCGATCTATTGCGGCGCCTCACACTTCTCACCAGTAGATCGTTGCTCTATTCCCTTTGCGTAGACAGAAGTGCTATTCTCCCCTGCCCGCCAATCTCTGGATGTAACGATGATATGGATGAGCTGCTGCACTGGTTTGAATTGATCGGTATCGCGGTCTTTGCCTTCAGCGGCGTACTCGCCGCCGGCCACAAACAGATGGATTTATTTGGTGCCGTGGTACTCGCCTGCGTCACCTCTATTGGCGGCGGCACCGCCCGGGACATTATTCTCAACGTCCCTGTATTCTGGCTTGAGCACACCTATTACCTGTGGATCGCCTCAATTACCGGTGTAGTAAGCTTTTACCTGATACGCTATCTAAAGGTCCCTATGCGCCTGCTAATGGTGGCAGATGCCATTGGACTCGCCGTTTTTGTGGTGCTCGGAACCCAGAAAGTACTTGAACTGGGCTATTCCGCGACCATCGCAATCGTGCTCGGCGTAATGACCGGTACTTTTGGCGGGGTGATTCGGGATGTGCTGTCCGGTGACATTCCACTTTTACTCCGGCGAGAGATCTATGCCACCGCTGCCCTTACCGGTACGGCCATACTCGTTGCCTTGGACAATGTAGGGTGGCTACCCCATGAGCTGGTGGTGGCTATTGCCGTATTTGTGACCCTAGCGATTCGCCTCGCGGCATTGCGCTGGAATATCTCCGCGCCAGTGGCACGCTTCGGCAGGCACTGACCCGCTCAAAGGTCTGGAACCATAAACCACTATTTAGTAGCAGTCACAGGAATAATCTAAGTGCAAAAAGCCCGATTGCGCATACTCCTCATCATTCTCTTTTCCATGGTGATTGGAGCCTGTGAGCGCTCGACAAACTCTGTCCAAACCGGTCAATCCCCGCAAAAACAATACGCTCGCCTGGTCGCAAAGCCCTGCTGGTTCAAAACCGATGAAACCTGGCCTTTCACCCAGTGTTTCATGATGGAGGTGCCGGAGAATTATGCCCACCCAGAAAAGCGCAAAATCCGCTTTCCGGTCGTGCGCTTCCGCGCCACAAACCCCGATCCCAAGAAAATCCCCCTACTCCACCTAGGCGCCGGAGGCCCCGGAGCCAGCATGGGGTTAGAGCCCGAGAACGCCAGCGATTGGTTGTGGCTTAACTATGCCGCCATGACAGTAGAAGATGGCCGGGATCTCTTTGTTATAGATCCCAGGGGCACCGGTATGGCCCAGCCGCGCCTCACTTGCAGCGAGTTTATCGAAGATGCCGATACCGCCTTCCGGCGCAACCTGTCTCCGGAAGAAGAGGCCCGTGTTTTTTCCTTCAGTATGGAGCGCTGTTACAGCCGCCTGAGCAAAGGTGCCGACTTGGCCCAGTACAACAGTTCTGTGATCGCAAGAGATGTAGAAGAGCTGAGAAAAACCCTCAAGCTCGATAAATTCGACCTCTATGGGGTGTCCTACTCCTCCCGCTACGCTCTGACAGTGGCCCGCGACTTCCCAGAGTCAGTGCGCACCCTGGTGCTTAACAGTGCGGTCTTCCCCAATATTGTCTACACGCAGCAGCTCCCACAGGACTCCCTGGCAGCCTACGAGCGCGGCCTGAAGCATTGCATCGAAGACGAGAAATGTAACAGTCGCTATCCCAATTTGCGCCGCAGGCTGGAAAACCTGATCCAGACCTTAGATGAAGAGCCGCGCACCATTCCGATCAAGCACCGCTACTCAAAACAAAGCTATCCCTTTGTGCTTACTGGACAGCGCTTGCTGAGAGTTTTATTCCAGGCGCTGTATAACGAAAACTTCTACAGTGAACTGCCCAAGATGATCGAGGGCCTGGAAAATGAGGGCGATGAAGGGCTACAGCCTGCCCAGGATGCCATCGCACACTTTATGGAGATCGTATTGGACCCCTACTTTGGGGATGCAGCCGGCGTTAGCCACTTCTGCTATGAAGAGGCTCCCTTTGTCGATTTTGATCAGGCCAGGGCCAACGCTGCAGACACCGGCATTCTCGGCGGGGCCGTACGATCAGATTTAAATTTGTTGCAGCTACAGTGTCGCATCTGGGCAATCCCCTCTGCTCCACTCACTGAGTCAGAAGCCATCTCCACCCCAGTTCCAGTGATAGTGTTACACGGCGGCCTGGATCCGGTACTGGCTGCAGATGATGTCGATATCGCACGCAAAGAGCTACCGAATCACCAATGGCTGCTATTTCCCAACCTGGCTCACGATATTATTTCCGCAAGCAACTGCGCGGAGCGGGCAGTTGCGCGCTTTCTCGACAACCCTGCCGAAGATCAAACCGAAACCACCATGACTTGCCGCAAAGCGGAGCTAGCAGACCAGATTTCCACCGAAGAAGAGTCTGAGTCCCAGCAAGAAGCCGAACAACAGGCCGTCGAACCCCAGGCAGCAGAAGTCCCAGCCCCGGAAAGCGGCCAATAACAAAAGACAACAGCTGAAGTTACACGACAAAAGCGGTATCAAGGATTGAGGAGAGGCCGATGGAGAGCAACAACAACCCTGCCCTGATTGAAGTTGCGGATTTGGTAGAGCTCAAAAAGACCGGCGAACCTGTAATATTGGACTGCCGCTATAGCCTGGCGGATCACGATAGTGGTGAGCGGGACTATCGGGCTGGCCATATTCCCGATGCCCATTACGCCTGCCTGCACCGTGACCTCTCTGCCTCCGTGCAACGCTACGGCGGCCGCCACCCAATGCCGAGTGCTGCACAGTTCCAGGACTACGCTCGCAATCTGGGAGTCGATAGTGACACACAGGTAATCGTCTACGACGACACCCGCCTGGGTTTCGCCGCCCGTGCCTGGTTCCTGTTTTTCTTCTTTGGCCACAAGAAAATCAGCATTCTGAATGGCGGTCTAAAAGCCTGGCTCGATGCAGGGGAGGCATTGGACACAAGCGAGCCCACTCGATCCAGGCAAGGAAACTTCAGCGCACAACCAAAAGAAAATCTTTTGGTTCATTACGAGACCATCAAACAAAACCTGGGTAAAGCACCCTGGCAGTTAGTAGACGCCCGGGACAGTCAGCGCTTTGAAGGAATTGAAGAGCCTATCGACCCGATTGCCGGACATATACCCACCGCAATCAACCAGCCCTGGCAAAATATTACTGACAAAAACAATGGGAAAGTGAAATCTATTGCCGAACTTAAATCACAGTTTGGCAACTTGGAAGATGGTAAACCACTTCTCAATTACTGTGGCTCCGGAGTTACTGCCTGCGTTAATTTCTATGCACAATATTTAGCTGGTCGCCACGACTCACTACTCTATCCAGGGAGTTGGAGTGATTGGTGCGCACATCAGTGGAGATAAAATAGGAGTCATGGAACTTAAATACAGCAGTGTGAGAAGGCACATGCAAACTGTATATATAAAAAAAAGCTAATGAGCCAGTGACGGTTTTTACTATTGCTTAAATGCCCACCCCCCCATCTCCAAGTCAGATCACTCCTGCATGGGCGGTAATTGGGCTATTTGATGCTTATTCAGTCGGGCACCAGAGAATTCGCAACGATTTTTACACATAAAGACTATAAAATTAATTAAACCGATATCCAGCAGCACCTCTTTACCGCATAACATGTTAGAGGAAGCCTCCTCATGACACCCCGCTGCTCTGCACTTTATAAGGTGTAAACATGGGTGCGCCAACGATCTGAAAGACCTAGGGAACCAAATCCATTCGACAGGATTTTCCGCCGATAATACTCGCGAAAGAAATTAAAAAAATCCTGTTTGTTATTAAAACAGTACTCTCCATGGTTAGGATCAAAAAAAGTGCACTGTTGAGCCATCCCAGCGGGGCCAATATAGAGGGAGACAGCATGGGCCGCTGAAAAGTGCCCAAAGACTTTACCTGACACAGTGATTATTACGTAATGATCGTTTAATTGATCTAATGATGTTATTAAAAAATCGGTCATTGATAAAGGCTGAATTCCAGGATTAACTATTTGAATATTGGAATCATCCCCAAGCCCAGGTACTGGGTATACCCCACGCTCTCTCAGCCACGCCCCTACATTATTCATATAAGAATTATCTTTATCGTGTGCCCACCCCCACTGATACCTAGCAACACTTCTTAATTCACGAATATTTAGAGAGCGAAGTCGAGTAAATGTAAATGGATCTGTTCCAACTTTCCATTTTTCATACAAGCCCAATTTACTTGATAGAGATACCCCTTCAGAAGCCCTACTATGTATCCAATGTGCAGTTAAGGCTCCACAAATGCCAAACATGCTAAATCCTGCATAGTGCACCCAAACTCTTAGTGAACCCTGGGAAAAACCCCAAATTTTTTGCCCTCGATGACGCTCGGCAATTGTACTAACACGCATACAAGCAACCTCCCAACAGACAATTAAAATCCAAAAATCATCTATTTTAATTCGAACAAAAACCTACAATAAATACTGATCCGCACCTAGCCAGAGGCTTTTACCTACAAGGACTGATAACTCTCTTAGAAAATGGGGTGCGCAGATTGACACACTCTTATATTTACGCCAACCCAACAACAATAAAATAGGTCAATCAATCCTTTACCCATTGACTCAAATGAACATTGCCAAATTGATCAACATCACCAATTTTGTACTTTTAATATCTCTTTATAACCAATTATGACAAGCAACTACTCACAGCCCAATACCCGCACAGGATCTAAGTAATTCCAATATCAGCAAAATTTACTTCTCTAACACTCCCTTTCCCAGACTTAACGCCCACTATATCCAGCGCACTGTTAAAACAGTAAAAGTTAAATATGCCAAACCTGAAATAATGAATTTGGTTATATGGAAAGAATTGCGCCTCCATGGCTTTAAACCACACTTACCCCTTACCGGACAATTTTCCACCCTCTCAACCTTCAACTTAAAGGGTAATTCATCCCTAAAAGCCAAAAGAATAGCTCTCTCTTTAGATCTATATTGTGTCGGCTCTATCAAGTAGCGCTTTAGATATTGGGCAAATTTTTTTAGGTTTTGGACTTTCTTTAGGGAAAGGAAAATACATGCAGATTGGGTTGTTTTGTATGGGGAAAGTAAGATGGCCAGAACTCCAACCATCTTAAGCAAACCCCAAAACTCTATACGAGATGAAATACTTCCTGCAACACTAAGCAGAACCAATTTATGAATAGAGCTAGCTTTTCCATATCCTATCGATCTGCCATGAATCGAATTTATGTTCCGCCCGATAATGCATATTACTGACCAAGTGAAAGAAGAAGTAAAAATCCTCTTTATCCTCAAACCAAAACTCCCCAAAGTTCGGATCAAAGAAACAAGCATCCTGCTTTTGCCCGCCAAATGACTGGGCACCAACCCAAGCAGCTACTGCATGAGCGCCCGGATTCTCGTCTCGACTAGAGCGCATTTCAATTAACGCATAGGCTCCATTAATCTGTTTAAGCCGCTGTCGCAAGGAATCCCTGTTTGATCTTCCGGTAGCTGAAGAAAGCACTCTCAACCGATTTAAAAGTAACCATGCCCTATGAGAAGCTTCCCAGTTGGCACTTTGCTGCCAGGCTTGCTGTTGTGCCGCTATTCGTTGGTATTTCCCCATATTGAAAGGGATAAATCTTCGCTGATCCCAAACGCCACCCAAGTGATTTACTAAAGAGTCGTCATAAGCATGATACTTAATCCAGTGTGAAACCAGCGACAAACAGATTCCACTGCCAGAAATCTGTCGGATATTCAACACAGGAAATGCTTGGGAAAAATCCCAAGTACATACTCCACCCAACTGGCGCGCCATAGAGTAAACGCTGTACATAAAAGGTCCTACGAAAAAATTACTGTGACTCTGTACTTAAGGAGCCTCTGAATAACTACGCGGATAGAGTGAAATCTGTAACGGCCCCCTTATTAACCGTAACCATTTCTGCTCAAGGTGAAAGTGAGGCTCAAGGGTTCTTTTCTCCGACGCAGGAGTTGGAACTTTACGCGCCAGACCCACCGCCGACTTTATGATTTGGGCGCAAGTTTTTAGATTTTGGTCATAATTTAATGACAACCAAATACAGGGAAACAAATTCAGAGAAGGCAGGAAAAAGACAGAAAAGTGGAGGGGAATTGACTGTGTTCAGCGTCACAACAACAGGCAGCAGTCACCGCGCCGCCTGCTTCTGCAATCTATCAATTCTTAGTCATGCATTGGGTTGCGAAGAATTGGGCAAACCGCGTCTTCATTCTTAGCCATATATTGCTGGTGGTACTCCTCGGCGTAGTAGAACGGTTGAGCCATGCTAATTTCGGTGGTGATTGACCCACGATCTTTGGCGTCCAACGCTTCTTGCACAGCCGCCCTGCTCGCTTCCGCCTCCTGTTTCTGGCCTTCGTTCAGACAGAAAACACAGGAACGGTACTGGGAGCCGATATCGTTACCCTGGCGCATACCCTGGGTTGGGTCATGGTGATCCCAAAAGACCCGCAGGAGTTCTGCGTAGCTCACCTTTTTGGGATCAAAGATTACTTTCACCACCTCTGCGTGCCCTGTACGGCCGGTGCAGACTTCATCGTAGTTCGGGTTTTCGGTGGCGCCATCAGTGTAGCCAACGGCAGTGGCAAACACACCATCCGTATCCCAGAACACATGCTCTGCGCCCCAGAAGCATCCCATACCAAAAATGGCGACTTCCAGGTGCTCAGGGAATGGCTCTTTAATGGTGTTGCCATTTACAAAGTGGGTGCCACTGATCTCCATCGGCTGGGGCCGACCGGGCAGCACCTGGTCCGCATCGGGTATCTGAAATTTGTCGTATTGCATACTGTTTTCTCAAGTGCAGGTATTTTCTTTTGTCAGGATAGCTCTAAGGCGCTTATCCTCCCAGATCAAGTAATATTAATCCGCGAATCAAGTAGTTAAGAGGACTCTATGATACGCAGGACAAACATTGGCAGATCAACACTATAAGGAGTCGTCATTGGCGCGCTTAATCCTACTGATTTTAATCGCCATCGGTGCCTGGTATCTCTGGCAAAAAATCAAATCTAGCTCACCGCAGGAGCGGCGCAAGCAGATTTTTATGGCCTGTATCGCCGGCGTCGCCGTAATAGTGGTTGTGCTGGCTATCACCGGGCGCCTGCATTGGGTAGGAGCAGCGCTGGTGCTCATTCTTCCTGTGTTGGGCCGTTTACTCAGTCAGCTCTCCCGTTATTTACCCTGGTTGATGCCACTGTTTGAAAAGTATTCAAACAGGCGCCCAAATCCAGGGGCCACTCAACATCCTCCGCCACACAACTCCGAGGGCCCGCCACTCTCGGAACACGAAGCGCGCCGAATCCTTGGCGTTGATGCCGATGCTGGCAGAGATGAAATCATTAGTGCACACCGCAAATTGATCCAAAAACTCCACCCAGATCGCGGCGGCAACGATTACCTGGCATCGCGTATCAACGCCGCCAAGGAGCTACTACTAAGCATTCTTGGTTAAACCTTACAAAGCAGGTGGATATACCTGGCCAATTGCCGATAGGGGTCCACCTGGGAGTATTCAAGCTCCTTTTCCACAATGGCCGACGCGGGCAACTTTTCCCGGATTGATGGCGTCATAAAGTCGTGGAAGCAGCGGATACCGCTGTGACAAACCACGGAAAAGCCCGCTTCGGTCAGCCAGTCTTCCACCCATTCCGGCAGAAGTGGATTCTGTGGAGTAAGGCTGCCAGGGTGGCCACCCCAATTATCCCCTTCAATATTGCGGTCCAGCTGGCGAAAGCTGCCCCGCTGTAATAGACGGAACTCAAGGGCACGCCGATTGTAGAAAGTGAGCGAAAGATGCCCTCCAGGCTTTAACAGGCTGCGCAGCTGCTGCAATGCCTGTTGCGGCTGTTCCAACCATTCCAGCACAGCGTGGCAAATTACCAGGTCTGCGCCCTTTAATGCTTCTATTTGCGGCAGTTCTTGCAGGGGTTTATGCAGCAAGGTCATTTGCTTTTGCAAATGGCGCTGGCGAATTTCCGCATCTGCGAGTTCAAGCATCTGCGCAGAAATATCTGCGAGAAAAACCTCGTGCCCAGCCTCAGCCAGATCCATGGCAAAGTGGCCCTGGCCACCCCCAGCGTCAACGATTTTTAGAATGCGCTGCTCGCTCCCCAACAGCGGCACCAGATCCCGGTTGAGCACTGCCAGGCGGATATCCCCTTTAAGGCCACCGTAGATACGGTTGCGAAAACGATGAGCGAGATCGTCAAAGTTTCGATCTTTACGCAGGCTGTCACCCATCGGAGCCCTCACCTTGCAAAGCCTCATTGCATCGGCGGCGGTTCTCGGCGAATTTGCGCTGTAGCGCCTCTTCCATATCAACCCCCAGTACAGCGGCCAGTTTGCTCAAGTACATCTGAATATCCGCCAGTTCAGCGGCAACTTGCTCGGCCTTGTCGCCTGCCATTAGATTATGGATATCTTTATCGCTGCACCATTGAAAGTGTCGCCCTAACTCTGCAACTTCCACAGATAGCGCCATGGCCAGGTTTTTTGGGGTATGCAGTGACTGCCAGCCGCGCATTTCAGCGACTTCATCAAAAGCCGCCAGGATTTCACGGTCTTTCATCGAATTTTTTCCTCTGCTGGCGCTCCAGCCCGCCTTCCCGGGCCGCCAAAATTGAATTCAGTGCGCGGGACAGAAACTCTCGCCTGTATAAAACACAGACAACAAACAGATAGCCGGCAACAAACAGGATTGGGTGGATAAACCAGCCCAGCACTGACATTGAGAAATAATAAGAGCGCAGACCGTAGTTGTAACTGTGGCCCGCGTGGTCGATCACCTTGGCAGTACTGATGGCAAATCGGCGTCGCTCTTCCTCAGATAGATCACCGGTTTCCGGCGGCGGTGCTGCCCCAATAAGTACATTGGCGAAGGAGTACTGGCGCAGTGACCAGGTAAAATTGAAAAAGGCGAAGATAAAAATCAGGATCAACAACATCACCTTGAGCTCAAACTGCTCAACGGTGGTGGGCTCCGCAAAAGGCAAACTGGTAAGCACTTCGATGGCGGCCTTGTTCGCCGTCAAAGCCGTCACTAAACCCGCCAGGATAAGAATACTGGTGGAGGCAAAAAAACCAATGACCCGCTCCAGGTTACTGAGAATAGCGGTATCCGCCATGCGCATATCCCTATCGAGCATACGCATCATCCATTCAACGCGGTACCACTGAAGCGATGAAGTAAGGCACCAGGTTTCTTTGGCTTTTTTTCGCGCAAAAACGGTGTAACCCACCCATGTGATAAAAAAGCCAATGACACTGGCAATATCCAACCAGGACAACCTCTAATATCTCCGTGTTCGTCTACATTTATGCCGTAGCTTCGGCAAGCGAAGTCTTCGCCCTACTGGCATCCTTGTCAACACTGTCTTTCCGATGTGCGCAAGCGGTAGAATAGCGCCCTTTCGCCGGCAGCAGTGGCCGGCCAGAAAATTCATATAACTCCAGGGAGCTGTCTTTTGAGCAACTCACATCCTGCATTTGAACTGGTTACCAGCGCAGATATTGATTCTCTCGGCGTGCGCGTCGAGGAATACCGACACATTACGACCGGTGCCCAGCACCTGCACATCGCCGCAGACAACTCGGAAAATGTTTTCCTTGTCGCCCTGCGCACCGTGCCCGAAGACTCCACCGGTGTCGCCCATATTCTTGAACACACCGCCCTGTGCGGCAGTGACAAGTACCCGGTGCGCGATCCTTTCTTTATGATGATCCGGCGCTCACTCAATACCTTTATGAACGCCTTCACCAGTTCAGATTGGACCGCCTACCCGTTTGCCAGCCAGAATCGAAAGGATTTTGACAACCTTCTCGACGTCTACCTGGATGCGGTATTTTTTGCGCGCCTGGACCCGCTGGACTTTGCCCAGGAAGGCCACCGCCTGGAATTTGCCGAAGCGGATAATGGGAGCAGCGAGCTCGTCTACAAAGGTGTCGTGTTCAATGAGATGAAAGGCGCCATGAGCTCCGTCACCTCGCAGCTGTGGCACACCCTGAGCAAATATCTGTTCCCCACCACCACCTATCACTACAACTCCGGTGGCGAACCTACTGATATTCCAAAGCTGAGTTACGAGCAGCTGGTTGCCTTCTACCGCAGCCACTACCACCCCAGCAACGCCACCTTTATGACTTTCGGTGATATTCCCGCAGCGGAACACCAGGCCGCGTTTGAAGAAAAAGCGCTGCACAAGTTCGAGAAACTCGACAAGACTATTTCCGTTGGGCGCGAAGACCGCTACCAGGCGCCGCTGAAAGTTGAAGAACACTACCCGTTAAATGGCGAACCTCTGAAGGCCAAGACCCATATCGTATTGAGCTGGCTGCTGGGTGATGTCACCGATCTTGAAGAAGCCCTGACCGCACACCTGCTCGCCGGCGTACTGCTGGATAACAGCGCTTCACCTTTGATGAAGCTGCTGGAAACCACCGACCTGGGCACTTCCCCCTCCCCGCTGGTTGGCCTGGACGATTCCCAACGCGAACTGGTGTTTGTCTGCGGTATTGAAGGCAGCGAACGCGAAAGTGCCGACGAGCTTGAGCAACAAGTTCTCGACGTGCTGAGGGACGTGGCGGAAAACGGCATCCCCTACGAACAGGTAGAAGCCAGCTTGCACCAGCTGGAATTACAACAGCGGGAAATTGGTGGCGACGGCTACCCTTTCGGCTTGCAATTGATTCTCACCGCATTGACCGGCGCCACTCACCGTGGCGATGCCATCGGCCTGCTGAATATCGATGCCACCCTGGAGCGTCTGCGCGAGCAGATCAAAGATCCGAAGTTTATCGCCAATAAAGCCCGTGAACTTCTGCTGGAGAACCAGCATCGCGTACGTATGGTACTGAGTCCCGATGAGCAGTTGGCTGCGCGCCGCGAGCAGGCGGAGAAAGACCAGCTGGCGGAAATCAAAGCCGCTCTCAGCGAAAAAGAAAAAGCACAGATTGTCGAAACCGCCAAAGCCCTGGCCGATCGACAAAACCGCGAGGACGACGCTTCTATCCTGCCCAAGGTCGGCGTGGAAGATATTCCCGCAGAGCTTCCGGATGTCAAAGGCGAAGCAATAGACTTGGGCCCACAGAAGTTGACCCGCTATAGCGCGGGCACCAACGGCCTGGTTTACCAACAAATGGTCTGCGCGCTACCGGAATTCACCGAAACCGAAAAACAACTGCTGCCCTACTACTGCCAGGTACTGAGCGAAGTTGGCCTGGGTGAAAAAGACTACCTGGAAGTCCAGCAGTGGCAGACCAGCGTGGTTGGCGCCCTGCACGGTTTCACCAGCAGCCGTACTGCCATCGACAACCTGGATCACCTGTCCGGCCACTTTATCCTGTCCGGTAAAGCGCTGGCTCGCAATCAGGGCGGCCTGACTGAACTGATGCAAGCCACTATGGAGCAGGTGCGTTTTGACGAGCACGCCCGCATCAAGGAATTGCTACTGCAAACTCTCGCCCGCCGCGAACAGGGTGTTGTCGGCAACGGCCACGCCCTCGCCATGGCTGCCGCCAGTGCCGGCTACAACCGCGCCGCCTGGGAGAGCCATGCCAGCGGTGGCCTGCTGGGATTGCGCAACCTGCGAGCCCTGGTTGCCGGACTGGAAAAAGAGGAAGGCCTGCAAGACCTTTCCACCCAATTCCAGGCTATCCACCAGAAAATCCTCGCAGCACCGCGCCAGTTCCTGCTGGTGGGTGAAGAAGAGAAAATTGGCGATTTCAGCCAGACACTGATGCCACTGACCTCGACTTCCAGCATCGCCGCAGCCAACCCCGCTGCACCTTTCGAACGCAAACAAATCGAGGAACTCTGGGTTGCCAACAGCCAGGTGAACTTCTGTGCCAAGGCCTACGCCACTGTGCCTATGTCCCACCCGGATGCGGCACCGCTGTCGGTTTTGAGCGGCTTCCTGCGCAACGGCTTCCTGCATCGCACCATCCGCGAACAGGGCGGTGCCTACGGCGGCGGAGCCGGCCACGACAGCAATATTGGCGTATTCCGCTTCTACTCCTACCGCGATCCGCGTATGGGTGAAACCCTGGAGGACTTCGACGCATCCCTGAAGTGGTTGGCCGAAGAGAAGCACAAGGAAGAACAGGTTGAGGAAGCGATCCTCGGCGTCGTCGGCGGTCTGGATAAACCCGGCTCCCCCGCTGGTGAAGCCAAGAAGAACTTCCACTCGGGCCTTTACGGCCGCACCCACGAGACGCGCCAGCAATTCCGCAAACAGGTTACGGAAGTTACCCTGGAAGACCTGCAACGCGTCGGTGCCACCTATCTGGACCCGAGCAAGGCCAGTACCGCCATTGTTACCGGTCCCCAAGGAAGCGAAGCGGCAGCCAAACTCAACCTGAAGGAAGAGAAGCTCTAACTGGAGCTCGACGATTCCCCGGCAATTTGTCCGGGGAAGCTCTGCGGCGCCGGCCAAAAACCGGCGCCGATCCATCGCCGTTATCCTCTAGCGAAGTTCCAATGAGTAAACACGACAATATTTATGCAAACCCACTGGGCCAAGTAGCTGGCTTCGAGTTCGATCGCCAGGTGGTGCAAGTTTTTCCCGATATGATCAAGCGCTCCGTGCCCGGCTACACCACGATCGTAGCCATGATCGGCACCCTGGCAGAGCGCTACGCCCAAGCCGGAAGCCGCTGCTATGACCTGGGCAGTTCCCTGTGCGCGGCAACCCTGGCCATGCGCCATCGCATTCCCGCTGCCGACTGTGAGATCATCGCCGTGGACAATTCGCAAGCCATGGTTGATCAGGCGCGCACGGTCCTCGAAGCCGATAGCGGCGAGGTTCCCGTTCAACTTATCTGCGACAACCTGCAAAACGTTGCTATCGAAAATGCCTCGGTGGTAGTGCTCAACTTCACCCTGCAATTTATTCCGGTGGAAGAGCGCGAAGAAATCCTGAAGAAAATCCACGATGGCTTGCGCCCCGGCGGCATTCTGATTATTTCCGAGAAAGTGGACTTCGCCGATAAAGCCCATAACGAGTTAATGATCGAACTTCATCACTCCTTTAAAGCCGCCAACGGTTACAGCGCGCTGGAAATCGCACAGAAGCGCTCTGCCCTGGAGAATGTATTAATTCCGGAAACCCTGGATACCCACCGCACACGACTGAAAAATGTCGGCTTTACCAGTGTCGATGTCTGGTTCCAGTGTTTTAATTTTGCCTCTTTAATCGCCATCAAAGGCGCGCCGGAAAAGTAAGTACCCCGTGATCGACTACACCCAACTCTATCAAGGCCTGCAACACGTTCCCGCCCTGCGCACCTGGCTGGCCCAGCTGCCAACACAGGTGGCTGAAAACCTGAGTCCTCATCGCTGGGGCGACCTGCCCGATTGGCGCGCAGCGGTGGAAGCCCTACCGGAAATCACGCCCTCCGCAATCGAACTCAACCGCAAGGTCAGCGCAGGCACTGCCGCCGATGCCAGCCCGGAACAACTCGAAGCCTTGGAGCGGGAACTGCGCAAATTACACCCCTGGCGCAAAGGCCCTTGGGAGTTATTTGGACTAAATATTGATACTGAGTGGCGCTCCGATTGGAAATGGGATCGGGTACTTCCGCACTTGGCACCACTGAAAAATCGGCTGGTGCTCGATGTGGGCTGTGGCAATGGGTACCACTGCTGGCGGTCCTACGGTGCCGGCGCGCGCCGGGTCATCGGTATTGATCCTTCCGCCAAATTTATCGCGCAATTTTACGCGCTGAAAAAATACCTGGGCCGGGAAGCACCAGTGGATTTGTTGCCCCTGGGTATTGAAGCGCTCCCGGCAAACTTGCGCGCTTTCGATACCACTTTTTCCATGGGGGTACTCTATCACCGCCGTTCACCCATGGATCACCTGCGCGAATTGCGCGAGACCCTCCGTCCCGGCGGCCAGCTTGTATTAGAGACATTGGTTATCGACGGCGGACTCGGCGATTGCCTGGTACCCGAAGACCGCTATGCAAAGATGCGCAATGTGTGGTTTTTCCCCAGCTGCGCCACCCTGGAGAGCTGGCTGCGCAAGTGCGGTTTCCGCAACCCCAGGACCGTGGACCTGAACACCACCAGCCTGGAGGAACAGCGGCGCACCGACTGGATGCACTTCGAATCCCTGGCAGATTTTCTCGACCCGGAATCGCCAGACAAAACCTTGGAAGGTCACCCCGCGCCCAAGAGAGCGGTTTTGGTCGCGGAAGCGCCGTAGCTTGTCTATACGCTTAAGGTCTGGGAACTCATAAATTCCGCAAAATTTGCTGCTAATAGAATTTTGTACGGAATGGGGAGCACCATCTTGATTGTTGCGACTCATAAGGCAAAGTGCGCCCCTAAATAGTGCAACTATATCCTTTAGGGGTCTGCCGCAGGATGCAGCCCGGCGCAGAGAATATTTATGAGTATTAGCGTTTTTGAGCTCTTCAAAATTGGGGTTGGCCCTTCCAGCTCCCACACGGTGGGCCCTATGGTCGCTGCCCGCCAATTCGTGCAAGATTTACAAGACCGGGACCAACTGCCCCGCACAGACCGCGTACAAGTCCATTTATACGGCTCACTGGCCCTGACCGGGGTTGGTCACGGCACCGATATGGCAGTTCTGATGGGGCTATTGGGTCAATCTCCAGACACCATTGATGTCGACTCGATTGACGAGAAAATGGCGCAAATCCAGAGCGAGCGCCGCCTGTTATTAAATAGTGACCAGGATATCGAATTTATTCGCGAGCGCGATCTAGTTTTCCATATGGAGGAATTTCTTCCCCAGCACTCCAACGGAATGACCTGCCAGGCTTACGCTGGCGAAGAGCTGCTATTCGAGCGCAGCTACTTCTCCATCGGCGGCGGCTTTGTGCTCTCCGAAGAAGATTTCGCTCACAAAGAGGAAATCGCCACCCTTCTGCCCTATGACTTCAGCAATGCAGAACAGCTGATGAAGATCTGTGATCATCACGGTTGGACTATTGCCGAGCTGGCCATGGAAAACGAAAAAGCCTTCCGCAGCGAGCAGGAAGTCAAAGACCGTTTGTGGAATATCTGGAAAGTAATGGATGCCTCTATTGAGCGAGGCTGCCACCAGAACGGCATCTTGCCCGGCGGCCTCAATGTTCGCCGCCGCGCTGCCGAACTCTACCGGGAGTTGAGTAAACAGAGCCCGGAAGAGCGCAACCACGGCCTCGCCATCCTCGACTGGGTTAGTCTTTTTGCCCTCGCCGTCAATGAGGAAAATGCCGCGCGCGGGCGCATCGTCACCGCACCCACTAACGGTGCCGCCGGTGTGATTCCCGCCGTTATCGCCTACTACGTGGAATTTGTACACGACAGCAAAATTCACGGTGAATTGAAAGACCAGGTAGTGAAATTCCTGCTCACCGCTGGCGCTATCGGTATGCTGTTTAAAAAGAATGCCTCTATTTCTGCCGCTGAGGTGGGCTGCCAGGGAGAAATCGGCGTAGCCTGCTCCATGGCTTCTGCCGGCTTGGCCGCCGTAGAGGGCGGCACCAACCAGCAGATTGAAAACGCTGCTGAAATTGGAATGGAGCACAACCTCGGCCTTACCTGCGATCCAATCGGCGGGTTGGTGCAGGTCCCCTGTATCGAGCGCAACACCATGGGTGCAGTAAAAGCCATTAACGGCGCACGCCTGGCCCTGCGCGGTGATGGCGCTCATATCGTACCGCTGGACAGCGTTATCGAGACGATGCGTCAAACCGGTATCGATATGCAGAGCAAATACAAAGAGACCTCTCTCGGCGGGCTCGCAGTAAACGCTGTGAACTGCTGATATTTTTCGGCAGGAGCACAAATCCGCTCCTGCCGCTTACTTAGGGAGCCTCTGAATAACTCCATAATGCCTCTGCGGGTCTTGAAGGCTGCAGATGTTAGGCGCAGCTCGCCGCGAATGGCCGTAGCCCTTTGCAAGAGCTGCAACGCAGCAGCTGTGGCCTTCAAGGCCCGCCCTTCGGGGCTTGCAGAGCGATTCACACTCCGCGTTGCGACTTCTTGAAAGGTCTAGACATTCCTGCGAAGCCGCGCCTTGATTGTGAACCGCTCTGCACGCCAGAGGTATCATGGAGTTATTCAGAGGCTCCTTAGCCCTAAAGATACCAAATTCTTTTTGTCGCATATCTCCAACGAACCCCCACCGGACTTTAAAAGTCACTGGTTAAATATCAGCGAGCGATGAGCCCCAACACCTGCCATGGTACCGGATGCAATCGCAAAGGTTCCGCTTTGCATCGGGTTGGATAAATCCCCAGCAGCAAAAACTCCCTTTACAGAAGTTTCCTTAAAGCCATCCACCTTCACAATCCGCCCGGTAAAAGACTCCTCCAGCTCCAACCCCAATTGATCGATAAACGGAGAGGTCAACTCCGCTTTGGGGCTCACGTAGAGACCCTCCAGTGGCAATTTGCGGCCATCCGCTAAAACAACTTCACGTAAACTATCCCCCTCTCCCTCCAACTGCGTAATCGGGGCTTCTTCCAGCATTACTCCCCGAGCCAGCAGATGATCGAGCACTTCCCCCTGCGGATTAAACTGGCCCTGGGTAAACAAGGTAGTTGCGCCCCAATCGGGAATCATCGCCGCCTGGTGGAAAGACAGCTCACTGGTAGCCAGCACACCTAAAGGGCGATCACTCAGCTCATAACCGTGGCAATAGGGACAGTGAATCACACTCCTACCCCAGCGCTCCTTTACCCCGGGGATATCAGGTAGCTGGTCCGTAATACCCGTTGCAAGAATCAGCCTCTTCGCTTTAAAAGTGGCACCTCCCTGTGCAGCGACAACAAAACCCTCTTCCTGGACATCCACACTATCCGCAGCCCCTTCAACCAGCTGGAAGCTCGGATAAGCTTGTAGTTGAGAAAGCGCCGTGGTTCGGATCTCCTCTGGTGCCTTTCCATCCAGGCAAAACACGCCGTGTGACGCTTTTGCATAGCGGTTTCGAGGTCTCTTAGCATCCAGTACAACGACCTTACGCCTTCCCCTAACCAGCTGCATCGCCGCAGATAAACCGGCAAAACTTCCACCGATGATCAATACATCCGTATCCATAGTCACCTCTCCAATATCATGCAACTTTTATTGTTACATAAATATTCGAACCTAGACAATACACGTAACAGAAAAAGTTTCGTGATAAGCTACAGGACGGAAACCTAGGTGATTTATGCGTAAAGACAGCCGACTATCCAGGGCACTTCATGTCCTGATTCATTTAAACATGACCGACAAGCCGGTTACTTCAGACAAGATGGCAGCTATGCTCCTCACCAATCCTGTGGTGGCTCGCAGAACCATGGCGCTATTGCGGGATCAGGGGTACGTGCGCTCCAGTAAAGGACACAATGGGGGCTGGTCACTCGCGAAGCCCTTGGATGAAATTACACTTCTGGATATCCATAAAGCACTGGGAGACAGCTCAGTTTTTACCATTGGCCTCACAGACGAACACACTAACTGCGTTATTGAACATGCCGTTAACGCCACATTAAAAGACGCAATGGATGAGGCAGAAAATATTTTGCTCACGCGATTTGGTGAGATCACTCTAGACCTGCTCGGGCGAGATTTCGAACCACCAGGAGCCTCGAAATAACTACTATAACCAGACGGCCAGCGAGGCTACGTTGCCTATAATGCCCCCCAAACACCCACTTCTGCCAGAAATTTAGCAAGCGACTTGCCCCTCAAATTGAAAGCCTGGGGGCTCATTAAATATTTTTTCCGTCAAGAGACTTTGGAAACCCCAGGTATTCCTTAAGAATAATAAAACTAAATTTATGGCATCCCTGTTATCTAGTTTACATAGCAGGCTGCAACTATCCTAATCGGAAAAATAGTATAAACATTTTCAAGGACCTTAATATAAGTTAAATTATTTTGCAGCAAAAACCCAAACACACCCTTAAAAATCCCCACAAAGAAACTAGAACTTTGACCATTAAAACAATTAAAAAACCTCCCCCAAAAACCAACCAAAATATGAGCAGACTCACCTAGCAATCACCCATTAAAAATGGCTTATAAAGATTTATTGTAAAATAGTCGCCAATAAGAGCCTCACCTAATAACTACAATATATCCTACCCTGCCAAACCTTAAGAAACCTAACTTTAGAAACCCGAATAAAATCAAATAAAAAACAGATAGTAAATTACCAATCATACTTTTAAGAAAAACGACTATTGAGACAGAATGCAAAATTGATGCGAGATCTAATTAGCCAGGAAACTTACTCGCCATCAATAACTTTCAAATCAATAAAGGAGATACAAATGATTAATTTTCGAAAATCGTATAAAATAAGCACTTTTACCGCAATTCTGTTTGTTGCATCCAACAGCGCAACTGCTGTCAATTGTGGTGATACTATTACAACCCCTACTGTACTTACAGAGAATCTTACCTGCCCGATAGACATAGATAACCAAAATGGTCTCATTGTTGAAGGTCCTTCAGGGAGTCTATATATGAATGGGTATACGCTAACATGCAATCTTGACAACCTCCCACTATTTACCGATGCAGCGGGTATTCGTATCACCGGCATGGCATCTCTTGTTACTGATGGAACGGTAAACAACTGCAATTATGGAATATTTGTAGTTGGCACTGGATTCCATACCATTTCAGATATGACAATCACTAACAGCTTAGAAGATGGCATAGATCTAAGAAGCGACAATAATACCGCCATAAAAAATCATATACAGTTCAGTGGTGAAGATGGTATCGACATGCAGGGAGATTTCAGTAGCGTTATACAGAATTATATTGAATTCAGTGACCGTGACGGCATTGAGGCCGATAATGATTTCGGTACAGTGGCTTTTAACTTCGTAACAGGCAGTCAGAGAGCTGGGATAGAGATGGAAGCCTCAGACAATAATACGATAGTACAAAATACAGTAATGAATAATGGTGATGGTATTTCCGGAGATTCTGGAGGGATTGTAATTACCAGTCAATCTTCATCTAATAACTTAATACTTGGGAATACTGCCGAGAACAATCTACCCTTCGACCTAAAGGATAGAATAGATCCAAACTGTACAGGCAGCAACCAATGGGTTGCCAATAATTTCGTAACTGCTGATCCAGCCTGTCTGGAATGAACTACCTGTATTTCGAAATCCAGCATCACCACTTATTAGAGGGGTGGTGATGCGGTTTTAAGTATTATTATTAAAGCGACACATTCTACCCAAATGAGGCAACAATCACCCACCTAACTAATCTTGAGTCAATAACAATCCTAGGAGCTAAGTGTGACCAACTGCAGCAATGGATTCAATCGCCACTTCGCAAGCTCCCAAAGGCTAAAAAATCGCGCAAAGCAGAGAGTTCCAAAATTCTCCTATGAGTACTTAATAGAGGGCTGTATGGATGATATTGGCTTATGCCGCAATCGCCAAGCATTTGCCTCCGTAAAATTCACTCCCCAATATATCCGTCCAAACTCTACTCCGAATTTAAACTGTGAGCTTCTTGGGAAGTTATACAGTGCTCCATTTGGCATAGCCCCCATAGGGCTACAGGGGCTTATGTGGCCAAATGCACCTGTCATACTCGCTAAAGCTGCATACGAGCACAATATCCCATTCATTCTCAGCACTGTATCCTCAGAAGCACTAGAGCGAATTTCTGAAGTCTCACAGGGAACAGCCTGGTACCAACTCTACAACCCAACAGACCCAGCCATTCTTTCTGACCTGTTATCCCGACTAACCTCTGCCCAATATCAACATTTAGTCATTACCATTGATGTTCCTACATTTGGCTTACGCCCCAGAGACTTCCACAACGGGTTGGCAATGCCACCGAAGTTGAATGTAAAAAACATCTGGCAAGCGATACTCAGGCCAAATTGGAGCCTATCTACATTGCGATACGGTCTCCCTAAATTTAAAAATCTAGAGCCTTACATTGATACCGATAACAAAAAACTTGAACTAACCGAGTTTATGAACACCACAACTATGGGCCCACTGGATTTTGACAGTGTAAAACGCATAAGAGATCTATGGCCCCATAAACTTATTATTAAAGGGATAATGAGTGAACCCGATCTTCAACAAGCGATTAAACTCGGGGCAGATGGAGTCATTTTATCCAATCACGGTGCACGGCAACTTGATTTAGGCGAAGCGACTCTCCCCTTACTGGGACGGTTTTCCAGCTATCAGGATAGGATTTCCTTGGCTATCGATAGTGGAATCAGATCCGGTGTGGATATCGCAAGTGCTTGTGGCCTAGGGGCAAACTTTTGCTTTCTGGGAAGATTTTTTATGTATAGCGTCTGTGCCCTTGGCAATGAAGGAGCCAATCATGCAATTTACCTACTTAAAGCTCAGTTAACTCAGGTTATGCAGAAAATCGGAGCTACTAATCTTGAAGGCATTTGCGGCAAGGTAGAACTAACCAACAGATGAAAAGCTCAGGCAGTTCATCCCGCCGAGTCGTGTAAGCCGGAGGCTTATACTATTGCCGCATTTTCCTATTCTTTTGGATACCCATCCCCCTAGAAATAGTAATCTTCGGCTAAAACATTGGTCAATTCAATCAATGGTTTGCATGATTTTACTGGCCTTAAATGGCTGTCCCAAACAAAACATATCACCTTGCCCAAATGAACAGGGAGTTAACTCCACCAACCCCACTCCAGCTTTAAAGAATCGACAAGCCTGTCGAAATAGCCCCGACACAGCCCTCTTTACCTGTTGCACTATGAGCCGGGTGTCATCAGTTGGGTATGGGAGTCGTACTACAGTACTACAGTACTACAGCGGTAATTGTTGGATTCGTGAGGTGACGCATGCAGGAGAAAATAGCAACTCCATGCTTCCGCAGTAGGTGCTCAATTTTGAAGAAAGGTTGTAATTCGGGAATACCAAGCGATTTGGCCTCAACTGAGCAGGCCACCGCCCAAGTCCGTACGAAATATTTGTTCACAGCTGGCATAGCAGCTGTTGTAATCAACCAAGGCCAACATTAGCAGGGGCGATGGTACAAGGATAGAGGCCTTTACTACCCCCTCAACAATCAACTCCTGGCCATCCCCAATAGGAATTGGTTCATATTAATCGTTTGCTAATAACAGCCTGCCCTTATGACAATCGAGCACCTTACAGGTTATCTGCCCAACTTAAGCGACCACAACAACATCCTCATGAACAGGCGTAAGAGACCGATCTACTACCAGAAGGTCACGATCAAAAATCCCAAGATTCTGCATAGAATCACCACAAGCTCTGGCCGGGAACGTGGCAGCTGGACTCGTGATCAAGTGCTGGTCCAAGCTCAACGCAGCCTCTGCATGCTCATCTGCTGGCGAGAGAAAGCCGCAGGCAACACTACGACTGAATAAAGAAAGGAACTTCATATCCGATACTGCAATACTATATAAATACAAACTATTGTTTAGCCCCAATATTGACAACTAGTACATGTGACTTCAAAGCCACGCACCGTTTCCTAGTCTACATAAGCCCCCATTTACACCAAAGAAGTGATAATCACCCCACCCTATCCAGTGCAAAGCACATACATCAATCTACGCTCTGCTTTTCGATCCTTTTGTGTACCAAAAAACGACCGAAATATAAATAGACAATCCCCTCTATTTGCAGCACCCAAATCAACTTTAGATATCAGATACATAGAAAACCGGATAAAAACAAAGGGATATTTCAAAAAAATATCCGATGGTGCATAACACAACTTATACAGCATCGTGATACTGGACTAAGCCTACTTAAAATGTACGTAACAATTTTTTCCAAGCAACTCAGCATTGCGGAATTTTCGGAGTATACTAATGGGCGAAACAAACAACGGCAAAGTGAACACCAATGCAAGATCAAGATCTGCAATCTATCGCAAACCAACTTTCATGCCCTGAGGGGGATGCTGGTATCGATATAGGCAATAAAATGAATATTCTCAACCAGATTATTACTAGTCAAACCATTGAGAAGTTGTCTCCCCAAAAAGGTGAGTCAATTATCGAGATAGGACCAGGCAACGGATCTCTGTCACTACCAATATTGGAAAACTTAGGTCGTAACGGACACTATCTGGGTATTGAAATGTCGGAAATTATGGCAGAAGAACTTCAGAAAAATTTGGCAGGAAATCATTGTACCACTAAAGTAGTTTATGGTGACTGCTTGGAGGTCCAACTTAAAAATGAAAGCATTGATGGTGTTATTGGGGTTAATCTACTCTACTTCATTAAAGATCTGTCAATTTTTTTCAAGCATATTTTCAAATGGCTTAAACCTGGAGGCCGAGTGGCATTTGGAATTCGATCTGATAAGTCGCTTAAACAATTACCCTTTACTCAGTTCAAATTTCACATACGCACTACAGCCGAAATCAAATTTCTTATGAAAGATGCGGGGTTTAACGCTGTTGAGTCCTCTTTTTTTGATAAGGAAATGGTTCCTTTTGGAGATACTATGATCCAAGCAGACTCAGTGATAATTACAGGGAAGAAATATTAATTACTCATTTACCTGACCTGGAGAAATCCATCCAGGATAGAGAAAACCCCACACTTACCTCATCTCGACAACAATTTTGCAGAACCTCCACGTCAGATAAATAGCAACCCATCACCATGAACAAATGTGAGCGCCCTATTAGAATCCGGAAAAAAACTATTACCCCCTACTTAACATGGAATTTTCTAACATGGATATACTGCAGATAGAGAAATCAACATCGTATTGAATTAAATGACACAAGAACCTAATGAACACCCCTGGGCCGGTCCCTCTATTTTCCATCACATATGATATCAATATAGCGTCTCAAAAATACTATTATAAATGCCCTAAAATTTCTCCACCAGATTTCTCCAATTGGTACAAACACCCAGCAAAAGCCAGGTTTTGCTGGAAAAATAAATATAAAGATGTATATTCTCTCAAGAAATAAAACCAACAACCAGAAGTGATAATAGTTCTCATGAATTCAAGCCAGCATTCGGCGATGACGCCTGCAATAGATAGCCTCACCATCCCCAACATGAAAAACTCACAGCAAGTTTTATACCGCCGCATGCATTGCTTTAAAGCTAGAACATCTATTGGCAGCCCCTACAAATAAACAAAACTAAAAATCCGCCAATTACGAATCTATTCAACCAAGAAAATCCATGGAAGTGATATGCACAAAATTTATATTTCTCTGATTGCTGGTTTAATTGCCGCAACAACTTACCTATATACAAAAAACTCTACAGACGATGCTAATAAACAGTCTTCCCAGACTACGATAACAGGGAACAAAGAAAATAATAATCTAGGACTTGAAAGATCAAAACAGAATCATACCAAACTGGAAGAATATACCCTTACTGGAAGTACAGAAGATGTAGACCTGCCCCAATCAAGCAACGAAGACTCTGAGGCAGTAGCAGAGAGTGTGCTGTGTGCAGATAAAATACAAAACCACTCATGCAATATAAGGCTGGATATTGACTTAGCTGAAATATTAATCGATGGGAATCTAAATGCGGCAAAATCCGAAGGAATTGGGCTCGTCATCAATAGTAAAAACTATAAAGATATAATGAGCACAATCCCCAAACTGCTATCAGAAAATTTAATGAAATCTGAGGATTTCAATCAACTAGCCAGATCCACTACCGCAAACCTCAACATCGAAGTAGAGAGCATTTTTTCATGCAATACAAAATTATGCGCAGCTGAACACCGCGTAAAAAACGATCAAGACTGGAAGATCTTCGAAGCCAACTTCTTTACGGGTGACTCTGCTGGGAATCTGTTTGTTTCCTATGATCCAAATGATCCAAATATCAGAAGATCCATATTGGTTTTTGGAGAAGGCGCACCTGTAATCTTGAAAAAACAATAAGCCTCATAAAGAATACCCCTTGCCGACAATTACGCGGCAAGGCGGTGTTAGCAGCTTTGAAGTGTATTGAGTTATAACCATGGCAATAATATATAGGGACTATACCTAGCTTAGGCTCAGAAGAGTTTGTCAACCAGTGAAACCTCTTCCAGTTAATTCACCAAGATTAATTAGCTAAGCCTGAAAAAGGTATATTTCACTGTATTTGCCACACCTAAAGTAATCTCCCCAAGCTAGCACTTACGACATATTATCTTTTGGCGCCAACCTGCCTCTCTGATAAATCAGTGACATACTCGTACATTTGCATAACAACTTCAGGGCAAAACCCAGCTAAACGACAACCTTGAGTTTCAGCCAGCACTCCAACTATGCGATACTTCCGCCCCAAAAGAAGTGAAAAGAAAACAGGGAAGACCCATGACTAAATTCACACTAACTCTGGTAGCGGTTTTATTGGCTGGCTGTAGTTCAGTCACTCAGCTCTCGGAAAAAACGGCAGGGGAAATCAGACAGGCGGTATCTATACAAGCTAGTGGGGAAAATTCTGGTACTCAGTTCTCAGGGCCGAAATTACAGGCCACTACTGATGGCTCTGACCTGAACCTCTACTACTACAACCTCCGCGCATTTGAACCCGCTGCTAACGAACCAACGAAGTACCATCTACAGATCCATATCACCTATCGCAAGGCGTGGCGTCACTATGAGTCTGCGGAGTTAAATGGCGGACAACCAGTAGAGACGGCCCCTATTAACAAAAATGTCCTTCAATGCGTAAGTGGTAATGAATGTATGCTTGAAGAGATTCTGGATATTGCTCTCACTGAGGAACAAATACAGGCTTCGGTGCGCAATCGAGATAAACTCAAACTTAAACTGAGAGCAAGATCCGGGCACAGCTCTACCATTGAGGTTCCAGCAACCTACTTGCTTGGTTTTTACGCTGCGGTTGCCAATTACGAGGGGTGACTACCCCTCTCCGTAGGCAATAAATGTTGACTAAGTGCTCTTTTGTGGGGTCTGAGAGCTTCCTGCCTGGCAATATGCCTGTGCAGTCTCCGCCAGACCTTCACCTAAGGCCACCGGGGGGGTCCAGTCAAGCAACTCTTTGGTTTTAGTGATATCCACTTGTAGTGAACCGCACAAGCGCTCGGCAACTGCCCCCATTCCTATTAGCTTCAGCCCACTGGTGAGTACGAATTGGGGAAGAGGCAATAGTCGAGCATCACATCCCATGGCATGGGATAAACCACGCAACAAATCTGTTACCGATACATCCATATCATCGGATACCAGAAATACCTGGTTTGCCGCATTGGGATGAGAAATACAAACGCGGATCAGGTCGATCAAATTGCCGATAGATACCAAGCTTCGGCGATTATGAATAGCCCCTAGTGGCAGCGGGATCCCCTTGGTAAGCCAACGCATCATCGCTTGGAAGTTCGCCTTGACCCCAGGCCCATAGACCAGAGGTGGTCGGATAATAACAACTTCCATCTCCGTAGACTCAGCCAGCTCAAGCAGTGCGTCTTCGGCCTCCTTCTTTGAAATCCCATAGGGATCCGTAGGATCACATTGTTCATCCGCATTAAATGGTAAGCGGTTGTCGGTTGACTCCCCGTTAACCTTAATAGAACTAAGATAAATAAAACGTCTAGCACCGGATGAAGCCGCCTGCTGTGCCAGCTTGATAGTGCCTCCAACATTCACCCGACGGAATTCCTCCAGAGGGTTAGCGGAGGTCTCCTCCATTACATGGACGCGCGCAGCGGTGTGAATGACTGTATCTATATCGACAAGCGCCTGTGCCCAATCCGTATTGCTTGACAGGTCACCGATCTGAAAGCCACCCTCAACATCGCGGCGATACACCGGCAAAACCTGGTAACCGTCTTTGCGAAGCTGCGGCAAGAGTGCGGTTCCCACAAAGCCACTAGCGCCGGTTAGTAATATACGTCCTTTCAATGGGGGCCTATTTCTCAGCTGTAGAATTCACGTTAGTTTACACGGACCACTTTTTCGACACACCTTTATCTCGTCAACTACATAGTGAGCATGACAAACTATCCAAGCATCGCTGGCTATTAGAACTCTATTCAATACCACAAAGGCGTTCTTTGTCAGTAATAGCATTTTTAAGCCGAGCCCGGACATTCTTCAGGGCTCTCCCATGTGGAGCTTGAGTATCCGGCCTGCCCCAGCGGGCTTCCCAAGCCTCCCTGGCTTGTAAACAGGCTTTCGCTTGCTTGTACTTCCAATTCGCCTCCTCGCAAAGAGACAACCCTTTAGGTGACTGCCGATCGCAAATCTGGTGGTATTTTTTATGGGCTATCTTCTCCTGAAAGTTCTTGGCAGTAGCACCTTCAAAGTGGCGGATCGGTGGTGTTTGGATTTTTCTATCCGGGCGCACCTGCTTATCCATAGTACTATCCAGATGGAGCATTCGAAAAAATGTAACTCCCAATAGCTCCTCATTAGCATATTGATCATCATTGGAGCTGGTTAATAGCCCTGGAGGATGGGGAGTTGCAAGAACAAGAAGTGGCACAGCCAGCATGAAAAGTAGCAACGTCAACAGCAACAAGAGTGGCCGCCCAGTCAAAATCTGTGTTGGCATTGAAGTCTGGAGCCTCCCTAAATAATCTACCTACGGCTGTGAATTCCGTACTGTGAAGGCCAAATGAACAACACACAGAAGTTTAGTGAACCACCTTATCACTCCCAAATAGCCTGAAGCTCAGGCACTAGCTGTGAACTACTGTACCCAATAAGTCAACACAACAGGCAAAATAAAAATGCTCATAATAGTTGAGAGGAAAATAATACCGGATATCTTCGGGGTATCTTGGGGGCGATAAATAGATATCCAGAGGTAAGTACTAACAGCGCATGGCATCAGGGATTGCAGAATTAGCACCCCTCGCATAGCACCAGTAAAGTTAAACAAGTTTGTCAAAATAAGCGCGACGGCACCACCGAGAATTATATGCCCAATAGCAAAGACCAATCCAATCTTAGTATCACCCAGCTTAATTTGGGCCAAGCTATGTCCGAGGGTCAACAGCATTAGAGGAATTGCCATACCGCCCAAGATATTAAGAGAGGACATGACAGGCTTTGGTAAGCTAATATTGAAGATCAATGCGACTATAGAAAAAGCCACACTGTAAATGGCTGGGCTAAGCATAATTTCCTTGGCAGACCAACTACCCGAAGTTACTCCAGGAGCAACCACAAAGAAGAAAATCATTCCCACAACAACAAAAGCAATTCCGTATAGAACTCCCGCATGCCCAAATGCTAAGGCACATACTGCGAGCCCGATATTGCCTACATTATTCATACTAAGACAAGAAAAATAAGTACGTATATTTTTCCTAAATAAAGATAAGAGCAGAAAGGTTAGCACCGACATCAACGAATACATAAGAAAGGCTGCCAGCAGCATCCACAGGAACTTACCCAATACTATCTTCTGACCCAGCATTTGATCCAATATCAGCGCAGGATATCCAATATGGGCCATTAATTTGGATACCATTTTAGAATTTAATTCTTGCCTACCTGCCGCGAAGAGGTATCCAATGAGAACGCAGATAAATACGGGAATAACAACTTCAAATACGTTCTCAAATAGGGTTGTCATCGAACGTTAAACTCCCACTGCCCTACTTTTCAGTACAGTGCAACAAGTATCCTTTTAATGTGCTAATAGCATTAGCCCACCAGAACGCACCCACAGAAGTACGCTGGTGAAATTGCGATGTTCTGACGACCTTCTAGATGAAAAACCCTAATTATATATATCTATAAATTCAGCTGTAATTCTCTGAGGTTTAGAGTCGGAGTTATCCATATTTCAGCATCAAAGGCAGCAAAAAATTTTTCATTATAGGTCATCAGCTGATCTTGACAGTTCTCTTCAAAAATAAAAATTGCTGCACGCTTTCCTTGCTCCAAAAAGAAGTAGGAAGCCTCAGGATTGGCTGAGGCGATAAAATCATTCATCGCCACAGACATACTATCATCAGCAATGGACTTGTTGCCGGCCTTTGCCGGTATCAGGATTTTCATTAATAAGCGCATTTTGATCCTAGCAGTTGTCGAGGTTGCAGGATCAAAACATAGTCTTTTCACTGTCCAGCTGCGCTGTATTAAGCGACAATTCTCGGAGTATATCAGTGGTAATTTACAACCGATATTCAGTAAGTAGCCATTTCCTTCTTGCCAATAGTATTACTACCTGAAGGCGTCATCGAATCTCTACAACATTCCCCAGGGAAGGGAAAACATGACTTAGGTAGTCACCAAGTCACTGGGATCGCTCCCTTTCTTTGGCTTACGCTCAGTCCACTTAATCCATTTTAAGTCCTCTACCATAGTTGTATAGATGACCGGCACCAAAAATAGTGTTCCAAAAGTGGCCAAGATAAGGCCGCCAATTTGCGCAAAACATAATGGCCGCCAGAGGGGGCCTCCGTGAATAGCTAAGGGAATCAAGGCGAAGGTAGTCGCCGCAATAGTGATTAAAATGGGGCGCAGTCTAAGAATACCTGCATCAAGTAATGCCTGACGAAGCGAATCTCCTGCAGTATGACGCATCTCAATAAAATCAAATAGGACAATAATATGACTGACAATGACGCCTATTAGACTCACTATCCCTAAAAACGCCATAAATCCAAATGGCTGACCAGATATAAACAACGCTACTAGTGCACCCACCATACCTAATGGAACCGTGGCGAACACTACCAGAGGCTTTATCAAACTACTAAATTGGAATACCAAAGCAAGGTATATTGCACTGGAGGAAACAGCCATGATCATTAGTAATTGCAAGAATCCATGACGAGTACTGGCTGCATCTCCAGATATCTGCAATTGATATCCAGCAGGCAAAGAATTTGAGAGTTCTTTTAACTCTTTTTGAACACCAGACATAATATCTGATGAAATGAACCCGGAATATGGAAATGCATAAACAGTAATCGTTCGAAACTTTTCCAATCTATATATTCTTTCTGTCGAAAAGAGAATGGAAGTGGTTGCCACTTGTCGCAATGGAATATGAATATCGCTATCAGATGCGAATACATATAGATTATTGACATCCTCCAACTGTCCACGTTCCGCCAATCGAAGCTGAGCAACAATAGGTATTTCCTTATCTCCCTGACGCAAGGTATCCACTGTAGACCCAGTAAAACCTGAAGACGATGCCAGAGCGATATCAGCATTGGTTACGCCCGACATCTCAGCTCGATCTTCTAGCACATTCATATTCATTACTAGACTTTTTCCTGCCCAATCAGCGCGAACCACGCGAGCATAGGGAGACTTCTCAATAATTTCTTTAACTTTTTCAGCATATTCTCGCAGAAGTGCTATATCCTTCTCCTCCTCCAAAGACCCAACAGCAACTCGCCCAGAAACTCTTATCTCAACAGGGTGATCAACTGTACTTGTTTGTAGCTGGCGAACATCTAACTCCGCTCCAGGAATTCGTTCAGAAAGAGCAGCCTGGATAATTGGAACCAGAATAGGTGTCAGATACTTATCACTTAATCGAACGATAATCTGCCCATAATTGGATTGCTTTTGTTGAGGATTGGAGGTGTACCAAAAACGTGGCGCTCCACCACCTAAAGTGCTGCTAATCCCCTCCAATATGGGTCCGTCACTATTTTTTACATGCTCCCGCTGATAATCTTCGATAGTTTCTCTAATAATTTCCTCTGCGACCTTTGCTACATTATCCGTTGCATCAATACTCGCATCATTTTGCAACCAGATATCAACATAAAATAAATACTGAACATCAGCGGGAAAGAATGCATTCCTCAACTGGCTTTTTATAACAACACCCAATACAAGGATGCCTAAAGCAATTAATATAACAATCTTTCTGTTACTAATAGCCCAATCTGCTGTTCGGTAGTAGTGCCCGGTCAGCCCCTCTTTCCGCCGCACCTCCAAACTGCGCTCCGTTTGATCCGGCGGGCGTAATAACGTATTCCCAAGAAAAGGGATAAATGTCATGGAAACAATGCGGGATGCAACCAAAGCACAAACCATCACAACAGGAAGACTATGTAGAAAATCCCCCTGGTTACCCGTTAGCAATAAAAACGGCAAATACGCAACAATATTTGTCAATGTCGCAAAAAAAATCGCCTTAGCCAGCAAAGTTGGGCCCAACCAAGCAGCAATAATTGAGGGTTTACCGGATGCCATTTGTCGTTTAATCGCGTCACTCGCCACTACTGGATCATCTACCAAAAGGCCCAGAGCTATTATCAACGCAGCAATTGACACCTGTTGAATATCTATCCCCAGCAGCTGCATAAATCCAAAGGTCATTGTCAGTGTTACTGGTATAGATATCATTAACAGTACAGCAGATCTCCAATCTGAAAACCCGATAAATGCAATTATCACAACTAAAATAATCGCCTCTATCAAAGCTTCTAGAAAGAGGCTTACACTCTCTCGCACTTGACGCGGCTGATCAGAAACTCTTTCAATAATAAGGTCTTTTGGTAAATCAACCTTAACCTTTTCCAAGACTGTGCTAACATTGCGACCAAGCTCTCCTATTTGTTTGCCATCCAGCATCTGCACAGAGAGGTTAATGCTGCGACTACGCTGCCAGTCTCCATTTTCATCTTTATTTACGTAGTAATTTAACAGGGGCGGTGGTGCTTGATACCCCATAATAATATCGACAATTCCTCGCAAATATACCGGCGTTCCTGTATCACTCAAAGCTACCGGGACATTGGCAATTTCTTCATGGTTATTAAATTCACCACTGGGCATAATCGCGATACCCAGATCATCCGAAATAATGGTGCCGCCGGGAATAGTTGTATTGCGGGCATTGAGAACAGGGGCAATCATATCCGGTCGCAGCCCATAGGAGGCCAACCTCTCCTGCGAATACAGAAGTTTCACTTCCTGAGTCAGCACACCAGTTCTTAACACCCTTTTCACTTCAGGAATGGCTCTTATATTTGCTGCAATAAGATCAGAGAAATCATCAAGTTGACGATAGCTATATTTCGCACCTGCCACTTTCATTAAGTTGTCACGAGTATTGGCTAGGTTACGAACTACGAAAGGGTCCCAAGCATCGGGAAAAAAGCGCTGGGCACTTAGCCTATCGGATAGGTAGAGCTTGGTAGCCGCTAGTATTTCACTGTTACTTTTATCAGATAAAAAATCCACCCCAAGGTAGCCAGCCCCATTTAATACTTCAAAATTCGTTCCGTATCCTTGGGCCTCCAGCCAGTTAGCAAAAATCCATAGGCCTGTAGCAGAGTACGTATCTGCTAAAGACAAAGGAAGGGCAACAACAATGCTCACCCGTCCCTTACTATTTG
The DNA here is from genome assembly GCF_052467695.1 of Microbulbifer maximicatervae (SeqCode). Classification (NCBI taxonomy): domain Bacteria; kingdom Pseudomonadati; phylum Pseudomonadota; class Gammaproteobacteria; order Cellvibrionales; family Microbulbiferaceae; genus Microbulbifer; species Microbulbifer maximicatervae (SeqCode). The sequence goes on from NZ_CP174320.1 coordinate 4,530,152, forward strand.
ACTCTTGCCCTCGAACCTCTGAAATACCTTCCCTAATATCCTCCGCACGTAATGTAATTTCAGTTGGCCCTGCACGGGGACTAGCAACACTGAGTAATATAGCTGCAGTATCACCAAACTCCGAGTTCAGAGAAATTTTGCTAGCTCCAGATGGCAATTGCTGCTGAGCATCAATCAGCTTCAGATTAAGATCATTAAATGCTTTGGTAACATCGGTTTTCGGTGCCAACTGCGCTTGTACGATAGAGATACCATTTAATGTGAGGGACTTTATTGCAAAGGTCCTTGAGTCTGGCTCGTGAAGATATTCACTCTGCGCTATCGCCTCTTCAACTTTTCGAGTTACCAATTCTTCAACTCTTACTGCAGATTGTCCACGCCAATGAGTTGTTGCTACAGCAATACGCACAGGAATATCTGGATCTTTGCTTTTCGGCATAAAGAGATATGCAACTACCCCCCATATCAGGATAGTAACCAGTAATGCAGCGGAAATACTTGGGTTGTCTACAAAAAAGCGGGCAGTATTGAAGCGGTGGTGACTTTCCGCCTCAATAATTTCCGCCTGTCTTTTTTCTTCCTGATCTGCCATTCCCTAGCCCTCAAGGCACGACAATTATGGCTTCCCCATCTCTGAGCTGGGCAGCACCGGTTGATACAACCTCCTCACCTTCGGTTAACCCTTGGATAATGACAATATCATTGCCAACTACTTGCCCCGGGAGAACTTTTCTTAGTTTCGCGCGCAAGACCTTCCCATCATTTTCCAGTACAAATACAGCGAACCCTTCAGATTTACCAGGATGGGCCACTAAACATGAGAGCGGTATAACGACCCTATCTGGAGGTATCGGTATTTTATCCAAGGCCAAAGACATAATCATTCCTACCCGTAATTGCGCCTTAGGGTTGTCAACGGTAACCGTAATCGCAAATACTCTGGTGCGGGGGTCAGCCATGGGCGAAACTTCAGTGATCATGCCCTTGAATGTAAGGTCTGGCAGAGACTCTGTGCGCAATGACACCACACTTCCCAGAGGCGCAAAACTCAACACGATGTCCGGTACGGAAAATACAACCTTAACTCGGGAGATGTCGGCCACAACGAAACCAACCGACTGCGAATGAACCAAAGTCCCCACTTCAATATTGCGCTGCAGGATAATTCCGGTAAGCGGGGAGCGCAGTACCGTATCTTGCAACTCTTCCTCTGCCCGATCTAAGTGGGCCTTGCTGCCAACCACCGAAGCCTGCGCAATTTCATACTCTTCCCTAGCTGAATCATAATCAGGAGCGGTAATACTGGCAGTGGCAAAAAGCGCAGTTGCCCGTTTGTAATTGAGATCAGCTTTACGCCGTTCTGCCTCCGCTTTACTCACATTCGCAGCGGCCTCTACCACGCGATCTCTATATTGCTCGTCATCAATCTTAGCCAGTACTTCATGGCGTTTAACGTAGTCCCCTCCTTGCAGCAAACGCGTCTGCCCGAGCGCCTTTCGAGAGGGAATTACACGCACATAACCTTCTGTACGAAATGCCACATCAACTTGCGTATAAGGATTGACGACTGCGGAGTAAGGATAACCAGCTGCTGCGTCTTGCGAGCGGGCAACAAAAACTTCCACCGGTGTGGGCTTTCTCTCCGGTGGTTGGCGGTGGCAACCACCGACGACCACTAATATAGCGATAATATAGAGGCTGATAATGCGCATTTATCACACCTCCCCCACCGACCTTTCATATTCCGCCAGGGACCCCCAAACAGACAGTATCGCGCGGTTGTAGTCGCTATTCGCACGAAAAAGCTGTTTTTCCGCCTCCAGGACATCACTCAGAACAGCAGCTTGTTCGCGGTAACGATTTGTCATTACCCGTACTTTCTCCCTATAGGCCGCTTGTAATTCCCGCGCAACGCCCACAGACTCTTGAGAAGTGCGCAAGCGACGCAAGCTTTCACGAACCTCTATTTCTATTCGATTTCGAACCTCTTCAGACTTTTTTTCCGCTTCGAGAATTTTATTGGCACGACTGGAAAGTTCATCCCGTTTCCGCCCCCAATCAAAAAATTCCCAGCGCATCTCCAGGGCAATGAAAGCTTCAGCATCGGGTATTAAACTGACGTCATAAAGCTTTAGGTATTCAATATTAAAATCAACTTCGGGGATATACTCGGACTTCTTCACATCGTAACTATATTCAGCCCGCTCAATCGACAGCTCTGATTCAGCGAGATCTGGACGCTGCTCAAAGGCAAGTCCTAAAGAGGTTTCGACATCGAACGCTAAATGATGTGGGTTTGGTAGACTCTGAATATTGAAGGGCGTTTCAACATCCCGGGCCATCAACGCATTGAGACGCTCCTTCGCTGTCGCCATCTCATCGATAAGGCGCTGGCGCTCCAACCTGCGCTGGGCCAGGCGTGCTCGCACATCCAAAAGTTCATATTCAAGGGCAACTTGTTGTGCAACATAATTCCCTACAAGTTCACTCAAAGAAGTCAGGAAGATAATGGCTTCATCCACGGCCTGTAAATCACCAAGGATTCTGCCAATTTCAAAATACTGGATCTTGGTGAGGTAGCCTATATCCTGCTGCACCAAGCGAACCTTTTCCTCCGCCATTTCAGTGACAACATACCCCTCACAAATCTCTAGCTCTATTGTATATAGCTGTGTGATAGGTTGGGTCGCGCTGACAGAGAAGGTCTTGGTCACACCTTCCTCTGATGTGATCTCTATATCCCTAGGAGGGATAGGGCCTATCGGAGAATTCTGCACAAAAACGCCACGATCAAAGGTGTACCTCTGGCGTGTTAAGTTATCGATTATCCCTGCATTCATTTCCAGCCGGGGATAGCGCTTTGTTTTTAATGCCTCGACGTCATCCCAAACCTCATTAACTTCAAGCGCAGCCGCCTGAACCCGTAAATTAGCTGTCACTGCCAAATCGACGGCATCTTCCAGGGTCAAAACAGGCTCGCTGGCATAGCTCCAGGCTCCGCCGCCAGTCAGCAGTATTGCGAGCGCGCACTCGAACAACGGCCACCTCTATTTCCAGCAACAATTTAAATCTGCTCACTGCGCAAATAAATTTAGGATCGAGTAAGTATATCTGTTGACAGCCACTGGCCGGACTGCTGGCCCCAGACTGGCGGATTCCTATTTATCCCCTTGGATAATATTCATATTTTTAATAACTTAATGAATTTATATTCCACCGACTCGCGACTAGAGATTCATTTTCGAAAACACCAGCACCTCTTAGGGCGGACAGCCCCCTCCCATCAGTTTTCCGAACAGAAACTGTGTAGACGCCATAAAGAAGCATCACCTGTCGTGATCCTTTAGCTAGGCTAGTTAATGGCGGCAATCAAAACCGTATTTCTTTGGTTCCGTGGAAAACCCTATGGCGGTGAAGTTTATTCCTCTATTGATTCTCGCGGTTTGCACTATCGCCGTGGCTGGGGTGTTGAGCTTATTGGTTTATTTTGACCTGGATGATCAGATTATTGAGCTGATGCAGTGGCTCAATGAGCAGGGCTGGCAGACAAGTTTGCTATTTATCTTAATTGTGGCCGCAGCAATCGTCTTTTTACTCCCTGGCGTCATTTTTACCATGGGGGCGGGGTTCGTATTTGGCGTTATAAAAGGAACTCTACTGGTTATTGCCGGCACCGTACTTGGGGCAACCCTCGCATTTCTTATCGCCCGCTACCTTCTTGGCGAGAAGCCCTCTCGGTGGGTTATGTCTCATATCAAGCCCGCGACTGTTGGCGAAGTGATTCGTCGCGAGGGCTGGCAAATGATCATGTTGACCCGACTGGTTCCCCTATTTCCCTTCAAGTTGTCGAACTACTTCTTTGGACTGACTCCAGTTCGACTGCGTGACTTTGTGATCGGAAATTTCCTTGGAATTATCCCCCTTACATTGCACAACGTTTACATCGGCTCCATCGCAGCAGACCTCACCTCCCTGGGCAAGGTTGAAGAGCGCACTCCCGTTCAATGGGGATTTTATATTGCCGGATTCGCCCTGGCCGTCATCGCACTAATTGGGCTCACCCGAATGGCTCGCCGAGCTTTGAAAAGAATTATTAAAGAAGAGGACCTCTGATGCCTTGGATGAAATGGCTACCCTGGCGCTTCTTCGTACGCCGCTTTGCCACCGCTCACGGTTTCCTTGATCCACTCACATTGATGGCGCATTTACAGCGCTTTGCCGAGCCTTCAGAGGTGAGTGAACCCATCGAGCTGCTACGCGCAGGGGCGGTATTTCACGCTCGAGCACTGATCAACAGCAAAGTCATACAACACAACCTGGACTGGGTGTGGCCCTACTGGATTCAGCGCCAGTTTGATCCCTATGACAAGTCGTTTATCCCCCGGGCTTTTTCCATTAGCCACTGCAATTTAAGCCACCGCAATTGGACCGCTGTAGGTATACCAGACTGCGAAGAATTGCCAATTGTCGACCCCCGAGGCCTGCTTACACCCCACTACGATGGCTGGTCTATCGATGTCTGGGTCATCAGTGATAGCGGTGAAGAGCTAATGCCTTCCACCCTCGGCTTCTGCAACCAGCACCAGGAACTGGGAGATGATATTGCAATAGTTACCGAATCCCATCGTCGGGGTCTGAAGTTGCACAATAGGGCCTCAGTGAGCCTGCTCCAAGGCCACCCCCGCAGTGTGCTTGAACTCAATGCCCAGTGCCCGGGAGGCGGCTGGTTAATGGTGGTCTTGCGCCCCTGCAATCCGGAGGGCGTCAGCTTTGTTCACAAGGTTCGCCTGGGCGATAGCGGGCGCAATTGGCTTATTGAAGACAAGTCTGCAGTGGAGTTCAGTCAACCGGTGGACAAACACCTGGCATCCAATTACAAGCGTGGCGATATCTACCTCCATCTCCGAGACAAAGAGAGCAATCGCGAGGGGCTCTGCGATATTGGCATGGCCTCCGCTGCTGCTATGTTTCGTATCGAAGACCGAAAATCCCGCAAGATTGAGGTTGCTATTCCCCTGGTCACAGAGGAGAGTAAGCAGCGCTCTCCCCTTTGCTGGGAACACGTGCTGGAAGGTCACTGCGCCTTGACCGTTCCCGACGAAAAGTTTCAGTTTCTCTACGACTCAGCAATACGCACCCTTATTCTCCATTCTCCCAAAGATGTCTACCCAGGCCCTTACACCTACAAACGGTTTTGGTTTCGGGACGCGGCATTTATGATTCAATCGCTGCTTTATGCCGGACTGACAGACCGTGCAGAAAGAGCTCTGGAGCAATTTCCCCACCGGCAAAAGCGGGATGGTTTTTTTCACTCCCAGGACGGCGAGTGGGACTCCAATGGTGAAGCCCTTTGGATCTTCAATCTCTACTGTGAATTAACCGGCAAACCCTTAAAGCAGCCGTGGTGCGAGCCTGTCGTCAGGGGTGCCAAATGGATTATCAACAAGCGCCTGCCGAATGATGGTAGCCCCTGTGGGGGCCTGCTCCCTGCGGGATTCAGTGCAGAACACCTGGGGCCCAACGACTGCTACTACTGGGACGACTTCTGGGGCGTCGCCGGTCTGCAGAGTGCCGCCAGTATTTGCACGCGCGAAGGTATGGATGACAACGCCCATCGCTTCAATACCGCGGCCAGCGACTTCCAGCGCACTATTGATCAAAGCTTGCAGGATGCACAGGACCGCCTGCGCCGCCCCGCGATGCCAGCCTCACCAAACCGGCGCCTGGATGCCGGTGCCGTAGGATCGATCGCCGCAGGCTATCCCTTGCAACTCTACCCACCAGAGGACCCGAGGCTGGTAGACCTGGCTGAATACCTGATGGAAAAGTGCTTTGTGAGCGGCGGGTTTTTCCAGGACATGATCCATTCCGGCATTAACGCCTACCTCACTCTCCACATTGCCCAGATATTGCTTCGGGCTGGAGATGCCCGCTGTATTGACCTTATGCGCAGTGTCGCAGAACTGGCATCGCCAACAGGGCAATGGCCGGAAGCCATCCACCCCCATTCTCTCGGCGGATGTATGGGGGATGGACAGCACGCCTGGGCAGCGGCTGAGTGGGTGGCGATGCAACGCAATTGCTTCGTCCGCGAAGAGCAGGACGCACTGGTTCTCATCTCCGGGCTCCCCCCCGAGTGGCTCAAAGGTACTGACTCAGATCAGCCCATCCGCTTTGGGCCCGCTCCAACCCGGTTTGGCTTAGTTACCCTGGAAATTCAACCTGGCTCCACGCCAACGGTCTCTTGGGCTGCCGATTGGCATGGGAAGCCCCCACCTATCGCCATTAAGGCCATCGGCTTCCGGCCAGTGCTGATCACCGACGAATCGCAGAGTGTGGAGTTGAGCCCCAAGTGAATATCGTGATGCTCACCAACACCTACTTACCTCACGTGGGCGGCGTTGCACACTCGGTCGCCGCGTTTAGTGAGGAATATCGCAAACGTGGGCACAAAGTACTGGTGATCGCACCTGAGTTCCCGCAAAAGTCTGACGATGAAGAACATGTACTGAGAATTCACTCCATCCAGAATTTTAATGGCACCGACTTTTCCATGGCACTGCCATTCTCAGGCGTCTTGAATGATGCGCTGGATAAATTCCGTCCGGATATCCTCCATGCCCACCACCCTTTTCTCCTGGGGCTGACTGCCCTACGTATTTCGCGAGAGCGCGAGCTACCGCTCGTTTTTACCCATCACACATTGTACGAGCACTACACCCACAACTTGATGGGAGATTCACAAGCACTCAAACGCTTTGTAATGGAAGTTGCCACCCGCTTCGCCAATAAAGCAAATCTGGTCTTAGCCCCAAGCCTGAGTGTTGTGAGACTTCTCCGGGAGCGAGGGGTACAAACTCCAATCGCGGAAGTCCCTACGGGAGTGCACCCAGAGCAATACGCCCATGGAGAAGGCAATAAGCTCAGGAAAAAACTGAAAATACCCGCATCAGCATTTTTGTTGGGACACCTGGGCCGCTTTGGGAAGGAAAAAAACCTGGTTTTTCTTTGTCAGGCCGTCGCCAAATTTTTACAGGAATATCCATCCGCACACTTTCTTCTCGCTGGCAGCGGCCCACTGGAAGATCAGCTCCAGCAGTTTTTTACCGACAAAAAATTAATGCAACGTGTACATATGCCAGGGAAAGTCATTGGCGATGCCCGCCGGGATGTCTACAGCGCGATGGACACCTTTCTATTTACTTCCACTACTGAAACCCAAGGTCTAGTGCTGTCTGAGGCAATGGCCTCTGGAGTTCCCGTGATCGCCCTGGAAGCCAATGGATCGAGAGATATATTGAAGCAAGGTATTAACGGCTGCCTGGTAACCAAAGAATCGCTGAATGATTTTGTGGCGGCGATACGTTGGTTCCACAACCTGCCTGATGACCGCCGCCAGCAGATGATCAGGGAAGCCAGAATTACGGCCCAGGACTTTTCCATGAATAGCTGTGCCCAGCGAGCACTGGATCTCTATCAACCCCTCGTGCACTACAACTGGCCGCTTGATAACTCTATTTATGCGCGATGTATACGCACTGGAAAATTAATCACCATACAGTGGGAGATTTTCGAGGGCTTCACAGAAGCCGCAGGCGCAGCCTTGAATCAACCACCCAAGCGTTAGTCCACTAACTATGTTAAGCCGTATCGGACTATCAATCAGACGCTGGCGCCGCCGACTCAGTCGCAGCGAGTGGATTACTCGCTTACTCGGACTATCCACCAACCCAAACAGCCCCCATGCCCCAGGGCTAATTTTGATCCAGATTGACGGACTGGCCTACCCCGAACTTCTCAAAGCACTGGCCCGAGGGCGAATGCCGTTTCTGAAGCGGCTAATTAGAAAAGAACACTATCGCCTGGAGCATATGTATCCGGGAGTCCCCTCGACAACTCCTGCGGTGCAAGCCGAACTTTTTTATGGAGTGCGCCAGGCCGTACCTGCATTTGGCTTCCTCGTCCACGAAACGCAAAAACTCGGACGCATGTACGATCCTGAGGTTGCCGCCCTGGTCGAAAAAAGAATTAAGACTCAACACCGCGATCCTCTGTTGCGAGGGGGCAGCTGTTATCTCAGCCTATTTAAAGCCGGAACAAAAACCGGTGAAGCGCACTTCTGCCCCGCCGACCAGGGATGGGGCCCGGCCCTACGCGAAGCCAGCCCGATGGCAATCGCCATCCTGATTGTCACCAATATTTGGAGCCTTGTTCGCACCACTGCATTAATTTTGATTGAACTGGTTCTATCCCTGATTGATTGCGTACGCGGGATTATCGCCGGCCAAAACCTGATTAAGGAGTTGTTGTTTATCCCCACACGGGTAGGCATCACCATTCTCACTAGAGAGCTGTGCACCATGGGGGTAAAAGTTGATATCACCCGCGGCCTGCCGATTATTTATATCAACCTGCTCGGTTACGATGAGCAATCACACCGGCGCGGGCCAAAGTCAGCATTCGCGCACTGGGTGCTAAAAGGCATAGATAGTGCGATAGCCAAAATCTGGAAGGCTGCACACAGCTCCGAACGGCGGCACTACGATGTGTGGATTTTTTCAGACCACGGCCAGGAACAAACAGTGGCCTATGAAGAGGTCAACGGGCGCAGTCTTGGCGATGCCCTCTCGGAAGCTCTATCCAATTTACCTTCAGCGCCGAAGATCAAATCTACCACCATCCCCAAAAAGGTCCGTTTCGAGCGAGCTCGACTGTTCGGCAGTGAGTGGATGGACAAAAGCAGCATCGAAGAGGAATCCACGCAAGAGGGCGATAGAACGCCTACTGCCATAGCGGCCCTGGGCCCAATCGCCATGCTGTACAACATTGATCTGAACGGTACCAGCCGGGCAGATGCCGCCAAAAGGATGGTGGAGCAAGCCAAAGTGCCCCTAGTACTCTACCTGGAAGACCCATCCTCCCCCGCTTCCTCACCAGTGCATGGGTGGTGGAAAGATGGCCCCATCAAGCTTCCTGAAGACGGCCGCAAATTGATGGGGGACGAACACCCCTACCCGGTTGAAGCCTCAGAGGATATGGCCAGCCTGTGCCGGCACCCAGACTCTGGCGACTTTATGATGTACGGCTGGTGTGCCGGTATGCGGCAACCCATGACTTTCGCCATGGAAAATGGCAGTCACGGCGGCTCAGGCCCCAATGAGACCCATGCCTTCGCCCTGATGCCAGAGGATATCCAGCCCCCAGACCCCAGTCGGGGCTACTGGCGCCCGCAGGATCTGCGCTCCACAGCCCGCGCCTACCTCCGTGGCGCCCGCCCCATGAAGGTAGATAACCACAGGATGCCAAAAACTGTTTTGCGCATCATGACCTACAACGTTCACAGTTGCCGAGGGCTGGATGGCAAGCTCTCCCCACAGCGAATTGCCCGGGTAATTGCCCGCTATCGCCCGGATGTGGTGGCATTACAAGAACTGGATGTCATGCGCAAACGCACCGGAGGCCTCGACCAGGCCGAAAGACTTGCTCGTCTACTGGCAATGGACCTGCACTTCCAGCCCACTATAAATATGAAAGAGGAGCGCTACGGTGATGCGATCCTCACCCATCTCCCCGCCCGGCTCATCAAGAAAGGGATTTTGCCCGGCCCTCCCTCCGGCAAAGGGGGGCTTTTTAACCCTGCTGCAGACGAACCTCGCGGAGCTGTTTGGGTGGAAATCGAGGCCAATGGCAAACCTATCCAGATCATCAACACCCACCTGGGGCTATCCCGTGCAGAGCGGCTGCGTCAGGTAGATGCCCTTCTCGGCCCCGAATGGCTTAGCAATCCCCGCTGCACCGGAGAGCGAGTGCTGCTGGGAGACTTCAACGCGCTACCCAACTCTGCCGAGTGCAAGCGACTCGGAGGCTATCTCAGGGATGCCCAGGAACAGGCGCCCCGCCACAACCCCAAAGGGACCTTCCTCAAGGTCCGTATCGATCACATGTTCCTAAGTGCGGGACTCAATGTGAAGCGGGTACGGGTGCCCAGGACATCGCTGACCCGCCAAGCCTCAGATCACCTGCCATTGATCGTGGATATCGACCTACCCATCAAGGGTGGAAAGTAATCGATCTCGGTTTATCGAGCCCCACACTCTTCGCACCCTCCAACCCGAGCGATAACACTTGAAAAATGCCCCACAGCCCCCACAATAAGCGGAGAATATTTGAATAAATCCTTTAAAAATATAGGGTTTTTGTGAATTCATAGAGACTGGCAGACGGACGCTAAAAGGGTTTTCCCGACTTGAAGGTCCCCACTGCGAGCTATATGATTCTTCTATCACTTAATAGCAGGAGTCGCTAAATGCAACCGCAAGCTTATACTCAAACCCGCGCACTGGATCGCTCGGAATCGGCGAAGGTGTTGCGCAATACCTATGCCCTACTGGCAATGACCGTTCTCTTCAGTGCCATTACCGCCGGTATTTCCATGTCTATTGGCATGGGTCGTGGCATGAGCCTGGTCTGCTCCCTCGGAGCCCTGGCCCTCATCTGGTTCGTATTACCGCGCACAGCAAACTCCGCCGCAGGCGTTGGTGTTGTATTCGCATTTACCGGCTTGCTGGGTGCCTCCATTGGCCCATTGCTTAACCACTACCTGGGCATGGCTGGCGGCGGTCAGATCGTTATGCAAGCCCTGGGCACCACTGCCCTGATCTTCTTTGCCCTGTCTGCCTACGTACTGACTACCCGCAAAGACTTCAGCTTTATGGGCGGCTTCCTGGCCGTTGGCTTGATCGCAGTACTGGTATGTTTCCTGGGCGTTATCATCGCTGGCTTCTTCGGCATCCACATGCCGCTGTTTAGCGTGGCCCTGAGCGGCGTTGTTGCCCTGCTGATGTCTGGCTTCATCCTGTACGACACCAGCCGCATCATCAATGGTGGCGAGACCAACTACCTGATGGCAACCGCCTCCCTGTACCTGAACATCTTCAACCTGTTCACCAGCCTGCTGCACATCCTTGGATTCGCATCCTCTGACGACTAAGCATAAGCATCAGCTTTGTTGAGCAAGTCACAATGCCCCGCACCGCGGGGCATTTTACTATTTGGCCCCCTATGAAGTTTTCCCTAGCCATCTACTCAGCCCCCCACAGCACCCAGTCTTCATCCAGTGCACTCCGGTTTGCCAAAGCCCTTCTAGAGCAAGGCCACGAAATTTATCGAGTGTTTTTCTACTGCGACGGCGTGCAAAACAGCAATGCCATTGCCGCACCTCCCCAGGACGAAACTGATCTGACTTCAGAGTGGCAGGCACTGGGCCACCAGCACCAATTGGACCTGGTAGTTTGTATTGCCGCTGCCCAACGTCGCGGCGTGCTGAATCAGAGAGAGGCCGAGCGTCTGGAAAGACCCGCCGCCAACTTGGCTGAGGGTTTTGAGCTGGCTGGACTCGGCCAACTATCCGACGCTGTCGCCAACTCCGATCGCCTGATTACCTTTGGAGGCTAAGCATGAGTACTAAATCATTGGCCCTATGCCGCACCGCCCCCTACGGCAATGCCCTGGCGCGGGAAGGTATCGAAGCCGCACTGGCAGCGGCGGCGATGGAACAGGACATGGACCTGCTATTTCTCGGCGATGGGGTATTCCAATTGCTGGACCAGCAATCACCTGCGGATATCGGCCAGAAAAGCCTGCGACGCAACTTGCAGGCTCTGCCGATGTTTGGCATTGAGCAGTTTTTCGTTTGTGAGAAAAGCCTCGCTGAACGCAATATCACCCTGGAGCAGATCCAGGTTGCCGGCGTAGAAACTAAAACCGTAAAAGATACTGGCTCACTGATCGCCGCCTACCTCACCGTATTGAGCTTCTGATATGACTTTGCATATTGTCAGTAAATCCCCTTATACCAGCAGTGCCCTTAAAGAATGCCTGGGTGCTTTTGCTCAGGATGACTCGCTCCTGCTTATTGAAGATGGTGTCTATGCGCTAAGGCACGAGGCTCTGGAAACGGTGCCAAGTACCCAAATTTTCTGCCTTGAAGCAGACGCCACTGCCCGAGGCCAGCAGCAACTTGCAGCAAATATGGATAGAGTGGAAATGATCGATGATGCGCGCTGGGTACAGCTCTGTACCGAGCATCAACCCATAGTCAGCTGGTTTCGGTAACAAAAAATGAGCAACCTAGTAGTCAATGGCCAGGAAATCCCCTTGGACAAAGAGGGTTACCTGCGCAACCTCAGCGACTGGAGCCGGGACGCCGCCCTTCAGTTAGCCAATGCTGAGGGTATCGAGTTAACCGAGGAACACTGGCAAGTTATTGGGCTGTTGCAAGAATTTTACCGCGAGTTTGAACTCTCCCCCGCGATGCGCCCGCTGGTGAAATATATTGGCCAGCATCTCGGTGCAGAAAAGGGCCGCAGTATCTATTTGATGCAGCTCTTCCCCCCAAGCCCAGCAAAAATGGCCAGTAAAATTGCCGGCTTACCTAAGCCGACCAACTGCTTGTAATCCCCTCGCAACACTTGGCCAGGTAAGCTAGAAACAACCTGGCCGGCAGACCACCTAAATGGATTTTATCTAATCACCATATAAGGTCAGTGCTTATTTGCGAGTTATTTGCCTCTAAGGCTCAAATCCATATGTGCTGCAAACAACGCCCATGACTCAGGGTCCCAGCGGTTTGCTAAACCTTACCGGGCAGAGGGCTTCCATCTCCAATCTTTTGCCGATTTAACTCGGCGCACGGGGTGTCCAAATCGTGTACCCCTAAAGCTCCAACAAACTCTTATCATCCACGTTAACTGTTGCCCCACAAAGTACCAAAGCCTCACGAAAAACTTCAAGATCGCGGTGAAATCCGGTTGGGCCTTCAGCGTGGCAGCGTAGCCGATTAGCCTGCTGTTCAAATTCATAAAAAGTAGGACGACTATAGTTACACCAGTCGTCCAGCACTTTATCCATTAAAGCCAGGGAGTCTGGATTAAGAGCTTCCAACCGCTCTTCGAGGTAAGCGCCCAGCTGTCCATCACACAAACCTTTAATTAAAACTACCCAGTCTGACAATTGGGCCTGTGGAACACTGATATCAATAGCAAATTGATTATCACTCATACTCAGCAACCACTTCTTGCCAGATTTTTTTAATACTAGGGTCTACGGGGTTATTAGCAATATGACTGTACAGCTCATCTAAAAACTCAAGTTTTTTATCTTCTTTTTCACCCACCTTTTGGCCAAGTAATTGAAATCTAGCTTTTAATAGACGCTTTATGATTCTCCCGCACTTTGGTGCGGGCCCTACCCCATGAGGACCTACATCACCCACTTTATCTAAGCCGGAGAAAAAATAGGCTTGTCGATCAATGATAGGAGTATAAAAACCATCTTCAACATATAAGATTAACCCAGATAACTGCTTAGCCAATAAATCATATAGATCAATTTTTAACTCTATAATTTTCTGATTACGACCTATAGGAACCCGGCTTTTAATTACTGACTGATAGCTTTTAGGGTGAAAATAATCAAAGAATCTTAACCGTGACTCCTGATCCCAAAAAAACTCTTCATAATCACTTGTTAGACTATTGTAAAAATACCGCTTAAATACCTCAGGTTTTACCCTTTCATCCATAAAAGCAAAGTCCCAGCCCTCTGCTTCTTGCAAAGGAAAATATAAGACAATAGATCCTCCACGGGCCAACCCAAAATCTTCACATACCCCAGTTAAAAAAGCATTTTTTATTTTTAAAACCCTTTCTCGGCGATTGTCCTCTTTTAAGAATGCTTCAATGGGCTTCCAACGCTCTAAGCGCTGAGATATCCATTGAGGGTCTTTTGTAAATTCCAAATCGGGCGAAATCAACATATCTAATCCTCTGCAACGGTCACATCAGCAATTTCATCAAAGCCTAGACAGGCTAAACTACTGATCACTTCGTTCGATAAAACCTGGCATTAATCTTCTTCACATCCCACCGAAACCTGAGTTAAAAAATACTCCCGCACGTCATTTGGCAATACAGCTAACCATTCAGCCAAAGCGGTATTTTCATCATCACCTTCCTGGCTAAACTCCCCAACAAAACGCAGGTCATCTCGCACGGCATCAAATCTAATCGCCGTAAAGGGCCAACTCACCCCAACAGGTTTGTTGCCCCTCCGGCACAGATCCGTACGTGCGCTACTAACGCATACGGCTCCTACGATAAGTCAGACACACAGGCGTTGGTTGGGGTATGGATGTAACACTCTCACACTGGGTATAAAACGCTTCAACAAACGTTGTAGGCGCGCCCATATGATCGGCTTTTTCTGCCCCCGGCGACGTAAAGCCTGCAACCAAGCTCGACATATTTCTCTGCGAAATAGGTTTAGCGCTTGATGGTTACGGGGAACCGCAAAATAATTGTAATGCCCTTGCATCACTCTTTGCAGCCATTGCCCTTGCTTATATACGTCCTTATGACGCATTTTGAACAGCTTCTGCCGGATGGCTTTTAACCTAGCGTTAAGCCGCTTTCGGCTGGTGGTGCGCCAGAGTGCAAAGCGACCATCCGAAACACGTTTGCCGCAACGGTGGGTAAACCCGAGGAAGGTAAAGCTTTCAGGTTTTCTACCTCCGCGACGTTTGGCATTGCTCATCGCGAAGCGACCGAACTCCAGTAGCCGGGTTTTATCCGCGTTAAGTTGTAACCCGAATTTTGCCAGGCGCTGGGTTAATGCCACTTGAAAGTGCTCGGCATCCGAACAGTATTGGAAACCCATCACACTATCGTCCGCATAACGGACTATGTAACAGGCTCCACGTGCGGATTGCTGTCGCCATTGATGCGCCCAAAGGTCCAAGACATAGTGCAGGTAAATATTTGCCAGCATCGGCGATATCACTGCACCCTGTGGAGTCCCGATCCTGGTCTTGGTAAAGCGTCCATCGTCCACCACCCCTGCCTTTACGATACGTTCGATCAAATGCAGTAGGCGTCGGTCGGCAATACGATGCGCGAGAAAGCGCCGTAGCCAGCCGTGGTCGATAGTGTCAAAGAACTGGCTGATATCTGCATCCAGTATCCAGCTCACGGGCTTCTGCTCGATAGCTACAGCAATCGCGTCGAGCGCGCGATGCTGGTCGCGACCCGGGCGAAAACCATAACTGAAACCGAGAAAGTCCGCCTCGTAAATGGCCTCTAATACCCATACCAGCGCTTGCTGAACTACCTTATCTTCGACTGCTGTAATCCCGATGGGGCGTTGGCTCCCGTCGGCTTTAGGCAACCAAATACGGCAGACTGCTTGTGGTCGATAGCATTGGCGATGGAGGCGTGTGTGGAGATCCAGGATGCGTTCCCGTAGGTTATTACCGAAGTCGCTCCAGCTTTCTCCATCAAGGCCGCGAGTTTCTTTGCGGCTGATGCTTTTATAAGCTTCGGCCAATAGTCGCGGGGTGAGATGGTGGAATAAGTTAGTGAACCGTTCTTTGCGCTGTGCTTTTGCACGAGTGTGTAGACGCTCCAGCCCCGACGACCCTGCGGCTGCGCTCTGAGTCGCAGTCAGATCCGGCACAGAACGCCATTTCTTATCGTTAGATCCCTTCGCTCCACCGGCTCCGCCATGTGGCACTTTATTAGTTAGCACTTTGTTCACCGGGTTCTTCACTACTATGGATCTATCTGACTTCCTGAAGGCGTAAATGCCCGGCCTTTGCCTAACTGGCTTCGCCGGACCCGACCCGTGCGGGACACGCACGAATCACCTACAGGATCTCCCGAGTTCCGCGCAAAAGACATCAGTACATGCATCAGGTCAATTGACTCCGGAGACCGATGTAGATACTCGCAAGAAACGTATCTACCTCTGTTGCCTTCCCCATCACCCAACAAGGTCGGCGATCTCAAATCTTGTTTTCGGAGCTCAATACTGAGCCTGTACCTTCCCCTGTCAACGCTTAACCCTGGCCGTTACCGGACAGCGCCCATGACTCGGGGTCCCAGCGGTTTGCTAAACCTTACCGGGTAGAGGGCTTTCACCTCCAATCTTTTGCCGATTTATCTCGGCGCACTGGGTGTCCAGAATAATTCTTAGTAATACTGAGCCTGCACCTTCCCCTGTCAACGCTTAACCCTGGCCGCTACCGGACAACGCCCATGACTCGGGGCCCCAGCGGTTTGCTAAACCTTACCGGGTAGAGGGCTTTCACCTCCAATCTTTTGCCGATTTATCTCGGCGCACTGGGCGTCCAAAACATTTCAATTGGCTATGAGGTAACAGATAATTTGCTCAATATTCTTATCAGTGTCATCCAGCCATTTTAGATTACTGAGCGGAAGTAAGTCTGACATATTGTCAGCTGTCAAGCGTTGCATTTCACTTTCTGTTTGCAAGTAAAAATAGCCTAGCCTAGAATCCTCCCCTGAGCTAGCGTCTTCTATTAACGGATCTTCTGCAGTATGCATAAAAACTATAGAAGCACCCATTTTCTCCAAGTTCTTTTTCAATGATAATAAGGAATATGGAGCCTCAAACCATTCCAGCCATAAATAATTTTTTTCTCTCACCAATTTATCAGGTGGAAATAAAAGCTCAACTAATTGAAAAATCCGCTTCCAGCCCGGCTTCACATCTTCAGAAAATGCTGGGCGACCTTTTGATGGTAATAGTGAACTCAGAGCTTCGATGATTTTATCATCGTCCGCATGTAGCAAAAAAGTAATAGCTAAGCTCATTCTTCCTGATCGCTTATTGCGTTTTCCAAAGCTTCAGCTAATAGTGAAGGGGCATCATCAGCTTTAGCTACGGCAATTAACTTCCGTTTAAGCTCTAATCGATATGGACTTAACTCCGTATCATCGAGCCGCAACAAAACTTTGTACATATCCGACAAGGCATTTTTGTGAACAGGCGCCTTGACTAAATCGTGCAAGTCGCAATAGCGCACGCAATCCATAAAATAATCAAAGGTAAAACAACTGTAACTCCATTTATACTTAAATTCATCAGCAACCTCCCAGACTCGAGTAAAACCAACCATAAACCCCAATGGACTAACGGTAATCGCTCTTTGCTGAGAATTTTTCAGCATAAAATAATCTTTATTGAATAGAGCCTCAGCCACTATTTTTACCATTTTATCCCGCTCAGGAAAGCCATCCAGACAACCTGAAACATAACGTGCAGCACCATGCTGTTGTTCGCGCGCATAGCGTTTTGTAACGGCCTCACTCCAAAACTTTTGCACCTGATCAACTGCCTCAAATGGCATGTAAGAAATACGATGCTTGAACTCAAACTTAATTATTTCACGCTCACCAGTATCTTCATCCTCTAAAAAACTGACTGGCTCCTTGCCAAACACATAAAACTCTCCTAAGTACTTGTTCAGCGGAGAGCCTCCCGTCACTTCAACATAGCGACGCCAATTTTCTTTACGCTTTTCTATCCATTGTGGGTCATCGGTTTTCCATAAATACTGGAACTGACCATAAACTTCACAGTCTTTTTGATAACTTTGATCATAACCTGGCTTCATTCCACTATTTCCTCACAAAACAGATCATCAAATGGCTCATGAATTTCAAAGTTCACTAGAGCCTCTCGAGCATCATCACCAATAGCACCAGCCAAACGACTTTGCACATCGTCTTCAATCTCCAACCACCAACCCGGAGTAACCTCATCAATACCCTGCAAAACATCGCCGACAGCCCCCATCTGATCGATGACTTTGTCTTGCACGTTCTTCCGTAATGCCTCTATCTCTGCTCTCGACATCTCGCCTGCATTTTAATAATTAGCAAACTCACTATTAGCAACTTGTTCTGACAATTTCTTTGCTACGTCTTTGGCTTTATCCGCACCCACCTCAATAGTCAGCATATTCATTAGCGTGAATGGCGCTACGGTACTTTTATTTTTGCCCACCTGTTTATCCACATAATTATTCTCATGCTTTGATTTTTCGTATCCAACAGTGGTCTCAAAGGCATCCGCTTTCATTTTACCTGGAGCTTGGGTTAAAAAGCCTTGAACATTATCAAATCCGCTTGCCTTAATCTGTTAGTCCGTAACAATTCCTTCCTCATCAATCCAGGGTATATTACGATAAGTCGACACTATCTTAGTTGACCAATGCCACTTACCATTTTTATCTCTCTCAAGTGGCTGATACTCTCGAGCTTTATCGTACTGTTTCCAGGTTTGTATCCAGGTGCGATTGGTAGCAGCACGTAGTCTTAAATTTTCTGCGCGATCTATCCTATAGCCCCCACGTGTAATAGGTACGGTTTGGAGCCATTCGCTCCTCAACTTTCCCTGTGTCGCCACATAATCCAAAAAATGTCGCTTATGAGCGTGAGGATATTGATCACTGACTTCGATTGCCAGATTCCAGGGTTCAGGGTTCAGGGTTCAGGGTTCAGGGTTCAGGGTTCAGGGTTCAGGGTTCAGGGTTCAGGGTTCAGGGTTCAGGGTTCAGGGTTCAGGGTTCAGGGTTCAATTTTTTCGATAGCAACCTTTTCTTTAAAACCTTTTTTCTTACGCCAGGACTTAAACTCAATCCCAACAAATTCTGGACACCCACCAAATAAGAAGTATAACCCGTCAACCTTATTGACAAAAGAGCGCAAACCCACAAAATACTGGATATTCATACATGCCAATGCGCGTGCAATCAATGACTCTACCGCGAAGAACCCAGATATCTCTTGAGGCAACACCTTATTACCACTGCGTATCCCGCTGTATACGGCGAGCATTCCTTTGTGGTCGGGATACTGTATCTGGGAAAGATTATGATTATCGGCGTGAGTGGGTCGAAAATCGTATGCATAAGTTAGCTGAGGTTTTGCCCTGGATATTGTCGCTTATGCAGTAATGAGTAATCACTACCATGTGGTACTCTACATTGACACAAAACTGCTGATAAGTGGTCTCTATTGGAGGTGATTACTCGCTGGCAAAAAATATTCAAAGCCTCTAGTTTGGCTCAGCGCTACCTTAAAGGCGATACCCTTGACTGCCGTGAGCTGAACACACTAAAAGAAATCACTTCAATATGGCGGAAACGCCTAACAGATATTAGCTGGTTTATGCGCTGCTTAAATGACTCTATCGCTCGCCAGGCTAATACTGAAGATAAGTGTACAGACCGCTTTTGCGAGCGGTCAGATAAAATCCCCGGCTTTGCAATAAGAGTCCTCACTTCCTGCATGGCCGATGTAGATCTCAACCCCATTTGTGCCAATATCGCCAAAGATTCTGATTACACATCAAATCAATAGTGTATTCGCACAGTATTCACCGATTAACAACCCAAATGTTTACTATCGCTTGCAGGCGATGAGTGGGTGCCTTAATCGCTGCCCAAGGTGAAACTATCGACTTATCTAAACTGGTTCAGTTTTTTTAAGCTCCCCCTTTCATTCAAACGAACTGCTACAACTTTGTTTTCTCCAGCATTATCACTGAAGGTTTCTGCAAAAGCGCCTCCTATAATTTACTCTAAACATCACTAGACCGGCGCTCAATTGCTCTCGCCCCCATCTCAAGGCAATCATCAATGGTAAACATACGCTTCGGAATTATTGGCACAGGAAAAATTGCTGACTTTACCGCCCGAGCCATCAGCCAGGCTGACAGCGCAAGCCTTTCCTCCGTCGCCAGCAGGCGGCATTCAGGAGCCAAAGAGTTCGCCCACGAACACGGGATTCCCAATGTCTACCCGGATTGGAGGTCACTGGTAGAGGCGGAAGATTCGGATGCCATTTACGTGGCTAGCCCCACCACCAGCCGCGAGGAAATCTGCTTCGCGGCACTGGCCAACCATAAGCATCTTCTCTGCGAAAAACCTTTTCTCAATACTGCCTCGGTCGACAAAATTGCCGCTCGGGCTCAGTCTGAAGGGTTGGCATTTATGGATGCCACACATTTCACCCACCACCCCCGCACGGCCAAAATCATTCAGCAACAAAAAAAGAATCTGGGCCCGGTTAATAGAATTCACAGCGCCTTTTTTGTCTCGATGATGGACCGCAACAATATTCGCTTTGATTCACACAAAGAACCCACTGGCGCAATCGGGGATATCGGCTGGTACAACATGCGTGCAATCGTCGAATATATGCGCCCTACAGGAGCAATAAAGACAGTTTCAGGAGCGATAAAGCGGGACTCAGAAACAAAGACCATTCTTAGCGGTGCGGGCCTGATTGAATTTGCCAGCGGACAAACTTCAACTTTTGACTTCGGCTATGACTCAGGCGTTTGGCAAATGGACCTGGATATTCTGGGTGAAAACGGCCTGATCCAACTGGATAACTTTGTGCTCGACTGGAGAGACAGCGCAGTCTTTTACAACCCTGAATATACGCCAGAATTTGTGATTCGCCGGGGGGAGGCATCCCCAGACGAGTTCGAGCACCAGCAAGTGCCAATAGAGCGATCGCAGGCGGTACAGATGATCGAAGACTTCTGCCACTTAACAACCCCAGATAATCAAGTTGACCGTATCCAGGCTATCGAGAGGGCCCACGCAACCCAGTCATTAATCGACCAGTACTGCCTGGCAGTTGGCGTAGCTGTCTAACTATTGCCACTAATGGCTATCGAGCTTGCTCTCTTGGCCATGTCGACGACAATATTGAAACCTGTGGTCATAACTAACCGTCGTACCATATATGCTGGCAAACAAATACTGGGGGAACTCCCCCTGCTGTAAAACGAAAAGAACTCAGCCTGACGAAAATTTTTTACCTAGACTGATAACGTTTTGGCCGCACGCTGGGTTAAAAACTCAACCACTGGCATAAAGGCCTTATTGTTTTCACTTTCCTCATTAAAGACTGCAAAAATACTGCGGCTGGCACGATGAACATGCTTCACTTCAAACAGCTTGCGCTCTGCAAGCAGAGGTTCAATTAGATTGCTGGGCAGGAATGCAGCTCCACCATGCGTTAACAAGAACTCTAGTGCTATGTGGCTCTGTCCTGTGTGCAGTACTGGCGCAATAGCCTGATCAAAGAACTTGGCATGCTGTAAGTTAAACGCTGTCCCCCAGTCTACAAAGATATAACCTAGGCGCTCAATATCCTCCGCACAGGAGACATTTTCGCTAGAGACAAACATCAGTTCCATCTCACCTATTGGGCTGGTTCTCAGCTCCGATACCTTGGGTGGATCGAAAAGTACCGCAATATCTAATCGACCACTGAGGAGTGCCCTTGTCAATTCTCGCTGAGGGTTAATCTCGGTACGCAAATAGAGGCCCGGAAATGCCCCAGCCATTTGCGGAAGAAGGGACTGCAAGAAGGTATCCCACAAATTTGATGTCCCTCCAATCGATATTTGCAAGCACTTCTGGTCGGCTACACCTACATCCTGTAGCGCGGCCTGCCAGCCCGCTAGTAAGTTTTCCGCGTGAGGTAACAACCGCTCACCACTTGGGGTGAGCAGTATATTGTTGCGCTCGCGGGTAAACAGTTTCACCCCAACTACATCTTCCAGTTGTTTGATCCGAAAACTGACCGCTGATTGGGTCAAAAACAGGTTCTCAGCAGCCCGACCAAAGTGACGGGTCTTTGCAACCTCCAAAAAAGTGCGCAAAAGGTCTGTATTCATACCACTTCAATCAAAATATTTTATCGAAAACAAAAAAATAACTCGTTTTACCCAGGGTTCTGGGAGGACGTAAGATCGCCGCCAGATCTGAGGCTATGTATTTGTAGGATATAAGCCGATTTAAGTAACAAAATCAACAACCAGTAATATTTATCAAAGTTGAAACATTTGGCTAAATGTGTCCATTTTAGCCCTAGGAGAACTGCTCATGAGAATCGCTATTTTGTCCCGGGGCCCAGGGTTGTATTCCACTCGCCGCTTGAAAGAAGCCGGAGAGGCTCGTGGCCATCAAGTGGACGTTATCGACACGCTGCACTGCTACATGGACATTACCCGAAGCCGCCCGACCGTTCGCTATCACGGTGAAGAATTACCTTATTACGATGCCGTCATTCCTCGAATAGGCGCTTCAATCACGTTCTATGGCACGGCTGTTGTACGTCAGTTTGAGATGATGGGCACTTTCTGTGTCAACGAATCTGTAGCTATTAGCCGCTCTCGAGACAAGCTTCGCTCGCTGCAACTGTTGTCTCGCAAGGATGTGGGTTTGCCCAGAACTGGATTCGCGAGCAAACCCGACAATATTAAGGATTTGATCAGAAATGTGGGGGGTGCCCCTGTTGTGATCAAACTGCTGGAAGGTACCCAAGGTATCGGGGTGGTGCTGGCTGAAACCAACAAGGCTGCCGAAAGCATTGTCGAAGCCTTTATGGGGCTAAAAGCCAACATATTGGTGCAAGAGTTTATCAAGGAGGCCGGAGGCACCGATATCCGCTGCTTGGTTGTTGGGGGCAAGGTAGTTGCAGCCATGAAGCGGCAAGGAGCGGAGGGGGAATTCCGATCTAACCTGCATCGCGGAGGCTCAGCAAAGCTGGTGCGCCTGACCAAAGAAGAGCGCACTACGGCGGTAAATGCCGCCAAAGTTATGGGCTTGAGTGTGTGTGGCGTAGACATTTTGCAATCCAAGAACGGGCCGGTGGTGATGGAAGTCAACTCTTCTCCTGGGCTGGAGGGTATAGAAACAGCAACCAACAAGGATGTCGCCGGTATGATCTATGAGTTTATCGAAGCCAAAGCCAAGCCCAATCACACCCGCACCCGAGGGAAAGGCTGATGCAAGACAATAAGTTGACGATTGCCGGAGTGGACATCCTCCCCGGCCAATCAAGGCGCTTAGAAATACCGGTAGCAAATCTGTACACCGATACGGATATTTTTATCCCTATTCACGTCGTGCGCGCAAAAAAACCGGGACCAACGCTATTCGTTTCAGCCGCAGTGCATGGCGATGAGCTGAATGGCATAGAGATCATTCGCCGCCTGATTAACTCAAAATACCTGAATCTAAAGACAGGGAGTTTGATTCTGGTGCCAATGGTGAATGTCTATGGCGTGCTCAACCAGAGCCGCTACATGCCCGACAGGCGCGATCTGAACCGCTGTTTTCCGGGTTCTGAAAAAGGCTCATTGGCTGCAAGGGTCGCTTCTATTTTTTTGGAGGAGGTGGTTCAGCACTGCGACTATGGCATTGATCTACATACTGGCGCCATCCATCGCTCTAACCTGCCACAAGTTCGAGCGAATTTATCAGATCCAGAAACCCGAGCATTAGCAGAGGCATTTGGTGTACCAGTACTTCTCAACGCCAACCTGAGGGATGGTTCACTGCGTCAAGCCGCAGTGGAATGGGAGACAAAGATTTTACTTTATGAAGCAGGTCAAGCATTACGTTTTGATGAAATATCGATTCGGGCCGGAGTTCGTGGTGTTATCAATGTATTGAGCAAGCTGGGCATGCTAAGGCGCAAGATCAGGCGAAAAAAAGTGATGCCCTTTGTGGCCAACAACAGTACTTGGATACGCGCTTCTGCCAGTGGGTTCGTGAACACTCTAAAAGAGCTGGGCGATCAGGTTACCAAAGGCGATATTCTGGCAGACATAGGTACACCTTTCGGAGATAGTTTAGCCAAGGTCACTGCAAATAAGTCCGGCATTATCATCGGTAAGCAGAACATCCCATTGGCGCAGGAAGGTGATGCCATGTTCCACATAGCTTATTTTTCGGAAAGTGACGAAAACATTGCCTCCATCATTGAAAAAATGCAGGTGGTACTTGAAGAAAGCCCTGAACTGTCCTCGCCTGATATTGAGCCAATAGTAGAGTGATTAGACAGATGCAGTAGTAGGAGAAATTTATGAGTCTATATACAGCCGGGATATTGCTAACTGTAGTCATCGGCTTGGTCCTAGGTAATCGGGCAATAAAAATACTAGTTAATCGAGTAGGTGCTGAACGCCATATTGATGAAAGCCGTATCGATTATGTCATCAAATCCATACAGCTGGTTTGGGTATTTATTGGTGTCGTAGCTGGCATTGCGCTGACGGGTAGCAGTGTTGAGGACGTGGGCGTACTGGTAGGATCGTCTCTGGCTTTTTTAGGTGTTGCACTGTTTGCCCAGTGGTCCCTGCTAAGTAATGCCACTGCCAGCATTATTGTATTTTTCTTCTTCCCTTATCGAGTGGGAAATTGGGTGGAGATTATTGATGGAGACAATACGGTTATTGGACAAGTCAAAGAGATAACTCTGTTTCATGTCATTATGCATGATGAAGATAATGCGATAGTCACCTATCCGAATTCATTGGTATTTCAAAAGGCCGTAAGAATCACTCGCAATAAGCCAGTGAAAAAGGATATTGAAGATGAAATCAACAAGTAAAATTACAATCGGTGCAATAGAGGTCTGTAATTTACCAGAATTAAGCATCTCCGATTTACATGTAAGGGTGGACACTGGTGCTAAAACATCTTCTCTGCACGTGGATAACATCCGGCGCTTGAAAAAAAATGGTCGTGCTTGGGTCACCTTTGATATCCACCCAGATATCCATAATGTTGATAAGGTAGTTGCTTGTGAATCGCCACTTTTTGATGTTCGACGTGTCAAGTCATCTAATGGAAAATCTGAGGAACGCTATGTAGTCAAAACCCAGCTTGATTTGGCTGGCCAGCAATGGCCAATTGAAATTACGCTGACAGACAGATCTGATATGTCTTACCTCATGCTACTGGGGCGTGAGGGTATGGGCAGCCGGGTTCTGATTGATCCCTCAGAAAACTTTATGATCACAGACTCCCCATTGACTGAAAGGAGCGGAAGAGATGAAAAAATATTTTCAGAATTTAACTAAGGCCCTGATGGGAAAGGATATCAAAGAGCTTGGCACTTCCGAAAAGCGAGTCATCAACAGTATCGCCGATCAAACGACCTTGGCAGAGAATGTCAATGATACTTTTGTTGAGTCACTCACTTTCGGTGAGCGAGTTGCTGATAGAGTTTCACGTTTCGGAGGGTCTTGGAGCTTTATTTGCCTATTCTTTTTGATTATCGCGGTATGGATTATTACCAACAGTTATTTTTTTATGGCCGATAACGCCTTTGATCCATACCCCTATATATTGCTGAATTTAGGACTATCAACACTTGCAGCTTTCCAAGCTCCTATAATTATGATGTCTCAAAATCGCCAAGCAGAGAAAGACCGACTCAAGCAAGAAGCCGCGTTCCAGATCAATCTAAAGCTGGAAATTGAAGTCATGCGACTACATGAGAAGCTTGATTCTTTAAAAAACGGTATCGCGGTTTCCATTGATTAGTGATTAAAAGTTCACTCCCCCTACAAAGCGCACCTCCAAATTCTGGTATGGATCAGCGCTTATTGGCCGGAGATGAACTGCAATCGCCCATTAGCGCTTCGGGCGCTTCCAAGTAGTGGGGGCCAGAGACTTTCACAGAGTGGTTCCCCGCTACAGGCGTCATAAGTGATGATCTCTGTCGCATCTAGCAGCGCAGTCTTGAATATGGCCTGATCCAGCTAGACGACTTTGTACTCGACTGGAGAGACAGCGCTGCCTTTTACAGCCTTGAATATACGCCAGAATTTGTGGTTCGCCGAGGTCAGGCATCGCCAGATAAGTTCGAACACCAACAAGTGCCAATAGAGCGATCGCTGGCGGTACAGATGATCGAAGACTTCTACAGCTTAACAACCCCAGATTATCAAGTTGACCATATCCAGGCTATCGAGAGGGCCCACACAACCCAGTCATTGATCGACCAGTACTGCCAAGCAGTTGGCGTAGCCATCTAGCTATCGCCACCAACGCGCGGTATTGAATCAAATATGCAGGATAACGTGCCGAGCCCCGTGGTGATGGCGGTGCTCCCAAAGATAGATCCCCTGCCAGGTACCCAGCATCAAGCGCCCCTTTTGCACTGGAATGGACAAGCTGGTCGCGGTAAGGCTGCATTTGATATGGGCCGGCATATCATCTGGCCCTTCAAGGGTATGGGTATAAAGCGAGTCATTTTCCGGCACCAGTCGATTGAGCCAGTTCTCAAGGTCACGGCGCGCACTGGGGTCGGCATTTTCCTGAATCAGTAAACTTGCAGAGGTGTGCTGTATAAAAAGTGTACACAGACCCTCATCGAGGGCCTGATCACTGACCCAATCAACTACACTGCCGGTAAACTCGTGAAGCCCCTGTCCATGAACCGGAATTTTTATCTCACCTATTGCCATACGGTTTCCTATATAATTCGCGCCCGCTTTTTGTACTGACACCGCATTGTAATATGGCACTGTACCGCGTTAATACTGACGACTACCCACAACAGCTTCAAAACAAGGCCGAGCGCCTGCAAGAGGCTTACAGCAAGTTCACTGACCTGGAGCCGGAACTCTTCCCCTCCCCGCCCATTCACTACCGTCTGCGCGCCGAATTCAAGGTGTGGCATGAGGGAGGTGTAGCCAATTACGCCATGTACCGCCAGGGTGAGTACAAGAAGCCCTTTATCATCGATGAGTTTACCGTCGGCTCTGAGCTGATGAACCAGTTGATGCCGAAGGTGCTGGCTGCTGTCAATAATAGCGAAGTCCTACGCAAACGCCTGTTCTCCGCCGAGTTTCTTACCACGCTGAATGGTGATGCGCTGATTACGCTGATCTACCACAAGAAACTGGATGAGACCTGGGAGCAGGAAGCCAAAGCACTCCAGGCACAGCTGGGATTCCCGATTTTGGGGCGCTCGCGCAAGCAAAAAGTGGTTTTGGAGCGTGACTTCGTTACCGAAAAACTGGATATCGATGGGAAAACTTACCAGTACAAACAGATGGAAGGCAGCTTTACCCAACCCAATGGAGCGATCTGTCGTTCCATGATCCAGTGGGCGAGAAGTGCCTGCGGAGACAGTGATAGCGATCTGCTGGAGCTCTACTGTGGCAATGGCAATTTCACCATCCCGCTCAGCGAGAAATTCCGCAAGGTCCTGGCCACTGAAATCTCCAAGGTATCGGTAAATTCGGCCCAGGAGAATATCGCCAACAACCAGATCACCAATCTGGATATCGTACGTCTATCCAGTGAAGAGTTTACCCAGGCCATCGATAAGGTACGCCCCTTTCGCCGCCTTAAGGATATAGATCTGGATAGCTACGACTTCTCCACCGTCCTGGTTGATCCCCCCCGAGCGGGCTTGGATGAAGACACCTGTGCGATGGTCGCCCGCTTCCCGAGAATCCTGTATATCTCCTGCAATCCGGAAACCCAATTGGAAAACCTGGAGTCGCTGACCAAAACCCATCGCATTGAGCGCTTCGCGCTCTTCGATCAGTTCCCTTATACCGACCATACTGAAACAGGGTTATTGTTGGTGAAGAAGTAATCGCTTCCGTTATTCCCCTACACCACCCCGGCATGCTGATAATTTGGCACGCCGGGTGCTTCTAAATTAGCTGCTCTCCATTAAGCGAATCTGCGATCCAAATTCAAGGCTCCACAGCCCCGACAGTGTTTTATAAACGCCTCTTCTATGCCCAGGGGCTCCTGGCAGTAAAAACAGCAACCTTCTCTCATAGTCAAATGATTAGCAAAATTTTTGCTGTAGAGCATGGGCAGCTTAAGTTCCCTTCTCTGCGCCTTTACTAAGCTTGCAGTAATGCGCCCCTCAGGAAAATCCCGTGCTATCCCTTGAATATTCGACAGGGTCTTAGCAGAAAACTCCCAAACTTCACCACAGTGGTCACAGGACATTATCATTTCCCAATTTACTCCGCCTTTCCAAAGATACAATTATTTTATTCCCAACGGCTGAAGTATTTTTTCCATCTGTTTAAAGGAAAGGCGACACAGCAAAGAGGGAAACAATCTTTCCAGCCACCACAGCAACTTAAGTTTTGCTGGCACAACAATAATTTCTTTGTTCTTTGCAATTTGAGACAAAGCCTTTTCTGCAAAAGCATCAGCAGATATTGGCCCCAGAGGCTCGAACATTTCTGCCTGCTGTTGAGGAGGAATGGGGGTTGGCATCCGCCCATTGACGCCACCTCCCTGCAAAATCGGCGTTGATACTGCCCCGGGACACAAAACACTCACTCGAACACCGCAGGACTCAGCTTCAGGGCGAATAGCCTTTGATATTGCCACCACAGCACTCTTGGAGGCTGAGTAGGCGGCCATTGCTGGCGACGGAACTAAAGCCGCCATTGAGGCAGTATTGATAATATGGCCAGAGCCTTGACGCTTCATAACCTGGAAACCACATTGGAGCCCATGAATAACGCCAAACAAATTGATATCAATCGCCACTTTCCAATCTTCAAGATTATGATCGGAAAAATATCCACCCACCCCTATACCAGCATTGTTAAAAAGGAAATCTAACGGAGATATTTCACTAATGACCTGAAAAAATTGATCAAAGTTACGAACATCCAAGTGAACAAACGATGCTCTCCCACCGGACTCCTGTATTTGGCTGACAACCTGCGTAGCGAGGTCCTGCTGGATATCCGCGATAATGGCTTGAGCCCCAAGTGCTGCCAGTCGACAGGCCAAGGCCGCACCGATTCCAGAAGCACCACCGGTAATCAGTGCCGTCTTGCCACTGAAGTAAGATACCTGATCCATAAGCGCTTTCCCTTCCTTGCTTTTACCACTTTATACCCCAGTTTCTGCTATCATCGCGCCCGCAAAACCTAAGGGGTGGCCTTGCCTGAGATGTCCGGGGATCAAATTGGTCTGTCGCGACAAACCCTTGAACCTGATCCGGTTAATACCGGCGTAGGAATAGGTAGACAAAGCAAAACCTCCCCACGTCGCACTCCGGGTCTCTTTCACTGCCGTTATTCGAGAGAGAACCATGAAAAAACAGTTTCCCACCCACCCTATTGCCTGGTCTGTCAGCCTTGCCAGCAGCCTGTTCGCCGGTATCGCCACCGCTAATACCGCAGAAACCGGGCTTGAGGAAGTGGTGGTTACGGCACAGCTACGGGAAACCAACCTTTTGGAGCTACCTTCCAGTGTTACCGTACTGGATGAAAGCGCGATCGATGCGCGGGGCGCGGCCAACCTGGACCAGCTTTTGAACATGGCGCCCAATGTGAATTTTTCGTCTGGCGCCTCCAGGGGACGATTTGTACAGATTCGCGGCATTGGTGAGCGCAGCCAGTTTATCGATCCAGTAAACCCCTCAGTTGGCCTGATCATCGACGGTATCGACTTTACTGGCCTGGGGCTCGCAGCCAGCACCCTGGATATCGATCAAGTGGAAATCCTGCGGGGCCCACAGGGCACGGTGTACGGCGCTAATGCCCTGGCCGGCCTGATCAACATGACCAGTGCAGCGCCCACCAGTGAGTCGACCACCAAGGTGTCCGCCGAGCTGAGTGAGTACAATGGACAGAGTCTGTCCGCAGCTACCAGTGGTTCTTTGAGCGATGCTCTTGGCTATCGACTGGCTGCCAGCAAACGCAAATCCGACGGCTATACCGAGAATGTGTATCTCAACCGAGATGACACCAGCAATATTGATGAGTCTGTACTGCGCGGTAAGCTGGCCTACTCCCCGTCCGACGATTTAAAGCTGGGCGTTACCCTCTTCTATATCGACGTTGATAACGGCTACGATGCTTTCTCTCTCTATAACACTCGCGAAACCCAATCTGACCAGCCCGGCTGGGATCGCCAGGAAACCTTTGCCGGCGCATTGACTGCTCAATGGTCTGGCAACGAGAACTTTACCCTAGAAGGCACCCTCAGCCTCGCCGATTCAGATACAGAATATGGCTACGATGAGGATTGGAGCTATATCGGCTTTCATTCCTGGGAATACAGTTCCACGGATAATTACCAGCGCGATAAAGACAATATCAGTATTGACCTTCGCGCACTCTCTACCGAAGAGTCCAAGTTATTCTGGGATCGCAGCCACTGGGTAATGGGCCTTTACGGCCGCACGGAGCGCGAGGACCTGAATCGCAACCAGAGCTTCCGCAGCACTTTTGATACTGAAAACTCTGCCATCTACGGCCAGCTCTCTACAGAAATCACCCCAGCGATCAACTTGATCACCGGTCTGAGACTGGAAAGACGCGAGGCCGATTACTCAGATTCCTATAACATCGATGCAGATAATGGAGAAAACCTGTGGGGCGGCAATATCTCCCTGCAATACCATTACACCGACAACACCCTGCTCTACGCTACGGTTTCCCGGGGCTACAAAGCCGGCGGTGTAAACGGCAGAATCATCTCAGAATCAACAATCAACCCTGAGATCAACAGTGACATGTTCGAGTTCGATACCGAACATATGATCAACTATGAATTAGGTATTAAAGGCAGCTGGCTGGAGAATCGTTTGCAAGCCCAGGCTGCCGCTTTCTACCAGGACCGGGATGACGTTCAGGCCAAGGTTTCTATTTTTGACTCTGACGAAAAATCATTTAGTGACTACCTTGCCAATGCTGCTGGCGGAAATACAGTGGGTCTCGAAGTAGAATTGAACTATCAGGCTACCGATACCCTACGCTTTTTCGCCTCAGCCGGCTGGTTGAATGCCGAATTCGAAGGCTACGAGAGCAGCTCCCATGTCGATGCCCGCGATGACAGCGCCGAGGTCAGTTTGGCCGCTGTCGATCTGGATGGCCGCGATGTCGCTCACGCCCCCAACTACCAGTTCTTTACCGGTACAGAAATCGATCTGCTTCCAAACCTGATCTTGCGATTGGAGCTTGAGGGCAAAGACGAATTCTACTTCTCAAATAGCCACGACGAAAAATCCACAGCCTACGAGCTGGTTAATGCTCGCCTGACCTACCAGGGAGATAACTGGGATGTTGCCCTGTGGGGAAGAAACCTGACTGACGAAGATTACTATGTGCGTGGGTTCTACTTCAGCAACCAGGGTGGCAATAACCCGGCCAATGGCTACTCACCCGAGCCCTACTATCAATATGGTGAGCCCCGGATTGCCGGGATAACAGGCACCTACACCTTCTAATCACTCAGTGGCTTTGGGGCAGCGCTTCGCTGCTCCAGAACTCTCTATCAAGAGGGAAATTATGCAGCTCTCTGTCGAAATCAGTATGTATCCGTTAAAGGACGAGTACATCCCGGCTATTCAAGCGTTTATCGCACAATTAAACAGCCATCCAGAACTCAAGGTAATCACCAATACAATGAGTACTCAGGTGTTTGGGAATTACGATCTATTGATGGATGTGCTCAAGTTGGAAATGCGCAAATCCTACGAACAGTTTGGCCGCGCCATTTTTGTATGCAAGTTTATTGACGGCGACCTGGCCCCGGGAGAAGCGCATGTTTGACCAGGATATCAGCACCGCAATCAGCGCTTCGGTTGCGGCCATGTCCCTCTGGGAGGTAGCCGCTGTAATACTGGCTCTGGCTTATTTGCTTCTGGCCATGAGGGAGAAAATCAGCTGCTGGTATGCCGCGTTTGTCAGTACGGCGATCTATCTTTTTCTGTTTTGGGATGTCAGCCTGTTAATGGAGTCTGCACTGCAGGTTTTCTATCTGCTCATGGCAATTTATGGCTGGTGGCAATGGAGAAATCACCGCAACCGGCAAGACGATTTAAAAATCCACCGCTGGAGCGGAAAAACCCACTCGATAGTTATTGGCGCTACCCTGATACTGACGTTACTGATCGGCTACCTGCTGGATCGCAACACCAGTGCCGCCCTCCCCTACCTGGATTCATTCACGACTCTGGGGGCAATCGTCACCACCTATATGGTCACCCGGAAGGTACTGGAGAACTGGCTTTACTGGATTGTCGTAGACGGAGCTTCAATCTACCTCTACCTGGACAGAGAACTCTACCTTACTGCCGTATTGTTTATGCTGTACCTGGTGCTGGTTGTGATTGGCTATTTCCAGTGGTTAGCCATTTACCGAAAAGAGAAACTACAAACCGCTAGCGCTCCTCAAACAATGGCAGCGGCATAGTGACCAACTGATATGAACCAGGACTTGAGCAACATTATCCCCAACGATTGGCATCATTGGAGCAAGGCCCGGCCCACGGTGGTCAGGGCCCTGGCTGGGGGGCTGACCAATAACGCCTTTCTGGTTGAGTCCGCCGATCAGCTGATGGTGCTGCGGATAAACTCCAGCATCAGCGATCAGCTCAATCTCGACAGGGCTGCTGAACAGCAGGCGCTGCAAGCTGCCACATATTCCGATAGTTGTGCCCCTTTGGTTTACTGTGATCCAAATTACCGATATCTGGTGACCCGCTATATCGAAGGCACTCCCTGGGATAAAAATGTCGCCCACAGTTTGGAAAAACTTGCCGATCTGCTGCGCCGTATACACGGTTCCCCTGCAATTGATGCCCAATTAAACATCAGTGAGAAAATCTCTAGTTATCGGCAGTTTATCGACAAGCGAGCCAGTTATTTCCACTTGCTCGACACACTGCAAGAGAAGCTTCCGCAATTAATTGATGCTGCTTATCGGATGGGCGACGAAATTTGCCTGTGCCACAACGATCTAACGGTTGGCAACCTGATCTGGGCTCCCTCTGACAAGCTATACGCTATCGACTGGGAGTACTCAGCAATGGGGGATAAATTCTATGACCTCGCTGTTTTGGTAGAGGAACACAACTTGAATCAGCGAGAGCAAAATAGTTTACTGGAGTGCTATCTTAATCGCACTGTGTCACCTGAAGACAATCAGCGCTTGGGGTTATGGCAGCTGATCTACGGTTACCTTTGTATTCTCTGGCACGGGGTACAATGGAGTAACCAAACCCTAAGGTCCACGGAGCAAGGGAGATATATCGGGAAAAAAGCCCAACAGTTATTGAAAGGCCTATCGGCTCACAGCCTCAGCTGAGTAATCCCTGCTAGAATAGGCCTAATCCCTAAGAAACGACTTTCAGTCACTGCGGCGCAATCCAAGTTGCTTTCGAGGTTGCTGTCGAAGTAATTCAACTAGGGCCGACTCGGCTAAAATACCCCCCTTTTTCACACCCCTAAAAAATAACCACAGAGGTACTCCTGTGATCAGATCATTTTTTGCAATACTACTTACCTTGATCGCAATCAACGCACAAGCGGTAGAGAAACCCGAGGGTTTTAAAACGATAGACGGGCTGTTTGCTGCGCTTTCAAACCTGGACCACCAGGCTATGCGAGACGGTGTCAGCGACGATTTTATACTCCTTGAGCACGGTGAAGTCTGGGATATTGAAGACCTTATCGCCGTAATGAAGCCCAAGCCCTCAAAGCTGGAAAGAATCAACTACTTCAGCATTATCAATTTTGAAGAGCGTGAGAACCTGCTGACCATCAACTACTGGACCAAGTCCATTTTTAAATCCGAGGATGGCAATAAAGAAGCGGTGTGGTTGGAAAGCGCCATTGTTAAGAAAATCGATGGCAAGTGGCTAGTAGCCCAATTGCACTCAACCCGCCTGCCCGCAGAGAAATTCCCCAAAGATGTCCAGTTTGAGCAGCAAGTCCTATAATAAAATGCCTTACAGGCCCTGCCCGCACAGGGCCTGTGTCCATTTGATCTCTCTCAGGTCCCTCCCAACTGGAACAACTACCGGATTTCAAAGCTTCCAAGTGCTAGTATGTGACTCTAAATTGCATATTAGTCTCCAGTTCTAAAGGGCCACTCAATGAAGCTTAAAGTTTACCTCTCCGGCGAAATCCACTCCGATTGGCGTGCGCAAATTATCGAAGGTTGCCAAAAAGAAGGGCTGGATATCTCCTTCTCTTCCGCAGTCACCAACCACGATGCCAGCGATGCCGCTGGTGATGGCCTGGGTGAGGAGCAGAACGCTTTCTGGCGGGATCACAAATCTGCCAAAGTTAACGCAATCCGAATCAAGCACCTGATTGAAAACTGTGATTTGGCGGTGATTCGATTTGGCGAGAAATACAAACAATGGAACGCCGCATTTGATGCCGGCTTTTGTGCAGCCTTAGGCAAGTCCTATATCACACTTCACGATGAATCCTTGGTGCACGCACTCAAGGAAGTGGACGGTGCCGCCCAGGCCTGGGCACAGACCCCCGCACAGGTTGTCGATATTCTGAAGTACTTAACCACTCAGGCCTAAGGAGCCTCTGGATAGCAAGCCGGCAGGCATCTACTGACAAAACTGCACAATCAGTAGGTGCCGCTAGGGAGCCTCCGAATAACTCCGTAATGCCTCTGCGGGCCTTGAAGGCTGCAGATGTTAGGCGCAGCTCGCCGCGAATGGCCGTAGCCCTTTGCAAGAGCTGCAACGCAGCAGCTGTGGCCTTCAAGGCCCGCCCTTCGGGGCTTGCAGAGCGATTCACACTCCGCGTTACGACTTCTTGAAAGGTCTAGACATTCCTGCGAAGCCGCGCCTTGATTGTGAAACGCTCTGCATGCCAGAGGTATCACTGAGTTATTCGGAGGCTCCCTAGTTAAAAGCCGTAATTAAGGACACCGGCATAGTTCGGCCGAGAGGCTGCCTCTGATGATGGGTTGTGCACTACCTCGCCGCTACGATTGATCGCATAGATTTCCGCACCGCAGTGCTTGCAGAATGCTTTCTCCCGCAAAGCCCCCTCTTTAAAGTGATATTTGCGCAGTGACTTTTCAGGATCGCTGATATGGATAGCGACTTCAGTATCAGCGTGCCCCCTTTGGCCCGCTGGTACAAACAGGGCATCTATAAGCTTGTTGAAATGAATCGCTCCACAATGACAAGTTAACGGATTCATAGCCTTATCTCCCTGGTCGATTAGTATGGGGAAGCAGTTTACTATTTACTTTAATTTAACAAAGGGGATATATTGAAAAGATCTTTTAGCTTTAAGGAAACAGTCTGTGCGTAGAGAGTACGACAAATACCATTTGATCAACGTTTTTTGTAGTGTTGTTGATCACGGTTCCTTAAGCAAAGCTGCCAAGCACTTGGGCCTGTCTACGCCCACCGTGAGCAAGACTCTCGCCCAACTTGAACAGGCCCTTGGCCAGGTATTACTCAATCGCACCACCCGGGCAATCGCTGTCACAGACGCCGGAAGGATTGCTTACCAGAAAGGGCAAAAAATAATCAGCTCATTCACCGAGCTGGAAGACCAGATTGCAGAGGCGGCAACGCTCACCCGAGGAAAATTAAAAATCACTTTTCCGGAAACCCTCGGCTTAAAAGTATTCAGTCATATCTGCAATGATTTTCAGAAAGCATTCCCCGATTTCAGCTTGGAGCTTATCTTCAGCCCCTATCACCTGGATTTAATCGAGGACGATATCGACATTGCTTTTCGCGTCTGGGAAACCCTGCCCGATTGCCAGTTTTACGCCCAGCCCCTATTTAGTATCCGCCCTATTTTTATTGCCGCGCCGACCTATCTGGAAGAACACGGCTGCCCCAAATCCATTGCCGAGCTCAGCCAACACAACATCATGCTAACCCGCCTTGACGGCCTGGAAGATGGCTGGTCAATTGATGGGAAGTTCTATCAATTCAATGGAAATTTAATATCCAACAAAACTTTCCATACCCGAGCAGCCGCATTAAACGGGAATGGCATTGCCAAGCTTCCCTCCTATTTTTGCCAACGGGATATCAAAAAGGGGCGACTGGTAGAGGTACTCCCTGACTTGGAGCGAAAAGATAAAACTGTAGGCGCTATCTATAAAGTAAAGCGAAAAGATTCAAAGAAAATTGACGTGTTTTTGAACTTTGCACAAGAGCGCTTGCAGGAGTATGACTTTAGCCTGTTTGATGAGTGAGAATGTGCCACTAAAGAACTCTGCAGCGATTAGAGATCCTCTGTGAAACACTCAGCTGTTTAGCACCACATTAGGTGGTACCATAGAACAATAATAAGCGGCTTGCTACTGGGGCTGAAGAGAGTGAAAACAATACTCTCGAAATACACTGTAGATACATCCCCTCTCCTTTATTGGTAAAGCCGCACAACAGTCATACATTGGAGATTGAAGTGACAATCACTAAAGAGGTCGAACAAGGCCAAGCTGTCTATTCCAAACCCGTACTTTGGCTTTATGATATGTGGGTTCTGGGCATATCAAACCGCTTTATTTGGAAGTGCCCAACTCCTGGAATACTAGAGCACTTCAATCGAAATATATCCTCCAACCACTTGGATGTAGGTGTTGGAACGGGCTATTTTATGGACAAGTGCCATTTCCCCTCCGACAAAGTCCGCCTCGCCCTGATGGACCTGAATCAAAACAGCCTGGATATCTCAGCGCAAAGAGTGGCCCGGTATAATCCAACACAGTTCCGCTGCAATGTCCTGGATAAAATTACTTTAGAGACTGAAGTTTTTGATTCAATCTCCTTAAATTACCTATTTCACTGCCTTCCCGGCAAGCTATCAGAAAAACTGGTTGCGCTGGATAATGTCGCAACCCTGCTATCGGATTCAGGCACCGTATTTGGTTCCACCATCCTGTCCGAAGGCGTACCGAAAAGTGGAGCTGCCAAGAAATTAATGGCTATCTACAATAAGAAAGGGATATTTTCTAATACTCAGGATTGTGAAGAGGACCTCAATACATTCCTTGCCAGTCGATTTAAGGAGTACAAAATAGAAGTTCGCGGGTGTGTGGCACTATTCAGTGCGCGGCACAAAATCACTGGCTAGAGCATCTACAGGGCACTTATGAGGATGAAGTTCTCGTTTAAGCTGGGGCTGAGAAATCCGCTGATATTCGTTACCTTGTCAGCTTTAGTAGTAGTTCCCAATTATTGCCTGGGCCTGCATTTCAGTGTGTTTGAAGATAAATTTGAATGTCCTGACATTCACAACTCCTTAGACTGTGCAAGGTCAATCGAAAGTGGATTGAGTAATCAGGTCGACCATATCCAGCGAACGCAACCAAGGCACCTGACTATAGCCCTGAATAGCGGAAAATCACTGACGTACACAGACATCCTTCCCGCTAATAATCCCGCAGAAAATATAGCCTACTCTGCAATTGATCAAATAACTGATAACCTGCTACTGATTCATCAACAGCTCTGGGAAGCACATTCCTATATTTTGCTCGACTTGAGAAACGGCCATGAATATTCTCTTGCCGGCTACCCTTTGCTGTCTCCACAAGGCGGCTACCTTTTTGTTGCCGAACAAGACCTGGATGCCGGTTTTAATGAAAATGCCTTACAGGTTTACAAGCTATCTGAAAATACTTTGGGCTTACTATACGAGCTAAAGCCTGAAAAGTGGGGGCCAGACCAAGTTTACTGGACAACAGAAAACACAGTCTCTTTCACAAAAAAGCAGCTTAATCCCAACTATGTTTCAAATGAAAATCAGCCATTTTATATTGAAACTAAAGCTGTACTTTCTATTACCCCTGATAGCCAGCGTGTAAACATTCGATATTTTGATTAAAATGCGCCTCTTTAATTTACCCGAAGTATCTTGGAGCTATTTTGACAGCCAATTCAGATCTCTCGATATTATTTGTCTGCCTCGGTAATATTTGTCGTTCTCCCTTAGCCGAAGCTGTTTTCCGCACCAAGGCACAGCAGGCGGGTATTCCTGTTTCTGTCGACTCTGCGGGCATTATCAGCTACCACGCGGGTAAGCGACCAGATCCGCGAACTTTGGCTATTGGTGAAGAAAATGGCTATTCATTTGAAAATAGCTACGCTCGCCAGGTAGCCACTACCGACTTTACAAAATACGATCATATCTTTGCGATGGACAAAGATAACCTGGAAGCATTGCAATCCTTGCAGCCTGACTCATCAGACGCCCAACTAGGGTTATTTTTATCAGTGCTGCAAGATAGTGATTTCGCTGAAGTACCCGATCCTTACTATGGTGGTATTGAAGGGTTTCAACATATTCTCCAGCTTATAGAACAAGCATCTGATGCATTTATCGAGCAGCTTAAAAGCAGAAAATAAGCAAAGACCCCACAAATTCTACCGGGCTTGTGGGGGGAAACTTTCCTCCAAGGCAGACCTATCCCACATTCCTTTATCGGCTGCAGCTTCATAAGTACTCTGCAAAAAGTCAAACAGTGCCTCATCAGGGGAGCGTGAAGCTCTCACCGCATCATAGGGCAGTAAGAACTCCCCCAAATCTTTGGAATAGTAAGCCGAGGCGGGCGCGACCCTTGCTTCGGGAAATCCTTGGGGCTCTGGGTAAGTATATGAATAGAAGCAAGCACCATCTACACCACCGCCACCAGGCCAAAAACCGGCACTGCTAACTTCATGGGAGTAGGCTTCCCTGGCCACCCAATCGGGAAAGTGTGGAACGCCTCCAGGGTGCGGAGGCGCCTCCCTGCCAGAAAAACGGGTAAGTGCTAAATCAAAACTTCCCCAAAAAAAATGAATTGGACTGCACTTGCCAATAAAACGACTGCGAAACTCAGTGAAAACCCGATGAATTTGCACCAACGCCTGCCAAAGCTGTCTAGCATAATCCGGATCATACTCGTAGTTATCCTGATCCCTCTCAAAGGGTATCGCATCCGCCACTTCGGATGGCATAGTGTTAATCTCAACCGGTATACCTAGCTGCTTGAGTGCAGCCATCACTTCCCAGTAGAAATCAGAAACTGTGCGGGACTCCAAGGGTAATACCCATTCCCCCCCCTCAGTGGTCAATAGCTTCAGTACGTGATGATAGAAATCAAAGCCAATAGAAAACGACCGTCCTCCATAAGGGATAAGGGATGTCTCCAGCCCTCTGGCGGTAATATATAAAGGAACATGCCAGGAGTGATTGATCCAAGGGGTTTGTACCAGGCGAATCTTGCCAATAACTTGCATCCACATATGCAAGGTGGCAATCGTATTTACCGACTCAGCGTAGGGTAACTCTGGCCAGTCTTTACTCTCAGACCGATTCTTTAAGTTGCTCACTATACGTGCTCCATCTATCCTTTGACTCGCTCAATACCTAGTGCCTTCTGTTAACCGCCAAGCTTAGACCACTAAAAATACCCCGTCCGAAAAAACTAAAAATAGATAAACGCTCTCTTTTGATCATCATGAAAGACTACTTTAAATTCAGACTCGACAGCCAAGCAACAAGCATTATCGAGACCCCATAGAGAACAATAATGATAAGGGTTCCGATAGTGTTGATTTTTGTTAGCTGTCCTGACTTGTCAGACAACCAAATATTAAAAGCTCTAGTTATCAGCGGCATCGCCACCCAAGTAAGCGACGCAACAATTAATAAGTTGATAAAGAAGTTAGTCGTCGCAAAGGGCCAACTCTCTACCAAAGGTAACAACCACATCGTAATAACCATAACTATCGGATATAACATCAATAAAATGAGCATGGCCATTTTCCACTGCGAGGGCGCGGTGTCTTGAGCTCGGCCACGAGCCCGAGAAAACCAATCCTCAAAGCCATGCCCTATCCGCTTGATTTTTACATCTTCAAAAAACCCTTCACCACGTTTTACCAATCGCCTATGTTCATCAGAATTAAGCCAGCTGTCTAAATGCTTATTTGAGTCAAATCGAAATATTGCAACCCATTCCTCTTGAACCCCCTTTATTGGCTTAGTTAGACCAGCACCCAAGAAGCCTGGATATTTTTTAAGTGCTTTATCAATTTCTTTCTGCCACTGCATATATTCGCGAAAAAATTCAGGCTTCACTTTTTTGGATATCACAATCGTTACGGGCACTGTTAGTTGATCTGCACCAGCGATAACTTGAGATACTACTTCAACCGAGAATTTCTTCTCTAAAAAAGCAATTAGATCTTTAAGTAAGTTATTTCCAAGAAACGTTTCAAGGTGAGCAACCGTATCAAATTGAAATATTTGAACCCACTCATTTTGGATATTAGAAACGGGCTCTAACAAATTCACCTCGAGCAGCCCATCACAATCTAGCGCAACATCCACCAGCTTCTGATGCCATGATCGATACTCATCCCCCAGGTACTTTGGCACCTCCTGAGACAATACGAGACAAGCACTGGAACCTTCTTCCATTATCTGGCAGCAGCCTCCGGCGGATGAACTAGAGATCAAAGTATTATGCAAGCAGAATGTATTTGTGTTCATTTTTGCGAACGAATGCTTTTGCTGAAAACTATCGCAACAAACAAACTTAGACGAAATGTCAGGGCTGACATCAAGGGTAGCATTTGGGAAGTAACGCTCCGTACGAATGACGGAGCGGTCTGCAGAAGTGTCGCCTATTTGGGTGGCACTTCCGCTAGAAAAATAAATGCGCGAGCAATCAGCTAGTCAGGCTTTCACTAACAACCAGTACTTTGCCGTCACGCCCGCCTGCCGCAGCTATTCGTACCGCTTCTTTAATTTCAGACAGAGGGTATGTGCCATGAACTGGTGCAGATAACTTACCTTCCGCTACAAGCTTTGTGATAGTGCCAAAAACTTCCTGTTGCCGCTCTGGGGATGCCGAGCCGAACCATTTGGCCAACCAGAACCCGCGCACGGTGATATCTTTAAAGATGATCATCCCCGGTGCGATAACGCAAGGTTCCCCACTAAGCGCGCCATAATTCACTAAGGTTGCGCCATTTGACAGAGCTTCACCCATGCGAGCAGTTGCCATTCCACCAACAGCATCAATGCCTAGCTTGATCTCAGCACCACCAGTAGCCTCAGCCACTCGCTTACCCAGGTGCTCACCATCCACGAGAACCACATCAGCGCCTGCGGCCTTCATCGGCTCAATCAAAGACTCACGGCGGACAACATTGATCACTTTCAGGCCCCGCAACTTGGCCAGGGTTGTCAGATAAGACCCCACACCGGAATTTGCGGCATTCTGAATAACCCAATCCCCCTCCTTGAGATCTACAAATTCGCTCAACAGCAAGTAAGCTGTTGGCGGATTAATCGTTATCATGGAAAGCTGTAGAGGGTCTACATTATTCGGGAGCGGAATCAGCCCCTGGGCATTGGCCACCATATGTGTAGCCCAGGTGCCGCTTCCTACCGGCAGGAGAACGACCTGGCCAATGGCTGGCGCGGTAACATTAGGTCCATGTTTGACGACCTTGGCAACACCTTCATTGCCTCCAACCGCAGGAAGAGGAGGCAACATCCCATAATCGCCCGTCAGGGTCAGAACATCTGAAGGGTTAATTGGTGCTGCCAGCATCTCCAGCAACACCTGCCCCTCTTGAAGTTCAGGGGTATCAAAGGACACCGCCTCAATAACATCCTGCGGCACTGGTCCGCGCTCTTGATATTCCGCCTTTAACATATCGCCGTATCCTTTTTTCGATTGATTATGAACAACGACCTTCACGCTGTACAAAATGTACCATGAACACTAGAGTTTGACGCTTATTAACAGTGGGGCCATTTAGATTCCTCCTGATAAATCAAACCCATTTACAAATCGCCATTTGGATCTACTTATGTGTGGTTCAAGCTAGCAATTTCAAGTCAGCCACTTGAAGATACTAAAAAGGGAGAAGGGAAGAATACACCGCGCTTGGGACCCTATGAGGCATGGATGCCGATTAGGAGCTTACAGGGATGTATTCACAGCGTGTCTCGAGTGCGGTGTATTCTTTCCTTCCACCCCAGTAGTAAGTCCAATGAAGCAAATTGCAGCAGCGATAACAATAAGCAGATAAGAAGTTAAATTAAGCAGGCCGGAGTAAACAACGGCACTTTTGTGTTCTACCCGATCAATTACCGCCTTAAGCACCGGGTCCGCAACAGCAAATGCAGGGTCAGGCTCTATCACAGAAGCTAATTCCTGCCCTTTATTATTTCGAATACATGCAGTGTTTTTCCCATTGTTGCCCCCCAAAATCCTGAGGCCTTGTCACCGCTCTTACCCACTGCAACCTCGACCCCCTCCTCTAAAATTGCCCAATCGATAGCCAGCGTTTCAGAATAATCTTTACACTTTTCCTTATCAAGAAATTGAATACCCAA
This sequence comes from Microbulbifer maximicatervae (SeqCode), assembly GCF_052467695.1. NCBI lineage: Bacteria > Pseudomonadati > Pseudomonadota > Gammaproteobacteria > Cellvibrionales > Microbulbiferaceae > Microbulbifer > Microbulbifer maximicatervae (SeqCode). The sequence continues at coordinate 4,571,951 of NZ_CP174320.1, forward strand.
CCGACAATTTTGCTCGCGAAAATCAAGCACCCTTTCTGTCTGCAACTCCAGCTCGTAAGGCACACTTAATTGCGATCGGAAGTTAAATTCACGTCTTCCCTTTTTTGTAACATCAACGGGATACTCAACCGCTACCCATTTATATTTGCTATAGGAAACAGTTGCATATACCAGAATCAAACCCGCAACAACAACTAACACCAGCACTAATTTAATGGTTAATCCCACATCTCTCCCCCAAATACTTTCCTTAATACTTTACAGCTACATCCCTTGAGGCCCAATCAGAACCAAGAAAACACACAATGCAAGCCAAACTTAGCATTTCGCAGTACCCAAAAGCAGACAAGCACATACTAAAAAGGGAGAAGGAAAGAATACACCACGCTTGGGACCCTATGAGGCATGGATGCCGATTAGGAGCTTACAGGGATGTATTCACAGCGTGTCTCGAGTGCGGTGTATTCTTTCCTTCCACCCCAGTAGTAAGTTGCCAAATAGCGCTCTCCAACACTGCTCAACAGGCAATTATTTAAATTTATTAAAATAATCATCATGGAAAATAAAATATATAGCAAAACGTACCAGTTGGGAGTAGAGTCGTAGAGGCATCCCTAAAATAATCATTTAGATAGTTACAAGATGTATTTCAAAAAAATTACAAAAAAAAATTTAATTTTCCAGGAATTCATCCTGCCTCGCTTACAAAACATACAACCTGACCAAAGAGAACTTTTCAGTTCAGAAATTCTAGGCAAGTACAGAACACTATTATCAAAATCATATCGATTAATACCTTTAGCTTTATGCTGCTTACGTATTAATTTCCATTTAAGAAACTTCAAAAAGTCACAGCTTTTCTCAGCCACGATAATTCGTATTGCGAGCAGGACGGGAGAATAACAATGGGACTCTGCATTGACTCCAGTAATATCACGTTTATCACACAAGTAAGGGCTGCCCTGAATACTCTTGTCGGCGGTGTCGGTACCGCGCTTACCTATACACAGGAGCGATACCGAACCGGGGGGCGACATGTGCTGCGAATTACAGAGGGAGTTGGTATTTTGACTGCAGCTGGTTTGAGGGCAAACAGCACCACTCTGCTACGCCGACTAATTACCAGCCGCCACGACACCAGAATTACTGAGCACCACGCTCTCGGATTTCGTCCCGACCAGTGGCTGATGGATCAGGTATGGAGCGGCTTTAAGAGCTACCTCCCACTAGTAAGCCCAGACAGAGGCTTTATGGCCAAAGTGATGAGCAGCGGCTCCAGCGGAGTTGTAATGTGGAACAATACAGCCCTGCAAACCGCCAACCTGGCCAACAACGGCACCGTGGCAATGGGGAATTGCCCAAGCTATATCACCCTGGCCCATGAATTGGTCCACGCTGACCGCTGTAATCGCGGGCGATACCTGTCGGGCAGTGCAAATTCCACTTTCCTGGCGGATGAACGCCAGGCTCCCATGGGTAGAGTGCTCCGCCAGCAAAATGCTCCCTTAACCATGGCCCGCATTGCCAATGGCGGTCTAAATATTGTTTATAACAATATAACTATCCCAAACCGTAACAACCTGATCTCAACCAGAACTAGCGGCTGGATTTGGGTAGGTGGCTCCATGGAATTGCGTGAGGAGATCGCCACTGTCGGGCTCAGTGACGATGACGGTAATGTACCTACTGACCCGCTAGCCATTAACGAAAACATGATTCGGGCTGAACATGGCGTAGCGCAACGGATGAAGTATGGCCAGATCAGAAACCTGAACTAATCTCGCGCATATGGGCCCCGCCAGCACCAAAGCAAACTGACAGATATGATCTGTACCTACTGCTAACGGTATCAACTTATGAGATATCGCTAGCAGCAGGTTTCTTGCCCTCCCCGCTTTACATATTGCATCCGACCGCAGCATGTCGTTATGCTTTGGCGGCTAGAATCACACCTTCCCTTTGCATGGAAGGCACACAGAACACCTTGGTCAACATACAGCAGATCATAACCATGATTGATTATGCCCTTATAAAACACGTCCACATGACCGCCGCAGCGCTCAGTATCCTGCTGTTTACCATCAGAGTGGGGTTGGAGTTCAGCCACAACACGGGCTGGCGAAATGGCCCCCTACGCTGGGTGCCACACCTCAACGACACCTTGCTGTTAGCTGCGGCTGCCGGACTGGTGGTTCTCGGCAGCTGGAACCCGGGCACATCGCCCTGGCTAGCTGCGAAAGTAGCCCTGGTATTTGGCTACATTATTGCTGGCATCTTTGCTTTGCGCCCCAACTTCTCCAAGCCAATTAGAATCACTGCCTGTGTACTTGCCTTCCTGCAAGTAGTCGCTATTTTCTATCTGGCGATGCACAAGCCCAGCTTGTAACTGGATGGCATTGAGCACTCTTGGTATCAACCTCAAACTGGTATCAACCCCAAACATCGTGCTCAATGCCTTTTATTTTAAATTTACTTCCATTGAACACCGGCTCACGCACCCCGGAAGACAACTGGCTCTCGTAATCTGCCATTACCTTAAAGGCCACACCAGACAAAAGTAAGATAGCTATAAGGTTTGCCGATGCCATAAAACCCATCGAGACATCGGCCATACGCCAAAGAAAGACAAAATTTTCTGCACTTCCCGTATCTGCCACCCAAGCCCCAAAAAGTACGAACATCAAAAACAATAGCCGATAACATAAGATGGATGTTCGAGTGTGGTAGAGATAATAAATATTGGTTTCGCCGTAATAGTAGTTACCGATAATTGATGTAAAGGCAAAAAACATCAATGCAGTAGCAATAAAACTACTCCCCCAGGTACCCACCTCACTCGCCAGCGCGTCTTGAACCAACTCAACCCCTTCCAAATTACCGACCATAAAGACATCTGCCACCAAGATAATTGCTGCCGTGGAAGTGCAGATAATAATGGTATCGAGAAATACCGATGCCATTTGCACGTATCCCTGCACCATTGGGTGTTTTACATCTGCAGCAGCAGCGACATTGGGCGAGGAGCCAAGTCCAGCTTCATTGGAAAACAGGCCCCGCTTGATTCCATTGGCCACCGCCGCACCAAAGGCCCCCGCCCCAGCCTCCTGAAACCCGAAGGCATTTGCCAGAATTTCCAACAGCACCCCAGGTAATTCAGCAATATTGGCGACCAACACATAGAATGCTACCAACAAGTAACCAATTGCCATAAAAGGGACAACAATACCGGCAAAGCGCGCAATTGAACGAATACCGCCAAAAACAATAATCCCGGCAAAGAGCGCAATAAAAAAACCCACCCATAAAGGGCTTACACCCCAAGCTCCATACAATGCGGCAGCCATCGTATTTGACTGCACAGCATTAAAGGTAAATCCGTAACAAATCATGAGAAAAACTGAAAAAGTCAGGGACAACCATTTCCACTGTGGTCCCAGCCCCTTTTCAATGTAATAGGCAGGCCCGCCGCGAAACGCCCCGGGAACATCGCCGCGCTCTTTGTAAGTTTGCGCGAGAGTATTCTCCACCAAACTGGTAGCCATCCCCAGCAAGGCCACCAGCCACATCCAAAACACCGCTCCGGGCCCGCCAGCGGTTATAGCCACAGCCACACCAGCAATATTTCCGGTGCCGATTCTCGCAGCTGCGCTAGTGGCAAATGCCTGAAATGCGGTTACTGAATTTTCATTTTCCTTATGGATGCCACGAATCATGACTTTGACCATATGACCAAAGTGACGAAATTGTATAAAGCGAGTCCGAATAGAAAAGTAGAGCCCCGCCGGCAGCAATCCTAAAATCAAGATTCCAAGCCACCAGATGCCACCGACGCCACCCCAGGCAAGCAGGTTTGCCCACTCGATCAGGGTAGTGAAATGATCTAGAAAATCCTGCATTACCTAACCCATTGACCGCTTATAGTTATAAATGCCGCCAGCCCGCTGGTAGTAAGATTAGCAGATATTTCAAGAATTAATTTTGAGAAAAAAATGGATCTGTAAAGATACATGACAGAGTTGGCGTAGAAATTATACCAACCTCAAAAACCTTCCTATTAACCTTGGAATACTCAGAGAATGGTATGTTGCAACACTTTAAGAACTACTAACCGCTAATTAAGCTTAACTAGCTTTAAGAAATAAGGTCTAGCAACTATAGCCGTTTCAAAAGACTTTTATTTACTTCAAAATTGAATCGTTGCGCAAGATATAGTACTTAGGAGGCATGCAAAACCAGTAAAACAAAATGATAATAATGAAATCTGTCAAATTCATAAGATCTATTAATGCGCTGAAGATCATTCATTAAAACGACACTCCAACACCCTCAGCGCGAAACCACTATAAAGCTGACTTAGAACACCAAATAAATATTTCGAATAAGAGTGGAAGTACCCTCACAGATCACATTTGAATTTCCTTCAATCTTCACTTTCTTCCCGGCCATAACAGAAGAAAGCAGCATTGAATATTGGGCCGCACCAGCTTCAGACGTCAAATAACCAGTCCACTGTCCACCACCACAAGTATCGTCAGACATATCTCCATCTAGCCTGACAATAAATCTATTCCCTAAGGATGAGTCTGACTCAGGCGTTTTATGGACCTGTAGAAAATTAATCTCACCCTGCTCTTCAGGAAAGTCCGCAAAAACACTAGCAGAGAAAAAAATCAAAAATAACGAAAAAAATCTCACATTAACACTCCAATAAAAAATTATTGTGCTTCTATCTACTAACGGGACAAAGTAAATTGTCCCGTTTAAAAAATCAGCAACACCTATCGTAATCTAAAATTACAAAAATCAGTTTGTCTATTGTAAAACCTGACCGTTTATACGGTGCGCTTAGCTTGATTCAATTTGCCTTACAGTTGTCGCACCGCCTCTAACCTAGATATATATCACTTTTACTTTTATTAACTATCTAATCAATAGAGAAAGCAATCTAATATTACCGCCAGTTGAACAGCTTTCATCATCGATTACCAGGTTTACTTCTTTTCCTGCTGAATGAGCGGTGAGAGCAATAGAAAGGATATGATCTAAATTCGGTGCATTTTCATCTGCCTGTACCATTAAATTAGCATCACTACAATCAAGTGGATCAGGCATCTCATCCTTTAACATTAAGTTAACCCTTTTACTTCCCCATCCAAGAGAAATTTGTTCGATGCTTGTCCATCCGGAGTATTCTGCTGCATAGCTATTAGCACTCAGCAAACCTGCCGCTATAATTGCCGCTAACTGACTTTTCATTATAAACCCTTATCCCTATTTTGGGACGATAATTATTTCATTTGTACCAGTTATAATAACTTTGTCTCATTTTTTAGAAATGAGGCAAAATCCAACTTATCTATTTTATACACAGCGAATTTGTTCGGCAATTTATACGAAAGTAAATGTTAGAACCATATTGTAATTTTATCGATTCGGAACCCCTAAACACCTGACTAAACCTTAAGGTTAATACCCACTGCCAGCAACTATTGAAAGATTACGAATTAGCCCTGCGTTTTTAGGGGGTAATCCATTTGATCACAGTGAAATAGAAACGTCCGAATTCCATTGCACCTTTTTGGCGGACAACTCTGTAAAAGATCAATTGATCTACTTGCTGTTGAGGCTGAGGTTTTCACGTGCCAGGCCAATCCCGAAGGTGATCGTGCAGCACTCTTTTAAGCCCCAGGGCTTGGTAGATGTATAAGCCCTTGCCAACTGTATGACCGACCCATATCACCTTTTAACCAATAGGTGTCCTGAATTTTTCGCTTACTAAATCCTACTAATTTCCACCCAATATTCTAACACTATCTGTTCTGTCTTTATCCAAACCCACCGTTTCGAGCCCCAAGTAGAACTCCCCACGATTTCATAGCGCTTAACTCTAAACCAGAAAGAAATAGCCATTAGAATAGGCATCAGAAACAAAAACCAGAGAAGGCGAACCCGTCTGATCCGCCGCTCGCAAAATCAAACTATTACCTTTAAGAAGCTTTTAACCTTATTCGATTCGCCTTACAGTTATCGTTTAAAGCAGTAGATACTTTAAACTGTATAGATACCGGAAGCCCCATACTGAAAGCGGTCAAAAGAGTACTATAAGCCGCAGAACTGTTAACCGCATTCTGCTCAATGTAAAAGCCATCGGGGCAGCTTGCATTGGGCTCTGTACTTGGCACAATCGATATCGCCCACGCATTACTACCAGAAGGCCAAACATCTAACTTCTCAATCGTATCCGTATGAGTTACCCAGTCTTCAGCTAGCGCAGATGTACTCATTAAGAGTACTGCTAACATTGCAGTTATACTTCTTCTCATCAATATATCCTAAAAATCACTATAATAAAAAGGTGAGGCTTGTGTATCATAGCACAATTTTGCACCTCTCCTACCCGGCACTCAACAATAAATTAAGCAGAATCAACGCTTCAATTAGAGTAGCAATCATCATAAGCTTTCTGTTTTAAAAGGCAAATACATTTTATTCATCATTCTATATAACTCACACAACAATTATCTTCTGGGCAGCTTGCCGCCCAACTTTAACATTTTTATATCGTGAAAATCACGCAATTAACTCTATATAAAAACAAAAGAAAGAAAAATAATCCACCTATCAAATAGCACTCAGATACTCTTTCCCAGCTGCTTCACCTCCCAAAAAAAGAGAGTTTCAAATGGAGCTAATGCACCAACAATTAAAGGTATCAACCTTTACACCTAATTCTGAGACGAACTCACTCGAAACCGAAAGAAAAACAACGAACGTATTTCCGGAAAGAAGCATCCGTATTTTCGGGCACTCATCAAAGAAATATATTTAAATGTTAAATCCATTAACTTAGTGTAAGGATCTCCACAAAATACTGGATATAAAAAAGATACCCTTTAATTCCATGACCCCACCTTGATACTCACAGATATCTCTTGATGCGGCACCCTATTATCATTGCATCTCTCGCTGTGTACGTAGGGCATTCCTTTGCTAGAGATGCTCAGTCTGGGAAAAACTATGAGCACCGACGTCACTGGATTGAGGCCAGAATACAAAAACTGGCTGGTACCTTTGCCCTTGATATCGCAGCCTATGCGGTAATGAGCAGTCACTACCATCATCTTATGCTCTATATTGACTCAACTACGGCCAAAACTTAGTCCGACACTGAAGTCATTCATCGCTGGCAAGAGCCTTTTAATACATCAATACTAGCTCAATGCTATATTCAGGGCAGCCCCCTTGATCACAATGATATGGAAAAACTCAAGGTGCTTATCGCCCTCTGGAGAGAAAGATCGATGGATATCAACTGGTTTATGCGTTGCATGGACGAATCTATGATCACTAAAGAGTCTAGAGCTTAAATTTTACAAATTTGCCTAGATACAGTGAGGATGCACCTAGGCCGATAAGCTTATTTAAGCAACTTAATATGTGCTGCTCCACTACATATTGAGTTGTCAGAATAGCTATATATGCTGACTCTTTTCCCAGCAGTTAAGGCTGTAATGGCTAAGCTAAATGCTCTGTTATGAATACCTTCATCCCCGCCTTCCTTGCCTGCAGCACCAAGAGGAAAACCTATTGTTGTATCTTCACATGGATAATTTCCATCACCATCAGTCACAACCACTGAAAAGCTTTGGCCATTAGAATTGGTATTTGTAACAGCTGTTACCTCAACATCTGTAGCAATCCAGCCTTTATCTGCAACTGCCTGCATGGAAAGCGCCATTAAGCTAGTGGCTATAATTTTCTTCATCATTACTTCCAGTGTAGTTTCTTAAATAGAGGGGAAAATCTTATTATTCTTGCCGGACAAGGTCAACTTGACTGCCCGGCAAGGTGGCTTATCTACCCCTAATCGCCACCAAGAAAACTAATGTTCTACTTAGCACAAACCCGCCTTCCAATAAGCTTACCCAAAGGAAGCGAACAGCGTCTACTTCTAGTTATTCAAAATATAAGAAGTCTCGACTAAATCACTACCTGGAGCTTATAGGCTGAAGTGGTCAACACTTGGGTTCCAAAAAGCGCGTCTCCAGTTCTAAGGGCGCCCCCTATACTCGAACGCCTGGGAGTACCACCAAAACACTGGTTGTATCTCAGCCGTAATTTTGAATACCGTTTTCAAGGCCTGACTGGATCGCGACAAGCCTGTATCAAACTCGGGAAACGCTGGGTACACGGCATCAGCGATCGCTGACGCTACCATTCTAGAGCACCCTGCTGATTATCTTTTCCTTCCCTAGCTACCTCCACTCCTCTTGGCTTTTACCTAAAGCCTCAATTTTTAAAGCCAAAACCTAATTCTTGCTCCTTTCAACCCTCGGGCGTCCAGAAACACCTTCCACATCTCACCCAATTAAAACTAAGTTGTAATCTTTCCAAAAATGAACTTAATGTTGACGGATTGGTAGCAGGGCTCACCAACCAAAAACCAATGCTTGAGAAATAAAAATAATCTTAGTTATAAGCGCCATGGAATTGAAACAAGGATCAAATGCTTTCTCGAACCTACATGCACAACCAAGCAGACTAAATAGATGGGATGGCAAACGATATAAATTTGCACGCTGCTAGCGCAGCGTAGTCAAAGTATTGTACCATACAGCCTCTACACTAACACCTTTATATTTTTTACAATTTACTACAAGGAAATCAAAATGAGAATTTTGGTAGTGGTTTTACTGGGCTTTTATTCCACATTCAGCAATGCCGAGTTTGTTTATTCAGGAAAGATTTCCCAAATTCATACAGGCCCCCTCATATACAAGCTCTGAAGATGAAGGAAAAGTCTTTATTGAAACTGAAGACGCTCCAACCGGGGAAGTAGCCTGCTCAACAAATACTAGTTTTTCATTTGCTTTCATAGGAACCACTGAAGAAGGGAAGATGTATTTAAGTATTCTTTTATCAGCACTGGCAGCCGGAAGAGATGTAGTAATAAAGAGCACAGATGACTGTAGTGTTCATTCAAATGTTGCTGATTTAAGAAATCTGTCTATACATTAATTTAAGCAGCAAAGACAGGTTAGCATATTGATGTACTGGGGGATGGCTACTTCACCATCCCAATTAATACTATTAAAGTCACCTTAAGGCTGAGCGAGCTCAGTTCAGGCGGTAATACAACCTCGATAAACTCTAAGTACAAGGTATAACCGACTAGTTACACTTTCTTATGTGGAACTTTTGAACCAATACAGTCGGTATATAGCCCCTAGAAAACGCGGTGGTATTGCCGGCAGCGCTCTTCCTGCCCACGAGTGATTGGGTATCAATTCCAAGCACGGGTTTTACTTCAATCAAAACTTGGAAGGCCGATTTACAGGTTGGGCGAGTTGAGTAGAGGCGGTGGAGAAAGCCAGCAGCCTCTTGCATTATACTAATCGCCCTTCAGCTAAACTTCTACTTAGATATAGAGCCCTACTTTTATTGCGAATACGCAAATACCCTCTAACTAGAATTTTCTCACCATTGAAGCTGGATGGGCTACTTACGGCCTAAATCACGGAGACAAGCTTTACATGATTCAAACCACACCTATTCAAAGCTACCAATCCAAAACTTATAATTAAGAATCTACAAAAACTCACCGTGAAACCTTCCTACAACTTTCAATCTATGGGTGCTCCATGCCCTATCCATGGATGAATAGGCCATAAAATATAGGCACGAAAATAATCTTATTAGATTTTATTCAGTTTGCTTTAGTGTCAAAGCTACGTAGAATTGACAGATATTTATCGATATTTTGGCCGTAATTGAGTATGCCTGAATAGGCTCGCAACCAAAAGATCAAGAGACCCAAGAGTTTTCCAACCCCATCTCTCAAAGGAGAACGGTAGCGTGACGTAAGAGTAAGTAAAAGGCGCTGACCCAAGGTGCGGACACACCAGGGGCCAGCTAACCAAATTGATAACCAAACTATCAAAGTGGCTCAGTGGATAATACGCTAGAAACCCGCTCGTCTTCAATAAAGTGGAGCAGATTCAGAGGCTTGAAGAGATTCTTCAAGCTCTGGCAGCGTTGCGTCTGTCTTTTCTTATTCTACGCTTACCGCTCTCGTGCACCGCCGCTCACTTCTGCCACCCATTACTTACCAAGCATCCCCCATGCGGAAGATCCGCACACGATTTTTAATCTCTGCAGGAAATGACCATGTTGATTTTAAAGCGCCGGACCGGCGAGAACTTGAGAATTGGAACCAATATCTCAGTTACAGTATTGGAGGTTAAGGGCAATCAAGTGAAGATAGGGATCAATGCCCCCAAATCCCTGCCTGTTTACCGCGAAGAGATTTATGTGCGTATCAGGAGGAGTAGCCAGTGAGAAACTGAATATGCCGAAAGGGCTGCCCTTTCGGCTGGATCGCTATTTAAAGCTAGCGGACTGGAACGGTCGACATTTAGATCCCAGAAAGCACGGCTCCATTTCTGAGAAGGCTCCCCCATACTCGAACGCCTGGGTATATAAGCAAAACACTGGTTGTATCTCAGCCGTAATTTTACAGCCGCTTTAAAGGCTTGGTGGGGTCAGCAGAGACTGTATCCAGTTCGATATGCGCTGGGCACAGGGTATAAGCGACTGCTGACGCTTCCTTTCTACTACATCCTGAAAATTTATACCCAATTTCTCAATACAATCCCTTCTGCTTGTATCCAAATTCATCATTTTGCGCCTTGATTGAAACTCTCCACGACTTCATAGCGCTTAGCTCTGAACCAAATTGAAATGGCCAATAATCATCAACGCCAGCAATACTACTAGGACCTTTCTCGAATTTATGGATATCTAGATTTGTTGCATACGCAGCCTGCGCTACAACGGCTTCACTACAACCATTAATGCCAATAGTGCATATGGTTTGACCTCTTAAGTAACAATGCTTCCCAGGGAGAATGGGATTCTTGGAATAGTCCATTTGTGTAGAATACCCTCCCCCGATCAATACTGATTCTGACTAATCATGATAGCAAAGCAGGCGCTTAACCCCTTGCTCCTCATTTGAGATATCAAAGGAGCTAACAGATCGAATATTTTTTAATGATAACTTACCAGTGATAGGTGAAACTGAAAAATTCCCCACAACCGTCGCATAAGACCATGGGCATTTTTCGAATACGGCTTCAGATGTAGAAGATCTATCAAAGTTAATTTTGTTCACCGTATTAGAGATTAATGCGTCAATTTTCCTAACGAATAAGCCTCTACTAGGGCCATTTTTTCCGCCAATATAACCGGATACCATCACAAGCTGGCCATCATATTTTTCAGGATCGACTATGAGCTTATAAATTGATATATGATTCGCTAATTCACCTCCCTGTACATTACAAGCAAGTAAACTGGCTAGTCCTACATAAATAATTTTAGCAATCGTTTTTTTTAACATGCCCCATCTTTCCATCCAGTTCTCATACATTGATCCTGCTGAAACCTCCAGCTAGTTTTATACCAAGGATAACTATTATCATTAATAGTCACAGAAACAGGCCCATCAATTTGACTAGACCAGTTTAGATAAACCCCTTTACTCCACTGCTCTGGAGATCTCCATGTCCCAGATACATCATTAATGGCTACGGCAGCTATACTTACCGCGTCAAGATCAACAGCAAATGAAGTGCCCGCAAACCCTTGATTATCAGGGTTAATCATATAACCACCCTCCACATCTGCAGGAAAGGGTTGTGACAGAATATACTTCCCATCGACTTCATATACATACATTCCTAAGTATTGACCTTCCCAAGTTGAGTTTGCACCTTCAAGGCCGCGCCTAAGAGCATCAAGTCGCGAATGAGCGTTATCAATAGCCTGATCTAGCGGGGACTCATGCAATGCATGATTAAGCACATAACTAAACGCCCCCGTAACTGCCCCATTGGCAAACTTCCCGCCTGTGAGCACTGAGGCTGTCCCACCAATAACCGCTGAGCCGATAATCCCTTCTGGAGTGAAAGTTCCTGGCTCACCTAAAATACCGCTAGCTGAAGCTGCCGCACTAAACCCTGCGGCTAAGAAGCCGTGGCCAAACTTACCACCTTGAAGCTCAGCAGTAATACCTCCCACCATTGCATGGGCAGCAATCCGGGCGGCTCCCGCCCCAGCACCTGAAGTTCCCTGAAAAGCGCTACCAATCCCATAAAAGGCCGCTGCGCTGGCTCCGCTGATTGCGCCTGCTCTTAAGGACTGTCCAAAATCCCCAGTTCTCGCATAGGCTACATCCGTCGAGAATTGAGCGGAAAAAGCAATTGAGCAGGGACCACAATAATAAGCGCTGATTGCCGTTCCTACAATTTGCAACGCCGCCGTAAACTCAGGACTTTCGGCAAATAAACTAGTAATTGGTTTATTTAATCGAGCAGAAACATACGACATTTCCAAAATGTCAAGAAAATATCCACTGGGGTCCGTGGCATTCAGGGGATTGTTGCGCACATAAGAATAGCGGTTGTACATCTGTGTATCAGCAGCAGCCTGAACAAAAGGATCTGCCTGCATAAACCGCCCCAATCGAGGGTCATAAATACGGCCATTCATGTGAATAATACCAACCGCATCCAGCATCTCATGGCCGGTATATCCGCGCGTTGTATTATCAGTATCATACTCAGCCAAGGACGATAAGCTCAAGCCACCCCAATCTGTACTGTTTCGACGTTGCCCCCAAATATCGAAAGACATCTGCTGAATTACCTCACCAGTATCATCAGTCAGCAAATCTATCGAACCCAGATGATCCAAATATTGGAATACTTTCTCAGTTGACTGGACAGCGTAACTAGCATCTGTAGTCAGGGTATAAATTGCTGTGCCGGCAAGATAGCGCTTCCACTGAATCTCCCCAGGCTTGGACGAGTTTTCAATACGTTCAATATTACCGAGGTACCAAGTTTCAATCACTTCCCCTGTAGCATTATTGGTATCTTTACGATAATAGCGGGAGCGCTCAGTACCATACAGAAATTCAGTAATATGGTTTCCTTTTTCTATACGCTCCGCTTTATCAAAAGTGGTGTAATCGATATCCCGGCCACCATCAAAATCATCGGCAGTCATATTGCCATTATCATCATAACGATAGGCGACACCTCCGGCAGAAGTGACCGCATGGGGACCAGAACTGTTTCCATAGGCGTAATCACCCACACCAGCCTTATAAATGACATTGCCAATAGCGTTGTAACGCAAGTCCTGGTCAGAAGAGGCCAAGCCAGAACAATTATAATCATTACCGCCAATATGACTCTTTACCAAGCGATTAAGATCGTCATAGCAGAAACTTTCACGTAGGTCTTTATCCCCACTCTGGTTATGACGACTTGTCAGATTACCTAAGGTATCCCAGTTATAGCTGATATGCTGGACACCAAATACACCCAGCACATCGGAAGTCTGGTTAAGGAGCCGCCCAGTTTTGCTATCGTAACCGTAGCTATTGGTTGCACCATTACCTAGCAATTGTTTCTTTAGCTGTCCTCGAGCAGTTTGTTCCAATACTTGCTGAATTAAGTCACCTGAAGCAAGATCGGTAATTTTGTCAAGATAGCCGTAATCATTATAGTGATTTTCAATACCTGACTGGCCGCCGGCCAACAAATCATCCAAGGCATCGTAGGCTTTGTAAATACGCCCAAATTCATCAAACTCTGTGGTCGTAACATAGGATACTTGGGAGCCACTACCATCAAAGTCCACCAATTGCGTGGTATTTCGGCCAATATCGTCATACTGATAGAGCACTTGGTAGCCACTAACAGAATCCTCAACCAGCTCTATCTGTCCCACACCATTGTTAGCAGAGTCGTATTGCCAGGTGACATTGGCAGAAACTGTAGATCCATTCTCAAGATCGATACGAGTTTTCATTCGGCCTAGAGCGTCATAGGTAAACTCAACCCTATGGCCATTTGCATTAGTCTGGGTTTCCAGCTCACCAAACTTGGTATAAGTATAAGACCAATCACCTTTATCAGGGTCGCTCATACTGTTTTTTCGCCCCATATCATCGTAATCAATCACGACCGAAATGGGGTAAGTCAAGCCATCATTTTCCTCAATATGATTCCCAGAAGAGTTTGTTAGACCCCAAGAGTGAATTTTGCCCAGATTGCCCTGACTATCATACTCATAGGTAATACGTCCACTGAGTGCATCGACAACCTCCACCAGCTCACCGAGAACATTCTTTCGTTCAGTTTTTTGTTGCCCCTTATCATTAACAGTAACAATTTCAAGACCGTCATAACTTATTGATAACTCTGAGTCATCTGGTGCACTAATATGAACTGGGCGGCCTAAAAGATCATAGCCTGTCTGTGTCCATAGGGTACCATCACCGGCGAAATAGGGTTCGCTGACATACTTGACCCTTCCCAGATCATCATATTCCTGATCCGTATAGATAGTTTTACTAAAGCCTTGAATTTCTGTGCGGATTATTCTCCCAAGCGCATCCATATACTCCGTAGCATTTGCACCAGTACTACTGCTCTTTATAACTTTATATTCAGCTCCAGCAATACACCCGGAATTACAGAGCAAGTATTGGATTTCTGTATCAGCGCCGGAAGAATCATATCGATACGTCTCCCGCCCAAAAACATCATAAGTGATATAACTTATTAATCCATTTAAGCCATTAACCTGAAGAGGTGCCCCAAATGAATTCCTGCTAACCACTTCCTCCGTAAGATGCTCAAGGCTATTGTATATCCTTTCTGCAAAACGGCCTGAAGCATCATATTCAGTTCTTGTATAACGACTTTGTTCACCAGAAGCACTTGACGTCTTTTTCTGAATATTACCAAAATCATCATATTCATAAGTCGTTGTTAATCTATATTCTGCTTTATTAGGTTCAACAGTTTCGGTGTGTAATAGGCCTTTTAATTCTCCGCTATCGTAATAAGAGAATTCAGATTCACGCACATGGTCAGCAAGCCCCGGTCGACTGTTTGTCACCCGGGTAAAAGTCAAGCGTCCTTTTTCAGACTCCCATTCACTCCCAGCTGAGCAGCTAGAATTAGGGTGGGTTGCCATAACTCCGCCAAAACAATTGAGCGTCTCTTTAGTAAACTGTTCACCAGATACCTCATCAACTGTTCTGACTTTTATTGAAGTTGCATTACCATCGTTATCATAGCTACTTTCAGTCATTACCGTTTGTAGATGATCGCCATGTGAGGCGCCATCATTTTCAAGCGAGTAAGTCTCCTCAATCACATTTTCTAAATAAGGCTGATAAGGAAACACAGACGTATTTGAACCATTCCATCCCTGTAAATTCCAGATATTCGCGGCTTTTCGAATCAAAGCATTGGATGCAGTTCGGACTTCAGTCTGCAGGGGCATTCCTATAAAAGGATAATCCTGACGATAGTAAGTGGATGTTTCTACGCCAGTCTGCTCATCAATGGTAGAAATTTTTCGGAAGCCAAGCATTCCTCGCCCTGCGGCTTGCAATTTCATTTGCGAATATTCGTAGGAAATTGCATTCATTGCTGAATAATCAACAGAGCCAGGGGATACACTTGCGGAAGGAGAAGTGCTCTCAACTTTAGAAACCAAATACATTGGTATCAAAACATCTAAAACTGGAGTGTCTTTTCCTAATGTAACGCTCTCCTCCGGCAGCGCCCAAGGGCCGTTGAGCTCAGAATAAAAATCATTGGGATTTGCCGTTTTCGTTAGATAGCAATATGGGGCCCCTGGAATTTCCAATCCATTCTCATCGTATTCGGTAGGCGTGGTGGTACACTCTTTTCCATTTACAGATTCAGACATCTCAAGGCGGCTGTAGAACCCAGCATCTACCGTATTACTATAGGAAATATTGGTAACATTCCCCAAACCATTATCAATTTCTGTAATTACTTTACTGGGAATATCCCGGCTTGCAGAACTATCATAATTCGAGACATAGGAAGTCAGCTTTCCTCCGTCTGTAATTTTATGAAAGTCCGGCTGGTTATCACCATTAATATCAACAAAGATATATGTGTAATCTTCGTCACTAGGTATAGAGATTACTGACTTTGTAGTGGCAAAGCTCGACGTCTGAGAGTCCCAAAGCTCAACTTTCAATACTCCAGAATCATGATCTGGCCAATAGACATCCAGATTTCCATCCTGGTTTAAATCCAATACCCCTGCATCCTCTGAAGCGAAGCCACTGGGAGTAACCTCGACCATTTCAGTGCCAGTGCTCAGATAAACACTTGTTGATGAGGATTCATGCAACAATAAATCTGTCAGCCCATCGCCATTAAAGTCAGCTGCAACATGAGACTCCATGGGGTATCCCCCAAGACTGTCAAAGAGATCGTAGCTATCTGTTTCAGAATTATAAACATATATCGCATGCCCAGAATGAGATGCTGTATAGGTATAGGAATACCCTTCTTTTATGTCTCCATTCTCATCAAGGCAAATATCCAAGTCTACAGATCTATTAGTACGATCGTCTTTACACCCACTAACTGAAGGCCTCTGTAAAGCGACCATTATATCGACATTACCATCACCATTAAAATCTGCTGATGCAGCTTTTAATGGTGTATTAGTAATCCTATTTATATTCCTATTGGATGGGAGATCAATAGAGTAACTTTTAGGATCCCCAAATTTATAGTAGGAGTCTGAAGTAATCGGGGCTGATCCGGTTTCAAGGTGATACACACGCAGGCTATCCCCACTTAAAACCACCAAATCAGAAAGACCATCAGAGTTTACATCAACAAAGACACCATCAGGCTCTTGTACTCCCGTGTCAATACCATTGGATGATAGCCTCCACTGAGAGCCAACATATGTGGACAGGTAAACATGCCAAGTTTTACTGGCATAGCGATTATCATATACAGCAATATCTGAGCGGCCATCGGCATTGTAATCAAGCACTCCAATGCTGATATCCTCGTCGGCATTGGCCCCTGAATATAAGTAGCTCTTACCATTAGTATAAGTTGTCGGATCAAATCGTACCCCATTTGACAGAGCATATTTGACCTGGTGATCTTGATCACTTTCACTGTCAACATCCAGCTCCAACCAAACAACATCTTGGTATCCATCACCATCGAAGTCGCCAACCTGGAAATCCTTCAACGACCTACTGCTGTTAGCGGTAAAGTCTACCGTACCACTGGCTGAGCCATAGCTCAGGTCATACTGGGACCAATCAAAAGTGAGGGCGGGCAAACAGTTACTACCCACACATTCCTGAATTCCATCAATTAGGGAGACTTGGTTTTTAGACAGGTCATCTATTACTAACTGATAACTAATATTGTATTCGCGAAGGGTACTACCATCTGAAGTGGAGGTAATCTTAGATAGGCGCTTAGTGGTTTTAAACAAGTGCCCAGCGGTATAAGCTTCCAGGTAGTCAGGTCTAGGGGTATAGGTAAACTGTACAGCTGCGGCATTATCTCCCGCTCCGTAAGCATATCTTACTTCATGAACACGCTTGCCAGTATTCGCGTCACCTTCATATTCAAACTCAATTCGGTTGCCAACACTATCTTGAAACTCGTTCTGTAACCACGAAACAACGTTTTCATCAGAACCATCTGCAGTTGCTCGGGAGTTAGCTGTATTACCATACCAGCTCGTAGAGCCGTCTTTTCTCTCAGCGGTAAAATACGCTGGCCCATCTCCTAAACTGCCAAATGAAGTAACCTTGATAAAGGAATCAATCTCCGTGCGGTACACAGCACCCTCAGAGCCATAAACCTTATTAGAGACGTTAATAAGCCTCTGTCCATCCAGGCAAAATCTATCTGAAGAAGTGAAATTAATAGGTAAAGCCTGCCCATCTGTAGCAAGGGTCTGCCTACAACGAGTTATACCTGACAGCCCCCCTATAGACCACCCTTTCCCTAATAAGCCATTACCACTATTACCTTGGTAATTAATGGATAACTGGGGGGCAACACCGGCGGTACCTACTCCAGTTGCTATTGCTAATGAATAAGTAGCGCTACCTGATTCGTTGACCCTAAACTGACCTGCAGAACTACCAGCAATGGTTGCGGATTGCATCTCGCTCGATAGAATATCTTGCTCTAACTTGGGTAGTTCCCCATCAGAAAGATAAGCTGTATAGGCTAAGTAAACTTCATCAGGTTGTAAAACTAGGTCATCAAGACCATCCGAATTTATATCATCTATGTAAAATCTATTTTGAGTATCAGACAATAAAGCTGACAAATTGTCAGATGACGGAAATGCGACGATATTTGCTGGAACCTCTTCTCCATTTACGCCAGTCAGAACAAACGGGGAACCATCTGCATATTGGTTCCTAAAAAGCGTATCTGTTATAGAGTCGCCATCAAAATCACCATAATAAAAATCAACCCCTTCTGTAAGAAGTGTATACCCTAACAGCTCACTATCAGACACCGTAAAAGGGGCAATTAAACCATCTGCATAAACTACATAAGAGGGGCTAGGAGGCAAAGTAATCGGAGTAGGAATTTCACCATGTAATATCAGATACCGTTCACGACCAACAATATAGTAGTCCTGCTCACCATCCCCGTCGATATCCTTGGTGTAAATTGCTTTCCCGGTCGAGTCAAAGGCATGTGCGCAAAATGACATCAGCAACACACCCAACAACAGTATAAACCTTACAGTTATATTGCCGCTCGGAACAACAGTACGCACCGCAATCATCCGACTTCCTTACCTATAGGGCATAAAAAATGGAGCGGATTTTGTACAAAAACACCATCAAAGTCAACAAAGTTGTGCTAATCACGACATTACGAATAAGGATAGATCGTGCTCGGCCACAGCCTAATCCATTTCCTGAAGAGGCCTGTAGCTTCCAAACAACTGTTTACTAGAAACTATACTTTGGGGGGCAGTAATTCTTTGCGACTTAAGATTGATCAATTTTTAGCAATCAGAGACAACATTATCACTAACTTCTGAAGAGAGCCGATTGCATTCTGAAACTTACCTCAGCAGCTGGTCCTAACAGTTTCAGATAAACCACCAAGATTTAGAAATACCGAGAGCCCCGACAATTTTAAAATAACCCTATTATTTCTTAAATTGTCGCCCCAGCAGAGGTGCGCGCAGTGTTCAAAATAGTCCGACCCAGTGCCGGGCTATTTTGCAGAATTAAACCAATCTCAACAAAAAATCTCCCGCGCCCGGCTCGGCGATACCACCTTTCGCCCAGTCTCTTCAGCTACAGCCGCAAGAGCCTCAATCAATTGACCATTCCCTGAAGTCCGCTCTCCTCCCGGCAAGTAAAAGGTATCTTCAACTCCAGTGCGCAAATGGCCGCCCAATTCTGCAGTCTTGCGATGCACCGGCCAGATTTCCTCACGGCCGATCACTGTGCTCTGCCATAAGCTGCCGGGCTTCATATATTTTGGAATAATTTCCAGTAAATCGGGATCGGCAGGCATACCTGAAGCCACTCCCATCACCAGGTTGTAGTTGGGCTTATCCACCATCCCTACATCCGCATACATTCCCACAGAGCGAACGATACCAATATCAAAGCACTCAAATTCCGGGCGGGTACCGGTCTCCCGACAAACTGCCAACAGCTCCTCTACCTTATCGACCGGATTATCAAATACCATGGGTGGCCAAGCCCAGGTGCCGTTGGATCGCGCCTTTAAATAGTTCAGGCTTCCCGCATTACAGGCGGCAATTTCCGGCTTACCGGCACGCACACAACTCAAGGGGCCTTGCTGATCCCGTCCGATAGTGCCAGTTGAAAAATTTAGAATAACGCCAGGGCATTTATCGCGAATTGCATCGGCAATTTCCAAGGCTATTTGCGGGTCCCAGGTGGGTAAATGGCCTTTGTTTTCCTCTTGCGCGCGGAAATGAACATGCATAACGGAAGCCCCCGCATCGTAGGCTTCACGGGCGGATTCCGCCATTTCCTTGGGGGTAACCGGGACCGGGTGCTGCTGGGGGTTGGTAAGCACTCCGGTTAGGGCGCAAGTAATCACCACTTCATCAGACATCGCTGGCTCTCCTGAATTATCTTTGTTAAGGCCGCTGTTTACAGGGCTATCCAGCGTGTGCGCGTCGCTCCTACAACACCAACTGATCGTAAAAGGACCAGAGCGAGTGGAAGAGCTGATTCTGGATAGCGCATCGACAAAATACAGCACCAAGCGCTTGCTTGGTTATACGAGACTATCATAGGGCCCCCGCCAAGGCACCTTGTTTCCCCGGATTCATCTCGGCAGAATGCGAAAAAACCCAATAAGGAAGTAAGTACCTCATGAGCGAGACTATCACTCCAACCATCGCCCCTTACGGCAGCTGGAAATCTGCAATCAACGCAGAACTTCTCGTGGAGGGCAGCGTTCGCCTGGCAGAAGCCAATTTAGTAGATGGCCGCTATTACTGGCTGGAGTCCCGCCCGTCTGAAAAAGGCAGGAATGTACTGGTGCAGTATTGTCCAAAAAATGGGCGCAGAGATCTCACCCCCGCTCCTATCGCCGTACGCACCAAGGCCCATGAATATGGAGGCGGCAGTTATCTTGTTTACGGTGACACCGCCTATTTCGTACTGGCAGAAGATCAGCGCATTTATCGCATGAAGCTCGACAATGCGATCCCCGAAGCAATCACCGCAGAAAATAGCTCCCGCTACGCCGATCTGATTGTCGACCCCCTGAGAAATCGATTAATTTGTGTCGAGGAAGATACCAGTGGCCACCAGCAGGGCGAGGAACCCCGTGCGCGCATTATCGCGGTAGACCTAAACAACCCACTGGCAAATCCGCCGACAATCCTTCAAGAAGGGGCAGACTTTTATTCGAACCCAACCCTGAATCCGGCCGGTGATCAACTGGCTTTTCTGCGCTGGCACCACCCTAACCTCCCCTGGGACGCGACAGAGCTCTGTATCGCCAAACTCGATCAGGTGGGGGATATCGGTGAAGTCACCCAAGTAGCCGGCGGTGAGAATGAATCCGTCTTTCAGCCCCAGTGGTCTCCTGAGGGCGAACTCTGCTATGTCTCTGATCGCAACAACTGGTGGAACCTATATAGGCTGGGACAAAGCGAACCCTTGTGGAAAAAAGAAGCAGAATTCGCCACTCCGCAGTGGGTATTTGGAATGTCCACTTACGGCTTTATTAGCCCCACAGAAATCCTCTGTACTTACACCCAGAATGGCACTTGGCACCTTGGAAAGGTCGACATAAAAAGCGGAGAGTATCAAACTCTTCCCCAGCCTTATTGTGATATCGAAAGCCTGCACTGTGAAAATGGCAACGGGGTGATGATTGCCGCAGGTGCAGAGAGTTTTCCCGCTGTTATTAGCTTTAACCAAAAGACGGGTAAAACGGAACAGATTGCCAGTAGCAATAGCAGCTCGCTGCCAACCGATTTGTTCTCCATCGCTCAAGCCGTCACTTTCCAAGTGGATAATCGCGCCGTACACGGGTTTTATTACCCACCCCACAACCCCAACTTCCAAGCACCTAGTGGCGATAAGCCACCGCTGATTGTATTTAGTCATGGAGGCCCCACCGGCGCTACATCAGCGGGCCTCAGCCTGAAAGTTCAATACTGGACAAGCCGGGGATTTGCCATTCTGGACGTAAACTACTCCGGCAGTACCGGCTATGGCCGCAAGTATCGGGACCGCCTCGCCGATAAATGGGGCATCTATGACGTGGAAGATGTCTGCGCCGGTGCAGAATACCTGGTAGAAGATGGGCTCGCCGACCCCAATCGCCTGCTGATCAAAGGTGGTAGTGCCGGCGGTTACACAGTGCTGGCAGCGTTGACCTACCACGATACCTTTAAAGCAGGTGCCAGCCATTATGGAATCGGGGAGTTGAGCAGCCTCGCCAAAGACACCCACAAGTTTGAGTCCCGCTACCTGGATAAACTGGTAGGGCCCTGGCCTTCCGCAGAAAAAGTCTACCTTCAGCGCTCCCCCATTAACGATGTGGAAAAGCTGAATTGCCCTGTGATTTTCTTCCAAGGCATGGAGGACAAGGTAGTACCACCCAACCAAGCCGAAACCATGGTGGATGCCCTGAGGGAGCGAGGTATCCCGGTGTCTTATATTACATTTGCCAATGAAGGGCATGGGTTCCGCAGTGGCGACAGTATCAAGTTGGCCCTGGAGGGAGAGCTTGAATTCTACAGCCGCATATTTAATTTCCCGCTCGCGGAACCCGGCCCGGGAATTACCATCGAAAACCTATAATTAAATAATATTGAATTAAAAAGAGTTTAAAAAAATACCATGGGAAGATGGAGACCGCCGCGTCCACGCGGCTCCCGCTACATCACCGCAGAGGGCGCGCAACGTATGCGCGCCGAAGTTAAGCACCTCTGGGAGGAGGAGCGCCCCCGGGTAACCCAGGCAGTTAGCGACGCCGCCAAGCTGGGAGATCGCTCGGAAAACGCAGACTATATCTACGGTAAAAAAAGACTGCGGGAAATCGACAGCCGCGTGCGCTTTCTCACCAAGCGCCTGGAAGAGATTACTGTTGTAGATCGAATACCGGACGATAAGGAAAAGGTTTTTTTTGGGGCCTGGGTAACGCTTGAAGATGATGAGGGCGAGAGCGTTTGCTACCGCATTGTAGGACCCGATGAATTCGATGTAAAAGCTGGCTTGATATCCATGGACTCCCCCGTTGCCCGTGCCTTATTAGGGCGCAAGCTCGATGATGAAGTGGATATCCGTCAGGGGGAAAAGTGGCAGGCTTTCTATATTACTGACATTCGTTACGAGGAATAAAAACCTTGGCACTCTCAAACACTTAGTTTGGGAAGTCAATTTAGCTGCCGCGCAATTAAAAAGGCTTATTCCACAGGAATAAGCCTTCAAAGCTAAACTGCAAAAATATTCTCAGAGATTATTATAATACTGAATCACACCAACAGTGCTTCCAGTAGAAAAAGCAGATTTAACCTGTTCGGAACTCATTCCAATGTTCAATTCTGCATTGTTCACGTTGAGCTCAATAAACAGGCTGCCCGCTTGGGAATAAGCATCATTCCACTCGGCCACGGCATCGTTAAGGTCATTGATAACAGCTGTATAGTTCGCCCCCTCTTCATCAGAGATCGCAGTTTGAATGTCACTTATCGCATCGGAAACATCACTTTCAAGCGTTTGCCACTCTTGTAACACGGCCTGTAAATTATCTTCAACTTGCTGGGTTTCTTCTGCTAGCTGCCCAAAGCTCTGAGACAACATTTGTAGAGTAGATACATCAGCAGTGATCAGGTCCATCTCTGCCTGTTTATCCTGAATACTCTTTTGATCGGCAACAATTTTTGCAGCATCCAGAGCAATAAAGGTTGATGCCACAGCAGCCACCGGCCCCATCACAAACCAGGTCAACAAGCCCTCAGGAAAAGCCACGATAGAAGCAACCGTCCCCAGAGAGATAGCAGTGGCATCGGCAATACCCAGAGCAACGATGCTGGCAGTCAGGGATTTGATATCTGCCTGTAAATTCTTGATATCCTGCTTTAGATCAGCAATTTTCTTCTCGTCAGCCTGGGAATCCTTTACAGAATTGTCGGCAATTGACTGCAATTGTGTCGCCATATCTGGCAGTTTATCTTGAAACCCTTGAATTGCCTTAATCGCACCACTGATAAAGGTTGAAACAATTCCCAGTTGCGAGGTAATTGAGTTCAAATCATTCTTGAGTATTTGCAGTGCAGAACTATTACTCGGGTCATTTTTGAGGATATTCGCTTGAGAAAGGGCATCCTGTAAAAGCTGGCTGATAACACTGTTATAGCTCTGTACTTCACCAGGCACATCCAGAAGCCTGGCTAGTACATTGTTTACCCAGTCCAAAGCATCTGCATTGGCCTGTGTGTAGGCTGTTACAAAATCACTCCAGTCCGGTGGGTTTTGATTTAAAGTGGGCAAACTCGAGGACAACACACTGGTAACCAGAGTGTTAATTGCAACAACATTCTGTTTGTAAGTAATCTGAGTATCACGAATAGGTTCGGCACTTTTCTTAAACGCTTTGGCTAATGAAAGTTTCACCACCACTGGGCTGGACGTTTTCTTCGCCACCAAATCTAAGTCATCACTTACCTGTGACATATTTATTTCTCTCTTAATGAAAATTAAAGATGAAACCAGCGAAACGCCATGGAAAACACCTTTGTTGAACCGCGGCCAAATATATCAGGCTTTTTTATAATCAATAGGTTACTTCTTATAATGAATCGCAAACAAAAATATATTTATATTCACATTGCTGCTATTAAGGCGAACTCTTAAGGCAAATAACCGCCAAACAGAGTCACTCAACCAGGCAATTATCTCCGTCAAATGCTGCAACCAAGTCCAGAACACTTCCAACCTGTTTGTAGACCAGTAGCTTCCGACTATAAGAACCCAGCAGCCACGAGCCACACGCCACCCAATAAGTATCTTTTTTTGAGGTAACACAGAAGACACTTTGCGCATCAGATACACGCCAAAACAATCGTCCTTTGGAAAACCCCCTACTCTCGAGTCTCAAAACGCCAATATTATTCTGTTTAGCCCATTGAAGAATCTGCGCCCTGAAAAACTCGGATCTAATCGGCATTAACAAATAGGGAACCACACCCAATAGGGCCAATAAGGCCACTATTACATTATTCCCCAGAGAGGGGCTAAATACATAGGCCAGCTTTCCCAAAGTTACCGATATTATTAATACAATAAATGGACGCATATTCACTGCCGCCGATTTCAGTTCCCTTTAGAAAGAATGGTAGATAAATATGCAGAGACAAGATTTAGCTACAGGGCGATCGAGTGATCCCGAGTTGGTTACCCGCGTTATAGCATATTGAGACTAACAGGTAGAGATTGGTCGCATTGAGGCCAAACTCGTTAGAGCTTGACCCGCAGAATGACTGCCTAACGATAGAGCAAATACACAATAAGGTACTGGAGCAATTTAGTTGCTCTCGATTAAACCCAGCATTTCTTTTGCAACCAGCGCAGAAGAAGGTAAAAACATTGTAGAAACAATACGCTGATCGGATATGACATCATGCTTATCTGCAACATTATCCTTATTAATAATAATGGCTCCATTCTCTCGAAGGCGTTCCTCTACCAAGAACGGTAATAAAGTACCCTGTTTAGCCCAAGACTTCTCTTTTTCTGTGGAATCCGGGAAACCGGCAACCTTCTTGCCCTTTACCATATAATGGCCATCTTTCAGTTTCACATCAGCAAACGCACCTGCCCCATGGCCACAGCTGCCCACAACTCCCCCTTTCTGGTAAATCCCACCCATAATATTAGGGAGCCTCTGAATAACTCCGTGATACCTCTGGCATGCAGAGCGGTTCACAATCAAGGCGCGGCTTCGCAGGAATGTCTAGACCTTTCAAGAAGTCGCAACGCGGAGTGTGAATCGCTCTGCAAGCCCCGAAGGGCGGGCCTTGAAGGCCACAGCTGCTGCGTTGCAGCTCTTGCAAAGGGCTACGGCCATTCGCGGCGAGCTGCGCCTAACATCTGCAGCCTTCAAGACCCGCAGAGGCATTACGGAGTTATTCAGAGGCTCCTTAGCAGCTCACGATTAGATGCCACATCAAATAAGGTTCCATAGCCTCCACCGATATAAACAGCTGCATAATTCTCTATAACTACTTGCTCAGGCTTTAGTGAACTATTAGCCCGCTCTAAAAAACCTTCATGTTTGATGGTGTAACTACTAATTCCCAGTGGATCCATCATAAACGGGACCACCCCACCTTTTGGCGAAACAAAGTCCACGTCATACCCATGGGAAACAAAAATATGGTAAGGCGGAGCGTACTCCCACAAATTATTTCTTGCATCGTGTTTCTCCGGATCACCCATATCCTGAAGATTAGAAGCAACGATTAGTATCCGCTTAGTCTCAGCTGCTTGTGAAGTTGTAATAAAGCCCATCACAAGAATTATCATAGAGCAGATAAGGCTACAGATTTTTGCCGTTTTTCCCACGTTCAACTTCCCCATTCGAATAACTTTGATACGAAATAGATAGATTACATGAGTAACGTACAACCTTGACATAAGATCGATAGTTTGCAGGAGAAAAGCGATATAGCGAGGTCGAACTGCCCCTGAAGTAACAGCGGCCAACATTTCTATAGCGCCAAGCCTACCACCACAAAGTTAACACCCTATTACCGAGCAGCCTTAATAGTTAGGGCAGTAACAACACCCCAAATCCAATTGAAAAACAATACCAGGACTGGTGTTAAGACTCCCAACTCAAATCCGGCAACACCCTTCCCCGCCATCACAGGGAAAACCACAAACAATTGAAATGCAGAGGGAAAAAAACTAAGAAGAGCTCCTTTTACAAGTAACTTTGATGACCAGAACGGAAGAATAAATAGCAGTCCCCACAAGCCACCCCAAACAATACGAGGATAAAGCCACTCAGGAGATAGAGGAGGGGCAATTGATACGCCCAAAGCGGCATTAATCCCCAACTGGCCAAATAGCCACACCGCAATACTGTTTGCCAAAGCACCGAGGCTTCCGGCTGCGAAGAATATCAGTAGGTTTTTCATCTCCCTCTCCTAGAGCTGTAGAAACACTGCAATATTTACTGGCGAATCAAACCACAATATAGAAGAACCATCGTCACTCAACGGAAAATAACCTCTCGTACGAATCACAACCCCACCCGAGATGACAGAGTAACTTTTCTACTTTACCCACCCAATAATACAGAGCATAAACCAGATTTATCTTGAGTACGTCTGCGTACCAATTAGACACAGCGGAAACGCCAGAAAAATTAGATAAAGCACCAGCCCCCTACTTCTCAAGAATGACTACTTAAAAAATATTTTCAATTTGAGAACCAGCAATATCCACTGATCGTTTTTGCAACTAATCCCGAAAGAAAATAACTAGCTTCTCAAGCGCCAAATTTATGTAATAGATAAGTGGTACGCTTGTATTTATTTTATAAATCAATTAAAACCAAATAGGAACTAGTACTTATGAAAGTGCCATCAGCAGGAGTGCTGTACCCGATTTTATTAGGATTGGCGATTCAGTCAGCGACGTCTCAAGCCCAGTCCTTTGATGAGAACGCCTATATTGACAGGCAGCTGCAATATATTGAGGAAGGAGTCACCTCTACCAACGATACTGCCGTCGTACTTCAGGCATACACCGGTGATGATCTCAACTGGGATGCGCTAAATAAGAACCTGGATGTACTCCGCAACGGCGGCAAGAAAAATTCTGACTTCACTCTCACCCGCCTAATCCGCATCTTGTTCTTCCGCCCCGAAATAAAAGACGAACTCTTTGCCGCACTCGACGGCTATCACTTCTGGTTTAATGAAGGCGGGACGGGTGACCATGTCTTTGCTTCAGAAAACCATATGATCATGTACACCTCTGCCCAATATCTCCTCCAGGAGAAATATGGGGCATTTGAGGACGACAGAACTTATAAGCGCCTAAAGCGCTACCTGGAAGTGAAGAACCAATATGGTTTCTATGAGTTCTACTCCCCTGTTTACTACCCCTATACCCTCTCGGCACTGCTAAACCTCGTAGACTTTGCAGAGGATGAGGAAATCCGTGAACTAGCAATCGGCGCTGCTCATCGCTTGCTGCAAGATATTTTATTGGTGACCAACGACCAGGGGATCAACTTCGCCGCAGCCGGGCGCAGTAATGACGGCTACCGCCGCAATGGGTCCGGTGGGAATATCAACCGGATTATCTACCTCCTGACAGGCCTGGGCAAAGAGTCAGTACGCACCCCCAGTCCCGCCGGAGTAATGCTCGCCACTTCCGGATTGGAAATCACCGATGAGGTTTTCGAATATTTCGGTAAAGATCTCAACATAAATTATTCAGTCGGCCATTCGTTGGGGGATGCCAGAAACGAGATCTATGCAGACTTTCCCCGGGAAGAGCGCGTACCCTTCTATTGGAGCCAGGGAGCCTACTTCCATCCCGATGTCGCAGCGGATACCGCCTGGTTCGCCAGCAAATACCAACTCGAAGGTTATGAGGGGCTCAAAGCATTTGACCAGTTCCTGGGACTATCAGAAGCAGCCGCCCCTGCGGCCGCCAAGGCCGGGGCTGTATTCAGCCGCAGTTCTGTACTCTCTTCGGCCAACTTCTCCATGTACAAAGATGGCGGAGTCATGATGCACTCCATCCAGAATTATTGGGGAGGCCGCCAGGGCTACCAGCAAACCCCCTGGATAGCCACCACCGGTTCCCAATCTATCTGGGCAAAAGTCGGCGACGGCAATAGCACCATGCAAAATGACCACCTGCCGAAAATAAAGCAGGTAAACAATGTTGCCGTGATCCAATACAACCCCTACCCGGAGATAGAACTGTTTCACTCCGGCGGCTCCGATGTCGCACTACAGTGGCCCGAAGAGTTCGAGGAGGAGTCCCGCAGCGGTAACTGGAAGTTTGGTAGGGAAGATGATGGATACGTGGCCGTCCGCTACCCCTGTGGCAATGGTGACTCCAACACTGTGACCTGCGATTGGAACGAGCAGACCTGGGTCGTCATTATGGGAAGTGAAGAGCGCTACGGCAGCTTTGATGCTTTTAGACAGAAGGTGCTCAATGAAGTCAGTTACGATGCCGACTGGGAATGGCACGGCTCCTTCTGGAAAGGCACCTTGAAGTATGTGTACGATTCAGATGTAAAGTTTGATGGAACCGATATCAGCTTAACTTGGTAACACCTAATTAAGCTCACGGGAAGGGGATACCCCCTTCCCAGCCTCCCTGCACCCCCAACCAAATTACCCTCCACAGACTATCAACCCAACCTCCTTCCATCTGAATTTAGTTGACAGAGTCAACCAATATCAATAAAGTTGACACTATCAACCAGTTAGCATGGCGCCATGAAAGATACCGCAATCAATGAATCCCTCCACCAGCTTATTCACGCCTACAAAAGGCGTTTGCGAGCTGGAATACAGGAGCAGCAAATTGGCTTGCCGGTGAGCCATTTACGGGTACTCAAAGGTGTCTTCAAATTTCCACTGAGTACTGCCCGGTCAATTGCTCAGCGGATGAATTTGGACAAAGCCCAAGTAACACGAGTGCTAAACGACCTGGTGCACTCAGGGCTAATCGCAAAGACCGACAACCCCAATGACCGGCGCAGCCAGTTTTTGACACTAACTACTGACGGAATAAGCACGCTGGAAAAAGTGAGCGGACAAGAAGCTGAAGTGGCCAGACAAATGACTCGCAACTTGAGTACTGAAGAGCTAGAAAACTTCGCCCGCATTGCCAGCGTTATGGTCGCCAATATGAAAGAGCACTTCACCCCTGACGAAAGGAGCTAAACCCTATGGCCGAGAAAGTTACCAGAGAATTGGTCGTTATTCGCAGGACACAAGTTACTGAAAATATGCTGCGCATCACCCTCGGTGGCGATGACCTAAAAACCCTCGCCCCCAATCAGGAAAGCGCCTATATCAAATTTCTGTTTCCACAAGCGGGAAGCGAGCGCCCGCTATTGCGAAGCTATACCATCAGACACCAACGTGAAACTGAAATTGATATCGACTTCGCCCTGCATGAACACGAAGGGCCCGCTCTAAGCTGGGCACTTAAAACACAGCCTGGCGATACGATTTTAACCCGCGGCCCCGGCCCCAAAAAAATGACCAATCCCGAGGCAGACTGGTTTTTACTATTGGGGGACATGACTGCACTGCCAGCCATCAGCGTAAACCTTGCGGAGCTACCCAAGGATGCAAAGGGCTACGCATTAATTGAGGTCTCCAGTGAAGCTGATATTCAAGAGCTGGAACACCCAGAGAACCTGCAAATCCAATGGATTATCAATCCGGCTCCATCCGGCGAGAAACTCCTGGAAAAATTACGGGCTCTAACCTGGCTCGATGGACAGGCCTCCGTATGGGCCGCCTGTGAATTCGACAGCATGCGCACCCTACGGCAATTCTTTAAGCAGGAAAGAGTAATCCCCAAAACCCATATTTATATCTCCAGTTACTGGAAAATTGGGCAGTCGGACGAAGGCCACAAACTCGCCAAGCGCATGGACAATGAAAAGATGGAAGGACAGGGATAACTTATAGATAGGCGGGAAGAGAAAGCGTTCTGATTATAGGCTTTCCCTACTCAACAGAAACAGGCCTATCTAACCGATACCAATAATTAGACAAAAAACCCCGGGCATCGGGTTTAGATATCTGCCTGATAATTTCCGGGGCACCCGACCTACAGCGCCATTCATACATAGAGGCACGGCCAGCCACTACCGCAGGAACGGTCCCGGAACTTTGATTATCTTTGCAATATGAAAGCATCGCACTACTCGGCTCCCGACTGGTGTCAGCTTTCTCATCACAGGGGAGATTAGCCCCAACAAAGCAGGCAAAGACATTTCCATCCATACATCGCCAATAGGTCCCCCTCGCGATCCAATCTTCAGGCGCTTCTGCACCGAGATTGGCCGCTCTTCTGATACCATCAACGATTTCCTTTGGCATAGCTTGGCCGGCAAAGCGCTGAACTGGGTTATCATCGTTTACCACCGCCGCACAGTAGTCGAAAGGACTAGTGAGAACGCTTACCTCTCCCACTTTTTTATCTATAGAGTTAGCGTAATTTATTGCAGCAAAGAAGAATACAAAACCTAAAACTGTTGCACCCAAGTTTTTCTGCATCAATACTCTCCTCAAATAAAAAACAAGCCAACCACCTAACTGAAGATTCAATACACCATAAATATCAGAAGCATCCACTTTAGTTTGATCAAACTCTCCCCTTAAGACCGAACAAAAAGTAGTTACACATAACTTGCTTTTTCAAACTGACAGTAAAAAAACCGCTACCACAAATCAACCAATAAATCTAAAAGCGATACTCGAATAAAATTTAAAAAGAAAAAAATGGGACGCCTAAAAAAAACAATCTAGAAAAAGACAGAAAAACTGATATATTTCTTAAAAATTTGAACCGGAGACTTCCATTGAGCCAAGATCTGTCACCCTCTGCCAAAGGTGTACCCAACTTAGAATTGCCCCAATGGATTAATTGCCAAGAACGCTTGCCAGAACAGTCCGATGCGACTTCTCGCGGTTACGTCCGAGTCATATGGAAATCCACCAACAGCTCTAATGGTGTTATTACGCGCACCTGGGAAGTTGGCATGGACCACTATGAAAATGCCCACAATTATCTGGGCTGGATGCCCATATCACTCATTGTCGAATCTACCGAAACCAATTAAAGCGAACAGTTCAGTTCTGACAGGTATGAACTCTTCGACAGCTGCTGATATTGCACAGCGCACCAGTAGCAACTACAAATCCCTCACTCTAAAAGGGGGTAACCAGACAGGTCAGCCCCTTCCAAGCCATATTCCATCTCACTGATTTACCCCACTCGTCACTGAACAGCAAACAACCAGCCCAACTCCTTAAAGTAGAAACGAGCTTTCAACAGCATCCCATTGACTACAATCATACTGCGCCTACCGATATCCAATTGAGAGAATCTGGCTAAGGCTCCACAAGAATCATCCTGCATTTCGCTGTTCAATCTTATCGACGCCAAAATGTTAGCAAGCTTGCCATCACCCAATTCTTGCGAAGTGGTCTCAGATACTATGACGAGCGGCCTGACTCTCGGCAGGATACTTGCCTTTTTGATTGCGTTTCTCAGTTCAAATCTCCCATCAATGCAATGAATAGTGTTCAGCCATGACCCAAATTGTTGAAAACGTCAATGCCAAGCAATCACCCTCGTTCTCCTTAGATAACCTGCTAAAAAGCGACCTCTTTGAGCGTGAAAATAGCTATCTCGATTCGAAGTATTTCGGAATGAAAGGAGAAATTAATCAGCTGTTGATTACTGAAACAGCCAAAGATATGGGAATGCAGGTCGACTACTACTCCAAAGATTTATACAAGATTACATATCAAGGAAAATATGTACTCTTTTGTGGAAACTCTGCACTGGTATCTGAGGCCTATCGTGCTTGCGCTCAACAGAAGCATCTGACGAAAGACTTGCTTGCTAGGAATGGTGTCCCCGTGGCAGCAGGTCGGGTCTTCGACGATATCAAAGCTGCAACAGACTATTTCTCAACACTTCACTACCCTGTGGTCATAAAGCCAGTTACGGGTAGTCATGGCCGGGGTATTACCACGGGGATCACATCGGTCGATGCATTGCAAGATGCTTGGAAAACCGCCAGCGCCAAATCAAATAAAATAATCATCGAGCGTCATATCAGTGGCTGCGACTTAAGAGTGAATGTTATCGGGGGATGCGCGGTGTCTGCTTGCCTGAGAATTGCTCCCAACGTCATTGGAGATGGAACGCATAACATCAACGAACTAATCTCGGAGAAAAAAAACAGCAAAAGCAAACGCAATCCAAAGTATCGTGTGGACTCGGAGTACATACTCAGAACAGAACTGCTGGATGTGAATGGTATCTCCCGTGAATATGTGCCTGCTGAAGGAGAACGCATCTGGTTGGCGGGCGTAGCAAATATTTCTGCGGGAGGAGAAAGTATTCAGTTATTGGACAGACTCGACACTGAGGTCATTCAGGTTGCAGAGCGTGCGGCCAATGCATTTCCTGGGATTTACTATGTTGGAGTGGATATTATTGTCCCTGACAACTCCTCCGAGACAGCCAGCTCTCCCTATGTGATCGAAGTTAATACAAACTCTGCAACCTCAACACCAGTTTTTCCTGATTTTGGTAAACCGATCGACCTCCCAAGGCTACTTCTGGAATATCTATTCAGTGCCTCCGGGCCAGCCCGCACCATTCAGCACGCTGAGAAAGGCCAGTATTGTCCCGAGCTCCACCCTATACGACTAGCGGCACCATGGAACTATCCATTCTACACACCAAGATTCCGAAACCGACAAAACTCGCTGATCAGCTTGGCTGCATATAAATACGATTTGAAGCCCTACAACATCAGCACCAGTATCTCTGGTATCGTATACGGCGACAAACATGTCTTGTTTCATCAATCGACCCCCGATGTTGTGCCTCAAGTTGCGCGTCGTGCCTGCCTAAACCGTGTATTACGAAACAACAGGCTAAACGAAGCAGGGATCAATACGAGCTTGACCTCATCCACTCATGATCCTGGTAAAGTGCCTTCTCGGCTCCGAAAATTTCGTGCCCTTACCATTGGCGGACAGGTTGTTGCCGCATTGGAAAGAGGGATTGAGCCAATCCGCAATTATGAAAGTAATAACATTGAGACACACCAACAGCGCTTCGGAGAATTTTTTCGCGACGTCAGTGAAATATTGCATGCAGATTTCGCATCAATTGCGACCCAATCTGTAGAGGCGCTATTTAATCCACTAATTGCGGGAGTCGACATAGTCGCAGAAGACATTAGTCGGCCATTACCCTCTCAGTACTGGATGGTAAGCCAAATCACATGTAGCCCCTCGCTAGATTGGCATTACTTTCCCACTTATGGTGTTGGGCGCGATGTCGCCTCGGCATTGCTACTGCAACTCTTTCCCAAGTTGGAACAAACCATAGTTCAGTTGCAGCACTGGAGAATCAGGGTCAAAGGAAAAGTTCAAGGTATTGGATATCGAAAGTGGGTTCAACGTTCAGCATTTAGTAAAGGCATCGTCGGAAAGGTATTGAATAGACCTGACAAAAGCGTAGAGATATGGGCGCAGGGCTCTCATACCGCCCTTGCCGCGTTACTTGACCAATGTGCATATGGCCCACATGAAAAGCCAAGCTTCGATATCGATCTGGAACCTCTCCCCATTACCGAATATCAAGGCTTTCGGGTTGATCACTCAAGTTCCGCCGCACATCCTGGAACTTCATTGAAAGAGTGAAGTTCCAATGACCGTCAGCCACTACTCAATACAATGAAGCTGGCGCATGTATCCGCCACAGACCGACGCTATGTCGCGTAGCCTCGCCGTATTGAGAGTTTTTTCCCGGGACTCAAATCAACCGGGGAGACCGCCATCACTTAGCTTCTCAGGAAATCATCACAACCCTCAACGCCCCCCTTGTTCCTGTAGCAGCAGTAGAAAGCTTGAACGCCGTGTATTTCTTTCACTCTCCGCTTTTAGTAACAGCCCGCTTCCTGCCTGATAAAACCTCTCAGAAAATGCAATAAATAAATACCCGCCGCTCAAGCGAAGCTGTTTACCTAAGTGTTTCGAAGCTGCTAAATCACTGAGAAAAGCTGACAGAAATTCTATCCCACAAGCCAGGATTATTTGATAAACGCGCCAAGGCGAAAAACTATAAAAATCAATCCAACTAACCCACGCTATTTGGTAGTTCTAATCGGCCTTATATTTACTAACCACTACCAAAAGGCACCAACCACCTGTAGCAATCCCCGCCCTTTTAGTCGAGGAGGATTTTAAACCACAGCCCTTTGCTTTAAGATCGCTTGAAACAACTGATTAGGAGGTTTTTATCAAGCCGAGTGGCCAGTTCTATTAATTAACCCAGCCTTTTAGTGAATAGAAATATAATTAGCCACAAAGCTACAATCTCACTTTTTGCAGTAATAGCCGCCATTGGATAGACCACAGCCGGCGAATGGAAAATAAATAGGCCAGCACAATATAGGTCTTTGCTGGAAAGTGCTAAGCGCATCTAAAACATCTTTTCTTTCAAAAGGCTGCGCATACTTTTTGTCTGAAAACTGTCAACAAAATGTAACCAAAACTCCAACTGGATTATTTACTAGCTTTCAAATGAATTCACTTTAAGCCTTAAAATTTTGACACCCCTGGGTATCAGAAAGCCCTAATCTAAAAACCCTAAGGAGGTTTATCATGGAAATGAACTTTAAAGATAGAGGATTTCTCTCAACGTGGCATTTAAATATGGTCACCTTTGATAGAGAAGATAACCTGTGGTGCGTTGGAACTTCAAATAATATCGGAAAGTGGAATTCAAGAACTTTTGGTCTCGTTGACAAAAAAGAGTACAACCAATCCTGGGATTCCAAAATGATTGCATTTGACAAGACAAATGCAATGTGGGGTGTTGGGACTAAAGGTAATCTTGCCAAGTGGAATACCACCACTGGGGCCTGGGAGGAACCAGACATTGAAAAGCCCTGGGATCTAAAAATGATCGCCTTCGATAACACTGGGGAAATGTGGTGTGTTGGCACTGAGGGCAATGTAGGCAAGTGGAACCCAATTGACAACAAGTGGGATAATCAGGGGGATCTTGGCGGCTGGAAACTGGATTGGATTGCCTTTAGACCCGGTGACCCAAGAGGTGATATCTACTGTGTGGGAACCAAGGGGAACCTGGGACTCTACGACCCCAAATTTCCGAATGACACTTTCCATATTGCATCCAATTTTGAATGTAAAAGTCTCTATTTCCATGAAATATTTGGGTACTGTGTCGGTACTGAAGGCAATATGGGTGTCTCAATTTAATAAGCAATAACTTTATCTGCTGGAAAATATTCATTATTTTCAAGCTATTTGGCTGCCCCACCCAAAGTGCTCCTCTGAGCCTTTTTGGGTGGAGCGTGGTACTTATCAAGTAAATAATCCAACAACTAGATACTCCCCTAACCAAACCATTTTCCAACCAATAAATGAAGCTCTCAGTGGGTTTCAAGAGCTGGACAAGTGGACCTCCCACTTCGCAGTGAAGGGAAGCTGTTCTCGCAAATGACATCGTCCTCCTGAACGACTCACCCTCAGTCTCCATCAGGTAAGCACCACGCCATTGCATCGACCATGCCAGTAAGTACGAATCCTGCTATATCTCCAAACATAGCCACAGCGAGATATTTCGTCGTTTAATGAGTCAAGTAGTATTCAAGGGGAAAAGCAAATAAAGACGACTAGATACTATGACGAATTTGATCCTGGGTGATACCCTGGCTTTTTCACCAACCTGCACATAAGTTATCTAAAGTAGATCGCTGTCACACTACGGAAAGCCGACATGCAAAAATCGCCATGGGTTGAAAACGCCATCGCAAAAGCGGATGCACACTGGCAGGCATCCAAGTCCACCATTGAGGGCAAAGTATTCAGTGATGTACAGGACAACCAGGGCCTTCAGTATGTCGATATCGTGATGGAAGGTGGCGGTATGCTGGGGATCGCCCTGGTGGGATATACCTACATTTTGGAAAAGGCGGGAATTCGGTTTCGCAAAATTGCAGGAACCTCAGCGGGCGCCATCAACGCACTCTTCTTGGCAGCGGCCGGTACACCGAGCACTGGCAAGAGCGAAAAGCTCTTGGGTATCCTGGCCAATGCGGACTTTGCCAGTTTTGAAGATGGCGAGCGCTATGCGCGCAAAACGGTACAACGCCTGCTCAAGGGCAAAGGCTTGATAAGTAGTTTGGCATTGCACCCCTTCGATTCTATCCGCACCTTGCGGCACCTGCTCAGGCATAAGGGGCTAAATCCGGGAGATACCTTTACCCAGTGGTTACAAACGGAGTTGAAACAGCTGGGCATTACCAACACCGCACAGCTCAACCAGAGAATTAACCAGTTCCCACAGCTTCTGTACCGCGGCACACCAGATCACTTGATAGGTAGCGGCGAGGTTGCCCTGGTGGCAGCGGATATCACTACAGAGACCCGCGCAGTATTTCCAGCCAAGGCGCCGCTCTACTTCGATAATCCGAGCGCAGTAAACCCTGCGGAGTTCGTGCGTGCCTCCATGTCGGTACCCGGTTTCTTTAAGCCCTACACCGTAAAGGGCATCCCCCAATTAAGTGAGTGCAATACTGTCGCCGAGAATTGGCGCAGCATTAAAGGCATCGGTGATCCCAAACGTTTTTTCCGCGCTGGCTTTCCCAAAGATATTGAATTTGTCGACGGCGGCCTTGTCTCCAACTTCCCTTTCGATATCTTCCATAAACCCATAGGCACCCCCAAATTGCCAACATTTGGGATCAAGTTGGAAGTGGACCTGTACCAGCCAAAATCAGATAAGGTAGGAAGGTTTGCGATGGGGCTGATCAGCACTTGTCGCAATATGCTCGACAACCATGTGCGCGCGAGCTTGAACGCTGAATACCATGCGCTGGTAAAAGAAATCCCCATCAACCCCACCGATACCGGAGAAAACCCGCACTGGCTGGATTTTTCCATGCCGGACCACCACTGCGAACACCTGTTCTTATCTGGCGTCAATGCAGCAATTGAGTTTTTGAATCAGGGATTCCACTGGGAGGATTACTTGGTATTGCGCCAGCCGGACTCCTTCTATACCGGGGAAAAGCTGGCTTAAATGCAGGCCCGATGCGATAGTCGCAGCGGGCCCAGCACTCTCATTTAGAAAGAGCGACGACGATAAGAGCGGTAATCTGCACGCCAGAAGTTACGCTCTAGCAAACGCTCTAAATGCTCACGGCTCACCTTGGGCGCAACGCCATCCAATTGCGCCTGGGCAGCTACTGCCCTGGCAATATGCATGCTCACCTCGCGAATATCATTTAGATGTGGCAATAAGGCGCCCTCGCCATCTTTCACCACCGGCGCCTGCTCTGCCAGGGCGTTGGATGCTGCCATCAACATACTGTCAGTCACTTTCGAAGCACCGGAAGCAATCACGCCGAGGCCAATACCTGGGAATATGTAGACATTGTTACACTGCGCTACCGCATAGTGATGACCATCGATTTCTACCGCTGCAAAGGGGCTGCCGGTAGCTACCAAAGCCTCGCCCTTGGTCCAGCTGAATATCTCAGTTGGAGTCGCTTCAGCTCGGGATGTGGGGTTTGACAGTGGCATCACCAAAGGACGGCGGTGCCCCTTATGCAAAGCTTCGATTACTGGCTGGGTAAACAAGCCACCCTGCCCCGAAACACCAATCAGGATGCTGGGCTCAACATTGCCGATCAGCGTCTCAAGATTCCAGCTGGACACTCCATCGTACTTGCTCGGGTCTTGGGCTAGAGCCGCTTGGAAATCGTGTAGGCCTTTCATATCGGAAGTCACAAGCCCGTAGCGATCGAACATAAAGATCTGTTCACGAGCCTCAGCATCGGATAGACCGGCCTGCACTTTTGCACTAACGATTTGCTCGGCAATACCACACCCGGCTGAGCCGGCACCCACTATCGTCACCTTCTGCGCGGCGAGGGTTTCTTGCCAGGTCTTACAGGCAGCCAGGATAGTGCCCAGTGCTACAGACGCCGTGCCCTGAATATCATCATTAAAACAGCACAGGCGGTCGCGATAGCGCTCTAACAACGGCGTGGCATTAGTTTGGGCAAAATCCTCAAACTGAACCAATACCTTGGGCCAGCGACGTTTTACCGCTTCAATAAATTGCTCCAGGAATTCATCGTACTCTTCCTGGGAAATCCGCTCATGGCGCCACCCCATATACATGGGATCATTCAGCAAAGTGCGGTTGTTGGTGCCAACATCCAAGGTGACAGGCAAGGTATAAGCCGGGCTGATACCACCACAGGCGGTATACAGAGAGAGCTTGCCAATAGGGATACCCATGCCGCCGATACCCTGATCACCCAACCCGAGTATCCGCTCGCCATCGGTCACCACAATGACTTTGACGTTCTCTTTAGTGGCGCTGCGCAGTATATCGTCGATATATTCCCGGTCCGGATAGGAGACAAATAATCCCCGGTGGTTGCGATAAATACTGGAAAACTCTTCACAAGCTGCACCTACAGTTGGGGTGTAGATAATCGGCAGCATCTCTTCCGTATGATGTTCGATCAGATAGAAGAACAACGTCTCGTTGTCGTCCTGGATTCCCCTCAGGTAGATATGTTTTTCCAAGCCAGTCTTACACTGCTGGAATTGGAGGTAAGCGCGCTTGGCCTGCTCCTCAATCGTCTCAACGGTATTCGGCAGAAGACCGACCAAATTAAATTCGAGACGCTCTTCCAAGCTAAATGCGCTGCCTTTATTGAGCAGTGGTATTTCCAGTAGGGAGGGGCCTGCGTGGGGGATGTAAAGTGGACGCTTTTCGTTGTTACTCATATGCCTGCTTTTGCCTATCGCCCGAAGCGATGATTATTGCGTAGCCATATTTCAATATGACTGAATTAGCCAACCATGTTCTTGAAGTTGCATAAATGTGCTAACTCAACTGGAGCCGAAGACTATCTATTGTGCCGATAGATAACAAGGCCCCCAGTGTGGCCCAATTCGCGAATAAACAGAGTCGCTCAACTATGCTAGCTGTAATTTATCTTCTCTTCGCAACGAATTCTTTTACGTTAAAAAGCGATCCGACACATTCAGGAAATGGAGCCGCCATCGATGCACAAGAGCAAAGCTGGATTAACCCTGCTCCTCTTTATTCTTGTACTCAGCCTTTATAGTTGCAGTAAAAAGCCCGATGGAGATAAAAATACAAATTCAAATGCCCGACAGACAGAGGGCGCCACTCCAGAAAAACAACCGCCGCTCACGGCGATGGCACCGGAGATAGAAGCGGAGCTGGAAGCCCAACGGGACAGCGATAAACGCATCGCTCGCAATGTCTATTTTGGCGATACACATGTCCATACTGGCTGGTCGGTAGATGCGGGGTTGGATGGCGCAATTCTTACTCCCGATGACGCCTATCGATTTGCCCTGGGAGAAACTGTTACCTCCAACAGCGGACTGAAAGCCAAGCTCAGCCGCCCTTACGACTGGTTCATGATCACCGATCATTCAGACGGTATGGGAGTTATCAGCGAGATCGTCGATGGCAATCCGGAAATGATGTCCAATGCCACCTTGAAGAAATGGCACGAGGCATTAATTTCAGGCAGTGAAGAAGCGACCAATGAAGCAAAAAGTGAAGTCATCGTGCTTCAATCAGAAGGCAAACTGCCCGAGCAGGTAATGGACCCCAAATGGATGAAATCCGCCTGGGAAAAAACCGTTGAAGCCGCAGAGAAATATTACAAACCCGGAGAGTTTTCTACCTTTATCGCCTTTGAGTGGACAGTTAACGCCGATGGTGGCGACAACCTGCACCGCAATATTATTTTTCGTGATGGCGCAGACCGCACTAAGACCCTGCTCCCCCTAACCACCTTTGATACCGAGAACCCGGTAAAACTCTGGGAGTGGATGAAAGCCTACGAAGACAAAACCGGTGGCCGGGTGCTCGCCATCCCCCACAACGGCAATATGTCTAATGGCCGTATGTTTATCGAGCGGCAGTTTGATGGCTCCGAACTCACTCCGGAGTGGGCACAAATGCGCGCCCGTTATGAACCCCTTTATGAGCTGGTACAGGTAAAGGGACAAAGTGAGTCCCACCCTGCCCTCTCCCCGGAAGATGAATTTGCCAACTGGGATCTGTGGGATAGAGGCAACCTGATCTTAAAGCCCAAGCCCCCCGGTGCCCTGCAATACGAGTACTGGAGGGAGGCACTGAAGTCTGGCCTACGCCTGGAGGAGAAGCTGGGCACCAACCCTTTCGTGCTAGGCGCAAACGCAGCCACCGACACCCATACCGGGCTTTCGACACCTGACCAGGACAACTTCTTTGGCAAGTTCAAGACCCTGGAACCCAGTAACAAGGAGCGCTGGGCATTTCCCCTGCTCAAGGGGGTTGGTGGAGAGTACTTCGGCTGGGAACAAGCTGCCTCAGGCGTTACGGGAGTCTGGGCCAGCGAGAATACCCGGGAGGCAATATGGGATGCAATGTACCGCAAGGAGACTTTCGCCACCACGGGCCCCCGGATCTCAGTTCGCTTCTTTGGAGGCTATGACTATAACGATGGGGATATTCGCGGTGATCTGGTCGCCAATGGCTATAAAAAAGGCGTGCCAATGGGCGGGACGCTACCTCACGCCAGTGAGGGACAGGCACCGACATTCCTTATCGCAGCACTGAAAGACCCTGAGGGCGCCAACCTGGACCGTATCCAAATCATCAAGGGTTGGCTGGATAGCAGCGGACTCGCCCGAGAAAAGATCTTTAATGTGAAATGGTCTGGAAGCCGTAAGCTGGATACCGAGGGAAAACTACCCCCAGTTGGGACTACTGTGGATATGAAGACGGCGGAATACACCAACTCCATCGGCTCCCCTCAGCTAATCGCGGTATTCAAAGATCCCGACTTTAACCCCAAGGAAAGAGCCGTCTACTACCTGCGCGCCCTGGAGATACCCACACCCCGATGGACTCTATTTGACAAGGTACGCTTCGGTATTGAAATGGATGAAAAAGTACCCCTTACCCAGCAGGGGCGAGCATTCAGCTCGCCAATTTGGTATTCACCCTAGAGTTAAGGAGCCTCTGAATAACTCCGTGATACCTCTGGCTTGCAGAGCGGTTCACAATCAAGGCGCGGCTTCGCAGGAATGTCTAGACCTTTTAAGAAGTCGCAACGCGGAGTGTGAATCGCTCTGCAAGCCCCGAAGGGCGGGCCTTGAAGGCCGCACCTGCTGCGTTGCAGCTCTTGTAAAGGGCTACGGCCATTCGCGGCGAGCTGCGCCTAACATCTGCAGCCTTCAAGACTCGCAGAGGCATTACGGAGTTATTCAGAGGCTCCTTAAATAGCCCGAATATATACGCGATTCAACTACTTGATGGATATGGCTATCTGAACCTCGTTTCCATCCACATACTGCTCAAAATCTGTGGTGAAAGCTCGCTGATGGGGGCAATCCTCCGCAGCGAAGTAACTCCAAACCTCGCCCCACAAATCAATGGCGACCTGAGGCATTTCCCCTTTGGCGGAAAACATCAGGTATTTGCCTGGCAGTATTTGAATCGACTTGAAATCCTCAGACATATCCTTCGACAACATATCTGAACATGCATAGACATCAAAAAAGCCGGTATGGTCAGATTCGTAGTTGGAGTAAACACCAAATACCTTAGGGTTGCCCCTTAATTTAGGGGCCGCCTCTGCGCCGAAGCGCTCCCACATTGGCGTTATCTTTGCTGTTTTTGGGTCAGACTCATTGGCGTTCTTAGTGCGGGTATAAAAACCCACTAATTCCAGGCCTTCTAATTCTCTAACTTCCATTTCTGTGGACCAACTATTTAGTTATTCGAAGAGTGCCGAATACTATAACAGCTCTCCGGGAACTGGCCAGGCGCACACGGTCACAAGAAATCACAAGTACCTTTTCAAGCTGACTTTACGGATTTCTGCCTTACCTCTGAAGGGGGGTACCCATACATCGATTTATAAAGCTGGGTAAAATAAGATTGACTTGAGAATCCGCTCTCCAGAGCTATATCGACTAAACGCTTATTGGTAGTCTTCAACTGAATATCAGCATGTTGTAACCTACGTTCGTTAATCCAAGCCTTTGGTGACTCAGCTTTAAAGACTTGGCCAAACTTATTCTTGAATGATGTAAGACTCATCCCAATCTGTTTAGCATAATTTGCTACAGACCAGTGCTGAGTAGCATTTTCCTCCATAAATCGACGGAAACGCTCGTTCACCGGATTAACCTGCCGAAGCAGCTCGTCAGCTAAGCGACAACCGCAAGCACCCTTCAGCTTTAAGAGAAGTAATTCTTCCAGCTTTAAATAATTCAAACTCTCATCATTTAACTTGCTAAATGCACTCAGTGAATCCAAAGTAAAGCGCGTGAGATCACACTCTGGAAAAACAAAAGGCCCGCTTTTGGGGAGCGTTGTCACGCTGGATGCAAGAGCATTCTTTGCTTTAATCAGTACTCGAGTGTGTCGCTCATAAAATCGTGTCAGCATGACCGGGCTAATACTCGCACAGATGATTATTAGGTCTTCTCCCTCAGACAAATTATCAACTGTAACATGGCTCATTTCACCCGATAACCAGATCTCCCCCGAAGCCATAGTGAATTCGCAAGCATCACTATTGATATCAGCAACACCTGAAATCACCATTGTCAGATTAAAATCTGAAGAAAACCCAATTGAAAAATTTCCATTTGGTGAAACAAGTATCTTTTGAAACCGAAACAAGTCACCTAAATACTGACTTTCAAATAAGACATTTTGCCTTATGTGAGTGTCCAAATCCTTTTGGCGAGGGGCAATCATGGAATTCACCACTAAATTTACTTCTTTTGTATCTTTACGCTTCACCTGACTCAGCTGAAGCCAAGCTCCAATCACGACACTTTTGTTTCCACTGTGCTCAGGGAGCACTCATCAAGAGATCCGTGCACGGGGTGCGTGGTCGCCAAGGGGGAGACAAAGCCGCTTTCGAGTTCAGCCATTAAAACTCACAATCGTTGAATTGAGCGTTTGAAGAATCATTTGAAAGGCGGATACAGTGAAACTATTTGCAGGACTAAAGTGCCAACCTCTTTGGGAAGGGCAACTTTATTAGCCAGGATAAGTGGGAAGTCTCGTAAATTAACCTATAAAAAGGAGCATACAATCCTGCACTACTTAGCGGGCCCTTCCGAGAAATTCAATTATTCTTCATGCGCGACAAAGCAGGTAGACACCCCAATGCACCCTTTACATTTATTTACACTACCTTAAACGGAACAAGATGAGCCTCTGAGAGCGGAGAATTGTGAGGTTTAAGCATCGCCTATTCTATTAGAAATAGTGTCACCATATGAAAATTACTGACTTAAAAACCCTAAGCATTCACTAGCAGCCCGGTGGTAATGAGAGACCTCAGGTATTTGGCAAAAGATATCTAAAACAGGCCCCATAACCATCTACTGGCTTTGTAAATTATGGAAAACCCAAACAATTTGCCTGATTAAGCCCCTCACTCTGGTGTAATCACCCAAAAACCGCTAGGTAATCACAAAGATACTGCCGGGTAATGCAGCTGTTAACTTAACTATCTTTAAACTTAATAAACATTTGATTTGTACCAGGTATGATTTTTTTCTAAAATGTGAGAAGATAGCTTTTAACAATATCCCTCGGCTCGTCATGACGGACTCTGCACCAAATAGGTGCCATGGAACCAAGTGGAATATTTATTGATAAATTGAGAGAAGTTTTATATATAAACTATGCAAGCGGATAAGGTCATACCCATACTTAACTTCTATTTTTCAATTATAGATTAGTATTTATTAAGATCTTTTCTGTTAACTCTTTAATTTGCCAGTATTAGTAATCAGCAAAACACCCTAAACCAATAAACTCTTAAGCCTTTGAGATTTATGTCAACTAGTTACTCTAAAGAATTAAATCGGCTTGCCCAACTTATGTGGGAGCAAGAAGCGGAGTTGGAGCTTAAGCCCCAGGAAGAGAAAGAAGCAGCCCCTGAAAAGTCCTCAGTCAACAACGCTCCTAATGACGTTTTTTGGGGCAAATGGAAAGGGCGATATATCGTGGTAATGCGCTATATATCGGGTAGAACAACCTCCAATGTTAAGCTCCCCAATATATATGCCGATGAGGCCGATGCCCGCTCTGCCGCCCTCGATATCATTCGAAAATTTCCAGAAGCATCTATTCGCTATCTTTCAGCTAAAGAACTGGCTGTTTACCTATAGCCAACCCTCGAGAGCTTTAGTTGTTGGTTTTTGAGCAGGGTGGCTGCACTGCAGAACCGCCCCCTCATATTATTTATATAGGTCACACTATCGGCGATTAATGCTTTGATATAAATTGACGAACTTCCTCCACAAATACATTGGAGGCAGGCTCACGCCCCAGGAGTAAGTGACCGTCGCTATTGAGACCAACAAATCGAGCGCCAGGTATAGCAGAAGCAATTTCACAGCCCGTCTGAACAGGAATACGCTGGTCCCCTAGTGAATGGATCACCAAAGTGGGCACATTAATCTCTTTGAGCTTGTCCCGCACATCAATACTGCCAAAAACCGATAGGAAGCGGACTGCATTTTCCGGCGAAGTAGTCAGTCGCTGAAACTCATTAAACCACTCTAATTCGCGGGCATTCGCGCTTGGCATAAATGTCGTGGAAAAAATTTGCCGATAAGCAGGGTTATCCTGC
This sequence comes from Microbulbifer maximicatervae (SeqCode), assembly GCF_052467695.1. Lineage (NCBI taxonomy): Bacteria > Pseudomonadati > Pseudomonadota > Gammaproteobacteria > Cellvibrionales > Microbulbiferaceae > Microbulbifer > Microbulbifer maximicatervae (SeqCode). Next base: position 4,616,863 of record NZ_CP174320.1, read on the forward strand.
CCCCAGCCCGTCGCTGTCAGGGTCATTACTGCTTCGCGCTCTTTTATCGTGGCCTCACTGGCACCTATTCGCCAACCTGCGTGATAACCCCCAAACAAAATCAGCTGCCTAACTCGCTCTGGATGCCTTACTGCATATTCAATAGATACTGCCGCTCCTTGCGATATACCTAGCAAAGTAAAGTTATCAACTTCACAGGCATCGACGACTGTCTCAAGGTCTGTAACAAACGACTCAAAAGAGATATTTTCAACTTCCCAATCCGACAGGCCATTCCCACGCTCATCGTAACGAATAAACTGGTGGTCGACAGAAAGCTCCCGAAACAATGGACTCCATATGGGAGAGTCCCAGTCATGCTCTAAATGACTCAACCAGTTTGCGGCTTTAACTATTGGAAGCCCCTCTCCCATCTTGGCATAGGCAATACGCACACCATCGCTGGCCGTACAAAATTCAACCTTCTGTTGAGTTAGCAGTTTACGCCCCGTAGCTAAATCATCAACGGACTCCTGAACTACCGACTCACCAAGCCTGCAGGGCGACCATGTAATGCCTGCTTTGCGGAATCTTTCAGCAAGCCTTGTCCGTTCAAACTCCACTTCACTACTCAATCCCAATGAGTTCAACAAATGCAGTAACTGCGTTGCAGCGTTTGGGTTATAGGGCTCCAATGCCACCCAGCTGCGGGCCCAAGTTAACTGGTCCGGTATAGGAGCGCCCGGGTGAGAGGACAAGCGGGACAGCACCCTCCCTTGCAATTGAACAATCTCTTGACGTTCAGACAGCAACCACCGTTGAAATAGTTCTTGATCGGGCAGATCGATCCCATCCAGGAAAGGCTCCTGCAGCTGTCGATGGATATCTTCCAGCTCTGCTGCCAGAACGCCGGGGGAATCAAGCTTAAGTGCTATTTCGGCAACATCAATACAAATGCCTTCCGTATCCAAGCTGACACGCTCTCTATCAGCAATGAGGCGCTCTATTTCTGGGTCGTTGACAATGGATCGAATTTTACTCAAAGACCAGCGCAGGGAGGCACGCGGATCATCGGGCAGCTCCCAAAATATCTCACATAAGCGATCTCTCCTGTGAGGTCTCGCAGCCAACAGTAAGAAAGCCAAAAGTGCTCGAGTTTTTCTTGAAGGTGGTAGATTAACTGGGCTGCCATCTCGGGAGACCAGCAGGTCGCCCAGCATTTGGATTGAGATTCCCATTGATAAGTTATTAACCCCTGAAATGTAAGGTACTAGCAGTTCTCAGAGAAAGGCGCCGGTGATTTTCTCAAGGATAATTGTTAGCTGCAAACACCGCTCGCGAAAGATGTGAAACCCTCTGCCAAAACCGCTTACTCCAAGTCGCTTGGCAATGACAGTATAAACCCCACTGTGAGGCTTATCCCTACCCCAAAAAGCGTAATTCACTAGGTTTCTTTGAGGGCCTAGACTGAAATTGAAAGATTGGTCTAATCCGATAGCCTCTTCAAGAGGTACTGAGAACGCCAAAAATAGACCCAAGAAAAGGGCTGAATACACCTGAGCCAGGCGAACATATCATCAGCAATTATAAAAAGTAGAAAAAGTATTGAGAGGCCAAGTGAACGTATTGAAAGTGAGTTAAAAACCTATTTTTACAAACTCAAAAACTATGTCAGCGCGAGACTTATAATTCAGGCGAATAGCCGGAGATTTGACTCACAAAGGCCCTTCAAAGTTTATGCTAAGACACGCACGAAAAACGGAAGGTCAAAATAAAAACTGTATAAGCCTAAAGTAGAAGGGAGAGCGGCTCCTCTAGGTTTACAACCCGTAGACACCCTACCCAACTACCCAAAGTGCTCTTCAAATGCGCAAGCGCTAACTCACAAGCCCTAATTTATCTGTCGCTATGCACAAAGATATCAAACCCCAAAGCCCTTGAAGTTCTATATAATCTCGAATCACTATGATAGTGCTCATACCACTTTCTAAATTGTGAATATTTAAGAAATTTAAACTCACCCTTATTAGGATCAAAAAAGTAACTTACTTTATCAGCAGATGGCTCAACACGAAATGCCATCGCATGTCCCCAACCAGTACCAGCCGTCCTTAAGACGCAGTGGATAGTATTGGACTGCTGCTTGAAGCAGTCTTTGGATTCAAGAACATCAAAAGATGCTGCGAACTGATCTTTCAACGAAGGACTTTTCTTTTTCTGTGCAATACCGCTACCCGCCTGCCCAATATTGCGAAATCCCTGAGATTCCAAATATTGTTTAGTCTCCTTAATCATCTCATGAGATGTGCTAGGCCTGCCCTCACTTCCATTTGCAAACTTAAATCGATACATAGAGGCGAAGCGCTGGGCGACCACCGCTATTTTTGTCTCATCGATACTATTACCAGTCGTTAGAGCATCCTGAAGCCCCGACTGAAGGGCTTTACTGATCCAACTAACTGACAGAGCCTCACAAATCCCACCCTTGGTATGTGGATGCTTTTTGGTGATTTTTGAATAGCTTCCCTGACTGAATTTCCAGGTTAACTGCCCACCGTAATTGGACGCACTTGCATCACTATTCAGTAAACTTGGCATTTTTTATCCTCACATCACAACCGAATATTCGGCTTTATTTATATTATCCGGGCTTTATGCAAACAATGTGCAAATTTAGTGATTAATTATTATTAGAAAAAATATCACCCGAACATTTCCTTTAAAAACCACGACAAAAATTCAAAGACTGCACCTCAACCGATCAACTCATCACAAGAAAGTGACAAACAAAACACTGAGGTATCACCCACCTTTAAGGGAACCTTAAAATTAAAACACAGCTTAGCAATGACTATATTAGTTTGAATGGTCGAAAATATAACGTTTTCAACATGCTATATTTTTACAGACTACAAGTCCACGACAAGCGTTCAATGTCACCATCAGGCAAAACAACCACAAAATAATTATTGTTATTAAAACTCACTACAGGCAACAAGGTATTTCGGTTTACTAAATAGAGACTGGTTTTAAATATACTTATCAGTACAGCAATTTGACTAAACACCCAGTTAATTTTAAATCAATACAATGATTTCATTACCCTCGATAAACAGGCAGCAATCAGTACCTTCCGCTACACCGCATAACGTACTCAAAAGAGACATAAACAAACGATCAGAAGAAAGAATCAATGAACTTGGATCAAAAAGGCTAAAGAGCCACTACATCGTGGCTCTTTTTTGTCTCGGAGGGATACTGCTACTGTTGTGCTCCATACCCGCCAGGGGGAGTTTTAACCTAGGGCGGAAGGAATAAGCCCTGTAAACAACATCAGTTATCTTAAGTATCCTGGCGAACCACTAAACTGCCAAAACCAATCAATAGGCCACCACTAAAACGCTGAACCCATCTTTGCATATTCCCACCAATGGAAGCCACTTTCCACTTCGACAACATAGTCGCAAGTGCCAGAAACCACAGGAATATTATTGATGCATGAAGTGAGACCAGCAGGAAAGCCTCATAGTAACTAGAGCTGCCAACTGAGATAAACTGCGGAAAGGCCGCGAGATAAAACATCGATACCTTGGGGTTAAGAATCTGGGTTAGAAAGCCCTCGCCAAAATTTCGGTATGAGTTCCCAGGAGCTGCTGTAATTGGTAACAATTCATCCCCGGTATCCTTCACGGAAGATTTTGACAGCGTGGCTAATATCGTTTTCACACCCAAATAAACCAGGTAGGCAGCCCCAAGATATTTGATAATTGTATAAACCTCAGACGACTGCAATATAATCGCCGACAAGCCCAAAATTGAAATGGCACCATGGGCAAATGTTGCTGAAACCAGCCCCAAAATATTCTCTACTCCCGGCCTCAGCCCCCTACTAGCTACTGTTTTAAGAATCAGGACGCTATTCGGCCCTGGTGAAATAACCAACAAAAGAGAGATTGCAGCAAATGCGAGGATTTCACTCATAACAATAAACACCTTAAAGAAAGCCAGTGGATAAGGGGTACATCTAAGGGGTATATCTAAGGAAGTCGCCGAGCCAAGGGTTGGCTCGGACCAGGGTCAATACAGGTAAGTTGCCGTACCGGTAGCAATCAATTCATCCGTGTCGTTAAACAACTCCATTCTCGTTACAACCAGCTTGTTACCGGTGCGCAGAATTGAGCCATGGCAGAGAAAGTGTTCTCCCCTGCCCGGCTTTAGGTAGTCTACACGCATGTCGACCGTACCCAGCTTTAATAGGCGATCCACTTTTTCTTTCCAGTGCACATCTCCCAGATGCTGGTAGGCGGCGACCATTGCGGTCAAACCACCAACCGTATCCAGGGCGGTGGCAATTACGCCACCGTGCAGGATATTCTTCCACACATTGCCGATCAACTGTGGGTTCAGTTCAAAGCCTGTGGAAAGTGTGAGCGCCTCCAGGTCCAGGTCGCGCATCTCAAGTCCAATTTGTTGATTAAAAGGAATCTGCTCAAAAAATTCCTTTACCAACGCCTGAAACTCACTGGGTGAGGGTTCTGTCATAGGCGGGCAACCCGGTTGAGCCCATCCAGCGCAGCACTGCGATATGCCTCTGCCATGGTGGGGTAGTTAAAGGTGGTATTAACGAAATAATCGATTGAATTATTCGGTGCTGGCTGTTTCATAATGGCCTGGCCAATATGCACAATCTCAGCAGCCTCTGCTCCAAAGCAGTGAATACCCAGGATCTCGTGAGTCTCGATATGGAACAAAATCTTGAGCATGCCTACGCGCTCACCAGAAATCTGCGCCCGCGCAGTATGCTTGAACAGTGCGCGGCCCACTTCGTAGGGTACTTTGGCTGCGGTGAGCTCTGATTCGGTTTTACCCACAGAGGAAATCTCTGGAAGGGTATAAATCCCGGTAGGCGCATCTTCAATTACTCGATGGCCACGGCCCGCAATCGCTGCTGCAACCGCACGCCCCTGGTCATAAGAGGCACTGGCAAGGCTGGGCCAGCCAATCACATCACCTACCGCAAAAATATTTTCAATTTCGGTACAGTAGTGATCGTCAACGCTCAATTGTCCGCGATGGTTCGCTTCCAGGCCGACATTCTCCAGGCCGAGGGAGCTGGTGTTACCAGTACGGCCGTTACACCAGAGCAGTGCATCCGCATGAATACGCTTGCCGGACTGCATCTCCATAATTACGCCCTGCTCATTGGGCAGTACCCGCGCATACTCCTCCTGGTGGCGAACAGTCACGCCCATATCGCGCAGGTGATAGCTCAGCGCATCAGAAATCTCATCATCGAGAAATTCCAGCAGGCTGTTACGGGTATTAATCAAATCCACTTTAACGCCGAGGCCAGCAAAGATAGACGCGTATTCACAGCCGATAACACCAGCACCATAGATCATAATGGAGTGAGGGGTGTGCTGCATGTCCAGGATCATATCGCTGTCGTAGACCCGTTCGTGATCAAAGTCTACATCGGCGGGGCGATAAGGGCGTGAGCCAGTAGCAATAATAAATTTCTTCGCGGTAATAGTTTCCGCCGCACCATCGGGCATAAGCACCTCGACAGTATGTTCATCGTGGAACTTGGCTTCGCCGACGATCAGCTCAACCCGGTTGCGGGCATAAAATGAAGTGTGCATTTCCACCTGATAGGAAATGACTTTATTCACCGTCTGCATTACCTGGGGGAAAGTAAGGCGGCGGGGTTCACCCAATGCGCGAAAAACGCTCTGGGTGTTATAACGCATCAACTGTTTGACAGAGTGGCGTAGCGCCTTGGAGGGAATGGTACCTTTGTGAGTACAATTACCACCAACCACTTGACGCTTTTCAATAACCGCAACGCGCATGCCCTTTTTTGCTGCGCTCATTGCGGCGGCCTCTCCAGCCGGGCCAGAACCAATTACTACCAGGTCAAACTTTTGCTCTGCCATTAAATGCTCTAATTCTATTTTCCAAACAGAGTCCACAGCGCGCTAACGCCATTTACTCAATACTAAATATACGGTTATCGGCACCACTTGTGCCAATGACATAAAACAACAAGCCCGTTGATCACGGGCTTGTTGGAGAAGGAAAGCTTACTTGCGTTTAGATGCGTCGTAAGCGAGATCTTCAGCAGTCATCTGCTGCTGTCTTTGCCTCTCCTGTTCCTTTTCACACTCATCGTCATCGCCACCGCAGACTGTGCAATCCTGCTTCATGCCGATATTGTTGAGCCCGCCACAAGTTCCCTTCAACGGTTTGTTCTGAACCATGGCCCCGATCGCCATACCGGCAACAACGAGCAACATGGCCACAAAGGCAAATATGAAAATTGTCACTTCTCAGACCTCTCTACATAAGGTTTAAAGCCAGAGCTAGAACGCTCTTCGAAACCTGAATCAGTTTTCACCACCATAAAGACGGCTAGATTATCTCTTTCTGCCAGCGCCATGCCGGCATCAGCACCGAGGACATTGATCGCGGTAGCCAGACCATCGGCTTCTGCACAGGTGTCGGCAATAACGGTTACCGATGCCAATTTGTGCTTAATGGACCGCCCGGAGCGTGGGTCAATGCTATGGGAGTAACGAACACCATCCCTTTCGTAGTAGTTGCGATAGTCTCCACTCGTAGCTACTGCCTTCCCACTCACCGCGATTGGCTCCTGCACCATCTGCCCTGCCGCGCTGGGTACTTCAATGCCAATTACCCAGGTCTTACCCTTTGGATTCACACCCTTAGTTCGCAGTTCACCGCCAATTTCGACCAAGTAGTTTCGAATACCCAGGTCTTCCAATAGCTCCGCAACCCGATCAACGCCATGGCCCTTGGCAATCGCTGAAAGATCCACCTCAACCGGGCGGCTCTTGATAACAGTGTCTGGCTTACGGGTCAGGGTTAACGCATCGGAACCGACGACGGTTAGCAGATCGGCAATGTCTTTATCTGAGGGGATATGCTCCGGTTCGGGCTGGGGACCAAAACCCCACAAGTTGACCAGAGGGCCGACCGTCACCTCGAAAGCGCCTTCACTGCGGCGATAAATATCCAGGGACATTTCCAGTACATCCGCCAAGTGTTGGCTAACCGGGATCGCCTGCCCTACCGGGCTTTGGTTAAAGCGCATTAACTCAGAGTCGTCGATATAGGTCGACATCTCCTGGTTGACCTGCTGCAACTCATCGTCGATCAACTGCTGCAACTCACCCTGCTCCAGCCCAGAGGGCACCTGAACGACGGTGATGTGATAGCTGGTTCCCATGGTGCGGCCAGCCAACTGCCAGGACTCCGGCGAAGGAGCACAAGCCGATAAAATTACAGCCGCCCAAAGCAAAAACAGGGCCGTAAAGACGGGCCCTGTTTTTGAGTTTGTCGGGCCTGTGATTGCTTTTAGCAAGCTAAGCCCTCCAATTATCCGCCGAAGTCATCCAGCAGGATATTTTCATCTTCTACACCCAAGTCCTTGAGCATATTGATGACTGCCGCGTTCATCATGGGCGGCCCACACATGTAGTACTCACAATCTTCCGGAGCCGGGTGGTCCTTCAGGTAGTTTTCATATACCACGTTGTGGATGAATCCGGTGTAACCGGTCCAATTGTCTTCCGGCTGCGGATCGGACAGAGCCACATGCCACTGGAAGTTATCGAACTCGGAAGCCAGACCGTTGTAGTCATCTTCGTAGAACATCTCGCGCAGGGAGCGCGCGCCGTACCAGAAGCTGATCTTACGGGTGGAGTTCAGGCGCTTGAGCTGATCAAAGATGTGTGAGCGCATTGGCGCCATACCGGCACCACCACCGATAAATACCATCTCGTTGTCAGTTTCCTTGGCGAAGAACTCACCAAAGGGACCGTACACCTTAATCTTGTCACCTGCCTTCAGGCTGAAAACGTAGGAAGACATCTGACCCGGCGGAATGCCCTCAGTGCGGGGCGGCGGAGTCGCGATACGGATGTTGAACTTAACAACACCTTTCTCTTCCGGGTAGTTAGCCATGGAGTAAGCACGAACCACTGGCTCGGTCACTTTGGACTCCAGCTTGAAGAAGCCAAAGTGCTCCCAGTCGCCACGGTACTGCTCTTCGACATCGAAGTCGGCAAACTTGACATGGTGAGCCGGAGCTTCCAGCTGTACGTAACCACCAGCGCGGAAGTCAACGTTTTCACCTTCGGGCAGACGCAGGGTCAGCTCTTTAATAAAGGTGGCCACGTTCGGGTTGGATTCCACAGTGCATTCCCACTGCTTAACACCAAACACCTCTTCCGGCACTTCGATTTCCATGTCTTGCTTAACCGCAACCTGACAGGAAAGACGCTTGCCTTCTTTTGCATCGCGCGGGGTAAAGTGAGCCGCTTCAGTCGGCAGCATATCGCCACCACCGGAATTCACCTTACAGATACACTGCGCACAGCTGCCGCCGCCGCCACAGGCGGAGGCCAGGAACAGGTTGTTGGCAGCCAGGGTTTGCAGCAGCTTGCCGCCGGCCGGTACGGTGAGAGTCTTCTCACCGTTAACCAGGATGTTGACGTTGCCGGTGTTTACCAGGCGCGAGCGGGCCGCAAGGATCACCGCTACCAGCGCCAAAACGATGACGGTAAACATCGCTACGCCGAGGATAATTTCAATACTCATTCTATTGTTTTCCCCGCTTAGATATCGATGCCACCGAAGGACATGAAGCCCAGGGACATCAGACCAACAGTTACGAAGGTGATACCCAGACCTTTCAGTCCATCCGGAACGTCACTGTACTTCAGCTTTTCACGAATACCGGCCAGAGCGGTAATCGCCAGTGCCCAGCCGAGGCCAGCACCGAAGCCATAAGCAACACTCTCGCCAAACGCGTACTCGCGCTCAACCATGAACAAGGAAGCACCCATGATGGCGCAATTCACGGTAATCAGCGGCAGGAATACACCCAGCGCGTTGTAGAGAGCCGGTACATATTTATCCAGGAACATCTCCAGGATCTGTACCAGTGCCGCAATTACACCGATGTAGGACAACAGGCCGAGGAAGCTCAAGTCCACGTCGGGGTAACCGGCCCAGGCCAGTGCACCGTCTTTCAGCAGGTAGGTGTAGATCAGGTTGTTCACTGGTACTGTCAGAGTCAGCACCACGATAACCGCAACACCCAGGCCAATAGCGGCCTCGATCTTCTTCGATACCGCCAGGAAGGTACACATACCGAGGAAGAAGGCCAGCGCCATGTTTTCAACGAAAACGGCGCGGATAATCAAAGAAATATAATGTTCCACGGATTAGGCCTCCTGCGCTTGGGAATTAGGCGCAATCTTGAACTCATCTTCTTCCACCTGTGCCGGTTTCCAGGCACGGATCGCCCAGATGAACAGGCCGATCAGGAAGAATGCACTCGGCGGCAACAGCAGCAGGCCGTTGGGGATATACCAACCGCCGTTGCTCACGGTAGTCAGGATATCTACACCGAACAGTTTGCCGGCGCCGAAGAGTTCACGAACCACCGCGAGACCGATCAGGATCACACTGTATCCCAGACCGTTACCAAGACCGTCGAAGAAGCTGGGCAGCGGCGGGTTCTTCATAGCGAAGGCTTCCGCACGGCCCATTACGATACAGTTGGTAATGATCAGACCAACGAATACAGACAGCTGCTTGGAGATGTCGTAAGCCAGGGCCTTGATCAGCTGATCTACCAGGATTACCAAAGAGGCAATCACGGTCATCTGTACAATGATACGGATGCTGTTCGGGATCTGTTTGCGGATCAGGGATACCGCAACGTTGGAACAGGCCACAACCGAGGTCAGTGCGATACACATTACCAGGGTAACCTGCAGCGAGCTGGTAACAGCCAGTGCAGAACAGATACCCAGGATCTGCAGCGCGATCGGGTTGTTGTTAAAAATCGGCTCTAGCAGAGTATCTTTAATTTTCATGCTTATGCCTCCCCTGCTTTCAGGTTTTTCAGGAAGGGACCATAACCCTGGTTACCCAACCAGAAGTTCACCAGGTTGCTAACGCCCTTACTGGTCAGAGTTGCACCAGACAGGCCATCTACTTCGTGAATCGCATCTGGGCTGTTGGGGTTAACCTGACCCTTGATCACTGCGATATCCACGTCGCCCTGGTTGTTGAAGACTTTCTTACCAATCCACTGGGCTTTCCAGTTGGGGTTGTCAACTTCACCACCCAGTCCCGGAGTTTCCTTGTGCTCGTAGAAGCCGAGGCCCGCTACGGTGTCGAGGTTGCTCTCCAGAGCGAGGAAGCCGTACAGGGTGCCCCACAGGCCATAACCGCGAATCGGCAGAATGATCTTGTCCAGCTTGCCGTCTTTCTCTACCAGGTATACCTCTTTGGTATTTTCCCGGCGGATAATTTTGGCAGTGTCCTCGTCAGCCGGCAGTTTTTCACTGTCAGACGGGATCTTGGCAGCAGCGCGACCGCTGCCACCAGCCGGAGCCTGATCGGTAAACTTACCGGTATTCAGGTCGACGTATTTGATTTTTACGTCGGCGAAGGCCTTTTCGACTTCCGCTTTATCAGCGTGAGAGTCTTTCAACAGGCCGCCAGCCATCAGTACGTTGCGCTTCATGTCCAGCTCGGCATTCGCCTGCTGGGCAGGCTTCAGCATTACCGCAGCGGTGGATACCACTACGGAGCACACCAGGCACATTACCAGCGCGACAATCAGAGTACCGGTTACGGAATCTTTATTAGCCACGTGCCAACCTCCGTTTGATATTGGACTGCACCACAAAGTGGTCAAACAGCGGAGCGAACAGGTTGGCGAACAGAATCGCCAGCATCATGCCTTCCGGGAAGGCCGGGTTCACCACACGAATCAGGACAACCATCACCCCGATCAGGATGCCGTACCACCAGCGACCGGTGTTGGTCATCGCAGCGGATACAGGGTCCGTAGTCATAAAGATCAGACCGAAGGCAAAACCGCCCACTACCAGGTGCCAGTACCAGGGTACCTGGAACATCGGGTTGGTCTCGGAACCAATCATGTTAAACATGAAAGAGGTGGCCATCATGCCCAGCAGAGTGCCGGCTACGATGCGCCAGCTGGCGATCTTCATGCCCATCAGGATTACGCCGGCAATCAGGATAGCCAGGGTAGAAGTTTCACCAATGGAACCATGGATCTGACCGAAGAAAGCGTCGAACCAGGTTACCTGGCCAACAGCAGCATTGACGATACCGTTCTGGATACCTTCGCTGGCCATAACAGACAGCGCAGTAGCACCGGTATAACCGTCAACCGCAGTCCAAACCGCATCTCCAGACATTGCTGCCGGATAGGCAAAGAATACGAAGGCACGGCCGGTAAGAGCCGGGTTGAGGAAGTTCTTGCCGGTACCACCGAATACTTCCTTACCGATAACCACACCGAAGCTGATGCCCATAGCCACCATCCACAGAGGCAGATCCGGCGGACAGGTCAAGGCGAACAGGATGGAGGTTACAAAGAAGCCTTCGTTGACTTCGTGACCGCGCACCGCAGCAAACAGGACTTCCCAGATACCGCCCACAATAAAAGTGACCGCATAAATAGGCAGGAAGTACATAGCGCCGTAGACAAAGTTGTCCCACAGGCTAGCTGGGTTGTAGGAAGTCAGAGCGCCGATAATGGCGTGACGCCAGCCGGACAGATCCGGGTTGGTCATACCTTCCAGAATGGTGTTGGACTGGAAACCGATATTCCACATACCGTAGAACGCCGGGATCATAGCACAAGCCCAAACGGTGATCATAATACGCTTCAGGTCGATACCGTCGCGCACGTGAGCAGTGGTTTTGGTCTTGTCTGCCGGCTGGAACAGACCGGTGTCAATCGCTTCAAACAGGGCGTAGAACTTTTCGAACTTACCGCCTTTGTGAAACTTGGGTTCGATCGAATCGAGGAATTTACGCAACATACTTACCCCTCCTTCTCAATACGGGTCAGGTTGTCCCGCAAAATGGGGCCGTACTCGTACTTGCCCGGACACACAAAGGTGCACAACGCCAGATCTTCTTCGTCCAGCTCCAGTGCGCCCAGCTTCTGAGCCATTGCAGTATCGCCAACGATCAGGGAGCGCAGCAACTGAGTGGGCAGTACATCCAGCGGCATGACTTTCTCATAACTACCGACCGGTACCATGGCACGCTCAGAACCGTTGGTGCTGGTGGTGAAGTTGAACAGCTTGTTCTTCACCAGGCGCGACAGATAAATCGGGAATACAGAGAAACGCTTATTACCAGCACGCAGATAGTGCAGGAACGGACGCTCATCGCCCTCTTCCAGTACAGAAATCTGGTTGTGGTAGCGACCCAGGTAAGCCATCGGGCCAGCAGCGGTGCGGCCACCGAATACAGAGCCGGAGATGATGCGATCGTTATCGCCTTTCAGCTCATCAGAAGTCAGGGTTTCCAGACTGGCACCGAGGCGGGTGCGCAGCAGACGCGGCTGCTTGACCTGAGGGCCGGCCAGGGAAATGACGCGATCGGTAAACAGCTTACCGGTGGTAAACAGTTTGCCTACGGCGATCACATCCTGGTAATTAATGGTAAATACACTGCGGTTGCCAGAAACTGGCTTCAGGTAGTGGATGTGGGTACCGGACAGGCCTGCCGGATGGGGGCCGGCAAAGGTTTCGCGGCGAATATTCGCTGCGCTCGGTACTGGAATATCCGCATCTGGAGCAGTACAGACGTAAGTGGTTTCTGCCAGTTTGGAAAGAATCTCAACGCCCTGGGAGAAGGCTTTGGGATTCTCAGCAATCACTACTTCTGGATTGGCTGCCAGAGGGTTGGTGTCCATCGCATTGATAAACACCGCTACCGGCTCAGCGTCCAGGGCGGGAACGCGGCTGAACGGGCGGGTGCGCAGTGCGGTCCACATGCCGGACTCAACCAGGTTTTCAACGACCTGTTCGCGAGTCAGACCAGACAGCTTATCTGCGCTGTAGCTTTGGAACTGTTCCGCTGCATCGCCGTCTATGCCAATCACGACGGATTGCAGAACACGACGAGCGCCACGGTTAATCGCAACAACACGACCGGCAGCAGGCGCTGTGTAGCGCACGCCTTCAGTTTTTTTGTCGCTAAACAACAGCTGACCAAGATTGACGCGGTCCCCTACAGCCACTGCCATTGTCGGCTTCATCCCGTGATAATCGGGGCCGAGAACAGCAACGGTCTTGATCGCAGGTCCTTTTTGAATGACCTGCTCGGGCGCGCCGGATATGGGTAAGTCCAATCCCCGACGGATCTTTCTCATACGCCTATGCCTAAGTTTCTAGTTTAAAAAAATTGCAATAGGACCCACCGTCCCATACCTGGGATGACGGGTCCTATTGTGGAATTCCGTGCTGCGAGGGCTTATGCCGTATCACCCGTGAACCGGGAGGAAGGAAGCTAACTAAAAAGGATGTGCGCGCTAACTTCTCGGCGCACGGCCGCCCCGCAAAATCGCGCGCATTATAAAGATGGGCCAGAGTCATTACCAGTCTGGAAAGTCTTTAAGTGGCACTAAGATTGGAAATTTCTGTTGAAAAAACAGGGATTTGGGGAGATATGGTGCGGCGACTGGAACAGTCGCCGAAACCCCGCAGTCGGATCTGGGTACCGACTGCGGCGAGGAGGCGTGACGCCTTAGTCTTCTTGCGGGAACAACTTGTAACGAACACCAGCCATATCTTCCAGGCAGCGAACTACCTGACAGCTATATCCGAACTCGTTGTCGTACCAGCAGTAGAGCACAGCGTTCTTGCCATCCACGATAGTCGCAGTGGAATCGAATACGCAGGCAACGCGGGAGCCAACAAAATCGCTGGACACCACTTCCGGGGAGTTGGTGAAATCGATCTGCTGACGCAGCGGCGAGTGCAGTGCCACATCGCGCATGTATTCGTTCAGCTCTTCCTTGGTGGTCTCTTTACCCAGGTTCAGGTTAAGGATCGCCATGGAAACATTAGGGGTCGGAACGCGAATTGCGTTGCCGGTGAGCTTACCTTTCAACTCGGGAAGCGCTTTGGCAACCGCCTTGGCAGCACCAGTTTCAGTCAGAACCATATTCAGCGCTGCTGCGCGACCGCGACGCTCACCTTTGTGGTAGTTGTCGATCAGGTTCTGGTCGTTGGTGTAGGCGTGTACGGTTTCTACGTGGCCGTGCTCAACGCCGTAGCCATCCATCATCGCTTTCAGGACAGGCACGATGGCGTTAGTGGTACAGGAAGCGGCGGACAGTACCTTGTCTTCCGGCTTGATGTCGCTGCTGTTGATACCGTAAACGATATTCTTGATATCGCCCTTGCCCGGTGCAGTCAGCAGCACCTTGGAAGCGCCTGGGCTCTGCAGGTGCTGGCTCAGACCTTCTTCATCGCGCCATACACCGGTGCTGTCAACGATAATCGCATCGTCGATACCGTGCTGGGTGTAATCCACTTCCTGAGGGGAGTTGGCGTAGATGATCTTGATTTCGTTACCGTTACAGATCAGGGAGTTGGTCTCCTCGTCCACACGGATAGTGCCCTGGAAGGCGCCATGTACGGAGTCGCGACGCAGCAGAGAAGCGCGCTTCACCAAATCGTTGGGAGCCTTGCCCTTGCGCAGTACGATAGCGCGCAGACGCAGAACATCACCACTACCAGCCTTGTCGATCAGCAGGCGGGCAACCAGACGGCCGATACGACCAAAACCGTAGATCACAACATCTTTGGATTCGGGCAGAGGCTTGCCGGCACCCGCTGCGTCGGACAGCTCTTCACGTACAAACTCGTCCACAGACAAGCCGCGATCGTCGCGCATGTACTTGTTGGTCATGGTTCCCAGGTCGATATGTACGGGACCCAGCTCCATCTTGCAGATGGCTTCCAATACAGGGAAGGTTTCAAACTCGGAGAGTTCATTTTCCTCAACCTGACGCACGAAACGGTGCGCTTTCATAATGCTCAGCACTGAGCGATTAACCAGGTTGCGGCCGTACATATAAATACCGACGTTGCTCTCACGGTTGAGCTTTCCAATCATCGGGATCATGGATTCAGCCAGTGCTTCACGCTGTTTCCAGTCCTTGAAAAAGTCCGCGGGCTTCGGTCGCTTCTGAGTCACTATCGGACACCTCTGCAATGTATTTAGTAGGCAAAAAATACGGCCTTGAAACCACTCAGGACCGCATGGCTGCGCATTATAGTGTTCGCTTTACACTGCGCAACTGAGCAAAAAAGAGCCAAAAAAATGTAGTAAAACTACCTTTTTGTAGTCCACCCGAGCGACATTGCGCAATCCATAAAAAAGCGTAGTTGTTCCCGACTGGAAACACAGGCAGGGTTAACATTCCCTGCAAGCAAAACTGTTCGCGGCTACAATAGCCGACCTCGAAGACATCTCGAATGAATGCGCGGATATATAAGGAAAGATGACAGAAATACAGCCCCTGACCCCACCGAAGTTTCGCTCCTCCAGTGACCGACAATTTTGGGGACAACTGCATGGCGCAGCTGCCGCGCTCGCCATCCTCAACGCGGCACGCAATAACAAAGCGCCCACCCTGTTAATCACAAAGGACAGTCTCGAAGCGCACCGTTTAGAGGTGCAATTGAAATTTTTTAACAAAGCGCGGCGAGATAAGGGGGAAAACGGGGAGCTGGAAATTTTCCATTTTCCCGACTGGGAAATTCTCCCCTACGACACCTTCTCTCCCCACCAGGACATCATCTCGGATCGCCTCGCCACCCTTTACCAGCTGCCGAAAATGGGGGCCGGGATCGTCATAATCCCAGTCAGCACCCTGATGCACCGGCTACCACCCTGCAATTATATTGCTGGCAATGCGCTCATATTGGAGGAGGGGCAGCAGTTTGATATCGATATCCAGCGGAGACTGCTGGAGCAGGCCGGCTACCACTGCGTAGACACCGTCTACGAACACGGCGAATTCGCTGTGCGCGGCTCACTGATGGATATTTTTCCAATGGGCAGCCCCCTGCCCTACCGCATCGATCTGTTCGACGATGAAATTGAATCCCTGCGCACCTTTGACCCGGAAACCCAACGCACCATCGACAAGGTGAAAACCATTCACCTTTTACCTGCGCGGGAATTCCCTTTGCACAAGGCTGCCCTATCAGGGTTTCTGCAAAATTGGCACGGTGAATTCGATAGCGATCCCAGCCAAGTGCCAATTTACCAGGATATCAGTGCAGGAATTGCCCCGGCGGGCATTGAGTATTACCTGCCCCTGTTCTTCGATGGGAACTGCTCAAGCCTGTTCGACTATCTGCCCGAGGGCAGCCAGGCATTTTTACAGGGAGATATCCAACAGCCGCTGGACAATTTCTGGCGCGAAGTCAGCAATCGCTATGAAAGTCGTCGCGGCGACCTGACCCGCCCCATATTGCCACCGCGCCAGATTTTACTGGAAATTGATGAGCTTAACGGTGCCCTGAAGTCCATGCCCCGGGCAACCTTCTCTGCCGAGAGTCTTCCGGAAGCCCAGGGCAACTGTAATTTTGACACTTCAGTACCCCCCTCACTGCCAGTAGATGGCAAGTCCGAACAACCCCTGGCTGCACTGGAAAGCTACCTGATGGAATACTCCGGTCGGGTGCTTTTCTGCGCTGAAAGTAGCGGGCGCCGCGAAGCGCTGCTGGAGCTATTAAAGGGCATACGGCTAAGCCCTCCCAGCTTCCAAAGCTGGCAGGACTTCCTCGCCGCAAAGGACACTATCGGGATTACCGTAGCCCCCATCGATCAAGGACTGCTGCTTAAGGACCCGCAAATCAACTTGATCGCGGAACCGCAGTTATTTGGTGAGCGGGTACTGCAGCAACGCCGCCGTAAAAAAGCCAAAGATGAAGCGGACAACGCGGTTAAAAACCTGGCTGAACTGCGCATGGGCACTCCCGTCGTTCACATTGATCACGGCGTAGGTCGTTATCGCGGCCTACAGCATCTGGAGATCGACGGGCAACCGGCAGAATTCCTGACCCTTGAATATGCCGACGATGCCAAACTCTACGTACCGGTAGCCAGCCTGCACTTGATCAGCCGCTACTCCGGTGCCGATGAAGCCCTGGCCCCGCTGCACAGAATGGGCAGTGAACAGTGGCAAAAAGCCAAACGCAAAGCCGCCGAGAAAGTCCGCGATGCAGCTGCGGAGCTGCTGGATATCTACGCCCGCCGCGAAGCCCGTATTGGCCATGCCTTCGATAACCCTCAATTGGCCTACCGGGAGTTTTCCGCAGGTTTCCCCTTCGAGGAAACACCGGATCAACAACAGGCTATCGAGGCAGTTCTGGGGGATATGCTCTCAGATAAGCCGATGGACCGACTGGTTTGCGGCGACGTGGGATTCGGTAAGACAGAAGTGGCCATGCGGGCTGCATTTGTCTCGGCCCACGCAGGTATGCAAGTGGCCATGCTGGTTCCCACCACCCTGTTGGCCCAGCAACACTATCAATCCTTCCAGGATCGCTTTGCCGATTGGCCGATCAATATCGAGGTGATCTCCCGCTTCCGCTCCGGCAAGGAAGTGGACAGCGTGAAAGAGAAGGTTGCCAGTGGCAAGGTGGATATCCTGGTTGGCACCCACAAGCTGTTGCAAAGCGATCTGGACTTTAAAAATCTCGGCCTGCTGATTATCGACGAAGAACACCGCTTTGGCGTCCGGCAGAAGGAGCGCCTCAAGAGCCTGCGCTCCGAGGTGGATATCCTCAACCTTACCGCCACCCCTATTCCCCGCACCCTGAATATGGCCATGGCCGGTATTCGCGATCTATCGGTGATCGCCACCCCACCAGCACGGCGTCTCTCCGTGAAAACCTTCGTGCGCGAGCGCGATGATGCCCTGGTAAAAGAAGCTATCCTGCGGGAAATCCTGCGCGGTGGTCAGGTGTATTTCCTGCACAACGAAGTCAAAAGCATTGAGCGAATCGCGCGGGAGCTACAGGAGATGATCCCCGAGGCCCGTATCGGCATAGGCCACGGCCAGATGCGCGAACGGGAGCTGGAACAGGTGATGAGCGACTTCTATCACAAGCGCTTCAATGTCCTGGTCTGTACCACCATTATCGAAACCGGTATCGACGTCCCCACAGCCAACACGATACTGATCGAGCGCGCAGACAAGTTCGGCCTGGCCCAGCTTCACCAGTTGCGCGGTCGCGTGGGGCGCTCGCACCACCAGGCCTACGCCTATCTACTGACCCCCAACAAGCGTTCCATGACCAGTGACGCCGTGAAGCGCCTGGAGGCGATTAGCGAGGCCCAGGATTTAGGGGCAGGCTTTACCCTGGCTACCCACGACCTGGAAATTCGCGGTGCAGGCGAACTGCTAGGTGAGGAACAAAGCGGGCAGATTCAGAGTGTCGGCTTCAACTTGTATATGGAGATGCTCGACAAGGCAGTGAAGGCCATTCGCGAGGGCCGCACACCGAATATTGACGAACCCCTCGAATCCCCTGCGGTGGACGTCAATCTGCGGGTTGCTGCGCTGATTCCCGAGGACTACCTGCCCGATGTCCACGGCCGTCTGATCATGTACAAACGCATTGCCAATGCCACCGACGGGCAGCAACTGAAAGAGCTCCAGGTGGAGATGATCGACCGTTTCGGGCTACTGCCGGAATCGGTAAAACACTTGTTCCGCACCACGGAGATCAAGTTAAAGGCCGAGAATATGGGCATCCGCAAACTTGAGGCCTCTGCGGCAAGAGGGCGTATCGAATTTGCGGAGAATACCCGTGTAGATCCGCTCACTTTGGTTAAGATGGTGCAAACCCAGCCGGGACGCTACCAGCTGGCCGGCGCAAATCAACTGAATTTCAGTCTCGATGAGGAGGGTACTGATCGCAAGCTCCAGGAAATTAACGAAGTTCTGGAAAAGCTTGCACAGTGATACCATCCGGCAGGCAGCAGCGGGAGCTGGCGGCAAAACTAATTAGTCTCCTACTCCCGCTTAAACGGCCTGTCGGCAATGACACCCTCGGCACCCAAATAGAATTGTTTAAGTGGTAAACCCATGAAAAGGATAATTAGCCTCTGCTCAACCCTGGCGCTCACGCTGGCAGCAACCAGTGCCCAGGCCGTCAACTACGCTGGCAATACTTTCGAAATAGAAATGATCGTATTCGAGCGCCCCCAGGGGATGGAAAGAACCGCAGAGACCTGGCCGACGGCACCCCGTCTTCAGTATCCATCAAAGTGGATCGACTTTGACACCCTGCGCACCCCAAATCAGCCAACAGAGGATGAGGTGCTATCGCTTGAAGACATCATCTCGAGCCCAGAAACGAGCGGCCCAGCCGATATTGAATCATCGGAGCTTGAGGGCGACGCATCTACTAGTTCGCAGAACTCTGAGCAAGCACAAAGAAACTTGCTGCTAAGACCTGTACCCAGGCTGCTGGACAACAAAGCCGCCGCAATTTCCAGGGCTGGTGACAGGGTCCTGTTTCACAAGGCCTGGCGCCAGGTTTTAAAAACCAAGAGAAACTCCCCGGCCATTCTGATTGATGGCGGCAGCCAGCTCAGCGGCCACAGCCAGCTTGAGGGATCTATCACCCTGAGTGTCGCCCGCTATTTACATATCAGTACTAATTTGTGGCTTAGCGATTTTTATACGCAACCCGGGGAACACAGCATTCTTCTTCCTCAGCGCCCACAAAATAAAATCGAAAAGCCGCTACAAATCCTAACCGGCAATTACAGTGATATTGAAAATTCATATTCACAAAATAACGGGTTTGATATCGAAAATAGTCAGGGTGCAATTAACACAACTGAGCCACTCACACTGGGCGAGCCGGAATTTATAAAAGAAGAGCCATTATATGTAGCCCATGCTGCGAGACTGCAACACGAGAGACGTTTGCGTAGCGGACAACTTCATTATATCGACCACCCTGCATTTGGAATTCTTATTGAAGTGCGCACTGTAGCCAAACCCAAAGAAGATTCGCAAAATATGGATATGCTTAATTCCGGCCAAGAAAAAGATAACCGCACGGAAAGTTAATTTATTTAAATAATCGACTTTCGCCAAAAGCCCCAGCAAATCTTGCCGGGGCTGTTATTTTAAATATACCTTTAAAACTCTTCACCTCAAACGAATTAATTTCACCATCACTGCAAGCACACCCCACCCAACCGATATTTAATCAATTTATCTTTAATCAAAATACAGCCAGCAAACAAGCAAATACCGCCACCCCACAACAACAAAAAAATTACTATCAGTAGGCCAATATTCTGGGAGTATTAAAGTAATAATTAGCACAGGGTATTGAGCACAATAAACTCACTCATATACACACAATTACATTGGGGACTTTAGGCGGGGCGGGATATGACCAAACCTACAAAGAGGGACACAAATGCAACTTAAAGAAGAAAAGCCTATATCCACTGCAAAGTAGCAAACAAAAAAGCGGATCAAAAAGATCCGCTTTTCAGAGGCGCTGACAGGGCCGGCGTCAATGAGCCGCAGGACCCTACACGACAACAGTTCTTTCAACGAGTGATCTATAAATCACTCACAGGGAACAACATCTTCCGCCAGCAGTCCTTTGTCACCTTGTTGCATTTCGAACTCTACCGCCTGCCCCTCATTAAGGGTTTTGTAGCCCTCGCCGCGAATGCTGCGATAGTGAACGAAAATATCTTCAGTTCCTTCTCCACAGGTGATGAAGCCATAACCCCGTGCGTTATTAAACCACTTCACTGTACCTGTAACGCGATCACTCATTGAGAAAACCTCATTATTGTTATTGCGCCTACCTCTTTTACCTCACTGCTCAATTCGGCAAGAGGGGCAAACGCCACCCCATTGTTAACAAACTGCTCCATGCAGAATGCTATCTTGCTTAATCCGATGAGCATATACTCAAAGGACGTACCCTGATTCTTAGATAAAACAGCGCCAGTGTCTAGTTTTCTATGTGAAATAAATACTACGTTTTTCCCAATATGCGTAATTAACCGTCAAAATCTTCAATAGTGCTCAATTAGAAACTAATCATTTGTACCTTATTGCACTCCCATTCCTCAACTGTCTAACGCGGCCTCTCGCGTTAATGAAGGTATATCGGCAATATGTAATGTTGAGGTTGGGAATGCACAGGATGCCCCATATCCCTCAATTATTTTAAGAATCGTTAATAGAACATCCTGTTTTACTTCATGATAACGAACCCAATCGGTAGTGCGGGTAAACGTATATATAAAGAAATCCAAAGAAGAGGAAGCAAAACTATTAAAATTAACAATAAGCGTACGATTAGAATCAATTTCCGGATGTTCCTGTAACATATTTTTAACATCCGCCACGATTGCCGCCATATGATGGGCATCTTCATAACGAATACCAATCGTTTCAAAAATCCTACGATTTAACATACGGGAAGGATTTTCTACCGCAATCTGGGTGAAGATACCATTGGGAACATAGACGGGTCGCATATCAAAAGTGCGGATTCTAGTCAGGCGCCAACCGATATCTTCCACGGTCCCCTCAATCTCCTTATCGGGGGAGCGAATCCAGTCGCCCACCGCAAAGGGCCGATCCAGATAGATCATCAGGCCACCGAAAAAGTTTGCCAGCAGGTCCTTGGCCGCAAAACCGACAGCCAGTCCGCCAATACCACCAAATGCCAAAACACCGCTGACGCTGTAACCCAGGAACTGCATGACCACAATTCCCGCCGTGATCACGATTGAGGCCCTGACCAGTTTGCCGATCGCACGTACCGTGGTGGCATCCATCGGCTTGCCCATATAGCGAGGATCGCACAGATTGTGTTCCACGCTGTGTGAAAATCGCCAGGCAAACCAGGCCATCACCAGGATCAAGCCTATTTCCCGCGTCGGTGCAGCCAGGGAGAATATCTCGGCACCAGTGGCGTCCCCCGCTCGCTGGGCAGCGACAGTCAAGCCCAGCAGCCATACCAGTACCTGCCCGGGAGGGGAGAGTGCCCCAACCAAAGCATCATCCCAGGGGTTAACCGTCTTTTCCGCCTTAATGGCCATGCGCTGCACAAACCGGCCAAATAACCAGGCCAACACCCCAGACGCAAGTACTATGAGGAAAACAGAAACTATCCAGACCCGGTTCTCACCAAGCCAGGACAACAGCACGCTCTCAACGGACTCCACTCGAACCCCTCCGCTTTAACCAACAATCAGTAATATCCGTACAGCGCCTTCTCAATAGACGACGGATTTAAACAACTTATCTCAGCGCATTATGGAAGCTAACCACTCCCTGGTTCTGTGCCACCGCGCACTCTTCTCAAGCTCCTCCCAGGAGCCGATCACCGGCCTGCCACCCATGGCCGACAACCGATGAGTGGACTCCGGTTTGGGCACAAAGGTATCCAGTGCCGCCAGCGCCTCAAAAGCGCCGACACGATTGTTGCATACGATACCCATATCACAACCGGCTTCCAGGGCTGCGCGAATCCTATCGCCATAGCCTCCGGCCACACCCGCCCCCTCCATAGACAGATCATCACTAAAAATCACTCCATTGAATCCCAGCTGTCGCCGCAATACATCCTGCAGCCAATAGCGGGAGAATCCCACCGGCTGGCTATCAATGTTGATGAAGTGGATATGGGCCGGCATCACCGCAGTAAGTTCCTGGGTTCCAATACAATCGATAAACGGAAGTGCATCGGTTGCCAAGACCTGATCCAACGAGCGCTTATCCTCTGGCAACTCCACATGACTGTCTTCCAGCACGTGGCCATGCCCCGGAAAATGCTTGCCTGTCGTGGCCATTCCCGCTTCGCGCATTCCTTGGATAAAGGGGCGAGCCAGTGCGGTTAACTGGGCGGGGTCGGGACAAAAACTCCGATCGCCGATCACCCTGCTGTGACTGTCATCCGCATCCAAAACCGGCGCAAAGCTAAAATCCACGCCTACAGCCAGCAACTCTGCGGCCAGCAGCCACCCCACATCCTGCAATTGCTCGTTACTGGCGACAGCACTAAGGGCCTGCATTGAAGGTATTCGCGTAAAGTCATCGCGAAACCGCTGAACCCTGCCACCCTCCTGATCTACCGCTAGCAGGATCTCTGGTCGCACCGCACGGATGGAGTTAACCAATTGGATAAGCTGCTGGCGATCCCGATAGTTTCTCGCAAAAAAGATCAGCCCGCCCACCATCGGATGCCGAAGCAACTCACAGTCTTCCTCGGTGAGTTCAAGCCCCTCGATATCCACCATGACCGGTCCGGGTGGTAAAGACATATTAAGTTCCTTATCGATTTAAGAGTGCGCCCACTAATTATCTACCTTCAACATGGCCGAAGCAGCGGGTACCAATCGCTCAAGAGTCTGGGTCAGGGTACTGTCAGAACCGAAATCCTCCCGCAGGATAGCCTCAATCGCATCGTGGCTCGACAGTGTGAAAATGGTCGCTCCCAGCATAAAGTAGAGGCGCCAATAGAAAGTTTCTGGGTCCAAGCCCGGTAGCGCTTCAGCCAGCAATCCAGCAAAACGACGGTAAGTATCCCCGTATCGAGATACGATAAATCGACGCAAATGCCCCTGGAACTGGGTATAGGCCAATCCTAAAAGACGCATAAATCGCTGTGGATCCTTTCCCTCCAGCCCAAGGCTTCCCAACCCAACTCGATACAGGCATTCGATCAGCTCCTCCACCCCCAGGAGCTGCCCCAGGGCAATACGGCGATCAAGCTCTTCTTCCAGAGCGTTAGTGAAAGGCGTTAAAAAGCGTTCAAATACCGCCTGTATCAATTCTTTCTTGGAGCCGAAATGGTAGTTAACTGCCGCCAGATTAACCCCGGCCGTGCTCGTAATTGTTCTCAATGAGGTTTCAGGAAAACCCCGTTCGGCAAACAGCACTTCCGCTGCATCGAGTATCCGGCTGACCGTATCTATCTGGCTCATAAGTATCAAACCACCATTTAAAACATACGTTTAATCGACGCCAGAGTAGCACATTCTCATTGATCTAGAGCCCGCCAGCTAAGCTCTCCACTCAGCAAGGTACAAGAGTAAAAATACCAGGGAAAAGTATGTCAGGCAGTAAGATCAATACTACTGGAGTTGATCTCCCGCCAACTTGAGCAAGTACGCCACCCCACCAGCCGACATAGCCTTTTAGTCCGGGGGCAGCTTTAACAAAAATAACTTTGAAAATTTTTTCGGTATTTTAAGATCACCCGAATAATTATTCTTTTACCTGCATATATTTCATAATCAGGGCCGCAGCCTCCTCCACACTATCAACGATATGAAAAAGGTCGAGATCACTGGCATCGATACAATCGCGCTCTAACACTGTATCTACCAACCAATCGTACAATCCACTCCAGTAACGCTTACCTACCAACACAATTGGGAAACGCCGCACTTTCTGCGTTTGCACCAAGGTAAGAGCTTCAAACAACTCATCCAACGTGCCGTAGCCACCGGGAAGTCCAACGAATCCAAGTGCGTGTTTTACAAACATAAATTTCCGTACAAAAAAGTATCGGAAGTTCAAACTAATGTCCTGATATGGATTTGCCGCCTGCTCAAAAGGCAGCTCTATGTTTAACCCAATTGATGCGCCGGGCTGCCCGAAAGCCCCTCGGTTACAAGCCTCCATCAGCCCCGGCCCACCACCGGTAATCACGGGGATCCCTTCAGCCGCGAGCAACTCTCCCAACTTTACCCCCTGCTGATATTCAGGACTGTCCTCTGTAAATCTCGCCCCTCCAAACACTGTCACTGCACCACCTAACGCTATCAGCCGCTCTATCCCATCTACCAATTCAGACTGAATACGAAGCACTCTCCAGGCTTCCGGCATTTTTGCATCCAACATTATTTTTCCCTCTTTGTCAGTTCCTTCAACGCTTTCTTCTCTCCTTGCTTTCTCCATCAATGTAGCAGCTCACAAAGACTAAAACCTGAGGATTGCGCGAACAATAAATCTGTATATAATTCCAGCAACTGTATATAAATACAGAAAACTAGGTAAATCTATGACCAATCTCACCGCTCGTCAGTCCCAGGTTCTCGACCTGATCAAGTCCTACCTGGATGAAACAGGCTACCCGCCAACGCGGGCAGAAATTGCCCAGGAGCTCGGCTTCCGCTCACCCAATGCCGCCGAGGAACACCTGAAAGCGCTCGCCAGAAAAGGCGCCATTGAGATGGTTGCCGGCGCTTCCCGAGGCATTCGAATTCCGGATCACCAATCCGGCTTGCCGATTGTGGGTAGAGTAGCTGCGGGGAATCCCATACTCGCCAGCGAACATATTGAAGATTATTGCGACTTGCCCGCGAGCTTCTTCCATCCTCCCGCAGATTATTTGTTGAGGGTGCATGGTATGAGTATGCGAGATGCGGGCATTCTCGATGGAGACTTGCTGGCAGTGCAAAAGACCGAGCAAGTGCGCAATGGCCAAATCGTCGTTGCCCGTATCGATGACGAAGTCACAGTGAAACGCTTTCGCCGCAAGGGAAATCAGGCAACCGTTCAGTTGCTACCTGAAAATGATGACTTTGAGTTAATTCAAGTCGATATGAGAGATAAGAACTTTGTGATTGAGGGATTAGCCGTAGGGGTTATTCGCCAAACGCCTTAAGCCCCCAAAAACGACAACAGCGGCCATTGGCCGCTGTTGTTAAGACTCGAACTAACGCTGATGTTAGTGAATAGTATGATTTACCGGCATTAAATCGTCTTCTTCCTCGAAGTAACCAGCCTCAAGATCGTCTAGATTTTGTACGGCTTCAATACCCGCTTCCAACATAGCCCTTGCCACAGCAACCTTGTTCTTGCGCAGAAACTGAAGGCTTTCCGCAGAAAAAGAAATGCTTACCAAAGGGTCCTCTTTATGGCCAGCACGACGCAAAGCTACATCGCCATTAGCCAGCTCGATTATTTCAAAAGTTTCGGAGGACATTCGCTTTTCCTTCACGGCACAACAGTTTGCGCCCAGTGTACCACAGGCTTGCGATAAGTTTCATTCCTCCAATTTGAGAGGCTTCTGGCTCCTGACTTTCGAGGCAGTCTATTACCAGCACGCTGTATCAAAGGATTATCTAAACCACTGAAGAGATCACAAGAGAAGAGTGAATTGCTTTATACGTTACACAGGTTGTGTCGAGTGGGCCACAACTACCCCATTGTGGCCCACTCAAAGGACAGCGAACTTTCTCGCAGAGGTACGCCTAATATCTACAACCTTCAAAATTCGCAGAAATATTACGAACCTATTCAGAAGTTCACCGAGGTCGAGTAAGCGTATTAGTTAACATTCATCCAAGTGAGCGCGCTGCCTCACCACCAACTCACTCAGCGAGCGATGCCACTGAAGCAATAATTCTTTGGACAAAGGTACAAACTCGGGCTTGGCAACTTCGTTGTGTAGCGGGATTAAATTAACCTGTTGCTGTTTTTCATCAGCACCCACAGATATTTTCTGCTGCTCTTCCCAGGCGTAAAGCATATGGGATAACCAACTCTGCGGGTCGCCGACCAGGCCAGACAGCTCACTGGCCTCTGCACTAGCCCTACCCTGAACGCCCAGCGCATCAATGATCAACTGCGGAGACTCCGGTTCGAATCCCAGCTGAAGTTGGGCTGCCTGCTCTGCAAGAAAAGCCCGATAGGCCTTGCACAACTGCATCAACGCTGCCTCTTCCAGCGCATCGCGCTGGAGAGGTAAGTCCCACGACTGTTGCAGCAACAGCTGGCTCTTGCGTAGAGCCGAAGTGACATGAATCGTGTAAGAGTTACTCATTACCTACTTCTTTGCCGCTGTCTTTTTAGCTGCCGGTTTCTTGCGCTTGGCAGCAGTGCTCTTGGTGGAGGCCTCTACTTTCCAACCACCATCGCGATAAAAAGCACGCCAACCGGTCGCCTTGCCCTCTTCCTCAGATTGAATATATTGCTCCTGGGTTTTGCGGCTAAATCGAACTACGGTATCCCGCCCACTGTCATCTTGAGTCGGTGCAGAGAATAGGAAGCTGTAT
The DNA here is from genome assembly GCF_052467695.1 of Microbulbifer maximicatervae (SeqCode). Taxonomy (NCBI): domain Bacteria; kingdom Pseudomonadati; phylum Pseudomonadota; class Gammaproteobacteria; order Cellvibrionales; family Microbulbiferaceae; genus Microbulbifer; species Microbulbifer maximicatervae (SeqCode). Next base: position 4,643,797 of record NZ_CP174320.1, read on the forward strand.
TTTGGATCGATCTCACTCTGGTGAGGCAGCAGCTCTTTAACCAGGGGCGCACGGGTCTCACGGTTTTTCGGGAACTGGCTGGCAGCCAGGAATAGACCCGAGGCACCATCGCGTAGGATATAATGATCCTCCACTTTGATACAGGCCAATTCCGGCATGGGAACCGGATCCATTTTCGGTGGCGCCGGCTGCCCATTTTTCAGCAGCTTGCGGGTGTTTTTACAGTCTTCATTGGTACAGCCGAAGTACTTGCCAAAGCGACCAGACTTCAACTGCATATCACTGCCACACTTATCGCACTCAATAATGGGGCCGTCATAGCCTTTAATTTTAAAAGTGCCCTGCTCAATCTCGTAGCCATTGCAATCCGGGTTATTGCCACAGATATGCAATTTACGCTGCTCATCTAACAGGTAGCTATCCATAGCCGTGCCGCACTTGCCGCAGCGGCGCTTCTCCCGCAGCAACCTGGATTCAGCTTCCTCGTCCTTATCCGCATCGACCGCCTCATCACCAGAAACCAGGTTCATGGTATTGGTACAACGCTCTTTTGGCGGCAGTGCGTATCCAGAGCACCCCAGGAATACACCGGTGGAGCCAGTGCGGATCTGCATATGGCGGCCACATTTGGTGCACTCGATATCGGTGTCTGTCGGCGTATTGCGACGCATACCTTCATCGGCAGACTGGGCTTTTTCCAGGCGCCCGGAAAAGTCCTGATAAAACTCATCGAGCAGTTGCTTCCAACCCTTATCGCCGTCGGCAACCGCATCCAGGGATTCCTCCAGGTTTGCGGTAAATCCGTAGTCCATCAGGTTCTTGAAGCTTTCGCTGAGACGGTCGGTAACAATATCCCCCATTTTCTCAGCGTAAAAACGACGGTTTTCCAAGCGGACATAACCGCGATCCTGGATCGTGGAAATAATGGAAGCATAGGTGGAGGGGCGGCCGATACCGCGCTTCTCCAGCTCCTTAACCAGGGCCGCTTCACTAAACCGCGCAGGCGGCTTAGTAAAGTGCTGCTTGGGATCCAGCTGTTGCAGGGATAGCTTTTCGCCGACCTTCACATCAGGAAGCACCAGATCTTCATCTTTTTTGCCGCTCGGTGGCGCAACTTTCAGGAAACCATCGAAACGAATTACTCGACCCCGCGCACGCAACTCAAAGTCACCAGCGCTGACCACGATTGAAGAGGAAGTAAATTGGGCGGGCGTCATCTGACAGGCCACGAACTGCTGCCAAATCAGGTTGTATAACCTCTCCGCATCCCGCTCAACCCCGGACAACATATTTGGGGCGATACGAACATCGGACGGGCGAATCGCTTCGTGCGCCTCTTGAGCGCCCTCTTTACTGCTGTAGCTATTGGGGCTTTCTGGAAGATACTTATCGCCGTAATTCTCGGCAATATAATCCCGTGCAGATTCCACAGCTTCTTTACTGAGGTTGGTGGAATCTGTACGCATGTAGGTGATATGACCGGCTTCATACAAGCGCTGGGCCAGGGTCATGGTCTTCTTCACACTGAAGCCGAGGCGGTTACTGGCCGCCTGCTGCAAAGTGGAAGTAATAAATGGTGCGCTGGGCTTGGAGCTGGTTGGCTTATCGTCACGGGCGGAAACAACAAACTCACTGGACTGAAGCTGCTTGGCAGCACTCATTGCCAGCTCTTCGTTGGTAGGACGGAAAGCCTCACCAGCCTGCTTTTTCACCTCGAGGCGCAGCTTGGAAGCCTTTGCCGTCGCCGTATCGGCAAACAAGGTCCAGTACTCTTCCGGGATAAACGCGCGAATCTCCCGCTCCCGCTCAACTACGAGGCGGACCGCAACAGATTGCACACGACCCGCAGACAGGCCCCTGGCCACTTTTTCCCACAGTAGAGGGGACACCATATAGCCAACGATTCGATCGAGGAAACGGCGCGCTTGCTGGGCGTTTACCCGATTAATATTCAGACGGCCGGGATCTTTAAAGGCCTCCTGAATCGCAGACTTGGTAATTTCATTAAACACTACCCGGCGGTAGCGATCGTTATCGCCACCAATTGCTTCACGCAAATGCCAGGCAATTGCCTCTCCCTCGCGATCCAAGTCCGTTGCGAGATAGATATGATCGGCGCCTTCGGCGAGTTTTTGTAACTCACTCACCACTTTCTCTTTACCCGGCAGTATCTCGTAGTGGGCTTGCCACTCGTGATCCGGGTCGATCCCCATACGCTTAATCAGCTGATCGCGGTTTTTCTTCCGCTTATAAGCCTCTTTCGCCTCGGGGGAAAGCTTGCGTGTTTCCGCTGCACGACGGGCGCGCTCCTTTGCGTCAACCGGCTGTTTATTGCCCCCACCTGTGGGCAAATCGCGAATATGGCCGACACTGGACTTCACAACAAAGTCCTTGCCGAGATATTTATTGATGGTTTTCGCTTTGGCCGGTGATTCGACGATGACCAGTGATTTACCCATAAGCCTTTGATTTCAAATGAAAATTTACTGCTATTGCAAGTCTTTCAAGCCCTCTTATCGGGCTTGTGCTGCGCGAATATATAAGCCTCACTTCAAGCGCGGTCAAGCAAAGCTGACAATTTTCCACTCACAGTCACCAAAATTGGCACTGGGCAGTCCGCCTAAATGCGACTCAGTAGACGCTCTTTTACACCGCTATTACGGCAATCAAGACAGCCCCTCAGTCGCCGCGCGCGAACTCACTTTTCGAATAGCTTCTTCTATTAAGGGGGTGTACTCATCGAGCGACGCCATTAGTTTCTGGAAGGCTTGTTTGCCTCCTGACTCCGGCCACTGAATACCGAGACCCACTGGTGTTGCAGTAATCGCACAGGCGTCCCGAGGGATTTTTTCCAGTAGCTCGCGCAAATATTTCCATGCCCCTTGCGGAGCTGGCTGGCCATCAGCCCAATCCCAAACACCGGAAAAATTCAGCTCGTGCTCAATCCGTTGTTTATCCAAAACCCACCCCACACTCAGGCCTTTACGGTTCTGCCAGCGGTGATAATAGACAGCTGCAGTCCCATCACCCAACGCCGAAGGCAGCGCTTGGATTTGTACGGTAATGCCAGCCTGGGCCGCCCGGCTACGCAAATCTGCAAGACGGCTGTCACGGGCATTGGGCTTTAGCCACATCACCGGCCCCAGCACCAAAGCGATGGCAAATCCGACGATAATCACCGGCAACCAATCAGACATAACCACTCCTCATCAGTGGAAAAAAGTGACTATTGTGCGGTGTTCCGCGTGATCTATGTCAATCGGTTTTTTTTGCGGTAGACTCAAAATAGGTGTCACAAGGGTGTTTTTCACAGTCAATAAAAGGGATAGGAGCAGGTAAATTATGGCGAAATACCGACACATCCTCGTGGGCTTGGACCTGTCAAAAGAGTCTTCCCAGGTACTTGATAGGGCCGCTGATATGGCTGAAGCATTTGGTGCAGAGTTAAGCTTACTTCACGCCATTGAGCCCCTGACTTTTGCCTATGGCGGCGACATCCCAATGGACCTCTCCGAGGTACAGGACCAACTACAATCCCAGGCCAAGGAGCAATTGCAAAAAGCCGCCGATCGGCTGGATATCCCCGCAGATCGCCAGCACGTAATACTCGGCCAGCCATCTACTGAGATTCATCGCTTAGCCAAAGATATCGAAGCCGACTTAATCATTATTGGCAGCCACGGTCGTCACGGCTTAGCGCTATTACTCGGCTCCACCGCTAACGGCGTTCTCCATGGCGCCAAATGCGACGTTCTGGCGATTCGGGTACATATGGAAGACGAATAATCCTTCAAAATTGGGGAGGGGGAAGCAGCAAGAATTGCAGCTTCCCCTTCAACTTAGTCGTCTCCCCCCTCCAGCTCTGACCAGCGTTCAAATGCCTCTTCGAGCTGGGCCTGCCTTTCCATCAGGGTGTTCAGCTTAGCCTGCACCAACGCCTGCTCCTGCTGATAAAAACTGGGGTCGGCAACCTCTTGCTCAATAGCCCCTATCTCTTCTTCCAAAGACTCAATCAAGGCGGGTAGGCTATCCAGCTCTCTTTGAAGCTTATAGCTCAGTTTCTTTTTCTTCGCTGGAGCCGCCGCCTGGGACTGGGGCTTTTCCTTTGGTTTACTAGCAGCTGGCTTAACTTCTTTCAGCTCAGCGACAAAGCTGCCACCTTGGCGCACAAAATCCCCATAACCACCCACGTATTCACGGATGCGGCCATCCCCCTCAAATGCGAGGCATGAGCCCACCACATTATCCAGGAAAGCACGGTCATGGCTCACCAGCAGAACCGTTCCGCCAAAGTCCAGGAGTAACTGTTCAAGCAGCTCCAGGGTTTCTACATCCAGGTCATTGGTGGGCTCGTCAAGCACCAAAATATTGGCGGGCTGGCTAAACAATTTTGCCAGCAAGGCGCGATTTCTCTCTCCACCACTCAAGGCGCTGACTTTAGTACGGGCTTTAACACCACTAAAAAGAAAATCGGCCAAATAAGACATTACGTGGCGGCTTTTACCACCAATAGTCACTGAGTCGCGCCCTTCGGCGACATTATCGAGCACAGTCAAATCGGGATTCAGCTGATCCCGGCGCTGATCGAAATAAGCCACTTGCTGCTTGGTACCCAGGCGCACACTCCCCCCCTGGGACTTTAGCTCTCCCAGCAGCAATTTGATCAGGGTACTTTTGCCGACACCATTGGGGCCTATTAAGCCAACGCGGTCTCCACGCATCAGCGTGAATGATAAATCCCTAATCAACGGTTGCTCATCGGGATAAGCAAAAGTGACGCCCTTCAACTCAGCAACCAATTTGCCGGACATCTCACCGCTATCCAGGGCCATCTTGGCTATACCCTGCTGGGACCGGCGCGCTTCCCTTTGGCGACGCAGTGCTTGAAGCGCTCTTACCCGTCCCTCATTACGGGTTCGGCGAGCCTTGATGCCCTGGCGAATCCAGGCCTCTTCCTGTGCTAACTTCTTGTCGAAAAGAGCTTCATTTTTTGCCTCTTCTTCAAGAAGCTTCTCTTTTTCTTCCTGGTAACGGTCGAACTTGCAGCGAAATGTCCGCAGGTGTCCACGATCCAAATCCCATACGCTGGTGGCCAAACGTTGTGCCAATGCCCGATCATGGCTCACAAACAAAAGAGCGCCACGATAGCTGGCGAGGAAATTCTCAAGCCATTCGACTGCAGCAATATCCAGGTGGTTGGTTGGCTCATCCAATATCAGCAGATCAGGCTCCACCACCAAAGCGCGAGCCAGAGCAGCACGGCGCTGCCAGCCACCGGAAAGGTCGGCAACCTTTTCGTCTGCATCGAGCCCCAAACGATCTAATACACTGTCCACTTTCGGCAGAAGCTCCCAACCGTGAGCCGCTTCGATTTTGGCTTGTAGCTCTGCTGTGGGGGAGTCCCTGTACGCCGACAAAACAACGCCTATTTCGCCCAATCCCATAGCAACATATCCGTAGACAGAATCGGGGCAATCGGCAGGTAACTCCTGCTCCAAAACCGCTTGAACCATACCGCTGGCACGAACAATCTCGCCACTATCCGCGTCAACTTGCCCCGCTATCAAGCGCAACAGGCTGGATTTCCCCTCCCCATTACGCCCCACAAGGCATATACGATCTCCACGCTCAACTTTTGCGCTGACATTGTCTGCCAGTACCTGGGTCCCGTAACGAAGACTGACCCCATCCAATAGAAGCAACATAAATAGGCACTACAATTATCAAACCCGAACCTCAATCCCGCTGATGAAAGAAGCGAAGTCGGCTCTTTCGGGTTCTGTGAAAAATCAGCTATTTTACGCGTTTTTACCGTATAGTCAGTCATAGCTGGAAACACATGTCCAACTGAGGTAATTGAGATGTCAGCTGACGCAAAAGGAATCGCGCTTCTTTCTGCCCTAATCATCACCTGTCTCTGCACAGCCGTGCCCACTAATGCACAATCTGTTCAGGCAACCGCTATCGCACCGGAAGTATCCGAAGATAATCGTGCGGCGCAGAGAGAAAAGCTACGCCAGGCCCGGCAGGCGATAAAATACAAGGATCGACGGCAACTTCGAGCACTTAAAGCTGAGCTCAAAGATTATCCCCTCGCTGCTTATATTGACTATTGGGCGCTCAGTGAAAAACTGCACCAACTGCCCTTAAAAGAAGTTGATCAATTCCTGGAGAGCAACAGAGGCACGGCTATTGGCGACTGGATGATGGTCAGGTTGTTGCGCCAACTCGGTAGTCAAAAAAAGTTCTCGACTTACCTGCGCTATTACCAACCTTCGCAACACAGTCGCACCTCCCTCCGCTGCTATTACGCCGATGCCCTATCGCGCCGAGACGGCTATCAGGCAGAAACACAGCAGTTGATATCAGAACTCTGGCTTGTTGGGCGGTCCCAAGTCGAGGAGTGCGACCCCGTTTTTGCCCGCTGGATGAAAAACGGCGGCTTGACGCAGGAACTCGCTTGGAAGCGGCACCTGCTGGCAGTCGAAGAAGGCAATCTCGATTTGGCACGTTATATCGCCAAAAAAATGACGCCAGCACAAGCAGAGAAAGCCAAACTTTTACGCTCGGTCCATCGCAACCCACAGAAGCTTCTCACTGACACCAAGTTCGCCTACAACCCTCTGGAATATCGCGATATCGTGTTGCACGGATTGCACCAATTGGCGAAAAAAGACGCGATCAAAGCTGAAACTGCGTGGCACCGCTATCAGGCCAGCTACTTGTTTTCCGATGCCCAACAAGAAGCCATGTTCAAGCACTTGGCGCGTCAATTTGCTCGCCAGGATAATATGCAGCGCTTGCAACAGCTGGTTGAACATCACACAGTGACCGACGGCCGTACCATCGAGTGGCTAGCCAGACAATCCCTACGTGAATTAAATTGGCAACAGGTCGCGTTCTGGATTGACCGCCTGCCAGAGGAGAAACAACAACTCGACCGGTGGATATATTGGAAAGCCCGCTCACTGGAAGAACTTTATGGCACAGGAAGTTCCGAAGCTTCCTCCCACCTTTACCGCAAAGCCGCCCGCAATCGCAGTTACTACGGTTTCCTTGCCGCTGATACCTTGGGGCAACAGTACAGCTTTGAGCACCGGCCGGCACCAATCACCCCCATTCAAGTGCAGGAGATGGCAAAGCGCCCCGAACTGCTGAGGGCCCGAGAATTACAAGCGATAGGCGAACTCTTCCATGCCCGAAGGGAATGGAGCTATGCCACAAGAGCTATGGACCACCAGGAATTACTTGCGGCTGGCAAAGTAGCTAGCGCCTGGGGTTGGTACCATAAATCAATCCAGTCAGTGCTTGCGGCTGACTACCTCGACGACTTGGAACTGCGATTCCCACTCGCTTTTTCCGATATTGTTCACGATGTAAGTAAACAGGTCGGCGCCCAGAGCTCGGCTCTAGAGCCTTATCTGATTTACGCTGTAGCACGACAAGAGAGCCACTTTAGCCACGATGCAAAATCCAGTTCCGGGGCCCTGGGACTTATGCAATTGCTCCCATCGACCGCAAAAGCTACTGCACGCAGAGCAGGGGTGCGCTATCGACGCAGCTGGGACCTATTGAGCCCCAACACCAATATTGCGCTGGGCAGCTTTTACTTAAGTAGCTTACTTAACCGCTTTGACAATAACCGCTTTCTGGCAGCCGCCGCCTATAATGCCGGACCAACCCGCGTAGCGGGATGGCTAAAAGAGACCCGAAAACAGCTGCCCTATGATGTGTGGATTGAAACCATTCCATTCAGGGAAACGCGTAATTATGTGCAAAATGTACTCGCCTATTCGGTAATTTACGCCTACCGAAGCGGCACCAAGCTGCAACTATTAAGAGAGAGTGAAGCTGCGAGTCGACTGTAATTTAAAGCCGCTCCTTCAGCCAATCTTGCAATTGCACCTGGTCAAACGGCCAACCGCAAACATCGTCGGGGTCTCCAAGGCCAACCACCGGAATGCGGATAGAAAAGCGCTCCATTAACGCTTCATCCTCGGCGATATCCACCTCGCGAAGACGCAAGTTGAATTTTTCCAGCGCAGGCCAAATTTCAATTTTGGCTTTTTCGCACAGGCCGCAACCCAAAGTGGTGTAGAGCAAAAGCTCTTTTATATCGCTCATCCAAAAACCCCCTGGCTGCTGCCCCAGAGATATCCCGCAACACTTAGCGCAAGCCCCACTATTAAAAGCCACGTTTTACTTTTAGCCTTTGGCTTATCGACTTCCTCAGGTACCTCCTCGGACAAACTGGGTTGCACTGCGTAGGGGACTGTATCGGCTTCTCCAGAGACAGAGGTAGAACTGGGCAATTCGAACTCCGGCAAAGCCGGGCGTACAGCCGTGCGGTTGTTATCGTCAGCTGGGCCGACAATTGAAAAACTTAAAGTGTCGAGCCGGAGCTCATCTCCCCTGCGCACCCGACTCTCACTAACCTTTCTATTATTGACAAAAGTCCCATTTGCCGAACCTAAGTCAATAACGAACAGTAAGCCCTCCCTTACTTCGAGACGAGCGTGCCTACGCGAAAGATGAGAAAGCGAAAAAGTGATATCACACTCATCGGAGCGCCCAATTACCGCACTCTCTTTCACAGGGAACACCTTTCCTGCAATAGCCCGGTGATTGGCTCTTAGCGCCCAGGCAACGCCCTGATTCGAAGCAGCCTTAGGGGGGCCAGACTTGAGCTTAGTTAGCTTCGGGTCGATTACCTGAAGTAAACGGCTGCCCACTTTGACCTGATCGTTTATTTTTAACTGGCACGGTGTACCAGTTGGCTGACCATTAAGCAAGACACGGGCCGCGCCCGACAAGTTGTGCAAAGTCAGAACATCGCCATTAACTGCAATTTTAAGGTGCGACTTCGCTACGGAATCATCGGCAATACACAAGTCACTACTCTGTGCCCGCCCCACAGTTACTCCCGGCGATACCAACCATACACTCTGGCTGAGATCATTGACATCACAAAGTTTGAGCATCGAAATCGCTCCTAAAGCCAAAATGGCCGTGTGAAATTGGCCAATTATTGAAGACAGTGAGCTTAACTAATGTTAAAAAGCAGCCGAAACACTCACTTTTATTGATAAAGTTGAGTTTATCATGGGCGATATCATTAGCGTGTGATTCGGTTTGCAGCTTAAAATGGCCCAAAGGTCTAGTATTTAACAGATTCAGCGATGACCTACAAAGTGATCGGCAACTTGAATAAGCCGAGAACACAACAGGGAAGAGGCGTGTGATTACCGGAGGGTTATCACCGTTAGAAAGATTAAATAAATTACAGGTAGTTGCACGCCAGTGAGTGAAGCCAAAGTACGCGAAGTATCACGGCACAGCGGGATAGTTCAGCATAGCAAAGACGCTACACGCAGTGCCGGCGCAACCCATACCGGCTATAAGCGTGAACAGAACGAAGATGCCTATTGGGCTGCGGAAGACAAAGGTATCTGGGTTGTAGCCGATGGCCTTGGCGGTCACCACGCTGGTGAACTCGCGAGCAAAACTGTTGTTGAAGAAATCCAAAAGTCAGCGGAAACTGACAAGCACTACGAGCGTGCCTTGCAAAAAGCGCACGCCCTTTTACTGGGCGATGAACAAACCACAGCCAATATGGGCTCTACTGCGGTCGTTGTTGCTGAAGAGGGTGACTACTTTCATATCTACTGGGTTGGAGACAGCCGCGCTTACCTCTGGGCTCCCGAAGGCACAACAGGGAAGCTCACCCAACTAACCAGCGACCACTCCTACGTACAGATGTTGATGGATTCAGGCGCTATCAACTCCGAAGAAGCCGCAATTCACCCCAACCGGCATGTAATTACCCGATGTATCGGCGGTAGTACCAACCCCAAACTCGAAGTAGACCGAGTCTCCTATCGCTGGGCAGCAGGACAGAGACTACTCATCTGCAGCGATGGACTTAGTTCGGAAGTACCAGCAAACTCAATCAACCAGATATTGACGGAAAACAGTGATACCCACAGAGCAACAGAACTTCTAATCGCTGCAGCATTGGATGCAGGAGGCAAAGATAATGTCACTGTTCAGGTCATAGATGCCCCATCCACAGCGCAACCTTCTTCTACCGCATCCCTCACCCCAATTAGCGAGCCCACCCTGCCCGGCTCCACACTCAGAAAGTATCGCCCCTTCATTCTCCTCTTCACAGCCGCCTTAGCCACCGCAGTTGCCTACGGACTTTCAACTCTGCTTTAAGATAGGGAAAGCACTTCATGGAAGTCGTCAATAGCGGCACCTCTTCACTGCAGATACCGGGCTACCGCATCCTCAAGAAGATCAATCAGGGGGGAATGTCCTCAGTCTACCTGGCTATACAGCGCAGTGTGGGCCGGCAGGTGGCACTAAAAGTTATGTCGCCAGTACTGAACGCTGATCCAATCTTCAGTGAGCGGTTCCAGCGGGAAGCAAATATCGTTGGGCAGCTGTCACACCCAAATATCGTCGGTATTCACGATATTGGCCGCTACCGCAGCCTGAACTATATCGCCATGGACTACATGCCTGGGGGCTCGGTTGCAGAGCGTTTAAGCAAAGGTGGGCTTGAGCCTCTTGAGGCGCTTAATGTTGTGCGCCAAATAGCCATGGCCCTAGACCACTCCCACAGCAAGGGGTATGTACATCGAGACCTGAAACCGGAGAATATCCTGTTTCGCGAAGACGGATCGGCCGTACTCAGTGATTTTGGGGTTGCCCGGGCTATCGCGAGAACCACCCGTATGACTAACAGCGGGATGGTTGTGGGAACCCCTCACTATATGAGCCCGGAACAAGCTCGCGGAGCAGCGGTTGACGGTCGTGCCGACCTGTATAGCCTGGGAGTTGTTTTCTATGAAATGCTCACAGGAGCCGTGCCCTATCAGGCAGACGAAGCCGTCGCCATTGCAATAAAGCACCTCACCGACCCAATACCGCGACTGCCAGCCCGATACGCACTTTATCAGCCTCTACTTGATCACTTCCTGGCCAAAGATCCGGATAAGCGATTTCAACGCGGCCTGGATATCGCCGATGCCGCAGATGATTTGGTTGCAGCCCTCGCCGGAAAGCCGGCCAACCAAATCAGCCAGCTCAACAATTCAACTTTAAAAACTTCCAGCTTGGCAAAAGCGCTTGTACTGACCATTTACGGCAGTGTGGCAGACCAACTCGGGAGAGTTGCTTCCAGTTGGAAACGGAAGGAAACGCCCGAGAAGCCAGAGCGTAAGGAGCAGGAGACTGTTGTACGCCTGCGGCAGTTCCTCGCTGAGCCAACAAAACACAAGCGCTCCTGGCTTATGAGCTGCTTTATCGCTCTTGGCCTCACCTCAACCTGGGGCCTGTATAGCGTCGTTGATCACAAGGCCGGCTGGCAACTTGGACTACCTATATTGGACGGCGCTGCCGATTTTACAGCTGCCACCCTACTAGGTACCGCGGAGCAGCCTGCCAATATTGCTCCAAATTCAAATACAGAGTCTGCGCCAACTGAATCAACAGCAGATGTCCTAAACTCACAGGTACAAGTTACCCAGCTAAATCTACCTTCCTCGCTCAATACAGATGCACAACTCCCCCTCAGTGGTAATCAGGCACTGATTGCCAGGAGTAATATTGAGCCCCCAAAAGTACTCACGCCTGAACCTGCAGAGCCAAGAGCAGAGAACCAACCCAAGCTGTACAGCCTAACGATTAACACAAAGCCATCTGATGCCCGTGTGCGGATTATGAATATAGCCCCCCGCTACCAGCCGGGGCTTGAATTAAGCCCAGGCAAATATGATGTTGAAGTGAGTAAGCGGGGCTTTAGTAAAGTTCGCCAGTGGGTCTTGCTGGAAGAACAAAACCTCGAAGTGGCGGTCGAGCTGGAACCTGCCTACTTTATCGGCAAGCGATTTCAATCTGAATTGTCCTCAGGTGGCCTGGGCCCGAAAATGGTCGCTGTGGGAGCAGGCAGCTTTACCATGGGCAATAACCAGCGGCGATTGGCCAGCCCTGCGCACAGGGTAAATGTAGAGCAGGACTTTGCTATATCCATCTATGAGGTCACCTTTGCCGAATACGATCGTTTTGCCGAGGCCACCGGTAGTGCTAAACCCAGCGATGCAGGCTGGGGGCGCGGAGATAGACCGGTAATTAATGTGACCTGGCGGGACGCACAAAGGTATGTGAAGTGGCTGTCAAAGGAGTCTGGCAAGCAGTATCGGCTGGCCAGTGAAGCCGAGTGGGAGTACGCAGCCCGGGGAGGCAGTACCCACCAATACTGGTGGGCTTCCAGCGACGTCCGGGGAAAAGCGAATTGCCGCAGGGGTTGCTCTAGCGAATTTACAAAGCTGTTCAGCATCAGTACAGCTCCCGTAGGGCATTACCAGGCGAATCCTTTTGGCCTTTTTGACACTGCAGGGAACGTGGCTGAGTGGGTGGAAGACTGCTACCAAGCTGGATACAACCCCGCAAAAACCACATCAAAATCAGTAAAGATTAGCGGCTGTCAGCTTCACACCGTGAGGGGTGGATCGATGCGAGACAGCTCTAGCAAGATATCTTCTGACTATCGAAAAGGCCTAAATGAAACAGCGCGCGCCAAGGATGTTGGGATACGTGTTGTGATGGAATTCGATCAATAAAATCTAAAATACAAGAGGGAACTTCAGTGCAACGATTACTTCTCACCCTTTCTTTAATGTTACTTGCCGGCTGTAACGGTATAGAGTTTAAAACAAACGCTGGCCCATATATTTCCGGCAGAGTTAAATCCGCGCTAATAGAGGAATACTCTCTGGCTGAGATCCATCAGAGCAACGGAACATTACTCGGCAGTGTATCAGCTAATAGCTGCCAAACCCTACTTACCGACGATAAGCCCAGACCGGAATCCATCAAAAAATCACTAAAAATCAAAACCCACGATATGGGCGGCAATGCCATAGTTTTCGAAGGTTGTTATAGAAAAGATTCTGCGAGTTGCCTGGAGTTTATCGAATGCAAAGGCCTTGCTTATATAATTCCAAAACACAACGAGCAAGAACCCAACAACCCACCAAACACTCCCAATCGCGCATTTTGACTTTGTGCTGATGAGCCGACTGATTTATATACTTTTAGAGAACTAACGCAATACCTGCAGACCTTAGGGACTGCAGGTATTACATATTACTTGCTGTGAATACGCTTAAACTAAAGCGTCAAAGCAAATGTAGTCAGATTATTCAAGCCAGTTTATTTTACCCGTAGCTCCCAAACATTGTGAATTTTTGGGTTGCGCTGAAAGTCCTTATCCAAAAGGTTCAGCTTCTCTACCGAATATTCACTGGAAACATCCTCGTCCATCTTAAAGCTGCGCAAGTTGTTGGAAAACACCAAGCGACCTTGAGGCGACAACAGGGACATACACTGACGAATCAATTTCCCGTGATCCCTCTGAATATCTAATACCCCGCTCATCTTCGCAGAATTGGAGAAGCTCGGGGGGTCCATGAATATTAAATCGTAATGGCCTTTCCTGTTCTGTTGAGCAGATTCAAGCCACTGCAAACAATCGGCCTCGACCAACTGATGGCGATAAGGATCCATGTTATTAGCACGGAAATTTTGTCCCGCCCAGTTTTGATAGGTTCGCGACATATCGACACTAGTGCTCTGCTTGCAACCACCCAGAGCCGCTTGGACTGTCGCACTGGCGGTATAGCAGAAAAGGTTCAGGAATGTTTTACCGGCAGAAATCTCTCGCAGATATTTGCGCACCGGGCGATGATCCAGGAAAAGCCCTGTATCCAGGTAGCTCCACAGATCTACCGCCAACTCAGCACCATACTCCCCAACCCAGAGTTCCTTTCTGGATTCCGTCTGCTTCTGGTACTGACTTCCACCCTTACCTCCGCCCTTGTGGCTGTGGCGACGGCGTTCTTTAATACTGATATTCGCGCGAGGCAATTCGAGCACGGACTGAAGGGCCCTTAACAAATCGCGCAAGCGCCCCCGAGCTTTCTCTTCCTCGATAGTGGCCGGCGGACGATACTCCTGCAAATGCGCGTACACGGCGCCATCCAGGGTTTTATAGATATCGATCGCCGCAGCATACTCAGGCAAGTCCGCATCGTAGAGGCGGTAACAATCCACGCCACTCCTCGCGGCCCATTTACCTGTAGTGCGCAGATTTTTGCGCAAGCGATTTGCTACCATCTCCGCCTGGGGTGACAACTTCGGCCCAGCAGCTTCACTCGCCGCCGCCCCACTTTGCGCACGAACCTCAAACATCAGCAACTGACTGGGGATACTGCCATTGTATAGCTGGTACTGCTTGTGAGAGCGTAAACCGGTGGCATAACCGAGTTCCGGATTGCCGGTAAACACACCGACCAACCAGCCCGGGAACTCCGCCTTTAACTGCCGCCCCAGTTCAAAATAGGTCTCCCGCAGAGCTTCCTGCTCACCCAAGCGCTCACCGTAGGGCGGGTTTGTCAAAACCAATCCCGCTTTGACTTCTCTATGGCTCGGTACCCTAAACCCTGCTACTGGGCGGCAACTCACTCGCACCTGGCGCTCCAGACCGGCCCGGGCAATATTAGCCTCAGCCGCAAACAAGACTTTCGCATCGGCATCGTAACCGCGAATCTCTGGCAGTTCGCGCGCCAGGCCAACGCCTTGACGCTGCAATGCCTCTTCGCGAAGCTCGTTCCAAATATCGCTTTGATGGTTCAGCCAGCGCTCAAAACCAAAGCTATCCCGCATTAATCCCGGTGCCATATCCGCAGCGATCATCGCCGCCTCCACCAGAATAGTGCCCGAGCCACACATCGGGTCGAGCAAGGCTCCACCCTGCTCAGCAATCTTTGGCCAGCCGGCTCGCAGCAACAGTGCTGCCGCAAGGTTCTCTTTCAGTGGGGCTGCACCGATATGGGTTCGGTAGCCACGGCGATGCAAGCTGTCACCGCTTAGATCGATGGCGATATCCAACTTATCCCGATGCAAGCGCAGGGCAACCGTCAAATCTGGATGATGTTTATCAATACTTGGACGGGCTCCCGACTGGCGGCGAAGGCGGTCGACAATGGCATCTTTTGCTTTTTGAGCACCGAACTGACTATTGCGGATCTCTCGATTGGTCCCAGAGAATTGCATCCACAGCTTGCCCGAGGGGCGAATGTGGAGCTCCCAGGGTTGCTCGGCAACTGCTTGGTACAGGTCCTCAGCTGTGGCTACATGCACCTGCGCCAAACGCAACATAATGCGGTTTGCCAAGCGACTCCACAGACAGCAGCGGTAAGCCAACTTCAGGGAGCCGGAAAAATACACTGCCGCCGGCTGCTCCCTTACAGACCCTGCACCCAGGTCGCGTAATTCATTAGCGAGCAACCCCTCTATTCCCTTGGGACACGTAGCCGTAAACTCAAATTCTTCGGTTTGTAAATCTGTCAAAATACTTACTCATTAAGCTCCTCCTGTGGAGGAAGTTTTGTGCGCCAATAATGACCGCCCACTTAAAGCTGCCGGCAACGTCTGCGCCGCCAGTACGCACAAATAAAACCTGGGGCAAAACCTTTACCGCCCCCAACTAAGGAAATTGAGCATTATCGCCATGCCCAAAAGAGGACGATTATCCCATTTTGTGGCAGAAGAGAATACGCCCTGCCGTTAATTACTACCTGCCCCATAAGTCATACTGTCATCTAGAGATGTTTTCCGATTCCCACGTATCCACTTTACTCTTACTAATAAGGTGGATTGGGTCGGTCCGTTCAAAGGCTTATTTCCTTCACTAAAATTCATTGAGAGACACCCCAAAATAGAGCCGTTTGCGAACCTGCCGACAAACTGTCCACAGACCGACAAAGTAGAGGTGCCGTATACGATGAAACGCCAAAAACGAAATCACGCCGACAGGGCATTTTACAAGGGCTATTTGGCAGCCCTGAACAACAAGTCTATGGATAGCTGCCCATTTGTCGAAGAGGATCCTCATCAGGAGTGGATCAACGGTTGGCGTGAGGGGCGGGAAGATTACTGGAATGGCTTCGACAGAGTGACCAAGGCGCAAAAACTGGAGATTTATGGCGCCGTTTCTACCGACATCCAATACCCTGACGGGTGGAGCACCATTTAGAGATGGCGAGGGGGCTTATCGTCAAAAGCCCCCATTTTCCTAGCAGTCAGCAACTGATACAGCTTACCCTTGCTCTGTTCGGCGACGCTCCAAAGCAATTGCCTCTGCCGCCTCACGAATCAATTCAGGCCCCCGATAGATAAAACCGGTGTACATCTGTACGGCAGTCGCCCCAGCACGAATTTTTTCAGCCGCACTGTCACCATCAAAAATACCGCCAACCCCGATAATCGGGATCTGCTTGTTCAACTCTTTCGATAACAGCTCGATGACCTTGGTGGATTGCGCTCTCAGGGGTTTTCCGCTCAAACCGCCCTCTTCGCTACCATGGGGCAGCTTGGCGACTGAAGACTTATCGATCGTCGTATTGGTAGCGATCACCCCATCGATATCGTACTCACACAGCGCCTCGGCTATCTGCGCCACCGCATCGCCTTCCATATCCGGGGCAATCTTGACGGCAACAGGGACGTAGCGATCACTCTTTTGAGCCAGCTCCATCTGCTTGTCCTTGATGCTGCCCAGCAAGCGATTGAGACTGTCACCAAACTGGAGGTCACGTAGCCCTTTGGTATTGGGAGAAGAAACGTTGGCAGTGATGTAGTCGGCGTAGCGGTACACCTTCTCCATACACAGGCAGTAGTCATCGGCGGCCTTTTCCACTGGAGTATCAAAGTTCTTACCCACATTGATCCCCAAAACACCGCTATAACGGCGCTTTTTCACTCTTTCAATCAGGTAGTCAACACCGAGGTTGTTAAAACCCATACGGTTAATAATCGCATCGGCCTCTTCCACCCTAAACAGCCTTGGCAGCGGATTGCCGGGTTGGGGGCGCGGTGTCACGGTGCCCACTTCAACAAACCCGAATCCCAGGGCTCCGAAACCATTAAAGGCCTGCGCATTCTTATCCAGACCAGCGGCCAAACCAACCGGGTTGGGTAGAGTGAGCCCCATCAACTCGACCGGATCATCCGGGACCGACTTTTTGTACAGGGACATCAAACCGAGGCGCTCTGCAGCGCCAATGGCATCAATCGACAAATGGTGGGCCCGCTCAGGGTCAAGCGCAAACAGGGCTTTACGCAGTGTTGAATACATACCTTTCCTTACGTGGGGAGGCGAACCCTTCAGAAAAACGAAGGGCTCTATCTTGTGATGACGATACTACAGGGGCCTTTGAGCGGCCCCTGGGCTCTATTCCGCTACTGTTCTGCCAGAGTTTCCCGGTCCGCAGTGGCGTGGGCGAGATACATTAGCTCGCGCAAAGCCACAGTGAACATCGCAAAGTCACCGACAGAAGTAGACTTCAACTCGGCAATCATATTGTGCCAGCGTTGAATTGCGGGCGCCATGATAGCGCTCCAGCGGGACATTGCACCCTCTACATCAAGATTTTCAGCCTTGCCCAAGCGGAGAATGTTCACCGCCAGTGTCGACAACTGGCTGTCCAGGTCATCCATACTGGTCTCCCGGGCCTGCGCCTGCCAGAAGCTGTCTACCGGCAAGTCGACGATCAGATTGCCAAACCAGTGCAGATTCAACTCATCCGACAACCTGAAGTAAACCGTGGCAACTTCCTCTACGGGCGTATCGCTAGCTCGCGCCGACTCAGAAATACCCAGTGCCGAGTAGAGGTAAGTGGGCGACGCCGACAGCAGGGCCAGGGCCTCTGGTACCCCTGCTTCCAGGAGTTTCTGGTAGCGCTGCTCCCATTCGTTAAGGGGCTCGCCACTTAAGACCTGCGGCAACGCTGTAATAACCCGCTGTACCGGCTCCTGGAACAGCTCGCAGTTGGTAGCTGGCTCCAACTCATTGCGGCGATTGCGCAGGAACCACCGGGTTGCCCGGCGCACACGGCCTATCATCGAGTTCAGCAGTTCTGTTTGCAGCTCCGCTGGCACCTTGTAGTCCAGCGCAGCCAGCTGCTCCTGGAAGTCGTGCATCTCGTACACATCACGAGCGCTGACATAAGCGGCAGTTACATCGTTCACATCGGCGCCAGTGGCTGTACCGATACGGTTGTAGAAGGTGATACCCATACTGTTAACCATCTCATTGGCGACCTGGGTAGCCACAATCTGGCGCAACAGCGGATGGTCATAGACTTGGTCGCGATAACGCTCGACCAATTTTTCCGGGAATGCAGACTCAACCGCAAAACGCACCCGCTCATTGTCGGTGATTTGTGCATTTTGCAGCTCTTCTTTCAACTTGACCTTAACGTATGAAATTAGAACCGATAATTCGGGGCGGGTCAGGGACTGCCCTTTGTGCTCGCGCTCAGAAATCTGCTCGTTGTCAGGAATAAACTCCAGCGCGCGGTTCAATCGGCCGTCGTCTTCCAAAGTGTTGATAGTTCTGCGGTACTCGTCCAGGCGCTTGGCAACCTGATATTCCGCCACACTGAGGGCAAAAGTCTGCTCATAGTTATTGTGCAGCACCAATTCACCGACAGCATCGGTCATCCCATCCAACAGCTCATTGCGCTGCTTTTCAGTCAAATCACCCTGGGCAACGACTTTATCCAGAAGGATCTTGATATTTACCTCGTGGTCAGAACAATCCACACCGGCCGCATTATCGATAAAGTCGGTGTTACAACGCCCGCCATTGAGAGCAAACTCAATACGTCCACGCTGGGTCATACCCAGGTTGCCGCCCTCGCCAAAGACTTTGGCACGCAACTCCCGACCATCAACGCGCAAGTGATCATTAGACTTGTCACCAACTTCGGAGTCCGTCTCGGTAGTAGCCTTAACATAAGTGCCAATACCGCCATTCCAGATCAGATCCACCGGCGCTCTGAGCAAGGCACTAATCAGCTCGTTGGGATTCAGTTGATCCTGTTTGATATCAAACGCTTCTTTCATTTCTGGCGTAATAGCAATGGCCTTGGCGCGACGCTCGAAGATACCACCACCTTTGGAAATTAATTTGCGCTCGTAATCTCTCCAGCTCGACCGGGGCAAGGCGAACAAACGCTGGCGCTCTTTAAAGCTGGATTCTGCATCCGGATTGGGGTCCACAAAAATATGCAGGTGGTTAAAGGCCGCTTTCAGGCAGATATGCTCAGACAGCAACATGCCGTTACCAAAAACATCTCCACCCATATCGCCAATGCCGACAACAGAGAAGTTTTCTTTCTGGACATCCACCCCCATCTCACGGAAGTGGCGCTGCACCGATACCCAGGCTCCACGGGCTGTAATGCCCATTTTCTTATGGTCGTATCCCTGGCTGCCACCGGAGGCGAAAGCGTCGCCCATCCAGAAGCCATACTCCCCGGCAATGCCGTTGGCAATATCTGAGAAAGTTGCCGTCCCTTTATCCGCAGCTACTACCAGGTAGGGGTCATCCTCATCCCGACGAACAACATATTTGGGCGGTACAACTTCGCCATCTTTTAGATTGTCAGTGATATCCAAAAGGCCACGAATAAAGGTTTTGTAGCAGGAGACTCCCTCTTCCATCATGGCTTCGCGACTGCCATCGGTAGGCGGACGTCGAACAACAAATCCACCTTTTGCACCACTGGGTACAATAACCGCATTTTTCACCGCTTGGGCTTTTACCAGGCCCAGAACTTCTGTGCGGAAATCTTCCAGTCGGTCAGACCAACGCAGGCCGCCGCGAGCGACTTTACTGCCGCGCAAGTGCACACCTTCCACACGAGGGGAGTAAACAAAAATCTCAAACTCCGGGCGGGGTTCAGGAATGCCGGGAATATCCCGGGGACTGAATTTGATCGAAATATAATCCTTGGGCTGCCCTTCATCATCCACCTGGAAGAAGTTAGTGCGCAGGGTCGCCAGGATTAATTCCAAATAACGGCGCAGAACCAAATCTTCATTCAGGTTATCAACCGTATCCAAACCATCGTGAATTTTAGCGATCAAGCGCTCGACACGGGGCTGCTCCTGCTTACCAGTGCTTAAACGGGGATCGAACATCGCCCTAAACAAGGCTACCAGGTTGCGGGTGATATCCACGTGGCTGGCCAGGGTAGCGGCAATATAGCTCTGGCTGGCACCGGACTTGGTTTGCTTCAGGTAACGGGCGTAGGCACGAAGCATGGATACTTCGCGCCAGTTAAGGCGGGCGGCCAGCACTAGGCGATTGAAGGCATCGCTTTCCGCCGTGTGATTCCAGATCGCCGCGAACGCATCCTGGAACAGGCCACGGGATGCTTGCGCATCAATTTTGGTGGGCAGACCAAATTCCAGATGGAATTCGTGCATCCACACATCGGTATAGCCACGGGGGCGAATCGTATAGGGGAATTCACCAATAACCCGCAAGCCCAGATTTTCCAGCACGGGAATCACGTCGGAGAGCGTCAGGCCGCTGCCCCAGTTGAATACCTTGAACCGCAGGCTGCCCTGGGCGGCCCCCACCGGCTGGTAGAAACTCATTGCTACCCGGTTATCTTCACTGAGACTCTGAACGGCTGCTACATCCTGCACCGCAATACGAGGCTCAAAGTCTTCACGGTACCCCGCCGGGAAGGCGCGGCCAAAAGTACGATAGAGACGGCTGCCCTCTTCTTCCCCGCTATTTTCAATTAGTGATCTTTGGAAAACATCTTCCCAGGAGCGGGTAATATCCACAATTTGCGCCTCCAGCAGCGCGACATCAAAATCAACAGGCTCATCGGGGGACACGCGGAAAACAAAATGAACCCGCGCAAGAATGGATTCGGAGAAGAAAGTGGTGAAGTCCGAGTCCTTCGCATTAATCGCTTTGGCAATATGCGCGCAAATCACCTCGCGCACATCACTGTTAAACAGCTCACGGGGAACGTATACCGTGGCAGTAACGAATTTACCAAAGGGGTCGCGACGCATAAACAGACGAAGGTGAGCCCGCTCATTTAACTGCAGCACACCAATTACCACGTCAAACAGCTCTTTGGTGCTGCCCTGGAAAAGTTCATCCCTTGGGAAGGTATCGAGAATCCGGCGCAGGGCTTTGCCATCGTGCCCCTGCCCGGAGAGACCGCTAGACTCTATGATCGAGGCCATCTTGCGGCGAATAATCGGAATTTTCGCCGGGCTCTCGGTGTAAACCGGCGAGGTATAAAGCCCCATAAACGCCGCTTCACCAATCACCTCGCCCTCGGTGTTGTAGCGCTTAATCATCACGTAGTCCGAATAGGCCGTGCGGTGCACCCGGGACTTAACGGAGGACTTGGCAAATGTCAGGTAATTGGGCCCTTGGTAGAAACGCTGCTTGCCCTCACTAAAAGAGGTTTCCAGCATCGGCGCGGCTTCTTCCAGCTTTTTGAAAATACCGAGCCTGCGGTCTTCAACTTCATTGAGGATTTTTTTATCCCCGACAACACTGAACTCGTATTCGCGATACCCCAGGAAGGTGAAGTTACCGTCGCGCATCCACTGCAAAAATGCACTGGCTTCCAATAGGTTGGTGTCTTCGTCTGGAAGTCCCGCCTGTAACTGTCCCTCCATTGCGCTGCAGGTTTCCAGCATCGGGACATAGTCGTCCACTACCAGCTCCACATCGCCGAGTACGTCTTTTAAGCCAGTCATCATGCCTGAAGCGAACTCAGATGAAGTGTCGTGATTAATCTCGACATAAATCATCGCTTCGTTAGTAATGCGCTTCCCTTTTGCCTGCGGCTTTTCACCCAGTAACTCTTCCTCTGGCGGCAACAGGCGAGTCAGTTTCCCCTTGGCATCGCGCTCGACTCGAACTACCGTACTCTTTATCGAATGAGTCACTGTATTTCGGCGATTGATCTCCATGCGAATGGAGTCCACCAGGAATGGCATATCCCGCTGCAGCACACCAATGACCGTATGCGAGCACTCCCAACCATCGTCTTCGAGGCGGGGGTTAAAAACCTTCACCTTGGGTAGGCCGCCCGGGCGTTGTTGAATAAAGTTCCACCAGGTGTATATGCAGCCATAGACGTCAACAAGACGACGACCGGCCAGATCCTCTAATGGGTACTGATTGAGGAACTGCTGGGCAAAAGCCACAACGGGTTCGGCTTCGCTGGTCAGCTTGTCACGAATCAGCTCGCAAATCTGCGCAACTAATTCTTCACGGCTGTCGGTAATAACCGTCGCCATATTCACGGGGAACCTCCCAATCTCATTTTTGTCACATCGAATCCAAACACTGTAGATCCGAAAAGGTCATCATCTCAGCCCATACGCAGCTGCAGGGTCGAGTCCTAAAAATTACACTTTCAGTCAGACAGTGAGGAGAAGTCCATTCCACCTCAGAATCTAGTCGGCTCGGCAGAGGCCTACGTCTCAAGAGTTGCCTCTTCATTTGGTGCCGCTAAAATCATCAGTCGCCACCTTCTCGGCGGCGACTATATATAGATGGTAGAAAGCCAGCCAGGTCCGTGCGGCGGCTAAATTCTCAGAAGAAGAGATACTATGGAAGCAAACCAGACTATTAGGGATCATATCGCCGCTTTGGGCGATTGGTTGGAAGAGCAGATTATCGGTCAAGAGAGATTGGTTAACCGATTGCTGATCGCCATGCTGGCCGATGGCCACCTTTTGGTGGAGGGAGCGCCAGGCCTGGCCAAAACCAAGGCCATTAAAACACTGGGCGAAGCTATTGAGGGTGACTTCCATCGCGTTCAATTTACGCCAGATCTGCTTCCGGCGGATATTACCGGCACCGACATTTACCGGCCGGAAACCGGAGAGTTCCATTTTCAACCAGGTCCAGTGTTTCACAACCTGATACTGGCCGATGAGATTAACCGCGCGCCAGCCAAAGTTCAGTCGGCGCTGCTCGAAGCTATGGCAGAACGGCAGATCAGTGTCGGCCGAAAAACTTATCCCCTTCCCCAGTTATTTTTGGTAATGGCTACCCAAAACCCTATTGAGCAGGAAGGGACTTATCCTCTACCAGAGGCACAATTAGATAGATTCCTAATGCAGGTAAATCTTGCCTATCCCAATGCGGAGGCGGAAGCAAAAATCCTGCGCCTGGCCAGATCCGAGGCTAGCCTTGGCGAAAATCGCCCCACTGAAATTATCAGCCAAGAAACCATTCTTCAGGCGCGCAACCAAATTCTGGAAATGCAGATGGTTGAGGCCGTGGAAACCTATACTGTCCAACTTGTCATTGCTACTCGCGAGCCGGCGAAGTATGACAGCGAGCTGGCGTCATGGCTAGATTTTGGTGCAAGTCCGAGAGCAACAATTGCATTGGATCGCTGCGCGCGCGCTCACGCTTGGCTCGCCGGGCGCGATTATGTCACCCCAGATGATGTGATGAATGTCGCTCCCGATATTTTACGCCACCGACTCCTGTTGAGTTTTGAGGCGGAAGCGGCGGGAATTACTACCGACCAGGTAATTGAGCGATTACTTCAACAGGTGCCTGCGATCTGATGTCCGCTGAAGCACCCCCAACTGAGCTCGAACTGCGCGGGGCTTATCCCGAAGTAACGCCGTTGGTACAAATGCGCTACGCCGCACGGCAGTTGCAATTATTCAAACCGCGCCTGGCCCGCAGTGATCAGGCCGGCAGCCTGCTCACTCGCTACCGCGGCCGCGGCATGAATTTTGAGGAAGTGCGGAACTACCAGGCCGGCGATGATGTACGCTCCATTGACTGGCGCGTAACAGCTCGAACCGGCCAAACCCACACCAAACTTTACCAAGAGGAGCGCGAACGCCCGGTAGTTATCCTGTTGGATTTGCGCTCGCCGATGTTTTTTGGCAGCCAAAGAGCATTTAAATCGGTGACGGCAAGCGGCATCGCTGCGGCGCTGGGTTGGGCTGGTTTACAGCACAGCGATCGGATCGGGGCGCTACTTTTCTCCGACCGGGAAATAGACACAGTGCGCCCGCGCCGCAGCCACCACGCCGTACTTTCGATGATTCACAGTACGGTTGCCCGCGCTGCGGAACTGAGCAGCCCCGTCCCCGAACAGGGCAGCCAAACACTAAAAACATTGCTGGAGGAAGCGCGAAGAATCGCACGCCCTGGAAGTGCGCTCTTTTTAATCAGTGATTGCCATGATCTCGACGAGAGCTGCTCGCAGCCACTCTACCTTTTATCCCGTCATGCCGACCTGCAGGTGCTGAGGGTATCGGACCCGCTGGAGCAACATCTGCCCGGCCAATCCCTCACTATATCTGACGGTCGCCAGCGCACATTCCTTCATGCCGGCAATCGGCCGGTTCACGAACATTTTGCCGAAAAGCAAGCCCGAGCCCGCGCCGAGGTTGAACAACTGTGCCGGCGTTATCGGCTGCCGTTGCTGGACTTTGATAACACCCAACCGCTTATTCCAGCACTGATGTCCGTCTACGGCTCGCGGCAAAGAAATAATGGCTGGCAAAATACGAGAAGGCCCAAGTAGTAATGAGTTTGAAAGTGCAGAAAAAGCTAGTCGCCAATGTTTTGGCGAACCAAGGAGCGAAGGCAAAACGCACTGGCAATTTAATTGAGGGCCAGTCGTGATAAAAGGAAGTCTTCTGGCAAAACAAATGCAATCCCCAACACCGCAAGCGCCTTCGCCCGAGGCCCAGGAATTGTTATCGCAACTCCGCGATATACAAGAGCCCAATGCGGTTAATTGGTGGCCACCCGCTCCAGGCTGGTGGATGTTGGCCGTATTAATTCTTGTCTGTGTGGCCGCCGCTGTCCTATGGTGGCGGCAGCGGCGCAAAAAAGTTGAACGCAATCGCTATCGTGTCGAAGCAGCTTCACTGCTCGCCGCAGTAAATACTGAGGAGGCGGATGCAGTACCAGAAATTAATGAAATACTTAAGCGAGTGGCAGTTACAACCTATAGCCGTACAGAGTGCGGCAATCTTATCGGCACAGCATGGGTCGAATTTCTGAAAAAGTCAGCCCCACTTGAGTGCCCCTCTGATGCGCAACAAGCACTCATTGAAAACCTCTATCGCGGCAGCTGTGACCCAGACAAAAACCGAGTGCTACAGGAATATGCCATTTTATGGGTGAAGCAGCACGGACAACCCACCAAAAACAGCCCACAACACCAGGGCGGGGAGGCCGCGCATGTTTGAATTCGCCTGGCCATGGGTTTTCTTTTTAGCCCCACTCCCGCTACTCGCTCGCTGGCTGCTACCCCGCTCCAAACCCATGAGCAGCGCCCTGAAGGTGCCATTTTATTCTGAGCTATCCCAACGCGGCGGCGGCGAACAAAGCAATCTGCTCAATCTCTTTTTGCTGATTCTGATCTGGCTGCTTTTAATCAGCGCCGCAGCCCGTCCCCGGTGGTATGGGGAGCCGATATCTCAACCCAGCAGCGCAAGGGATCTCCTTATTGCCGTAGATATTTCAGGCAGCATGGAAACGCCCGATATGGTAATTAATGGCCGACCGGCGATGCGTATCAATGCAGTAAAACAGGTGGTTGGTGACTTTGTTGAACGGCGTAAAGGTGACCGTTTGGGGTTGGTATTGTTTGGGACTCGCGCCTACCTGCAAGCCCCACTCACTTACGACAGGGAGACGGTAGAAACTCTACTAAAAGAGGCCCAGATCGGCTTTGCTGGACAGGGAACTGCCATCGGCGATGCCATTGGGCTATCGGTCAAACGCCTGACCCAACGCCCCGCAGAGCAACGCGTGCTGATACTCCTCACCGATGGCGCCAACACTGCGGGGGAAGTCTCCCCGCTCAAAGCTGCCGAACTGGCACAACAAGCGGGCATTACGGTTTACACCATCGGTGTAGGTGCCGACGAAATGGTTCAACCCGGTCTTCTGGGGAGCCGTTTTGGCAGCCGCAGAATTAACCCTTCGCGAGACCTCGACAGCAAGACCCTCAAGGAAATCGCCGATAAAACCGGGGGCCGCTATTTCCGCGCCCACAACCCGCAAGAGCTGGCAGAAATCTATGCCGAACTGGATAAGTTAGAGCCTGTCGAACAGGAAGCGGAAAGTTACCGCCCCATGAAGTCCCTGTTCACCTGGCCCCTTAGTATCGCCCTACTACTGGCTGGAATTTGGGCCCTGATTCCCCTGGCGAGCAATTTTCAGCTCCCTGCCAGACGAGAAGAGTTAAGTCGTAACAATGGAGGTCAAGCCCAGTGAATATGCTCGACCTAATCCAATCCTTCCACTTCCTGCGCCCTGGGGTTCTGTGGCTGCTAATTCCCGCAGCACTACTCTGTTGGGGATTGGCAAAGATGGTGCTCAACAGCGCTCAACTGCAAAAGGTCATAGACCCAGATCTGCTGCCCCACCTTCTACTGCGCGGCGGCAGTAAAAGACCCTGGTTATTCGCATTAATATTTGCGCTGCTGGTCGCGATGATTATCGCTCTGGCCGGCCCTGCCTGGCGCAAGCTGCCAACCCCGGTGTACAGCAACCAGGATGCCCTGGTCATACTGCTAGACTTGTCACCGTCCATGATGGCGACAGATCTCTCACCCAATCGACTAACCCGCGCCCGCCTTAAAATTTTGGATATTTTGCGCCAGAGAAAAGACGGCCTCACCGCGCTCGTCGCCTATGCCGGAGAAGCCCATGTCGTCACCCCTCTTACCGAGGACACGGCTACTATCGCCAATCTGGTACCCGCGTTATCGCCCTCAATCATGCCAGTCCCCGGCAGCAATATCGAAATGGCCGTCGATACAGGAATTCGCCTGTTAAAGGACGGAGCTGCTGGGCGCGGGCAATTACTTGCCGTTACCGATGGCATAGACTCAATGGCCGCCGATGAGGTCGCCAAAGCTCTGTCCAACGCAAAAGTTGAGATGAGCATACTCGCCGTAGGCAGCGGCGAGGGCAGCCCCATCCCTAGGGGAAATACCGGTGGATTTGTGACCGACAGTAAAGGGGCCATCGTCATCTCCAATTTCGATGCCGCTGAGCTTCGCCAGCTCGCCCAATCCAGCGGAGGGCGTTTTGCCAAAATTACGGTAAATGACAGCGATATCGACTATTTACTGCCTCAAACTGACAGCCCGCAACAAGCGCAGCTCACTGAAAGGGAGTTCGACCAATGGCGGGATGAAGGGCCGCTATTACTGCTTTTAATACTACCTTTTGCAGCCCTACTCTTCCGTCGGGGAGCTCTGGCATGCGCCCTGCCCTTACTGTTGCTAACTGGGATTTCAAGTGAAAGCCAGGCTATTGAATGGCAGGATTTATGGCAACGCAAAGACCAGCAAGGCCAG
Source organism: Microbulbifer maximicatervae (SeqCode) (assembly GCF_052467695.1). NCBI lineage: Bacteria > Pseudomonadati > Pseudomonadota > Gammaproteobacteria > Cellvibrionales > Microbulbiferaceae > Microbulbifer > Microbulbifer maximicatervae (SeqCode). The sequence goes on from NZ_CP174320.1 coordinate 4,671,055, forward strand.
CGCCTACTGGAAGAGGGACAGCCGGCAGAGGCCGCGCAAGAGTTTCACAATCCCGAATGGAAAGGCACTGCCAACTATCGCGCAGGCAACTACGCAGAGGCCCAGGAAAATTTCGCCCAAAGTAATAATTCACAGAGTCTGTACAATCTTGGCAACAGCCTGGTGCAACAGGGGGACTACGACAAAGCTATCAAAGCCTACGATGAAGCCCTGCAAAAGCAGCCCGAGTTTGCCGATGCCGAGCACAATCGGGAGATTGCTGAAAAACTGAAAGAGCTGCAAAAAAAACAGCAGCAATCCCAACAGCAGTCCGGTGAACAGCAGCAAAGCGAGCAGGAACAGAACCAGCAGGGCCAGCAGCAGAGCCAGGAACAACAACAAAACCAAGAGCAGCAAGCTGAGAACAACGAACAGCAGTTCAGCGAGCAGCAACAACAGGGCAATAATCAACAGCCCTCTGGTTCACCAGAGCCCTCTGAGCAACAACCCCAAGGCGAGCAGCAGCAGGGCTCCCAAGAAAAGGGTCAGGAAGAGCAGGAGAGCGAACAACAACAGCAAGGTGAACAACAGGGTGAAGAACAACCGCCGCAAGGGGAATCGCTACCTACTGGCGCTGCAGAAAGCCCACTCGACCAGGAAACCCAGCAAGCCCTGGACCAATGGCTCCGTCAAATTCCCGATGATCCAGCCGGCCTGATGCGCGAGAAGTTCAAATACGAGAGCCTGCAACGGCGCCGCGCCTATCGCAGCGGAGAATGGGAGCCACCGGAAAATGGGGCGACACAAAGATGGTAAAGAACAGCAGAACAATGTCGCTGGATTCAAGAACACTGATTTCAAAAATGCCTATGGACGCAATCATTAACAACCGAATAAAACTTTGGAACCTCCCACTCAGCCACGCCTTCGCTTTGCTACTTCTTGCAATAGCACTTTGTCTGTCGACACCGGTTTTAGCAAGCGATCTCAGCGCAACGGTCGATAGAGATAAGATTGGAATTGATGAGACAGTCAATTTACGTGTGCGCTATTCAGGAGACAAAAGTGGTGGACAACCGGACTTTGACTTGTTGGAACAGGATTTCGATATTCTCTCACGCCAACAGTCCAACCAGTATCGCGTTATCAATGGCCGTGCAGAGAGTTTTGTCGAGTGGGTACTGGCGCTAGCCCCCAAACGGGAAGGCAAACTGTTTATCCCCTCTTTTAACTATCAAGGAGAGGTTTCCGATGCGATTCCCGTCACAGTCACCGAGGCGCAAAGTGGACCTAACGGCGGTGAAAAGCAGGCTTTTCTGGAAGTAACACTCGACAAGGAAAAGGTCTATGTCCAAGAGCAACTGCTGGTAAAAATTCGCCTGTACACCACTATCGGCTTACACGATATCGCAACAGAGCCTCTCAAGGTTGCCGGCGCTCATGCAGAAAAAGTCGATGAGCAGCGATATGAGCGCAAGCTCAATGATGTGAGCCATGCGGTTTACGAAGTTACCTACGCCGTTTTCCCAGATAGCTCAGGCAAGCTCAGCATTCCCGCACTAACCTACGTGGCCATCGCTGGGCGCAGGGACCCCTTCTCCCTGTTTAATCGCAACAGCCAAAGGCTTCGACTTCGCTCCCAGGAGAAGTCTATTGAAGTGCTGCCAAAACCCGCTGACTACTCTGGCAGCCAATGGCTGCCCGCTGCCAGTCTCGGCATTGTTCAAAGCTGGAGCCAGGACCCGGACACCTTTGCCGTAGGCGAACCTATTACCCGAATTCTTACCGTACGTGCCGAAGGGCTCAGGGCCGCACAGTTGCCCCCACTTCCCAAACTCAACGTGGATGGCCTTAAAACTTACCCCGATCAACCGCAACAAGAAGACCAGGTTGGGCCCAACGGCGTTACCGGAAGCCGTATTGAGACAACCGCGATTGTGGCTACACAACCCGGGGACTACGAGCTTCCTCCCGTCACTGTGACCTGGTGGGATACAAAAAGCCAACGACAACGCACCACTCAACTACCGGCATTCCGCTTCTCAGTTTCCGGTACTGCTGCTGCAGTAACCAGCGACAATGAAACCAGTGCTAAAGTACCTCAGTCAGCTACACCCACCGAACAAGTCGGTACTGTGAGCCATTTTTGGCGCAACCTGGCTATTATCGCGATTGCCTCTCACTTACTGTGGGTGCTGTACTTTTTCTTTCAGAGGCGCAAACCCGCCCAGCAAATACCGAGCAACCACACCCAGGCTCCCGACTTACAACGTGAAACCCGTTCCCTTAAAAAAGCTCTGGAGAGTGAGAACCCCATCCATATCCAACAAGCCACTTTAAAGTGGTTGTCTGCAAAATGGCCACAAGTAAATGGGAAGAGCTTGGCTGAGACCGCAAGGCAACTGCACATCCCTGAGCTGGATCAGCTCCAAGCAGCTCTGGACGCCTCTATTTACAAGTCACCGGCTAGCCCTTTGGACACCAATAAGGTGGAAGCAATAGTCGACTTATTACTGAACGCGAAACCTGAAAGTGAACCCAGTGAAACGGATAGCGCCCTGCCCTCACTCTTCTCTTAACAGGAGCCACTTCAAATCAAACAGGGAAAGGTTGGCCTTCACCGCCTATGGGTAAGGCCAATTCCTGTGTATTCGAGCAATTTAAGAGGTACTTTAAATAGAATCAAGAAAAAGTTTGTGTAGATATGATTTTCTTTGCAAGCCCTAACAATTTCCAGGTTTTGATGAATCCGCCCCCAAACGCCCTGGGAACTAACACCCCCTTCACGCATTTTCACAATACATTTTGGCAAGCGCCTGAAGCTGATTTTATCCCGATAAAGAAAACGAGCTAGCAATTCAAAATCTGCCGCAACACGGTAGTTGGTTTTATATAAACCTAGCTTTTTGTAACAGTCTCGCCGCACAAAAAATGTAGGATGGGGTGGCATCCAGCCCCAGCGAAATTTAGACACCCTAAATTTACTGGAGCCATAAAAACGCACTCTTTGGCTTAAGTTGTTGCGAGCCACAATCTCCAGATCTGCATAGACAGACTGGGCTCCCGAAACCAAAAATTCATTAACAACATTTGAAATTACACGACTATCAGAATAGACATCATCAGAGTTAATTGTGCCGACTATATCGCCAGACGCCAGGCATATGCCTTTATTCATAGCATCATAAATACCCGAGTCTTTTTCAGACACAACTGCCGCGACTCGGTCTTTAAACTCAGATATTATCTCTAGCGTGCCATCAGTAGAGCCACCATCAATAATTATATGCTCAATATTTGCATAATCTTGAGCCAACACAGATAGTATTGTGTCGCGAATGGTGTCAGCACTATTTAGACAAACCGTTATCAGGCTTATTTTTATCACAAAAAGTCTCAAGTTGTCGTTTCGTGAAAAGTAAAACCTCTCTTGAGAACTTTAGTACAAATTACAATATCTGACATTCGATCAACGTAAAATACTTCTATACCAGTCGTATGTTTTCTTTAACCCTACCCCCAAGGAAGTGTGGGAATCCCACCCCAACTTCGATAGCTTTGAGGTGTCTAGCAACTTCCGCGGCACACCATCAGGCATTGACCTGTCAAATGTAATATTTCCCTCAAACCCAATGATCTCGGCGATTAAATAAGCCAGCTCCTTAACAGTGCAATCCACCCCAGTACCCACATTTAGGTGGGAGCACATAGGCTCTGTCACGGTTCGATATACTCGATCTTCCAATCCCATTACAAATACCAACGCATCAACCATATCCTCTACATACAGAAATTCTCGCCGAACATCACCACTCCCCCAAATCCTGACATTCTGCAGCCCTTCATTTTTGGCCTTGTGGAAACGATATATTAATGCAGGGATAACGTGTGAATTTGCAGAGTCAAAGTTGTCATGTGGACCATAAAGGTTTGTCGGCATAACACTGCGATAGTTACGTCCATACTGCCTTGAGTACGACTCGCACAACTTAATTCCGGCAATCTTAGCAATAGCATAAGGCTCGTTAGTCGTCTCCAACCTGCCCCCAAGCAGGTCCTGCTCCCGTATCGGTTGGGGGGAATCCCTCGGATAAATACAAGACGACCCAATAAACAGCAAATTTTGGATATCGGCCTTGTGAGCCTGATGGATTACATTGCACTGAATCATCAGATTCTGGTAAATAAAATCAGCTGGGAGCTTGCTATTCGCCAATATGCCCCCCACTTTTGCCGCAGCCAAATAAACAGTATCAATCGACTCCGAATTAAAAAAATCAGAAACAGCATCAGCATCTGTCAAGTCCAGCGAATCTCGAGGGCAAGTAATGACTTCACAGTTTTTTACCGGTCTCAGCCTCTGAATTAATGCCGAACCAACCATACCCCGATGACCTGCGACAAAAACTCTCTGGGAGTATTTCACTAACTACTCCTCAAAAATAGGCTCAGTGCGATAACCATTCCCAGCCAACAACAAATTCCGCTTCGCTTCCCTCAAATCATACTTAACCATCTCCCCAACTAAATCTTTCAAAGTTGTTTTAGGTACCCACCCCAGTTCTTGACGAGCCAATGAGGCATCACCTACTAGTGATACCACCTCTGTCGGGCGAAAATAACGAGAGTCCACTTTAACAATTACATCTCCACACTTAACTGCTGGAGCATCTTCTCCCACAATTGAAGCAACAACACCTACCTCTTTCTGCCCCTCTCCATGAAACTCTACCTCTATCCCCAACTCTTGAGCACAATTACGAACAAAATCTCGAACGGAGTATTGCAGCCCTGTAGAGATGATAAAATCCCTAGGACTTTCTTGCTGCAACATCAACCATTGCATTTCAACATAGTCTCTAGCATGGCCCCAGTCCCTCAGTGCATTCAGCTCCCCCAAATACAGGCACCGCTCTAAACCTTGGGCAACATTTGCCAAACCCCGGCTTATCTTTCGAGTAACAAAAGTTTCACCACGCCGTGATGACTCGTGATTAAATAAGATTCCATTGCAAGCATATAAGCCATAGGCCTCGCGGAAATTGACCACGGTCCAATAAGCAAACAACTTTGCAATTGAGTATGGAGAGCGAGGGTAAAAAGGAGTGTTTTCATCCTGAGGGGAAACTTTGGCAGCACCGTAAAGCTCCGACGTTGAGGCTTGATAAAACCTGGTTTTATCCAACCCCAGAAGACGCATCCCCTCAAGTATTCTGAGGGTTCCAAGCCCGTTCACATTTGCAGTATATTCAGGGCATTCAAAACTGACCGCAACATGAGACTGAGCACCCAAATTATAGATTTCATCAGGCCGCACCTCCTGAAGAATTCGGGTCAAATTGCTCGTATCGGTAAGGTCTCCATAGTGAAGAAAAAACCTTCTACTATCATCTTGCGGCCCTTGGTACAAGTGATCTATGCGGCTCGTATTAAATGAAGAGGACCTTCTTTTAACCCCATGAACCTCGTACCCTTTCGCCAATAAAAATTCAGCTAAATAAGAGCCATCCTGGCCTGTAATTCCAGTCACTAGCGCCTTTTTCATTCGGCAAATACCTTATCAGTTATTTTTTTAGTAAATATCTTTGGGTACACTTCATTGATCATCAACGACGCTCCGGCGTCGCCCCTGCAACCAACTTAACAACTTCAAAAACCTCAACAAGCCATAACTGAAACTGAACCAAAACCGAAAAAAATCTAAACTTTAAGGGGTGCTCATTCCTACCTAAAAAATAGAGCGCTGACCTAAATGGAGGGCAAAGTGTTCGCAAAATTACGCCCAACCTTGCAATTCCATGACTTTTTGAGAACTGCCCTCCCTTCACTCTCCTTGCCTTAACAGCCAAGGAATACCAAGAATTTCTCACCCTATGAGCCACAACAGCTTGTGGAAGATAAATCAATTCTCCTCCACACACTGTCGCACGAGCACAAAAATCAAAATCACCCCCAGAATATAAACTCTCATTGAACATACCCACTTGCTCAACAAATGATTTCCGAACAGCTAAATTAGCAGTTGCAGCCACTCCAGACTGCACATATTTCTCTTGAGGAATACCTTTCACGTAGTCGTATATATGATAAACACCACAATCAAAATTATTTTTCACACAAACAACGCGACCAGCAAATAATGCGTTGTGAGAATCACAATTTAGAATAGCTGCATTAATTTCCTCCACCCAGCAAGGAGCAGGCAAGCAATCTGCATCAGTAAAGAGAAGCCATTCTCCTCTTGCGAACTGTATTCCTAAATTTCTAGCAGCATAGGCTCCAGGGGTAGAACATTTGAGGATTTTAAGGGAAAAGGAATATTTCTGCTTCAGAAAGGCAACAGGAGGGTCATTGGCAACTAAAACTAACTCAAAGTCTGTCCTCTTGAATGACTGGCTTTCTAAATGAGATAAAAGCCCAGCAATAAAACACCAATGTTGATACACAGGAACAATTATCGAGAATTTGGGTTCCATTTGAGCATCCTTGCTCAACCAATCAAAAAATTAAAAGTCAAACAAAAATACAAATTTAACAACTAGCACATAATTTAAAATAAACAAGAAAATATACAAAAGCGGCGGAAAATAACACCAATTTGATCAACATATAGATAAGCTGCCGCCTCTGGGGTCAGACTTGGCAAGGCTCTGCCATTCCAGCGTGCAGAGTAAATATGGCCTCCATGAACCGGCAAGTTCTATAAGGAGGCCATATACGAGATTTGCAATGCCATGCTCACGTGAAGCATTATTGCCGGTACCACGTGGTTTTTTGTGCCCAAGTATCGAAAGAAAGTGTTATTTGGAGCACTGAGGCGGGGGATTGAAGCAATATTTCGAGACTTATGCTGTCAAGTTGGTCGAGGGTACGCAATGAGAGATCACATCCATATGTTGTTAATGATTCCTCCGAAGTTCAGTGTTTCCAATAGGGTTGGATTTCTGAAAGGGAAGTCTGCGGTTCAGATATTTCGTAGATACAAGCATGTACAGAGAAATTATACAGGAAGACACTTTTGGGCTCGCGGCTACTGCGTAAGTACAGTAGGGTTCGACGAGTAAATGATTCGAGAGCACATTAAGAGTCAAGAGGTTGAAGAGCGCCGTCAAGAGCAGAGCAACTGGCGGGGTTGTAATTAGCCCCCTCAGAGGGCTTTCAGCAACCACCCTCTATGCGGGTGGTTGCTGATTATAGGTGACGGCAAAAATACCCTGCTAGAGAATGTAAAGCCTATTTCAATACCTTTATTCCTTGCCCCTGGATTGATCCATTTATAGCAAAAGCTGAATTAATAGACCTATCCTGACAGAAAATACAACAAGACTATAAAGAATCTCACATCCGACACAGCTAAGGTGAGCCCTCTAGCACAGATAACGTTTGGGCCGCAGACTCGTCCCAGCTAAACTCATCTAGCCTAATAAGAGCATTTTTTTGCAAACTCACAATCAGAGATTGCTCAATTGTGAACCTCGCTAAAGCTTTAGCCATGCCCTCAATATCTAAAGGGTCTACCAAAAGTGCCGCATTGCCTGCAACTTCCCTCATTGCCCCAAAGTTTGAAGTTAAGACTGGAGTACCTTGACTAAAAGCTTCAACAATTGGAAGGCCGAAACCTTCATATAAAGAGGGAATTAATAGCGCTCTAGCCCCCCTGTATAGAACTGGAAGGAGATCATCATTAACATAACCTAGAATCTCAACCTTTTCGCTAAGCCCCAGTCTTTCAACAACCTCTTCAATCTTTACCCCTCCCCAGCCTTTACCTCCACATATTTTCAAGGGTAAAGCTTCCTCTACAATCTCTATATATTGGCCATAAGCTTCCAATAAGCGCTGAAGATTCTTCCGAGGTTCGAGGGTTCCTACAAAAAGAAAATAATCTCTTTCACCAGTCCTTTCACAAAGAGAATCTAAGAATGGCGCTTCAGGAATAACGACAACCTTGTCCTTGCAATAGCTGAAAGAGTTCAGAATTTCATCTCCGGTACTCCCAGATACAGCAATAACCTTATCAGCTATTCGCAAAGATGGAGGCATTAACAGCCGCTCAAGCTGTAAACCCAGGCGTGACATAGTCTGTGGAAACCTTTGCCAAACTAGATCATGTATCGTAACCACTTTGGAAGTTCGCAACGGCAATAGAATAGGCAGGTGGTGACGGGGAGACCAAAAAATGTCTATCCGATCAAGCCTAGCCCAAATTGGAAACACCACTTGTGCAAACGGGGAGCTAAGGGCTCCCCATTGGATATCGCTATATCTTGTCTTAATATTATCCGAATTGGGGATATTCCCAATTAGCGGTTTATGGCTATAAAGATACCAATGATGCTCACTCTCATACATACGATCGAGCAGAGCCCGCGTATAACGACCAATTCCCGTTGTCTTCTCAGAAAGTGGCCGCGCGTCAACAGCAATCCTAGCCACTTACCCCTCGCTTTGTCCAAGTAGATCTCGATACAGCCGCTCGTAAGAAGAGGCCATTTTCTCTGCAGTAAATAACCTCTCGAAACGACTACGCCCTGCTAGCCCCATAACATTGGCCATCTCAGGCTCATACCACAGCTTCGCCATAGCCTCTCGTAGAGCATAGTGATTAGCAGGCTCTACTACATACCCTGTTTCACCATGTAAATTTACATAGCTAGTGCCAGTTCCAATTTCACAAGATACCAGTGGCTTCCCGCACATCAGCCCCTCAACTAAAGTCACACCAAAAGCCTCAGATCGCAAATGTGAGGGGAATACCACTGCGCGACAAAGGGACAATAGAGCCATTTTATCCTCATCGCTGATGAAGCCTGCAAAAATGACGTTATCCGCCCCCAGGCTCATCGCCAACGCTTCAAGGCGCTCCTTTTCTGGTCCTTTGCCAGCAATAATGACGCGATATGACTGGCCGGCCGCTGCTCTTATCAAAAATTCTAAGCCCTTGTAGTATCGTAAAACACCTACAAACAACATAAAATCACGACCAAATTTAGCCTCTACCGATTTGATACCATGACTCTCTACTTGGGGGTAACTATCTTCAGATATTCCGATGGGTATAACTCTTACTTTATCCTTATACTCTAACAGTACCTCACTCGTTTCTAAGTAGGCTTGTGACGTCGCTACAATAGAATTTGCTCGCCCGAGAAAATACTTCATTAACGGCCTATATAATGCCCCCCAAAATCTCTGGCGAACTATATCTGAGTGGTAAGTAACAACTAACGGCCGAGAACGCCCCGCAAGTAGATAGCTCAAATCACCAAAAGGCCATGGAAAGTGGAAATGTATGATATCAGGATCTTTTTGGAAGAGGCGAAGTATCAGACTGGGTCCCACACAACATGAGGCAATTGAAAACCACCTCTTAGAACTACTAACCTTAACGTGCGCGTAACGCATCTTACTTTTTGGCGACTCAGACAAGGTCAGAACCTCCCCATCTGCCCTACGGGCAATCTCAAGGATAACTTGCTCTATCCCACCTTGACTTTCGGGGAAAAATGTTCTGTAGCAATGAAGAATCTTAGCCGAGCCTTTCAAACTATCACCCTAATCACAATTTGGATAGTTATTATACACCTTATCGACATAACCATAGCTATCTACTACTTCATCTCTTGGACAACTTAAACTTATCACTTGTTAGCAGCAGACACTGCTGGCTACTGTTTTTAAACAAAATATTGTATATTTGTACTCTTGACGCGAATGGCAATGGCCAACTGCGATGGTAAATATGGCGATCATATCTAGCCAGAAAACGCTCTGAGAAAGCTCATAGGGTTTTCCACTTAAACAGTGAGTTCAGTGTAGATGTTAAAAAATTACCTGAGTATTATCTGGATTCGCGGCCTAAGCGCCCTTAAAGCGGATTCAGAAAATTCTTATTTAGGGTCACTTTGGTGGGTGCTTGAGCCCATATTGCTAACAGGGCTATTTTACATTGCCTTTTCTATGGGCCTGAGAAATGGAGGAAGTGGATCTAGCTTCATTTATTTTTTAATTTGCGCCCTAATTCCTTTCAAATGGACTTCCTCCTCCATCAATGGAGGCGCCACATCGATTAGCAGCAACAAAGGCATCCTCAACCAATTTTATCTGCCAAAGTGGATATTTCCCGCAACGATAAATTTGTCGATGCTATTACGCTTTTTGGTTGTTCTTCCGTTACTATGTCTATTCTTGGCTTTTCAAGGGTTTGAACCAAGCCTCCACTGGCTCTCCCTAGTGCAGATTGTGATGTGCCAATTCTTTATCAACCTGGGCCTCAGTTTTATTGCCGCGGCTATTGTCCCCCTTATTCCTGATACAAAACATCTCATTAGTCTTGGGATGACCGCAATACTATTTACCTCTGGAATATTTTTCGATGTGAACAGTCGCTCTCAAGCCGCCCAGGACATTTTATATCTTAATCCTTTTGTGGAAATCTTTGACTCTTATCGCGCAATTCTTTTGCGCGGTGAAGTAATAACTAGTTCCGATCTCTTTTACCCTTATGCATTCTCCCTAATTTCAATCACGCTAGGATTTATAATTCTACAGAGATTTGATAGGTATTACCCAAGGACTCTTATATGAACGGTGAAGTACTAACATTTGAAGATGTAGGAGTTGGGTTTCGCCGCCGTCTGAATCCATTTAGTAAAAAGCGCTATATCTTAGAAGGGCTGAGTTTTGAGCTCTACCAAGGGGAAACCCTTGGTGTCATTGGGCGCAACGGGGCAGGAAAGTCAACCCTTCTGAAATTGTTAGCAGGCATTATTCAACCAGATAAAGGGCGGATATCACGCCCCAAAGGGATCAAATCCCAACTTCTCTCCTTAAATTTAGGGTTCAATAAAAATCTGAGTGGGTATGATAACGCTGTAATGGCCCTTGTAACCCAGGGGAAGTCGATTTCTGAAGCGAAAGCACTAGCTTCAGAAATTGCTAAATTTGGGGAAATTGAGCACCTAATGGAGCAACCGGTTGGAACATATTCAGCGGGAGAAAGGGCACGTTTGGGCTTTTCTATTGCTATTCGTACTACACCAGAGATACTTCTACTTGATGAGATCCTAGGAGTGGGCGATAAAAAGTTTAAGAAAAGATCATCTCAGGAATTAAAGAAAAAAGTAAAGTCGAATCAAACGGTCGTTCTCGTGTCACACTCAATTCGCACACTAAACAAATTCTGTGATCGCGTACTCTGGATAGACGAGGGTAAAGTAAAAATGCTAGGCAGTACTGAAAGAGTGTTAGATTGCTATTCTGAGGATACTATTCACTCTTGACTCTAGGTTAAGTCACTCTGAATAAGCAATACATCAAAGCACGTTTTAAATACAATGATCTCGAATGCATAGAAACATCCACCTCTCGATGGTTTTATAGAAAGTGCCCCCTATTCTCACTCCAAGGAAAAATAGGAGCTTGATAACTAGAAGGAAAATCATCTTCAGCCATTTAGTTTAAGTAATTCAGACTTGATCTGATAATTTGTAGTAGTTCAGACTTGATCTGACAGTTACCGGTTTTTCAGGAGGTGCTCTGTCAGGTCAAATTCAGTTTACGAGCTTTTCCTTCCAGATGCTTTTTCCATCTTCAAGAGTGGCTAACGGTGTTCGACCGCAACACTTCTTACCCTGATGGGTTCTCTCATTATTGTAATATGTGAGCCACTCGTCCAGATCCTTTTGTAACTCTTCTATTGATCCATAGATCTTGCGGCGTAATGAAGGTTGGTAGAACTCTTGTAGAATAGTTTTATGGAAGCGCTCACAGATCCTGTTAGTTTGTGGGTGTAGTGGTCTAATCCTTCCGGACACTTCGCTAAGATGGTAAAACTACCAAGCGAGGTGAAGTATGACAACAAAAGGTACACGTCGGCATTTCAAGCCGGAATTTAAGAAAGACGCCGTAGCGCTAGTCTCTGAGCAAGGGTATTCAATTTCTAAAGCAGCAGAGGCTGTAGGAACAACAGCCAATAACCTGCGACGCTGGATAAAGGAACTGAAGCAGGAAGAAGACGGTGTGAGGTTGGATGTAGGTGAGCGCGCAGAATTAGAGCGATTACGATGTGAAAATAAGCAGTTGCGGATGGAGAAAGAAATCCTAAAAAAGGCCAGCGCCTTCTTTGCGAAAGAAATGAAATAAAGTACAGCTTTATTGAAAAACAGCAAGGCAGCTTTCCTGTTAGGGTGCTCTGCCGGGTAATGCAGGTAAGTAAGTCTGGTTATTACGATTGGTGTTGCCGTGGTAATAGCTCAATAGATGCTCAAACATGGCAACTATGCCATCGTTTGAAGGCCCTATTTGCAGAATCTAGACAGAGCCTGGGAAGTCGTCGGTTAATGAAGCTGTTACGTAAAGAAGGCTTTGAAGTCGGGCGCTATCGAGTCCGCAAGCTCATGAAAAAGCTAGGCTTGGCAGTAAAGCGCAAGAAGCGATTTACACTGACGACAGACAGTAAACATCACCTGCCGGTCGCAGAGAACCTTCTAAATAGGGAGTTCTCACCGAGTGCTAAAAATCAAGTTTGGACGACTGATATTACATATATTTGGACTTCGCAGGGCTGGTTGTACTTGGCGGTAGTGATTGATCTCTATTCGCGCCGGATTATTGGTTGGCATCTAGATCGGAAGATGGAAACGGCCCTGGTAACTCGTGCGTTGATGATGGCTGTCAATTTGCGTTCGCCCCCAAAAGGTCTCCTGCATCACTCTGATCGTGGCAGTCAGTATGCCAGCCATACCTACCAAATGTTATTGAGTCAGCAGGGGATGGTGTGTTCAATGAGCCGTAAGGGAAATTGTTGGGACAACGCACCGACTGAACGTTTCTTCAGCAGCCTGAAGCGGGAGTGGTTAACGGGAAACCTTTATCCGACAAGGGAGGATGCGGTAGCAGATGTAAGAGCCTATATTGCTTATTACAACTCACGAAGAATACATACAACACTGGGAGACCTAGCCCCTATCGAATTTGAGAAATGTGCTTAAAGAAGTGTCCGCTTGGAGTTGACCACAACACAGGTTTGCTTTTAGGTCAACCCTGCGACGCTTTAAAGTCTGTGAACTCATATGTAGTAGTTCAGACTTGATCTGACAGTTACCGGTTTTTCAGGAGGTGCTCTGTCAGGTCAAATTCAGTTTACGAGCTTTTCCTTCCAGATGCTTTTTCCATCTTCAAGAGTGGCTAACGGTGTTCGACCGCAACACTTCTTACCCTGATGGGTTCTCTCATTATTGTAATATGTGAGCCACTCGTCCAGATCCTTTTGTAACTCTTCTATTGATCCATAGATCTTGCGGCGTAATGAAGGTTGGTAGAACTCTTGTAGAATAGTTTTATGGAAGCGCTCACAGATCCCGTTAGTTTGTGGATGTCTGGCTTTTGTCTTGGTGTGTTCTATTTCGTTCACACTTAGATATAACTGGTAGTCGTGCTGTTCCAATTTGCCACAATACTCTGTACCGCGATCAGTTAGGATACGCAGCACCGGTAGATCATGTAAGGCATAAAACGGTAGTACACGGTCATTCAGGAGGTCTGCCGCAGTGATTGGCGTTTTGGTGGTGTACAGCTTGCAATGAGCCACCTTCGCATAGGTATCGATATAGGTTTGTTGGTAGACACGTCCGACGCCCTTAAAGGTTCCTACATAGAAGGTATCCTGCGAGCCCAGATAACCAGGGTGTTGAGTATCAATTTCACCACAGGCTTCATCATCATGCCGTTTTCTCTCCAAAGCCTGAACCTGTGACTCCGTGAGGATCAGTCCCTCCTCAGCGACCTTGGCCTCAAGTGCCTTTAATCGCAATTTGAAGTTAGCTAGGTCATGCCGTAACCAGATACTCCGAACGCCACTAGGGGACACAAATACACCGCGTTTACGCAGTTCATTGGAAACTCGAACCTGCCCATGGGCAGGCTCTTGGAGGGCATAAGTTAACACTGCCTCTTCAATGACTGTGTCAACACGGTTCTTGTGGTTGGGTACACGCCGGTTCTTCTCAAGAAGGGCGTCCACGCCACCACTTGAAACGGCTTCCTTGTACCGATAGAAAGTGTCTCTCGATACACCCAGCATCTTACATGCTTTGGAGATATTTCCGAGTTCTTCTGCCAGATTTAGCAATCCGGTCTTGTGTTTGATGATGCGATCATTAGTATGGATCATGGGGTTTATCCTTGGTTTTGCTTTTAGGTTTAGGCACCTTCATCAAAACCGGTAAACCCCTCTTTTTCAAGAGGATGTGTCAGATTTGGTCTGAACTAATACAACTCATACGTAAGGCTGGCTTGGCATATTAGTTACCTAACCTATACAAGCACAAGAGAGAAATAGTCGAGCACATAGTATACCGAATAAGCTTGATCGCCAATTTAATAAAGAAAAATCCAGTCAAATTTTGTATGGTAGCTTTACCTATATCTAGACTGGTTCAAGCAGGTGCTACCTGGCTTTCGCCATAGGTTTACGCGCTCGTCGTATTGCTGGATGAGCCCTCTTTTAGAAGCCTGATACCATACATTAACGATAAAACCGCATGGAATGGCCTGGGGACAGCAAGGAAAACCCAATGAAGTTATGTTCCACTCGAACCAAGATAGTCTGCACACTAGTCATCAGTTCCGCCAACACTCTAGTGCTACCGAATGACCAAGGGCATAAGTTGTGCACATAAACTACCGAGATAATGCATTAATCAAAATGCTGTTTCGGAGCCTGAAATGTGATTAGCTACCGTCTCTCGGTTACCCCCCCCCATCATAGAAGAAAGCCAAGCCATCGTATTAACTGATCACTCACCGCAACAGGAATACCCCACTAACACAATGACGAGGAACCACCTGGAAAAGCGGAAGAAAAAATTAACTTACTACCCGTAAATAGCTAGCGACTTCACAACCTTATCCCGGCCCAAGGAACTATATGACCTTTGAGCAAAACCACACAATAAGTATACCAGGATTATCATTCTGATTTTTGTAGACAAGGTAGTAAGATCATAGCCTTCCAAACACTGAGTGATTGGCAAGCTGATTACTCACTGCCGCCTTGTCCACCATAGTTGTTCAAAAAAGGTAATAAATAATCCAACAACTGAGAAATGCCAATGACCATATTAATTAAATTAAATAAAGCTCATACAGGCCCAATCTGACATACACTTAATCATAAGAAGACATCATCTAAGATTGAGCCTGAGCTACAAATTTCAAATACATCCTAATGGTATTAAAAACCAAAAAAACAAACCTAGCTAAGATAAATTACTTTCCTAACCAATGAGACAAATCTCGATTAATAAGTCCTGACAACTTTTCAACATCCCGGGCATAATATTCACGCAACTGATCTTGAGTAGCATCGGTTAGAGAAGGAATAACATCCCACCCAGAACTCTTTCTCTTGCTTACAATTTTTTTCTTCTTTGCATTTACATAGAAATTTAAACGCTCCCCCTGAAGATCATTATCCAACCCTAAGTAATCCATCACACTCTTGACAAGAGCTTTCTTTTTGTCTAGATCATCGTACAAATAAAATTGTATCTCAGGAAAATAGTCCAGCCAAAACTCTGTAATTTCAGCGTACCTGCCAAGAGAGAGCATATGGTGCTCATCAGTTATCACATCAAGGTCTCTAACATAATCAAAGCGGCCAGCCATCATATGATGAATGTAAGCTGACTCATATCTCGCCACGGGGTCACGAAAAAGAACTATTATTTTAGGCGACCCCAATAAGGACTGGATATTTTTGGCAACATCTACCCCCCTTTTGGGCAACCTAAAGTAATGAGGTGTACTTTCCATATAATATTGATATTTTTTCGGCGTATCAAAATGCCTCGAGTAGCTCTCTACACCCTCCATAAAATTGGACTTATTAAAGAAATTTAGCTCCTTAATCTCTGAACCATAAATGTACTGCGATTTTGATAAGCAGTGATGGAGCCAAGTAGTTCCAGACTTCTGGCAACCAGCAATAAGCAAATTAGGTAACGTCACTCTTACACCCCTAAAACGATACAATCTGACTTAGACTCACCTAGAAGCGAGCGCAAACATGATATAAAACAATACAAATTCTCTTCTCCAGGCAGCTAAAGAGCTACTCCTACAACCTCATCACTCCCGCAATATTTCTTGCTATCTTATCATAAGTCAAATTTTCCTGGATTAATCTCTGTGCGTTCATAACAGCTTTAATAATTGTATCTTTTGAACCCAAGAACGCGGAAACCTTTTCAGAACTATCGCGGACGCTGTTGATATCTAGGTACATGCCATTATTCTCTAAGACAAAATCACGCATTCCCCCCTCGTGAGAAACAGCTATTGGAACTCCCCGCATAGTCGCCTCAAGCATTACAATACCGAACCCTTCAACTTGCCCTTTCTTTAGTCGCTTAGAAGGCAAACACAACAAATCCATATTATCTATTGCTTTCCACTTCTCTTCCTCCGACACTTTACCAAGCCATGCGACTCGCTTATCGACATCCAACTTTAGAGCAAGGGCTTTCAGCTTGTCCGCATCTGGACCATCCCCCACAACCAGTAATTCGTATTCTGGTAAGTTTTTGAGTAATTCTAATAAAAAGCTAACATTCTTGGATTCTACTAAACGCCCAACGAAACCAAGCACTTTGTTCGGCTGATATTCATTTCTCAATTGAAATCTACTAACAGGGACAACTTTCATTTTAGTAAAAGTATCAGCATCTAAGCCACAGCCAGTCACAAAGACACCATCAGTCCTGATTTCCTTAACAATACCAGATGTCTCACTACTATTTGTAAATATAAAATCAACCTCTTTTACCAAGCCTAAAGTTTGCTGCCGCAAGGTTTTAAAGGGTGATATGTACCCTAGGCACTTATGCAAGAACTTATCCACATGAAGGATTTGGCTTTTAAGCTCAAAACCATGAAAATAGCAAGAGATTCTAATTCCGTTCTCTCTTGCAAATTCAAGTGCAGGGATACCGTAATAGAATGGATGCAAAAGTAGAACCTGATCAAACATACCCAAAGAGTTAAGGAAACTCTTAATTCGTTTCCTTTCTTGAGCCCCCCTAACCCCCCCTCTTAGCTCTGGCCTTGAATCGAGATCAGCCACCAGTTTATAGTGAGCGATATAGTCCTTCGGGACTAGCGAATCTGCTGGAGCAACAACTGTAACATCCCAACCAACCTGACAAAATCCATTTGCCAAATGGTGAGTCATCAGAGAAATACCACCAATTTTTGGGAAATAATCAACACTTAAAATTATTAACTTAGACACTCGAGGAAAGCCCATTCCATTCGGAGGTTAATCGTTTCGCTGATTCTTGCGACTCAAAGAGGGACTCAACGTGCTCACGGGCATTGAGTCCAATTTTGTCTGCGAGAACAGAATTATTTATCAATGATGCTATTGATCTTGCAAAGGCAATTCTATCATTTGGCTCAACAAGAATACCTGTTTGACCATCCAGTATATTCTCTTTAAGCCCTCCCACAGAATATGCAACAATAGGCCTGGACGACATTGCAGCTTCAAATGGCACCCGCCCGAAAGGTTCTGGCCAAACAGTTGGGCAAGCAATGACTGTTGACCTAGCATATGCTCGGTATAACTCTTTCCGCCCAAGAAAACCCGCAACCCAAAAGTGATCAAGAAGCCCTTCTGACTGAGCATCCCCCAATATCTTTTCTGCAAGCTGGCCTCGCCCAGCAATAACCACCCTAAAATCACCAACTAACGCCTTGAGGTGCTTAGCAATCTCAATAAGTTGCCATTGTCCCTTATTGTGCCCAATCATACCCACAACCAGTATCTCGGGTATCGAACTCTTTTCAATCCCTTTTTGAGACCTGTCAATCTCTTTTGAGGATTCAATTAAGTTAGGAATTTTAACTACACTTCGATTAGGCAAAATGGAGCCAATTTGATCGCATAAGAACTGACTTGTTGTGGCAATAACGGCGGACTTCCCTAAGGCCTCTTGGCGAATCCGTAACGACTCATCCATAAGTGACTTCACCTTTTCCTCTACAACTACAGGAAACTTATTGTCCACGCAGCTTTTATCGCACTCTATACATATAGAACCTTTCACATTTGTAGCTTGATTTTTATGAGCACAAAAAAATCTATTATCTCTAACGTAGGATATTACAGGTATAGGTAGATCCACCTGACTTGCCAACACTATACTTCTATAATTATCAGCATGGATTACATCCGGACTAACTTCGAAAATAACATCCTTTAGTACCTGAGCAGCCCTGGAATTAATTAAGTAGTCAGCATCCATCAAAGGCAGAGCGCCAACTTTTCCAGGCCACAGCTTACGTATCACTCCCGCTAGAGCTACCCTTTGTAAGGTCTTAAAGTTTCCTCTAGAAAAATTTCTCACAAAATGCTTGATGAGACGAAATAACAACCGAATCTTTCCCGCCGAAACCGCACTAACTGGCCATGAATCCTCAAATGGGATCCGGTAAACAATACGATCTCGGTAAATTTCTTTTTTTAAGGCATATCGACCCGGCGATAGGGCTGCAATCACAACCTTAAGATTATGATGCTCCATCTCCGAAAGCATATTATCCAAGCTAAGCTCAGCCCCCCCAGACACCTCTGGCGGAAACTTATCTGTGATAACTAATATCGTCTTATAAAACATCACTTCCCTCTACAGCAGGGCTACCCTTGCGTTAAAATTAAATTTTAGATTGCACCTACATTTTTCTTACAAACTAAATCACCCGTCCATATACATCATCGAAACGAACAATATCATCCTCCCCAAGGTAACTACCACTCTGCACTTCAATGATTTCTAACGGTAACAACCCAGGATTTTTTAGTCGGTGTTTAGCCCCTACCGGAATATAGACACTCTCATTTTCAGCAAGCATTAATTCTTCGTCCCCCCGCTGAACCAATGCGGTTCCCGAAACGACAACCCAATGCTCTGCTCTATGATGATGCATTTGTAATGATAAGCTGGCTCCAGCATTAACTGTGATCCGCTTTACCTGAAATCGATCTCCCGCACCAATCGAATCATATCGCCCCCAAGGGCGTACAACCTCTCGATGATTAATATGCTCATTACGTCCGGCAGTCTTAATTTTATTCACTATTGCCTTTACTTCTTGGGCACGATCTTTTGAGGCAACGAGAGTAGCGTCCTTAGTATCAATGACTATCAAATCTTCTACACCAACAGCGGCCACTAAATGATCCTCCCCAAACACTAAAGAGTTTTTACAGTCTTCAATGATTACATCTCCAATTGCAGCATTACCGTTATCATCTTTTGCTAGGGCTTCCCAAAGAGAAGACCATGAACCAACATCAGACCAGCTACACCCCAGAGGAACTATGTAACCACGCCCAGTTTTCTCCATGACCGCATAATCAATGCTATCTTCGGGGATTTTTAATACATCTGGTTTCCGTAATTTAATGAAATCACTTTCAACTATCGCGTGCTGCATCGCAGAAGAGGCGGTGAAAAATATCTCTGGAGCCACACTTTCAAGCTCTCCCAAATATGTTTTCGCCCCAAAAAGAAACATCCCAGAATTCCAAAAGAAACTCCCATTATCAAAATACTCTTGAGCAGTTTCAGCGTCTGGCTTTTCTGTAAACTGGCCAATTTTTTGGACGCCAGCCCCAACCTCCTCCTTACCTTGTATATACCCATACCCAGTTTCAGGGGAGGTCGGGATAATACCAAAGGTTACCAATCCGTCTTGATGAGCTGCCTCCAGTCCAGCATCAACAGCTGCATAGAATTGCTCAACCCCTTTAAGCATATGATCTGCAGGAAGCACCAATAAATTAGCCTCCTCTCCATTCAGCTCGGAAGCCAAGATTGCAGCAAATGCAATTGCTGGGGCCGTATTTCTCCCTAGAGGTTCAGTAATGATTGTAACCTGATCAAACCCTATCTCCCTAGCTTGTTGCGCTACCATAAAGCGATGCTCTTCATTGCAGACAAGGATAGGCTTCCCGAATCCCTTCACCCTCTCTAGAGTCTGCTGTAGCAAGGTTCTCTCACCTGTTAAACTCAGCAATTGCTTAGGAAGAGCTCCTCTAGATTTAGGCCACAATCTAGTACCAGCGCCACCGCACAAAATTACGGGGGAAATCTTTAAATTCGCCAAAACAAACCTCTACAATTACTTAAAAAAGAGCTATATACCTTACCTGCTAAGCACGCATTGCCCTTAATCGCTCCCAAAAATATCGCGCGTATACACCTTGCCCGCCACATCAGCTAAGTCGTCAACCAAACGATTTGCAACTATAACGTCTGACTGTATTTTAAAACTACTAAGATCCTTTAACACTTCAGAATTAAAAAACAGATCATCTTTGAGGGTCGGTTCGTGTACAATAACTCGAACTCCTTTTGCCTTTATTCTTTTCATCACACCTTGAATAGCACTGGCTCGAAAATTATCTGACCCCGACTTCATGATCAGCCGATAAACCCCCACTGTGCCAGGGTTACGACTTAAAATGCTTTCAGCAATAAAATCTTTCCTTGTTGTATTTGCATCAACTATCGCTTTGATCAGATTATTTGGTACATCATTGTAATTGGCAAGTAACTGCTTAGTATCTTTTGGCAGGCAATATCCACCATACCCAAACGAAGGGTTGTTGTAATGCCCACCAATCCTGGGATCCAACCCTACACCCTCAATGATTTCTCGAGTATTGACACCATGAACTTCCGAATATGTATCAAGTTCATTGAAGTAAGCAACCCTCATAGCTAAGTAGGTATTAGAAAATAGCTTTATAGCCTCTGCCTCTGTACTACCAGTAAAAAGTATTGGGACCTCCTTCTTGATAGCACCATTCTGCAGCAATTTTGCAAATTCCTCGCCCCTACTGGAACGCTCACCTACAATAATTCTCGACGGATATAAGTTGTCATAAAGAGCCTTACCCTCACGTAAAAATTCCGGCGAAAATATAATATTCTCACAATTAAAGCGCTCTTTTGCCTTTTCAGTATATCCAACAGGAACTGTGGACTTAATTACAATGAGAGCATCCGGATTTATTTCTACCGCTCTCTGGATCACTGCGTCCACGCTACTTGTATCAAAGTAGTTAGTGTCAGGATTATAATCGGTAGGGGTTGCAACAATAATCACTTTCGCGCCATCCATAGCCCTTGCTGGGCAAAGAGTAGCCTCGAAATTTAAATTTTCTCTCTTTAGGAATTTTTCAACTTCTGTATCAGCGATGGGCGACCTCTTTTGGTTGAGCTTTTCAACCCTTTCCCTATCAACATCTAACGCAACAACCAGATTTGATTGGGCCAATAATAAAGCGTTGGATAAACCTACATATCCTATACCAACAACAGCAATTTTTATCATATCTAACGACACCAACTCTTCAAAATTTTTGTCCGTAGAAGCTCCACAGAATTAAACTAAGTCAACCAACCCAGTTTCGACCTACACGTCTCATAAAAATTGTGATCAATCGGATGAATCAAGGTAAGCCTGTGAGGTTTTTTATGTATGCGGATTATGTCGCCGGGCTCTGTAACTATTTGGTCATGCCCATCGCAAGTTACATAAGGGCGAGTGGCATTTTGCTCTTTTACAACCAACTTAAACTCACTACTACCCTCTACAACAATTGGGCGACTACTAAGAGTGTGTGGGTTCAAAGGAACCAATACGATAGCATCCAACTTAGGATGCATTATGGGGCCCCCACCAGATAAAGCATATGCGGTTGATCCCGTAGGAGTAGAGATTATCAACCCGTCTGACCGCTGCGTGTACACAAACTGTCCGTCTATGTACAAATCAAACTCAATCATTCGGATCATTTCTCCAGGATGAAGTACCACATCATTTAGTGCAGCACCCTTGCCAATAGGTCGGCCGTCACGTGTAACGGACATATCTAGTAAAAAGCGGCTTTCAGCCATATACCTACCAGATAGCACCTCTCCAACCTTCTGCTCCACTTGCTCAGGAGTGATATCTGTCAAAAAACCCAGGCGTCCACGATTGATCCCTAGCAAGGGGACACTAAAGCGCGCTAAAGCTCTCGCAGCCCCCAGAAGGCTGCCGTCACCTCCAACGACAATTACTAAATCACAGAGTTCACCAAGCCTGTCCTTGTGTGATACCTCCGCACCGCAGCTTGTCACAGAGTCAGCAGTACCCTCTTCTAAAACAACTGTGTAACCCTCCTCTTGCAGGAAAGCCATTAAGCGCTTCAATGACGTGATGGCGCTATTGCTCTCTGTTCGACCAATAAGTCCGATCGTTTGAAACTCTGACACATTGCCCCCGTAACACTTAGGTAACAACCTTCCAAGCATGCACACTGTTCTACCTTAAAAGTGGCGTTGCACGACCAGCCATTATGCCGGAGGGCTTACAATGAGTCGAACCGCCCCATGACAGAGGACAATTTTCGACCAAAATATCAGGCGCGACCTCGCCGCCCTTGTAGACCACCAGAATGAATCACCAGCACTCTGTGACGACCATCTAGTTGACCACCCTTTGAGCAACCTGAAAGCGCCAAAAACAACTTACTCATGTACACTGGGTCAAGAGGCACTCCGGTTTCTTTTTCAAATTGATATTGAAATTTTTGCAAGCTCGCTGGGTACTTTCCGTAACCTCCACAATGATGACCACTAAGGAGCTGCCAGCCGGTAGAGCCTAGCAATCTATGACTTGAAGTACTGTGACCGCCAACACGTACCAAAGTGTCACTTAGATCTCTACTTATCTGCTTTTGCCAGCTCAACGCATCAGCAGCAATACTGTCTCCAGCCTTCAAAACCTCTACACCAACTACAGACATATTTGAGAGGCCCGCAGCGAGCCCAACAAAAGTAGTGCCTGTTCCACAAGCAACCCATACTTGATCAAACACAACAGGGGCACTTTCCTCTATAATTTGACCAAGCAGTCTCCCCCCCTCAATACCAGCCAAGCCTGCCCCACCCTCAGGTATAAAGAGCACTTCACCCTTTCTTTGCCACCTATCACCAATCAAGCCATCTATTCTTTCCTGTTTATACTTGGCTCTACTCACAAAAGACAACTCCATCCCTAATCGTCGAGCATCACTTAACGTAGCACTAAGGCTACCTGGATCCTCTCCTCTGATAATCCCAACAGTTTTAAAACCAAAACGCGCCCCAGCCGCCGCCGTTGCATGAATGTGATTGGACCAAGCCCCCCCACACGTTACTATTGTTTTTAGACCTCGACTTTTAGCCTTAATCAAACTAAATAAAAGCTTGTAAGCCTTATTTCCTGAAAGTATCGGGTCTAACAGATCATCTCGACGTACCCACACCTCTACACTGGGAAATAAATCTGCGCTTAATTTTTGGTAGGGGACTTTTGATGCAGCACTTATGAAGGACCCAATATCCAGTTTCTCAATAAATCTGATCGTCATATAAATTCAACTAAACCGAAACTCTTGATAAGATTTTAAGGCAACAATTCAGCCAACTTATAATTTTTACACCAGTTGACTTAATTAAGCTAACGCCTTTTGCAGGCTACTTAATTAGTAATCATCAATGGGCTTTTACAGTGTAAAGGAAAGCACAACCCCTTAAGAAAAGACACGGTTAGCTCGAAGGTAAAATTACAAAATACTACCCTGTCAACCAATACCCGGGTAAGCCTTACACCTATCGGCGCTTTATAGAAATTTTGAGCAGGAATTTTTACCTAGCCAAGACTCCATCAATGACGCCAAAGGCAGGAAATGCTTGAAGCAACTAATGATGCCTTACTTCTCCAAAAGTGTAGAAATAATTTCCGTATAGATGCATTACTGGATAACTCAAAAGAAGGGCGCAGCTCTCGGAAACAACTAAAGCGCCATAACAAACAGGAGATAAAGGAGAGGGGGCACAAATTTTCCAGAAGGAAACTGAAAGGTAGCAACCAGATACAAAAAAGCCCTCACATGTGAGGGCTTTTTTGTATCTGGCGGACCGGACGGGACTCGAACCCGCGACCTCCGGCGTGACAGGCCGGCATTCTAACCAACTGAACTACCGGTCCTCGGTAGTAAACTTCCTCTAAGGAAGTTGGTGGGTGGTACAGGGGTCGAACCTGTGACCTACGGCTTGTAAGGCCGTCGCTCTCCCAACTGAGCTAACCACCCGGTGCTCTTTGCTATAGAGGCCGTGCCCCCT
Organism: Microbulbifer maximicatervae (SeqCode); assembly: GCF_052467695.1. Taxonomy (NCBI): domain Bacteria; kingdom Pseudomonadati; phylum Pseudomonadota; class Gammaproteobacteria; order Cellvibrionales; family Microbulbiferaceae; genus Microbulbifer; species Microbulbifer maximicatervae (SeqCode). Next base: position 4,695,258 of record NZ_CP174320.1, read on the forward strand.
TGAGCGAGGCGCATATTACCCGACTGCAGATTTCTGTCAACAATTTTCGCGCCAAATAACCACGTCCGATTAATTTCCATCCGATTCGTCTGGTAATGAGACAGGGACCCCCCTCATTTCCGCGTCTTCAGTACTTGCCCCCTGCAAGACCTTACCCTGCCGGTAGTCTGGGTCTAACAGATGCCCAGCTATCTTCACTGGGATCCCCCTCGGTATCAGCTGCTCTTTTGGTCGGGCCAAGTCTTGCTCGTTGTAATTACACACACCGGTAGGGAATATTCTCTTTAGATCTGCCACACGACTGGAAATTTCCTCAGTGAATGGACCGTAGATCCCCTTCGCCAACGCCCGCTCAACCGGCTGTAGAGCGCACTTAAAGACATCATCGGTCACCGGTGCCCCCGCCACTTGCCTTGATGTACTATGAATCGGGTATACCCTCATACACTTCCCGGGAGCCTGGCTATTCCAAGGTCCATTCCAGACATTGTCTCCAGACGCCAGCAAATTTCCTTCCTTGTCAAAGCATCGATCATTGGCGTCATCCGGGCGGTTCTCCACTACACCTTTACCTGGGTTTTCAATGATGCTCTGCATCCAACGGTCAACTAAATCCAGCGCCTCATGCAGCGGGTTGTAGCCTTTGTCACTCATCCAAATCAGTTGATTCTCCGCATGTCCACGGGCACGCCGAATACGCCCGCGTGCAGAAAAAGAGGCAGAGCTGTGGTGCATATCAGGCTCTTTATCGAGGTAATGCCGCAAATCAATAATGGGGATCTCTACATCCCCCAGGAAAACGTGCCCGGAACGATATATTCCATTAATAGCCTCCAGACTTGCGCGGCTGCGCTTCGCCGGCTTTTGGAGTGTTCCCATATTGAGGTTTTGCTCGCTCCAAAGGGACAAGCGAACCGGAAACATATTCCCATTCATAAACCACAACTGCTCTTGGCTCTGGTCTTCTGGCACTTTCCAGCCACCTACAGCAGCATTGACACGTAAAAATGTATCTATATTGATTTCGCCGTTCACCAGGGCTTTCAGGCCGTACTGCACCCCCTCATTGTCCCAAGAACTATTTGCGTACCCTGATGCGTTTGCACCATAAAACTTGCGAAGGTCCTCCCAGTGCGTCCAATGCACTTTTGGGACAACCTCAGCAGCGAAACTCTTAGCAAAGTGAACAAAGTTAGGGTTATTAACCAACGGTACTAAGCCTCGCCACCCTTCGACGCATTCAGTGGTTCCCTGCATCCTATCTCGGTAGCGACTATCAAAAATCCCAGCAAAAAAGCTCAACACTCCAAATTTACTTGAACCATTCTCACTGGCAGCTAACCCCTGGATAACCGTGCGCTCCTCTGCTTTTTTCCAGCGCTGATTCTGCCTATCCACAATGTCAAAGAAGTACTCCAGTGGCTCACAGTCGAAGGCATAGATCGTTTGGGACACCATATCTGGGTAGGAATACAAGGGAATAGCGGCATCTAAGAGGCCCGGTGCATTCTGCGCAAATAGATACTGTTGGATCGCTCCACCAGACCCCCCGATGCCCACGGTGTACATTGGCTCCCCATATAACGATACAAATTGCTTTTTCACCCTACGAGCAGTGTCTTCTGCCAGCCACATGTTGTAGTGGTTTCTAGTCTGATTGGCGGTCGAATAGACAATCGCATAACCGCGCGCAAGTTCATCCATTCGCCGTGTGGTGATATCTCCTTTGTTGATTTTTCCCTGGCGCCCTCCAATGCCTACGCCACCACGGAACTGATAGATCAGCCGCTTATTCCAGTTACTACCACTTGGTCTACCTGCAGACTCACCCTCGCCCCTTAATACTGCTATTGCATAAAAGTGGCGGTTGATCGTGCCTGTCTCTACACGAACAATAAAATCAACCTGCTTCCCGTTTACCGTCACCTTATCGATATCATTTCTGGCCTCATGCATATAGTGAAACTGGCCATCAGTGGTACTACGGTAAAAATAGGTAACCTCTGTAGCATGACTGCAATCCCGACTATACCCAATAACCTCTTTCGTCTTCCTGCCCTTATCATTTAGTGCAAATATGGGCACCCCTTCCCCATCCTGATTGTCTACCAGGGGCTGCTTATTTGTAATATTGTTTTTCCCGCAATATAGAGGGTACCTGGCTGGGCCACTGAATAGCGTCTCTACAGGCCCCACCTCTCCCAAACCAATAGGAAATGGGAAATATTCAGGCGGGCGGGACATCATTCGGGGGTGAGGGCCGGAATAAGCTGCCGCAGGTTGATAGTCCAGCACCCCTTCAGGAACCTTCAACACCGGAGCATCTACGCTCCCATGGACTTTTGGCAGCTGGTTATACCCATACCAAGCTGCTGCCCCCAGGCCCACTAGCACCAAGAGCAAAATAGAGAGTATCCAGCCTCTCCTAACGGACATAAGCGCCTCCACAGGAAACATCACTTTCTGTACAGCTTGAGTATATGAACGGATGTCCCAGGCTACTGGCAGTTGGCGCCGAGGAAGACTTAAAGAGAGGCAGGACTTGTAGAGCGGTGCGCAGAAGCGCAAATATCTTTAGGACAAAAACAAAAAAAGGGGATCTAGTGATCCCCCTTTCGAAAGCAGTACCGCCTAGTCTTTAGCGATAATGCCTTTCTCTTGGAGAGTGGAGAGAATCACTTCTACTTCCTCTTCAAGAGTCATTTCAGCAGTATTCAGGTGCAATTCTGGTGAAACAGGTGCCTCATAGGGATCATCTATACCAGTAAAACCTTTGATCTCACCTGCGCGAGCTTTCTTATACAAGCCTTTGGGGTCGCGTGCCTCAGCCTCTTTCAGTGGGCAGTCTACGAACACTTCCATATACGGAAGATCTCCTGCTTCATGCATCTTTCTTACTAAATCACGATCTTCACGGTACGGACTGATAAAACTGGATAAAACAACCACGCCAGTATCCGCAAACAACTTGGAAATTTCGCCTACACGTCGGATATTTTCCTGGCGGTCCTCAGCTGAGAAGCCAAGGTTAGAATTGATGCCCAAGCGGATGTTATCGCCATCCAAACGGTAACTGAGCACGCCACGAGCAGCCAGTGCCTTCTCTACGGCAACAGCCACAGTGCTCTTACCAGAGCCCGAAAGGCCGGTGAACCAGAGAGTCACGCCTTTGTGGCCGAGGATACTCGCCCGGTTTTCGCGGGTCACATCACCCTCATGCCAATGGACATTGGTCGCTTTTTGCTCAACTGTAGCTGTCACTGATTACTCCAAGTCTTGAATACAATCCTAGTGTCACAGGTATCAAGCATTTCATTGCGCTCTGTGCCAATGCCTGCCTGTGATATGGGCGCTAATTATCGAGTATTTGGGCGGTAAGCGTAAAGCCCTCTGTTATAACGTGTCTATTCAACTCAAAGTCTTGAGTGCATAAGCAACAAAGTGGCATTGTTCTAATAGTGGGGCCGAATGGGCAAAATAACCCTATAGACAGGACTTTTTTGCTTGGAATCTGCTCCAGTGGTACTACTGCAGGCAGCATCATTTAAACCATTCTGCCACTACCATCCCTTCGTTACGCGAAGGCTGAGTGGGACATCAGATTGTTACACTAATCCATCTATAACTAGGTACTTCTATAAGCTATTGAGAGAAATAAAGAATCGAGCAAGAAGTATCACTAGTCACAAACGCTCGCAGCCAATACCCATCTACATATTTTGTAAATCTATAAATTCTCACCGGAGGTGCAAGCTCCTTTTGCTCGCTCCAATGAACAATATGCCGTTGAATTATCATCAGCTTAGGAGCCAAAAACAGGTAGGAAAATTTGGCAAGGAGGCTCCCATGCAATGCTACCCCCCTTAATCTCAAGCAAAGAAACTTAGGAGCATCACTACCCTTTTGGACTAGCTAGGCAAACTAAAGTAGACCATTCAAATCCATAGACAATTGATTATTACAGTTAACACAAAAAACTATTATTCCTTACAACCCGAATACAGTAAAATTACATGAGATTAGAATTAAACTTGTCACCTGTCGATAAAAAGCATCATTTAATTTCAAGTCATCGACACTCTCAATTTTTTCACACGAAGCGAATACCCCCCGACAACTGCGCAGGTTTTCTCATTCATCATATTTGCGGCCGGCTACCGAGTGACGCGCATTAATCTAGTTAAAAATACAGGTTCCATGGTAATCTGTGGGCCTAAATCGAAAAAAAACAGCCCTATATTTCTTAGGGTCTATAGCCAGTAAAGGAGGATGCTCAACGATGAGTAAAGGGGTTTTAAATAGATTTAAAATTCGCAAAGGAAAAATTTTTGAAGCCCCGCTAGAAGAGGCATTTGGTCGCCTGGTTACTCCTTTTGAGGAATTTATTCACCGCCAAAGCAGCAGTGGTATATTGCTAATGCTCTCTGCGCTTATCGCTTTGATTGTTGCTAACTCTCCTCTGCAAGAGGCCTACAAGCATCTACTTCATATGCCTATTGCGGTAGGTGCAGGAGACTGGACATTTTCCCTTTCCCTACATCACTGGATCAATGACGGCCTAATGGCCATCTTTTTCTTTCTAGTCGGCTTGGAATTAAAACGAGAGTTTCTTGTGGGAGAACTCTCAGATCTCCGTCAGGCAGTACTACCTGTGATGGCCGCTATCGGCGGTATGGTGGTGCCAGCCCTACTATACAGCTCCCTTAATTTAGGTACTGAAGCCGGTCCAGGCTGGGGTATCCCGATGGCAACAGACATTGCCTTTGCAGTAGGCTGTATTGCACTACTAGGTAACCGTGTACCACGAGCAGTAGTGACCTTTTTGGTCGCACTGGCGATCGTAGATGACTTAGGGGCAATTCTCGTTATTGCCATCTGGTACACAGAACAAGTAAACATGACAGCGCTCATCGCATCAGGTGGCCTGGTTGTTGTACTCGGGCTGCTCAATGCTGCGGGCATTCGCCGATCCGCAGCCTATGTCTTTGTTGGAGGTCTATTGTGGTACGGACTTCACTCAGCCGGTGTCCACGCTACTCTCGCTGGTGTCATTACCGCTATGGCATTACCTGCCAAGCCAAAATACGATCCTGTAGCATTTAGCACCTTCGTAAAAGATATCATTCGCAGCTTTGACCGCTGCTTCCGCCCAGGTGACAAGATTATCGCTAACGACGATTTACGAGCTCGCGTAATGGGCTTGGGTAATGGCGTGAACTTAGCCCAATCTCCGCTACAACGCATGGAGACTCGCCTGCATATTCCGGTCGGGTTTGTAGTGATACCTATCTTTGCACTGGCTAACGCGGGAATTCCGGTCGACAGCTTCAGCAGCTCCGAAGCAGTACTCAACCCGGTAACTCTTGGGGTTATCTTTGGCTTGGTAGTCGGAAAGTTACTTGGGATTGTAGGGGCCACTTGGGTAGGTTGGAAGCTAGGCTGGGGCCAATTACCCAAAGCGGCGAATTTCCAACATATTGTCGGTGTAGCATTGCTCGCAGGTATTGGGTTCACCATGTCCATTTTTATCGCAGAACTAGCATTTAGCTCACAAAATGAACTGCTTATTCAGGCGAAAGCCGGCATTCTGCTTGCATCGGTTATCGCTGGGACAGCTGGCTTTTTGGTACTGCGTAATGCTCCCGCCTCAGAAGACAATGAAGTCAAAAGCGAGGAGTCAGATTACCCGGCCCAAGCTACGTCCAACTAAACAGCAACATTCAAAGTAGGCCGGGCAAACTCCGGTTGCCCGGCCTACAAAAAGCGTCATCACGAATAAGGAACGAATAGAAGACAAACTTTGAGTCAACTATGTCCCTATAACTTAGATTCGAACCAAAGTTACATCACAATGTGCATAGTTCACTATGCTATTAGCGGTAGAACCAATCAGGGAACTCAAACCTTTCTTGGAGTGAGTTCCCAGAACTATCAGATCCACCTTCCTTTTTTCAGCTTCCTTACAGATAACCTCATAAGGCTTTCCCACTTTAAGGGCCCGATTTCTCTTGCTAACCCCAAAGTCTTCCGTAATCTCCTCAAACTTCGGAATTGCACTCTCTTTCAGCTCTTTTTGATAATCCTTGGGCAGGAAGCTATAAGGCAGTACATTTAAAACTACTAGCTTGCTATCAAATTTCTTAGATAATTCTACCGCTTTAGACAACACATGCCTCCCTTCTTGAGACGCTTCTATAGCGCAAAGGATAGTATTGTACATATTCCCCCTCCAGTATATTTGACTAATAACAACTGAACTTATAGAGCAACGATTCCACCACAGCTTAAATGAAAAGAGTTCGAAGCACAAAGAGGGAAAATTAAAAAATCAACCTAATACCACCTGTTATCTATTCAACCCGAACGGACTAAAGCCTCGATTACGGCACAACTCTCAAACAGCCATAGGAGGCCAGAAGTTATCATTTTCTTGACTAAACCTCCTGTAAGTTCTAAAAAAATTAAAGACCGAGAAGATATAAGCAACAAACGGATAGGGCACATCTGCGTCGCAAGCAAAAATTTATTACTATACGATGGACATCTTTATCCACGCAGATGATATCAATAGAAGAACTTTCAACTTCAGAAAAATGTATATCTAATAACATCTCATTTACAGCCCTAGCTCTCTTCTATTTTGGCACAAGTCTATCTCACAAAAAATCCATTACCAGAAGATATCAATTGCAGGGCTTTCTGTTATTTTTAAACTGTCAACTCATCGCTTTCAACAAGTCTCGCCCCTAGAGCTGATTGTATAACTTAAGGCAACTATGACATTACATTCCCAGCCCTACACCCAAAACAAAGCTTCATTTCAGAAGCCAATTGTTTCTCCAGCAGGATTTGCATTATAAAGCGCGGTGTCACTCAAAGGCCGAAAGAAACCTGATATGAAAGCCTCATGTTTAGCGGCTATAACTCTTTGTAAGCTGCCTCCGACCTAATTAGACATGCTAGAAAGTAAAAGGGTTCTTTTAATCTGCAGAATGGAAGTAGCAAAGATTCGACAAGGTAATTACAAATATCCCTATGGACTAGAAGACACTCCCAATCCCCTCTTAACTGTTTATGCGCGCAGTAATATTAGCTTACTTAAGTAGCTTGGCATTGCAATAATTGGATCCATAGATACGACAAAAATGGAATGAAATAGACTAAAAAATAGCCAACCATATTGCTGCTAGAAACACAGTGGGCTAACTCTAGGAATTGACACAGAAGCCCGTAGGGAACCCTAGCTCCTAAAGATGGAACAATTATAGTCTCACCTACGGATTGCATATTGTATATAGCAAACCCAATGCCGAATTATCGACTAGCAATGGAAGTATCAAAAAGTGGGGGCCTGTGGGTACCAGAGCACACCACCCGACAGCACTTTTTTGTAAGCCAGAATAGATTGCAGCTAGGCCTATCCCAACCCTCTCTAATTGTTGAATCTGAAGCTTCGGGAGGCTCAATGAAGTATGTAGATTTTTGCCTTCAGGCTAAACACAAACTCCTTGCATACTACTTTTTCCCATAAAGATCGATATCACCGTCTCCTAGAACCTTAAAAAGTCAATAAAGCACTGACTTTTTAAGGTTGAAATTATCAAGTTAACACTAACTTCATTATTCTTTTACAAGAAAATTATTGTACTCGGCAATTCTGACCCGCATCGAGGAAAATTACCGTTCCCCAGCACTCTCAAGTAGTTGATAAACTCGTCCAGGGAAATCACCAATAATCCCATCTACACCAAGGGATATACTGCGCTCAATGTCATCTATATCGTTAACGGTCCAGAGATCGACGGCCACGCCTTTACCCTGAAAAAAGCGAACATAGGGCTTAGTGGTAATACTGTATGGCAGTTGGGCAACTTCAAAGTCCGGTTTGAAAGCCCATCCAAAGCCTGAACTCCAGGCTAGACTGGCCTCTATAAGTTCACCGATTGTTGCGCTTGTTCTAATCTCTCCCTCACTGATATCACGAAAGTGTCCCATGGCTTTACTGTGCTGGCTGGCCACAGTAACTTGCTGCTCCATTCTATAATCAACAATTACTTGCCATAGTATTTCTGAGAGGACTCTGTCATTTGGTTTAATTTCAATATTAAATATAGCATTGGGGTAGCGCTCAAATAGCTCATTTAATGTTAAAAGGGCGAGTCCTTGGTTTCGGAATGGGTAACTATCACCATTATCTAGGGTAAACTCATATCCAGCATCCAATGCTTTTATTTCTCCCAAAGTCAAATCTTCTATTTTATCCGAGACACCTGCATTTTTTTTAAGGTCTGCATCGTGATTGATAATAATAAACTGATCTTTTGACAAATGTATATCCAACTCTAGAATATCTGCCCCCTGTTCCAATGCCATATCAAAAGCCAGGGTGGTACTTTGAGGGTACTCACCAGAAGCTCCTCTGTGAGCAAGGATATCAATAGCCAAAACCTTATTGTAAGCCATCATAGATAAAACCAGACAAGTAACAATCTTGAGCACGTTGTTCATTTAGAAGTTTCCTATGTTTTAAGAGAAGAGCTATTGCTCAGACACAAACAAAAGCCAATCCAAAATAGATATTACAGAGAAATAGTATTAGGTATAATATTTCTCTCACATACAAAGCACGAATTGACTCATTTAACCTATTTAAACTATATAAAAGATACAAAAGTAACTCTTACAGCCTTCAAGGCTCTTTTTGTTCACGTATACCCAACCAAAGAATCAACCATTAAAGCACTTAAATCTGATTGATAACCCACTCTAAATGCACCCATCTATTTTAAGCAATATCATACATTTAAATATTAAGTACCAATGCACAAATCTAGAAAATATCGCCACCAAATTCATTAACTAAACAAAGCCTCCATTATCAATTAAGGACATATCGATCAAGCTTCTAGGTTGGAAATTCTATCCTTTAAACTAAAACAATATATTTAGATCAAGCCAGGAAGGTTAAGAGCGGTCGAGAGGACCTGAAAATCCTCCCCCTTCATCTATACAGGCAGGAAAAAATAAAAATATATCGAACAATATAAAGCCTAGAGCAATTTAGACCTATTATTCTTATGCAAACATGTTGCAGATCACGACAAAAACTCTCCTCAAAATGCAAATGCATGTAATGGTTAAGCTTCTATACATAAACAAAAGGGTTAAATTAGAGTGCATGGTTAGCATGTATGTTTTATAAAAGATAAAACATACTTTTAGCCGGGAAATTAGCTAACCGCGCTTCGGCGTATTTAGCCGACAGCAACTACCTAAGGTTACCGACTCGGAGCCCAGATTTATAAATTTGGAGAATCCCATGGAAAGATACGCATTATTTACAGGTACTTATAACTTACTTATGGGTGGAATAAAGGACTTCAAGCGATCATTTCACAATGAGGAAGACGCCTACAAAGAGATAGAACAGATTGCCAAAACTGATCAATTTACTCACTGGGCACAGATATTCGACAAGAGAACTGATAAGGCAAGAATTTTTAATATTATCGATGGAAATGTGATTGAGAGTGAAATCAATGACTACCCGAAACAATCTGCCAAATCAATGATGAAGGCTGTAACTGAGTTTTGTTAAATAGTATTCAGCCAGCTTGTGAGCCCGCGTAAAGTAGGCTCGCAAACCCTCGCACATTTATTAGCAGTATCGAATATCAGATACCTATGTGGCTATTCAGTAAATAAAGAAGTTCTTACTTTCCAGCAATACTTGTGCGCTATCAATTCTGCGGGTATCGCTACCCAAAATTACGAATAGCAGCAAGTATAAAGAAGAAATTACTCCGATCTTAAAGCTACTCATATAATTCGGAAGGATAACTTCGACACAGGAGTATCCAAGCTTATAAAAATTTATAGCACTAGTAGTTAAACTGTGCTGACCATAGGTGTATCTCGATGAAGCGGAAATTTCATGAAGAACCACTTACATGTACTAATTCAATATTAACCTGAAATACCCTATAAAAAGGAGGTGTTTATCGGTTTTGCTGCTGGAACCTAGACCTAAAACCAAAGATAAACCCGATGATCCATACTAATAATCGCATTATCAAACAAAAAATCCAAAGCTCAATCCAGTAAAATAACTCGGCAATATATCCAAAGCTGACACGATTCTGGATGTATCGAGAGACTCTTTGTACACCGTTTCAACTCGCGGCGTAGACACAGCCATTGAAAAAACAGCCTTGACTTATGCCCTCCTCTAGGAGCCCCCCCCGACAGATTCGAGTCTTCAGTGAACTGCGTAAACGCAGTTCACTTGTCTGTCCTCGTGGCGTTCGAAGCATTTGACTAAGATCAGACTAAAAAAATTTTAAACTTAGATTAAAAGAACTTGGGGCTAAGGTGGAGAAGGGACTCACCCTCAACGAGCCACAAGTGAAGGCTTTGGAGCGAAAGCAGCATAGAAACAGCGGTTAGAAGTTTCTATTTGAAGTTGGATAACCAGCTTGCCTCCAAGCTACTCATAAAAAACCTTCACGTCGTATGACAAAAGGGAGTAGGATCAGTTGAACTTCTTCCCAGCCTCTCTCTTGACAAAAAATTCTATCTACTACTCTTCATGTTGTGGTCAACTCCAGCCGGACACTTCTTTAAGCACATTCCTCAAATTCGATAGGGGCTAGATCTCCCAGTGTTGTATGTATTCTGCGTGAGTTGTAATAAGCAATATAGGCTCTTACATCTGCTACCGCATCCTCCCTTGTCGGATAGAGGTTTCCCGTTAACCACTCCCGCTTCAGGCTGCTGAAGAAACGTTCAGTCGGTGCGTTGTCCCAACAATTTCCCTTACGGCTCATTGAACACACCATCCCCTGCTGACTCAATAACATTTGGTAGGTATGGCTGGCATACTGACTGCCACGATCAGAGTGATGCAGGAGACCTTTTGGGGGCGTACGCAAATTGACAGCCATCATCAACGCACGAGTTACCAGGGCCGTTTCCATCTTGCGATCTAGATGCCAACCAACAATCCGGCGCGAATAGAGATCAATCACTACCTCCAAGTACAGCCAGCCCTGCGAAGTCCAAATATATGTAATATCAGTCGTCCAAACTTGATTTTTAGCACTCGGTGAGAACTCCCTATTCAGAAGGTTCTCTGCGACAGGCAGGTGATGTTTACTGTCTGTCGTCAGTGTAAATCGCTTCTTGCGCTTTACTGCCAAGCCTAGCTTTTTCATGAGCTTGCGGACTCGATAGCGCCCGACTTCAAAGCCTTCTTTACGTAACAGCTTCATTAACCGACGACTTCCGAGACTCTGTCTAGATTCTGCAAATAGGGCCTTCAAACGATGGCATAGTTGCCATGTTTGAGCATCTATTGAGCTATTACCACGGCAACACCAATCGTAATAACCAGACTTACTTACCTGCATTACCCGGCAGAGCACCCTAACAGGAAAGCTGCCTTGCTGTTTTTCAATAAAGCTGTACTTTATTTCATTTCTTTCGCAAAGAAGGCGCTGGCCTTTTTTAGGATTTCTTTCTCCATCCGCAACTGCTTATTTTCACATCGTAATCGCTCTAATTCTGCGCGCTCACCTACATCCAACCTCACACCGTCTTCTTCCTGCTTCAGTTCCTTTATCCAGCGTCGCAGGTTATTGGCTGTTGTTCCTACAGCCTCTGCTGCTTTAGAAATTGAATACCCTTGCTCAGAGACTAGCGCTACGGCGTCTTTCTTAAATTCCGGCTTGAAATGCCGACGTGTACCTTTTGTTGTCATACTTCACCTCGCTTGGTAGTTTTACCATCTTAGCGAAGTGTCCGGAAGGATTAGACCACTACATCACTACCTCCCACCGTACCCAAAAGCTCTATGATCGGCCACAGTATACCCACCTAACGCATATTTGAATCTTTTTAACGAGATACCGAGAAACAAAGCTTTAATATAGATTAAGGCCCAAATTACCACACCAAGACAGAAGCGAAAAAATCCGCATAGGCGAGTTTGTAAGTCCTTAATAAACAAGGAAGAATCTGGGGTGGCCGACGGGGATCGAACCCGCGACCTCAGGAGCCACAATCAGATATAAAAACGTATAATAATCATAGAGTTACAATCACCTATGCGTAAATGGTAAGGCAGCTCACACCTCCTACAACCCCGTGATTACTCAGCTACTCAATTTTTTGCACACGTAGAAACTGTATGGCTACACAGTAACTAGGCTGTAATCACCGTCAGTTGATCCCACTCAGTTGTATAGGCCGGAGAGCGATGCTTCTGCCGCATCTTCCATTTCTTCTGGATACCTTCAGCCCACAGTCCCCCGGCCAAACTTGCGGTTGATGCTATCGATGGCTTGCATAGTCTCCCTGGCCCTTGCCGATTGGCCTAGCGTGAATAGATCACCCAGCCCTAGCGCACGGGATAATCCCAACAAGCTCTACTCCTGCTTTCATAATGCGGCACCCTGACTGGTACAGGCCAGCAACAGCTTTACTCACCAGCCGCACGATTATTCACGTATTGTCGTAGGGTATAGTGTCTGCACAATTGTGCTGCGACTTTAGTAGTTGGGCTCATGGAGCGAAGTATGCGAAATACATGACCTGATAGAGCAAACCGAAACTTATACAAAGTGGTAGGAAAGGATCTTAAACCTAACAAGTTCCTACCTCTAAAGATAAATAACGGAAAATGGGAATGGTGGCCGGTTGGCGTGAATATCCAAATTAAATAGTGACAACGGAACAGGAACAGGAATCGTCGAATAAATTTTGCGTTTCCAATTGCTATAGATATTGAGCGAGTAAATACATAGTATGTTGTCTCATTGACTTGAAAATATAAGCTCATCAGCCACTAAAATCTTAGTGTTTTAGGTATCAATAAAGACCCAACATTTTACTTAATGGAGCTATTTATGCCTAAGGTTAGAAAACTTGGTACACAAATGCTGCGAGGAAATAGTAGTAATTTCTATATTCGTTGTGACGACGACTTGGACGACCAAGGTGTAGATGAATACAGGTGCGATGAGTACCCTCATATCCATGTCGTAACCGATGGACCGACACAATGGAACAATATTATATATATTGGGATAACTTTTGGTGGGAGTCGAGTAAACATTGATATTTTCAAAAATGGATCTTATGTAAAAAAAATCGATGAAACAATAAAGGAAACAAAAAAACACTGTAAGAAAATATCTGTTGAAAGGGTACAACCACTAGCTTGCTACCTTCACAACTACGCCTTTTCGGTTGTACATCAATAACCTTTAATCTTGAAATTCTTTTGATCTATAAAAAAAATAGAGAAAAAGAGCCAACACAATCGTCACACTATACTTCACCTATGCACGTGGCCATAGTTAAGAATAATGCTTCCAGACTTACTAGAAAAAAACTTAAATATAGTCATATGCGGTACAGCTGCAGGAACGAGATCAGCAAAAGCCGGTCAGTATTATGCTGGCCAGGGCAACCAATTGTGGAAGGTTCTGTATTCTACAGGGCTAACCAATATTCTTTTGTGTCCCGATCAATTCAACAAGCTTCTTGAATACCAGATAGGTCTAACTGACTTAGTAAAATCGCAATCTGGAATGGATCAGAAAATCAACTTTGGCGAGGTCGACCTTGCAAACTTTAAATCAAAAATTAACCATTTTAATCCCAAATTACTCTGCTTCAACGGAAAGAAGGCAGCTAAGTTTTTTTTCAATAGGAAAAAAATTGAGTATGGGATTCAATCAACCAAGCTAGGAACAACTACTTGCTTTGTTGCACCCTCTACCAGTGCCATAGCAAAGCGGTGGTGGGACGTTTCAAAATGGGAGGAACTGGCCACATTATAAGTGCAAATTCACCTATCTTAAGCATGCCACCACAAAACAAACCCAGCTTTAGGTGGCAAGCTCTTAGATCCATTCTCTGGCAAGCCAGTCAAAGTCACCACCCGAGGCAAATCAGCCCACTGCGTTGTATAAGCCGGTGAGCGATGCTCTTGCCGCATCTTCCACTTCTTGTTGATATCTTCAGCTCCCAGAAACAAGGTGCCCCACCAAACCTCTGGTTAATCTGATCGATGGCCTACATGGTCTCGCCTGATCGTATTGGCTGGCCTGCTGTGAACATATCACCTTGGCCCAGTGAGAGAGGGGTAAGCTCTACCAGCCCTACCCCGGTTTTCAGGAACCTATGCCCCTGCTGGAACAATTCTGAAATTGCACACCTGACAAGCTGCTTTATTAACCGTGTGTCATCCGTTGGGTATGGGGGGATGCTCTACGATGCTCAGGCACACTGAACTCCTTATAACTGCTAGTCTTTTCTCTGTCTTATGTTACCTAAAGCCAGTTATTTGTCAGAAAAATGGTTAACTATTGTTCGCCACTTGCCAACTTAGTCTTAGTGTCCTTCAATGGCTGAGTCACTATCAGAAAGACAATATAGACCAACCAGGAAAAGAAAAAAACCCCGAAGAACCAGCCCACTTTTGCTCCACCATGAGAGCGACTGGAAATAAGTACATGCACTATTGGCACTATAAAAAACAATATTACGATCAATTGCCAGATACTAATTCCACCAAATCCCATAGCGGCCTCCTAGCCTAGTATTGTTATCCAGTAATGAATGCATAACTTACCCCACTCTGTTAAATCAGGCCATAGACCGACCCATCAAATTCAAAGCAATTGTTACACCACAAAATCAACCTGGTACTCCTGTAATGTCACACCCCCGAAAATGGCACCGGTGTGTCACACTATAAGCCCCAGTATCTTAACAAGTGTATGAACTGAGTAAGGTTCTTCTTTAAAATGAGACGATCGTTCAATTTTATGATGAATGAACATCATGCAGTTTTTTTGCAGAGAAAGATTCTACGGCTAAAGCGTGCCGCTTTTTATTGGTGAAGGTTACTGGAGCCCGGGAGAATTGAACCTGCAGCTCATGGCGGGTGCTCTGGCAGTCTCGGTCAGTATCAGACCAGCATGGAAGCCATTCGTGGCGGTCGTATTCGTTGGTACTGGCTTAAGCCTCGAAACAACCAGACGAGCAGTAGTTAAGAGTTAGGCGCATGGTAACCCCTCTATACTGTTTAGAGGGGTCACACAAAGTGCATCGTGATAGAGCAAATACAGATGATCACATCGCAGTGATGAATATATGCGTATTACCTTGTAATTTACCGCAAGCGCATTCGATCACGCCGAATTTTCCAGAAGCTTGTACTTTGCCAACCAGTTTTCTTGAGATAGCTCTGGATCAATTTTCTTATTAACCAGTAATAGTTGATCACGTAAAAATTCGGGGCTCCAGGTTTGAGAAATAGCAGCTTCAATATCCCCTTCGGTATGCGCCCTCACTAGTATATGATCGAAATGCACTAGCCCCTCAAATAGAAACGTGTGCCGCCCTTCAACCTCACCGTATTCGGCTTCCCAGCAAAATTCAGCGCTTTTTCCATCAAAGCTTTTCACTGTCATGCGATTATTTTCTAAATCCCAAAAATCATTTCCCCAAAATGCATCCCACGAGCTTGGCTTTTGAAGATTGAAGCAATAGGGTTTTGAATTTTTCACTAACGGAAGATGTTTGATCTCACGCTCATCTTCTGACAGAAAACACAAACTACAACTTGGCGCTAAAGCACCATCCTCACCCGAATTTTTGCCAACTGTAATTTCAAAATCGTATGTTACGCTGACCATGGCATCGTCACACCACTCTCCAGTCTGGATGTTCACACGTTCAGACCAAAGAAATATACTAAGGCTGGCGCTCTCTATTGGAATTCGTTGTTTATCAATACTTATGAAGCACACATTATTTCTTTACTAAAATTCATGATTCGTAAGAGATCTTACCATCATACAGAATATAATCCTGCCTCCTCAGTACTTGCGCGGCTGTTAACCAGTGATTGCACAACTGTTCGTTCTGTTTTTCAAGGCAGCAAGGGCTTAAGATGTTATACCTAAAAAGAATTGTAAAGCCTGAGATATCCAATGTTTAGTAATATCGAGAATACAGAAAATTTAAGCTAAAAGCACGAAAATCCGCTTTATCTGGGCCAGGCGGCTGGCGCTGGGCGCTTGACTGCTTGGGGGATAATCGACCTAAAAATAATACCTTAGTTTAGGCTAAGCATAGAAACACGGCTGATTTACCCAAAAACGGGCCAACACCCGTCGATGAAATTTAAAAAGGCTGGGTATATAGAATTAAAAACCAGATTATTTATGTATAGCGACAATAAATATTAATATAGGCGCCATACTGCCTAATGCCCACATAAACAACCAATAAAAGGGATGCAAAGTTATGGCTTGGGTAAAGGGAACAGGAGTAAATCAAAGCGGAAAAACAGTCAGTGTCAGTGGCAAAAGTGGTTGGAGTTCCAGTCTAATGCGCAACTTCAACGGGTTATGCCAGTCAGGGGCACCCGGCATACAAGAGGATGCTAAGACCTTTGACGCTTAGCTAAATTGGATCGAAAGAAATAATAATAGAGAGGGTAGGTCGCCTTTTTTCTGCGCAGAAGCCAATGCCGTTATTCAGCTTCTTTTGCAAAGAGTTCGGTTATCTGATATGACGATTAATGCGGAACATGCCCGCCATGGTAGCCATAGAGTCCATATCTGTCGCAACTGTATGCAATGGCTTTATGATGGCAGTCCCGTCGGGCCTGACGGGTACTACGCTGAACTAAGGGAAGCTCAAGAGGCTTCACAACGTAGAGCCGAAGAAGCTGCACAACGTGCAGCCCAAAGGGATAGAGTGGCCAGTGGTCAGGATCTGGATGCAATTGAGTGGCCCGCCCTGGGTTCCCTGCGGTAGCCTCGCCTTATGGCGGCTATGTCTTTACAGGCCGCCATACCTCCCCGAAATGCATTTCACAAAAACCCGGCAATCCGGGTGTCTGTAAAAAACCACTTTCAGGAAAACTGTTAAACATTTTTTCCGTAATGCTGGGCGAACTTCTATCCATTAAAAAGTTATTCCGGAAAACGGATTCTTGACTGTTTTTTTGGGAGGGGGATTGATCGGAAAATAATACCTAAGTTTAGGCTAGGCATAGAAATGCGGCTGATTTACCCACAACAGTCGAGCAACCAGCTTACAGTTATCTTGCCAATAACCCTTCTCTCAGCCATGAGCCTCTGCAACGCAATACGGATCAGTAGGAGGTTGTGAAATCACTTTTAGCTAAGCTATTTTTTGAGGTCTCACCAACGACAGCTCTTGCTCACCCTCTCGGTATCGCCAATTATGTAACCTGAATAGGAGAGCTGGGGCAAAATAGCGTCCCAGCTTGCCAGCAGCTTAAAACTTAGTCAGCACTCTTTGTAAAATACAGACTATCTTTCACTCGATTACCGGTGTTTGGATCAGCTACATACCAAATTAGCTCATAATCCCCAGCTTCGAACCAAGCAGGTATGTTTAGATAATTTCTAGTGTAATCTTTCGCCTCAGAATAATTTAACACTACATCCCTTGACTTATGAATGGGATAATTATCCCCGTTGGGTAGAGTGAGTACACTCCATTGCTCAAGTGTAACCAGCGATTTCGAAGAATCTAAATTACGAATATTCGCATCATAATTGACTCTTTCTCCGTAGGAGGGAACTAAAAATTCAGCAGGTTCGTCAAGTACAATCGCCAACTGAATGTCAGAGACATCACCCTCTACAACCAATTCAAAATCCCAGAAATCTACATAACCACCGGATACATGATACGTAAACTCACCTTCTCCATCGAGAAAATTCTTTGCCAAGACACTATTTTCATCCCCACAGAAATTTATGCTTTTTTGAAGCTGTGGTACAGGGTTGGGGTTTTCCGGTGTTGGAGCATCTATACTCTTAGCAAGCATCTGCGCATACACTACAAAATTAGGCAAAGTGAAAGGCCCTGTAGGTTCACTTTGAGTTGAATAAGATACTGATGTAGCAGTTCCATTATCAACCTTACCACTAATACAAACTTCATTAATGGCATCGAATTGATAATCAACATCTAAATTTACTGCATGTTTGATTCCATCTTCCATCCTAAAGGGGAACGGTTCACCTAGGTCTATTTTTGTACTAATTGTCTCTGCTTGGACCAATGCCGATATGCAGATTAATGTGATACCAGCGATAGAATTTTTCAACACATCCCTGTGCAGAGGGGAATTTGTAGTCATTTTTTCAAAATTAAAATCCATTACATACATTATGAAACACAACTTAATTCAGACAGTTTTTTGAGTTGAATCTTGGTAAAGTAAAACCAGTTCCTTGACAATAAAGTATTTACCAAATGTCTTGGTAGTTTTAATCTGAGAGAAAATTTTATCGGTTTGCCAAGCTAAAACTGCCCGAAGCATTGTATTTTACCTTTTCACATTCCTACAATATTTTTTTCTCTCTAGCCGTACCAGGTCCAATAAAAACTAAAGGCGACCCTACTAATTAATCTGGTTATCCTAATAAATATTTTCACCCGAATAAAAATTGCGTAAACACTTCAGTCAAGTTTATGCCTACACCCCCGACAACCATCAGCAATAACTCCGGGCGGTTAGTCGCTAACTGTTTTAGTCACCCGCTAGGGATCGCCATAGCCGCAATAGAGCTATGCACAGCAAGCCGATTGGCCACTTCAACAATACAGTCAGACACTAAACCTGCGGCCACATCAACAGCGCTCACGGTCTGGCCAGAATCCGTGGTTAACGTCTTAGTAGTGACATAAACCGTATCCATATAATCGCCAGCCGTATCAATCTTCACATTATTCTGGCTATCAATTACGGCAATAACGCACTTGAGCACGGCCACAGCCCAGGCTTCGGCGTTCGCGGGCTCTGTTTTTTGAGTAATGGTTGCTCGCACAATAGTTCCGGCGCTATGACCGTCATCGATGGTGTAAGCAAACAGCCAAGCCTCAAGGCTATCAATAGTTTTCGGTGAAAAGCTGGGCACTGTACTCTCCTCAAGGTTTATAGATTGCGTTATGGGTCGCGATGGTTAGGTCTGATTTACGGCCGGCGAAAAACATACGATTGCCAAAGTCGGGCTTTAGTACCCAGCGTACACCGAGCTTTTGCAGCTCAGAAACCACAGACACTTGGGCGGAGCCATTGCTAAGTACGTACACCGGCTTGCCTAGCATTCCTGAGGTATACGCTATGGAGCCGTCCGGTAAATCCATAAGGGTAGACTTTGACTGCCATATCTCGGCACCTTCGGGAGTGCGCAGGCTATAACACTCTTCCTCGCCTTCACCCATTGCACTCAGTGGAAACTCACCGCGTTCGCCAGTATACATATCAATACACTCGACCAAATCTCCTGGTTGCAGGTCTCGCACATACCGGCCATCCGGTAATACGGTCTCGTAGTCCACGCAATAAGGGTTGGTAGGGGTTTTCGTGCTCCCACCGTCCGAGGGAGTGGTGACTGTTCCTACCGGTCGGCGTGCTCTTTCTGCTGCTAGCTTTGAGATATCAGTGACCGCGTAATAGGTTGAGCTACCACCTAAGTAACCTTCATCATCAGCGTAGATGTAGTAGGTGCTTGAGAAATTCAGACCGGTGATTGACCCACTATTATAATTAACAGTAAAGCCTGCATACTGAACCGTATGCGCAGAGATTGAGATTTTCGCAGAGGAACCATCATCAGAAGCTGCGAGAACTGTGCTGCTAGTTGGCAGGCTTGCAATGCTGCTCATGTTCTGCGGCAAGCCGCGCTGGTCAAACACAATTCCGGTTTCAGGGTCGGTATAATTTCCGCTTGGTCTGGAATAATCGCTTGGCTCTGTTTGATTCCCTATCGCCGCCTCTATCATTAAGCAGTCAAAACGCAGATATTCCCCTGCATTTAAATTGATTGCGGCCACACGCAAATAGGAATATCCGGTACCAATTGCTGTAACGATCCAGGTTTTTCGAGTTCCAAAAGAGTTGCCGTAAGCCACATAGGAGCTAAGACCAAGGTTAGAGTTATCATCGGCCCCTCGAAGTTCGAAGCGCACATCAATCTCCTGGGATTCTGTACGACTCCAAGCGGAGACAATGTAAGTTTTGCCTTCCTCCACTGCAAAAACCTTCTGGCCTTCATAATGTCGAAAATTAAACCACATCCCTTCGCCAGCTGAACCAGTAAAGCCGGCATGTAAGCAGCGCGGATTTGGCGGACTGGTGACGGTGGCGATCGATAAGCTATAACGCGCACTGCCGTGGAATAGCGGCAGGGCATAGCCCGAAAATAACGACAAACTTGCCGGGAGTAAGTTGGTGCCCTTTCCTGCTAATAGCGCCCCTTCTGCTGCCCGCTCTGAAATCTTATTCAACAATATCCGGCGAGTTCCGTCGGCATATTTCCAGTTGCTATCGAAAATAGTGCGACTGACTGAGGTATCATCCTGGCGACTATCCCATGCCGGCACCAATCCCTTCAGGTAACTAGTCAGCGCCGTTAAGGCATTCGTAAATGCTGCACGCTCCGCATCGAGCGCAGTGCCGAAATTACTGGCCAGCGTATCTAATTCGGTTTGCTCATTGACCAACTGGTTATATTCGCGGATCAGCTGCAGCTTTTCCTTCTTGTGAAGTACACCACCGGCAGAGATATTGCCGAGATCTTCAAGCCCAGCCTCTGCGTCCTGCGCAGCTTCTTCTGCTGCATCTAGCGCGGCTTGAAGACCTGGGTCGAGTGCAGGATCTCCATGATCCGGGTAAGCAATACGGGATTTGGGCACAAACAGCAGGCGCACAGCGTTGGTACCTAGACAGGTGCTCCCCAACCCTGCGCGCCCGGGACTATCCGGACTATCGCCATAGCAGGCAATGATTTTGCTATTGGTAAGCACCGGCATCGGGTTATCAGTGCCGTCCACTAAAAGAACAACTCCACCCGGTGCACCGCCGCCACCGCTTCCACCATAGTCTCCAGGAGTGCCGGATAACTTTGTGCCTTGATCGCCATCTTCGCCAGAGTTATCTATTTTGCCGCTAACACCAAGTGCTATGCCGCGAGCAATAACCACTATCCCCGCACCACCATCGCCACCTTCTCCCCCTATTCCGCTGTATGCATAAACCCTGTCCCCGGATTGGTAGTAGTAAGAAGCCCCACCCTTTGCACCACCGCTTCCCCGCAGGTCATCGGGAATACCCTGTAAATCACCACCATAGTTTTCAATATTGAACTGCGGTATTACTTTGTTGCGGCCGGTAACCACTTGGCCACGGCAAGCCTTTGAAGCCTAGCTAGAATAAGGATCTTTGCCCGATAACTTACCCGAACCACCGCAACAAGAGCCTAAAAACCCTGCATTGCTAGTACTTGGAACTCCGCGCAGTTCCCCCTCAATCTGCAAAACACCGCGAACATGCATCTCAACATTGTCACTAACAGCAAGGGTTCGCCCTGCTGGAGTTGTGAGGTCGCCGGTATGGAAATAAATCACTCGGCTGCTAGTGTCACCAGTTAATAGACCGTCGGCACTTAATAAACCGCTGGTATCAATGCTGAGGCCAGCAGCCGCCATTGCGGTGCCCTTACTCTCATACCACTCATCTGGCAGTTCGGCACTGGTGCTCTCGGATTGATCCGCAACCATGCCGGCAGGTTGGTAGCTTCCGAACAGGTCAACACTGACCGCGCCCGTCACTTGGTTAATACTGACTCTCTGAACCTCCATAGCCCGATCTAAGCTGTATTCATCCATCCCTAAAGCAGGAAGTAGCCGGATGTAATCCAGCTCATAGCTATAGTCTGCAGTGTGGTCATGGCCAATATCGATGCGGATTAGCTCGATATCACCGCCGGTCCAGTCGTCCTCCTGGGATAGATCCAATACAAATTCTTGCCACTCATCTTTAACACTGTTCATCCGCTCGATAAGATCGAGCATTTCATCCGCGCCCGCTGAAAAATAACTGCTACTTCCGGTGTGTTTGAAAAACAGTTTACTGCCTGTACCTGCAGCGATCGGCTCATCACTGGTGCGACGAATGCGCAACTTTATATAGGGCAGATCCACACCAGGAAAAGTGGGGGAGAAACTGCGGCTAATCCAGGGATTCTCCCCAACGACATTAACCGCCAGTACTCCATCATCCACAATGGAGGTGGTAATACCATCACGAGGTATCCAGCCCTCGTTATCACTGGTGAAGTTAAATTCATAGGGGCGATCCCCTCGAATCGAGTGATCGCGCAGCTGGGGTAAACTCACCAGCACTATATCCCCTACTTCCAGGTCATTCTTACTTGGGAGTAGGCCTAGGCGCAGGCTCAATGGAGGGCCGGCAAAGCGATCCCTAAGCGCATCAAAAGTGTTTTTAATCGTAGTGTAGGTGTGGCGTGAATTATGGAGCCCTCTAAATGCCAAGGTATGCTGTTTTGCCTCACCATGAACAGCGATTGAATCAGCATCAAGTACGTGGTTTGTACGCAGATACTTGCCATCAAATCCAGGCTGCTCAAACCAACTCCATTCAACAGAAAATACATTCCGCACACCTGCCAAGCTATATTTCAGCTCACCAAGGCTGGTAACATCATCAGGACCAATTGTCGCTACACTTCCAGAGTCGGCGAGTACTCCAGCCATACGACGAAACCCCAACTGGCCGGCAGCATTAACTGGCATAAATGCACCGAGCAGCAGATTGATTTCAGTCTCGATAAACTTCTTGCCATCCGTTTCTTCGAGTCCGTCGAATCTTAAAATCTTACCTTTGGAGTGGTCGCTGGGTTTATACCAGTCTGAACCTATATTTTCGAATTGATCGAGGACCACATAGTTAGGATCTATCCCTAGATGCCAATTGCTGGGCAGTGCATCATCGGTACCTAAGATAGCGCCAGTAAGGAGCGCATACGCCAGCTGAGGGCCTGGACCTTCCAGGTAGACAAATTCTTCTACTTCTACCCCGCTTTCATCATCGCTGTCTTCTGGGAGTATATGGTCACGAGCATAAGTACCGAACAGGCCTCGACTACAGCCAGTAAAACTACTATCAGTTTACCGGTAGCCCGAACAATTTCGAAACCATCCTAATATTTAATTTTCAGGTAATGAACTGATTGATTTGGGGCATCGCCATAGGCTGAAGTGTGCGGGTTTGGTTCGAAGCTGCTTGCATCGTAAACCTGTAGAGTAACGTCAGATTTAGAGAAGTCAGCAGCTAAGCGCGTACTGTTAAGTACAAAAATATCACTGCGCATTTCCCGCTGAATATCCCGGCAACGCACACGGTAAATACCGTTCGTGTAAGAAATAGACTCCTCAGCAATCTGAGTCTGCTCAAGCCTAAAATCCTCCCAGGCAAGGCCAGCAAAACCTTGATATAAGCGGACTGTACATCCCTTAATACCGCGCCCCTGCTCCAGCTCATCACGCAGTACATAGAATAACTGAGCGGCAATATCGACTACTTCAAAGGAGATTGCTCCTATCTGTGCTAACCCCTGCTCTGGAATAATTTTTTGCTGGTGGAACTGCACTTCTTTAAGGTCCCAAGAATCGCATTGGCAGGAAGCCCGGGAATATCCGTATGACTACTGATATAGAGCGGCATGTCATAGCCAATCTCAATCACCAATCGCAATTGCCGCTGCGGAGCCTGGTTATGCAAATCAAATATTTCAGTGTTGTTACGCATAATTAAGCAATCACTTGAACCGTGGTAAACGAGAAGATAAAGCGACCATCTTTCTGCCGCTTTTCTTTGAAGGATTTAAATTTGAACTGCACTTGTTGGGGGGCATCAGCAAGCGCTGACGTCCCGTAAGCATCGAAAGTAAAGAACTCACCGAATGCGCAGCTTCTTTTAAACTCACGCCAACGCACTAACTCTGCGCTAGTAAGTTTGAGAGGCACTGTCTGGCAAACATATTCCTCTTCAATACGATAGACCGTGTACCCGCTTTGCCCACTGAGCGCTTTATGTTCTTTACCTTCAAGTCGGTCACTGCTGTCATAGCACTTCAGTTTGGCTTCAATCTGGAAATCACTACCATCACCAACTAGTGAGCGAGTTGGAGTGTATTGAGTCAGCATGAGCTACTCCTTTATCCAGTAAGCTCTAGAGCTTGACGGCTGTTTTTATCGAACAGCACCAGTTCTCCCTCATTCATCTTGGTTTGAATTTCTTCTATAAATCGTTCACTGCTATCGCCAACGACATCTCCCTGAATCTGGATAATCACTTGAGAAGCAGGCTGTTGAGCTTCCCCTTCGACTACCTCATCAATACCAGACACACCGGGGCTCTCCACGGCTGAACCCGTTGTGCTAATACTGGGTGCGGTAGCACCGCCTGAAACTCCGCTGGGCGCCTGTAAGTCAGACAGCATTCCAGCGATTTGAATGCCCTGACCAATAGCACCGGGAATCATGGGAATATTTTGCGGGTATCCAATTTCAGAGGCTTTTGCGATATTTTTAACAAGGGAAACCCCAGTAGAGAAAACAGCCATTGCCATCTCTGTCTTTGCCGCTTTTTGGTTATAGGCTGCTGCTGCAGAAAGTACTTGGCTGGCTCCAGAAACAAACAATTGAAGTCTGCTTTTGTTGGAGGCCTGCTCAAGCTTCTCGCGCTGTTTTCGATGTTGGTTTTCTAAAAGGGTGAGATTGCGCTCATAGGTATCGTGCGCAATTAACTTGCTGGCAAAGGCTTGATCCAGCAGGGCCATCTCTTCATCCTGTTGGACTTGTAGCTGCTCCATTTCGGTAAGCCAGGAGAGCTGTAAAGTCTCCAAGCGGGCAACCATGCGCTGGCGCTCTGCTTCCGTTAGACCATCCTCACCGATCTGGCCCTCTTCGCCTTCACCATTGGCTGTGCGCGCCTGCTCTTCTGCCAGGGCCATTTGGAATCGCTCTTTCTCACGATCAGCGTACTCCGTGCGTAGCGCTTCAATGGATTCAAATCCCCGCCTGGTAAGCTCTTCCTCAGCAACTTGCAACCCAGCGATTTGTTGGAGCCGCTGTTCATGATCCAGCTTTATTTTGCCTTGTTGATTAGCTAGGAACTGATCCAGCTGTATTAATTGAGCAGTGCCCGCCTCCTCTGCCATTGCGCGCTGTTGGGCTATACGATCACGCTCAGATTGCTCCCTCGCGGCTACTGCGGCTTCTTCAGCTTTTCTCTCTTCATCCTGCCGCTTTTTCTGCGCGGCTATTTGTTCACTCTGTAGCTCGGCAAGTTGGCCGCGTATCATTTCAGATCTGTTGCGATGGATTTCGACCTGAACCTGAATGCCTTCGGCTTCTGCCTTGGCCAGCATTTGCTGATGCCACACATACTGGTTATGCAGTTCAGCAAATTGTGTACGCTGTTTTTCCTCATCAGTAGGCGCGAGTCCGCGCCGCAGGGTATCCACGGCGCCGGTTAACTTATTAATACCGGATGTCGCAATACCGGTGGAGCTCGCAGTTTCACTCAGCCCCTCCAGAAACTCCTGCCAGGACTGCGCCAGGGAATCCGTAGCACCGGTGAGACCACCCGCTTCAGCAGCACCGGCACCGCCCACCTGCTGCTCAAGCTTTAACAGAATCATGCGCTGAGCTTCGGCGACACGTCCCGATTGCTCCAGAATCCTGATCTGCTCCTTTTCTGCAGCCGTGAAACTGACCCCGGCACGCTTCAGTGCGGTGATTCCGGTTGAGGGTTCCTCTAACGCTTTACCTAACTGAAGTGCCGCATTCTTTGCATCGCCTCCCATCACCGCTGCCATATCCTGGCTGAGACGAATAGCATCATCGAATACCGGACCTTGAACACCTTTAAAGGTGAGCAATATGCCCTGGGCTTCACGGATACCAGTAACACTAGCCAGGGTTGCGCGGGCCACTGAACGGGCTTGTTCATCCAGCTGCTCTGCAGTTCGACCACTAGCACTACCGGTCGCCTTCAGCAGTGCCTCAATCTTGAGTTGACCCCGCTCCATTTCTTCACCAGCGCGGATACTTTTGTACATCACGGCTGTGACACCAGCGATCGCGACACCAAAGGACGCCCACGCCAAATTCCCACTAGTCAGCAACCCATTAAGCGCACCGACTCGACCAGAAACACCGCCCAAGGGACCATCGATAGCGGCGACACCCTGTACAGCCCCTCGCATGGAGCGGCCGAACATATCCCCCGCTGCACTGGTCGACTTCACTTCTCGGGTTAGCTTTTTATTGCGTGCAGAAGCTTGGTCCATCTCCCGCTTATATTGAGTGGAGCGCAGCTCCAAGTTGGCCACCATCGTAGCCATGGATGTTTGTTTAGCCATTGCTTAACTCATGGAGTTCCAGATTGCGATTTGCTGCTGTACGGATTTAGGTTTGTGCGTCTGAGGTAGGTATTGAGAGACTTTGCCTCCCAGGGTACCGGCAGCGATATGGGCGAGTTGCCACTGCTGGACTTCGGTCTGTAAGGGCCGCTCGGAGTGGAATTCATACCAGTGGTCAAACTCGGTAGAACTCATCGAGCGCAACATGTTGAAATAGTCGGGACGATTAAAATCTCGTGCGAGCTGCCGGGCAAAGTAAAAGCCCGGCACTAGCTTTTTTTTCTCTGTCCTCACCTTCCGTATCGCTACCCTCACCCTCATCGGGTATCTCTACAAAAAGGCCAGATAGCTTAGCCGCAGGCACATAGAGCACATCGATCAATTCAGGAATGATACTGCGGATAAGCCCTTGGTGAATCTGCTCCACCGAATCCTGACAGTCCGGCTTCATCCAAATTGCGTAGGCAATCAGCAATAACTTATTGCTCACTTCCCCGGCACGAAAAGCCCAAAGCTGGCCAAAGGATTCCAGTTCGGTTTTTGGAACGTCGTCACCTTGAGGCAAGGGGATGTCCTCGGTAGTTTTCTGCAGGTATTCACAGCGGTGATAAGCACTCAGCTCAAATAGCTCTACTTCTTGCTCGCCAAAAGACACTATTTCAGATTTTAAAATAGGGGCTGGAACTAAATTCATGGCTAGCTACCTGCTGTTATCGAGGGCTTACCAGAGATCTTGAACTTAACCGTGCGAGTAATCTTGTCATCCTTAGGTACCGCCTTACCCCAGCCGGTAATATGTCCAAGAAACTCAACGGTAGTACCCTCAGGGTATTCGACCTTGTAGTGCTTGTTGGTATCGGAGTCGTAATCTGCACGTAGAGCCTGCTGGCCACTATCGTTCTCTTTCCAGATCAAGGTAATAGAGACTTCACCGGGATCACGCAAGCCCGAAGGGTCATAGTCCATATAGCCACTGGTGCCATCAATGGGAGTCATATCAATCGAACCACGAGACTCTTCACCGGGTTCAATATCCAACATGCCCGCCACTTGAGAATAGGAGCTGCCATCATCACTGCGATAAAACTTGGTTTTATAACCTTGTGCCATAGTCATAACCTCATCGGGTTGTTTCGTTAAAAGTCTGGGGGTTCAGTGGAATACTTGGCGCTATACGTCAAGCGCACTTCACCTAATGGGTGATCCTGGTCCAGCGCAAACTCGGTTTGGCTGAGCAGGAACAAATCACAGGTATCCTCCAGAGAAGCATCCTGCAAGGCGCTTTCAATATCCGCCGCTGCCTGGTCTAACGCGGCATATACATCGCCGCTAGTTTTCACCACCGCAGCAACCGTCAGATCCAGTTGCCGCTCGGTATCTCTATGCATTTCGTGTTCGGTGTTCTCCACTGTAAAGCCAACCACAATGGCCGGCAGCTTTTTGGTATCAATTTCTTCTGTGGTACCAGGAGGCGGGAATGTATAACCGGATAGAGTTTGCAGCTTGGTCAGTACGGCATCGCGGATTGTTATACGTTGGGTCATTGGGGTGTGTTCTATAAATTTTGGGTATAAAAAAACCCGCTGGTGCGGGTTTAATACTTACGATGTAGTGGCTCCGTTTGTTAAGCGCTTTCTGGCACGATCTTGTAATCAACTTCTTGCCAAGGCCTGCCATTTACTAAAACGACTAATTTATAGTCTCCGTAAGGGTCGCCGGGTTCGAGGCGATAACCAATTACTGAGCGACCCTGATGTAAATTAACTCGAGATTTGATACCTTCAGCATAGTCCTCCGGTGAACCTTCAAGATTTCCGGATATAGATTTAGGCGCTGATGGAAAATAAATAATAGTTTGCACACTGTACAGTTCATAGTGACCAGGATTAATTTTGAAACCAAAATATGGAAGCTCCGTGGCCACTCTGTGTGGAATAATAAATTGGTTTTCAACTACATCAAGTGTATTCATTGAACCACCAACAAGAAGCCCAAATTTAAAATCGAAAATGTCGGCATTTTCTGTATTTTGGGCAGCACAGCTCGCCAACAAAAAAGCGAAAAAAATTTTTATAACACTCTTCATATTTCTCTCAGATGCATAACAGTTCATTCAGAAGAAGCTAATCGCCACTTCAGTTTATAATGGGTTTTGCAGTACCATTTGCCAGGAACTCAGAAGCAGCCCAACGTCTAGAAATATCGCTAGACTGAACGTCTTATTAAAGGTGAGCTGCCTTTAAACCACCACAAAATTAACACTGGTAATACAAGCATTGGCACTTGGTTTAATTGCCACGCCCCCGAAATAACTAGCGTGACTTGATGTAAAACCAGTACAGCTATGGCTAAAAAATACGCCCAATGCTTGTTTACAAAAAGGCCTGCCATAGATACCACCCACCCAGACATCAAAACAGCAGTTGAGTAGAAATACCACTTGTTAAAATTGGCTAAAAAAGCATCCTTAGACAAAAGGTGAACCCACAAAACCCCAAATACAAGCAACGCTGTTATCAAGCTACAGGCTTTTCTGATAAATTTTTTCATAAAAAATTGAGTTGTGATTAGTAATCTTTACTCTTTCACACAACCGTTAAGACTCTCATTCTCTACCTTTTCGCCTCTCTTACCATCAGTAATTTCGTAGATGGAGACGAGGCAAAAATGACTAAATGGAAATATATCCGCTTCATAGTGTTTATTACTCTCTAGGCTCATAGCCTCAGTGCCTCTACAGATTGTTCTACCTGACTTATTCACATGAAGCACAATACTTTTGTTAGCTTGAACATATACATTTTCGCTATCCAAATAGCTTTCAGCCCTTACAGTTCTAAAGTTGACAGCACAACCTTTCTCGTTTAGCTCACCTAGCTTGTATAAAGTATTGTCATCTTTTGGCAATTTCAATTTAGTCAAATTACTATTTTGAGGTGGCTTATACGTTACAAGGACAGAATTACAACCCAAAATGGAAAGTGAAATGAGAACAAGAAAAAACCTTTTCATATCGACAGTAAGTTACCACATTTAAACGATTAAAAATTGAACACACATAACGCCCGCCACACAAGCGAGCAACTTATTGCGAGTCCAATACATACAAGGAAGCCTATTTATAACATTTTAAGAAGAGCAAACAAAACACCCCCTACCCATCCACCAACACCCGCCAAACAACCCCATTATCCGACAGCCGCTTGCGCGCTGAATACGCCCTCAACATCCGCCGCAGCCCTATCCAACAGTTAATAGACACCCCCCCGGCTATGCACCACCACCGCTACAACGAGATCCAGCCGGCGGGTGGTGCCTGAGAATTCCTGTTCTGTTTGTTCCGTAGCAAAGCCCACAAGGATAGCTGGCAGCTTTTCCCGTTCGATACCTTCAGTGCTGCCGGCTGAGGGGAAGTTGTAGCTGGATAGGGTTTTCAGTTTGTTTAGCGTGGCATCGCGGATTGTTATGCGTTTGGTCATTGGAGATCGCTCCAGGAATTTCGGGCATAAAAAAACCCGCTGATGCGGGTTTGTTATTTAATCTTTAGAAGTGCCTTTCGAACTCTCTACCTTTCATAGAGAGATAGAACCAGAGATTTTGAAAATACGTATTTCTAGAATTTAAAACCCAACTCAGGCGCTCATAAAATATAGTATTTTCGTGCAAAAAGAGTTAGCACTACATATATAAAAACGGCGCAATGAAACTTAGCGCTTGCGAATTCTAATTAACTATCTGATTCACTATCAGCTGAATCTACTTCAGGTATACCAACTGAGGATGCTTGAAGCAGATCACCTGTTGTATTGCCTAAACCTACTCCAGGTATTTCAACTGAAGATGCTTGAAGCAGATAAGTCGCTGGATCGCCTAAACCTACCCCAGGTATACCAACTGAAGATGCTTGAAGTAGATAAGTCGCTGGATCGCCTAAACCTACCCCAGGTATACCAACTGAAGATGTTTGTAGTAGATCAGTTGCTGGATTGCCTAAACCTACTCCAGGTAAATCAGCTGAAGGTATTTGTAACAGCTCAGTTGCTGAATTGACTAAACCTACTCCAGGTAAATCAACTGAAGGTATTTGTAACAGCTCAGTTGCTGAATTGTCTAAACCTAGTCCAGGTAAATCAGCTGAAGGTATTTGTAACAGCTCAGTTGCTGAATTGCCTAAACCTACCCCAGGTAAATCAGCTGAAGGTATTTGTAATAGCTCAGTTGCTGAATTGCCTAAACCTACTTCAGGCATACCAGCTAAAGATGTTTGAAGTAGCTCAGTTGCTGAATTGCCTAAACCTACTTCAGGCATACCAGCTAAAGATGTTTGAAGTAGCTCAGTTGCTGAATTGCCTAAACCTAATCCATGTATACCTGCTATTAAATCTCCTACAGAAGTAGTAGCAACTGCAGCACTACTCCTCAACTCTTGAATCTCTTCTGTGAGCTCATTTAATTTTTCAGCATGATTTCTGTTTTGTTTCCTTTCCTGCTTGAGCTCATTTGCTAAGGCTTCAATTTTTGAAAGACGCTCCTCGTGCTTTGCATTAGATTCAACAAGCCTAGCTTTCTGTTGTGATAATTCTTTAGTTAAATCTTTTACAAACGTTCCCATCTCATCAGCGTTACCAGCCAAACGATTAAATATCGTTAGAAAATATGAAATGAGCTTATCATCTGAAAAATTAGGATATCTTACCTTGTGGTCAATCTCACTCCATCCCTCTTCAAAAATAGTACGAACCTGTATTTCAGAAACGACCTTCCTTAAGGTTGGCTGAGTTGAGATGATGTAGTGCACTGAGCGATACCCTGAACTATGCAACTCCACATCACATCCATTTTCTTTGTAGCTTTCTACAACTCCACCTTCATCACCTTGCCGAATATATGCTTTTACATTTTCCAAAGGAGTCCAATTCTTTAAAATAAATGAATGAATATCAAACCATTCACTTTTAAACAAATGCAGAACCCTAACCCCAACAAGATCCGTTATCACTTCAGTATAATTATTCAGTTCAATCTGCTGGTACTTTTCAGAACCGGCAGCGCGCTTTCTTACAATCTTCTCTAACAAATGTTCAGGATCTTTTACTCTCCATCGCACAGAATGAACTTGTGGGCATCCTTGCAGTATCCTAGCTAAAAGCTCAGCAGTCTCATTCAAACTGGAAATATTCTTTTTATAATCTTCATATATCGAAAACAATAACCCCTCATCAATTCTTGCTTTCTCCCAATCTTCTTTTGTGATTCTATTTCTTGCTAAGAAAGAATCAAGGTCATCAGTCTTTAAGTTCATTTCACCCCCTGAAATTTGGCTTCTACACATAGTAAAAAAACTAACACAATAATGAATAGCAGCACTATTTTAATAAAGTTTCACATGGAAAGGGCTAACTCTACGCTTCAAACACCACATCTGCAGCCATATATAAATCACTACCTAGAGACGCTGATGTATCATATTTAGCCTGTACATATTGCTCCAACCATGCAGTTAACACCTGCAACTCTTCGAGCACTGGCTCAAAATAAATAATTTCACCATGAGCAAATAGGCTCACAAGCTGATTAAGCTTCTCTGGGTTAATAACCTTCCCTAGTGGATTTTCAAGAAACTTATCACTAAATTCATCGATACTTCCAGCTGCAGCAAAATGAGTAGTAAGGGTGTTATCACTATGGATTTTTTCTGTTGTAACCCATCTTACTGCCCCCCAAGTAGAACACCTATCGCTTATTAATTTTTGCGCCTTTCCTGGAAGGTGCTGAATCCCTGCTCTTAAATTATAAATGGGCGTCATTTTTTCACAGAACTCAACAACTTGATTTAAGTCCTTAATTTCTGGAATTGTCTTTAGAATATGCCTAACCCTTTGAACAGAGTCCACTATCGTCCAAGAATTTGAAAAAATATTAACAAGTGCACTTGTTTTAATACTTTTATTACACCTTAGATAGACTGTAAGAAAATGATCCAAATTATTATACGCTGCATCAGCCATATATATCGCATAACGAATACCATCAAATAGTATGCGCAACTTTGGATGGATATCATCAGGAAGCAGACTTAAAGGGGAGCCTTTCGCAATAATCATCGTAAGTCCATTTACATTATCAACCCAGAATGGTACCACAACATTCAAGATTAAATTACACATCAGTAATTATTCAAACTGATACTATCAGCTACAATATCTCAACTAGGAATTTCACAATCTACAAGAGCCCGCCGGACAACCCCATCATCTCCCAGCCGCTTACGCACCTTATACTCCTCACCACCAAGGGTAACCACAGCCTCTGAATTGTAAGTCCCCACCTCACTCACCAGCAGACTCAACTCTACACGCGGCACCCGCACGCGCTCCTCATCATCGAAGTCATCAATCTCCTGCTCAAAGATCACCAAGCAATCAATAGGTTCACCGCCGCTACCATCATCATAGGTAGCGGCTTTGCCCCACTTGCGAAACGCGCGCTCTGCGGCTCTCTGGTCCAGATCCATGATTCACCTAGGATTTAACGGTGCCCGGTACGCCGGTAAATTTGACCGCGAAGCTGGTAACACTGGAACCCGCATCCTCAGCGGCAAAAGCCGTCGCGCCGGTGATATCGCCAGTGGTTGCGGTGGCTGCGTTGTTATCAAACGATTTGGAGGCAACCGCCCAGGTGAGGGTTTCCCCTTGATTGATCTCTGCGGCAGATACCTTGGGCACGGTGAATACACCATCAATACCAATCACGCCGGACTCACCCACGGCAATATCATCCATCGCCACACCCAACACCGCGCCGACCGGTACCACTTGGCCAGAGGTAATATCAGCACTGGTGCCATTGGTGTAATCCAGCATGCGTCCGTCTTGCACAAAATTAGTAGCCATTCTCTTTCCCTCAATTGGGTTTGTAACTGAAAGTAAAAAGGCCGCGCTATGCGGCCTCTTCAATGAATGTTGTTAGGGCTAACGGTTAGCTGGATTTGGGGGTCTTCACCATGCCTTTGGGGTCCCAGGCTTTGGCTGCCGCATCCAGGCGGACTTTGAATTCCACCCCATCGACACTCCAGCCTTTTTGCTCTTCCAAGACCGGGGCCTGCTGGCCATCCAGATACAGCACTTCGATAGTATCGTGCGCTACTGGGTCGGCATTGAGGTACCAACCTTTGTGGCCACTGAGGCGTGCATCAGAGAGCACTTCGGCAATATTGCGCACGCTGTTCGGCGTGGTGTTGTTTGTGGTGGATGCGCCCACTTCAAATTCAGATTCCAGTGCAACTTTTGCAGCCGCCTCATCGGCAATGTCACAGATGAGGAACTTAGGCCGGGTGTTGAGTACTGCATCGCCATCCTTCTGCGTTCCCATCAAGACCCGTGCGGCATCAATACTCGCGGTATTGATCGTTGCAGTGCTGGCTAGGTTTTTATGATCCGCATGGAACAGGGATTTTCCATCTGCCATTTTGGGGTTGCTGAGCAGAATACTAAATACCAGATCTCCCACCGTGCGCACGGCAGCGAGGCCCATCATCCGTGGGATACGGGTAAATGCACCGAGGTCATCATTGATGATGGCTTGGCGGTTAATAGAGAAGAGTTCACCATAAGTAGCCAGTGCGGCTGTCTCGGCGCGCTCGCCGATACTCACATATTTAAATTCTGCCCCCGCTGCTACTTTGCGCAGTGAGGGGAAGCTGCCCAGGTCCGTGCGGGTTGTGAGTTTAAAGTCACTGAGGTTGCCGACGCTAGTAAAGCGCGGGAAGATCTCTTGTGCTTCTTCATAGCCTTTCAGTATGGATTTATTAGCAATATTTCCAAGGACAGTCGCGAAGTCACCAGAGCTATGGGTGAACGCTGCAGCGACCACACCCATCCGATCCAGGCCGGACAAGCTCTGCCCATGGGCCTGCATCAGAAAGCGGGCAATCTCCATCATGGTGTAGCCGCTGAGTTCATTGCCCTCTGTGCGCTTTTCACCGAGGGCACGCACTGCAATGGCATTTTCAGCATCAGCCTTAAGCCGTTTCATGCCCTCACCTTCCTGCACCACTACGCTGTAGCTTTGTACTGGGGTTGGGGTTTGATTCCCCAGGGCAGTGAGCAGTTTGTCTTTGGCCCCCTGCACTGAGCAGTGCATATCATTGAGACATTCTTGCATCACAGCACTGTGCGCTTCGAAGCCCTTAAATGCGGCCTTGATATCGTCTTTGCGTTTTTGCTCATCTGCTGCAAACTGAGTTACGGCATCGGCTTCGATTTGCGCTTTCATTTCAGGGGTAACCTCGGGCGCAGCGGTTGCAGCTAGCGTGGTGGAGGTGGTTTTTGGCATGGCTTGCGCCTCCTTGGTTTGGCTTGGGTTGTCTGCAACCGCAGACGGGAATCTAAATTCAGTGGGCCCCTGCATAACCAATGCACTAATAGCTTGAGGGGTATTTTTGAATTGGTTTAAATGATCGGCACTGAAGCTTGCAGCCATTTCTATGGCTGTGGTGGTATCGGTAGCAAAGCCGGCCTCTACCGCTTCAGCGCCGGTATACCAAGTTTCGTCATTCATCACTTGGCTGACTTCCTCATCCGACATTCCGGTGCGTGAGGAATACAAACCAATCATGGTGGTTTTAATTTTTGCCAATAGGCTCTTGGCTTTTTCCAGGGCACGCTTGTCACCACGAACACCCACACTGGGGTTATGCACCATGTAATAAGCATTTTCGGCAATATGGACGGTATCCCCAGCAAGGGCAATCACACTGCCCATACTGGCTGCGATGCCTTCAATCCAGGTTTCCACCTTGGCCTCGTGATCTTTGAGCAGGTTGTAAATGGCGGTACCGTCGAACACATCACCGCCGGGGCAGTTGATGTGTAGATTGATCTTGCTGACATCACCAAGCGCTTTCAGATCTCGTGCAAAATCTTTTGCGGTCATATCCCAATAACCGATGTAGTCATATAGATAAATATCAGCTTCACTCGTATTTGCAGCAGCGGTAATGCTGTACCAAGATTTTTTAGGCATTGCGGTTTCCTATTCAGACTCAGAGTCGGACTCAGTATTTTCTGCGGGAACCGCAGTGCGTTTGGTTGGGGTGGTGATCTTGTTTTCTCGCAGCTTTCTCTGCCAGGCAGCGGTCTGCTTAACCACATCGTCCGGCTTCTTGCCTCGGCGGCGAATGGTCTGCTGTGGGCTGGCTAGAACATTTTCCAGCAGCGTTTCATCGGCGCTGGCTTCATGTGCCGGATTAATCCAGGGCATAACCGGGGTAATAAAATCGACGTGCATTAACGTGGATGGATCGACATCTCTCGGCACCTTAAAAGCATCGGCCAGTAAGCCCATCTGCACCCAGCGCCGGGTTGCCGGTTCTACGATTTCCTCACAGAATTCCAGGCTGAGGGTTTCGTAGTTTGTCCATTGCTCTACCAGCTCCTGGCGCTGTGCGCTGTAGGTGCCGTTGTAGTTTTTGCTAATGCTGCTAAAGCTGGCCATGGTGCCGGTGGCAGCCATGCGCTGCATGGTTTCTAAAAATGGCGTTAGCAGACCGCTGGGGCGATTGCTTTGAATGGTGCCGACAGATTCTCCTGGGCGTAGATCGTCATAGATGGCACCGGCACGGATATCGAGGGTGCGGTTTCCTTCATCATCCCAACTATCATCATGCTCGTACTCAGTAGGGCTGCCCTTTTGAATAAAGCCAACCATGGCTGATGCAATCTTGGCTGCGACACGCTCGTTTTCTTCATAGTCTTTAATATCAGTAAGGCGATTCATTACCGCTGCAAAGATGGAAACCCCTCGGGTTTGGTGCAGCCTGCGTACAAATTTCAGGTGCTCGATATTTTCAGCGCTGTGGAGCCTGCGCTTCATACGCCAGCTAAATGAAGCCCCTGGATGTTCGTCATATAGCCAAAACCCTGAAGGCTCCCCCCAGGCAGATTTTTGAATCCCTTGAACAATACGCTTGCTGGGATCGTTGTAATCCACCGGCAAGAAATCTGGCTCCAGGCATTCGATGGTGTAGGGCACCGGGGTGCGGTGCTTTAATCCGGGTACTGTGCCCTGCAGGTGCCGCATCAGCGTTTCACCATCTCTCAGCCAGGTATTACACAGAAGCCGCTGCGTTTTCCCCCAGCTAAACTGCCGAGTACATTCCGGGCGCCTTGCCCATTCCTTGTGGGCATCATTCATTTGGCTGGCAAAATCATCGTGGATATCGCCATCCCAGGTCTTGGGTTGGAATTCCACATCGATGCCACGCGGGCCAACAATGTTGTTTACCAAGGTGGTGAGAATGCCAAAAGCAAAATCGTGGTTTTGCTCCAAATGCCGTGCCTGACCGCGCAGGGTTTCCACACTGCCTTCCAGCACCAAATCCCCGCTGCGATTATCACCGGGGTTTTTTCTGAGCCGGCTGGGTCGCGCAGCTTCATAGGCTGCGGCAACCTCCAGGGCGCGACGAGCTTGCACACGGCGCAAGGCAGCCTCGGGCGCAAAAAACCCGATGACAGAATCTAATTCATTCATCAATTAAAATTCGCGTAGGCGGGCCCAGGGCGTTTGCCGGCGGCCTTTAAGGTTTCAGCAGTTGCGCGGCGCTCCCACTCCTGACGCCCCGCACGGATTTCCTGCAGGTTCTCGGCAGTAAACTGGCGGCCATTGATTACCGTGGATTTACCGGCGAGCACGTCTATCTCGGCCTCGATATAGAGGTCGACCATTTCAGCTGCGGTTTTAGACATTTAACTATCCAATAGAGAGCCGGCAGATTGTGCTGGCCGCCGTGGCTTTTTCGGGGTTGGCTTGGGTTGTTTAGGTGTTTGAGGAGATTCTGATTCACTAAACAAAGTACGCTGGCCCAACCTGGACTCGATGGTTGACCATTTTTTTTCGTTGTACTTGTGCATGCCCATGGCGTGAGCTGCGTGTAAGGCATAGACCTCAGTATCCGTGCCCTCATTGGGTCTACCGGGGCGTTGCTGCCAGGTTTCTCTGCCTCGGTTTTTCTTACTGGGTGCTTTTACCTCTGCGGTGACCTGCTCCCAGTAGTCCTGCCGCACATGCTTGCAGCTGTGCATATAGGCACTGGTGCCCAGCAGGCGCTTGGCAATTAGGTCTTTGGCCTTGTGGGTGCCAACGATATAGACCTTTACGCCGTAGCGGTCGGCTTTAGTCCGGCGCTTAGGGTTGTTGAAATCGACCTGCTTGGGCTGTGTGAATATTTCCTTAGTGCCGAAATCGTTACTGTCACCCTTAATCGCCATCACCAGCACACCGCGATATTTTTTATCGCGGGTTCGCACCCAGTGATAAACCGCGTTACTGGTGCCGCCATCGGAAGAGTCAATACTTACCGCCGCTGCGCGGATCTCGCCGAAGCGCTCGTGCTTAAAACTCTGGAACACCAACTTATCCAGGGCTGCCCAGCAGTCATCTTGCTTGTCAGCGGTATCGCCATCGATCTCACCCCAGTACATCTGCCAGCTTTCTTCATTGCGACCATAGACGCGAATAGTGATGGCAAGTCGGTCGTGCTGCACATCGATACCGACAGTTACCAGCAGACCACTTGCAGGACAAACTAGCTCAGGATAATCCTCTGCCGCTTTCTCAAGTTCCTCGTGGTCTAGCAAGCGACTGGCGGCATACTGGTAGGGCCTGCCCAGCTTGTTGTTCTGGAAAACAATGCGTGCAGATTCATCGCCGCTCTTTGCTTCGTGTTCGGCTTCAAGGAAATCCCGCACCACATCGGCAAGGCCGGTACCGGGGATACAGACATAAAGCTCCGATAGCTCCATAAAGGTCTCTATCGGTTCGACCTCATCTAGCTCAAAGTCTTCGCCACATTGGGTTTTTACCCAACCTGCAAAATCATCGCCATTTTCCAGGGCGGTTCTGCAGGTCTGCAAAATATTGGCCTGGCGGCGGTAGTCATCCCATTCACTACCACAATTAGGGCAACCGTAAATTGCAGTTTCTGGTTGGTTCAAACCAAATACCGGGTGCGGAGTGCCACCCTCTTTCTCTAACCAACTGACGTTTTCCCAGTCCAATACATGGGACTCACCGCAATCATGGCAAGTAACTGGGAGTACGCGCATGGTGCCAAGTTTGGTGTAGTGCTCCACCTGGGAAAGATCAGCAACCGCAGGCGTGCCACCGATAATTAATTTCTTATTGCGCATCCGCTTGAGGCGTTCGCGCAGGTGGCGAATGGAATCGCCCTGATCGCCGACATCTTTGTTGGTATCGTCTGGCTCTTCTACATAGCCCCGACGAGCTGAAGTAGATTTCACATTAGAAATTGAGTTGGAGCCAATGGTGCGCACTTCACCACCGGGAAATTTCTTCCGCGTTGAACGGCTGCCGCCTTTGCGGCTAGTGGTAACATCGATCACCCGATTCACTGCCGGCGAACCTTCGATTATGGGCACCAGCTTTTCATCCATAAACAGCCGCCCCTTTTCATCCTTGGGGAACAGCATCAGGATTCGAGCGGGTTCGGTAACAGCACATTTACAGATATCGGTGGCCAGAAGAACCGTCCAGCCAATCTGCGCAGCTTTTTGCATCACCACCATCCACGACACTGGATTATCCAATGCGTGCATTACGCCCCAGAAATAAGGCACATAATCGTTGCGGTAATAGCCTGCGTTATCGCTATTCTCAGATGGCAGTTTGATATTTTCCGGCAACCATTCAATCAGTGGGACTTTAGGCTGCGGTATCCAGGTCTCCCGTACTTCCCGCACCAACCTGTCCAGATTCGATCTCGTAACTGCCAATAGTTTTGAGGGCAGCGTCAATGTTTGGCTGTAGGGGTTCTCTGTCGACGGTAATGGCATACTGACTTTCGATAGCAATAACGATGCTTTCTACCGCTCCTTGAAATTCATTTTTTCCAATGGTGGACCACTCCACCATCGCCTTGCGAGTCGACTCAAGATCAAGAATTAATTGATCGTCCTTATACAGCTCGCGCATTTTCATCTGAGCATTCACCTCAGACTCAATGGCTTGGGCCATGTCACGGCGGTTCCGGGCTTCATTAGCCTGGCGGCCAGCGGCTTCTGTCCGTAGTCGCTCACAGTATTCTTGAAGCCAAACCCTATAACTGGCACCTCCAGTAAAAACCTCTGCCTTGTAGTGCTTGGCAATAGCCGGTTGTGAGGTACCAACCAAGCGAGCAAAACCAGACTGAGTGGCCTGATCATCAAGTGATAGGTTGTCAGCCAAGGTATAACCCCCTAGGAAATTTCAGATATCTGTTAAAAAAACGGGGTCCGAATTACCCGTGTACTACCCCTCTCAGGAGGACCCATTCAGCGCCTCTTTGCGGTCGCAATCGCATGGTCCATGGCCTTATCAAGTTCTAATGGCAAATGCCTACGAGCTATGCCGTCAGCAATCCGAAAGAAAGGAAAGCGCTTGCGGTAGTCTGGCTTTCCCTTTAGGAAAATAAGAATGGGCTTTACTGTAGGACGTCGCTTACCTCCGGCCCTTTTCCAGACACCCAACACTCCGTTTATCTTCCCTACAAAGTGCTTGCCTGTAGGCCCTTGAGCACTATTTGCTCCGCCCTTCTTGGTACCTGAACCAGCACGGAGTTCTGCCAGAATCTTCTTATAGGTACCTACCGAGATATTCCCATGCCGGTTTAGCCTTGCTGCCTTTCCATGTACGGCATACATACCTGCAGGCAGTACACCTAAATGCCGAAGGGCACGCTCAAATCGCTTATCGTTGCGCTTTACATCGATAACCGATGGTGCCAAGTATTTACTCGGTGCCGTGCCGTTGGTTGCCTGATCACGGATAAAGATCTTCGCAACACCTGATCGCTTAGTGGCTTTCTTCACCAGTACAGAGTTCAGTGTCAGCTTCGCTGGACTTGTAAAGATGCGCCCAATTGCTGCGCGCTCTTCTCCACGTATATGAAAGGCCACGTTATTTAGGGCAACCGAACTGGCATAAGGTAACTGCTTTTTTAATTCAGCAGACGCCCGATTAAACTTTGAAGTATCCAGCTTTACACTAACTTCCATCTGAAAAATATTCCTACGTTATTTGAACCTCTAACTTATTCCCTTAAAAACCAGCAAACCATATAGAAACCGTATCACCTAAAATAAAAAACCCGCACTAGGCGGGTAAAATTAACAATAACTTAATTAAATTTCAGAATCTAATATCTATTTACAGAGTTGATCCATC
The DNA here is from genome assembly GCF_052467695.1 of Microbulbifer maximicatervae (SeqCode). NCBI lineage: Bacteria > Pseudomonadati > Pseudomonadota > Gammaproteobacteria > Cellvibrionales > Microbulbiferaceae > Microbulbifer > Microbulbifer maximicatervae (SeqCode). Next base: position 4,735,769 of record NZ_CP174320.1, read on the forward strand.
CCCATAAGCATCATTCAACAACTGCTGCAAAGGTAAAGTATCCGATATGAATTCCTCACCATCCTGGTTTATTGCCCGAACACTAACAAAGTATTCATCAACTTCAGAACCAGCATCTTTTGATATCATAAGATCAACAGGCTTCATAAAACCATCATGAACCCAACTTGAAGGGATAACCAACTGTGCCTCTCCCTTTCCAAACCACAATGAATCAATAACAATTCCGGTGTACCGTTCGGTAGGTATACCAGAAATGTGATTTCTTAAGGATAATTTTAGTGTACTATCATTAACTTTGAGTTTTTCTATATCAACAATCTTACTTGGTGTCACATCAATAAGACGCCCCGAAATCTCAAATAGATCTCCACCTAATTCATCTGTTCTACCCGCACCTGTGAAGCTATCACTTTCTGATACAGAAGCTCTAATTTCAATTTCATCAAAATGCGGGTATAAAGCATCTATATTAGGTATATCAAAATTAAGCTGTCGATACACCCAAGCATTATTTACAGATCCTCGATAGTTTCCAGCAACCCCCCCCAATGAGGATCATGCAGCCTGAAGTTTTTTACTACCAATTTGGCTGCATCAGCAAAGTCAAGCTCGAGAGATACAGACGCAGATTCAGACTCTGGATGCTCAATATCTACCGTCAAAACTACAGAGTTAATATCTTCATAGCGAAATGGTAGATAATATAGATGACCGGAGGATACACGCGCGTCCTGCACCTCATACTTAAATGTTTTTGCTTGTACATTTACAACTAACAGGGCTGCAAAAATTGCCGCAACCTTCATGGCTTTTTTAAGAATCATAAAATCTATTCAATATCAAAAATAAAAAAACACACAAATCAAACAAAACCACAAAAGAGTAGTTTTATTTAATTTAAAAAAAAATAGAGCAAAAAATCTTACATTAGATTATGAATTAAGTACACATTGTTTTTTTGGAGGATTACTTGGTACAGAATCCCAAAATACGGATAATCCTTAACAAAAAATACGTATTCGCAAAATAGAAATACGGCATCTAAGAAGAAAAACACAAACCCTCAGATAACATCATGATTCTCCACACTCTCTTTCCTGCAGCTTTAAACGCTTGTGGTTGTAATACCAATTAACCATCAGGCCCGCCGCAGCTATCAGCACTCCAGCAAGGCCTAACCAGTTATCCGCGAGCCAACCAGCGAGAGTTCCAGCACCAATGGCAGTCATATAGCCAGCCTTATCTGCTAATTCTCTTAGGGTATCGTGAAGTGTCATGACTGCTTCCAAGCTTTCATCGCTTTTTCAGCGCTGCGCCCTACGACATAACCACCGAGGCCGATTTTTACTATCTCCAGCAGTGCCAGAGTTTGATCCTCGCTTAAGTTTGGAGCTGTCCATCCCAGCCAGTGAAATACAATCAGCCCGACAAATGTGAGCATTGTTACTGGCCGCCAGTTTCTCTGTAGCCATGACTCCCCCGAGGCTTCTACCGTGATTACCTTGGTTGCCGCCTTTAGCTCTTCCAAGTCCATTGAAATCAGCTGTGAATCAACCTGAGCTTTTAGGCGGTTGGCTTCCGTCTTGTCTGGGAGAGCTTTATCGATGACCTTACCAAGCAGGTTGGATATCGCTGAAATCACAGGTAGCTCCTGATTAAGGTTTTTTTAGGTACAAAAAAACCGGCTCAGTGGCCGGTTTATATGATTGAGTATCTGGCTGGCTTATTTAAGCACTACCCTGCATTAATCATGATGCCATATATTTGGTATTCACTTCCCTGAATGGCAATAGTCACTTTCAGTGTACCTGATGTACCAAACTCACTCTCTTCAGGAAACTTAACTGCATAATGCAAAACGTAGAAACTTGTATTCCCCTCTGTTCCGGCTAGTTGAGAGTGGGTGAAAGCACCACTTTCAACAGAATTGAAAATTTTGGTTAATCTCTGGAACTCAGTTTCTGCACTCTCTTTTGTAAATTGGGCTTTTGCTGCAGGGCCGAACATGTCATATAAGGCATCATTATCACCAGCATTAAATGCTTTGACGAATTCATTATATATATGCACTCGGACCTTAGAGTCTATAAACAATGGTAGCTCGTGCTCTGCTGTTTTTTCTGCTTGAGTTTGTACTGGAGCTGTCCTCTCATTGAGGCCGAACCATACGGTTGCAACTAAATTTGCCACTAGGAGAAGAATTATTACTGATTGAGATGGTTGCACCTGTTGAGATCCCCAAGATTTAGACTGAAGTTTATATAGCGGCCCCATGACCACTACCAGCACACTAAACGTGCGCGAAGCTACCTAAGATTGCAAATAATATCAACGAGTTATGCGAATTCTTCTAGTAATGAAAGCAGCTAAACATTATAGAGTCCGTTTTTAGTCACATTTCCTACCCAACCGTACTAATTGCCCTAGACTTTCCTACATTGACTGCCCCCTCACGACACTCCCTCAATCCTGGCGGTTACTTTTTCACCTCCCACTTAACCAATCTAGATCAGTTAATAGCTCCAGACGGTGGGGCGGGTGCGCTCGCCGGGTATTGACTCAAGGTCATCCAGATGAAGGAATCGCTTTCCTATTGGGCCTTTCTGCTTTACTCCTATACCAGTAAACCCTAACTCCTGAGCGACTTGGATTAACCGATAGGCTCGCCCTACAGCTACCTGAACATCAACAGCTTGTCCAGTGGCGTGGGTCATAGTGGCATTTAACTGAGTGTTATGTGCTAGGCAACGATAACCGGAATTGATAATCATTGGCTTGCCAAATCGCTCTCTGACTCTAATCAAGCGCATTAGCGTTTCATCTTTAAAATGATTTTTACCACAACAACGACAGGCCAACTCCAACTCTGTGAAATAGTCGTTATGAAACATAAATCCTCAAGATTTAAGCAAAAAAACGGCACCCAAAAGAACGCCGCCAAGTATAGGTAGTGAAAGGATGAAAATGAAAATCCAGAAACAAGAAAGCCCGCACTAGGGCGGGCTTCTATGGTAACAATCAGAGTTATCTGGTTATTTTTCTACTCAACACTAAAAAGGCTATCGTCCAACTTTTCAGCAGATATCTTCTCAGCTGTATATATTAACTTATAGTTCTCTTGGTGCCACTCATGCCTTAAGTATGGCGACTTAGCAACCTCCCAATACCTATTCAAATAGGAAAATTCCAATTTTTGGAATTGAGCTGGGTCAATAAATATACTAGGGGAATACCAATACTTTGATAGCGATCCATCTTCGTATTCAATAGTAACTACACGGGTCTTTCTCCCAAGAACCTCATAGTCAGAATCAGCATCTGTAAAGCTCTTGAGCCTCCTTGTCTCTTTTCCACTATCGTGAGAAACAGGGACAGGATCAGACTTCATCTTTAAAAATTGCTTATTCTCTGATGCTACATAAACTTCCCAAGCGTGCTCTTGCCCCTGCTTTCCAGTGAAAACCATTTTCATATAACCTGGCTTGTAAAAGGCCTGAGCAGAAGTTCCAAAGCCTTCTTCCAACAAATGTATAGGGAGGTTTTCGTGATAGCTCTCAAATTCAATTTTATACTTAATAACCCCTTCAAATGACTCATCTGCACTAGCATGACTAAATGTAAGAAGGGCAAGTACCGTTAAAACAAATATCCGTATCATAAATTCCTCAAAAGCTTAATGTTCATCCAGTAGAGCACGGGCAATTGTGACATTAAAAGTATCGTCTAAACACAACTCAGTTAGTAATTTTAAGCATAAAAAAACCCGACTAGGGGAGCCGGGTTTATTTGCAAAACAGAAAAGCTGCATGCTAGGGAGTTTATACATACTCAGGACAAAGCTGTCAACAAGCGACTTCAAGCCGCCCTCTATTCCTGCACAATCTCAGAAATAGGCTCTAAAGCTCCCGCAGGAAAAGGACTCGAACGACGTTGCAAACGTTTCCAAATCTTTTACCCATTCCCTAAGTGACATCAATCACGCCATTTCAATCCTCAAATCATATCTAAGGATATCGCAGGTTTGATCAATTATCGTACGCGGTGCTAAGCAGGTCTTGCAGTGGAAGCTCTACTGTTTCAAATTCGTTACCGTTCTCGTCTTTTGCCAGAATCTTGATGAAGTACTCATCCCCAATAGGTCCAGAGATTTTTGAAACAGCCAGCTTATATGGCTCAATAAATTTTGCTTCATCGCCAAAGGGGGCCTCAAAATACAAAGTTTCTTCCCCTTCCCCAAACCACAGAGAATCAATAACAAACGCGTTCCCACCAAAGCCAGAATCTGAAGCAGAAGTTACGTTGTTCCTCAGAGATAACTTGAGCCGATCATCGTTGACCGTGAGCCATTCGACATCAACAACTTTGCTCGGGGTCACATCAACTAATCGCCCGAAAGCATGAAATAGTGTGTTCTCCGAATTTCCGGACTGCCCCCCCCCAATAAAATTGTCAGCTTCAGATACATAACCATCAATATTAATCATTTGGTCATTTGGATTTTGAATATCAAAACCATGCATTTCAATATTAAGCTGGCGATACACCCAAACATTATTGACAGATGCTTGGAAATTCCCACTCGATGAATCTTGCTTGAAGTTTTTCACAGAAAGATTCGATGCATAAGGAAAATTAATTTCTAGCGAAGTAATTACAGGGGAGGAATTCCGATCGGCCTGGTCAATGGTCAACGTTGCGGAACTAGCCTCATGCAAATCAAGGCCAGGGTATACTATATGCCCCTGAGATGAACTTAAATCCTGAAGTTCATATTGGAATGTTTTTGCCTGCGCGCCAAAGGCTACTAAAGCCACTGAAACGGCCACTGCTTTAACGGTATCTCTAAAAATCATATAAACTCACTAACAAATATATTAATTTATTCACTCAAATAGAAATAAAATCTTACATCAAGCCTTTAGGTGAGTAAATATTACCTAACGCGATTTAACAGTCATACCTGGCACTATATTGCCAGATATGACATCTCAAAATTTTGTAAGTAGGCCCCCGCTGACTGGATCAAATATAGATCACCTATATAAAATTCCAGCTGATGACATCAGGTTACGGCATAACCGATCATGAAAATAATATGGGAATAATTAAACACTTTGGCGATTTAGCTATGGCGAGAGAGTATTATTAAATTCCAGGCACAAAAAAACCGGCTCAGTGACCGGTTTAATTTTGCAAAGCAGAAAAACTGCACGCTAGGAAATTTATACCCCCTCAGGACAAAGCTGTCAACAAGCGGCTTTAAGCCGCCCTCTGTACTCCTGTACAACTTCAGAAATAGGCCCTAAAGCTCTTGCGGGTAGAGGGTCCAAACGCCGTTGCAAACGTTTCCAAATTTTTACCCACTCCCTATCCCACCGCTTTTTGTCACATCCTAAATTTGTCCGCACTTGGCCCAGGTCTATTAGTCGGCCATTTACACCGCGCAGTGCACACGTATTAATACAAAATAGCGCTAGCTGACTAACCTTTTCTCGCGGGTGCGGCTCTTCCCATTTGTCGAACTCACTCATCAAGTATTTCAGTAGTGCCGCTCGCTCTTTGACTCTTGAGGCTGGTGGGGCGTAGGCGGCCATGCCCCAGCAGTATGCCAACGGATCACTCGCTCGCAGCTTTGCAACTGCATCTTGGATTAACCCCTTTTCACAGGAGTCCATGATGCGGTTGCCGCTGTCCTTGGCTCCGAGGGTTTCTTTCTCAACTAGTGTTGGGGCTGCAACCCGGCAAATGACTTGGTTGGCCCTACCCTGCACCTCTCCGCGAATTACAACTTTTCGCCCTCGCCCAGCTGAGGAAACCGCGCTTCTGCCGCCCATGGCTTCATAACCAAATGCAGCGGTGGAGCTATCAAAGGCGTCGTGCCACGCTTGTCTAGCACTTTCGAATTTCATGTCATGCCCCCCAAGCAATTTTCTAGCAACCAAAAACCAGCCAGACACACCGTCAAGCAGCCTTCGGCATACTCTCGTAGTAATCCTGAAATCGCCTTTCAGCTGCGTGCAAATTATCGCGGTGATAGGTGCCCAGGTAATTTATGTGGCCCTGGTTTATCCAGAATTGGGTAACCACCGTATTCGCGAACACAACCTCCACGAGGTGAGCGTACTTGGATATGAGAATCGTAATCTGAGCGCAGAGCCTGTTGACAGCTGTCGCTTTCTTTCCGGATCAAGGTAATAAAGACCTCGCAAGACCGAAAGGTCATAGTCCATATAGCCACTGATGCCATCAATGGGAGTTATATCAACAGAACTTCGTGACTCTTCACCGGGTTCAAGGTCCGACATTCCCGCCACTTATGAATAGGAAGTGCCATCACCACTGCGATAGAGCTTGGTTTTATAACCTTGTGCCATAGTCATAACCTCATTAGGTTGTTTCGTTAAAAATCTGTGGGTTCGGTGGAATACTTGATGCTATACGCCAAGCGTACATCACCTAATGGGTGATCCTGATCCAACGCAAACTCGGTTTGGCTAAGCAGGAACAAATCACAGGCGTCCTCCAGAGAAGCATCCTGCAAGACGTTTTCAATGTCTGCCGCTGCCTGGTCTAACGCGGCATACACATCGCCGCTAGTTTTCACTACAGAAGTAACTGTCAGATCTAGTTGCCGCTCAGTACCGCCATGCATTTCGTGTTCGGTGCTCTCAACTGCAAAGCTCACGACAATGACCGGAAGCTTTTTGGTATCAATTTCTTCTATGGTGCCAGGAGATGGGAATATGTAGCCGGATAAGGTTTGCAGCTTGCTTTGTACGACATCGCGGATTGTTATGCGCTGGGTCCTTGAGATGTGCTCCATGAATTTTAGGCATAAAAAACCCGCTAATGCGAGTTTTAACTTCATGTATTTGGAACGGCCTTATTTTTCATCTAAATTATAGATCTTTTTTCAAAGTCTCTAAAGAAACAATCCGAGATAGGAGTATTTTGAGATCATTCAAAGGAAACCTACCTAGCTCTGTATTGATAAAATCTACCAATTGAGGAATGTCACTATCTGACCGAACAAATATATACTTAATGTCGCTTGGAGACATTTCTAAAGAAAATTTCTCAATTTCTTTATTAGCTCGCTCTTTTTTATCTTCGAATTGTTCTTGATATAACAAATCTGTAACGGGCGGAACAAAACGCCACTCATTCTCTTGATAGAACTCCTTTTCTACAAAAGAACCTGAAACTAACATTTTCCCATTAACGGGTTTTACAATCGACCAATATTCAAAAAGATGATCACTGAACCGCTGATGTTCTGCATCACTGACATTATTAAAATAAAACAAATATTTTGCCAAACTTTGAGCAACACCGCCCTCCGGGCTATATATGACTGGATTCAATCCATTCTTATAACCCCAACTTTTAGTCAACCCCAACCCAAAATTACCGTAAAAATCAGTATGCTCATAAATTCTTGAAAGAGGGATATCGCAAAAACAGCTCATTGGAAAAGCAATATGCTTATCACTTTCAGCCCCAAACCATTCTATGTCCTCTAAACAGTATCTAGGTTGAATACCATTTTTTAATATTAGCTGCAAAACATCTAAAGATTTCGTGAAGTGAAATAGGTTATCTGTTTTAGGCTTCATTGATCCTTCCAATTTCGGGCTCCTTGAGAAAATTCTAAACCTCAGTATTTTCTTTGCTTTATACAAATTATGGAAGTGGTTTTGTAATAGCATCTACTAGCCATACGCTAACGCTCGCCAAACCACCCCATCATCCTCCAACCTTTTTCGTACCGTCTACTCCACACCACCAATTGTAATCACCGCCTCTGAGTTGTAGGCCCCCACCTCACTTACCAGCAGACTCAACTCAATACGCGGCACCCGCACGCGTTCCTCATCATCGAAGTCATCAATCTCCTACTCAAAGATCACGCGGCAATCAATAGGCTCACCGCCGTTACACTCATCGTAGGTAGCAGCTCTGCCCCATTTACGGAACGCGCGCTCTGCGGCTCTCTGGTCCAGATCCATGCTCCACCTAGGATTTAACGGTGCCCGGTACGCCGGTGTATTTGCCCGCAAGGTTGGCGGCGCCTGCGCCAGCAGCCTCAGCGGCAAAGGCCGTTGCGCCGATGATATCTCCCGTGGCTGCGTTGTTATCAAACGACCTGGAAGCGACCACCCAAGTGAGAGTTTCACCCTGATTGATCTCTGCGGCAGATACCCTGGGCACAGTAAATACACCATCAACACCATCAACACCAACTACACCGGACTCACCCACGGCGATATCATCCATCGCCACACCCAGCACCGTACCGACTGGCACAACCTGACCAGAGGTAATATCCGCGCTGGTGCTGTTGGTGTAATCCAGCATGCGCCCGTCTCGCACAAGATTAGTAGCCATTCTCTTTCCCTCGATTGGTTTTATAACTGAAGAAAATATGACCATTGAGGCGCGCATCAGAGAGTACTTCGGCAGTATTGTGCAAAATGATAGAGGCCGTCTTTGGTCAAGCAGTTCCGGACTCCATCACATCACCTGTGATTCAAATGTATATGGATGCACGCGGGCAGCAATACCCTACCGCAGCAAACAGAGAGCGCACATTTCTCAGTATTATTTTTCGCTGGGGAAAGGCTCGCGGGTTCGTGTCAATCGAAGACCCAGCCAGGGCGGTCAAGCCAATCAAGGAAAAGCAGGCCGGGCGCTATGTCGAAGATTCCGAATATTTAGCTTTCTATAACTGGTTAGAGTCCAAGGGGCATACTGCCCACGCGGCCGCAATGGAGATTGCCTATCTTTGCGCCACTCGCCAACAAGATGTTCTCGCATTGAAGCGACAAGATATCACCGACGAAGGTTTATTGATTTGCCAACAAAAGACCGGCAAGAAGCAACTGAAGCTCTGGACGGACCGACTACATGACGCAGTTGAGCTGGCACTTAAAAGCAACACCACCTCCAGGTCACAAAGCATGTATCTGATTCGCGGCCGAACTGGTCAGCGCTTCACCCGAGACGGATTCAACACCACCTGGAGTAGAGAGCAAAGAGCTGCCAATGAGGGCGGCGCCCTACCCGCCCGCTTCCGGTTTCATGATTTAAAGATTAAAGGCATCTCAGATTTCGAAGGCGACAAGCAGGAATTCAGCGGGCACAAGACTCGCAGCATGATGGAGCGCTACAACCACACCGCCGATAAAGTTGTTTCTCTTAATAAGGCGAGGATTAGAGGAAAGGAAGACACGCCAAAGGACACTGGATGAATGTCCAAACGGAGGAGCTGAAAAAATCGATTGTGGTAAAAATTATCCCCTCGAATTACCCCTCAAAGGCCCAAAACTAAAAAACCCCGCACTCGGCGGGGTTTTAAGACCTTGAAAAACAAGGAAGAATCTGGGGTGGCCGACGGGGATCGAACCCGCGACCTCAGGAGCCACAATCAAACATAAAACCTTAGCGTAATCATACACTTACAACCACCTATGTGGAAATGGTAAGGCGGCTTACACCTCCTTTAAACCCTAAGCTCACTCAGCCGCTCAGTTTTTACCACACTTAAAAGCTGTATATTTACACAAGATTTAGACTGTTATCTCTGGCAACTGATCCCACTGCGTTGTATAAGCTGGAGACCGATGCTCTTGCCGCATCTTCCACTTCTTGTTGATACCTTCAGCCCCCAGAAACAAGGTACCCCGGCCAAACCGCTGATTGATCTGATCGATGGCCTGCATGGTCTCGCCTGATCGTATTGGCTGGCCTGCGGTGAACATGTCGCCTTGCCCCAGCGATCGGGGGATAAGCTCTACCAGCCCTACCCCGGCCTTCAGGTATCGGTGCCCCTGCAGGAATAGTTCTGTAATCGCTCGCTTTACCAACTGCACTATCAGCCGAGTGTCATCTGTGGGGTATGGGGTTTGCACTACGGTACTGCGGCTGTAGTAGTGCGGTTCATGGGGTGAGGTATGCAGGAATACATGGACAGACTTCACCAGGGAATCCTGGGCGCGCAGTTTCTCTGCTGCCCTGCTCGCATACAGGGTGACGGCCTGCAGTATCGGCTGGAGGTCGGTGAGCTTTTCGCCGAATGAGCGTGTGCAATAGATCTGCTTCTTGGCCGGGGGTTGTTCCTCCAGGCTTAAGCAACTGATGCCATTCAGCTCTTCTATCGTGCGCTCAATGTTTACGTTCGTGTGGCTGCGCAGTATTTTCGGGTTGGCTTGTGCCAGGTCATAGGCGGTCTTGATTCCCAGGGGCCCGAGCCGCTTTGATAAGCGCCTGCCTACGCCCCACACATCACCCACCTCAGTGCGCCGTTGCAGCCATTGCCATTTTTCGGGGGAATCCAAGACGCACACGCCCTCACACTTGGGGATCTTCTTGGCGGCTCTATTTGCCAGCTTGGCCAGGGTTTTACTCGGGGCGATACCAACGCCCACCGGCATACGTATATCTCGCCAGAGAGTTTGCCTTATCTCCTGACCGTAATCCGACAAGCTCTCTTGCAACCCATGTAGATCCAGAAACATCTCGTCGATGCTGTAGACCTCAACCTCTGGGCTGTATTGCTTTAGGGTTGTCATTACCCGGTGAGAGATATCGCCGTACAGGGCGTAATTACTCGAGAAGATCTTTACTCCATGCTTTCGCAACAAGTGTTCGATCTTAAAGAACGGCTGTAAGTCGGGGATGCCTAAAACCTTGGCCTCTTTCGAGCGCGCCACTACACAGCCGTCATTATTGGAAAGGACTACCACCGGAAGCCCGCGCAGATCCGGCCTGAATATTTGTTCACAGCTGGCATAGCAGCTGTTGCAATCAACCAGCGCCAACATCAGCAGGACCGGTGATACCGTACGGAAGCCTTGACCACTCCCTCGACAATCAATTCCTGCCCTTCCCAAATGGGGATCGGTGCGTATTTGTCATTCGCGGGCAGTAGCTGCCCTTTTTGCCGATCAAGCACTTTGCAGGTTAGCTGCCCATCCAGGGCAACCACCACTACATCACCGTGAACTGGGGTTAAGGATCGATCAACTACCAGTAGATCCCGGTCAAAAATGCCGAGATCCCGCATGGAATCACCGTTGGCCCTAGCCAGGAAGGTGGCAGCCGGGCTGGTAATCAGGTGCTGGTCCAGGCTGAGCGCCGCTTCTTTGTGGTCATCCGCTGGCGAGGGAAAGCCGCAGCTGACGCCACTGCCGTATAGAGGGGATAGTTTCATGTGCTCTAACAATATACTGTATCTATATACAGTGTATTAGCCAGCCCCCATGAAAGACAAGTAGCCTGTGTGACTCTAGGGCCTCACAGGCACTTATGTACTCAAGCCATCTCGGCGCCGCCACCTCCTTTTGACTCAACCGAATAGATCACCCCTTGGATAGTGGTGCTCACCTCCTCACCTATTAGCTTTAATACGGCATCCCTTCCCGCTAAATCTGGGTAGGCCGCTACCCACTCCAGGGCCACACACAGACTTGCGACCCGCTGCAATTGCTCCATTTGCGATTTCATAGGCATGCTCAACTCCTTTTAACTGCTAGCCCTATCTCTACCTTGTGTCACCGAATGCCAGTTATCTGTACTGCCTTATGACGACAAGTCGCCAAACGCTACTATCAAATTCACATTTCATGAACAGTTGTGCTGAAAGCTTTCTGATTTAGCACGGTAGAATGCGGCTAAGTTTCGATTTTCGAAATACTTTGACTTTAAGAGGATGTATAACGCGGCTCGATGTTTGAGGCCGGATCACTAGGCAATCGCCTGCGCAACGCACGGAAACGGGAGAGGATGACGATTGCACAGCTGGCAAGGCAGTTGGGGCTAGCGCCATCTCAAGTTTCGAAAATGGAAACGGGCGTACAAAGAATACCGGCGGACCTGCTGCCGGCTTGGTGTGAGGCGGTGGGGATTACTTTGGCTGAGGTGTACGGGGTGGAGAACCTGCACCACTTTGCGCAGATTCCTTTTCCCCCGTTGATAGCCCGGCTGTACGCACAACTACCTAAAGAGTTTCGCCTGCATGCTCACCGAGCCATTGAGAATGCCTATCAGCTATGGAAAAAGCTCTAAATCAAATTAGGGCTACCCTCCACCATCTTCATCAGATTCTCCCGAATTCTGATCATCGGAATCCACATCTCCTTTGTACTCAGGGTTATTCGGGTTTAACTGATCAGCACGATTATCCAAGCTCTCCCAATAAGCATCATTATTGGGGTTCATGCTATCACTCCGATCATCATTAGGATCTCTACTCATATCCATCACCCTCGCTACTTTTCTTGCCCTTAAACTCTAAGGTAAACACAAAGAGAATCCGAATACGGCCGCTCAGTAGAAAGCTATTTTCAACCAAGCATCTATCCAGCTAAACACTCCTATTATCCCAAAACACCCCATCCAAAGCCCCCAACATCTGCCCAACCACCCCAGCTAAATCCGTCGAAGTATCCCCAGTAATCTGCGGCAGAGTCTCCGGGCGGTTGGCCACCTGCCAGCCGCTGCTACCGTTGATATATAACAGGCCATCCGCCTGATTCAGTGCGACCTTGGCGGGATAAAATTTCCAGTAGCCGGGGTCGGCCACATAGCGGGCCAGTTGGCCGTCTTGGCTTGCCCAGTCTCCGGTGCCGCTGGCGACTATGTAGCGGGCGCCATCACTGGGGGAGCCGGGGGGATCATTTTGGATCCCCAGCACTTCAATCTGCAGCAACGCGTCGATGGTATCCAGGGCTTGATTGAGGCTTGCCGCTGGGTCCAGGGTGCCTTCGTCGGCGTAGGGTATGGCGTTGTTGGGTGTGTTGCTCATGGTCCTTTTATCCTGTTTATACCGTGATTTCCGTAGCCGGGCCGGCGCCAGTGATGCTGTTGATTTGGCTCACTTGGATGGTGGCGGTGCCTGGATCGGGGATTGTTAGCGTGGTGGTAGTTGTGTCGGTGCTATCGCCGTTGATCGTTACCCGGTAGCCGGTAAAGAACTGGCTTTGATCGTAGGCGGCGCGGCCGCCGAGATACCCTACCCCAACCCATTCAATCATTAGCTGGCCGCCGCTGCGGTAGGCGCGCAGGCTGGTGGGGGCTGGCTCAATATGACTGGCGCCAGTGTAGGTGGCGGCAGTGGTAGTCTCTTCGCCGCTGCCGCTACTGGTGGCACGGAAGGTGAGTGTCTGGTTCAGGTTGTAGCGCTCGGTGGGGATATAGTTCAGCGTGTTGCGATCCAGCAGGACAAAGCGCGTACCCGCTGAGTGCTGGGCTATTTCGGTATTCAGGCGGCCGCGCAGCAGGTAGCCAATTTCCCACACGCCGGGGCTGATCTCGTCGGCCTCGCCAAAGCTCACTATTTCATTACCGATCAGCGCTCGGTTCTGCCGGTTAAGTAGCTGTGCCAGGGTGCGATATTCGAGCGCGTCGCCGTCGTCGTAGAGTTGGATTTGCACTCGGTTGTGGCTGTCGGGGATCTCTCGCTTATGAGTGCCGAGTGCAGTGACCAGCTCACCCATCACCGCCTCCACGTCGGTGGTATCGGACTCGGTATAGTTTTCTCCACCATCTAAAGACAGTGCAACAGTGGCGCCGCTCCAGGCGCTGTTGCTGCCGGTGATAGCGATGTAATAACCCAGCTGGGTATCGTCGCCGCTGGACAGTATTGGCGCGTCGATAAATTCGATATAGGTCGAGCCGGCCACCAGCGGCACCGGGTCCGGTGCGGCCATGGGGGCCACGCCTAAAGCCCGGCTTTGGTAGGCGCTTTTGCGGTCGTGGATCAGTTTGTATTTTTGCTCGCCTCTATCAATATTCACTTCGTCGATGCGGCAGCGATCGCCCTGATACAGCACCACATCTCCTGCCGTGAGCCCCAGGTAATTGCGGGGTAACGTAATATCAAACTCGCCGCGCTGCTCTTCGATCATTACTTTATGCATGATGACAGCGATCTGCGCGGCCTGATCGGTTTCCAGTACAACGGGGGTTTCAATACTTTTTTCCCCTTCACCGCGCGTGTCGATACTGCGGTCTGAGGTTTGCTTGCAGGTATCGATACCGCCGACAGAATCGTAATAATTCAGGTTTAATACCTGAACGATTTCCTCGGGGGAGCGGCGGGTTTTCTCGTCGTCGCTATCGCCGATTAAATCGTTCTCGTCGATTTCCATTACCGGTTCACCGCCGCGCGGGACAAAAGTGACCGTGCCGCTGCGGTTCACCGGATCAAAAAAATATACCTTGGCCAGCTCTTGGATATGCTCGAATGCCGGGGATTCGTTGGTGATCTGCACCCCCTGCACATAACCCTCCAGTAAGGTGGTATCGAATTTATCGTAGGGCACGCCGGCGCGCTCGCAGATCTCAGCCACGACGGCGTAGAGGGGATATGCAGAAGACATAGAGAGCCTAGGGTTTTAATAAAAATTGCAGCCTAAAATGGCGATTCATGCTGACTTTAATCAGCCCGGAACGATTCACGTTTTCCTGTAAGAGGTATTCGGTTTGATAGCGGTCGCGCTGCTGACGGCAGTAGAGATTCCCCGATTTTAAATAGGCAAAAATCACATCACTCTTTGTGGATTGCAGAGGCCGCTTATCGTCCATGGTGACACGCGGGGTAACTACGCCGGGCCACTCGTCAGTGACCTGCATTCCCTGAGCGGTGTCATACCAATACAGTTTGGCCAGGCCCGCTTCGACATAGGCCAGCACCGGGTGCATATTCTGGTCGAACGCCAGACTCACTTCGCTAATATCACTGCCGGTGATAGCCGTGAATGCCGGCACCTCACGCGCATCCAGCACAATTTCAGTGCCGTCATTTAAGATACGCGCCCGCCAGGTCTGATACAGCAGCCCTTCTGACGGATCTTGAATCGCAATACCGCCGCTCTCGTAGTCAATCAGCGAGCGCACCGGTAGTTGGGCGGCGCCGGTAAAGGGGGCGCTATCGATTTGTGTCGATAGCGTATTATCGGGCAGCGCCATCTCAGACCCGGCCCCAACTAACCGTGTGCCTGACAGTCAATTCCTGATCGCTGGTTTTTGAGATAGGCGGGTCTATTTCCACCTGAAAGGACATAGTGCCAAAATCGAACTTAAATGACCGAATATCGAAATTGGCCTCACTGATCTCAAACACCACCCCGCCGCTGCGCTGGTGGGAACCCGGCACATAGTCATCGGTAAAAATATTCGTTCTGGTTGCCTCTTCAGAATCATCGCCCCCGGGGATATTGGTGATACTACCGATGCCTCCAGAGTAGGCGTAAGAGGAGAAATTTTGCTCCGGGAATACCAGTTCACCCGTTGGCATAGCCCATTCGCTGGGCGCGTCCACATAGGCGGCGCGGGCGGTATAGCTATACCCATTACTGGAGCCCACCACATCGACCTCCGGTTTATACATGCGCAGCTCATAAGTCACTACCAAAATTTCATCCGCCTGAATCGATACCGTGGTGGGATTGCCCTGCTCATCTTTGATTAAGGCGCGGGAAAATAGGTTGCCGGAAGTGTTTGGAGAAATACCAAACTCGGAGATATTACCTGTGGCCGTTCCCGCGCTGAACTCATACACTCGTCGCACCCATAAATAGCGATCCCCTGGCGTTGTGGTATATCCCTCTGTTTGGTCGAGATCTGTCGACGTGGCCAGATAGCCAGTCAGGGTTGTGTCATTCACGGACGGCGTAGCAGTACCAGAACCCACTTGGCAGTAGGACAGAATACTGCCCGATGTGAGGGTGCCGAACATCTCCAGGCCGTTATCTAAAATCAGATTATTTTGCCAGCCTGCCGCTGATACCAGCTTGCCGCCGGGCCGGCGCTTCTCCACTTTAAAGCGACCGGCAAATGCAATGGGAATATTGGGGGTCATACGCTCTCCAATTCGGCACTAAACCCGGCATAGGCCGGGATAATTGATTCAGGGTCTTCACTGTAAAAGCGGGCAACGGTTTTTAATTCAAAACTAAATCCGCTGTAGGCCGGGGCCATACTCTCGGGGTTTTCGGCGTAGTTACGGGCTAGGGTTTTTAATTCAAAACTGAGCCCGCTATAGGCCGGGGCCAGGGCCTCTTGATATTCGCCGCTGTCTTTTCTTACCGCGCGCAGCTCAGCGAAAAAGCCGCTATAGCTGGGGGCCATGGCCTCAACGGTTGCGCCCATAGCCTGGGCATCAAATCGGCTGTATCCCGCCGTAAAACTGTCACTGCCTTCCAGCGCATAGGGCCGACTGGTCAGCGTGTAACCCTCAGCCCGCTCCACTTCAAATGCATACTGCGGAATCGCACCGCCGGTACTGGTGAGGTTTTCGTTATCGATCACCATGTAACAGGTGCCGCGATAGGCGTGTACCTCACCAACCCCAAAGGCGGCTTGCATCACTGAGCTGGGCATCTGATCCCAGTCACCCAGGAAGAACTCCGCAATTTGCAGAAACGCGTAGTTATTTACTATCTGGGTACTGTCGGTACTATCCCGGTCGTACACCAATTCGTTGTTGCGCCAGACGCGAGAGATACCGGTGATAGGCCCCTCACAAATTCTTATCGCGTAGGTGCGGTAAACCTCCTCGTTGACAACTTCTGTCGAGCCGCCACCCTTGCCGGATTTTTGTTTTTCTTTTTTCTTAACAATTTTCGGCGCGGTGGTGGCGATAATATTGCCAATGACCGGCAGCACCTTGCCGAAAATAATCGGGCGCGGTACGCCGGCCTTGGAGGTCTGCACTTTGATATCGTCAAAGGTGCGGCCTTCAATCGTGGTGGTACCAAAAATTAAGTTACCCATGGTGAGTAGACCTCCACCAGCAGGCGGCGCCAGCGCTTATCTAAAATATGCTCGCGGCAATCTTGGTCGGCGTGGGCATGGATTAGAGAGAATCCACCGTGGGGGTAATCCCCTAAAAAACCCACGTGACTCGGGTCGGATTTTTGCGGCGATTTAAATACTGCAATATCCCCCGGTTGCCATAGGGGTTCCGCTATGGGATTACCAAAACGCCGCTGCATTTTTTGCCGCAGGCCGTCTTTCCAGGGTTCGCGGCCGTAGTGCTTTTCATCTTCGATATCGACACCGGCAGCGCGCAGGCTGAGCACGATCATACCCACGCAATCTACCGCCCAGTCTGTGCGGCCCCGGTGACGCCAGCGCACACCTTTAGCCACCAGGCCCCGCGCGTAAGCCAGTGTCGCTTGTCTTTGTGGGTTCATATCACACCGATTGGATATTGGTTCCGGGCCAGGTACTGCCGCCGCCGGCACTGCCGGAAACATTAGCGCCGGGCGTGTCTGAGGCTTGGCCGATAGGGATTAGATTCTCGCCTTTAAAATCCAGCCAGTTGCCGTGGTATTTACAGGTAGAAAATTGTCCGTCGCAGTCTTCGCGAATTTCCAGCTCATCGCCGGGTTGCACGGCAAATGGCAGGGGTTCGATCTGGGTGATCTGGCCGGTGGCGGTATCCACGGCCTCGATCTGATAGAGGCGCGAGGAGACGTTATCACCGGATTTCCAGCGCACCCGCCAGCGGTTGGCGGCCGTGGAAAGCGTGGCAATATCATCCACCAGATAGGTGACTTTGGGTTCGTCACTATTAACGGCGGTGACCGTGGCCGATTGCCACAGCGCATCTGCATTTACGCCGCAACCGGTTTGCGAATTGGCATCGGTGCCGAATATGGCCCGGCAGGTGACGGAATCCACATGGCCGACAGACTGGCGCAGCCGCATCATGTAACTCAGCAGTTCGGGAATAAATACCGTATTGCGAACCGTCTTTACTTCGCCAATATCACCGCCGTCCAGCTCAATAGCGCCCATGGATAAGTCGCGGTAATTGACCTCGTACATCACCCACTCAGCATTATCCAGCTCACCGCGCTCAGCCATCTCGACGGTAATGCCGGGCACGTCGGTGGAGTACAGGGAATAGCCCTCGGCATTGTCCACATCAAAAGACGTGTCACTGGCAATTACGCTGGGGTCGAAGCCGTTCTGGGCGTAATAGGTAATTCCGTTGTATTCGACATTGCGGTCTAACGTAGTGGCACCAAATGCGCGGCCATCGGTGAGGGTGATTTTTAATAGGCGGCAAGTGGTAGTGACGCCGCTGTCGTAGTGGGCTTGCAGTGCGCTGGGAATGTATCTCACAGGCGAATCTCCAGCAGCTCGACACTCCCACTACACACCGGTTGGCCCCTATGGCGATTTTCAATACTAAAGCTGACATCATCCTCAAAGCGCACCGGCACATCGAACTCACCTTGCCAGGTAATTTCTGCACCGGCAGTCGCGCTGAGTTCCACTTGGCCGGTGGTGTAATCAATCGCAGCGGCCACCTCTTGGCCATCGACAAAGATTTTTACCGTGCCGGTGACCGGTTTAACAATTTCACGCTGATAAGACAGCGATCCGAACACATAGCTTTTTACCAGCTGGTAAGTTTCTGTACTGCCGCTGCCGTAACCGATCACCTCACCGTCTGCAAAAAAATCACTGGCGTCTTTAAAGCGAAATCCTACCAGGGCACCGGCACAGGCGTGGTGCGCGGCGATCACTATCTGGTGATCTTCATAATCCAGGTTTTTAAATATGACCGAGTACTGGCCCAGCGGGCGCTCCCACTCCGCATTGCGGCGCTCTACCCCGTTGCGTAATTCACGAATATCCGTTTTGTAACGGTGGCCATATTCGGAGCCATAGGCCACACGCTCCAGCAATCGACTTTCATTAAACATTAAGAGCCGAGCCTCCTGCGGTTAATACGTTGCTGGCGTGTACTCTCGCGAGCTAATTGTTTTGTAGTGCGATTATCCAACTTGCCGGAAACGCTAATATTCTGGGTGAAGGGTGCAGCTCCACCCGAGCTGCCACCACGGCCACCGCTGTGCATATCCGCTTGAATCATCGCCAGGGTGCGATCCAGTTTTGCACTGGTTTCTGAGGTGGTTACCCGCTCGCCTTTTTCCAGCAGCCAGGTGCCAGTTTCAGGTACCGCATCAAGGCCGTCGTGTGCCATACCGGTAAGCTTTGCCGCAGCCAGGCCGCCGGTGACATACACCGCACCGGCTGCCGCTGCACCCAATACCGGGCCAACATAGGGAATAGAAGCCATCGCGTTATAGGCGCCCATGGCAGCATCCTGGGTATTGGCAATAATGCTCTGCAGGGCGTTGCGCTTTTTCTCATCCAGCAGGGTACTGCCGATGGCGAGCGCTGCGCGCATATAGGCTGCCTCTTCGCCCTCCATACCGGAGTAATATTCCGAGGCCACCGACATCAACAGGTTGTAGCCTTCCAGCTGCTGCTGTCGGCGCAGGTCTTCATTAGCCTGGGTAATTTCGGTGAGCTTTTCTTCATACTGCTGGCGAATGGCCAGCTCTTCCTCATCCCAGGTGGCATTGAGGTCGGCGCGTTCGCTGCGGAATTGCTCCAGCATATCGAGCTGAGTGGAATACCAGTCTTCCAACTCGGTGCGCGCGGATTCGATATCGGAACCACTATCGAGGCCGCCGAGTGCAGGGGAATCTTCAGTGGCGGCGTCGGCGATACGGCCCAGGGTCTGCTGGCGCTGTTCATCGGTGATATCTTTTACCGCTTCGAGAATATCCAGGCGCTCGCGCAATAAATCCAGATTGCGCTCTTCATCGGTTTGCAGGTCTGAAACCAGTGAATTAAAAGCCTGCTGCGCGCGCAGCATTCGCTCGCGTTGTTCCGCCTCTTTTTCCAGTTCGCCTTCGATATCCCCCAATACATCCGAGAAGGTTTCCCAGGGATCGCCGATGGCTGCCTGTAGTTTTAATTCTTTCTCTGCTTCAGCAAGCGCTTGATGGAAATCATCGCCGAGCAACGGCCCCTCGATGGTGATCTCTGATTGGGTTTTAGCATTGGTTTTCGTGGGTGTGCTAGTCCCAAAGAAATCATCCCGCTGCTTTTGTAACTCCGCGAGCTTTTCCCGCAAGTCATCGACAGAAGTACCCTGATGAATATATTCCCCGGTAGCCAGGCGAATACCCGTGAGCAGTTTGCCATCACCGATCACACCGCTATCAATCGTTGTGCTCAGCTGTTTCAGCGAACGCTCCAGCTTCATAACTTCCGGTTCGCCGTGCGTCATACGGGCCACGGATTTACCGACTTCCTGAGTGAACTCCACCAGCTCCACCACCGCAGAAGCCGCAGCAGATCCCACTTTAATAATTGCCGTGGTTAGTGATGCGAAGGCATCTCTGGTTTTGGGGTCTGCAATTAACTCTGTGAAATCCTTGATCGCCGGCAGTGCGCCTTTTACAACTTCCTTTTCGAATCCATCAAGCGCGCCCTTGAGTTTATCCAGATCCTCACGCACCTCACCCAACTGCTGCAGATCCAGGTCCGACAGCACCGCGCCCACATCCTCGGCCTCATCCCCCAGCCGGCCAAGTTCCTTGCCGTTGTTGCGCAGCAGCGGCAGCAACAAGGTGGCATCACTGGCAATGGCCTCCATATAGAAGGTCATTTCGCTCTGGGATAAATTGGCTTTTTCCAGGCTACTGACATAAAGCCCCAGCGCATCACGGCCCGATAAATGGCGAAACTCCTCCGCAGTGACGCCCACTTGCGGGGCGATATTTTCAAAGAAGTCCGCCATCGGACCGGCGCCGGTCTGCAGGAAGTCACCGACCTTATCCGAGGTATCCTTGAGGATATCTGCAACCTTATCCTGCTCAACGCCGTAGCGTTGAGCAGCGTAGGACATGCGCTGGAATTCCAAGGTGCTGGTGTTGGCCACCGCAGACAGGTTTTCAATCTCAGCAGATTGCTCAATCACCCGCGAGGTCATTACCGCTAGTGCGCCAGCCGAGGCGGCAGTAACCGCAGCAAACGACTTGCCAACGGCAGCGACATTTTTCTTAACTTGCTGTTTCCACTTGTCAGTGCCGCGCTCAGCTTTATCCAGCCCCTTTTGAAATCCTCCTACTTTGGCGATCAGGTCCAGCGTTAATGTACCCAGGTTTTTATTTGCCATAGCGATCCACCGCCCCTTAGTGCCAGGTCTTCATCGCTTGTTCTAGCGAGATTTCCGGCTCCTTCTCATGGGGCATAAAGTCTGTGATTTTTGCGGGGGCGCCTTTGCCGCGATGGGCATTGGCGTAGAGGGTGGCGAGGAGTGCCGATGATCGTTCAATACGCATTCCCGGGTGCAGGGAGCCGCGCAGCTCACGATATTTCGCCCAGCTTTGTACTTCTTGATAGCTCAGCCGCCGCTGGGCCTCTTCGATGGTGCAACCGCCAATGCCGTTTAGCACCAGCTCGTGCCAGAGTTCCTCTAGCTCGCTGAGCTTTTCGCCTTTCCCAGATTATTGACCGCACCAATTTCCAGCAGTAATGCCTGGGTTAAATCCGCGTTGAGCGGGCCGCGATCTGGATCTGCCTCGCCGGTAATATCCTTCGCAGTAAATACCGGCTTGCCCTCGGCATCGACAACACAGGCGGCAATCCGCCCGGCAATCACATCGCCCTCACCGCGCAACGCCGCCACATCATTGACGGCGCTGTAGTAAGAGAGGCGGCGAATATAAACCGTCGCCTTGATCTCCTCATCGCCATGCTTCCAGGTAATGGAACGCTTAACCGGCGCACCGGAAAAGCTGCCCTGCTGCTGCAAGGCTTCAATCGATAATTCCATGGGTTACCCCTTACGTTATATTTTTGGGCGTCCAGGCAGAACCGCCGCTGCGCTGGATCGACATTTCACCACTGACCAAGGTGTTCAGCTGAAAATCAAAAGGGAAGTCAGCCACATAGCCTTCAAAGGTGAACCAAGTGCGCGTGGTGGGCAGTGTCCACTCGCCGGTGGTTACGGTGGGTGCTTCAGTGCCATCACTCCAGCCCACCGCCCACTTAATACTATCCACCGTGTCATCCTGGGACAGTTCATGCAGGCGCTTATGCACCGCGTTCTGCGGGTTTATTTTGAGCCCTACCGATGCCTGCCCCGGTGTACGCAGTCCGCGCTTGAACTTCTTATCCAGGTCTTCCAGGGAAGTGTCATCCAGCTGGTCGGCGGGACTGCCGCCGGGATTAAATGAGGTTACCCCGGTGATCACCTTCACGGTATCACCAGAACCTGCCGGGTCGATAAAATAGATATTGGTGCCCTGAGCCAATTGGGACATAGGTTTTCTCCGTTAGCGTTTAATCAGAAATTCCGCATCAAAGCCGATACGATAATTACGGGTTTTAGGGTCGCGGCTTCTTGCGCCCCAGCGTGTGATATAGCCACCGCTCTCTACAGCCTGCGCAAGTGCTTTTACCGCAGCGCGTACCGCTGAAGGGCTGCTGCCATAAACATCAATCTGCACCTGGGCACTGTCGGCATCAGGCGAACCGGCTAAATAATTCTGCGGCTGCCCGCCAATCAGTTGATAAACCGCATAGGGGTGCGCCACATCTTTAGGAGCTTCGCCAAAGGGGTATACACGGCAGTCGCCCCCGGAACCCAACAAATTGGTTACTTCGCTACTGGCCAGAGCCAAGCGGAAAACTGGAAGATCCAACACTATTTTTTCCCCGCCTTTGCCATACGCCGCGCATAGCGTTGCAGCCACTTATCTAATTCACGGGCAAACTCTGAGGTGGCATTGTCGATATTGTTTGAGAGTGCCGGGCGCATAATCGGCTGCGCGGGCATATTTTCGGTGCCGAATTCCAGCAGGCGCCAGTGCTGTGTGCCACGGCCAGGCAGATCTTGAAAGGTTTGTTTTTCCTCCTTATCAAGCTCAACCTTAGCTCCACCCATAACCCCGATACGGAACTTCAGCTCTCCAGTTCTTTTGAAATGCCGGTTATCAAATCTGAGCGCGATGTTTTCACTGATCACCGATACGCTGGTGGGATCATCTACTTTTTTAGCATTGGCCACAGCATCGTTTAAAACCAGCATTGCCGCTTTGCGCAACGCAAACCGAGCGGCTTTTTTCTTTACGTCTTTTTCAAGCCCCTGCAATCCAGCAATCACCTCATCCATACCGTGAAGATCAAATTTCACATCCATGGCTGCCCCCTAAACTCTTACGCCCTGATTAACCATTAAGCGCAGGCGGCCACGTTCTGGAATCGGCAGGATTCCGCTGATTTCATAGGCGTTGCCATCCCATAAAACACGGCACTCGGTATCCACATCGGAGCGCTTATGGATTTCCATTTGCCCGACCAATTCAGAAGTTTCTGCACTGGACTGGATATACTCTTTTGCGCTCAGAGCGTCGAAGCTGGCCCAGACCGTATCGATATCCACCCAGGTATCTTCGAAGTCACCGGACTCGTTATTGCGCGTCTTAGTGAGTTTCTGCAGGGTCACCCGGTAGCGCAGGCGCCCGAGCTTATTTACACGTTTAGCCATCGGTGAGGGTTCCAAAGCAGGCGCGTGGGAACCGGCAGCCGATCGCCGCCTACATCACCATCGCGGTTTTCATAAAGCCAAGCCACCAACACCGCAGCACCCAGCTCAATTTCCTCAGTGACTGCAATGGCGTTTTCCTCAGCTTCTGTGAGGTCGGCATCAGCTGAGTAAAGGGTGCGCCCGGTGTAGTTATTAAATGCTTGCTCTGCAGCCAAGCCCAGGGATTGCAGATAGGTATCCTCCTCCTCGGGAGGGTCGCGCAGTTGTTTCCTAATTAAATCCAGGGAAAAGATCACTGGGAATTCTCCGGGGCCGGATCTTCTAGGAATTGAGGCTGCTGACTTTGCACGCTTTCATCGTCCGGCATGTCCAACTCAGCCAATACTTCTTCCAAGGCAGCGACTTTACTTTCCAGCTGTTCGGCAAGATCGGTTATCGTTTTGATCTGCTGATCCCGCTCAGCCAGTTGCTCAACCAGCTGGCTATTCTGCTCTTCGGAAATTGTGAGCTTGCCTTCTAGGACTGTAATATCGTCGGCTTGCTGCTTCGAGTCATTCTCGTCACCAGAAGGGCCAACTTTTACGGCTGCTTTCGCATCTATCAGCTGCTGGGCAAAAGCTCGGCTGAACTCCCGCTCACCTTCTTTTACCTCACCATATACAGGAGAGATGAAGCTCTTAGTTACTTTTACACGAATTTTTTCCATGGCCTTTTCTCCTACGCTAAATAAAAAAACGGGACAAATTGCCCCGCTTTCAATTGCTTTAACTCAATCCAGTTTTTGGTTTATGCGGTCAAAGACCCATAGGCAACTGCTGCCGGTCGGTAATTAGATAGAGCCGCGCGTAGCGTCGCCCTAACGGTTACAAGATTTTTAGTAAAGTTATCATCATCAGACTCTGACATTTCGACAGCTACACCTTTACGCATATTGATTGCCGTTGCTAAATCAAAAGCACCTACAAAGAACTTGCCCGATGCCACAGCGTTGGTTTTAACTACCGGGAGCCCCCACACAGAAGCCGATACTACAAGGCGCGGGTTGCCGGCCAGGTAGTGCTCATCACCACCAGTTTCCAAGTCGAGGGCAACCACATCCGAACTATTCATATAAACCGCAGAGGGCATGTATTCAGAGTTTTCAACTTGCCCCATAGCACGACGAACACTTGCTATAGCCTTTTCATCAGCCGTAGGAGTAAAGACCGTATGATGACCAGAAAGCGCTAGGCCACCCAAGTTATTGCCTGTGCCATCTCCGTTCAGTACCTGATAATCCAAACGCAGTTGCGCGCCATAAATCAAGCGACTGTCCACATGTGCAGCTAACGCAGGAGCATCTTCAATAACTTCTTTGGACAACTTAATCCAGTGCCCCACAGATCGAACCGGTGCGCTTATCAATTCATAGGTGATAGAGGTTTCCGGCAAGGCACCACCTTCAGCTACCTCAGCGGCATTAAGAGTTACAACATTCTCTCTCGTGTACTCTACGGCATTACTCGAAGTCGGCAGATTTGGCATAGTGCTAGTTACGCGCAAAGTTCGACTTGCACCAGAGATAATTGTTGATTGACGATCTGGCGCGACCGTATCACCAGTTCCCAGCAAGGTATTTTTTGCTTCATAGGTCATTTTGCTGGCCTTGCCACCAACAAAGCCTTCATAGTCTGCCGACTTGGTTAGCTCCTGCCCCATAGTCTGATATTCCGGGGTATCAGTAGAGCGGGAAGCCATTTTCTGTTCGATCTCTGATACCTTCTCGCGAAGCTCTTCTGCCTCACTATTCAGGCTTTCAAGCTTGGATTTATTCTCACGGCCAAGCCTGGCATTAGTTGTCGCCTCCTCATTTGAGGACTTAATAAAGTCATCCAGCTTTTTGTCAAAATTTTGCAGAGACTTTTCGATTGATTCAGGCATAGTGATTAACCTTCCAGTTTTGCTGATATGCGGTTTAACATCTGATTGATTTCATCAACCCCGGCTTCGCCACGCGGCTCCCCCGCAAACAAAACCTTGGCTCTCTTGGTAGTTGCTTCTGCCAAGCTTTTTGAAAAGCTTCCTGCCTCCCGCAGGAAACGCTCAAAATCTCTGATTGTTTCGCACTGGTGAAGTGCGCTTTTGAAAGTTCCCAGGTCCACACGTGCTTCATCATTAGCGGGATAGGTCACTACTGAAATTTCCCGCAATGTGCTGACTACTTTGATTAAGCGTGTACCGTCTCCCTGCCACTCAGTATCATCATGAGATACGAGACCACCCCAGCTAAGGCCATCGACAGTGCCGTCCTGCATAGCGGCCTGAACATCCTTTGCCATGCTGATCCCACTGGTGAATTCACCGTGAGCAATCAAGCCAACTTCATCGGTTTCGAGGTGAGAATATTTTCCTATCGGAACTGCATAGTGATTGTGGTTAAAAAACATTTTTGGCTTTACGCCGGTTTCAATAACCTGATCAAAGGCACCCGCGACAACGACATCCCCGTCACTATCAACATTCCCAAATTTGCTAGCGTATCCCGTGAACTGGCTGGGCTTGCCGTTAGCAAACTTAATTTCACACTCTTCAAAACTAAGTGCTTTACGTTCCATCTGAGTCTCCAGAGTTATCTGTTTGCTGGCCAAGTTGTTCTAAGGGGGATAAGGCGCTTTGTACTGTGAGCATGTCACCACCCGGTAAAGCTGGTAGGTTTTCTTTTTTCCTAGCTTCATTCCGAGTCATTAAGCCGTTATTAACCATTTGTGAGGAGTATTCCGCACGGCCTTTGCTGTCAGCCCTGAGGAGTCCTTCAAAGGCGAATTCGATCTGGTACTTACGTCGATCCGAGGTGGGGAGCAGCTTTTCCCTTAGCGCTTCTTCCCAGCGTGAGAGATACGGGCGAAGATTGAGCTGATAAAAACCCAGCATTATTTGTTCAACTCCCGTGCCCCAGGTAGTTGTACCTTCTTGGTCATTAATCAAAATTGAGGGGACACCAAAGAAGCGGGCGATGTCACGCATTTGAAAACGCCGAGTTTCCAACATTTGCATATCTTCAGGTTTGAGCTGGACCTGCTGATATTTCATGCCAGCCTCAAGCACCATCAATCTGTGTGCGTTTTCTGAGCCCTGAGTGAGAGCACTAAAATTTTCTCTCACTTTTTTTCGCTGATCGTCTTTGAGTACCTGATCAATAGTCAGTACACCGCCCGGCTTGCCGCCGTTGCAGAAAAACTTGCTGCTGAATTCTTCAGATCCTGTGGCAAGACCAATTGAGTTTCGAGCATATTCGAGTGGTGAAAGGCCAATAGTGCCATTGCCAAACAACCGAACATGCAAAATATTTTCTTCTGCGAAGACGGCGACATCATTACCCTCGTAATAGTGATAAACCACGGAACCATCAGGCAGTGTTTCCACATCTACCTGCTGAGCTGGCAGTGGCCAAAGGCTGATAGCCTGACCTTTAGAATCGCGATCTATGACCGCGTAGCAGTTACCATGTAAAACTAAATTGAGCTGCATGGTTTCGAACCAAACAACCTTAGTCATCCTGGCATTGGGCTTGCGCTTCAATAGCCTGGCCAAGTTGTGCCGGCTATCTTCCTCACGCTCATCACCATCAACCCTATAAATATGCAGCGGTATGCTTGCGAGGGTTTCAGTAAGGAGCCTGACGCACGCCCAGACCGCAGATATTTGAAGCGCTGTGTCTTCAGTAACCGTCTTTACACTTTCAACATTTCGCGTATCTGGTGATGATGATTGCTGCCCTTCCTGTTGAGTTGTGGCCGAACGGCCCCAGAAACTGAACCGTCTCCATATACTCATTAGTGGCCTACATTAATTGGATCGTTAAGGAAGTCATCCAGATCGGTTTCAGGCTCCTGCACCATTTGCCGACTCAGCGCCATAATTGCAGCAACTGCTGGATCTATTTTTTCGGATACTTTGGACTTATCGAATTTGATGTCTCCGGCTGCGTTAGTTACAGCCACAACGTTGGACATTGCAAAAGAAAGCGCTGGATTGTTATGTCGAACTGAATCAGTCAGCACCAGGCGCAGAAGTTCTTTCATCGGAGCAGAAATTGAGCCCGTACCCTGGCCAACCTGAACCATGGGAACACCTTTCTCAATAAGATCGCTTACCAACTGAGAACTATTAAAGCGGTCAAAGGCAATTTCTTTTACATCAAAGCGCTCACACGCGGCCAATATATCCTGCTTGATATAGCTGTAATCACAAGCATCACCAGGTGTAATAACCAAGCAGCCATGGTCTTTTAAACGCTGATAGACCTGCTGAAGCTGCCCCCCTTTATCTATTCGATTTTGGAAAGCTGCTTCGGGCAAATATGCCCTCGATATAAATGTGTGCTTCCCCTTTGAATCTTTGAAATCAAGAGTTAGCGCTGTTAAGTCTTCCACCGAGGCTAGATCTAACCCGCCATGGCAGGCCATGCCGTCAAACTCAGATTCTTCACCTTCAGTCCAGCAAGCTAAATCATTTAGCGATTCATCCCGGCACTTGTTCCAGCGCTCCATATTCATCCAGGTCGATTCACCATAAACCCAGATATTTAAGCGCTTGGTTTGAAACTCAATTTTTGCCGTGGGCATTTCCTGTGCTTTTCGGCACTGGTCCTGCATATCCTCCAGGGATACTGAGATTCCTAGATTTGGATTTGCTTTGATCCAAACCGAGGGATCTTTCCAATCGTCATCATCATCCAGCGTGTAGATGATCCCAAAGAAAGCATCATCCTCAACGGTGCCCTCCAGCACCTTGATGGCATAGCCACGCAGTTCATAGCAGAAGCTATTTTTATTTTTCCCGGCTGTGGTAATACCCCACATAAGGGGCTGCCGACGCGCGCCCCTGCCGGACTCGAGCACATCCCATACACCTGAATCACGGTGAGCGTGAACCTCATCAATAATGCCAGCATGGACGTTGAAGCCATCCATACTGTTGTAGTCAGCTGCCAGAAGTTCCACTTGCGAGTTTGGAGAATTCCGCGTATTGCATCGAATGACATTTCTCAGCGTGGTCATTGTTTTACGCAATACACGATCCTGAGCGGCCATCATGCCGATAGAGTCGAAAACCTCTTTTGCTTGATCTCGCTTTGTTGCGGCGCAATAAACTTTGGCGCCCGGCTCTGAGTCGCCCGCTGCCATATAACCACCAACGCTAGCTAGCTTGGTGGTCTTGCCATTCTTTCGGGCAATCTCTTCGTAGACCATGCGAAAGCGTCGCCTACCATCTGCCTTCCTCAGCCACCCGAATACATTGGCATTAATAAAGCATTGCCAATCACTCAATATGATTGGTGTTCCTGCCCACTCCCCTTGATAGTGCTTGCAATATCGATAGGTAAACCGGAAGACTTTTGCGGCTGCATTCTCATCAAAGATCAGCCCGCGCTCTCCTGCCGTCTCCAGGTCGCGATACCAGCGATCAACTGCTAATCGCACATACCTGCACGCTGGTATTTCTCCAGAGCGCACCTGCTCGGCATATCGGTACGCCCTATCTAGCCATTCTCGTGAGGGGTCAGCCAGCTTTGAAACTGGCATAGGCTATAACTCCAATTCTCCCTGATCCGGGTTTTCAACTTTGAAATTTTGTCGCGCACGAACTGTGACCCCAAACTGCTTGGCCAGCTTTTCATATTTGCTTGAATGCCTTTCCCATTGCACAGCTTCAGGGGCCAACTGCATGTAACCGCTTGGAGTTTTCTGGTATTCCGTGCCACGATCTTGCAGCTTTTCTTCAGCTTCTTTCATACGTGCATACGAGGTGCAGAGAATCGCCAAAGCACCTTGGTCGATCTTTGCAATCAGTCCAGCCTTCTTCAGCTCAGCACACAGAAAACGATAATGCTTTTTAGCCTCTTTACTCAGCCAGGCCGGACACGGAGGAGCTTCACACGCAATCCCCTGAAATAGTGCTCCACCTTCTTGAGGCTTTTGATTCTGATTTTCTTCCGGGGGTCTTAATGGAACCACATTGTCATTTTGCACTTAGATACTCCCTAGGGATTTAATACCCCCCCCCTAAAAATTTACCGATAATAAACGCGTGCCTAGGGCGGCGGTGTCGGGTTTTTTCCCTTTAGAGATTCGACCCACCCCTCCCCCTGGCGCCGCAACCTTCTTGCGCCGTCTTTCGAGCATGACAACGGGTACACAGCCATTGCAGATTCGACAACTCATCCGTGCCGCCCTGTGACTTCGGGATAATGTGGTCACAGCAATTACCCTCAGTGATCAATCCCATGGCAGTGCAGCTTTCACACAAACCTTTAGCCTGCACCTTGCACAGCTCACGATTACGCAAATACTCTTTACTCTTATATCTGCGGTTTGCCTGCTTACCTAAGCGACGCTGATACTCGCCCCAGTTAGTGACTAGATCCTGATGGGCATCACAATATCCATTAGAATTTCCATGCGCTCGCTTGCACTTACGGCATGGCCGTTTAGCTTTCATCGGCATCAGTATTTATCCTGCTGCCTTTCCTGCAGCTTCAAACGCTTATGGTTGTAATACCAATTAACAATGAACCCACCCAAAGCAATCAAGAAACCACCTACCGCCAATAACTCCTGCGCTGCATATCCACCGACCACCGCTGTACCTGCAGCAACCGTCGTGGTTGCACTGGCGACCTTCTGAACCATGGCTTCCCTCGCTGCCTCTTGAGCTACAGTGTTCACCGCTTAACCTCACTAACTACTTGTTTTTGAAATTAGCGGGAGTTAACGCGCGATCACCAAACCACCAAGCCGTTGCAGTACAGGCTGTAAAGAACACGGAATAAACCATATACATCAGCAGCTCATGCCGCTCCGCTGCTGACAGCAATTCAGATACATCATTAACCACCACAGCAAAAACCCAGGCAGCTAAACACCAAAGAACCACAGTAATCAGCGGCCTAAATAGGGATTTAATTGCAGCCACCCAAGGGTAAGAGGGATGATCAACAGCATTAAGATGGCTCGCTTCCAAACCAGACCAAGAACCAGCTTGAGCAGCTAATGCCAACTCCGCCTCAGTCTCTTGTGACTTCGCCCGCATATTAAGCTCAAGCAACTCTGTCTCGTGGGTCCACTTCTTTTGCTCCCACTCCTGCCGCTGCTTTTCCTGCCAATACCGGGACACCTGCCCAGCAATAGAGCCCAGGAAGCCGAACAAACCACCAGATACCGCTGAAGCGCCCACACCTAAAAGATCACTTAACCATTCCATAATTTTTTAGCTCCTGCGCCATACCAATAGCGCCTACGCCCCATATCGACGTGAAGAAATGTTTGGTAGTAACCGAACCCAGTGAAGCCCGCACGACGGCAAGCCTCACGGAGAACAAAACGATTGTGACCAGATAACGAAATATCAAATGCAATTAACTTATGCCGGGACAACGCAGCCCCTCCCACCCTCGCGTTATGTAATGCACACCGATGCCCGCTATTAATCTTTAACGGACGCCGTATTTCGTCACGAGTAAACTGGAGCGCATCCATCGACGGACGGTGTAAATAAAACTCACCACAGCAAGGACAAGCCAGGTTTGGCTCATCAGGGGAAAAATTGTCCCAATGCCACACCCCTTCCGGTATTTCGGAATAGTGTTGATAGAGCACAATAATTCTCCGAGGAATTCAAAAAAAACGGCGCCCAAAAGAGCGCCGTCAAAGATCGTACAAGGAATGAAAAACGAAAGCCCCAAACGCAAAAAACCCAGCTGGGGGAGCCGGGTTTTTTGCGCGATCCGAAAATGGGGGAATCGGACTGGGTTTTCGATAGCCACTTATTTGCAGCGTGCCTGAATTCAATCATTTCATTGACACGCCGTCAACACCTTTTTCAAGAAACTCTCGGCAAAGCCCCGCAATATATTTCTGCATTAAATAAAACATGTACCCCATCAACACGACGGTATAGCGTTCTGGATGAAATTTTTAATTTCTTCGCCGCCTGATTATGGGTCAGGTATGGCGGCAAATAAAACAAACAAACAGTTTTACGTAAATCATCAGGCAGCCGCAATACAAACTCCTCCACTTCACGCACATCAGAGTTGATAGGCACGATACAACCAGCCTCGCTTTTATTCACAACCCCGCCACTGGACTGTAAAGCACCAAGAAGGTGGCCACACCCACTGCCACCTTCCATCGCCGCTGCCCACTCCTGAAATCGTTGATGCACTCGATCAATCATTTCAAATCCCCTTTTTTTTACCTAATCCATCAAACAGATACCTTCGGATACAATACGGAGAGCAAATAAATACCCCCTCCGAGACTACAGACCGCATGGTTACTAGGTTTTGATGCAATTTCGGAGACACGGAGACACAACGCCCCACGCGCACGAAAAAAATTTAAATTTAAAAAATCCCCTGAAGTAATCACACGCATATGTGCGCACGCGTGCGCGCGCGAAAAGACCCCGTGCTCTCCGAAAATCGCGCAAAGTAAGGTATGACGCGGGCTGTAGTCTCGGAGGGGGTATTGGTTACCTCTCCGAATGGCCTCCGAAAGACTCCGAGAAATCATTGTTGCACCTCGACAAATGCACCAATTTGCTCTCGAAAATGGCGTACACACTCCGACAACCACTCATGTTGAGTTTTCCCTGCCGGAATATCGTGTAAAAAGAAAAACGTGCCTGTTGTATTTTTCTTTGGGGGTTTACCAAAACCACCCGGTGAATCGTAATAGCGGTTTGGCTTCCGGTTTAGTGTACGAGCAGCATTTTGCAGAAACTTATCCCGCCTAAGCGGCGACCCCGCAAAAGACTCTTTACACCACTGCACATAAGAATAAAAAAGGTCATTACTAAGGCAAGTACAATATGGCGCCTCAAGCTCACCAGCCTCCCATTCTTTCAGAAAACGTTCCCAACTGGGAAGCCCAAAATCAATCAAGCTTTGCTTGGCAGCAGTTATCGGTGGCTCAGTATGTGTATCGAATCCATCCAGATCTACCTGCAATAACCAGGCATAAAAGGCTTCAGCACCACCATTCTCAAGCTCCCGAGGAACTGCTTTCTTTAGCTCCTCTGATAACTTCCTTTCAGGCCAAACAACAAGAAAACGGCGATCAGATGCTTCCACTGGGAAAGGCAGTATTTCATTTGAAAGGAAGACGGCATTCATATAATTGGCCTCCTCCCAACCACTAACAAATTTCTTTTCGATTCTCACAGTCTTACCAGTGATCATCTGCTTCAATGAACCCTGATGTGAATACTTATTGGAGCGAGAGAATATTTCCTCAAATACTCCATAAAGCAGGTTAGACATCCAATCCGTGTACTGCCCTTCCATTTGCTGCTGACCCAAAGTACGGGAATACTCCCCGTAGACCGCCCGCATCACCACATCAAAAAGCAACGACTTACCAGAACCATGCACAGAGCTATGCATTAATATTGCCGAAGCCATCTTAGAACCTAAATGCTGCAATGGATAAGCTAGCCAACGAATCATCCACTCAAAGATCTCATCATCCTCATTGCACAACTGCCACAATAGGAAGCGAATATTCCGACACTTATCATCGTCACGTTTCGGCTTTAGGGGCAGCCCCCGAAACATATTGATATGGGTATCTGGATCAGTCTGGCGCGAAGGATCAAATACCAAGTTTTCTTTATCTACTTTGCGCCGGTCTTGATGGCGATACCAGATATCATAGGAATCTGGATATGCATGACGGATATCCTGCAAGCGAACAATATCCCTCCTCCGCGCATCCCAAGCAGTATCAGAAACCTCTAAATAGGTGAAACGCTCAAGCATCTCACCTACCCCCCCTTCCCCCTTGCTGGCGGCCTGGCGCGCCGAGATAAACCGGCGCACATCCAACTCAAGCACCTTGCGCTTATCACCAGCATCCATGAACTGCTTGTAGATATCGGTACCTACCTCAGCCTTAAATGCAGCAGCTTTCATTTCTTTGTGCTGATGCTCATCCCACACCTTGGTAGTACCAGAAATCAAAGCAAAACGCTTTTTCGCATCCTCCAGCGTAATTTCGCGCGCCTCTGCCGTTATAGAGGGTACGGGAGAATCAGCAGGCTCGCTCGGCTCAGAATACTCGGGGGGAATATCATCAATAGGCGGAGCATCAACAGGCCCCGAATAATCATCAGCAACCGCAGCGGGCGCCTCAGTAGATGGGGAGCGGGGGAAGAAAACCACATTCTTCATAAACACATCCCACTGCCGCCGCACCTCCTCTAATCCATAGCGGCAATGGATATCATTAAAATCAAATCCCTCTGGCTTGCTTTTGCTCATGCTGCCTCCTGAGACGGTTTAGAGTACCCAGCTGCTCTTCGGGCAACTTCAACCAACCAATGAGCAAAATCTATTGGTGTATGCTCACGTTCTGCCTTCGTTACAGAGGGCAGACGCGGATAACTTTTTGTCGGTCTAATACAGTGCGTAGCCTTTCCGAGTACCAGCGGAATTTCTGGCATATCTTTTGGCTCAACACCTACCACATATAACCAGGTTGCCTTCTCAGCTCTATGCCCCCACCAATGCTGATGCACTGGCAGTGTCCATCCATCAAATTGATCTCGTGAACCAGGCAATGGCAATCCTTCAGACTTCCAGAGCGTTGAATAGGCTGGATGCTCCAAAACACCTCCCCACTTCTGGATTTTCCCAATCGCGAAAATCGCTAATTCTTTTTCATCCTCTGAACCTTTCGCAAACTGTCTCAGCCTGCCCCACAACCGACACGGCGGGTGCGCAATCAAAGAACTTCCCCCAGGCCACCTGCGTGCATCCCTTTCCGCATCCCAGACATCGACACCCTCTATTGATTTATAGTTACTGTCCTGTCTCGCGAAAAGCACAGCTATTTTTTCTAACTGGCTCATGCAGCTTTATCCTCCACCTCATCACGCAGAGACGGAACCCACACCGCAGCATCACCCACAGCCTTTGCCGCCTCCATAGCCTTCTGCACACCATCATTCACATCCAAGTGCAGATCATTATCAGCAGCGAATACCATGTGTTGATCAGGGAAGCGCGCGCGGATCAACAGAGCCACCACCTTCAAATTGCCGCAGTCAAAACAAATCAATACCGGGCACTCTGTGGCCTCATGGGCACTGGCACCCGTCGAAAAGCCCTCAACCAATACTAAGGGTTTACGTGGGTCCATCTTTCCAAGGAGTACATACAAACCCGACTTACGCCCATTCCGTAAAAACAACTTCTTACCTGAGGGTGTAATAATTTGTAGATTCCAAATCACACCATCAATATCAGTCATAGGGACTGCAAAATATCCACTCTTGAAATAGTGAAACTTCGGGCGCCCTTCTTTCGGCAAAGCGAAAAACTCTGATATTTTTTCCTGATCCTCAACCCGCTCCAAATGATCATCCCGCTCAATCAACAACAACGCCGAACGGAAAAAGCGCACCCCATGGGCACCAATTTTTTTAACCCCCAGGTACTTACTCCGCCCTGTAGGTTTTAATTCTGACCAAATCGCCTGCGCCTGCTGCTTTACCGCCTCATGCCAAGCCGCCGTTTCCGCCTCTTCCCGCTGAATATCCTTGGCCCGCTGTGCATCGCGCGCTGCCTTTTCCTTCGCCCAGGCCGCCTTCTCTTCCGGCGTTAACTCCCGGCGCTCAAACTGGTAGCCGCCCTCTTTCGCCTTCGCAAATAAGGAACCAATACCAATACCACCTGCTGACCGCTTGAAACTTTTCCAAGTACTTTTCGCCGCACGCGGGCAATAGTTATCCGCTTGCTGGCTCCACTCATCCCAGATATCAAAGGCTGAATCACCAAATTCCGCCTTGATCGCCATACCTATCTCAACCCAGGTATCACGCACGGCATAATCGAGAACAAACGTGAGCGCACGGCGCACATCATCCATAGTGCACTGTTCGTACATAGAGAATTCCCCCTAAAACAGAAGCGCCGAAGCGCAGTGAAGAGTGCCGGTCTTTCCCGGCTGTCTGCGGTCTTTCCCGCCGTCTTCTAATTGGGCCAGCTTAGGTAACGCACCGGCCCATCCTGTGGGTATTCAATACAACCTGTATAAATCCCCATATACCGCAATGAATTAATCCCGATATTCAAAAACCGCAGAATGGCAGGACAATAAAATGGGGAATTGAAAATGATCGTTATTCTGGTTTCTGAAACGAACCCGCACGGCCTTAACTTGCCTGCCGAACTTCTGGCATGGCTTGCCGATCAGCAGCCTCAAGCAAAGGAGCCAGTTTCGGGCAAAGATCCACAGCCCGAACCACCCCACCTGCCACCTGCTCCGCGCGCAGAGCCAATACAGCTGACGCACCATGTTTTCCATTCAGTAAGTTACTGATTGTGGGCTGACTGACGCCAAGTGCTTTGGCAGTAGCCTGCTGCCCCCCGAAGTGCTCGATGAGTTTCTCGGCGGCCTGTTTGACCTGATTTAGCTTGTTCATGGCTGGAGAATATTAGTTTACTTCTATTCGGTCAACAGAAAACTAATTATGGCTAATATGAATAGACTTATAACATACAGCTCACAGTAAATTTCGACGGAACCCCCCCCGTGACCGACCTAAAGGACCGACTCAAAGAGGCCCGAACAGCTGCTGGCAAAACGCAGAAAGAGACAGCCGAAGCTGTAGGTATGACGCAATCAGCTTACTCAAACCTGGAGCGTGGCAGTGCCTATGGCTCTCGCTTCATCACCCAAATAGCCGAGTATCTCGGTGTAAACCCCTTCTGGCTGGCCAACGGCAAAGGCGTCATGCGCGACCCCACAATAGAGGAGGTCCGTCGAAAAAATTTAGATCCACTACTTGATAAATATGGAGTGGAGGGCCTAAAGGAAAAGCTTCCCGACTTGGAAAGCCACATCCACTTCATCTTCAATGAAAAGCGCCCCATCAACAGCCGAGTTGCCAGGAAGATTGAGGCCGGACTGGAACTCCCCCTAGGATCACTGGACTACGACGCAACAGCAAAAGAAGCTGGTAACTTTGGTAGCAATGTAAGCCCAGGCCCCCGCATACAGGGCCAAGTGCCGCTGATTAGCTGGGTTCAAGCGGGTGCGTTCTGCGAGTCGATTGATATATTCGAGCCAGGTGACGCAGAAAACTGGATGCCCTGCCCGGTTAAACACTCTGATCGCACTTACGCCCTACAAGTAAAGGGCGATAGCATGACCAGCCCATACCCCGGCCATAAGTCCTACCCAGAGGGAACCATTATCTACGTGGACCCCGAAGCATCCATCACCAACGGCTGCCGCGTAATCGCAAAGCTAGACGGCGAAGCAACATTCAAAACTTATGCGGAAGATATGGGCCGAATTTACTTGCGACCAATCAACCCCAGCTATCCTGCAATGGATATCACCGACAAGAATGTTTCGATTTGCGGTGTGATTCTGGGCTCTTTCAGCCCTGGCTAACACAAAAAAGCCCGCTCACCGGCGGGCCTTCTTCACCTAAAGACACCTCCAAAAGCAACCCCAGGTTACTCAGCATCTTTCAGCTTATGGTGCTCACTCTTGGGGCCTAAGATATCAATCACAACATCCATACCACCCTTATCCCCAACCCACACACTCTGGGCCCGAAGAAGAAGTTCTTGCTCTATATTCTTTTCGGCAATTGTCTTGGCAATCTCCTTGGGAACATAACCTATATGCAACTTCCTGGTTCTAAATATCCCCTCTTTAAGGGCAACAACCTTTAGAGCATTTGGATCATGTGCATTCTGCGGGTCGGGCTCCAGCTTTAGAGAAACTTCAGCTTCATCAAAAGCCTTTGCCACTTCTGACTTACGAAACCCAACACCAGCCACGCTCATCGCCCCGAAGAAAATCCGATATCCCTTGGGAATTGGACTCTTAAAGTGTCTCGAACTCATACCAGCCCCCTGTGACCAAATGACGGCATGAGCTGCACCACTTCAACCAAAGCCATCCCTACCGCATCGCAACCCATTCTTTTCATTTTTATCTTCCATTGATTATCACGTCCCAAGCATATCAAACCCCCTTCTGCGACACGCTATGCATCCGAGACAAATCAGTTTGCATCTTTTTTTATTGACAGAAAATATGAGTTAACTAATACTTGCGGGAAACACCACGGACAGGGCACCCAACATGGACACCGCCACAAGCCACCTCAGACCCCTGGCACCACGCCAAGCGGAAGCGCTAACACACCGCGCCCGAGGGCTCTCAAACCGGGAAACCGCCCAGGCTATGCAGTGCTCCGTCACCAACGTCAGCAACCTGCTCGCCGAGTGCTTCTACAAACTGCACGCCCGCAACAGCACCGACGCCGTGGCCAAAGCCATAAAGCACGGATTAATCCAGTTCGTCCTGATCGCCACGATTGTCAGCGGAATTGGCGCAGAGCAAGAACAGCTACGCACCCGATTCCAACGCCGCCTCACCTCACAAACCATCCGAAACAACCGGGAGGGAATCGCATGACCGCCACCGTGTTTGTACACCCCACGGCGATGAGTAAAAACAATATCGATCGCCTCAAGCGCCGCATCGATATTGCCAACGCCGTCCACAAAATTGGCACCCGCCTAGTGCAGCCAAAACCCACCACCGCAAAGCCAGTAAATAACAACTGGCCACCGTTTGGAGGTGATGCCGCATGAACCAGAACAACCCAGCCCACAGCGTGGAAACCCTACTCACCGTCGCTAATCGCCATACCGGCGCCAGCGAAATTGCCGCACAGGTTTTGCTTTCTGCTTGGAACAGCAGTGCCTTCGCAGTTCCCGTAGCAGATCTGGCACTGCTCGACAGCGCCAACTATCAGCACGCCATCAACGTAATGACATTGCGTTACCACTGCAAAGAGCCTCAAAGGGTAATTCCAAACGGCGATAAAAAATTCCATGCCCTCTACCGAGAATGGAACCACTTGGAAATCCAGAGGAAGGAAGCCGCGTGAACACCAAAGAATTTTCCCCACCGGATTACAGCGCCCCCGCCTTTCTGGAAAAAGGCGCCCAGCATATGCGCGACCGCGCGGAGCAACGCGATAGCGAAAAGGGCGAGCGCTCAATGGCCAAAACCGTAAACGCTTTTAATGCACTTTACGGCACCTCCCTCACTGAGGAAGAAGGCTGGATGTTTATGGTGTTGCTCAAACAGTCCCGTGCAAGCTGTGGCGTATTTGTGCCAGACGACTATGAGGACGGCGCCGCCTATTTCGGCCTAGCCGGCGAAGCCGCCGCAAAGGTCAGAGCAGCCTGATGAACGAGTTCAGCCGAATCTTAGAGCTGTACGAAGAACTGCTGGCCAAGGTGAAGCTGCAAGAAACTGAAATTGTGAGAATGCGCAAACAAATCGCCACACTCTCCGAAGCCATCCAAGGCCAAGCCCCACAACAAGAAAATCAGGAGGCAGCGTGAACAATCAAAAAACTTTCACCGTCACTCAAGCCGCCCGAATGCTGGGAATGGGTAGAAACAACCTGCTAAAGCTAATGCGCAAAAACGGCTTTTTATACAGTCACGAACCTATGCGCAACTCACCCACAAAATGGGCCCTAGAGCAGAAATTGCTTCATCAAAAAACAGGTGAGTTTTTCAAAGGGCCGGTAAAAGTCCAGCACATCACCGCACTAGTTACGCCGAAAGGTATGGCCTGGATTCGCGATATCGTCGAAACACAGGCCACACCTAAAGCCAGCTAGACCTCATAAAAACAAGGACCGATATGAATACAACACAAGTTGAAAAGCACTTAAGTCTTCTAGGCATGAAGTGCCAAGACAAGGTAACAGGACTCAAGGGCGTAATAGTAAATATAGGCTTTGATCTTTATGGGTGCGTTCAAGCAATTGTACACCCAGGACTCAGCGCAGACGGTAAGCCCCAAGAAACCATATGGTTCGATATTTCTCGCCTTGAAATAACCAGCAAAAAATCAGTCATGGAACGACCTAATTTTGAATTTGGGCACATTGCCGAAGGCCGAAAGGGGCCAAGCGAAAAACCCCTAAAAAGCAAGTATTAAAATTCAACCGCGCCACAGGCGCATCAGTCAGCTGTAACCGTTAGGGCTGCCGGTACGGAGCCCAATTTTAAAAAACTTGGAGCATCCCATGAGCACAAACGTAACCCAGGTATTTGCCGATTTGGACGGCGGAGTATTTATAGAAAAGCTCGCCCACATCCTCAGCGATGTTGCCGGCGCAGTTACCGATCATGACAAAAAAGGTGAGGTAAATATCAACCTGAAAATGTCCAACATCGAAAACAGTGATCAGGTGAAGATTGATCACACCGTGAAGTTTAAAAAGCCGACCATGCGCGGCTCCATTATCCAAGATGACGCCACCTCTACCCCAATGTACGTCGGCACAAAAGGAGCCCTAAGCTTCTACCCCGAAAAACAGCCTCCGCTGTTTGACAAAGAGAGCAACGGCAACGTGGCCAAGCTTCAAACCAACGGCTAACAAAAAGCCATAGCAACCTAACCCAGCAACCCAAAAAGAAAATAAGGATTTATCTATGACCATGGACCAAAGTGCAGTAAAGGAAATTCAGAAGTCCCAGACAGCAGCAATACTTGAAGCCGCTCTTCTCGAGAAAGATCTTCAAAAGCCTGTTTTGGCCGCACCTGCTGACTTCAAACTGCACGACCTCGAAAGCTACCTGCCAGGCAGAACTCGACTCCGGGGCGTAATGCACACAATTGCTTTGCTTGACTTTATTTCCTATTCCCTGAATCACCAAAAGGGTAAGGATTCAGCGTGTTTTGTCGATCCTGAGAGAATGTCTGCCGAAACTATTTTCAACCTCGGTAACGATATTGTACCGGGTCATGCTGATTTCTCTGCTGAAATAAAGCTGGTCAAAACCGCAGAGTATAAAGCGCTCTTGGACATCAATGGCCATAAGCTCAGCCAGAAACAACTGGCAGAGTTTATGGAAGACTACGCCGAAAATATTGTCTGCTACTCTCCGGACGGTCAAATAATACCCATTAGCGAAGCCGTCGCTGCTGTGCGCCGCCTGACCATCGAAGCCTCTCGCAAAGCGGATTACGAAGTCCAAGACTTCAAGTCCAGCCGCAGTGATCTCGAAAATATCGAAGCTCGCAGTGAAAAGACTTTGCCCGCCGGCTTTAAATTCGAATGCGTTCCTTACAACGACCTTAGTATTCGCACGTTTGATCTGCGCCTCTCAGTCATTACTGGGCGCGAAGCTCCCACACTTAGTGTTCGGATTAAGCGCCTTGAAGCCGCCCAGGAAGATATGGGCAGAGAACTCCAGGACAGGCTCGCCGATGCGTTCGCAGCAGAAGATATTTCCGAGCAAAAAATAGAAACCTATATCGGTTCCTTCTCCCCCTAACCACAAACTCTAACGTCTCGGGCCGCAGGTACTGGGCCCTAATACAGGACCAAGATCCAATGAAAAGATTCGCACTATTTACCGGCACTTATAACTTGATGATGGGAGGTATCAAAGATTTCAAACGCTCCTACGCCACTGAAGAAGAAGCCTACCAAGAGGTAGAGCGCATTGCCCAGCAGGAGCTGTTCACACACTGGGCGCAAATCTTCGACAAGAAAACCGACACCGCAAAAATTTATCGTATCGACGATAAAAAAATCACTGAGGACAAATCCTCAGATTGCCCTCACCCAGAACCGAACGCCGCCTGACCCACAGCCAATAACTTTCTAAGCCCGCCCAGTGCGGGCTAAGTGGGTAGAAAACAATAGTAAGAGTATCGAGTAATGAATACAGCTGAATTCAACAATCAATACCCACCCGGAACCCCAGTAATTTTTGTTGATGACTTTGGAAATGAAATAAGCACGCACACTCGCTCAATTGCTTGGGACGTATGCGGCACGCCAGTTGTAAAAATTGAAGGGAAAGCCGGCGGCGTTGATATTGAAAGAATTAAGCCCAGCCGTTGATATCAGCTCAACAAGAATCAGGGAGCCATTGTGAAAGCACGGCAATACAAAAAACTCTGCAAGAAAGCGCGTGCGCTGTTAATTGCGCTTGGTGAACCTATTGATGCTTTCTCGCAAGAGTATGAGCACATGGGACGGCTTGAGTGTGCATACGTCTGGGGGATTAATACCGGCCCCGACTATTCCGGCGAGTACGACTGGTGGGACGCTTGGTACATATTGAGTAATCGGGTTGCCGACAAAACCGCAACATGGGAAGAGCATGAAGAGAACCCTTACCGCACAAGCATAACAGGCACTATCGGCATTTTGCGGTATGCGCGGCAAATGGTGGAGACCCCAAAAAATGCCCAAGCGTAAACCCCGCAAGCCCATGAGCCAACGCGCCCTGCACGCCCGTCGGGCAAACCGCTGGCTACCCGGTTTGCTCCTCACTGCGCGCAGCAGTACCGGCCTGGATACCGATGGCGATCCTATTTTAAAGATCACCCACCGCCGCCAACGCGGCGCCGTAGGCGATATCGCCCGCGCTGATTACCAACATGAAATATTGAACTGGCAACACCACTGGCTGGTAACGGTATTTGTTGAGTGCAAAACCCCTGAAGGCGATTTCTATAAAGACTCAACCGAGTTCGAAGCCTACGGCGTCCGCCTTAATGACCTAGCCGAATTAGTGCGCCCGGAATTAGACACCATCAAAAACAAAGCCAACCCCAACCACTACAAAGACCACGGCTGGCAGGCAGAGATTCTACCGAATCGTAAACAGGAAAAAGGGAGAGCCGCGTGAAACTCTGGCAATCCCTCACCGGTATCGCCGCCCTAATCTTCTGCGGCACCAGCCTCGCGTTCACTTTCCAGCTGTGGGTATCCATGCCCGCAGGTCTCGGTGGGCAGGTGGTGGCCGGTGCCACGGCGGTGGCGCTGGAGCTGTGCAAGTTCAGCTTCGCCCCACTAGGCCTTTGGTTGTGCAGCCAAG
Organism: Microbulbifer maximicatervae (SeqCode); assembly: GCF_052467695.1. Taxonomy (NCBI): domain Bacteria; kingdom Pseudomonadati; phylum Pseudomonadota; class Gammaproteobacteria; order Cellvibrionales; family Microbulbiferaceae; genus Microbulbifer; species Microbulbifer maximicatervae (SeqCode). The sequence goes on from NZ_CP174320.1 coordinate 4,778,071, forward strand.
GGCAAAAGAGCGGCTATGCCCTGCTCTGCCTCTGGCCCCTGCTGGTAGTGATCAGCATTGTTGCAACGGTCGGATTCCTCGCCACTCACAGCGACGAACAGCAACAGCGCAGCACCCGTAATAGCCAGGAATACCAAGCGTTGCAACAGCAGTTAAACAGTTTGCAACAGCAGATCAACACCCTAAACAGCCTGATCAACACCGACGCCAACAACGGCTACCGCCAACGCGCCATTAATACCGCCGCACAGTTATCCACAATGGAGGCTGAGCGAACGCAGCTCATAGAAAAGCTATCCACAATCGGACAGACACCCAGCACGCACAGCGCTTTCAATAGCTTGGCGGGCACTCTGAACGCAGACCCGGCAAAGGTTCAGCATATCGGCTTCCTCGCCCTAGCGATCATCACAGACATCGTGGGATTGGTTGCGTTACTCGCGTTTAACGCCGCTGCAACAGTTGCGAAACGCGCCACTGCACCGTTGCAACAGCCTGAAACGGTGGAAACACAACCGTTACACACCGGCCACTTGAGCGAAGAACAACAGCAACTCGCCCAGCGAATCCGCGCCGGGGAGTTCGGCCACAAGCCCGTCATGCGCAACATCATCAACGATATGCGCCTTCGACACGGAACCGTTAAACCCGTTTTCGACGCCCTGCAACAGGCAGGCGCACTCAAACGCAACGGCCAGGGGTTTGCCCTGGTGCAGAGCTAGAAGGTAAGGATTGCCATGAGCAAGCTACTCACTAAAACAGAGATAGGCCGCCTGACCGGTGCCGGCGCTGATAATATCGAAGAGCAAAAGCGTATTCTTGATGCCAACCGAATCCCCTACGTGCGACGCAAGGACGGCTCACCCGCGCTAACCTGGGAAATGGTCAATCAGGCAACCCTATCCCGAGGGGCGTCTAAACCCAACACCTCAGGTATAAGCTTACCTGCAGGCTTTAACCTTGGAGCAGCTGGCTAATGGGCAGAAGACGAAACCCGGAAAATGCTTGGATGCCGCCAAATGTAGAGCGGTACAAGAATGGTTTTCGAGTGAATCGAAGAGGCTACCCAACTAAGCATCTGGCAAAACTTGATGCCAGTAAGGCAGAAGTTTGGACTGCTTACGAGCGCTACCTGGCCGGGTTGGTAGAGAAGGAGTTCACCCTTAAAGACCTTATTGAGCTGTATTTTGCATCACCTCAATACACCAAACACATCAAACCGCAGACGCAAAAAGACTACCATCGCTATAGCCTGCGTATCTTGGCAGTGTTTGGGGAAATGGCGCCCGATGCTATCACCTCACCACTGGTTCAGATGTTCATTGATGCCCGAGGTGCAGAACACCCTACCGCAGCAAACCGAGAAAAAACCTTTCTAGGCATTGTGATGAAATGGGGCAAAGCCAGAGGGTTTGTAAAAATTGAAGACCCAACCGCAGTAATTAAAAGCCTCAAGGAAAAAGCAGGCGGGCGCTATCTCGAAGACTGGGAGTATGAAGCCTTTTGGCAGTGGCTTGGCGATCGCGGCCATATTATGCATCAGTGCGCTATGGAGATTAGCTATTTGTGTGCAGCCAGGCAGCAGGATGTGCTCGCCCTCACCCGAACAGATATGAAAGAAGATGGCCTGCTAATTGTTCAAAGCAAGACCGGAAAAGCACAGATAAAACTCTGGAGCCCAGCACTAAGGGAGGCTGTGGAACACGCACTTGCGAGCAACATTGAAGCACAAATTCAAACAGCTCATATTATTCGCAGCCGTACCGGGCGACCTTTCACCCGAATGGGCTTTAATGCTACTTGGCTAAGAGAGCAGCGAGCTGCGCTTGAAGCGGGAGTTATTAAGGAGCGGTTTCGGTTTCACGATCTGAAAATTAAAGCCGCCAGTGATTTTGACGGTGACGTGCAGAAATTTACAGGACACAAAACCCGCTCTATGGCGGAGCGATATAATCGAACAGCAGATAAAGTTGTCAGCCTAGACCGGAAGCGCCCAAAGAAAGGCAAATAATTTAGTTTGCCTTTTGCTTTACATTCTCTTTGGTTTCTACAACTTCAATATGAGCATCTCTTTCAAGCTCAAGACTCAGTACAGCTCTTAAACCTTCAATTGATTCAGGCGATAAAGTGACCTGCTCACCTTTGACTTTAGCTAGCTCAACTGAAAGTGCACGAGTTAGATTATTTATAGACTCATCAGAGAGAGTGACTGCTTGTAAAGCCACAGGGGAACTTAGATTTACAGAAACGGCACTATTTTGAGAGTAAACCTGATAACAAAGTGCGAGAGCTGCAATGAAAGCCGAACCCGAAGCAACCCAAACCCCTCTTCTAGTATGTACGGCGCCTTTATGAGCAATTTCAGAACTCCCCTTTGCTGCCTGAGCGCTACTCTCGGCAGCCAACGCGCTCCTATTAGCTGACTGGGCATTATCTTCGGCAATCTTTAACCCACGCTCAGCCACATCAACTCCCGCAAGAGCAGCCTGTACGCTACTTTTTGAAACCTCCAACTGCTCTAGGATACCCCTCCTGTCCATCACTTTCTCAAGATGTTGAATCTGGATCTCAATTAGGGGCATAAAGGCATTAATTGCACCTATCTTTTCATGAACCTCTTTCACCAACTGACGATGTGAGGGGTTATCGTTACCATCAGCGAAGCCTTTAACTTTGTGATCAATTATCGCTAACTGAGATTCGAGCTCACCCTTAAGGGCCATCAGTTTCCCAAGAGCGCCTTCTAAATCCCCGCTCAGTGACTCTTTAACAAATGACTCTAATTTAGCCCGTATCTCTTTATTGCTACTCAATCCACCTAAAACTTTCCTAAGACGCAAAGCCTCATCTTCGCTAACTCCAACTTCCATGTAACCCCCAATAAGAAATGAACCTCAACATAGATTGAGGCCAAAATTACCACACCAAATTACCACACTGGAGCCTAAAACGAAAAAACCCCGCACTCGGCGGGGTTTTAAGTCCTTGATAAACAAGGAAGAATCTGGGGTGGCCGACGGGGATCGAACCCGCGACCTCAGGAGCCACAATCCTGTGCTCTACCAACTGAGCTACGGCCACCATAAAAGTGATATACTTCAGCACCTTGTGGCAGTACTGATTGCCGGATACCTCTTGCAGCCAATCTGGCTTCAGACTAAGTCCTTTTTGCCAAACCAGCACCATCTTGTGAAGATGGCACGCCCGGCAGGACTCGAACCTGCGACCATCCGCTTAGAAGGCGGATGCTCTATCCAGCTGAGCTACGGGCGCAAGGTGAACCCGGAAAATTGGTCGGGGCAGAGGGATTCGAACCCCCGACATCCTGCTCCCAAAGCAGGCGCGCTACCAGACTGCGCTATGCCCCGTTTTTCCAATCATTCGCACCTCTTTGACCCTGTTAACCGCCCCGTAGGTGGTTGTGTAAGTCGCTGTAGCTGCGAAGTGCGTGCATAGTAATGATACCCCCGGCCCATGTCAACGCTTCTAAGCTATTATTTTTAAAGAAGTTTATCCTTTTGCCTATCTGGGCCCAGAAGTGGCGAAATTATTTCCAACCTGTGCGAAAATGGCGCACTTCGCGAATCCGACCGGATAAAAAGTAAGCGTTTTTGAAAATCGCCGGCTTCCGCCCTTCTATATAAAGTAGGTGCTGAAGCAGATTCCGGTCTATTAGCCATCGATTTTTTACTGTTAGAGATAGTATCTATGTCTGCACTGGTTCTGGACGGCAAGGCCCTGGCACAGAAAACTGAAGAGGAACTCTCGGCTCGGGTAGCCGCACTAAAGGAAAAGAGTGGTGGCCAAACGCCAATCCTGGCGACCATTCTGGTAGGTGATGACCCCGCCTCCGCCACTTACGTAAAGATGAAGGGCAATGCCTGCCGCCGAATCGGCATGGACTCCCTCCAGGTGGAACTGCCCTCCTCCACCACCACTGAGCAGCTGCTCGCCAAGATCGAAGAACTCAACACCAACCCCAACGTCCACGGCATTCTGCTCCAGCACCCGGTACCGGCGCAGATCGATGAGCGCGCTTGTTTTGATGCGATCAGCCTGGAGAAAGATGTAGACGGTGTAACCTGCCTGGGCTTTGGCCGTATGGCAATGGGTGAAGAAGCCTATGGCTGCGCGACCCCTAAAGGAATTATGCGCCTGCTGGAAGCCTACAATATTGAACTGGAAGGCAAGCACGCCGTGGTTGTGGGTCGCAGCCCCATTTTGGGTAAGCCGATGGCGGCCATGTTGTTGAATGCCAATGCCACCGTGACTATCTGCCACTCCCGCACCCAAGACCTGGCCGAGCATATCCGCCGCGCCGATATCGTAGTGGGCGCTGTGGGCAAGCCTGAGTTTATCAAGGCCGAGTGGATTAAGGATGGCGCTGTAGTTGTGGATGCCGGTTACCACCCCAGCGGTGTCGGCGATATCGAGCTGGGCCCGCTGACTGAGCGCGCTGCCGCTTACACCCCGGTACCCGGTGGCGTTGGTCCCATGACCATCAATACCCTGATTTATCAATCTGTCGATTCCGGTGAACGTAAAATTGGCTAACCTGATTCGTCTGGATAAAGCGGTCAGCCAGGTCACCGACCTCTCCCGCACCGATGTAAAGCGCGCCGCCTGGGCGGGGCGCATTACCGTCAATGGTGAGGTGGTCACCAATGCGGCCACCAAAATACAAGTCAGTGATGAGTTGTGCCTGGATGATGAGCCTCTGCACGAGCCGGGGCCCCGCTACATTATGTTGAACAAGCCCCTGGGCTATGTCAGTGCCACCAAAGATGGCGAGCACCCTACAGTGCTGGACCTGATTGATGAGCCTAATAAGGAAAAGCTGCATATTGCCGGGCGCCTGGATATTGATACCACCGGCCTGGTGCTGCTTACCGATGACGGCCAGTGGTCCCACAAAGTGACCTCCCCCAACCACCATTGCAACAAGACCTACTACGCTCTGTTGGCCGAGAAAATTGAGGAAGATGCCGTGGCCAAGCTTGCCAAGGGTGTCTGGCTCAATAACGAAAAGAAGAGAACCAAGCCCGCCAAGCTGGAGATCCTCTTTGCCAACGAAGTGCGCATCACCATCGGTGAAGGGCGCTATCATCAGGTGAAGCGTATGTTTGCGGCCCTGGGCAACAAGGTATTGGAGTTGCACCGGGAAAAGATCGGCGAAATCATCTTGGATGAAGAACTTCAGGAAGGTGATTACCGCCTCCTGACCCCTGAAGAAATTGCCTCTATCAATTAAAAAAAGATATGTCAGCCCTTCTATATCAGGAACTTATCCAGGCCCCAGAGGAAACCCTGTGGATCGCCGATGAAAACAGCAAGCCCCTCATACATCAGGAGGGGTTTCATTTTGCCGGGGATTTAATCAGTAACCGCTGGGATATTGTCGAACTCGCCGAAAATACGGTGAAGCGGAGCTTCTTCAACGATTTCCACTTTGAAGAACTGGACCGCAAATACCGCCGTATTGTCTACGCCGTTTCGAAAGAAAAGGCCATAGTTCACCATATTATTGATTGTGCACCCCACTTCCTCGGTGAAGGTGGCGAATTGATTCTGCTGGGTGAAAAGCAAAGCGGAATCAAAAGCTACGCCGCCAAAGTGGCCGAGCGCCTGGGCACTGCCAAGCACTTGCAAAAAAACGGCAACGACTACCTGAGCAGTAATGTTGTCGCTCACGAGGACACCGGCAATCCAATCAGTGAGCTTCAGTACGCCCAGTTACAAAAGCTGCCCGAGCTTGGCGGCCTCTACTCCAAACCGGGATTGTTCGGCTGGAACAAAATCGATAAAGGCAGTGCCCTACTCGCCCAGCAATTAACGACGGAGTTGCCACAGGACGGTTCTCGTATTGTTGATCTCGGTTGTGGTTATGGCTACCTGAGTATGCAATTAGCCGCTTTGGGTAAATATCATTTTACCGCTACGGATAATAACGCCGCTGCTCTAGTGGCCTGCCGCAAAAATTTTACCGAACAGGGAGTCGAAGGCATCGTTGTGCCCTCTGATGCAGGCTCTGAACTGGAAAGTGAAATCGCCGATCTGGTACTGTGCAATCCTCCTTTCCATCAGGGCTTTCAGGTGGAGGGAGATTTGACCGATCGCTTTCTGCAACAGAGTGCGCGGATTCTTAAATATTCCGGCACTGCGATTTTTGTGGTGAATGAATTTATTCCCCTGGCGAAAAAAGGGCCCCGCTATTTTTCCCAGGTGGATTTAATCACCAAAGAGCAAGGATTTTGCGTATACCGACTGCGCCCCTAAGAGCTGGGGCGCAGGCCGGCAGCAGTCGCCTGGAAACAGGATTAAAGGCTAGTAATCACGCAGATTAAACAAGTTCATCGACAGCGTATGCTCTTCCAACTCTTCGAGTTGTCGCAGTCGTTCGAACGCATCCCGTGCCGATGGGGTTTCAGCGCCTTGGGCAAGATCCCGATATTGATCGGCCAGGTAGATCTCGATATCCATGGCCAACTTGGCAATCTGCTCCAAGTCTTCAATATCAATGCCGCGCAAGCGCTGCAAAAATTCTTTCTCCCGCCCTTCCGGGGCAAATTGCACCCAGGTATGTAGGGCACCAGGGGGCAGGTCTTCATGGAAATTTTCCAGTGAGTGCTTCATGGAATCTTCCCGTCGTCGCAGCTGATCCAGCAGCAACTCGACCCGTTCATTGGTGGCAAGCTGCTCATACTCTTCGTACTGCAGCGCCAACTTGGCATGAAAATCCCTTCCTTCCTGAATCACTTCCTCAACAGTTTTGTACCGCATCAATCGATCCCGGCAGAACACTTCGCTCACCTTGAGTATAGTCACGAGGTGACAAAGGGCGCCAATGAATATCACTATTAAAGTGACAGGGATTTTAGGAGCCGGCCTCTGTGGGGGCTGTCGAGATTAGCGAAGCTGGCTCATGCGGAAATCCAGGCGCCGATTGGGGTTGGCGGGATTGATCTTTTCTGGGGCCCTGGCCGCCAGCTCACCTTTGCGCAGAGTTCCTCTGCTCACTGCCAGGATATGATTCTCATACTGGGGCATATAGGCCATCCAGGCACCGCCGAGTCGCTCGCGCATAGCTTTGTCGCGCCAAGCGCTGTTCTGTAGCTCGGGCCTATCCCCGAAGTTGCTGACTAGCACGCCATCTTTATGAAGCAGCCGCATCAGACTGGAGCACCAGGACTTATCGGCGGTTACCGCTCGCTGCGCTACGCCGTCGCAGTGCCCAAATAAGTCGTCGATCACCAGGTCGAAAGTGCTGTGAGAGGGTCGCTTCAAGTGGTCGCGCACAAAGTCACAGGCATCCGCACACACCAGCTCAACATCACGCACGCCAAAGAAGCGACGGGCAATATCCAGGTGCACCGGGTCCAAATCTACGCCGACAATACGCTTAGCGGAGGTGAACGCCTGCAAAAGGCGAATCAGGGCACCGCCACCAACGCCGAGCACCAATACCGAATTCAAGCGCTCTTCAGGGAGGAAAAATGCCGGTAGCAGCAACAGCTCCCAAAGGGAGCCCTTGAGGGGATCGCGGGGATTCCACTGAGAATGGAAAACCCCATTGCTGTAGAGGCGCACACTGGCGCCATGGTTGCGCACCTGGTAGCAGGTATCGCCAACCTGCTTTTGCCAAAGCAGCGCCATCAGCTCGCCGGGAGGTCTGAGGACTTGAGCAATACCCGGGCAAAATCCTGTAGGCCCGCCAGGTCTTCCTCGCTAAAGCGCGCCACACTGGGGCTATCGATATCCAACACTCCCAGGCAACGACCCGCTTCGTCATAGAGCGGCACCACCACCTCTGAAGCTGACACGGCATCGCAGGCGATATGGCCGGGGAACTGATGCACATCCTCTACCAATTGGGATTCACCGGTCGAAACAGCAGTACCGCAAACACCGGCGCCCACTGGAATCCGGGTACAGGCAGGCTTGCCCTGGAAGGGCCCCAAACGCAGCTCATCACTGTAGAGGAAATAGAAGCCGGCCCAGTTGATATCTTCCAACTCCATAAACAACAGCGCACTGGCATTGGCGGTGTTGGCCAGCCAGTCTCGCTCTCCAGAAAGCAATCCTTCCAGCTGCCCATTTAAGGTGGTGTAAAACTTGTTCAGCGACATACCTAGCGCCCCTTGCCCACTTATAATTTCAAATCGTGTCAGCTAAAACTGGCAAACCCGCAAAACAGTATCCTGCGGGAGGCAGGTATTTTGCGGGCTTTGGCGAGGGAATCAATATGCAGAGTGCAAAATTACTGGTAGGGATCGACCACTGCGGGTTCTTCACCGGTCTCACCACGATACTCATCGGCATCTACAGTTGGGCGAGACCACTCGCTTTCATCATTGTTGCTACGAGTGTTCGACTGGATAGCCGGCGGCGCGCTGGTAACGTCTGACTGCATCAGGTTGCGCGACTTTTCAAAGCGGTCTTCCACTTTTGGCTTGGGCGCAACTTGTGCGGAGTTGCCGCTACCTTCGCGGCGAATGCGGTTAGCCATAGCACTCAGATTAGGGCGGCGACGCTCCGCAAGCTTCACGGCTTCCAACTCACTGTTCAGGCGGTTGATCTCCGCCTGTAAATCTCCCATCTGCGCTTGAAGTTCAGTAATCTGAGTCAACACACCTTTTACTTTACGACTTTCCTTTTCGTACATCACGGCGGCGCCGCCAAAGGCCAACGCAAAAATGACCAGGATGGAAAACTGACGCATAGCAAACTCCGGAAACTGCACTTGTTATTCTGAGGGGCATTTTTACAGCATATTTTTTCTATCTTCCGAGAAATTGCGCATAAAAAACAAGTTCAAACGCCCGCCGACGCCTTGATAGTCACCATTCCATAAAAACGAACAATTAAAATTTATCGGATAGCGACATGTTCACTCTAATGTCCCAGCCAGCTCCCCAATCTCAACCGCCTCCTGATCCACATAGCGATTGCTGTCTGAAATTGCTGGCAGCAGAGTGCTATCTGCATATTGGCAACCAATCGCTTGCACCAGCTTTTGCCCCACCTTTTCCGCCTGCTCTGGAGCATGGGCTTTTCCCATGCGCAGAAAATGCAGTAACAGATCGTAGCCCGGGCGCCAGCACTGCAAGTCGGGAAAGCTCTTTCTCAGCGCTGCGGCAATCCGCAATCCTTCATAGTCCAGGTCCCCCCAGAAAAATGTTGGAACCGTTCGGGATTCCCCATCGTGCCACCAGCTTAGGAATTGCTGCCGGATATTTTCACTAACCACATTAATAGTGCTGAAGCGCACCCTCGCCCCATTGCGAATCCGTTCTGCGCCGCCCTGGTAGCCCTCGCTATAAACCAGCGCAGCACGACTGGGTTGCAGCTCCGCCAGGCTAATAAAAGTGTCCTGGTTTTCGATAAAAATGACCTGCTCAAATTGCCTGGGCAGGTAGGCGTGGAGTAAAAGTTGGCGCTCCTGGATTTTACGGCTCAGGTCAGGATAGAGATTGCGCACCAGAGATTGACGACTGGGTAATTCCAGGTATTTGGAATCCCCTTTAAAGCAGCGCGCGGCTAATTGTCGCCAGGAAATTTTATCGGCAAAGATCAGCTCTTTGCCGACGGACACCCAGCAAGCAATAATTTCTTCGACGGACTCAAACCCCGGTTGGAGCTCCAAGCCTTCGAAGGGAAAAGCAGAGGGGTTTTCAAAGCGATCGACATAGGGTTCCAGCAGGCTGGTCCAGGCGGATTGGCGAACGGTGGGGGATGGGCGATTGAGCCACAGGCGCAGCTGTTCCTCGCTGGCATCCCGAAAAATCAATTGGGCCCCCTGCCACTCGGCAATACCCGGCCGCCTTTTCGGATTCGGTTTTACCGTAAAACACTGGTATTCCCGCGCAAAATGCTGCAATTCATTCCACAGCTCCTGCTCGTCTTGGTCGGGGTCCCTGAGGGGCTCCAACACTTCCAACCAGCGCTTACTGCCAGCGCGCAAATCCAGCCTGAAACTAATGCGGGCTTCCTTGCCGCGTTCCAGCTGGCTGTCCCGCCGATCCAGAATAAAATTCAGGATGCCGATTAACAACGGGTTTTCCTCTACCCAATAGGGCAATGTCTTTTCCATCGGTTGCCTCCCTGCCAATGGAGGGGTTTCCCCCCGAAAATACCTATCCCTCTACTTCTACCAGGTCCATAAAATCCAGCGATGCCTGTTGGCGAATCGTGCGGCGGTGGTTGGCCCAGAGTTCGGCGATACGCTCCTGGTTGCACACCTTGCGATCAACATACACTCGGGTATTCAGCTGGCCGATGGGCTTGGCACTGGGGCACTTGCTGAATACAAACTGATTCGAGATCAGGTCCATAAAAGGCCCGGATTTACTGCTGGGCATAATAAACAGCAGCTGTAGCCCCAGGGTTTCAGTCAGGTAACGGATCACTTCCTTGGAGCGGGACTCATCCATTTTGGAGAAGGCCTCATCCACCAGCACCATTTGCAAATGGCTTCCGCTTTCACCAAAGCGGAAGGCCGAAGTGACCGCTGCGGAGCGGATAATATAAGCCGGCGTTTCCAGCTGACCGCCGGAACCGGTGCCGTACTGGCTGAGCGCAATCGGCTCCTTGCCTTCCGGTTCCTTATAGATCTCATAGCTGCGGTAGTTGCGATAGTCGCTGATCCGATCCAGCTCGCGCCGCGCTACCTGCTCGTCTTCACTCAGCAGCATACTCAACAGGCGATCCCGCACCTTGCGGTGCTTGGGCGCCAAGTCCGTGTCGAACAGGCTCTGCTCTTCACCCAGATTCGGCAGTTCAATTACCGCCTTAAAGAAGCTCCAGTACTCCTTGAATTCCGCCACCCACTGGTAGTCAAAACGGAAGCGCTCGCGGTCGGCGCCAAAGCGGTGGTGTTCCAGCTCTTTGTTCAGATCATCCAACACGCGCTTACCATCGTTAATGGACTGGTAAATAGCGTGGCACAAGTGGGTTACAAAAGTGGTGTTAAAGGATTTTTTCAATCCCAGCAATTGATCGTGGCGCTCCACCAGCAGGTTGTTCTTCAGGCGGTTGCGCAGGGTCTCTACCTGATCGCCGAGACCGCTGATCAACTTGAACAGGTTGTCTTTATGGCCGCCACTCAAGTCTGGCTCAAATACCAGGGTATCGACGCTGGCACAGGTGGCGTTGTACTCCATCACCGCGCGATCCAACTGGCGACTGTATTTCTCCAGCTGTCCCTGCCAACTTTCGATATCCGCTGAGAAGTCGAAGTTGTCTGCTGCGCGATCTACCTGCTCGTCGGCAGTAACCAGCACTTGCTCGGCATCAAAAGTCGGATCGATGGCGGTAATACGCCTTACCATTTCCTCGCTGTCACTGGCGGCATCGTCCAGGGATTCCAGCTCGCCAGACAGCGCGTATAAGAGTTTTTCGTTGCTTCTTAGCTTGGTCTCCAGAGAGCCATGCTTGCGCTGGAGGTCCGACAGCTGCTTTTGCTGATCTTTGAGCTGGGCCTTGAGTTCATCGACCTGCTGCTCGAACTGCTCGAAGTCCTTCAGGTCCAGGTTTTCCAGGGCGCGCTCGGCACTGCGCCATTCTCGCTGGGCCGCCAGGGCGGTATCCACAATGGACAACAGCTTGATATTCGCCAGTCCGCGCACCGCGTTGGTAACGCGACGGTAGAGCTGGTGGCGCTCGTTGACGTGGGTGGCCTCTTCCAGCAACTGCTCCATAGCGCGCTGCTGCGCCGCCAGTGCGCGAGCACGGGCGCCCTGGCCGAATACCAGCTCGGCATCGTCCATATCGCAGCGCCACATGCTGTAGTTGCCACTGGCCATACCGTCGGCAGTCAGGCCCCGGCGGGTGCCCCGCAGCTCGTGTTCATCCTCCACCTGAACCACGGCACCGTAAGAGGCGCGCAAATAGTGCTCGGCAGTTTTATGGGTGAACTCCATCAGTTCGATAATGGAGCCCGACGGCGTATCCAGGCGCTCCGCATCGCGGCGGGCTTTGTCCCCCTGGATCACACGGGCGCGGTTGTTGCGCCCGGGCAGGCCTCGCACGATACGAATCGCGCGGGCCTCGTGTTCCGGCTCCACGATAATTGAGAAGCGCGCGCCGCCCAGATAGCCTTCAATCGCCATCTGCCAGCGCTCATCCAGCACTTCCACATAATCACACAGGACGCGGGGCTCCGCCTCCGGGCACTGCTCGCGAATTGCGGCCAGGGCCACTTCTACCGATTGGGGGTAGCGCACGCGATTGGCCTGGAGATGCTGAATGCGACTCTCTTGGGTGCGCAGCTGCTTTTGCAGTTGCTGCACTTTTTGCTCCCAGCGGGAGGCCTGCTGGGCAATCTGCTCTTTGGGGGAAACCTCATCACTGGCGCCAGCTTTACCACTGCTATCCAGCAGGTCGAAGAGGCGGTTCTGTAGGGCCTCACTGCTGGCGGCGCGCTCCCGCAGTGGCTCCAGTGCGGCCAGATCGATCCAGTCCTTGCCCAGCAACTTGTGCAAATCCGGCAGGTCTTCCTCGCGGGCCACCTGCTTAATTGCCTGCACCAGTGCCTTATCGGAGAAGGCGGGAATTTCCAGCTCGGCGGAGGTGGAGTTGAGTAGATTTAATAATTCTTCGGCGGCCTCGCGGTTCTCGCGCCAGCGGGCCTCTTCGGCAGACATGGGGGTGTGCTGCTGGGACAGCAGGCTCAGGGCATTGTTAATACGCTGTTCCAGTTCGTCCTTATTGCGCAGCGCATCGATACCCAGGCGCTGGGCTTGAAGCTCTACCAGCTGACCGTTGAGCTGCTCGACGCGCTCGGAAGCGACGCGCACTTCCCGCTCATTGTTGTCCAGATCGCTGCGCAGTTTTTTCTGGTCGTTCTTGCCACTCAGATAACTCTTTTGCACCCGCTGCTGGCGGTGGCGCGCGCATAAATATTCCTGCACCCGCAACTGCAACCACTGCTCCCGATAGAGCTCTACCGACTGGGCGATGGCCTCCAGGGAACTGACCCGCTCCACAATCTGGCGGGCTTCCTGCTCCATGCTGTGAATGGTTTTCATCAGTTCGGAGACGGAGCGGATGGCATCACCCAAATCGCGTTTTTCCAACACCTCTTGGGCGACAAAATCGTTAATACTTTTTACTGGCTTGTAGGCCATAAAGTTGGCAAAGGTGCGTGCAGCGTGCATAGCCTCTCGATCGGAGACCGCATCACGACGTCCGCGCAGGGCACCGTAAAGGCGGCGCAGGTAGGCCTTTTTCTTGTCGTACTGCTCTACTTTTTCGAACTGCTTGCTCAGGACCTGGTTGAATTTATCCAGCGGCAGCAGGTGTTTGCCGTCGGTGTAATCCCGGATAAAATCCCCCATCACCAACTGTTCGCCGGGGAATACGAAAAAGCGCAAATCACTCTGGCGGGCCTGGGCGGGTTTACTGCTGCTATCCAGGTGCGCGCGAATACCCATCACTGCGGTAAAGGGCTCAGCATCGTCTTCACCGCTGGTGGGATGGAAAATACCGGCGATGTAACAGTCGGTAGGCTCGACACGGGCATAACTGCCGTCGTCACAACCCAGTACATAGGAAGCTAGCGTCCGCACCTGCTTGCCACCGCGCCCGCGCTGGGTGGTTTCATCCTGTCCCGGGTTAAAGGTAAACAGAGTGTCGTGGGCGGCGGTCATCAATGTCTGGATAGCATCGGCCGCCGTGGTTTTACCGGAACCGTTGCCACCGGAAAACAGGTTGATCGGGCCGAAATCATATTCCAACTGCGGGATATTGCCCCAGTTAATCAGGATCAGTTTTTTTAGGAACATAGTCTTTTCAAAAAAACGGTCTTTTCAAAAGCAGGGTCTTTTGCAGGCGGGAAGCCGACACCCTTCTCCGAGGCTCCCGAGCGCAATTCACGCAGACCCGGGCGGTCGAATGTTTCTCGATTTTTTATAGCCGCTACTGCGGCCTCTATTTTCAACTAGGAAGCGGCTTCACTCTCAAACAGGCTGTTATCTTCGACTTCTGGAGTGATGCGTTCGAGCGATTGCTCTTGTTCCGCCTCTTCAACCTCGCCAACCTCATGAACTTGAGCGGCCTCGCTCTCCACTGTAGTAGGGACTTCGCTGTCGATCAGCTGGTGCAATACCGACTCGCTGACAAAGTGGGCGATGGTCGGGCGTACGCGCAACCAGACTTCCGCACTGGTATCCACTTCTTCGCTGCTGAACTGCACCAGACGCAGCTGGCGCAATTTCTTCAGCAGGTTTTTACGCTCGGCGTGCTTATCCGGCAGGGACATTTTCAGCAGGTTGCGCATGCCCAGTTCCAGGGCTTCCATCGACAGGGCGGCGCAACCACTCTCATCCACTTGCCCTTCCCGCAGCGCTTTATCGTATTCCACGCGCAGGGCGAGAATCGCGGCCACTTCCTGTTGGCTGAGTCGGGCGCGGAAGCCGCCGTGGTGCGGCTCTTCCTGATCCGGCAGACCCGGTACTTCGGCACCGGGCGGATACACACGAATAAACTGGAAACGGCTGTCGTGCTGCAAACGCAACCCCAGCGGGGCCAACCACTCGCGCACCAGCTGCTCGCAGCGCTGGAAGCGATCATAAAGCGTGGTTTCGATAACGCTCTCATCCCGGCAGATAACGCCGTAATCCAACAGGCGCACCAGTAGCTCGGAAAATTCGCTGCGGTTCAGGCGACACTGCGCCAGGGCCTCTTCCAAAGCCTGTTCAATCACTGTTTTTCAGCTCCAGGATATATTCGTCAAATTCGGTGAAATAGTCATTGCTGGCGATTTCACCGGTAAATTTCACCTGCAGGTCGGCGGCGCCGCTCTGGTTCACCGCCGCTGCTTCGATCACATGGCTCATAGCGAGCAGATCACGCGCATCGCGCAATGGCAGGTTGCGGCTGTTGATCTGGCGGCCGGTGCCGAGGGCATCACTCAGATAATCGCGCAGGTTACTGTTGTTGAAATTAAACGCCTGGTCGAGCAATTGTTGCAGCTCGATCTCGCGGCGGTTCTCTTCACCGATGGGAGTTTCATCTTCGACCCGGGTATTCACCGGTTGGCGGCGATTGCGCTGCCACAGCTGGGTTTGTTTGGGGTCAAACAGGCGCAGCTGGAAGCCGCCTAACTGTTCGCCCAGCTGCTCGAGAATTTGTGTTTTTTGCTGGCTCTCACCGAGGCGCTGGCACAGGTCCGCAAATTCACCTTCGGCCTGGCTGTGCAGGTAGCTGAGCTGGCGAATAATAATATCGGCGCGCTTGGTAAAGCCCTGTAGCGCGCGGCGCAAAGCGGGCAACTTCACCTCGCAGGCGCGGCGCATACGGTCCTCGATGGTGTCGAGCATCAGCCACAGCAGGGAGTGGCCCGGCTGCATCAATTCCGGCAGCAGCTGGCGCAGGCGCTTCTCCCACTCCGCTTTCTGCACATCCTCCTTTCTGCGAATGCAGTCAATCACCCGATTGATGGAATCGCGGTGTTTTTCCACGCTGTCCGCAGACAGACGGATAGCCAAGTCCGGCTGGAAACGACTCTCCATAAAGGAGAAAAACTCATCGGTGGCCTGCTGCACCAGCAATTGGGCCTCTACTTCCCGCACCATTTCCCGCTTGCGCTCTTCCAACTCGGCGATCATATCGGTGAAATCCGCCACGATACGTTCGGAGTATTCCCAGGCATCGATCAAGTCGTGGATTTCACCTCGGCTGGCAAAGGCTTCCAGGGCATTTAAGGTGTTGCGGGTATTGCGGTGGCGAGTGCGCACGCGGGTACCGTTCACTTCAACCAACGGCTGAGTGAAAAGGCGGCCCCGGCGGCTAAACGGATAGGTGGCGGTGAGCGTGGCGCTGTCCACCTGCTTCTCCAACCAACCGAACTCCACCAGGCTGTTCAGTACCCAGACGGCCTGATCGCGCAGGTTGCGGAAGCGGCCCTCCGGGTCCTGCACGCCGTCCTCACTATCGAGTTGGGGCGCGCGGGTCAGGGCCTCGGCAAAAATTTCCAGGATCTGTTCGCGCAACAAAGACTCACCGTAGTCAGCCTTGGCGGTGTACAGACGCTCATACAAAAGGCGCAAGCACTCAACCACCTGCTCGCGGTATTTACCGGTCAGCGGGCGGAAGAAGTGTTGGTAGGAATCGACGAAGAACAACGACTATAGGCCCGCTTATTCCTCTTCCGGCTTTTGGTTGAAGACACAATATTTTGTGTAGTCGCGGGTATCGTCAAAAGTCCACTGCCCTTTGGGAATGCCATCCATTTTCTCGCACCAGGCATCGGAACCCCGTTTGGGCTCACAGCCGGTCAGTGCGATAAGGGCGATCACAGCGCTGGTCAGGACAAATACTTTTTTCATGGTTCGCTTCTACAAATGAAATTCGAATTTCACTTCCCCGGCGGCCGCAATGTGCCAAACTGGGGAAAATCTATCGGTGTCTCAAATCTATCCGTGTCTCGGGGAGGGACCGCGCTATTCGCGGCGCCACTTGGTCCCTTCGCGGCTATCCTCAAGCACCACACCTTTGGATTTTAACTCTTCGCGAATCTCATCGGCGCGGGCAAAGTCACGGTTCTTCTTGCTCTGTGCGCGCTCTTCGATCAGTGCTTCAACTTCTTCGGCAGAAATACCTTCATCTCCACCACGGGCCTGTTTGAACCAGGCTTCCGGGTCTTGCTGGAGAATGCCCAGCATATCTGCAGCGGCCAGCAGCAAACCTTTCAGGCGTGCTTTATCCGCCTCATCGGCTTTGTTCAGGTCGCGGGCAATTTGGTGCAACTCGCTGATGGCGATCGGCGTATTCAGATCGTCTTCCAACGCCTTGATAAAGGCGGTGTCGTTAAGATCTGCCCCTTCAGCCTCAACCGCTTCCGTTTCACGCAGTGCGCCATAGAGAGTATCCAGGGTGCGCCATGCCTGATCCAGCAAATCAGCACTGAAATTCAGTTCTGAGCGGTAGTGGGCAGATAGCAGTGCAAAACGCAGCACTTCACCGGGGTATTGGCTCAGCAGGTCTTTGACCATGCGGAAGTTGCCCAGGGATTTGGACATCTTTTCGCCATTGATATTCACGTAGCCGTTGTGCATCCAGTAGCGCACAAAATCCACACCATTGGCGCAGCAGCTCTGGGCGCGCTCGTTTTCGTGGTGGGGGAAGGTCAGGTCGCGACCGCCGCCATGGATATCGATAGTGTCACCCAGGTGCTTCTTGATCATG
Organism: Microbulbifer maximicatervae (SeqCode); assembly: GCF_052467695.1. NCBI lineage: Bacteria > Pseudomonadati > Pseudomonadota > Gammaproteobacteria > Cellvibrionales > Microbulbiferaceae > Microbulbifer > Microbulbifer maximicatervae (SeqCode). Next base: position 4,795,255 of record NZ_CP174320.1, read on the forward strand.
GCCGAACACTCCAAGTGCCAACCCGGGCGCCCACGGCCCCAGGGGCTGTCCCAGCCGGGCTCGTCATCGGCAGATGGCTTCCACAGTACGAAGTCGCCGGCGTACTTTTTGTAAGGCGCTACTTCCACCCGCGCACCGGCGAGCATATCGTCGAGGGAGCGCTTGGACAACTGGCCGTACTCCTGCATGGATTCCACGGCGAACAGCACATGGCCTTCGGCGGCGTAGGCGTGACCTTTCTCCAGCAGGCTTTCGATCATCGCGATCATTTCCGGCAAGTGCTGGGTGGCGTAGGGGACAATATCCGGCTCCAAGTTATTGAGCGCGGCCATATCCTCGTAGTAAGCCTGGGCATAGCGCGCTGACAGCACGCCGATTTCCTCGCCGTTATCCCGCGCGGTCTTCATGATTTTGTCTTCAATATCGGTGATATTGCGCGCGTAAATCACATCGCTGAAATTTCTTTTCAGTATCCGGTACAGGGTGTCGAACACCACCACAGGGCGGGCATTGCCAATATGCACGCGGTTGTACACGGTGGGGCCACACACATACATGCGCACCTGATCTTCCACCAATGGTACGAAGGGTTCTTTCTTCCCGGAAAACGTGTTGTAGACTTGTAGAGACATCTTTTCTCTCGAATTCTTTTTGCTGTGTGGCTGGGCCAGTCATTGACCCAGCCGCGAAAACTGCCACTCGGGCAGCCCTCCGCTTTGCTATTTGTTTTGCTCTTTGGCCCAGCTGTCGCGCAGGCCAATGGTGCGGTTAAACACCGGCGCTTCTGCGCTGCCGTACTTGCTGTCGCGACAGAAGTAGCCGTTGCGCTCGAACTGGTAGCCCTGCTCCGGCTCCGCTTTGGCCAGGCCGATTTCCGCCTTACAGCCTTTTAGAATTTGCAGGTTGTCCGGGTTTACGCAGTCGAGGAAGTTCTTACCGCCGGCATCCGGCGCCGCATCGTTAAACAGGCGATCGTAGAGGCGCACTTCGCAATCGACATTGTTGTCCGCAGATACCCAGTGAATAACGCCCTTTGGCTTAACGCCGTCGGCCGGATCTTTGCCCAGGGTGTCCAGATCAACCGAGCAGATCACCTCAACAATTTCACCGGCATCGTTCTTCACGACTTCTTCAGCAAAGATCACATAGGCGTTGCGCAGGCGAACTTTTTTGCCCAGCACCAGACGCTTGTACTTCTTGTTGGCCTCTTCGCGGAAATCCTCTTTCTCAATATAGAGAGTGCGGCCAAAAGGAAGTTCACGGGCCGGCAGATCATCGCGCACCGGGTGGCCGGGTGCTGACAGCATCTCTTCCTGGCCTTCCGGGTAATTTTTCAGGGTGATCTTCAAAGGCTCCATCACGCACATGGCGCGCGGTGCATTTTTATCCAGATCGTCGCGAATGCTGTATTCCAGCATGCCCACATCGACAACTGAGTCGGAGCGGGTTACACCGATCATCTCGCAGAAGTTGCGAATGGAAGCCGGGGTAAAGCCGCGACGGCGCATACCGGACAGGGTCGGCATGCGGGGATCATCCCAGCCGTCTACATGGCCTTCGTCTACCAGCTGCTTGAGCTTGCGCTTGGACACCACGGTGTAGTTGAGGTGCAGGCGTGCAAATTCGTACTGACGCGGGCGCGAAGGCACCGGCAGGTTCTCGATCAGCCAGTCGTACAGCGGCTTGTGATCCTCAAACTCCAGGGTACAGATGGAGTGGCTGATACCCTCAATCGCATCACACTGTCCGTGAGCGAAATCGTAGCTGGGGTAAATGCACCACTTATCACCGGTCTGGTGGTGAGCCATCTTTTTGATGCGGTAGATGATCGGGTCGCGCAGGTTGATATTCGGTGCGGCCATATCGATCTTGGCGCGCAAGCTACACTGGCCCTCTTCCATTTCACCGTTGCGCATCTTTTCAAACAGCGCCAGGTTTTCCTCGGCGGAGCGATCCCGGTAGGGGCTGTTTTTGCCCGGCTCTTTCAGCGTGCCACGATAGTGACGAGCTTCTTCTGCGGACAGGTCGCAGACATAGGCTTTGCCATCTTTAATCAGGTGCAGCGCCCACTCGTACAATTGATCAAAATTATCCGAGGAATATTTGGCCTCGCCATTCCACTCAAAACCGAGCCAGGAGACATCGCGCTTAATCGCATCGACAAACTCTTCCTCTTCCTTGGCTGGGTTGGTGTCGTCAAAGCGTAAATTACAGGTGCCACCGAATTCCTGCGCCAGACCAAAATTCAGACAGATGGACTTGGCGTGGCCGATATGCAGGTAGCCGTTGGGCTCCGGCGGGAAGCGGGTCGCGATCTGCGTAACCCGGCCCTCAGTCAGATCTTCACGGATAAGGTTCTGTAAAAAGTGAGCTGGCTTGCTCTCGGATGTCATAGGATTCTCTTAATTTACAGCTGTGCGAACGTAAACGGCGAATTATAACCTACTTGAGAGACAGAATATCGAATTTGACGGAACGCTTTTCATAGAAATTCACTGCAAGCGTTTGATTTTTGTGCAATTGACACAGATATTCCGACACAGCATTTTACAGCTACAGACTACAAGGTATCATGCCGCCCCAAATCAACCCTCATAGGACATTTTATGATCACCCTTCACACAACCCATGGAGATATAGCCATCGAATTGGATTTCGAAAAGGCACCCAAGACTGCTGCCAACTTTTTGCAGTACTGCCGTGACGATTTCTATACCGGCACTGTCTTCCACCGGGTGATCAACAACTTTATGATCCAAGGTGGCGGCATGACTCCAGACATGCAGCAGAAGGAAACCCGCGATTCCATCGAAAACGAAGCCAACAATGGCTTGAAGAACGACACTGGCACCCTGGCCATGGCCCGCACCATGGATCCGCATTCCGCCAGCTCCCAGTTCTTTATCAATGTTAAGGACAACGATTTCCTGAACTTCCGCAGCGAAGACTCTCAGGGCTGGGGTTACTGTGTATTTGGTAAGGTTGTCGACGGCATGGACGTGGTCAACAAAATCAAAGACGTTAAAACCGGCAGCAAAGGCTTCCACCAGGACGTACCCCTGGAGACTATCGAAATCACCGGTATCAGCATCTCTGACGCCTACGCCGATAAGTAATTCCACGGGTCAGTACCGACTCTAAGGCGGGGACATTGTCTACTTATTTTATTTCTGACTTGCACCTCGACGAAAAACGCCCGGATATTACCCGGGCGTTTTTTGATTTTCTGCACGGGCGAGCTGCCGGTGCTGAGGCGCTATATATTCTCGGCGACTTTTTTGAGGCGTGGGTTGGCGACGACGACGATGCCCCGCTGGCCCGCGAAGTAATAGGCGAGTTAAGTCGCTATAGCGGTACCGGCGTAGAGTTGTACCTGATGCACGGCAATCGGGATTTCCTGCTGGGTAGCGACTTCGCCCAGCGCGCGGGAGCCACTTTACTTCAGGACCCAACTGCGTTATCCCTCGGTAATGAGCGCGTGCTGCTTATGCACGGCGACAGCCTTTGCACCCTCGACAAAGAGTATATGGCTTTCCGCCGCCAAGCCCGGGACCCCAAGTGGCAACAAGAGCTATTGGCCAAGTCCCTTCAGGAACGTCGCGCTATTGCCGCGCAGATTCGTATGGCATCCAAGAGTATGAACAGCCGCAAGGCCGAAGACATCATGGATGTGACCCAGGAAGAAGTGGAGCGGGTGATGCTCGAGCACAATGTGCATCGACTGATCCACGGCCACACCCACCGGCCCGCCCGCCACGGGTTGACAATCAACGGTGAACAGGCGGAGCGTATTGTGCTGGGAGACTGGGATAAGAATGCCTGGTGCCTGAAAGCGGACAACGACTCACTGGAGTTGATTCACTGGCCGATCGGCTAGGAGCCAGCGTTTTGGATGAGGCTCTGCTGTTGCTGCACAGCCTCTACCAATTCCCCAAGCGTCTCCCGCAAACGCTGCACACCCCCAAATTGAAAGCCTTTCCTCTGTAAATAAGCGCAATCCATCACTGCCGGCGGTTTCACTTGTAGCTGGGGAGGTAGCGGTCCCTGCTGTCCGGATATCGATCTTAGAATCTTCACCAACTCGCGACTGCTAACCAGGCAATCACTACAGTTTACTGCCCGCCCCCGGGCATCTTCGTGCTCCAGTAAAAGCTCTACCGCCCGCGCCACATCTTCTCCGTGCACTTCCGTTGAAAGCCGGGAATTTAAATAGGCTTCCCCAGACATCACGGCTCGAGCGATGTCATACCACTTGCTGCGACTTAGCGGACTCACCAACCCGTAAACTCCAGTTAAGCGCAATGACACCGCATGCCAGCCACGCTGATATGCCCAAGCAGACAGCATGGCTTCCACAGCCGCTTTATAGCCTCCGTAGAAAGTATCCGGCTGAACAACCTGCTCCTCACTTAAAGAACCGCTCAACTTTCCAGTGGCATAAACGGCACGACTGGAAATAAAAATAAATTTTTTTACCTTCGCTGCATAGGCGTATCGGATTAATGCCAGGGTTTGATTGAGGTTTACATGTAGAAAACCCTCGAGATCGTCCCCCTCCCCTTTTCGATAGCACCCAGGAAGATGCTCGAAAGCTGCATGCACCACCACATCCAGATTGCTGACGAATGTCTGTAGTGCTGTATCAGAAGTAATATCCCCGACACTCCACGCCAATCTGGGTGAAGCAATACTGCGAAAAAGAGCTGCACTTTCCTCCCTGCGCAGTAATGCTCGCACTTCATAGCCCTGCCGTAAAAAATGCCTGACTAGAAATTGCCCCACATAGCCACTCGCACCAGTTATCCCTATTCTCACAATTCCCTCTCTCGATTTTATTTTCTAAGCACGGGCTAACTCATCCAGATCAACGGCGATATCTCGCCCTTCGTAAACCGCCCACCACAAGTCGATCAGGGGCTTGAGCTTTTCAACTTTTGAGTGCTGTTTTTGCCAGGGTTTTTCATATTGGTAGTGAATGACATGAATACTGTCCCACTGCCACAGCTGCGGTAAATTCAGATAGAGGTATTGCAAGGCGTTATAGATATAAGGCAGGCCGTGCCAACGAGGAAAAAAGGACTGCAAAAATGTCTGGTCTGTGCGCCGCCAGAAAACCCCTGGTCGATCCAGTTGCTCAAGCATTTTTTGGTAGGTCGCTTCACTCGGTACCGCAGTAAACAATCCCGAATTCATACGATGAAATCCATCCAAGTCTTCGTAAAGATTGGGCGCTGCACAAAATTCCGGATAATTCATCAAGTGGTCAATATTGCGCAATACCAAGGTGTCCGCATCCAGGAAAACAAGCTTATCGAATTGGGTCAATTGCCACAGTGCCAATTTGCAAAAGTTATTCAATGGGTCATGGAAAGCGGGCTTACTACCCTTGTCAAAGGGCGCGCGCCGGTGCAAAGAATCGCGTTTATGGCGAAGGATAAACTCATCGGAAAAACGAGGCGTATGAACCTCTTTTATCTTACAGCCCGCCGCTTCCAATGGCGCTGGATCACAACTGTTCGGTGGCACCATACAAATTAACGGATAGGCACTGGCCGTACGATCCAATGAGTGTTTCAGTGCCTGCGCACCTATCACATAATCCGGACTATTAACCAGGGTCACAAAGGCACATCTTGACATAACAATTGGCTCTACAGTCCCTATACAGCGTTATTTACAGCGGCGGTAGAATATCTTCAGGTCCGCACAATAATCTGTCACACCAGCGACTTACCATTGCTTCTACTTGTTTTTGTTCAAAGCAATTTTCATTGTAGATAAAGCTCGAGCGCAACTGCTTCCCAAAGACGGTAATAGATAGATAGATGCCATATGGCGTTAAGCGCGTCGCCAGGGGGACAATGCGAATCTTCAAGTGATCATCCAATTTGACCCAGTCAGAAGTTTCACCGGTATAAACCGCAAAAAAACCTTCCCGATGCTCCTCTGTTTGCAGGAAAGTCACCAAGTAGCAATGGGATGCATCGAGGTGATGGCCAATCAGGCCGTGAGGCCCAATTGCATCAGCAGCATAAACCGTGCGCATAGCATACTTTATCTCCGCAGACAGGCGCGTGAGCTTCTCCTTCCAAGACTCATCCCTACAAACCATCAGATTGACATACCGGCACATGGGGCCAAACACTTCCCGATACACCCTCTTAAGCCGAAGGGATAAATTGCCATTCATCCAAAAAGAGTGAGGTATGAATTCACATAAAACCTGCTGAAATGCTGCTGCTAGATAGGCGAAGAGGCTCACATTCTCCGAGCTGGCCAATGCCTTTATCTGCTCCAGCTCAATCTCATCTATGTGCTGGATTACTTCACTACAAATAACCGAGGTCTCTTCCGATTGGGGCAACTGCTCTATCTCATCTTTTTGGGATTGCAACTTTTGCTGCCAAAGATTTCGCGCCTTATCCCCCCTCGGCGATCTCAGATAGGTATTTTCATAATTCACATAATCAGCAAAGTCTGCAGTTTCCACCCTGGGTTGATAATCCTTACCCTTCACACTATCCAAATAGTGAGTCAAGGATTCAGACCAGAGGAGTGACAAGCTAATCCCATCGGCAATGATGTGGTGACACTTGGTCAAGAAAATGTATTCATCTTCTCCACTGCGAAGAACACTGAGTCCCAACAATTGGTCCTGCGTCAAATCCATTGGCGAGCTGCCAAATTGACGTAAAAAGCTCTCGAAGTGAGCATCACTTAAGTGGCGGATGTCGATATAGTCCAGTTCAATATCTACAAAAGAGCGAACAGCCGGTTCCCCGCTATAACGACAGCGAAAAATCGGATAGGTGTTTACCACCTCTGAAATGGATTTCTTAAACAGTTCAACATCGAATTTTCCTTTGAAAACCATGGCGCGGGTAATCAGGTCGACCAGATCCTTGCGGTGATGCAAGTCATAAATACGCTGCTCAGTGATCGATAGGGGGACCTGAGTCGATAAACTCCAACCGGTCATTCTGATCTCCAAAAATCATTTGCCCGACATGAGATCACTAATGAGCCTGATAAAACTGCACAAGATCATCGGGAACGTTACTTTTAGAATATACAAAACGGTGAAATGACAACGGCGGTATGCTGAAGGCACAGACAAGATTCTCTTGATTTAAGTCGCCGGCACGATGCATGATCTCTACAAACTATAAGGGGCAGGAGTTCCATCCAGGTGATCAATAACCTGAATAAACGCGTATTGATTCTCGGAGGCTACGGCAATTTTGGCGCACGTATTGCACAAATGCTGAGTTCTGAGCCCAATATCCAACTGATTATTGCCGGCCATAACAAATCGTTGGCCGACCGTTGCGCCCAATCACTCGGTGGCCTCGCCGAGGGGTTACGACTGGAGCGGGACTCCATCAACTTGGCTGCGCAATTGAAAGCCTTGCACCTGGATTTATTGATCCACTGCGCTGGCCCCTACCAGAGAGAAACCGATTACCGGGTGGCCAAAGCCTGCATTGAAGCCCGTACCCCCTACATCGATATTTCAGATGCGCGCCGCTTTGTATGTGATTTTCACCGTCTCTCCCCGGCCGCCGAGGCCGCCGGTATCGCCATGGTATCCGGTGCCAGCAGTCTACCCGGCCTCAGCTCAGCAGCCATAGCTGAGATCCAAAAAGAGCTGCCGGTCATTCACTCTGTACAAGCGGCAATTGCTCCGGCACACAAGGTAGAACGCGGCCTTGCCACCGTGCGCTCCGGTTTTGAAGCGCTGGGGGAGAGCTTCCCCCAATTGCGGGATGGGCGCTGGAGAGAATCATTTGCCGGCAATCACCTGCACTCGGTAACTCTTGCCCATCCAGTGGGAAAACGCTGGCTGTGCGACTTTGAAGTACCCGACCTGGAGTTGTGCCCAAGACACCTGCCAAATTTAAACACAGCACTATTTTCCACGGGGACAGAGCCCCTGATTCTCCAGGCCGGCCTGTCTTTGTGCGCCCAACTCTCGCGCCTAAATTTGCCCGCCACGAGTTCCCGCATCGCACAGATTGCCCATAAATTGAGTGCCCGCTGGCCTGGTGGCAGCTCTCACGGCGGCATGATTGTCCGCGCACTGGGTGAAGATGCTGACGGTAGGGCAGCTGGAAGGCAGTGGCAAATACTTGGAATGGATGGCGATGGCGTCTGGATTCCTGCAGCACCCGCAGTGGCTTTGGCGAGAAAATTCCTTCGCGGTGAAATTTCAGACAGTGGCGCGCGCGCCTGCTGGCAACTATTAAAGCTGGATGAAATTCTGGATGAACTAAAGGATTACTCCATCGTCACTGCCATCGAGTTTTTACCTGCAAAGCAAAATTCACTGCCTGCATTAGCGGCAAGTTAGGGGAAAAAGCCCTTTAGTTGACCTTATCAAGGCAGAACCCTTACAAATGATCTAGGTTCAGTATCGGAACTTTATGTAACGATGCTGAACCTGATTTTATGAGTAGCTCCAACCCCTGGTGCGCCTATTCCGGCCGGAATGGTATAAAGCGCGCGATTATTCCCATTACCGCTCTTATCCTGACCCCATTCTTCTTGGTGCTCACGTTTACAAACAGCGCCTGGTGGCTGGTGGCTCTACTGATTAGCGTTTCACTGGTACTACTGGGAATCTACGATATGCTCCAACCCCATTGGAGCATTACGCGGAACTTCCCGGTTGCCGGCCGCATTCGCTGGATATTCCTGAACCTGCGTCCCTATTTCCGTGCCTATATGGTAGAGGGTGATGAGGAAGGACGCCCTTACAGCATTGAAGCCCGAAGGCTTGTGTATGCCCGCTCCGAAGGTTTTTCTGATATGCATCCGTTCGGCACTGAAAAAGATGTGCAGAGTGAGGAATATACCTGGCTCACTCACTCGGTGAAGCCCGAAAAACATGCAGACACCTCCTGCCGTACTGAAGTGGGCACGGGCCGCTGCAAACAGCCCTACTCCGCCGCCCTGTTAAATATCTCGGCCATGAGCTTTGGCGCTCTGTCCGCCGCCGCAATAGAAGCTTTGAATAAAGGAGCCTCAATTGGCGGCTTCTATCACGATACCGGTGAGGGGGGTATCAGCCCCTATCACCGCAAACATGGCGGCGATCTAGTGTGGGAATTGGGTACCGGTTATTTCGGTGCGCGCAACGATGACGGCAGCTTTAACCCGGATCTATTCCGCGAGGCCTGTAACGACCAGGTTAAAATGACGGAAATTAAATTGAGCCAAGGAGCGAAACCCGGGCACGGTGGAGTATTACCTGGCACCAAAGTAACTCAGGAGATCGCCTCCACCCGGAAGGTTACGCCCGGCCAGGACTGCGTATCCCCCCGCGCGCACTCCATGTTCTCCACCCCCATTGAAATGCTGGAATTTGCCGAACAAATGCGTGAACTGTCCGGCGGCAAACCGGTAGGCATAAAACTCTGTGTAGGGCATATCTACGAGGTGATGGCCATAATGAAGGCCATGCACGAAACCGGGAAACTGGTGGACTTTATTGTTGTAGACGGCGCCGAAGGCGGTACCGGTGCAGCGCCGCTGGAGCTGTCCAACCACGTGGGTATGCCGCTGCTGGAAGGGTTGATTATCGTACGCAATGCCCTGGTGGGGGCGGGCCTGAAAGATAAGGTGAAGCTGGCTGCCAGCGGCAAGGTTTATTCCGCATCCGGACTAGCGCAATGCTTGGCCATCGGCGCCGACTGGTGCAATGCGGCGCGGGCCTTCATGCTTTCCGTAGGCTGTATTCAATCCCAACGCTGCCACACGGATACCTGCCCAACTGGCGTTACCACCCAAGATCCTCGGCGTCAGCGTGGGCTAGTGGTGGATGTGCAAAGCAAGCGAGCGGCGGCCTTCCAGGCAAAAACCCTCGAAGCATTGGAGGATATTGTGGCCGGCGCGGGGCTTACCGACCCCCGAGACCTAAAACCCTATCACATGATTCACCGAATTAATGGCGCAGAATCCAGGCCGATAGATCGTATCTGGCATTTTCTTGACACCAACTCGCTGATCGACGCACCAGAAGATACGCCCTACTGGCACTGGTGGCTGGCCGCACAGGCAGACAGTTTTCAGCCTGCGATCAAGCTCGAAGAGGGCAAGTACGCGTCGATCCGCCGCGCTATTAACCGCTAGCCTCACCCAATCTGTGGAGATTGCTATGCAAACCGTTTCAGAGATTATTGTCGATACACTGGTCAAGGCCGGCGCCAAACGGTGCTACGGCATTGTCGGCGATACCATCAATCACTTTACATCAGCGGTACGCACTTCCGACTTGGAGTGGATACATGTGCGTCATGAGGAAGTGGGCGCTTTCGCCGCTGGGGGGGAGTCTTACCTTACCGGTGAGCTGAGTGTCTGCGCCGGGACTGCCGGACCCGGCAGCCTGCACTTTATCAACGGCATTTTTGAAAGCCATCGCAATGGCGCCCCGGTGGTACTGATTGCATCCCGCATCGACCGTGCGGAACAGGGGTTCGGCTATCCACAGGAAGTGGACCAGCAAAAACTCTACGAACAGTGTTCGGTCTTCTGTGAAACCATGACCCACCCGGAGCAAGCCCGTCGAATGATTGTGCAGGCGGCACAAACTGCGCTTACTCGCGGTGGTGTCGCGGTGGTGCAAATTAGCGGCGACTTGTTCAAGGAGAAGACCAAAGACAGTCTGCCCTGGTCGGTACATCGCCCTGAATGGCTAGCGCGTCCGTCTGACTCTGAGCTCGACGCCCTGGCAAAGAAAATCAACGCCGCAAAAAATATCACTATTTACGGCGGTATCGGCTGCCGTCACGCTCACGATGAAGTAGTAAAACTGGGACAGCACCTGGCCGCTCCTATCGCCCACACCACCAAGTCGAAAGAGTTTCTCGAATACGACAACCCCTGCCATGTGGGCATGACCGGGATTCTCGGCAATCCCGCGGGCTACCGGGCCATGGAGACTTGTGACCTGTTACTGTGTCTGGGTACCGATTTTGCCTACACCCAGTTCTACCCGAAAAAAGCCACCATTATTCAAATTGATGCGGAAGCGCCGCACCTGGGGCGACGCGCTCCTGTGGATATGGGCCTGGTAGGGCATGTGGGGCCCACCATTGAAGCCCTCTTGCCCCGATTAAAGGCCCGCACCGATAGCACCTTCCTCGATGACCTTCTCGAACGATACAAAAAAGATCGGGAAGAGATGAAGAGCCGCGGCAAAGAGAAAGACCCCAGCCTGATCCACCCTCAATTTGTCGCCCAGACGCTCAACAAGCTGGCCGATGAGGATGCCGTATTCACCGCCGATGGCGGCGCCTGTATGGTTTGGATGCTCCGCGACCTCACTGCCAACGGCAAACGCTCATTTCTCACCAGCCTTTCCCACGGCACCATGGCCAACGCCTACCCCCAAGCCCTGGGCATGGCCAAAGCCTATCCCGGGCGCCAGGTCATCGCTATGTGCGGCGACGGTGGTATGACCATGTTAATGGGAGACCTGTTGACACTGGTGCAAGAAAAAATCCCATTAAAAGTCCTGGTATTTAACAATAACTCCCTCGGCTTCGTAGAGATGGAGCAGCGCATTGAGGGGCTTCTCGATAGCTATACCGACTTACATAACCCGGACTTCGGCCGCGTTGCCGAAGCTTGTGGCATCAGTGGTGCCAGTATCGAGAGTGCGGATCAGCTTGAGGAAAGTATGAAGCGCTGGCTCGCCACTGACGGGCCGGCACTACTCAGCGTACCGACGAACCGCGTGGAGCTGGTGATGCCGCCGGAAGTTACAGCGCAGCAAGTCACCTCCACCGCACTGTTCGGACTTAAGGCAATACTCAACGGCCGCGCCGATGAGGTGGTAGATCTTTTGCGAGACAATTTCCTGCGCTGAGACTTTTTAGCAGGCCACAACAAAAGGTTTGTGCGGCACTCATGCATCATTTCGGACAGCAACGCCATAACAGCATGCTGGCCCTGATCGCCAGCAGTGAAGTCGACGACAACAGCGCTCCCGGCCGCGCCGCCATGAGGCTACAGGCAGAGTTATCAGAGCGAAAAATTGACGTAATAACAACCACCAGTGGTAGTGATGCCTGCGCCATACTGAGTACTAACACCGCGATCCAATGCCTGCTGATTAATTGGACCCTGCCCGGTGAAGCGAAATGCCCCGCCCTGGTTGTATTGGAAGAACTTCGCGCCCGCAATCCCCAAATGCCGGTATTCCTTCTGGCAGATCAGCAGACTGTCAGCACCATGCCGCGACGGGCCCTGGAATTAGCCAACGATTTTATCTGGATGCTAGAAGATACCCCGACCTTTATCGGCGGTCGCATCCAGAGTGCGATTGAAAGATACCGCCACGCCATTCTTCCCCCCATGTTTCGCGCCCTGACCCACTTTGCCCGGGTCCATGAATATTCATGGCACACACCCGGCCACACTGGGGGAACAGCTTTTCTCAAATCCCCTGCGGGTCGCGCTTTTTACGATTTCTTTGGGGAAAATATGTTGCGCTCGGACCTCTCTGTTTCTGTAACAGAGTTGGGATCGCTTTTGGATCACTCGGGCCCCATTGCCAAGGGAGAGAAATATGCAGCAAAAGTATTTGGTGCGGATCGCACTTACTATGTAACCAATGGCTCTTCGACATCGAATAGAGTGATATTGATGGCATCGGTTACCCGGGGGCAATTGGCTCTGTGCGATCGAAACTGCCATAAATCCGTCGAACACGCGATCACCATGTCAGGTGCAGTTCCAACCTACCTGATTCCCCTACGCAACAACTACGGCCTCATAGGCCCTGTCCCTCCCCAACAGTTGACGGCCAGCTCTGTTGCCAATGCTATTCGGCAAAACCCTTTGTCCAAGCACGCCAAAAACTCCCGTGCCGTTCACGCAGTCATTACTAATTCCACCTACGACGGTCTCTGTTACAACGTGCGCAGAGTGGAAGAACTTCTCGGCGAGTCCGTTGATCGCCTGCACTTTGACGAAGCCTGGTACTCATACGCTCGATTTAATCCTATCTATCGAGATCGCTTCGCAATGTATGATTTGGGCGAAGCCGACGCGAAAAATGGCCCGAGCAAATTTGCCACTCAGTCAACACATAAATTACTCGCCGCATTGTCCCAGGCATCGATGATTCACATTCGCGATGGGCGTAAACCCATTGAGCATGGGCGCTTTAATGAAGCCTTTATGATGCATGCCTCAACCTCCCCACTTTACTCCATCATGGCCTCCAATGATGTGAGCGCAGCAATGATGGATGGGCCGGGTGGAAAAGCATTAACAGAGGAGTCAATTGCTGAGGCCATAGCGTTCCGACAAGTATTGGCCCGTTTGCAACAGGAGTATCGCGATAAAGAAGAGTGGTTCTTCGGAGGTTGGCAGCCTGAGCATGTCACCGATCCCAATAACGGGCACAACTACGCTTTTCACAGCGCCCCAGCAGAACTCCTGTGTCATGAGCCCAGCTGCTGGTTATTAGACCCCGGCGAATCATGGCATGGATTTGGTGATATTGAGCCTGATTACTGCATGTTGGACCCGATTAAAGTATCGATTACCACCCCGGGGATAAACCCTGATGGCAAACTGTCTGCACCTGGAATACCTGCCAACATCGTCAGTAAATACCTGGACAACCTTGGCATTATCGTGGAGAAAACTACCGATTTTACGATTTTGTTCCTGTTTTCTATCGGTATTACCAAGGGTAAGTGGGGCACTCTAATCAATGCTTTACTGGCCTTTAAGCGCGACTTCGATGCCAACCGGCCCTTAAGTGAATGCCTGCCAAACCTTATAAAAAAGTCCCCAGCCTATCGCAACATCGGGCTGCGCGACCTTGCAGACAATATGTTTGCTTCCATGAGAAAATTGCAAACCACAGTGCAAATGTCTGCAGGATTTTCAGCCTTACCTAGAGCTGACTGCAGTCCGGTACAAGCTTATGAAACCCTGGTTCGCGGCGATGTGGAAATGCTTCCGCTAAGCAAGTTACCGGGACGTACCGCAGCCACAGGCGTTGTACCCTACCCTCCAGGTATTCCTCTGCTAATGCCCGGCGAAAATTTTGGCGATGAAGATAGTCCGGCATTGATTTACTTGAGAACTCTGGAAGCCTTCGACCAGCAATTTCCAGGCTTTACCCACGATAACCACGGAGTAGAGGTGCGGGACGGCCACTATCATATTTACGCCCTACGGGGAGACTCGCCATAGGCTCGCCTATCAAAGAGGAGCATAAAATAGGCCTGGTCCCCGCAACCCTGATGGTTGCAGGCAATATGATGGGCTCCGGGGTTTTTATGCTCCCCGCCAATCTCGCTGCAGTCGGCAGTATTTCTTTGATCGGCTGGTTGATAACCATCGTCGGCGCTATCTCCCTGGCCCTGGTATTTGCCAAGCTCGCCGCTATCTATCCCGCAGCCGGCGGCCCCTATGCCTATGCCCGCCGCGCTTTTGGCGATTACATTGGCTACCAAACCAATCTGGTTTACTGGCTGGCCAATGTAATCGGTAATGTTGCGCTGATTACTGCAGGCCTGGGCTATCTGACCCATTTTTTTCCACCGTTAAAAGACCCACTGACTTTTGCCATGGCCCAGGTTGCCATGGTCTGGCTGCTAACTTACGCCAATGTACTGGGCCCGCGCACTGTCGGTCGCATCCAATCCCTCACCACCGGCCTGGTTTTGCTTCCAATCCTAGGCACCGCTATTTTTGGCTGGTTCTGGTTCGACCAGCAAAACTTTACCAGCAGCTGGAATGTATCAGGCAAAAGCGACCCCAGTGCTATTATGGCCAGCCTGACCTTCACGCTCTGGGCCTTTATTGGGGTGGAAACCGCCTCTGTATCCGCCGCAGTGGTAAAAGACCCCACCAAGAACGTCCCAATCGCAACGGTTGGGGGAGTTATCCTGGCTTCTATTGCCTATGTACTCAGCTCATCGGTCATTATGGGGATGCTGCCGAACCAGGAATTAATCCGCTCCTCCGCTCCCTTTGCCGATGCTGCTCGCCTGGCACTGGGAAATACTGCGGCCAATGTCGTAGCCCTGTGCGCCGCTATTGGCTGTATCGGTTCATTGGGCGGCTGGATACTGTTGGTGGGGCAGTCTGCCAAGGCGGCGGCAGATGATGGCCTGTTTGCAGCACTATTTGCCCGCACCAATAACAAAGGCGTGCCTACCGGCGGATTAACCCTGGTGGCCGTGCTGATGTCTGTATTGATACTTACCACCATATCGCCAACGGCCAGCCAGCAGTTTGGCAAAATTGCCTCTGTCGCTGTGATTATGACACTGATGCCCTATATCTATTCAGCGGTAGCTTTGCGGGTTTTGGCCTACGGCAAAATGCCGCCTCAGCAGTACGGACTGTTTACTGTGATTTTGCTGATTGCAGCGGTGTACTGCCTTGTGGCCCTGGTGGGATCTGACGGGCAACAAACCCGCTGGTCCCTGATCTTTGTGATTGCGACAGTCATTTTTTATGCGCTAATTTTAAATCGCCGTCGCAGCGTTGAAGAAAAGCACTTTCTACCCGGTGGGCCAGAACCAGCCTGGGTTCACTACTTCACTCTCTTTGCCACAATTGCTGCCCTGTGCCTGTTCTTCTGGTTTTCCGTAGGGCAATACCCGGACTTGGAATTGCGCCTGCGCGCACCCAACCCCTCGGGTCATCATCTTGAGAGGCACATTGGACCCTAGACTCAGCGGGTTAGCGCCCTCTCGATGGTTTCCGCGGTAATTTCAGTAATCCCTTGGGAGTTGGATTCACGGTTACCCGCCACATTGAGCGTCTGCGGACGATTCTTGAGGATAAAGTCACGCACCAATTGTACTCGATCGGCATCAGTCGGATTGACTACCAAGTGTGGTTTCCCCGATGCCTGGCAGAACTCAATAGTAAACAGGGTGCCATCACTACTGGGATTGGTTGTGAAGATAACAGTGGCATCAGAGTTGCGGATATTCTCACGAGTACGCTCTTCCAGATCCGGGGACGTGTTTTCAACCAGCCCAAGCCCTTTCAGAAAATCCGGCCGATCACCGATCTCAGTCCAGTAACCCTGCGGTGCTGTGCCACCGGTGGCAATTCCCAGGCGCTGTCCTGCCAGCAAGCCGCCGGTATCCGCCCCCGTCTGACCACCACTGATAATTTTCTCCGGTCGGAAGATCACTTTTCTCCCCCATATCGTTTATCGTCCTACTAGCTCGAGCTAGCAGATATCAAGGCAGCGATAATTGGCATTGAAATTAACGACCGCAGCCACTAATTTATCTCCAACTTTAGTCTGGCCGGCAGCGCTGTGAATTACTATCTGATACTGAAAACACTGCATATCCTTTGCGCCATAATCGTACTCGGCACAGGGACCGGCATCGCTTGGTACACCCTGAGGGGCTGGCTGTCCGGAAATGCCCAAGTTATGCAGTGGGTCAGCCGGGAGACGGTACGGGCAGACTGGATATTTACCGGATCGGCGGTAATTGGTCTATTCGGTAGCGCGGTGGGAATGCTGCTGATTAATCCAAGCTGGATGCTGCAAGCCTGGCTGCAATTAGCCGCCGGTCTCAGCGCAACCGTGTTCTTGTTGTGGCTGCCGGTTGTTTACCTTCAGTACCAGCTGCGTAAACATGCCAAAGAGGACGGTAATATAGACAAAATGCGCAAGCTAATGATGGCTTGGTCCCTGCTCGGGGCTATCGCATTTCCCATAACCGTTGTCATTGTCTATCTGATGGTCTCTAAGCCGGCACTATAAGGACTCATGCCTGGCCATTACCTCTTCGCCCCCCTGAGGGTCTTATAGCTCGCTCGATGGCCAATATCTTTCCACTGCCGCTTGAAGTCATCCAGGACGACCCCAGACACGATTTCTGCATTACCTTCCGCACTTTTATCCAAACGGTGTATCGCTTCTTTCTTACATAGTGGAACAATAATCGCCGAGCGTTCATGTCGGTCCATTCTCAACAGACGGCTGCGAATATGCTCTGCCTCACCACCGGTACAACTTGCATCTGTAATCACAAATACATTGGTATCACTGTCCAGGTCCGAGGCTATGGTGCCAAAACCTAGATCAAACTGCCGAAATACCACCCCTTTAAACAGCCCCTCCCCAACTTCCGAACCCGTAATAAAGGGCCAGGCATGTGCCAGGGTCCACAAGTAGGACTTACTTAAGACATATTGCAGGTGCTGATTGCGAACAAGCCCCAACTGGAATTGACGCTCAAAGGTTTCATCATTCAACTTGGCTTTACTGCAAATGGCTTTGGGAATGAGTTCCCCTTTGTAGCTGGTGGTCGGGATAACCACAATAAAATCATCAGCATCCCGCTTTTTCTCCAACGCCTTAAGAATGGTCGCCTGTAGATGTAAGACAAATTCCTCGGTGGTAATTACATCGTGTGGCAGCGCTGCGTTGTCCATTGCCAGGTTCATATAAAGTGTTTCCGCTCTATATGCCTGAATAATCGGCTCCAGCTCTTCTCGACTAAACAACAACTTTTCATCGAGAATCGCCTGCTCATTTATTTTCTTTGCGTAGCAATCTATCAGCAGTTGGTCTGCGGCATAGATACCGAAATTTCCCGAACTGACACAGCGGAAGTATTCCTCATCTTGCATCGACAAAAATCGCTCAACCACAGCCCGGCTTATGTCCCGGCCAAACAACTCATAAAGCGCGTCCTCTTGCCTAGGTAAAAAATATTCTTCCGGGTCAATCAACTGCTGAGATCGTTTAAGAACCACTTAATCACACCTAATTCTTAATCCACTGCCATTAACCCGCATTAACAAATACGAATTATGTTAAACACAACAATTTACAGAGTTGTGCACACTTCATCGAAATCCAACCGAGGGTTGCGCGGATATAATTTGTCAGTTTCGCCATAGCCAAGGTTGCACAAGAAATTGGACTTAATATGACAATCGGGGAAGTGCTCCGGTAGAAAAGCCGGTGCTGAGCATTTTTCACTGAAGAATTCCTCATCAACTAATGCGTTATCAAACCCCGACATTGGACCGCAATCGAGCCCCAGGGCCCTCGCCGCTAAAATAAAGTAGCCTCCTTGCAAGGAACCATTGCGAAATGCAGTAACCTCGGCGTATTCGGGGCTATCGGCAAACCATTCCCGCGCAGGAGTCTGGGGGTAGAGCCTCGGAAGGTGTTCATAAAAGTGCATATCGTAAGCAATAATGGCAGTCACCGGAGCCCGCATAGTTTTTTCAATGTTTCCTTCATTAAGCGCTGGCTTGAGCCGCTCCTTAGCCTCCTTACTTACAACAAACACCAATCGCATAGGGCAACAATTAGCACTGGTGGGTCCGAATTTGACCAAGTCGTAAAGCTGTTTCAAAACCTCTTTTGAAACCGGCTTATCCTGCCAATGACTATGGGTTCGGGCTTTGTTGAATAGCTGATCGAGCACCTCAGAGGAAACAGGTTGCATAAGAGCTACCCCAAAATATCTTCGCTGGTAACAGTTTAGTTTGCGCCAGGCACTTCAAAGGAGCAGCAGAATCATAAGAAGATGGCAGGCCATCACTAAATAGGTCACAATACTGCGGGTGCGAAAGTACTGATCCCTCCCGGGCAGATTGGGGTTCAACCGGGCCTCGGCCCAGACCACAAAACCGAAAGCAACTAGTAATACCGGTAGCGCCCAAGTGGTGCGAAACATCAGCAGCGCCACCCACCCCACCAACGTCACCAGGTTACTCAGTAGCGCTAAAATCATCCTGTGCGGATGCCCCACTTGATTGAGTGCAGCACCCCACCAAACACCGCAGAGAAAACTCAGAATCACGGCGCTATAGGCGGTGAACAGCAGGCGCGGAGTCACTCCCCAAAGAGAAAACCCTAACCACTGCATAATGATTCCTGCGACAAATGGAATCAAACCAAGGTAAGCCAGCCAGTCAAACAGCCGCGTATCTACTGGTGGGTAGTGATGGATGTCAGTGTCCATGTCGTCTAAGCTTCCAAGTCAAAGACAGTTTCGTCTCAAACAACAAGCTTAGCGGCAGGAGCAAGCAGCAATGGATGCCGAACAGAAGATTGACGTCAAACAAGCGCTGCGGGTGTTTGATAGGGCGACAAAGGAGGGGCGCAAGGAAGGTAACGAATGGCATTACCAGGGACTGGCAGTCAGCACTGACTTTGACGGCTATACGGTTTTTATCAACTCCCCCAAAGTAAAACTCACCATATTTTTCCACAATAAATTTTCTGTGGATTCCACCAGCAGCAAAGAGCTCGAAGAGTTTATTCGGCTATTGAAAAAGCTTGATTCAGGATAAGAGAAAAGAACCTAGAAACCTCAATCAGAAGTAAATTTTAAACACCAAAATGAGACACGTTGAG
The DNA here is from genome assembly GCF_052467695.1 of Microbulbifer maximicatervae (SeqCode). Classification (NCBI taxonomy): domain Bacteria; kingdom Pseudomonadati; phylum Pseudomonadota; class Gammaproteobacteria; order Cellvibrionales; family Microbulbiferaceae; genus Microbulbifer; species Microbulbifer maximicatervae (SeqCode). The sequence continues at coordinate 4,814,633 of NZ_CP174320.1, forward strand.
AGCAACTTTTCGACATTCACCAAAAGAACACCGTAAGCACAAATGGAGACACTATCCGCCACCAAGCTTAAAAAGCTCAGAAAACCCAACGCATCCGGTTTAAAATTACAGCCTAATACTACCGCAGCTACCTTCCAGATAAATCGATCATCTTATGGAATTATGCGGGTGGCACAGAATTTTGAAGCCCAGCGAAACATTGACCCATCATTTCACCCAAAGTCCGCTGGGCTAAATCTTAAGCTTCCCCTAGTAGAATTTTAATTATTGCCCCAAGAATATAACCAACACTATCCGTCACTCCACCAGACACATCACTTCCAGCCATTAACATATCTGCTGAAATGGTTTTCCCTTCTTCAGATATCTGAGTGTGAATCACATCCTCATGTATTGATCCAGCAAAACATACGCTGACAGTTAGGACCATAAAAAACAATTTATATATAACTTTCATTAACATTCCTCCTAATTGATCAAGTTTTCCATCTTTCCTTCTTTCCATCCTCCAAAAATCTCCCTATTTTTGGAATATCCACATTAATGGATATTTGAACAGCCTTCAAACCTATTAAGTTAAACTTAAAATTCTCATATGAAACCTTATTAGCTTCCATGAACGAAAAAATACCTGCGAGATCAGCATGGGTATTACTCCCTGACGGAACAAAGTAGCCAGCAAGATTGAACTTGCGATTGCCAATATCTTCCGCATCATATTCAATCCCCCCGGAACCTAAAAGGCATCAACACCTCCAAAAGGTTCAGTGTTTTCACTGGGAGACGCGCCTAGTACTTTTCTGCCACGTCTAAAAGCAGAGGACCACCACCGGCCAACATGGTAGAATTGTGTTTAAAAAATCCAATAGTTGGTTTTCTATAACCAGATACTTCGTCAAACACCAGTCCCAAATAACACCATCTCCCCAGCCTCCCTTTAATATCAACCTTTACATTTCATTGCATGCAAATATTTTTTAACATCCTCAGGAGCCAATAAACAATTACAGCTTTGAAATATCTTGCTCCTAGCAACATCATTGGTCACACAAAAGATCATCTTGAGCATCAATACTGATTCAGAGTTAGCTATATTGATGTTCAAACGGCAAAATATAACCTTTTTCGCCAGAGTAAAGTTGGAAGCTTGCCATGTCTTTTTTCAGTCCTTCTCGAGGAAGGCCAAATAGCCTTACACCCTAACAGGATTCTTTAATGGCTTTATTGATACAACCTTCTCGCCAAGGATAAATGTAAATCATGGTCATATCTACTGGAGAGCGTCCCAAGATCTTTATATTTTCTGCAAACTAAAATACTACGGCGTCTAAGTGATCAACCCCACCGTGAATACCGTTTTGCTTTATGAGATCTTGTGCAAAATTATTGAGTAAAGCACGGGGCAGCCTTGCCTTTGTGCTTCTCTCAGCATCTGTATATTTCTTGGAAATGAAAGATAGTTTTTCCATTACTTACATTTTCTGGGGGAGGAGGGAAGAAATACCGGGCTACCTGGTACAAACTCACCATAACAATCATCCTGACTGATCATTACGCTCCTCAATCTTCAGTGCTCCAAGATCGCCGAATGCGGCCCCTGCAGTAACACCAATAGGTTTACCGTCCTAGGCTTTCCCGTTTTGGTGCATTTCTCAGGAAGCCTAAAAAATTCCTGAAATTAGCCCGTCGCCTAGTATCTCTCTCTTATATGTCGTTAAGCAGTTTCATTACCCCTTAATGCACTACAAAAAAGTACCCAAAGAGTCACTTTCGTCTTCCTTGAATCACTCAGACAAAGATGCCCATAAACCATTTATGCTTTCTGGTTACAAAATAACTGATTGAAAATAAAAGCTAATTAAGAAACGGCACGTAAATCTTCAAAAGGCGGTACTCAAAAACTGTACTTCCACACATTGGCTCTAATTTATAATTTTTACGGAAGGATGGTCAGTAGAAATCCACTGTACAGTACGTAAGTTTTTCAAGATTGGCCAACAGGGTATTGATGAACAGCCCCTAGTGTACGAGTTTGATCTTCTAGCGAGCCTACGATAGTACAGCTTACAAATACCCTTTAGTATTAGTTTACTACTGCTCACCCAGCTTACTTATAGCGTTTGATCAGTCGATATCGACTTGTAATGGCGAGTTCCCAAAGAGACCTGTGCTGATTTTTAGAGCACTAACGTGGAAGCGGGCAAAGGCAACAGAACTACCAAGCTGTCTCACGATAACCCCATAGCCAACGATTAGAGCTACTGCTGAAATGACCCAATTTAGTGGGCTTAGGCAGCGAGTATTCTGGCGTTTCCTCTAAAGAATCAGGAAGCTTGGAGCCAATAAACGTCAATGCAAAAGCTTCCTGTAAATCTGAGCCACCTTAGCAGGCCAAGCGAGAATTACTGCCCGGCACTCTCCGGCACACCACTGTGAAAGCGGAACTGTCCATCACTGCCTTCCACTAATTCCTTTTCTTTCTCCAGCAGTACCTGAACCCTAGATTGAATATCTTCATCGGAAGCCTTCTGGGCAAGGTGTAGGTAATCGCGGAAGTGACGCGCCTCAGATTTAAGCAGGGAGAGATAAAACTTCTGCAACTCATCATCTAACTGAGGCGCAATCCGTGCAAAGCGCTCGCAGGAGCGCGCCTCGATAATAGCGCCACAAATCAGCGTGTCGATCAGTCGCCCCGGCTCTGCGCTGCGGACTTCGGCACGAAGGCCCGCCGCGTAGCGGGAGGCACTAACGTGGTGGTAGGCGATACCGCGTTTCTCCATAATCGCCAGCACCTGCTCAAAGTGGCGTAGCTCTTCGCGAGCCAGACGCGACATTTTGTTCAGCAGCTCAAAGTCATTCAGATAGCGAAACATCAGGTTCAGGGCAGTACCCGCCGCTTTTTTCTCGCAGTTGGCATGATCAATCAGCATCATTTCCGGCTCCTTCAATGCCGCCTCCACCCAGGCATCGGGCGTGGGACACAGCAGGAATTCATTGATAGCGGACAGATCTGGGATTTGAGCATTCATAGGGCGAACAAACTTAACCGGAGCAAAATAACTTGGCGCGGGATTATAGCGGCCCCAAGCCACAAACGCCCACTTTTAAACCTCTAACGGGCACTACTTCACCGACTGACAGAGCCTGGCAGCAATTACCCAAGAAGGTCCCTAATGATAAATACACTCAACTTGATAACGATTTATTAAGTGCATTAATATAAAAATCACTTTTTATCCGGCATATCTGATGAATGACTACAGAACCCAGGCAAAAGCTATCCCACCGCTACTGGAAAACGTCCATGGCGCCGCCCAAGCCCTGAGAGAATCCCTGGAGTTGCTGCAAAATGCCGAGAAACCCTGGCAGCACTATCTACTTCAGCCCCCTTTCGCACAGGATGCCGCACTCAGTCTCAATCAGAGCTTTGAACGCCCCTATTCACTGTCAGGCGCTCTCTACTCGCAACTCGACTATCTGGAGCCCGTTAGCGCCGGAGGAGATGCCCGCGCTACTTTACAAGTACCAGGTTTATTGGCGGTACCGACCAAAACCCTTGAGCTTGCCCAACAACTCAATAGCCACAAAGAGATCTTTGCCAAGGCTATTGCCGAACTTCGCAGCGCCCTAGCGGAGCGGCCAGTAGCTGAGCAGGATCGCACTGTGCGGGAAACCCTTGCGGATGCTAGGTACCCCCGCGCACATCTACGCCAATGCTACCGGCTAGTGTTGATGTGCCCGAAGCGGCCGGATGCCATCACCCTTTCATGGATCAAGGCGCGTAAATCCATTCGCAAGGTCACGGTGAAATGGTGTGAAAAGAAGTTGGTGCAGCTCGACCCTCAAGGGTCCGATCCCGGTATCCAATATCAGCGCCAGCTACTCGCCGGGCTACACAAAAGCCAGCAGGAGGATTTACGCCAAGTGCAGGTACAGAGTCGCCCTAATCTCCAGGTAGCGGAAATCTTCTATGGGCACGAGCTAGGTGAGGAAGAGGAATATCATCAGGTCGGCTATTCCTCCATGCCGATTCTGGTAGAGGCCAACGAAGCCGGGCAGCTGCCTGAATTCACCCGAGTTGACCACCAACCGAGCTTGAGTCGGCGGCGCCAGCGGCGGGATCTGGCAATCGCCAGTGAGCCCTTTCTACCGGCGCTCAGAGTATTTTTGCGCCAGCAGCGCTAAACCCAGGCTCTCAAATGGAGCTGCCATCAACTTTTGAACCGTCCTAGGTAATACCAGGCGCCACATAGCGCTGGTAATAGGCGACAGACAGTGCGTAAAAATCCTCATCAATAAGGCGGCGAATTTCCACCAGTGGGACGCCGCGCGCCTGTGCAGTGAGTTGCAACCCAAAAGCCTTGAGGTCTGATATTTGGCTGGCCCCTGCCCTCAACAGTTCGAACACCCAACAGTAGGGATTTTGACTTTCATCAAAACGGACCCGCTGGTGATGAAGCTGCTCCAATAGCAGCTCGCGATCCACGATCTCCAACTGGCTGCGCACCGCATTCACCAAATACCCCTCTCGGCGCTCGGCAATTACCCGGCGCTGTTCTTCACTGTAGGCATTCCAATCAATAACCTCATGTGCAAAGCGCTTGCAGCCACGACAAACATCATCGCCAATTCCTGTGGAGCAAACACCGATACAGGGCGTGCGAACCTTCTTGTACATTAACTATCCGACCAACCTATTTATGCCGCCCGCGCGGCCTTCAAATTGCGCGTAGCCTATTTTGTTTCCGCCGCCAAGAAAAGGGGGGAAGTACCAGCTGCCAAACTACTAAAATTCACCTAGCAAATAGTCATAATTCACTTAAATTATTGATTTTTCGATAAACTTAACAGCAGTAGGGCTTTCCTGTAGTATTCGCCCCCCGCCATCAGCGGCCTCGAAAAAAAAATCCCGGCTGACAGTTAATAGACCGGGAATTCCACCCGCTGTAGGTGCCACCCCACACACCAAGAGGGACTTATCAGTGCTTGAAGCCTATCGCAAACACGTCGCCGAGCGCGCCGAACAAGGCATTCCGCCAAAGCCATTGGACGCCGAGCAAGTCGCCGGCCTGGTTGAATTGCTGAAAAATCCGCCAAAAGGCGAAGAACAGGAACTGGTTGACCTGCTCACCCAACGCGTTCCGCCGGGCGTTGACGAAGCCGCTTATGTTAAAGCAGGTTTCCTGTCCGCCATTATCAAAGGTGAAGCAGAATCCCCGCTGATCGATCGCAAACACGCTGTAGAACTGCTGGGCCAAATGCTGGGCGGTTACAACATCTCCACCCTGGTCGAGCTGCTGGACGACAAAGATCTGGCCGAACTGGCTGCCGAGCAGCTGAAAGGCACCCTGCTGATGTTTGACGCCTTCCACGATGTGGAAGAGAAAGCCAAAGCCGGCAACGAATTCGCCAAAGCGGTAATGCAATCCTGGGCAGACGCCGAGTGGTTCACCAAGCGCAACAAAGTACCCGAGAGCATCAAAGTTGCCGTATTCAAGGTAACTGGCGAAACCAACACCGACGACCTGTCTCCGGCACCGGATGCCTGGTCTCGTCCGGACATTCCCCTGCACGCGCTGGCCATGTACAAAATGAAGCGCGACGGCCTGGAGCCAGAAGAAGCAGGCGTTACCGGTCCGCTAAAGCAGATCGAAGAAGTTAAAGCCAAAGGCCTTCCCGTTGCTTTCGTTGGCGACGTAGTAGGTACCGGTTCTTCCCGTAAGTCCGCCACCAACTCCGTGCTGTGGTACTTCGGTGAAGAAATGCCTGGCGTGCCCAACAAGAAAGGTGGCGGTATTTGTATCGGCGGTAAAGTTGCCCCGATCTTCTACAACACCATGGAAGATGCCGGCGCACTGGTATTCGAAGCCCCCGTTGACGAACTGGGCATGGGCGACGTTATCGAGATCCGCCCTTACGACGGCAAGATCCTGGCCGAAGACGGCAAAGTCCTGTCTGAATTCCAACTGAAGTCCGACGTACTGCTGGACGAAGTTCAGGCTGGCGGTCGTATCAACCTAATCATCGGTCGCGGCCTGACCGGCAAAGCCCGTGAAGCCCTGGGCCTGGCGCCTTCCGAGCTGTTCCGCAAGCCTGAGCAACCTGCCGACACCGGCAAGGGTTACACTCTGGCCCAGAAGATGGTTGGTAAAGCCTGTGGCGTTGAAGGTATCCGTCCGGGCACCTACTGCGAGCCGAAAATGACCACTGTGGGCTCCCAGGACACCACTGGCCCCATGACCCGTGACGAACTGAAAGACCTGGCCTGCCTCGGCTTCTCCGCCGACCTGGTAATGCAGTCTTTCTGTCACACTGCGGCCTATCCGAAGCCCGTTGATATCAGCACCCAGCACACCCTGCCGGACTTCATCATGAACCGTGGCGGTGTTTCCCTGCGCCCGGCTGACGGCATCATCCACAGTTGGCTGAACCGCATGCTGCTACCGGACACCGTAGGTACCGGTGGTGACTCCCACACCCGCTTCCCCATGGGTATCTCCTTCCCGGCAGGTTCCGGTCTGGTAGCTTTCGCCGCCGCTACCGGTGTTATGCCGCTGGATATGCCTGAGTCCGTACTGGTGCGCTTCAAGGGCAAAATGCAGCCCGGCATCACCCTGCGCGACCTGGTGCACTCCATACCTCTCTACGCTATCAAGCAGGGCCTGCTGACCGTTGAGAAGAAAGGCAAGAAGAACATCTTCTCCGGCCGCATCCTCGAGATCGAAGGCCTGGAAGACCTGACTGTAGAGCAGGCATTCGAGCTGTCCGACGCCTCCGCCGAGCGCTCCGCTGCTGGCTGTACCATCAAGCTGTCCGAAGACACCATGTCTGAGTACCTGCGCTCCAACGTAACCCTGTTGCGCTGGATGATCGCTGAAGGTTACGGCTCCAAGCGTACCCTGGAGCGCCGCGCGCGCGCCATGGAAGAGTGGCTGGCCAACCCGAAACTGATGGAAGCGGACGCCGACGCTGAGTACCTGGAAGTAATCGAGATCGACCTGGCCGAGATCAAAGAGCCGATCGTATGTGCTCCTAACGATCCGGACGACGCTCGCCTGCTGTCCGACGTTGCTGGCGACAAGGTAGACGAAGTGTTTATCGGCTCCTGTATGACCAACATCGGTCACTTCCGCGCTGCCGGTAAACTGCTGCAAGAACACAAAGGTGGCATCTCCACTCGTATGTGGATTTCCCCGCCCACCAAGATGGACGAGCACCAGTTGATGGAAGAGGGTTACTACAACATCTACGGTTCTGCCGGTGCCCGCACCGAGATGCCCGGATGTTCCCTGTGTATGGGTAACCAGGCACGTGTGGCACCGAACGCCACCGTACTGTCCACCTCTACCCGTAACTTCCCCAACCGTCTGGGCGATGGTGCCAACGTGTACCTGACCTCCGCTGAGCTGGCTTCTGTAGGCGCCATCCTGGGTAAACTGCCGACTCCGGCTGAGTACCAGGAATACGCACAGAACCTGGACTCCATGTCCAGCGAGATCTACCGCTACCTGAACTTCGATCAGATTGAAGACTTCCAGAAGTCTGCCGAAGAAGGCAAGCGCATCGCCGCGACTGAGATCCAGGAAGTGAATGTCTAATTGACAACCTGATCCAAACGAAAAGCCCCGCTAACTAGCGGGGCTTTTTTTTGCCTATAGGAAAGATCTCAGCTTGCCCTGCACAAAAAAATAACTTTTAAGCTGGCGCACTTTACGTCTACATGGCTCGACACCAAGCTCTAGAATCTAGCCGACTATAATTAACTCCGAATCACGAGAAAAAATTTGATTGCCGGCTTTCCGTCAGCAATCAATGAGCACTCACTAGATTTCTCTATATCTAACTATAAGAATACGCTTCCATGCCAACGCCCGTAAAACAGCTAGCCTCCGAACAGGAAACAACATCACTCCGTGAGCACACTTTTTGGCTAAGGTGGCGAGATCGCTGTATATTTTTTTCTCAAAAGCTAAAAAGAAAAACCCTAAAATATGCCAGGCGCCTAGCCAATATTATTATGCGAAGGTATCGCCACTTTCCCAATTTCCACTATCCGAGCAGTCGTTCCCCCTACCCCAAAACTACGCCAGTCAAATCTCATAAAGCCACAACGAATAGAACCCAGACCTTTATTCTCTACAGAGTCATCGGCAACGACTTAGCTCCCCGGCATAGTGTGGGACAGTCCCGCAAGAATCTCGAATTTATTTTGAAGCATGAGCCTGAACTCGACAACTGCGAAAAAGTATTTATCCTCAATCGAATAGTCGACCCTAATGAAGAAGCAGCCATCATTAAACTGCTCGACGACCATCAACAAACCTTCATCAGAATCCCCTTTAGTTGGGACGACTATCGAAAAATAGAGTGGAATATTCTCGATCACCCCATCAGCTATGCCCCCTATAAATTAAAAGGGCTACGATTACGCCAGGACTTAGCGGTTCAGGCAGAGCTGAGCCTTTACCGCTATAAAAACAATTATGTAATGAACAATAATGGGGCCAGAAATCTCGCCCTTCAGGACGGTAAATCAAAAGCCGACTGGATTTTACCTTGGGATGGCAATTGCTTTGTAACCCCAAAAGCCTGGCGAGCAATAAAGCAACAGGTACTTCACAACAACGCTTACCCCTACCATGTTATTCCAATGACAAGACTGCTGGATAACCAATCCATTCTATGTGAGAACTTCAAACCAACTCCCACTGAAGAGCCACAAATAGTATTTCGATCTGATAGTACAGAGGTATTTGATAGCCGCTACTGCTATGGCAGGCGACCCAAGGTTGAACTTTTATGGCGGCTAGGCGTATCGGGAAAATGGGATGAGTGGGCGATTTTCCCATGGGATCTCCCCTGCCCGGATTACTCGGAAGCCGCAGGTCACTATACTCAAGGAGCCTGGGTAGCCAGACTATTTTCTGGAAAGCCGCACCTGGAGCGGACAGATCAGCAGTCCAGCCGGGATCGAGGCACAACTCGCTCTGAAGCTATCCTTGCCATGCTGGATCAACTCGATGATTCCAGCTTCTCCGCCGACACAAGTACCCCTGGCAGCAAGTTGACCACTGCAAACAGGTGCGACCTTTCCTATCTAATGCTATTAAGAGAGGCCACGCAAAGATCGGTAAAAGCAAAACAGAGGGCATGGCCCAGTTCGATTAACAGCCTGCTTCAGGATTTGACCATTGTCGCCCTTGCGCAATCCCGCTGCTCGAAGCCACAATTCATTCAATTTATCGACAATAGCCTCATCAAGCTATTCCCCGACAAAAATGAAACGAAATACAGTAAACAATTACAATCTGTAAATCCCAACCTACTGGCCCACACCCTTTCTACTTTAAGAGAACTTAAACAAGAACAGCAGATTCGCCTGATAGGAGTTGAGCGATTAGACTACCATCTGGAGCAATACCTTAGCTGGTTGATAGATAGTCATCGCGGGCAATCAATGCGTCCAAAACTTGGGCATCTTGGCACACAGTATGATTTACAAGTTGTAGCTTTAGCGCTATATCTCAATCAAATACAAACTGCCAGAAAAACTCTTAGGGACTCCCGCTTCCGAATATTAGAGCAGTTTGATCACTCAGATAACCAAGTATCGAAAACCAAGAGTAAAAATAGTGTTCATTATGAATGCCTCAATTTTCAATCATGGATTTATCTTGCCAGTCTCGCAGAAACAATTGATGAAAATCTCTGGAACTTCACAGCAAGAAATGGGGCTGGCATCCAGCAGGGAATAGATAATTTTACACAAGCATTCGAAAACAACAAGGGCGCCAAGTATTTCGATCGGCAGAGACTGATCCCAATAGCCTATGCCTACAGACAACATTATGGAGAGCTAAAAATAGAACTTAATGCCATACCAATCAGCCAATGCAAACCTGTTTTCCCAATCGAAACGGGAATTTCCCCATTTTGGAACCTCGGCAAAGAAGCACAAACTTTACCTTCAAAGGCTGCCGATCAATTAACAACTGAAGTGGAAAGATAGATAATGGATAGATTATCAAAGTCAAACTTCAGGCTTTTTATCCCCGACAAATAAAATGCAAATAATAAAAGCAAACAAGGCGAGATAGGCATTTACAGTAAATGCATATTCAATACCCGATGGCATATCAGTGGCCATCGCCACTATCGTAGTATTCAACCCTAATCCTACGGCACCACCCGCTATTTGAAACATAAAAATGATTGCACCCGCTAAACTTGCCCTACTGCTATCAACAACCGTTATAGCTACAGTTGTAATGGTGGAATTGAACAAACCAATACCAGCACCCAATATCACAAGCCCGGGAACTAAAGACATATATTGAGTATCTTTGTGGATATGAGATAGAAGATACATTCCCAGCGTCATCAATAAAGTAGCTGCCGATACTATCTTCTTTGCTCCAATCACATCATATAGTTTCCCTGCCAAAAAGCCGAAAACGCTAAAGGAGAGCATCATAGGGATCAGCCCCATCCCCGCCTTCATTGCTGAGGTGTCACGAACATTGGTTAGGAACTGTGGAATAAAAAACAGTCCAGCAAAGAAAAGCGCTGAAATCAATAACGTGGCAACAGAGGCGAAGACAAACCGTTTATTCCCAGCCACATCCGGTGGAATCAACGCCTGTGCCCCAACTCGTTTCTCAACGACACTAAACAAGCAAATAAGTAAGAAAAAGGCGGCGATAAGGCCGAGGACCAATGGGCTTTTGAAACCGACATCAACAACAAGATCGAACGCCAGTAACAAGGCAAATAGAGCCATCGACAGCGAAGCGATCCCGGCATAGTCAATACGCTCATCACAAGCTTCTGGAGAGTCATCAGGAATCACTCTCCAACAAACATATAAAGCAATTGCCGATACCGGCAGGTTAATAAAGAAAATCCATCTCCAACTGGCATAATCTGCCAGCGCGCCACCCAGTAGAGGACCGACCGAATTAGCGATACCGCAAACAGTGATCACCAATCCACCTGCTAACCCAGCTCGCCGTTCAGTCATCAGGCCATAAGTCATGCCGAGGATAGAGGGCCACATCATCGCTCCCCCACCCCCCATCAGCGCCCTGGATATCAACAACATTCCCATATCGACTGCAAGCCCACCTAAAAGCGAGAACGCCATAAATACCAGGGTTCCAATAAAGAACACCTTCCTCCTGCCATACATATCGGCAAGGCGACCACCAGAAATGATCAGTACCCCAAAAACCAGAGCATAACCATTAATGACCCACTGCGTCGTTGTAAGGTCTGAATGAAATTCATGCTCCATTACCGGCAGTGCTGGAGAGAATGCCGTAAAGTCATTGGCGACAAGAAAAATCGCCAGAGACAGCGCCAGCAGGCCTAGATAAAGGCCTTTATCAACCGCTGGTTTTTGACTATCCATGCCTGGATTCTCAAGTTATGTCCTGAGGAAAGAATGGCTTTCACTGGCTACATCTTTCTTTTGAAAGTCCAGAAAAGAAAACCAAGGAAATCAGGAACCCAAGTAGCGCCAGATAAGCATCAACCACAAAGGCCCGCTCAATCCCAACAGCGATGTTGGGAGCCATAGCCAGTAAAGTCGCATTAACTCCCAACCCAAGGGCCCCGCCCACAAATTTAAACATATAGATAATCGACCCTGCCAAACTGGAATCACTGGGCTCAACTACGCTAATTGCCGCTGTAACAATCGTAGGGCTATATATGCCAATACTGCTGCCCACTATCAAAAGCCCGGGAAGGAAGCGAATATAAGATGCCTGGGGCTCAACAGCCGACAGTAGAAACAGCCCTACACACATACCCAAAGCACCAGCACAAATCAAAATCTTAGCGCCCAGCCGCTCGTATAATGCGCCAGAAATATAGGCTACAACACCAGAGCTGACCATTAATGGTAGCAACGCCAACCCTGCCCCAAAGGCAGAATAGCCCTTTACCTTGATAAATAGCTGCGGGATATAAACCAGGGTCGCAAAAAATGCGATAGCAACAAAGAACATACTGAGTCCAGCGGCGATAAAGCCTCTGTTCTTTATCAATTCACCTGGAATTAGCGCGTTATTAGGATCAACAGTTTCAACAACAGCAAAAAATATCATGAGAAATATGGACAGTACCAATAGGCCCCACACATAGAAGTGGGACAAGCCATACTGAACCACCAGATCCATAGCAAGGAGGAAGCTAAATAAATACCCACAGAGGGTAATAACACCCCAATAGTCAATTTTCTTATTGCTTCTCTGCGTACTAGCTGGAGGATATTTGCTCCAACACAGAAGAATAACCAGCAAAGCAATGGGAATATTAATAAATAATATCCAGCGCCAGCTGGCAAAATCAGCCAACAGACCACCAATCACTGGACCACTGGCATTGGCCAACCCCGTTGTAGTGAGAATCAATCCTCCGGCCAGCCCGGCCTTATCCCTGGGCAAGAGGGAGAAAACCATACCCAGGATGGCAACCCAGGCCAAGGCTCCCCCCAAACCCATCCATGCACGGGCGAATAATAGCGTTCCTATATTCCCCGCAAATCCACCTACAAAGGAAGATGCAGTAAAGATATAGATGCCGGTAATAAACATTCGCCGACGACCATAGATATCAGCCATCCTGCCCGTAGACACAATCAAAACACCATACACCAGGGTATAGGCGTTAACGACCCAGTGAATGGTGGTGATATCGACATTGAATGTCTTTTGAATTGCCGGGAGTGCCGGCGAAAATGCCGTATAATCATTGGCAAGAAGAAATGCCGCCAGTAGCAGGGCAAAGAGCCCCCAGTAGTGAGTGGGAGTTAAAGAGCTTTCATTGGATGCCATCGATTAAATCTACAGGTACTTTATATCCAGTATGGTGTATTTGTTCCAACACCCACCCCAGCAAAGCCTCAATTCGTAATCAAAAATCAATATAATTCGAGCCACTATCACATTTACATGACAACAGCTAATGATTACCATTAATTAAGCTACATTCCACTTGAAAAAACAGATTTAAACGAGCTTCATCAATAAGTACATGCCTACAAATTATTACAAAGCGCCTAAGGCCAACCTGGAAAGTAAAACCACTCCTTCGCCCCAAACTATATCCTTCCTTATTGCCCTTAAAGCTACTGCGCTAACCTGTGTCGTATTGCCAACTATTATTGCGGTTTTTTCCTTGCCTGGCGCTTCCGGGATTCAGATTCTTAATGGCACAGTCCCCATGCTGACATTCCATCTGATGACTACTCTGGTATCCTTAATCGCCACCCTAACCTACGGGAAGCTTATTGAGTACTTCCTGTTAAAGATGCAGAGATACAACCGAATTTCTATGATGTTGGGTGGTGCTCTTCCAAGCATTCTCTTTTGCTGTGCAGGAATAACAACAACAGAATCAGGCTTCTTCGGTCTCGCATTTATTATCGCTTTATACTCAATTCCCATTGCCTTTTTATGCCATTATTTTGTTGAAAAATCTGGCAAAGATGTAAAGAGCGCTTAAAGGAACCTGCCTCTTCCCCCCTTCCTAAGACGAAGAATTAAGAGCCTCCGATCACCTTTGGGAATTTCTTCTCAGAATATTGATAGTTAATTCCCAAGGAAAACACTCTGCCCATAATCAAAAATCGGAGGGTCATCCTATAACGTCATCCAATATCATTTTAACGATAGTGCTTTGGATGTCAGTGGTAGCTTTGGGTGAAAATAATTCAAGTAATTACCCAGGGATTTGAGAGCCGTCTTTGCCTAACCAGCTATTCAGCAGAGTCCCAAATCGACAAACAGGCAGTAATCCGCTTGATAGAACTTAATATGTTGATTTGTAAGGAAATAGATATGAAAACTTACGCCTCCATTGCTGCGGCAGTCGCTATAGCCATCAGTGGGCACGCTGCCGCCAATACTACCATTGTCAATCAAAATGGCGTCGGGAATTCAGCCCTGTCCAACCAGGTTGACCCATCCACGTCAGGTAACTTTGCGATATTCACACAAATCGGTGACAACAACTCATCGACCACATCTCAGGCAGTCAACACTACGAATAGTGTTATTAACAGCACTCAACTTGGCGACAACAACACTGTTTCATCGATTGATCAAAGCGACGCTACTACATCAACTGTTACCGTACTGCAAAATGGCCAAACTAATTTGTTTAATGCGCTTCAAATTAGCACTACTTCAAGCACTTCAACAACGACACAAACTGGCACCTCCAATCAATATACCACCGTACAAACTAACTCATCTTTGGATAACACCGTAATCACCCAGAATGGTGACTCCAACATGGGTTCCATGGTTCAGTCATCCTCCTCTGGGAATGGGCTTTTTATTACCCAGCTTGGAACAACTAATACCGCAGGAGCAGCTCAATCAACTGAGACTTCCGGCACCATCACGGTACTTCAAGATGGCACATCAAATATGTCGGGAAGTACACAATCTCTCGGAACAGGGAATACTCAAAGTACAACCCAGGTGGGAACGAGTAACACCTCATTAGTTCTTCAATTTACCAGTGTCGGAGATTCTGCTGAATTAATACAGGAAGGTGATTCAAACGATGCAGATATTGAACAAGATTTAGGCGCGGGCAATAGTCTCTACGCTGAACAACTAGGCACCACCAATACGGTCATGACCTTTCAAACTGGTGCGGGTAACGATGGTGAAATTCTCCAGGATGGATTAAGTAACTCAGCAGATCTATCACAGGATGGCGACTTGCTCGTAGCCTATATAGAACAAATCCAGACTTCGAATACTGCAACAATTACCCAAACATCAACCAACAATAATGCCAGTACTATGCAGATGGGTTTCGCCAACACCCATGACACCACCCAGGCAACAAGTGGAAACTCAGCAACTGCTACCCAGCTAGGTACCAGTAATACAGGTACCATCTTGCAGTAATTTATCGGCCGGCTCCTGTGAGACTCAAGCTGGAGCCGGCCAAACCTGATGATATAGTGATATTTACTTTGCTATAGTAAATCTTTCAACAATTAAAGCCCCCAGGTTTTTCCCCGCCCCTATTTTAAATGCATAAAAGAAATGACTAACGTCATTAGTCACTTCTTTTTTATGCAAGACAAGTTGCAATATAGGCCTGCAACTATCTCTTTAGGGATTTCTTCTCAGTAGATTGATAGTTATTTCCCAAGGAAAACACTCTGCCCATAATCAAAAATCGGAGGGTCATCCTATAACGTCATCCAATATCATTTTAACGATAGTGCTTTGGATGTCAGTGGTAGCTTTAGGTGAAAATAATTCAAGTAATTACCCAGGGATTTGAGAGCCGTCTTTGCCTAACCAGCTATTCAGCAGAGTCACAAATCGACAAACAGGCAGTAATCCGCTTGATAGAACTTAATATGTTGATTTGCAAGGAAATAGATATGAATACTTATGCCTCCATTGCTGCGGCAGTCGCTATAGCCTTCACTGGGCACGCTGCCGCCAATACCACCATTGTCATTCAAAACGGTAATGGAAATACAGCAACATCTACCCAGAATGATCCATCAACATCTGGTAACTTTGCAATATTTACTCAAACTGGCGACAACAACTCATCCACCACCGCTCAGACAATCAACTCTACAAACAGTATTATCAATAGCACACAAATAGGTGGCAACAACACCGTTTCATCAATTAGTCAATTTGACACCACCACTTCAGCCATTAATGTACTGCAAAATGGCCAAACCAATCTCTTTTTTGCCATGCAAAGCAATACGATGACAAGCACATCAATAAGCACACAAAATGGTACATCTAATGAAATGGTAATTACACAATTTGAATCCAACTTAGATAATATGGTTGTTACCCAGACAGGAGATTCAAATATAGGCGTGCTCGGACAAGACCAAACATCTAATACTTCCCAAATCTTAAATCAGCAGGGAATCTCAAACGTAGTCGGAGGCATTCTAGCTAACGAGACGTCTAGTATTGGCATAATATTCCAAGATGGAACCTCGAATATTGCAGACTCTATTTTTGAAAATGGTTCGGGGAATTATCAAAGTACCATACAGCTAGGCCTTAGTAATACATCATTCACTAAGCAATCCTCTGCATTTAACAACACTTTTAATCTGCTACAGGATGGTGACTCTAATGATGCCCATGTTGTCCAGGAGTATGGCTCCGACACCTCCATTGAGGTCATACAGCTTGGCACAACTAACATGGTAATGACGGACCAGACTGGATCAACTAATGAGGCAGGACTTGAACAAGATGGCCTCAGTAACACCGCAGACCTCTCTCAAGATGGAGGCCTACTTGCAGCCTTTATGGAGCAGGTTGGAGATTCTAATGGAGCTACGATTACCCAAACCTCTACGATGAATACCGCTAGCACCATGCAAATGGGCACGACAAACACCCATGACACTACCCAGGCAACAAGTGGAAATTCAGCAACTGCAATCCAAGTGGGAACCAGCAACGTAGGTACCATCTTGCAATAGTCCACTAGCCGGCCTCATGAGACTGTCACCCTATGCCGGCCAACTTGGCCTTTGGCTTTCCGTAGAATTCTTCTCAGTATTTTACGCCGTCTGCGAACCTATCCACTTGTTTACAAGAACTATGGGGCTGCCCTGCAATATAGTGTCCTTAATGCCAACCATGGCTCACCATCTTCAAGTTTATTATCCGTCAATTTGTCACCAGGCTAAGAATTCACACAAATGAATGCACTTATAGAGTTAAGGAGCCTCTGAATAATTCCGTGATACCTCTGGTTTGCAGAGCGGTTCACAATCAAGGCGCGACTTCGCAGGAATGTCTAGACCTTTCAAGAAGTTTCAACGCGGAGTGTGAATCGCTCTGCAAGCCCCGTAGGGCAGGCCCTGAAGGCTACAGCCATTCGCGGCGAGCTGCGCCTAACATCTGCAGCCTTCAAGGCCCGCAGAGATATTACGGAATTATTCAGAGGCTCCTTAAAGCTACATTTAAGAATTCAACCCTAGGGCCATGGATACTTCCCAGTACCCTCCTTCTCAAACTGCCCTAACTTTTCTTTCGCTTGAGGCAAAAGATCATAGATTGGCGGGTTGTTGGATATAAAGCCGATCTTGAATTGTGGGGGATACTTAATGAGTTCTTTCATGTAGTCCCCTGCTGTTGTCATCGCCGGCACAAGCATCGGCAAATGACGCACACCGATACTGACATCTTCCTGAGGATTGGAATAAAGGTTAAATAATATTGCCCCACCACTCTCGACAAAGATAGGGCCACTAAACCCGCCCCAGTTACCTCTCTGTACAACACCATTCTCGATTTCTGCAGTCCATACATATTTGAATTCATCAATACGCATGGCAGAAAAATACTGATTCATCGTATAGGGCCGACTACGGCGTGCAGACTGGCCATTATCCGCCAACAGCATTCCCGTTTGATCGATACCATCGATATATCGATTTTCACTAACAAAACTTGCCAGCTCCCTACCGGGCTTGCCCGCTATTGAAATGGCCGTGTTAAAGAGATCGGCCAGGTCAAACAACCCTTCAGTACGGCGAGGCTTTATCATCCCCTTCCAATAGGCAAATGTCGGCACTCTTACTCCACACCCCCAGCTCGTACCTTTACAACCCCGGAAAGGGGTTCGGCCATAAGGAGGAACCTCGCACTCGGGGCCATTATCTGAGGTGAAGAAAATCAGGGTGTTATCCAGCTGGCTTGTCTCCTGCAAAGCACTAAATAGCTGTGCAAGTACATAATCCATATGCACCATACAGTCGCTATATACTGTACGAGCTCGCGATTTCCCTGCCCATTTATCAGATGGATAGTTGTCAAAGTGGGAACCTCGGGGGGCGTGATACAAAAAGAATGGCTTTTCAGAGCTTTTCATTTGCCTAATGAAATTTACACTGTAATCCATCCACTGGTCATCGAGCACCTTGATAGTGTCCAGGTCAATCAGATGGAGATCTTCACACCGCTCCGTGTCCTGCGGCGTGCAATGAACCTCACTATGACTAAATGGCTCCTTCTGCATCATGGCAAAGCACTCTGGAGACAGCGCCACTTCTGGATTGAAATAAACGTCCCTCCATTCCGTATACATATCTGATACACCGAGAGACCCTCGGTAATCGTCATAACCAACATTCTGCGGTAGTGAGCCCTTATTCTCTCCCATATGCCATTTACCGGCCCCCTGGGTCACGTAGCCTAACTTTTTGAGTACCGCCGGAATAGTTACCGCTCCGTCCAAGCCACCAGCCTCACCGTACATAGGGGGGCGTAGGATTCCATGGTGTAGCGGATTTTGGCCGGTATGAATCGTAGCCCGTGTTGGCGAGCATGAAGGTGTTGAATAGGCAAAGGTTAAGATAAGCCCCTCATTCGCCAACTTATCCATGGTGGGTGTGGCATTGCCGACAGCAATTCCTCCTCCGTTAAAACCAACATCCATCCAGCCCACATCATCGAGTAGAAATATCATTATGTTAGGTTTCTTGCCAAACCTTTCTTCCAGAAGTGTCAGCTTCTTTCTAGCTTGCTTTTCTCCCTGCGGATGCTGGATTACCGGATACATATTGTCAGCCAGCTTTACAGGCTTTAAATGCAGAAATTGATCCGGATGGCTGTATCCTGGTGCAGAAGTTGGCCCCGTGGTGCTTCCCCGCAGGTTTTCTGCCTGGACAGTAAAACTTGATATGACAAAGATTGAAGCAAAGTAAGCAATAGAGAGTTTTCTGCGAAAGAAACACAGCCAAGACAGCTACATATCCGACATCCCGTTGACGTAAGTATTGACTTGTGGCCGCTAAAACCACAATGCCGCAGAATCCACCAAAGTTAAATTGCCAATAGCCTATACGAATTAAAATAGAGATAGCTTTCCCTAATGTTCATTTAAGAATAGCTCTGAGTGCTGGCCATATACTTTACAAAAATATTTGAAAGATGTAAGAAAACGAATACGCCTGTGAAAGACAATAAAAAGCTAGATTACCAGGAGTGAATAGATAACCCTTTATTACCTTCCCTTCTTCTCTTGGAAGAAGAGGAGTGAAATCAAGAAACCTATCAGAACAATAAACCCATCTACCAGTAGTGCTCGGTTTACACCGGTAGCAATATCCGGCGCTGATGCCAATATGGCTGAATTGATCCCCAAACCCACAGCGCCACCTAAAAAACGGAACATATAGACAACAGCGCCAGACAAACTGGATTTACTGGCCTCTACGGAAGTTATTGCGGCAGTCACAGCGGCAGGACTAAATATACCTAATCCAATGCCAATCAATAACATGCCCGGTACAAAGACCAGATAGACGATATGATTACCGTGAACTGAGAGCATAAAAAGCCCCAGACTCATCGCTAAAGCACCTGAGCAGAGCAGCAACTTTGGGCCAAACCGTTCATGAATTGCTCCAGATACAAAGGCAAAAATGCCAGAAGAGACCATAGCCGGCAACAAAGCCAATCCGGCCTGAAATGCAGAATAATGATGCACGCTAATAAAAAGCAAAGGGATATAGACAAGGGTTGTAAAGAAGGCGATAGCGACAAAAAACACACTAACTCCTGATGCCATAAACACACGATTTTTCACCAAGTTCTCTGGAATAAGAGCATCATCTGCCATTCTAGCTTCAACAAAAGCAAAAGTTATCGCAGCCAATAAAGATATTGCCAGAAGACAGAAAACCAAGAGTCGAGAAATACCGGTCTGAGTCATTAAGTCAAGAGCCAACAAAAACAGGAAAAGGGATACGGAGAGAGTTAACACGCCCAAGTAATCAATTCGTTCGTCTTTTTTTTCAAACTGCTCTGACGGGTACTTCAATACGTAAAAAACGACCACAAAGATAGCAATGGGGATATTTATAAATAAAATCCAGCGCCAGCTCAAAAAATCTGACAACACTCCTCCAATAACAGGCCCGCAAGCAGTAGCCACACCTAATGCAGCCAAAACAAAGCCCCCAACAAATCCTGCGCGATCAGATGGCAACAGTGTGTAAGCCATCCCCAGCATTGCCGACCAGGCTAATGCACCTCCCAACCCCATCAATACCCTGGCGATTAACAGCACCCCTACCTCACTCGCGAACCCTCCCAATAGCGATGAGCAAGAAAATATACCAACACCAATTAAGAAAACAGTTTCACGCCCATAGATATCCGCCAAACGCCCACTGGTCACAATAATGACTCCATAGGCCAAGGCATAGGCATTCACTACCCAGTGCACAAATGAGATGCGGACAGAAAAGTCTTTGGCGATAGCGGGGAGAGCTGGTGAAAAGGCGGTGAAATCGCTGGCGATAAGGAATACTGATAGGAAAAGGACAAACATGCCCCAATATTGATTTCTAGCAATACTTTTTATATTTGCCATTTTGGGCGTACAAGCTCTCTAGGCTGCTATAATTTAGCAGTCTAGCTCATGTTGCGAAGTTATTACTTATCTATAAAATCACTCATATGAATTATAAAGAAAACCATCAACAATAACTTTATTTAAGTCAGTATCTATTTCTCAAATGATCATCCCCGAATAAATATATTTTAGCGCTCTACAGGCATACTTAACCATTACCAACCTACCCCTACAACTCCAATTAGCAGCTTCACCTCCATAACTTTCTTATTGTTGCTATACACAGCAACAACTTGCTAAATCATCTTAAGCAAAGTTAAAATAGATGATCAGCATGAACTACATCTAAAGCATATAATGAAATTTTTGAAATTAGTAGCTTTTGGATTACTTTTTACATCAAACTTAGCCTTTGGCGAAGAAGACTTAAACACATCCTCAATTAAACATATTGTATTTTATTCAACCGCATCATCTCGAGATGGTGAAGTTGTTATTCAATTAGAAAAGGAAACTGAAAACTGCCAGCAGTACTGGATAAGTGCAAAAGATAGCTTAGGCTATCGAAACACCATTTCTTCAGCACTATCTGCATATCACGCTCAATCAGAAGTATTAATAGGTGCCAATCCAAGTAACCTATGGACTGGCAGTGGTGTTTACGACACCTGTGAAATTATTCATTTTCGAGTACTTTAATTAAACTCTCTCAATTCGAGCCTAAACCGTCTTTAAAAAGGCGGTTACATCGGGAGATTATCTCTAAAAACATACCATCTATCTTCATAGCAGCTACGCCCCAGGAAAACTACAACCGATAATTTAACATTTTATATACCTCATAGCCTTTAGACTTATACTGGCACGGTTTATTAAACATCCTTCAGTTAAGCAGGCGCTCTTGATATGCCTCCCCCCTAAAGCCTCCTAGGATAATAGATTTCTCACTAGCTGTACCAATTCGAAAACCTGAGTAGACTTTGATTCTATTTTCATTCAATAACGTATTCACGCTGCAACCTCAACTATGCGGTCCAAAGAGCTACCGCCAATCGCCCCCAATCGTTGTGCAGATCCAATATAATTCTAACTCTAATCAATCCAAACTTCGAAAGCCGTTTTAAAGGATTGGAGGACTGGTAGCGGCCAAACAAACCTGTATCCACCTCAATAAATGTTAGATTACCAATATCAACGACTGTTAGTGATTCCTTTCTAAGCTCCTAACAATTATTACCGCATACCAAAAAATTCGAATATAAATATAACCTTTTACCAGATCTTTGCATCTAATCAATGGCAGTCCTTATGATTTTTAATATTGCTTTATTTTCTCTATAGGCACTAGGAACTAGATATTGATAGCTCTAATACTTGATAGCCCCCCCATCCACGCCGATCTCTCATTTCAGCCAGTATTAGAAACAACAATTTCAGCCCCTAAACCTTCCCCAAGACTGGAGCACAAAACTAGAAAGGAAAATTTATTTAAGCAGGCATCATAAACTCTGATACCTGCAGCTAATTCATAAAGTCTTAGCAAAACTCAAAAGAATCTAAAAACTAAGAATCCTATTTTCAAATACATATAAATCAATATCCTACTAATAATTAGAGGAGCATGACAACAACATTAAATATATTTAATAAACATCAATTGAAACACCTGAAAAACAATCAGTATCATCCTTGTAACTCCAAATACCGACTTTCTTGCCAGAAACTAAAGCCGTTGTTGCCAGGGTAAAGCTCCTCTGAAATACTCCTTCAGTCCCTGCATTAACAATGCTGGAATTTTATCTTACCAGAGCAATTATCTGTATTTGATGAATACCACACCCAAAAAGCATCTGCATTCTGCGAAGTGGATGATACTTTTGTCACTATAGCATCCTGAGTAAGATATCCCTCACCAGCATAAGCGTTTATCGAAAGAAGCATGAATAATAAAACCAAAGATCTTTTCACATCAATCCTCTGCATATTGAAAGTTTATTTAAAGGTAGTTGAACTTTATCTTAACAACATATATACCTTACGTCACCGTGGAAATACCTAAAGCTAGCAAACCCACCATCATAATTGAGAGGAAGAGAAAGCTAGCCATATATTTTATTATTAAAACTAATTGCTGAGCAGTATCCACGGTTACAATTTTTAAGCCCTGCCTTTCATAAACAAGTATCACAAAACCCCCTCTAGAGAAGATACCAGCAGCACTGCCAAGACCTATTTAATCAAGAGTCAATTATCTATTGGCGGTAATTTCTAGAGATTGCACCCTAACAAATCCCTGTAGCGTCCAATAAAGTTCCAGTATAATTAAACATACAAATCATTTAAATAGAACTTATGTACCAAGGAGCAACCAGTGAAAAAGATTTCGGCCTTCATTCTTACAGCATTAATTTCTGAGTCCTGCCTGGCAACTGGATTCCACTACTGTACTGGCGAAATAACTCGCATAGTTACCAGATCTACAGGTGAAGGAACTCAAGTAAGCATAGAAGGCATGAACGGAAGTGCCAAGATAGGTTATGGCGGCGATTCATTTTCAAAAATGCATGATAGGCAATTTAGTATGCTGCTGTCAGCCCAGATGGCAGGAAAGGAAGTAAAACTGGAATTTGAGGATAACAGCATGAGCTGTGAAGATGACCACAATCATGTACTTATTCGATTTGTAAATATTGACTCACAAGATTAGCTAGATTTACCTCAATCCATATGTAAATGCCTTTTTTAATTCCTCCCAGACGGGAGGAATTTCAATTTGAAACAAATCAAAAGCTATCGTAGAGCTCAATCCTCAACTATAAAATTGCAGGTGAGGTAGTTCAGCCTCTATTTTTCAAGAGACATACTAACTTCAAAAGCTCTAGAGGTATTTGAGTCGATAACTTGTCCGGGTAGCTACAGTCTCAAGCAAGCAGCCCAAAAATCTCCTTCCATTTATCGACGGTGAGCGTTTGAATACTCCGAAAGGGCTACCTTTTCAACTGGATCACTATCTGGAGCTGGTAGACTGGAGCGGGAGGCATCTAGACCCAAGAAAGCGCGTAGCCATTGCTGAAAATACTCCTCCCATACTTAAACGGATGGGTATTTCACCTAAACACTGGCTCTATCTCAACCAAAATTTTGAAAGTCGCTTTAAAGGTTTGGTAGGGTCTGCTGAGGCCTTAAGAAGCGCTTGTCGGCAGCTCGATAAACGCTGGGTACACGGTATAAGCGATTGTCGGCGCTACCTTTCTGCTACACCTTGCTAACTCCCTCAATACTTTTTCTCAAAGCCACAGTTTTTCTAAGCCCAAGCATAAACCTTTAACATTTCCCCTCACTTTAACTATAAAGCAGAAAGAAATAGCCGTTGGAACTAGCGCCAATACTGCTAGCGTCTTTTTCTAATCTATGGATGTCCTAGTTTGTTTTATTCTCCTTATTCTAACCTATGGGTGTCCTAGATTGTTATTCCTTTCCCACCAAATTAGATGAGATAATTGTCAAAGCTAATGCCATTAACGATAATGCTATCTATCGCCATTTTGTGGGTGTCCAGAACTGCCGTTCAGGAGTTTTCGATTGTTCAAGCTAAATTTAAGGGTGAGACGCCATACTCCATTGAGGCGCATAACAAAAAATTTATTTTACTTTGACTCAAACAATAGCCCCACGAGAGCGGGGCTATTACTTGTTAGAACAGCCTAGATGCGCCTAGAACCATCAACAAATAACCGAGCATCTTGATTACTTATAGTCAAATATCCTTGCTTCAGCACAAGGCTTAAAAATTTGTTTTCCTTATCACTTAGCGCCTTTGAAAAATAGCCTTCTTGGGGATCCCACAGCGGCCCATAACGAAAAAGCTCTAAAATAAAATCTCTCAGAATATCTCTTATAAACGAATCAGAGTCTTCATAAGCACTTTCGAGAAGATCGAGACAAGTACTAGCATTGTTCGTAGTTAGCAACTCTCTCCAATCAGATAAATGTGTTCCTGCATAGCTAGATCCAAAATTACATATCAAACAAATTCCAGCTTTCACAAGCATAACAGCATCTACATCCAGTGCCACAGTTATAGATTCTTCATTATCGATAAGGTTTTTTCGTTCAAGAAGACATTCATACAAATAATCAGTAATTACCTCATCTGCACTGTCAACATCTTCAGAAAAATTGCCTTTACGAAACCATTTACGCTCATTTTCTGATTTCAAAGCAGCAGAGTTAAAACCCTCGATAGATCCAGGATAAACCCACCTAAATGGGCCATCAGCATCAATTATTTTTTCACAATCCTTTAAGTGCATCACTAAGGTCGTCTATATGATGATTAATAGTATTAAGCAATAATGATCTTTCAGAATCGCTCATCGAATGTGAACGATCTACTCGCTTACGAATTTTCTTGAGCTTACCTAAAATATTACGTCCTTTTTGAATATGATCGGAATCACCAACCAGTTCCCCTGTTCGCTTTGTATGTCTAATTGCTCCAGCTACGCCGCCTGGAATTTTTAAATTAACATTCACTCTTTTTGAATACATCAATTCGGCAACAAGATTATCAACTGCACTAAACTGCTTTTTGAATGCTCCCGATGCTCCCTTGGCAACATCAAAATCACAAGTATTATGAACCCAAACATCCGTCTTACCAACAAAATATGTATGGTCAGTATCTACGGTAAAATTATAGGCATACTGCGGTGAGTCATTAATAGCTATACCAACAACTTTAATCGCGCTTTCAGGAGAGGATCCCGCAAAGACGGTATCAATCCCGATTTCACCTGCCGGCAACCATCCCTGTCCAGCGATATAGAAGGGATGTTCCGCGGTAGTAGTAATCGTTTCCTGAATACCATTCTCATCAACAACTGTGAATGTAATGGTTTCCTGGTGCCAATCCTTAAAGGTATCAGTAACTTCCCGCCAGCTTAGCTCACCGGTAATATCATTTTTGGAAAGAACAATATCGCCTACCTGAACTTCAATGATGGCTTTATAGCCATCCTGGGTCAGGATCAGTGTTTCTGGTGTAAAGCTACAGCCGCCGCCCTTCTTGTAAAGCTTTGCTACTCGATTGAATTTCTGCAAAGTTTTGGCCGGGTTTAACATTCCAACCGCTGCTTCCCCTACAGCCCCGGTCAGGTTAAGAGAGCCAGTCTCTGCATAGTTCAGCGCTGCAGTCAGGGCTACATCTGCGGCAAACTTAACCGCAAAATTTAAGAATTCCCCATCCGGATCATTATATTTATAGGGGTTATTATTCGCATAGGCGTAGCGGTTCATTCCCTGAATAGGGTTTCCTCGCTCTAGATGCCCCAGATACCCCACCGGGTCCATAGAGTAAAAGCGGCCAATTAGTGGATCGTAATAACGGGCCTGCATATAGACAAGCCCCGTATTGGCATCCTCCGCATGACCTGTATAGCCTCGGTGATTCAGACTTTGCTTATCACCTCTTTTCTTACCATAGGGTTCATAGGATTCGGTCCAGAGAAGCTCGCCATCTTTATCAGAAGCCGCCACTGGGGAACCCAGCATATCATTATGATAAAAGGTCAGCGTTTCCTCTGCACCAGCAAGGGCGGAGAGTATAATGGCCCCAAGAAAGAGAATTGATGCTGTTAGATTTCTCATATCTCCCCCTAATTCATCATCAAAGTAATAGAAGGCAGAATCCACTCCATCTTGGTTCTGCAGTTCCCTTGTGCATCAGAAAATGAAACACAGTTATCTCTACGGGTAAGAAGTTCACCATTTAAATAGTAATACTCACTGACATTTCCATTGGTATCCACTTCCGCCATTAACTTTCCATTATGGCCATACATAGAAATATATTCGCCTCTTCCCGCGTAGTTAATTACCCGCTTATTGTGAGCATCATATTCATACACCCAGTCATCTGCCTTGGATGTCGTACCCATACCAAGGGCATTTCCAGCAAAATCATAAGTGAAGTAATTTTTTGAATTTTGAGTCACATTACCTTGACTGTCATATTTATAAGTCTGGTTATAATCACCATATACCGAACTCAACTGATTATTCGAGTCATATTGATATCCAAGAGAGTCTCCATTCGACTTATCTCTTCTTAAAATATTCCCTGAATCACTATAAGCATAAGTATAATTCCCCCAGGAACCATTCGCCTGCTCAAGCCTATTTAAGCCATCATAAGTAAATGAATCCCTGCGCCCACCATCTATATAATCAGTGATAGCACTAATATTATTAAGGTAATCAAACTCATACTTAAGGTTAACTCTGCCGGGAACTGAAATACTATCAACACGCATTTGTGAATCGACCCCATAGCTCTGAGAAAGGCCATTGGCAAAATTAATCTTCTCTATTGCATCATTGGGGTGGTACTTAACGCTATTCACCAGGTAGCGATTTGATTTACCAGAGTATTCATTAAATAAGGCTCTATCCCTACCTAAACCATCCGTTGCCAGATTAATAGATTCTCCAGATGGATAAACAACAGAGTTAACGTTTCCCTGTGAATTGTAACCGTATTGTAAAGAATAATTTTCTCCACCAACCGACAGTACCTCGCTCTTCATCGTGCCATCTGAGTAATAACTATAGTTCCAGTCACTCAGATTGTGGGTTGGATTTCCAGCACTATTTACTCTGCGTGCACGTTTTAAAGCACCATTTTTATAGTAATTGAAAAGCACATCGTAAGTCGGCGCTGGATAATCAATGCTCTCCAGCCTATCATTTTTGGTGTAGTTTAATTTGGCAACCTGAGATCGATCATTATTAAACCACCTTTCAATTATCTGTCCCTGCTCATCTAAAGATGTATTGATCACTATCTCTGGACGTGAGACTTTCTCAATATATTGAGTGCCAGATTTATAAGAATAACTTTCTTTAACTCCGCCCTGAGTTACAGATATCAGCACTCCTTTTACGTTACGAGCATGGGAGGTTTTTACAAATCCACTTGATCCAGATGTTTTTTGCCTATAGAGATCCTTGAGATAGGTTTCACTGGGATTTCCATACACATCATAATTCATTATAGTTTTTATCCCCTTTTCATTTACGGTTCTTATGCCATAAGAAATAGAGGGCTCGCCAGACTGTATACATCCAGCACCATAACAGATTGCTTTACTCTTCCCACTAACCGTATTGGTAACCTTTGTCAGGCGATCCAAGACATCATAGTACTGCTTAACTCCTCTTGTCTCTCCCTCGGTTTCAGAAGGCCAGGCGGTAAAAAAGGGCATACCGCGATTTGTATATTCCTTATTGTGGATTACTGGTTCAGATGTGTAGGCCGTATCCCAAGTCTTTTTATACTTCAACTGACCTAGAGCATTATATTTTTCAATGTCTCGATAGCTACCTTGAGTAATATTTTTTTGCTTGGCGGAGGGCCAGGTTATAATAACGTCTGCGCGGCCCGGCCTCTTCTCTTTAGAGACACGACCCATCGAATCATATTCGTATTCGACCCAGTTACTTTCGGGGTCTGTAATACGCTTTACATTACCGAAATAATCTACTGTTGCAGTGGTTACAAAACTATCCTCATCGGTAAATTTCCTTGCAACACCACGGTAATAGTTATCGTAGTACTTTCGCTCCAAGTTACCGCCCACGGTCTTTCTAATCTCACTCAGATTGCCATTGGAGTGATAATAAAGCGTCTGCTTTAATTTATTCTCAGTTGCCGTTTTAACCTTATTCTTATCATAGGTATAGGAAAGAACATCTGAAACACCATCCACAGATTGCTCTTTTACTTTTCCAATAAACCATTTGGAAGTATCGTTATGGTAAGTGTATCTAGTTACTCTGGTTCTGGTTCCTGTTTCAGTAACCTTGGAGGGGTTACCCAAATTGTCTCTCCCAGAAAAAGCGGTCGTCAGGGTTTTTCCATCGATAATGGTGGTTACATTGTTTGACCAACGGAGAGTCTGACCACTTTCATGCTCATTCTCCAAGCCTGTTTCACCAATTTTTGATCCACGCCCCCATGAGAATTCTCTTTTTAGAATTTGCTTACCGCTTTGATAAATTGTATGGCTGTCTAACAAACCGTGCTGCCATACATTCCTGTGAAAGTCCAACACATCCTTTCTATTACCAGCAACAATCTGAGATCTTGAAATTTTTCCATTTTGTTGATGAGTAAAGGTAAAAGAAGAGGAGTGTGCAGTAATATCATTACCGCTGACTGTTCTTGTCTTTATAGTAGGAACATAGCCACAACAAGCCTTAATGCCCCAAAATCCTTTCGTAACTCGACTATAGGTATAATTTACACTAGCTCCAGTAGGAGTAATCATTTCCTTAATTGCATATTGATATTTGTAAGAAATAGATATCTCTTTACCTGTTTTCTTAGGAAGAAGACCTAGTACAGCGTCATTTTCACCACCATTGGAATCCTTGTCATATTTAATTGACCATTTTAAGCCCTCAGGCAAAACAATCTCTTTCAAATATTTTGCACTATCACTTTCGCTCTCATACTTAAAAGTCCAAGCTCGACGATCCACGGTTATTTTTTCAAGCTTTGGATTGGCCTCTGAAGAGTGGGTAAAATCAACCAACCTCCCATCATTTGCCTGAATCTTATCAATGAGTTTTCTGGTATGAAGTAGCGGGCTAGGATGTGCTGCAGAACTATCATAGTAAGAAAATGTCAGTTTATTTCCCCAAGGATCATATATTGACTTTGGATATACCGTTAATATTCCTGGATAATTCTTTAACCTCCCATTTCCCGTTGAAGCGTGAAAACCAACCGTAGAGCTTAACACATTAAATTCGTAGGTAATTGAGTCAGGTGAAACCACCTTAAAAGTAGTTCCATTATCTACACATGATATAATGTAATTACCCGTTGTCACATATTTAACAGAGGAAGGATATATATCTCTCTCTACATTTCTTTCCAATACTGTTTGCGGCTCTATTCCTGGAAGAATCAAACTGATCGGACTATTCTCGCCCGATGGAGCTCCAAGCCCCTTATTACCCAAAGTTCTTGTATCACTACAAGCTTGCTGAGGTTTATTAGTATAACCTGTCCCACTGGTATGGCCTGTTACAGACGTATTGGAATATATAACAATCCTTGGAATCTCCAACTCCCAACTGCCAAGATTAAAGTAACCGCTCGGGTGCGCCTTATTAAAAGAAAAGCCAACATTAATATCTAGCCCGCCTTGCCCAGGAACTGAGGGACCCGGAATTTCCCAATAGTTTGAACCGGTACGGAAGTCTATATTTTCACCCGGTAATAATGAGAAAGGTACTTCAACAGATTGGGACAAGCTCCTCTCATAAATACCTAAATCTTCCAAATCTTCTGCCTGCACAACGACAGAAAATGCAAATAACAACAATTGAAAAACAATATAGAACTTTCTCACAATGTTCATTTCCCCAAATAGTTTATTATTAAACCAATAGTTAATCGACAATCCATAGCGTATCTGACCAAATAAGCATCAACTTGAATAAACAAGAATTTGTTTATCCTTCCTATAACACATGCCCTGCTATAGAAAACTTGCAATCACTTTAGGTGGCCAAAAGGTTGCCTGTCATAACTTTGCGGATCATAGCTTCAATAGTGACCAGCATCCAGCTCAATTTGGTATCGCCCTCTATCTGGTACGTATTTACAAGTTATGTATGTAATACTTATTGGGATTTAATATATTAGGCAAGAGTGTTTATTTGTCGTACGCTTATAAGTAACTTCCAAATAATCGTTACGGAATCTAATTATTAATCACTAGTTAATATAGATATTGGATCTGGGTTACTTAAGGAGAGATAAGTCGATATAAAACGTAACGCACGTTTGTTTTAATAAATTAGACCCAGCTTATTAAGCCGGGCCCTAAAATCACAACTTGCCAATAATATTAATAAACACCCCATGACTGTCATAGTCCAGCTGGGTGAGGTCATCAGAGAAGTCGGTAAAGTTGTAGCCCACCCCCAACTTAAGGTGATCGCCAACATGGCGATACAAGCCGATTAAGGCGCCGCTCTTGCTATCCTGGGCATCGGGTAAATCGAGCAGACGCGCTTCCAAGAGGAGGTCCCATCGCTTGATAAAATGCCAATCGGCACGCAGTACATAGAGACTTGCACGGCTATCGAAAAACTCCGGGTCTTCCGTATCCATGCTCAACTGGCCTAGACGATAGGCGTACTTGCCACCCAAAGTCCACTGTCGATTGAGGTCGTAACTGGCGTCTATCGAAAAGATATGACTCTTCTGGATAAATTCAGTGGAGGTGTTTTCAACCGTAACCTGATCCTGAGTCGGCACATTATAGAAGTAGGTGTACTTCATCAGGGTATTCAGGCGGTCATTGTTTACCGGGCGGTAGGCATAACCCATTACCGCTTCGGTAAATTTACCATCGTAGAATTCACCTTCCGAACTTTTGCTGTCTGAATAGTTGAGTTTGCCAACCAAGCGCCAGTCCGGAGTGAACTGGTAGTTGAAGGTATTTTTTAATAGCCAGGTATCGCGCTCAGTTTCCGATACAGTATTTTCGCCCGATACCGTTTCCGAAATATCCGTACGGTATTCCAGCGCGGATGCGATACGTATAGCATCCAAGCCATAGCCCACATTAAAGCCCATGGCATTGCGCTCGGTCTTGGCTCCTGTATCCGGGTCTTCGAGTGTGCCCGCCTCCAGGGTAGTGCCATAGGTCCAACGGTCATTGGGGGCCAGATCCATACCCAGGGCGTGGGTCAGACCAGTGGAAACATCACCGTGACTGTAGCGCTCCTCACCGTAAATATTTAGCGTATCAGAATAGCGACTGCGAAAACCGGTACTCATATTGCCCTTGCGTGCACGCACACCGGTATCGCTGCGCTCGTTATCCAGCGCATAATTCATATAAAGGCTGGTTCTGTCAGTCACCAGAAAGTCCGTACCGAGTCGAGCAGCTGTGCCAGTATCACCACCGGAAACTTCACTGTCCATGGTCAGGCGGTCACTTACCCGATAAGCGCCACCGAGGCCGATGCGATTGTTCTCTTCGCGGGTACCGGTCACTTCCATCGTATTCTGAACAAAACCAAAGGCGCTCCAACTCTCACCGGAATCATAGCTCGCCTCGACAGCAACATCTGTGCGATCCCCTTCTGTCTGGGTAGCGGCGACAACTTCGGATTCATCTTCACGGCTATCATTGCGAACTGCGGAGGTGAGTCGCCAGTGATCATTGATACGGTAGCCGAGCATCAAGTCCATGGCATTGGTTTGCAACCCCTGCTCTTCCTCTTTGGTGTCGGCTTTGATTCTTACATCAAAACTTTCGCCGATCGGCAGGTTAACGCCACCGCCATATTGGATGGTATCGCCATCCACAAATTGGCCTGGACCGGAAAAACCAGCTTCACGCTCTTGATGGTAAAAACTACCAGAGCCACGCAAACTCTCGAAGAAATCTCCCAGCTGTAAAACGCCTTCCACTTTGGTTGCACTCGCAGCAACCGTGGAGTCCAGGCTTTCATCATCAAAAGTGTAGCCGCCATCGAGCGAACTGACGCTATCGAGATTGCTACCCTCGCTATCGGCCATTTCAATTTTCACCCAACTACTGGCGCTTTTACGCAAAGTCAGGTCAATACCCTGCAAGGAACTTTCATTTTCATCTTCGTCTTGCTGAATACTGCTGAAGCCCAATTTGACGTGATCGCCCAACCAGTAGTGGGCACGCCCACCAACAGCCAGGGTGTCCATTTCTTCAAAACCTGGTGTGTATTCGTAGCGTGCTACCAGGTATTGGGGATTGCCGTTGTAAGCGCCATCCTCAATGAGCAGTTCATCATTTGCCAGGGAAGATAAGGGGCTGTTAAGCAGGATACGCCCTTGGATATAGTCGATGTCGTAATCAACTACTGCGGTGAGAGTCTTAACTGCGAGCACCAGCCCGGAATCTTTATCCCGAACTTCTACTCGTAAACTTTCCGAACCGCTGGAAATGTCCTGGTGACGGAGGTAATACAGGGAACCGCCGGTTCCACGATACTCATCGCGCCCGGCAATGGTTCCCGGCTCTGCTCCAAAGGCATCTATTTGAAAGCGCTTCTCACCAAAGCTGGTCATCGCATCGGTTTCAAAGTGACCACTGCCGCCGTAGAGCGTCCGGTCAATTTGGGCGAGCTCATTATCGGCGTAGTTGGCTTTGAAATTACCCCAGAGACCGTAGTCATCGTACTTGGACAATTTCACATAAAACTTGCCTGACGTGGGGGCGTCTTCAACTACGGTGGAGTCATCGCCAAACGTTGGGTAATACAAATCACTATCCAGGCGGCGGAACAAGGCATCGGGAGACTTTTCCATAAAGTTGGAAAACAGATCCTCTACCGGGCCCTCTTCGGTATCTGCACTGGCCGACAGACGCCAGCCTTCCCCGAAACCGCCGTTGGTGTAAAACGCCAGGCGGCCATCGTAGCTTACTGAGTTGTCATAGTGAGTTTCATCACCGGTAACCAGGGCTGCTGGGCCATTGGTTTTATCGTAACCCACGGTAAGGTCGGCAATACCTACAGTAAACCAGTCGTTTTTGGCAAAATCCAAATCCCGCAGGAAAAGTTCGCCATTACCCTCATCATCGAGTATCGCCACTTCAACCGTATGCATACCCGGCTCAAAAATTTGCTCGGCGATAAACTGGCCTTGACTGTCGACCGGTACCGGATTGCCCGCTAACCATACGGTGTGCCCGGACGGCACCTGAGTGCCATTGACCAATACACTGTTACCATCCAGAGGGATGTTCCGCTGGGCTAAGCGGTTCTCACCGTAGCCTACTAATAATTCCCTACCGATATCTTCATTTTCTGCAGACTCTTCAACTTGATCTACCAACCACAGGGTCTGTTCCGTGGTCTCATCATAGCGGCCCTTATTGTCATAGGCACGCAGCACGTAGTGTAATTTTTTTAGAGGCGCCTGGAATTCAGAAAATTCTGCACGCCATTCCCCTTTGCCAAAGTGGTCCAGCGGTACAATTGCCAGAGGTGTATCGCGCAGAGACTGTCCCTCTTCGAACAATCGCACTTCGGTACTTTTAATAAAAGAGGGATAGTTGGTATAGCTACTGAAAAATACCCGGTTCTCTGCCAGATCGGTATCCGGGTTATCTGCGTAACGGATGGTGTTGGGCCACGCTGTCACATTCAGGCGCGGTTGCATTTTTTTATTGTCGAAGCGAAATTGAATATTCGCTTCTTGCAAGGCCACATCAGTACAGCGCTGTAAGTCCGCTGAGTTTTTATAGGGGTCGTATTCCGGGCTGCCATCGACAGTGATACGCATTAAGTTAAGTGCGTAGGGATTATTCGCTATGGCTTCACGATTAATGCGCTCGATTTCCAGGCGATCACTTTCAGTGAGAATTGCCAATTCATCGTACAGGACTTCGATCTCAACCCTGGCGCCATCCCGCTGCTCAAAGCCATTGCTCACTACATCCGCAGATTGGACGTAGCCGCGCCCCTCAAACTCCACCTGGGTGTCTTCGAGGTTGAGCAGCTCCTGTACCTGTGCCATAGCGCGTTGAGCGCGGGCACCGGACAATCCCTGGTCATCGCCGTAAACCATCGCTTCGCGGCGATCCATACGCTGGTTATCACTGTAGCCAATAAAGCTGAGGCGAACATTCGCTTTGTTGGAAATTTCAGCCATGGCCGCACGTATTTGTGTCAGCTGTGCCTGACTGATAATCGGATCGCCATTATCAAAACGAATCGGCGACAGTTTTCCACCGGCAGACTCATAGGCAATGGTGAGAGTTTCCGCAGCGGCAGCTTCCGGACACGCCTGAACAGAATCTGTAGCGACTTCCAGTGGGTCGTCATACCAAAATTCCACTTCCACCCGACGGTTGAGGGCTCGCCCTTTCGGCGTATCGTTGGCCGCTAGCGGCTGGCTCGCCCCTTTGCCACTGCTGGTGATCATGGCCGCAGGCAAATTCAATGCAGTACCCAGGGCCTGAGCGACACGGCGAGCCTCGCTATAGGACTGCTCCTGATAAGCACTCTGTTGGGCTTCCGGATTTTCACTCACGTCCAGGGGACGGGCGTCGGTATGACCAATAAAGTGAATAACCAGATTGTTTTTATCCGCAAGGTTAGATCGAACCTCGCGGATACGGCGGATAAAGGCTTCCGGCAATTCTGTTTGTCCGGGCTCCATCCTCAGTGGCGTCACCAGGTTTCTCAGGCGTGCCCGCTGTTCACTGCCTGCAGCGTAAGTAAGTCTACACACCGTTTCCTGGCGACATACTTTCACCCGGTTGAGCAATAATGCCTCCGCACGGGCACGGTCCGCCATGGCTTTTTCATCCAGGGCGTCGTAGGTTACTTTTACCTGTACTCGGCGGTTCTCTTCACGACCTGCGGTAGTAATATTATCCGCTGTGGGTTCTATATCCCCACGCCCTTCAACAACAATCATTTGCTCAGGTAGTTCAAGGGCCTCTTGAAGGAAGTCCGCCACAAACTGGGCCCGCGCCAAAGTTAATTCTTCTTTGCTGGCAAAGTCTGCTACCTGCTCCCCGGTAAGGGGATCGGAATCTGTATGGCCAATAAAGTGCAACTTAAAATTGGGCGTCTCACCCAAGTCATTCAAACTCTGGCGCAGTAACTCCACTGCCTCCAGAGGAATTTCATCCTCAACGCCATAGAACAGGATTGGGTCGATAAAATCTTCCACCACAATCGGGTCCAGCGGTGCAACAAATTGAGTCGCATCCTGCAACCATTGATTTGTAGGTGCGCTCAGCAGCATACCTTCAGTATTACTGCCTATCGACTGCTCTTCGAGTTCGGATTGAGCTCCACTTTCTTCAGAACTCAGGCTTGGAATATTTTGCCAGACCTGCCACCAACTAGGCTCATCTACTTGCGCACCCACTTCCTGGGACTGCGCCGGAAGTGTCAATGCCAACGCGATCGCAGTAGCGAGACGGCAGTCCCGCCGGGGGAAAAAGCGGGTCGTCTTCGCGGCAGTATTTATCGAGCAAGCTCGCCGGTCACGATTCCGTTTTGCAAAGGACATCACTCCAAACCTCCTTTACCAGGAGGCGCTCCACGGCGCCAGAAAACTTCAGTTTCTATGGTCAAATCGTAGTCACCTTCACGGCTCTCCCAGTCCTGGGCGACCTGATCTTTAATTGCCTGCAGACGCTCGTCCACCAGATCCGGATCTTCATTCTCCCCAAGATAGGCAAGGCGTAAAACAGAGGGAGCTTCACTGAGTTTTTCCAACAATAAATCCATTCGGGAATGCCATTGCGGGCGCAACTCTGTTGTGCCCGGTTCAAATACCGCTTCGGCAATATCCAGGCGCACTACCCGGTGCAAGCTGGCTCCAAAGTTGAACTTCAGCATCTTGCCTCGGGTGGCTCGCAGCACACGCGGGTTTTCAGTGGTGAGACGATACCCGCTTGGCAAGCTGCGATCGTCGAGCTTGAGCACAAAATTGGAACCTCGATCCCCATTCGGCACCACTGCGCAGGTAATATGGAATCGACCGTGGGAGTCCGCAGTAGCATTCAGGCCGGTAGCCGTCACCACTCGAGCACCCGGTAAACCACCCTCTCCTTCATCCTGGTAGCCATTCATATTTTTATCGTCAAACACTTTGCCGATAACATCGGTGCAGTCGAAGGTGGGATCGGGCACCACGCGCACAGTGGCAGAGGCCTCACCTGACGCGGCCTGACCTGAGAGTTGGTTGAACATACGGGCGCGGTTAACATATTTGCCCTCGCCCACACCGGAACCCACGACCAGCAACAGTTTTAATACGCGGGTTTCTTCCGCCTCCACGCGCAGATCCGACCACCTCAATTGCAGGCCTTCGCTTTCAGGCTCAACCGCTTCTCCATCAAGGCGCGCCGAGCCCGCGACATATTTGAAGCCTGCCGGGAAGTAATCTACTAGCTGTAGATCTGTCAGTGGAATTGGCAGCGTATTGCCAAAAGTAATGGTGTAAGGAACCAACTGACTGCGGGTTACATTGAGCATGGCCGCGGTTTTGGTGATGGATAGCGCCCCTTCCAACTCCGGGTCCAT
Organism: Microbulbifer maximicatervae (SeqCode); assembly: GCF_052467695.1. Classification (NCBI taxonomy): domain Bacteria; kingdom Pseudomonadati; phylum Pseudomonadota; class Gammaproteobacteria; order Cellvibrionales; family Microbulbiferaceae; genus Microbulbifer; species Microbulbifer maximicatervae (SeqCode). The sequence goes on from NZ_CP174320.1 coordinate 4,851,140, forward strand.
GGCGACATGGTTGTTGAACAGCTGGCTTTCCCCTGGAATCTGACCATCATCCAAAGTCATTCGCAGGTAGTAGTCCGTTGCCGCATCCCGCGCCTCGACATCAAGAGAGGGGTGAGAGAACGATTCCTGAACCTCACAATGATTTGCGGTCGCAGGAACCATATCGGCGTTGCTGCCCAGGCAACCGGCCACATCAAAACCGGCAGTTTCGCTGTTGGTCTGAGAAGGAATTACCAGTGATTCACCACCCACATAATCCTCATCCGCGATATCCACCTGAATCAGGTAGTCCGCGTTGGATGGACAGGCTGCATCGCTGAAGTTGATATCAAACTTGTAGTAACCCCCAGACTGGGTTACCTGCCCTTGTTGTTTCTCATCATCAAAACAACGCGCAGGCAATTCCTGACCGGAACTCACCCTCGCCATAGTGAGGGTGGCACCCTCAATGGCGGAGCGGGTTACTGAATCGTAAACCACGCCATTGGGTGTTAGAGGCAAATTCAAGTCCTGCGGGTTCGCTCCCGAATCTACATAAATTTCAATAATGGACTGCGGGCCGTTGGTGAAATCAGAAACAGAGTTACCCAATGAAGCTGTACTTTCAGTAGCATCTGGTGCGGTGTAACGCATTTCATAGCTAAGGCCACCATAGCTGTTCGGTACAAGCCCCTGGAACTGGAAGTAACCATTTTCATCAGACTGAACTGTTTCCATCAATTCGTCATTGAAATACAGGTCTACCGCCCAATTAAGCAGCAGGCTCTCATCCGTATCCAAGGCATCATTGAAATTCACATCGTGCCACAGATAACCAGCCAGGTTGGCAATGCCCGGGGTACCGCCAACGTCAATGGCAACACTGGCCTGAGCGCTGGAAGCCGGATCATTCCACTGTACTTCTGCGGTATTTACTACAGTAAAACCATAATCCAGGTTTTCTGACATCTGCGCCTGGAAACGCAGAGTAACCATCTCTCCCGGTTCCAAATCACCGTAAGTTGTGGCGTAGTCTGCAGTGATTAGTGTATCGACAACAGTTATTCCGTCAGTCTGCCCGTTGAGCATGGCCGAATCAGCGATATAAGTAAGAACTCCATCTCCAGCTATAGCCAGGTCATCGGTGATCTCAATATAAGTTGCTGGGACACCGCTGATATTTTCGACGGTTACCAGGTATTCCAATACCGCACCCGCTTCTGCGGCACCGCCACCGACAACCGCAACTTCTTTCACAATGGAGAGCAACTGGGCATCACCCACAACAACGTCAGTTGGCTGTGCACCATTGGCTGGGTTACCATCTGCGTCGGTCAGGGTAAGTGCCAACTCATCTGCTTCAACACTACCCTGGTTACTGATAACCGTGCCTGTCGGGGTGCCAGCATTCACCATTACCTCAAATGTGACTGTGGCAGTTTGACCCGAGGTAATAATGCCTTCATTGGCTCCTGGTAGCGGCGGTGTCAGGTCATCGGATGAAACCGGTAGGGCAGAATCCAACTGTGAATTACCACCACCGTTATCCGCTACCACTTCACCATTTAAAGTGGTGGTGCCAGCAACATAAGTAGTGTCATTTGGTACCTGATCGGTAAGCGCTACTTCGAGAGCATCTACACCACCCATATTGGTGATTGCGATGGTATAGCGAAGTACATCACCCGGATCGACAATCCCTGCGGAAATATAGTCTTCGGCAATCTCCACAGTCTTGTGGGCAATTAACAGGGGTACATCGCCAACAATATCGATCGTGGGATCATTGGGAGCATCGGTATTCGGATCATCGGAGGGCACTTCATCAAAAGTACCGCTACCCGCACCTTCACCATTTACAAATGCCTGGTTTGAAATAACGGTGCCATCATTAACGTCATTAATGGTGACGTCAAAGGTGATGACCACTGCAGGTGCGCCATTGGCCGTTGCGCCGATAAAACCATCGGCTTCACCATCGGTATTAATGCTCATACCTGCAGCCAGAGGAGAGGTGCCGCTGACATCAGACAATGTGGAGCCATTCAGGGTGGTAGAGCCACTGACATAAGTTGTATTAGATGGGATCTGATCCAATATCAGGGCATTGATCGCATTCTCATTACCGGCATTTTCCGCGGTAATAGTATATCGCAGGGTATCCCCAACCATCAGCAGATCTGCATCATCAGTCATATCTGCCGACGTTTTTTCTACCACCAGTAATGGCTCTGACTCAATCAGTACTTCTGTGGGATCTTCATCACCCGCCGTATCCGGATCATCGGTGCCGTTGATGTTGGGATCATCACTGTCTTGCAGTAATTGCCCGGGAAGCTGAACCTGGGCCTGGTTGAAGACTTGGGTCCCACTATCAATAACTGCTGCCAGGGTAACTTCATAAACAATCTGGATAGAATCTCCCGCGGTACCGCTCGCCGTAAGATCCAGATTACTGACTTCCAGATAGCCACTATTCCAGGTACCGGCAGAGGCATCGATAGCACTGCTGTCACTGCCAGTCGGAGCACTTACCAACTGTAAAGTGCCCGATTCAAACAGTGCAGAATTATTTAATCGACCCAGGTCATCGGTAATCTCTACTCCGCTCACATCAACACCACTCGTATTGGTCAGAGTCAATGTGTAACGTAAAACTTCCGTGGGGCTGGCGGCAGTGGCCGGGTTTTCTCCACGGCTGATATTTTCCACAGCTTTGTAGAAAGTCACTGTCGGCACAGAGGCGCTAACTGAATAAGCATCCTCATGATCCAGCACACCGGGAGTGCCATCGGTGGGCGCCGCACGGGTGTACTGGCGAACTTCAGTGAGGCTGCTATCCCAGCTGTGCCACTGAGTAACACCAGCAATATTCGTCAGCGTATCCCCATCGACGGTGTCGGCATCCAAATAGGCATCGTAACCAATCAGCAGATGGTAATCCGCATCCAGCATTGCCACTGAACCAATGGAGGTAATTGTGAGGGTGCAGCTATCGTTATCGAATACCGCGCTAAAGTCGGAACCCTCTGTCAGGGTGGCCGTCGTGGTGCCGGCGCTGTCAGTAATTTGCGCGGTGAAATTGGCTGGGGCCGTTTCACACATTCCACCGGGATTATTATCCGGCAAAATATCGGTAACACTAATATCCCAGGCCGGGCCCGTACCGGTATTGTGCAAATCTAAAGTAAAGGTACCGCCTACACCGGACTGAACACTAGTGGGGCCAGATTTAGTCAGGGTAATAGCCGTGGGCTCTACTACTGTCATGTCCGCCGTAGTATTGCCGCTACCCGCACCCTGCCCCGCAGAGGCATTATCATTATCGTAGTTGTAACTGTAGCTGGCACTGGCGGCAAAATTCAAACCGTCCACATTCGGCGGGTCCATATCCAGCAGTCGCAGTGTTACATCAATAACGACTTGCTCGCCGGCGGGCACATCAATTCCGTTAGTGCTATCTGCAATACTGAGACTGGTGGAGCTGCCGTTATTTTCCGGAGTGAAAGATGCACTGCCAGATACTTTACTGGCACTGACAAATTCCAGATCCGCAGCAGACGTAGACAGATCCATCAGCACAGTGACATCGTGAAGCGCCGTGGTCTGCACCGTTTCCGGGATGGTAATGCGATAGTTAAACGGCTCGCCAATGGAAGCTGTTAATTGGGTAACTTCAATCAACAGTGGCGCGGCATTGGGAGTATTAAATTGGACACTCACCGGAGAAGTCGGGCCATAATCCTCACGTAAATCGTCAGTGACCGCCACGGAATTCAGAGACGGCAAATCGTTATCATCAAGCGAATAATAAACTTCAACATAGGCCGCATTTTGCAGACTAAGTCCAGCCCCTAAATTAGAATCCGCTTCAACGCGATATACCATTTCCATGGACTCACCAGCGTTGATTCCGTAACCCGTACCTGCGGCAAAATTCCAAACGGCTTCGCCATTACTACTATCGAAAGTAGGCGCAACCACTGTTGCTGCGGCACCATTTACCGTGAGGGACTGGACACTGACTCCCCCTTGGCGCAGACCTAAAGGAATCACATCGCGGAATACCGGGTCATAGGCTGGTGAAGAACCATTGTTGGTAATCGTAACGGTATACTCAATCGTATCGCTGGCGGAAAGCGTGCTGCCATCTGCGGGAGTTGAGCTAATAGCTACGGCGAGGTCCGGCTGTAACAGATCCAGTGTTTCGCTATCACTGCGGGTTTCGGCTCCTGTGGCAGCATCAAAACCAAACTCTGCAGTATTGGTCAGCGCGGTGTTCGTTGCTGGCCAGGGATGGGAATCCTCATTGAGAACCCGCACAAGGTAACGCACAACAAATTCATCGTTGCTGGTATCGTTATCACCCGTGTTGACCAGGTCGGGAATGCTCCAGGTAACCGTAGTGGCACCAGTAGAAGGATCACCAGACTGCACTGGCTCTGCGATGTCGGTGTGGTTAAAGGGCGCCGCAGCAGTAAATGGAGCAGAAGTCTGGCCATTAATTGAAAGAGTGCTTACAAACACCATTCCCTGGGGCAAAGTATCGACAATCAGCCCATTGGAGGCCGTGCCCTCTGGTAGGGAGAGGGTAATCTGGTATTCAACCAAGTCGCCCACTCGCAATTGCTCGTCAGCGCTACCATAGCTGTCATCTGAACGAATTTTGCTAATTGTGCTGTCATTGGCAGCATCTAGCTGAGCAGCAATATTTTCCAGCAAGTAATCATTCAGGCCGCCGCTGCCATCAGCACCGTTACGTTCATAAATACTGCTGTTATCTTCATCGAGACTGGTCCATTCCACACTGGCAGTTGCGGACAGCGCCGCCGCCGGCTGTACGCTATCGAGTACAACCACATCGAAGACCAGTTCACCGTTATTACCTGCAGCGATATCCAGATCACTATTGGCCCGATCCCAAACCAGGTTTTGCGCAGTAGTAATTCCGTCACCAGTTACGGTGGGATCTGCCTGGGAGGCTCCGGCAAAAGTCACGGTGCCCGGTACAAACTCAAGCCCCAAGGATAACAACTCATTAACCGAAAGATCGTAAGCTGCAGAATTTTCCGCATTACCCGCAGCACTGAGGTCCAGGGTAAAACGCAGTACATCGCCCGCATCCGGATCGTTACCGGGATTGGTTTGATTTGCGACAGAGGCAATTGCACTTATCTCTGGCTCGACGATGGTGAGTGTCGCCGCAGTACCAGTGCCTCCGGACTGAGAAGTGCCGCCATCAGTCGCGGCATAAGAATAAGTCACCTCATTTTCAAAGCTGTGGCCAGCCTGGGCTGTGGCATTGTTGGCAACCCGGGCGCGAACTTCAAAAATTGCCACGGTACCGGCTGGGATAATATCGATTGCCATATCGATATTATTGCCAGTGGTATTATCGGTGTAGGTAAGCCCATTAATCTCCTGCAGTTGCACCAACTCCAGGCTAGTGTCCAATACATCGGCAATTGCAATATCGTAAATGGCCGAGGTGGTGCCGCTACCGGGGACCTGTATCTGGTATACAACCTCGTCACCGACAGCGGCAGTAGTCGCTGTTTGCAGTGTTTTTTGTGGAGCAGTCACACTGGTCGCAACAGTGCCCATCGGATAGGGAGTGCCCAAGGTAACTGCAGAGTACTGTTCGCCATTACTAGCTTCCAGCGACCAGAATTCATCGACGGCAAAAGTGTTAACCCAGCTTTCACCGCCACTAATATCTGTATAGAAACCGATCTGGTAACTGATTTCCAAACAGGTGCCCGCTTCAACCGGCACCAGGAAATCGAAGCCCATATCAGCACCGCGCGTTGCCGGCGCGCTATAGGTGTAATCTGCTCCCTGTGTCAGTACAGCACCGTCGAGGCTCACCTGGAGATTGGCAATGGAACTCTCGTCCATTTGCGTCGCTAAATCGTCAGTTAGCGATAGGTTGTAGGCGGGGGCAAGACCCGAGTTACAGGCCTGCAGGGTAAACTGCATAATATCGTTGGCCGGGTCCACATTCATATGGGAGCTGGGCCAGGTAGCATCGGTCTTGGTGAGATTGTCGATCACCGGTTGCAGTACAGTAATATCGGCGATGTCCTGCAAGGTACTGGCGGCACCGGTGTAATTTAGCTGGGCCGTATTGGTCAGGGTTGCGGTAGGCGCGGTGATTCCCGAACCCGCCACTACTTTAGCGGTGTACTCAATAACAAAGTTATTGGTATTACCGAAATTACTGGTGATATCCCCCAGATCCCAGGTCACCGTGCCAGTATCACCGGCAGTGGGAACCGAAATCGCTGAATAGGTAAAGTCATTCAGACTATCGCTGTAGGGAGCAGCTGTGTCCCCATTTACGCTGAGAACAGTGTCAAACTCCAAGCCACTGGGCAGCGTATCATCAATAGTTACTGCAGGTGTTGTTCCCGCCTGTAAATTCAAGGTGAGCTGGTAAGTGACAGTATCGCCAACACGCAGAGTGCCCACAGCAGTTGCGGTATCTGTGTCGGCAATTACTGCTTTTGTAATGCTGGTATTGTCTACCGTATTAATACTGGCTTCTGCAGGACCAACACAGTAATCATCAGGTGCGGAAATACTGGGGCATCCAGCACCGTCGCGCTCATAGGCCAGGTCATTGATGCTGCCATCGTCCAGGGAGGTCCAGTCCAGCATCACACTGTTGCTGATAGGCGAACCAAAAACGCCTGTAACCTGGGTTCGGTAGGTGAGCACCAGAGTTTGACCCAGCGCTAAATCCAGACTGTTATCGCCGTTGTCACGACCCCATACGAGTGGACCTGCTGGAGCTGCCGCTGGTGTGGCGACAAAGCCGGATACCGCGGTACCGCCTATTTCTGCGGTGGGTGTAAAGCTGCTGTCAAAAGTCAACTCTGAAGGCAGCGTATCGACTAAATTCAGCTCATAAGCTGCGGCACTGGAGCCCGCATCATGTTCCACGGTAATAACATATTCCAGCACATCACCACCCACCGGCAGATTGCCGGGATTGGTGGCATTACTCACTGTCTTGCTAATCTCGAGTAACGGCTCTACTACCGTTACACTGGTTGTGCTGTCGTTGATATTTTCTGTGCTGCCACTTTCCCCATTGCTGTAAGTAAGCGCGGCATTATTTTGGCGATTATCACCATCATTAGTGGCGAGATCATTTTCGATGCGGGCAAAATAGGTAATTCGAATCAGCGGAGCAATTGTGCTTCCGGCCGTGTCATTTTCACTGCTGGTATCGACGGTGCCGATATCCCAGGTAGCATTTCCGGAAGTATTATCCCCCGGAAAACTGTTAAAGGCCGATTCAAATGGCGCGCTGCCATTAATAGTTTCAATACCGACAAAATCGTAAGTGATATCGTAGTCAGTATTGTGAGAGAGCACATAACCCTCAGGGCTACCCAGCTGATCAGTGATAACTACATTTTCACTGATACCTTCCGGCAAACTGATTTCCAGTTGGAATTGTTTATGGGCACCAATGGTGGGAACTACCGAGGTGCCCAAATCCGTTTTAGTCAACGCTAATGAAGGTACTTCAGTCTGGGCATTGGCAGTGATTTCATAATCATTGATAGGATCGCCGACATTGGGCAAAACACCAATACGCATGCCGTCAGCGGTACCATCAATGCCAATAGAATTGCCACTGTTAAGTGCAACATCCGAGCCCGGCAGGGACTGCCAGCGGGCTTCAACGGTGTTGTCCAGAATTTCATGGGGCTCAACGCCCTGCTCTACCTGGACTTCAAAAGTGAATGTTTTTGTATTGCCAACCGCAATAGTGTAATCGCTATTACTGCGATTCCAGCTAAAGATGGGAGCATTGGTGCCCACCGTAGTGACATCGACATTATTGGGTGGATCGTTACCGCCCACATTTCCCAGGTAAATAAGATTACTGCCGGTGAGATCGTCGAGCACCTGCAAGTTGTAGGCATCGGCACTGCCAATATTTTCTGCTGTAACCGTGACTGTCAAAATATCGTCAGCATCACTATTGGTAACAGCAAAGGATTTGGTCAGCTGTATTTGTGGCTCGAGTACTGTTATTTCATGGGCATCAAATGGCACCGCCACCGCAGCACCGGACTCATCCACATAGGTAACTTGCGCAGTGGTATGGCTGCCGCCATTACCCAAAACATCGCCGTCATTGGTGTTACTGCTGTTTTCAATACGGGCAATAAACTCTACCGGAAAATCAAACAGGCTACCGGATACGGTGGTGAGTTCCTGATCACCAAAATCCCACTCAACGTAATCTGCAGTACCTGTGCTGGTACAGGTAGCATTAAAAGTACCTCCCGGTACAAAGCCAGCGGCATCGTAAGGGGAGGCACTTAAATCGATGGTCTCCCCTTCGATACAGCGCATACCTGCCGGCAATTCATCACGAATCACAAAATCTCGCAGTTTCGCTGCCGGAATCTGTGCTGTCAGTTCGTAACGTACCTCTTCACCGACAACCGCTGTGTCACTGCTGGTTCCACTGGCCGTGCCGTTGGAGAACTCAAGGGCTTCTTTCGGCTCTGCCTGTACTTCAATAATCCTCATCTGCGCTTCGGCATCATCGGACTGGTAGTGGCGTGCCCGACCGGCTGCAGGAGTGCCATCACCGACACCATCATTGTCCGTGTCACTATCAATTTGCGGGGAAGTCTGATTACCAAAATCGCCTTCCAAGCTGTCATAGCGAGCAAAGAAAGTATTGGTAAATAGCTGTAGTGGTGCCACTGACTGGTGTGGTTTCACACGGTAATACAGGGTTACGGAGTCACCCGGGTTAATTCGCTCAAGGGCAGTGGAATGCTCATAGGAAAAAGTAATAATAGCCGGAGTACCACCATCACTACAGTGGGTAGCTTCTGAATAGTTATTTGCACCGGAGGTAATTCCCACCAAGCCATCATCACCACTGACAGTTTCCGAACTGCCATCAGCATCATTATCCAGGCTATCGGAATCCATTGCCTGCACACACATCTGGCCGGAAGAATCCAGGGTATCAGTTACTACAACATCGTATGCAGGAGCGCGATCAACACCGCTATCCGCAGCCCGGTTGGTCACCGTGAGACGGAAGATATAAGTCTGGTCCCGGTGCCCTTCATTAGTAAAATCAACGAATTTGCTACAGCTTGTTCCTGTGCCGTAGAGATTTTCATTACAGACTTTTTTGTCGACTTCTATCGAGGGTTCAGTAACGGTGACAGATTCCGACCACTCGGTGATATCCGGAAAACCAGGGACCGTGGTTGGAACACCATCAATATTGGTCAGGGTTCCACTGGTATTGTAGTTATCTACGATAATCGTTTCAGTATCAAAAACCGCAGTAAACTGGGCGCGAGCGTAATCGATACTGTCATTTGCGTGTTGATTCGGATCAGTGTTTTCTGTATCCACTGGGTCATTCAACAAGCGGGTTGTCATATCCGCAAGGAACCAGCGATCTTTCGCTGTAATATTGGTAGTAATATCCCACTGTAAATCTGTCTCACTCAGAGAGTTATTCAGACCACCGCCCTCGACAATATCACTGCTCGAAATAACCACACAATTTGCCTGAGAGGTGGGATCAGGAAGGCTCACGTCTGAACAATTTAGCGGTGAATCCGCAATATAACCCTGGCCGTCGGGAAGATCATCGATAACATCAATGTCCTTCACTTCTATCAAAGTAAATCCCGGTGTATCGAATCCAAACCAACCACCGGCTTGAATTTCAAAACTACACTCTTCACCAATCAATACACTGCTATTTGGGAAAGCAGTTTCACTGGTCAGCTCGGTACATTCATCGGAACGGTCCTTGACCAGGTTAAAACCCATTACCCGCGCGCGCATACCATCAAGGGTGTAATTATTAGCCAGTTGCTGGTTTGGTGTCGTATCCGTTAGAGATGCAGGACTGGGGAAACTTAGCGCGGTACCATCATATAAGGTGATTTCACCTACGACATCTGCACGGAACGTCAGGTCGTCATCAGTGGCCGAGTGATTCTTTTCAACCACAAAAACGACTCGCTCTGTATCACCAGGTCCAATTTCACCCCCCAAATCACCACTATCACACAGGTACACCCTGGAGGAATCTGGCAAATAATCAGGCTGGTTCCAAAGTGGGTGTCCTGGCACTGTGCCCAGATTGGGATTTCCCAGGGCCGTACAGCTGCGGTCATTGGACAGGACCGTCATCGCCTCACCGAAGGTGACATACACGGAATAATCATCCGCGTCGTGGCCACCGTTATTGGTGATATCCACCGTCAATTCTGAAGTACCACTATCGCGAACAATATAAAGTGGATGAACCGTGCTGACGTCCAGATCTTCGGGGTCGGGAGTAACCGACTGGGCTTCTACCTGAGTAGCAGGAGTGCTTGAAGAACAGAAATCCTCGTAATCAATAGTAAGGACATTGTTTGCAAGGGCGATATTGCTATTTGGATCGGTACCGGTAGTGGAAGACTCTTCCTCTATATCCAGGTCAGCATCCAAGTCATAGAAGTCCGGCTCGATCGTAACGATGCGGAAACGAATTTGAATTTCATCCCCATACCGCATCATATGCTCTTGGTCTGAGTATACTGAGTGAACTGTACTACTCAGCAAGCGGAATTCCGGTTGGTTATTATTAAGTGGATTTGTATCCCATTGATTCCAGTTAGAACCCACACGCCATTCCAGCGTATCGACTTTGCCATCGTAGGTTGAGCTATAGTTAGCGCCGTGGCTATCAATACCGCGACGCTCGCGGGTAATTTCCGGTGTAAAGGTGGTATCAACCACATATTCGTCGGGCAGATCGCTGACAAACTGGATATCTCTTACCGAGCCACCTGTCCGGTTATTTACCGTTATAGTAACGTAACCGGAAGCACCGAGCGGTTGATTCAAGTTGGTACCGGTAATCTCCTGGGTAATAGTGAGATCAGTTAAAACCTCAACACGCATTTCCGAAGTATCAGAGCCTGGATCTGAGGCTTCTGCAGGGCTTGAAATACCGCCCACACCCGTATCACCATCAATCTCACAACCCCACTGTAAATCTGACACTGTATTAGTGCCATTGCTACAGGAAGTATTTACTTTACCTACTAAATAAATATCCAGGTTGCCACCAGACGGAACGTCAGTGCGCCCTGAGCCACTGGAAAAGTTACCATCCAGCTCAAAGTTATTAATAGAATTACTTGCGGAAACACAGCTACTGCCACCGGGCGCAACACCATTATTATTGGCAACAGCTTCAGCGGCACTTTCACTCGGACAAGCGTAATTGATATCCATGTTGGGGTTGGACATCAAATCATCAAAACGCGCATCCTGCATATCCGCGTCACCATCATTTGAGATACGAATACGCCAGATCACATCATCTTCAATATTGCCATAGACATTATTGGTGTAGTTCGTTTGCGCCGCATCAATATTACGGCCCCGCTTGTCCATGGAGGGTTCCGGCTCACGGATCGCCAACTCCATGCTGTGAGTATCTGTAGTGGTGGGGTAACTGCAGTAATCAAAAGTTGCGGTAGCATTTAAGGTGCGATTCTTAAGAACCAGCTCTTCCTCTTCGTCATCCTGACTGCGCACATTAAAGGTAATCGTCAAGGTAGTATTTTCGTCGCGCTCAGCGAGTGCCGACAGGTCATTTTGATCCCAAGTTATTGTGGTACCACTAATAGTGGGTTCACCCAGAACAAACCCAGAACTCACTGAAGTAGAGCCAGTCACATACTCGAGACCGGAGGACCCGAGGTTCTCCCTAATAACGATATTCTGAATGGACTGAGTACCTGATAGGCCACTGAAAATACTGGGCACATCAACTTCGATGGTTACCTGTCCATCACCACATAAAACGCACCAACTTTGGCCGGAGCGGTGACTGAGAATATTGAACCCTGCAGGATCATCGGTAATAGAAGGACAGCTAGATTGAGCAAATGCCTGCGGTGCAGCTAATAGGATCGCCGCACAGACCAATAAAAATCCAACAATCACAGACTTGCAGGATTTTTGCTCAACAAATTCCGACTTTATTATCACTTAACGACCGCCACTTTCTAATACAGATATTTGGAGATAAATCTGGCATTTACACCAGACACTCCACGGTGGGCGAACTTTAATTACAACCCACTTAGGTAGCCGTGAAACAAGTCATAATTAGCCAGCTAGCAAGTGGAACTTTTGTAGGGATTGCCAAGTGGTTCTCAGGCGGGCCCTCTGTGAGGGAAAATTTAGTTCAGAACAGACAAATAATAACTGAATAGGTATGACGAAAATTTCATCAGTTTGAAACGACCGGAACCCACTATTCAGTGGGCTCCGGCCAATTATCAGCCTAGGTTGGTGGGAAGAAGTCAATCGGATAAAGAATGGTAATGGTCGGCACTCCGGCCTTTTCACCAAAGTTAAATCGTTTGACCCTAGCCACAATTTTTGCATTGAGCGACGGCGAATCCACATCACTAGAATCTACACTCACGGCAGAAACCGATCCGCTGGGTTCAATAGTAATCTTCAACACCATCTTACCTTGCAGCGCGGGATTATTACGAAGCTCACGATTGTAGATACGATACAAGGTGGCTTTGTAGCGATCGAAAACAATCTGGATTTCCTCATCTGTCCGCGACGGTCCAGCACCATCACTGAGAGGACGGTCCTCGCCGGCAAAGTCACCTTCAGTACCGATAGAACTTTCCACTCGAGCAAAGGCAACGCCACCCAAGTCCGAACCAGATCCACCCACATTGCGACTCAACTCTGCCGTATTGATACCACCACTTCCCGCGGTAGATGCTGCGATGATCAGTGAGCGCTGACTGCGGTTCTCTTTTTTACCGGCTGTGCTCAGCTGGGTTTGCTGGCCGAGGCGGTTATCCAGATCATCTTGTATCAGGTCCTGGAAGTTATCCTTAAAGGCGAGAACACCGGATCGCTCAGCTTTTTTACGCGCCTGCTTTTTCTCCGCCTTGGAGGGTTTCGGGTCCTGCTTGGCTACCTTCTGCTCAGGCTTCTTCTCCGGTTTTTTCTCCTCTTTCTTAGGCTTGGCTTTTTCTGGCTCCGGCGGTGGCTTGGGCTTGGTTTTCTTCTCAATAACCAGCTTGGCCAGGCGCTCGGGAATTTCCACTATTTGAGACTCGGGCTGGGGCACCGTATACAGAGGAATCAGGTAGCCCAGCAAGGCGGCGATAAACAGTGAGGCAAAAACACAGCGGCGAAAACGCTTTTCGTCCTCGCCTTGCTTGTGCCATGGCATCACCATAGGGCGGAACTTGGGCTGCTCGAATTCCCGTGTTATCTCGAACTCGAACTTTGACTCTTCCTCCTCGCGGCGCAGCTCATCCGCGCGCTCATCCAGCGTAAATACCTCTTCCTGGCACTCGCTTATGCTGTTCTGCAAAGCACTGCGCTCATCGCGCAGCTGCTCCAGGCTCTGATTGAAACTGCGCGTCGACTGCCCGATCCGCTCGATAACCTGCGCAGAAGCATTCTCCCGATAATCTTCCGCCCAGAACATTTCTCCCGCGCCCGCTTCTTCAAGCTTGCGCAGGCGTTCGGAAATTTCGTCGAGCAACTGGTACTTGGACCCCTGGTCCTGTAATTCAGCCAGCTTCTCTTCGATCTGGTGCCGCTCATCCTCGAGCAGCTGCATGCGATGGTGAACCGCCTCAAGCGCCTCACCTACCGCCCGCTGTTGTTGAAGAAAATTACTCACAAACTTCCATTAACCCTGAGATGCTTTCTGAATAACCGCCAGTGAAACTTTGGTATAGCCAGCGTCTGTACAGCTGGACATCACCTTTTTCAGCAAACTGAACGGAATGCCTCTGTCCGCGAGAATATTGACCTCCGGTGGTTCTGGATCCTGCCCCCCCTCGACATCACCCTCACCTGAATCTTCCGAGGCCTGGGCAACACCAATTGCCTTGGCCAGCTCCGCAACCATCGCTTCCTTAATGGCCGCAATAATGGTTTCCTCACTTTCCAACACTTCGGAGGTGGCAATTACCGAGTTGGACTCCACCAGGATTTCATCATTGGTCACCATCAGGGTCACCGTCTCCCGGGGCTTGGTCTCCACCACTGAGTCCGGCAAGGTAATCACCTTGGGGGGCTCAAGCGCTTCATTGCTGGAGGTATTAGTCAGCAGGAAAAATACCAGGATCGTAAAAACATCCATCAGGGAAGTCAGGTTCATGCCTGAAGTTTTCTTGCGCTTATGGCTTCGCGCCATACGCTTCATGCGTCGGCTTTCATTTCTCACGGCGCATCTCCTATGGAAATATCAGGAAATAAAACCACCTTTTCCACCGCTTCCAGGTCACTGGGATCACTCCCCTCAACCCGCACTTCAGCTCCTCGCACAGTATCCATAATGCCCACTAAATGCTCATAGGCGATTGTGGGCTCCATCAGGATGATGGAATCGGTTTTATCCGGATAACTGGCCTTAACTTCCAACAAAAACTGAGTAAGCTTTTTAAGGTCATACACCTCTGCTGTGGGCAGCACAGCGAGAGCCTCAGCCTGCTCGGTATCTGCCCCAACGGGGGCTTCAACCGGAGCATTTTCACCCTCACCATCGATGTTCAAGTTGGGGAAGCGAGCGATAACCTTTTCACCATCACTGATTTCCACGGCCTGCTCTCGCACAACTACCTCCACCGTAACCGTGGGATCATCCGGTGCCCCACCACCGGCACCACTCGGCATATTCAGTTCGAGAATTGTCACCCGCGAAAATACCGCCGATACCAATAGAAAAGGCACCAATACCACCATCAAATTCAAGAAAGCGGTGATATCCAGCTCAGGAGCTTCTTTATCCCGCCCGTGGCGCCGCCTTCTCATTACGCAGTTTCCGCTTGCTGTGCTACTGGACTGGTTTTAGCTGGAGCAGTTTTTTCACTAGACGGCTTGGATTTTGTGGGCTCCACTTCAAAGCGACGACGGGTTGCACCATCAATCAGGTTGGATGCTTTTACAGAGACCATTTCCAGGCTGTCGATAATTTCACCGGTGAGTGAGTTCAGCAGTGCGTGAACGATCAACAATGGAATACCAGTCATCAGACCAAAGGCGGTGGTGTTCATCGCCACGGAGATACTGGCGGAGAGCAGGTCCGCTTTTTCTGCCGGGTTGGCATTGGCTACCGCGGTAAAGGCCTCGATCAGACCCATAATGGTTCCCAGAAGCCCCAGTAAAGTTGCGATATTGGAAAACAAAGCTACGTAAGGGGTGCGCTTTTCCAGCTGTGGAGTGATCTCCATCATGCTCTCTTCCATCGCGATTTCGATATCTTCACGACGGCGAACAGCCCCCTGCCGGGCCAGCCCCATAGACAGTAATTTGCTCACACTGGACTCATCCTGTTTTACCAGGTTGCGAGCGCGATCGAAGTCTCCTGAAGCTAATACCGGCTGCAGCTTATCCCACATATTGCGGTTGCTGCGGCGCTCCAAATGCAGGCGGATAAAACGCTCGATAGCCACAGCACCACCCAGTGCGGCAACCACGAGAATCGGGTACATGAAAGTACCGCCCGTCTGGAAAAACTCGATGACGTTATTGAAAAAGTCCATTACAAACCCTCTTGAGAAATACAGCTAAAACTTGGTGCTAATCCGGCGACAGCCAGAATCAATATGGCGTTAATCGCCGGACAGGCTGAGTTGATAGAACTCCAACTCACGCATGAAAACTTCCTTGTCGAGCGGTTTGAGTTTGTCGTCCATCAAACTGGAGACAAGGTCGCTTTCGACACCCACTTCGGAACTTTTCCAGGGGACAATATAGAGAGACTTAGGGGCTTCCTTGTTACCGATAATAGAAATACCCGATAACTCCTTAATTTTTGAATCCACCTTTTTATCGGTGGATTCTTTTTTCTCCTCTCCCTCAGACTGAGCCAAGGCATAAGGAAAAACCATAAAGCTGACCACGAATGGCAAAGCCCAACGAAGTTTAATCATTTACCAGCCCTCCGTTGAATATCAGCTAACCAGATAGTGACATCCCGGTCCTCTGGCTCCAATTGAACATATTGTTCGAATTGTGCCAGAGCACACTGGAGATCTTGCAGATACAGATCACACAATATGCCCAGATTTTTTATCAAAGGTAGATATTCTGGATTTTCTGCCAAAGCATTCACATATATTTTTCGCGCCTCGGCAAAGCGCCCTTGCTTTCGGTAGAGAACGGCCAGTTCATTAGTTGCCACCGGATGCTTTTCGTCCAGCGCCAATGCCTTTAAAAAAGCCTCTTCCGCTTTTGCCTCATTGCCACTTTTGTAGTGGGCAATACCCAGATTGATATAGGGTGCCGGAAGGCGCTGCTCGCGCTCCACCACTGACTGCAGAAGTTCAATAGCACTCGCATAATCCTGCTCGGCAAGATATTCCAGGGATCGCTCAAAGTCCCGACTCACACTGCCCGATACCCGCACCGAAGAATAATCAGAGATTTTTCCAGACTTGGTTTGGGTGCTGGCGCAAGCTGCTAACAACAAGGCTAAGCCCACCAGAAAAAACAAACCCATTTGTTTTTGCATAACTTTCCACTCCAAAAGGCAAATGCCTGTTATTACTGACCCGAAACTGCTGATCCCGCTGAGGGCAATTCCGGCTCTGGCGGCAGGGGTACAATAGTCTGGAGATACTCACCAGCCTCTTCCGCCCGTGCATAGCGAGCGGGCATTAAATTGGCAAGCTTGCCAATACTTTTATCAATCCAGGGGTTATAAATACCGACGCCCAGCAACTCGACATTCTTCTGGTGAACAGAAATGGCTTTTTCCTCGAAGGGATAAATCTGCTCCTCCAATGCCAACTCATACTCTTCCAGCTCCAGGGCATTCAGGTTGGTTGGACGTTCAGAGTCCTTCAGGGCCACGCTAAAGTGGAGATAAATTTCAGCCAGGTAAAAGGTTGCCGCAGCGGTCACATCAGCCACCTGATAATCAATCAGGTCAGTAAATGCACGGGTGGCTGCTTTCATACGCTTGCGCTTGAGGTTGAGGCTTTTCTCGATAGGCGTAACCAAATCCACCTGGGTGAAAGCCTCAAAATTGGGTTCAGCCAATAGCAGGGCCGCATTACCTGCGAGATAACGGGTGCGGTCGCTGCGCTGGGAACCACCGCGGGACTCAACTTTCACCAGTTCACGAAGCTCTGCCATATAAAGCTTTTGACTCCCGGACACTTTGTAGATATCGGCAATTTTCTGGCGGGTCTCCAGCGCCGGCTCCATGGGTTCGGGGAAATAATCGACGTAGCGACGCAAAACAGACAGCGCTTTAGCGCTATCTTCTGCCGCTGCATAAAGATCTGCCGCCTGGGTTAAGGCCTCACGGCGTATTTCATCGTCCTCGGATTCCCGCTCAATACGCTCAAATTCCGCAGCTGCCAACAACAGCTCACCGCTCTCCTGGTAAACCACTGCCAACTTCTTGGTGACATCTTTTGCCAGCTCATGCTCCGGGAAGTGACTGCGGAAGTTATTTAATACCGTTGCCGCTTGTACCCAATCCTTAAGCACGATCAATGATGCGGCAGCATCGTACTCCGCCGTAGCCAAAATGGTCGCACCGGGTGCAGCGCCTCGAATACGCAGGAAATGGCTCGCTGCGGTTGCATGATCCTCCTGCTTACGGGCCATATCACCCTGCTGGTAGATAGAAGCAGCCAGGTTATCTACCAGTCCCGCCCTATCCTTTGCATCCTGGGCAGTCAGCATCAAAGTTTCACCGTAAGCGATTTCTGCATCCGCAAAGGCCGCAGTATCGAAAGAAGCGTGAGCCACCAGCAGCCAGGCAGAACGTCTAATCTCCTGCTCCGCAGTGGGGAACTGCTCCAACAGTGAACGGCCATTGGCGATCGTCGGGGCATAGTCTTTTAACCCGTAAAGATCCTCCACCGCGCCGAGCATGATCTGAGGGGCTTTGGCATGCTCAGGGAATGTGGCTGCAAATGTCAGCGATGAACGGATAATTTCCCGCAATAGTGGTGCACGCTGCTCATCCGTTGCATCTTTTAAGTTATTGGCCAGATGTTCGCGATAAGCGTAAACCGCTGCGTAGCCTGCTTCGCTGGAATCCTTGTGCGCAGGATATTCATAGGCCGTGCGCTCATACTCCAGAGCTGCACCATGAAAATCCCGGTTTTCCAACATCAATCCGGCAAGCTGATAATTGATTTCCGGTGCGCGCTCAGTTTCCCGGAAGGAATCGAGATAGCTTCGATACCAGTGAATCGCCTCGCGATAATTCTCGGCCTTCTTGTCTTTTAACTTCTTATTCTGGTAAGCCGCATGGTAGTGCCCGGCGAGGTCGACCAGGTTGGTCTGCAGGAAGGCAACCACCTCTCCGTATTCATTAATATCGAAGACAGTCCAGTAATCGGCATTAAGTGCATAAGTAGTGGCGAAATCCTTCTTCGCTTCCAGCACCAGTTTGGGGAAGCCGCCTTTACTGTAGATCTCAATAACACGAATTGAGAAATCCGCAGATACTCTGTGTAACTGGTTTCGATCAACAAACGCAATATAGGATTTTGCCGCATCCTGATAGCGACGCTTCTCCAAATAATATTCACCCAGCTGGCTGTATACCCGGAATTCGTAATCTCTATTACCCTTGCGGGAGAAGTAATCGACAACCGAATCAGGGCCTTCCAGGTAAGAAAAGCTCAAGCTGACCACACGGAAAGTATCGTCAATATGCTTGCGCTCGCCCTTATTGTTTTGCTGGTCGAAGTCATATCCCTGGGAGACTTTGTAATCCAGCATGGCGATATAGTCATCCAGAGCCATTTCATACATATCCTGCTTAAACAGCGCCCAACCGCGTTTATACAGGGCAAGCTCGTAAAAACTGGATATCACACCAATATCGATAACTTTTCCGTAGGACTCTTCCCCATCGAGAAACTTCTTGCGGGTAAAATAGTATTCGCCCAACCGGAACCAGGATTCATCGATATGTCGCGAGTCCGGATAGTTGGCCACCAGCTGGCGCAATACATCCACCGCTGCATCAATCTCTCCCGCCTCTTCATAAGCCCGGGATAACTGATACATCACCTGGTCGTTGCGGTGATACAGGGGGTACTTTTGCAGCAATTTAATATAGAGATCGATGGCCTCGCGGGCATTGGCTGACATCACCTCTTCAGAATCAACGCCCGGCGCTTCAAGCGGGGTTTCATCTGCAGCTATTTCTATGCTGCCACTAGCCCGGGTTTCAAACTCCTCGTCGGACTCGACAACCCCAGGGGCCTGCGCCTCAGTCACTACCGGCTCTACCTTCGCCACCGGCGCTGACGTCTCTGGAGCATCCAGGGTATTTTCAGCCATAGCTTCTGACGCATCGACAGAGATCACCGCCCCGCCTCCAGCAGCTACTCCAGCAAGGTTATCGAATTCTGCATCTTCAGCGCGGTGTGCCTGCTTGATTTTCAGGTCGGCAATCCTGCGCATCGCCTCGGGAGTCAGCTTGGATTCAGGGGTTTCCTGCAAGTACTTCTGGTAGCTGGCCAGTGCCTTCTCCAGGCTCCCATCAATATGTTCTTCCTTAATTTCTACTTCGACATTTTGAAGACTGCCGATGGTCTTGCCGCTATTTCCCGCACAACCCCCTAGCACTATAAGTGCAGAGAGAAGACCGACGGCACGATTGGGAGATATACCAGCTCGAGATTTAGATTTGAGCAACTTACTCACGAATCACCTCCCTCTGCTGATTCTTCCTCCACCGGCTCCATCTCCGCTGGATTCTCCTCAGGGATTTGCTCTTCCAACAGCGCCTTGTGCTGCTCTACCTTGAATTCATCTTCACGCTGCTCCTGCAGCTCATTAGCGCGGTCGTAGCTGTCTGCCAGGGCGAAGCGGGCTTTAATTTGATAACTTTCCAGCTGCGCGCGACGGCGTTCCAACTCCGCAATTGCCAAGGCCTCAAGCATGGTGCCCTGGCGGGCCATCAGGGTTTTCAGTCGCCGTTGGGTTTGCTGGATACGCGCGCGCAAACGAGTAATATCGCGGTCGTAACCGGTATAGCTGTGAGTTGCCGCCTGGCGACTACGCACAAAGGAATCGTACACAGACTGGAGACTTTCGATCTCCTGGTTTAATTCCGCCAGGTGTTTGTAGGCTTCGGTCAGTCGCTGGTCGTACTCAAAGGAAAGACGCAGGTCCAATACACCTTTGAGCCGCTGAACCCGGTCCAAAGTAGTATCAGTAAAGCCTTGGGGATGCTCAGCAATTTTTCCGCTAAGTTCCAGGAGCTTCAATCGCGCTTCCTGCTCTTCGGCCGTTGCCAGGTATTCTGGGCGGCGGGAGATCAGCATCTGCTCTATACGACTGGCAAACTGATCGCGCTGCTCCATCCGCAGTTGGATACGGGCGTCGAGTTCCCGGAATTGCCTGTCCAGCTCCGGCAACAGGGGCTCGTAATAGTTAAGGCGAATACGAATAATATCTTCGTAGGCTGTCAGGCTTTTTAGCCACTCTTCATTGCGCTCATATAAATCGTTGAGGTCGCGATAGTTACGCAGAAATTCCTGATAGTCATTGGACGCCATCAGGTCGAGTAAGTAATGGGTCTCGGGGGCTTCCGGTAAATTGCGCAAGGCCACTACCCAATTCTGTACCTGGGTGGCCTCTTTGCGACGCAACGCCTCAAGGAACTTACCTTTGCGAATACTATGAATAGACTGAGTGAGGGTATCGATCTCACGCCCGAAAGCGTCTAACGCGCGGCCGTAATTAATTGCAGCAGTACTGTGGACATCCAGTTTGCCGTAGGCATAGGGCACCGCCAACATGACCTCTTGCACTGGCTCATTGGTGCCTTTGCGGTCTTGCAACAGCTTCCAGGGCACCAGTGCCCGATCATAGCGACCCGCGCGGGCCTCTACCCAGCCAGCACCCAGCAGCGCCCTGTTTGAAAAAGGGCCATCGAGGTTTACACGATCAAAATAGGGGCGCGCCAGTTCCAGCTTGCCCAGTTCCATTAAATGGGAGCCCAATAAGAGGTTGGTTTTATCGTAAAGGGCCTGCAGGGCCGCCTCTGAACTACGCTTTCTTCCCAGTGCAGTCAACTCCAGAACACCGCGTTCCTCTTCTCCCGCCTTCAGTTGGGCAATACCCAAATTGAAAGAAACAAAGCCCTCTAGCGATTCTTCACCCTTCAGGTCTTGCAGTAGTTCTACGGCCTCCTCGAATCGACCGAGCTGCATATAGACTCGAGCACGCAAAAACTGCTCATCTGCACGGACCCTCTCGGGAACCCGCCCGTCAATCATTTCCAGGGCGTGTAAGGCATTGCGCGGCTGTTGTTTGTGATAGTGAATTTTTGCCAGCCGATACGCGGCTTCATTGCGCACCGGCTGGGATACATTTCCCTGCAGTACAGCCTCAATAGCCCGCCCGGCCTCCCTGTGCATTCGATAGGACAATTCCAAGTCACCCACCGAAAACTCAGCTTGCCCCAAGTGCGCACTGAAAGGATCGAGTTCGGGCTGATCTAAGCGGTGATACTGAGCAAGTTCTGTGTCCAGTGCCACAATCGCATCAAAATAACTTTCCTGATGGGCATGAAACATTGCCGCACCGAAAAACAAGTCTTTAAGTTCTTCCTGTGGTTCAGTCGCCGCTGCAGCGGGGAGAGCAGCCAAAGAACAAAGGGATAGAGCACCAAGTGCCATCCTGGTTTGACAGGACAACACATTTACCAGGGACCTGAGCATGATTACCAGTCCTTGAAGTTTATCGTGGACTCGGTTCCCAGAACCTTAATCTCGACAAATTTAGGACCCACTGCTTTCTCCACGGTGTAGGAAGCTGTAGCCCGATACTCTTTTCCTGATGGGGTTTTACCGAGAAAACTAACCTCTAATGGATGCCCACCCACTTGCACATTGCCAGTGTATATTTTTTGTACCCCACCTTTTTGCAGGGACTCAATTTCCCGATAGGTATAGAGATGATGGGCAACTAATTTGCCATTCAATGTGACCTCAACCGACTCCAGCTCGAAGGGCTTTTCATCAGCCACCGAGACAAAAAGAGCTACCTGCGTATTAGAGGGGAATAAGAGCTTTTCCTCCAGCTGTGACAACTCAGCAGTGAGATCAATTACATCTTTCTTAACATCCTGGATCTGCTCATCCAGGCCACGGATATCATCTCTATCAATAGTCTGAGCATGCCCAGTACTGGCCAACAGAAAGAAAAGTACAATCTGAAGAATTCTGAACATGTGGCCTACCTCCGACCCAACCCTAAACTATCAATTCCTGCCAGAGAACCTGGAACAGGACCACAATAAACCCAGGCACAACAGGGCCTTGAGCTGCGGCATTGTATTGAATAGAGGGCTAATCAGATGTGAGGAAATTCAAATCTCACAAAAACTCAAAGAATGGATAAATTTTGAAAAAAACACTTCAATTAGGTAAAAGAGACCTACGACACAAAAGAGGTGAGACGTACTTCACTTGTGATCAAGAAAGCTCTCCGCTTTGGCTCTCTGGCCTGCCGATCACAAAGAACATGCAAACAATCAGGCCTACCAAGGCTAGGTAAGCATTTACTGTAAAAGCTCTATCTATACCCGTAGGTATATCTGGAGCGAAGGCGATGATTGTAGCATTCATACCCAAACCAACCGCACCCCCACCAATTTTAAACATATAGAGGATTGCGCCTGCCAAGCTGGCACGGTGAGGTTCCACCACCGTAATACCCGCAGTCGTACTGGATGGATTAAACAGCCCAATACCCACTCCCAACACGACCAAGCCCGGACACATATCCAGAAAACCCGTGTCCGAAGTCAGGTTCGAAAGCATGAACATTCCAACACTCATCCCCAAAATACCTAATGAGACCAGTAATTTTGGTCCAGCTAGCTCATAGAGGCGGCCGGAGATAATAGCAACCAGCCCAGATACAACCATTAAAGGGACCAAAGATAAACCGGCCTGAAATGCTGAGTAACCACGAAAATTCGCCAAAAATTGGGGGACATAGAGAATTGCCGATAGGAATACTACCGAGATTAGGAGTGTCGTAACACCTACCGCTAGGAACTTCCGGTTCTTTGCAATATCAGGGGGAATCAGGGCATCTTTACCAACTCGATACTCCACGATGGTAAACAGGCAGAGCAACACCAGGAATACAACGATCAGGCTGATAACCACAGGATGCTTGAAACCAATTTCCGCGGAGACATCTAGTGCAAAAAGCAAACAAAATAGCGAGGTGCATAGTAGTAGCACACCGAAGAAGTCTATTTTTTCCTCGGTGTCGCGAGGTTTATCGGGGGGCACTGCCCACCAGCAAGCAAGCATTGTTGCCAGAGTGAGGAGAATATTAACGAAGAAAATCCATCGCCAACTGAAAAAATCTGCGAGCACCCCACCCAAAACTGGTCCAGCTGCATTCGCTAACCCACAGGTGGCCATCAGGATACCACCCGCCAACCCTGACCTTTCATAGGTCAACAAGTTAAAAGTCATTGCCAAAGTGGACGGCCACATCAATGCCGCACCCACTCCCATCAATGCGCGGGATATCAATAACATCCACATATCCATTGCCAAGCCACCCAGCACGGCAAAGAAAACGAATATTCCCGCTCCAATCATAAATACTCTGCGGCGGCCATAGATATCTGCCAAGCGGCCACCGGTTATGATGAAAACACCAAAAACCAAGGCGTAGCCGTTAATGATCCACTGGGAGCTAGTTATGTCTGCATTGAATTCTCTTTCGATGGCAGGTAGTGCGGGGGCAAAAGCGGTATAGTCATTACTAATAAGGAAGGCCGCGAGAACTAATGCAGCCAACCCCAAGTACTGATCTCGTGTAATTTTGCTGCTCTGTTTAGCCATACTGCGTAATTCACTCGACACCCGAGCCGCTCAGGTAATCCTTCAGAACCTAATTAGCTTGCGATATATTTTTGTTACTCCCGCCTAGAGCCTAGACCACTCGCTAATTTACACGCCTTTTGACTAGTCAGTTTTCACTGTCGATACCAATCATCATCTGCCTTGTAACTGGCAGCTCATATCTTATGCTTAAAGGACATCCAAGCGCCGGAAAATTGAATTAGTGATTGGATAGCCTACTGAGCCCCCTAAGATCACGCTAATAGATGAGATTAGTAAATGCATAAGTTCATTGTGCTTGTCTTGGTTCTGTTGACTTCTTCTACATTCGCCCAGGGATCTACGGTGAACGACCTAAAAGATTTCCAGTGGAAAAACCGCATTCTATTACTGAATATCCCGGAAGATCCCAATAGCACAATCAATGAATTACTCAAGTTAGCGCCGCAGTTTGCAGAGAGAAACTTAATATGGTTCCTATTCTCTAAAGGCACCCTTGAGACTAACTTCCCCGGTAAAGTCACAGACAATTTTGCTAAAAATGTACGGGAAAAATATCTGCAAGGACCAGCAATGCAAGTACTTCTTATAGGAAAGGATGGGGAAGTAAAGTATAAAGCCAATAAATTCTCAGCCGTCGAAATTTTCCAACGTATCGACAGTATGCCCATGCGACGCAATGAGATGCAGCAAGGATCTGCACAGTGAACAATTATTGAACATCCACAATCTGATAGAGAATTTTTGTATCCTCCAGAATTACTGAGGAATCCCAGAGTTAGATTTCCCTCAGTTAATTACGCTTCGGCCTTTTTTGCTCACCAGACACCCTCTCCAGCTGGCAACTTTTAACAAACATAGACATCTTTGCGCTAAAGTACGCTATTAGCCTTGCGAACTTATAATCAATGGAAATCGACCTCCAATGACCAAAAGAGCCATTATCCTCGGAGCTACGGGCCTTATCGGTGGCCATCTCACAGAGCAACTGGCTGGTGAAGAAGTCTTTGATGAAGTACTTACCCTCACTCGACGCCCCAAAGCCACTGCAAGTCAAAGAATACATAATCATATTGTCGATTTTGATCGGTTGGAGGAGGCTGCTCCTCTTTTTCAGGGAAATACTCTATTTTCCTGCCTGGGAACCACTCGCAAGCAAGCCGGCAGCCTAGCCGCCCAGCACAAGGTTGACGTTGAATATCAATACAAAGCGGCCAAATTGGCAGCGGAGGCAGGAGTCAGCCATTACTTACTGGTTTCATCCAGCGGAGCCAATGCCAATAGCGCCAGTGCTTACTTACGTATGAAGGGTGAGCTGGAAGAGAAAATCAAGAAACTTCCATTTAAGCGCATCAGTATACTGCAACCCTCCCTACTCCTCGGAGATCGTGCAAATGCCCGACCCGGTGAGAAAATCGGAGGCATCCTCCTACCAGTAATTTGTATGCTGCCGGGGCTGAGACGTTATAGGCCCATTGAGGGGCGTGAAGTAGCCAAAAAAATGGTTTATTTAAGTCGACAAGAACGAACAGGGGTTGAGACCCTGCGTTTGGATGAGCTATTCAATTCTTAAGGAGCCTCTGAATAATTCCGTAATGTCTCGGCGAATCTGGGAGGCTCCTTAAACCCCAAAGGTTAAATTCGGGAGCTTAAAACAAGTAAATCGCTCCCGAATACTACGGTTATTCTTTTACTTTAATCCCTAGCCAATGCGGATATTGAGTCAAAACAATAAGGACAATTGCATCGTAGACTGCGTGCCAGATTATCACTCCCAATAAGCTTCCGGACACTTGGTAAACCACTCCTAGAACCACACCAATTCCCAAAGTCAGAAAGAAATTGGTCCACGATGAGAAATGAAGTAGCGCAAATGCAATTGCGGAAATTAATAACCCCAAAAATGACGAGCTAAGTTCTGACAACCAGGACTGCAAAAACCCCCGAAACAAAAGCTCTTCGCAAATTCCGACTACAACAGAAATCAACAGCAGCTGAAAGAAAGACAATCGTGAAAATAGCGGAATCAAGGCGATCGATTGACGCCGCATTGACTTGCCAAGGGTCGTTTCTGAGCGAGTTAACGACAACATCACACCATAGGTAGCCATTGCACCAATGATGCCAATTGTTACTTGCAACCCTACACTATCACCAATGATCACTACCTTGGGTGAAGCCAGATAAAAGCCCAGAAGGGCCAACAACAAGCAAACAACCTGAGTGCCAATTAATAAAAGAAAAACTGGTGGATTCCCTTTTGTTTGGTCAACAGCATCCATTTGTGACCGTCCTTTTTATTAGTCGTTTATCGAGGTAATCGAGTGGCTCAGTACCTAAATAGACTGCCTTAGGATTACGTACCAACTAGAAACCACATCGAAATTTAATTAGCAGAAATAGGCACAACCGCCATCGACAATAATCTAACAGAAAATGATGACAGGCATAATCCTCCGCCAACGGCCCACCTCTATCCGTTTAGTTTGACGTCAGACAGCTTATCTCCTGTGAAAAACTGCCTGACTTTATCCGAAAAGCCGGTCACAGTGCTATGCTCGACAATATCAACGGAACCGGATAACTCCGAGAGACTACCCGGTTTCCAGCCCTCTTATCAGTAGATTGTCTTGCAAAGAAACTACACAGCAACTAATTCCAACCATGACACAAGAAATCATAGGACTGGGCCAGCTGCTGAAGGATATTGAGGAGAAAAGTCAGGGGCAGGAAAAAATCTCCATCCAGCATGTTATTGAGGCTGTGGGGCTTCGATCCTTTGCCCCGTTCCTTATCCTTATCGGGTTGATCCTGTTTTCCCCTCTGAGCGGTATTCCCGGAATGTCTACCGCGATGGGCGTATTGCTACTACTGTTTGCCCTACAACTGCTGATGAAGCGCAACTATATCTGGCTTCCACAGTGGTTAATCAACCGCTCCATATCCAGCGAGAAGCTGATGGATGCCCTGCACTGGATGGAAAAGCCCGCCCGGTTTGCCGACCGCTGGATTCAGCCACGGATGGATTTTATCGTGCGCCGATATGGCACCTACGCTATTGCTGGAACCTGCATTTTTATTGCTTTGACCCTGCCAATAATGGAAGTAATCCCCTTCTCTGCCTCAACTGCTGGTCTCGCTCTCACCATTTTTGGGCTATCGCTGGCAGCTCGAGACGGACTCTTAGCGCTTATTGCTTTTATCCTAACGGCCTCCCTGGTACTAGTGGTGATCGTTGCCGTGATCTAGGGAGCCTCTGAATAACTCCGTGATACCTCTGGCTTGCAGAGCGGTTCACAATCAAGGCGCGGCTTCGCAGGAATGTCTAGACCTTTCAAGAAGTCGCAACGCGGAGTGTGAATCGCTCTGCAAGCCCCGAAGGGCGGGCCTTGAAGGCCACAGCTGCTGCGTTGCAGCTCTTGCAAAGGACCGAGCCATTCGCGGCGAGCTGCGCCTAACATCTGTAGCCTTCAAGGCCCGCAGAGGCATTATGGAGTTATTCAGAGGCTCCCTAGGAGCCCGCGAGTAACTCCGTAATATCTCTGTGGGTCTCCAGACCAAAGCTAGCTACTTACCCTCGCTTTAAAACTTGATTTTTTAATCCGAGCAAATGGGGAAAGTGCACTATGGCGAAAATTGCCAAAAGGTCGTATACCGCATGCCAAACAATCGCCCCCACCAAGCCCCCGGACATTTGGTAGAAAATGCCTAAAATAAGCCCAATCATAAAGGTAAGGAAGAAGTACACCCAGGAAACACAGTGCAGTAATGCGAATATCAGTGATGCACCCAATAAGCCGAGGAATGGCGTACTGAGCTGGGAGAGCCAAGACTGTAGAAAACCACGAAACAACAGCTCCTCACAAACACCTGCAGCCAGGGCAACCCATACCATTTGTGATGGGGACAACTTGGAAAATAGCGGAATCAATTGAGTACAGTGGAGCCGCAGCATTTTCCCAAATAGCGTCTCAGAGCGAGCTAATGTCAGTACTACCGCAAATGTGACAATAGCGCCTAACAATCCCAACAGCAGTTGCAGCCATACCGCATCACCAATAAATGAAACTTCCATTGGCACAAGGTAGAGCCCCAGAGCCGCAAGCAATAGACAGCCCAGTTGAATATCCATTAAAAAAAAGAAAACCGGCAGGCTGCGCCGTGCCGGACCAATCGCTTCCATTCCTGATTTTTCCCTTTGCCTATTGATTTCCTGAGCCTCTGACAACCTTCAAGCTCGCTCGCCCATCCGCAGAAATCATCAATTCGGCCACGCCACCCTCCCGCAGTTGTTTTTCCAGATCCAGGGCTTTTTCCTTCGGAGCAAAGTAGGCTTCAATACCGTAGCGAATCCGATAGCTATCTGATGAATTCCAAAAATTCTGGCCTGCTACCCGCCCTCGAATAAAGACTCCGCCCTGTGGTTTTTCAAGGCTGACAGAGGCGCGTTCATACAATCCGGAAGCCCCTTTCTCTAAGCCCACATAAACCACCTCTCCCTGACGCAGTCGTCCCTGCCCTTTAAACAAGGATTTATCTAAAGTGGAAAAGGCGTAATTTAATTGGGCATAGTTACCGCGAAACAATGAGCGCGGGTCTACAGGAACAGTTTTCACTGTGACAGGCTGGCCCGTCCACAGAGGCATTTGAGCCTTAATATACATTCCTAACAGTATAAAAAACTGCACGCCAATGGCGGCAACCAGGCCAATCACAACTCTACGTTTCATCGCAAACTTCCCCCCGCCTGGTGATATTTCCAATACTTGGCTGCGGCCAGCAATAAAACTGCGAAGAGAATAAACAGGAGAGCAGCACCTATATAGTCGCCAATCAAGTCAATATAGCGCAGCAGAGCCGTCAATAGGACCGCCATAACTCCGAGGAAGAAGTAGTGCGAGATACCATCGTGAATACCCCTGAAGATCAACCAGATTCCACAGGCAATCAGGACAAAGTTTGTAAAAATTTGTAACCAAACTGCGTAATCACTGGAGCCGGCATTCGTTACAAACACAAGTACTGCCGCAAAAACACCGCACACTCCCAGTCCGAATAGCAACCTCTGAGACAGCAGCGCCAACACTATCGCTAGGGCAGACATAGTCCCCACTACCGCCCACATAGAGGGTAGGTGACTCCAGGGGGCTTCTATCATCTCCTCCCAGGGATATTCAAAGCTAAAAATCAGTAAGCCAATTAAAGTAAACCGAAGGCACCAAATAGAGATTACTGCTGCGTAGTCCTTGGCTACCGCCGACGGGCGAGTTGCCAACCAATGGGCAAAGCAATACATCAGGATAAAGAGCGAGACTGCAAGAGCAAGGTTCTCTGGATAAATATCCGCACTAAATTTCCCATCCTGCAGCCGCCAAAATTCTGATAGGGAAAATTCCAGCCAAAAACCTAAGCCAAAGATAAAGGTCAGCAAGAGAATCACGCTCGCACGACCACTTAACAGAATATAGAGGGCCCCCAGCAAGAAAACTGGGAACAGGGCGGGGTAAAAACCTAAACTCGACTCCAGGAAGAACCAAAGCAAAGCCAAGAGCAAGGACTGCTCCGCAATCCATGGGCTGCGGGTAATTAAAGCAAATGGCAAACTACCCAGTGCCCACCAGAAGATACCATCTGGCATATGCTCGCCCAAATGGTATACCTGTGCGATCAAAATAATCGCCGCACCAAAAAACAGGTTGCCCAACAAGAACAAACCCTCTCCGGCCTTCCGGTCTCCAGACAGGTAAACCTTAAACGCCACTCCCTGGGTCACCAAGGTCAAAGCGATCAGTCCCCCCATTCGCAGCGCTCTGGGGATTTCCTCCCAATTGGCTCCAATCAGTGTAATCACCGCCAGCCCGATAAAGAGATAGGCCAACCCAATCAAAATACGATATCCAAGCGTTCTTTCTTGCGCCCGGTGGTAATCCACTTCATAGCGGGCACAGATCTGCTCAGCCTGAGCTTCACTGATCACACCGTCTTCAACCCAATCTCCGGCCTCGCGGGCCAGATCATGCTTAAGCAACCGAATCAATCGCATAGATGCGCCTTGTGAAAAATTACCCATACCCGATGGATGGGTATTAATACTTTGGTCCCGAGTATCCCCGATGTAACCAGCGACCTCAAATTGGTACGGATTGCAGACTAAATTATCGCCAGGCTGTCTAGATAGCAGAAAACTATCTCAGATATTTAAATTGTTAATTTCTATTATTGATTACCATTCAATAGTATAAACAGCATCAAAGTTAAGAGCCAGGCACCCAATAAGGAGCTAACCATGTCCCGCTATATCGAATCCCAACTCAAGCCGTTTAACGCCAAAGCCTACCAAAATGGCGAATTTCACGATGTAAGTGACTCTGACGTCAAAGGTAAATGGGCCGTATTCTTCTTTTACCCCGCAGACTTCACCTTCGTATGCCCCACTGAATTAGGCGATCTGGCAGACAACTATGAGGAGTTTAAGAAGCTGGGTGTAGAGATCTACTCAGTCTCCACAGACACTCACTTCACCCACAAGGCCTGGCACGATTCCTCTGACACCATCGGTAAGATCCAGTACCCGATGATCGGTGATCCTACCGGTACCATTACCCGCAACTTCGGTGTAATGATTGAGGAAGAAGGCATTGCCGACCGCGGTACTTTCGTAATCGACCCGGAAGGCCGTGTTCAAATTGTGGAAATTACTGCTGGCGGTATCGGCCGCGATGCCAGTGAGCTGCTGCGCAAGATCAAAGCTGCCCAGTACATCGCTGCTCACCCCGGTGAAGTTTGCCCAGCAAAATGGAAGGAAGGTGAGGAAACCCTGGCCCCCTCTCTCGATCTGGTAGGCAAAATTTAAGACTTCCCAAGCCCTCACAGGATTGGAACTGGCCTTGCCCGCCCTTTTGGCGGGCATTGTCGTTAATCAAATATTGCTAATCCGTGTTAATGGCTTCTTTGCTTCGCAATAAGTGACAAAAGCAAGCAACATACAACTCCTCCCAAGAGGAACACAGGAACTACAAAGATTGCGGTTTGTATTCCATAACTTTCGTCTAACCATCCCACCAAAGCATGAGCCAGAATCAAGAAAATTCCCCCCATGCCTAAGGAGAATGAAACTGTAAAAGGGGGATTCTTACTACAATGTATCAACCATTCCATGGCATAAGGAAACAAGTAGGATAGTGTCAATCCACATACTGGAAACCATAGTGGACTCACCCAGTAGCCCAGAGAAAATACGGCTGCTGTCGATAAAAAGGAGACTATCAGCCAGAAAAAAGCACTTCCCTTCAGCAGGATAAAAGTGAAGGCCACTCTCCCCAAGCAAAGCAATCCGAAAAAGATTGAAAGCAAAATATCCGCCTCAACGGCCCAGTGCCCTCCCCTAGCTTCAAGAAACAGCAACATCCTACTCGCCAATATATGTTCAGCGCCGTTGTAGGCAGAAACAATAAACCCACCACCAATTGCGATCCACCACTCTTTCGGTTCTTTATCTCGTTGGCTTGTCTCCTTATAGGCGCCAGGGTTAAAAGAACTCCCATTTTTCCTCAGTTTTCCTTTTCTTCTTATTAATCCAGACAAGATAAAAAATAATATGCTTGCTGCTATCCCCCCAAACAAATAGAAACCGCCCTCCCATCCAAAGTGAAATTTATATAACAACCCAGGTAACAAAGGAGACAATATGGAGGCCACCCCATAGGTACTATGTAATCCACAATAACCTTGACGAGTTAAGTTATCAGGCACAAAAAGGGGTATTGCCACATTAATCAAAACCATGCTCCCTCCGGCACCCAAACCAAAGAGGAAGCTGCCCAGAATAAGCAGGGTAAACGAGTACAAATATCCAGAAATACCTGAAAGTACCGACCCTACCCCCATAAACACTACGAATAATGCTAACCCAGAGATCACTCTGATTTTTTTCACCCAGAGAGCCCCTGACAAAGTCATAAGTAAGGCAGAAAAAGTGGACAGGAAGAAAAAGGTGGAGCCCTTTGTTGGGGAAACAGAAAAAAAATCTAAAATTTTTGGATAAATTGGAGCTTTATAGACCTCCACAAAGCCCAGTAAAAATAGAGCCCCATAGCATGACAGCAATCCAAACCAATAGATGTTGCGTTTCACGCAGCTCTTCTTTTGATATATTGATCACACTCTTCAATCATTCGGATTGCTTGTATAGAGTCGGCAAGAGGAAGATCCGGTGATTCAATTAAGTTTTTCTCAATACATAACTGAACAGCCTGTGCCTCATAATAAAGCCCTTCAGAATTTGGATAATTAAACCTGCCTCTTATTCTCGGTAATGGGAATTCGTACAACTTAGTCTCATTATCTGTCCTTCGATCACCAGTGATCCGCGTCACTGACACCCTAGTTGGACAATGTGCCGGGGCAAACACTTTTATCCGCCCTTCTGTGCCATAGATTTCCAACTCTTCCGCACCCTCAACCAGATGACTCCAGGAAACTACAGCTGTTGATCCACTATCGAAGTGCGCATAAATGAGTCCGGCACCATCCTCCTGGAAACCGTAGTTATCCAGCACCCCAGAGAACTCCAGGTCTGATATCCCCCTACCCAATACCATCAGCGCCGTGTGGACAGGATACACACCGGCATCCATACCAGCTCCCACCTTCCATTTTGGAGACTGCAACCCTTCATCCTTACGCAGGTCAAAGCTCAAATCTGCACGAAGCTGGCTTACCTTACCTATATTTCCAAGACTAATAATATCTCTACAGTATTTAATAGCAGGGAAGAATCTCATCCACATCCCTTCCATGCAAAACAGCTGTTTTTTATTGGCAAGCTCTTTAATCCTTACAGCATCCTCAACTGTTAACGCCAGAGGTTTTTCAATAAGAACAGGCTTACCTGCCATTAATGCTAATTCAGCATGTTGTCGGTGTAACTCGGGGATAGTTGCAATATAGACAATGTCAATATCAGGATCAGAAACAAGTTCCAGGTAACTGCCATAAGCCCTACTTGCTCCATGACTATTCGCAAACTCTCTCGCCCTATTAAAATCCCTGGAAGCTACAGCAAACACTTCTGAGGAATCCAGGTAATCGAGGACTAATGCAAAATCATTTGCTATTCTTCCACAGCCTATAAATCCCCAGCGCAGCCTTCTCAATGGTAGTTTTTTAGCGCTTTGATGACTGGTCAAGTCTAATTGCTTGGGTAAATACTCCTCCTCTGCTATTTCATCAGGATCCAATATGAGCTCTGGATGACGAGTAAGCCTTTCTTGCAGGTCATACCAAGCGCTTTCCAGATGGTTCGCCTCTATCTTATTGACCCAAATACAGTTTCCTAGAGGGGCTGGGAGAGGCGCTCGCAAAGTACCGGAGCGATGAATCGAGATCTGTTTTATTGCCGTCTTGTATACATCCAGGCTCAGCCCTTTGACGCTAGCTGCAAGACCCAGCTGTACGTAAATTCCAAATAGTAACTCAATGTCTGCCTTGGATATCAATCCCATTTTTTCAGCTACCAGCGAAGTAAACAGGCAATCAATGCCCACAGCTTCACCATGCATCAACCTAAAAGCCTCATCACGCTCCAACCAGCGGGATAACGTATGTCCAAAGTCCATTGGTCTGGATAAGTTCTCTTCTTTTAAGTCTCCCGCAATACTATCCAGCATGGCATCAATACAATTTATCAGCAGTTTATAGGATGCATCTCCCGGCAGGCCATCAGGTTCTAAAAAACTGTTTTCCAACAGAGTGGCACCCTGAGCTGACAAGGTATCGAGCACATCCTTGTTGAATACCACTCCAACCTTAATCATTTCACCAATCGCACTTTTTAATACCCGCTGTGGATTAGTTTTCAAGAAGGAGGGATCAATAATGGTATGCAAGGGACAATGAAAAGCACCAATCCCATTCTTAATATTGTGGTTCACACTGACTTTAATGCCGATAGAGGAGTCAATCATTCCCATTAGAGTCGTTGGAATACGTATCCAGGGTGTATTGCGTCGCCACACCGCACTGACAAACCCAATCGTATCGGTTACCGCCCCTCCGCCCATAGCTAAGATTGGCTCCCTGTAACGAAGAGGGTTTGCCTTCCATATCTCATCAATCATACTGATAAGACTATTAATATTTTTTGACTGTTCGCCACCCTTCATAACTATCGGGATGAACTCAACCCCCATGGACTCTTGCCACTCGGTAATACCCTTCCCATAGAGTTCCCATACCTTGTCATCAACACAACAAATAATTCTGTTCTGCGGCGGTCTTAGGAGTTCTATAAGGAATTTATTACCAGGATTAAAGGGTCCATGGTGGTACCAGATTCTTTGGTTTGTTGGAGCCTGACAAATAGTATCTGAAATTTGTACGATAGAATGATGGCTTTCATCTTCTCTTAATTGAGCCTTAATACTGGGCTCTATCCCTGCGGCTAATTCGAGAACACCACATGCATGAAGCAGTCGCGGCAGGCTCAAGTATTTCTCATCATCGCTATCTAGAATGGATTCAATAAACAGCCGCTTCAGATTGCGATAATCTCGCTCAAACAAGTAGCAATACCACATCCCTCCCTTTTCTTTTCTAGTAAGCTCAAGTGCCCGATCAAGCACATCTTCCATGGCCTGCCGAATAAAAACAGGGTCACCTCGAAGGCCTTTTCGCATCACTATGCAATTTTCGACGCCTTCACAACGGGTGGCCAGAAAAGAGAAGCTCACTCCAAGATTAGTTTTTAGCGTAAAAGACAGCTTTTTGAAGTCCTCGATATCACCGAAGCGCTTCTGCACGGTTTCATCTCGGTTCACCACTACATCAGTAATGTTGTGAAGAGCAAGGTTCCACTTTGCTATACAGAGTTCAAGTTCATGGCAACACTGGTTGAGCAGCATACCCTCGGAATTTTGCCTAAAAATGCTTTCCAGGTTGGCTTCCGGATGCGGGTTGTGATGAATGAATCCGACACTCCTGGACTTCAACTTCCATTGCTCGTTAAGCCTCTCGGCTCTATCCACGTAATTTGCGATATGCTTTTGATAGCCAACAACAACATTTACATTATTCCTGTCGGCAATCCTTTCCATTTCACGCAGTTTTTCCAGCGAGTCTGCACCTGGTTTTTCAAGGTATATATTCCTATATCCTTTATTAACTACCGATTTAAAAATCCCCTTCGCGAGTGGAGTCCTCACCGAGATAACAACCAAATTTTTAAAGGAGGGATGCGCATCAGGTATTTGCGCCACCGAGGAATAAGTTTTGAAATCGCCATACTGAGCTTTAAGTCTTGCCATCTCGTTTCGGAAAACCATCCCTTTTTCAGATGACTCGACATCACTGGAAAGCCAATACTCTTCAACAATCGCATCCACCACTACATTTCGCATATTCATTAGCTGAGACAAATGCAGCCATCCGATTGACTCCCCAGGCAGACCGACACCTACCACCGTGACATGCACCACATACTGATTCATAGCGGCAACATTTAACCTCACATCCGCTGGCACTACCCAGATCATCAGAACCGGGCTTGCACTTCTAACTTATTGCTAATGTGCGCTGATTTACGACTCAACTCTTTTTTGATGCCTGAGGGTATGGACCGCGATCAACACATCTATATGTCGTCTTTGCGGCTCAATAGACATCAGGATGCACCGATAAGGTTTCACCTAACGGCTGTCGCTTTGCCAAAGCCATTAAATAGCGGCTAAACACCCAATCAATCAAATAGCCAACAACGATTGCCAAAAGCTATCACACGCATTTACATTAATAATTTTTATCAAAGAGCATCGACCGATAGTATTGATCCCACTTCCAAACAACGACCGACAAGACAGTGATAAATAAGGAGCTATCCATGTCACGTTACATCGAATCCCAGCTGAAACCCTTTAACGCCAAGGCTTATCAAAACGGCGACTTCTTCGATATCAGCGACGCCGACGTTAAAGGCAAGTGGGCCGTATTCTTCTTCTACCCCGCAGACTTCACCTTCGTCTGCCCCACTGAGCTGGGCGATCTGGCGGACAACTATGAAGAGTTCAAGAAGTTGGGCGTTGAGATCTACTCCGTATCTACCGATACCCACTTCACCCACAAAGCCTGGCACGACTCTTCCGACACCATCGGCAAAATCCAATACCCGATGATCGGCGACCCCACCGGCACCATCACCCGCAACTTCGGTGTGATGATCGAGGAAGAAGGCATAGCCGATCGCGGCACCTTTGTAATCGACCCGGAAGGCCGTATCCAAATTGTCGAGATCACTGCCGGCGGAATCGGCCGCGATGCCAGCGAGCTGTTGCGCAAGATCAAAGCTGCCCAGTACATCGCCGCTCATCCCGGTGAAGTCTGCCCGGCCAAGTGGAAAGAAGGCGAAGAGACCTTAGCCCCCTCCCTAGATCTGGTAGGAAAGATTTAACCCAAATACCTCTGACCCGGCCCATCAAAAGGTGGGCCACAACCAAGCCTTAAATTGTTAGAGAAAGGACACACCGATGTTGGACGCAAACCTGAAAAAACAACTGGACACTTACCTGCAGAATATCGTCAAACCGATCGAGATTCGTGTGTCCACAGATAACAGTGAAAAATCCAAAGAGCTGGAGGCGCTGGTAGATGAAATCTCCGGACTCTCCAACAAAATTACTGCACAGCAGAGTCAAGCCAAGCGCACGCCGAGTATGGCCATCGCCCCTGCCGGAGAGGAACCCCGGGTTAGCTTTGCCGGTATTCCCCTGGGACATGAATTTACCTCACTCGTACTGGCACTATTGCAAGCGGGGGGCCATCCCTCAAAAGCAGACCCGGAGCTACTGGAGCAGGTACGAAACCTGAAGGGTGAATTCCACTTTGAAACCTATATCTCCCTCTCTTGCCAAAACTGCCCGGATGTTGTCCAAGCGCTGAACCTGATGGCAACCCTCAACCCAAACATCACCCACGAAATGATCGACGGTGGCCTGTTCCAGGAGGAAGTTGAAAAGCGCAATGTTATGGCTGTACCTGCGGTTTACCTCAATGGTGAACACTTCGGCCAAGGCAGGATGTCCCTCGAAGAGATTGTTGGAAAACTGGATACTGGCGCAGCCGAGCGTAAAGCTGAAGAACTGAATGAAAAAGCACCCTACGATCTTTTAGTGGTAGGGGGTGGCCCAGCGGGCGCAGCGGCTGCTATTTATGCCGCTCGCAAAGGCATTCGCACTGGCATAGTGGCAGAACGCTTCGGCGGCCAGGTAATGGATACCGTAGGCATCGAGAACTTTATCTCTGTACCTTATACCGAGGGCCCCAAGCTCGCAGCCAGCCTTGAGCAACACGTAAAAGAGTATGGTGTTGATATCATTACCGATCAACGCGCAGCCAACTTGCGACGCAACGAAATGGTAGATATCAAACTACAAAGCGGTGCTACCCTATCCAGCCGCTCTGTAGTATTGGCTACCGGTGCCCGCTGGAGAGAACTGGGGGTACCTGGCGAAGCGGAGTACCGCACCAAGGGCGTAGCCTACTGCCCCCATTGCGACGGCCCCTTCTTTAAAGGTAAGCGCGTAGCTGTTATCGGTGGCGGCAACTCGGGCATCGAAGCAGCGATCGACCTCGCCGGAATCGTCGAGCACGTCACCGTACTGGAGTTCGCCGATAAACTGCGTGCAGACGAGGTGCTGGTACGCAAGGCTCAGTTAATGGATAACATTGATATTATCGTCAATGCGCAAACCACCGAAGTCCTCGGCGACGGCAACAAAGTTAACGGCCTGGCCTATACCGATCGAGAGAGTGGTGAAAACAAGCAACTCGACCTGGCAGGCGTCTTCGTACAGATTGGCCTGGTACCCAATACGGAGTTCCTTAACGAAACCGATATAGAGATGAATCGCATGGGCGAAATCGTGATCGACGAGCGCGGCGCAACTTCAGTCCCCGGCGTCTACGCCGCCGGCGATGCGACCACTGTCCCCTACAAACAGATAGTGATCTCTATGGGTGCAGGTGCAACTGCTTCGCTGGGCGCATTTGACTACTTGATTAGGTCTTCGGTTGAATAACACCAAAGCGTTAAAAAGGGCCAGTCATTGACTGGCCCTTTTTATATTCACTTTAAGCATGGACAATATAGGAGAACAGATTTCAAGCTAAGACCTGAGCCCACATAAAATATCATGCGCCATTTATAAACCTATATTTATAATGGACACTAAATCCGCACCTTTAATTTATATATATTATTAACAAACCAAAAACAAACTGGTTAAACCCTATAAAATACCACTTGGCATCACCTATCAATTACTAATCGAAAGAAAACTTTAGAGTAAATAATAGACTCATTATCTTGGGAGCCCCCCATGAAGAAGCCAAGCCTAACGCTATTTTTATCCCTGCTACCAACCTTTGGATTACCTTTAGCCTCAAACAGTTTTGCTGTGAGCTGTGGCGACACGATTACTACCCAGGAATCCCTCACAGAAGATCTCTCTTGCGAAACCAATCCAGCCCTCACAATCGACGGCCCCGGTGGCGGGCTGAACTTAAATGGATTTACTGTTACCTGTATAGAACCATTACATGAGGGCATCTATCTAACAGGCCTAGCTGCAAGCCTATTTAATGGTGTAATAGACAATTGCAATGACTCAATAGCACTTACGGAAGATGGTGTTCATTTTGTCAGTGATATTGAGATTAATAACCTTGTAGGTGTGGGCGTACGTATTGAAAGTAACAGTAATTTTGTTACCGGCATCGTGATACCTTTTAATGGTACGCAATATGCAATAGGCATAGAAACAGCTAATCCCGCAAGCCTCAATCAGATCACTGGAAATTTTCTAGAGTTCCCGGGATTTTCAGGAATATATATAGAGGGGCGAAGCAATACAGTCACCGGAAATGAAATTCTTAACCCTGGTGATTTTGGCATAGCTCTTGATTCTGATGGAGGGAGCAACTTAATCCTACTTAACACTATAATCAGTGACAGTAAAGCGAGAATACTCAACACTCTCAATGGCGATGGAGATGTGGGAATATATGTAAGTTCAGATTCAAATCTCATATCCCAAAACAGTATATCGAACAGCACCACTGGAATCAGAATCAACAACAGTGACAGCAATACCGTAAGCAGCAATGAAGCTGACAATAACATTGACTATGGCATAGTGATCGAGGGAACTAGCGCAGAATTCAATAACATTTTATCTAATACAGCCAATGACAATGGTATATTCGACCTTTACTCCCCTGATGATCCGAACTGCACATCTTCGAACAACTGGATTGGCAATAGTTCTACCATTAATGACCCTAACTGCTTGGATTGAGGCTTTGCCAAACTAAATCCATAAAATTATCTAGTTAAGCAATAGCCGAGCGGTATATTGCTTACTTATAAAGTATAAAAAAGTAAAGAATCTCTTAGCAATCATTCGTAGCTAATACTCCCCGATAACGGATTGAGAGTGAAATCAATACTCACATCTTCATAGCCCCCAAATTACAACCATGCCAGCACTAATGGGATAAAGCTAAAACTGACTTCTACCAGAAAAAAAGTATTACGCAAAAGTTCCAGACACCCATAAACCTTACTGAAAGTAAGATTCAATATTTACAATGGGTTTTAAAATCAAAGCCATAATTTAAATTAAATATTATCGAAAACAAATAAAAAAGCTAATAATAGTAAAAGTAACTCTAGCCCAGCTTACGCACTCATCCAATCTAACCATAGAAAATGAATCACCCTCAATAACATAACAACCGCGAACAAGGAATGGAAAGTATGAAAAAACTAAAATTAGCCCTTGCCTATTTTCTTTTGCCCGCTGCTGGAATAGCAATT
Source organism: Microbulbifer maximicatervae (SeqCode) (assembly GCF_052467695.1). NCBI lineage: Bacteria > Pseudomonadati > Pseudomonadota > Gammaproteobacteria > Cellvibrionales > Microbulbiferaceae > Microbulbifer > Microbulbifer maximicatervae (SeqCode). The sequence continues at coordinate 4,890,902 of NZ_CP174320.1, forward strand.
TCCTTCGAAAGCTATGCTGTTAGCTGTGGAGATACCATTACCTCCCAAGAAACACTGACTCAGGACTTAGTCTGTGCCACTAATCCCGCACTAACAATTACCGGTCCCTTGGGCGGACTTGATATGGATGGATTTACTGTTACGTGCTCTGCCTCAACAGACGACGGCATACTCCTAAATGGCCTATCTGCTAGTTTAACCTCTGGAGTTATCGATAACTGTAACAACTCTATTATGTTACAAGACGATGGGTCCCACTATGTTACAAGTGTTGATATAGATGATCCTGATGGAGTAGGAGTACTTATTTCAAGCGATAGTAACTTTGTCACCGGCATCCAGATACAATCTGATGGCGTAACCTCCGGAAATGGTATAGAAACTGAAGATCCCGCTAATTATAACCAAATCATCGGAAATACTATCGATAGCACCGGTGGAGATGGAATATATCTAGAGGGAATCTCAAACAATGTTACTAGCAATATAATCACAAATGCTGGTGGTGACGGTGTTGATTTCGATCCCGATGGTCGTTCAAATATCCTTATATTGAATGTTATTGATAACAGTACAGACGTTGGCATTGAGATAGATTCCAACTCTAATCTCATTTCTCAAAATGTAGTGACAAATAACGTGACAGGTATCAGGGTTGAGAGCGCTGATAACAACACCATTAGTGTAAATAGTGTAAGTGATAACAATGACTACGGAATATCTATTGAAAGTGGAAGCGCCGACGGTAATACCGTCTTATCTAACTCCTCCTTAAACAATGGGATCTTTGACCTTTACTCACCCAACGATCCAACTTGCACTGATAACACTTGGATAGGTAATACTTTTGTTACCCGTGACCCTTCATGTTTAGAATAAATTAAACCCTAAATAACTCAAAACTAAAGGCGATAATCAAGCTCTGTATCGCCTTCTCTCAATGACTATCATTTGAGCAATAGAATACCTTTTAAGTTAATTCATACATTGTTACCGGCAGTCCTCTATCAAGCTTTCTTCAGCAAGAATTTCACACCGACAATAAGTAAAACCTCCCATTAAACTAATGTCCCACTAAATCAGCACTTACCTCTCATAGCGCCTATCTAGGCCATCTATCAAACTCATACTTGTATCAACCCCATTCACAAGGAGTACGTGCCAGATTGTCGGCCAAATTCTGACGATCAGGCTAATGAGCGGTGATTGATACGACCTCAACCTTGAAATGCAATGGAAAACGACATTGGTCGTACAGTCTCATCACTAAAGGAGTTACTGATGAAGAATATTGCACCTCTAGCCGCCAGTATTGCCCTGGCAATCATTAGCCAGGGCGCTATCGCCGACACCAATACTGCAACGGTTTACCAAGAAGGTCTTGGGAACACTGCAACAGCTGATCAAAGTGATCCAACCGCCACAAACAATACCATCGATCAAACTCAGATCGGTGATAACAACACCAGCTATGCGGAGCAATCCGCTAACAGTGATGGTGGCACGATTATTCATAACCAAACTGGCGATATGAATACCGCCGAGTCCTATCAGGATAACTCTGTAGGCGCCTATATCGAGATCAATCAAGGAGACAACAATCAGTACGTCTTCACTCTCCAGTCATTTGTTGACGGTAGCACCATGTCCATTACCCAAGATGGGGATGGCCACAGTGCAACCTTAACTCAAACCAATAGTACCGATGATGTTATTGTGGTGACTCAAGCTGGGGTAAACCAAACTGCATTTGTTACCCAAACACTGACGTCAAATAGTGAAGTCTATGTAGATCAGCTCGGCGACTCCAACCTGGCGACCCACAATCAAGTCAATGGAGACTCCAACTACTCCTCCTCATATCAGGACGGTACTACCAATACCCTTAATGTGATTCAAACCAACGATGATCACGAGAGCAGTCTCTGGCAAATTGGCGACAACAATGTTGCCATTCATAACCAGACGGGTTCAGATCACTACGCACTGACTGAGCAGCTCGGAACTTCCAACTTTGCCAATATTACGGCAACAGGTATTGGTTCTTCCGCTCAAACTTACCAAAATGGTGTGGGTAACGCCCAGACAACAACACAAATTGGCGATGCGCAATCTGCTTTTGCCAATCAAACCGGAAACGCAAACGTAGGTGTGATTCTACAGTAAACGCTTCATCTCGCAGTGCTGCCCATAAATGGGCAGCACCCATGGACTCATTGGCACCGAAAGACCATCTTCCAAAGAGTTATTTCCGAAACAACTCTTGCCTTACATACATACCCCCAGTAATGGCCAAATTTTTTACCAACGTATATAGGCGATTCCGTGCTCGTCATAGGTACAATCCGCACTGTTAGTTAGTCTCTCCGTCCCAGCTATCAGGATAAGTCGCCTCTATCTGATGACGTAATATACCTTTGCCCCACGCCTAACTAAACAAAGGGTAGTCAAGACTTCCTCGCCTTTCAGCAGCCCTATTCGCCACTTATCCTAATTTTAATCCAGAAGAATAAGATTCCTCTAAGATGGCAAGCATTCAGCAGGTGAACACAGAGAGAATAGTTATGCGATATATTCAAACTAGATTTTCAAAGACAAACGCAAAGTTAAAGACGCTTTTCTTAGCCGCCGGCCTGTTTTCTACTACAGCAAGTGCTGGTGGCATTGATGGAGAGTGGAAGGCCACTATCCAAACAGATAACGACAAGATACTTCCGATTGTCCTCCATTTTGATCAGGATAACGATAAATGGACGGGCGTACTGGATAGCCCTTCACAAAATGCCTATGGCATAGAGATGTCATCCTTGGACATTAGCGGCAACAACATATCCTTCGAAATTGAAGACTTAGGACTCAGCTACGAGGGGGCGTACAACCCAGTAGTTGAGCTTATGTTCGGATCATTTACTCAAGGGAAGTCACAAACTCTTAACTTCAGAAAGATAAATACTACTAAACCGGATAACCGTCCACAAATACCAACAGGCCCCTATCCCTATACTGTTGAAGAGGTAAGTTTTAAAAGTACAATCACAAATAATATAATCTCTGGAACATTGACCAAACCAAGCTCAAGGATAAAAGCTACTGCGATCCTGATTAGTGGTTCGGGGCCACAAGACCGAGATGAAACCGCATTCGGCCATAAAGCATTTGCGGTAATTGCCGACTATTTAACCCGGCAAGGGTACGCCGTATTGCGTTATGATGAACGAGGAATTGGTGACTCTACCGGGAGTTTCTCCACGGCAACTACCGAAGATTTTGCCAATGATACCAGTGCAATTGTGGATTATCTGAACAGTCGTAACGATCTCCCCAAGGGTAAAACGGGCTTGATTGGGCACAGCGAGGGGGGGATGATAGCCCCCATGGTAGCCAGCAGTCGTGATGATATTGCGTTTACAATTCTTCTCGGCGGTCCAGGGGTTAAACTACAAGAGCTCTTTTTCGACCAGTGGCACAGGGATAGAAAACACAGCGGTGTAACTGAGAAAAACCTACAAGAGTTACGCAAGCTTGATAAAATTGTTTTTGAACAATTTGCTCATCTTCCCATTGGGGGAACTATCAGTGATGAGTTGCACCAATATCTCTATAAGACTGTTGAACTCGAAGGCTTGGAAGGAGGCAAACTGGAAGCTCAAGTTGAGGTACTTAAGAAACAGTATTCCACCCCTTGGTTTCGTTATGCATTGAACTTCAACCCTGAGCCCTATTTAGAGGGTACAAAATGTCCTATTTTGGCTCTTAACGGCTCACTGGATTTTCAAGTTGATGCGGAAATGAACTTGGGCAACATAGAAAAGGTGTTGAGTAAATCCAATCATAAGGATTATGAAATTATTGAACTCAATAAAATGAATCATCTCTTTCAAACAGCCGAAACCGGTAGCTATGCCGAGTATGCGGAAATAGAGGAAACCTTTTCCCCTATTGCCCTCGAGACGATGTCAACCTGGCTGAATGAGAGATTCTGATTTCAACTAAACTCTGTGGCCCCAGAACAAGGGGCCATTTTATTAACATGTATTAATTTATGAAGTTACTGAAGTCCCCTGCACCTACGACAAAATTCTTAGCGTATCATTTTGGCGGCTGGCTAATATTCGCCCTAGTGAACTCCATTTCTCGCGGGTTACTTACCGATGAAAATTTCGAGCAGCTCGCCATACACGCACTCACCCTGTTATTAACCTGCGGAGCTTTAACACTAATCATTCGGGAAATGATTTATCGCTTTGACCTCTTAGATAAAAACTGGAGGCATCAGTGGCCCTACTTCTTTCTATCCTCAATCTCACTTGCATTTACCTGTGCCTATATTTCAGTTATTTTTCTATTCTCATATTATAATTTAATGGGATATACCACTCCCGACTCAATTTGGCACAACGTGCTTGGCAACTGGCTTATCATGACTATTTTATTAGTAAGCTGGACCCTAATTTATGTTACAGCGGTTAATCAAGACCGTTTACTCAAAGCTGAACAGGAAGCCATTCAACTTAACCTACAGCTCAATGAGGTTAAAATGGCAGCGCTTATGGGGCAGCTTAACCCACACTTTCTATTCAATGGACTAAACAATATTCGGGCCTTAATTCTTGAGGATGCTACTAAATCAAGAACGATGCTGACAAACCTCTCTGATCTACTGAGATATACATTGATGGCACATAAACAGAAAACCGTGCCACTCAGAGATGAGCTGGAAATTGTTTGTCAATATATCGACCTCCTCAAAATACAATATGAAGATCGTTTGACTTTCAAGTTGATAACTGATCCAGAGTTGATGGGAGAACGAATCCCTCCTCTTATTATCCAACTGCTCACAGAAAATGCGATACGCCACGGAATTGAAAAGTCCAAGCATGGCGGTGAAGTAACCATAAGAGTATCCCATGAAGAGGAACACCTAGTCATCACGGTAGCTAACCCAGGGACGTTAGAGCTAAACGCACCTACAGAAACGAAGCTTAGCAAAAAGAAAAATGAAAATACCGGGTTGGGACTAGCAAATATACAAAAACGATTGACTCTTCAATATGGTAACAACACATCCTTCCAGATAAGGCAACAAGGGCAGCAAGTTATTGCCCAATGCCATATTCCTACTTCATCTTTACAGTTGGCGGTATAATAAGTGAAAGCCATTATTATTGAAGATTCCAGACTCGCTCGTAATGAATTGAGAGAGCTGTTAAAGCCTCACAAAAATATTAACTTAGTTGCAGAGGCAAAAGATTGTGAGCAGGCAGTTTCTCTGATTTCAAAAGAACAACCAGACTTACTTTTTTTAGACATTAATCTACCAGATGGGACAGGCTTCGATATACTAGAACAGCTTGAAACTGCACCCCAAGTTATTTTCACAACGGCTTATGACGAATACGCCATACAAGCATTCGAAGTCAACGCTTTAGACTATCTCCTCAAGCCGATCAACCCGGAAAAATTAAAGCGGGCCCTTAACAAAACACTAAGTAACTCTTCCTTACAGGATGATAATCACTCATCGAACTACCTAGACACCAACAACAAGATCTTTATCAAGGACGGAGAGCGTTGCTGGCTAATAGAAATAGGAAATATCCGTTATTTTGAAAACTGTGGAAATCATGCTCAAGTATTCTTTGATAACAACAAACCGTTCATTTATAAATCATTATCCAAAATTGAGCAGCGTTTAAATCCTGAGATTTTCTTTCGCGCCAACCGCCAGCAAATCATAAACCTGAATTTTATTCAGGATATTCAACCATGGGTCAACAGCGGACTACTAATAACAATGACCGATGGAAAAGAAATTGAGGCTGCAAGACGCCCCGCTACTCGCTTACGGGAGATGCTAAGTTTTTAGGTCAGCCGTATAACCTGCTGCCAGGTACCATGCTGGCAGCAGCATCTCTATTACTCACCTCGTATAAATACTCTGTTGCTAATCTGAAACATCAATTTTAGCGGCATACTTTTAATCCAGTAAAGTCTAAAGATGGACAGCTTGCCAAACTACCTGAATATCGATTCACCTTATGGAATATGTGTCCATAATAGGAGATGACACAATTCTTTACTCATTTTTAATGTCGTTTACAAGACGTCCTGAAACACACCCTAATTTATGTAGAAAGGAATCTATCAAATGTTCAAACGAGCTTCCTGTTTGGTTTTAACAGCCCTTTTATTCAGTATCACCAATTTGGTGGCGGCACAGCCAAATAACTTAGAAAAGAATAAAAAACTCGCAATGCAAGCTGTGGGGTTGTGGCTAAGCGGCAATAAGATAGATCCCAAGACAATTTTATCTCCTAACTATATAAACAACCTGGATTCTGCGACAACGGATAGCGCAGGCCCACAAAAGCGTAACCTCAAACAATTTGAAGAAGAGGTGGCTAAGTTTCACAAGGCTTTCAAAGACATCAAGGCGGTCAGTACCAAGCAAGTAGCTGAAGGAGATTTAGTCGCAACCCATGTTACAGTCAGCGCTAATCATGTCGGCTCGTTTATGGGGGAATCTCCAACCAAAAAAACAATCACCTGGGATGCCGTAGAATTCTCCAAGATTCAGGACGGCAAAATAGTCGAAGCTTGGGTCACTTGGGATAAATATGGATTCCTAAAGCAGCTTGGTGCACTGAAGTAGTCAATTGCGGAGTAATACTATCCTTGACAGCAACTCAGGATACATTCCCGAATGCGGCACTCATGCTGCTCTGACCCCAAATAATCAAGATCGTCGATATTTTGATCGGTGTCTTTTATGAGTTTAGAAACTCCATCTCGAGAACTTGGCCCACAAGAGGCCTTATTTATAGAGATGACAAGGCTCTCCTATGGTGGCTTACAATTTGTTTCTTTCATTAGAGTCTGCAAATCGTTAAGTGTTGACACTTTACGCACAGGATTAGAGTACCTACACAAACGCCACCCTCTTCTACGCGCTCGTATCCAAAGAGGGGAAAAACTTCGCTGGATTTGCGACGTTGACTTTAATGATATCCCATTAAATATAAGCCAAGTTAGTGACACTCTCAATTTAGAGGATGAGTTTAAAGTTCACGGCATAAACTGCCTGGACAGTGAAAAATATGTATACAGCATAAAGCTATACCTCAATAAAGAAGGTCTCGTAGAGTGGATTTCCGTCATCAATATACATGCAGCATTTGATGGCAGATCAGTAATGATCTATATTTTCAAATTTAGACAAATTCCTGCAATCTAACGAAACACTTAAACAAGCCAAGTCACTTCCACTACAAGAAAGCATTGCGAGCCAGCTAGAGTCAGCTGGATATTTTGGAGAAAAGGGAGTTGAACATAAGAACATTGACGATTTCATCTGGCTGGTAGAAAAGCAAGCCGCTCCCAATGAGCGCAAGTCCTGTGCAATTTCATATCTTATGTCGCCAGAAAGAACTAAAAAACTCGCTAATTGGGGCAAGAGTAACGGCATAAAAATTACTGCAATCTACTGTGCCATTGCATCTATTGCTGCACGAGCAGTACCTATTGACAAAAAATTAACAGAAGTAATTTTATCGATGGATGCCAGAGGGCTATGCTCCCCGAACATTCCCATAGGGCATATTGGAGCCTTTTCCGAAACCGCTAGCTTGAAGCTCCCCCCCAATATAGAGTCTGCCAATGTTATTGATGTTGCCAAAATGCTACAAAAGCAAATCTTTTCGGTACTGCTCAAGCAGAGGCCTATGACAAAAAATCTCAGCTCAGACTATACGATGAGCGATATAACTCATATGGCTTCAGAGATAACAGCCCAACAAAAGTCCTTTCCAGCAGGGATTATTGTATCCAACGCAGGCAGCATACCTCTTTTAGCCGATGAAATGGAGTATTTTGAAATTCAGATGCCGATGATCACTCTAACTAACGGTATTAACCCATTAATGGCTGCTACCTTTACCACTTACCGTAATTCGGTCTTTGTTTTTGGGTATTGTGAACCATTGATTAGCAGACATAGTATTGATTTATTTGTTAATGAATATATGCGTATATTAAATGGCCTTATTTCGGAATAGCATTCCATGCAAGCAATTACTTTAAGCAAACAACCCTAAAATGGAAACTCTGAAAGCAGCCATTAAAAAATTAACTCTTATACAAATAAGCACCTCACAAACCCGCTAAAAATCAACTTGCTCTTTGAAGTGCCAAGCAATTATTTATATTAGCAAAGCTACTTAATCTAGAACATATTGCTCATCCCATAAGCTGAATAAATTTCTTGCATCGGCTCTTCTGTGGCCTTGTTAATTTTCCCAATTATGGAATTTAATCCTGTACCATCAACAGTTGTTCTAAATGAATGTTTATCAGGCTGAACAATCAGAGACTGAATGCCAAATTGAGCCAGCTCCACGCGGTAGTTTTCTCCGATTCCCTCTATTGCGTGCTTGGTAGTATTATATGAGCCAAGAAAAGGTAATACGAATTCCCCCAAAATACTTGATATCTGGACAATAGCTCCACTACCACGCTGTTTCATTTGCTGCAAGACCGCATGAATTAGTTGTTACAATCCAAACACATTAATTTCAAAAACCAAGATACATAATCTAGCTGCATTACTTCCGCTAGATATCATTGCATATACTATATCAATAGAAAGGCGGAGCTTACCAGCGTCGGATTTCGAGACAAGTCACCACCACCTAGAACAATTACACTTTCTACTTAAGCTCCGCGTAAACTCCTTACTATATTTCTTATAGATTTTGTTTTATTACCATTCAGTCTTTGAAGATATAAAATAAAAGTTAATATACCTTTGGGAGTTTGTCTTTAAAAAGTCAAAACCCATAAGGAATAGATGGTTTTGGGTACAACATGGCAAGTAAGTTCAACGCCTCTTTCAAAAAGACTATTATTGCACTTGTGTATCTTGCTGTTGGTTATGCTTTTTTCGCCTACGTTTATAACAATTTTTTTACGCAAACAACCACATTCCCCCGAGAGTCGGTCACGTATGATCTTACTCACAATACCGATTATCTCCAGCAAAAAGACACGATTAATATCCTCGTCGTAGCAGGCGGAGGAGTCAGAGGCTTAATTCCTCTACATGTACTGCAGTATATTGAAGACAAATTAGGGAAGCCCCTTGATCAGGTGTTCGACGTTTTTTCAGGGGTTTCCACTGGAGCCATTATCGCAACAGGCCTCAATATTCCTGATGAAGCTATTCCCAGCAGAAACGGGCAAAAGCTATCCCATCTCGACTATCTGGTTGATATCTATGAGAACGAAGTAAATTACCTTTTCTCTCCCCCTTGGTATCACAAGTTCCTAACCGCAGGCGGTCTGTTTTCACCCTCTTACTTTGGCAGCCGATTACATGAGGTAATGGAAAAACATTATACTAAAGACCTTAACTTTACTGAACTTGAGAACTACGTAATCATTCCTTCTTTAAACTTAAAGGACGGACAGATACATCTTTTCAAGAACAAAGGTGAGACAGTTAATTATCTCCCCACCGATCGGCTTTATCAATTAATGACAGCTGCGGTAAGTGCTGAAACTGCTTTTCCGCCTGTCGTATTCAATTATTCAGAAGATGAAGGTATCCAGCATTGTGAGCCTGAATTTGCAGAATCGGAAAACGAATCCCAATGTGTGTTTGCAGATGCAGCTATAGCTATGAACAACCCGGCCAGTATGATTCTTCGAGATGTTATCAACGAATTTCCCGATAAAAATTATTACATCCTGGTATTAGGTGCTGGCAGCCCTCGACTCCTTAGCTCAACAACAAACTACGACACATTGAAAAACTGGGGACAAATAAACTGGTTTCGAGATGCATTAACAAATATGCAGCGCTCAATGGATACACACCAGCTCCATACACTGGAAATTGCAAAGTCTTTATCTGAAGAAGGGAGGATAGAATACGACTATCTAAATATCGAAATTCGAGAGCCTTTTATCGGCATATTTGAGCATAAGAAGCTCCCAAAGTTAAAGGACTATTCGGACCAACTAATCAAAGACAATCAGGCCCAAATCGATATAATTATCGACCATTTAAAAAGTGAGAGCATTAAAAAATAAAGCGAAAAATCTTGACAGAAAATTCCTAAATCAGCAACCACCCGCATAGCGGGTGGCATGGTGAAAGCCCCCAGAGGGGGCTTGTTACAATCCCGCCAATTGCATCTGCTCTTGCCGGCGTTCTTCAACCTCTTGATTCTTGATGTACTCTCGAATCATCTGCTCATCAAGCCCTACTGTACTCACGCAGTAGCCCCGAGCCCAAAAATGTCTTCCTGTGAAATTTCTCTGTACATGCTTGTACTTCCGAAATATCCGGATCGCAGATTTCCCTTTCAGAAACCCAACCGTATTGGAAACACTTAACCTGGGAGGAATCATTAACAACATATGAATGTGATCCCTCATTGCGTACCCCTCGACCAACTCAATGCCTTTTTGACGACACAAGTCTCGGAATATTGCTCCAATCTCACGTCTCAATGCCCCAAATAACGCTTTCTTTCGATACTTGGGCACAAATACCACATGGTACCTGCAATAATGTTTCACGTGAGCTTGGCACTGCCAATCTCGCATATGGCCTCCTTAAAGAACTTGCCGGTTCATGGAGGCCATATTTTTACTCTGCACGCCGGAACGGCAGAGCCTTGTCAAGTCTCACCGCCAGAGGCGGTGGTTTACCCATGTATTAATTATTTATTCGAGTAGATGCTTCAAATCTATCTTTTTGTATAAGTGAAAACTCTTCATCAGTTAATTCCCCCTGTGTTGCGGGGTAAACATTATTTTCTTTACTCTGCCCACTTACACCACCAGCAGAAGATACACCTGTATTCCCCCGACTAGCCAACCCCATCAAATCCGAGGTCACGCTCGCAGCTGCCGCACTTGATGCGCCTCCCAGAGCAGTCGAGCCCATCTGAACCGTATAACCATTTGAAGTCTGTGTAACTTTCGCTGTTCGGGTCAGCCGGCTGCCGGTCTGTTGATACTCAACCTCTACCGCTTGCGCCTCAATGCTTTCCTCTTCATCAACCTCATCAGCCATCTCATAACCCGAAGGATCGGTCCCTGCCAGCGGGTTATTCATAATATAACTGTAGGGATTCAAGCTCTGGCTATTGCCAGGACTCTGGATCACCGGATCAACACTCAAGAAACGTCCAAGGTTATAATCATAGGCCCGTCCATTCATATGGATCAACTCCACATCGTCCAGATGCTCGTGATCCGTAAAGCCCCGGGTGAAGCTACCCCGGGAGTACAGTATGGGCACCACAATCTTTTGGTTGCTCACCATGGAATTTGTCAAACGCCTAACCACCCTGCGTAAAGAGCGCGGTCTGACTCAGCAAGCCCTGGCCAACGCCATCGACTTGCACGTCAATCAGATTAAACGGTACGAGGCAGGGACAGCCCAGCCTACCCTGGACACCTTGGTCAGGCTCGCCAAGGAACTGCACACCACCCTTGATGACCTAGTGTTTGGTGAGGATCACCGCAGCCCGAGCGACGACCTGCGCTTACAGTTCGAGGCGCTGAGCCAGTTTGATGAAGAGGAACGGAAGATCGCCAAGGCATTATTGGAAAGCTTGATTCTCAAGCACAATGCCCGGCGCGCCTTTACGGATGATTTGAAGCCGACGGGAAGGCAGTAAAGAAGCTGGACCCCACCACCAAGCGACAGGTCATTCAGGTGATCGATACGTTTATCGAGAATGCCAAGCTGAAGAAACAGGCTTGATAGTCCATAACGATAAAGCCCCGACAGATTACTCTGCCGGGGCATTATATGACCTAAGGTTCAAGGCTAAGCATTCCCCTCACCTCGCTATCATCGACTAGTTCTATAACTCACGCTCATCAGGATATATTTCTTGTCGTCTGTTACAGATACAAACGCTGTACCTCCCTGCAAGTCAAATACTATCCCATCGCCAAAAACTTGAGCATAGCTCCCCTTCGTCGGACTCATAATTGACGAAGATAATATTTCTTCCACATATACCTTTGACCAAGACTGTGAAAGATTTGAACCACAATTAGTTTCATCTCTCAATCCAGTAAGATAGGAGTCAAGCTGCTCTCTAAACGTTTTTGTTTTAATAAACCCTCTAAATTTAACCCCATCCTTTTCAGATATGTTAGATATTTCACTCGCAATAAGATCAAAATGGGAATTATCAAGGGGAGCAATCAGAATTTCTGTCGTGCTTTCTGAAAAATAAAGCTTCACCTTGTCGAATTTGGATTTTGCTAAGTCATCAACTGAGATCAATTGATTATCAAGTACCGGAACCAAAGAGGAGCGATATTTAACAGTCTTTAGGTTAGAGTAACGGCCAAATGAACCTTCAGGCTTAAGCCAATCGCCACCACCAATTGATTCAGAACTGAGCTCTGACAAAACCTTACACATCCTATTCAACTTGGCATCATCAGATGACCAACTCAGAGAGCACAGAGAAATCAAAGCTAGAACAAGAGCGCCTAAATATCTCTTTTTCATAACTTAGTTACTCCTGTCTCAACAACATCATAAACAGCTTCATAGACCTTTATTTTCCCCTCTGAAGTGTTTGTCCTATCATAAACAATATCTCGCATCTGCTGTTTAAGCTGTTTTCCAGGGTCAAACTTCCCTCCACCAGGGAAATATTTCCACTGTAAATCACCATATTGTTTTGCAACAGTTTTAAGATGTTTCGTTGCCCAAGAAGACCTTAACCCTCTCATTGCCTCTTGGGTCATTGCTCCCAGCTCCAAATTGTTAGATGGGTTATTTTCTAATAAGAAGCGGTAAGAGTCTATATTCTTCCTGTCTATGTACCCTATCGAAACAAGCACCGCAAGGAGAGGGGCATTATCTTTATGATCCTCATTTTTACGAATCCACTTACTTAGAAGCTTTGCGTCTCGAGCAAAATCATCATCTAGTTCGTTAGCCAAATTTGCCAAGCCTGCGACCTCACCAACACCAATCGAAAAGTTGGCTTTTTGAAAACCAGACTGATCTAGTGATGCATCACCACTCTGCCCAATCCATGAACACCTTAAACTATTGCTCTTCAGGTTCTCTTTCAATCTACGAAGTTTTTGATCGACTCTATAATTTCATAACATCTAATCCCTTCAAGCTTATAAGCTTTATCTGTACAGACAACCTCGTAAATTAAATTCTGCTCAATAGACAAAAGCCAACCAGGTGAATCAACATAAATTACATTTTTATCTTTATGAATTATCGAACTAGATTTTTTCAACCATAACCCATCTAATTGCTTCTCGAGCTTCACCAAGTAAATGGAAGGCCTCAATAAAATTTCCTTATGAGAAACGCAAAATTCATCCAAAAATGCATTAATCTTCACATTTTTAAGCTGCTCTCCGCCAGCTATCACTGTAGAAAAATACACCTCTTGCCCACACAGTAATGGTGACAGTGCTTCGTTAACCCAACTAGGAATAGAGCGATCCCCCTCAAATCTAAACTGTGAAATAGAATTCACCTTAATTAATAATATTCGATCATCTGGAGATCTGGCACGCATTTCCTGCGAAAAAAACTAACTGAGACTAAGGATAAAAATGATATTAAATAAAAAATTTTCATTCTCTGCCTCGCCCTACTGATCTCTGCGCCTAACCCAAAGTTCAATATTACCTGCTTCATCACCAGTAAGTGTTCTCACAGTTATTCTCCCAGATCTTGCTTCCAATACTTTTATAATACCCGACTGGGTCCGTAAATAATTTGGCTTTTGATTGCTAATAATGTTGTGGTGATCTCCCGGACCGAAATTTTCATTCAACCTATTTTGAGTTCTATATGAACGACCTATATCTCTTCGTGAATATAAGGGATGGGTATGAGCAATTGCTATCATCGGGTCTGAGCTAGAGACATTTCCGTCGACCTGATCACCATCAGAGCTGAGCACTGTTGATATATATGGCTCTCCATCTGAATCTAGTCTATAAACCAGTAATTCCTCACCACTCCGATACGGCAAGCTGCGTAAATCATTTATAGCTTTTAAGTCAGCAATCCCATCAGAAACTACATCTTCACCAAAATATGCAACATGGTGGCCGTCTATTTCTGTCCAACCGTACCCACTCTTTTGTTTCGCCAGTGGAGTTCTTGAATTTTTCGCTCCGACAGACAAACTATCGCCACTCTGGCCAGAAGAGTTGTTCCGACGCGAACCCGTCGCTATCTCCGCTACAACCCCAATGCAATCAAAGAGTTAAAGAGCACTCGCACCAAGGCGAACACCAGATTATCAGGTCACAACCCCCAAGGCACTTCTTCGCTTGATTATCCGCGAGCTGCTGGAAGGCAGATTGTGAAGTATGAGGCCCGGCGCTAGACACGTACCGGATAATAATAAAAGCCCCGGCAGATTGCTCTACCGGGGCTTTCTTTCGGTTCAGTAAGATTACTATTTGAAGAAAGCCCAAGTCTTTCCTTTTTTCCGGTATATCTCTGTGCACCGGATATCCCGAGTGTGTTTCATATCTCCCTATCTGCGTGTATCTTGAATAGCACTCACAGAATTAATATACAAAACCGAGTTATATACATAGATATACCAATGAGTATATCTCGTTAGATAAAGCTGTTCACCACAAGAGACACTATCGGCAACTCCCTCAATAACTTCAAATTTTCCACTATTTATTAACTGCCGACTTATCGTCTCTGGCATCCCATCCGCAACTATCTCTAACTGCGGTCCACTGACAACCAAGTATTTTAGCTCACCTTTATCTATTGCATTATTCGCTTCTACAACAGGGTCTTTCAAAAGATATTTACGCAGTATCTCAGCTTCTTTACACGAAGAATTTTTGTCGTACGTCTTTGATTGAGACAAACTATACAACCTATCCATATCCTCATTTAAGTGAGAAATAAACTCTTTTTTATCAAATTGATTTACCACTTCGTCACTCTGAGCAAAAACAGAACTTAAGACCAAGATTACACTAAAAAAAATTTTATTAATCATTGTTTATTGCTTATATGCATTAGCTAGTCGCGATAAGTCACTTGCTTTAACGTGGCGACCTTCGCTGTAACTCATTATGGAATTTGTGGGGTTCGGCTGATGTCTGAACCCTAGGTAGTGCCCAAATTCATGTGCTGGGGTTATCGGGTAGCGCCAAAACTTATCCTTTGAGTACCTAACCACAAATACACCATCAGGTGCACCAGTAGCTATGCCAGGCGGCCCCTGAAATCTCATTCCTTGAGTAACATAATATACGGCACCACCTTCTTTGAAATCTAGCTTCATTGTATATTGATGACCACTCTCATCCACCCTAGTAACATTCCACCCTTTAGATATCCGCTCCAAAGTTTCAATAAAAACTGATTCAGGCTCATTTGGATTCAAAAGGCTTACTGGGTCGACATTTAATTCGATTAGGGTACGATTTTCTTTTGTCTCAACCCGTATATGTTCCGCAACTATACTGTTCCACTCTACCTCATTGGAGATTTCAGGTGGCTCGGAAAATGTATCACCTTCAGAAGATTTACCACTCTACCCATTACCGTTTTATCAATCGTTTTTGACTACCACCATTGATGAAGCTATATCTACCAGCATTTTTTGTGCTTTGTTAAGCCACTTTGGGTTAATTTCTTTACTGTTGGTAATAAAATCAGCCTGCACTTGAATATAGATATTCTCAGTTAATGGGAATACGTAATCAGTAGAATTCAGGTTACCCGTAAGCTTATATGAGATCCATTTGGCACCGTTAATGGTTTCGTAGACACATTGAGATGGAAGGTCAACCCCCGAATTACTTATCCTTTCCATCAATAACATCTCTAAGTCTGCATCATTGAAGATGCTGCCTTCAAAACTTGATGGAACCTTCCTCACTCTCACCTTTATATTCAATGCCCCCTGAACCCCTTGTAATAGTCCGCCACTAAAATCCCAATACTTCTTAATGGCAGTTATTGATTGGGCACCAACATCCAGCCTTTCATCAGTCAAGTTTACAAACTGTAGCGATTCTGTGGTAGGAAAGTCTTTACTTTCATTTGGTGGCAGCTTGATATGAAAGCTCTGCCTTCCAATTTTTACATTGGATTCATTCCAATTAGAGCTTTCGGCCATCACGGCTCCGCTAACTAAAGTTAAATACGCCATAAATAATTTTAAAATATTGGACACTCTGATGCTCCTTTCACTATTTTCATATTTATCCTTAGTGTAAGGTAACGTATGCGGGCTATTTTGTGATCCACCATAAGCTACATTATCTAGTTGCCCTAGTGAACCAAGAATCCTTATTGGATTCAGCTTGTTTAATCCACCGATACTTGGCACTGGGTCGTAAGGGCGGTCTTAATAACCTAAGTTTGTAACGCCAGTGTTTCTCAATATCCCACTGGTTGGCCACCTATTATTACCACCTGAGTGGAAAGCAACTCTCAGGTTAGAAAAGTTACCGCCGTTATATCTTACCGCTTTAGAGAAAATTATCCCGCCCTGACTGTGGGCGAACCAGCTTACCCCTAGATTGGATATTGCCTAAGACAGCTGATCTTAACTACAAACCAGTAGAAATATGATCTTTAGCCTCTTTTTGTCTACCATTCAACCTATTACTGTCCAGCATTCAACATTATTTATGGGTGAATTCGCTTTATGGATTCAAGTCTCCCACTAAAAGCACCTGAAACACCTCTCTCCCGAGCATTGAAAACTTCCTCCGCAATTACATATTTTCCATTTAAGAAGCTCATATCTTTCTCACTATCTTTTAGGTGAAGATAAACCCCGTTTTGATCGATGAGAAACTCTGCCGACCCTTTATCAAGGTAAATGGCTGCATCTTTACCCTCTGAAAAAAACGCCTTGGACTATAATTTTATTTCCGTGATAAGCGCCTTTATTTGCGATTAAGTTAACAATTGATACGAAGCATTTGTCATTTTGACAGAGATCACCTTTGGCTAGTGCTTTATTTGAAATGAAGAAAACAGTTAAAAAAGTTATTACATATAAACCAATTATGAGATTCTTGAAATTCATGGACTGCTCCAGGTGTTAATATCCGAACTAATTGTAGAAACATAAGTTTTAAACGGCCTGTTAGATCTATAGTCGTTATAATACGCTCTAAAACTAAAATGTTTAAGTCTACCGCCTGGTGTGGCGATATAAGCGTCGACTCCTCTTCGAACAGCTATCCCCAAGCCTTTCCTCCAACCTTGATACCCTTCGCTCCAGCGATTTGAGCCACCGGGAAAGGACTCTGAATCTCCACCTACCCTTGAGTGAGTATGGATATAGGCTTTTAACTCGTATTTCAAAGAAGGCGCTCTAATGGAGTCAAATGCAGCATTCTTTATAGTATTTTGCTGGTAAGTAGTAGCAAGGCCAACGAGAAAATACTTACTAGCTTCCTCAGAAAATATATATTTGAACAAACTTCAAGGTCATGCTTCATCGATATTGGGTTAATTACATTTGCCTCTGCCGCATCTGCTTGGGAGTCGAAGCCTCTCAATAACTCATTGTTATTCCACCCATTAATTAAATCCATATTAAAGGCTAATCGTTTTTCCTTAGAAAGCTCCGAGTAATTTGTTGTTGCTGTTGAAATGCTTGGATCATTGTGACTTTCAGCACTCTGCCCATCAGGGAACTGAATAGCTACAAAATAGCTTTTGATTCAAACAACTCTAGTAAGCCTCACCTAAATCAATTTTATTTCTATCTGCAATTTTCCACAAAAAATTGGCGAAATTCACCAACGGTTCTAGCTCCCTTTGACTAGATTTTGTGAAAGGGGAGTGGTAACGCCATATCTGTCCTTCATTTTCAAATTTGTAGGTCCAGGTTGAGCCATCTATCACCTCATAATTATCAGAAGTAGGGATAACAGAAAGCGCATCTAAATAGTTCAAAAAATCTGACAACTCTTCATTAGACAAAGCTACCCGGTAGCTTTTTGCATCAGAGCCCTCTTGATTTACAGCCTGATTTGGAAACACCTTTATAAGTAAGGTCCGCTTTTGTTCGCATTTCACAACTCTAAAAATGACATGTGAATCAAAGGATCGGCCAACCTCCATAATAAAACCATCGAGATCGCTCAATTCTTCACTGGCTATTACTTTGGCAGTCGAGAAATTCATGAGAGAAAAGACCATAACGTAGATCAACAAATCTATCGGTAGCACTCTTCTAAACCTGGACCATGAAAGCATATATCTATACAGGGGGATATAATATTTAGAATTCAAAGGTATCGACATATGGTCGCCCTCCATTAAGTATTACTTCACGCTTGTGTTCTACTGCCCTATCATAACTCCAGCCTTTTGTTGCATTTACAAATTTACTCGGATCAAACCTCTCCATTAAAGTTGAGGACCGGGCAATATACTGGATTTTTAATTTCGCCCCTAATGCATTCGCTATATCACCAGATAATTTACCATCAATCGCACTAATATAGCCGCTAAAGGTTGTTCCCCTAGGGTGGTTGTGCCACCCAATAGCCGCATTGGAATCTGAAACGGATTGCCTTCTAAACTCGCTTCTTAGGTTCTTGAACCCCCAGTGACTACCAGATTTAACGATATCAGCAGCAATCTCAAATTGATATTTCTTACCAATCCCAGCTAGGTGCTTTGTTAAAAACTCTGCGACCTCTTCA
Organism: Microbulbifer maximicatervae (SeqCode); assembly: GCF_052467695.1. Classification (NCBI taxonomy): domain Bacteria; kingdom Pseudomonadati; phylum Pseudomonadota; class Gammaproteobacteria; order Cellvibrionales; family Microbulbiferaceae; genus Microbulbifer; species Microbulbifer maximicatervae (SeqCode). The sequence continues at coordinate 4,909,634 of NZ_CP174320.1, forward strand.
TGAGAACTCCCAATCTCCTTTCTCTCAACACCACCAACAGCATTTAGCACCTCTCCCCATGCCTTCCTCTGATCCATTTCAGTCATATGTGACCAAAGGTTTATTTTTACTCCTTCCCGGCTGATCAAAGTACTTTGAGATGTCGCTCCACTCTGCCCACTTACACCACCAGCAGAAGATACACCTGTATTCCCCCGACTAGCCAACCCCATCAAATCCGAGGTCACGCTCGCAGCTGCCGCACTTGATGCGCCTCCCAGAGCAGTCGAGCCCATCTGAACCGTATAACCATTTGAAGTCTGTGTAACTTTCGCTGTTCGGGTCAGCCGGCTGCCGGTCTGTTGATACTCAACCTCTACCGCTTGCGCCTCAATGCTTTCCTCTTCATCAACCTCATCAGCCATCTCATAACCCGAAGGATCGGTCCCTGCCAGCGGGTTATTCATAATATAACTGTAGGGATTCAAGCTCTGGCTATTGCCAGGACTCTGGATCACCGGATCAACACTCAAGAAACATCCAAGGTTATAATCATAGGCCCGTCCATTCATATGGATCAACTCCACATCGTCCAGATGCTCGTGATCCGTAAAGCCCCGGGTACTGTAGGCGCTTTCCAGGGTCGCAGAATCTTTATCGAGAATATTGCCCTGTCGCGGCTTTCCAAAGGGATCGAAGCTATGGCTTTCTTTTAGGTTGCCGGTTTCATCGCCCACGGCAACAGCGGAGCCCAGTCGGTCGCGGTGGCTGAAGCCGATCTTGTGGGTAATCTCACTGTCTTTCTCAATGCTGGTGAGCACGGCAATATCGCCGATAAAGTGGCGGTATTGAGTTTCACCGCAGCCGGTAATCTTTTCGAACAGCTTGTCGATATACAGGGTGGTCTTGCCGCTAGTTTGGTTCACCTGCTTGTAGCGCATCTGGTCGGCACCATAGTAGAAATACAGATTGGCGCCGTTGCGGCTGATGTGGGTAGGTTTATTAAAGGCGTTGTACCAAACCTGCTGCGCGCCGTTTTCATGGGTGCGGTTGCCGTTTTGATCGTAGCCATAGGTCTTGGTACCACCGCTGATCAGACTCACGCTCTTCACTGCACTGGGGCCGTCACTACTGCCACCGGTGTAGCTGTAGCTGCTGGCGAAATCGTCTTTTTTCAGCAGGTTGCCGATAGCATCGTAGTCGTAATCGATACTGGGGCCATCGGTGCGGGTGCTGTAGTCCAGGCGATTGAGGGCTTGGAAAGCTTGATTCTCAAGCACAATGCCCGGCGCGCCTTTGCGGATGATTTGAAGCCGACGGGAAGGCAGTAAAGAAGCTGGACGCCACCACCAAGCGACAGGTGATTCAGGTGATCGATATGTTTATCGAGAATGCCAAGCTGAAGAAGCAGGCTTGATAGTCCATAACGATAAAGCCCCGGCAGGTTGCCCTGCCGGGGCCTTTTGGATTTCGTTTGATATAAGCTGTAAGGCTGGATCCCGAAAATTATTTTACCAACCCATCCTCCGCAACAAAAAGATATTGCCCTGTTTTGTTAAAAAGTGATTCTTTAAATCTAAACTTATCCAAAGCTTTTAGCGCCGCGCGGTTATAAAGCTGAATCGGACACGAGTTTATTATTCGACTATTACTCACTTGCCCTGATTCATCGACGTCAAACTCTACGAGCACCCATCCATTTTGAAACTCCCTTGAAACTGGCTGCCTTGGAATTCTAAATGTGGCCGACTCCACTAGCGCGTCCAATGTTAATGCCCGAAGCTCATTCATCTCAGGGAGCTGTTTGCAATCATTACTCATAGAGTCCCCCTGAGATTGACATGACACAGACAGAATAAGCCCCAGAACAGCAAGTAAAAATTTAATCACTAATAACATCCCCCTCTTCAAAATAGCTCTTTCGAAGAGGCATTTTGTAATTCTTCCGATATATGTTTTCAAACATTCTCGTAGCCCTTATCTCTTCCTGATCGTCATACCTCGGGCTTAAATTGAAGGCCCGAAGAGCTACTTGAGTATGCCCAATCTCATGCGCAATAAGGCTACCCATTGTTGAAGTTCCAAAATTATCTCCTGGCACCGTATATTCCCTCATTGCTGCCAAGTAGCCCTTAATGTTTTGCGTGTATTCAATTTCGTTAGATTCCGCGTAAGTTCGAAACGCCTTGTCAAACTGGTTAGGCGAGCCATCAGGAATCTCAATAAAGGTTAGCATCGTCTTATCCTTTATAAACTGGGAGAATACTTTTTGCCCTATGCCAAGATTTCCAAACGCATATAAAGCCTGCCTCAAAGAATCAGGCAGTGGAGTTTCAGTTGTGGTCGAATCGTGAAGCGTCTTTCCTGGGAACTCAGTTTTATGAATCACATTATTTTTCACAAACTGCTTGGAAATATCGTTAGGTTCATTACTCTGACCAAATTTAATTCAGTGAGGAGCATTTAGAACCATCGTATCTTTCAAATGCACCAAAACTTCTTTCTAAATCCTTAGAAATCGTCAAACCAACAGGGATACAAATAACCTTTTGTGGCACTCCCCAATAAAGCACTTTCCAAGAGTTATCATCTAACTGCTGAACAGCAACAAAAATTTCTTTTTGTCCAGTAACACTTTCTAAATGACTTGCTGAAAGCTTAACTGTAACCTCGTCAGCAATTTTTGCCTTGCCCTTTACAAGGGCTACAGATTCAAGCACCACATTATACTGATTAGAAATTAGAATCGAAGATTCTCTTAACTCTCCAGAATCCTCTGATAACAGCGAAGCTGACTTTGGCACTCCCGTAATTACAAATACTTCGGGAGTGCTCTCAGCTGACAAGCAAAAAGCCGAATCGAACAACAGCAGAAAACTGACCAACAACGTAAATCTATTTCCATATTTCACTATTTGGCCCCTCTCAAGGTTCTCCAGCGCCCAGGCTCCTCTGTATCAACTCGCCGATATTTATACTTTTGAGATATTCGCCCAACTTCCCAAATTTTACTCCCTCTCGCTCCAATTACGAAGCTAGGTTTAGCATAGGCTTTAACAGAGCTGTGATCACCAGGCCCTGGTTTTTGCTCCAAGCCTAGGTAATGTACATGTGCGATCGCTGAAGCACCAGCTGTTCGGATTACCCCTCCTTGAGCCGGTAAGATACCAATATCCGTAACAACGACTTGTCCTTTAGAGTTTTGTGTCATCATCAGGAACTTTTCTCCTGTCACATTAATATTTGCTAATGCTGTTGCCTTAGAAACATTTCGAAGGAATTCAATATAAGCATCAGGGGATACAACGTCATCAACACTAGATGCTTGACGAGCATTAACTCTTGCTGCGGCCTTTTTAACTTCAGAATTGTTTTTAAACCCCTTATCCATAACGGGAGCAGTTTCCCAAATACCATCTTCCACAGCCTGCAGATACTCTTCTTGAGTAAGATTCAAACCATAAGTATTTTTTTCGGGCTCGTTACTCTGCCCACTTACACCACCAGTAGAAGATACACCTGTATTCCCCCGACTAGCCAATCCCATCAAATCCGAGGTCACGCTCGCAGCCGCCGCACTTGAAGCACCCCCCAGTGCAGTCGAGCCCATCTGAACCGTATAACCATTTGAGGTCTGTGTAACTTTCGCTGTTCGGGTCAGCCGGCTGCCGGTCTGTTGATACTCAACCTCTACCGCTTGCGCCTCAATGCTTTCCTCTTCGTCAACCTCATCAGCCATCTCATAACCCGAAGGATCGGTCCCTGCCAGCGGGTTATTCATAATATAACTGTAGGGATTCAAGCTCTGGCTATTGCCAGGACTCTGGATCACCGGATCAACACTCAAGAAACGTCCAAGGTTATAATCATAGGCCCGTCCATTCATATGGATCAACTCCACATCGTCCAGATGCTCGTGATCGGTAAAGCCCCGGGTGCTATAAACGCTCTCTAAGATAGGAGTATCTTTATCAAGAATATTGCCCTGTCGCGGCTTACCGAAGGGGTCGAAGCTGTGGCTTTCCTTTAGGTTGCCGGCTTCATCACCCACGGCGGCGGCAGAACCCAGCCGATCTCGGTGGCTGAAGCCGATTTTGTGGGTGAGTTCACTGCCGTTATCTGTGCTGGTGAGCACGGCAATATCGCCGATAAAATGGCGGTATTGGGTTTCACCTCCGCCTGTAATCTTTTCGAACAGCTTATCGATATACAGGGTGGTCTTGCCGCTGGTTTGGTTCACCTGCTTGTAGCGCATCTGGTCGGCGCCGTAGTAGAAGTACAGGTTGGCGCCATTGCGGTTGATGCGGGTGGGTTTGTTAAAGGCGTTGTACCAGATCTGCTGCGCACCATTTTCATGGGTGCGGTTGCCGTTCTGGTCGTAGCCGTAGGTCTTGGTGCCGCCGTTGATCAGGCTCACGCTCTTCACTGCACTGGGGCCGCCATTGCTGCCGCCGGTGTAGCTGTAGCTGCTGGCAAAGTCGTCTTTTTTCAGCAGGTTGCCGATAGCATCGTAGTCGTAATCGATACTGGGGCCATCGGTGCGGGTGCTGTAGTCCAGGCGGTTTAAGGCATCGTAGTAGTGATTCTCTACATTGAGTGCCGGAGTTTTTGAGGGCAGCTGCACTACCTGCTCGGACAAGTTGCCGAAGCTGTCGTAGCGGTAGGCAATACCCTGGTGGTTTTGTACCAAGTTATCAAAAGTAGTGCCGGCCATCTGCCCGGTTTCTGCATGGAAGCTGCGGCCGATGGTGTAATTGCCGGCGGCGACATTGGCAAACTCCCATTCGCCCCAGGCATCCATCTGGGTGATTTCCCGGTAGGTATAACCACTGGCGGCATTGCTGGTGCGGAATTGGTAGCCGGCATTGTTATAGCCGTATTGGAGGGTGAGCCCGGAGGGATAGCTGAGCCCTTTTAGGCGGCCATAGTTGCTGTCGAAGTGATTGACCGTCACAAAGTCTTCACCATCGATGGCAGTAGTGACTTTGTAGGGGCGGCTCAGGGCGTCGTAGCTATAGCTGCGCGCATAGTTGGCATCGCTGCGGCTCTCCTGCGCGGGCAGGCCTTTGCCGTTGGCGGCGCTGTCGTAAGTCCAGCTGGCTTCCTCGGTGCCGTTGACACTGCGGCTGTCCATGCGGCCGAAGCGGTCGTAGGTAAAGCTGGTGATATCCAGGTTGCCGTCTATCTCGGTTTCCACTTCACCAAAGCCGGTATAGGTAAACGATTTGGAACCCATATTGGGATCGTCCACCCATTCCTTCTGGCCAAGGGCGTTGTACTTGGCAGTGATGCGATTGCCGCTGGCATCCTGCAATACGATGGGATTGCCGGCACCGTCGTAGGCATAACGGGTAGTGCCGCTTAGGGCATCAATGGTTTCAGTCAGTTGCTGCAGGCCGTTGTAGGTGCGACTCATCAGGCGGCCATTCACCTGAATACTGGTAGTAAATCCACTGGCCTGTTCGTGGGTGTAGGTCACATCCAGTTGTTGGCCGTTGGTCTGGTTTACCGTCTTGCGCAAGGCGCGTCCGAAGGTGTCGTAATCCGGGTAGCGAGTGCCATAACTTGTGCCGCTGCTGGCGTAGTGCGGTACCGATTCGAAGGTGGTCTGGCCCAGTGCGTTATAGGTAACGGTTCGTGCAATCCAGTCGCTACCGTCGAAGGCTTGAATTTCTGTACGGATTACACGGCCGAGCTGATCGTAATAGGTAATTCGTTCCGGCATACCAGCCTGCTGCTGGATGGTTTTAAACACCGCATCCGACGCACGACTACAGCCGGAATTACACCACTGTAGGGCAGTATAGAGATCCGGTGCGGCCTTAAGTCCAAGTGCAGAGGGCGCCGTCACATTAATAGCACGACCAAAGGCGTCGTAACTGTAACCAGTGGTCAAACCATTGGCATCAGTGACCGAATCCGGCTGACCGAACTTGGCGTTGGTCTCGGTAGTTACCGTATGGCCCAAAACATTTTTAACCGTTTTGGGGAAGTATCCATCGGCGCTAAAGGCGGTGGTCTCCACTACCCGGGTTTGCGCCTCCCCTTCTGCTGACGTGGTGACCTTGGTGAGCAGACCGTGACTGTTGTACACGGTATCCACCTGAGTCCATTTACCATTAGACGGTGTGGTTTTTACCTGCTTGGGTTTACGGGCGTTGCTATCCCACTGCAGGAAGTCCACCACTACGGATTGCTGCTCATCCGTATTTGCAGCGATAGAAACTCCATTGCGGCTTTGAATGGATTTTTTGGTGACTGTCTGCTTCGAAGGTTTATTGATCCACCAGCTGGTCTCATCCGCAGCTGCATATTGGGTATCTGTGGTGGATACGACAATATGAGAACTATTGGCTTCCTCATAGCGGTTTTCCGCTGATAGTACATTGCCCCAGGCATCAAAGCTGGTGGTTTGGTTCTGGGTGTACAAATGTGTACGGCTATTGCCAGATTTTTCTAGCGTGCGGTAAGTCGAACTCTGTTCTTTAGGCCCAACAAAATAGGGGTCATTGGCGGAGACGCTCCACGAATCCGTGAGGGCGTCCACCTCTACGGGGGATGAGTGGCCGCCCTTGGGCCAGAACTGCCATTCAAAACTGGACTCCTTAAAGGCATTGACGCTGCTGCTATCGGCAGTACGATCTCCCAGCTCCCATTGACGCTGCTTATGCAGTTTGCCCGACAGGGGGAATATCTGGTGGAAGTCAGACTGGGATTCTATATCCGCAGCCAGGTCTTCCTCAATAATGGTGTGGAAGCCCTGGAAACCGCGGCCCTTATTGTTAAATACAGCCCCCTTGTAACGATACTGCTTTTTATTCAAGCCACCAACACCATTGGACTGACGATGCTCTGCCACCACATACATGCTGGAGGTAAACTCGAAGTGATCTTCCTGTACTGAGGATGGCAGGTTATCCAAGTAGCCACCGCGCTCATAGAAGGGTTTTGTACTGGAATGGTAGCGGTCATCACGGGAAGACAAGGGGCGATAGTGCCATTCATCCCTAGACCCAAGTCCGTTTTCTATAGAAGCCAGCATATCCAGTGGCTCATAGCGCTCAGAGCCCGTTGCAGCGCCTTTATTCCGATTGATATACAACCCCGCAGATTTTCCAGACATCGCACCCGTAACATTACGGATAGTGCAATCGGTCATCGTAGTTCTACAACCGTAAGCAAATACTAAGTCGCTAAGTCCGTTGCCAAAACCGTCTACTACCACCGTTTCCACAGCAGATCCCACCAATGGGGTATTCAGCATTTGCACTGAGAAGTTGCCGCTCGCATCCTCCACAAACTTCATAGCTTTATATTGGAAAACACTATCATCGAAGAATTCAGTATTCAGCGATGCCCAGGAAAAAGCCCCATCTGGCTGCTGGTCGACCGGGTCATACAACTCTGTGCCACAACGCTCCTCTTGGTCACCATCATCAATAATTGTATGACAGGCCTCAGCAAGATAATTTCCTGGCACCAAGATTTCAGCGCGTCCATCCGCATCATAATCGAACTGCCTAAAACTGTGAGAATAGCGGGGATATTGCAAGAATGTGATGTCCCCCTTAAACTCTCCAAGCGGTAATTGACGAGTTTCAATATCTGCCCCTGCCACAGGCTGCCAATCTGTAAAGGTGCCATCTCCCCTGTTCACAGCAACCATAAAAAGTGAGGATTGCCAGCTGAGCCAGTCAGTAAGTCCATCACCATTTACATCCATAAAGTAATGAAAGTGACTCTGCTGGAAGGGAGCATCGCCACCATTAGATAACAGCGCTTTTTGTTCAAAGGCCAAACTTCCTACAGAGCTCGGCTTGGCTAAAAAAACTATTTTGGGAGTTGGTTGATCTGTAGCGAGTTGACTTTCAGCATCAATATAAAGATCAACCTCAATAAAGTCCTCGGAGCCGTTTCCATCGACATCACCAATAAATTGCACTTCACTGGTTCTAAATTCACCTATCGGCGCGCCAGCATTGAAAGTTTCAAAATCGTAAACTCTGACAGGCGCGGTAGAAAATGGCCTGCTGACTTCTCCAGAATGCAAGTACAATTGCAAGTATCCCGAACCATCGAGGCTACCGCGCTCTACAATAACATCTGGCCAGTTATCTCCATTAAAATCCCCAAAACTGCGGATTAACTCTACACCGGTTAAATCGAAGGAGATATCTGTGCTCAGCCAAGACCTGTTGCCATTACTATTTTCATAACTGATTTGTAGTTTTCCAGAATTTATTTGCCACATATCAGTTTTGCCATCCCGATCGAAATCTGAAATCAGGCAATACATCCTATGAGTCAGTGGGTTACTGCTACAAAAATCACCCGCATACTCTTCAGAGCTTCTAAATACACCTTCAGCATCATGTCGCCAAAGTGGCCAATCAACAACACCATCTCCATCGACATCACCTCTTGAATTTAAGGACAATACTCGATTTAAGTGCTGTAATTGTGGCGACAAACTACCGCTACTATTCAAATACCCCACTTTTTCCAGGGTAAAAGTGGGAGAATTCTCATTCCAGCCTAAAGTGCTGGCGGGAAAGCACTCTCCACTTGAATTACACTCTTCAATTTTATTTAGCAGGCTGCGAGCAGAGGCATCACTTAGATGATAAGAAAAGTGATAACTTCTAATAACACTACTGGAAATACGGGTATCAATACTTATTAGACGTTGGGTTGAACGCGTAAGTCCACCTGCGAGATACATCGAAGATATATCAGGGCGAGCTTCATATTCAAAATGAACCCTTCTATCTCCCTGTGAATCCCCCTCCCCAGAGTAATAGATATCCGTTAATAGGTGCTCACCTTGAGAAAAATTAGAATATTCATAGTGAATTGAATTAGAAATAATAGTACGGTCTTCTACCTTGGCTAAAGCCCAGCTGTAAATCTGGCTTTTACCACCGTGAGAGTGACGAGAATCTGAGGTTGAGCCGTAATAGGCTATCCGGCCATTCTTATACTCCACCTTAAAGTAAGTTGAAGCACCATTGATATCACCGGTTTGTGTAATTTTGGCAAAAGTATCTATCAACGACCGATAGGTAGCCCCAGACTGGCCATAAACTCCAGATACTGCGATTAAACGTTCACCATCCAAACACAGCTTATCACTATCTGAATCGTAATTTACAACCCCCTTTACCCCGTCAATTGCCAGAGATTCAGGGCACCTAGAAATTTTTGAGGTCGCATTAATAGACCACCCAACCCCAAGAAGGTTGTTGCCTGCTCGGCTGCTAAAGTTAACGCTCACACTTGGCCGTATTTCATTACGACCAGGTGGGAGTTGAATTGGAATATTGTATGACGCAGCTCCTCCGGAAACAGAGCCACTACCCTCCAATGTGCCAACCCCAGCATTATGAGACTTGGGGCTTGCTTCAATATAGGCGCTATCAAGTGGTGTAATACCTTCAACCAAGCCTTGAGCCCATTCTGGATCACTTGGATTAGTACTGCCATTAACCTCTACTTCATTAGAAGTAGTCCAAGCCCCCTGACTATTTTCCAATGTTGCACGTACTCGATATTGATAAGTCCCGCCAAGTGAGACGGAAATAAATTGAGTAAGGTTTGACCCTTTGTAAATTGTTGCCCAGCTGCCAGACTCAAACCGCTCCTCAAGTTCATAGCTATCAGCACCATCAACTGCACTCCAGTCAATTGAAAAGCTATTACCAGAAACCTCTGAGGGAACCAAAAGCTGCTCTACACCACGAATAACAACAACGGTGGATGTTCTAAAGCCACTCAGCAAGCCACCCTTTATACCGGCTACCCGATATGAATATTCCCCGGTAAGTAAACCGGAGAGATCACAAGCTGTCCCAACGATCCTGCAAGTCTCTACCCAAGCACCATTTCCCTTGCTTTGCTCTAGTATATATTCATCAGCTCCAGGCACTTCTCCCCAGGAAATTTTCAATTTCCCCGCAGACTTATCTACCTCTGTGATAGTGATACTTGCGGGGATAATGGAGACCACAGCACTTGCAGAGGTTCTCCAAGCTCCAACACTTCCACCTAGCTTGGCTCGAACCCGGTACTTATAGCTACCCGAAGTACTTAATGTCAGCTCTCTTGAGGTTTCTTGTAAATTCGCGAGGGTCGACCAACTACCGCCATTAACCTGCTGTTGAAGCTCATAATCACTGGCTGCAGCTACTGCCGCCCACTCCACTGCGAATTTTCCATCATTATCTTCTGACGGCACAGTAATTGATTCAGGAGTTAGAATAACGACTTTACTACCCGAGTTGCGGTATTCACTATGTATGCCTTCAATAACAGTTGCTACTCGATATGCATAAGTAGCTGTTTGCAACCCTGATACGGTATGGGAGTTATCAGAACCTGTATCCAGACTCACCCAGCTACCGCCATTTTTTTGCTGCTCGAGAATATAGTTGTTAGCTCCGGAGACATTATCCCAGCTAATCGAGAAACTACCATCGGTATCAACTCCCGAGGGAAATGTTATGGATCCCGGCCGCACACTGACATAAAAGCCCCCGGAATATCGCCAGGCACTATACTTACCTGCAAGCTTTGCCCTTACGGCATATTGGTATTTTCCGGTAACTTTTCCAGAGAGGGTGATTTCTGTAGCACTCCCCGTGTATATTGTTTTATAACTATCGTTATTGAGCTTTTCTCGCAGCTCATACTCTTCAACACCACTAACAGATTGCCAGCTGATGCTATAGACTCCATTGTTATCGCTTGCAGGTGTTGCGATTGATGATGGCCGGAAAATAACAGTAACGGTCTTTATACCTGTCCAACTACCACAAGAAATTGCACTAGAAAATGCACTGTCATTACAAGCTCTGGCCCGATACTGGTAAATACCATTATCACGCCCACTGATGTTTACTGATTTACTTGATGAGTTGCTGACACGGGCCCAACCACCATTATTCTTTTTCTCTTGTAACTCGTACCTGTCTACAGAACCAGAAGCGTTGCTCCACGAAATTTGGTAGGAACCCTCTTGTACCGAGGTAGGTGCAGTAAAACCACCGGGCACACCCGGTGAAAGTAAAACTTCTGTAGTGGTGGTCCCCAGGGTAACAATTCCCGTAGAGGAGGAATTAGGCTGGCCTGGCTCCGGTAAAGGCTGAGGAAGCCCTCCATCGCCAATAGTGCTATGCGCAGCAATCGAGTATTTCCAAATTCCATCAGATCGACCCGAAACAGTTACGGAGGTTTGGGTCGGCCCTACCGGCCCTACTGACGTTGTTCCCAGAAACACACCATTTTTGTACTCTCGTACAACTGGATCCTCATGACCAAGCGGCAAAATCCAACTGACAGTAAATTGCCCATCCTTATCAATTGATGGCGATGTAACTGCATTTGCGTTAACCGAAAAAAATGAAATGGCTAAAAGGATTCCCACTAGAAGCTTCATAACTCCGCCAAGACCCAATATAAATAAAATTATTTAATCGGCATCCTAAGGAAATGTTCACTTGAAGCAACTTAAAACAAATAACGAACCATCTAAAAACCTGCCTATTGTGTATTTCATATATAAGCTAGATTTAAACTTTTGCAAGATATAAAGATGAGCCTAACCACAGAAATCAATTAAAATACATATCATCAGAAAACATGAATAACTGGTACAGATAAAACAATTAAGGAGATCAACTTACTAGCGGGGCAGAAATAATCAGTACACTCTGGCAATATAAACTGCATGAAATACGATGCAAGAAAACTTAGTACTGAGGAGCAGCACCTCATACGTAAAATTGCTGTTCAGCGAGTATTTGATGGAGAATCTGCGGCGGAGGTTAGTCGTAGCTTAGGGTTGGGGAGCAGAACTATTTTCCCATGGTTAAGGACTGCTCGGGAGAAAGGTATTGAAGCGCTATCTCCAAAAATTAGACCTGGACGCGGTAGAAAACTGTCAGCTATTGAAGAAGAGGAAGTCAAGAGATGGATTATTGGTAGCGATCCAAGGCAATATGGCTTTGACTTCGGGTTGTGGACACGTCAGATCGTATCGGATTTGATTTTTGAGAGATTCAAGATTGAACTTAGCGTTTCTAGTGTCGGCACACTTCTATATCGACTGGGCCTGACGCCACAAAAGCCTCTACGAAGAGCTTACGAGAGAGATGAGAAGGTGGTGAATAAATGGGTAAAGGAAGTCTACCCAAAGATTAAATCTTATGCGAAAAAAACTGGGGCAGAAATATTTTGGCTGGACGAGGCTAGTATCAGATCAGACGATCCACTCCAAAGGACATGGGGAGAAAAAGGAAAAACTCCAGTGGTAAAAACGAGTGGTCAAAGACAGTCAATCAATGCGATCTCAGCTTTATCGAACAGAGGTGGCTTCTGGTATCATATTTATAGTGAAAAGTTCACGGCAGAAAAGTGCGTAGAATGCTTCAAAAATTTCCAGAGAAGTCAGAAAAGACCAGTGATTCTCATTGTTGATGGGCACCCAGTACACAAATCGAAAAAGGTATTGGAGTATGTCGATTCACAGGATGGCAAGCTTGAAATGGTATTCTTACCGCCATATGCACCAGACCTAAATCCAGATGAGTTGGTCTGGAATCGTATGAGAAATATAGGGACCTCAAAGAAGCCGCTGAAAAAAGGTGAGACACTAATGAGGCGTGCAAATGCAGACTTGCAGAGTCTCAAGAAAAATAGAAAACTTGTAAAATCATTTTTTCAAGAGTCGACTGTATTCTTTGCTGCTGCCTAGGTAGTAACCTCCATCCAAACATTTAAAACAATCCCAAAGAAGCTCGGATCAGATATTTTTTTTAAAAAATATTTAGGTCGATTCAGCACTATCATTAACAATTGAAATCGAAGAAAAAGCTTGATACTGGGTCAAAAAAACCTGACCAGACAGCACCTGCAGAAAACTACTCCTCTCCAAACGGTCCATCACCGGACCTTTAACTTCAGAAAGATGAAGTCGAACACCTCTATTAAGTAAGATACTGTTTATACTTTCCAGTACTTCCAAGGCACTCCAATCAATTTCATTAACGGCACTACACATCAGGATAATATGCCTGACCTGGGTATTACCTCCTAGACGGCTATAAATACGCTCTTCCAATGTACTTATATTAGAGAACATCAGACGGCCATCTACTCTAAAAGTAAGAATCTCAGAAGCAGTTTTAACTGGGTGTCGATCTATGTTGCGGAAATGCTCAGTGCCTTCGATTAATCCTACCTCTGCAATATGAGGCTTTGATGCGCGCCAAATGAATAATAATAGCGATGCACCCACTCCAAAGAGCACTCCCGACTCAACGCCAAATAATAGAGTAACAAAGATTGTCACCGCTACAGCAAGAAAATCCGCCTTGGAAAATTGCCAAGTTTTACGCAAGATAGAAAAATCTACCAATGAAAGTACTGCAACAATAATAGTGGCAGCGAGAGTAGCTTTCGGAAGAAAATATAGTGGTGACGTTAGAAAAAGAGCTGTGAATCCAATGCCCATTGCGGTAAATAGGCTGGCAAACTGTGTTTGTGCTCCCGCGTCAGCATTTACAACTGAGCGTGAGAAGCCACCACTTACCGGAAATCCACCAGAAAAACCTGCTCCAACATTCGCAAACCCTAAAGCCACCAGTTCTTGGTTGGAATCAATTCTTTGTCTACGTTTTGCGGCTAAAGTCTTTGCCACGGATATCGATTCTACATAGCCGATGATAGCAATCATTAGCGCAGGTAACGCAAGTGACTCAAATAGGGAAAGCGACAGCTTTGGCAAGGTAAATTGAGGCAGCCCCGAAGGAACACTGCCAACAAGGGCTACTCCCCATGCTTCAAGGTTAAAAGTATATGAGAAGTACACGGTTATCAGCACCGCTACTGCGGGGGATGACTTAGACAGAAGATTAGCGGTATCAGCTGTAATTCCTAATCTTTGCAATAGTTTTGCCGCACAAGCTCTAGATAGGTATAGAAATAGCACCACCCCCAAACCGACTAACAAGGTCAACTGATTATAGCCACCCAAGTTTTCAAACAAGCCAGGCAACAGCTCTAATATTGTATCTCCATGGACCGATAGCCCCAGCAATTGGGTAATCTGATTAAGTGCAATTAATAATGCAGAAGCAGTTATAAAGCCGGAGATTACTGGGTGTGATAAAAAGTTAGCGAGAAAACCTAACTTTAATATACCTAATACAGTGAGAATTACCCCGGACAAGAGCGCCAATATCGCTGCTGCAGTGAGGTAGTCTACCTCCCCGCTCGCTGTTACCTTTCCAAGAGCAGCGGCGCTCATTAAGGAGATTACCGCTACAGGTCCTACGGATAGTGTTCGACTGCTGCCTAACAGGCCATAGACTAGCAGCGGAACAATACTCGCATAGAGGCCCACCTCAGGTGGCAATCCGGCAAGCAAAGCGTAAGCAAGAGACTGGGGAATAAGGAGCACGGTAACAATTGAAGCCGCCAGTAGGTCCTGGGTTAGCAGCTGCCGATTATAGGAGTGAATAGTTGCCAGAATGGGAAACCATCTGGTGAGATGCTGCATCGCCATGATCTGTTTTCCGCTCTGGCCTTACGGCCTGAGTTCTATCAGCTTAAAAGAAGGGTTTGAATTGCAGCACCAAAAGTGCTGCATTTTAGAGCTAGGGTTCAATCGATATCAGCACCGCACCAATATCGAATCCTGCGGCCTGGGCCTGGGAGTTGAGCTGCTTTTTATCTGCCCCCATCAGGATCTTGGCACCGGCCCATACCTGGCTGGAACGATTTCCCGTCCGGCAAAACGCGTGCACTTTGTCTCCTTCCTGCAAAACATCACGAAATGCCTCGCAGTGATTCCGCATCATACGTCCGCGAGTAAAAGGTATAGCCACAAATTTAATGCCCACCGCCAATGCGGCCTGCTCCATTTCCACATAGGAGGGGTGAGTTTCACTCTCACCTTCCGGGCAATTGCATACTACAACTTGTACCCCACTCTGAGCCAATGGCACCATAATTTCACAGGCTATATGCTCAGAAACGCTCACTTGTTCATCTAATTGTTTAATATTCATTGTCACCTCAGTTCTATGCACTCAACTGAATAAATATATCGATCAATAATTTCGTCTAAAGCTGATTAAGCGGCACTTTCAAATAAACCGTACCATTCGATTCTGCCGGGGGCATTTGCCCCGCGCGAATATTCACCTGCACAGACGGTACTATCAGCCGCGGCACAGATAAAGTGGCATCGCGCTTGCGGCGCACCGCGACAAAATCTTCCTCGGCAACCCCATCGCGCAAATGAATATTCTCCCTGCGTTGCTCTCCCACACTGGTCTCACACTGATAGCCCCGCTTACCTTTAGGCGGGTAGTCGTGACACATAAACATGCGGGTTTGGTCGGGAAGGGACAAAATCTTGCGCACTGAACGATACAGCTCTGACGCATCGCCGCCGGGGAAGTCACATCGCGCACTGCCAACATCCGGCATAAATAAGGTATCGCCAACAAAAAGCGCATCGCCGATTAGCCAGGCCATATCTGCGGGGGTGTGACCGGGACTGTAAATCACTTTCGCTGCCAGCTTACCGACCTGGAAAGTTTCACCATCCTTAAAGAGATGATCAAACTGACTACCATCTGCCAGGAATTCCCGCTCAAGGTTAAATACATCGCGGAAGATTTTCTGCACCTGGCAAATGTGTTCACCGATCCCAATACGCCCACCCAATTGCTGGCGTAAAAACGGTGCCGCTGATAAGTGGTCAGCATGGGCATGGGTCTCGAGTATCCACTCGAGAGTCAGATCTTTCTCTTGAATAAATGACACCAGCTCCTCAGCACCTCGGCTACTGGTGCGACCTGAGGCTGAATCAAAATTCAGCACAGAGTCCACAATAGCGGCGGAACCCCCTTCCCTGTCGTACACCACATAACTCCAGGTTTCTGTATCCCGATCCAGGAACGGCTGCACCCGGGCACAGTGTTCTTCGTGAGCCATCTTCTGCTCTCCCGTATTCACTACACCAACAATATACAATGTGATATTATATAAAACAATATATTGTAATTGTGTAAATTGATTTAGTACCTATGCCTGATACTGAACACCTCGATCTCAACAAAATGCGCGATTCCGCTGGCCAGGCGGCAGCGATGCTGCGCTCCCTGGCCAATCAGGACCGCTTGCTACTTCTATGCCAGCTCAGCCAGGAAGAGTTAAATGTAGGCGAATTGGAAGAGCGCCTGGGTATTCATCAGCCAAGCCTGTCCCAACAATTGGGCGTCCTCCGCCGTGAAGGCCTGGTCGAAACACGCCGCGAAGGAAAAAACGTCTTCTACCGGGTTGCAGACCCTCGAGTACTCGCCCTGCTGCAAACCCTTTACCAGCTCTACTGTGCGGAGTAATCCCATGACCATCGATTGGACCGCTTTCACCCCGGGCACTGCACTCGCCGGGGGGCTACTGATTGGCCTCGCCAGTGCCGCTTTACTCGCCTTCAACGGTCGTATCGCAGGTATCTCCGGCATCATTGGCGGACTGCTTGACCAAATCCAGGGTTCCCTGTGGCGCCTGGCCTTTATCGGGGGGCTATTGATAAGCCCTCTTGCCTGGAAAATCTTTGCAACAGTGCCCGACATTGATATCCAGGCAGGTTATCCCACCTTAATTGCAGCGGGATTACTGGTGGGCCTGGGCACGCGGATGGCTTCCGGTTGCACCAGTGGCCATGGTGTTTGCGGCTTGTCCCGACTCTCCACTCGCTCGCTAACCGCCACCCTGACATTTATGGCTGGGGGCTTCGCAACCGTGTTTCTAATGCGACACCTCCTGATCAGCCAGCTGGGGCAATGATGATGAAAACCAATATCAGTGCACTTTTGGCCGGGCTCACTTTCGGCCTGGGGTTATTGCTCTCCGGTATGGCCAACCCAGAGAAAGTTCTGGGCTTCCTCGATTTAGCCGGCGCCTGGGACCCCTCTCTGGGACTGGTGATGTTTGGCGCTATCGCCGTGGGCCTGCCACTATTCCATTTCATCAGACGGCGGGGACAGTCTATCTGGAAGCAACCGCTTCACCTGCCGGCAAGTAACCAGGTTGATCGCCGATTGGTATTGGGCAGCCTTCTATTTGGCGCCGGCTGGGGATTGGCGGGGTTTTGCCCCGGACCGGCGATTGTCGCTACCGGGGCGGGACAACTTAAAGCGGTAATTTTTGTACTCGCCATGCTCACGGGTATGGGGATATTCCAACTCTTCGGGATCAAGCGTACTGCCGCAGTGGAGTAACTTGCGCCCAAGCACAACGGTGAGGCAGCCGCCGTCTATCTTGTTTGAGCAGTTCACTCAATTGCGGCAGGAAGAGAGCGGAAACAAGTGTAAGGATGCGGCTACTCCACCTAATCCCTCCATGGCTTCGACGCTACCAGCCCAAGTGGCTGGTGGGAGATAGTGTTGCCGCCCTCCTGGCCAGCATGATGCTGATCCCACAGGCCCTCGCCTATGCCGCACTTGCCGGCCTACCCCCATATCTAGGGCTCTACGCTGGGCTACTCCCATTAATAGGATACGCACTGTTTGGCTCCAGCTCAGTGCTGTCCGTCGGCCCGGTGGCCGTGCTCGCCCTAATGACCGCTTCAGCTCTCACCCCCATAGCCTCACCGGGCAGTCCCGAGTACATTTCCGGCGCCATATTATTAGCACTCTTGAGTGGAGTAATCCTGCTATTAATGGGGTTTCTTGGCCTCGGTAGCCTCGCTAACCTCTTGAGCCTTCCGGTTGTTGACGGTTTTGTCTCCGGCGCCGCGCTGCTGATTATTGCCGGGCAGTTTGCCCCCTTGCTGGGAATATCAAGCAATGGGGATACGGTTCTCGAGATATTGATCAGCACCTTTAACCACCTGCCCGAAACCGATCGGGAAGCAGCTCTGCTGGGGCTCATTGCACTGGCCAGCTTAATTGCCGCCCGACTAGGTTTGCCCTTCCTGCTCAGAAAAATCGGGGTCGGCCCAGCACGATCCAAGTTGCTTTCGCGGTTGGCGCCCATGCTTATCGTGGTGATTGCCATTGTGCTCACCGCTATTTTTCACTGGGAGAAGGAGTTACCCGTTGTGGGAGTTATTCCCGCTGGCCTACCGCACCTAAGTATCCCCTCTATTAACCCGGGGCTGATTTACAAACTGCTTTTGCCCGCCCTGATTATTGCCCTACTCGGCTTTGTCGAAAGCCTATCTATTGCTCACTCTATCGCCCAGCGGCGCGGCGAGAAGCTCAACACTAATGCGGAACTGCGGGGGCTGGGCGCCTCCAACCTTCTCAGCGCATTTTCAGGAGGGTTTGCGGTAACCGGCAGCTTTGCACGGACAGCCGTTAATGATGAGAGTGGAGCAAAAACCCCCCTCAGCGGCGTGATAGCCGCAGTGCTAATCGCCCTGCTACTTCTGTATGCCACCAAAGTCTTTACCGAACTGCCAATCTGCGTGCTAGCTGCCACCATCATTGTTGCAGCCGCAAACCTGATCAACTTCCAGGGTATGGCCCACCACTGGCGCTACGACCGCACCGATGGACTGGCTATGGCCGGCACATTTCTCGGGGTAGTGTTTTTTGGTGTGGAGACCGGGATTGCCCTGGGCGTGGGGCTCTCATTCGCCACATTGATCTGGCGAGCCAGCCGGCCACATATCGCTGTTGTGGGGCGTGTACCGGGTACTGAGCAATTCCGCAATGTACTTCGCCATACGGTGAAAACCGACTCTGAGATTTTGTTCCTGCGTATTGATGAGAACCTGTTTTTTAGCAACATCAATGCGATTGAGGAGCGACTTTTTGTAGAGATAAAGCGACATCGCAATACCCGCCATATGGTGCTGATCTTATCGTCTGTTAACCGGATCGACAGCACAGCGATAGAGCGTCTGTTACAAGTAAACCGGGATTTACAGAATCGAAATATCCAGCTGCATCTGGCTGAGGTAAAGGGGGCTGTACTGGATCGCCTGGGCCACTCCAAGTTACTGCAGGAATTGAGCGGCCGCGTGTTCCTCTCCCCCTACATCGCAGAGCTTGCTCTGCGCCACCATCAAATCTCCGATAGCGACAAACCATCCGAATAAGGTTGCGCGACTTGTAAGACAGCATCAAACACTGGCAAAATATCCAGTATTTGAGCAAAGAGCGCGATGGGCGGAAATAACCTTACCTCTGAACAGCAGGCAATTGCAGATCATGCCGGTGGTCACGCCAAGATCATTGCCGTTGCCGGCTCTGGCAAAACCACTGCTCTGTTGCACTACATAAAGAACCGCCTTGATGCAGGTATCGCCCCCGAACGACTGCTGGTATTAATGTACAACCGCAGTGCTCGGGAGGACTTCGACCGCCGCTTACGGCAGCTGACTGAAGGCTCGACACCAGCGGTACATACCTTTCACAGTGTTGGATATCGTTTATACCAACGCATGATCGCCAATGATCATATCGCTGCTGCCAACCTATCCCCCCTGCCCCAATCCACAATCCAATTACAAATCTGGAAGGCCATTGAAGAGTGCGCGCCCACTCACGAACTCGAAGAGATTAGAGCACGGAAGCAATCTGAGATTGAGGCCGCTGAATTTTTTATTGACTACACCAAAACGATTCTGTCGGGAGATCTCAGCGCATTTCAGGAACTGAAGCTCGGCGATGAATACATGTATTTTCTGCAGGTATTTCGCACTTTTGAAGCTTGGCGCCGCAGCCAAAATGCGGTTACCTACGCCGATCTGATTTATGACCCAGCCATACTGCTCAGCATGGATGAGGAAATGGCCGAGCAGTACGGCAGCTATTACGAAGATATCCTGGTGGACGAATACCAGGACATCAATGAGATACAGCACTTTTTATTGCGAGTTCTCTACGGAAAGTCTGGCAACGTCATCGCGATTGGCGACCCAGACCAAACAATTTACGAATGGCGAGGCTCCAAACCAGATTTCCTGCTCACATTTTTCGATGGGGATTTTCCCCCCTCGAATATTTATCACCTGAGCCGCACTTTCCGTTATGGCCACCAATTATCCCTGGCCGCCAACCACTTTATTGAGAACAATCGCGATCGCGCCGATATATTCTGTGTTTCAGCCAATGAAGATCAGCAAACAGAAATCGAGTTGGTAAAAACCGATAAGGAGGGGCGCTGGCTTGTAGAGCACCTGCGCCGATGTCAAAAGCAAGGTCAGTCATTCAGGGAGGTCGCCGTACTGGTGCGGCTGTGGTCTATCGCCGCTCCTATTGAACTGGCACTGCTGGCCAATAATATTCCCTACCGTTCAGCAAGCCGCAACACCGTCCTTTCGCGCCGGGAGCTGCGCCCCTTATTTTGGAGCTTAAATATTGCCTCCGGTCGATTCGCCGAACTTCCTCCCAAGCGTCGCCAGCAGGGACTTTACGAATGGCTGACCTCTCCCCATGTGCGTATTCCGCGCAAAGTCCTGGAGCCCATCTGTTCCTCTCTGGCAGCGCTGGACAAAGGCTGGGGCAAGAAGCTAATTGCCCTGCTACCTGAAAACCTGAGCAAGCCCCAGACCAAACGCTTGCGCCAACGGGCAGACCTGCTTACCCAGATCGAGAACTGGCGCGGTCACGCTGGAGAGCTACTGCGTCGCCATATCGGTGAACTGGAACTTCTCAGCGGAATCGCTGACGATGCCTTCACCCGCCAACAAGGGGAGGAGAGGCAGCAAACCATCCTCGCTTTCTGCAAATACCTTGACACACTGAAGCAGCCGCCCGCTGAAGCCCTGGCACATCTACAAGAGCTGCAACGTCAACACCGGGAGGGAGAACAAACCGAAGCGGATGCTATACAGATAACGACTATGCACCAGGCCAAAGGTTTGGAGTGGGAACAAGTGATTATCCCCACCCTCACCCAGCACAATATGCCCTATCAGCCCCAACGGGACTTCAGCACACCCGCGTCACTGGAGAGCGAACGCCGCTTAATGTACGTGGCGATGACCCGCGCCAAGTCAAAACTCTTCTTGTTGGCCCCTGCAGAAGACCCCAAAAAGAATGATCCCGAGGCTTCGCAGCCTTCATTATTTATTAATGAAATGCAGCTTCCTTTAAGTAAATTGATGGCAGACTCCCTTAAGGAGCGCCCGGAAAAAATCGACACTGATGTGCCAGTTTCACGCCAAGCGCTCCACTATTTAGAAGCTTGCGATTACAACCCCACTATCAGTGCACCCCGGGCACCAATGCGAAAACCCGAACCTGGAGAGGGACTGCGGCATCGAAAACTTGGCTATGGAAGGGTTTTAGGATGGGAGGACAAGCGTATCGAGGTTTTATTTAGCGATGGAAAAGCTCGACGGTTTGATTGGGAGACTTTGTCACAATATCTGATGTAGCAATATACAGGAACGTGCGTACCAAAAAAATTAATTCACTCCGCTGTTATCAGGTTACCTAATGCAAATATCTATCAAGAGCCTTCTTCATAATCATCTTTCCCAACTGCTTTCCATTACGACTAAAATTCCACAGGAAATATTTCACAAGCAGCTGGCACCTGACATGTTCAGCTTAGCCGAGAATGCAAAAATTGCAGCCAATTTTTCTCTTCGCGGATACTGCCCACTCGTTGATCAGAAAATTGCGACAT
Source organism: Microbulbifer maximicatervae (SeqCode) (assembly GCF_052467695.1). Classification (NCBI taxonomy): domain Bacteria; kingdom Pseudomonadati; phylum Pseudomonadota; class Gammaproteobacteria; order Cellvibrionales; family Microbulbiferaceae; genus Microbulbifer; species Microbulbifer maximicatervae (SeqCode). The sequence goes on from NZ_CP174320.1 coordinate 4,931,270, forward strand.
TTGAAGAAGATGGGAATACAAAGGAAATTATTCTGAGAACTATCCAGAAAACACTAAATTATTTAGATTCTTTACCCGAAGTAACCGATCTGGACAGTAGTAGAAGAATCAATGATAAAGCGGGTTTCACAACAGTGGATCTCCCACAGCCACAATATATCCATCAATATATAATTCCAAACTTTCTATTCCATATAAGCATGGTTTATGCAATTGCACGCCACTGCGGTGTAACCCTTAGCAAAGGCGATTTTGATGGGCTCCACAGTTACCCGGCTGAATTTAGTTTTATATAAAAATCACCAAAACACTTCAGCGCCAAATTCTTCCAGCTCTTTATCATCAAAAATAATTCGCCAAACATATCCCCTCACGGCATTAACCAGAATATCACCATGAGCCGTAACTATTACTATGGTGCTAAAAATTCAGACTCAGAAAATTTCACCTCATTTAAAATAACTTGACCAAGTTCATAAAAAAAATATAAACGCGATACAATTCGACATCTACACCAAACTTTTCATGGAATAGAAGTAACCGGTATGAAAATCTCTAAACTATTATTAGTCCCCTTAGCCCTGACAATCTCTAATGCCTCTTTAGCAGAAGAGAACCCGTTCTATATCGGGTTTGGCCTAGGGTACCATGACCTTGATGGCCAGAAAACTCAGTCCGATCATTACCTTGATGGCCAGCGCTTCGGCGATCAAACAAATTCTTTAAATATTTATCTCGGGTATAAATTTAACCCGTATTTCTCTGTAGAAGCTGGATACAGCAATTTTGGCAGTGCCTATGACGAATATATCGCCTCGGTTAACTATTATGACGAGTTGGAAGAAGCGTACAAACATGCCTACATCGCGGATGACGAAACACTTGAAGTCAGCAGTTTTCTGTTGAGCGGTGTCGCTCACTACCCGGTTCTCGAAAAACTGACCTTGAATGCGAATCTTGGTATTTCCTACACCAGGGTCGACAGTGAGTTCCGACCTGTATCCACTTGGTGGTCACTCATATCTCCAGTTGAGAGGTACAGTGAAAAAGATGTGGATCTAACTTACGGCCTTGGTGTTACCTATGACTTTACCGATAAATTCTCTGGAAAGCTTCAGTGGAAGACAATCGATAACGACATCGTAGCTGTAAACGGGTTTGACTTATCAGTGGAAGCCCGCTTCTAATCCACCTTGCAAGTAGGAGGGGCTACAGAGAAAGCAGCTGCAGCTCCCTTCGCTTACTAAAGTTAAAAACAATCAAATGCCTCTGGGCCACCTAGAGGTAGCCGGGAGCCAATCGGCAACCAAGAAAATCTCGGCTTGCACTAAATACCCCCAAAATGCCTAATCTTTAGCCAACATAATGATTTTTAAGGGTTTTTTTCATTCTTTAGGTTGACTTGCACCAGGGGCATCTATAATATCCGCACCCGTAACGCGCTCGTAGCTCAGCTGGATAGAGTACCTGGCTACGAACCAGGCGGTCGGAGGTTCGAATCCTCCCGAGCGCGCCATACAAACAAAGGGCTTATGCTTAACGGCGTAAGCCCTTTTTTGTTATAGCGCGGTAGAACCCGCATGCATATATCACCGCCAGTACTACCTTTATGCCTGAGTCGGCCCCATCGCCATCAACTCCCCCAGAACTCCACCACTAGGCATCAGTCATCGGGCCGTAACACAAGAACTTCTGGGAAGTATTCCTCACCTTGAACCCATTGCTGAGAGCTATTGATGGAATTGGCGGCTCACTGCCAGAAACATAAATTGCCGGTGTTACAGATAAATTTATACAAGCAGGGGCTGAGCCAGTTCCTCCTTCCCAAGAAGAAAGCCAGCGATTGGGTAAGTACTAGGTTTTAACTGAGCTCCATTAGCAACAATTAAGTGGGCGAACCCCAGTCGACAAATAGCCAACGAAAAGCCATTATCAGGTGTAATAGAATTACGCATCAACACTCTCTGCTGAAGAGCAATAATCATACTCCCTCGCGTACAGACCATTTTAGATGTTAGATAAATTGAGGCGCGAGCTTCTCGATGATATAACCTATCCCCTCCACATCAACTCATGAATGCAAATGATGCTCTCAACACCACCACCCCATAAGCAATACACCTTATAGTGTCGACTCAATAATTCACAACTTAGCTAACATTACTATGCTAATAGAAACGTAAGATCAAAACAGCCACCATAATCCAGATTGACTGATTGCAAGCAGCCCTCTTTTACACTTGCTGGCGGGATCATAATTATCCCAAAAGGAATGACGCAGGCATAAATTACATCGCTTATAGTTAATGAGCACAGAACATGACACGTTTCCTATCTTTTCTGACATGGAAAAAAATACTTGTCGGTTATTTTTCAGTAATCTTCATCTTTGCTGCAATATATAGTGAATGTGACTCCTGTATAAATGAAAAGCTCGATTTCACAAAAAGTATCTACTTCAGCATTGTAACAATAACAACTTTGGGCTATGGAGAAATTTACCCTGTCAATGAGCTCGGTTACCTACTAACCTCCATTGAAACACTGACGGGAATTGCAACATTTGGGCTACTATTGAATGAATTTACAAAATACCAATCAAACCGACAAGAAAAATTAAGACAAGAAAAAAGAGTCGAACAATTAAAAAATGCATACCACTATTTTCGAGTTCATATGGCCGACTTTTGTGCCGCGGCTATCAGCACCATAACCCACAAAGAACAAGCCCCAGCATCCTATGACATGATGGGTTTTAGAGCATATTTGGAGAACAATAATAATAGAAATGCAAATATCCTTAAGGAAGCCCTTCCTCGAGACTACAAGTTCAGAGCAATGGTCATGACGGAATACAAAATATACGCCCGACAAATAGAATTGGCTTGCTCAACGATAAATCTCCACGATACAAGGCTATTGGACTTCTTCTATACCCATATAAGCCAGTCTGTCCGACTTGAAGCTGTGAGTGAAGCATCAGAGACCTTATCGGAAACTCTATTCAATCTAATCAATGACATTATGGCAGGAGTCGATGCAAATGGAGACAGGCGTGACCGAGACATATATATGGGTTATATCAATTCACTAGAATCGCACGTTAGCCAAGGCTAATAAACCGCCAAGAGGTTAAGGGCAAACTAGATCCAAGCCTTAATATTTATCTCAACCATAAGTCATCCTGTTCGGGGTATACAAGGGCCCCACCTAAATAACAGATACTGCCGTACATGCTATATCCAGCTTCCAAAGTTCCAATTCAAGTATTATTTATCAGTAGCAAGTAGCAATTTTTCGAATTGTACTACGATTTAAGTCGGGAGAGGTCTGCTTAATGGCCTTTCATCTTCGCTGACAATATCCACTACTTAAAACCTAAGATAATTTTTAATAGAAGATATTACTTGGAATTTAATGGGCACTAAAACCTGAACTTTCTTCCTAGTAATTTAACACTGAGTTCCTATGGCAACTTCAACTCAGATCATCAACACTTTCCCTGCACCGATTGACCTGATCAAGATGTCGCGAGAAGGATGGCTGCACCGGGGTTACCCAAAGGGCTTCCCGTGAGACGAGTGACAGAGCATAAATGGGGTCAAGTTGCGTGAAGTCTTTCGCCAGACGCCTCCTACAATTTGATAGCCTCCTTTGCAGTATTTGGCTACAACTGCCCTTAGCGCCACTCAAAACAGCCCCCAATTTTGACACTATCAACTTCCCCTTAGAGGGCAACATAACCAAGTATGCGCATCCTACTGATATCAATCCAACTACTATTTCCATTTACACCCTAGAGGTCGCACTATGAAAACAAATTTTTTAGTTATGGCAGTTGCACTTACTACTTTCAGTGCACATCTACAGGCAAATAATAATACTTCCATTGTACAGCAGACCGGTACCGGCAACATGGCAATGACGGATCAATCCGACTCAAGCACTCAGAACAGCACCATTCTACAAGTGCAAAATGGCAACAATAATTTCTCTGAAGCAATCCAATTTGGAGCTACCCTTGATAGCTCCATCAGCCATACACAAATAGGCAACGCAAATACCACTCTAAACTTAGAGCAGGAAAATGCTGAATTATCCAGTATGACTATCCTACAGAATGGTGATGGAAACACACTGTCAAATTTTCAGATTGATTCTATTGGAACGACATTATCCCAGACACTTTTTGGGATCAATAATGGAACAGCCGGCACGCAAATTCGCTCTTCTAATGACACTGCCATCTCCTTACAACAAGGCGATTCTAATACTACCTTGCTCACCCAAATAGATAGCACCAATAATTTCATGAATATGACTCAGGATGGCACTAACAATGTCGGAGTATCTATACAGATTGAAAGCTCACTGGGTACCGTTCAAATTTTACAAATCGGAGATCAAAATGAGAGTGGAATATCTCACAGCTTAAGCATTTCTGATTTTGCCAGCTCTACACAATTTGGCACTGGAAATATATTCAGCCTTGGTCAGAGTGCAGGCGGTAATAATTTTGCTATTGGAGATCAAGTTGGTGAGCTAAATACCGTGTCAGCCAATCAATCCAACAGTTCCTTTAGCCAATTAAATATAAGCCAACAAGGCATGCAAAATTCACAAACACTGTTTCAGACAGGCTCACAAATTAACTCATGGACCACCCAAAGTGGCATGGAGAACTCTGTAATGTCGAATCAGAGCGGAATGAACCACACTTTAACATCCCTTCAAAACGGGACCCTGAACAGCCTCACAGCTAGCCAAAGTGGAACCTCACAACTTGCCAATGTGACCCAGCTGGGAACAAGCAATAGCGGAACGATCAGTCAGTAGTCGCCGCAGAGCCTCAAAAGCCTCTTATAACCTCTAGAAAGCCCTACCCGCGGCTCCTGAGCCAAATCCCTTTGTGAGAAAGCAGAAACAGACAAACAGGCTTTGCGGTCACCAAACACCAAAAAAGCACTTCATATGAAAAAAATGCTTGACTCTACCTACACCAATCTATATTGTGCGCCTCCTCGACGCGCTCGTAGCTCAGCTGGATAGAGTACCTGGCTACGAACCAGGCGGTCGGAGGTTCGAATCCTCCCGAGCGCGCCACTTTCAAGGGGCTTACGTTTTTTGACGTAAGCCCCTTTTTTATTGCGACAACCTCAACACCAAAACACAGCTAGGCTTTGGATTATGGAAACAAGGAGAAGTTTTCAAGGGGTAGCGCCATGGATATCACGACTCTGAATGTACTTAAGCAGCTAGGTTTGTTAGCCGCAGTCTTTACCCTATCTACGGCCGCACTGGCCATTGAATGCGGCGACACTATATCTGAGCCCACCACTCTATCTCAGGACCTGAATTGCGAGTTGAGTATCGCCAATCCTGTAGCACTCACCATTGTAGGCCCATCAGGGAGCCTGAATATGGCGGGGTTTGAGCTTAGCTGCGTATCGCTGGACCCAACCCAAACAGATTTCTACGCAATAGACCTCCAGGGCACCGCAGCATATCTCAGCAACGGCCAACTAACCAACTGCACCAATGGTGTCATCACCTCCAGCTCAGGCTTCCACTCCATCTCCAATATGGAAATAAATAGCGCTGTAAGAAATGCAATTTTGCTATTCGGCAACGGCAATACCATCACCAACGTCGATATTACAGGTCCTGCTACTTCAACCATCTCTGATGGTATTGAGGTTTTTGGCGATTACAACACCATTAGTCGCAGTTCGGTACTAGGAGGCGGAGACGAAGGCATTGAAATCCTGGGAGACTATAACAATATCTCCTTTACTACCGTTTCTGGGTTTAGCGAGGACGGCTTCGAGATTGACGGCAACTTCACATTTGTATCTAACAGCATCATTGAGAATAACGGTGAAGCTGGAATCCTGATAAACGGTAATTTCAACAACATAGCAAGTAACAATGTGGCGGATAATGGGCAGGTGGGCATTAATCTAAGTGGCGGCTCAAGCAATTCGATTGCAAGCAACACGGTATCCAATAATGGGCTATCGATACTATCAAGCAATGGCGGTATTATCGTTACTGACTCGAATAGCTTAAACAACCGGATTACCGGGAATACCCTAAACGGCAACCAGCAATTTGACCTCGCAGATCCCTTTGACCCCGACTGCAATGAAAGAAATCTTTGGAGTGGAAACCAGTTCACTACTTCAGACCCCACATGCTTAGACTAACTACCCAAACTAGAGAAGTGGCTTGCGCTGCAAGACCGGACACCTCCAGTCTCACGAAGGCTATATCCGGGATTTAAACAGAAGCAAATAAGACTCAAGTACCAAAATTACTGTTCAAAGTTAAACCAAGTTGAATCAAGAGTCTCAATAGTTAAAAATGCATGAGGAGCTGTCAAAATCAGAAGTAAGGGACTACATGACTGATATCCTCAAAGATATACTTCAGTTCGTACAGAATGTGGGGCTTAAGAATGGCCTCTTTGTCATATTTTTCATCTTTGCGCATTACCTCCTCTTCTGGATGTACAGTGGGCGCCTGAAGGACCGACAAGTTGAAATTGACCGGCTTGCAGCAGATAATAAAGAATATAGGGACAGGTTTTTAAAGTTGATGGACAACGCCTTCTCTTATTCACCTCCCACTAGGAAAAACGCGCCCAAGAAGCCAATTAATGAAAAGGAGTTTGAGTAGTGCTCTATCTATTGCCGGCAATTGCTCTTGTCTTCATTTTCGCGAAAATATATCAGCTTCTGGAAGTAAAGAAGCATGATCAACACTTATTTGAGTTTTGTCAGCTACGGAGAGATACGATCGGCTATCTCTCCGATTCTTATACCGACCTATCAAGAAATGATTACATAGCCTTACGCAAGATCAATGATGCACTCAGCACCATCATTGCCGGATATAAAGAGCACAGAACGGTTGTGTTTAATCTCAGGTTATTTTCAGAGTATGTCAATCAGCTAAAAGCCTTTGAGAAAAAGGCCGAGAAGATATCAACCAGCAATCCAGATATACAAGAGTTACTAAACAGAGTTCATCAGTCTATATTTAATGCCTTTCTGGCATTTACCCCCTACCTAAAATCAGAACTCGCGTTCAATGTAGTGATGAAATTGATCTCTCTGGGAGTAAATGCCGGGGCCAATTCATTCAGGGCACATTTGCTAAGCCTTAAAGAAGCCAAAACCCTGCTCAATACATTTAAAAAGCATTCCTCCCCTTGCTGAGCCCCTCTTTTTCAGCCACCGAGAGCTTTTTGGCTATTTGCATGGCAAGCGCTATCAAGGGCAAATTTGATACCAGCCAGTACGCCAAGCGCTGATATCAATCCTGCTGGGAGTCAGCCAATAAGGCTGGACTCTGTGGACACTCAAGATTCTATGCGTGAAAAGTAACTAAAGGCGGAATTTTCAGTCAAGCAAAAAGCACTGAAAAATTAATGGGTTAATACAGAAATACACTTATTTTTTGAAATGTGTATTATCCTAAATTAGGACAGCACTCCATCCAGCATCAAACTATTGATATTTAACTAAATAGTCATCTTCAGCTCATATTAAACCATTCGGTCATCATCGATATATCGATAATTTCGAAAAAATCGATATACGAAATAATCATTACCAGAAAACTGAAAATAAGACGCACAGACCTAGAAATCGCACTTTTTTCTCACCGAAAGCCCTTACAACCGAGAAAAAACTACGGACCGTTCAACCCATAAAAAGTAATATCATACGTTTTTTCCGCCCCCCCTTCTTACCCGACAAAACCCGCTCTCTCCATTTAGTCAATATCAAAGATTCGGTGTCTATATCCTTGCGACGTAAATACCTTATAGGTGCAGAAATGGAACTCAGTTATTTCCTTATTATATGTACAGTGATCATCGTGATTTTCACTGCCTGCGCCTATCTGTACAACTACATCCTTACAGCAAGCGCAACATTTTATCGCTCACCAGTGCAAGAGGATGAGACTGCGATACGCAATCATCTCAATGATAAAGATACGATCAACATACTTGTCATTGACGGTGGTGGTATCCGTGGACTCATACCACTATATGTCATTAAACACTTGGAAAAAGCACTGGGGCAACCAGTTGACGAGCTTTTCGATGTGTTTAGTGGTGTCTCGACGGGCGCTGTCATTGTTACCGGGTTGAATGTCCGCTCATCTCACCTGGCTAAAAACTATGCCAATGTCGATTCAAAAACAGACTTGCTTATTAACTTATACAAGTCGAAAAGTAATTATCTGTTTTCAACGCCTTGGTATCATAAACTGCTTACGGCATCCGGTCTTTTTTCTCCAAAATATTTGGGTCGCCGCCTTCACAAAGTGATGGAGAAGCACTATACACCAGAGCTTAACTTCACCGATTTGAAAAATTATGTGATTATCCCCTCACTCAGTGTAAATACTGGTGAACTTCACCTCTTCAAAAACCGAGGAGGAGATACCAGTGAGCTTCCTACCAACAGCCTATACCAACTGGTCACAGCTGCAGTTAGTGGGGTTTCACTGTTTCCCCCAGTTGGCTTTATGGCTGACAGCAAAGAAGTGGGCCATAAATACTTTGCCGACGCAGGTATTTCTGCCAACAACCCTGCAAGTGTTGCGCTCCTGGATATCATCAAAGAGTTCCCTCACAAGAACTACTATGTGCTGATTCTTGGGTCCGGCACCTCCCCGCTAACCAGTTCGCAGGTGAAATATAAAGACCTGAAAAACTGGGGCATACTACAGTGGGCACGAGATGCTATCTCAAGTGTTCAAAGATCAATGGATGAGCAGCAATTGCACGCCCTGGAAATTGCTTCATTACTCTCCAACAATGTAAAGATCAAATATGACTACCTCAATGTAGAGGTAACTGAACCCCATGTCGGTCTATTTGAATACGACAATATCGATTCACTCAAGATTCACTCAGATCGACTCATTGAAAACAATAAACAGAAGATACAACAGGTAATTGACCAATTGGCCACTGCCAACGGATAAAAATCTCATCACAATATAAGGCGACAACTCAACAAAACGGTTGCCGCCTAATCTAAGGACAGTGGCATTCACTCTATCAGAAAATACACGCTTAGCACCCATCATCCGCTCACCCGCCTGCCAGCAAACCAACCAACAAATATTTTACTGATTTATCGTTAGTGACATTACTCTTCAGAAGCAAAATCAAACGGCGTTTAACCATGCCAAAGCTACGCTATCTAATCACAATTCTAATTACACTGACTTCTTGCCTCTTTGTGAATGTTAGAGCTGGAGAGCTTCATGATCGTGAGGCTCGAAACAGGTGTATAAAAACCTGTAAGAATAGCTACTATGACTGCATTAGAGATAATGAAAATCAAGACTGGTGCGTAGAGAAGAAGATCCACTGCGATAATATATGCTATGAGTACGAAGAAGATCGCTGGCACTGGTATCGGGATAAATCTTCCAACCATTAACCAATAAACAGATATATGTAAGCCGTCCTATAGGACATCAAAGCAACATAGGATAGCTGTGCATTAAGCGTATATTTTGCTAAGATCCAGGTCCTGCATAAATTATCTACCAATAAGAAAATATGAAACTCCTCTCTATAAACGTATCCAAAAAAGTAGATTGCGAATACAAGGGTAAAACTGTAACAACGGGGATCTTCAAGAAGCCAGTCCAAGGAAAAATTTTTGTTGGAAAGAATAATTTGGAAGGAGATGAGCAGGCAGACTTAAAAAATCATGGCGGCAAAGATATGGCCATATATGCGTTTTCTAATGACCACTACCCTTACTGGGAAGACCTGTTAGGCAGAAAGAGCCTTAAGTATGGCGCATTTGGTGAGAATTTAACGGTAGAAGGGCTTCGAGAACAAAATATCTTTGTTGGAGACCAATTCCGCATAGGCAGTTGTATCCTTGAGGTAAGTCAACCCAGAATACCCTGCTTTAAGCTAAGCATGGCCCTAGATAATGACGCTGCAGCCAAGATTCTCACTAGCAGCTTTAATTGCGGTGTATATTTTAGGGTTGTTAAGGAGGGGCATATTAAAGAAGGGGTTTCGATTTGTAAGATAGCTGAAGCTCCAAACTCAATCGACATACGATCTATGTTCAGAGCTTTTTTTGATAAGCAATTTCCCAATACCAAGCAAGTACTCCAGGCTGCAAGTCAGCTACAACCCTTATCCAAAGAGTGGAGAGAGAAAGCTGTAAAGCGGCTCTCTAAGCTCTGACAATTGAGTAATTTATCACATCAGCCTACTAACTACACTCCTTCCGAAAGTCAGCCTCCGGGAGGGCTGTGTAGTAAAAGTTAAAACCCGGCACTACCCCGGACTTAAATGTGTTAACCGTAGTTTTTTGGATAAAATTACTAACTTATTAAACAAACAAGGATTAATAGGCTTCCTCAAGTTGATATTACTGCGCGAGCTATGCTCGAACACCCCCTACTGCCATCTACCAATATATTTGCGGATAAAATGATAGGTATTATCAGGCATGCAAAAACTTAAACTGACCCTGTCAGAATTGGCCTAGGTAATAGAATTCCTGACTCAGCACTTAACGGTTTAGCGCTATCAAAAGGGTTCACTAATGTACTTGGATGCGCCCAACACACTGGAATCTTTTACTAAGATCACAGACACCAACCATTTAAAACCATACATCAAACTACAGCTTATTATATACCCTGCAAAATTTAACATAGGGCTTCGAAGATATTAACAAATAAAAAGCAACTGAAAAAATAATTACCGCCCAAGTATACTGAATAAAATATAAAATCCATAAATATATAATAAACGGCAGAACTAACACTGATAATTTCTTAACCCCAATACTGGCAATATGCAATGATGCATAAATACAAATAAGTACTGTCAAAGAAGCGCACACCAACAAAAGGGATGATGAAGTTATGGTAATCATGAGCACCCCCAGTACAGCAAAAACAGCAACCCCAAAGCATCTCGTACCAGGTTCAAGTGCTCCCATGCTAATGGGGGCGGCCATATATCCAACTATATGATAGCCAGATACGATCACCATAAGTGCTGCCCAACTATCAGCATGAGCAAGTACAACTGCCGCTATCAACCAATTAGTAAGCATCGAGCGCCTTGATAAATTATGTACAGGATCTAAAACAGCTAACCATCGCGGCATTTGCCCTACAGAGGCCATTGCAAATAGAATTCTTGACGAGGCCCCCAAATAAGTATATCCAGATGCCGAGGGACTTATCACACTGTCTGCAAGTAGTATCATCGCAAGAAAGTGCAAGCCAAGCAGTGTCGCCAAGTCCAAAAGCGGCGAGTCAAAATTAATCCCTTGCCAACCACCATTTTCCACCAGAAGATCGTTCGGCACTGAGGCCATAAAAGCATATTGCAATGCAAGATAAACAAGCGTCATTATTGTAATTGATAAAGTAACGGCCAGAGGAATATTACGCTTGGGATGTTTTATCTCACTGGCAAAGGCAACACTGATCTGGAAGCCATTGAACGAATATATTAGACCCGCCCCAATAACAGCGGAAAAAGCGCTTCCAAACCCAAACTCCTGATTAGAGTCAATTGAAAAATTTGACCCACTTGTATCACTACTAAATACAACTATAAGCAATACAACTATTGCAAAGGTGGGAGTAAATATCTTTAGAACAGTGACAACATTGTTAATCTTGGCAAGAAACCGTATTCCATAATAGTTAATCAGCAAATATACAAAAAGAATACTTAACGCGAGAACCTTCCCCCAAGGAGTCAAGGTGTGATTGTCAATTAACAAAGAGGAATCTATAGCAGATGAGAGGTATTGGGTTGTTGCCTGCGCCTCGGTCGCAACAACCATTAATGTGCCAAACCAGTTAGCAAACGCGAATGGCATTCCAAAAATACTATTGTGCGACAATGCACTGGATTGAGCGAGGGCTCCACGGACTGGGTAGAATGCAACGACACGGCTTAGGCACAAGCCAACCATCAAGACCAAAAGCGCCGCTAATACCCAAGCTCCAAAAGCCCAATTACCTGCATAGTTTGCCGTAAGCTGTGCACTAAACAACCAGCCCGAACCTATCATACAGGTGGCACTAAGCAGCGTAGCACTCAACAGAGAAACGCGTTTTTTTCCGCCTTTGGCACAACCCATATCGACCGTTTTCTAGAGTGTTATGCAGGCGTCTTCTCTATTTAATCTGATAGCTCCTGCTACTAGTATCTTTAGTTTAGCCAGCCCAGTTCATCTCAACCAAAAACAGTAAGTTATCTCTTTCTACTTCAGGTATAAGTCAAAATTAAAAATGGAGATATTGTATAGAAGCCTTTAAAGTCCCTATCGAAATTTGACATGAGCATCAACCCGCCTTTCCAAAAGCTCAGGGCTGCCTGCCGGGAGGCACGTTCAACATATGCAGCAATGAAAGTTAACGCAACTATACAGAGGGCTGAAGGAAATCCCAGCGGTTGCATCTTTCAACATCAAGGTATTCTTTCAAGATTGACGCCATACGCCCCCGCATCCGCCAGAATTTTTCTGGCACATAGTTAGTCGCAAAAGCTATAGAGGCCTTACATTCAGGAACAACTAAAAGGTAAGCCGTAGCCGCATCATCAGTCACGCCACCGTGATGCAGTACCAACCATGGCTTATCTTGCTCCCCTAGATTTATACCACCCACCCGCCAACCAAGGGAATATTTTTCCTTGTTGATTTCGCCATTGCGTAATTTCAATGGCATAGAAAGCGCTCGTAGGGCATCTGTAGACAAAAATCCATTTTCATAGGTAGCTTGAGCCATTCTTACCAGATCAGAGGGTGTTGATATAAATCCTCCACCTCCAAAAAGGAAACTCCTATCTCGCTTGGTCGTTGATTTAACATGCACACTCTCTTTACTGGTACTTGAATAATAGGCCGCTTCATTTTCGTGCCCTGCAAAAGAAGTGTCCAACTCTGTGGCTTTCATTCCCAGGTAATCCCAGATTTCGGAACTGAGATAATCAACGTACCCTTTTTGCGAAGCCTGCTCTACAACAGCGGATAGCAAGATATAACCATTCGATGAATAACGATATTCTGTTCCAGGTTCAAATAGCAGAGGGTGTTTATCAAATACGTAAAATGCATCAAGTGGGTGTTGATGATCTTTTACATTGGAAAACTCAGCTAAATCTCTTTCCGATGTATCATGTGGCACACCAGCGGTATGTGCGGCAAGTTCAGCAACACTGAATAGCCGAGTATAATGGGGCCTCTCTACATACTTACTTACCGGATATTGCAGATCGAGTTTACCTTTAGTAACTAGCCGAGCTACAGCTAATCCCGTCATCGGTTTAGCCAAACTACCAACTGAATACTGTGTACTTGAATCGGCTTCCAAACCCTTTTCAATATCAGCAAGACCTACCGCTTGGGCAAAAACCACACGATTATCCAACCCTATCGCAACGGATAAAGATGGTAAATTGTACTCCTTCTTTAATTCTGCAACCTCAGTCATAACTTTAGAAAAATTATTCTCGGCTGCTGAGGCTTCCATAGGAAACCCTACGAAGAGCACCATTAAACCAAATAGCAAATAACTTCTTAACATTTTTCTCACTTCAAATTCACTATAATAATTCTGGGAATCATAAATTCGTAAATAATAGCTGATCTACTACCTAGTAAAGCCTCCATCTTCAGCTATGAAAAGGGGGATCACACTTAATCAGTTACAGTTTAATTAGACGCAATCAATACTGAACTTGGATTCAATAGATCAATTATTTTTTATATCGACACGCACTTTAATTATACAGAGACATACTTGACCCATCTCTCATTGGAGCATCCATAAGGGGTACCCCATATAAGTTGCTAAAGTAGCACGGCTATCGCTATATCGAGGCTATCAAAATTTGGGTAAGTTCTTTGGGCATATCTAGCATCACATCATGACCACAGGGAAGGTTTATCGTCTCCCAACCAAGTTCTCTCTGGGCTCTCTCAAAGAACGGCCTACCAATTCCTGGTGCCCACCCCGACGCATAGATGTATCGGTGCCGAGCTACTTGCTTCCATAAGCCCTGTAGTTGAATCGGTTGCTCAAATGACCCCAGTGGATGGTCGACACAACGCCGATCCACCCACGCCTGATCTTGAATGTTAACCCCGAAATCTATTGCAGGACTTGGCGCTACGCGAAATCCATCACCCTGAGTTCTGGCAATATCCTGAAAACTCAACCCGACCTCTACAGGCAAAAGATCTAAGGCGTTTTGCCCATCCTCTGGAACTAAGGCATCAAGATAGACAAGGGATCGTATATGCTGGTGCACCTTATCAGCCACACCGGTTATTACCACTCCACCATAACTGTGGCCACACAAGACAATATCCGTTAACTCTTCACATGCGATAACACCCAGAATGTCTTGTATATGCGTATCCAGGTTGATTGTGCCATCTAAAAGGTGCGCCCTTTCTCCGAGCCCCGTCAGAGTTGGGCTATAAACCTCATGGCCGTACCGCCTAAGAAACGCTGATACCCGCTTCCAACACCAGCCTCCCTGCCAAGCACCGTGTACCAGAACAAATGTTGCCATAAAGACTTAACCCCACAACCAGGCACTCCACCTGTATGAATTATCGCCACTTTTAGCTTCCCCCCCCATCCCAAATGATAAACGGTTGACAGGTATAGGACGCCTGACCTAGCATTATTGATTCTAGGTCAGGCGTCCTAGGTCCTGTAATGCTAGTTAAAGAGGAAGTACAGCATGGCAAATCTATTTCAATCCTTCGATTTATCAGGTCTTCGACTTACAAACCGCATGGTTATGGCGCCGATGACGCGAAATCGAGCGGACAAAAATGGAGTCGTAACACCCATGATGGTTACGCACTACCAACAACGGGCAAGCGCTGGCCTAATTATCGCTGAATCATCTCCTATCTCTACGCAAGGTGTGGGATACCCTTACACCCCAGGTATATACACCGCTGATCAAGTTGATGGTTGGAGGAAGTTAACCCATGCAGTGCATCAAGCTGGTGGGAAAATTTTTATACAGCTGCAACATTGCGGGCGCATTTCCCATCCTGACCTGCAACCAGATAAAAAGGCTCCCGTGAGCGCATCTGCAATTAAACCAATTGGGCAAGCGGTTACCTACGAGGGGCATAAGGACTTTGCTCTTCCTCGTGCACTAGAAACTAGTGAGATTCCAAAAATCGTGGAGCAATTTGGCTTTGCTGCACAAATGGCTAAAGAGGCTGGCTTTGATGGAGTTGAAGTTCACGGCGCTAACGGGTATCTGATTGATCAATTTCTGCGTGACGGGACTAATCATCGCAGCGACCTCTATGGTGGAAATATAGGGAATCGCATGCGTCTTTTAAACGAAATAATTGATTCCGTGATGGAAGCTTGGCCTTCAAACCGTATAGGCGTGCGTCTAACACCAGAGAATAGTTTTAACTCAATGTCTGACTCTAACCCACAAGAAAATTTCGAGTATGTTTTAGGGCAGCTAAGTAACCGGAATATTGCCTACGTTCATATTCTGGAAGGCGATATGATGAAAAAAGAGAGAACCGTAAATTATCCAGCTTTACGCAAATGCTTTAAGGGTGTGTATATCGCGAATAATGGCTATAATCTCGAACTGGCCCAAAAATCCCTGAAAAGTAATAATGCCGATCTAATTGCATTTGGAACACCATTTTTAGCCAACCCTGATTTAGTTTACCGACTAAAACAAGGCATATCACTCAATCAAGCCGATCACTCAACTTTTTACGGTGGAGATGAAAAAGGCTACACTGACTACCCATTTGCCTCAACCCAAATAGAAATTCAGTAAAGTAATCGATATGGAAAAACTAGACACCCGCGACCGAATCATCGCAACAGCAGATGACTTATTTTATCAACAGGGTTTTGAGCATACCTCATTCAAGGATGTCGCTAATCTTTTAAATATTTCTCGCGGAAACTTCTACCACCATTTCAAGACTAAAGATCAAATTCTATCTGGTGTTATAGAGAGAAGATTGCAAAAAACCCAAGCAATGCTGGAAGAATGGGAAGCACAAGGGAATACATCTGAGCAACGGATAAAATGTTATATCCGTATTGTCATTACCAACTGGGATAAGATCAGAGATTTCGGCTGTCCCGTAGGTACTCTATCCAATGAACTTGCCAAGTTGAACCATGTAGGGCGAGAGGATGCCAATAAAATTTTCAGTCTGTTTCGGGAATGGCTAAAAACACAATTTACACAACTAAATCCCAACACTGATGCCGATAAACTAGCTCTACAGGTTCTCTCTTGGAGCCAGGGTGTTGCAACCTTAGCAAATGCTTTTCAGGACAAGGACTATGTTGAGTACGAAGTCAATAAAATGTGCTCTTGGGTTGACACATACAAGGCGAAAGCTTAGCGCTATTTACAAGGAACTATGAGTATATGTTTGTTATTTTATTAAAATTTTCAGAAAAAAAATCACAAGCAGCAAAATATATGACTGGCCACAGAGAGTGGTTACAGAAAGGTTTCGATGATGGAGTTTTTATACTGTCTGGAAGTATAAAACCTGGAATTGGTGGCGGTATCCTAGCATTTAACACCACTTATGAAGAATTGCTAATACGCGTCGAACAAGACCCTTTCGTATCTGAAAAAGTGGTTAGTGCCGATGTCATAGAAATTGATTCATCCAAAGCTAGTCCGCAGCTTGAATTCTTATTAAGACCCGAGGCAAACAGTTAGGTAATTGGTATGGCCGCGCAACTTATTCAAAGCCATGATGGTAAATACCGTTGTAACTGGTGCGCTTCTGCACCAGATTTCCTGGAGTACCATGACAAAGAATGGGGCTTTCCAGTTAGTGACGATTTTCGCCTATTTGAAAAGCTATGCCTGGAAGGTTTTCAGTCTGGTTTAAGCTGGCGTACAATTCTTGCCAAAAGAGAAAATTTTCGGGAAGCTTTTTATGGATTTAATTTTAATAAAATAGCCCGTTTTACCAATACAAATGTGGAAAAGCTGCTATTAAATGAGGGAATAGTCCGACACCGAGGTAAAATCGAAGCCGTTATTAATAATGCCAAATGTGCCAGGGAAATCGTAAAGAACGAAGGATCTCTTGCATCATTTCTCTGGAGATACGAACCTAAAAAAGAGATGCTTGGCAAGCCTCAGTCCATGTCTACCTCAAACGAATCGATCACACTATCGAAAGATTTGAAAAAGTTAGGCTGGAAATTTGTAGGTCCAACAACTGTCTATGCCTTTATGCAAGCAATGGGATTAATTAATGACCATCTAGAGGGATGTGTAACGCGATCTAAGGTAGAGAGTGCAAAAAATAGGTTTGTAAAACCCTGATGCTTGACTAGAACTAACCCGCACGATCATAGGTAATCTATAAAAGGGTAGAGCTTGATAGGGGATGCACCCAAGGTAAAAGATATTACCTCTGATACATCCCCTATCTTACTCACCAAGCTGCTCACATATAAAATTGTATAGTAATTTTAATCGATAGGAGGACATACGGTCCCCAGGCCTAAGTGAATAAAGGTTTAGCTCAGCGGTTTGGAAGCCTGTCAAAATCGGAACTAATCGCCCCTCTCTAAGGTCATCATCAATAATAAAATGGGGGATCAGTGCAATGCCCTTCCCCTCTAATAAAGCACAATGGAGTAATTTACTGTTATTAGAAGTCAACCTAGGTTCCAGATAAATATCGAGCCATTTACCTTTATCTTTAAACTGCCACACACTGGGTTTACCCGGTAAGGTATATACCAAACAGTGATGGTCACTTAACTCACGGGGGTGGCCTGGCTCCCCATATTGTTTAAGGTACTCAGGCGCAGCACAGGCAACTCGATGGTAACTGGTAATTTTTCGGCACAACAAGGCGCTATCAGCTAGTTCATTAGTTAGCCGTAGCACAAGATCAAACTTCTCTTCTAACACATTCACATAATGATCTCCCATTTGAATATCTAGAAGGATTTCCGGGTACCGATCCATAAACATATTCAAAATGGAACCGAACTTGGATAACCCCCAAGACATCGGGACGCCAATCCGTAACTTTCCTCTAGGGCTATCATTGGATTCACATAAGTCATCCTCTAAAGCATCCCACTTGCTGAGCATTTCAAGTGCCCGCATGTAACACCGTTCCCCGGAGCTAGTCACCTGCATATGCCGAGTACTGCGGCGCAAAAGCGTGGTTCCCAGGCGAGATTCCAATCGCTCTACCGACTTAGAAACCCAAGCTGCAGATACACCTAAACGATTTGCAGCAGTAGTAAAGCTTCCACACTCCACGACCGCACTGAAAACCCTCAAGCTCTCTAATTGATTAATTCCTGCCATATTCAATAAATTGTTGAAACTGTAATTACCTAATGTCTGATTTACACAACAATTCGTTAATTGTCAAAATATAAAAAATCTTAATAGGTAAGAAATATTTATGGCTACCAAATATCACAATCTATTCAACACCGTTGAAATCGGAAACTTACGTATTCCTAACAGGCTCGCAGTCGCACCGATGACAAGGGTCAGCGCCGGGCTGGATGGTCGCGTTGGTCCATTGATGGAGGAGTACTATGAGGGATTTGCCCATGGAGGGTTTGGGCTGATTATTACCGAGGGATTACATACTGACAGACTTTATAGTCAGGGTTACAAGTATCAACCTGGTATGGCCTGCCACGATCATGCACAGAGCTGGAAGCCGATTATCTCAAGAGTTCATAGACAAGGAGCCCGGATATATGCCCAATTGATGCATGCCGGCGCCCTTTCGCAATATAACCCTTATACCGATCAAAATGCTGGCCCCTCTATGGTTCGTCCCCAGGGAAGTCAAATGCCCTTCTACTATGGAGAAGGCCCCTATCCCATGCCGGAAGCCATGACACAGCGAGATATTGCAATGGTTGTTGAGGGCTTCGCTCAGGCTGCCCGCCTGGCACAACTTGCCGGCTTTGACGGTGTTGAGATACACGGTGCCAATGGCTACTTGTTAGACCAATTTTTAACCACCTATACCAACAAACGAAAAGACTGTTATGGAGGAGCACTCACTAACCGTTTACGTATTTACAAGGAAACACTTGAATCAGTAAGGACAGCGGTCGGAAAGGACTTTGTAGTGGGCGTTCGTTTCTCTCAGAAAAAAGTGAACGATACCAGCTATATTTGGCCTGAAGGCGAAGCTGGAGCTGCCGAAGTTTTCGAGCTAATGAAGCAATGTGGTGCCGACTATATTCATACCACCGAACCAAAAATAGACACTCCCGCCTTTGAAAACAGTAACTCATTAGCATGTCTGGCAAGGAAATATAGTACTCTACCGGTTATTGCCAACGGCGGAATTACAGGCCCAAAACTCGCAGCTCAGGTCCTAGAAAACAATGAAGCAGATATTATCTCGCTTGGTAAAACGGCCCTGGCCAATCAGGACTGGCCAAATACCATAAAACAAAATCAGACTCCAAAGAACTTTACTTTTGATATGCTTTCACCCCATGCGACACTGGAATGTGCTCGTGAGTATTTTCAAAGAAACAGCTAAATAGTTACCTGAGGACGGCGGAGGAATTTAATTACCCTTCCCCTCCTTGTAGACCAGACAATGGCTCTAAGCGAGTGAAGGGTAATCTTAAAATTAGCAACTTTAGCTTTCTGACACCTTAAATTAATTAATTTTTATTATGGAAAATATCTAATGTTTTCAGAGATAGCTCTATCAAGTCAGCCGTTTGATCACTATCTACATTCTTGACAACGCTTATAGAGCGGGCATGATCAGGGCAAAGCATTAGCATGGTACTTCCGCCAACTCCTTCACCGCTCATCAATTTAATGTTTGGATGCTCCTCGATAACTCTAATCAGCTCCGCATCCTCCTCCGGATCATACCAATTGCTTAAACTGATAAAGTCAACAATCCAACCAATACCGTAGCTAACTTCCTCACCACTTGTTAGAGTTCCTGGGCTAAAAAGCTCAGAAAGCGATTCATCACTCAGATAGCCACTATCAAGATGTGACATAGCAAACCTAACCAGGTCACTTGGTGTAGAGAGCATACCTCCGCCAGCATATTTATAGCTACTATTTACTTCTGGAGAGTTGATTAGACTTCCTCCCCAGTAAGAATAAGCTCTTTGCCTGTGGGAAATTATGGGAGAGTTTTCATCAAAAGTACTATTTTTGAGGTTCAAAGGATCAAATACTTCCTCTTGAACTAACTTCTTAAATTCAGTTCCTGATGCAGACTCCATTGCGGCAGCGAGCAATGTCCAAGCATAGGTCGAGTAATTAGAGTCTGTCCCGGGGTAGAAAAGTAAATCGTCATCCTTAAAAAGGTCTAACGCATCTATTGTGGAACTATATTCCACATTGTAAAGAAATTCTCCCAAAGATTGGTAGTGGCGAATGCCGGAAGTATGACTTGTTATCTGTCTTAAACTAATATCAGCGTGTGAATCAGGCCAAGCTTCTACCAGCGAAGAGACATAGGTGTCCAACTCAATAATCCCCTGTTCTTTCAACCTCATGAGAGCAGCTGCAGTGATAACTTTCGAAACACTGGCGATTCTCAATTTGGTTTTTCTAGTCATTGGAACATGAGATTCGAGGTCAGCAAAACCATAACCTCTTGCCCATCGAACATGCCCATTTTCCCCTACAGCCACACTAATTCCAGGCACAGACTCCTCAGAAACCGCATTTATAAAAAGACTATCCAAGTCATTCGTATGCGCTACTGAATTTTCAGCCAGAAATACCGAACATAAAGAAAGTACAGTACTTAAACTTATACGTTTGTACATATTATTAAATCCTTTTAACCTTCACATACTAAATAAAGACATTTACTAATTGACTTTATCACTCAAATATAACCCGGACAATTAAAAAATACCCATCAACTGCACTAGTTAGCTTTAAACACTCTACTCAATAATTGATATATAGGAGGTTTTACAAGAACACACATAAACAGACTTTTAATTTAAGGGATATCATTCTCCACCCATAAACAAGTAGTCGTTGGCGAAATTCGAAAGTACTACGTGACTGCAACCTGTGACAATATCTTTATCCGATCAAGATTAGAGAAACTTCAACATCCAGCACAACAATAATACCCAGAATTAAGCTGTCTTTTTAATTTATATCTAAATAACTTCAGCAATTACTTTTTCTTCAACTTCCGTTACTCTACACTTACTCAGACAACATTACCTAGAGTTAGGGCATTTAAATTCCGCTTCTCCAATACCCTAAAACAGACAAGTAATGACTAAAGTTATCGCTCCAAAACTGAAACCCAAAAAATACTCTTTATTTTTTGATAGTTTTCTGTAAATATTCATACTAGTCCTTATCCATATAGAGAATAATAATGAAGGATTATGTGATTATTGGTGGTGGTCATAACGGCCTGGTCTGCGCTTGTTATTTAGCAAAAGCAGGGAAAAAAGTAACGATCCTTGAACGCCGGTCTATAGTCGGGGGGGCAGCAGTAACTGAAGAGTTCTACCCAGGTTTTAGAAATTCTGTAGCAAGCTACACAGTAAGTTTGCTCAACCCGAAAATCATCGAAGATCTCAATCTCCGTGAACATGGCTTGGAAATCAAGTTACGGCCACAAGCTAACTTCTTTCCACTTTCAAATAGTCAAAGTCTCTCTTTCCATAAAAATATCTTGGATACACAAGCTGAGATTGCACATTTCTCAGAAAAGGACGCAGCCACCTTACCTGACTTTTATGCCATGTTGGAAACCGTTGCAGATATTTTGCGCGACGAATTACTCCGCTCCCCCCCTAATGTGGGCGGTGGCTTTGTGGATTTAGTTCGTGCTGGGGGCTTTGGCTTAAGAGCGAAAAAGTTGAGTATGTCATCTCGTCGCGATGCACTTGACCTGTTCACCAAGAGTGCTTCAAGTGTACTGGATGCCTGGTTTGAAAATGACCATGTCAAAGCTGCATTTGCTTTCGACTCTATAGTCGGAAATTATGCAGCTCCCAGCACTCCTGGCTCTGCCTACGTGCTGTTGCACCATGTATTTGGCGAGGCTAACGGTGATAAAGGCGCTTGGGGACATGCTATGGGCGGTATGGGCGCTATCACTCAAGCCATGCGAAAAGAAGCTGAGCGCCTTGGGGTCAATATTCGTACAGATGCTGAAGTCAAAGAAGTTCTGGTAGACCGCAGTCGTGCCAACGGCGTACGACTTAGCAGTGGAAAAACTATTACGGCCGACAAAGTAATCGCCAATGTTGGTCCCAAGCTGCTTTACTCCCGGATGATTGACGAACAACACCTAGAGCCAGAGTTCCGCCGCCGCGTACGTGGATTCAGGGTGGGTTCCGGTACTTTCCGTATGAATGTGGCGCTGTCTGAACTCCCAGACTTCATCTGTAAGCCTGGAACTCACCTACAACAGCATCATCAATCTGGGATAGTCATTGGTCCAACAATGACCTACTTGGAGCAGGCGTTTGTCGATGCAACTCAATACGGCTGGTCAACACACCCCATTGTAGAAATATTGATCCCCTCCACCATCGATCCTACTCTTGCTCCAGAAGGCAAACATGTCGCCAGCCTATTTTGCCAGCAATTCGCTCCAGAACTTCCGCAAGGAAAAAGCTGGGACGACTATCGTGACCAAGCTGCAAAAACAATTATCGATACCGTCACTAACTATGCCCCCAATTTTCGTGATGCGGTAATCGCCCAACAAATTCACTCACCGCTAGATTTAGAGCGCAAATTTGGCCTCATGGGAGGTGATATATTCCATGGTGCCCTAGGACTGGACCAACTATGGAGTAATCGCCCCTTTATGGGCTTTGCAGATTACCGCACGCCGATACAGGATCTGTATCTCTGTGGCTCGGGTAGCCACCCGGGAGGCGGAGTTACTGGAGTACCTGGGCATAATGCTGCTATGGAGATTCTCAGAGATAGATAAGAGTGGCCTGCAGTATGCGGGCCCTTTATCGCTTTACTACCAATTAGCTTTGATTCCAACTAGTAGCTCTAAAGATTCTGCTATTTTAAATAGTTGGAACACCTATTTCGAACACTTCACAGATTCCTCTGACGCTACAAAATATATGAGTGCCAAACAGTTATTTCCTTTGAGGATGATTGAATATCTAGTGCCCAGCGCCACAAAAACCTTTATTTTGATTATCGCCCTCTACCATTTATAGCCATCAAGGTTCTTCACGATTTTAACGGGTATCTGCCGCCGCAGCTGATTTAGAAAATAGCACTTCTATAACAGTTTATTTATCTTGTTGGTTCCTACACTTATGACCTCTATACCTCTTACATAAACATTCCATATTTAAATAATAACCAAGATCATATGCAACCATAAGCTGAGCAAGTGATAATCTTCAGCTGTGAGAAATATTGGATAAATGACATAGACCTCACTATGAACCAATTAATTTAATATTCGCATACTAAAAAATCTTAGCTTATTCACTCAATACTTTAACAAATATTAGCAACCACAAAACCCTCAACACCTAAAGCAATTAATATAATCTTTTAGACAAATATTTTCTGCTTTCCCTCGCATAAAAACTGGCGCCGGTTATTTTCTAATTAACTATCATCGAGTTGTAAACATGTACGACGGTACTATATTATGCGCCCGCACATAAATTAAGTGCGAAAACAAAAATGGCTGTACCACTACTTAAAACCTATTAATTTAGAGGGATCAGATATGAACAGAAGTCATATTTTTCTTTCATTGGTAGTGCTCTCAGGGGCATCCCATGCAGCCCCCCTTTACAACTTTGTTGAGATAGACCAAACCGCAAGTTTTATAAGCGGTCATAATGTTGCAAAACAACCGGTAGTCAATGATGCCGCGGTAAGAAAAGAATATACGTTAATGGAACGCACCGCTTCTTTAAGTGCTGTTTCGGTTACTCCAGACGGTAGGCAATATACTGCAGAAGTAGATCAAGAATCCTTATCGCTATTGGAGCAAGCGATCGCAATTATTGAATCTCATGGTTTGGATTCAAGGATTTTTTCATCAAAAGGACAGGCGCCCACCATGTTTCGTGGTGAGGAACAACTGCTCCCCACAGTTGTAATTGGTACTGACGATAGAGTTCAAATTACTAATACCGTGCAAAATCCTCACTGGTACAATGGCCGCATTGATGTAGGCTGTACCGGTACATTGATTACCGCAAAGCATGTGCTAACGGCAGGACATTGTGTTTCTGATGGCTCCGGCAACTGGTATAGTTCTCTTGATTTTACAGTGGCTCAATCTGGTAATTATGAGCCCTGGGGGAGTGAATCCTGGACAAATGCTGTGACTACCAGTGCTTGGCATAATAATTCAGATACGAACTATGACTATGCAATTATTGTGTTAGCGGAACCACCACACAATGGATATTCCGGATGGGGTGTCTATTCTGGCGGCACTCATAGTGTTACTGGATACCCAGGAGATAAGCCATTTGCTACTATGTGGACAGATTCCGGTAGCACGTCTTCAAGTACATACAGAGTGTGTTACACATTAGATACAGCTGGCGGTCAGAGTGGCAGTGGGATTAAAGACACGTCCAACAGTGTTCGCGGAATCCACACAACTGGATCATCCTCGCAAAACTGTGGAACGCGTATAACCAGCTCCGTCTATAACACTTTGCAGGATTGGATTGAGAATTACCCATAAAGTAAAATTACCTCACCCAAATTTAGGATATGGCGCCCTTGGGCGCCTTTTTTAAAAGTATGAGAACGCTAATTTCTTTAATATTTTTTCTAAGTGCATGTGGAATGATGGCAGATGATGAACCCGAATGGCAGCGAATAATGGTGAGAGGCAGCCTAAATACACCTGATCCAGTTTTACAGGAAGTGCAGCGTCTGGAAGAATTAGGAAAGGTAAAAGATGTAGTTATTCTTGAGTCCTATCCATTACAGATATGGTTTAGTTCCGATTTTGAGACAGCTGAGAAGCTGAAGTCCCTGTCAAATAAATATAGTTCATCTCGCTAGCTTTCTCTTTACCTACGCGCGAATGATAATTTTTTATAGGTTCGTGCTAATAGTAGAAGCCCGCCACAGCAGATTATAACTCCGAAACACCGAAATTAATCTAACGACCTTTCCTCCTTGTTATTCTAGTTCAGATTTTTTTCGACCATAGCAATGCTCCACGAATCAAGGAATAATGAGCTTTAAGCAGAAATCTACTCCTCAGCTAGTAATAGGTGCATATGCAAGCTCGAAACACTAACCCGAGATCGTCCGGTCAAATGGTAGTCCCTACCGGTTGCCATAGTTCTTCTAGGAGGGATAGTGGTGAAGCCGCGCAACTGACACAGGCCCCACCACTCTCATTTCCCTAATCTCCAAATGCCGAGATAACAACATCTTTATCTTGGTCATCACTCCAAAGCAGATAAGATCGATTTTTACGAATGTCAACGATTACGAAGATAAAATGATCGATGCCTTTCCTTTTCTTTATCTCGCCCATAGCAGATTTCAGCTCGTATCTCCTATTAATCAACGACATTTCCTTACATCTTAACCGGGTTAAGATCTACCAATGCTTATACGCTTCATGTAACTGACACCTTTCGCCAATTCTGAAATATCTTGAATAATTCATTCTGTGAGGAGCTTGGTGTTATAATTCAGGTGTCGTGATAATAACAAGGTGTAAAAATGGCAAAGTATATTTATCTCCCCGTAAACAGTGAAGAAATGCTAGAGTTTGCGGAGAATATGGCGAGCGCATGGAGTATTCCGAAGAACCATATTCTTGCCAACAAGGTGACATCCGGTATTGGTAAGTCTATGTACCGATGGATTGATAAATGTCTTAGTAGCCTAAAGTCTGGTGATACTCTTTATATTGTTTCTCATGGTACCGGCGCTGGCGATGGTGAGCAAATTGGTGCTCAACGCAATAACGGTAAGAATAAACAAACAAAAGTTTTCGAGAGGGGCGTAGAGTCGTGGCAGGGTGGAGAGTGGAAAACCTACACTCCCACGCAACTAGCAGCTACTTTGGTTAAAGAAGGTTTGCCTGGTAGTTTTGTGGACCTGCATCTCTGTGCTTGCGGGTCAGGTTATGACGGTGAGAGGCTAAGGCCCTGGGCACAGCGTTTACGTGAGGCGATGGCTACTACCCATAAAAGCCTAGAGGTTACTGGGTACCTTGGTTGGTTTGACGCTACTGGTAGCTCTGTCAAAATTAAGGTTAATACCAAGTATTATGATTTGAATGAGCGTGCAGTGACTTTTTCTTGATGGTTATCGATTTAAGAGTAGTATAAGCATCTACTAGAATACTCAAAATTCTCTGCGAGCTAGAAAGCGAATCGCCAACTGTGGTCGTGTCAGACTCTAATATTGAATCGGGCACGTCCAAGGTTCGGGGCATTAAATCTTATTATTTAAGACAAATTCTGGCATATCATTTTTTGATTCATAAATGTAATGCGGCTCACAATTACAAACTTAAATCAAATTCCCCTCAAAGAGTTATACTTTGAAGATTATTAGGTATTGCAATGATATCCCTCCCCCCCCCTTTGGCTTCCGCTTTAAGCACTTGACAGGCTGAGTTGAACTGATACAGCTGATTGAGATATAGCAATATACGGGGTATGGGCCTGTTAAGTTTTTTTACCTTCCATGACCCTACTAGCTAGCGGCCAGAGCGCAGCCTCAGCCGTCCGAAGGGAAGTAGCAACGTACCTGTGATTGTTAGCTGCCTTTGCGTAGTTACTCATTATATATTTCCTGTATCTCAGCATAGCCAATTACTCTTGAGCCTTCTCGAACCTGTAGATTGGCACCTACCTCTAGGCATTTTGGGTATGCTTATAGTGTAATGAGGACGCTATCATTCTCCAGCCTACTAATATTGACTTACTATCTAATCTTTAAAACTTCATGCATATAACAACTTAGTCAGCAGTATTTTGGTTCTATTAGAATTTTAACGTAAGGTGGCGCAGCCATGACAAAACGGAGCGTAGACCAAAACATCAGACGCGATAACTATTATGTATTTTTAGCTCTTCGCTTAATTATCTCTTTCAAGTTCCACACATTGACATATTTTACCCCGGCAGGATCACCAGCCTTAACCCAATACCGCCCACGAGGCCATTCGAACACATCTCCGCGTTTTACAACCACTGGCTCCGTATTAGAAAATGTTAATTCACAGCTACCAGATATAATAAAGCATATGCAATTTTCAGAAGAGCCTGAAAATTTGCTACCGGCATCATACTCGTACGGACTCACGCGAAACTCGCTTTTGCCTGGGTACAATGTACGAATTTCTTCAATGTTCTCCTTATAGACTTCACTTACAGGAAACTTTCGTATATTAATACTCATTGCTCATCTACCACACATAGCATCAGGTACATCGGCCATGACAAGCGAAGCTTGACGGGTCCGCTGGAAGCCGAAGTCCAAAACATTGTGCAACCTTTTGTTATATATTTTCAGCTATTTTCTTTATAAAAATTATTTTACTTTGCAGGGGGCTGCCTTTATTTTCATACCCACACACTTGATATTCGTGAGATATAAGAAGATGCAGCATTGAAGGAAGTCTATTCATCGATTTAACGCTAATAGACTTAAACCCTTTGTTCATCACCCACTGCTCTTGAAGCTCAAGCAGAGATTTTCCTATACCTCGGCCTCGGTAATCTGGGAGGACTGCACCAGACCAACTATAAAACTCTGTTTCGGATACTTTATAACCAATTTTTTAGCCTACTTTCTTATTACCAACTGAAGCTACCAGTAATAGGTAAAGGCGCCCCTCTAACCTCTTCTCTATTTTATCTTTGCTATTTTTAGCGTCGAACTCTGGAATATCAGAATTGATCTGTATGACATCTTCTATCGTGCCTTCGCTGAAGGAAATGTTTATGTCGCCACCCCGGTTGGTGCATAATGTTCGGCTCTGCGTTAACCAAAAGCGGAGGCCGCTTTTGGCTGGAACTTTTACACCTGACAGCATCCGATTGTTAGGGCTGCTGATTTCTTAGCTCAATTTCACCAAATGTCATATAAACAAGAGGTCCACCCGCATCAGCTCTGTAAGCTCCATTTGCTGCAGCCAAACGGCTGGCAACGGCTGAAAATTCCCATGTTTGATCTTCGGAAACATGGACCTTTTTTGAGGTAAAGAGCTTTACTCCGTGCTTTTCACCATACTCTTTAACTAAACGTGAATGTTGCTGAAGAGGTTTTAGCACTGAAGGGTGATCCCACCCCCATAGAAAGCTTCTATCTTGCGGATTGTAAGTACCTATTATTTGAACAGGAGCTACAGCGATCCGACCATCCTCAAGCAACCAAAATATAAGGCCTTTGTCTTAGTCGACATTCCATGTTTTAGCAGACCCCAGCCCCCATGTCTTATCGTGAGCATCAGTTTGAATTCTTAAACCTTCAATGCTCCCTTCAATAAACTTTTCGACCTCCACAGAGTTATCTCCTGCATGCGTGTTAATTGATATGAATAGTACAAATATAACTGATACTAAATTTTTCATAACTCTCTGATACTTGATTGCCTTAACGACTGGTTTTTGAGCTGAATTAGAGCAGCGAAAGGATTGTGATTGTCAAACGCAGAGCTAAGCAAGAATCCCAGAACTGAAAACCCAATAGTAAATTGGACCGCAAACAGCCCACCCTGCGACTACAAATTTGAAAAAACTATCCCGCCTTGGCGCTCCTATACTTGCAAGGCCCGTAAGATCTTTCTCTTGAATTGGTTTTATAAGTCTGTAGGTTTTTACCAGCAGCCATCCAACCAGAAGTGGAAGTAATGTCAATAGAATGATAGTGCCGATTGTAAGTAAAGCTTCAGGCGATGATTTTCTCATTTATCTTATCAACTATTTAGAGTATTGGGGATAAATATACCGAGCGCACGCCAGTGCGTCCGGTGCTTTTACTAGTTAGGCATAGTACTGAATCGCCTACCAAAAGGCGGCAGTAGCTACCATACCCACATAACACATGAAAACAGCAGGCCTATGACATGTACATAGCTGGACAAGCTTGTCCGGCCTGATTATGTGTAGCTTTGTTATCCATGGCTTCTAGTCTTCAACATAGATTCAAATAAAAGTATGAAAAAAGCGCCACTTATAACTGGTAAAATTATTCCGAAAATGAAAAAAATAGCAGCCAATGAGCGACTACCTGCCTTATAGCGTCTATAGCCCTCTATGAACGGATACAAGAGGAATCCTATCAGTACGCTATATATGATGAACTCCGGAACCCTCAGTAAAGCTCCGCCCCCTAACCTTTCCAGGCCGAGGAGGTAGATTACCGGATAAAGAAGACCGGCCAGTACAAAAATAACTAAAAGATAAAGCCACTTACTCAAAATTCATACCTCTTTATTGGAGCATATAACACTAAGCTTAGGGGCGGGCCACGCAGTGAGCCGCCCCAGCAGCCAAAGGCTGTG
This sequence comes from Microbulbifer maximicatervae (SeqCode), assembly GCF_052467695.1. Taxonomy (NCBI): domain Bacteria; kingdom Pseudomonadati; phylum Pseudomonadota; class Gammaproteobacteria; order Cellvibrionales; family Microbulbiferaceae; genus Microbulbifer; species Microbulbifer maximicatervae (SeqCode). The sequence continues at coordinate 4,960,846 of NZ_CP174320.1, forward strand.
ACAACAGTGCCTTGTTATGTATTTATACGCGTCTTTATTGATTTGTAGGTAAATATCACTGCACTGAGAGCAATACTGTAAATAAACGAGAAAACACCAAACACTATTACCCCGGTTATTAAACCACCCTCAAATTCAACGTTTAGGACAAATACGCTAATGATAGCCAAAACTAAACATATGAACGTGGCAAGATACGGATTGATAGAAAAGATATTTGGCCAGAACCTCTTGCATAAAGCCCAGATCAGCAATGACGGACCTAGAAACACTATCTGTAGGATGATGCCAATCGCTAAGAACATTAATTCTATCAACCTCTACCTAGATATTTAACAACTACAACGGGGGCTGCTGCGTAGTGTAGGCAGTCCCACGAAGGGCCAAAGCCCCTTAACAACCTGCTTGTATTTGTTAACTTTGACCATATTCCGATAACAGCTCTAGAGCTATAAAAGCAGGCTTTTTCCCAATGCCTTTAGAATGAGCAGACACTTCAGGGTGAACCCTAGACCAATCATCAATTTCCAATAACTCTTTATTGGCTCGATCTGTCATTACATCAAACTCGTAGAACTCTTTTTTCTTCGTTAGCCATGTGCCCATCCATTGAGTTCCATACTGCTCAAAAATATCGAAACAATTCAATAGAATTCCCTCATTCGCGGACATCCCCTTTTGGGATAACAGCAAGCTTAACCATGGGTACATACTTTCATCATTTATAAATTTGTCCGCGCACTCTTTCATTTCAAGGAACGAGAGTTCATTTTGTTGTTCAGTATTCTTGTTTCGAATTCGGCGAAGCTGTTCGATATTCATGATAAAGTTAACACTCTAAAACCGGCAGCCGGAGCGCAGACTCTCCGGCACGCGTCCTTCGCGCGTAAAGTTAAGGACCCTCTGATCAACGAAGCATTTTTCTAGAATTAAGCTACACTGCTTGAAAAATTCACTTTATTACGCTCAAACGCGTAATTTTCGCGTAATAGTCCCCTAATTTTTCATCTGAAATCCTCAATAGGCGGATTTCAGGCGCCCCCCCTAGGTAGCCAAGTATTTTCTCCCTATTAATAAGTTGGTAAAGCCTGCCAGTAAGCACAGCCTCTCAGTATTTTTTACCAGTCCCCGATAGCGGACCTTGTCATAACCAAATACCTGTTTGATGTAGCGGAAGGGGTGCTCGACCTTCGCTCTTATCTGCGCCTTGATCTTTTCCGCTTTACGGAGTGCATCACGCCCTGGAAGAGTTTTTAGCTTGCTCGGCTTCATTGCTATATACCAATCCGCCTCCCGCTCTTTCAACTCTTCACGTTTCTCCGCACCAATGTACCCAGAGTCTCCCCAGATTCTTTTCTCCTCCCCGTGGAGAACTCGCTCTGTGGTTGTGACATCATGCGAATTCGCTGCTGTTGTATCTATGCTATGTATTACTCCGAGCACATCATCAACCCCGATATGCATTTTCATCCCAAAATGCCATTGATTGCCTTTCTTTGTTTGATGCATTTCCGGATCACGTTCTTTCTTTTCATTCTTAGTTGAAGTTGGCGCAGAGATAATAGTGGCATCTACAATCGTGCCTTCACGCAGTACCATGCCATTCTCAGCAAGATGTTTGTTGATTTCATCAAAAAGAGCTGCACCTAGCTGATTGAGCTCCAGTAAGTGGCGAAAGTTAAGAATCGTTGTTTCATCGGGAATTGGGCTACTCAAAGTCAATCCAGCAAAACTACGCATGGATTCAATTTCATACAGTGCATCTTCCATAGCGGGATCACTGAGATTGTAAAATAGCTGCATGCAATGAATACGAAGCATGACACTCAATGGATATGGCTGTCGGCCACGTTTGCCTTGTGGGTAACAAGGAGTGATCTGAGCTTCTAGTCGCTGCCATGGGATGAGGATTTCCATTTGAGAAAGAAACTTCTCTCGCCGAGTTATACGGCGCTTTAGCTTATATTCTGCTTCGGCAAAGGTGACTTGGTGCATGATTCATCGTAGTCTTGATGGGTAGGTGAATATTACCAAATTGACTCAGAATTATTCAGAGGTTCCTTAATTAGTTTGTTATGAATTTCCCTCACGCAGCTCCCCGATAAAACTATCTACTAATGACTTGCGAACCGACATTGGCCAGCTCACTGAAAATGTAAAGGGTATTCGCCAGGTAACCAGAAAGCAGGTGACATATTCATCTTTACGCTTTATAAGTACTAATTTTCTATTCAAAGAATAGCTGGCGAAACACGATATTGGGTAGTTGGCCCATTGAATCGGATGTGAAAAAGAATGAATCTAACCTACTTTTTTTCGAAAGTTTAGTCTCTAGGACCTCAACCCACTGTTTTCCATTACTTCTGAATATAGCCATTGTGTTGTTTTTTGAAAGGACTTCAAACTCTACGTCCAAATTCAAAAAATTGAATGTATACCTCATACCATTTCTCATAACGCCCCGTTAAGTGGCCAAAGTAATCGTGGTAAAGTGAGCGAAAGCGAACCACGCTTACTTTGGCCCGCCACGACAGTTTGTTATGCTTGCGTTCATATTAATACTGGTAACACCCATAAAAATAAAATAAAACAGAAATTTACCGAACACAAAAGCCCCCTATAAGATGGCTTAAAACTCATTAGCTTCAGCTGATAAATTGAATGTAAGCTCCAAATTATAGAGTGAATAATAACCACCACAAACAGACTTGATATCGTCCAAAGTAACATTTCTACAGGATCAACTACAGCATCAGTTCTCGGCCAGTAATGACTATGATCATATAACCTCATGAGGCCATATACATAGACAAATGCAGTAACAACAAAACCTACAAAATATTTCATTAGGATTTAAAATTTTGGACTAGGGAACCTCTGAATAATTCTGAGTCAATTTGGTAATATTCACCTACCCATCAAGACTACGATGAATCATGCACCAAGTCACCTTTGCCGAAGCAGAATATAAGCTAAAGCGCCGTATAACTCGGCGAGAGAAGTTTCTTTCTCAAATGGAAATCCTCATCCCATGGCAGCGACTAGAAGCTCAGATCACTCCTTGTTACCCACAAGGCAAACGTGGCCGACAGCCATATCCATTGAGTGTCATGCTTCGTATTCATTGCATGCAGCTATTTTACAATCTCAGTGATCCCGCTATGGAAGATGCACTGTATGAAATTGAATCCATGCGTAGTTTTGCTGGATTGACTTTGAGTAGCCCAATTCCCGATGAAACAACGATTCTTAACTTTCGCCACTTACTGGAGCTCAATCAGCTAGGTGCAGCTCTTTTTGATGAAATCAACAAACATCTTGCTGAGAATGGCATGGTACTGCGTGAAGGCACGATTGTAGATGCCACTATTATCTCTGCGCCAACTTCAACTAAGAATGAAAAGAAAGAACGTGATCCGGAAATGCATCAAACAAAGAAAGGCAATCAATGGCATTTTGGGATGAAAATGCATATCGGGGTTGATGATGTGCTCGGAGTAATACATAGCATAGATACAACAGCAGCGAATTCGCATGATGTCACAACCACAGAGCGAGTTCTCCACGGGGAGGAGAAAAGAATCTGGGGAGACTCTGGGTACATTGGTGCGGAGAAACGTGAAGAGTTGAAAGAGCGGGAGGCGGATTGGTATATAGCAATGAAGCCGAGCAAGCTAAAAACTCTTCCAGGGCGTGATGCACTCCGTAAAGCGGAAAAGATCAAGGCGCAGATAAGAGCGAAGGTCGAGCACCCCTTCCGCTACATCAAACAGGTATTTGGTTATGACAAGGTCCGCTATCGGGGACTGGTAAAAAATACTGAGAGGCTGTGCTTACTGGCAGGCTTTACCAACTTATTAATAGGGAGAAAATACTTGGCTACCTAGGGGGGGCGCCTGAAATCCGCCTATTGAGGATTTCAGATGAAAAATTAGGGGACTATTACGCGAAAATTACGCGTTTGAGCGTAATAAAGTGAATTTTTCAAGCAGTGTAGCTTAATTCTAGAAAAATGCTTCGTTGATCAGAGGGTCCCTAGAAAGCATAACAGTTAATTCAAAAGAAGCTTCTTTATATCACCCTGCTTTATATTTCTACGCCCGATTTCCTTTCAAATCTCAATAAAATCAATAAGTTACCTTATTTTTGTGTAAATACGCAAGAATATATACAAAGCAGCGCCTTTATAATTCTGTATTTTCTCAGCTTTACATCACCTTTGGCACCCTTTAAGTATCAATGAGTTACTGAGTTTCAACTAGAAGTAGGTGCAGCTTCTGCTGGCTTTTGTTATTGAAAGTACAGCTGTACACTTTTCGATCAGCGCCAACTAATTTACATGGCCCAAAACTGATAATCTGAGGGTTATGGCTTGCTAGCCACTTGTGCCGTCTAAGCAACCCCATCACTGATATGTGTTTGCACACGGTATGCTCCATATCATCAGGCATAGCCTCCCATCCAAGCTGTAAGCCTAAACTTCACTGTGTTGTAAACACTGGTCGATCCCCTCTTCCTTGACCTTATTGATATCCTGATTTTTGTCACACGGCGTCAACAGGTTCTCCGTTGCTACCATTCTTATACGTGGCGGTAACGATTCTGCGGGGCTGACTATACAGGTTCGGAAGAGCGTGACGAATTGAAATCTAGCGATGTGGAGGGACACCTTGTATGTTAGGCGAGGAACAGAAAAACCAAAGCATAGATTCCGTCAAAAGTGGAACCTCATCTGCTGGAGCTGGATTAATCACTGACTCAGCACACAAGAGCTAGGGAGCATTGTTGGGAATATTCCTCCTTCATCAAAAGGCTAGGCATCTTCACTTAGCGTAAGCTCTGTCTTTAGCCCAATCCTGAAGGCTGCTTGAAGCAGCTGGTGGGCTCGGCGACATTCATCTGGAGGATCTGTGTATAGCAAGCCAAGCATTAAGTACACCTCTTGTGGCGCTGGCAAGGCTTGCTTACCCTCTCTTCCTGTCGGATAAGAAGGTCTGCTTGTTAAACATCTCCAAGACATCAGCACGGCCACTCCGAGTTCGCTAGCTAGTCACCTTTGGCATCCAAAAGGCATTCGAATCAGAGCGCGTATATCGCCTACCGAACAGAGGCGCAATGATTCTTCTTGGAATCCCTCTTTCAATTATTGGGTGCCTCAAGTTGCCCTACCTTCAAGCATATTCAGGCCTTTGCTTTCTGCTGCTTTTTGATCCGCACATAGATTTCTTCACGGTGGATGGGGAGTGATTTGGGGGCGCTTATGCCTATCTTCACTTGATAATAAGGGTATTTCTGGACACCCACCAAATAGAAAGTATAAACCGCCAGCCCTATTGACAAAAGGATGAAACCCTTCAGGATACTGTATATTCATACAATACAATACACGTGCCGCCGATGACTCTACCCCGAAGCACCCAGATATCTCTGGATGCAACACCTTATTATCACTGCGTTTCCCGCTGTGTACGCCGTGCATTTCTCTGTGGCAGAGATAGTAAGTCCGGAAAAGATTACGAATATCGGCGCGAGTGGATTGAAAACCGTATGTATAAATTGGCCGAGGTGTTTGCGTTAGATATTGCCGCCTATGCAGTAATGAGTAATCACTACCATATAGTGCTCTATATCGACAGAGAAGCTGCTAGCAAGTGGTCTCTCAAAAAGGTAATTACTCGCTGGCAAAAACTGTTCAAAGCTTCCAGCTTGGCTCAGCGCTATCTTCAGGGCGATACCCTCGATCACTGTGAGGTAACTAGGCTAAAAGAAGTCGTTTCTCTATGGCGGGAGCGTCTAATGGATATCAGCTGGTTTATGCGCTGCTTAAACGAATCTATCGCTCGCCAGGCCAACGCTGAGGACAACTGTACAGGCCGCTTTTGGGAGGGCCGTTTTAAGTCCCAAGCCTTACTGGACGAAAGAGCCCTTGCTGCCTGCATGGCCTATGTAGACCTCAACCCGATCCGTGCCAATATTGCCAAGACCCCTGAAGACTCCGATTACACATCGATTCAACAGCGTATTCGTGCGGTAGCCTCAGGCAAACAGCCCAAAAGTCTACTTCCGTTTGTCGGCGGTGAGCGTTTGAGTATGCCGAAAGGGCTACCTTTTCAGCTGGATCACTATTTGGAGCTAGTGGACTGGAGTGGCCGACATTTAGATCCCAGGAAACGAGGCTGTATTGCCGAAAACACACCTCCCATCCTGGAGCGGCTTGGTATCTCACCCAGGCACTGGCTCTATCTCAACCGAAATTTTGAAAGTCGCTTTAAAGGCTTGGTGGGATCAGTGAAGGTAGTACAGCAAGCCTGTAGCCACCTCAATAAACGCTGGGTACACGGTATTGGTGACTGCCGGCGCTTCCTCTCAGCTACCCCCCAAATCTAGCCCTACTCCAAACACTCGATAGCACGATTGCCGGTTTTATATCCAAAAATTGCACTACCTACAGACTGAACACAGACCCTCTGCATTCCCCCCTTTTTTTCCCTAAATTAGAGAGAAAAAGCTACCAGAGCTGGTGCTTGCCACGTAACTGACACTACCCTCCAATCTTTGGGTGTCCTGGATTACTCCGCTACTAAACCTAGCCTGATACCTACCTCCTGACTGCTAGCAAGCCCAGAAAAGATGAAATACACGACTTCAAAGCTATTCTTTCAAATTATGGGTGTCCTGGATTCTACAAATACTGGAAGAGCAGGATTCCGTTGTAGGGATAAATATTGAGTTCAGCGTGGAGTTACCATCTTGCAAGTCACCTCTCCACATTAGTGCTATTGCTTGGTTTTTTTGGGTTAAAAACAATCGTACGAGTAGCCGCTGGTAAGGTCATTTGAAATTCCAGGCTTAGTTCTATCCTTACCAGTATTGCCAAGACATTGAAGACTCTGATTAAACTTGTACTTAACAGCGCATTCGCACAGTCGTATCTAGTTAGCAACCCAAAGCTCTACTTTATTTATTGGTGGTGAGCGCTTGAAGGAAGCTAAAGCACTCCCCTTTCAGTTGGAACACTATTTCGAGCCAGTGACTTGAGTGGCCGGTATTTAGATCCTTAAAAACGAGGTAGTATTTTCGGAATCACCCCTCCTATCCGAGAGACTTGATATCTCACCTCTCCACTGGCTATGTAGCAACCGAATTTTGAAAACAGATTTAAAGTCTGTAGCTGACTGCCGGCAGCTTCCTCTCAGTGTTCCTTATAATCTGGCCTACCCCCAAAATCAGCCTTCCCCAAAACCTAAACGTCAATTTCTGGTACTCCACTTCCCCTGCCTCTATGTCAAGGATGAAGCCCCTCAGTAAATCTAGAGGTTTAACGCCCCAGCTAACCCATTCATGACTTTCATGCCATTAATAAACTTTGAAACGGTACAAGGGTTCAATTTTGTAATAATTAGCAGTATTTTTTACCAAAAATGGCTTCTAATATTAACCAAACGAGGTTAATATTCTTTCCGTCGCCGCTTAAAAAGATGTTCATGCGATAACAAATAGAAAAAAGGGAGATTTTGGATGCTTACTTCATTCGGGAAACTGGTAAGGAAGCACCGGATTGATCAACAACTAAGACTGGGTGAAATGGCTGCTGCAATTAACGTTAGTGCCCCATACCTATCAGCAGTTGAAACAGGCAGTAAAAAGGTTACATATGAATTAGTACAGAATATATCCAATTATTTAAGTTTGTCACCAGCAGAAGCATCCGAGCTTCAGGCTTCAGCCGATAGCTCCCAAACTGAGTATCGGTTTAACCTAAAAAAGCAAAGTGACATAACTCGACAGGCAGTAGCGGCATTCGCAAGGAATATCAACACCTCATCACTTGATGAGTCTGTTGCTAAACAAATTCTAGAGATTTTAGAAAATCAGCCGGAGAGCTAGAAAATATGGAACAAAGTCGGTATGAGCCAATGAGGAGAGGTGGTAGCAGAGTTCCTCCTTTAAGCACTCAAAAAATTCGTCAACACGCCAACTTATGGAGAAATCTTCTTGCCAAGGTGGGCTCTAAGCCAAACGGCAGAGTTGAAGTTGTTGACACATTAGAGTTTCATCTCCCAAAGCTCATACCGAACTTTACATATGAATGTGTACAGAGCGATACCTCATTGCTCAACGGGGCGGAGGCAATTACATATCCCGATCAGAATAGAATAGTTCTGGCCGAGCATGTATATAAGGGAGCTGCACAAGGTGTTGGAAAAGATCGCTTCACCATCGCGCACGAAATCGGACACCTTTTCTTGCATCGTCGCCTTTCTGCCTACCCTAGAAATATTAGCAACCACGTACAAACTCATCGAAAATATGAGGACTCAGAGTGGCAAGCAGATACTTTTGCAGCTGAATTCCTCATGCCGTACGAAGAAGTAAAAGCAAACTGCTCTAGCGCTAGAGACGTACAAGTCAGGTTTGACGTTTCAACAAAAGCAGCAGAATACAGATTTAGGAACACAAGAAAGTAAAAAGCCATCATAAGTTGGCGCTTATGATGGCTTTTTGTGTAACAAGGTGCGGGGTATCAGGAGTGACCCTTAACCGCCGGCATAACTTGAAACAATTGAACGTAGCAATTCAAGTGTATCACTGGTTAGCCGATTTTTCTATTCACTCCTTAAACTTTATAAGGAGGCCTATCATGGCTACCCATAGATTCAAATCTGTTCGTGTTCGGAGTTATAAGCGGTTCCGTAATGGTGTCTGGGAACTTGTCTGTGCACATATGCGCAGTCAACCTATCCGCTAATCCCATTGGGAGGGGGCAACCTCTCCCATCCAAATTACGACCGAGAAATATACCCTTTCTCGTAGAAAAATTTTTGGATTTATTCAGCAGGATCAGATATGAAACCCAGTGAGCTTAATAAAGAAGCTAGAATTGCTTTCGGAAAAACCCTCATAGATATTTCAATTGCAGTTTTTAAAGGAATAATTCTGCTATTCACAGTAATACCTATTACAATAATCTTAAACAATACCCTTTCTAGCTCCGAAGAAAAGCTAGACATCCTGCGGTTTTTTACATCAATGAATCAAGAAACTCACTTAGCCTTATTGGTGTTTATACTAATTTCATTTTGGGTTGGCCATTCATTTAGAAGGGCTGGCTTGAAGCATATCCATGAGGCTAACGTCGAGACTTAAGCTCACTATCAAATCATTTTGTATATGGTTTTAAAAGTGAGCAACCAAATGGATACCCTCCCCTAACTCTTAAAAGCTCTAATCAACTCATCGGACCAATGAACAATTAGGCTAGGGGCGCGTAACTAGCGCCCCATACTCCCTATCACCTTTTAGCAACCCCAAGACTTCAGTGAAGGTACATAACTGGAGCCAGGGTTTCCGGGAGGTAGAGGGTAACCAAGCGGCACTCTGGAAGGCTGGTAGAAGCGCTGCAGAGTGCGAGTTATTCGTCCAGGAGTGCCAGAATCTAGGCTGACTCTTCCTGTGAGAATTTCAGCCCATACTTCTCCACTATCGCCATGAATCGCTGCACGTAGATAGCCTGGACGGGCTCATAGGGTGGCATCCACTCATCGGGGCCTTTGTCACCCTTGCTTTGATTCCGGCCATCATCGACCAACCATAAATTCTCAGGGTCTTCTGCAAATTGACGCTTAAGCTCTACAGTCCAGTTGGCACCACCGTGCCCGTGATCCCAGGACAGCGGCACGATGTGTTCAACATCCAGGTCAGAGGCCAGATTGAAAGTACGGGTCCAGCCAGAGGCCTGTATCTACAGTACACTGCTTGTCATTAGTGAAGGTTACTGGAGCTAGAGAGAACTGAAGCAGCAACTCATGGCGGGTGCTCTGGCAATCTTTATCGGAGTCAGACCACTTCGGTAGCCACTCGTGGCAGTCATAGCTTCGCTCTTCTTTAGCTTCGACTTCAGAGCAACCTAATAAAACAGTGAATAAAGCGATAGGTAAAATTAAGCCTGTTGAGATCTTATTCATTATGTCTAACTCTGCAGATATATACCGAAAAAATTGCCCCCCCTCCAATCAATAGGAAAATTTCTCTTTAATTCTAAGGGCAAAACCTTCTACTGTTGGGGGCATATTCCAAATGAGCTTCCGGGTTTCATCACATTCAGTAACAGACATCAATTCACGTTTTACATAATGAACACAGTTGTTACCATTTCCAGCACCCAACTCACTGTCTGCTAACTGATAAACGGCCGGTATTGTCGCAGTAGTGGATCGGTCCTTAGCAAATGGGATCTTAATAAAGAACATCGAATCAGGGTGTCCATATTTATCTATATCCTCTTTCATGCTGTGACATGAACCAATTCTCGAGCTAAAAGACTGCCTTTTCCCCTCAAGCCCCGGTATGTCATATCTTGTAAAGCTACCAATAGTGGGGTACTTCATGTCTCCAGAAAATGAAACATGATTTATTGTAGTTCTATCATCCCTTTCTTCATCACTTAAGTCATGTTTGGACAAGCGAACCCCTCTAGCAAAATGCGTACAAGCTATATGAGGAATTTTTGTGAATGAGTCAGGCCCAAATACCTCTATACGGAACCTATGAATACGCCGTAATGAAGAATTTACTGTAATAGACATAGGTAACGCCCCTCCAATGAGCTACTAAAAGTAGGAAATTTCTACTGTGAAATGCACGAGGTGCGCATCCTATGAGAAGGAGAGAGATCCATCAATCTCACAATATTACAGGGGTAAATCTATATGAATCGTTGGCTAGAGAGAGCTTTGCCGGAACCCAGCCCGCACGCGAGACCATTATAAAGTGGGTTTCAACTGGTGAAGTTGCCGGGCGCTGGTTAGGCGATAGATTATATATTTACCGAAATGGGTTTCATTACCCTTACACAATTCGCACGGAAGAGCGCGCGGCAGTAGAGGCTGAACCAATCTCACCACTACTCGCACGCAGATAACACGGAAGAAAATAATGGCTAGACCAAAAAAACCTAGATATGTGGACGGTCTGGAGTTGCCAGAAAATCTTTATACCGACCCCAAAAAGCGGGCAAATTATTGGCGTTATTTACGCCCAGATGGTTCCAGTCTCACATTCCACGGCACAACAGCCGAAGCAATTCGTCAGGCAAAACAGGCCAACCGCCAGCGCGACCTCTATGAGCGTCAGCCAGCAACAACGGATACCGTTTGGATTGCGCGAGCAGGTAGCCTACTGGACCGCTACAGCGACTGGGTTGCCTGGATGGAGCTGAACCATCCCAAACAGGCCACAGCTGCACGCTGGAGTCAAAAGCGGCGCTATGTTGAGCGTATGTGTGAACAGCTTAATAACCCTATGCCGCACGAGCTGACGCTAACCATGGTTCGCGACTGGTGGGAATCGCAGGATTATCATCCCCTGCGAAATAGCCGCGCAGCCCTGCGAAGCTTTGTTAATTATTTAATGCTGGAAGGCTCAGTTCCAAAACTTACATTTAATCCATTTAACACCAGTGACGAAGTCCCTAAATTAATTCCAAGGCAACGACCGGAAAAAGTACGTCAACGGCTTACCCTGCAAGATTTCTGGCGCATACACGACGCAGCTGGCGAGCTGGGTTATACAGGTCTGCAAATTGCTATGGATTTATCACTGCTTACAACTATGCGCCGCGGTGATGTGAGCAGCTTACGACTGGACAAGCATGTAACCGATGCAGGGATTGATAAAGGGGTAGAGAAATCAATTAATCAACGCGGCGAAGAAAGAGCTACATATCTGCGCTGGTCTTACAATCATCACCCTGGATTACGCCAAGTAATTAACCACGCCCGACAGCTCTCCCTGCAAAATTATCGATGCCCTTTTGCGGTTTCATATCAACCAAAGAAAAGACAGCCCCGAGCGAAGCAAAATGAACATTGGTGCAGATTAATGCCAGCAAGGCTATCAAACCAATTTAAAGATGCACGAGACGCCGCAGAGGTTCGCCAGGACTTACCCAGCAGCGCCAGGCCTACATTTCACGAGGTGCGCGCCCTAGCCTCTCACCTGCTCAAGAAATCCGGTCACAGCCCGGAAGAGATTGCAGAAATATGCGCCCATACCGATGCAGAAATTACTGAGAAGTTTTATCTCGGAGGGCATGAGCGGGAATACAAAGAAGTGGGTATCAGCATCGACCCGAAATTACTGATGCGGAAGTGATTGAGAGTTTTTGTACGGGGTTTTTGTACGCTCAATCGGGAAAAGTGGCTGAAAGCCGCATGAGATATAAAGAAAGATGGTCGGAGCGGCCGGATTTGAACCGACGACCACCACACCCCCAGTGTGGTGCGCTACCAGGCTGCGCTACGCTCCGATTTTGAAAAATCGTTCACTTCGCTAAGTGATTGATTTTTAAAGACATCGTGTCTCGATGTGGCGTGAATCATACCTGAGTGCGGCTGGATTGCAAGCCCAGGTTTACAGTTTTTTATAAATTATTTTTCCCCTCCAGCAGGGCCACCACGTCCTTTAGTTCTGCGATCACTTCGGGCAGTATTTGCTGTAGCTGTACCACCTCTGCCCGCTCACTACCGGTTTCGATCTGCTGGCGGGCTCCACCAATGGTATAGCCCTCTTCGTACAGGAGCGCACGGATTTGGCGGATCATGATGACATCTTGGTGCTGGTAGTAACGGCGGTTGCCGCGACGTTTGACGGGTTTCAGCTGGGGGAACTCCTGCTCCCAATAACGCAGGACATGGGGTTTAACGGCGCATAGTTCGCTCACTTCACCAATGGTGAAATATCGCTTACCGGGGATTGCAGGTAGCTGAGCGTTATTGCTCGGTTCCAGCATGCTCTTCTACTCGCGTCTTGAGTTTTTGCCCAGGTTTGAAGGTAACTACTCTGCGGGCCGAGATGGGGATTTCCTCGCCGGTCTTGGGATTGCGACCGGGACGCTGGCTTTTATCGCGCAGGTCGAAATTGCCAAAGCCGGAGAGCTTGACCTGCTCGTTACTTTCCAACGCATTGCGGATCTCCTCGAAGAAATATTCGACGATCTCTTTCGCTTCGCGCTTGTTAAAGCCCAGCTCTTCGTACAGTTTCTCGGCGAGCCCGGCCTTGGTCAGTGCCTCTGTCATTGGATCCTACCAATTGATTCAGAGGCGTCGACTCCAGATCGGAAGCGGCCCAAACCGCGGCGGCTTTCAACCCGGTAGCAGACGCTCTCGGGGTGCAATTCAGCCTGCACCCGAGAGCATCATGCTCTACTAGCGCAGACTAGCGTTATATTTTTCTTCTAGTTTTCCGACCACCGCATCTACAGCGGCATTGATTTCGTCGTCATTAAGGGTGCGTGACGAATGCTGAAACGTCAACCCCAAAGCGACACTTTTTCTATTTAAATCAATACCTTTGCCCTGGTAGACATCAAATATCTTGAGGTCCGTCAAGGTTTCACCTGCAACTTCGACAGCAGTTTCCACCAGGCTGGCGGCAGGAACCTCTGCATCAATCAGCAGGGCCAGATCGCGGCGCACTTCCGGGAACTTGGACAGCGGACGGAATGCGGGGGTTTTGCCCTCGCCGATCGCTTCCAGGCTCAGTTCAAATACGAACGCGGGCTTGGACAGGTCCAACTTCTTCTGCAACTGCGGGTGCAGGGCTCCGATAACCCCCACTTCGCAGTCGCCGCGCATAATCTTGGCGGTTTGGCCGGGGTGCAACGCGGGGTGCTGGCCGGCGACAAAGCGGAACTCATCGGCAACACCAGTACGAGCCAACAGGGCTTCTACATCGGCTTTCACGTCGAAGAAATCCACGGCGTCTTTGCTGCCCGTCCAGTTTTCGGAGTAGCGGCTGCCGTAGGCGAGACCGGCAATCATCTGTTCCTGGTGCAACTCAGCACCCGGCACAAAGCGCAGGCCGGTTTCAAACAGACGCACGCGGTTTTGCTGGCGATTCAGGTTGTACTGCAACGCTTTACACAGGCCCGGCAATAAGGTGGTGCGCATAACCGCCAGCTCGGCGCTGATCGGGTTTTGCAGGGCCACCGGATCGGCTTCCGGATCAAACAGTGCGGCGCTGTCGCTATCGATAAAGCTGAAAGTAATCGCTTCGTAGTAACCTCGGCTCAGCAGGGTTTGCTCCAGGTTGTCCTGGGCAATGGTGCTCTCCGGGCGCGGGGCGATTTCCAGCTCGGCGGTAAAGCTTTCGCTGGGGATACGGTTATAGCCGTATACACGGGCCAGCTCTTCCAACAAGTCTGCTTCGATGGCGATATCGAAACGGAAGCTGGGGGCGAGGAAGGTCCAGCCTTCGTCGTTCTGGTCGATTTTTTCCAGGCCCAGGCGGGTGAGGATATCAACGATTTCGTCATCGGCCAGTTTGATGCCCAGACCCAACTCTACTTTCGCGCGGCGCAGGGTAATATGGCGCTCGGCGGGCATAATTTCAGTCAGCTCGCGCACGTGTACCGGGCCGGGTTCGCCGCCGACGATATCCAGCAGCAGCTGGGTAGCGCGCTCCACCGCTTTCTCTTGCAGGTGGTAGTCCACTCCGCGTTCGAAACGGTGGGAGGAGTCGGTGTGCAGGCCGTAGGAGCGAGCCTTACCGGCAATGGCCAGCGGGCTAAAGAAGGCGCTCTCCAGGAAGATATGCTGGGTGCCTGCGGTCACGGAGGAATCCAGGCCACCCATAATACCGGCCATTGCCAGAGGTTTTTCCTCATCGGCAATTACCAGGGTGCCCTCTTTTAGTTTGACTTCCTGGCCGTCCAGCAGGGTCAGCTCTTCACCGGCTTCTGCCATACGCACTTTGATGCCGCCGGAGAGTTTCTCCAGGTCGAAAGCGTGCATGGGCTGCCCCAGTTCCAGCAGAACGTAGTTGGTTACGTCCACTACCGGGTCGATACTGCGCAGGCCGCTGCGACGTAGGCGCTCTTGCATCCACAGAGGTGTTACCGCTTTGATATCGATATTGCGAATCACACGACCTACGTAGCGCGGGCAGGCGGCTTCGGCCAGCAAGGATACGGGCATGCTCTCGTCGATCTGCTGGGGTACCGGAGCAACTTCCGGGCCCTGAACGGCGCAGCGATTCAGTACGCCCACTTCGCGAGCGATACCGGCAACACCGAGGCAGTCGGAACGGTTCGGGGTGAGATCCACTTCAATGGTCTCGTCGTCCAGCTGCAAGTATTCACGCAGATCGGTACCGGTGGGTGCATCTTCTGGCAGTTCCCAGATACCGTCATTGTCTTCGCCCAGTTCCAGTTCGGTCTGTGCGCAGAGCATACCGAAGCTCTCTACACCACGGAGCTTGGCTTTCTTGATTTTAAAATCGCCCGGCAGCTTGGCGCCTACCAGGGCAAAAGGAATTTTGATTCCGGTGCGCGCATTGGGAGCACCACACACAACCTGCATTTCACCGTCGGGGTGGCCCGCCACTTTACACACGCGCAGCTTGTCCGCATCCGGGTGCTGTTCACAGGCGACAATCTCACCGACAACCACTCCGGAGAAATCGCCCGCAACTTTTTCTATACCGTCCACTTCCAGGCCGGCCATGGTGATTTGATCGGCCAGTTCCTGCGTGGTGAGTTCCGGGTTTACCCATTCCCGCAACCAGGAGTTGCTGATTTTCATAGTTGATCTCTTTCTGTATTCCGTCAGCGCAACTTGGTGCGCATTTCGCCTGGGGCTATTTCGCCTCCCAGGCCTCCACAATTCGACTGCTGTTGCGAAGGGCCATTGCCATTCGCGCTGTCACTTGGCTTAGAACTGTTTCAAGAAGCGCAGATCGTTATCGAAGAACAAGCGCAGGTCGTTTACGCCGTAGCGCAGCATGGCGAGGCGCTCGATACCGATACCGAAGGCAAAGCCGGAGTATTTTTCGCTGTCGATATCGCAGGCGGCGAAGACATTCGGGTGCACCATGCCGCAGCCGAGAATTTCCAGCCAGCCGGTGCCGGAACATACGCGGCAGCCTTCACCGGAACAGGCGGTACACTGGATGTCCGCTTCTGCGGAAGGCTCGGTGAACGGGAAGTAAGACGGACGGAAACGCACCGGTACTTCCGCTTCGAAGAAGGCTCGCAGGAATTGGTCGATGGTGCCTTTCAGGTGGGCGAAGCTGATGTTCTCGCCGATTACCAGGCCTTCTACCTGGTGGAACATGGGCGAGTGGGTGACATCGGAGTCGCAGCGGTATACGCGGCCCGGGCAGATAATTCGCAGCGGTGGAGACTTTTTCTCCATGGTGCGGATCTGCACTGAGGAGGTGTGGGTTCTCAGTACGGTGGTGGGGTCCACGTAGAAGGTGTCGTGCATCGCGCGCGCGGGGTGGTGCGCGGGAATATTCAACGCTTCGAAGTTGTAGTAGTCCTGTTCGACTTCCGGGCCGTTCTCAACAGAGAAGCCAATGCTCGCAAAGAATTCTTCCACGCGCTTTAAGGTGCGCGTGATGGGGTGGGCATTGCCCTGCTCTTCGCCGCGCCCCGGCAGAGTGACATCAATGGTCTCTTCGGCCAACTTCGCATTGATGGCGGCCTGCTCCAGCATATTGCGGCGCGCGTTAATTTTTTCCTGAACCTGCTGCTTGGCTTCGTTGATCTTGGCACCCGCCGCCGGACGCTCCTCAGCCGACAGCTTGCCAAGGCCTTTCAGCAGTGCCGTCAGCTGGCCCTTTTTGCCCAGGTAATCAACACGCACCTGATCCAGTGCGGCGAGGCCATCGGCCTTCTCCACCAGCTCCATAGCCTGCTCGGTGAGGGACTGCAAATCTTGCATCGAACTGTTCCCGTTTGAATCCAACTTCGATTAATTTTTTCTGCTTTGTTCGGCCGGTACTTTCTGTACCGGAGGGAATTTCCCCAGGCACCGCCACCGGTAAAAAATAGCGGAAACTCCATAAAAAAATAGGGAAGGGCCACTACAGCCCTTCCCTATTTTGAGTATTCAGTTTTACAACTGAAGTGACAGCTTACGCTGCCAGGGCTGCCTTAGCTTTTTCAACTACGGCAGCAAAAGCGACTTTATCGTAAACAGCCAGATCAGCCAGTACACGGCGATCCAGTGCGATGTCCGCTTTTTTCAGACCTGCGATCAGGCGGCTGTAGCTCAGGCCTTCAGCACGGGACTGGGCGTTAATACGAGTAATCCACAGAGCGCGGAAGTTACGCTTTTTAACGCGACGGTCACGGTATGCATACTGACCAGCTTTAATTACTGCCTGCTTGGCAACGCGGAATACGCGTGAACGCGCACCGTAGTAACCTTTAGCCTGCTTCAGAATCTTCTTGTGACGACGACGCGCCTCTACACCACGTTTTACACGGGCCATACTTCTATCCTCTTAAACCTTTGCGATTTGGGCCAATTACTTGGCGCGCAGCATACGATCGACCAGTCCAGCATCAGACTTGTTCATAGTCTGAGTGCCACGCAGCTGACGCTTGCGCTTGGTGGTCATCTTGGTGAGGATGTGGCTCTTGTTAGCGTGCTTGTGCTTGTAGCCCGCAGCCGTCTTCTTGAAGCGCTTGGCAGCGCCACTGTGAGTCTTTGCTTTCGGCATTTTGTACTCCAAAGTTAATATTCGCCTGTAAAACAGGCACCTTTAGTAACTGCCGACAACCGAAGTTACCGGCACTGCGAGAGTGGGGAGGCAGCCGTCGCCCAACCACTTCTCAAAGGAGATCCCGGGAATGACTTCCCCAAACCTCACTTTTTCTTTTTGAGCGGAGCAATCACCATCAGCATTTGACGACCTTCCATTTTCGGTCGCTGCTCTACGGTGCCCAGCTCTTCAAGGTCCTTTTCGATGCGCTGCATCATTTCCATGCCGAGCTCTTGGTGAGCCATTTCGCGGCCACGGAAACGCAGGGATACTTTGGCCTTGTCACCCGCTTCCAGGAAGCGGGCCAGGTTGCGCAGCTTGATCTGGTAGTCACCGACATCGGTGCCCGGGCGGAATTTCATTTCCTTGATCTGCTGCTGCTTCTGCTTCTTCTTGGCGGCATTCTTAGCTTTTTTAGCTTCGAATACGTGCTTGCCGTAGTCCATGATCTTACAGACTATCGGCGTGGAGTCCGAGGCAATTTCAACGAGATCCAAGCTAGCTTTCTGTGCAGCTTCCAGCGCTTCATCCAGGGAGACAATGCCTACCTGTTCGCCATCAGCGCCTATCAGGCGGAGTTCTGACGCTTCAATCTGATCGTTTATGCGGGCCTTTTTGGACCGTCCCTTAGTGTCTCGTTTAATAGCTATGGTCTCCCAGTTGCCAAGTTGTTATGCATTATCTTCTGTCAAACGACCGCGACGATTCACGTCTTGCTCGAGGATCTCGAGGAATGACTCATACGTCATTGTACCAAGATCTTCACCGCTACGGGTACGTACTGCCACGGTCTGACTTTCTACTTCCTTATCGCCAATTACCAATAGATAAGGAACACGCTGAAGCGTGTGCTCGCGGATTTTAAAGCCGATCTTCTCGTTTCTCAAGTCAGCTGTGGCGCGGTATTGCAGCTCACCCAAACGATCTTGCAAATTGCGACAATATTCGGCCTGGCGATCGGTGATATTCATGATCGCCACCTGCTGCGGCGCGAGCCAGGTGGGGAACGCACCTTCGTAGTGCTCAATCAGGATTCCGATAAAGCGCTCGAAGGAACCCAGGGCTGCGCGGTGCAGCATTACCGGGGACTGGCGCGAGCCATCTTCCGCTACAAACTGGGCATCCAGGCGGCCCGGCATGGAGAAGTCCACCTGAATGGTACCGCACTGCCATACACGGCCGAGGCAGTCTTTCAGGGAGAATTCGATCTTCGGTCCGTAGAAAGCGCCTTCACCCGGCAGCTCTTCCCACGGCAGGCCAGCGGCATCCAGTGCGTCGGCCAGGGCTTTTTCAGCCTTATCCCAGCTCTCATCGGAACCTACGCGCTTCTCCGGGCGAGTGGAGAGACGGTAGATAACGTCCTGGAAGCCGAAATCCTTATAAACGGAGTGCAGCAGATCCATAAAGTCAGAAACTTCTGACTGAATCTGGTCTTCGCTACAGAAGATATGGCCATCATCCTGTACAAAGCCGCGCACGCGCATCAGGCCGTGCAGGGAACCGGAGGGCTCGCTGCGATGACAGGAGCCAAACTCCGCCAGACGCAACGGCAGGTCGCGGTAGCTGCGCAGGCCCTGATTGAATACCTGTACGTGACAAGGGCAGTTCATCGGTTTAATGGCGAACTGACGCTCTTCACTGGTCAGGGTGAACATGTCATCGCCAAACTTATCGGCGTGACCAGACTTTCGCCACAGGCTGAAATCTACCAGCTGCGGAGTCTTGATTTCTTTGTAGCCGAATTCGCGCTGGCGGCGACGCATGTACTGCTCGATAGCGCTGTAAATGGTCCAGCCGTTCGGGTGCCAGAACACCATGCCGGGGGCCTCTTCCTGGATATGGAAAAGGTCAAATTTCTTCGCCAACTTGCGGTGATCGCGCTTCTCTGCCTCTTCGATGCGACGCAGGTAAGCTTTCAGTTCTTTTTTGTTGGCCCAGGCAGTGCCGTAAACACGGGTCAACATTTCATTGCTGGAATCGCCACGCCAGTAGGCACCGGCCACTTTGGTCAGTTTGAACGCTTTCAACCTGCCAGTGGAAGGTACGTGGGGACCGCGACACAGGTCTTCAAAGTCGCCCTGGCGGTAGAGAGAAATATCTTCATCACTGGGGATGCTGTCGATAATCTCAGCCTTGTACTCTTCGCCCATTTCGCGGAAATATTTCACCGCTTCTTTGCGCGGCATCAGGCGGCGGCTGACAGTGATGTCTTCTTTGGCCAGCACTTCCATACGCTCTTCGATCTTCTCGAGATCTTCCGGCGTAAACTGGCGCTCGTAGGCAAAATCGTAATAGAAGCCGTTTTCGATAACCGGGCCAATGGTGACCTGGGCTGTCGGGTACAGCTGCTTAACTGCTTGTGCCAGCAAGTGCGCTGTGGAGTGACGGATCACTTCCAGGCCTTCGGGCTGACGATCAGTAATAATTGCCAGATTTACGTCGGTATCAATAACGTAACTGGTATCGACTTCCTTGCCGTCTACAACGCCAGCAAGTGCGGCTTTTGCCAAACCTGGGCCGATATCAGCGGCTACATCGTGTACGGAAACCGGAGCAGAAAATTCTCGACGGGAACCATCGGGGAGAGTAACAACGGGCATTGTTTATCCTTTGTTCTCAGTGGCGATCCCTACCAAAGACCGCATGAAACTATCCATGAATTTTTTCATGGAACTCTTGATCGGGATGGGCAATCCATCCTTTTGAAAGGTGGTAGACCCGGGCGGATTTGAACCGCCGACCTCTGCCATGTCAAGGCAGCGCTCTAACCAACTGAGCTACGGGTCTAAAGCTCTACAGCGGGGGAACCCTGTGCTGTGAAGAGCGCGAACTTTAGCACCGCTTTTCAGTGTTTTCAACAACTTACTGAACTTTTGTGTAAAATTTTTTAAGAGCGACCAAGCACCAACAAGGCAGTGCGGGACTATCAAAATGTAGATCCAAGTCCCGCCCTTCAGCAAGGATTATTCCACACCTTTTAAGTGGGTAATCTCATCACGCAATTTTGCTGCTGCTTCAAATTCCAGGTTCTTCGCATGCTGGTACATTTGCTCTTCCAGCTCGGCAATTCGGGCCCAGCGCTGCTTATCGGTAAGGGCCTCAACATCCACCTTGTATTCGCCTTTACCCTCGGCAACTTTGCGGCGCCCTTTCTTGGGTACGCCGGGGGCCACCGCTCCCTCCAGAATATCCGCCACACTCTTGCGGATACCCTTGGGGGTAATGCCGTGCTCCTCATTAAAGGCCAACTGCTTCTCGCGGCGACGACGAGTCTCTTCGAGTGCTCGCTCCATAGAACCGGTGACTTTGTCCGCGTAGAGAATCGCCCTCCCCTCCAGGTTTCGCGCAGCCCGCCCAATGGTCTGAATCAGCGAGCGATCGGAACGGAGGAAGCCCTCTTTATCGGCATCGAAAATTGCCACCAGGGCAACTTCCGGCATATCCAGGCCTTCTCGCAGCAAGTTAATGCCAACTAGCACGTCAAACTCACCGATACGCAGGTCCCGGATAATCTCTACCCGCTCGACGGTATCAATATCGGAGTGTAAGTAGCGGACGCGGACACCACTTTCGGAGAGGTATTCAGTCAAGTCTTCCGCCATCCGCTTGGTCAATACGGTAATCAGCACCCGCTGATCGGCATCCACGCAACGGTGAATTTCAGACAGGGCATCATCTACCTGGGTCAATGCTGGGCGAACTTCCACTTCCGGGTCCACCAGGCCGGTCGGGCGAACCACCTGCTCGACCACTTGCCCTGCATTCTCCTGCTCGTAAGGGCCGGGAGTCGCAGAGACAAAGACCGTCTGGGGCGCCAAGCCCTCCCACTCCTCAAATTTAAGGGGGCGATTATCAAGCGCCGACGGCAGCCGGAAGCCATACTCCACCAAGGTTTCCTTTCGCGACCTGTCCCCGCGATACATGCCGCCAATTTGCGGCACCGTTACATGGCTTTCATCGATAAACAGCAGTGCATCGCTGGGCAAGTAATCGAACAGCGTGGGGGGCGGCTGGCCAGATTCGCGACCGGAGAGGTAGCGGGAATAGTTCTCCACCCCATTGCAGTAGCCAAGCTCCTGCATCATCTCCACATCGTAGCGGGTACGCTGATCTAGCCGCTGCGCTTCGACCAGCTTGTTGTTGCCACGCAGTTGCTCCAGGCGCCCTCGCAGCTCATCTTTGATTTCATCGATAGCACTGACGATGGTCTCTCGCGGCGTCACATAGTGACTCTTGGGAAAGATAGTGACCCGAGGCACCTTCTTGAGCTGCTCTCCAGTGAGCGGGTCAAATATAGTGATCTCTTCGATCTCTTCATCAAAAAGAGACAGGCGCACCGCTTCCAAATCAGAGTCTGCCGGGTAAATATCGATAATATCGCCGCGCACCCGGTAAGTGGCGCGACGGAAATCTGCATCGTTGCGGGTGTATTGCAGTTCAGCCAGACGCCTGAGGATAGTGCGTTGATCAACGAGATCACCGCGATCCAAATGCAGTACCATCTTCAAATACTTGTCGGGGTCACCCAAACCGTAAATTGCCGAAACTGTGGCGACCACAATCACATCGCGCCGCTCTATAAGTGCCTTGGTGGCCGAGAGGCGCATCTGCTCAATATGTTCGTTTACGGATGCATCCTTTTCGATAAAGGTGTCCGAAGAGGGAACGTAAGCTTCCGGCTGGTAGTAGTCGTAGTAAGAGACAAAATATTCCACCGCATTCTTCGGGAAAAACTCTTTAAACTCACCGTAGAGCTGAGCCGCCAGCGTTTTATTGTGAGCCATCACAATGGCCGGCCGCTGCAGGCGCTCAACAATATTCGCCATAGTGAAGGTCTTACCCGAACCGGTAACACCCAGTAGCGTTTGATGGCTCAAACCATCATCAATCCCTTCTGACAACTGCTCTATCGCCAGAGGCTGATCGCCCGCTGGCTGATACTTGGATTCCACCTTAAAAGGTCGCGACTCCATACACTTCCCCCAACCGCTTAATCATTCATGCAACACAGGATTGTAGGCTGTCGTCATACGACCCACAATTACAAGAGAATAGCGTCCTACCCTTCCTAACTCTGACCTGCGGCATTTTGCGCATGACCCCAAAAAATAATTTCCTGACAAATCAATTAGTTAAAGATGAAAAAAGGGGTTGACCTGTTCGGAAGTGCTCTATAATATACGCGCCATCTCAACGGCACAGCCGAAAAGATATTCCGCCTTAGCTCAGTTGGTAGAGCAAATGACTGTTAATCATTGGGTCGCTGGTTCGAGCCCAGCAGGCGGAGCCAAATTTCAAAGCGCAGCTTAATTTGCGCTCTATAAATTAGATTAAATTCCGCCTTAGCTCAGTTGGTAGAGCAAATGACTGTTAATCATTGGGTCGCTGGTTCGAGCCCAGCAGGCGGAGCCAAACAAAAGCCCGGATAGATTCCATCTATCCGGGCTTTTTCTTTTCTGTTCAAATGTTTTTTAATCTGCATAGAGCTAGCGGCCAGCCGTACTGGTTAGCCGCTCAAAATAACCAGCTAGCGGGAGCCAGCCTCCCCAACTAACGGCAACCTCTCTACCGTCGCTCCTCCACTTGGTTTTCGCACCTGCCCCTGCCTCGACCAGACAACATCGACCAGCCCCTGCTTGGGTGAATAGCCTTTTACTGCCCGACATAGAATCCTGCGGACCTGCTCGCAATCATGAGAGCCGCACGCATCCCTAAGATCCGAAACCAGGAGCTGCAAAGCCTCGCTATCGAGACGCTCCTCTTCGGCGCGCATAATCATTGGATGGTCCGTGCCCAGCACGTTATCCCCCAACAACAGCTCTTCGTACAATTTCTCCCCAGGGCGCAGTCCAGTGAGCTGAATTTCAATATCACCATCAGGGTTTTCTTCATCCCTTACCGTGTGCCCCATCAAACGAATCAAGCGCTCAGCCAGATCGTAGATGCGAACCGGTTCACCCATATCGAGAACAAATACATCCCCGTTGCGCCCCATACTCCCAGCCTGCAATACCAGCTGAGCCGCTTCGGGAATTGTCATAAAGTAACGGGTTACTTTTGAGTGGGTCACAGTTACCGGACCACCGGCATTGATCTGATCCGTGAACAAGGGAATTACCGAGCCGGAAGAGCCGATAACATTACCAAACCTGACCATACACACACGCATCTTGTTGAAGCGGCGACCAAAATCCTGGCAAATCAGCTCAGCAAATCTTTTAGTGGCCCCCATAACATTGGTTGGCCGGACAGCCTTATCAGTAGAGATAAGCACAAACTGCTCAACCCCACACTGCTCCGCAGCCTCAAGTACAGAGAGAGTGCCCAGAACATTATTGTCGGCACCAATAACAACGTTCTGCTCAACCAAGGGCACATGCTTGTATGCGGCCGCATGGTAAATTGTATGCACGGAGAAGCCCTGAATGATTTCCGCCATACGCTCAGTGTTACGCACATCGCCAAGCAGCGCAGTTACTTCAAACTGGACCCCGTCATCCTGATGCTGCTGTCGCAGCTCGCGCTCTATCTGATAGAGAGCATATTCAGAGGACTCAACAACAACCAACCTGGCAGGCTTCCATTGCGATATCTGCCTGCACAATTCTGACCCGATGGACCCACCAGCACCAGTAACCAAAACCACCTTGCCACTGATGGAGCCAGAAACTAGCTCCTTTTGCGGCTCAACAGGAGCGCGCCCCAGGATATTTTCATAGGTCTGCGAAACATCCTCTGCTCGCCCCACACCGTCGAGCAGCTCCTCCACTCCAGGAATGGCCTTTACCACCAGGCCTCGCTCTCTGAGCGCCTTGGTTATCTCCCTGCGGCGGCGCCTGGGCACTCCCGGCATAGCCAAAATAACTTCTGCTATATCTTTACCCGCAACCACTTCAAGAATGTCTGCGGGGTTATACACGAGCAGCCCATCAATAAATGTCTTTTGTTTGGAGGCGTTATCATCAAAAAAAGCAACGGGCTTATATAGCTGCCCATGAACCAACGCCTTATACATTTGCAGACCCGCAGTACCAGCACCATAAATGGCCACCCGGGTTTTATGAATTTCAAGCGCTGTCTGATAGTAAAGGCGGACCAACCAGCGGGACCCACCCACGGCAATAAATGCAAAGCACCAATAGATCACAGGGACAGAACGAGGAACCCCTGCAGTAGTCAAGTAGGAAAAGAGCGCCAGCATCACTGCAGAAAGGGTTACCCCTTGCAGAACCGCAATAATAGCTTTTTGCCCCATGTACCGGATAATTGTCCGGTACAAACCTAGCCGAAGAAAAATAAAACTAGTAGCGGCTAACGTTAAGCCCAGGCAGGCAAACATTCGCCACTCAAGAAATTGTGCGACACCATTGAGCCGGATTGCCATAGCCAGCAGAAAGGCCAAACTTAACATCAGCATATCAAATGCCAACATCAATACCGGCTTTTGGATTCTCTTTACGCCTCGCCAAACCCTTGTCACATGACTCCCCGGAATCTACCTACAAACAAAAAACCATCCTCTACAGAGGCTACTCAGACCTTCTCAAGTACGGCAACTGCTAATGCCGCTGAAGAGAAGAGCACCATCACGCCCAACTGCACAACGAGCGCTTTTTTTGCTCCAACCCGAATCGCATATCTTTGATAAAAGTGCTCGCGATGAGCCTCCCACCAACGCTGACCGCCCAACATTCGCTTTAATAACGTATAAGTAGCATCCAGCCAAAAAGGTGCAAATATTAGCACCGGCATCCAAAGCTCAAACGCTCCCCGTTGCCAGCCATACAAACTGAGAGCAACCACCGCCAAACCTATACCTGTTGAACCGGCATCACCCAAAAAAATCTTCGCCGAAGGCCAATTGAAGACCAAAAAAACAGACGCACATACAGCCAGCAATGCACAGAGCCAAGCTAACTCAGCATCTCCACTTAAAGCGCAAACCAACCCCAGAGAAGAAAAGCCGACAAGCGTCATTGACCCCGCCAAGCCATCCATCCCATCCATAAAGTTATAGAGGTTGATAGCCCAGGCTCCAGCCAAAATGAATATTGGGTAGAGCCACCAGTCCAACCTTCCCGGTAGCGCAATTAACAGCAAGGCTACCGCCAGAAGATGAGCTGAAAAGCGAAAATGTATAGCCACACTCCTCAAGTCATCCAGGGCGGACACAGCTAACAGTAACGCAAACGCCCCCAAAACCAGCGGGGACAAATCAAGTGGGCTAGCAACTACCGCGACCAAGCAGCCAAGCAGGAAAGCCCACCCACCTGTACGAGGAACCGGCACCGAGTGCATCGAGCGATTATTTGGCATGTCGAGCGCAAAATTGCGCATTCTTACAATAAATACCGATGTAGCGCCATAGCTTGTAACCACAGCAAGCAACAGTGGAATTACCCACTCCCAAGCCACACTACTCAACCAACTAACCCCTTATCACTTTCACGCAAGCCAATCCCTCCAGCCACTCTTAACACAGACAAATATTTGCACCGCAAGCAATTACAACTTTCTACACACCCCTAAAGGAAAACCCTAGAGGTCGTCCAAGCAGAGAACATTCGCTAACGATTAAAGGAAGATCAGAGCGGGGGACAGAACACAACAAATTACGAGGCTTTGTGACTAATGTAATCCAAGAATTACATCTTACCGGGGGAAGCAGTTGAACGGTACCAAGGGGGCTCATCTATCGCGACTCTCTTGTCTATCAACTCAAAACCCCGACCGGAGGCAACTATGGACCTGCCAGTCGGGACCCGTAAATCTTCAGAGCCGAATTATACCCCTGTTCTTGTCCAGGGTTGCTGCACCTACACCTTTAACATTCAACAACTGCTCTACAGATGTGAACGGGCCGTGCTCTTCTCGATACTCAACAATGAGTTGCGCTCGCGCCTCGCCAATACCATCCAATTTCTCAGCAAGCTCAATGGCTGAAGCGCTATTAACATTGACTGACAGCACAACTTCCTTGGCATCAACACTCTCCAACTCCTCCGCATATGTAGAGGGGTTTAGAAAGAGCGAAACAGCTAGTGCAAAAACAACAGAAAACAATCGGTAGGTCAATTTCATGGTCAACTCCCAGTGAATTATCAGTTTCACTTTGGGACTGCAATTACCTCCCCTAAGCAACGCCATGATATCAACAGGCGACTTTCTGTCGGCTCAGGCCTAATTACACATCATTACAAGCTGCGAAGCAAGATAACCATCCTAATCTGCCACTTCAGCCAGTACTGACTTTAGGGCCGCTAGGGGTTCAGAAGCCGCGGTGATGGGACGACCCACAACCAAATAGTCAGAACCTTGCGCCAAAGCTTCAGCAGGCGTCAAAGTGCGTCGCTGATCCCCGGCATCAGAGCCCGCGGGACGAATTCCCGGCGTCACCAGGGAGAAATCGGCTCCGCATTCACTTCGCAGCAGTTGAGCCTCCCGTGCGGAGCAGACTACACCGTCGAGACCGCAGGATTTAGCTTGAGAGGCCAGGTGCAACACCTGCTTTTCCAGCGGAGCAGCCACGCCAACTGCAGCCAGCTCCTCTGCAGTTGTGCTGGTAAGTACAGTAACCGCAATTAATAGAGGCTTATCTTCGCCAAATTCCCGCAGGGCCTCGGCGGCAGCCGACATCATCCGCTCACCACCACTTGCGTGAACATTAACCATCCATACCCCCAATTTCGCAGCAGCTTTAACGGCCTTTGCAACAGTATTGGGGATATCGTGAAATTTAAGATCCAGAAATACCTGGAAGCCCCGGTCAACCAGCGTTTTCACCAGGTCTGGACCAGCAGCAGTAAACAGTTCTTTACCAACTTTGACCCGACACAGCGACGGATCGAGCTGATCTGCCATTGCCAGTGCAGACTCAGCATTGTCGTAATCCAGAGCAACGATAACCGGAGAAGAAACTTTAGACTGCAAGAAAAACCTCATTCATTTCAAAAGCCGTCCCGACCAGGCCGTCAGCCCGATGTACAGGACCGTCATTACTTTACTCGCCCTCAATCCCCTTAACGGAGCGTACTGAATCCCAGTGCTTGCAGCTCGGGCACAACCAGTGCAACTGATTGCCCGAAAACCCGCAATTGCTACACCGGTAGTGAGGGCGGCTCGCTATAAGCTGGTCGATTAATGTCTTAAGTAGAGAGAGATTCTCTCTCGCCCTACCCTCTGTACTATCAATATGGAGGTCGAGAAAGCGTCCCAACCCCCTCAAAGACGGGCGCAGCGCCAGCTGCCTCCCCATAAATGCGGCCGCTGCAGCCTCGCTATCCTGCTGCTGAATACGCTCAGCCAGGGCAATCAATACACTATTAGAGGGGTGTTCTTTCAACAGGGATTCAAGATAGCGATCCAACCCCTTGCCATCCCCTAAATCCCCATAACAAGTAATCAACAGCTCAAGGATTTCAGGAATATAGTCCGGGCTCTGCTTGGGGATCCGCTGTAAAACCTTAATGGCCTCTCTTGGCTTACCAAGCAGATATTCGAGGCGACCCCACAGCAAATTTGCCCGCACTGAGCTGCGCTCATAACTCAGAGCAGAATCGATATGCTTCCTCGCACTTAGGTAATCCTTTGCCGCTATTGACTCCTCTGCCAATTCGCAACAAAAATGAGCCTGAACCGGGGCCCAGTCAGCCGAGAGGCGCTTGAACCGTCGGCCATGCAATAGGTTTACAGCGTGAATCGCTTTAGCCCACTCCCTTTCATCCCGGTAGACTTCAATCAGACGCTCCAGGCTAACAGCCTTTAACTCCTGAGAGGTCTCAACCAACTCCTGCAGCAGGCGCTCAGCTCTATCCAGCCAGCCAGCAGAAATATAGTCACAGGCAAGCTCAAGTTGAGCTTTGTTTTGACTAACCCTGGACAAGCTCGGGCGCCCGAGTAAATTTTGATGGACTCGAATCGCCTGATCGTACTCCCCTCTTCGGCGCAACAGACTACCAAGAGCCAGGTGGGTGTCAAAAGTAGCCTGACTTACTTCCAAAGAGTCAATAAATTTATCAATAGTATCGTCGTGGCGCTCACTCAATAAATAGTTTAAGCCCTGGGCGTAAGACCTCACCAGCGCATGCTCTTGCTCACTATAATCCGCCACTTTCTTTTTGGCGCTGCTTCGCCCCAGCACCCAGCCGATCGCGATTGCCGCAAGCAGGAAAAAGAAATAGGTAAAATCGAGCAAATCAGTCTCCAGAAGCCTTGCGGTGGACGGTGTGTAATTCCCGCTCCATTTTCTTCAATTGCTTCTCGAGCGACCGCACTTGGCGACGCTTGGCATAAACAGGCTGCAGACTAACGACAAAACCAAGCAACAACCCCAGCAACAAGAAACCAATCAACCAAAAGCCTACACTTCCCGCCGGCAGTTGATAGCCCACAATATTTGGCTTGATAGTCTCCGGATTGGCAACTGCGAAATAAATCCCCAAAGCGATGCAAAGCAGGGCGACGACCCCATAAACGATGCGTGTCAGCCAACGCAAAAATGACAAGGGAACCTCCACGTTCCACAAAAAACTTTATCGATTAACGACGAAGCTCACCCCGATTAATGGCAGTATCCACACTGCTGCCAGGGAGTCTAATCATACTTCGATACTTGCCTCATCGTGCATACTTCGATTCACTCTGTCGCGCAACTCTTTGCCAGGCTTGAAATGCGGGACATATTTCCCGGCGAGATCAACGGCGTCCCCAGTTTTGGGATTCCGGCCCGTACGCGGGGCTCGATAGTGAAGAGAAAAGCTACCAAAGCCGCGTATCTCTATACGCTCACCCTGGGACAGGGCATCTGACATGGTGTCGAGCACCACTTTTACCGCCAGCTCTACATCCTTAACTGGCAGCTGATCCAACCTCAACGCAATCCTTTCGATCAGTTCGGACTTGGTCATGCGCTCCGCAACCTTTGTAAGTCATTGATTATTCTGGGGTAGAGCACCAATCATCTAATAGAAAGCCGGACTGGGCAACCCCAGTCCGGCTTTCGGGTCGCTCCAAATGATCCATTTGGAGCTGTGAACACTCAAAGACAATTAGTCTTTGTTGTTCATTTGCGCCTTAATCAGGTCACCGATAGTAGCGGGCTGAACTTGTTCAGACTGCTTCTTGCTGTGATCCTTGATAGCTTGCTTCTCGTCGTCCTGGTCTTTGGCTTTGATAGACAGGCTGATCACGCGGTTCTTGCGATCCACGCTGGTGATCTTAGCTTCTACTTCTTCGCCTTCTTTCAGAACGTTGCGAGCATCTTCAACCTTGTCGCGGCTGATTTCAGAAGCACGCAGTACGCCTTCCACTTCGTCCGCCAGGGTGATTACTGCTTGCTTAGCGTCAACTTCCTTAACAGTACCTACAACGATGCTGCCGCGATCGCTGGTGGTAACGTAGTCTGAGAACGGATCGGACTCCAGCTGCTTGATGCCCAGGGAGATACGCTCACGCTCGGAATCGATACCCAGGATAACAGTCTCGATTTCGTCGCCTTTCTTGAACTTGCGAACAGCTTCTTCGCCAGCTTCGTTCCAGGAGATGTCGGACAGGTGAACCAGACCGTCGATACTGCCGTCGAGACCAATGAAGATACCGAAGTCAGTGATGGACTTGATCTTACCGGAGATCTTGTCGCCCTTAGCGAATTTACGCGCGAAGGCATCCCACGGATTTTCCTGGCACTGCTTGATACCCAGGGAGATACGACGACGCTCTTCGTCGATATCCAGGATCATCACCTCTACCTCGTCGCCAACCTGGACAACTTTGGACGGGTGAATGTTCTTGTTGGTCCAATCCATTTCGGAAACGTGTACCAGACCTTCCACACCTTCTTCCAGCTCGGCAAAGCAGCCGTAGTCGGTCAGGTTGGTTACAACCGCCTTCACGCGGCTGTTCTCTGGGTAACGCTGCTTGATGGATACCCAAGGATCTTCGCCCAACTGCTTCAGGCCAAGGGATACACGGCTGCGCTCGCGGTCGAACTTCAGTACTTTTACTTCGATCTCGTCGCCAACGTTCACGATCTCGCTCGGGTGCTTGATGCGCTTCCAAGCCATATCGGTGATGTGCAGCAGGCCGTCGATACCGCCCAGGTCTACGAAAGCACCGTAGTCGGTCAGGTTCTTCACGATACCCTTGACGCTCATGCCTTCCTGCAGGCTTTCCAGCAGAGCTTCACGCTCTTCGGAGGTGGCAGCTTCCATAACGGCGCGGCGGGAAACAACTACGTTGTTGCGCTTGGAGTCCAGCTTGATAACTTTGAACTCGAGCTCTTTACCTTCCAGGTGCGCGGTGTCGCGAACCGGACGAACGTCAACCAGAGAGCCGGGCAGGAACGCACGGATATTGGCAACATCAACAGTAAAGCCACCTTTAACCTTACCGCTGATAACACCTTTAACCACTTCGTCAGCTGCGTGAGCTGCGTCGAGGATTTTCCAGGCTTCAGCGCGCTTGGCTTTTTCGCGGGACAGACGGGTTTCACCGAAACCGTCTTCTACAGCTTCCAGGGCAACCTGTACTTCGTCGCCCACCTGCAGCTCAACTTCACCTTTATCGTTGGCGAATTGTGCAGCAGGGATAACGCCTTCAGACTTCAGGCCCGCGTGAACGGTAACCCAGTCTTTATCTACGTCGATTACAACACCAGTAACAATTGCGCCCGGTGCCATTTCAACGCTTTTCAGGCTCTCTTCAAATAGATCAGCAAAGCTCTCGCTCATTACATTACCTATAGTGCTGGGTCCAGCCGTTGGTAACTGTTAAGTCTAGTCAACCGCCAGCCGCGACCCCAACCGCGCTGCCAGCACGCGGGTCGGATTACGATAACGGCCGGGCGATTCTGGCTGATCCCGGCCGCTGTCGTTAGAAAACTATTTACTGCCCGAACTTCAGGGTGAAATACGGTCCTGAACCAAATCGAGCACTTTTCGGAGGACTTCATCGATACCCACCCCCGTACTATCCAGCTCAACCGCATCCTCAGCGGGAGCCAGGGGGGAGGCTTTTCTGTTCATGTCCTGTGCATCTCGGGCACGGATGTCCTCCAGCAGGTCGCGGAGGCTAACAGAAACCCCCTTCTCCTGCAACTGAGCGAAACGCCTGTTAGCGCGCTCCTCAGCGCTGGCGGTTAGGTAAACCTTGACCGGCGCGTCGGGAAACACGGTAGTGCCCATATCCCGACCATCGGCAACCAAGCCGGGGGCTTGACGGAAGTCCCGCTGGCGCTGCAGCAGCGCTGCCCGCACTCCGGGAATTGCCGCGACCTTGGAAGCGGCCATGCTTACCCGCTCCATACGGATATCTGCGGTGACGTCACTCTCTTCCAGCCACACCTGCAACTGACCGGCATTCACGGTAAAGCGCACATCGAGATCTTTCGCCAATTCGGTCAGCAACTTGTCATTGGAGAGGTCAACTTCCTTATTAAGTGCGGCCAAAGCTGCAGCCCGATAAAGGGCCCCGGAGTCCAACAGGGAAAATTTCAGGCGATCAGCCAAAAGCTTTGCAATGGTCCCCTTGCCCGAACCACTGGGACCATCAATGGTAACTACTGGTGGCAACCCGTTTGTATCACTCATATTATCTATACAACTCAACATCTCTGGCGGATGCGCTCAAACGAATCACAACCGCCCAAACCTGAATGTCCGTGTCACGCCAACTGCAACTTGAGACCCGCGCCCGTTGCCAGTTCGGCAAAGTTCGGGAATGAGGTCGCCACATTGGCGCAGTGAAGGATGCGGATTGTATCCTTTGCGCGCAGCGATGACACTGCAAACGCCATAGCAATACGGTGATCCCCCAAGCTATCGACGGTGCCTCCAGAAAATACCGCACCCTCTTTGCAGCCCTGGATCACGATACCGTCCGGTGTTGGCTCAGCTTTTACCCCAAGTGCAATCAAGCCATTTGCCATCGCCTGAATCCGGTCACTCTCTTTGACCCGTAACTCCTCCGCACCAGTCAGGACGGTCTCACCTTCTGCACAAGCTGCCGCAACAAACAGTGCGGGAAACTCATCAATCGCCAGGGGTACCTGATCCTCAGGGATACGAATTCCCTTCAAGGGCGCATAGCGAACGCGAATATCCGCCACCGGCTCACCGCCCACTTCACGCATATTCAGCAATTCGACATTGCCGCCCATTGCACGGAGGATATTGATAACCCCATCGCGGGTCGGATTGATCCCCACATGCTCCAGTACAACATCAGAACCGGGAGAGATAGCGGCAGCAACCATAAAGAATGCGGCTGAAGAAATATCGGCAGGCACATCGATGCGACAGGATTTCAGTGAGCCGCCGCCCGCCAACTTAGCCTGAGCACCATCCCGCTCCACCTTATAACCAAAGCCCTGCAGCATGCGCTCGGTATGATCTCTAGTGGGCGCCGGCTCAACGGTAGACGTTTGACCCTCACTATAGAGCCCAGCCAGCAATACCGCTGATTTCACCTGGGCACTGGCCATCGGCAGCGGGTAATCGATCCCTTTCAACGCACTACCACCTTTAATTAAAAGCGGCGGACGGCCTTCCGGGCCAGTCTCAATATTTGCACCCATCTCTCGCAGGGGGTTAGCCACGCGATTCATCGGGCGCTTTGACAGGGACTCATCGCCAGTGAGTGTTACGTCGAAATCCTGCCCAGCAAGCAATCCAGCCAACAGACGCATGGAGGTCCCGGAATTACCGAGATATAGCGGTCCAGGCGGTGCCTGCAAACCATTAAGGCCCACGCCATGAATTACAACCCGACCATTGTCCGGCCCCTCAATTACGACCCCCATATCACGGAAAGCCTGCAGGGTTGCCAGTGCATCCTCACCCTCCAGGAAGCCCTCAACTTCTGTAACTCCCTCGGCCAGGGAGCCCAGCATAATTGAGCGGTGTGACATCGATTTGTCCCCCGGCACCCTGAGCTTGCCATTTACAGCCTCGCCCGGCTGCACGATAAAAGTAATCTCTTGTTCTTGCATAGGTTCCGAATACGCTTGTTTTGCCAACATTTTGGTAAAGTGATCCCGTGCCGCTTTGGCGCGGGTAAAAACCCCCATCAGGGCAGCGCTATCACCGGAGGCAATAGCGTCGCGCAGGGAAGAAAGGTTGAGGCTGTATAGGTCAATGGCCTTTAAGATGGCGTCCCGATTGGCGAGCATAATATCTCGCCACATCACCGGGTCACTGGAAGCGATACGAGTGAAATCACGGAAGCCACCCGCCGCATAGCGGAAGATATTTTCGTTTTCCGCATCGTGGGCCAAAGTGTCCACAAGGCTAAAAGCGATGACATGGGGAAGATGGCTCGTAGCAGCCAGAACCTCGTCGTGCTCCTCCACTGACATTGTCAGGGGCTCAGCTCCCACGGCCTGCCATGCTCGCTCCACGAGCTGCAAATGAGCAGCCCCTGTATTCGCAAGCGGCGTCAGGATAATGCGGTGATCCCTATAGAGGTCATCTCTCACCGCGGTAACACCACTTTTTTCAGAACCAGCAATTGGGTGTCCTGGCACCAGAAAATCTGGAGCACTCCCCCACACTTTTTCTGCCGCTGCCACCACGCTACCTTTTACGCTGGCACCATCTGTCACGGTGACTCCCGCCGGCAGGTGTTCTTTCAGCTGCGCGAATACAGACTCAATCGCCAGTGTCGGCACAGCCACAAACACCAAATCGCCCGGCTCCAGCTGCGGCAATACCAGCTCGAGACTGGTGCTGGCCCGATCAACAATACCAAGCGCCCTGGCTTCATCGCAGACACTCTCTTCCAGAGCGACCCCGATAACCTCTCGGCAAGCCCTGGCAGCTTTCACTGCAAGGGCAAAACTCCCCCCAATTAAACCGATCCCAACAACCAGCAGTCGGCCAATTTGAGCTTGCGCCATCACAGCACTCCGCGAGGGTAGGAACCCAGCACTTTCAGATCTGAGGCACAGCCTCCAACCTCTTTTAGCGCCTCGGCAATTCCCTGGGTATCGCGGTGGCCGCTAAAATCGATAAAGAACACATAGGTCCAATTGCCAGACTGCGATGGCCGGGTCTCTACCCGAGTCAAATCGACACTGTAGCGACGAAACGGCTCCAGAAGATCGTGCAGAGCACCTGGCTCATTGCGCATTGATACCATCAATGAGGTCTTATCATCCCCACTCGCAGGTACTTGCTGGGTACCAATAATCAAGAAGCGGGTGGAATTATCCGGACGATCTTCTATTTTCTCCGACAGCACCTTCAGTCCGTAGAGTTCCGCTGCCATATCGCCAGCTATCGCCGCAGCATTCCACTCACCCTTAACGCGCTTAGCCGCATCCGCATTGCTGGCAACCGCCACACGCTCCACATTGGGATAATGGGCATCAAGCCACTTGCGGCACTGCGCCAGGCTCTGCGCATGGGAATAAATACGAGTGATTGACTCTGGGCGCGTTACATCTGAGATCATCAAGTGATGATGGATTCGCAGCTCCACCTCACCGCAGATACTCAGGTTGGAGTGCATAAAGTTGTCCAGGGTGTGGTTGATCACCCCTTCGGTAGAGTTTTCTACCGGCACAACACCGTAACTGACGGCACCTGCCTCTACTTCACGGAAAACTTCATCGATTGCCGCCAGCGGCCGGCTCTGGGCAGAGTTGCCGAAGTGCTTTAATGCCGCCTGCTGGGTAAAGGTACCCTCAGGGCCCAGGTAGGCCACTTTGACAGGCTCTTCCAAGGCCAGGCAGGCCGACATAATTTCGCGAAACAGTCGCGCCATTTCTTCATCAGTCAGCGGGCCATTATTGCGCTCCATAGCCTTGCGCAGCACTTGTGCTTCACGCTCCGGCCGATAATAGAGAGCATCCTCGCCAGTAGCTTTCTTAACCTCTGCAACCTCCAGGGCGCAGCGAGCCCGCTCACTAATTAAGCGAGCAATCTCTCCATCAATACTGTCGATCTGATTGCGCAGCTCCAGCAGTCGCTGGTCACCACTCACAGTTTCCTCTGCCATTCGTTTATCTACTTTCTCTAGAAATCATCAAGATTGAATTAACCACCTAAGCCTTGCGCGCTTCAAAATCCGCCATAAATGCTACAAGCGCTTCCACTGCCTCCATGGGAACGGCGTTATATAGCGACGCGCGCATACCACCCACAGAGCGGTGCCCCTTTAAGCTCAACAAACCCGCTCCTTCTGACTCAATCAAAAACTGCTTATCCAGGCGGTCGTCAGCCAACACAAAGGGCACATTCATGCGGGAGCGACTTCCCTCCTCAACCGGACTGGAGAAAAAGTCACTGCTGTCGAGGAAGTCGTACAGCATTTTGGATTTAGCATCGGCCTGCTTAGCCATCGCATCAACCCCCCCCTGACCTTTCAACCACTGGAAGACAAGACCAGACAAGTACCAAGCGAAAGTAGGTGGCGTGTTATCCATAGAGCCCGCTTCTGCAGCCACCTTCCAGCTCAAACTGCGAGGAATATTTTCCAGTGAGCGATCGAGTAAATCATCCCGAATCAAGGCTACAGCGATACCTGAGGGGCCAATGTTTTTCTGCGCGCCGGCATAGATAACGCCGAACTTTTCCACCTCAATCGGTTGAGACAAAATAGTTGAGGACATATCCGCCACTAGCGGGCACTCCACTTCCGGCACATAGCCAAACTCAACACCGCCAATCGTCTCGTTGGGGGTATAGTGGAAATAAGCCGCATCACCACTCGACTGCCAGCTGTCTGCCGCAGGTGCATAGCTGAAGTTGCGATCCTCACTGGATGCAACCACATTTACCTCACCGTAGCGGCGAGCTTCTTTAATCGCTTTGGCCGCCCAACTACCGGAGTGTATAAATTCAGCTTTGGATGAGCCGGCACCGAGAAGATTCCAGGGCACGGCACTGAATTGCCCAGTTGCCCCGCCCTGAAGAAACAACACTTTGTAGTTGCTCGGCACACTGAGCAGATCGCGGAGGTCCTGTTCGGCCCGCTCAGCTACCTCAACAAACTCTGGAGAGCGGTGGCTGACCTCCATTACAGAGCAACCGAGCCCTTGCCAATCGAGCAACTCCCTTTGCGCCCGCTCCAGTACGGGCTGCGGTAAAGCGGCAGGGCCTGCACAGAAATTAAACTTCCTCATGAGCTGATTTCCACAATACAAAAAAGGTTTCAAATACAACTAGATGTGTCTACGCACAAATTGCCATTCAGGGGGATAGATATCGCGCCTTTAGCGTTTTTCGTGGGAGCCAAAGGCAAGAAAGGCCGCGATAAACGCAGCCTTTCTTAGTGGTCTGGAGCGGTGGGTCACTCTTCCCCACCGTTTTCTTCACCGTCATCTTCGGTCTCTTCAATGCGACCGAGACCAACCAGCTTCTCGCCAGTCTTCAGGCGAATCACTCGCACCCCCTGCGTGTTGCGCCCAAGTACAGAGACTTCATCAACACGGGTACGCACCAGAGTGCCCTGGTCGGAGATCAACATCATCTCCTCACCTGGGTGCACCTGACAGGCCCCAACCAAGGCACCGTTACGTTCACTTTCCGCGATCGCAATAACACCCTGGGTACCGCGTCCCTTAGTGGGGAATTCGCTGATAGCTGTGCGCTTACCGTAACCATTCTCAGTAGCCATCATCACAGAGCCACCCTCTTCAGGGATAACCATAGCGATAACCTGCTGACCTTCCTGCATACGAATACCGCGAACACCACGGGAAACACGGCCCATAGAGCGCACATTGGACTCGGAGAAGCGCGCTGCCTTACCGGCGCTAGTAAACAGCGCTACATCGCGCTCACCATCGGTAATCGCAGTGGCTACCAGGCGATCGCCCTCCTCCAGTTCAATTGCACGCAAACCAACACTGCGGGGGCGGGCAAAAGCGGTGAGGGGGGTTTTCTTCACGGTGCCATTGGCAGTGGTGAAGAAGATAAAGTGATTTTCATCGTACTCAGACACCGGCATCATGCTACTGATACGCTCGCCCTCTTCCAGGGGCAGCATATTAACCATTGGGCGACCACGGGAGGCTCGGCCAGCGGTGGGCACTTCGTAGACTTTCAGCCAGTACACCTTGCCCTTATTGGAGAAGCACAGAAGGGTGTCATGGGAGTTGGCGATCAATAGATGCTCGACGAAGTCCTCGTCTTTTACCTGGGTCGCGGATTTACCCATACCGCCACGGCGCTGGGCCTGGTAATCGGTCAGAGGCTGGCTCTTGGCGTAACCACCGTGGGAGATAGTTACTACCTTGTCTTCCGGGGTAATCAGGTCTTCAACAGTCAGATCCTGGCGAGACGCAACGATATCGGTACGACGCTCATCGTTAAAGTCCTTTGACAGCTGCTCTAACTCTTCGCGGATCACTTCCATCAGACGCTCGAAACTACCGAGGATATGCAGATATTCAGCAATCTGCTCCAGTCGATCCTGGTATTCTGCCAGCAGCTTGTCGTGCTCCATGCCCGTCAGGCGGTGCAGGCGCAATTCGAGAATTGCCTGGGCCTGGGCCGGAGACAAGTAGTAAGCGTCGTCGCGCAAACCAAATTCTTGCGGCAGATCATCTGGACGGCAGGCATCGGCACCAGCCCGCTCCAGGAACTGCTGTACATTGCCCACAGGCCAGCCTTTAGCCAGCAACGCCTCGCGAGCATCTGCCGGCGTGGCGGAAGATTTGATCAGCTCGATTACCGGATCGATATTGGCAATGGCAATCGCCAGACCTTCCAGAATATGACCGCGCTCGCGGGCTTTGCGCAACAGGTAGACCGTACGGCGGGTAACGACTTCCTGACGGTGGCGAATAAAGTGCTCGAGCAGCTCTTTGAGATTCAATACCTTGGGCTGGCCATCGACCAGGGCTACCATATTGATACCGAATACGCTTTCCAGCTGGGTCTGGGAATAGAGGTTATTCAGAACCACATCACCCAGCTCTCCCCGCTTAAGCTCAATCACTACGCGCAAGCCGTCTTTGTCGGATTCGTCGCGCAGCTCAGAGATACCCTCGATCTTTTTCTCTTTCACCAGCTCAGCTATACGCTCGATCAAGCGCGCCTTATTCAGCTGGAAGGGGATCTCAGTAATGATGATGGTTTCGCGATTGGTCTTGTCATCGCGGATCACATCTGCTTTGGCACGCACATAAATGCGCCCACGGCCAGTGCGGTAGGCCAGCAGGATACCGGCACGGCCATTGATGATGGCGCCAGTGGGGAAGTCCGGCCCGGGGATGTACTCCATCAGGTCGTCGACGGTCAACTCGGAATTATTGATCAGAGCCAGACAAGCCTTGATCACCTCACCCAGGTTATGGGGAGGGATATTGGTGGCCATGCCCACCGCAATACCGGAGGAACCATTGACCAAGAGGTTCGGCACACGCGAAGGCAATACCTCCGGCATTTGCTCAGAACCATCGTAGTTATCGACAAAATTAACAGTTTCTTTATCGAGATCGGACAGTAGCTCGTGGGCCAACTTATCCATACGAATCTCGGTGTATCGCATGGCAGCTGGACTGTCACCATCGATAGAACCGAAGTTACCCTGGCCATCTACCAAGGTGTAACGCATAGAAAACGGCTGCGCCATACGCACAATAGTGTCGTAGACCGCTGTGTCTCCGTGCGGGTGATATTTACCGATTACATCACCAACGACACGCGCTGATTTCTTGTAAGGTTTATTCCAGTCGTTTTTAAGCTCGCTCATCGCGTAAAGCACGCGGCGGTGTACCGGCTTGAGGCCATCGCGTACATCCGGCAGTGCGCGCCCGACAATCACGCTCATGGCATAGTCGAGATAAGACTGCTTGAGTTCTTCTTCGATATTAATCGGAGAGATTTCTTTGGCTAATTCGCCCATGGCTTACGGCGTTCCTTTTATAGCGCGGGCGTACGTACTGTGCCCGGGATAAGCGGGCGATTCTACCATAGTTTGAGATGTTTGGAGCCGCAGGACTATGAGATATAAAACTGCAACCCAAACCACAGTTGTCGCCCCCTTTGACTGCGGCTACAGTAAAACACCCCCACAGCAGCCACCAGATAAGTCCTCATGCAACAAGCTGTCGATACCCTGATCCACGCACGCTGGATCATACCCGTCGTACCCGAGAAAAAAGTGTACGAAAATTGTTCGCTCGCAATAGAAAAGGGCAAAATCTCTGCCCTGGTACCCACAGCTGAGGCCTCAATTCGTTTTAGGGCAACAGATGAAGTCGACCTGGGGCAACACGCACTAATTCCAGGGTTAATTAATACTCACAACCATGCGCCCATGACGCTATTGCGCGGCTACGCTGATGACCGCCCCCTTAAAGAGTGGCTGGAGCAGCACATCTGGCCGACAGAGCAACGCTGGGTCGGTCCGCAATTTGTAGCTGACGGCAGCCGGCAAGCGATTGCCGAGATGCTGCGCTCTGGTACTACTACTTTTTCTGATCAGTACTTCTTCCCGGAAGCCGTCGCCATTGCTGCGCGGGAGAGCGGAATCAGGGCCCATATCGCCTTCCCCGTGCTGGATGCCCCAACCCCCTGGAGCCGCAATAGCGATGAGGCCCTGCACAAAGGATTGGCGTTACGCGATGATTACCGTGCGCACGATCGAATTGAGGTGGTATTTGCACCCCACGCCCCCTATACGGTGGGAGATAAAACACTGGAAAAAATTGCAGTCTGCTCTGCCGAAGCGCAGATCCCCATGCAAATGCACCTCCACGAGACCCGCGCTGAAGTTGAAAGCGCCCTGAACGCTAATGGAGAGCGGCCCACCGAACGGCTATTCCGCCTTGGGCTGCTGGGGCCGCAGACACTTTGTGTACATATGGTGGCCACTAATCAACGAGACATTGAGCTAGTGAGTTCAAGTGGCGCCCATGTTTCTCACTGCCCATCATCTAATCTCAAGCTCGCCTCAGGCTTCTGCCCAGCCTATGACATGCTGGAAGCCGGCATCAACGTATCCCTTGGCACCGATGGCGCTGCGAGCAATAACACCCAAGACCTGTTCTCCGAAGCCAACACAGCCGCACTACTGGCAAAAGCTGTTAGCGGGAACGCAACAGCCCTACCCGCGCATCAGACACTGAGCATGGCGACCATCAACGGAGCCAAAGCACTGGGAATTGAAGATATAACCGGAAGCCTGGAAGTAGGCAAAAGCGCAGACATTGCTGCTATCAATCTCGGCGGTCTAGAACAGCAGCCTTTGCATGACCCAGTGTCCCAGTTGATTTATGCCAACGGAGGACACAATGTCAGCGATGTCTGGGTTGCAGGGCGACAACTTTTAAAGGAGCGCCAGCTACAAACCTTAAACGAAACTGAGGTTATCCAGCGGGCGCAAATATGGCGTGATAGAATCAGCGGAAATTTACGCTAGATAACTGATTCCGGCCCAATCACTGAAAAATGCCGGTTACGAGCGACGGAGTTTGCAGAGAAGTTCATGAGCAATGTAGATCCCTCAGAAATCGCCAAATTTGAGCAACTTGCCAGCCGCTGGTGGGACAAGGAAGGCGAGTTCAAACCACTACACGAAATCAATCCACTACGCGCAAATTACATTGACGGGCATGCTCCGGTTGCCGGTAAGAAGCTCCTCGATGTGGGCTGTGGTGGTGGCATCCTGGCTGAAGCCATGGCGCAGAGGGGAGCCGATGTCACTGGTATCGATCTAGGGGAAGCCCCACTCAATGTCGCCAAACTCCACGCCCTCGAAAGTGGCGTCAGCGTCAATTATCGCAAAGTGGCAGTAGAGGACCTGGCAGAAGAAGCGCCCGAGAGCTTTG
The DNA here is from genome assembly GCF_052467695.1 of Microbulbifer maximicatervae (SeqCode). Classification (NCBI taxonomy): domain Bacteria; kingdom Pseudomonadati; phylum Pseudomonadota; class Gammaproteobacteria; order Cellvibrionales; family Microbulbiferaceae; genus Microbulbifer; species Microbulbifer maximicatervae (SeqCode). Next base: position 5,002,172 of record NZ_CP174320.1, read on the forward strand.
ATATTGTTACCTGCCTGGAGATGCTTGAGCATGTACCAGACCCCTCTTCTGTCATTCGCGCCTGCGCAAAACTTGTAAAACCTGGCGGCAAGCTATTTTTCTCTACGATCAACCGCACCCCTAAAGGGTGGCTGTTTGCCGTAGTCGGAGCAGAATATGTCCTACGCTTACTGCCCAAGGGCACTCATGAATACAGCAAGTTTATCCGCCCCTCAGAAATGGGCGCCTGGCTGCGCGATGAGTCCCTGGAAGCGCACGATATAACCGGTATGACTTATAACCCGGTTACCCGAAGCTACAAATTGAACCCCCGGGATGTCGACGTCAATTATTTGATGTATGCCAGCAAACCAGAATAAGTGAACTGCAAAATGAAAGCCGTTTTATTTGACCTGGATGGTACCCTGCTTGATACAGCGCCAGATTTTATTGTTGTATTAAATCAACTGCGCCAACAGGAACAGTTACCTCCACTGCCTGACGAGACGATCCGGGGAACTGTATCCAATGGTTCCAGGGCGCTAGTCACATTGGGGTTTAACAAAGAAGAAGGTGACCCCGCCTTCCCAGGATTATTGCAAAGGTTGCTGGACCTCTACTTGGCACATCTTGCAGAGAAGACGACCACTTTCCCCGGTATCGACAATCTGCTCGACAACCTGGTTGAAAAAAACCTTCCCTGGGGGATTGTCACCAATAAACCGGAGGCCTACACCACTCCTCTGATGGAGGCTTTTACCCATCTACCGCCAGCCTCTGCAATTGTTTGCCCTGACCACGTCAGCAAATCCAAGCCGGACCCCGAGCCCCTATTTTTAGCCTGCAGCCAGATTGGCTGCGCTCCCGCTGAAGCAATTTATATCGGCGACCACAAGCGCGATATCATCGCCGGCCAAAAGGCTGGTATGCCAACTATCGCTTGCGGGTATGGTTATATTGACTCTACAGACAACCCCGCCAATTGGGGGGCAGACCACCTGGTAAATTCCGCCAATGAAATTTGGCCCCTTCTAGAACAACACTATTTTTGAAACTTGAAGCAATACCGGGCACCCAAGCCCGGTGACAGTATCGGGATATTTCATGTCAGACTTTGTTGGCGACTATCAAGCGCCCTCCGACCTATTAAAGAGCAAAATTATTCTTATCACCGGTGCCGGAGACGGCATAGGTAAAACTGCAGCAAAGACTTTTGCCGCTTACGGGGCGACAGTAATTTTGCTAGGCCGTACAACTCCCAAGTTAGAAGCAGTCTATGACGAAATCGAGGCTGCCGGTGGACCACAGCCGGCTATTTTCCCCATGGACCTGGGTACGGCAAAAATAGAGGATTTCGAGAGCCTCGCAGAAGCTATTCGCAACGAGTTTGGCCGCCTGGATGGACTCCTGCACAATGCCGGCCTGCTCGGGCAACGCACCCCTATCGGCAATTACAATTTCAACACTTGGCAACAGGTAATGCAGGTGAATGTTAATGCGGCATTTGGACTAACAAAGGCAATGCTGCCCCTGCTAGAGGAATCAGAAGCCGGCTCTGTTGTCTTTACAAGCTCCAGCGTTGGGGTTAAAGGGAGAGCCTATTGGGGGGCCTATTCAGTATCGAAGTTTGCCACTGAAGGGCTGATGCAGGTACTCGCCGATGAACTGGAAGGGGTTTCCAATACCCGGGTCAACTCCCTAAACCCAGGGGCAACCCGTACAACAATGCGAGCAACTGCCTACCCAGCAGAAAACCCTCAGTCGGTAACCTCTGCAGAAGATATTATGCCCACCTATCTCTATTTAATGGGCAGAGACAGTAACGGAGTTAGTGGGAAGCACTTCAGCGCCCAGAAGAAATAGAGACCCCGTCTCCTGGACAAGAATCCGGGCTTCGGTCTCGGGTACTTGTCCATGTAAGCCTTATTGGCATTGCACTTGATAGCTACTCACCGAAGCCCTTGTCATCACTGTCTTTTGAGTCTACCCCCTCTCCAATTGGAGGCATATGCTCGGGAGCATCGGCAAATACATCGCCTTCAAACTCCATCATGTTGGAGCCATCAAACAGCTCTATATCTTGAGCATCTCCCGAGTACTGGTTGTAGTCAACGGACTGATCATCCCGCTCACTAATAGCATAAGCTGCAGATCGATCAGACATCACAAGGCTTATTCCCTCGCAAGACATATACCCAACTACAACAGCAAACAGTGCTGCAGGTGTTAGCAACCCCTTCATTTTTCCGCCCCCGGATAATTAGCCTTATAGTTTTGCTTGTATCGGCAGGTTTTAGTCATTTTGCTGTCTCAGCATGGCACTTCCAATACCACGCCACCCAAGCCTACACAATTAACTCCATAAATTCTTTCATGTTACTTCCCCCAAATGTGTGAACATCTTCTCAAATTTATTTGTCCAGCCTAATCTTGTCAGGCAGAATGAACTCATAGTTAGCAAATAAGCCAGTGCCCAGAATCATGAAAACAGCACTTATTTTCAGCATGCTCGTATTCCTTTCCCCATCAATCTTCGCACAATCAATCACCAGCCAAATCAAGTCTTGCTCCGAGATTGAATCGCAGAATAAGCGCCTCTCATGCTATGACCAAATCGCCGCTTCTTTGGAGCAACATGCGGTTAGAGACTTCGGCCACGAACAGAAGCTTGCAAGCGAGGAAGCACCTGAAAAAATTGACGCCAAGATAACGGCTATTCAAATGGGTGCCTATAACAAGCGATTCATTACCCTTGATAACGGTCAAGTGTGGAAGCAAAATGACTCAAGCAGAGTATTTTGGAACGTTGGTGATTCTGTAATTGTTGAAAGGGCCTTGCTGGGCTCATTCTTTATGAAGCCAGCCGACGGCGGTCGAAAACTCCGCGTAAAGCGTATTAAATAAGCCTTACATCCCCCGCGGGTGCCACTCGCGCACCCACCTCACCTGCCCCCCCACCTCAATTATAGTGACTTATTAGCCACTTCCATCTCCAGCAGATTCTACACACTCTTCTATAGTGAGAAAGGAATAGGCGCCAAAAGCGCCTGAGAGACTAAACAGCGTGTAGTACTTACACAGCCAACAGAAGGTTTAAGCACTTGTCCCGAGAACATTTTTACTCAAGGGATGAAGAATGGCTGAAGGATACAGGCGAACCACTCTCTGACTCCTGCCAGGGTGCCAGCGAGCCCGACCCCCAGGTCGAGCGAGACCCTGACACGGAAGAGATTCACGCAGCGGGTGATACCCTCTCCGAGAGCGGCACCACCCCAATGCAGAGCTATCTCAAGCACCTTTACAGGCTTGAGCTATTAACTCCGGAGGAAGAGCACAGTACCACCTGTCTATTACGCGACCTGGAAGAGAAGCTCATTTCCAACCTTCAGGAAAGCGGCACCGAGTTGGTCCAGCTTCGGAGCGAAGGAGTGGAGCAGCGTGGAAGCACAGGCGCCTACGACCATGGGCTTATAATTGCCCACACTGAAATCCTTCTCACCAGCAAGTTCCTGGATAGGCGCGGCCGCAGCAGGTTAACCGGACTCCTACAGCGCTTTCAACAACAGCGGAAAAAATTGATCCAATGTAATCTGCGCCTGGTTATTGCCATCGCAAAACGCTTTCGCAACCCATCAGTTCCCTTTATCGATTTAATTCAAGAAGGCAATGTTGGATTAATGAAAGCCATTGAGCGATTCAAACCACAAATGGGATACCGCTTTTCGACCTATGCCTACTGGTGGATTCAGCAAGAAATTCAATTAGCTTTAAGGCGCAACGAAGATCTTGTCCGACAACCAGCCAATGTCCAGGATGATTTAAGAGCGATTTACAGAGCCATTGGTGAAGTACGCGCTCAGGGGCAACCTGCATCCGATGACAATCTGGCCCGCCACACAGGACTAGATATTGAGAGAATCCAGAGCTTATTAAAACTCCCAGGACCAACAGGGTCTCTCGATGACCCAGTCGCAGACGACCAGAGCAGTACCCGACTGGACTACGCACCTGCTGATGAACTTTACAATACCGATGAGCTTGTAACCAACCAGGAGCTAGCGCAACGCCTCCGTGAAGCTGTTGCCCGCCTCCCCGCACGACAAAGGACAGTCCTCAACTTGCGGTATGGATTAATTTCTGACAAGGATTGCTCTTTTCGAGTTATTGGCGAGCAATTGGGGCTTAGTCAGGAGCGCGCGCGACAACTTCATTCTGACGCACTTCGACAACTGAAGCGGCAGTGGCGTTAGAAAAGGAAGAAGTCGATGGCAAGCCTCTTTGGAGAGCTTGCCATCGAGGCCTTTCCCACTAGTCTTTAAAACAGCTCTATCAGTTAGTACCGCGAAGCTATGCGTAAACCAGTGGTTTTTAACGATAAGTGCAGTGTTTTTAAATACTGTGCCTATTTTTTTGCCGGCGGACTCTTCCTTACTCCGCCCACCCATGCAGAATCCGAATTCATTGCAAGTGCAGGTAAAGGACTTGGGAATGAGTTGATGCAGTATCGCTCTATCTCAGCCTCAGAAATGGCTGGATTTAGCTACTCCCATTTACTGCTTTCATTTAGTCTCGGCAATAATTCACTTCAATGGTGGGGGCAAGGCAGTTACTCCCATATGCGAATTGAGCATCAAAGTGAGAAACAGCAGCAAAATATTTTCGAAATTAAACCTATTTTGCGCTGGTACCCCCGGAGTGATTTGCAGGGTGGATTTGCTGAAGCAGGTGCAGGGGCATCCTACTTAAGCCAAAAGAACTTCGGTGATATCGGATTGAGCACCAAACTAAATTTTGCCCTGCACTTTGCTCTTGGGTACCGTTTTTCCAGAGGCCATGTCCTATCTTTAAGGTACAGTCATTTTTCGAACGCTAGAACCAATACACCCAACCCCGGTTTTGATTTCGCCTCTTTGAACGGGCACCTTAACTTTTAGAGGTGTAATCTTTCAATACTTTCCAGATTGCTAACGACTAAGATTACTATAAATTTAATTAAGCAGGCCCTGAAAAAAGTCTATGGTTTTTCCTGCTGAAGCTGCATAACTAAACTCTTGAGGGTTCGAGTTATTTGGCTTGTTCGCCAAATTCAAACTTGTTTCTATTAAAGATTTAATATCACCTCGCTCCACCAATCCTTCAGGAAAATAATTCTGTAAAACCTCACCCGTGCAGCCTCCAGAATAAGCGACTACCGGGCGCCCCATCGCCATTGCTTCCTTGGAATACTTTGCATTCTCATCCTTCTCGCTGGCGAGTTGAAAAACTAACTGGGAAGTCGCATATAACTCACGCATATCGCGGCGTTCACCGAGAAAAGTTACCTTGCCACCGAGATCCAATTCTTGCGCGAGCCCTTCCAGCTTTTTCAGATAGCGCAAATCATTTTCGACTAAAGTTCCTACAATCACTCCGTGAATATCATCTCTTTGTACCGCAGCCTGGGCCAACATATGTAGAAATTCTTCCTGCCCGCCATTTGCAGAGATTTCGCTAGGCATTAACCACCAGTTTTTCCCTTCCAGCTGGGGATAGCTATTCAAAAGCTTCAGTTGCCACTGGCTCGCTACCGGTTTTTCGCGATCAAACTCGCGAATATTGATACCGTGATAAATAACCTCTATCGAGTCTTCTGCAGTTTTGGGGGAGGACTTCTTCAGGTTCTCTGCAACCCCTCGGGAGCTTGCGATAATTCCATCTCCTGACAGCATACCTTTATTAAAATAACTGTTGGGAAAATCTTGATCTACGAGCGGCACCAGCTTAGGGCGACTTGTAGCTGACTCACTCTTTAAGGCGCGCCAAGCTAGAAAAGCCGTTGAGCGACCATGGGTATAGACAATATCCGGTTGCAACCTTGCGAGAATCTTACGTAGGCGGGATTTGTGCCGCAAAGACCAGATTGACTCACTGATTTTTGGAAAGCTGATAAAGTCACTACCGTGCAAACGAAACCGCGCCTCCAATGGTCCATCAGTAGAAATCACCAGGGACTCGTGGCCTTTTTTGACCAGTTCATTTGCAAACTCAAGCGCAAGAGTTGCTGTGATCCCAGGCTCTAGGCTGGGCAAAAACTGTACAACTTTCAATTTGACTTCCGTGAAACAGACCAAAAGGTCTATTTTGACTTCCTATAGGATAATTTCCCAGTAAATCATCACTAATTTACAAGTCAGTGACTTGATGCCTAAAAGCCCCTCTGGTACCTGAAGGTGTTAGTGATAGTATTTGCAAAGGCAAATTACTCAGGGACCCGACAATGCTTCAGCGACAAATAAGTTACTTTCTCGCCTTTACACTGCTTCTACTAACAATAGGAGCTTCAGCCGCTGAGAGTGATAAAGGCATCTTCTGGAAAGCAACTAAAGATAATAAAACCGTTTACTTATTAGGCTCGATTCACTTGGCAACTGAGGACTTCTACCCTCTAAGATCAAAAATTGAACAAGCCTACTCCAATAGTGATGCCATTGCCGTCGAGGCTGACATTCTCGCTGCAGAAGGCGACAGCCTGTTACAGCAGCGAATCATGATGGAGTCTATCTACCAAGGTGAACGAACTTTAAAAGACGAACTTCCACCCGCGCTATACAGCCAACTAAAGTCGTGGATGCACAAGCGTAGTATGCCCGAGGCTATGTTTATCCGGCAGCGCCCCGCCATAGCCATGATCTCTATGAGCATGATTGAGATGCAGGCCCACGGCCTCAACCCAGAACTAGGCATTGATAGGCACTTTTTACAAAAAGCAAAAAAGGATGGAAAATCCGTTCTGGAGCTGGAAGGTGTCTTGCAACAATTCAAGATGTTAAATGACCTGGACAACCCTGCGCTCCTCTTCCAGCAAACCCTTGAGCAAATTGGGGATATTTCAACCTTTTTACCCAAACTCACCAGCGCATGGAAGCGAGGAGATGAAGAAGCTTTGAATCGCCTTATTATCCTCGACGGCCTAACTGAAAACCCTGAATATAAGCCGCTCTATGACACACTTTTTTTTAATCGCAATGAAAGGATGGCTGAGAAAATTGCTCTTAAAGGGCCAAATTACCAGTCTCTGTTTGTCATTGTCGGCGCTGGCCACTTGGTGGGCGAACGCAGTGTTATCGAGTTTCTAGGCGACACTGGTTACAAATTAGAACGCCTTTAATCAACTATCCAGTAACCCTCGGCGCAGATTTTCTGCGCCGTCCCATCCCCCCTCCCCGTCCAAAGTCTTTTCTATTGCTAAACTCGAATAGCACTTTTCCCGTGACCAATGACAACTCTCAACTAGAGGCGTCCGATGAAATGCTGGGGAGCATACTGTGCCATATCAATTCTTTTTTTTAGCTTCCCGGCTATTGCTGATGAAGCCGAGACAAAAGGCGGGCTGAAAATTGTCTCTGACGATGGGGATTTCTCCGCACAACTCGGCGGAAGGATTCACTTCGATACATACATTTTTGACAAAGACCTAGAAGATCCGGTCAATACAACCGACTTCCGTCGGGTTAGATTGACAATGAAAGGCAATCTATGGAAGTGGGACTATAAGCTTGAAAGAGACTTTGCTGATGATGGAGCTGGAGGGTTGAGGGATGTCTACTTAGCAACAAAGTTCTATACGGGAAAACTAACCATCGGCAATTTTAAACCCAGCCGCTCAATCAATGAGCTGACAAGCTCCAATGACCTAGTGCTTATGGAGCGGGCATTTACCAGCGCTGCAGGTATTTATTCTGGACGTGGACGTCAACAGGGTATCGACTGGCATACGCATTGGTGCTGTTATACATTTGGTTTTACGTTATTCAATTTACGAGACCCCGGTGACCCCAGAAATTCTGGGTTTGGCGCAGCAACCCGACTGACCTGGGCCCCAATTAACGATGCCTTATCAACAGTTCACCTGGGTGTATACCGTAGCTACGAAAAAGCGAATCAAGACAGTCCCGATATCGTTGCTGAAGTTGCCTATGCGGGCCGACGAGGGCCGGAGCAGCTGATAGCAATCACACCTGGCGGATCAGATAATTTTTTTGGCGAGTTTGGTGACGATGAGTTCTTCCTTGGGGATGGTGGGGGCAGAGTCAACACTACCGGTTTCGAGCTAGCTGCGACTTACGGCCCTCTATTCGGCCAAGCGGAATATGCGTATGGTCATTTCACAGGGAAGATATACCTCTCTGAATTGACCTATGAGGAATTCTTCGGTCTTCCGCCAAGTTTTTTTTGCGATCCCATAAGCGGATGCTTTATTGGCGGGCAGGATGTTCATGCCTGGTACATTATGGGAAGCTGGGCAATTACCGGCCAACATAAACCCTACGACTCCAAGATCGGAGTATTTAAATCTATCAAGCCATCTCCTCCAGAGGGTGCCTGGGAAGTTGCCGCAAGATATACCGCTATAGAGAATCGGGATTTTCGCCAGCTACGAGCCAGTAATTTTACACTTGGGGTCAATTACTATTTCAACCCAAAAATCCGGGTAATGATGAACATCACCCTCGGCGATGACGATTTTACTGGAGATAAAACCAACCAATTCGCCATACGATTACAAGGGGTTTGGTAGGGGGGTATAAAGTGACTCAAGACAGTCCTCAAGCCACTTTATCAAACAGGCAATTAACCTACTTGCTGTGCCTTAGCTGGGTCAAAAACCTCAACTTCCGCTGAAAGTTTTATATCCCGAACCGGGTTTTCAAATCGATTTAATGCGATATTTCGCTGTTCTTTCGCTTTCTCAATATTGGCCTCCTTCACCGGGCCGTAGCCCCGGATGATATCCGGATATTGAAGTAGCTCAACTGCAGCAGCGTGATTCTGCGAATTTAATTGGCCCAGAACTTTCTTAACCAACTCTTCATATTCGCTAATCAGTGCCCTCTCCATTTTTCGCTCAGCTGTATAGCCAAAAATATCAAGCGCCGATCCGCGCAAGAACTTCAGCTTCGCCAAAACACCAAATGCCTTATACATCCAACCGCCAAATTTCATTTTGCGGGGACGCCCCAAGGCTTTATCGAAGCGCGCCAGTAAAGGGGGAGCCAAATTGAACTCCAGGGTAAAGTCACCACTGAAGTTCTCTTTTAGCGATTCGGTAAAGCGGCTATCGGTATATAGGCGAGCCACCTCGTACTCATCCTTATAGGCAAGCAATTTTGCATAATTGCGCGCAACCACCTCGGCCAACTGGACATTCCCGGGCACTTTTAAAATCTCAGCAGATTTCACCGTATCGACCAAACTGCGGTAACGCTCGGCGAGGTCCGTATTTTGATAACCTGTGAGGTGCTCCACCCGGTGAGCCACAATCGCTTCAAGAGTTTGTGGTACCTCTACTGCAACTTTTTCGTGGGTTAACAGTTTGTCCAGAGCGTTGCGATTTTCTGCCGCCAACCGCCCTGCAGCAAATCCCTGCAGATTTCCTTCCACAGCGACACCGTTTAAGCGGATCGCTTCCAGCAGGGAGGCTTCAGTTAGCGGAATCAACCCTTTCTGCCAGGCGTAGCCGAGCATAAAAATGTTGGCGGCGAGCGTATCACCCAGAGCTGCCTTGGTCAGGCGATGCGCTTCTACTGAGCTGAGCTCATTAACCGCGCCACTCACCGTATCCAATACCGCTTGCGGTGAGTGGACATCCTCACGCCCGAGAACCGTTGCCGCCGTTGGGCTCAAGTGGGTATTCACTACCGCGCGACTGTGAGATTTATCCAGTTTAACCAAACATGCTGCCACATTGCCGGCTGCAATCAGGTCACAGGCCATTAGGGCATCGGCACGACCGTCGGAAATACGTACCGCCTGCAAAGACTCGGGCGCAGCCGCAAAGCGAATATGGGAGTAAACCGCTCCGCCCTTCTGAGCCAATCCGGTCTGATCAAGGGTGCTGCACGCTTTGTCCTCGATATGTGCCGCCATCGCTAGCAAGGCGCCAATGGTCACTACACCCGTACCGCCAACGCCGGTAACCAGGAAATTATACGGCTGCTGTAAGCCCGGAAGCTGTGGCGAGGGCAACTTGGCCGCTTCAGTTCGCAACACGTCACCTACCCCGGCGCCCTTGGCAATATTGCCACCCTTCACAGTGACAAATGAGGGGCAGAAGCCGTTAACGCAGGACATATCCTGATTACAGCCGGTTTGGTTCACCCTGCGTTTATCGCCCAGCGCCGTTTCCACTTTCTCAACAGCGATACAGCTCGACTGCTGGACGCAGTCCCCACAGCCTTCACACACCAGCTCGTTGATGAAGGGGCGCCCCTCGGCTTTAGGCAATAGCCCGCGCTTGCGCTTGCGGCGCAGTTCGGTGGCACAGGTCTGGTCGTAAATAATAACGGTACAACCTTCAACCTCACGCAGCTCATCCATTACAACGGGCAAGTAATCCCGGTGACGAATTTCAACTTCACTGGGGAAGGACAGCGCACCCTTGTATTTATCCGGGTTATCCATCACCAGGACAACTTTCTGCACCCCTTCTGCCAAAACTTGGCGACAGATCATATCCGGAGCCAACTCACCATCGTGGGGCTGGCCGCCGGTCATGGCGACCGCATCATTAAACAGGATCTTGTAAGTGATATTGACCTTGGCAGCCACGGAAGCGCGAATCGCCAAAATACCGGAGTGGAAATAGGTACCATCACCCAGGTTTACAAAGACATGCTTTTCAGTAGTAAACGGCGCCTGCCCTACCCAGTTGACCCCTTCGGCACCCATTTGGGTGAAGGTATAAGTCTCCCGGTCGAGCCACTGGGCCATATAGTGACAACCAATACCTGCTAAGGCTCGGCTTCCTTCTGGCACCTTGGTGGAACGGTTGTGAGGGCAGCCGGCACAGAACATAGGCAAGCGAGACACACTTGAGCCAGTCTGCTGGGAAATACGTTCAGCCAGCGCATTGAGACGCATCAAGCGGTGCTTGCCGCCTTCATCCAACTTGTCCTCACCTAAAACAAAACCCAATACCTGGGCAATAATCGCTGGCGACAGCTCGCCATAAGCGGGCATCAGCGGCTGATCACAATCGTCCACTTTACCGAGAATACGCGGGAAATTCGGGTCCTTCACGTGGACGTTGTACAGTTCCTCTTTCAGCTGTACTTCCATCAAACTGCGTTTTTCCTCAAGCACCAGCAGCGTATCCAAGCCACGGGCAAACTCCTGGATACCCGGCACATCCAACGGGTAGGTCATACCCACTTTAAGGATTCGGATACCGAGCTGCTTGGCCTTCTGCTCATCGATACCCATATCTTCGAAGGCCTGCATCAAGTCCAGATGGGCCTTACCGGTAGTGACGATGCCGAGGCTCGCCTCAGGGTTTTCCAATACAACCTTGTTGAGTTTATTGGCGCGGGCAAAAGCCAGCGCAGCAGGGCGCTTGTAGCGCCACAGGCGCTCTTCCTGCTCGAGAGGGTTATCCTGCTTGCGAATATTCAGGCCGCCCTCGGGACGTTCAATATCCGGGTAGTGGAATTTAACCCGCTCAGGGTCCACTTCCACGGTCGCAGAGCTATCCATATTTTCTGCCAGGGTGATCATTGCCACCCAGCAGCCGCTAAAGCGGGACAGCTCCAGCCCGTAGTGACCATAATCCAACACTTCCTGCACGGTGGCGGGGTTAAGTACTGGAATATGCATATCCACAAAGGCAAATTCAGACTGCCCTGGATAGGAGGATGACTTACAGCCGTGGTCATCGCCGGCAACGATCAGTGCGCCACCTTTGGGAGAGGAGCCAGCGGCATTGGCATGGCGAAATGCATCGCAGGAGCGGTCGACACCCGGTGTCTTACCATACCAAATCCCACAGACGCCATCCACTTCTGCACCCTGGAACAAGCCCACCTGCTGGGAACCCCAAACTGCCGTAGCCGCCAACTCTTCATTGACGCCAGGCTGGAAACGGATGTTGTACTCTCCCAGCAGTTTTTTCGCCCTGGATAACTGCAGGTCGTAGCCACCTAAGGGCGACCCCCGATAACCGGAGATAAAAGTCGCGGTATTGAGGTCGCGATCCCGGTCCATTCGCATCTGGTCTATGGGTAAGCGCACAAGGGCCTGGATACCTGAAAGGAGCACACGGCCCTTGAGCATGGTGTAGCGGTCGTCCAATGAAACCTGTTTTTTTACTTGGGAATCCGCCGTACTTTGAGGACTGGTTACTTTTTCAGTCATACACCTACTTCCGGTTAATTATTCTTCTCGAAACCCGGTTCGAGTTATTAGTCATTATTCTTCCGAATAGTCCGTTTTCTGTGGTTAGATGCGCCTGTTTTTATATTTGCCGCAAAGTCCCAGAGCGGCTGAGGGCACACTGCACCTATCCCGAAACGGTTTAGTCAGGTCATACTAGTTCGTTAAGCGCAATAGAGCATTGCTTTATTCACGCAAATATGCGTAAATTTGTGATAGAAGTTTCGATTTAGATAATTTTTATAGGATAGGAGTCTTTATGAAGCGTTCGACAGACCTGGATGATTTTGACCGTAAGATTCTGCGAGCGCTGCAGGAGAACGCAGATTACTCCATGGCAGAGCTGGGCGATAAAGTCGGCCTTTCGCACACCCCCTGCTGGCGCAGAATCAAGCGATTGGAAGCCGAAGGCATTATCCGTGGCCGTGTTACCCTGCTGGACCCACGCAAACTGGATCTGGGTGTCACCGTATACTGCTACGTTACCATCCACAATCACGATGAGGAATCCCTGAACAACTTTGAATCAGCAGTTCAGGATGTCCAGGAGGTGGTCGAGTGCTATTCCACCAGCGGAGACAAAGACTATGTCCTGCGCGTTGTAGTGGATAGTGTGGAACACTATGAGCAATTACTGAAACGCTCCCTGGTACACCTGCCAAACGTGGCCTCAGTCAACTCCACCTTTGCCCTCAAGCAGGTGAAGTACACCACCCAGCTGCCACTTTAAGCCAAAAGTGTGAAAAGTAAAGCCCCTTGCTTTAACCCATGGGGCTTACTGAGAAAATTTCGGTTACTCTGCAATCTCCCGCAGCGCATTAAGTAAATGATCAAGCGTTTCCTGCAGTGACTTTCTGTCACAATCCACCGTTATTTCAGCATATTGCCGGTAAAGGGCCTGTCGCTCTTCAAATAAGTCCGCAAAAGACTGCCCGGGCGCCTTCGCAATGCCACGGCTTTCATAATTATGGATACGTCGGCGCAATTCCTCCGCTGAACACTGAAGAAACACTACCACACCCTGACTGCGTAGATTCGCCATGCCCTCTTCGCTATAGACTGCGCTTCCTCCAGTGGCAATAACATCACTGGGGAGGGTGGCCTCAGCTAATACCTCCCCTTCAATAGCGCGGAGATTAAGATAGTCACTTTCAGCCATAATTTGCTGCAAAGTCTTGCCCTCTCTGGACTGGATCAGAACATCAGTATCTGTAAACCCCAGTGCTAACTCCTTTGCCAACAACACCCCCAGCGTACTTTTACCGGCGCCGGGCATTCCAATCAGGACAATACTTTTTCTTTTTTTCATTTTATTAATACTTGCACATTCAATCGCTATGGCGGGGAAAGAATACCGAGCGCAACCAACCCAATAAGGTGTTCCCACCCAACATCATCTTATCCAATTCATCCAGATTATGCGCTTGGCGAAAGGCATCGGCAAATAATGCCTCGCGGGTAATCATTCGCCGCTTGGGATTAATTGATTTAATGGGTTTTGCCGGATTACCGGCGACAACCGTATTTGCGGGGACATCCTTGGTGACGATACTGCCGGCTCCCACTACAGAATTATCACCGATAGTGACACCTTTGCAGATGGTTGCACTATCTCCAATCCAAACATTGTTACCCAGGCGCACCGGGGAGGTACAACGGAAGGGCCGTGTGCGATTGTAGAGCCCATGCCAATCAGAATCGGAAATATACACATTGGCTGCGATCATACAGGCGTCGCCAATCTCAATAGATTGAGCCGCAGAAATACGTACCCCTGGAGAGATCAATACGAAATCCCCAATAGTAATAAATGCCTCTCCCCCCTTGTGCCCAAAAGTGGTAAAGCGAATACACTTCTCGTTGTTGGAGATTAAGTGAGGGTAATTTCCGAGCCGAACATTTCCGCCAAAAACATGGACAGAACCCGGGTCCATTACTTCCGGCTCAACCCCAACCGCATCGAATTGCGGCAGAAGGAAATACTCTGTTCGCCATTTGCGCCAACGGAGCTGCAGTCGCTTGAGCCAATAGGGCCTGTGATCCTTACGCATATTTTAATTTCTACTTATATTTTATGGGATTTATGGAGCCCTGAGTAAAAACCCAATTGCTTTTGTATTAGTGGCAGTTTAGTGTTTCGGCCACGAAAAATAGCAAGCGTTTACCCATGTCCCTAAATCTACCTATTGATATTCGAGCAATTAAAGGTTTCCTCGCCGCCCATGAAGGGGAAGCTCTCTACCACTTGGCAGCTGAAGCCAGCTCACTGGGTCCCTGTCTTGAAGTGGGCAGCTACTGCGGCAAATCATCAATTTACCTGGCCAGTGCCTGTAAGCTGACCGATAACGTCCTGTTCGCCGTGGACCACCATCGAGGATCTGAAGAGCACCAGCCCGGAGAGGAGTATCACGATCCCGAACTGTTTGATGGCCAGGCCAATTTAATGGACAGTTTTCGCACTTTCCGCGCGAATATTCGCGCGGCAGAATTGGATGACTGGGTTGTTCCCGTCGTCGCCCCCTCCGCAACAGCTGCACGCTGCTGGAATACCCCTTTGGGTCTCGTATTTATTGACGGCGGCCACTCCCTGGAAGCGGCCATGACCGATTATCGCAGCTGGTCCCGCCATATCGTGCCCGGTGGCTACCTGGCGATCCACGACATTTTCCCGGACCCCGCCGATGGCGGCCAAGCGCCCTACGATATTTACAAGCTAGCCCTGGCTTCCGCTCAATTCGAGCTCGTCGAAACTGTCGACACCCTGGGAATCCTGCGCCGCATTTAGGGGCAGGCGCACCGATGTAAATAGCTCGCTCGCTGGCGTTAATCCGGCGAGTGCATCGGCAGCCAGAAGCATGGCTCCTACAGTCCAGGTGGTTTTTTCCTCCGGCCAGATGGCCTCATCCCGGTAGACATAACCGGTCCAGTAGCCCCCATCTTTATCCTGCCAACGGTGTAAACCGCGATACAAAATTTCCGCCCGCGAACGCTGGCCAGCAGCGATTAGGGACATGGTGAGTTCGCAGGATTCAGCCACCGTCACCCAGGGCTCATCGCTGACGCAACGGCAACCCAAACCAGCCACGACAAACTCATCCCAGCGCTGCTGAAGACGCAACTGCGCTGCCTCACCAGAAAAGGCACCGGTTAATACGGGATAAAACCAGTCCATTGAAAAGCGCGCCTTGCTTTCCCAGGTGCGATCAAAGCGCTCCGGTTTATTGCGCAGCGCATCGCCCAAAGCTTCCCGGGCAAGTATCCATTGGGGGCGAGCAACCCCCAGCTGGTGGGCAATATTAATTGCGCATTCCAGACTTTTATAAATGGAAGAGCAACCAGTGATCAGGGCATCTTCCATAGGGGCGCCCTCTGAATCTACCGCCCAATGAATTTCGCCAAATTCCGTTTGCAAGCGTAATACAAACTCGATTGCACGCTCCACCATCGGCCAATAGCGCTGTAAAAACAGTGTGTCTCTACTGATCAGGAAGTACTGCCAAATTCCTGTTGCCACATAGGCAACAAAATTGGTTTCACGGCGCTCCCGGTTGTCAATATCGCCATCTTTATAAGCGGCCCACCAGCTGCCGTCCTCCAGCTGAATCTCAGCCAACCAGCAATAGGCATTTTCAGCAGCACTGAACTCTCCGGCAATGGCGAGCCCCATAGCGGCCTCAACATGATCCCAGGGGTCGGCATAGCCCCCTTTAAACCAGGGAATTGAACCATCGGGGAGCTGCTGGGAGAGAATATAGGCGGCGCTATCCAGGATAAATCCTTCAGGGAAAAGACCAGAAGCTTTTGCCGGCACAGAAATTTTACTCATGCTTCAACTCCCTCAGGCAGGGAGAGGGCCGCATCCACTTGTTGTGTCGACCCGGCAGGTTTCACAAAATAGAGAGCGATACTTTTTCCCAACAGCGGGTTCAATAGTTTTTCGAGAACCCGGGTAAAGGCTGGTTTCTTCATCAGATCCCACACCAACAGGCGGTGATAGGCAGAGACCAAACGGGAATCGGGCTTGTCCCAAAACAAACACTTTAACCACCAGTAAGGTGCATGTAACGCATGGGCCTTATGCCGGGCAAAATAGTGGTGTCCCAGCCTTTCAATATCCTCTCGCAGCTCGCGCTCGCGGAATATTCGGATATGACCACCCTCAACCTGATGGTATTCATCGCTGAGTTTCCAGCACACCCACTCGGGAAAAAATGCCGGTACTGTCGCGGCAAAAATACCGGAGGGTTTTAATACCCGGTTAATCTCAGCCAGGACAGACTTGTAATCGGGGATATGCTCAAGTACCTCTGAGCAGATAACCACATCAAAACTCCCATCGGCAAATGGTAGTTGCAAGCCATTGGCAACTCCGAACTGCAAGCGACCCTTTGAGTGCTCGGGAGAGCGGAAAGGTTCCGCTCGCTCACTGGCAGTGCGCACATCATCAAAACACAGGTCAATGCCGTAAACATCGACATCATCGGTGATCATCAAGTGGATGGAATGGCGCCCTTCACCGCACCCCAAGTCGAGGACTTTTTGGCCAGGGCGAAGATTTAAGTGCTGGGGATCTACAGTAATCATTAAGCCGCCTCCGCACTGCGCATATTCGGAGTTTCTATTTCATGACTACTGGGTTGTTCCGCCAATGTATGTCCGAGAATTTCCCGGTAATATTTCACCAAACTCTCTGCAGCGATTTTCCAGGAAAATTTATTTTCAATGCGCTGGCGACCTTTCTCACTGAGTTCTTTTCGCAGCGCTTCGCTGGATAAAACCTGGCGCAGGGCATTGGCCAAAGCTTCGTGATTTCCTGCAGGGACCACGATTCCGGCATCCCCAACCACCTCAGGCAAGGCACCCCCGTCACTGGATACTACCGGAGCACCACATGCCATTGCCTCCCCGGCAGGTAAACCAAACCCCTCATAGAGCGATGGGCAAACTACCGCTGTAGCCTTGCGGTAATTATCGACCAGTTCTTCGTTAGAAATACCGGAGACAAACTGAACCCTATCCTGAAGATCCAGATCGTGAAGCAAGCGTTCCGTAGCGCCACCTTCGCGTAATTTGCCAACCACCAACAACTCTATGTTTTCATATTCCTGGCGCAGTTCCGCCAACGCCTGTAATAAAAAGCGCAGACCTTTGAGGGGCTGATCTGCCGATGCGGTGGTCATAATTCGCAGAGACAAGCGCTTATTTTCTGCCCCTGGGTTAAATAATTCGGTATCAATACCGTTGTAAATCAGGTGAATCTGCTCGGGAGCTACGCCAAACTGCTCGATAATATCCCGCTCAGATTGCTTGGAAACTGTCACGATATGGCGAAGCTTCCGCGATACCTTAATCTGCATATTCAAAAAATTATGCCAGCGACGTACCAGCAAACGAAAACGCCAATCGGGGGCGGCATCTAATGCCAGTTGACGATCCCGGGTAATGGGGTGATGAATTGTCGCGACAACAGGCAATCCATTTTTCTCGATATCCAGCAAGCCGTAACACAGTGATTGGTTATCGTGAACAATGTCGTATTGTTTGCCGTGCTTGCGCAGGTATTTATTTACCCGACGGCCAAAGGTATAAGGCTCAGCAAAACCGCCGGTAAGCTTACTCCACCATTCAAAAAAATCCGCCCACGAGAGCAGGTGGCGAGGTTTCAAGGCCCGCGCTGGACGCTCAACTTCATAGAGGTTCAACCCTGGCATTTTGATGAGTTTTACGCGCTCATCGAGTTCTGGGTAGGGCTGGCCAGAAATAACATCCACGGAGTGACCAGCATCAACCAGTGCTTTACTCAGGTAGCGCAGGTAGATGCCCTGACCACCACTGTGTGGATTGCTGCGATACCCCAAAAGGCATATTTTTAGTGGCTGCGTCTCGCCAGCCGTTGGACCGTCTGCACAATTTCCCAAGGCGGTCATAGTTTCCCCATCTGCAATATTCTTATACCCCATAACATTATCCGCTCTCGCACAGACATTCTGCGAATGCCAACGTCTAAGAGCCGACCGTCTGGGGTGTCTCGCTGGTAAAGCGGAAGAATACACTGGCGGAGAAATGACTGCTAGGCGGAAGCGGTCCACCCTCTTGGTATCCTGGCCCAAGGATGTGTGCTCGCAAGCCAAAATAGCAACAAAAGCCCAGCAACCGCACACCGTGTCATTCGATACACTCAAGCCATGGCGACTTTAAAAGAAGGGATTAATACGAACAGGAAGTGGAAATAAGTCAATCGAAAATAAAAAAATGCCCGCCAAAAGGCGGGCCAGATTTCTCGAACACACTTTCAGGAGGAGAGTTTCAAGCACATTACGCACTTAAATTTAGGTATAGCAGAGGAAATACCCCCACTAACTCTCCTGTCGTGAAAGCCGTTCACTAAAACGGCAATCGGCGCTAAAGCACACCGCCAATGTTTATACCCGATGCAGATAACTCTGGTATTCAACATCGGTAACGCGGGCAGCTATCTCTGCTTGCTCCTGTCTTTTCAACAGAGAGAACAATTCCACAAAGCGCGGATCAAGATACTCGCGCCACAAGGGGCTCTGCTCAAAGCGCTCCAGTGCGCCACTCCAGGTATTGATCAACTTCTCACTCTCCACCTGATAAGCATCGCCTTCCACAGGTGCAGGCGCTTCCACCTGGTTCTCAATGCCATGACACACACCAGTGAGAATCGCAGCTAACACCAGATAGGGGTTAACATCCGCCCCGGCAATGCGGTGCTCGATACGCCGCGCCACAGGATCGCTGGCGGGCACACGCAAAGTTGTAGTGCGATTATCGTAGCCCCAGCAGAGATTCAGCGGTGCGTGAGAGCTCTCCTGGAAGCGGCGATAGGAGTTGCTGTGAGGTGCGAAAAACGCCATCGCGTCGTTGGCAGTCGCCAGCATTCCTGCTGCGGCGTAACGCAGTAAATCGGAGCCAGTGTCAGAACCATCATCAAAAACGTTCTTTCCATTGGCGTCGATCAAACTCATATGCACGTGCATTCCGTTACCCGCCTGATCCCCGAAAGGCTTGGCCATGGTACTCACGCGGAAGCCGTGACTGCGCGCCACCCCTTTTAACAAGCGCTTAAACAGTAATGTTTGGTCTGCTACTTTAACGGGATCGGCACTGTGCAACAGGTTGATTTCAAACTGTCCCGGCGCACACTCCGACAATACTGAATCTGCGGGAATACCCTGCGCCTCGCAAGCAGCTCGCACATCGGCAAAGAAGTGTCGCTGTGCATTGAGCTCGGACAGATCGTAAACGTCGGTGGAAGGCACCAGCTCGGCGTCGTTATCGCTAACCGGGCGCGGACGCGCCAGATGATCCACCTCATCGCGGAGCAGATAGAATTCCAGCTCGGTCGCACACACGGCGGTATAACCCAGTTTGCCGAGACGCTCTACCACGCGTTGCAACTGGCTGCGGGGATCGGCATAGAGAGAGGAGCCATCTGCCTCATGTAACTGCATATGCAGCTGGGCAGTGGACTCGCGATGCCAGGGCGCCAAGCTAATAGGCGAAACCGGCAGACAAACGCCATCGCTGTCTCCACTGGCAAATACCAGCGGGCTGTCTTCGATATCCCGCCCCCAAATATCGAGACTGACCGCGCTACGCGGCATTTGCAGACTGCCCTTGAGCAATTTCTCCGCAGCTTCTGCCGGCAACCACTTCCCTCGCGGCACGCCATTGATATCGAACATAAAGCCTTCGATCCACTTTAGGTCCGAGTGTTCTGCCAGGAATTTTTGCGACTGCTCCAGCAGATCGGGCTGGGCAGTGAATTCTTTTTCTTGAGACATAAGGTGCCTGGGGTGATCCAATCTAAACGCAGAGACGACCCGCCATCCCTTTTCCATTCAAATCATGGAAAACGGAGTACCTGATCGCCTCTGCAACAGAGTATCTTGCCGCTATGTTACGCCAGTGCTTTAGCAGTGTCGTCCAGGGCGCGGTGCGCTTTTTCTACCAGCTCATCGACCTGTTCAGTGGTCATAATCAGCGGTGGTGCGATAACCATGGCATCGCCAACGGCGCGCATCACCAAACCGTGCTTGATACTCAGGTCACGACATACCGCACCAGCGGTGCAGTCATCATCAAAACGAGCGCGGCTGGCCTTATCTTTTACCAGCTCCAAGGCGCCGACCATACCCAAACTGCGGGTTTCGCCAACGATCGGATGCTCCGCCAGTTCAGCCCAGCGCTTGGACAGGTAGGGGCCGGTTACATCGCGGACATTCTCGATAATCTTCTCGTTGCGCAGAATATTGATAGTTGCCAGACCGGCCATACAGGCAGCCGGATGCGCGGAGTAGGTGTAACCGTGGGTAAACTCGCCACCTTTGGTTTTGATCACTTCAGCGACACGATCACTCACCATGGTACCGCCCAGGGGGAAGTAGCCATTGGTTACTGCTTTGGCGAAAGTCATCAGGTCGGGCTTCATGCCGTAATAGTCGGCACCGAACCACTCACCGGTACGACCGAAACCAAAAATCACTTCATCCATCACCAGCAGGATGTCGTACTGGTCCAGCACCTTCTTGACTTCCGGCCAGTAGGTTTCCGGCGGGATAATTACGCCGCCAGCACCCTGAATTGGCTCAGCGATAAACGCCGCAACATTATCCGGGCCCAGCTCCTGGATTTTCTCATCCAGGCTGCGAGCCGCTTGGATACCAAACTCCTCCGGAGACATATCGCCGCCCTCACCAAACCAGTAGGGCTGCTGTACGTACTCAATGTAGTCGAGCGGCTGGAATTGCTTGTGCATACCGCTCATACCACCCAGGCTGGCACCGGCAATGGTAGAGCCGTGATAGCCATTCTTACGGGAAATAACGATGCGCTTCTCCGGCTTTTCCTGGATATCCCAGAAACGGCGGATGAGGCGCAGGTTAGTATCATTTGCCTCGGAACCGGAACCCGTGAAGAACACATTGTTCATATGCGCCGGGGTCACTTCAGCCAGGGCGTCGGCGAGTTCAATCGAGGGCACCGTAGTGCACTGGAAGAAGCTGTTATAGAAAGGCAGGGTATTCAGCTGCTCGTAGATCGCATTGCTGATTTCTTTACGGCTGTAGCCGAGGTTGCAACACCAGAGGCCTGACATGCCATCAAGCATTTTGTTGCCATCAATATCGGTGATGTAAGCGCCCTCGGCGCTGGTAATCACACGGGTCCCCTGCTGGCCCAAGTCATGGAAGTCAGTAAATGGGTGTAGCAGGTGCTCACGGTCGTGTTGCTGCAGCTCAGTCTTGTTCATATTTCTCTCCTGGCTTTCACAGGCCTTGCTCAGCGCCCACCAATCGGGCTCAAAAGGCCAAATCGTTACCACTAATTTGTGATCACATTCTAGTGGGGCCATCGACAGAAGCGCAAGGTCTATCTGCCCTTACCGAAAATATAAGGTCGAATCGCGCCAGTGCGAGGAGAAAAAAAGGGAACTAAATAGTCAACTGGGGGGGGGAAGGAGCCGCTACAGCAGCTCCTCTGCAGAGATAGAACCGAGCCCCTCTTCAATATCCTGCTGAATGGCTTTGCGCACCTTCAACTCATCTTTACTGGCAATAGCTTCGAGCAGATCTTGATGCCGGTCTGGCAGCTCCTGCACGCCAAAGCGCTGGAAAACCAAGTGCTGGAGGGGAGCTGTCTGTAGCCACAGGCTCTCGATAAGGGACAGGATGATATGGGGCTGCCCCAGGCGATAAAGGGTAAAGTGAAATTCCAGATTAGTGGTTACATAGCGCTCGATGTCTTTCTGAGCGAGAGCTTCTGTTACACGCTCATCCAGCTCCCGAAGTTGCGCTAATTCAGCATCCCCGACCAATGGCAGTGCCTGTTCAGCGGCCTGACACTCCAGGGCCACGCGAGCGGCACAAATCTCTGCCAGTTTTTCCGGGGTCATTGTCGGCACCCTGACCCGGCGGGTATCTGACAGCTCCAGGGCCCGCTCCGAAGTCAGGCGGCGCAACGCTTCGCGAACCGGCATTGGACTGCAATTAAGCTCCGAGGCCAGGCCCCGAATAGTAATCGCCCTACCCGGCAAAAACTTTCCCCGCAGAATGGCATCCCGCACCTGAAAATAAACCCTCTCCTGAGTTGTGCGGTACTCTTCCTGGGGACTGTTAAATTCCTGCACCATACCTATGCTGCCCTGACCTGCTCCAACATATGAGGGACTTCCTCCGCACCCACCTCAATTAAATGTTCAGCCGCCCGGCCACTTTGCCAAATTTCATAAAAATCATCTGCCACCCGGCGACTGAGATCAACCACCCGCCCCCAGTACTTCAAACGGTCTTCACGGTCGAGCTTGTAGAAATCATTGCGGTCTGGAATTTTTCCATAGGGCAAGGAGGCAACAAATTTGGGCGAAGGAGCCACAACCAGAGTGGATTGCATGGCATCTCCGCGAACCCGTCGCCAAGAGAGCCCTTTATCAAACCAGCCGGGCACCATATAGGGGAAAAAGTGCGGGTAGAGCACTAGGCCCCGGGGGTGGCGGAAGCGCAGATCAAAGTGGTAATCGGTGATACCGCCATCGCGATAATTTCCCTGTGGAGCTCCCTCCGGTGTCTGCACCCCTGTCATTACCAAAGGGATACAGCCACTGGCCAGTACAGCAGCACAGGTATTCTGCTCAGTCAGCGGAATATTTTCGGTGCTCAGGTTCTGGAAGTGAATGCCTGCCGACTCTTGCGAATGAAAAACCACCCGCTCCCAAAAAGCGCTCAGGCTGTTGCGAGATACAGCATTTGCCAGTGCCGAGGCGAGTAATGCCGGCGCCAACAGCGCCTTGTTTTCACTGGCCAGTGGCCCCCTGCCCCTGACCGCCACAAAGTGGCTGTGCCAAATGGGATTTTCCACTACCTCGCGCGCACCTTCAGCACCCAACACTGCCTGCAGCATCTTGCGACCGCCGGCAGTAATCTCCTCTGGTGAGGGTTTGTCTGAATAGGCTTGGTAGATGTAGTGATGCTCTAATCGTTCAAGTGCTGACAGCGGCTCTGCCATTGCGTAACACATGTTGCGAAAACTACCGATAGATGATCCCAAGGTGACAATTGGTTCGCTCCGCCCGTTGAAGAACTCCCCCATCAATACCCGATCCAACTGACTAATCACCAGCCACTTGGGACCGCCGGAAGCGCCGACCAGCGTCGAAAATTGCCTCTGGGACAATCCCTCTTCACGTATGCGCCGCGCAGCCGTCTCTCCGGCCAGTAGAATACAACTGGTATTTTTCACTCACTTTCTCTTTTTCTTGGCCGTCAGAATTTATCTCAGGTTTCAACTATCCCGGACTACCACTCACCCTGATTTTCCATAGACATCCAGGGCTCCTGGGGTGGGAGGGGCTCTCCACTTTGCAGCAACTCAATGGAAATCCCATCTGGGGAGCGAAGAAATGCCATATGGCCGTCTCTCGGAGGTCTATTGATGACCACCCCCTGATCCATCATGCGTTGGCACACCCCGTAAATATCATTTACCCGATATGCCAGGTGTCCGAAATTCCGCCCGCCAGTGTAGCTTTCCGGGTCCCAATTGTAAGTGAGTTCCAATGTCGGGGCCTTATTCTCCCTGGCCGCTTCAAGATCCTCGGGGGCTGCGAGATACACTAGGGTGAAACGCCCTTTATCATAATCATTTCGACTAACGATCTGCAGGCCCAGCTTTTCACAGTAAAACGCCAGAGATTCATCCAGATTGGTTACGCGAACCATGGTGTGTAAGTACTTCACCCTCTACTCCTTCTTGTTGCCAAGCTCTACAATCAGCCCATAACAAATAAATCGGCTTTT
This sequence comes from Microbulbifer maximicatervae (SeqCode), assembly GCF_052467695.1. NCBI lineage: Bacteria > Pseudomonadati > Pseudomonadota > Gammaproteobacteria > Cellvibrionales > Microbulbiferaceae > Microbulbifer > Microbulbifer maximicatervae (SeqCode). The sequence goes on from NZ_CP174320.1 coordinate 5,026,153, forward strand.
TAAAGCTAAACGCATATGTATAAAAAATTCTATCGCGAGTTCCTTCAGGCGCCCAGTGGCAGTCCCTCTTCCATGCTGCACATGGCTTGCCACTCCCACCACTACTGGCCCGATGTTACCCTTGATGCAGTACAGCAGTACTGGCGCGATTCAGCACTTCTGGCCGATGAAAAATGGGGGCCAATTTTTGAGGAGAAGATACCCTCATGGCAAGCGGCGATCGCAAAATCCCTCAACTTGCCCAGGGCAGACTTGATCGCTATAGCCCCAAATACCCATGAACTAGTGTATCGGCTACTGAGTTCATTCGACCCCAGTAAACCATTGCGCATTCTCACTACAGACGGAGAGTTCTACAGTTTTACTCGCCAATTACAACGTCTGGAAGAGCTTCCTCAAGTAGAGGTAACGAGAGTTGCCAAAGAACCCTACGCCACCCTGGCAGAAAGATTTGAAACCGAACTACATAAAAATGAATACCATCTGGCCTATGCCAGCCTGGTATTTTTTGACTCCGGTGTGGTGTTTCCCCGGCTGCTGGAGGTTGCGGCACAGAAACCGCATGGCACACAATTCGTTATCGATGGATATCACGGTTTTTTTGCCCGCCCGATCGATCTTTCAACCGTTGCAGACAAGGTTTTTTTTACGGCAGGATCATATAAGTACCTAGGCGCCGGTGAAGGCCTGTGTTTTATGACAATTCCTGCGAACTGTACACTGCGCCCTGTAAATACCGGCTGGTTCGCAGAAATGGCTGAGCTGGAGAATCGCTCGGGAGAAGTCGGATATAGCGACAATTGGCTGCGCTTTGCCGGGGCGACCATGGACTATTCAACACTCTACAAAGCCTTGGCTATTTTCGATTTATTCCATCGCGAAGGCATTACCATCGAGAAAATACACAGCTATGTTCTCAATGCGCAAACCCGATTCCTGAATAGCATGGATAACTCAGACCATCCCATCTTGAATCGCAACAACTTGATTTGTCATGATCTGGAAAAAGGTCAAGGCCACTTTTTCACATTTAACTGCTCACAACCAGAAATCTCACAGAGGGTTCAGGAAGAACTCAAGGCTCGAGCAGTTCTGTGTGATCGCCGACAACAGTTTCTCAGGCTGGGATTCGCCATCTATCACGATAAGGATGAAACTTACCAGCAGGTTTTTAACTCTTAAAGCTTCAGAGCTAAGAGGACAGAGTGATTTTTACTACCGCCGCTAGAGCATATTTCACACCTAAAAGGCACACGGGCTCAGCTGCGGTTCAGGATTCAATCTATAAAATAATGGCGCCATTTTCGTCACAATAATCAGCACTCAATGGATAAGGAAGCGTTATGAAAGCAGTAAAAATTTCAGTAATTTCCCTTCTCGCCCTGCTCGCCACAGCCTGTGGTAACGAGCGGGCTCCAGAAGACCGGGGGACCATGGTATCCATCGCTGCACGGGGAGAGGCAAGTCAGGTTCCTGATATCGCAAAAATTTCTGTCGGAGTGGTGACCGAGTCAGAGGACAGCAAACAGGCAATGCGCGATAACGCCAATCAGATGGAGTCTTTAATGGCCGCCATCAAGAAATCGGGTATCAACAAGAAAGATATTCAAACCACAGGCGTTAACCTGTCTCCGCGCTACCAGTACCAGCAAAACAAAAAACCCCGAATCACTGGTTACACCGCGCGAAATACCGTCAGCGTAAAGGTTCGCAAACTGGATGAACTCGGCAAGGTCTTGGACAATCTTACCGCCGCTGGAGCCAACCAGATCAACGGTCCGAGCTTCGAAATTGGTGAACCTGCTCCAGTTCAAGCCAAAGCCCGGGAGAAAGCCCTTGAAGACGCCCAGGAACGTGCAGAAATGTACGCCAAAGCGCTGGGTACAAAAGTGCGTCGCATTGTCAGTATTTCAGAAAATGGCAACGGCGGTATGCCACGCCCCATGTACCGCACTGAAATGGCGGCCATGAAAGACAGCGCTTCCACCCCCATTTCACCGGGAGAAACCACACTTACCGTCAATCTGGATCTGGTATACGAACTCGAGGACTAATACGGAGCAATAGCTACTCACATACGGAGGCAGGAAGGATACACGGTGCTTGGGGCCATTCGGAACTTGAATATATTCATAGTCCATTTCGGTTCTTCCCTGCTGCCCCGTAATAGCTAATATCTTGTCAGCAGTGAAACAGCACCAACAGCCTTGCTGTTTCACTGCCGTTCTTCCCTACCGGCTAACCGCTGATATCTTGCTCAAGAAACACATCGCTTGGCAGCTCGCTGGATTCTTTGTAAATAACGCCTTCTTTCATCACAAACAGAACCCGTTGCATTTCCGAAATATCTTCCAGGGGATTTCCTGCCACAGCGATAATATCGGCTATCTTGCCCTCGCTAATGCTGCCCAGTTCATCCTGTACTTGCAGTAGTTGGGCCGCGTTCCAAGTCGCTGAACGCAGTGCATCGGCCGGGCTCATTCCACCCTGCACCATCAATAAGAATTCACGAGCATTATTGCCGTGACGGGTAACACCGGTATCGGTTCCAAATGCAATTTTTACTCCGCGCTTGTGAGCGCGGCTAAAAGTATCCTGCATTAAAGGCCCCATAGTCGCGGCTTTCGGGCGCACCAGGTCCGGCAGGAAACCTTCAATCGCCGATTTTTCTGTCACCCACTCGCCAGCCATTAGAGTCGGCACAAACCAGGTGTTGTTACGGCGCATCAGGTCCATCACCTCATTATCCATATAGGTGCCGTGTTCAATGGAGTCCACTCCAGCACGAATTGCGCGGATCATTCCCTCCTTACCGTGGGCATGTACTGCAACTGTGAAACCATAGTCCTTAGCAGCCTCAACAATTGCCTCCAACTCATCCTGCATAAATTGAGGGTTCTGGCCGCTCTTTGCCACACTCAAGACTCCACCAGTCGCGGTGATCTTGATCAGGTCAGCGCCGTCCTTATAGCGTTGACGAATCGCTTTGCGCGCGCTGATAGGCCCATCAATAACACCATCCACCGGGCCAGGGTTCCCCATCAAGTCCTGCCTTAGCCCATTGGTGGGGTCAGCGTGCCCACCGGTAGTTGCGATTGTCTTTGCCGCCGTATAAATACGCGGACCTTCCACCAGGCCTTTGTTGATTGCATTACGTAAACTCACAGTCACATTGTCGTGATCACCAAGATTTCGAATCGTGGTAAATCCAGCCTGTAGAGTGCGATGAGCAGCATCCACGCCGCGCAAGGTAAAATCGGCAGTATTCCAGCTGAAAGACTCCATATAAGCACGCGGCCCAAACTCGTAAGTGAGATGGCTGTGCATATCCATCAAACCTGGCAATACCGTATATTCTCTCAAGTCGACCAAGCGCTCTCGATCGCGCTTGGCAAACCCCTTCTGTACTGACTCAACCCGCCCATCGACAATATGAATGGTGCGGTCTTCCAATAATTTTCCATTACTGCTATCAAATAATTTGCCAGCGTAAATTGCGATGCTCTCGGCCCCAGCCTGTAAACTAAAAAGCCCGGCAAATACCGACAAAGCCACGGCGGCTGCGCGGTTGACAAAGTAGCTTCGGTTGGTCTTTGTTGTCATTGTCGTCCCCAGTAGATCTCTTTTAGATTCTTAACGTCCTTTACCAAGATCGCACAATCTACGCAATTACCCAGGCGAGAGGAAGCCTCTATGAAAATCTATGAGTTCGCAGCAGCACCAAACTGTCGACGTGTTCGCATGTTTATGGCAGAAAAAGGTGTGGATATCGAATATGTAACAGTAGATATCGCTAAAGGGGAAAACCTTACAGCAGAGTATGGGAATAAGAATATTTTGAAAAAAGTTCCTTTACTGGAGCTTGAGGACGGCACACATATTTCCGAATCAGCCGCCATTCAACGATATATTGAAGAACTACATCCAGAGCCCCCTCTATTTGGCAGAAATGCAAAAGAAAAGGCTCAGGTTGAAATGTGGAATCGTCGTGCTGATTTCAACATGATGTATCACATTGCTATGAATTTTCAGCATGTAACTGGTTTCTTTAAAGACCGGATGAACGTTTATCCAGAGTTTGGGAAGGACTGCGGCAAGGAGGCCATGAAATTTATTGGCATCCTTAACGATCATTTATCAGATCATCAATACTTGGTTGAAGACTACTTCTCCGTAGCAGATATTGCCATGGTGACCTGCATGGACTTCGGAAAGATTCAGGACTTACGACCCAATACTGAAGAGCACCCCCACGTAGTCCGCTGGCGTGAACAACTTAAAGAGCGCCCCAGTTTTAAAGCTTAAACCTTATTTCCCCGCCCAAACAGGGCGGGGAAATAATTTCAGTCAGTCCTTTGCAGGAAGCACCTCAACGGGGCCAATATCCAAGGCTTCAACCTCGCCTTTAATCTTACTCAGATCCCCAACAATCACCCAGGTGAATTGATCTGGCGCAAGATACTCCTTCGCGGAAGCCTCTACTTTTTCCTTATTCAGTGCTGAAACCCGCTGTGGATATTCGGCAATATATTCCTCTGGAAGCCCCTTCTCCACCTGCCAATTAATACTGGAAAGCAATTGCCCTTTGGTCTGGAATCGAGCACTTTGCTTCAGGACTTCGTCATTCTGGTAGTCCTCAAGCTCTTTTGCAGTAATAGGACGCTCTCCTAAGTATTCCTCATACTCTTTTACCAATTCCTTAATGGCTGGAGCTGTTTTATCAGTTTGCACAGGAGCAAAGAGGATATAAGGACGCTGACCTTCTGTATCGAGGGAAACCGCGCGGGCACCATAGGACCAATGCTTGTTCTCACGAAGATTCATATTGACCCTGGACGTAAACTTTCCGGCAATAATATTTGTCATCGCATCAAAAGCTTCAGCTCCCTGCGGCTGCCAAGGCGGCATCAGCAGACCTGCCATGATATAACTCTGTTGTGCGCCGGGGCGGTCGAGCAAATAAACTCGAGCCTTTTCCGGGCGGGGCACCTTGGCAACTTCAATTTTGGGAAGCTCTGATTTAGGAGCAGTCCACTTTCCGAGAGTTTCATTCAGCAGAGGCTCTATTTCTTTTTCAGTAACATCGCCCACGATCGTCAGGGTTGCATTATCCGGTCGCACCCAGGTCTTTTGGAAATTAACCAGATCCTCACGGGTTATGGACTTAATACCCTCGGGAGTACCCGATCCCGTCAAGGGAGAGCCATAAGGGTGGTTTTCTCCAAATAGTAGCGGCGGCAGTTCACGCATAGCCAGGCCCTGAGGCTGGGCTTTTTCCTGGGCTATTGCATCCAGGCGATTGGACTTAACCCGCTCCAGGTCAGACTCTGGGAAACGAGGTTCAGTAACCACCTTCTCAAATAGCTCCAGCGATGGCTCCAGCTGCGTCTTAAGGGCACTCATGCTGATATTGTTATAATCAAGGCCGCTACCACCACCAATATTTACACCAAGCTCTTCTGAGCGAGAGCTAAATTCCAGGCTATCCAGATCACCCGCACCTTCGTTCAGCATTTGCGCCGCAACTGAAGCCAGACCTGGCTTATTTTTATCTGCGGAGGCACCACTGCGAAATTGCAGATTCATCAGTACAACGGGAGTATCATGACGTTCGGCCAGGACAACCTTTAATCCATTTTTGAGGGTAAATTCTTTTTGTTTTGGCAGTTCCAGCTCTACATTTTTGTCTACCTCGGGGAGCTTGCTGCGGTCAGCACCCTCCGCCGCTGCCGTATACTTCTGCTTCGGCTCCATAATTAAGGTGTAGGAGTCCTCTTTCAACCACTGCTCAGCCACTTCTTGAACTTCGAGAGCGGATACTTTTGCATAATCCTCCACGCCTTCTATCAAGGCTCCGGGATCGCCAAAATAAAACTCCGACTGGGCAAGGATGTCACTCTTACCACCAAAACCACCGGTTTTTTCCAACCCCTTTACCAGCCCGGCAAACTCACTCTGTTTAACCCGGCGCAGCTCATCCGCATTCACACCATTTTTTGCGAATTGCTTTAATTCTTTATTCAGTAAGTCTTCAACTTTTTCTACAGACTGCCCAGGTTTCACGTCGACGATAATCATCAACTGCCCTGCAAGCTGACGGCCATAATAAAAAGCGCTGACACTGGTGGCCACTTGCTCATCGCGAACTAAACGGCGGTAAAGAAGAGAGTTTTTTCTATTGGCGAGAAGGGAAGTCATTAATTCCAGCGCATCTTCCACTTCACTACCCACTGCAGGCACATTCCAAACCTTGTAGATTCGCGTTTGGGGCACCTGATCGTAAACCACCTCCCTCTTTTTCACCTGGGTAGGTAGTTCCCAATTCTTAATGCGCGGTTGCACTCCAGTGCTCGGGATATCACCAAAATACTTGCGTACCTTGGCCATCGCATCTTTGACCGTAACATCACCCGCAATCACCAAAACGGCATTAGCAGGCTGATAATGGTCTTCAAACCATTTTTTGACATCTTCAAGACTGGCGTTATTCAGGTCCTCCATCGAGCCAATCGGCGTCCACGAATAGGGGTGCCCTTTGGGGAAGGTGCTCTTGGCAATAATATCGAACGCTTTGCCATAAGGTGCATTCTCCCCCTGGCGCTTTTCATTCTTTACAACACCGCGCTGCTCATCCAAAACCTCCTGGGTAATTGCACCTTTAAAATGCCCCATTCGGTCGGACTCCATCCACAGCGCCATATCCAGGGCGCCTTTGGGCACGGTGACAAAATAATTGGTGCGGTCATTGCTAGTGGTGCCATTCATATCGGTGGCCCCAGAGCGCTGGAAGGGTTCGAAATATTCCCCTGGGAAGTTTTCGCTACCGTTAAACATCAAGTGCTCAAATAAATGAGCAAATCCGGTTTTACCTGGCGGCTCGTCCTTAGAGCCTACTTTGTACCAAAGATTGGTAGAAACAACGGGGGCTTTGTGGTCTTCATGCACAATCACCGTCAGGCCATTGGGCAATACTTCCCTATGGAAAGGAATCTCCAACTTGGGTGGCGGGACATACGCCTCTTTATCGGATGCAGCAGCCTTGCTACTGGCTGCTGCTTCCTTATCCACCGAAAGCGCATGAGGCGTATCATCGGTAGACTTTCCGCAAGCGGTAAGGCCAGTAATAGCGATGGCAACGCTGATAAGTAGCGGACGCAAGTCCATATTGTCACTCCCTTTTAAAAAACCGCAATTTCAGGATGGCAAGTTTAGGCCAGCTTTCCTCCAGAGTGTCAGCAAAACCTTTTACCAACCGCAATTTAGCAAATATTCCAGGCAAAAAAATGGGCACCGAAGTGCCCAAATCAATACATCACAGAGAGAAGCGAGATGACAATCGCCCAAGGAATCAGGTCACCAGCTCTACTCCTGCGCTGAAAACATTACGCTGCCACAGTACCAGACTTGTCTTCGGCCTCGCCTACAACCGTATGGTGACCAAAGCGCTCCTCGGCAACACGGTCCGCTACGTGAGCGGTGGTCTGGCCGGTTTCATCGGCACGCTCGAACACTTCTTTCATAGTGTTGCCAATCTCTTCGATATGAGCGCGCACTTCTGCAGCGTCGTAATCGCCTTTCTGCTGGTAGTAAACATCGATAATACCGCCAGCATTAATGACATAGTCCGGTGCGTACAAAATACCTTTCTCGCGAAGCACTTCAGCATGGCGCTCTTCCGCCAACTGGTTGTTGGCCGCGCCAGCAATCGCCTGAACCTTCAAACGGCTGATGGTGTCATCGTTGAGAATTGCACCCATCGCACAGGGGGCAAACAGATCTACGTCCAGGTCAAAGATTTCGTCGGCAGTTACGGCTATGGCACCAAGCTCTGTAACCGCACGATCGATATTGTCTTGGAAAATATCGGTGACAAACAGTTCCGCACCGGCATCCTTCAATAGTTTACCCAGGCGGAAACCGACGTTGCCCACGCCTTGAATAGAGACTTTTAAGCCGGTCAGGTCAGTCTTGCCCCAGCGGTGTTCTACCGCAGCTTTCAGGCCGACAAACACACCGTAAGCAGTCGAAGGGGAAGGATCACCACCATACTCGGAGCCCGCGAACAGGCCGGAGACAAACTCGGTTGTCTCACCGATAACACTCATATCCGCCACGCTCGTGCCAGAATCTTCAGCAGTGATATAACGGCCGCCCAAGGTATTAATAAATTCACCCATAGCGCGCAGTAACTCAGGGGTCTTTTCCTTGCGCGGGTCGCCAATAATTACGGATTTGCCGCCGCCCAGCTTGAGGCCGGCCATTGCGGACTTGTAAGTCATACCCCGGGAAAGACGGAGAACATCATTCAGGGCCTCGCCATCGTCGGCGTAGGGCCACATACGGCAGCCACCCAGTGAGGGACCCAAATTCGTATTGTGTACCGCGATAATGGCCTTCAAGCCACTCTTTGCATCTTGGTAAAACGCCACTTGTTCGTGTTTATCGTAGGCGGAATGGGAAAAAATACTCATTAACTGTTCCTCTCCGGAAGGCCGGTTCTACAGCTGGGGAACAACCACAGCCCTTATCTGTTTTTATCTGGAATAAGATTATATCCAGCTCCCACAGACAAAGTTTGCATATTTTGCACACATGAGCATTAGAATAGCTAAAACATCACACCAAAATATCATTTTTAGGATATTTGTTTGCCCCAGAATAACTTGGGCCGCCCAGTCATTAATCTAGGCGGCTAGCTCTACACTCTTATTTCTCCATTAATTGGCATTGAATACCGGGCCCTCTCCTACCGCTGGCGGCTCTCTTATAAATTTCCTATAACTGCCCCTCAAGAGAACACGATTCCTGTATAAATCTTCTGGCAAAGAACCTCCTTTTGAAGCCTTCCTTAATATGTCTACTTTTTCAAAAATTTTTGAAAACCTCACAACACTGACAACTAAGATCATTTCCACCGCCTAAGCGCGTTACATCCTCTGCGCATGGTCTGGTAGAATCCGCGCCCAAATCGACCCATAGAGATAAACTCGATGCTGAATGCCGACGCTCTAAAACAACTTTCGCAACTGAAAACAGATATTCGCTCCAGTAAGGAGTTTGCCGAAGGCCGGGTTCGCGGCAGTAACGGCAAGTTTGGCTTCGTTGAGTTGGATGACGGGAGGGAAGCCTTCCTGCCTCCCAATGAAATGGAGCGTGTATTTCCCGGTGACCGGGTTCGAGTAAGTCTCTCCGAAGAGAACAAGGGTAAACTCGCAGCAGAGCTCGATGCATTGATCGACAGCCAGCTCGACTACCTTGTTGGCCAGTATGTACAGCGCGGCCAGGGCCACTTTATCCAGCCCACGCAAAATGGCCTGTCCCGCTGGATTTTTCTCCCTCCCAAGGCTCGCGGCAAGGCCCAGCCGGGAGAGTTTATTGCCTGCAAAGTAAACCGCCATCCATTTAAAGACGGCAGAGCCCAGGCCAAGGTGGAAACCGTTATCGGCAAGCCCGATATGCCCGGTATCGAACACGCCTATGTTGTCGCCCAATTCAAGCTGCCTGAGCAATTTGGTGCCGCTGCACAAAAGCAGGCGGACACAATTGCGGAGAAACTGACAACAGTTACCGGTGAGCGCACCGAACTTTCCGAGCTGGGCTTCGCAACTATCGATGCGGAAACCACTCGCGATATGGACGACGCTCTGGCCGTAAGCAGCCGTGACGGGGGCTGGACCCTGCACATTGCTATTGCAGACCCATCGTCGCTAATTGATGAGAACAGCCCCCTGGATAAAGAGGCGTTTAATCGGGCCCACAGCCAGTATTTACCGGGCGAAACCCTACCCATGCTGCCCCGCAACCTGTGTGAGAACCTGTTCTCCCTGGTTCCCGGCGAGCTGCGCCCCGCCCTGGTTATCCATATCGATATCGATAACGATGGCACCATTGGTAATAGCCGCTATGAATTTGCCGCTATTCGCTCCCAGCACAAACTGAGCTATGAACAAGTCAGCCGCTTTATTGAGGGTGACGACTCCGCCGTGCCCCAGGAGCAACAGGACAGTCTGCGTAATTTGGCGGCGATCTACGAAGCGCGCGCCGCATACCGTGCCAGCCACTCACTGGCAATGGAAGATCGCCCGGACTATGAAATCCGCTTGAACGATCAGCGCAAGATCGAGCGTATCGAAAAGCAGGAACGCAATATCGCTCAGCGAATGGTCGAGGAAGCCATGCTCGCTACCAATATCAGCATGGGTGGCAAACTCGCCGAGATTGAGCAGGGCTGCTTCTCTGTTCACTTGGGCTTCCGCGAAGAGCGCATGGGAGAAGTTCGCAGCCTGCTGAAAGAACTGCTACCTGAGCATGCAGAGGCCGATCTGGGGCAACTGGAGCATTACCTTGCATTGGTTAAGCACCTGGAAAACCATGAAGAGCCGCAGATGAACAACCTGCTAGCCGTGCTCAAGCGTATGCTGCGCCCGGGCCAGCTCGATAACAAGGTAGGGGCTCACCTGGGACTGGGCCTCGAGGCCTACGCCACCGTCACCTCGCCAATTCGCAAGTACAACGACCTGCACAACCACCGCGTTCTGCGCGCTGCTGCGCAGGGAGAGAAAGCCTCCACACTGGCCGATGATAAAATTGAATCCCTGCAGGAAAGCCTGATTCGCGGTCGCCAGGCCAACCGAGCCCTGGAGCAATGGCTCTACGCTCAATTTATCGAGAAGAAAGTTGGCCAGGAATTTACAGGGAAAATTACCCTGGTAAACGGCGCAGGCATCGGCGTGCGACTCGACGACTTTGGTATTGACGGCTTTGTGCGCATGAATGGCGATAAGAAGAACCTGCCCACCTTCGATGGCAAGCACCTGGTTCTTACACACAATGAAAAACGCTTCCACCTAGAACAGGAAGTTTCAGTTAAAGTAGCGTCTGTCGATGTAGACAAACGACGCATCGCCTTTGAACTGAACGCTGAAAAAACTGAGGCTGCCGACGCGGCCCAGAAATAAATTCCTGCACATTTACCCAAGCCCGGCGCTCGCCGGGCTTTCCTGCCGGGGGCCAAAGCCCACCGCCTTTGATCGGCCAGCTAGCTTATAGCTCCGGCACCAATAGAATAAATCGAGGCCACTCATGAGCAATATTGCTGAATTGAACCCAACTCCACTGTGGGCACACTTTTCCAAGCTCTGTGAAATTCCACGCCCATCCAAGCATGAAGACCGCGTAGTGGAGCATATCGTTAACTTCGCTAAAGCACGCGGCCTAGGCGTTCAGCTGGATGAAATCGGCAATATTGTTATCAAGAAGCCGGCCACTCCTGGTATGGAAAACCGCAAGACACTGGCCCTGCAGAGCCATGTGGATATGGTGCCGCAGAAGAATGCCGACACTGAGCACGACTTTCTCACTGACTCAATCAAACCCTACGTGGATGGAGACTGGGTAACTGCGGAAGGCACCACACTCGGCGCAGACAATGGTATTGGCGTTGCCGCAATCCTGGCCCTGATGGAATCTACTGATATTCCCCACCCCGCTTTGGAAGCCCTGCTGACAATCGATGAAGAAGCGGGCATGACCGGCGCCAAGAATCTTAAGCCTGGCTATTTTGAAGCTGACCTGCTCCTCAACCTGGATACTGAAGATGAAGGCGAGCTGTATATCGGCTGCGCCGGCGGTGTCGACGTCAATGTCAGCCTGCCCTATACGCCAGAAGCAATCCTGCCCGGTGCAGAAGCAGTAAAACTCTCTGTTCGCGGCCTCCGTGGCGGGCATTCTGGCCTGGATATCGACAAAGGCCGAGGCAATGCCAACAAGATCGCAAACCGCATTATCCACGCCGCTCTAACCCAGGTCCCCGAGCTGCGTATTGCCAGCCTGGATGGCGGTAGCCTGCGCAATGCGATTCCCCGCGAATCCTTCACAACCCTGGTCGTGCCTTCAGTAGCGGTCGATAAAGTACAGGAAATTGTAAAAAGCGAAAGCGCTCAAATTGCCCGTGAACTGGACAATGAAGCGGCACTGGACATCACCCTGGAAGCTACCGAAACTCCAGCCAACACCCTGGACGCAGATAGCCAGTTGACCCTTATTCGCGCAATCCGCTGCTGCCCCAATGGCGTTGAGCGAATGAGCACTGCTCTCGAAGGCATTGCTGAATCATCCAACAATCTGGCCCGTGTTGTAACAATGGAGGAGAACGGTGAGCATCGAGTAAAAATCCAATGTCTTGTACGCAGCCTCTCTGACACTGCCCGCGACCAACACGGCCTCAATGTCGCCGCCACCTTCCAGCTGGCAGGTGCAGAAACAACACTGGACAACGACTACCCTGGCTGGACACCAAATCCCAATTCGCCGCTGCTGGCGATGATGAAGGATGTCTATAAAGATATGACTGGCGAGGAAGCTGAAGTAAAAGTCATTCACGCCGGCCTGGAGTGCGGATTGCTGGCCAAACCCTACCCCAACTGGGATATGGTTTCCTTTGGTCCAACCATTCGCCGCGCTCACTCTCCTGAAGAGAAGGTACATATCCAGAGTGTCGCCAATTTCTGGGATTACTTTATTAAAGTGGTCCAGGCAATTCCCACTCGCGACTAGCCGCCCAATCGGGCCTCGGCTTTCCCCGAGGCCCGACACCCAGCCTTTCCACTCCGCCCTCCAATTACTACACCCAACGCATCAACCACACTAAAAACTGCTTTCTAGCTATTGTTAGAGAGCCACTGGGCTATTTTAATATTTCTTAACTCCACAGGTGCCCCGGGAAAATGAAGGAGAGTTATTCACTTGGTGCAAAAGCCTCAGAGCAGAAACGCCTGCTGTTACAGAGGAAAATCTACGGGGATACAGAAGACATACATTTTCCTTCAAACTATCAAGTAGCAGAGTTTGGTTGTGGTGCAGGCGCCAATCTCTGGATTGCGCAAGAGGTATCCGCTGGTAGTTATATTGGCCTCGACATACAGTCTGCCCAGTTAAACAAAGCCGAGCAAACGGCCCAAATGTTGGGGCTTTGCAACACAGAATTTAAGCTCTGTAACGCAGAAAAATCAGGGTTAGCAGATTCATCGGTAGATGCAGCTTTTGTACGCTTGGTTTTGATACATCTTCCAAACCCAAAAACCATGCTGCAAGAAATGATTCGCGTTGTACGCCCCGGTGGCAGACTTATTATTCACGAGCCTTACGACGCAACCTATTACACTGGCCCCGACAAGTTCAACCCAATGAAATGCTTCCGTGCACGTAATACGCTGGCCTACGGCAATGGGCGCGGTTCTCCTGAAATAGCCGTTAATCTTTTTCCAGTACTATCCTCCCTAAAGATCAGCGAAGTTGTAGTTTCACCCCATGTGATCAATGCCAATGGAAAAAGTGACGGGATTAGGTGTAAAAACTTACTGGAAAATATCATTGGACTTATAGAGCCTGTATCCGCAGAGTTAATTGCACAGAGCAAAATCACCCCTGAAGAATGGAAATCTGCACAACAAGAGGCCGGTATAGTTACCGCATACACTTTCCACACACAAACGCTTTGGAAAGCTACCGCCCAAGTTATCTAGCGGTAGAGAAATTGGAGATCCAATGTTGCGCTACCTCGTTGCGGCGACAAATCCAAATGGGTTCAAATCGCTGGATATATTTCAAGAAACGATAAACTCCAGCAGCCCTGGCAGGGTGGCCGCTGACTCGCCCATGTAGTCCAACACTCATCAACTTAGGACTCACGCTCCCTTCCCGCCAAAGCTGATCGAAAGCGCCTTTTAGCAATAAAAAGAAATCATCGGCAGTCGTGCACCCACTGGGCAGCAGGTACTGAATATCGTTATTCACCAAGGTGTAGGGAATCACCACCAATGAATCTGATTTCTGTTCCCAGAATGGCAAATCATCACTGTAGGAATCTGACGTATACAGTAATCCATCAATTTCTCGTACCAATGATTTAGTATGGGAGCTTACCCGGCCTGTATACCACCCAAACGGAGGCCTAGCGGTTAACTGCTCGATTATCTTAACAGTGAGCTGAATATCGTGTTTTTCTCGACCCTTAGGAGTATCTTTATAATCAATCCACCGGTATCCATGGCCAGCAATCTCATGTCCCGCTTCAACCAGGGCTAGCGCTAAAATCGGATTAAGCTCTAACGCCTGACCGGTAGCAAAAACTGTTAAAGGTACGTTGTAAGTATTAAAGATATCGAGAAGCCGCCAGACACCAGCGCGAGAACCATACTCATACATACTCTCTACACTGAAATCCCGCCCTCCAACCCGTGCAGGCCTGCCAGGAAGTTCATGCAGGTAAGATTCAGATTGGGTATCGCCGTTTAACTTGGTGGATTCTGACCCCTCCTCTAAATTCAAGACAAACTGAATTGCAATGCGGGCCTGATCAGGCCAGCGGGGATGAGGCGGACGCCCAGCGTAACCCTCCAGATTTCTCTTGTGCATCAACCCAGCTCAAATGTCGTTACACCAAAAATTCGGTCCCGCGCAATATCTGGCATTGGCCCCAGGTACATCCTTGCGCAGCCAAAAACTTCCTCCATTCCATAGTGCTTGGCCAGCGACATAGCCGCAGGATTATTTTCCGGCACATCCAGAAAGATAGGCCCATCATCTGCAAATGAGACCAGTCGCTTCAGCAACGTATCTGCCACTTTATAGCTATTTGCAAACAGAGGACCTACTTTACATCCATTGCGGCAACGCCTGATTACACCATAGCCACAAAGACTCCCAAATTGGACATAGCCCAAACTCAGAGCCTCTGGCTGGGAAAGCCATCCTTTCAGAAATACCCGTCTACTTGCGGGAAAGCAGGTCCTGTCGTAAGCAATTATTTGATCCAAAGAAACTTCACTAAGCTGGATAACTTCATCAGGGCATTTAGTACTCACACCCTCAAAAGCAGAGAGCTCGACTCGATAACGGAGATTACGATGGGAGAAGTTAAAACCGCCGCGGGCATAGTAATCCTGCATCGCAAATACCCCATCCATACCGATGCTTGCATCAGGTCTCAACCGGGTTTTTAAGCGGTCCCGTCGGATATACCAAAGCCTGTTACCAAACCCATGACCTCTGAATTCAGGCCTAACGATAAAGAATCCCATGAAACCGAAATCATCACCGTACGCAGTAATTGCCCCTCCTCCGATCAAGTCGCCCCGAACTTCCGCCGCAATGTAAGCTTCTGGATCTGTTTTCCAGAAAATTTCTGCATCGTGCAACCCCGGATTCCAGCCTTCAAGTGCAGCCCAGTCAACCAGTAAATCCACTTCTTTACGTGTCATCTCCCGAACAGTAAATGATTCATGCATTGACTTAGACTCTTCTCGTTATCGTATTTATTCAGCTACCTGGAGCGAGGAACTTAAAGGGTTCTGAAGGACTCAACTTAGATGCCACTTCCCCACCAGTGTCCATTGGAGTATCTAATTTCATTGTCATTACTTTAGATCCCGGCTCAATAGAAACATTATCCATATCCAACCAAATTACTGATGGATTAATAACAGAGTCGAAATAGTAGCGGCTACTTTTTTGATCAATAACCGACCGCCACAATGTTGAAGCTATATTGGGTTTATCGGGATCATCCATTCCCAGCGGCACGCTGACAGCACGAATTTGGGAGAATGCGGATGCCAATGCATCGCGATACTTTTTATATTCTGGTGATGTTTTTAAAGCATAACTCGCCCGTACAAACCTGTCCGCCGCACTAATTGTACCCGGTAGAAAGTTTTGGCCTCCAATTGAATTCCAATAGGAATTGATTGCCAGTTGCTGATCATAAGGAGGAGAATTAGTCATTACCGTAAACTGCTTACCGTGATGGATCTTTAGCACACCATCAAGATATTCAAAAATAGCGGAATCACCACTGGGGTCTGAAATTGCAATATGTGTACTTGCCGGTCTCCCATTGGGAAGATCTGCGCCAACCACAGTGAATGGGTCACTCTTTAACCCCTTTACCGCAGCATCAACCGTTGCGTAGTTATCCAGGATGTATTGCAACCAGGCCCCAACAGAGATAGTCGGCTTATCCCTATCGGCAGCACTCCCATAATCTGCCTCAGCCAAGTATAAAAGGTTGCCAACGAGGCCCTTTTCATTGAGCCCATCAGTTGTAGCCGCATCGTAAATACTGATAACAATTGAGCCAAACTTCGATGTCCAAGTAATAGATTTTGGGCCCAAGCCACCATTGCGCTCCATCCCCTGAGGGAAAACCCAAAATGCCATAGCTGCATCGGTATCACTCCAGTCCATGCTACGGGCAGTAATATAGGTCTTATCACCAGTTTCATAGAGTATTCGGGTACAAGCAATCGAAGACCTGGGCTCGAGTAGGCACAGCACTACAACAACAAAAACCATAACGGAGTTTATAGCTTTAGAAAAACATGAAATCCTTTTCACTTTGCCAACCATCCCTCAAAATCATTAATTAATATGCTGGTCGTTTACAGTCACTGTAATCGGCTTTAAACAATAGAAAGTCCGGTTTCCATCATAGATGGCCAACAATGGTGAGACTGTCTTTCGTTCCAATACTTGGCAACCTTGGCGTAAAGGTCCAGAAACTGACACCGCTTTCAACAAGTACAGTTCAAATATCTTGTAATTTCAGTAAGCTTTTACAGCTAACCAACTTCACGCTAAAAGCATTCATTTTGGTATAGGCTACTCAAATAAAAACTATTTGAAAAACTGTACACCTATTAACCAAAAAGAAATAATCCCTCTTATCGAAGTAGCAATAAGGCCAATCACGGAGCCCCTAATGAACTCAATTGGCAGACTGGTAATCCTAGTCAACAACTATGAAGAAGCTATTGCCTTTTATCGTGACAAATTGGGGTTTGAAGTATTTATTGACTCTCAAGCAGCACCACATCGATTTGTTCATATTCGACTTCCGGCACAAAAAGATATGGGTATATGGTTACTTCAGGCAACTTCTGAAAGCCAGCAAAAGAAAGTGGGAGCACAAACTGCAGGGCAGCCTTGTGCCGTTATTTATACAGATAATTTTGACAGAGAATATAAAAAACTTGCAAAAAATGGCGTTCACTTCAGCAAGCCACCCACTTCTGAAGGGGGTGCAGAGTTTGCCCACTTTGAAGATCTCTACGGCAACGAATTTATTTTAGTTGAACTACAAAAAGAAACCGTAGAGTAAATTTTAACCTGTCGCTTCTGATTCCCCCATAGAGTGCGGTGTAAGCAGCGACAGATCTTCACCTTCGCTAGTCTACCCCCTTAACCGCGATGAAATAACTTCCGACAAGTAATTTAAGAAAAGAAGTACGAAGCGGCTTTTCCTCTCCCAATCAATAAATCTTTTTCTTTTCTATATTTACATCTCGTTTTGTATCACATATAAATCGAGTAACATTCAGTTGACATGCACCTATATCCAATGTCCTTCGGTTAGTATAGTGCTGGCCATCGCACAAAATTTCACCACTGAGATACACCGTAGCTAGCTACTGGCTAGCGTACTTATATATGGAAATACTCACTTACTGAAACGATTTTCACACAGAAAAAACAAAGGCAGGAGCAAACCTTGGCAGAAGGTTATATCTCCAGAATAGAGCCAATTGGAATAACAATGAGAAGAAGCTTAATTATGCTGGTGCCCGGACTGACACGAGTCACCAGCACCGCCCAACTGTCAGAGTTCACCGAGGGAATGATCGCAGCCAGTGAGCGTATGCCTCTCACTCAGATTTCTGATCCTACCGTCCCTGCCGGCATCAACCGCCTGAGGGTCAACGATAAGCAGGAGCTTGATCTGGTTGAAGCTTACTGGAACGACTTGGTTCCTAGCATTACCCAGCAGAGCCTGAAAGTCCGCTTAGCCCGAGGCTTCTCCCTAATCTGGTTCTGGCTGGCCAACCTCCATATTTGGAAAGGGGTGCTTAAACGAAAGTACCTGACATTTGGTCTAACCCTTTCAGCATTAGCCTTTATTGTTTGGTACATTGGTACCATCATTTTGTTTGTCGAAGCTGTTGAGCCCACCAGTGACAGCCCGTTTTATCCCGCAGTACAACAGCTCAAGCAAGGTGTTGAGTATATAGGGGGCTGGCGGATCTGGCTGATTGCTACTGCCGTTGTTGCCGTTATGCCGGTTGCCTTACTAGTAGATATTTCTGACTTTTGTAAGCGCTATCTCACCAATGAGCCGGCGGCCAAGGGCAAGCCTGCAGTCCGCTTTGAGATTATCCGACGGGTCAGAGAACAGCTCGAAAACAGTATTAAACTTTACGACTACGATTCCGTAACTATTGTCGGACATAGTTTTGGCAGTGTTGTTACTGTAGACCTTTTTGCCGATCTTCCGCCAATCGGTAAACCAATCCGTATCCTAACAATGGGGTCCCTAATCGAAGTTCTGGGTAAGCAGGCTCCTTGGCTGCAGAATGAAGTAGAGCAACTGTCACAAAGAAAAGATCTAATCGAGTGGATTGATATCAAGTCTCACTCAGACTGGTTTGCCAGTGGTTCTGCGGTCCCAGCACGCCACCACTGTTATGAGCGAATTATCGGGTCTTACGGTACTTTTCCGGACAAATTGGCAGCTCGAGTTCACTCCCGATATTTCGATAATCAGGAGGCTGTTCGCTTACTGCTGACTTACTTTGAAAAGCAAAATGATCCCAGTATTTCGCCAACCTCGCACGAGATTTTGGAACCGGTATAAAGGGGTACCCAGACGACCAAATCAGAAATAAATGTATCTATACCTCAGCCCCCTTCCGGCGACTGGAGAGGGCCGAGCAGGACTATTAAAATGAAAATTAAAGAGGGAGCGATCATGATAAGGCAGCCAATAGCAATCTTTGCAGTTTTAGCCTTTCTTACCATTCTAGTTAGCGGATGCTCACAAATGGCGCCGCGCTATGATGCCGCGCTATACTCCGATTTAACCACTGTCAATGTAGAGATAATGGAATTTTTCTCTTCAGTTTCCAGTGGAACCAACAAAGATTCTTACTCAAAAAGAGATGAGAGATACCATGCATTGATCGGCAAAGTAGATGCGCTGGCAATGCAATCGAAAACCCGCCCTGCGCCTGAAAGTAAACTACTCAAAAAGATTAACAACTATTTGGAATCCTCTGGCAGGAATATTAGCTTTGAGCGGGAACCCCCCAGTGTTGCGTCATTGGAGAAAATTTCAGAGAGTTTGAACATGATGCGCACGGTAGATGAAGATAAGGGCCTAAACGCAACCGCTGTTTCTCTATTCAAAAATGAAATTGTTGTTTCCATGGACCAAGCACTCACTTATGAGTCTTTTCTGAATCGCTGAGGAAATTACTATGTCTATTGACGTTAACCAACTCGTTGCAGATATCAAAGGGGCAGCTTCTGCGGTAATTAACAGTGATATTTCTGAACTCAGGGGATTTTCCGAGCGCCAGTTATCCGCAATGGCTCAGCAAACAAAAATGATTGCTAAAGCAATTGCATCTGATGAAATATCTGGCGATCTGCAAGATTACTTTCTCGACTCCCTGGAGGATATGGCCAAGAACTTCGCCAACACTTTACGTGGACTCCTGTTAGTCACCATTGAGAAAGTCTGGAATGCAGTTTTGGGAGTTCTCTGGGGAACAATTGAAGCTTGCACCGGCATTTCCTTGAAAGCTGCTATCTGATTTCTATTTAAATTGGGCTGGGGTAACTCAGCCCTCCCCCCTACACTCAATCAAGATTACTCACCAGATCACCCCCACTACCAAGGACACTATTCAGTCAGTCTGAAACAGCTCATGTTTCTGGCTCTCAGGATTTATTGAGCATTCACCAACGGGTAAAAAGAGTTTAACCCCCCTGTAAAGAATTATTCATCAAGACGCGTCAATGTACGCGCGCAAATAACTCAAGCCGCTTACCAGGCTGGTTAACACTTGCTGAATCACTACAAACTGGGGTATCCCGATGAATACTAAAAAGACCTACCTGGCAGCCGCCATTTCGGTGGCCACAATAATGAGTGCCAGTCCCGTGACCGCTGAAGACCTCAGCAACGCACAAATTGAAGAAGTAATGGTTCTGGGCTCCGGTAGCACTTTTAACAGCAGCGAAGTATCTGAGGCAATGCGCAAGCAACAGTCCTCTATCACCAGCGTTAATGCATTGATCGATAACCTCCCCGGTGTCTCAGTCAATGAAGGAGATACTTACGGCTTTGACGACTGGTCAACCAATATCAGTATTCGCGGATTTACTAACAGCTTAGATGAACAGCAAATTGGCACCACCATCGATGGTATTCCCAATGGCGGTTCGAATTACGGTGGAGGCTCAAAAGCAAACCGCTTTGTTGATCCGGGTAATATCGGTTCAGTAGAAGTATCACAGGGTACTTCAGATATCGCTTCACGTTCCCACGAAGCCCTGGGAGGCACTATTGATTATCGCACTGATGATCCTTTGGACACACAGCGCAGTCGAATAGAGCTGTCCACAGGCGAATTTGATGCACAGAGAGTATATTTTCGCTATGACACTGGTATTTTTGCCGGGAATAGCAAAGCCTGGATCTCATACTCTAACCAGGAAGCGACCGACTGGATTACTGAAACTGCTGAGAATGAACGAGAGCACATCGCGGCAAAACTAGTGACCAGCTTGGAAGCTGGTACCATCAAGGCCTACATATCCTACGACGATATCCACGAAGATAATTATCAACGAGTCTATTCGGACGCCCAATTTGAAGAGTACCCTGAAAACGATTTCCTTACCGGCAACTGGTCCGGTATTCCTTATATCGATCAACTTTATCGCCGTGGCTGGTCTACCTTGCGCGAGAACCTGCTGGCCTACACCCAGTTCGATTTTGACCTGACAGACTCATTCAATCTACAGGCCGGACTCTACTACCACAGCAACGAAGGCCGTGGGGACTGGGTGCCCCCTTTCCTGGTTGACATTACAGATGACAGCGAACAGGGCGAGTCCGAGTTCCTCGGCGGCTCAACTGCCTATGGCGGTAGCCAGTCGGGCATCATTTATTTTGTTGATGCCAATGGCAATGCCCTTACTTACGATGAAACATGTACAGCGTCAGTCACCAATATCTATGGCGATTCAGGACCAGCCTACAATCCAGATTGCTATGCAGAGGGCGCCATACCCGCGATGTCTTATCGGCACACTCATTATGAGAAAGAGCGTGCCGGACTGACTCTAGACTTTACATACGCTACCACCATCGCCGGGTTGGACAATGAGCTACGAGGCGGCCTCTGGTATGAAGACTCCACCCGTGACGAACACCGCGATTGGCACAAAATCACTGATGCAACTCAGGGTGCCAGTTTCAATTCAACACCCTACTGGGTGCAATACGACCGCAGTTATCCCTCAACCAGCACAAAGTGGTATTTACAGAACTCCCTGACCATCGACACTCTCACTTTGACACTGGGCGCCAAGCAGTTCTTTGTCGATGTTGAAAGGGAAGATCTGTTTCAGGAGTCTTCCGATGCAAGTGTTGACTCTGATTCAGATATCCTGCTCTCCGCCGGTTTGATTTGGGAAACACCCCTGGAAGGTGCAGAGCTGTTCGCAGGCTACGCTGAAAACTTTAAGGCGATTGGAGACAGCGTATTAGAGCGGCCCGATTCAGATCTCGACAATATCGAACCGGAAACCTCAGAGACCACAGAGCTAGGGCTTCGCTATACCGCCGATAATTTCTCGGCAACTGCCACCTATTTTCAAAATGATTTTGAAAACCGGATCATTTTCCTGGATAACAATACTTCCGCAGGTAATAACTATTTGATAGGTACCAATGGGACCTATTTTAATGCCGGCGGAATCGAATCTGATGGTCTGGAACTTTTCCTGGACTACGATTTATCAGAAACTCTAAATCTCTATACATCCTATACCCTGCTGGACACTACCTATATTGGCTCAGGAAACTCAGCAGTAGATGAAACTCAAGGAATAACACCAGGGAATGACGTAGTCGGGATAGCTGATCAACTCTATGTGATTGGCCTGGATTGGAATTCTGAAATATTTTACGGTGGCATCTCCAGTAAGTTTACCGGAGATCGCTTTGTCGACTTAGACAATAGCTGGACAGCTGACTCCTATGTAGTTGTCGATGCCTACCTGGGCATGAATCTGGGAGAATTTAGCCCGGCACTACGGGGAGCCAACCTGAATTTAGTGATAAATAATTTACTGGATGAGGATTACTTAGGAACTGTCGTTTCTGACGGTGCCTGGATAGGTGCTCCACGGACAGCCTCACTCTCTGCAACTATTGATTTCTAAGATTTTTTTGGCAGCCACACAATCGGCTGGAAATGCTAGCCGATTGTGCGTATGTTTAGTCAAGCAGTAGATTCAAAAATAAAGTGCAATAAATAATAAATATAGTCGAAAAATAATTTTGATTATTTGCGACAAATATAAATAATCCAAAAATATGCAAAGAGCTCTTTCAATGAACAGATTGACTACAGCAATCCTGACCCTGTTTCTTTCTACTCAATCCCTTGCCGCAGACAACCTCGTATTAGTTACTATCGACGGTTTGCGCTGGCAGGAAGTGTTCTCCGGTTATGACCCTGAACTTCTCAACCACACAGAGTTCACTGAAAATAAACAAGACCTTATCAATCACTTTCACGGCGATTCACTCATCGAAAAACGTCAAAAATTATTGCCTTTTATCTGGCAAACAGTGGCTAAAGAAGGGGTTTTAATTGGCAATCGCGACAAGGGGTCTGAAGCACAAGTTACCAATAGCTGGTGGTTTTCCTATCCCGGTTACAATGAGATTTTAACCGGCTCCGCCGACCCCAAAATCAATAGTAACGACCCAACTCCCAATGCCAATACTACCTTTCTCGAGTGGCTAAACAGCAAATCTGAGTACAAAGGCCAAATCGCTGCATTCGGCAGCTGGGGGGTATTCTCCTCGATACTTAATCGTGATCGCAGTGGTATTTACATTAACGCGGGGCTGGAAGCTGCCGATTGGCCAAAATTGAGCCAAAGAGCAGGGTTTCTCAATGATTTGCAGGGGCAACTGCCGGTTTTCTGGGAAAACGTGCGGCCCGATGCATTTACCTATGGATTTGCAAAAGAGTACTTAATTAGCAAAAAGCCCAAGGTAATGTACATTGCCCTGGGTGAAACTGACGATTTTGCCCACGATGAGGAATATCATCAGTATCTCCACTCCGCACATCGGAGCGACATGATACTCGCCAAACTCTGGCAGACACTGCAATCTCTTGATCAATACCGAGACAATACCAACCTACTCATTACCGTTGACCACGGGCGTGGCAACACCGCTGAATCCTGGCCCCACCACGCCAGTGGCCCTGCACTGACCCAATACTTCGGTAAAGAAGACCACCCCCACAAAGCGGGTATACCCGGCTCCAATGAAATCTGGATTGCCGCACTGGGCCCAGACATTAAGGCCTTGGGAGAAGTATCCAGGGGAGAAGCCATTTTTCAGGATCAGATAGCCGCAACCGCACTACAACTGCTCGGCCATAAGTCAGAAGAGTTCTCGCAGGATAGTGGCAAAGCAATAGACAGTATTCTCAAATAAACCTTTGTTCAGCCAGGCCTGACAAGTTCGACTGAACAAATTTTCACCGCCTTGGGCCAGTAATATTCTGGAGCTTGATAACAACTTAAAGAACCCATCAATTAAGTGTTAACAGGCTCTAGCTGCCCCGCCCCGGTTTCCGCATAATGCAGGCCGCACTCGCAACTGAAAACAGATGGCCTGATGTATGTGGTTTAAAAACCTCCGTATTTATCGTTTGACGAAAGAATTTTCCCTGGATGCTGAAAAATTGAACGAATTGCTGGAGCCCCATGCATTTGTTCCCTGTGGCAGTCAGGACAGCACTCGCTATGGGTGGGTGCCTCCACTAGGGCGCCACGGCAGCCAGTTGGTGCACGCAACGAATGGCTACCTAATGGTCTGTGCTAAGAAGCAAGAAAAAGTGATTCCTGCTGCGGTAGTCAATGAGAAAGTTGAAGAGCTGGCACAAGCTATTTCTGAAAAAGAAGCCAGGCAGGTAGGTCGCAAGGAGCGGCAAAACCTTAAAGACGAGATTCTCCTTGAAATGCGCCCCAAGGCATTCGCTCGCTCCCGTCTGCAATATGCCTATATTGCACCTCAGGATGGTTGGGTAGTGGTTGACGCCTCTTCTGCCTCCGCCGCCGAGGAACTGCTGGAGAACCTCCGCGAGGCTATCAGTAGCCTTGCCGTGGTACCACTCTCCGCTAAGAACCTACCACAGCAAACGATGACCCACTGGCTCAGTGCCCCTGAAGCACCGCATCAGTTTGATTTTGGCCACGAATGCGAGTTGCGCGATCCCAAAGACAGCGGCAGTGTTATCCGCTGTAAAAACCAGGACCTCTGTGCAGAGGAAATTCACAATCACTTGGTGGCGGGACTACAAGTGCACAAGCTGGGGCTGACCTGGCGTGGGGGCGTTGAATTCCTGGTAGATGATCAGTTGTCCCTAAAGCGTATCAAGTTCAGTGACGAGCTTCTGGAGAAGGCCGATAGTGCCGATGCAGAAAGTGCAGCCCAGCGATTTGATGCAGATTTTGCGGTGATGACTCTGGAGATCTCAGCCCTGACCAAAGACTTGCTCTCCGCCTTCGGTGGCGTCAACACCGAGTCGGCTAGCGTTGAGGAACTGGTCGCCAAAGCCAGCCGCCAAGAAGCGGAGGCCCTGGCCAAAGAGGTAGAAGAGGTCGTTCTTTAGGGAACTCACATTGTGATGCGTACCTGAAAGGCACGTATCAACTGCCCCCTACCCCACCAATCAGATCTCAACCATTGGGCGGCCAGGTTCGGTCCACTGGACGTGATACTTGCGCTGCTCAGGCTGGTCCACACGCGCAAAGGTATGGGCTCCAAAGAAATCACGCTGTCCTTGTAGCAGGTTCGCCGGCAGCGACTCGGTGCGGAAGGCATCGTAGTAATTGAGCGCCGATGACAGGGCCGGCACCGGAATACCATTCAGAGTGGCGCTCGCCACCGCTTGGCGCCAGTTGGCCTGGTGATCGGCAATCTGCTGGGTGAAGAAATCATCCAGTAGCAAGTTGGAAAGCTTGGAATCTCGATCGTAAGCATCGCTGATAGATTGCAGGAACACTGCTCGAATGATGCAACCTGCACGCCAAATTCTGGCAATTTCAGAGAAGTTCAACTGCCATCCCTGCTCCCGCGCAGCCAGCTTCATCAAATCGAAGCCCTGAGCGTAAACACAGATCTTTGCGCAGTAGAGAGCGTCGTGCAGCTGTGCAATCACTTCTTCCCGTTGCTCTGGAGCCACTGGTGTCAACTCAGGCCCTTGCAGTTTCTTCGCTGCGCGGGTACGCAATACCTTCCGGGTAGATAATGAACGGGCGTAAACCGCTTCGGCAATACTCGGGGCCGGACAGCCCACTTCCAGGCTGCTCATGGCTGTCCAGAGACCAGTACCTTTTTGCCCTGCTCGGTCGAGGATAACGTCTACCAGCGGTTGTTCTGTCACGGAGTCCAAGGTAGAGAGCACTTCCGCACTGATATTGATCAGATAGCTGTTCAGCGGGCCTCGATTCCACTCGCGGAATACCTCTGCAATTTCCTCTGGGGCCATACCCAGCGCCGTGCGCATCACATGGTAGGCCTCACAGATCATCTGCATATCGGCATATTCAATACCGTTATGCACCATCTTCACATAGTGGCCTGAGCCTATCGGGCCGATATAAGCCGCACAGGGCTCACCTTCGCGAACCGGATTGCCAGGCTCAAAGCGTTCAATCGGCTGGCCGCTGGCTTTATCCACTTTGGCGGCAATAGCATGCCAAACTGGCTCAATACGACTCCAAGCATAACGGTCGCCGCTGGGCATCAGGGATGGCCCAAAACGAGCACCCACTTCGCCACCGGATACTGCGGTGGTGAAGAAGATCAATTTGCCTTCATACCGTTTAGCCCGCTCCACAGAGTCAGTCCACAGGCTATTACCAGTATCAACAACGATATCGTCAGCCTTTAAGCCCGCATCGAGCAACTTGCTGCATACATCATCAACGGGGTCTCCAGCCGGAACCGAGAGAATAATCAAGTGCGGGGCTTTAACCTTCGCCAACAGCTCTGTGTAAGAGTTGCAGGCTTCAACACGCGCAGGCTGGTCTCCACGCTCTTTCTTGTCCTGCTCCAGCAGCGCATTCAGCCGGTTGTGATCCAAATCAAAGGCACAGACCCTATAGCCATTGTCGGCCAGGTTCAGGATCAGGTTCTTACCCATCACACCGGCGCCGATAAAGCCAATATCGCACTGTGAATCAGACATCAAGTTCTCCATATAAAGACAGGGGGCTTTCAAGGGCGCGGAGTATAGCAATATGAATCTGGAGCAGGGAGAGCAAAAACCAAACAAAATTGCCCAGAGGGCAGCAAATACAGCCTACAAGGTGTAGAAGCCGATAGCAGGTGGTCCGCTATGGGCAAATACTCCCGACCTGGCGCATCTTATCTTTTGGTGCCAACCGGCAATTCAATTGCCCCGACACCAGAGCTCCATAAGTTATTTCAAGTCTATGACGCTTTATAAGAAAAGCTGATAACGAACTGTAAGAGCAAGGACATATCCGCCCAATACGCTAATTGGGGAAATCGCTTCCGATGAGGCTGAGTTTCCTAACGATAACGCAGCCGGTTTCCCCATGTACCGTAAGTGGCACTATCATTACTAGCCCATAATCCTCCATCACAACTACTTAATCTGCCTATAAATCCATTTTATCGATTAAATTGAATTTTTAACTAAATCAAGGCATGTGAATTTTAATAAAGTAAAACCCATATTCTTTGGAAATTTGACTGAAAGGGATGACCTTGGACACCCTACTTAACTGAGCTTACTAACAAATGAAAGCCAACAATAAAATAAACCATAAAATACAATCAATCCATTATTTGGCCTTCCAGGATTTATCGCCGATACCTCGATACTGGAATTTCAACATTCGCTTCACTATAGCAAAGCGCAAAATAAAAGCTCTTAACCTTACTGAAAGCAAGAAGTAAGTGATGAAAATAAATTGATTTTTTTCAGCAAGATGGAACATCACGATTTATCCTATAAGTGCATGAGCAATACCATATTCATTAAAAATAGACTTATTAAAATGACAGCCGGTGAATATGCTGGAGACCTCATAAGATCATTGAATCAGCCAAATGGAAAAACTACCTTCAACAGCGCCAAAACTCCCAGCGCAGGTTCAGACAGCTAGAGGGAAATTAATAGTGTAATTTCAACAAGCTCTCATTTCACCTATACAGCCTCTAAGTCTATCCCGCCTTAATTAATAGCCCTAGATGCTAACAACACTAGCATTACGGAAACAGTTAATTTATATATCTACCAACAATAATCAATGACTATTTTTGCAACCCAAAACTCATATGCAGTACGAAAACTGGCAGCGCCCCTAAAGCCAAGACCGCTAGACTTCAGAAGACATCTATAAAATGCAAAAATAGGTTGGCAAGAAATCCTCTCACCAACCTACATATTCATTCAATCAAATCTAAACAATGAATCACAGATTTCACCGGATTAATCAAAACCCTTTACTAACACTTAAGCCAACAATACGAGGCTCTAATGTAAACACATTAGTAGTAAGACCTGAATCATCACTATTAGTGAACATATCAGTGATAGGCGCATCATCAAAAATATTCTTCACGTAGAGCTGCATATATAGATCAGAGTCAGGATTGCTGAGGCTAACTGAAGCATTGAGATTACTCCAAGCCTTCAAACGATCATACTCAGTATTATATACACGAGCATAACTTTCCGACTGACGGTAGTAATCTGCTCGTAGAGTTAAATCCCAATTCTCAATAGGAATCGTATGTTCCACTCCGAAATTAACGGTGAAACGTGGTGCGTTGGGTAACTCATTTCCACTTAAATCAGCAGCAAAACCACGCCCCCCATTTGGTGCATCGGTTAGCGGGTTGTAGGGATCAACTCCATAATTGATATCATGGCGCAATGCATCCGAGACTTCGATTTCTGGAGAGAATGAACCATACTGGGCGGAACCCGCACAAAGCGACCAAATAGCGAAAATATTAGGCGCTGCCATAACCGTTTCAACTAAATCCACAGGTGCAATACAGTTAGACGGCACCTGGATGCTAGGACGAACCAGTACCCAATCTTCATTGCCCTGAGTACGATCCATCACGTCAACAGATTCCTCTCCGTCTGCAATTCGGGTTTTTAGGTACCCTAAATTCATATCTATTCGTGTTGCATCTGTAAGCTGCCAAGCCAGCTCAAGCTCAAGCCCCATAGTTTCCGCATCAAAATTCTCATTGAGAGAAATTCTGTCAACAATTTGAGAGACTTGATAGTCGGTATAATCGTAGTAAAAGGCGCTAGCATTGAGCGATAAGCTACCATCAAAAAGAATGTTCTTACTGCCAAACTCAATTGCGTTGACAAACTCCGGCTCAAAAGAATCTTCCAGGGGCTGAAACTGTACTATTGCTGGATCAACCTCGGCTCGGGGAGGGTTAGTACCACCACCTTTGTAGCCGTGGGCAAAGGACATATAGAGCATGGTTTCATCCGTAAAAGGCAGATCCGTTCTCCAGTCCAAAACTGCACGCCCGGTGTACTCCTTCCAGTTCTGGGTAACCGGATCACCTTCCGGATAGCCTCGATGGACAAGCCCCCCTGAGATTTCACCGGAGGAGACTTCCCCCGTTACCGGATCATAAAAAGTACCTAACAACAGCTGACTGGGTACCGGAGTAGAGCGCTTGCGATCATTTGTATAGCGAAGGCCGGTAGTTAGCTTTACATCATCATTAATTTGCCAATAAGTTTCACCAAATAATGCCCAAGAATTAACTTCCACCAAATTTCGACTCAAGAAATAGTTATGTCCTTCCTCATCAATGTTTTCTATAGGATTAGGGTCAACATAAATACAATCCGCACCGACATTTACCTCTGGATCAGTACAGTTTTGAAATACTAAATTGAAATATTCATCGCGGTCGGCATTATGTAGATATTGCGCCACCATGCTAAATATATTATTGAATACGAAATAGTCATCTTGGGTTTTAAAATCTAAGTAGTTTGTACCAACTGAGAAATTCCAAGGGCCATCAAAAGATGTTTGCAATCGGAATTCTTGGCTCCACTGCTTATTATCTGATCGACTAATATCAACCGCCAACAGTCCTTCAGAGGGTCCCAACTGTGGATCAGTAAAAACTCCCCCCGGTGTAGGTTCTAAATTACCCCCATCATTAAAGATGGGATCTGAAACATAACGATTATAATCTTGGGATGAATAGTAATCGTCCTTAGCATAAGTCGACTGAGAGTAAAATGTGAGAGAGTCTGTCAGGCCCCATTCGAAGTTCAGTTGCACTAAGTCATTCTCTGCGCGAAATACCGGATCATAACTGGTTTCAATTTTACGAAGATCACGCGACTGTGTTGAATTCGCATAAGGGTCAGTAAACCAGTCAATAACCTGGCCATAGCTCGTGACAATTAACCCGGTAGCCAAAACGCTCGCAAAACCCTGGGCATTGGGTGCGCTGTAAGCGTCATCACTATAAATCGAGCTAGGCAGACAACCCTGACTAAAAAACACTGGCGTAAAGCCTGTTAGTTCAGTATCACCAATATGTGTTCGGCCTGGATCTTTTGTACAAAGTTGCTTGCCCGTGCGCGAGCGCCGATCATCTTCTTCAAAGTGCTGCCATATTAAGTTGGCACTAAAGGATTCACTGGGCTCCCACTCAAAGATTGCACGAGTAGAATATAGATCGCGGTCATTAACATCGTTACCGGTATAAGTGTTGTAGTCAAAACCATCACGCTTAGTCATGGCTCCAGAGAGACGCAACGCCATGGTCTCCCCCAATGGGATATTAAACATTCCGCTGGCGCGTTTGGTGTTATAACTGCCCACCTCCGCCTTGATCTCAGAGGCAAACTCATCTCCAGGCATAATTGGCAGCATATTAACTACGCCAGCTGTCGCATTGCGGCCATAAAGTGTACCTTGGGGGCCACGCAAGACTTCAACCCGTTGCACATCAAAGAATTCTTGCTCAAATAATCGATTGCGAATTAAAGGAGCATTGTTAAAGCTCACAGCAACCGCCGGGTCTGAAGCAGCAGAAACAGCTTTAGTGCCTATACCGCGAATAGAGAAGTTATAGGTGCTGAAGTTGGATTTAGAAAAATTGGCATTTGGGACAGCTCGTAGTAACTCTTCCCCCCGCTCAATTTTAAGGTCATCCATACTGTCACCACTGAGTGCAGATACTGCAATGGGCACATCTTGAATACTCTCTTCAATCTTCTGCGCAGTAACTGTGATCTCCTCAATCACCTGTCTTGGGTGTTTACCTTCTTCACTCTCCTGGGCACTGGAAATGGTAGGAACAACTGCAAATGCCAAAGAGGCAACAATGGAGCTGTACCAGGGAGTAATTTGGCATGAATGTCCAGATTGATAAATCGCTTGTGCAATCAATGTTTTCTTTTTGACAGGTTTCATCATCACACTACGTCTCTCTTTATTGTCGGTATTATTGGGTTATTGACCTGATATAAACCTATTTCAGGTTCAACAACATTTAAGACGCGAGAGCTAAAAGAAAGGGGGGATAAAAAATAAACTTGATTTTTTGGGGGGCTAAAGCAGAATTATTAACTAAATATTTAGAAGCTGCAACAGTTAGAACTAAAAAGCCAAACCTCTGGCGTAGCGCTAGCAGAATCACTCACCAAAAAATTTCTAGTTGAGCTTGTTGTCCCGTTAGACATCTACTCGAAAAAAGGTCACAACCTACAGCACAATATGACATATTTTGCGCCATCAAGGAGCTTCCTCTGCCACCTGCCTAACCTTGGTCAAAGCACGCTGTATTAACTCTTTAACCGAATCCTTAGAGATTCCCATTTGCTCCGCAATTGCTTGATAAGTCATTCCCTCAAAGCGATGATAGCGAAAAGCTGTACCAGCTCTTGGCGGCAATCCTAAAATAGCTTCCAGAACTCGGGTATAAGCCTGTATTCCCATCACCGTCCGTTCCGGACTAATCATGTAAGGAATATCGACTTTGTGATCAATAGAGTCATGTAACCCTCCACACCTAGACTTTTGACGCCTACCATGACTAATCAAAAGATTTCTTGCCATGGCATAAATGTAAATTCTTGGATTTTCGATTTGCCCTCCATACTTTTTGATACGAATATATAACTGAATAAAAACCTCCTGAACTAGATCATCAACATCAGATAGATTAACTCGGGAAGAAAAGTAACGTTTCAAATCCAATCCATACTCACCAACCCACTGCGTCACATCATCCTGATAAAAGTTTTCCATTTTTCTAGTAAACCATCTCGTGTGACCGACCGGTTTCCCTGAGCTTCTGGAAAATTTTGCAATACTTAGTACAACTTACAGAGGCTCTCTAGAGAGAATGAACAAAACAAACCATCGATCAATTATTTTTTGGTCAAATTATTTTTGTAGTACAAAACCAGCCTTCTTTTCAAAATCGAGTATCAACTAGCTAAACCGATATAAGTCTTTAGTTTTACTAAAGTTAACTTCCCCTAAAAACACAGAGAGTAGACAAAAAACATACGATAAACGACCACCTTCAGTGACTGGAAAAAAGTAACGCCTAAATTACAAGCATAGAGAGGTATTACTATGAACTTCAGCGCCTAAAGGCTAATCAAATCGTAGACTATTAACCTTCAAAAGGAGGGAAAATAAAAGAGGGGAAAATGGAACAAGTACTTGGATAATTGTAGATATGAAAAAGTTACATTACGAAATATAAAAATAGAATTACTTACTTCTTCCGTTTTTGTAGTAGTAAAGTAGATTTTTACACTTCCACAGAAACATTGAGAGCTTCATACTCTTTATCTTATTACAAAAAAAATTGCTATCTTTTGAATAAATCTTATGCGAACAGCTTTCAAGATGAATCATTTCTATATGCTAGAGTACTTTCCTGACTTTTTGTTCACGCCGGCATAGTCGCAACTGGGAAAGAAAATGACACTTTCGTTTATAGAGCCTGTCAAGCCACTATACAAAAAGTACAAGCGTTTTATCCGTGCTAAAGCCCTGAGAGGGCCCTAAGCAACCTTGTTTTGCACTCTCAGCCTTTGTTCAGCCCCTTCACTTTCAGTGAACGCAGACATCTCACCGTTCCAAATTCCTCGAAGCAGCAGCCTGGAGCTAAAGATCCTATCAGTACTAGGTCCTATTCACTTTACGTTAAGTTACCTAAGAGTTACGAAAGTACCCTCGACTAACGATATCCTTTAGTGCTTATGACAGATGCAGACTCAGCCTTTCAGGCCACTTCAGGTACAACTCAAGTGCCGATGGATTTTGGCAAACTGCAGGAAGTCATTTTAGTTGGACTATCTTACTCAAAAGGGTCAAAAATCATGCCAGCCGTATTCGGGACTTTACCCCCATCAGCGATAAAAACTGGAAATATTTAACTGGCAAGGCCTATGAGTATGCCACTTTTATTCATGACGTCATTTTGCCCCTCCTAGCAAGATCATATCGCCTATCTGACAGTGGACACACGTTTATAGGGCACTCTCTAGGCGGGCTATTTGGCACATATATGTTGCTTACCAGGCTAAGCGGCTTTGATAACTATATACTCAGCAGTCTATCGGTGTGGCACGATCGTGCAAGAATCTTTAATATGAAAGCTACTTTCAGCTCTAATCACCGAAAGGTGTTTATTGGAGTTGGTGCCATAGAAACTCCAGGAAAAAGCCAAACTCGCAACGACATGGTAAGGGGAGCAAGGCAGCCTCAAAAAAAATTAATCATTGAAGAAGGCTAGAGATAAGCCCCTGACTGCTCTTATTCCAGAAGCAAATCATGGCACTTCATTTCCAACTACTGCCATTTAGGACTTGGCTTGCTATACAGAACGAGAATGTAAGAGCAATAATAATATGAACTACTAGATGACAGTTTTATCAATACAAAGGTCTGTTATATCAACGATATACAACCACTAAAATTTATAAAAATCTCATAGGCGTGATGAACAAACCAAAGATAAAAAGGCTATCCTTATTGTTATAGCTGGCATTTTTTCATTGACACTATAGCCTCACTTTACCAAAGCTATTATCTAGGGATGATGAATTTCTAGTCGCCATACGATTCGCTCTCAGACACCCTACTTCAGGTAAAATATCTACATCAGAGGCGCCCCATGAATCTGAGCATAATGATTTTATATAACAACCCATAATACCTGAACACTTGCCACCCCAGGCGTAGAACCATTTTTTAGTTATTTTAGAGCAAGAGCTTAATTGCTATATAGTGAATTTAAGGAAAGCTAGCTTTCATAGAGTTGCAATATTGCCTGTCATTGATTATCAGCTTGCACGGACCCCATAAGCCCATTAGTACTGGGGTTTAAACATCCACCTACTATTTTTCGGACTTCTGTCTGACAGCCTAATCAGCAACCACCCGCATAGCGGGTGGTATGGTGAAAGCCCCCAGAGGGGGCTAGTTACAACCCTGCCAGTCGCATCTGCTCTTGGCGGCGCTCTTCAACCTCTTGATTTTTGATGTACTCTCGAATCACCCGCTCATCAAGCCCCTCTGTACTCACGCAGTAGCCCCGAGCCCAAAAGTGTCTTCCTGTGAAATTTCTCTGTACATGCTTGTACTTCCGAAATATCTGGATCGCAGATTTCCCTTTCAGAAACCCAATCGTATTGGAAACACTGAACTTCGGAGGAATCATTAACAACATATGGATGTGATCCTTCATTGCGTACCCCTCGACCAACTCAATGCCCTTTTGACGACATAAGTCTCGAAATATTGCTCCAATCTCCCGCCTTAATGTCCCAAATAACGCTTTCTTTCGATACTTGGGCACAAACACCACGTGGTACCTGCAATAATGTTTCACGTGAGCTTGGCACTGCCAATCTCGTATATGGCCTCCTTATAGAACTTGCCGGTTCATGGAGGCCATATTTTTACTCTGCACGCCGGAACGGCAGAGCCCTGTCAAGTCTCACCGCCAGAGGCGGTGGTTTACCTATGTGTTAATTAAACCGAAATCCCTAGTGAGAGGTTAATAGCTTATATTACCGATATTCACGGGGTATCTATATCGAGAAAAGCCCCATGATCTCTCGAATAAAATTTTTATCCACTTGAAAATAAGAGCCCAATCTAAAACAATAACATTCGCCTAAGTTCGACAATAAGGAAGTATCGAAACAATGAAAAATAATGCCAAAAAAGCACATCTTTTCGCTCCGCTAATAATAATGCTATCACTGAGCCCTGTCAGCGGATCAGCAAAGTCCATTAACAATGAAAAGCCGCACACCTTTACTACATGGAGCAAACAAACTGCAGAGGGCTATCAAGGCTTTATTGAGGTACCAGAAGATCGCACTAAGAAAGATAGCCGTAATATCACCCTCCAATATGTAAGGTTTCCTGCAACTGGAAAGAAAGTGGGCCCACCAATAATCTACCTGGCAGGCGGCCCTGGTGGCTCAGGAATTACGACCGTTAACTATCGCTTTGATATGTTTATGGCGTTGCGACAATTTGGTGATGTTATCGCATTAGATCAACGTGGTAGCGGCCGTTCCAATGACCTTCCCAATTGTGAATCCAAGCAAATTGTACCTTCCCTTGAACCAATCACCGATACCCAGTATATCAACTACCACCGCAAAGCCCTAAAAGAGTGCTTACACTTTTGGGAGCTTACTGGTGTAAACCTAAATGCCTATAATACTCTCGAAAATGCCCGAGATCTTGATGCCATGCGGAGCCATTTGGGTGCAGAGAAAATAGTATTGTGGGGAACATCTTATGGAAGCCATCTCTCTTTGGCAGCGATAAAGGAGATCGAAGGTTCTATTGATAAGCTAATTTTATCCAGTGCAGAGGGTTTGGACCAAACCATCAAGCTGCCCGCCCGAACAGATTACTATCTAAACCGTCTACAACAGGCAATCAATCAGCAACCCGCAGCAAAAAAAGCCTATCCAGATATTAAAGCACTTATAAGCCGAGTCCATAAAAAACTTGAGTCACAACCATTGAAAATTAAAATCCCTCAACGGGATGGCAGGGAAGTCGAATCCCTCCTACAGCGTAGGGATATGCAACAACTAGCCTCGGCATTCATTGCGGACCCTAAAAGTGTCAGCCATCTACTCAGGTTTTATCGCGATTTGGACCAAGGAGCTACATTAAGTTTCGACAAAGTGCCCAGACGTTACTTCCCCGATGAATTTCTGCAACCAGGCATACCCATATCCCTGCGCCCGATGCCTACGGCGATGGATATAGCCTCTGGAATTGATATGAAGCGTAAAGCAAAGGTTGTAGAGCAGGCACAAAAATCTCTACTGAAAGACTACCTAAATTTCTCTCTGCACTACGATAATTTAGCGCCAGAGTTGGATCTTGGGGATAAATTTCGGGAAAATCCAGTCAGCAATATTCCGGTATTACTATTTAGCGGGACCTTGGACGGAAGAACTTACCTGGAAGGTCAATATGAAGCCATTTCAGGGTTCAAAAACGCCACTAAAATAACAGTCGAAAATGCAGGGCATAATTTATTAATGGCTTCCCCTGAAGTCCAGGATGCGATAAACCTATTTATGGAAGGGCAGCCTATCCCGAATACCCATATCGTAGCCAAACTACCCAACTTAGCTCCATAACCAGTATCCGCCGATCGATAGCTGCGCTGTTAGGGTAAAAGACTCTTCCGCAGCTTTCTCCCTTTTTCGCATCCAACAAACCCTCACATTACCCTTGTCCTAGAAGCAACTGGAGGCTGGGGGATGACCAATATCACCGACGAAGTCCATCGTGGTGCCATCTGTGACCTCAGGGCGTTGCAGCAACCTGGCCTTGATACATTTAAACGTTACATTCGCGGCAGCTTACCCGGGCCCCCTTTCTGGCGACTAACGGGTATGACTCCCACCGAGGCCGGCCTTGGTAAGGCCACCTATTCTATGCCCATTACGCCTTGGCTAGCTGATGGGACAGGGATCTATTGGGGTGGTATCTATGCAATGTTTGCAGACGCCCCCTTGGCCTCCGCAATATGGACAACTTTGCCCGCTGGTAAAGTCTTGAGCACATCAGAATTAAATATGTGCTTTATTCGACCCATCACTAGCAGTACACAAAATATTGTTGGTAGAGCTACGACCGTTCATTCAGGTAACCAGGTGGGGCTCTCCAGTATTCAGATTAACGATCAGGAGGGGAGAACCCTCGCTTTCGGTAGCACTCGCTGCCTTATTGCCGACTTTCCAGTCAACCCAGATCAGGAGCTTCCAATTCCCGACCTGGGACCAACAGATACACCTGACCCTTATCTTCGCCCTCCTCCAAAAACGTTCTTTTGCGACATGGCACACTTACCGGAGCAAGTCCCTATCGAATTGCAGAGAACCACGATTAGTGAGGGGCGAACTCACCCTATCTGGATGCTCACAGGTTACCGCGCAATAGAGGTTGAAAATGGTCGCTGTATCTCGACTATGCCCTCCTCTCCCTGGTTCTCCAATGGGACCCTTTCTATATATGGTGGACTTTTGGCATGGGCCGCAGATTTCACCATGGGAGGCGCAGTCTACTCCACACTGCCTGCAGGATCTATATTCGCTACTCTGGACATGCATATCCGCTTTGCTCGCCCAGCCAAGCTCAACAGTGGCGACTTGATTCTGGAGGCACAGGTACTCCACCGCGGCCGGCAGCTGAGGGTATCCTCTTGCAACATTGATACTCCCAGTGGCAAGCGGGTGGCTATTGCTACTGGCTCAGCCCTGGTAATTCCAGGGGGTGCTCAAATGCTGAGTGACGGCAAGGAACCCGATGAAATCATCGCAACTGCCACCTCCGGCAAGCCTTGGACACCATAAAAATCTTTAGCGGTAGTTGGACCATCTTCGGGTAAAATATCCTCACAAACTATCAACCCATATGGTTGGTGAAAATTTGATCAGGCATGCCTGTAAAGGCTGCCAAAACTTTAGACTTTCACGGGGAAGAGACTATGGCCTCATTGCAAGACCAACTACTCCAAGCAGGACTTGTCGATAAAAAGAA
Source organism: Microbulbifer maximicatervae (SeqCode) (assembly GCF_052467695.1). Taxonomy (NCBI): domain Bacteria; kingdom Pseudomonadati; phylum Pseudomonadota; class Gammaproteobacteria; order Cellvibrionales; family Microbulbiferaceae; genus Microbulbifer; species Microbulbifer maximicatervae (SeqCode). Next base: position 5,063,395 of record NZ_CP174320.1, read on the forward strand.
AGCCAAACAAATCAGCAAAGATAAACGGAAGCAACAGAAAGTTGCGAAGAAGTCTTCACAACCCCAGATTGATGAAACAAAGCTAGCAGCACAAAAGGCTCAAGCAGAGAAAGCCGCTCGTGATCGCGCCCTCAATGCTGAGCGCGATGCGGCTGCACAGCAGAAAGCTATTGCCGCGCAAATCAAGCAATTGGTGGAAAAAAATCGCCAACCTTATTCTGGTGAAATTACTTATAACTTCACTTTTGACAAAAAAATCAAAACCATCTATGTCAGCGAAGAATTAAGGGATCACTTGATTGCGGGGCGCCTGATGATTGTTGTCCAGGGAGAACAATTTGAGCTGGTTCCACGGGTTATTGCCGAGAAAATTGCGGAGCGCAATAGCGATATCGTAATCAGGCCTGCTGAAAGTTCAGCAGTGGTAGATGAAGATGATCCCTATGCAGACTTTCAGATCCCCGATGATCTTATGTGGTAAGCAGTCAAATGGAAAAAGCTGTTACTCAGGCGGTAGAACAATGGCTTACTGATGTGGTTGTCGGTCTCAACCTCTGCCCTTTCGCACGCAAACCTCTGCGTGCAGGGCAAATTCGACTCAAGGTGAGTCCTGCCACAGGAGACGAGGCGCTACTCAGTGATCTATTGACGGAGTTACGTCGGCTCGATACCACTTCGGAATCTGAATTGCTTACCACCTTATTGATTATCCCTAATCACCTAGGGAAATTCAGCGACTACAACCAGTTCCTGGATTTAGCAGAGTGGTTACTGGAACGCAACGACTATGTAGGCACCTATCAATTAGCCAGCTTCCACCCAGATTATCAATTTGCTGGCACTGCAGCCGCCGATGCGGAAAACCTAACTAATCGCGCACCCTATCCTATCTTACACCTGCTGAGAGAAGAAAACCTGGAAAAAATGATTGATCTATATCCAGATCCAGAGAGTATTCCAGAAAATAATATCCGTCGTATGGGATCATTAAGCCATGAGGAAAAACTAAAGTTATTTCCCTACTTATTTCTTCAGGGCAACAAGAAATAATGAAGCCTCTGGCAGAATTATTACGATTAAGGAAGCAGATCCGAGTTATCGGTTTTGATGACGCCCCTTTTGAAAAACGAAGGGGCGCGCCGGTAAAAGTAAGCGGTATTGTCTGCACCAAAACTCGCTTTGAGGGAATGCTTTGGGGGCAGGTAAGCAAAGATGGGATAGAAGCTACAGAAACTCTTGCCACACTGCTGAAAGAAAGTAAATTCTACAGCCAGGTAAATGTCGTATTGACCGATGGAGTAGCAGTGGGTGGTTTCAATATTATTGATCTACCCAAGCTGGCCGATATCTTACAGCGCCCTTGTATCGCGTTAATGCGAAAACCACCAGACATTCAAGCCATTGATAAAGCGCTGCAAAATTTTCCTGACTATCTACTGCGTAAAGAGACCCTGATGAAAGCTGGGAGTATCCATAACTACAATAACTTCCATTTTCAAGTGCAGGGATGTGAACCGGGGATTGCCGCCCAGGTGTTAGAGCAAACCACTGACACTGGGTATGTCCCTGAAGCTCTACGTTTAGCCCATATGATTGGCGCGGCAGTAATGACCGGACAAAGTGGCAAACGCGCATAATTCCAATAGCATAACAGATCTATCATTTGTCGCGGGCAGCTATAGCTCTTCTTCTCCCGCGATAATTATTATAATGCCCACAAATCCTGATATACCCACCTTAAACCTATTGCCAAGCCCACAGGGAAAGTGGAATAGTGGTCCGTACCGCTCACCACCTCTCCACTAAGCTTTAATCCACGATAATTACGCGACTGTAATTTAGCAAGAAATCTCTTATGCCCATCTACCATATCATTACGCATGTGGCTCTTTTGTATTGTCTCCAAAGCGCCAGTGGCAATATAGACGTTTACAGGCAGTGTGTTGTTATAGCTTGCATATTTATCCTCCAAATCAAAGATCATTTCATCCTTAAACCAAAGAGAAGGACTTGTCAGGATATAAGTGGAGAACAACTTCGGATTGGTAAGTAATACCCAAGCACCAAAAGATCCACCCAATGAATGACCTGAAAGAATCCTACGTGTGGGATCCCCCCTAAAGCTCCCCTCAATAAAGGGCATTACTTCTTTTTCAATAAACTGTAAGTACTTACTGGCTCCACCAGTTGTATAACGCTTCCACCCACTATCGACTACGGGCGTGAGATCTCGAACTCGACTATACTGCCCGTTTTCTCCGTGAGCGAATGAAATAGCAACTACGATGGCTTTATCCATATCCTTAAAGTGTGTAACACCCGAGGCAACCTTAAATGTATGAGGCCCATCATTAAGGTAAATTATCGGGTAGGTCTTACTTTTATTGTCATCGTTCGAGTAACCTGATGGTAACTTCACGTACAAGTCGTATTTGCGTTTGAGAATATCAGAGTCAACTGTGTATATTTTAGATCCACTTAACTCAAAAGATTCAGAAACCTTGGTAATGAGGGGCTCTGCAATTAGTGAATTAGACAGCACCAGAATGGCTATCAGCAGAATAGCTCTAATCATATTTAACCTAGTTTAATTTTATACTCAATATTGCTTTAAGAAAAAATTCGCTACCAACAAAATGTAAGTCAGTTAAACCCTGAATATAATAAGGTGAGAGAGAAATAAAAAAGATAAAGAAAAGCTTAATTATGAATCAAACTGATTTGGTTGAGCGTACTTTATCAATTCATCTTGAATCTTTTGAACCTGTTGAGAAAATTGATTTAAAGAATCTCCTACCAGCCCCTTACTAATAGGGAGGTCAAGCCTTAATGGATCAACAGCCGCACCATTTTTATGAATCTCATAGTGCAAGTGACGCCCCTGCACACGACCTGTAGCGCCAAGGTAACCGATTACCTGCCCCTGTTTTACTCTTCCCCCTTTACTAATTCCTTTCGCGTACCCCTTAAGGTGCGCATAAATAGTCTTTATCCCGGAGCCATGGCGAATACGAATATAGTTGCCGAAACTACCAAAATAAGAAGCTCGCTCAATAATACCATCACCTGCAGCCAATATCGGCGTGCCCAAAGGGGCTCCAAAGTCCAAACCTTTATGTACTCGGGTATACCCTAGGACTGGGTGCTTGCGGCGCCCAAAATAAGATGACAACCTTGCATTCTCTAACGGAGTACGCATTAGAAACCCTCTAGAGCCTTGGCCATCAGGGTAAAAATAATCCACCCCCTGAGGTCCCTCAGTAGAAAACCGATATAAGCTTATCTTTTCTCCACTAAGAATAAGCTCAGCAAATAAAATTCTATTTAGTTTTTCCTTTCCAGTTTGGCTATTGAACAAGGTATCATAGAAAACAGAGAATTGATCACCTGCTCGAATCTGCCGTTGAAAATCTACGGAATAACTAAATATTTCATTTAGTTTTGTGAGCACAGAATTAGATAGGCCAGACTCTTTTCCACTTTGGTATAAACTGCCCGAAATTTCACCTTTAACGTAGTATTTCCTGGTATCGACAGGAGATTCAAATTGATTAGTTCTATAATTGTCTCCATCTCTAACCAACTCCAAACTCTCTGTAAAGCCAACAACCAAGGTAAGCTTATTAAGCTTTCCAGTGGTACCTATTGTTAAGTTAAATTCCTTACCAACTGGTAGGATACTGACATTGACATGTCCCGACAAAGCCTGAATTATTTTATACGCTTCTGCACGATCGACTCCACTATCCACCAATAGTGATAAAATCCCTTGGTTTTTAGCTAGTTGAACTTTTTTTGTGCGCTCTAGATATTCTTCCTCAACTCTATATGGAGGGGCCACCTCCCTACGCTGCATCCCTTCATCTTGATGTACCAAGGATAGATCATTGAGTAGGGGCAATGTAAAAGATAAATCATATTGTACCGATTTAACATTGGAATGGTTTTCCAATAACGGCCCTGCTATCGCCAGTGATTGAATCGATAAAAGAACCAGCAACAAAGCCATCCTCCAGATATCGATCAGAAAGAAAATAGTTAATCGCCTCACAGGTAACCCTACTTTTCTTAAGTAATAAATCACACTCCCCCCTTACTTCGCAAGCAAAGTGTCTGGGTTGATTCGCTTGCCTTCTTTGATAAGTTCAAAGTGAAGATGTGGCCCTGTTACACGCCCTGATATACCCACAGTTCCTATCGCCTGGCCGGCACGTACTGACTGCCCTGCCTCAACCTCCCGCTCATTTAAATGGGAGTACAGAGTTTTCGTATTATTACCATGATCAATAATTATGATTTTCCCATAATTTTTATGCTTATAATCATCAGTAGAGACTATTACAACACCACTTTCAGCTGAAACCACCGGAGTACCAATCGGTGCCGCAAAGTCAGTACCTTCATGGGGTTTTTTGCGAATTTTACTGAAATCACCAAAAGGGCTACTAATACGGGCACTCTCAACCGGAACTGTCAATTTGGTAATCTCCACTGAAGCCATTGTTAATCCCGGTTTTAACAGTAGCCCTCCGAGTATTAAAATGGTTGAAAAACTGCAGAACAACATAGCGCGTAAATAGACACCTAATTCGCCATTATTAGACCCCGCCCTTGAGGCTTCCATAATATTCAAAAGTCTGCGTCGGAAAAAAGGAGCCTGACTCGTACCACCAGAGAAAGAGAAAGCTACAACCCAGTCACTTGTTCTTTGTGAAGAGTTCCGTCGAAGAGTGTCAATCATTGCTTGTGCATAAACACGGTGCAATTCTCGCTTACATGACTTTAGAACTTCGCGATCGCACCCCAACTCTATCGCCCAACTGAATCGAGACTTCATCCAACCTAAGAAGGGATTGAAACATAGGATGCAAGTAAATATATGCACAATCAGAATCAACAAGGGGTCAAGCCTTTTCAAGTGCATAATTTCATGCTCAATGATTAGATGACGCTCCGTTTCATTCATTGATAAAATATAGGAGGGAAGCACCAATTTACGACTGAATAGCTGCATCACAAATGGTGTAATCGTTGAGTGTGTTATAAACACCTGTGTCTTACTTCCGATTAGAAAATCACTTTGAGATGAAGTAAAAAACTGGTCAAATTTAACAACAGAAAGCTTATTATTTGCTATTAAACGCAATTTCTTGCCATAGAAAAACTGACTCAATACCACTTTAGATAAGGTAAAAAACACCCCGGACAGATATATAAGCAACCAAAGAAAAGCCAGTAATTCAACAGAACTCAAAGAGGTCGATACATACTCATGCAGAACTATGTTAATTGGTGGTATAGAGGTAGCCTCATAAGCTGGCGGTAATTCAAAATTCAGATCCGGAGCAATACCCAACGTTAACTGGTCGCTCAATTGCGCAAGAAAAAATGGGGAACCGGCAGCAACCATTGCACACAACCAGAAACTTCGCCAATGGTATATCGCATTAAAGCTGTCTTTATTTCTAGCTGTTGCCAGCCAAATAACAATAAAAACCAACCCCGCCCACAATATTGAGAAGAAAGAAGTAGCTAGAAAATCCAGTGCAAATGGTAGAACTGTAGAGACTATCTCGGCCATAGCCTATTCACCATCCTTGCTGACCGGCTCAGAGTCAGGCCAGGAATCGAGTACTGCCTGAAGCTCCTCGATATCTTTATCACTCATTAACTTACTGCCGGCAAACATCGACACAGGAAAGGGACCATCAAGCTCTAATACTCTTTCAGCGAAATCTTTTGCATATGACGCCAGAGTTTCCACCTTCTCAATCGCAGGGCTATAAACATGGATTCCATGGATCTCAGATTGAGCCACAAACGACTTATCCCGCATCCGATCTAGTGTCTTTCGAGTAGAGGAGTATGACCAACCCAATTCAGGTCCCACCCGATCATGTAACTCTCTGGCACTCAGCGGTTCTTGCCTCCAAAGGGCTTTCAATAGCGCAAGTTCTGATGGGGACGGTTTTACCTTTTTCATTTTATCTTCCCGTGTGACAGTCAGGGCTAGTGTGCGACAAGCGTCGCATTCGGTCAACCACCCTGTAGGGAAACTTGTTAGGTTGTTTTTTATACAGCCAGGATCGTAAACAGTTTTTGCCGGCTGGCAAAAAGTTAAAAGCTATCGATAGACCAATCGATTTTGATCAGTTTAAGCACCAACCAATATAAGGTTTGAAAGCGCTTGCAACCAACTCAAAACCTCAGGGCTTGCTGCACCAGCGCCAAGCAAAGCCCCAATCCAAAGATATAAGTGCCTACGGCACCCAAGAAGCGCATTGGGTTAGGCTTTGCCATAGTGGAGGGAAATAAGATGCCTGCAACAAAAAGAAATCGACAGGCGGTCAGCAGAATAACAAACCACCAAACCCAGGTAGAAGACTGCCCTAAGCTCACTAAGTAAATAAGTACCATCAAAAGGGGAGCATATTCTGCTGTATTTGCATGGGCCCTTACCCATTTGTGTAGGGTATTATCGGGGTCGAAAGAATGCCCAACTAAAACCTCATACTTACCGCGCCCAACAGTAACCAAGGCGCCGAGCAGAAGGGATAATGTGTATTAGTTCAGACCAAATCTGACACATCCTCTTGAAAAAGAGGGGTTTACCGGTTTTGATGAAGGTGCCTAAACCTAAAAGCAAAACCAAGGATAAACCCCATGATCCATACTAATGATCGCATCATCAAACACAAGACCGGATTGCTAAATCTGGCAGAAGAACTCGGAAATATCTCCAAAGCATGTAAGATGCTGGGTGTATCGAGAGACACTTTCTATCGGTACAAGGAAGCCGTTTCAAGTGGTGGCGTGGACGCCCTTCTTGAGAAGAACCGGCGTGTACCCAACCACAAGAACCGTGTTGACACAGTCATTGAAGAGGCAGTGTTAACTTATGCCCTCCAAGAGCCTGCCCATGGGCAGGTTCGAGTTTCCAATGAACTGCGTAAACGCGGTGTATTTGTGTCCCCTAGTGGCGTTCGGAGTATCTGGTTACGGCATGACCTAGCTAACTTCAAATTGCGATTAAAGGCACTTGAGGCCAAGGTCGCTGAGGAGGGACTGATCCTCACGGAGTCACAGGTTCAGGCTTTGGAGAGAAAACGGCATGATGATGAAGCCTGTGGTGAAATTGATACTCAACACCCTGGTTATCTGGGCTCGCAGGATACCTTCTATGTAGGAACCTTTAAGGGCGTCGGACGTGTCTACCAACAAACCTATATCGATACCTATGCGAAGGTGGCTCATTGCAAGCTGTACACCACCAAAACGCCAATCACTGCGGCAGACCTCCTGAATGACCGTGTACTACCGTTTTATGCCTTACATGATCTACCGGTGCTGCGTATCCTAACTGATCGCGGTACAGAGTATTGTGGCAAATTGGAACAGCACGACTACCAGTTATATCTAAGTGTGAACGAAATAGAACACACCAAGACAAAAGCCAGACATCCACAAACTAACGGGATCTGTGAGCGCTTCCATAAAACTATTCTACAAGAGTTCTACCAACCTTCATTACGCCGCAAGATCTATGGATCAATAGAAGAGTTACAAAAGGATCTGGACGAGTGGCTCACATATTACAATAATGAGAGAACCCATCAGGGTAAGAAGTGTTGCGGTCGAACACCGTTAGCCACTCTTGAAGATGGAAAAAGCATCTGGAAGGAAAAGCTCGTAAACTGAATTTGACCTGACAGAGCACCTCCTGAAAAACCGGTAACTGTCAGATCAAGTCTGAACTACTACAGATAATGCCGCTAAGAGCCCAATACACAAATAGTAAACATTCATAGAAATCTCCATTTTCTATGTTATTTGTACAGGGAAGGCATTTTAAGCCTCCCCTCCCCGCCCTAGTTGTTCACACTATATAAGCATCGTTTTCAGCTACATTTTAAAGAATCACAGCAGTATCTCTGGAGCCTGCCGCGAACAATGCAACCAGAGAAAACTGTGAAAAACCTTGATCAGTAGATAAATACTCTTTACACCAAAATCTAAGTTCATCCGACCATTTAACCAAAGCTTCCTGCCTCTTCGGCTCAGCATCATATTGGGAGGCCAGTCCAGCAAAGTGACAGTGCACAACTACTTTAGAGTCATTGCTCCGATTATCATCAACTACAGATACAGTCATAGAAGCAGATACAGACTCCCAACTAATCAGGAAGTACAGAGAAGCATCACTTACATTTTCATCAAGCTTGGAAATTGCGAGTTGTAATACCTCGGAAAGGTCCTGATAAATATCATCAGTCGCCAAGGCAGTACTTTCCGATCGGTGTAACTCATGCTCCGTAGCAGCTTTATTTTCACCACCAAAGAGGCATGTCGACTTTTCTATCTGCCAAGCCAATCTCATAAACCCTCCAAATACATCAAGACTGAACAGAGAAATATTCTACGAGATTTATGAGTAGAGCACACTTCATCGTCTCCCAGCCGGCATACTCTTCTCCATATTCAAGCTCAAAGTAAGGCAATTCCCCTTGTAAACACTCCAATAATTGACCTCAAATGACAACTCTACTACTTCGCGCTGGGGCGCTCTGATACACGCATGGTAATATCGGCATGAAATACTTCCTCTCCATTAGTATCAATAACGCTCACAGGCATAACAACGTCGCCAGCCTCAATGGTTTTATACCCTGGATACTCACAAACGGCTCGCAGATTAGTCTTCGCCATCTTTAAGTACTTGACTTCCATCCCCACTGGTATCCAGCGAAAGCGTCGATCCAAAGACACATCCAAACAAACACCGCCAGCCAATTCAGCGGCGTTACACATAGCGATAGCGTGTACAGTACCGATATGATTTGTCACGATCCAACGCTTATTTAGTAAAACCTCCACTTTACCCGGTGATAACTCCAGGAAACGTGGCTTGATTGAACGAAAATACGGCGCCTTAAGTGCCACCAATTTAGATACCAGCCAGCGGCCCAATGCCGAGCCGCCAAATCGCCCCCACAGATTAAGTACCGGGCTTTTAGAAGATTGATAGTCCATCTTACTTCTCCATCCTATACATCGAACCGCCACTCTATATGGGCGGTTTTAAGCTATTTAGGCCACTATATATCAACTTCCGGTAGTCCAGGATAATCAGATCTATCAGTTTTATTGACATGGGCTATTCCAAGCGCACAAATGCCCAAGAGGAGCTTTGGTTCATAAGCGAGTGCAACTAATAGGGCTAGAGCTAATAATTTGTATTCCTTAAAAGCATATCCATTAATAGGTAAAGTAAGTATATCTGCAAGCTGAGAGGCATACTAAATGGCAATCGCTACTGCGCACCTTGAAAGATTGTTTTTGATGTCCAAAAAATTCTCTCAGGCATTTTTTTACAGAAAAGCTTAGACTGAGTAGCTAATTATATGTCAATTAATACTGAAGATTAGATGTCGAAAATTGTCAGACCAGAAAATCTTAAATTAAACTCTAACCATACTTCTCGCTGCGGTACCTGCTTTCCCCACTTCTAAGACATCTAACTTTCAATATATCCACCATAATTAAGGGTACAATATAAATTTTTCAGAAATTTAATATTGCGAAGGGTATGATCGCGACTCCCACAACGCACCAACAATATTAGATTCCCAGAATATCTACACCACTAAAGGGCTCCTGTTCATGAGTCTAATTTTATTTAGCCACAAATCTATCACTATTTTTTCGCCACACCTATATATATCGGGATATGATTTTATGCTATATCACTTACCAATTGTTACCAGCTTGGCCCTAATAGAGACCGAGAAGCTCGCAGTCTACCCGTAAAAATTAGAGCTTCTAGTTAACACAACAAATTAATTCCTATTCATGGGAGCGACTCAATCAGCCCTAGTAAGGTTATATAATGGAGAGAACCAAGCTGTGTGAATTATCGAGTAAGAATATAAGCCAGCTAAAAGATTTTTTCCCAGATGCAAATCTAGTGGAGATACCTGCACAAGGCAAGGCAAGGCAAGGCAAGGCAAGGCAAGGCAAGGCAAGGCAAGGCAAGGCAAGGCAAGGCAAGGCAAGAAGAACAGAAGTTTCTAATAGAAAATGTTATCTATATCTTGTAACCAAGGATAAAAATATCTTTTCTAAAAATGAGACAGCCCTACCGAATAGACTGTCCCATAAATTATCTCACGACAACTTTCGACGGTATTCCCTCGGCAACATACCCTTATTTCGGCGAAATGCCCTTCTAAGCTGCTCTTGAGACTTAAAACCACAGATAGTAGCTATACGCTCCTGAGTTAACGCTTGAGTTGCTAAAAGCTGGCAAACCTTTTCAATGCGAATTTTCTCAACGAATCGACCTGGAGTTACTCCCATATCCCGAGTAAAGCAGCGAGCAAAGTTTCTCGGGCTCATAGATGTCTTTTCCGCGAGACTATTAACGCATAAAGTTTTATCCAAATTACTATGAATCCATTGCACCAGCTCTAAAAAACGATCACTCTTTAACTGGCTCATAAGATAAGTGCTACTCTGTTTATGATCTCCATCTCTCTTGAGATATAAGACCATTAATTGAGCAACAGCTAAAGCAATACCCCGACCAAAATCATCCTCTACCATTGCCAAAGCCATATCAACCCCCGCACTAACACCTGCAGAAGTATATATATGATCATCTTTGACAAATACAGATTCTGAATCGACATCCACTTCTGGGAATCTCTTCAGCTGATCAATATATCTCCAATGGGTAGTGGCACGCCGACCATTTAGCAAACCTACTTTTGCGAGAATCAGAGCTCCATTGCCAATAGAGCCTATACGCTTAACTAAACCAGACTGAAGAGAAAGCCATCTACTCAAACATTCACTGATATTCAAATCATCAGCAGCATTAAGATTACCGCTCACAAGGAGAGTATGAATTCCTCTTGAATCAGTAAAACATCTATCTGAGCATATCCTTAAACCTGATGAGATTTCCTTGGTATCTCCATCTTCGGCTAAGAGTTCAACCTCATACTGATCATCACAACTAAAACCCCTATCCTTTAGCTGCTGATTTGCCAGCGAAAACACTTCTGCGGGCCCCATTACATCTAATGAGTGTGCCCCAGGGTAAAATACGATAGATACTTTCTTTTTACAGTTCATTTTAAATTGCAGAATAAGCGTAAAACTATATACCAAACTCAAAAATCACTGTGCGGATTACTAACTTATTAAAAGAAACTTCAGGAGTACTATCTTGGGTAGCCCAACCACCTCAGAGGAAGGTGAAAAAACGCCATAGCGGAAGCTGAATAAAACCTAAATAAAATCCAGATTAACTGGAAACACTACTAATAAGTTAATTCTTCACTTGATCTGAGTAATATACCAGGTGGCTACTACCCAATAGTGAGAATTGATCACACGATGATTCTTACCCCAATTAGAGACTACAGGCAAACACACTATCCATCAGCCATACTCTCATCATCCATATACATAAAAATGCTATTTAATAAGGCACCTTCAGAACCAATATCACAAACTGTTAATCCTGTATAATTAAGCAATCCTGACCCTAAGGTACCAGCTTTTTCTATTCTGTAAAGTAATAACGATATTTTTTTTCGGAATATATAGTCGTATATGAAACAGCCCTGCATCCTGCCAAATAAACTTTGATTGCGGCCAATAATTACAAAAAAGGAACACTACCCAGCCACATCAACAGAAGAGCCACTTCAAAGACCTAACGCCATTAAAGGAAAAAGATAATCATTCCTAATAAAAGGAGCTGTAAATATCTAAAGTCCTATTCATCTCAGCTAATATGAATTGATTCAAGGCAAGAAACAAAAGAAACTCACATTTATCGTCTAAAGCCTTCGCTCTATCGTATAACGACCTAAAAGCCCGCAAGAAGTGCACCGCCGTACCACTTACTTATTCGCTCATATGAGCATCAAAATATTGATGATCTCATAGAAATTTAAATAATTTATCGACTCAAATAACCTCAGGCTTAGTAAGCTCTCTAACATATTGTTACAGTCGGTTGGGTGCTGAGCCCCATAGCTGGGACTTTCGAGGGTTATTAAATATAAATAGGTTTCAGGCTACGCATGGTAATCTGCTACTTCCAGGGCGGATAAGCAATGACTACCGACAACCTTGGCAGGATAGCCAAGACTTCAGAAAGTGAGTTTTCATTATTTATGGAAAATAACACACTAAAGCTATTGCCCTTTATGTTGCCGAAAGCCCTATCTAGCAATTTAACCCGCATAGACTTATATAAGCTAAAAAGGACAGCAACTTGCCTTCATGTAAAGAAGCACTGAATATGATTTATCTCAAAATGCAATACTGCTGTAAAAACTTACGTAAATTAACGTATTCAAGCTTTCGAGTTAACCCCCTATATCACAGACAACTTATAAGCCTTTACGAAATAATACTTCATTTACTTTGATCATCATTCTTAAGCTGTTGAATAAGCGTATCACCAGACCAAAAGAATCTGACACAACCATCATAATTTTCCTTTCTTACACATCGCCCCAGGGGGTCGTATTGATACCGAATCACATCCTGAAATTTCTCTACACCTTTTTCTACTTTTAGATTTTCTATTTTTATCAACTTTTGCTGACAATTATAATGGTATCGAATCCTCTGTGCCCCCTCCCCTCCAACTTCTTCAACACGACCTGTAGAAGAGGTATAACCACGGGATATATTGCCATTATCAACGATTCTATTCTCAATAACTTCTTTGCCAGGAATCTGACTATCAAGCTTACTCGTCGAGTTAAGCTTACCCAGGAGACTATCAGCGGGGTCATAAATTAAGAAGGCAAGAAACTGATCTGAATCACTCTTACAAAAGTTATGAACATTAAAGATATTTTTATTAACCTTGCCGGAATGATTAACTCTGGCAAGTGAACAGCTACTATTCGGCAATAAATTCAAAATATTTGTAACTGTATCAGTTGGCCTTTCAAACTTACTGACAATAAAGCCTTGCACATAAACCTGAGGATCATAATTGTCCAGAGGTTTCAACCCTTCGGTTGTTTTTATCAACAAAGAATTGAAATTTCCATTTACTGAGGAGAAGGGTGAATTCTCAGATTCCACAGAATGATCAAAGATAAATTTAACATCTTCTTTTCTGGATAGTGAAGTTGCCGTAAGATTACCTAAAATATCATACTTATAACTGAGCTTACTATCATCTTGCCATTCCGCTACAATACGACCACTAGCATCATATTCCCACTTCAGACTACAGTAATTATTTTTAGCTTCGATCAGTTGCCCTAGGCAATTATATCTAAAGCTATTAACGCCCTCTAGCGTAGTTTCTTTTATTAACTGGCCCAGCAAATCACGTTCAAAGTAGATATCGGTACCAATGCCTGATTGAGAAGCAATTACTTCCGTAGAATTTACTAAGTGGCCAGCGGCATTATATGCATAGTGGGTAACACGACCATAGAAATCCTCCTCTTCTATTAATCGGTTATTGAGATCATATTTCAGCCGATAACACTCACCCTTTTCATTTATAAGGCAAATTAAATTGCCCTCTCCATCATAATGATATTCTAATTGACTGCCACTGGAACTAGTCTTGCTCTTTATTTGATGGAGTGCGTTATAAGAATAACGCGTATAATTCCCATCCTTATCTAATATTTCTGAAACTAATCCATGCTGGTTAAATCTGCACTGAATATCTGTATCTTTTTGAGCAACCTTAACATTGATCCGACCCTGATCCTCATTCTTGCAAGAAGCCTCTTTCGTCTCAGCAGGCGTTAACAATTCCGTGCGAATATCAACATCATATCTACAATCAATAGATCGTCCGAAGGGGCAACTTATTCTTAATAGCTTATTGCTGCTTCCCCACAGATAACTCGTAACATTACCTAATGAGTCACTAATAGAATTAATCATGCCAGCAGAGGTATAGTCATATTTCACTTGATTGCCGAGCGGATCTTCAGCTACCACCAGCTGTCTTTTTTTGTTGTAACTATACTGCCAACTGCTATCTGATGGATCAGTATACTTTGTGGCGAGACCTTCATTGTCATATTCAATTTGATAATTATTACCGGCCACATCTATCTTCTCTGTCAAGCGACCCTGATTGTCATATCGGAATAACTCCTCACGTATAGTCCCATCAGTACTGGGTAGCCGTACTTTTGTAACGTGACCTAGATCGCTGTATTCATACCACGTTTCTCCACCTTCAGTATCTTGATGGAACGTGAGTAATCCGCGATTATTGAAGTGAAAACGTTGCCGCCCACCTCTCGTGTCACACATCGTTGCTCCGTGACCACTTTCCTCCCAGATAAATTGATAACTGTAAGCAGCTTTTTCGCCAATAGGGTCCCCCCACTGCCGTATACAATGCGCTGAACTACCCTCAGCATCCCACTGAAAATAGAAACTATAACCAGTTTTTAAAGTTCTTTGTTTAATAAGGCCTTTGTGATAAACATACTTTTCATTATTGCCAACACTGTCTACAGCTTCAGTCAGATTATTTTCACTATCAAAGACATATTGAGCTACTACTTCAGAACTTCCCAAATTATTTTCTTTTGTCAAAGTATTTATAAGGTGACTTTCAGGAGATTCATCAAGCGAGCTAATGTATAAAATTTCACCGGAACTACTCTCGACCGATCTTAAATACTCCCCTGAGTAGTTGAATAAATAAAAGTTATCGTTATCATCCCGAATCTCAGCGAGCTTTAACGCACCAGTTTCACCAGTAGCTTTAAAATGTCTTTGTACTCCATTGGAAATTCCATATGTCGTAATGATCCAATGCTCATCGTTTACTCGCGTGAGAGTTAATCTCTCATAAATATTATGACTGCGCGAGCTATTTCCGGGAGTTGGCAAGCTAATTATTCTACCTTCAGAATCAAAGAAGAGTATGGGTTTGCCTGGACGCCAAACCAAGCGCTCGCTAAATGTATGAGTCCAGCCACAACCCAATCCGAAATTTCTTGAATTACTACTGCGATAGGTACGAGTTACCGATAAGGGTAGTGCCCCCTCCAATACCAAATCTTCTAAAGTAAACTGAACCTCTCCAGTTTTTAGATTTACAGACCTAGTTACTTCACCAGTAACATTATCGCTCTGACATATATCGGAGTTATAATTTTCACCTACTTCGCTAATGTGGTTATCAGTATCATATGAATAATCCCTGACACAATTTATCTTATAAAATTCAGACTTTACATCATGGGGCACTGTGAAAGCTTGTTCACTACCCCTTTTATTTTCTCGCAGCTCGTTACCCACTTTGACTTGCACTAAATTTCGACTATTTTTTCGGGGTGCAGCTATTTTGGGGGTTTTCTTTGCGGATACAGCAGTGCTTTTGCCTACTGTCGGATATCCTGAATTTTTAGCAAGTATTTTCCTTTGCTTTTTTGTCCTGGCAAAATCAAACATTAAATCGCCAATATTACGGAAAGCATTCACTAAGCGCTTATTCTTAGTTAAGGATGTTATAGCTACATATCCCTCAGTCAATGCCGCAAGTGCTATAGTCAAAATGATCTCAAAAGTACCACTTGCAGTTAAGTTTGTGTGCTGCAAGCTATGTTGTGTTTTGATGTAGTCCTGGGCAAAATGAAAAACTGCTCCCCGAAGAGTTGGGTCACTATAAATAACCTCAGCTATGTTGAAACTCAAGCGGAGCTGCTTTTTTGAAACAGAACTGGGATTAAAGCCTAGTACATCAATCACACCTCGATACAGGGAGGTTACACATTCATCAACTTCTTCTTCTGGAGTTTCTTCATATAAGACATAATTGATTGCTGCAGAGCTAAACTCAAATGATTGACGTGCTGGACTTACTATCTTCTCAACATCAACAGCACTCTTTGACCAAATCGATAAGCGCCACACAGAACTGTCAGTTTCTTTTACTTTCTTTTTTACAGTTGTTACACGCTTCACCCAACTCCAATCAGTTTGCTGGCTAATAAAAGCCTTATCTGCAACTTCCTGCGTAATAATTTGCTGCAAGCCCATACGAATCTTAGCAACCAACTCTGTTTGTAGATCCCCCAATGCCGAATATGGCAGTGGGGCCTCTTCAATAATCAGTTGATCCTGAGTCAATGCCAGATAAATGGCTTTATCCCGCTCATTAAGATAGCCAGGCACATTACTTAATCGCGATTGAGATGGGGGACGCTCTTGCTCAGGGTCTATATCTGGCGCAAAGGTTGTGTATAAGCCAAGGTACTGGTCATATACTAACTGAAGAGTGTTAGTATCGAACATCCTCAATAATTCAGCAGCATCAATCTTTCTAGAGGGACCTGTTTGGCATATCCATCCAGGCCTCACCGCATAACGAGAGCCCTGAGAGTTTTCGATATAGAGCTGTATCAAAAGTTAAATCCTGTCAACCGCTGACCGACAATTCTACGGTCATCAAAAAACGAATCCATTCGAGGCACCTAAACCAGGTGCCCATCTTCTACATAATCATTTCTACTTGAACGATTTTTCTTTCAAAAGACGAAGAAATACATTTCAGCCTTCTTACATCGGTATTAAAAAATCGCCTGAACCAAGAACAGTTTCTGTGTCCAAAATTTTGACAATGAGTGTGAATTTTAGTAGTGCGTGTTTCAAAGCCGGGAGCAATAAGCTCTCGATTCACATTCAAGCCTTCAATATCACAAGCAAAATGTTAAAAGTCAAAATAGCAACATCAAAAGCTATACCAATAGGAAAGCCATAATTCATCCACATTTAAAGACTTTTCAAATGATCTAAACGAAATAGTTATAATCCCTATCTAATAGCTACTAGGCCAATCCTCCAAGATACCTAACATACCACCATCTTTCGGAGTGGCTAGAAATTAGGTGAAAGCTAACTTAATTTGTATTGTTGAGATAGGAGAAAACGATTACAGGAGAGTACACTGCATATAGTGCAAGTAAATTTGACTAGGATCAAAGAAAGAAAATCACAGACAAGCGATATATAGCAGCATATTCTGACAAAAAAGTACCATTTAGCGACATTAAATATAGCTTGAAGTTATGGATGATAAACTAATCTCAAAGAGAACACTTGAACTCTATTAAATTTTTGCCGTAATTTATAGTATTCGCTCAAATGTATAATAAACACCTAATAATGATTCAGCGGTAGAACATATCACGTCTATTACAAGTATCGACATACAAATCGGCTAGATTATCCAGCCGATTTGTGATGAACTCTAATTGCTAACAGTAAAACTGCTCGATTTACCTGAATAGCTGGAAATCTTCCCAGTCCAACCACTCTTCCAGTTACCAAAGTGCTTTATTCGGTAAGTGCCTGATGGCGCATCATCTCCGATGATCCACTGTCCTTCAGCAAATGAACAGGCCATACAATCAATAGCCGTATCTCGTGTCCAAATAAAGCGTGTCTCCAAATCATCATCGGTAAGATAAGTTTCCCAACTACCGTTAACTTTACGCTGTACCTCAATGAACGTACTCTCAGTCTTCAGGTCATTTCGGGGATGGCCAGAACGGAAAGTGACAGATACAGTATCGCCAGCACTGTAACTGGTACCTACATCATCCCAGACTTGACCAAAAGACTCCCATAGGCGTTTATCATCATAAACAACTCCAATTACATTAATGATTTGGTCATCAGACAGATCTTTCGGAGTAGGCCCTGCAGTAATATCTACGCCATTGACCATAGCGTGTGTCATTTCGGTATAAATCTGTCTATAGGCTGCAAGGGTATTGGGGCCGTATATGGTATGTGCTCCCTCATAGTGCTGCCTATCAAACTCTTCAGGGGTAGTTATGTAACCGGAATAAGCATTTGCCAAACCGGCAATCACCACAGTGTTTACACCGCTTCCTTCAAAAGCTGACAAGACTTCAGCCTCAAGACGTCGGCCTGCCATAGTCGTCATTTCACCCGGCGCGGCGACCAAAGCAAGTGAGCCTATGCGAAACATTTGGAAAGGTAGGTAAGGGGTATAAAGTGCTTGACCTATTACCTCACGCTCTACAAATGTAGGTTTGGGGTACTGGCAGGGGTCATCCTGAGTATCCTCATATACGGCGGCTGCAGAGAAGGCACTCATCAGGCCAAATAGTGGATAACCATTAATCGCCGATTCGAATAGTCCCACATCTCTATCCCAATCCACCCCCTCATTTTCAACAGACATTCCCTCAAAAATACCATCAATATTGCTGGGACCGTCCCAACTTGATCCTGCAGTAAATGACCAGCCGACAGCACCTTCACAAATATCTATTTGCCTCTCACCGGTAAATTCACCTGCTACGGTATAGCCAGGGAAATAAATATGTTGATGTCGATAATCTAATCCACCTTCAAGTTTCACAGTAGCTGATTGGTAAAGAGACTGAGCTTTTGCAACTTGCTTTTCAGCAGATAAAAGTAAACTTTCATACTCAGAATTTCCGCATCCATCCCTAGGGCCACAAATATTCGGAGACGCATCACCTAAATTACTATTGGCAAATGCCGCAGTAAATTGACTTGCAGCACCCTGCTCGGCAGCCCAAGACTCCAGCAATTGACTCGCCGCCCCCTTATTATCCCCGCTAAGTTGCCGCTGCCCTGTCCCTAAAGAGACATTGTGTACTGCAAACCAATTAATAACTCCCAGTGCTTTGTTGTTAGCATCAACCAACTTGAGTTGGGTCATGGTTTTATTGGTATCGTATTGATAGTCGCTTGCATCAGTATTTTCTGAATAAGGGTCTGGGTTTCGATTGATACTGGTATCGAGCAAGATCCCCTGCTCAATAAAGATGTCACCTGGTGTTAGTCCACTGTCTGCTTCAACGATTGACTGAAAAATACCATCAACAATAGCGTCATAGTTATCTTCCGCATACCCAAGAGCACTCATATTCAACATGACATAATGATCATACCCCCCAGGACCTACATGGGTATGTGTAGCAGTCAGCATCACATTCTTTTCGGTGTACTTACTATTACCGTAGAGATTTTTTAATTTATCTACGACACCCTGCTTCACGCCCTGCGGAATACCTTGCAGATCTGCTGATACGAATACCAAACGCTCATTTTCAGAGCTATCAGAAATTATGAATGCGCGGGACCATAAACGGGTATGAATTCCCTTGGTTGTCTGCCCCGTTTCTCCATATCCTACCATTCCAACATCTGCTGCCGGGCCAGTTATATCATACTTACCAACACCAACACGCCAGTCAGATGCTTTAACAGTGGAAGAAGCTCCAATAAATACTATTAAAGCAATGACGTAACCATTAATTATTTTTTTCATTTTTTCTCCAGAATCTATACACGCAGGAGTACATTCGCCAGTTCACAGAAGTGAAGGCGTATCCTTTTCGTTGAAAATTGATACCTGAATAAGCCACTTCCGATCGACTCGGACGCGGCTCTCTAGATAGTTAGCCAATGTAATCTTGGCTTTTATTATCTCATCCTGAAAAGCGGCTTTATTATTCTAAAAAAACACATAGTAGCCATAACCTCCTTGCTGTCAGCACACTGGAACTGAGAGTACAGCTCTAGTACGCATGTTCAGAATACCCTAACTGGCTGTATTTGGTAGCACCCGCAGAGTAATTGCCCGCCATAAATCCGTTAATCTACAGTTGAAAGTAAAATTATTTTAAATATGCAAAGATTTTCTGAACTACGGCAAACCTAAATATTTACAATTTAAGCAAGTACAATCTAAAAATGAGTGTAAAGAAAGGATAGATTAGGAGATTTGAATTACATTTAGAGAGGAAATGTAAAAAACTTTCGCCACTCAAAATTAGCACTCAATCTGTTTCCAATTATATTCCATAGATTGACCACTGGTTCACAAAAAAATTAAATTAGCAATTGCTTATGCAAACACTTGCAGTAAACGTTCAAAGTTGCCTTGATGGGAAATAAGGTGGAAGTTGAATAACTTTGATAATTGACCCTTTTAGCATTTGACGCCCCTGGGTATAAATATGTGAACTTTACGTAGCTATCAATATCTGACTACTCTGCAGTAATCCATATAGATACATAAATAATGCGCTCTAAACTTCTCCCCCTCTCAATTTTTTTCACATTGACCTTCTTATCCCTACCATCCCTGGCCGGTCAAAAGTGCGATGTACAAATGACGATACAGAGCGAATGGGAAGATGGATATATGGCTTCAGTAGTTGTACGTAATACAGGTACCGAGCCAATAAGTGATTGGGAACTTTCATGGCAATGGCCTTCAGACCAAGAAGTCACGCATATATGGAATGCTACTTCGGCGCAGGATGAAAACCTGATCTCTGTAGTTGGAAAACAAGGCTTTATAGAAGTACCCATTGGCCAAGCCCAATCTTTTGGTTTTAATATTCGCTACTCGGGTGGTAAACAGAAGCCTGCTCATATTAACGCTAGTTGCAACAACACCATCAATAAACCAGATCCGACCCCACCTTCACGAGACCTGTTAGACCCCCTTTCACAATACAATTTAATTTTAGGCACTCAAACGATAAACCCTAGGTATACATTTACAGATAAGGGATCACTTGTTGAAAGTGCTGAAGCCATTTACTCAATGGGCTCTAACTTACTCAAGATTGCCCTTTCTCCGAGCCTATATAGCGAGCTAAGTAACTCTGGACTCGACTATCAATTCAAGCGAATACTGAAAGAAATACCAGAATTTCAGCAAGTCTTGGAAATGGATTTCTCCATCTACATGTTTTGGGTTGAGGACTCCGGTTCCTGGATGGATAACAAAGGAATGAGTGAAGAAGAGCTAAACTGGCAATATGACAAAATTTATTCGTTGGCTGAATATTTACTAACTGAATATAACGGCTCCGGTAAGACATTCATGATCGGGCATTGGGAAGGCGATTGGAACCTGGTTCAAAAAACTGATGGTACTAGAGATGACAGTCAGGAAACTATCCCTCCTAAGCGTTTACAGGGTCTAATTGACTGGATCAATATTCGACAAAAAGCCATTGACGATGCCAAATCAAATATCACCCACTTTGACGTTAACTTATATCACTATATTGAGGTCAATAGGGTTGAATCTGCAATGCAGGGCAAAGAACGGATAACCAATGCCGTACTTCCTCATACTAATGTAGATTTGGTGTCTTATTCAGCTTACGATCTCACTACCAAAGAAAAGCATTCAGATTTAGCCACTCTACATAGTGAGTTGACTTCGGCTCTAGAATTTATCAACTCAAATCTTCCAAAAAAATCTGGGCTGCCATTTGAAAAGCGGGTTTTCATTGGCGAATATGGTTACGGAGAGTCCTGGTTTAAGGATTGGGGAGCCCGCTCTGGCGAAGCCCAGGATTTGCTATCACGCAATGTAATAAAAACGGCGCTCCAGTGGGGTGCTCCATTTATTTTGTACTGGCAAATGTATGACAATGAATATGATAGCTGGATCAGTGAATTCACTGGCTACTGGCTGATTGACAAGGATGGTAATAAAAAGGAGATTTATAAGACTCACCAAGAGTACTATAAGGATGCGAGAGCATTCTTGGATAACTATTATATGGAAAACTCCTCCCTTCCGTCAGAAAGTGAATTTCGAGCCTATGCCTTAAAATGGTTTGAATCATCGAAAACCCCACCACAACAGCCCAAACCTGACACTCCCCCTACTGTACCGGAAGAACCCGGTGAACCTTCTGGCCAGTGTGATGTGGAATATACAGTTCAAAACGATTGGGGGAATGGTTTTATGGCAAATGTGGTTATTTATAATAAAGGAAAGACTTCTCTTGATAAATGGCAGCTACAGTGGAACTGGCAAGGTAACCAATCAATCACACACTTCTGGAATGCACAAATCGCAGAAAGTAACAGGACAATAACTGTTACTAGTGAATCATCTATTCCGGCAGGAGAGGCCCAGGCTTTTGGGTTTAATGCAGATTACTCTGGAGAAAACATCCCACCAATTATAATTGGCAACTGCACGGGTACACTCACAACTGAACCTTCACAACCTAGTCAGCCCCCCAATCAGCCCAATGAACATTCAGATAATAGCAGTGTTAAGCTATGGTTTATTGGTGATTCGATTACTTACGGCATGACAACACTCCCTTATAATTCAAACGGATTTCGTAGCCAGATCTGGGACTATCTTGCCAAAGCAGCCGATGGCAACTCAATCTTTCCTATAGATCAAGAATCTACCAGTGAGCAGCTAATTCTAAAATACAATGGAAAACAACTAGAAACGATTGGCACTATCACTGGACCAACAGGCCCTGATGATATGTCTCAACAGACCAAGAATTACTGGCACTCTGGGATACCTGGAACTACAACCAGCGATTTACTTTGCTATCTTGATCCGATAGGCCATCAAATCACCCCTGGCTACAATTTCACCAACTGCCTCAATTCCATCAAGAACTTCAATCAATTTCTCAGCGAAATGTGCAGGGAGGGCGAAACTAGTTCTGGCTGGCTCACTAATCAAGCCTGCAATTTAACGCGGGATATAACCTCTGAGGATAGCGTTGTCATACCTATACAGCTCGGGACTAACGACATCACCTTCCTTAGCATGAATAATGCGATTGATTGTAGCCTTCCTATAGAAGAAAATAGTGAATCCGCCCAGAAGCTAAATATGGTCGTTAGTAAGATAATATCATCACCCAATAATATTCAAGGCATATCAATAACAGATAGAATACAAAATTACTTTGAGAGCATAGATATTCCAACTGAGAAAATTGCATTCGTAATTTCAACTATCCCTCGTCGAAGTGATTTAGACGGACAAGATCCGAAAAATTACTGTACGGACTTTTATAATCAAAAAATCAAGAAGTCACTATCAGAGGCCTCCAATACCAAAAATATTTTCTTAGCAGACCAAGGAAATATTGTCCCAACTGGAGACCCGGTACACCCAACAACTGAGGGCCACAAGATTATGGCTTGCAACTTACTTTATGGTAAAAATCTTGGCCATTCAGATATTCCTTCTTGTATTCTTCCCAGTAACATCCCAGATAAAGGGCTATTGAAAGCAATAGATCATGTATCCAATTAGCTAGGATTTCGCTTAACGGGCCCTGATTAGAAATTTTCAGGGCGCTGCTTTTACTCACCAATAACTTTGGGAGCCTTTATAGACCCGACTTCTATAGTAGCCGGCCTAACTCTGAACCAGATTTAAGAACTGCTTCCTATATTCTGCCCAAATCACTTTCCCTGAGAAATTACTTAAATCAACTTTTTTTAATTTTGAACCCGATAGAATTGACAAAAACATTGATTCCAGTTTTTTGATTGCATCATTACAGTCTAAATAACAAAAGTTTTCGGAATAGAACTCTGGGTAGCACTGTTCATCTGGCACCAGTGGAGTCGCACCGAGAATAGCTGCTTCCATCACCGCCAACCCTTGGAATTCATGGTAAGCCGTAGAAAGGAATATATGGCTATGTCGCAGTACTTGACGATAGTCTTTAGCGCTTTCGAGATACCCGAGTACCAATAAATGGTCGGCAAACTCTTCTTGTATTTGAGCAAACTCAGCAGGGCTATTACGAAATGACTGCCCCATTAGATTAACGAGAAACTTAACATTTCTGGCTTTCAAGCCCCGTAGGATATCCAGCAATCGGTCCGCGCCTTTGTCATATTCCCAACGGGCCGCCCAACTGATAATCAAAGTATCTTGATCTATTTCGCCCCCATAAATGCTCTCTGTGCAGGAGTTCCAGGAAAAGGCCTCTTCAGTTTTCGCACTATCAAAAACGATGTCTTCTATTGGCACAGGAAGAACTCGCGACTTTTCCTCAATCTCCTCACAAATTCCGGGAGGAACACAATCAGGAAAGCGCTTGAGTAATTTCTTTACTCCTCCTAACAAGGTACTGCGGTTGTATTCAGAGTTGAACAAGACCAGATCACTGGACAAGGCCGTGTAAATATTCAACAACTGGGGTTCTACCGATCGAAACGCATCAGAGCTCACTGGGTAAGCAAATTGATTCTCATGAAAATATACAACTGTAGGCACCCCAACGATTTCGGGAACTAAACCGCGCAAGGCACTTAGATCGGTCATTGAGGTTGTAACAATAAGGTCCCAACGCTGCTTCAATATTTGCGCAGTTTCCCCTCGGCCCCAGGAAAGGCTATTACCGCGAATTCGCCAGCTAAAGTATCGCGGTGGTAAGGTTAGTACGGTCCATTGCCAATCAGAAAATGCCGCTACCAGCCCTTTACGCCAACGCTTGTGACTGTCCGCATCATAAGCGGAGAGTAATAAAACTTTCATTAAATAGTAACAAGAAGAAGCGGCACCGGGATCAAACTTAACCCCGGTAACTATTGATTGGAGGGATTAATCGAAAGAGCGCACATTCATTAATCGTGCAAACAAGCTGGAAGTATCCCAACGAGCACCACCAATAGCTTGTACCTCACTATAAAACTGATCTACCAGGGCAGTTACGGGCAGTAAAGCTCCGTTATGTTGTGCCTCTTGAAGGACTATAGCCAAATCCTTACGCATCCAGTCCACAGCAAAACCGTGGTCATACTCGCCAGCTAACATAGTTTTTGAGCGGTTTTCCATTTGCCAGCTCTGTGCCGCCCCCTTGGATATCACATTGACAACCTGCTCTCCATCGAGGCCAGCTGCCTTGGCAAAATGTAAACCTTCAGCAAGCCCCTGAACGACACCCGCGATACAAATTTGATTGACCATTTTACACAGCTGGCCGCTACCTACTGGCCCCATCAGGTTGCTTGCCCGCGCATAACAGTCGATAAGAGGTTGCACTTTATCAAAGTCTGCCTTATCTCCCCCAAACATAACCGTTAAAGCACCATTCTCAGCGCCGGCCTGGCCTCCAGAGACAGGTGCATCCAGAAAACCGATTCCCTTTTCGCTGGCTGCAACTGCCAATTCCCGAGCAACATTGGCAGAGGCTGTTGTATGATCTACAAACAAAGCCCCGTCACCCATACTCGTGAATGCCCCCTGCTCTCCTGTCACCACCTGGCGGAGATCGTTGTCATTGCCTACACAGGCAAAAACAACCTCCGCGCCCTTTGCGGCTTCAGCGGGCGTTGCAAAGCTCTCTCCATCATATTCTTGTAGCCATTGATCCGCACGGCTAACAGTGCGATTGTAAATTCGCACCATGTGGCCAGCATTAGAAAGATGCCCCGCCATGGGATATCCCATCACCCCCAAGCCAATAAATGCAACTGTTGCCATTTCCTCTACCCCCATACCATCCAAATAAGTATTACACCGAGAACCAAGCGATAAATCGCGAATGGAGCCATCCCAATGCGGCTAATAAATTGAAGGAAAAAATGAATACACAAATAAGCACTAATACAAGATAAAACGGTACCAAGCAGCAAGTCATTCCATGGAACACTTTCCAGCGCAAGTAATTCAATCGTTAACAAAATAGCGCTGAGGGCAATAACAGGAATAGACATCAGGAACGAAAAGCGCGCTGCAGCCTCTCTCTTCATGCCAAGCATCAAACCAGCAGTCATTGTGATACCAGAGCGGGAGGTGCCAGGGATTAGGGCCAACACCTGTGATAAGCCAATCAGAAGTGCTTTTTTCCAATTTAACTGGGCTAGAGATTCGACCCTGCGCCCCTTTGCATCAGCCCACCAGAGTAAAATACCAAAGCCAATAGTCGTAGCAGCGATAACACCGGCTGAACGCAGGTGAGTTTCTATGAACCCTTTGAATACCAGGCCTATCAGTCCCACAGGTATAGTGGCGAGAACAATTAACCAGGCCAGCCGCCCCTCATCGGTAAATTGTTTATCCGTAAATCCTCCTAGACCATCCCTAATCAGCACCCAAATATCTTTGCGGAAATAGAAAACTACTGCCAGTAAAGAGCCAAAATGAACAGCAACATCGAAGGCCAGCCCCTGGTCCTGCCAACCCAATACCTCAGAAGGTAAGATCAAGTGCGCGGAACTGGAGATGGGCAGAAACTCTGTCAGCCCCTGTATCAGGGCCAAAATTACAATCTGAAATGTTTCCATGTGTTATTAAGATCGGATTTTTTGTCTTTTCTTCCAAGTCACTTCATTGCGCAAATAAACAGGCTCAAGCTCTTCAGCGGTCACTGTATGACCCTGCTCCCATAGTGGTACTGCCAGCTGCGCTATATCCCGAGCGTGAATGAGACTGGCTTGATCAACGGCAGCCAATAACGCCCCTTCAAAAGCCTCATAATGTAATCCCGGGCCCGCCCCATAGATCGGAGTACAAATCTCCGATTTCTCTAAAGACAGCAGAACCTCCTCCGGGTTCTGTACCGCCTCCGGGATCAAGCTATCGCAGGGAGAGTCACTGGAGTAAACCCCCCAATATACTTGTTGCATACGAGCATCCAGCATTGCCACGACCGGTGACTGTCCCCAGTCCGGGTGCGATCGCCGAGCTCCAAGTGCTAGGGCTGCGAGGCTGGAAACCGGAACCACTGGTAGATCTGCAGCATAAGCCAACCCCTGCACACTACTAATTGCTATTCGGAGACCAGTAAATGACCCCGGCCCGCGGCTGACAGCAAGAGCATCCAGGCCTGCCAGCTTTATGCCGGCTTCTGCGAGAACGTCATCCACCATTGGCAAAAGGCGACGAGTGTGATCGCGCTCTGCCTGTACAAAACGCTCAATCAGCTGGCCATCAGATATGAGAGCAACAGAACAGGCGCCCGACGTTGTATCCAGGGCAAGTATTTTCACAGCGTTCTTAATCCTGGTCATAAAAAAGGGAGGGAATTGTGGCACGGGAGCGGAGGGGAGTCATGCCCAATATCGCAACCCGCAACTAAAAAACCCCGGACTAACCGGGGTTTATGAGGAGCCTGCCAAAGTTCACATCGTTGAGCCCATATATATGACCCTAGGCGGCCTTTTTCGGTGGCCGACCTCGACGGGCAGCACCAGCCTTCGGTGGACGGCCGCGACGGGCTGGAGCCTTCTTAGCAGCTGCTGTCGCAGTCGCTTTCTTGGGTCGTCCGACTCTTTTTGCTGGCTTAGCCGCTGAAGTTGCCTTCTTTGGACGGCCGGCTTTTTTCGCCGTCGCTGTAGCGGCCTTCTTGGGGCGTCCGGGCTTTTTCGCTGCTGTGGCCTTGGCTGCAGGTTTCTTCTTGGCCTTTTGAGTTTCGGCTTTTAATTTGGCTTTAGCCTTCTTCTCTAACTCTTTAACTTTAGCGGCAGCTTTCTTTGCAGCTGCTTTAACCTTAGCTTCAGCCTTCTTCTCAGCAGCCTTCAATTTCTTGGCATGAGCCTTTTCTTTGGTTTTTACCCAGCGTGTTTCAAATGCCTTGAGTGCGGCAGCTAACTCTTTATCTGCTTTGCTGGAGAGGCTCTTAGAGAGACTTTCCACCTTTTCTTTTGCAGCAGCTTCAGCCATATGTACGGCATCCATAGCCTTAGCTTTGGCAAGATCCATCTTTGCCGCTGCCAGCTTGGCGCGTAAATCCTTTGCCTTACTATTGGCACTGGCCAGCGAAGTTTTCGCTGTTGCCGCATTACTTTTCTGCGCTCGAGCCTTAGCCTTAGCAACACGGTCCATTTGCGCATCCAGCGATTTGGTCGCTGAATCTACCGCCTTCTGCGCTTTCACGACCGCTGGCGACGCTGCGGTCGCACTAGTTGCTCGTTTCGCGCGTGTACCTTTTTTTACTACTCTTGCCATCCCTTGTCTCCTCACTGAAAGAAGAAGTACATCCAAAAGTGTGCCGGCAGCATTGCCTTTTAGCTATCGAATAAAAACTGGAATCGGCCGTTTTTATTACTTATGCAGAGCGCCGCACCGCCTATTTCGATACAACTTTATCAAAGTTAATAAAAATACCCGGCATTGCAAGTAAAAAAGCGAAAAATGAGAAACTTTTTATAAAAAAAGTATATTTTTCTTATCAATTTTCACTTTTGGGTCCCGTTTTAGCACTTTGGTAGAAATTATTTTGTCCCATTGAGCTTAGTTTGCACAATTCCCGCAAGCGCCTCTATATGATCCTCACGCAAATTTAATGCAGGAATATATCGGTAGTCACTGCCCCCAGCATCAATAAAATTAGCGCGATTCTCTACCGAAATTTCTTCCAATGTTTCCAGGCAATCCGCAGAAAAAGCCGGGCAAATTACATCGACACTACTAACTCCTGTTTTACCCCATTCAATAAGGGTCTTATCGGTGTATGGCTGCAACCACTCTGCCTTACCAAAGCGCGATTGAAATGTGACTTGCCACTTATCCTCACTGATTTCTAGTTCATCCGCTAATAACCGTGCGGTTTCCATGCAATGGCGATAATAGGGGTCCCCCTTATCAACATTGGCTTTTGGGATACCGTGAAATGAAAGTAACAATTTTTCCGCTGGCCCTGCTTTTTCCCAGTGTTCTTTTACTGAATTGGCCAGGGATTTTATGTAGAGGGGATTTTGGTAATAATCTCGAATCAGAGAAATATCCGGAATATCGCGACTATTGCGAAAAATTTGCGCCACCTGATCATAAATTGCTGCAGTTGTGGTAGCCGAATATTGGGGATATAGGGGAAGCACTATAAAAGACTCAAAACCTTTCTTGCGCAGAGTTTCTATGGTGTTGTCGAGGCGGGGCTCACCATAAGTCATGGCATATTCAACAGCGACATCGCAACCTTTTACTTTTAAACGCTGCTGCAACAGCTCTGCTTGCTTCTGCGTATAGTAGAGAAGCGGCGATCCTTCCACTTTTGTTTCATCTGCACTGCTATTCCATATTTCCGCATAGGCAGGGGCAATACGTTGTGGACGAAAAGGCAGTACCAAGCAGTTCAATATGGTCAGCCAGATTGGCCGCGGTATCTCGACAACCCTCGTATCTGAAAGGAATTCCCGCAAAAAACTTCTTACTGCTGTAGGTGTAGGCTCAGCTGGAGTACCTAAATTCATCAAAATTATTGCCGTAGACATAAACCGCCCCGTTAGAAATCTTATCCTTTCAAGAAATCCTGCCAGTTATCGGGCAGGGAAGAGCGCATACTGCCAGGCCAATACCGCCGTGATCAACTCGCTCTATATCACTTCTGGAGATACAAAAAAGCCCCCAAGTGGGGGCTTTTAAAAAATGTTAGCGATGATCTCAGCTGAGAGCTTCCAACACTTTCTCGCGAATCTCATCCATACCGCCAACACCCATTACCTTGCTGTACTTGGGAGCCGCTTCAGGAGAGCGTGCTTCCAGCTCGCGATAGAAGCCTACCAGCGGTGCCGTCTGCTCGTGATAAACCGCCAAACGGTTGCGAACAGTTTCTTCAGTATCATCTGTACGCTGGATCAGTGCCTCGCCAGTCACATCATCGACACCCTCAGCCTTGGGCGGGTTGTATACGATGTGATAGACGCGACCAGAGTTTTCATGAACCCGGCGGCCCGAGAGACGCTTTACGATTTCTTCATCGTCAACAGCGATCTCCAGAACATGATCGATATGTACATCGGCTTCCAGAAGGGCTTCAGCCTGGGGAATGGTGCGAGGGAAACCATCGAACAGGAACCCTTTAGCGCAGTCTTCCTGGGCAATGCGCTCTTTAACTAACGCAATGATCAGGTCGTCAGAAACCAATTTTCCTGCGTCCATAACATCCTTGGCCTGTAGGCCAAGAGGGGTACCCGCCTTCACCGCAGCGCGAAGCATATCGCCGGTGGAGATCTGCGGAATGCCGAACTTCTCTGTTATGAATTGAGCCTGAGTGCCCTTGCCGGCTCCCGGCGCGCCCAAGAGAATAATTCGCATGTTCAGTAAGCCTCCAATACTATCGACGAACCAAAAGCCGCCGCGCTAAAAGAGCGCTACCTTACACTCACACCTCAGATTGGGCAAGATTGCTACCGATACCCCCACAATCCATACAAACCACAGAGTACTAAAAGGGGCTTAAAGCTCCGCTCTATGTAAGCCTGTTAAGATCCCTAGCTATCAGCACCGGGCTCCCGCTGAACTTTGGCCTTGTCCCAAAGTCTGTCCAGTTCCTCCAGCGTTGCCTCTGATACTTGCCGACCTTCACTGTGTAAACTGGACTCAACATAACCAAAACGCCGCTCAAATTTCCTGCTACACCCCCGCAAAGCTGCCTCAGGATCAACCTTCAGGTGGCGGGATGCATTCACACAAGAGAAAAGCAGATCCCCCAGCTCCTCCTTTGCATGCTCCGTATCCCCATTTGTCACGGCCTCCCGCAACTCTGCAACCTCTTCCTCAATCTTATCGAGGACACCATCAATATTGGGCCAGTCAAAACCGACACGGGAGGCGCGCTTCTGTAATTTGGCTGCACGCGTCAAAGCCGGAAGACCCACAGCTACTCCTGCCAGGGTTCCTGCATCCCCTTTGGCAGTGCGTTCGGCCTCTTTAATCGCCTCCCAATTCCTCTTTACTTCAGCTTCATCAAGAGCTTCGGCAGAGCGGTCGCCGTAGAGGGTTCCACTTGGAAAGACATGGGGATGCCTGCGCACTAGTTTGCGTACCAAAGTGTCAACAATCTGGGGGAAATCAAAGTGGTCTTTCTCACGCCCTAACTGGGCATAAAAAATGACTTGGAAGAGCAGATCTCCAAGCTCTTCGTGCAGGTGCTCAAAGTCTTCCTGCTCAATAGCCTCTGCTACCTCATAGGCCTCTTCAATCGTAGAGGGGACAATACTGGCAAAGTCCTGTTTCAGGTCCCAAGGGCAACCGCCCTCAGGGCTGCGAAGCTGAGCCATCAAGTGGAGGAGGTCCTCCACAGAGTAATTCTTTTCCACGTTATTCCTTACTCAACGTTCAGCGCAGAATTCGCCGCTTTGCCGCTGCCACATTGGGCAGTTGATTGATCCGATGTAAAACTTGGCTCAACTCTTCAAAGTTGTGGATCTCAGCAGTCACGATCATTTCTACCGTATGCTTGTTCTTATTAGAGCGGGTTTGCATAGCGGTAATATTAATTTTCTGACTGTCCAGCATCACCGTGACATCCCGCAACAGGCCCTGGCGATCGTAGGCTTCGATCATAATTTCAACGGCGTAAAGTTCGCGGGGTTTTTCCGCCCAACTTACCTGGAGTACCCTTTCAGACTCCTCAACCTGCATACGCAGCATATTTGCGCAGTCTTTACGATGTATAGAAACCCCGCGCCCAAGGGTGATATACCCCATAATTTCATCGCCTGGAACGGGGTTACAACAGCCGGCAATGTGGGTGAGCAAATTACCCACTCCGTCGATATAGACATCTGCCTTGCCTTCTCCCCGGGCAACTGGAGCCGTCAGCGATGGTACCCGAGGCACATTGTCGACCTTCACCATTCGCTGGGCTGCGTTGAGAACCTGACCCACGCCTATATCACCGGCACCCACTGCCGCATAGAGGTCCTCTAGGGAATGCATGTTGAGCTTGGCTGCCAACTTATCGAAATCGAAATCACTCAGCGCCAGCTGCTTAAATTCCCGGTCGAGAATACTGCGGCCATCGGCGATATTCTGATCCCGAGCCTGCTGCTTAAACCAGTGAATAATCTTGGCTCGGGCACGGGAGGTAGTGATATAGGCCATGCCCGAAGAGAGCCAATCGCGACTCGGCGCTTCGAGTTTTCCTGTGAGGATTTCAACCTGATTGGCTGTCTCCAACCGGTGGTTGAGCGGCACGATTCGGCCATCTACTTTAGCCCCGCGACAACGGTGACCAATTTCTGTATGGATCTTGTAGGCAAAATCTAATGGTGTTGCACCCCGAGGCAGGTCTACAACATGACCGCCGGGGGTAAATACATAAATACGTGAATCTGCCTCACTGGAGCGTAAATCATCTTGTAGTGGGTTACCTCCCACCTCTTCATGCCAGTCGAGCACCTGACGCAACCAGGATATTTTTTGCTCGTAGCTATCTTTACTCTCGCTCTTAAGATCAGTGCCCTTGTAACGCCAGTGAGCACAAACACCGTATTCCGCCTCTTCATGCATAGCAAAAGTTCGGATCTGAACCTCAAGCACCTTTCGCTCGGGGCCAATTACAGCCGTGTGCAGAGAGCGATAACCGTTTTCTTTGGGGGAGGCGATATAATCATCGAATTCATTCGGTATGTTGCGCCAGAGGTTGTGCACTATACCCAGAACCGCATAGCAATCCCTTACTGTTGGGACAAGAATACGCACTGCGCGAATATCATAAACCTGGGAGAAGCCGATATTTTTCCGGCGCATTTTCCGCCAGATACTATAGATATGCTTTGCCCGCCCGTAGACATCACCTTCAATATGGGCGCGCTCGAGTTCAGAGCGCAATAGCTCCAATACCTCGTCGATGTACTGCTGCCGAGCCAATCTTTTCTCATCCAGCAAGCGAGCAATCTGCTTGTAATCTTCCGGCTCAAGATAGCGAAAAGATAGGTCTTCCAATTCCCATTTGATATGACCAATTCCCAGGCGGTGGGCAAGGGGTGCATAAACATCGGCCACTTCACGAGCAACTCTTTGGCGTTTAGCCGGCTCTGAGTTTTTTGCAGCACGAATGGCACAAGTGCGCTCAGCGAGTTTGATCAAAGCGACTCGCACGTCGTCGACCAATGCCACCAGCATACGCCGGATATTCTCTGAATGTTCCTCTACCGCACCACTCGGGCTCTCTTCTCCGGTATCTGC
Source organism: Microbulbifer maximicatervae (SeqCode) (assembly GCF_052467695.1). Lineage (NCBI taxonomy): Bacteria > Pseudomonadati > Pseudomonadota > Gammaproteobacteria > Cellvibrionales > Microbulbiferaceae > Microbulbifer > Microbulbifer maximicatervae (SeqCode). Next base: position 5,096,141 of record NZ_CP174320.1, read on the forward strand.
GCTGCGACTGCGAATCGCAGCCATACGCAAAACACCACGAATCAACTTGGCAACTCGCTCACCAAATTCTTTTTCCACAGCTTGCAGTGGCAGGCGTTTTTCACGTACGGCACGGTACAGCACCGCCGCGACAAGTGCTTCTGAGTCTATTTGTAAGTCGGCGAGAATCTCAACCATCTCAAGGCCTGAGGCAAAACTGCTAGCGCCCTCAGCCCAGATATTTTCCGCCTCAATTGCGCGCTGTTCTGCTTCGGCACTCACCTCAGCTGCGCGCCGCAAAGTTACTATCGCAGAACCATCCAGGCCCGCGAGCTTCTGTACATGGCGCAACCAGGATTCAAGGTCGAGTTCACCTTCTCCACCAAAGGAATGATGCTTTCTTACTTGAACCATCTTTTAACAAGAGTCATTTGTGTTATTGGCATAATTTTGTCGTTACCTGGCTTAGCAGCACATTTACTCAGTGCTCATGCTGGATTAAGCGCTTCTCTATCATAGGTTTGAACTCACCAAAGTCCATGATTTTCTGTATACATTTCAATAAGCTGCGCGAAATTCAGCAGTTTTTCGTACCAATTTGAGTGGGAAGGTATAAGTCCTGTCCAGCTTGTTGACCTTTTAACCAACAGTAAACCTGCAAAACCAATGCCTATAGAAAACTAAAATTGTGATATTGGGGAATATCGAGAGAAGTGAACAGGTTGCATTTGTTACTTAAAAGTGAATTTCTCCACCTCTACATGAACACAAAACAAGGCTTTACCGAACTTTACAAACTATCAGTTTTTTTGTATTTACCGGCTTAGTTATTGCTTTTTTAACTGGCAATGCACATATAGCAGGAGGATTAGAGGCTCCCCCCAAAAAAAGGGGCAAGAGAGATGATTGTAGATTGATTGGCGAATCACTTTACAAAGCTGCGAATCTCACAAAGTTTTTGCTAGTAGATATCAGGCACAATGCTGGAGTTAAAGCACTTTATTTCCAGCATTGATCAATAAAATAAGATAAATTAGAGAATAAAAGTAAGAACTATTTTGGGGAGGCAAAAAGTCCTGAAGATAAATAACGATCTCCACGATCACAGACAATTGCAACAATCGTCGCATTTTCTAGCTGCGCAGACAGCCTTAAAGCACCGGCTACCGCCCCTCCAGAGGAAACGCCACAAAAAATACCCTCTTCCTTCGCTAGCCTGCGAGTCATATCCTCAGCTTCTCGCTGGTCCATATCCATGACCATATCCACTTGCTCAGGAACAAAAATCTTAGGTAAGTATGCCTCCGGCCAACGGCGAATCCCCGGAATACTGGAGCCTTCAGTTGGCTGCAATCCAACGATTTGAATATCGGGATTTTGCTCCTTCAAGTAACGCCCGCATCCCATAATGGTACCGGTTGTACCCATTGAGGAGACAAAGTGAGTCACCGTTCCAGAGGTCTGCTGCCAAATCTCCGGACCGGTTCCCTCATAGTGAGCCAGGGGATTATCGCTATTGGCAAACTGGTTCAGTACCAATCCTTTTTTATCCTCTTGCATTTGCAAAGCTAAGTCCCGCGCACCCTCCATACCTTCTTCAGCGCTAACCAATATCAACTCAGCGCCATAAGCTGTCATTGAAGCCTTGCGCTCCTCGGTAGCACTGTCGGGCATAATCAATATCATTTGATAGCCCTTAATCGCTGCAGCCATTGCCAGGGCAATTCCCGTATTACCGCTGGTCGCTTCAATCAGGGTATCTCCTGGAGAAATATATCCTGCAGCTTCCGCATGGTTGATCATTGAAAGTGCCGAGCGGTCTTTTACCGAACCCGCAGGGTTATTGCCTTCCAGCTTGAGCAAAACAGTATTACTGGTATCACCTGGCAGGCGCTGTAGTTTAATCAGCGGGGTATTGCCTACGCAGTCAGCAATTGTTGGATAATCCATAATGCAATAAATTCCAGAAAAATCTCGCGGGGTCCAAGTGTACAGCAAGCGGTACTATGCACTAAATACCGTCTACTTTGGTCTACTCCCTACCCAGGTTATTAAGGGAGATATACCTGAAGCGGTATTATTCAGATGGCTATGCCGCGCTATCTAATCTTGGCAAAGTGAATCTTTGAGCCTCTAAAACGCGCATATTGTGACAAAAAAGAAGCGTTTTCTGATAAGTGAATGAGTGCGCTCAGATGTACATAACGGTAAAATGAGGGAAAAATAATCGTACAAGGCCCCTCTTAACATGGCCCCAGGCAACCCTATTCTCTCAATCGAGGAACCAGAGCAACCTCGATCCTTACGAACCCTGGTATTTCGCCTTACTGTAGCACCCGCACTAATTCTGTCCTTGCTCCTCGCTCTCGTTTTCACCCTGCAGCAAATGCACGATCGTCGCCAATTACTATTAAGCCACGGTCGAGCCAGCGCCGAACAGCTAGCTGAACTAATTGAGATGAGCGGGGGCCATCCAGCTGAACTTAGAATGGAATGGCTGCGTAAAAGTTTGCTGGCGCTAATGCTGGAAAAAGATATGGTCAGATCTGTTCATGTCTACTCCACCGAACCCAACCCCAAGCTAGCCCTCAACCCCAGCACCGGACTCAGCTTGCTGGCCAGTGTCGGGCCGCGTCCACGCAGCCCCATTAGCAGGGACACCCTTAACAAGCGCGAACCCTTTATTTTTGAAGATGATGAGACCCTTCAGGTTTTACAGCCATTGAAAGGCGATATCACCACCTGCTGGATAAGTATTGAGCTACATCGCCCCTATTTCCTGGTGGGAACTTACCAAGTTTTACTCGTAGGTTTGGTGGGGTTGATTCTCTGTACCCTAGCCGCGCTGGCCTGGTCGGTCATCATGTCTGAGCGCTTTGCTCACAGCCTGATTAGAATGGGGCATACTCTGGAGGCGATTGGCAGAGGTGAGTTTGATCGACGCACCCATGAAACGGAGAATCGAGAACTCGCTCAACTGGGAAACCAAATTAACGAGATGGCTGAAAACCTGTCCAGTTACCAACAGGAATACAAAGCCAACTTGCTCCAGTCTATGGATGACCTGCGCCAATCCCTGGACAGTATGGAAGAACAAAATATTGAGCTGGACTTAGCACGTAAAAGGGCGCAGGAAGCAAGCAGGATTAAATCGACGTTCCTAGCCAATACCAGTCACGAGATTCGCACACCTTTAAATGGCATTATCGGTTTTACCAACCTGTTGTTAAAAACTGGAATTGATGAGCTACAGCAGGATTACCTGCAAACCATTTTACGTTCATCGGAAAACCTGTTGACTACCATCAACGACATCCTGGACTTTTCCCGCATTGAGTCCGGCAACCTGGTCCTTGACCATATCCCTATGGACCTTGGCTTACTACTTGAAGAGACCCTGCAAATACTGGCCCCAAACGCCTATGAGCACCATCTGGAACTGGTGCCCTTGATCGATTCTCAACTCCCTCCCACTTTAATCGGAGACCCGTTGCGAATTAAGCAAATACTTACAAACTTGATCGGTAACGCGGTGCGCAGCTCAGCAAATGGCAATATCCCTGTGCGCTTGTCAGTACATAGCATTAATAACTCAGAACTTGTACTCCGTATTTCGGTTACCGGCCTGGGTAACCGTCTTGACGAGGCTGGTCGCCGTGAAATTGAAAACATCCTCACCAGCAAGTCCCCACAGCTCACCCAACAAATCAGCGCAAATGGTTTAGGGATGTCTATAGCCCGCAGCCTAGTTGAGAGAATGAGCGGCTGCACAGGTATTGAAGAAACAGCCAATGGCGGCAGCACCTGTTGGGTGCAAATTTCCCTCCAGGCTGAACGCAATCGAGGCATGTATCCGCGTATTCAATTTCCTGGCTGCCGAATTTTACTTGCAGACCCCAACCCAGTTACACGGACCCAGGTAGCTCAGCTACTCAGCCAATGGCAAGTGGAGCCCGTAGAACTCGGCGATACCGATACTCTGCAACCGGCAATCGAGCAAATGTGGCGGCACGATGCTCTACCGGATGCGGTTATTATCGATACAGCTACTGCCAAAGGTGATTTTGATAATTTCAGTAGCAAAGTGCAGTCGCTGGTTGATACCTATCAGTGCCGCGTGATCGTACTGGGCCCACCCGCTGAATTGCGTCGCTGCTACGACCAACTGCGCACCCGCACTCTCACTTTCCTTAGCAAACCCGTCACCCGAGACAATTTGCTGCGATCCCTGAAACGAGCAGTACCACAGCAGGGACAACAGCGGGTTAGTGGCGGGGTACAGGCGCTACCGTGGCCTGCACCACCGCGCGTGCTGGCAGTGGATGACCACGCGGCAAACCGCCGACTGGTCGGCGAACTTCTGCGAGCACAAGATGTAGAAATCGTTATTGCAGCAAGCGGCGAAGAAGCTCTACAGCTCTGGCAGCAGGGAGCTTTCGACCTGGTGTTTATGGATATTCAAATGCCCGAAATGGATGGTATCGAAGCTACACGTCTGATTCGTGAGCAGGAGACCGGCCGCCGTACTCCAATCATTGCCCTTACCGCCCACGCCGGCGCCGAAGAAAAAGCACGCCTGCTGTCTGCGGGACTGGACGACTACTTAAGCAAGCCTGTTAGCGAGGCCCAGCTCTCCCATATGATCAAGCGCTGGCTTAAGATCATCACTCCCCAGGCCGCAGAAAAAGTGAAGATTGAAGAGATGCGCCTGGTAGACATTGGCGAATGCCTGACCCTCGCCAACGGGGATGCCAAGCTGGCCAGGGACATGCTGCGCATGTTGATTGACGGTCTCAGTTCAGATGAGAGAGAGCTGGAAAGGTTGTACAACCTTGGGGATTACAAGGGCATGTTCGAACTCACTCATCGCATGCACGGTGGCTGCTGCTATTGCGGAGTTTCACGCTTGAGAGAATCAACTTGCGTGTTACAAGAGGCATTGCGCACTATCCAAGGCTCCGATGCCCAAGCCTTTGACCAGCGCAAACTCAATGCTGTTCTCAGGGAGATCCGGGCCCTGCGCGAGTGGGCTTCTGAACAGGACTTGGATGCGCTCTTTGGCCTGGAGGTAGTTGCCTAGCAGGATTCAAATACGACAAATGCCAGGGCCGAGTCTTTTTCATCAGACAGGCTGAGGTGGATTCTGTCCACACCAAGTTTTTCGGCCCTCTCCTCAGCTGCGCCCGCCAGTACCACCTGCGGTGCAGCGCCCTTGCGGCGACGGACATCGATATCTTGCCAGGAAACCCCTTCACCAATCCCTGTGCCCAAGGCCTTGGCTACAGCCTCCTTCGCCGCAAATCGCTTGCACAGATATGCAGCACGGATGGGCTCAGCCATAGCATAAAAGTCCTTCCTCTCCGCACTGTTAAGAACACGCTCGACAAAGCGATCACCAAAGCGCTGCCACGCCACCTCAATACGGTCGTAGTTACAAATATCGGTTCCAATACTAACAATCATTTTTTTCCGTAAACCTGTCGAAAAAGCTCTCTGCTCTGCAAAGGCTTATCCCCCAATACTTTCCTCAACAATAATCGTGTTAGGCGCTTTGCAGGTGCTAAAGCCTCACCTGACCAGCCACCCCCATTCATAGCGCTGTCCATCCCCAATAGTTCGGCACCTGAAAAAAAACACTCTCCCAGGCTCTCATCATTGGAGCGGTGAACAGGAATTAAACCCCACTCATCATCCAGGCGATAAACCCCATCTTTACTTACAGGGTCTCCTTGCGGGCCGCAAATATTGAGGGACGGGCAGGTACCGAGCTCCAGGAGCAGTTGTAACTCAAAGCGACGAAGCGGACCTTCCAGTTCAGCGTTGGAGAGTCCCTCCAGCTGAGACAGAGATTCCAGCAGGCTCTGATAAGCTGCAAACAGCGTGTAATGCGCCTCGCCCTCGGGAAGGAGCCTTACCATCAGTTCATTGGCATAAAGGCCCGCATAAACCGCTCGGCTCTTGAGCCATAGTGGTACACCAACATTTTCGACTGGACCTAGCGTTTTAAGTGAACCCGCTCCCATCAATGTGACAAGCAACGGGGTGAAAGGCTGCAATGCTTGTTGGCGGCGCTGCTTGTCACGGCGGGCCCCACGGGCGACACAGCCCAACCGGCCGTAATCGGGAGTGAAAAGCTCCAGGATCAAACTGGAGTCTTTATAGGGCCGCGAATGGAGGATATATGCGGGTTGAGGCGGTTGAGGCGTTTTCATAGGTCCAGGGAAACTGCCCTGATGATTACTCGTCTCTGTAACCGAGACTGCGCAGAGCCCGCTCATCATCAGACCAGCCAGATTTCACCTTCACCCACAAATTGAGCATTATCTTGCTATCAAACAAGCGCTCCATATCTTCTCTAGCCTGGCTGCCAATCTGTTTGATTCGCTCGCCCTTATTTCCAATGATGATACGTTTTTGGCCCGCCCGCTCAACCAAAATAGCAGCGCTGATATGCAAGACCTTACCTTCTTGGGCAAACTCCTCTACCTCCACAGTAACTTGGTAGGGAACCTCGGCACCCAATTGACGCATAATCTTTTCGCGAACAATTTCTGCTGCGAGAAAGCGCGAGCTGCGGTCAGTCACTTGATCTTCGGGGAAGAAATGCTGCCCCTCAGGCAAGTGCTTCAGAATAACCTCTTCCAAAGTATCCAGATTTACGTTGCGCAAGGCTGATATGGGAACAATTTCAGCTTTTGGATGCTCCTCAGCCAGGGCTTGTAGCTGGGGCAGTAGATCAGCTTTATCCTCGAGCTGATCCACCTTGTTCACGGCGATAATTAATGGGCACTTAATACCGCGCAGCTTATCTGCCACCAACTGGTCTGCCTCACTCCAACGAGTGCGCTCTACAACAAACACCACTACATCCACATCCCGCGCAGCACTGGCGGCAGCTCGATTCATATAGCGGTTAATCGCTTTTTCTTGATCGGAGTGCAGACCCGGTGTATCGACAAAAATAATCTGGTTTGGACCTTCGGTTTTAATACCGAGCATATTGTGGCGGGTGGTCTGCGGCTTGCGCGAAGTAATCGCGAGTTTCTGCCCCAGCAGGTGGTTCAACAGTGTGGATTTTCCCACATTGGGGCGGCCGACAATCGCGACATAGCCACAGCGAGAAGGTTGTTCGCTCAAGAAATTTCTCCGAAAGAGTTGGAGGTCTCCGGGAATCCCCGGAGCCAGAAGCGCCCCCAGTGATACAGGAGGCTGTCATTACGATGCGGGAAATGGATCCGGCGCGTCGTTTCTATTGTAAGGTTAGTCCTGCCCGGTGAGGAGCTTATAAGCTTCCACCGCCGCAGTCTTTTCAGCATTACGGCGACTGCTGGCTTCGCCTTTTACAGGCTGCGTAAGGCCACTGACACGGCACTCCACTACAAAATGCTGTGCGTGTTCAGCGCCAGAAACATCTACGACTTTATATTCCGGCAGAGGTTTTTTTCGAGCCTGTAGCCACTCCTGCAAGCGAGTTTTGGGATCCTTCACGGTCTCTAATGATAGGCCCTGCAAGCGCAATGCAAACCACTCAAGTACCCGGGCGCGCGCAGCCTCCAAACCGGCATCTAAATAGATGGCCCCAATAAGAGCCTCTACGGCATCGGCCAGAATCGATGCCCGACGAAAGCCGCCACTTTTCATTTCACCTTCACCGAGGCGCAGGCAATCGCCAATTTCCAGCTCCCGCGCAAGTTTTGCCAGGGTTTCACCGCTAACCAATTGTGCCCTCAAGCGGCTCAATTGCCCCTCGCGCCCGTTGGGGAACTGCTCGTAAAGTGCCGCGCCGATAGTGAACCCGAGTATCGAGTCGCCGAGAAACTCCAGGCGCTCATTATTACGACTCCCATGGGATCGGTGAGTCAGAGCCAACTCAAGCAGCTCGGCCTGATCAAAATCATGGCCGAGGCGCTTGCAAAGGCGTTCCAATAAAAGATCAGTCACGTTTGCGGAATTGCTCCAGATCGATCAGCGCATCACAGCAAAGCTCCGGCTTCGCGGTGTCGAGCTGTTTATTAAACTTCATCACAACATCTACGTTGTATATCAGCGGCTGGCGCAGCTCGTAATTGATGCTCACCACTGAGCCTTTTGATCCACGAACCACCTTTACCGACTTGGTAGGTTCTCCGCGTACATTATTAACTAGGAAAAAACGGCTTAGATCATTCTTAATCTGACCGCTAGTCATATTTTCCAGGTTCGGGTTTTGCCCAAGGGATTTTAACCCTTCGCTAACGTAGCGAGCATCCACATAAGCCGGAGCCATTTTAGAAACACAAGTCAATACAAATCCGACCACCGCTATAACCAGTAACCATCCCCAGTAGCTCATACCGCGCTGCTGCTTCAGTGAAAGGTTGAGTTTACCACCCATAACTATGCCCTCTATCCTTTATAAATAACCGGGCTAACGCCCGGCTGGTTTCTTTATTGGATTGAGCCTACACGCTTAAAGCTGGGCAAACTGAGCAATTTGTCCCAGTGCATCCAAATGGCGAAAGCTTTGCCGACGATATCCTTCTCTGGGACAAAGCCCCACTCCCGGCTATCGAGGCTGTTATCGCGGTTATCGCCCATCATAAAATAATGCCCTTCCGGCACTACACCACTAAAGTTACTGTACTGCCGGGGGCGGACACTTTTCTGCATCTCGTGGCGATAGCCGTCGAGATCTTCCCACATGACTTCTGTTTGCGGGTTACTTGGCGGGATAGCCCGGATCAGTTCTTGGCGAGCCATCTCACCGTTGACATAGAGCACATTGTTCTTCAGCTCTATCTTGTCACCGGGTAATCCAATCACCCGCTTGATGTAGTAGGTATCGTTTTTGTGGGGCGGAAAGAACACCATGACATCGCCGCGCTTGGGCTCCCCCACATCCATTACCTTGGTTCGGGACACTGGCAAGCGCACACCGTAGGCGTACTTGTTGACCAGAATAAAATCCCCGACTTCCAATGTTGGAATCATTGAACCTGAAGGAATCTGGAAGGGCTCGACAATAAAAGAGCGCAGAACAAACACAATCGCCAGAATCGGGAAAAAAGACTTCGCGTACTCGACAACGATCGGATCTTCTTGCTGGTCCCCGACATTCTTCTTGCGTTGACGGGCGAAAAACAGACTGTCAACTAACCAGATTCCGCCACTAATCACAACCAACCACAGCAGAATCAGAGGTAAATTTATATCCATTACTTTTCTCTACTATCCCTTATTTTTCATCGTGGCGCAGGGCCGAAGCCCTACTGATCCACCTTCAGTACCGCCAGGAATGCCTCCTGCGGCACTTCAACACGGCCCAACTGCTTCATTCTGCGCTTACCCGCTTTCTGCTTCTCCAGCAGCTTCTTCTTACGAGTAACATCACCACCGTAACATTTGGCCGTCACGTTTTTGCGCAGCGCCTTCACCGTGGTTCTCGAAACCACCTGACCACCAATAGCCGCCTGGATCGCCACATCAAACATCTGACGGGGAATCAGCTCTTTCATCTTTTCCGCCATTGCGCGGCCTTTCTGCTGCGCATTATCGCGGTGGACAATCAGCGCCAGAGCATCCACTCGGTCACCATTAATCAGGATATCCAGTCGCACCAACTTGGCCGCTTCAAAACGGACAAAGCTGTAATCCAAAGAGGCAAAGCCGCGGCTTACGGATTTGAGGCGGTCGAAGAAGTCCATAACCACTTCGCTCATCGGCAGTTCATAGCGCAGGGACACTTGTGAACCTACGTATTGCATGTCCTTTTGAATACCGCGTTTTTCCACACACAGAGTGATGACATTGCCCAGATACTCCTGAGGTACAAGAATATTCACCTCGGCAATCGGCTCCCTCATCTCTTCGATGGAGCCTACATCGGGTAAGCGCGATGGATTATCTACCATCACTATCTCACCATCTGACTGCTCAACTTCATAAACCACGGTCGGCGCTGTGGTAATAAGATCCAGATCGTATTCCCGCTCCAGACGCTCCTGGATGATTTCCATATGCAGCATGCCGAGGAAGCCACAACGGAAACCAAAGCCCAGCGCATCGGATGTTTCTGGCTCGTAGAACAGGGAGGCATCGTTCAGCGACAGCTTCTCCAGCGCATCCCGGAAAGCCTCATAATCATCTGAACTAACCGGGAACAAGCCTGCATAAACCTGGGGCTTAACCTTCTGGAAGCCCGGCAGCATATCAATGTCATCGGCGCCCTTAGCATGGGTCAGCGTATCGCCCACAGGAGCGCCATGAATATCCTTGATCCCTGCCACCACAAAGCCCACTTCACCTGCGCGAAGTACACCGGTTTCGTGGCGCTTGGGTGTAAAGATTCCCACGCTGTCCACAACATGGGCACGACCGATAGATTTGGTGACAATCTTTTCTTTGGTTTTCAGGGTGCCCTGGACAACACGCACCAAGGAAACAACGCCCAGGTAGCTGTCAAACCATGAGTCGATAATCAGCGCCTGTAGAGGAGCATCGACATCGCCTTCCGGCGGTGGTACCAAGCGCACCAGATCTTCCAGTACATCCTCAACACCGAGGCCAGACTTAGCACTGCAACGAGTCGCTTCGGCGGCATCGATACCGATAATATCTTCAATTTCTTCGGCAACCTTTTCAGGGTCCGCCTGGGGCAAGTCCATCTTGTTCAAGACAGGGATAACTTCCAACCCCTGTTCAATGGCTGTATAGCAGTTGGCAACCGATTGGGCCTCAACGCCCTGGGCGGCATCTACCACCAGTAGCGCGCCTTCACAAGCTGCCAGAGAACGGGACACTTCATAGGAAAAATCCACGTGTCCGGGGGTATCAATAAAGTTCAGCTGATAGGTCTTACCATCGCGCGCTTCATAGTCGAGCGTCACACTCTGCGCCTTGATGGTAATCCCACGCTCGCGCTCGAGCTCCATGCTGTCCAGCACCTGTTCAGCCATCTCCCGATCGGAGAGGCCACCACAGTCCTGGATAAAGCGGTCAGCCAGGGTAGATTTCCCGTGGTCGATATGGGCAATAATGGAGAAATTGCGGATATGAGAGAGATCTGTGGCCACTGCGGAATAAAAACCCTTGCAAAATCAAATGATTAGCTGGCTATAGTGCCAACTGTGTGGCGCAAGTCTAACAGAACTCATGGACAGAGGTGAGAGCTAGGTGGCCCAATGGGCCACCAATCGCTGGAAAGCGGCTAGCTTTCGATCTTAATTGTACGGAAAGTGGACTGCCCGGCGCGGAAGAAGCGAATCGGCAATAGCTCATCCTCCGGCAGATCCTTGACGACAGTTTTGTAGTCACTAATGTCGCCAACTTCTTCAAAACCAAGTTGCGCGATGATATCGCCACTGCGCAAACCTGCTTTGGCACCGGGCTTGCCTGGAATCACTTGCTTCACCAGCACCCCAGTTTCCACATTCCAGCGCTGCTTCAGAATATCGGGAATTTCCTCAACCACGACTCCCAGGCGCCCACCCACTCCAGAGCTGGGATTGGCTGCCACTTGCCTCGCTTCATCTTCAGAACCCGGCAGGGTGCCGACAGTAACACTCAGGCGCTCGGGTTTACGATTGCGGATCAACTCCACCTGGGCCTGTGTACCCGGTCGAATCTGGCCTACAACGTGCGGCAGGTCACCAAAAACTCCTATCTTCTGACCATGGAAGCGCAAAATGATATCACCGGGCATAATTCCCGCTTGAGCTGCGGGCGACCCAGGGCTCACCTGATCGATCAGGGCGCCGGCGGGCTTACCAAGGCCCATGGCTTCCGCCATATTGCGGTCGACATTACTGATTCCCACTCCGAGCCATCCGCGATCCACCCGCCCTTTTTCTTTTAACTGGGCAACCACATCCTGGGCAAGGCTTGCGGGAATAGCGAAGGAGAGCCCGATAGAACCGCCACTGCGGGTATAGATCTGCGAGTTGATACCCACTACTTCGCCATCCAGGTTAAACAGCGGGCCTCCGGAATTTCCGGGGTTAATTGCAACATCTGTCTGGATAAAAGGAACGTAATTCTCGCGGCTCTCATTGGGGATACTGCGCCCCATCGCACTGACGATCCCGGCGCTTGCCGAGTAGTCCAAGCCGAAGGGAGAGCCAATAGCGACAACCCATTCTCCCACCTGCAGTTCTTCGGAATCCCCCCAGCGTACTGACGACAGGTCCTCCGCGTCGATCTTTAACAGGGCCAGGTCGGAGCGCACATCCTTGCCAATAACCTGCGCCTCGTATTCGCGACGATCAGTCAATGTAACGGTTACCTGGTCTGCACCATCGACCACGTGATTATTGGTTACGATATAACCGTCTTCAGAGATGATAAAGCCGGAACCCATACTCGCTACCGGACGCTGCTGGCGCTGGCGCGGCTCGAAAAGGTGGCGGAAGATATCGGGAATTTCCTGCTGAAGCTGCGGCTGGCTGCTGCGACTAGTGCGGTTGCGATCAACCGTGTTGATTTTGACGACTGCCGGAGAGTTATCTTCGATTAACTCCGTAAGTTCGGGTAGTCCGCGGGCACTGGCAGCCCCGGAAACCAACAGACACAGAACCAGTAGATATTGTGTACAACGTTTAACCATAGGTTTGTTACCCCTAGTGATCCCTTCTAATATGAAACCATTGGATTTTCGAGTCCTTTCAAGGGCGAGCCTTGGCTTGTCCAGCCCCTTAGGGACTCTCAGTAACGACTTAGTGGCGATCTAGTCACCAAAGTTCTACAACAGACTGTAAAACTGTGTAAAGAGTTAACGATGTCCGAAATGCGCCCGCGCCCAGAACGCGGTCAGTTTCACCTGCCCACTGAGCTCTACGGCCAAAGTGTTTTGGGTGCCCCTCTACTCTATTTTCCCGCACAAACCGGCACCCACCACGGCCTTATAATGGCCGGCACCCACGGAGATGAAGTCGCCGCAGTCGTCGCTCTATCCTGCGCGTTGCGGGCCCTCGCCGCCAATTCATTGAGACATCACGTAATCCTCGCTGTCAATCCGGATGGCTGCCAGCTGGGCACCAGGGCCAACGCACGCGGCGTAGATCTCAACCGCAACTTTGCCACTGCAAATTGGGATGGCAGTGGCAATGTCTACCGGTGGAACAGTGCTGCGAAAAAACGCGATGTTAGGTTAAGTACAGGTGATAGCGCCGCCTCTGAACCCGAGACCTCTGCACTTTGCCAGCTGTTTGCAAAGCTGGGACCGACCTGGACCGTTTCCATTCACGAGCCCCTTGCCTGTGTCGAGGATCCCAGCAACAGCCCTCTGGGCATGCAGCTTGCCAGTGATTTCAAGCTGCCTCTGGTTGGGGATGTGGGTTACCAGACCCCAGGATCATTCGGCACCTGGTGTGCCGAGCAAACACTGCCCTGTATTACCCTTGAATTCCCCCCAATATCAGCTGATGCGGCAAGTGAAGACTATCTGCAAGCGCTAATCGATCTGCTGACTTACGACCAATAAACTCTACCCGCCTTGAAACGCAGAGGGGGCTCCACATCGCTAGCCAGCCAGGTGGGCCCATCCAGGTCCAGAAAGCTAGCTCGACTTCCCAAGGGCCAGGCTGCGCGGATAGCCCGAGAGGTACACAGCATACATCCCAGCATAATTTCCAGGCCGAGATCAGTCGCTTCATCTGCCAGTGCCAGGGCCTCGGTAATCCCGCCAGTTTTGTCCAACTTGATATTGACCATCTCATAGCGTTTAAGCAACTTCGGCAGATCCTCCCGAGTATGGCAACTCTCGTCCGCACAAATCGTCAGCGGGTGTTCAAAGCTCTCCAAAAATTCATCTTCACTCGCTGGAAGTGGCTGCTCAAGCATCGCCACCCCCAACTTGCTTAAATCATGACATCTCTGCAACAAGGTCTCTTTTCGCCATGCCTCATTGGCATCAATCACCAACCTGGCATCCGGTGCTGCTGAGCGTACTGCCGACACCCTTTCTTGCACATGTTGGTCATCAAGTTTCAACTTGAGAACATCAGCTCCCGCAGTCACAGCAATTTTCGCAGCATTTGCCATTGCCTCGGGACTATCAACAACTAATGTCTGTACGGTAGGGAGAAAATCCGGAGCCGGGTGTGGACGCCCCGCTTTTTTAGCCTCCCAATCTGCCAGCGCACAATCCAGCGCATTTCGCGCCGCTCCGGCAGGCATACGCAGCTGTAATTGCTCTCGGGTCAACCCATCACTCACCTCTTTGAGCATCGGCTGCAGCTGGTGCAAAACAGAGGCAGCACTTTCTCCATAGCGAGCATAAGGCGTGCACTCACCGACGCCAGAGACTTCACCATCACTAAGCTCCACCACCACAACTTGAGCCTCAGTGCGCGCGCCACGAGAGATGACAAATGCAGTACGTAGAGGCCAGCGCTCATCAAAACAGCGAGCCCTCATTGGCAGAGCCTCCAGGCAATAAATGGAACTCTCAGTTTAGGTCAGGGAGATTAGGGTTAGCTGGCGAAGACGGAGGCGGCGGACTATTTCTTTTGGGAGGGCTCAATCTGCAGCAGTACTGGGGTGTAGGTGGGGTTTTGCGACTGGGACCTACTGTACCAGCGAACGCCCAAAGCACCGAAGACCAGACCGATCAAGGCCCCGATTACAGCACCGGGCTCAGCGAAGAGCGAATCCCCAATCAGTGCAACTAGCACCAGGGACATCAAGGGGACGAGGTAAACCAGCAAGGCACTACTGGTCAGGGCATTCTCGGTAATACCAATTACTGCCACATCATCGAGGTGGATTTTATCAGCAGAAAAACCGTTGAGAGCTACTTTAACGCGTTTAACGCGGGTCGAAGAAGAAAACAGATCGCCCAGCAATCCAGTCCCACAGCTGGACTTGGTAGAACAGCCATTACAGGCGCTACTCTGGGTGGTCTCCACCCAGATAGCATCGGACTCTATGGCCACCACCCGGCCACGCTCTTGAAGCACCTATATGCTCACTTAACTCTTTGCGGTAATTGAGCTGGCGACACGGCGCGCTGTAGTTTCGGGGATTTCACCCACCACTGTTACAGTGTAAGCAACGCCTTCAATTTCCAGACGGTCCATATAGGCTGTTGTAGCTCCGCGGATTGCGCGACCTTTAAAGCCCTCAAGTTCTGGACCGAGGCGTTGGACAAATACAGAGAACACTCCCAGCCCATCGCTAAACACCATCATATCGCCATCAGATAACGGCTTGACGGACACTACCCTGAAACCGTCGGGCAACCAGCCCACCTGCCAGCGGCTCTGTGAAGCCGTACACTCATTCCGATTATCGATGCGCCGGGCATTATTGGAGACCGCCTGTAGTGCGGCATCCTCTACAGGGGAGAGATCCAGTTGTACAAACTGGTAACGCTCCAGTACGCGGCCCTGGGTGCTAACCAGCATGGTCTTCAACGGCAGCCCAGTCTGTTTATCGAGACTCACTACCAAGCCCAGGCGATAGCGATCCCTCGGTCGCGCCTCAATCACAACAGCATCGCGATCCGCGATTCGCTCCTCACCCCGCAAGATAAATTGGTAGGCGCGCTGAGCCTGTTGTTGGCCCGCCGAGTTCCATGCTGTAGCACGATTTCTTGGCGAAGCACTGACATCGCAATTTCCGGCACTGCCGTGGCTAATCAACTCTCTAGGCTCACCACTGAGGTAGCGCACGCGCTCTACCTGCTCACCTTCTCGAACCGCGTGAACCACCTGCAAGGTCTCCAGGAGGCCCGCATGCTCAAAGGTCACCAGACCACTGTATTCAAGCTCAGTTACTGCTTTTGCCAGCTTGGCTAGCCAATGCTCAACCTCGTTGCTACTCACTACACCCGGGCTTACCAGGCCGCTCTGCGCTGCAGGGTTGAGATTCGCAGGATTGAGATTAACTACACCAGATGTCACCCCCTCTTGCGCCGGCACGGAACCAACAGCGCCTTCCGGGGCTGCAGTTGCTGGATCGGCCGGTACTGCGGCAGGACTTTCCACCTCAGCCGAGCCCCCATCTGTCATAGCAACTTCCACTACAGCTGGGGCTGCTGCGGGAGCAGTACTCATATCGAGATTGATGGTGATGGGGGCACTGGGTTCGACCCCAGTGTCAACCTGGGCAAATGACATGGGTGCCAACAGCGAGGAGGCCAACAGTAGCCCGTTGGCCTTGAGAATCCCGCTGAAAATTCGGCGCCCCCTGGTTTCGACTTTCGTCACACTACATTCCAACCTGTTCGCCGTAAGTGGCGCGAGCAAAGGGAACCATGCCCTGACTGCCCACATGAGCGGCTTGTTCTGAGTGCTGAATCATTACGCGATTCAGGTGGCGCATCAACTCGGGAGTCGGGGCCTGCTGAATTACGGCCTGCCCCACAACACCGGTGCGTTGTTCCGGCACAAAGCGGGGAGCCGCAGTACTCACGGAGCGTGTGGAAGGGGCGGGCACATAGAAACCGGAAGGCTGCGGTGCAGACTGAACGACCGGCTGAGCCTCCCGTTCTACCGAAGCTACCGGCTGGTTTGCCCCCTGAATAGCGCTCTGTGGAGAATCTGTCATTTGCTGCACACCCAAAATGGCAGCAAAGGCCACCGTCGCAGCAACAGCACCACGGGACAGCGGACGCCACCAGCGATTGTTGACCAAATTGCCAGTAACCGCAGATCCCCCATTGCCGTTTTGCGACAGAGGCTCTTCCTCATCGATGGCCGCAGAAATACTCGCTGCAAGGCCGATGTCGACCGGCGCGACCTGTTCGCGGCGCATAACACTCGCCGCAAGTTGGTAACGCGACCAGCGCTCACCGAACTCTTCAGAGGCCGCGCTGGCCTTCAGAAGCCGTTGCAGCTCCAGTTCGCTGACTTCGCCATCCATGAGCGCCGAGAGCGACTCGTTAAGACGTTCCTGATGATTCCCGTGGGACATAGGGGTTAACCCTCTTGTGCAATCATTTATTCGGTGCCCACAAGCACCATATTTGGTTACATGTTATGACCGGAGTCTGAGCAGTTGGTTTCCCCGACTGGGAAAATTTTCCGCAATTTTAACCCCTATCACCCAGTGTTTCCGGCTCGCCGGCCATCACGGCCTGGACTGTCCGGTCTATCGCCTCCCGTGCGCGAAATATTCTAGAGCGCACAGTTCCCACCGGGCATCCCATAACCTCGGCGATTTCCTCGTAGCTCAGTCCCTCAAGCTCTCTCAGCGTTACCGCTGAGCGCAGATCCTCTGGCAGTGCACGAATAGCGCGATGCACCGCCGCTTCCAGCTGGTCGCGAAACATCTGACTTTCAGGTGTCTCGTTATCACGCAGTAGGTCAGCGCCCGAGTAAAACTCAGCATCTTCCAGTTCAACATCGGAAGATGGCGGCCGACGACTGCGGGAAACCAGGTGATTCTTGGC
This sequence comes from Microbulbifer maximicatervae (SeqCode), assembly GCF_052467695.1. Taxonomy (NCBI): domain Bacteria; kingdom Pseudomonadati; phylum Pseudomonadota; class Gammaproteobacteria; order Cellvibrionales; family Microbulbiferaceae; genus Microbulbifer; species Microbulbifer maximicatervae (SeqCode). The sequence goes on from NZ_CP174320.1 coordinate 5,113,488, forward strand.
GGTATTGATCGCAATCCGATACATCCAGGTGTAAAAAGCACTCTCGCCGCGAAAATTGGCAAGAGCACGATAAGCCTTAATAAAAGCTTCTTGGGTTACATCCTGTACTTCACTGTGGTCCTTAATGAACCGACTCACTACAGCAACAATTTTGTGCTGGTACTTGAGTACAAGAAGATCAAAAGCGCGTTTGTCCCCTTTTTGAACCCGTTCTACCAGCTCACGGTCACTCGTTGACGCCTGATGCGCTGTCATCCCCAACTCCCATATCCAGCCACACTGCGGGCGCCACAAAATTTGACTGCGGGGCCACCGGCGCAGGCGTTTCTTTTACTGTGTTGATGACAATGACAATAGGACATAAGTTCCACGTCAAATCGACGAATAATCAGGAGGCGCTATACTACGCGACCCTTAAACATAATTGAAATCTATGAATGCCCAGGCAAACTACGACGTTCTCGTAATTGGAAGCGGTGCAGCAGGCCTTACACTGGCCCTGCATCTCGCCTCCCAGTATCGCGTGGCCCTGCTCTCCAAACAGAGATTGCAAGATGGCTCCACCTGGTTCGCCCAGGGAGGCATCGCTGCAGTGCTGGATGAGATGGATTCGGTTGAGTCGCATATTGCAGACACATTAGACGCGGGTGCAGGACTCTGCCACCCCGCTTCAGTGCGCTTTACCGTAGAGGAGAGCACTGCTGCGATCAGCTGGTTAATCGATCAAGGGGTGGACTTCACCCGCGAGGAACAGGGTTACCACCTCACCAAAGAGGGGGGGCACAGCCACAGGCGCATTATTCATAGCGCCGATGCCACCGGCCAAGCGGTACACAGCACCCTGATCACCAAGGTGCTAAACAGCCCCAATATCGATTGTTTCGAACACCACGTTGCCATCGATCTAATTCGCCAGCCGGATCCAGATAAAGGCCGATTTCGCTGTGCCGGCGCCTACGTACTCAACAAGAGCAACGATGAGGTCGAGCTGATCCAGGCTAAAGCCGTCGTCCTGGCCACCGGGGGGGCCAGCAAGGCCTACCTTTATACCAGTAACCCGGACGGCGCCAGCGGCGATGGAATCGCAATGGCTTGGCGCGCCGGGTGCCGCGTGGCCAATATGGAGTTCAATCAATTTCACCCCACTTGCCTTTACCATCCCAAGGCCAAAGCCCTGCTGGTAACAGAGGCTTTACGCGGTGAAGGCGCTGTACTCAAGCTTCCCGACGGCAGCCGGTTTATGGACCGCTTCGACAAGCGAGGAGAGTTGGCGCCACGGGATATCGTCGCCCGCGCTATCGACCACGAAATGAAGCGGCTGGGGGCAGATTGCCTCTATTTGGACATTTCCCATAAAGATCCTCAGTTTGTACGCGATCACTTCCCAACGGTTTATAACAATTGCCTTCGATATGGCATTGATATCACCCGAGAGCCTATTCCAGTGGTGCCTGCAGCTCACTATACCTGTGGCGGCATTATGGTCGATCGCCATGGGCGTACAGATCTGGACCAGCTCTACGCCATTGGCGAAACGACATTTACCGGCTTACACGGCGCCAACCGCCTTGCCAGTAACTCGCTGTTAGAGTGTCTGGTTTATGCTCGTTCAGCAGCCCTGCATATCGATGAGCACCTGGGTATGGTACAGGCGCCCCGCCCATCTCCCGACTGGGATGCATCGCGAGTCACCGATTCCGATGAAGATGTAGTGATTTCCCATAACTGGGATGAGCTGCGCAGGTTTATGTGGGACTACGTAGGCATTGTGCGCACCCGCAAGCGACTCTTGCGCGCGCAACACCGAGTAACGTTGCTGCAGAAAGAAATTCGCGAGTTCTACGCCAATTACCGCATCAGCAGCGACCTGGTTGAACTGCGCAATCTCTCCCTGGTATCGGAATTGATTATTCGTTCGGCCCTGGATCGCCGCGAGAGCCGGGGGCTGCACTACTCCCTCGACTACCCCCAACTGCGTGAACTTGCTATGGACACGATTTTGGTGCCAGAGAACTTTGCCGGCCAACGCCAATTTATTTAACCGACCAATTTTTAGCCAACTGGGCCCGCCACGGCAACCCAGCTAACTAGCGGGAATAGCGCAGTGCCACTTGTAGCCTGCGCCAATCCTGCGGCGCCAGCATATCCTTGGCCAACACCAAACGGAGCCGGCGCCCAGCCCTGTCCCGACCATTAATCACCACCAACCAAGACCACAACACCAGCTCATTTACAAACTGGAATTCGCGACGATCTGCGCCATCAGGGTGCCAAAACCACCTTCGCTCGCGGGTCGATAAATGGCCTCTCACAGCTTTTACCTTGCGCCACTCTATTCCGGCGTAAACCACAACAAAAAGGCTCACCAGCCCAGATAATACTGAAGGCAGGTTACACAACCAGACGAGTAAGATCGCCAGAAGGGTGATCAGCAAAAGGAGCAAATGCAAAAGAAAGGAAGGCGCAACGACGCAACTTAAGCGGGCGCTGCGCTCATAAAGCGGGGGTGTCGAGCTATTCCTGGAGTCCGGTGTTGTCACGGATGATTTGCACTATACGCTTCAAGTCCGGGTCAGCCGGGTCTTCTCGACGCAAGAACCAGGCGAACAGATCCTGATCCTGCTCATCAAGCAGGCGGATATAGCGCTGCTGATCCTCTGGCTCCAGGGTCTCGTAAACATTATCCAGAAACGGCAGCAAAACCAGATCCAATTCCAACATGCCACGGCGACTGGCCCAAAACAGGCGGTTGCGATCCATACTTCTTTCCAACCAGATAAAAAGCGCAGTATACCCCCTGCCCCACCAAACTTGAAAAGGGCGCGAAGGACCCCCAAATTATGCCCCGAATACAAATGCAGGTGGCAGGATTATGGATCAGCAACAGTGGCAGGATTTTCTCAGCAACGAGGGCGCCATTTGGGAGGGCAGCAAAGCTCACTTCCCTCTCACTAGTCGCGAAGACCCTCAGAGTTTGCACCTGCTGGACCTGGGCCCAATCGGAGCTATTTCCATTACCGGACCCGACAGCCAGAAGTTCTTACAGGGGCAGCTCACCTGTGACTTGATCAACCTTCCCGATGAACACAGCACCCTGGGAGCTCACTGCAATCCTAAGGGGCGTATGATCAGTGCTTTTAGTGCACTGAAACTTTCGCAAAGTGAGTTCATCTTCCGGTTGCCAAAGGATTTGGCCCCCATCGCCCAGCAAGCGCTGGCCAAGTACGCCGTCTTTTTCAAAACAGAGCTGCACGACATCAGTGATGAAACCCACTGGTTAGGCCTGCAGGGGCGCGATGTGGCAGAGCGCACCTCCAAACTACTGGGCTTCGAGCAACCCTCTGTCGGCGAGGTGAAGCTATTTGACTTCGAAGGAGAGCGCTGCATTGCCCAATGTATTACCGACCTGCAACTAGCCATCCTGGTACCCACCAGCAAGGTCCAGCAACTGTGGCAAAAGCTATCACCAGAGTGTGAAGCTACCGGCTATGACTGCTGGCAAATGCGTCAAATTGAAGCCGGTATCCCCCAGGTGGACGCCGCCACGACAGAGATGTTTATCCCGCAGATGACCAACCTGCACCAGCTCGGTGGCGTGAGTTTTAAAAAAGGCTGCTATACCGGCCAGGAAGTAATTGCCCGTATGCAATTCCGCGGCGCCGCCAAACGTCGCCTTTACCGGGCCAGCTGCGCTTCGGGGGATCTCCCTGAATCGGGCATGGAGATCTTTGGAGATGGAAAACAAAGTATTGGCAATCTGGTGGAAGCCTGCCATAGCAAAGAAGGCATTCAGCTACTCGCCGTACTCACCATCGCCAAAGTGGCCGCAGGTGAAACCTTACACCTGAAAGATGGCCGCACTTTGGATATCGAGGAACTCCCCTATGATGCAGATGCCGATCCGCTGGCCTAAACAGAAAAATTACTTTTAATCAAAAAGGCGGCTTTTTAGTCGCCTTTTTTGTTTATGAGTTAACAACCAGAAAAAAACTCTGGAAAGCAAAAAGGTTTGCACCACTCAAAACGCAGCTTACTACCGCTACTATATTTATAGATATTCCCCTAGGCGTCAAAATTCCAGCTTAATAAAGCAGTAGAGGGAGGCAATATTGAAAGAGTTAGACCAACTAATTGTCGTTCTTGAATGCTGTATTATTCTGGCAGGCTTTGCTGCAATAGTTGGCACGCTCCAACCCAGAAAAGGCAGAAATCTTGGCAAAGGAAGAATTGTATCCCTCGCGATGATTATTTATATCAGTTTGATCAACGCATTACTGGCTGCCTTCACCCTGACTCTATCCAATTTTGATCTCGCTGATCGCACCCTGTGGTCAGTAAGCAGTTTTGCCATGAGTGTGGCTACGTCGTTTTCTATCGGCTACCTATGGATAAAGAAACGACTCAAATCTGTTTCAATTGTTGCCAAGCTTACCTATTTCCTTCTTTTCGGCATTGCCGGCTCAGTAGTTATTATCAATATCATGAATGCGCTAGGGATCGTTTTCAACAGGGAATATGGGCCGTATTTTTTATCCTTTGTTTGCAACCTATTTGTCGTCGGTTATGCATTTTCAAGACTGCTTATGCGCCCATTATGGGTAGCTGTTAAAGAAAATGAACTAGGCCGAATCGACAAGGAGAAAACGGCGGCGTCCGGCTGATTTTCAGCTAAAAGTGTGGCGCCAACCATTGGACACCTACACCTAACAACAATTATAAACCATATAGCAAGCGGGTTAAAATAAAGCTAATTGTGAGACGGGAAACAACTTACCAGCTCTCCATTTCACTCATATACTGTTATCAACTTTCCTATTTAACCTTTCTGCTTGGGACAATAGCGGAAGATGGAAAAACTGTCGGTACAAATCGATCAATTACTTGTCATTATTGAAATATCCATAGTGCTGGCAGGGTTTGCGGCAATGGTTGCCACTTTTCAGTCAAGGAGAATAGAGAGTATCTCTAGGGGTCATGTGGTGTCCCTGGCCATGATTGTCTATATCAGCCTATTCAGCGCACTGCTCGCCGCCTTTTCTTTGGCACTTTTGAACTTCCGTATCGATGCTGGCTATGTTTGGTCTACAAGCAGCTCCTTGATGGGAATAGCCACCACAGGCTTTATTGTCTATCTGTGGAAAAAAAGACACTTCAAATTTGTGTCTATTGTAATGAAAGTTACCTACTATGGGCTTTTCAGTATCGCTTCATCGGTAGTTATCGTCAGCACGCTCAACGCTACTGGCATATTTTTCGAAAGAGAGTTTGGCCCTTATTTTTTAGCCTATATCTGTAACTTATTTTTTGTCGGCTTCGCGTTTGCCCGGTTGTTAATGCGACCTCTTTGGAAGGCCGTTGAAACCAAGAAGAGGCACCCTGTGAAGGGTCGCCAATCTTAAATAGATAGGATTATTAGCCAAGCAATATATACCACCCAAGTGGAAACCCTTTTCGAATTACTCAATCCATATATTATTAATCAAACTTTAGCCACCAAGCTTATTAGGCCAAATCAATCTCCACCCATAAAATACTAATTTTTCTATTTACAATCCGGGAGAGCTGAAAATTCCGCCTTCTTTGACTCATACCACTTCTGCATTGATTCAGGATCTTTCATCAAATCCTGCATTTTTTTCATAGCTTGCAAGTGCTGTGCATCATTTTTTCGATACATCTCGATTCCGTGCATCTTGCTAAGCTCCGCCACCTCTTCAAAGTTATTCCCACGAAACTCCACATCGCAGGCGCCTCCCAACTCCTTGCAAGTCATCATTTTCATAGCAATTCCACCTTAGATTTCACAACTGATACTTTATCGGACAGATAAATAACTTCAAAAGAGCCAAAAATAGATAATAGCTCTGATTGGCTTTCAAGCCTCGATAGATTTCCATCGCAAAACACTGCCAAAGCAGAGAATTGACGCATATAACCACTAAAAAAATAGAAAGATTCTTTATCTGGAAGCCAAGAGAAGGATAACAGGAATAGAATTTTTGGCTCTCTGGATAAATACAAACCCGGATAGATAATACCTATCCGGGGCAAGCCACTAAATCTCCACAGCAATCCGCTTCAATTGATCCGCCTCTGGCAAAGCCCACTCAATAGGCTTTTCTCCACGCTGTTGCAACCAGTGATTTGCCAGGGAAAAAGGACGGGTTCCAAAGAAACCCCGGTGCGCAGATAGAGGAGAGGGATGTGGAGCACGCAACACTAAATGCTTATTGCGGTCGATAAAGCCTCCCTTCTTTTGGGCATAGCTCCCCCAAAGAACAAAGACTAGCCCTTCACGCTGTTCAGCTAGCTTGTGAATCGCCGCATCCGTAAATTGCTCCCAACCCTGCCCCTGGTGGGCGCCGGCCTTGCTGTCCTCAACAGTAAGGGTGGCATTTAGCAAAAGCACGCCCTGCTCTGCCCAAGGTTGCAGGCAACCGTGGTGTGCAGGGGGAATACCCATATCGGAGTGCAACTCTTTATAAATATTTTGCAGCGATGGAGGAATGCGTACTCCGGGCATCACAGAAAAGCACAGGCCATGGGCTTGGCCAACGCCATGGTATGGGTCCTGACCCAGGATAACGACTTTTACCTGATCAAAAGGTGTGGAGTTAAAGGCATTAAAGATCTGGCCACCGGCTGGGTAGATCTTCTTGCCGGCAGCCTTCTCCCCCTTTAAAAACTGACGCAATTGGGCCATATAGGGTTGGTCAAACTCCCCGCCCAAAACATCGTACCAAGAGGGGTGGATCTTTATTTTGTCCGGAACCGGCATTCTTAAACCTTCAATATCTTTTTAACATAGTGTTGTAACTCGGGCACAACTTCCTCCTCAAACCAGGGCCTGCGACGCAACCACAGGGTGTTGCGCGGGCTTGGATGCGGCAAGGGAAAGTATCCCGCTGGCAGTGCATCACGGTAATGTCGAACATTCTCGGTAATACTGCCATACCAGTGCGGGAGGTAATGGCGCTGGGCGTATTGTCCCACCAACAGCGACAGTTGCAAGTTGGGTAATTGTGCCATTAGGCGCTGATGCCAAGTGGCGGCACACTCTGGTCGCGGCGGCAAGTCACCGCCCTTGCCTCGACCGGGGTAACAGAAGCCCATGGGAATAATGGCAATCTGGGATTCGTCGTAAAAGGTGTCCCGGTCGATCGCCAGCCAATCTCGCAGGCGATCTCCTGAGGGATCATTCCAGGGAATACTGGTCGCGTGGACCTTGGTGCCTGGGGCTTGGCCGACGATCAATAGGCGTGCAGACGCTGCAGCCCTCAAGACTGGATTCGGCCCTAGAGGAAGTTGTTCTTCACAGAGGCGACAAGCCCGTATTTCCTCCAGCAGTGCCGGTAACTTCTCAACTACCACCTACTATATGTCCCTATTGTTTACCGTCGGGGAAAGCCAAATGTAACAACCGCGCGCGGCGATCCTGAGGATCACGGGCACGACTGATATTATTGTTATTGAAAACCACAAATACTCCCTGATTATTTACAGCAACTCCAGACCCCATTCCCCCCAATCGCGACACTTCATAGGCGTGCTCCGGGGATTCTTCAATCTCACGGTAAACCAAGCACCATTCAGCTTGCAAGCTCGGCAGAGCTCTTCTACATACCGCATATGCGTTGCTTTCAAGAGTAAAAAGAGCGCCGTCATGATAATCAAGTCCTCTCAGATTCTCCGGGTGATCCCCAAAATCCAGACCCACTACAGAAGGCAAGGAGAAAACTTGAAACTCTCCTTTATTTCCCACCTTTAACAATCCCCTGGGTTCCCGCTCTAAAGCTACCCACAAGTCATCGCCAACCTCAACTATCCCCTCCCCGCCATTATTGTATCTCAGCGAATAACCCAGGTGTTCTATTGCTGATGACCACTTGTTATTAATCCAGCGTGAACTCCCATCTGTGTCCACTTCTGCTATTCGATTGTGGCGTTCACTCAATAAAAATGTACCGTCGTCTCTACAACATATTCCACCAAAACGCATTGCGGTTTTAGGCCGCAATAAATCCATAACAAAGTGAGAAACATTATCGGCCACTCCCCTTTTGGGCGGAGGCAGGCCGCTAACTTTCAGGTATTTTTCTAATGTCGCACTCTGACCGTGTAAATTGATTCTATATATTTTTTCCGATTCTTTAGGAGAGATCGTTATTAATTGGCCACAAAAACTCAAACCAGATAGACCTACACCCGAGCTATTATCTATCCAGTAATCAGCAATATCTTTAGCCAAAAAAATCTCAGCAGCCATTCCCACGGATGCTAAAAATATGAAATTAATTGCTAGGAAAACTGTCTTGATCATTACATCCCCCTTTAAACACTACCTGACTATTCGAACCCCAATAATAGAAAGTCTCTATTGGTATTCAGTCAGATTGATCTGGTAGAGCTAGATGTAATAAGAGTGCTCTGCGATCCTGAGGGTCGTGAATACGGCTGATATTATCATTGTCAAACACAATAAAAACGCCCCGCTCTCCAATAGCCAAACCATCTCCCTTGCCGCCGGTCCGCGATACCTCGTAGCCGAGTTCAGAGGAGTTTTCATGTTCCCAGTAATCCAGGCACCACTCAGCTTTCAAGCTGGGTAACTCCCTGCGGCAAACTGCATAGGCATTAGGTTCCAGGGTCCACAAAGCCCCATCATAGTAATAGAGGCCTGCCATATTTTCCGACTCATCACGAAAATCCAACCCTTTTACTGGCGGCGGTGTAAAAATCTGTACACTTCCATTGGGACCGAGTTTTACCAGGGCACGGGGATCCCGCTCTATAGCCATCCAAAAGTCATCGCCCACCTTCTGTAGCCCTACACCGGAGAGATTGTACCCGTGCATATAGCCTTGGGCTTTAGCCGTGGCCGACCACATATTTTCTAACCAATGCCCCTTTCCCTCCATATTTATTTCGGCTATGCGGTTGTAACGTTCACTCAACAAATAGAATTTATCATCGGCACAGGTGATGGCTTCAAAATCCATCGCTGCAGCTGGGCGAGTAAGTTCCAGTAGAAAATACCATAAATTAGTAGGCCTATCTTTTTTCGGAACCCGGAGCCCAGCCAGCTTGATATAAGGCTCCAAGGTTGCACTCCTATCTCCCAATACTATCTGGTAGATCTCCCTGGATTGCTTATCCGACACCGTAACCATTTTTCCATCGCAAAAACTCAATCCAGATATACTTAACCCGGCACTATCATCCACCCAGTAGTGAGCTATTTTTTTGGCGGGAATAATTTCAGCTGCCAGCCCCATGGATGACAAGAGCGCACATACGATAGTTAAAAAAATACGCTTAATCACGATCCTTCCAATTTATCGCCAAAGTGATTTAAGAACCGGGAGATTCCCTGCGGCCAACAGACACTACCAAGCTGTAAGGTCCCAATAGCTATTGGTACACAGCATAGTTACCCCAATTGCTCTAAACAATTTTAGCGCTAGCGACTAGAAGATATTTTAAAAATGGAGGGAGTTGTTGAACGGGAGAGAACTAAAGGGATGGGATTAGCGCCGACTCCCGGAAAGTACGGCGCCAGACAGAGTCAATTATTGCAGCCTACTGACCTCATCTGGCATTGCCAGATGCAACAGCAGCGCGCGCTTGTCGTCAGGCGCCTGGGCACGGCCGACATTATTGTTGTCGAGGATAACGAAAATACCCTGCTCTCCGGCTGCCAGCCCCTCGCCCTTTCCATAGCGGGTTTCTTCATAAACCCGCTCGGGAGATTCTTCAAGGGCGCGATAATCCAGGCACCACTCGGCTTCCAGGCTAGGAAGTGCCCTGCGGCACACGGCGTGGGCGTTGCGCTCCAAGGTAAAGAGTGCGCCGTCGTGGTAATCCAATCCCGCCAAGTCCTCTGAACGGCCAGCAAAGTCCAGGCCATCTACTTGAGGCAGAGTCAGTGTGCTGGCCTCGCCATCTGCATTAAGCCTCAACAAACCACGGGGTTCGCGCTCCATGGCTACCCAGAAAGTATCGTCGGCTTTCACCAACCCCTCGCTGGAAGCATTGGTCTTCTGTAGAAAACCCTGGGACCTGGCTAATGCCGACCAGCTATGCTCTTGCCAGCGTGCATTTCCCTCAATATCTACGATGGCAATACGGTTGTAATGCTCACTGACCAGATAGACCTGGCCATCACTACAGGTAACACCTTCAAAGTCCAGATCTTCTGCCGGGCGGAACAACTCCTTGAAGCCTTCCCAAGCGCTGACAGGCTCATCCTGCTCCGGTATCCCAAGGCCGCTTAAGCGAAGATGTGATACCAGGTCGGCACTGCCATCGCGAAATTCAAGCGTGTAGATCTCTTCAGAATTCTTATCGGAGACTGCCAGCAGATCTCCAGAACAGAAACTTAAGCCGGAAATATCCAGGCCTGCACTACTATCAACCCAATAGCTGGCCAGCAACCTAGCCGGGGTAATTTCTGCGGCTATCGCCAGTGGCGACAACAGCACGGATAGAACACTGAAGAGAGTACGCTTGATCACTGCAAAACCAATTAATCGCGGAAGTTATTAAACTGCAATGGCTGTTCCAGCTCTTTACCACGTAACAAGGCGATCACCTGCTGCAAGTCATCGCGCTTCTTGCCAGTAACACGCACCTGCTCACCCTGAATGGCAGCCTGCACCTTGAGCTTTTCATCTTTGATCAGCTTAACAATCTTTTTTGACAGTTCTTTGTCAAGGCCATTTTTCAGGGTCACGTCCAATTTGACCTGCTTGCCGGATTGCTCTTTATCACCTACATCCATCGCCAGTGGATCGATATCGCATTTGATCAGTGCGCCGCGCAGCATATCCACCATCTGGTCTACCTGCATGTCCACTTCAGCGCGAACTACCAGGGAGAACTCACTCATCTCCACTTCCGCATCCACACCTTTAAAGTCGAAGCGGTTGGTAATAGTGCGATTCACCTGATCCACAGCGTTGGTGAGTTGGTGCTTATCCACTTCAGATACAATGTCAAAAGAAGGCATTAAGTTGTCTGCTCCTATTTCCAGGTTTCCGGAGTAATCTCCGCGTTGTTGTCACTATCAGCCAGCCAGATATGGCCATCCTGAATGGTGGCACTCAGGTCCATATTGCGCTCAGCCATAGCCGCCAATTGCTCAGTGGCATCAGCGGCTAAATGGTAGACGGTAAGGTTATCAAAGCGCTCCAATTGGCTGGCCTGTTTCTGCCACCAGATTGGTGCTGCACGGCGCCCGTAACTGTATACGATAACGCGCTTCGAGCGGTTGCAGGCTTTGCGAATTCGTTCCTCAGTGGGAAGTCCCACTTCGATCCAGAGATCGATTTCCCCGCTCAGGTTCTTTTGCCAGAGATCCGCCTCCTCATCGGAGGACAATCCCCGGGTAAACTCCAGCGTTTCCGCCGCATTGTGTGCAAAAGCCAGTAGGCGCACCATCATACGCTCATCTGTTTCCGAAGGATGTCGCGCCAAAGTGAGCGGATGTTCGGCGTAATAATCCCTGTCCATATCGGATATCTGGACTTTGGCCTTAAATATTGTTGCTTTTAACGCCATTTTGGCTCCATGGTGATGCCTTCTCCAGCGCCGGGAGTCAGGCGGACTATTCTTGATGGGTTCACGTGAGAATAAGGATATTCCGCATGACCTCTGCGCTCCCCAGCGGCTGGCCCTTTTGGCAGAGCTCACTGCTACTGCTGCTGGCAACCACCCTCAGCGGCTGTGGTGTCAACAATATCCCAACCTACGACGAGCAGGTTAAAGCCACCTGGGCCCAGGTTCAAAACCAATACCAGCGCCGTGCCGATCTGATTCCCAATCTGGTGCAAACCGTAAAAGCTTACGCATCCCACGAACGGGAAACCCTACAAGCCGTCACTGAGGCTAGGGCCAAAGTCAGCTCTCTCCAGGTTGACGGCAACCTTCTCAATGACCCAGCCAAGCTGCAACAGTTCGAAGCAGCACAAGGCCAGTTAACCAGCGCGCTATCCCGCCTTATGTTGGTGGTAGAGCGATACCCCGACCTCAAAGCCAACCAGAACTTCCTCACACTGCAATCTCAGTTAGAGGGCACCGAAAACCGCATCAGTGTCGCGCGCCGGGATTATATCCAGGCTGTAGAGCGCTACAACCGCGAGATTCGCACTTTTCCAGGAAGAATCTGGCATGCCGTGCTCTACAGGGATATGCCGCTTCGAGAAACTTTCGAAGCCACCAGTGAAGATGCCGACAAGGCACCTGAGGTCAACTTCCAATAGACAGGCGCCATCGACCCCAAAATGAACCGCCCCAGTCTTGCCATAACCACCCTGATCGCTCTGGTCTGTGCCTTAGCAGCCTGGGCCGATGTACAGTTTCCAGCGCTTTCCGGCCGGGTAGTAGATCAGGGAGAGTTGTTAAAGGCCGATGAGAGATACCAACTTACTGAGTTGATACAGCAGTATGAGCGCGACAGCGACAATCAGCTGGTTGTCGCCACCATCCCCGAGCTTCAGGGCATCACTATAGAGGAGTATGCCAACCAACTGGCACGCAAGTGGAAGCTAGGAAAAAAAGATAAGGACAATGGAGTGCTTTTCCTGATTGCGCCCAATGATAGAAAGGTCCGTATCGAAGTAGGTTACGGCCTGGAAGGAGCCCTAACCGATGCACTGGCGGCAAATATTATCCAAACCAAAGTACTGCCAGAGTTTCGCAATGGCGATTTTAGCGGCGGAATCAATGCAGGAGTTCGATCAATTATCGCCGCGACAAAAAATGAATATGTCGCTGAACCCGTAGAAACCAAAGAGGGACGCCGAATTGCTGTACTGGTCGGCGTATTCCTTCTGCTGGTCATGCTACACCTCTTCGGCAGTGCCGCACTGGGTTCACCTGTACAGAGCCGCATTTTTAAGCGGGGGCGCTACGGCGGCTACTATGGTGGAGGTGGATTTGGCGGAGGTCTATCCGGCGGCAGCTCTGGGGGCGGGTTTAGCGGGGGCGGCGGAGGTTTTGGCGGAGGGGGCGCATCGGGAGGATGGTAATGCTCACCAATACTTATCAACGCCAGGTAGCAGAGGCAATCAAGGAAGTAGAGTCCCGCACCGACGCTGAAGTCATGGCTGTGGTCGCCAAGGAAGCCGACAACTACCTTTATATCTCTACTCTATGGGCCGCATTCCTAACACTGTTAGTCTCCCCTCTGATCGAATTCCTGCCGTTCTGGATCAACCTCCAACAGGCGGTGATGCTTCAGTGGATTTTATTTATTGTCCTGGCAGTAATATTCCGCTGGCGCCCCATCACCATGCGCCTGGTACCAAAGAAAATAAAATTCTGGCGAGCTTCAAATTTAGCCCGCAGGCAATTTCTGGAGCAGGATTTACACGCAACCAAGGACCGACTCGGGCTACTGATATTTGTTTCAGAAGCCGAACACTATGTAGAAATACTGGCCGACAGAGGCATTGCCCAACACATCACCAATGACAACTGGCAGAGAGTAGTTGAAAATTTTGTGCAACAAATCAAGCGGGGAAAAGCTGGAGAGGCATTACTGGCATGTATTGAGCAATGCGGAGATCTACTTCACGAAGCGATACCCACCAGCACCATTAAAGATGAACTGCCGAATCATCTAGTCGTCATCAATTAAATCCCCGTATCCCCCAAAACTGGCAACACCAACTTATTCAAGTTTCAAAACGAAACTCCACGCCATACCAACCTACCCTCATATTGTGACTTGAATCATCAACTAAGCTGCCTAAAGGCATAAAACCCATAAGTAAACTCTGTACAAGAAGATGATTCCGACTAAAACCCTATTGCAGCTTTTCAGTATTACTCTTCTGTTACTGGCATCTGGATTCAGTGCCGCTCTCTGGTCTCAAGAACTACAAAAGAAAAATACGACTTCGACAATCGGGGACGGTAACTTCCCGGGCACTCGTATAGCCTCCCCTCGCCCAAAGCAAGCCACGACCCGCTTCCTGCCAGCATTGGGTAACAGTGATAAATTAACATTTCATGTCGAGCATCAGTGCAGCAACCACATTGGCGATCTCGACGCCCTCAGAATGGAATGGGCCATCAGTAACCGGCAAGTGAATTTTCCGACTTGGGACCCCAGCAGTACCAAGCCGGAGTCCGAAAAGTTACCAGCTGCCCCCACTGAGGTTGTATTCGTACCTACTATTTATGGCGGAAAAGTAATTTATACAAAGCTGACTGGGAAAATCTATATGGAAGTCAATATAGCCTTCGGTACTGATCTTGAAGTACCAGACTAAATTAACCCCCCTTCAAAAACGAATAATGTGCAACTGATCAACTCTGCTCAAGCAACACATGACTCCCAAAGCGAAATTTTATTTATCATTCAACAAAATACTTATCAGCCTGGCCCTGATATTATTCAACAGTACATTATCAACAACCAGCAAGGCTGATTTCATCAGTTTAAGTGGCGCTGAGACCGCCAACAATATTGCGGAGATCGATATACAAAAAAATATCCTAAACATTAGATTCGAGATATCAGCAAGCGATGCCAAACTATTTTGGCCAGGAATTGATGATACACCAGACATTTATCGACTGGCACAATCGGCAAAAACCCAACAATCTTTCGACTTTCAAGTACTCTCTGGAAATAAGAGCATTAAGCCCAAACTCATCTCAATTCGAGTAGCCCAGAGAAAACCTAGAATTTCCCCTTTTGCTGGGCAAACCGATCCCCGCACCGGCATAAAAATGCCGGATTTCCCGACAGATAAAAAGATTCTTTTAACTCAGCTGAAATATCCAATCGGTGGACTTTCAGTCCTGCAACTAACCCCCCCCATCGGTAGTGATAAGCTGGCATCCGTGACAATTGGCTTTACCAGTCGCCACGGGCAAACACCTATCAGCGGCTTTCACTACCTATCCCAAGCTGAACCACTCATTATCGACTGGAAAGACCCATGGAATACACATTTTAAGAACACCAATATTAGTCGGCATAATCGCTACCCTCTAATGTCTTTCCTCTACGTAGAGCCCCGCCAGATACGTCATGAGATACTCGTTCGCACCAAGGACTTACTGGAGTGGACTAATCACCCTTTCGATGCCTGGCAACCATTAACACCAGAAAGTAAGGCCTTCCTGCACCACACGGTACGCAGCTATCTAAATAATAAAAATCCAACTTCTATTGATCAGTCGCCCTCACAGCCGAATAGCATTGAGACTGTTTTTCTCCGCGCAAATAACAGCGGGTACTCACAGATTTCAGAGAATGACACTATTGAAATGGGCTCAGTGATGATTGGCTACCGGGAAAAATTTTCCATCGATGCACTGCCTCAGAGTGTTACCGTAGACTGGAATCTATTTACCGATACGATCAACTCCGTTCCCACCCTAATTCAGGACCCCACAGGCCCATTCCCCACCCATGTAATTCCCTCATTTCCTGATATTCAGTGGCACAACTACCTATACGATTACCGACCTCCAAATAGCGATCCACTTGTAATAGAACCCCCCAGCCTGGCGGTCCCTATGGCAATCCTATTTTCATTTCTTATTATTACGATAATTGTATTGACGCTATCCACAAAACACTCACTTATAGGCCGCAAGGGTTCAACTATTCTCTATACCGCCATAATAATCTCAGCTGTCGCTTTGTACCTCAATCTTCCAGAAGAATACCAGGTAAACCTCCCAGGAACCGCTAAAAAACGAGACTTGGGCCAAGTAACAGAACAGCTACTGTTAAAAGTTGCAGCCGCATTTAAAGAGCCTCTACCGATCAATCTTGAATTAAAGCTAAAAAACCTGATTACCAAGGAAGGATTCGAAAGTACCTATTCAAATCTGGCACAAATTTATCGCCCCCAAACAACGAGTGGTGGCTTGGGATCAATCAGTGCTATTACAAATCTTAAAGTCGAGTACTCCAGCCAAATTAACCTGAATGGCAACAAAGGGTTCCGGTTGATTACAAGTTGGCAGGCGGTAGTAGAGGATCGAAGCTGGGGACACTTTGAACAAAGACCGCAAGAGACCCGGGCCAATATCGCAATTATCCAGTCTGATAACCACTGGAAAATTGCTGGATTTACGCCCCTATCCGTACGGTAAGAAAAAAATAGAGAAATAGTTTGAGCCATGAAAAACAGCACACTCAAGTTGCCCGCAATGATCGCTCTATACCTCCTCATATCCAGCCTCAGCGGGCAAGCACAAGCGCACTTTCTTCTTAACTTCAATGTACGGATTTTCCATATAGAGCACACAGCCAGTGGTGCCAACCTATATATGAGAATGCCTATGCCCTATTTACTGGCAGATAAAACAAAAAAGGGTCGCGACCCCTATACTGGCAAACTCCCACAACCCGCGCCCTATACCAAAAACTCATTGGATCAAGGCGGCTTGGTCCATTATGTGGATTTTCAGCAGCTGGAGCTAGCGCCTCTAGGACTCGGTAATATTGCAGAGAGAGCCACTCTTCTCCGCAATACTGACAAGCAGATAAAAGGCGATGTAAAAGCCGTGCGCCTGTATCGGATAGGAAATGAACCAGGTTTTGCAACGCTGGAGGAGGCACAGCAGGCATTTTTGCACCAATACTTACCTGAAGATACCAATCAAAGGTTATATGTGGGTGACACCTTGGTTGATATTCAGATCTTCTACCCTCTGGAAGCTCCCCTTGGAGAATACCAACTATCCAGCTCTCTTAACCCCGGCCTCCCCAACCAGGAAGACACCGCCAACCTGGTACTGGATTACAACCCAGGTAAGACCCAGGTCTTTCGCTCACGCGGTCTTATGCAAGAGCCACTATTGATTACCCACTCCTCAATAGACGCTGTGAAGACTTTTCTGGCGGAGGGCATCGCCCATATCCTGAAGGGGCTGGACCACGTGTTGTTTGTACTCTGCTTAAGCCTCGGTGCACTCAGCCTACCCCTACTCTTGTGGCGCGCTACCGGCTTTACCATCGGTCACAGTATCACCCTCTCAGCCGGATTCTTTGGCTTTGTTCCCACTGCCAGCTGGTTCGTACCGGTGGTAGAAACCGGTATCGCCCTATCCATAATCTATATGGCCTGGATATCACTACACCGGGAAGACACTAAGATCACAGGGAGCGAAAGTACAATTTTTATCGGCACCTGTATGCTCGGCCTGCTCCATGGCCTGGGTTTTTCATTTGTATTACATGAAATACTCCAAGTTGATTCCCCGAATATCTGGCAAAGCCTCTTGGCCTTCAATCTGGGGGTAGAAGCCGGACAAGTAATCATAATTCTTGCCATATGGCCCCTTACCTATTTGGCCAGGCTGTGGAAAAAGGAATGGGAAATCCGGATACGCTATTCTGTTGCTGGACTCTGCAGCGCAATTGCTTTTATTTGGACATTAGATAGAGGATATGAACTTGTTTCAGCAATCTTCTGAACAGGAGAATGAGTTTTCTCTCTGGCTATTACACTCGAGAAAATACACCTAAAAATGTCTTGTATTCTCAAGCTCCAGAGGCAAAACTCACTCCAAAATTAACCTCCCTGTCACTACACACGCAATAGTGAATGAAAATACAAAGCGCAATAAATCAGGACGTTAAATAATTTAAGATCCAAACCCCTTGGGATGCTGCTTCCCGGCGTCATCTATTACTTCCCAAGAAGCCTTTGAGTCAACCCATAAATGATGAACCACTTTTAGGTTTTCGTTACCATCCACCAAGCTTCCTGCAGGAATGTAAGTATTTAAAGAATCATTCTCTCCGGGCAGAGTCGAACCGCAAGTAGCGCAAAAATTTGTATGCCAATCATGCCCAGGCTTAGACCAATACTTAAGGTTCTCCTTACCTTTAACCCAACTAAACTTCTCGGTAGGCACGATAGCTACAGTAATAGAGCCACTCCCTGTGGAGCGACGGCAGATTGAGCAGTGGCACATATATAAATCTGTGAGGGATTCTTGTATCTCATAAGCTATCTCTCCACAATTGCATTCACCTTTAGTCAAAAAGACACTCCTTTTTTAGTAATATAAAGATACAAAGCCCACATATCTGAGACATCTATATCACCTTGTATAGATTTTAACCGATCATAGAGCCCCAAAAGAACATCTACTCGCACTGAACAATCTCGCCAGCTAATTTTAACTCCGGTATTAGCTATCTGTTCTACAACAAATGTCTCAGGCTGAACTTCCGCTCCAAGTAGATAAAAGGTTACCAGAAAGAACTGGCTTTTGTGGTGCGCATATCTATTAGCACAAACCTTTATCTAACCTGATTTCTCTCATCATTGATTCAAGTTTTCGGCAGCAAGTGGCTAATAGAGGCTGAGTTGAGCAATATATAAAAGTGAGCACCCGCACACTTAGTGTGGTGCTCACTTTCTCACTTGGTGAAAGGATTCTATACAACTTAACAGGTTGCTGCGGGATCAACCGGGGCTTCATATATCGTAAAGACCGGAAATATCATTAAAGAATTTAAATTTAGCAATATGATGATAGATACAGAGAACTAGGCGTAGCTTAGTGTAAATTTTATTTAGGCCTAAGGATCTCAATAAACTTCGCATCTACCCACATTATTTCAAAATTCGGTGGAGTACAGCGCCGGCAGTAGAAAAGGTATTTCCCATCGGGCGTTACATATCCACCACCATCTTCCCCCTCTGTATTGATCTTATCACCGAAGTTAATAGCCGCACCCCATGAGCCATCTTGTTGGCGAAAGCTGATGTACATATCGCTATCACCATATCCACCGTCTCTTTCACTATCCCAGATAATATAGGACTCATCAGGGGCAATAAACGGGTGAGCAGTCCATTTACCTGTATTTATCTGCTTTCCAAAAGGTTTTGGCACTTCACGCTTACCATCTAACAGACGCGAATAGCGAAGAATACCATCTCCATTTGAACCTACTTCATCAAATACAAAGGTTCCATTTGCAGAAGCCGTAAGGCGCATGATACGAAAGTCTTCAAATAGTGGCCCCAGGCTTTTAGGTTCTGACCAACCATTGTCAGTGCGCTCTCTATATCGATTTCTAGAATACATTGTTTGACCATCAGGTGAGATAGAGCCACCCCAGGCCACTTCCGATTCATACCAACGATTACCCTCAAGCTTGAATGCAACTTTCGAAGACTTGCCACTTTGGTGATATCTTCTTGTAACGTAGTACTCTTTCATATCAGGCGTGAAGTAACCACCCCAATCCCGATACTCTTTCGAGGGACTAGGGGCGAATAACTTTGGAGTTAACCCAGGAGGTTCCTGTCCAAGATAGGGTCCTTCAAGAACTGTAAGTGTATCCTGACTATAACTGTTAACACTCAGGGTTAACAGTGAGAGTAGAACCATTGAAATACAAAGGTGCCTCATGACATATCCTTGCTTAAACATGAAGTAATAAGCAACCAATGTATCTATTCAGGCTTTATAACACCTGACGTCCATATGAATTTTGCCTGATTCTTGTGAGAAAAGGTGTGATCCGCCAACTATTTGTATGAAATATACTCAAAAGTGGCTCTGCACCGAGGGTTCGAACCTCCCTTTTGTCTTCCATTTATACTGACCTTGCGGCTCATCTCGTATTGCCAATCCGCCCCCCAATTACAGAGAGAGTTATCGGGACACGACAATCTTGAACCTACATAAATACACCTCAGATATTCACCTATTCGACGTAAGTTAATCTACAAGTTTGTCCAGAAGAAATAGATGAAGGTGGGAACTGTAGAGTAACGAATACTATTTTCTATTCTCAACCGTATGATCAATCTTCATTCTGGGGGATGAAGATTGAGCGATACTATAGCAACAATTACTACTGCACTTTCACAAGATAGATATCAATAAGGAGTGTGCAGCTCAATTAAATACTATATTTGATACACACTTCCTTATATATTTACCTGTTAAAGTTTAGATATCCTCAAGTATATTGATTGTCTTTAGGTGGCTCCAATTAAAATAGATCGATTTATTCTAAGTTATAGACAGTTAACACCAAGTTCTTTAACCGTTTTCAACCAGGAGTCCTGTTGATTCTTATCAGACATAATCATTGAACCAAATAAACTAACCTCTGCTTTCGAGAAGCCGCAATATTGAAGAGTAAATCGATCAAGCTGCTCTAATACTGGCTTTGCTTGTTCTTCTAAATATTCTGTAGGGGCATCCATTGTCAAAATTATTCTTGATGTTTTGCCTTTAAGAAGCTGTATCGGTTCTGCACTACCACTCTCAAATTTAAAGGTAATTCCGGGAAGAAAAGATCGATCAATCAAGCCTTTGAGCTTTCCAGGCAATCCGCCCCACCAAATAGGCGACACCACAACAATATGCTGTGCCCATTTAAGAGCCTCTTGAAATTCAGATAGACAATCCTCCAATACTTGATAATCATCGTACCCAAACTCTAAATTCGAATTGAAGTCCATTTCCGACAGGTTATATCGCCGAACATTAGCCTGTCTCTTTGCTTCAGACTCATAGACATCGCTCAACTGCTTAACAAAACTGTTCTTCTTTGGATTGCCATTTAAAAGTAGGATATTTTTCATCTCGTCATACTATTGCTTAAAGACATGATGAAAAGTCTACCGTCTCCCCTTAAGGGGAGGGTCAAGGCTTTTATGACAGGAATCTATAGACGCAATACATTGATCAACTTTATCAGCTTTATTAGAAAGTGATTCCAATTCAGCCTCAATTTTCCTTTTTACTTTCTTCAGAAAGATGCTGATTCGAGCCCAATCAACCTCTCCATTATTGTACCGAATAACATCCTTCAACTCAGCCAGAGTCACTCCAAGTGTTTTAGCTTCTGAAATCAAAGTAAGAATTTCAACATCTTCTGCCGTGTAGACTCTATATCTGCCCTGCCTTTTAGGGGGGGCAATGAGGCCTTTTTCCTCATAAAATCTTATCGCTTTTACAGTAAGATTCGCCCTTTTTGACACCTCTCCTATAAACATACAGACCTCCTACCTATGCTCAATTTCCCATTGAGATTACAGCCTATGAAAAATATTCATCACACGAAAGGACCCATCCATAAGTTTGGGTCTTCGCCAGCCCTTACGGGCACCTAGTAGAAACCCATAAGAGCTGGAACTCACTTCCTGCATTTTCATGCTTTTGGCACAAACATTACGTTGAAGAAAGTAAATACGCAATACCGCAAATTAAGAAGAAAAGGCCATCTGGTTTCCTGTGATCAATTCAGACGGGGAAACCTATCTACGTAAATAAACTACTATTAATGGCAGTAACACCCCCTATGCCGCCTCATACGCATCTAGCAGGTATGACTAGTTCTAGACTATCTCTTAATTGATTTTCAATGGCAGTGAGCAATGTCTATTCAAAGGAAGCTTAGAGACTGGTAGATTTTAATCGTAGGTACTCTACTGCATACCAAAAAGCCCTAGCTAAGTAAGTCTGGAGTTGTACCGCTCGCTTTAAGCATGTGGCCTATCCCCATGTCTTTCTGTTTCAGGTTAACAAATAGCTTTGAAGTAAAAACACCAAAGGGCATTTGAGCCACACCTGTCTCTGTACCGGTGGGCGTAACAATGGCATAGCTAGGTGTTTTGTAAGGCTTAGCCTTTTTACCTTTAGCTTGATTAATGATGGCGCTCGCTAAGAGGCTTCCTTGAACGTTTGCCGCATAGCCATGCTTGTTTTCATCCAAAGAAGAGCAATCACCTATCGCATAAAGGTTAGAATAACCCCTAACCCGCATGTATTCGTCTACTTTAATTAATCCCTTCTCATCTAACACACAGGCTAATTCCTTTTTTAGAAATTCGGTATTTGGCAGCATACCGGTACATTCATAAACCAAGTCTGCCTCGAAGATTTCCTGAGTATCTAATGAACGGTAGATAGCACCCTCCTTAATTAGCCGAGTATTGAGGTGTACGCTAACCCCCTTAGCCTCAAGCTGTTCTAGCGCCTTGTTCTGGGCTTTAGGCTTAAGATGGCCGAGCAGTACATCTTTAGAATGGACTAACGTCACGGATTTATTGGGATAAGCGCTGCTAATTTCCCCTGCTAGCTCCACGCCAACGGTACCCCCTCCTACAATCAAAACTGACTGAGATTTCGCCAGTATTTTTTGCTCATTCCGCATTTCTTGCTCACGCTCGGAAATTGTATAAGCTGATGTAGATTTAGCTATCGGCAAGGTTGGGTAGCGACTGCCTGTCGCGATAACTGCCTGCTTAAAGTGGATCTCTAATCCATTCGATGACTTTGCTATCCGGTCATCCATGGAAACCACATCTGCTTGAACAAAATCGCTCTGAATAAAGTCACGATAATATTTACGTGGATTAGCAGTCAGTAAGTTAGGCGCTATCGCATTACGTAATGTGGCAAAGGTCACTTCAAAATGGTCCTTTCGGTCAACCAATACCACCTGCATACCCTGCTTAGCTAACTTTTGGGCCACAGAAACACCAGCAAAGCCTCCACCAACGATTAACACGTCTGTCCGTTTGATCATAACTCGCCTCAATATCGTTCAGCTGTTTGGATAAAGCGCGACCGCTCGCAATGCCTCACGAACAGGTCACTTCTTGATAAGGAGATAAGGATAAAGTTAGACTTAAGCTAATGATATTAACTATAATCTAAGTTCTTGTTAGCTTTTACCTAACAAGTTGGTTTAGCTGATATCGGGTGATGATACTGCGCAGGCATGAAGTAAAAAGGTGCACGCAGATTCCCAGCTTCTGTTGGTAGAAGAAAAACAAATAACTGGTTTACGTAAAAGCTGCTCATTCAAAATGATCAGCGGTGTTGATGTTGTCCAGTTTGCAAGCACTGGCAAATGGTATCAAGTGCAGATTACTCATGTTGTCAGCACAACAAAAAAAGATGCTTCATAAAAGAAAGCCAGTTAATGGCTATTTTCAGTTTAAGATCCTCAAATATGCTGCATCAGAAACTTACCTATATTTTCTCTAAACTCACGCCACTATGACTTTGGAACAATTACGATATTTAAAGGCAATAGTTGAAGGGGGCTCGCTAAAAGCTGCTGCTCAGACACTTCACCGAACACAACCCACTATAAGCGCCGCCATCAAAAAATTAGAAGCAGACCTCAATCTACAACTGTTTGATCGAGACCAATACAGGAGCACACTCACAGCTGAAGGCAAGGCCCTGTATGAGCAATCCAAACACGTATTAGCTGAAGTCTATTCGTTTGAGAACTTAGCAAAACAGTTAGTCGCAGGAGAAGAACTGGCAGTGGGTATTGCATTTACTTCCGCTATACCAATTAGCCCGATTCTCAATACAATCCGCCAGTGTAAAGTTGAATATCCAAGAACACGCCTGGAGGTTTACTCCGAAAATGGCCTTGGGCCACTGGACCTATTGGAGGCTGGCCAGGTTTCCTTAGCTATTATTCCGTGGATAGAAACCCACGACCAGCTTGAGTCTATTCAACTGATGAATATGAAATTCGTTTCTGTGATCGCTGGCAACTCTCCCCTACTTACCCAATACGAGGAAATCCCAAGGCAGATTATGCTACACCATCCCCAGGTGATCATCAGTGGTAGGAAGTCATCCACTAAAACCTACGGGGTGCTTGAAGGGGGCGATCAATGGAGAGTTAACGACTTTCAGACTAAAAAAGATATTATTCTTCAAGGTATGGGTTGGGGCACGTTACCAGAACATATGATAAAAGCGGAGCTTGAACAGGGTTTATTGGCGCCCATAGCAGTTGAAGGAATACCAAAACCACAAGAACTGGAAGTGCGAGTGGTTAGGCAAGCTTCTAATCCAATGGGGCCAGTAGCAAGTTACCTTTGGCAATTGTTCCTAAACCTTCAGGGCCTTCATTAAAAAAACACTTACTATGTTTCTACTACAATTTTCCAGATTCTTTATGTTAAATGCATAGCTTCTAAGAACTCGAACCTGACCTACCAGCTGCCTGTATTTTTCGGGAGAAACTCTTTGGCTGAGTTTCCTCACACTAGCACATAGGTAAATAAAAGGCGCTTAAATTATCCTGTTGGGATCAATTAAGTTTGTTTCTATATCAAAGATGCGTAAAATCGATAGATCTCTATTAGTGTTTTGTTATTTTTGGTTGGGCTTGATTTGGCTTCTCACCTAAGGAGAAGTACCACAATTTCCTAAACGATCTATTTCTTCAAGAGGAGAACGGTAGCGAGATATAAGAATAAGTAAAAGGCGCTGACCCAAGGTGCTACCAACACCCGGGGCCAGCTAACCAAATTGATACCTTCAATATCAAAATGGCTATATGCATCATACGCTAGATACCCGCTCGTCTTCAATAAAGTGGTGTACATTCAGCAGCTTGAGACGTGTCCCCAAGCTCTGGGAGCGTTGCGCTCGCCTTTTCTTCTTCTATGCTTATCGTTCTCGTGCGCCCCCTCTTCTAGCCGCTTCTTTCAATACTCCCCCAAGAGAACGCTCTTTCTTGTAGCCTATATCAGTAGGAAATGAATATGTTGATATTGAAACGCCGAATAGGTGAAAACCTACGAATCGGCACCAAAGTTTCGGTTAAGGTATTAGAGGTTAAAGGCAATCAAGTGAAGGTGGGGATATATGCCCCCAAGTCGATACCCATTCATCGAGAAGAAATATATAGGCGCATCCAAAAGGAATAGATGGTGAACTTCCGAAGCCGTTGAGAAGCAAGTGTTCGGTCTTCCCAGCGGCTTTTCAATTAGTTTATGACCTTTGGAAAGGCCTCGATTAGCTAAATACTTGCACAAACTAACCAACAACAACTGTCTCTATGTGATATTTTTCAAACTCCAATACGAACTGCATTCAACTGAAACCTTTACAGATGGGGTCGTTGAAGGGCGTATTACATACTATCTGCTTGTATTTAGCATAAGCTTCTGCATTATAATTTCTGGATTGGGGATTCATAAAGCCATGAAGGTAAGTGGAATGATGAACCTCCACTTGCTCTTTCTGCTTCAACGTCTGCATGACCTCTGATACAGAAAAGTGAGGCTCCATCGCCGGGAATATCAAGCGCGTAGGAAATATAGGATCAATTTTGACGTAATGGCGAACTTGTGAACTATAAAATAAAATTGCCCCTGAAACATTACTCAAAGCTTGATGATCAGATAACCTCCATATGGCCGATGCGCCAATACTAAAACCCACTAAATTCACATGACCAAATGATACGCTGATTCTCTCTGATAATTTTTCAACGTATTTATCGAGCCCAACCTTTGATGTAAAGTGTGAATACGCCTCAACTTCATAATCGAAATTCATCAATTCTGAATTATACGGATCAACTATCTCTACACTACCAGGAAGATCAGCTGCAAATCGCTCTAACGCTTTTGTACGACCAAAAATATCTGAAACCAAAACCCAAGCCATAGTTTATTTTTTTATATAACAAGAAAGAAACGATACACCGACCAGTTATAGTTTAATCTATGCATATTTATCGAGTTCGATACAGTATGTCGTAAAACATCGACCCAACAGCTCAGTTTTATGTACTATTTTGGATATTCTTTTCAAAGCTCTGTATTCTGGCCTACTGTCAAGCAAATGACACACTATTTCTTTATGCCCCAACTCCTTAGCCCAACCGATCATTGTTTTGAATACTGAGAGTCCAAAACCCCAAAACTGTTGAGATATAACAACAGCCATCTCATAGCCGCTATCATCAGGTTGAATACCACACCACCCAGCTAATACTCCACCGATGTAAATTAGTCGAACACGGCACCCAGGCAGGGAGTCTACTTCTAACTTAAACTTGATCCACTCATTAATACTCTGGACATCAAAGTATTCATGTTTAATTAAGTGCTCCCTAAGTGAATCCTCATTGAGTACAGCTAACAGCTTATCTCGCTTCACTTGGGTTAGCTCCTTAAACTCGATTCTACTCATATTAAAGTAATTTTGACCTTCTCGTTTTGGGGTGGCTTTAAAGACAAAATAGTTTTTGCCTGCTTTGTAAGTTACCCAAGAGTAATTGCGACCGAAAGGTAGGCGCCTATTCAATGGGGAAAGTTTCTTTATTTATTTGAGAAAAAGAATACAGCCGCAGTGCAAAAAAACACACAAATAGGACGTCAACTTCATCACTTTATTAGTCGCTACGGTTTGCTCTCTTGTACTTTTCCTGGTACTCGCGGCGCTGCTTAGTAACTTCATATAATACAATTCCAGAAGTTGTTCCGAGGTTCAGACTTTCAATCATTCCAAACATTGGAATGGATACGCAGAAAGCGCTATTTTCGACTGCAAGATCACTTATACCTCTAGATTCGTTACCAAACCAAACAGCCAGTTTTGGCTGAGTGTAATCAGCCTCATGCAATATAAAGTTGTCTTTTCCTTTTACATGGGGAGAGGTGACAATCGAGATAAATCTATTTTTTGCCAAATGATCCAGGCATTCCTCGGTACTATCAAAACGCTTTACGAAGCTCCATTTGATCGCAGAGACAGATGGTTTTGAGAGTGACTTTCTTTCTCTCATTTCCTGCCATTCATTGGGCAATAGGTTGCGTGGATCAACAATATACGTTTTTTCAACGCCTAACGCATTGACGTTTCTTATGACTGTTCCAATGTTCTTCATATCCATTGGGCACTCGAGAACAGCTATCAGATTTTTACAGCGATAGGGCTTAATTTCATCAGCTCTTTTTCGGGCACCATTTTTATCAATTTCCATATTCTCGAAGACCTTAGATAATTTGTTCACTACTAACATCGCAGTCAGACACAGCCTGGACTGTGTAAATACTAACAACAATAAGCGCAGCAACCTCACAAAATATGTATAATGCTATGTTAATGGCTGCATTACTTAATTAACTATTAAGCTACACCGACGCCCATAAACCGCCTATATAATTAAACGATATTATACCTAGCGCCAAATAATACAGGGTAGTGCCGATGGACAGTTGTACCCAATACTTTTCTCCACCCATCGATTTGCAGTGATAAAACCATACAGCCCCTATGGCTATCAATGGGCCAACAACTCCCCAAAAAATCCATGTAATTATTCCAGGAATAAACTGAACATTGATAGACACTATGTTCAGTATCGTATATAAAATTGTAAATAGTACAGATTTAGTCAAAGGATACTTAATTATTTCCACTCTCTACCTAGACATTTAAACTTGAGCATAGAGCACGCTGTCTAGCCACAACATCAGAAACAGCATGCGCCAGTTATAGGAAGTTAACTCCAAATAACCCATCCGATAGCCACTCCTAAAACCAAGCAGGAAGCTCCTATTTTAACCAGTAAGTTATGCTCTGCTCTATCTTCCATTATGGCGCCCTGAATGTACAAGTTAAGCGCTTTCTCTGCTTCATCTGAAGATGGAAATTCTTTATAGAAATTCAGTAAAGCGTTTTGAACTTTGGGTACCCACAAGGATGGATTATCCTCCTCAGGAGGATAATCTAATACAGCCAAAACATAAGGTGCCTGGGGCTCTACTAGCTTTCCTATTTTCTTAGCTTCATCGTAATACTGAGATATATCCATCGTTGTATCTACGTATACCATTTCAATTAGATGATACCTTTGCAGTCGATTGTACTACCTTGTTAGCACTAAAACTTCCACCAAGCCTTCCTTTTTGGCTTGGCCAAGGTAACACTTTCAATTGGAGTGCCCTCTGGCAAACCCTGAACTTTTTTATGAAATTGTCCTGATATTGAGAAGTGGACTTCGATATCAGTTATCTCAAAATTTTCTACGTCAATTTCACCACCAAGAAATAGAGGTATCTTAATGCTGTAAATCATATATTTAGAAAGTGACTTACCTGATTCAATCAAGCTACGTACAAATTTTGCCCCCATAAAACCGCTAACAAATTCAGAGTCTTGTAATTTTGAGAGAAACTCTTCTCCATCTTTTGCGATGAACTCGACTTGGCAAAGTGTAGTACTCAAAAACTCCACTTCATTGGTTTTTACGTTTTGAATAAACGCATCGCCAAGAGCGGTAATAACTATAGGTAACTTACCCTTACCAATAAGCCATTCCCAATCGGATAGAAGGTCTCCCTGGTTAATATGAGAAAAATTTACTGTTAAATCATTTAATGTCATGAGAATATTTTTACTAGTTAGCGCTTGCGAACCGGAGTGGAGATCAAAACTACGAAGCAGCGGATCATGGCCTACTCTGTTAGATCACCACTCCCTCATTTTTCCATCATTTGCCATATAACTATTGACCAAGCTTTCAGAAAGGCTTGCAACTCTCATAACCTCCTCCTCTGTCAGTTCTCTACCTAAATTTAATTTAAGCTGAGAAAATGCCTTCGAGTCTTCACAAATCACGTTTGGCATAGACGATATTGCTGCCCATTCAATTTCGTGACCTGGTATATTTGTAGTAGCCTCATATGCATCAACTACCCATCCACACCCCAATCGAATTGCAATTAACCCACTTTCGACAGCTCTTTTATCATCTTCTGGAGTTAGATTTTTTGGGTGAATATACACCCATTGGCGAACATCCTCGACAGCCTTTTTCTTTATCGCTTTTAATGCAGCCTCTCCACCGACTTTATACTGAAGGTACTCAAGAAGCCCCTCTACACATGAATAGGCTTCTGGTTAAAGCTGATCATACTGATCATCAATAATAAATTCACATTCATCAATTAGCTCTTTGAGCTGCTTTTTATCAAAATAATTTAATTCCGAGTAATCCTTAATATCTAGGACCGATGGAAGCTCCATATATACCCCTCAAATCTAACATTTATATAATAGCTATCCAAACCACTATTATCTTTACTACGGTTTCAAATGTAAATTCACTCCTCACATTTACTTTTAATTATGAAGCCGATAAGGTAAACACAAATGGGACCATAGAGCTAAATAAAAAATGCGTTCTATATGGCCACTATCACAAGCACCAAATAAATATCTAACTCTTTGATTTTAAACTTATGACTCTAATGAACTTAGTTTCTTCATAAACTGAATTCGCTCAACTACCACCGCCAAGTCGCCGCAATATACGGCCCATGCTGAGTAATATCATAAGCAAAACGCCCATCAGAGAGTCGATCGGAATAATCAATACTGTAATACTGATACCCAAAACGCAGTGAGGTTGTCTTCCAGGCGCGCCAGTCGAATCCGGCTAGTAGATTCCACTGTAAGTCATCACCCCCAGCGCCAAAGCCTCCCAGTTCCGTGCGTACAGCAACGGTTAGGCATTCAGTAATTCCGATTGCGCCTCGCGCAGATAGTGTAGGTTCCCACCAACTCTGTTTGCCTCCAAGGCGATTCCTAAATTCGGGCCTGGGGCCTATGTTAATTCCCGCTCGTGCTTTCACTTCCTGCTTTAATCGGTTCCAGCGCAAACCCGCTCCCACATCAACAAAGTACTTTCGCCCACTATTAGCCAGGTTCCCTTCTAAAATCCGGTAACCGGCTAGGGCATTTATCCAGCCCTGGCGAGCATCCACCTCAACATCAATATCTACATCGATATCCAGCTGTGGGTTTCGCGGCGGGGTTATGGTTGCTCCCTTGTCCAACCTGAGGTGCACATAGTAGAGATCCGCCACTACCCCAAAGCGCCCTTTCCAAGCTTCCAGGCGCACAGAAAATGCAGCGTTGAGGAGCTCCAGGGTTTTGCTTAAATCCAGGTCTATATCGACACTGGTGTCAGCAACAGTGGAAGTCCCTTTAGTGCGAAGCGGGAGGAAAAGGTAGGGAGTGGCGAGGAAGCGCCAGTCATCGGGATCTTTGGAAGTTAGGCTGGCAGCCGGTGCAGGCTCCGAACTTTGCGCAGCGGCGGTACAGGAGATAAAGCTACAGAGCGTTAGCGCCAATATTTGCCTTGCGCTTTTCTCTTTCGCCTGTCCCTGTGTCATAGCAGCAACCGCTCCAAATCATTCGAGGCCCGATAGAGCACCAATGAATAAGGATAGATAGAGCTGAGGGAAGTTTCAGAGTGAGGAAATCTGCGGCATAGGGGGAGGAAATACTGCCGGGCAGGTAAAACTACCCGGCAGTGAGAAGCGATTAGTCGTTCGCTTCAGGGCGCATATGCGGGAACAGCAGTACGTCGCGAATCGACGAAGAGTTGGTAAACAGCATTACCAGACGGTCGATACCGATGCCCTCACCAGCGGTGGGCGGCAGGCCGTATTCCAGCGCGCGGATATAGTCGGCGTCGTAGTGCATGGCTTCGTCGTCACCGGCATCTTTCTCCGCAACCTGGGCTTTGAAGCGTTCAGCCTGATCTTCTGCGTCGTTCAACTCGGAGAAACCATTGGCTATCTCGCGGCCGCCTACGAAGAATTCAAAGCGGTCGGTGACAAACGGATTGTCATCGTTACGGCGAGCCAACGGAGACACTTCGGTTGGGTACTCAGTGATAAAGGTCGGCTGGTCGAGACGATGCTCTACAGTCTTCTCGAAAATCTCGATCTGTACCTTACCCAGGCCCCAGCTGTCTTTCAGCGGGATTTCCAGCTTCTCAGCTACCGCGCGGGCGGATTCGATATTGTCGATATCGGCCGCAGTCAGTTCCGGGTTGTAGTGCAGGATGGAGTCGAACACAGACAAACGCGCGAACGGCTTGGAGAAGTCGTAGCTGCTGTCCTGGTATTCCACAGTGGTGGAGCCCAGTACATCTTCACAGATACCGCGCAGCATCTTCTCGGTGAGGTCCATCAGGTCATTGTAGTCCGCGTACGCCTGGTAGAACTCAAGCATGGTGAATTCGGGGTTGTGGCGCGTGGATAGGCCCTCGTTGCGGAAGTTGCGGTTGATCTCGTAAACCCGCTCAAAACCACCCACGACCAGACGCTTCAGGTACAGCTCCGGGGCAATACGCAGGTACATATCGATATCCAGCGCATTGTGGTGGGTAACGAACGGACGCGCGCTGGCACCGCCGGGAATAACTTGCAGCATGGGCGTTTCCACTTCCATAAACTGCTGGCCGTTGAGGAAGTCGCGGATGTACTCGATCACTTTGGAGCGCACGCGGAACACTTCACGGGCTTCCGGCGTGGCGATCAGGTCCACGTAGCGCTGGCGATAACGCATTTCCTGATCGGCGATGCCGTGGAATTTTTCCGGCAGCGGGCGCAGTGCTTTGGTTAGCAGGCTGTACTCTTCACAGTTGACGTAGAGGTCGCCCTTGCCGGATTTGTGCAGCGTGCCTTTTACGCCGACAATATCACCGATATCCCAGGCACCGAAGCGCTCTTTAATATCTTTCTGTGCCGCTTTATCGGCGTATAGCTGGATGCGGTCAGACACATCCTGGATCACCATAAAGGGTCCGCGTTTAGCCAGGATTCGCCCTGCTACGCACGCCCGTTTACCCAGTTCTTCCAGCTCCTCTTTCTGTTTATCGCCAAACTCAGCTTGCAGGTCGGCAGCGAGGTTCTCGCGGCGAAAACTGTTGGGGAAAGCATTGCCCTTCTCGCGCAGAGCGGAAAGCTTGGTGCGGCGCTCGGCGATCAGTTTGTTTTCGTCTTGCTGGATATCAGTCATGGTGATCTATCAGTTTTGTGATTGATATTGCCCCTCATCGACGAGGGGCGCGGTGAGAGTGGAGACTTTAAATCAGAGGCCGGCTTTTAGGCTGGCTTCGATAAATTGGTCCAGGTCTCCGTCCAGTACTGCCTGGCAGTTGCTGGTCTGGACATTGGTGCGCAGGTCCTTGATACGCTGGTCGTCCAACACGTAAGAGCGGATCTGGCTGCCCCAACCGATGTCGGCCTTGCTGTCTTCCATGGCCTGCTTCTCTGCGTTGCGCTTGAGCATTTCCTGCTCGTACATTTTTGCGCGCAGCATTTTCCAGGCTTTATCGCGGTTCTGGTGCTGGGAGCGCTCGCTCTGGCACTGCACGACGATACCGGATTCTGTGTGGGTCAAACGCACCGCAGAATCGGTTTTGTTCACGTGCTGACCACCGGCGCCGGACGCGCGGTAGGTGTCTTCACGCACCTGGGACTTGTCGATTTCAATCTCGATATTGTCATCGATTTCCGGTGACACAAATACCGAGCTAAAAGAAGTGTGACGGCGGTTGCCGGAATCAAACGGCGATTTGCGCACCAGGCGGTGTACACCGGTTTCTGTGCGCAGCCATCCGAACGCGTGGTCGCCGGCGAAATGCACAGTGGCACTTTTGATACCGGCCACTTCCCCCGCGGAGACCTCTTCCAGGGTGGTCTTGAAGCCGTGGGCCTCACCCCAGCGCAGGTACATACGCAGGATCATTTCCGCCCAGTCCTGGGCCTCGGTACCGCCGGAGCCGGCCTGGATATCCAGATAGGCGTTGTTCTCGTCGTTCTCGCCGGAGAACATACGGCGGAATTCCAGAATCCCCAGCTGCTGCTGGAGACCTTCGATCTCAGTGGAGACCTCCCCTACGGAGTCCTCATCATTTTCCTCGACGGCCATTTCCAACAGTTCGCGGCAATCGGCGATGCCGGAGTCGAGGTTTTCGATGGTGTTGACCACCGTTTCCAGGGAGGAGCGCTCGCGCCCCAGTTCCTGTGCGCGGCTGGGGTCGTCCCAGACGCTCGGCTCAGCCAGCTCCAGCTCTACTTCGGTAAGGCGTTCTTTCTTGCTGGCGTAGTCAAAGATACCCCCTAAGAACGTCGGTGCGCTCTTCGAGGTCTTTCAATTGATTGATGAGGGGATTGATTTCCATGAACTTTCGGTGTCCGGACAAAATAAAAAGCGGCGCGCATTCTACCGCAGCGCGCGGGGGTCCTTCCAGTCAGATAGGGGCTGATATGGCGGCAAATCCTCTACTAGGCGGTCTGTCCCGAGAGCTTTTCCAGAATTGCGCAGTCTGGGGACTCATTGCCGGCGCAGCTATCGGCAAAGGCCCGCAAGGTTGCGCGCATCCCCAGCAGGGTCTGCAACTGCTCTTCGAGCTGCCCGAGCTTGTGATTGACCAGGTCTTTGGTCTCGCGGCTGTGGCGCTCCGGGTTATCCCGCAACCCCAGCAGCGCCCGGACCTCCTCAGTGGTAAAGCCACAGGCCCGCGCGCGGCGCACGAAGCAGAGGGTTTCAACATCGGCAGTGGAGTAATCCCGATAGCCATTAGCAGAGCGGCCGGGCACCACCAGGCCAATATTTTCGTAGTGGCGCAGGGCTTTTGCACTGAGCCCCGAATTCTCTGCGGCCTGGGAAATATTCACGATTACCCCACTTAATGTTTGAACTCAGGCACTGTTGTCCCGACAGGCAGCAAACTGATACTGCACTTTCTCCGCGGGGCTATATCCCAGCTCAATTGAGGCATCAAGGGCATCCATACCGATCAGGTGCATCAGGATATCTCCTGTGGGTGCGCCACATACGGCGGGGAACATCCTGTCGGTGCGGACTCCACAGCGGGACTCCTGCACCTTCACCCCATTGTCACTCAACTTGGCCTGGCTCTGCTGAAGGGTCATACCACCCCCTTCGCACTGCTTGCTGCCACTGCCGCGGTAAATCCACACCATTTCCCCTGGCCTCATAGTCGCTGCAGGAGGCGTGGGTGCGACTTCGGGCTCCGCCGCGCCGGGTGTGTTCTCAACCTCGTTCTCCATCGCTTTCTCCTCCCTCGACTGGCCGCAAGCCGCCACCGAGATAATCAGGGCCCATACCCATAAGAATGACAACCGTTTTTTCAACACAGAACATCCTCCATAAAGCGATAAATAGCCGTGTCAGGATAACGCCAACCAGGCTCCCACCGATAGCATCAAAGTACCAGAAATCCGATTAACCAAACGCACATTTTCAGACCGCTCCAACAATCGACTCAGGGCCTGGCCGCCACTGGCATAAATCAGCAGGCACAACGCCTCCAAAAGCAGCAATATCGCCAGCAAGACTGAAAGCTGGGGTATCAGAGGTTTGGCATCGTTAATAAATGGCGGTAATAACGCAATAAAAAACGCCCAGCCCTTGGGGTTGGCCACAGCTGTAACAAAACCCTGTAGTGCCAGCGCTCTTCGCGATGGTCGGCTAGCGTCGACCGTATCACCCTGATCCATCAGAGCCAGCTGCCCCCGGGAGCGCCACATCTGCACGCCTATCCAGGCCAAATAGGCGGCCCCGCAGTATTTGAACAGCTGAAATAAAGTCGGATACTGAACCATCAATACCGCAGCACCGAGTGCAGAGGTAATCGCCACCGACGCAACACCGATCAACTCTCCCACCATCATCCATAGAGTCTGACGCACGCCCAGGGTAATTCCCAGACTGAGCGATAGCATCATGCAGAGCCCCGGTGTGACCGAGGCAAAGAAGCTTGCGGGAACAAAGAGTGCCAGTGTCGATAATTCCATTGATATTCCTAGTGGTGAGTACCGCTGTGGTTGCCGTAATGACTGACCAGCATCCCCGCCAGCATCAAACCACAGCCAATTAACTCCGTGGTATTGAGCATTTCATTGAGGAATAGCCAGCCCGCCGCCAGGGCAAAAACTGCCTCCAAACTCATAATTACGGTAGCGTGAGAAGGCGCGGCGTAGCGTTGGGCCAAGAGCTGGAAAGTAAACGCCAGTGCCGTGGAGAAAATCATCATATAGGCGATAGGCCAAGCCGCATCGATCGCCGATTGCAGTGTCGCCTCTTCGGTAAATAGCGAAGCTACGGCCGACAAAAGGCCACACACCAGGAACTGGATACAGGCGAGTCGCAAAGCGTCGTAGCGTTTTACCAATCGATCCGCCGTCAATACCTGGATGGCAAAAACAAAGGCACTGGCAAATACCATTAAGTCACCCACCAGCTGGGATTCTTCACTGAAGTCCGCCAGCCAATAGAGGCCAAACAAAGCGAGACCAATTCCCATCCAGGTCCAGCGGTTGGTTTTATACCCCAGGGACAAACCGATCACCGGCACCAGCAGTAAATAAAAACCGGTAATAAATCCGGCGCGGCCGGCAGTGGTATAAAGCAGGCTCACCTGTTGCAGTGCCGCGCCGAGAAACAGCCAAAAACCCAACAGTGCGCCACCGGGCAGGCAGGCGCGCCAGGTGTGATTCACCGATTGCCCTTTGGCTTCACCGGGCTGGGCATCACGACGGGAGGACAACCAGTAAACGATGGGGATAAGGATTAAACCGCCGAGAATAAAACGCCATGCGTTAAATGCCAGCGGCTCAATATCCGCCATGGCAATCTTTTGTGGCACAAAGGCAACGCCCCAGAAGAGAGCGGCTAATAACAGTAGAACTTCGGCCTGGACTTGTTTACGTTTCACTACTTTTTACTTCCAAACAACTTGGGAGCTGTTGCAAAAAACTCCGTGTTTTTCCCAACAGCCAAATACAAAGTGCGCCCTATACCGCTTCTAACAGGCTCACCATTAATTGCAGGGATTCCCGCCCGCGAAATTCATTAACATCGAGCTTAAAAGCCAAGCGCACTCTTTCCGTGGGCTGCGGCCACTGCTCGGTGTCCACATTAAAAGCAATAGCATCCAGCGCCAGTTGCGGCGCCTGGGGCGGCGCCACCACCATTTTTAAATGGCGCTCGCCGACGATGCGCTGTTGCAGCAACAGGAATTCACCGTCGAATACCGGCTCTGGAAACGCCTGTCCCCAGGGCGCACAAGCGCGCAACATGGCTGCCGTGTGCAAAGTGTAATCCCCAGATTCCAACTCACCGTCAGAGTCGATAACCGCGTGCAGCTGGTTTTCATTCAGGCGGTTGCGCACCACCTGCTCAAAAGCCTTGCGGAAAGCCTCCAGGTTTTCCTGGGGTAAGCTCAGCCCCGCCGCCATGGCGTGGCCACCGAACTTGCTGATCAGGTCCGGATGAGCGGCAGCTACGTCACTCAGGGCATCGCGAATATGCAGCCCGGGAATCGAACGCGCAGAGCCCTTCACCAGGCCGTTATCACCCTCTGCAAATGCGATCACCGGGCGGTGGAATTTCTCTTTGATGCGGCTGGCCAAAATACCCACCACACCTTGATGCCAGTTGGCATCGTACAGACATAAACTCCAGGGAATTTTGCCCTCCAGGCGCAACTCATCCAGGGCCGCCATTGCCTCCCGCTGCATCCCCTGCTCGATCGCTTTGCGATCCCGGTTCAGGGCGTCCAGCTCGCCGGCCAGTTCCCGCGCTTCACTGGGATCGCGGGTGAGCAGGCAGCGGATACCGGTGCCGATATCGTCGAGACGACCAGCTGCATTAATTCGCGGCCCCAAAATAAAACCAATATCTGTGGTAGAGAGCCTGCGCTGGTCGCGCCCGGCAACCTCCATCAGGGCGGCAATACCGGGCCGGCAGCGGCCGGCGCGGATACGGGCGATACCCTGGTGAACCAGAATCCGGTTGTTGTGATCCAGCGGGACCAGGTCGGCCACAGTACCCAAGGCGACCAAATCCAGGTATTCGGCCATATTGGGCGGGGCGATACCGCTCTGCTCAAACCACCCACTCTGCTGTAGGGCCGTGCGCAAACGGCTGAGCAGATAAAAGATCACCCCCACCCCAGCGAGGTTCTTGCTGGGAAAGTCACAGTCCGGCTGGTTCGGGTTTACGATGGCATCCGCCTGCGGCAGCTCACTGCCGGGCAGGTGGTGATCCGTCACAATCACTTTCATACCAGCAGCTTTTGCCGCTGCCACGCCCTCGATACTGCTAATACCGTTATCTACGGTGATCAGCAGATCGGGCTGATAATCTTTGGCTACCTCGACAATTTCTGGAGTCAGCCCGTAGCCGAAGTCAAAGCGATTCGGCACCAGGTACTCCACTCCCGGCGCGCCCATTGCACCCAGGGCCAACACCCCCAAGGTGCTACTTGTGGCTCCATCCGCATCGAAATCCCCCACGATAAGGATTTTCTTTTGCCCGTGGATAGCATCCACCAGCAAGGAAACGGCAGCCTCCAGCCCTCGCATACTCTGCGGGCTCTGTAATTGAGAGAGACTGTGATCCAGCGCTTCTTCGCTGACAATCCCCCGCCCCAACAGGACACGCTGCAATATTTTTGGTGTTTCAGAAGCAAAACGGCCAGTAGACATATCCACTGGCCGTCGCTGAATTTTTGTACTCAATGTATTTCTCAGCAAACAAATAGCTAATCGGTTGCCGCTTATTGCACGACAGTGTGCCGATTAACTGCCTTCTGACAGCATCGTCGCCATATAGTCGTGTACTTGGGACAAGTTATTGGGCAATACCTTGAAGCGCTCCTCCCGCTGCCAGAGATCCTGCATATGACTCGGCAGGGGAATCTCTTTTTCTGGCAGGGCCTGGGCCACGGCATCGGGGAATTTTGCCGGGTGTGCGGTAGATAAGCAAACCATGGGCTGCTCGGTGGAGTGACGTACCTGTCGTGCGGCTTCAACCCCGATAGCTGTATGCGGATCGAGCAGATATTCGCAGGAGCTGAAGGTCTCGCCAATCACTTCAACCGTGCGCTTGTCATCCACCCGACTGGAGGAGAAAACTTCCCTCGCTTTGCCCAGGGCCGATTCACTCAAATGCATGGGCTGACTGCGATCCGCGAGCAATTCAGCAACCGTCGCACCATCGCGACCGTAGAGATCAAACAGCAATCGCTCAAAGTTGCTCGACACCATAATATCCATACTGGGAGACAAGCTGTGCACCAGTGGTTTGGGAGTGTGGTCATTGCCGCTGATGCAGCGATGCAGAATATCGTTGGCATTGGTCGCAATTACCAATTGGTCGATAGGCAATCCCATCTGCCTCGCCAGGTATCCGGCAAAAATATCGCCAAAATTACCGGTGGGTACGGAGAAATTAACGGTTTTATCCGGCGCCCCCAGGCGCAGGGCGGCATAAAAGTAGTAGACGATCTGCGCCATAATCCGCGCCCAGTTAATGGAGTTAACCGCTACCAGGCGGCGTCCATCGGGCAGGAATGATTGATCGGCAAAACTCGCTTTCACCATATTCTGGCAATCGTCAAAATTACCTTCGAGAGCGATATTAAATACGTTGTCCGACTGCACTGTGGTCATCTGGCGTCGCTGGACTTCAGACACACGGTTATGGGGGTGCAGAATAAAAATATCGATATTGTCGCAGTGGCGGCAACCTTCGATCGCGGCCGAACCGGTATCCCCAGAAGTTGCCCCCATAACCACCACTCTCTCACCGCGCTTTTTCAGCAGGTGATCAAAGAGTTGACCGAGGAACTGTAAGGCAAAATCTTTGAATGCCAGGGTGGGCCCGTGAAACAACTCGAGCACCCACTCATTGGTGTCCGTCTGCACCAGCGGGGCAATAGCCTTGTGGCGGAAGTGCTTGTAGGAACGTCCGATAATACCGCTCAGCTCTTCATCACTGAGATCATCCCCCACAAACGGCTGGATAATGCGAAAGGCCAGCTGCTCGTAATCGAGCCCCGCCATAGAGGCAATTTCCTCGCGAGAAAACTTCGGCAAAGTCTCGGGAACATAGAGGCCTCCATCGCTGGCAAGGCCTGTTAGTACAGTATCGGCGAAGGAGAGAGACGGCGCGCTGCCGCGTGTGCTGACAAATTTCACAGTATTTCTTGGCTCTTATCGCTGGCTGGGGAGTTTATTGATTGGGGCACCGAGCCCGGGATTATGTCACTCGGCGCCCGCGGGGTTTATCCGAGGCTCTCGACACGAATCCTGACGACTTCACCTTCGACCGTTTCCAACGCCTCTATTTGTGCAACCGCTTGGCGGAGGCTGGCTTCATCAGCCCGGCTGGTCAAAATCACCACCGGGACAAGTGCTTCACCTTCAACCGGTTCGTGCTGGATCAGAGCCTCGATGCTAATGCCCTGATCACTGCAAATGGTGGCTACCTGAGACATAACACCAGGCTTGTCGTGGGCGGCGATACGCAGGTAATAACTGGTAATAACATCTTCTTCCGGCAGAACCTGGGTTCCCCCTTGATCCGCAAGGGCGACACCCGCTGCCGGCACTCTGTGCTCCGGCTTGGCCTCAAGAGTGCGGGCCACATCAACAAGATCGGCGATCACTGCCGATGCCGTGGCTTCATCGCCCGCACCAGCGCCGTAATACAGGGTTGGTCCCACAGCATCGCCGCTGACCAGCACCGCATTCATAACGCCGTTTACGTTGGCGATCAGGCGGCGCTGGGGGATTAAGGTCGGGTGCACCCGCAACTCCACGCCCTTATCGGTGCGACGCGCAATCCCCAGATGCTTGATACGGTATCCCAGCTCATCGGCGTAGCGAATATCTTCACTACAGATCCGGCTGATGCCTTCGGTGTACACCTTGTCAAAAGCGAGCGGCATAGCAAATGCCAGGGAAGCCATAATCACCAGCTTGTGGGCAGCATCGATACCTTCCACATCAAAAGTGGGGTCCGCTTCCGCATATCCTAAAGCTTGGGCTTGGGCCAGAGCTTCATCAAAGCTCCGCCCTTTTTCCCGCATCTCAGTGAGGATGTAATTGCCGGTGCCATTAATAATTCCGGCGAGCCACTGCACCTGGTTGCCCACCAATCCTTCGCGCAGGGATTTAATAATAGGAATACCGCCAGCTACCGCCGCCTCATAGGCAATGGTGACATTGTGCTTTGCGGCCAGCTCAAACAGCTCGTTGCCGTGTTCGGCAATCAACGCCTTGTTAGCGGTGACAACATGCTTGCCATTTTCAATCGCTGTGCGCACCAGCTCCTTGGCTACCGTAGTACCACCGATAAGCTCCACCAAAATATCCACGTTGGGATTATTGGCGACATCGAAAATTTCCCGGGTAACGTTTATCTGGCTGGTATCACAGTGTGCGTTATCGCGGCGCGCACCTATTTGCTCAATGACCAGGGCGCGACCGCAACGGGCTGCAATTTCCCGCCCATTGCGCGCCAATACATTCACCGTTCCACTGCCGACAGTACCCAAGCCACAGATACCGATCCGCACGGCACGGGGTGCCTTTTTTACAACCACCTGAGCCTCCGCCTCCGCAGTCTCTTCCACTGTTGCGCTCACAATGTTCCTCCGCGCAACTATAGGGGCAGCGAACCAGACCGGGATCTACCCCCGATTACATAGAAAGTGCCACCACAGGAAGCCGCGCAATAAATGCAAATAAAATTGACAAAAGATC
This sequence comes from Microbulbifer maximicatervae (SeqCode), assembly GCF_052467695.1. Lineage (NCBI taxonomy): Bacteria > Pseudomonadati > Pseudomonadota > Gammaproteobacteria > Cellvibrionales > Microbulbiferaceae > Microbulbifer > Microbulbifer maximicatervae (SeqCode). Next base: position 5,153,648 of record NZ_CP174320.1, read on the forward strand.
ATCAACCTTACCGAGCGGAACGTAAAAAAGTCAATATAATTGCGCCATAAAGGCACCGCTTCCGGCTAGAGTAGAGTCGAAACTTCTGTCACCCAAAATCACCTCTTGAAACCAACAGCGTCCTCAGTAGATGCTATAGAAGCATCTACTAGCATCAGGTAACAGCAACCTGCGAAATTGCATCCACCGCGCCTTTGCACAAAATAGGGGCGTACTGAATCCGGACTCAGATAGTGGTCGAGTAATGAAGAAAACCCTAATCCTTTATACAGGCGGAACCCTGGGAATGCGCCGAAGCGAATCGGGCTATGTGCCTGACGCCGACCTGGAAGGCGCTCTGGGCCGCCTCTTACAAGATGTTATCGGCCAGCTTCCACAATACGATTTCCAGGCACTCGACCCACTGCTGGATAGCGCCAATATGCGACCAAAGGACTGGTATCACATTGCCAGCCTGATACGCGACAACTATAGCCAGTACTCAGGCTTTTTGGTGTTGCACGGCACCGACACCATGGCCTACACCGCCTCAGCACTGTCCTTTGCCCTACAAGGCATAGAAAAGCCCGTGGTCGTCACCGGTTCCCAGATTCCCTTGCGGGAGATGCGTAGCGACGCCTATAACAACTTAATTGCGGCGCTATTATTAAGCGGCTCCGACGATATCAGGGAGGTCTGCCTTTACTTCAACGGCAAACTTCTACGCGGCAACCGTGCAGTGAAGGTCAGTTCTGGCTCACTGGATGCTTTTAGCAGCCCCAATTACCCCTGTCTCGGGGAAGTGGGCATCCAGGTCAATATCGACCACAACGCCCTGCTGGTTCCCACCGGTGAACCGCAGTTTCAGATTCCCGCCGATGCCAATGGCGGAGTGATTTTACTGAAACTATTCCCCGGTATATCTCCCTCACTGATTGAGAAAATTTTAGAGAGCCGCCCCAAGGGCCTGATTATTGAAACATACGGCACCGGCAATGCGCCGACTGACGACAGCGCATTTACTGAGCAGCTTGAGAAGGCTTCAAAGCTCGGCACTATTTGTGTAGCAGTGTCCCAGTGTTTGGAACACCAGGTGGATCTGGGTAAATACGCTGCGGGCTCCGCACTGCTTGATGCCGGTGTTATAGGTGGTCTGGATATGACCAGCGAAGCCTGTTTTGTAAAACTCAACCACCTGTTGGCAATGGGCTATTCCGATATGGAAATTAAAACCCTTTTACAGCGCCCGCTGTGCGGTGAGTGCAACCACCCCAACTGATAGAAACTGGAACTATTGGCGAAGCCATATGGCTTCGCCTTTAAAAAAGGACCGAGTGAGCAACAGGGATTGAAGGGATAACCTCTATCCAGAAGCAAAATACCGATGAGCAACGATTTTTCGCAAAACCTCCGCCTTCTGTGCAGCTTCTACCCATCCATAGCCGAGGTGTGCCGGCGAATTGGGGTGAATCGTGCCCAGTTCAATAAATATCTCAACGGTAACACTCAACCCTCCCAATATACCCTGGGAAAGATATGTCATTTTTTTGGCGTAGAGCCCCATGAAATCGTGATGCCCCACGAGCAATTCAGCCAAATTGTTCGCGTGCGCAACGCGCCCGTCTCCGACAGCCTCCCCGCCAGGCCCTACAATCGCGATATTGATATTCTGATGCGGGAGTCCCAGGGGCGGGCTGATAAATATTTAGGCTTCTATTTCGAGTACCACTACTCCATGACCTTCTCCGACCATATTATTCGCAGCCTGCTGCATATTGAGTCGGATGGTGATGGATATTATTTTCAGCGCTTCGAGCGAATGCGCTACCCAGACAGGGATGAGTGGTATAAATCCCGCTATAAAGGCATGCTGCTCTTTCTTGCCGATCGTATTTTTTTGGTTGGCTATGAATCACTGACTCACAATGAAATCGCACAAACTATTTTATACCCTACTTATAAAAGCCGAGTCAGCTATCTATCCGGATTAAAGCTGGGAGCATCCGCCAGTGACAGGCGTGAGCCAGTCTGCACAAAAGTAGTTCTCGAATCTCTCGGTCGCAACATCAGCATAAAAAATGCACTGAAATTATGTGGTGTTTTTGGTCCTGAGTCCGAAGAGATAAACAAAAACATCCGCGAGAATATTCGCGCAACCTCTACAGAAGGGCCGCAGAGTTTCTTTGCGACACCACTCTAAAAAATACTTCCCAATTAATTACTAAATTACCCCAACACGAGGCTTGCGGGAGGTGGAGATATTACCCCACCCCACACAGGCCCATACGATGAAGAGAAGAGAAACTGATGACCAACGATTTCCACACACTCAAACCAATGCCGGTTTTTAGTGCAGGTGCAGAAACCCGCTTGGAGAAAGACTTATTGGGTGAGCGCGAAGTACCGGCCGATGTCTATTTTGGCATTCAAACTTTACGCGCTTTGGAAAATTTCCAGATTACCGGAATTACCCTGAATCACTTCCCCAATCTGGTAAAAGCACTGGCGATGGTAAAAAAAGCTGCGGCCAGCGCCAATGGACAGCTCGGCTACCTGGAGCCCAAACTGCAAGATGCCATTGCCACTGCTTGTGACGAGATTATCGATGGCAAACTGCACGATCAATTTTTGGTAGATATGATTCAGGGCGGCGCCGGTACTTCTACCAATATGAATGCCAATGAGGTGATTGCCAACCGCGCGCTGGAATTACTCGGTCACAACAAAGCCGAGTACAAAAAAGTACACCCAAACAACCATGTAAACCTGTCGCAATCTACCAATGATGTTTATCCAACCTCGATAAACCTGGCCATTCTGCTCAGCTACAGCGACCTGGTTCAGTCCATGGAGAGCTTGTGCGTTGAGTTCGACAAGAAGGCCAAAGAGTTTGCCTCAGTAATTAAAATGGGGCGCACCCAGCTGCAAGATGCGGTACCTATGACTCTGGGCCAGGAGTTTGCCGCCTTCGCCGCTACTGTGCGCGAAGATGTCGACAGAGTTAAAGAGCTGGTCGCTCTATTCAAAGAGATCAATATGGGGGGCACCGCGATCGGAACCGGCATTAATACGGACCCGGAATATCGCCAGCTGGTTGTTAACGCGCTGTCAGAGATTTCCGCCATCGACTTTGTCTGCGCAGAAAACCTGGTGGAAGCCACTTCCGACATGGGCGCCTTCGTGATGTTCTCCGGCGTAATGAAACGCATCGCCGTTAAGATCTCGAAAATTTGCAGCGATTTACGCCTGATTTCCAGCGGCCCTCGCGCTGGCCTCAATGAAATTAACCTGCCGCCGATGCAACCCGGCTCATCCATTATGCCCGGCAAGGTCAACCCGGTTATTCCCGAAGTGGTTAACCAGGTTGCCTACCAGGTGATCGGCAACGACCTCACGATTACCCTGGCTGCTGAATCCGGCCAGTTGCAGCTCAATGTAATGGAGCCAGTAATCGCCTTTAACCTGCTACAGTCCATGCGCCTGATGACCCAAGCCATGACCACGCTTGCGGATCGTTGTGTGAGCGGCATCACTGCCAACGAAGAGCACTGCCTGCAACTGGTTGAGAACAGCATCGGCCTGATTACTGCGGTAAACCCGTTTATTGGCTATGAAAATGCCACCCGCATCGCCAAGCAGGCACTAATTACCGGTGCCAGTGTGAAGCAGTTAATCCTTGATGAGGGGTTACTGAGTGAGGAGGAACTGAACGATATCCTCGCGCCGGAGAATATGACCCAGCCGAGAAAAGTAGAAATTAAAAACCCTGCTTGAAAACAAAAACCGGCGGCCTCTCGGCTGCCGGTTTTTTAGCTATCAGCCGGGCTTAAATTCCCAGCTCTTTAAGCAGGCGATCCGGTGGTAAGTAACCGGGAACAACCCGACCATCTTCCATCACGATAGTCGGCGTACCGCGCACATCGATAGCCTCGTTGCCCAGCTTGTATTGAGCTGCCACCGGGTTTGTCTTACAGACATCCAAAGGCACATTTTCACGGTTCTTAAGTGCAGTCAGCGTCTTGTTGCTGTCTTCCGCACACCATGCAGTTGCCAGCTTGCGATACCCCAGGGAATTCAGGCCACCGCGTGGGAATGCCAGGTAGCGCACTTCGATACCGCGCTTGTTCAGCTCGGGCACATCCTGGTGCAGCTTGCGGCAGTAACCGCAGTCCACATCGGTAAATACATAAACGCTTGCCTTGGTTTCACCTTTTGGGGAGAAGACAATCATATCTTCTGTATCAAGGGCGCCCATAACAGCAGCGCGGCGCGTCGCTCTACGCTGCTCGGAAAGGTTGGCAACACCGCCAGCCTTCACCTGATAGAGATCGCCGTAAACAAAGTGATTACCATCAGCAGAGACGAACAGGGTCGTGTTGCCATCATCGACATCCACTTCGTAAAGCCCCTCAATTGGACTCTCCCGCACCTCTCCATAGGTTGCTTTGGGATTACTCGCCTCAAGGCGTGTCTTGATGGTTTTTACAACGTTGGTATCGACTTCTGCCAACGCTGCAGAGCCCACCAGACTGAGTAGCGCGCCAGCGATTGCCAGCGGCTTCTTGATAAGCGTCATTACCAATTGCTCCTTAAATTCTCATTGGGCTTCGACTTAATCATCGGCCTTCAGTTCCAGCCAGTATGGCAGCTCTTTGCCGCTGCGAACCTAATTGGCACGTTTTAACATATCCAGTCACCTTGGACTACGCAAAACACCGCAAGACGTGAGCGCTTTAGCGAAATTGACTGTATCCCCGCGCCAGGGGAAGCGCGTGTCCATTTATGTCAGTTAAGGCAAGCAGACCCAATCTGGGACACCAAATAAGCTGCTCCTAACCCACATACAAAAAAGGCCGAAGCGTACGCTTCGGCCTTTTTCTGCGATCAAGGAGAGCTTAGTTGAGCTTCTCTTTGATACGTGCAGCTTTACCAGTCAGGCTGCGGAGGTAGTACAGCTTGGCCTGACGCACGTCACCGCGACGCTTAACCTTGAGGCTGTCAACCATCGGACTGTGAGTCTGGAAAGTACGCTCAACGCCAACACCGTGGGAAATTTTACGCACGGTGAAGGAGGAGTTCAGACCACGGTTGCGCTTACCGATAACCACGCCTTCGAACGCCTGCAGACGCTCACGGTTGCCCTCTTTTACTTTTACCTGAACGATTACAGTGTCGCCCGGTGCGAAGGGAGGTACTTCGCTCTTCAGCTGTTCCTGCTCCAGCTGCTGGATAATTTTGTTAGTCATTTGGATCGCTCCCAAATACAGATTGTGTAGCTTCTCAGCTAGTTCACCGAACTACTCGCGCCTCCCGGCGAATTCGGCCTCAATTTTCTTCGAGCTTCTGTTCCCGCTGGATCTCATCCAGCAACAACTTCTGCTCATCGCTCAGCTCCAACCCTTGCAATAAGTCCGGGCGTCGCTGTTGCGTGCGCGCCAATGCCTGTTTCAGGCGCCAGCGGCGTATTCTTTCATGGTTGCCGGAAAGCAAAACTTCCGGTACCGCTACTCCCCGATATTGTTCCGGTCGGGTGTAGTGTGGGCAGTCCAGCAGGCCAGAGGAGAAAGAGTCCTCAACCGCCGATTGGTTGTGTCCAAGTGCGCCGGGAATCAAGCGGGTAATAGCATCCACCATCACCATAGCAGCCAGTTCGCCACCGCTGAGGACATAGTCACCAATGGACCACTCCTCGTCGATCATAGATTCGACGATACGCTCATCCACACCTTCATAGCGCCCCGCCAACAACACCAGGTTGCCAGCTGCAGACAGCTGCTCCACTCCACCCTGATCGAGCTGTCGACCCTGGGGAGACATGTAGATACTGCGTACAGATTCACCATCTTCACCAGCCCAAGCTCGAGCAGCCTCGAGAGCCTGGTAAAGGGGCTCAGCTAACATCACCATTCCCGGTCCGCCGCCGTAAGGGCGATCGTCCACAGTCCGGTGCCTGTCACTGGTAAAGTCCCGAGGATTCCAACAGCGAACTTCTAAAAGGCCATCTTTCACAGCCCGTCCACTGACGCCATACTCGGTCAATGCGGCAAACATCTCCGGAAAAATGCTTACCAGAGCGATTCGTTTTGTCATCGCTCCTACGCCTTAAAAAGCCGGGTCCCAGTCGACGGTTATTACACCGACTTCCAGGTCAATATTGGTAATAAACTGATCAGGTAGATAGGGAATCAAGCGCTCGCGCTTATCCGCTCCACCGCGCACCACCATTACATCGTTGGCACCAGTTTCCATCATGCGAGCAACGGTACCAAAGTCGTGATCTTCGCCATCGAAATGGCTGACAACCTTCAACCCTTCGAGCTGGTGCCAGTAATACTCACCATGCTCAAGCTCAGGCATCAGTTCACGAGCTACAGCAATATCGCGCTGGCAAAGTCGAGCCGCCAAATCGCGGTCATCAATGCCTTTCACATGTACAATCAAGCCCTTGCCGTGACGCTTACCAGCGTCAATTTCGAGAGCTTCCCAACCTTTCGGCCCCTGCAAGCGCCAATTAGGGAACTGCAGGATGTTGTCCATCGGCTCGGTATAGGAGTGAACCTTGACCCAGCCGCGCACACCATAAACGGTAGTAACGCGCCCAACCGTGACCAACTCTTCGGAAGGTTTTCCGTTATCTGTCACAGGAGCACCACTTACGCGCAAATTAAGCAGATTCTTTCAGAAGCTTGCCGACGCGGTCAGAAACCTGTGCGCCACGACCCAGCCAGAAATCAACACGCTCGCGATCAACACGCAGACGCTCTTCCTGACCACGGGCAACCGGGTTGAAGAAACCAACACGCTCAATAAAACGACCGTCGCGAGATTTGCGGCTGTCGGTAACGGTCAGATGATAAAACGGGCGCTTTTTAGCACCACCACGGGCCAAACGAATGGTTACCATGTAACTTTCCTATAGGTTCAACACTAGGCAACCGCACTAAGCAGTCACCACAACAACTTTGCACCGGCAGCAGGGCCGGCAGAAAGGCGGCGTATTCTAATGTACCACCCCAGATTTGTATAGGGTCGCCAAGCCGCCCGGAGAACTGCGGTTCCCTACTTCTTTTTGAGGCCCGGTGGCAGGCCTCCGGGCATACCGCCCATACCGCCAGGCATACCACCGCCCATACCGGGCAGGCCGCCGAGGCCGCGCATCATTTTACCCATGCCCCCGCCTTTGAGCTTCTTCATCATCTTGCCCATCTGCTTGTGCTGCTTGAGCAGGCGATTCAAGTCCTGTAGCTGGGTGCCGGAACCGGCAACGATGCGGCGCTTGCGCGAACCGTTAAGAAGGTCAGGATTGCGGCGTTCGGCCGGCGTCATGGAGGAAATCAATGCGTCCATACGCTTAAATTCTTTGCCCATATCGGCCTGTTGTGCAGCCTGCGCTACACCGCCCATGCCGGGCATTTTCTCCAACAGGGAGCCAAAGCCACCCATATTTTGCATTTGCTGCAACTGATCGCGCAGGTCTTCCAGGTCAAAGCCTTTACCCTTCTGGACCTTCTTAACCAGCTTTTCGGCTTTCTCTTTATCAATCTTCTGCTCTGCTTCTTCAATCAGAGACAGAATGTCACCCATACCCAGGATACGGGAGGCGATACGATCCGGGTGGAAGGTTTCCAGGGCGTCGGTCTTTTCACCAACACCGATAAACTTGATTGGCTTACCGGTGACGTGACGCACGGAGAGAGCGGCACCACCACGGGCGTCGCCATCGGCCTTGGTGAGAATCACACCGGTCAGCGGCAGTGCATCATTAAAGGCACTTGCGGTATTTACCGCATCCTGACCGATCATTGCGTCGATCACGAACAGGGTTTCAGCCGGGTCCAACTCGCTGTGCAGCTCACGGATTTCATCCATCAGCTCGGAGTCCACATGCAGTCGACCAGCAGTATCCACAATCAGCACATCGGCAAATTGTTTGCGGGCAGCGTCCACAGCACCCTTGGCAATATCCAGCGGTTTCTGCTCAGCTGTAGAGGGGTAAAACTGTGCCCCCACTTCACCGGCCAAGGTCTCCAGCTGCTTGATAGCGGCGGGGCGGTAGACGTCCGCACTCACCACCATGACTTTTTTCTTTTCACGCTCCTGCAGGTATTTGGCCAGCTTGGCCACACTGGTGGTTTTACCTGCGCCCTGGAGGCCCGCCATCAGGATTACCGCCGGAGGTTGCACGGCGAGGTTGAGAGGCTCTGCAGCCGCACCCATCACCTTAACCAGCTCATCCTGAACAATCTTGACGAACTGCTGCCCCGGGTTGAGAGCCTTGCTAACCTTCTGTCCTACCGCAGCAGTGCGCACTTGCTGAACAAATGCCTTAACCACTGGCAGAGCGACATCCGCCTCCAACAGCGCCTTGCGCACTTCGCGCAAAGTATCGCGGATATTGTCATCCGTAAGGCGCGCTTTACCGGTAACTTTCTTTAAGGCCGCCGATAAGCGGTCACTCAGGTTATCGAACATAAATTCGTCTCGATCTCTCCGTTTACGGACTCAACCCCAGTGCGGAGGGGCGCGAAATTAGGGGGGAGCAAACTGCAACTCCCTCTCTGAGGCGCGGCAGTATAGCCCAGGTCTCGCCACAGCCGAAATATCGCAAGTCTTCCTTGTTTCAACTGGCTATGACACACTCCTGCCCTAACGCAATAATGAAGACACGGATTTACCCATGGCGGCTTTCGCCCACTGGACAGCTATCGCTCTCTACCTGGCCACAACCATAGTTGCAGGTGCGGCTCTGGCCCGAAAACAACAGCCGAATTCCAAACTGCTTCTCAGCCTTTTGGCGGGTGCACTTGTCACCCACGGAATATCCCTGGGACATGTTCTCTTTTCACCTGAAGGCTATCGCTTTGACCTGCTGGCAATGCTCTCGCTGATCTCCTGGGTAGTTAACTTTCTATTATTGATCCTGGCCGTTGGCCGGCCACTTACTCTACTTATTCTTATTTTCGCACCAGTGGGAGCCGCCACTGAATTTGCCGCATCCCATATTTGGGGCACCGTAACGCCACATCAACAGATCTCTGCCGGCATTGCGGTACACGCTCTGCTGTCTATTTCCGCCTATTCGCTTCTAACCCTGGCTACCTTACAGGCAATCTACCTCTATTACCTTAACCAGCAGCTGCACAATCACAGGCCCGTAGGCGCCACCCGCCTTCTGCCACCATTGCAGAGCATGGAATCACTGCTGTTCGGTCTGATCACTTTCGGGCAACTACTGCTCACCGCCTCCCTGCTAACCGGTTTCGTCTTTGTTGGCAACTTGTTTGAAGAGGGGCCAATACACAAAACCACCCTCTCTATGGTCGCCTGGGTTCTCTACACCATACTCCTATGGGGACACTGGAGGTTGGGCTGGAGAGGCAATACCGCTGTGCGTTGGACCTTAAGCGCTTTCGCCGCCCTACTACTTGCCTATTTTGGTAGTAAGCTGGTTATGGAAGTCATTCTCCAGCGCGGGTAATCGAATATACGACTGCAAAGCTTGCGGAGGTCGGCAATATGTTCCAATATCCCCGCTTGGAAATAAAAAGAGTTCTCCCTTGAACGAGATGCCCACGGGCCTGCTATTCGGTTTGCTGGCCCTATTGATACTGATATCCGCCTTCTTCTCCAGCTCCGAAACCAGCATGATGGCGCTTAACCGCTATCGCCTGCGGCACCAAGCCAAAAGCGGGCACCGCGGGGCAAAGCGCGCCACAGAGCTGCTCGCACGCCCGGACAAGCTGATCGGCTCAATTCTAATCGGCAACAATCTCGTTAACGTTCTTGTATCTGTAATCGCCGGCTCGGTATTCGCGCAGATATACGGAGAAATACTCACCACCATAGTCTTAACTCTTGCCCTGCTGATTTTTGCTGAGGTCACACCAAAGACTATTGCCGCTCTACACCCGGAAAAAATTGCTTTCCCCGCCTCATTTATTTTGCGCCCACTGCAGTGGCTGCTCACTCCCCTGGTGCTGTTGATTGGTGGCATATCCAACGGCCTGGCGCGCATGTTGGGAGTCGAAACAAAAGCGAATAGCGAAGCGGAACACCTGGCCCCCGAAGAACTCCGAACCGTTGTATTCGAATCAGGCGCCCTGCTTCCCAGCAAGCACAAAGGCATGTTGCTCAACGTGTTGGACCTGGACCAGGCAACCGTTGAAGACATCATGATTCCGCGCAATGAAGTCATGGGTGTTGACCTGGAAAACAGCGCCGAAGAGATCCTGCAGCAGCTAGCGGAAAGTTCCTACACTCGCCTCCCCGTATATCGCGGTGACATCAATCGAGTAGTAGGCATACTTCACCTGCGAAAAGCGGCGCAAATACTGCGCGACGGACCGGAAAATTTAACGGCAGAGCGGCTCAACTCCTTCACCGATGAACCTTACTTCGTACCCGAGGCAACACCACTCCCTACACTGCTGATGAACTTCCAGAAAACCAAGCGCCGCATGGGGCTGGTAGTTGATGAGTACGGAGAGGTAATGGGTATCGTTACCCTGGAAGATCTGCTGGAGGAAATTGTCGGCGACTTCACCGCAAGTCCAGTACCCAGCGATGACGAGGAGATAGTCGCCATAGAAGATGGCTGGTACATGATCGAGGGCGGCACTTCTATTCGCGATATTAATCGCACCCTGGGCTGGGAACTGCCCACTGACGGGCCGAAAACCTTTAACGGCCTGGCAATGGAACACCTGGAGAGCATCCCCGACGGCAATATCAGCCTGTACATCCTCAATTACCTGGTGGAAATTGAGGAGGTCTCAGACAAGATGATTACCCGGGCCAGAATCAAGCGAATCGACAAGTAACGCTACAGCCGTTAATCACTCAACCTCTTCCATCAAGCGCCTTACCGGTGCAAAGCTGGTGCGGTGTATTGGAGTGGGACCCTGCAACTGTAAAGCTTCCATATGCGCCTTGGTGGGATACCCTTTATGACCTGCAAGGCCGTAACCGGGATATTCAAAGTCCAGCACTACCATTTCCCTATCACGGGTCACCTTAGCCAAAATAGATGCCGCCCCAATTGCAGCGACACGACCATCGCCCTTTACAACGGTATCGCAAGGGTAATCCCAGTTCGGTTTTTTATTGCCATCCACCAACACAAATTCAGGCTGCACGGATAGCTGTGCAACTGCACGATGCATCGCCAGTAAACTTGCCTGCAAAATATTTAGCTGGTCAATTTCCTCAACTGTTGCACGAGCTATGGAGTAACTGAGCGCTCGCTCACAAATCTCATCAAACAACCGCTCGCGCTTTTTTTCAGTCAGCTTTTTGGAGTCGGCAAGCCCGGCAATTGGCTTGTTGGGATCAAGAATCACAGCTGCGGCAACTACATCACCAGCTAAGGGGCCGCGCCCAACCTCATCGACACCTGCAATCAAATCACCCTTGAAAGGGCAAACATAGGGGGGCAATTCTGTTTTACTACTCATAACTTATACTACTCGGCAGATTCAGGCTTAGCTTCCAGCAGCCCCACCACGGCATCAGCAGCCCGCTCAGAAGCATTGCGTCTCAACTGTTGATGCATCTCGAAAAACTCGCGCTCTAAATGATCCCCAAGAAGCGGATCTTCAAAGTACTGCATCACCGCCGCGCCAAGATTCTCCGGAATAGCATCATTCTGCAAAATTTCCGGTACCAGTTCTTTTTGGGCAAGTAAATTTGGTAGCGAAACCCATGGGGTATGCAGCATCCGCGAGACGATCATAGACGTCAATCTGCCCAGCTTGTAGGTAACGACCATGGGCTTTTTAAGCAACATCGTTTCAAGGGTTGCTGTACCCGATGCAATAAGCACACAGTCTGCCGCTGAAACGGCCCGTCTCGATTGCCCCTCAAGTAAAGTGATAGGGAGTTCAGGGTAATCTTTTAGCTGCTCTTGAATCTCATCCATACGCTGCTTGTTGGCAGCGGGAATAACAAATTTAATATCCGAATGACGCTGATAGCACCATCGGGCCGTCTGCAGAAACAACGGCCCCAGCATGCGAACCTCACCTCCACGACTGCCAGGCAAAAGGGCAATTACCCGGTCGTCTTTCTCAAAGCCCAATGCTTTGCGCTCGCCGGCGACATCCACTTGCAGGGGAATTTCATCAGCCAAAGGGTGGCCAACAAAGGTCACCGGTACTTGGTTATCTCGGTAGAAATTCGCTTCAAATGGAAGCAGGGTCAACATATGGTCGACAGCCCGCGCAATCTTTTTAATTCGACCCTGCCGCCAGGCCCAAACCGAAGGACTGACATAATGGACGGTGGGTATACCCTCAGCCTTGAGTGCAGCCTCAAGAGTCAATGTAAAGTCCGGGGAATCTATACCAATAAATAGATCGGGAGGGTTATCAGTAAAGTGGCGACGGAGAGATCTGCGGATTTTCAACAGTTCTGGAAGGCGCTTCAAAGGCTCTACCAGCCCCATCACCGATAGCCGCTCCATAGGAAATAAACTTTTAGCACCCAGTTCCAGCATGCGCGGCCCGGCAATCCCCTCAAACTCTACATTGGGAAGCCGAGTTTTTAATGCGGCCATTAAACCAGAACCGAGGATATCTCCTGACGCCTCACCGACAACGATACCAATTCGTATCGGCTTATTTTTTTCTGACACGCCTATATCCCTCCTCTTGGGGAGCTGTTTATGTTGGAATTAAATGGGAGTTGCATAAAGTGCAATCGGAGCTGCACAAAACAGCTCCAAAGAGAAGTGAATTAGCGAACAATGCCGCGGGTGGAAGATTGCAAAGACTCTATCCACGGCTGAATAACTGGAGATTGTTCGCGCAACTCCATCAAGGCCTGCAGCGCTTCTTGCATAGTAAGACCGCGACGATAAACGGTCTTGTAAGCTTTATTGATCAGGGCAATATCTTCTCTAGAAAAGCCCCGTCTGCGCAGCCCTTCTGAGTTAATGGTCTTTGCTTCGGCAGGGTTTCCGGCAACCATAACATAAGCAGGGACGTCTTTACCGATAGCAGCGCCCATTCCCAGGAAAGCATGCTCTCCCACAGTACAGTTCTGGTGAACCAAACTATAACCACTCAGAATCGCCCAGTCCTTAACAACAACATGACCGGCCAAACCACAGTTATTCACCATAATAGTGTGATTACCAACAACACTATCGTGGCCAATATGGGCATAGGCCATGATCAGGTTTTCGTCACCAATAGTGGTCTCACCTCGGTCCTGAACGGTACCACGGTGGATCGTAACCCCCTCGCGAATCACGTTATTGTCGCCAATAACGAGTGTCGTCTCTTCACCGCGATACTTTTTGTCCGGGGTATCCTGCCCTACGGAAGCAAACTGGTAGATTCGGTTGTTTTTCCCCAGTTTGGTCGGCCCACTAAGCACCACATGAGAGGCAATATCACAGCCATCACCTATCTCTACGCCGGCTCCAACAATGGTGTAAGCACCAATACTCACCCCGGAACCAATTACTGCCGTAGAGTCGACAATAGCTGTAGGGTGGATACTTGTCTGCATTCTGGGATCTACTCCTCGGCATTAATCGTACTGGGTAACCTGTACCCTTAAAAACAAAGGCTACCCGGAAAATTCTGAATCCAACTCTCCAGCGAGCTTTACAGAATTACTGAACCTTTTTAACGGCACATAGAATATCAACAGAAGCTGCCAGCTCGCCATCAACACTGGCTTTACAGGCGAATTTCCAGATATTTCTGCGAACAGATACCGCTTCAGACTCGAGTTCAAGGCGATCACCTGGGATCACCTGACGCTTAAAGCGCGCCTTATCAACCCCACCGAACAGATACAGATATCCATCTTCCGGTTTTTTACCAAACGTTTTAAAGCCGAGGATTCCCGAGACCTGGGCCAGGGCTTCAACAATCATCACTCCCGGGAAAATAGGCATTTCCGGAAAGTGGCCATTAAAAACTTCTTCATTTCCAGAAATGTTTTTATAGCCTTTTATATACTTCCCTTCTTCGAGCTCTACTACACGATCCACCAACAAAAAAGGATAACGGTGCGGCAGGTACTCGCGAATTTCACGTACATCCATCATTCCAAATGCCCCCAGAAACCACTTCGGGGCGTAAAACGCCCCGAAAACAACAAAGCCAAATTAATTAATAACTAAAGTTCAATCGCTTGTCCCACTCTTTTGGGACAGTGCCTGAACCTGTTTTTCCAAATCTTTCAATCTGCGCGCCATTTGATCCAACTGACCAAAACGCACAGCATTACGACGCCAGGTAGAACTATCGGCAAAGGATAGCGCTCCAGAGTAGCTACCTTTATCCTTTATCGATTTAGTAACAAACGTGTTGCCCGACACCTGACTGCCATCTGCAATCGTTATGTGTCCGTTAATACGGCTACAGCCACCGAGAAGACAATGCTTCCCTATCTCAGCACTACCGGCAATTACGGCACACCCGGCTATGGCCGTGTAGTCACCAATCTTCACATTGTGCGCGATTTGGACCAGATTGTCGATCTTGACTCCTCGCCCAATTACCGTATCACCCAAAGCTCCACGGTCTATACAGGTATTGGCTCCAATTTCCACATCTTCGCCAATTTGCACTCCACCAAGCTGGTGAATTTTCACCCAGCTGCCTTTATTAGGCGCAAACCCGAAGCCATCGGCTCCAATAACCGTCTGGCTGTGAATAATACCGTGTGCACCGATAGAGCAGTTATGATGAAAAACAACGCCGGCATACAGGCGTGTTCCTGCACCGACTAAACTGCCCTCACCAACATAGCAGTTAGCACCAACAATCGCTCCAGGCTCCAATTTTGCGTAGGCCTCGACCACAGAGCCGGGCCCCACACTGACACCAGCACCAATCTCTGCCGTGGGGTGAACCACTGCAGAGGGGTGAATACCAATAGGTGCTTCAGGAGTTGTATCGAACAGGGCTGTTGCTTGAGCAAAGGCCAAGTAGGGGTCCGCAACACATAAAGCCGTTACCGGGCACTCTTCAACAAACTCTTCCGATACCAGCACTGCGGCAGCTTTGGTCGTTTTCAGAAAGCGTCGATAATTAGGGCTTGCGAGGAAAGCCAAGTGCTCTGCACCGGCATCCTGCAGTGTATTTAAACCCTGAACTTTTTGATTGGAATCTGAACCGGGCGCCAACCGCAAGTCGGCCCCCAGCTCTTGCGCCAACTGGGCAAGAGAAAAGCTATCTTTCATATAAGACTATCGACTTACTTGGCTGCGTTCATACGCTTAACAACAGCCTCTGTCAGGTCGACGCTGGGACTTACATAGTAGGCAGTATTGGAATCCAGCACTACGTCAAGCTTCTGCTCTTTAATCAGTGCGTCCAGGGCATCCCTAGCCTTTGGTCCCATAGAAGCCTGGATCTCTTGACCCACTTGAGCTTCCATTGCACGCAATTTTTTCACCGTTGTCTCAAAATCTGAGCGCTGGAAATTCATCTTGCGCTGGTACTCAGTCTTCTGCTCATCGGACCAGGTCACACTGTTTTTCTTGGCATCTTCAGCCATTTTTTGCAGCTCAGAACGAATTGACTCGGCACTGCTCTGCAGCTTCGAATATTCAGAGCTGGTCTTCAAGGAGTTAACCTTGGTTTTAGCTGCATCTGTGCTCATGATCGCAGCTTGTAGGTTAAGTACCGCAACCTTGGTTTGCGCCAGCGCTGCGCCGGACAAGGTCATACCTGCAAGTAATACTGCAACAATTTTTACATTCTTAAGCACGTCGGTCTCTCCAATAGATTTTATTTTAATTGCGCTGATATACGCCTAATTCATTTTATCTGACAAATTTAGAAGCTGTTACCCAGGGTGAACTGGAATGCTTCCACATCATCATCATCATTTTTCTTCAGCGGTTTGGCCAAGCTGAATGTCAGCGGACCAAACCCGGTAATCCAGGTCAAGCCAATTCCCGCAGAGACATTCATCTTACCAAAGTCCACATCGTAACAGTTGATCTGGGTATCTCCACAACTGGTATCGAAAACGTTACCCGCATCGATAAAGAAAGCTGTTTGCAAAGAACGCTGATCCTTGATAAACGGCAGTGGGAAGATAATTTCCGCACTACCCTCAACTAAAATATTACCACCGAAGGGGTCAGCATCATCTCTGTCAAATGTCACCAGATCCCCATTATCATCAACCAAGTAGCAAGTCTGCGTTATTGATTCCCCATCTGTTGCGCAGGGAGCGAGTGTAGTAGCAGTAACTCCATCTGGGTATACGTAAGGTCCTAACCCAATCGCTGGGGTGGAGCGTGGACCTAAAGTATTTCGCTCAAAGCCCCTCACAGAGCCAAAGCCACCCGCATAGAAGTTCTTGAAGAACGGCAGCTCATCAAGGTCCCCGAAACCGTCACCGTATCCCAAACGAGTACGTAAACGCAGAGTCAAACTCTTCGTTAATGGGCGGAAATACTGCCCAGTATAAACAAGCTTGTAATATTCAAGATCACTGCCTGGAACAGAAAACTCAGCAGAAAAGTTCTGAGATGCTCCTCTGGTTGCCAAAACGCCTCTATTTAAAGTTGATCGCGCATAAGATGCCGTGAGGCTTAAACTGTTAAAGGCATCTCCATAGCGATCAATAAAGCCATCTGGAGTGGGAAATAGATCATCAGTTAATGACATTGCCAAGTCTTCAGCAATACCCTCGTCCAAAGCCGTAAGAATATCATTAGCCTCAGCATCGGTAATAACACCGGTCACACCATCAATTGGCTGAGGTGTTGTGGAAATCTCCTGCACAGAGCTACTTGAAGCGGTTAATTCCAAGTGGTTGAAATTAATATTCAACCCGAGACGAGAAATTTCTGACATCGGGTAGCCAAAACTAACACCACCACCATAAGTCGTGGTGTTGTAGTCAGAGAGGTTAACCTCGGAGTAATCATTCTCTGTGTAGAAAACATTAAAGCCACGGCTCACACCATCCGGTGTGAAGTAAGGGTCGAGGTAGGAGAAGTTCACAGAAGTCTGGTAGGTGGAGGCATTCAACCCAATACCTACGGATTTACCCGTACCTAACCAGTTATTCTCTTGGATATTAGCACCCAACACCAAGCCACTGCTCTGGGCCCAACCTATAGTGCCACCGATAGAACCTGAAGGCTGCTCTTCAACGGTGTATTCAACATCAATCTGGTCAGAAGTACCCGGCACCTCACTGGTTTCCACCTCTACTTCCTTGAAGTAGCCCAGGCGTTCAAGGCGGACTTTAGACTGTTCTATACGGGCAGAGGAAGCAGAAGCTGATTCCATCTGACGCATCTCGCGGCGCAAAACCTCATCTGTGGTGCGAGTATTACCTCGGAAATTAATTCGACGAACGTAAGCCCGCTTGCCAGGGTTGATAAAGAAGGTAATTTTTACCGTTTTCTCTTCTTTATTGGGCTCGGGGATACCATTAACCTCAGCAAAGGTATAGCCCTCATTCCCCAGACGCTTGGTAATGTAATCCGAGGTTGTTGTCATGCGAACTTGGGAAAAGGTCTGCCCTTCCCGCACCAGTAGCAAGCGCTTAACCTCTTCCTCTGGAACTACAGGGTCACCCGCCAGATCCACTTCACTAATGGTGTAAACATCGCCCTCAAACACATTGACGGTGATAAATACACTCTCTTTATCAGGACTCAGGGAAACCTGGGTGGAGTCAATTTTAAAATCCAGGTACCCACGATCCAGGTAATAGGATTCGAGACGCTCTAGGTCGCCGGTCAATTTCTCTCGGGAATACTTGTCATCACTGCGCAGCCACGACAACCAACCGGTAGTTTGCAGCTCGAAAATCTCCCCAAGCTCTTCATCGGAAAACGCTTTGTTACCGACAATATTGATGTGCTTAATAGCGGCCACTGAGCCTTCATCGACAATTACGCGAAGCTCAACCTGGTTGCGTGGCAACTCTTTTACTTCAGTTTTAACACTGGCGTCATAGCGTCCCTGGGCAACATATTGGCGCTGTAGCTCCTGGGCCAGCCCCTCAAGGGTAGCGCGCTTGAAGATCTGCCCCTCTGAAAGGCCATTCTCCTGCATGCCTTTCAACAAGTCTTCTGTTGCAATCGCCTTGTTACCCGTAATTTCAATCTTGGAAATTGCAGGTCTCTCGCGCACAGTGATAACCAGGACACCATTCTCCTGGCCGATTTGAATATCCTCAAAGTAACCAGTGCGAAACAGTGCCCGTGTGGCACTCTGAATTTCCAGTGTCTCCACCTCATCCCCTACTCGCACAGGGAGAGCTGAGAATACGGTACCGGCAGAGACACGCTGCAGCCCTTCCACACGGATGTCATCAACTACAAATGACTGTGCTAAAGCACTGAGAGGCAGTGCCAGGCTAAGAGAAGCCGCTTTCAGGAAATGTTTCATCTACTAATTCCAGGTGTTTTTATTCGCAATCCAGGAGTTACAGCGCCAACTAGCGCCCCGCTCCCCCAGAATCAGAGGGTTGCCCCTCTACCATGTAATCAACATCGGGCCGGTCTGAGGTGCCGGACACCTTAGTTGTTTCAACTTTCACTACCTTCAAGTATCCAAGGCGTTCAAGACGCACTTTGGATTGCTCTATACGCGCAGAGGAAGCCAAAGCTGACTCCATCTGGCGCAGTTCACGCCGCAAGACTTCATCTGCGGTGCGAGTGTTCCCGCGAAAACTAATACGTCGCACATAAGTGCGCTTTCCCGGATCAACAAAGAAGGTAATTTTTACTGTACTTTCTTCTTCATTGGCCTCAGGAATGCCATTCACTTCGGCAAAAGCGTAACCTTTGTTGCCCAAGCGTTTAGCAATATAGTCTGAAGTGGTCGTCACCCTCGCTTGGGAGAACCGCTGACCTTCTCGCACCAATAGCATGCGGTTGATTTCCTCCTCCGCTACTATCGGGTTTCCAGCAATTTCCACCTCACTAACCGTGTAAACACCACCCTCAACCACGTTAATGGTAATGAATACACTCTTCTTGTCCGGCCCTAGAGATACCTGAGTCGAATCAATCTGGAAATCAAGATATCCACGATCCAGGTAATAGGACTTTAAGCGCTCCAAATCACCAGTGAGCTTCTCACTAGAATACTTATCATCACTGCGCAACCAAGAGAGCCAGCCAGTAGTTTTAAGCTCAAAAATCTCTTCCAGCTCTTTATCAGAAAAGGCACGATTTCCTACGACATTAATATGATTAATCGCAGCAACAGCCCCTTCATCGACAGCAACCCGCAGTTCAACCTGGTTGCGTGGCAGCTCCTTGAGCTCCGCTTTAACACTGGCGCCATATCGACCCTGCGCCACGTACTGGCGTTCAAACTCCTGGGTCAACCCCCTGAGGGTCGAACGCTTTAGGATCTGGCCTTCGGCGAGACCGTATTCCTTCATCGCCTTCAGTAGATCCTCAGTGGCAATCGCCTTGTTCCCTGATATATCTATCTTTGATATAGCCGGCCGTTCTCTCACGGTAATAACAAGAACGCTGTTTTCGTGGCCAATCTGAATATCTTCAAAAAAACCTGTACGGAACAATACTCGGGTTGCATCCTGAATCTCGCCAGGCTCAACTTCGTCGCCTACCCGAATAGGAAGCGCTGAAAAAACTGTACCTGCAGAAACCCGCTGTAACCCGTCTACTCGGATATCGCTGAGAACGAACGACTGTGCCAAAGCGCTGAGAGGCAGCACCAGGCCCAGAAAGATCGCTTTCAGCAAATACTTCATACCGCTTCCGAGTCGCTTTTACTCACAACAAAATCGTGCCAAGACAAAACGTCTCACACGTATAAAAATCTCACTCACATTATCAGCCTGGAAAAAAGTTAATCCAGGGCACTACAAACGTAAAATATCGTTGTACAGAGCTAGTCCCATAATGCAGAGCACCAGGGCCATGCCCACTTGTAAACCAATCACCTGCACCCTCTCTGAAACAGGGGACCCCTTGATCGCCTCAATACCGTAGTAAAGGAGGTGACCACCATCGAGTACCGGGATAGGCAACAGATTGAGTACACCAAGACTAATACTGAGTAACGCCAGCAATGACAGGAATGACTGCCATCCCGCTTCCGCGGAAGTACCCGCCACTTTAGCAATGGTAATGGGGCCACTCAAGTTTTTGGTCGAAAGTTGACCAAATAATAGTTTCTTCAAGCTATTCAGGGTAAAGACTGTTTTATCCCAGGTCTCCTGCAAGCCCTTTACTAAAGCGCCGCTCACCCCATAGTGGTAAATCCGTACTCGATCATCCGGCCAAGTCTCTGATACCGGCTGCACTCCGACCTGCCCTATGGTTTCACCACTATCCAGCTTGATCTCCGCCGGTGTTACGGACACCGTCAGCGGTTCGCCTCCACGCTCGACAGTGATATCCATTGGAACACCAGCGCGGGCTCTCACATAATCGGTCCAGCTTTGAAAAGATGAAAAGTCACGGCCATCGGTCGAGACAATCTTGTCTCCAGCCTTGAGTCCAGCTGAGGCTGCCGGACTCCCCTCCACTACATTATGAAGAGTCATACTCACCGGTGGAGTCCAGAGCTGCAGTCCAATCTCCCCGAGCGGATCGGGAACTTCACGGCCGGCAAGCCAGCGATTGATATCCGCCACCATATGGTATTCGAGGTTGGAATCCGGATAGCGCACAGAGAATTCTATGGTGCCACTATCACCCAGGCGGTTTGCCAGGCGCCAATTGAGGGCCTGCCAAGTGGGGGTAGCCTCACCATCAACAGCAACAATTTCCTGCCCGGACTCAAGGCCTGCCGACGCAGCAATACTCCCGGGCTCAACGGATTTCACAATAGGAACCGGGCCCGCTGTTCCACCGAGGAACACCGCCCAGAAAAAGACTACCGCCAAAAGAAAGTTAGCGGCAGGGCCGGCAGCGGCAATCGCCATCCTCGCCCATACGCTCTTGCGGTTAAACGCCTGATCCAGCTCTTCAGCCGCTACAGGCCCCTCGCGCTCATCGAGCATTTTTACGTAACCACCGAGGGGGATAGCGGAAATAGTGAATTCGGTACCGTGGCGATCATAGCGGGAGATCAACCGGCGGCCGAACCCCACAGAAAAGCGCAGCACCTTAACACCACACAGACGTGCTACAAGAAAGTGCCCAAACTCGTGGAAAGATACCAGTACACCGAGAGCCACCAAGGCCCAGATTACCGTCTGAATTAGATCCATACTCAGCTACAACTTCTTGTCATACGCAATTTAGCGGCCATTATACGCCGGGCAATGTGTTTAGAGGGCGGCAAGCGCCTGCTTGGCCAGTTCTCGCGCATTGAAATCAATGGCTTCGACTGCCTCGAGTCCCGACAGTTCAACAACGGGAGCCCTATTCATCACTTTTTCTATCACCAATGCAATATCAGTAAATGCTAGACGCCCCTCCAGGAAGGCTTCTACTGCAATTTCATTCGCTGCATTTAAGACTGTTGGAGCACTTTTTCCCTCATTAACAGCCTCTCGCGCCAAACGCAGACAAGGAAAACGATTAAAATCCGGGGCCTCAAAATCCAGCCTGCCTTGCGCAATCAGATCCAAAGCTGGTACCCCTGCATCAATGCGCAGGGGAAAAGCCAGGGCATGGGCGATAGGCGTGCGCATATCCGGATTACCCATCTGCGCCAGTAAAGAGCCATCCCGATACTGTACCATTGAGTGAATAATACTCTGGGGGTGCACGACTATCTCAATCTGCTCAGGGCGCGCATTAAACAAATAGCACGCTTCTATAAATTCGAGCCCTTTATTCATCATTGTGGCGGAGTCAACAGAAATCTTCCGGCCCATCGACCAATTGGGGTGTGCACAAGCTTCATCCGGCGTCACCGCCCCCAACTCATTCGCAGCCCGTGTGCGAAATGGCCCGCCCGAACCCGTAAGCAGTATTTTTTCCACGCCCGCAGCTTCGAGATCCTCACAGGGGAATGGCAAACATTGAAAGATTGCATTGTGCTCACTATCAATCGGCAACAGTTGCGCACCACTCTTATTCAAGGCCCTCTGAAATATTGGGCCCGCCATAACAAGCGCTTCTTTGTTCGCCAGTAACACTTTCTTGCCCGCGTCTACTGCCGCCAAGGTTGGGCGCAATCCCGCAGCTCCCACGATCGCCGCCATGACTGTATCGACCTGAGTATCGGAGGCAACACGACACAAGCCTTCCACCCCACTTAGGACTTCCGTATCCACTTCATCGCCAAGCAGTACTCGCAACTCTTCAGCTCGCGCCTCATCGACAACAACAGCATATTGAGGCTTAAACCGCCGACACTGCTGAGCAAGGTCGGCAACCCTTTCACGGGCGGTAAGGGCAAAAACAGAATATTTTTCCGGGTGTCGCGCCAACACATCCAGGGTGCTCACGCCGATCGAACCAGTGGAGCCGAGAACGGTAATTTGTTGCGGGGGAATTACTTGCATAGGCCCTTTTCGTACCTCTGGTAGCAATATTGCTGCCACCAAACAATTGCACGCCCAGCATTAAGCTGGGCGCTAGCGAATAAAACACAAAACTGGAGCGGAAACGCCTCTACAAGTATTTCGGCAGCTCGCTCGCTAGTGCGGCCATTGTAAACACTGGAAGAGCCGCGGAAAGGCTATCTATCCGATCGAGGATGCCACCGTGCCCCGGTAACATATGACTACTATCCTTAATCCCTCTGTGCCTCTTAAACATGCTCTCCACCAGGTCCCCAATAACTGAAGCCAGTGCAGTAACCAAGACACCAAAAGTGAACAAGACAGTATTTTTCAGTGGAAGCTCAAATAGGTAGGAAGTTACGAGGGCCAAAATCAAGCAAGCACCCAAACCACCGAAAAAGCCCTCCCAGGACTTGCCCGGACTAACTTCTCTAGCCAACTTCCGCTTACCAAACTTGCGGCCGACAAAATAAGCACCGACATCCGCCGCTGCAACGATCGCCACCACATAAAGAACCAGCCAGGCGCCGTGATCCAAGCCCCGCAAAACTACCAGTGACAACCAGGTTGGAACTAACACAACAAGGCCTATCAGGCCGCGTACCCACCGGTTGCCCCACAGAGCAGCACTGGACGGGTAGCTCTGCACCCACAAGAAAGCGAGCGCCCACCAACCACAGGCCACGGCCAGAATCTGGCGGCCGCGATCGATATCTGGATCATCAAAATTCATTGAAAAGACGTATTGAGCCGTGACCATTAGGGTTAACCCCAATGCGGCCAAAAAAACGAAGCGCAAGGCTCGATTCAAATTCGAGAGGTTGGCCCACTCCCAGCCCGCCAGCAAGATAACCGCCACAAATATCAGTGAAAACCACTGCATTGGAAGTAAAAACAATACCCCCATAAACAGTGCCAATAGCACCAAAGCAGTAATTATTCTTTGTTTTAGCACCGCAAACCCCTTTGTTAGTAACTTGACCACTCTGTCTGGATACTCTGTACAGATCAAGAGCGTGTCGGCAAAGATTTCCAACCAATTTGTATAGCAAGCCTGGCGCCGCAGACTTGCCCGGATCACGCCTGAGCGATCGCGTCATCCCCCTCCGCGCGACCGCCGAAGCGGCGATCACGTAACTCATATTCTGCGATAGCCTTATCCAGTTCGGCTTCGTCAAAGTCGGGCCAAAGCGTATCAGTAAAATAGAATTCACTGTAAGCGGCCTGCCAGAGGATAAAGTTGCTAATACGCTGCTCACCGCTGGAGCGGATCAAAAGGTCTACCGGCGGTAGACCTTGAAGTTGTACGTATTCGCCAAGTCCATCCTCAGTAATCGACTCTGGGGAGCGCGTGCCATCGGCAACCTCTTGAGCCAATCTGCGGGCCGCCTGGGCAATATCCCAGCGCCCGCCGTAATCAGCCGCAATTATCAAGTCGCCCTCAGTCCCTGCGCGGGTGATATCTTCCGCTTCGGCTATAGCGCGCTGCAAGCGAGGAGAGAATCGGTCCCGTCGACCAATAACTCTCAGGCGAACCCCCTCCTCCCGCATCCGCCGGGCCTCTTTGCGCAAATAGGAGTTAAACAGGCTCATCAGCAGCTCGACCTCCTTCGGGGGGCGCTGCCAATTCTCGCTGGAGAAGGCGAACAGAGTAAGCGCTTTTACACCGCGGGCTTTACAAGCTGAAAGCAGGTCGCGGATACGCTCGACACCGGCCTTGTGGCCGGCTGAAGGGGAAAGGCCCTTGCGGGCAGCCCAGCGCCCATTGCCATCCATAATAATGGCGATGTGACGTGGGCCGGGAGCATGTAGCTCGGTACCACCGATGCTCATTAAATTTCCATCAGATCTTTTTCTTTCGCTGCCAATGCTTTATCCACATCAGCGACAAACTGATCGGTAATTTTTTGAATGTCGTCACTTGCGCGGCGCTCATCGTCCTCAGAAATTTCCTTATCCTTGACCAGTGACTTCACGTCCGCCAGCGCATCGCGACGAATATTGCGAATGGAAACCCGCGCGGTCTCTGCCTCACTTTTTGCCTGACGAGTGAAGTTCTTACGGGTCTCTTCGGTCAGCATAGGCATTGGAATACGGATAACCGCACCAGCTGTGCTGGGGTTGAGGCCCAAATCGGACTTCATAATGGCCTTTTCGATATCCGGGACCAGGTTTTTCTCCCAGGGAGTTACGGAGAGAGTGCGCGCATCCTCAACAGTAACATTGGCAACCTGAGATAACGGAGTATCAGAACCGTAATAGGAGACGTGGATGCCATCGAGAATACTCGGGTGTGCACGGCCGGTGCGAATCTTGTTGAAATTTCCAGCCAGGGCATCAAGTGCCTTACCCATACGAGCTTTCGCGTCTGTTTTTATATCTTCAATCACGATTTCACTTCCTCTTCAATTAAGGTGCCTTCCACGCCGCCAACCACAATATTTAACAGCGCCCCGCTTTTATCCATGCGGAATACACGTACAGGCATATTGTGCTCGCGACACAGGCAGATAGCGGTCAAATCCATCACGCCGAGCTTCTTGTCGAGAACCTCATCGTAAGTCAACTGGTCATAGCGAGTTGCTGTCGGGTCGAGTTTGGGATCAGCAGAGTAGACGCCATCGACCTTGGTGGCCTTCAAAACCAATTCGGCTTCAATTTCGATACCGCGCAGACAAGCTGCAGAATCAGTGGTAAAGAAAGGGTTGCCGGTACCGGCAGCAAAAATCAGAACTTCGCCACGCTCCAGGTAGCGAATAGCCGCGCGGCGATCGTAGTGATCGACAATACCGCTCATTTGAATCGAGGACATCACTCTCGAGGAGATGTCAGATCTTTCCAGGGCATCGCGCAGTGCCAGGGCGTTCATTACCGTGGCCAGCATTCCCATGTGATCACCGGTCACACGGTCGAGGCCTGCAGCACTCAGCGCAGCCCCACGGAACAGGTTGCCGCCGCCAACAACCAGGCCCACCTGGACCCCGATACCAACCAGCTGCCCAATTTCCAGGGCCATTTTGTCCAGCACCTTGGGACTGATACCGAAACCCTGATCACCCATCAGCTCTTCGCCGCTGAGCTTTAACAAAATTCTCTTATACTTGCGGTCTTTAATACCGGGCATTCGTTAGTCCCCTTCAATGTACCTGTTAGTGGCCAGGCCTTGCCGCTGAACATTACAACAATTTCAGTCATTTACACAGAGGGGTGCTCCACTGCAGGTAAGAAACCCCAGCGGAAGCACCCCACTGCGATTGAGTGCCCGAGGGCACCCAATAATATGCGATTAAGAAGAGGACTTAACCTGGGCCGCAACTTCCGCTGCGAAATCCACCTCTTCCTTCTCGATACCTTCACCCACTTCGTAGCGAACAAAGGAAACCACATCGGCACCAGCATCTTTAACCAGTTTGCCAATGCTTACGTCCGGGTTCTTAACAAAAGGCTGCTCTACCAAGCTGTTCTCTTTCAGGAACTTCTTGATGCGGCCACCCATCATTTTCTCTACGATTTCAGCCGGCTTGCCTTCCATATCCGGCTGAGCCTTGATGATGTCCTTTTCTTTTTCCAGGACGTCAGCAGGCATATCTTCCGGCTTGTTCACCTGCGGGTTAACCGCAGTCACGTGCATGGCAACATCTTTAGCCAGCTCGGTCTCTCCACCGCTCAGAGCTACCAGGGCAGCGATGCGGTTGTTGGAGTGAACGTAAGCACCTACAACTGGGGCTTCAACCAGCTCGATACGACGCACGCCGATGTTCTCACCGATTTTCTGAACCAGTGCTTCACGAGCAGTTTCCAGCTCGCCTTCCATCAGGGCAGCTACGTCTTGCTGGCGATCGGCAAATGCCTTCTCCACAACCTTGGCAACAAACGCCTGGAAGTTTTCATCGCGAGCAACGAAGTCAGTCTCGGAGTTCACTTCAACCAGTACGCCGTAGCTGCCGTCTTCTGCAACTTTAGCGGCAACAACGCCGTCAGCAGCGGTGCGGCCAGCTTTCTTAGCGGCCTTCAGGCCGGAGGCTTTGCGCAGGTCTTCAATCGCCTTTTCGATCTCGCCATCAGCAGCCGTCAGAGCTTTCTTACACTCCATCATCGGCAGGCCGGTGCGCTCGCGCAGTTCTTTTACCATAGACGCGGTAATCGCCATGATTCAATCCTCGGGGTTCTGTCACTAAAAATTAGAAAAAAGGGGCCGTAATTCGGGCCCCTTTTTGAGTTCGCAGTGTAAAACGACTGTGTTACACCACTTAGCCCTGCAAATTACTCTGCAGCGGCTTCGTCATCGTTAGCTTCGACGTACTCGTCCTTCGCAACGGTGTTACCAGCTTCTGCAGCGCCAGCAAGTACTGCGTCGGCTACAGCTGTGGTGTACAGCTTGATTGCGCGGATAGCGTCGTCGTTACCGGGGATCACGTAATCAACACCAGCGGGATCGCTGTTGGTGTCGACAACACCGATTACGGGGATACCCAGCTTGTTAGCTTCCTGGATAGCGATGCGCTCATGCTCAACGTCGATTACGAAGATCGCGTCAGGCAGGCCACCCATATCCTTGATACCACCGATGGAGCGCTCAAGCTTATCCATGGCACGGGTACGCATCAGAGCTTCTTTCTTGGTCAGCTTCTCGAAAGTACCGTCCTGAGACTGGGCTTCCAGCTCACGGAAACGCTTGATGGAAGCGCGGATGGTTTTGTAGTTGGTGAGCATACCACCCAGCCAGCGGTTGCTGACGTAAGGCTGGCCACAACGCTCTGCCTGCTCTTTGATAGACTTCTGTGCAGCACGCTTGGTGCCAACAAACATAATCTTTTTCTTTTGAGCAGTCATGCCCTTGATGATCTGCAGGGCTTCGTTGAAAGCCGGTACAGTGTGCTCAAGGTTGATGATGTGAATCTTGTTGCGGGCACCAAAGATGAATTGACCCATCTTCGGGTTCCAGTAGCGGGTCTGGTGACCAAAGTGAACACCAGCCTGCAGCATATCGCGCATACTTACTTGCGGCATAATAAACCTCTATATATACGGGTTAGTCCTCCACGTATCCCATGCGTCAACCCCTTTCAGGGCACCCAGACACATGTGTCGATGCGTGTGCGGCTTTTACTCGCCCAGGGAGTATCCCCAGGCGGCGCGCTTTATACCACAAGTGCACCCCATAGTGAAGAATTGGCGCCGATTTCGCGCAAATGATCACGCCTCAATGCTATTGGCGGGACGCCTGAGCCATCCTTGCGCCAATAGCGGCAAAATGTGTCCTACAGCCAGCAATCCGCTACAATAGCCCGCCTCTTGGGCGCTACCCGCCCCAACCCAGAAACAAAGGATACGCATGACCTCAGCCATTAAGACCCCAGAACAAATCGCCAAGATGCGCACCGCAGGCCGCCTCGCCGCAGAGGTGCTGGAAATGATTGGCGAGTATGTCGTTCCAGGAGTCACAACCGAAGAACTGGATCGACGCTGCCACGAACACATCGTGAAGGTACAGAAAGCGATCCCGGCCTGCCTCGGTTATCGCGGCTTCCCAAAGTCTATTTGCACCTCCGTTAACGAAGTGGTCTGTCACGGCATCCCCTCCGAGAGCAAAATTCTCAAAAAGGGCGACATCATCAATATCGATGTGACTGTTATCAAAGATGGCTGGTACGGTGACACCAGCAAGATGTTCTTTGCCGGCAAGCCCGCCGCCCACGCTGAACGCCTGGTACAAATCACCCAGGAGTGCATGTACAAGGCCATCGAAATTGTCCGCCCCGGCACTACCCTCGGCGATATTGGCCACGTCATCCAACAGCACGCTGAGAAAAACTATTACTCAGTGGTACGCGACTTCTGCGGACACGGCATCGGCGACGTCTTCCATGAAGACCCACAAATTCTTCACTACGGCCAACCGGGAACTGGGGAAGTACTCAAAGAGGGCATGACCTTCACCATTGAACCCATGATTAACGCAGGCAAAGCGGCCACGCGAGTGTTGGGAGATGGCTGGACTGCGGTAACCAAGGACCGCCGCCTCTCCGCTCAATGGGAACACACCATGGCAGTGACTAGCGACGGCGTAGAAGTGCTCACAGCACGCAGCGAGGAGAACTTCTAAAGCCGTACTGACGGGCCGCGAGGAATAAGTGCATTACTCGCGGCACTACAGTAGCGGATCTCCGCAAACCGAACCCAAGCCGCTCCCCACCTGCGGCAGCCCAAGAGCCAAACGGACTTCCCATGCAGCCGGTCAGCCCTCCCTATTTTGAACGCCCCCTGTTTTTCTTTGATCAGTCCCGTTTTCGCAGGGATTTAAGCTCCGGCGACAAACCCACTCTGGAGATATTCAAAGATGCTGTCGGCGCAGCCGAACGGCAAATGGCAGAGCGTTTTCGCGAGGGAGAGGACGTTGTCACGCTGGTACACGAGCGAGCCTTGTTTATAGACTGCCTTCTGCATTACGCCTGGCACCAGTTCGAGTGGAGAGACGATATAGGGCTTCTCGCTGTGGGCGGCTACGGGCGCGGAGAGCTACACCCCCACTCCGATATCGATTTACTCATCCTCTCCAGCGATCACCCAACCCCGGATACCATCGACAACATAGAGCGCCTGGTGGCCTTTTTATGGGACCTGGGCTTGGATATCGGCCACTCTGTACGAAATATCGAGGAGTGCCTGGAGTTGGCCGCGAAGGACATCACCGTGGCCACCAACCTCACCGAATCCCGCACAGTTGTCGGCGACAGTACTGTTGGCGAGCAGCTAACTGCACAAATGGAACACAAAAGGCTCTGGCCCACCGAAGAATTCTTCAAGGCCAAGCTCGCCGAACAGAAAAAGCGGCACAGCAACCAGCAGGCTGCTGAATATATTCTTGAGCCCAATATTAAGAACTCTCCCGGGGGCCTGCGGGATATCCAGACAATTGCCTGGGTTGCCAAATATTTTTTCCAAGTGCGCACCCTGAAGCAACTGCAGGGCAAGGCATTTTTTACCGAGGAAGAGTTCGCCATATTACAGTCCGGGGAAACCTTCCTCTGGCGTGTGCGCTACGGCTTGCACCTGCTCGCCGGCCGCGCGGAAGAGCGACTGCTGTTTGACTATCAAAGAGAACTGGCGAAGCAATTCGGTTATGTGGATAGCGACACCCAGCTCGCCGTTGAGCAGTTTATGCACAACTACTACCGCATCGTGATGGCACTGCAGGAATTGAACGATGTACTTCTCCAATATCTCGGCGAAGCCATCCTTCAGCGCAAAGGCTGCCAGCTGGTCATTCCGCTAAATGAGCGATTCCAACTGCGCGACGGCAATATTGAGGTTACCCACCCCCAGGTATTTAACCAGGAGCCCTCGGCCCTGCTAGAGATCTTCGTGCTGATGGCCAACAACCCGGATATTAGCGGAGTACGGGCCTCCACCATCCGCCTGATTCGCGAACACCGACACCTGATCGACGACCAGTTCCGCGCAGATCCGAAAAATACCCAGTTGTTTATGCAGCTGCTTCGCTCGCCCCGGGGCTTGTCAACCCAGCTATCCCGAATGACCCGCTACCGCATTCTCGGGCGATACCTACCAGAATTTGGGCAGGTAACCGGGCAAATGCAGCACGACTTATTCCATATCTACACCGTGGATGCGCACACCTTGCAAGTTGTGCGCAATATGCGCAGCTTCCGGAGCCCCGAGGCGCAGGAAAAATTCCCGATTGCAGCGGAAATTCTCGAGCGCATGCGCCAACCGGAACTGCTGTATATCGCCGGTCTCTACCACGATATCGCCAAAGGGCGCGGTGGCGACCACTCCAAGCTGGGCGTTGTGGATGCAGCGGAATTCTGCCAGCGCCACCACCTGCCCGCCCGCGACCGGCGTCTGGTTTGCTGGCTTGTAGAAAAGCATCTATTGATGAGCCAGGTTTCACAGAAGCAGGACATCAGTGATCCCGAAGTCGTGCACACTTTCGCCCGTGAAATGGGTGACCGCGAACATCTGGACTACCTGTACGCCCTCACAGTCGCAGATATCAATGCCACCAACCCGGAACTCTGGAACAGCTGGCGGGCCAGCTTGATGCGCCAGCTCTACCAGGCCACCCGGTACGCCCTGCGCCGAGGCCTGGAAAACCCCATCGACCGGGAAGAAATCATTGAAGAAACCCGCTGCCAGGCAATGGAAAAACTGGACGCTATGGGACTTCCGCAAGTTTCGGTGGAAAATATCTGGGCGCAAATGGGGGATGATTATTTTGTTCGCGAGACCGCTGACAATATCACCTGGCACACTTCGGCCATCCACGATCTGCACAGCAGCCCCGACACCAGCCAAAAAGACACCCTGGTTTTAACGCGAAACTCGGGGCCCGGCGAGCACGATGGCGCTACCCAGGTTTTTGTCTACACGCCTGATAGAGCCAACGTATTTGCCGCAGCGGTTACCGGGCTGGATATGCTCAACCTGAACGTTCACGATGCGCGCCTGTACAATTCTGCCTCCGGTTATACGCTGGATACTTTTTACGTCCTGGATGAAGCGGGCCAACCGTTACTGGACGAACCCCAGCGCCTAGCGCAGATTCGCGACACGCTACAGCAGGAGTTGGCCCTGGTTGAGGACTACTCAAAGATCATTCAGCGACGTACGCCCCGCCGCCTTAAAATGTTTGAATTGAAGAGCCAGGCTCATCTCTCCACTGAGCCCGGCGATCATTACAGCACCCTGGAAATTACCAGTGCCGACAGACCCGGCTTGCTGGCCCGCATCGCGCGAATTTTTATTTCCCACGATCTGCGCCTGCACAATGCAAAAATTTCGACACTCGGCGAACGAGTCGAAGATATTTTTCACATTACTGACGCCGAGGGATTACCACTTACCGACATTGAGGCCAACGGCGCACTGGAAAAAGCCATTTGCCTGGAACTGAACAACCAAGACGCCTAACAGAAAAAAACGCCCGAGGCACGCTCACGACCATGAACCCAAATCTGGAACAGCTGCAGCCCTATCCATTCACCAAGCTGCAAGCCCTGAAAGAGGGCCTCCAAGCGGCGGACAAGCCGCATATTGCACTGTCCATCGGTGAGCCCAAGCATGCGCCACCGGAGTTTGTCAGTGCAGAGCTCGTTCG
This sequence comes from Microbulbifer maximicatervae (SeqCode), assembly GCF_052467695.1. Taxonomy (NCBI): domain Bacteria; kingdom Pseudomonadati; phylum Pseudomonadota; class Gammaproteobacteria; order Cellvibrionales; family Microbulbiferaceae; genus Microbulbifer; species Microbulbifer maximicatervae (SeqCode). Next base: position 5,185,179 of record NZ_CP174320.1, read on the forward strand.
ACACCTGGACAAGCTTGCCGCCTACCCACTGACCAAGGGAATAGAGCCTCTGCGGCGGGCGATCGCCGATTGGCTGAGCCAGCGTTTTCAGCTATCCAATGTGAGCGCAGATAGCCAGGTACTGCCGGTGAACGGGACCCGGGAAGCACTTTTTGCATTCGCCCAGGCGACCGTTTCCGCAGGTAGCAAAGTCCTGATGCCCAATCCCTTCTACCAGATCTATGAGGGCGCGGCCCTTCTTGCCGGGGCGCAGCCGCACTTTATTAACTGTGTGGCGGAAAACCAATTCAAACCAGATTTCGCCTCGGTGCCGGAATCGGTTTGGCAGCAATGCGAATTGCTTTACCTCTGCTCTCCCGGCAACCCCACCGGCGCTCTTCTCGAAGCTGAAGATTTTAAACAGCTGATAGAGAAGGCAGACCGCTACGATTTCACCATCGCCTCCGATGAATGTTATTCGGAGCTGTATTTTGACGAGTCATCACCGCCGGTAGGACTATTACAGGCCTGCGAGGAAATGGGGCGAACAGACTTTCGCCGCTGTGTAGTATTCCACAGCCTATCAAAGCGCTCGAACCTACCCGGGCTTCGTTCGGGCTTCGTCGCCGGTGATGCCGATCTGCTGCAAAAGTTTTTGCTCTATCGAACTTACCACGGCTGCGCCATGCCGCTGCCCAATCAATATGCCTCGATCGCAGCCTGGCAGGATGAGGAACACGTCCGCCAGAATCGCGCGCTTTACAGTGAAAAGTTTTCTTCAGTTCTCGAAATTCTCGACGGCTGCCTAGAGGTACAACAGCCACAAGCAAGCTTTTATCTATGGCCCAAGGTCGGGGATGGTGAGCGTTTTGCCAGGGAACTCTACGAGGCGCAAAATATCACGGTACTTCCCGGTGCATTTCTCGCCCGCGATAGCATCGGCTTGAACCCTGGTCGCGAGCATGTGCGTCTGGCACTGGTAGCGACACTGCAAGAGTGCATCGACGCAGCGCACCGTATAAAGGCATTTTGCAGGTAAGGCCAACTCACTTTTCAAGAACAACTGACAACTCGAGCACATACAGGAACTCCACGCCCAGGCATATCTTAACAATGGCAGTAAAAAATCTACTCAAGCAAGAGCGCGTTACTTATATTTTGCAGCGCCTGGAGGAACTCTACCCGGAAACTCCCGTTCCTCTCGATCACAAAGACTCCTACACCCTGTTGGTTGCGGTACTCCTATCCGCGCAATGCACCGATGAGCGTGTCAACCAGATAACCCCTGCGCTCTGGCAGCTGGCAGACAACCCCAGGGATATGGCGCAGGTCCCAGTAGAGGAGATCCAAAAAGTCATTCGCCCCTGTGGCCTCTCACCGCAAAAATCCAAAGCCATCAGCAAGCTCTCGCAGATCCTGATCAACGAATACCATGGCGAAGTGCCCGAGAATATGGCCGCGCTGGAGACCCTGCCCGGGGTCGGACACAAGACGGCGAGCGTGGTTATGTCACAGGCTTTTGGGCACCCGGCGTTTCCCGTCGATACCCACATTCACAGATTGGCCCAGCGCTGGGGCCTGACGAATGGCAAAAATGTCACCCAGACGGAAAAAGACTTGAAGCGACTGTTCCCAAGAGACAAGTGGAATAAATTGCACCTGCAGATTATTTTCTACGGTCGCGAGTTCTGCTCTGCGCGGGGCTGCGACGGCACCGTCTGTGAAATCTGCACAACCTGCTACCCCAACCGTAAAAACCCCAAGAAAACCCAAAAGGCGTAACCGTGATTACTCTGTACGGCATTAAAAACTGTGACACCGTAAAAAAAGCCCGCAAATGGCTGGAGAAAAATGGAGTCGATTATCGCTTTCACGATTTTCGCGTAGACGGCATGGAAGATGTTCCCCTACAAGCATGGCTGGATAAATTTGGCTGGCAGGAGGTCCTGAATCGCCGCTCAACGAGCTGGCGTGAACTGAGCGATGAACAGAAAAACGAAATGGACAATGCACTCGCCTTAGATCTGGCCAGTGCGACCCCTACCTTAATCAAACGCCCGGTCACCACCACCTCAAAGGAAACCCTTTTCGGTTTTAAAGAGGCGACCTTCGAACAACTGCAAAGCTAGTCGAATTAGGAGATAACCACCATGAGCAATATTTACAGCATCGGTTTTGGTGTCGGCACCTGTAACAGCAAAGGCGACTGGCTCGAAGTTTACTACCCCAAACCCTTGTTTAAACCCAGCGCAGAAATCGCTAACGCGGTTACTGAAACTCTCGGCGTGGCAGAGGGAAATCACAGCTTGCCTCTGGACTCCACCCAGCTACAGAAATTAGCCGATGCTCTCCACAGTGCAGGCGCCGCTGACCAGGCGGAAATCCTGCAGCAATTCGCCAATTCCCAAAGACCACTCGCAGTAGTTATTTTGGCTACTGACGAAGCCCCGCAGTCAGTGCCCGAGGCCTACCTAAAGCTACATCTTCTCTCCCACCGCCTGGTAAAACCCCACGAGACCAAACTCGACGGTATTTTTGGCAAGCTGGTTAATGTCGCTTGGACCAACCAGGGAGCCATTGATCTCGAGGAATTACCGCAGCGACAACTGGATGCAAGACTCAAAGGTGAATACCTGGATGTCTCCTGCGTGGATAAATTCCCCAAAATGACCAACTACGTAGTACCGGCTGGGGTTCGTATCGCACACACCGCTCGAGTGCGCCTGGGCGCATACCTTGGGGAAGGCACCACAATCATGCACGAGGGCTTTGTTAACTTTAATGCTGGCACCGAAGGGCCCGGCATGATTGAAGGCCGTATTTCCGCCGGGGTATTTGTCGGCGCCGGTTCCGATCTCGGTGGCAGCAGCTCCACCATGGGCACGCTTTCCGGCGGCGGGAATATCGTTATCTCGGTAGGCGATAACTGCCTGCTCGGCGCTAATGCCGGCATCGGCATTCCCCTTGGCGACCGCTGCACTGTCGAAGCTGGGCTCTACATTACAGCTGGAACTAAAGTCGCCCTGCTGGATGACAGCGGCAAGCTGGTAGAGCACATCAAGGCCAGAGACCTGGCTGGAAAATCCGATTTACTTTTCCGCCGCAACTCCACTAATGGTGCAGTGGAATGTCTCACCAACAAGAGTGCTATCGAGCTCAATGAAGCTCTACACAGCAATTAAATTTGCACGGTGCGGAACTTCAGTTCCGCACCGCTGCACCCCACCCCTCTAGCCGCTTCTTTGCGGCCCATCTCCCTATACAAGGAAAGCCCAAGTGACTCCCACCCTCCAACTCGCTTTCGACCTGATTCGCCGCCGCTCTGTCACCCCCGAAGATGCGGGGTGTATGGACCTTATGATCCAGCGCCTGGAAAAAATAGGATTCCAGGTAACAAAATTGCGCAGAGACGATACCGATAATTTTTGGGCTGTACGCGATGGCTCTAGTGAAGGCTCCCTACTCGCCTTTGCCGGGCACACCGATGTCGTACCCACAGGCCCAGAAGAAAACTGGAGCTGCCCGCCCTTCGAACCTGAAATTCGCGACGGTTTTCTATATGGCCGCGGTGCGGCGGACATGAAAGGTTCCCTGGCAGCCATGGTGGTTGCCTGTGAGGAGTTCGTTGCGGCACACCCAGACCACAGTGGTCGCATAGCATTTCTGATCACCAGCGACGAAGAGGGCCCCGCAACAAACGGTACCGTTAAGGTTGTCGAGTGGCTCGAGGAACAGGGAGAAAAGATTGACTGCTGTATCGTCGGCGAGCCATCCAGTAGTGAGCGGGTTGGCGATATCATCAAAAATGGGCGCAGGGGCTCACTCGGTCTGGAACTAAAAGTTCTCGGCACCCAGGGCCATGTAGCCTACCCTCACCTGGCCGAGAACCCGATACATACCCTGGCCCCTGCTCTCGCTGAACTCGCTGCCGAAGAGTGGGACCTGGGGAATGAATTCTTCCCCGCAACCAGCTTCCAGGTTTCCAATATCAATGGCGGCACCGGTGCAACCAATGTTATTCCCGGCGAAGTGGATTTACTCTGCAATTGGCGTTTTTCCACTGAATTAACCGCCGAAGATCTTGAGACCCGGGCCCGCGCAATCCTGGATAAGCACAACCTCAAGTATGAAGCGAACTATAAATTATCCGGATTGCCTTTTCTCACTGCCGCAGGCCCACTGGTTCAGGCAACCCAGCAGGCAATTCTCACCATCACCGGGGAAAAAACGGAGCTATCGACCGCCGGCGGCACTTCCGATGGCCGCTTTATTGCCCCTACCGGAGCCCAGGTCGTAGAACTGGGACCAGTAAATGCCACTATCCATAAAGTGGACGAAAGGGTTGAGGCCGACCACTTGGATATCCTTAAAGATATTTATCGGGAAGTCTTAAAAGAGTTACTCACTTAAATTAATCCGACTCAACCTAGAGGCTCATAAGGGCGAAAGCTCAAAGTATTCTTTTGAGAGGCCCCGGCTTTCATGGCTGGGGCAGTAAAACTCCAGTAGGTTTATCTTGCCAAAAACTGGCTACCTCTTGAATATTACTATTCAGCGTATTTGCCAACTCTGCCAATACAACATCCCATTGCTCCAGACCGTGCAGGGTGGCTCGGGCCGACACAATTTATCGAGAGCAACATCTATCGCCAAGTTGGATTAGACTACTAAATGAGTTGCGGCAGAGATACTTAGTGAATCGCGCCGACGACCACCAACCGCTCACTGATTCTCGAGTCGCGCGGCTCCTGCCACCAACTCGAGCCCTCGAGAAAGACGCCATGAAAAGCGTAATCAAGTTGGACCCGCACAACCCAAGTGGCGAAGGCCTTGAGTCCTGGGCTGTCATCCCTCCCTCTTTTCTTACCGGCCCGACACCTATCCAGCGAGGGTATAAAGCCTTTGAGCGCAACGGCCTCTGCACTGGGACCTGGGATTGCTCTGGCGGAAGCAGCACAGGGCTCAATCCCTATCCACTCTTTGAGTTCATGCTTCTGATCGAGGGCCACGTCGGCATTATCGACGAAACAGGACACAAAGAAGTTATCTCTGCTGGAGAGCCGTTTTTCCTCCCGCAAGGCCTTAATTGCGCATGGGACATGCCGGTATACTACCGCAAGTACTTTATCAATTTATTCAATGATGAGTATCCTGCAGAGACTGATCCGTCTAAGCTGAGAGTCGTGCGCCCGCTTCCAAACATTTCAGAAGACGACTGCAAAGAGACCAGTCTCAGCACTCTAGAGCCACACCAAGCCCGGCATCTGGCATACGAGTCTGGTGATGGCAGGATCCAGGTCGGCACATTAATATCCGGCCCTTGTCGTTGCGATATCACAGATTTCAGTCGGAGCGAGCTGATATGTATGCTGGAGGGGTCGGTACGGGTCACAACGTCAAACGGCGAGGAGGCCTTCCACGCCGGCGACAGCTTCTTCGCACCATTGAATGCCCCGGTAGGGTGGCACGCCGACAAACCTTTTCGCGCATTCTTTTGCGCAGTCTGGCCCTGAGCATCAATGGATCACATCGATGACTGTCCTCATCTTTGGCGGCTCAGGAAACGTCGGCCGGGCCCTCATTCCGATCTTATATGCGAGTGGAGCAAAGATCCGGGTCGCCACACGATCGACTGCCTATGCCGCAAGTCTCCCCGATGATATTGATACAGTCATTGCCGATATGGACGATCCTTCCACCCTGAGGTCCGCATTTAAGGGAGTTGAGAGTGTCTTTCTTCTCATCGCAAATAGTCCCAAGGAGACTCATCAAGGCCTCTCCACACTGGCGATCGCCGCTGAATCACCCCCCAGGCACATCGTTTATCTATCGAGCGATCTTGCAGTTCGCGCACCGATGATTCCCCATGCGGGTGGAAAATTCGCCATTGAAACAGCGCTGCGAGCAAGTGGGATCGCGCACACGATACTACGGCCCACCTACTTCGCTCAGAATGATCTTGTTCAGAAGGATGTGATCACTGCAGGAGCTTATGCAACGCCGTTGGGGGCCCACCCGGTTGCACGCATCGATACCCGTGATGTTGCGCTCGCAGCAGCGTCAGCACTCTTAGACATAAGGGCGAAGAACGAAGTATTTCTTTTGTCGAGTTTGGATGCCCCTAACGGCAATGAAACCGCTGCACTCTGGTCCATAGCACTTGGTCGCGCCGTCATCTACCCTGACCTAACGCCGGAAGACTTTGCCAACAGCATCGAAACCATGGTGCCTCCATGGCTGAATTTCGATCTTCTGATCATGCATCGCTGGTTCAAAACAAACGGCCATCCAGTCAATCAGGAAGATCTCGAGGCTCAGGCCGCACTTTTACCACAGGGTCCGCGAAGCTATCGAAGTTTCGTAGAGGAAACGGCCAACACATGGCAGAGTGAAACCTAAAGCCACCAAGTACCGTAGCTCACCTCCTTTTCAATACAGCCGCTATTATCGTAGTGGTAGGTCACCCCTTGTTCCGTTAGCCCAATACACACCCAGGTCCCATTAGAACCGTGCCCACCAGAATTGTGGTTACCGAATTAGAACCCGAAAAACTACTATTCACACAGTGTGACGAAATGGTTGGGATCGACCAGTTTGATACTCTCAAAGATATTTATCGGAAAGTATTAACATAGCTACTATTTCGATTAATCTGGCTTATTTTACAGGCTCAAAAAAGACGAAAGCACCAAGTTTAATTTTGATCTGCCCCGGCTTTCCTTTTTGAGAAAGTAAAACTCCAAAAGGTTTATCCGCCAAATAAACTGACTATCCCTTCAATACTACACTTCAGCGTATTTATCCCCTCTGTTGACACCCCTTCGGTATGCTGCATCTAATAATAAAAAGGAGCTCACGGACCATGGATAGGTTTATAAAGTTTATCGCTGCGGCAGTTATTGCAAGCCCGGCATTTTCCACCCACGCAAATACAAATGAACATTCACCCAATTTTAGCTACGAGGATATTTTCGACCTGGAGTACGCCAGCGACCCACAGTTTGGCACTAACGATAAAAATATTTATTACGTGCGCAACTCCCTGAACAAAATGGCAGATACCACAAGGGCAAACCTCTGGTATATCAGCGATGATGGCAAAGATCATCGCCCCCTAACCTCGGGAGATTTTCACGACCACTCGCCACATCTATCTCCAGATGGAAAAACCATTGCCTTTATCAGCGACAGGAGTGGAAAGCCCCAGATACATTTGTTGTGGCTGGACAATGGTAAAAGTGAGCAAATTTCCCATCTACCCAAAGCCCCATCAAATATCCAGTGGTCCCACGATGGTCAGCATATCGCCTTCACCATGTTCGTGCCCGAGAGCAAACCGCTGCCAGTGGAGCTTCCCACACCACCAGAAGGGGGCGAGTGGGAAGAAACACCTCAGTTTATCGACAAGAGCTTATATCGCATTGAGGGCCAGGGATACTTAGAGCAGGGCAATTCACAGGTTTTCATGTTTTCCCGTGAAGGAGGCACTCCCCGGCAGCTCACCAGTGGGGACTACGAGCACAACAGCCAACTCAGCTGGGGCAAAAATAATAAGGCCATTTACTTTTCAGCAAATCGCCACCCAAATCATGAAATTGAACTGCTGGATTCAGAAATTTACAAGGTAAATATCAATGATGGAAATATTGAGCAAGTAACCGAGAGATTTGGCCCCGATTTTCAACCTCAAATCTCACCCGACGGAAGAAAGCTGGCATATTTAGGCTATGAAGATCAGCGGTTTTCCTACCACCAAAACACTTTGCGAGTGATCGACCTCGCTAGTGGAAAAAACCAGCTAATAAAAACTGCCAGCGATCGTAGCGTTTCCGATTTTCAGTGGCTCGCTGACAGTAAGCGTATTGCTTACAGCTATGACGATCATGGCTCAACCAAAATTGCCATTAAGAAAATTGGCGGAAAGGAAACCTTGATAGCGGATGACGCCGGTGGACTGACACTAGGCGCGCCCTATAGTTTTTCAGATTTTGCTGTCTCCAAACGTGGAAACGTAGTTTATACACAAACTACACCTCAAATTCCCGCAGAACTTGCAATTTCTCGTGGCGGCAAGTTAAAAATTCTCACGGCGATCAACAGTGATTTGATACCTCTACGCAATATGGCCCATGTGGAAGAGATCAACTATAAATCCAGCTTCGATGGTCGCAATATCCAGGGCTGGATAGTCTACCCCCCAAATTTCGACCCCCAAAATAAATACCCCCTGTTACTTGAGATTCACGGTGGCCCACTATCTAACTACGGCCCGCGCTTTTCTGCCGAAATGCAACTATTTGCCGCCGCAGGCTATGTCGTGCTCTACACTAACCCTCGCGGCTCTACCAGCTACGACAATGAGTTTGCCAACCTGATCCATCACAACTTCCCGAGCCAGGATTACGATGACCTAATGACCGGTGTCGATACAGTTATCGCCCAAGGCTATATCGATGAGGATCAATTATTTGTCACAGGTGGAAGTGCCGGCGGCACACTAACAGCCTGGATTATTGGTAAAACTGAACGATTCAGGGCTGCGGTAGTTGTCGCACCGGTAATCAATTGGGAGAGCTTTGTTCTAACTGCCGATTACTCCAAAATATTTACTCGCTACTGGTTTTCCGGGATGCCTTGGGAGGCCCCCGAGGAGTATCGACGCCGCTCTCCACTCACATATATTGGCAATGTCACTACACCGACCATGCTATTGACTGGAGAAAACGATTATCGCACCCCGATATCTGAGACCGAACAGTTTTACCAAGCACTAAAGTTAAATGATGTAGAGGCAGCTATGGTGCGCCTTCCAAACACATCCCATAACTTTTCCGATAGACCCAGCAAGAGAATCTCTAAAGTAGCTTCGACCCTCTACTGGTTTGATCAACACAAACCCGATAGAGAAAATGAAAGCGAGGACTTGGCAACCAACTAATTCAAAATTTTACAGGTATATTCGGCCAAATAACGGAGTAGCAGGTCAGCCACCCTGTTGCTCCATCACGGATTATCCCGTCGAGCACACCAGTCAACGGATCACTCCCTTTGTCCCCCCTTCCTCAGGTATCCTCTAGGAAACAAGAAGGAGGAGCCTAAAGATCATGAACCGGCTAATAAAAATTGTCGCAGCGATGTTTATCGCCAGCCCTGCGCTCGCTGATAACCAACTACCCAATTTTAGTTACGAGGATGTATTTAACCTCGAATACGCGAGTAGCCCTCAGTTCAGCAGTGACGGGAAAAGTATTTATTACGTCCGCAACTCAATGAACAAAATGAAAGACGGCAAGCGCGCGAACCTTTGGCGTATCGGTACCGATGGCAAAGATCACCGCCCTCTGACCTCTGGAGACTACTCCGATTACTCCCCACAGCTATCCCCAGACGGGAAGACCATCGCTTTTATCAGCACCCGCAGTGGCAGCCCGCAGATCCACCTGCTGTGGTTAGATAATGGCCAGAATCTGCAGATTACTCACCTGCCAAAATCCCCCTCCAATATCCAGTGGTCACGGGATGGTAAGCAAATAGCTTTCACCATGTTCGTACCGGAAAGCAAACCTCTGCCAGTACAGCTCCCCAGTGCCCCGGAAGGCGCAGAGTGGGCTAAGCCACCACAGTTTATCGACATCAGCATTTATCGTTCAGATGGCATGGGCTATTTAAAGCAGGGGCATGTACAGGTTTTTGTGATCCCTCGAGAGGGCGGTACCCCTCGCCAGCTTACCGAAGGCGAGTACGATCATCACAGCAGTCTCGCCTGGAGTAAAAATAACGATGCAATTTACTTCTCAGCCAATCGTCATCCCGATCACGAAATCGAGCTGATGAACTCGGAAATTTACAAGGTGAGCCTACAAAACGGCAGTATCGAGCAAATTACCGAACGTTATGGTCCCGACCATCACCCGCAGATGTCTCCAGATGGTACGAAGCTGGCCTATTTAGGCTTTGAGGATCAAAAGCTCGGATACCAACAACATACTCTGCGCGTCCTGGATCTCAATAGCGGGAAGTCCCGTAAAATAAAAACTGCCAAGGATCGCAGCATCTCCAACTTCCTCTGGCTGGGCGATAGCAAGCGAATTGCCTATAGCTACGACGATCACGGCTCCACCAAAATTGCCATCAAGAAAATTGGTTCCAGCGAAACCCTAATGGCCAGCGACGCTGGAGGCCTTTCGCTGGGACGCCCATACTCCGGTGCCAATTTTGCAGTCTCCAAACGCGGGGACATCGCCTACACACAAACAACCCCTCAAAATCCCGCCGAACTGGCTCTAGCGCGCAACGGCAAAACCCAGGCACTCACCGAGCTCAATGGCGACCTGATGCCACTGCGCGAGATGGCAAATATTGAGGAAATCAACTACAAATCGAGCTTTGACGGCCGAGATGTTCAGGGCTGGGTCGCTTACCCACCCAATTTCGACCCCGAGAAGAAGTATCCCCTTCTATTGGAAATTCACGGTGGTCCCTTCTCTAATTACGGCCCCAGATTTGCCGCCGAAGTCCAGTTATTTGCCGCTGCTGGTTATGTTGTTCTATACACTAACCCCCGTGGCTCCACCAGCTACGGCCATGAATTTGCCAACTTAATTCACCATAACTACCCGAGCCAGGATTACGACGACCTGATTTCTGGCGTCGATGCAGTAATTGCTCAAGGTTACATTGATGAAGAGCAGCTTTTTGTTACAGGTGGCAGTGGTGGGGGTACACTGACAGCCTGGATTATTGGCAAAACCGATCGCTTCAGAGCTGCTGTTGTTGCCAAGCCTGTCATCAACTGGGAGAGCTTCGTTTTAACTGCTGATTATTCGAGGTTTTTTACTAGCTATTGGTTCTCAGGGATGCCCTGGGAGAAACCTGAGGAATACCGCCGTCGCTCACCGCTCACCTATGTCGGAAACGTTACCACTCCCACTATGCTCTTAACAGGGGAAGAGGATTACCGTACACCAATGTCAGAAACGGAACAGTTTTATCAAGCACTAAAACTTAATGACGTTGACGCTGCCATGGTTCGCATTCCAGGGGCATCCCACAGTATCGCTGCCAGGCCAAGTCAGTTAGTGGCAAAAGTTGCATCGATTCTATATTGGTTTGAGCAGCACAAGCCTGATAGGGAAAGTGAAGGCTTAGCAACTAATTAATATTTCAATTAATCTTTATCGTTGGCCAGCGGATCATAAAGATCCGCTTCGACTTGTTGCCATCTTTGCTCTATCGCATAATGCCTCCCAAATTACAAGGATTGAATTATGCGAATACTGTTAGCTGTACTACTCATTTGGCCAACCCTGGCCCTCTCCAAGCAAATTCCACTAGATGACTTGGTACGTCACACAGAGATTAAAGAAGTAAAAATCTCTCCTGATGGTACTCATTTAGCAGTCAGGAAATTGTATGAAGGTGAGTCAGTTTTATTCTTTATGTCCATTCACCCGATGAAAATAACCGGTACGCTTCGGTTTAATGGTAGAGAAGAGGTAGGCCACTTTGAGTGGGCAAATAATGAAAGGATTGTCGCTGAAGTTGTAACAAAAACCACTGCTTTAGAAATCCCGATAAACTATGGATCTCTCTACGCAATAAACTATGATGGCTCCAGAGGCAAACTGATTTTTGGCCATATGATTGGAGAGAGGCAGGTTGGCTCGCGTGTAAAAAAAGCAGAGGCCACCAGGGCTCATGCCTCTATTATTGACCCACTACAAAATGAAAAGAAAGAAATTCTTATTTCCACATATCCCTGGTATAACAACTGGGAAACCAGGGGTGAGGTCGCGCGGTTAAATATTTATTCTGGAGTAAAGAAGAATATCACTAAACTACCTCAAATATTAGGACGTGCTTACACAGACAAAGCTGGAAACCTACTCTACGCAGATGGTACTGACAAAGAAAACAACTATCAGTTATATTTCAAATCAAAAAAAGGTTGGGAAAGAGTAAAAGATAAAACTTTAGACTCAGGCACTCTGGTTGGGTTTGACAAGAGTACAGGTGAGGCCTACCTAACAATAAACCCAAAATCTGAAACGCAACAACTTATAAAAGTTACGCCCGGATCTGAAAATTACTCAGTAGTATTTCAACATCACAGATCTGACATAAGCAATATTGTTTATTCCCCAGGATCTTACAAACCTCTCGGGGCCTACTTAGATCCAGATTATCCGGCTGAGAAATTTTTTGATGAAGGGAATGGCTTTGCACCATTCTTTCGCGGCTTAAAGAAAGCATTTGATGGGTACCGAATCAAATTTACTAGTTTCACAACAGATGGATCTAAGGGTGTACTAGAGGTAAGTGGTGATAGACTGCCCGGAGATTACTACCTTGTAAACTTAAAAACCAAGGCTGTGGATTTCCTTTTATCTTCAGCGGAATGGATGATGCCCGAACAGCTCAACCCTATGATAGCTGACTCATTCACCACCGAAGATAATTTGCAGGTTGGCGTTTATCTTACATTCCCCAAGCACTCAGAAAAAATGAACCCAATGGTTGTACTCCCTCATGGAGGCCCTCACGCTCGCGATTACTGGGGATACGACCAGGATGCACAACTTTTATCCCAAAATGGATATCTCGTGCTTCAGGTCAACTTTCGAGGCTCCACCGGATACGGCATGAACCATTACACTTCAGGTTTCCAAGAGTGGGGCGGGAAAATCCAGAAGGATATCGCCGACGCAGCTCATTGGGCCATAGAGAAAGGCTATGCAGATCCCGAGCGAATTTGTATATATGGTATTAGCTTCGGAGGTTATTCAGCATTGATGAACCCAATTCTTTACCCGGATTTATATCAATGCGCAGCTGGCTATTCCGGCGCCTACGATTTGGAAATGCTTTACACAAAAGGGGATGTCAAGGAGAGTGAACGCGGTATCGCTTATTTAAAGCGTACTATGCGTAAGAATGAGAGCTTTCTTAAGACAAATTCTCCTATAGAAAATACCGACAAGCTCAATATACCTGTCTTTTTAATTCATGGAGGACAGGATGAGAGAACCCCTATTGAGCACGCAGAAGCACTTGTTGCATCGTTGAAAAAGGAAGAACTTCCGGTTAAAACACTATTTATTAAAAATGAGGGACACGGATTCTATTCAGAAGAGAACAATATGAGACTCTATACAGAATTACTAGAATTTTTAGATCAGCATATAGGTGTCGGAGCTGTAGAGGAACTGTCCAATGAAGGCTAAAATCTAAATGGCGAAGTAGCCCCAAATAATCAGGGGCTACTTCTTTTCGGTTTCTCAGTAACCTCAACCAGGCTACCCACTTAACCGTGATCGCGATACGCCTTCCACTTCTTCATATGACGATCCTTTTTTTCAGCCTTCAGGGTTTCCAGCTTGGCGAGTTGCTCATCTGTTAATACAGACTCAAATTGAGTACGCATCTGGTTGCGGCTCTGCATTTTAGCGACTTCCAGTTTGCCAATCTCCGCCCCCAGGCTTGCCAGTGTTTGCTGATCGGCACCGGAACGAATTGCTTCACGCAACTCTTCATACGCTTTGTGCATTTCTTCGCGCTTAGCTATTTTCCCTTCACGGTTGGACTCGCGAAGCTCCTTCAGTTGATCCCTTTGAGCTTCCGTCAGGTCCAGCTCTTTAGCAATTTTTTCTGGTCCATGGCCGCGACCTTCCATACGTCCTTTACCATCACATGCCATGCCAACGGCTGGTACTGCTACAACGCCAGCCAAAGCCAAACTACCTACTACAGTTTTCCAGTTTTTCATCGTTCAACCCTCTCGTTTACATTCAGTAAGTACATAGTAAGTGGGCGCCGTGTAAACGGGGGATAACTGTGGTAAACCTTTGTTAAGAACTCACAACAAGCGCTTTTTATAATAGACACAGCTTACAAAATGCACCGACTGTAAAAAAAATTTCAAATTAATGGTTGTGAAGGGAAATAAAAGAGAGGGGTAGAATTTAAATTAGAAATTTAATCCGGAAGTTATACAGGGCTGACCAGTATAACTTCCACAACATCGAAATGTTTTTAATGGAGAGCGGCTGAGGAGGGATTTTGTTTCGTATCCACATCTTCCAGTGAGTGAGTCAGAACAAAGTAATAAACAACCTGCTCGCGCCCCTGGACTTCTGCTACCAGGTCAAAGTTGTACTCTCCCCGCTCCCCGGGAGAAATACGCACAGCGGCTATATGTTCAGGCTCAATAAACAGCTCGGCGACGGGTCGTTTACCGCGCATTACCTGAACCAACTTGGTACGGGCATCTTCAGCGGTGAAGCGCCAGTGGTAGTCATCATCATCGTATACTACCGAATCACTACTTCCGGCCCTGACGATACAATTTGTATGCTCTGCCAGCCAGGGCCAAAACTCGCTGAACAACAGGGAGCTTTTCATAGCGAATCAGTCATCCAACTCAAGAACATCACTATCAAGCGCAAGCTCTTCAGCTATTTGCTGACACCAGCAATTCAGCCGCTCTGTGGTCAGCTCTTCCTGCTGGTCTTCATCAATAGCCAGACCGACAAACTTTGCTCCACCTTCGACTTCAGCTTTTGAGGCTTCATACTCGTAGCCTTCAGTGGACCAGTGGCCGACTATAGTGGCTCCTTTTTCCACAATAACATCGTGGAGCATGCCCATCGCATCCAAGAAATAGTCGCCGTACCCAAATTGGTCTCCCAGGCCAAATAAAGCGACGGTCTTTCCGCTAAAATCGATTTCCTGCACATCCTCCCAGAACTCTTCCCAGTCAGATTGAATCTGACCAAAGTCCCAGGTAGGGATTCCAAAGATAAGATACTGATAATTAGCAATATCCAACTGAGTGACATCGGCAATATCAAACAGGTCTACATTGTCTTCGCCAAGGCGGGCGCGGATGCGCAAAGCTACAGACTCGGTATTACCCTCATCACTGCCATAGAACAAGCCGATTTTACTCACAGTCAACCCTCTCCGCCCAATTCGGGCCGCTACATACTAAATTACAAGGCGGCGTATTCTCCCAGCAATAACCGGGCTCAGCAAGTTACCTATCTGATCAGGTTTCGGCAGGAATAAAGAAAAATGCCCCCGGGGCAGCGGGGGCTAAGGGTTATGAACCTGCTGGGCCTTGGGGAAGGGTGCACCCAGCGGATCGCACAAGGAGTCTTTGGTTGGGGGGCCTAGGACTCTGAATCCTGGCTTGCAGAGCTTTTATCGCGCCGTTTCATTTGGCGCGCTTTGCGCTCACTCTTAAGCTGCTCTAGCTTGGCCTTCTGCTCATCAGTCAGAATGGCCTTAAACTGTTCTTTCATTTCGTTGCGGTTCTGCATCTCCAGAAGCTTTAGCTTGCCTAGCTCTTCGCCCAATTGATCCAGTGTCGCCTGGTCAGCGCCCGACTCAATCGCCGCATTTAATTCCTTGCGCAGCTCGATCATTTGCTCGCGCTGTGCCATTCTCGCCTCTCGGTTACTCTCCCGGTTGGCCTTTAACTGTGCCTGCTGGCCTTCGGTCAACTCAAGCTGGCGCACCATATATTCAAATCCGCGCCCCTGACCACCTTCACCACCGCCGAAAGCAAGTGCCGCAGGGGCAACCAGAACACCTATCAAGGCCAAGCTTCCCATTGCTTGTTTCCAGTGTTTCATTCCTACTTCCTCATGTTCGCGTTCAGTGACTACATAGTAAGCCCAGCTTGTGTAAACGGGGGAAAATGCCGGTAAACATTTGTTAAGAACGGTAAAAAGCCCTATCGCCAGCGGTAACCAGCGCCAGCGCTTTGCATATAATGGCCACACAGAAACTGAGAGAACGCCATGAGCCGCATCCTTTTAATCGACGATGACACCGAACTCACCGACTTGCTAAGGGAGTACCTTACCGGAGAGGGTTTTCAAGTAACCGCAGCCAATGATGGTGGCCGGGGGCTAGAACTCGCTCAGAGCGAGAGCTTTGACGCTCTGGTTCTGGACGTCATGCTGCCCGTTCACAATGGCTTTGAAGTACTGCGCAAACTTAGGGAGGAGGCTTCAGCAGCAAGCCGCTCCCTACCGGTTTTAATGCTTACTGCAAAAGGGGACACTGTGGATCGTATCGTCGGCCTGGAAATGGGTGCCGACGACTACCTGCCCAAACCCTGCAATCCCAGGGAATTGGCGGCCCGACTGCGCGCAGTACTCCGCCGCGGACGAGTCGAAGCTGAAGAGAGCGACGACACTCTTAGCAGCGGCCAGATTCGACTACTGCCTGCAGAGCATCAGGGTTATTGGAACGACCAGGCTTTGGCTCTGACCGGCGCAGAGTTCGCCGTGCTCAAGGTACTGGTTCAGCATGCCGGCGAAGTGGTTGGCAAAGAGGTTCTCACTGAAAGTGCCCTTGGCCGTAAGCTGATGCCCTACGACCGCTCCATCGATGTCCATGTCAGTAACATTCGCAAGAAGCTCGCGGATAAAGGTGCCAGCCGCGACCTAATTATCAATATCCGAGGTGCCGGATATATGCTCACCCAGAGCAAGCAATAGGTTTTCCACGATGCGCAGTCTCTTCTGGAAAATGTTCTTTGGGGCCTGGATCACCGCCATGGTGATGGTTGTAGCCGCCATTTACATTACCCACTTCGGTGAATTCGGCGATCCCCGACAAGAGGAACGCTGGGAGGGCCCCGCCCTATTTCGCGAGGTCATGCGAAATATGCGAATCGCCCGCCGTCACGGTCCTGAACAATTCCAGCACTGGCTCGAGAAAGCCCCCAAAAAAGTCAAACGGCGGGTTTATGCGGTTGATCAACAAGGCAACGACATCCTCGGTCGCGAAGTGCCATCAAATATGGGCTCGTTGATCGACAGTCTTGATTACCGCAATCGCGAAGCTCACAAACTGGTAAATAACAAGCCCACTGTAGGCTTCTTCCTGCCGCTGCGCACCGGAGACCCCTTGCGTATCGTCGTCGTTGCTGGGGATAGCAAGGAAGGCCTATTGCTGCGCTTCCTGTGGCGCAACTTTTGGCCGATGTTGCTGCTTTCCATGATTGCCTCAGGTTTAGCCTGCTACTGGTTGGCCCGCTACCTGAGCCGCCCTCTTGAACAGTTGCGCGCCGCCACCAAACGCGTCGCTGCCGGCGAACTGGACTACCGCGTGACTCCATCCCTGAAGTCTCGGAATGATGAACTGACTGACCTGGCCCTGGACTTCGACTCCATGACCGCCCAGCTTCAGGAGTCGATGTCCGAGCAGCGCCGCCTGATCAAGGATGTCTCCCACGAACTGCGCTCGCCATTAGCGCGCCTGCAAGTGGCACTGGCCATCGCCCGCCAAAAGCAAATTAACGGGCTCGATACAGAACTGGATAAAATCGGCAAGGCAGCGGATTACCTGGAAGATATTATTGCCGACGTGCTATCACTTCCTATTAGCAGCCAGGAGCAGCGCCCCCTGGATGACGTAGTGGAAGTAAATGCCCTGATAAGCGCCCTGGCGGAAGACCTCCACAGCGAAGCTGCTGACAAAGACCTGTCCTTTGAAATTCGCTCCGAAGGGGAAGAGCTCCTTGTCGCAACCCGGGGCAGCTCCCTGACCGCTGCCCTGGAGAACATCCTGCGCAACGCAATCAAGTACAGCCCCGAGCACGGCCGGGTCAAGGTGTCGATTAAAGAATCCTCAGATTCCTGCACCATCTCAGTCATTGACTCAGGTTCCGGCGTGGCAGATGAGGAATTGGAGGCTATTTTCCGCCCCTTCTATCGCACAGATAGTGCACGCACCCGGGAAAGTGGTGGCTTTGGACTGGGACTCGCTATCGCCCAGCGCACCATCCTGCATCACCAGGGAAGCATCAGCGCCAAAAACAGCCGGGATGCGGGCCTGTGTGTTGAGATTAAGCTCCCCCTGCTACATATTGCCGACGATTAAGCATCGCAGCAGCTAATATAAGCATCTCTACCGCCAGAGTTATCTGGCGGTTGCTTCCTTGCACCCGCAAATAGCAAAGGAACCCGCTATGCGCTGGATTATTTATATTCTTATTGCCCTGGTAATTCTCGTGCTCGCGGGATATTTATTCCCACGTGAAGTCACTGTTCATCGCAGCGTATTTATCAACAAACCACCACAAGTGGTTTTTCCCTACGTTAATAACTTCCACAAATTCAACGAGTGGTCCCCATGGCGCCACATCGACCCCTCGGTACTCTATGAGTACAGCGGTCCCCAGGAAGGCGTCGGCGCCAAAATGAGTTGGCGCGGCGAAAACTCCAAAGCCGGAAGCGGTAGTCAAACTATCTTCGCCAGCAAGCGAGATTCTGTAGTCGCCACCAAGCTGGATTTTGGTGATGGCAGCCAGGCCACGGCAGAATTCCAGCTGGAACCAAAGGATGGCGGCACCCTTCTTACCTGGAACTTCCACAGCGATACCGGCGGTGGTCCCAGAGAACGCTGGATGGGCCTTGCAGTGAAAAAAATGGTGGGAGAGTCTTATGAACAAGGGTTGGAAAAACTTAAAAACCTGGTTGAAACAGCACCGGAAAATAGCACCTCCGACGGAACCTCCACCGATTCAGTTTCAGATATTCCATCCGATGTAGATGATGCAATGGGTGATGGCCCTCAGGGTGTCCCCAGTGAACTGCGAGACCAGAATGAAGAGGAAGCAGGAGAAACACAGGAAAACCAGCAGTAACACTCAGCAATTAAGAGTAGCGATTACTGAAATACAAAAAAGCCCGCAATTTGCGGGCTTTTTCTGTTTAAACCGACTTCGGTCGATTGCGCCGAGCAGCCGGTGCTGGCGACTTGCGCAACTTCCTGCGCTGGCGCTCCAGGTTTTGTTTCTCACCCTGGGTCAATGGGCGCTGGCCCAGTTTCGGCATTCCCGCCGTTACGCAGAGGTCATCGATCTCGCGGGGCTCCATCTCAATCCATTGCCCGACGCGCACATGGGAGGGAATAAAGACGCTGCCGTAGCGCACACGCTTCAAGCGGCTAACTCTAACTCCCTGGGACTCCCACAGACGACGCACCTCGCGGTTGCGGCCCTCCATCACTACACAGTAGAACCAGCGGTTTTTACCTTCACCACCACTCTCTACGATGTCGGTAAAGCGCGCCGACCCATCATCCAACAACACGCCCTTGAGCAGACGCCGCCTCATTTCCTCATCCACATCACCCTGGATTCGAACCAAGTATTCGCGGTCGATTACCGAGGAGGGATGCATTAATTTATTGGCCAGCTCTCCGCTATTGGTAAACAGCAGCAAACCACTGGTATTGAAATCCAGGCGCCCAACAGAAATCCAGCGGCCGGTTTTCAGTCTCGGCAGGCGATCGTAGACCGTCGGGCGGCCTTCCGGGTCGTGGCGGGAGCATATTTCTCCAACCGGTTTGTTGTAGAGTATTACCCGGCAGCGATTCTGCTCTGCCGAAGGCAGCCGGCTACCATCAAACTCGATATGATCCGCGTCAGTTACGCGCTCGCCAAGCTCCGCCACTTTTCCATTTACGGTTACGCGGCCCGCATCAATTGCGCGCTCCATTTCACGGCGCGAACCGAGGCCGGTGCGCGCTAATACTTTCTGTAATTTCTCGCCTGCTGGCGGGGTACCATCACTCATGGGGTGGTGCTTTCCACTTGTACTACTTCTTTGGAATCTTCATCGACATCAGCATTTGCCTCCACCGACTCCTCGGCGACCTCTTCAACTGTGTCGTCTTCGGCAAACATACTGCTGGGTGGTAACGTTGCCGTTAGAGAGTTCTCGCTCTCTTCTTCTACTTGCAGCGATTCAACGCTGCTTCCCTCATCACTGTGAAGTTCACTCTCTTCACTTAGATCAACATTTACATCCAACTCCGAATTACCTTCAGAGTCTTCCTGCTCCATTTCCCACTGGATCTCTGCTGCCGCAGTTTCCACTGGATCTTCCTCTGCATCCGTCTCGGCGGGCACTGCATCGGCATCTACTCCGGACTCAGACTCGGTCTCGGTCTCGGTCTCGGTCTCGGTCTCGGTCTCGGTCTCGGTCTCGGCACCTGATGCTTCAGCAGCAACTTCCTCAGCCAAAGCCTCTACCAGGGCATCGTCTATATCTTCGTGTTCAGCCGCAGGGGCTTTAGTAGAGGATTCTGCCTCGGTGTCTTGCTCTGACTCAGAATCTTCCAAAGCACCATTGTCCACCTCGGACTCTCCCTCCTCTGGAACCGGCTCTGGGGGCAAACCTTCCTGTTCCAGAATCTGGTTCAGACTCTCGATATCGCGGATCTCCGCCAGAGTCGGCAAATCATCCAGGGTGCTCAAATTAAAATAATCGAGAAACTCCCGGGTTGTTGCGTAGAGAGACGGCTTACCGGGCACGTCCCGCTGCCCCACAACTTTAATCCAACCGCGCTCCAGCAGGGTTTTAACAATATGCGAACTCACCGCAACGCCGCGGATATCCTCGATATCACCACGGGTTACCGGCTGTCGATAAGCGATAATGGCGAGGGTCTCCAAGGTTGCACGGGAATACCGTTGCGCCTTTTCCTCCCACAGCCGATTCACCCATGGAGCCAGGTCTTCCGGCACTTGAAAACGCCAACCACTCGCGACTTTCTTCAGTTCAAACCCTCGGTCAGCACAACTCTGGGCGATTTCTTCAAGCACATCTCTCAGGGTAGTCTTGGAGGGTTGCTCTTCCTCGTCCAGCAAAGACAACAGCTTTTCTTCACTTAGAGGCTGGCCCGCGGCCAACAGGGCGCCTTCGACGATTTTGCGCAGTAATTCGGGGGCGATTGTCATCTTCTATTTTCTAACTCGAATACATTTCCGACGCTTTATCCGAGGCCTCTACAGCGTCCTCTGGATCTTCAACCTCTTCGAGAATCTGATCCTCAGGCTCGCTGTCAGCACCGTCTTCGCTTTCACTGCTGTGGGTCGCAGCGCGAGCGCGCACGTGGATCGGGCCAAAAGCTTCATTCTGCACCAGCTCCACCAGTGACTCTTTTACCAGCTCCATCACTGCCAGGAAGGTCACTACGACACCGAGGCGACCCTCCTCAACGGTAAACAGGCTTACAAAGGGCACAAACTGGCCGTGGCGGATCTTATCCAGCACCTGGGTCATACGCTCGCGGGTGGACAACTTCTCCCGCTCAACCTGGTGGCTCTCAAACATATCCGCACGCCGCAGCACATCAGCCAGGGCGACCAGGACTTCTTTCAAGTCAATTTCAGGGTCGGGGCGTGTGATACTGCGATCGGGAGCCTCTGCATTGGCCTGATGGACATCCCGGCCAACACGGGGGATTTCATCGAGATCCTCAGCCGCAGTTTTGAAACGCTCATACTCCTGCAAACGGCGAATCAGAGCCGCCCGGGGGTCCTCGCCTTCTTCCTCCTCCGCTTCAGGCGGTCGCGGCAACAGCATCCGCGACTTTATTTCCGCCAACATAGCGGCCATTACCAGATACTCGGCGGCCAAGTCAAAGCGAATTGCCGTCATCATCTCCACATACGCCATATATTGATGGGTAATGTCGGAGACGTTGATCTCGAGAATATCCAGGTTTTGGCGGCGAATCAGGTATAGCAGGAGATCCAGAGGCCCCTCGAAAGCCTCCAGAACAACTTCCAAAGCATCTGGTGGAATAAAGAGATCCTGCGGGAGGTCGTTAAAGATTTCGCCCTGCACCAAAGCTAGGGGGGAATCCTCATCCGAGTCCTGGCCCTGCGATTCCGCATCGCCAGCCTGGGCAGGAGCTTCATCATCGCTCGCCGCAACCTCGGCCAGCACTTGCTCCTCGACCTCTGCTAGTAACTCATCACTGGACACCCTGCCCCACCCTCAATCGTGCAAACGCGCGATTATACACGGCGCCGCAGCTTTCAGCCGAGTATTTCGTCAGTTGCCCCACATCCCTGGCGAATCAGTTGGGGCTCATCACCCGTCAGGTCGATCACGGTGGTGGGCTCCAACCCGCAGAAACCGCCATCGATAACCAATTCCACCTGGTGCTCCAGGGTATCGCGGATATCGTAAGGTTCGGTTAGGGGCTGTTCTTCGCCGGGCATAATCAGGCTACAGCTCATCAACGGCTCGCCCAATTCTTCAATCAGGGCCAGGGCGATGGGATTATCCGGCACGCGAATACCGATGGTCTTGCGCTTCGGATGAATTAACCTGCGCGGCACTTCGGCGGTCGCCGGCATAATAAAGGTATAGGAACCCGGCGTATGATTCTTTAACAGCCTAAACATCTGGTTGTCGACCTTGGCATAGGTCGCCAGCTCCGATAGGTCTCGGCACATCAATGTGAAGTTGTGCTGCTTGTCCAGCTGGCGCACTCCTCGAATGCGCTCAACCGCCAGCTTCTCTCCCAGTCGACAGCCTATGGCGTAAGCTGAATCGGTGGGAAAAACAATAACGCCCCCTTGGGCGACGATCTCTGCTGCCTGAGTGATCAGGCGGCCTTGAGGATTATCCGGATGAATCTGAAAAAACTGCGCCACAAAGCCCCCCAAAAGCCTTACCGATTGAAAATACCTCACTGCCATCCACCAGGCTTAAAGCCGGACGATGGCCCCCAATTCACAAGCCGGAATCAGGGCAGCGAAACGTGACCCCGCTGTTCCCGGTGCAGAGTGTGCCACAGATTCCACACCGGCTCGACGTCTGCGGGCAACCTGACACAACCCAATTCACGCCAGGGCTGCTCCGGCTGGTGAAAATCGCTGCCAAGAGAGCAATATGGCATTGATTTGCCCGCCGCTTCCGCAGCTGAGAATAGTAGTTTCCTCAACTCCCTCGTCTGTGTCGGGTTCTGCCGACCGCACAACAATTCGACAGCATCTCCTTTTTCTTCCAGAAATGCGCCCAACAATCGTAATAACTGGGTGCGGGTCAATCCATACTTGAGGGGATGAGCCAATACCGCACAGCCACCGGCCTGGTGAATAGTGGCGATAGTCTCTCCCAGCTGGGGCCACTCGACCCGCACATCCCCCACCTTGCCGGCACCCAAGTAACGCTTAAATGCCTTACCGGTATCATCTATATGCCCAGCTTCCACCAGCCATCGTGCGAAATGGGGCCTACCCAGTACCGAGTCGCCCGCCAGGGCACGTCCACCCTCCAAGGCACCGCTAAAGCCGCGTTTTTCTAGCTTCTCCGCGATACGCTCTGCCCGCTCCTCGCGCAACTGCTCACGCAGCTGAATGGCTTCTTGCAGAGGCCCCGATTCGGGATTAATGTTCAGACCAACAATATGTACGGGTCTGCGCCCCCAAAGACTGGAGAACTCAATCCCCGCCACCACATCTACGCCCAAGCAGTCACCTTCCTGTTGAGCCTCATGCACTCCATCCACCGTATCGTGGTCGGTCAGGGCGAGCATCGTCACACCTTGGGATTTCGCTCTCGACACCAGCTGCGCAGGACTTAAAATACCGTCAGACGCGGTACTGTGGCAGTGCAGATCTACCAGGTCTGTATTCAAATCGGCTGAAAGGGTCTTCAACAACAGGCTCTCACTCAGTTCGACGATGAAAAAGATCGCCATATCCGTCTTTTCAGGAACAATCGCCCTATTGCGCTGTCTATGCGGCACTCGGCGTTTTCAGGGATAAGGCCCGAACTAGCAGTCACTCACAGGTGACTCGCCAGGGCCGAAGTCTGACAGTAGTTTTGTCAGCGGGGAAATTGAACGGGCTATCAGCCCCATCAGTTTCCAGCGGGCATTATCACCGGAATTGAGTATGACCGAAACGAATTCGACCACGACATCTCCCGAGAAACCTAAAAAGGAAGGGTTTCTCAGCAATATCGCCTTCAATGTCATTATTCCGACATTGATACTGACCAAGCTTTCTGGGGATGACTGGTTGGGCCCAACCTGGGCGTTGATAGTGGCCCTGGCCTTCCCGCTGGGATATGGCCTTCGCGACCTGCTGCGCCTGGGCAAGGTCAATTTCTTCTCAGCCCTCGGATTTATTGGCATCCTGCTCACTGGCGGCATCAGCTTGCTCAAGCTGGACCCGCAGTATATTGCGATTAAGGAAGCTGCAATCCCTGGCCTACTGGGTGTTGCCACGGCACTATCCGTTTACACCCGCTGGCCGCTGGTCAAAACCCTGCTGTACAACGATCAAATCCTGAATACGACAAAGATCGCCGAGTCATTACAGGCCAATGGTAACCAGCCAGCCTTCGACCGCACCTTGCGCCAGACTTCATGGATCGTTGCCGGGTCATTCTTTTTCTCCTCGGCGCTGAATTACATTCTCGCCAAAATGATCGTCACCAGCCCGCCGGGCACAGAGGCCTACAACACCGAGCTGGGCGAAATGACCGCCTATGGATATCTGGTTATTGCGATCCCATCAACCCTGATTCTGATGGGTGCTCTCTTTTTCCTGTTCTCCCGTATCGGCAAGCTGACCGGGTTGAAACTGGAAGAAGTGATGGTCGCGCAATAACACCTTAAAAAAACTAACAAGAGCATTCAAAACAATGTGGTACGCAATCATCAGTGAAGATGTTAGCGATAGTCTCCCTTTACGCAAAAAAGCCCGCGCCGGTCATTTGGCCCGACTCAACCTTCTCAAAGATGAAGGTCGTCTCCTGGCTGCCGGCCCAAACCCCAGCATCGATAGCGAAGAACCCGGTGAAGCCGGCTTTACCGGCAGTCTGGTAATTGCTGAATTCCCCTCTTTGGAGGAGGCCAAAGCCTGGGCTGGCAGTGACCCCTATATCGAAGCTGGCGTCTATGCATCGGTTACAGTCAAGCCCTACAAGCTTGTACTGCCCTGATAAAAACTCTAACTAAAAAGCTGCATCACAATGAAGAAATTACTGTCCGGTGTGCTCGCTGTAGCGCTGTTGAACTCAGCACCAGCGGCACTTGCAGCGGAGACCCGCTATATTACCGACCAACTTCACGTGCCCATGCGCTCTGGCAAAGGCAATGAATTCCGGATTCTACACCGCGGCCTGGCCAGTGGTACCGAGCTGGCTCTGCTCGAAGATGCCGCCTCGGACGGCTGGGCAAAAGTGCGCACGCCCAACGGCACCGAGGGCTGGATCAGACGCCAATATTTAGTCAGTGAGCCCGTGGCGAAATTAAAGCTGGCAACTGCAGAAGCCAACCTGGCCCGCTTTGAAAAAATGGAAGGTAACCTGGGGGGAGAAGTTCGTCGGCTGGAGACAGAAAACGGCGAACTGAATAGCGCCCTGACCTCTGCCCAGCAGCAGAGCCAGGAATTGGCCGCCGAACTCAAGAGCCTGAAATCCCTTTCTGCCGACGCAATTTCGCTCAACGATCGCCATCAAAAGCTCCTGCATCAGTACGAATTACTGAAACAGGAAAAAAGCATGGCGGAGGCGGAAATTCAGCGCCTGTCCGGTAGCGATGCCCGCAAGTGGCAAGTGTACGGTGCCCTATCCGTTGTATTAGGCGCTATTCTGGCGATGATTGCCCCCCATGTGCGCCCGCGCAAACGCAATTCCGAGTGGGCCAACTGATCTCCCTCGCCACATCCAAAATCGCTTACTATACGCCTGTGGGAATGCTGAAAAGCATCCCTCAGGCAGCGATATTCAAATACTTTTTCTCTACCTATAACCATTCGCTGGCACAGAGGTAAACCGATTACCCCCGGACACTCAAAGGACACGGATGATGCGTAAATTAGTTATTTTTCTTTTCTGTACTCTATTCAGCCTTCCGCTATTTGCCCAAAACCCTCAGGTGAAACTAGAAACTGATCTTGGGGTTATTCGTATCGAGCTATATGCCAAGCAAGCACCAGTCACCGTAGAGAACTTCCTCGTTTATACCGATAGCGGCTTCTACGATGGAATTATCTTTCACCGTGTTGTGCCTGGATTTGTCGTCCAAGCCGGTGGTTTCACTTTTGATTTCCAAAGAAAAGAAACTCGCGAGGCTATCGCCAACGAGTCAGCTAACGGGCTCCAAAACCTGCGTGGCACCCTTTCCATGGCGCGCACAAACGATCCCGATAGTGCCACGTCCCAGTTTTTTATTAACCTGGTAGATAACACCCGTCTGGATGCCAGCGAGGATAAGCCTGGCTACGCAGTTTTTGGCAAGGTTATCGAGGGAATGGATATCGTAGAAAAAATTGAGCGGGAACCCCGAGGCCTTTATCGCAGGCACCCAGAGGCTCCCAATACTCCGATTCGGATTCTTTCCGCAAAACGAATTACTACCAGCGACAACACAGTCGCTGAACACAGCAAGGGAGAATAAGCATTGATCGCTCTCAGCGTAAATCTCAATAAAATTGCCTTAATCCGCAACTCCCGCGAGGGCAATTTTCCCGACGTAATCGCCCACGGACGCACTTGCCTCGATGCCGGGGCCCAGGGGCTGACTGTACACCCCCGCCCAGACCAAAGACATATTCGTCCAGGGGATGTACGCGACCTGGCAAAACTCTGCGCTAGCCGAGAAGGCATTGAGTTTAATGTTGAGGGCAATCCATTCGCCGCTCCCCTGGGGGACTATCCCGGCCTAATACCACTGGTTTTGGAAACCAAACCAGACCAGTGCACTTTGGTCCCCGACACCAATGATCAGCTCACTTCTGACCACGGCTTTGACCTCAAACAGGATGGAGATCGATTAGTTCCGATAATTGATCAACTTAAAAATGCCGGGATACGTGTCAGCCTGTTTATGGACCCAGACCTGGACCAGATCAGCCTGGCCAAACAGGTCGGGGCCGACCGTATAGAACTCTATACAGGCCCCTATGCCGAAGCCGTAGCCAAACAGAGCCCAGAACTGGAAACAATTTTCTCTGCTCACTGTGCTGCCGCCGAGCACGCACATCAGCTGGGACTGGGGATTAATGCCGGCCATGACCTCAACCTGGTTAACCTGCCTCGCTACCGTACGCTGCCAGGACTACAGGAAGTCTCCATTGGCCACGCCTTTACTGTCGATGCTATCGGCATGGGCCTGGAGAATGCCGTTAACGCCTACGTCGACTGCCTCGCTGGAAGCTGATGCAAAGCCTCAATATTATTGGCGCAGGCCGCCTTGGTAAAACCCTGGGGCGGCTGTGGCAGGAGAGCGGTGTATTTGGGGTGCAGTCAATTTATAACCGCAGTCTCGAAAGTGGACAAAGTGCCTGTCGATTTATCGGTGCAGGCAATGCTGTCAGTTCCCTCTCGGCAATGCCTTCAGCAGACCTATGGCTGATTGGCTGTATCGATAGTGAAATCGCTATATTTGCGCAGAGGCTTGCCGAAAGCGGGCTGGTCGATGAGCGCACTATTATATTCCACTGCAGTGGCGCTCTCAGCTCTAAAGAACTAGCCCCCTTGGGACCCGCCCTGGTTGCCAGTGCTCACCCGGTTCACAGTTTTGCCGAACTGGAAACCTCGCTGCAAACATTTGCCAAAACCAGCGTCGCTGTCGAAGGGGATAGTCATGCAGTAGAGGTTATTTCTGCTGCTTTTGCAGCCATTGGCTGTGAAACACTGGCTATTGATCCCCTTAACAAGTCTCTGTACCACGCTGGATCAGTGATCGCCTCCAACTACCTCACCACCCTAATGGACCTGAGCTTACAAAGCTTTGCAGCCGCTGGCATAGAGCGGGACAGTGCTCTTCGCCTGTTGGCGCCGATTGTTTCACAGACCCTGCAAAACAATTTGACACTGGGACCGGAGAGGTCGCTGACAGGTCCCATTGCCAGGGGGGATGTGGAAACCGTTGGAGCCCAGGTGGAAAGCCTTGCATCAGTAGATAGCCAACTGGCACTTTGCTATCGCCATCTGGGCCTCGCCTGTGTAGAGTTGGCGCGGCGCGGCTCGCTCTCACCTGAGAGCGCAGCCAGATTGATCGAACTGCTGAGTGAGCCAACGCGGTGAAAGACTCCTCCGAATACCTGGAAAAGAAAGCCTTCTTCGATAGCCTCCTGACAATTTATGGGCGCAAGCCTGTACTCGAGGCTCTCGAGGATTTATCTGTACCCGTCCATAAATTACATCTGGCCAGCAGCAACCGGCGCGACCAGCTAATCCAGCGAATGGAAACCCTGGCGGAAAAGCGCCAGATTGAAATTGCTTACTGGGATCGCAAGGGCCTATCCCGGATTTCGAAGAATTCCCGTCAGGACCAAGGTGTAGCCCTGGACCTGGCCCTGCCCCACTACGGCAGAGCGGAGGACTTTTTACAGAAGGTTGCAGCCCCAGAGCACAAAAACACCTATGAACTTCTGGCCCTGGATGGCATAACCAACCCTCAAAACCTGGGCATGATTATTCGCTCAGCCTGTGCCGGCGGCATTGATGGAATCATCCTGCCAAAGAAAGGCTGTGCACAGATAGACCCCCTGGTTATCAAAGCCAGCACAGGCACACTGTTTAAAACCCAGATTTTGCGCTGTGACAAATTGGCAGCCACCCTGGGGGAGTTTCGCGAAGCGGGGGCTCAGGTTTGTGGGCTGTCATCCCACGCCCGGACCACCTTGAAAGAGGTCTCCAGTAACGTCTTCACAATTTTTGTGCTGGGCAATGAAACCCACGGTGTTAGCGATGCCGTCGCAGCTCAGTGCAATGAACTGGTGCGTATCCCCATGCAAAACGATGTGGAAAGCTTGAATGTAGCGGTCACGGCCGCACTAATTAGCTTCCGTCGAGAAATCTAACTCTGCCCCTATGGGAGGTGCCCGTCTCCCACTCCCTCAACTTATCCCACGAGTTCAATCCCAATCTAACCAGGATTATCCACTACCCACAGATTCTGTGGATATCTCTGTGACTAACTTAGAGTAGTAGGCCGCAAAGGCCCGCCATTTGGTCTTTGTGACAATATGAAGAAAAAATAAACAACCCGGGAAACGCTCAAAAAATCAACGAGTTAGCGAAGTCTTAGCTGAGCGTTTAGCGACAATCCGTACCAATTAAAGATCGAATAGAGAGAAGGGGCCGCTGTGGAAAATGAGACGCGAAGCCCAAAACAAAAAAAGAAAGGGGTGCTAAGCACCCCCCTCTTGATTCTGCAGTTACTCCCACTCAATTGTCGCGGGAGGCTTGCTGGAAACGTCGTAGACCACACGAGAGATGTGCTCTATCTCATTGATAATGCGGTTCGAAACCTTCTCAATCAGCTCATAGGGGAGATGCGCCCAACGCGCTGTCATAAAGTCCACAGTCTCTACCGCGCGAAGAGCAACCACGTATTCATATCGACGGCCATCACCGACAACACCCACAGATTTTACCGGAAGGAATACGGCAAAGGCCTGGCTGGTCTTGTGATACCAATCGGCGTTGTGCAGCTCCTCGATAAAGATCGCATCTGCCTCTCGCAGAATATCGGCATACTCCCGCTTTACCTCACCAAGAATCCGCACGCCCAGACCCGGTCCCGGGAAGGGGTGGCGGTAAACCATATCGTAAGGCAGGCCCAGCTCCAGGCCGATCTTACGAACCTCGTCTTTGAACAGTTCACGCAGGGGCTCTACCAGCTCAAACTGCATATCCTCCGGTAAGCCGCCCACATTGTGGTGAGACTTAATCACATGGGCCTTGCCGGTTTTTGCGGCGGCGGACTCAATAACGTCTGGGTAGATAGTGCCCTGAGCCAGGAATTTCACGTCCTGTAACTTGGAAGCTTCGCGATCAAAAATCTCAATAAAGGTATTACCAATGATTTTGCGCTTGGCCTCAGGGTCTTTTTCACCTTGGAGGCGCCCAAGGAAATCCTCTTCCGCATCAGAACGGATAACGCGAACGCCCATATTGTCGGCGAACATCTGCATTACCTGGTCGCCTTCGTTTTTACGCAGGAGACCATTATCTACAAATACGCAGGTCAGCTGATCGCCAATAGCCTTGTGCAGCAGTGCCGCCACCACAGAACTGTCGACGCCACCGGATAAACCGAGCAGCACCTTGCCCTCGCCCACCTGATCGCGGACTTTAGCAATAGAGTCTTCAATAATATTCGCGGGAGTCCAGAGTTTCTCACACCCGCAAATATCAATCACAAAGTGCTCATAAATACGCATGCCTTGCAGGGTATGAGTCACTTCCGGGTGGAACTGTACACCGAAGAAATTCTTCTCGGCGTGGTACATACCGGCAATTGGGCAGGAATCGGTGGAAGCCAGCAGCTCAAAGCCCTCTGGCATCGCCACTACCTTGTCGCCGTGACTCATCCAAACATCCAGCAGGGAACTGCCATCATCAGCGATATGATCTTTGATATCGCTCAACAGGTTGGATTGGCCTTCAACTTTTACCTGGGCATAGCCAAATTCGCGAATATCGCTGCCCTGTACGGTGCCTCCAAGCTGATGAGCCATGGTCTGCATGCCATAGCAAATGCCCAGTACCGGCACGCCCAGGTTATAAACCGCTTCCGGCGCGCGCGGGGAGCCCTCTTCCGGTACCGACTCTGGGCCACCGGCGAGAATAATGCCCTTGGGCTGATACTCACGAATTTCCTCTTCGGTCATATCGAAAGCGCGAATTTCAGAAAATACGCCCAGCTCGCGGACACGGCGGGCAATCAATTGTGTGTACTGGGACCCGAAGTCGAGAATGAGTATTCGGCTGGAATGGATATCTTGGCTCATGACTTACTCGATAACTGGATTAAATAACGGCAAACGGACCTTAAAGGTCCGTTTGCTGCTTGTTCCGTCTAAATTTTTTCACCTGGAGAAGGTCGAAGGCTTAGCGTCGGCCCACCGGGTAGTTGGGGGCTTCTTTGGTAATTTGAACGTCGTGGACATGGGACTCACCCATACCGGCTGCCGTGACCCGCACAAACTCTGGACGAGTGCGCATGGTCTCAATATCAACACTGCCGGTGTAACCCATGGCTGAACGCAAACCACCCATCATCTGATGAACAATGGCTGACAGCGGGCCTTTATAAGGCACTCGACCTTCGATGCCTTCCGGTACCAGTTTTTCAGCGCCCTTGCTCGCATCCTGGAAATAGCGATCGGAAGAACCCTGGGTGCGGGACATAGCACCGAGAGAGCCCATCCCACGATAGGACTTGTAAGTACGACCCTGATAGAGCTCAACTTCGCCCGGCGCCTCTTCGGTGCCGGCGAACATGGAACCCATCATGACTGATGAGGCGCCGGCAACAATTGCCTTGGAGATATCGCCGGAGTAACGGATACCACCGTCGGCGATCATGGGCACACCAAATTCTTTAAGGGCTGTGGCAACCTCTGCAATTGCCGTCACCTGGGGTACACCGATACCCGTTACGATACGGGTGGTACAGATAGAGCCGGGGCCAATACCCACTTTAACCGCATCCGCACCGGCCTCAACCAGTGCACGCGCTGCATCAGCCGTAGCAATGTTGCCACCGATCACGTCCACCTGGGGGTGCATTTCCTTAATGCGGCGCACGCGCTCGATCACGTTGCGGGAGTGACCGTGGGCAGTATCTACTACCAGCACATCAACGCCGGCTTCTACCAATGCAGCTACGCGATCATCGGTGTCCGGGCTGGTGCCCACAGACGCGCCCACACGCAGGCGACCGTCGGAATCCTTACAGGAGTTCGGGTACTGCTCTGCTTTGTTAAAGTCTTTAACAGTGATCAGGCCGCGCAACTCAAAGTTGTCGTTAACCACCAGTACCTTTTCGATACGGTGCTTATGCAGCAGTTCACGGACTTCGTCGGGGCTCGCATCTTCGTGGGCCGTCACCAGACGCTCTTTCGGCGTCATGATGCTGGCGACACTGACGTCGAGATCAGTTAAGAAGCGAACGTCGCGGCTGGTGACGATACCTACCAAATCGCCACGATCCATTACCGGTACACCGGAAATATTGTGGTGACTAGTCAGCGCGATCAACTCGCGCACAGTGGCATCGGACTCAATAGTAATAGGGTCTTTTACAACACCGGCTTCAAACTTCTTCACCGCGCGAACGGCAAGAGCTTGCTCTTCTATCGACATACTCTTGTGAATAATGCCGATACCCCCTTCCTGGGCCAATGCAATGGCCAGGCGAGCTTCCGTCACTGTATCCATAGCAGCGGACACAATGGGGATGTTCAGGGTAATGTTGCGGGAGAGTTGGGTTTTTAAACTCACATCCTTGGCCGTGACCTCGGAATATCCGGGCACAAGTAGGACGTCGTCAAAAGTGAGGGCTTCGCGCGCGATGCGCAGATTGGATTCAGACATTGTTGACACTCAAACCTCGAATAGGCGGGATTGGGTATCGGCGCGATTATACCTCTACGCGCCCAAAGCGCAAACATCAATTTGCAGAAAAACGGATTTGTACAGTAAAGCTCTTTACCTATAAGGGCGATACTGCAATATTGCTCCGCCCAATACGCCCGACGAGATTCACCGATGCAGACAATTCCCCCTAGTCAAAATGCCAAGCGCAGCGTGCTGTCGGTAAGTGACCTGAATCGGGAAGTTAAACATCTTCTGGAAAGCAGTGTGCCCCTTCTATGGATCAGTGGGGAGATTTCCAATTTTTCCATACCCAGTTCCGGGCACTGGTATTTTAGCCTTAAAGATGCGCGGGCCCAGGTGCGCTGCGCCATGTTTCGCGGTCGCAATCGCAGTGTCGCCTTTCGGCCGCAAAATGGTCGCGAGGTTTTAATCCGGGCCAGGGTGAGCCTGTACGAAGGGCGCGGAGAATTTCAGCTAATCGTTGAGCATATGGAGGAGGCCGGCTTTGGCGCCCTGATGCGCCAGCTGGAACAGCTCAAAGCAAAACTGCATGCCGAAGGCCTGTTCGAAACAAGCAGAAAACGCTCTCTTCCGTTTTTGCCAACCAATATCGGCATTGTCACTTCGCCGACAGGCGCGGCAATACGGGATATGATTCACGTATTGGGCAGGAGACACCCTTCTGCACAAATTGAAATCTGGCCCGTAGCCGTTCAAGGTCAGGGTGCCGCTCAGCAAATCGCGGCAGCGATTGAAAAAGCGGGCCGCAGTGGTCGCCACGATTTATTAATTGTCGGTCGCGGCGGAGGCTCCCTGGAGGACCTATGGTCTTTTAACGAAGAAATAGTCGCCCGCGCACTGGCCGCAAGCCCTATTCCCACTATTTCTGCAGTCGGCCACGAAACCGATACGACTATTGCAGATTTAGCCGCAGACCTGCGCGCACCCACCCCTTCTGCCGCGGCGGAAATAGCCAGTGCCAATGCTGCAGAAATTTTACAGCGGCTTGACCAGGTCCAGCGCAGATTGCACCGCGCCATGGACAACCAACTGAAGCATTTATCTCAACAGGTTCAATTGCGACGCAACCGTTTGCGCCACCCCAAGGAACAGCTCCTCAACCAAGCCCAACGTCTGGATCATTTGGAGATGCGCCTGATAGCAGCTTGCCAACAGCAAATCCAAAATCGCAAATCCCAATTGGATTCCGCCTCCAGAGCTTTTGCCCACAACCTACCGACACGCCGACTCGATAACAGTCGAAAGCAGTTAATCCAACTCAAGGGAAACCTGGAGCGTGCGATACAACTGATATTACAGCGCGGCAGTGACAAACTCTCCCACGGGGCCCAATTACTACAAAACATCAGTCCCCTGGCAGTATTGCAGCGAGGCTACGCTATTGTTCTGGATTCAGAAAATCGCGCAATTCGCGATAGTTCAGAACTGGATACCGACCAGCAAGTCCATATTAAGCTGGCCAAAGGGAACTTCACTGCAGAAGTTAAAACCATCGAAAACTGATTTCTTTAACAATTAAAGAGCGCAAATCAAGCGACACTATACTGGTTGAGGTAGAGTGCCTTCGGAGCAATATATGGATAGTGAATCTACTGCTATCCACCTCAACCAGTGGACCTTGATACTACTTTCAGTACTATTGCTTGCCCTTGCAGCCTGCACGGAACCAGAGCGTGATTCTGGAGTAGCTGAATCAGTCACCATGTCAGCTGCCGAAGCGCAGGATGCCAACAAGCGATCAGGGCAACTGCCTGAAGTAACCCCCGCTAAAGAACAGCAAGTCAACTACATCGAAACCGGTGACCTAAGGGACATAAGAAAACACGGCACAATTCGGTTCGTAAATTTAACCGGTGCTTCCGAGGACCTGCTACCTCGTGACGATGTGGTGAGTCTCCGTCACTTCGAACTGGCCAACAAACTGGCCAAACAGTTGAAACTGGAACCCAAGTGGATAAAAGCTGAAACACCCGATGACGCGGTGCAAATGCTGATCGATGGCCAAGCAGATGTAATCGCCTATAACCTGACTGTCACTGACGCCCGTGAAGAAATTATTGACTTCACGGTTCCTCTCCGCCATTCGCGGTTAGTACTCGTCACTGGTCCTGAGGGTCCAGATATTTCAGATGCGAGCAAATTAAAGGACCTGGAATTC
This sequence comes from Microbulbifer maximicatervae (SeqCode), assembly GCF_052467695.1. Lineage (NCBI taxonomy): Bacteria > Pseudomonadati > Pseudomonadota > Gammaproteobacteria > Cellvibrionales > Microbulbiferaceae > Microbulbifer > Microbulbifer maximicatervae (SeqCode). The sequence goes on from NZ_CP174320.1 coordinate 5,219,502, forward strand.
ATTATCCCCGCCGGCTCCTCTATTAAAGAAACTGCAGAGCAACTTGTTGCCGAAAATCCAAACTCAAACCTAACTATTCGAGAAATTGATATTAATGGTAACCGAGATACCCTGCTGGATATCATTAATGGCCAAAAGAACCGTGTTGCTATTTTGGAAGATTTTTCAGCCCAGGATTTGCGCAATTACCGCGATGACATGCGGATTGGTGCAGATGTATCTGAAGTGCAAAATATTGCCTGGGGCGTACGCAAAGACTCCAAACGCCTGCATACCACTCTCGATAATTTTTTGACCCGCAACCTGGTTAAATCCCAGGAAGAACGCATTACCGATTGGAAGGGTATTAAAAAATCGGGAGTAATCAGGCTACTCACTTATAACGGGCCGACAACCTACTTCTTATGGAAAGGGGTATTAATGGGGTTTGACTACGACCTGGCCCAGGCTTTTGCCAATAAGCACAAACTCCAACTCCAGGTTATTGTTGTCCCCTACGAAGAAGACCTTGCCGACTGGTTGAGGGCGGGTCGCGGTGACTTTGCCGGGGCCGAACTCAATATTACCAGTGCCCGTGAAGACCAGGGCATGGTATTCACCAAGCCCTATGTCGAATCCACAGATCAGATTGTCAGTGGTAAGGGCAGTCCCCCCATTACCCAGATTCAGGATTTAAATGGCCGCAAATTAACCCTGCGCGCCTATTCTTCATTTATCGAAGTAGCTGAAACGCTAAAAGATGCAGGTATTGATGTCGATATTCGTGTGGCGCCGCCTGATATTTCCCAGTCCCAAATCTTCTCACTAATTGCCGACGGGCTGGTAGATGCGACTATCGCCCACTCCGGTCGAGCCAAGATTGAGGCATCCGTTCAGCCACAACTGGTACTCGGAACCCTTATCGGTGACCCGCGTCCACAGGGCTGGATGGTATTAAGACAAAATTGGCACCTGTTACAGAACTTGAATAAGTTTTTGAAAAATTACAGAAAAACGAGCCAATATCAAAAACAATACCAGGCTTATTTTGAGCCGAACAAACGATTTACCCAGCGAGTAAGTTCCCGGGTAATACCGGGAGAAAACCTCTCTCCTTACGATGAGTTGGTGAAGGAATCCGCCTTTAAATACGATTTTGATTGGCGCATGATCGTCGCGCAGATGTGGCAGGAGAGCAATTTCAACCCTAAAGCCGTATCTCCAGTTGGCGCGCAGGGATTGATGCAGGTAATGCCTGCCACAGCCGAGGAAATGGGATTTCCTCCGCCGCTGTTCGAACCTGAAAGAGGTATTAAAGCGGGGGTAAAATATATGGATTGGGTGCGCGATCGCTTTAATCCCGCTTTGCCAACCGTAAATAAACTCTGGTTTACTCTCGCTTCCTACAATGCAGGATACGGCCACTTACTCGATGCCCAGCGGCTGGCTAAAGAACTGGGACTGGATCCCAATGTGTGGTTCGACAATGTGGAAGTCGCCATGCTGAAACTGGCCCAGCCCCAGTACTTTAAACGGGCTAGATACGGCTATGTGAGAGGCTCCGAGCCCGTGCAGTATGTACGCAATATCAGCAATCTATACAAAGCCTATGTGGAAATGATGAGCGATGATGTGACAGTCCGCCCACCTCTACAGCGCCTGCCCGGCAAAATCTATTGTGAACCCGGGGATGTGCCTGAGGGCGTTATTCAGCGGATGCCCACTTACTCCTCACCCTAGGCAGCCACAAGTCCTTACAAGGTTAAAACTATTTTCCCGGTGATAGTACCGGACTCCAGTAATTTATGGGCCTCAACCGCCTGATGCAGAGGAAACTCAGCGGCTAGTTGCGGCCGCACTTTACCCGCTTCAATCAGCGGCCAAACCTTTTCTTCCAGCGATTTCGCAATACCGGCTTTAACTTCTGGCGAGCGAGCCCTCAAGGTTGAGCCGGTCAATGTAAGTCGTTTCAACATCACCGGCATCATATTTACTTCTACTTTAGCGCCAGCCAGGTAGGCAATATTCACGATTCTGCCGTCGTTAGCGGCCACACGAATATTGCTATTGATATAGCTACCGCCCACCATATCCAAGATAACATCAGCTCCGTGATCATCTGTCATCTCGCGCACAACGGAGACAAAATCTTCATCCCGATAGTTAATCGCCTTCTCCGCTCCCAAAGCCACACAGGCTGCGCATTTATCTTCTGTTCCCGCAGTAGTGAAAACCCGGGCTCCCAATTGATGGGCCAGCTGGATCGCCGTGGTACCAATGCCAGAGGAACCACCATGGATTAAAATCACCTCGCCCGGTTTTAAACCGGCGCGGTCAAATACATTAGTCCATACGGTGAAAAAAGTTTCCGGCAATGCAGCTGCCTCAACAAGACTAAGGCCTGCGGGGACCGGGAGGCATTGTCCCTCTGGAGCTACTGCAAACTCTGCGTAACCTCCACCATTGGTCAGGGCGCAAACTTTATCTCCCACTTGCCAGCGCACAACTTTTTCCCCGATTTCAACAACCTCACCAGCCACCTCCAATCCCAATACCAGCGATGCTCCGGGAGGTGCCGGATAATGCCCTTGGCGCTGCACAAGATCAGGGCGATTAACCCCAGCTGCGGCTACACGGATAAGGACTTCGCCTGCGCCGGGAGCAGGCTTATCCATCTCCTGCAATTGCATGACTTCAGGCACACCAAATGTAGGCAGATCAATAAACCGCATATTTTTCCCCTTTATAGATTCACTTTTATTGCCACGCTATCGACACAAGAGTACCAAAAATCATCAAGCAATTTTTACTCAACACGCAACCCAATAAAAAACGGCCAGCCCAATCACAACATTTAATTGCGAAAAGGAACTGGCCGTTTCGAAGTCTGCTAACTTAAAAAATATTTTCTCTAAGCAGCAAATTCTCAGCCGAGATTAGAGTTCGTAAATAAACTCAATCCCCATAACACGACCTTTATTCAGCGGGGTAAAGCTGGCACCGATACCACCAAGGGTAACTGGTAGCTGTGTGTCATTACCCTCAGTAACTTCATCAAGCATATTTTTGCCGAATACAGAAACTGTATATTGGCCGCTATCCGCAGTATAACCAATACTAAAGTCCACCATTTCCACTTCCGACAACATGCCTCTGTTGTCATCCGTATAAGGTGCTTCATCGCGATGATTGTAGTTAATACGGGAGGTGATTGTTCCGTAGGAACCCAGAGACAAATCGTGCACTAACCCTATACCATAAGTCCATGGAGCCAGGCGTGGGATCTCGAGACCCAGATCTTCATCATCCACAAGGCCGTCACCATTCAGGTCACCGAGTACCTTATCGTAATCGCCATCTACATAGCCAACGTTGAAGGTAAGCAGCAGGTTTTCACTGAGCGCAGCCATGGTCTCCAGTTCAGCACCACGAATTGTCGCATCTGCGGTGTTTCGAATGATTTGCGCCACACCGGTCACTGCGTCAGCAAGATTCTCCTCCCGCTGCATATCATCAATAGTGTTGTGGAATACCGCCATATTGGTACGAACACGGCCATCGAGCCAGTCTACCTTAGCCCCAATTTCGAAGCTGCTTTGCTCTTCCTGGTCCGTTGCCTGCGGGGTATAAGGCATTCCTGTGGTCGGATCTATACCTGCGTTGCGGAAGTTGTACCCTCCACTGCGGAAACCCTTGGTCCAGAATGTGTAGAGCTGCGTCTCGTCTGAAACAGTCCACTGCAAACCAACTTTGGGAGTGAAGGCATTCCAGCTTTCGCTATCTTCAAAGTCGTAGGCAGCACAGCCGTCCAGTGTGCAGAGGTTCAGGGGAATCGAGGCAATCTTCGCGTCTTTCTCCTCACTCGAGTAGCGTCCACCCAGGGTCAACACCCAGGCCTCGTTCAGATCGATATCAGCCTGGGTAAAGAATCCATAAGTGCTGTGATCCTGCACACCACCACCGGTCCAATCGATAATGCCGCCCTCACCGTCGGCCAGCAAACGATTTTCCAGGTAGGTTACATCCTGAGAGAACCAATAGGCACCGGCAGTGATGGCCGTGCGACCGAAACGGCCGGCATAGCGCAGTTCATTACTCAACTGGCTCTGATCCACGCTTGAGTCCGCATGGAAACCAACAAAAGGCAGGGAATCAATATCCCCTAAGCCCCGCGCCTCATATTCACGCCAAGCCAGGATATTTGTGATAGTGCCATCACCGAACTCAACATCTTTATTGAACTCAGTAATGATCTGGGACCACTCGTCTTTTTGATAACCCTCTTCGTCCTGGGCTACCTCAAAAGAATCTTCACTGTTGTCCCAATCAGGAATACCGAAAGCCTCAGCAATCTGGGTTGCACTGGGGTAGGCAACAATACCGTTCTCAGTGGTAACTATATAAGGTTCATTACCACGGTTTTGCGCAACCACTCCATCGGAGTCCATGCGCCCGTGCTCCATCCGCACAAGCAGCTCTGCCGTTTCATTGAGTTGAACACTAAAGCTTGGGCGAATAAACCAGCTGTCAGAGGCACCGGCATTATCATTGCCGGTGGCAACATTTTCGAACCAGCCACGGTCATCGTTGTAGTAAACGGTCAGACGGCCGTTAACATCGTCAGAGATGGCACCATTAATTGAACCCGCAGTCACCACATCCAGATTATCCGTTGTGGACACCTTGACGCGAGCAGAGAATTCATCAGTTGGGCGCGCTGTTTTAACTACGACAGCACCACCGGTAACATTACGACCAAAGAGCAGGCCCTGCGGACCACGGAGAACCTCGATACCCTCCAGGTCAAACACATCGGTAACAACACCCGCATTCACACCGAGGTACATACCATCGACAAAGACCCCTACTGTGGGATCAATTGATGGAATAGAGCTATTCACTCCAAGACCGCGCACAGTGAAGTTTGCCGTATTTTTTACGGTACCCACATCCTCCAGCTGGACGTTGGGCATTTTGAAAGAAAGGCTTTGTAAATCCCTAGTTTGCAGAGCCTCCAGTTGGTCACCGGAATAGGCGGTTGCCGCTACCGGAACATCCTGAAGTAATTCTGCGTCTGCACGCTTACGGGCTGTTACCTGCACTTCTTCCATAAGGGTGCCGACTGCTCCCTCTGCGGCATAACTGGGGCTAATACCACTGGCTAACCAAAGAGTTGCTACGGAACAGGCGGAAAGCAGAGCAGAGTGCTGCTTGGGTTTTGACGGACTTCCCATGTTTTCTCTCCATTGTTTTATTTTTTTTATGTACAACAACGGACTTATCGCAATCGGTACTGCCTGGCTCCACCGCTCTACCTCTATAAAGAGGCTCCGACTAAGTGAAGCTCCGATTCAAGACCGCGCTGATAAAGAGGCACAGATTTCGTAGTGAATCTGTGACATGGACAGGTTACAGGCTCACAACCGTGTGTGGAAGTCTATTTAACGTAAATGTCTGTAAAAATAACTCAATTAGTCTGGAAAGTTCTTTCAACTTGAAGAAAAAAATTAAAGGGAATGGAAAAAATAAAATTATGCACTGTTTAAGGGCGATACCCTAAGTTGCCCTTTTACATAGAAAATTGATTATTTTCAAAAAAGCCAATGACAATATGTATCTAAACCACCCAAAAAACACAAAACTTTTTGTCTATTTTAAATTGATACGCTCTCAGCTCTTTTAGAACAGCCTGGAAGTGCCCTTCGATATTTCAGGTTACCGGCAATTCAAAACTAATAAACTCAATTAACCTGGTACATTCAAACACATTAAATTTGACCAATGGGTCCGCCTGAAAAATAAATTTCCATTAAAGCCAGGAGCTATTTCGGCGCAATAGATGTGTCATCACCACCCGCAGCCACATGGGAAAGTATTTCATTTATTTCCGCTGCATCGAGGGTTTCTTTTTCCAAAAGGGCCCCAGCCAATGCATCCAATTTCTTGCGATTTTTTGTCAGCAACTGATCTACTTTCATCTCAATACCGCTGATCAACGCAATAATTTCGTCATCAATAATCTCTGAGGTGTGTTCGCTGAAGTCCTTCTGCTGGGCCATCTCGCGCCCCAGGAATATATGCTCCTCTCCCCGGCGGAAAGCAACGGGGCCTAATTTTTCACTCATCCCCCAATGCGTCACCATGTGACGGGCCAGTCGCGTCGCCTGCTTTAAATCTGCCTCAGCACCAGTGCTCACCTCCTTGAACACCACCCGCTCAGCGACCCTCCCCCCAAGCATTACGCCGATACGATCGCGGAGATAACTAACCTGCATACTGTGATGTTCTTCCGTGGGGATCTGCTCGGTAGCGCCGAGACTGTGCCCCCTGGGGATAATAGTTGCCTTCTCCAAAGGGTCTGCATTGGGTAATAGCGTTGCTACCAACGCGTGTCCCGCTTCGTGATAGGCGATAATCCGCTTATCCTCCTCACCGATAACCATTTCGCGCTCGCCACCGAGAACCACTTTATCCCTCGCCCTCAACAAACAATCCATATCCACTGCGGACTTATCTTCTCGCCCCGCCAACAGTGCGGCCTCATTAATCAGGTTTTCCAGATCCGCTCCGGCAAAACCTGCAGTAAGAGCCGCGAGCCGCTCCAGATCCACCTTGCCGTGCAATGGGACATCGCGGGAATGAATCTCAAGAATTTCCTTGCGTGCGGCCTTGTCTGGAAGGTCCAGAGTAATTTTTCGGTCAAAGCGCCCCGGTCTTAGCAGCGCCGCATCGAGAACGTCGGGCCTGTTGGTTGCCGCAACTACCACCACCGCCTCCTGGGGGTCAAAGCCGTCCATCTCACCAAGGATCTGATTGAGCGTCTGCTCCCGCTCATCGTGTCCGCCACCAACACCCGTCCCCCTCGCCCGACCGACGGAGTCAATCTCATCGATAAAAATAATTGAAGGGGCATCTTTCTTGGCTTCGGCAAACATATCCCGCACACGGGAAGCCCCCACTCCTACAAACATCTCAATAAACTCAGAGCCACTAATACTGAAAAATGGCGCTTCACTCTCACCGGCCAGCGCTTTCGCCATCAGGGTTTTACCCGTACCGGGGGGCCCCATTAGCAAAATTCCCCGGGGGATCTTCGCTCCGAGCTTGCGATAGTGCTCCGGGTTCTTGAGGTACCCCGCCACTTCTTGCAGGTCTTTCTTCGCATTTGCCAACCCGGCCACATCATCGAAAGTCACTTGAGACTCACTGCGCTCAAACCGCTTTGCTGGTGATCGAGCAAAACCGAAGGGACTGCCGGGAGCCCCACTGGCCATCTTTTCCTGCATTCGCCGCCCCATCCAAACCAGGAGCCCAATAATCAGTATCCAGGGCAGAAGCAGAATCAACATTCGCTGCATAAAGCCCCCTCCCGGGGACTCCGCCAGGATTTCCACCTTCTCCTTTTCCAGAAGGGGCAGCAGTTCGGGGTCTTGAACGGAAGGTAAAATGGTTGTGAAGTGCTCCGGCGGTGGAGCCTTTTTTTCTTTCTCGCCAGTGTTTGACGCCGGCAGCTTGCCCGCCTCCGGCTTAAAAGTGCCGCTGACTCTATCCCCCTCGATAACCACGCTGGCAACTTTGCCTTCGGCGACTTCTTTCTTGAAGTCACTGTAAGCTAACTCAGTCCGCTTACCGGAAAGCTGCCCGTTAGTGCAGTACTGTACAGTCAGTATTAAAAGGAAAATCCACAGGAAGTACTGGAGCCAATTCAGCGGCCCTTGCGGAACCGGCTTTCCCGATGGCGGTGAAGGAGACTCCCCCTGCGGCAGCTTTCGCTCTTGGTCCTGCTCGTCCGCCATATATTCTCACTATATCTCTGGAGAAGCCTGCCGCCGGAAGATAGGCCGGACCTGGCAATGGGCAATGGAAAAGGTGCGAATCATCGGAATCCCGGTAGAGTAATGAGTATAGTTCGCCGCCAATCACACCGAGGAATTTAATGCCTCGCCCCTGGATAACTGGCGCAATCGGTACTCAAGGCAGTATTTTTCAAAGTAAGGCTTGCAAATTGAGGAGAGGCACGGCAGAATTCGCGCCCTGTCGAGACTGGTCGACCGCTCCCAGAGGGGCCCAGAAACTCGATAAGTTGCGGATTTTTAAGGATTTTTTCCAAAAAGAGGTTGACGGCAACGAATCAACTCTCTATAGTTCGCACCCATAACGACGCGCTCGTAGCTCAGCTGGATAGAGTACCTGGCTACGAACCAGGCGGTCGGAGGTTCGAATCCTCCCGAGCGCGCCATACAAAGAAAAGGGCTTACGTCTCACGACGTAAGCCCTTTTTTGTTGCAGAGTAGCTAATGCCAAACTGCTCTTTGCACAATTTATTCTTCGCGGCCTCGCCCCCCCCAGCAACTCCTATTCACTTTAAGCAATCACAAACAGCTTGAATGACCCAACAGGGTTAGAAGCAATCTCTTCATTCGTTCCATACAGCGGATAGATATACGCACATCAGTCAGCGGGAGCAATTGCACCAACTGTGCAACCTCCAGATACGTTAATCCATTTTCATCTCACTAGGGTCCTGTGCTCGACCAGAGATTTCGACACACAAAAGAAAGTTAGGAGTTAATACTCTTCACTTGGGCCCGATCGCACTTGGAAAAGGATTGAAGCCCCCTTCCACTTTTGCAGCTGCACCTACGCCAAGATAGCAATCGATAGACTGCAATTCATTGATGCCTCAGAGAAGAAAACTTCCACCCACGCAGAGCAACAGCAGGGCAAACAAACGCTTGAGCAATCGCGGAGATAACTTGTGGGCCAGTCGCGCTCCAAAACGGGCGAAAAACATGCTGGTGATGGCGATACCGACCATGGCTGGCAGGTAGATAAAACCAAAACTCCACTGGGGCAGTTCAGGTTGCTGCCAACCAATAACCATAAAGCTCAGAGCGCCGACGGCAGCAATCGGCAAACCACAGGCTGAGGAAGTTGCCACTGCTTGCTGCATCGGCACGCTGCGCCAGGTCAGAAAGGGAACCGTCAGTGTGCCACCGCCGATGCCAAAGATGGCAGAGGCCCAGCCTGTTACCCCGCCGGCCGCTGTCAGCCCCAACTTGCCGGGAACAGCGCGGCTGGCCTTGGGCTTGAGTTCCAGTCCCATTTGAATGGCAATGGTGATAGCAAATACACCAATAACCTTTTGTAGCATCGGCCCCTGGATAGCTGCCGCTGTGAAGGAGCCAAGACTTGCACCGAGAAGAATACCCAGGCTCATCCAGGCAAAAGTCGGCCATAGCACCGCGCCTTTGCGCTGATGCTCCAGAACCGAGTTAATCGAAGTAAAGACAATAGTCGCTAGCGAAGTGCCCACCGCCAAGTGGGTCAGCACATGCGGATCGATACCCTGGGCAGTAAAACTGAATACCAGCACGGGTACGATAATGATGCCACCACCAACGCCAAACAAGCCGGCCAGCACCCCAGCCACAGCTCCTAGCAGCAGGTAGAGTAGAAATTCCATAAATCCCTCGAACTAATTCATGCGGGTTTCTTCTAGAAGCAGGCGATGGGGCTGCAAGTCCGCAACCCGTTGCTCACATGTATTACCCGGCTGGGGACACCGCAGTAAGGTTGCGATATTGGCCTTTGAAATACAGAAGTGGCTGCCTTGCAGCAGCTTTTTGTAGGTTTAACGCCTTTACCTCACCAATCACGATCAGGTGATCTCCGGCGGCGTGTTCAGCATGAATTTCACAATCAAGCCAGTGTAAGCTGCCGGCGATAATGGGATTCCCCAGCGGCGATTCCTGCCATTCGACTTCGCTCCATTTGTCCGCGCCTTGACGAGCAAACTGGTTGGAAATCGTAACCTGATCATCCGACAGGATATTGACCGAAAATCGACCTGCCTGACGAATTTTGGGATAGCTATACGAACTCGACATAACGCTGAACGACACTAATGGCGGGCTCGTCGATACGCTATAAAACGACTGGCAGGTAAAGCCTATCGGCTCATCCTCACGGCGCGATGCGATCACGGTAATACCGGAAGCGTAATGCCCCAGTGCCTCGCGAAAGCGCAACGGTTCTATGGCTGTACTGGAAAGTGACATGGGAGCACCTAAATATTGTAGACAGCTAAACCGAGAGCTCTCTTCGAACAATTTCTGCACCTGCACTTAACGCATTGAGCTTACGGTTCGCAACCTTACGGGATAGAGGCGCCATACCACAGTTCGTACAGGGATAGAGATCCTTAGCATCCACATACTTGAGTGTTTTTCGCAAGGTATCGGCGACTTCCTCCGGTGTTTCAATCGTGTTGCTTGCCACATCAATAGCGCCCACCATCACTTTTTTACCACGAATAAGCTCAAGGAGATCCATTGGAACATGGGAGTTGTGGCATTCGAGCGAAATTAGATCAATATTGGATTTTTGCAGTTTTGGAAACGCTTCTTCATATTGTCTCCATTCTGACCCCAGAGTTTTCTTCCAGTCTGTATTGGCTTTGATACCGTAGCCATAGCAAATATGTACGGCAATTTGGCATTTCAGCCCCTCGATGGCTTTTTCTAAAGTGGCAATCCCCCAGTCATTCACCTCATCAAAAAAAACATTAAATGCAGGCTCATCAAATTGAATAATATCAACACCCGCAGCCTCTAACTCACGCGCTTCCTGATTGAGAATTTTGGCAAATTCCCAGGCGAGTTTTTCGCGGCTTTTATAGTGGCTATCATAGAGAGTATCAATCATTGTCATGGGGCCCGGTAATGCCCACTTGATAGCTTGACTGGTTTGCTTGCGTAAAAACTTGGCATCTTGAACAAATACTGGTTGTTGACGAGATACCTCGCCAACAACTGACGGCACGCTCGCATCATAGCGATTGCGGATTTTAACGGTTTCCCGCTTCTCGAAGTCAACGCCGTTGAGGTGCTCGATAAATGTGGTCACAAAATGCTGGCGGGTTTGCTCCCCGTCACTAACGATATCGATACCGGCTTGTTGTTGCTCTTGTAAGGTCAGGCGCAAGGCATCCTGCTTACCCTCATGTAATTGATCGCCCTGTAATTTCCAGGGAGACCAAAGTTTCTCGGACTCTGCGAGCCAGGATGGTTTGGGCAAGCTTCCAGCGCTTGAAGTTGGCAATAGGCGATTCATGAAAAATAATCTTATCTATATTTGTTAATTAAAGCGCGTAATTAGCGGCCCACTGATCAAGGATGCTTCTGTATGGCTTGATAAATTGTTCTTCAGTAAACTTCCCTTGCTTTATAGCCAGCTGGCTACGCTCTTCCCGGTCATAAACAATTTTAGTCAGTGAATAATCCTGGTGCTTCAAGCTGGGCTGATAGCAGGTCCCCGCTACAGAATTTGCATTGTATATTTCCGGCCGATATATTTTTTGGAAGGTCTCCATCGTACTGATAGTGCCGATAAGCTCAAGATTCGTATAATCACCAAGCAAATCACCTTGGAAGTAAAAAGCCAAAGGGGCAACACTATCCGGCGGCATAAAATAGCGAACCTGCAAACCCATTTTCTCGAAATACTCATCAGTTAAAGAGTATTCGTCCTGCCGATACTCAACACCCAGAACGGGGTGCTGGTTTTCAGTTCGATGATAAGTTTTACTGCTCGATACACTCAGACAAATAACAGGAGGCTTGCTGAAATTATCCCTGTAGGCATTTGAATTCAGGAACGATTGAAAAATTTTCCCGTGAAGATCGCCATAGCCTTCAGGAAGGCTAAACTTGTCTTGCTTCTTGTTATGCTCCAACAACAACACGCTAAAATCATAATCCCGCACATATGAAGAAAAGTTGTTTCCTACTATGCCCTCAATCCGTTGATTGTTTTTATGATCAACAATATTCGTCTTCAATACTTCAATGGTAGGAAAGGCTTCTCCATTGCCTTCAATATCAATATCAACGGAAATAATATCCAGCTCTACAGAGTAACGATCTGCACTAGGGTTGTCCCAATGCGCCAGGGCATTGAAACGACGATCAATCATTCTCAAGGTGTTGAGCAAGTTATCCCGACGGCTCTCCCCTCTCGCCAAGTTCGCAAAATTGGTGGTGATCCGCGTGCTATCCGCTGGACGATAGTTTTCATCAAAACGTAAGCTCTTGATGGTGAATGCAAACTCTTTATTCATTGCGGCCTGGTATCCTGATTCCTAAGGCAAAAACTGAGTTCTTTGCTTGGTGATTGACATTGCCAGGCAGGATAATCCTCTTTATAAATGAACAAAAATGGTATATTTTCAACTATCAATTAATTTTACTCATGGTTTGCCCGGGTAAAGCTATGCTAGAGCGCACGCACTTAACAATAATCCAGGCCGTAGACCATCACGGTTCGCTAACCGCTGCAGCCAAGCACCTTTGTCTAACTCAGTCGGCGCTGAGTCACACGGTACGCAAGCTGGAACAGAACCTCGGGGCCCCTATCTGGTTGCGTGAGGGCCGCAGCTTGCGCTTGACCCAGATCGGTGAGTATCTGCTTGGATTGGCCAATCGAGTCCTGCCACAACTGGAACACGCTGAGAGCAAGCTAAAGCAAATGGCTCAAGGTGAGCGCGGTACCCTTCGTATCGGTATGGAATGCCACCCCTGCTATCAGTGGTTACTGAAAGTAGTGTCGCCATTTCTGGAAGATTGGCCGGACGTGGATGTGGATGTTAAGCAGAAATTCCAGTTTGGGGGTCTCGGCGCTTTACTGGGTTACGAGATCGACCTGCTAGTTACCCCTGACCCTTTCTATAAAGCCGGACTGCGCTTCGATCCCGTATTTGACTACGAGCAGGTGCTGGTAGTCCCTCGAGATCACCCGATGGCAAAGCGAAAGTACCTGACAGCAGAAGACCTGCGGGATCAGGTGTTGTTAACTTACCCCGTGCCACCGGACCGACTGGATATCTATACCCAGTTTCTCAACCCTGCGGGCGTGGTGCCACTGCGCCACAAGACCAGTGAAACTACCGATATCATGCTACAGATGGTGGCCAGCGGCCGAGGGGTCGCGGCCCTGCCGCGCTGGCTTGCAGAGGAGTACTCTACCAAGCTGGCACTATCGGTGGTGCGCCTCGGGCGACAAGGTATTGCCAAACAGATTTTCTTAGGAACTCGTGAAGACGACAGCGAAGTTGAATACCTGAGTGCTTTTATCAAACTGGCCAGAGGTTATGAGCACTCAGAAACTGGGACCTAAGACCGATAAGATTTATCGATAGCCCCGCAAGAATTCATTAAGCAGCAAGTTTCTATTTGCCGACAACGAACTAGATGCAGTAGGTCCGACCCCGCCCCACTACACCAAACAAGAAAGGCCTAAATCACAAGATCCAGGCCCCTTCTTTCTCGATTAATTGTTCCGCAGTTTCAGGCTATCTACTTACAAATATCCTGCTTTTGCACCACATCGTATTTCTGCAATAGGGCTTTGTAGCGGCCACTGCTGCACAGCTCTGCCAGTCCGCGATTAAAGTCATCTCTCACTTTTTCATAGCGGAAACCGACTCGAAAGTCTGTCATCATCGGGAATATCTGGAATAGGTCAACCTGAGCCATGGTATGACCCATTTTATTGCTGTAGTACTTAAATAGCTCCATATCCACCACGGCGACCGCATCTGGCATTTTCCAGAATTGGGCAACCAAGTCACGAGCTGTTGGCGCCTGCATAACATTCTGTTTCTGGGTGCCATTGGGTCCAAACATTTTTTCAAATTCGGGCCCAAGATCCATAGGAGCTCCCTGCCAAGTGATCACTTTCTTGCCCGCGAGATCTGCAACACTGCCAATCTTCATTTCTGCGCTGGCTTTAGCAATGGCGTAGTTGGCAAAGCTGATCATATTGTTCGAGTAAAATAGGCCATCATTCTTCTTGAGTACATTCACCGCTGCCTGAACCATACCCTGCTCAAGTGCCGGGGCCGTCTCCGCAAACCCCATCTGTACGAACTCCAACTTATAGCCAGGGAGAGCTTGCCGAACGATATCTATTTCCAAACCACTGGTCGCACCGTCAATCACATAGGGTGGTGCATCCCCGGCGATCGCCACTTTTAACGGAGTTTCACCGGACTGGGCCAGCACCTGGGTACAGACTCCAAACATCAAGACAAGAAGGGCCAATAGCGAACGCATAAGCTTCTCCACAGTGACAGGAAAATCACCCAGACGCTCTAAGTGTTGGCAGACATCCCCCATTTATCAAGCTTCGCTTCCGGATTACTCTATCCATCCGAAACCTTGAATTCGGCAGTAAACTCCCCATTCTAAAATCAGGCAAATAGTAATTTGTCGCAACTGGGGCATACCGGGTAAAACAGTGATACATGAGATTGCCGATATTCTGATTGAGAATGAAACAAAGCTGCATCAGTTCGAGATACGCAAAGACCCTGAAGTCATTTGCAAGCTACTAAGCCCTGATTTTATAGAGGTAGGGAAATCCGGGCGGACCTTTGATTTCAAGGAAATAGTGCGATCAATGCAACAGGAGGAAAATACGGGCTGGGAAATTCACAGCCAAAACTATGAATGCATTCCTCTCTCTGACACAGTCATTATGCTGTTGTATAAATCTGCACGGCGAGGCCAGCAAGGGGAGTACAAGGGGTTTTGTAAGCGATCATCTATTTGGGTTAGAAGTAAAGGGCAGTGACAAATGAAATTTCACCAGGGGACTCCCTGCCAAGAATTTAAGCTGGAAGATAATATCTCACGCAAACAACCGGCGTTTAAGCTGTGAGTGCTTTTATCGCAATTATCCTGCTGGCCCTGGCGATATGGCTGGTTCCCCACTTCTACCGACAGTGGCGCATTTTTTACCTCCGCTCACAACCCTTAACACGGGAACAGCTACAACTCATTAGGGAAAATCTTCCTCTCTATCACTACCTTAACTCCAATCAACAGCAAGAGTTATGCAGTAATATCGCCCTATTTCTCCACGGCAAAGAGTTTGTCGGTTGCGAGGGGCTTCAGGTCAATGAACGCATGAAGGTAGCCATCGCTGCCCATGCCTGCCTACTCCTATTGGGCCGCAAGAATGAATGCTACCCCAACCTTTACAGCCTGTTGCTCTACCCGGACACCTATGTCGCTCACGAAACACGTCGGGAAGGCTATATAGAAACAGCCAGGCACAGTGCCCGTGAAGGGGAGGCACATTATCGTGGACCCGTAGTCCTCTCCTGGGGTGACCTGGAGAAAGATTTACAATCGCCTGAACGGGGCCACAATGTCGCCCTGCACGAGTTCGCCCACAAAGTCGATGAAGAGGATGGTTACTTTGATGGCCGCCCTCTATTTGAAAGCAGTGATGAAGGGGCCACCTGGGCTGAGGTTATGAGCCGGGAATTCCACCGTTTGAGACAAAGAGCTGAATTCGGTGAGTTTCCTGGTGATACACCCTCTGTGCTCGATTTATACGGCGCCCAGTCTCCCGCTGAGTTCTTTGCTGTAGCAACAGAAAGTTTCTATACGATCCCAACGGCTATGCACGCCTTACACCCGGAACTCTATAAGGAGTTAAGTCATTTCTATCGAATTAATCCCGCCGAATTAATACGCGGAAAAAGTACTGTGGCCTGACAAATACGCTACCAGTCCGGTTTCTGTCTTCCTGCTATGCTTATTTCGTGCACCAGCGGAGTTGGAATAGTGGCCAATACGCATTGTTTAAGATTCGCTCTTGTGGGACTGGTTGTTCTTTTGGTCATGACTCAACCGGCCACAGCAGATATCGCCACAAACCAACAGGATGCAAAAGCTCTGATAGAGCGCCTTGAAAAACTGTATCTCAAGGGCCCTACTCCTGTCTTTGTTCTACAGCTGGAAAAAAATACTCTACCGGACGCTAAGTTACAGGCTTTTGCAATGGAGCAACGCCTTATTAACTTATCGGACTTGAGAAGTAATGCACTATCTCTGCATCGTTTTGGAGGCTTACCGGGACATAGTACGAGAGCATTTTTTACTCGAATTACGACAGCAGAAATTCAAGCTAATACCCTATTACCTAACCTGATTCAAGCATTGGGCATCTCACCCGAGCAGATCGCCCAATACCAACCACTCGCAGGTGCCCAAGCCTATCCAGCCTATACTACCTGGCTAGCCAACTACGCTACACCCGCCGAAATTGCCGCTGCCCTGTTAATCAACTTTCAGAGTTTTGGCAAAAATGCTGAGCGCGTTGCAAAAGCTCTCAAACAAAATAAACGCTTTACCAATGAACAGCTCAGTTTCTTAATGACTTTTAGCCAACTTCCAGAAGGGTTCAGGGAACAGGCTATCGATATAATTGCAAGAGGACTAGCTTCAGGTGTTCGAGAAAATGATATTGCCATTCGCGTGCGGTTAATCCAAGCCTATGAGCGGGAGTTTTGGCGGGCATTTGAAACAAGCAACATTCGCAATTAGTACGATAACTCAAATTCTCTAACTTATCGGCATTACTTAACCGCCAAAGATATACCTAAAATTCTTGATTGACCTAGTAAAAACTACTTTTATTCTCTCAAGCCGAAAGAACTTCCCCTATTACGAAATATATTGTAGACAATGAAAAAAATGGATCTCACAATACTTATATGGAAAGTAAAGGTAGACTTAAAAATGAGTGAATATGCGGAATTCAAGGATGAAAACTTCAGGTTATTAGTCCTGGATAAGTTAATGTACCATTATAAGGTAATACAGCCTGAATTCGATATTTTTCAGTTTGCCGATAGTTACACCAAAAGAAATATAGATATAGAAGAAGAAGGGTACGAGCCTATCCCCGAAGCTCTCGACCACTTCCGGTCCATTCAAATTAAGAAAGAATGGCTAAAGGATATAACTGACCTTCATCAGGATGGGGGTGGCCATATCTGGTTACAAATCATTCCCTTCTGGTGTGGAACTACTGACGACTTTGATATCCATTCCACCGAAGACATAAACCTCCTACCAAACCTGAAAAAGCTCATACTTTTCTACAATGAAGAAAATCCAGAAATTTTAGAAGATTTCAAAAGAAAAGGCATAGAGGCCAAATGGGTATAACTCTAAAAAATTACCATCAGGTAAAAAATATTTAAATTCTAACCAATATCGTATATCAGCCTGCCCATTACTTGAAACTAATGTTCTAAGTTTGAGATACCGCTAAGCAGAGACAAAGTAAACCTCAGATGTGAAAATTTTGACTTTCTTCACTTCCAATTGAGTACAGATAATACTTATAGTACACACAAAATCTGGAACCAATTTAGAAAACGCTACTCTATAGCCCCGCAAAAGATCACATCAGCAAGGATTAGTTTGTGAAACGTATTATTTCTTTAGTATCAGCCTCTCTAGTTTGTGTCTCATGCGCCACAGTGAAGACAGTTAACCCTAAGAATAATCAGGTAGATATTACTCATAGAGGCCACAAAAGCTATTGCGAAAGTATTCCAAGAGTTTATAGCGGAACCTCTTACTCCTTTTGCTTGCTAAATAGCGAACCCAGTCAGACTGTAAATACTGGATCAACTATCAACCGTGTTCCACTGGTAGCTATAGATGCTGTTTTTTCTGTAGCCGCTGATACCGTTGTTTTGCCGTATACCGTAGTGACTCAGGCGAAGCATGGTAATATCGAAGTAAACTGATATGCTCAACCTGTAGCTTAATAATTTCAAAGTAGTTATTAATAAGCCCAACTGAAAACCTCTCTTTTAACCACAGAAAAATATATTTAATGGTAACAGGCCGCGATCACTGATTTTGCCTTACTTTCAAATCCATGATCCGGCCTTTAGCTGCCCCTAGGCTAAAAGCAAAACCAAGCAAATTAAATAATATTGATTATTGGGTGGGCAAAATTTCTTGGACTTGCCAGAACCAAAATGCCTGTACTATCGTCCCTCCACCTACATATCACACAATTAAAAAGCAATTGGTTGCTTGAAGAATATATGTACAATATGAAAGGCAGACAGCTCCCACCTGCCTCCAAACAACAACAAACAAAGACCGAGAGACATCATTTATAGCTCTCTTTAACCGCCTCTACATTCCAACCTCAAGGTAACAAGAACCCTTAGAGAGAAAACGCTATAAAACCCACTAACTTTGGAGATAACAAATTGCGATATCCAGCAATAGACATCACTAGAGGTATATTAGTAATTATTATGGCCCTCGATCATACTCGAGATTATTGGACTTCGACCCAGTTTGACCCATTGGACCTATCCCAATCCTCCATCGCTTTGTTTTTAACTCGTTGGATCACGCATATATGTGCCCCTGGATTTATATTTCTTACAGGATTGAGTGCCTACTTTCACGGTAAAAAACTTAACTCCAAGCCGGAGTTGGCAAAATTCTTAATACTTCGAGGGTTAGTACTAGTTATCCTCGAACTAACCTTGGTAAACCTCTCTTGGCAGTTTGCTTATAATTACGCTTTTGTACAGGTAATCTGGGCCCTGGGCGTATCCATGATCATACTGGCGGGCTTAATCTATTTGCCAATGATATGGACCACCATCGTTTGCCTGGCCGTAATATCCTTACATGGATACCTGAATGATGACTTCATGCGCCAGCTATTAGGTGGCTATGAATGGCTTTGGATTCTTGCGCATGTACGCACTAGTTTTAGACTTTTCGAGTTCAACACCGGGATTTTTGCTGCTTACAATATTATTCCCCTTTTTGCTCTTATGTACCTTGGCTATGTATTTGGGCCTCTTTACGAGATGGCATACAAGCAACGAGTGCGTCTACTAATAACAACAGCAACTGCGCTATCGATTATATTTATTGCAGTTAGACTAATAGGCTTTGGCGACCCCAATGATTGGAATTCACAGCAGGGGCTTCTGGGCTTTATCAACACCGCCAAATACCCAATGTCGTTCAGCTATATCCTTATGACAATGAGTATAGTTTTCTTGATCATGGCTATCGTTGAAAATCGGCAAAACCGAATACTGGATGTATTGCTCCTCTTTGGGCAGGCCTCATTGTTCTTCTATTTACTCCATGTCCCAGTGATCAATCTGTCCGCACATCTATGGAGCTACTTAGAGTTTGGAGTAGCAACCAATTTCTTCAACGGCTCCAAAGTATGGCCTGAGGGCTACACACCTAACTTACTGAGAACCTATGCTTACTGGATTGCTCTGATTGCGATACTTTACTATCCCTGCAAGAAATATCTTCAAAAGAAAAAAGAAAGTGGATCGGTGATATACTCCTACGTATAACTCTCGGCACAACTTTATTTCGCATATTAAAAATTCTACTCTGGGGTGAGCAAAGCCCCAGAGTTACCTCCCAATCAGGACGATATAGATGTTGCAAAAAATAGACCAATGGATTGATCAAACACTGATAGACTTCAAAGAAGAGAGACAATCTTGTGCAAGGTTCACAGAGAAGTTTTCAGGGTATTATACGAAAGAATTTCTTAGCAAAAGCTACTTTGTAGTGGTTGATAACATTCCAAAACCGAGGTTTCCCGAGCTCTACCAGGCTGGCCTAGGTGACTTTGTCGACATGGAAGTAGCCGGTATCACTTACAAAGATACCTACTTTGTCAAAACACCTTTTGCTGCGGACATTTCCCTCCATTTCCATGAGTTAGTCCATGTCCACCAATGGTCTCTCTTGGGAGCAGAGTCATTTATCAAACGTTATATCAGTGAAATTCAGACCTACGGCTACAACGGTGCACCTCTGGAAAAAATGGCCTACAGCCTGCAAGATAGATTTATGGACAATTGCACTCCAACAGATGTTTTAAGTTATGTTCAGAATCATTTGTAAGTACTCAATGATCATTGGACTTCATCTATAAAAAGGTTACCTTCTGGATAAGTGAAAGTGACCTTTGTGCTACCAGCCAAAATTGATCTTATTGACAGGCTAAACATTTCTACTAAAGCCTGATCATCAAGACACAAACTATAATTTATTGAGTTTTATAGTTTGCAAGCTCCACACCATGCTACAAGCAACCCGACTCATCCTGATCTTTGCTGCCCTATCCACCTTAAATCTGGCATCAGCAACAACATGTAAGCCCATATTCAATCATCAAGATGACAAAGTGGCCAAGAACAATCGCTGCACTGAAATCAGCTTTCAACCAAGCAATACGGAAGGATCCGCTGTTATTATTATGGATGACGATACCAAAGGCTCCTGCGC
Organism: Microbulbifer maximicatervae (SeqCode); assembly: GCF_052467695.1. Classification (NCBI taxonomy): domain Bacteria; kingdom Pseudomonadati; phylum Pseudomonadota; class Gammaproteobacteria; order Cellvibrionales; family Microbulbiferaceae; genus Microbulbifer; species Microbulbifer maximicatervae (SeqCode). Next base: position 5,239,646 of record NZ_CP174320.1, read on the forward strand.
TTATACATCTGCGGTTCAGTGCGGGAATACCGAGATTAGAATGAAAGATATTTCTGCAATTGACTTTAAGGTTGACGTGCCCCCAGGTAAATGTGGTGCTAAAGAGTGGATTGCCGTTTATATGTTTCCCTGGTGTGGACAACCCGGTGGATGTTGGGCCGGGGGACAGCGGGAAGTCGATTTTGTAGAAACAACAGGCTCCAATGGTCCGGGAGGTTTTGCTTCCAATTGGGGAGGGCTTCCCAAACAGGCGGCGTGGACAAGCCAAACAGGTCCCTTACAGGTGAAGAGTGGTGCCCAACAGCATATAACTTTTACATCCAGGAAAATCATATCGGGTGAAGCTAGTGGAACCTATCAATGGGATATAAGAGTGTGTGGAGCATCTGCGTCCAAGTGCGATGATTCAAATCAGCTTTGGCATGCCTACCGGGAAAAGGGGCCTGCAATTTTTGATGAGTCCATGATGATCGTGATCGACAACTGGGGCGTCAACAATCCACCCCAGCCAGGTTGCACATTAAAAATAACGGATATGCTGATCACCAAATATTAGCGACGCTTCTTACAACGATAGGGGTTAGTGGCGAAAACCCTAATAATCTTTTTTCCACTGTAACTCTACACTACCGGAACCGCTGTCACCGTCATCGGCACTCTTAAACTCCAGGTTGAGGTTATCCCTAAGTTCTATTTGCATCTCCGCCTGCCATGGACTGAGAGGATCGGTACTTCTCTGTAATTCCACATAAATTCGATTGGTAATATATTTGCCCAAGCTCAATGCGTACTCATCACCTTCATCTCCCTCCTCCTGCTCAATATTGAGTGTATCCAGGTGCAACAGCTCGCGTGTCTTGGCGATAGGGTCCAATACCGCTCGACCCGACTGCAAACTGCGTACGACACTAACCAGACGAACAGCTTGTAAAGGTGAAATATCTGATAATGACTTCCCAAAAAGCAACTGCGCCAGAATTTCATCCTGAGAGGCCGAGGGGTCAGAGGTAAATGTAATATCCAAGTCCGCAGCAGTGCCTGATATCTGCGCGGTTATTTCTCCATCGCTATATTCATAGACACCTTCAACCAGGATAGCGACCTCATTATTCTCGAAGCGAATTTCTCCATCTTCCAGATCAAATTTCTTACCGAATAAATCAAAGCTGCCGCGAACAATTGTTAATTCGCCGGAGGCTTTTGGCTTATCTGCGGTGCCTCGAATATCCACCACGCCGCGCAATTGGGAATTTAAGCCAAGTCCGCGCACATAGGATTGCTGGTCCAAAACAATCTCTACATCCAATCCGATTTTGCTAAACAGGGGAGAAGATCGCTGCACCTGTGGACCATCGACCTGAACTTCCACCACCTGGATTTCTGGAACACTGCTGCCGATCCATTGCTCAATCTGTACAGCCAGCGGCTTCAAAGTGAATCGCCCGGTAATTTCTGCATCCTGGGTTGAGCCCGACAAACGGGCATCGCCGGATATTGCACCGCGTACTCCCGGTGAGTTAAGCAAGTGGGCCCGACTGAGGCTTAATACGATGTCAAAACTGGGCGAGCTATCTGGAGGTAAAAAGACCGCCCCTCCCAGGTTTATCCGCCCACCATCACCATCGGTAGCGCTTCCTCGCACAATCCGCCACTCCTCAGGAGACAGCTGCGCGTAGAAATTAATATCCGCAATGCGAGTATGGCTCGGTCGGTGCTCATAGCGACCATTACTCAATTCGATATCGCCGGTTAATAGAGGACGCTGCCAATTTCCGGTACCGTCAACATTGAAACTGAGCAAACCGCGCATACGGTGGACACGGGGATCAATATATTCCGCAATCACTGACAAATCGGCCGTACCGCGCCCCTGCAATTGAAAGGGCACATTTCGCAGGCTACCAGTTTGATTATTATCAGCAAATAATTGTTCGAAGATCGGCGCAATCAATACACTTACTTGGCTATTTACTGCGTTGCTACCGCCGTGCTGGGCAATCAGGGATGCATCCAGCTCTCCATTCTCTGTCTGCCAATCCAATACTATCGAAAGCGGTTGAACCTGGATTCCGCGCTGCCCTCGCCCCAGGGCTTCTCCAGTAGCGCGCAACTCCCCTTGGAATTCAGGCTGCTTGGGACTTCCACCAATACTGGCATAAAGGCTGACATCACCATTACCCGCCCTACCGCTGGAAAAACTATTCGCCAAATCCGATAGATCACCCTGGCCGCGCAACTCTAAATCCAGTCGCTCTGCATTCAAGCTACCCAGTATCGATAATTGATTGCGACCCGCCCAGAGCAACTCGATACCATCAGTTACCAGACTCCTGTCTGCATAGTCCAAAGTACCCTGTAAATGCCAGGGCTCCAGATGAAATTCTCCCTGGGAAATCAGGTTGGCTTTAATCTGCGGGTTTGAAATAGCCCCATCAATCCTGCCATCCAAACTCAACTCCCCTTCAAGGGAGTTAGGGAGAGAGAGACCGACGAGATCTACCAGGAACAGCGGTAGATTGCGCGCGCCCATATCAATTTGTAATCGGTCTTGTCTAGGTTCGATAGAGCCATCGGCCTGCAACAATGCCACCCCCACCCGACCCAACTGCTGGGCATCTTCAGCGAGGGCTGTCAGGCGGCTTTGGCTCTGTAGGGGCTCCGGCTCCCCTTTATCAAAACCTGAGGCAATCACGGGGGACTGAGGGCCTCTGCTCGAGGATGAACCAAACTGGTTGCCATTGCCGTTGGTAAATAACTCCAATCGCAAGTCACTGACCTCTATCAGGTCCATATCGCCAATGGCTTCCCCTTTTAAGTTAAAGGGGTAATCCTGCGCGACGCCATTGGAATCCAGTAAAATACTTACCCCGGGATTACTCCACTCCCCCTGGACCGTTACTTCGGAAGTCCCCCCTAGACTTACCCCCTCTGCCTCGGCAACTCCAAGGTCATCGCGCAAGCTAATATTTTTGCCATCGATCTGCCCGTGTAAATCCAACTGCTTCTGTTCAATATCAAGCTGACCGATCACTTCCAGATTGAGCTTCTCTCCGGTAAACACCATTTCATCAATGGTCAGTGCGTGCAGGTTTCCACTTATCGCCGCCGACAACTCACCCTGTAAGTCGTGGTAAGCACTCACTGCACTCAGAGACAAATTGAGGTTTGGGTTTTTCCATGAGCCGATGGCCTCCAGTCGCAACTGATGCAAGGTGCCGGATAAAGCAGTGGAAATTACTACCCTATCAGCCTGGGGTAGCGAAGCTGCAAGCCGGCGAATTTCTTCAACACCCAACTCATCAATCTCTCCCACCAAATCCAGTGCTTTCAAATTCGTATCTACACTACCGAGCACTTCGATCCGTGCACCGGCAAAGTGCAAAGACAAGGCCTGCAAGTCAATCACACCTGCCTGGGTATCGACCCGACCTTCCAATTGCAGGGGCTGCTGCCGGTAGCTGCTTTCCACTTTTAAGCTGCCATTAATATTCGGCTGTTGCAGGGAGCCCTGCACCGAAAAATCTGCGCTGAGCCAACCACTGTCCAGGATATCCTGCCAAGGGCGGGAAAGCGTTAGCGGGATTTGATTGAGGTTAACTGTCCCATTGACACCGTCCGCGCTAATGTTGCCTTTAATCATACTGCGCCGCTCATCCACTCGCAGCCAAATCCCCGTTGAAGATAAGCGCCAGGGGTTAATATCGGCTTCGATACTCCCTGTCAGATCCAGCTGATGTTCTGCTAGAGGAGCTGCGATCGAATTAATATCCAGCAGCAGTTTTTCACCCTGTTTGCGCAGGGATAGTTCGCCGCGAGCATCCAATACCTGATTTTCCGGCAGATGCAGCTGTCGGCTGACAAACCCCTGGCCCACCTCACTGGTAGAGAAATTGATTACAAAGCGCTCGCCCTGCATCCGGCCATTTACAGTGAGATTAAACTCGGAACCGTTCAGCTCACTCACTTCGATAAATAGCTGCGCCGGTTTATCCTGCCAGCGGTATTGGGCGTTAGCCTGAATAGCAACAGGGGGAATAGCGATCAACCGGCTGTCCACCAATTGCAGGCGAGCTATATCCAGCTGCGCCAAGCGAAACCCGGGAACTAGCAACTCCCAAGTAGTCGATGGCTGCTCCTCACTGACAACTTCAACCTCTTCTTCGCCAGAATCTGCCAGCGCAGAGAGAAGTTCATTGAGGATATTCAGGTTGAGCAGTAAATCTTTGGCCCCCACTCGCTCGATATCGATGGGATCTCGGGACAAGCTGTTGAGGTTGACCTCCAGGTCCTGGGCTTCGGCAAGCGTATTAGCTCGATAGTCAATTCTCAGTCGCTCGAAAAACCAAAATCCTGATTTTTCACTGCGAATTCCTTCTGCCTCAATTTCGAGATCGTCCACCAATTGCTCGGCAGCGTAAAAAGCCCCGCGAGTAAGGCCGACGCGCCCAGGTTCCGTGCTGAGGAAATAGATAGCGGACATCAGGAGGAACAGACAAATGCCTGTTACCAGGGAACCCCCAGCACCAAGGGAGCGCCAGAGCCCACGCAGGAAAGCACCCACCCAGTAGGCAACGCCCAGCGCAAACAGGCCCAACCAGCGCATCAGAATGCCTGCCCCAAGCTCACATACACCTGATAGCGATCATCGATGCCCTCACGGCGATCGAGGGGAAAGGCGATGTCCATGCGGATGGGGGCAAAGGAGGTGATATAGCGCACGCCAAACCCCGTTCCCCAAAACAGGTCGGAAAACTTGGGCGCTGCGTCCTCATAGGCATTGCCGCCATCGAGAAAAATCACACCTCCCCAGGTATCCGTAAAACGAAAACGGCCCTCAAAAGAAATCTCGCTAAGTCCCCGACCACCGATAGCATCGGAGAGGGTTTCCTCACCCTCATCATTAATCTCAATAAGTCGCGGACCCAACTCCTGGTAACCATAACCCCGCACGGAGCCACCGCCACCGGCATAAAAGCGCTCATCCGCAGGCAGCTCAAGATTCGACTCTCCTGTAATTGCCCCGGCTTTCAACCTTATTGCCAAGGTGGGCTTATAACGCCAGTCATCGGCTGTTTTATACGCAGTGAGCTGTAGGGTATTTTTAATAAAGGTGGTGTTGGTATTTCTAAGATCGATATAGGGTTTTACTTCCAACGCAGAAGTGGCGCCACGGCGGGCATCCAGGGGTTTGTCTGTCGTGTTTAATTTAAAGCCCAAGGGGAAAGCTAACAGCGTGTAGTTTTCATCGGGATCATCTGCTTCAACTGCCCCTTCCACCTTCTCGTCCACTTCACTGAATTTCAGCTCAGCGCCACCACTCAGCGTGCGATGCTTACTGATTTTTCTCGATACCAGTGCACTGAATGTCAGGGACTCTGAACGGTAGGAATCAACATCCTCTCCTTCCAAAGCAATACTGGCGGTCAAGCGTTGCTTGTCATGGAAGAAACGGGGAATAGTGAGCTTGCCTTCCAGGGTTTGCTTTACCTCGTTCAGCTTACTTTCGACTTCAATTTTTTCCCCACGATGGAAAACATTGCGGTGTTCCCAGGCTGCTGAAATACCGGCTCCCTCATCGGAGGTGTACCCCACCCCCAAGGTTATGGTGCGGTGATTGCGCTCCTGAATAACAAAAGTAACATCCACCAACCCATCGTAAGGTTCAGAAACTTCAGTATTTACATTGGCAATTAAGTTGGTGCGCAGCAGACGCAACTGCGCAGCATCCAGTTTACTGCGGCTGAAGCAATCCCCGGATTTAATCTTGACCTTATCCAACAGGTAGTCCTCTTCGATAGAGGTGACTCCTTCAATGCGGACTTGGCCAACATGGACTTCGGGGCTGGGGGCCACCCGATATTCCAGTCTCGCAGCAGCTTCCCGGTGAATCACCGTTGCCTGGTAGCTGACATCCACATTCAGCAGACAGGCATTTTCATTGAGGTACTTGGTAATTTTTTCTACGCCCTCAAGTACCTTGCTGGCAATCAGGGGATCTCCAATATGGATAGGTAAGCCGCTAAAGCCTGCCCGCAAACCGGCCGGCATATCAATATCCAGGCTCTTGATATGGTATTGGGGGCCGGGAGTGACACTATAGAAAATTTGGTTACCAGAAACAGACTCATACACAGTGGCATCATAATATCCCTGCGCACGCAGTAATTTTTCCAGGTTACCCCGCTCATAGTGCGCAATATCTGCCGGATCTTCGTAGTTTTCCAGCGCACTACTGTTCTTGCGCAACTCGTTGAGCTCGGAGGTCAATTTTTCCTGCAGCTGGGGATCGCCCTGCACCAGCAGGGTAAAACCCGGCAAACGATCAAAAAATGGGATTGCTGCTACCAGCTGCATTGGCAGCGCTAGAAGGGCAACAAGTAGGGAGACAAAGAGAATTCGCAAGATCTTTATCCAATGTCAGTAGCGGCTACTCCGCAAAAAATCCGGGTATCCGTTCCCTCCGTAGGCTGGAATATCCAGCTGATGACAACAGCTTGGATAATTAAATCGACTTATTGAGCAGCCAATAAGCCGATTCGGCGTTTGGGACTTCTATGGCTGAGTGCCTTGGCTGGGCATTAAGGGATTACAATCCTGGATAATCACCCGTCCTTCCAGAATATTTCCTTTGGAATACTCAGTGAAAATACACTGGTTAGTCTTGGGGTTATAATTCTCGATCCACAAATTATCTTCTTTCCAGGTGGCGCCGATATGGCGGTACCCATCGGGCACAGAGATACGCATGACCCCGCCAAAACGCTTCACGAAAACCTGCTCATAGTGAAAGTAGTAGGCAAGCCAGCCGCCAACAAAGAAAACCGCAGCCACGATTGCGCCGATCTTAAGGCTGCCCAGGCGACTGCCGATAAAAAGAGAAGCAATAACCAGGGCAATCACCGCTGCCCAGTACAAATAAGTAACCATGACTGTTTTTCTACCGTGAATTATTGGTGTTTATAAAGTGAAGGGTAGCGCAGAACCGCAGCAAACTAAATGGCGCCGGGTTACGCTCCCTTACTCCTAACTAAACTTTACTCCTCTGCCAACTCCGGCAGCTTTTCAAATAGCGATAAGGCTTCAGGGTTGGCCAGGGCCTCCTTATTTTTAACCGGTTTACCCTCCACCACATTGCGCACAGCCAGTTCCACAATCTTACCGCTGATAGTTTTAGGAATATCCGCCACCTGGATCACCTTCGCCGGTACATGGCGAGGCGTGGTATTGGCGCGAATCGTGGAGCGGATTTTCTGGGTCAGATCCTCGTCCAGTACAACACCCTCTCGCAAAACCACAAACAGCACTACCCGTACATCGTCGTGCCAAGGCTGGCCGATACAGATACTATCGAGCACCTCCTCGACTTTCTCCACCTGGCGGTAAATCTCTGCGGTTCCGATACGCACACCGCCGGGATTAAGTACTGCATCGGAGCGGCCATAGATCACAACACCACCGTGTGCCGTAATCTCGGCATAGTCCCCATGCGCCCAAACACCAGGCCAATTTTCAAAGTAAGCACCGCGGTACTTGGCTCCATCTGGATCGTTCCAGAAGCAAATCGGCATACAGGGGAAGGATTTGGAGCAAACCAGCTCCCCTTTCTCTTCAACCACTGCACTGCCTGTATCATTCCAGACTTCCACCGCCATACCCAAGCCGCGACACTGCAATTCACCGGCATAGACCGGTAGAGTTGGGTTGCCAAGGGCAAAGCAAGACACAATATCGGTGCCGCCGGAAATAGAGGATAAGCAGAGATCTGCTTTTATATCTCTGTAGACATAGCGGAAGCCTTCGTGGGCCAGCGGAGAGCCTGTGGAGAGCACCGCACGCAATTTCTCCAGTTTGTGGGTCTCCCGGGGTTTGCAGCCACTCTTCTCCAGCGCAGCAATATATTTGGCACTGGTGCCAAACACACTGATTCCCTCTTCATCTGTCATATCCCATAGACTTTGGGATGAAGGAAAGAAAGGTGATCCATCAAACAGCACCAGAGTCGCCCCACAAGCCAGGCCACTCACCAGCCAGTTCCACATCATCCAGCCACAGGTGGTGAAGTAGAAAAGTGTATCCTCACGGCGCAGATCGCCGTGCAAGCGATGCTCCTTCAGGTGCTGGAGCAAAGTGCCCCCCACTCCGTGGACGATGCACTTGGGTACACCAGTAGTACCTGAGGAGTACATGATGTACAGGGGGTGATTAAATTCTGTTTGTACAAAGGAGAGTTCGCGAGCCGGCGCCGCAGCCTCAAAAGCTTGCAGCAGTACCGCCTTACCCAGCGGCTCTGCCGCTAGTACCTGAGCAGTTTCCTCTTCTGAGCGCGCAACCGGTACCACTACCAAAGTTTCTATGGATTCGATTCGCTGCATGATCTCGCGCAGACGCGGCAATGAATCAATAACCTTGCCGTTATAGAAGTATCCTTCACAGGCAAATAGTACTTTCGGCTGCACCTGGCCAAAGCGGTCAAATACTCCATTGATACCAAAGTCTGGTGAGCAGGAGGTCCAGATAGCACCGAGGCTGGTGGTGGCCAACATGGCCACTACGGTATCGATCACATTGGGCATAAACCCCGCTACCCGATCTCCCTCAACAACGCCCTGGGCAACGAGGGCCGCTGACAGGCGCTCCACCCGATCGTACAGCTCCTTGTAGCTCAGCTCGCGGCGGCTACCGTTCTCCAGGCGCTCGACCAGGGCAGCCTTGTCATCGCGATAACGCAGCAGGTTCTCAGCAAAGTTCAGGCGTGCCTGTGGAAACCACTGCGCTCCGGGCATGGAATCGTTACTGAGTGTCTCATCACCCTTATCTGCAGCAATAACTCCGGTGTAATCCCACAACTCCCGCCAGAAAGCTTCGCGATTATCTACTGACCACTGGTACAAGGCCGCGTAATCATTGAGATCCAGCTGATATTGCTGGTTGATCCTGAGACGAAATTCATCCATCTGGGTGGCGGCAATAGCCTCTGCGCTGGGTTGCCAGAGCGGTTGGGAGTTGTCCTTCATTTCAACAGACCTTGTGGCTCATTATTGTGTTTTCAAATCGCCCTCTCGGGCACAAGGGGAGCAATCATGCCCTGCCCCACCACTTAAAACTATTTTAATCTTTTTTAGATTTGTTAAATAAAAGTTAACATAGCCAAATCCATCAATTCCCCAGGAACCTGCCGCTGTGAGTGCCACGATCAAACAACTACGCGCCTTTGTCACAGTGGCCCGCAGCCGCAGCCTGGCCCAAGCCAGCGCTCAGTTGCACACTTCCCAGCCAGCCCTGTCCATTGCCATCCGTAATCTGGAGGATGCGACTGGCGGCCCGCTTTTCAGTCGAGAAGCCCGCCAACTCACTCTCACCCCAGAGGGCGAGGAATTCCTCTCCCGCGCCGAACAACTACTGCACAACTGGGATCAATCCCTGGATGCGGTACAGCAGGCCTTTCGTCTGGAGCGTGGGCAGTTGCGCCTGGCAGTAATTCCCGCCTATGCGCTCAACCAACTCCCCCAATTATTAGCCAATTTTCACCGCCAATACCCACAAATCAATATCCTGCTGGAAGATGTGGTGATGGAACGAGTAACCCAAGCGGTGCAGGATGGCCGGGCAGAGCTGGGCATCAGTTTTCGCCCCGAGGATTTAGGTGGGCTTGAGTTTGTGCCCCTACACCGGGATCGTTTTATCGCAGTCGTACCATCCCAGCACCCCCTCAGCGAAAAAGGAAAAGTGCGCTGGAGTGACCTGGCCAGTTTTCCTTTTATTGCTATGAACCGCGGCTCAGCAGTGAGGCGCTGGACCGATGAGGCCTTCGGGCAAAGTGGCAAAGGAGTTCACTATATCTGCGAAGCTAATCAATTAAGCACAATCGGCCAGTTAGTACGTGCGGGAATGGGGATTAGTGCAGTGCCGAGCTTGTGCGAAACCCAGGTTCGGGAATATGGGCTGGAATGCCTGCCGCTATCGGCGCCAGTAGTGAGTCAGGAGGTGGGGGTGTTATTAAAGAGCCGAGGCACCTTGTCGGCACCAGCAACCGCGTTTTTATCCGCGATTACTGGTTGAGGTCTATAAAAGTGCCTCTACTTATTTGAGCGACTAGTGGCTGCTGGTTGCGCGCAGCATCCAAGCCGTTTTCTCGTGAACTCTCATACGATCAGATACCAGGGCAACTGTGGATTCATCTTCTCCCGCCTGGGCATCTTTTAAAACTTCACGACAGGTTTTGATCACCTGCTCATGCCCTTTAGTGAGAATTTTTACCATTTCTTCCGCGGGTGGTACCTCAACAACTTCTTTGATGGAGCTGAGTTGAGCAAAGGCCTGGTAGGTACCGGGAGCGGAAACCCCGAGGGTACGAATGCGCTCGGCAATATCATCCACTGCAGTGGCCAGCTCGGTGTAATGCTCTTCAAACATCAGGTGTAATTCGCGGAACAGAGGCCCAGTAACATTCCAGTGGAAGTTGTGGGTTTGCAGGTAAAGGGTGTAGCTATCTGCCAACAAATGTTTCAAACCGGCAGCAATCTTTTCCCGATCCTTTTCACTGATACCAATATCGATTTTTTTCATAATACAAATCCCTCTTCCAAAAACTGTTGTCACCAAAATGGTTATAAGGCCATTTTGGTACCTTTATTCACTTCTCACAAGCTATCGAGCCAATAGCTTATCTATATAGACAAGTAAGATTTATAAGGTACAAAAATGGCGTGAATTTTAACCCGGCTATTGAAAGAAAATTTTGCGACAAGACATTGCCACTAAGGGACTCTCCAAATAAAACTATTTATCGAGCCCCCCGTTGAAAACACAAGAAGTCAGGCACTACAAACCGGGCAATTACTATGGCTCGGCAGCTGCAAAGTTTGCAGAGCTAAGGTTTCCGTCTCGATTAAGTGCAATTTATTCAAGCTCGATACCGGCAAATCCATCAGGTACTTCATGGCCTCCAGAGCCTGCATGCTACCAACCACACCCAGCGCAGGACCGATCACACCTGCTGTAGAGCAGTTCTGGACTTCAGCCTGCTCCTGTGGCGGAAACAGGCAGGCATAACAGGGACCTTTTCCTTCAGAAAAATCAAAACTAATCAGCTGGCCGGAAAACCCCTGCACCGATGCCATTACCACCGGACACCCTACCTGATAACAAACCCGGTTGATCGTATGGCGGATTTCCAGGTTATCGGTGCAGTCCAACACCAGATCCACCTGTTTTACCTGCTCACGCAGCCAGGATTCATTCGCCATTTGGCTGTGGGGGTGAATGCGAATAGTTGGATTGGCTGCAGCCAATTGTTGTGCAGCCACCATGGCTTTGGATTTTCCCTGGTGATTGGTTTTGTACAAAACCTGGCGCTGTAAATTGGAGAGATCGATATGATCACCATCCACCAGGTGCAACTCTCCAATACCGGCTGCGGCCAGATACATCGCTGCCGGGCTGCCGAGCCCACCTAAGCCAACAATCAGAATTCGCGCAGAAGACAGTTTTTTCTGCCCCTCTTCACCCACTTGGGGCAACATTATCTGGCGACTGTAACGCTGTAATTCCTTACTACTTAACATGGCTCTACTTCCGCATGCTTACCTTTCAACAGGACATTAAAATCGGCAACCGCCTGCTTGTAATCTTCCGCTTGAGTAATAGCGCTGACCACGGCGATACTGCCAACGCCGCTAGCGATAACCTCACCGGCTCGCTGCATATTAATACCACCAATTGCCACGAGTGGATAATCGGGCAATAGTGCTGCCATTCGCGCAAGTTTCTGCACGCCCTGCAACTGATCCGACATATCCTTGGTGTTGGTCGCATAAATTGCACCAATGGCTAGGTAACTGGGGCGATAACGGTAGGCCAACAGTAATTCATAGAAGCCGTGGGTACTGATACCCAGCTTCAATCCTGCCGCTTGAATTGCCCTCAGATCAGCAGACTGCAAATCCTCCTGGCCCAAATGCACACCGTAGGCGCCGCACTCAATCGCCAACTGCCAGTAATCATTGATAAACAGGCGCAGGTTATACGTCCTGCCAATAGCCACTGCACGCTCAATCTGTACGCGCAGGTCCCCACCCGGATTCTTTATTCGCAGCTGTAAAGTACGCACCCCCAGCTCAGCCAGGCGCTGCAACCACTCCACCGTATCCACAACCGGATATAAACCCAATGCTTGAGAGTCTGTTTGGGCAAACCCTTGAACAAGAGGCTGGGCTGCACCAAAGCCATAATCCAGCGCACGCTCTTCTCCCGGCACCAAAATCTCCGGGAAGTCGATTAAATCCAGGGGCCAGCCACAGTGGCCTACAGGTCCAGCACCAGCGCCGATATGTGCATTATTTCCCCGGCGCAAGCCCCGCTGAACATAGGCTTTACCCACAACGCAGGCATCTCGCAACGGGTAGCCCAAAGCGCGGCAAGCGGCAATAGCGGAGGACAGGGTGCAGCCAGTGCCATGTGTGCCTGTACTGGATACTTCCCGGCCAATAAACCAATCGGCTTTTTCACCATCCCACAGTAAGTCGGCAACTTCTCCCGCACGCAATTGCGTATGGCCGCCGGTAACTAAAATTGCGGTACCGCCGTAGGCGTGCAACTGACGCGCAGCTTGCACAATAGATTCCGAACCCGTGACACTGGCTCCGGTAAGCCATTCCAATTCATGTAAATTGGGAGTAACCAGATCACATTGTGGCATCAACTGAGCCAACACCGTTGCGGTAATATTCCCTTCGGTGAGCCCAGCTCCGTTGGTAGCAACAGCAACCGGGTCGTAAATAACCGGAACCGGCTGCACCGCTTTCAGCTGGCGCAGGAAATCTGCCACCGCAACAACTTGTTCAGCATTCGCTAGCAGACCGATTTTAATTGCGGCAGGAAATAGATCCCGCTGTAAAGCCTGTAACTGAGAACCCAAGACCTCTAGGGAAACTGCATTAATTGCAGTAACTTCCACCGTATTCTGTGCAGTATTGGCCGAGATAGCACTGCAACCATGGCAGCCGAGGTCGGCAAAAGTCAGCAGGTCCGCCTGAATACCAGCGCCACCGCCGGAATCACTGCCGGCAATGGTCCAGACAATTGGCTTTTTCAATTGGAGTTGATCGCGCATAAAAATACTAATCCTGCAATATGCTCTCTGCCTGCTGCCAGAAAGGCATATCCAGGGTGGGGGTGCTGGGGCTGGCAGTTTGACGCCTGAGCATCAAGCCGGCATTAAAGGCGGCGCGCCCGGATTCCACAGCCAGTTTGAAAGCATTAGCCATCAGTACCGGATCCTGGGCTTTTGCAATCGCGGTATTCAATAACACCGCATCAAAGCCCATCTCCAGCGCTTCTGCCGCCTGTGATGGCGCACCGATTCCGGCGTCGATAATAAGCGGTGCATCACTCAGGCGCTCGCGCAGTGTTTGCAGGTTATATTTATTGAGCAGGCCTTGCCCGGTACCGATGGGAGCCCCCCAGGGCATTAATACCTCGCAACCCACATCCAAAAGTTTTCGACACAGCACCAGGTCATCTGTGCAATAAGGCAAAACCTTGAAGCCTAACTGAATTAATTCCCGCGCAGCTTCTACCAAACCAAAGGGGTCTGGCTGCAAATTGTAATCATCGCCAATCACTTCCAGCTTGAGCCAATCGGTCTGGAAAATTTCCTGGGACATTTTTGCCAGCTCCACCGCTTCTCGCGGCGATTTACAACCGGCGGTATTGGGCAACAACTGACAACCGGACTCGCGAATATAATCCCAAAATCGATTGTCCTGCTGCTGTGCCGGATTTTGCCGGCGAAGAGACAAAGTAATAATTTCCGAAGCTGAGGCTTGCACGGATTCGCGCATAATCGCTGGGGAGGGATACAGGGCGGTGCCCACCAAAAGCCGGCTGTTAAATGTTTTTCCGTAAAGTGTTAATAGATCGCTCACCTTTACCCCCCCACTACCGGAGCAACAATATCCAGGCTATCGCCGTTATTTATCTGTGTATTGCTATATTCCGTACGGGGAATAAATCCACCGTTGATCGCAACGGCAAACGTTTCTCCGCGATAGCCGAGCTGCTGTAAAAGCGCAGAGAGTTTTAGCGGGGATTCAAGGCTTTGTGTTTCCCCATTAATTAGTACCTGCATCAAACCACCTGTAACAGTTGTTGTGCCACTTGATTCTCCACTTGCTCCACTACTGCCGGCGCTAAAAGATAACCGTGACGGTAAAGGCCATTCACCCTAATCAGCCCGTCCTCGCTGTGGATATAAGGCATATTATCCATAGTGGCGGGGCGACAATTTACGCGGGTCTCAACAATACGAGCCTCGGCAAAAGCCGGGTTGAGGGAGTAAAGCGCGGAAGACAACTCCATGCTGGAGCGCACGGAAATGGGCGACAGGTCTTCGCTCTCAATTTCCGTAGCGCCAATTACTGTGCGTCCATCGCTGCGTGGTACAGCGTAGAGCTTATAGCGCGGGTGGAGCAGCCGCACTGGACGCTGCAAAACCACTTCCCGAGATTCCACCACCATCACCTCACCACGAACACCGCGTAAGCCTTCAATCTGCCCCTTGGCACCGAGACCACGGCAGTCGATCACGCAATCAAATTGTTCACGCTCCGAGTTCACAGAGATATGCCCAGCTTCGCAATTTACCTTGCTGTGCTCTCGCAGAGTGACTGCACCTCGGCGCAATACGCTGAGTAACGCAGGCAATAAGCGGTGATTATTGATATCCGCCTCACCCCGCAGGTAAAGCCCCTGTTCAAAGCCGTGTAAGGAGGGCTCTAATTTCGCTAAAGTATTGCAATCGAGGGGCTGCACCTGCTCCCTGGCAGACTCGCCTAACTTGCCCTGTAGCTCCCTCAGGAATTGCAGAAGCTCACTTTTATCCTTGCCATGAGCAACCAGCACTGAGCCCGCTCGGCGGTATTCTACGTCCTGCCCGCTCTGCTCCTCCAGCTGCCGGACCCACTCAGACCAAAGCTCAAGGCTTTTCAGCCCCAGGTTGTAAACCTGTTTATCGCTGTGCACCAATTCCGACAGTGGTGAGATCATTCCCGCTGCCGTCCAGCAAGCTCCCCCGACTGGCGCCGACAGATCACCCGCTTCAAACAGGGTAATATCCAGTTCCCGTTGGCAGAGCCGCCAGGCGAGCAAGCGACCTAACAGGCCTCCACCGGCAATAGCTACTTTGGCTTTGGTTTCGCTTGTCACAGACCACCTACCTTCGCAAATCCAAATCGACACCCAGCGATATGCGCTATGCACTCGCCATACTTTTGCTATCCGATTCTTGGGGGAGAGGACTCTCCCCCAAAATACTCATCAGCCCTTGTGATAAATCTCGCTACCCATGTCCTTAAATTTAATCGACATTTCCTCCATGCCCTGTGCCGCTTCCTGCTTGGCCGCATAATCGCGCACATCCTGGGTGATTTTCATGGAGCAGAATTTCGGGCCGCACATGGAGCAGAAGTGAGCTACCTTGCCGGATTCCTTTGGCAAGGTTTCATCGTGATAGGTGCGTGCCCGCTCCGGATCCAAGCCGAGGTTGAACTGATCTTCCCAACGGAATTCAAAGCGGGCTTTTGACAGGGCGTCATCGCGCTTCTGTGCCCGCGGATGCCCTTTGGCCAAGTCTGCGGCATGAGCCGCAATCTTATAGGCCATAAGGCCCTCTTTAACATCCTCTTTATTGGGTAGACCCAGGTGTTCTTTGGGGGTCACATAGCAGAGCATGGCGCAACCGTAGGTACCAATAAGTGCAGCGCCGATGCCGGAAGTAATGTGGTCGTAGCCTGGAGCAATATCCGTGGTCAATGGACCTAGAGTGTAGAAAGGTGCGCCGTGGCAGTGCTTCAGCTGCTCATCCATATTTTCTTTGATCTTATGGATAGCCACATGACCGGGGCCTTCAATCATCGTCTGAACATCGTGCTTCCAGGCAATTTCAGTCAGCTCGCCAAGCGTGTGCAGCTCGCCAAACTGGGCTTCATCGTTAGCATCCGCAATGGAGCCCGGTCGCAGGCCATCACCGAGACTAAAGCTCACATCGTAAGCCTTCATAATCTCGCAGATTTCCTCGAAGTGGGTGTAGAGGAAATTCTCTTGGTGATGGGCGAGACACCATTTGGCCATAATGGAACCACCGCGAGAGACAATCCCGGTCATACGTTTGGCAGTGAGCGGCACATAGCGCAAAAGCACGCCAGCATGAATAGTGAAGTAATCCACCCCCTGCTCCGCCTGCTCAATCAAGGTGTCGCGGAACACATCCCAGTTAAGATCTTCAGCAATTCCGTTTACTTTCTCCAGCGCCTGGTAAATCGGCACAGTACCGATGGGCACTGGCGAGTTTCGCAGAATCCACTCGCGGGTTTCGTGGATATTGGCACCGGTAGACAGATCCATCACCGTGTCCGCGCCCCACTTGGTAGACCAAACCAGTTTCTCCACTTCCTCTTCAATGGAAGAAGTCACAGCCGAGTTACCAATATTTGCATTCACCTTGCACAGGAAGTTGCGCCCGATAATCATCGGCTCCACTTCCGGGTGATTAATATTCGCCGGGATAATTGCCCGCCCCTCTGCAACTTCCCGGCGCACAAATTCCGGCGTGATTTGCTCGGGGATGTAAATACCATCACGTGCCTTCTGGTACTCACTTTCACTCATTTCCGCTGCCAACTTGGCTCGCCCCATATTTTCGCGCACTGCGATAAATTCCATCTCTGGGGTAATAATGCCGCGGCGGGCATAGTGCATCTGAGATACATTCTGTCCCGGTTTGGCTCGGCGAGGGCTGGGAAGGTTTTCAAAACGGATATGATCCAGCCCCTGGTCCGCCATACGCTTCTGGCTGTAGGCCGCTTGGCGAGAGTCCAGCAGTTCGGTATCTCTGCGGGCCTCTATCCAGCCCTGGCGCAATTTGGGCAGCCCTTCCCGTACGTCCACTTTAAAATTGGGCTCGGAATAGGGGCCCGAAGTGTCGTAAATGGTGAGGGGCTCATTGGGTTCAAACACCGGATTCTCTGCATCCCCACCTACCAAACTATCTCCCAAACAGATCTGACGAGCACCAACCTGGATGTCGGCAGTTTCACCGGGCAAATACACCTTGCTCGAGTTAGGGAAAGACTGAACCGTGAGATTCTCAAGAAATTCTTTAGCGGAATCGCGACTGGCAGCGCGGGAGGACTTTCCGGCTTTACCGGATTGTTCAATGATCTCAGACATGCGTAACCTTAAAACTTGGAAATTTAAAGGTCGCAGCATCCAGGGCACATACAAAGAGAAAAGACGCCAAACTGTAACAAAACAGGCGACTTCAGATCTTGTTCCCTACGCGGGGGTTACCCCGATCAGGTTCAACGGATCTCGCAACAGCGATCTCAGCCCACAGGCACTCCGACAAGTAGAGCGCAGTATAGTGGAAGCACCAGAAGAAGAACAGATGGCATAAAACTGTGCCAGAAAAACTAAAGCTTTGAAACGCCAATAAAGTAATCAATGCTCTTGGCGACAAAACTCTAACAGACTTCAATTTATTGATAACTGACCAAAGGGTCTCAAGCATTCACCACTCACAATATCTGAGTGCGTCCTACACTCCTTCTCGTTTACCGGAGCAGTGAATAAAACGATAACAACTTACGGCGAAAGTCGGTGTGGGAGAAAATACAATGTTGAATAAATATGGAGTTCTAGTAACGCTCTGTTTGGGCATCTTGTCGATACAGCCAGCAATGGCAGCCCCCTCCAAGTCTGTTGCTGCGGGTGACAGTATTACCATGGCATTCGGTGCAGACTGTACCCGCAATAAGTATTTCTGGGACCTGTTTTGTCTTCTCGGCGGAGACCAACCCGAGCATTCCTGGTTTGACGGCGACGACAATTCAGTGGAGAGTGTTCACGATAAATATAAAGTTAACTACCCCAATATGGCTGCCAATAAAAGCGCAGCGGAATCCGGTGCTGAGATGCGTAGTGGAGGCGACAACTTCTCCACTCAAGCCGATCGGATTCTATCCCAAAGTAATTTACCTGATCATGTCGAGGTAGTATTGGGCGGTAATGACATCTGTAACCGGGAATGCGTCGATCCAGCCAACTGTAACGATCCACTCTACACCGATAGCGAGTGGCGCTCGGCAGTTCAAGCTGGACTGGACAAATTAGTCGATGGTCTCCCTAACGGTTCAACGATAGTACTCGGCTCAGTACCACGAGTACACGATCTCCGGGCAGCTGGTCTGGATAAGCAAAGCGGTAATTCCCGCGTAGATTGCGAGAGTGTCTGGTCGACTTTCGGAATTTGCCGAATTGCAACAAATGGCGGCTCGATGAATGGAGAGAGCTTTGCTACTCGTTATAACGGAATAGCCGCAGCCCAACAACGTTATAATGAAATCCTTGTTGAGGAAGCAGAAAGTTACAACGGTATGAATGGGGTAGAAGTTGTTGCTGAATATACCGGTGAGGATGAGTTAAATGCCGGGACTTTTCAGTTTAATAAAGATGATATTGATGGTGGGGACTGTTTCCACCCAAGCATTCAAGGACAAAATATTGTTGCTGATCTACTGTGGCAAGGAAATCCGGATAAATAAGTAACTTTTACTGCTCGGTAAATTCAGGGCCCGCAATAATATACTGCGGGCCCTAATCAATTCACTTACCTAAATCCTCATCAAAGTAACCATTCTCTTCAACCACATACTGCAATCTATGCGGCAAACCTTTTCTCATAAAGGCGACATCAATTACTTTTCCACTGGTAAGAGCATTCCACAGCTCATTCTGACCACTGTGGACCCAACTGTCATTGACTCTCAACAGCACATCGTTTTCCTCGAACCCAAGTGCAGTAAAGAACTCATTGTTAGCCACACCCTCCAAGCGCATCAAATGGTGGCCCTCAACTTCCAGCTCCGCCTCAATAAATTTAGCCTCCAAGAATTCTCGTTGTTCGAGTTGCTTCGCCAACCACTCTTGCCCAAGAGTCAAGACACCAGCCGGCTCGATTAGTTTTTTACCGTTTTCTCCCTGAGGCAGTTCAATACGTTTGCGCAGCTCCTCATCGTGCTGATGGGACAAAGTTAAAGGGATAATATTACCTTCTTCACCTTGCAATAGCAGACGCTCCAGGGAGCCCTGATTATCAATAACGGCATAGTGCCCTTTCAAACGCTTCAGAAAGATATCTTTAAGAACAGACTGCCCCAGTGAAAAATTCTGTGCCTTCTGCCCATTTACTTCTATTAAAGCTTTGGACTTATTCTCTATACTCGATTCACTAACTCCTACCAGGGCAAGAGGTAGATCCGTAACAGGTAATTGATTTTTAGTATCTTTTTGTTGTTTCCATGTATATTTTTGCTGAGGATCTATATCAAGCCTGATTAGTTCCTTTTCTATCCAGTAAGAATATTGCTCAAATGATCGTGCGCCCTTTAGATACAAACCGTTTATAAAAACAACCGGCACATTTGTAAGGCCAAGCCCTAAAGCAATTTCCTGATCCCCAAGAACAACTTCTTTATAATTCATATCTCCAATACAGGTTTTAAATTGCTTGTCATCGATCAGTAAACTGCTTGCGGTCTGGGAGTAAGATTTCTCACCAAGGTTTGGAGTTTTTGCGTATAAGGCGTCGTGATATTCCCAAAAAATATTGTGCTCACCAGCGCACTTAGCCGAAATAGCAGCTTTGATACCCTCCCGATGGAACTTAAGGGGAAAATCAAAATTTACCTGGCGAACCCAACCAGAATAGTCACTCAACAAACGCCTCAAGGTTGGCTGAAAGGATTTACAGTGGGGAGATTGAAAGGAGCAGAACACAGCAATTGTTATAGGCGCTTCGGGATTTCCTCGAGCGGCGCGCCCGCCATAATCAAGATCTATCCGTGGTGGCTCTGGAACGGGAAGCATAACTTCTATTTCTTGACCATCTTTTGCTGTTTTGGCAATCATTTCATGCAGCTTGTTGAGACGTAATTTATGCTCCATTTCAGCAATATCATACAACACAAGCTGGAGCTCCTTATCCAAGGCCTCCACGCTGACCTCCTGGCCATCAATCCGTGCAGCTATATGTTGTTGATCAAGTACTTTAGTTCCTACTGTTATTTCCGCATCCTTTGAACACCCCCCCATTAGGCTCAAAATACCCAACGCCATTAACTTTGCTATAACATTCCTTAGTCGATTCACTGGTAATTCTCCTTTTACCGGTTTTGACCAATCTTACTCACCAATTCTCATTTCAGCCGCTTACAGCAAGCTTTATTCAGAACGTGTTCAAAAAATGAGAACCAGGCAAGCTTTTTGGCATCTAAGCTAACGTCTCTCCAGTAGAGGGAATATCCAACAAACTAACCCTGAGTAATTTCGCGAGCCTATTCGATCCTTAGATCACTGCCCCCCATATGAAATCGCTTTTAAAACTACATGGGAAAATCTTGAAACCAAAACAAGCAATAGATCATATCGAAGTATCCAATAAGAGCTATAGCCAAAAGTATCGATTGCAGGAAACTCCAAATCGTCTATAAGAAGACGCTTTAGCGGAAGAATAAATTCAAGTCTCCTACAGTGATGCCAGATCCGTTTATGACGGGGACAGTAAAAATAGAGAATCTACAGTCAATCTACGGCCAAATACTCAGATGTACTACAATTACTCAACGGTACTCTACTGAAAATTCATAGCTCGAGTTATTGGTACAACTTTCGCAATGGATAACATCACCATGATACGACTACCACTTATTACCATCGTTTGACTTCACAGCGAGCCTATAGACCTTGTTAAATAGATGGATAGCTTAGTTGTGTTAATCATAAGCACCCTCAAGATACACCCGACACCAGACCAAATTTTTATATTCCACAGTAAAAAAGTAAAAGTAACTCTCAAGGAGAATAATTCTTTTGGGCTAAAGAAACACACATCTAATTCACCACTATGACTGGTTCGTATGGATCAATGAAAGAAAGCCAGCATACCTTTGAAAAATTATCAGAAATACAAGACCTGAAAAGAATACAACTGGTTGTTGGTGGTCTTGGCTTTATAGGCCAGTACTTAACATGGGGATTATTACGAAAAGGTTTTAATGTAGTTTTAATTGCGCGAAATGATATTCATGATCGATTCGAGCAACTAAAACAAAGAAATAGTTTTGCCAATCCTATTTACAAACTTTCGAAAAATGATTTCGACCGACTTATAATCATTTCAGGAGACTTGAACAGGCCAAAGCTCAGCTTAAGTTCTAGGTCTTACAGACAACTACTCTCTCTACACATTGGTTCAATTTGGAATTGTGCAGCTGACATGCGCTATAGCTATAGCAACCTACAACAAAGCATTAATACAAATGTTATCGGTGTGGAACGATTAATAGAGGTTGCTGTAGCAGCAAAATGTCGGTTCAACCAAATATCAACCAGTTTTATTGCCGGTAAAGATCATGCCAGCGGAGTAACCATAAAGGAAAAACTCTATCAACCTAAAGAATTTTTTAATGCTTATGATTACACCAAAAATGCAGCAGAGAACTTAATCGCAAAGTCCAAAAACCTGGAATACACCATCTATAGGCCAACTATTGTCCTAGGAGACTCGGTGACTGGCTACACAAACTCTCAGTCCGGTTATTATGAATATGTAAAACTGCTAAATAGACTAAAAGAACAGAATGTACAGCCCCCCATTCACCTAAAATATCTTCCAAACTGCCTTATCAATGTCATTCCGGTTGACACTTGCTGTGATGCAATATTAAAGATTTCAAACAACCATGAACTCACAAAAAACCAATACTTTAATATTGCCGACTCTAACCCAATGACAATCGACGAATTCGTTAAGTTTAATCGCGATTACTTTGAGCTAGATTTAAGGCAAATTCAAGACAGCCACGTATTGTTATGTAGCCTACCAGAAAAAGAAAGGCGGATACTTAAGATTATTAATAGAATGCAAAATGGACCATTTTTAAACAGTGACTTCAGGTTTTGCAGCGCAAATAGCCAAAGAGTCTTAGGTCACCCTGTTCAGAATCAATGGCGTAATAGCAAGAGTTATCCGACCAAAGTGGTGGACTATTTTTTAAATCAAGCGTAACTAAATTCAGCCCGATCAGGTATGCCATGAACAAACCTAGTGACATATCACTTTCCCATTATGCAAACAGAATCAGTTACTCAGGGCCAAATGAAGATTCAAGATCAGAGCTTAAAGCTCTAAATATCAATGAAAATGATAGTATTTTATGTGTTACTGGCGGTGGAGATCGCGTATTAAGCCTTCTACTGGGTAATCCCAAAAAAATAACCGCCATTGACTTGAATCCCAGCCAAAACTATCTCTTGGAACTAAAAAAAATTGGCATCCAGAAATTAAATTATGAGGAATTTTTAAGGTTCTCAGGAATACTTCCATGCAAAAAGAGATTAAACATCTATGACAACATAAAATCCTCTTTATCAAAAAAGGCGGAGTTATTTTGGTCAAACAACATAAATATCATTGAAAAAGGGTTTATTTATGAAGGCGCTTTCGAAAAGCACTTCAAGTTAATCAGTATGATCATTAAAGTTATTCGACCCAGCAAAATAAAAACTCTAACTCACCTAAAAAGCATTGAAGAACAGCGTGAGTTTGTTAAAAACAAATGGAATACCCCAACCTGGAAAACATTTTTGCATTTCCTTACCAATAAATATTTCTTCAGAACTTTCCTTAAAGATCCTGGGTTCTACGAACACATCCCACAAGAAGTGTCAATCTCTGAGTATTTATTAGGCAGAATGGACCACTCTCTAATGAACCACCTGGTTCTCGACAATTTCTTTATGACATTCCTGCTAACTGGAAAATACAACCCCGAATATGGAATGCCTTTATATTTGGAAAAAAATAACTACCCAGTAATTAAGGGAGCACTAGATAAAACAGCCATAGAAATAGTAACCTCACCGATAGAACAATATTTATACAACTGTGAAAATAAAATTGATAAATTCTCCATTTCTGACGTCTCAGCTTATCTTGATGAAAAGAGCTTTGTTTCCCTACTAAACGCAATATACTCAGCAGCTAGCGAAAACAGCATCCTCTGCATGCGCCATTTTATTACCAAAAGAATAATTCCTGACTCTATAAAAAATAAATTTTCTTTTAACCCAGTTCTTGAGGAAGAGCTCAATAATAGCGATATATCGTTTGTTTATAGCTTTAATGTTGGAGTGAAAAGAGGACACTAAATTACCTCACCAATGTATAGCTGTTACAGTAATTTAAATGACAGCTACCTTTAGGAATTCCTAATAGAAGACTCGCCAGCTAAGCTAGAGTACAAGCGCAGGCACTAAAAAGGGCCGCCCTATTAGACTGCCCTTTTTCGAATTAGAAGCCTGATAAACCACTATACCGGTTTAGACCACCGGTAGGGCTGTCCCACACTACCCTATGGGCGCCTCCAGTGTTCCAAGCTGGCACGGCTCCGGGATCGCGCACGACTCACATGGCAGCGCAGGTGCTGCCCGGTAGTAAAAGTATTTCACCCTATCCAAACAACAGGGAAACTTGCAGGGGTTTTGTTTTACGCGGATTTCCACAGTCTGGA